>NZ_CAXUQC020000001.1:0-5000924 GCF_964253025.1 Rhizobacter sp. LjRoot28
ACATACCGAGTATGTCCGCTTGTGCGCGCAGAAGGGTTTGCTTTCTTCGCCCGGATATATTCGGCATGCCGTGCGTTAAATTGCCGGCTTTGTGTTTTGACGCCAACTGCAGTTGCGGTTGACGGAGTTGATTTGGCAGCGCGGGAGTAGCTCAGTTGGTAGAGCGCAACCTTGCCAAGGTTGAGGTCGCGAGTTCGAGCCTCGTCTCCCGCTCCATGCTCCAGATCGGGTCGGCTACGCCGCCCTCAGGTTCGTCACAGCGCCTCCGCTTGCTGACATTCAATCCCATTGCGTAAACACCTGAGCCGCAAGCGACGAACTCGGCCGCCTGGACTTTGGTTCGATTCGCGCGGTGCCCGGCGACGTTAGCGCTGTAGCCCGATTGCGCGCAGCCCGACCAGTTATTGCCACACTATCCATCGGACCGGCAAAGTCTTCCGGGCGCGATGAGTGCGCTCCTTTCGGCGCGCCGCATGTGGCGGCTCGTGTCGAACGGCTGAATGGTCGCTATCCGAATCACCTTTTGTGCACGATCGGGAGGCCGCTGGGCAGATCTTCGCAAGGGCGACCCTGCTGATCGGGCCCAGCCCGTCCGTCGCTTGCATTTGCGAGTCGGGATCGCTCCGTCGACAGCCAGCTTGGCCAAGGGTTCACCGCCCGCTGCGTTAGGCCGTGCTTCCGCCGACCTGTTGGCAGGGGCGGCGGCGCGACTGCAGCTGCAACGGCACCAAGAGCGGTAACAAGCAAATGCGGCAACGGCGACAGTAACGGCAACGGCAACGGCAACGCTGGCGTCGGCCTGGCTCGGAAGTGCCAGCATCTACCTTCCGCTGGGCGTGGCCTCCTCATCGAGGTCGTTTCTGTAGTGAAGCCGCGCCTTTAAGGCACAAGCAAGGGTACCGCGAGGGCACCTTGTGAATCACCTACACCGCCACGCTGAACAACGTCGTGGCGGCCGGCCCGTCACTCGTGCTGACGCTGTCCAACGGTCAGGCGATCACCATCCCGGTGGTCAATCGTCCGGCAGCAGCGCGATGAAAGATGCCACCTAGTTCTGCGGACCTGGTTCGACACCAATCAGGCGCTGGCGGGATGAAGATGGAAACGGACTGCTGCGCTCCGCTTCCGTCAATACGTCTTGTCTCCTGTGGATCAGCAATGCGCCGGAGACCGACTCTGGAGCCACCAAGGCTTTCGCTCGATCCGGCTCCACGACGCGATCGGGACGGCCGCTGCCGCGCCGAAGAACACGCTGCTGACGTTCGACCAGTTCCACGACGTCAAGGAAAGAGGCCGAACGGCTGACTTGCGGAGCCATCTGGAGCGGCGGGACTGCCAGCGGACATGCGCTTCCTTATCGTCTTCCTTCTTGCCTTCGTCGTCTCCGCGATGAGCACACGCGCTTCAGACGCCGCGGTTACCGCACTGCGAGGAGTAGTCTCCGCCGCGAAGGGCCGCGCCGCTCGTCGGGCCCTGCGGATCACCGTCGAGCAGCAAATGGTCGCGGATCCGACGACATGGACCATTCCGGCGGTCCATTGCCATCGGCACCTCTTCTCGTCCTGCGGATCAACAATGCGCCAGGAATTGAGGCCAGAACCGTGACGGTTTCCCCTCGCCCGCAGGCTTGAGACAGTCACCTAGAGCAGCGGGAGAGACGGCCGTCCGGCGATTCCGGCTTGAGTTCAGCGGTC
The DNA here is from genome assembly GCF_964253025.1 of Rhizobacter sp. LjRoot28. Taxonomy (NCBI): domain Bacteria; kingdom Pseudomonadati; phylum Pseudomonadota; class Betaproteobacteria; order Burkholderiales; family Sphaerotilaceae; genus Rhizobacter; species Rhizobacter sp. LjRoot28. Next base: position 1,695 of record NZ_CAXUQC020000001.1, read on the forward strand.
GATTCGCTGGCCGACATACTGCCGAACCCGCTGCCAGCGACTCCCTCTGCGCCACCCACTCCAACCGCTGACCGCGACGGGACGGATTCCATCTCCCACACCGAACGACAGATCTTTTGCCGTTCAGATGCGGATATGCGTAGTGGATCCCGGCGAGGGCGAAGTCCGAAGCGAGTGGCCCTCTTCGGTGCCTCGTGGTGGCACCGACCGAAACGCGGTCGGAGGCAGTTGCATCTCCGAGCCATCAACCTGCATCTGCCACGTCCGAGCGCCACAAACCTCTGCCGCTGAAATGGAGAGCCCCCTCAACGCAGCCTTGCGTTCAAACCAACCAACACTGCGGAAAGACAACGCCCGCGACCCCGCCCACATCCTCCCCAGTCACGCGGCAGGACGCCAAGGCGAGCACGCATCGCCATATCGGCAGTCCCGACCCGCGCGACAGACGAGCCGGGTCAAGCCCTCACTTGTCCCGCAACTCACGCCGCAGGATCTTGCCAACGTTGGTCTTCGGCAGGTCAGCGCGGAACTCGATGGCCCTGGGACGCTTATAGGCGGTGAAGTTCTCGCGGCAGTAGTCGGTGAGCGCGGCCTCCGTCAGCGTCGGGTCGCGCCGGACGACGAACAGCTTCACGGCTTCACCGGACTTGGCGTCGGGGATGCCGACGGCCGCGCACTCGAGCACGCCCGGGTGCAGCGCCACGACCTGTTCGATCTCATTCGGGTACACGTTGAAGCCCGAGACCAGAATCATGTCCTTCTTGCGATCGACGATCTTGATGAAGCCGTTCTCATCCATGATGCCGATGTCGCCGGAACGGAAGAAGCCGTCAGGCGTCATGACCTTGGCGGTCTCGTCCGGGCGGTTCCAGTAGCCGGCCATCACCTGCGGGCCCCGGATGCAGATCTCACCGGCGTCGCCGGCGGGCACGTCGGCCCCGTTGTCATCGCGGATCGCGATGTCGGTCCCGGGCACCGGAAGGCCGATGCTGCCGGTGAACTCGTGTGCGTCCAGTCGGTTGATGGTGGCCACCGGCGACGTTTCCGAGAGTCCGTAGCCTTCGATGACCGGGCAGCCCGTCACCTTGATCCACTTCTCCGCGGTGGCCTTCTGCACCGCCATGCCGCCGCCGTTGGAGATGACCAGATCGGAGAAGTCGACCTGGCCGATCTCGGGCGAGTGGGCCAGTGCGTTGAACAGGGTGTTCACCGCCGGGAACATGTTGACGCGGTACTTCTTCAGCACCTTGATGAAGCCCGGAATGTCGCGCGGGTTGGCGATCAGCACGTTCATCATCCCTTGGCGCGCGCCGAGCATGTAGCAGGCCGTCAGCGCGAAGATGTGGTACAGCGGCAGCGCACAGACGACCACGATCTGCTTGTCGCCGATCTTGTCCAACATGGGCGTGAACCAGGCCTGGGACTGGAGGATGTTCGACACCACGTTGCGATGCAGCAGCGTGGCCCCTTTGGACACGCCCGTCGTGCCGCCGGTGTACTGCAGGAATGCGACGCTCTCCGGCGTCAGGGTCGGGCGCTTCAACGGCAGGCGCCGGCCTTCGGCAATGACCGTGTTGAAGGGGGTGACCGTCCGGCCCTCGCCGGTGGGCAGCCGGAAGGGCGGCACCATCTTGCGCACGTTGCGGACGACGAAGTTCACCAGCAGGCCCTTCACGCCAAGCATGTCGCCCATGGCGGCCAGCACGACATGGCGCACGTTCGTGCGCACGATCACCTGCTCCAGCGTCGAGGCGAAGTTCTCCAGCACGATGATGGCCTCGGCGCCGGAGTCCTTCAGTTGGTGTTCGAGTTCGCGCGCGGTGTACAGCGGATTGACGTTCACCACGACCATGCCGGCGCGAAGAATGCCGGCAATGGCGATCATGTACTGCAGCACGTTCGGCATCATGATGGCGACGCGCGCACCCGGCGCCAGCCCCTTGGCCTGCAGCCAGCCCGCGAGCGCCTTGGAGCCTTCGTCAACCTCGCGAAAGCTGATGGTCTTGTCCATGCTGACCGCAGCCGTCCGGTCGGCATACTTCTGGAACGCCTCCTCGAGCAGCTCCACCAGCGAGTTGTAGGCTTTCGGGTCGATGTCGACCGGAACGCCGGGCGGATAGCTCTTGAGCCAGGGCTTTTGCATGATGAGCGGAACTCCTGATGAGACGGTCGCTGGGAAAGGACCGATGTTCATCGCTTCGCTGGCTGCAAGCTACGGTAGTTGCACTAGCGGGAGTTCTCCCACCCCACCCGTTCGGGCACAAAAAAGCCCGGCACCTCACGGGCCGGGCCAAGGGGGACAAGTCGGAGCGACTCGGCCTGCGCGTCACCAGTCCGCGTCGGAGCGGCGGGTCGACGCAGGCGGTGTCGGGCCGCCCATGTCGTCGTCGCGCGAAGCGCGGCGTGCCGCAGGGGCGCGTCCGGGCGTCGTGGCCGCGGCAGAACGTGCCACCACCGCCTCGCGAACCAGCAGCCCGCCGGGCGGGACCTGATCGATGGCGATGGCCACAGACTCCAGGTGCCCGTAGGAAAGGGTTGGCGTCACGCGGTCGATGACGACCTCGCAGCAAGGCCCCTCGGTGCGGCCGAGCGATTGACCGGTCTGCGGATCCTTCAACTCGGCACCGAGCGCCACCACCTGGTAGCGGCCGCCGACCCTCATCGCGTTGGCACCTTGGCTCAGCACCACGGCATGACCATCGCGCGAGACGATGCTGACCGGGAAGCTCGTCGACATGATCGACGACACCACCTGTTGGGCGATGCCGGAGACCATCGTGGACAAGGTCTTGTCGGCATCCACCGACGTTCCGAGCGTGGTGGGCGCGGTCGCAGGCAACTGATCCTGAAGCGAGTTGGCCAGCATGACCTGGCGCGTGGCCACGTTGACCAGTTTCTGGGACACCGCCCAGCCGCCCGAGTAGCTGACCAGCGTGCGGTCGGTCGCGCGCAGTTCGCGGGCATGCCGGACATAGCCCAGCGACCGGATGCGGCCGACCCAGACGAGGTCGGCACTGAAAGCCTGCCCCAGCTTGCCGAACTGGCTGTTCGGCGATTGCCCGGACTCGACGAGGTCGAGCTCCTGCTGCACCTCGGCGTCGAACTCACGGTCGAGTACGGCGAAGCGGCCCGACTGCGCCAGGCTTTCAAGCACCCTGTTGCGGATCTCGGCCGCCACCTGTTCGGCCGGAACCGAACGGCCGCCAACCGTGAAGCTCGCCACGTCGAAGCGAAGCGGCGCCACCACGAGCTTGAGCTTGCGGTTCTCTGCCTCGGGCGGGTTGTACTTGGCCACCTGGGCCTCGATCCAGACCTTGTACTGCCCCTTGGCGTCCGGACCCTCGGCGCTTTCCAGCTTGAAGCCCGTGATGGCCCCGCGCGAACGCTGCTGCAGCACGTCGGCGAACCCGGTCGCCCGGATGTTGACGTCGCTGTACGGCGTGGCCGCGTCGAGCGCGAACTTGAACTGCTGTGAACTGAGGTCCACCGCCGTGCCGTTGACCTGCAGAATGGCCGTGCGGATCGCATCGTTCACCGCATCCGCAAGGGACTTCCCCGCTCCCGGCGCGCGGGCGGCCTGAGTGGTCGTGCGGCCGACGTCGAGCCCCGCCACCATGGGCGCGGCCGGGGCCGTCACGGTGGCCGCCGACGCCGCCTGCACCAGCGGCGCACTGGCCGCAGGCAGGGCCGGCACCGCCGAGGCGGCCGATGTCGGCGCATCGGCCGACCGGCCTGGAAGGTCGCACGCGGCAAGCGCCGCGCAGGCAACCGCGATGATCACTGGCTGGATTCTCATGGGCTCAAGCGGGTTCGGTCGGCTCGGTCGCGTGCGTTCAGAGCGCGGCGGTGGCGTCGGCCGGCACGGGAATGTCGTTGCTCTTCGCGTACGTCACGGCGCCGTTGAGCGTGCTCGTCAGGTTCTTCACGTGGCCCGGCGTGCTGGTCACGATGTAGCGGCCCGCGTTGAGCTTGCTGGCAGCGCCGAGGGCGCCGGTGATGCCGCCGCCGGAGACCGAGCTCTGGAACGAGGCGATCGGGCCCTTGAGGGTGGCGTAGCGAACGATGCCGCGGCCCAGCGAGCCCAAGGCCTCGCTGAACTTCTTCTTGCCGGCGGCGTCGAGCTTGAGGTTGCCGTCCTGCAGGCGCGCCTGGATCTCCTGGGAGGCTTCGCTCTGCATCGTCTCGGACTGCTCCAGGCTGTCCTTGGTCGCGCCTTCACCCAGCGCATCGCTGGTGGCCTGCAACTGGGCGGCGCGCTCCTTCAGGCCCACGGCATCGGCCATCTTGGATTGCGCGATCAGCACTTCGCGGTCAGCGCCCACGTAGGCGCGCACGAGCTGGTCCTGCTGGGCGGCTGCGTCGGCACCGCCGCTCGAGGATCCGCCGCCTAGGGACGGGAGCTTGGGCAGCATCTGCGCCGACGTGACGGCCGGGACGAGGAAGAGGGCCGTGACGGCAACGGCGAGGGACTTCTTGAAGTGGTTGTTCATCTCGGGACTTTCAGTTCGCGTTCGTAGGGAAGAAGAAGGGAAGAGCGGTCGCGCCTCAGCGCACGCCGACGTTGTTGATCTGGCTCACCAGGTCGCGTGCGGCGTTGTCGGCAGCCAGCTTGAGGGCGTTGGTCTGGGCCACGCTCTCGGTCGGGCCGGTGCCGGCGAACTGCACCGGGCCGACGGAGGACACCACGCGGGGGAAGCGGCTGTTGAGGTCGAGGATCTTGCCCGTGACGGTCACGTACACGCGCACCAGGCCCGTGCCCGGATCGGTGTCCTTGGTGCCCACGTCGAGGGTGCCCAGCGCCAGGTAAGGGATCTGGGCGTTCTTCAGGCCTTGCGTCGTGTTGCGCAGCGTCTCGGGGCTCAGGTCGTTGCCGGTCTCGTAGTCACGCTCGATCGACTTCACGCTCAGCAAGCCATTGGACTGCGGCTCCACATAGGCGGCTTCCACCACGTCGAAGCCGGCCTTGGCGAACACGCCGGTGAACTGGGAATTGAGGCTCTGCGCCGGAATGAGGCGCCACGTGGTGTCGTCGGACTTCTGCGTCGAGCTGCCACCGGTCTCGGTGGTCAGCGAACGGGAGGCGGATGCATTGACCGAGCGGTCCACCGCGGTGGAGGTCTTCACGGAGCCACGGCCGACACGTTCCGATTCGGCGGTCTTCTCGCGCGCCTGCAGGCTGCCGGAGGCTTCGCCACGCACTTCAGCGCGTTGCACGACGCGGGCGTCATAGGCCTTCACCGAGGCCACCTGGCGCGCCATGAAGACGAACGTCAGCGGCGACTTGTTGGCGGCGGCCGTGCTGCCCACGGCCGAGTTGGCCTTGAGCGTGTTGCGCAGGCGCGCCACGTTCAGTTCGATGCGGACCACGACGTTGTACTGCTTGCGGTCCGGCATGTCCTCTTCGCTGATCAGGGTCGCGCCCAGCACGAACTTGTCCAGGTTCTCGAGCACCTTGTCGCGCACGTTGTCGAAGTTGGCGCTCTCGGAATCGCCGCTCTCGGCGTAGTAGCGCTCGACGGCCTTGACCTGCGCCTCGCGGAAGGCGCGCGCCTTCTCGTCGGCAGTCAGCTTCTTGGCGTAGGTGATGGTCGCCGAGCCCTTGGCGTTCTCGACCTGCGCCAGCGCGAACTGCGCGCTGAAGGCCAACAGCGCGAGCAGGAGGGTGCGGATTACTTGCATGATTGGAGGACCGTCTTGGTTGCGGAAAGTTGAGCGTTGATGTTGTCGGCGGTGGTGGCGGACTTGATCCAGGGATCGTCCTTGCCGGCCAGCACCGAAGAAAGCTTGCCGAAGAGGCCGCGCACGGCGTCCGAATAGGCCGGGAAGTCGTCGGTCTCGGTTTGCGAGGCCGGCACCACCTTCACCTCGCCGTTCTTGAACTTGGCATCGAGGTAGGCGCGGCCGGACACCGGCTCCACGAGCTTGAGGTCCATCAGGGCGCCGTAAACGTAGCTCGCACCCGCCACGGACTCACCCGTCTTCACCCGCTTGAAGCCGGTCAGGTCGATCGAGAAGGCATAGTCGGCCTCCGGGATCTTGAGGTTGAACACCGTGCCGTCGGCAAAGCGCATCGCCATCGTGTTGCCGATGGCGTACCCCTTGGCATAGGGCAGCACCGGCACGCCGGTGCGGCTGGCAATGGCCTCGCTCAACTGGTCGGCAAGCCAGGTCTCGGCGGTGGTCGGCGTGGCACTCAAGGCCTCGGGCAGTTCCTTGCGGGCTTCCGGCGAAATGCTCACCTTGCCGACCTGCAGGAAGCGCGGCACGTTCTGCGGAATCGTGGCCACGGCGAGCTGGTTGGCGAACCGCTGCACGAGGCCCTGCTTGCTGCCGCCCATCATCAACTGGCGCACACGGTCATCGATCAGTTCATCGCTCGGCGGATTGGCCAGGATGTCGAGGTAGGCCACCGTCACCGGATAGGAGCGAAGCACCGTCATCGTCTTGAAGTCGAAGAACAGGGCTTGGCCGCGCAGGTTGATGAAGAGCTTGTACGCGCGGCCGATCTGCTCGTACGACACGGTCTCGCTGGTCATCACGAGCGACACGGCGATCGCCTGGTCACGACCCTTCAGTTGCGCCAGTTCACCTTGCTGCAAGGTGAAGTTCTCGATGCGGGTGCCGGCCAACGTCTGCGCGATCAGGCGGTCCGGCGAGGAGTTCTCGGCAGCCATGGCCTGGCTGAATCGCTGGGTGTAGGGAAAGCGCGAGGCGATCGACTGGTGGTCGCCGGAATAGGAGAAGCCGGCCAGCGATACGGTCACGGCCCAGACGGGACCGCAAGCGAACGCGAGCAGGCTGATCAGAATCGACCGCACGAGGTGTCCTTGGAAAAGAGAAAGGAGAAGGAAGAAGGGGCCGACGCCAGCGGTGCCGTCCTGCGGCTGCACCGATGAGCCGTGGCCCGGAGCGGCGGAAGTGTCACACGCGTCAGCTCGACTGCGATTCGCCCGATTGCGGGGGGCGTGCCGACCTTTTTGTAAGCAAAGGTTGCCGCCTGGACCCTCAGGCACGCTGTCTTCATCTGCTTGGCGACTGCTAGCATCCGCGTCATGCTTGCCCGCCTCCAGAAGTTCATCACCCTTGGCTTGCTGACGTTTGTCGGCATCTGGGCGCTGACTGCCCTGCAATTCGGTCGACCCGCCTGGGCCGCGGGCGGACTGGCCATCGTGCTGGCCGGCTACACCGGCTTCATGGCATTCGAGTTCATCGTCATGGCGGTGTTGCATCGCGACGATCCCGCTCCTCGGCCGCGCCTCGGTCAGATTGCTCGCGCCTGGTGGGCTGAAGTCACCACGTCGCCGGCGGTGTTCTGCTGGCAGCAGCCGTTCAGGTCGCGCGTGCATCCAGACTACCTGCCCTCCGCCGGTGCCGCGCGCGCCGTGGTGCTCGTCCATGGCTATGTTTGCAACCGCGGCTTCTGGAATGCCTGGATGCCGCGGCTTCGCGCACAGGAAATTCCTCATGTGGCCATCAACCTGGAGCCGGTGTTCGGCTCCATCCACGGGTATGCCGACGCCATCGACGCCGCGGTACGTCGCGCGCAATCCGTGACGGGCCGGCCGGTCGTCATCGTGGCCCACAGCATGGGCGGCCTGGCGGTGCGTGCCTGGCTCACTCGTGAGGGTGCTGCCGAGCGCGTGCACCGCGTCGTGACCATCGGCACGCCGCACCAAGGTACCTGGACCGCGCGCTTCGGCACCACCGACAACGCCGTGGAGATGCGCAGCGGCAGCCCGCTCCTCGGCTTCCTGGCCGAACGGGAGCCGCGCGGGCTGCATGGCCGTTTCACCTGCTTCTACAGCCACTGCGACAACATCGTGCACCCGGCGTCCACCGGCGCGCTGGCAGGCGCCGACAACCGGCATGTCGAGGGCGCCGCCCATGTCGACATGGTCCATCACCCTGCCGTGTACGACGAGGTCGTTCGGCTGGCAACGCAGGACACGGCGGGATAGGGGCACTTCGGATTCACCGCCCGGAGTGTCCGGGCCCGGCCGGTCCCCGGGCAATCACACCGAAGGGGGGCGACTCAGTCCTCGACCTTGTGCACGAATTCCAGCGCAGCGTCCTTCGAGAGGTTCAGCAAGCGGGCGATGTCGGCGATGTCGTCCGGAATTGCCGGGTTTTCCCAACCGTCGGCGCTGTGGCGGGCGAGCCGGATGGCGAGCGCCACGCTCTGCACGCTCGGATGGCGGGTCTGCCGTTCGTCGCTGATGCGGCCCAACAGGTCGGGCAGGGCCCAGGCCTTCATCAGGGCCTGCTGCAACTCCGCGAGGTCGATGTTGAGCAGGGCCCGTTGCGCCGCGCTGGACCGCAGTGCAGGGTCGGCCTGCATGGCGGCACGCACCCGAAGTGCGAGCGTGGGTGCATGGCACCACAGCAGCATCTCGGCGAAGTCATGCAGCAGGGCCGCCTGGTGAATGACCGCGGCGTCGAGGTCCATGCGGTGCACGGCGAAGGCGAACGCCAGGCGCGCGGCTCGATGGGCGCGGCGGATCACGCTGCGCAGGCCGTCGAGCGCGCCCTCCATCGGGCCGAGGCGGTCCTCGACCGTCGGCTGCGCACCGAAGGTGCCGAAGAAAGGCGAGATGCCCAGCACCACGATAGCCGCCGTCACCGTTTCCACGTCGGTCACCCGGCGAGCGGGGCGATGGGTTGCGGCATAGGCCAGGATCTTCAGGGACATCAGCGGGTCGTCGGCCACCATCTCCCCGATCAGGTTGGCATCGACCTCGTCCTCGTTGGCCCGCATGGCCTCCAGCGCGTCGGCCGTGTCGGCCAGCACCGGAATGTCGGCCCGGCGAAACCAGGCGGTCCATGACGCCAGGTCCGGCAGCGCGCCGTCGAGCAGCGCTGAAGCAGGGGAGGCCGAAGAAGTGTTCACGGTGTCACACGGTGAGGCAGTACGTACGCTGGTTATCGGTCAGGCCGCCCCCCGGCTGAAGCGCCCGGGGCTCAGGGTTTGCCCAGGGACGCCTTGAGGTCCAGGCCGACCTTGCGGTTCACGAACTGCAAGGTGGCCACCTTGGAGAGGTCGACCTCTCCAGGCTTGTACAGCCCGGCCTGCACCATTTGGTTGTGAAAGTCACGGATGCGCGCGGTGTTCATCGCACCGATGCCCTTTTGCAGTGACTCGCCCGAGTCCACCACGCCTTGTGCCTTCATCAGCGCCACCGAGGCTTCGATTTCCTCGATCGTCATCTCCGGGTTGTCCTTGAGCATCATCGCGTTCGCCGCTCGGCGGTCGCCATACAGGTAGTTGACCCACCCGATCGCGGACGCGTCGACGAAGCGCTGAACAAGCTCCGGCCGCTTGCGCACCGTTTCGGTCCGGGTTTCGATCAGCGTCGAGTAGGTGCTGAAGCCATGGTCGGCCAGCAGGTGCACCACCGGCTTGAAGCCGGCCTGCTTCTCGACGTAGATGGGCTCGGCCACCGAGTATCCCTGCTGGATCGACTTCGGGTTGGCGAGGAAGGGGCCCAGGTTGTAGTTGTACGGCTTGAGCGCTTCGTCGCGAAAACCATGACGCACCTTCAACCACTGCCACCAGCTGAACTGCCCGTCCTTGGCAACCAGGGCCACCGGCGCGTCCTTGAGCGTCTCGAAACGTTCGCGGCCTTGGCCCGGATGCGCGATCAGCGCTTGCGGGTCCTTCTGGAACATCGCGGCCACCACGACGGTCGGCACGCCGTTCTTGACGTTGTCGAAGCTGTGCAGCAGATTGCCCGTCATCAGGAAATCAATGCGGCCGGCGGGCAGCAGCGGGCGGTTGTTCACCTGCGGGCCGCCGGGAATGAGCTTCACCTCCAGCCCGTGCCGCAGGTAGGTCCCGTCTGCCAGCGCCTGATAGAAGCCGCCGTGGGCGGCCTGCGCCTTCCAGTTGGTGGCGAAGCTCACCTTGTCCTGGGCGAACGCGATGACAGGCGCGACGAGCAGGGCGGCCAATGAAGACGAAACGAACGGGCGAAGCGGCTGTGGCATCACGAGGGCTCCAGGCTCAAGGGTCGGCGTGCTGGATGGCGGCACCCTGCCACCGGCGCAACAGGCGCCTCGACAAGCCGTCGAACATCCAGAAGATCAGGACACCGGTCGCCACCAACAGCACGAGGGCGGCAAACATCTTCGGTGTCTCGGTGCGGAAGCTGGCCTCCAGGATGCGGGACGCCAGACCCGTCTCCCGCCCGGCGGCACCGGCCACCATCTCGGCGGTCACGGCGCCGATCAGGCTCAGGCCGCCTGAGATCTTGAGGCCGGCCACGAAATAGGGCAAGGCCGTCGGCACGAGCAGCAGGCGCAGCCGCTGCAGCGGCGTGGCACGGTACAGCCGGAACAGGTCGCGCAGCCCGGGGTCGATCGCGCGAAGGCCGATGACGGTGTTGGACAGGATCGGAAAGAACGCGACCAGCCAGGTGCACAGCAGCAGGGCCGCGGTGGTGCTCTCGATGTAGATGAGGATCAGCGGGGCCACCGCGACCACGGGCGTCACCTGGAGCATCACGGCAACGGGCAGAAAGGCGCGTTCCAACGGGCGCGACAGGGCGAACGCGCAGGCTGCCAGCACGCCGCCTGCGACGGCCAGGGCCAACGCACCGAAGGTCACCTTCAGGGTGAACCACCAGCTGGCCGCCAGCGAGGCGGCATGGGCGGCGAGGGTCTGGGCCACGAGCGACGGCGCCGGGAGCGTGTAGTGGGGGATTTCCGCCCAGCGAACCAGTCCTTCCCAGGCCAGCACCAGCAGCACCGCAACGGCGGCAGGCAGCAGCCGGTCGAACAGCGCGGACAACCCCGTGGCGGCGTGGCTGTCCATCAGTCGCTCGTCGCCATGGCCACTTCCAGAGAGGCCGACAGTCGGGCGCAGGCAGCGGCGAAGGCGGGTGCATTCCGAAAGCCGGGGGGGCGCGGGAAGGGCGCGTCGATCATCACGGTGTCGACCACCCGACCCGGGCGCGCGCCCATCACCAGCACGCGCTGACTCAGGTACACCGCCTCCATCACACTGTGCGTCACGAACATCACCGCCATGGGCTCGGCCTGCCAGGCCGAGAGCAGCTCGCCGTTCAGGCGCTGTCGCGTGATCTCGTCGAGCGCCGCGAACGGTTCGTCCATCAACAGGACGCTCGGACGGGTCACGCGGGCACGGGCGATGGCCACCCGCATGCGCATGCCGCCGGACAACTCCCACGGGTGGGCGCTGGCGAAGTCGGCCAGCCCCATCTCGGCCAGCAGCGCGGCCACCCGGGGCGCCGCCTCGGCGCGGGGCACGCCGGCCAGCCGCAGCGGCAACCAGACGTTGTCGAAGACGTCGGCCCAGGGCAGCAGCGTGGCGTCCTGGAACACGAGGCCGGTGCCGACCTTTCCTGCGGCGTCGAGGGCCGGCGCGCTGACCACGCCGCGCGTCGGCTGGTCCAGCCCTGCCACCAGCCGCAGCACGGTGCTCTTGCCGCAGCCGGAAGGGCCGAGCAGGGAGACGAACTCGCCCGCATTCAGCGACAGCGACACCCCCTGCAGCGCCAGCGTGCCGGAGGCAAAGCGCTTGTCGACGTCATGGAGGGAGATGAGGGGCGGGGGCATGGGCGCGAGTGTGCCGCAAGCTCGCAGCGGGCGCGGCGTGGGGGACAATCCAGGTCCTCCTTGCCACCTCCTGCCGCCACCATGAGCTCCATCGGAACCCCGCTCTCGCCCTCTGCCTTGAAGGTCATGCTGCTCGGCAGCGGCGAGCTGGGCAAGGAGGTGCTCATCGCGTTGCAGCGCCTCGGGGTGGAGACCATCGCGGTGGACCGCTATCCCGACGCGCCCGGCCACCAGGTGGCGCATCACGCGCGCACCGTCACCATGACGGACCCGGCGCAGTTGCGCGCCTTGATCGAGGCCGAACGCCCGCACATCGTGGTCCCGGAGATCGAGGCCATCGCCACGGCGACGCTGGAGGCGCTTGAATCGGAAGGCGTGGTCCGTGTGATTCCGACGGCCCGGGCCGCGAGGCTGACGATGGACCGCGAAGGCATCCGCCGCCTGGCGGCCGAGACGCTCGGCCTGCCGACCAGCCCCTACGGGTTCTGCGATTCGCTCGCCGCGTTGCAGGCCGCGATCGACGGCGGCATCGGCTACCCCTGCGTCGTCAAACCGGTCATGAGCAGCTCCGGCAAAGGGCAGAGCAAGATCGACGGCCCTGCCGAGGTGCAGGCGGCCTGGGACGCCGCCATGTCCGGCGGGCGCGTGCAACAGGGCCGCATCATCGTCGAGGGGTTCATCGACTTCGACTACGAGATCACCTTGCTGACGGTGCGCGCCCGATCCGCGGCGGGCGGCACCGAAACCCGGTTCTGCGAACCCATCGGCCACATCCAGGTGCAGGGCGACTACGTGGAGAGCTGGCAACCGCACCGCATGCCCGACGTCGCGCTGGCCCGCGCGCAGGACATCGCCCGCGCCATCACGGACGACCTGGGCGGCCACGGCGTCTTCGGCGTCGAGCTCTTCGTCAAGGGAGATCATGTCTGGTTCAGCGAGGTGAGCCCTCGTCCGCACGACACCGGCATGGTCACCATGGCCACGCAGTGGCAAAGCGAATTCGAGTTGCACGCCCGTGCCATCCTGGGGCTGCCGGTCGATACGACGCTGCGCAGCGCCGGGGCCAGCGCCGTCATCTATGGCGGCCTCGATGCCACGGGCGTGAGCTTCGACGGGGTGGCCGAGGCCCTGCATGTACCCGGCACCGACCTGCGACTCTTCGGCAAGCCGGAAGCCTTCGTCAAGCGGCGCATGGGCGTGGCGTTGGCCTGCGCCGAGGATGTCGAGCAGGCCCGGGCGCGCGCCAAGGATGCCGCGGCCAAGGTGCGCCCCCGGCGCTGAACCGACATCCCAGGGGCGCAGGCGCAGCTGGCGCGCAGTGTCCTTGTCCTACAGGCAATTGCAAGGGGTGCCGACAATCATCGCCGGGGCTTTGACGGATAGTTTCTCCAAGGCGGCTGTCGCGTCCACATCGATGCACCGGCCGCCGCGGAATCCTTCAACCGCCAGCTCGCCGAGGTCGCCATGCATACCGCCACCGGTCCCTGCTTCTTCCCGACTCGCCCCGTACCGGGCGCAGCCTCTGCACTGAGCACCACCGGCTGGCTCGCCATCGCCCTGTGCTGCGGCCTGCTGCTCGGCGCCGACCCCGTGAGTGCCCAGGATGTGGCCGCGTTGCCGGCCGCTTCGGGCGAGTCCATGAACTCGTTGCTGGGCCGCATTGCACCGGTCGCGGTCGCCGCCAGCCGGGGCATCCCTGCGCCCCGCGTCACCTTTGAGCGCAGTCGCGCCCTCGAGTCGGAACGGTTCCAGGCCGCGCAGCACGGGCTCGACGTCTACGGTCGCCCCTTGGTCGAACTCGGCGGCGTCACCTACCGGTGGTGGGTCAACCGCGGCGCATCGAACTTCGGCGTGGGCTTCGGCACCGTGGGCTATCTCGTGCCCAGCCCGGACGCCAGCGGCTCCCCCGCTTTCACCCCCGGCGCGTCGGTCCTGACGCTCGGCTGGCGCTACCAGGTCAACGCCCGATCGACCGTCTTTGCCGACGCGTCCGGTCAGCGCGCCTTCAACGAGGAGGGCGCTGATCGCTACAGCACGAAGGTGGGCGTCGAATGGAAGGGCAGCAGCAGTCGCTTCGGCCTCGATGGCGCCGCCCGCAGCCTCGCGTTCCGCCTGGACTCCGGCTACCGGATGTCCGTGAAGGTGCGCCGCAACGGCGTGGGTGTGTACGTCAAGGGACAGTTCTGACGTCCAAGTGCACAGCGGTCCACTTTGTCACGCTGGCGCCGGTCGAGCGGCCCGCCTGACGGGTGCCAACTGGTAGTGTGCCGACCGGGCCCGCCATTCGTGGGCCCGACGGCCCACGAACGAGGCACCCTCATGAACCTGGCTTGGATGATTTCCACGGGCGCCGCAGTGGCGGCCGGTGGCGTGTTGGGCGCGCTGGTCGCCTGGCAAGTTCGCTCCCGGCAGGCACGTGTCAAGCAGCGCCAGCTCGTGGTGCTCGCCAAGGAGCAGTACGTGAACGGCACGAAGAATCTGCGTGCCGCCAACACGCGGCTGCAAGCCGCGCTGGACCAGGAAAAGAAGGCCTTGCAGGGCCGGCTGACCGCGGCCGCCGCGGAACACCGAGCCGGCGTCGGACGGCTCGAAGCACAGCTGCAGCATGCCTACGCCGAGATCGAACGACTCAAGGCAAGCGCCCTGGCAATCGACGACAGGCGTGACCCGGAGCCGGTCGAAGCGCACGGGTTTGCCCTGACCCGGCCGTACACCCGCTGACAACTCCGTGGGTCCCTCCGTGGCAAACACCCCGCTTTGGGGGCCTTCTCCGGCCTTTTGAGCGGAGGTGCCTTCCTTACAATTCACCCTGGAGTAATCGGGTGGAGCGCCGGCGGTCCGCAATGGGGCGGAGCGTCGGCACGAGGCGGAGCGAGCGCATGCGTCGGTCCCGAATCGACCCAAGCGCCCCCCAACCCGACATGAGTGTGAACCTCGATTTCGCGATACCTGCGTGGGCCGCATTCGCCCCCGGCCTGGTCACTCCCGCCCAATGGGCGGCGTGGGCCCAGGGGGAGCCGAAGCTGCCCTGCGGCCCTGCTGCCGCCGACCTGCCGCAGGTTCCGGCCATGGTGCGCCGCCGCCTCAGCCCGCTCGGGCGCACGGCGCTGCAGGCGGCCTTCGAGGTGCATGCGCCGGCCGCCGACGTGCCCGTGGTCTTCGGCTCGCGCTATGGCGACGCCGGCCGTTCACTGGAACTGCTGGCCGAGCTGGTGCGCGGCGAACCGCTGTCGCCCACGGCGTTCGGGCTTTCCGTGCACAACGCCATCGGCGCCATGTACGCGATCATCCGCGGCGACCGGGCCAATCATGTGGCCGTGGCCGCCGGTGACGCCACCCCTGCGGCCGCCCTGATCGAGGCGGCCGGCCTGCTCGCCGACGGCGCACCCGAAGTGCTCGTCGTGCATTGCGAAGCGCCGTTGCCCGAGCCCTACGCCGCATTCGACGACCATTCCGCCTGCCTGTTTGCCTGGGCCTGGCGCGTCACCAGGCCGGTGGAGTCCGAGCCCCGCTACAGCCTGACCGGTGGCGCGGCAGGCGATGTCGGTGATGCGCGCCTGCCGCATGCGCTCGACCTGATGCGCTTCGTCGCCTCGGGCGCCGCCGCGCTGTGCCGCAGCGATGCCCACGCCACCTGGACCTGGCGGCGCCATGATGCGTGAGCGCCTTGATCGCGCCTGGCGCATCGTCGCGACGGGCCTGTGCTTCGCCACCTTCGGCATCGGCGGCCTGCTGCTGCGCCTCGTCGTCTTCCCGCTCGTGCGTCTCGCGACCCCCGATCCGGCCCGACGCTCCGACCGCGTGAAAGGCATCATCCGGGTCACCTTCCGGGTGTTCGTTTCGATGATGCGGCGCCTGGGCGTGTTGCGCCTGGAGGTGCACGGCCTCGACAAGTTGCGTCGCGAAGGGCTCCTGATCATCGCCAACCATCCGTCGCTCGTCGACGTGGTCTTCCTGATGTCCTTCGTGGAGCGGGCCGACTGCATCGTCAAGAGTTCGCTGGCCCGCAACCCGTTCACCCGCGGGCCGGTGGTGGCGGCCAACTTCATCTGCAACGACTCCGGCGCAGGCCTCGTCGACGACTGTGTCGCCTCGGTACGCCGCGGCAACAACCTCATCATCTTTCCCGAAGGCTCGCGCACACCGGTGGGTGCTCCGTTGCCGCTGCAGCGCGGCGCGGCCAACGTGGCGGTGCGCGGCGCCTTCGACATCACCCCGGTCCGCATCCGCTGCCAGCCGCCCATGTTGACCAAGGGCGTGCCCTGGTACCGCGTGCCGCCACAGCGCGGGCACTTCGTCATCGAGGTGTGCGACGACATCCCCGTCGCGCCCTTTCTCGAGGCCCGCAGCCAGGCGCTTGCCACGCGCCAGCTGACCGACCACCTCACCGAATACTTTTCCAAGGAGATCCACCGTGTTGCCACTTGAGCAAGAGATCAAGGAGCTCATCATCTCGTCGCTGGCGCTGGAAGACATCCAGCCGGCCGACATCGATGCTGCCGCCCCGCTGTTCGTCGAAGGCCTCGGCCTCGACTCGATCGACGCGCTCGAACTGGGCCTCGCGCTCCAGAAGCGCTATGGCGTGCACATGTCGGCCGACTCCGCCGAGACCCGCAAGCACTTCGCCAGCGTGCAGGCCCTGGCTGCGTTCGTCGCGGCCAACCGCAAGCCTTCCCTTTCGACCTGATTGCCTGACCGTGGGCCGACCATCATGACCAAAGACGACATCTTCAACCGGATCGTCTCCATCCTCCACGAGACCTTCGACATCGCGCCGGAGCGCATCTCGCTCTCGTCCTCGCTGAACGCCGACCTGGACATCGACAGCATCGATGCCGTCGACCTGATCGTGCAGCTCAAGCCGCTGGTGGGCAAGCGCCTGCAGCCCGAGGCGTTCAAGTCGGTTCGCACCGTGCAGGACGTCGTCGATTCGCTGCACCGAATGGTGCATGACCCCGCCTGATGCCCTTCGGCCGGGCGTGAACCGGTCCGTCAAACCGATGGCGGTGCTGCTCGGCGCCGTCACGGTCGCGTACCCGTTCCTGGTCTACGCGGGCATCACGCGGCTGCAGCCGCAGTGGCTGGCGCTGCTGCTCGGGTCGCTCGCCCTGGTGCGCGCGCTGGTCGCGCGCACCGTCTTCTGGTCGGCGGCCGCAGCCGGGGCCGTGCTGTTGGCGGCGCTGAGTGCCGTGGGCAACGCATTGCTGCCGCTCAAGCTCTACCCGGTGCTGGTCAATGCCGTCTTTCTCATCGTGTTTGCCGTGAGCCTCTCGCACCCTCCCAGCGCCATCGAGCGCCTCGCCCGACTCGCCGAACCCGACTTGCCGGCCTCCGGCGTCGCCTACACCCGCCGCGTCACGCAGGTGTGGTGCGGCTTCTTCGTGTTCAACGGGGCCGTGGCGCTCTGGTCGGCGCTGTGGGCGTCGAACGAAGTCTGGGCGCTCTACAACGGGCTCGTGAGCTACCTGCTGATGGGCCTGCTGTTCGCGGGCGAATGGCTGGTGCGCCGCCGGGTTCGCGCCCGTGCCGAAGCGGGAGTGACCCATGGGTGAGTGGCTGTCGCTTGCCGATGTGGTGTCGGCCACGGGCATGGCGGGCCTGTCGCAGCGCCCCGTGGCCCGTGTCGGCGACGTGATCCGCACCCGCGAACAGTTCATCGAGGAGGTCCTCGGCTGGCGCGCCGCCTTCGCTCGCGTCGAGGGTCCCCGCGTCGCCCTCCATTTCGAGGACACCTACGCCTTCGTCGGCGCACTGTACGGCGCCTGGCATGCCGGCAAGTCGGTGGCCCTCCCGGGCGACACCCAGGCCGACACCCTGGCCCGCCTGCTGCCTGACGTGGCGGCCTGCGCAGGCGACCTGCCCGGGGCCGTGCGGCCGATCGCGATCGACGTTGCCCGTCCGTCGGCTCTCGCGCCCCTGGACCTGCAGGGCACCCGCGTGGTGGTGCACACCTCCGGTTCGAGCGGCGAGCCGCTGGCCATCGACAAATCCCTGGCCCAGCTCGATGCCGAGGTCCGCACGCTGGAGCAGGCTTTCGGTCCGCTGCTGTCCTCGCGCGGATCCACACAGGGGCCGGTCCAGGTGCATGCCACCGTGTCGCACCAGCACATCTACGGCCTGCTGTTCCATGCGTTGTGGCCGCTGGCCGCCGGTCGCCCCCTGGTCGCCGAGCGCCTGCGCTACCCGGAAGACATTGCCGCGCGCCTGGCCGACGCTCCCGGTGTCCTGGTCACGAGTCCGGCCCATCTCAAGCGCCTGCCCCAATCCTTGCCATGGCAAGCCGCTCGCGACCGACTGGTGGCGGTGTTCTCGTCAGGGGGGCCGCTTCCACCCGAGGCCAGCGAGGCCGCGCAGACCCTGCTCGGCCAGTCGCCGATCGAGGTGTTCGGCAGCTCCGAGACCGGCGGCATCGCCTGGCGGCAGCGTGCCCTGCACGCGGACCACTGGACGGCCCTGCCCGGCGTGCGCTGGGAGGTCGACTCCGATGGCCTGCTGGCCGTGCAATCCCCCCACTTGCCCGACGACGGCTGGTACGTGACGGCCGACCGGGCCGAAGCCGATGCCGACGGTGGGTTCCTGCTGCGCGGCCGTGCCGACCGCATCGTCAAGATCGAGGAAAAGCGCGTGTCCCTCAACGCCATGGAGCAAGCCCTGCTGTCCAGCGGCCTGCTGGTCGAGGCGCGGGTGGTGGAACTGCCCGATGCGTCGTCCTCCCGCTTGGGGGTGGTCGGCGTGCCGAACGACGCCGGCCGCGCGGTGCTGTCTGAGGGCAAGCGCGCCCTGAACGACCGCCTGCGTGCGGTGTTGCTGCAGAGTGTGGAGCGCGTCGCCTTGCCGCGCCGGTTCCGCTTTGTCGACCGGTTGCCGGCGAACGCGCAGGGCAAGACGCCGCTGGCCGCCTTGCAGGCGCTGTTCCGCCCGCTGCGACCCGAGGCGCAGTGGGTGTCGCGCGATGCGGAGCGCGCCGTGGCCCGTCTCGACGTGGCGGCCGACCTGCTGGTCTTCGACGGCCACTTTCCCGGCACGCCCGTGCTGCCCGGCGTGGCGCAGGTCGACTGGGCGGTTCGCTATGCCGCCGAGTGCTTCTCCTTGCCGGACCGCATGTTGCGGCTCGATGCGCTCAAGTTCCAGCGACCGGTGCGCCCGGGTACCTCACTGGAACTGAGCCTGCACTGGCGCGCGGCCGACCGCGTGCTGGGGTTCGTCTACACATCGGACGCCGGCACGCATGCTGGCGGGTCGGTGGTGTTCCGTCCGGATGGCCATGACTGACGCTTCCTCCTTCCGCGCGACGGCGGTGATTCCCGTCTACAACCACCCGGCCACCATCGGCGCCATGGTGGCCGCCGTGCGCGCCCACGGCCTGCCGTGCGTGCTGGTCGACGACGGCAGCGAGCCGCACTGCGCGGCCGTGCTGGACCGTCTGGCTGCGGAAGTCGAAGGCGTCACGCTGGTGCGCCTGCCGCTCAATCAAGGCAAGGGCGGCGCCATGATGGCCGGCCTGCGCGAGGCCTTGCGCCTCGGCTACAGCCACGCCTTGCAGATCGACGCCGACGGCCAGCATGCCGCGGGCGACATCCCTCGCTTCCTCGACCTTGCCCGTGCCCACCCCGCCGACGTGATCTGCGGCACGCCGGTGTACGACCGTTCCGTGCCGAAGGGGCGTCTCTATGGCCGTTACCTCACGCACGTGTGGGTGTGGATCAATACCCTCTCGCTGGACATCGTCGACTCGATGTGCGGCTTCCGGGTCTACCCGCTGCGGGCGGCGGTCGCCGTCTTCGACAGCGCCCGGCTCGGCCGCCGCATGGACTTCGACTCCGAAGTGCTCGTCCGGCTCCACTGGCGCGGCGTGCGCATGGTCAACGTGCCCACCGCCGTCACCTACCCGCAGGACGGCATCTCCCACTTTCGCGGCCTGCAGGACAACGTCCTGATCTCGCGCATGCACGCCCGGCTCTTTGCCGGCATGCTGCTGCGCCTGCCCCTGCTGCTGTGGCGCAAGGTGCGCACGTGAGGCCGCAGGAACGCACGGACACGCCCGCGGCCGAGCCCGCCGTGGCGGCCGCGCCGAACGGCGCATCGCCGCACTGGGCGGACATCGGCGAGAGCACCTTCGTGTTCGGCATGCGCCTGCTCATGGCCGTGCACCGGCTTCTCGGGCGGGTGCCCTTCCTGATCGTGCTGTACCCGGTCGTGACGTACTACTGGCTGCGTCGTGGCTTGGCGCGGCGCGCCTCCATGGATTACCTGCAGCGCATGCAGGCAGCGCACGGCGCGCTGGGCGGCCCGCCCGGATGGCGTCATGGGCTTCGGCATTTCCTGTCCTTCGCCGACACCCTGCTCGACAAGACGCTGGCCATGAGCGGCCGCTACCGCTTCGAGCGCCTGCGCTTCGAAGGCGCCGAGGCGGTGCTCGACATGATCGCGCGCGGGCAGGGCGGCGTGTTCGTCACCGCCCACATGGGTTGCCTCGAGATGTGCCAGGCCGCCGCCACCCACACCCGCCGCCTTCGCCTCAACGTGCTGGTTCACACGGCCCATGCGGAGCAGTTCAACCGAGTGCTCGGGCGCCTCGATCCGGCTGGTGCCGTGCGCCTGATCCAGGTCACCGACATCACGCCGGCCACGGCCGTGCTGCTGGGCGAACGGGTGGCGGCCGGCGAGTTCGTCGCCATCGCCGGAGACCGAGTGCCCGTCGGTGGTGGCCGCACGGTGACGGCGCCCTTCCTGGGGCAGGATGCCCGCTGGCCGGTCGGCCCCTACGTGCTGGCCGCGCTGCTCAAGTGCCCGCTCTACCTGATGGCCTGCCTGCGCGAAGGCGACGGCCACACCGTCCGGTTCGAACCGCTCGCCGAACAACTGGCCCTGCCGCGCAAGGTGCGCGACGAGGTGCTCACTGACTGCGCCAACCGCTACGCCCAGCGCCTTGAAGCCATGCTGGCCAAGGCGCCGTACGAGTGGTTCAACTTCTTTCCCTTCTGGGCCCGACCATGACTGCCTCTCCCTCTGCGCTTCCCTGCGTCCGCTTCGACGGCAGCCGGCTGACGCTGGACGACATCGTCGCCCTGTCGACCCGCAGCGCCCGTGCGGAACTGTCGACAGACCCGGCGTTTCGCGCGCGCATCGCCCGCGGCGCCGACTTCCTCGATCGCCTGCTGCGCGAGGACGGCGTCATCTATGGCGTCACGACGGGCTATGGCGATTCGTGCACGGTGACCATTCCGCCGGCCCTGGTGGCCGAGCTGCCCCATCACCTGTACACCTACCACGGCTGCGGGGCGGGCCGATTCCTCACGCCCGAGGAAACGCGGGCCGTGCTGGCCGTGCGGCTGGCGTCGCTCGCCCAGGGCATGTCCGGCGTCAGCGTGGCGCTGCTGCAGCAGCTCGAGTGCCTGCTGGTGAACGACGTGCTGCCGCTCATCCCCGCCGAAGGTTCGGTGGGCGCCAGCGGCGACCTGACGCCGCTGTCCTATGTGGCCGCCGTGCTCTGCGGCGAACGCGAGGTGCTGCATGCGGGCCGCCGGCGGCCCGCCGCCGAGGCGCTGGCCGAGCTGGGCGTGCAGCCGCTGCGCCTGCGGCCGAAGGAGGGCCTGGCCATCATGAATGGCACGGCCGTCATGACGGCGCTCGCCTGCCTCGCGTTCCAGCGGGCTGAACAGGTGAGCCGTCTCGCCACGCGGCTGACGGCCTGCAACGTCGTGGCCAGCAGCGGCAATGCCCACCATTTCGACGAAACGCTGTTCAGCGTCAAGCCACACGCCGGCCAGCAGCGGGTCGCGGCCCGCCTGCGCGCCGATCTCGACACGGGGCACGCCGCGCGTGCCAGCCGCAACGACCAGCGCCTGCAGGATCGCTACTCGCTGCGCTGCGCGCCCCACGTCATCGGCGTGCTCGAGGACGCGCTGCCCTTCTTCCGCACGCTGGTCGACAACGAGCTCAACAGCGCGAACGACAACCCGATCATCGACGCCGAGGGCGAGCGCGTGCTGCACGGCGGCCATTTCTACGGCGGCCACATCGCCTTCGCGATGGACGGGCTCAAGACCGCCGTGGCCAACGTGGCGGACCTGCTCGATCGCCAGATGGCGCTGCTCGTCGACACCCGCTTCAACCATGGCCTGCCGTCCAACCTGTCGGGCGCGACCGGCCCGCGCGCGGCGATCAACCATGGCCTCAAGGCGCTGCAGATCAGTGTGTCCGCATGGACGGCCGAGGCCCTCAAGCAGGCGATGCCCGCCTCCGTGTTCTCGCGCTCGACGGAGTGCCACAACCAGGACAAGGTCAGCATGGGCACCATTGCCGCCCGCGATTGCCTGCGCGTGCTCGAGCTCACCGAGCAGGTCGTGGCAGCCATGCTCATCACCGCACGCCAGGGCCTGGCCCTGCGCCGTCGGCTTGAACCGACGCTCGTGCTCTCCGCGCCCCTGGCGGCCTTCGAGTCCGAACTCACCGACCTGATCGCCTTCGTCGCCGAAGACCGGGCGCTCGACACCGACCTGCAGGCGCTGCTGACGCGCCAGCGGGGCGGCCACTGGAAGTCCCTGCATGAGCACGCCTGACCTCACCCATGCGCACGTGGTGCGCCCGGAGTTCTACGACGTCGACCCGATGGGCATCGTCTGGCACGGCAACTACGTCAAGTTCTTCGAGGCAGCCCGCGCCGCGCTCTTCGAGAAATTCAACTACGGCTACCGGCAGATGGGCGAGTCGGGCTATGCCTGGCCCATCGTGGACATCCGGCTGAAGTACGTGGCGTCCGCGACGTACGGCGAGCCCGTCGTCGTGCACTGCAAGGTCGTCGAGTGGGAAAACCGGGTGCGCGTCGAGTACGTCATTCGCGAGCAGTCCACCGGCCGCAAGCTCACCACCGGCTACACCATCCAGGTGGCGATCGACGTGGCCACCCGCGAGATGTGCTATGTCTGCCCGCAGGTGCTGTGGGACCGCCTGGGGGTGTCGGCATGAAGCGCCGCACCCTGCTGAGGGGCTCGATGCTCGGCCTCGGCCTCGGCCTCGGCCTGGCGGGACTCGGCGGCATGGCCCTTGGTGCCGCGCCGGCCGCCAAAGCCCCGGCGGGCGCTGCACCCTCGCTGCTGGAGCAGGTGCGTCGCCGTCTCGCCGACGCACCGGTGCTCAAGGGCTGCTTCGAGCAGCGCAAGACGGTCAAGGGATTCCGCCAACCGCTGGTGTCGCGAGGCGATTTCATCGTTGCGCGCGACCGCGGCGTGCTGTGGCACACCCGGGAGCCCTTCGCCTCCGAACTCGTCATCACGCGTGACCGGCTGTTGTCCCGACAGGCCGGTGGCGCCGTCGACACGCAGGTCGATGCGGCGCGCGAGCCCGGCATCCGCGCCGTCAACGAGATGCTGTTCGCCCTGATGGCCGCGGACTTCGATGTGCTGGCCCAGCGCTTCCAGATCGAGGGTGCCTTGCAAGGGGCAGCCGCCTGGCGCCTGGTGCTGACCCCGAAGGATGCCGCCCTCGCCCAGTGGGTGGCCCGCATTGAGCTCGAGGGTGACCGCTTCGTGCGCCAGGTGCGACTGGCCGAGGCCGGTGGTGACAGCAGCGCCATCGCGCTGTCCGGCCAGGCGACGGCCACCTCGCTCAGCCGCGAAGACGGCGCCCGCTTTGACTGATCGGGTTCCCATGGCGGCACCGGCCTGGCGCGCACGCGCCTGGCCCTTCGCGGCCCTGGCGTGGCTGGTGTTCGTGGCCGTGGTGGTCGTGCACCAGGTGCAGTTCTGGCGCGCCCCTGCGATCGACACCGATGTGCTGGCGCTGCTGCCCGAGGACGAGCATGCACCCGAGGTGAGCGAGGCCACCCGCCGGCTCGCCGACAGCGCGTCGCGCCAGGTGATCGTGCTTTTGGGAGCGCCCGACTGGGCGGCAGCCCGTGCAGCGGCCACGGCATGGCGCGCCGCCATGGCGCGCGACCCCGGGGCAGCGGCCCTGGTCCCGTCGGCCGGCATGGATGCACAGGCGCTCGGCCGCAGCATCGAGTTCTACCGTCCCTGGCGTGACCGCCTTCTCACGCCCGAGCAGCGCACCCGCCTGAGCACCGAGCCGGCCGATCGCTGGGTCCAGGGGGCGCTGGCCGCGCTGTACCAACCGGCGGCCGGAGGCCGCCTGTCCGACTGGACGGCCGACCCGCTGTCCCTCTGGGCGCCCTGGTGGAGCGAGCGCGCGGCGGACACGCGATTGCGTCCGCGCGACGGTGAACTTGCCCTGAGCGCCGAAGGGCGCGAATGGATCGCGCTCCCGTACGAGGTCAAGGGCTCCGCCTTCGCGCTCGACGGGGAGCCGGTGCTGGGTGGCCTGCTGGGCGCTGGCGAACGAGCGGCCCGTGAGAAGACCCCCGACCTGCTCGTGCTGCAGGCAGGCGTTCCGCTTCATGCCGAGGCGGCCGCCGTCCAGGCCAGCCGCGAGATCAACACCATCGGCTGGGGGTCGCTCGCCGCGGTGCTGCTGCTCGTGTGGCTCGCCTTCCGGTCCTTGCGCCCGATCACGCTGGTGGCGTTGTCCTTGGTGGTGGGGGTGGCGTCGGCCCTCTCGGTGACGGCCTGGCTCTTCGGCGAGGTGCACCTCATCACCCTTGTCTTTGGCGCGAGCCTGGTGGGTGTGGCGGAGGACTACGGCATCCACTATTTCGCCAGTCGCCAGGGGCATCCCGAGGTGGCGCCGCGCACCATGATGCGCCAGCTGCTGCCCGGCTTGCTGCTGGCATTGGCGACCAGCGTGGTCGCCTACCTGACGCTCGGGCTCGCCCCGTTCCCCGGCCTGCGACAGATGGCCGTGTTCTCGGCCATCGGCTTGGCCGCGGCCTTCCTGACGGCGGTGTGCTGGTTCCCGCTGCTCGACCGCGGCCGAGTGCGCCCCACGCGATTCGGTGCGGCGGTTGCCGCCAGCCTGTCCCGCTGGCCCCGTTTCAGCCGCTCGCCGTCGCTGATGGCGCTCCACGTCGTCGTCGCGGCCGTGTGCGCTGCCGGCTGGTGGCAGCTGCAGACACGCGACGACATCCGCCAGCTCCAGGGCTCGCCCGCGGCGCTGGTGCAATCGCAGCGCGAGACCGGCCGCTTGCTGGGGGTGCCGAGTCCGGCGCAGTTCTACCTCGTGTCGGGTGCCGACGCCGAGCAGGTGCTGGTCCGCGAGGAGGCCCTGAAGTCGCGACTCGACACGCTGGTGCGCGAAGGTCGCCTCGGGGGCTACCGTGCCGTCTCGGACTGGGTGCCGTCCGCGGCACGGCAGGCCGAGGATGCGCGCCTCACGGCCCGCATCGAGGGCGCTGTCGTCGCGGCGGTCAACGCCTCGCTCGGCGAGACGCTGCAACGCGCCGACTTCGAGCCCGACCCGCTCGACATCGAGCGCTGGCGGGCGCATCCGGTGTCGGCACCCGCGCGTGACCTGTGGCTCGGCCCGGTGCGCGACGGGGTGGCGAGCGTGGTGATGCTGCGCGGTCTGCACGACCCGTCGCTGCTGGGCACGCTCGCCGAGGTGCCCGAGGGGCTCGCTGGCGTCCGCTGGGTCGACAAGACCGCCGAGGTGTCGCGCCTGCTCGGCCGCTACCGGCTTGCGATGACGTGGCTGCTGGTGGCGGCCCACGCCATCGTCTACGGCGTGCTGTGGTGGCGGCTGCGGCGACTGGCCTGGCGCGCCGCATTGCCCACCCTCATCGCGACCGGCCTCACGCTCGGCATCCTGGGGTGGATCGGCCAGCCCTTCCAGCTGTTCAACGTGCTGGCGCTCGTGCTGTTGCTGGGCATCGGCGTCGACTACGGCATCTTCCTCATCGAGCACGATGGAGACGGTTCCGCCTGGCTCGCCGTGGCGCTGGGCGCGGCCAGTACCTGGTTGTCGTTCGGCCTGCTCGGCCTGTCGTCCACGCCGGCGCTGCGCGCCTTCGGGCTGACCCTGTTGTTCGGGATCCTGCTCGTCTGGGCGCTGGCGCCGATGTTCCGCCTGCCTGTCAGTGCCCGCTCTGGCGCACCGCCGGCATCGCCACCTCTCGGCCGATGACGGCCCGCGCGTAGAGGTATTCGCCGCGGTCCCGGTCGCTCAGCCCGTCGAGGTCGACGTGGCCTTCGGCGTCGCAGGGAAAGGCAAAGACTTCCCCTTCCGGCACGAGCGGCTGGAATCGAAGTTCGTAGCGACATGGGTTCATCGTCGACGTCTTCATCTGCTGCTCCTCACAGGGCCGTCCAACCGTGACCCTGGCTGCAGGTTAGGCCTCGTGGTGCCCTGCTGTCATGCATCATCTGGGGGGAGTGTCTCGAAAAAATGACGTTGGTCATGCCACCTTGGCGTGTGGGCGGTTCATGCGGTGGCTGCGGCCTGCTGGCCCCGGGCCATGTCGACGCGTCGCAGGCACAGCAGGCCGCCCACGAAGAACAGTGCGGTCACCCCCATCGCGACGCGGTGGTTGCCTTGCAGCAGCCATGTCATGAGCCCGTAGGTGACCGGCCCCACGATGGTGGCCAGCCGCGTCGCCCAGGTCCACAGGGCATAGAACTCGGCGTGGCGGTCCTGCGGAGTGAAGCGGCTCACCATGGCGCGTCCGGCCGACTGGCTCGACCCCATGCACAGGCCCGCCACGACAGCGGCCGCCCAGAACAGCCCGGGGCCGGTCGAGGCCACGGCAAGCCCGGACATCAGGATCCACCCGAACAGCGTGATGCGCAGTGCGGGCAGGTCGCCGATGCGGTCCTGCCAATACCCGAACCCGAAGGCACCCACGGCCGAGGCGATGTTCACGAGGAAGATGAGCAGCATGGTTTCGGCGTCGCCGAAGCCGATCGCCTCCTTGGCGTAGACGGCCGCCAGCGTGATGACCACGGCGATGCCGGCCTGGTAGCTGGTGCTGCAGGCGAGGAACCAGACGAAGTCCCGGTAACGGCGGGCGTCGCGCCAGGTCGCGGCCAGGCGGCGCCAGGCCGCTGCGAAGCCGGTCCCTTGCGCGGCGTCGTGCCGCGCCGGCGCGGCACGTTCCCGCAGCAGCGCGAAGGTCGCAAGCGCCGCCAGGGCATAGATGCCGGCGGTGATGAAGAGCGTCACCGGCACGTAGTCGGTGGCCGGTTGCTGACGCGATTGCGCCCACAGCACCCAGGCGAGCGACAGTCCGAGCGCAAGCATGCCGCCGAGGTAGCCCAGGCTCCACCCCCAGCCCGACACCCGGCCCATCGACTCGGGACGTGCCAGCTCCGGCAGAAAGGCCGCGATCAGGGACTCGCCGCTCGCGTAGGCCACGTTCGACACCACGACGGCCGCCACCGCCCAGACCAGCATGCCGGGGCCGGCGAAGGCCAGTGCCACGGTGCCCAGCACGCACGCCAGCGTGGCAGCGCCGAGCAGGCGCTTCTTCGCACCGTGCAGGTCGGCCCAGGCGCCCAGCGGGGGCAGGGCGATCATCACGATCAGGCTCGACAGGGCGATGGTCCCGGTCCAGGCGAGCGTCGCCCAGGGCGCCCCGCCGGCCACCACCGCCACGAAGTAGGCGTTGAACACCGCGGTCAACACGACGGTGGTGTAGCCGGAGTTGGCGAAGTCGTACAGGGCCCAGCCGAGCAGTTCACGCCGCCTGACGCCCTCGTTCAGCGCTGCTTGGGGAAAGAGGGGCATGGCAACTCCGCAAGGTGGCGTCGCGGCGCAGTGTACCGAGCGGCCATGACCCTCGTCACCGCGCCCGGCGAGGCCGCGCGTCACAATGCCGCATGGTTTCTCCTCACGTGACGGCCGGCGCGACCGGCACCTTGCGGGCTCACCAGTTCGCCGGCCTGCGCCCGGGCCCGCGCCTCATCATCCTGGGTGGCGTGCACGGCAACGAGGTCTGCGGCACCCTGGCAATCCGCCGCCTGCTGGCCGAGATCGAGCGCGGCGAGCTTGCGATCAGCCGCGGCCTGCTGACCCTCGTCCCGGTGGCGAACCCCTTGGCGCACGCCCGGCGCGAGCGCCAGGGCGAGCGCAACCTCAACCGCCGCCTCCTGCCCACTGACACGCCGCGCGACTACGAGGACCACCTCGCCAACGTGCTGTGCCCCATGCTGTCGGCGCACGAGGTCCTGCTCGACCTGCACTCCTTCCATACCGCGGGCGAACCCTTCGCCATGATCGGCCCGCCCGACAATCCGGGCCCGCTGGAGGCCTTCGGCCATGCCGAGGCCGAGACGCGCCTGGCCGTCCACCTGGGCCCCACCCGATTGGTGGAGGGCTGGCTCGACACCTACGCCCGCGGCGTGGCGCGTCGCTGCGCGCGTCCCGGGCCTGCCGGCCTGGAATGCGACCCGGCCTACGGTGTCGGCACCACCGAGTACATGCGCACCCGAGGGGGCTACGGCATCACGCTCGAGTGCGGCCAGCACGACGACCCGGCCGCGCCCGAGGTGGCCTATCGCGCCATCCGCCAGACGCTGGCGCTGCTCGGCCTCTGCGACGGCCCGCTCGCCCCGCCGGCGGCCGCCTTCCAGCTGCTGACCCTCGTGGACGTGGCCGACCTGGACCACCCGGGCGACCGGCTGGCCCGTGACTGGGCCAGCTTCGACCCGGTGTCCGAAGGCGAGCTCATCGGCACCCGGCACGACGGCACCCCCGTCCGGGCCCCGGCCGATGGCCACGTGGTCTTTCCGAACCCTCGCGCCCAACCGGGCCAGGAATGGTTCTACTTCGCACGGCCCGGCCGCCGTGCACAAATCCCGGGGATGTGAACCCACGCTGTCGATTCCCCTGCATGGGTGAATCGGACGGCCGTTCAATCAGCCAAAATCGCTGGTTTCGACCAAGCGCGAGCCATGACCGAGGGGACATCTGCCGATTCGACGATCGACTGGGCGGCAGTGGAACTGCCTGACGCCTGGCCGGATCGGCTCGACTGGAGCCGCCCGGGCACGCCGTGGCGCCTGGCGCGACATGTGCTGGGCCGCGCTCGCGCGCGCGTCGAGCTGCCGCCGGGCATGCCGGGCACCGAGCGCATCAGTCGCTACGTCCTGCAAGAGTTCCACAACCTGCCCAACGGCAATTACTCCAAGCACATCAGCGCCGGCTATGCCCGCTGGTTCGACCGCGTGATGCTGGGCAGCATGGCCCGGGGCCGTGCCCGCGTGGCCGGGGTGCTGGCCGCCGCGGGCGCGCGCCGGGTCATCGACCTCGGTTGCGGCGCAGGCCACATGGCGGGTGCCTTGAAGGCCGCCGGCATCCCGAACGTGATCGGGCTCGACCCGTCGCCGTACCTGCTGCAGTGTGCGGCCCGCACCTACCCCGGCATCGACTGGCAGCAGGGCATGGCCGAGCACACCGGGCTGGCAGATGCCAGCGTCGACGGAGCTGCCGTGTGCTTCCTGCTGCACGAGGTGCCTCCGCGCTACCTGGTTCAGGTGCTGGCCGAGATGCAGCGCATCGTACGGCCGGGCGGCCGGGTGGTGATGCTGGAACCCTCGCCGGTGCAATGGCAGCAGTCGCCCTGGCAGGTGTGGCGCGCCCACGGCCTGGCCGGGCTGTACTACAAGCTGCTGGCGCTGCGGGTGTTCGAGCCTTTCGCCGACGCCTGGCACCGTCAACCCCTTCCCGCATTGCTGGCCCGGCACGGCTTCCGTGTCGAGCAGGACGAATGCGGCTGCCCCTTCCGTTTCCTGCAGGCCGTCCGCGACGACGCGGCCCTGGCCTGCGCCACCTCTTGACCCCATCTCCGGACGCCGCGATGCCCCAAACAACCGAACAAGCCGACATCCTCATCATCGGCGCCGGGCCTGCCGGCGCCGTGGCCGCCGGCCTGCTGCGCAAGCAGGGGCGCCAGGTGACCGTGATCGAACGCGAGCAGTTCCCGCGCTTCTCGATCGGCGAAAGCCTGCTGCCCCAGAGCATGGAGTACATCGAGGCGGCCGGGATGCTGCGTGACGTGGTGGAAGCCGGCTTCCAGTACAAGAACGGCGCGGCCTTCGCCTGCAACGGCAAGTACACCGAGTTCGACTTCCGCGACAAGTTCTCGCCCGGCTGGGGCAGCACGTACCAGGTCCAGCGTGCGAGCTTCGACAAGGTGCTGGCCGACGCGGCCGCCCGTGCGGGGGCGGACGTGCGCTACCGCCAGGAGGTGGTGGCCGTGGACGTCACGGGCGCACGCCCGCGCGTGTCCGTGAAGGACGCCGAAGGCGCCGTGCGCGAGATCGAGGCGAGCTTTCTGCTTGACGCCAGCGGCTTCGGCCGCATCCTGCCGCGCCTGCTCAAGCTCGAGTCGCCTTCGAACTTCCCGGTGCGCGGCGCCATCTTCACGCACGTCGAGGACCGCATCCCCATGGGAAGCAACTTCGACCGCCAGAAGATCCGCGTCACCGTGCACCCGGAGCACCCGGACGTGTGGTACTGGACCATTCCCTTCTCGAACGGCCGCTGCTCGCTGGGCGTGGTCGCCCACAACGACTTCCTGTCGCGCTGCACCGGCACCGAGACCGAGCGCCTGCGCGCCATCGTCGCCGAGGACCCGGGCCTGTCGACGCTGCTCGCCGGTGCGGTGTGGGACACCCCGGCGCGCCAGATCGTCGGCTACTCGGCCAACGTCAGCTCGCTCTGGGGCAATCGCTTCGCCCTGCTCGGCAATGCCGGCGAGTTCCTCGACCCGGTCTTCTCGAGCGGCGTGACGATTGCCTTCAAGTCGGCGAGCCTTGCCTCGGAGTGCCTCGCCCGCGAGGCCGCCGGCGAAACGGTGGATTGGCAGCGTGACTACGCCGTGCCGCTCAAGGCCGGCGTCGACACCTTCCGTGCCTACGTCGAGGCCTGGTACCAGGGGAGCTTCCAGAAGATCATCTTCCACGAGGGGGGCTCGCCCGAGGTGCACCGCATGATTTCCTCCATCCTCGCCGGCTACGCCTGGGACACGCGCAACCCCTTCGTGGCCGAACCCAAGCGCCGCCTGGCGGTGCTGGCCGAGATCTGCAGCTGACGCCCCGCGCAGCCTGGGATACTTCACTCTGACTTCAAGGCGACTTCCTTTGCTCACCAAACGTTTTTCTCCCGAGGGCCAGTCCGCCTTCGAGGCCCGCTTCGAAGCCCAGAAGATTGCCTTCGGTCCGGTGGTGTTCCAGTGCGTGCGGCACGCCTGGAAGCACGGCATGCTCGATGCGCTGGCCGCCGCCGGCGAGGCCGGCATCGCGGTGGAGCAGCTGGCCGCGACCGGCCGGTGGAGCCCCTACCGCCTGAAGGTGGTGCTCGAGACCTGCCTGTCCGCCGGCGTGGTGCAGCTGGTGGAGGGCCGCTACGTCCTCGACAAGGCCGGCTACTGCGTGCTGAGCGACAGCATCACCCAGGTCAACATCGATTTCGTGAATGACGTCTGCTACGAAGGCCTGTTCCATCTGGACCAGTCCCTCGTCACTGAAACACCGGCCGGCCTGCCGGCCCTCGGCCAGTGGCCGACGCTGTACCAGGGTCTTGCCGAACTGGCCGAGCCCGCGCAGAGCAGCTGGTTCGCCTTCGACCACCTCTACTCCGACACCTCCTTCCCGTCCATCCTCCCGGACGTGTTCGCCACCGCGCCGGCCCGCGTGATGGACATCGGGGCCAACACGGGCAAGTTCAGCATCGCGGCGCTCAACCACCAGCCCACGGTGGCGCTGCACCTGGTCGACCTGCCGCAGCAGCTGGCCGTGGCGCAACGGCGGCTGGAGGAAGAGGGCCTCGCCGAACGGGCGCACTTTCATCCGGTGGACATGCTCAAGCCGGACTCCGCGTTCCCGGGCGGCATGGACCTCATCTGGATGAGCCAGTTCCTCAGCTGCTTCAGCGAGCCGGTGATCGCCTCCATCCTCAAACGCGCCGCCGATGCGCTGGCGCCGCGTGGGCAGGTGCTCATCCTCGACACCCTCTGGGACCGGCAGCGCTACGACATCGCGGCCTATTGCCTGATCAACACCTCGCCGTACTTCACCGCGATGGCGAGCGGCAACAGCAAGGTCTACGAGAGCGCCGACTACCTGCGTCTGGCCAAGGACGCCGGCCTCGAGCTCATCACCTCGCGCGACGGCATCGGCTACTGCCACTCGCTGCTGCGCTTCGGCAAGGCGGCCTGAACTCATGCTTCGCCTGACGCCCCTGATGCCGCTCGTGGTGCTGGCGCTGCTGGCCAGCTGCGCGGCCACCCGGCCCCAGCCGCCTGCGTCGCCCGCGGCGGCCGAGTGCGGCCCGGCGGCAACGGACGACGCCCCGACCCTGCGCCTCTCGCCGGCGTCGCTCGGGCGCAGCCTGGCGGTGCAGCAGCAGCTCGCGGCCACGGTGCAGGGGCGTACCCAGCGCATCGACGTGCTGCTGGAGGCCGATGCACAGGCGGTCCGGCTGGCCCTTGTCAGCATGGGCCAGACCGCGGCGCGGCTCACCTGGGACGGCGTTCGGCTGGACGAGCAACGCGCCTCGTGGCTGCCCGCCGTGGTATCCGGCGAGCGCATCCTGAGCGACCTGCAGCTGGCCATGTGGCCCGAGGACGTGGTGCGCGCGGCGCTGCCGAGCGGCTGGTTCCTGGACACGCCCGCCGGCGGCCGCGTGCTGCGTCAGGCGGCCGCGCCGGTGGTCACCGTCAGCTATCCGTCGGCGCAGCGCATCGAGATCCACCACCTTCGCGACGGCTATCACCTCGTCGTCGACACGAGGGACGGGCCATGAGCGGTTCCGTGTTCCTCAACGCCATGGGCGTGGTGTGCGCCCTTGGCATGGACCAGGCCGCGGTCCGGCGAAGCCTTTTCGCCGAGGCCTGCGGAGGCGTCGTCGAGACCGATCGCTACACGCCGGGCCGGCCGTTGCACCTCGGCCTGCTGCCGGCGGACGTGATGCTGCCGGTGAATGCGCCGCCGCACCAGCGCAGCCGCAACAACGCGGTGCTGGCCGCGGCCCTGGCCGAACCACGCGCAGCGATCGATGCCGCCATTGCGCGCTTCGGGCCCGGCCGCGTGGCCGTGATCCTGGGGGTCAGCACGTCGGGGGTCGAGGAGGGCGAGCGGGCAAGCCGCCTCTGGCAGGCCGAAGGCCGCTGGCCCGACGGCTTCAGCTATGCGCTGCAGGAGATGGGCAACGCCGCACAGTGGCTGGCCGGGGAACTGGGCACCCGTGGTCCGGCCCATGTCATTTCCACCGCCTGTTCCTCGGGTGCCAAGGCCCTGGCCTCCGGCGCCCGCCTGTTGCGCGCGGGACTGGTCGATGCGGTCGTGGCTGGCGGCGTCGACGCCCTGTGCGAGTTCACCATCGCCGGGTTCAGCGCGCTGGAGTCGGTGTCCGCGGCGCGATGCAACCCCATGTCGGTCAATCGCAACGGCATCAACATCGGCGAAGGGGCGGCGCTCTTTCTCATGACGCGCGAGCCGGGTCCCTTGCGCCTGGCCGGCTGGGGCGAAGGATCCGACGCGCACCACATGTCGGCGCCGGACCCCACCGGCCGCGGCGCCGAGGAGGTGATCCGCCAGTCGCTGGCCCGCGCCGGCCTGGCCGCCGCGGCGATCGACTACGTGAACCTGCACGGCACCGCCACGCCGCTGAACGACGCGATGGAAAGCGCCGCGGTGGCACAGGTGCTCGGCCGCGACGTGCCGGTCAGTTCCACCAAGCCGCTCACCGGCCATGCGCTGGCCGCGGCCGGGGCCATCGAGGCGGCGATCGCCTGGCTCACGCTGGTCGACAATCCGCAGGGCCGACTGCCGCCGCACTGGTGGGATGGCGCGCGCGACCCGCAATTGCCGGCCCTGCACCTGGTGGCGCCGGGCCAGCGCCTCGGGCGCTCGCCGCGCCACGTGCTGAGCCAGTCCTTCGCCTTCGGCGGCAGCAATGCCGCTCTGCTGTTCGGTGCCGCATGAACCCGATCGAAGCCTACGTCCCCCACCGCGGCGCCATGCTGCTGATCGACCGGCTCGTCGAGGCCGGCCCCACCGATGCCGTGGCCGAGGTCACCGTGCCGGCCGACGGGCTCTTCGTGCACGAAGGCCGCATGCCGGGCTGGGTGGGTCTCGAATACATGGCCCAGACCATCTCCGCATGGTCGGGCGCACAGCATGCGCTGCAGGGCGGATCGCCCCGCCTCGGCATGCTGCTCGGCACCCGGCGCTACCAGGCCCATGTGCCCGATTTCGCGGCCGGCACCCGGCTGCGCGTCGAGGTGCACCAGGAGTTCGTGGGCGCCAACGGCCTCGGCATGTTCGACTGCCGCATCCTGCGCGAAGGCGAGGAAGTCGCCACCGCCCGTCTGTCCATCTTCGAGCCCGAGGATGGCGAAAGCATTCTGAGAGGCAGTACCCCCTGATGTCCGATCCCACCACCATCCTCGTCACCGGCTCGAGCCGCGGCATCGGCCGCGCCATCGCCCTGCGCCTGGCGCAGGCCGGGCACGACATCGTCGTCCATTGCCGCACGGGGCTCGAGCAGGCTGAAGGCGTGGCTGCCGAGGTCCGCGCGGCCGGCCGCCAGGCGCGTGTGCTGAGCTTCGACGTGGCCGACCGTGCGGCGGCTGCCGCCGCCCTGCAAGCCGATACCGACGCCCACGGCGCCTACTACGGCGTCGTCTGCAATGCCGGCATTGCCCGCGACAACGCCTTTCCGGCCATGTCGGGCGAGGAGTGGGATGCCGTCATCCACACCAACCTCGATGCCTTCTACAACGTGCTCAATCCGGTCGTGATGCCGATGGTTCGCCGCCGCCGTCCCGGGCGCATCGTGACCCTGGCATCGGTCTCCGGCCTCGTGGGCAACCGCGGGCAGACCAACTACAGCGCGGCCAAGGCGGGCATCATCGGTGCGACCAAGGCGCTGGCCATCGAGCTGGCCAAGCGCGACATCACCGTCAATTGCGTGGCCCCCGGCCTGATCGACACCGAGATGGTTCCGCAGGAGGTGCTCGACGAGGCGATGAAGATGATCCCGCTGCGCCGCATGGGCCGCCCCGAAGAGGTGGCCTCGCTGGTGGCCTACCTGATGTCGGCCGATGCCGCCTACATCACGCGGCAGGTGATCTCGGTGAACGGAGGGATGGTCGGATGAGCAAGCGCGTCGTCGTCACGGGCATCGGTGCCCTGAGCCCCCTCGGTCACGATTGGCCCACCGTGCGTGAGCGCCTGCTGGCCAGGCGCAGCAGCATCCAGGTGATGCCCGGCTGGGAGGTCTACGAGGGCCTGAACACGCGGCTCGGCTCGCTCGTGCAGCACTTCGACCTGCCGGAGCACTACAACCGCAAGACCATGCGCAGCATGGGCCGCGTCGCGCTGTTCGGCACGCGCGCCAGCGAGCTCGCGCTCGCCGATGCCGGCCTGCTGGGTGACCCGCTCGTGCAGAGCGGCCGCATGGGCATCTCGTACGGGTCGTCCATCGGCTCGCCGGCCGCCATCGGCGACTTCGGCCGCATGATCGTCGGCACCACGACCGAAGGCATCACCGCCAACACCTACATCAAGTGCATGGCGCACACGGCGGCGGTCAACATCGGCGTGTTCTTCGGCATCACCGGGCGCGTCATCACCTCGTCGAGCGCCTGCACGTCGAGCAGCCAGGGCATCGGCTACGCCTACGAGGCGATCCAGTCCGGCCGCCAGGTCGCGATGATCGCGGGCGGCGCCGAGGAGCTGCACCCGATGGACGCGGCGGTGTTCGACACGCTGTTCGCCACCAGCACCCGCAATGACGAACCGGAGCTCACGCCCCGGCCCTTCGATGCCGAACGAGACGGCCTGGTGCTGGGTGAAGGGGGCTGCAGCTTCATTCTCGAGGAGCTGTCGCACGCCGAGGCGCGCGGCGCGCGCATCATTGCCGAGGTGGTCGGCTACGGCACCAACAGCGACGGCAAGCACGTCACGCACCCGAATGCCGACACCATGGCGATGGCCATGCGCCTCGCCCTCGAGGACGCCGGCGTGGCGGCCGACGACATCGGCTATGTCAACGCGCACGGCACCGCCACGGACCAGGGCGACATCGCCGAATCGGCCGCATCGCATGCCGTCTTCGGCAACCGCGTGCCCATCAGCTCGCTCAAGAGCTACATGGGCCACACGCTCGGGGCCTGCGGTTCGCTCGAGGCCTGGATGACGCTCGAGATGATGCGCGAGGGCTGGTTCGCGCCCACCATCAACCTGACCCGCGTCGACCCGCGCTGCGCGCCCCTCGACTACATCGTGGGCGAAGGTCGCGAGATCCGGACCGATCTGGTGATGAGCAACAACTTCGCCTTCGGCGGCCTCAACACCTCGCTGGTCTTCCGGCGGTGGCCCGAGTCGCGCTGAACGGCGCGGTCCTCTGGCTGGACCGCATCGCCCCCTTGGCGGCGGAGGCCGAAGGCGGGCTCATCGCCTGGCTGAGCGCGCCGGAGCAGGCGCGCTTGGCGCGCCTCACCTCGGCACGGCGACGCGCCTCCTTCCTGGCGGGCCGCGTGCTGCTGCGCCGCCTGCTGGCGACGGTGTGCGGCGGTGACCCAGCCTTCGACTGGCCGCTCGACGCGCCCGAGGACCTGCCGCCTGTCGTTCCCGGCGGCGGTCCGGCGCTGGCGCTCAGCCACAGCGGCGACTGGGTTGCGGCGGCCATTTCGAACACGCCGGCCGGCCTGGACATCGAGGCGGCCGGCCGCCGTCGCGACGTGATGGGCCTGGCCGCAGCTGTCTGCAATGCCGAGGAGCAGCAGCGACTCGCCATGCTCTCCGACACGCCTCAACAGGAGGCCTTCCGCGAACTCTGGACCGTGAAGGAAGCGTGGATCAAGCGGCTCACGGAAGGCGCGAGCCCCGACCGGCTGGCCCGCGTGGCGACCCGGCGAGCGCCCGTCGGGACGCCGGTGGATGCCTGGACCTGGCAATGCGCGGATCTCGCCCTGACATGGGTGCATGTCGACGGCCCACCGCGCTGGCTGCACGGTGAGTCGGTGTTCGCGAGCCAACCGCCGCGCACCTGGCGCGTGGACGACGCGCCTTACTGAAACGCCACTTCGGCGAAGCTGCGCAGCTTGCGGCTGTGCAGTTGGTCGACCCCCTGGTCCCGCAGCAGTTCGACGGCGCGAATGCCGATGCGCAGGTGCTGGTCGACCCGCTCGCGGTAGAAGTGGTTGGCCATGCCGGGCAGCTTGATCTCGCCGTGCAGGGGCTTGTCGCTCACGCACAGCAGGGTGCCGTAGGGCACGCGGAAGCGGAAGCCGTTGGCCGCGATGGTGGCGCTTTCCATGTCGAGCGCGATCGCACGGCTCTGGCTGAAGCGGCGCTCCGGCGCGTTGGCCGAATGGTGCGAGGGCAGCAGCTCCCAGTTGCGGTTGTCGGTGCTCGCGACCGTGCCGGTGCGCATGATGCGCTTGAGCTCGTAGCCCTTGAGCTGGGTGATTTCCTCGACCGCCGATTCGAGCGCCACCTGCACTTCGGCCAGCGGTGGAATGGGCACCCACAGCGGCAGCTCCTCGTCGAGCACGTGATCCTCGCGCACGTAGCCGTGGGCCAGCACGTAGTCGCCCAGCGCCTGCGTGTTGCGCAGGCCCGCGCAGTGGCCCAGCATGATCCAGGCGTGCGGGCGCAGCACCGCGATGTGGTCGGTGATGGTCTTGGCGTTGGCCGGGCCCACGCCGATGTTCACCATGGTGATGCCGGCGCGATCGCCGCGCACCAGGTGGTAGGCCGGCATCTGGGGCAGGCGGGGCGGGGCGATGCCGGTTTCGTCGCCGGATTCGCTCGGCAGGCCGGTGCGCCGCGTCACCACGTTGCCCGGTTCCACGAAGGCGTCGTACTGGCCATCGGGTTTGGCCATCTCCTCATGGCCGAGGCGCACGAACTCGTCGATGTAGAACTGGTAGTTGGTGAAGAGGATGAAGTTCTGGAAATGCTCGGGCGCCGTGGCCGTGTAGTGGCGCAGGCGGTGCAGCGAGTAGTCGACCCGGGGCGCGGTGAAGAGCGCCAGCGGGTGGCGGATGCGGCCGTCCGCCCCGCGCTCCGGCTCGTGCGTGCCGTTGGCAATGCCGTCGTCCATGGCGGCCAGGTCGGGCAGGTCGAAGAGGTCGCGCAGGAGCAGGCGGCGTTCGCGGGTGAGGCTGCCCTCCAGGTGGTCGTTCTCGGCGAGCGAGAAGTGCACCGGAATCGGCTGCGAGCTCATGCCCACTTCGAGCGAGACACCATGGTTGTTCAACAGCAGCGAGAACTGCTCCCGGTAGTAGCGACCGAAGAGGTCCGGCCGGGTGAGGGTGGTCTCGTAGGTGCCGGGCCCGGCGACGAAGCCGTACGCCAGCCGGCTGTCGGCGCGGGCCACCGTGTCGGTGTGCACCCGCAGGTAGGGGTAGCAGGCCCGCACATGCTGCCCGAGCGCCTCGCCAGCCACGAAGCGCTGCAGGCTGTCGCGCAGGTGGGCGATGCCGGCGTTGTAGATGCTGGTGGCATGCGCCAGGGCCGCCTCCGCGTCGGTGAAGAACTGGGCTTTGAGCAGGGTGGGTGTGGCCATGGCCCCATTGTGCGGCGATCGGGTGACAGCGAGCAGTCCCGGGGGCTTGCTAAAGTCAGCGGATGAACGAAACGCTCCGTGCCCCCATGTCCGCGTCCGTCGTCCAGACCTGTGTGGCCGCCGGCGATCCCGTTGTCGCCGGGCAGCTGTTGCTGGTGCTCGAGGCCATGAAGATGGAGCACGAGGTGAGGGCGCCGGCCGACGCGACGGTGGCCACGCTGCTCGTCGGTGCCGGCGACCTGGTGGCCGAGGAAGAGGCCTTGCTGCGCCTCGGGCCGGCCCGACCGGTCGTGCCTGTGGCGGGAGAAGCCGCCACCCATGAACCGACCGCGGGGACGGCGCCTGCCGCGGCGCGGCCTGACCTGCTGGCCCTGGAGCAGCGCCTCGCCTTCACGCTGGACGCCGCGCGTCCCGAGGCCGTCGCCAAGCGCCATGCGCTCGGTTTGCGCACCGCGCGGGAGAACATCGCCGACCTGTGCGACCCGGGCAGCTTCATCGAGTACGGCGCCCTGGCCATCGCGGCACAGACGCGCCGCCGGCCGCTGGACGACCTGATCCGCAACACGCCGGCCGACGGCATTGTGACCGGCCTGGGTAGCGTGAACGGCAGCCTGTTCGGCGCCGAAGCCAGCCGCTGCGCCGTCATGGCGTACGACGCCACGGTGCTGGCCGGCACCCAGGGCATGCGGAACCACCAGAAGACGGACCGGCTCGTCGAGGTGGCCCTGCAGCAGCGCCTGCCGGTGGTGCTGTTCGCGGAAGGGGGTGGCGGTCGTCCGGGCGACACCGATTCCACCGCCATCGCGGGGCTGCACCTCACCAGTTTCGCGAGCTATGCGCGCCTGAGCGGCCAGGTGCCGGTGGTCGGCATCGCGGCCGGCCGCTGCTTCGCCGGCAACGCGGCCCTGCTGGGCTGCAGCGACGTGGTCATTGCCACCCGCGGCAGCAACATCGGCATGGGCGGACCGGCCATGGTGGAGGGCGGCGGCCTGGGCGTCTTCAAGCCGGAGGACATCGGGCCGAGTGAAGTGCAGGCCCGCAACGGCGTCATCGACGTGCTGGTGGAGGACGAAGCCGAGGCCGTGCGTGTGGCACGCCGGTACCTGTCGTACTTCCAGGGCCCCCTGCCCGGCGGCGAAGCGCCGGACCCGCAGCGCCTGCGCGAGGTGTTGCCGGAGAACCGGGTGCGCAGCTACGACATGCGCGAAGTGCTGCGCGGGGTAGTGGACGTGGGGACGCTGCTCGAGTTGCGCGCCGGATTCGGCACCGGCGTGTTCACCGCGCTCGGCCGGATCGAAGGCCGTCCGGTCGGCCTGCTGGCCAGCAATCCTGCCCATCTGGGCGGCGCCATCGACGCCGAGGCGGCCGACAAGGCAGCCCGCTTCCTCCAGTTGTGCAACGGGCACGGCCTGCCGGTCGTCAGCCTGATCGACACGCCCGGGTTCATGGTGGGGCCGGAGGCCGAGGCCCAGGCGCAGGTCCGCCACGTGAGTCGCCTGTTCGTGCGCGCGGCGCACCTGCGGGTGCCGGTGTTCGCCCTGGTCTTGCGCAAGGGCTACGGGCTGGGCGCGATGGCCATGGCGGGCGGCGGCTTCCATGCGCCGGTGTTCACCGCTGCGTGGCCGAGCGGGGAGTTCGGGGGCATGGGCCTGGAAGGCGCGGTGCGGCTCGGCTACCGCAAGGAGCTTGAGTCCGCGGCCGAGGGACCGGAGCGCGAGGCGCTGTATCAGCGGCTGGTGGCCGAGCAGTACGAGCGGGGTCGAGCGGTGCACATGGCGGGCGCGCTCGAGATCGATGCCGTCATCGACCCCGCGGAGACCCGCCGCTGGCTGTCGCTGGGCCTGGCCTCAGCGCGGGTCCATCCGGCTGTCAGCCACCCGATCGATACCTGGTGAGGCGGCGAGGCTGGTGCCGCTGCCGCGCTGCCGCGCCTCGCTTTGCTCCACCTCGCCCCGGACCACGAGGGCCAGCGTGGCCAGCAGCACCAGGGCCAGCACCAGCGACGCCGGCACCAGCACCGAGGGCGAGCGCACCCAGGCGGGCAGCCGCCCGAGCGCTGGCGGCCGGTGCGTTGGCCGAGCGCTCGTGGGCGAGGCGGAGTTCATCGAGCCGCCGGTGCCACGCTGCCCCACGGCGCATCGGGCCAGTGCTGCGCCTGCAGTGCAGGGTGCGCGGCCTCATAGCCGATGGCATCGTCCTGGGGGTAGGGGTCGTCCCGGTAGGCCTCGGGGGCCGTGCCGCCGTAGTACCAGCGGTGCACGTCTTCCAGCCATTGCTCATCGTTGCTCATGCTGCAGCTCCTGCACGACCCCGCGCCGCGCAGGATCATGGGACAGGATGCTGCTGGAGGCGTCCAGGTTCGGCTATCGGGCGATCGACCGACGCTTCGTAGGACGACGACTACGCCGCTCTCGCCGGGCTGGTGCGACACTCGCCCTCATGCATTCCGCTTCTCCCTGAAAGGCTCGTCCCGTGGCAATCGGCAACCTGATCACCGCCCTGAAGGTGGTGCCCTGGGGTGACGTGATCAATGCGGCGCCCTCCATCGTCAAGGGCGCGCGCAAGATGTTCTCGCGCACCGAGGAGGCCGCTCCCGTCACGGCGCCGGTCCCCACCGGCGAGCCTCCGGAGCGGCTGGCGCGGCTCGAGGTCCAGCTGCGCGAGATGGGTGAGCGCGAGCAGGCGTCGGCCAAGCTGATCGAAGCCCTGGCCGAACAGAACGCAGCCATTGTTGCCACCCTCTCCATCCTGCGAGCGCGGGCGCGGTGGCTGGTGGCCATCAACCTGGTGCTGCTGGCGCTGCTCGGCGGCGGCCTGGCCTGGGTCGCCTTGGCCGCCCGCTGAGGTCGCGAGCCTCGCCGGCCGGCCTCAACTGGTGAGCTTCAGCCCGGCGATGCCGGCGACGATGAGCCCCAGGCAGGCCAGGCGCGCGGGGGTGGTGGCGTCGCCCATCAACACGATTCCGAGCACGACCGTGCCGACCGTGCCGATGCCGGTCCAGACGGCGTAGGCCGTGCCCACCGGCAGGTGCTTCATCGCCAGCCCCAGCAGCCCGACGCTCGCCAGCATGGCCGCCACCGTGAGCACCGTGGGCAGTGGCCGGCTGAAGCCTTCGGTGTACTTCAGGCCCACGGCCCAGCCCACCTCGAACAGGCCGGCGATGATGAGCAGGATCCAGGGCATGCGGGTACTCCAATGGCAATGGGCGTAGCGTGAGCGGCGCAGTCTAGCGGCGGGGCAGGGCCTGGCCTCGTCGTGGCGCCGCAACCACCCAAGGCCTCCGGGGGCATCGTGCACAAGCCCATGGCAGCGTGCATGCTGCAGCCCTTCGGGGAAGGAGCAAGACGTGGCAAAAGAGACGACGATCCGGGTGGGCATGGGCGGCTGGAGCTATGAGCCGTGGCGCGAGACGTTCTATCCCGCCGACCTTCCCAACTCACGCGAGCTGTCCTGGGCCAGTCGGCAGGTCTCGATGATCGAGATCAACAGCACCTTCTATGGGTCCCAGAAGCCCGCCACCTTCGCCAAGTGGCGCGACGACACGCCGGACGGTTTCATGTTCTCGGTCAAGGCCTCGCGCTACTGCACCGCGCGCCGGGTGCTGGC
The DNA here is from genome assembly GCF_964253025.1 of Rhizobacter sp. LjRoot28. Classification (NCBI taxonomy): domain Bacteria; kingdom Pseudomonadati; phylum Pseudomonadota; class Betaproteobacteria; order Burkholderiales; family Sphaerotilaceae; genus Rhizobacter; species Rhizobacter sp. LjRoot28. The sequence continues at coordinate 43,284 of NZ_CAXUQC020000001.1, forward strand.
CGAGTCCGGCGAGTCGATCGACCGCTTCATTCACAGCGGCATTTCCGAACTGGGGCCCAAGCTCGGCCCGATCGTCTGGCAGTTCGCCGAGACCAAGGCCTTCGACCCGGATGACCTCGCCGCCTTCCTGGCCCTGCTGCCGCCCGAGGTCGACGGGCTGCGGCTTCGCCACGTGCTCGATGTGCGGCACGAGAGCTTCCTCGTGCCGGAGTACCTGGCGCTCGCCCGTCGGCATGGCGTGGCCACGGTGTTCGCCGACTCCGACGAGTACCCCATGCTGGCCGACGTGACCGGGCCCTTCGTGTACGCCCGCCTGATGCGCACGCAGTCGCGCCTGAAGGCGGGCTACGCGCCCAAGGCACTCGATGCCTGGGCCGAGGCGGCGCGCACCTGGCAGGCAGGCGGCGAGCCGGCGGATCTGCCCCGCGTGGCACCCCCGAAGGCCGGGACAAAGGCGCCGCGGGACGTGTTCATGCTCTTCATCGCCGGTGCCAAGGAAAAGGCCCCGGCTGCAGCGCAGGCACTGCTCGCGCGCCTGGGCTGGAAGCCGCCCACCGCCTGAGGCGTCAACCGCCGGACAGGCTGCGGGCGTCTTCGTGCACGCCAGCCGCGCCCAGGTGCCGCGTGCAGTCCAGCAGCTCCACCGCGTAAGGCGCCTGCGGCGAGAACACCGTCATCGAGGTGTTTCCGAAGCGGACGGGCAGCATCTGTTCAGCGGTGAGCCGCAGATGGCGCTGCAGCAGCGCATGGATGACTAGGCCGTGGGTCACGACCACCAGCGGCCCATCGAGCGTTTCGCGCAGCGCGAGCGCTTCGGCAAAGGCCTGGGCCACGCGCAGGTGGAAGGCGCAGGCCGACTCCCCACCGGGCGGGGCTTCTTCCATGCGCAGCGGGTTGAAGCCCAGCGCGTCGTAGGAGCGGCCTCGCAGCTCGCCGTAGTTGCGTTCCTGCAGCAGGGCGCTTTCGACGATGGGGGCCTGGCAGGCCGCCGCGATGGTCTGCGCCGTGGCCAGGGCCCGGGGCAGATCGCTCGTCAGCACCGCGGCTGGTTGCAGGGGTGCCAGCCGGCGGGCGAGCGCCTCGGCCTGCGCCACCCCGTTCGGGCTCAGGGGCGTGTCGGCAGGTTGCAGGGTGCGGGCGACGTTGAGCAGCGTTTCGCCGTGACGGACAAGAATGATCGACATGTCGGAAGGCGGTGAGTCCTGTGCCGCAGGTTCTAACATGGGGTCGTGCGGCCGGCTGTCGCCAAGGCGCGCCGCTCCGCCTCTCTCGCCGCCAATCCCGTCACAGCGCCACGTTCGATGAAGCCGTCCACTCTGTCTCCGCCCGCCGTCGACGGCGCCTCGTCCGCAGTCCACGATGTGCTGGTCCAGCCGCTCGGTCGGCACTTCCACTCGCCTTCGGGCGAGACGCTGCTGGCGTCGGCATTGGCGGCGGGCGTGGTGTTGCCGAGTTCCTGCCGCAATGGCACCTGCCGGGCCTGCCTGTGCATGGTGACCTCCGGCGCCGTGGCGTACCGCATCGACTGGCCCGGGTTGAGTGCCGATGAAAAGCGCACCGGCCATGTCCTGCCCTGCGTGGCCGTCGCCCTGACCGACCTCGTGCTGCAGGTCCCCGGGGCGCGGAGCGCCTGATCAACCGGCCTGGGTGCGCGCGAGCTCGGCGTCTGCGGCGCGAACGCTGGCGACTGCCGGCCGCGCGTTGAAGCGGTCGATGTACGACTTGATGACCGGCTCGAGCGGGACCAGCTGGAAGCCGCTGGTCCAGGTGAGCGCCGCACCCCACAGGACATCGACCGCGGAAAACCGTTCGCCCAGCATCCAGGGGCCGCGCGCCAGCTGGCCGGTCAAGGTGGAGAACATCGTGGCCCAGTCGCCATAGGGCGAGGTGGACAGCGGCGCGGGCGCCCGCTTCATGGCCCGGTCGACCAGGGCCGGCTCGAAGCTCGACCCGTAGAACACCATCCAGCGCAGGTAGGGGCCGCGCAGGGGGTCATCGAGCGCCGGCGCGAGGCCGGCCTCGGGGTAGAGGTCGGCCAAGTACATGTAGATCGCGGCCTGCTCGGTGACGAGCACTTCGCCGTGGCGCAGCGCCGGCACCTTGCCCATGGGATTGATGTCCATGTAGCGCGCGCCGCGTTGTTCGTTGACCTTCACGTTGAGCACATGCAGGTCGTGATCGGCGCCGAGCTCCTCGAGCAGCACGCGGGCGCCGAAGGAGCGGGTGTTGGGGGCGTGGAACAAGGTGACGTGGCGGTCGTTCGACATGGACGCATCCTCGCAATCGACGAACCGTATCCTCGTCCTCGCCACGTCCGAGGGCAAGGGGACGTGCAATGGTCCGACGGTGGATGGGGAATTGCCGACTCCGACCGCGCTGACGGCCGGCCCGGCATGGCGCCGGGCCGGCTTCCCGGGTCGGCCGCTCCCGCGGCCGACCCGACCGGTCAGCTCGTCTTCAGCGTGCAGTTGCTGATGCGGAAGATGTCGAGCGCCAGTTTGGCTGTCATGCGGGCCGACAGGGCGAAGATCGTCTCCTGCGGGTTGGCACCCAGGCTCGTCGGGAACACCGAGGCGTCGTGCACCGACAGGTTCTTCAGCTGATGGTGGCGTCCGTCGCCGTTCACCACCCCCTGCGTCGGGTCCGCCGACATGCCGCAGCCGCCCATCTGGTGGGCCGACTGCATGCGCAGCAACCCGGGCGCGAAGTTGAAGCCGTCGATCGCCGCCTGCAGCTCCGCATTGCTGGTGTAGCCGCCCGGCTTGGACTGCTGGTGGCCGGTGAACACCCGGGTCGCCCCGGCCGCGAACTGCACGTCCACCTGCACCTTCATCGCGCGGCGCAGTGCCTCGAAGACGGTCGGCGTGAGCGGGTAGTCGAGGATCGGCGAGCCGTCCGCGCGCAGCTGGACGGAGCCGCCCGGTGCGTCGGGGTGGAAGCCATCCCGTGCGAAGGAGATGACGGTGCCGTAGTTCGCGAAGTTGCGCATGACGTCGGCATGGCCTTCACCGATGGCCGCCACCGAGCTGGCCACGAGCACCGGGTGCAGCGGAGCCACCTCCAGCTTGAAGCCGAGCGGGCCCGTGATCGCGTCGCGGTACAGGAAGTGGTCGGAGTACACCGACTGGGGCAGGCCCTCGTACGCCTTGACGGGCGTCGGGAAGATGCCGCTGACCGCCGCCGACGGGTGCACGAAGGTGCGCTTGCCCAGCGTGCCGTGCGGGTCGGGCGCGGCCGAGCGCAGCAGCAGGCCCGGGCCGTTGATCGCGCTCGCGGCCTGCACGAAGTGCTTGGCCTTGAACGTCACCTTGCGGCCGCTCGGGCGAAGGCCGGAGGGATCGAGGGCGTCGCACACCAGCGACTCCACACGGTCGCGTGCCGCGTTGAACACGTAGTTCTGGGCGCGAAGCCGGGTGTAGAGGCGGGCGCCGAGGGCGAGCGCGGTGGGCAGGGTCGTCACCAGCATCGACTGCTTGGCATTGATGGGGCAGCCGAGGCCACAGTAGCCCAGGTTGGCGCAGCCCTTGACGTTGGGCGACAGGATGCCCCACGAGTACCCGAGCCGCGACATCCCGTTCGAGAGGATGGCGTTGTTGGCGTTGGGCACGCCGCCCCACGGCTGGATGCCGAGGCGTGTCTCGACGGCGCGGAACCAGGGATCCATGCGGGCGGCCGTGAGTTCGGACAGACCGTAGCGGCGCTGCCAGTACTCGAGCACCGGGGCCGGCGTGCGAATGCTCGTCGCCCAGTTGATGGTGGTGCCACCGCCCACGGTGCGGCCTTGCAGGATGCCGACACCGCCGTCGAGCGTGCGCCGGCCGAGGGCTTCCTGGTACATGGCCGGGTAGGCCTCGGACTCCTTCATGTTGAAGTCGGTCGAGCTCTTGAGCGGACCTTCCTCGATGAGCGCGACCTTGAGGCCGCTGGCCGCCAGCATCTCGGCCGTGATGCCACCGCCGGCACCGGTGCCGATGATGACGACGTCCACGGTGATGGTCTGGTCGGCCGCGAGGGTGGAGGCGTCGGTGATCTTCCAGCCTGCGCGCTTGCCGACGACCCAGGGGTCGACCGGCTTCTTCGAGGGCACGGGAACGATTTGGGGGATGCGTGTGCTCATGTGATGCTCGGCGGTCCGGGGTAGGTGATGGCGGGCCAGTTGATGGGGTTCGAGTAGTGGGCGTTGGGGATGATCCCCATGAACGCGCTGTAGATCGAGCGCTGGCCGGCGGCGGCGCTGAGGCGGAACGCGTCGAGCAGGGCGCTCAACGTGGCGGGGGGCATCGCTTCCCAGGTGGCCGGAAAGGCCGGGTTGAAGATCTGCGGCCCCTGCTTCAGGGTGTTGAACAACCCGATGACGGAGGCCTGGTTGAACGGGTGGTAGTTGCTCACCAGTTCGCCCGCCCGCTGGGCGACCAGCTGGATGGCGTTCTGCCGGGCCACGGGGTCGGACGGCAAGGCGCTGTCGCCGAGCACCACCGGCACCCACACCCGCACGATGGCGAGCGAGGCGGCGTCGAGCGCCGACACCGGTGGCACGACCTGCGCCTGGGCCGAGCCCAGGCCGGTCCCCCACAGGGTTCCGCTGGCCACGCCCGTGACCAGTACATCTCTTCGGTTCAGGTTCATCGTTGTCTCCTCCTCTTGCTTGGGGGAACGCCGGGCCGCGGCCGAGGCGGCCGGGTGGCGACGCCCTCGGCACGAATGTGCATGGGCGTGCAGATGCTAAGCAGCCAACGTGACAACGCCGCGAGGGAAAACCTCAGCAGCCTCTGGGTGATCGTGCTGTTTTGGGGAAACAGTTTGTACGGAGCGGTTGTCGTTGCGGTGTGCAGAATGAACGGCCGTGCTGCACCTTCATCTGCAGCGAGGCGCGATCGCGCGTCGACGTGGCGAGATGGCGCCTGCCGCACACGAGCCGGACCTCGAGCGATAGACTGCCACCCCACTGCGTCCACCTCCGGGCGCGCCGCACGGAGTGCCCATGAAGCCGTTGATCGTCCTCGCCCTCCTCACCGCGTCCAGCCTGGCCGCCTCCGCACCGGTCAGCTACACGCTGGATCCGACCCACACGTTTCCGAGTTTCGAAGCCGACCACATGGGCGTCTCGGTGTGGCGGGGGAAGTTCAACCGCAGTAGCGGTCGGGCAGTGCTCGACCGGGCCGCCGGCACGGGCGAGGTGGAGGTCACGGTCGAGATCGACAGCATCGATTTCGGCCTGGACATCATGAACGCCGAGGCGAAGAAGCCCTCCATCTTCGATGCGGCGAAGTACCCGACGGCCACCTACAAGGGGCGGCTGGAAGGCTTTGCGCAGGGAGTGCCCTCGCAGGTGGTCGGCGAGCTCACCCTGCACGGCGTGACGAAGCCGCTGACGCTCAAGGTCAACCGTTTCAAGTGCGTGCCGCACCCGATGCTCAAGCGCGAGCTGTGTGGTGCCGACCTGCTGGGCAGCTTCAACCGCGACGACTTCGGCATCGATGCGGGCAAGCCGTACGGGTTCGCCATGGATGTCACGCTGCGGGTGCAGGTCGAAGGAATCGCCAACGAGTGAAGCGGGTGGGTCAGTGGTTCAGCCGGGGCCTTCGCCACGCATCACTTGACCCGAAGCCCGGCAAGGGCGGGATCATCCGGCGGGTAGCGCAGCCCCATGCCTTCCAACGTGCGCTTGAGCAGCGTGGCGATCATCAGGTTGCGGTGCGTCTTGGAATCGGCAGGCACGATGGTCCATGGCGCCCAGCTCGTCCCCGTGGCCGAGATCATGTCGGCGTAGGCGGCCTGGTAGGCGTCCCATTGCCGGCGCACGTCCAGGTCTCCGGCGGCGAATTTCCAGCGCTTGGTCGGGTCGTCGAGCCGCTCCTGCAGGCGCTCGCGCTGCTCGTCCTTCGAGATGTGCAGCATGAACTTGCAGACGACCGTGCCCGTCTCGGTCAGGAGCCGCTCGAAGTCGTTGATGTGCGCGTAGCGCTGGCGCGTCTGTGCCGGGCTGATCTGGCCGTTGACGCCGGGCACCAGCACGTCCTCGTAGTGGCTGCGGTTGAACACCATCACGTCCCCGCGCGCCGGCACGTGCTGGTGGATCCGCCAGAGGAAGTCGTGGGCCCGCTCCGTCTCGTTCGGTGCCTTCCAGCCGATGGTCTTCACGCCAAGGGCGCTCATGCGACCGAATACGCCGCGCAAGGTGCCGTCCTTGCCGCTCGCGTCCATGCCCTGGAGGATCACGAGCAGCTTGAAGCGCCCGTCGGCATAGAGCAGGTTCTGCAGGCCGTCGAGTTCGTCCGCAAGCAGTTCGACGGCCGCCCGGTCGCGTTGTTTGTCGCCGCTGGAGAACGGCTTGTCGCCCGGCGAGACCTTGGACAGGTCGAAGCGTCCTGCCGAGCGAGCCGCGCCGGCGCCGGCGAACTGATAGCGGTCGAGATCGGACTTGGGTTTCGGCATGGCGGCGGTGCTCCAGCAAGGTGCATTTGGTGACCCAGTGTAGGCACCCCCGGCCGGGGGGACTGCCGTGACGGGTTTCGCGGCACAATCCTCCCACAATGGCGGGGGAACCACCCGCTGCGGAGACAAGAACAGGAGTACGCCTTGGCCGCGACAGATGTTCCCGTGAAGACCCCGGAGGCCTTGGCCGAACTGGGCAGTCGACAACGCCGATTGAGCCAGCGGCACCGCACCGTGCTGCTGCTGGTGGATGGCCGGCGCAGCGAAGCGCAGGTGCGCGAGATGGCCCTGCAGGCCGGCGCTGCCGAGACCTGCTTCGACGAACTGGTCGGGCTGGGCATGATCGACTACGTCGAAGCGCCCGCGTTGCCGGTGGCGCAGTCGGTGCCCACCTCGCGTCCGGTGCCCCTCGACGCCATCCCGCCGATCTCCACCCTCGGCCCCGACTCCGTCGCGAGTCTCCTGCCCGCGTCGCTGTCGCTGCACCCCGAATCGTCGCTGAACGATTCCGTGCTGAACGAGCCTCCCGCCTCGGACATGGGCGAGCTGGACCTCTACACCGCCGCCGGCCAGGACCAGGCGTTCGAGGAGGCTCGCGAACTGCTGGTGCGGGCCGTGCGTGCCGAGGCACCGGTCGCCGGCTCGCTCACCCTGCTGCGCCTGCGCCGCGCCCGCACGCGACCCGATCTGGAAGACCTGCTGGAAGAGGTAGAGTTGCGCATCACCAAGCCCTTCAAGGGACTGTGGGCCAGCCAGACGATGTCGCGTGTCAGGGAACTGCTGGCGACCCACTCGGTGAGCTGACCGGCGGTCTCCTTCCCCGAATGAGTTTCCTGGCCATCGATGTCGGCAACACCCGCCTCAAGTGGGGGCAGTACGCCACGCCTTTTCCCGGCTCGCCCCTGATCGCGCACGGTGCGGTGTTCCTCGAGACCATCGACACCCTGGCCGAGAAGGAGTGGAAGCAACTCACGCCACCCGGCAGCATGCTCGGTTGCGTGGTGGCGGGCGAGGGCATTCGCCGCCGCGTCGAGGAGCAGCTCGAACTGTGGGACATCGACCCGCGCTGGGTCGTGTCGTCGGCCCATGCGGCCGGCGTCACCAACGGCTACGACCACCCCGGCCGCCTGGGCACCGACCGTTGGGTCGCCCTCATCGGCGCCTGGCAGCGGGTCAATGCGCATGGCGGGCCGCGGCCGGTGCTGGTGGTGATGGTGGGCACGGCCGTGACGGTGGACGCCCTCGATGCCAACGGCCGCTTCCTCGGCGGCATGATCCTGCCCGGCTTCGGCGTGATGCAGCGGGCGCTCGAGATGAGCACGGCAGGCCTGAAGGTGCCCACCGGCGAGATCGTCGACTTTCCCACCAACACCAGCGACGCCCTGATGACGGGCGGCTCGAGCGCCATGGTGGGCGCGGTGGAGCGCATGCACCGCAAGCTCACCGAGCGTTGCGGCCAGGAGCCGGTGCTGCTGATGAGCGGCGGTGCGTCGCCCAAGCTCGCTGCCATCACCGACCTGAAGTTCGAGACGGTGGACCGGCTCATCTTCGACGGCCTGCTGGCCTTGCAGTCGCACCGGTTGGCGCTGTAGGCCGCTGTCCACCGGCGATCTCTGCGAGCAGAAGGGGCCGGGCGGCTCGAGCCCTCGCGGCGCCGGTGCGCCGCTGAGGGCTCGCCAACCTCAGAGGATGTAGCGCGACAGGTCTTCGTCGTGCGCCAGCTCGCCGAGCTTGGCGTCCACCTCGGCCGCACCGATCGAGATCGTTTCACCGCCCCGGTTGGGCGCGTCGAAGCTGATCTCGTCGAGCAGCCGCTCCATCACCGTGGCCAGGCGGCGGGCGCCGATGTTCTCGGTGCGCTCGTTCACTTCGCAGGCGATCTGCGCCAGGCGGCGGATGCCGTCCGGTGCCACCTCCAGGGTCACGCCCTCGGTAGCCAGCAGCGCCTGGTACTGCTTGAGCAGGCTGGCATGCGTCTGGGTGAGGATGGCCTCGAAGTCGTCCACGCTCAGCGAGCCGAGCTCCACGCGAATGGGAAAGCGGCCCTGCAGTTCGGGGATGAGGTCGCTCGGCTTGCTCAGGTGAAACGCGCCCGAGGCGATGAAGAGGATGTGGTCCGTCTTCACCATGCCGTACTTGGTGCTGACCGTCGTGCCCTCCACCAGCGGCAGCAGGTCGCGCTGCACGCCCTGGCGGGAGACGTCGGCCCCACCCGTCTCGGAGCGCGAGGCCACCTTGTCGATCTCGTCCAGGAAGACGATGCCGTTCTGCTCGGTGTTGGCGAGGGCCCGGGTCTTCATCTCGTCCTCGTTGACGAGCTTGGCGGCCTCCTCGTCGGTGAGCAGCTTGAGGGCCTCGGCGATCTTGAGCTTGCGCGTCTTGCGCTTGACGGGGGCGATGTTGGCGAACATGCCCTTCAGCTGCTCGGTCATCTCGTCCATGCCGGGCGGGCCCATGATCTCCAGGCTCTGCCGCGGCTCGGCGAGATCGACCTCGATCTCCTTGTCGTCCAGCACGCCTTCGCGCAACCGCTTGCGCATCACCTGGCGCGCGGTGTTGTCAGCCGCCGGTGCGGGGGCGGGCGCGGCCGTCAGCCCGAATTCGCTGCCCGCCTGCCGTGGCGGCGGCACGAGGATGTCGAGCACCCGCTCCTCGGCGGCATCCTCGGCGCGCACGCGCTGCAGGCGCATCTGCTTCTCGCGCTCCTGCTTGACCGCCATCTCGACGAGATCGCGGATGATGGAGTCGACGTCCTTGCCCACGTAGCCCACCTCGGTGAACTTGGTCGCCTCGACCTTGATGAACGGCGCATCGGCCAGGCGCGCCAGGCGCCGGGCGATCTCGGTCTTGCCGACGCCGGTCGGGCCGATCATCAGGATGTTCTTGGGGGTAATCTCGGCACGCAGCGTCTCGTCGACCTGCTGGCGGCGCCACCGATTGCGCAGCGCGATGGCCACCGCCCGCTTGGCGTCCTTCTGGCCGACGATGTGGCGGTCGAGTTCGGAGACGATCTCCTGGGGGGTCATGCCGCTCATTCAAGCACCTCGATGGTGTGCTGCTGGTTGGTGTAGATGCACAGGTCGCCGGCGATCTCGAGCGAGCGCTTGACGATGTCGCGGGGTGCGAGGTCGGTGTGCTGCAACAGCGCGCGCGCCGAGGCTTGTGCGTAGGCGCCACCGGAGCCGATGGCCACCACGCCCATCTCGGGCTCCAGCACGTCGCCGTTGCCGGTGATGATCAGCGAAGCCTCGCGGTCGGCCACGGCCAGCATGGCTTCCAGCCGGCGCAGTACCCGGTCGGTGCGCCAGTCCTTGGTCAGTTCGATGGCCGCGCGCACCAGGTGGCCCTGGTGCTTCTCGAGCTTGGCCTCGAAGCGCTCGAAGAGGGTGAAGGCGTCGGCGGTGGCGCCGGCAAAGCCTGCCAGCACCTGGTCGCGGTGCAGTTTGCGGACCTTGCGGGCGGTGGACTTGACGACGATGTTGCCGAGGGTGACCTGGCCATCGCCCCCGAGGGCCACGACGTTGCCGCGGCGCACGCTCAGGATGGTGGTGCCGTGATAATTTTCCATCGGAGACATATCCGGGCGGCCCGGCCGGATTCAAGTCCGGCCCACGAAAAACCGCTGCGCCGGCACGGCGGCCGGCGCGTGCCAGGTCAGACGGTGCGAACCTTGACCTTGGCGTGCTCGTTGATGCCCATGGCGCCGAAGAACAGCGCCACCAGGCGGTGGGCGTCCGAGAAGCTCACCGAGCGGTTCTCGCTGCGGCGAGCCAGCACCCAGTTGAGCAGGTCACCGGCGGCGATGAAATCGACGCGGATCAGGCGGGCGCAGGAGACGTTGACGATGGTGGAGTCGCCGAGCTCGTCCTGCATCTTGGCCAGGGTGGCGCTGATGTCGCCCACCAGCTGGCCGGACAACTCGACGCCTGCGACCTGGACAACGCCCGGCTCGTCGATGAGCTGCGATTCCTGGAAGCTCGTGGAGACGTCGCTGATGACGGACATCGGGGGCGACTGCGTGCTGAGGTTGGAGCCGCTGATGCGCACCTGGCAGGTGACCGGCTCCCACGACGGGGGCGAGACCTCATAGGTGACGCAGTAGTCGATGGCCGCTTCGTCGAACTGGTCCGGGCGGTTGGCCAGGCGAAGCGCATCGAGGCGGACCTGCCAGAAAACGGGGTCGGCATCGCGCACGCCGGTCGGTGCCGCATCGGACAGCACCTGCAGCAGGCGCTCACCGCCGACCCAGCGCATGTCGATCTGTTGGGGCATCCAGCTGCGGAACAGCTCGCTCAGGCGGGCGCAGCCTTCAGCGTCGATCGAGTGCAGGGCGCTCCAGTCGAATACCCAGGGCAGCGGCATCTGCAGGGTCTGGGAGCGCAGCTGCGCCACGGTGTCGGCGTCGACGATGCTCGGGCAGACCCAGCCGACGTTGCCGTCGATCCGGGCGTTGCTCGGGCGACGCTCCTCGCTCGCCGCCTCGGCCACGAGGCGCGGCATGGAGAACCACTGCGGCGCCGACCAGCCGAACTGCTGGGCGTAGTCGAGCGCCAGGCTTTCGAACTTCTGCTGCTGGCCGATGGCCCGGTACAAATCGAAGAGGGCCAGCCACGTCTCGGCGTGCTGGGCCCGCGGACCGGTGCTGGCGGTCAGCTGGGCAAGGGCGTCCTCGCACAGCTCGAAGTCGGCATTGGCGAAGGCGATGACGGCTTCATCGAGTTCGGGGTCGTGCTCGACCTCGCTCACCTCGACGGCGAACGGTCGGCCCAGTTCGCCGGAATCGATGCCGCCGCTGAGCGGCGACAGGCCGGGGCTCATCACGGCCGCGGCTGGTGCCGCCTGCCCGTGGGCCGGGCGTGCGGCGGGCGCAGGTGCCGGAGCGAACTGGCCGTTGCGGGTGTCGGGTTGGGTCGCCGCATAGCCCATGGGGGCCGGCTGCGTCGGGGCGTCGTAGAAGGCGGGCGTGCGGCGGGAGGGCGACGCCAGGCCGTCACCGACCATCTGCTGCTCGATCTCGTCGATCTTGGCCTTCACGCCGCTGTAGGGCTTGGCGCCGCTCTCGGGCATGCGGACTTCGGAGTCGTCCATGCGGGAGGAGCCGCCGAGCGCGGCCAGCTGTTCGCTGGTCAAACCCTCGCGGCGCACCTTGCGCAGCATGTCGAACTCGCGCTTGCGGACGAAGTCGTTGCGCCGCTTGCGCTCGATCATCGCCTTCAACTCCGACTTGGCGTACTCGCTCTCCCGGGCGTCGTCCATGGGCGCACCGAGTTGCGCCCAGTCGGTGGCCGGGTTGGCCACGAACTTGACGACCTTGCGAAAGAAACTGCTGCTGTCTTTGTTGTCCGCCATGTCGGAGGGGGCGCGCGGCGCTCTGGGGTCAGTCGCCGAACATCTTCTGCTTGAGCTCTCGCCGCTGCTGGGCTTCGAGGGACAGTGTAGCGGTCGGGCGGGCGATCAGGCGGCCAAGGCCGATGGGTTCGCCAGTTTCGTCGCAGAAACCGTATTCCCCGGAGTCGAGCCGGGCGAGGGACTGTGCGATCTTCTTCAGAAGCTTGCGCTCGCGGTCGCGGGTGCGCAGCTCGAGGGCATGTTCTTCCTCGATGGTGGCGCGGTCGGCCGGATCGGGAACGATGGAGGTGTCTTCGCGCAGGTGCTCGGTGGTCTCGCCGGCGTTGCTGAGCAGGTCGTCCTTGAGGCTTTGCAGCCGGGCGCGGAAGAACTCGATCTGCTTCTCGTTCATGTACTCGCTGTCGGGCATGGCGAGCAGTTCGGCTTCGGTCAGGTCACGGCCTGCTTTCGACTTCCAGGCGTTGGCGAGCTTCGGGTCGGCCTTGTGAGGCGTTTTGGTGATGTCGATCACGGAAGAATTCATTTGACGGGTTGGCGGCCGCGGGGGCGCGAAACGATCGGCGAAGCGGGAGGTCGCCGGTGGCAGCGGCGCCGCCGGGGGCGCTGCCGCTGCGCGGGCTGCCGCGACGCGGGGTGAGGATGCCTTGATCACTGACGGGTCCGCGGTGACGGTCTCGGCCACGGGTGCGGGCGCAGCCTTGGCGGCGGCCTTGGCCGGGGTCGGATCGGATTTGGGAGCGGTCTTGGTCGGCACGGGGGGGGACTTCGGTTGAGCGGGGGAGCTTGATTCCCCCTTGGTCGCGGTTTTGGCCGCGGTCTTCGTGGCAACCTTGGCTGCTGCCTTGGTCGCGGGCTTGGTGGCCGTGGAGGCTTTCGCCGGCGCCTTCGCGGCGGCTCGGGCCGCCGGCTTCGGGGCCGGCTTGCTTGCCGCTGGTGTGCTGGCGCTGGTTCGCTGGACCGGGGTCTTGCTCACTGGAAATCTCCTCGCAACGGCAGTTATACCCGCTATGGGGTCCGTGTGCACCCCGGTGGCAGAGATCGGGCGCCGCGGATTGTAGCCACCTTGGCGCCCGAGGCGCCGAAGGTTGGGCAAAGTTCTGGCGAGGACCTGAGCCGGATCAGGCGAGGCACTGCTCCAGGCCCTGGCGGAACACGTCCGACGGCAGGTCGAGGCCGATGAAGACCATCTTGCTGGTCTTCTTCTCGCCCTTGGCCCAGGCCGGTCCGAGGTCGCTGCCCATCAGCTGATGCACGCCCTGGAAGATGACCTTGCGGTCACTGCCCTTCATGTTGAGCACGCCCTTGTAGCGCAGCATCTTCGGGCCGTAGACCTGGACGATGGCGGCGAGGAAGTCTTCCAGCTTGGCCGGGTTGAACGGCCGGTCCGAGCGGAAGACGAACGACTTCACGTCGTCGTCATGGGCGTGGTGGTGCGGATGGTCGCAGTGCTCGCCGTGCTCGTGGTCGTGATCGTGATGATGGTGGTGGTGCCCGTGGTCGTCCGCCTTGAGGAAGTCCGGGTCGATCTCGAGCTTGGCGTTGAGGTTGAAGCCCTTGAGGTCGAACACCTCCGAGATGGGCACCTCGCCGAAGTTGACCCGCTTCTGCGGGGCACGCGGGTTCATGTGCTTGATGCGGTGGCTCAGGGCCTCGACGCTCGCGGCGTCGACCAGGTCGGCCTTGCTGATGAAGATCTGGTCGGCGAAGCCCACCTGCATGCGGGCTTCCTGGCGGGTGTCGAGCTGCTGGTCGCCGTGCTTGGCATCGACGAGCGTCAGGATGGAGTCGAGCAGGTAGCTCTCGGCCACCTCGTCGTCCATGAAGAAGGTCTGGGCGACGGGGCCCGGATCGGCGAGGCCAGTGGTCTCGATCACCACCCGGTCGAACTGCAGTTCGCCCTTGCGGCGCTTCTCGGCGAGGTCGGTGAGCGTGCTGCGCAGGTCTTCCCGGATGGTGCAGCAGACGCAGCCGTTGTTCAGCTGGATGATCTGCTCGCGGCTGTCCTGGACCAGGATCTCGTTGTCGATGTTCTCGTCGCCGAACTCGTTCTCGATGACGGCGATCTTCTGGCCGTGGGCCTCGGTCAGCACGCGCTTGAGCAGCGTCGTCTTGCCCGAGCCCAGGAAGCCGGTCAGGATGGTGGCGGGGATGAGACTCATGGGTAACCTGTAGGGAAGAAGCGCGCGGCCGCGGCAGGCGCGGGCAGGCGAAGGGGACCAAGGATTTCCCGAAGGTATCAGATGTGTCAAGGCCTGCCGCCGGGGCATATGCCTACTGCTGTTAAGCTTTTGCTTCCTGAACTCTCCGCCCTGGCGCGATGTCCGACCCTCATCCCGGTCGCCCTTCCAAGGGTGACAGGCACTCCCCGCATGCTGACAAACGCAGCCTGTTCGAACGGCTGGTCGAGTTCGTTTCGCCGGGCGTGGACTCTCGCGACGAACTGATCGAGACGCTGGCCGACGCCGAGCACCGCGAACTCATCCCGCCCGAGTCGCGGATGATGCTGGAGGGTGTCATCCGCATGGCTGACCTCACTGCCGGCGACGCCATGGTGCCCGCGCCCCGGATGGACGTGCTCGACATCGACTCGCCCTACGAGGAGTTGCTGTGGGCGGTCATCGACACCGGGCACTCCCGGTTCCCGGTCTACGAGGGCAAGCGGGAGAACATCATCGGCACCTTGATGGCCAAGGACCTGTTGAAGCTCCAGCGTGCGCCGGAGCTCAACCTGCGCATCCTGCTGCGCCCGGCCGTCTTCGTGCCCGAGTCCAAGGGGCTGAACGAGCTGTTGCGCGACTTCCGCGCCAACCGCAACCACCTGGCCGTCGTGATCGATGAGTTCGGCAACACCGCCGGCCTGATCACCATCGAGGACGTGCTCGAGGAAATCGTCGGCGAGATCGAGGACGAGTTCGACGACAAGGACGGCGAATCCGGCATCTACACGCTGGCCGACGGCAGTCACCGGGTGGCCGGCGATACCGACATCACGGCGGTCAACGAGGCCTTCGTGGTCGACCTGCCGGTGGATGCGTTCGACACGATCGGTGGCCTCGTGGCCCAGGAGCTCGGCCGCGTGCCGCGCCGCGGTGAATCGGTGACGATCGCCGGCCTGGTGTTCACGGTGATGCTGACGCGAGGGGGGGCGGTGCGCTGGTTCAAGGTCACCCGCAGCCCGGAACTGGCCTTGGGGAGCGATGGTGCCTGACCACAAGAGAACAACGACAAGCCGATCCTCTTCGTCTTCCAGCGGCTCGAACCGGGAGCGCGGCACCTCGTCGCGCAGCCAGGGGTCGGGGCGTGAAGGCGATCGGGGCCGTGAACGCACGAGCGAGCGAACGAGCGACCGAACGAGCGAACGCCATGCGGACCGGGAGCGAAGCAGCCGTGGCCGTGACGGCTCGCGCGGCGCCGCCCGCCGCAAGGGCGGCTCGGTCACCGACCGCTTCTTCATCGGCTACGACCTGCTGTTCGTCATCCTGATCGGCGCGCTGCACGCGCTGCCCACCGCCCAGCCGCAGCTGTGGTGGTTGCAGATCCTGTGCGTGGCAGGGCTTGCCTACCGCGTGAGCCGCGCGTCGGCCGGCCGGGCCGCGTTGCTCGGCCTCACGTTCGGCACGGCCTGGTTGTGCGCCGGCACCTGGTGGCTGTACGTCAGCATGCACCGCTATGGCGGGCTGTCCGCGCCGCTGTCGGCGGCTGCGGTGTTCGGCCTGTCGGCCTTCCTGTCGCTGTACCTGGCGATCGCCATGGCGCTCTTCGCGTGGCTGCGCCGCAACCTGATGTGGCTCGATGCCCTGATCTTCGCCGCATGCTGGTTGCTGGCCGAGCTGGCCCGTGGCGTCATCTTCACCGGCTTCCCCTGGGCGGCAGCGGGCTACGCCCATGTCGACTCCCCGCTGGCCACCCTGGCCCCGTTCGTCGGCGTCTACGGCATCGGAGCGGCAGCCGCCGTGCTGGCAGCGATCGTCAGCTTCGGCGCCCGCGTGCCCGGTCAGCCGGCCGCCGGGCTGGCCATCGGCGCGAGTGCCGCCGCGGTCGTGTTGTTCGGCCTCGGCAATGTGAAGCTGCCTGCCTTCACCCGGGACAGTGGCACCTTGCAGCTCTCCCTGCTGCAGCCCAACGTGCCGCAGAACGAGAAGTTCGCCGTCGAAGTGCTGCCGCAGAACCTCGCCTGGGCCGCCGAGAAGCTCCTCGCCGCGCGCGGCGACCTCGTGATCGGTCCCGAAACGGTGATTCCGCTGCTGCCCGAGCAGCTGCCCGACGACTACTGGCAGCCCCTGCTGAAGAAGTTCCACCGCGGGCCTCAGGCGGCGCTCTTCGGGCGCCCGCTGGGCAGCCTCGAGGCCGACTACACCAACTCCGCCGTGGGCATTTCGCGCGACACGGTCAAGGTGCCGGACGGCTACTACCGCTACGACAAGCAGCACCTGGTGCCCTTTGGCGAGTTCATCCCGGCCGGCTTCCGCTGGTTCACCAACATGATGAACATCCCGCTGGGCGACTTCAAGCGCGGGCCTCGCGTGGCCGCCTCCTTCCCGGTGCAAGGGGAGCGGATCGCCCCGAACATCTGCTACGAAGACTTGTTCGGCGAGGAGCTCGCCGCCCGCTTCGCCGATGAGCCGGTGGCGCCTACGGTGTTTGCCAACCTCACCAACATCGGCTGGTTCGGCGACACCATCGCCGTGGCCCAGCACCTGCACATCTCGCGCATGCGCACGCTCGAGTTCCAGCGTCCGATGGTGCGCTCCACCAATACCGGCACCACGGCCGTGATCGACCATGCCGGGCACGTCACCCATTCGTTGCCGCCCTTCACCCAGGGCGTGCTCGAGGCCCCCGTGACCGGTCGCACCGGCCTCACGCCGTTCGCCGGCTGGGCCTCGCGGTTCGGCCTGTGGCCGCTGGCGCTGGCCGCCCTCGTGCCCATGCTGTTCGCCTTCGTCCTTCGCCGCCGCGACGACTGACCGCCGGGCGGGGTGCGGCGCCTTGTCGCCGCGCCCCGTAAAATCCCGCCTCCTGCCCCATCCCCCCGTGACCCGACCACCATGCTGACCTTCCAGCAAATCATCCTGCGCCTGCAAGACTACTGGGACCGCCAGGGCTGCGCGCTGCTGCAGCCCTATGACATGGAAGTCGGGGCCGGTACCAGCCACACCGCCACCTTCCTGCGCGCCCTGGGTCCGGAGCCGTGGAAGGCCGCGTACGTGCAGCCCAGCCGCCGCCCGAAGGACGGCCGCTACGGACAGAACCCCAACCGGCTGCAGCACTACTACCAGTACCAGGTGGTGCTCAAGCCGGCGCCGGCCAACATCCTCGAGCTGTACCTGGGTTCGCTGGAGGCGCTGGGGTTCGACCTCAAGGCCAACGACATCCGCTTCGTGGAAGACGACTGGGAGAACCCGACGCTCGGCGCCTGGGGACTCGGCTGGGAGGTGTGGCTCAACGGCATGGAAGTCACCCAGTTCACCTACTTCCAGCAGGTGGGCGGCATCGAGTGCAAGCCGATCACCGGCGAGATCACCTACGGCCTGGAGCGGCTGGCCATGTACCTGCAGGGCGTCGACAGCGTCTACGACCTCAAGTGGACCGAGACCCTCAGCTACGGCGACGTGTACCACCAGAACGAGGTGGAGCAGAGCACCTACAACTTCGAGCACAGCGACGTGGACTTCCTGCTCACCGCCTTCGCGGCGCACGAGAAGCAGGCCGGCGTGCTGATGGAGGCGCAGCTCGCGCTGCCGGCCTACGAGCAGGTGCTCAAGGCGGCGCACAGCTTCAACCTGCTGGACGCGCGTGGCGCGATCAGCGTCACCGAACGCGCGGCCTACATCGGCCGCATCCGCAACCTCGCGCGCAGCGTCGCCAAGAGCTACCTCGACAGCCGCGCGCGCCTCGGTTTCCCGATGGCGCCCAAGGCCTGGGCCGACGACGTGATCGCCTCCCTGAACAAGAAGGCGGCCTGACACCATGACGACGAAGAACCTCCTGGTCGAACTGTTCGTCGAGGAACTGCCCCCGAAGGCGCTGAAGGCGCTCGGGGAGGCGTTCTCGACCACCCTGGCCGACAGCCTCAAGGCCAGCGGCCTGGCCACCGCCCACTCGGCCGTCACGGCGTTCGCCTCGCCCCGGCGGCTCGGCGCCCACATCAGTGCAGTGCGTTCCCAGGCCGACGACAAGCCGGTGTCGCAGAAGCTGATGCCGGTCGGCGTCGCCCTCGACGCCGCCGGCCAGCCCACGCCGGCGCTGCTCAAGAAGCTCGGCGCCCTCGGTTTCGATGCCGGCGCCGTGCCGCAACTCAAGCGCCAGCCCGACGGCAAGACGGAGGCCCTGTTCCTCGACGTCGTGGTCAAGGGCGCCACCCTGGCCGACGGGCTGCAGAAGGCCCTCGACGAGGCCCTGGCCCGCCTGCCCATCCCGAAGGTCATGCAGTACCAGCTGGCCGACGGCTGGACGAGCGTCAACTTCGTGCGCCCGGCGCACGGCCTGGTCGCCCTGCATGGCGCCGACCTGGTACCGGTGCAGGCGCTCGGCCTCACGTCCGGCCGTGAGACCCGTGGTCACCGGTTCGAAGCGGCCATCGACCCGGTCATGCTGCTCGATGCCGATCACTATGCCCGCCAGCTCCTGGAGCAAGGTGCGGTGATCGCGAGCTTCGCCGACCGCCATGCCGAGATCTCGCGCCAGCTGCGCGCGGCGGCCGCGCGCGAGGGCCTCACGCCCATCGACGACGCCGCACTCCTCGACGAAGTGACGGCCCTGGTCGAGCGGCCCAACGTGCTGCTGTGCCGCTTCGAGGAAGAGTTCCTGGCCGTCCCGCAGGAGTGCCTCATCCTCACGATGAAGGCCAACCAGAAGTACTTCCCCCTGCTGGACGCCGCCGGCAAGCTGACCAACCGCTTCCTCGTGGTCAGCAACATCTCGCCTGCCGACCCGAGCCGGGTGATCGAGGGCAACGAGCGCGTGGTTCGTCCTCGCCTGGCCGACGCCAAGTTCTTCTTCGACCAGGACCGCAAGAAGACGCTTGCCTCCCGCGTCGAGGGCCTGGCCAAGGTCGTCTACCACGGCAAGCTCGGCACGCAGGGCGAGCGGGTGGAGCGGGTTCGCGCCATCGCGCGCGCCATCGGCGAACGCCTGGGTGGCACGGCATTGGCCGCCGACGCCGACACCGCGGCCCGGCTCGCCAAGGCGGACCTGCTGACCGACATGGTGGGCGAGTTCCCCGAGCTGCAAGGCATCATGGGGGGCTACTACGCGCGTGCCGATGGCCTGGGCGAAACGGTCGCCGATGCGATCGAGGACCACTACAAGCCCCGCTTCGCCGGCGACCAGCTGCCCCGCAACGACGTCGGCATTGCCGTCGCGCTGGCCGACAAGCTCGAGACCCTGGTGGGCCTGTTCGGCATCGGCCAGCTCCCGACCGGCGACAAGGACCCGTTCGCGCTGCGTCGTCACGCGCTTGGCGTGGTGCGCATGCTGGTCGAGCGCCAGCTGGCCCTCGACATCGACGCCTTGATCGACACCGCGGTGAAGACCTTCGGCCCGCTCGTGGCCGACCCGGCCCGCACCGTCGGCCTGGTGGTGGACTTCATGTTCGACCGCCTGGCGGTGAGCCTGCGTGACCAGGGCTATGGCGCGCAGGAAATCGACGCCGTGCTCAGCCGCCGCAGCAGCCGGGTGCACGAGGTGCCACGCGCGCTGGCCGCGGTGCGTGCCTTCGCCGCGCTGCCCGAGGCGGCCAGCCTGGCCGCCGCCAACAAGCGCGTTGGCAACATCCTGAACAAGTCGGACGCGCCGCCTGCGGCCGCGGCGGACCCGGCGCGCTTCGTCGAGCCCCAGGAGCGGGCGCTGTTCGACGCCCTGCAGGCGGCGAGCGCGCCCTCGGCCGCGGCGTTCGAGCGCGGGGACTACACGGCCTCGCTGCAGGCCCTGGCCGTGCTGAAGGCACCGGTCGACGCCTTCTTCGACGGGGTGATGGTCAATGCCGACGACCCCGCCCTCAAGGCCAACCGCCTCGCGCTGCTGGCCAGCCTGCACGCCGCGATGAACCGCGTGGCCGACCTGTCCAAGCTCGCTGCCTGAGCGTCCGGCGATGAACCTCATCATCCTCGACCGCGACGGCACGATCAACGAAGACCGGGACGACTACGTCAAGTCGGCCGACGACTGGGTGCCCATTCCGGGCTCGCTCGAGGCGATCGCCCGCTTGAACCATGCCGGCTGGCACACCGTGATCGCCACCAACCAGTCGGGCCTGGGCCGCGGCCTGTTCGACATGGCGGCGCTCAACGCCATGCATGCCAAGATGAACACGCTGCTCGCCAAGGTGGGCGGCCGCATCGACGCAGTGTTCTTCTGCCCTCACACGCCCGACGAAGCCTGCGATTGCCGCAAGCCGCAGCCGGGGCTGTTCCGCCAGATCGGGGAGCGCTACGGCATCGACCTCGCCACCGTCCCGGTGGTGGGCGACACCTTGCGCGACCTGCAGGCGGGTGCCGCGCTGGGGTGCAAGCCCCACCTCGTGCGCACCGGCAAGGGCGCGGCCACCGAGGCGGGCAACGTGCTGCTCCAGGTCCCCGGCACGGTCGTCCATGATGACCTGGCTGCCTTCGCGGAGCACCTCATCCAGCAGGAGCGCATCATGCGCGGCAATGCCGGCCAGGGTGACGCGGCCCTGGGCCGACTCGACTGACCATGGCGAGTGGTGTACTGGCCGCGCTGCGGTCCTTGCTGTTCACGCTCTGGATGGCCACCACGGTCGTGCCGTGGGCGATCGCGGTGCTGCTGTATTCGATCTTCGTGCGCGGCGCGCCGATCTACTGGCTGTGCGCCGGATGGTTGCGCGTGGCCATGTGGGGCTGCCGCACCATCTGTGGCGTGCAGCGCCGCGTGCACGGCATGGAGAACCTGCCCGACGGTCCGGCCATCCTGCTGTCCAAGCACCAGAGCACCTGGGAGACCTTCACCTACCCGACGCTCATGCCGCGGCCGCTGTGCTACGTCTTCAAGCGGGAGCTGCTCTACATCCCGTTCTTCGGCTGGGCCATGGCGCGCATCGACATGATCCACATCGACCGCAGCCGCCGGGCCGAAGCCTGGGCCCGCGTGGCCGAGCAAGGGCGCCGGCACATGGCACACGGCAACTGGGTGATCATGTTTCCCGAGGGCACCCGATCGCCGCGCGGCGGGCAGGGCGCCTACAAGTCGGGCGGCGCGCGGCTCGCCGTCGAGACGGGGGCTCCGGTGGTGCCGATCGCCGTGACGGCGGCGCGCTGCTGGCCCCGGCGGACGTTTCTCGTGCGGCCCGGCGTCGTCGACGTGTCCATCGGCAAGCCCATTCCGTCCGCCGGCCGCGCGCCCGACGAACTGATGCGCGAGGTCGAGGCCTGGATCGAGGCGGAGATGCGCCGCCTCGATCCCGAGGCCTACGCGGGTCCGAGCCGCTGAGCATCACGGGCCGCGCATAGAATGGTCGCCCATGACGCGACCCTCGCCGGCCCTCCGTTCGATGCAGCTTTCGCTGTTCGATGACAGTGCCCCCGCGCCCCGAAGCCTGATGTCCCTCCCACCCGATGCCGGGCCGATGGTGAGCGTGCCCGCGCCTCGCGTCGATTCCCCCCCGACCCCGACCACCGCAGCGCCGCGTCTGGCGCCCGCGGTGTTTCGCCATCCGCAGGCCCAGCGCGAGGCGCGCCTGCAGGGGCACGTGGTCGGTTACGCCCTCAAGCGGGCCCGGCGCCGCAGCATCGGCTTCGTGGTGGGCATCGAAGGCCTGAGCGTCTCGGCGCCGCGCTGGGTCGGCCTGGCCGAGATCGATGCCGCGCTCGCCGAAAAGTCCGACTGGATCCTGCGCAAACTCCGCGAGCAGCAGGAGCGCCAACAGCGCTTGCTGGCCGCCAAGGTCGACTGGCGCGACGGCACCACCTTGCCCTATCTCGGCGACACCCTCATCGTCGTGCTCGATCCGAGGGCCGGCGTGACGCAAGGGGGTGCCGTGCTCAACACCGATGCCACGGCGCTGCCGGGCGTCCCCCGGCTCACGTTGCACATCGGCCTGCCGCACACCGCGACGCCCGAGCAGATCCGTGATGCCGTGCAAAGCTGGCTGCAGCGGCAGGCACGCCAGCTCTTCGAGACCCGCTGCCGGCACTTCGCCGCGCAGCTCGGGGTGCAGTACAAGCGGCTCAGCCTGTCCTCCGCCCAGACCCGCTGGGGCAGTGCGAGCGCCGATGGCTCCATCCGGCTCAACTGGCGCCTGGTGCATTTCGCCATGCCGACCATCGACTACGTCGTCGCCCACGAACTCGCCCACCTGCGCGAGATGAACCACAGCCCGCGGTTCTGGGACGTCGTTCGCTCGGTCATGCCCGACTTCGAGCGGGCGCGCGGCAGCCTGAAGGACGACGTGCTGCCGGTGTTCGACTGAGCGCGCCCGCACGACCAGGCCGGCCCGCGATGAGCCTTCACCGCTATTCCTTCCGTCAGCTGCTGC
This sequence comes from Rhizobacter sp. LjRoot28, assembly GCF_964253025.1. Lineage (NCBI taxonomy): Bacteria > Pseudomonadati > Pseudomonadota > Betaproteobacteria > Burkholderiales > Sphaerotilaceae > Rhizobacter > Rhizobacter sp. LjRoot28. The sequence goes on from NZ_CAXUQC020000001.1 coordinate 65,560, forward strand.
TGGTCGCCTTCCTCCTGATCGCCACCTTGCTCAGCGTGGCGTCGCTGCGCGGCCTCTTCACGCTGGAAGGCCTGCTGCGCCAGAGCAGCCAGGGCGCGCGCCAGGCCGTGTCGCTCAGCGCCGCCGCGCAGGTGATGGCCGAGCGCAGCGTCGACATGGAGCGCGCGGCGCGCCAGTTCCTCGTCTTGGGCGACCCGGGGCTGCGCCAGCGCTTCGACGACGCCGCCCGCGAAGCCGGGGTGGCGCTCGGCCAGCTGGCCAGCGGGCCGGTGCCGGCCGCCACGGCGGACGCCTGGCGTGCCACCCTGCACGCCGTGGAAGCGCAACTGACCGGCACCCCACCCACGCAACCCGCGCGCGAGCAGGCGCTCACGGCCGCCTTCACCGAACTCGACCAGATCAACACCGCGATCGCCGAGCGCGTGCGCCAGGCCGCGGAGCAGCGCAACCAGGTGCTGCTGAACGAACTCGAGGCCCGGCGGGTGGAGCTGGCCCAGCAGATCCTGGGCGCCATCGCGGTGGCCGGGGTGCTGGCGCTGGTGTTCGGCCTGTGGTTGGCGCGTCCGCTCAAGCGGATCGAGAACGCGATCGTCGGCCTCGGCGAGAACCGCCTGGAGAAGTCCATCGACATCCGGGGCCCCGCCGACGTGCGCCTGATCGGCCAGCGCCTGGAATGGCTGCGCCTGCGGCTGGCCGAACTCGACGCCGACAAGGCCCGCTTCCTGCGCCACGTGTCGCACGAGCTCAAGACGCCGCTGGCCGCCCTGCGGGAAGGGGTCTCCCTCCTCGAGGACGGCGTCACCGGCGCCCTCAACGACAGCCAGAAGCAGGTGGTGCAGATCCTTCAGCAGAACACCGTCCTGCTGCAGCGCCAGATCGAGGACCTGCTGCGGTTCAACGCCGCCGCCTTCGAGGCCCGGCGCCTGGCACGCCGCAAGAATGAACTGGTGGCCTTCATCGGCGACCTGGTCGCCCAGCAGCGGCTGCAGTGGCAGGCCAAGGGCCTTCGGGTGGACGTGAAGGGCGAGCCGCTCTGGGCCGAGATCGACCCTGAAAAGATGGGCATGGCGCTGGGGAACCTCTTGTCCAATGCCATACGCTTCAGTCCGACGGGCGGTACCATCACGTTTTCCGTCTCCCGCGAAGCCGGCCGGGCCTGCATCGACATCGTCGACAGCGGTCCGGGCGTGGCCTCCGCCGACCGGGCCCGTGTGTTCGAACCCTTCTACCGGGGCGAGCGCCAACCGGCCGACGCGGCCCGAGGCAGCGGCATCGGCTTGTCCATCGTCCACGAATATGTCACCGCGCACGGCGGGCAGATCGAACTGCTGCCCGACGAGCCGGGGGCGCACTTTCACATCGAGCTTCCGCATGCGACTTCGGTCTGACCTCCTGCGCGCCTGGGCCCTTGCCACCTGCGGCCTGGTGCTGGCCGGGTGCGCGGCCACGCAGCCGGCCCCGGCCCCCGTGCCGCCGCCACCGCCGCCTCCCATGCCGGCGCCCCCGCCGCCGCCGCCGCCACCTGCCCCGGCACCCGCGCCGCAGCCTGATCCGGCAGACGCCGCCGTGCGCAAGCTGCTCAACTACCACGACCATCTGCGCGGGCTGTCACCGGCCGACCTCGGCCAGGAAATCGCGCGCCTCAACGGCCAGGTGACCGCCAATGCGCAGTCGGCCTCGCCCGCCACGGTGCTCGAACTTTCGCTCGCGCTGGCGCAGTCGCGCAACAGCGCCGACCTGGCGCGCGCGCATTCCCTGCTCGATCCCATCGTCAAGAGCACCCGGCCCGAGCTGGCGCCGTGGCAGTCCATCGCGCGCTTGCTGTCGGTGCGTCTGGGGGAGCAACGGCGCCTCGAAGAGCAGCTCGACCGCCAGGGCGCCCTGCTGCGCGAAGCGCAACGCAACCTGCAGATGACCAACGACAAGCTCGAGGCGCTGAAGGCGATCGAGCGCAGCCTGACCGCGCGTCCGCCTGCGGCACCGTCGAGCCGGCCACGGGCCGCCGCTCCTGCGGCCGCGCCCCTGCCCACCCCGGCGCCCGCACCCGCCGCGCCGGCCGCTCCCCCGGCCGTCCCCGCTCCGGCACCCGCACCGAAGGCGCCCTGAGATGTCGGCCAAGCTGCTCCTCGTCGACGACGACCCCGACCTGCTCAAGCTGCTGTCGATGCGGCTCACGGCCGCGGGCTACCACGTGACCGCGGTGGGCTCGGCCGAGGATGCGCTCGCCCAGGTGGAGATCGCCCGGCCGCAGCTCGTGGTCAGCGACGTGCAGCTGCCCGGTCGGGACGGCCTCGCGCTCTTCGACGAGATCCGGGCGCGGCATCCGGCCCTGCCGGTCATCCTGCTCACCGCGCACGGCACCATTCCGGATGCGGTGGAGGCCACGGCCCGCGGCGTTTTCACTTACCTCACCAAGCCCTTCGACGGCAAGGCGCTGCTGGAAAAGATCGCCCAGGCCCTGGCGCTCGGGGCCCCGGCCGCGGAACCCGCCCAGGGCGACGAGGCCTGGCGCGCGGCCATCGTGAGCCGGTCGAGCCGCATGGCCGAACTGCTGGCCGAAGCCAAGATGGTGGCAGCCTCGGACGCGAGTGTGCTGATCTGCGGCGAAAGCGGCAGCGGCAAGGAGCTGCTCGCCCAGGCCATCCACAAGGCCAGCCCGCGCGCGGGCAAGCCCTTCGTGGCGGTCAACTGCAGTGCCATTCCCGAGGCCCTGCTCGAGTCCGAGCTCTTCGGCCATGTGAAGGGCTCGTTCACCGGGGCGGTGGCCAATCACCAGGGCCTTTTCCAGGCGGCCGAAGGCGGCACGCTCTTCCTCGATGAAATCGGCGACATGCCGCCGGCCTTGCAGGTCAAGCTGCTGCGCGTCCTGCAGGAGCGTTCGGTGCGGCCGGTCGGCGCAAGCGAAAGCATCCCGGTCAACGTCCGCATCCTCTCGGCCACGCACCGCGACCTGGACGCCGCGATGGCCGAAGGCCAGTTCCGCGAAGACCTCTTTTACCGATTGAACGTGGTGGCGCTCACCCTGCCGCCGCTCAGCGACCGGCGCGAGGACATTCCGCTGCTCGCCAACCACTTCCTGTCCCGTCTGGCGGAGAAGTACAACAAGCCGCTCAACGGTTTCGCCCCGGATGCATTGAAGGCACTGGCCACCGCTGTGTGGCCGGGCAATGTGCGGCAGCTCCACAACGTGGTGGAGCAGGTCTGCGCGCTCGCCACCACGCCGCTCATTCCCCTCGCCCAGGTGCAGCGGGCCCTGCGCGTGCCGAGCGTGGAGGTGCTGAGCTTCGCCCAGGCGCGGGAGCGCTTTGAACGCGATTACCTGGTCGGTTTGCTCAAGATGACCGATGGCAATGTGGCCGACAGCGCCCGCCTGGCCGATCGCAACCGCACCGAGTTCTATCGGCTCCTCCAGAAGCACGGCCTGACCCCGGGCAGCTTCCGGGCCGAGACGCCGGCGGCCGACTGACCGGGTCGGTGTCGGCCCGAGCGGACCGTTGTCGCTGATCCGCGACGGCAGCGGTTTCGGCCTTTTCCCCGGGTAAACCGCCGTCTCCCCTGAATGCCTGTCGCTGAGCAGCGACGCTTGAAGCCCGCGATTCGCCAACATTCGCCCCTTGGCGCGTGCAAGTCGTTGATTTCATTGGGGTGAGCCGGTTTGGCACGGTCGTTGCGTTTGGAAGCCCGCGCCGCTGAATCCAGCGAGCGCCGACTGCTTTCAAAGGAACCCCGATTTGCTGACTGCCCTGTGCTTCCGGAACCCTTCCCGCACCTCCCTGGCCCGTGCGGCGTTCACCGGTGCCGCGCTGTGCGCGGGCCTGTGGGCCGCGGCCACCGGCGAGGCCCGGGCCTTCGGGTTCGACGATGTTGCGCGGCAGGCGGAAGCGCTGGCGGCCAAGCCTCACGTCGCCAGCAGCTTCAAGCTGCCGTCCGAACTCAAGGACCTGAGCTACGACCAGTACCGTGACATCCGCTTCAAGCCCGCCCAGTCGATGTGGCGTGCGGAGTCGCTGCCCTTCGAACTGGCCTTCTTCCATCTCGGCAAGTTCCAGACGGCTCCGGTGCGCATCAACGAGGTGACATCGGCCGGCGTGCGCCACATCACCTTCGACCCCAAGTCCTTCGACTACGGCAAGAACAAGCTGTCGCCGCAGAAGTGGGGCGACCTGGGCTTCGCCGGCTTCCGCGTTCACTACGCCCTGAACAACGCCGCCTACAAGGACGAGCTGGTGGTGTTCCTCGGCGCCAGCTATTTCCGCGCCCTCGGCAAGCAGCAGCACTACGGCCTGTCGGCCCGCGGTCTGGCCATCGACACCGTGGGCGGCAAGGGCGAGGAGTTCCCTCGCTTCACCGAGTTCTGGATCGAGCGTCCGGCGAAGGACGCCACGGAGCTCGTGATCCATGCACTGCTCGACTCCCCGCGCGCCACCGGCGCCTACCAGTTCACCCTGCGCCCCGGTGACAGCACGGTGGCCGATGTGCGCAGCAAGCTCTTCCTGCGGGCCGGTGTCGCGACGCTGGGCATCGCGCCGCTCACCAGCATGTTCCAGCACGGCGAGAACCAGCCCCGCCCGGGTGAGTTTCGTCCTGAGGTGCACGACTCCGATGGCCTGATGGTCGCCACCGGCGAAGGCGAGTGGCTGTGGCGCCCCCTGATCAACCCGAAGCACCCGCTCGTCACCTCGTTCGCCATGCGCGACGTCAAGGGTTTCGGCCTGATGCAGCGGGATCGCAGCTTTGCGAGCTACGAGGACGTCGAGGCGAGCTACGAGCGCCGCCCGAGCACCTGGATCGTGCCCAAGGGCACCTGGGGCCCGGGCCGGGTCGAGCTGTACCAGATGCCCACGCCCGACGAGACCAACGACAACGTCGTTGCCTACTGGGTGCCGGACACCGTGCCCAAGCCGGGCCAGCCGATCGAGTTCGCCTACCAGATGCACTTCCAGGGCGAGCGCCAGCAACGGCCTCCCACCGGCTGGACCGTGCAGTCGCGCGTCGGCCGCGGGTTCGCCGATGTGCCGGCCGACGAGGTCCAGTACCACGTCGACTTCACCGGGCCCGCGCTCGACGCCTTGCCCGAAGGGGCCGCCGTCAAACCGGTGGTGAGCGCCGGCAGCAACGGCAAGGTCGTCGAGACCAATGCCTACCGCATCCCGGCCAACGGCGCCTGGCGCATGAGCCTGCGCGTCAAGCGTGTCGATCCGAAGCAGCCGGTCGAGCTGCGCGCGTTCCTCCAATCCTCCACACATGCACTGACCGAAACATGGACCTCCATCATTCAGCCCGACTGAGCCCGGACCGTGTCGGCTCAAACGTGTCGTCCCTTCCCACGATGACCTCCCGCGTGCCTGGCGTCGGCCCGAGCGCCCCGCCGATCCGTCGGGCCTCCATGGTGGCCACGCCCTGGCGCGGCTTCTGGCGCGGCCTGTTCGACGGCATGGCGGGCCTGTTCTCCCGCCCGACGGATGCGGCGCCGCGACAGCCTTGGCAGGTCTCGGCCGTGCGCCGCCGCCGCACGCTGCTCGCGTTGGTTGCCCTGTCCGCCGTGGGCGCGACCCTGCTGCTGTCGCATGTGCTGCCGGTCTACGAACTGAATGCGCTGCGCGTCGGGCAGATCGCGCTCTTCTCGCTGCTCTTCGCCTGGGTGGCGGCGGGCTTCTTCACCGCCTTGATGGGGTTCTGGGTGCAACTGCGCGGTGATCCGCACGGCCTCAAGTACCAGGACGTCCTGCACCACCCGCTGTCGGCCGACGCGCGCACCGCGATCATCATGCCGATCTGCAACGAGCAGGTGGCGACCGTCTTCGCGGGCCTGCGTGCCACCTGCGAGTCGCTGGCGGCCGCCGGCGGCTCGCGCCTGTTCGACCTCTACGTGCTGTCCGACACCAGCGACCCGACCCTCCGCGCTGCGGAACTCGCGGCCTGGGCCGAACTGCGCACCACGCTCGGCGGCTGCGGCCGGGTGTACTACCGCTGGCGTCAGCACCGCACCAAGCGCAAGTCCGGCAACGTGGCCGACTTCTGCCGCCGCTGGGGCCGCGACTACCGCTACATGGTCGTGCTCGACGCCGACAGCGTCATGACCGGCGACGCCCTGGTGACGCTCGTCAAGCTGATGGAAGCCCATCCGGACGCCGGCATCATCCAGACCGCTCCGCAGGCCTGCGGCCTGTCGACCATCCATGCACGTGCCCAGCAGTTCGCCGGCCGCGTGGCCGGGCGCCTGTTCACCGCCGGCATGCAGTACTGGCAGCTGGGCGAGTCGCACTACTGGGGCCACAACGCCATCATCCGCGTCGAGCCCTTCATGAAGCACTGCGCGCTCGCACCGCTGTCGGGCCGCGGCGGCTTGAGCGGCGACATCCTCTCGCACGACTTCGTCGAGGCCGCGCTGATGCGGCGCGCCGGGTACCACGTGTGGCTGGTACACGACCTGCCGGGCAGCTATGAACAGCAGCCGCCCAACCTGCTCGAGGAACTGGGCCGCGACCGCCGCTGGTGCCAGGGCAACCTGCAGAACGCCCGCCTGATCACCGAACCCGGCCTGCACGGCGTGCACCGCGCCATGCTGCTGACCGGCGCGCTCGCCTACCTGTCCGCCCCGCTGTGGCTCGGCTTCGTGCTGCTTGGCGGCGCGCTGTGGCTGTTCGGCGGCTATGCCATCTTCAACGAAGGCAAGGCCGTGCCGCTCGAGATGCTCGGCCTGTGGCTGTCGACCTTCTGCATGCTGGCCATGCCGCGCATCCTGGGCGTGGTCACCATCGTCATGAAGAAAGAGCAGCACCTGTACGGCGGGACCGGCGCCCTGACGCGCAGCGCGTTGCTGGAAGGTCTGCTGTCCGTGCTGCAGGCGCCGGTGCGCATGGTGGCCCACACGATGTTCGTGGTGGTCGCCCTGACCGGCCTCAAGCTGAACTGGAAGTCGCCCCCGCGCGAAGCCCAGGACATCGGCTGGCGCCACGCCATCCAGCGCTTCGCGCCCATCATGGCCGTGGTGGCCACGCTGGTCGGCATCGCGCTGGCCGTCGAGCCGGGTGCTGCCTTGTGGCTTGCGCCGGTCGCCTTGCCGCTGCTGTTCGCCGTGCCGCTCACCGTGGTCACGAGCCGCTCCGACATCGGCGACCGCGTCAAGGCCCGCCACCTGCTGGTGACGCCCGAGGAGTCCTGGTCCCCCACCGTGCTGCGCCAGGCCTGGGCCTACGCCAGCGATGCACCGCCGCTGCCCAGCTGGCACGATGCCGTGACCGACCCCTGGCTCTTCGACGTGGTGCGCTCGGCCATGGGCCCGCGCAACACCACCTGGGGTGTGCGCGGCAAGGCACGTCGTCGGCTGGTGCGCGGGTTGATGGCCGCGCAGGACACCGAACGCCTGAGCAACGCCGACCGCATGCACCTGCTGAGCGAGCCGCAAAGCATCGTGCGCCTGCGCGACCAGCTGGCCGCCAACAGCCACTGGGGTGAGCGGGCCGCCTGAGTTCGGAACGCCCGACAACAAACGCAGCCTTCGGGCTGCGTTTTTTTTGGGCGTGCGTGCCGGCAGCGGGCAGCGGGCAGCGGGCAACGGGCAACGGGCGGCGGGCGGCGGGCGGCGGCCGGCGGGAACGCGGTCCCGGACCGCAGGGTCAGGCGCGACGTCGGCGCGTCACGCGACGTGCCGACGCGTTGAAGCTCCCGCGCGGGATGACCGCTTCAGCGCGCCAGCCACGCTTCCGCCATGCGCACCCACAGGGTGGCGCCGAGCGGAATGAGATCGTCGTTGAAGTCGTAGCTCGGGTTGTGCAGCATGCAGGGCCCGAGGCCATGGCCGCCTTGCCGGTGCTCGCCCTCGCCGTTGCCGATCACGAAGTAGCAACCGGGCTTGTGCTGGAGGAAGAAGCTGAAGTCCTCCGCGCCCATGGTGGGCTCGAACTCCTGGACGTTCTCCGGGCCCACCACCTGGGCCATCACCTGGCGGGCGAAGTCGGTCTCGGCCGGGTGGTTGATGGTGGGCGGATAGTTGCGCTTGAACTCGAACTCGCACCTCGCCTCGAAGGCGGCGCAGGTGTGCTCGGCCACCTCGCGCATGCGCCGCTCGATCATGTCGAGCAGCTCGACCGTGAAGGTGCGCACCGTGCCCCGGATCTCGCAGCTGTCGGGCACGACGTTCGTCGCCTCTCCGGTGTGGATCATGGTCACCGAGATCACGCCCGCATCGATGGGCGGCCGGTTGCGGGAAATGATGGTCTGGAAGGCCTGCACCATCTGGCAGGCTGCCGGGACGGGGTCCACGCCCAGGTGCGGCATGGCGGCATGCGAGCCCTTGCCGCGGATGACGATGCGGAACTCGTTGCTCGAGGCAAAGCACGGCCCGTGGCGAACCGCCACCTGGCCCACCTTGAGGCCGGGCCAGTTGTGCGCGCCGAAGATGGCCTCCATGGGGAACTGCTCGAACAGGCCTTCCTTGATCATTTCGCGAGCGCCCCCGCCGCCTTCCTCGGCAGGCTGGAAGATCAGGTACACCGTGCCGGCGAAGTCCCGGTGCTTCGAGAAGTGCTTCGCGGCGGCGAGCAGCATGGCGGTGTGGCCGTCATGGCCGCAGGCGTGCATGCGGCCGGCGTGCCGGCTGGCATGGGCGAAGGTGTTCTGCTCGGTGATGGGCAGGGCGTCGATGTCGGCCCGCAGGCCGACGGCGCGGGGGCTTTCCCCGCGAGTCCCCTTGACGATGCCGATGACCCCGGTGGTGGCCAGGCCGCGGTGAATCGGGATGCCCCAGTCGGTCAGCGCACGGGCCACGACGTCGGCGGTGCGCTGCTCCTGGAAGCAGAGTTCGGGATGAGCGTGCAGGTCGCGCCGGATGGCAGTGACGGCGGCCGCGTCGGCGAGGATGGATTCGATCAGTTGCATGGGGGGCTCCGTGCTCCCGGTGCGCCGGGCATGCGGCGCCGGGATCGATGAACCAGTTTACCCGGCAGCCCGTGCCGCCGCCCCGGAGCTGTGCAATAGTCATGGGATGAGCTCCGTTACCACCGTCCACGCTGCTTGCCCGCACGACTGCCCCGACACCTGCGCCATGCGGGTCACCGTCGAGGGCGGCCGGGCGATTCGCGTGCAGGGCGACCCGGACCATCCCACCACGCAGGGCGCCCTGTGCACCAAGGTCTCCCGCTATACCGAACGCACCTACCACCCCGATCGCGTGCTGCAACCGCTGCGCCGCGTCGGACCCAAGGGCAGCGGCAACTTCGAGCCCGTCAGCTGGGATGAGGCATTGGGCGACATCGCCCGACGCCTCGGCGAGATCGCCTCGCGCGACCCGGAGGCGATCGTGCCGTACAGCTACGCCGGCACCATGGGGCTGCTGCAGGGCGAGAGCATGGACCGCCGCTTCTTCCACCGGCTGGGGGCCTCGCGCCTGGACCGCACCATCTGCGCCAGCGCCGGCAGCGAGGCGTTGGCCGCGACATACGGCGTGCGCATGGGCATGCACATGGAGCATTTCGCGGAGAGCCGGCTGGTGCTGATATGGGGCAGCAACTCCATTGCCTCCAACCTGCACTTCTGGACCTTCGCGCAGGCCGCCAAGCGGGCCGGCGCCAAGCTGGTCTGCATCGACCCGCGCCGCACCGAGACCGCGGACAAATGCCACCAGCACATCGCCTTGCGGCCCGGCACCGACGGTGCGCTCGCGCTCGGCATCATGCACGAGCTGATCGTCAATGACTGGCTGGACCACGACTACATCGACCGTCACACGGAAGGTTGGCCGGCGCTGCGCGAGCGTGCGCTGGCCTGGCCGCCGGAGCGGGTGGCCGAAACCTGCGGCATCACCGCCGACGAAGTGCGCGGCCTGGCCCGGGACTACGGCACGGCGCGGCCGGCCGCCATTCGCCTCAACTACGGCATGCAGCGCGTGCGCGGTGGCGGCAACGCGGTGCGGTTGATCGCCATCCTGCCGTGCCTCGTGGGCGCATGGCGGCATCGAGCCGGCGGCATGCTGCTGTCGAGCTCGGGTTCGTTCCCGAAGAACGCTGCGGCCCTGCAGCGACCCGAACTGCTCGCCGGTCGCGAGCCCCGCACGATCAACATGAGCACCATCGGCGACGACCTGCTGCGCCCGTCCGGCATCGGGTTCGGTCCTCGCATCGAGGCGCTCGTGGTCTACAACAGCAATCCGGTGGCGGTGGCGCCCGAGTCGCCGAAGGTGGTGGCCGGCTTCGCGCGGGAGGACCTGTTCACCGTGGTGCTGGAGCATTTCCTCACCGACACCGCCGACTACGCCGACTACGTGCTGCCGGCGACGACCCAGCTCGAGCATCTGGATGTGCACATGAGCTACGGGCACACCTACGCCCTCATCAACGAGCCCGCGGTGGCGCCGGTGGGGCAGGCGCTGCCCAACACCGAGATCTTCCGCCGGCTGGCGGCGCGCATGGGCTTCGACGATGCGGCCCTGCAGGAAAGCGACGAATCGATGGCCCGCAGCGCCTTCGGTTCCGGCGTGGACTTCGCTGCGATGCGCGAGCACGGTTGGGTGAAGTTGCCATTGCCTGAGGCACCTTTTGCCGAAGGCCGGTTTCCCACCCCGAGCGGCCGCTGCCTCATCGACGCCCCGGGGCTCGGCGTGCCGGACCACCTGCCCAACCATGAATCGCGCGAGACCGACCCGGCGTTGGCGGCCCGCTATCCGCTTGCCATGATCTCGCCGCCCGCGCGCAACTTCCTCAACTCCACCTTCGTCAACGTGCAAAGCCTGCGCGACATCGAAGGCGAGCCGCTGCTGGAGATCCACCCCGACGATGCGCTGCCACGGGGCATCGCCGATGGCGGCACCGTGTGCGTCTTCAACGACCGGGGCATCTACCGGTGCAGGGCTCGCGTGAGCGGGCGGGCCCGCTCCGGCGTGGTGAACGGGCTCGGCATCTGGTGGCGCAAGCTGGGCCTGGACGGGACCAACGTCAACGAGCTCACCCATCAGCGGCTGACCGACATCGGCCGCGCGCCGACCTTCTACGATTGCCTGGTGGAGGTGCGTCCCGCATGAAGCGTGGGTTGGCCGTTCTGGGCATGGCCAGCGCGGTGGCGGTGTTCGCGCTGGCCGCTTCGGGGTGCAGCACGCTCGGCTACTACAGCCAGTCCATCGGCGGGCACTTCGCCCTGCTCAACAGCGCGCGGCCCGTGCCCGACTGGCTGGCCGATCCCCAGACGCCGCCTCCGCTGCGGGAACGGCTGGCGCTGGCCGACGCCATTCGCGAGTTCGCCGTCACCGAACTCAAGCTGCCCGACAACCCGAGCTACCGGCGCTATGCCGACCTCAAGCGCCCCGCCGCCGTGTGGAACGTCGTGGCCACGCCCGAGCTCGACCTGACGCTGAAAACCTGGTGTTTCCCGGTGGTGGGCTGCGTCGGTTACCGCGGGTACTTCGACCGCGATGCAGCCGAAGCCGAGGCCGCGGCCCTTCGGGCCGAAGGCCTGGAGGCCGCGGTGTACCCCGTGCCGGCGTACTCCACGCTTGGCCGCCTGCCCGGCGCCTACTTTGCCGACCCGCTGCTCAACACCTTCATCCGCTACCCCGAAGGCGACCTGGCACGCCTGGTGTTCCATGAGCTCGCCCACCAGGTGGCCTATGCGCCCGGCGACACGGTGTTCAACGAGTCGTTCGCGACGGCCGTGGAGCGGATCGGGGTCGAGCGCTGGCTGCGCGCCAACGGCAGTGACGCGGTGCGTGCGGAATACGCGCGCGTCGAGGCCCGCCGCGAAGATTTCCGGGCCTTGACCCTCAGGACCCGGCGCACGCTCGAGGCCATCTTCCGCAGCGATCGGTCACCCGCCGAGAAGCGAGCGGCCAAGGCCGAGGCCATGGCCGCCATGCGTGCGGAGCACGCCGCCCTGAAGGCGGGACCGTGGCAAGGGTTCGCCGGCTACGACCCCTGGTTCGAGCGCGCGAACAATGCGGCGCTCGGCGTGCTCGGCGCCTACTTCGAACAGGTGCCGCAGTTCGAGGCCATCTTTCGGGCCCAGGGCGAGGATTTCCACCGCTTCTATGCCGAGGTGCAGCGCCTGGCTGCCTTGTCCGCCGCCGAGCGCCGGGCCACACTCGGGACGCGCCGCTGAGCGCCAACCCTTTTCACTTCGCCACCATGTCCGACGTCCACATCCACCGCACCCACCAGTTGGGCCTGAACCGTGCGCGCGAGGTCGCCGAGCGGTGGGTCGCCGAGGCGGGCAGCCGATTCGACATGGTCTGCACCGTCGAGCCGGGCGAGGCCTGTGACACCGTGGCGTTCAAGCGCAGCGGCGTGAGCGGCCGTCTGGTCGTGGCGGCCGATCACTTCGAGCTGCATGCGAAGCTGGGCTTCCTCCTGCAGGCCTTTCACAAGGCCATCGAGGCCGAGGTCGGCAAGAACCTCGACACCCTGCTGGCCCGCGAGGCGGCAGACGGCCCGGCCGCCTGACCCGGGCCCTGCCGCGCGTGGTCGCTCCCGTCAGCGGCGGGTCACGTCGACCACCACCTTGCCGAAGTGGCCGCCGCCCTCGATGCGGGCATAGGCATCCGCCGCGTCCCCGAAGCCGTAGACGCGGTCCACCACCGGCCGCAGCTGGTGCAGGCTGACGAAGCGCAGCAGGTCTTCGAACATCCGGCGGCTGCCCACGTAGATGCCCGCCAACCGCCGAGCGCCGCCAATGACGGACAAGAGGTTCAGCTCGCTCGAGAACCCGCTCACACCGCCGACCAGCGCGATGCGCCCGCCCATGCGGGAGGCCGCCAACGAGCGGGCGAGCGTGCCGTTCCCGCCGACCTCCACGACCAGATCAACCCCGTCGCCCTGAGTGCGTGCCAGCACTTCCTGCTGCCATTCGGGATGCGTGCGGTAGTTGATCGTCTCCTGCGCGCCCAGCTCCCGCGCCCGCGCCAGCTTGCCATCGTCGGAGGAGGTGATGAAGGTGCGTGCGCCCGCCGCTTTCGCCAGCTGCAGGGCCCAGATGGAAACGCCGCCCGTGCCGAGCATCAATGCCGACCCGCCGGGCTGAAGTCCGCCTTCCACGAACAGCGCGTTCCACGCCGTGATGCCGGCGCAGGCGATCGTTGCCGCCTCGACGTCGTCCAGGTGGCTCGGCGTGGCGGCCAGGGCCTGCTCGTCGAACACCGCTTCATCGGCCAGCACCCCGGGCAGCGTCACGCCATAGGACCCCGCGGTGTTGGCGGGCGTCGGCCGTCCGTCCACCCAGCCGGGGAAGTAGGTGTTGACGACGCGGTCGCCCACCTTGAAGCGCTGCACCGCGGCGCCGGTCTCGATGACGGTGCCCGCCGCGTCGCCCAGCGGCACCATCGGGTCGGATGAGCCGGTCGGGTAGCTGCCGTTGGCCACCATGAGGTCCCGGAAATTCAGGCCGGCGGCCCCGATGCGGACACGCACCTCGTGCGGCTGCAGGGCGCGGTGGGGAAGGTCCTGGCGGACCAGGGTCTGGAACGAAGCGCCGGGTTGAAGCTGATAGGCCTGCATGGTGCACACCGGGAAGTTGAAGTGAAGCCGATGGTATTGACGACGAGCCGGCGGAAATAGAGGGTCTGCGGAGATACTCACGGGACGGATTGGAACCAATGGAGGCGTGGCGTGGCAGATCGGTTCGACGGCATCGAGGTGTTCGTGCAGGCGGCGCAGGCGGGCAGCTTCGTCGTGGCCGCCGAGCGGTTGAAGCTCTCCCGGTCGGCGGTGGGCAAGGTGATCGCGCGGCTGGAGCAGCGCCTGGGCGTGCGCCTGTTCCAGCGCACCACCCGTCGGCAGAGCCTCACCGAGGACGGACAGGCCTTCTACGAACGCTGCGTGCGCGCACTCGGCGAGCTGGAGGCCGCCGAAGCGGCGCTAGACGGCGGCAGGAGCGAGCCGCGCGGGCGCCTGCGCGTCAGCATGCCCGTGCTCTTCGGGCGCTACTGCGTGGCCCCCTTGCTGCGCGAGTTGGCCGAGGCCCATCCCCAGCTGCAGGTCGACCTGTCGTTCTCGGATCGATTGGTGGACATGATCGACGAGGGCTTCGACCTCGCGATTCGCCTGGGCCCGCTGGACGACAGCGCAAGCTTCGTGGCCCGCCCCCTCAGTCGGCAAGGGGTCGGCATCTGCGCGTCACCGGCCTACCTGGCGGCGCACGGAACGCCCCGTGCGGCCGAGGACTACCTCGGCCATGCCGCGATCACGTATGCGCGCAACGGGCAGGAACTGCCGTGGACGGTCGCCGCGGAAGACGGCAGCCTGCGCGAGCTGCGCCTGGGCGGCCGCCTGCGCATGGACGATCTTCAGGCCATTGCCGATGCGGCGCGGGCCGGTGCGGGCCTGGCGTTGCTGCCATGCTGGTTGATGGCGCCGTACATTCGCAGCGGCGAGCTGGCACTGGTCATGGATTCCCGTCAGGTGCAGGGCGCGGACATCCATGCGGTGTGGCCGCGCAGCCGTCACCTGCCGTCGAAGACGCGGGCGGCCATCGATGCGCTGGTGGCCGGCGTGCCACGCGCGATGGGCGCCGAAGGCACGGGGGTCATGCCTTGTCTCCCCCGTGCACCCGCTGCGCCAAGGGCCTCGAGGGCCCCCGGCGCAGTGGCTACCGTCTGAGCTGAGCGACAGCTCAGTTGCAGGCGGCCACGCGGAAGTCGGAGACGCGCGTGCTGTTCGGGTTGCTGCAGGCGAACGACGTGTAGCGGGTGTCGTTGTCGATGAAGCGCTTCATCCAGGCCACGCCCTTCTTGCCGAGCAGCGGCTGGTTGCTGTTGCCGCTGTTGGCGCAGGAGTGCGAGCCGCCGTTGATCTCCAGGAACTCGCGCGGGTTGCGCGACATGCTGTCGTAGAACGGGTCGGCGTGCTGGTTCACCGGTGCGATGGAGTCGTTCTCGCAGGCGATGATCAGGGTCGGCACGGTCACCGAGCTGAAGTTCTTCGAGCTGCTCCACGGAGCCTGGGGCGCCGCCGCCTTCAGGGACGGGTTGTCGCGTGCCGAGATCAGCGAGCCACCGCCGCCCATCGACCAGCCCATCACGCCCAGGCGGGACGTGTCGACCTTGTTGTAGATGGGGCTGCTGCTGGTGCGTGACAGCGTAGCGACCTGGTTCAGTGCGGCCATCTGCTGGCGCGAGCGGCTGTCGGGCTGGTCCAGCGTCGAGTTGGTGTCGATGGTGATGACCACGAAACCGTGCGAGGCCAGGCGGGGCCCCCACCAGTTGATGCTCGACTGCCGAGCCGTGAAGCCCGGGACGATGGCGATGGCACCCACCGGGCCGCCTGCGTTCGTCGGGTAGTACACGGTGCCGGCGCCGTAGCCGCTCGGGCGGCTGACGGTGAAGGACTGGTAGCTGAACGGGCCGCGCGAGGCCTCGAGCGACGACGTGGTGGGGGCGGGGCCGCGCTCGTACGGGTTGGTCTGTGCGGACACGGCAGCCGAGGCCAGCAGGGCGCCGGCAGCCAGCAGGGCGCGGACGCTGAAGTGGTGGATCATTGTTGTCTCCTCTTTGATCGGGATGTCCCACCTCGAGCGAGGCGGGTGCGCCGATTGTTCGCCCCGCACGCCGCCAGATCATCGGCACTTGCCTGCGCAGATTCGATCAAGCCAATCGCCCCGATTTGTGCTAACGCATCCCGAACGCCCCGCCCCCAACGCCCGGAGCTGGGTGCGGTCCCCTCAGTGGGGTCAGATCTCTCAATTTGCATGAGCGCCGTCCCGCAGCGGAACGGCGGGCTGCTCTCGATCGTTGTGCACGGTGGGAGACTTGACCCCAGCAGCGGAGGTCTGCGAATTGGGAGACTTGACCCCGGCTTGGGGCTCAAGGTCTGGCGAGCCGCCAGTTCGGGTGGATGACGATGCGGACGCGCTTGGGGTCGCGGCTGTACGACGGGCTCTGGCCGTACCACCGGCGGAACATGCGGGCGAACTGCGGTGAGTCGGCGAAGCCGGCGGCCAGCGCGACCTGCGTCAGTGAGCGGCGGGAGTAGAGGACCTCGTACACCCGCCGCTGCTTGATCCAGTTCTGGTATTCGCGAAACGGCATGCCTACCGCGGCCGCGAAGCGGCGCGCGAGGGCTTGCGGCGTCTGTCCGTTGGCACTCGCCAGCGCTTCCAGCGATTGCGTCGGATCGGCGTCGATCTGGCGGACGATCTCGAGCGCACTCATGTCCGGCGGGCGTGCCGGTGGCAGCTGCCGGACCGCCTCGCTGACGGCCTGATCGAACACGGCGCCTGCGCGCTCCGCGGTGGCCTCGCGGTAGACGAGCTCGACCAGCGACGGCCGCAAGTGGTTGAAGCCGTCGGCATCGAGCCGGCGCACACCCGGGTGCTGCATGGCGCGAAAGACGTGGAAGGCCGGATGCGACGGCATGATGTTGAAGCTCAGCAGCGGAACGCCGCGGGCATCCAGGCTGCGCACGACCCGGGGCGGCACCAGCAGGGCCGCGCCATGCAGCCCGGCGGCTTCGCCGGGCACGCCCACATTGAACGGTCGGCCGTCGGCACTCAGCAGCAGCACGGCCGGGTGGCGGACCGTCAGTCCGCTCTCGAGTTGCAGGCCCGTGTACACGAAGCCCTGGTCGCCCAGGACATAGCTGCTGTCGCGCGCTTCAGGCAGGACGGCGGCGTCGGGGGAGGACAGGCGGGGAAGGGTGAAGACGTCCATGGGGCAGCGGGAGACAACGCTGCCATCGTCGCGGGCGCCAGCCCGGACTTGCAATCGGGTGCGGCCCGGGGCTGTTTTCAGGACCGCGCGTTCCCTTGCGCGGACCTCGTTCGCGTCAAGGTGGCGAGCCCGAGCCGTCGGTATCGGCGCCGCGTTGAAGGGCCTGCCCCGTGCGCTGCAATCCCTTGCCCACCGCGCGACCGGTGGCGCGCGCACCGCGCTCGATGGCCGCGCCGGTGCGTTCGGCGCCGCGCTGCACGGCCGAGCCGGTGCGCTTGGCGCCGCGCCCGATGGCCTTGCCCGTGCGCTGCGCCGTGCGGTCGATGGCGGCGGCCGTGCGCTCCACCACGGCGGGCGGGCCGCTCGGGGTGGCGGGCTCCTCGGCGCGTGCGACGGCGGCCGCGGCCAGGGCGATGGTCAGGATCAGGAAGAAGCGTGAGCGTGCCATGCGGGCATCATGCCGCAAAAGGGATTCGGACCCGGGTCGGGCCGCCTCGCGCATGATCTCGGCCTGCGCTTGACGCTCATCTGTTCCCCGGGAGATGCCGTGAACCGATTCATCCTGTCCGTGTCCTTCTCGCTGGCCCTCGGCCTGGCCTCGGCCTTGCTGCCCTTGTCTTCCGCCGAGGCGGCGGGCCCTCGTTGCCTCACCGACTGCACGCCTCGCGTCGGCATTGTTTCCGCCTTCGGCGCCGAGGCCGACATCCTGCTCGCCGAGACAACCGGTCGACGCGAGCATCGCATCCATGGGCGCCGTTTCACCACCGGACAGCTTCGGGGCAACCGTGTCGTCATCGTGTTGAGCGGCGTGAGCATGGTGAACGCGAGCATGGTGACGCAGCAGTTGCTCGATCACTTCCGCGTCGAGCGTCTGGTGATGAGCGGCATCGCAGGCGGGATCGACCGCGCCGATCACGTGGGCGACGTCACCGTGCCCGACCGGTGGGCCATGCCGATGGAGGTCTATTGGCATGCCGGCGCGGGCCTGCCTTCCCCGTGCGGCGTTGCCGGCGACCTGGCCTGCCTGGGCCTTCGGCTCGCCGTCGGCGAGGACGGTCGACCCCTGCCCCCCTTTGTTCCCGACGGCACGGACGTCCCCGCCGGCAGCTGGCATCTTCGACAGAACCACGTGCTCAGCCGCCGCACTGCGCCGCAGGGAGCGTTCTTCTTCGACTACCCGGTGGACGCCGAGATGCTGGCAGTGGCGCAAGGAATCGAACCGCCCTTGCAGCGCTGCGGCCCGCGCGCAACACGGGCCGACGGATCGATCGACGAGGCGCTGTGCGTGCGTCAGGTGCCTCGCCTGCGCGTCGGCGGGCGAGGCGTGTCCGGCACGGCGTTCCTCGCCAACGCCCGCTACCGGGACTACCTGCACCACGTGCTGCAGGCCCGCAGCTTCGAGATGGAGACCGCCGCGCTGGCCCATGTGGCGCTCGCCAACGATGTGCCCTACATCGCCTTCAGGTCCCTGAGCGACCTGGCCGGCGGCGAGTCGTTCGATGCGGAGGCCGGCGCGCTCTTCACGAGCGGGTTGGCAGAAGCCAACGAGGCGGCGGTGACCCTGAGTTTCCTGGAAGCCTGGCGGCGCCGGCCGCGCCGCTGAAGGCGCGTGCAGGCCCGCCGCGGCATCACTTGAGGGATTCGATCAGGTCGATGTAGCCCTGCATCGCTTCTTCCTTCGACTGGCCCTTGAGTTCGTTCCAGGCGTCCCACTTGGCTCGCTCGACGAACTGCGTCATGCCGGGACGCTCGGTGTCGACGTCGCCGGTGCTGCCTTGCTTGTAGAGCGCGTACAGCTTCAGCAAGGTCATGTTGTCGGGCTTCTCGGGCAGGTTCTTGGAATCGGCGCGTGCGGCTTCGAAGCGGTCTGCGAGATCGGACATGGGTGGCTCCTGGGATGAATGAAACCAGCGGATTGTCGCGCAGCCCGCAGTGCGGAGAACCGCCTTGCCCGGCCCGCGCGGCTTGCGCCGCGGCATGGGCGCGGCGGGCCCGACGGACCGGCCATCAGGACTTGGCTGCTGCCGCCATGGCGCGGGGTTCGTTCGCGCGGCTCAGGTGCACCTGCGTGCCATAGCCACGGTACTGCTGGTGAAGGGCTTGCACGCGTGTCAGCAAGTCGGGCGCACGCTCGATGGCGGCACCATGCCGCTCGAGCGTGTGCAGGGCCAGGTCGATCAGCTTGGCGTTGAGCGTCTGCTCCGCCTGCGCCAGCAGCAGGCGCACCGCTTCGCCCGGCTGCCCGTTCACCGTGCGGGACACCGCATCCTCGGCGCCCGCCGTGATCTTCGCGTAGGCCGCGCGGATGACCGCCTCGAACGGCTGCTGCGCGCGGGCGGCCCGCACGAGCAGTTCGCAGGTGGTGCGCGACACCGCGAAGCGGCGCGCCAGCACATCGACGTCGTGGTCCAGGTCCTGCAACTGCAGCTCGCTGCGTTGCAAGCGGGCCAGCAGCGAGAGGAGGTTGCAGGCCGCCTCGAATTCGAAGTTCGGCTCGGCAATTTCCCCGATCAGTGCCTGCGCATCCCGCACGGCCTCAGGCACCCGCCGCTCGATCAGGGCCTTCAGGGCGCCGATGACCACCTCGAAGCGCCGCAGTCGGGCGCTCTGCGGCACCGGTGCGCGCGCCGCCACCATGCTGCTGTGCGAGCCCGCGAGACCCCGCCGGTCCGCGAGATCGAACTGCACCGCCGCCAGCAAGACGAGGCCCTGCAGGTCATAGATGCGGGAATTGAGTCCGAGGCGGGCCGCCTTGGCCAGGGCGTCGGCGGCCTCCTTGGGCTCACCGTAGTAGTAGGCGAGCAGCCCGTGCTTGACGATGCGCGACACGCTGCCCGGCGTGAGCGCGGTGGCCTGTCGCATGGCGTCGAGGGCTTGCTCGGGCAGGCCCTGGTCCAGCAGCACGCGGCCCATCACGTCGTAGGCGTCGGCATAGGCCGGCTGCTCGTTCAACAGGCTCTCCAGGGTGCGACGGGCCTGCACGTGGCCCCCCGCGTCGTACTGCGCCCGTGCGACACCGAGCCGCGCCCACGGCACGGCCCCGGCCTGAAGGATGGCGTCGAACATCTGCTGCGCCGCATGCGGCTTGCCGAGCCGCAGCCAGAGCTCCGCGCCGATGCGGGCCGCCTGCACCCAGGCCGGGCCGCGGGTCTTGAAGCGAACCTCGCAGATCTCGGCGGCTTCGATGTAGGCCTGCTTTTCGACCAGCGTGATGATGTCGCCCAGCTGAACCTTGCGCTGGCGTGCCTGCACCAGCCGCTGGCGCAGTGCTTCCTGCGTGTGCGGCTTGACCAGGTAGGCGTCGAGCGCCGCCTCGGCGGCTTCAGCCACCTTCGCGTAGCCGGCCTCGCTCGAGATCATCACGACCACCGTGGCCAGCGGCAGCAGCTGCGCCAGCCGCAGGTCGTCCATGATGTCCTGGCCGCTGACCGGTTCGTCGTCGAAGTGGTACTCGCACAGGACGATGTCGAAGCGCTGGGTCTCGAGCAACCGACGGGCTTCCTGGGCCTTGCGCGCCTGGGTGATGTCGGCCACGCCGAACTCCCGCAGCATGGACGTCAGCACGCTGCGCGAGGCGGCATTGCCATCGATGACCAGCGCGCGCGCCTTGCCGATTTCCGAGTCGAGGGGAACCATGCGGTCTCCTGATGTGGCGCGGCCCGAGAGGCCGACGGCACATGCTAGAGCATGGCGCGTGCTTGCGCTCGGATCGCCATGCGATCCGTGTCACGCGCAAGGGGAGGAAGGGGCCCGCTCAGGGGGCCGAGAACCGGAAGACGCCGTCTTCGCCCAGCGTGCGCGTCAACCGGCCGCCGTGCCAGAGGGCATGCAGGTGGGCGATGGCCTCGCCCATCGCGAAGGTGGTCTGGTGCAGGTCGAGCGGCCGCTTGAACATCACCTTGAGCAGGCCGGCGGCGGTTTGCGGCGCCTCGCGACAGGCGTGCATCACCTCGGCCAGGCGTTCGTCGTGGTGCGCGTGCAGCTGGTCCATCCGGGTGTGCATGCCGCGAAACGGCCG
The DNA here is from genome assembly GCF_964253025.1 of Rhizobacter sp. LjRoot28. Lineage (NCBI taxonomy): Bacteria > Pseudomonadati > Pseudomonadota > Betaproteobacteria > Burkholderiales > Sphaerotilaceae > Rhizobacter > Rhizobacter sp. LjRoot28. The sequence continues at coordinate 86,205 of NZ_CAXUQC020000001.1, forward strand.
CCCGTGTGAGGGCAGGACCAGGGTGTCGGCCGGCAACGCGCGGTAACGCTCGATCGACGACAGGTACAGCGTGAGCGAGTCGCCCTCCGGCTCCATGTCGGTCACGCTGACATTGGTGGAGATGCGCGGCAGCAGCATGTCACCCGAGATGAGCAGGCCCTGACTGGGGCTGTGCAGTGAGAGGTGCTCCGGGGCATGGCCGTGACCCGCGATGCAGTGCCAGTCATGGCCGCCGATGTCGAAACGCTGGCCATCCATCAACCGGCGGTAGCTGGTCGGCACCTTGGGCACCATGGAGGCGTAGTAGTTCGTGCGGGCGCGGATCTTCTCGACCGACTCCGGGTCGGTGAGGCCATGGCTCGCCATGAAGGCCGCCGCGGCGTGACCACCGAAGCCGGTGGTCGACTGGCTGGCCAGGCGCGCGCTGGTGTAGTCGGTCATGCTCATCCACAGGCGGCACGGGCGGCCGGGCAGGGACCAGCGCTCGGTCAGCCAGTCGGCCAGGCCGATGTGGTCCGGATGCATGTGGGTCACCACCACCCGCAGCACCGGCAGGCCGTCGAGTTCGTTGTCGAACACCTGTTGCCATGCCGCCTGGGTGGCCTCGTTCGTGATGCCGCAATCGACGATGGTCCAGCCCTCGCGGCCGTCCAGCCGGTCACGCAGCAACCACAGGTTGATGTGGTCCAGCGCGAAGGGCAGTCCCATCCGCACCCAGCGCAGACCGGGCGCCAGTTCGATCGTGCGGCCCGGCTCAGGGAGCGCTTCGCCGGCCGGGTACTGGAGTTGCCGCTCGAGTTCGTTCATGGACATGGCACGTGCGCAAGGTCAGGGGACTTCATTCTAGGGAGGAGCGCGTCCCCGCGCTTGCAGCGGCCTGTCGTCGCCCGCGTTCATGCGGCCCGTGCCAGGTCGAGGGCATCGCGCCCGGCAGGAAAGTGCAGCTGCTCCGACGGATCATGGGCCGCGTGCCAGACCGCCTCGGCCACCTCTTGTTCCGTGGTGACTGCGCTCGGCCGCGCAAAGGCTTCGAAGACCGGCGCCGCGAACGGCATGTAGGCCTCGGGGATGAGGCCCCGGATGCGGGCCGCACCGTTCTCCGCAAAGCGTGTGGTGGGCGCATGGCCGGGCTCGACGAGCTTGACGCGCACGCCGAAGGCCGCCAGTTCGAAGGCCGCGGAGCCGGTGAGGCCGGTGACTGCCAGCTTGCTGGCCGTGTACACGCTGGCGAGCGGCATGGGGGCCAGGGTGGCGCTCGAGGTGACGTTGACGATGACGCCTGCACGGCGCTCGCGGAACTGCGGGATCACGGCCTGCATCATGGCGAGCGTGCCGAAGGTGTTCGTCTCGAACACCTCGCGCACCGTGGCCATGGGCGTGGCCTCCAGCGCCCCGACGACCCCGATCCCCGCGTTGTTCACCAGCACATCGATCGGGCCGGCCGCGGCCGTGGTGGCCGCGATGCTGCCGGGCTGCGTCACATCGAGCGTCAGCAGGCGCAGGCGGTCCGAAGCCGGCAACAGGTCGGCGCGGGGCGTGCGCAAGGTGGCGACGACGTTCCACCCCTGGGCCAGGAAGTGGCGGGCGGTTGCGAGGCCGTAGCCCGAGGAGCAGCCGGTGATCAGTACGGTTTTCATGGTGAAGTCCTTGCGATGCGGTGGTGAGGAGCCTCACGATATCGACGCTGCCCCGGACTCGACACCTGCGGCAGTCCGCCAATGTTCAGCCATCGTCCGAATCACCGGACAATGGCGCCATGAGTGATCCGCTCACCGAAGTCATTCGCTTGCTCAAGCCGCGCGCCGTCGTGGCCAACCTCATCAGCGGCAAGGGCGACTGGGCCGTGCGGTATGCCGCCTACGGCCAGCCGGGCTTCTGCATCATTCTCGAAGGCAGCTGCCGTCTGGCCGTCGACAGGCAGCCGGAGGTGACGCTGAATGCCGGCGACTTCGTCCTGCTGCCCGCGACGCCGCCTTTCAGCCTCTCCAGCTTCGGCCAGGCGCCCACGATCCACATCGATCCACATGTCGTGCCCGGGGGGCAGGGCGAGCTTCGCCACGGCGAGCCGGTCGGAGCGCCGGACATGCGCTCGCTCGGCGGGGCCTTCGCCTTCGACGGGGCCGGTCCCGAGCTGCTGGTCACGCTGTTGCCACCGGTCGTCCATGTGAAGGGCTCCCGGCGCCTCGGGCAGCTGGTGCGCATGGTGGCCGAGGAGTACGAGGACCCGCAGCCGGGCAGGGACCTCGCCTTGTCGCACCTCGTCGGCATGCTGCTCGTGGAGGCAATGCGCTCGACGACGGCCGGTTCGGCGCCGCCCGGCCTGTTGCGCGGCCTTGGCGATGCGCGCCTCGCGCCTGCACTGCATCAGCTGCATGCGAACGTGGCCCGCGCCTGGACGGTGGCCGACCTCGCCGAGCGTTCCGCCTTGTCGCGCTCGGCCTTCTTCGATCGATTCACCCGCACCGTCGGCAGCACGCCGATGGAGTACCTGCTGGGTTGGCGCATGACGCTCGCGAAGGCCCTGCTGCGCCACGAGCGCATGGCGGTGGCCGACGTGGTGGAGCGGGTGGGCTATGGGTCGACCAGCGCCTTCAGCGTCGCCTTCTCCCGCCATGTCGGGCAGTCGCCGAGCCGCTATGCCCGGGGCGGCGACACCCCGCCGACGGGGCCGTGAGCGAAAGCCACCTTCTGTAAAATGCCCGGCATGTCCACCGAACTTCAAGAACTCTTCGACAACAACCTGCGATGGTCCCGGGACATGGAGCAGCGCACGCCCGGCTTCTTCACGAGCCTGCTGGCGCAACAGGCCCCGCAATACCTCTGGATCGGTTGTGCCGACAGCCGCGTGCCTGCGAACGAACTCGTCGGCCTGCTGCCGGGTGAGCTCTTCGTGCACCGCAACGTGGCCAACGTGGTGGTGCACTCCGATCTCAACTGCCTGTCGGTGATCCAGTTCGCCACCGACATGCTCAAGGTGCAGCACATCATCGTCGTCGGCCACTCCGGTTGCGGCGGCGTGGCGGCTTCGCTGAACGACGTGTCCGTCGGCCTCGCCGACAACTGGCTGCGCCATGTGAAGGATGTGCGGCACCGCCACCAGGCCTGGCTCGACACGGTGGCGGTCGATCGGCGCGTCGATGCGCTGTGCGAGCTCAACGTCATCGAGCAGTCGCTCAACGTCTGCCACACCACCGCCGTCCAGGACGCCTGGGCCCGAGGACAGTCGCTGGTGGTGCACGGGTGGTTCTATCGCCTCGGCGACGGTCGCCTGAAAGACCTCGCCATCACGGTCGCGAACCCCGACGAGCTGACGCAGGCCTACGACCGGGCCCTCGCTGCCGTGCAACGACGCTACACGCCTGCAGAAGCCTGACCATGCGGCGCATGGCGGTCTTCCCCCAAGCACTGACCGACCTGCGGGCATTCGACATCGCGCAGGCGATGCTCGACGGGTTCGACCGTCACTACCGGCTGTTCCGCGGGACCAGTGCTGCCGCCAAGGCCCGCTTCGAGGAAGCCGACTGGCGCGGGCAGCAGCGCAGCCAGAGCGAGCGCATCGAGTTCTACGACGTGCGGGTGGAGGAAGCCGCCGAGCGGCTGCAGACCGAGTTCAAGGTGAGCGAACTCAGCATGGACGTGTGGCAGCAGGTCAAGCTGCACTACATCGGCCTGCTCACCAACCATCACCAGCCCGAGCTTGCCGAGACCTTCTTCAATTCGGTCACGACGAAGATCCTGCACCGCAGCTACTTCAAGAACGACTTCATCTTCGTGCGGCCCACGATCTCGACCGAGTACATCGAGAACGACGAGCCCGCTGCGCTTCCCACCTACCGGGCCTACTACCCGTCCAAGGAAGGCATGCACGAGACCTGGACGCGGGTGATCAGCAATTTCCAGCTGCAGCTCGAGTTCGAGGACCTGGCGCGTGACATCCGCCACGTGGAGGAAGCCGTGGGCACGGAGCTCGGCGACTTCCGTCCGCGGGCGAACTTCCAGTTCCAGGTCCTGAGTTCGCTGTTCTTTCGCAACAAGGGCGCCTACGTCGTCGGCAAGATCATCAACGGGTTCAAGGAAACGCCCTTCGCGTTGCCGATCCTCCACGCACCGAGCGGGCTGCTGACGATCGACACCGCGCTCTTCGGAGAGGCCGACCTGCAGATGCTGTTCAGCTTCGCGCGGGCCTACTTCATGGTGAACATGGAGATCCCGTCGGCCTACGTGCAGTTCCTGCGCTCGATGATGCCGCGCAAGCCGCGCACCGAGATCTACAACACCCTCGGCCTGCAGAAGCACGGCAAGAACCTCTTCTACCGCGACTTTCTCGCCCACCTTCGCCACAGCGGCGACCAGTTCCGCATCGCGCCCGGCATCAAGGGCATGGTCATGCTGGTGTTCGACCTGCCGTCGTTCCCCTACGTGTTCAAGATCATCAAGGACTTCTACCCGCCGCAGAAGGACACCACGCGGGAGCAGATCAAGGGCAAGTACCTGCTGGTGAAGCAGCACGACCGCGTGGGCCGCATGGCCGACACGCTGGAGTTCTCGAACGTGGCCTTCCCGCGTGCCCGCTTCGAGGACGAACTCGTGGCTGAGTTGAAGCACTTCTGCCCGAGCCTGCTGGAGGAAGACGGCAGCGACCTCGTCATCCGGCACGTCTACATCGAGCGCCGCATGATTCCGCTCAACATCTACCTGCAGGAAGCCACGCCCAAGCAGATGGAGCATGCGGTGATCGAGTACGGCAACGCCATCAAGGACCTGGTCTCGGCCAACATCTTCCCGGGCGACATGCTGTGGAAGAACTTCGGCGTCACCCGCGACGGCAAGGTCGTCTTCTACGATTACGACGAGATCGAGTACCTCACCGACTGCAACTTCCGCCGCGTGCCGGAGCCGCGCAACGAGGAGGAGGAGATGTCGGGCGAGATCTGGTATTCGGTGGGGCCGAAGGACGTCTTCCCCGAGACCTTCGAGCCCTTCCTGCTCGGCAACCCGGGAGTGCGCGACGTCTTCATGAAGCACCATGCCGACCTGCTCGACGCGGGCTTCTGGCAGGGGCACAAGGAGCGCATCCTCTCGGGCCACGTCCACGACGTGTTCCCGTACGACACGCGGCGCCGCTTCAAGCACCTTCGGCGCCAGCGCGAGGCGGCAGCGTTGCAGGCCGCGCAGTCCCAGGCGACCCCCGCGCCCTGACGGAGCGGCCATGACGATCGGCGAAGCCCTCGAACTGGCCAGCTACGTCGTGACCGTCGTCGGCCTGCCCTTCGCGATCGGGGCCTTCCTCATCGAGCAGCGACGCGAGCGCGAGAATGAAGAGGAGGAGGGCTACCAGCTGCTCTCCGACGCCTACAACGACTTCCTCAAGATCGTGCTCGCCAACGCCGACCTGCGGCTGCGCAGCAGCACCGCGCTGCACGACCCCACGCCGGAGCAGAACGAGCGGCGCGTCGTCATCTTCGACATGCTGATCTCGCTCTTCGAGCGCGCCTACCTGGTGAGCTACAAGCCGGAGATGAGTCCCACCGAGCAACGCCGCTGGAACTCCTGGGACGACTACATGCGCGAGTGGCTGCGGCGCGACGACTTCTTCAATGCGCTGCCGCTGCTGCTGCGCGGCGAGGATCCGGAATTCCAGAAGTACATCCTGGCCCTGGCGCAGGACGAACGCGGCGGCAGCGTGCTGCTGTCGGCGTCCTGACGGCGGGCCCACCAACGAGGTGATGCCATGAACGATCCCATCCTCATCGTCTCCGCCGCCCGCACCCCCATGGGCGGCTTGCTCGGTGACTTCGCCGCGATGCCGGCCCATGCCCTTGGCGCCGTTGCCATCCGCGAGGCCCTGGCCCGTGCCGGCGTGGCGGGCGAGGCCGTCGACGAGGTGCTGATGGGCAACTGCCTGATGGCGGGCCAGGGGCAGGCGCCCGCGCGACAGGCCGCGCTGGGCGCCGGGCTGCCGCACTCGGCGGGCGCCGTGACCCTGTCGAAGATGTGCGGCTCCGGCATGCGGGCCCTGATGTTCGGCCACGACATGCTGGTGGCCGACAGCGCCCGGGTGGTGGTGGCCGGCGGCATGGAGAGCATGACCAACGCGCCGCACCTGATGTTCGCCCGCAAGGGCGTGCGCTACGGCGCGGCCGCGGTCTACGACCACATGGCGCTCGACGGCCTGGAAGACGCCTACGACCGCACCCCCACCGGCGGGCGGGCGATGGGCGTGTACGCCGAAGCCTGCGCGTCGACCTTCGGCTTCAGCCGCGAAGCCCAGGACCGCTTTGCCGTCGCGTCCACCGAGCGCGCCCAGGCGGCCAACCAGGACGGGGGCTTCGACTGGGAAATGGCGCCGGTGACGGTGCCGGGTCGAGGCGGTGACACGGTCGTCTCACGCGACGAGCAACCCTTCAAGGCGCGGCTCGACAAGATCCCGACCCTCAAGCCCGCGTTCAAGGATGGCGGCACGATCACGGCGGCCAACGCCTCCAGCATCTCCGACGGGGCCGCGGCGCTGGTGCTGATGCGCGAGAGCACGGCTCGCACGCTGGGCTGCACGCCCGTTGCCCGCATCGTCGGCCATGCCGTGCATGCCCAGGCGCCGGACCAGTTCACCACGGCCCCGGCGGGCGCCGTCAGGAAATTGCTGGACAAGACCGGCTGGGCCGCCGCGGACGTGGACCTGTGGGAAATCAACGAGGCCTTTGCGGTGGTGACGATGGCCGCGATGCAAGCCTTCGACCTTCCGCATGATCGGGTGAACGTGCACGGCGGCGCCTGTGCCCTCGGCCACCCGATCGGCGCGAGTGGCGCGCGCATCGTCGTCACCCTGCTGGGGGCGATGCGGCGTCGTGGCGCGCGCCGCGGCGTCGCCGCACTCTGCATCGGGGGTGGCGAAGCCACGGCGCTGGCGGTGGAACGCCTGTGACCCGGCCGAGCGTGCTGGTGGTCGGCGCCTCGCGCGGCATCGGCCTCGAGTTCTGCCGACAGTACCTGGCCCAGGGTGCCCACGTGGTGGCCACCGCCCGCAGCAGCGAGGGCCTTGCCGCCTTGTCGGCCCTGGGCGCGCGCGCCCTGCGCCTGGACACCACCCGGCTCGACAGCACCGCGGGCCTCGCGTGGCAGCTCGATGGCGAGCGCTTCGACATCGCGGTGCTCAGCGCCGGGGTCTACGGGCCGGAGGGTGAGGCGCTCATGACGCCCACCGAGGCGCAGTTCGACGACGTCATGCACACCAACGTGCTGGGGCCGATGCGCGTCATCCCGCAGATCGCCGACGCGCTGGCGCCGGGCGCGCGCCTCGTGGTCCTCTCGTCACGCATGGGCTCCATCGGTGCGCGAACCGCGACCTTCGGCTGGCTGTATCGGGCCTCCAAAGCCGCACTCAACTCGGTGCTCAAGGACGCGTCGCTCGCCTTTGGCGACCGCGCCACCTGCGTGGCCGTCCATCCCGGCTGGGTGCAGACTGACATGGGCGGCGGCGGCGCGGACCTGACGGTTGAGCAGAGCGTATCGTCCTTGCGGACGCTCATCGGGCGGCTGGGTCCGCAGGACACCGGCCGTTTCCTCGATCACGACGGCACCGCCATTCCCTGGTAGCCCGTTCCCACTGTCCGGACGTTTCGATGACGACCCATTCCCTGCGCTCCCAGTTCGATTGCATGGCCCGGTACGGCGAGTGGGCCACCCGCAAGCTGCTCGATCAGCTGTCCGGCCTTCCCGAGGCGGACTACCGTGCCGACGTCGGGCTCTTCTTTCGCAGCATCCATGGCACCCTCAACCACCTGCTGGTGGCAGAGCACGGGCTGTGGTTCGTGCGCTTCGCCGAAGGGGCCTCACCCCGGCTGCGCCTCGACCAGGAGCTCGAAGCGGACCGCGGTGTGCTGGCCGCGCGGCTCGTCGAAGGGGCGGCCCGTTGGCGCCCCTGGCTGGCCAGCGTGCCGGACGAGCGCCTCGACGGGCGCATCGACTACCGTGGCACCGACGGGCAGGCGCGGTCCCTGCCGTTCTCGCCGACCCTGGCCCATGTCTTCAACCACGGCACCCACCACCGCGGCCAGATCAGCGCCGCGCTTACCATGCTCGGTCACCCGGCACCCGAGCTGGACCTGGTGTGGATGCTCCAGGCGGAGAGCACGCGCGCTTGAGTCCTGGGTGCCACTCGACTCCCCACGTGCCGGACCTTCCGGTATCGTGCTTCGATGTGCCGGGAATTGAGGCCCTGGCGCCCAGGATGAGGATGCAATCATGGTGTTTCCCGAACGCGTGACCTTGGTCGAGGTCGGCCCGCGCGACGGCTTGCAGAACGAAGCCCGTCCGGTGTCGGCCGCCGACAAGATCGCGCTGGTGCATGCGCTGCAGGCGGCCGGCCTGCGCCACATCGAGGTGACGAGCTTCGTCAGCCCGCGCTGGGTGCCGCAGATGGCTGACAACGCCGAGGTGATGGCGGGCATGGCGCGCGCGCCGGGCGTTCGCTACGCCGTGCTCACCCCCAACATGAAAGGACTCGAGGCCGCACTGGCCTCCCGTCCGGACGAAGTCGTTGTCTTCGCCGCGGCCACCGAGGCCTTCAGCCAGCGCAACATCAACTGCAGCATCGACGAGAGCTTCGAGCGCTTCCGGCCGCTCGTGGCCGAAGCGCATCGCCACGGCATCAAGGTGCGGGGCGCCGTCTCGTGCGCGCTCGGCTGCCCTTACCAGGGCGAGGTGTCGGGCGACGAGGTGGAGCGTGTCGTCCGGCTGATGAAGGAAGTGGGTGTCGACCACTGCGGCGTGGCCGACACCATCGGCACGGGCACGCCGCGGCGGGTGCAGCAGGCGCTGGAACGGGCGCTGCGCCACTACTCCCTGGGCGAGGTCAGCGGCCACTTCCACGACACCTGGGGCCAGGCCCTGGCGAACGTCTACGCGAGCCTGGAGATGGGCGTCCACACCTTCGACGCCAGCGTCGGGGGACTGGGCGGCTGCCCGTACGCCAAGGGCGCGACCGGCAACGTCGCCACCGAGGACGTGCTCTACCTGCTCGACGGCCTGGGCATCGAGACCGGCGTCGACCTCGAGCGACTGGTCGACGCGGCGGCCGGCATCTCGCAGGCGCTGGGTCGCCCGGTGGCATCCCGTGTGGGCCGGGCCGTGCTGGCGCGTCGTGAGCGGAGTGCTGCACCATGAACGACGGATTCGAACGGGTGACGGCCTGGCTGGCCGCCCGGAACCACCCGCATGCGCCCATGGCGCTGCCCGTCGCCGCGCGCACGGCACGCGAGGCGGCCGACGGCCTGGGCGTGGCGCTCGGCCAGATTGCCAAGAGCGTCATCTTCAGACGTCTGGCGGACGACGTCGCGGTGCTGGTGGTGGCCTCGGGCGACCGGCGGGTGGACGAGCGCAAGGTGGCGGCCATCACCGGGCCGCTGGGCCGGGCCGATGCCCGCTTCGTCAAGGAGCGCACCGGGTTCTCGATCGGCGGCGTGTCGCCGGTCGCCCACCGTGAGCGCCCGGTGACGCTCGTGGACCGCGAGTTGTTCCGCTTCGACACCGTCTGGGCCGCGGCCGGCCATCCCAACGGCGTGTTCGCCGTGGCACCTGCAGCGCTGGTGGCGCTCACCGGCGCACCGCCCGCCGACGTGGTGCAGTCGGTGCCATCGCCATGCAATGACGTCTGCCAGGTCGACCCGGCGCTGGGGTGGTGCCGCGGCTGCGGGCGCACGCTCGAGGAGATCGCGGCCTGGTCCACCCTGGACGACGCCGGCAAGCTTGCCGTGCGAGACACGGCTGCCGCGCGGCTGGGGAGCGGCACGCCATGAACCTCATCCGCTTCGAGTTCGACCTGGCCGGTGCGGAGACGCCGGCGCTGTTCTCCGCGCTGCCCCAGGCCGTGCGCGAGTTCAGCGTGGCAATCGACCTGTGGCCGGCGGCGCCTGAGCCGGGGCACCCGAGTGAGCCGTGGGTCCGGTTGATGTGGGCCTGCGCGCCCGAGGGCGCGACGCCAGGCCGCTGGGTGTGCGAGCAGGTGATCTCCCGATGGCAAGCCGAAACGCTCGAGGCCGTCAGCGCGAGCCTGGCGCCCGGGCGAGACGCGTTCGCCGTGCACGTCCCGCCAGCCTCGGCGCCTGCCCGACCGGCGTTCGTCCTTGGCGAGCGCCGGTTTGTCGGCGAAGGTGCGCTGACGTCGCTGGTCACCGCGCTTCGCGGCTGAGGGGAAAGGCGGGCGGCCACGCCGGCCCGCGCGCGCGAACGTGGCGTTCGGGTGCTCCAACCCTGACATCGAAAGCCACGTCTCGACAGCACCTAGCGAAAGTCCCTAGCCCTGTTTCGGGCCCACTCTCGCGATGAGAAACCGGTGCCAAGGGTTGCTCCGGGGTTTGTCAGCCAACGGTCAGGTTGCCGTCAGAACGCCGTCAGGACCCCCGCTGAAGATGCCCCCAGCCCCCTTGACGGGTGGTGGCCCACAGCAAAGAACTTGGAGCTTGACATCATGGCAACTGCGGCAAACACGCCGATGACTCCGGAGGAGAAGAAGGTCATCTTCGCCTCCAGTCTCGGCACGGTTTTCGAGTGGTACGACTTCTACCTGTACGGCACCCTCGCCGTCATCATCGGCAAACAGTTCTTCTCCAACCTCGACCCCGCGTCGCAGGTGATCTTCTCGTTGCTCGCCTTCGCGGCCGGCTTCATCGTACGTCCCTTCGGCGCACTGGTGTTCGGGCGCCTCGGCGACATGATCGGCCGGAAGTACACCTTCCTGGTCACCATCCTGATCATGGGCCTGTCGACCTTCATCGTCGGCATTCTCCCCACCTATGCCTCCATCGGCGTGGCCGCCCCGGTCATCCTGATCGGCCTGCGCATGCTGCAGGGTCTGGCCCTCGGCGGTGAGTACGGTGGCGCCGCCACGTACGTGGCCGAGCATGCGCCGCACGGCAAGCGGGGCGCGTTCACGTCCTGGATCCAGACCACGGCGACGCTGGGCCTGTTCCTGTCGCTGATCGTCATCCTGGGCACGCGTACGCTGATCGGCGAGGAAGCCTTCGCCGACTGGGGCTGGCGCATTCCCTTCCTGGTTTCCATCCTGCTGCTGGCCATCAGCGTCTGGATCCGCCTGTCCATGAACGAGTCGCCCGCCTTCAAGAAGATGAAGGAAGAGGGCAAGACCTCCAAGGCCCCGCTGACCGAATCCTTCGGCCAATGGAAGAACCTGAAGATCGTGATCCTGGCCCTCGTCGGCCTCACCATGGGCCAGGCCGTCGTCTGGTACACCGGCCAGTTCTATGCCCTGTTCTTCCTGACCGGACCGCTGAAGGTCGACGGCGCCACCGCCAACATCCTGATCGCCATCGCGCTGCTCATCGGCACGCCGTTCTTCATCGTGTTCGGTGTGCTGTCGGACAAGATCGGCCGCAAGCCCATCATCATGGCCGGTTGCCTGATCGCGGCACTCACCTACTTCCCGCTGTTCCGCGCCCTGACCGAAGCCGCCAACCCGGACCTCGCCAAGGCCCAGGCCGCGTCCCGCGTGTCGGTCGTTGCCGACCCGAAGGAGTGCTCGTTCCAGTTCAACCCGACGGGCGTCGTGAAGTTCACCAGCTCCTGTGACGTGGCCAAGCAGCTGCTGGCCGCCAACTCGGTGAGCTACGACAACCTGCCGGGCACCGGCACCGCCAAGATCAAGATCGGCGACAAGGAGATCGAGTCGTACAGCGCGCAAGGGCTGCCGGCTGACGAGGCCAAGGCCAAGGACGCGGCCTTCAAGAAGGCGGTCATCGACGAGCTTCGTGCCCAGGGCTACCCGGCCAAGGCCGACCCCGCGAAGATGAACAAGCCGCTGATCGTGGCCATCCTCACCCTGCTCGTGATCTACGTGACCATGGTGTACGGGCCGATCGCCGCGATGCTGGTCGAGATGTTCCCGACGCGCATTCGCTACACCTCCATGAGCCTGCCGTACCACATCGGCAACGGCTGGTTCGGCGGCCTGCTGCCGGCGACCGGTCTCGCGATCGTGGCCCAGACCGGCAACATGTACAACGGCCTCTGGTACCCGATCATCTTCGCGTCGATCACCTTCGTGGTCGGCATGCTCTTCGTCAAGGAGACGAAGGACATCGACATCTACGCCAAGGACTGATCAGCATGTGGAAACTGGTACTGGGATTCCTCGTCTTCGCTGCCCTCGCGATGTTCCTCCTGAGCAAGGGCGGTGACGTCGACATCAGCGGCGAGAAGCATGGCGTCGAGGTCGGCCCCGCCGCCTCGGAAGTGGCCTCTTCTCCCAAGTGACGATGGGGTGATCCTCGGCCGGGCATTTCGGTGCCCGGCCCTGAAAGCCGGTGCGACCTTCGGGTGGCGCCGGCTTTTTTCATGGGGCTCACGCTGACGGACACGGCGCGACGCGGGTCGCTGGCCGGTGCGGCGCGGTGCGGGAGGCGGAAGGGACTGGCGGCGCGGCCCGATGCATCGCATCGCGCTGACCAACGGCCGGCCCCACATGGGACGTGGGGCGTGGCTGGGCCTTGGGACCGAGCGGCTCGCCTCAGCGGGCAGGGCGGCGCCGGGTGGCGCCGCCGGTTCGGGCGCAGGGCACCCGGGTCGTCAGACCGAGGTCGCGGTCAGGCGCTGCGTTCGGACCCGGCACCAGGCGCCGACGGGACGAGCACGTCGTGCGGGTAGTCGCCGAACAGGGCGCGGTACGCCTGCGAGAAGCGCCCGGCATGCTGGAACCCGCAGCGGCGGGCGATCTGCGCGACGGTGCGGTCGTCGGCGCCAGGTCGGCTGAGGTGCTGGTGGGCGGTGTTCAGGCGCGTGGCCGTGATCCAGCGCTTGGGTCCCATGCCGTAGGCCTTCTGCATCGCCCGCTCGAGCGAACGCACGGAGATGCCGGCCGGCGTTGCGAAATCCGAGGGGTGCAACACGCCATACGGCTGTTGCCCGAGCACCTGCTCCACCACGTCCAGCACATGCGAACTGGATGCCGGGCGACGGGCGGGCGAGGGCGTGGTCGTCCACAGCAGACGGGCCTGGTCGAGCAGCCGGCGCACCTGCTGCGGGCCGTCACCGTCGGTGGACAGCGGCACCATGCCGGCCGGCGCCTTGTCGTCGGCGTGCTGGGTGGGATGACGGGTGACGATGGCCAGCTCGAAGCGCCCGCGGCTCGCGATGCGCAGCGGCCCGCCCATGGGCAGGTCGACGACTGCACCGATGACGGCCGGCTCGTGGTTGACCATCAGGCCCTCGGGCCGCTCGGCCGTCACGCGGTAGCGGCTCCCCGTGGGCAGGTCCAGCTCGATGTAGAGGGCAGCATCGACCTCGACCACGTGCACCAGCTGATTGCCGTCGTCGCAGCTGCGGACCGTCAACTGGCGCGGCTGCGGGGCGAGCAGGCGGCTCGACTTCACGGGCAGGCGCGTGGCCGCCGCCAGGCGCACCGGGTCGAGGCGGTCGGTCTGGAAGGCGGCGTGGTGGATGCGGTGGGCGGCGTCGACGAAGCTGTCATCGCTGACGGCCGGATCGAGGGCAAGCAGGTCTGTGGACATGTGGGGCTCGTGGTTGTCCTGGAAGGGCCAGTCTAGGAGGCGCACCTCGGCATCGACTATCCTGATTCCGCATGGAAGACCCCCCAGGGACCGTGGCTGAAATGCTGCACAAGGCTGCCGTCCTCGACTAAGCTTTACGCGCCAGGGTGGGCCCGTCATCCCATGTGTCACCGGGCTGCGCTTCATCGCGCAGGCACCCGCCCGGCAACATCAACGGTCAGTGACCGCAGGGAGATGTGTCCATGGGAGGTCTGTACAAAGACCGGGCGTTTCGGAGTTTCGACCCCGAAGCCTTGCTCGGTGTCGTCCACGAATCGCACATCGAGCACCGGCTGCTCGGTGTCGGCGAGGTGGAAATCCGCGTTCGAAACCGCATCGGCCCCTTGCTGGCCGTGGATGCAGCCGACTATGGGTGTGCGGTGTATGCCCAGGGCACGGTGCACCCGCGGGCGCTCACCATTGCGCTGGCCCCGACGCGGCGCGGCAAGGTGTTCACCGGTGGCCGGGTGCTGCCGACGGATGCGCTGCAGGTGTACGCCGAAGGAGCCGCGATCGACTATGTCACGACCGACGGCGCGGCCTGGCGCACGGTCACCGTGCGGCGGGAGGTGCTGCAGGCGCATGCCCTGCGCCGCGTCGGACGAGAGGTGGCCCTGCCCTCCAGCGGCTGCACCCAGCTGGAAGCCGGCGACCTGCTGGCCGATCATGTGGCTGCCGAGATCGAGCGCGGTCACGAGGTGGCTGCGGCGGAAGGTCCCGACGCCATCGAAGTGCAGGCCTGCGACCAGGCGCTGCTCGACGCGCTGGCCGAAGCCCTGGCGGACGGCCGTGCGACCCCCGAGCCTCGCGGGGCGCGAACCCGGCGTCGCATCATGGAAACGGTCGAGTCAGTGGCCCGCCTGGGAGCGCAGAGCGCCGAGATCGACGCCGCTGCCTTGAGTCGCCTGTGTGCAGCGTCCGAGCGGCTGGTCGAACACGCGATGCGCCAGGGGGTCGGCATGCCGCCGAAACGCTGGCTCACGATGGCTCGCTTCAACCGGGTGTATGCCGAGTTGGTGAATCCCCGCAACACCCGTTCGGTCACGGACATCGCGCTGCATTGGGGCTTCAACCACCTGGGGCGATTTGCCTCGAACTACCGCGCGGTATTCGGCGAATCGCCGAGCGATACGGTCGCCCGGGTGCGGGGCGAGCCGGGAAGGGCGCGCGTCAGTGCCTGTCGGGAGCCGCAGGCGGCGTGAGGTCGGTGGGCGAGGAATCCGGTTCGGCGTAGGCGGCGAGCTCGCGCAGGCAGTGCACGCACACGCAGACCGCGTAGCGCTCGCGCAGCAGCCGCCGGGCCGCCTCTGGCACCCGCACCGCGAAGCAGTCGCAGGGGCCGGGCTGCCCGGCGGCCGCTTCGCAGCGAAAGCTGCCGCCGCAGCGGGGGCAGCGGCTCGTCGCTTCCATGGGTCTGCCCAGGTCGGGTCAGGCGCGGCGACGGCGCCCGCCGAGCGCGACCGTGGCGGCGGCCATGGCCAGCAGCCAGCCCCAGCCGATGGCACCACCGCCGGAGTCGTCACCGCTTGCGGGGGGCGTCGGGGTGGGCGTTGGCGTTGGCGTGGGGGTCGGGGTGGTGGCCGTGACCGAGCCGTTCAGGGTCACCCGACGGGTGATGGGCGTGGTGGACGCGCCCTCGTTCATGGTGACGGTCAGCACGGGGTTGGCGGCCGCCGTGTCGTTCGGCGAGAAGGTGACGGCGATGTCGCAGAACTCCGCGGCGGCGAAGGTCTTGTTGTCGCAGCTGTAGGTGCGTGTGAACTTGGCAGCGCCGGTGCCGGCGATGGCGATGCTGGTGATGCGCAGCGCCCCGTTGGCGGCCACCGGGGCCGTGATGCGAACCGACTGGGCGGCCGACATCGTGTTCACGGCGGTGGCGGTGAAAGTCAGGCTCGTGGCGCTCGCCTTCGGGGTGTCGGCGATATAGGCGGCCAGATCGGCGATGTCCTCGCCGGACAGCACCTTGAACTGCGCCATGCCGCCGACGTTGCCGATGGCCGCGCCCAGGCGGCTGATCGTCGTCTCGTACGACATCGCGGGTGACAGTGCGGTGTTCCCGCTGATCTTCGCCCGGCGCTCCTGCACGCTGCTGTGGCAGTTCGTGCAGCTGCCGATGGTGTTGTTGCCGGAGGCGAGGCCGGTGTCCTCGAAGAGTGCCTTGCCGTTGACCGGATTTCCGGCCGTGGCCTGGGACCAGGCCGGTGCGGCCACGAGGGTGAGCGTCAGGGCGGCTGCAAGGGCCAGCGGCGAATGGTGCAGTTGCGGCATGGAAGGTCCTGGGTCGAGGGTCAAGGGAGGCCGCTCAGGCCATGAGGTCGAGGGCGTTGAAGGCGGCGGCACGCGGCAGCACCGTGTTGATCACGCTGCTGTCGGCCCCGAACCAGCGCGCGAGCGCGCTGGACATCTGGTCGGTCGAGAGGGTCGGGATCCAGCGGCCGCTGCCGGTGTCGTCCGGGCCGTTCAGCGTGTGGTTCGGCAAGGTGCCCACGAGCTGGCCGCCCTTGACCGCGCCGCCCACGACGAACTGGTGGCTGCCCCAGCCGTGGTCGGAACCCTGGCCGTTCGAGGCGAAGGTGCGGCCGAAGTCGGAGGCGGAGAAGAGGGTGACGCCGTTGGCCACGCCCATGTCCACGGTCGACTGGTAGAAGGCCGAGACGGCCTGGCTGATTTCGCCGAACAGGCGCTGCTGCTGCTGCATCTGGTCGTCGCCATGGGTGTCGAAGCCACCGATCGAGACGAAGAACACCTGGCGGCTCAGCCCCAGGCTCGCACGGGCGGAGATGAGCTTGGCCACGGTGTTGAGCTGGCGGCCCAGGTCGCTGTTCGGGAAGGCCGTGCCGACGGTCGACGACTTCAGGGCGTTCGACAGCACCTGCTGCATCTCGATGGAACGGCCCATGGTGGTCAGCCACGCCTGATGGAAGAGGTGGCTGCGCTGGTCGGCCAGGGTTTGCTTGATGGCGATGGTGAGGGGATCGGTGGCGCTGTCGGCCTTGTAGAAGTCGAAACCGAAGCTGCCCGAGGACGACATCTTGTAAGCCAGCATGCTGCTGTCGCCCGTCTCCCAGAGGTTGCCGCCGGACATCGAGATGCAGGCGTAGCCGCGGTTCGGGCTGCCCTCGGCCACCATGCGTTCCATCAGGCGACCACCCCAGCCCGTGCGGCCGGCGGTGTCATAGATGGCGCTCTGCCAGGCGTCCTGCTGGTCGGAGTGCGAGAAGAGGCCGGCCGGCAACGGCACCGAGCGCGCATTCCACTGCGCCTTGGTGACGGGGGCGATCAGCGGCCCGACGTTCGCCACCACCGCCATCTTCTGCTGGGTGTAGAGGTTGGCCAGCCCCGTCATGGCCGGATGCAGGCCGTAGCGTGCCGGGTCGACCGAGCCCGCGGGGGCCGGCGTGGTGGTCAGCGGCAGCAGCGCATTCTGCTGGAGCGCGAGGTTGCTGCGACCGGTTCGGTACAGGCCGTACTCGGCGGTGTCACGCGGCACGATCAGGTTGTTGGCATCATTGCCGCCGTACATGAACAGGCAGACGAGCGCCTTGTAGTCGGGGCCGGAGGTGGTCTGGGCCAGGGCGGTGAGCGGCGCGAGGAAGCTCGAGGCCGCTCCCATGGCGCCTGTGGCGCCCATCATCTTCAGCAGCTGGCGGCGTGCCGGGTCGGGCAGCTGCGGCATCAGGTCGGACGTGCTCAGCGGGTAGGCGTCCCGGCAGTGGATGTGCTTCTTGGTCATGGTCGGGCCTCAGGTCTGGATCACGTGATCGGGCGAGGCCGACGTCAGGATGAGCGCGGCCTTGACCCGCCGCTTGGTGTCGTTGGCCGGAATGGCGTCCAGCATGGCCGTCATGCGGGCGCGCGTGGTGTCGCTCATCTGGCCATTGAAGAACATCACGTTCAGGTGCTGCACCAGCGTCGCCGGCGTCGCGGCCATCGCCTGCAGCGGGGCATAGTCGATGCGCAACCGGGCGTCGCCGTTGCCGAAGCCCTCGCTGTTGATGAGGCGGGCGAAGAAGTTCAGCCCGCCGACGAGCGTGGTCTCGGTGGTGATCTGGAACTCGGGGGCGACGAGCCCCTGCGTCATGATAGGACCGGCCTGGGTGTAGTCGGGCTTGAAGAAGTTGAACACCGTCGGGGCGAGCATCGGGCTCTGGCCGAGCGAGTTGTCGGAACCGTCGAGCTCATGCACGCTGTTGAGCCCGTTGGCGCTGCGCGCGCCCAGGCCGCGCAGAAAGTTCGCGAAGCGCAGCACCGGTTCACGCTGCTTGCCGAAGCGGCCGTTGGCGCCCAGGGCCGGGTCGCGCGCCTCGGGGTGCAGCAGGATGGCGCGCACCACGGCGCGCAGGTCGCCCCGCACACCCGCGCCGTTGTTGTTGAAGGTGCTGGCCACGGCGCTGATGTAGGCCGGGCTGGGGTTGCTCGTCACCAGCCGCTGGATGAGCTGGCGGCAGATGAAGGGACCGACGTTCGGGTGGTTGAAGACGTTGTCGATGGCGGCTTCGAGGTCCGACTCCGGGGTGCCGCCCGCCGGCAGCACGAAGCTGTCGAGCAGCAGCTTGTCGCCGGTCGAGTGGTACGCCGGGTACGACTTCATCGGGGTGAACCAGTTGGCTTCCACGTTCACGTCGATGTCATGGAAGTTGCGGCCCATGCCGGACGACCAGCCGGTGAAGGCCTGGGCGAATCCCTTGACCACGTCCTCGTCGTAGGTGGGTACGGGCGCGCCGTTGGCATCGCGCACGATGGAGCCGTCGATGTTCAGGCGCACGAGCCCGATGGAAAACAGCTGCAGGATCTCGCGCGCGTAGTTCTCGTTGGGCCGGATGCCCCGCTGCGTGTTCTCCTTCTCGCTGCCGATCATGTTGAGGAAGTACCCCATGGTCGGATGCAGGGTGACTTCGCGCAGCAGGTCGCGGAAGTTGCCGAACGCGTAGCGGTTCAGCAGGTCCATGTACGAGGCGATGCCGAAGGCGCGCAGTGCCCCCGAGCTGTTGGACACGACAAGGATCTGGCTCAGCGCGAAGGCCACGCGGGCGCGCAATTGGTCTTCGCCGCTCAGCCAGTGCAACCAGATGGCCTCGTAGGCCATCTCGTCGGTGACGCGCTGCTCGGGGTGGGACAGGCGACGCCAGTCGAGGTAGGTGAAATGCAGCAGGGCCGGGGCGTTGAACTGCTTCCACAGCCAGCGGTCGTAACCCTCGGCGCGAACGGCCTCGATGTCATCGGGCGATCGCGGGCCGAAGCTCGCTTGCGACACGAACCGGGCCGCGTCCACCTGGGACGGGGGCGTCTCGGCCGCGGCGGGTTCGGCGCCGCCCGATCCGGGAAGGTTGCCCTGCGTGCCCACGCCCGTCGGACCGGTGGGTCCGGGCATGCCGCCGCCGCAGGCGGCCAGGGCGGCCGCGGCAGCGATGATGCCGGCCATGCCGGCCAGACCCGTGGCGGGCGACGGTGTCTCGACCATCGGCGCCGAGCTCTGCAACGAATCGGGGTCCATGTGGTGGGTCTCTCTCTTGTTCGTGGGCGCCGTGGCGCGAGCCTTCCCCATGAGGCCTGAGAGGATTTCATCCGCTTGTGGCGGCGTCATCTGTGGCAGGTTGTTACCTGCTGTAGAGCGTGCGCGTGCGATCGCACATCGGCGGACCAAAACGGTCGGTCGTTGAATCGATTCGCTCCCGGCTGCGCCTGGGCGTTTCGTGCGCTTTGCCGGGCTTCGACAGGTTGCGACGCGTTTCGTCAGACGCGTCTGCTTACGACGAGTGGTGGACAACCAACGCGTCGCAAAGGCTTGTCACCAGTTCGGGACCCCCGCGCTCGGCCACCGGGCACTTCACTTGTAAGCTGCGCGGCTGTCGGCCCCCTCGCAGGCGGCCGCCCTCATTTCGATACCACTGGAGAACAAGCCATGCAACGTACTTTCGCCACCCGCACCGCCATCCGCGCCGCTTGCGCCGCTGCCGTCCTGTGCGCCGCGATGACCGGCGCCCAGGCGCAGGTCAACTCGACCGCCCACTATCTCGGCGCTGCCGTCGCCGACACCGACTTCGGCACCGGCCTGCGCGTGTTCGGCGGCGGCTCGCTGACCAACATCTTCGGCTGGGAAGGCCAGTTCGCCCACTACGGCACCGAGAGCTACCAGGCAGGCGCCTTCACCTACGACCGCTCCGCCTGGACCCTGGGCGCGAACGCCCTGGCGTCGTTCCCCGTGGCCACCAACCTGTCGGTGTTCGCCAAGGCCGGCGTTCACTACGTCCGTGGCACGAACGAAGGCCCCTTCGGCTCGTCGAAGGCAAGCGATGTCGAGCTGGGCGTCGGTGTCGGCCTGAAGTGGCAGTTCTCGCCGGCGGCCGCCCTGCGCGCCGACTTCGAGAACATCGGTGGCTCCAAGGGCGACATGATCTCCGTCGGCCTGCAGTTCCCCCTGTGATGTGACACCCAGGGGCGAGCCGGCCCATCAGGGCTGGAAGAGCCCCTGGTGCTGCTCACGCAGCAGGTTCTTCTGCACCTTCCCCATCGCGTTGCGGGGCAGGTCGGGAACGACGAGCACCCGCTTGGGCACCTTGAAGTTCGCGAGCTGGCCTTTCACGGCCAGCGTCAGCACCTCCGCGTCGAGCGCAACGCCGGCGCGCGGCACCACCACGGCCACGACCGCCTCGCCGAAGTCCGGATGCGGCACGCCGATCACGGCGCTCTCCTGAACGCCCGGCATCGCATCGATGACGGACTCCACCTCCGCGGGGTAGACGTTGAAGCCGCCGCTGATGACGAGATCCTTGGCGCGGCCCACGATGTGCAAGTACCCTTCTGCGTCGAGGTGGCCGACGTCACCGGTGCGGAACCAGCCGTCGGCGGTGAATTCCTCCCGCGTCTTCTCGGGCAGGCGCCAGTAGCCGGCGAACACGTTCGGCCCTCGCACCTCGATGCCGCCGTTGCCGCTGTCGGCGTCCGGGCTCGCGACCCGCACCTCCACGCCGGGCAAGGGCCGGCCGACCGTGCCTGCCTTGCGTTTGCCATCCGCCGCGTCGTACGGGTTCGACGTGATCATGACGGTCTCGCTCATGCCATAGCGCTCGAGGATGGTATGGCCGGTGCGCTGCTGCCAGGCGGTGAAGGTGTCGCTGAGCAGTGGGGCTGACCCGGAGACGAAGAGCCGCATGCTCCGGCACAGCTCGGCCGACAGACCGGGCTCGCCGAGCATGCGCACGTACATGGTCGGCACGCCCATGAAGACGGTGGCGTCCGGCAGACGGGCGATGACGGCCGGCGCTTCGAAGCGGTCGAACCAGATCATGCGGCTGCCGTTGAGCAGCGCGCCGTGGCAGGCAACGAACAGGCCGTGGATGTGGAAGATCGGCAGGGCGTGCACCAGCACGTCGCCGGGTTGCCAGTTCCAGTAGGCCTTGAGGGTGCGGGCGTTGCTCAGCATGTTGCCGTGGGTGAGCATGGCGCCCTTGCTGCGCCCGGTGGTGCCGCTGGTGTACAGGATGACGGCCAGGTCGGATGCCTCCCGCCGCGCGGGCTCGTGCGTGTCGGGGTGGAAGGTGGCGCGTTCGAGCAGGCTGCCGCGGCGATCGGTACCGAGGGTGAACACATGGGTGCAGCCACCGGTGAAGGCCAGCTTGCTCAGCCAACCGAAGTTCGCCGGGCTGCACACCACCACGGCCGGCTCCGCATCGGACAGGAAGTGCCGCATCTCGCCGGCCTGGTAGGCCGGATTCAGGGGCAGGTAGACGAAACCGGCGCGCAGCACGGCCAGGTAGAGCATCAGCGCCTCGACCGATTTGTCGACGTGGGCGGCGATCCGGCTCCCGGCCGGCAGGTCGAGCGAGTCCAGCAGGTTGGCAATGCGGGCGGTGGCCGCATCCAGGTCGCTCCAGCGGTAGTGAAGCGGTGTCTCGCCGGTGGTCTCGATGGCGGTGCTGTCGCGCTGGGCGGGGAAGGCGTCGCGCAGGGCGACGAAGAGGTTGGCATTCAGGCTCATGACCGCCATTTTGCATACGCCAGCCGCTCTGCCCTGTCGAACGGCGCGAGGGATGACCCTGCTGTTCACTCTGGTGGCATGACGCTCCACATGGACGGGCCCTATGCTCGGGGTCAACCGTCGGCGCCCGGCGTCGCGAAGGTCATGGAGCCGTCAGCATGCACGACAACCAGGATGGTCTGCCCGACCTGAGAGGCAAGGTGCTCTACATCGAGGATCAGGAGATCAACCAGGTGCTGATGGAGGCGCAGTTGGCCGACCAACCTGGCATCGTTCTCATCAAGGCCATCACCGGCGCCGAGGGCGTGCGGCTGGTCCGCTCCGAGAAACCCGACCTCGTGCTGCTCGACATGCACCTGCCCGATTTCGGCGGGCTGGAGGTCGTGCGCGAACTCATGATCGAAATCTCCAACGGCCTCAAGGTCGCGCTGCTCACGGCGGACACCCTTTCGATGGACATCATCAAGGCCATGAGCCTCGGCGCCTATGAGTACTGGATCAAGCCCGTCGACCGCGCGCATCTGCTGGCCGGCCTGCGGCGCGCCCTGACGGCACCTGAGCCGCGGGGGGACGCTTCGGCACGTGATCTGGGCCGCAGGGGATCCGGGCCTGCCTGAGCCCTGTCGCGCCGCGGCTGCGCCTCGAGCCCCCTGGTCCCGGGGGCTTTGTCTGGTCAGTCCATCCGTTGCCGCCTAAAGTCCCGGATTCAAGCCGTTCAATCGCTGTTCCCATGCCGCCTCGCCTCTCGCCCCCAGCGCTGTCCCGGTTCGGGTGCGCGTTGCTTGCCCTGGCCTTGTCGTCTGCCGTCGCGGCCACGCCGACGGCTGCGTCGGTGGCGCCCGAGGGGAGCCCCGGTATCCAGACGGGCGAGCCTGCCGACGTCGACGATGCGGCGGCCCCGGTGCCCATCGTCCGCCCGCCGGCCGAGAACTTCCTGGCCACCCTGATCCGCGATGAGGCCGCGGCCTACGAGAACGGGGAAGGCGTGCCACGCGACGGTGCGCGCGCGGCGGCGCTCTACTGCAAGGCGGCCCGCATGGGCGATGCGGAGTCGCAGTACAACCTCGGCTGGATGTACAGCCACGGGCGCGGCGTGCCGCGCAACGATGCCACGGCGGCCTTCTTCTTCCACGCGGCGGCCGAGCAGGGATTGCCGCAGGCCATCCGCATGTTGGCCACGGTGGGCGGCCCGAGCGCCGACCTGCCCGAGTGCATGCGGCCGACCCCCGCCGCCACGCCTCCGGTGGCCCGCCGCCGGCCCGGCGTTCCACCGGCCCCGTCGACGTTCACACCGCCAGCACATGCGCCGGCCCACATCGTGCAGCTGGCCCGTGACACCGCGAGCCGCATGCAGGTCCAGCCCGAGCTGGTGCTGGCCATCATCGAAGCGGAGTCGAATTTCAATGTGGCGGCGCTGTCGCCCAAGAATGCCCAGGGGCTGATGCAGCTCATTCCCGAGACGGCCGCACGCTTCAACGTCCGGCGGCCCTACAACGCCGCCGACAACATCCGGGGCGGCGTGTCCTACCTGCGGTGGTTGCTGGCCTATTTCGAAGGCGACGTGGCGCTGGTCGCCGCTGCCTACAACGCGGGCGAGGGCGCGGTGAACCGCTACCGTGGCATTCCGCCATATGCGGAAACGCTCGCCTACGTGGCGCGCATCCTGCGGCGCGTCGGGGCGACGGAGGTGCCGTTCGATGGCGCCGTCACCGGCGCTTCCCCGCAGATGGCCCTGATCCGCAGCCAGCGGCGCTGAACGGCAGGCGCCGGGCCGGTCAGGCGCGTCGACACCGCGCGCAATCACAGGGTCTTTCGCCTGTCACCCTGACAAACCTTACAGCTTGTTCGGGGCGATTGGCCGATCGACACTGGCAGCAGCTCAGGGAGAAAGGGCGCCGTGACGAGAGCAATCCGCACGGCCGCGATCGCCGCAACGGGTCAGCCCCGTTGCGGCGATACGTGTTTCCATGTCGCCCGGCGCCAGGCCGGGCCGGCCTCGACGGCCGATCACTTGTCCTTTGCCGGCGTCACGTCGATGTCCGGGACCGTGATGGTCTTTTCCTTGGTCTCGACCTTCACGTCCGGCGGCGTCACTTCGTACTTCGGCATCGTGACGTTGCCTTCCTGGGTCTTCTCGTACTTGGGCGCCGTGACGTCACCCTCCTGCGTCTTGTTCACATCGCAGCCGGCCAGGCCCAGGCAGCCTGCAGTCAGGGCGGAAATCATCAGGATGGACTTGTTCATGTCAGCTCCTCGGTAGTTTGTTGTCGACGGGCAGCGAACTGCCGTGAGATGCATTCTTCCGAGAGACGCAGGCCTTGCCTGTCGGACATCGCCCGCTTCGGGCGTAAGGCCGTGCACCCGCGTGACGCCAGTCTTCAGGGGGCGGCGACCGCCGGGGTGGCGCTTGCAGGCCGCGTCGCCCGCGCCATTGCCGCCACGGTCACGTGCCTTCGGCCAGGCCGGGCGGGCCTTCCATGCGCCGGGCCCAGGCCTCGGCCTCGCCGGAGGCCAGGCGCCGGGTGAACAGCGTCTGCCAGGATGGCGGCAAGGGCAGGCAGAGCGCCTCGCGCAGCAGTAGCGGGTCGGTGGTGCGCGACGCAATGAGCGCCAGCAATCGGGCGAGCGGCCAGCCGGGCCAGGGACGTTCGATGCGCCGGATCGCATCGCCGGCGCGCACCGCGCCCGGTGTGGACACGCGCAGGTACCAGCCGGTGCGGCCGCCGGCTTGAACCCGGGCGGCCATGTCAGCTTGATCGAACCGGTCGTTGAGCTTCCAGCAGGGTTGCCGGCCCTGGCTCACCTCGAAGACAGCCTCCTCCCCGATCGCCCAGCGGTCACCGATGCAGACCGTGGCTTCGTCCAGCGGCGGATGACCTTCGACGCTGAAGTTCTCGCCGAAGGCACCCGGGCGTTGCAGGCGCGACTCGGCCGTCCGGTTGCCGGCCAGCGCGTGCCGCCAGGCGCTGTAGTGCGTCCACGGGTAGACGTGGATCGCCTTGTCCGGCCCGCCGTGAACCCGCAGGTCGCCCTGCTCGTCGCCATGCAGGCCGGATGCCGTGGCGGCGACGGCGCCGGCCTGCGGGTGCTTGTCGATGCCGCTTCGGCTTCCCGGGCGGGTGTACGCCCGGGCGGGGCCCGTCAACACGCTGCGGAGCTGACCGATGATGATGGGGCCGGGGCCCACGGCGGGGCGGAACTCAGGCGCCTGCATCCGTTGCCTCGATGCGCAGCCGCCCGCGGTGTGCCATCAGCGTGCGGGACAGCAACTGGGCCAGTGCGTGCACGGCGGTGATGGCAGGGACCGGCAGGCCCGTGATGCGCCCGAGTTCCACGACGCTGCCGACCAGGGCCTCCAGTTCGAGCACGCGGCCGTGCTCGACGTCCTGCAGCATGGATGTCTTGTGGGCACCCACCGCCTCGGCGCCGGCAATGCGCTGATCGAGCGTCACCTTGAACACCACGCCGAGCTGCTCCGCCACCGCCTGCGCCTCGCGCATCATGGCCGCGGCCAGTTCCCGTGTCGGTCCGAAGCGGCAGATGTCCTCCAGCGTGGCATGGGTCAGCGCACTGATCGGATTGAAGCTGAGGTTGCCCCACAGCTTCACCCAGATCTCGCTGCGGATGTCGCGCGAGACCGGCGCCTTGAAGCCGGCGGCCATCAGGGCGGCGGCCAGACGCTCGACCCGGGGACTGCGGCTGCCATCGGGCTCGCCCAGCGTGAAGCGGTTGCCTTCGATCACCTGCACGACGCCGGGCGCCAGCAGGGTGGCGGCCGGGTAGACGACGCTGCCGATGATGCGTTCCGGCTCGATGGCGGCGGCGATGCGCCCGCCCGGGTCCACGCTTTCCAGCGGCCGGCCCTCGTGCGGGCCGGCCAGGCGGTGGAAGTACCACCACGGCAGGCCGTTGGTCATGGTGACCACGGCCGTGTCGGGCCCGAACAAGGTTCTCAGCCCGGGCAGCACGTCGACCACCTGGTGGGCCTTGAGGGTGAGCAGCACGGCGTCCTGCGGTCCGGCCTCGCCCATGTGTTCGACGGCGCGCACGCCGCTCGCCACCGCGGTCTGCCCGTCGGGCGTGATGAGCCGCAGGCCCTGGCTGCGAATGGCCTGCAGGTTCCGGTTGCGTGCGATGAAGGTGACGTCCTCACCCGCCAGCGCGAGGCGCGCGCCCAGATAGCCGCCGATGGCGCCGGCTCCAACGATGGCGATCTTCATGCGCCCGCCTTCAGGATGCCAGCCCGAGTCGAGCGGCCAGTCCGATGCGCTGCAGCTTGCCCGTCGCCCCTTTCGGGATCTCGTCCATGAAGAGGATCTTGCGGGGCACCTTGAAATCGGCCGCGTGCTGGGAGACGAAGCCCTGCAATTCATGCTCCGTCGCGGCGTGGCCGTCGCGCAGCACCACCACGGCGGCCACCTCTTCACCCAGCTTGGGATGGGGCATGCCGAAGCACACGACCTGCGCCACGGCCGGATGGTCCATCAGGATCTCGTCCACCTCGCGGGGGCTGATCTTCTCGCCGCCGCGATTGATGATTTCCTTCAGGCGCCCGGTGATGCGCAGGTAGCCCTCGTCGTCCGCCACGCCCTCGTCCCCGGTGCGGAACCAGCCGCCCTGGAAGGCCTCGGCGTTGGCGGCCGCGTTGCTTTCGTAGCCGGCGGTCACATTCGGGCCGCGAATGACGATCTCGCCCACCTCGCCCGGGCCCAGCAGCCGACCGTCCGCGCCCATGATGGCCATCTCCGGACCGGCCGCCATGCCTACCGTGCCCGGCTTGCGCACCGCCGGTGGCAGCGGGTTGGACGCCATCTGGTGCGCGGCCTCCGTCATGCCGTAGGCCTCGATGAGCGGCGCGCCGAAGGTGGCCTCCAGGTCGCGGATCACCTGCGGCGGCATGGAGGAGGAGGACGACCGCAGGAAGCGAAGCGGGTGCCGCGCGATGACGTCGGCGTGCGTCCGTGCCCGTGCCAGGATGGCCTGGTGCATGGTGGGCACGGCGGTGTACCAGGTGGGGCGCGCCTCCTCCATCCAGCCGAAGAAGCGCAGCGCATGGAAGCCCGGCGTGCAGAAGACCTGCGAGCCCGCGGACACGGGCGCCAGCACCCCGGCCACCAGGCCGTGGATGTGGAACAGCGGCATGATGTTGAGTCCGATGTCGCTTGGCGTGAACCGCAGGGTGGTGCGGATGTGCGCGGCCGAAGCGGCGAGGTTGGCCACCGACAGCGGCACGATCTTCGGTCGTGAGGTGGTGCCCGAGGTGTGCAGCACCATGGCGGTGTCGTCGGCTTCGGCCGGCCCCGCACGCGCCGGCGCCTCGAACCGGCGGTCGGCTTCGCGCGGTTCCAGGGTGAATTGCCCGGCGGGCGCATCGGGGGCCACCACCAGATCGGCGATGGGGATGGCCAGACGCCGGGCGACGTCCACCGCCGCCGACTTGCTCCCCTGCGCCACGATCAGCAGCCGGGCGCGCAAGTCGGTCAGGTAGAACTCGAACTCCTCGGCCCGGTAGGCCGGGTTGAGTGGTGCGCTCGCGGCCGTCGAGGCGACGGCCAGGAAGCTGGCCGCCATTTCCGGGCCGTTGTCGAGCACGATGGCCACGCGGTCGCCGCGCCCGACCCCGAGGCGCGCGAGGCCGGCCCGCGTGTCGGTCACGAGCGCCCGCAACTGGCCGTGCGTCAAGGGCCGGCGCCCGGGGGCGGACAGTGCCACGGCGTCGTCGCGCCCGGCGGACAGGAGGTCGTCGAAGGTCGATGTCATGGCGTTCCTGAGCGATCGGCAGCGAGAGATTATCCCGTCGCGGCGCCGGGCCGCCACCGACGTGGGTACCGGCGGCCCGGACGGCGCCGCAATGTCCCGCCGAGCCGAACGACAGGGGGCCGGCTCCTAGAATGTCCGCCTCCCTCCGACCCTGGTCCTCCTGCATGTCCTCCGGCCTCATCCGCATCCGCGGCGCTCGCCAGCACAACCTCAAGAACCTGGACCTCGACATCCGCACGGGCGAGATAACGGTGGTGACGGGGCCGAGCGGCTCCGGCAAATCCAGCCTGGTGTTCGACACGCTCTACGCCGAGGGGCAGCGGCGCTACGTGGAGACCTTCAGCGCCTACGCCCGCCAGTTCCTCGACCGCATGGACCGCCCGGCGGTCGACCGGGTGGATGGCGTGCCCCCGGCCATCGCGATCGACCAGACCAACCCGGTGCGCACCTCGCGCAGCACCGTGGGCACGATGACGGAGCTGAACGACCACCTCAAGCTGCTGTTCGCCCGCGCAGCCGAGCTGTACGACCGGCAGACCGCCCAGCGCGTGCGGCACGATTCGCCGGAGACCATCTACGCCGAACTGATGGCCCGCACGGCCGAGGGCGACCCGCGCCTGGCCGTCACCTTCCCCGTGGAGTTGCCGGCCAACACCACCGCCGAGGAAGTGACGCAGTGGCTGTCGGCCAGCGGCTTCACCCGCGTGCAGGCCGAGCGCGAGGTCGCCTCGCCCACCGGACCGCGCAAGCTGCTCGACGTGGTGGCCGACCGCTTCCGCATGCAAGGCGTCGAGAAGGCCCGTGCCATCGAGGCGCTCGAGATCGGGCTGAAGCGCGGTGGCGGGCGGGTCAACATCTACGTGCTCGCCGACGAAGGCGAGCCGGTGCTCTGGCGCTACTCCACCGGCTTGCACTGCCCGGACAGCGATCTGCGCTACAGCGAGCCGCAGCCGGCGCTCTTCTCCTTCAACTCGGCCATGGGGGCCTGCGACACCTGCCGTGGCTTCGGCCGGGTGATCGGCGTCGACTGGGGCTTGGTCGTGCCCGATCCGAAGAAGACCCTTCGCGGCGGGGCGATCAAGACCCTGCAGACCCCTGCCTGGCAGGAGAACCAGGACGACCTGATGCGCTACGCCGGCGAAGCCGGCATCCCGCGCGACACGCCGTGGTCGCAGCTCACCGATGCACAAAAGGACTGGGTCATCAACGGCTCCCCGCAGTGGAGCGGCAAATGGAACAAGCAGTGGTATGGCGTCAAGCGCTTCTTCGAGTACCTCGAATCGAAGGCCTACAAGATGCACATCCGGGTGCTGTTGTCGAAGTACCGCAGCTACACCACCTGCCCGACCTGCGCGGGCGCCCGCCTGAAGACCGAGTCCCTGCTGTGGCGCCTCGGCGGCAAGGACGATGCGGATGCCGCGTTGCCGCCCAGCGGCCGCTTCATGCCCCAGGGCGTGGACTGGTCGCGCGAGCAGCTGGAGGCGCTGCCCGGCCTCACCGTGCACGACCTGATGCTCGTGCCCATCGATCGCATCGCCCGCTTCTTCGCGCACATCGTGCTGCCCAGTTCGCTGCTGGACGATGCGCTCAAGCTGCTGCTCGACGAGATCCGCACCCGGCTCAAGTACCTGTGCGACGTGGGCATCGGCTACCTGACGCTCGACCGCCAGAGCCGCACCTTGAGCGGCGGCGAGGTACAGCGCATCAACCTGACCACCGCGCTCGGCACCTCGCTGGTGAACACCATGTTCGTGCTGGACGAGCCCAGCATCGGCCTGCACCCGCGCGACATGAACCGCATCGTGGAGGCGATGCACCGCCTGCGCGATGCGGGCAACACCCTCGTCGTCGTCGAGCATGACCCGGCCGTCATGCTGGCCGCCGACCGCCTCATCGACATGGGCCCCGGGCCCGGGGAGCGGGGCGGCTCCATCGTGTTCGACGGCACGCCCGCCGCGATCCGCGAGGCCGACACCCTGACGGGCGCCTACCTGGGCGCGCGCAAGCAGGTCGGCATGGGCATCCGCCGCCTCGTCACCGAGGCCACGCCGAAACTCATCCTGCAAGGGGCGCGCGACCACAACCTCAAGGACGTCACGGTCGAGTTCCCGCTGCAGCACCTGGTGTGCGTCACCGGCGTGTCGGGCTCAGGCAAGAGCACCCTGATGCAGGACGTGCTGTTCCCGGCCCTGCAGCGCCACTTCGGCCGCGCCACCGAAACCCCGGGCGAGCACGATGCACTGCTCGGGGCGGACTGGCTGGGCGATGCGGTGTTCGTCGACCAGTCGCCCATCGGCAAGACGGCGCGGTCCAACCCGGCCAGCTACGTCGGCGCCTTCGACGAGATCCGCAAGCTCTTCGCGCAGGCGCCGCTCGCCCAGCAGCGCGGCTATGGGGCCGGCATGTTCAGCTTTAATGCCGGCGACGGTCGCTGCCCCACCTGTGGCGGCTCGGGCTTCGAGCATGTGGAGATGCAGTTCCTGAGCGACGTCTACCTGCGCTGCCCGGACTGCGACGGCAAGCGCTTTCGCGCCGAGCTGCTGGAGGTCAGGATCGACCGCCGCATGCCGGGCGACGTGGTGCGCGAGCTCAACGTGGCCGACGTGCTGGAACTCACCGTCAGCGAGGCGGTGCAGCTGTTCGCGGCCGATCGTGAGGTGCTGCGGGTGCTGCAGCCCATCATCGATGTGGGCCTGGAATACGTGAAGCTCGGCCAGCCGGTGCCCACGCTCAGCGGCGGCGAAGCGCAGCGCCTGAAGCTCGCCGGCTTCCTGGCCGAAGCCGCGCAGGGGGCGACCGCCAGCCGTCAACCCGTGGCCCGCAAGGGCACGCTGTTCTTGTTCGACGAGCCCACCACCGGCCTGCACTTCGACGACATCGCCAAGCTGATGCGGGCCTTCCGCAAGCTGCTCGATGCCGGGCATTCTTTGGTGGTCATCGAGCACAACCTCGACGTCATCCGCGCCGCCGATTGGCTGATCGACCTCGGCCCCGAAGGCGGCGACGCCGGCGGCCTGGTGGTGTGCACCGGCACGCCGGACGACGTGAAGCAGCATGGCGGCTCGCACACCGGTCGCGCCTTGGCCGACTACGACCGCCAGATGGGCCTGAACGGCCACGTGGTGGAGGAGGGGCGCCCGCTGCAGCAGGTGATCCGCGCCGCGCGCGAGCAGGCCGAGGTGATCCGCATCGTCAATGCGCGCGAGCACAACCTCAAGTCGCTCGACGTCGACATTCCGCGTGGCAAGTTCAGCGTCGTCACGGGCGTGTCGGGGTCGGGCAAGTCGACCCTCGCCTTCGACATCCTCTTCAACGAGGGCCAGCGGCGCTACCTGGAGTCGCTCAACGCCTACGCCCGCAGCATCGTGCAGCCCGCCGGCCGACCGGAGGTCGATGCGGTGTACGGCATCCCGCCCACGGTCGCCATCGAGCAGCGGCTGAGCCGCGGCGGACGCAAGAGTACGGTGGCCACCACCACCGAGGTGTGGCACTTCCTGCGCCTGCTGTACGTGAAGCTCGGCATCCAGCATTGCGTGAACGACGGCGCGCCGGTGATGCCGCAAAGCGCGGAAAGCATCGCCGCACAGCTGATGCGCGACCACCGCGGCCAGCATGTCGGGCTGCTGGCGCCGCTCGTCATCAACCGCAAGGGCCTCTACACCGACCTCGCGAAGTGGGCCAAGGCCCGCGGCTACACCCACCTGCGGGTGGATGGCGAGTTCGTGCGCGTCGAACCCTGGCCCAAACTGGATCGCTTCAAGGAACACACGGTCGAGCTGCCCGTCGGCGACCTGCTCGTCGAGCCGGGCAACGAGGGCGAACTGCGAACGCTGCTCGCGCGTGCGCTCGACATCGGCAAGGGGGTCATGCACCTGCTCTCGCCGCTCAATGCGCTCAGGGGCGCGATGCTGGCCGGCACGCCCACCCGGCAAATCGGCAAGGTGAAGGTGTTTTCCACCAAGCGGGCCTGTCCGGTGTGTGGCACAAGCTACCCGGAGCTCGATCCCCGCATGTTCAGCTACAACAGCAAACACGGCTGGTGCGGCACCTGCGTGGGCACCGGGCTCGCGCTGGACCGCGAGCAGCGCAAGGCATTCGACGATTCGGTGCGGGACGACGACGCCAAGGGCCGTGAGCAGAGCTTCCCGTCGGAAGAGCCCGAGATCGAGGGCCTGGTGGACGAGCCCTGCGACGACTGCGGCGGCACCCGGCTCAATCCGACGTCGCGCGCGGTGAAGTTCGCCGACCATTCCATCGCCTGGGTGGCGCAGTGGTCGGTCGCGGACTGCCGCAAGTGGGTGGAGGCGCTCGACCTCACCGGCCGGGACGCCGAGATCGCCCGCGACGTGGTGGTGGAGATCCGGAGCCGGCTCGAATTCCTGGAGGAGGTGGGCCTCGGCTACCTCACGCTCGACCGCGCAGCCCCCACGCTCAGCGGCGGGGAGGCCCAGCGCATCCGGTTGGCCGCGCAGCTGGGCAGCAACCTGCAGGGCGTGTGCTACGTGCTGGACGAGCCGACCATCGGTCTGCACCCGCGCGACAACCAGATCCTGCTCAATGCCCTGCACAAGCTCGGCGACAAGGGCAACACGCTGGTGGTCGTGGAGCACGATGAAGACACCATCCGCCGTGCCGACCACATCATCGACATCGGCCCGGGCGCCGGCAAGCGAGGCGGCACGCTGGTGGCTCAGGGCACGGTCAGCGAGATCTCCAGTCAGCCTGACTCGGTGACCGGCCGCTCGCTGGCGCATCCGCTGGTGCACCCGATCCAGGTGCGGCGCGAGGTCCTGAGGGACGACGCCCCACGCCTCACGGTGCTCGCGGCGTCGCTGCACAACCTGCAGCAGGTGACGGTCGACGTGCCGCTCAAGCGGCTCGTGGCCGTCACCGGCGTGAGCGGCTCCGGCAAGTCCACGCTGGCGCGCGACGTGCTGCTGGCCAACCTCACGTTCATCAACCAGCGCGGCGGCAAGCCGCATTGGCAAGGGTGCGACGGCATCGAGGGCTGGCAGCAGATCGACCGCGTGCTGGAGGTCGACCAGACGCCGATCGGCAAGACGCCTCGCTCCTGCCCGGCCACCTACATCGGCTTCTGGGACACCATCCGCAAGCTCTTTGCGGACACCCTGGAGTCACGCGCCCGCGGCTATGCGCCCAACCGCTTCAGCTTCAACACCGGCGAAGGGCGCTGTCCGGCGTGCGAGGGGCAGGGCATGCGCACCATCGAGATGAGCTTCCTGCCGGACGTGAAGGTACCCTGCGACGTGTGCCACGGGCAGCGCTTCAACGCCGAGACCCTGGCCGTCACCTGGCGCGGCAGGAGCATCGGCGACGTGCTGCGCCTGGAGGTGGACGAGGCGGTGGAATTCTTCGGCAGCATGCCGTCCATCGCCCATCCGCTGCGCCTGCTGAAGGACGTGGGCCTCGGCTACCTCACGCTCGGCCAGCCCTCGCCCACCTTGAGTGGCGGCGAGGCGCAGCGCATCAAGCTCGTCAGCGAACTCACCAAGGTGCGCGACGACGTCGGGCGCCGCGGGCAGAAGGCGCCGCACACGCTCTACGTGCTGGACGAACCGACCGTCGGCCTGCACATGGCCGACGTCGAGAAGCTCATTCGCGTGCTGCATCGCCTGGTCGATGGCGGCCACAGCGTGGTCGTGATCGAGCACGACCTGGACGTCATTGCGGAGGCCGACTGGGTGATCGATCTGGGGCCCGAGGGCGGCGTGCGCGGCGGCACGATCGTGGCGGAGTGCGTCCCCGAAGCCTTGGCAGCGGATCCGGAGAGCCACACCGGGGCTGCGCTCAAGCCCGTGCTCGCGCGGGTCTGACGGGAGTGCCGCTGGAGCGACCCGCTGCACCACTCAGACCGATCGGCAGTGCGGGCCGGTGCCCCGGCGAGCCCTTCTCGGAGGTGGGGCTCAGCGGCCTGGCGGGGGCATCACCATTCCCGCTCGTCCCGATCACACATCGGGTCGGGTCCGTAACCGGTGTCGACCACCTTCCACTCGGTGTCGAAGCTCACCTGGTACCAGGTGCAGAA
This sequence comes from Rhizobacter sp. LjRoot28, assembly GCF_964253025.1. NCBI lineage: Bacteria > Pseudomonadati > Pseudomonadota > Betaproteobacteria > Burkholderiales > Sphaerotilaceae > Rhizobacter > Rhizobacter sp. LjRoot28. The sequence continues at coordinate 119,548 of NZ_CAXUQC020000001.1, forward strand.
CACCGCGTCGTAGCGGTATGACCACAGCATGCGGTTCTGCCAGCCGAGCACCTTCACGTCTGACGGGTGGCCGATGGCGCGCAGCACCTCGTCCCGTGACTGCCCGAGGGCGATGCGGGCGAACTGGGCCTCAGTGAGCACCTGCGTGGCGCTGAGTACGCGACCGGCCGCGTCCACGTCGATCATGTAGGTGTGCTTGCCATAGGGGCCGCGGCGGTATTCCAGCCGGCTGCCGCCGTCGGGCATGGCGAAGGTGGCGGTGGGAGGCCCCATGCCGGCTTGCACCTGCGCGACCGTGGTGCCCGGCTTGATGCCGTCGGGGGCATAGCTCTGGCAGGCCGACAGGAGGGAAGCGGCGAGGGCGGCGATCAGTGCGGCATGGGTCGTGCGTTGCATGAAGGCGGTCCTGAAGAAATGAGGCGTCTCGGGCAAGTTTGCAGGATACGCCCGTGGGCGCTCGCGCGTGATGGCCGCGCCGCCATCGGGGTGGATGACCCGAGTTGGGCTATCGTGCTGGCCTCCGGGTTCTGCCCTTTGACTCCATAGCCTCGCCATGACCGACACCGCCTCCTCCGCATCCCCCGCCCGCAGTGCCGGCGAGTCCCGTCGCCGCCAGGTGATGGGCGACGCCTTCGTCGACCGTGCACTGGCCAGTGCCACGCCCTTCACCCGCCCGTTGCAGGAGCTGGTGAGCGAACACGCGTGGGGCGCCACCTGGCAGCGCGGCGGCATCGACCTCAAGCAGCGCAGCCTGTGCACGGTGGCGATGCTCGCCGCGCTCGGCCATGTCCACGAACTGAAGGGCCACCTGCGCGGGGCGCTCAACAACGGTGCCACCCTGGCTGAACTGCGCGAGGTGCTGTTGCACGTCGGCCCCTATGCGGGCGTGCCGGCGTCGGTGGCGGCCTTTCGGGCAGCTGGAGAGTGGATGGCCGCCGAAGGCCTGTCCTTCGACGAGACGTGATCAGTCGTCGTGCCGCACGCCGAAGTCGAACTCCGGCCCGAGCCGGGCGACGACGAGGCTCAAGGCACTGGCCGCCTGGCGCAGGGCCGCGCCCTCCGCGGCCGTCCACTGGCGGGTGTGCCGAGTTTCCTCGAGGCACAGCACGCCGAAGGGAAGGCCGTTGATGGCGAAGCAGGTGTCCAGGAGCGCGCGCACGCCGGTGGCCTCGAAGTACGGCGCGAGGCCGGCGAGCCGCGGGTCCACGTGAACGTCAGGCGCACTGTAGACGCCCCGGGTGACGAGCTCCTCGAAGTAGCCGCCGAAGGCGTTGGCGTGCAGCACCGCGCCGCCCGGGTCGAACTGGCCGCTCATGGTGCCGATGCCCACGCAGCACATGCGACGGTCGACGCCCGCACCGACAAAGCGCCACAGGCTGGCGCGCGACACCGAGAAGCGCTCCGTGAGCAGGGCGCAGATGCGGCCGCGGAACTCGGCCAGCGGCAGCTCGCCCTCGGCCAGCCGGGCCCCCAGCGCGCGGCATTGAACGGCGAAGTCGGAACGATCCTGGGCTCTCATCGGGGGGCGCTCCGGTTTGAAGGGGCAACGGCCATGGCGAAGCTGCGCTTGCCGGTGCGCTTGACGGCGTAGAGCGCTTCGTCGGCGCTGGCCTCCAGGGCACCGCGGTTGTCGCCGTGGACCGGGTACGCGGCCATCCCGATGCTGGCGCCGATGGAGGCCCGGCCCCCATCGGGCAGCTCGAACGGCTCGGCAAGCGATTCGATCAGTGCAGCGGCGACGGCCGCACCCTGGGGGTCGCTCGCGCCGATGTGCGGCAGCATGACGACGAACTCGTCACCGCCCAGCCGCCCCACCAGGTCGGACGCGCGGCGCACGACCTGGCGCATGCGTTCGGCGCACTGCACCAGCACGGCGTCTCCGGCGGGATGGCCGTGCTGGTCGTTGACTCGTTTGAAACCGTCGAGGTCGAGAAAAAGCAGGGTCGCGCCGACGCCACCGGCCGCGGCCTCGGCCACGATGCGATTGATGGCGTCCTGAGCCGCCCGGCGGTTCTTGAGTCCGGTCAGCACGTCGTGCTCCGCCTCGTGACGCACCTGCCCCTCGGTGCGCTTGCGGTCGGTGATGTCATACATCACGCCTTCCACCAGGCGTCCGCCCTGTTCCCGCTGCCGCACCGAAAGCAGGCAATGCACCCAGGTCGGCAAGCCCTGGGGCGTGACGACGCACAGATCCGTCGCCTCGGTCTGACGGCTGTGAGCCGCCCGTTCCACCAGCTCACGGGCCCGCACCGGCTCGGCAAAGGCGGACGCCAGGAAGTCGGTGCCGCGCAGCAGGGCCATGTCGTTGTCCGGGCGGCCGAGCAGCCGCAGCACCGTCGGGTTGCCATCGATGAGCCGGCCCGATTCGTCGAGGAGAAAGATGCCGGCGCTGGTCGCGTCGAAGATCTCCCGGTACTGGGCTTCCATGCGCTCGACGTCGGCCCGCAGCGCGCGCTCGCGCGCGAGCGCGCCGGCATTGGTCTCGAGCAGGCTGTTCGCGCCGGCGATGAGCATGCCGAACTCATCGCGCGCGTGTGGAGCGGGTACCGCGATGCGCTCCCGGGTGCCGGGCGGCATGTCGCGCAGGGCACGGGCAAGCTGCACGATCGGTCGCGAGACGAAACGGGCGACCGTCAGGTGCAGCACCCAGGCGATCAGCGCGATGAGCCCGGCGAGCAGGGCCGACATGGTCTGGGCGCGCTGGCGTGCTTCCGCCGCGATGAACGGCTGGTTCTCCGTCACCTGCAGCGCACCGATCTCCTGGCCGGTGATGAAGGGTGAGATCAGGGCTCGCTGAAGGGGCGGTGCGGTGCGCCTGTCAGCCTGTGCGACGGCCCCTGACGCGAGGACCTGGCCGCGATCATCGACGATGCGCACCGAGGCCACGAGGCGGTTGCGCGCGAGCCCTTCAATCACTTCCTGCATGAGCAGCCGGTCGCCCGTGAAGGTGCCCACCGCAGCGGTCTTCTCCACCGCCGTCATCAGGTCCTCGATCGTCTGCAGGGCGGCGGCTTCCGTCCGCTGGTATTCCACCGTGTAGGTGATCGTCGCGGCCACCGCGGCAAAGAGCCCGGCGCTCGCCAGCAGCAGCAGGACGAAGCGCGTGCGGATGCTGCGCAGGCCGAACCCGTTCGTCCGCTTCACGGCGCTTCCTTCAGGACGAAGACGACGTGGACGCTCCGATCTGCCGGTTCGGCCAGCACATAGCCGATCGCGGCAGGGTTCTGCCTCACCGCGGCCAGGACGGCTGCCTCGCTGGCAATCGGCTCCGGCGGCATGGTCTGGCCGCTGAACATCAGGCGCGCCCAGTAGCTGTTCACCTGGGCGAGGTCCATGCCGGTCAGCGCCCGGTAGAAGCGGGCGCGGGCCGGGCTGTTGCGCGGCTGGTCCAGCGGCAGTGCCGGGTCGCCGTTGGAAAAGTGGCGGGTGCGGCCCATGAAGAGGTCCAGGGTCTGGGCCTGCGTCATGGCCCGCACGGCGTACTCGGGGTGCACGACGACGTAGACATCGGCACGAGCCGCAACCGGGCCGCCCAGCAGGGCGACCGCGGCCAGCACGCGAAGAAACTGCGCGAGACGGCTCATCTCAGAACACCGAGTCGATCACGAAGGAGACGACGTTGGCCCGGCGACCGCTGTTGTCGCTGTCGCCCCAGAGCGTGCCGCCATGCTCGCCGATGCGGAAGTGGTCGTACTGGAACTTCGCGGCCATCTGGGGGTTGATGTCCCAGCGCAGGCCGGCGGACACCGATTCCTGCTCGACGCGGCCCACGTTGCTGATCGCGGCGCCGATGGCGCCGAGGGCGTAGGTGGGGCCGGTCCAGGCGGGAGCGCGCGCCGCCTCGGCCATCGGGCGTGCCTGCCCGGTCATGCCGAAGACGGTGAAGGGCTCGGCGCGGTAGGCGAGCGCCGCGTACGCATGCCAGTCGTCGGACGCCCGGCCGCCGCTGCTGTAGCCGCGGTTGGCCTCGAACTGGGTGAGCCACGGACCCGCGGAGTGCTGCACGCTGAGCGTGGCATAGCGCGACATCACGCTGCCCAGCAGCATGCCGTCGGCCAGCGAGCGCGCCTCCGCCCGCATCCGCTCGGGAGCGAGCGGGTTGCCTTCGATGGCCCGCAGTCCGGCCGCGACGGCCGAGAGCTCGTCCGCCCCGGTAAAGGCGATCTTCATCTGGACGAAACTGAGCTTGACCAGCAGCCCGCCTTCCTCGCGCGAGACCGAAGCGGCCAAGGCATCGCGGGCACGGAATCCGATCGACTTGCCGCCGTACGAGGGCACGTCCAGGTCCGACTGGCCGATGGCCAGCTTGGCCCGCCAGCGGGCCTCGCCGGATTGCCAGCGCTGGGCGATGTCGGCGCCGTCCAGCGAGGGCAGGGGGCTCCAGCCGTAGAACTCCATGTTGGAGCGGATCCAGGGCATGGCGAAGCCGACATTGCGGTACTCGGACTCCAGGAACATGTCGTTGCTGACGCGCCCGAACCGGATGGTGAGCCCCGGCGCGGGCCGGTGCGCCAGGAATGCCCATTCGAGGTGCTGGGACAGCGGGGCCTCGTGGGCCAGCGGCTTGGCCACGCCCTGCAGCACCGCTTCCCACTGGTGCGGCAGGCGCAGGTTGGCCTGCAGGCCGAGCCGGCTGTCGACCCGTGTCTGCACGCCGCGCCCGGTGGGCTGCTGCAGCACGTCGCGCCGGAAGCTCCACGGTCCGTCGACGTGCGCGTGGGCGGCGCCCAGTGTGCCGAACCCGCTCAGGCGCAACGAAGGGCTGTCGAAGGCGTGTGCGGCCGGCGCGCCGACAAGCGCCGCGACCAGGGCACGGGACGTCAGGCCGAGCAGCGGGACTCGAAGACAGTGGAACAGGGCCGGCATGAGGCGGAGGGGATGACGAGGAACCCCTCGTTTTCGGCCGCTGGCCGCCGGACCTGAGCCGGCCCGGCCTTTGCGCCCGCACGCGGTGTGAAGGATCTCGCGATCCTCCCGGCCTGCCTGACGTGAAAACGCCCCGCCGGATCACGGCGGGGCGGCAAGGGGCGACCCGTTGCCGGGCCGCCCGGGGGGCGTTCGCTCAGAGGCCGCTGGTTCGCAGGGCGGAGAAGCGGCGCGACGCCAGGTCGGCCTGCGGCAGGGCGCCGGCCAGGAACGGCGCGTAGCGGGTGTCGTTGTCGACGAAGTTCTTCATCCACGACACGATGTACTTGCCGATCACCGGATTGTTCGACGGGCTCTGCGGGCAGAAGTGACTCTCGCCGCGCAGCTCGTAGTAGGCCTTGGGCGTGCTCGCCGGGATGCTGTTGTAGAAGGCGCTCGAGTGGCTCGTGTTGGACGCCACGGTGTCGTTCTCGCAGGCCAGGATGCCAGCTGGAACGGTCAGACGAGAGAAGTTCTTGTCGCTGCTCCACGGCGTGAGCGGGAAGGCGCCGCGGATGTTGGTCGGTGCGTTGCGCGCGGTCAGCAGCGTGGCGCCACCGCCCATGGAGTGGCCGGACAGGCCGATGCGCGTGGCATCCACCTTGTTGTACACCGGGCTCGAAGCGCTCCGGCTCTGGTTGATGGCGTACTGGATGGCCGCGAGCTGCTGGCGTGAGCGGCTCTCCGGGAAATCGAGCGTGCTGTTCACGTCGATCAGCACCACCACGAAACCGTGCGAGGCGAGGCGGGGACCCAACCAGCCGATGGAGGACGACTGTGCGATGAAGGGCGGCGCCACCGCGATCAGGCCATAGCTGCCGGGAGCGGTGGGGTAGTGCAGGGTGCCGCCGCCGAAGCCGCTCACGCTGGAGCTGATGCGCGTGGACCCGACCGCGAACGGGCCCCGTGCCGCTTCGAGCGAACTGACGGTGGGGTCCGGGCCCTTCTGGTACGGATTGGATTGGGCGAGCGCGCCGCTGGCGGCGACGAATGCAAGGCTGCAGGCGGCAGCGAGTCGAACGAGGGTCTTCATGTTGGCTCCGATGTTGTGGTGGTCCACAGCCTGGCGATGCCGGCTGCCGGAGCACGATGAACGGTCGTTCATCGATCGCGTATCGGGTTTACCCGGGCACCGGGACCTTCACAAGCTTTTGACCGTCTTGACCTTCATTTCGTGAACTGCGACACGGTTTTGCCTTGCCGGGCCGGTTCCGGCGGGGCCAGGCATCGTCCGTGCGCGCCCGTACACTTCGCGCAGCCGAACTGAGATCGACATGACGAGAAAACGCAGCGACAAGAGCGAGCAGACGCTGGCCGCCATCGTGGCCGCCGGCTTCGACATCGCCCGCCGGCAGGGCTTGCAGAGCGTGTCCCTCACGAGCGTTGCCAAGGAGCTGGGCATCAGCAAGGGCGGGGTCGCCCTGCGTGCCGGGTCCATCGAGGCGCTGAAGAACATGGTGCTCGACACCTACGAGGCCTACTTCCAGCGCACGGTCTTCGAGCCGGCGCTGGCTGCGCCCCCCGGCCTGCCGCGGTTGGACGCGATCATGCACCTGTGGATCACCGGCGGCAGCGAGATGCACGTGCTGCTCGGTTCGCTCTACGGGCACTGCACCTTCGAGTCGGACCCTATCCACCTCCCGTTGCGGGAGCGCCTGGTGAAAGGCTTCGTGCTCTGGCAGAAGGCGCTCGAGCGAACCATCCAGAAGGCCGTGGAACTGAAGCACCTGCGGCCCGACACCGACCCGGAGCAGCTCGTCTTCGAGATCTTCGGGCTGATGATGAGCTTCATGTACGCCCAGCGGCTTTCGCGCTCGCCGCACTCACTGGAACGCGCAGAGGCCGCCTATGCGCGGTTGCTGTGGCCGTACCGCAGCGTGGTCGGCTGACGTAACGGCGATCGGACTCAGGTCGTCCGGCGCTGCATCATCACTTTGGCGGTGAGCACCATCAGCAGGTCGCCATGCTGGTTGCGTGTCTCGCTGCGCAGCACCACGATGCCGCGGTCGGCCCGGGTCGCCGAAGGGCGCAGCTCGAGCACCTCGCTTTCCACCCGCAGCACGTCGCCCGGGCGCGTCGGACGCGGCCACTGCAGTTCGCAGCCGGCACCGATCTGCCCGCCCGCGATCTTCATTCCGCTCGTCACCATCAGTCGCATGGTGATGGCGGCGGTTTGCCAGCCGCTGGCCGCCAATCCGCCGAACAGGGAATCGGCGGCCGCGACCTCGTCGAGGTGGAAGGGCTGGGGGTCGTAGACCGCGGCGAAGGCCTTGATCGCTTCGGCGTCGAGGGCGTACTCGCCGGTCGTGAAGCGGTCGCCGACGCGCAGGTCGTCGAGATAGAGCGGCTCGATCATCGGGCGTTTCCGGTGGAGGCAAGGGGTGTGGCCGAGGCGGACGGGCGGGTGGGGCGGTCGACGGCGCGCGGAATCCAGGGCACGCAGGCCAGGGCGGCGAAGGCAAGGAGCGCAACGACGAGCACGGCCAGCAAGGCCGCCAGGCCGCCACCCAGGCGCGTGATGGCGATGTGTCCGAGGATGACGATCACGCCGAGCCGCGCGAAGCCCGCGATCGTCGACCAGTTCATTCGCCTCGCGCCCTGGGACGCGAAGTAGAGGGCGAGGCCCAGGCCGAAGAGGCCGTAGAACGGCGCCACCGTGCGAAGGTAGGCCGAGCCCGCCTCGATGGCCGCGGCGTCCCGCGTGAAGAGGCCCAGCCAGGCCTGCGGAAAGATCGCGGCGGCCAGGCCCACCACCTCGGTCGCCGCCGCGGCCATGAAGGCGCCCGTCCAGGCGATCTGCCGTGCGCGTGCGAACTGGCCGGCGCCGACGTTCATCCCGATCATGGCCACCATGCCCGTGCCGAAGCCGAAGACGATCGGCACCTGCAGGTATTCCAGTCGGATGCCGAGGCCGAAGCCGGCCAGCACCGGGATGCCGAAGGGCGCGACGAAGGCCGTGGCCGCCACGACGGCCAGGTTGCTGTTGATGTTGTTGACCACCGCGACGCCGCCCACCCCGAGGATGTCGGCGAACAGGGCGCGCTGCAGCGGCTGACGCCAGCGCAGGCGCAGGCCGCCGTCGCCACGCAGCAGGTAGCGCCCGAGGATGAGGACGCCGAAGGCGTAGTACAGGACGAAGGCGTACCCGGCGCCCGCGATGCCCAGGGCGGGAAGCGGTCCGGCCCCGAAGATCAGCACCGGTGACACCACCACGAGCAGCACCACGCCGCTGGCGAGCACGATCGCGGGCAGCCGCATGTTGCCGCTGCCGCGAAGCACGCTGGCGAAGGCGTTGAGCAGCCACAGCAGGGTGGCGCCCGCGAAGATGGCATTCGAGTAGGTGAGCGCCGAGGTCAGGGCCGCGTCGCGCCCGCCCATCGTCGCGTACAGCCAGGGGCCGCCGAGCAGCGCGGCGCCGGTGAACAGCAGCCCGAGCACGGCCCCGATGACGACGGCATGCAGCACGAGGGCCTCCGCGCGGGCGTGGTCGCCGGCCCCGATGGCGCGGGCGACGGCCGACGAGATGCCGCCGCCGATGCCGCCGGCCGACATCATCTGCATCAGCATGACGACCGGAAACACCAGCGCGGCGCCCGCCAGCGCGTCCACACCGAGCAGGCCGACGTAGTAGCTTTCCAGGAAGTTGGCCGCTGCCTGTGCCAGCATCACCACGAGGTTGGGCGCTGCGAGGGCGAGCAGGGTCGCGGCCACCGGGCCCTTCAGCAGCCGCTCGGTGCGCGCACGGGCCGCCAGCATCGCCGTGGTCGGTGCAGCGGCGAGCGGTTCGGCCGACGTCGGGGCGCTCATGGTCGGCCCTTGCCGTCGCGCGGCGCGGAGGATCGCCGGCCGGCCCCCGGGCGACCCGTTGCCGCCGGCAGGGTGCAGGGCGCCGGTGTGCGGCGATTTCCTCGGGGGGCGAGTGGATCCATGCCAGCGCTCCGTGATTGAATGATGAAGATCATATAGCACTTCGAAACGGGCTGTCACGAACCGGGCCGACCGGGACGCCGGCGCTGGCGTACAGTCGTCGGGTCCTCGCTGCCCGCCCCTGCCGACCATGCGCCGTCCTTGCCGACCCCACCGCGGATTCACCCTCATCGAGGTGATCGTCGTGATGGCGGTGCTGGCCATCCTCGCGTTGATGGCCGCGCCCAACCTCACCGACCGGGTGGTGCGCAAGCAAGTGGCCGAGACGCTGGAGCACGTCGCCTTCGCCCGCCAGGCGGTCGCCACCAAGCATGCGCTCAGCGGCACCTTTCCCGCCGACAACGAGGAAGCCGGCCTGCCGCCAGCCGACCGCATCGTCGGCAGCTTTCTCTCCTCGGTCACCGTGCGCGACGGCGTGCTGCACCTCGTGTTCGGCAACGGTGCGAACGGCGCGCTTGCCGGGAAGCGCCTGAGCCTCAGGCCCGCCGCCGTGCCCGACTACCCCCAGGTGCCCTTGGTCTGGGTGTGCGCGGGCGGCCCCGTCCCGGACAAGATGGCGGTGCAGGGCGCCGACGCGACGGACATCCCGGCGCTGCACCTGCCGCCGAACTGCCGTCCTGCGGCCAAGCCGAAGGGCTGAGCAGGCGCGGCTTTTGCTGGGGCCGGGGAGAACCTCCCCGTGCCCTTCCATGAACCATTCGCCTGACCCCGTTGAATCCGTTCGACAGGAACTGTCCGACTGGCGGCCCTGGGTGACCCGCGTGCTCGTGCTGGCCTTCGCCGCCGCATCCGGACTCACCATCGTGGCCTTCACCTGGATGGCCGAGCGTGCCCACCATGGCTTCGAACGCCTTGTCGATGCGGTGTGGTGGGCGCCCCTGCTGTGGATGCCGCTCTGCGCGGTGGCGATCGTCTTCCTGACCCGGCGGTTCGCCCCTGGTGCCGCCGGTTCCGGCATCCCGCAGGTCATGGCGGCGCTGGACACGAGCGTCGACTCGCATCAACACAGCTTGTTCGTGTCACTGAAGCTGGCGTTGGCCAAGACGGTCATGACGTCGTGGGGTCTGCTCGCCGGCATGTCGATGGGCCGGGAAGGCCCCTCGGTGCAGATCGCCGCAGGCGTGATGCACCATGCCAGACGCTGGCTGCCCGAGCGCAGCACGGTCACGGAGCACGGCCTGCTTGTCGCGGGTGGGGCCGCCGGCATCGCCGCGGCCTTCAACACGCCGCTGGCCGGTGTGATGTTCGCCATCGAGGAGCTGTCACGCCGCCCCGAGCAGCGCAGCAGCGGCCTGCTCATCGCAGCCATCGTGCTGGCCGGCCTCATGGCCGTGTCGGTGTACGGCAATTCGACCTACTTCGGCGTCATCCGGGTGCCGGAGATCACCCTGTCACTGGTCGGCCCGGGCCTTCTGGTGGCCGCGGTGAGCGGCCTGGCCGGCGGGCTGTTCTCCCGACTGCTCATCACGTCGATGAGCACCGGAAGCGACCGGGCCAGTCGGCTCCGCCAACGCCGACCCCTCGTCTTCGCGGCCCTCTGTGCGGGGGTGGTGGCGGTGATCGGCGTGGTCACCGGAGGCGCAACGTATGGCAGTGGCTATCAGTCGACGCGGGCCCTGCTCGAAGGCGAGGGGAGCACGCCGGGCGTTTACGCCTTGTTCAAGTTCCTCGCGACGTGGCTCACCGCCTGGAGCGGGGTCCCGGGCGGGATCTTTGCGCCGGCATTGTCGATCGGTGCAAGCCTGGGCAACGATGTGGCCTGGCTGACCGGATTCCGGGACACCCAGGCGCTGATCGCGCTCGGCATGGCCGGGTTCCTGGCGGCCGTCACCCAGGCGCCGTTGACGTCGTTCATCATCGTCATGGAGATGGTCGACGGACACGGCATGGTGCTCAGCCTCATGGCGAGTGCACTGCTGGCCAGCCTGGTCTCGCGCCTGCTCAGTCCGCCGCTCTACGGGGCATTGGCCGAGCTGCAGCTGCAGCGATTGCCCGCCGCCCGATGAAGGTGCGGTGCAGGGCCCCGCTCAGGGCTGCGCGAGGGCGTTGAGCATCATGCCGAGGAAGAGGGCCATCTCGGCGTGGCCGTCGAGGAAATAGGCTGCGCGCGACCGTGGATCATCCCGGCCGATGCGCACGGTGAGCCAGTGGGCCGGGGCGCGCACGAACACCGATTCGTCGTTAAGGTCGTCGCCCACGAACACCGCGGCCGAGGCCCCGGACCGCTCCACGAGGCGGGCGACGGCGACTCCCTTGTCGGGTGCCGTACGGTCGACCACGTTCACCACGCACTTGCCGCCGAAGGCTTCGAGGCCGGGCTCGAGAAAGCGCATGAGCGATTCGATCGTGGCTTCGGCCTGGTCGCGATCGCGGGCGAGGCGGTAGTGCAATGCCAGCGAGTAGCCCTTGTCCTCGATCGACACCCCGGCGGCAGCCAGAGCCGGCCCGGCATCGGCCAGCCGCAGTCGCAACGCATCCAGTGACGGACTCAGGTGCGGCGGAGACGGATCGAGCGGATCCTCGGCCCCGTGGTTGCCGACCACATAGTGAGGCTGGAAGCCGAGGCGCGGCGTGACGTCGGCCACGCTGCGGCCGGTGACGATGGCGACGGGCAGCACCGTCGCCAGCTGGCGCAGCTGCTGGGCAATGGCCGCTGACACACGGGCATCGTCCGGACGGGCCACGATCGGGGCCAGGGTGCCATCGAAGTCGAAGGCGAGCAGCGGGCGCAGGGCCATCACGGTCGACAGGGCCTGCTCGCCCGGAGGCGTGAAGAGGTGCTTCATCATGTTGTCGGCAAACGGGTGCTGCGGCAGGCTCATGTCGTCTGCTGGTGCCGCTTGAGGCGGGCCTGGATGCGGTCACGCAGGCGGGAGCGACCGCCGTCGGCCAGCATGCGACCGGCCCAGCGGTAGACGTTGAACTCGCGCACGTTGGCGCGCAGGCTGGCCATGCGCTCGCGCTGCTCGGCCGGGGGCATGTTCAGGCCCAGCGCCAGCGCATCGGCGCATTCCTCGACGTGGTACGGGTTGACGATCAAGGCTTCGGGCATCTCGCGCGCGGCGCCGGCGAAGCGGCTCAGGATCAGCACGCCCTGGTCGTCGTCGCGCGCGGCGACGAACTCCTTGCAGACGAGGTTCATGCCGTCGTGCAGGCTGGTGACGACGCAGATGTCGGCCGCCCGGTAGAGCTCGATGAGCGCTGCGTGCTCGTGGTGTTCCGCGAGCAGGTGCACCGGCGTGTAGCCCTCGGCGCCGAAGCGCTTGTTGATGCGCTCGGTGACTTGCTGGATGCGGTCCTGGAAGGCGCGGTATTCCTCGAGCGAACTGCGCGAGGGCGCGGCGACCTGGATGAAGGAGAACTTGCCCACCCACTCGGGGTGTTTCTCGAGCAGGCGTTCGACCGCATGCAGCCGCTCCAGGATGCCCTTGGTGTAGTCGAAGCGGTCGACGCCGACGGCGATGCGGTGCTCGGTGCCATAGCCGAAGCGCTCACGCACGATGCGCCGGCACGCATCGACCGGCGCCCAGGTCGACATCTCGGCCTCCGAGGGCCATTCGATCGAGATGGGGTAGCTCTCCACCAGCGTGTCGTCGTCGTGGAACGAGATGGTGGAGTGCTCGTGCTCGATGCGGGCCTCGAGGAAGCGGTCGACCGTCTCGATGAAGTTCTTGCAGTGGAAGCGCGTGTGGAAGCCGAGGATGGTGCTGCCCAGCATGCCTTCGAGGATTTCCCGGCGCCACGGGCAGATGCCGAAGGACTCCGGGTTGGGCCAGGGGATGTGCCAGAAGGTCAGGATGGTCGCGCGCGGCAGCTTCTTGCGGATCATCGCCGGCAGCAGGGCGAAGTGGTAGTCCTGGACCAGCACGACGGGATCCTCGACCACGGCCTCGGCCACGACGGCGTCGGCAAATCGCTGGTTCACCTCGCGGTAGCGATTCCAGTCCGCCTCGCGGAAGACCGGCCGCACGTGCGCCACGTGGCACAGTGGCCACAGGCCTTCGTTGGAGAACCCGTAGTAGAAGCCCTGTTCCTCCTCGGGCGTGAGCCACAGGCGGCGCAGCACGTATTCGTCCTGGCCCGGGGGCACCATGACACGGTCGTTCGCGTCGACCACGTCGTGGTCGGCACTGCCGCTGCCGTGGGCGATCCAGGTGCCCGAGCAGGCGCGCATCACGGGTTCGACGGCGGTGACGAGGCCGCTCGCCGGACGCTTGACGATCACGCCGTCCTTGCCCTTCTCGTGGATGTAGGGCTCGCGGTTCGAGACCACGATCACCTGGTCGCCGCGCAACTGCGTGCGCAGCAGCGTGCGCAGGCGTTCGGGGTTCCATTCCGCATCGGGCCCCTGGGCGCGCCGGTACTCGTCCTCCAGGTCGCGCAGCCGCGCGCGCAGGTCGGCCGCCAGGGGCGCCAGCTCCGGCGCCGGCGTGTTGTTCGACGACTGCGACATCGGCATCAGCACGCCCTCGCCACGCAGCAGTGCGCGCGCACCGGCCATCCACCCGCGCCAGCTGATCTGCGCGACGACGACGGTGATCAGCGTCATCGCGAGGCCCAGGCTCGCGATCAGGATGATGAGGTACTTCTGCGTGTCCTGGCTGCGCCGCTCGAGGAAGCTCAGGTCATGCAGGATGACGAGATCGGCCATGCGGCCGGCGTCGCCATTGATCGGGTGCATGCCCACTTGCACCGAGCCGCCCTCGAGCTTGAGCTGCGATTCGTTCAGGGCCGCGATCTCGCGCGCCTTGTCGCAGGTCAGGGAACTCGGGAAGCCGGCCGTGCGACGAACCACCTCGCCTTCGATGGAGCACAGCCCGATGCCGACCAGGCGTTCGTCCTGCGCGGCGCGGTTGATCAGGGTCTGCAGCCGCTGGGTGCGGAAGTCCTGGCGGTTCTCCGCGATGGAATCCGAGAGCGCACTGGCCACCAGGGACCCACGCAGGTTCAGGTCGCGCGAGAACCACCTCAAGGTGAGCCGGTCCATGATCGGCAGCACGAGATAGGCCGTGGCGATCAGCGTGAGAACAAGGGGAAGCAGGAAGCGAAGCTGCAGTCGCAGTGAGGTCATTGATGTCGCGGGCGGCCCGCAGCGGGGGCCGGATCCAAAGGAGTGAAAGCGCCAAGAGGCAATGACGTTGCATTGCACAAAACCATGCGGACGACTGTACAGTGGACCGTTGTGGCCAATCGGCGGTTTCTCGTGTCGGACAAGGCCTACAGGAAAAGGAGAATTCGTGATCGGACCGGGCGTGGAACGGCAAGAACTACATCGTGAAGCGGGACTCGACCTCGCGCTGATCGGCAATTGCGCCATCAGTGCGCTCATCGATCGGCATGCGCGCATCGTGTGGTGCTGCATGCCGCGCTTCGACAGCGATCCGGTCTTCCACGCCCTGCTCGATTCCGCCAACGGCGTCGGCCACGACGGCACGCTCGCCGTCGAACTCGAAGGCGCCGTGCGCAGCGAGCAGTTCTACGAGCCGGGCACCGCCGTGGTCCGCACGCGCCTGTACGACGCCGCCGGCCATGGCATCGAGGTCACCGACTTCGCGCCTCGCTTCTGGGTGCGCGAGCGCATGTTCCATCCGGCTCAACTGGTGCGTCGAATCCGCCCGATCAACGGGCGCCCGCGGGTGCGGCTCATCGTGCGACCGCGCAGCGAGTGGGGCGCCACCGCGCCGTCCATCACGCGCGGCAGCAACCACCTGCGCTACGTCTCGCCGGCCGGCACGCTGCGCCTGAGCACCGATGCGCCGCTCACCTACGTGCTCGACGAGACCTGGTTCTCCCTGCATGCGCCGATCAGCATGCTCCTCGGCCCCGACGAGACCATCAGCAGCGGCATCGGTGACACGGCTCGCGACTTCGAGGAGCAGACGAGCCTCTACTGGCGTGAGTGGACACGACGCCTGGCCTTGCCGCTCGAGTGGCAGGACGCGGTCATCCGCTCGGCCATCACGCTGAAGCTGTGCCAGTACGGCGACACGGGTGCCATCGTCGCGGCGATGACGACCAGCATTCCCGAAGCGCCGCACAGCCGCCGCAACTGGGACTACCGCTACTGCTGGTTGCGCGATGCCTTCTTCGTGGTGCGGGCGCTCAACAGCCTGTCCGAGGTCGGCACGATGGAAGACTACCTGCGCTGGGTGCACGACGTCGTGCGAAGCGCCGATGGCGGTCACGTGCAGCCGCTCTATGGCGTCGGCCTCGAGCAGGGTCTGGTCGAGCGGGAACTGGGCCACCTGGCCGGCTACCGTGGCATGGGGCCGGTGCGCGTGGGCAACCAGGCGTACGAGCACTTCCAGCACGACGTCTACGGCAACATCGTGCTCGGCGCGGCGCAGGCCTTCCATGACCACCGGCTGTTCCGGCGTGCGGACGTCGACGATTTCGCCGCATTGGAACCGGTGGGCGAGCGCGCCTGGCAGCTCCATGACCAACCCGATGCGGGCATGTGGGAACTGCGCACCCGCTCGCGCGTGCACACCTCGTCCTCGCTCATGTGCTGGGCCGCGTGCGACCGGCTCGGCAAGATCGCCACGGTGCTGGGCCTTCGCGACCGTGCCGTGATGTGGTCCGAGCGCGCGGCGGTCATCCAGCGTCGCATCCTCGAAGCCTCGTGGAGCGAGGAGCGCCAGGCGTTCGTCGAGAGCTTCGGCGGCCGCGACCTCGATGCGAGCGTGCTGCTGATGGCCGAGGTGGGCTTCATCAACCCGCGCGATCCCCGCTTCATCGCCACCGTCGACGCCCTCGAGGCCTCGCTTTGCGATGGCCCCTTCATGCGACGGTACGAGGCCCCAGACGACTTCGGGCGCCCCGAGACCGCCTTCAACGTCTGCTCGTTCTGGCGCATCGACGCCCTGGCGCGCATCGGGCGGGTGGAGCAGGCGCGGGAGATCTTCGAGACGCTGCTCTCGCGGCGCAACCACGTGGGCCTGCTGTCCGAGGACCTGTCGCCGGGCACCGGCGAGCTGTGGGGCAACTTCCCGCAGACATATTCGATGGTGGGCATCATCAATGGCGCGATGCGCCTGTCCAAGCCCTGGGACACGGTGGTCTGAGACATGGTGCAGGCACCGGCTCCCCGACCCGCTGAGCGCCGTTACCGCGTGACGGGCCTGCCCGAGCGCGACGTGCTCGTGATCAAGTCCATGGTCAAGCTGCTGGCCGGCAAGACACGCGACCACTGGACTGCGGCCGATGCCGACCCGGTGCACGCCTTGATTGCGCCGGTCGGCTACGCCGAGCCCGTGGCGCCCCCCACGGCCATCGTGCGGGTCGGCCTGCCCCTGCGTGCGGACGATCTCTGGAGCCAGCTCGATCGTGCCAGCGCGCAGATCGAGCTCGACCTGGAACTCGTGCGACCGGTGGCTCGCGGCAGCGAGTCGGCGGGCGTGGCCGGCGGCCGGCGACTGCAGCTGATGCGGTGGCCGCCGGATTCCCTGCTGCGATCGGACCTGCGCTACCTTCGCCTCGCCACCATGCTGGGCGCGCGGCCGTTCGCCGTGGAAGAACTCGCCGCCAAGTCCGGCATTCCCCTGGCCACCTGCCATGCCTTTGCCGCCATGCTGCATGGCAACGGCGTGGCCGAATGGCTCATCGACCCCGACCATCCCGACGCGTCGGCGCCCTCGACGGGCTCGTCGGGCCTGATCGGTCGCATCCGCTCCCGACTCGGACTCCCGTGAACGCCATGGACCGCGAGCACCGCATCCTTTTCACCGGCACCATCGGCGTCGGCAAGAGCACCGCCGTGGCGAACCTGCTCGACGCACCGCCCGTCCGCACCACCCTCGGCGACAGTCCCGTGCCCGTGGCCATTGACCACGGCGACCTGCGCCTGGACAACGGCGATCGGCTGCGCCTGTACGGCACGCCGGGCCAGCGGCGCTTCGAGCCGACCTGGCGGAATCTCGCGGACGGCGCCATCGGCTTGGTCGTGCTGGTCGACCCCGGTCGGCCGGACCCCCTGGCCGACCTCGCCATCTACCTCGAGAACTTCACTGACCTGATCCACCGCACGGCGTGCGTGGTCGGCATCGCGCGCGACGGACACGACGCGTTGACCGCATCCGATGCCTACGCCGAGGTGGCGGCCCACCTCGGTGTCGTGTGTCCCATCGTGCCGGTGGACGTGCGTGACCGTGCCCAGGTGCTGCAGCTGGTGGACCTGCTGCTGGTGCAGCTGGAAAGTCGGGGGCTCTGAAGGGAGCCTGCAAGGCGGGTGGCCGGACACTGCAGCGAGCAGTCTCCACGCCATCTCCTCGCAAAGGCTTCCTGATGAATCTCTCCCTTCTCCGCTGGTGCTCCACCTCGTGCCTCGCCGCGCTGCTTGCCGCCTGCGGAGGCGGCGGCAACGACTCGCCCGCCGCCGGGCCGGCCGATGCGCACGGCCCCACCACGGTCTGCACGCCAACCATCGAGCAGTTCGACGCCCTGCGAATCAACACCTCGGAAGCCCAGGTCATCGACACCATGGGCTGCGACGGGCGCCGCATCTACGAGTCGTCCTCGGGCGGTGTGATGCGCCATGCACTCGACTGGGGGCGCCAGGGGGGCGGCCCCTACCTGATGGCCAACTTCGAGAACGGCGTGCTCTACGACGTCACCGCCACCGACCTGACAGGCGTCGGCACGGCGGCTTGCCTGCCGACGCGCGTGGCGGTGTCGCAGCTGCGCGACGGCATGACCGTCGACGAGGTGTTTCGCATCGTTGGCTGCCCGGGCCAGACGCTGTCGGTGAACCGGACCGTGGCCGGCGCAAGCGTACTGGTCAGCTGGGGCCTGGACGACCAGGGGCCGTTCCTGACCGCCTACTTCCTGGGCGGCCGCTTGGCGGAGACGACAGCCATGCGCCTTTGAAGCGCGCCGCCGTGTGCCGGCACGGCGCGGCTCAGCGCGTCGTGCGAAGGCGCTGCACCACGCGCCATCCCAGCAATACGCCGAGCACGGCGGCATAGACCGCCACTTCCGCAAAGTCGTTCTTGCCGGCCCGCATCCAGAAGAAGTGCAGCAGGCCGAGCAGGGCGGTGCCGTAGACCAGCCGGTGCAGCAGCTTCCAGCGTGCCGCCCCCAGCGCCTTGATGGCGCGGTTGAACGAGGTGGCCGCCAACGGCAGCATCAGCAGCAGCGCCAGGGAGCCCACGAGGATGAAGGGGCGCTTGGCGATGTCGCGTGCGATCTCGGCCATCAGCCATTCCTTGTCGAGCCAGGCGTAGCTCAGGAAGTGCAGACAACCGTAGAAGAAGGTGAACAGGCCCAGCATGCGCCGGAAGCGGGCCAGCGCCGGCTTGCCGATCCACTGGCGCACGGGGGTGATGGCGAGCGTCAGGCAGAGCAGGCGCAGCGTCCAGTCGCCGAGCCCGCGGATGAGGGCTTCGGCCGGGTTGGGTCCGAGGCCATTGGTGACCGCGCCCCACACCAGCCACGCCAGTGGCAGGAGGGCGGCAAGGAACAGCACGGGCTTGGCCGCGGGATGCAACAGCAGGCCCTTCCGAGCGCGGGCCGCTGAGGTGGCGGACCCGTCCGTGCGAGCTGCAGCGGGCGACTTCACAGGCCCATTCGCGGCGCGGGCCAGGGTGGGCCCCGCGCCCGACGAAGGCGCAGAACCGGTCGCCTGCGGGGTCAGGCCCGTGCCGGCACGGGCCGAGGAGCCGCCACCGGGCGGCAGGATGGATGACATGGGCGCGGTGCCGTCAGCCGGCTCAGAAGAACTTCTTCAAGTCCATGCCGGCGTAGAGCGACGCCACCTGGGCCTCGTAGCCGTTGAACATCTGCGTCGCGCGCTTCTTGGCAAACAGCCCGTCCTCACCGATGCGGCGCTCCTTGGCCTGGCTCCAGCGTGGGTGGTCCACGTTCGGGTTGACGTTCGAATAGAAGCCGTACTCCTCGGGCGCCGTGCGGTTCCACGAGGTCAGTGGCTGCTTGTCGGTGAAGCGGATCTTGACGATGGACTTGCCGCTCTTGAAGCCGTATTTCCATGGCACCGCCAGACGCAAAGGCGCACCGTTCTGGTTGGGCAGCACCTCGCCATAGAGGCCGAAGGCCAGCAGGGTCAGAGGGTTCATCGCCTCGTCCATGCGCAGGCCTTCGACGTACGGCCAGGACAGCACCCGGGAACCGAGGGCCGGCATCTGTTTCGGGTCGGCCAGGGTGACGAACTCGACGAACTTCGCATCGCTCGTGGGCTCGACGCGCTTGATCAGCGCCGACAGCGAGTAGCCGACCCACGGGATCACCATCGACCACCCTTCGACGCAGCGCAGCCGGTAGACCCGCTCTTCCATCGGTGCCAGCTTGAGGAGTTCGTCGAGGTCGAAGCTGCGCGGTTTCGCCACCGCCCCTTCCACGGCCACCGTCCACGGCCGAGGTTTGAGCGTGCCGGCGGCTCGGGCCGGGTCGGCCTTGTCGGTGCCGAACTCGTAGAAGTTGTTGTACGTCGTGATGTCGGCGTAGGCCGTGGGCCGCTCCATGGTGGCGGCACCGGCCACGGCGCTGCGCTGCCCGGGCAGTGCGGCCAGCTTGTTGGGCCGCGGCGTCTGGGCCATGGCCTCGCGGCCCGCCCATGCGGCGAGGGCCAGGCCGCTGCCGCCGGCGGCCAGTGCCGCCAGCATGGTGCGGCGCTGCTCGTAGACGGCCCGCGGGGTGATCTCGGACGACGCGGGGTGAACGAAACCACGGTCTTTCAGGAAATGCATGCCGTCTCCTCGAGGCGCTG
This sequence comes from Rhizobacter sp. LjRoot28, assembly GCF_964253025.1. NCBI lineage: Bacteria > Pseudomonadati > Pseudomonadota > Betaproteobacteria > Burkholderiales > Sphaerotilaceae > Rhizobacter > Rhizobacter sp. LjRoot28. Next base: position 139,100 of record NZ_CAXUQC020000001.1, read on the forward strand.
GGCGCCGTCTGCACAGGGATGGGTTCGAGCCGCGCGGCGCCGCACAGTTCCGCCCGCAAACGGCCTTTCACGGCGGCCGGGCGTCGCAAGCAAACGCTGCCGATCGAGTCCGGCCTCGGGGCCCTGCAGCGGCGCCGCCGCCGCCGCCGCCCGCTCAGCGAAGCTCGCCGAAGTTGGTGTCGTCGATCAGCGAGTTGAAGCCGGTGTCGACGAACAGGCGCAGCGAGTTGCGCGCCACCCGTTCGCGGAAGTTCTTTCGTGCGAACAGCTTGGCCTGCGCTTCGCCCGGCAGGTCGGTGATGTTGATGATGTTCTTGACGATGAGGGTGTCGATCACGTCCTCGATCACGCGGACGAAGTCGGCGTCGAGCCGGCCGAAGTCGCTGGGATTCGGGGCGGTGTGACCGAGGAACACCATCAGCTCGGCATGGCCGTCGGGCAGGAATTCCATGCCCTCGGCACCGTGCCGGTGCAAGCTTTCGATCTGGCCATCGGGGCCACGTCGGACGTAAGGCATGGTGGCGGGCAGGTTGGACGGGGAATGCCTACTATAGTCCCGTCCCCCACCCGAAGCACGCTCAGAGTTCGCCGTAGGAGTGCAGTCCGGACAGGAACATGTTCACACCCAGGAAGGCGAAGGTGGTCACCACCAGCCCGACCAGCGCCCACCAGGCCGCGACCGGCCCGCGCAGGCCCTTCATCAGGCGCATGTGCAACCAGGCAGCGTAGTTCAGCCAGACGATCAGGGCCCAGGTTTCCTTCGGGTCCCAGCTCCAGTAGCCGCCCCAGGCTTCCGCGGCCCAGAAGGCGCCGAGGATGGTCGCGATGGTGAAGAAGGCGAAGCCCACCGCAATCGCCTTGTACATCACGTCGTCCAGCACTTCGAGGGCGGGCAGGCGTTCGGCAATGCGGCGCCGGGCCGCCAGGATGCCGCCGGTCACCAGGGCCGCGATGCCGAAGTACACGGCCCAGTAGCTGCTGATGGCCTCGATCGGGTTCTTGCGGAACACCACCGGCTCGAGGCAGAGCACCATGCCGAGCAGGAACAGCGGCGCCAGCTGCCACCAGCGCGATTGCTGCGCGGCGTGCTTCACCAGGTAGGCGAAGGCCACCATCGCCGACAACGCGAAGGTGCCGTAACCGATGAAGTTGGCCGGCACGTGCAGCTTCATCCACCAGCTCTGCAGCGCAGGTACCAGGGGCTGGATCTCGTGGGCTTCGCGCACCACCGTGTACCAGAGCAGAAAGCCGGTGGCGGCGCTGATCACGAGCATGACGAAGGCGCCCAGCGCGCGTGTGCGGTAGTGCTGCTCGTAGTAGAGGTAGAAGAGCGTGGTGAGCCAGCAGAAGAGGACGAACACCTCGTAGAGATTGCTCACCGGGATGTGGCCGACGTCCGGTGCGATCTGGTGGCTTTCGAACCAGCGCACGAGTGTGCCCACCAGCGCCATGCCCACCGCAGCCCAGGCGAAACGGCTGCCCAGCTTGAGCGCCGTGTTGTCCTCGCCGCGTGCGGCAAAGCCCACCCAGTAGAAGACGGTGCTCATGAAGGTGAGCACGCTCATCCAGAGGATCGCGCTCTGGCTGGACAGGAAGTACTTCAGCAGGAAGACGCTGTCGGCACGCGAGAGGTCGGCGCCGAAGCCGTCGCGCTGCTGCAGATACAGGCCGATGGCCAGCAAGGCCGCAGCGCCCACCACCAGCGAGAGCACGCGCAGCCGGCCCCAGAACCATCCGAGCGCGATGAGGGAGGGCAGGGTGGCGGCGAAGATGGGCTTCTCGTAGACATCCATCGAGGCGCCGTACTGCGCGAAGACCCAGGCGCCGCCCGCGAGCACGAGCAGCGCGAAGAGCCAGTCGAACAGGCTGCGCCGCGCGAAGTAGCCGGTGCGGCCGAAATCCAGCGTGGTGGTGGTGGTCGTGGTGGAAGTGGTACTGCTCATGGCTGGGCTCCGCCCTTCAAGAGGGCCTGCTTCAACGTCTCGAATTCGGCATCCGCGTCGAGCGTGCGGCGGGTGGTCGACATCGCGGTGCGGATGTGGGTGCCGCCGGCCGTCGGCTGCAACCAGATCCAGAGGCGACGCTCGCGGATGTACAGCATCGCGAACACGCCGACGATCAGCGCCACGCAACCGAGGTAGACGAGTGTCTTGCCCGGGGCACGGGCGACCTGGAACACGCTCGCCTGAACGTGCTCGTAGTCGGTCAGTTCGAGCAACACGGGCGCCGGATAGAACTGGCTGTCGGACAACGTCAGCATCGCCTGGGTCATCCAGGTCTGCGTGGCGGTGTCGGCCGGCAGCGGCGCCTGGCCGGCCTTCTCCCGCGTCTGGTTGAGGAGCTCGTACAGGCTGCCGCTCAGCACACGCAGCATCACCTCCGAGACCCGCTCGCGCTCACCTTCAGGGATCGTCTTCTCCAGGTAGCGAGACAGCGCCGGCAGCCCGCCGAGCGGCGTTTCGCCGGCCTCGGGCGGCACGGCGCCCGCGAAGAGGTCGAGCCCTCTCGTGCTCATCAGCGCCAGTTGCGGCAGCATGGTCGGCTTGTCGTCCGGCGTCGCCTGGCGGGCGTAGCGCTGGGCCGCGGCCGCGCGCGCGGCCGGGTCGCGCAGCGCACTGTTCAACGCCAGCCAGCGCGCGATGCTGTCGCGCTCGTCGACCGGAATGCGCAGGTAGCGGAAGGCCTCCGAGGGGTTGTCGCGCACACCGGCGAGGAACAGGCGCTGCCCGTCGATCTCCACCGGCGACATGTAGTTGTTGAACTCGCGCGCCTGGCCCGAGGCATCGCGCAGCTTGTAGCTCACGGAGGCGCCCACGTTGCGCAGGGCCTTCTCGGTGCGCACCTTCGCGCCGGAACCGAGGTGCGACTCCAGGCTGTCGACCAGGTCGACCTTGCGCACATCGGTGCCGCTCGCGGCCGCCTGCATGTTCTCGACGTTGATGGCGCGCAGGCCGGTGAACTCGATCGTGAGCTTGTCCTTGTCGGCCACGCCCGCGAGGGGCAGGGTGCCGCCGGTGCCGACCACACCGTTCATCTCGAAGGGCGCAATGCCGGGCTGCAGCGGCAGCGCCCGCAATTTCAGTCGCGAGCCCCCATCGTCGAAGCTGCTCTGGTAGATCGCCACGCCGCGGTGAAAGGCCGGCTCGTTCACCTTCACGGTGGCCGGCGTCACCTGGCCGGTCTCGCGGTCGTGGATCAGCACCTCGCTTGCGAACAGCTTGGGCATGCCGGTGTCGTAGTACTCGACGATGAACTTCTTGAGTTCGATCTCGAAGGGCAGCTCCTGCAGCACGACGCCGTCCTGCTGCGTCAGGATGGCGGTGCCGCGGCGCGCACCTTCGGGCACCTCGATGTTGCCCCGGAAGGTGAGGGTGCCGGCGTCGAGGCGGTGCTGCGCCGGGACGTCGCGGAGCATGCCTGAGCCGCCGTAGGGCGTCTTGCCCTGCAGCAGCATCTGCACGCGAACGATCAGGTCGCCATCGAGCAGGCCGCCGATGCAGATCAGCACGATGGCGGCATGCGCGGCGATGTAGCCGAGCTTGTTGGCCGCGCCCTTGCGTGCCGCGATCATGGTGCCGCGGAGCACGCCGTCGTCGCGCCGCTCCTGCACCTTGGCGCGCCAGCCGTGTCCGGTCAGCAGCCCCTTCACCCGCTCGAAGGCCTGGTCCGGCGATTCCGCCAGGTCGGCATCACCCCGGTGATGGAAGGACAGCAGGCTTTGCTCGCGGATGTGTTCCTTGTAGTGCTTGAGGTCGGCCAGGATCTTGGGCGTGTTGCGCAGGATGCACAGCGTCGTCGAGACCACCAGGAAGGCCAGGATGAGCAGGAACCACCACACGCTGTACACCCGCGTCAGGCCCACCGCCGTGAAGAGCTCCGCCCAGAAGGGCCCGAACTGGTTGACGTAGTTGATGGCCGGCTCGTTCTGGCGCACCACGGTGCCGATGACCGAGGCGATGCAGATGAGCGTGAGCAGGGAAATCGCGAACCGCATCGAGGACAGCAGTTCGACGCCGTCGCGCAGCACGCGCGAACCGGTGCGGAGGTGAATGCCGGTGGTGGAGGCTGCCATGGGACTACGGGCGGGGAAGGGGCAAGGGGAAGGCAGCGGTCAGCGAGGACGTGGCGCAGTAAAAAAGGCCGGTCAACGACCGGCCTTCTTGGAGCGAGTCACGCGCCTGAAGTTCAGCGCATGCCGGCGATGTAGTCCGACACGGCCTGGATTTCCGCATCATTCATCTTGGCGGCCACGCCGATCATCTGGGGGCTGTTCTCACGGGTCTTGCCGCGGAAGGCCTGCATCTGGGCGATGGTGTAGTCGGCATGCTGGCCGCGCAGCAGCGGGTACTGCGCCGGGATGCCGCTGCCGGTCGGGCCATGGCAGGCGGCGCAGGCCGGCACGCCACGGTCGGCAATGCCGCCGCGGTAGATCTTCTCGCCCAGCTGGACGGTGGCCTTGCTCTTGGCGGCGCCCAGGGGAGCCGGCTTCGAGGCGTAGAAGGCCGCGACGTTGCGCATGTCCTCGTCGCTCAGCATGGAGGCGAAGCCCTTCATGACGGGGTTCTTGCGCTTGTCGTTCTTGAACTCGGTCAGTTGCTTGACCAGGTACTCGGGGTGCTGCCCCTTGAGCAACGGGTTCGCCGGAGCGCCCCGGCCGGCGTCGACCGCATGGCAGGCCGCGCAAACGTTGGTGGCAATGGCTTCCCCCTTGGCCAGGTCGGGCTTCGCGGGTGCTTGGGTTCCTGCGGCGGCGACCGGAGACGAGAGCGTGGCAGCCAGCAGCAGCGAGGACAACACAGGGGCAAAAGACTTCATGGCTTGGGGCGATTCCGTGTGCAAAACCCAGCGATTTTACAATGCAAGTTTTGGGTGTCTCTATGACCGATCAAAACAATTCCAATCAGCCGGTCGCAGAACCCGTCAATTTCGAGAAATTGGCGTTGGCCTGGACCCACACCGCCCGGTTCCTGACCACCGCCAGCCAGCTCGACCAGCTTCCGTCCACCGAACTCCCTGAAATCGCCTTCGTCGGGCGGTCGAACGCCGGCAAGTCCACCGCGATCAACACCCTCACCCAGCAGAAGCGCCTGGCCTTCGCCTCCAAGACGCCGGGCCGCACCCAGCACATCAACCTCTTCGAGCTGGGCCCGAAGCTGATACCGGACGCCCTGTTCGCCGACCTGCCGGGCTACGGCTACGCGGCCGTCGCTCGGGGCGCGAAGCTCCGCTGGCAGAAAGTGATGGCCGACTACCTGGAGCTGCGACGCTCGCTGGCCGGCGTCGTGCTGATGGTGGACTCGCGCCTCGGGCTGACCGACCTCGATCGTCAACTGCTGACCTTCGTCGCTCCGCGCGTGGGCAACGGATCGGTCAAGCTGCTGGTGCTGCTGACCAAGTCGGACAAGCTCAATCGCCGCGAAGGCCAGGAGGCGCTTGCGTCCGCACAAGCCGTTCTGGGCGACTTGTCGACCGACGAAGCGGATGTCAGCATGTCGCTGTTCTCCGCCCTCAACAAGTCCGGCGTGGGCGATGCCGCCCAGGTGCTGCACAGCTGGACTCACCCTGGAGCTGCTCCCGCATGATCGACGTCCGCCCCATCGCGCTGCCGCACGGCATCACCTTGAACTGCCGCGTGGCTGGCGCCGAAGGGGCGCCCGTCATGATCTTCCTGCACGGTTTCCCGGAGGCGGCCTTCGTCTGGGATCCGCTGCTGACCTATTTCTCCGGGCGCTTCCGCTGCATCGCGCCCAACCTGCGCGGCTACGAGGCGTCCTCGGCACCGGCCGACGTGGCCTCCTACCGGGCCAAGCACCTGGTGCAGGACATCCATGCGCTGGTGAAGGCCTGTAGCGGTGAGGCACCGCTGGCGGCGCTGGTGGCGCACGACTGGGGTGGCGCTGTCGCCTGGGGTTTCGCCGCCATGTTCCCTGACATGCTCGAGCGGCTCGTGATCGTCAATTCGCCGCACCCGGCCACCTTCCTGCGCGAGCTGCAGAACAACCCGCTGCAGCAGGCAGCAAGCGCCTACATGAACGAGCTGGCAGCGCCCGGGTCGGAGGCCCGCCTGGCGGCCGACGACTTCGCCGCGCTGTGGCAGATCTTCACGCGCATGGGCGCGGCCGATCCCACCCGGCCGGGTGGCGGTTGGCTCACCGACCCGGTGCGCGCCCAGTACCGCGCGGTGTGGCAGGCCGGCCTCACCGGCCCGGTGAACTACTACCGCGCCTCGCCGCTTCGCCCGCCCACCGGCCCGGATTCCGCAGTCCATGGCGTGACGCTGCCGCCCGACGCCGTCACCATCCGGGTGCCGACTCACGTCGTCTGGGGCGAAGCCGATACCGCGCTGCCGCCCTCGCTGCTCGATGGGCTGGAGGCCTTCGTGCCGCGCCTGACCGTGACCCGCATCCCCGAGGCGACCCACTGGATCGTCCACGAGATGCCGGGCCGGGTGATCGCCGAGATCGACGGCGCCCTCAACCGCTGAGGCACCCTGCGGTGGGGCGGTCGCCCAGGCGGCTCGCCCGGACAGCGACGTGAGCGAGGCGTCGATCGGCTGACGCCAGATCCATCGCCGGACGAAAAAAAACGGGCTGCCAAGGCAGCCCGTTTCTCATTGCGGTATGACCGCATGGCCGGCCAGACCCGAAGGTCCGGCCGTGGACATCACATGTCCATGCCCATGCCGCCCATGCCGCCCATGCCACCGCCCATGCCGCCACCGGCCGGAGCGTCGTCCTTCGGGGACTCGGCGACCATGGCTTCCGTGGTCAGCATCAGGGATGCAACCGAAGCGGCGTTCTGCAGTGCCGTGCGGGTCACCTTCGTCGGATCGAGAATGCCCATCTCGATCATGTCGCCGTAGGTGTCGTTGGCCGCGTTGAAGCCGTAGTTGCCCTTGCCGGCCAGCACCGCGTTCACGACCACGCTGGCTTCGCCGCCAGCGTTGTAGACGATCTCGCGCAGCGGAGCCTCGATGGCACGCAGGACCAGCTTGATGCCGGCTTCCTGGTCAGGGTTGTCACCCTTGATGGCGCCAGCAGCTTGCTTGGCGCGCAGCAGGGCCACGCCACCACCAGCCACGATGCCTTCTTCCACTGCAGCGCGGGTGGCGTGCAGGGCGTCTTCGACGCGGGCCTTCTTTTCCTTCATCTCGACTTCGGTGGCAGCACCGACCTTGATGACGGCAACACCGCCGGCCAGCTTGGCCACGCGCTCTTGGAGCTTCTCGCGGTCGTAGTCGCTGGTGGCTTCCTCGATCTGCACGCGCACTTGCTTGACGCGGGCTTCGATGTCGCCAGCAGCGCCGGCGCCGTCGATGATCGTGGTGTTTTCCTTGCCCACTTCGACGCGCTTGGCCTGGCCGAGGTCGGCCAGCGTGACCTTCTCGAGCGTCAGGCCGACTTCTTCGGCGATGACCTTGCCGCCGGTCAGGATGGCGATGTCTTCGAGCATGGCCTTGCGACGGTCGCCGAAGCCCGGAGCCTTGACGGCCACGACCTTCAGGATGCCGCGGATGGTGTTGACCACCAGCGTTGCCAGGGCTTCGCCCTCGACTTCTTCAGCGATGATCAGCAGCGGACGGCCCGCCTTGGCCACTTGCTCCAGCACCGGCAGCAGGTCGCGGATGTTGCTGATCTTCTTGTCGAACAGCAGGACAAACGGGTTGTCCAGCAGGGCCGACTGCTTCTCGGGGTTGTTGATGAAGTACGGCGACAGGTAGCCGCGGTCGAACTGCATGCCTTCGACGACGTCGAGTTCGCTGTCGAGCGACTTGCCGTCTTCGACGGTGATCACGCCTTCCTTGCCGACCTTGTCCATCGCGTCAGCGATGATCTTGCCGATGGATTCGTCGCTGTTGGCCGAGATGGAGCCGACTTGCGCGATTTCCTTCGAGGTCGTGGTGGCCTTGGAGGCCTTCTTCAGCTCGGCGACCAGGGCCGTGACAGCCTTGTCGATGCCGCGCTTCAGGTCCATCGGGTTCATGCCCGCGGCCACGTACTTCATGCCTTCGCGAACGATGGCCTGGGCCAGCACGGTCGCGGTGGTGGTGCCGTCACCGGCGTTGTCGCTGGTCTTGGAAGCAACTTCCTTGACCATCTGGGCGCCCATGTTCTGAAGCTTGTCCTTCAGTTCGATTTCCTTGGCGACCGACACACCGTCCTTCGTGACGGTCGGGCCACCGAACGAGCGCTCGAGCACCACGTTGCGGCCCTTCGGGCCCAGGGTCACCTTCACGGCGTTGGCCAGGATGTTCACACCCTCGACCATGCGTGCGCGGGCTTCGCCGCCAAAGATTACGTCTTTTGCTGCCATTTGATTCTCCGAACTCGGTGGGCTGGATTACTTCTCGACGACGGCGAAGAGGTCTTCTTCACGCATCACCAGCAGCTCGTCACCGTCGACCTTGACGGTCTGGCCGCTGTACTTGCCGAACAGGACGCGGTCGCCGACCTTGACGCTCAGGGCAACGAAATCGCCCTTGTCATTGCGCTTGCCGGTGCCGATGGCAACGACTTCGCCTTGGTCCGGCTTCTCGGCGGCGGCATCGGGAATGACGATGCCAGAGGCGGTCTTGGTTTCTTGTTCCAGGCGCTTGACGACCACGCGGTCGTGCAACGGACGAAGTTTCATAGCATCTCCTTGATGACTCGATTCGAACTTCTGCAGGGCAGCGTTCGCAAGTTTGCGTTCACTGACTGGACGGCAGATCCATGCAGGCACCTCTGCGGATCGCCGTTAGCACTCGGTTCGTCCGAGTGCTAGCAGGGCGGATTATAGGGAGGGTTGGGCGGGATGCAAGGGGAACGAGACGACCTTGAGGCTAGGCGCGCTCAAGCGTGCGGTTGAGGAACGCACCGACCTGCTCGTCGAGTTCGAGGCACAGCCCGGCGATTTGGCTTTTCGGACACGCCACTTATCCCGAGCTCATTGAATAGGTCGTCTGAAGACGCGTGGAGATGCCCTTGATTTAATAGGCCTCCTGGATCATTGCGGTCAGCGCCCTGTCGGCCGTCCCGCGCGGCTCCAGGAACTCGGGTGAGTTGCTGCCCTCCCGCAGCTTGGGGATCTTGGGATCGACGGTACCAGCACGTGTCTCCCAGGCTCGTTCCCGGTACCCGTTGCGGCTGTTGGTCCGCTCGGCGCTCTTCTCGTTGTAGCCGGCACCAAAGCGCCCCCGGACGTCGATCTCCGTCGGCCGCTGAGCGATGAACTGCTCCATCTGGCGTAGCACATCAATAGCGACTCGCTTGCCGGCGAGCTCGGCCAATGCGTTAGCACAGGTTGTCGTCGGGGTTTTTGCTGAACACCTTGGTGGGGCGCACCTCAACCTTATCCGGGTACTTCACGGTGGCCACCGTCGCAGGGAACCGCCTCAGAGACTTACCCCGCCTCCTAGGACATTCCTTCCCATCGATGGACAGCATAAGGCAGCTTTAGGGATGGCCTTTCCATCAGGGCGACTCGATGATGCAGCGCGAGCACATTCGCCCTGCACCTATCGTGGTCCGCCGAAAACGCCAGAAGTCTTCAACGTTCTTCTCGAGTCTTGCCGAGTTCTCAGGCGGGCTCGGGTTCGCCTGGAAGGCGACGACCGCCGCAGGCGTACTCCTGTGCTTCGGTTACTTCGTCCGGTACCGCTACAGCCCCATTGACAGCCTGGGCAGCGTCGGCGCGGTCGCCGGCCTGGTGGCTGTCCTAGCCATGATCCTGAGCGGAACGCTTTTTGCGATCTGGGCTTACCCGGCGGGCCTGCTGTTGGCCCTTGCCAATTCGGAGGCCTCGCCAGCGCTGCGGCAACTGTTCGATGTGTCCGGCCTGGGCACGCCAGAACCGAGCAGTCGGCAAAGGGTTCGTCGTCTGGGGAGGCGAGTTCTCGTGGGCGCCAGTTGGGTGTGGCTGCCTTGGATGGCGATGGTGGCCGGCTCCTTGCCCGGGGTTTTTGGTGACGACGGCTTGCACCGCCAGGTGATGCTGGCCCTGCTGGCGGTTTCGATAGCCGGCTGGATGTATCTCTTTCGGGCACTTAGTGCAGGCCAGAGATGGCTTCGCATCGTTCTGGCGTTCGTCTCGATGCTCGTGCTCGTAGGCCCGGTCCTGGCGTTCTTCCAGTTCGCGGCCGCAGGCACCTTTGCACGGGAACGCGATGGGTTGCGACTTCTGGAGGTGGCTGCCGCAGCAGGCCTGCTGTTGACTACGGTGGTTATGATTTGCGGGGTGAACATCCTACGCGAAGGCGGACTCAGCGCCCGGCAGGTGGCAGGCCATACCTGCTGGATGTTCGGCGCCTTTGTGCTGCTGATGATCAGTCTAGGCGCCGTGGGCGGCTTGCTCGATTCAGTTATGGCCGCCGCGTCGGTCAGGGTGCCTCATGCGCGGATAGTCCTGGCCCAGGAAGCATGTGAGGCCCTGGACCGGCTGCCCGACGGGGCGACCGCTGCCGCGCCGGAAAGCGAGGGGAAGTCCGCATGCACCTTAAAGAACGTGCTGGTCGTTTCTAGGATTGGTGAACAGTGGCGGCTTGGCTGCCCGGGGCGAGCAGGTGATGGGATGGCGATAGACGCCAAGCAAGTTCGCATCTGGGCTCCTGGCGACCGGAACGGGGACGTTGACCCGCGCATCCGCCGGTGGTGCAGCAGCCTCAACTAGGCCCGTTTGGCGGCGCCGTCGCCGGCGCGCTCGCGCCTAAGCACTTGGCCCTCGTTTCCCGTTCCAAGACCCACACCTTCGCTGCAGATCTACATGTGAGGCCCTGTGTCGCGTTCCATGCTTGCGCGCAAACCGGCAGTTCACCTTGCTCGCGTACGGGCCTCAGTGCTGACTTGGATGCAGATCGGAAAGTGCTCGCTGCCGGAGGAAATGCCACTTGGCACGTGATGTCGATCGCCGCTCGATTTGAAACTCTCGTTCGCTCAAGCTGGAACGTCCCTGGCGCGTGCGGGCGAGGCCGACGACCGCTTCGCACAGAGATTGGCGCCTCTAACCGCGGCAGGGCAGACCTGAGCAACCAAGCCGCCGAGGGAGGGCGGCATCTACCCGACCAGCAGCCGCGCGCGGAACTGACACGCGGGTAGTTTGTAGATCCATAGCGGCATGGGACTCTCCCGAACGATGTGAAGACACTCTAGAGCTTGAACGGCCGCGTCAATCGCGACCATCTGCTGCCGACGGATCTGGCGCGTCCCCACGCCGATGCCCGGCGGCTTAGCGACGTCGGGCCGCGCTCTTCCCGGCCTTGGGGCTGGAGGCTGCCACGGCAGCAGCCACGTTCGCGTGCGGCCCGGACCCCACCGAACGGCGCCACACGATCTCCGCCGGGTAGTCACGCTGCATCGGCACGGCGAGGCCGTAGCACTCGTTCACCAGCTGCCGGCAGCCGTCGATGGCCACCACGTCATGCGGCACGGAGACGGTGGTGAGCGGCGGCGACCCGTAGGCGGCCACGGGCGCATCGTCGAAGCCCATGACGGAGACGTCGTCGGGGACGCGCAGGCCCGCATCGTTGAAGCACGAGATGGCACCGATGGCCATCTCGTCATTCGCACAGAACAGCGCGGTATAGCCCTTGCCCGCCTGGGCCAGCAGCGCCCGTGCGCCGGCATGGCCGCTGGGGAAGGTGAAGTCGCCCTCGAACGCGAGCGACGGATTTACCGCCACGCCATGCCGGGCCAGTTCGTCATGGAACCCGGCCAGCCGGGCCTGGTTGTCGGGTGCCGTGGATGGGCCGCCGATGAGCGCGATGTCGCGATGGCCCTTGCCGAGCAGTGCTTGCGCGGCCAAGCGGCCTGCATGCACATGGTCCACGGTGAAGCAGCGAAGCGCGATGGCCGGCACGTCGCGGTTGAGCACCACGAGGTGAGGGATGCGCCGGCTCAAGGCCACGAAGTCGTCGTCGAGCAGCGCGTTGCTCAGCACGATGATGCCGTCGCACTCCCGCTCCAGCAGGAATTCCACGCCGTCGAGTGCCAGGCGCCGAGCGTCGCCCTGGCCGCAGCCGTTGGCACACACCATGTGCCGGTTGATGGCCCGGAGTTCGGCGTCGATGGCCCCGAGGATGGGGCCGTAGAACGTGCCCGTGAACGCGGGCACGTACACACCCAGCATGCCGGACGAGCCCATGAGCAGTGCGCGAGCGATGGAGGACGGCCGGAAATCCAGCTGCCGAGCGGCAGCACGCACGCGTTCGAGTGTTTCGGGGGCGACGGGGCCTCGCCCCGAGATGGCCCGGGAGGCGGTGCCTGTGCCCACACCTGCCAGCCTTGCCACATCCTTGATTGTTGCCATTCGCCCTTGCGCGCCTCTGTCCTTTGGGCGATGGTACCAACAGGCCCGTGGCGAACAGGCCACGACGAGGCCGTCACAGCCGCTGCTGGCTCACGGGATCGAACAGGGACACGGTGCCTGCATCGACACCCACACCGACGGTGCTGCCCTCGTCGAGCCGCGCCGCGGCATCGAGGTGGGCCGCCATGGACACGCCCTGCGCGTCCAGCCACACCACCTGGTCTGCCCCCATCGGCTCTACCAGGGAGACGGTGGCTCGCAAGCCCGCCTGCCGGTCATCCGCACCGAGCAGTGTCAGCGCCTCGGGCCGCACGCCGAGCACGGCGGGCATGTCCTGCACCGGCTCGCGTTCAAAGGCATAGCCGCTGACGTCGATGGCCAGCGAAGCGCCCTCGAAGCGCACGGCACCACCGGTGACCACGAGCTTGCCCTCGAGGAAGTTCATGCTGGGCGAACCCAGGAATCCGGCCACGAACAGGTTGGCCGGACGGTTGTAGACCGCCTGCGGTGTGCCGATCTGCTGGATGCGGCCCTGCTTCATCACGGCAATGCGGCTGGCGAGCGTCATGGCTTCCACCTGGTCGTGCGTCACGTAGACCATGGTGGTGCCGATGTCCTTGTGCAGCTGCTTCAGTTCGCGGCGCAGTTCGCTGCGCAGCTTGGCGTCCAGGTTGGACAGCGGCTCGTCGAACAGGTACACGCCGGCCTCGCGCACCAGCGCCCGACCGATGGCCACCCGCTGCCGCTGTCCCCCTGACAGCTGCGACGGCTTGCGCTGAAGCAGCTCGGTGAGGTGCAGCATCTCGGCCGCGCGCTTCACCCGCTCGGCGATCACCGAACGCTTCACGCCGGCGATGCGCAGCCCGAAGGACATGTTCCTTTCCACCGTCATGGTGGGATACAACGCGTAGCTCTGGAACACCATGCCGATGCCGCGGTCCTTGGGATCGGCCCAGGTCACGTCGGTGTCGCCGATCACCATGCGCCCTTCGCTCACGTCGATGAGTCCGGCGATGCTGTGCAGCAGCGTGGACTTGCCGCACCCGGACGGACCCAGCAGCACGAGGAACTCGCCGTCCTGCACGTCGAGATCGAGCCGCTCGATGATGTCGACACCGCCCAGGCGGATGCCGAGGTCCTGGATCTGTACGTTGGCCATGTGTGGTTTCCTGAAGGTTCAGCCCTTGACCGCGCCGGCGGCGATGCCCCGCACGAACCAGCGACCGGAGATGAGGTAGACGGACAGCGGCACGAGCGACGTGAGGATGGTGGCGGCCATGTTTACGTTGTAGGTGCGCTCGCCGGTGGTGGTGTTGATGACGTTGTTGAGCTGCACCGTCATCGGCAGGTGGTCGCCGCCGGCGAACACGAGCCCGAGGATGAAGTCGTTCCAGATCATGGTGACCTGCAGGATCACGACCACCACGATCATCGGCAGCGCCATGGGGAGCATCAGCTGGAAGAAGATGCGCCAGAAGCCCCCGCCGTCAATGCGCGCCGCCTTGAACAGCTCGCCCGGCACGCTCGCGAAGTAGTTGCGGAACAGCAGCGTCATCACCGGCATGCCGAACAGGGTGTGGATCAGCACGATGCCGGGCAGCGAGCCGAACAGATTGACGAGGGCGAAGGTGCGCACGAGCGGGTACATGATCACCTGGTACGGCACGAAGCTGCCGAACAGCAGGATCGCGAACAGCGGCCCGGCCCACCGCACGCGCCAGAACGACAGCGCGTAGCCGTTCAGGGCCCCGAGGAAGATGGAAAGGGCCACGCTCGGCACCACGATCTGCACCGAGTTCCAGAAGCCGCCGCGGATGCCGTTGCAGTCGAGGCCCGTGCATGCGCCGGACCACGCCTGCACCCAGGCGTCGAAGCTCGGCGCGACGGGCAGCGAGAACAGGTTGCCGAGCCGGATCTCCTCCATCGGCTTGAGCGACGTCACCACCATCACATAGAGCGGCATCAGGAAGAACAGCGCTGCACCGGCGAGAAACGCGTAGAGCCCGATGCGGCCGGGGGTGAGCCAGCGGCGGCGGGACGGTGCCGCCACGCGTGCCGCGGGCAGCGGTCGTGCGAGCGTGTTCATCGCTTGCTCTCCCCGCGGTTCGCCACGCTGCGTGCATACCAGAGCGGTGCCAGCAGCGCGATCACGGTCAGCAGCATCACGGAGCTGGCCGCGGACGCAAGGCCGATGTTCGCGCGGGCGAAGAGGTGGTCCATGATGAACTTCGCCGGGACCTCGCTGGCCTGTCCGGGTCCGCCCTGCGTCATGGCCACCACCGCGTCGTAGATCTTGACCACGCCAATGGCCAGCAGCATGGTGGCCGATGCGAAGGCCGGGCCCAGCTGCGGCAACACGATGCTCAGGTAGTAGCGCCAGCGCGGAATGCCGTCGATGCGCGCGGCATGCCACAGCGATTCGTCCACGCCCCGCAGGCCGGCCAGCAGGATCGCCATGACGAGCCCGGAGGCCTGCCACACGGTGGCCAGCACGATCGTGTACATCACCTTGTCCTGCGACACGATCCAGTCGAAGCGGAAGTCCTCCCAGCCCAGCGCCCGCACCGTGGACTGCAGACCGAACTCCGGGTTCAGGGCCCACTGCCACACGAGGCCCGTGGCCACGAAGGACATCGCATAGGGGTACAGGAAGATCGTGCGGAAGAAGTCTTCACCGCGCACCCGCTGGTCGATGAACACCGCCAGCAGGAAGCCCACGGCAAGGCTGAGCGCCACGAACAACACCCCGAAGAGCGCCGCGTTCTCCAGCGAGGTGATCCAGCGTTCGCTGGCGAACAGCCGGGCGTACTGCGACAGGCCGACGAAGTCGCTGCGCGGAAAGATCTGCGAGCTGGACACCGAGATGCGCACCGACCACAGCACGCAGACGACGTACACGCCGATGGCGGTCAGGGCCATGGGGAGCAGGGCGAGGTGCGCGCCCCAGGGAGAGCCGCTGCGGCGCGGACGCCGGGGCGCCTTGGCGGCGCCCGGTGCCGCCAAAGGGGACGTGACGGATGAGTTCATGGGTCAGGCTTCCTGAGGGCAGCTGGGGCGCCGTGTGGTTCAGTCGGCTCAGGGCTTGAGCGCGGACCGCAAGGACTTGCTCACCGCGTCGATGGACGCATCGCTGTTCCAGAACTTCGAGATGGCGTCCTGCACGTTCCCATACATGTCCGGCGTCATCAGCATGTCGGCCACGGCGAGGTGGCGCGACGGGTCCTTGAGCGCTTGCAGTCCGGCCTGGGCGCAGATGTCGAACTGGGATGCGTCCACATCCGTGCGGATGGGGATCGAGCCCTTGCGCTGGTTGAACGCCACCTGGGCGGCGGGCCCGGTGAATGCGGCGGCCAGCGTGTGCTGGGCTTTCACTGCCTGCGCGTCGGCCGTCTTCGGGAACACGAAGACATCGCCCGCAATGATGTAAGGCGCCGTCGGGCTGAAGCCGCTGAAGCAGCCGTACTCCTTGCCGGCTGTCTGCTTCGCGCTCGCGAACTCGCCCTTGGCCCAGTCGCCCATGATGAGAAAACCGGCCTTGCCGTTGATCACGAGCGCCGTGGTGTCGTTCCAGTTGCGGCCTGCCGAGCCCGCGTCGGTGTACCCGCGCAGCCGGCGCATGGTCGTGAGGGTCCGGCGGAACGGCTCGCTGTCGATCACCGAGGCGTCCTGTGCCTGATAAAACTTCAGGTAGGTGTCCTTGCCGCCCACATGCACCAGCAGAGCGCTGAAGGTCAGCATCTCCTGCCAGCCCTGCCCACCGATGGCCAGCGGCGTGAGTCCCGCAGCCTTGAGCTTGTCGAGCGCCGCGAAGAACTCATCGAGGCTTTTGGGTTCACCGGCCACGCCGGCCTTCTGGAGCGCTGCCTTGGAGTACCAGAACCAGCTGGGGTTGTGGATGTTGACCGGGGCCGCGTAGTAGTGTCCGTTGACACGCACGCTGTTCAGGATGGGCGCGGGCAGCATCTTGTCCCAGCCTTCCTTCGCGGCCACGGCGTCGATGTTGTTCAGCATGCCTTCGGCGATCAGGTCGCGGTACTGCTTGGACGTGTTGAACAACGCGGCTGTGGGCGGGCTGCCGCCGGCAATGCGGTTGATGGCCGTGGCGCGGGCATTGGCTCCTCCCGCCACGGCGGCATCCACCCAGGTGCCGCCCGCCTTCTGATAGGCATTGGCCAGCTCCCGCACGGCCGCCGATTCGCCGCCGGAGGTCCACCAGTGGATGACCTCCGCCTTCTGCGCATGCGAGGTACCGGCGGCAGCCACGAGCAGCGCGGCGATCAGGGGACGGAGTGGAAGGTTGCGGTTCATCGGTCGTTCCATGTCAGAAGTGGAGAGGAGGCTCAGAACTTGTGGCGGATGCCGGCGTCGTAGGCGGTCGATCGGGTGAGTCCGTCGGACTTGGCGGTCCCCAGGTTCGCGTACAGCATCGTCCGCTTGCTCAGGTTGTGGTCCGCCCCCACGTAGAACTTGGTGTGGTGCACCTCCGTGCTGGCCGCGTTGGTCGTCGCCTCCAATCGGCCCGCCCCGGCGAAGACCCGGCCGGTGGGCGTGGGAACGACGAACGTGAGCGTTGCCGATCGCGCTTCGTACTCCGGCGTGGTCGGGCCGCCCTGGGCGTCGGAGAAGGTGACGAGCGGGCGCACGAAGCCGAAGTCGTACCCGCCCGCGAGGATCACGAGGCGGTTGTCGCTGTCGACTCCGTCGAAGCCGATGGCCGCATACACCGGGCCGCCGTTGTACTGGACGTTGCCGCCCAGGCTGCGCCTGCGCTGCCCTTCACCGGCCGCGACGGCCAGCTCCGTGCTGAGGCCGCCGAACACCGGCGAGCGGTAGCCCACCGAGTTGTTGCGCCGGATGCCCGAGTTGTCGGAAGCGACGCTGCCGTTGTAGTTGGCCCAGGCGAACGGCTGGCCGGGCTGGCTGGTGTAGCTCCAGCAGGTGGGGTCGGCCGTGCAGGTGAGGTAGTAGGCCGGGATCACCTCGCGGCCCAGGTACACCTCGCCGAGCGCCTTGCTGCCCAGGGCCACCACCGACACGCCCTTCCAGAATGAACCGGAGTCGACCGTGCCGGTGTCGGCGAAGAAGCGGTGCTGGATGTCGAAGCTCGCGTACAGGCCGCCGCCCAGTTCCTCGCGACCCTTGAAGCCGAGCCGCGAGGCATTGCCCTGCTGCACGACCCAGGTGCCCGGCGTACCGCGTCCCGGGTTCAGCGACGTGCCGTTGTTCGACTTGCTGATGCCGACGTCGACGACGCCATAGATCGTGACGGAGTTCTGCGCGGTGGCGACGCCGGTGCAGGCAGCGAGTGCGAGGGCGAGGGGCGCGGCGACAGTGATCGGTGAACGGCTCATCGGTTGTCCTTCAAGGGTTCGGGAGGAAGGTGGCGCGGCGCGCCCCCAGGGCCTCGAGGCCGCAGAGCGGCCGGTGCTTGTCGGTGCCGCGGAGGCGGCGGGTTCATGTCGATGCCGCAGAGCGGCGGGTGCCTTCGGGCAGCTGGCGCATGTTGGGTTCGGGTCCTGAGTGCCCATCCGGCAGAAGGGAGCGATGCCGCGCGTGACCGGGTGGACCGGTCCGCGCGGCGCGGACCTGTCCATGCACACCGCCCCTGCGGTGCGCATCGTTGGAAACAGGCGTTCAGGGAACGCCGTGGGCGGGCGGGCCCGCCGGGTTCATCGGGGTCCGCGCGCGCGCTCGGCGAGGAAGGCCTGGAAGCCCTTCGCGCTGTGCTTGAGCGTGCGAACCTGGGTGTCGTAGTCCACGTGGACAAGGCCGAAGCGGCGCTCGTACCCGTAGGCCCATTCGAAGTTGTCCAGCAGCGACCACACGAAATAGCCGCGCACGTCCACGCCCGCCTCGATCGCGGCATGGACGGCGGCAAAGTGCCGTTGCAGGTAGGCGCAGCGCTGCGTGTCCGCCACCTGGCCGTCCACCACGAGGTCGGCGGACGCCATGCCGTTCTCGGTGATCAGGATGGGTGGCAGGTTGGCGTAACGCTCCCGGAAGCCCACGAGGAGTTCGGTGAAGGCCTCCGGGCACACCTCCCAGCCCATCTGCGTGCGCTCGCGGCCCGGCGGCTGGACCTCCACATAGCCGTGGCCGTCGTCGCTGCGCAGCGTGCTGCGGTAGTAGTAGTTGATGCCGAGGAAGTCGAGCGGTCGGCTGATGACGTCCATGTCGCCCTCGAGCACCAGCGGCTCCGTGCCGGGGCGCAGGCGGAACACGTCCTCGGGATACTCGCCCTTGAGCAGGGCGTCGAGCACCCAGTCGTTCAACTGCACTTCGAAGAGGCGCGCCGCTTCGCGGTCCGCCGCGCTGTTCGGGTCTTCGGGCGCGCCGCGGCCGATGTTCACCACGATGCCGCGCTGCGCCTTGGCATCATTGGCCTGAAGGGCCGGCTGCGCCAGGCCATGGCCCAGCAGCAGATGGTGCAGCGCCTGCGCTGCGTACCGCGGGCCGCGGCGGCCCGGTGCATGGCGCCCGTGCGTGTAGCCGAGGTAGGCCGAACACCACGGTTCGTTCAGCGTGGCCCAGGCCGTCACGCGTCCTTCCAGGGCGCGGCTGATCTTGTCGGCATAGTCCGCGAAGCGATACGCAGTGTCACGGTTCAGCCAGCCGCCGCGGTCTTCCAGGTGCTGCGGCAGGTCCCAGTGATACAGCGTGGCGTACCGTTGGATGCCCTTGTCCGCCAGGCGGTCCAGCACCCGCTTGTAGAAGTCCACGCCGCGGGAGTTCAGTTCACCGTCCAGCCCGATCACGCGCGGCCAGGCGATGGACAGCCGGTAGGCGTCCACCCCCAGAGACCCGATCAGGTCCACATCGTCCGCCCACCGGTGGTAGTGCTCGCAGGCGCGGTCGCCGGTGTCTCCGTTCAGCACGTTGCCGGGTGTCGCGGCGTAGGTGTCCCAGATGCTCGGCAGCCGGCCGTCCGCCTGCGTCGCACCTTCGATCTGGAAGGCTGCCGTGGCCACGCCCCAGAGGAAGTCTGGCCGACTCATGACGGAGCCGGCAGGCGGTGCAACCAAAGGCGAAGAGGGCGGCGACAGGGAGGACATGGCAAACCTTGGCACGAGAAGTGGGCTGAAAATGTGGTGGAATCGTTTCCACTGGAATCGATTCCACCACCAGTGGCCAAGCTCTGCATTGGGGATTTCCCGGTAGGGGCGAGGACGGGCTTCCGGCGCGGTTGTCCGTTCTACGCGCTTCCTGCGCCTGTGACGATGAAGGTCGACGGCAGCGATAGGCGCGCAGGTGACCGTGTACCGGGAGGACCTCCAAGGGATGTCAGCTTCAATTGCGAGTGATTCGCATTAAGATGTGCCTCCTTTCTTTGTCGAGGCCTTGTCGTGCGAACTCCTCTCTACGGAACCTCCGGTCGAATACTCATCGCGGTGAGTGCGCTCTGTCTGCTTGCAAGCGCGCTGGCGCAGGAGGTGCAGCCCGACGCCCAGACGCTGCCGCAGGTGACGGTGCGGGCGTCAGCGGGTGATGAACCGGTCGACCTGCGTCGCAAGGTCAACACGGGGGCGCTTGGCTCGGCCAGCCGGCTCGACACCCCTTTCTCCATCACCGCCGTGACGGCGGAGCAGCTGGCCGAGCGTCAGCCCATCAAGCTCGGCGACGTGTTCGCGCTCGACGCGTCGGTCAGCGACAACAGTGGCGGCTACAGCAGTTGGGCGTCGTACCTCACGGTGCGCGGCCTGCCCCTGGACTGGCAGAACGGCTACCGCATCGACGGCAAGCCGTTCCTCAGCTATGCGATCACGCTGCCTTACGATCACTTCGAGCAGATCGAGTTGTTGAAGGGCGCGTCGGGCTTCATGCATGGCTTTGGTTCGCCGGGCGGGGTGGTCAACTATGTGACCAAGCGGCCCTCGGAAACGCCGGTGCGCAGCGTGGAGGTGGGCTTCACCTCGAACAGTCTGTGGCGCGAGCATGGCGATCTGGGCGGGCGCTTCGGCAACGACGGCATGTTCGGCTACCGCCTGAACGTGACGCACGAGGAAGGCAAGACCTTCAACAAGGGCACACTGGACCGAAACGCCGTGTCCGTGGCGCTCGACGCACGCCTGACGCCCGACCTCACCTGGACGTTCGGCTCGCTGTATCAGAAGCGAAAGGCCACCGGCCAGACCCCGTCCATCTTTACCCGCAGTTACGTGGGGACCGCACTCCCGTCCGTCGTCAACGGCGACAACGATGCGATCGTGAGCGGTGGCCAGCACCTGACCACCGACTTCCAGCTGCACGCGACCGGCGTGGCATACCGCCTGACACCGGACTGGACACTGACGAGCGACCTGAGCTACAGCACCGCCGACCGGAGCCGCAACGAAGGCATCCTGTTCCTGACCGATGCCAGTGGCGCGTTCGACGAGTGGCGATCCGACAGCGCAGAAGGCCACCGCTTCACCCAGTGGCAGGCCACCGTGAACGGGAAGCTCGAGACCGGCGCGCTGCGCCACCAGGTGGTGGTGGGCACGGCCTTGCAGAAGCAGGTGAACCTCTACAGCGCCAACAGCGTGTACCAGCAGATCGGTTCGGGCAGCCTGGACGGCGGCAGCGGCAACCGCTACGACACGGTGACGGACTTCGCGATGTACCGAGACAGCGAGATCACGCAGCGCGCCGTCTTCGCGAGCGACACGCTCCAGCTGACGCCGCAATGGTCGGTGGTCGGCGGGTTGCGCCACACGCGCTATGAACAGGCGAGCTTTGCGCCCACGGGTGCTGAGTTGCCCGGGTACGAGAAGCGCACCACCACGCCGACCCTCGCGCTGCTCTTCGAGCCGGACACGGGCACGACGCTGTATGCGAGCTATGTGGAGTCGCTCGAAGCGGGCTCTCGTGTGGGCGACACCTACGACAACAAAGGCGTGCAGCTCAAGCCGCTGAAGAGCAAACAGGTCGAGGTGGGCGCCAAGACGCAGCGGGGCGACTGGAGCGCCACCGCAGCGCTGTTCCGCATCGAGCGTGCCGCCGAGTACGCCAACGCGAACAACCTGCTCGTCCAGGACGGCCTGTCGGTCTACCAGGGCGTGGAGATCGAAGGCGCCGTGCGCCTGGGGGCGCCGTGGCGCGTGAGTGGCAGCTTGATGGCGCTCGACAGTTCGTATGAGCGAGGCAATGCGCACACCGGCAACCGGGTGGCCGGCGCGCCGAAGTTCGTGGCGGCCGCCCGGCTGTCGTACGACGTGCCCGCGCTGCCGGGAATGAAGCTCACGGCGGACGCCAAGTACACCGGCGCCACGATGCTCAACGCGGCCAACGCCATCGAGCTGGGCGGCTACGTGGTGGCGAACCTCGGCGCGAGCTATGTGGCGCGGATGTACGGCACGGACGCCACCTTCCGTGTCGCGATCAACAACGCCGCCGACAAGCGCTACTGGGAGTACCAATACGCCGACTACGTCAAGCCGGCTGATCCGCGCACCGTCGCGGTCAGCGCCCTGTTCGACTTCTGACGAACACGGCCCGGGACATCGCACCGGACGCGAGGCGTCCTCGGTGGGCCGGCAAGAGTGTGCCTCGGCCGCTGGCGCCTCGCCGACGGCCGTGCTACAAACGACGGCTCGTTCGCACGCCCGCCATGCAAAGGTGTCCGGCTTGCGCGACGGATCGCCCCGCGTTCGCCGTCAGACATTCCATCCGCGCGTGTCGCACCGCCGCGCGTCAACCTCACCACCCCGCCGGACTTGCGCGAGCCGGCGCCTCTCTGCCGCTCATGTCTTGATGTACTTCCCCTGCCGATTCCTTCCCCAGGTGCTCATGCCGTCGCTCCTGTGCCTCGCCGCTTGCGCGGCGTCCGCCGCCCCGGCAGATTTGGCGCCCGAGCGACGCGCCTACCCCGAGCGCCGCGAGGCCGCCCTGGAGTTCAACTGGACGCCGCTCGGCATGCCGGCGGGAGAACGCACGGCGTTGCTGGGCGGCACCTACATGGTGGCGGTCAATCCGGACTGGGGCTTTGGGCCGTCGGTCTATGCGGGCGCGCAGGGCGACCACGGCGGCCTGTTCACCGTGGGGGTCACGGCGCAACGGCGGTGGCGGCTTTCCTCGTCACCGTGGTTCGTTGCGGCGGGCCTCTATGCCGGTGCGGGCGGCGCAACCCATGCGAAGGATGCGGACGCCGGGGGCGGGCTCATGCTGCGGCCCGAACTGTCGCTGCGCCGCGCCTTCGGGCCGGTGTACGCCGGTCTGGGTGTGGCCCACGTGACCTTCCCGAGCGGCAACATCCGCGACACGCAGTGGACCGTCGTCATTGGCCGGTCCGACAACTTCCTCAGCTTCCTGCCCACGCACGCCGGCATGCCGGGCCGCGCCGACGGGCGCCTCGGTCTCAAGTTCGATGAGATCAGCCTGAGTGCAGGCACCGAAACCTTCCGCGAAGGCAGTCGCCGGCGCAATGGTGCGCCGCTGACGGGTCGCCTCGACAAGGCCGGCGCGGACCTGCGCCGCTACGTCGCGCCGGGCCGGTGGTGGGGCATCGAAGCGTCCGGCGCGGCCGGTGGCGACGTCAACGGCTACATGGAACTCCTGGCCAACGCGGGCGCCGACTGGGGCATCTTCGGCGAGCAACTGCGCGTCGGCGCCCAGCTGTCGGCCGGCCTGGGCGGCGGTGGTGTCATCGACACCGGCAGCGGCTGGCTGCTGCGCGCCGGGCCGACACTGCGCTGGATCACCCCGTGGGGGCCGACCCTGCGCGCCGACGCGTCCTACCTGACCGCGCCCGGTGGCCACTACCGCTCGGAGCAACTTCGGCTGTCGCTGTCGCTGCCGCTGGAGAGCGCCGCACGGGCACGTGCGCCGCATTCGTTCCTGGACGGTACGGTGCGCGAGATGGCCTGGTACGTGACCACGCCCCACTTCCTGAAGCTGCGCTTCGAAGACGGGAGCGAGGATGGAGTGACGGGCCTGGGTCTCACCTTCAACCGCGACCTCGACCGCACCTGGTACGGCACGGCACAAGCCGGCAGCGCCGCGTGGGGCAGGGCCGGAGGCTTCTCGTACGGTCTCGTCGGTCTCGGCGCCAAGACATCCCGGATGAACGGCGTGCGCTTCGGCATCGAAGGTCTCGCCGGCGCGGCGGGCGGCGGCGGCGTCGACGTGCGCGGCGGTGCGATCGCCGGTGGCGAAGCGTGGGCCCAGTGGGAAGGGATCGTGCGCAAGGACCGCCTGCGGCTGAAGGCCGGCATCGGGCACCTGCAGGCGCTCGGCAATGGCGGACGTGGTACCCCGGTGGCCTCGTTGTCCGTCGGTTGGGCCTTCGGCACGCTAGCCCCCTGACGAGCGCGTCGCGCGAAGCCCGAGTCGGTCGGGCCCAGCGCGTGCCGAGCCGTCTCGTGCGGCCGCGCACTTACCTGCGCGTCAGTCGTCCGGCGTGATCTCCGCGATCACCGTGCCCGCGGCGACGTAGGTGCCCGCGGGCACTCTCTGGACGAGTCGTCCACCGCGGTGGGCGTCGACCGCGGTTTCCATCTTCATCGCTTCCATGACCGCGACGGTCGCCTTGGCGTCCACCGTGGCGCCGTCCTCGACCTGCCAGACGAGCACGGTGCCGGCGATCGGCGCCACGAGGTCGCGCGAATCGGCCGCGGCCGCTGGCGCCGCATCGGCGGGGTGCGCCACGCGGCTTCCCGCGCCGGCGGCCAGGCCGCCCAGCCATGCTGAGGGAAGCCCGAGCATCACGCGGCGGCCGTCGATTTCGATGGGCAGGCGAGTGAGTGGATCGTCGGTCGGGGCGGGCGCCTGGAAGGGCACCTCGTCATTGACGAACTCGGTCTCGATCCAGCGGGTGTGGACCTTGAATTCATGCTCACTGACGAAGTCCGGGTGGGTCATGACCGCGCGATGGAAGGGCAGCACCGATGCGAGCCCTTCGATGCGAAATTCCTTCAAGGCGCGGCGGGCGCGACGGATGGCCTGGTCCCGTGTGGCGCCGGTGACGATGAGCTTGGCCATCAGCGAGTCGAACGCGCCGGGCACGGTGGACCCGGTGCGGACGCCCGCGTCCACGCGGACCCCCGGCCCGGAGGGCGGGTCGAAGCGATGGACCGGGCCGGGAGAGGGCAGGAAGCCGCGGCCCACATCCTCGGCGTTGATGCGGAACTCGAACGCGTGGGCGATGGGGCGCGGGGTCTCGTGCACCGACAGGGGCAGGCCGTCCGCGATGCGGAGCTGCTCGACCACGAGGTCGACACCGGTCGTTTCCTCGGTGACGGGGTGCTCGACCTGGAGCCGGGTGTTGACCTCGAGGAAAGAGATGGTGCCGTTGGCACTCAGCAGGAACTCCACGGTGCCGGCGCCCACGTAGCCGGCATGACGGCAGATGTCGCGTGCCGACGTGTGGATGCGTTCGCGCTGCGCATCGGTCAGGAAGGGCGCGGGGGCCTCTTCGACCAGCTTCTGGTTCCGCCGCTGCAGTGAGCAGTCGCGCGTGCCAAGGACGACGACGGCGCCGTGCGTGTCGGCGATCACCTGGGCCTCGATGTGGCGGGGCTTGTCGATGAACTGTTCCACGTAGCACTCGCCGCGTCCGAAGGCGGCCGTGGCTTCGCGCACGGCTGACTCGAAGAGCTCGGACACCTCGGCCTTGTGGCGCGCGACCTTCAGGCCTCGACCCCCGCCGCCGAAGGCGGCCTTGATCGCAATGGGAAAGCCATGCTGATCGGCGAACGCATGCACTTCCTCGGCGCTGCCCACGGGCCCCGGCGTGCCGGCCACCAGGGGCGCGCCGACTTCACTGGCCAGCCGTCGTGCGCTCACCTTGTCGCCCAGGGCGGCGATGGCGTCAGGCGGCGGGCCGATCCAGAGGAGGCCAGCCTCGAGCACGGCGCGCGCGAAGGCGGCGCTCTCGGAAAGGAACCCGTACCCGGGGTGGACGGCGTCCGCACCGCTGCGGCGGGCGATGGCGATGAGCTTGTCGATGCGCAGGTAGGTGTCGGCCGGACGGGTGCCCTCGAGGGCATGCGCCTCGTCGGCCATCCGAACGTGCACCGCATCGATGTCCGGGTCTGCGTAGACGGCCACGGACGCCACGCCATGGTCGGCACAGGCGCGGATCACACGGACGGCGATTTCGCCGCGGTTGGCAACAAGCACTTTTTTCATGGCGCAGCCGGTGAGGAAGTTGAAAGGACGGCGAAGGGGCGCAGGGGCCTGAAGCGCACCGCCGTGCCGATGGGAATCTGGCCTGCCAGGTCGAGGTGGTGCGGGGCCACCGCCGCGATCACCGGATAACCGCCGGTCAACGGATGGTCGGCCAGGAAGAGCACGGGTTGCCCGTTCGGCGGCACCTGGATGGAGCCGGGCAGCGTGCCTTCGCTGGGCAGCTCCAGGTTGTGGGTGCGCGTCAGTGGCGTGGCGCCCGACAATCGCAGGCCGACGCGGTTCGATTGCGGCGTGACCACCCAGGGCTGGGTGCAGAACCGCTCCACCGACTCGTCGGAGAACCAGTCCGTGCGTGGCCCCATGACCACGTCCAGTACGACGTCCTGGCCCGCCACGGGCAGCGCCGGCGAGGGAGGCTCCGGCGTGCCGACTGTCCCGTGCCGGAGGGGCGCGACCCCGACGGCCTGTCCCGCTGTGACGACCGGTGGACCGATGCCGGCCAGCGTGTCCGTGGACACGCTTCCGAGCACGGGGTCCGCGATCAGGCCGCCGCGCGCGGCCAGGTAGGACCGCACCCCGCGGGCTGGCTCGCCGAGGCGAAGGCGATCGCCGCTGTCCAGGGCGATCGGGTGGCCCCGCCACGCAGGCCGTTCACGGCCCGCCGCGGACGTGATGGTGATCGGGCCGTCCGCACCGGACACACACACCACGCAGGCGCCTTGCACCGTGACCTCGAAACCTCCGCCGACGATTTCCAGGACCGGGGCATTCACCGCGTTGCCGACCACGCGGTTGGCGGACCGCAGCGCCGCCTTGTCGAGCGCGCCGGAAGCCGAGACGCCCTGTGCCGCCAGGCCGGGCCGTCCGCCATCCTGGAGCAGCGTCTGGATCCCGACGCGGTTCATCACGAGCGTGGCGCTTGACTGCGCCATCGCGCCGTGGGGGAGGGGGTGAAAGGCGGGCAGCTTGGCGGGCGTAACGGGCGGCTCCCCCGCGGCGGGCCGGCCCGCGCTGACCACGCGGCGCCGCGCCGCGTCGATGAAGCGGACGCGGTAGCCCGGTTGAAGCAGCGCCGGGACGTCACGCCCCATGTCCCACATGGAGGCGGTCGTCGTGCCGATCAACTGCCAGCCGCCCGGGCTTTCCTTCGGATAGACCGCGCTGAATTCACCGGCCAGCGCCACCGACCCGGCAGGCACCCGCACGCGCGGCGAGCGCCGACGCGGGACGTCCAGTCCGGCCTGGGCGCTCAGGTACGAGAATCCCGGCGCGAACCCGTTGAACGCCACCGTGTACAGCGCCGCCCCATGGCGCTCGACCACCTCCCGCGGGGAGATGCCCAGCAGCGCCGCCACCGCGGGCAGGTCTTCGCCGCGGTAGTCCACCTCGATCTCCACCAACGGCGCGTCCTGCGCCGCCTCGAACACGAGCGTTCGGTGGGACACGTTCTCGACGATCGCGGCCGGCGTCAGCAGCGAGGGCTCATAGCGGATGAGCATCGTGCGCGCGGCCGGGACGAGCTCCGTGACGCCCGGCAGGGGGTGGGCCCGGAACGAGGCCAGCAAGGCCATGGTCTGCGGCAGGTCGTCCAGCTCCACGAGCAGTGCATCGAGGCTGGCGGGCAGGAACCGCATGGTCACGGCGTGCCCACGAAGCTCTTCAATGCAACGCCTTCGCGGTGCAGCGCAGCCCGCACCTCACGCGCCATCTGCACCGCGTCGGGCGAGTCCCCGTGCACGCAGATGGATTGGGCGTCGAGGCGCAGGTCGGTGCCATCGATGGCGGTGATCGCGCCCTCCTTGATCAGCCGCACCATGCGTTGGGCGATCAGCGCCGGGTCGTGCAGGACGGCCCCGGGTTGGCGACGCGAGACCAAGGCGCCATCGGGCTCGTACGCCCGATCCGCAAACACCTCGGCGACGACCGTGAGGCCCTTGTCCCTCGCCCAGCCGAGCAACGGCGAACCGGCCAGTCCGACCAGCACGAGCGTTGGGTCGATCGCAAGCACCGCCTCGATGACGTCCATGGCCTGGCGCGCGTCGTGGGCGATGGTGTTGTAGAGGGCGCCGTGCGGCTTGACGTAGCGGACGGTGGTGCCCGCCGCCGTGGCCAGGCCCTGCAGGGCGCCCACCTGGTACATGACGCCGGCCCGCAGGTCGTCGCTTGCGATATCCATGTTCCTTCGCCCGAAGCCGACCAGGTCAGGGTAGGCCACATGGGCGCCCACGACCACGCCCCGCTCCCGCGCCTTGCGCACGGTGGCCAGGATGCCGGCCGGGTCGCCGGCATGGAATCCGCACGCGACGTTCGCGCTCGTCACGACGTCGAGCATCGCTTCGTCCTCGCCCATGGCCCACGGGCCGAAGCTCTCACCCAGATCGCTGTTCAAATCGATGTGCATGCTGTCGCCGGCGGTGGAGGGAGTCGCTCGCCAGGGAATCTGGGCGCGGCTAGGCCGGCACGATTCTCTGATGCGATTGATCCACGATCAAAATGGATTGTTGAACAATCTAAGGAATGATATCACCGTGAGCTATCCTGTCGAGCGTTACGCCGACTGCCGCCTTGAACAATGCGAGGCTTTCTTGCCGACTACCCCCTCCCCCCTATGAAAAGTCCCGGTTCCCCTGCGGAAACGCTCAGCGAACGCGTCGGTGAACAACTTCGGCGCCAGATCACCGAGGGGGTCTTTGCGCCCGGGCAGCGCCTGTCTGAGCAGGCGCTCAGCGAATCGCTGGGCGTCTCGCGCAACACCCTCCGCGAGGCTTTCCGGGTGCTCGCCAAGGACGGCCTCGTCAAGCACACCCCCAACCGCGGCGTGTTCGTGGCGGTCCCGAGCATCGCGTCCATCATCGACATCTACCGCGTGCGTCGCCTGATCGAATGCCAGGCGCTGGCGCAGGCCTACCCGCGGCACCCGGCGAAGAAGCGGATGCGCGCCGCGGTGGAAGAGGCGCTGCGCCACCGGGACGCCGGCGACTGGGCGGCGGCGGGAACGGCCAACATGCAGTTCCACATGGCCGTCGTCGAATTGGCCGACAGCGAGCGGCTCAATCAGATGTTCGCCCCCGTGCTGGCGGAGCTTCGCCTGGCCTTCGGGCTGCTGCAGGACCCCGAGTTCCTGCACGCGCCCTACGTCGAGATGAACGTGAAGCTGCTCGAAATGGTCGAGGCGGGGGACTACGCTCGCGCAGCGACCACCCTCCAGGAATACCTCGCGCACTCTGAGCGGATCGTGCTAGCGGTCTACGCGCGCCGGATGGCCGAGCAGGAGCACGGCGTGGCGCGGCCCTGAGGCGAAAGCGGCTGTCCGTCGGCAGCCGCACCGACCCACCCCGGACGGCCGCTGTCGACCGCCAGCGAACCGCCCGCTTCTGGTTCGCTTGTGCCCCGTGTTGGCGCAGCAGCCAGCCGGCCACCCGGCTTGGGTGCATCGGGCCCTAGAGTTTTCCCGTATCCCTGGGATTGTTGAACAATCTAGACTGGCATACCTATTGCAAAGGTCGGTTTGTTCTCTTCAATCCTGTTTCCAGTCGTCATACGGGGGCCCTATGTTCAAGAATGCTCTGCTCGTGCTTGCGGCCGTGTCCGCCTCGTCCGCTGTCCTCGCCCAAACCAAGTGGGACCTGCCGTCGGCCTATCCGGTCACCAACTTCCACACCGAGAACCTGAATCAGTTCATCGCGGACGTGGACAAGGCCACGGGTGGCAAGCTCAAGATCACCTCGCATGCCAATGCCTCGCTCTTCAAGGCGCCGGAGATCAAGCGTGCAGTCCAGAGCGGCCAGGTGCAGGCGGGCGAGATCATCCTCGGCAACTACGAGAACGAGAACCCGATCTACGGGCTGGACGGTGTGCCATTCCTCGCAACGGGTTACCCCGCGGCGCTGCGCCTGTACAAGGCCCAGCGTCCGGCGCTCGAGAAGCTGCTTGCGGGCAGCAACCTGCGCCTGCTCTATTCGGTGCCATGGCAGCCGCAGGGTGTCTACGTCAACAAGGCGCTGGCAAGTGGCGCCGATCTGGCCGGCCTGAAGTGGCGTGCGTACAGCCCGGCCACCGCGCGGCTCGCCGAACTGGCCAAGGCCCAGCCCGTGCAGATCCAGGCGGCGGAGCTGAGCCAGGCGCTGGCCACCGGGGTGGTGGACTCATACATGTCCTCGAGCTCGACCGGCTATGACTCCAAGACGTACGAACACGTCAAGTACTTCTACAACACGAAGGCGTGGCTGCCCAAGAACGCGGTGCTGGTGAACAAGCGGGCGTTCGATGCGCTGGACAAGCCGACCCAGGAGGCCGTCCTCAAGGCCGCCGCCGCAGCCGAAGAGCGTGGCTGGAAGCTCAGCGAAGAGAAGAACAAGTGGTACCTCGAGCAGCTGGCCGCCAAGGGCATGACGGTGTCGGAGCCGCCGGCCGCACTCGCCGCCGACTTCAAGAAGATGGGCGACCTGATGCTCGTCGACTGGCTACGCAAGGCCGGGGACGACGGCAAGGCGATCGTCGACGCGTTCCGGAACTGACCCATGCGCGGCATCCTCGACAGGCTCTTCTCATGGGCCTGTGACCTCGCTGCGGCGTGCGTGCTGGCCGTCTTCGTGCTGATGATCGCCGCGTCCGTCGGGCGCATGCTCGGCTGGCGCGTCGGCGGCATCAACGACATCGTCGCGTGGCTCAGCGCGGGGGCCGCCTTCCTGGCGATGGCGCACGCGTTCAAGCAGGGTGACTTCGTGCGGGTGACCCTGATGCTCGAGAAGCTCGGCCCCAGAAGCCGGCGGCTGTTCGAGATGCTGTCGCTGTCCATCGCCGCGGTGTCGAGCGCCTACCTCACCTACTGGGCGGCCGCCTCGACCTGGGACAGCTACCAGTTCAACGACATGGCGGGTGGGCTGGTGGTCATTCCGCTCTGGATCCCCCAGCTGAGCTTCGTTCTGGGCGCGTTCCTCCTCTGCCTCGCCATCCTCGACGAATGGGTCCGCGTGTTGCAAGGACTGCGCCCCACGTATGTCGCGCTGGTGGAAGAGCGCCACGCGCGCGGCGACTTTTCCAACGACGTTTAAGGACGCCACATGTTGCTATCGGTTGGCGGACTGTTGTTGATCGCGATGCTGGTGCTGTTGGCCAGCGGTGTGTGGATCGGCATCACGCTGGGCATCACGGGGTGGATCGGCCAGGCGCTGTTCACCAGCACCCCCCCGGGGATGAACCTCTTCTCGGCATTCTGGGAATCGAATGTTTCCTGGGAGCTGGCGGCACTGCCCTTGTTCGTCTGGATGGGCGAGATCCTGTTCCGCACCAAGCTGTCCGAGCAGATGTTCGAGGGACTCGCGCCGTGGCTGAGCCGCGTGCCCGGGCGCCTGATGCACACGACCATTCTCGGGTGCGGCGTGTTCGGTTCCGTGTCGGGCTCCTCCGCCGCCACCTGCGCCACGATCGCCAAGGTGGCGCTGCCCGAGCTCAAGCGGCGAGGCTACAACGAGCAGCTGGCGCTGGGTTCGCTCGCGACTGCAGGAACCTTGGGCATTCTCATACCGCCGTCGATCACGATGGTCGTGTACGCCGTCGCCGCGGACGCGTCGATCATCCGGATCTTCCTTGCCGGGTTCATCCCGAGCGCGATCCTGATGCTGCTGTTCAGCGGCTACATCGCCTGGTGGAGCGTGCGCAACAAGCACCTGATGCCGCCGGCGGAGCCGCGCTACAGCCTGGCGGAGAAGCTGCGCTTGAGCGCCGCGCTGATTCCCTGCGTTCTGCTGATCGTCTTCATCGTGTGGGTGCTCATCGCCGGCTGGGCCACCGCCACGGAGTGCGCTGCCTACGGCGTTCTCGGCGCGCTGGTGATCGCCGCTGCCGGCGGCAACCTGACCTGGGAGAACTTCAAGGCAGGCCTCGTGGGGGCCACGCGCCTGTCGTGCATGATCATGTTCATCCTGGCGGGTGCGGCCTTCCTCACGAAGACGATGGCCTTCACCGGCATTCCCCGAGAGCTTGCGGAATGGGTGAACTCGATGCACCTGAGCCCGTACGCGCTGATTGCCGCCCTCGTGGTCGTCTACCTCGTGCTCGGCACCGCACTCGACGGCATCTCCATGATCGTGCTCACGAGCGCCGTGGTGCTGCCGATGGTGCAATTGGCCGGCTTCGACCTGATCTGGTTCGGCATATTTGTCGTGCTGCTGGTCGAGATCGCCGAGGTCACGCCTCCGGTCGGATTCAACCTCTTCGTGCTGCAAAGCATGACGGGCAAGGACAGCAACACCATCGCTCGCGCGGCCCTTCCGTTCTTCGCCTGCCTGGTGGTCTGCATCGCCGTCATCACCGTGTTTCCGGAGGTCGTCACCTGGCTTCCCAACTACGTGATGGGACCGGAGAAGAAGTGACGGCCTCGTCAGGGAACGGCGAGTGTCCGGGCATCCCTCGAGTTCACGGGCAGGCGGCCGGGGGGGCGCGCGTCCCCTCCGGACGACGCCGACGCGGGCGCCCGGGATCGGGCCGACCAGCACCATCGCCGATCGCTGGCTGCGCATAGCGGAGACGGCGGGCGCTGCTCAACGCGAGGGCACCAGCGGGACGTGCCGGATGTCGCGGGAACGAGCGCCCAGCTTGTTTCAAGGCAGTGGAGGCGATGTCGCCGAGCCGGCAAACCTCCGGGCCGCCCGGCCGGATGTTGCGCGGCGCGTCAGCTGCTGGTCGGAATAGAGATCGCCGCATGGGCGCCGAGGAAGAAGCGCACGAGTTCGGCAGAGGCGTCCGGCCCCGAGTGATCGACGAACGAGCCCGCTGGATCTCCGCCCGCCCAGGCGTGACCACCGCCATGAATCACCCATTCTTCCACCAGCGGGTGGCCGAGCGGATCACACACCACCGCGACCGTGCAGCGCCGGCCCCCGCGCTCGAAGGTGGTGGCGGGTGGGCGCTGCAGACGCGCGCCGCTGTGCTCGTGGGCTGCCACCGCCTGGCCGGCGATCGTGGCGCCATTGAGGATGTTCACCGTCGCGTCCGCATCGCCATGGATGACCATCGTGCGGACGGCCCGCGCAGGGGTGCCGTGAGCGCGCGACGCCCCCCGCGACTGCATCGCCGCGAAGGCGGAAGGAATGTCATGCGCCGCGCCCTTGGGCAAGCCCGAGTGCGCGCCAACGGCGGCAAACACCTCGGGATGGGTCTGGCCCAGGATCACCGCCATCGCGGCGCCGGCCGACAAGCCCGCCACGTACACCCGGTCGAGATCGACCGCGTGGGTCGCCGCGACGTCGCTGATGATGGCGGCGAGGACGCCGGGCTCCTCGCCGTCTGGATGCTGTTGCGTCGGTTCGAACCAGTTCCAGCAATTCGATCCGTTCGCGCGTCGGGTTTGCTCGGGGTAGACGACGTAGAAGCCATGCCGCTCGGCCAGGGCGTTCATGCGGGTGCCGGCGGCGAAATCATCGGGGTCCTGCTTGCATCCGTGCAGCATCATCACGCAGGGGAGCGGGCGGCCGGCCTGTGCTGCGGTGGGCACGTAGAGCCGATATCTGCGGCTGCCGCGCGGGCTACTGTGCTGCTCCCAGAGAAAGCGGCCGGGCAGATCGTGCCGTGAAGCCGGGACGGCGATGCCCTGCTCGGCGTACGGGTGCTTGAACCGCAAGTCGGCAGGCGATCCGGGCGTCAATCCGGCAGCGCTGAGCGCGCTGGCGATGACGCCGTGGACGTCCACGCCGCCTGGCCGGTGGGTGGGATGCAGGCCGGCGGCGGTCAAGGCCTGCTGGATGGTGTCGGCGATGTGTGAGGGGTTCATTGCTGATCCGTGGGCTATGTTGCAGTGCAGCAATGATGCGCCCAAATCGCCAAACGCGCTTCCCGAGGCGGTGTAGGACATGCCCGGGTTGGAACCTGGTGCCGCGTCCCCACATGAGCGCCGGCCGGCGTCGCGCCTCGGCGAGGTGGCCGCTGCCGTACGTATCAGGAACCCGCAGAAGTATCGAATGGTGTGAAGCAGTTCACGGATGGCGGTCTGGCGCCTACAGTCCGCCGCGTCCCTTGTTTTTGAACGTCCGTGCAGCATGTGCCATCGCCGCGGCGTTCAGCCTTGAACGGAGTTCCTGATGACGACCCCATCCCGGCGACGGTTGCCCGCGCTCGCACTCTCGCTCCTTCTCGCCGCTTGCGGAGGCGGTACCGAACCGCAAGGCGGCACCCAGGCCGCTGCGCCAACAAGCGCTGCCGCCGACGAGGCGATCGAACACGAGGCCGATGAAGCCGTGGCGACCGATACGTCGACCGCCAGCGCGGCCGCGGCAAGCGCCGATGCCATGGTGTCGGCGCATCCCGGCGTGCCCTCGGTGGGCACCGCCTTCGAGGCGCGCGGCCCCTTCACGGTGAGCGTGCGCCGCGGGCCCGAGCACACCTACTACTACCCGACGGCCGGTGCCACCGGCGTGCGTCACCCGGTGGTGCTGTGGGGCAACGGCACCGGCACATCGCCGAGCACCTATGACGGCCTGCTCCGCCACTGGGCGTCCCATGGTTTCATCGTGGCGGCGGCCAACACGACGAACCCCGGAAGCGGCGCCGAGATGCTGCGCGGTCTGGACCAGCTGGTGGCGTTTGACACCACGGCCGGCGATGCCTTCTTCGGTCGGGTCGACACGACACGCGTGGCCGCCAGCGGCCATTCGCAAGGCGCCTATGGCGCCGTGGCTGCCACTGCGGATGCGCGCGTGACGACGGCCGTGCCGATCGAGGGAGGGGGCCTCGCCCGCGGAGCGCGGGCCAGCGTACTGTTCCTCGCCGGCGGCGCGGACAACATCGTTCCGGCGGCGAATGTGCGGCGCGCGTACCAGGCCATCGGCGCCGCGCCCGCCGTCTATGCCGAGCTCAAGTCGGCTACCCACTTCACCGCGATCAACACCGCGGGTGGGTTCCGCGGGCCCGCGACGGCCTGGTTGCGCTGGGCCCTGGCCGCCGACGTGAATGCGGCGCCCACCTTCGTCGGCAGCAACTGCGGCCTGTGCGGCTCCGCCGACTGGGTGTTCGAGCGCAACGGCGCCTTCCAGACGGCGAACCCCGGCGCCGGCGCACCGGCCACGCCGGTGCCGCCCGTGACGCCGCCCACCCCGCTCCCTCCGGTGGATCCGGCCCCGACCAACCCGCCCGCGGTGCCGGGCGGCCTGCCGTCGGTGGGAACCGCCTTCGGCGCACGCGGCGCATACGCGGTCAGCGTGGTCCGCGCCGCCGAGCACACCTACTACCACCCGAGCGCGATGGGGGCCAACGGCTTGCGCCATCCCGTCATCCTCTGGGGCAACGGCACGGGCACGACGCCAAGTGCCTACGATGCACTGCTGCGCCATTGGGCGTCGCATGGCTTCATCGTGGCGGCCGCCAACACCAGCAACGCCGGCAGCGGTGCAGAGATGCTGCGCGGCCTCGATCAGCTGACCGCATTGAATGCCACCGCCGGCAGCCCCTTCCAGGGCAAGGTGGATCTGTCGCGCGTCGGCGCGAGTGGCCATTCGCAAGGCGGCTTCGGTGCCGTCGCCGCCGCCCGCGATCCGCGGGTTCGCACCGCCGCGCCGCTGCAGGGTGGCGCCTATTCGGTCGGCAGCACGGCCAGCATCCTGTTCTTCGCCGGCCAGAACGACACCATCGTGTCGCCGACGCTCGTGCGCAGTGCCTACAGCCGTGCGTCGCGAGCGCGCGCCGCCTACGCCGAGCTGCAGGGCGCCACGCATTTCGAAGGCACCTACAACGGAGGCAACTTCCGCGCGGCGGCCACCGCCTGGATGCGCTGGCAGTTGGCCGATGACGCGCAGGCAAAGGCCCTGTTCACCGGCGCCACCTGCGGGTTGTGCACGGCGCCCACCTGGGTGTTCGAGCGCAACGCGCAATTCCAGAGCGCGTGGCCTCGTTAAGCGGCAATGCCCGCCGCGCGCCGGACCGCCGCAACCGGTGGTCCGGCGCCGGTTTCCACACGACCGGCGGGGGTGCTAGGCCGGCAGCTTCGCAATCACCTTGATCTCGAACTGGAAGCCGTACAACCACGTCACGCCGACGGCCGTCAGCGTGGGATGGGGTGCAGCGCCCCAGTAGTCCGGAAGTACCTTCCAGATGGCGTCCATCCTGGACTCCGGGTCGACGATGAAGAGGGTGACGTCCACCACATGGTCGAAGCTGCAGCCGGCCGCGGCCAGCACGGCGTTCAGGTTGTCGAACGCCAGGCGCATCTGCGCTTCGAAGTCGGGTTCGGGCGAGCCGTCCTCGCGGCTGCCGACCTGGCCGGAAACGAAGAGGAAGCCGTCGGACCGGATGGCCGGCGAGTAGCGGTTGCGTTCGTAAAGGGCCCGGCGTCCTGCCGGGAACACCACATCACGCTGAGACATCGATGGACTCCTGTTGTTGATCGATGAGGTGACTGTAGGCACACGTCCCCGGCCGATAAACGGGCAGGTCCACCTTTGACTGTTTGTAGAATCCAAACAATCAAAGGGCGGCGACGGAGGCGCGATGGATCGGTTCGACGCGATGCAGGCATTCGCGCGCGTGGTGGAGACCGGCAGCTTCACCAAGGCGGCGGCCACGCTGCACATGAGCAAGACGAGCGTGACGCAGCTCGTGCAGCAACTCGAAGCCCGGCTCAGGGTGCGGCTGCTCAACCGGACGACGCGGCGGGTGAACGTCACGGCCGATGGTGCCGCCTACTACGAGCGCGTGCTGCGGCTGCTGGCCGACATGGACGACGCCGAGACCAGCCTGTCCAACGCGTCGAGCGCGCCCAGAGGCCGCCTGCGGGTCGACGTGCCGAGCCCGCTCGCCCGCTTCATCCTGGTTCCGGCCCTGCCCGAATTCCACCGCCAGTACCCCGAGATCCAGCTCGACCTCGGCGTGAGTGACCGCATGATCGACCTCATCGGGGAGAACGTCGACTGCGTGGTGCGCGGTGGTGCGCTCTCCGACCAGTCGCTCATCGCCCGCAAGGTCGGCGACCTGCAACTGCGGGTCTACGCGGCGCCCGACTATCTGGCCCGCTCGGGCAAGCCTTCACACCCGGGCGAGCTGGAGGGCACTCACCACCGCGTGGTCGGCTTCCTCTGGTCGCGTGCCGGCAAGCCCTTTCCCTACGCCATGCGACGCGGTGACGAACAGGTGCTCGTGCACGGCCGGTACGTCGTGTCGGTCGACGATGGCAATGCCTACCTGGAAGCCGGTCTGGCCGGCCTGGGCGTGCTCTGGTTGCCTGACTACATGGCGCGCATCCCGCGAGCCCGCGGCGACCTGCTCCCGCTCTTCGAAGGGTGGCAGCTGGAGCCCATGCCGCTCCACATCGCCTTCCGACCGAACCGGCACGTGAGCGCGAAGCTGCGGGTATTCATCGACTGGGTGGCATCGCTGATGGCCGAGCACGCCCCCGTGGTGCGGCCCGCGCCCGGTGCCGAACCGGTCAGCCGCCGTACGGCAACGACAGGTAGTGGCGGCCAAGTTCCGTGAGTTCCCCCTTGGCGCCGAGCAGGCTGGTGTGGTGCACGTCGTTCGCCCATCGCCCGGTGAACCAGGCGTAGCGGAACACATCGGTGCGTCGCTCGCAGGTGGCGACCATCGCCGTCATCTGCGCCTTCTGCTTGGCGATGCTGTCGATCTGTGCACCATCGGCCTGGCTGTGCCAGTTGGCGAACTCGGTCACCCAGAATGGTTTGCCGTACTTCAGCAGGCGATCAAGCTGATCGCCGAGCCCATAGTCGTACCAATGGAAGGCGAGGTAGTCGATGCGCGGGTCGCGGTTGCCGTGGC
The DNA here is from genome assembly GCF_964253025.1 of Rhizobacter sp. LjRoot28. Classification (NCBI taxonomy): domain Bacteria; kingdom Pseudomonadati; phylum Pseudomonadota; class Betaproteobacteria; order Burkholderiales; family Sphaerotilaceae; genus Rhizobacter; species Rhizobacter sp. LjRoot28. The sequence continues at coordinate 176,246 of NZ_CAXUQC020000001.1, forward strand.
TGGACCGGTAGGCCGCGTAGAAGGCGTCCAGCCAGACCACCGGATCGGCGTAGCCCGCCAGCGTGCCCCAGGTCATCGCCGGACCAACGAGTTGCACGCCCGTCCTGGTGGCGAGCGCTTCGTAGCGTGGCCACAGCGCTGCCGCGGCAGCGGGCGACATCACCGCCTGGTCGTTCAGGTTGGGTTCGTTGAGGAGCAGCAGGTACTTGACCGTCGGCCGCGCCTTCAGTTCGGCTTCGATCGCCGCGTCGTCGAAATCGCCGTTCCAGAGCATGGGCTGGAAGTCCATGGCGTTGGCCTGGGCCGTGTCGGGCGAGAGGGTCGTGCGGGGGCTCCAGTTGTACCACCAGCTAAGGCCCGGGGCGAGGGCCGCCAGGTCGGCGGCGTCGCGCAGGTCGTAGGCGATGCCGCGCTTGGCGCTCTTGCCGGCGGGCGGCGTACCGGTGGCAGGCGAGCCACCGTCCGAACCACCGCAGGCGGTCAGCGGGAGGCTGGCAGCGAGTGCAAGCACATGCCGACGTGACACAACGGAATCCGTGGAGGAACCGGACTGGACGTCCGCGGGGAACGCTGGCTCGGGGCAGGGCGTCGGAGAGGGAGGAAAGGAAGAGTTCACGGAGGCGGAGCGTAAGCCTGAACGTTGTCTGGAATCGATTCCAAGTGTGTCTGCCCGGGCCAATCGCGGAATCGTGCACGGGCGGTGTCTCGTCCGCTGCGGAATTCCAGGCGTCCCGGACCCCGGACAGGTGACACGCGGGCGACGTGCCGACAGGTCAGCGCCCGGCAGAATGTGCCGTCGAACGGGCCGCAATCGGGCGGCGAACTACCACGGAGAAGCCATGAGCAACAGCGAAGAGCGGGTGCGGGTCACGGTGAACGAGCACGGGGTGGCGGAGGTGGCCATGGTGCGCGCCGACAAGATGAACGCGATCGATGCGGCCATGTTCGAAGCGCTCAACCGGGCCATCCTCCAGCTCCGCGACCACGCCGGCTTGCGTGCGGTCGTGTTGCATGGCGAAGGCCGCGCCTTCTGCGCCGGCCTCGACATGGGACGGTTCCAGCAGATGGGCGAAGGCAAGACGGCCGGCACGCTCGGTGCCGACCTGCTGGACCGCACCCATGGGCTGGCCAATGCCGCGCAGCACGTGGGCTGGGGCTGGCGCGAGCTGCCGGTGCCCGTCATCGCGGCGGTGCAGGGCGTCGCTTTCGGAGGTGGCCTGCAGATCGCTCTCGGGGCGGACGTCCGCATCGTCCATCCGCAGGCCCGGATGTCGGTGATGGAGGTGAAATGGGGCCTGGTGCCGGACATGTCGGGCTGCGTGTTCATGACGGAACTCGTGCGGGCCGATGTGCTGCGCGAGCTGACCTTCAGCGGCCGCATCGTCGAGGGGGTGGAGGCCCAGGCCATTGGCCTGGCCACCCGCGTCGCCGAAGACCCGTTGGCCGAGGCCCGTGAGTTCGCGGCCCGCATCGCGGCGTCGAGCCCCGATGCCATCCGTGCGGCCAAGCGCCTGCTCAACGGGGCCTCACCAGTGAACGCGAAGGACGTGCTGCTGGCCGAGGCGCATGAGCAGAAGGCCTTGATCGGCAGCCCCAACCAGCGCGAAGCCGCGCTGGCCGGGTTGGAAAAGCGCGCGCCGGTCTTCCGTTGAGTCGCGGCTGACGCCGGACGCCCACCGATCGACGCCCGCGGCGGCGCTTCCTTTCAGACCATACGATCGGGCCCGGCGCAGGCCCTTCTCTCTGCCGCCCGCACGCCTAGCGTGCAGGCGCGGGCGTGGGGTTGTCGTTGCGTGCGAGGCCCTGCGGCCCGGCCGCCGTCACCTCGGCGAGCAAGGCCTGCACATGCTGCAGGTGGCCCATGACGGTCGGCAGGGTCTCCTTGGCAAACGCCTGCACCGACGCCTCCTGCCCGTTCGAGATCACCCAGGTCAGCAGCAGCACCGTCTTCTGGTGGTCGACGAGTTGTGCCTGCAGATAGGCCGCATCGAAGGCCGAACCGCGCAGGCCTTCCAGACGCGACCGGGTGACCTTCTGGTCCGGATCCGGTTCGTTCGGCACAGCGATGTTGAAGGGCTTTGCCACCGCGGCGAGCTTGCTGCCCGCATCGTTGTGGTCCTTCACCATCTGCCGTGCGAACGCCTTCACCGCCGAATGGCTGGCCCGGCTGTCTGCCAGCTTTGCGGCGTCGACCTCGCCGGAGTTGCCCATGCCGAGCAGCTTGATGAAGAGGCGGTCCTGCACGTTGGGCTGGCCGCTGGCGGGAACGCCGGGTTGCGCCTCCACCGTGCCCGGCAGCATGCCGGCGGGGTTGCCGAACTGGGCCCGGGCCGGGGTTGCCGCGAAGGCGCTGGCGAGCAGTACCGCAACCAGTGCGGATCGGGAGAGTGGCGTGTGCATCGAGGGCTCCTGAAGTGGCGTGGCCATCGCGGTCACAGGGTGAGCAGGTAGGCGTTGAGGGCTTCCTTCTCCTGGGCCGTGAGCTTCAGGCCCAACACCAGGTTGAAGTACTCCACCGTGTCGGCAAGCGTCAGCAGGCGACCGTCGTGCAGGTACGGCGGCGAATCCTTGATGCCCCGCAGCGTGAAGGTCTTGATCGGCCCGTCGGGCAGAAGCACGAGGTCGTTGCTCACCTGCCCGACCTTGTAGAAGCGCTCGAGCTTCAGGTCGTGCATGTTGTTGTCGAGGAAGGAGGTCTGCGCCACGTGGCACTGCGAGCACTGGCCCTTGCCGAAGAAGACCTTCTCGCCGGCCAGTTCCTGTGCGGTCGCCACCTCCGGGTTCAACCGCCCGCGCCAGTCGAGCTTGGGTGCGGGCGGGAAGTCGATGATGTTCTGCATCTGCGCCATCATCGCCACCTGGTTCGTCCGGTCGGGCAGGTGCGGGCCCTTGCGCGTGGCGCTGACGTGATCACCGTTGAAATAGGCGGTGCGCTGCTCGAACTCGGTGAAGTCCTCGACCGAGCGCAGCGAGCGCTTGGAGCCGTGGATCTGCTGGTTGAACATGCCGCGCAGGCTCGTCGTGTCCAGGCGGAACCGGGCGGCCTGGGGCCGCACGTCGGGCGTGAGGTGGAAGGCGCCGTTGCTGTGGAAGTTCGTGTGGCAGTCCAGGCAGGCCACGCCCATGCTCTGGTGGGCGACCTTGCGGTCCTCGGTCTGGTTGAACTCCTCCTGCGGGAAGGGCGTGAGCAGCAGGCGCAGGCCTTCCATCTGCACCGGCGTGATGATCCCGTTCATCATCTCGTAGAAGTTGCGGATGGTCAGTGCCTGGCCGCGCGATACATCGCCCAGCTCCGGGTGGGTGGTGAGGAAGATCGGTGCCGGGAACTCGGGAGTGAAGTGATCGGGCAGGTCGAAATCCACGTCGAAGCGGCGCAGGTCGCGCTGCTCCTGCTGCGCGATGACGTCGATCTGGTTTTGCGGAAACACCTGGCCGCCCGTGGCCTGTTTCGCGTGAGGCAGGGGCTTGAAGCCCTCGGGCAGCAAGTTCTTCTCACGGATCTCAGCCGGGCTCATGCCGGCCAGCTTGTCCCAGGTCATGCCGGCCGGCAGCTTTACCCGCACGCCACCCTGCACGGCACGGCGGCCGCCCGACATCATCACGCCAGGCACGGGCTTGTTGGCGAGGTCGTAGCGGCTTTCCAGCAAGGCCCTCTGGCGCTGCATCACCTTGGGTTTGGCCGCTTCGTCCATGCGCTTCACATCCGAGAAGGGCTGGGTGGGCAATGGGCGGTAGGTCATGTCGGCGGGCAGGGGGTCGGCCTGCACGGCAGCAGCCAGGGCCGCAACTGCGGCCAGGGCGAGGCACGAGAGGGATCGGTTCACGGTGCGTCTCCTTGTGGCGAAGTGAGCGCGCCGGGCAACCGGCGTTCCTGATGACGGGACCGTGCAGTCCGTCCCTTGCACCGCCGGGCCGGATTGCTACATTGCGCGCATGACCACCGAGCCGCCTCCCGCCGTCCTGTCCGGCAGCCTCCAGGACCGCATCCGCCTGGCGGTCGAGCGGGAGATCCTGTCGGGCGAACGCCCGCCGGGGAGCGCCATCGACGACCGGGAGCTGGCGTCTCGATTCCAGGCGTCGCGAACCCCTGTGCGCGAAGCCTTGCTGGTGCTGGCGGCCCAGGGGCTGGTGCAGATCGCGCCGCGCTCGGGCATCTACGTGCGCCGGGCCAGCGTGGCCGAGCTGGTGGCCACGCTCGAAGCCGTGATGGAGCTCGAGGCGGTGCTGGCCGGCATGGCGGCACAGCGCGCCGGCAAGGAGCAACGCGTGGCGCTCGAAGCCGCGCTCGAGGCGGCCTCCGCGTGTGCGCAGGCCGACGACCTCTCCGGCTATGACAAGGCGAACATGGCCCTGCATGAAGCGATCTACGGCGCCAGCGGCAACCCGGTGCTGGTGGACACGGTCCGTGGCCTGCGGCGTCGACTCTCCGTGTACCGTCAGCGGAGCACCCATCATCCGGGCCGGCTGACGGCGTCGGACGCCGAGCACCGTGCCATCGTCGCCGCGATCATGGCCGGAGACGCCGGCGAAGCCGCCGCCTGCATGCGCCTGCACATCAACCTCGGGGGCGAGGCCATGGTGCGCCTGGTGCTTGCTGCGCATGCACTCGGCACGGCCGGTTCGCCCGCACTGGACGCACCGTTGCGCCGCACCGCTCGTCCGCAGCCTGCTGCGCCGCGGCGCGCGAAGACGCGTCCCTGAGCATTCGGACGCCGGGCGGACGCTAGCCGTTTTACGTCCGATGCCTGATCGTTTGACCCGATACCGGTGTCGCCTCGCTTCTGAAAAATATCAGATGCGCGAATAGATACATCAAAAACCGAACGACTCACCGAGACAGGAGCCCGCCCATGCCTTCAAGACTTCGAGCCTCGCGGCGCTTGGCACGTCCTTCGCGCCGCACGACCGCGGCGTGGTTCCTCGCGCCCATGGTCGCGGGCATGGTGGCTTGCGGTGGGGATGACGTGGTCGAACAGACCGGCACCTTCGGTCCCATCCCCGTGGCCGGGCTCGAGGTCTCTGGTGCGCAGACCGGCGCGCAGCAGACGGACGCCGGGGGCAACTTCCGCCTGCAGGCCGGTGAGCGGCTGCAGTTCAGCATCGGCCGGATCGCCTTGGGCGCGGCCGCGGCCACCGGGCTGACCAGCGCCTTGACCATCACGCCGGAGGCAACCGCGGCCTCCGATCGCCGGGTGACCAACAAGCTGGTGCTGCTGCAGGCGCTGGACGCCGACGGCAGCCCGAACAACGGCATCCAGATCCATGCTGCCGCTCGCGCCGCCGCGGCGACCCTGCCGACGCCACTGGACTTCGACCAGGAGTCGGCCGCCTTCCGCGCCGCTCTTTCGCCGCTGCTGGCGGCGATCGAGTCCGCCGGCGGATTCTCCGACCCGGACCCGCGGCCGCGCAGCGCGCCCTCTGCCGTGGCGGCGCTGGAGTTGTTCCAGCGCGCGGCCAGCCCGCGTCATGAGGTGACCGTCGCCACCGGCACGCTGCGCGGTCATCAGTCCACTGCGGGGACATGGCAGTTCCTCGGCATCCCCTACGCGAAGCCCCCGGTGGGCGAGCTCCGGTGGCGGCCGCCGCGGGCGCCGGAGGCCTGGACGGGCGTGCGCGACGCGGTGGCCTGGGGCGACCAGGCCGCGCAGAACCCGGCGCTCGAGCGCTTCGGAGAAGGCGGCATGAGCGAGGACAGCCTGTACCTCAACGTGACCACGCCCAAGACGGCGGCGAAGCTGCCGGTGATGGTCTGGTTCCATGGCGGGGGCTTCACCTCGCTCACCAGCAACACCAAGGCCTTCAACAACCCGGCCGGTCCGGTCACGAAGGACGTGGTGCAGGTGTCCGTCAACCACCGGCTGGGCCCGTTCGGCTACATCGCTCATCCCGCGTTGAGCCAGGAATCCGGCTATGGCGGTTCGGGCAACTACGGGCAGATGGACCTCATCATGGCGCTGAACTGGGTGAAGCAGAACATCGCGAGTTTCGGAGGCGACCCCGACAACGTCACCATCTACGGGGAGTCCGGGGGAGGCCGCAAGGTGCTTTCGTTGATGGCGTCGCCCCGCGCCGCGGGCCTCTTCCACCGCGCCATCAGCCAGAGTGGCACGCTCATCCCCGACACCCGCAGCCTGGCCGCAGCGGAAGCGATCGGCACGACCCTCGCCACGAATCTCGGCGCCACGACGCTCGCCGAGATGCGCGCACGCCCGTGGACCGAGATCGCCGCCGCCGCGGCGACGCTCGTCCCCTACACCAACGTCGACAAGCACTACCTGCCGGACACCGAGCGGGTGAGCTTCGAATCGCGGCGGCACAACGACGTCCCGTTCATGATGGTCGTGAACACCAATGACACGCCGGATCCGATCGCCACCGTCAGGAACGTCCTGCCCTGGATGACCACCCACAGCGCGCAGCCGCACTACGCGGCCCTCTTCAGCCACGTGCCGGCCGGTTGGCGGGCCCAGGGCCTGAAGACCTACCACGGCGGCGAGCTGACCTACGTCTTCAATGCGCCGGAGAGCGTGGTGGCGCACTTCCAGCTCAATCTCGTGATCGACCCGGCCACCAACGCGCGGCTCGTGGTGGGCGACCTGAACGGCAACGGCATCACGGGCTCGGCCGGCGACAGCGCCGACGTGCTGGCCTCCGCCGGCTACGACGCCACCGATGCGACGGTGGCCGACACCACCATGACGCTGTGGACCTCGTTCGCCCGCACGGGCAAGCCGAGCGCCGCGTCACTGGCCGACTGGCCGGTCTACACGCCCGCCAGTGATGCGTACGTCGAACTGGGCGCCACGCCGGTCCCGCGCACCGGTCTGTCCGCCGTGTTCCCCTGAACCCCACATGCAGCCATCGGAGAACCCCATGCCTCAACGCCATGTCCGTCCACGCAGCATCGCCCGCGCCTCCGTGCTGGCGGCCGCCGTCCTCCTTGCCAGCTGTGGCGGCGACGACGACACGATCGCGTCCAGCACCGGCACGTTCATCGACAGCCCGGTCGCCGGGCTTGACTACGCCGGCACGGCGAGCACGCCGGCCGGCAGCACGGATGCGGCCGGGCAGTTCAGCCACGCGCCGGGCGAAACGCTGCGTTTCTCGATCGGCAGCCTTGTGCTGGGCTCCGCGCCAGGCGCGGCCGTCGTGACGCCGCTCCACATCACCCCCGGCGCCACCGAGGCGAGCGACGTGCGGGTGCACAACAAGCTCATCCTCCTGCAGACCCTCGACGCCGATGGCGACCTGAACAACGGCATCCAGCTCACCGCGGCCATCAAGGGCGTGGTGTCGGCCCATGCGGCGTCGGTCAACTTCGAGCAGCCGCCCGCGGACTTCCGCGCGGCACTGACCCCGATGCTGACGGCGCTCAACGAGGCCGGCGTCTTCACCGACACCGATCCGCGCCCGCGCACGGCACGCCCTGCGGCTGCCGCACTGGAGCACTTCGCGCGCTCGACCAGCGTTCGCCACACGGTCGAGACGAGCGCCGGTCGCGTGAAGGGTTTCGAGGCCAATGCCGACACCTGGCAGTTCCTCGGCATTCCCTACGGTCGTCCGCCCCTGGGCGACCTGCGCTGGCGCCCGCCGCAACCGGTGCAGCCCTGGAGCGGGGTGCGCGAGGCGGTCGCGTGGAGCAACCAGTCCGCCCAGAACCCCACGCTCGAATCCATCGGGGAAGGCGGGATGAGCGAGGACTCCCTGTACCTGAACGTCACTGCGCCGAAGAACGCGGCCAAGCTGCCGGTGATGGTCTGGTTCCATGGCGGTGCATTCGCCATCCTCACCGCGAACTCCAAGCAGTACAACAATCCCGCCGGCCTCACCACCAAGGGCGTCGTGCTCGTGACGGTGAACCACCGCCTCGGCCCCTTCGGCTACATGGCCCATCCACTGCTCAGCGCGGAGAGCGGCTACGGTGGCTCCGGCAACTATGGCCAGATGGACCTGGTGCTCGCGCTGCAATGGGTGAAGGACAACATCGCCCGCTTCGGCGGCGACCCGGCCAACGTGACCCTCTTCGGCCAGTCCGGTGGCGGCGGCAAGACCTACTCGCTGATGAACTCGCCGCAGGCCGTCGGCCTGTTCCACAAGGCCATCGTGCAAAGCGGCGCCAACGCCATCCCGTCGACCGGCACCCCGCAGACCTCGCTGGCCGCCAGCGAGTCCGTGGGAGCCGCCATGTTCCAGCGGCTCGGCATCACGACGCTGGCTGAAGCGCGTGCGCTGCCCTGGACGGCTTTCGTGCAGGCCGACCTGGATGCCGGCATTCCCCGCGAAACGTATCGCCCGAACGTCGACTTCCACTACCTGACCAAGACCTACCAACAGAACATGGTGGAAGGCATGCCGAGCGACGTGCCCCTGATGGCCGGTGCCACTTCGGGCGACTACGCGTCGCTGCGAGCCGCATTGCCGATCTTCATGGCCCAGCGCACGCCCACCTACAAGGCCAACCAGTACGTCTACCGGTTCAGCCGCGTGCCCGACGGTTGGGCCGCCATGGGCCTGTTGAGCGCCCACGGCGGCGAGGTGCCGTACCTCTTCAACTACCCGATGGGCATGGTCAGCAACTACAGCCTCAACCTCGTACTCCGGCCGGACGGCACGAAGCCCCCGATCGGCGACTTGAACGGCAACGGCGTCACGGGCACCGCGGGCGACGCTGCCGATGTCTACGCCTCGATGGGTTGGGGCGCCGCCGACACCGCCACGGTGGACAGCGTCCTCACGATGTGGACCCAGTTCGCCCGCACCGGCAACCCGAGCACCCCCGCACTCGCCTGGCCCGCGTACACGCTGCAAAGCGATGCCTTCGTGGAGATCGGCCCCGGGGCGCAGCCCACGGTTCGCACGGGACTGCAGACGGCGTTTCCCTGAGCCGGCCCGTCATCCCTCCAGGCCGAGGTGCGCTCAAGGCGCCTCGGCCTGCCGATCGAGCACGGCCGCGAGACAGAGCCGCTCCATCTCGGCCGCCCACTGCCGGCGCTCCGCCTCGGTGAGCTGAACGAGCACGGCGTAGCGACGGCCGCCCCAGGCCGCAAGGTGCAGCGCCCGCACCGTCTCCGGCGAGGGCGGGTGGGACAGGTCGGTGCAGGCATCGAACACCCGTTGCCACATGGCGGCCAGCTCCTCGTGGGCGCGGCGCTGGTGCTTGGGCTCGGCGATCTCCGCTTCGAGCAGCATCATGTCCCGGTGGAACCAGGGCAGGGCGTCCGCCTGGCTGCCGCAGGCCAGGCTCACCAGGCGGTGCAGGCGTTCGCGCCAGTCGAGGCCTGCGGGCTCCACCGCCTGCGCGTCGACGGCGCGGATCAGCGCCTCGATGCCATGGCGCACGTAGCCCGAGAGCAGCGCCTTCTTGCTGGGGAAGTAGTCGTACAGCGTGCCGATGGCGATGCCGGCTTCGAGGGCGACGGCGCGCGTGGTGAGACGCTGCCAACCGTCGCGCTGCCAAATCCGAACAAAGGCGTCGAACACGGCCTGCACGGTGGCCTTGGCGCGGGCCTGGCGCGGTCGCTTCAGCGGCTTGTTGCCGGGCGAGGGCGGGGAGGCGGTCAGTGCCACCGGAAACCGAACCCGCTCATTGCCATCCCGACCTACAGTGATTCTTCTTCGCCATCCCCATCACGAAAGAGTTCCCGATGACCTTGCTGACCAGCCTCCAGACCGACAAGACCGCGCTGCACCGCACGCGGCTCGTGAGCGCGCCGCTCGGCAGCCTGCAGCCCGGCGAGGCATTGATGCGCATCGACCGGCTGGCCGTGACGACGAACAATATCACCTACGCCGCGTTCGGCGACACCCCGCACCTGCGCTACTGGAGCTTCTTTCCCACCGGCGCCGAAGGCTGGGGCCACATGCCGGCCTGGGGCTTCGCCGAAGTCGTGCGTTCGACCGTCGACGGCCTGGCCGAAGGCGAGCGCTTCTATGGCTACTGGCCCATCGCGAGCCACCTGATCGTGCAGCCGGTGCGCGTCGGCGAGCGCGGTTTCTATGACGGCACGCCGCACCGCCTCGACCTCACCTCCGCCTACAACCAGTACCAGCGCACCACCACCGACGCGGCCTACCGGGCCGAGCTGGAGAACTTCCAGATGCTGCTGCGCCCGTTGTTCATCACCTCCTTCATGCTCGCGGACTTCCTGGAGGACAACGCGTTCTTCGGCGCCCGCCAGATCGTGTTCTCCAGCGCGTCCAGCAAGACGGCTTATGGCACGGCCTTCTGCCTCGAAGGCCGCGACGTGCAGCGCGTCGGCCTGACCTCTGGCGGCAACCGGGCCTTCGTCGAGGGCCTGGGCTGCTATGGCCGCGCCGTGACCTACGACGAGCTCGAATCGCTCGACCCCGCCGTCCCGACGCTCTATGTCGACTTCTCGGGCGACGCGGCGTTGCGCAGCCGGGTGCACGCCCATTTCGGAGCGTCGCTCGTTCATGACTGCTATGCCGGCTCGGCGCAGACCCATGCCCACATCAGCGAGTCGAAGGTCGCCCTGCCGGGCCCGGCGCCGCAGCCTTACTTCGCGCCGAACCAGATCAGGAAGCGCAACGCGGACTGGGGCGCGGCCGAGGTGACGCGTCGTTTCAATGCGGCGCAGCTCGCCTTCATCACCCGGGTGAACGACGCCAGCGCGCCGTGGATGAAGGTGCGTGAGCACCGCGGCCTGTCCGCCGCACAGGACCTGGTGGACGCGCTCGGTACCGGCCGGGTCGATCCGAACCTCGGACACGTGGTGGTGCTCGACTGACCCGGCTGCGGCATCTGCGGCAGGCGTGCGCGGTCCGGCCCGCATGTCCTTGCCGCGGGTGTTGGATTGCGACCGCGTCTGCCCGTGGGGGCTATAAACGACGGAACACCGCATGGTGTCGGAGTCGCCGCCTGTTGCACGCTCCTGCCTGCAGCAGGTGGCCTTTCGCGCCAACCTGCCGTCCCCACCCCGAGAGGAGCACGATGCCGTCCCCCAATTCATCCAAGCTACGCGAAGTCACGGCCGAGGACAGCGCCGCAGCGCCCGTCGTGCGCGCCATCGACGTCGGCTTCGGCCTGGTCAAGCTCACCGTGCGCGAAGGCGACGGCGTGGCCATCATGAACTTCCCGTCGATGGCGATCCCGGCCGATGCGAGCGCGGTTCGCTCGCTGGGCACCCGCCGACGCGACACCTACGATGTGCCCGTCAATGGCGCTCTCTACGAAGTGGGCCGCGACGTCGGGCTCGCGCAAGCCGGCGGCAGCTTCGGTCGCGACGTCACCGACGAGTTCTACCGCGGCACCATCTACGAAGCTCTCACCAAGGGCGCGCTGCGCTACATGGCCGAAGCGGGCGACACGCGCATCGACGTGCTGGTGCTCGGCCTGCCGGTCAACCAGTACAACGACGCCAAGCGCCGCGACTACCTGCGCGACCACTACCAGGGCGACATCGACGTCGGCGACGGCAAGACGGTGAGCGTGGCCAAGGTGGTGGTGCAGGCGCAACCCATGGGCGGGTACGCCGCGCTCGACGATCACCTCGACGAACTGAATGCGGTCATCTCGCGCACGGGTGGCGCCCTCGAGCCGCTGGCGAGCGGCGAGGTGCTGGACGACCTCTCCGTGCTGATGGTCGATCCGGGCGAGCACACGCTCGACTGGCTGCTCATCCAGCAGGGCTCCATCAACCCGCGCGCCAGCGGTGCGGCGTCGGATGCCGGTCGCCATCGCGTGGTGCGGGCGGTCCAGGAATCCCTCGCGGCGGAGGTCGGGCGGCCGCTCGGCCCGGCGGTGATGCCGCGCATCAACGACGCGCTGCGCAAGAACGCGCCGGTGAAGCTGGCCGGTGTGGCGCACGACCTCGGGCGCTATGAACCCGTGATCATGAGCGTCATCGAGGACTCCATCAACCGCATGGTCGATGGCCTGCGCGACGCCCACGAAATCATCGACCTGATCGTGCTCGTGGGTGGCCACCCGGACCGCTACCGCGACGTGCTGGTCAAGCGATTCCCCGCCATCCCGGTGTTCGTCATGCCCGAGTCCATGGCGGCCAACGTGCGGGGCTTCCAGATGATCGGTGAGGCGCTGGCCGAAGGCTGAGCTTCGGCCCCCGCAGCCGCGCATGCCCACCATTCGCCTGGAGTTCGACGTCGACAGCGAGCTCTACCCGGAGCTCCACGCCGCCTTGTCGCGGCTCGGCAGCACGCGGGCGCGCGGCGAGCGCATGCGTCAGCTCGCGGCGGCCGGCCTCGTGTGGGAGAACGTCCGCATCCACGGGGCTTCAGCCATCGGTCCGAGCGCGCCGCCGGAAATGCCCACCGACGTCCCCCCACGCCGAAGCCCCGCCCCGGGCCGTGCCGAACGGTCGCCGCCGGCGGAGCGACGCAGCACGTCCCGCACCCGATCGGCTCCCGCCGCGCCCGTCGCTGCGGCTGACGACCGAGGCGATCCGCACTTTGTCGACCTGGCCATCGACGCCGTGCCTGCGCCCCCCGCAACCGAACGTCGCCGCGCCCGTGCGGCGCCTCGCCTGGGCGACTATGTCGAGCGCGAGTTGCCCGTGTTGCTCGACATCGTCGCGGAGGCGGCCGACGGGTCCGATGACGAGGCGCGCTCCCTCCGGGTGGGTGCACCTGAGTCTGGAACCGATCGCACTGCCTCAGGCGCCGATGCGCCGGACGGGTCCGTGGCGCAGGCAGCGCTCCACGAGGCGCCGCTCGTGCCTGCCGATGGCGCAACGCACCTGCCGGCCCTGGCACTGAAGCCGGCCTCTCGCTCGCGCTTGATGCGCATGAAGGAGAAAGGCTTGTTCAAGAACGGCTGAACCCGTGAGGATCGCCGATTGCTGCGGGGACTTGTTCCGAACAACTCCGAGGAGTGATCTCATGTCTTCCATGTCCCGTTCCCTCGCGGTCGTGACCGGTGCGTCGTCCGGCATCGGCCTCGAACTTGCGCGACTGGCCGCCGACCACGGCCATGATCTCGTCATCGTCGCCGACCAGGGCCCGCTCGAAGGTGCGGCCGTGTCCTTGCGTTCTTCGGGCGTGGCCGTCGAACCGCTCGCCGCCGACCTGGCGACGCAGGCGGGTGTCGACGCGCTCATGGCCCTGATCGGCAATCGACCCGTTGAAGTCCTGATGGCCAACGCAGGCCACGGCCTGGGCGGCGCGTTTCTCGATCAGGACTTCACGGCCGCCCGCCACGTCATCGACACGAACATCACCGGCACGCTCGATCTGATCCACCGCGTCGGCGGGCGCATGCGATCCGCCGGGCGGGGCCGGATCCTCATCACGGGCTCCATTGCGGGCCTGATGCCGGGTGCGTTCCAGGCCGTCTACAACGCCAGCAAGGCCTTCATCGACTCCTTCGCCTATGCGCTGCGCAACGAGTTGAAGGACACGGGTGTCACCGTGACCTGCCTGATGCCGGGCCCGACGGACACCGATTTCTTCGAACGCGCCGGGCTCACCGACACCAAGATGGGCGCCAGCGAGCACAAGCAGGATGCGGCCGAAGTGGCGCGCATCGGGTTCCAGGCCATGCTTGACGGCGAGAGCGATGTGGTCGCCGGCTGGAAGAACAAGCTTACGGCCGCGATGGCCCACGTGACGCCCGATGAGGTGCTGGCCGAACAGCACCGCCGCATGACCGAACCCGGATCCGCGAGGCGCTGACCCCGTGACAACGCCGTTGACGTCGTTCCATGGCCGGCGTCGCGGCACATCAGGTCACGTGCCTGGGAAGGCCTCGGCATGACGGTCGCGCTGTGGGCCATCGTCGCGGGACTGTTGCTGATCGTCATGGCGATCTCCACCAGCCTGCTCAACCGCTTGCCGATCAGTCGCGCGATCCTGTACCTGCTGGTGGGCGTGGCCATCAGCCCCATCGGCTTCGGGTGGCTGCGCATCAGCTTCACTGACAACGCGGGCCTGATCGAAGGCGTGGCCGAGGTGGTGGTACTGGCGTCGCTGTTCACTTCCGGCCTGAAGCTCCGGGCGCCGCTCACCACGCGCCGGTGGACACGGCCGTTGCGCCTGGCCAGCGTGTCAATGGTGGTCACCGTGCTGCTCATCACGCTCGTCGGCGTGGGGCTTCTCGGTCTGTCGCTCGGTGCAGCCGTCCTGCTGGGCGCCATCCTTGCGCCGACCGACCCGGTGCTTGCGGCCGACGTCCAGGTGGCCAACGCGCATGACCGGGATGAGCTGCGATTCGCGCTCACGGGCGAAGGTGGCCTGAACGACGGCACGGCGTTCCCCGTGGTCATGCTGGGCCTCGGCCTGCTCGGACTGCACTCTCTCGGGGACGCGGGCTGGCGCTGGGTGGCGGTGGATGTCGTCTGGGCGGTCAGCGCCGGCATCGCCTGTGGTGCGGCGGTGGGCCATGGCGTGGGGGCTCTGGTGCTCTACCTGCGCAGAATCCACAAGCATGCGCTCGGGCTGGACAACTTCATCGGCCTCGGGGTCATCGCGCTCTCCTACGGCGTGGCGGTGGCCGCGCATGCCTACGGCTTCCTGGCGGTCTTTGCCGCCGGCGTCGCCTTTCGTCAGATCGAACGTCGGCACAGCCTTCGTCACCCTGCCGCCACCGCGGCGGCCACCGGCGCATCGAAGGTCGCCACGGCGGCGGGCGTGGCGGCCGTGGCCGAAGAGGGCAACCCGGCGGCCACCCTCGACGCGCTGGCGACGGATGACACGCAGGCCGCGGGCTTCATGGCCCACGCCGTGCTCACCTTCAACGAGCAGATCGAGCACCTGGGCGAGATGGTCGCCGTGGTGATGCTCGGCGCCTTGCTCTGGACAGTCGACTGGTATGACGTGCCCTGGTTTTTTGCCATCGCCATGCTCATCGTCGTCCGGCCGGTGGCAGTGCTGATCGGCCTTGCCGGATCGGCGTCCACGCCCGTGCAGTCCGGCTTCATCGGCTGGTTCGGCATCAAGGGAATCGGTTCGCTCTACTACCTCGCCTATGCCTGTGACCACGGGCTCGAGGAACCGCTCGCCACCAGCCTGGTCGCATTGACCTTGTCGACGGTGGTGCTCTCGAACGTGTTGCACGGCGTGTCGGTCACGCCGCTCATGCGAACCTATGCGAGCCTCATCGCCCGGGGACGGTCAGGGTGAGGACAGGGCGGTCTCGGCCAGGCGCCGCGCCAGAAGGTCATCGAGCACCGTCGGGTCCAAGGGCTTGGTGAGATGGGCGTCGAAGCCGGCGGCCAGCGCCCGCTCGCGGTCCTGCGCCTGGCTCCATCCCGTGGCCGCGACCAGCAGCGGCGCAGCGCCCCAGGGGGCAGCGCGCAACGTGCGGGCCACCTCATAGCCATTGAGCCCGGGCATGCCGATGTCGAGCACCAGCACGTCAGGACGCACCTTCTCCGCCAAGGCCACCGCCTGGGCCCCGTCGTGGGCCGTATGGACGACATGCCCCTGCAGGCGCAGCAGCTCGGCCAGCATCAGGCAGGCATCGCGGTTGTCATCCGCGAGCACCATCACGAGCGGCGAGGATGCCGAGAGGGGGCCGGTGGTCTTCGCGCGATCCGCTGGCACGGTGGCATCCGCGCTCACTCCGACCGGCACCCAGACGTCGAACCGTGAACCGCGGCCCTCGCCTTCGCTGGCGGCCGAGACAGCGCCGCCGTGCAGTTCCACCAGCGCCTTGACGAGCGCCAGACCGATGCCCAGACCGCCCTCCGAACGGTCAAGAGCCGCCTTGTCCTGCGCGAACATGACGAAGAGGTTCTGCTGCGCTCGCGGCGACAAGCCGATGCCGTTGTCGGTGACCACGAAGTGCGCCCGCTCCCCGTCGACCGACGCCTCGACGGTGATGCGGCCGCCGGGATCGGTGTACTTGACGGCGTTGCCCAGCAGGTTGGTCAGGATTTGCGCCATCCGCACCGGATCGACGATCACGTGGCGGCCGCCGTCGGCGAGACTGCGATCCAGGGCGTGACCCTTCGCCTGCGCGAGGGGGCGGACGGCTTCCAGGGCCACGTCCACCACGCTGTCGATCGACACGGCCTCCTTCCTGAGCAGCAGCCGGCCCTGCGTGATGCGGGCAATGTCGATCAGGTCGTCCAGCAGGCGCGACATGTGCACCACCTGGCGCAGGATGATGCCGGTGGCCTGCTCCCGCTTGGCCTCGGCGACCCCTGGCCGGGCCAGCAGGTGCGCAGCCGTGCGAATGGGTGCCAGGGGGTTGCGCAACTCGTGCGCGAGCGTGGCCAGGAACTCGTCCTTGTTGCGATCGGCCTGCCGCAGCGCCTCCTGGGCACGGTACTGCTCGGTGACGTCGTTCCCCTGCACGAACACGCCCTGCACCGCGCCCTCGGCGTCGCGCAGCGGCTGGTACATGAAGTCGACATGGCGGAGCACCGGCGGGCCTCCGTCGGGGTGGTTGACGAGCACCTCCACGGAACGCCCGACGTCGGCCACGCCGGTTCGGAGTACTTCATCCAGCCGCGCGGCGAAGCCCTGCTCGACGATTTCGGGCAAGGCACGGGCGAGCGGCAGGCCGATGAGCGGGCGGTTGCCGGTGACGTCCAGGTAGGCCGCATTGGCCATCTCAAACACATGTTCAGGTCCCTTGACCACGGCCGCGAACCCCGGGGCTTGATCGAAGAGGCCTTGCAACCATTCCTCCCGCGCACGCAGGTGGCGCTCCGCGAGCACCATGCGGGTGGTCTCCGTGCACGCGCAGTAGATGCCGGCGTTCTGACCTGCTTCGTCGATCACCGGCGACCATGAAAAGGTGAACCAGGTGTCCTCATCGTAGCCATGCCGCCGCATGCGCAGCGGCAGGTTCTCCATGTAGAACGCCTCACCGCCGAGTGCCCGCAGGGTGAGGGGATGCAGGTCATCATGGATCTCGGCCCAGATCTCGAGGAACGGGCGCCCCAGGCCGCGGGGGTGCTTGTCGCCCATGATCTGGGCGTAGGCATCGTTGTACAGCGTGTTCAACGAGGGGCCCCAGGCCACGAACATCGGGAAGGCCGAGCCGAGCATCAGCTGCACGATGGACCGCAGCGATTGGGGCCAGTCGCGCGGCGAGCCCAGTTCGGACCGCGACCAGTCGTGCTGGCGCATCAGCGCGGCCAGGCGCGACGCCCCGGCCATGAATGCGAGTTCGGAATCGTCCTCCATCGGCCAAGTTTAAGCGTCGGGAACCTGCCCCGCCATTTCGACTGGCCCCAGGACGCCCAGGGACAACCGGGGGCCACGACCTTCAGGTGGCGATCAGGGCGGAAGGGCCGGGCTGTCGAGGAGCTGGCGAACCTTCATGCCGAGCTTGGCCTGGCCGTACGGCTTGGCGAGTACCTCGTAGGGCGGTGGCGCATCCCGGTCCATGCCGTTGCGTGACGAACCCGACGTCAGCAGCACCCGCAGGCCGGGCTGCAGGCGCTGCGCGGCGTGCGCCAGCGTCGTGCCGTCGTCGCCGGAGGCGGTGACCAGGGGCAGCACGAGCAGGTGGAACCGTTCGCCCTGCGCCAGGAGGTCCAGCGCGTCACGGCCGTCGAGGCACCAGCGGGCCGAATGCCCGAGGTCGGAGAGCATGGTGGCGGAGATGGCCGCGAGGTGCGGTCGCTCGTCGACGATGAGTACGCGTTCGCGTCCACGGATGGGCGAGGAGCGCGGCCGCGACAACGCTGGCGGGCGTCGCGCGCTGCCTGCCGTGAAGCAGAAGCGCTCGGGCTGCATCAGCGCCACGGGCATGTCGGAGTTGGTCAGCATGGAGGCTCTCCGCTCAATCCTTGTGGCGACCATGCTTGTCCCCGTGCTTGTTGCCATGGCGATCGTCGTCACCCCGGTCCCGGCCCTTGCCCCGGCCGCCGTGCTTGTCGCCGTGGCCGTGGCGCTCTTCGTAGCGGTCCCTGACCCATTCCTCGCGCACGAAGTACACCGGCCGGCCGCAGGCGTCGTAGCGGGCGCAGTGCTTGTCCCACTTCTTCTGGTGGCCGGGCGGCACATACAGGTACAGCGGCTCGTGGCGAACCCGGGCCGGCATCACGATGATCGGCTCGGGGTACACCACCATCGGCGGCGGATGGTTGCCGATGTCGATGCGGCCATAGACCCCCGGCTGCTGGATGCCGATGGACACCCCCACCGAGGTCTGCGCTTGCGCGACCGAATGAGCCGCGCCGGCGGCGACAAGAAGAACGAGGGCGGAGTACTGCATGGGGTGGCCGGTGTGAAAGGTGATCAGGGGAAGGTGAAGCTGACCGGCGGCACGGCGACGGCGGCGTCGATCGGCTGCGTCTTGATGACACCGGCGGCATCGGCTTCCAGCGTGTACTTCGCGCCCACCGCCGTGTCGGCCGTGAACTGCAGCGCCGTAGGCGCGGCGGCATAGGCAGCGCTCAGGGGCGGGTCGACCGGCAGGCTGAACGAGAATGCGCCGGATGTGGCGTTCGGTGCGGCCCAGCCCACCTCGACCGAGGGACCGTTGGTGAGCTTCTGCAGGGCGCGCACCGTGGCGCTGGACGGCGTCACCACGCCAGCGACCGTGCGGCTGGCTGTCGCCGCGGGCGGCGTGACCGTGGCCAGCACGGTATGCGCGGTCGTCGTGACGGGCACGCCGGTGACGACGGCATTCACGCGGCCGGAGGCGGAGACGACCAGGTCGTAGGTGCCGGCGGGAACCGGGTAGAGCACGAAACGTCCCGTCGCGTCGGGCACGGTGGATTTCACCGGCACCCCGTTGAACTGCACCGACACGGTGGCGCTGCCCGCCGTGGTCGACGGGTCGACCGTGCCCACCACGCGCTGGCCTGCGTCGGAGACGACCGGGATCACGGCGATCACCGGCTTCAGGTTGTAGCCGCCATTGCCACGTGCGACGACCGACTTGCAGGCGTCGAAGTCGAGCACCACGTCGGCTACCTGGTCCGCCGCCACATCGATGCCGATGTTGAACTTGAGGCCGCTCTGCTGGCCGCTCGGCGTGGTCAGCGGCAACTCGCTGCCGCCGGTGGGCACCACGCTGTTGGCCAGCGGGCCGTTGCCCTGGTTGCCTGCGAGCACGAGCCGCATCTGGGTGTAGCGGCCTGCCGGGAGCGCGGTTTCGCCGAGCTCCTCGAGCACGCCGTTGGTGAGCGACAGCAAGTCGACCCGGCGCGGCGGATTGACGACGATTTCCTGCCAGCCGCCGGCCCCCTCGGCGGCACCTGCGCTCTGGTGCACGCGAACGCGTTCGATGGTCACGTTCACTGCGTCAAAGCCGCAGGCGGGTGCGTCGGTCAGCGCCATGCGCATCGTGCCGGAGTCACCGGTGCCGGTGCCGCCGATGCCGCCGCCGCCGCCGCCACCGCCGCACGAGGCCAGCATCAGGGAGGCCGCCACAAGGCTGGCCGGAGCAAGAGGATGGATGTTCATGGGGTACCTCGGGACTGTGTAGGAGTGCGGGCGAGCGTCTGCTCGATGGCGTAGATGCCGAGGCCGACGCGTGCGCGAGGCAGGTCGGGGCGATCGACGGGGTTCGGGGTGTCGCGTTCGGCCAGCCAGGCGTCCAGGCGTTCGAGCAGCGCCTGCGATTCGCGTTCGGCGAGCGTCCGGAAAGCCGGCACTGCGGCGTCGGGCACGCTGTGGTAGAGCACCTTGCGCTGGAAGCGCGGCAAGGTATCGCCGTGTTCCAGGTTGTGGTCGATGGTGCTGATCAGGTCGGCCACGTCCGTGCCGAGGATGTGCAGCTTGTCGTTGGCGCTCTGCCGCGGTACGTAGGCCCGGGCGAGCAGCTCGATGCGGCCGTCGGCGAGTTGCTGCACGGCGCCGACGCGTTCGAGTTCGTCGAGGATGGCGCGCGACGGCACGTCCCCGCTGTGGCGCTTCACGAGACCGGCGAAGCCCAGATCACCTTCGGGGTCGAGCGCGCGCGGCTGGCCGTTGTCCTCGCAGAAGTCGCGGTCGCGCACCCAGCCGGTCAACACGCGGGCCGCGCGGTTGTACCGGACGCCCGCGTCGCTCTCGGGCAGCAAAGGCTCATGGGCGAGGCGCTGGACTTCCTTGCGGCTCAGTCCCGAAAGGATGGAGACGCGGGACGCCGAGGGGCGCTTTCCACCGATGCCGAAATCGGCGAAGGCCACGTCGACATAAGTTCGCTTGGCCAGTTCCTCGAATGCACCAAAGGGGACGCCGTGCCGCAGGAGCAGGCGGAAAAGGGGGCGCATCAGCCGGGCCATGGCCTCGTCGAGCGCGCGGGAGGGGAAAGATGGTGTCGTCACATTTGGGAAATTAATCCCAAAACGCCGTTCTGTCCATCCCTTGTTCGGGTTTCCCTGACATCCGGGCACGCCGATCGCCCGAGTGTTGCGGCTCCGCCTCGACACGCAGTCACGCGCCGCTGGTGGTCTGTCGCCAGCAGGGCTTTCGAATTGCGTGCAATTTAATTGAGGATTAGCATCTCGCCATGGCCAAGACCCCCGCGCCTCCGGACGCCGCGTCCGACACCGAGCGGGACCTCCTCCGCCTCGACAGCCAGCTCTGTTTCGCCCTCTATTCCACCTCGCTGGCGATGACCAAGGTGTACAAGCCACTGCTCGACGAGCTGGGGCTCACCTACCCGCAATACCTGGTGATGATGGCCATGTGGGAGCGCGAAGGGCGCACCGTGGGCGAACTTGGCGAACAGCTCTTCCTTGACTCCGGCACGCTCACGCCCCTGCTCAAGCGCATGGAGGCCAGCGGCTTGCTGGTTCGCGAGCGGGCGAAGGAGGACGAGCGCCGGGTGCTGGTGACCCTGACGCCCGCGGGACGCGCGCTGAGGGAGCGCGCGCAAGCCCTGCCGGTGGCCATTGCCGGCTCGGCAGGGATGTCACTTGAGGAGATCGGCGACTTGCGTCGCCGCATGCAGGAACTGCGTGAGCGCCTGGCCGGACTCAGGCCAGCGCTGCGCTGACGCCCTGCGGGTGGCGCTCGCACACCGCGTCGACGGTGTCGCCCACTTCGGCGATTGTGCGCCGCAACTGCTCCTCGGTGATGCCGAGGGTGTCGGTCCAATAGGCCACATCGTCTTCGTGGCAGATGTCGATGCGGTTGTTCAGGCGGGGTTGGGGGCTCATGGCATCTCCGGACAATCGATGGAACTGTCAGGCACATTAAATGAAGCGGCCGGCGCCGGCTGTAGGACGCGATCTGAAAAGTCGCGACCGACGTTGCGGGCGGAGGGATGGCTTACAGTCACCCGTCACGCCACATCCACGAAGGAGCGACGCTGATGCGAACCCTTTCGCTTCGAGGCGGTGCCTCGTTGCCCGTACTTGGCCTGGGCACCTGGGGCCTCGGCGAAGATCCGGCGCGCCGCGCTGCGGAAGTGCGCATCGTGCGTGCGGCCCTGGAGGCGGGATACCGGCTCATCGACACCGCCGAGATGTACGGCGAGGGCGGTGCCGAAGAGGTGGTCGGCCAGGCCCTGGACGAGTCCGTACGTGCGGGCGACGTGCGCCGCGACGAGGTCTTCGTCGTCAGCAAGGTCTATCCCCACAATGCCAGCCTGCGCGGCACACCGGCCGCCTGTGATCGCAGCCGTCGCCGCCTGATGCTGGATCACATCGACCTCTACCTGCTCCATTGGCCCGGCCAGCACCCGTTGGAAGACACCGTGCAGGCCCTGCAGTCGCTCGTCGCCGAGGGGGCGATCGGCCACTGGGGCGTGAGCAACTTCGATGTGGACGACATGACGGAGCTGGAGTCCCTGCGAGCCGTGCGTGCCGGGGGGCCGCCTTGCGCCACCAACCAGGTGTACCTGTCGATCGGCCAACGCGGCGCCGAGTATGGCTTGCTGCCCTGGATGCGTGAGCGTGGGATGCCCCTGATGGCCTACAGCCCGATCGACCAGGGCGGCCTGCTCGACGACGACGCGGTGCTGGGCGTGGCACGGCGGCGGGGCTTGACACCCGCTCAGGTGGCCCTGGCCTGGGTGCTCTCGCGCGAGGGCGTGATGGCGATTCCCAAGGCTGCACGCGAGACCCACCAACGAGAGAACCTGGCAGCGGCTGAACAGGTGCTCGATGCAGCAGACCTGCAGGCACTCGAATCCGCCCACCCGGCGCCGGTGCGCAAGCAACCACTGGCGATGCTGTGAGCGATCAGGGCGCCGCCGGATCATCCGGCGGCGTGTCGTCACCGGCCTGAGGCTCGTCCCGACCCGGTGCCTTGTCCGTGGGTGACCTGCCGCCATCGCGCAGCGCGGCCTGACGCGGCGCCTCGTCGCCGTCTTCGGCGCGCAACGGCGTGGCGCGCGCGAGGGACATCCACACCGCAAAGGGCAATTCGCAACTGACATGCCGGGCGGGCCGGGCCAGCTCGAGCCGGCCGGAGTCGATGTCGCCGTGGAGCAGCCACACGCCGAACCCTTCGGGCACTTCCTCCGGGTCGGCCAAGCCGGCCGGAAATACATAGTGGCACTCGCTGCAAAGCCACTGGTACGACTGGCGCTTCGCCGCGTGCCGCAGGTCCGAGAGGAGGTCGGCGCGACTCACCTTCACCTCGTGGACGATGGGGTGCAGGTACGCCTCCAGCGTGGTGTTGCGGATCGAGAAGACGTCGGGCCGGGCGATGCGCCAGGTGCTGCGGGAGGGCGCGGCCGGCGCCGTCAGTCCGGTCCATTCGGTGGGCGAGGGCGGGGAAACCGGACCTGGATCGGGCGTGTGCGGAGCTGGCGGATCGGCGACGGCACGCAGCGACAGCTCGCGCCACACGATCCGGCCCGCGTCCATCAGCATGCCGGCCACTCGGTCTGCCAGACGGTCGTGTGCGCTGTCGGCCCGGCGTGCCTGCTGGCGGGCCTGCGCCAGCCAGCTGATGCCGGCCCCGGTGAGCTGGAGGCTCTCGCGGTCCTGGGCATCGCGTCGGACGGCCACCAGGCCGGCGGCGAGCAGGTCCAGTTCGAGGCCATCGCGGCTCGGCCAACCGGCCGAGCGCCACAGCTGCATGAGGCGCGTCCGGTGGGCGCGCGTCAGGCCGGGCAGTCGGGCGGAGGGAAGTGCAGGAGCGGGCATCGCCGGCCCATTGTCGCGCCGGCCGCGACGCCTTGGCCGGTGCGGGCGATCAGGCCCGTTCGAAGATGGCCGCGATGCCTTGCCCGCCGCCAATGCACATCGTCACCAGCGCATAGCGCCCGCCGGTGCGCTGGAGTTCGTACAAGGCCTTGGTGGTGATGATGGCGCCGGTTGCCCCGACCGGATGGCCGAGCGAGATGCCGGAGCCGTTGGGGTTCACCCGGGCCGGATCGAACTCCAGCGCGCGCGACACGGCGCAGGCCTGGGCGGCGAAGGCCTCGTTCGATTCGATGACGTCGAGGTCACTCACCCGCAGGCCGGCTTTCTCCAGCACCTTGCGGGTGGCGGGAACGGGGCCGATGCCCATCAGCGCCGGGTCCACGCCGGCATGGGCGTAGGCCACCAGGCGAGCCAGCGGCTTCAAGCCCAGCGCGCGGGCGCGCTCGGCATCGGCCAGCACCACCGCGGCAGCGCCGTCGTTGATGCCGGAGGCATTGCCCGCGGTGACCGTGCCGTCTTTCTTGAACACGGCCCGCATCTGCGCAAGGGCCTGCAGCGACGCATCGCGCCGCGGATGTTCGTCGGTGTCGAACACGATGGTGCCCTTGCGGCCGGCGATCTCCACCGGAACGATCTGGTCCTTGAAGCGGCCTTCGTCGATGGCCTGGATGGCGCGACGTTGGCTTTCGAGGGCGAGTTCGTCCTGCATGGTGCGCGAGATGCCGTGCTCTGCGGCGACGTTTTCGGCGGTCACACCCATGTGGAACTTGCCGAAGGGGTCGTGCAGGATGGCCGTCATGTAGTCGACCATGGTGATGTCGCCCATGCGGGCACCCCAGCGGGCCGCCGGCACGATGTAGGGACCGCGGCTCATCGATTCCGCGCCGCCACCGATCGCGATGTCGGTGTCGCCGAGGGCGATGGACTGGGCGGCCGACACGATGGCCTGCAGACCCGAGCCGCACAAGCGGTTGACGTTGAAGGCGGGGACTTCCTTCGGGATGCCTGCGTCCATGGCGGCCACGCGGGCCAGGTATGCGTCGCGCGGCTCGGTGGGAATGACGTTGCCCATCACCACGTGGCCGACCGCATCGGGCGCGAGGCCGGCGCGGGCCATCGCCTCGCGAACCACCGTCGAGCCGAGTTGCGTGGGGGGCACTTCCTTGAGTGCGCCGCCGAAGCTGCCGATGGCCGTGCGCGCTGCGCCGACGACCCAGATGTCTTTCACCATGATGTCTCCCGGATGAGGGGGCGATCGTGCCACATCCGGTGCTCGCCCGACCGTCCCGGAGGGTGTGGAAAGGGCGCGCCCACACTCCTCGTGCGCGCCCCGCGGCTCAGGAGAAGGCGGCGATGCCGGTCTGGGCACGACCGAGGATCAGCGCGTGCACGTCGTGCGTGCCTTCGTAGGTGTTCACCACCTCCAGGTTCACCAGGTGGCGCGCCACGCCGAACTCGTCGCTGATGCCGTTGCCACCCATCATGTCGCGCGCCAGACGGGCGATGTCGAGCGCCTTGCCGCAGGAATTGCGCTTCATGATGGACGTGATTTCCACGGCCGCCGTGCCTTCGTCCTTCATGCGGCCGAGGCGCAGGCAGCCCTGCAGGCCGAGGGTGATCTCGGTCTGCATGTCGGCCAGCTTCTTCTGGATGAGCTGGTTGGCGGCCAGCGGCCGGCCGAACTGCTTGCGGTCGAGCACGTACTGGCGAGCGCGGAACCAGCAGTCCTCGGCCGCACCGAGCGCCCCCCAGGCGATGCCGTAGCGGGCGCTGTTCAGGCAGGTGAACGGGCCCTTCAGGCCGCGCACCTCGGGGAAGGCGTTCTCCTCGGGGCAGAAGACGTTGTCGAGCACGATCTCGCCGGTGATGGATGCGCGCAGGCCGACCTTGCCGTGGATGGCCGGGGCCGACAGGCCCTTGGCGCCCTTCTCGAGCACGAAGCCGCGGATGGCGCCTTCGTCGTCCTTGGCCCACACCACGAAGACGTCGGCGATCGGGCTGTTGCTGATCCACATCTTGGCGCCGGTGAGGCTGTAGCCGCCGGCCACCTTCTTGGCGCGCGTCACCATGCTGCCCGGGTCGGAGCCGTGGTCGGGCTCGGTCAGGCCGAAGCAGCCGATCCACTCACCCGAAGCCAGCTTGGGCAGGTACTTCTGCTTGGTGGCCTCGTTGCCGAATTCGTTGATGGGCACCATCACCAGCGAGGACTGGACGCTCATCATCGAGCGGTAGCCGGAGTCGACCCGCTCCACTTCACGGGCGATCAGGCCGTAGGCCACGTAGTTGAGGCCGGCGCCGCCATAGGCTTCGGGGATGGTGGGGCCGAGCAGGCCGAGTTCGCCCATCTCGCGGAAGATGGCCGGGTCGGTCTTCTCGTTGCGAAAGGCGTCGAGCACGCGCGGCGCCAGCTTGCCCTGGCAGTAGGCGCGGGCGGCGTCACGGATCTGCCGTTCGTCGTCGTTCAGTTGCTGGTCGAGGAGCAGCGGGTCGTCCCACTGGAAAGCCGCTTTTGCATTCTTTGAACTCATGAGGGGTCCCGGTTAAGCCAAGGGAGCGTCGAGGCGCTGCTAGGGGTGTGGGCGGCAGAGAGAAGGGCTCGCGCCGGGGCGAGTCGCGGTGGCAGACGAGGCGCCGGCGAGGCGGTGTGGCGAGCCACACAACGAGTCGGCAACGAAGGATGGCGCAGCGAATCGCCCCGGCCCGAAGGGTTGGCCCTGCAAGGGGGCGTCGGCGTCGTTGCAAATGCTCGCCGGGTGTACAACCCGGCTGCGCTTTGCGCCTATCCGGCGCCCCCTTGCAGGGCCAACGCGAGCCCTTCTCTCTGCCGCCCACACCCCTGCGAAATATAGAATCCGAAGCCCCACTCGGCAATCGCTTTGTTTGCACGCATCCATGCGTTTCCGGAACTCCGAGAGCCCCTCATGCGCAGGAAGATCCCCACCACCGCGGCCCTGAGCGTCTTCGAATCGGCCGCGCGGCACCGCAGCTTCACGCTGGCCGCAACGGAGCAGGCCATGACGCAGAGCGCGGTCAGCCGGCAGATTGCCGGGCTCGAGGCCTTTCTCGGCGTCAAACTCTTCCGGCGAACCAAGCGCGGGGTGGTGCTCACCGAAGCGGGCTTGCACTACGGCACCCAGGTCGGCCTGCGGTTGCAGGAAATCGAGCGTGACACGCTGGAACTGATGGCCAGCCGTGGCCAGGGCGGCACGCTGGAACTGGGCGTGGTGCCCACCTTCGCCACCAAGTGGCTGCTGCCCCGCCTGGGCGCCTTCCAGCGCGAGCACGAAGGCGTGCTTGTCAACCTCATTCCGCGCACCCGTCCCTTCCTGTTCGAGGGCACGCCCTTCGACGCCGCCATCTACGCGGGGGAGGCCGGCTGGCCCGGCACCGAGGCCCATTTCCTGATGCGGGAAAGCCTGATGGCCGTCGCTTCACCGGAGCTGCTGGGCGGGCGCCAGGGGCGGATCACCCCCGAGGAACTGTCACGGCTGCCCCTGCTGCAGCAGAGCACCCGGCCCTACGCCTGGCGCGAATGGCTCGAATCGGTCGGCGTCCGTGCGGCCAACGACATGGCCGGGCCCCGCTATGAACTGTTCTCGATGTTGACCGAGGCCGCGATCCACGGCATGGGCGTGGCGTTGATTCCGCGGCTCCTCGTGGAGGACGAACTGGCGCGCGGACGCCTCGTTCCGGTGCTCCCCCACGAACACCTGAGCCACCGCGCGTACTACCTCATCTACCCTCAGCAACGATCCGAACGTCCGCTGCTCGCCGCCTTCCGCCGCTGGCTTGCCCAGGAGGCGCAGCACTACCGCGAAGCCCACGGCCTGGGCTGACCGATCACGTTGCCAGGCGAGGGTAGGTGAAAGCGAGGAAGTGCGTCGCGTTGAGCAGGAAGTGCACCGCGATGGCCGACTCGATGCAACCGGTGCGCGCATACGCCCAGCCGTAGCCGAGGCCGGCCAGCGCAGCCAGGCCGACATAGGCCCATCCCCCGGCGGCATGGGCAAGGCCGAACAGCGCGCTCGCCAGCAGCAGAGGCACCCAGCGGCCGATCGTCGGGCCGGAGAGGAACCGCACGCGGGTCAGCCCGTGCTGCACCACGCCGCGGAAGAAGGCCTCCTCCAGCACGCAGGTCCAGAGCAGCATCTTGCCGAGGAAGGCGGCCGTGAAGGGCGGCAGGTTTCCTTCCGGACGGATATGGCCGATCCCCCAGGCGAGGCCGACGACGCCGAGGGTCGTGACCGCGGCCACCGGCAAGGCGCCCCACAGTGCCCGGTGCCATTCGGCGAGGGAACGCACGCGCCGGCAGAAGAAGACGATCAGCAGCAGGCCGGCCATGCCGGCGTCGAAGTGCGCGCTGAACCGCATCGGTTCGGCATCGGCGCTCAGTTGCACGCCCTCGGCGAAGACGACCGGCCGGAAACCGGGCAAGAGGTGCAAGCCGAGCGCGAAGGCGCCCAGCACGGCGAGCGATCCGGCCGCCCGCCGGATGCCCGCCGAGGTCGCGGTCTGCCATGCCCGGCCCAGCCCGGCCACGGCCGCGACAGCCACCACGCCGCGGGCATCGGCGACGCCAGTGAACGCGGCGCACGCCAGGGCGAGCGCCCCGAGCGGCAAGGCGGGCGACAACGTTCCACCGCGTGGCAGGCGCCAGTCGGGCAACCAGGCCGAGCCGATGGCCGCCGCCAGGAGAAGGGTGGTGATCAACATGGAAAGCCGCCGGCGCGGTCGAGGCACGAGGCCTCGGACTTTAAGCCCTGGCCGGCGGCCGGGCGGGCGCCATCGCATCCGACGTGATGTCCGGGCAAATGCCGGCTCGATATACTTCACATGCGAAATGATTCGGAACTTGTCCGCCATGCCCCCACGCCACCGGTTCGTCTTCCTGCTCAACAGCGCGCAGCGCCGGCTTCAGCTGTGGGTCGCCGCCGAACAGGCGCGGCTGGCCCGTGGCACCGAGGCCACGCCGTCGCCGGCCCAGGGCGGCGTGCTGTTCATCCTGGCGAAGACCGATGGCGCCACGATGGGCGAACTGGCACAGGCACTCGATCTCGTGCCGTCCGCCGTTTCGGGCCTGGTGCAGCGGATGGAAGCGCTCGGCTGGGTGCAGCGCGCCTGTTGCGAGCGCGACGCCCGCACGCAGCGGGTGTGGTTGCTGCCGCCCGGTCGCGAGCAGCTGCCGGCCCTTCGCCAGGCGCTGTCGCGCATCAACGCGCAACTGACCGACGGCTTCAACGAAGACGAACTCGCGACCATCGCCCGGTGGCTGCAGCACGTGCAGCGGCTGGGGCTTCCTTCCTCCGACTGACCACACGGGACGCTGCCATGAACCCCACTCCTCCTGCCGACGGTCCTGCGCCCGAACTTGTCGACATCGCCTGCGCCGACGGGCAGCGCCTGCGCGGCCACTTCATTCCCGCTGCTGGCGACTGCGGCGGCCTGCCGGTGCTGATCTCTCCGGCGACCGGCGTGAAGCAGCACTTCTATCTGCGCTTCGCCCGCTGGCTGGCGAACCAGGGCCACGACGTGCTGGTGTTCGACTACCGCGGCATCGGGCTTTCGCTCGAGGGGCCGCTGGCCCAATGTCAAGCAACGCTCGCCGAGTGGGGACAGGTGGACCAGGTGGCCGCCATCGACTGGCTCCTGGCACGCAGCGGGGCGCAGTCGCTCGTCCTCGTCGGACACAGCGCCGGCGGGCAGATGATCGGCCTGCTGCCCAACCACCGGAGAATCGCTCGCCTGGTGGGCGTGGCCGCCTCGACCGGATGGTTCAAGGGCATGCGTCGCTCCTTCGCCTTGAAGGCTCACCTCGGGCTGCGCGTCCTCGTGCCGCTCGGCATTCGTCTCAAAGGTTATGCGCCGACGGCCGCGCTCGGCCTGGGCGAGAACCTGCCGGCCGAGGTCGGGCGGCAATGGGGCGAGTGGTGCGCCGCCGGCGGATATGCCACCAATGCCGTGCGAGGTCGTCCCGAGCAGGACTTCCATGCGCAGGTCACCTCGCACGTCACGGTCCTGCATGCGGAGGACGACGACATCGCCACCCCGGCCACCGTCGCCGACCTGTTGCGCACCCTACCGGCCGTGACGAGCGAGGTGCTGCAGGTCGAGCCGCGCGCGCACGGTTTGCGCGGGCTCGGGCACCTCGACTGGTTCAGGCAATCCCATCAGGCGGTGTGGCCCTTGATGGCCCGGGCGGTGAGAGGCGAGGCCTTGGTCGCGTCCGGGTCCGCCGCGGCGCTGGTGCGTTGACGCAACAATAGAGCCGGGTAAAAATAGTGCACCCTCCCGCTCGGTGAAGCACATGCCTCCTCACGCCCAATCCTCCTGCATTGCTTTCGACGGCCTCCGTCGCATTGCCATCGGGCCCCTCGCAGAGGTGGCCGCCCAGACCAAGCAGGCGATCGACGCAGGGGCGAAAGGCCCGGTCCTGATCTTCGACGACATGACGAGCGAGCCGGTGGAACTCGACTTCCGCGGCACGGTGGCCGACGTGGTGGCACGCCTTCCCGCTGCACCCTCGTCGTCGGTGGAGGTGCCGGCGCAGGCGCCGGCGGTCGACATGCCGCGGGGACGCGGTCGTCCCCGGCTCGGGGTGGTCGCGCGCGAGGTGACGTTGCTGCCTCGGCACTGGGACTGGCTCGCCTCGCAGCCCGGCGGCGCGTCGGTCGCCCTGCGCAAGCTGGTCGAGGTGGCACGTCGCACCCATGCCGCGGCCGATGGGGCCCGGCAGTCCCGGGAGTCGGCCTATCGGTTCATGTCCGCGATGGCCAGCGGGTTCGACACCTTCGAGGAAGCCTCGCGCGCCCTGTTCGCCAAACAGGGGGCTCGCTTCCAGGATCTGGTGCGGGCCTGGCCCGTCGATGTCCGCCAGCACGCCCTGGCGCTCGCGCTGGCTTCCTTTGCCGCCGAGGCGGCGCCGGAATCTCAGGAATAGAGCTCGGCGTTGCTGCCGGCGCGCCACGCCGCAAAGCGGGCTTCAAGGGCCGCCACCGGGTCGAAGCCCGGATCGTCCCGGGGTTCGATCCGCTCCAGCACCTCGAAGGTGAATTGCGCTTCACCGTACTGGCGCCAGTCCGCCATCAGGTCGCGATGGCGGTGCACTCCGCGCTGCAATTCCACGCGATGCCGGTTGATGGCGGCGGTGAGGTTCAGGCTCGTGGCTACCAGCAGCCGACCGGTGACCCGGTTGCGGATCGCGAAGAGCCCCATCGGCGGTGGCGTCAGCTTGTAGGCGAGCTTCAGCGCCTTGCGCCGCTCTGGGCTGGTCACGACTTTTCCTCGGACGACCACGCCGCGGCCGCCAGCGCGGCCGCGCGGGTGCGGACTTCCGAAGGCCACGTTGCCGTGTGGTGAGTGAAGTCGGCAGGCCGCCCGGCATACAGCGCACGCACGGCGTCTTCGAAGCCGGCTCGGTCACCAGCCGCGTCACGCAGGTAGGTGTAGCAGCCATCCCGGGCCGACGCCCGGCGCTGGACGCCCTGCGGATCGCGACGGGCCTCATCGATCATTCGCCGCAGCGTGGCGCTGGCACTGCGGGGCTGAGTGCGCAGCCATTCCCAGTGGCGGGGGAGCAGGCTGATGCCCTGCGTGTCGAGGGTGGCGACGGGTGGAAGGGTCTCGGTCATGGTCAATGGTCCAAAGGGTCTCATTTTCACCCGGATAAATAAACCCCGCAATTAAATCCGGGTTCATTTGTCGCCTATCTTCCGGCCGAAGAAGCTCGATGCCCCTCTGACGAACCGGCGTCCGCACCGCTGCCACACTGCCTGCCCTGGAACGTTCGTCTGGCGAACGTGCCGTTCACGGCGAGAGGTCACCATGAAGCGTCGTTCAGTTGTTCTGGGTTCGCTGGGCGGGGTCCTCGCCGCGACAGTGCGCGCGCAGGCATCGGATCAGGCGCTTTCGTTGCTCCGGCAAGGCGGCGTGGTGCTTGTCATTCGGCATGCACTGGCCCCCGGCAACTTCGATCCCCCCGGTTTTCGCCTGGGTGACTGCAGCACCCAGCGCAACCTCAGTGACGAGGGTCGGGCGCAGGCCCGCGCGCTCGGCGAGCGCCTGCGCGCGGCGAGTCTCGTGCCGGCCGCCGTGAGGTCGAGCCCCTGGTGCCGCTGCATTGAAACGGCTGAACTCGCTTTCGGTCGGGCCGAGCCCTGGGCCGCCCTCGGGTCGCCACGCGGTGGCGTGGAAGTCACCGGTCCGGAGCCGCTCGCGGCGCTTCGCCAGGCCGTGGTCGCAGCAGCCCGTCAGAAGGGGCGCTTCGACGTCTGGGTCACTCACATGTTCGTGCTCAGTGCCCTCCTGGACACCCATGCCGACTCGGGCGAGGGCCTCGTCCTGGCGCCCGACTCGCGAGGCAAGGTTGCAGTACTCGCCCGATTGCCGGCCGCTTGATGCTGGCGCAGCTGGAAGGGTCAGCCGTTGCGCCGCTGCGCGAGGTGCCGGTACACCGTGCTGCGGTGGATGCCCAGGCGCCGTGCCGTCTCGGCGACCCGTCCGCCGCAGGATTCGAGCGTGCGGGCGATGGCCCGTGCCGTCAGGTCGCCGAGCGGCACGGCCACTGAGGCACCGCCGTCCTCCGCGCAAGGCGGCGTGGCCCGCACCTCGAGGGCAGCGCCTGTCGCGACAGGGAGCAGCGTCACCTCCGTCACCGTGCTCCCCGGCGTGGCCAGGGCCGCGGCCGTGCGCAGGCAGTTGAGCAACTCGCGCACGTTGCCGGGCCACGGCTGCCGGTCCAGCAGGTCCAGCGCCTCGGGGGCGAGGCGCAGCCCGTGCGCCCGGCCACCGACGTCGGCGAACAGCTGCTCGATGAAGGCGCGCCGGTCGGGTCGATCACGCAAGGCGGGCAGGGCCACGCAGTAGCCGGCGATGCGGTAGAGCAGGTCACTGCGGAAGTCGCCGCGCGCGGCCAGCGCAGGGAGGTCGCAGTGGGTTGCGCAGACGAGGTCGAAGTCCACGGCGATCGCCCGCCCTCCGCCGAGCGGCGTCACGCTGCGCGTCTCCAGCACCCGCAGCAGCCGCGTCTGCATGGCCACCGGCATGTCGCCGATTTCGTCGAGGAACAGGACACCGCCCTGCGCCTCCCGGATGCGCCCGGGGATGCCGCGGCGGCGTGCGCCGGTGAAAGCGCCATCCTCGTAGCCGAACAGTTCGGCCTCGATGAGCGACTCGGGCAAGGCCGCGCAGTTGACCGCGACGAACGGGCCGCTGCGGCGGCGCCCGCTGCGGTGCAGCCGCTGCGCGAAGACCTCCTTGCCCACCCCGGTCTCACCCGTCACGAGGACCGGCACGCCGGCGTCCGCCACCCGCACTGCCGGCCCGAGGAGCGCGTCCAGCGGGTCGGT
Organism: Rhizobacter sp. LjRoot28; assembly: GCF_964253025.1. Lineage (NCBI taxonomy): Bacteria > Pseudomonadati > Pseudomonadota > Betaproteobacteria > Burkholderiales > Sphaerotilaceae > Rhizobacter > Rhizobacter sp. LjRoot28. Next base: position 208,554 of record NZ_CAXUQC020000001.1, read on the forward strand.
GACCGGAGATGCAGGCGCGGCCGCCGGCGCTGGCGTGGGCCGCATCGACCGATGGACCGCAGCGCCGGTATCGATGGTGGCCACCATGGACCGGCCTCCCGGCAGCGTGATCAGCACGCCACGCGGGTCCATCCGGGACCACGGGCGGCCAAGCACTTCCTCGACCGGCCGGTCGAGCAGGGAGTTCCAGGTCTCGCCCAGCAGGGACAGGCCGACGCTGTTCGCAGCCACCACCCGCCCATCCACGACGGCCAGGACTCCCTCTCTCGGCGTTCCCAGCAGGGCCGGCTTGAGGTGGAAGCGCAGCAGCTGACCCGGCGCCGATCCCACCAGCAACCGGTGCTCGATCTGCCGTGCCGCCATTCGCACCAGGCCGAGCGCATGCAAGTCCAGGCGAGCCGGCTCGCCCGACATGTCGAGAACGCCGGCCACCGAGCCCCGTCCATCGAAGATCGGTGCGGCAGCGCACGCCAGGATGGCGTTGCCGTCGAGGTAGTGCTCGCCACCGCGTACCGCCAGTGCTGCACGCTCGACGAGCGCCGTGCCGATCGCATTGGTGCCCCGGGCCCCCTCGGACCAGTCGGCTCCCGGCCGCAGGGCCAGTCGTTCGGCCTTGGGAACGAAATCGGTGCTGCCCACCTCGTCGAGGATCACGCCTTGCGCGTCGCAGATGACCGCGACACAGCCGGTTTCGGTGAGGTGCTCGGTCAGGCCGTCGAGTTCCGGTTGGGCGCAGGCCAGCAGGGTCCGGGCGCCGTCGCGGCGCTCCCGCACGACGGTGGTCGCCATGGGCACCCACAGGTCCGGGTCGGGCCCCGCGGTCTGGCAGCGCATCCACGAGCGGGTGATGTGAGGCGGCAGCACGCCTTCCGGTGCACGGCCCTGCACAAAGAACATGTCGCGGGCCTGCTGGACCTGCGACACGCTCAGCGCGATGTCGGACATGGCATCTCCTCGGTGTCGCACGGCGCTCGCCGCATGCGACGTTGTCGCGCCCGCCATGTCGCAGCCTGCGACACCCCGCACTCGGGCGCCGTCGGTGCGGCCGGGGATTGCCAGTGTGCGCCCGGGCCTCGCCCCGTCACAGCCCACCCCGGGAAACTCCCAAGGTTTTCGGGCCCGGCGCTTGCGCCGGAAGGGGCGCCGCCGTCGCGGCACATCCCTGCAACCTGGAGAGACACATGGACATGATGGAACCCGGCAAGTTCGGCCTCGCGGTGCCGTTCAAGAAGCGCTACGCCAACTTCATCGGCGGCCAGTGGGTGGCCCCTTCGGGCGGCGCCTACTTCGAGAACATCACGCCCGTCACCGGAAAGGCCTTCTGCGAGATCCCGCGCTCGACGGCAGACGACATCGAACGCGCGCTCGACGCTGCCCACGCCGCCAAGGTGGCCTGGGGCAAGACGTCGCCGGCCGAGCGCGCCCAGGTGCTCAACCGCATTGCCGACCGGATGGAGCAGAACCTCGCCATGCTGGCCACGGCCGAGACCTGGGACAACGGCAAGCCCATCCGCGAGACCATGGCGGCCGACCTGCCGCTCGCCATCGACCACTTCCGCTACTTCGCCGGATGCGTGCGCGCGCAGGAGGGCGGCGTGAGCGAGATCGACCACCAGACCTATGCGTATCACTTCCATGAACCGCTGGGTGTCGTGGGACAGATCATTCCGTGGAACTTCCCCATCCTGATGGCGGTGTGGAAGCTGGCGCCGGCCCTCGCGGCCGGCAACTGCGTCGTGCTCAAGCCCGCGGAGCAGACGCCGGCCTCCATCCTCGTGCTGATGGAGCTGATCGGCGACCTGCTGCCCCCGGGCGTCATCAACGTCGTGAACGGCTTCGGGGTGGAGGCCGGCAAGCCGCTCGCATCGAGCAACCGCATCGCCAAGATCGCCTTCACCGGCGAGACGACCACCGGCCGGCTCATCATGCAGTACGCGAGCCAGAACATCATTCCGGTCACGCTCGAACTGGGCGGCAAGTCGCCGAACATCTTCTTCGAGGACGTGATGTCCAAGGACGACAGCTTCCTCGACAAGGCGCTCGAAGGCTTCGCCATGTTCGCCCTCAACCAGGGCGAGGTCTGCACCTGCCCGTCGCGCGCCCTGGTGCAGGAGTCGATCTACGAGCGCTTCATCGAGAAGGCCATCCAGCGCGTGGCCGCCATCAAGCAGGGCAGCCCGCTCGACCCGCAGACCATGATTGGCGCGCAGGCCTCGAACGAGCAAATGGAGAAGATCCTCTCGTACCTCGACATCGGTCGCCAGGAGGGCGCCGAATGCCTGATCGGAGGAGAGCGGCAGAAGCACCCCGGGGAACTGGAAGGCGGCTACTACGTGAAGCCGACGGTGTTCAAGGGCCACAACAAGATGCGCATCTTCCAGGAGGAGATCTTCGGCCCTGTGCTGTCGGTCACCACCTTCAAGGACGAGGAAGAGGCACTTGCATTGGCCAACGACACGCTCTACGGGCTGGGCGCCGGCGTGTGGAGCCGTGACATGAACACCGCCTTCCGCATGGGCCGCGGCATCCAGGCCGGCCGCGTGTGGACGAACTGCTATCACCACTATCCAGCCCATGCGGCCTTCGGTGGCTACAAGCAGAGCGGCATCGGGCGCGAGAACCACAAGATGATGCTCGACCACTACCAGCAGACGAAGAACCTGCTGGTGAGCTACAGCGACAACCCGCTCGGGTTCTTCTGAGCATGGAAGCCGCCGAAGGGACCGGCGTGCTGCAGGTCGCGGCCACGCCGGCGGCGCTCGAACTCATCGAGCGCATGGTGGCGCGGCACGGTCCGGTCATGTTCCATCAGTCCGGCGGCTGCTGCGACGGCAGCTCGCCCATGTGCTACCCGGCCGGCGACTTCATCGTTGGCGACCGGGACCGGCTGCTCGGGCACATCGGCGGGGCGCCGTTCTACATCAGCGGGCCGCAGTTCGAGTACTGGAAGCACACCCAGCTGACGATCGACGTCGTGCCGGGCCGGGGCGGCATGTTCTCGCTCGAAGGGCCCGAGGGCCTTCGGTTCCTCACCCGCTCGCGCCTGTTCACCGAGGCCGAGTGGGCCTGGCTCGAGGAGGCAGGGCGGGTGTAGCCCCGTTCAGCCCGTGAAGCCCGCGATCAGTTCGCGGGTGAGTGCGGCAGCCCCGATCGGTTTGCAGCCGGTCGGGTTCTGCCCGCTCCACAGCGGCGAGAAGTCGCCGCTGCCCTCGGCCTCCGCCTTGGCGCGCAGGGGCGCCAACGCTGCCGTTGCCGTCGGGAAGGGAGGCGCCTCGGGCGAGAGCGGCCCCAGTTCGCGCATCAGCCGGTTCATGATGCCGCGGGCCGGACGGCCGGTGAACAGCGTGGTCAAGGCGGTGTGACGTGCCGCCTCGCTCTGGAGCGCCCGACGGTGCGGCGGGCTGGTGAAGGCCTCGTCGCACAGCATGTACGACGTGCCCACCTGCACGCCGGCCGCGCCGAGCCGCATCGCGGCCGCCACGCCCGCGGCATCGGCGATGCCACCGGTGGCGATCACCGGAACACGTACGGAACGCACCACCTGGGGCAGCAGCGCAAAGGTCGGCACCTGGGTGGTGAGGTCGTCGCTCAGGAAGATCCCGCGGTGTCCGCCGGCTTCCAGCCCTTGCGCAATGATCGCGTCCACGCCGCGGGCTTCCAGCCAGAGCGCCTCGTCCACGGTGGTGGCTGAAGCGAGGATGCGTGCGCCCCACTGGCGCACGCGCGCCAGGAGCTCGGCCGAGGGCAGGCCGAAATGAAAGCTCACCACGCGAGGGCGGAAGGCCTCCAGCAGCCCGGCCGACGCGTCGCTGAAGGGCAGTCGCCCGGCGCCGGCCGGGATGCTGTCCACGTCGAGGCCGTATGCCGCGTGATAGGGACGGAGCGTGTTGCGCCAGCGTGTCTCGCGGGCGGCGTCCGGCGCGGGAGGCGTGTGGCAGAAAAAGTTGACGTTGTACGAGTGCGGCGTGGCGGCCGAGAGGGCGGCGAGTTCGCGCTGCAGGGCCTCGGGCGCCAGCATCGCGCAAGGCAGCGAGCCAAGAGCGCCCGCATTGGAAACGGCCGCTGCCATCGCGTGGCCCTGGATGCCGGCGAGCGGCGCCTGGATGAGCGGGTGTTCGATGCCGAGCAGTTCGCGCAGTGACATGGGCCGACCTGGAGAAGCGGAGTTCCGAAGCCTACCCGAACCGGCGCCGCCGGCAGCCGCGCGGCGGTCAGCGCGCCCGGGAGTCGATGGCTTCGCAGGTGGCCATGCCGGGCCGCCGGTACCTCTCGCAGTTGTCGATCGCCGCCGCCACGGCGCGTTCCAGCGACGGAGCGCCCGCGCTCCAGCCCCAGGGCCCGGAGGGCGACATGGCGAACGCCTTGAACGGTGGGGAGGCGACGTAGGGTCCGTAGAAGGCTTCAGCCGCCGCAGCCGAGGGCAGTCGTGCGTGCATGGCCGGCTCGCTCTCGTCACCGCCCTCGGCCAGGGCCTCTTCGCCGGCGGCCTCGACCATGAGCTGGGTCGCATCGGCCAGCGCGTCCGGCAGCGTGAAGGTCATGCACAGGCCGGAGATGGCCACCGCGGCCAGCAGATGAAGCCAGCGTCCCCGGCGTGCGGGCTCGCCGTGGTCGTTGTCACCCATCGAGCCCGGCACGAAGGAGACCACCAGGGCCCCGGCGGACCCAACCGTGGGCACCAGCATCAGCACGCTCCACCAGCCGCTGGCATTCAGGTCGTGCAGGCGCAGCACCGTCATGCGCAATGAGCTGAAGAGAAAGACCAGCAGCCCGACGCCGAAGAGGGTCCACCGCCCGCTGCCTGGCTTCATCAGGGCGAACACGAGCAGCAGGTAGAGCATGAGCAGGACGAGGGTGCCGCCCGTCCAGTACACCAACCGACCCATGCGGCCGGAGAACCCGAGGCCCCACAGGCGCGGTGCGTCGGTCCCGTCGTGGGTGGGCGGCGGCGTGTCCTTCAGGGACTTCAGCTTGTGCCGCGCTTGAAACTGCGCCCGGCGCGCCGCCCGCTCCGTTTCCAGGGCTTCCTGCCGATGGGCGATCGCCATCGGCATGTCGGTGGCGCAGTTGCGGCAGAGGATGCGTTTGGGCTGGCGCTCGCTGCAATTGGGGCAGACGATCTCCTCGACATCGGAGGTGAGCGGAGGGCCGAAGACCGGTGCTGCGGGCGCGGTGGCCGCTGCCATGGGCGAAGCCGGCGTGGTTTGCACCGGCGGGGGCGCCAGGGCCTCGACGTGCAGCCGCGCGCCCAGACCCGCAAAGAGCTTCACGTAGCGCTGCGCCTCGTCGGGCGCGATGGCCCGCTTCAGCACGGTGCGCGGCGTGGCGAAGAGCCGTTCCGTGCCCTGGTCGTCGAGCTTGAGCTTCTCGCCGATCCGTCGGCGAACATCGTCCGCTCGAAACCCCTCCAGCACCTCGCCACCGAAGACGAGCTGCACCTGCGTGGCGGTGGTCATGCCGACGCCCTCCCGATCCGATTCTTGTTGTTGCCCCGAGGGCCCGCGGCATCCTACCGCGGCCCTGCGCGACGCAGGCGTGACGCAATGCCCATCGGCGGCTGCATTGATAATCGCCCCCCATGGGTTGGGGAGTCTTGTGCGGCGTGCTGGCCGGTGCCTTCTGGGGCACCGTCTTCATCGCGCCCAAATGGCTGGCCGCGTTCTCGCCCTGGGAGCTGGCCTTCGGGCGCTACCTGGCCTATGCGGCCGTCGCGGGGCTGACCCTGCTTCCCACCTGGCGCGGCACCTGGCGCAAGGTCGACGCGGGCGACCTGCGGGCGATGCTCCGCCAGGGCGCGGCAGGCAATGTCGTCTACTACGTGCTCCTCGGCTACGGCGTGCAGCTCGCCGGCGTGACGCTCACCTCGCTCATCATCGGCGTGCTGCCGTTGAGCGTGACGCTGATGGGGCGGCGCGACCACGGCGCCGTGCCGCTGGCGACGCTCAAGTGGCCGCTGCTGGTCGTCGCCGCGGGCATCGCCTGCATCAATGCCGACCTTTTCCTGCACCAAGGTGATGCCGGTGCGGCGTCCATCGGTGCCCGGCTGCTCGGGGTGCTGTGCGCGGCCGGTGCCCTGGCCTGCTGGACGTGGTACGCCGTCGACAATTCGCGCTACCTGAAGCGGGTTCCGAAGTTCTCGAACCGGGAGTGGTCCGCCCTCTACGGGCTCTCCAGCGGCGTGCTGGTGCTGCTGGCCGGTGGCCTTTGGGCCCTGGCCGGCGGGCGGCCCGCTCCGGCTTCGGAAGTTCGCGACCCCGCGGTCTTCTGGGCCGTGTGCCTGTTCCTGGCCGTCGGCGCTTCGCTGGTGGGCAACCAGTTGTGGAACATCGCCTGCAGGCGCGTGCCGGTCACGCTCTCCGGCCAGCTGATCGTCTTCGAGACGCTCTTTGCGCTGGCCTACGGTTTCGTGCTGGCCGGTGCCATGCCGCGGCCGCTCGAGTGGGCGGCCATGGCGCTGCTGGCGGTGGGCGTGGCCTGGACCGTGCGCCTCCATGCGGTGGACGAGCCCGCCCACTGAAGGACGGGCGTCACGCCGGCTTCACGCGGGCGTCGAACGCCGGCCGCGGAGCACCTGGTACAGCAGGATGGCGCCGAAGGTGGCGGTGCCGATGCCGCCCATCGTGAAGCTGCCCAGGCGCAATGACAGGTCACCTGCGCCCGCAGTGAGCGCGATGCCCGCCACCAGCAGGTTGCGCGGCTCCGCGAAGTCCACGCGGTTGAGCACCCAGATGCGCCCGCCCGTGGCCGCGATCAAGCCGAACACCACCAGGGCCAGGCCGCCGATCACCGGGCCCGGGATGGTGAGAATGAGGGCGCCGAACTTCGGCGAGAAGCCGAGCAGCAGGGCCACGCCTGCGGCCACGACGAAGACCAGCGTCGAGTAGATGCGGGTCACGGCCATCACACCCATGTTCTCCGCATAGGTGGTGACGCCGGTGCCGCCCCCCATGCCGGAGACGGCCGTCGCCACGCCGTCGGCGATGAAGGCGCGACCGATCAGGGGATCGAAGTCCCGGCCCGTCATGGCCGCCAGTGCCTTGACGTGGCCGAGGTTCTCCGCCACCAGGATGACGGCGATCGGTGCGATGAGGACCATCGCCGAGGCCGAGAATTCGGGGGCGGTGAAGCGCGGCAAGCCGAACCAGGCGGCCTGGCCGATGCCGCTGAAGTCGATCGGTTTGCCGTAGCCAAGACCGTTGGCCCCGAGCGCATAGACCGCGTAGCCGAACACGGCGCCCAGCAGGATGGGCAGGCGTCCCACGGCCCCTCGACCATTGACGGCCACCAGCCCCACGGCCAGCGCCGTCAACAGACCGACGAGCGTGTCGAAGGTGGAGGCCGAGACGCTCTTCACGGCCACGGGCGCCAGGTTCAGTCCGATGGCCGCGACGATCGCGCCGGTGACGACCGGCGGCATCAGGCGTTCGATCCAGCCGGTGCCGAAGGCCTGGACCAGCACGCCGATCAGCGCGTACAGCACGCCCGCCGCCACGATGCCGCCCAGCGCAAGGCCCATGTTGGCGTTGGGGCCGCTGCCGGCATAGCCCGTCGCGGCGATGACGACCGCGATGAACGCGAAGCTCGACCCCAGGTAGCTGGGCAGCCGCCCGCCGGTCATCAGGAAGAAGATCAGCGTGCCGATGCCGGAGAAGAACACCGAGGTGTTCGGGTCGAAACCCATCAGGATCGGCGCCAGTGCCGTGGAGCCGAACATGGCCACGACGTGCTGGATGCCCATCACGACGGTCTGGGGCCATGGCAGGCGCTCGTCGGGCGCGACGTCGCCATGGGTCTTGAGGGTCCAGCGGGGGAAGAAGGATGTCATCGGCGGTGAATAGCAAGGGCGGTGCCGGATTGTGCGACGACTGCACCCCTTCGCCCGCTCGCTTGTCGATATGGACACTGTCCACATGCTCTGCTATTGTTTGTGGACGTCGTACACAAAACACGACGACCTCGCTGTCATCCATGTCTCACCAGGAGTTCCCATGCCGACCCAGCTGTTCGTCAACCTGCCCGTGCGCGACCTCGATCGCTCAGTCGCCTTCTTCAAGGGGCTTGGCTACACCTTCAATCCCCAGTTCACCGACGAGAACGCCACCTGCATGGTGCTGGGCGAGAACAACTTCGTGATGCTGCTGGTGGAGAAGTTCTTCCAGACCTTCACGCCAAAGCCGGTGGCCGATGCGCATCGCGCGACGGAGGTGTTGTTGTGCGTGTCGGCCGAGAGCCGCGAGGCGGTCGACGCGCTCGTGCGCAAGGCCGTGGCCGGCGGCGCCACCACGCCGCGCCCGCCGAAGGACTACGGCTTCATGTACCAGCACGGCTACCAGGACCTCGACGGCCACCTGTGGGAAGTGATGTACATGGACCCTGCCGCCGTGCCTGCGCACGCATGCGCCGAGACCGCCGAGGCCTGAACTGTGGCGGGCGGCCTGGTGGCAGGGCGCCCGCCAGGCCGGCAGCCGCTCAATGCGGGAACGCCAGCCTTCGCTCCATGTGCCGCTGCAGGCGCTCGAAGGCCAGGCTCAGGCCCCAGTAGATGCCGGCCGCTGCAAGGTAGAGCGGGAAGGGCTGGAAGGTGGTCGAGATGAGTTCCTTCGTCGCCAGCATCAGCTCGGTCACCGCGATCACCGAGATCAGCGAGGTGTCCTTGATGAGGCCGATGAGGCTGTTCGACAGACTCGGCACCGCCATGCGCAGGGCCTGTGGCGCCACCACATGGCGAAGCGTCTGGGTGCGGGTGAGACCGAGACTCGCGCCGGCCATCCACTGCCCTTCGCCGATGCCCAGCACGGCGCCGCGCAGGCTCTCGGACAGGTAGGCGGCCACGTTCAGGGTCAGCGCCAGCACGCCCGCCGTCGTCGGCGTGAACTCGAGCCCCACTGCGGGCAGGCCGTAGTAGATGAAGAAGACCTGCACCAGCAAAGGCGTGCCGCGGAAGAGGCTCACGTACACCCGGGCGAGCGGTTCGAGCCCGGGCAGGCGCAGCACCCGGATCAGCGCGATGACCGCGCCGAGGGCCAGGCCCAGCACCATGGCCGCCGCGGCGAAACCCACGGTCAGCAGCGTGGCCCGCAACAGGACGGGCGCCGCCTGTTCGAAGAGCGCGAAGTCCATGGGGTCTCAGGGCGCCGCGGGCGGCTGGCTCACGTCGCGGCCGAACCACTTCATCGAGATCTTTCCGAAGCTGCCGTCGGCCTGGATGTCGGCCAGGGCCTTGTCCAGGGCCTCGGCGAACTTGGGGTTGCCCTTGCGGAAGGGAATGGCGTTGCGCTCGACCGGGCCCAAAGGCGCACCGGCCTTCACGGGCAGCCGGGTCTTTTCAGCCAGGTAGGGAATCAGCAGGCTGTCGTTCAACGCCACGTCGATGCGGCCTGCGGCCAGGTCCTGGAGGTACTCCGGCGCACCGGGGTACACCCGCACGTCGGCCCCGGCGATGCCGCGCGCCAGGGTGGCGTAGTTGCTGCCCTGGCCCACGCCGATGCGCTTGCCGCGCAGGTCTTCAGGGGTGGACAAGCGGCGGGTCTCGTTGGCGCGCACGATCAACTGGGCGCTGGAGACCACGTACGGACGCGTGAAGTCAAAGGTCTTGCGTCGCTCGTCGGTGGCGGCCACCTGGTTGACGATGACGTCATAGCGCCCTGCCTGGAGGCCGGCGAGGATGGCGCTCCACTCCGTGGTGGAGAAGGCGGCCTTGACGCCCAGCTTGGCGGCCAGTGCCTCGGCGATCTCCACATCGAAGCCCGTCAGGCGGCCTTGGGCATCCTTGAAGTTGAACGGGGGGTAGGTCCCTTCGACCGCCACGCGCAGTGTGCCGCGTTCGCGAACGTCGTCGAGCAGGTCGGCCGCCTGCGCTGCGGCCCCCATGACGAGGCCGGCCATCAGGGCTGCCAGGCGAGCGGTGAGCGAGGTGGATCGGGTGACGGGCATCGTGAGCCTCCAGTGAACGGGAAAACGCGTGATGGTGCCACCGGCCGCGCGCCGCCGGTGGACTGGGGTCATGCCGTCTCGGGTGGAGCCGGTTCGGTGAGCGGCGATTCGGGCGCGGCAGCGGGCCCGACCCGCTCGAAGGGAAACTCGGCCCGCAAGGTGGTGCCCTGGCCCGGGGAGGTCTGCACGGTCATTGCCCCGCCCAGGGATTCCACCCGGAACCGCATGCCCGTCAAGCCGTGGTGCCCCGGCCGTGGCCGCAAGGAATCGAAACCCTGGCCGTCGTCCTGCACGGCCACCACGACCTGCTCCGAGTCGTGGCGCAGGGTGACCTCGACGTGCGACGCGGCCGCGTGCTTGCCGATGTTGGTCAAAGCCTCCTGCACGAAGCGGTAGACCGCAATCTCGGCGCCGGGGGCCAGGCGCACTTCGTCAAGGGCCGTGTCGATCGGGACATCGAGCCGGGCGCTCATGTCGGTGCACAGACCTTCGAGCGACACCTTCAGGCCGAGGTTCGCGAGCGCCGACGGTCGCAGGTCCTCGACCACGCGGCGCTTGAAGGCGATGCCATCGTTGAGGGACTTGCCCATGTGGTCGAGCCGCTCGCGCAGGTCCGGTTGTTCCCCGATCTTCATGCGCAGCCGCGCCACGTCGAGCTTGAGCGCGGTCAGCAAGCCGCCCAGTTCGTCGTGGAGTTCGCGGGCCAGGTGCGCCCGCTCGTCCTCGCGCGCGGTCTGGAGGTGGCGCGCCAGCTCGCGCAGTTCCGCGGTTCGGCGCTGCACCTCGTGGGCAAGGCGGGTGCGCTCGCTGGCCAGCAGCGCCTGTTGCTGCGTGCGTTCGGCGTCCTGCAGCCGGATCTGGCGCATGAAGACGAAGAGTCCGAAGACGCTGGCCACGGCCAGCGCGCCGACGCCCACGCGGTTGACGAGCAGCGCCTGGTCGAGGCTGCGGCGCGATGCACCCTGGAGGCGGCTCGTGTGCCGCAACTGGTCATGCAGGGCCAAGCGCAGAGCGGTCATGGGCTCGCGGGAGGCGGGGTTCCTGAGGCGGGCGATGGCCTCGTCACGACGGCCGTCGCGCGCCAGGGTGAGCAGCGCGTCCCCTTCCGACAGTGCCGCGTCCGTGGCGGAGACCAGATCGTCGGCCGTCGTGCGGCCGTCCTCGCCGAGGCGGCCGAACTGCGCGACCATCGCGTCCCGCGCGGCAGGGATGGCCGCTCGGGCGGCATCACTGGTCGCCCGGTCCGCAGGGTCTCCGGTGAGCAGCCAGGTTCGTTGAGCGGCCTCCGCCTCGCTCATGCGCTGCAGCAGGCGGTCCGACGCAGCGCGGGCTTCGGTCCAGTCCATGGCGCCGCGCATGGTGGCGGTCGCCCGCTCGTAGGTCAGTTCGCTCACGATGAGCAAGGCCGCGGCGGCGAGCACCAGCGCCGGAAAAGCAAAGCGCCGGCGCAGCCAGCGTTCGGCGATGGCCCTGGGAAGGTCGACCCGGTTGTGCAATGCGTCCCGCATTCAGTTGATTTGTCGGTTTGTGGCGGGGTTAAAGTCGGTCCCCAAAAGCGAGACAGCGTGCGGCCGGCGCCGCCGATTGTCAACATGCGCCCGCCGGGCGCCCAAGGCCGGGAGCAGTTCAGTGGACAGCGGAGCAAGCGGGGCATTGAGGATCCTCGTTGCGGATGACAGCCGGGACGCGGTCGAAAGCCTGGCCATGCTGCTCGAGTTCGAGGGGCACACCGCCACCGTGGCCCATGATGGCGAGGAGGCCTTGTCGATGGCAGCCATCGAGCCTCCCGACGTGGCCATCCTCGACATCGGCATGCCGGGCACCAGTGGCTACGAGGTGGCGCGGCGAATCCGTGCGCAGCCCTGGGGCCGTGCGATGCTGCTCGTAGCGGCCACGGGTTGGGGTCAGGAAGAGGATCGCCGCCGCGCCCTGGAGGCGGGCTTCGACCGGCACCTCATCAAACCGATGGACGTGACCGAACTCGCCCAGTCCCTCCCCCGATGGCTCGAGGACAAGCGGGCCGCGTTGGCCGGCTGACCCGCACACGGGCTGCACCTCGACAGCAGCACCGAGTTGACCACCGACCCGAGCAAGAACCAACGCGTCATGACGGCCGGCCGGGTCCAGCGTCAAAGCGCCGGCCTGCCGTGAACCGTTGCGCTCACGGCGTCGGGCCGCGCGGCCGGTCATCAGCTTGACACGTGTCACCAGCAGAATCGCTCGCGCCATCAAGGAGTGAGCGATGACCCGGTACCCGACGACGACTGCCTCCGCTTTTTCCGAGCGCCGCCCCGGACGATGCCGTCGCAGCGCCACCTACCACCGCATGGCCGCAGCGTCCCGCGGCATGCACACGGCAGGCACGGGCCGCGCCTCGGTGTGCCCCACGCGCCTGTCCCTGCTGCAGCGCGCGCTGCACACCTTCGGACTTTGAGCCGCGTCGGCTCGCCGGGCGCCGGCGCTTGTCTCACCAGTACGGTTCGGCCCGCGCCAGCCGCTTGAGCACGGCGGTGCTGGCTGCAACTCCGGCCTGTTGCCGGGCGCCCAGCCATCCCACGGCGAACCAGGCCCGCGGATCGTCCGTTGCTGCGGAGCGGTACAGCGCGCTGGCGACCTGGATGTCGGTCAGCTGGCCCAGGGTCTGCTTCGCTGCTTCGAGTCGCCTGAGGTAGCGGCGCACTTTTTTTCCGGGATACAGCGCCGCCACGAATTCCGTGATGTCGGCCAACCGCTTCACGCGACGCCGCAGGCGATGGCGCTCCGCATCGTCCAGTTCCTTCGGATGGCGGGCGGCGCGCCTGACCTGGCGGTGCCATCGCGAGAGCTGCCCGGCGAGGGCATCGATCGCTTCGGCATGCGCGGCGCGCTTGGGGTGGGGGACCGCGGACCCATCGGCGACGGCATCGGGACGAAGCTGGAGCGCCAGCAGGGCCAGCACCGCCCGGGTGAACTCGGGCGCCCGCAGCACCGATGCGGCCGACGGACCTTGAGGCAGGGGCGGCAGGTCCACGGCCGGCCCGCCGGCTTGCGCGAGCAGGGGCGACCACGAAGCCGCGACGGCGTCACGGTCACGCAGACCCGACAAGCCGTGATAGGCGTCCGCCAGGGCAGCGAGGCACGCCGAGCCGACCCCGCCGTGAAGCACCTCGGCAAGGCGCAGGGCATGGCGCAGCCGACGCAATGCCACGCGCACCTGGTGCAAGTGCTCGGCCGAGGCGGAGCCGCCCGCCACTTCGGCGACATTCGGAAGCAGGTGGCGCAGGCCTTCCTTCACCAGGGCCTGGACCAGGGCGGGGCCGTCCGGACGCGCGATCAGGCGCACGGGCGCCGCATGCGTCGGCGTGCTGCCGGGCTCATTGCGCGCCAGGCGGTCTCCGCGCTCGGCCTTCGACCGCACATCCAGCCAGAGCCCATGCCGCGCCACCCAGTCGGAGGCCGCCTGGATCACGCAGCGCGGGTCGCCGTCGACGAGTTCGATCTCCAGTTCATGCACCGGCCATTCGCGGTCCTCGGCGGTGATGCGGCCGATGTCGAGCGCCAGTTCCACGCGCCCCTCCTTCAGTCGCAGCACGCGGTGCGTCCGTTCGATGTCGGTGCGGAACAGAGGCACCGGCGTGGCGTCACGCAACGCGCGGCCGATCAGCGCACCAGCGGGTGTGCCGTCATGCCGGGCGAGGTCGAGTGCCGGTGGCTCGCCATCGGGGGCGGCCGAAACCGGCACGTTGTGTTCGTGGCGGACCATGGCATGCGGGTCCCCCGCCTTGGCGGTCTGGACCCAATGGTCGCCCTCCAGCCGCATGCGCACCGCGATGCCGGCCGCGGCGAGCCGTCGATCGGGCGTGTCGAAGTAGACGGCCTGCAATCGGGTCAGGTGGGCACCCTTGGTGGCCACGGCGCTTAGCAGCGCGCTTCGGGAAGCATCGGGCACCTGGAACTTGAGTTCGATCTCGGTCATGGCGGCTCAGGCTGGGGGATGAGGCACTGTACCGCCGGCCCCGGGCGCGGGGCTTGCCCACGTCGCGTGCGAATGACCGTGCGCAGCGCAAAGATAAGTGGCACTGAACAACTTATTGGTTAAACTGCGATTGCCAACCAGGAGCCTTCATGTCGCTTTCGACCCAACTGCTCATCATCGATCCCCAGAACGATTTCTGCGACCTGCCGCCGGGCTGGTGTCCGGCCGACCCGCTCCGCGACGGCACCGTGGCGCCCGCGCTGCCGGTTCCCGGTGCCCATGCCGACATGCTGCGCCTGGCCGACTTCGTGCGGGCAACGGGCGAGCAACTGGACGAAATCACGGTCACCCTCGACAGCCACAACCGCCTCCATATCGCCCACCCGACCTTCTGGCAACGCGGGGACGGTGCCGACGTGCAGCCGTTTACGCCGATCACGGCGCGGCAGGTCAGGGGAGGGCAGTACCGACCGCGTGACCCGCAAGCTCTGGCCCGGGCGCTCGACTACCTCGATGCCCTCGAATCGCGTGGCCGCTACACCCTCATGGTGTGGCCGGTGCACTGCGAGATCGGCAGTTGGGGGCACGGCGTCCACCCGGCCTTGCGCGCGGCCTACAACGAATGGGAAGTGCGCGAGCTCAAGGTGGTGCGCAAGGTGAGCAAGGGTTCCAACCTGTGGACCGAGCACTACAGCGCGCTGCAAGCCGAAGTCCCTGATCCCGCCGACGCTGCCACGCTTCTGGACCGGGCCCTGCTCGCCGCGCTGGACCGCGCCGGGCGCCTGCTCATCGCCGGCGAAGCCGGCAGCCACTGCGTGAAGGCGACCACCGAAGACCTGGCCGATCACCTGCCGGGCGGTGCGCCTGAACGCCTGGTGCTGCTCACCGACTGCATGAGCCCGGTGAGCGGCTTCGAGCGCCAGCACGATGACTTCCTGCGGCGCATGGCCGAACGGGGCGCACGGCTTGCCACCAGCGCCGAGGTCCTGCAGGAACTGCTCGGCTGACGCCGCCGCCCACCGGAGCCCGACGGAAATTCCATGACGCCCATCATCCACAGCCTGCTCGACACCGACCTCTACAAGTTCACGATGTGGCAGACCATGCTGCACCGGCATCCGCAGGCGCAGGCGGAGTACCGCTTCGTGTGCCGCAATGCCCCGGCCTGGCCGCTGGCCGAACTGCTGCCCGAGGTGAACGCGCAGCTCGACCACCTGTGCTCCTTGGCCTTCACGGAGGAAGAACTCGCCTACCTGGCGGGCCTTCGCTACATCAAGTCCGACTTCGTCGACTTCCTGCGCATCTTCCGCTTCCAGCGCCGCTTCATCCGGGCGGAGGCGGACGGCGACACCTTGCGCATCGTGGCGCAGGGACCGCAGGTCCATGCGATGGCATTCGAGATCTACGTGCTGGCGATCGTCAACGAGCTGTACTTCCGCCGCTTCGACCAGACGTCGGCGCTGGCCGAGGGACGCCGCCGGCTCGAGGCCAAGATCACGTTGCTCGAGGGCCTCGGAGCCGAAGCGACACGCCGCCATCCGTTCGAGTTCTTCGACTTCGGCGTGCGCCGTCGCTTCTCCCGCGCGTGGCACCGGGAGGTGGTGGACACCTTGCAGCGCCGGGCGCCCACCTGGTTCAAGGGCACCTCCGACGTGCGGCTCGCGCAGGAGTTCGGCCTGGTGCCCATCGGCACCATGGCGCACGAGTACCTGCAGTCCTACCAGGCATTCGACGTGCGGCTGCGCGATTTCCAGCGCTTCGCCCTGGAGAACTGGGTGCAGGAGTACCGGGGCGACCTCGGCATCGCCCTCACCGACGTGGTCGGCATGGACGCCTTCCTCGCCGACTTCGACCTGTATTTCGCCAAGCTCTTCGACGGGCTTCGGCATGATTCGGGTGACCCGGTGGCCTGGGGCGAGAAGGCGTTATCCCACTATGCCCGGCTGCGCATCGATGCCAACACCAAGCGCCTCGTGTTCTCGGACGGCCTCGACCTGCCGGAGGCGTTCCGCCTGTACCGTCACTTTGCCGACCGGGTGCAGCTCGGGTTCGGCATCGGCACCCACCTGAGCAACGATGTCGGGCTCTCGCCGCTGAACATCGTGATGAAGCTCACCCACTGCAACGGCCAGCCCGTGGCCAAGCTGTCGGACAGCCCGGGCAAGACGCTGTGCGAGGACGAGACCTTCCTGGCCTACCTGCGGCAGGTCTTCAACGTCAGAACCTGAAGGAGCTCCCATGCTGAACATCACCGTGGCCCAGCTGAACTACTTCGTCGGCGACATCGAGGGCAACACCCGCAAGATGATCGACGCGGCCCGCCGTGCGGCGCTCGACGGCGCCGAACTCGTCGTGTTCTCCGAACTCTCGCTCACGGGCTACTACCCGGGGGACCTGCTCGACGAGCCCGGCTTCCTCAACCGCGTCGAGGCCGGCCTTGCCGCCTTGCTTGAGGCGTCGCGCGAGATGCCGGCACTGCACTGGGTGTTCGGGGCGCCGCTGCAGCGCGAGGGGCCGGGCAAGAAGCTTCACAACGCGCTGGTTGTCCTCGCGGGCGGGCGCCAGGTCGCGCAGTACGCCAAGCAGCTGCTTCCGACCTACGACGTCTTCGATGAGCACCGTCACTTCTCACCCGGTCCGGACGTTGCCCGCGTGCTGCGCATCGGCACCAATCAGGTCGGTCTGATGATCTGCGAGGACGGCTGGAACGACGAAGGGCAGGACTACCTCGTCAACCCCTTCGCCCGCATGGCCGATGCGGCACCGGACCTCATCGTCTCCATCAACGCGAGCCCGTCCAACGTGGGCAAGCGGGAGCAGCGGCATGCGGTGTTCGGGCAGGCCAGCACCCGATACGGCCTGCCCCTGCTCTATGTGAACCAGGTGGGTGGGCAGGACCAGATCGTGTTCGATGGCGCGTCGTTCGCGGTCGAGCCCGGGCGAGGGGTGACCTTCGAAGCAGAGCGCTTCGTCGAGCACGTCAGTACCCTGCGTTTCGAGAACGGCGCCTTCCTCGCGCGCGATGGCAGTGCCCTGCCGCCGGTCAATCCCAAGGGGCTGGAGCCCTCCGCCTTCTACCGGGCGCAGATCGCGCTCGGGCTGCGCGACTATGCGCGCCGCTGCGGCTTCCGGCAGGCCGTGGTCGGGTCGTCCGGGGGCATCGACAGCGCGCTGACCCTCGTGCTGGCCGTGGACGCGCTCGGCGCGGAGAACGTCGAGGCGATCACCATGCCGTCATCCTTCTCCTCGGCCGGGTCGGTCGATCATTCGGTGCAGCTGTGCGACAACCTCGGCATCCGGTTGCACCGGCATGCCATTGCGGAGTTGGTCGAGGGCTATGCGCGGGGTTTCGAGGCGACCTTCGCCACCCCGCTGCGCGGACTGCCGCTCGAGAACCTGCAGGCGCGCATCCGCGGCACCATCCTGATGGAGCATTCGAACCACTTCGGGCACCTGCTGCTCACGACCGGCAACAAGTCCGAGATCTCGGTCGGCTACTGCACGCTGTACGGCGACACCAACGGCGGGCTCGGCTTGCTGGGCGACCTGTACAAGACGGAGGTCTTCGCCCTGGCACGGCATGTCAACGAGGTGGCCGGACGCGAGCTGATTCCCCAGGCCGTCATCGACAAGCCGCCGTCGGCCGAACTCGCACCCGGCCAGCAGGACACCGACAGCCTGCCGCCGTACCCCGTGCTCGACGAGATCCTCAAGATCGAGATCGAGGGCAACCGGCTGCCGGCCGCGGAGCGGGCGGCGGCGCAGGCTTTCGTCGATCGCCTTGTCGAGCAGCCGGAAGGCCAGGCGCTGGTGAAGCGCGTGCGGGCGATGATCGCCCGCAGCGAATACAAGCGCCGCCAGTCGCCTCCCATCGTTCGCGTGCGGTCGCGCGCCTTCGGCAGCGGGCGCCAGATGCCCATCGCCGCCTTCCACGTCTGAGCGTCCATGAGCCCCACACCCTCATCCCCTTCCACGCTGGCCACGCCGTGCGACGTGGCCGTGCTCGTCGGCCGGTTCCAGCCCTTTCACCTCGGCCATCTGGGCCTGCTGCACCATGCCTTGCGGCTCGCGCCCCGGGTCGTGGTAGTGATTGGATCAGCCCACCAGGCGCGCTCCCCCAAGAACCCCTTCACCTGGCGGGAGCGAGCGGAGATGGTCCGGCTGGCGCTGGACGAAGCCGACCGCGCCCGCGTCGACTTCCTGCCCGTGCGTGACCACTACGACGAAGCCCGCTGGGTCGCGGCCGTGCAGACTGGCGTGCGGGCCCAGGTGGGCAATTCCGCAGCCGTCGCGCTCGTCGGCCACTTCAAGGATGCGACGAGCGACTACCTGCGCGCCTTCGTCGGCTGGCAGGTGGTGCCGCTTCCTCGCGTCGGTCTGGCCGACGGCACCGGCGTGCGCGATGCCGTCTTTGGCGCGGCGGGCCATCCCATCGATGCGACCCTCGCGGCGCTGGTGGACCAGGCGCCCCCCTCCACGCTCGACTTCCTGCGCGCCTGGGTCGCCTTGCCGCACTTCGAGCCCTTGGCGCAGGAGTGGCGCGCCATGCGCGACTACCGTGCGTCCTGGGCGGTCGCGCCCTATCCGCCGGTGTTCGTGACGGTCGATGCCGTGGTGCGCTGCGGGAAGCGCGTGCTGCTCATCCGCCGAGGCCAGGCGCCGGGCAAGGGCTTGTGGGCGTTGCCAGGGGGATTCATCGAACAACGGGAGACGGCCTACCAGTCCGCACTGCGCGAACTGAGTGAGGAGACCGGCCTGCAACTGCTCGGTACCGCCATGCGGCAGGCGCTGAAGTCCGTGGCCGTGTTCGACCACCCCGACCGCAGCCAACGCGGTCGGACCATCACGCACGCGCACTACTTCGACCTGGGCGAACGCGAACTGCCCGAGGTGCAGGCGGCGGACGACGCGGAGGCGGTGGACTGGGTGCCCATCCACTCGCTCACGGCGATGGAAGACCAGTTCCACGACGACCACTTCCACATGCTGGACCACTTCCTCGACCTCACGGCCGACTGACGCCATGCCAGCAGCAGGATCCAGGCGGCGCTCGGGCGCTCCGCCGACCGACGCGGGGGAGATGCCCGACTTCCCACGCCCGCTCACCACCGTCGACCTCGTGATCTTCACGGTTCGGGATGATGCGCTCCAGGTGCTGCTGGTGCGCCGTGCCGAGGCGCCATTCGCGGGCCAGTGGGCGCTGCCGGGTGGTTTCGTCGACATCGACCTCGACGCGGACCTGCAAGCGTGCGCACGGCGCAAGCTCCACGAGAAAGCCGGCGTGCAGAGTCCCTATCTGGAGCAGCTTGGCAGTTGGGGCGGTGCGCGGCGTGATCCCCGCGGCTGGTCGGCCACCCATGCCTACATGGCCCTCATCCCGACCGAGGGCATGGCGCTGCGGCATGGGGCCAATGCCTCGGACGCCGCCTGGTTCACGGCCGACGAGCTGCTGGCCGGCACCGGTGGCGCCCACCCCTTGGCCTTCGACCATGCCGGGATCGTGCGAGCCGGCGTGGAACGGCTGCGCGGGAAGGTGGAGTACACCTCGCTGCCGGCCTTCCTGCTGCCCGAACCCTTCACGCTGCCGGAGTTGCAAGGGGCCTACGAAGTGGTGCTGGGCCGGCCGGTCGACAAGAGCGGCTTCCGGACACGCATACTCGCTGGCGGGTTTCTGGTCGAGGCGGGGCTCGTTCCGCGCGGGAGCCGCCGACCGCCCATGGGTTACCGCCTGGCGAACCGGGAAGCACCGGTGGTGTTTCCCCGCACCTTCAGCCCGCGCGGCGCTGGTTGAGAGCGGACTGGCGACGGCAGCGCATCAGGGTGTGTCCCGAGGGAAGTGGAGCGCCGCGTCTGGCATTCTTGATTTTTGGACACCCGTTCACTCTCCGGAGCGGACGCAACCTTCAAGCCGGACGGTGCCATGCCCAAGACCCCTCTCGATGTGACCTTCGTGCCCGGAGACGGCGTGGCTGCCGTCGATCGCGCGCTGACCATTGCCACCGCCCTGGCGCAGGCCAATGCCACGCTGACGCTCGCCGAGCTTGCCCGCGTCACCGGCATGTACAAGAGCACGCTGCTGCGGCTCCTGGCCTCCTTGCAGCGCAGCGGCCTGGTGGTGCACCGGGCGGACAAGCGCTACGCGCTCGGGCCCCAGGCGTTCCTGTTCGGACGAGCCTTCGACCAGACCTATGGTCTGCGCGAAGGCATCCACCCGGTGCTCGAATGGCTGGTGGAGCACGGCACCGAGAGCGCCTCCTTCCATGTCATCCACGGCAAGGAAACGCGGTTGTGCCTGTTCCGCATCAACTCCAATCATTCGACGCTCGACCACGTGCGCGAGGGCGATGTGCTGCCGCTCGACAAGGGCGCGGGGGGCCGCGCCTTGCTCGCCTTCGCCTCGCAAGGCGCCTCGACGCCTGCGCCGCTGGTGTTCACCTCGTTCGGCGAACGCGACCCGCTGTGTGGCGCGGCGGCCAGCCCGGTGTTCGGACCCTCGGGCCTGCTGCTTGGCGTGCTGTCGTTGTCAGGCCCGCTGGAGCGCTTCTCCGAACTGGCGGTGCAACGCATGAGCGGCCTGCTCGTGAACGCTGCTGAAACCGCGACGCGCTCGCTCGGCGGCCAGTGGCCCGGACAGGCCCTGCAGCTGGATCGTCGACGCGCCTGAGTTCCTTGCGGCCGTTCGGGTGGGCGGCCTTGGATCTTCCCCGTGCACGTCCGGGGGCAGGCCGACGCAGGCGCCATGCGGGCCGGGTCGGGAGACGCGCGACCGGCCGCGTCTCAGGTGGGCAGGGCCGCGCCGCACCGGGCGCAGAACTTGGCCTCCGAGCTTGCCGCGGCAGCACCGCACTGGGTGCAGTGGCGTGTGATCGCCGCTTCGCTGCCCCCGCTGCCGCCGCCGTCTCCGGTGAGCGCCGCGGCGATGTGCTGCTGGTGGGCCAGCAAGGCGGCGTTGGGCGCACCCAGCGCCTGTTCACCGGCCTGCAAGGTGGCGAAGCGGGCCTGGTCCTCGGCCGAGCCGGGCGTGACCAGCACGCTCTGGCCACGTGCGAACTGGGCGAGGTGAGCGGCGAGGGCCTTGGCCTCGCGCTCGGTCGAGAACATCGCCGTGACCTGCCGCTCGGCGTCCTTGCCGAACACCACCGATTCGATCCGGGCGCGCCAGACGCGCAGGGTCATGGCCTCCGTGCGCACGACGTCGTTCTCGGTGTTGAGCCGGCTCGTGAAGTTGTTGCCCGTGCCCACCCGCGAGGTCTGCCAGTTGCCGGCCATCTCGACCCACACCAGGACCGACTCGAAGTTGAATCGGCCCCAGAGCCGACCGGCCGACTGGAAGCAGAAGGCGGCGACGAAGGCCAGGATGACCGCGCTGCCGAGCGGTGACAACCGGCTGACGGCTCCCCCGGCGAAGGCCTCGAAGCCGCGCACGAAGTGCAGCGCCAGCCCGACGGCGATGCAGACGAGGACGAGGGCGTAGAGGTCCAGCAACAGCACCGTGCGGTGACGGCGGCCGGCGAGCGCCTCGGCAAAGGTGGGCGGCTTGGTGCCGGAGACCGGCAAGGGCTGCGTTTCCTCGAACAACTCGCCGGCGAAGCTGCCCGACGGGGTGGACGCGGGGGTGAGGGGCTCGGTGCGCGCGTACCGGCGGTTGGGAATGCGCTCGGTCCATTCGTCCTGCAGCGTGCGGTCGAGCTCATCCATCAGGGAGGCCGGTGGCGCGTTCATCGACAAGCGGCCCTGCTCCACGCTGGCCCGTGTCTGCGGCGCGGGGTCCACCTGCGCGAGCACGGCGGCCATGGCCAGGCCGCTGGCCACGAGCGCGGTGCCGAGCATCACGAAGGTTTGGGTGTTGAGCGAGAACCCACCCGTCGAGGGCAGCGATGGCGCGACCAGGGCGACCAGCACCGGGCCGACGATCGCGCCGGCGATCAGCGTGACCAGCGAGGCCGTGCTCACGCGAGCGCGTTGCTGGCTCAACAGCGGCTTGAGCAGGAAGAACAGGCCGAAGGCGAAGTAGAGGAAGCCGATCCACGGGCGCGTGGTCTCGTCGCCGAAGAGCCACCACGAGATCAGGAAGCTGATCAGGGTCGCGGTGATGGCGGCGAGGTTGAACACATGCCGGCGGGCGAGGTACTGCACCTCATGAGGCGCGGTAATGAGCGCGGGCGAGAGGTGGTAGAGCAGGCCCTCGACCGCCCCCTGCGGCTCGGGGTACGAGATCCCGCCCTGGCGCAGCATTTCCTTGAGCGCTTCCGCCGCGGCGGAATTGCCCACGGCACCGTTCGGGATTTCGGGTGCCAGGGAACTGGGCCGCCCTCGGCCGAAGAAGAAGCGCAGCCGTCGCGCCGCCGTGGCGGCGCAGGCGAGGCCCGCCACCAGCAACAACACGCCGGCCAGCAAGGGTGCCACCGTGCGGCCGAGCGACTGCGCCTGGACGGCGTCGCGCGCCCACCAGAGGGCGACCACGCCGGCCACGACGAGCACGGCAGCGCAGAACCACAGCAGGCGATTCTGCAACTGGTAGGGGTTGGGCAGTTCCAGCCGCTTCGATTCGGAGCTGTAGTCGTAGGCCATGCGGGGTCCTGGGAGAAAGGTCGCACGGGCAATGGGTCGCCCGCAGGGTCACGAGGGTACAGCGTCAGGGCGGGCGCCCGGCTTCGCAGGGGGCGCGCCCCATCGGGCGGGCTCAGCGCAACGGGTGGACCGGAGCGTCCGGGTCGTCGTCCTCGGGGGCTGGTGGCTTGGCATCCAGCCGATAGGCTTCACTGGCCCACGCGCCGAAGTCGGCGTTCTTGCAGCGTTCGCTGCAGAAGGGACGGAAGGCATTTTCCGGTGCGTAGACGCTGTCGCCCCGGCATCGGGGGCATTTGACGATGCGACGCAGGCCGGTGCTCGGGGCTTGCGGGTTCATGTGCAGAGGGTCAGTTCGAAGCTGGTGTCGGTGCCGGCGGGCTTGAGGCGTCCTTCGGCGTCCTGGCGCATCAGGCGCACGAGCACCATCAGGCGGTGCCCGCTGATCTCGGGCACGAGTTGCAGGGTCGGGTCGATGCGCAGTCTGAGCAGCTGGTACACGCGGCCGGCCGGCAGGCTTTGCTGGTACTGGCCGCCCTGGCTCATCACCTTGTGGGGAACGCCGGAATCGCGGAGCAGCGCGAGCACGAGCTTGAGCGCCTCGGCCAGCGGCATCAAGGTGCCGATCCAGTGGTTCAGGTCGGCCCGGCGGCGTGCCGCGGGCAGTTGCTGCCAGGCGTAGTAGGCGGGCAGGTCGAACTCGCAGGTGCCGCCGGGGATGCTGATGCGGCTGCGGATGCTCATCAGCCATTCGTTGGCGTTGAGCGACTGCCCCGCCTTGCCGGTCAGCTTGTTGAGGCCGTCGAAGGCATGGTCGATGCGGCGGATGACGTCGTCGAGGGCGTCTTCCGCAATGGACGGGTTGCCGCGGTAGCTGTTGAACTGGGCACGCTGGCGTTCGAGGTCCTTGAGCACGTCGGACTTGAGGTCGGCGCGCGACGACACGTCCATGATCTCGAACAGCGTGGCGAGCGCGTAGTGGTGGTCCACGGCTTCGTCACGCGGCAGCAGCCGGCCCAGCCGGTCGAACAGGTGTTCGAGGCGGAGCATCGTGCGGATGCTTTCGTTGAAGGGGTATTCGTAGAGGACCAAGGGTGGGCTTCCTGTTGAATCAACGCGGAGGGCTTCCGTGACATTGTTCCACAGGGCACCAGTGGCGCCATAGCGCGCCCACCTCGTCGGCAAGCTGGTCGAACCCGATGCCGTGGTTGCAGATGATGGCGTCGGCCGCCGCGCGACGGGCGGCGCGGGGCGCCTGCTGCCGGATGACGGCCAGCACGGTCTCTCGTGTCCAGCCGGAGCGGGCCATCACGCGCTCGACCTGGACCTCCTCCGGGCAATCGACCACCAGCACGCGATCCACCCGGGCGCGCCACCGGGTCGATTCGACGAGCAGCGGTACGTCGAACAGCCGCACGCGGTCACCGGCGGCCTCGGCCTGCCGGTTGCATTCGAGGCCGATCAGCGGGTGCAGGATGGCTTCGAGCCGCGCCTTGGCGGAGGGGTCGGCGAACACCTGTTCGCGCATGCGGGCACGGTCGAGTGCGCCATCGGGGCCGATCATGGCGTCGCCGAACGCCGCGCGCAGCGGGTCGATCGCGGCGCCGCCCGGCAAGGTGAGGGCCCGCGAGATGGCGTCGGTGTCGATCAGTGCGGCGCCCTGGGCCACCAGCAGGGAGGCCACCGTGCTCTTGCCGCTGCCGATGCCCCCCGTCAGCCCGATCTGCAGCGGGCGGCGCGGCCGAGCGGCGGACGGCGGACGCGCGGGCATGGTGTCAGCGCCAGCCGAGCCAGCCCAGCACGCGTTCAGGGCCGGCCAGCATCACGACGATGCCGCCGCCGGCGAGGAAGGGGCCGAACGGCACATAGCGGCCTTCGCGCAGGTTGCTCGCCATCTTCATGCCGATGCCCACGATCGCACCGATGACCGAGGCCCCGAGCACGATGGGCAGGATCATCTGGACGCCCAGCCAGGCGCCGAGCGCCGCCAGCAACTTGAAGTCGCCGTAGCCCATGCCCTCCTTGCCGGTGGTGAGCTTGAAGAGCCAGTACACGCTCCACAGCGACAGGTAGCCGACGACGGCACCCCACAGGGACTGGCTCAGCGGCACCGTCCACCCGAGGGCGCTGGCCACGAGGCCGGCCCAGAGCAGGGGCAGGGTGAGGTTGTCCGGCAGCAGGGTGGTGTCCCAGTCGATGCCGGTCAAGGCCAGCAGCACGGCGACGAAGCCGCACCAGAGCCAGGCCACCGGCTGCTCGCCGAAGCGCCACGCCACGGCCGCGAACAGCAGACCGGTGGCGAGCTCGACCAAGGGGTAGCGCGGCGAGATGCGGGTCTTGCACGCCGAACAACGCCCCCGCAACGCGAGGTAGCTCAGCACCGGGATGTTCTCGTACCAGGCGATCGGGTGGCCGCAGGACGGGCAGCGAGACCGCGGGGTGGAGAGGGTGATGGGCGGGGGCAGCTCGACGGTGACGCCGAGGAGCTCGGCGCTGTCCTGCTTCCATTCGCGGTCGAGCGCCAGCGGGAGCCGGTGCACGACCACGTTCAGGAAGCTGCCGATGCACAGTCCTACCAGGCCCAGGAGCCAGGGGGTGGCGGCGATGTCAAGCGCGAACCATTCCATCGGCGTCGATCAGACGACGGCGCCGAGCTTGAAGATCGGCAGGTACATCGACACGACGATGCCACCGATCAAGGTGCCCAGGATCACGATGATGAAGGGCTCCATCAGGCTCGATAGGCCGGCAACGGCTTCATCGACCTCATCTTCGTAGAACTCCGCCGCCCTGCCTAGCATGCCGTCGAGCGACCCGGATTCCTCGCCGATGGCGCACATCTGCAGCACCATGACCGGAAATACCCCGGTGGTTTCCATTGAGGCCGTCAGGCTTGCGCCGGTCGAGACGTCTTTCTGGATCTGTTCTGTGGCGTCCTTAAAGACCGCATTGCCGGCGGCACCGCCCACGGAGTCGAGGGCCTCGACGAGAGGCACGCCGGCGGCAAACATCGTTGACAGCGTACGCGTCCAACGCGCAACGGACGCCTTGTTCACCAGGCTGCCGAATACGGGCGCTTTCAAAAGCAGTCGGTCCATCGTGCGCTGCATCTTCTCGGAACGCTTCCAGGATTCCAGGAAGAAGTAGATGCCGCCGCCCAGGAAACCAAAGATCGCCCACCAGTATTGGGTAAACACCTTTGACATGCCGATGACAAACATCGTCGGTGCGGGAAGGTCTGCGCCGAACGATTCGAAGACGTTCTCGAACACCGGGATCACGAACAGCATGATCACGCAGATGACGATGAAGGCGACCACCAGCACGGCCACCGGGTAGATCAGCGCCGACTTGATCTTGTTCTTCAGCGCCATCGTCTTTTCCTGGTAGATGGCCAGGCGATCGAGGAGCGTATCCAGAATACCCGCGGCTTCACCGGCTTCGACGAGGTTGCAGTACAACGCGTCGAATTGAAGCGGATGTTTCCGGAAGGCCGACGAGAGGCTGGTGCCTGTCTCGACGTCAGTGCGGATGTCGGTGAGCAGTTTGGTCAT
Organism: Rhizobacter sp. LjRoot28; assembly: GCF_964253025.1. Classification (NCBI taxonomy): domain Bacteria; kingdom Pseudomonadati; phylum Pseudomonadota; class Betaproteobacteria; order Burkholderiales; family Sphaerotilaceae; genus Rhizobacter; species Rhizobacter sp. LjRoot28. The sequence continues at coordinate 234,564 of NZ_CAXUQC020000001.1, forward strand.
GCGCGGATTGGAGCTGCCGCGGGCGACGATGTCGAAAGCCTGGAGCAGGGGCACGCCCGCCCGCATCATGGTGGCGAGCTGCCGGGTGAAGACGGCGATGTCCTTCTGCTTGATGGCTTTGCCACCGCTGGTGCGGCGCTTCTTCACCTTGGTGATGAGGATGCCCTGGCGGCGCAGCGTGGCGCTGACCATGGCCTCGCCCCCAGCGCGCAGCTCGCCCCGAACCGTTTTCCCGTTCTTGTCCTTGCCTTGCCACTCGAAAACGAATTCTTTCTCTCTGACGGCTGCAGTTGCCATGATCTCTCCGAGGAAACTTCTATCCTCGTCCCGTTGGTTGTCGTTCGGTGTTGCGCCTATGCCTCAAGGAGTGCGGCCTGACCGTCACTCGTTGGTGCAGGCGATCACCTCTTCCAGCGTCGTGGCGCCTGCCCGTACCTTGATCAGGCCGGACTGGCGCAGGTCGCGAACCCCTTCGCGCTGCGCCTGCACGGCGATGTCCATCGACGTCCCCTCGGCGAGGATGATGCGCTGGATTTCCTCGGTGATGGGCATCACTTGGTAAATGCCGACCCGGCCTTTGTAGCCATTCGTGCACGCCGAGCAGCCCACAGCGCGGTACGGTTTCCAGGAGCCGTCGAGGTCGGTTTCCCGGTAACCCGCCTTGAGCATGGCCTCGCGAGGGTACTCGGCTGGCGCCTTGCATGACTCACAAAGCCGACGCGCAAGCCGCTGTGCCGTGATGAGCAGCACACTCGAGGCGATGTTGAAGGGCGCGACGCCCATGTTCAGCAGCCGGGTGAGGGTGGTCGGCGCGTCGTTGGTGTGCAGGGTGGACATCACCATGTGGCCGGTCTGGGCGGCCTTGATGGCGATGTCGGCGGTTTCGAGGTCGCGGATTTCGCCGACCATGATCACGTCCGGATCCTGGCGCAGGAACGACTTGAGGGCGGCCGCGAAGGTGAGGCCCGCCTTGTCGTTCACGTTGACCTGGTTGATGCCGGGCAGGTTGATTTCAGCCGGGTCCTCGACGGTCGAGATGTTGACGCCGGGCTGGTTCAGGATGTTGAGGCAGGTGTAGAGCGACACCGTCTTGCCGCTACCGGTCGGGCCCGTCACCAGCACCATGCCGTAGGGCCGCTGGATGCACTTGAGCAGCCGGTCCTTCTCGATCTTCTCGTAGCCCAGGGCCTCGATGCCGAGCTTGGCGCTGGAGGAGTCGAGAATACGGATCACGATCTTCTCGCCGAAGAGCGTGGGCAGGGTGCTCACCCGGAAGTCGATCGACTTGTTGCCGAACTTCAGCTTCATCCGGCCGTCTTGCGGGACCCGCTTCTCGGCGATGTCCATGCGCGAGATGACCTTGATGCGCGAGGCGAGCTTGTCCTTGATGGCGATCGGCGGCTGGGTGATCTCGCGCAGTTCGCCGTCGACGCGGAAGCGCACCCGGTAGTGGTACTCGTAGGGCTCGAAGTGCAGGTCGGACGCCCGGGCGTTGATCGCGTCGATCAGCATCTTCTGCAGGAAGCGCACCACCGGCGCGTCTTCCACGTCGACCGTGACCTCGTGCTGCTCGGGCGCCGAGTTCTCCTCGTCGTTGACGTCGAACTCGAAGTCGCCGCCCACGATGTTCTCGAGCGACTCAGTGGCGCTGGCGCCCGCCGCTTCGAGAATCTTGGTCAGCTTGTCGTGCTCGAGCACGACCCACTCGGGCGACAGCTGGGTGGCGAACTTGATGCGCTCGATGGCTTCCTGGTCGGTCGGGTCTGCCCCGCCGACGAAGAGCCGGTTGCCGCGCTTGCTGAGGATCAGGACCTGGTACTGCGCGGTCAGCTTGGCGTCGATGACGTTGCGCGGCAGGCGCTGCAGGTCGACGGCGTTGATGTCCATCACCGGGAGCGCGAGGGCGCTCGCCAGGGTGTGGGCCAGGTCGGCCGACGAGATGGCGCCGCCGGCGATGACCGAGGCGATGAAGCTGGTCTTCTTTTCCTTGGCCGACTTGACGAGGTCTTCAGCCGTCTTGGCGTTCAGCTTGCCCGCATGGACGAGGACCCGCGCGACGCCGGAAAGGGACGATTGAGGGGCTTCGGCAAGAGTGTCCACAGGCAGGGCGTGATGTCACAACGTGAAATGGGCGTACCGAGCCATGATCGCTGATTCGATCCACCCTGTAAACATCGCCCACCCTCACGAACTGCCAGAAAAAGCAGCTTTCGGCCGGTGATTTCCTGCAACGAAATGCATCCGTCGGCCCGACCGTCCTCACGGACCCCGGGCGCCGTGTCAGCGCTTCTTCTCGTCCGGGTGCCGCTGGTCGTGAACGATGTCGGCGGGCGTCGTGGGCTGGGAGGACAGGACCGGGTCGACGATCGCCTTGCCGAGGGAGTCGAGCGGGCTGTCGTCGGTGTCGTTGCCGGCCTCTGACGGGCGTGTTTCAACGTCAGGAGCGGAGGGATTGGAACGGGCTGCCATGCGGAAACTCCTTTCTATGTGCATGCCCTGGCGGCAAGCCGCGTGCCCTCATCCGTGGCGAACCGTGTGCGGGTGTTGGTCGGAGCCTGCATCCGACGGTGCGTACACTGGCCTCCATCGGGGCGCACTTGGCGCCCGCACCACCGGAATATGAGACGCGCCCATGGACTCCCCTGCACTCGCTGATGGTGCCCACGGCAACATCTTGAAGCTCTACGTCGACTCGACGTCCTTGTCCTTGGTTGAGCAGATGTTCGACTACGTTCAATGCGCTGAGGACCCGAACGTCTTCAAGATCATCACGTGGCTTCGACTCGCTGTGCCGGAGCGCCATCTGATCCTGCACAACGCGGCCTATGTGCCCCAGATGGCAGCCGTGTCGGCGGACTTCGTCGATTCCGTGCGAAGCCTGGTGGTCGGCAATCCAATCAGGCTCGTGGAGATCCATTCGAACCAGACCCACGCGTGGAGAGGGGTCGTGCCGTTGATGCGTGCCCTTGTCGGCCCGCTCGAGGCGGCAGGCATCGCCCTTCGGCTGCATTTGTACGACGACGGATCATTGAGCGTGATGCAGCGCGAGACCCTCAAGTCGGAGGCTGGCCTCGACGAGGCGTTGCGCCGCGCCGCGCTGGACCTGGGTCGCGCGATACAGGGCCTGGCCGCGCCGTCCAACAACGTGCTCCAGAGTCATGCATGGCACTTGTTGTTCGACACCACGTACCACATGCTGCGTCGCGATCTCTTGTGCAGCGATGAGGCGGGACGACGGGTGAATCAGGCGTTCGCCGCCTGCGCGCAAGACATGCAACTGGATCAGTGGGCATCACTGAGTGAGACGCAGCGATGGCTGTATCTGTCGATGTTCGGTATCGGCGAGGCGGAGCGTGCGGCACTGCAGTCCTGGGCGTCCGACCCGAAGGCGTGGCTCTTCACTGGAACGGCCACGTGGGATGCGGCGCCCAACGAGCGGCTCGGCAAGGCGCAATTGCGCACCGTGCAAGCGTTGCGCGAGTCAGGGCGCTTGCCCGAAGGAGCGCGCATCGGCTTCAAGGCGCATCCTGCGAATCCGGCCTACAACGATGCGCTGCGTCGAGCGCTTGGAGAGGACGTGCTCGAGGTTCCTGCGCAGGTGCCGCTCGAGGTGCTGCTGATGGCGAAGCTGCTGCCGTCCAACCGCTGCGGCGTTCTGAGTTCAGCGTTCTTCACATTGCCGCCCACGCAGACCCGTTTCGTGGTTGTCGACGCCAGCAGCGAGGCCGAAGCGCTGGCGCTCCCGCTGGTCCGGCTCATGCTGCGGGCTGGAGCAATCGTTCCGGAGCAGGTGCTTCCGTGGGCCTCCTGACTGCTTACCGGAAAGCAAAGAAGCCCAAGCACCGAGGGCACTTGGGCTTCTTTCAGATATTGGTCGGGGTGAGAGGATTCGAACCTCCGGCCTCTACGTCCCGAACGTAGCGCTCTACCAGGCTAAGCTACACCCCGATGTTTTTTCGTATTTCTCTGCGTTCTTCTTTGCGTTGTTCTGCTCTGGCGGCGCACTCGCGGTTGCCGGGGTCCATCGCTCGCATCAGTGGTTCGCAACGGTGCGGTTGGCGCTCTCAGGAAGAGCGGTCCACCGACCGAACGCAGAATTCTATCAGAGCTTCCTTGTGGGCGGAAGGGGGCAGCAGCGACAAACTGAGGCGGGCCTTCTCGGCCTCGGCGCGGGCGGCTTCGCGCGTCACTTCCAGTGCGCCGGTTCGGCGAACGATCTCGACGATCTCGGCCAGCCGGGTGACCTCGCCGTGCTCGATCGCATGGCGGATGAGGGCGCGGTCTTCCTCGCTGGCGCGCTCCATGGCCACGAGCAGCGGCAGCGTGGGCTTGCCCTCGCGCAGGTCGTCGCCAACGTTCTTGCCGAGCTGCGACGTGGAGCCTTCGTAGTCGAGGAGGTCGTCGACAAGCTGGAAGGCGGTGCCCAGTGAACGACCATAGGAGGCGCAGGCGTCTTCCACCTCGGCATTGGCGCCGGCCAGCACGGCGCCCAGGCGAGCGCTGGCTTCGAAGAGCTTGGCGGTCTTGAAGCGAATGACCTTCAGGTAGTCCTCGACGGCCAGGTCGGCGTCGTGCATGTTCATCAGCTGCAGGACCTCGCCCTCGGCGATCACGTTGGTCGCGTCGGCCAGCACCTCGAGCACCCGCATGCGATTGACCGAGACCATCATCTGGAAGGCGCGCGAGTAGAGGAAGTCGCCGACGAGCACGCTGGCCGCGTTGCCGAACAGGGCATTGGCGGTCTGGCGACCGCGGCGCAGGTCGGATTCATCGACGACGTCGTCGTGCAGCAGGGTGGCCGTGTGGATGAACTCCACCGTCGCGGCCATTTCGTAGCGCTCGCGTCCCTGGAAGCCCAGCGCGTTCGCGAACAGCAGCACGAGCATCGGGCGCAGGCGCTTGCCGCCGGCGCTGATGATGTAGTGCGAGATCTGGTTGATGAGGACAACCTCGGACGCGAGCCTCAGGCGGATGACGGCATCCACCTCACGCATCTCCGCCGCGACGAACGCAGCGTGGCTGGAGGAAACTTCGGAAGGGGAGGAGGGTGACGGCTGCACGTTGGGCTCAATTGGGTATCGCAAATTATAGGAAGAGCGGGCGCTGACCCCCAGCCCTGGGGGTGTGGCCGTCGCACCCGTGCAGACCTCCGCCCGGGTGCACGATTTTTCGGCACGGGCCCCGGCTGCCGTGCTAGAATGTTCGGCTCTGCGTGTCAAGCAGGGCAGTTCCAGGGCGTTCAGGCGCCCGGAGCCGATTCACTGAAAGGCTGATATGTACGCGCTCATCAAAACCGGTGGCAAGCAATACAAGGTTGCTGCTGGCGAAAAAATCAAGGTAGAACAGATTGCTGCGGACGTTGGCCAAGAGATCACGATCGACCAGGTGCTGGCTGTTGGAGCCGGTGCCGATCTGAAGGTCGGGACTCCCTTGGTAGCTGGCGCAACCGTTGTGGCCACCGTGGTGGCTCAAGGCAGGCACGACAAGGTGCGCATCTTCAAGATGCGTCGCCGCAAGCACTATCAGAAGCGTCAAGGCCACCGCCAGGCCTTCACCGAGCTTCAGATCAGCGCCGTCAACGCCTGAGTCTGGCAGTCCATCCGAGTTCTAGGAGTTAAACCATGGCACAGAAAAAGGGCGGCGGTTCCACACGGAACGGCCGCGACTCTCAACCGAAGATGCTGGGCGTGAAAGCGTTCGGCGGCGAGGCCATCTCGGCCGGCTCGATCATCGTTCGTCAGCGTGGCACGCAGTTCCACCCTGGCGTGAACGTCGGCATCGGCAAGGACCACACCCTGTTCGCACTGACCGACGGCACCGTCGAGTTCGCGGTCAAGGGTTCGGCCAACCGCCGTACCGTCAACATCAAGGCGGCCTGAGGCGGGCTTCGGGGCTGTTCTGCAGCCCCGGCCAGCCAGACCGAACGAAGCCCCGGTTCGCCGGGGCTTTGTTTTTTGCGGAAGACGGAGCCGGTGGCTTACGATTCGCACGGGCCCGTGCCGATCGGCGCGAGCCCCGCTTCCTCTTTTGAACGGTGGCCCACCGGGGCGCCGTGTGTGGACAAACAGTCATGAAATTCGTTGACGAAGCCACGATCGACGTCGTCGCAGGCGATGGCGGCAACGGCTGCATGAGCTTTCGCCGCGAGAAGTTCCTGCCCTTCGGTGGGCCGAACGGCGGCGATGGTGGTCGCGGCGGCAGCGTGTACGCCGTGGGCGACCGCAACCTCAACACCCTGATCGACTACCGTTACGCCCGACGCCATGAAGCGCGCCGGGGCGAGAACGGCCGGGGCTCCGACCAGTTCGGCGCTGCCGCCGAGGACATCGTCCTGCGCATGCCGATGGGCACGATCATCACCGACCTGGAAACGGGCAACGTGATCGCCGAACTCCTCGTGCCGGACGAGAGGGTGCTGCTGGCCAAGGGGGGCGACGGCGGCTTCGGCAACATGCACTTCAAGACCAGCACGAACCGGGCGCCGCGCCAGAAGACACCCGGCTGGCCGGGGCAGGCCTTCAAGCTGAAGCTCGAGATGCGCGTGCTCGCCGACGTCGGCCTGCTGGGCATGCCCAACGCCGGCAAGTCCACGCTCATCGCGGCCATCTCGAATGCGCGGCCGAAGATCGCCGACTACCCGTTCACCACGCTGCACCCGAACCTGGGCGTGGTCCGCGTCGCGGCAGAGCAGAGCTTCGTCGTGGCCGACATCCCGGGTCTCATCGAAGGGGCCTCGGAAGGCGCGGGCCTCGGCCACCTCTTCCTGCGCCACCTGCAGCGCACCCACCTGCTGCTGCACCTTGTCGACATGGCGCCGTTCGACGATTCCGTCGACCCCGTGGCGCAAGCCAAGGCGATCGTGGCCGAGCTGAAGAAGTACGACGAGCAGCTGTACAACAAGCCGCGCTGGCTCGTGCTCAACAAGCTCGACATGGTGCCCGCCGACGAGCGCGAGCAGCGGGTGAAGGACTTCGTCAAGCGCTTCAAGTGGAAAGGCCCGGTGTTCCAGATCTCGGCCCTCACGCGCGAAGGCTGCGAAGGCCTGGTTCATGCCGTCTACCAGCACGTGTCCAAGCTCAAGAACGTGGTGCCGGACGATCCGGATCCCCGCTTTGCCGATCCCGATGCCCCGACCGCCGCGGAAGGGGCCCAGCCGAACGCCGCCCATGACTGACGCGCTCAAGAACGCCCGCCGCATCGTGGTGAAGGTGGGCTCCACCCTCGTCACCAACGAAGGGCGTGGGGTGGATGCCGAGGCGATCGGCACCTGGTGCCGCCAGATGGCGGCGCTGGCCGCACAGGGGCGCGAGGTGGTGATGGTCTCGAGCGGTGCCATTGCCGAAGGCATGAAGCGCCTGGGCTGGAGCAGCCGTCCGAAGGAAATCCATGAGCTGCAGGCGGCGGCGGCCGTCGGCCAGATGGGCCTCGCCCAGATCTACGAGACGCAGCTGCGCACCTACGGCATGGGCAGCGCACAGGTGCTGCTGACGCACGCCGACCTGGCCGATCGGGAGCGCTACCTGAACGCCCGCTCCACCTTGCTGACCCTGCTGCGGCTGAACGTCGTGCCGGTGATCAACGAGAACGACACGGTCGTCACCGACGAGATCAAGTTCGGCGACAACGACACCCTGGGTGCCCTGGTCGCCAACCTGATCGAGGCCGACGCGCTGGTCATCCTGACGGACCAGAAGGGCCTGTACTCGGCCGACCCGCGCAAGGACCCCAACGCCGAGTTCATCCACGAGGCGCGCGCCGGCACGCCGGAGCTCGAGCGCATGGCCGGCGGCGCCGGATCGAACCTCGGACGCGGCGGCATGATCACCAAGATCCTGGCGGCCAAGCGCGCTGCACGCAGCGGGGCCTCCACCGTCATTGCATGGGGCCGGGAACCCGATGTGCTGATCCGCCTCGCGGCCGGCGAATCCATCGGCACGGCCCTCACGGCCAGCACGGCCAAGACCACGGCCCGCAAGCAGTGGATGGCCGATCACCTGCAGATGCGCGGGGCCGTCACGGTCGACGATGGCGCCGTCGCCAAGCTGCGCGATGGTGGCAAGAGCCTTCTGCCCATCGGCATCGTGAGCGTGGCCGGCGAGTTCCTGCGGGGCGACGTGATCGCGGTGCGGAATGCGGCGGGCGCCGAAGTGGCGCGCGGCCTGGCGAACTACTCGGCGTCCGAGGCGCGGCTCATCGCCCGCCATCCCTCGACCGACTTCGAGCGCCTGCTCGGATTCACGGGCGAGCCCGAGATGATCCACCGCGACAACCTGATCCTCAGCTGAGCGTGACGACGCGGCAGTGCCCGGCTGGCGCCGGCCATGCCTGACGTCGTGCGCGGCCTCTCGCAGGCCGCAGGGTTCAGCCCGACGGGTCGCCCTCGTCCTGGGGCGCGTGCGGGAGCACCATTCCGCCCTCGCGCGGGGCGGCTTCCTCAGCTGGCGGCTCGTCGCGATGGTGGGTGCGCATGCCGGAGCGCAGGTAGCGGTTGTGGTGCGCGCTGCTGCGCGGCAGGTAGCGGGCGAGCTCGGTGAGGGCCATCTGGTAGACCTCCCGCTTGAACTCGATGACCCACTCGAGCGGCACCCAGTACTCGTTCCACCGCCACGCGTCGAACTCCGGGTGGTCGCTGGCGCGCAGGTTCATGTCGCTGTCGCGGCCGATGAGCTGCAGCAGGAACCAGATCTGCTTCTGTCCGCGGTAGTGGCCGCGGGCATCGCGGCGGATGAAGTGGTCGGGCACCTCGTAGCGCAGCCAGTCGCGGGTGCGCGCGACGATGCGCACGTGGTCAGGCAGCAGCCCGACTTCCTCGTGAAGTTCGCGGAACATCGCCTGCTCGGGCGTCTCCCCGTACTTGATCCCGCCCTGCGGAAACTGCCAGGAGTGGGTGCGGATCCGCTTGCCCCAGAACACCTGGTTCCGGGGGTTGAGCAGGATGATGCCGACGTTGGGTCTGAACCCATCCCGGTCGAGCATAATCACCTCGAAATCTCTAGTTGAAATCATTATTGCACCGGTATGACGGGAATCAACCCCGCATAACCCCGCTCCGCACGGAGCGCCGTGCCTCCACCGAACCCATGATCACCCCCGCGACCTGCCCATGAAAGCGTCCCAGTTTTTCATCTCCACCCTGAAGGAAGCGCCCGCAGAAGCCGAGGTCGTCAGCCAGAAGCTGATGATGCGGGCGGGCTACATCAAGCGGCTGGGCGCCGGCATCTACAGCTACATGCCGATGGGCCTGCGTGTCATCCGCAAGGTCGAGAACATCATCCGCGAGGAGATGACGCGGGCCGGTGCGGTGGAGCTCCTCATGCCGGTCGTGCAGCCGGCCGAGCTGTGGCAGGAGTCCGGCCGCTGGGACAAGATGGGCCCGGAGATGCTGCGGGTGAAGGACCGCCACGACCGTGACTTCATCATCCAGCCGACGAGCGAGGAGGTCATCACCGACATCGCCCGCCAGGAACTGCGCAGCTACCGCCAGCTGCCCAAGAACTTCTTCCACATCCAGACCAAGTTCCGTGATGAGCGTCGCCCGCGCTTCGGCGTAATGCGGGGCCGCGAGTTCACGATGAAGGACGCCTACTCCTTCGATCGCAACCCCGAGGCGGCGATCAAGAGCTACGAGGCCATGTACACGGCCTACTGCCGCATCTTCGAGCGCCTGGGTCTGACCTACCGCGCCGTGGCGGCCGACACCGGCGCGATCGGGGGCGCGCTGTCGCACGAGTTCCAGGTGATCGCCGACACCGGCGAAGACGCGCTCGTCTACTGCCCGCAGTCCGACTACGCGGCCAACATCGAACTGGCCGAGGCCCTGCCCCTGCTCGCCCAGCGCGCGGCCGCGACGGCCGCCATGGAGAAAGTGGCCACGCCCGGCAAGAGCACCTGCGCCGACGTGGCGGAACTGCTGGCCGTGCCCCTGGAGCGGACCGTGAAGTCACTCGTCCTCGCGACCGACGACAAGACCGAGAAGGGCGACGCCGCCGGCACCACCGTCTGGCTGCTGCTGGTGCGTGGCGACCACGACCTCAATGAAGTGAAGGCCGGCAAGGTGCCGGGCCTGAACGGCGGCTTCCGCTTCGCGACCACGGCCGAGATCGAGCAGCACTTCGGCTGCAAGCCGGGTTACCTGGGCCCGGTCGGGCTCAAGGCGCCCGTCAAGGTGGTGGCCGACCGCACGGTCGCCAACATGAGCGACTTCATCTCGGGCGCCAACGAAGCCGGCTTCCACCTCACCGGCCTCAACTGGGGCCGCGACCTGCCCGAGCCCGACCTGGTCGCCGACATCCGCAATGTCGTTGAGGGCGACCCGTCGCCGGACGGCAAGGGGGCGCTGGCCATCCAGCGCGGCATCGAGGTCGGCCATGTGTTCAACCTTGGCACCGTGTATTCCAAGCCGCTCAATGCGACCTACCTCGACGAGCAGGGCAAGCCGCAGCTGATGGAGATGGGCTGCTACGGCATCGGCGTCACCCGCATCCTCGGTGCTGCCATCGAGCAGAACCACGACGAGCGCGGCATCATCTGGCCGGCATCGATGGCGCCGTTCGAGGTCGTGCTCTGCCCGATCAGCTATGACCGTTCGCCGGAGGTCCAGGCCGCCGCCGACCGCCTGCATGATGAACTGCAGGCGCTCGGCATCGACGTCATGCTGGACAACCGGGGTGAGCGCCCCGGTGCCATGTTCGCCGACTGGGAGCTGGTGGGTGTTCCGAATCGGGTGGTGCTGGGAGACCGCGGGCTCAAGGAAGGGCAGGTCGAGTACCAGGGCCGTCGTGACCCTGCGGCCACCAACGTGCCCCTGGCAGACATCGTGGCCTTCGTGAAGGCCCGACTGGGCCGATGAGCGGGCTGTTCACGGCCGCCCCGGGCATCACCCGGCGGCGGTTGGCCTTGTCGGCGGTGGCCATGCCCTGTGCCGGGCTCCTGCCCGACGTGGCCCATGCGGGCCGCCAGGCGGAGGAGCCGCTGGCCGACTCTGTGCGGTCGGTGCTGTCCGCAGCCATCGCCAACAACGCACCGCCCAAGCCGACCTTCGACAACGTTCAGGACCGCATCGTCTACCTGCGCTGGCTGGGCGAGATGAGCAACCGGCTCAAGAAGCGCAAGTCCGAGAACGTGACCCGCATCGAGTTCCTCGAGACGGTGTACTACGAGTCGAAGCGGGCCGGCCTCGAGCCGGCGTTGCTGCTCGGGTTGATCCAGGTGGAGAGCGGCTTTCGCAAGTACGCCATCAGCATTGCTGGCGCCCGGGGCTACACCCAGGTCATGCCGTTCTGGACGCGCCTGATCGGCGACGGCGAACCGGCCCGACTGTTCCACATGCAGACCAACCTTCGCTTCGGCTGCGTCATCCTGCGCCACTACCTCGACCGCGAGCGCGGCGACATGTACATGGCGCTCGGCCGCTACAACGGCAGCCGGGGCAAGCCGCAGTACCCCAACCTCGTGTTCGGGGCGAGGAAGGCGTGGGAATGGAAGCCCGCGTAGGGGCTCCGGCGCAAGTTCAGAGGCCGGTCCAGGCCGTGGGGGCGGCGGACGCCACGCCCAGCAGCTCGAGCACGCGCTCGACGGTTTCGTCGACCATCGCCTCGATGCTCGTCGGCCGGTGGTAGAAGGCGGGCAGAGGTGGGAACACGATGCCGCCCATTTCGGTGACGGCCGTCATGTTGCGCAGGTGAGCCAGGTTGAAGGGCGTCTCACGCACCATCAGCACCAGGCGTCGCCGTTCCTTGAGGGTGACATCCGCAGCCCGGCTCAGCAGGTTGTCGGACAGGCCGTGGGCCACCGCGGCGAGCGTCTTCATGGAGCAGGGGGCGATCACCATCGCGGCCGTGGCGAACGAGCCGCTGGCAATGGCAGCCCCGACGTCGCCCGGGTGGTACGCGGTGTGGGCGAGGCCTTCCAGGGCGGTGCGGTCCAGCCCCAGTTCGTGGTGCACGTTGAGCACCCCGGCGGGGCTCACGACGAGGTGCGTCTCGCGTCCGGCGGCGCGAAGCCGCTCAAGCAGGCGCACGCCGTACACGGCGCCCGTCGCGCCGGTGATGCCCACCACGACGCGGGCGCGCGGGTCGGTCATGCGGCGCTCAGGCGGCCTTGCTGCCCAGGACCTGCTGCAGTTCGCCCGCCTCGTACATCTCCATCATGATGTCCGAGCCGCCGACGAATTCGCCGTCGACATAGAGCTGCGGGATGGTGGGCCAGTTGGCGTATTCCTTGATGCCCTGGCGCACTTCCGCGTCGTCGAGGACGTTCACGGTGGTGAGGTCGGACACGCCGCAGGCCTTCAGGATCTGCACGGCACGGCCGGAGAAGCCGCACATCGGGAACTGCGCGGTGCCCTTCATGAAAAGCACGACGCGGTTGCCTTTGACGAGTTCGTCGATGCGTTGTTGGGTGTCGCTCATGGTCTGAAGCCGGTCGAACCGGTTGAAAACGTGTCGGACCGACAAGGATAAGGCATCGCGGCCCCGCCATGGCGGCCGGGGGCTTGGCGGGGGTGCTGCCCTTTGCGGCGGATCAGAACTCGTAGGAGAAACCGAACTGCAGCACCGGCGACAGGCGAAGGTCGCGCACGACCTCGTCGAAGCTGCGCGAGCCGTTCACCGCGCGGCCCACGCGCCCGATGGAGCCCGGGTTGGTGGACATGATGCCCACGTCGGCCGAGAAGCCCCAGCTGCGTCGCGCGCCGCTGTAGCCGATGCCGAGGTAGGTGCTCGTGCTCATCGGGTCGTTGTGGGCGGCGCTGCCGGTGGGGTCGTAGCCGCCGCTGCGCTGGTCGATGCTCAGCGCACGCGAACCGCCGGACATGCCCCACAGGGACGTGCGCGGGCCGAAGACGAAGCCGCCGGTGGCCCGAAGGCCGCTCAGGCTGTATGCGTTCGGCGTGGGGCGCAGGTAGTAGTCGCCCATCACGCTCAAGCCCGACAGGGCGAATGCGTGGTCGTTGTCGTCCGGCCGGCTGCGCAGCGGGGTGGAGTGGGTGGAGAAGGCGAGACGCCCCTGGACGCGGTTCCAGCTCAGGTCGAAGAGGCTGCTGCTGGAACCCGCGTCGGCCGCCGAGGCGGCCGGCAGGGAAGCCAGGGCTTGCGAGGGCGGTGTCTCGGCGCGGACCGGTGACAGCCCGCACACGGTGCAGAGTGCGCACGAGGCGGCGAGGGACAAGGCGTGGCGCATGGTCGTTCCCGGAACGTCTTCTTGTGGAGATTCGCTTCAGGCAACCGTTTCGGGTGGAACCGGCCCCTTGAGTGGAATGCTACGCCGGAAGATTCCGACCGTGTGTCACTGACTGCGTCCTGCCGGTGATTGGCGGGCAAAACCGAACCGCGAACGGCCTGAAATCCGGCCGTCCGACCCCCTGAACCCTAGGGTCGACGGCCGCCGGTGCAGCGGCCATGCCCCGCCAGATCGTGGCGGGTACTCACGTCGATGAAGCCGTGGTCTTGCAGCAACGCCGCCACTGCGTCGGCCTGGTCGTGCCCATGCTCGAACAGGAGCCAGCCGCCAGGCGCCAGGTGCTCGGGCGCGCCGGCCACGATGTCGCGGATCGCCTGCAGCCCGTCGCCTTCGGGGGTCAGCGCCAGGCGCGGCTCGTGGGTCAGTGCCGCCAGGTGCGGGTCGTCGCCGGCGATGTAGGGCGGGTTGCTGACCACCAGCGTGAAGCGGCGCCCGGCGAGCGGTTGCCACCAGGGGCCTTCGATGAACTCCACGTCCAGGCGCAGGTTCGCCGCATTGCGCCGCGCCACGGCCAGGGCCGCCGGGCTGAGGTCCGTCGCAACGACCCGGGCGGCGCCGGTCGCGCCGCGTCGGATGGCCAGGGCGATGGCACCGCTCCCCGTGCCCAGGTCCAGCACCTCGGCCGGTGCCTCGCCGTCGCGGCGGGCCAGCAGGTCCAGCGCCCATTCGACGAGCGTCTCGGTGTCCGGCCGCGGCACCAGCACCGCCGGCGACACCTCGAGCGTCAGTCCGTGGAATTCCTTCTCCCCCAGCAGGTACGCCACCGGTTCGCCGGCCGCCCGTCGGGTGCTCAGGCTGCCGAAGCGGGCGCGCTCATCCGCGGAGAGCAAATGGTCGTCATGGGCGAACAGCCAGCTGCGGGGCCGATCGAGCACGTGGCCCAGCAGGCATTGGGCGTCGAAGCGGTCGATCCCGGCCGCTGCCGCGGCGCGCAAGGCCTCCGCGACCGTGCTCATGCGCCTCGCCCTTCGAGTTCGGCCAGCTGCTGCGCGGCACGCTCCGCCTGCAACGCCGCCAGCACGTCGTCGAGGTCTCCCTCCATGACGGCGCCGAGCTTGTAGAGGGTGAGGTTGATCCGGTGATCGGTGAGGCGGCCCTGGGGGAAGTTGTAGGTGCGGATGCGGTCGCTGCGGTCGCCGCTGCCGATCAGGTTCTTGCGCGTGGCCGCGACGGCCGCCGCGCGCTCGCTGCGGTCCTTCTCGCGCAGGCGTGCCGCGAGCACGGCCATGGCCTTGGCCTTGTTGCGGTGCTGTGAGCGGTCGTCCTGGCACTCGGCCACGATGCCGGTGGGCAGGTGGGTGATGCGGATGGCGCTGTCGGTCTTGTTGACGTGCTGGCCGCCGGCGCCGCTTGCCCGGAAGGTGTCGATGCGCAGCTCGGCCGGATTGAGCTTGACCTCATCCGCCTCGTCCGCCTCCGGCATCACCGCCACCGTGCAGGCGCTGGTATGGATGCGGCCCTGCGTTTCGGTGGCCGGCACCCGCTGCACCCGGTGGCCGCCCGACTCGAAGCGCAATCGCGCGTAGACATCATCGCCCTCGACCCGCAGCACCACTTCCTTGTAACCGCCCAGGTCCGAGGTGCTTTCGGACATGATCTCCGTGCGCCACCCTTGGCGCTCGGCGTAGCGCAGGTACATCCGGAGCAGGTCGGCGGCGAAGAGCGCGGATTCGTCGCCCCCGGTGCCGGCCCGGATTTCCACGAACGCGTTGCGTGCGTCGTCCGGGTCGCGCGGGAGGAGGGCGGTCTGCAGCGCGAGGTGCAGCCGCGGCAGGTCCGCCTCGGCCGAGGCGATTTCCTCGGCCGCCATCTCGGCCATGTCCGGGTCGGCGAGCATCTCGCGGGCGGCGGCCAGGTCGCGCTCGCGTTGTTCGTAATGCCTGAAGCGTTCACAGACGCCGGCCACCTCCGCATGCTCGCGGGTCAGCGCGCGGAAGCGGTTCATGTCGGCAACGACGGACGGGTCGGCCAGGGTGGCATCGAGTTCGGTCAGGCGCAGGCCGAGGCGCTCGAACTGCTGGCGAAGGGCGGCTTTCATGCGGGGCTCCAGAAATGCAGGGACGCCGGGCGGGGCCTCGAGGGCCGCTGCGCACCGGGAAGGCGGAGGAGCGCCGCTAACGGGTTTCTTCGGCGGGGTCGCGGGGACTGCCGCGCAGGAACAGGCGAGACACGGTATGGGCCAGCTGCACGCGATGGTCGCCATCGGCGGCGTGCAACTCGGCCAGCGTACCGTGCAGCATCTTCTGGGTCAGGCTGCGCGACATGGCTTCCAGCACGGACTCGATGTCCTCGCCCTTGGCCAACAGCTTGCGGGCGCGGGCGATCTCGCCGGCGCGCCAGCGGTCTGCCTGTGCGTTCAGGGCCTGGATCAGCGGAACGGTGCCGCGCTGGCCCAGCCAATGCACGAAGCTCTGCACGCCGGCATCGATGATGGCCTCGGCCTGCTCCACGGCGGCCTGGCGTTTCTCGCCGGCCGTCTGCACCAGGGCCGAGAGGTCGTCGACGGTGTAGAGATAGACGTCGGACAGGCGCGCCACCTCGGGCTCGATGTCACGGGGCACGGCCAGGTCGACCATGAACATGGGGCGATGCCGGCGGGCCTTGAGGGCGCGCTCGACGGCGCCCAGGCCGATGATGGGCACTGAACTCGCGGTGCACGACACCACGGCGTCGAACTCGCCGAGCCGGGCGGGCAGGTCGGCCATGCGGATGGCCTCGGCGCCCAGTCGTCCGGCCAGCTTCTCGCCGCGCTCGAGCGTGCGGTTCGCCACGGCCATCGCCTTGGGCTGCCGGGCCGCGAAGTGGGTGGCGACGAGCTCGATCATCTCGCCCGCGCCGACGAACAGCACCTTGGCTTCGGTCAGGTCCTCGAACAGCTGGGACGACAGCCGCACGGCGGCAGCGGCCATGCTGATCGAGTGCGACCCGATCTCCGTGGAGGTGCGCACGTCCTTCGCCACGGCGAAGGAGCGCTGGAACATCTGGTGCAGCGTCGTACCGAGGGTGCCCGCGGTGTCGGCCTCGCGGACGGCCTGCTTCATCTGCCCGAGGATCTGCGGTTCCCCGAGCACCATGGAGTCGAGTCCGCTGGCCACGCGGAAGGCGTGGCGTGCCGCCGCCTCGCCCTGCAGTACATAGGAATGGTCCATCAGCTGGTGCGGGGCGACGCCGCCGAAGCCGGCGAGCCAGTCGACCGCCGGCTGCACGAGTGCCGGCTCGGCCGCGCAGTAGAGTTCCGTGCGGTTGCAGGTGGACAGCAGGGCGACCTCGGGCGCGCCCGGCGCGGCGCTCAGGCGCTGGCGAAAGGCTTGCAGCGTCGGGGCCAGCTGCTCCAGCGAGAACGCGAACCGTCCCCGGAGGTCCAGGGGGGCGGTGGTGTGGTTCAGGCCGAGGGCGAAGACGCTCATGAGGCGAATTATAAAATCTGCATCGGACGGCCACATGATGACCGTCAAATGCCCGGCGCGACAAGCGCCCCACCCTTTTGAGGAGTTCCCGTGGGCGTGCTCGACGGTCTTTGGCACCTGTTGAACTTCTTTGCGCCGGCACTGGCCGTCGGCGTGCTGGCCGCGTCCGCCACCAAGCTGCTGTGGTGGAAGGAGTTGCGCTCGGTGGGTTGGTCCCGTCTGGCGGCCTGGGCCGTGGCGGGAAGCGCCGCCGCGCTGCTGGCCGGCCTCCTCTGGACCGGGCGCGACGGCAAGATGGTCACCTATGCGGCCATGGTCGTCGCCTGCGCCGTCAGCCTGGGGTGGGCGGCGTTCGGCCGGCGTCCCGGCTGACCGCGCGTTCGAGGCGGTTGCGGCCTGCCGCCTTGGCGCGGTAGAGCGCCTCGTCGGCGGACGCCATCAGGCGCTCGAGTGACGCGTCGCCGGCGTCCCGCAGCGCCACGCCGGCGCTGAACGTGAGGGGAAACCCGAGCGTCGGCACCACCTCGCGGGCCACGAGTTCACGCAGACGACGGTCCACGGCCTCGGCGGCGTCCAGGCCCGACTGGGGCAGCAGCACGCAGAACTCCTCGCCGCCGTACCGGCCGACCAGGTCCGGGCCGCGCAGCACGTGCTGCAAGGCGCGGGAAAACTGGACGAGCGCCCTGTCGCCGGCGGCATGGCCCTGGTTGTCGTTGATGCGCTTGAAGTGATCGAGGTCGAGCATCATCACGGTCAGGGGCTGCCCGTGGCGTTCGGCCAGCCTGAGGTGATCCAGTCCGGCCGCGAGCCACTGGCGTCGGTTCAGCACCCCGGTGAGTCCGTCGGTCGTGGCCAGGCGCTGCAACTCGCGTTCGGCCTCGTCACGGTGCGCCAGCAGGAAGGCCAGCGTGCCGACGGTCAGGTTGGCGTTGTTGATGATCAGGCCGAGGGTGTTGATCCAGTGGGCCGCGTCAAAACGGGGGTATGCCTCCGGCCATCCGACGACGAGCACGAAGCGCCCCAGCACCATCAGTCCCGAGCTCGCCAACGCCACGCCGGCCAGCCAGCGCCACCGCCACGACGTGGAGGTCGGGCGGGGCCGCAGCAGCACGACGGCCAGCCACAGCATTTGCAGCGACAGCCCGGCATTGGTGATGGCGATGCGCGCGACGTAGTCGCCGAAGAGCAGCCAGTGCAGCAGGGTCACGACGGCAGGCAGCCCCCAGGCCCAGGCTCGGGAGACCGGTTCGTGCAGGTACGCCTTGGCGGCCACGTGCACGAAGCCGAACCCGGTCACCATGCAGGCCACCCCGACGGTGGCGAGCGACCGGGGCCAGGCGCGGTAGGAGGCAATCAGCGCCGCCCACGCCAGGGCCTGGAGCACCAGCGCGACATTCCACGCCCGGATGCCGGAGCGCGAGTCCCAGCGAACGCCGAGGGTCAGCGCGACGCTCATCAGCGTCACGTTGATCATCAGCGAGAAGAACAGGGTCTGCGGGTCGAGGTTCACATCGCTCCGTGCGGGCCCGCGGCACGGACCTCCCTCGGGCTATCGGCCGCCGGGCGCTCGACTTGAGCGCCGGCCGGCAGGTTCAGCTCGCCGTCGGGGTCAGTGCACCGTCGGTGATCGGCACCTCGGCGCGCAGCGAGTGGGCGTAGGCGGCAGTGATGGTGACGTCGATCATCTGGCCGATGAGCCTCGGCGGCGCCTTGAAGTTGACGATGCGGTTGCACTCCGTGCGCCCCATCAGCTCCCCGGCGTCCCGGCGAGACGGCCCTTCGACCAGCAGCCGTTGCGTGGAACCCACCATGGCGCGGCTGATCCGCTCGACGTTCTCCTCGATGCGGGCCTGCAGCACCTGCAGGCGCGCAAGCTTGGTCTCGTGCGGCGTGTCGTCCTCGAGCGAGGCGGCCGGCGTGCCGGGTCGCTTGCTGAAGATGAAGCTGAACGAGGCGTCGTAGCCGACGTCGTCGATGAGCTTCATCATGCGGGCGAAGTCGTCGTCGGTTTCGCCGGGGAAGCCGACGATGAAGTCGCTCGAGAGCGCGAGGTTCGGCCGCACCGCCCGCAGCTTGCGGATGGTGCTCTTGTACTCGAGCGCCGTGTAGCCGCGTTTCATCGCCATCAGGATGCGGTCGCTGCCATGCTGCACCGGCAGGTGCAGGTGGTTCACGAGCTGCGGCACCCGCTCGTACACCTCGATGAGGCGCTGCGAGAATTCGTTGGGGTGGCTCGTGGTGTAGCGGATGCGCTCGATACCGGGAATCTCGGCCACGTACTCGATCAGCAGCGCGAAGTCGGCGATCTCGCCCGTACCGCCCATCGGGCCGCGGTAGGCGTTGACGTTCTGCCCCAGCAGCGTCACTTCCTTCACGCCCTGGTCGGCCAGCCCCGCCACCTCGACCAGCACGTCGTCGAAGGGGCGCGACACCTCTTCACCGCGGGTGTACGGCACGACACAGTAGCTGCAGTACTTGGAGCAACCCTCCATGATGGACACGAAGGCACTCGCGCCTTCGACGCGAGCGGGCGGCAGGTGGTCGAACTTCTCGATCTCGGGGAAGCTGATGTCGACCTGCGGGCGCCTCTGGGACTGTCGGCGGGCCAGCATCTCGGGCAGGCGGTGCAGCGTCTGCGGACCGAACACCACGTCGACATAGGGCGCACGCTGAATGATGGCGGCGCCTTCCTGGCTCGCGACGCATCCGCCGACGCCGATCAGGACCCCGCGCTCCTTCAGGTGCTTCACGCGGCCGAGGTCGCTGAAGACCTTCTCCTGCGCCTTTTCACGCACCGAGCAGGTGTTGAAGAGGATCAGGTCCGCCTGCTCCGGGTCGTTCGTCGGCTCGTAGCCTTCGGCCGCCCGCATCACGTCGGACATCTTGTCCGAGTCGTATTCGTTCATCTGGCAGCCGAAGGTCTTGATGAAGACCTTCTTGGAGGCGCCGCCGGCCTGGCGGGTATCGCTCATGGCTTCGACCAGGTCTGGGCGGCGGGGTCGAAGCGCCAGGCCTGCGCCTCCTCGACGGAGGTGGGCCAGGGGCGGACGCGGGCTTCCTCGGTGCGCAGGATCCACACGTCCCGCACGAGGCCCGAGGCGTCGAGGGTGTAGTGGACCACGGCCTTCTTGTCGATCAGTTCACCCGACATGACGAGGAGGTTGTTGTCTCCGCGGATCCGCGAACCCGGGGCGAGCCGTGTCGGTTTGCCGTTGAGCGCGATCACCGGGGGCTGGCCGAAGGCGATGATGCCGCGCAGGGCGTTTTCCGGGAACTGGCGTGCGACCTGGGCCCAGGCCGGCGCGGCGAGGGTGGTGGCGGCAACAGCGGCCACGGCGATGAAACAGCGGTACATGGTATGCGTCCAGTGGCTGTGTAGCGGGAGCGGGAGCGAGCGCACCCGGCGGTGCACGGGCGGCGAGAAGGACCGAAGTGTACCGGGGCGGTGCCTGCCGCGGCGGGTGGAAACGCTGCCGAACCGGCCTGCACCGTGGCCTTGTGCCGGGCGCCGGGGAAGCGCCTGCAATCCTTGGCCATCCGGTGATAGAATCCTCAAATCGCAGCGACCCTCCACAGGCGTCCCACGCCTCCCCGTGAAGCCTGGTATCTGGCAGCAGAGCCGGTCGTCGTTGCCTGCCCCCGTGCGGGGTGCGTCGACCGAACGGCGCCAATCCACCCTCACGATCCGCCCCTTACCAGCGCCGCTGCCGTGCGCCGGGGCCCATCTGCCTTTTGCCGGCCCGTGCCGGCAGCCGTCACGCAGGATCGTCATGATCGCGGGCGGTCCGCTCCCGATTTCTGCCGCGGCCTGGCCGCGGCCACAGGTTCATCGATGTCCTATCCGTTTCCTCTCCTCGACGGCCGCTGCCGTCTCTCGCCCCTGTCGCGCCGTCTCGATGACGGGGCATTCAGCGCGAGCGTGTCCATCCGCCGCGGCCAGGGCAGCGCCTCCACCGACCGGGTGGTGCGCCTGGCTCCTCGCTTCGATTCCGAGGGCGACGCCCTGGCGTACGCTCTCCAGCAGGCCACCACCTGGATCACCGACGCGTTGCGGCAGCCCTCTGCCGTGGCCCTGTGACCGGGTCGCCCTTCCCACACTCCTCCCAACCTTCACTCCGAAAGCGCCCATGTCCAAGGAAGATCTGATTGAAATGAATGGCAAGGTCGACGACGTGCTGCCCGATTCGCGGTTCCGCGTCACGCTCGAGAACGGCCACACGCTCGTGGCCTACACCGCGGGCAAGATGCGCAAGCACCACATCCGCATCCTGGCCGGCGATCGCGTGTCGCTCGAGCTCTCGCCCTACGACCTGAGCAAGGGTCGCATCACGTTCCGCCACATCGAAGGCCGCGGCCCAGGCCCGTCTTCGCGTCGCTGAATCGGCGTCCAGCCGCCACTGAACCGCTGCCAGCCCGCCGCTGAATGCCGCCGGGCGAGGTCCGGCACGCCCGCGCCGAGCGCCGGTGGCCGGCATGCTGCCGCCCTTCGCGCCTACGGGTGCGTCCCGGCGGTCATTTGGCGAGGTGCGGCGACGGCTCCCCGCCTCGCTCGTTGCCTATCGCACGTCGCCAGTCGGCAGTCGGCCGTCGGCCGTCGCCAGTCGCCAGTCGCCAGTCGCCAGTCGGGCGAGGGCCTGCGGCTGAACCGGGCCGGACCGGCCTGCCACCGCCGCGTCTGCGGCCCGGGGCCACGATCGCACCCACACGAGCCTTGCGGCGTTCGCTCCCGTCAACCCTTCTTGGCGCCGCCTTGCCCCGAAGAGGGGGCCTGCCGGTGGAGCAGGGGCGTGCCTGTGCCGGGTGGATGACGTTCGTCGCCTCCCGGCGCAACGGGCGCCTCGGGTGTCGATCGGTCGGCCGACGGCGGCTTGGGGGGTGGGGTCAGGTCCGGATCAGGTGAATTCGGCATGGCAGTCTCCATCGGGGCGGCCACAGGTGCGGCCGTTGCAGCACCATCATCCTGCCTTGGCGTCCGGTTGTCAGTAGGACGCCGACGCCTGGGCGCGCCGAAACGCCTAGCCCGGCCGGCGCAGCCCACCCTCGATCCAGCCCGCCGCGGTGCCGCGGGTCAGCCGGAAATCCGGTGGAACGGTGAAGCGCGCCAGCGTCTGTCCGCCGTCGTCGAAAGCGGAAAGCACGGCACTCGGGTGATCGTCGTCGGGCGTGATGTCGAGCGTCACCCTCATGCGGCCTTGGGCGGTGTCCAGTTCGATCTCGCGGTGCAGCGCCGCGTGGCGCTGCTGCTCATGGCGACGGAGCACCTCGGATGCCGTCTTCACCAGCGTGAAGAAGGCGGGCGCGTCGAGCGGCTTGGGGTTCTTCTTGTCGCGGCCCATGGTCCACGGGCCCACCAGTGCGGGCTCGGCCTGGCCGTCCTGGGTCATCGAGACAGCCCAGCCGTCGTCATCTTCGTTCTTGATGACGCGTGCGGTCCAGCCATCGTCCTGCCAGAGGGTGGGTTGGTGGACGGGCGCGTCGGGTTCTTCGTGGCTCATGGGGCTTGCGTGCGGAGCGAACTGTGGTTCCATACAGTAACACGCCGCCGGGCCGTCCGTCCCTTTCATCGCCTCCAGCCTCACAATCCGCCATGGCCAAACCGGTTCCCCGCCTCAGTCCTGAAGAGATCCAGCGCATCATTGCCGTCGCCTGGGATGACCGTCCGCCCTTTCCGGCGGTACTGCGCAGCCACGGCCTGTCACATGGACAGGTCGTCCAACTCCTGAAGCGCGAACTGACGCCCAGCGCATTCAAGACCTGGCAGGCGCGCATCCGCGCCAGCGGTCCGGCATCCAGCAGGGTGCCCTCCCGCGAGCGCCGGCGCTGACACGCCCCGTTTCCCCGCGCAGCCGCATCCGGATTGACGGGGATCAACCCGGGCAGCGCTTTCACTGGAACCGGTTTCAGACCAAGGCGCAAGTTTGGTAACCGGAGGCTAATGCCCCGGCAACATTCGCTGCACCGCGGCCGATCCTGAAAGCGGCCGTCGATTCGCTTCGCGCGGCGGCCCGGGCCCGGTGACGGTCGTGCAGGCAGGTCCTTGTCGAACCGTCGCGCTTGCCATCGGGCCACGTATCGTTGCGTTGCGGCTTGTTGCAAGCGACCGGCACCAGGTTTCGTGCCCCACCAAGAGAATTCGCGCACTTCTTCACGAGGGCGTCAATTTCATGGGCAGCATCTTCAAGCGATGGTTGGGCTTTCTTCTGTTCTGGGGCTGCGTGGCCACCGCTCCAGCAGCCGCCTTCACGCACGGCGTGGACGTGGCCGGTCCGGTGGCCACCGTCTGGTTCAAGGGCGATGCCGCCACGGCGGCCTGGGTGGACATCCACTACGACCTCAACGGCGGCGGACTGCAGAACTTCCGCATGCGGCACGTGGCAACGGCCGGGCGCCATGAGCAGCAGGTGCCGGTCAGCACGGGCCACCGCCTTGGCTATTCGTTCACCCACGGCGGCTCTGCGGGCGCCGCGGACACCGCCCGCTTCCTGTACACCGTCGGGGCCGCGCCGTCGCCTGGAACGCCGGCGCAAGGCGCGGTCTGTTTCTTCGAGCATGTGAACTTCCAGGGCGCCTCGTTCTGCACCGATGCTTCGTCCGCCTACGTGGGTGCCGCCTGGAACGACCGCATCTCCTCCGTGAAGGTGGGTGGCGGCCGCGAAGTCCGGCTCTATGAACACGCAAGCCACGGCGGCCGCGAACTGGTGCTGACCTCCGACACACCGGACCTGCCGGCCCGCGGTTTCAACGACCTCGCATCCTCGCTGCGCATCGCCGCCGCCCCGGTTCCGCCACCGGCCGGCTCAGGTGCGATGGCGCTCGACCTCGTCAACGGAACCGGCGGGGCCTACCGCGACGACCAGGTCCACTTCGCCATCCTTGGCTACGACCCGGCCACCCGGGCCCTCGTCCACGTCGACCGCAATGGCCGGCTGGTGCCTGCCACGCCTGCCGACAACGACGCACCCAACCGGCTCGTCAAGCAGGGCCAGACCTACGCCAACTACTTCCATCGGCTGAGCGATCTGCGCGGCCTGTCGCTGCCCCGCATCGATTCCGGCCGGCTGTTCATCAGCCTGGGCTCGCCGATGTACATCAAGGTCAACCGCGCCGGTGATGGCAGCGTCGGCTTTGCCGGCCCCGACCTCGGCAATCCGTCGGACCCGAACCAGGACGTGCATTTCGAGTGGGTCGAGTTCACGCTCGACCAGTACGGCTATCACGGCAACACCACGCGAGTCGACCAGTTCGGCTTCCCCGTGCGCACCCGTCTCGTGGGCCTGGACGGGTACGACCGGACGCTCGGCGAAACGGAATCGCGCGCGACCCTCTTCGCCGCCTTCGAGGCCGAGGTGCCGGCCGCCTTCCGCTCACTCGTGCGTCGGCCGTATCGCATCGTGGCGCCCGGCAAGGGCGACTTCAACCACGGCCGTCCGCAGGCCGGCTACTTCGATGCCTATGTCGACGCCGTGTGGCGCCACCACGCGGCGCAGGAGCTCGTGTTCACTGCCGAGGCCGGTACGTTCAGGGGCCGTGTGATCGGCAACGATTTCATCTTCTCGAAGGATGGCGGCCCGGCGAACCTTGCCATCCGTGGCAAGCCCAGCACCCAGGCCATCCTCGAAGGCTCGGGCAACCTGGCTGCGGGCAGCTCGCTCGAGAAGGTCCTTCAAGCCCAGATGACCGCCGCGTTCAACCGCGGGCTGCTGCTCAACGTGGATCCGGCCCAATGGAGCAATCCCGCGAGCTACTACCCGCGCGACCCCGCCAACCACTACGCCCGCTTCTGGCACGCCCACAGCATCGACGGGCTGGCCTACGGCTTCTGCTACGACGACGTGCGCGGACACAGCAGCCTGCTCGAGCACCCGGCCCCTCGGTCGCTGACGGTCACCGTCGGCTGGTGATGCCGCATTCCCGAACCCTTCCAGGAGACGCCATGAACGACTTCCTTCGAACCGGCCTGGCCTTGGCCTGCGTGCTGGCGGTGAGTGCCTGCGGCTCCGGGGACGGCGACGCGCCGACCACCGCCGCCGCGTCCACGGCCAGTACCGAGTCCCCGATCGACAAGGCCCTGGCCGGTTCCGACGCGGCCGAGTCCGGCGGCAACGCCGTGACGGGTGCATCCACGGACCTGCTGCCGCCGGGGCGGTACGTGCTCGTCAATGCCAACAGCGGCAAATGCGTGGACGTGGCCGGTGCCAGCGGGGCCGACGGCGCCAACATCCAGCAGGCCGACTGCAACACCAGCCTGGCCCAGGTGTTCGACGTCCTCCGTCCCGAAGGGCAGGGCCACGTGCTGCGCAACGCCGGCAGCGGCAAGGCGCTGGACGTGGCGGCTGCATCGAAGGCCGACGGCGCCAACGTGCAGCAGTGGAACGACAACGGCACCAACGCCCAGCGCTTCCGCATCACGCGGGTGCAGGGCAATCGCTTCGTGCTGACCAACGTCAACAGCGGCAAGTGCGTCGACGTGGCGGGCGGCGCGCTGGGCGACGGCGCCAACATCCAGCAGGCCACCTGCAACGGCATGGCTGCGCAGCAGTTCCATGCCCATCCGCACAGCGCCTCCGGCCGGGGCGTATTGCCGGTCGGTCAGTACACGGTGAGCTCGCACCACTCCCGCCTGTGTGTCGGCCTGGCCGGCGGCGGCAACGTCCCGGCGGGAGCGCCCGTGGTGCAAGCGGTGTGCGACGGCAGCGCGGCGCAGCGCTTCGACGTGCTGGCCGACGCGGGCGGCACGTACCGCTTCTCGCATGCCGTGTCGCACCTGTCGTTCGACGTTGCCAACGTGGCCACGGCGAATGGCGTGCCGCTCGTGCAATGGCATGACACCACCGGGCTCAACCAGCGGTTTGCGGTGAAGGCCACCGGCAGCGGCTACCAGATCGTCGCGCAGCACAGCGGGCGTTGCATCGACCTTCGCGACTGGAGCAAGTCGGCAGGTGGCGCGCTCCAGCAGTGGGACTGCGGCGACCAGGCCAACCAGCGCTGGGCCTTCGAGCCGGCGGGTGGCGCGACACCGCCGCCCCCGCCCGCTGGAGGGTGGTCGCTCGTCTGGCGCGACGAATTCGATGGCAGCGCGGTCGACGCCGCCAAATGGAGCTTCGAGGTGAACGGCGCGGGCGGCGGCAACAACGAGCTGCAGTACTACACGGCGCGTCCGGAGAACGCCTTCGTCTCGAACGGCCGCCTGACGATCCAGGCCCTGCGCGAACGCTACTGCAGCACCGACGGTTGCCGCGACTTCACGTCGGCACGGCTGCGCACGCTGAACAAGGGCGACTGGCTTTACGGACGGATGGAGGTGCGCGCCCGCCTGCCGCGAGGGCAGGGCCTGTGGCCCGCCATCTGGATGCTGCCGAGCGACTACGCCTACGGCGGTTGGGCGGCCAGTGGCGAGATCGACATCATGGAAGCAGTGAACACCGGTGGCAGCGGTGGCAACGTGGTGCACGGCACGCTGCACTACGGCGGCGCCTGGCCGAACAACACCTACAAGGGCGGCCAGACCACGCCGGCCACCAGCGTGGCCGACAACTTCCACGACTACGCGGTCGAGTGGGAACCCAACCAGATCCGCTTCTACGTCGACGGCGCGCTGTACCACACGGCCACCGAATGGTGGTCGAGCGGCGGCGCCTTCCCGGCGCCGTTCAACAAGCGCTTCCACATGATCCTCAACGTGGCGGTGGGCGGCAACTGGCCGGGCTCGCCCAACGCGGGCACCGTCTTCCCGCAGCGCATGGAGATCGACCACGTGCGTGTCTACCAGCGTGCCACGCCATGAACCGCCGCGGCATTCATGGCTCCACGGCGTTGCTGCGTCCGCCAGCCTTGGCGCAGCCCACCCCCTTGTCTCGCATCGAAGGAAATCGCATGAAACGCAACCGTCTGGGCGCCACCGCGCTCGCCGTCGCCCTCGTCAGCCTGTGGGGCCAGGTGCAGGCCGCCACCGCGTGGCGTGAAGGCGTCGCCTATGCCGCCGGTACCGTCGTCACCTACGCCGGCCGCGACTACGTCGCCCTCGTCAGCCATACCGCTTGGGCCGGCTCGGGCTGGAACCCGGCGGCCACCGCATCGCTCTGGCGCGCCAGCGCCCAGGCCCCGGCGCCCGCCCCATCGCCTTCGCCGTCGCCTTCGCCTGCCCCGTCGCCCGCCCCTTCACCGGGCGCCTGCTTCACGGCCTGGTCGGCCGCGAGCGCCTACACGGGCGGAGCCACCGTGACCCGTGGCGGGACCAACTACCGCGCCAACTGGTGGACCCAGGGCGATGACCCCGCCACGCAGAGCGGTCCCTCCGGCAGTGGCAAGCCGTGGACCGTGTTGAGCGCTTGCGCCGGCACGCCTGCACCGGCACCCGCTCCTTCCCCGTCGCCGTCGCCGTCGCCATCGCCTGCACCCGCGCCTACCCCCGCCCCGGCCCCGGCACCCAGCCCGTCTGACCCGCTCACCGTGGGCGATGCGGTCAAGGCCGTCCAGACCAAGCGCGTCTACGTCGGCTACTACCCGAGCTGGAGCGACAACTGGTTCGACGCCACCGGCAAGTCGGCCAATGACGTCTACCGCGCCAGCAAGTTCGCCCGCATCCCCGGGACGTACACGCACGTGATGGCCGCCTTCGCGGACCCGAACTTCTCGTGGGCGGGCCTCGCCGCCAACTCCTTCTCTGGCACCGGCATGAGCTTCAACGCCACGCCGCGGGACATCAAGGCCGCCATCGACGTCCTCCACCAGCGCAACATGAAGGTCATCCTGGCGGTGGGCGGTGCGACGTACGGCAACTGGGGCCCGCTCGCGGCCGAAGGCCAGCGTGGCAGCGGTCCCATCACCAGCGCGCTGGCACGCTTCATCAGCGAGATGGGCTTCGATGGACTGGACGTTGACTACGAGGTCGATGGCGACGTCGATCGCTACGCCAACTCGATCAAGGCGCTGCGTGCCGCCGTCGACCAGGCGGGCGGTGGCCGCCTGCTCACGCTGGCCGGCTGGTCGACGGGCGCGGACTGCACCGCCCAGACCGCGGCCGACCCGTCCTGCGCCGGCAAGCTGTCGTACTGGGGCGGCAACGCCGGCCGCGAACGCGCGGTGGTGTTGAAGTACCCGGCCATCGCCGGCATGCTCGACATGGTCAACGTCATGAGCTATGACGCCCGCTTCGAGCACTACGACGGTGTGGTGGCCTACAACGACTACCGCAACCTGTTCCCGGCTCGCACCATCGTCTCGATGGGCCTCGAGAGCGCGCCCGAAGGCTGGGCCGGTGCCAACCTCGTCATCAACAACGCCGATGCGCAATGCGAAGGCTCGCGCCTGCTGCAAGACCAGTACGGCACCGTCATCAACGCACCGTACTCGGTGGAGCGCTACACCGGCGCCGTGCTCGCCAGCAGCAGTTCGAAGCGCAACCCGCGCGACGGCGCCATGCTGTGGGCGATCATCAAGCCCACCGTCGGCAACTGTGGCAGCGCGCCGCTGGCCGCGCCAGGCACCATCGGTGCGAAGGTCGGCTCGACCTTCGGCCTGCCGGTGGACCCGCTCCTGCGCGCGGCGGAGTGGAAGTGACCTGAGTTCCGCCCTCGGGTCCGGGGGCATTGTGAAGGGCATCGGGCGCCGCTAGGATGGGTCACACCCCATTGGAGCGACGCCGATGCCTGCCTCCTCTCCCACCGTCAAGCTGCTGATCGGAGGCCGCTTCGTCGAGTCGCGGTCCAGCGAGTGGCGCGATGTCGTCGACCCGGCCACCCAGACCGTGCTGGCGCGCGTTCCCTTCGCCACCCCGGATGAAGTGCAGGCCGCGGTCGCGGCCGCGAGCGAGGCCTTTCGCACCTGGCGCAAGACGCCCATTGGCGCACGCGCCCGCGTCTTTCTTCGCTTCCAGCAACTCATCCGCGAGCACATGAGCGAGCTTGCGGCCCTGCTCACCGCCGAGCAGGGCAAGACGCTGGCCGATGCCGAGGGCGACGTCTTCCGCGGGCTCGAAGTGGTGGAGCACGCGGCCGCCATCGGCAACCTGCAGCTGGGTGAGATGGCAAGCCAGGTGGCCACCGGCGTGGACACCTACACGCTGCTGCAGCCGCTCGGCGTGTGCGCCGGCATCACGCCGTTCAACTTCCCCGCCATGATTCCCTTGTGGATGTTCCCGATGGCCATTGCCACCGGCAACACCTTCGTGCTCAAGCCCTCCGAGCAGGATCCCATGGTGACCATGCGACTGTGCGAGCTGGCGCTGCAGGCCGGCGTGCCGCCGGGCGTGCTCAACGTCGTTCATGGCGGCGAGTCGGTCGTCAATGCGCTGTGCGACCACCCCGACATCAAGGCGCTGAGCTTCGTCGGCTCGACGCGGGTGGGCACCGAGGTGTACCGCCGCGCCACCCTGGCCGGCAAGCGCGTGCAATGCATGATGGGCGCGAAGAACCACGCCGTCGTGCTGCCCGACGCCTGCAAGGGGCCGACGCTCGACGCGCTGGTCGGCGCCGGTTTCGGCGCGGCCGGGCAGCGCTGCATGGCGGTCTCGGTGGCAGTGCTGGTCGGTGCCGCCCGCGACTGGATTCCCGATCTGGTGGCGCGCGCCCGCGCGCTCACGCTCGGCGCCGGCACCGAGCCCGGGGTCGATGTCGGGCCGCTCGTGTCCTGCGCGGCCCGCGAGCGTGTCAGCGCCTTCATCGCCCAGGGCGTCGCGGAAGGCGCCCGGCTGCTGCTCGATGGCCGCGAGGCCTCGGTGCCCGGCTTCGAACGCGGCAACTTCATCGGCCCCACCGTCTTTGCCGGCGTGCGACCCGGCATGGCCATCTACGACCAGGAGATCTTCGGCCCCGTGCTGTGCCTCGCCGAGGCCGCGACGCTGGACGACGCCATCGCCCTGGTCAACGCCAACCCCAATGGCAACGGCACGGCGCTCTTCACCCAGTCGGGCGCGGCGGCGCGCCGGTTCCAAGAGGACATCGACGTGGGACAGGTCGGCATCAACGTGCCCATCCCGGTGCCCGCGCCGATGTTCTCCTTCACCGGCTCGCGCGCCTCCAAGCTGGGCGACCTCGGCCCCTACGGCAAGCAGGTGGTCCTGTTCTACACGCAGACCAAGACCGTCACTGCCCGCTGGTTCGACGACGCCATGGTGTCCGATGGCGTCAACACCACCATCCGCCTCCGCTGAGCACCATGGACTTCCAACCGACCGAAGAGCAGCAGGCGTTCGAAGCGACGGCTCGCAGCTTCGCCGCTGCCGAACTGGCGCCGCATGCCGCCACCTGGGACCGCGAGTCCACCTTCCCGCGCGAGACCATCCGCCGCGCCGCGGCGCTGGGCTTCTGCGGCCTGTACGCGCCCGAGTCCATCGGCGGCCTCGCCCTGTCCCGCCTGGACAGCACCTTCGTCTTCGAGGCGCTGGCCGGCGCCGACCCGTCCACCACGGCATTCCTCACCATCCACAACATGGTGACCTGGATGCTGGGCACCTGGGGCGGCGAGGCGGTGCGCGCCCGCTGGGGCGAGGCCCTCACGGGCGGCGACAAGCTGGGGTCCTATTGCCTCACCGAGCCCGGGGCCGGTTCAGACGCCGCATCGCTGCAGACACGCGCGGAGCGCACGGCACAGGGCTACGTCATCCACGGCGGCAAGGCGTTCATCTCGGGCGCCGGTGCCACCGACGTGCTGGTTGTCATGGCACGCACCGGTGGGCCGGGTGCAGGCGGCATCTCGGCCTTCGTGGTGCCGGCCGACGCCCCGGGGGTCGGCTACGGAAAGAACGAACCCAAGATGGGTTGGCACAGCCAACCCACCCGCAGCGTCAGCTTCGATGGCGTCGAGATCCCGGAAGACCACCGGCTTGGCGCCGAGGGAGAAGGCTTCCGGCTCGCGATGAAAGGGCTGGATGGCGGGCGCATCAACATCGCCACCTGTTCGGTGGGCGCGGCCCAGGCGGCGCTCGACACGGCCAGAAGCTACCTGCACGAGCGCGAGCAGTTCGGCCGTCCCCTGGCCAGTCAGCAGGCCTTGCAGTTCCGCCTCGCCGACATGGCCACCGAGCTGGTCGCGGCCCGACAGATGGTGAGGCTGGCCGCGAGCCAGCTCGACCGTGGCAGTCCCGATGCCACGGCCTATTGCGCGATGGCCAAGCGCTTCGCCACCGATGCCGGCTTCACGGTCTGCAACGAGGCGCTGCAACTGCATGGCGGCTATGGCTACCTCAACGCATTTCCGCTCGAGCGGCTCGTGCGCGACACGCGCGTGCACCAGATCCTCGAAGGCACCAACGAGATCATGCGGCTCATCGTCGCCCGTCGCCTGCTGGACCACGATGCCGAGTTGCGCTGAGCGCCGGCCTGCGAAAGGCGACGGGCCGCACGTGCGCCGGCCAGACCGCTGCTGCGAGCCCCTCGCGGTCCGTTCCATCCAATCACCTTCGACTGTTCCATGACCGAACCCACCTCAGGTACATCGAGCACCGCCCGGTTACCGCCTGAGCCGGTGGTCCGCTTCCGCGAACTGCCCACGCGCAGCGGCCATCGCTTCGGCGTCGCCACGCTCAACGCGCCCTCGGCGCTGAACGCGCTGTCGTCCGACATGGTTCGCTTGCTCGACCCCCAGCTGCGCGCCTGGCGCGACGACCCCCAGATCGCGGGCGTGCTGCTCGACGCGGCGGGCGACAAGGCCTTCTGCGCCGGCGGCGACCTGCGCCGCCTGTACGCCGCTATCCGCGCGGCCGGCCCCGCGCGCAACGCGGAGGCCGAAGCCTTCTTCAGCGAGGAATACGCCCTCGATCACCTGATCCACCGTTTCCCCAAGCCCGTGCTCGCCTGGGCGCATGGCATCGTGATGGGCGGAGGCGTCGGCCTGATGGCGGGCGCCTCGCACCGGGTCGTCACCGAGTCCACCCGGCTGGCCATGCCCGAGATCGGCATCGGCCTGTTCCCGGATGTCGGCGGCAGCTGGTTCCTGCGCCGCATGCCCGGACGCGTCGGACTGTTTCTCGCGTTGACGGCCGCGCCCCTGAACGCCGCCGATGCGCTGCATGTCGGCATTGCCGACGCCTTCGTGCCGCACGCCCGCAAGGCCGCTGTGCTCGAAGCGCTGGCCGCTGCCGAGTGGGCGGGCGATGAGGCGGCCGATCGCGCGCGCCTCACCGACCTGCTGCGGACGGCAGGCGAGGGCGCAGCCCTTCCGGACGCGATGGTTCCTCGGCATCGAGCGGCCATCGACGCGTTGATGGCCGACGAGGTGCTGGCCGACATCGCCTCGCGCCTCGGCTCGATGCAGGGTCAGGACGCCTGGCTTCAGGCGGCGGGGGAAACCTTCACCCGCGGCTCTCCCACCTCCGCCGCACTGGCCTTCGCCTTGTGGCAACGCGCCGAGGGTCGGTCGTTGGGCGAGCTGCTGCGCCTCGAGTACCACGCCGCGCTCGGTTGCTGTGCCCATGCCGACTTCCCCGAGGGCATCCGCGCCCTGTTGATCGACAAGGACCGCCGCCCGAGGTGGCAACCCGCTCGACTCGCCGACGTGACCGAAGCCCTCGTCGAAGACCATCTGCAACCGCGGGGCGAATTGCCGGCGCGGCTGGCCCATCTCGACTGATCTGCCTTCGACGAAACAAGGAGCTGCCATGGACATCGCCTTCATCGGCCTCGGCAACATGGGTGGGCCGATGGCCCTCAACCTCCACCGGGCGGGTCACGCCGTGCGCGCCTGCGACCTGTCGCCCGACGCGCGGGCCCGAGCCGCCGACGCGGGCCTCGTGCTCGCCGACTCGCCTGCGTCGGCAGTGCAGGGCGCCCGCCTCGTCATCAGCATGCTGCCTGCGAGCCGCCATGTCGAGGCGCTGTACTTCGGCGACGGTGCGGCCCCTGGCCTGCTGGACCACCTGCCCGCGGGAACCCTGGTCGTCGACAGCAGCACCATCGCCGCCGCCACCTCACGTCGCCTGGCCGAGGCCGGCCGCCAGCGCGGGGTGGCAGTGCTCGACGCCCCAGTCTCGGGCGGCACGGCCGGTGCCGCCGCCGGCACGCTCACCTTCATGGTCGGCGGCGAGGCCGATGCGCTCGAGCAGGCTCGTCCGGTGCTCCTGCAGATGGGCAGCAACGTGTTTCACGCCGGTGCGGCCGGTGCCGGGCAGGCCGCCAAGATCTGCAACAACCTGCTCCTGGGCGTGCTGATGATCGGCACGTCCGAGGCACTCGCCCTGGGCGTTGCGAACGGCCTCGATCCGACGGTGCTGTCCGAGATCATGCGGCGCAGCTCCGGCGGCAACTGGGCGCTCGAGAAGTACAACCCGTACCCGGGCGTCATGGACGGCGTGCCCGCATCGCGGGCTTACAGCGGTGGCTTCGGAACCGACCTGATGCTGAAGGATCTGGGCCTGGCCCAGGACAACGCGGTGCAGGTGGGCGCGGCAACCCCGCTGGGCAGCCTGGCGCGCAGCCTTTACGCAGCCCACAGCCTGGCCGGCCACGGCCATCTCGATTTCTCCAGCATCGTCTCGCTGCTGCAGCGCGCCGACGGCGATGACGCCCCCTTCTGATCACGGAGCCCCCATGTCCTACGAGACCCTCGACGTTCGCACCGAAGCCGGCCAGGTCGGCATCATCACGCTCAACCGGCCCAAGGCCTTGAATGCCCTCAACGACACCCTCATGGACGAGCTGGGCACTGCCCTGCGCGCCTTCGATGCCGATGAAACCATCGGCTGCATCATCCTCACCGGCAGCGAGCGTGCCTTTGCCGCCGGTGCCGACATCGCCGCCATGGCGCGCTTCACGTTTACCGATGTATACAAGGGCGACTTCATCACCCGCAACTGGGAAACCATCCGCGCCGTGCGCAAGCCCGTGATCGCCGCCGTGGCCGGCTTTGCGCTGGGCGGCGGCTGCGAACTCGCGATGATGTGCGATCTCGTCATCGCGGCCGACACCGCGCGCTTCGGTCAGCCCGAGATCAAGCTCGGCGTCATCCCCGGGGCGGGCGGCACGCAGCGCCTGCCTAGAGCGGTGGGCAAGGCCAAGGCCATGGACCTGGTGCTCACCGGCCGCATGATGGATGCGGCCGAGGCCGAGCGGTCGGGCCTGGTCAGCCGCGTCGTGCCGGCGGACCGGCTCGCCGAGGAGGCGCTGGCCGCGGCGCTGCTCATCGCCGGCCAATCGCGCATCGCGGTGATGGCCGCCAAGGAGGCCGTCAATCGGGCCTTCGAAGGCACGCTGTCCGATGGCGTGATGTTCGAACGTCGGCTGTTCCATTCGCTCTACGCCACGGCCGATCAGAAGGAAGGGATGGCCGCCTTCCTCGAGAAGCGCCCGCCCGTCTTTCGCCACGAGTGAGTGGCTCCGGGTCTTCGACTGCCGAGGGGTTGTCGACCCGCCGCAAGGGTGAGCGACAGCTCCGGCGCGCGGGCGGTGGC
Source organism: Rhizobacter sp. LjRoot28 (assembly GCF_964253025.1). Classification (NCBI taxonomy): domain Bacteria; kingdom Pseudomonadati; phylum Pseudomonadota; class Betaproteobacteria; order Burkholderiales; family Sphaerotilaceae; genus Rhizobacter; species Rhizobacter sp. LjRoot28. The sequence goes on from NZ_CAXUQC020000001.1 coordinate 268,593, forward strand.
ACCATCGGGCGCGGCCCCATCCACAGACGACCTGCAAGGTTCGGATCGTCGGGTGTTCGCACTCCGCCATGCTCAAGTCCACACCCCCCTTCGATCCCTGGCTCACCTGGACAACGGCGGGCGAGGTGCTGCTCGCCACGCATGCGGACGCGGCGGGTCTCGCGGCGCGACGATCGCGCCGCCTCGCGAACTTGCTGACGCGGGCGGCGCGCGAGTCGCCGCTCTATGCGCAGCAACTGCGCGGCGTGGACGCAGCGCGAGCGCAGCTCCAGGACCTGCCCACCTTCTCGAAGCACGACCTCATGGCCCGCTTCGACGATTGGGTGACCGATCCGGCACTGCACCTCGACGGGCTGCGCCGCTTCACCGCCGACCCGTCCCGCATCGCCGATCCGTACCTCGGCCGCTACACGGTCTGGGAGAGCTCGGGCAGCAGTGGGGAGCCGAGCGTGTTCGTGCAGGACGCCGCCGCCCTGGCGGTGTACGACGCTCTGGAGGCCCTGCGACGTCGCACGCCGGTGGCCCGCCTGCTCGACCCCTTGTACCTCGGGGAGTGCATTGCCTTCGTGGGCGCCACCGGCGGCCACTTCGCCAGCCTGGTGTCGATCGAACGATTGCGGCGCCTGAATCCCGCGCTGGCCCGGCGCCTGCACGATGTGTCCTTCCTGCAGCCGGTGGATCGCTTGGTGGATTCACTGCACGCCCTGTCGCCCAGCGTGCTGAGCACCTATCCCAGCGCTGCCGTGCTGCTGGCCGGCGAACAGCTGGCCGGGCGGCTCAAGCTGCGACTCAAGGAGGTGTGGACCGGCGGGGAGACCCTCTCGCCGGGGATGCGACGCCTCATAGAGGAAGGCTTCGGCTGCAGCGTCGTCCAGAGCTATGGCGCGTCCGAGTTCCTGCCGCTGGCAGCCGAGTGCGTGCGCGGCGCGCTGCACCTCAACAGCGACTGGGTGATCCTCGAATCGGTCGACGCCGCCGGGCGGCCCGTGCCGGAAGGCGAGACCGGGGCCTCGGTGCTTCTCACCCACCTGGCCAACCATGTGCAACCGCTCATCCGCTATCCCCTGGGAGACCGGGTGCGCTGGCACTCGAGGGCCTGCGGCTGCGGCTCCCACCTTCCGGTGATCGAAGTCGAGGGGCGCAGCGACGACACGCTGGGCCTGAGGGGCCGTGGCGGGCGGATCGTGCGGCTGCTGCCGCTCGCCTTGTCCACCGTGCTCGAGGAGGAGGCCGGGCTTGCCGACTTCCAGCTGCTGCAGCAGGGGGCGGACCGCCTGCGACTCAGTACGCCCGCCTGCGGGCCTCACGCGCAGTCGGCGCTGGAGCGCGGGCGTGAAGCCCTGCTGCGCTTCCTCGCCGGCCACGGCGTGGCCGGGGTCTCGGTGCACTGCCAGCCCGGGCGTGCCCACCGGCTCGGCGGCGGCGGCAAGTTGCGCCGGGTGCTGGCTGTCCCTGGCGTGGACGAATAGACCGGGCTTGCTCTGGGTCAAGACGATCGGCCGCCAACTTCCTAGACTGGATCCATAACGGACCGGATGACCATGAAACAACCTCTGCAGATCACCTACCTCGGCCTCGAATCTTCCGAAGCGATCGACACCGCCGCCCGGGCCAAGGCCGACAAGCTCGACCAGTTCCATCCCTCCATCATGGCCTGCAAGGTGACGATCGAGCTGATCGCCAAGCACCAGCAGCAAGGTCGCGAGTTCGCGGTGCGCATCGGCGTCACCGTGCCGCATCAGGAACTCCACGTCGACCGCGTCCACAACGAGGACGTCTACATCGCCTTGCGCGACGCCTTCGACGACATGAGCCGCCAGCTCGACGACATGAAGGAAAAGGCGGAAGACGCCGTCCGCCGCGTTCGCGTCTGATCCACCCCGGCCGGCCCCCTAGGTCCGGCCCGCCGACCTCCCGGCCGGCCGCTCGGCCCGCCGCGGGATCGGCTCCACACCAGGAGCCTTTCCATGGAACGCCGCTACGACATCTGCAACGGTGACAGCGACGGCCTGTGTGCCGCGGTGCAGTGGCGATTGCATCGCCCCGGCGCCGCCACGTTGGTGACCGGGCTGAAACGCGAGATCGCCCTGCTCGAGCAGGTGCCCGCGGGCGCTGCGGCACCCGCCGAAGTCAACGTGTTCGACATCTCCATGCAGCGCAACCTGACGGCGCTGCAGACGCTGCTCGATGCCGGCGTGCGGGTGAACTACTTCGACCACCACACGGTGGAAGCCATCCCGGCCCACCCGCTGCTCGAGGCCCACGTCGACCGGTCGAGCGATGTCTGCACCAGCCTGCTCGTCGATCGCTACCTGGGCGGCGCCTACCGCGCATGGGCGCTGGTCGGCGCCTACGGCGACAACCTGCCCGACGTGGCGGACCGGCTCGCGGAGGCGTCGGACATTGGCCCGGGCGACCGCACGCGGCTGCGGCTGCTGGGCGAGGCGATCAACTACAACGCCTATGGCGACGACCCCGGCGACGTGCGCATCGCGCCGGCACGCCTGTACACCATCCTCTCGCGCTACGCCGATCCGCGGGAGATGCTGGTGCACGAGAGCATCGCCGGCGAGATCGACGACCTGCGCCGCGCTGACCTGGAGCGCGCGCGTGTGCTGGCCGAGCGCACCGAGTCGGTGGCCGGCAGCATCCACGTGCTGCCGGACGCGCCATGGAGCCGTCGGGTGCTGGGCAGCTACGCCAATGAACTGGCCAATGCCGAACCGGACCGCGCCCATGCGGTCATGCGACTGCATGGACAACAGGGCTACATGGTGAGCGTGCGCGCACCGCTGGCCTCGCCCTACGGCTCGGATCTCCTGTGCGCCCGCTTCGGCGGGTCGGGCCGCCCTCGCGCCGCGGGCGTCGACGCGCTCGAACCGGAGGCCCGGGCCCGCTTCTTCGACGCCTTCGCCGCCAACGCCTGGACGGCCGCGTTGCCCGCACGGCGCGCTTGATCCGAGGACGGCCGCCGGGGCCGGCACAATGCTCCGCGCAGGCCGGCTCGGCGTGCCGCGGGTGGGCTCCCGCGTCCTTGATCCGTCGGAGACACGCCATGAGCTGGCAAGCGCGCCTCACCACCTTCATCGTCCGACGCCATGTGCGGCGGCAGCTCGACGACCTGAGCGACATCCCTCGCGTCCGCGCCGTCTTCGACGCGCCGCTGTCCCCGCCGCCCGGCGCGCGCTACACGCCGGCCCGGCTGGGCGGCGTCGCGGGCGAGTGGGTGGAATCCGAACGATCGACGGTCGGCGGGCTGACCGTGCTGTACCTGCACGGCGGCGGCTTCGTGGGTGGGTCGCCGCGCACCCATCGACCCATCACCGCGGCGCTCGCGCTCGAAGGCGCGCGGGTGTTCGTGCCGGACTACCGCCTGGCGCCGGAGCATCCGTTCCCGGCAGCGCCGGACGATGCACGCGCCGTCTGGCAGGCGCTGTGCGACAGCGAACGCGACGCGCCATTGGCCCTGGGTGGCGACAGCGCCGGCGGCAACCTGGCACTCGGCCTGATGCTGCGGCTGCGCGACGAAGGCGCGCGCCTGCCGTTGGCGGCGGTGCTGTTCTCACCCGCCACCGACCTCACCGCGAGCAGTCCCTCCGTGCGGGAGAACGCGAGGCGCGATGCCGTCCTGCAGGGCGACGTGAGAGCGCTGGTCGCGGCGTACCGCGGTGCTGCCGAACCCGCTGACCCGAAGCTGTCACCCCTGCTGGGCAATCTCGGCGGGCTGCCACCGTTGCTGGTGCACGTCGGGGCCGACGAGGTGCTGCGCGACGATGCGCTGCGCCTGACCGACAAGGCCCGGGCCAGCGGCGTGCGGGTGGCGCTGAAGGTGTGGCCGGTGGTGCACCACGGATGGCAGTTGGTGTGGCGCCTGCCGGAGTCACGCGAATCGTTGGCCCTGGCCTGCCGGTTTCTGCAAGATGCAGCGGCGGAGGTGTCGCCGCGCCCGCTGCCACACCCGACCCCGGACGCATCGCGAACTGATGCGCAGGCACTGGCCCCATTCCCCGATCCCGCCGCGAGGCCCGCCGGCCATGCCGACGTCATCATCATCGGCGCCGGCCTGTCCGGCGTCGGCACGGCAGTGCACCTGCAGCAGCGCTGTCCCGACAAGCAGGTGCTGCTGCTCGAAGCGCGCGAGGCCATGGGCGGCACGTGGGACCTGTTCCGCTACCCCGGCATCCGCTCCGACTCCGACATGCACACGCTCGGCTACGCGTTCAAGCCGTGGACGCGGGCGCAGGCGATTGCCGATGGCGGCTCCATCCGGGCCTACATCGAGGAGACGGCGCGGGAGCGCGGCATCGACTCGCGGGTGCGATACGGGCACCGTGTGCGCCGGGCCGCGTGGTCGAAGGCCGAGGCGCGCTGGACACTCGAGGTGAGCCACGGCGACGAGCTGCTGCTCTTCACCTGCCAGGTGGTCGACTTCTGCAGCGGCTACTACCGCTATGACGCGGCGCATCGACCGAGCTGGCCTGGCGAGGCAAGCTATCGTGGCCGCATCGTGCATCCGCAGTTCTGGCCCGAGGGCCTGGACTACGCAGGCCAGCGGGTGGTCGTGATCGGCAGTGGGGCCACTGCCGTGACCCTCGTGCCCGAGATGGCCCGGCACGCCGCGCATGTCACCATGCTGCAGCGCTCGCCGACCTACGTCGTGGCGCTGCCGGCGCAAGATGCCCTGGCCTTGCGGCTGCGCCGCTGGCTGCCCGCCATGTGGGCCTACCGCATCGTGCGGGCCAAGAACGTGCTGCTCAGCCTGCTGTTCTTCAAGCTCGCGCGGCGCTGGCCCGAACCGGTGCGGCGCCGGTTGCTCGCGGAGGCGGGCCGGCACCTGGGCGGCCCGGAAGAGGTGGCGCGCAACTTCACGCCGCACTACAACCCATGGGACCAACGCTTGTGCATGGTCCCCGACGGCGACCTGTTCACGGCCATCCGTGGTGGGCGCGCTTCGGTCGTCACCGGAGAGATCGCCGCCTTCACCGAAACTGGTCTGCGCTTGTCCACCGGCGAGGAACTGCAGGCCGACCTCGTCGTCACCGCCACCGGCTTGCAGCTCAACGTGCTCGGCGACGTCGAGCTGCGGGTGGATGGCCGGTCGGTCGATGTGCACCGCCGCTTCGTCTACAAGGGAATGATGCTGAGCGGCGTGCCGAACCTGGTGCAGACCTTCGGCTACACCAACGCCTCGTGGACCCTCAAGTCGGACCTGACCGGGCGCTACCTGTGCCGGTTGCTGCGGTACATGGACCGGCAGGGCACGGCCATCGCCACGCCCACGGCGGGGCCTGACATCGAGCCGCGGCCCTTCGTCGACTTCAGTTCAGGCTACGTGCTGCGGGCCGCCGACAGGCTGCCGCGCCAGGGCGCCCAGCCCCCTTGGCGCCTGCACCAGAACTACCTGCGCGACCTGCTGGCGCTGCGGTTCGGCCGGCTCGACGATGGGGTGATGGCGTTCACGCGCGCTGAGCCCGGCGCCGTCGCCGCTGCTGCCGCGCGTGTTGGCGACTGAGGGCGCGCACGGCCACCCTCCACCCGTTCACGGCCAGGTAGCAGCCAGGCGCGAGCAGCGACGGCCCCACACCCGCGAATCGCTGCGGCCTGCCGAGTGACTTCGGCAGATGCGATCGCCCGACGATGGGCATGCGCGCCGCGGTCACGAAGACGCCGGAGACGGCGAATCGAGTGAAGCGTCAGTCGCCGATGAGCTGGACCGCGTCGACGTGCTTGTGGCCGCGCGACACGTTGTTCGCCACCGTGAGCTTGACCGCCTGCACCTTGTACGGTGTCGCCGCGAACGACTTGACGAACCAGCTGCGCGAACCCCGCTTCTCGGGCTTCACGTCGCTGAGGCCGGACCACACGGTGTGCGCCTTGCCGTCGGTGTCGATCACCTCGAGCTTGGACATGGCCTCCACCGTGGTGCCGTCGGCAACGATGCGGACCTCGGTGGCGTTGACGGGGCGCTCATACGACAGCTCGAGCCAATCGAAGCCGATGTCCTGCGTGTTGTTCACCCATGAATTGCCGTCCACCTTGCCCGTGGCCCGCCAGGCCTGGCTTTTCTCCGGCGTCTTCGGCAGGCGATCGCCTTCCTCGGACAGGCCCGAACTGGCCTTGGCGGCGCGGGCCCATTGGGCGCGGGCGTCGTTCAGGTAGCCGTCTTCCATCGTGGCGTAGTCGAGCTTGGCCTGCAGCTTGGCGCGTTGCTCTTCCTCGGGCGTCGAGGCGGCTGCAGCCGGTGGCGGGGCGGGCGTTGGCGCCGGGGCTGGCGCCGGCGCAGGGGCCGGAGCAGGGGCGGGCGTTTGCGCTTGCGCTTCAGGCGCGGTGTCCGCCTTGTCGGCCTCCTTCTTGCCGCAAGCGCTGGCCAGGACGGCGGCGCCTAGCGCGAGGATCAGGACTGCGTGCTGCGAGGAGGACATGGCGTACGACCCGAGTGGATGGAGCGGCGACTCTACTGCCGCTCCGGCCCGTGTCGTCATGACTCCGGTCACATGGGCGCGCCACCGGCGCCCGGGCTCACTTGAAGCGAACGTAGTCCAGCGGCTGGCCGTCCTGGGGCTTTACGCTCGCGAATCGCGCAGCGAGCCGCGACTGGACGATCGTGGGCAATGGCGCGAAGCCCGTGCCGCGCGTCAGGTCGTCGCCATGCAGGAAGCACCAGTAGAGGAATCGCAGTGCAGGGGCTGCGCCAGCGGCCGACTTGGGGTTGGCGTCCACCAGCGCGAAGGTCGCGGTCGTGATGGGCCAGGTCTCGGCGCCCGGGCGGTCGAGCAGGCTCGCGAGGTCGTTGCCGGAGCGACCCAGTTCGCTTTCGCGGATGGCCGACCGGAAGCCCGCTTCCGACGGCTTGACGAACTGCCCTGCGGCATTGCGCAGACGCACCGCCGCCAGCGCATCGCGTGCCACGCGATCAAAGCTCACGTACGCAAGGGCGCCGGGTGTCGCCTTCAGCGCGGAGACCATGCCATCGTTGCCTTCGGCCGCGGTCACGTCGCCCGGCCACTTCGGCAATTGCGATGCACCCACCTGCCCGGCAAAGTCCTTCGAGACCTCCGCGAGGTAGCGGCTGAAACCGTCGGTCGTGCCCGACTTGTCCGCGCGCACGAGTCGACGCACCGGCAGCGCGGGCAGGCGCACACCCGGATTCAGCTCGGCAATGCGCGGATCATCCCAGCGCGCCACGGTGCCGAGCATGAGCGCCGCGAGTGTCGGGCCATCGAGTTGCAGGCCGCGTTCACCGAGGCCGGGGAGGTTCACCACCGGCACGATGCCGCCCACGAGCATGGGGAACTGCACCAGCTGCCGCTTCGACAGTTCGGCCGGCTGCAAGGCGCTGTCCGAGCCGGCGAACGCGACCGTGCGGGCCGAGATCTGCTTCAGGCCGTCGCCCGAGCCGGTGGCCTTGTAGACCACCGTGTCGCCGCCTTCACGCTTGTACTGCTCCGTCCACTTCCCATACACCTTCGACGGAAAGGACGCCCCGGCTCCCGCCACCTCGGCGTGCGCGGTGGCGCTCCACAGCAGGGCCGTTGCCCACAGCGCGCCACCCAACAGCAGTTTCATCTCGACACCTCCAGAAAGAGGCGCGAGGATACGTGGAAACCCGCAGCAGCCCCGTGAACTTCCTCACGCGTTGCCGAACTCGCGCAGGCTGGCCCCCCGGGGACGCGGGGGGAGGGCCCATGCACATGACGGTGCGGATGGGGCCGCGAACGCGCGACGCCGTCGAGCGACGCATGCGACGCGAGGCGAGAAAAACAGAAAGCCTCGCAGGTCATGGACCGGCGAGGCTTTGATGTTTGGTGGCGCTTCAGGGATTCGAACCCCGGACCTGCGGATTATGATTCCGTCGCTCTAACCGACTGAGCTAAAGCGCCTCAGCCTCGCATTATAGCCACGAAACCGGCTACGCTTGGCAATCGGCTCACCAAGAATTCACATGTTCAGCTTTTTCAAGAAGAAGACTCCGTCGCCCGAGGCGGCGCCGACACCCGAGGCGCCTGCGGCACCGGTTCCGGTGCCCGCGCCTGCAGAGGAGCGGCGCAGCTGGGTCGATCGCCTGCGCAGCGGCATCGGGCTCGGCGAGGCGCCGGCCCCGGAGGCGCCGGTCACGCCCGCGCCACCCGTGGCCTTGCCGCCCGTCTCCGCACCGGCGGCCGCGACACCGTCACCGAGCCCGGCCCCGAAAGCTCCGGCTCCCGCGCCCGCGGTGCCGCCTGCTGCGGCCGTCCCTGCAGTTGCCCAGGCGCCTGCGGTGCCGCCTGTCGTGGCAGCGGTTCCTCCCGAGCGCAAGGGCTGGCTCGACAAGCTGCGCACCGGCCTGCGCAAGACGGGCACGGGCATCGCGCAGGTGTTCACCGGCACGCAGATCGACGATGCGCTCTATGAAGACCTGGAGTCGGCGCTGCTGATGGCCGACACCGGCGTCACGGCGACCGAGTACCTGCTCAAGGACCTGAAGTGGCGCGTCAAGGAAGCCAAGGCGACCGACCCCGCTGCGGTCAAGGGCCTGCTGGCCGATGCCATCGCCGACCTGTTGAAGCCGCTGGAGAAGCCGCTCGAGATCGGCGAGTTCACGCCGACCGTCGTCATGGTGGTGGGCGTGAACGGCGCGGGCAAGACGACGAGCATCGGCAAGCTCACCCGCCACCTGGCCGACAGCGGCCAGAAGGTGCTGCTGGCCGCCGCCGACACCTTCCGCGCCGCAGCGCGCGAGCAGCTTGCCGTCTGGGCCGAGCGGGCCGACAAGCCGGGTGTGGCAGGGGTGGAGGTGGAGATCGTGTCGCAGGAAAGCGGCGACCCGTCCTCGGTCAGCTTCGATGCGGTGGTGGCGGGCAAGTCACGCGGCTGCGATGTCGTGATCGCCGACACCGCGGGGCGGCTTCCCACCCAGCTTCACCTGATGGAGGAGCTCAAGAAGATCAAGCGCGTGATCGGCAAGGCGCAGGACGGCGCGCCCCACGAGGTGCTGCTGGTGGTGGACGGCAACACGGGGCAGAACGCCTTGTCCCAGGTGAAGGCTTTCGACGATGCGCTGGGGCTCACCGGCCTCGTCATCACCAAGCTCGACGGCACGGCCAAGGGCGGCGTGCTGGCCGCCATTGCGCGCGAGCGGCCGGTGCCGGTCTACTTCGTCGGGGTGGGAGAGAAGCTCGAGGACCTCGAGACCTTCAACGCACGGGAGTTCGCACAGGCCGTGCTGAGCTGAAGCGGGTGGGGCGGGCGCCCCGCCGCCGCCTCAGGGCCGCCGGGGTGTCGGCCGCGGCGTCGCAGTCGGCTTCGGCACGTTGCCCAGGGGCACGGCCGCGGAATCGAGGTTGTCGAACCAGGTGGACGGCGGCGGGTCGCGCTGCTCCAGTTCGGCATCGAGCATGGCATCGGCCTCGACCGGCTCGCTCAGTCGCGGCAGGTCGCGCGGGCCCTCGCTCGTGCCCTTCGGCTGGCTCAGGATCAGGTCGCGCGCCGCGGCAGGGGTGGGAATGGCGTTCTCGTCCCAGACGTGGATGGGAATCTGCGCGGCCGCGATCACGCGGTCCATGCGGGCATGGCGCTGGCGTGCCCGGGGGCTCTCCTTGCCATCGTCCGCGCGCACGTCGACCACGGCCACCACCTGCGAGGTGGCATCGCACACCACGATGTCGACCGACATCAGCCCCACGCGGCGCAGCCATTCGGAATAGCTGTTGCGGGTCGGCACCTTCATGAAGCGCGACAGCGGCACCTGGGCCAGCACCATGTGGTCGGGCAGGGCGGTGCGCAGGACGAAGTAGGCCTTGCGCTCGCCCGCCGTCATCACGCGGGTGGACTGCGGCGGCCAGGCGGCCACGGTGTCGAGTGCCTCCATAGCCGCGCGCGGCTTGCCCTTGCGGGACGGCGCGGCGCCGCCCTTCTTGCGGGAGCGCTGCACCAGCACGAGGGAGGCAGCCAGGACGACAAGGGCTGCAATGATCAGGAGTTCCATCTGCGACGATTTCTGGAGAAAGTTCGCGGACCTTAGCGGTCCGCCGAGGGCGGGTCAATGGCGGAAGCTACGGCTGTTGCCGCTTCAGCGCAGTCCGGCCGGGCCGCCCATGCCCTTGAGGCCGCCCATGCGCTTCATCATCTTCATCAGGCCGCCGCCCTTCATCTTCTTCATCATCCCCTGCATCTGCTCGAACTGGTTGAGCAGGCGGTTGACGTCCTGGACCTGCACGCCGGCACCGGCGGCGATGCGGCGCTTGCGGGTGGCCTTGAGCAGTTCCGGCTTGCGGCGCTCGAGGGGCGTCATCGAGTTGATGATGCCTTCCATGCGGCGCACATCACGCTCTGCGCGGTCCATGTCGGCAGCGCCCGCCTTGGCGGTCATCTCGGTGGGCAACTTGTCCATCAGGCCGGCCAGCCCGCCCATCTTCTTCATCTGGCTGATCTGGGCGAGGAAGTCGTTCAGGTCGAAGTTGCTCCCCGACTTCAGCTTGTCGGCCAGCTTCTGGGCGGCAGCGACGTCCACGCCCTTCTGCACTTCCTCCACCAGGGCGACGATGTCGCCCATGCCGAGCACCCGTCCGGCGTGCCGCGCGGCGTCGAACACCTCAAGGCCGTCGATCTTCTCGCTGACACCGGCGAACTTGATCGGCACGCCGGTGACCTGCCGCACCGACAGCGCAGCGCCACCGCGGGAGTCGCCGTCCGTCTTGGTGAGCACGATGCCGGTGAGGGGCAGGGCCTCCTTGAAGGCGCGCGCGGTGTTGATGGCGTCCTGGCCCTGCATCGCGTCCACGACGAACAGCGTCTCGATGGGGTTCAGCGTCGCATGCAGCTCGGCGATCTCCTTCATCAGCGCCTCGTCGATCGCCAGCCGGCCGGCGGTGTCGACCAGCAGCACGTCGAAGTAGTGGCGGCGCGCGTGGTCGAGCGCGGCGCGGGCGATGTCGACCGGCTTGTCGGTGGCGGTGGACGGGAACCACTCGGCGCCGGCCTGGCGGGTGACGGTCTTGAGCTGCTCGATGGCGGCCGGGCGGTAGACGTCGGCGGAGACGGTCAGCACCTTCTTCTTGCGGCGCTCGATGAGGTGCCGGGCCAGCTTGGCGGTGGTCGTGGTCTTGCCGGCACCCTGCAGGCCGGCCATCAGGATCACGGCCGGCGGCTGGGCGGCAAGGTTCAGGTCGGACACGCCCTCTCCCATGGTCGCCACGAGCTCGCGGTTGACGATGCCCACCAGCGCCTGGCCGGGCGACAGCGAGCCGGCCACCTCGGCGCCGAGCGCCTTCTCCTTCACGCGGGCAATGAAGTCGCGCACCACGGGTAGCGCAACGTCGGCTTCGAGCAGCGCCATGCGCACCTCGCGCAGCATGTCCTGGACGTTGTCTTCGGTGATGCGGGCCTGGCCGCGCATCGTCTTGACGAGGCGGCTCAGTCGGTCGGTGAGGGTGGAGGCCATCGGCTGGGCGAGACCCGGAATGCGGGCACGCGAAAGTACACTGTGGCCATGATTTTATCGTCGGGCATGACACCGTCACTTTCGCACCCTGCCACGCTGGCCCTGTGGGTACCGAGCCTGGTCGCGCTGCTGGCCTATGCGGGCGCCGCCTTCCTGCCCGACCGCGGCACCGATGGGCCCCGTCGCGCCCTGCTGCTGGGATGGGCCTGCCACTTCGTCGCCATCGTCGCGGACATGGCCGGCATCGGCACCGGCATCCCCGGTGCACGCTTCGGTTTCGCGCCGGCGCTGTCGGCCACGCTCTGGCTCGTGCTGGCAGTCTATGTGCTGGAAAGCCGCTGGACGCCGCTGGCCGGCGTACGTCGCACCCTGGCCCTGCTGGGCGCCATCGCGGTGGCGCTGGCCGCCGTCTTTCCCGGCGAATTCCGCCCGCAGCTCGGTTCCCCCTGGGCGCCGGTGCACTGGGCCCTGGGCATCGCCTCCTACGGCCTGTTCGGCGCAGCCGTGCTGCACGGCGTGATGCTCGACATGGCCGAACGCCGCATGCGGCTCAAGCTGCAGGCGGCCATGGATTCACCGATCGGCATGCCGCTGCTGCGGCTCGAGCGCCTCACCTTCCAGTTCGTCGGCGCCGGCTTCGCGCTGCTGTCGGCCACCCTGATCCTCGGCTGGTGGCATGCCAACCCTTGGCGTTGGGACCACAAGGCCGTGCTGTCCGTGCTCGGATGGCTGGTCTTCGCGGGGCTGCTCATCGGTCGGCAGAAGCTCGGCTGGCGCGGGCGCCGCGCGCTGCGCTGGCTCTATGCCGGGGCGGCGTTGCTGCTGCTGTCCTACGTCGGCTCGCGCTTCATGCTCGAAGTGGTGCTGCAGCGCACCTCCGTGGTCACCTGAAGGCGCAGCGACACCATGGTGAAGTACCTCGTCCTCGTGCTGCTGATCGCGGCGCTGATCTGGTGGGCCCGGGCCGGCCGACGCTCCGGCGGCGCGGGTCCCGGCTCGTCCGCCGCCAAACCGCCACGCGGCAGCGACGCGCCGGTGATGGTCGAATGCGCCCACTGCGGCATTCACCTGCCGCGCACCGAGTCGCTTCCGGGGCCGGGGGGCGCCTTCTGTTGCGAAGCGCATCGCGCGGCTGGCGCCAAGGTGCCCGCCGACGGATCGGGCGACTGACCGATGAGCGACGGCACACCGAACTCCGGCGAGCGTCCCCCGCGCGTCGAGCGGCGCAAGACGCCGCGGCGTCCCAAGGCCAAGGTGGAGTCCTGGTTCGGCGCCCTGGGCGTCACCGGCGACACCAGCATTCCGGAAGACAGCTGGACCGACGCCGCCGAGTCCCGTCACGACGGCGACTGGCAGGCCGTGGGAGCGGCCGAGACCGAGTCGCGCTTCCTCACGCGGCAGGCGCGCCGCATCGTCGGCACCGGGCAGTCGGCCTTCCAGCGCATCTACATGGCGTTCATCAGCGCACGGGCCACGCTCGGCGTCGCGCTGGTGGTGTCGCTGCTGCTGAGCACGGCCTTCGGTACCCGTCCGCCGCTCGAGGTCTCGGTGATCAGCATCGGGTATGCGGCCCTGGCGTTCAGCATGTGGCTGTTCCCCCGGGTGCGGCCGGACGTCAAGCCGAGCACCCTGGCCAAGCTGCGCAGCCCGCAGTGGGTGGCCACGATCGGCACCGACATCGTGTGCTTCGTCGGCCTGCATGCGATGTCGCCCGTCGCCAATCTGAACTACGCGGCATTGCTGGTGCTGCCGGTGCTGATGGCCGGCGTGCTCACGCCGCGCCTGATGGCCATGGCCACCGCGTCGGCGATCACCCTGGCCTTGCTGGCGCTGGCCGGCCTCGGCACCATCAAGGGCGGCGACATGACGTTGCTCGTGACGCAGGCCGGTCTCGCGGGCGCCGGCTTCTTCGTCATCGCCATCCTCGCCGGCGAGATGGCCGGGCGCCTGGCGCGCGAGGAGCTCACCGCCCGCGGCAGCCTGGAGCTTGCCCGCCAGCAGGCGCTGCTCAACCGCCTGGTCATCGAGGAGATGACCGAAGGCGTGTTGGTGGTCGACCGCCGCGGCCGCGTGCGCGCCGCCAACCCGGCAGCGCGCGGGCTGCTCGTCACCGAAGGGCTGTCGAGCGAGGCGCCGTTCCGGCTGTGGGGCGTGGACGCGTGGTCGGCGCTGGTGAAGTCGGTGGAGCGGGCCTTCGCCGACGGCCGCTGGCCCGAGGGCGGCCGCGACGTGGTGCTCACCTTCGACAGCGGCGCCACCCGCACGCTGCGCCTGCGCGTGCGCTTCACCCGTCGCCGCGACACCAACGCCACCGAGGAGCTGTGCGTGCTCTTCATCGAGGACGTGCGCGCCGTGCAGGCCCGCACCCGCCAGGAGAAGCTGGCCGCGATGGGCCGCGTGTCGGCCGGCATCGCCCATGAGATCCGCAATCCCCTGGCCGCCATCTCGCAGGCCAACGGCCTCATGGCCGAGGACGCCACCACGGCCAGCCAGCGCCAGCTCACCCGCATGGTGAGCGACAACGTCGAGCGCCTCAAGCGCATCGTCGACGATGTCATGGAGGTCGCCCCGGGCGCCGCGCGCGAGGCCGCGGTCATCGACGTGACGGCCTTCCTGGCGTCGGTCTGCAGTGAATGGGCGCGCACCGTGGAGCTGCCCCTGGGCGACCAGAGCGTGCTGCGCGTGGAGCTGCCGCACGAGCCGGTCGGCGTGTCATTCGACCCGGAGCACCTGCGCCGCGTGCTCATCAACCTGCTCGACAACGCCCGCCGGCATGCCAGCAGCGTGCCGGGCGCCGTGCAGGTGCGGCTGGGGGTGCGCGACGACGAGCGGGCGGTGATCAGCGTGCTCAGCGACGGTCCGCCCATCCCGCCAGATGTGGAGCGTTACCTGTTCGAGCCCTTCTTTTCCACCCGCAGCCGCGGCACGGGCCTGGGCCTGTATATTTGCCGCGAACTGTGCGAGCGCTATGGCGCCCGCATCGATTACCGCATCCGTCCGCCCGCCGAGCCGAATCGCAATGAGTTCTTCGTGGCCATGCGAAGGGTGCCCCTGCCCGCGAACGGTGCCGTCGAGACCCGCTTGCACCTGACTTCATGACCCGTGCCGAACCCCTGATGGACGTCGCCTGCAACGCCACCGGTGCCGACCGCCCCGAGTCGCCTTCCAAGGACTGACCGAATGAGCTCCCCATCGCACTTCAGCCTCCTGGTCGTCGACGACGAACCCGACCTGCGCACGCTCTACGAGCTCACCCTGCTGCGCGAAGGCTACGACGTGGAGACCGCCGGCACCGTCGAAGACGCCTGGCTGCACCTGAAGGATCGCACCTACAGCGCGGTCATCACCGACATGCGCTTGCCCGACGGCACCGGTCTCGACCTGCTGCGCCGCCTCGAGGAATCGGGCCGCCGCGAAAAGGCGATCGTCATCACCGCCTACGGGTCGGCCGAGAACGCCGTCGAGGCGCTGAAGGCGGGCGCGTACGACTACCTCACCAAGCCGGTCGACCTGAAGCAGTTCCGCGCCGTGGTGGCTTCGGCCCTCGGGCGCGGCGCCGGCGCGCCGACCGTCGTGCCGGCCAACCTGCCGTCGGAACGCGGCGCTGGCGTGGCACCGGTGGAACGGCCCGAGCCGACCATCACCGCCCAGCTGGCGGCCGCGCCGGCCTCGGCGCCGGTCAGTCGCGCGCTGTCGCGCATGGCCGGGCAGTCATCGGCCATCGATCAGGTCCGGCAACTGGTCGAGAAGGTCGCCCGCAGCATGGCACCGGTGCTGATCCAGGGCGAGTCGGGCACCGGCAAGGAACTCGTCGCGCGTGCCATCCACGAGGTCAGTCCACGGGCCGAGCAGGCCTTCATCGCCGTCAACTGCAGCGCCATTCCCGAGCACCTCCTCGAAGCCGAGTTCTTCGGGTACCGCAAGGGCGCCTTCACCGGCGCCGCCGACGACCGCGAGGGCTTCTTCCAGGCCGCCGATGGTGGCACCCTGTTCCTCGACGAGATCGGCGAGCTGCCCCTGGCCATGCAGAGCAAGCTGCTGCGCGCCATCCAGGAGCGTTCGGTGCGACCGGTCGGTGCCGTCACCGAGCTGCCGGTGAACGTGCGCCTCGTGAGCGCCACGCACAAGGACCTCAATGCGGAGGTCAACGCGGGCAACTTCCGCCAGGACTTGTACTACCGGCTCAACGTGATCCAGATCCGGGTGCCCGCGCTGCGCGAACGGCTCGAGGACCTGCCGGCGATCTGCGAACGGGTGCTCGACCGCATCGCTCGCGATGCCGGCGTGTCGCCCGCGCCGCGCGTGTCCCGCGAAGGCCTGCTGCACCTCAGCCGCTACAGTTTTCCGGGCAACGTGCGTGAACTCGAGAACCTCCTTCACCGCGCCGTCGCGTTGACGGGTGCCGAGACCATCGGCGTCGCCGACCTGGGCGTGCCCGAACTGGCGCTCGGCAAGAACGAAGCCGATGCGCGTGCGGCACCGCATCCGGAGCCGCTGCACGAGGCGCGCGCGCCCATCGCGCCGCTCGCACCGCCGCCGGCCCCGCCCCCGTTGCCCACCAACCTGGCCGCCTACCTCGACGAGGTCGAGCGCGATGTGCTCGACCGCGCGCTGGAGCGCTACCGCTACAACCGCACTGCGGCCGGCGCGAGCCTCGGCCTGTCGCTGCGCCAGATGCGGTACCGCATGGCACGCCTGGGCGTGCACGTGGGCGGTGAGCAGGATCCGGGCGAACCCGAGCGCAGCGACGAAGGCTGAGCCGCTTGTCGCGGCCGCACCATGACCCGCCTGCGCCTCGATGATTCCGGCTGGCTCGAGGGCGCGCGGCACTGCGTGTCGCCGAACTTCGGGCCGCGGCCAGCGCAGGCGGTGGTCGACCTGGCCGTCATCCACTCCATCAGCCTGCCCCCCGGCCAGTACGGTGGCGACGGCATCGAGCGGCTCTTCACCAACCGGCTCGACTGGGACGCCCACCCGTACTACGGCGAGATCCGCGGCATGGAGGTGTCTGCCCATTTCGTCATTCGGCGCACCGGCGAGATCGTGCAGTTCGTCTCGACCCGCGATCGCGCCTGGCACGCCGGACGGTCCTGCTGGCGGGGGCGCGAGAACTGCAACGACGACTCGGTGGGCATCGAACTCGAGGGCCTGGAAGGCGACACGTTCGAGCCGGCCCAGTACGACGCCCTGTCTGACCTGCTGATCGCGCTGGCGCCCCGGTTGCCCCTGCGCTGGATCGCGGGCCACGAGCATGTGGCGCCCGGACGCAAGATCGATCCGGGCCCCGGTTTCGACTGGCCTCGGCTGATGGCGCGGCTCGGTTGGCCCGATCGGTATTTTCCCGATCAGGTGCGTCCGCCCGCCTGAGCCGCACGAGGCGGCGGCGTGCCGACCCGCGTGCGCCGAAGCGCGCGGGCATGCGGCCTCGCGGCCCGAATCGCCCGCGAAGCCAGCAGGCGCGCGGCTTGCCGAATGCCGACACCGTGCACATCGGCGATGTGCGGCGATGCGGCTTTGCAGCATCGGTCAGGCATCACGAAAGTCCCTCGTCGCCTGTTTGTCTTCCGCACAGCGGTACGCTAGCGGTAGTGGCTTGAACCCAGTCGAGCCCCCAGATATAGTGTCCTCGTGTTATCCTTCGCTCCCTGGAAAACGCCGCTCCATGCACCCACCCGCAGTTCAGGTTCGCCATGGAATTCCGTGGCCCGGTTCAAGTGATCCGGCGCAGGCCACGGTCGTTTTCCCGGGCAGCAACGCTGCCATTCGTGTCTCCAAGTGCGGGCCTCCAAGCCGCCCCTTCTCGCTCCACGTCTTATCGCTCCACGTTCGCTCCACGTTCATTTCGTCCTCGTCAGATTTCCGTTCCGTTCCAACCCCTTCTTCGCACTCCGACGAGTCCCGCTCCGTCCGCCACGTCCCATCGGCCGCTGCCCCGGCATCGGCCGTGCCGCGCTTTTGCCCGCATCGGGCGTGACCCTGAAGGCGCTCGCGCCGCACGCCGGCACGTCGCCTGTCCGCGTTGACATTGACAAGAGGTAAATCCATGCAAACCGTCACATCCTCCACTGCTCCATCCGCCGCAGCCGCAGTGCGTCCCGCCGAGTCCTCGGCGTCGGCCGCTTCGGCCTACCAGGGCTACCAGATCATTCGCCGCAATGGCGCGGTGGTCTCGTTCGAGCCCAGCAAGATCGCGGTTGCGCTGATGAAAGCCTTCCTGGCGGTGCATGGCACGCAGGGCGCGGCGTCGGCCAGCGTGCGGGAGACGGTCGACGGCCTGACGGAAGCCGTGGTGCGCGCGCTGCTGCGCTCGCGGCCGAGCGGCGGCACGTTCCACATCGAGGACGTGCAGGACCACGTCGAGCTCGGCCTGATGCGCGGCGGCCACCATGAGGTCGCGCGCGCCTACGTGCTGTATCGCGAGCGCCGTGCCCAGGAACGTGCCAAGCAGGGCATTCCCGACAAGGCCCCGGAGCCGGCGTTGATGGTCACGGACCGCGGCGTGCGCGTGCCGCTCGACCTGGGCCGCCTGCAGACCGTCATCGAGTCCGCCTGCGCGAACCTCGGCGCCGACGTGAAGCCCGACCCCATCCTGGCCGAGACCAAGCGCAACCTGTACGACGGCGTGCCGATCGAGGAAGTGCACAAGGCCGCCATCCTGGCCGCCCGCACGCTGATCGAGAAGGATCCCGGCTACACCCGCGCCACCGCCCGCCTGCTGCTGCACACCATCCGCAAGGAAATCCTCGGCGAGGAGCTGCTGCACTCGGAGATGCACACCCGCTACGCCGAGTACTTCCCCACCTTCATCAAGAAGGGCATCAAGGCCGAACTGCTCGACGAGAAGCTCGCCCAGTACGACCTGGCCAAGCTGGGCGCCGCCCTCAAGGCCGACCGGGACCTGCAGTTCGACTACCTCGGCCTGCAGACCCTGTACGACCGCTACTTCCTGCACATCGAGGACGAGCGCATCGAGCTGCCCCAGGCGTTCTACATGCGCGTCGCCATGGGCCTGGCGCTGAACGAGATCGACCGGGAAGCCCGCGCCATCGAGTTCTATGAAGTGCTGTCGACCTTCGACTTCATGAGCTCCACCCCGACGCTGTTCAACTCGGGCACCCGTCGCTCGCAGCTGTCGAGCTGCTACCTCACGACCGTCTCGGACGACCTGGACGGCATCTACGAGGCGCTGAAGGAGAACGCGCTGCTCTCGAAGTTCGCCGGCGGCCTGGGCAACGACTGGACCAACGTGCGAGCCCTGGGCTCGCACATCAAGGGCACGAACGGCAAGAGCCAGGGCGTGGTGCCGTTCCTGAAGGTGGTGAACGACACCGCCGTCGCGGTGAACCAGGGCGGCAAGCGCAAGGGCGCCGTCTGCGCCTACCTGGAAAGCTGGCACCTCGACATCGAGGAGTTCCTGGAGCTGCGCAAGAACACCGGCGACGACCGCCGCCGCACCCACGACATGAACACGGCGAACTGGATTCCCGACCTGTTCATGCGCCGCGTGATGGAAAACGGCGAGTGGACGCTCTTCTCGCCGAGCACCTGCCCCGACCTGCACGACAAGTTCGGTCGCGAGTTCGAGGAGGCCTACGTCGCCTACGAGGAGAAGGTCGCCCGCGGCGAGATCAAGCTCTTCAAGAAGATGCGCGCCACCGACCTGTGGCGCAAGATGCTCTCGATGCTGTTCGAGACCGGCCACCCCTGGATCACCTTCAAGGACGCCTGCAACGTGCGCTCGCCGCAGCAGCACGTCGGCGTGGTGCACTCGAGCAACCTCTGCACCGAGATCACGCTCAACACCAGTGAGTCGGAGATCGCCGTCTGCAACCTCGGCTCGGTGAACCTGGTTCACCACGTCAAGGATGGCCAGATCGATCACGCCAAGCTCAAGAAGACCGTCGCCACCGCCATGCGGATGCTCGACAACGTCATCGACATCAACTACTACGCCGTCAAGAAGGCCCGCGACTCCAACCTGCGCCACCGTCCGGTCGGCCTCGGCATCATGGGCTTCCAGGATGCGCTGCATGAACTGCGCGTGCCGTACGCCTCCGACGCGGCGGTGGAGTTCGCCGACCGGTCCATGGAAGCTGTCTGCTACTACGCCTACTGGGCGTCGACCGAACTCGCCGAAGAGCGCGGCCGCTACTCCAGCTACCGCGGCTCCCTCTGGGACCGTGGCATCCTGCCGATCGACTCCCTGAAGCTGCTCGCCGAAGCGCGCGGCGGCTATGTGGAAGTCGACCGCAGCGTCTCGCTCGACTGGGATGCGCTCCGTGCCCGCATCGGCCAGCACGGCATGCGCAACTCCAACTCGGTGGCCATCGCCCCGACGGCGACCATCTCGAACATCATCGGCGTCAGCGCCTCCATCGAGCCGTCGTTCGGCAACCTGTCGGTGAAGTCCAACCTGTCCGGCGAGTTCACGGTGGTGAACGAGTACCTGGTGCGCGACCTGAAGAAGCTCGGCCTCTGGGACGACGTGATGGTCATGGACCTCAAGCACTTCGACGGTTCGCTGCGCCGCATCGACCGCGTGCCTGACGACCTGAAGGCGCTGTACGCCACCGCCTTCGAGATCGAGACGCAGTGGCTCGTCGAGGCTGCGGCCCGTCGGCAGAAGTGGATCGACCAGGGCCAGTCGCTGAACATCTACATGGCCGGCGCCTCGGGCAAGAAGCTCGACGAGACCTACAAGCTCGCCTGGCTGCGCGGCCTCAAGACCACGTACTACCTCCGCACGGTGGGCGCCACGCATGCCGAGAAGTCGACGGTGAAGGCCGGCCAGATGAACTCGGTGTCGAGCGGCATGGACGGCGGCGTGTCGATGGTGGCGCCGGCCGCGCAAGCCGTGCCGGTGGTGGCTGCCGCCGTCGCGGTCGCACCGCAGATCGAGGCCGCGACGGACATCAAGTTCTGCGCGATCGACGACCCGGGTTGCGAAGCCTGCCAATGATCTCGTGCGTGTGAATCACGCGCGTCGCAGCCGGTGAATCGCCATGCGCACACTCGGCTGCTTCAAGCGTGATTCGGCATCTCGCACGACATCGAAATCACACGCGTGAGTCGCATCGTTTTTCGATGCGACTCAGCAACAGCGAAGTGGCTGCGATGTCAATAAGTGCTTGGTGTTCGAACGCAACACTCTCATAATTCAAACGTACGGGAATTTTCAATATGCTGGTTTGGGAAGACGACCTTAAACCCTCGATGACTCCGCAGGGCCACCTCGCGCCGAGCAACTCGGCTCCAGCGCGCGACGAGTCGTCGACCGAGTTCGGCGCCGCGCCGTCCTCCGCGTCCGCCTCCGCATCGCCTGTCACTTCAAGCGTCGCACCGGTCGCCACGGCGCGCGTCAATGCCGCCGACAAGCGCATCATCAACGGCAAGACCGACGTCAACCAGCTGGTGCCGTTCAAGTACAAGTGGGCCTGGGAGAAGTACCTCGCCACCTGTGCGAACCACTGGATGCCGCAAGAGGTCAACATGTCGCGCGACATCGCGCTGTGGAAAGACCCGAACGGCCTGACCGAAGACGAGCGCCGCATCATCAAGCGCAACCTCGGCTTCTTCGTCACCGCCGACTCTCTCGCGGCGAACAACATCGTGCTGGGCACCTACCGCCACATCACGGCGCCCGAGTGCCGCCAGTTCCTGCTGCGCCAGGCGTTCGAGGAAGCGATCCACACGCACGCCTACCAGTACATCGTCGAGTCCCTCGGTCTCGACGAGAGCGAGATCTTCAACGCGTACAACGAGGTCAAGTCCATCCGTGACAAGGACGAGTTCCTGATCCCGTTCATCAACGCGATCATGGATCCGAACTTCAACACCGGCACGCAGGCCAACGACCAGACGCTGCTCAAGTCGCTGATCGTCTTTGCCTGCCTGATGGAAGGCCTGTTCTTCTACGTCGGGTTCACCCAGATCCTCGCGTTGGGTCGCCAGAACAAGATGACGGGTGCTGCCGAGCAGTACCAGTACATCCTGCGCGACGAGTCGATGCACTGCAATTTCGGCATCGACCTCATCAACCAGTTGAAGCTCGAGAATCCGCACCTGTGGACGCCCGAGTTCAAGGCCGAGATCAAGGCGCTGTTCCTGCACGCCGTCGAACTGGAATACCGGTATGCCGAAGACACCATGCCGCGCGGCGTGCTGGGTCTGAACGCATCCATGTTCAAGGGATATCTGCGGTACATCGCCAACCGGCGTGCACAGCAAATCGGTTTGGAAGAGCTCTTCCCGAACGAGGAAAACCCGTTCCCGTGGATGAGCGAAATGATCGACCTGAAAAAGGAGCGCAATTTCTTCGAGACGCGTGTCATCGAGTATCAATCGGGTGGCGCGCTCTCCTGGGACTGACGCCCGCTGGCTGGAGCAAGCAGCAGGTCATGCAACAGATCAAGATTCGCGGATGAAGGGCTGACCGACGCAGAAGCGGCGGCCCGTTCCGCAACCCCATTCATCGCACCGGGGCGCCCCTCCTGGGCAGACCATCGGGTGATGAATAACTGGCTTGTCTCCACATCTCCGTGGGCACAAGACAGTGTTTTTTCAACTTGATCAAGGAGAAATGTAATGGCAACTGCAAAGAAGGCTCCGGCCAAGAAAGTCGCGGCGAAGAAGGCTGCACCGGCGAAGAAGGTCGCGGCCAAGAAGGCCGCTCCGGCGAAGAAGGCTGCGGCCAAGAAGGCGCCGGCGAAGAAGGCTGCACCGGCCAAGAAGGTCGCCGCCAAGAAGGCAGCGCCGGCCAAGAAGGTCGCCGCGAAGAAGGCAGCACCGGCCAAGAAGGCGGCTGCGAAGAAGGTCGTCGCCAAGAAGGCGGCACCGGCCAAGAAGGCTGCTGCGAAGAAGGCAGCACCGGCACGCAAGACGGCTGCCAAGAAGGCCGCTCCTGCGAAGAAGGCAGCACCGGCCAAGAAGGCCGCTGCCAAGAAGGCCCCTGCGAAGAAGGCTGCCCCTGCCAAGAAGGCTGCGCCCGCCAAGAAGGCTGCCGCGAAGCCTGCTGCCAAGCCGGCTGCGAAGAAGGCCGCTCCCAAGAAGGCCGCCCCGAAGAAGGCTGCTGCCAAGCCTGCCGCTGCTGCCGCCGCTCCGGCTGCTGCCAAGCCGGCCCCTGCGCCTGCTGCCAAGACTGCGCTGAGCCCGGCTGCCGCCTGGCCGTTCCCCACCGGCGCCAAGCCCTGAGGATCGAACGCATCTTGCGTACTGAACCCGGCTCCGGCCGGGTTTTTTCATGGTGACCCCGTCCGCTCCATCGTCTCGCGACTGGCCCTGCCTGCACGTCACGCGCAGCGGGACGGTGCTCGACCTCCATGTGGCGCCCAATGCCAAGCGCACGCAGTGCATGGGGCTGCACGGCGCGGCCTTGCGCATTCGCCTGGCGGCGCCGCCGGTCGACGGCGCGGCCAACGAGGCCTTGCAACGCTGGCTGGCGGATCAGCTGGGCGTCGCACGCCAGGCGGTGGGCCTGGTCCGCGGTGACAGCTCCCGGCTCAAGCAGGTGAGCCTGGCGCTGCCCGCCGAGCAGGTGGCCCAGTGGCTCGCGCGCGTCGTGCCGGACTGAGCGCCCGGCGGCCCGTCAGGCTTTCTCGACGGGGTGGTTCTGGCCGCCCCGGTGGGCGATCTTTGCCGCGCCGACACGGTTGCCCAGCGCCACGCAGTCGGCCAGCGGCCAGCCCCGTTCCAGGCCGAACAGCAGCGCGCCGCGGAAGGCATCGCCACAGCCCGTGGGGTCGACCACTTCGGCAGCCTTCACGCCGGGGATGTGCGTGCGCACGCCCTGTTCCCACAGTTCGCACCCTTCGGCGCCCAGCGTCACGATGACGCCCGCGAGGTGCGAGCGCGACAGCGATTCCAGCGTGTGGCCGGTGCGGTCGCAGAGCATCTTGGCCTCGTAGTCGTTCACGGCCACCCAGGTCGCCTGCTTCACGAAGGCCTTGAGTTCATCGCCGTTGAACATCGGGAGGCCCTGGCCCGGATCGAAGACGAAGGGGATGCCCGCCTCGGCCAGCTGCGCGGCGTGCTGGATCATGGCGTCGCGGCCGTCCGGCGCGATGATCGCCACCCGGATGTCGTCGCGCGTGGGCACGGCCGTCAGGTGGGCCTGCTGCATCGCGCCGGGGTGGAAGGCGGTGATCTGGTTGTTGTCGGTGTCGGTGATGATGATCGCCTGGGCCGTGTAGCTGTCGGCCTCGACGCGGATCAGGTCGGTGCTGGCGCCCCAGGCGCGAAAGCGAGCCAGGTAGTCCTGGGCGTCGGGGCCCACCGCGGCCATCACGAGGGGCTCGCCGCCCAGCTGCTTGAGCGTGTAGGCGATGTTGCCCGCGCAGCCCCCGAACTCGCGGCGCAGCGTCGGCACCAGGAAGGACACGTTGAGGATATGCAGCTGCTCCGGCAGGATCTGCTGGGCGAAGCGGCCCGGGAAGGTGGTGATCGTGTCGTAGGCGAGCGATCCGCAGATCAGGGCTGGCATGGGGGTGTCCTCGGTGATGGCGCGCAGCGGAGCGATGCGCAGGGTCAGGGGTAGAAGATCTCGACGGTATAGCCGGTCACGCGGGGCCCGTCGACCGTGAAGACGAGCTGCAGCGTCGACTCGGCGCCCGCCGCGATCTGCGGGTCGGCGCGGAAGTCGAGGGGTGACAGCACCCGCCGCGAGACCAGCTGACCGTCAGGATCGGTGAGGTTCAGTTCGACGGACGGCAGCGCGAGCGGCAGGCCGCTGCGGTTGCGCAGCACCACGGTGAGCCGGTAGGCCGCGCCGCCATTGGCCGGCGACAGCGAGCTGCTTTCGACGGCCACCGCGTCGATGTCGCGTGGCAGTCCGACGCTGCAGCCGAGCGGTTCGCAGGCGGCGATCAGCCAGGGGCGGCTACCCGGCCAACGGGTGGCGACGACATCGCGGAAGTGCAGGGCGAGCTGCCCCAGCAACGAAGCCAGGAGCAGCAGCGACACGAAGGACAGCGCGAGCCGCACGCGCGGACTCCGCCAGCGCGCCTTTCGCCGTGCCTCGCGCAGGAACTCGGGCGGCTGCTGGCCGGGTTGGCCCGTGCGCCGGCGAGGTGGGGCCGGTGTCTCGAGTTCGAGGGGAGGGCGCTCGATGGAGGGCGGCTCCACTTCGGCCAGCAGGGATTCGTTGAAGCTCGCGTCGGCGAAGTCCACGCGGTCCCGCTCGGCCACGGTCTGCGCCGGCGTCTGTTCGACGTCGTCCTGCTCGGGCTGGAAGAAGCGCGAGTGGATGCGGTCCTCGTCGCTCAGCTGGAAGACGTCGTCTTCCTCGGCGGGCGGCTCGACCGGGGCCTGGTAGGCCGAGGCGATGGTCGCGGCCGGCGGCTGGGGCGGTGCAGGCGGAGGCGTCCAGTCGGGCGGCGCATCACGCTCGAGGTCGAACAAGCCCTCGATGGCGTTGAAGACCTGGTCACAGCGGCCGCAGCGCACCCACCCTTCGGAAACCTTGAGCTGGTCCTGGACGACTCGGAAGACGGTACCGCAGGCGGTGCAACGGGTGGCCAGGCTCATGCCGAAATCATGCCACGCCGAATCACGCGTTCAGCCTGGCCGTCATCAGGATCCACCCGTCCTCGGCGTCGCTCACCTCGAGCGCGCACCAGGGCGCGTAGGCCTGTTTCAGCTCGTCGGCCTGACGCTCCAGGATGCCGGCCAGCACGAGGTGGCCGCCTGGGGCCACATGACCGCAGAGCAGTGGCGCCAGCAGCTTCAGCGGCGTGGCCAGGATGTTGGCCAGCACCAGCGGGTACTGCCCCTGCGCCGCATCCGGAAGACCGGCATTGAGGCTCACGCCGTTGGCCGCGGCGTTGTCACGGGTGGACTGCACGGCGGATTCGTCGATGTCGACCGCATCGATGCCGCGTGCGCCATGCAGCGCTGCGCCGATGGCGAGGATGCCGGAGCCGCAGCCATAGTCGAGCACGCGCTCCCACGCGTCCGGCGCCTGGGGCGCATGCCGGGCGATCCAGCGCAGGCACATGCGCGTGGTGGGGTGCGTGCCGGTGCCGAAGGCGAGGCCTGGGTCCAGGCGCATCACCTGGCGGGCCGCCGCCGGCGGCTCGTGCCAGGTCGGCACGATCCAGAACGCGGGCGTGATCTCCACCGGCGCGAACTGTGACTGGGTGAGGCGAACCCAGTCCTGCTCGACGACGGGTTGCATCGCCTGCAGCTTGATCTGGTCGCCCGCCCATTCCTGGGCGAGCAGCAAGGTGGCGGCCTCGGTGGCCTGCTCTTCGGTGTCGAAGAGCGCCTTGACGATCGAACGCTGCCAGCCCGCGCTCGGTGGCGGCATGCCGGGTTCGCCGAACAGGGCCCGCTCGGCGTCGCTGCCCGCGTCGGCGTCTTCCACCGACACGGAGAGCGCGCCGAGTTCGTCCATCAGCCCGTCGGACACGGGTTCGACCAACTCCTCGGGAACGACCAGCAGCAGTTCGATCATCGGCTCACCGCTTGTGCTGGCTCATCCAGCCTTCGAGGTAGTGGATGCTCGTGCCGCCTTCGACGAACTTGGCATCAACCATGAGCTCGCGGTGCAGCGGGATGTTGGTCTGGATGCCCTCGACGACCGTCTCGGACAGCGCGATGCGCATGCGTGCCACGGCCTGGTCACGGGTGTCTCCGTGGGTGATGATCTTGCCGATCATCGAGTCGTAGTTCGGCGGCACGAAGTAGTTCGTGTACGCATGCGAGTCGACCCGAACGCCAGGGCCGCCCGGTGCGTGCCAGGCGGTGATGCGGCCGGGCGAGGGCGTGAACTTGTATGCGTCCTCCGCGTTGATGCGGCACTCGATGGCGTGGCCGTGCATCTGGATCTGGCGCTGCGTGAACGGCAGCTTCTCGCCGGCGGCCACGCGGATCTGCATCTGCACGATGTCAATGCCGGTCACGAGTTCCGTCACCGGATGCTCCACCTGCACGCGGGTGTTCATCTCGATGAAGTAGAACTCGCCGTTCTCGTACAGGAACTCGAAGGTGCCGGCGCCACGGTAGCCGATGCGCTTGCAGGCGGCCGCACACCGGTCGCCGATCTTTTCGATCACGCGGCGGGGAATGCCGGGCGCAGGCGCTTCCTCGATGATCTTCTGGTGGCGGCGCTGCATGGAGCAGTCGCGTTCGCCCAGCCAGACCGCATTCTTGTGCTGGTCGGCCATCACCTGGATCTCGATGTGGCGCGGGTTCTCGAGGAACTTCTCCATGTAGACCGCGGCGTTGCCGAAGGCGGCACCCGCCTCGCTGCGCGTGGTCTGCACGGCGTGGATCAGGGCGGCCTCGGTGTGCACGACGCGCATGCCCCGTCCACCGCCACCACCGGCCGCCTTGATGATCACCGGGTAGCCGATTGCGCGGCCCTGGCGGATGATCTCCTTCGGATCGTCGGGCAGGGCGCCTTCCGAGCCGGGCACGCAGGGCACGCCGGCCTTGATCATGGTCTGCTTGGCCGACACCTTGTCGCCCATCAGGCGAATCGACTCGGGCGTCGGGCCGATGAAGGTGAAGCCGCTCTGCTCCACGCGCTCGGCGAAGTCGGCGTTCTCGGACAGGAAGCCGTAGCCCGGGTGAATGGCTTCGGCGTCGGTCACCTCGGCGGTCGAGATGATCGCCGGCATGTTGAGGTAGCTCTGCGCGGAGGCGGCCGGGCCGATGCAGACGGCTTCATCGGCCAGCTTGACGTACTTGGCGTCGCGGTCGGCCTCGGAGTACACCACCACCGACTTCACGCCCATCTCGCGGCAGGCGCGTTGAATGCGCAGCGCGATCTCGCCCCGGTTGGCGATGAGGATCTTCTTGAACATGAAGCGCCTTACTCGATGATGAACAAGGGCTGTCCGAACTCGACGGCCTGGCCGTTCTCGCACATCACCTTGGTGACGGTGCCCGACTTGTCGGCCTCGATCTCATTCATGATCTTCATGGCTTCGATGATGCAGACCGGCTGGCCTTCCTTGACCACCGTGCCTACCTCGACGAAGGGCTTCGCGCCCGGGCTGGCCGCGCCGTAGTAGGTGCCGACCATGGGCGACTTGATCGTGTGGCCGGTCGGCTCGGCGGGCGCTGCCGCGACCACCGGAGCGGCGACCGGTGCGGCGGGTGCCGCGACAGCCTGCTGCTGAGGCGCTGCCTGCTGGAAGGCGGGCGCTGCCGTCATGACGGCCGCATTGGGGTCCGTCTTCACGATGCGCACCTTCCCGTCCGCTTCGGTGATCTCGAGTTCGGAGATGTTCGACTCCGAGACGAGGTCGATCAGGGTCTTCAGTTTGCGCAGGTCCATGGGTTCTCCAACTGCTGTCGTTGTCGTGTGGGCCGTGACACGCGGTGGTGGTCACGCCCGGTTCTGGTGATTCGGTGGATCGGTCAGGCCTTGCGGCCGGCGAGCTCACGCTCGATGGCAACGGTGAGCGCGAGGCGATACCCCTGCGCGCCCAAACCGAGGATGACGCCCTCGGCCTGATCAGAGAAATAGGAGTGGTGCCGGAAAGGCTCGCGGCGGTGCACGTTCGACAGGTGCACTTCGATGAAGGGAATGGCGACGGCCGCGATGGCGTCGCGCAGCGCCACGCTGGTGTGCGTGTAGGCCGCCGGATTGATGACGATGAAGGTGGTGCCGTCGGTGCGCGCGGCCTGCACGCGGTCGACGAGGGCGCCTTCGTGGTTGCTCTGGAAGGTTCTCACTTCGACGCCGGCATCCGCCCCGAACTTCGTCAGATCATCGTTGATCTGCGCCAAAGTCAGCGACCCATAGACCCCGGGCTCGCGCGTGCCGAGCAGGTTGAGGTTGGGGCCGTGGACGACGAGAACTGCCATGTGGGAAACGGACCATCACCCGAACGGGTGGCGTGTCATTTTTGCAAAGGCTGAACTTTACGCCTTTTGGGCGCCGTTGGACGCACTTCCGCAAATTCTTGTGTCAGCTTGATTCAGGCGCCGAGCGCGCGTGCCCAGGTGGCCAGGTCGGCCTCGGTGAGGGCGCCCAGCTTGCGCGTGATCACCTGGCCGCGGGCATCGAACACGACGGTGAAGGGCAGGGCGCCGTTGCTGTTGCCCAACGACTTGGACAGCGCGATGCCATCGAGTCCGGCGAGGCCGATGGGGAAGGCCACCGGTTGCTTCGCCAGGAACTCGCGGACCGGCGTCGGGCCGTCGACGGCCAGCCCGAGCACCTGGAGGCCGGTCGCCGGCTGCCCGCGATGAAAGACGTCCAGCATGGGCATCTCCTTCACGCAGGGCGGACACCAGGTGGCCCAGAAATTCAACAGGAGCGGACGGCCGCGCAGGCTGGTCAGGGCGAGCGTGCCGCCGGTGGGCGTGTCGAAGGCGCTGTTCCAGATGTCGCCCTCGGCCGCACCGGCGGTCGGCGCGGACGCGGCCCGTGGGGCGGCCGAGCTTGCGGGTCCCGGCGTGCCGCGGCGTTGCCACCAGGCCCATCCCGCCCCGGCGGCAAGGGCGCTTGCACCGGCGCCGGCGAGCAGCATGCGCCGCCCGTTCACGGCGCCTCCGCGTCGAGGAGCCGTCGAAGTGCCGCGAGGTCGCCCCGTTCGGTGCGCCCCCGGGTGTCGGCCTTGAGGGCGCCACGCAGGTCATCGAAGTCGAGGATGCTCAGGTGCAGGGTGACCGGTTCACCGAGTTCCGCACACGCCGTGCTGAAGCTCAGCACGTCGATGGGCTGGTTGCGCGGGCCGTTGAGGCTGCCGACGTCGAAATCGATGCGGCGGTTCAGCAGCTCGATCTCGGCTTCCTTGGCGTCATCGCAGAAGAGCTGCAGGTGGATGCTGTTGAGCCGGGTGGCAGTGCCGCGCCAGACGGCGCCTGTCAGGTGCGGCCGGAAGGCCTGGAGCCGCTCCATCCACACCGCGGCCACCTCGCGCAAGGCGCGCAACTCGGCCGGCTGCGTCTCGGCGCAGAAGAGGGCGAGGTACGACCTCACCTCCTCCTCGACGAGGTCGTTGTCGGGCAGTTCGGCCGGTCGCACGCTGGCACGGCCGAGCACGCGGGCCGCACGGCGCTTGGCCGGGCCGTATTCCATGCCTTCTTCGACGATGAGCCGCGCTGCGGCGCTCGCCAGTTCGGCAGTGAGGGAGGAAGCCATGGCTGATTCTAGGCCGGCGCGTCGGCAGGCGGGCACCACGCGTCAGGGCAGGTCCACCGAGCCCATGCGGGCCTGGATCGTGGCCGCCCGGCTCAGCACGTAACCGGAGCCCGGGCGCTTCTCGAAGCGCTTGGGCGCCGGCAGCATGACGGCCAGCCGCGCCGAGGGGTACGTGCCGAGATTGGTGGCGGACGTGCGGAAGTAGTGTTGCGCGGCGGCTTCGGCGCCGAAGACGCCTTCGCCCCATTCGACATTGTTGAGGTAGATCTCGAGGATGCGCTGCTTGCTCAGGAGCGCCTCGAGCATGAAGGTCACCACGATCTCCTGGCCCTTGCGCGCGAGGTTGCGCTCACCGGCCAGGAACAGGTTCTTGGCCAGTTGCTGCGTGATGGTGGAGCCACCGACGATGCGCGGCTCGGGCCGCTTCGGCGTGGTGGCCACGGCCGCCGGCCGGTTGGCGCGGCGCTTCTCGTCGCGCTGGGCCTGCTTCTCGGCACGGGCCTCGGCGCGCTGGTTCTTCTCCCAGGCCTTCTCGAGCGCATCCCAGTCGACGCCGCCATGCTCCGTGAAGGCGGCATCCTCGGAGGCGATCACGGCCCGCTTGAGGTTGTTGGAGATCCGCTCGTTGTCGACCCATTCCTGGCGCCACGCGAGTTCCCCGCGCTCGGTCACCAGGCGCCAGATCTCGGAACGCTGGAAGGTGGTGGACTGCGGCGCCACCACGGCCATCAATGCGATGCGGCCCGCGAAGAAGATCTCGAGGGCCAGCAGCGAGATCACCAGCAGGGCCAGCATCCGGCCCACGAGCTTCACGCCGAGGCCCCGTCGAGCCGGGCCCGCAGCTCGGCCAGCACGGGCGCCGTATCGGGTCGGACGCCGCGCCAGACGAAGAAGGCCTCGCCGGCCTGTTCCACCAGCATCCCGAGGCCATCGCGTGCCACGGCACCATGGGAGCGCGCCCATTCCAGGAAGCCGCGCGCCGCCGGGCCGTACATCATGTCGAGGGCCAGCGTGCCCGGCCGCAGGACGGTCGGGGCCACGGGGATCGCATCTCCCTGCAGGCTGCTGGCGCTGGCGTTGATGACGACGTCGAAGGCGTTGCCGCAAGCGTCCAGCGAGGTCGCGCGCAGTTGGGTGCCGCCGGCCGCGGCCAGGCTCGCGTGGCGGTCCACCAGGGTCTGGGCGCGGGCAACCGTGCGGTTGGCGACCACCAGTTCGGCCGGCCGGGCGGTGAGCAACGGGCCGAGCGCGCCGGACGACGCGCCGCCCGCCCCGATCAGCAGCACCCGGCGCCCGCCGAGCGTGACGCCGGCATTGCGCTCGATGTCACGCACGAGGCCGATGCCGTCGGTGTTGTCGGCGAACCAGCCCTCGGCGTCGAAGCGCAGCACGTTGGCCGCCTCGGCGAGCTGCGCCCGCCCGCTGGCACGCGGCGCGAGGGCGAATGCCTCGAACTTGAAGGGCACGGTGATGTTGCAGCCCGCGCCGCCGCCTTCGGCGAACTCCCGAAGGGTGGGGGCGAAGGCGTCGAGCGGGCACAGCAGCCGGTCATAGGCGATGGGCTGCCCGGTCTGCTCGGCGAAGCGGGCGTGGATGAACGGAGACTGGCTGTGGTGCACCGGGTTGCCGGCGATGACGTAGCGGTCCATGGAAAACCGGAGAGAGGAAGTTACTGCGGCGCGCTCAGCGTGGTCTCGAGACCCTCGGTGCGACTGAACCTGAAGCGCGAGGTGATGACGAGCTGGTCCGCACCACGGCGCATGGCGCTGGTGAACGGCCCGAAGGGGGCGGCGGCCTGGACGATGGCGATCGCCCGCTTGTCGAGCAGCGGCGACTTGGACGGGCGCACCACCTCGGTGTCGACCACCTGGCCACGCGAGTCCACCGTGATGATCAGCGTGAGCTCACCATAGAGCGGCCGGCCGTTGGCCTCGGGGAAGTTGCGCGTGCCGCGCTCCTCGATCTTGCGACGCAGGGTGTCGTAGTAGAGGGCATACACCTCCTCGCGCGTCGCCGGGCTGATGAAGCGCTTCTTCGGCCGGGCATTCTCCTCGTTGATGCGCTTCTCGATCTCGGCGAGCATCTGCAGCAGCTGGCGGCGCCGGTCTTCCTGGGCGCGGGCCTTGGGGTCGCCTTTGTCACGACGGGGGTCGGGCTGGGGCAAGGCGGCGAGGTCGCGTCGCACCTGGGCCAGCATCTGCTGCTGGGTCTCCATCAGCTGGTCGATCTGCTTGCGCGCGTCCTCGGCCGCGTCGCCCAGCTCGGTGATGGCGGCAGACGGCAACGGAGACGTCGCCCGCCCCATCGCCATCTCGCCGCCGCCGGCCAGGTTCGCCTGCGCAATGGCCTGGGCCTTCGTCGGCGCCTCGTTCGAGCGGGCATTCACCAGGATCACTTCGAGCGGGGTGTCCTCGAAGAAGCGGTTGAACCCCTCCGGGTCCACGAGCCGGACGGTCAGGAGCACGGCATGCACCGCCAGGGAGATGCCGAGCGCGATCGAGAGGGCCGGGTTGTTCTTGAAGATGTTCACGACGTGGGGGCGGCAGCCGCCGCGGTTTCTTCTGCGTTGCCCTCGCCCTGCACATCGATGGCGAGGGTGAGCGGGCCTGCGGAGGCTTCCTCGATCTCGGTGTCGTCCACCGGGGCGTCGTCCGCTTCGGTGGTCGGATCGTCCAGCCGCGCTGCAACGCTGGCCTGCACGTCGAGGGTGAGCAGGTCGGTGCCGGTGATGCGCACGCGCACGCGGGCACCGCGCGGCAGCCGCTCGGCACCGATGGCCTTGAACACGAGGGGCAGCGTGTCGGCGCGGACGAGGCCGTCCTTCATCACGGCGGCGTCGAGCTCGTGCAGGTCGTTCTGGGCCAGGTACTTGAGCGTCCAGTAGCGTTCGATGCCGGACTGGAAGCCGTTGTACGCGGTGTACGCCTCGTCGAAGCCCGAGATGATGGAAAAGAGCGCGGCGTCCTTGGGTTTGAAGGGCGCGGCCAGCAGGGCGGTACGGCCGTGGCGGGCGCAGGCGATGATCTGCCACTGGTTGACGAGGTCGACATAGCGACGCAGCGGGGACGTGGCCCAGGTGTACTGCGCCACCCCCATGCCGGCGTGCGGCGCCGCCTTGGTGCTCATTCGCACCTTCACGCCGGGCGCCATGCTGGCCTGGCTGCGGTAGATGCCGGGCACACCCAGCTCGTTGAGCCAGCCGCCCCAGGTGCTGTTGGCAAGGATCATGGCCTCCGCCACGATCAGATCCAGGGGTGATCCGCGGGTGCGCGTGGTGATCGTCACCTGTTCGTCCCCACGGGGCTCGGCGCCCTCGTTGCCGTCCAGGCGGAAGTTGTAGTCCGGCCGGTTGAAGCTCTCGGGCTTGCCGCGCACCACCTCGCGCGCCGCCTTGAGGTGACGGGCCAGGCGGAAGGCGAAGGCCAGCTCCGGCGCGAAGCCGTACTCGGCCGGAGCCGCGCCGGTCAGGGTCGCCTCGGTGATGACCTGGTCCAGCTGGTCGTGCCGCAGGTTGGCGGCGATGGGCACCCGTTCGATGCGCGTCTCGGTCGCCTTCACGGCGAAGCTCGCCTCGTCGAAGGTGACGTACAGCGAGACGGCCGGGCAGTCGCGGCCTTCGAGGAGCGTGTACGCCTGCACCACGTCGTCGGGCAGCATGGTCAGCTTGTAGCCGGGCATGTACACCGTGGACAGGCGGTCGCGGGCCACCTTGTCGATCGGGCTGTCGGGCGCCATGGCGAGGCCGGGTGCCGCGATGTGCACGCCGAACACCACCGTGCCCGAACCCAGCCCCTGCACGGACAGCGCGTCGTCGATCTCGGTCGTGGCCGAGTCGTCGATCGAGAAGGCCTGCACGGGTGCGAGCGGGAGGTCGTCCTTGATGGCCGGCGCCTGCAGGCTCGGGAAGCCGGTGCCCTTCGGGAAGTTCTCGAACAGGAAGCGGCGCCAGTGGAACTGGTAGGGGGAATCGATGGCGCCCGCGGCGGTGAGCAGGTCCAGCGGCGCCCGCTGTGCGCGGCGCGAGGCCTCCACCACCGCCTTGTACTCGGCCGCGTTCTTGTCGGGCTTGAAGAGGATCTTGTACAGCTGCTCGCGCACCGGTGCCGGGCACTGGCCACCGATAAGTTCCTCCGCCCAGGCGTCGATCTGCGCGGCAATCTGCTTCTTGCGCTCGATGCCGAGCAGCGCTGCCTTCACGATGTCTTCGGGGGCCTTGCGGAACTGCCCCTTGCCGGCACGGCGGAAGTAGTGGGGCGCGTCGAACAGGCGAAACAGCGCCGCCGCCTGCTGGACCGGGCCGGCGCTCGCGTCGAAGTAGTCGCGGGCCAGGTCGGCGAATCCGAATTCCTCTTCGGGGGCGAACTCCCAGGCCAGGTCGAGGTCGATCTCGGCGGCCAGGCGCTGTCCCTCCGCCATGAGTTCCGCCGGGGCCGGCTTCTCGAAGCGGAGCAGCAGGTTGGCGGACTTGACCTTCACCCGCTTGCCGGAGTCCAGTTCCACCTGGGCGGAGGTGTCCGTCTCGGACATCAGGCGGCCGGCGAGGAATTTTCCGGCGTCATCGAACAGTGCATACATTTGCGGATTGTCGCCTGAACCGGCGGGCCGCCCACACGCCTAGGGCCGCGGCGCAAGATCCAGGAAGTGGAGCACGTGGGGCAAGTGCACGTCGAAGTCCGTCAGGCCGTGGTCGCTGCCTTCGACGATGCGCAGGTGCGCGCCCCGGTAGCGCTCGCTCATCTCGCGCCAGTCGAGCACCTCGTCACCGGTCGCGATGACGGCGAAATAGCGGGACGGGTCCCGCAGTTCGCCCGGTGCCATCGTTTGCAACTCCGTCACGAACTCGGGCCGGAAGAAAAAGACCTCGTCGCTGTGCCACTGCCGCATCTGGCCGATGTGGCGTGCCAGGTCGCGCGCCGGGTGGACGGCCGGGTTCAGCAGCACGGCCTGGCAACCGGTGCGCTCGGCCAGCACGGTGGCATAGAAGCCCCCGAGCGAACTGCCGACGATCCGGGTGGTTTCCAGCGGCCAGTGCTGCATGCCCGCTTGCAGCAGGTCGATCGCCTCGCGGGGCGAGGGCGGCAGCTGCGGGCACCACCAGGTCACCCCCGGCGCATGCTGCTTCACCCAGGCCCCCATCTTCCGCGCCTTGAAGGAATGCGGCGAGGACCGGAAGCCGTGCAGGTAGAGCAGGTGGGTGGTCATGGGGCGAGCCGTGCGGGATGCCACGGAGTTTAGGGGCGCGCCTGCCATCCTGCCGGCCGTGGGTTGAACTTCGGGCCCCGCACCGCCTCTACACTCGTCTGCCGCTCGCCACCCGAGGAACCAGGACTCCGTGAAGCCCCTGCACACGCGCCCCCCGCTCCCGCTCCGCCCGCCCGCCGCCCCCCGGGGTGCGCGAGTCGCCGTATCCCCCCTTGTGGTCGCCCTGTCGCTGCTGACCGGTTGTGCCACCGTGGGGCAGGCCGGCCCGACACCGCCCGCTGCCACCGGCAACGGCACAGCCGCGAAGGGGCAGGCCGTGGCCCCCCGCTTCGGCAACGGCGGTGCCGCGCCAGGGGCACCGGCGGCGCCGCAGGCTGCTTCCGCGCCCGCAGCCGGTGCGCAGGCCACGGCCCGTCCCGAGCCGGGCGCGCCGCGCCCGTTCGACGAAGTCATCAAGGGCGCGACGCGCCAGCCCGGTTTCCTGCCCTTGTGGCGCAAGGACGAGAAGCTCTGGCTCGAAGTGCCCCTCGACCAGCTCGACAAGCCCTTCCTCTTCTCGGCCAACGTCTCGCACTCCGTGGGCGAGCGCGGCCTGTATGCCGGCCAGATGGGCCCGTCGTGGCTTGCCAGCCTGCGCCGCGTCGGCGGCAATCAGATCCAGCTCGTCGCCCACAACACCGAATTCATCGCCACCAACCCGCAGATGAACCTCACGGTGCAGCAGGGCTTCTCCAACAGCCTGCTGGCCTCGGCCACGATCGCCAGTGCGCAGCATCCCGAGCGTCGGTCGGTGCTGATCGACGCGGGCTTCCTGCTGACCGACATCCCGGGCTACGGCACGCGCATCGAGAGCGCCTACCGCATGCCCTTCGGGCTTGACCGCGGCAACTCCTACTTCGAACGCACCCACGTCACCGATGGCATCACCTCGGTGAACGCGCGCGTGCACTTCGGCATGGCGCGGCTGCCGGCGGCACCGCTCGTGCCACCGCCGGTGGCCACGCCGCGCCCCGCCACGCTGCCCGACGCGCGCAGCCTGTTCGTGGGCTTCGTCTACAGCTTCACCCGCCTGCCCGAGCAGCCCATGGCGCCGCGTCGCGCGGATCCCCGCATCGGCCACTTCTCCGACCCGGTGACCGACCTGAGCGACGACCTGACCTACAACCCGCGCGTCCATCACATCTCCCGCTGGCGGCTGGAGAAGGCCGATCCGCAGGCGCCGCTCTCCGAGCCCAAGGCACCGATCGTCTTCTGGCTGGACAAGAACATTCCCCTCAAGTACCGCCCGGCGGTGGAGGCCGGTGTGCTGGAGTGGAACAAGGCCTTCGAGCGCATCGGGTTCCGCAATGCCGTGGTCGTGCGCCAGCAGGCCGATGGAGATGAATGGGACACGCTGGACGCGCGCCACGCGTCCATCCGCTGGTTCGTCGGGCGCGATGCCGGCATGGCGGTCGGGCCGCACCAGTCGGATCCGCGCACCGGCGAGATCATCGATGCCGACATCGCCATGAGCGACGTGTTCGGCCGCAGCGCGCGACGCCTGCTGGTCGAGGACCTGGGTGCTGCCGTCCACCGCCACGAGCACGCCACGCATCCGGGCGGCGCGGCCGAAGCCGCCTGCAACTACGCCTTCGAGGCGCGGCACGAGATGGACTTCGCCCTCGACCTGCTGGAGGCCCGCGGCGAACTGGCCCCCGACAGCCCGGAGGCCGACGCGCTGGTGCGCGCCGTCATCAAGGACACGATCATGCACGAGGTCGGCCACACGCTCGGCCTCAAGCACAACTTCAAGGCCTCCACCGTGATCAGCCGCGAGCAGCTGCGCGACCGCGAGTTCACCGCCGAGCGTGGCCTGTCCGGTTCGGTGATGGACTACAACCCGTACAACCTGCCGTTGGCCGGCGAGCGCCCCAGCACGCTCAGCAATGCCGCGCTCGGACCCTACGACTACTGGGCCATCGAATACGCCTACAAGCCGATCGATCCCGCGCAGGAAGTCGAGGAACTCGGGCGCATCGCCGCCCGCAGCACCGACCCGTTGCTGGCCTATGCGGACGACGCCGACGCCACGACCGACGGCCTGGACCCGCTCGTCAACCGCTTCGACCTGGGCGACGACCCGCTCGCCTACTACAAACGCCGCCTGGCCCTGTCCCGCGAACTGTGGGATCGGGTGCAGGCGCGAACCCCGCAGCCGGGCGACGATCCCGTGCGCGCCCGTCGGGTGCTGCTCAACGGCTTCCGCCAGCTGCAGGCCAGCGCCACGCTGGTGGGCAAGTACGTCGGCGGCATGCACACCCAGCGCGACCTGCCGGGCGAAGGCAGCCGGGCGGCCTACACCCCGGTCGATCCGGACAAGCAGCGCGAGGCCTTGCGCTTCCTGACGCAAGGCCTGTTCAGTGCCGACAGCTTCCGTTTCGACCCCCGGTTCCTCGCCAGCCTCTCGCCCGACTACAACGAGTGGGAGCGCGGCGGCCCGGTGAGCATCCCGGCCGCGGTGCTTTCGGTGCAGACCGTGGCGCTTGATCGGCTCATGAGCGCGGGCACCGCCTCCCGCCTCCTCGAACTGCCGTTCTATGTGCAAGCCGATCGGCGGCGCGGCATCATCTCGCTGGCCGAGGTCTACGGCAGCCTGCAGGACGCGGTGTGGAGCGAACTGCGCGCTGCACGCGAGGTCGACACCCTGCGCCGCAACCTGCAGCGCGAACACCTGAAGCGGGTGCAGTCCCTGCTCGTCCGCGGCAGCAGCACCCTGCCGCCCGATGCGCTGAGCCTGGTGCGCTTCCATGCCACCGAGCTGCAGGCCCGGCTGCGGCGCGCCTCGAGCGCGGGCGGCCTCTCCGTCGAGACACGCGCTCACCTGAGCGACAGCTTGGCCACGCTGACCGAAGCCCTGCGCGCCTCGATGGTCCGCAGCTGAGCGGTCGCGCTTCAGCGGGCGCCCACGCGTGCAGGCGCGTGGGCGGTCCTGCCCGTTCGTTCAAGTGCCGCGGCGCCTGCCTTGCCGGCGCAGGAACCGCTTTCCATCGATCGGCCTTCTGCTTCCGACGGCTGCACCGCGCCCCGCAGTCCCTTGCACGGCAAAGGGAGGCTGAGCGGGAGCGGCGATTCGGCACCGGCCGGCAACTCGGGCTTGACCCTCAAGCCACTTGAGGTCTTACCGTGTCGGTGTGGGCGTCGTGCCCGCGCAGGGAGACGACCCGATGAAACCTTGGAAGCCTGTGTTGGCCCTCACCGCGGCATGTGCCGCCTGCTGTGCGGTGCCCTTGCTCGGCGGGGCCGCGGTGCTCACCTTGGGCGCGTCCGTCTTCACGGCGGTGGGGGCCGCGCTGTGGGCGTGCAGGGATGAGGTGGTGGCGCTCGCTGCGGTTCTCGCCGTGGCGTCGGCGGCGATCGTGGGCGGCGCCTGGTGGCGGCGCAGAGCCCGACATCGCGCCGCTTCCTCGACCGGGTGCCAGGGCAGCTGCCAGGTGGATCTCCGTTGACTGCGTCGGCTGAGATGGGAACGGCGGGCGGCCCGGCCCAGCCCGATACCATCGGCCCATGAACGCGAAACTCTCCATCGGACTGGTGGCACGGCGGACCGGCGTCACCGTGCCCACGGTGCGCTACTACGAGGAGATCGGGCTGCTGCCACCGGCGTCCCGCACCGAGTCGGGCCAGCGACACTATGGCGAGGCGACGGTCCGGCGCCTGGCCTTCATCCGGCGCTGCCGCGACTTCGGGTTTCCGTTGGAGCAGGTTCGCGAGCTCGTCGCCCTCGTCGACGACCCCGAGCGACCCTGCGCGGAGGCACGCGCCCTCGCGGCATCTCGCCTGGAGGACGTGCGCCGCAAACTCGACGAACTGAAGGCCCTGGAAACAAGCCTTGCGGCGTTCGTCTGTGGATGCGACGCCGCGTGTGTGGGCGGCCCCGCGGTCGACGCACCATCCTCGAGGACCTGTCCATGTCCGCACGTACCGCTTCGCCCGACGCGTCGGGCTGTTGTCCGTAGGGCGTTGCCGCGAACAATGGATGTGAGCGGGCGCGACTTGCCCGAACCCTCAAGCGAAGGTCATGGCCTCCATCGCCATCGCCATCGCCATTGACGACGGCCGCACTCAGCCGCCGAACGCCTGCAGCAGCTTGGCGTGGATGCCGCCGAAGCCGCCATTGCTCATGCACAGCACGTGGTCGCCGGGGCGGGCGGCTTGCCGCACCGCCTGGACGAGCGCGTCGATGGAGTCGCCGACGATCGCCTTGTCGCCCATGGGTGCGAGTGCCTCGCGGGCGTCCCAGCCGAGGTTGCCCTGGTGGCAGAAGGAGAGGTCGGCTTCTTCTAGGGCCCAGGGCAGCTGCGCCTTCATGGTGCCGAGCTTCATGGTGTTGGAGCGGGGCTCGAAGACGGCAAGGATGCGCTGGTCGGGGCCCACCTTGCGGCGCAGCCCGTTGACGGTGGTGCGGATGGCGCTCGGGTGGTGGGCGAAATCGTCGTAGACCTTGATGCCGCCAGCCTCGCCGCTCAGCTCCATGCGGCGCCGCACGTTCTCGAAACTGGCGAGCGCTCGGGCGGCGTGCTCGGGGTCGACGCCCACATGTTCCGCGGCGGCAATGGCGGCCAGCGCGTTGAGTTGGTTGTGCTCGCCGAGCAGCGACCATTCCACCCGCGCCACCTTCAGGCTGCCGCGCAGCACGTCGAAGGCATGCGGCTCGCCGCGGGCGCGCAGCGCCCCGGGGGTTTCCTTGCGGGCGCCGAAGCGCACGACCTCGCTCCAGCAGCCGCGCTCGATCACCCGCTGCAGCGATTCCTCGCGCGCGTTGACGACCAGCCGGCCGGCCGCGGGCACGGTGCGCACCAGGTGGTGGAACTGCGTCTCGATGGCGGCCAGGTCGGGGAAGATGTCGGCGTGGTCGTACTCGAGGTTGTTGAGGATCGCGGTGCGCGGCCGGTAGTGAACGAACTTGCTGCGCTTGTCGAAGAAGGCGGTGTCGTACTCGTCGGCTTCGATCACGAAGGGACTGCCGCCGCCAAGGCGGGCGGACACGCCGAAGTTCTGCGGCACGCCACCGACCAGGAAGCCGTTGCCGAGGCCGGCCTGGTCGAGGATCCAGGCCAACATGGAGGTGGTGGTGGTCTTGCCGTGCGTGCCGGCGACGGCCAGCACGTGGCGGCCCCGCAGCACGTTGTCGGCCAGCCATTGCGGGCCGCTGGTGTACGGCTCGTTGGCGTCGAGGATGGCCTCCATCAGCGGGTTGCCGCGCGAGACGACGTTGCCGATGACGAAGAGGTCGGGAGCGATGGCCAGCTGGTCGGCGTCGAAGCCTTCGATGAGGTCGATGCCGAGCGCGCGCAGCTGGTCGCTCATCGGGGGATAGACGCCCGCGTCGCAGCCGGTCACGCGGTGGCCGGCCTCGCGCGCCAGGGCGGCCAGGCCGCCCATGAAGGTGCCGCAGATGCCGAGGATGTGGATGTGCATGGGTGAATGTCAGCAGGCGCCGCGCGCCAGGGCGCGGCGCGGGCCCGTCAGCGAAGCACGTTCCGGGCCGCAGCCACGGTGTCCTCGATGTCCCGGGCGGTATGGGCGGCGCTCACGAAGCCTGCTTCGTACAGGGCAGGGGCAAGGTACACCCCCTGATCGAGCAGGCCGTGGAAGAAGCTGTTGAAGCGGTCCTTGTCGGTCTTCATGACGGTGGCGTAGTTCTGCGGCAGCCCTTCGCCCGGCTGGGTGAAGAAGAAGCCGAACATGCCGCCTTCGCAGTCGCCGACCATCGGCACGCCGGCGTCCTTGGCCGCGCCCAGCAGGCCGTCGAGCAGCGCGCGGGTGCGCGCGCCCAGGTTCTCGTAGAAGCCGGGGCGCTGGATTTCCTTCAGCGTCGCCAGGCCGCAGGCCGTGGCCACGGGGTTGCCGGAGAGGGTGCCCGCCTGGTAGACCGGACCGAGCGGCGCGAGCTGCTCCATGATCTTGCGACGTGCGCCGAAGGCTGCCAGCGGCATGCCGCCGCCGATGACCTTGCCGAACACGCTGATGTCGGGCGCGAAGCCGGGCAGGGCGCGGGCATAGAGGCTCTGCGCACTGCCGAGCGCCACGCGGAAGCCGGTCATGACCTCGTCGAACATGAGCAGGGCGCCGTGCTGGTCGCACAGTTCGCGCAGGCGCTTCATGAAGGGCACGCTGGCGCGCACGAAGTTCATGTTGCCGGCGATGGGCTCGATGACGACGCAGGCGATCTGCTCGCCGTCGCGCGCGAAGGCCTCTTCGAGCTGGCCGATGTGGTTGTACTCGAGCACGAGCGTGTGCTGCACCACCTCGGGCGGCACGCCGGCGCTGGTCGGGTGACCGAAGGTGGCGAGCCCGGAGCCGGCCTTCACCAGCAGCGCGTCGGCATGGCCGTGGTAGCAGCCCTCGAACTTCACGATCTTGGGGCGGCCCGTGGCACCGCGCGCCAGGCGCAAGGCGCTCATCGCGGCTTCGGTGCCCGAGCTCACCAGGCGAACCTGGTCCATCGTCGGCACGAGCTTGAGGATTTCCTCGGCGAGTTCGATCTCGCGCTCGGTCGGCGCGCCGTACGAGAAGCCCTCGAGCACGGCCTTCTGCACCGCCTCGACGACGGCGGGATGGCCGTGGCCGAGGATCATCGGTCCCCAGGAGCCGATGTAGTCGATGTAGCGTTTGCCTTCGGCGTCGATCATGTAGGCGCCTTCGGCGCGCGCGATGAAGCGCGGCGTGCCGCCCACGGCGCGGAAGGCGCGCACCGGCGAATTCACACCGCCCGGAATGACGCGGCGGGCGCGCTCGAACAGGGCTTCGTTGGCGCCGCTGGCTTGGGATTCAATGGACATGCCGCGGGTCCTTGGGCAGGTTGTCGTCGTCGGTGGTGGGGGAGTCGAGCGAGGCCTCGCCCTGGCCTTCTTCCTCCTCGCCCGGAGGCAAGGCCCAGAAGAAGCGGTCCGGAATCACGTTGCCCATGCCGGGCCGGAAGCCCGCGTCGAGCGCCTGGTCGAGGAAGGCGAGCGACTCGCCCACCGCGGCATGCAGTTCCGCGCCGGAGGCCAGCAAGGCGGCCAGTGACGACGACAGCGTGTCGCCCGCCCCGACGAAGCTCACCTCGAAGCGTTCGAACTTCTCGCCGGTGATGGCGCCCTGCGGCGAGGCGAGCACGTTGTCGAGGTACTGGTCGGGCAGGGGCACGCTGCTCACCAGCACGAAACGGGTACCGTGCTCGGCCGCGGCCACTGCCAGCTCGCGCGGCGAGGCCGGACGTTCGTTGTTCCACTCGGGGAGCAGGAAGTCGGTCAGGGTCTGGTGGCTGCCCACCAGCACCTCGGCCTGCGGCAGCACCAGCTCGCGGTAGGCATCGAGGTAGGCCTGCTGGTCGTCTTCCTCGACCCACGACAGGTTGGGCATGTAGGCCACGAGCGGCACGTCCGGATAGTCGGACAGGACCTCGGCCACGGCGCTCACGCCCTCGGCCGAGCCCAGGAAACCCACCTTCCAGGCGGAAATCGTGACATCTTCCAGGATGCTGCGGGCCTGTTCGACCACCACGTCGGCCTCGATCGTGGTGTGATCGAACACTTCAGCGGTGTCGCGAAGAACGATCGATGTGACCACCGGCAACGCATGGGCGCCCATGGCGGCGATCGTGGCGATGTCGCCTGCCAGACCACCGGCGCCGGTGGGGTCGGTGGCATTGAAAGTCATCACGCAGGCCGGACCCACCCCTTCCTGGGAAGGGTCTGCGGCGTGATCTTGGGGGATAGCGTCAACGGTCATGGGGGGCATCCGTCTGATGGAGCGAAGGAGTGACCGGGTTCGCCGGGAACTTCTAGATAAACG
The DNA here is from genome assembly GCF_964253025.1 of Rhizobacter sp. LjRoot28. Taxonomy (NCBI): domain Bacteria; kingdom Pseudomonadati; phylum Pseudomonadota; class Betaproteobacteria; order Burkholderiales; family Sphaerotilaceae; genus Rhizobacter; species Rhizobacter sp. LjRoot28. Next base: position 311,126 of record NZ_CAXUQC020000001.1, read on the forward strand.
TGAGGAATGTGGTGTATGTACCTAAAAACCATCGCATTTTCGGCATTTTGCGTGGCTACAATCTTTCCTCATTGTAGTGATCATCGTAAAGAATAACGTGAGTAAAGACGCGAGAACCATGCGGACTTGGATGTGCCTGATCTGCGGCTGGATCTACGACGAAGCCGCGGGCGATCCCGAGCATGACATCGCTCCGGGCACGCCCTGGGAGGCGGTCCCGATGAACTGGACCTGCCCGGAGTGCGGCGCCCGCAAGGAAGATTTCGAGATGGTGCAGATCTGATCCTGCACCCGAGCGTTGCCCCCGGCCTTGGCCGGGACCCGAGGCACAGAGGAGATATCCGTTGACCAATGAAGCCGCAGCAGGCGTCAAGGTGCTGGTGATCGACGACAGCAACACCATCCGACGCAGTGCCGACATTTTTCTGAAGCAGGGCGGATACCAGGTGCTCCTGGCCGAGGACGGCTTCGACGCGCTGGCGAAGGTCAATGACCTTCACCCGGACCTGATCTTCTGCGACATCCTGATGCCCCGGCTCGATGGGTACCAGACCTGCGCGATCATCAAGCGCAACCCGACCTTCTCGGGTGTGCCGGTGATCATGCTGTCGTCGAAGGACGGGCTGTTCGACAAGGCGCGAGGGCGCATGGTGGGGGCCGAGGCCTACCTGACCAAGCCCTTCACGAAAGACCAGTTGTTGCAGGCCGTCGAGCAATACCGCTTGAAGGCCTGATGCGAAACGAAAGCGCTGCCGGAAGGCCGGCGCGCTGAAAAACGGGCGACTGGTTCGCCCAAAAACGGGCGACTCGTTCGCCCGCCCGATGGAGAACGATATGCCGATCAAGAAGATCCTGTTGGTGGACGACTCGAAGACGGAGTTGCACTTCCTGTCCGACCTGCTCACGAAGCGGGGCTACGCCGTGCGCACGGCCGAGGATGGCGAGGACGCGATGCGCCGCCTCGAGGAGGACAAGCCCGACCTGATCCTCATGGACGTCGTGATGCCCGGCCAGAACGGCTTCCAGCTGACCCGCGCCATCACGCGCGACACCCGGTTCGCCGACGTGCCCGTGATCATGTGCACGAGCAAGAACCAGGAAACCGACCGCGTCTGGGGCATGCGCCAGGGCGCGCGCGACTACATCGTCAAGCCCGTCGACGCCGACGAACTGATCTCCAAGATCAAGGCCTTCGACTGACCCGGTCTCCGGTGACAGTCTCCTTCTCGTTCCAGAGGCAGGTGTGAATGGCCAATAAGGATGCATTGCGCGAGCTCCAGACCCGCCTGGCCGACCGGCTGCGGGTGGCTCAGACGCAAGAGCGTGGCAAGTCGTGGCTCGCCGTTGAAAGCGGTGGCCACGGCTTCTTGTTTCCGCTCCAGGAATCGGGCGAAATCTTCCCGTTCGGCCCGACCGTGCCCGTGCCCTACACGAGCCGCTGGTTCATGGGCGTGGCCAACCTGCGGGGACGGCTGCACGGCGTGGTCGACCTGGCCGGCTTCCTGGGCCTGCGGCACACCGAGACCGGCCGCGACCAATCATGGTTCGTGGCCTTCAACGCCACCTTGAACATCAATGCAGCGGTGCTGGTGGACCGGCTCGCCGGCCTGCGCAGCACCGAGCAGCTGACGCTGCAGCCCGACGACGGGCAGGTGCGACCGCCGTTCGTCGGCGGGCACTACCGGGACGAAAGCAATCGCCTGTGGCGCGAGCTGAACCTCGCGGCCCTCGCCAATGAGGCGGCATTTCTGAGAATCGCGGGCTGAGGCGCCATCGGGCACCCAGACCATCTGACAGTGGTATCGAGTTAAGACGGAACGAGGAACATATGAGCTTCCTGGACAAAATCAAAGGCAAGGGCAAGGCAGATGGGGCTGACCTTTCCCTGGACGGCGTGATGGCGCTCGACGCCCCCATGCACGACGAGACGACGCCGGCGGCTGCCGACCGTCGCGCCAACGCGGCCACGGCCCACATGGATTCCTCGATCATCACCGAAGCCGCGCCCTCCGAGGTTGCCGACTTCTCCGACACCCGCATGCCGCCTGGCGAGGGCCTCGGCTCCGGCACCGGCCTGCCCCTCATCGGCGAGAAGCCGGTCGGCACGCAGCAGAAGATCCTGTTCGCCATGGTGGCGATCGGTCTCGTCGGCTTGACGGCCACCGCGGTGTACTCGATCAACTCCGCCACCAAGGGCGCCGCCCAGGTGGGTGCGAGCGGTCAGGCACTGATGCAGTCGCAGCGTCTCGCCAAGTCGGTGTCGCAGGCCCTGATCGGCAGCGCCTCCGCCTTCCCCGAGGTGAAGGAAAGTACCGAGGTTCTGGCCCGCAACGTGCGCGGCCTCGCCACCGGTGAAGGCGAACTGGCTGCAGCCCCGGGCTCGGTCCAGGTCGAACTGACGCCGCTCATTCCGCTCGTCGACGCCGCCGAGAAGAACGCCAAGACCGTGCTCGGCCAGCAGCAGATCCTGACCCAGGTGGGCCAGGCGCTCCGCGCCATCAACCGCCAGTCGTCCGACCTGCTGGAAATCGCCGAAACCGTTTCCTCGCTCAAGCTGCAGCAGGACGCGTCGCCCGCCGAGATCTCTGCCGTCGGCCAGTTGGTGATGCTGACCCAGCGGATCGGCAAGAGCGCGAACGAATTCCTGACGATGGAAGGCGTGAGCCCCGAGGCCGTGTTCCTGCTGGGCAAGGACCTGAACTCCTTCAAGGAAATCGCCGACGGCCTGCTGGTCGGCAACCAGGAACTGCGCCTGCCCGGCACCAAGGAGCCGCAGACCAAGGAACGCCTCGAAGCCCTGCTCGCCCTGTACGAAGAGACCCGCACCCAGGCCGGCTCCATTCTGGGCAACCTGCAGGGTCTGGTGTCGGCCCGTGAAGCACAGGCCGCCATCATCAAGGACAGCGAGCCGCTGCGTATCGGCCTCGAGAAGGTCCAGGAAGGCCTTGGCGACGCCACCGGCTTCAACACCGGCGCCCTGGCGCTGCTGCTGCTGTCGGCCTTGATGCTGGCCGCCGGTGGTTTCGGTTTCCTGCAGCTCTACGTGCGTGACCAGGCCCAGCGTGCCGCCCTCGCCGAAAGCCAGCGACTCGAAGCCGAACGCCAGGAGCAGGAAGCCAAGCGCGTCAACGACGCCAACCAGGCCGCCATTTTGCGATTGATGAACGAACTGCAGACGGTTGCTGAAGGTGACCTGACCCAGCAAGCCACCGTGACGGAAGACATCACGGGCGCCATCGCCGACTCGGTGAACTACACGGTGGAAGAGCTGCGCACCCTGGTGTCCCAGGTGCAGGGCACGGTGGGTCGGGTGACCGAAACCACCCAGCAGGTGGAAGCCACCTCGACCGAACTGCTGGCCGCCTCCGACGAGCAGCTGCGCGAGATTCGCGAAACCGGCGAGTCGGTGCTCCAGATGGCCGGTCGAATCAACGAGGTGTCCGCCCAAGCCCAGCAGACCGCCCAGGTGGCCCGTCAATCGCTGCAGGCCGCTGAATCCGGTCTGACCGCGGTGCAAAACACCATCGGCGGTATGAACTCCATCCGCGACCACATTCAGGAAACCTCCAAGCGCATCAAGCGTCTGGGTGAATCCTCGCAGGAGATCGGTGAAATCACCGAGCTGATCTCGGACATTACGGAACAGACGAACGTGCTGGCCCTGAACGCCGCCATCCAGGCCGCATCCGCCGGTGAAGCCGGCCGAGGCTTCTCGGTGGTTGCGGAAGAAGTGCAGCGTCTGGCTGAACGTTCCGGCGATGCAACGCGTCAGATCGCGGCCCTGGTGAAGACCATTCAGACCGATACCCAGGACGCGGTGGGCGCCATGGAGCGTTCCACGCAGGGTGTGGTCGAGGGAACCCGACTGTCTGACGCGGCAGGTAGCGCGCTCGGCGACATCGACCGCGTGTCGCGCCAGCTCGCTGACCTGATCGGACAGATTTCCACGCAGGCCCTCCGCGAAGCCGAATCGGCGAACGTGGTGGCTGCGAACATCCAGCACATCTTTGCCGTGACCGAGCAGACCGGTGAGGGTACGCGTTCGACCGCCCAGATGGTGCGCGAACTGTCCCGTACCGCTGAAGAACTGAAGCAATCGGTCGCCCGGTTCAAGATCGACTGATTTGATTTGATCTGGCACACCGCCGCGGCCCACGGGCCGCGGTCCTGACTCGACGACATCCGTCACCGAATCGAACGCCACTGCACGCAGGCCCCGATGAGCGACCACCACAGCGAAACCACCGACGACCTCAGCGCACTGGCGTGGGTTCAGGAAGAACTCCGCCGCTCGCTGGAGTCCGCTCACAAGGCGCTTCGGCGGTTCATCAAGGACGCCGAGGCCGTGAGCGGCTCCGACGTCGATGCCGTCGACCCGGCCGTGTTGCGCACGGCCCACCAGCAGATCCACCAGGGTGTGGGCGCGCTCGAACTCGTCGGCCTGCCGGCCGTGGCGAGCGTGCTGCGCGCGAGCGAGGCCGCCGTCAAGCGCTTCGTGCTCAAACCCCAGAAGATGACCTCGGCCGACGTCGACGTCATCGAGCAGACCTCGTTCGCCTTGCTCGACTACCTGCAGCGCCTGCTGGCAGGCAAGCAGATTTCCGCGCTCGCGCTGTTCCCGCGCTACCGCGACGTGCAGACCGTGGCGGGCGCCGATCGCGTCCACCCGGCTGACCTGTGGACCTACGACTGGCGCTGGCGTGAAGTGCCGGGCGAGCCCGGTGTCGCGCCGCGTGCGGCCGATGCCTCGGCCCGTACCGAGATGGAGCAGCAGATGCTGCTGCTCATGCGCGGCCAGCAGACCACTGCCGCCTCGCGCATGAGTGACCTGTGCGCGGGCCTCGGCGCTGGCGCCCATGACCTGGCCGCCGCCACGCTGTGGCGCCTCGCTGCCGGCTTCTTCCAGAGCCAGGCGCTGGGTCTGCTGAACGCCGACGTCTTCAGCAAGCGCGTCGCCTCGCGCCTGTTGGCGCAGCTGCGCATCTTCGAGCGCGGCGAGACCGAAGTCTCCGAGCGCCTGGCGCAGGACCTGCTGTTCTTCTGCGCCCAGAGCGCCGTTTCCCCGCAAGGTCCGGCCGCACCCCGCGTCGCCGCGGTGCGCGAGGCCTATGAACTCGCCGACTTCACGCCGGTCGACTACGAAGTGAGCCGCCTCGGCCGCTTCGACCCGGCCTGGATCGCCCAAGCCAAGAAGCGGGTCTCCAGCGCCAAGGACGCCTGGTCCGGCGTCGCCGGTGGCGAGATGCACCGGCTTGGCGGGCTGTCCGAACAGTTCTCCCTGGTCGGCGATTCCCTGCGCCGCCTGTACCCGAGCGGTGAGGTGCTGGCCGAGGAACTGCAGCAGGCCGTGGTGCAGACGCAGCAGAGCGGCGCGGCACCCCAGACGCCGCTCGCGATGGAAGTCGCCACCAGCGTGCTGTACCTCGAGTCGTCGCTCGAGGACACCGATTTCGATCATCCCGAGCAGGCGCAGCGCGTGCGTCGCCTGGCGCAGCGCATCGCGAACGTTCGCGGCGGCCAGACGCCGGATCCGCTCGAAGCGTGGATGGAAGAGCTGTACCGTCGCGTATCCGATCGCCAGACCATGGGCAGCGTCGTCCAGGAGCTGCGCGCATCACTCGCCGAGGTCGAGAAGCACATCGACCAGTTCTTCCGCAAGCCCGCCGAGCGCGAGCCGCTGATGCCCGTGCCGGGCCAGCTCTCGTCCATGCGCGGCGTGATGTCCGTGCTCGGCATGGACCAGGCCACGCAAGCCCTGCTGCGCATGCGCGAGGACGTCGAGTCCCTCATCAACGCACCGGCCGATGCGGAAGGGCCCGCGCATGCGGCCACCTTCGACCGCCTGGCCGGCAACCTCGGCGCCCTCGGCTTCCTGATCGACATGCTGGGCGCCCAGCCGCAGGTCGCCAAGTCGCTGTTCGTGTTCGACGCGGCCACCGGTGCGCTCAGCCCGCTGATGGGCCGCAGTGCCTCCGCCCGCAATGCCACCAACCTTGCCGTGCCGAAGGTCTCGCCGGTCGTCGAGCCGCGCGTGATCGAGCAGGCCCAGGCGCTGGCCGAAGCGGCCGTCAGCGAGCGCATGCCGCTCGACGCGCTGTCGAGCGACCTCGAGCGCCTGCAGCATGAAGCGCAGGCGGCCGACCAGCCCAAGCTCCTCGCCACCATCGAGGAAGCCCAGCAGAAGATCGAACAGGCCCACGGCCTGGCCGAGGTGACCGAGGCTCGTGAGCAGCTCTCCGAAGCCCTGAACGATTTCGTCATCACGGCCGGCGATGCCGTCGCGCTCGACCCGCTGCCCCTGCCCACGCCCGTGGCCGCACCTGTGGCGGCACCGGTCGCCAAGGCGGCACCCGCGCCTGTGGCTGCAGCCCCGGTCGAGGCCGGTGGCGACCTGGCCGACGACCCCGAAATGCGCGAGATCTTCCTCGAGGAAGCGCGCGAGAAGGTCGGCGAAGCCCACGATTCCCTCAAGCAACTCGCCGCCGCCCCGGGCGATGTGGAACAGCTGACGGCCGTGCGCCGCGCCTTCCACACCTTCAAGGGCAGCTCGCGGATGGTCGGACTCAAGGAGTTCGGTGACGCGGCCTGGGCCTGCGAGCAGCTCTACAACACCTGGCTCGCCCGCCAGGACGCCGCCACGCCGGCCCTGCTCGACTTCTCCCACAAGGCCCTGGATCACCTGTCCGCCTGGATCGAAGCCATCGCCGACATGCGTGCAGGCGGATGGCGCTCGGGCCCGCTCGTGCAGGCCGCCGAGGCCTTCGGCCGCGGCGAACCGGTGCGCGAGATCGCCCAGCCGTCGGTTGAAGCCGCGTCGCTGGCCCCCGTGTCGCTGTCCTTCGAGGCGCCGGCTGCCGAAGCCGAGCTCCCCGTCGCTGCACCCGTCGCGCCGGTCGCCGAGCCGGTCGAGCCGAGCCCGCAGGTCGTCCTCAATGCCGAGCCGGTCCCGACGGGCGCTGGCTTCGAGGCTCCCGCGCCTGCGGCCTTGCCCGAGCTGTCGTTCGACCTCGACCTGGGTTCGTTCGACGAGGCGCCCGCCGCCAGCGCGCCGAGCACCGAAGCCTCCGCACCGGTCGACGAGCTGGCGCTGCCGGCCGCCGAGTCGGTCGAGATGATCGAGCTCGAGCTCGACGAGAGTTTGTTCGCCGACGTCATGCCGGCTCCGGCCGCACCGGCTGAAGCCGCCGTCCCGCAGGTTGCCGTCGAAGCCACCGAGGTCGATTTCGACTTCGACGAGCCGGCGGTCGAGTCGACTCCCGCGCCGGACGCGCCGGACGCTGCACTCGACCTCGATTTCTCCGAGGCCGCACCGGCCGAAGCCGCCGCGCAGGAAGCTCCCGTCGAGGCCGCGGCCCCGGCGGATGACGACCAGGTCCGCATCGTCGGTCCGCTGCGCATCAGCATCCCGCTCTTCAACATCTACCTCAACGAGGCAGACGAACTTTCACGCAAGCTCACCACCGAAGTGGCCGAGTGGGCGATGGAACTTCACCGCCCGGTAGGCGAGGTGCCGATCGCCCTGGCCCATTCGCTGGCCGGCAGTTCGGCCACCGTGGGTTTCGCCGACCTGTCGCAGCTGGCCCGCACGCTCGAGCATGCGCTCATGCGCTCGCAGGCCATCGGCAGCGGCACGCCCGAAGAGGGTCGCTTGTTTGTCGAGGCCGCCGAGGAAATCCGGCGCCTGCTGCACCAGTTCGCCGCCGGTTTCCTGAAGACGCCGCCGCCCGAACTGCTGGAGCGCCTGGCCGCGCATGAAGTCAGTTCCGCCCGTCGCCTGGAAGAGGTCAACGCCGCCGTCGATGCCCAGCCGCAACTGGATGATGCGCTGCCCATCGTGGCGCCCGAGCCGGAGCTCTCCATCGAGCCCGCCCCGGCCGCTGACGTGCCGGTCGAGGACACCCGTCCTGGCGCCCTGTCCGCCGCTGAAGTTGCGCAATACGTCGAGCCGATGGCCGAAGTGGCACCGCTCGCGCAGCCCGTGGCCGAAGCACCCGCTGCCCAGGCACCCGTCGAGCAGGCGGCCGTGCCGTCCGCTGCGGCCCGCGAATCCGCCTTCGGCGCGCTGCCCGAGCTGAACGAACTCGGTCAGGCCGAGTTCAAGGCGTTCGCTCCGCTGCCGACCGCTGCGGCGTCGGCTGCCGCCGCGACGCCGTTCCGCGCCGATCGCACCGATGACGACGACGACATCGATGCCGTCGACGCGGTGGACGCCGAGCTGTTCCCGATCTTCGAGGAAGAGGCCGAGGAACTGCTGCCCCAGCTCGCCTCCGCCTTGCGCGATTGGGCCCGTCAGCCCGAGGTGACGTCGCATGCCGCATCGTGCATGCGCACGCTGCACACCTTCAAGGGTGGCGCCCGCCTGGCCGGCGCCATGCGCCTGGGCGAAATGGCCCACCGCCTGGAGACCGGCATCGAGCACCTGCTCGCCGCCGAGCACGCCACCACGGCAGACGTCGAGCGGCTGCAGTCGCGCGCCGATGCCCTGGCCGCCACCTTCGACGCCCTCAAGTCCCGCGACGCCCAGGCCTACGCCGACGCGGCCGACGCGCTCGCCTCGGCACCGGCTGCCGCCGCGGCTGTGCCGACGCCTGTCGCATCGCCGATGGCCGCCGCCGCGCCGGTGGCGCCCGAGCTCCCGGTGGAACTGCCGCCGTCCTTGCCCGTCATCGCGCCCACGGCCGTCGTGCCGCCGGTGCTCACGGCGGTTCCCGAGACGCCGATGGCAGCCGCTGCCGCCGTGCCCGAAGCGCCCGAGCTGGCTCCGGCGTCCAGCGAGATCGACTGGTCGCGCTTCGCCGATCGCAGCGAAGACACCGACGCCGCGGCTCACCAGCCGGTGGCCGCAGCCAATGCGGCCATCCGCGTGCGCGGGCCGCTGCTCGAGCGCATGGTGAACCAGGCCGGTGAGGTCAGCATCACGCGTTCGCGGATCGAGGCCGAGGTCGGCAACATCCGCGGTTCGCTGGGCGACCTGACGGACAACCTGGAGCGCCTGCGCCAGCAACTGCGCGACATCGAGTTCCAGGCCGAGACGCAGATGATCTCGCGTCAGGAAGCCGCAAAGGCGGCACACGAGGTGTTCGACCCGCTCGAGTCCGACCGCTTCACGCGCTTCCAGGAACTCACCCGCATGATGGCCGAGTCGGTGAACGACGTGGCCACCGTGCAGCGCACCTTGCAGCGCACGCTCGAGACCACCGAGGACGAACTCGCCGCCCAGGCCCGGCTCACGCGCGACCTGCAGGACGACCTGCTCCGCACCCGGATGGTCGAGTTCGAAAGCCAGTCCGACCGCCTCTACCGGGTCGTGCGCCAGGCCGCCAAGGAAACCGGCAAGCAGGTGCGCCTGGACATCATCGGCGGCTCGATCGAAATCGACCGCGGCGTGCTCGACCGGATGACCCCGGCCTTCGAACACCTGCTGCGCAACTGCGTGACGCACGGCATCGAAAGCCCGGACGTCCGCACGGCGGCTGGCAAGGATGCGGCGGGCAACATCGTCGTGGTGCTGCGCCAGGAAGGCAACGAAGTCGGCGTGGAGTTCCGCGACGACGGCGCCGGCCTCAACCTGCAGCGCATCCGCGACAAGGCCGAGAAGACGGGGCTCATCGCCACAGGCAGCGAGCACACCGATGGTGAACTCGCCAACCTGATCTTCATGCCGGGCTTCTCGACCGCCGAAACGGTGACCGAGCTGGCCGGCCGGGGCGTGGGCATGGACGTGGTCCGCTCCGAAGTGAACGCCATGGGCGGCCGCATCGAGACGGCTACCGCGCCGGGACAGGGCACCAGCTTCACGCTCGTGCTGCCCCTGACCACCGCGGTGACGCAGGTCGTGATGCTGCGTTGTGGCCACAGTGTGGTGGCCGTGCCGGCCACGCTGATCGAAATCGTGCGCCGCCTGTCGGCCGACGAGATCGAGCAGGCGTACCGCAGCGGCAGCTACACCCTGGCCGATCGTTCCATGCTGTTCTTCTGGTTCGGTGCACTGCTCCAGCAGGCGCCGCTCAGCCAGGAAACCGGCCGCACCCGTCCGGTCGTGGTGGTGCGAAGCGCCCAGCAGCGCGTCGCCCTGCACGTCGACGAAGTGCTGGGTACCCAGGAAGTGGTGGTGAAGAACCTCGGGCCGCAGTTGTCGCGCCTGCCGGGTCTGGCCGGCATGACGCTGCTCGCCTCGGGCGCCGTCGCGCTGATCTACAACCCGGTGGCTCTGGCCACGCTGTACGGCGACGCCGCACGCGCGGCCACCCAGGCCGCCCGCCTGGCGCCGCACCAGCAGGACCTGAAGCCGACCCAGGCCGAGACCTCGGGCCAGCAGGCCGCACCGGTCGTGCTGGTGGTGGACGATTCCCTCACCGTGCGCCGCGTGACCCAGCGCCTGCTGACCCGCGAAGGCTTCCGCGTCATCCTGGCCAAGGACGGCATCGAAGCGCTCGAGCGCCTGGCCGAGGAGCGCCCGCACGTGGTGCTGAGCGACATCGAGATGCCGCGCATGGACGGCTTCGACCTGGCGCGCAACATCCGTGGCGACGCCCGCCTGTCCGACCTGCCGATCATCATGATCACGTCACGGATCGCCCAGAAGCACCGCGACTACGCCGCCGAACTGGGCGTCGATCATTACCTCGGCAAGCCGTACTCCGAAGAAGACCTGCTGGCCCTGATCGGCCGGTATACGCAAGCGGTGTCGGCTCCGGCCTGATTCCGCTCGTCGCAAGGCCGTCACGATGTCCCAACTGGTCGACCACCTCGCCGAACTCACCGGGTTCCGCGACCGGGACATCGTCGATGTGACGCTGGTCAGCGCGCTGCATGACCTGCTCAACCCCATCTCCGTCGCCATCTACCGGGTGGTGGGGGAGGGCGGGGACGAGCGCTGGATCACCCGGGCCCGGCTCGGCGAGAACGACGCCGTCGCCACGGCCGATCCGGCCTGGGCCGACCCCGAGACGCTGCCCCGGCTCGACCAGTACCCGGCCCGCATGCAAGCCATGGCGGGGGAGACCAGCATCGTCACGATGCCCGGCGCGCTCAGCCGGAGCATCTTTCCGGTGCGAACCGACCGCGAGGTCGTGGGCGTGATGGAGGTGGAGAGCCGGGTGCCCCTGCGCGACGAAGACGTGCGCATGGTGACCAGCATCCTGCGCATCTATCGCAACTTCCAGGGGCTGCTCGACTACAGCGAGCGGGACACCCTCACCGGCCTGCTCAACCGCAAGACCTTCGACGAGAGCTTCCTCAAGGCCACCAGCGCCCCGCCGATGTCCGCCGCGATGTCGCAGGCTGCCACGCCGGATGGTCGACGCCATGCGGCATCGTCCCACCGGCATTGGCTCGGCGTGATCGACATCGATCATTTCAAGAGCGTCAACGACACCTACGGCCACCTGATCGGCGACGAGGTGCTGCTGTTGCTGTCGCGGCTGATGCGCAGCAGCTTCCGGTTCCACGACCGCCTCTACCGCTTCGGCGGGGAGGAGTTCGTCGTGCTGATGCGCTGTGCTTCCGAAGACGATGCGCGCATGGCCCTCGACCGCATGCGCGCCAACACGGTGGCCTACCCGTTTCCGCAGGTGGGCACCATCACCATCAGCATCGGTTTCACGGAAGTGAAGCCGGGCGACACCCCGAGCGCGGCCTTCGAGCGCGCCGACCGGGCGGTGTACTACGCCAAGGGCCACGGCCGCAACCAGGTGCAAAGCCACGCCGAACTCGTCGCGCGCGGCGAATTGGTGGACGACTCCAAGACGGGCGACGTCGAGCTCTTCTGAGCTGCCGGCCGCCCGGCCTCTTGCCCCGGCACCCTCAGGCCGCGTCTTCCGGCCCCTTCACCACCGCATAGCGTGCCAGCGTCTTCTGTCGCGCCTCGTCGTGCTGCACGATGGGTTGCGGATAGGTGCTGCCGAGCTGCACGCCGCCCTCGGCCAGTTCGATCGGTCGCGCCAGCCAGGGGGCATGGATGGCCTTGTCCGACAGGCCGGCGAGCTCCGGCAGGTAGCGGCGGATGAACTTCCCCTCCGGGTCGAAGCGCTCGCTCTGCGTGACGGGGTTGAAGATGCGGAAGTAGGGTTGGGCGTCGCAGCCCGTCGAAGCCGCCCACTGCCAGCCGCCGTTGTTGGCGGCCAGGTCGTAGTCGTTGAGCCGCTCGGCGAAGTAGCGTTCGCCCCATCGCCAATCGATGCCCAGGTCCTTCACCAGGAAGCTCGCCGTCACCATGCGCAACCGGTTGTGCATGTAGCCCGACTGGTTGAGCTGCGCCATCGCCGCATCGACGAGCGGGTAGCCGGTGCGCCCATGGCACCAGGCGGCGAACAGCACCTCGGCGTGCTTGCCGTGCTCCCAGCGGATGGCGTCGTACGCGGGCTTGAAGGCGGCGCCCACCACGTGCGGGTGGTGGAAGAGCACCTGGTGGTAGAAGTCGCGCCAGACGAGCTCCGACAGCCACACCCGGGCCCCCGGGGAGTGGACCTGCACCTGGTGCCAAGCCTCCCGCGCCAGCCGCCGCACCGACACCGTGCCGAAGCGCAGGTGCATCGACAGGTAGCTCGGTCCCTTCACGGCGGGGAAGTCGCGCGCTTCGCCGTAGCGGTCCATCCGGGGCAGGAAGTCGGCCAGCAACGCTTCGGCGCCCGCTGCTCCGGCGCCCAGGCGCAGCTCGTGCAGGTTCGTCGGCTCGAAGCCCGCCTCGGCCAGCGAATGCATGTGGGGCAGCACATCCTCCGGCAGCGGTGCGAGCGCGTCCGCGTAGGAGGCCACCGGATACGGCTTCAGGTAGAACGGCTCCAGCTTTCTCAGCCAGGCGTTGCGGTACGGGGTGAACACGCTGTAGGGCTTGCCGGTGGCGGTCAGCACCTCGTTGCGCTCGAACACCACATGGTCCTTGCTGGTGTGCAGCGCGATGCCGCGCTCGGCCAGCGCGCCGCGCACCTGGTGGTCACGCGCCAGGGCGGCCGGTTCGTCGTCGTGGTTGGCGTACACCGCTTGAACGTGCAGTTCGTCGGCCAGCCTCGGGATGGCGGCGGTGGCATGGGCATGGCGCACGATCAGCCGGGCGTCCGGGTGGAGGGCCCGCAGGTCGGCGTCCAGCGCCTGCAGGCTGTCGACGATGAACTCCACCCGCCGGTCGGCGCGCGGCAGCGGATCGAGGATCTCACGGTCGAGCACGAAGACGCACCACACCCGCCGCGCCGCCTTCAGGGCGTGGTACAGCGCGGCGTTGTCCTCGACGCGCAGGTCGCGTCGGAACCAGACAAGTGCCGAAGGGAGAGGCTTTTCCATGGGGGCAGTTTGCCTCAGGCATAAAATCCGGGAATGCCCGCCATCAACCTGACCAACCAGTTCCTCATCGCGATGCCCGGGATGGCGGACGAGACCTTCGCCGGTGCCGTGGTCTACCTGTGCGAGCACACCGAGAAGGGCGCGCTCGGCCTGGTCATCAACAAGCCGATCGACATCAAGCTCAAGAACCTCTTCGAGAAGGTCGAGCTCACGCTCGACCGGGAAGACCTGGCCGAGTCGCCGGTCTACTACGGCGGGCCGGTGCAGACGGAGCGCGGCTTCGTGCTGCACGAGCGCCTGGATGGCGAGGACGGCGAGGGGGGGCACTACAACTCCTCGCTCGTCATTCCGGGCGGCCTCGAGATGACCACGAGCAAGGACGTGCTCGAGGCCCTGTCCAACGGGGCGGGCCCCAAGCGCATCCTGGTGACGCTGGGCTACAGCGGCTGGAGCGCCGGCCAGCTCGAGGAAGAGCTCGGGCGCAACGGCTGGATCAACGTCAACGCCGAGCCCGGCATCATCTTCGACACCCCGGTCGAGCAGCGCTACGACAAGGCGCTGTCGCTGCTGGGTATCGACCCGCGCATGCTCAGCCAGGAAGCCGGGCACGCATGAAGGCCATGAGCCCGGGTTGCCGCGCATGACCCCGTCCGGAGCGGCCGCTTCGGCGGCGCGCGACTTCCTCGCGTTCGACTACGGCACCCAGCGCGTCGGCGTGGCCAGCGGCAACACCCTGACCCGCAGCGCCACGCCGTTGCGCACCATCGCAGCCGTTGGGGACGCGCGCTTCGAGGCCATCGCCCGCTTGATCGCCGAGTGGCGGCCGACGGCGCTGGTGATCGGCGTGCCGCTGCATCCCGATGGCGCGCCGCACGAGAACACCGTCCGCGCCCGCCGCTTCGGACGCCAGCTGCACGGCCGCTTCGGGTTGCCGGTGCACGAGGTCGACGAACGCTACACCACCACCGAGGCGCATGCCGCCGGGGCGGCCGACGTGGACGCCGCATCGGCCGCCATCATTCTCGAGCAATTCCTGAGAGACACCCCATGACCGTCAACCAGCTCGATGCCGAAGCCCTCTACACCGACCTCCTCGCAGGCGTGAAGCCGCTGGTGCAGCCTGGCACCGCCCTCGTAGGCGTGTGGTCCGGTGGCGCCTGGCTGGCCGAACGGCTGCAGCGCGACCTCGGCCTCGACGGCGAGCACGGTGTCATCTCCAGCGCGCTGCACCGCGACGACTTCTCGCGCCGCGGCATGAGCAGCGCCGAGCCCACGCGCCTGCCCTTCGAGGTCGATGGTCGGCACATCCTGCTCATCGACGACGTGCTCTACACCGGCCGCACCACGCGCGCCGTCATCAACGAACTGTTCGACTTCGGCCGCCCGGCCAGCGTCACGCTCGCGGTGCTGGTCGACCGCGGCGGCCGCGAGCTGCCAATCGAGGCCGCCTTCTGTGCCACCCGCATCGCGCTCGGCGCGGGCGCCCGCCTGCGCCTGGCCCGCGACGACGCCGGCCGGTTCAGCTTCGACATCAAGGAAAGCGACTGACGATGTTGCAACGACGCAACCCCCAACTGAACCAGCATGGCGAGCTGGTGCACCTGCTGTCGATCGAGGGCCTGCCGCGCGACGTGATCCACCACATCCTGGACACGGCCGGCACCTTCCTGAGCGTCAACGACCGCGAGGTCAAGAAGGTGCCGCTGCTGCGCGGCAAGAGCGTGTTCAACCTGTTCTTCGAGAACAGCACCCGCACGCGCACCACCTTCGAGATCGCTGCCAAGCGCCTGAGCGCGGACGTGCTCAACCTCGACATCGCCCGCTCCTCGGCCGCCAAGGGCGAGAGCCTGCTCGACACCATCGCCAACCTGAGTGCGATGCACGCCGACATGTTCGTGGTGCGGCACGGCGAGAGCGGGGCGCCGTACCTCATCGCCAAGCACTGCGCGCCCCACGTGCACGTCGTCAACGCCGGTGACGGGCGCCATGCGCACCCGACGCAGGGCCTGCTCGACATGTACACCATCCGGCACTACAAGCACGACTTCAGCCAGCTCACCGTGGCCATCGTCGGCGACATCGTGCACTCGCGGGTGGCCCGCTCCGACATCCACGCCCTCACGACGCTCGGCGTGCCCGAGATCCGCGCCGTCGGCCCGAAGACCCTGGTGCCCGGCGACCTGCGGGAAATGGGCGTTCGCGTGTGCCACGACATGAGCGAGGGCATCCGCGGGGCGGACGTGATCATCATGCTGCGGCTGCAGAACGAGCGCATGAGCGGCGCCATGCTGCCGAGCGCGGGCGAGTTCTTCAAGAACTACGGCCTCACCCCGGAGAAGCTCGCACTCGCCAAGCCCGATGCCATCGTGATGCACCCCGGCCCGATCAACCGCGGCGTCGAGATCGACTCCGCCGTCGCCGACGGCGGCCAGAGCGTGATCCTGCCCCAGGTCACCTTCGGCATCGCGGTGCGCATGGCCGTGATGTCCACGATTGCCGGCAACAACGCCTGACGGAACCCTGCCCATGAAGATCCTCATCCAGAACGGCCGCCTCGTCGACCCGGCCACCGGCCGCGACGAGCCGGGCGACGTGGCGATCGCCGCCGGCCGTGTCGTGGCGCTCGGCAAGGTCAGTCCCGATTTCCATCCCACCCGCACGCTTGACGCCACCGGCCTGGTCGTGGCCCCGGGCCTCGTCGACCTGGCCGCGCGCCTGCGCGAGCCCGGCTACGAGCACGAGGGCATGCTCGAGTCCGAGATGGCTGCGGCGGTGGCCGGCGGCGTCACGAGCCTCGTGTGCCCGCCCGACACCGACCCGCCGCTCGACGAGCCCGGGCTGGTCGAGATGCTCAAGTTCCGCGCCCGCAACCTGAACCAGGCCCACCTCTATCCCCTGGGCACGCTCACCCGGGGCCTGGCCGGCGAGGTGCTGACCGAGATGGCCGAGCTCACCGAAGCCGGCTGCGTCGGCTTCTCGCAGGCCGAGGTGCCGCTGGCCGACACCATGGTGCTGCAGCGGGCGCTGCAGTACGCCTCCACCTTCGGCTACACCGTCTGGCTGCGCCCGCAGGATGCGCACCTGGGCAAGGGTGTGGCCGCAAGCGGTGCGCTGGCGACCCGGCTCGGCCTGTCCGGGGTGCCGGTCGTGGCCGAGACCATCGCCCTGCACACGATCTTCGAACTGATGCGGGTGACCGGCGCGCGGGTGCACCTGTGCCGCCTGAGCAGCGCCGCCGGCATCGAACTCGTGCGCCGGGCCAAGGCCGAGGGCCTCCCGGTCACCTGCGACGTGAGCGTGAACCACCTGCACCTGATCGACATGGACATCGGCTACTTCAACGCCGCCATGCGCCTCACCCCGCCGCTGCGCCAGCAGCGCGACCGCGATGCCATCCGAGCGGCCCTGGCCGACGGGACCATCGACGCGCTCGTGAGCGACCACACGCCGGTCGACGAGGACGCCAAGAACCTGCCGTTCGCCGAGGCGGAGCCGGGCGCCACCGGCCTCGAGCTGCTGCTGAGCCTGGCGCTCAAGTGGGGCGAGGAGAGCGGCGCGGGCCTGTCGAAGGCGCTCGGCACCGTCACCTGCGCGCCGGTGCGCGTGCTCGGCGATGCACTGGGCTCGCTGTCGTCGAGCGCGGGCCGCCTCGTGGAGGGCGGCATGGCCGACCTCTGCCTGTTCGATGCCGGCGCCCGCTGGACGGTGGAGCCGCGCGCCTTGCGCAGCCAGGGCAAGCACTCGCCGTTCGCCGGCATGGAGCTGCCCGGACGGGTGCGTACCACGCTCGTGGCCGGACACGTCGCCTACGAGGCGGCATGACGAGCCTGGTGGCGGCAGACGCTTCCCCGCCCGCCCAGGTGAGCCTCGCGCGCTCGGCCTGGCGGCTGGCCGCCTGCCTCGCCATGCTCGTGCGCGGGCTGCTGACCTGCCTCTTCATCTTTCCCTTCTGCAGTCCGGCCCGTCGGATGGCGCATGTGGGCCGCTTCTGCGACCTGACGCTCGGCGCCATGGGCATCCGCGTCGTCACCGAAGGCGCGGCGCACCCGGGCCCGGTGCTGCTGGCGGCCAACCATGTGTCGTGGCTCGATATCCTCGCCATGGACGCGGCCCTGCCGGCGCGCTTCGTGTCGAAGGCGGACATCCGCAAGTGGCCCGTCATCGGCTGGATGGTGGCCTGCGGCGGCACCCTCTTCATCGAGCGTGAACGCAAGCGCGATGCGATGCGGGTGGTGCACCAGGTGGCCGCCTCCCTGCAGGACGGCGACATCGTCGCCATGTTCCCCGAAGGCACCACGAGCGATGGCCACGGGTTGCTGCCTTTCCACGCCAACCTGTTGCAGGCCGCGATCGCGACGCACACGCCGGTGCAGGCCGTCGCGCTGCGCTACCGCGACGCCGGCGAGCCGGTGAGCCGGGCGGCCGCCTTCGTCGGCGAGATGACCCTGCTCGAATCCCTGTGGCTCATCGTGCGCGCCCGCGGGCTGGAAGTGCAGGTGCAGCGCCTGCCCGCCGTGCCGACAGAAGGCTGGGAGCGGCGTGCGCTCGGCGAGCGGCTGCGCGGCGACATCGCCGCGGCGCTCGGCATCGACCCGTCCGCCCCCGCCCACCGCTGAACCGTGCGCGGGCCATGCCCACGCAGGTCCGTCGGCGCGCCATGTTCAGCGCTGGTTGCGCTGCATGAAGGCCGCCAGCGGCCGCACGACGTTGTTGCTGGCGTCGTCGTTGGCGGTCAGCACGTCGACGTGGGTGTAGCCCTCGCTCAAGTGCACTTCGAAGCCGCCCGCCACATCGCCGTAGGTGCGCGCGGCGGCCAACGGTGCCTGGCCGGCCGGCGTGCGCGGCGTGCCGGCGGTGCAGCTCGGTGCGGCGCACGGCGCGATGGCCTCGGCAAACCCGCGCCAGATGCCGGCCACCGGCGTCAGGCCGTTGGTGCCGCCGAACGCGATGACCGGAATGTCGATCTTGCGCGCCTGCGTCTGGTTGACGATGTCTGCGCGGCCACGCCCACCCTGGGCGACGGGCAGGGACAGCGCGCTGGTATCGAGTCCCAGGTTGGCTCCACCCGTGGGTGAGTTGCCGATCAGCAGGCCGGTGCTCGGGTAGTACCAGTCGCTGTAGGTCGTGTCGCCGAGGAAGAAGGCGCGGGCGAAGCGCTTGAGGCTCGTGGGCTCGACCTCCTTGCCCCAGGCCGGGGTGGCCAGGCTCACGGTCGCCGGCATCGGGCCGAAGTCGCGGAATGCCGCGGCCGGCAGCGGGTCGGTGTTGTCGAGCCAGATGCGCGTGCCGTCGGCCCGCGCATCGCCGAGATAGCCGAGCGAGATCGAATAGAACACCGTGCGCTCGACGTTGTCGTCGTCCATGAAGCTGCCGAGCGCCGCTCCGGCCGTGACGGGGAAGGCACGCGGATTGAAGTCGCTCACGCGGGCGTAGACGTTGTTGCCCGCCACGCCGCCCTGGTCGGCCTGCAGCAGCGCCTGGCTGCCGTTGATCGTGCCTTCGAACTCGATCTGCATGCCCGAGACCTCGGTGGAGGCGTTCACGCGCGGCGTGAGCCCGGGGCGCGAGACGAAGGCCGGCTCCGTGCCGGCGGCTACCGCGGCGTAGAGGCCACCCTCGGCCGCCGCGATGACCGCATCGAGCTGCGCTGCGGTGGGGGGCGTGGCGGCCAGCGAGCCGCCGGGACCCTCGAACAGCACAAGGCCGGCAAGCTTGGCATAGCCGGGCTGAGCCGGTCCGGTGCCGGTGAGGTTGAAATCGGTGGCGGCGTAGCGGGCGACGAAGCCCGTGCCGGCCGAGTGCCCGCCGAGGAACACCGTGCCGTTGCGTGCCCCCGCGCGGGCACGCTCGACGACCGCATCGATGTCGAACGAATGGACCTGGGGCGTCCAGTTGGCCATGAAGGGCACGTCGGTGCCCTCGTAGAACACCGCGCGCCGGGTGAGCTTCGGGTCGAGCGGCAGGCCGAGCGCGTCGCCGTACAGGAAGTTGAGCGCGGTCAGAGGGCTGCGGGCCTGTTCGGCGATCTGCAGGCCGACCATGTCCTGCAGCTGCACGGAGCGACGGTCCACGCCCCAGAGCTCGACGACCTTGCCGTGGTCCTTCCACATGCGGGCGACCAGGTTCTCGGCCAACACGATGTAGCTGTGCGACGCAGCCAGGGTGCCCGGCACGGCCACCAGCACGGCATCGACCGGCCGGCCCGCATTCGCCTTCAAAGCGTAGCGGGTGTAGCGCACGTTGTTCAGGTTCACGTCGGTGCGACCGAACTGGACGGCCAGCTTGCTGTCCGCGGCGACGACGACGCCCTCGGACCCCGGCGTGCCGGCCGGCCGGGCCGCACTGGCCACGGAGACCGTTTCGATGGCCAGTTCGCCCGAGACGGGTGCGGGCGCGTCATCGCCCCCGCCACCGCAGGCGGCCGACAGGCTGGCGCTGGCCAGCAAGGCGCCGATCAACCGGCTGGTGAGGGTGGGCCGGGGCGGGTGGGCTGCGCGCATGGGGAGTCTCCGTGTCGTGATGTTGTTCGCCCACTTTATGCACGAGTGTGCAACAAAGGCATCGGGTGGACTACCTGTCTCCAGCGTGACGCCTTGGCAAGGGACTTCACTGAGACACCTTCCGTTACAGCTTTCGCCGCTTGGGCCGATAAGTCCTTTACGGACGTCTTGCTCGGGCTCTGCCCGCGACGGCCGCGAGGGAGGTGGCATGCAATTGCTCAGGCTCGTCCAGTCGCAGGTTCAATTGGGCGTCGCGTTGCCCTGGGGTGTGCGTGACGCGAGCGGCCAGCTGCTGCTGGCCCGTGGACAGGTGCTGCACGACAGTGCGCAACTGGACGCGCTGCTGGCACGTGGCGCCACGGTCGACGCCAGTGAAGTGCGTGCAGCGGCGGCGGCTGCCGCGGCCGCACGTGCGGCGCAGCAGTCGGCCTCGAATCACCCTGCCACCTTGTTCGCGCTGTGGGAGAAGCTGCTCTGGGAGCTGGAGCGCGTCCTCAAGTCGGCGTCCGAGCCCGAGGGATTCGTGGCCCGGGTGGAGGCGGTGGCCACCCACCTCGTGGCGCTGGTCGATCGCGACCCGGACATCGCCATCTTCCTGGCCGTGCGACAGAACCCGCGGCGCTTCTCGGTGTACCCGCTGACCCATGCGACGCACACCGCGGTCGTCGTCCTGCTGATGGCGCGGCGCATGGGCTGGCCGGCCGCGCAGGTCCTCACCCTGGTGAAGGCGGCCCTGACCATGAACATCGCCACCTTGCCGCTGCAAGGGCGCATGGCAGCCCAGGGCGTGGGCATCACGCCGGAGCAGCATGTCATCGTGCGGGCTCATCCGGTCGCAGGCGCCGCGATGCTGCAGGCGGCGGGCGTCTCCGATGCCGAATGGCTCGCAGCGGTGCGGCAACACCACGAGCAGCCGGACGGCACCGGTTACCCCGCAGGCCTGACCGAGATCGTGCCGCCGGCACAGGCCCTTCGCCTGGCCGACGTGTTCCTCGCGAAGATCAGCCCGCGCGCCATGCGCGCCGCGCTGGGGGTGCAGGAGGCGCAGCGCCAGCTCTTCCGCGGCACGGAAGGCTCGCCCATGGCCATGGCGATCATCAAGGAGTTCGGGATCTATCCGCCGGGTGAGTTCGTCACCCTGCGCAACGGCGAGTACGCGGTCGTCGTGCGGCGTGGGGTACAGGCGGCGGCCCCGCTCGCCTCGGCCATCACCGACCGGGCGGGCGTGCCGACCATCCACACGGTGCGCCGCGACACCGCCCGCCCGGAGTTCGCCATCGTTGGCCTGGTGGCCGACAAGACGCTGGTTGAGCGGGTGCCGCCGGAGCGGCTGTACGGCATCTGACCGTTCGGGCGGCTCGAGGCCGGGCTCGCCCCGTTGGCGCGGAGAAGGGCGGGGGCTCGCCGCCCCGCGGCCCGACTCAGGCCTTGCCTTGGCTCGCGACCGCGGCCGCTGCCTTCTTGGCGGCTTCCTCGTCGCCCAGGTAGTAGCTCTTGATGGGCTTGAGGTCCGCGTCGAGCTCGTAGACGAGCGGGATGCCGTTGGGGATGTTGACGCCGACGATGTCGTCGTCCGCGATGTTGTCGAGGTACTTCACCAGCGCGCGGATGCTGTTGCCGTGCGCGGCGATGACGATGCGCTGGCCCGACTTGATGGCGGGGGCGATGCTCTCGTTCCAGAACGGCAGCACGCGCGCCACCGTGTCCTTCAGGCATTCGGTCAGCGGAATGTCGTTCGGGTTCAGCTTGGCGTAGCGGATGTCCTGGCGTTGGCCGCGCGTGTCGTTCGCCTCGAGCGCCGGCGGCGGCGTGTCGTAGCTGCGGCGCCAGATCAGCACCTGCTCGTCGCCGTACTGCTTGGCCGTCTCGGCCTTGTTGAGGCCTTGCAGGCCGCCGTAGTGACGCTCGTTGAGGCGCCAGCTGTTGACGACCGGCAGCCACGTGCGGTCCATCTGGTCCAGCGTGTGCCAGAGCGTCCAGATGGCGCGCTTGAGCACGGAGGTGTAGGCCACGTCGAAATCGTAGCCCTCGGCCTTCAGCAGGCGGCCGGCCTGCTTGGCCTGTTCGACGCCGGTCGGAGTGAGCTCGACGTCGGTCCAGCCGGTGAATCGGTTTTCCAGGTTCCAGGTCGATTCGCCGTGGCGAATGAGCACGAGTTTGTACATGGCAGGGGGCATCGGTTGGACGAAGGAAGGCGAATTCTATAATTCGCGTTTGACCTTCAACCCCTGGGCGCTCCCGTGAACTTCCTTGCTGAAACCTGGTACCTCTTTGCCATCGCCCTGGTCTCGGGCGGCCTGCTCCTGTGGCCGACGATCCGCCGCGGCGCGCCAGCGGGCGGTGTGAGCACGGCCGAGGCGGTGCTGCTCATCAACCGCGAGAAGGCCGTGCTGATCGACGTGCGCGACCCGGCCGAGTACGCCGCCGGTCACGTGATGAACGCGAAGAACATTCCGCTTGCCACGCTCGAGTCGAGCACGCTGCTGCCGAAGAACAAGGCCTTGCCGCTGGTGGTGGTGTGCAACCGCGGGGCGCAGGCCTCGCGGGCCGTCGTTATGCTGAAGAAACTCGGTTACGAGAACGCGCGCACCCTGACGGGCGGCCTGATGGCCTGGCGCGAGGCGAACCTCCCGGTCGAGAAGTCGGCCTGATTCCTTCAGCGAGACGAGCAACATGCAAGCAGTGAAGATGTACACGACGCAGGTCTGTCCCTTCTGCATCCGTGCGAAGAGCCTGCTCAAGGCGCGCGGCGTCGAGACCATCGATGAGATCCGCATCGACGAAGACCCCTCGCAGCGCGCCACCATGATGGAACTGACCGGCCGTCGCACGGTGCCGCAGATCTTCATCGGCGACACCCACGTCGGTGGCTGCGACGACCTGTTCGCGCTTGACCAGCGCGGTGGCCTGCTGCCCCTGCTGAACGGCTGACGCGCGCTCGGCCCCCGACCTGCGGCCGCAGCCCCGGCCGGTCGGGGGGCATGCCGATCGACGCGACGCGGGGCTCATGGATAATGCCCCGCACACCGCCCGCAGCCTCCGGTTGCGGGCCTTTTTTTGTGACTGAGGACGACCCCATGGCAGACAACGACCAGACCCCCGTGTTCCAGATCCAGCGCCTGTACCTGAAGGACCTGTCGCTCGAGCAGCCGAACTCGCCGATGATCTTCCTCGAGCAGAGCCAGCCGCACGTCGACATCAACCTCGGCCTGGCTGTCGACCCGGTGGGCGAGGGCATGTACGAGGTGAGCGTCACCGCCACGGTCACGACCACCGTCAACGACAAGACGCTGTTCCTGGTGGAAGCCAAGCAGGCCGGCATCTTCGAGATCCGCAACATTCCGCAAGACCAGCTGCAGCCCATCCTCGGCATCGCCTGCCCGCAGATCGTGTACCCGTACCTGCGCGCCGTCGTGTCCGACATCTGCACCCGCGCTGGCTTCCCGCCGGTGCTGCTGTCTGAAGTCAACTTCCAGGCCATGTACGAGGCGCAGCAACAGCAGCAGGCAGCGGCCGGCGCCCCCAACTGATCGGACGATGAACGTTTCCGTTCTCGGGGCCGGTGCCTGGGGCACGGCCCTGGCCGTGAGCGTGGCGCCCCGCCACGCCACGCGCTTGTGGGCCCGTGATCCGGCGCAGGCCGCGGCCATCGCCGCGGTTTGCGAAAACACCCGCTACCTGCCCGGCGTGGCGTTGCCCGACGCCTTGCAGGTCACCGATGACTTCGATGCGGCGGTGGCGCATGCGCGCCAGGGGCTCATCATCATCGGCACACCCATGGCCGGCCTGCAGGGCATGCTCGAACGCCTGCCGGCCGATGCGCTCGGCGTGCTGTGGCTGTGCAAGGGCTTCCAGGGAGGCACCGGTCGCCTGGGGCATGAAGTGGCCCAGGCCGTGCGGCCCGAGCTGACGCGCGTGGGCATCCTGTCGGGGCCGAGCTTCGCGCTCGAAGTGGCGCGCGGGCAGCCGGCCGCCCTCGTGGCCGCCAGCGCGGACGAAAGCCTCGCCCGCCTGGCCATCGACGTGCTGCACAGTGACCGGCTTCGCATCTACGCGTCGAGCGATCCCGTCGGGGTGGAGGTGGGCGGTGCCGTGAAGAACGTGCTGGCCATCGCCACCGGCATTGCCGACGGCCTGCAGCTCGGCCTCAATGCCCGGGCTGCACTCATCACGCGCGGCCTGGCCGAGATCACGCGCCTGGGCCTTGCCCTCGGTGCGCGCGCCGAGACCTTCATGGGCCTGAGCGGCCTCGGGGATCTGGTGCTCACCGCCACCGGTGACCTGTCGCGCAACCGCAAGGTCGGGCTGCTGCTTGCCCAGGGGCTGCCGCTCGCGCGCATCCTGCAGGAGCTCGGCCATGTGGCCGAAGGCGTGGCCTGCGCGGCGACGGTGCTCCAGCGGGCGCGCGCCTGCCAGGTGACGATGCCGATCACCGAAGCGGTGGTCGAGGTACTCGAAGGCCGGCTCACGCCGCAGCAGGCCATCCAGTCGCTGATGGGCCGCGAGGCGGCTCGCGAAGTCTGAGGCCCGCGGAGCGGGCGTTCACGCCAACGGAAGAAGGATGCAGCCCATGAAAAGGCGCCAGTGGTTGATCGGTGCGGGCCTTGCGCCCCTCGGCCTGAACGCGGTGGCGCGCACCTGGCCTGACCAGCCGCTCCGCTTCATCGTGCCGTTCCCGCCCGGCAGCTCACCCGACATCGTGGCGCGACTGCTCACCGAGCCGCTCGCGCGTTCACTGGGCCAGCCGATCGTCATCGACAACCGCCCTGGCGCCGGCGGCAACATCGGCACCGGCGCGGCGGCCAAGGCTCGCGCCGACGGCTCGACCTGGCTGTTCACGATCCAGGGCCCGCTGGTCACTGCCCCCCTGTTGGCCCGGCACCTGCCGTATGACCCGGTGCGCGACCTGGCCCCCGTCTCCCTGGTGGCGACCTCGCCGAACGTGCTGGTCGTCGATCCGCGGCTCGGCACGCAGTCCCTGGCGGCGTTCGTGCAACTGGCACGCGAGCGTCGCGGCGCGCTCAACTATGGCAGCGTGGGCAACGGAAGCGCATCCCACCTGGCCATGGAGTGGTTCCGTCGCCGTGCCGGCCTGGACCTGGTGCATGTGCCGTATGCCGGATTCCCGCAGGTGCTGAACGCCCTGCTCGCGGGCGATGTGCAGGCGAGCTTCATGGTGCCCGGTCTGGCCATGGCCCAGGTGCGCGCGGGCAAGCTCCGTGCATTGGGGGTCACGAGCCTGGGCCGCGTGGCCGCGCTGCCCGAGATGCCGACATTGGCCGAACAGGGGCACGCCGGCTTCGAAGCCATCTCGTGGCAGGCGGTGCTGGCCCCGGCCGGCACGCCCGCACCCGTGATCGAGCGCATGTCCCAGGCACTCATCCGCATCATCAAGGGCGATGAGTTCCGCACGCGGCTGCTGGCCCACTACTTCACCGCGGCCGGCACGACCCCCGAGGCGTTGCGCCAGTTGATGGCCACCGAACGGGAGCGCTGGGGCCGCGTCATCAAGCTGGCGGGCGTGGAGGCGGAGTAGGGACCTCGCGGCCACGGGCAGGGATTGCGGCCCATTGACGCTGCGGCCTAGCGGGCAACCCGGGGCATGGTGCAGGCGTTTACCCGACCCTTGATCGGGCGACGCAGCGGTTGACGCTGTGTCAGGCGCCGCCTGCGTACCCTTGCTGCCGCCAGGCGTCGAACACCACCACCGCCACCGCGTTGCTCAGGTTCAGGCTGCGCTGGCCCGGCCGCATCGGCAGGCGCACGCGCTGCGCCTCTGGCAGCTGCTCGCGCAGCGCGGCGGGCAGGCCGGCCGTCTCGGCGCCGAAGATGAACCAGTCCCCCGCTTGCCAGCGCTGTTCGGCGATGAGGTGACTGCCTCGCGTGGTGAAGGCGAAGAGCCGGTCGGGCGCGGGCTGCGCCTCGGCCAGGAACGCCTCCCAGGAGGCATGCGCCTGCACCGGCGCGTACTCGTGGTAGTCAAGGCCGGCGCGGCGCAGCTGGCGGTCGTCCATCGAGAATCCGAGCGGTTCGATGAGGTGCAGTCTGCAGCCGGTGTTGGCGGCGAGCCGGATGACGTTGCCCGTGTTGGGCGGGATCTCCGGGTGGACGAGGACGATGTTGAACATCCGGCGATTGTGCCGCGGCCTGCTGCACCGGCACGCGTGCGATCCGGGGTTCAGTCGCCCGGCATCGGCGTGCGTGCCACGGCCCACACCTGCACTTCGGCGGCACCGGCCTGGCGCAGCGTGGTGGCGAGTGCCGCCGCGGTGGCGCCACTCGTCAGCACGTCGTCGACGATGCCGATGCGGCGACCCGCGACCCATGCCCGCCGTCCGGGCCTCACGGCGAACGCGCCTCTCAGGTTGGCGGCGCGATCCGCCAGCGGCAGGTCGGCCTGGCGCGGCGTCTCGCGCGTGCGCAGCACGATGTCCGGGCGGGCGGGAAACCCGAGGCGGCGCGCCAGCTCCCAGGCCTGGTTGAAGCCGCGTTCGCGCAGGCGCGCGGCACTGAGGGGCACCGGCAGCAGCAACTCGGGCGGCGGCCCCGCCGCCTGGGCCACGGCGTGGCGCAGCCGGGCGGCCAGGGCCCCGGCGAGGTCGAGTGCGCCATGGAACTTGAAGTCGACCAGCAGGCCGCCCCAAGGGTGGGCGTAGTCGACGGCGGCGACGGCGCGGTCGAAGGCGGGCGGCGCGGCAAGGCAGTGCCCGCAGGTGAGGTGGGCGGCCGGCACGCGAAGGGCGCAATGGCCGCAGCGGGGGGAGGTCTCGGCGAAACGCCGGATGCAGGCGTCGCAGAGGCGCGTCCGTCCCCAGCCGTGGCACACCGCGCAGAGACTCGGAAGGCAACTCGGGATGTCGAAGCGCAAGCGGGGGAAGGGCACCCGGTCAATATACTGGCCGCCCGATGACCGAAGCCGCCAACACCCCGCCCGAAACCACCACGCCTCGACGGCCCCTCGACCTGCGGCGCGTGCTCACGGTGCTCAACCGCCTGGTGCGGGCCGACGGGCCGCCCTGGCTGCATGGAGAGGTGGCCCGCCGCATGGCCGAGCGGCTTGGCATCATCCGCTTGAAGCCCGAGGTCGTCGTCGACTGGTGGGGCTTTGCCGGCGCAGGCGGGCAGGCACTGGCCGATACCTATCCACGGGCGCGCCGAATCGTCGTCGAACCGACCGAAGGCCTGCGTGAGCGCAGCCGCAAGGCGGCCCGGGCGGGGCGTTGGCCATGGCAGCGCGGGACCGGCGTCGAGGTGGTTTCAGCGGATGACTTGTCGCCGAATGGCGCTCAGTTGATCTGGGCCAACATGATGCTGCACGGGGTGTGGGATCCTACGGCCGTGCTTGACCGCTGGCACCGTGCGCTGGCCGTCGATGGCTTCGTGATGTTCTCGTGCCTCGGGCCCGACACGTTGCGGGAACTTCGCGACCTGTACGCGCGGCTGGGCTGGCCGCCCGCCATGGCGGAGTTCATCGACATGCATGACCTGGGCGACATGCTGGTCCACGCGGGGTTTGCCGACCCCGTCATGGACCAGGAGACGCTCCGGCTCAGCTGGCCCGACGCCGAGGCTTTGCTCGCGGAACTCCGCGGGCTCGGGGGCAACGCGTCACCGAGCCGCTTCGCCGGGCTGCGAACGCCGCGCTGGCGTCAGCGCCTGGTCGATGAACTGAACGCGTTGCGCGGCCCCGATGGCCGCTTGCACATGCGTTTCGAGGTGGCCTACGGGCATGCCTTCAAAGCGCCTCCTCGCCCTGCGAGAAGCAGCGAGACCACGGTCTCGCTGGAGCAAATGCGCACGCTTGTGCGCAAGCGCGACACTTGAACTTGAGTGTCGGGCTTGCGCCTGCGTTAAACTGGCGGGCTTGAACGACACACGTTCGCCCCCAGAATGCGCTCGCCGGTCGCCCGGCCGCCGGTCTGGCGGTGAATCGCCGGCCCCGACCTCTGCATGTCCGCTACCACTTCGTCCATCGCCTGGCCCACGGGAGGCATCCGTTCCGGATTCCGCTTCGGCCGCGAGACGTCGTCGCCCGGTCGTGCGGCTGAAGGGTCCGACTGGTCCGTGGACTGGGTCCTCGAGCGGGCAGCCGCCAATCGTCGTGCAGGTCGGATCGGGGCGTTGATCGCCTATGCCGTCCTGTGCGCCGCGTCGCTGGCCGTGGCGTCCTCGTTCTGGGCCGAAGGTGCCCGGGTGGTGATGCCGGTGGCCTGGGCGCAACTGATGCTGATCGGTGGTATCGGCTGGGCGGTCGCCCGCCATGCCAGCGACCGCGAATGCATCGTGTTGCGCGGAGATCGCTTGACCGTCGAGCGTGCGAGCGGGTCGCACGTGGAGCGGGTCGAGTTCCAGCCGGCGTGGGTGCGGGTCGAACCCGAGCATGACGACCGCTCCCTGATCGAGCTGTCGGGCCAGGGTCGGCGCATTGCGGTGGGGCGATTCGTCGCCCCGGAGCAGCGCCGCCAGCTGGCCGAGGAGTTGCGCTTGGCACTTCGCCGCTGGCACCAGGGTGGGCCGAAGCCGGCATCGATGTGAATTTGGAAACTAGAACGACCATGATGAAGATGACGAACTCACTGCGGCCCGTTTGGCACAAGGCCAGTCAGCTCTGCCTGGCAGCGTGCATCACGCTGGGCAGCACCGCGGCCATGGCCGTGAACGACCTGCGGGGCGGGCCGGCGGTGAACCAGATCGATCTGCACCCCCCGGTCACCCAGATCGCCTCCGAGCAGCAGTGGCTGCACAACTTCATGCTGATCATCTGCACGGTGATCTTCGTCGGCGTGTTCGGCGTGATGTTCTATTCGATCATCAAGCACCGCAAGTCCAAGGGCGCCAAGTCCGCGAACTTCCACGAAAGCACCACCGTCGAGATCATCTGGACGGTCATCCCCTTCCTCATCGTGATCGGCATGGCCCTGCCGGCGACCAAGGTCGTCGTGGCCATGAAGGACACCAGCGCCGCCGACCTCACCATCAAGGCGACCGGCTACCAGTGGAAGTGGGGTTACGACTACCTCAAGGGTGAAGGCGAGGGCATCGGCTTCCTGTCCACCCTGGACGCCACGCAGCGCGAGGCCTCCGACGCCGGCAAGCCGGTCGGTGACGACTACCTCCTGAAGGTCGACAACCCGCTCGTGGTGCCGGTCGACAAGAAGATCCGCATCATCACCACCGCCAACGACGTGATCCACGCCTTCATGGTGCCGGCCTTCGGCATCAAGCAGGATGCCATCCCGGGCTTCGTGCGCGACACCTGGTTCCGCGCCACCCTGACCGGCGACTTCTACGGCCAGTGCGCCGAGCTGTGCGGCAAGGAACACGCCTACATGCCGATCCACGTGAAGGTGCTGTCGGCCGCCGACTACACCGCCTGGACCGAAGCCAAGAAGAAGGAACTCGCCGCCAAGGCCGACGATCCGAACAAGGTCTGGACCCTGCCCGACCTGATGGCCCGCGGCGAGAAGGTGTACGCCAACTGCGCGGCCTGCCACCAGGCCAACGGCAAGGGCGCCGGCCCGATCAAGGCGCTCGACGGTTCGCCGATCGTGCTCGACGCCGACATCACCAAGGAAATCAACGTGGTGCTCAACGGCATTCCGCCCGGCATGCCCTCGTGGAAGCAGCTGAGCGACACCGAGATCGCGGCCGTCATCACCTACACGAAGAACAGCTGGTCCAACAAGACCGGGCAACTGGTGCAGCCGAAGGATGTTGCGGCGCTCCGCAAGTAATCCGTCACCGAACCGCGCCTAAAAGGAAGACCCCATGAGTGCAGTACTCAACCCCCACGGCCACGTTGCCGGTGACCACGGCCACGACCACGCCCATGACCATCCCCACGGATGGCGTCGCTGGGTGTTCGCGACCAACCACAAGGACATCGGGACGCTGTACCTGCTGTTCTCGTTCACGATGCTGATGATCGGCGGCGTGCTCGCGCTGCTGATCCGTGCCGAGCTGTTCCAGCCCGGCCTGCAGGTCGTGAACCCGCAGCTGTTCAACCAGCTGACCACCATGCACGGCCTGATCATGGTGTTCGGCGCGATCATGCCGGCTTTCGTGGGCTTTGCGAACTGGATGATCCCGCTGCAGATCGGTGCCAGCGACATGGCATTCGCGCGGATGAACAACTTCAGCTTCTGGCTGATGATTCCCGCGGCCATCATGCTGGTGGCGTCGTTCTTCATGCCCGGTGGCGCGCCCGCCGCGGGCTGGACGCTCTACGCGCCGCTCACGCTGCAGATGGGCCCCTCGATGGACGCCGGCATCTTCGCGATGCACATCCTCGGCGCCAGCTCCATCATGGGCTCGATCAACATCATCGTGACCATCCTCAACATGCGCGCCCCTGGCATGACGCTGATGAAGATGCCGATGTTCTGCTGGACCTGGCTCATCACCGCCTACCTGCTGATCGCCGTGATGCCGGTGTTGGCCGGCGCGATCACGATGACGCTGACCGACCGCCACTTCGGCACCAGCTTCTTCAACCCCGCCGGCGGCGGTGACCCGATCATGTACCAGCACATCTTCTGGTTCTTCGGCCACCCCGAGGTGTACATCATGATCCTGCCGGCGTTCGGCATCGTCAGCCACGTCGTGCCGGCCTTCGCCCGCAAGCGCCTGTTCGGCTACACCTCGATGGTGTACGCCACCGCGTCGATCGCCATCCTGTCGTTCATCGTGTGGGCCCACCACATGTATGCCACCGGCATGCCCGTCACCGGCCAGCTGTTCTTCATGTACGCCACCATGCTGATCTCGGTGCCCACGGGCGTGAAGATCTTCAACTGGGTCGCCACCATGTGGCGCGGCTCGATGACCTTCGAGACCCCGATGCTGTTCGCCGTGGGCTTCATCTTCGTGTTCTCGATCGGCGGCTTCACCGGCCTGATCCTGTCGATGGCCCCGATCGACATCCAGCTGCAGGACACCTACTACGTCGTGGCCCACTTCCACTACGTGCTCGTGGCCGGCTCGCTGTACGCCATGTTCGCCGGCGCCTACTTCTGGCTGCCCAAGTGGACGGGTGTCATGTACTCCGAGGCGCGCGGCAAGTTCCACTTCTGGGGCTCGCTGATCACCTTCAACGTGACCTTCTTCCCGATGCACTTCCTGGGTCTGGCCGGCATGCCGCGTCGCTACGCCGACTACCCGATGCAGTTCGCCGACTTCAACGCCCTGGCCACCGTGGGTGCCTTCGGCTTCGGCCTGATGCAGGTGTACTTCTTCCTCGCCGTCGTGCTGCCTTGCATGCGCGGCAAGGGTGAGCCTGCACCGCAGAAGCCCTGGGACGGTGCCGAAGGCCTGGAGTGGGAAGTGCCGTCGCCGGCGCCGTTCCACACCTTCGAGAACCCGCCCAAGCTGAACGCCGCGGCCAACAAGATCGTCGCCTGAGCGGACGGAGCGTCGTCATGGTCATGAGCACCGAACAGAAGAAGAACAACCGGCGACTGGGGTTAATCCTCGCGTCGATCGCGCTGATCTTCTTCCTGGGCTTCCTGGCCCGGATGGTGTTCTTCGGTCGCTGAAGCGCAGGCCATGGCGACGTCCCCCGACTCCAAGACCGCCCTGCTCGGGCGCGACAACCGGCGCATGTTCGGCAAGCTGGCCGTCATCGTCGGGTTGATGTTCGGCTTCGGCTATGCGCTGGTGCCGATGTACGACGCCATCTGCAACGCGCTGGGCATCAACAACCTGGCGCGCTCCGAGCTCATCACGTCCGGCCACACCGGCCAGAAGCTGAACACCCAGGTCGACACCTCGCGCACCATCACGGTCGAGTTCGACGCCAACGCCCGCGGCCCGTGGGACTTCAAGCCGGCCGTGCGCTCGATCGACGTGCACCCGGGCGAGATGGCCACGGTCATGTACGAGTTCCGGAACATCCAGGACCGCACGATGGCGGCGCAGGCGATCCCGAGCTACGCGCCCAAGCAGGCGATGGCGCACTTCAACAAGGTCGAGTGCTTCTGCTTCAACGAGTACACGCTGAAGGCGGGTGAGTCGAAGCAGTGGCCGGTCGTGTTCGTCGTCGACCCGAAGTTGCCCAAGGACGTTCGCACCATCACCCTGTCGTACACCTTCTTCGAGGTGGGCGGCAAGGTGCCGGCCGCGCCTGCGGGCAAGGCCACCGACCGCGTGGCGGTCACGGCCTCGAAGGAGCCGCAGTCGTGAGCGACGGCCTCAAGTCGGCGGTGCGGCGCAAGCTGTCGTTCTGGCAGACCTTGCGCGCGGTCGGGTGGTCCTTCTTCGGCGTGCGCAAGTCGGCCGAATGGGAGAAGGACGTGGGTCAGTTGAACCCCGTCCACCTGATCATCGCCGGGCTGATGGCCGCCGTGTTGTTCGTGGTCGTGCTGGTGCTGCTCGTTCAGTGGGTCATTGCAAGCGGGGTGGCGGCTTGAGGGCGCCAGCGGGACACAAGCCAGTGAAATGAAGAATGCGCGCCGACGGCAGGGGAATCGCCGTCGACGCACACAGGTTCCAAGCAAAGTCAGAATCGCAGGAGAAAAACATGTCGGCAGCGACACATCACGGCCAAGCGCCTTACTACTTCGTTCCGGGGCCGTCGCGCCATCCGGTCATGGCAGCCGTCGGCCTCTTCTTCGTGATCCTGGGTGCCGGCCAGTGGGTCAACGGCCACCAGTGGGGCGCCTACTCGCTGGCCTTCGGCCTGCTGTGGTGGGCCTTCGTCCTGAAGCAGTGGTTCGGTGACTCGATCCGCGAGAGCGAAAGCGGCCTCTACAGCGACCGCATCGATGTCTCCTACCGCTGGAGCATGGCCTGGTTCATCTTCTCCGAGGTGATGTTCTTCGGCGCCTTCTTCGGCGCCCTGTACTGGGCGCGCGTCTACTCGGTGCCCAGCCTCGGCAGCCTCGAGAACGCCATCCTGTGGCCGGACTTCAAGGCCTTCTGGCCGAGCTCGGTCCCGGGCTACACCGCTGCACCGGCCGGCAACGTCGAAGCCTTCACCACCATGGGCCCGTGGCCCATCCCGACCATCAACACCGCGCTGCTGCTGACCTCGGGCGTGACGCTCACGATCGCCCACCACGCACTGATCGCCGGCCACCGCGCCAAGACCATTGGCTGGATGTGGGCCACGGTGATCCTCGGCATCCTGTTCCTGGGGCTGCAAGGCTACGAGTATTTCCATGCCTACAACGACCTGAACCTGAAGCTCACCTCCGGCGTTTACGGCTCCACGTTCTACATGCTGACCGGCTTCCACGGTTTCCACGTGTTCGTCGGCATGCTGATGCTGCTGTTCATCACCCTGCGCCTGCAGAAGGGCCACTTCACCCCGCAACGTCACTTCGGCTTCGAAGGCGCGGCCTGGTACTGGCACTTCGTCGACGTGGTCTGGCTCGGCCTGTACGTCATCGTCTACTGGCTCTGACGCAGGCGGCGTCCGCCAACGAAAAGGAGCGCCGAAGGGCGCTCCTTTTTGCTTGGCGGGGTGGTGCGTCGCGGTGCGCTGCCGGATTCAGCGCCGCACCGGCACGCCGGTGGGTTCGATCCAGCCCAGCTGGTAGCTGATGAGGATGAGCACGAAGACGAGGATCGACAGGCCCACCCGCACGGCGAGCGCACGGGCCATGTTGCGCGACTTGGGCGCATCGCCCTTGCCGCCTCGCATCATGAAGAAGCCGGCGGCCACGAGCGCGCCGATGATCAAGACAAAGGCAATGCCGACGAGGTATTTCATGGCGGCTGATTATTCCACTGCGGGGCCGGGCGCGCCGGTGCGGCCATGAGGGCGCCCATGGCACCGCGCGGACCGCGCTGGCGCCAAGCCGTCGTGCTGCTGGCCACGCTGGTGGGCGTCGCCGTCACGGCCCGCCTCGGGCTGTGGCAACTCGATCGCGCAGGGCAGAAAGCCGCGCTGCAGGCCGCGCTCGATGCGCGGGCCGGGGAGCCGGCGCTGGCGCCTTCGGCACTGGCGGCATCGGCCGAGGAGGCCGTCGGCCAGCACTACCGCCGGGTTCGCCTGCGCGGTGAGTGGGTGCCCAGCCACACGCTGTTCCTCGAGAACCGCCAGATGAAGGGCCAGCCCGGCTTTTTCGTCGTCACGCCGCTTCGGCTGCCGGGCGACGCCGGCGCGGTGCTGGTGCAGCGGGGATGGGCCCCGCGCGACATCCGGGACCGCCAGATCGTGCCGGAGGTGCCGACCCCCGAGGGCCCCGTGGAGGTGCTGGGGCAGGTGGCGCCGCCCCCGGGCCGGCTCTACGAATTCGACGGCACCGCGGCCAGCGGGCCGATCCGACAGAATCTCGATGTGGCGCAGTTCGCCCTGGAAACCGGCCTGGCGCTGCGCCCGCTTTCGGTGGTCCAGGTCGAGGGCTCGCCCGCCGCTGCAGGCGATGGCCTGCGGCGCGACTGGCCGGCTCCGGCCGTGGACATCCAGAAGCACCACGGTTACGCATTTCAATGGTTTGCGCTTTGCGCGCTGATGACAGGTCTGTATGTCTGGTTCCAACTCATCCGTCCCCGACTCCCGTCCCGAGCCCGCTGAGGGCCTGAGCCTGACGGTGCACACGCTGCCGAACCTGGCGCCGGAGCGGCGCCGGCTGTCGGGCCGCCTGCAGATGCTGATGGTGCTGGCGGTGTGTGCCGCGCCGGTCATCGCGTCGTACTTCACCTACTACGTGGTGCGGCCGGGTGGTCGCACGAACTATGGCGAGCTGATCGATCCGCAGCGCAGCTTGCCGTCCCTGCCGCTGCAGAGCCTCACCGGCGAGCCGGTGCCGGCCAGTTCGCTGAAGGGCCAGTGGCTGCTCGTGGCGGTCGCGGGCGGCGCCTGCGATGCCGCCTGCGAGAAGACGCTCTACCTGCAGCGCCAGCTGCGCGAGACCCTGGGCCGCGAGAAAGATCGAGTGGACAAGGTGTGGCTGATTCCCGATGGCGCGGCGCCGCGGCCGGAGGTGCTCGCGGCGATCAACCCGAAGGGCGCCGAAGCCACGGTGCTGCGCGTACCGGCCGAGGCCCTGGCCGACTGGCTCAAGCCGGCGGCAGGCCATGCCCTGGCGGATCACTTCTATGTCGTCGATCCCATGGGCAACTGGATGATGCGATTCCCGGCTGACCCGCAGCCCGCCAAGGTCAAGCGCGACCTGGAGAAGCTGCTGCGGGCGTCGGCATCGTGGGACAACGCGGGGCGCTGAGACATGCCGCCCAACGCTCCCCCTGCCTATGACTTCGCCCCGCTGGCGCTGCTCGCGCTCGTGGGTGTGCTGCTCGCGCTGGTGCCGCTGGCCTGGGTGTCCTGGCGGCACCGCGGCGCGGGCGCGGGTGCGCGCTGCAAGGCGCTGACGGTGCTGACGCTCTTCCTCACCTTCGACCTGGTGCTCTTCGGCGCCTTCACCCGCCTGAGCGACTCGGGTCTCGGCTGTCCCGACTGGCCCGGTTGCTATGGCAGCGCGAGCCCGATCGGCGCGCATGCCGACATCCGTTCGGCCGAAGCGGCGATGCCGGACGGCCCGGTGACGCGCGGCAAAGCCTGGATCGAGATGATCCACCGCTACCTGGCAACCGGCGTCGGCGTGCTCATCACGGTGTTGATGATCGCGGCGTGGCGCTCGCACCGGCGGCGTGAGCCGCAAGCCGTCTCTCCCTGGTGGCCCACCTTCACCTTCGTCTGGGTCTGCCTGCAGGGGGCGTTCGGCGCGCTCACCGTCACGATGAAGCTCTACCCGGCGATCGTGACCCTGCACCTGCTCGGCGGTCTCGGCCTCCTCGTGCTGCTGGCGGCGCAGACGCAGGCGCATCTGCGCCGGCCTCTTCAGCTGGCGCCTGGCGTTCGGCGCCTGGCCTGGGTCGTCGCCGGGCTCACGGTGCTGCAAGTCACCCTGGGTGGCTGGGTCAGCACCAACTATGCGGTGCTGGTGTGCACCGACTTCCCGACCTGCCAGGGCCAGTGGTGGCCGCCGATGGACTTCCACCACGGCTTCGCCGTGCTGCGTGAGCTGGGCGTGGGGCGCGACGGCGAAGCCCTGTCATTCGCGGCGCTCACCGCCATCCACGTGGTGCACCGCATCGGCGCCGCCGTGCTGCTCGTCGCGATGACCAGCCTGATCTGGGCGCTGCACCACAGCACGGACCCGGCCGGGCCCCGCTGGGCGCTGGCGCTCGGCGTGGCGGTGACGTGGCAGGTCGCCACCGGCCTGGGCAACGTCGTGCTCGGTTGGCCCCTGCTGGCGGCACTGGCGCACACCGGCGGGGCCGCGGCCCTGCTCACGCTGCTGGCCGTGATGATCACGCGCGCCCGGCAGGCAGATACCCCCAACCCGTAAAATTGCGGGCCACCGTTGCACCCATGTCCAATACCCTGTCCACTCCCCTGGCCGCGCCCCGCATGTCGCGCGTGCGCCAGTTCAACGCGCTGACCAAGCCGCGGGTCGTCCAGCTCATCGTGTTCTGCGCCGTGATCGGGATGCTGCTCGCCGAGCCCGGCCTGCCCGACTGGCGCTTGGCCGTCCCGGCCGCCGCAGGCATCTGGCTCGTTGCAGCCGCCGCTGCCGCCTTCAACTGCGTGGTCGAGCAACGCATCGACGCCAAGATGGCCCGCACCGCGTGGCGACCCACGGCGAAGGGCGAACTCACCAACACCCAGACCCTGCTGTTCTCCGCCGTGCTCGGCCTGGTGGGGAGCGCCATCCTCTACCTGCTCGTGAACCCCCTCACGATGTGGCTGACCTTTGCCACGTTCGTGGGTTATGCCGTGATCTACACCGTGGTGCTCAAGCCCATGACGCCGCAGAACATCGTCATCGGCGGCGCCTCGGGCGCCATGCCGCCGGTGCTCGGCTGGGCTGCGATGCGCGGCGAGGTCGGGCCGGAGGCGCTGATGCTGTGCCTGATCATCTTCCTGTGGACGCCGCCGCACTTCTGGGCGCTGGCGCTGTACCGCGCGGAGGACTACCGCAAGGCCGGGCTGCCGATGCTGCCCGTCACCCACGGCAACGAGTTCACCCGGCTTCACGTGCTGCTCTACACCCTGGTGCTGTTCGCTGCCACGCTGCTGCCCTTCATCTTCGGCATGAGTGGCTACCTGTACCTCGCAGCCGCCGTGGCGCTGGGGGCCGGCTTCATCGGCCACGCCTGGAAGCTGTGGCGCAGCTATTCCGACGCGCTGGCGCGCAAGACCTTCCGCTTCTCGCTGTGGCACCTCTCGCTGCTGTTCGGCGCCTTGCTCATCGATCACTACCTGTTGCTGCTGTGAACACACTGCCCTTCGCGTTTTCCCGTCGCGCCCTGCTCGGGCTCGGCCTGGCGGGTTCTGCCGTCCTGGCCGGGTGTGACAAGCTGCTGCCGTCCAAGCCAGCGAGTTTCAACGCGGTCGACATCACCGGCGCGGGCTACGGCAAGAACCTGGCGCTGCCCGATGTCGACGGCCGGCTGCGCACGCTGGCCGAGTTCAAGGGCAAGGTCGTCGTGCTGTTCTTCGGCTTCACCCAGTGCCCCGACGTCTGCCCCGGCACGCTGGCTGAACTGGCGCAGTTGAAGAAGGCGCTCGGTCCGGATGGCGATCGCGTTCAAGGCATCTTCGTCACCATCGACCCGGAGCGCGACACGCCCGAGGTGCTCAAGGGCTACGTGAAGAGCTTCGATCCCGGCTTCGTGGCCCTGCGTGGCACGCCGGAGCAGACCGCCGCCGCCGCCAAGGAGTTCAAGGTCTACTTCGCCAAGGTGCCGAGCAAGACGGGCGACGGTTACTCCTTCGACCACACCGCCGGCTCCTACGTCTTCGACGAGAGCGGCGAGGTGCGCCTGTTCACCCGCTACGGCGCGCCTGGGGGCCAGGAGGCGCTCGTTGCCGACGTCCGGCAGCTGCTGAAGGCCGGCTGAGCGCCGGTTCGCGGGCGCTCCCGAACCCGTTCCCGGTAGCGGCCTGGCCGACCCTCTGGCACCGTTCCACACCTTCGAGCACCGCTGAAGCTCGATGCCAAAGGCCCGGTTCTTGGACGCATGAGGCCCTCGCATGGACGTCGATCCTGTTGTTGCGTTGCACCCGGACGCCGGCGCTGCCCTCCAGGCCCGAGACGGCCCGGCATCGCGGTGGCACATGCCGCGGAATTGTTCGCTCACCCCTCGGCAGTTGGCAGGCGCCGCGCTGGGGGTGATGGGCTCGGTGGCTGCCGTGTCGGCCGCATTCACGGCACTGGGATACGCATGGGTCGCGGTGTTCGGCGTGCTGGAAGTCTCCGCCTTTGCCGTGGCGTTGGCCGTGTACACGCGTCACGCCTGCGACGCTGAAACCTTGATGTTGAACGGCGAACGGCTGGTGGTGGAGCAGCGCTGCGGCGGGCAGGTGCTTCGCACCGAACTGCAGATCGCATGGCTGCGTGTCGTCGCACCGAACCGCCCCACCGGGCTGGTCGAACTCTGGCAAGCCGGGCAGTGTGTTCGCGTCGGACGTCACCTTCCGGCCGGAAGGCGGAGCCGCTTGGCGCGCGAACTCCGCCGCGCGCTGGTCGTGGCCGCGCGCCCGACCGGTGTCGAAGGCGTGCTGGCCATGCCAGCGCTGGGCCCTGGCGAGCGGTTGACGCCGACGCTCCAGCACCGCGCCCACGACGCCGGTCGGCATCCTTGACCGGCCGCCCGGGCGGAGCTGTTCAGTCGCTCGTCGGGGAGCCGCCCCGGGATCGTTGGCTTTCGGGCACCTGGCCGTGCGGCGTCGGGTCGGGGGCTGCTCCACCCGAGCTCAGCGGTGACTTGTCATAGCCCTCACGCACGTTGTCGAGCGCAGCCTTGGCCCGTTCAGCTTCTGCCTGGGCTTGGCGGTCGCTGTCCTTGGAGATGCCGCTCGGGTCCGTCTTGGCATTCATGGCGATTCCTTGGGTCGTGATGGTGCGTTGAACTCGGCAAGGGAGATGCCTTGACCGGCCGTCTTCTACAACGGTGCAGGCGGGCTGGACGCGGCCATGGACATGCACCCGCATTCACCAATGCCGGTCGACGCATCGGAAGGGCAGCGCCTTCGCTCCCAGCTCAAGGTGCTACCGACGCGAGGCCTCTCGCAGCGGGCGGGCGAACCCGCGCTGCAGGGCGCTGGCCTGGTCGTCCAGTGCGCGTCGGCTCAGGCGTTCGAACTCATCGGGGTCGTGTGAACAGAACACCTTCACATCCGGGTGACCGTGGGCCAGATGGCGCAAGCGCTCCTGGTTGCGCAGGCGCAGCCTGCGGTTCTTTTCCATCAGGGTCTGGTACAAGCGCAGGCCTGGCGTGCAGGAAGGCCGTTCGAAATTCATCTCGCCATGGTGGAAGTAGGCATCGCCCGCCTGCAGCGCCCAGCCCGACGCCGTGCGAATCGCCACGCCAGCATGGCCGTGGGTATGACCGGGCAAGGGAACCAGCGCCACGTCTTGCGGCAAGCCTTGCCCGGTGCACACGCCCTGGAAGCCGAACCATGTTTCACCGCCCGAGTGCCCGTGCAGCTGCCAGCGCGCCCGGCTGGACCATTGCTGCGGGCGATAGCGCTGCCGGTCGAGCCACGTGGTCTGCCGGGCCGCCTCATCGCGCTCGCGGCGCATCAGGTGGATCTGGGCCAACGGGAAATCGTCGAGCCCGCCGGCATGGTCGAAGTCGAGGTGGGTGAGCACGATGTGCCTGACGTCGGACACACGGTGCCCGGCGGCTTCGATCTGCCGCGCCGCCGTCATCTCCTCGCGGAAGTCCGGGCTCAGGAGGGAGAGGAAGAAGCTGCTGAGGCGGCTGGCCGGGTTGGCCACGTCACGCAGGCCGAAGCCCGTGTC
This sequence comes from Rhizobacter sp. LjRoot28, assembly GCF_964253025.1. Lineage (NCBI taxonomy): Bacteria > Pseudomonadati > Pseudomonadota > Betaproteobacteria > Burkholderiales > Sphaerotilaceae > Rhizobacter > Rhizobacter sp. LjRoot28. The sequence continues at coordinate 350,661 of NZ_CAXUQC020000001.1, forward strand.
CACGAGCACCAGCCCGTCGTTGGACTCCACCAGCAGACAGTGGCAACACAGCCGACCCCGCTCGAAGATGGAGCCTGACCGCCCATCCATCAGGCGGCCGCCCAACGGGCAGGAGGACACGCAATTCAAGTGGATGAGCCGCATCACAAGGCCTTTCAGCGCCGCGCCGCGCGGCGTCCATGGCTGGATGTCGGCAAGGGGGATGCCGAGGCCGGCATGCACGTTCGGACCGTCTTCTCGGGAGGCGGAGCGCATGGCGTTTCGGTGGCGACACGGGCGTCTCGCCGTGCGGGCGGGCCGGACGACAGGCCAGGCGGCGCACTTCGCCAGGAGGATGCGCAGACGGACGAGGCCGAGAGGGCGCGCCGGTAGACGGCGGGCCTGCGGCGCGGAGGCTGATGCAGTACGCCAGGGCACCGCACCGGAAACACGGGGCGCCATGCGGCGCCCCGCGGCTGCGTCAGGCGGCGACGAGCGCCTTGCGCATCTTCTTCATGGCGGCCACCTCGATCTGGCGGATGCGCTCAGCGCTCACGCCGTACTCGCCCGCCAGTTCGTGGAGCGTGAGGCCGCCGGAGCTGTCGTCATTGACCTTCAGCCAGCGCTCTTCGACGATGCGGCGGCTGCGCGGATCAAGCGCGTCCAGGGCCTGGTTGATGCCGTCACCGGCGAGCCAGTCACGGCGCTGGGCCTCGATGACACGGGTGGGCTCGCTGCTGTCGTCGGCCAGGTAGGCGATCGGGGCGTACGGCGTGTCGTCGCCGTCGTCACCCTGGGGCTCCAGCGCGACGTCGCCGCCGGACAACCGGGTCTCCATCTCGAGCACTTCCTCGCGCTTGACGTTCAGGTCGCGTGCGACGGCATCCACCTCGCCCTGCGTGAGCGTGCTGCGGTGGGTGTGCCCTTCCTGGCCGTCTTCCTTCATGCGCTGCTTCATGGAGCGCAGGTTGAAGAACAGCTTGCGCTGGGCCTTGGTCGTGGCGACCTTGACCATGCGCCAGTTCTTGAGGATGTACTCGTGGATCTCGGCCTTGATCCAGTGCATGGCGTAGCTCACCAGGCGCACGCCCTGGTCGGGGTCGAAGCGCTTGACCGCCTTCATCAGGCCGACGTTGCCTTCCTGGATCAGGTCGCCATGGGGCAGACCGTAGCCGAGGTACTGGCGGGAGATCGACACGACGAGGCGCAGGTGCGACAGCACCAGCTTGCCGGCGGCTTCGACGTCGCCGTCGGCACGCAGACGGCGGGCGGCCTGGACTTCCTCTTCCTGGGTCAGCAGCGGCAGGCGGTTGACGGCGGAGATGTACGCGTCCAGGTTGCCCAGCGAAGGCACGAGGGCCCAGGGGTCGCGAACGGCGAGGGCGCCGGCGACGGGAGACAGGGGCAGGTTCATGGAAGCAGATGACATCCGGGAACTCCTTTCGGGAAGCATATTAGCACTCGCGTCATCTGAGTGCTGAACGGCTCCGAAGTTCCGTCGGGAAGTGAGTGAACGCCCTCGGCGGTGGCGATTCCGGCCGACGGGGGCAGGGGGGCGAGGTTGGAGGCTGTGCATGTCCGGCTCCCGGAGTGCGAGGCAGTACGGCTTGGGTACATGGTGCCCCCGTCAGCGGGTCTGCGCAGCCCCTCGTCTCCGGCAATCGACGTCGGCCAGTTCCGACAGGGGCCGCGCGACAATCGGGCATGGCCCTCGTCTATTCCACCGATGCCGGTCGCATGTGCCCCGGCTGTCGCCAGCCCGCCGATCGCTGCACATGTCGCGCTGCCCCCGCGGCTCCCGTCTTCCCGGATGGGGCGGTTCGGCTGCAGCGCGAAACCAAGGGCCGCAACGGCAAGGCCGTCACCGTGGTGCGCGGCCTGGGCCTCGCTGAGCCCGAGCTGTCGCAGTGGGCCAAAGCCGCGAAGGCGGCCTGCGGTACCGGCGGCACCGCACGGGATGGTGTGGTGGAAATCCAGGGCGACCACCTGGTCCGCCTCACCGAGCTGCTCCAGGCCCAGGGACGCAAGGTCAAGCGGGTCGGCGGCTGATCTCGCCCGGGTGGGCGGGCTGCGCCGGGCGCCACACCAACGCAGTGTCACGCCGATCGGTGCGCGACCCCGCAGGCGCTCAGCCGAAGCGCGTTTCCGCGCTGTCCAGCACGGCGTCCACGACGGCCAGCAGCTCGGCCACGCTGATCGGCTTCGTCAGGTACTGCTGGGCCCCGGCCTGCAGCGCCGTCTCGATCTGCGACGCCAGGGCGTCGGCCGACACCGCCACCACCGGGATGTCCGCCGTGGAGGGGTCCGCCTTGAGGTGGCGCAGCAGCTCGAGGCCGTCGATGTCCGGCAGGTGCATGTCGAGCAGGATGAGGTCGGGTCGGTGCGCCCGAATGGCGGCCAGGCCGTCCAGCCCGGTGATCGACACATCGAGGCGCACCTGCGGACGCCGCGACAGCACACCCCGCATCACCTCGACGTTGGTCTCGTTGTCCTCGACGTAGTGCACCACACGCTGGTGGTAGTCGACGGGCTGCGGCAGGGACGGGGCGACGCCCGCGGCCCGGGGATCGTCCTCGCTGGCGCGCGGCAAGGACAGGATGAACGAGGACCCCTCGCCGGCGGTGCTCAGCGCCCTCAGGCTGCCACCCATCAGCTCGGCCAGGCGCTGGCTGATGACGAGCCCGATGCCGGTGCCTTCCTGACCGGAGCGTTCGCGCCCGAGGCGGTTGAACGGCTGGAACAGCTGGCCCAGTTGGGAGTCCGTCATGCCGAGGCCGGTGTCGGTGATGGCGATCTCCACCGTGTCCCGCTGAGGCACTCGGGCCGCGATGTGGATGCGACCGCTGTCGGCGTTGTATTTCACCGCGTTGCTGAGCAGGTTCGTCAGGATCTGCTTCACCCGGGTCGCGTCGCCGCGCACGCGCATGGCGGCGCCAGGCAGGTCCTGTGTGATGGCGATGTCCCGGCGCTCGGCGTCGCGCTCCACCAGCGACAGCGTCGTGGCGAGCACCTGGCGCAGGTCGAGCGTCTGCATCTGCAGGCTGAGGGTGCCCGCCTCGATGCGCGAGAGGTCGAGCACGTCGTTGATCATCTCCAGCAAGTGCCATCCGGCGCTCTGGATCTGTGCCACCCACGGCCGGTGCGATTCCGGCAGCGGGTTGCGCTGGTCGAGTTCCATGAGCTGGGCGAAGCCGAGCATGGCGTTCAGCGGCGTGCGGAGTTCATGGCTCATGCGCGACAGGAACTCGCTCTTTGCCAGGTTGGCCGCCTCGGCGAGCGAGCGGGCGCGTTCGGCGTCGGCCAGCCGGAGGTGCTCGGTGATGTCCTCCACCACCGCCACGATGCGTGCCGGCTCGCCCGACGGCGAGCGCAGCAGGGACACGACCGACTGCACCCACACCGTTCGGCCGTCACGCGTCACATATCGCGATTGGCGGCGGAACATCGGGATGTCGCCGACGACGAGTTGCCGGACGAGGGCTTCGTTCTCCATCCGGTCTTCCGGATGCGTCATCAGGGCCACGTCCCGCTGCGCCAGCTCCTCGGCCGGGTGCCCCGTCAGCTCGCAGAAGCGCGGGTTCACCTGCTTGATGCGGCCGTGCAGGTCGGTATAGACCACGCCGATGGGCACGTTGTTGAGGATGTTCCTGAAGCGCTGCTCGCTTTCTCGCAGCTCGGCCTCCGTGCGCTCACGCTCGGCGATCTCACGCTGCAGCGCGACGGTGCGGTCCTGCACGATCGCCTCGATGCGGCGCGCCCGGCCGGTGACGGTCAGCAGCAGCGTGCCGAGCATCGCGGTGGCCAGCAGGCCGATCACCGAGAAGAGCAACGCATTGCGCGCGCGGACGTCCGGAACCGCGTCGCGCTTTGCGGCGACGATCAGGCTCCACTGCCGATCGGCGAAGGACAGTGGCCGCGTGAACGACATGTCGGTGCGGCCGGTGGCGCAGTCGGCGGGCCCCGCCAGCAGCCGGCGCTTCGCCGCCGGGTCGTTGTCGACGATGCACAGCGTCAGGTAGGGCGGGAGGGTCTTGGTGAAGCCGGCGAGCGCATCCTCCATGCGCAGGGTGACAAACACCACGCCGATGGCGGCGGCCTCGCGTTCGTCCGCGGTTTTCGGCGCGCCCCGGTACACGGCCTGGTAGATCACCACGGAGGCCTGGTCGCCGGTTTCCTGCGTCGATCGGAAGCCGGCGGTGGCCGCCCGCGTGTCGGTGCGAATCGCATGGTCGATCGCGGCGCGCGCCACTGCCACGGAGCGCACGTTCACCCCGAGTGCACGCCGGTTGGGTTCCATCGGCTCCACGTAGCGCATCACCACCATGCGGTCGTTCGAACCGGCCGCAGGCGCGGCGTCGTCCCGGTCGTAGACCGTGAAGCCCGGCAGGTCGTTGAGGCGGACGGCCGACTGGTACTCCGGCAGGGCGCCGCGTTGCACCACCTCGCTCCATCCGGCCGCCTGCAGGTGCCCACCGGGCGCCACCCACGACGACGTCGCGCGCCGCATCTCTTCCCGGCTGACCGCATCGGACGCCGCAAACACCCCGCGCAAGGCTTCCAGCGCATGCATCGGGTATTCGAGGCGGGAAGCCAGGTTCGACGTGGCATGCAAGGCGTCCCGTTCGAAGGTCGTCTGCACTCGCGCCTCTTCCCAGCGGTCCACCTGCTTGATGCTGATCGCGACGAGCACCGTCGCGATGAGCATCGTCACGCCCACCGTCCACCGGCGGCCCTGCCATTCGGCCGCCGGCCGGCCGATCCAGCTGAGCACGATGGGCGTGGCCGTGAGCATGCCCAGCACGTCGCCCGTGGCCCAGCTCCACCAGGTGACGGCCAACCCCGGGCCGGTGTGTCCGACGAACCACCACAGCGCAAACGTGCCGACGGACGAACTGACCAGCGCGGCCACGATGGCGCCAAAGCCGAAGAACGCCGCGACATCGCGCGGTTCGCTGAGCGTCAGCGGTTGACTCGTGACGCGCCGCGCCACCCAGGCGCCCAGCCAAGCCTGGGCCGCCGCCCCCGACCCGATCAGCGTTGGCAAGGCGATGGCCACGACGGGCGACAGGTTGGGGCTAGGAGCCACCAGGTAGTTCACCGCGAAAGCGCCGATACCGACTCCGGCCACGGCCCCCCACCCATATGTCAGCACGCAGGCCAGCGCGATGCCACTGGACGGAAACAGCGGCGACGCGTACCCCGGCGGAATCGCCAGCGACAGCGCCGCCCATCCCACCAGCGCATACGCCAACGCCGTCCCCGCGAGAGCGAGAGCCCAGTGCGGCCGGGGACGGGAAGGCGCAGTCGTCATCGGGTGTAGAGGCAGATGGGTGTGCGAGGAGCGGCGATCAGAGACTACCACCTCGGCCCTGCCGCGCGAATCCCGCGCACTGCAGGGTTGGGCAATGCCACGTGACCGGGGCGACGGGCAGGCAACGGGATGCCGTCGCGACGGGCGGGGTGCGCCGAACGTTCGTGCGCCGGGCCTCCGGTCATCGGATGGCCGGTCGTTCAGCTGGACCGGCTGCGAACCGGGTTTCCGGTCTTGCGCTGGACGTGCGTCGGGTGTGAACAGCCGGGCGTCTCACGACGGCCGGCTGCCGTCGCTTCAGACGTTGAACAGGAAGTTCAGCACGTCGCCGTCCTTGACGACGTACTCCTTGCCTTCGGCGCGCATCTTGCCGGCGTCCTTCGCACCTTGCTCGCCCTTGAAGGCGATGAAGTCGTCGAAGGCGATGGTCTGGGCGCGGATGAAGCCGCGTTCGAAGTCGGTGTGGATGACGCCCGCAGCCTGGGGGGCGGTGTCGCCGATGTGGATGGTCCAGGCGCGGACTTCCTTCACGCCGGCGGTGAAGTAGGTCTGCAGGCCGAGCAGCTTGAAGGCGGCGCGGATCAGGCGGTTCAGCCCGGGTTCGCTCTGGCCCATCTCCTGCAGGAAGAGGAGGCGGTCCTCGTCCTCCATCTCGGAGAGCTCGGCCTCGGTCTTGGCGCAGATGGCGACCACCGGGGCCTTCTGGCGGTCGGCGTATTCGCGCAGGCGGTCGAGGAAGGGGTTGTTCTCGAAGCCGCCCTCATCGACGTTGCCGACGAACATGGCCGGCTTGGCAGTGATCAGGCACAGCGGCTTGACGAGCGCCGACTCCTCCTTGGTGAGGCCGAGCGAACGCACGGGGCGGGCTTCATCGAGCGCGGCCTGCACCTTGACCAGCACGTCGACCAGCTTCAGGGCTTCCTTGTCACCGGCGCGCCCGAGCTTCTGGGCGCGGTGCACCGCCTTCTCGACCGTGCCGAGGTCGGCAAGACAGAGCTCGGTCTGGATGACCTCGATGTCGGCGATGGGGTCGACCTTGCCGGCCACGTGGATGACGTTCTCGTCCTCGAAGCAGCGCACCACGTTGACGATGGCGTCGGTCTCGCGGATATGGGCCAGGAACTGGTTGCCCAGGCCCTCGCCCTTGGAGGCGCCAGCCACCAGGCCGGCGATGTCCACGAACTCGACGATCGCGGGCACGACGCGCTCGGGCTTCACGATCTCCGACAGCTGTTGCAGGCGCGGGTCGGGCAGTTCCACGATGCCGACGTTCGGCTCGATGGTGCAGAACGGGTAGTTCTCGGCCGCGATGCCAGCCTTGGTGAGGGCGTTGAAGAGGGTGGACTTGCCGACGTTGGGCAGGCCCACGATGCCGCATTTGAGGCTCATGGTGTGTTGGCGCGAGAGGCGCGGGGTGAGTGGGGCAGCCGCGGCGTGCGGTGCAGACCGGTATTTTAGTGGGCCACGCGGGCATCCACCGCGCGGCGAACCGAGCGCAGCAGCTGATGACGGGACACCGGCTTGACCAGCACGTCGTCCATCCCCGCCGCGAGGCACGCCGCCCGGTCCTCGGCGAAAGCGTGCGCCGTCATCCCGACCACCGGCAGCGTGCTCGCCCGTTCCCCGGCCGCACCGGCCCGGATGCGGCTCGTGGTTTCCAGCCCGTCCATGCCCGGCATCAGCCAGTCCATCAGCACCACGTCGATGCCGCCCGCCGCGAGCAGCTCCAGCGCCTCCTGCCCCGAGTGCACGATCTTCACGTGCACGCCGGCGCTGCGCAGCATCTGCTCGGCGATCATCGTGTTGATCGGGTCGTCGTCGACCAGCAATGCCCGCACGCCGCCCAGGTCGGCGTCGAACGCGGCGGTGCTCGATTGCTGGTCCTGCCCCGGGGCGTCGCACACCGGCAAGGGCAGTTGCAGCTGCACGCGGGTGCCAACGCCCGGCTCGCTGTCGAGCACGATGCGTCCGCCCATCAGGGTCACGAGCTGGCGTGTGATTGCCAGCCCCAGCCCGGTGCCGGCAAAGCGGCGCGTGCTGCCGTTGTCGGCCTGGTGGAAGGCATCGAAGACCCGCACCAGTTCGCGGGGGGCGATGCCGATGCCGGTGTCCTGGATGCGCATCAGCAACTCGCTGCGGGCCCGGTCGTAGTCCACTTCCAGGCTCACCTGGCCGCGATCGGTGAACTTGATGGCGTTGCCGAGCAGGTTCATGAGCACCTGCTTCAGGCGGAACTCGTCGCCGTGCACGAACGGGGGCACACCGGGCGCGGACCGGTACACCAGCTTGAGGGCCTTGCCGAGCGCCTGTGGCTGCATGGTGTCGCGCACGTGGCTGAGGCAGGCATAGAGGTCGAAGCCCTCGTTGAAGATCTCCACACGGCCGGCCTCGATGCGCGACAGGTCCAGCACGTCGTTGATGAGGTGCAGCAGGTGGGTGCCGCCGCGACGCACCGTCTCGATGAGTTCGGCGCGCTGCGCGGGCAGGGTGGACTGGTCGCGCAGCAGATCGGCCGCTCCCAGCACGCCGTGCAGCGGGGTGCGGAGCTCGTGGCTCATCGTGGCAAGAAAGCGCGACTTCGCCTGCGACGCCTGTTCGGCGGCATCGCGTGCCAGTTCCAGGTCGCGCATGCGGTGGGCGATGAACTCGTTGACCGAAATGGCGTTGTCGGTCGGTTCGCCGGCGGCCCGAGTCGACAACTGCAGAACGGCTCGCAGTTGGCGTGCGATGCCGAACAGCACCAGGCCCAGCATGGCCTGGGCAAAGAAGCCGTTCAGGTAGAGCGGCCACAGCACGGCCTCCCAGTCCCGCATCGGTGTTCCGCGCCATTGAACGATGAAGGGGGGAAGGATCGACAGCAGCGTCACGCTGGTGCTGAGCGCCAGCGCCATGGCGGGCGGCCAGGTCAGGAACAGCAACAGGTGCGCGCTCATCATCCAGTACGACAGCGAGGCCGCGGAGTAGAAGCTGATCTGGCCTTGCACCAGCAGCGCGAAAGCGATCGAGCCGACGAAATACACGCTCACGCCGAGCGTCAGCAGGCCCTGGACCAGCGTGAGCTGCCCCGGCCGGCGCCACACCAGCAGGGCCAGGCCCAGCAGCCACGTCATCATGGCGGGGTAGGCCAGGCGATCGGAGTCGGCGAGCACGCCACCGCGCCATTCCGCGAGCCACAGCACCGCCAGGCAGCCTGCGAGTGCCGGCAGCAGCCACACCGCCGTGCGCGCCGCGAGGAGCGTCAGGCGAGGGCCCGCCTCGCGAGCGTCCGGGCGCGATGGGTCGAGCGGCAGTTGCGCAGTTTCCATAGGGGGACGATTTTCCGGCGTACTGCGGGAAAACCCCAGTCCGTTCGTCCGCTCCGGGTGCCGGGCTTCGTGACGGAATGCGCGAACCCGCGCTTCGGATTGCGCATTAGTTCCCGAATGGAGCCGGTCTCACTTGAAGATGCCGCGCAGCCGCTGCTTGATCAGGTCTTCCGGCCGTGAGGCCGCGCCGGCCGGTGCGCTGGCGGCGCGAGGCGGCAGACCGAGCTTGTCCTTCAGCTTGTCGCGCAGCTGGTCTTCGACCTGCTGGCCCACCTTGCTCTTGAGCAGGTCCGCCGCGACGGCCGACCAGCGGATCTGCCAATCGATTGCCTCGAGCGGGCCGGTCAGGCGCACGGGCACCGTCACGCCGCGAAGCTCGGCCAGTTCGGCGCCGCCCTGGCCCTTCGATGTGTCGGCCACGGTGGCGCGCACGGTGTAGTCGATGCGTCCCTGGCCGATGTCGACCGCGCCGTCTCCCCCCAGCCGCAGGAACGGGCTCTTCATGTCCAGGTCGTTGCTGCGCGCGACGCCGTCCTGGATGGCGAAGCTGGCGTTCAGTTCGGAGAAGTCCGTCTTCTCGGTGGTGACGGCGCGGGCCGAGGCGTCGGCCTTGGAGGAGATGGCCGCACGCACCTGACGCAGCTGTCGAGCGAGGTTGATGCCCTTGATGGCGCCGTCGCGCAACTGAAGGGACGCCGAGCCGTCGAGCCGGCGCTTCAGCTCGGCCGTGGTGGCACCCTGGCTGCGCAGGTCGAAGGCCACCCGGCCACGGCCTTCGAGCAGGTCCTTGTCGGCCACGTCCTTGAGCAGCGCCAGGATGTCGATGCCCTGGGCGGCGCCACGCGCGGCGACGCGGTTGCCGTTGGCGTCGGCGCTGGCCGTCATGTCGAGGCGGCCGCCCCAGACGCCGGCCTCGAACGGGCTCAGCTGCAGGGCGCCGTTCGCGATGCGGGCGGAGGCGACGAAGTTGGTGGCCCGGTACTGGCGGTAGGCCAGGCTGCCGGCGCGCAAGTCGAAGCGGCCATGGATGGACTTGAGGGCCGACAGGTCGAGGGGGGCGTCGGCGCCTGGAGCCCCGGCGGGTGCAGAGCCGGCGGTCGCCGGTTTCGCCGTCGTGGCCGGCGGCAGCAGCCGGTTCAGGTCAAGGGCCTCGAAGCGCGCCGATGCGGTGATGGCCATCGGCTTGTCCTTCAGGCGTACGGTCCCCTGGGTCTCGAACGGGTTGGCGTTCACGCTTCCCTTGAGTGCCCATTGCGCCGTCTCCGGGGAGGCGGAGGCCCGCCCATCGAAGTCGAGTGCGAGTGGCTGCAGGGAGGGTTCCTCGATGCGCAGGCGGGCCTGCAGGGCGTCGAGGGTGCCCGCCTTGGTGGCCGCGTCGACGACGAGATTGGAGCGCAGCGTGCCGCTGACCTGCCGCGGGCCGCTGCGGCCCTTGAGCGTCGTCTCGACTCCCGGCAGCCGGATCTGTTCGAAGGTGCCCTGGGGAGCCGCCGACTTGAAGGTGGCCTCGAGGCTGGTGTCGCCCTTGACGGACGCCGAGCCGCTGAGCGGGCCGCCCTTCAGCGTTTCGCCGTCCACGCTGAGTTGCGGCCAGTCCAGGTTCAAGGCGAGCGACTGGCCGGCGTTCGTGCCTGCCAGCTTGAGCGCCAGGCGTTCCAGCGACAGCTGCCGCTTGGCCGGGTCGTAGCCGAAGCGCTTGATGGCCAATGTGGAGTCGGCCAGTTTGAGGTCGCCGAGCGTCGCCCCGAAGCGCAGGTCCAGGTCGTTGGCGGCCACGGTGCCCGCTGCGCCGTCGTAGGCGAGGGCGCCCTTGAAGCGCACATCGAGCGCGCGCGCGCCGAAGGCGTCGCCCGTCCATGCAAGGTCCATGTCGCGCAAGGATACCGAGCGGGCCTGCAGGTCGAGCGTCAACGCGGTCTTGCCCTTGAGCTGGCCGGCGAGCGCGGGCTGGGTGAGGGCGAGCTGCAGGTCGAGCGCCACGGGGGACTCGGTGCGGTCGGTGAGCCGGCCGGTGGTGAAGCGGGCGACACCGACCTTGCCCTTCAGGCCAGCCAGCGCGTCGTCGACGGTGAGCGCAAGGTTCTCGAAGTCGAGGCCTTGCACGTCGAAGGCCAGCGCCTCGCCTTGCGGGCCTTCCTCGGCGGCAGGCTCCGGCTTTTCGTCCTTGGCCAGCAGGTCGTCGATGTTGGAGCGGCCCTCCGCGTCGCGTCGGTACACCGCGCGCACGCCGCGCGCGGCGACGCGGTCGACCTCGAGTCGGCCGCGAAGCAGCGGCAGCAGGGCCGCGGACAGGGACACCTCGTCGACGTGTGCGAACTCGGCGGTCTGCTGCCGTTCGCTCAAGGTCACGCCGGAGAGCTTCACGCCCAGGCGCGGCAGCACGGTCAGTTCCACCGGGCCGTCGATCACCAGCGTGCGCTGGCGCTCGGTCTTCATCCAGTCGATGGCCAGGCCCTTGTAAGCGTTGGCATCGAAGGTGGCCACGAGCCAGGCGACGGCGGCGATGCCCACCACCAGCAGCACGCCCAAGGCAATCAACAGCTTGCGAACCCAGGAGGTCTTCATCGGGGCGCCGGCGGGCCGGAGTGAGTGGAAACCCGGCCATTGTGCCCAGCAAGGGCGGCCTTGCAAGCCTCTCTACAATGGGCCGGATGAAACGTTTTGACGTGTGTGTGCGAGGGGCCGGCATCGTGGGCCGCGCGCTGGCCCTGTCTCTCGCCCGCAGCGGCCTTCGGGTGGCACTGGTGGCCGATCCCGCCTCGCCGGCACGCGAAGACATCCGTGCCTATGCGTTGAATGCAGGCGCGGTGTCCCTGCTGCGCGACTTGAAGGTCTGGGACGGTCTGCCGCCGCATGCCGCAACCGCCGTTCACGAGATGCATGTCGAGGGCGATACGTCCGGCGTGCTGGAGTTCTCCGCGTGGGAGCAACACGTCTCCGAGCTCGCGTGGATCACCGATGCGGCGCAGCTGGAACAGGCGCTGGCCTCGGCGGTGCGCTACGCGCCTCATGTCACCGTGGTGGATGCGCCGGTGGACGCGGCGCTCACCGCGGTCTGCGAGGGCAAGTTCTCGGCGGGCCGCAGTGACCTCGGCGTGGTTTTCGAACGCCATGACTACGGCCATCGCGCCATCGCGGCCCGGCTCACCGCCTCGGTGCCGCACCGGCACGTGGCACGTCAGTGGTTTCGTTCGCCGGACGTGCTGGCCCTGCTGCCCTTCGACACGCCGTCGGCGGGCAACTCCTACGCCCTGGTGTGGTCGGTCCCCACGGCGCGGGCCGACGAACTGCTCGCGCTCGATGCGGCTGCATTCGAGGCCGAGCTTCACGAGGCGACGCGGGGCGACGCCGGCGTGCTGTCCGTGGCCGGTGAACGCGCAGCGTGGCCGCTGATGATCGCGCGTGCGCAGGCCTGGTCGGGGCCTGGCTGGGTGCTGCTGGGCGACGCGGCGCACGTCGTGCACCCGCTGGCAGGGCAGGGCCTGAACCTCGGCTTGGCCGACGTGGTGGCGCTCACGCGCGTGCTGGCCGAGCGTGAAGCCTGGCGGCCGCTGGGCGACGCCCGGCTGCTGCGCCGCTACGAGCGGGCCCGCCACCTCCCCACGCGCGCCATGGGCCAGCTCACCGACGGCTTGTTGCATCTTTTTGCCGGCCAGCAGCCGCCCCTGCGGGAACTCCGCAACCGCGGCATGGGTCTCGTCAACCGGCTCCCCCCGCTCAAGCGCTGGCTCACCGCGCGAGCGCTCGACTTCTGAAAGACGCGCCATGCCGAAGACCTCCTCGTCCCTGACGCACCCCCCGCTGGTGCTGGCGGCCCACTTGTTCATGGCGGCGGCCGCCGCGCTGCTGCTGGCCGGCGCCGCGCTGGCCGACGAGGCGGCCATCCGCAAGAACCTCCCCGAGCGCGTGCCCAACCTGCCGCCGATCGACGAAGTGATCAAGAGCCCGATCCCCGGCCTCTATGAAGTGCGCATCGGCAGTTCCATCCTGTACGCGGACGAGACGGCCAACCACGTCATCGAGGGCAGCCTGATCGACGCCCGCACCCGCACCAACCTCACCGAAGCCCGGCTCAACAAGCTCAGCGCGGTCGACTTCGACAAGCTGCCGCTCAAGGACGCGATCGTCTGGAAGAACGGCACGGGCGCTCGCAAGCTGGCGGTGTTCTCCGACCCGAACTGCGGCTACTGCAAGAAGCTCGAGGTCGACCTGCAGAAGCTCAAGAACGTCACCGTCTACACCTTCCTCGTGCCGATGCTGGGGCCGGACTCGGCCGAGAAGTCCAAGAACATCTGGTGCGCCAAGGACCAGGCGCGCGCGTGGCTGGGCTGGATGCTGGAGGCCCGGCTGCCGGCCCGCCACATGACGGCATGCGAGACGCCGCTGGAACGCAACATGGCCTTCAGCCGCAAACACCGGGTGAACGGCACGCCGGCGCTCTTCTTCGCGGACGACACCCGTGTGCCGGGCGCCATCGAAGCCGAGGAAATCGAGAAGCGTCTCTCCGCGGCTCACAAGTCCTGACGGCGAGTTGGGCGGCGCGGCGCCGCATCGGCGGCCACCGCCGCTGCGGGCGACAATGGCTGCAGTTCGTTCACGGAACCCGCCGCCGATGATCTCCTACCGCGTCTCGCTCGCCGACCTTCATGCCCACCTCTACGAGGTGACGCTCACCGTGCCCGACCCCGCAGAGGAGCAGGTGCTGAGCCTGCCGGCGTGGATTCCGGGCAGCTACCTCATCCGCGAGTTCGCCCGCCACCTGTCGGGCGTGACCGCCCGGCAGGGCAGCCGCGATGTGCCGGTGCACCAGCGCGACAAGGCGAGCTGGGCGGTGAGCTGCTCCGGACGCGGCGCGCTCGTCGTGCGCTATACGGTGTATGCCTTCGACAACTCCGTGCGCGCCGCCTTCCTGGACGCCGATCGCGGCTTCTTCAATGGCACCGGCTTGTGCCTGCGCGTTCACGGTCGCGAGACCGACACCCACCGGCTCGAGCTGGCCCGCCTGCCGCGCGGCTGGGACGTCGCCACCTCGATGCCCGAGGCGTCCGGGGGTGGCTATGAGGCCGCCGACTATGACGAACTGGTCGACCACCCGGTGGAACTCGGCCGCTTCTGGCGCGGTGAGTTCAAGGCGGGCGGCGTGCCGCACGAGTTCGTCGTGGCGGGTGCCTTGCCCGACTTCGACGGCGAACGGCTGCTCGCCGACACCCGGCGCATCTGCGAGGCGCAGATCAGCTTCTGGCACGGCCGCAAGAAGCCGCACTTCAAGCGCTATGTGTTCCTGCTCAACGCGGTGGACGATGGCTATGGCGGCCTGGAGCATCGCGCCAGCACGGCCCTCATCGCGGCCCGGCGTGACCTTCCGCAGCAAGGCCGCGCGGAGTTCGGCGACGGCTACGTCACCCTGCTCGGCCTGGTGAGCCACGAGTACTTCCACACCTGGAACGTCAAGCGCCTGCGTCCGGCCGAGTTCATCCGCTATGACTACACCCAGGAGAACTACACGCAGCTGCTGTGGTTCTTCGAGGGCTTTACCTCCTACTACGACGACGTGTTCCTGTTGCGTGCCGGGCTGATCGACGCATCGCGCTACCTGCGCCTGCTGGCCAAGACCGTCACGGGCGTGCTCGGCATGCCGGGACGGAAGGTGCAGAGCGTGGCGCAGGCGAGCTTCGATGCCTGGGTGAAGTACTACCGTGGTGACGAGAACACCCCGAACGCGACGATCAGCTACTACACCAAGGGCTCGCTCGTGGGCCTGGCGCTCGACCTCACCTTGCGGGCCGAAGGCCGCGGCACGCTGGACGACGTCATGTGCGGCCTGTGGGCGCGCAGCGAGGGTGGCCCTATCAGCGAGGCTGACATCGCCGCCGTGCTGAAGGAGGTGGCGGGCCGCTCGATGGCGCGCGAACTGGAGGCCTGGGTGCACGGCACCGACGATTTGCCGCTGCGCCGGCTGCTCGAGAAGTTCGGCATCACCTGGACGGCCCAGGCGCCGTCCCTCGCTCAGCGGCTGGGCCTGCGGGTGTCCGAGGGCCCGCTGTCGGGCATCAAGGTGAATTCGGTGTTCCGTGGGGGCGCCGCCGAAGCGGCCGGCTTCTCCGCGGGTGATGAGGTGCTGGCCATCAACGACTGGCGCATCCGCCGGCTCGACGAGGCCCTGCGGGTGCTGCCGGCGGCCGGGCGCATCGAGGTGCTCGCGGTGCGTGACGGCCGGCTGCGCCGCCTGCAGGCCACCGTGCCCGCGGCGCCCGAGGCGGGCGCGGTGTCGCTTGCCCTCGACGGCGAAGCCAGCAAGGGCGCCCTCGGCTTGCGGCGCGCGTGGTTGCACGGTTGAGGCCGCGCAGGGCGGCGGCCTGGGCCGCGCTCGTCGTGGCCGTGGCGGTGGCACATGGCTGCGTGGTCGACCGGGCGGGCGGCTACTTCTCGGCCTTGACGTCGGGCGAGCCCATGCCGGAACGGATGAAGGCGGTGTACGTGCGCAGCATGGAGGCGGCCGAGCCGGTCGCCGTCGCGCCCACTGCACCCGCACCGCGGCGGCAGCGGGCGCCGGTGGCCCCGGTGGACACCGCGCCGGGACCGGAGGCTCCGGCGTCGGCCGCATCGGAACCCTTGGAGCTGCCCGCTGAGCCGGCCGCTGCGGCCTCCACGCCGGTCGCGGAGGCGGCGTCTGCGCCGGTGGTTGCGCCGGCCGACACGGCCGCGAGCGCACCGCCCTTCGAGTGGCCGCTCGCCACCCGCGTCACCTATGTGCTGACCGGCTACTACCGCGGCGAGGTGCATGGCACTGCCCAGGTGGAATGGGTGCGCGAGGACGACCGCTACCAGGTCCACCTGGATGTGTTCGTCGGCCTCCAGGTGGCGCCGCTCATGTCGCGCCGCATGACGAGCGAGGGCCGCATCACGCCCGAAGGCTTGAAGCCGGAGCGTTACGACCAGGTGACGAAGATGGCGTTCAGTTCGCCCTACCGCGCGGTGGTGCGCCTTGCACCCGACCACGTCGTGCTGGCCAACGGCCAGCGGCGCGCGAGCCTGCCGGGCCTTCAGGACACGGCCAGCCAGTTCATCCAGCTGGCCTGGCAGTTCAGCACCCAGCCCGGCTCGTTGAAGCCCGGCACGGTCATCGACGTGCCGCTCGCGCTGCCGCGTGCGGTGAGCGTGATGCGCTACGACGTGTCGGAGCCCGAGATGCTCTGGACGCCCTTCGGCGAAGTGCCGGTGATGCGCCTCAAGCCGCGCGAGGCGCCCCGCGCCGGTGGCGACCTGTCGGTGGAGATGTGGATCGCCCCGCAGTACCGCCACCTGCCCATCCGGCTGCGCATCCACCAGGACCCGGAGACCTTCGTGGACCTGATGATCACCAAGCCGCCGGAGCTCGGCGGCTGACGGTGACGCGGAGGGGCGATACCGGCGTGCCCCTGCGCAGGGTCAGAAGTCCATCGTGCCCGACAGGTGCAGGGATCGCGGTGCGGCCTGCGCCAATCCACCGAAGCTCGATGCGCCGACCCAGTCGTTGGAGTCCAGCAGGTTGCGCACCCCGAGGCGCAGCGCGGCGGCGCGGCCGTCCAGCCGGCCTTCCCAGCGCACGCCGGCATCGAGCCGCGTCCAGGCGTCCAACCGTCGAACGTTGCCGGCGTCGGCGTACTGCTTGCCGGCATAGGCCACGGTGCCGTTGATGGCCACGCCTTGAACGCCGGGCACGTCCCAGTCCGCGGTGGCGTTGGCTTGCAGAGCCGGCACGCCGATGGGATGCTTGCCCGCGACGGCGGCGTTGGACGACTGCGTCACCTTGGCGTTCAGCACCGTCACCGCCGCCATCACGCGCAGCGAAGGCATGGCAGCGCCGGTCGTGCCGAGTTCAATGCCTCGATGGCGCTGCTCGCCGTCAGCGGCAAAGATGTTGTTCGGCCCGCTTGCCTGTCCGTTGGGTTTGGTGATCTGGAAGACCGCCAGCGTCGTCAGGAGTCCGCCAGCCTGCCATTTCCCACCGGCTTCCACCTGCTTGGCCCGGTAGGGGGCGAGCGCCGTCCCCGCGTTGCCCGCCGTGGTGGGGGCGATGTCTCCCCGGCTGAGGCCCTCGGTGTAGTTTGCATAGACGGCGCTCGTCTCACTCGGCCGGAACACGAGGCCGACGAAGGGCGAGATGGCGTCTTCGTCATAGGACTGCGCCACCGCGCCGTTGGGCCCGTAGTTGTCGGAGCGCACCTGCTGCAGGCGTGCACCGAGGGTTGCTTGCACGCTTGCGGCCGCCCACGACAGGGTGTCCGCAAGCGCCAGGCCGTCGAGGCGCGACGCAGACACCTTGGCCACCACATCGGGCGGCGCCACGCTCTGCGCAGCGAGTGTCGGAGCGGTGTACAGGTTGGACGTTACCGGGGTCCCGTTGCGCGAGCCGCGGGCAAGGCGGTCACGGTAGGTGGACGCCTGTACGGAGATCGCATGTTGCAAGGGACCGGTGACGGCCTTGATGCGGGCGCCGACGTTGGCGGTCTGTCGGTCGATCTCGAAGCTGAACCGGGCGGGCGTCCAGGTGACATCCCCGGCCGCAGTCGTCAGCGTCGGGTTGCCGAACAGTCGGTCGACCGACGTGCGAGCCGCGCCGATGTCGGCGAAGGCGACGATGCGCTCCGTCAGGTCGGATTCGACGCGCCACAGGGCCGACTGGTCCTCGACGCGGGAGAACTCCCAGCCCTGGCTGAGATTGCGTCGCGCATCGGGAGCCGCCGGCACATCGGTGACTCCCGCGCCGAGGAAGACCGGACGCGACGGTGCATCGAGGTCCTCGCGCTGTGCGATCAGGTCGAGCGTCGTGCGCCAGTGACTCGCACGGTAGTCCAGCGCCAGGGCGCCGACGGCGGCCTCGCGCTCTTGATGATCCAGATGGGTCTCGCCGCCCTGCACGCCGGCGTTGAGCCGCACGCCCAGAGAGCGGTCCTCGCCGAAGCGTCGGCTGAGGTCGAGACTGGACTCAAGCTGTCGGGACGAACGGTAGCCCACCCCCGCTCGCGTCAGGTCCGCATGGCCGGCCCGCTTGGGCACGATGTTGACCGACCCGCCGATGGCGCCGTTGGGGGCCATGCCGTTGACCAGGGCCGTCGGGCCCTTGATCAGTTCGACCCGCTCGACATAGGCGCTGAGGATGCGGTAGTTGGGTGCCACGCCGAAGACCCCGTCGAATCCGAACTCACCGAGGTTGCCTTCGTTGACCGGGAAGCCGCGGATGTAGAACGCGTCCAGCAGGCCGCCCGGAGAAACCGACACTCGCACCGAGGGGTCGTTGGCCAGCACGTCGGCCGCCGTGCCCGACTGCTGGTGGGCCATGGTCTGAGCGGTGAACCCGACGACGCTGAACGGCGTGTCCAGCGCGTCGGCGGCGCCGAGCACCCCGAGATTGACACCGCGGCTGGTCAGGCCGCCGGCCTGGGGACGCAATGGATCGCGGTCCTTGACGAGGACCGGGGGCAGAGTGGTTTCGCTCGGCGACTGAGTGCCGGGCGTCGGTGCTTCTGCAAGTGCCTGGGCAGCGAACGCGAGGGCGCAGAGGGGAAAAAGACGCTGCGGGATTGACCGCGTCAGCAGAGGGGAACGGTTCATGGAGTGCGCGGGAGGAGTGAAACCCGCGCAGGGACGCACGGGATGCCGCGCATCTTAAACAAGAACCGTTCGCATTTGGAGGGCGCTTCCCCGAAAGGTGAACTTCCGGGGGAGCGGGCTTCCTAGCGGCGCCTCAGCCTTCCTTGCGCAGGGAAGGAAAGAGGATCACGTCGCGGATGCTGGGCGAGTCGGTCACCAGCATCATCAGTCGGTCGAGGCCAATGCCGCAGCCGCCGGTCGGAGGCATGCCGTATTCGAGCGCGCGGATGAAGTCGGCGTCGTAGTACATGGCTTCCTCGTCGCCGGCTTCCTTGTTGGCGGCCTGCGACTGGAAGCGGGCGGCCTGGTCCTCGGCGTCGTTCAGCTCCGAGAAGCCGTTGGCGTACTCACGGCCGGTGATGAAGAGCTCGAAGCGCTCGGTGATGGCCGGGTTGCTGTCGGATGCGCGGGCGAGCGGCGACACCTCCACCGGGTAGTCGATGATGAAGGTGGGCTCCCACAGCTTCTCCTCGACCACCGCCTCGAAGAGGCCGAACTGCAGTTCCGGCAGCTTCCAGTGGGCGGGTGCTTCTTCGCCGGCCTTCTTCAGGTGGGCGCGCAGCACCGCGGCGTCGTCGGCTTCGTCGAGGGTGAGGCCCGCATGCGCCACCAGCGACTCGCGCACCGTGAGGCGGGCAAAGGCAGGTTCCAGGTCCACGGGCTTGCCACCGTAGCTGAGCGTCGCCGAGCCGGTCGCCTGGCGGGCGGCGTGGCGCAGCACGTTCTCGGTGAAGTCCATCAGGTCGTGGTGGTTCCAGTACGCGGCGTAGAACTCCATCATCGTGAATTCCGGGTTGTGCCGGACCGAGATGCCTTCGTTGCGGAAGCTGCGGTTGATCTCGAACACGCGCTCGAAGCCGCCGACGATCAGGCGCTTCAGGTAGAGCTCGGGCGCGATGCGCAGGAACATGTCCTGGTCGAGCGCGTTGTGGTGCGTCACGAAGGGCTTGGCATTGGCGCCGCCCGGGATCGGGTGCAGCATCGGCGTCTCGACTTCCATGAAGCCGTTGTCGACCATGAACTGGCGGATCGAGCTGATGGCGCGGCTGCGCGCGGCGAAGCGCGTGCGGGCGTCCTCGTCGGTGATCAGGTCGACATAGCGCTGGCGGTACTTCTGCTCCTGGTCGCTCATGCCGTGG
The DNA here is from genome assembly GCF_964253025.1 of Rhizobacter sp. LjRoot28. Taxonomy (NCBI): domain Bacteria; kingdom Pseudomonadati; phylum Pseudomonadota; class Betaproteobacteria; order Burkholderiales; family Sphaerotilaceae; genus Rhizobacter; species Rhizobacter sp. LjRoot28. Next base: position 370,028 of record NZ_CAXUQC020000001.1, read on the forward strand.
AACTTGTCCGGCAGCGGGCGCAGGCTCTTGGTGAGCAGGCGCAGCGTCGTGACCTTGATCGAGAGCTCGCCCGTCTTGGTCTTGAAGAGGGTGCCTTCGGCGCCGAGGATGTCGCCCAGGTCGTAGTGCTTGAAGGCGGCGTAGGCCTCCTCGCCGATGCCGTCGCGCGAGACGTACAGCTGGATGCGGCCCGTGCTGTCCTGCAGGGTGGCGAAGCTCGCCTTGCCCATCACCCGCTTGAGCATCAGGCGGCCCGCCACCGAGACCGCCACGTTCTGCGGCTCGAGCGTCTCGTTGTCCTTGTCGCCATGCTCCCCCGACAGCGCCGCTGCGCGGTGCGCCGGCTTGAAGTCGTTGGGGAAGGCCACGCCTTGCTGGCGGATGGCGGCGAGCTTCTCGCGGCGCTCGGCAATCAGCTGGTTTTCGTCGGTGGGGAGGATGGGATGGTTCATGAGGGGTTCTCGGTGCGGCGGCAATTTTATGCGGGAGCGCCCGTCGCGCCCGGGCAAGAGCGCCCACCGGGCCTAAAATTGCGCGCTTTACCCGGGCCCCTGCCCGCAAGCGAAGTCCTCATGCCCATTCCCTCCGTGATCCGCGACCGCAAGCTGCGTCTGGCGCTGGTGGGCTGCGGCCGCATCGCCCGCAGCCACATCGATGCGCTGCGCCAGCACGCCGATCGCGCCGAATGGGTGGCCGTTTGCGACACCCAGCCCGAGGCCCTCGCGCGCGCCGTGGCCGATACCGGAGCCCCCGGTTTCGCCTCGCTCGATGAGCTACTCCAGGGCAGCGCGCCGGACCTGGTGGTGCTGGCCACCCCGAGCGGCCTGCACCCGCAGCAGGCCATCCGCGTGGCCCGCGCCGGGCGGCATGTGCTGAGCGAGAAGCCCATGGCCACCAAGTGGGACGAAGGCGTGGCGATGGTGCAGGCCTGCCGCGACGCTGGCGTGAAGCTCTTCGTCGTCAAGCAGAACCGGCTCAATGCCACGCTGCAGCTGGTCAAGCGCGCGGTGGATCAAGGCCGTTTCGGGCGCCTCGCGATGGTGGCCGTCAATGTCTTCTGGACGCGGCCCCAGGCCTACTACGACGCCGCCCCCTGGCGGGGCCGCTGGGACATGGACGGCGGCGCCTTCATGAATCAGGCGAGCCACTACGTCGACATGGTCGACTGGCTAGTGGGGCCGGTCGACAACGTGCACGCCTACACCGCCACGCTCGCACGCAACATCGAGGCGGAGGACACCGGCGTCATGAGCCTGCGCCTGCGCAGCGGCGCGCTCGCCTCCATCAACGTCACCATGCTGACCCACGGCAAGAACTTCGAGGGCAGCATCACGCTGCTCGGCGAACGGGGCACGGTGCGTGTGGGCGGCGTGGCCGTCAACAAGATTGAGCACTGGGAGTTCGACACGCCGCATGAGGACGACGCCCGCGTGGCGCAGGCCAGCTATGGCGTGGAAAGCGTCTACGGGCCGGGCCATCCGCTCTACTACGACAACGTGATCCGCACCTTGCGGGGCGAGGCGCATGCGGAGGTCGACGGCTACGAAGGCCTGCGCTCGCTCGAAGTGCTGATCGCGGGCTACCGTTCCGCCCGCGACGGCGTGCGCGTCGGCTTGCCGCTGGTGTTCTGATGACCGCGGCCGTCGTCCATCCCTCCGCCATCGTCGACGATGGCGCGCAACTTGGCGCGGGCACGCGCGTCTGGCATTTCGCGCACGTCTGCGCCGGCGCCCGCATCGGCGAGCGCTGCTCGCTGGGGCAGGGCGTGTACGTGGGCAACGATGTGGTCATCGGCCACAACGTCAAGATCCAGAACAACGTGTCGGTGTACGACGCGGTCACGCTGGAAGACGACGTCTTCTGCGGCCCGAGCATGGTGTTCACCAACGTGCACAACCCGCGCGCCGCGGTGGTCCGCAAGAACGAATACCGGCGCACGCTCATCCGGCACGGGGCCACGCTGGGCGCCAACTGCACCATCGTGTGCGGGACGACGGTGGGGCCTCATGCCTTCATTGGCGCGGGTGCGGTGGTGAGCCGTGACGTGCCGGCCTTCGCGCTGGTGGTGGGCGTGCCGGCGCGGCAGATCGGCTGGATGAGCCGGCACGGCGAGCGGCTTGACCTGCCGTTGGAGGGCGACGGCGAGGCCGTGTGCCCCGCGACCGGCGAGCGCTATCGCCTGAGCGGTGGCACGGTGGAGTGCCTGGCATGAGCCTGCCCTTCATTGACCTGGCCTCGCAGTACCAGGCGCTCAAGCCGCGCATCGCCGAGCGCATGCAGCGTGTGCTCGACCATGGGCAGTACATCATGGGCCCGGAAGTCGCCGAACTGGAAGGGCGACTCGCGACGTTCACCGGCGCGGCGCACTGCATCACCGTGTCGAGCGGCACCGAGGCCCTGCTCATTTCGCTGATGGCGCTCGGGCTCCAGCCGGGCGACGAGGTCATCACCACCCCGTTCACCTTCGCCGCCACGGCCGAGGTCATCGTGCTGCTGGGTGCGGTGCCGGTGTTCGTGGACATCGAGCCCGACACCTGCAACCTCGACGTGTCGCAGGTGGAGGCGCGCATCACGCCGCGCACCCGCGCCCTGATGCCCGTGAGCCTCTATGGGCAGGTGGCCGACATGGCGCCGCTGAACGCCATCGCCGAGCGCCACGGCCTGCCGGTGATCGAGGATGCGGCCCAGAGCTTCGGCGCCACCTACCAGGGCCGCCGCAGCGGTGCCTTGAGCACGCTCGGCTGCACCAGCTTCTTTCCGAGCAAGCCGCTCGGCTGCTACGGCGACGGCGGCGCCATCTTTACGAGCGACGAGGCGCTGGCCCAGGCCTGCCGCGAGATCCGCGTGCACGGCCAGAGCGCGCGCTATACCCATACCCGCGTGGGCGTGGGCGGGCGCATGGACACCTTGCAATGCGCCGTGGTGCTGGCCAAGCTGGAGCGCTTCGAATGGGAACTGCAGCGGCGCCGCGAGATCGGCGCGCGCTATGGCGCATTGCTCGAAGGCACCCGTGTGCGCACCCTCGTCGTGCGACCGGACCGCGACTGCGTCTGGGGCCAGTACACCGTGTTCGTCGACCAGCGCGCGGACGTGCAGGCGCGCCTGCAGGCATCGGGCGTTCCGACCGCGGTGCACTACCCCAAACCTCTGCACCGGCAGCCCGCCTATGCGGCCTTTGCCGGCGCTGACGAGTTCCCCTGCAGCGATGCGGCAAGCCACCGGGTGATGAGCCTGCCGATGAGCGCCGACCTGACCGAGGCCCAGCAGGACGAGGTGGTCGACGCTCTGCGAGCCGCGCTCGGCTGACCCATGAGCGGCCGGACCGACGGGCTGCTGAAGGCGACGCTGACACTGCTGGCCGGCGGTGCGCTCGCCCAGGCGCTGCCGCTGCTGCTCGGCCCGTGGCTCACGCGGCTCTACCGCCCCGAGGAGTTCGGCCACTACACCCTGTTCGCCGCCCTGGTGGCCAACCTGGCCGTGGTGGCCTGCGCGCGCTACGACTTCGCGTTGCCGCTCGCGACGGACGCCGAGCAGGCCCGCGACCTGCTCGCCCTGTGTGTGCGCGTGCTGGTCGGTGTCACGCTGCTGAGCGTGCCGCTGGCCTGGGCGGCCGGTGCATGGTTCGACCTGGCGCTATGGGCCTGGGTCCCGCTGGCTGTCCTGGTGGCCGGCGGCGTCCAGTGCCTGACGATGTGGGCGACGCGCGCGCAGTCCTTCCGGCGCTTGTCCGTGAGCCGCGTCACCCAGTACGGTGGGGCCGCGCTCGTGCAGGTGGCCGGTGGCCTGGCGCAGGCCGGCACGGTCGGGCTGGTGGCGGGGCCGGTGGTGGCCGGGGCTGCGGCGGCCGCGTCGTTGGCCGGGCCGGCTCCTGCGGGCGGGTGGCGGGGGCTCTGGCATGTGCCTCGCGCCACACTGGCGATGGTCGCCCGGCGCTTCCGCGAGTTTCCGCTGCTCAACACGCCCCACGCCTTCGCCGGTGCGCTGCAGGACACACTGGCCGTTGCCCTGCTCGTCGCCTGGACGGGCGAGGCCGCGGCCGGCTTCTGGGGCCTGGCGCTGCGCTACCTCAAGGCGCCTGCGACGTTGGTGGGCGGGGCGGTCTCGCAGGCGCTGTACCCCAAGCTGGCGCAGGCCTCGCCCGAAGAGGCCCGGCGGGCGGTGCGTCGCGTGATGACGTGGCTGGCGTGCCTGGCCGTGCCGCTGGTGGTGGTGCTGATGGCCGCCGGCCCGGCGCTCTTCGCGTGGCTGTTCGGCGAGCCATGGCGGCCGGCCGGGGAACTCGCGCGTGCGCTTGCGCCGTACATCGGCGCGCACTTCGTCGCCGCGCCCCTGGCCGTGGTGACGCTCGCGTGGCGGGCGCAGGCCTGGGCGCTGAAGTTCTCACTCGTCGGCCAGGCGATGTTCCTCGCGGCGCTGGCCGCAGGGTTGCACCTCGGCGGGTTGGCGGGCGGCGCCTGGGCCGTGTCGGCCGCGATGCTGCTCTACTTCGGCACCTACTTCTGGTGCCTGGCAACGTGGAAGGAGGTCCCGCATGCCGCAGTGGCTTAGGGTTCGCCTCAACCGCTGGCGCCGCTGGCTCTGGCACCGCCTCTTCTTCCGCATGCTGTTCGGTGAGCAGGCGCTGGATGGGCGACCGCTGCCCTTCGCCCGGCTGTCGCCCAGCACCTGCATCGAGCACGAGGACCGGCTCGCGATGGGCAACCATGTGTTCATCGGCCACTTCAACTTCATCGAGGCGAGCCACGGCGTGCGCATTGACGACGGCGTGCAGATCACCAACTTCGTGAGCGTGCTCACCCACAGCTCCCACCGCAGCCTGCGGCTGATGGGCGAGGGGTACTACGACGTGCCGGTCGACGGGCGGCCGGGCTTCATCAGCGGCCCGGTGCACATCGGCGCCTATTCCTTCATCGGGCCGCACAGCGTCATCGAGGCCAACACCACGCTGGGTCGTGGCTGCCTCGTGCTGTCGCACAGCCGGGTGCGGGGGCAGTTCCCCGATTTCGCGGTCATTGGCGGCGCGCCTGCCGTCGTCGTGGGCGACACCCGCGACGGTGATGCCGCACTGCTGGCGCGACATCCCGAATGGCGCGCCCACTACGAGGCCTGGGCCGGGCGCGAGGGGCCCGCGGCATGATGCGCGTCGCCTTGATCGGAGACGCCCAGAGCCCGCACCTGCTCAAGTGGGCGAGGGCCTATGCACAAGACAGAGGCGTCTCGCTGCGGGTGGCGTCCAGCCGCGGCTTCCTGCCGGAGTTCGATGCCTTCCTGCCCGCCGCCCACCGCCTGGCGCTCGACACCCGGCCGGACCCTGCTGGCGGCAATGCCGCCATCCTCCGTTCCCTGCCACGCCTCGGGCGCTGGCTGCGCGAGGTCGATGCCGACTGGCTGAACCCGCACTACCTGACCTCGCACGGCACGCTCGCGTGGCTGGCCCGCGGAACCTTCGGCCTGCGTGCCCGCATCGTCGGCTCGGCCTGGGGCAGCGACATCCTGCTGGCGCCGCAGCGGTCGGTGCTGCACCGGGCGCTCACCTCTCGGGTGCTGCGGGCCTGCACGCTGTGCACGAGCGACTCCCGGCACATGACGGAGCGCATGCGCGCACTCGGCGCGGCGGAAGTGCTGACCTTCCCGTTCGGACTGGATGCCATGCCGCCGGCACCACCGGCCAAGGAGCCCTGGCTCTTCTTTGCGAACCGGGGCCTCGAGCCCTTGTACCGTCCGGACGCCGTGCTGGACTTGTTCGCGCGGGTGAGGGCGGTGCAACCCGCCGCGCGGCTGGTCGTGGCCAACGACGGCTCGTTGCGCGACGCGCTCGTCCGGCAGGCGGCAGTGCGCGGCCTGGCGGATGCGGTGACGTTCACCGGCCGCCTGGATGCGCCAAGCCAGGCCGATTGGTATCAACGCGCTCGGTGGTACGTGAGCCTGCCGGCCAGCGATTCGGTGGCCGTGTCCGTCCTCGAAGCGATGGCCCATGGCTGCGTGCCGGTGCTGAGCGACCTGCCGGCCAACCACGAGCTGGTGCGCGAGGGGGAGAATGGAATGATCGTGAGCAACGCGGACCTTGATCCGATGCCAGCGATGGCGGCCCTGCTGCCGCGCGCCGACGCCATCGCCGCGGTCAACCGCGAATGGGTGGCCGACAACGCCTTGTTCGCGCCAGCCGTGGCCGGGTTGCTGTCGCGCATGAAAGAGCTGTCATCGGCATGAACATCCTGCTGCTCAACCACTACGCCGGCTCGCCGCGCCATGGCATGGAGTTCCGGCCCTACTACCTGGCCCGCGAGTGGGTGCGGGCGGGGCACCGGGTGCAGATCGTGGCGGCCTCGTTTTCGCATGTTCGCGCGCGGCAACCGGAGGTGGGCGACAGGCCGGTGGATGAGCTGATCGACGGCATCCAGTACCGCTGGTGGCCGGTGCCTCGCTACCGCGGCAACGGGCTCGGCCGCGTGCGCAACATCGCGAGCTTCCTGGGGCAGGTGTGGTGGGATGCGCGCCGGCAGGTGGCGGCCTTCCGGCCCGACGTGGTGATCGCCTCCAGCACCTACCCGATGGACATCTGGGTGGCCCGGCGGCTCGCCCGTCTGGCGCGGGCCCGGCTGGTGTACGAGGTGCACGACCTGTGGCCGGCCTCGCCCGTGGAGCTCTCGGGCATGTCACCCCGTCACCCCTTCATCATGCTCTGCCAGAAGGCCGAGAACGATGCCTATCGGGATGCCGATGCCGTGGTCTCGATGCTGCCCAAGGTGGCGGACCACATGGCGGCGCACGGCCTGGACCTGCGTCGCCTGCACATCGTGCCGAACGGCATCTCGCCTGAGGAGTGGTCCGTCACGCCGGCGCCGCTCGATGCCGAGGTGGCGGCCTGCATCGCCCGGCACCGGGCCGCCGGGCGCAGCATCGTCGGCTACGCCGGTTCGCACGGCGAGCCCAATGCGCTCGACGTGCTGCTCGGTGCGGCAGCGGCCATGGCGTCGGAGCCGGTGGCCTTCGTGCTGGTGGGCGATGGCCACGAAAAGGCCCGGCTGGCCGCGCGCGTCGCCGCCGAGGGCCTGCACCATGTGGCGCTGCTGCCGCCCGTGCCCAAGGCGCAGATCCCCTCGTTGCTGGCCGCCTTCGACATCGCCTACATCGGCTGGCAGCGGGTGTCGCTGTACCGCTTCGGCATCGCGCCCAACAAGCTGATGGACTACATGATGGCCGCCCGCCCGGTGCTGCATTCGGTCGAGGCCGGCAATGACCCGGTGGCCGAGGCCGGATGCGGCATCACCGTGCCACCGGGTTCGGCGCCGGCGGTCGTGGATGGGCTGCGCCGCCTGCTGGCGGTGCCTGCTGCGGAGCGCGCCGCGATGGGCGCGCGGGGTCGCGCGCACGTGCTGGCGCACCATGCCTACCCGGTCCTGGCCCGTCGCTTCATCGAGGCGGTGCAGGCATGAGGCTGGTCACGCCCCTTGTGGCTTGTGCCCGTCAAAGGAGCCCCGCATGAGCGAACCCGAAGCGCTGGCCGAACGCTACGCCCGACGCGCGGTGGGCGACCGCTACAGCCTGCTGCGCCCCGACGTGTGGCACACCGTGCAGGAGCGGCAGCGCGCGATGCTGCGCGGCCTGGTGCGGCATGGCTTCGTCGATGTGGCGCACTGCCGCCTGCTCGAAGTGGGCAGCGGCGCCGGAGGCAACCTGCTCGAACTGCTGCGGGCGGGCTTCCGGCCGGAGCACCTGTGCGGTGTGGAGCTGTTGCCCGAGCGCCATGCGGCGGCTCGCGCCGTGCTGCCCGAGTCGGTGACGCTCCACGCCGGCGATGCGCTGGCGCTGGACCTGCCCGCAGCGTCCTTCGACATCGTCTTCGTCTCGACCGTCTTCTCCTCCCTGCTCGACGACGCCTTCCAGCAGCGCCTGGCCGCCGCGATGTGGCAGTGGCTGAAGCCGGGCGGGGTGGTGCTGTGGTACGACTTCGTGGTCGGCAACCCGCGCAACCCCGACGTGCGCGGCGTGCCGCTGTCCCGCGTGCGTGCGCTGTTCCCGGCCGGGCGCCTGTCGGCCGAGCGGGTGACGCTCGCGCCGCCCATCGCGCGGGCCGTCACCCGGGTGCACCCCGGCCTCTACACTCTCTTCAACCTGCTTCCGCCACTGCGCACCCATGTGCTGTGCTGGATCGCCAAGCCCTGAACCATGTCCACCGACCAACCCTTCCTGCCCTTCGCCTTGCCCGACATCGGTGACGAGGAGATCGCCGAGGTCGTCGACACCCTGAAGTCCGGCTGGATCACCACCGGGCCCAAGACGCGCCGATTCGAGTCCGACTTCACCGCCTTCCTGGGCGACCCGTCACTGCAGTCGATGGCGGTGAACTCGGCCACCGCGGGCCTGCACCTCGCGCTCGAAGCGCTGGGCATCGGCCCCGGCGACGAGGTCATCACCACCACCCACACCTTCACGGCCACCGCCGAGGTCGTGCGCTACCTGGGCGCCGACGTGGTGCTGGTCGACGTGGACCCAGTGACCCTGAATCTGGATATCACCGCCGTCGAGGCGGCCATCACACCCCGCACGAAGGCCGTGATCCCGGTGCACTACGGCGGGCTGGCGGTCGACATGTCGCGTCTGCTCGCGATCGCGCGCCGACATGGTCTTAAAGTAGTGGAAGACGCCGCCCACGCCCTGCCCGCCACCGCCGGTGGACAGTTGATAGGTGCGCTGGGATCTGACGCGACCGTGTTCAGTTTCTACGCGAACAAGACGATCACGACGGGCGAGGGCGGGATGGTTGTAACGCGTGATCTGGCGCTCGCCAAGCGGATTCAGGTCATGCGACTACACGGAATCAGTCGCGACGCATTCGACCGGTTTCAGTCCAAGGTTCCGAGTTGGTACTACGAGGTGGTCGCGCCTGGCTTCAAGTACAACCTGACCGACATTGCAGCGGCCCTCGGACTGCACCAGCTGCGTCGGGCACGGGCCTTTCAAGTGCGCCGCGGCGAGATTGCCGCGAGCTATAGCGCTGCGTTCTCAAACTTGCCTGTGGTGCTTCCGGCCGCAGCTCCTGCGGGTGAGGTGCATGCGTGGCATCTCTATTCGCTGCGACTTGCCGCGGATGCACCGACCGACCGCGACACCTTCATCAAGCGTCTATTCGACGCAGGCATCGGATGCAGCGTCCACTACGTACCGCTGCACCTGCAGCCGTACTGGCGTGACCGTTATCGGCTGAAGGCCGAGCAGTTCCCGCATAGCCAAGCTGCCTATGAGCGGCTCGTCAGCCTGCCGCTGTACACCCGCATGAGCGAGGGTGACGTGGACCGGGTTATCCACGCGGTGGCCGGAGCACTGCGGTGAGCCTACCGTGCTGAAGCGGGGTGTTGACATTGCCTGCGCGGCGATCGGCCTCTTGATGCTCAGTCCTCTGCTGCTGGGCGTGGCGTTGTGGATCAAGCTGGATTCTCCCGGGCCAGTGTTCTTCCGGCAGGTGCGGGTGGGGCGACACGGCCGGCACTTCCGCATCTTCAAGTTCCGGACGATGACCCACGTGGCCGCACCCGCTGGCCCAGAACTCACTGTGGCCGGGGACGCGCGCATCACGCGCAGTGGCGCGCTGCTGCGCAAGTACAAGATCGACGAACTGCCGCAGTTGGTGGACGTGTTGCGCGGGACGATGAGTCTCGTCGGGCCACGACCCGAGGTGCCCCGCTACGTGGCGCACTATCCTCCCGACTTCAAGGCGCGGGTGCTGAGTGTCCGTCCTGGCATCACGGACCTCGCCAGCGTGCGTTTCCGGAACGAGAACGACTTGTTGGCGCAAGCTGAGGACCCGGAGCGGGAATACCTGGAAGTCATCCTGCCCTCCAAGCTGCAATATGCGGTCGACTACGTAGACAACGCGTCTCTCGTGAGTGACCTTCGGTTGCTCGGTCTGACCCTGAAGACCGTGTTCGTGCCCCCCTCCACCGGGAGATTCTTCGCCATGCCCACCAGCCGATTCTGGCAAGTCATCGACGAAGCGCTGTCCTCGCCGCACCGTTGGCGCACCGTGATGGCCACGGCCGTTGACGGCGTGACCGTGCTGTCTTGCTGGCACATCACATATCTGTTTCGCCTCGGCTTCGAGCGGTGGCAACCCGGGCGGCCGTGGTATGACGACCTGGTCTCGTTGGCCGTTGTCGCGGTCTACCTTGTGTGCCTCGCATCGTTCGGTGCACGTCGCGGCATCTGGCGCTTCTTCGGGTTCGAGGACCTGAAGCGCATCACGTTGGCGTGCGCCGTGGCGGGGCTGGTCAGCGCGGTGGGCGTTTTGATGGCCCAACTCGTCGGGGTGGCCCGTGCCGTGTTGCTGCTGCACCCGCTGTTCACGCTGATCGCTCTCGCAATGCTTCGCATGGTGTACCGCACGGTGTGGGAGCATGCGCGGTCGCTCCATCGGGGCGAGGCGGAGACGCCTAAAAGGGCTATCGTGCTCGGCGCTGGTGACGCGGCGCGCCGCCTCGTGGCGGGCATCCACCTGCGAGAAGGGTGGACGGTACAGGCAATCCTGGACGACAGCGAGGGGAAGATCGGCACCCGTATCAACGGGATTCCAGTCGAGGGACCGCTAGTCGAGGTGCGGGCCGCCTGCCTGCGTCATGGCGCCACGCACGTGATCGTTGCGATGCCTGGAGCGACCCGGGAGTCCCGCGCCACGGCGCTGTTGCTGGCGAAGAGTGTGATGTTACCGGTGCTGGTGGTGCCCGGGCAGGACGAACTGCAGACGCCGATGGCGGTGTGACCCACCTGACGGGTCCGACATGCCATCGTGTTGTACGAGCCGTTGCTAGTGATGGGCGCGTGCCTGAGCCGTCCGGCACGTGCCTCGTGCTGAAACACCACTACCGGCGCGTCGCTGGAGCTCGTCTTGAGGAGGCCGAGGACCGCTAGGGAATGGCTCATCGTCGGCGTCACCTCCGCAGGCGAAGCTCAGGGCAGCTGCGATCGGGATGTGTAGGCCGCGACGGGAGCGGCGCGTGACACGTATGAGCGCTCTTGGCGAAGTGCGATAGCAAGGGTCAACGTTGCCCGCGATTGTTCGCCGCTCTGCCATTGATCTCGACGGAGGATACGTACTCCGGCACCAGATTCTCAAGCTGGCGTAGCATCCCGTCCACGTCGTTGACATCACATGCGGCCTGTAGCGAGTCGATCATCTTGTCGAGGAGTGCGGGCTCGATGTAGCGCTCGTGAGCGCACATGATGCGCGAGTGCTCGCTCGGACGGACGTTGTCGCCGATAAGCAGTTCCTCGTACAGCTTCTCTCCGGGCCGCAGTCCCACGAATTGGATCTCGATGTCACCGTCGCCATCTTCCTCGGTGCGCTCCGAGAGGCCGGATAGCCGGATCATCGAGCGGGCGAGGTCGACGATGCGCACGGGCTCCCCCATATCAAGCACAAACACCTCGCCGCCCTTGGCGAGCGCCCCCGCCTGAATCACCAATTGTGCCGCCTCGGGGATGAGCATGAAGTACCGGATGATGTCTGGGTGGGTGATGGTGATCGGGCCACCGGCCTGGATCTGCTGCTTGAACAGCGGCACCACTGAGCCCGACGACCCCAGCACGTTTCCGAACCGAACCATAGAGAAGCACGTGCGAGACCCAGCCCGCTGTGCCGCCGCCTGGAAGACCAGTTCGGCGGTGCGCTTCGAGGCGCCCATCACGTTCGTCGGTCGAACTGCCTTGTCGGTAGAGACAAGTACGCAGGTCTCGACGCCGGCCGCGATTGCTGCACGTGCCACGGCGCGGCTGCCGAGCACGTTGTTGCGCAGTCCCTGCTGCATGTTGCTCTCGACGATCGGAACATGCTTGTACGCAGCGGCGTGGTAGACCGTCCCGACCCGGTTTTCCATGAACACCCGCGCGAGCAGTTGCTCGTCAAGGACCGTACCAAGCACCGGTTCAATCGAGAGGTCCGGCGCATGGCGCCGCAGTTCCTGATCGATTGCGTACAACGCATACTCGGAGTGGTCAAACAGGACGAGGCGGCGTGGATTCTGCGACGCGATCTGCCGGCACAATTCGCTCCCGATCGACCCTCCCGCGCCTGTTACGAGCACGACCTTGCCGGTGATGTTGCGGGAAAAGAGTTGCGGCTGCGGCGGAACCGGGTCCCGGCCGAGTAGGTCGCTCACCTCGACTTCGCGGAGGTCGGACTCGGCCACGTGCCCGTGCTTCACAAGATCGACAAGCCCCGGCAGGATTTTGATGGGTAGCCCAGTGGGTTGCAGCCGCGCCAGCAACTCTCGCTTCTGCGCACGGGTTGCAGAAGGAATGGCGACCACGACCTGAGAAATATCTAGGCGATCGATCAACTCGTGCAACTGGCTGGGTGCGTGGACCCTCAGGCCTGCAATTGACTTGTTGTGCAGCGAGAGGCGGTCGTCGAGAAAGCAGACAGCTTGGTACTCGCGACTGACCTGCATGGTGTGCGCCAACTGGGCGCCGGCCTCGCCTGCACCGTAGATGGCCGTCCGCACGCGCGAGCGATTGGACCGCTTGAAGCCTTGCAGGAGCAGGCTGCGGGCCATGAACCGGGAGATGACCACGTAGGTGAATGCGACGAACCAGTACATCAGCAGCGACGAGCGGGGCAGCAGGTGCACGTCGAATGCCATTGCGAGCCCGAACATTGCGAGCACCACGACTGCGAGCGACGCGCTCGACGCGAACAGCACCCGGAGGTCGATGTACCGGACAACGGTCCGGTAAAGCCCGGCGGCGCCGAGCACCGGGAGGGTCAGCAGGCCTATCAGGATCTGGAGGCCAAGCTCGTTTTGCAGCGCCTGCTGTAGGGATCCGAGCCGGACACCTACTGCCGCGATCATGCAGAGGGGAAGGAAGATGGCATCCCCGCCGATCATGATCGCCAGCTTCCGGGTCGACGTCATGTCGGAGAGGCGACGCCCAATGTGATTTCGCATGGATGGACTGGTTACTATCTGCGGTTCGCTGGACATGCTGCGGAAACGGTTTCAGGCGAACCTACTTGTCATACCTCTCAATGATGCCACGCTACAGCTCACCAGTCCGGCAATTCGTGTCGCTGGCTATGCGGAACAGAGGTTTTACGCCGTGCGGTCTCGGAAGTCGATGCTCGGTGCAATCCGGGTAGGCGAGGGGAGAAACGCGGCATACTAGCGGTTTATTTCGGTCGGCCCGCGCCCACACGTGGGGACTGTCGCGGCCCGCCCTTGGTCCAATCGCCGTCCGCTCCGCCTGCTATAGCGCCCTTCACCTGCTCCCTTCGAGACCTGCGCTCGACGCTGTGCCATGAAATTCCTGATGATCACCAACGATCCCGCCGTGGCTCAGTTCGCCGTGGCCCGGGGGGTAGATCGAATCTTCGTTGACCTTGAATTTCTTGGAAAAGAGACACGACAGGGGCATCTCGACACCGTGATCAGCCGGCACGCGCCAGAGGACATCGAGCGCGTGCGGCCAGTCGTCCCGGTCGGCCGGCTACTCGTTCGCGTCAACCCCATGCACGATGGGTCCCAAGCGGAGATCGATGACGCAATTTCGCGCGGGGCCGATATCGTGATGCTCCCGATGTTCCGAGCGCCTGCTGAAGTGGCCGCTTTCGTCTCGGCCGTGGGTGGCCGGGCGCGCACTTGCCTGCTGATCGAAACCATCTCGGCCGTAGAAAGCGCACCGCAGTGGTCGCTGCTCCCGGGCATCGACGAAGTTCACGTGGGGCTCAATGATCTGCACCTCGAACTGCAACAGCGGTTCATGTTCCAACCTTTAGCCGATGGCGCGGTCGATCCGCTTGCGGTCCTGCTGCGCGATCGGGGTATTCCGTTCGGCATCGGCGGCGTGGCCCGCGTGGGTGAGGGCCTGCTTCCGGCGGAGTTGCTGTTGGCGGAGCACGTCCGGCTGGGATCGACCGGGGCCATCCTGTCGCGCACCTTCCATCGTCAGGCTCGGACGGTGGAGGAGATCGTGGAGCAGATGGATTTCGAGGTCGAGGTGCGCCGACTGCGCGAGGCGTACGTATTGCACCAGGGCGCCTCGCCGCGGCAACTGGCGACGCTTCACACCGAAGTCCAGGGCCGGGTGGCGACGATCGTCGCCGCGATTGAGGCAAAGTCGAGTCATTCGGCGTGACGGGGGGGCGTGCTCGACTGGGGCGATTCGCCGTCGGCACGGGAGCGCTCCTCAGCTTGGCCCTGCTCGCCGGACGAGCCGCGGGTTTCATCCGGGAGATGCTTCTCGCATCGTCGCTGGGGGCGTCGGCAGAAGCCGATTTTGCCGTACTGCTGCTCACGCTGCCCGACCTGCTCGTCAACCTACTGCTTTCCGGCGGGCTGAGCGTTGCGCTGATCCCGGTCTTCCGGGAGTCAGAAACGGGGCACTCCCGCGCTGTGTTTCAGCATGCGCTGCTTGTCGTGACGCTTGTCTTTTCCGCCCTTGCGCTGTGGGTGGCGTTGTGGCCGGCAATGTGGTTGGGCCTGCTCGCGCCGGGAGGGCGGTTCGATCTGTCGGCGCCCATGCGCACAGCGATCCTCCTGGTTGCGCTCGCGGTGCCGCTAACCGCGATTGCCGGCGTGTCCACCGCCTGGCTCAACGCGCGCGATCGCTTTTTCGTCGCCGGCTGCGGCACGCTCATCTTCAACCTCTGCATCATCGTGGCGCTCGCGAGCGCAGGGAGTTACACAGAGTTGCGGGTGCTCGAGCTGATTGGGTGGGGAGTGTTCGTGGGTGCATTGCTCCGCTTCGGCGCACAGGCGGTCGCGCTGCCGCGCACAGCTTGGCGGATCGAGCGGGGCCCCTGGCGCATCGACGGCCTCCTTCTGAGGGCGTTCCTCGCGGCCATGACAGCCTCATCGCTGATGCTGCTCGTGCCTGTGATCGTGCGCGCGCTCGCATCCGTCGCGGGAACGGGGGCTCTGGCGTCCTTCAACTACGCCACGAAGCTCGTCGAGCTGCCAGTTGGCATCTTGATCACTACCCTCGCCACGGTTGCCTTTCCCCATTTGAGCGGGTTGTTGTCGCAGGGGGATCGCGACGCGGCGAATCGCGCGGTCGGCGTCAGCCTCGCGCGTTGCGCGGTTCTCGCGGTGGCCGTCGTCCTTCCGGGGTGGTGGTTCGCTGATGCCGTCGTCGAACTGCTTTTCATGCGCGGCCGGCTTGACGCAGCAGCGACTGCCCGCATCGTCGAACTGACCCGCGTGCTCGTCCTGGCCGTGCCGTTTATCGGAGTAGCCGCGCTTGCAACGGCCCACCTCAACGCAGATCGGCGCACCGGGACCGTGCTGCGTATCAACTTCGCATGCCTGATGGCGCTGCCGCTGCTCGCGGCGCCAGGACTCTGGCTCGCTTCACCGGCTGCCCTCATGGGCGCCGTCGTCGCGTTCTACGTGTTACTTGCCGCCGCGATGTCTCGCGCTGCGGGGGTTGTGTGGGTCGGTGAGGGAGGCTGGATGAACCGTAGAATGTACCCTGCGTGCGCGGGCGGCGCCTTGGCCGGGGCTGCGCTCATCGCAGGCGCCACCGTCTTGGGTCTTTCGGACCCGCGTCTGCGCACCGCAGCGGCTGTCGCCGCGTTTTCAGTCATCACAGTGGTGGGATTGCGTTTGCTTTCGAACTCCAGTGTCGCGCACGATACTGCCGGCCAATGAAGAGATTGATCGATATTGCGCTGGCGTTGTTCACGCTGGCCGTCATGTCTCCCGCCCTCATCGCAGTGGCGTTCGCGGTGTATCGCTTCGACCGCGGTCCGGTCTTCTACCGGCAGGTGCGAGTGGGCCGTGGCGGCCGGCACTTCCACATGCTCAAGTTCCGTAGCATGGTGCTGAACGCGGATCGTATCGGAGGCTACTCCACCGCGGAAGGCGATCCGCGCATTACACCGGTGGGGCGCTTCATTCGCCGAACGAGCCTTGACGAACTGCCCCAAGTGTTCAATGTGCTTTCGGGCGACATGAGT
Organism: Rhizobacter sp. LjRoot28; assembly: GCF_964253025.1. Classification (NCBI taxonomy): domain Bacteria; kingdom Pseudomonadati; phylum Pseudomonadota; class Betaproteobacteria; order Burkholderiales; family Sphaerotilaceae; genus Rhizobacter; species Rhizobacter sp. LjRoot28. Next base: position 385,977 of record NZ_CAXUQC020000001.1, read on the forward strand.
CTCGTGGGTCCCCGGCCGGACGTGCCGGCGCAGCGTGCCCTCTATACTGCAGAGGAATGGTCGCTGCGCCACCGTGTGCGGCCTGGCATCACCGGTCTCGCGCAGGCGACGCTACGTTCGACCGCGACCCCCGAAGAGCGCAAGCGCCTCGACCTCGAATACGCAAGGTCGAGTTCCATTGGACTCGATGCGCGCATCATCAAGCTGACCTTCAAGCAGATTTTCGGAACCGGTGGCAACTGACCATGTGTGGCATCTTTGGGTATTTTCACCGTGAGGGCCGCTCGCTGGACTCCGGCGTGCTTCAGGCCATGGGGCATGCCATCGTGCATCGCGGCCCCGACGATCAGGGCGTCTTCGCGGCGAAAGGGGCCGCCCTCGGCAACCAGCGCCTGTCAGTCATCGACATCCAGGGCGGGCACCAGCCCTTCGTCTCGGACGATGGCCGCATCGTCGTAGTGCAGAACGGCGAAATCTTTAACCATGTCGAACTGGCGGCGGAGCTGGCTGGCGGCCCGTTCGCATGCCGCACCCATTCAGACACTGAAGTGCTGCTGCGTCTGTACGAATCCGAGGGCATCGGCTTCATACGAAAGCTGAACGGCATGTTTGCCATCGCGATCTACGACGCCGGCGAACAGGCCATGTACCTCGTGCGGGACCGCATCGGCGTCAAGCCGCTCTACGTCCATGACGACGGGGTGCAGCTCACCTTCGGCTCTGAGATCAAGGCCATGTTGCCAGGACTCGAGGTGCGGCCCGTTCTGAACGAGACGGCGCTGCACCACTACCTAACCTTCAATTACGTCCCGGCTCCGCACACCATCTACAGCGGCGTGCGGCATCTAATGCCGGGTCACCTGCTGAAGATTACGCGCGGAGGTGTCACCACGTCGCGTTGGTGGAATCTCGCCGACATGGTGCCTGTGCACGGCCGGGACGAGGGCGAGTGGATCGAGGAGTTCAACGCCATCCTCGACGACGCGGTGCGACTGCGGTTGCGCAGCGACGTGCCGTTCGGTGCGTTCCTGTCCGGCGGCGTCGATTCGAGCACCATCGTAGGGCTCATGGCGCGGCATCTCGATGAACCGGTGAAGACTTTCTGCATCGGTTTTCAGGACCCACGCTACGACGAGTCCAGTTTCGCGCAAGAAGCGGCGGAGCGCTTCGGCACGCGCCACGTGATGGAGCGTGTCGATCCCGACATGCTCGATCTGTGGCCGCTGGCGACGTACCACTGCGACCAGCCGCACGGCGACATCTCATTCCTGCCCACGTACCGGGTGGCCGAGCTCGCCCGCAAGCATGTCACTGTGGTGTTGACGGGCGACGGCGGTGACGAGCTGTTCGCTGGCTACGAGAAGCACCAGGACTTCTTCGCCCGTCCCGGCGTTGACGGCCTGTCGGATGCGGAATTCCGTCGCACCTACTTCGACAGCATCTCGCTCTTCTCGCCTGCCACCAAAAGCTCGATCTACTCGAACTCTACAGGGCGGGCACTGGCAGGCATCGATTCCTTCGATGTCGCTGCGCCCTACTTCGACGAGGTCGCCCACCAAGACCGCATCAATCAGGCCCTCTACCTCGACATGCAGTTGCTGCTCTCGGGGAACAACCTGGTCAAGCCCGATCGCATGGGCATGGCTGTTTCGCTCGAGGCTCGCACGCCGTTCTTGGACTACCGAATGATGGAGTTCGCCTTTCGCATGCCTGGGGACCTGAAGCTCCGTGATGGCGAAACCAAATACCTCTACAAGAAGGCGGTTCAACCGCTGATCGGCGAACGACTAGCGTATCGCCGCAAGCAGATGTTCACCGTTCCGGTGGGGGACTGGTTCCGCGGCGAAAAGGCGAGCTACTGCCATGAGCGGCTCCAGCATCTCCTATCGAAGACCTCATTGTTCAATCCTTCGGCCGTGCATGGTCTGCTTCAGCGCCACCGCGATGGGATCACGAACCACACGCGGGAGTTGCGCGCGCTTGTCTCTCTGTCTCACTGGCTCGATCGCTGCTGAGCCGAGCGATGGCTACCATTCGCTATCACCTCGACCGGCTTCGCTCGCCGAGCGTCCACTGTACTCACCAGTATGACGATCGATCGGACTGCAACCTAAACCTCGGAAGCCTCTGCACCTTCTGGGGCGTGACGTTTGGCGCGGCCTCGCCTCAGATGGGGGCCGAAGGTGCGAAGGGGCGAGTGGGGAATGGCGGTGACGAAGGCCGGGGGGCTCCCTTCCGATACCTCCACGGCACCAAGGTAGACTCATTCTTGTGCTCAATGGTGATGCGCGATGCATGACTCCGCGGCGGTTCGACCTGTTCGCGTCGTGCGCCTGCATGCCCTAGACCTGCTTCGGGGACTTTGTTCGATCGGGGTCGCCGCCTACCACTTCAGTTTGTGGAGCGAACTTCCGGTGGGTTCGGCTGGCCATACCATTCTGGCGATGTTTGGTACCTACGGCGTGTCGGTGTTCTTCGTGCTCAGTGGCTACAGTCTCGCCCACGCTTACGAACATCAGTTCCGATGCGGTCTGCAGGCCGATGTGGTTAAGGCCTATTTTCAGCGGCGGCTGGGGCGGTTGGCACCGCTATTCGCGGTGGTGCTGCTGTTGTCGGTGGCCGGCAAGCTGCTCGTTACAGGCAAGCCTGTCGATCCATACGTGTTTCTTGCTAACCTAACGCTAGTGTTTGGTATCGTGGACCCGGCGGCCACGCCGATCGTCGGGGGCTGGAGTATCGGCGTCGAGGTCGTGTTCTACATCGTATTTCCGCTGCTTGTGCTACTGCGCCGCTCGGCCGTCCAGGTGCTGCTAGCGACCTTGGTGCTTGCCGCCTGGATGGACAATTCGCTGCGCATGCACACCACGCTGGCCGAAGGGTGGCTTCTCTACGTCCATCCAGCCAACCAGGCAATCTTCTTCATCGCTGGTGTGTACCTCTCTCTCTTCGACGGTCACGTACGTCGTCTGGGCTCGGGGCCGCACGTCGTCGCCTTAGCCCTTGGGCTCGTCGCAATGATGGCCTTCGTAGGTGCGGGGGCTAGGGACGAACTGGCACTTGTCACCGGCTGGCGGCGAGTTCTTCTGGTGGCGACATCGATTGCGCTGGTGGCGGCACTCGCGCGCCTGTCCCTGGAAGGTGCGACGGCCCGCGCCGGTTCTCTGCTTGGCGGGCTGAGCTATCCACTCTATCTGATCCACCCGCTCGTCTTTTTCGCCGTGGGCAAACGACTGGATGCGGCAGTACCGACGCTGCTGTTTCTCCTCTTGGCAACCGCGCTAGTGGCAATCGCCGCCGACCGCTGGTTCGACGCTCCATTGCAACGCCGCGTGAAGGGGCTCGGATGGTGACGGCCACAGTCGACGAGTCAGGCGCTCCAGTTGTCATTCGCCGACGGCGCCGTCGACCGCCTTCCCTCCGGCTTTGGTGTGGCATCGCGGTGATGGCAGTGCTGTTGGTCGGGCTGCGCGTTCACGTTGGCTTTCTGCCCCCTGTCGAATCACTTGCTGATGACGGGTTCCAATCCCAAATGCTGTATGTGCTCGCGCTGTTGCAGGAAGGCAATGTCGTCGAAGGCGCGGCCGAGGGTAGTCTGATCTGGGTGCACCTCGGCCGATTGTTCGCGGTGGCTCCGTTCATCGGCCTTGACGCTGTCGTCGGTCCCCTCGGTTCTATGGTGTTGCTCGAGTTGGCATTGCTGCCGCTAGTTCTCGCTTCGGGTGCGCCCGGGCGGCGCGTGTTGACGCTAGCCCCACTCGCATTGCCTTTGGCACTCAGCGGTCGAAGCGTGCTGGTCGCTGTCGGGGTTGGTTACGTGATCCTCTATCTGGTGAGGTCGGATTCGCGCAGTTGGCTCCTGTGGTTAGGCATTGCGTTTGCGAACCTTAGCTCAGCATCAATGATCGCCGTGGCCACGTTGTTGATCTTCGTTCGTCAGCCCGCGGTGAGCCGCAGGCAAGGGGCGCGCCTACTAGCGCTTGTTCTGGTCGGGTTGTCGCTGGCCGCGTCCATCATCGACAAGCTCGGCGGGTTCCAGAGCGGCGCTGAGGGCTACGGCGCTCACTCTATCGAGTCGAACAATCTGCTACTGGCAGTACTAAGCAGGGGCACGTTGCTAGTCAGCCTCGTCGAGGGGCAGTATGCCCGGAGCGTTGCGTATCTGCTGGTTGCCGGCTACCTGCTGTACAAGTTGATGGTCCTGCTACGCAATCCCAGGGCGGTGTTGGCGCGTCGCATCATTCTCTGCTGCATCCCGGGCGTGTTCCTGGAAGGACTGGGAGTTGTGGCCTTGCTATTCCCGCTCCTCTGGCTCATTACCGGGACGCTCACTCAGTGGTCCCCGGTCAAACGGCGTACCCCAACCCTGACATGAGTTCATCTGATTTGCCGTCGCCAACGCCCGCTCGCCGGCTCTTCTTCGTCGCTTACGGGGGAGGGCATGTTGCGATGCTCGTGCCCGTGATCAAAATGGCGATCGCGCGCGGTCACGACGTTTCGGTGCTCGGGCTTACCACGGCTCGCGCCGTCCTCGAGAAGGCGGGGGTCAGCTGCATTGGGTTCAGTGAGCTATGGCACCATGCGGCGCCAAGCGCCCGCATATACGGGGAAGCGCTGGCGGCCGATCTAGGCTCAGGCGGCGTGGTTTCGCATGAAGAAAGCGTGGCCTATCTCGGCATTTCGTTCGCCGATCTGGTGGCCGAACACGGCGAGGCAGAGGCGCGGGGGATGTACGCGCGCGAGGGTCGGCATGCGTTTCTTCCTGTAGCATTCTTCACTCGAGTACTCGACGCGCTCCGTCCAGATGTTGTCGTGGCGACCAACTCTCCGCGAGCGGAGCGGGCTGCCCTCCTCGCCAGTGGGATCCTCGGCATTCGGGCCGTTTGTGCAGTTGACTTGTTCGCCCTGCAGGAAGTCCGATGGATCGGTCAACCAGGCTACGCAGACCGGATCTGCGTACTCAACGAAGCAGTGCGAGGGATGTTCCTGGCCCATGGGCGCTCTCCGGACGAGGTCGTTGTAACGGGGAATCCCGCCTTCGATATGTTGAATGCGCCAGAGACAGTGACTGCCGGACGCGCCCTGCGCGCGGAGCGTGGTTGGGATGATTCTCGAATCACCGTCCTGTGGGCGTCGCAGATCGAACCGGCGCATCATCCGTTCAACGGGGCCCCGGGCGATCCGTCGCTACCCCGCCAGGTGGAGCGCATGTTGCGCGGCATGGTCGCCGGCGACGATACGTGGCGCCTCGTGGTGCGCTATCACCCGAGCGAGCGAGAGGCTTTCGTGCCGGCGCCCCATGTGTGTTTCAGTCCGACTTCCGAGCCGCTGGCCGTTCTGCTGCATGCGGTCGATGTTGCAGTGGTGACGGCCTCGACAGTCGGATTGGAAGCTTGGATTGCCGGACGGCCAGTTGTCACAGTAGACTGCTCGGTTTTCACCGAAGATGCCCCTTACTCTCGAATGGGGGTATCTACGGGAGTTGCCGATCCCGCAGAGCTGCCGCTCGCGCTGAAGCGAGTACTTGCCACAGTCCGGAATCAGGCCGGTGTCGGGGTGACCGTTCCTGACAAGACCACAACCAACGCCGCCACCGCGGTGCTTGGTGTGATTGAAACGCTATTGTTCGACGGAGTTTGATATGAACCGCATCCCTTTTCCCGAGCTGGTCGACAAGGCCCGATTCAGTTCTGACAGCGCGCCGCAGGAGGCGAAGTACGGACTTCCGTCGGAGGTGCATTTCTGCTCCCGCTGTGTAATCTCAAACCAGCGCCCCAACTCGGCGGTGGAGTACACGCACACGAAGGACTCCAAGAAGGCAACCATCGCCTTCAACGACGGCGTGTGCGACGCCTGCAAGTTCGCCGAGAAGAAGCACGGCGGGATCGACTGGGAGGAGCGCGAACGTCAACTGCGTGACCTGCTTGACCGCCATCGGAGCAAGGACGGCAGCTATGACTGCATCGTGCCCGGCTCGGGCGGCAAGGATAGCTTCTACGCCTCGCACATCCTGCGCACCAAGTACGGCATGCACCCGCTCACCGTGACGTGGGCCCCGCATGTCTACACCGAATGGGGTTGGCGCAACTTCCAGCGCTGGATCCACGCTGGCCACGACAACTACCTGATGACCCCCAACGGTCGAGCGCACCGCCTGCTGACGCGCTTGGCCGTAGATAACCTGTTTCACCCCTTTCAGGCGTTCATGTTCGGGCAGAAGTCGCTCGCGCCGAAGATGTCGCTGCTGTTCAACGTACCGCTCGTCATTTACGGCGAGAACGAGGCCGAGTATGGCAACCCGATCGGTGACACCAACTCTGCCAAGCGCGACTGGTCGTACTTCACCGCGTCAGACCAGTCGAAGGTCAGCCTGGGCGGCGTGTCCGTGCCGGAGTTGAAGGAGCACTATGGCCTGGTGCAGCAGGACCTGCTGCCGTATCTGCCTGCCAACCCGGACGAGATCGAGGAAAAGAAGACCGAGGTCCACTACCTCGGCTACTACCTCAAGTGGCATCCGCAGGCCTGCTACTACTATGCTGTCGAGCATGGTGGCTTCGAGGCTTCGCCGGAGCGTACGCCGGGCACGTATAGCAAGTACAACAGCATCGATGACCGCATCGACGACTTCCACTACTACACCACGGGCACGAAGTTCGGCATCGGTCGCGCGACGTACGACGCCGCGCAGGAGATCCGGTCGGGGGACATTACCCGCGACGAAGGGGTGGCGCTGGTAAAGCGCTACGACCATGAATTCCCGGAGCGCTTCGCCGAGGAAATCTTCAAGTACCTCAGCATCCCTGCGAACGAGTTCCCGGAGGCGAGCAAGATGTTCGAGCAGCCCATCATGACTCGCGAGTACTTCGATCGCCTCACCGACACCTTCCGATCGCCGCACTTGTGGAAGTGGGAGGATGGCCAGTGGAAACTGCGCCACGCCGTCTGGCATGGGAAGTGACCTGGCGCCATGAGTAACCTGCGCATCATTCCGCGCCTAGACATCAAGGGTCCGAACCTCATCAAGGGGATCCGGTTAGAGGGCCTGCGCGTCATGGGAGACCCTCAGGAGCATGCCATCCGCTACTACGAGGCGGGTGCTGACGAGCTCATTTACATGGACATCGTCGCTAGCCTGTATGGTCGCAACAACCTAAGCGACATCGTGCGCCGCACTGCGGAGAACGTCTTCATCCCGATTACCGTCGGCGGCGGCATTCGCTCCGTGGACGATGCGCGGCTCATCCTGCGTTCTGGCGCCGACAAAATCGCCATCAACACCGCGGCGGTGGCGCGACCTGAGCTGATCCGCGATGTTGCCCGGCGCTTCGGCTCCCAGGCCATGGTTCTCTCGATCGAGGCGAAGCAGGTGGCCCCGGGCCGATGGGAGGCGTACACCGACAACGGACGGGAACGCACCGGCCTCGACGTGATTGAGTGGGTCCGTCGAGGGGTCGAACTTGGCGCGGGCGAGATCCTGCTCACCGCCGTCGACCGTGAAGGCACCCGGAGCGGGTTCGACCTGGAACTCGTGCGCCAAGTAAGCGCCACCGTGCCGGTGCCGGTCATCGCGAGCGGTGGCATGGGTACGTTCGAGCATTTGAAGGAAGTGGCCACGATCGGCCGGGCTGACGCCGTCTCGATGGCAGACGTGCTGCATTACAAGCGCATGGATCTGCGCGACATCCGCGCGGCGGCTCTCGATGCAGGTCTGCCGGTGCGAAAGTTCTGAACATGGCAAAACCCAAGATAGCGCTGCTGGACTACAGCATGTGCAACCTTCTGAACGTTGCTCGGGCCTTCGAGCACTGCGGCGCTGACGTGACGGTGACGGAAGACCCAGACGTTGCTCGACAGGCGGACCGGCTGGTCGTGCCGGGCGTAGGCGCGTTCAGCGACAGCATGCGTGAGGTGCAGTCGCGCGGCCTCGCCGACGCCATTCGCGAGTTTTCGCACACCGGCCGTCCGATGTTCGGGATCTGCGTAGGGATGCAGATTCTCTTCGACGCGAGCGAAGAGTTCGGAGAGCATGAGGGTCTCGGCCTGCTGCCGGGCCGCGTGAGGGCCGTGCCCGCATTGACGCAGACGGGCGACCCGCAGCGCGTGCCGCACATTGGGTGGAACCACCTCGTCGAACCGGCTGGCGGCCGCGACTGGATGGGCACGCTGCTTGAGCCGCTGTCCGGGGCGGATCCGGCGGTGTACTTCGTGCATTCATTTGCCGCGGACCCCGCCCTCGATTCGGATCGCTTGGCTGACACCTTGTACGGCGGACACCGCATTTGTGCGGCGGTCCAGCGCGACAACCTGATGGCCACCCAGTTTCATCCGGAGCGGAGCGGAGAGATCGGCTTGAGCCTTGTGCGCCGGTTCCTCGACCTCTGAGCATCAAGATGCCGGGTAGGGACTGACATGCGGATCCTGATGATCGGCACAGGATCGATCGGGCGGCGCCACATGGCGAGCCTGCGATCTCTGGTTCCGGAGGCCCGGTTCGATGTGCTTCGTGAAGCGGGGCGTTCGACCGACGTATCTGCGCTGGACGGAGCCACCGTTTCCACCTCCCTGGACGAGGCGTTCGGCAAGCAGCCCCGCTTGGTTGTCGTGGCGAGCCCAAGCTCGCTGCATCTGAAGTACCTGAGTGCAGCGATCGACCACGGCGTGCCGTTCTACGCCGAGAAGCCCGTGGTATCTGATGTGTTCGACCTAGAAGCGCTTCAGCGCCACTTAAGAGGACGGGACCTGCCGCCGAATATCGTCGGTTGCAATCTGCGGTTTCTGCCGTCACTGCAGCTGCTCGCGGAACTCATGGCGGACGGCCGCCTCGGGCGTGTCGTGCGGGCCTCGTTTGAGGCCGGGCAATGGCTGCCCGACTGGCGGCCCGCGCAGGACTACCGGCAGTCATACAGTGCTCGCCGCGCCCTGGGGGGCGGCGTGTTGCTTGACCTGATCCACGAGGTCGACGCGGCGCGTTGGCTGCTGGGCGATTTCACCGAAGTGCACGCCGAAGTGGGACACCTGTCCTCGCTGAACATCGAGACCGAGGACACGGCCTGCTTGCTAATGCGTAGCGGCCGAGGTCCCCTCGCCACCGTGCAACTCGACTACGTGCATAGACGACCATTCCGCCGATACCGAGTCGTCGGCGACGAAGGCACTGCCGAATGGGATCTGCCGAGCCGCACGCTCACACTAACCACCTCTAACGGCGTCTCGCCGTTCGCCCTGCCCGACAGTGCGTTCAACGTCGCTGCTACCTATCCGGCGGCGATGGCTGAACTGCTCGCCGCCGTGCGCGAGGGGCGACCTACCAGCCAACCGCTGTCGGAAGGCCTCGCCTCCGTCGAACTCGTCCTGCGTGCGCGAGCGCGCGACATCCCCTAGCCATGAAAACCATCGCCACCATTTGCGCCCGCGGCGGTTCTGTCGGCGTGCCCCGCAAGAACATTGCGCCGCTGATGGGCCGTCCGCTCATCGCGCACACGATCGCGCAGGCGCTCGCCGTGCCTGGCATCGATGCCGTGTACGTGTCCACTGACGATGGCGAGATCGCCCGCGTCGCCGAGGCGCACGGTGCACGCGTGCCATTCCTGCGGCCGGGCGAGCTGTCCACCAGCACTGCACCGAAGGTGCCAGTCATCCAGCATCTGTGCGACCACGTGGCGCGTGAGGTTGGCGCGTTCGACCGGATCGTCGACCTCGATCCCACTTCGCCATTGCGGACCATCGGTGACATTGAGGCCTGTCTCGCACTGCTCGACGGTGAGACCGATGCCGTGATCACCGGGTTCGAAGCGGAGAAGAACCCCTATTTCAACATGGTGGAGCGCAAGCCCGACGGGAACATCGGACTTGTGTGCAGCTCTCCCGGCGGCGGAGTCGTGGCCCGTCAGCTGGCGCCGGCCGTGTACTCAATGAACGCTTCCATCTACGTGTGGCACGCGCATACGTTGGCGAAGGGTCTGTGGAACGGACGCCTCAAGCTGCACGTGATGCCACGAGAGCGCTCGATCGACATCGATTCCCCCCTCGACTTTCGCATCGTCGAGATGCTGATGCAGTCCGCTAAGGAACAAGCGCAATGAGCCGATTCTCTCTGGATGGCAAGGTGATCGCTGTCACTGGCGCCGGCGGCATCCTGGGGCAGCACTTTTGCCGAGAGCTAATCGCGGAGGGCGCGCATGTGCTTGCGCTCGACTCGACTGCGGAGGCGCTGGACCGCTTGGTTGCGGCCATTCCGACCGGTCGTTTGTTGCCGGTCGTCGCTGACATACGCGATCGAGCCCAGGTCGAACACGCTCATGCCGAGGCGACCCGGCAACTCGGTCCAGTTCAAGGCTTGCTTAACAACGCCGCCACAAAGAGCCCCAACTTCTTTGAACCGTTCGAAACGTTTCCAATTGACGACTGGGATCAGGTGATGTCCGTGAACTTAACGGGCTCGGTGATTTGTGCGCAGGTGTTCGGGGGGGCAATGGCCGCGGCCGGCACCGGCAGCGTTGTCAATGTGCTGTCCATCTACGGCATTGCTGCGCCTGATCAGCGCATCTACGAGGGTTCCGAGTATCTCGGCCGGCCCATCAATACACCGGCGGTCTACAGTGCCAGCAAGGCGGGCCTGTGGGGCCTGACCGCGTACCTAAGCGCGTACTGGGGCGCGAAAGGCGTGCGCGTGAACGCGCTTACTCCAGGCGGCATATATAGCGGACAGAACCAGGCCTTCGTGGACCGCTACAGCCAACGCGTGCCCATGGCGCGCATGGGGGCTCCGCTCGACCTGTGCGGCGCACTCGTCTATCTGCTGTCGGATGCCGCCGGCTATGTCACAGGCCAGAACATTGTGGTCGATGGCGGCCTCACCGTTTGGTAGATCTGGGAGTGCACATGAAGAAGACCTTCGTTATCGCTGAGGCCGGCGTCAACCACAATGGTTCCGAGGCCCTCGCGCTGCAGCTGGTCGATGCCGCCGCGCGTGTGGGTGCGGACGCCGTCAAGTTCCAGACCTTCACCGCCGACAAGCTCGTGCGGCAAGGTGCCGCAAAGGCCGAGTACCAGAAGCAGGCTACAGGGGACGGTGACCAGTACAGCATGCTCAAGCAGCTCGAGATGTCGCCTGAGTTGCACCACCGGCTCTTCGCGCGGTGCCAAGCGCTGGGCATCGAGTTCATGTCCACACCGTTCGACGAGGAAGCCGCCGATTTCCTCGTGGCGCTTGGAATGCGGCGCATCAAGGTGCCATCCGGCGAGATCACGAATCTGCCGTTCCTTCGCTACCTCGCGGCTAAAGGCCTGCCGCTGATCCTATCGACGGGCATGGCCACGCTTGACGAGATCGTTGAGGCCGTCGGTGCGATCGAAGCCGAGCGCCGACTGCTAGGTCTCGAGGGCGCGCTGGCGGACGTGCTGACGGTGCTGCATTGCACCTCGAACTACCCGGCGGCGAACATCGATGTAAATCTGCGCGCAATGGGCACCATCGGCGCCGCGACGGCTGTGCCGATCGGCTATTCTGACCACACACTTGGTGTCGCTGTCTCGACCGCGGCTGTGGCGCTCGGTGCGACGGTCATCGAGAAGCACTTCACGCTCGACAAGAACCTGGCCGGACCCGATCATCAGGCCTCTCTCTCGGTCGACGAACTGGCTACGCTGGTGGGCCAAATCCGGGCCGTGGAAGTGGCGCTCGGCACGCCCGAGAAGGCCCCAACCCCAGCCGAACTGCCGGTGCGGGCACTCGTCCGTCGCAGCGTCACGACGGTGCGGGCGCTACCGGCAGGTTCGGTGCTGAAGCCAGCAGACCTTTGCCTGCTGCGGCCGGGGGATGGCATCGCACCGAAGGCACTGGGCGAGGTGGCCGGCCGTCGCCTCCAGGTTCCGGTGGAGGCTGGCCAAACGCTGCGATGGGACGACTTGGCATGACGGGTGCGCGAAAGGTCTGCTATCTGAGCGGTACACGGGCCGACTTCGGCCTGATGGCCGCCACCCTGCGCGCCATGGACGCTGACCCTCGCCTCGAAGTCTCGGTGCTCGTCACGGGCATGCATCTGTCCACGCGGCACGGTCACACCGTCGACGAGATCGAGCGCTCTGGCCTGCGCATCGCCGCGCGGGTGCCGGTCGACATGAGTGTTGCGACCCAGGCCGTGATGGCCCGCAACGTCGGCATCATGTTGCAGGCGTTCGTGAGCGCTCTGGAGGCCGATCGCCCCGACCTGCTGCTGCTGCTGGGTGATCGCGGCGAGATGCTCGCGGGCGCGCTTGCAGCTATCCATCTGGCTATCCCGGTTGCGCACATCCACGGCGGCGAACGTTCAGGCACTGTAGACGAGCCGGTTCGGCATGCCATTTCGAAACTGTCGCACCTGCACCTCGTTGCCACCGACGAGGCCCGCGACAGACTGGTGCGCATGGGCGAGCGGGGTTGCTTCGTCACGGTGACCGGAGCGCCCGGCCTCGACGGGCTGCCCGAACTGGCGGCTAGTGCTTGTCGGCTCGGTCTGTGCGCCGACATGGGGTTGGACTCGGCCCGTCCGGTAGCGATTTTTCTCTACCACCCGGTACTTAACGAGGTCCGCACTGCGGCTCGTGATGCCCGTGCCGGGATCGAGGCCGCCCGGGCCGCGGGTTGCCAGGTCCTTGCGCTGATGCCCAACGCTGACGCCGGCAGCGACAACGTGCGGGATGCGCTCGATGAACTGGCCTCCGCCAGCCGCATCGTGCTTCGTACCCACATGCCGCGGCAGACTTTCGTGGGGTGGCTGGCGCACGCGGATGTCCTGATCGGAAATTCCAGCAGTGGCATCATCGAGGCGGCGACGTTCGGTCTGCCGGTAGTGAACATCGGGTCGCGCCAGAACATGCGGGAACGCAACGCCAACGTGATAGACGTGGCTGCCGACCCTTCGCGTATCGAAGAGGCAGTTCGCCGGGCAGTGGCAGGCGGTCGCCAGCCGCCGGCCAACGTATACGGCGATGGCCGCGCGGCTGCGCGTATCGTCGATCGGCTGGCCACGGTGGCACTCGACGCCAGCCTGCTGGACAAGTGCAATGCGTATTGAAGTGGCGGTGCCTGCCGAGCGGCTCGTGATTGTGGGGGCGGGAGGCCACGGCAAAGTTGTTGCCGATGCATGGCAGGCCGCCGGTGCGCAGGGCACTCTCTGCTTCGCGGACGACCTGCCGGCCTGTGCTGGCACGCGCTCGCTGGACTGGCCCATCATCGGGGCGCCTAGAGCTGTCGTCAAAGCCGACGACCGCTTCCACGTTGCAGTCGGGCACAACCCGACTCGGCAACGCTTGCTCGACGAACTCACTGACCGCGGAGCGCGGCCCGAGACTGTGATCCATCCGGCTGCGGTGGTGTCCCGCCATGCCGCCGTCGGGTTAGGGGTGTTCGTCGCCGCCGGGGCTGTCGTGGCTCCGGGTGCTCGTTTGGGCGACGGCACCATCGTCAACCACGGCGCGGTGGTCGACCATGACGTGGTGATCGGACGTGCCTGCCATGTCGCGCCCAATGCCACATTGGGCGGTGGGGTGCGGATCGGTGATCTTGCCATGATTGGAGCCGGGGCTACGGTGTTGCCGGCGGTGTCCGTGGGGGCGGGCGCGACGATTGGGGCCGGGGCCGTCGTGGTTCGGGATGTCCCTTCGGGTGAAGTGTTCTATGGTGTGCCGGCGCGGCCGTCACAGAAGGAATGAACGTGAACGAAATCAGCAAGACATTTGTCCGGCGGACCAATTCGGTCCGCGAGGCCCTGCAGCGTTTGGACAATGCGGGGACCGGCTTGCTGCTACTGGTCGACGCCGCGGATCGTTTCGAGCGAACCGTCACGGATGGCGACCTGCGACGCATGCTGCTCGAAGCTGGCTCGCTCGATGTCTCGCTCCAGGCTCTCCCCGTACTGCAGTCAGTGGTGCTCGACCATGCCTACACGCGCCAGGATGCACTCGCGCTGATGAACGAACATGGCATCAACCACCTGCCGGTGGTCGATGCGAGCGGGAAGGCCATCCGTCTGCTTCTGCGCAAGGACATCGACGAGCAAATCTTGCTGTCGACGCCGCACCTCGGGGAACACGAGCGCGAATTCGTTGAGGAAGCCTTCCGCACGAACTGGATCGCCCCGCTTGGCCCGAACGTCGATGCGTTTGAGTCAGAGCTCGCGGAATGGGTGGGCATCCGCCATGCTGCCGCGGTCAGTTCCGGGACCGCTGCCATCCACCTTTCGCTCGCGCTGCTCGGCGTCGGGCGCGGCGACTCCGTGTTCTGCTCCGCGCTCACGTTTGCGGCGTCGGCGAATCCCATCGTGTATCAGGGTGCGGAGCCGGTGTTCATTGATTCAGAGCCTGAGAGCTGGAACATGTCCCCCGCGGCGCTCGAGCGGGCATTGTCAACGGCGCGGGCGACCGGCCGCCTTCCGAAGGCGGTGATCGTCGTGCACCTGTACGGCCAGAGTGCCGACATGGATCCCTTGATGGCCCTGTGCGACCAGTACGGTGTGCCGTTGATTGAGGATGCGGCGGAGTCGCTCGGCGCAACCTACAAGGGCAAGGCGAGCGGAACCTTTGGGCAGATGGGCATCTATTCCTTCAACGGAAACAAGATCATCACCACTTCGGGCGGCGGGATGCTAGTTTCCGACGACGAGTCACTCGTGAAACGGGCGCGCTTTCTCTCCACCCAGGCTCGCGAGCCGTTTCCACACTACGAACACACCGTCATTGGGTTCAACTACCGCATGAGCAACATCCTCGCTGGCGTCGGGCGAGGTCAACTGCGTGTGCTGGGTGACCGTGTGGCATCCCGGCGTCGCATCTTCGAACGGTACCGCTCGGAATTGGCGCATGTGTCAGCAATCCGCTGGATGAACGAGCCGTCGTGGAGCATGTCGAATCGCTGGCTCACCGTTTGCACCCTGGCGCCGGAAGTCACCCGTCTCACCACCTCCGAAGTGATGCAGCGGTTGGCGGCGGAGCGCATTGAGGCACGTCCTGTGTGGAAACCGATGCAACTGCAACCAGTGTTCTCGTCTGCTGCCTACTTCGCGCACGGTGACGTTTCGGTGTCGCAGCAACTGTTCGAGCGCGGCATGTGTTTGCCGTCCGGATCCAACATGACCGAGGAGCAACAGGACCGCGTTATCGCGACGCTCGAGCGCGTCCTCGCGACCTGACGGCCGAGCGCCGGGGTTCCCGACTTGTCAGTGGAAGGGGACCACACTGACCGGACCGTTCAGGCCGGTCAGCACCGACTGGGTAGCGCCGTCCGCCACGTAGATGACACGAGAGTTGTCCGTGTCGGCCACCCACATTCCGTTCTCCGCGAGTGCCAGACCGTTCGGAGCGTACAGCGTGAACTCACCCGAGCACTGGTCCGAGGCGATTGATCGGCGGTGCTCACCAGTGGACCCGCAGTACTCCAATGGCGTGGTGCTGAGCGTCATGGACAGGTCCCAGCGAGTAAGCGTGGGGGGGGCCATCACGATGTGCTTGCTGTCATCGGCAGTGTTCAGGGCGATGATCCGATCGATGTGCTCCTCGGCTACGTACAGGAAATCACCGCGCCAGACCAAGTCGTTCGGATAAGTGACCGAGTACTCCGACAGCACCTTACCCGGCTGCTGCAACGACTGCACGAAGACGCGCTGTCCGAATGTGTCCGCCACGGCGAGGCGGTCGCCCACGAGGTCCGCGGAGCGCGCGTTGGTGGCGGTGACGGTCGAGAAGAGGCGTTCGCCGAGCACGAGGTCGGGTTGCCACGCGTACACCTCGACAGGACCGACGTCGTTATAGACCACCACCAGACGGCTTTCTGCGACCTTCACGAAGTTGACCTGACGGTCGAATCGCAGCGTCTTCACCAAGTGCCCGTCCTCGTCGAGCACGTGGACGAGTTTCAGGTCGATGAGATCGCTCGTGAAGATGTGGTCGCCGTCGGCTGAGACGAAACGTCCGCCGCTGGGGAACGTCCAGCGAATCTGCGCGTCGGCGTCGAAGCTCACCACGGCCTTCTGGAACTGCACCATCACAAGCATGCCGCTCGGGAACGGTTGCCCGGTGGCACGCGCCTTGATCGGTTCGTCGTCGCTGTAGAAAACGTTTACGGTGTTCGCGCCCGGTGAATAGTACGAGTAACCGCTCTCGGGTGCGTAGCTTAACGGCACGTAAGAAGCTGGATAGGCGATGGGCGGGCTCGGATCAATCTCGAAGGTAACGCCCACGGGCGTCGCGTTGACATTTCCGGCGGCGTCGGACACGCGACGCGCGGCCAGCGCAATGCTCGCCTGCCCGGTGGCCACGTCCGAGCGAACCTCGATCCGGTAGCGTTCCTTCGACTCGACATTGAAACTGACCACCGAGACGCCATGCAGCTCGAAATCCTCGGCGGTCAGGGCCTGCGTGGCATCGCTGACATCTACAGTCACCGTGGCGCTATCTTCGTAGCGAAGCGTGGTCGTCGTGCTGGAAACGTTGACGACCGGAGGGGTCACGTCAGGGGGGCCATCGCCGCCTCCACCGCCGCAAGCCGTCACGGCCAGCGTGCAGGCTAGCGCCATTGAGACGGCGAAACAGGACGATTGGACAGTGGAGAGAGGACGCATGAGAAACCATCTCGCCCCGTGAGGCGAGGATGCAGCACGGACAATGACGACGTCAGAATTTGTCTGCAGTGCAGTGAAACATCAGCACGTTGCAAGCTCGGTTGAGCTTTTTCTGATCGTAAGCTCCCGCCTCCAAGTAGACAACCCATTCCAACGAGGCTCGAGGTACTGAAGCGCGATACCCTTGGCGGAAACCCTGCCACCGGCGACATTTCACGTCCCGTGGTTTAGTGTGAATTGGCTCCGCTGCACCGTATATCGGATCAGGCTGTGCACGACCTGCAACTTGCGCTGCGTTCTTTCGAGATGCTCGGTGAAACGCGCGTTCACGCGAGCGGGTGGACACAGCCCATACACCGGCTGGTCTTGGGACACTCTATTGAAGTTCTGGGCTGTTCGCTCGCTCGGCACGCGTAACCTCGAAGCTCGCGAGCAATACCTCATCCTTGAGTTTCGGCGGATAAGTGGAAGACGTCGCCCAAGCCGAGGCCAGAGGGTGTCGACTACTGGCAACCGTCGGATTCAGCGTCGCTCATTCCGTGTGCCTATGCACAAGCGCATGGTCAACCTTGCCCGTCACGCGAGTGCTCGCCTTACAGCCGCCACAACCTGTGCGACTTGGGCGTCCAACATCGTCGGCCCGATCGGCAGGCTTAGGACCTCAGCGTGCGTCCGTTCAGCGATAGGCAGCGAGCCATGAACCAAGCCGAGTCCGTCATAGGCAGACTGTTCGTGCGGAGGGACGGGGTAGTGGATGACGGTGCCGACTCCGGCGACTGCAAGCGCCTGGACCAAGTCATCGCGCCGAGCGTGCCGAACCACATACAAATGCCACACCGGCTCGCAACCCGTGGCCACGGTGGGCAGCGTCAAGCCAGGAATGCCTGCCAACTCGCGGTCATAGATCGCCGCGATTTCGCCGCGCCGCGCATTGTCCGCGTCCAGCAACGGCAGCTTCGCCCGCAGGAACGCCGACTGCAATTCATCCAGCCGCGAGTTGTACCCGATCACGTCGTTGTGGTACTTGACCTTGGAACCATAGTTGCGCAGCACGCGCAATTGGTCGGCCAAGGCGGCGTCGTCCGTGGTGATGGCGCCGGCATCGCCCAGCGCACCGAGGTTCTTGCCCGGGTAGAAGCTGAAGCCCGCTGCGTGCCCCAAGGTGCCGGCACGGCGTCCGTGCTGGCGCGCACCGTGGGCCTGGGCGGCGTCCTCCAGCACCTTGAGGCCGTGGCGCTCGGCGATCGGCATCAGGGCGGCCATGTCGGCGGTCTGCCCGTAGAGGTGGACGGCAATGATGGCTCGCGTGCGGGGTGTGATGGCGGCTTCCACCCTCGCCGGGTCGATGTTGCAGGTGGCCTCGATGGGCTCCACCGGCACGGGTGTCGCGCCGGTGTAGCTCACGGCCAGCCAGGTGGCGATGTAGGTGTTGGACGGGACGATGACCTCGTCGCCGGGTCCGATGCCCCAGGCGCGCAGCACGAGGTGCAGGGCTTCCAGGCCGTTGGCGACGCCGACGGCGTGCTTGGCACCGCAGTAGGCGGCGAACTCGGCTTCGAACGCCTGGGTTTCCTGGCCGAGGATGAGCCAGCCGGAGTCGAGCACGCGGTCGAGTGCCTGGTGGAACTCCTGGCGCTGTCGCAGGTTGATGGACCGCAGGTCAAGGAAGGGGATCACGGCTGCTTGCCTTCGGAGGTGGGGTTGCGGGAGCCGGCACCGAACTCTTCGAGCCATGCCTTGACGGCGGCGTCGGGGTAGCCGCGGGAGAAGTGGCGGCGCCAAGGGTAGGCGGGCCGGCCGCTGCCGTCGCGAAGCTTGATCTCTTCGGTGCGACAGACAACCTTGGCGGGTGAGCCGGCCACGACCATGTCGGCGGCCACGTCGCGGTTGACGGAGGAATGGGCGCCCACGAGCGCGCCGCGACCCACCGTGACGCCGGGCAGGATGACGGACATGGTGGCGACGGCCGCGAAGTCCTCGACGGTGGCGCCGAGCATGACGTCGCTCGGCGGGTGGGGGTCGTTGGTCAGCACGACATAGGGGAAGATCCAGACGTAGTTGCCCACGGTGGCATGCTGGCCGATGTGCACGTTGCTGTGGAAGCGAACGTGATTGCCGATGGCGCATGTGCCCTGGATGTCACTCAGCGTGCCGATCTGCAGGTTCTCGCCGGCCCGCACGCCCTCCCTGACGGTGACGCGATGGCCCGTGACGAGCCGCTCACCGAAACTCGAGCCTTGATAGAAGAGGCTGTAGGAGCGGATCAGCGCGCCGGCCCCGATCACCAGCGGCCGGCCCTCGGCGCGCGCGGTGGGGTGGCCGATTTCGCAGTGGGCGCCGATCTCCGAGTCGTCGCCGATCTCCACGTTGGGGTGGATGATGGTGAACGGGCCTACGGACACGTTGCGGCCCAGCCGGGCCTCGGGCGCTACAAGGGCGGTGGGGTGGATCACGGCGCTTCCTTTGGATGGGGCTGGCCGGTGGGCGGAGCCGGCGGTGTGGCAGGGGCGCTGGCGTCACCGGTGGGTGAGCGCCTGGCGAGTGCCGCCGCCTGCAGGAACTCGTCGTAGTTGCGGTAGTAGTCGGCTTCGGAGTAGTGCTCGGAGGCCAACACCATGCACACCGCCCCGGACGAGAAGTTGTCGATCTCGCGCCAGACCATGGTGGGCACATACAGACCGAAGTAGCTCCGGTTCATGTGGAAGGTCTTCTTGGCGGCGCCGTCGTCCAGGTGAATGTCGAACGACCCCGACATCGCGATGATGAGCTGGTGCAGGTCCTTGTGCGCGTGGCCTCCGCGCTCCGCACCGCCCGGGACGTCGTAGAGGTAGTACACGCGCCGGATGTCGAACGGGATGTGCCGCCCCGCTTCGACGAAAGTCAGGTTGCCTCGCGGATCGTTGATGCGCGGGAGATCGATGATCTTGCAGTCGCTGAGGGACATGTGCGTGAACTTCTAGGCTGACGCGCGGTGGTCGATGAACCGCGCAGCCGGATCCATGATCGTCGAACGCTCGGCACGGTTGGCATAGGAGCCGCGACGGCCCCCCACTCGAGAGGGCGATGAGTTCATGCCTCGACGCTGCCGAATGCGTCCCAAAGGGAAATGGGGCAGTGTGCCCATGCAGAAGGACCGGGCGGGCAAGGCGCTGGACATGGCCGCTGCTCAGAAGGTTCGGGCGTCGGCAAAGCCGGGGGCTTGCCGATCCTTTTCCGAAAGCTGCAGCGGCACGCCAATTGGTGGCCACGCAACTCCGATTTCAGGCGCGTCCCAACGAACTGCGGCCTCGGCGTGTGGGGCGTAGTAGTCCGTGGTCTTGTAGAGGAAGTCCGCCACGTCGCTGAGCACGAGAAAGCCGTGTGCAAAACCTGCAGGTATCCACATCATCCTGTGGTTCGTGGCGCTCAGTTCTTCTCCCACCCAGCGACCGAACGTCGGGCTGTCGCGTCGCATGTCGACGGCAACGTCGAACACGGCACCCGTCACCACGCGCACCAGCTTGCCTTGGGCGTGAGGCGGCAACTGATAGTGCAGCCCACGCAGCACCCCCTTGGCAGAGCGGGAGTGGTTGTCCTGAACGAAGGTGACGGGGTAGCCGACCGCCTCGTCGAACTGACGTTGGTTGAAGCTCTCCATGAAGAAGCCGCGCTCGTCGCCGAAGCACTTGGGCTCCAGGAGCAGGACTTCCGGCAGGGACATTGGGCTGACCTTCATCAGAACACCCGCTCGCGCATGACCTTCATCAGGTACTGCCCATACCCGTTCTTCATCATGGGCGCGGCCAGCGCCTCAAGCTGCGCCCCGTTGATCCACCCGGACCGGTACGCAATCTCCTCAGGGCACGCCACCTTCAACCCTTGCCGCTTCTCCAGCGTGGCAATGAACTGCCCCGCCTCCAGCAGGCTGTCGTGGGTGCCGGTGTCGAGCCAGGCATAGCCTCGCCCCATGATCTCGACCTGCAGCTGCTGCTGGGCGAGGTACCGGGCGTTGACGTCGGTGATCTCGAGTTCGCCGCGGGCGGACGGGCGGATGCTGGCCGCGATGTCGCACACCTGCTCGTCGTAGAAGTAGAGGCCGGTGACCGCATAGTTGCTCTTGGGCACCGGGGGCTTCTCCTCGATGCTGAGGGCCTGACGATGCGCGTCGAACTGCACGACGCCATAGCGCTCGGGGTCGGTCACGTGGTACGCGAAGACGGAGGCGCCGCGTTCGCGGTGCGTGGCGGAGTGCAGCAGCCCCTGCAGGTCGTGGCCGTAGAAGATGTTGTCGCCGAGCACGAGGGCACTGGGGTGCCCGTCGATGAAGTCGCGGCCGAGGATGAAGGCCTGGGCCAGGCCATCGGGGCTGGGTTGCACGCAATAGCGGATGCTGATGCCCCACTGCGCGCCGTCGCCGAGCAGGGCTTCGAAGCGGGGCGTGTCCTGAGGCGTGCTGATGAGCAGGATGTCGCGGATGCCGGCGAGCATGAGGGTGCTCAGCGGGTAGTACACCATCGGCTTGTCGTACACGGGCAGCAGCTGCTTGCTGATGGCGAGCGTGGCCGGATGCAGCCGGGTGCCCGAGCCCCCGGCGAGGATGATGCCTTTGCGGGTCGTCATGGGTGGTGTGGGGTCAGGTCGCGAGCGTCTCGGCCAGCATGCGGTCCACGCCATGCTGCCAGGCGGGCAGGGTGAGGTCGAAGGTGCGGCACAGGCGCGTGGTGTCGAGGCGCGAGTTCGCGGGCCGGCGGGCCGGTGTAGGGAAGGCGCTGGTGGGCACGGGGTGCACGGCGTCCGGGCCGGCGCGCAGCGTCTGGCCGGCGGCCTGGGCCTGGGCGATGACGTGGCGGGCATAGCCGTGCCAGGTGGTTTCACCTGCGGCCACGGCGTGGTACGTGCCGCTGACCTCGGGCCGGACCTGAGCCGTCCGCAACGCGTGAGCGGTGATGTCGGCCAGCAGCTCGGCGCCGGTGGGTGCACCGAACTGGTCGTCGACCACCGTGAGGCGCTCGCGCTCGCGCGCCAGGCGCAGCATGGTCTTGGCGAAGTTGCCCCCGCGCGCGGCGTAGACCCAGCTCGTGCGGAAGATGAGGTGACGGCAGCCGCTCAGGCGGATGGCCGCTTCGCCATCGGCCTTGGACTGGCCGTAGACGCTGAGGGGGGCGACCGGGTCGGCCTCGGTCCAGGGCGCGGTGCCGCTGCCATCGAAGACGTAGTCGGTGCTGTAGTGGACGAGCCAGGCGCCAAGCGCTGCCGCCTCGCGTGCCAGAGCGGCGGGCGCGGTGGTGTTCACCGTGCGGGCCAGTTCGGGCTCGCTCTCGGCCCGGTCGACTGCGGTGTGCGCCGCGGCGTTGACGATGACGTCGGGCTTGACCGCCTGGACGAGGGCGGCAAGGCCTTCGGGATCGCCCAGGTCGGCCGTGGGCTCGCTGTGGCGGTCGAGGGCCACCAGCTGGCCCAGGGGCGCGAGCGAACGTTGCAGCTCCCAGCCGACCTGGCCGTTCTTGCCGAGCAGGAGAATCTTCATGGTCGGGCCCGCCGCCACAGGACGCGCCTCACGCGCGGGCCTCGCCATACTGCTTCGTCACCCAGTCGCGGTAGCTGCCGCTTTGCACGTGGGCCACCCAATCGCCGTTGGCGAGGTACCACTCGACCGTCTTGCGAATGCCGGTCTCGAAGGTCTCGGCCGGCTTCCAGCCGAGTTCGCGTTCGAGCTTGCGGGCGTCGATGGCGTAGCGGCGGTCGTGGCCGGGGCGGTCGGTGACGAAGGTGATGAGGCGCTGGTAGCTGCCCTCGGCGCTCGGGCGCAGCTCGTCGAGCAGGGCGCACACGGTGTGCACGATCTCGAGGTTGGGCTTCTCGTTCCAGCCGCCCACGTTGTAGGTTTCGCCCAGGCGACCGCGGGCCAGCACTTCTCGGATGGCGGCGCAGTGGTCTTTGACGTAGAGCCAGTCGCGCACCTGCTGGCCGTCGCCATAGACCGGCAGGGGCTTGCCGGCCAGGGCGTTGACGATCATCAGCGGGATGAGCTTCTCGGGGAAGTGGTACGGCCCGTAATTGTTGCTGCAGTTCGTCGTGACGACAGGCAGGCCGTAGGTGTGGAACCAGGCGCGCACGAGGTGGTCGCTCGCGGCCTTGCTGGCCGAGTAGGGGCTGTTGGGCTCGTACGGGTGGGACTCGGTGAAGGCCGGCGCGTCGGCCGAGAGCGAGCCGTACACCTCATCGGTGCTCACGTGGTGGAAGCGGAAGGCGGCACGGGCCTCACCCTCGAGCGACATCCAATGGGCGCGCGCGGCCTCGAGCAGCGTGAACGTGCCGTTGACGTTGGTGCGGATGAAGTCGCCCGGGCCGTGGATGCTGCGATCGACGTGGCTCTCGGCCGCGAAGTGCACGATGGCGCGGGGCTGGTGCTCGGCGAGCAGGCGGTCGAGTAGGGCGCGGTCGGTGATGTCGCCGTGCACGAAGACGTGGCGCGGATCGCCCTGCAGGGAGGCGAGGCTCTCCAGGTTGCCGGCGTAGGTGAGCGCGTCCAGGTTCAGGACGGGCTCGTCGCAGTTGGCGAGCCAGTCGAGCACGAAATTGGCGCCGATGAAACCGGCGCCGCCGGTGACGAGAATCATGGGGGGCGGCTTTGTGCGAAAACGCCGATTCTAGTGGTGGCCGGCCCGCCGGAAGGGGTGCCTTACCCGCCCGTCCCAGTAAAGGGGATAATCCCGGGATGACCGATACATCCCAGGATACCTCCCGCGTCGATGCGGCCGCGCCGCCGCCCGCGGTGGAATTCTCCACCTTGCCCCTGGCCCCGATGCTGCAGCGGGCCATTGCCGACTCCGGCTACACGATGGCCACCCCCATCCAGGCCAAGGCGATTCCGCTGGTGCTCGCAGGCCGCGACGTCATGGGCGCCGCCCAGACCGGCACCGGCAAGACGGCCGCCTTCTCGCTGCCGCTGCTGCAGAAGATGCTCAAGCACGAGACGAGCAGCGTCTCGCCTGCCCGCCATCCCGTGCGCGCGCTCGTGCTGGCTCCCACGCGTGAGTTGGCCGACCAGGTGGCCAACAACATCAAGGCCTACGCCAAGCACAGCAAGCTGCGCGTGGCGGTGGTGTTCGGTGGGGTCGACATGAAGCCGCAGACGCTCGAGCTCAAGGCTGGTGTCGAGGTGCTCATCGCCACGCCGGGCCGGCTGCTCGACCACATCGAGGCCAAGAACTGCGTGCTGAACCAGGTCGAGTACGTGGTGCTCGACGAGGCCGACCGCATGCTCGACATCGGCTTCCTGCCTGACCTCCAGCGCATCCTGAGCTACCTGCCCAAGCAGCGCCAGACGCTGTTGTTCTCGGCCACCTTCTCCACCGAGATCAAGCGCCTGGCCGAGAGCTACCTGCAGGACCCGATCCTCGTCGAGGTGGCCCGCCCCAACGCCACGGCCACCAACGTGGAGCAGCGCTTCTACAGCGTCACGACCGACGACAAGCGCGCGGCCGTGGTGAAGGTGCTGGCCGACCGCGGCATCAAGCAGGCGATTGTCTTCGTCAATTCGAAGCTGGGTTGCGCGCGCCTGGCGCGTTCGCTGGAGCGCGACGGCCTGAAGACCAATGCGCTGCACGGCGACAAGTCGCAGGACGAGCGCCTGAAGGCGCTCGACGCCTTCAAGAAGGGCGAGACGGACGTGCTGGTGTGCACGGACGTGGCTGCCCGGGGCCTGGACATCGCCGACCTGCCGGCCGTCATCAACTTCGACGTGCCCTTCAATGCCGAGGACTACGTGCACCGCATTGGCCGCACGGGCCGCGCCGGCGCCTCGGGACTGGCGGTCACGCTGGTCACGCGCGACGACACGCGCCTGATGGGCGACATCGAGAAGCTCATCAAGAAGAAGCTCGAACTCGAGCCGCTGGAGTTCGACAGCAGCCGTCCGCGCCCCGAGGCGCGCGAAGGCCGCCCGGAGCGGGCACCGCGCCGCAGCTGGGACGATGCGGCCGGGCCTGGCGAGTCGGCGCCCCGGCCAACGCGCAGCTATGCGCCGCCCAAGGCCGCGCCGCGCGACCCGTTCTTCGACCGTCCCTACGAGCCTTCCGGCTCGGGTGAAGCGTCGTGGGAAAGCAAGGCGGCGCCCGTGCCCTCGGCCCGCGTGTCACCCAACATCAAGCCCAAGCGCAAGGTCGCGGCGCTGTTCGGCGGCAAGAAGGCCGACTGAATCGGGCCGCGACCAGCGGCGGCCGAAACCGCGCCACGCGCCGGTGCAGCCTGCCGGGTGGGCGCAGCGCCTGCGTCAGCACGCCAGCAACGAGAACACGGCCGGCACATCGTTCGCCACGGGACGTGGCGACGACTTCCAGCTGGAGACGCGCGCCGTGCGCGTCCACGCACCCGGCAGGGTCAGGCCGCTGCTCACCGACAACCAGGAGTCGGGCTTGAGGTGCGCCAGCAGGGCGCCCAGCAGGGCCTCGTTGCGGTAGGGCGTCTCGATCATGATCTGGGTTTGGCCCGCCCGGTGGGACAGGGCCTCGAGTTCGCGGATGCGTTGTCCGCGCTGTGTCGCATCCACTGGCAGGTATCCCACGAAGGCGAAGCTCTGGCCGTTGAGCCCGCTCGCCCCCAGCGCCATCAGCAGTGAACTGGGCCCCGCCAGCGGCAGGACCTCGATCGACAGCGCGTGTGCGGCCTGCACGAGTGCGGCGCCCGGATCGGCGATGGCCGGCAGGCCGGCCTCGGAGATGAGGCCGATGTCGTGCCCGTCGAGCGCCGGCTGCAGCAGGGGCTTGAGGTCGGGTGTGACAACCGGGGCGCGGCCGCCCTTGGCCGGGCGCGGTAACTCCACGATGGACAGGGCCTGCAGGGGCTGGGTCAGCGGCACGATGACGTCCACCCGCTTGAGGAGCGCCCGCGTGGTCTTTGCGTTCTCGGCCACCCAGTGGCCCAGGCGCGCGGCCGTGCGCAAGGCCCCGAGCGGCAACACGTCCTGCGGGTCGCCCTCGTCGGACACGCCGAAGTCCAGGGTGTTCGGCACGAGGATCAGGCGGCCGCGGCTCATGGGCGCAACGGGTCGATGCCCGCCTCGCGAAGCAGGGCGCAGGTGCGCATCAGCGGCAGCCCGATGAGGGCGGAGGGGTCGTCCGATTCGATGCGGGAGAGGAGGGCGATGCCGAGGCCTTCCGCCTTCGCACTGCCGGCGCAGTCGTAGGGCTGTTCGGCCCGCAGGTAGTGTTCGATGTCCTCGTCGGTCAGGTCGCGCACGAGGACGCTCACCTCGGCCAGCTCGGAAGCCTCCACCGCGCGGGCGATGCAGCGCACGGCCACGGCGGTGTGGAACACCACCCGCCGGCCGCGCATGGCGCGCAATTGTTCGACGGCGCGTTCGTGGTTGCCGGGCTTGCCGAGGGGTGTGCCGTCGAGGTCGGCCACCTGGTCGGAGCCGATCACCACGGCGCCGGGATGGCGGGCGGCCACGTCCGCTGCCTTGGCGCGGGCCAGGCGTCGGGCCAGGGTGGCAGGCTGCTCGCCAGGCAGCGGCGTCTCGTCGACATCAGGAGCGACGACCTCGAACGGCAGGCGCAGGCGTTCGAGCAGCTCACGCCGGTAGGGTGAGGTCGACGCGAGGATGAGTCGATGGGGGGAATGCATCGGCGGATTGTCCCATCCGGCGGGCCGTGACGACCCCTGTGGTGAAGGGGGCGCCGCCGATGCGGATTTACACTTGCGCCATGAAGTCCCGTGAATTCGACCCCCTCCGCCTCGACATCGCCGCCTTTGCCAAGGAAGAGGCAACGATCGAAGGCACCTGGCCGCTTGCATCGCTCGAACGACTGGCCGAATCCGTGGTGCCCGGCTCCGTGACCGATGCCCCGCCCGTCAATTGGCGGCTCGTCGGCGAGTCGCGCGCTGCCAAGGGCGGCACGCACGAGGTGTGGCTGCACCTCACGGCCCAGGGGCAGGTGGAACTGGAGTGCCAGCGCTGCCTGAAGCCGGTCACCGAGCCGATTGAAGCCGAGCGCTCCTTCCTCTTTGTTCACGGCGAGGAGGCGGCTGCTGCCCTGGATGCCGAAAGCGAGGACGACGTGCTGGCCATCAGCCGTGCGCTCGACGCGCGCGAGTTGATCGAGGACGAACTGCTGCTGGCCTTGCCCATCGTGCCGCGCCACGAGGTGTGCCCCGAGCCGCTGGCGGTGCCGGACGAGGACCTTCCCGCCGAGGAGGCGCCGCACCCTTTCGCGGCCCTCGCCGCCTTGAAGAAGGGCGGATTGCCCAACTGATCGCGCAAGCGATTCGTCCGCAGCGCGCCAGCGCGTGCTAGAATCTCAGGCTTTTCGACATCGTGAAGTGCTTCTGGCCGTCTGCCAGGGGGACTCACTGTTACACCCTGGCTCCTGTGAAAGAGCATCAGGAGACCTAAGGAGCTATCCATGGCTGTCCAGCAAAACAAGAAGTCGCCGTCCAAGCGCGGTATGCACCGTTCGCACAATGCCCTGACCACGCCGGGCACCGCGATCGAGCCGACGACGGGTGAGTCGCACCTGCGTCACCACATCAGCCCCAACGGCTTCTACCGTGGGCGCAAGGTGCTCAAGACCAAGGCAGACGCCTGACGGTCCCAGTTCGCACGGGTCACTGCCACTCTCCGGCGTGACGCGTCAACTGCTTGAAACCCATCACCTGCCCGGCCTGCGCTGCAGTGCGTTGCCGGGCTTGTGTGTTTCCGCGCCGATGATCTCCCGCTCGCCCTGGCTCGTGCCCCGATGACTTCGCCTGCGTTGCCTGCCCTCGATACCGTTCGCCTGTCCATCGATTGCATGGGAGGCGACCACGGTCCCTCGGTCACGCTGCCGGCCTGCCGCGCATTCCTGGATGCGCATCCGCGGGCTGAGTTGATCCTCGTGGGCCGCGCGGAGGCGCTGGCGCCCGCTGCGGGCTGGGCGCGCTGCCGCGTCGTTGCAGCCACCGAAGTCGTCGAGATGGACGACCCGGTGGAGGTGGCCTTGCGCCGCAAGAAGGACTCGTCGCTGCGCGTGGCGCTGAGCCAGGTCAAGGGTGGCGCCGATGGCACGCCGGCCGCGGCCGATGTCTGCGTGTCGGCCGGCAACACGGGCGCGCTGATGGCCGTGGCGCGCTACCTGCTCAAGACGCTCGACGGCATTGATCGTCCGGCCATCGCCACCGTGATGCCGAACCAGCGCGACGGCTTCACCACCGTGCTCGACCTCGGTGCCAACGTCGACTCCACGCCTGAGCACCTGTTGCAGTTCGCGGTGATGGGCAGTGCGCTCGTGTCGGCCGTCGAAGGCAAGCCGAACCCCACGGTGGGCCTGCTCAACATCGGCGAGGAAGCCATCAAGGGCAGCGAAGTGATCAAGCGTGCGGGGCAGCTGTTCCGCGCCGCCGGCCAGTCCGGCGCGATCAACTTCCACGGCAACGTCGAAGGCAACGACATCTTCAAGGGCACGACCGACGTCGTGGTCTGCGATGGGTTCGTCGGCAACGTGACGCTGAAGTCCGCCGAGGGCATGGCGAGCCTGATCGTCAGCCTGATCAAGCAGGAGTTCACCCGCACCTGGTTCACCAGGCTGCTGGCGGTGGTGGCAATGCCGGTGCTCAAGAGCTTCAAGGCGCGCGCGGACCACCGCCGCTACAACGGTGCGGCGCTGCTGGGGCTGCGCGGCCTCGTGTTCAAGAGCCACGGCTCGGCCGACGCCTTCGCATTCGAGCAGGCCTTGAATCGGGCTTATGATGCGGCCCGCAATCGTTTGCTTGACCGGGTGCACGACCAGATCCACCAGATGCTCCAGACGCAGCCCACCGTGGTGGCGTTGCAGGAGCCGCCGGTGAGTCCGGGCGACGCCCTCGCTGCATGACTTCATCACCTACCGCCCGCTATTCGCGCATCACCGGCACGGGCAGCTATCTGCCCCCGAAGCGCCTGAGCAACAGCCAGCTCGCCGAACAACTCGCCGCCGACGGCGTCGAAACGTCGGATGAGTGGATCGTCGCCCGCACCGGCATCCACGCTCGTCACTTCGCCGAGCCCGATGTGCCCTGCAGCGACCTGGCCGTCGCGGCCGCACGGCGCGCCATCGAGGCCGCCGGCCTGCAGCCCGCCGACATCGACCTGATCATCGTCGCCACGTCCACGCCCGACATGGTGTTCCCCTCCACCGCGTGCATCGTGCAGCGCAAGCTGGGCATTGCCGGCTCGGCGGCCTTCGACGTGCAGGCGGTGTGCTCCGGCTTCGTCTACGGCCTCACCATCGCCGACGCCATGGTGCGCACCGGCGGCGCGCGCCGAGCCCTGGTGATTGGCGCCGAGGTGTTCTCCCGCATCCTCGACTTCAAGGACCGGACCACCTGCGTGCTCTTTGGCGATGGCGCCGGCGCCGTGGTGCTGGAGGCGAGCGACACCCCGGGCATCCTGGCCACCGAACTCCACGCTGACGGCAAGCATGCCGACATCCTCTGCACCCCGGGCACCGTCTCGGGCGGGCTGGTGACGGGCGATCCCTTCCTCAAGATGGATGGCCAGGCCGTCTTCAAGCTTGCGGTTGGCGTGCTCGAGGACGTGGCCCGTTCGGTGCTGGAAAAGGCCGGACGCACCGAGGCCGACATCGATTGGCTGGTGCCGCACCAGGCGAACATCCGCATCATGCATGGCACGGCCAAGAAGCTGAAGCTGTCGCTCGACAAGCTCATCGTCACCGTCGACGAGCACGGCAACACCTCGGCTGCCTCCATCCCGCTGGCGCTGGACACCGCCGTGCGTGCCGGCACCATCAAGCCCGGCGACACCGTCATGCTCGAAGGCGTGGGCGGTGGCTTCACCTGGGGCGCGGTGCTGCTGGACCTCTGAGCGTCGCAGCGTCCGTTTGCCCATCCCTCTCCATTGCCGCGTGGCCCGACAACCGAAAGTGTTGCCATGACTCCGTTTGCATTCGTTTTTCCCGGTCAGGGCTCCCAGGCCGTCGGCATGCTCGACGCCTGGGGCGATCACGCCGCCGTGCGCGACACGCTGGCTGAGGCCTCCCAGGCGCTCGGCGAAGACATCGGCGCCCTCATCGCCCAGGGCCCCAAGGAACAGCTGGACCTCACCACCAACACCCAGCCGGTCATGCTGACGGCAGGCGTGGCGTGCCTGAGGGCATGGCTGGCCGAGACCGGCCTGCAGCCGGCCGTGGTGGCCGGACACTCGCTCGGCGAGTACACCGCCCTGGTGGCGGCGGGCGTGCTCACCCTGGGCGACGCCTTGCCGCTGGTGCGCTTTCGCGCACAAGCCATGCAGGAAGCCGTGCCGGTGGGCGCGGGCGGCATGGCGGCCATCCTCGGCCTCGACGCTGCCGCCGTGCGCGACGGTTGCGCCGAGGCCGCGGCAGCGGTGGGCGAGGCGGTCGAAGCCGTGAACTTCAACGATCCGAAGCAGACCGTCATCGCCGGCACGCGCGCCGCGGTGGAGAAGGCCTGCGAGGTGCTGAAGGCCAAGGGCGCCAAGCGCGCCCTGCTGCTGTCTGTCTCGGCGCCGTTCCATTCGAGCCTCATGAAGCCCGCGGCCGAACGGCTCAAGGAGCGGCTGGAGGCCACGGCGTTCGCAACGCCCGCCATTCCGGTCATCAACAACATCGACGTGGCGGTTCAGACCGACGCGGCCGCGATCCGTGATGCCCTCTACCGCCAGGCCTTCGGTCCCGTGCGCTGGGTTGAGACGATCCAGGCCGTCCGCGCGCGCGGCATCAGCCATGTGCTCGAATGCGGTCCGGGCAAGGTCCTGGCGGGCATGGTCAAGCGCATCGAGCCGGAAGCGACCGGCGCGCCGGTGTTCGATCCCGCCACACTGGCGGAAGCCAAGGGGATGCTGTCATGAGTGAAGTGTCGATGGTGGGCCAGGTGGCCCTCGTCACGGGTGCGTCCCGCGGCATCGGCCGGGCGATCGCCCTCACGCTGGCCCGCCAGGGCATGAAGGTCCTCGGCACGGCCACCACGTCCGCCGGCGCCGACGCGATCACCCAGGGCCTCGCCGCCCACGAGGGCTCGCGCGGCCTGGTGCTGAACGTCAACGATGCCGCCGGGCTGGACGCCGCGATCGACGGCATCGTCAAGGAGTTCGGTGGCTTGCACGTCCTGGTCAACAACGCCGGCATCACGCGCGACACGCTGTCGATGCGCATGAAGGACGACGACTGGGATGCGGTGCTCGACACCAACCTGAAGGCCGTCTTCCGCGCCAGCCGCGCCGCGATCAAGCCCATGATGAAGCAGCGCTACGGCCGCATCATCAACATCACCTCGGTGGTGGGCGCAAGCGGCAACGCCGGTCAGGCCAACTATGCGGCGGCCAAGGCCGGCGTGGCCGGCATGACCCGCTCGCTCGCCCGTGAACTGGGCAGCCGGGGCATCACGGTGAACTGCGTCGCGCCCGGTTTCATCGAGACCGACATGACCAAGGAACTCTCGGAGGCGCAGACTGCGTCCCTGCTCGGGCAGATCCCGCTGGGCCGCCTCGGCTCCGCGCAGGACATTGCCCATGCAGTGGCCTTCCTCGCCTCCCCCCATGCCGGCTACATCACCGGCAGCGAGATGCATGTCAACGGTGGCATGTACATGAATTGAGGTGCGGCGCCGTGTGATACCGGCGCCCGTTTCATCCGGTTGTCGAGCCCGACCGGCACGTCCTGGGGGTGTCTCCAAGCAGACACTCCACAAGCCGTAGAATCTCGGGCTGTCCAAGTAAACCCTCCTGGAGGAGTCATGAGCGATATCGAAGCACGTGTGAAGAAAATCATTGCCGAACAACTCGGCGTGCCTGAAACCGATGTGACCAACGAGAAGGCCTTCGTGGCCGATCTGGGCGCTGATTCGCTCGACACCGTGGAACTGGTGATGGCCCTGGAAGACGAGTTCGGCATCGAGATCCCCGATGAAGAAGCCGAGAAGATCACGACCGTGCAGCTCGCGATCGACTACGCTGTGAAGCACCAGAAGGCCTGACAGGCCGCGTCCCACTTTTCACTGGCAGTAATGCGCATGACCCGTCGTCGCGTCGTCGTCACCGGCCTCGGTCTGATCAGCCCCGTAGGCAATACGGTGGCTGACGGCTGGGCGAACATCCTCGCTGGTCGTTCCGGCATTGACACCATCACCAAGTTCGATGCGTCGAACTTCGCATGCCGGTTCGCGGGCGAGGTGAAAGGGTTCAATGTCGAGGACTACTTCCCCGCCAAGGAAGCCCGCCACATGGACACCTTCATCCATTACGGATTGGCGGCGTCCATCCAGGCGGTGCAGGACGCGGGTCTGCCCACGGGCGATGCCCTCAGTGAAGAGGCAGCCGAACGCATCGGCTGCATCGTGGGATCCGGGATCGGCGGCCTGCCGCTGATCGAGGAGACCCACGCAGAATTGACCGCACGCGGCCCCCGCCGCGTGTCCCCCTTCTTCGTGCCGGCGTCGATCATCAACATGATCTCCGGACACGTGTCCATCCGCTTCGGGTTCCAGGGCCCGAACCTCGCCATCGTCACGGCCTGCACCACCGGCCTGCACTGCATTGGCGAGGCCGGCCGCCTGATCGAATACGGCGACGCCGACGTGATGATCGCCGGTGGCTCCGAAGCCACGGTGTCTCCGCTGGGCGTGGGCGGCTTTGCCGCAGCGCGCGCGCTGTCGACCCGCAACGACGACCCGAAGACGGCGTCCCGTCCGTGGGACAAGGACCGCGACGG
The DNA here is from genome assembly GCF_964253025.1 of Rhizobacter sp. LjRoot28. NCBI lineage: Bacteria > Pseudomonadati > Pseudomonadota > Betaproteobacteria > Burkholderiales > Sphaerotilaceae > Rhizobacter > Rhizobacter sp. LjRoot28. The sequence continues at coordinate 418,252 of NZ_CAXUQC020000001.1, forward strand.
CTTCGTGCTGGGCGAAGGTGCCGGTGTGCTGGTGCTCGAGGAATACGAGCACGCCAAGCGCCGCGGTGCCAAGATCTACTGCGAGCTGGTGGGCTTCGGCATGGGCGCCGATGCGTACCACATGACCGCCCCGAACGTGGATGGTCCGAAGCGCTCCATGAAGGCCTCGCTGCGCAACGCCGGCATCAATGCCGACCAGGTCCAGTACCTGAATGCGCACGGCACGTCCACGCCGCTTGGCGACGTGAACGAGACGAACGCCATCAAGCTGGCCTTCGGTGATCATGCTCGCGACATGGTGATCAGTTCGACGAAGTCCATGACCGGCCACCTGCTGGGCGGCGCGGGCGGCATCGAATCCGTCTTCACCAGCCTGGCGGTGCACCACCAGATCGCCCCGCCGACGATCAACATCTTCAACCAGGATCCCGAGTGCGACCTGGACTACTGCGCCAACACCGCACGCGAGATGAAGATCGAGTACGCCGTCAAGAACAACTTCGGTTTCGGCGGCACCAACGGCACGCTGGTGTTCAAGCGCGTCTGAGCGGAGACCGGCCCTCGGCCCATGCATTCGCCGCCTGCCTTCCGGGTGTCCATCGTGCACTTCGGTGTGTGGCGGGCCATGTGCGCGGGCATGGGAGCGGCGGCGGTGCTGACCGCCGTGCAGTGGGCCGCCGCCATGGTGGGCCACACGGCCTGGGTCTGGGTGTGGCCTTTGGCAGTGAGTGCCGGTTGCGCGATGCTCTTGCGACGGCCCGTGCCATTTCATCTGCGCTGGGATACCCAGGACTGGTTCGTCGAACCCGGCCAGGGCGGGGCCCTTGCAGTCCCAGGGGCGCTCCAGGTGGCATTCGACCTGGGAGGCTGGATGCTCCTTCGTTTTGCCCCCGGGGAGGGCGGTCGCGCCCGTTGGCTGCCGGTCCAGCGCCGTGGGCACGAACCGGCGTGGCACGGCCTGCGCTCTACGGTATATTGCGCCCGCTCCCCCGTTGACCGCGCGGTCGCGGACCTCTGAATGCGCCTGAATGACCACCCCTGACGCCGACGCCCCCCTGATCGAACGTGTCAAACGCGGCGATGTGAAGGCGTTCGAGATGCTGGTGGTCAAGTACCAGCGCCGGATCGAGCGCCTCATCGGCCGGATGGTGCGTGACGTCGATCTGGTGCCGGACATCGCCCAGGAAACCTTCATCCGCGCCTACCGGGCCATTCCCCAGTTTCGTGGCGAAAGCGCCTTTTACACCTGGCTCTACCGCATCGCGGTGAACACGGCCAAGAAGACCCTGGTCGGCATGAAGCGGGATCCGATCGTGACGGAATCCGCGCGCGCGTCCCGGGATGACGACGATGAAACTTCCCGCGTGGAGAACGAACTAACCGACGGCGAAACGCCTGAGGCGGTGCTCGCGAGCAAGGAAATCGCGGCAGCGGTGAACGCTGCCATCGGTGCCTTGTCCGAGGACCTTCGCCAGGCGATCACCCTGCGGGAAATCGAAGGCCTGAGCTATGAGGAAATCGCGGACCTGATGAACTGCCCGATCGGTACCGTCCGGTCGCGCATCTTCAGGGCCCGGGAAGCCATTGCCCAGCGCTTGCGCCCCCTGCTGGATACTCGGGAAGGCGAGCGTTGGTGATGGGCAACGTTCGTTTCATGCTGCCTCATCGTGGTTTGATTTGTGTTGGAGAAGGCTATGTCGCAACGGTCTGAGAACAAGCTGGCGCCGATGGATGATGTGTCCGCGCTTGTCGATGGCGAACTCGACGAGTCAGCCGTCGCGCGCGTGTGCGCCCAATGGCGCAGTGACGAGGCCACCCGCGAGGCGTGGCACACGTACCAGCTCATCGGCGACGTTCTTCGGTCCGAGGACCTGGCCGCCGCCGGCGCGCGGGACGCCGCCTTCCTGACGGCCCTGCGCGGCCGATTGGCCGCAGAGCCGGTGGTGCTGGCGCCGCAGTCGGCTGAGCCCGCTTCGGCTCCGGTCATCGAGCCGGCCGTTGCCAACGGCGCCACTGGCCGGCGCGCCTGGCGTCGCCCGGCCGCCATGGTGGCCGGTATCGCGGTGGTGGCCAGCGTGCTGGTCGTGACGCGCATGCCCGGCTCGCCTGCGGTGGATGTGCCGGAAGGCACCGTGCTTGCGTCCGGACCGGCCGGTCAGGCAGCGGCCCCGACGCTGGTCGCGGCAGGCACCGCAACGGCCGGCGCCACGGAGGCGATGGTCCGTGACGAGGCGCAGGTCGTGCTCGATGGCGACCTGATCCGCGATGCCCGACTGGATGAATACCTTGCCGCCCACAAGAAGTTCGGCGGAAGTTCCGGCCCGGGCGCGCCCTCCGGCTTCCTGCGCAACGCCGCTGCCACGGGCCGCTGACCCATGCTGTTGTCCACCCGGGCCCGTCTGTCCTGCCTCACGCTGCTGTGCGCGGCGGCCCTGCCGATTCCGTTCGCCCATGCCGAAGGTGCGGGGGACAAGGGCGATCCCCTTGTCGAACGGCGCGAGACGAAGACCTGGCTGCACCGCATCCAGAACGCCGCCAACAAGCGCAGCTACCAGGGTACGGTGGTCGTGAGCACCGGCGGCGCCGTCGCCAGTTCCCGCATCGCCCACTACTGCGAAGGGCCTGACCAGTTCGAGCGCATCGACTCGCTCGACGGACAGGCTCGCCACGTCGTGCGCCACAACGACCAGGTTCACACCGTGTGGCCGCAGCGGCGCGTGGCGATGGTGGAGCGCCGTGACCAGATGAGCTCCTTCCCCGGCCTGCTCCAGGCCGGTGCCGAGCGGGCGCCCGACTTCTACGACATCAAGACCGCCGGGCAGGAGCGGGTCGCGGGCCGTGAAGCCGACGTGCTGCTGCTCAAGCCGCGGGACCACTACCGCTACGGGTACCGTCTGTGGGCCGACCAGGCCACCGGCCTCCTCCTGCGCAGCGAGGTCCTGGGCGAGCGCGGCAGCGTGCTGGAGTCGGCCGCATTCTCGGAGGTGACCATCGGTGCACGGCCTGCGGTCGATTCCCTGCTGCAACCGATCCGCAAGCTCGAGGGCTTCCGTGTGCTCCAGCCGACGGCGGTGCCGACGCAGCTCGAGGCAGAGGGCTGGAGCCTGGTTTCGAAGGTGCCGGGCTTTCAGCTCGTCAGCTGCGTGAAGCGCCCGGTGGACGGCCCCTTGCGGGAACAGGCGTCCGGCGTGGGGCCGGAGCCGCGTCAGCTCGTGCAGGCCGTGTTCTCCGACGGCATCACGTACGTGACGGTGTTCATCGAGCCCTTCAGTGCCGACCGCCATCCGCGCCCCATGAACGCCGCGATCGGCGCCACCCAGACGCTCATGCGCCGCCAGGCAGACTGGTGGATCACCTTGATGGGTGACGTGCCCGCTCCGACGCTGCGGCTTTTCGCTGACGCGCTGGAGCGCCGCAGCAAGTAAGCTCCGGCCGTGCGTGCAGGCTGCGCGCCGGCCCGGGGCTTTGTTCGCACGGCTCGCCTTCTGGCATCACGAGGATTCTTCATGGCTTCCAGCCCCTTGACCGGCCGGGCGGCATCCCGCCTGCCAATCTTCCGCCAAGCGTTGGCTTCCCTTTCAGCTGGCCTGCTCCTGGCGGCATCCACTGCTCACGCGGCCCCGCCGGTGTTGCAGGCGCAGGCCCAAGGCAAGGAGGTGCCCCAACTGGCGGACCTCGTCGACATGGTCGGTCCCGCGGTCGTCAACATCCGCACGACGGAGCGCAGTGCCGACGGCCCGCGCATGCCGTTCCGGCGCCGCGCGCCCTCGCTGCAGCAGAGCGACGAAGTGCCTCGCGGGGAAGGATCCGGTTTCATCATGAGCCCGGATGGCTACGTGATGACGAACGCGCACGTGATCGCCGGGGCGTCCGAGGTCTACGTCACCATGACGGACAAGCGCGAGTTCAAGGCCCGCATCATCGGCGCTGATGAGCGCACCGACGTGGCTGTTGTCAAGATCGACGCCACGGGCCTGCCCTGGATGCGTGTGGGCGACGTGAACCGCCTTCGGGTCGGCGAATGGGTGCTGGCCATCGGTTCGCCGTTCGGCTTCGACAACACCGTGACCGCCGGCATCGTGAGCGCCAAGCAACGCGAGACGGGTTCCGAATTGCCCTTGCTGCAGACGGACGTCGCCGTGAACCCAGGTAATTCGGGTGGCCCGCTGATCAACATGCGCGGCGAGGTCGTCGGCGTCAACTCGCAGATCTACAGCCCGGTGGGCAGCTATGTGGGCATTTCCTTCGCGATCCCGATCGATGAGGCGATCCGGGTGTCCGACCAACTCAAGGCAGGCGGTCGCGTGGTGCGGGGCTATCTCGGCATTCGTCCGGTCGAGGTGTCGCGTGAGGCGGCCGAGGAATACGGTCTCACCAAGAGCCGCAATCGCGGCGCGTTCGTGAGCCAGGTCATCGCCGGGGGGCCTGCCGACAAGGCGGGGTTGCAACCGGGTGATATCGTGCTGGCGCTCAACGGTAAACCGGTGGACGGGCCGGTCGAACTCCGGCGGGCGCTCGGTGCCATCAAGCCTGGAACGCCTGTGGTGCTCCAGGTGAACCGCCGCGGCAAGGCGATGGAAATCAAGGCGACCCTGGCCGAGATGCCTTCCGAGGCACCGGCAGCCTCCACACCCGAGCGTGCCGAGCCGGCCGAGCCCAAGGGCTCCTCGGTCGGCAAGGCGTGGGGACTGACCGTGCAGCCGCTCAGCGATGCGGAGCGCCGGGCGACGCGGGGCGCGGGCGGCGTGAAGGTTGCGGGTGTCACCGCGGGCGCGGAGGCGGTGGGCATGCGGCCGGGCGACATCATCATCGCGGTCGGCAGCACCGATGTGACGGACTTGAAGCAGTTCGAAAATGCACTTGCACCGCTCGACAAGAACAAGCGCCTGTCCCTGACCTTCCTGCGGGGTGAGTGGGCCCAGTTCGTACAGGTGCCACCTGGCAAATGAGCTTGCCTTGCATGTCCTTGCCTCACGGCGGGACATGCACCCGACTGGATTACCCGGCTTTTGTCCGAAGCAGGCGCCAGATGCGCCGAACAAAAAAAGCTGTCCACAGGTCGGGCCATACGTTCCGCATGGTGGGAGTGGGCGACTGCTCACAGGTGCCTCGTGCGGCGTTATTGACGACTCTCTCCGATACAATGGGCAGCTTCTTCCGGCCTTTTACTGCCGGTGACTGCAAGGACTTTGGACCCGGCCACCTATCCCCAGGCTACCCACAAGCAATTGTGGATAAGATGTGGATGGATTTAGCTGTTGGACACCTGCAACGACCCGCGATCCAGCAATGGCGCGGTTTTCAGCGGGGTCCTTTTGGCTACAATGAAGCCCCAACAAGCAGTTGCCATACGTTTTGTTGGAAGGCGCGTCAAAGTTTCGACGTGCCTTTTTTTTGTTCAACGCACGGGCGTCACGCCCCCTCTTCGCACCGAGCTCGAGTGCCTTCGCGCAGCGTCCTGCTGACGCGACAACCCCGCCACGAACCTCGGTCGCCGCTGTCATGGATCACATCCGAAATTTCTCCATCATTGCCCACATCGACCACGGCAAGTCGACGCTGGCCGACCGGTTGATCCACCGCTGCGGTGGCCTCAGCGACCGAGAGATGGAGTCGCAAGTGCTCGACTCGATGGACATCGAGCGGGAGCGCGGCATCACCATCAAGGCCCAGACCGCCGCGCTCACCTACAAGGCGCGCGATGGCAAGACCTACCAGCTCAACCTCATCGACACGCCCGGACACGTCGACTTCTCCTATGAAGTGAGCCGTTCGCTGTCCGCGTGCGAAGGCGCGCTGCTGGTCGTGGACGCGAGCCAGGGCGTGGAGGCCCAGACGGTGGCCAACTGCTATACCGCACTCGACCTCGGCGTCGAGGTGGTGCCGGTGCTGAACAAGATGGACCTGCCGCAGGCCGATCCGGCCCGAGCCAAGGAAGAAATCGAAGACGTGATCGGCATCGATGCCGAGAACGCGATTCCGTGCAGCGCCAAGACGGGCGAAGGCATCGACGACATCCTCGAGGCGGTGATCGCCCGCATGCCGCCGCCCAAGGGCCGGCCGGAGGCGCCGCTGCGCGCCATGATCATCGACTCGTGGTTCGACAACTACGTTGGCGTGGTGATGCTCGTGCGCGTGGTCGACGGCGAACTCAAGCGTGGCGAGCGCTTCAAGATGATGGCCAACGGTTCGGCCTATGCGGCCGAGCAACTCGGCGTGTTCACCCCCAAGTCGGTGTCGCGCGACGCGTTGCGGGCGGGGGAGGTGGGCTTCGTCATCGCCGGCATCAAGGAGCTACAGGCCGCCAAGGTGGGCGACACCCTGACGCTGGAGAAGAAGCTGCCCAACAACCTCGGCCCGGCGACCGAGGCGTTGCCCGGCTTCAAGGAAATCCAGCCCCAGGTGTTCGCCGGCCTCTACCCGACCGAGGCGAGCGAGTACGACCAGCTGCGCGACGCCCTGGAAAAGCTCAAGCTCAACGACTCGTCGCTGCGTTACGAACCGGAGGTGTCCCAGGCGCTGGGCTTCGGGTTCCGCTGCGGATTCCTCGGGCTGCTGCACATGGAGATCGTGCAGGAGCGCCTGGAGCGCGAGTTCGATCAGGACCTCATCACCACTGCACCGTCGGTGGTGTACGAAGTGGAGCTCGGCAGCAAGGAAGTGATCCAGGTCGAGAACCCCTCGAAGATGCCGGACCTCGGCCGCATCAGCGAGATCCGCGAGCCCATCGTCACGGTCCACCTGTACATGCCGCAAGACTACGTCGGCCCGGTCATGACGCTCGCCAACCTGAAGCGCGGGGTGCAGCTGAACATGGCGTACCACGGTCGGCAGGTGATGCTGACCTACGAGATGCCGCTCGCCGAGATCGTGCTCGACTTCTTCGACAAGCTCAAGAGCGTGTCCCGGGGCTACGCCTCCATGGACTACGAGTTCAAGGAGTACCGCGCGGCCGACGTCGTCAAGGTCGACATCCTGCTGAACGGCGACCGGGTCGACGCCTTGTCCATCATCGTCCACCGCACCCAGAGCCAGTTCCGTGCACGCGCGGTCGTGGCGAAGATGCGCGAACTGATCTCGCGCCAGCAGTTCGACGTCGCCATCCAGGCGGCCATCGGGGCCAACATCATTGCGCGTGAGACAATCAAGGCCCTGCGAAAGAACGTGATTGCGAAGTGCTACGGGGGTGACGTCTCCCGCAAGCGCAAGCTCCTCGAAAAACAGAAGGCCGGTAAGAAACGCATGAAGCAGATCGGCTCCGTCGAAGTGCCGCAGGAAGCGTTTCTGGCCATCCTGCAAGTGGACGACTGATGGGTGCTTTGACTGGTGTGCTCTACGGCTGCCTCGTCGTGTTTCTCGGGGGCTGGTACCTTGGGAAGTGGACGGGCAACTTTTCCTTCCTGTTGTTCGTCCTGACACTGGTCACGCTGGTCTACTGGCTGGCCGAGCGCTTTCGCTTCGCGCCGGCGCGTGCCGCGGCCGCCCGTCGCCTCGACGCAGCCGACGTGGCCCGCCGCCAGCAGCTGGCGAACAAGGGCATCAACAAGGTCGACGGCGACGTCTCGGAGGCGCGGGAAGCGCTGCTCGCCCAGCCCTGGTGGCTCGACTGGACGGCCGGCCTGTTCCCGGTGATCCTGGTCGTCTTCCTGCTGCGCTCGTTCCTGTTCGAGCCCTTCAAGATCCCGTCCGCCTCGATGGTGCCCACCTTGCTGGTGGGCGACCTCATCCTGGTCAACAAGTACCACTACGGCGTTCGACTGCCGGTGATCAACAAGAAGATCATCCCGCTGAACGACCCCAAGCGCGGCGACGTGATGGTGTTCCGCTACCCGTCCAACCCGAGCATCGACTACATCAAGCGGGTCGTCGGGGTGCCGGGAGACGAGGTGGCCTACCTGAACCAGCGGCTCTTCCTGAACGGCAAGGCGGTCGAGACCACGGCGCTGCCTGAGTTCTACGACGAGGAACAGGCGCGCTACCTGCCGCAGTTCTCGGAGAAGCTGGGTGACAAGGAGCATCGGGTGCTGGTCGACGTGAAGCGCCCGAGCTACGTCGTGCCGCATGAGAGCTTCCCGTACAAGGACCAGTGTCGCTACAGTGCCGAAGGTGTGCGCTGCACGGTGCCGGCCGGTCACTACTTCATGATGGGCGACAACCGCGACAATTCGGAAGACTCCCGATTCTGGGGTTTCGTGCCTGACGAGAACATCGTCGGCCGGGCCTTCTTCATCTGGATGAACTTCAGCAACTTCAGGCGCTTCGGTTCGTTCGATTGATTCCCCATGCCCCATTCCGTTGAAACCAGCCCCATCTCCAAGGAGCGCGAGACCATGACTGTCCCGTACCGTATGCCCCGCCGGCAACGCGGTGTGACCCTGTTCGGCCTGATGTTCTGGGCGATCCTCATCGGCATGGTGACGCTGGTGGCGCTCAAGGTGCTGCCGACGGTGAACGAGTTCCTCACCATCAAGCGCACCGTGCAGAAGGTGGCTGACACGGGTGGAACCACCGTGCCGGAAGTTCGCGCAGCCTTCGACAAGCAGAAGGAGATCGACTACTCGATCACTTCGATTTCGGGCAAGGACCTTGAAATCACCAAGCAGAATGACAAGCTGATCGTTGCCTTCGCCTACGACAAGGAAATCGAGCTCATGGGCCCGGTTTACCTTTTGCTGAAGTACGAAGGCCAGTCGAAGTAAGCTGTTGCTTTCCGCTTCATCCGTGACACCGTGGACCACCGCCTGACCGCCCTTCAACAACGCCTTGGGCATGCCTTTGCCCAGCCGGAGCTGCTCGGCCGCGCCATCACGCACCGGAGCTTCGGTGCCGACCACAACGAGCGCCTGGAGTTCCTCGGCGACGCGGTGCTCAGCCTGGCCATCAGCGCGTTGCTCTACGAGCGCTTCAGCGGTTCGGACGAAGGCGACCTGACGCGGGTGCGGGCCCACCTCGTACGCGAAGACAGCCTTCATCGCGCGGCACTGGCCATCGGCCTGCCGGACGTACTGCGCCTGAGTGAAGGCGAAGCCCGCGGGGGCGGTGCCCAGCGGCCATCGATCCTGGCCGACGCCCTGGAGGCCATCATCGGCGCCACCTTCGTTGACGGCGGCTTCGACGCCGCCCGACGCTTGGTCAAGCTGTTGTTCGGCGAGATCATCGCCACGACGGACATCGATGGCTGGGCCAAGGACGCCAAGACGGAACTGCAGGAGTGGCTGCAGGCCCGCCGGCTTCCGGTGCCGGGCTACCGCATCCTGAGCACGCGTGGCCAGGCCCACGCGCAGACCTTCGAGGTCGAATGCGCGGTGCCGGCGCTGGGACTCACCGAAACCGGCGAAGGCCGGTCCCGTCGCGTTGCCGAACAGGAAGCCGCCAACCGCATGTTGCGCGCACTGAAGGCGAGCGACAAACCTGGTAGCGCCCTGCGCTCCTGAGCATGAACCATCCGCAAGAACCCGACGCGCCCGAGCAAAATGCCGAGGCGCACGATGAGGAATCCACCCTCGGCAACCCGGAGGCCGCCGACGAAGCCGGTGCGGAGGAGGGCAGCGATACGCGCTGCGGCCTGGTGGCCATCGTCGGCCGCCCCAACGTGGGCAAGTCCACGTTGCTGAACGCCCTCGTCGGGCAAAAGGTCAGCATCACCTCCAGCAAGGCGCAAACGACGCGGCACCGCATCACCGGCATTCGCACCGTGGACGACACCCAGTTCGTCTTCGTCGACACACCGGGTTTCCAGACACGTCACACCGCGCCGCTCAACCGCAACCTGAACCGGACGGTGCAGGGTGTGCTGAACGACGTCGACGTCGTGTTGTTCCTGGTCGAGGCCGGACGCTTCGGCCTTGACGATGCCAAGGTCCTGGCGCTCATGCCCAAGGACCGGCCGGTCATGCTGATTGCCAACAAACTCGACACCGTTCACCGCCGGGCCGACCTCGTGCCCTGGCTGAAGGGCATGCAGGACCGGCACGCCTTTGCCGAGTTCGTGCCACTGTCGGCAAAGAAGCCGGCCGACGTGGAGCGCCTGCTGGGCATCATCAAGCCCTACCTCCCGCAGCAGCCGTGGTTCTACGAAGGTGACGCCCTGACCGACCGCACCGACCGGTTCCTGGCCAGCGAACTGATCCGCGAGAAGCTCTTCCGGTTGACGGGGGATGAACTGCCCTACACCTCCACTGTCGTCATCGACAAGTTCGAGGAAGAGGGCAACCTGCGCCGCATCGCGGCGACCATCGTGGTGGAACGCGATGCGCACAAGGGCATGGTCATCGGCAATGATGGCGAGCGCCTGAAGCGCATCGGCTCCGAGACCCGCCAGGAGCTCGAGCGCCTGATGGACTGCAAGGTGTTCCTCGAGCTCTGGGTCAAGGTGCGCTCGGGCTGGGCCGACAACGAAGAGCACCTGCGCAGCTACGGCTACGAGTAGGCATCGCCCCGGCGTGAGCGGCGTTCGCACCGCACGCAGCACGCGTGCACCTTCCATCCTCACGGCCTTCGTGCTGCACCGCTACGACTGGAGCGAATCCAGCCTGGTGCTCGACCTCTTCACCCGCGAACTCGGACGCCTCCCCGTGGTGGCAAAGGGAGCAAAACGGCCGTACTCCCAGCTGCGCCCGGTGCTGCTTCCCTTCCAGCGCCTCCAGGCCACGCTCGGCAAGCCGCCCAAGGGCGATGACGGTCCGGGGGTGGAAGGCGGTGGCGAGGTCCGGGTGCTGCGTACGGCGGAATGGGCCGGGGGCCCCTCCATGCTGACCGGTTCGGCACTCTTCAGCGGCTTCTACCTGAACGAGCTGCTGATGAAGCTGCTGGCGCGCCAGGATCCTCATCCCGATCTCTTCGACGCCTATGGCGCGACGCTTCCGGCCTTGGCCGACGCTGACGAGGCCGTATCGCAGTCGGCCCTCAGGGCATTCGAGCTGACCCTGCTGCAACGGCTGGGCGTGCTGCCGGACCTCACCGTGGTGACGTCCACGCAGGAGCCGGTCTCGCTGAGCGGCAGCTATGCGCTGCTGCCCGAAGCGGGGCTGGCCGAGGCCCGCGGGCTTGAAGCCGCGCTCAGCGGCCAGGCACTCATCGGCCTGCAGGCGGCGCTGGTGCACGGCAGTGTTCCGGCCTTGCAGCAGGCCTGTCAGCGAATTCTTCCGCCCCTGCGTGCACAGGTGCGGGCGCTGCTTCACTATCATCTGGGCACGCACGTGCTTCGCACGCGCCAGGTGATGATCGGTGTGCAATCCCTCGGCTGAAGTCCTGCCATGAACCCCTTGATGTCCAGCGCTTCCGACCCCCGGCAGGCCACGACGGCCTTGTCCGTGAACCTGAACAAGGTCGCGCTGCTGCGCAACACTCGCACGCTCGGCATCCCGAGCGTGACCCGTGCGGCCACGCTCGCATTGGAGGCGGGCGCCGACGGCATCACGGTGCACCCCCGTCCCGACGAACGCCACATCCGGCCGCACGACGTGTTCGAACTGGCCGAGCTGCTGAAGCAATGGCCCGCGGCCGAGTTCAACATCGAGGGCAATCCGTTTCACAACCTGGTCGACCTGGCCCGGCAGGTGATCGCCCGCGGTCTTCCGCTGCATCAGTGCACCTTCGTGCCTGACAGCGTCGACCAGTCGACTTCGGATCACGGTTGGCGCTTTCCCGACGATGCAGAGCGGCTCGCGCCCCTGGTGGCGGAGGTGAAGGCGCTCGGTGTGAGAGTCAGCCTGTTCATGGACCCGCTGCCCGAGGCGATGGCGGCGGTGCGTGCCCTCGGTGCTGATCGGGTGGAGCTGTACACCGAGACCTTTGCGCGCGCCCATGCCGATGGGCGGGCCACCGAGGTGCTGCCCGCATTTGCGGCCACGGCACAGGCTGCGCTGCGCGAAGGGCTCGGCGTGAATGCCGGCCACGATCTCAACCGCGACAACCTCGCGGACTTCCTGCGCGCCGTGCCGGGTGTCCAGGAGGTGTCGATCGGCCATGCGCTGGTCGGCGACGCCCTTGAACTGGGTTTGCCGGAAACCGTTCGGCAGTACCTGCAGTGCGTGCGCGAGGGCAGCCGGTGATCTACGGCATCGGCACCGACCTCTGCGACATCCGGCGCATCACCGCGACGCTGGCCCGCAAGGGCGACCGCTTCGCCGAGAAGGTGCTGGGCCCGAGCGAGATCCAGGTGTTCCGTGCGCGACGCACGCGTGTCGAATCGCGCGGCATCAGCTACCTGGCCACCCGCTTTTCCGCGAAGGAAGCGTTCTCCAAGGCGATCGGGCTCGGCATGCACATGCCGATGACCTGGCGCGCCTGCGAGATCCTCAACCTGCCGAGTGGCAAGCCGGAGATCCGCCTGCATGGCGAGCTGGCGCGCTGGTTCTCGGCCCGTGGGCTTGTGGCCCACGTCACCGTGACCGACGAGGCGGACCATGCCGCCAGCTTCGTCGTCGTCGAAACCCAACCTCTTCCCCCCGAAGCCGCACCATGACGCCTCATGCCCCCGTCGTCCTCGACATCGCCGGTACCACGCTGAGTGCGGACGACCGCCGCCGCCTTGCCCATCCGCTCACCGGCGGCCTCATCCTCTTCGCACGCAACTGGAGTGACCGTCGCCAGCTCGTGGAGCTCACGAGCGAGATCAAGACGGTGCGGCCTGATGTGCTGATCTGCGTCGACCACGAAGGGGGCCGGGTGCAGCGCTTTCGCACCGATGGCTTCACCCACCTCCCGCCGATGCGCGCGCTGGGCGAGCTCTGGCATCAGGACGGTACCGGCGGCGCGGGCTGTGGCGCCATGAACGCCACCGATGCCGCCACGGCGGCGGGCTACGTGCTGGGCGCCGAGTTGCGCGCCTGCGGCGTCGACTTCAGCTTCACGCCGGTGCTGGACCTGGACCACGGCGAGTCAGGCGTCATCGGCGATCGCGCATTCCATCGCGATCCGCGGGTGGCGACCCTGCTGGCCAAGAGCCTGATGCACGGCCTGCTGCTCGCGGGCATGGCCAACTGCGGCAAGCATTTCCCCGGGCACGGGTTCGTGAAGGCCGACAGCCACACGGAAGTGCCCGTCGATCGGCGCTCGCTGAGGGCGATCCTGAACGACGACGCCCGGCCCTACGAATGGCTCAGCACCAGCCTTACGAGCGTGATGCCGGCCCACGTCATCTACCCGAAGGTCGATGCCCGGCCCGCCGGTTTTTCGGCGCGCTGGCTGAAGGAGATCCTGCGCCAGCAACTCGGCTTTACCGGGGCGATCTTCAGCGACGACCTCAGCATGGAGGGCGCCCGGGTCATCGACGGCAGCCTGGTGTCGTACACCGATGCGGCCACGGTGGCCTTGAACGCAGGTTGCGACTTGGTCCTGCTGTGCAACCAGTCGACCGGCGATGGCCGTGCGGTCGATGAGCTGCTGGACGGGCTCGATCTGGCGTTGCGGGAAGGCGCCTGGCAGACCGACCCGGACAGCGAAGTGCGGCGCCAAGCGCTCCTTCCCCAAGCCGCACCGCTCACCTGGGACGAATTGATGCACCATGGCGTGTACCAGCGCGCCCTCGAACGACTTCCCTGAGCCAGCCCCCCCGGAGTGAGTGGGACCGGATGGTTCGATCCTTGCACGCCAGAGCGCGCCTGCCCGGACTTGGTGCCGGGGCCATTTCGAACTCTTCCCGGATGATGTCCACCGTGATCCCCGCAAGCTCGGCCTCCATCATCAACCCCTTCCGTCATTACACGGAGGACGATGCCGTCACCATTCGGGGGCGCCGCCTCGTGCTGGCCGACCTGGTCTCGCCCCAACTCTTCGACGCCGGGTACATCGCCGCGCTCACGCAGCGTGTCGCTGATGCTCGTCCGTTCCGATACCTGAATGAGGAAGGCTGGTTCAACCCGGTACTCTTGGAACTTGCGAGAGAAGAATTTACCGATGCCGGTACGGCTGGGTGGACCGAATGGGCGGGACGGCATCAGCACACCTTCCGTTCGCCACAGAAGATGCCCTTCGGTCCGGCAACCTTCCTCTATTTCAGCCTGGTGAATTCCGGCTGGTTCACGGACATCCTGTCCACGGTGATGGGTGTGCCCGACCTCATCACGGACGCCCAGTTGTACGGCGGCGGTCTGCACGAGTCGCGCAACGGCGGACGCTTCGGCATCCACCGCGACTTCGATCGCCATCCCCGCACGCGGCTCAACAATGAGCTGTCCATGATGACGTACCTGAACAAGGACTGGAATCCGGCCTGGGGCGGCGCCCTGGAGCTGTGGGACGAGCATCAGAAGGCATGCGTGCTGTCCATTGAACCCGACTTCAACCGAACCGTCGTGCTCTGTCACGGTCCGACCAGCTTCCACGGTCATCCTCACCCGCTCCGGATGCCCGAGGGTGTCACCCGCCGGTCGCTGTCGAGCTATTACTTCAGCAACCCGGAGGAGGCCGTCGCCACGGTCGAGCCACCGCAATCGACGGTATTCCTGTTGATTGAACGGCAGGAGATGCTGCGCGAGGCGGTTCGCAACGTGGCCCCGCCCATCCTGCTCAAGTTTCTGAAGCGGGCCATGGGGCGCTGAACGGCGCCAGGCCTGGCGGTCACCGGCCCCATGAAAAACGGCGCACCGAGGTGCGCCGTTTTTCATGGAGGAAGGCCCTCTCAGGCCTTCCCGCCGAGGAGCCCTCAGGGCGTGTCGAACGGCAGCTTGACCTGCGCCAGGTCCTTGCGGGTCTCGACCAGCACCAGCGGGCCTTCGTCCACCACGACCGGGGGCTTGATCTCGCGCGGCACATGAACCGGCTTCGGCTCGCTCGCCATTGCTTCCTGTGCGGCGCGGATCTTCGCTTCGTCGGAGTTGACCCACTGCAGGCCGAGGTCGCGCGTCACGGCTTCCAGCTCGGCAATCGGCAAGACGTAGCTCGCCGCTGCAGGAGCCTGGGCCATGGCGGGTGACGGCGCCGCGACCGGCAAGGTTGCTGCGGTCGGCACTGCTCGCGGTGCAGGGGCTGCCTCGGCAGCCTCCATCCGCGGGGCCACTTCGGCGACCGGCGCGAACGTCGGTGCCACCACGGAGGTGGGCGCGGACGGTGCCTCGAAGGACGGGGCGATCGCGTCATCCGAACGGGCCTGCAAAGGCAGCTCGGCTTCGGCCAGCGTGTCGGCCACGACCGGGCGCGTCAGCTCGGAGGCCACGTCGCCGGTGGATTCCAGCGTTGCAAGCACGTCCGACCCGTTCTCTTCGTTGCGGCGCTGGCGACCACGGCCGCGGTTGCGGCGGCGACCCTCGCGTTCGGCGGGTTCCGTGCTGCCATCCTCTGAGCTCGGTGCGTCCGCCGGAGAGGCCGGGGCAAGTTCGGCATCGGTGCCTGCCGCCACCGGCAACAGCGCTTCGGCGCCTTCGGCCAGCTCGCCGCCTTCCGCGCCTTCGGTCACTTCAGCGCTGCGCGTCTCATCCCGGTCGCGTCCACGACCGCCACGGCGATTGCGGCGGCGACCGGTGCGCTCACCGTTCTCGGCAGCGACCTCCGGCGTTTCGCCTCCCGGGATGGTGTCCACGAAGGCACGGACCTCCGCTGCGTCGTCGGCGGGTGCATCAACCATGGGTGCCACGCGCGGCTCGCGCTCGCTGCGCTGACCGCGACGGCCTTCACCGCGTTCGCCGCGCTCTGCACGTTCGCCACGCTCCGGCCGCTCCGCGCGCTCGGCACGGCCCTCGGCGCGGACTTCATCCGAACCCGTCGACACGGCGTCGACGCGCACGTCCTGCGTGCGAGCGCGGTCGCCGCGTTCGCCACGTTCAGGCCGCTCGCCTCGCTCGCCACGTTCAGCACGTTCACCACGCGGCGGCCGCGCATTCTCGGTGCCGGCCTCGAGTGCCTGCGTCTCGCTGCGCTCACCGCGGCGACCGCCTCGACTTTCGTTGCGACCTTCGTTGCGACCTTCGGTCCGACCTTCCGGGCGGCCCTCGCCTCGGCCCTCGGCCCGGCCTTCTGCGCGGCCTTCGCCGCGGTCCGCGCGCTCGCCGCGTTCACCACGGCCGGCTCGGTCACCATCGCGCTTGCCGTCGCGTCCACCGCGCCCGCCGTTGCGGTTGCCGCGGGCGTTGCGGTCGCCTCGGCCCTCGCGACCTTCACGGGTTTCAGCGGGTGCCGCCGGAGCGGCTGCTGGTGCGGGTGCCGCCACGGGTTCCGCGCCACCGCCGAACAGGTTCTTGAGCCAACCGAAGAAACCGCCGGACGCCGGAGCAGGGGCCGGTGCCGCGACCGGTGCTGCGGCGACCGGGGCCGCCACAGGAGCCGGTTCGGGCTTGGGTTCGGCGATGGGCGCCGGGGTGTCAGGCAGGATGCCCTTGATGACCGGTTCCTGCTTGGCCTTGAACTTCTCGCGCCGGGTGATGCCGACTTCGTCGTCCGGCTCCTCGATCATCGAGTAGCTGACCTGGAGGTTCTCCAGGCGCGGATCATCGTGGCGCAGGCGCTCGAGCCGGTAGTTCGGCGTGTCGAGGTGCTTGTTGGGCACGAGCAGCACGGTGATGCGCTGCTTGAGTTCGATCTTGGCGATCTCGGTGCGCTTCTCGTTGAGCAGGAAGGAGGTAACTTCCACCGGGACCTGCACGTGCACGGCGGCGGTGTTCTCCTTCATCGATTCTTCCTGCACCATGCGCAGGATCTGCAGCGCGCTGGATTCGGTATCGCGGATGTGGCCGGTGCCGTTGCAGCGCGGGCAGGTGATGTGGCTGCCTTCCGACAGGGCCGGGCGCAGGCGCTGGCGGCTGAGTTCGAGCAGGCCGAACTTGCTGATCGAGCTGAACTGCACGCGGGCGCGGTCCTGGCGCAGGGCGTCGCGCAGGCGGTTTTCCACGTCGCGGCGGTTCTTCGACTCTTCCATGTCGATGAAGTCGACGACGATCAGGCCGCCCAGGTCGCGCAGGCGCATCTGCCGTGCGATCTCGTCGGCGGCTTCGAGGTTGGTGCGGGTGGCCGTCTCCTCGATGTCGCTGCCGCGGGTGGAGCGCGCCGAGTTGACGTCGACCGAGACCAGCGCCTCGGTGTGGTCGATCACGATCGCGCCGCCCGAGGGCAGGTTCACCGTGCGGGAGAACGCCGTCTCGATCTGGTGCTCGATCTGGAAGCGGCTGAAGAGCGGCGCGTCGTCACGGTAGCGTTTGACCTTGGATGCCGACTCGGGCATCACGTGGCTCATGAACTGCTGGGCCTGGTCGTAGATGTCGTCGGTGTCGATCAGGATCTCGCCGACGTCGGCGGTGAAGTAGTCGCGGATCGCTCGGATCACGAGCGACGATTCCTGGTAGATCAGGAAGGCGCCCTTGCCAGCCTGTGCAGCGCCGTCGATGGCCTTCCACAGGGTGAGCATGTAGTTCAGGTCCCACTGCAGCTCGTTCGCCGTGCGTCCGATGCCGGCGGTGCGGGCAATCAGGCTCATGCCCTTCGGGTACTCGAGCTGGTCGAGGTTTTCCTTGAGCTCCTCGCGGTCCTCCCCCTCGATGCGGCGCGACACGCCACCGCCCCGCGGGTTGTTCGGCATCAGCACCAGGTAGCGGCCGGCCAGCGAGATGAAGGTGGTGAGGGCGGCACCCTTGTTGCCGCGCTCTTCCTTCTCGACCTGCACGAGCAGCTGGTCGCCTTCCTTGATGACGTCCTGGATGCGCGCGTTGCGCACGTCCGCGCCTTCGCGGAAGTAGTTGCGGGAGATTTCCTTGAACGGCAGGAAGCCGTGGCGGTCTTCGCCGTAGTCGACGAAGCAGGCCTCGAGCGAGGGCTCGACACGGGTGACGACGGCCTTGTAGATGTTGCCCTTGCGTTGCTCGCGGCCTTCGATCTCTGTTTCGAAGTCCAGCAGCTTCTGGCCGTCGACGATCGCCAGGCGGCGTTCTTCTGCCTGCGTCGCGTTGATCAGCATGCGTTTCATGTGCTCTCCTTGGCCGGGCCCGCTATGCGGGACTCGGCGTCCATCAAACATGCCGCCTCCGACGTCAGTCAGGGGCGACGGATCGATGCACGAGAAACGTTGCTGAACCGGAAGGAATCGCCCTGGACTGTCTGAACGTGGTGCCGATCAGGGGATCGGCCGCTCGGACAGCGTTGGCGCATGCGTGGTGGAAGGCAAAGCGGGCCGCAAGCCTGCGGCTCCGGGGCCGTCCACGGCGCTGCCCGCACGCCGAATGCGCGAGGAGCAGGGTGGGGTGGGGGCCGGGAACTTCATCCGCTTCATTCACTGGACGCGGGCCGAAGACCTGGCTCTGTGCCGATACGGTGCCGGATCGCGGTGCCGTTTCGAAAGGGCCGATGTCTCCCGCCTGAAAACCTTTTTGCAGGGGTTCGTTCTTGTTTCTCTGCCGCGCCGGGCCTCGCGCCGCCTCGTCACGTGGGGACGGGGCCTGTCGCATGCCGGGTGCGTTGCATCACCTTGTGGCCGGGTTTCAATCCCGGCCGCCGCGTCAAGTCGCTCATGCGACGTTAAACTCTGAAAAATCAAACACTTACGACAATAACGTGGTGCATCGCATTATAGAGGCCAAACCGCTTGGCCCCGCAAGCGCCAAACCCGCGGTGCTCAACGTCGTGGTGGACGAGGGTTCCGAGGGGCAGCGCCTCGACAATTTCCTGGTGAAACTCCTGAAAGGCGTGCCGAAAACCCACGTCTACCGGGTCATCCGGTCGGGCGAGGTGCGGGTGAACAAGGGGCGTGCCGCCGCCGATACCCGGCTGGCACTCGGCGACCAGGTGCGCGTGCCGCCGGTGCGCGTGGCCGATCGCGACGACGTTCCGGCGGCGCCGGCCCGCGAGTTTCCTGTCGTCTTCGAAGACGACCACCTCATGGCCGTGAACAAGCCGGCGGGCGTGGCGGTTCACGGCGGCAGCGGCGTCAGCTCCGGCGTCATCGAGCAACTGCGCCGAGCACGTCCGCAGGCGAAGTTCCTTGAACTGGTGCACCGCCTCGACAAGGAGACATCCGGCCTGCTGCTGATCGCCAAGCGGCGCTCGGCGCTCGTGGCCCTCCAGGAGCAATTCCGCAGTCGGGAGACCGGCAAGACGTATGCGGCTTTGGTGAACGGGGGCTGGCCGGTGAGCAAGAAGGTGATCGACGTGCCGCTGCGCAAGTTCCTGACCGCCGAAGGCGAGCGCCGCGTGCGTACCGTCGACGCCGACCATGACGAGGGCCGCCGATCCATCACGCTGGTGAAGGTGATGACCCGCTTCCGTGAGTTCTCGCTTCTCGATGTCACCATCAAGACGGGGCGAACCCATCAGATCCGCGTGCACCTGGCGCATGAGGGGCACCCGATCGCCGGCGACGAGAAGTATGGCGACTTCGCGGTCAACAAGGCGCTGGCACGAGGCGAGGCCTTGCCGGGTCATCGATTCGACCGCATGTTCCTTCATGCACGACGCCTCCGCTTCGAACACCCCGCCACCGGCGAGACGATCGAGCTCGCGGCACCATTGCCGCCCGAATGCCAGAAATTGCTGGAAGCCTTGCCCACATGACCCGCACCCGCCGCTTCGACCTCATCGCCTTCGACTGGGACGGCACCTTGTTCGATTCCACGGCGTTGATTGCCCGCTGCATCCAATCGGCCTGCGCCGACATGGGACTGCCCGTTCCGAGCGACCGGGATGCCAGCTATGTCATTGGCATGGGATTGGTCGAGGCGCTCCAGCACGCCGCTCCGGGGCTGCCGCGTGAGCGCTACCCCGAGCTGGGCGAGCGCTATCGCAAGCACTACTTCGCCCGGCAGCACGAGATCGTCCTCTTTCCGGGAACGGTTGCCATGCTGCAGGCACTGAAGGACCGGAATCACTGGCTGGCGGTTGCCACCGGCAAGTCGCGGCGCGGGCTGGACGAGGCGCTGGACACGGTGGAACTGCGCGGCGTCTTCAATGGCAGCCGCACCGCCGACGAGACCGCATCCAAGCCCCACCCGCAGATGCTGAAGGAACTGATGAGCGAGTTCGGCGTCGAGCCGGAGCGCACATTGATGATCGGCGACACCACCCACGACCTGCAGATGGCGGTCAACGCCGGAACCTCGTGCATCGGCGTCAGCTACGGTGCCCACGAGCCGGCGTCCTTCGACGCCTACCCGACCTTGCACGTCGCCCATTCCGTGGTGGATCTGCACGCATGGCTGGCCGAGCATGGCTGAATCCGGTGCCGCGGAAGCGACCGGGCTCTACCTGTGCGAGTCCGCGGACCTGATCGAGCGCGGGCGGGCCGTGGGATTCCATGTCGTCCATTTCCGCCAGCCAGCCCGGGCCTTTGCACTGCGGTTCGATGGCGCGGTGGTCGCCTACCTCAACCGGTGCGTTCACGTGCCCACGGAAATGGACTGGCAGGACGGCGAGTTCCTCGACAGCGAGCGGGAATTCATCATCTGTTCGATCCACGGTGCAACCTACGAGCCCCGCAGCGGGCGGTGCGCGGGGGGGCCTTGCGGCCGAGGCAGCCTCACCCGTGTCGCTACCCGTGAATGCGAAGGCCGGGTGTATTGGTATCCTAGCCGGGACACGCTACCGGCATTCACTGACGCGCCCGGCAACTTGTCCCCTCCGCCGAGCCCCTGAAAGACCTGAATGAATTCGCAAGACGAGAGCCTGATCCCGGACACCCCGAAGCCCGCACCTCCGGCGGCACCCGTGCCTGCCTGGAGCGTTCCGCTCGAGCAGTTCGCACGTGACTATCTGAAGGATCGGCGCAGCGAGCGTCGTTGGCGCGTTTTCTTCCGTCTGATGTGGTTCACCCTCTTTGCCCTGGCGGTCTGGGCAACGTTCGCCGCGCGGAGTCAGTCCGCGGCTCCGACCGGCCCGCATACCGCCCTGGTCGAGGTGCGGGGTGAGATCGCGCCGGACGCCGAGGCCAGTGCCGAGAACGTCGTGGCGGCCCTGCGCGCCGCTTTCGAGGACGAAGGTGCGCAGGCGGTGGTGCTGCGCTTCAATTCGCCGGGCGGCAGCCCGGTGCAGGCCGGCCTCATCAATGACGAGATCCATCGCCTCAAGGCGCTGCACCGCAAGAAGGTCTATGCCGTCATCGAGGAAGCGTGCGCCTCGGGGGCGTACTACATTGCCGTGGCGGCCGATGAGATCTACACCGACAAGGCCAGCATCGTGGGCTCCATCGGCGTGCTGATGGACGGCTTCGGGTTCACCGGGACAATGGAAAAGCTGGGCATCGAACGCCGCCTGCTGACCGCGGGCGAAAACAAGGGCATCGGCGATCCGTTCTCTCCGCTCACCGAGCAGCAGCGCGCCTACACGCAGGTGATGCTCGACCAGATCCACCAACAGTTCATCGAAGTGGTCAAGCAAGGGCGCGGCAAGCGCCTGAAGCCCGGTCCGGACGTGTTCTCGGGCCTCTACTGGAATGGCGAGCAGGCGGTCGAGATGGGCCTGGCGGACCACCTTGGCAGCCTTGATTTCGTCGCGCGAGAGGTGGTGCAGGCTGCCGAAATCATCGACTACACCCCCAAGGAGAACGTTGCCGAGCGGCTTGCCAAGCGCTTCGGGGCTTCGATCGGGGCGGGTGCCGTCAAGGCACTGCGCAGCGTCGGCGACCTGCGCTGAGACGCCCAGGCGGGCGGCCGGGAAGGCGCCCGCAACGCCTGTCAGGCGGCCTGTTTGAGCAGGCCGCGGGTTTCGATGAAGGCGATGACATCCGCGAGACCGTCCCGGGTCTTGAGGTTGGTCATCACGAAGGGACGCAGACCTGCTGCCGAGGTGGTGCGCATGCGGGTGGTGTCGGCCGCCATCACGCCGAGGTCCGCCCCGACGTACGGGGCCAGGTCGGTCTTGTTGATCACGAAGAGATCGCTCTTGGTGATGCCCGGCCCGCCCTTGCGGGGAATCTTCTCGCCGGCTGCCACGTCGATGACATAGATGGTCAGGTCGCTCAGCTCCGGACTGAAGGTGGCCGCCAGGTTGTCACCGCCCGATTCGATGAACACGATGTCGGCGTCGGGAAACTTCTCCAACATGCGGTCCACCGCCTCAAGGTTGATCGAGGCGTCCTCGCGGATGGCGGTGTGCGGGCATCCCCCGGTTTCCACCCCCACGATGCGCTCGGCCTCCAGCGCGCCGCTGACCGTCAGCAGGCGCTGGTCTTCCTTCGTGTAGATGTCATTGGTGACGACGACCAGGTCGTACTGGTCACGCATCTGCTTGCAGAGCATCTCGACCAGGGTGGTCTTGCCGGAGCCGACCGGGCCGCCGACACCGACACGCAGGGGAGGGAGCTTCTTCGTGCGGCCGGGAATGGAGTGCAGGCGGTTCATGCTCGGATTATGCGGTCGGGCGCGTGCCCGGACACAGCTTCCTGCGCCTGCACACTCGCGTCAGGCCACCGCGTCGAGCAGGTCCCTGACCTTGGCGGGATGGAAGCGCCGTGTCGCCTCTTCCTGCGCGTTGCGGCCCATGTTGCGGCGAAGCTCCGGGGAGTCGATCAACTGGGCGATGCTGGCGAGGAGCTGGCTCTGCGAATTGCAAAGCAGGCCGGTTTCGCCGTGGCGCAGCACGTTGCGGTTCTGCGGGCTGTCCCAGGCGACACAAGGAATGCCGAGCGCCATGGCCTCGGCCAGCAGCACCGGAAACACCGGGGCGCCGGCGTAGGCGACGTAGATCCATGCGCCGGCGAGGCGGGCCGCGCGGCCATGGGCATCTTCTTCATCGAAGATGCCGACGCTTGCGGCTTTCAGGCGGGCGCGCGACTCGGCGTCGACCCGTCCGACCCAGTTGAAGCTGAGGGCCATGGATTCCTCGCCGAGGAGCACGGCCATCTGGGCGAACTGCGCGGCTCCCAGGGGATCGTCTGCGGACGTGCCAGCCACGATCAAGGGGCGGCGGGACTCCTGGCGGTCCCAGGCAAAGAAGTGGGCCGCGATCGGGTGCTCGATGAGGCGAATGGGCTGGCCCGGCGGCGGCAATGCCTTGGGGCGGCCTGTCGGCATGTGGGCCACGGCGCCATCAGCGCTGTCGCCGCGTCGGAACGGGTGGCGCAGGCGCATGAGCAGCGAACTCGCGCCGCGTACCAGCCACAGCCAACGTGACCCGTGCGGCAACAGGAACAGCCGAGGCGAAAGACCGCAGAACCAGACGGCGTAGATGGCGATCAGCGACGCGAGCAGGCCATGCAGGTGGATGGCCGCCACGGATCGGGTGTTGGCCTCGTGGCACAACAGCTTCACGGCGTGCCGGAACTGCTTCATCGGGCCGGCCGAAGGAGGGGCGAGTTCAAGCCGCACCGAAGGGTGGAACTTCGCCAGCAGTGCGGGGTGCGGTGCGTCGTTGGCGAGGATCACGGTCTGCGGAATGCCGTTGTCTCCCAGCGCCTGGCTCGCGCTGCCCACGAACGCGAATGCCGACTCGGTCAATTTGCCGACCACGTGCACGACGATTTCATCGGTTTGCACAATGGCAGCATGGGCCCTGTCCATCCATGACTCCTTGGGGGAAACGCGGTGAGAAGAATTTGGAAACGGGTGGCGCGACGCGCCGACCCGGAAAGCGTGGCGTGATCGAAACGGGAAGGACGGCGTGTCAGCGGGCGCCGTCGCGCACGAGCACCACCTTGACGGTCTTCAGCAGAATCGTCAGGTCGCCCAGCATCGAGCGGTTGTCGATGTAGGACTCGTCCAGCGCCACGCGCTCGGCGTAGCTGGTGTTGTTGCGTCCGCTCACCTGCCAGAGGCCGGTCATGCCAGGACGCACGCTCAGATAGTGCCAGCGCACGCGGCCGTAGCGGGTGAGTTCGCCAACGGTGATGGGGCGCGGGCCGACGAGGCTCATCTCGCCCTTGAGCACGTTGATGAGCTGCGGCAGCTCGTCGAGGCTCGTGCGGCGCAGGAAATCGCCGATCGGCGTCACGCGCGGATCGTTGGTGAGTTTCTGGTCCCGTTCCCATTCGGCCCGGGCTTCAGCGTCGGTGGCCAGGATCTCGGCGAGCATCTGCTCCGAGTTGCGATACATGCTGCGGAACTTGAGGCAGCGGAACAGCCGGCCCTGGTGTCCCACGCGGTAGTGTCCGAAGAGCACCGGGGCGCCATCCTTGCGCGCGATCATGGCTGCGATGACAAGCATCAGCGGGCCGAGCAAGAGCAGCAGCAATGCCGCGGCGAGCTGGTTCAGGCGCAGGTGAACCTGCTCCGCGACCAGGGCGGCGAGGCCGGACTTTGGCCTGCGCATTGCTAGTAGAACCTCGTGTGCTGCGGACGGGACCATCAGTGACTCCTTCACGTTCGATGGCGGCGTCGGGTGCAACTCCTGTGCCAATGCGGCACCGCAACATTCGTTCAGGGGGGTGTGCCGGGCGTCCGCTTCTTGGAAACTCGTGAAAAGCTGCGAAGAATCTCAGGGTTTCCGCCCATGTATTTATTCGCCGAATATGTTTGGAAGAATGTGCCGATTAAAGAGGTAGGAATTACATGTCTCTGACGCAATTACTAATCGTCCTGCGGGCCCGTTGGATTTCCTTCGTCATCGTGCTGGCCTGTGCTGGTGCATTGGCGCTCGTTGCCAATGCAGTGCTTCCAAAACGGTACACCGCGACTGCCATGGTGGTGCTCGACGTGAAGTCGCCGGATCCCATCGCCGGTGTGGTGCTCCCTGGCGCGAACGCGTCGGGCTATATGGCCACCCAGGCCGACGTCTTCCGGAGCGAACGCGTAGCCTTGCGCGCCATCCGGGAGATGCGCCTCGACCAGGATCCCGAACTGCAGGCGCGTTGGCGTGAGCAGACCGAAGGCCTCGGCGACTTCAAGTCGTGGCTCGCCGAACGCCTGCTCATCGGTCTGGACGTCCGGCCCGGTCGTGAGTCGAATGTGCTGGCAGTCTCGTACACCGCGGCGGACCCGCGGCAGGCGGCTGTCGTGGCCAACGCCTTCGTTGCCGCCTACGTGGGCACCACACTCGACCTCCGGGTCGAGCCCGCCAAGCAGTACAGCAACTTCTTCGACGATCGCGCCAAGCAGGCGCGCGACGATCTCGAAGCGGCGCAGGCCAAGTTGTCGGCCTACCAGCAGCAGAAGGGGCTGATGGCCACCGACGAACGCCTCGACGTCGAGAACTCGCGTCTCCAGGAGCTGACCACCCAGATGGTTGCCTTGCAGGCCATCGCCAACGAATCGTCCAGCCGCCAGGGCCAGATGGGTGGCAATGCCAACCAGATGAGCGAGGTGCTGAACAACGGGCTGATCGCTTCCCTCAAGGGAGACCTTGCGCGCCAGGAGGCGCGCCTCGATGAGATGAGCTCGAAGTACGGCGACCAGCATCCCCAGGTCCTGGAAGCGCGGGCGAGCATCTCGCAGCTGCGCCAGAAGATCGATGCAGAGACGCGCCGCGTGAGCGGCTCCGTCACGGCCAACAACAACATCAACCAACAGCGTCTGGCGAGCCTGCGCCAGTCCATCGAAGAACAGCGCTCCAAGATGATGACGCTCAAGGGGTTGCGTGACGAGGCCGCCGTCCTGATGCGTGATGTCGAGAATGCCCAGCGCGTCTATGACGCGGTCGCCACCCGCATGAGCCAGACCGCGATGGAGAGCCAGACGACGCAGACCAACGTGTCGGTGCTGAAGAACGCCTCCATGCCGCTTACGCCGTCCTCGCCCCGCACGAACCTGAACCTGGCCATCGCGCTGGTGGTCGGCGTGCTGCTGGCGGTCGGCACGGTCATCGTGCGTGAAACGCTCGACCAGCGCCTGCGCACCGAAGACGACGTCATTGCCTATCTCAAGCAGCCGCTCCTTGGCGCCCTGCCGGTTCACAATCGAGCCCGACCCAACGGTCGGCTCCGCCTTGGCTTGTCGAAGACCGGTCTGTTCGGCGGCGGCGTGCCGCGCCTGGCCAAATAAGCCCATCGAAATCGATCGGACCCCATGAACCGCCGCATACCCACCCCCCCGTTCGCGACGTCTTCCTTCTCGCCCCGCGATGCACGGCCGGATGGCCGCGACGTCGCGCCTCAGGTGCTCGACCGCTACATCGGTGAGTACATCCGTGAGGCCCGTGACCTGTCCGACCGCCAGATCGAAGAGATCCTCAACCACCAGCGCAACCACGACCTCCGCTTCGGCGAGGCGGCCATTGCGCTGAAGCTGGCCTCTCGTGAGGACGTGCTGTGGGCGCTGTCCCAGCAGTTCCACTATCCCTACGCAGCAAGCGAGGACGCCCAGTTCCACGAGGAACTCGTCACTGCCATCGACCCGTTCTGCGATCAGGCCGAAGCCTTCCGGGAGGTCCGCAGCCAGTTGATGATGGGCGTGATGTCCAGCGACAAGCCGCGCCGCGCGCTCGCGGTGATGAGCCCCGACAGTGGCGATGGCAAGAGTTTCTTCGCCAGCAACATGGCCATCACCTTCAGCCAGCTCGGCGGACGCACGCTGCTGGTCGACGCCGACATGCGCACCCCGCGCCAGCACCAGCTGTTCGGCGTGCCGAACCAGTCCGGATTGAGCGGCATCCTTGCAGGGCGCGCGGAAGCCAACGTCATCCACCAGGTGCGAGACCTGCCTTCGCTGCACGTCCTGCCGGTGGGCACGACCCCGCCCAACCCGCTCGAACTCGTGCAGCGGGCCGGCTTCGGCCTGCTCATGCAGGAGCTGCTGAGCAAGTTCGACCACGTGGTGGTCGACACGCCAGCCGACACGCACGGTGCGGACGCACGCGTGGTGGCGGCCAAGTGCGGTGCAGCCATCGTGCTCACCCGCCCGGGGAAGACGCGTGTCAAGCCCACGCAGAAGCTCATCAGTGCCATCAACAAGACGCCGACCAAGCTCGCCGGCGTGATGTTCAACGAGTACTGACCGCTGCGCATGACCCGATCCATCCTGGTCGTCATCCCGACCCTCAACGAAGCGCGCACGATCGACGGCGTCCTCGAGGCCTTGCAACAGGACCTGCCCGCTGGCGTGCGCACCACGTTCGTCGTGGCCGACGGCGGCAGTACGGACGGCACGCCGGACCGCGTCGCTCGTCATGACGGCGTGCAGTTCCTGCGCAATCCGAAGCGTTTGCAGAGTGCCGCAGTGAACCTTGCAGCAGCCACATACGGCCGCGACGCGGACGTGCTCGTGCGCTGCGATGCCCACGCCGTGTACCCGCAGGGGTTCATTCGGCGCCTGGTGGAAACGCTCGACCGCACCGGCGCCGACGCCGTCGTCGTGCCGATGGATTCCGTCGGCGACGGTTGCGTGCAGCGCGCCACGGCTTGGGTGTCCGACACCCCCGTCGGCTCCGGCGGCTCCGCCCACCGTGGTGGGCGCCAGAGCGGCTTCGTGGACCACGGCCACCATGCAGCTTTCCGGATGGCGTCATTCCGACAAGCGGGCGGCTACGACGAAACCTTCTCGCACAACGAGGATGCCGAACTGGATTGCCGCCAGCGGGCGTTGGGTGCGAAGGTCTACCTCGACGCCGACATTCGCCTCGACTACCACCCGCGTGACACCCTGCGCGGCCTGTGGCGCCAGTACAAGGGCTACGGCCGCGGCCGCTCGCGCACCGTGCGCCGGCATCCCGGCTCCATGCGCGCCCGGCAGCTTGCGGTGCCCGCGCACGTGGCCTTCTCGATCGCCGCGGTGCTCCTGTCCCCATGGGCGCCCTGGCTGCTGGCGTGGCCTCTTCTCTACCTGTCGGTCCTGGGCGTGACGTCGCTTGCGCTCGCGGTGCGCCATCGCTCGGTGTGCGGCCTGCTCGCGGGTCCCGCGGCCTTCGTGATGCACACCGCGTGGGCGCTTGGCTTCTTCGACGGGATGTTGTTCCTGCGCGAGCCGCCGTGGCACCGCGAGTCCGCCACGCCCCTCTGGGACGCCTCGGCTCTCGGAGCCTCGCATGACTGAGCCTTACATGACCACTCTCGAAAGCCTGCTCGTCGATCCCTCGCTGTTCACCGCGCCCTACGATGCCGCTCTCACGGAGGGCCTGGTGGCGTCCGGCGTGGAGCCGATGTGGGCCACCCGTCCGCAACGGCAGAATGATCGCCAGGAGATTCCGGTCGAACGCGTGGACCCCTTCTTCTACAAGCGCGTCGACGAGGCCTTGTCGCTTCCGTCGAAGCTGCGGGCCGTGGCCAAGGGCCTGTCGCACATTGCGGGCCTTTGCGTGCTCGTCGCCCGTGTCATCACCCGCAAGCCGGACGTCGTCCACTTCCAGTGGACGGTGGTCCCGCCGGTGGATGGCATCGCCATCGCGGTGATCCGGCTGTTCCGCCCTGTCGTCCTGACGGTGCACGACACCGTCGCCTTCAACGGCGAGCGGATCTCCTGGTTCCAGAACCTCGGCTTCGACTGGCCCATCCGCTTGGCGGACCGCCTGATCGTCCACACCCGCACCGGCAAGCAGACCCTGATCGCCCGCGGCATCCCGGCCGAGAAGGTGAGCGTCATTCCGCACGGACCGCTGCGCCTGCATGTCACGCCGCCGACGCCCGCCGAGATTGCAGAACGGGATCCGCGCTGGACCTTCGTTCTCTTCGGCGAGATCAAGCCGTACAAGGGACTCGACCTGCTGGTGGAGGCGCTGGCCGCACTCCCCGAGTCGACCCGGTTGAAGGCGCGACTCGTGGTGGCCGGCCGCCCGCGCATGGACCTGGCTCCCATCGAAGCCCGCATCGCCGAGCTCGGCCTGGGCTCGGTGATCGAGTTCCGCGCCCGTCGCCAGAGCGAGGAAGAAATGGCATTGCTCTTCGCGCAAGCCGACTGCTTCGTGTTCCCGTACCACCAGATCGACGCCAGCGGCGTGTACTTCCTCACCAAGGCATTCTCCAAGTGGATGATCGCCAGCCGGGTGGGAATCTTTGCGGAGGACATGCGGGAGAACGTCGACGGACGCCTGATCCCCGTCGGCAGCGTGGAGGCCCTCACCGAGGCGCTGGCCCATGCCATCGAGGCACGGCCAACGGGCGCCGGCGCCCATGCGTCGGACAGCTGGACCGCCATCGGCCACCAGACGCGGGCGCTCTACGAGAGCACCTTGCATGCGCGGTCCAAGCGGCTCAGCCCGTCCGCGCGGGGATGAACGACATGTCCTCCCTTCTGAGCCGACGCTCGCTCGTGGCGCTGCTGGCCTTGCCGGGTTTCGCGCTCGCCAAGGACCGGGACGATGCGCCCCGAGGCCCCCGGGCACCGAAGGCCATCGATGGTGCAGGCTACCGTCTGGTCAAGGACTGGGACTTCCGCACCGCCATCCGTGACGGCGAAGCGTTGCGCCGCGAATTCCACACGCGCTACATCTACGAGAACGGCAAGCTCGATCGCCTGAAGGACGAATGGCAGCGCTACCGCGACAACGACAACCACCAGTTCACGCCGGAAGGGCTGGCCCTGACGGCGCATGTTCGCAGCGGCCTGAAACCCGGCGGCATCGAGAGCGGCATGCTGCGCTCGCGGTGGGTCGGGCAGTACGGCTACTACGAGGCCCGGGTAAAGGTCCCGAAGGGACGCGGCCTCTGGCCGGCGTTCTGGCTGAACCCGGAAGACCAGGTCTGGCCACCGGAGATCGACATCATGGAGATCGTCAACAACGGCCGTGACAGCACGCGCAACAGTTTTCACTTCGTGCACGGCAAGGGGCCACGCAAGACGACGACCGAACACAGTCGACTCGACAAGCACGCGGCTTACCGGCCGGGGCTCGACTATGCGGACGACTTCCACACGTTCGCGGTGGAATGGACGGAAGACCGTGTCCGGCACTTCGTCGATGACGTGCTCGTGGTCGACCGACGCTATGAATGGCGTCACAACGATGGCCGCGACGCCGGACCTGCCCACGTGCTGATGAATCTCGCCGTCGGAGGCAACTGGACCGGCGCGCCCGAATCCGAGGCCATCTTCCCGGCCCGGCTGCTGGTTGACTACATCCGGGTCTGGCAGAAATGAGTTCCCTGTTGTCGCTGGGTGGGCCCCGACGCTTCGGCGGCGCCAGTCGGCAGGAGCGGGTGGAGCCCTCCGGGCCCATCGCGCCCGAGTGGGTCGAGGAGGTGCAACCCGAGCCGGTGGAGGTCCTGCCACGCCCGTTGCGGATCGGCATCGCACTCGCGCTCGTCTCGCTCATCCTCCTGACCCGCTTCGGCCTCAACACCGGCGCCTATGGCCTGAACTTCGCGGTGCCGATCCTCTACGTGATGATCTTCAAGGGGCTGGCCGACGACAAGGTCAACCTCGACCTGCCGGGCCTGCTGCTCTACGTCGCCTTCATCTCGGTGGGCGCCATCAGCCTGATGGTGAATGCGAACCTGCCCTACCGGCAGGACGGATCCATGGCGTCGCTGATGCTGCTCGCGTCGCTCTACCTGCCGTTCGTCTTCGTCATCAAGACCTACCCGATGTCTCGCGAAGGGTGGCTGTGGACGATGCGGCTGGTGCTCAACATCTCGCTTCTGGTTGCGATCGCCGGCATCGTCCAGTTCTACCTGCAGTTCGTGTGGAAGCCGACCTGGCTCTTCGACTTCAGCCCGCTCATTCCCAAGGCCATCAGCGCCGACGTGCTGGCCAACTCGGAGATCGAGGCGGGGTCCTTCCTCAAGTCGAATGGCTTCTTCCTGCGCGAGCCTTCCGCCTTCTCATTCCTGATGGCGTTCTCGCTCATCTGCGAGCTGGCACTGTTCAAGCGCTGGATGCGGGTCGGGGTGTATGCGTTTGCGCTCATGCTGTCGTACTCCGGCACGGGCTTGCTGGCGTTGGGCTTCGGGCTTCTCTTCCCGTTCGGCTTCAAGACGGTGGTACGGGTGAGCGCGATCGCCGTGGTGGGCGGCATCCTGCTGCTGTTGTTCGGCGATGCCCTGAACCTCTCATTCACCCTCGGCCGCATCGGCGAGTTCAGTGCGGAGAGCAGCAGCGGCTACATCCGCTACGTGGCCCCGATGCGCCTGGTCTACGAACTCATCGATTCCGATCCCTGGACGGCTTTCCTCGGCCACGGACCGGGCACGGTCTTCCATGCCGTGCGGGCCTACGAATTCCACGACCCGACCTGGGCCAAGCTCATGTACGAGTACGGCGTCCTGGGTTTCGTGGCCTGCCTCAGTCTCATTGCCTACGGCATGAGCCGCTCGCACGCGCCGGTCCAGATCCGCGCCACGCTCTTCTTCAACTGGCTCATCCAGGGCGGGCACCTGCTCACCCCGGAAAGCGTGCTGATGTGCTATGTGCTGCTTGCACTGTGGCCGGCACCCGAGACACGACGCCCTCGCTATGCAGGAAGCACCATGCCCATGACGACCCAGCAATTCGACGAACGCCATGACATGAAGGGGGCGATGCGATGAACCTCGCTTCCAAGCCGCCGAGTGTCAGCGTGGTGATCCCCTGCTTCAACTACGAGAAATACGTGGGGCTGGCCATCGACAGCGTGCTGGCGCAGCGCGTCCCGGCCACCGAGATCATCGTCGTCGATGACGGCTCGACCGACGGCTCCGCAGCGGTCATCCAGGCTCGCCCTGGCGTCCGCTACATCCGCCAGGAGAACGCCGGCCACGTTGCCGCGTTCAACCACGGCTATCGCGAATCCCGCTGCGAGGTGGTGCTCTTCCTCGACGCCGACGATGTGCTCGAGCCTGGCGCCATCGAAGCCGTCGTGCAGCATTGGCAACCCGGAGCGGCCAAGCTGCAGTACGAACTGAAGGTGATCGACGGCGCGGGCGACTGGACGGGCCGGGTGTTCTGCAACTACCCGGCGGGCTACGACGCCGCCATGGTGCGCTCGGAGTTCTCGGAGCATGGCACCTACGTCTGGCCGGTGTGCACCGGCAACGCCTACGGGCGTGCATTCCTGGAGCAGGTCATGCCGCTCACGGTCAAGAGCGCCCCGGACGGTTTGCTCAATACCGTCGCACCGCTCTATGGCGACGTGGTCGTGGTGCCGGAGGCGCTCGGGCGTTACCGGCTGCACACCCAGAACCAGAGCTATCACGGCACGGACGCGAACCGCATGGACCTGCGCTTCGCCCGCCAGATCGCCTTGCGGCGCAGCGAGTTCGATGCGTTGCGGGCGCATGCGGTCCGGCTGGGTGCCGCGCTGCCCGAGGGGAACCTGCTCGATCGTGAACTCGTCTTCCTGAACTACCGCCTCATGGTGCTCAAGCTGGGTGGTCAGTACGCAGAAGCGGAGCGCGACAGCGTGTGGTCGCTGTGGCGCAAGTCCGTCTCCCTGCTGATGGGCCGGCCGTTCAAGCCTGCCGTTCGCGCGGCTCGACTGGCCTGGGCGACGGCATTGGCCTTGGCGCCACGTCCGTTGGCCAGAGCCCTGGTGCAACTGCGCTTCAACCGCGCCGAGGTGCTCAAGCGGTTCCGGCGCGCCCCCGCCCCCTTGTCTCCGGCCTGATCCCACGTCCATGCTCGATTCCAACGCGCTCGTCTCCGTCGTCATTCCGAACTACAACTACGAGTCCTTCGTGGGTGCGGCCATCGAAAGCGCGCTCGCGCTGGATTGGCCGAACGTGCAGGTCATCGTGGTCGACGACGGCTCCACCGACGGTTCGCGCATCGTCATCGGCCGCTACGCCGAACGCATCGAAACGGTGCTGCAGCCCAACGCTGGCCAGCTTGCGGCCTGCAATGCGGGCTTCGCGCGGGCGCGCGGCGAAGTGGTGTTCTTCCTCGACTCCGACGACATGCTGCACCCGAGTGTCGTACGCCGTCTCGCACCGCTCTGGCACGCCGGCGTCAGCAAGGTCCAGTTCCAGATGCGCAGCGTCGATGCCCAGGGGCGCGCGCTGGGGGGGGTGTTTCCCCAGTTCCCGGCCGTCACGCCGAGCCCCGAGGAAATCACCCGCTGGTCGCTGACCACCAGTGCCTACCCCACGCCACCGGGCTCGGGAAACGCCTACGCGCGAAGCTTCCTGGAGAAGATCTTTCCGCAGGATGAATCCGGCGGGACGACCATCGCCGATTCCGGTCCTCTGGCGGCGGCGCCCTTCCTGGGCGATGTGCTCACGGTGCCTGAGCCGCTCGTTTCCTACCGCGTGCACGGCAAGAACGACGGTGCCATGTCGCAGATCGACGGCGCGAAGTTCGCCCGCGAAGTCAGCCGTACCCAGGCGCGGTTCGCCTACGCACAGCGCATTGCGCGCAGCGTCGGCCTGGACATGAAGGACAGCGCCCTCGATCGCAGCCTGTCGTACTTGCCGTACCGCCTGGCATCCCTGCGACTGGTGCCCGGCCAGCATCCCATTCCAGGTGACAACCGGTTCAAGCTGCTGGCCGATGTGGCGGCCGCAGCGATGGCACCCCAGGGCGTCTCGGGCAAGGGGCGGATCACGCTTGTCGTGTGGTCCTTGCTGGTGGCCCTGCTGCCCTTGTCGGCGGCACGCAAACTGATCCTGTGGCGCTTTGCCCCAGGCGCGCGGCCTCAGGCCCTGCGCAACGCGCTGGTTCGGTTGCGCGTCATCCGCTGAAGCTTGCGTCCCGGGCCAGGCGCTGCTGGCGTCGGCCCGAACGCTGTCGGGCGGCCGCGGTGCGGAGAAACCGTCGCGCAGGTTCGTGGCCTCTACACGGCGATGGAATGCCCTCAACGTCCACCGCCGTCCCGCTGACAAGCGCCTGAGCGCTTGGGTCGGTACGCCGCAACGAAGCGCCATCACATGATCTACCGCACGCAGGCTTGACGTGAGCACGGCGGTGCGACGGCATGATCCCCGTGGCGGTGCGGCGCAATCGAACGACCGCTCCAGCAGCAGGCGGGATGCCGGGCTTCCGGCATCCCGCCGCCGCGGAGGGCGGCTCGATCAGGCCGGTTCGACGAGGGAAGCGTCGCTGAAGCCGATGCGCTCGATCGTGATGGGGAACGTCAACTGCGGTGCGGACGCCACGTCCAGGGTC
Source organism: Rhizobacter sp. LjRoot28 (assembly GCF_964253025.1). Taxonomy (NCBI): domain Bacteria; kingdom Pseudomonadati; phylum Pseudomonadota; class Betaproteobacteria; order Burkholderiales; family Sphaerotilaceae; genus Rhizobacter; species Rhizobacter sp. LjRoot28. The sequence goes on from NZ_CAXUQC020000001.1 coordinate 452,043, forward strand.
CACACGGTTCCACCCCCCGGCAGATCGGCGGTCTTGTCGAATCCCAGCTTGGCGTAGTGATCCTCGACGAGCTTGTTCTTCTCGGTCGGCAGGTAGCTGCCGACCAGGCGACGGATGCCCCGGTGCCGCGCTTGGGCGAGCAGTTCCTGCAACACGGCCTGTTCGACCTTGCGACCGAGCACGCGGCAGCTCATCAGCCAGGTGTCGATGTCCCAGGCGTCGTCGGCCCGGCGGCACAGGATCACGCTGATCATGCCGTTGTCGCCGAAAGTGTCGGCGAGGCGCACCTGCAGCGTGAAGGCGTCCGGATCGTTCTGCGCGGCAGCCACGTCGGCTTCGGTGTAGCGACGCGTCGTCAGGTTGAACTGGTTGGACTTGTTGATCAGCTGGGCGATGCGTGCCCGGCCGGTCTCGTCGAAGGGCTGCAGCGTCATGCGCATGTTCAGCGAGGCGAGGTACGCATCGACGTCGCCGGCCTGCTTCTGCAGGCTCACGCGGCGGGCGTTGTCCTGGTAGAACTCCGCGCGCTTGCGGTCTTCGCCCGAGTAGGCAATGGCCTCGAAGTACCCGGCGGCGAGCAGAGTCCGCACGTACAGTGCAGGATCGGCGGGCAGTTCGGGCACCGCGACCTGGGGCAGCATGCGGCGCACCAGGTCGCGCTCCATCGGGTTGTCGTCGAGGAACACCATCGCATCGAGGCCGAGGGACAACTCCTCGGCGATCGCCTTGATGTTCGTCGCCTTGTCGTTCCAGTTGGCCTGGAACACGGCGAGGTGGTCTTCCCGCAGCAGCATCTCGGGATGCTCACGGAAGGGCCGGCGCGCCACGTCGTCGGTGTTCTTGCTCGACACGGCGAGCACGATGCCGCGGTCTCGCAGCGCCAGGGCCGTGCGCTGCACATGCAGGTGGGCCTCGCCGGTGGCGTCACCCTGGCCGATGACGATGCCTTCGAGCCCGTCGTCGCCGATCACGCCGCCCCACACCGTGTTGTCCAGGTCGAGGATCAGGCACTTGCGGCTCTTGCCACGGAGCGCGGCGATGAGGCGGCAGACGTGGTCGGCATACAGCGGCAGGAAGCGGCTGGCGAAGGGCAGTTTCGCCATGTTCCACAGCGTGACGTCATGCCAGTCGGCGAGGCCGACGGTCTCGGCCAGATGCGCCACGTCGAACAGCAGGTCCTCGCTGCCGGGGATGCTGCGGCCGATGCCCCGGTTCACTTCATCGATCAGCTGGCGTGTCGTGCCCGACAGCGCCAGGTCGAAACTGCCGAACGACGATTCCACCGGGCGCGGGATGGTCTGCACGATGGCCAGGGCCTTGCCGTGGCTGCGGATCCCGTTGCGAATCATGTTCAGGTGGCCCAGGGCGGCGTCCACGGTGCGCTGCGCGGCCTCGGGGTCACCCGGCGAAGGGGTGAGCGGCAGGCCACGATGGTCCACGGCCACCAGCACCGCATCGCACTGCGCCCGGTTGATCACCGAGTCGGGCGAGAGCGCCGTCTGCATCACCTGGTCGTAGTCGGCTTCGATGCACTCCAGGGCGATGCCGTGGCGTGCCGCGGTGGCGACCAGCGCCGGCACGATGAAGTGCGAGGTGGCGTTGCTGATCAGCCCGAGCCGGAAGGGGGTCAGCGGGGCCAGGGACCGTTGCGTTGCCTGGGCCTTCTGGATGGCGCGGGAGAGCTTGTTGAGCTGGTTCTCGTCCAGCCCATGGTTGGCCAGCCGCTGGGCCTGGCGCCCGAGGTCGGTGCCGGCATCTGCCAGCGCACGGCACTGGGCCGTGAAATCATCGGGGGCCTTCGGCAACCAGGCCAGGTCGGAGTAAAGCGTGTTGCTCATGGTGTTCCAATCGCCTCTTCTGTGATCTGCCGTGCGACGTCCTCGGGGGTGGAGAACGGTGCCTTCTCCCGTTGCATGGCAAGGAATCGTTCGTCGAAAGCTTCCAGCATGCGGGTCTCGGTGTAGCCGGGCCGCACGGCTCGCACCCGCAGCCAGGGGTAGTCGGCCGCTGCCAGGGCCAGCACGCCCGCCAGACCGTGCTTGGCGATGACATAGGCGCCCATGCCGGACCCAGCGCCTTCGATGCCGCTGGCGCCTCCCCCCATCGCCTGCGTGAGCACGCCCACCACGCTGCCTTGCTTGTGGCGCCTGAAGCAACGCCTCACCAGTTCTGCGATGAGCCGCTGGGGGCCCGCCACGTTCACCTGCCATTGCGCGTGCATGTCGTCCGGGGTCACCTTGCCGAACGGCGTGGGGGCAAGGGGCGGCGAGCCGGCCAGCACGACCCCGGCCAGCTGCGGCAGTGCCTCGAGCCGCTCGATGGCGGCGGCCATCGACGCATCGGAGGTGAGGTCCAGCGCCAAGGCCAAGCCGCCACTGCGTTCGGCGACGGCAGCTGCGGCGTCTGCGTTCCGGTGGTAACCGACGACCGGCACGAAGCCGCTGGAAGCCAGCTCGTCGCAGACCGCTGCACCAATGCCGCCGGAGCCCCCGGACACCAGGAAGTGGCGAGCCACGGGCGTGTTCTCAGCGGCTGACAAGGATCACCTCCGCCTGGCCTTTGGCCAGCGTCTTGCCGCCCGCCCGGACGGTGATCTTCAGGACCACCATGCCAGTGGAGGCGGAGACCTCCGCGACGGTACCCTCGACCTCCGCCGCCTGGCCAACGAAGAGCGGCTTGCGGAAATCCATGGCGAGACTTGCCCAGACGCTGTCGCGGCCGGGCAGGCGCATGCCGATGAGTTGAGACACCTTGGCCACCATCAGCGCGCCATACACCACGGCGCCCTCGAAACCCTTGGTCCGGGCGAAGGCGTCGTCGGTGTGCAGCGGGTTATGGTCGCCGGACAGAGCGGCAAACGCGGCCATGTCGTCGGGTGTGACCGTGAACTCGACCCGTGCCGACGCGCCTGCCTGCAGGTCCGCGATCGTCCAGCATTCGGCGCTCGGCGCCAGCGCAGCGGCCATGGCTCAGGCCACCGTGGCGCGCGAGCTGATCAGCGCGACGAATTCGCCCACGTTCTTCAGCCGGCCCACTTCGGCGGCAGAGAACTTCAGGCCGAACTTCTTCTCGACGGCGAGGACGAGCCGGATGTGGCTCAGACTGTCCCACTCGTCGACGTCGTCGGCCGTCAGCTCGGGCGTGACGACGATGCTGTCATCGTCGAACACGTCGTGAAAGATGGCGGTCAGCTTCTCGTAGATGGCGTCCTGGTTCATGGCGTGGTTCCCTCCGGGTCGTTTGAATTGGGTGAGTTCAGGGCGGTCGCTGTCTGCGCCGCCAAGGTCGGCGTCTGGGTGAGGCCGGCCGCCAGGCGGGCCGCCCAGAGCGGCGCCACGCGGGGCTTCGGGTGCACTTCGTCGCTGAAGTCGTCGTCGGCACCGGCCTGGGTCATGCGGATGAGCGACACGCCCGGGCGGGCGGTCAGCTTGCGAACGAGCTGGTCGGTGCGGGCCAGGTAGTCGGCATGCAAAGGCGACCCGGCGGCGTGCCAAGGGGGAATCGGCATGTCGACGAGGACCACCTTGCCGCCGTCGGCCAGCACGGTGTCGACGGCCTGCTCGATCTGGCGGTAAGGGCCTTCGGTCAGCGTGGTGGCGCCGCCCATGTAGTCGTTCCAGAAGGCGAGGTACTTGCGCTGCTCCTCCTCGGCCAGCACCACGGCGTTGCGCTGCTCGTCCGTCATGGCTTTGGGCTTGTCGTTCATCAGCCGACGCAGCGAGCGGGTGGTGTCGCGCGCCAGGCGGTCGAGCACCAGGTACGGGTGGATCAGCGTCACCCCGAGGTTCAGGCGCTCGGGTGGCAGCACGGGTTCCGCACCTGCCGCCGTGCGCCGGTAGAAGCCGTATCGGTACCGTTCGATGTCGATGTCGGTGTCGCCCGCGTGCCGATCCGGCGTGTGCCAGCGCGCCCGGTCATCGGCGAAGAGGCCGTACCAGAGCCCGATCACCACCGTGTTGTGGCGCCGGGCTTCCGGGCTCTGCACCTCACGGACGAGGTCGATGACCTGCCGCACCTGCGTCGCATTGGAGCCGCCGATGGACAGGTTGTGCACTTCGACCTGGGGCATCAGCGCCTGCACCTGGGCCTGCCGGAAGCCGACGCCCACGTTGGACGCGCCGACCACCAGCACCTTGTCGGTCGGCGTGTTGAGGCGGGACCGGGTCATGAACACGTACTTCGGCTCGGTCAGGAAAAGCGACGCACTGGCGCGGGTCGTGTCAAGCGCCGGACCGGCGTCGCCGGGCGGCATCAGCACCAAGGTGATGGCCAGCACGAGGCCGTACAGCGCGACGAGCGCGCTTGTCAGCCAGAGAAGTTGTCGGAGGATCAGCTTCATCAGAATGCGCGGTAGACGAACTCGGGGGCCTTGTGGAAGAACGAGGCCACGGTGGCGATGAGGAGGATCTGCGCCGCCAGCACGAGGTTGCGGGCCACCACGCCGTGGCTGGTGCGCAGCGCCAGGTCGCGCACACCAACCGACAGCGAGACCAGGGCGTCCCACGCCTGCAGCATCACGCCGGCCAGCACCGAGAGCACGACGAACGACAGCAGCAGGCCGCCCACGCCCAGGCGGCCGGCCAGCAACTGCAACTGGGGCATCTCTACCCACAGGCAGGTGAGGGCAAGTGCGAAGTAGGTGAAGGTCATGCCGCGCGCCAGCGTGGCGTACAGCGGCCGCTCGGCGACCGCCTTGTAGCCCTTCTTGCCGAGGCGACGCGTCATGTGCACCTGCCACAGCTTGTTGAGGCTCGCGCCCGCGCCCATGAGCAGCCCGTAGACGACGAAGACCAGCGTCGTGCCATGCCAGACGCCCATCACCAGGAAGGTGATGAAGAACGCGATGACACCGAGATAGGGTGCCGCCGCGGGCGACGTGACATGGCCGGCGAGGACGCGCAGCAGCGGATTGAAGAGGTAGGTCTTGAACCAGTCCGACAAGCTCATGTGCCAGCGCGACCAGAAGTCGAGGAAGCTGCGCGCCTGGAAGGGACGGTTGAAGTTCTCGGGAAGGTTCATTCCCAAGAGGTTGCCGAGCCCGATGACGATGTCCATGTAGCCGGCGAAGTTGGCGTACAGGTACACCGTGTAGACGGTGGCCGTCCCGATGTAGAGGGCGAGGTAAGCGAAATACGGCGAAGCGACGCTCGCGTCCAGCAACCGGCCCGACATGCTGTCGAACAGCCAGTTGGCAATCGCGGACACGACGCCCACCTTCACGAACCCCTTGATGATGCGGGCAAAGGCCTGGAAGACCTGGTCGGCGTCAAGCTTCAACGGGCGAGCGGCCGACTCGGCATGGTCGGGGTACCGTTGGATCGGCCCCGCCGTGAAGGTCAGGAAGTTGCAGGCGTAGTTCAGGAAACCGAGCGGCGACACCGGCCGTTCGAGTTCGCCTTGTTGCGCGTCGATCATCAGGTGCAGCACCCTGAACAGGATGTACGACAGGCCGACCAGCAGGTACGGGAAAGGCAGCAACCAGGCGGCATCGAGAAAGCTGAACTTCTTCAGCACGATGAAGACGGCGAGGAACAGGACAAGGGCCAGCCCGAGCACTTTCACCGACCGCGTGCGACGGACTGCCTCGATGGCCCCGAAACCGAGGATCAGGAAGGCAAGCAGCGGCAGCACCTGGAGCGGCGAATTGACATAGCTGCCGATGAAGACGGCGTTCGCGCCGAGGAGAACCAGCGCGCGTGCCCTGGGTGAGGGCATCGCATGGGTGAGGAGCACCACCGCGGTGATGAAGGCGATGAAGGTCAGTGACGTGAACGCCATGGCCGGATGAACCTCAGGTGAAGGTGTGGAACTGCGAAAGGGGATGAGACTGCAGAGACTGCGGAATGCGCCGCTCGGCCCAGGGCGCCAAGACGGGGACTGCGGTGAACTGCCCAATCAGGGGCGAGCCTTGGGCGGCCACCGTCCGGAGGCCGCGCCGGCATCCACGCGCCGCGCCGTCACGGCGGCGATGCGCGGGTCCGGCAGAGGTGGTGGCGTACATGGAGGGCACCGGGCGGCTCACTCGGGTTGGACAACAGGGGTTTCGCGCAGCGCCGAGCCCGGCCGGCCGGGCGGCTGCAGCACCTGACGCACGGCACGCTCCACGACGGCGTTGAAGTGGTCGCGCGTCAAGGTGGACGTGATTCGGTCATGACCGTTGCGGGCCACCGTCTCGGCACGCTCGGGGCGCTTGAGCAAGTCGATGCAGTGGTGGGCGAAGGCCTCGGCGTCGTCGGCCACGAGCATGTCGGGGCCGTCCCGGAACAGGTTGCCGTGGCCGTTGCGCACGTGGTGGGTGCCGACCACCGGTCGACCGTAGAGGTAGGCCTCCAAGGCCTTGATGTTGGTGCCCCCGCCGGAGCGCATCGGCACGACGCTCGCAGTGACCTGGGCATAGGTGTCGGCGAGCGAGTCCACGAAGCCGAGCGCTTCCACGCCGGGCTCCCCGGACCAGCGGGCCAGCGTCTCTGGCGAACCCTTGCCCACCACGAGGAAGCGAGCGTTCGGCACCGCGGCGCGCACACGCGGCCAGATGTCGCGCACGAACCAGTCGACGGCATCCTGGTTCGGCATGTAGTCGAGCAGGCCGATGAACATCAGTGCAGGCCGCAGCGGTGGCGTGAAGTCGGGCGGCCCTTGTCGCGCGGGGGCAGCCGGGAGGTTCGGCAGCAGCGAACTGTCGAGCTGCGGGAACACCTGGCGCTCCGCCTCGTTGCAGAAGAAGTAATGGGCGTGCTGGCGCGAGGGCAGCTTGAGCGTGCCGCGTACGATGCAGCGGTCGTTGAACAACCGCAGCATCACGCCGACCCACATCTTGAGCGTCGTGAGGGACTTCCAGGGCGGTTCGTACGACACGTCGTCGAAGTCCACGAGCACCGGTACGCTGCTCGGCAAGCGCAGCTTCAGGGCAGGGCGGATGTACCGGCAGACGATCAGGTCCCAGTCCGACAGGTCGATGTGGCGCTTGACGCAGTCGGTGACGTAGTCCGAGCGAATGTCGAAGCGGGGCCGCCCGGCCAGACCGCGGTTTTTCACATGCAGCTCGTGCACTGGCGTGCCGTCCAGGTCGAACGTCTGCAGCTCTTGCTCCGGCGGCAAGGCGTCGGGGCCGAAGTTGACGACGAACACCTCCACGCGACCGTGCCGCTTGAGCGCATCGATCAGGAAACGCGTGCGCTGGGCCGAGCCCCACTGCTGGCGCGGTGAAATGTAGGTCAGCAACAGGATCCGCGGCGCGACCGGAGCGGCGCGCGCGGGGGTCGACGTGGCGGATGTGCTCATACCGGGTTCTGGACGAGGGCGCCTGCGCTCCCCTGGGGGGCGGGTTCAACGCGACGGTTGCCCGTCAGGCCTTCGAGGTTGCGTGCCGATGCTGCCTTGACCTGCGGAAGGTGTTCGTCGACCACCTTCTTGAGCGCCGGCAGGCTGCCGACGAAATCGTTCACCAAGGCGGCCAGCTTGCCGGGCGTCATGACGTCGGCCGGGGGCATCAGGAAGCGCTCGGGATAGTGGAAATGGGCGAACAGGCCCTGGAACTTGTCCTGGTAGGTGAGCCCGACCACGGGCTTGCCCATGCCGAGGGTCGCAATGGCAAGGTGCATGCGGCCCGTAACCACGCCGTCCATCATTCCCGCGATGGCCTTCAGTTCGGCGGCGCTGAACTTGTCGGTCGGGTAGGCGATGCGGTCGCCCAGTTCGGCCCGCAGTCCGTCGATGATGGGGGCGAGGCAGGGATCGTCGCCGCCGATCACGCGGTAGTCGTGCGAGATGAGCATGACGGAGACCGGGTGCTTGCCCGCGACGTCGCGGAGCGCCTGGAGCGCGTTGTCTGCCAGGGCCTTGATCTGTTCGGCACTCACCTCCTTGATGAGCATCGGATGGACGTTGAAGCCCAGCAGGATGTCGCCCGCGGCGCGCCGACGGGTGCACCAGTCACGCACCTCTGCCAGCGCCGGGGTCTCCGGCGTGGGCGCCAGCATGAAGGCGGCATCGGCGACAAGTGCGGCAGGTGTGCTGGTGAATCGAGCGTAGCGCTCGTACGAGATGCGGTCTCGTACGTTCACGGCGACGTCGCGGTGCAAGGCATCGAAGACCGGCTTCAGGCGCGGGCTGGGGTGCTGGTTGAAGCTGAAGCCGAGAATGGAAACCCGCACGCCCATGCGAGCCGCCGTGTCGGCGATCATCAGGACGCGCATGGGGCCGGACGGGCCGTAGTAGCCGTCCATGATGTCGGCGCCCAGGATCACCATGCCGTCCGGCTGGAACTGTTCGATCTGCGCGACCGAGTCGGTCAGGCTTCCGGACCAGGCGGGGATGGGCACGAAGCCGAGGCCGCGTGCGGCATCGGATGCCACTTGCGTCGCGACAACCACGCCGACCACCAGGCCGGGCTCGCGCGCACGCAGCGGTCCGACCGCCGCTTCCATCATGGCCTCGTCACCCTTGGCACCGACGAGCGTCCAGGGGTCGCTCGGAATGATGAGCAGCTTGCGAATGCTCGTGATCTTGCGCGGGCTGTATGCACGGGCCTGGATGGCGCGCCACTGGCGGTGCATGCGGAACATGTCGATACGGGCCGTCGTGCCGTATTTGATGCGACGAAGAATCTTCTTGATCATGGGTCAGGGGGTAGGTTGCGGGCTGACGGCGCGGTCACTTCGTGGGTGACTTGAGCATGGCCCAGGCTGATCTGAGGGAGGTCGGAGCAAAAAGCTGGACGGAGCCGACGTAGACCGCGGCGCCCACGGCGCAGGAGGCGATCAGCGTGGCCAGGGGAGGGAGATGGCGGGCCTCGAGCAGCAACAGCACGCCATAGGCCGCGCCGGCCATCAGGATGGAGGCGCAGAGGAAGGGCCACAGGCGCCGCACGAGTTCGCGCAGCGACACATTGACCAGCCGCTTGACCACATAGAAGCTCAGCGGCGTGGTGATGATCTGGCTCATGAAGTATGCGAACAGCAGGGTGTTGAGGTTGCCGTTGCGAGCGAGGTAGAAGCCCGTGAAGGTGAGCACGACCTTGAGCACCATGAACTTCAGGCCGATGTTCGGCTTGCCCATCGCGTTGTAGATGGTGCCGTTGTAGAACTGCAGCAGCTGGATGGCCCCGAGCACGCACATGACCCGCGTGACGGTGGCGCTCTCGTGCCAGCGTTCGCCGAAGAGCGTGATGGTGAGCGGCGAGGCCACGGCGACAAGCAGGCAGAAGACCGGCACGGCCACGGCGGCGGTGGCGGTCTGGCTCTTGTAGTAGGCGTTGATGAGGGCCGGGCGATCGTCGGCCAGCCGCGAGAAGCCGTTGTGCGCGACCTCGTAGACGGTGGAGCCCAGGGCCTGCATCAAGGCCTGGTAGAGGCGAACGCCGACGGCGTAGATGGCCAGCGTCGCCGGACCGAGCGCGGCAGCAAGAAAGAACTCGATGTACCGCGTGTTCGCGAAGTCGAGGATGGCCGTGCTGATGCGGCTTGCGCCGTAGCGCATCAGCGGCAAGGTGTTGCGGAGATCGGTCTCGCGGCCCGGTCGCCAGTTCGGCTTGATCCAGAGCAGGATGGTCAGGAGCGTGGTCGTGATGATCGTCTGCGCGACCAGGCTCCACACGCCGAAGCCCGCCAGCACGAGCCCGGCGGCGATCAGGCAGCCGGTGACCGTCGCGGTGAGGGTGACCATCGCGATGTGCCGGTACTCGAAGGCCCGCTTGCGCATCGACATCTGGCCAAAGGACGCTGCGGTGATCGGCAGGCTGAGCACCAGGGTGCGAAGGATGGGAGCCAGGTCCGGCATGTCGAGCTGGCGTGCCACCAGCGGCGCGGTGAACCAGAGCACGGCGGTGATGAGGAGCGACACCGCCATGTTGAGCCAGAACACCGTGTTCATCTGCTCCTGCGAAATTTCCTTGCGCTGGACCACCGCCTCGGCGAGGCCCTGGTCGGCCAGCATGGTCAGCAGTGCGAGCACGACCGACGCCATGGCGAAGAGACCGATGTCCGCCGGTGCGAGCACCCGCGTCATGATCATGAACAGGCCGAGGATGCTCAGTCGCCCGCCCCAGCTCTGGATGGCCGTCCACAGCAGTCCCGTCCGGACCTTGGACCGCAACGATGTGGTCAAACCCACCTCCAATGGAATGCCTTGCGTGCTCATCGGAAGGGAATCAGTGGATCCGCACGATGGAGTCGGTGGGCCGGCGAGCCGACTTGGGCGCCAGCGCGCCTTCGAGGGGATAGCCGACGGCCAGGTACATGATGATCTTGTGGTGCGCCGGGATGTCTCCGCGACGATGGGCTTCGAGATCGGTGGCCGGCGAGACGCACCAGTTGAGGCAGCAGGTGGCGATGCCCCGAGCCTGGAGGGCCAGGATCAGGCTCATCGAGAACAGCCCGCCGTCGACATAGGGCTCGTTGCGCTCGGACGCATCGAAGAAGCTGTTGCCGTCCGCGGCGATCACCAGCAGGGTGGTCAGCATGTGGCCGAAGCCGGCGTTGCCGTTCTGGAGCTTGAGCAGCGCATCGATGCGCTCGCGATCACGATAGACGTGGACACGGCAGGGCTGTCGATTGCAGGCGCTCGGGCTCAACTGCGCGGCCTGGATGGCCCCTTCGAGCACAGGCAGCGGGACCACGCGGCTGTCGAACGCCCGGACGCTGCGGCGGTCCTGGCACAGCTGGTCGAACATGGCCGAGACCTCGGCGTCGGTCTGGCGATAGGGGCGGGGCGTCGCGAATTCCGGTTGCGGCGGCACGGACATCAACGCCCGCTCCAGCGCCTCGAAGATGGGGCCGGCGTCCGCGGCGGGAGGCGGCGTGTCGCCAAGACGTGTGCGGTAGGCCCGCAGCGTCTCGATGGCGCCCACGAACACGGGGTCGTCCTGGGCAAAGCCCTGCGCTTTCCAGCGCTCGACCAGGCGGCAGGTCGCCATCACCGGATCGCGACCGAAGAAGCGCGGCTTGCCCGGCATGCACAGGCCCTTCTCGAGCTTGTGGAACTGGAAGATCAACTCGGCGCTGAGCTTTTCGTAGGTGTTGACGCGCTGGTCCCAGAACATGTGCGACACGGCGTGCTTCATGTCGTGCAGGTAGTAGCGCATCTTGGCCCACCAGTGCATGCGGTGGCGGCCTTGGCGCAGCAGGCCGTACAGGAACGGCACACGCTGGCGCAGCGTGCCTTGCAGCTGTTTGAAAGACGGGGCGGTCGTTTGCATGAAGGGGCTCATCGGTCGAGGACGGGCCGGAAGACCGCCTTACCGAGGGAATCCGAAACGCGTTCAAAATGTGCGCGTAAAGTTTTCCGATTTCGGTAAAAGCACGGCCGCAGCAGCATGCTGAGAGGCATGCTGTTCCGGATTCCAGCCCTTTGTTGCTTTGCAACACGCAAAGGTCAGGCCAGGGTCGCGGAGCGACGCGGCAGCCCGTCAGCCTCAGGAGCGGAACAGGCGCGAGTACTGTGTTTCGTGCTGGGATTGCAGGATGGCCAGCATCGGGCAGAACGCCTGCCGGTCCTGGTCCGTGGTGGCCTGGGCCGCCGCGATGGCTGCCGGGATCTCGGCGACCAGGCCGGACAGCACCCGCTGACCTGCCGCTTGTCCAAGCGGCACCGCCTTGAGCGCCGCCTGAACCATGTTCTCGGCCCAGCCGAACGCGAAGCTGAGCAGCGTGCCTTCGACGTCCGCTCCGGCCTCCACCCCGGCCAATGCGAAGCCCACAGGCCATGTGGGCGCCGGGCGCAGCCCGGTCAGGTGCGCCAGACGGCCGTCCGGCACCGGTTCTTTCGGGCGGTTTCGAAGCCACTCCACCAGGGAGCGTCCCATCTGTTCGGTCTGCAAGCGGATCTCGCCCGCCTCCCGGGTCGTGGCCACCCAGTCGTTCAACTCGGTGATGCGGTGCAGGTCGCGCGCGGCCCACGCATGGAACGCAGCGGCCACGACCGCGAGCTCGCTGCGCGACAGCGACAGGTGGAGCTGATCGATCAGCCAGGTGCGGCAGTCCGCCTCGCCCGTGAGACGCCCCGTTTCCACGGCGGCTTCGAGCCCCTCGGAGTAGCTGAAGCCGCCCACCGGGAGGGCGGGCGAGGCCAGCCACATCAGCTGCAATTGCGCTGCAGCGCCTCCGGGATGAGACGGGGCGGCTGCCTCCACGGCGCTCAGGGCCGCACCCAGTCGTCTGCGCATTCGAAGGTGCGAACGACCTGCGCAGGCGTTCCGGCCGCGATGCTGCGGGCGGGGACGTCACCACGCACGATGGATCCGGCCGCAATCACGGAATGGTCGCCGATGCGCGAGCCCGCCAGCACCATGGCCCGGGCGCCGATCCACACGTTCCGGCCGATCGTGACCGGCCGGGGTGCGGTCTTGTCCTCAGGGGTGGCCGGGTGGAAGTCGGTGTCGTAGATGGTCACGCCGTTCCCGATCTTGGTGTGGGGACCGATGTCGACCTGCTGTGCGCAGAAGATGCTCACGCCGTCATTGACGAAGGCACCCGTGCCGATGTGGAGCTTGCCGCCGAGCGCGACGTGGATGCTGATCGGCGAACGAAAGCTGCGCAGCGCCACGCCGCTGCCGAGCGAGAGCGTGCCGTGGTTGACGATGAAAGGGCGCGCGCCTGCCAGGCTCGGGACGCTCTCGAAGCGCACGCCGCGCAGGCGAAGTCCATGGGCGCGCAGGCGTTGGAGGATCTTCTGCAACATCAGCGGTGCCCGTCCTCGTGACCGTGACCGTGACCGTGACCGTGACCGTGACCATGCTCATGGTCGTGACCATGATTGCACCCCGGTCCGTGGACGTGCGGGACAGCTTTCACGGCGATCGGCACCACCGTTCTCGTGGCCGCTTGAGACCCGGCCAGTTCGGGGGCGGGCGCGGCATGGGCGTGGCCATGCGCATGCCCGTGCCCTCCCGCTGCATACGCACCGCTCTCGGGCTCGAACGGGGCTTCGAATTCGGTCACGATGAGGTGCATCTGGCGCAACATGTCGGCCAGCACGTGGTCAGGTTCGAGCGCCAGGTGATCCTGGGCCACCTGAAGTTGCACGTGCCGGTTTCCCAGGTGGTAGGCAGCACGCAGCAGGTCGATCGGAGCGCCATGCTCGGCGCAGGTCTGCACCCGCATCACGGCTTGCGGCGTCGCTTCGATGCGCACCAGCGAGCCGTCCTCGGCGACCAGCACGTCCCCCCCACGGACCACGGTTCCGCGGGGGAGGAACACGCCGAGCGTGCGGTCCTGCGAGTCCCGCGCGTCGAAGCGGCTTTTCTGACGGGTGTCCCAGTCCAGGGACACGGTAGGTGCGCGGTTGACCAGGGCGCGGGCCAGCCCGCGTCCCTGTGGAATGAGCTTGTTGACGGTCAGCATGGGGTCTCTCGAGGGTGAACGCGGCCGACAGTGTGCCAGCCCATCGGCCCGCGTGCCCGCTCAGAACAGGAAGTAGCGCTGCGCCATCGGAAGTTCGGTCGCCGGTTCGCAGGCCAGCAGCACGCCGTCCGCACGAACCTCGTAGGTCTGCGGGTCGACCTCGATGTTCGGGGTGGCGTGGTTGTGAACCATGTCCGCCTTGCCGATGCGGCGGGTGTTGCGCACCGCTTCCATCCGCCGTTGCAAGCCGAGGCGCTCGGGAACGCCGGCATCGAGCGACGCTTGCGAGACGAAGGTCAGACAGGTCTGGTGCATGGCCGCGCCGTAGGCGCCGAACATGGGTCGGTAGTGCACCGGCTGGGGCGTCGGGATGGAGGCGTTGGGGTCGCCCATCGCCGCCGCCGCGATCATGCCGCCCTTGAGGATGAGCGAAGGCTTCACACCGAAGAGGGCCGGTTTCCACAGCACGAGGTCGGCGAACTTGCCCACCTCGACCGACCCCACGATGTGCGAGATGCCCTGCGTCACCGCCGGGTTGATCGTGTACTTGGCGATGTAGCGCTTCACGCGAAAGTTGTCGTGCCGCGCGCTGTCCTCGGCCAGCGTGCCGCGCTGGGCCTTCATCTTGTGCGCGGTCTGCCAAGTGCGGATGATGACTTCGCCGACTCGGCCCATGGCCTGGCTGTCGGACGACATCATCGAGAACACGCCCATGTCGTGCAGGATGTCCTCGGCCGCGATGGTCTCGCGGCGGATCCGGCTTTCCGCAAAGGCGAGGTCCTCCGCGATGGACGGGTCGAGGTGGTGGCACACCATCAGCATGTCCAGGTGCTCGTCGACCGTGTTCACGGTGTACGGCATCGTCGGGTTGGTCGAGGACGGCAGCACGTTGGGCAGGCCGGCGGCACGGATGATGTCCGGCGCATGGCCACCTCCCGCGCCCTCGGTATGGAAGGTCGCGATGGTGCGGCCCTTGAACGCGTCGATCGTGCTTTCAAGGAAGCCCGACTCGTTCAGGGTGTCGGTGTGGATGGTGACCTGCACGTCGTGCGCCTCGGCCACCGACAGGCAGGTGTCGATGGCCGATGGCGTCGTGCCCCAGTCCTCGTGGAGCTTGAGGCCATAGGCGCCGGCCTCGATCTGCTCCTCGAGCGGACGGGCCTGACTGGCGTTGCCCTTGCCCTGGAAGCCGAGGTTCATCGGAAAGCTCTCGGCCGCCTTCAGCATCGAGTGGATGTGCCACGGGCCGGGGGTGCAGGTGGTGGCGAAGGTGCCGGTCGCCGGGCCGGTGCCGCCGCCGAGCATCGTCGTCACGCCGCTCATCAGCGCTTCCTCGATCTGCTGCGGGCAGATGTAGTGGATGTGCGAGTCGATGCCGCCCGCCGTCACGATGTTGCCTTCGCCGGCAATGATCTCGGTCCCGGGGCCGATGACGATGTCCACGCCGGGTTGCACATCCGGATTGCCTGCTTTGCCGATGCCGCTGATGAGTCCGCCCTTCAGGCCGATGTCGGCCTTGACGATGCCCCAGTGGTCGATGATCAGTGCGTTGGTGATGACGGTGTCGGCGACGTCTGCGGCGAGTCGCTGGCTCTGCCCCATGCCGTCACGAATGGTCTTGCCGCCGCCGAACTTGACCTCTTCGCCATAGCCTCCGGCGAGCAGCGTGAAGTCGCGCTCCACTTCCACGAGGAGTCCGGTATCGGCGAGGCGGACTCGGTCGCCCGTAGTGGGGCCGAACATCTCGGCATAGGCGCGTCGATTGATGGTTGCCATGCTGTCTCGTCTGCCTCAGAGGGGGCCCTGGACCTGGGCCCGGAACCCGTGGACGATGCGGTCGCCTGCGTAGTCGACCAGTTCCACCGTGCGTTGCTGCCCCGGCTCGAAGCGAACGGCCGTGCCGGAGGCGATGTTCAGCCGCATGCCGCGAGCGGCGTCGCGATCGAAGCGCAGGGCCGGATTGCTCTCGGCGAAGTGGTAGTGCGAGCCGACCTGGACGGGCCGGTCTCCGGCGTTTTCGACGACGACCGTCAGCGTCTTCCGGCCGAGGTTGATGGGCAGGTCGGGGCCGTCGGTCAGCAGTTCGCCCGGCACCATGGGCGCTGCGCTCATGCGAGCCTCGCCAGCAGCACGAGCCCGAAGCCGGCGACGCCCAGGCCGGCGGCCCGCGCCCACCAGCGGCCACGGTCGCGCAGCAGGGCGCCTCCGAGCAGGCCGGTGCCGTGCAGCAGCAGCGTGGCGACGACCATGCCAGTCAGCGCGGCTCCGCCGAAGCCGCCGACCAGTTCAGTGCCGTGCGCGGCGCCGTGGAAGAAGGCAAAGCCGGTGACCACAGTCACCGCCGCGCCGGCCGCCACGCGAAGGCGCGTCGCGAGCAACAGGCCGAAGGCGAGGAGCGATGCTGCAATCATCGGCTCCACGGCTGGTACGGCAATCCCCGACCGTCCCATCAGCGCGCCCGCCAGCAAAGCCGTAGCGAAGGCCACGGGTGCGAGCCAGGCACGCCGGGCGGCCAGTGCACTCCAGAGTCCCACGGCCACCATCGCGACCAGATGGTCGAGTCCTCTGAAGGGATGCGCAAGGCCGGCGGCAAAGGCCGACAGCGCGTCGTGATCATGAAGGGGGCCGCCGGTGTGCGCCGCAGCGATCATGGGCACCGAGGCGGTGCAGAGAAACGCAAGGCGAGCCCAGCGGCGGACGGAGGGGACGGGCGTGTGCTGCGTCAAAACGGTGCGTTGCGTCATGGGGAGGCCTTGGTCATGCAATCGGTTGGTGCACGGTCACCAGTTTGGTGCCGTCAGGAAAGGTCGCTTCGACCTGGATGTCGGGGATCATTTCGGGCACCCCCTCCATGACGTCAGCCCTGCCGAGCACCGTCTTGCCCTCGCTCATCAATGTGGCGACGCTCTTGCCGTCGCGCGCGCCTTCCATGATGGCGGCGCTGATCATCGCCACGGCCTCCGGGTAGTTCAGCTTCAGGCCTCGGGCGCGCCGACGTTCTGCGAGCAGCGAGGCCGTGAAGATGAGGAGCTTGTCCTTTTCGCGGGGAGTGAGTTCCATGGTGTGCAGCGAAGGAAATTCGGTGAGGCCAGGCATCTGGCGGGTCCGGGTCGAGCCACTTCCGGCCGGATAATGTCTGCATGAACCGTTCCACCACGCCCGCCCTCGGTCCTGCCGTCGCGCCGGTCGCGGGTGAGCCGCCCGCAACCGACGCGGTGCAACGGGTCGTGAAGGTGCGACGCGACTACAACGCCTGGGTCGCACGCGAGACGATGGAAGACTACGCGCTGCGCTTCACGCCGCGCAGCTTCCGGAAGTGGTCGGAGCTCCGCGTTGCCAACACGGCATTCGGCGCCGCGTCGTTCCTCGTGCTCGAGGCGGTGGGCGCCACGCTCCTGGTCGAGTACGGTTTCATCAATGCCTTCTGGGCCATCCTCGCGACCGGCCTGATCATCTTTCTGGCCGGCCTGCCGATCAGCGTCTACGCGGCTCGCCACGGTCTCGACATGGACCTGCTCACCCGCGGCGCGGGCTTCGGCTACATCGGCTCCACCATCACCTCGCTCATCTACGCGAGCTTCACCTTCATCTTCTTCGCGCTCGAGGCGGCGATCATGGCCTACGCGCTGGAGCTGGCGTTCGACATCCCGCCCGTCTGGGGCTACCTGATCTGCGCGCTGGTGGTGATCCCGCTCGTGACCCACGGCGTCACCGCCATCAGCCGCCTGCAGGTCTGGACGCAACCGCTGTGGCTCGTGTTGCTGGTGGTGCCCTACGTGTACGTCTTCGCCAACAATCCCGGTGTGTTGAGTGGTCTCGCGGGATATCCGGGCGCAGGCGAACAGGCCGCCGGCTTCAATCTGCAGCTCTTCGGCGCAGCAATGACCGTGGGCATCGCCCTGATCACCCAGATGGGCGAGCAGGCCGACTACCTGCGCTTCATGCCCGAGCGCACCGCGGGACGCCGTTTGCGCTGGTGGACCGGCGTGCTGGTGGGCGGGCCGGGCTGGGTCGTGCTCGGCGTGCTGAAGATGCTGGGTGGTGCGTTGCTGGCCTATCTGGCCATCAGCCACATGGTGCCCGTCGACCGCGCCGTCGACCCGAACCAGATGTACCTGGTCGCCTGGGAGTATGTCCTTCCCCACGCGGGCTGGGCCATCGCTGCCACGGCACTCTTCGTCGTCGTCTCGCAGCTCAAGATCAACGTGACGAACGCCTACGCCGGCTCGCTGGCCTGGTCGAACTTCTTCGCCCGGTTGACGCACAGCCATCCCGGGCGGGTGGTGTGGGTGGTGTTCAACACGCTCATTGCCCTGATGCTCATGGAGCTCGATGTCTTTCGCGCCATCGGCGGCGTGCTCGGCCTGTACGCCAACGTCGCCATCGCCTGGATCATGGCCGTCGTCGCCGACCTGGTCGTGAACAAGCCGCTCGGGCTGTCGCCGCGCGGCATCGAGTTCAAGCGCGCCCACCTTCACGACGTGAACCCGGTGGGCGTGGGCGCCATGGGCGTCGCGTCAGTCCTCTCGGTTGTGGCCCACCTGGGGTTCTTCGGACCCATGGCGCAGGCGTTCTCGGCGCTGATCGCACTGGTCACCGCCTTTGTCACGGCCCCGCTGATCGCCTGGGCGACGAAGGGACGCTACTACCTCGCCCGGACGCCCGGGCCCGACGCGGCGGCGACCGGCCTTCAGTCCTGCGTCGTCTGCGAGCGTGAGTATGAGGTGGACGACATGGCGCACTGCCCGGCCTACCTGGGACAGATCTGTTCCTTGTGCTGCTCCCTCGACGCCCGCTGCAACGACCTGTGCAAGCCAGAGGCGCGGCTGTCCGCACAGTGGTCACGCGCGTTGCGGTGGTTGATGCCACGCCGCGCCTGGCCTTCGCTCGACACGGGTCTTGCGCACTACCTGCTGCTGATGGCCGTGATCGTGCCCGTGCTGGCTGGCCTGTTCGGGTTGCTTTACCAGCAGGAGTTGCGCGGGTTGGGCGACGGCGCAGGAGCGCTCGCACCGCTGTTGCGCATGGGCTTCGTGAAGGCCTTCGCAGCGCTGCTGCTCGTCAGCGGCATCGTGGCCTGGTGGCTGGTGCTCACGCACAAGAGCCGGCAGGTGGCCCAGGAGGAGTCGAACCGCCAGACGCAGGCGGCGCACGAGCAGACGCTCGCGCTGCGCCGGGAAATCGATTCCCATCGCCGCACCGACGAGCAACTGCAGCAGGCCAAGCGCCAGGCCGAGCTCGCCAACCATGCCAAGAGCCGCTACATCACCACGGTGAGCCACGAGCTACGCACGCCGCTCAACAGCATCCTCGGCTATGCCCAGTTGCTGGAACAGGACCCAGGCATCCCGGCCCATCGCAAGCAGGCGGTGAGCGTGATCCGCCGGGGTGGCGACCACCTGCTCTCGCTCATCGAGGGCACGCTCGACATCGCCCGCATCGAGGGCGGCAAGCTGCGCCTGGATTCCCGGCCCATGCGGTTCCGCGATTGCGTGCAGCAGATCGTCCGGCTCTTCGAACTGCAGGCGGCCGACAAGGGCATTGCCTTCGAGCACCACGTGACCGACACCCTGCCCGAGTACGTTCGCTGCGACGAGAAGCGCCTGCGGCAGATCCTCATCAACGTGCTCGGCAATGCGGTCAAGTTCACGCACGTCGGGCAGGTCGCGTTCCGCGTCGACTACGCGCGCGAGATGGCGGTGTTCGAGATCGAGGACACCGGCCCCGGCATACCGTCCGACCAGGTCGAGCAGATCTTCGAGCCCTTTGCGCGCGGTACCGAGACCACAGGCAGCGGCACCGGCCTCGGCCTCACCATCAGCAAGATGCTGACGGACCTCATGGGCGGCGAGATGTCGGTGGCAAGCGAGGTCGGCAAGGGAACCCTGTTCCGCATCCGGCTGTTCCTGCCTGCGGCTCGCGGCGCCGCGGCCCGCGCGGACGTGGCGCGTGCCACGCGCGTCGGCTACCGTGGCGAGCGCAGGCGCTTGCTCATCGTGGACAACGAGGAGGTGGACCGGGTGCTCCTGGCGAGCATGCTCGAGCCGCTCGGCTTCGAGACCCAGCTGGCCGCATCCGGCCACGAGTGCCTGGCGGTGGTCGAGGAGTTCCGGCCGCACGCCGTGCTGATGGACCTCGCCATGCCCGGCATCGACGGATGGGCGACGATTCGAGCCCTGCGCGCGCGGCAGCTGAGCGATGCGCCGGTCGCCATCGTCTCCGGCAACGCCTTCGACCGGGAGCTGGACAACGACGTCGGCGTGCGGCCCGAGGATTTCGTCGTCAAGCCCGTCCGCCTGCACGAACTGCTCGACTGGCTCGGACGCCGCCTGGCGCTGGAATGGATCGAGGCCGCGCCCGAGGCCGAGCCGGCCGGTGGCGCGCGAAGCGAAGCGCTTGCCGAGGACCACGGAGTGCTTCCCGCCACCGAGCACCTGCAGGCGTTGCAGGAACTGGTCACCTTGGGCTACCTCCGCGGCATCCACCGCAAGCTGGACCAGATCGCCGCAGCCGACCCGGCACACGCGGCGTTCGTGGCCCGCCTGCGTGCCTTGGCCCGCCAGTTCCAGTTCGATGCCATCTCCGCCATCCTGTCTCGCGCGCTCCATGACCGCAACCCTGCCTGATCGCAACATCTCCGACCTCGTTCTCGTGGTGGACGATGTGCCGGACAACCTGGCGTTGCTGCACGACGCCCTGGACGAGGCCGGCTACACGGTGCTCGTGGCGACCAACGGCGAGGGCGCGATCGCGCGGGCGTTGCAGGCCCTGCCCGACATCGTCCTGCTCGACGCCGTCATGCCCGGCATGGACGGGTTCGAGGTGGCCCGGCAGCTGCGCGCACGGCCGGAGACGGCGCACATTCCCATCATCTTCATGACCGGCCTGACCGAGACCGAGCATGTGGTGGCCGCCTACGGCGCCGGCGGGGTGGACTACGTCACCAAGCCGCTGCGCCCCCAGGAAGTGCTGGCGCGGATGACGGTGCACATGCAGAGCGCGCGGCAGGCGCGCCAGGCGCGCAATGCGCTGGACGCCTTCGGGCACGCCACCATGGCGATCCATGCGGACGACGCGCTGGCCAGCGGCCGCGCGGTGTGGCAGACCTCACTCGCCCGGGAGCTCATGCAGCGCTACTTCGATTCCCCGGCCGGCGCGGTACCCGACGAGGTGCTGGTCTGGCTGCGCCAGCTGGCCCGCGACGGCACGGAACCCCGCCCGCTCACGGTCGTGCGGGAAGCACGCCAGCTCGTGCTGTCGCTTCAGCAGCGGACCGCCGATGACGACTGGCTTGTCGTGATGCGCGAAGTGTCGGATGCCGCTGCGGTGGCCGCCCTGCAGCAGACCTTCCGCCTCACGTTGCGGGAAGGGGAGGTGCTGTACTGGGCCGTCAAGGGTAAGACGAACCGGGACATCGGAGACATCCTCGGCAGCAGTCCGGCCACCGTCAAGAAGCACCTGGAACACGTCTTCGAGAAGCTCGGCGTCGAAACGCGCAATGCCGCCGCGGCGTTGGCCATGTCGAAGGTCCGCCAGCTCGGCAACTGGCACGGCCCGGGCTGACGGCTCCGACCGGCCCGCCGTGCTGCGGCTACGCCTTCTGGCGTATTCCGCAAACGGCACCCGCTCCTTAACCTGAGCTTGTCTGTCCCCCGGGGCACAAGACTCAACCCAAGGAGCTGTCGTCCATGCAAGCCAACCGTCGCGCTTTCGCGCAATCCCTGACCGCTGTCGCCATGGGCGTCGCGGCCCTCGCCCTGCCGGTCTTCGCCCAGGCCCAGGCCACCATCAAGGTCGGCGTGCTGCACTCGCTGTCCGGCACGATGGCCATTTCCGAGACCGTCCTGAAAGACGTCGCGCTGATGGCCATCGAGGAGATCAACGCCAAGGGCGGCGTGATGGGCAAGAAGCTCGAGCCGGTCGTGGTCGATCCGGCGTCCAACTGGCCCCTGTTCGCGGAGAAGGCCAAGCAGCTCATCAGCCAGGACAAGGTGGCCGTGATGTTCGGCTGCTGGACCAGCGTGTCGCGCAAGTCGGTGCTGCCGGTGGTCGAGGAACTCAACGGGTTGCTGTTCTATCCGGTGCAGTACGAGGGTGAGGAGCTGAGCAAGAACGTCTTCTACACGGGAGCGGCGCCCAACCAGCAGGCCATTCCGGCCGTCGAGTACCTGATGAGCAAGGCAGGCGGCGGCGCCAAGCGATTCGTGCTGCTCGGCACCGACTACGTGTACCCGCGCACGACCAACAAGATCCTGCGCGCCTTCTTGAAGAGCAAGGGAGTCGCCGACAAGGACATCGACGAGAAGTACACCCCCTTCGGCCACAGCGACTACCAGACCATCGTCGCCGACATCAAGAAGTTCTCGGCAGGCGGCAAGACCGCGGTGATCTCCACCATCAACGGCGACTCCAACGTGCCGTTCTACAAGGAACTGGGCAACCAGGGTCTGAAGGCCACCGACGTGCCGGTGGTGGCGTTCTCGGTCGGTGAGGAGGAGCTCCGTGGCGTGGACACCAAGCCGCTGGTCGGCCACCTGGCCGCCTGGAACTACTTCATGAGCGTGAAGAACCCGACCAACGACGAGTTCAAGGCCAAGTGGGCAGCCTATGCCAAGGCCAAGAAACTGCCGGGTGCCGACAAGCCGCTCACCAACGACCCGATGGAGGCCACCTACGTTGGCATCTACATGTGGAAGCAGGCGGTCGAGAAGGCCAAGAGCACCGACACGGACAAGGTGATTGCTGCCATGGCCGGCCAGACCTTCAAGGCGCCGAGCGGCTTCATGGCCAAGATGGACGAGAAGAACCACCACTTGCACAAGCCGGTGTTCATCGGCGAGGTCAAGGCCGACGGCCAGTTCAACGTCGTGTGGAAGACCCCTGCGCCGGTGAAGGCCAAGCCGTGGAGCCCGTACATCGAAGGCAACGACAAGAAGAAGGACGAGCCGGAAAAGAAGTGACGCGGTGATGCGAGGACGGTCGCGCCCGACCGTCCGTTGCCGAGAAGACACCGGGGCCCAGCGCCCCGGTGCCCTGTGGATGAACCATGAAATCGCTCACGATGCTCCTGTTCCGCCTGCTCGAGGCCGCCCGGCAAGCGCTGTGGCTTGCGCTTCTGCTGCCCTTCGCCGCCCAAGCCCTGAGTCCGAGCCGGATGCACGCGCTGGCCGCCGGTGACAACGACACCCGCATTGCCGCGCTCGCCGAGTCGCTCAAACAGGGCGAAGAGGGCCTGGCGGTGTTCGTGCAGGCGCTGCTCGACGACAGCGTCAAGGTCGCGGCGGATCGCGTATTCGTGGTGAAGGACGGGCAGTCCGTCGACGCGGCCACCGGCCAGCCCGCTCCGTTGCCCGATACCGCCGAAGACGTCATCAACAGCAATCAGATGCGACGCGAACTCGCATCGGCCCTTGCTGCCCTCCAGCTCTTCTCCCCTGAACTGGCGGAGCGGCGGGCGGCCGCGACGGCCTTGACGGACGGGGCCGACGAATCGCGCCTCCCGGTCATCGACAAGGCGCTGGCCTCCGAGACCGACGACGACCTGAAGGCGCAGTTGCAGCAGATCCGCGCGAGCGTGCTTTTGGCGTCACCCGACGTGGCGCGCCGGCTCGACGCCGCGCGGACGCTCGCCGGCAGCTTGACGCCCGCCACGCGCTCCCTGGTGGCCGAGCGGCTTCGGCCGGCCGGCGAGGGTGGCGAGGACGACCCGGCCGTGCGCAGCCAGCTCGAGATCGCCCTCAAGGCCATCGACACGCACCTCGCCTGGGGCGAGCGCCTGGGGGTGCTGTTCACCGGGGTGAGCCTGGGCAGCATCCTGTTGCTGGTGGCGCTCGGCCTGGCCATCACCTACGGGCTCATGGGCGTCATCAACATGGCGCACGGCGAGCTGATGATGATCGGCGCCTATGCCACCTGGCTCGTTCAGAACCTCTTCCGCACCTACCTGCCGGGCGCCTTCGATGCCTACGTGCTGGTGGCCATCCCGGTGTCCTTCTTCGCTGCGGCGGCCGTGGGCGCCGTGCTCGAGCGGGGCGTGATCCGCTGGCTGTATGGCCGACCCCTCGAGACGCTGCTGGCCACCTGGGGCATCAGCCTCGTGCTGATGCAGGGCGTGCGCTCGCTGTTCGGTGCACAGAACGTGTCGGTCGAGAACCCGGCCTGGCTGTCGGGCGGGGTGCAGGTGATGAGCAACCTCACGCTGCCCTACAACCGCATCGCCATCGTCGCCTTCGCGGCCCTGGTGCTGGTCGGCGTCTCGCTGCTGATCGCCCGCACGCGGCTCGGGCTCTTCGTGCGCGGCGTGACGCAGAACCGCAAGATGGCGGCCTGCGTGGGTGTCAACACCGCCCGCATCGACACCTATGCCTTCGCGCTCGGCTCCGGCATTGCCGGACTGGCCGGTTGCGCGCTGTCCCAAGTGGGGAATGTGGGGCCCGATCTGGGCCAGGGCTACATCGTCGACGCCTTCATGGTGGTGGTCCTTGGCGGCGTCGGCCAACTCGCAGGCACGGTGTACGCGGCACTCGGCCTCGGCGTGTTGATCAAGCTGCTCGAAGGCTGGCAGGGGGCCGTGCTCGCCAAGATCATGGTGTTGGTCTTCATCGTCATCTTCATCCAGAAGCGGCCGCAGGGCATCTTCGCGATGAAGGGCCGGAGCGCGGAAGCATGAACCACCGAATCGATACGCCCAAGGAGACCCGGACATGAGCGTCGTCCTGCCCACCCCGATGCCCACGCCCGGACCGCGCACGCGGCTGTTGACGCCCTCCGCATGGACCGGACTCTTCGCTGCGCTCGGCGCCGTGCTGGTGCTCGTGCCGCTGCTGAACCTGGCCGTTCCGGCCGACAGCGCCTTCCACCTGAGCGACCACGCCGTGCAACTGGCCGGCAAGATCATGTGCTACGCCATGTGCGCGCTGGCCATGGACCTCATCTGGGGCTACACCGGCATCCTCTCGCTCGGCCATGGCGTATTCTTCGCGCTGGGCGGCTATGTGATGGGCATGTACCTCATGCGGCAGATCGGTCGCGACGGCAACTACGGCAGCGAACTGCCGGACTTCATGGTCTTCCTGGACTGGAAGACGCTGCCGTGGCACTGGGCCTTGAGCGACAGCTTCGCCGCCACCCTCGCCCTGGTGGTGCTGGTGCCGGGCCTGCTGGCCTTCGTGTTCGGCTTCTTCGCCTTCCGTTCTCGCATCAAGGGGGTGTACTTCTCCATCATCACCCAGGCGCTGACCTACGCGGCCATGCTGCTGTTCTTCCGGAACGAGACCGGCTTCGGCGGCAACAACGGCTTCACCGACTTCAAGCGCATCCTTGGCGTGCCGCTGGCCACGCCCTCCATGCGCATGCTGCTCTTCGTGCTGACGGGCCTCACGCTGGTGGCGTTCTTCGTGCTGGCCCGCTGGCTGGTGCGCAGCAAGTACGGCCGCGTGCTGCAGGCCATCCGCGACGCCGAGACGCGCGTCATGTTCACCGGCTACGACCCCCTGCGCTACAAGCTCTCGATCTGGGTCATCTCCGCCGTGATGTGCGGCGTCGCCGGTGCGCTGTACGTACCGCAGGTGGGCATCATCAACCCGGGCGAGATGGCGCCTGCGGCGAGCATCGAGATCGCGATCTGGGCGGCGGTGGGCGGCCGGGGCACGCTGGTCGGCCCGATCGTCGGGGCCTTCTTCGTGAACGGCGCCAAGAGCTGGTTCACCCAGGCGTTCCCCGAGTTCTGGCTGTACTTCCTCGGAGGCCTGTTCATTGCAGTCACGCTCTTCCTGCCGCAGGGCATCGTCGGATTCGTTCGCCGCTTCACCCGTTCACCGCGCCACGAGGAGGCTCGCCCATGACCCCCGACCTGATGGAGGCCGGCGTCGAGAAGCGGCAGGCCCTCGCAGCCCGCCAGGCCAGCAGCACGTCCGGCGGCCGCGAAACCAGCTACGGCCGCGTCGTGCAGCCGGGCGCCCTCGACACCGCCCATGGCGCCATCCTGTACCTCGACGACATCACCGTGAGCTTCGACGGCTTCAAGGCACTCAACGCGCTGAGCCTCAGCATCAGCGCCGGCGAGCTGCGCTGCATCATCGGGCCCAACGGTGCGGGCAAGACCACCATGATGGACGTCATCACCGGCAAGACGCGACCGGATGCCGGGCGCGCCTTCTTCGGCTCCACGATCGACCTGCTGCGCCTGCGGGAAAACGAGATCGCCTCCGCCGGGATCGGCCGCAAGTTCCAGAAGCCCACGGTCTTCGAGCACCTCACCGTCTTCGAGAACCTCGAGCTCGCGCTCAAGGCCGACCGCGGCGTTCGCTCATCCATGTTCTTCCGCCTCGGCAGCGCGCAGCTCGATCGCATTGGCGAGATCCTGGCGCTCATCCACCTCAAGCCCTCGGCGCAGCGGCTGGCCGGGTTGCTCTCGCACGGCCAGAAGCAGTGGTTGGAGATCGGCATGCTGCTGATGCAGGACCCGAAGCTGCTGCTCCTCGACGAGCCGGTCGCCGGCATGACGGACGAGGAGACCGAACGCACGGCCGAGCTGTTCCTGTCGCTCGAGGGAAGCCACTCGCTGGTGGTGGTCGAGCACGACATGAAGTTCATCGGCGAGCTGACGCAGGGCGGCCGCAACGACAAGAAGGTCACGGTGCTGCATGAAGGCAGCGTGCTGGCAGAAGGGCGGCTCGCCGATGTGCAGGCCAACGACAAGGTCGTCGAGGTCTACCTCGGCCGCTGAACCGCAAAGGAATCGCATGCTCCAGGTCGAAGGCATCAACCAGTTCTACGGCGGCTCGCACATCCTGCGCAATCTGGGATTCGAGGCGCGGCAGGGCGAAGTCACGGTGGTGCTCGGGCGCAACGGGGTGGGCAAGACCACGCTGCTCAAGAGCCTCATGGGCGTCGTGCCGGTCAAGACAGGCAGTGTCCGCCTGGACGGGCAGGACATCACCCGCGACAGTCCCTACGAGCGCGTGCGCAAGGGCATCGGCTACGTGCCCCAGGGGCGCGAGATCTTCGGACGTCTGACGGTCGAGGAGAACCTTCGCATGGGCCTCGCCTACAAGCCTGGTCGCACGCCGATTTCTGCGGAGCTGTTCGAGCTGTTTCCGGTACTGAAGCAGATGCTGCACCGCCGGGGCGGTGATCTGTCAGGGGGACAGCAGCAACAGCTTGCCATTGCGCGCGCACTTGCCGCGGGTCCGAAGCTGCTGATCCTCGACGAACCGACCGAGGGCATCCAGCCCAGCATCATCAAGGACATCGGCCGCGTCATCCGCATGCTGGCAGACCGGGGTGACATGGCCATCGTGCTCGTCGAACAGTTCTACGATTTCGCCGCGGAACTGGCGGACCAGTACCTGGTGATGGAGCGAGGCGAGGTGGTCCAGCGCGGGCGTGGGGCCGACATGGAGGCCCAGCGCGTCCGGCAGCGCATGTCCATCTGATCGCTTTCAACCGCGGCGTGGACGAGTGCCGGAAACGCCACGGGGCCCGCGAACGGGCCCCGTGAAACCGAGCGGTGGTTCAGCCGTGCATCAAAGCGTGTTGGGCACTTCGGTGGCCGGGTTCGGGTCGTCCGAAGCCACCACCAGCACCTTCACGTCGTTCGGCGCAACGCTGTCCGGCAGCAACGTCACCAACCAGTCGGCGTTCTCGACCACCGTGATCGGCGCGCGGAACAGCGGGGTCTTGGAGCCGGCCGCGGTGATCGTCATCCAGTACGGGGTGGTGGCGTTGGCCACGTCGAGCGAGTCTTCGCCCGATGCCGGGAAGGACGTCTTGTAGTCCACCGATGCGAAGTTCGGCGTGAGCGGCGCCAGGTCGGCGTTCGGCGGCGTGATGTACACGTCGACGTCAGGGGCGTTGAAGGCGGCATTCAGCACGCGGATGCGGCCGTTGTCCGAGTTCAGGTCCTTGTTGTACGGGTCACGGATGTTCAGCACTTCGGTCAGGTTGCCCGACCCCGGCACCGCGACCAGGGTGAACTTGTCGCCACGCGTGGCTTCGAACGTCGACTCGCCGATGGTGGCGTTGGGTGCCGCGGTCGTGCGCACCGACCAGGTCGCCGAGCTCGTGGACACGTCGAAGTAGCTCGACGCACCCTTGTACGGCACGTTCGTCACCGACTGTGCGACGCCGTCACGGAACAGCGAGACATTGGGGCCGAGCGGAACGGCATGGACCAGGCGGACCTTCGGGTCGGCCAAGTCCAGTCGGTCGTCCAGGCTGTCGTCACCGCCGCCGCAGGCAGCCATGAGGAACGCGGGTGCGAGCGCCAGCACGAGCTTGGTCATCTTGTTCATGTGTGTCACCTCTTGTAGTGAGTGAATGAGAGCGAGTCGGGGGAGATGCATGCCGGCCAGGTGCGGCGGGCAAGTGCAATGGACTGTAGAGGCGAGGTGCGGGCGAGCCTGTCGGTCGATGCGGTCCGTCGGTGTCGGTCTGTCCTGACCTTCATGTCGGACAAGGCCTGCAGCGCGAGTGCGCCGTGCCGGGTGCTTCACAATGCCCCCTTCGTTTTCATGGGCACGACGATGATCACTGTTCACCACCTCAACGACTCCCGATCGCAGCGCGTGTTGTGGCTGCTGGAGGAGCTCGGCCTGGCTTACGAGATCAAGCACTACCAGCGCGACCCCAAGACCATGTTGGCGCCCGCCGAGCTGCGCCAGGTGCACCCGCTCGGCAAGTCGCCCGTGATCACCGACGGCGAGGTGACGGTGGCCGAGTCCGGCGCCATCATCGACTACCTGATCGAGCGCTACGGTCACGGCCGTTTCGCTCCCGCCGTCGGCACCCCCGAGCATCTGAAGTACCGCTACTGGCTGCACTTCGCCGAGGGCTCGGCCATGCCGCCCCTGCTGATGAAGCTGGTGTTCGAACGGATCAAGCAGACGAAGATGCCCTTCTTCATCAAGCCCGTTGCCCGCGGCATTGCCGACAAGGTGCTGGCCGCCCTGGTTGAACCCAACCTGCGCCGCCAACTCGATTACATGGAAGCCGAACTCGCCCGCACCGAGTGGTTCGCGGGAGGGGAATTCAGCGCAGCGGACATCCAGATGAGCTTTCCGCTGGAGGCGTCGCGCCAGCGGGCGGGGTTGGATGCGAGCCGTCCCAAGCTGATGGCCTGGCTGGAGCGCATTCATGCCCGGCCGGCCTACCAGCGGGCGCTCGAACGTGGCGGCCCGTACAGCTTCGCCTGACCTGCCTGTCTCGGTGAGCCGCCCGTCCGCCGTGGTCCAGGAGCGGCCGACGGCGTGGGCCAGGTTGGCGCTTGCCCGCTCCTCGGGGGGATAACGGCACGGGCACCACCCGAGTGCCCCCGAGGCTTGCGGAGCGGGCAACGAACACGGGCTGGCGGTCGCGGCCAGATCAGTGGCACGTCCGCAGGGACCGCACGGGCCGACGCCCCAAGGGCTTCAGGTGCGCCAGACCCGCGGCACGGGAGCCTTCAAGCCCCACGCCACCTCACGCCAGCGCGTCCATGTATCGATCAGCAGGTTCATGGCCGGCTCCACGCGAGGTGCCAGGGCCCGCAGCACCACCACCTGCGAATGCGGGGCGGTGGCGCCTGCGGTCGGGGCCAGGACATGGGCACCTGCACAGTCGCGGGCGGCGTCCAGCAGGCTCGCTCGCCGCTCATTCGGCAGCGGGCTGCCGGAGGTGAACCACAGGGTGGCCATGACGCTGTTGCCCGCCCATCCCAGCGGTGACTGCAGCAGCCGACGGTCAGTTGCGTCCACGGTCCCGCGCTCGAGCCACGCTCCGGCCAGACGGATGTGCTGCGTGAAGCGACCGGCGTTGAACGGTGCGCCGCTCGCCGGCAGGCCGAGAGCGAGCACGTCCCAGCCCATGGCCTCCGCGTCGGGGGCCAGTGTCACCTCGGTGTGGTTCTCGCCGAGCGTGTCGGGGTAGCAGAGGGTTTCCAGGGGCAGGTACTCCAGTCGCGCCCCCGCATCGACCTGCAGGTTGGCGACCTGCCGGGCGGGCTCGCCGCTGCTGCGGTAGAAGCGGGTGGCGCCTGGGGTGGTGATGAAGGCGTGTGCGCCGGTGCCGACGCACGCGTCGATCGTCAGCAGGTCACCGCTTGCCAGTCCGGCCGGGGGGTGCACCAGCACGTTGTGGCAGATGGCGGGTCCCTCGGGGTAGAGGCTCTTCAGAATGCGCAGCGGGCCGGTGTGGCGGTCGGAAGCGACGGTGCGTTGGCCGTCGTGGCGGTAGTCGAGCGTCAGGTGGCCGTGCCAGCTCATCGGGTGCGTTTCGCGGGGGCAAGAGGAGAGGGGAGGGGTTCCGGTGCGGCCGGTGCGGTAGGGCGCAGCAGGACGATCAGGGCGCCATGGCCTCCTTCGGAAGCCCGGGCCTGCACGAAGGCGATGACCTCCTGCTTCTGCACCAGCCAGCTTCGCACCTTGCCCTTGAGCACCGGCTCGCGCCCGGGGGACCCGTTGCCCTTGCCGTGCACCACGCGCACGCAGCGCAGGCCGCGGCGCACCGCATCGCGCAGGAAGGCAGCGAGTTGTTCGCGGGCGTCGTCGCGGCGAAGGCCGTGGAGGTCGATCTGGCCTTGAAGGGTCCAGCCGCCACGGCGCAGCTTGCGGACGACCTCGATGCCGATGCCGGACCGGCGGTACGAGAGGGCTTCGTCGGTGTCGAGCAGGGACTCGACGTCGAACTCGTCGGAGATGGCCTCGCGCAGCACGGCCCGTTCGTCGCGCTGCCGTTGCAGGGGCTCGGGTGGCGGCGGCACGATGCGGTGTTCCGCCAGGCCGCGGTCCGGCAGTGCCTGCACGCGGCCGACGCTGGCGGAGAAGAGATTTCGTTCGCGCTCCAGCCGCGCCCGCTCGGCCCGCTCGCGTGCGGCCCGTTCGGCGGCCTCGCGCTCGGCACGCTGCAGGGCATCGCGAACGTCGCCCAGGTCCTGCAGGCTGCGGGCGCGCACGCGGTTCACAGCAGCCCCCGCTCGGCGAAGGAGGTGACTTCATGGCGGCCGACTACCAGGTGGTCGAGCACACGCACGTCCACCAGGTCGAGGGCCGCCTTGAGGGTGCGGGTCAGGTACTCGTCGGCGCGCGAGGGTTCCGCCGCACCCGACGGGTGGTTGTGGGCCAGCACGACGGCGGCGGCGTGGAGTTCGAGCGCGCGGCGCACCACCTCGCGGGGGTACACGCTGGTCTGGGTGAGGGTGCCGCGGAACAGGGTTTCGAGGCGCATCAGGCGATTTTGCGCGTCGAGGAAGAGCACGGCAAACACCTCGTGCGGGAGGTGGCCCAGGTGCAGGCGGAGGTGGTCCTTGACCCGGGCCGGACTGTCGAAGAGCGGGCGCTCGGCGATCTGGTGTGCGAGCGACCGGCGGGCCAGCTCGAGCACGGCGCCCATCTCGGCCCGCTTGGCCGGGCCGATGCCGCGGATGTGCCGCAGGTCGTCGGGGCCGGCGTTCAGCAGGCCGGGCAGGCCGTCGAAGTGGTCGAGCAGGCGCTGCGACAACTGCAGCACCGACTCGCCCCGCACGCCGGTGCGCAGCAGGAGCGCCACCAGTTCGGCGTCAGCCAGGGCCGCCGGGCCGCGCATGAGCATTTTTTCGCGCGGCCGCGCGTCGGGAGGGAGTTCTTTCAACACCTGGCCATCCTAATTCACGGCTTTTGCGGACCGACCTTGCCCGGGCACCTAAAATTGGTCCAGTTTGTCCAACCGGGATGCTCCGTGAATCACGTCCAACAGGGCTCGTTCCTGACCCTGCACTACCGCCTGGCGGGCCCAGACGGCGCCGACCTCATCAACACCTTTGCGGAAAAGCCCGCCACCCTGTCGCTGGGAACCGGTGAACTGGCGCCCGCCATGGAGGCGCGCCTCCTCGGCCTGGCCGAAGGCACCCGCACCACCTTTCAGCTCGAGGCGGGCGAAGCCTTCGGTGAGCGCAACCCGGAAATGCTGCAACGCGTGAAGGTGGCCCTGCTCCACGAGCTGGGCGACCCTGACGCCAGGTACGACGTCGGCGACGTCGTCGAGTTCCCCACGCCGGACGGCCAGGCGTCGTACGCAGGCGTCGTGCGCGAGGTCGGCAGCGACTGGCTGCTCTTCGACTTCAACCACCCGCTCGCTGGCCAGCCGGTGACGTTCGAAGTGCAACTGATCGGGGTGCTCTGATGACCGACGCCGCCAACGCCGGCCTGGAAGAGGTGCTGCTCGCCGAGCCGCGCGGGTTCTGCGCCGGTGTCGATCGGGCGATCGAGATCGTCGAGCGTGCCATCCGCCGCTTCGGCGCGCCCATCTATGTGCGCCACGAGATCGTGCACAACACCTACGTCGTCAATGACCTGAAGGCCAAGGGCGCCATCTTCATCGAGGACCTGGACGACGTGCCGCCCGGCGCGACGCTCGTCTTCAGTGCCCACGGCGTCTCCCAGGAGGTGCGCCGCGAGGCCGCCCGCCGCGGCTTCAGCGTGTTCGACGCCACCTGCCCGCTGGTCACCAAGGTGCACGTCGAGGTGGCCAAGCTCCACAAGGAAGGCTACGACTTCATCATGATCGGCCACAAGGGCCATCCGGAGGTCGAGGGCACCATGGGCCAGCTGACCGAAGGCATCTACCTCGTCGAGGACGTGGCGGACGTCGAGCGCGTGCAGGTGCCCGAAGGCAAGCCGCTGGCCGTCGTCACCCAGACCACCTTGTCGGTGGACGACGCGGCGGAGATCCTCGCCGCCGTGAAACGCCGGTTCCCTGCCGTTCGCGAACCCAAGCAGCAGGACATCTGCTACGCCACCCAGAACCGGCAGGATGCGGTCAAGGTGCTCGCCCCGCAGGTCGACGTGCTGATCGTGGTCGGCAGCCCGACGAGCTCCAACAGCAACCGGCTGCGTGAACTCGGCGAACGCCTGGGCGCGCAAGCCTACATGGTCGACCAGGCGGATGACCTGCGCGCCGAGTGGTTCGAGGGACGCCGTCGCGTGGGGCTCACCGCCGGTGCGTCCGCACCGGAGATCCTCGTCACCCAGGTGATCGAACGCCTGCGTGCGCTGGGCGCCGTGTCGGTGCGCCGCATGCCGGGGGTCGAGGAGACCGTTCACTTCCCCCTGCCCATGGGCCTGGGCGACAAGGCCATGGCCGGCATTGCGCCGCGCTGAATCGCCCCTCACCTTCCACACCAAGAACAATTCACCATGCTCGACATCACCCTGCTGCGCAAGGACCTCGCCAGCGTCGTTGCCGCCCTCGAAAAGCGCAAGTCGCCCCAGCCCTACCTCGACGTCGAGCGCTTCCAATCCCTGGAGTCCGAGCGCAAGGGGATCCAGACCCGCACCGAGGAGCTGCAGGCGCGCCGCAACAGCTTGTCCAAGCAGATCGGCGGCATGAAGGGGCGGGGCGAGGACACCACCGCACTGATGGCCGAGGTCGGCGGGCTGGGCGACGAACTCAAGCAATCTGCCGAGCGGCTCGAAATCATCCAGTCGGAGCTGTCGGCCATGCTGATGAACGTGCCGAACCTGCCGCATGAGAGCGTGCCGGTGGGCATGGACGAGTCGGGCAACGTCGAAGTGCGTCGCTGGGGAACCCCGCGCAGCTTCGACTTTCCCGTGCGCGACCATGTCGACCTGGGCGGTCCGCTGGGCCTGGACTTCGACACGGGCGCCAAGCTGTCGGGCTCCCGCTTCTCGTTCCTCAAGGGGCCGATCGCCCGCCTGCACCGGGCGCTTGCGCAGTTCATGCTCGACATGCAGTCGCAGGAGCATGGCTACACGGAGTGCTACACGCCGTACATCGTCAACCGCGAGGTGCTCGAGGGCACGGGCCAGCTGCCCAAGTTCAAGGAAGACATGTTCTGGGTGAGCCGCGGTGGCGATGAATCGCAGCCCGAGCAGTACCTGATCTCCACCTCCGAAATCTCGCTCACCAACAGCGTGCGCGAGACGGTGCTGGCGGCCGACGCCTTGCCCATCAAGCTCACTGCGCACAGCCCCTGCTTCCGGTCAGAGGCGGGCAGCGCCGGGCGGGACACCCGCGGCATGATCCGCCAGCACCAGTTCGACAAGGTCGAGATGGTGCAGGTGGTGCACCCGGAGCGCAGCTACGACGCGCTCGAGGAGATGACCGGCCACGCCGAAGCCGTGCTGCAGCGCCTGGGGCTGCCGTACCGGGTGGTGCTGCTGTGCAGCGGCGACATGGGCTTCGGCTCGACCAAGACCTACGACCTTGAAGTGTGGGTGCCGGCGCAGGACACGTTCCGGGAGATCAGCTCGGTCTCGAACACCGAAGGCTTCCAGGCGCGCCGCATGCAGGCGCGCTTCAAGAACGCGCAGGGCAAGAACGAACTCGTGCACACCTTGAACGGCTCCGGCCTGGCGGTGGGGCGCACGCTCGTGGCCGTGCTGGAGAACTACCAGAACGCCGACGGTTCCGTCACGGTGCCGGAGGCACTGCGGCCGTACCTGGGTGGGCTGGAAGCACTGAAAGCTTGAGAATCACGCCAAAGCTGAGCTAGAATGCAAGGCTTGGCGCCGACCCGCCAGACGTGAACACCAGGAGAGGTGGCAGAGTGGTCGATTGTACCTGACTCGAAATCAGGCGTACGGCAACGTACCGAGGGTTCGAATCCCTCCCTCTCCGCCAGCAAAACGAAGCCCGCGCCTGTCGCGGGCTTCTTCGTTTCCGAGGTCCGATTCGAGGCACGTCCCTTGCCGAATCCCTTGTAGCTCAGCTTCAAGGAAAGCGCATGACACGGCCCTTCACGGTCGACGACCTTGACCTCCACCAGCACGTCAGCGAGCTCGATTGCCATGCCGCATCGGGCGTGGCCGTCTTCACGGTCCGGTCCGTCGACCGTGCTGGAGATCGCTACACCTCGGCGTTGTGGCTCCACCGGTTGGACGAGGGCCAGGGCATCGCGCTCACCGGTCCAGGCCAGCATGACGCGAGTCCTCGCATCTCGCCCGACGGTCGGCAGGTCGCCTTCGTGTCCGACCGGCAGGAGGGTCCGCTTCGCGTGTTCACCGTGCCGGTCGATGGCGGTGAGCCACGGGCCTTGGCCACATTGCCGGGGTCGGCCAGCAGCATCCGCTGGGCTCCCGATGGGGTCAGCCTCGTGGTGGCGGCCGCGGTGCCGGTCGATCCTTCCCTGCGGGGCGCGCGTTCCGATCGCTCTGCCTTGCCGCGTGGCCCCCGCGCTCCCGAGATTGCCTGGAAGCTGCCGTACAAATCGGACGGCATCGGGTACCTGCTTCAACGCGAGATCCACCTCTTCCGCGTCCCGGTCGAGGGCGATCAGGTCGAGCAGCTGACGGACGGCCCGTTCGATGTGCTCTCTCACGCCATCAGCCCGGACGGCCGCCAGATCGCCTTCACCCGCACGAGGGAAGGCCGCTTTGCTCACTGCACCGACCGTTGGATCTGCGGCGCGGCGGGTGAAGCGCCGCGCCGCCTGACCTCGGGACATGCGACGGTCCTGCAGCCGGTGTGGTCCCCGGACGGCAAGCGTCTGGCGTTCGCCGGTGCGGTGCTGGAGGGCGACGCGCAGTGCCGGCTCTGGACGGTGGACGTGGCCACGGCACAAGTGCAGCTGGTCGGGGGCGACGCCATCGACGTTTCCGACGCGACGTCGATGCACTGGGACGCCGCGAGCTCGCGCTTGATGTTCGTGCGTGCACACCACGGTCGCCACCAGGTTGCGGCGCTCTCCGTCGACCCTGGAGCGGCCGGAAATGCCGTGACGGTGGACGTGCTGCGCGCGGGAGACCGACAACTGGGCGTGTTCGGCGTCACGGACGAGTGCTTCGTGTACACCGTCGACCACCCTGCGTCGCCGTGCGAGCTGTGGTGTGCCCCGCGTGGGGGCGGGGATGAGCGCCAGTTGAGCGACCTCAATGCCTGGTGGCGAACTCGGGAGTCGATCGACGTCGAGCTTCGCCAGTTCGTCGTGCCCGATGGGGAGGGTGGCCAGGAGGTGATCGAAGGTTGGCTGATGCACCGGCGTGACGCGCAAGGCCCGATGCCGCTCCTGAACGACGTGCACGGCGGTCCGGCCAGCCATGCACTGCTCGACTTCGATACCAACGTGTACTGGCAGGTGTTGTGCTCTCAGGGTTGGGCGGTGCTCGCCTTGAATGCCGTCGGCTCGTCGAGCTACGGGCAGCGCTTCTGCCAGCGCCTCGCCGGCCGCTGGGGTCAGCTCGACCTGCCGCAGCACCTTGCGGCGGTCCGGCAGCTTCAGGACGAGGGCGTGTGCGACGAACGTCTGGCGATCGTGGGCAAGTCCTACGGCGGCTACCTCAGCAGCTGGGCAACGGGCCACACCGACCTTTTCAAGGCCACCGTGGTCATGGCCCCGGTGGGCAACATCGAAACCCACTACGGAACGTCCGACGGCGGCTACTACGCCGATCCGCTGTACCTCTCCACCGCCCCTCGTTTCGATCGGTCGCTGGCGCGCAAGCTTTCGCCCTTGCAGTACATCGAACAATCCAACACGCCCACCCTGTTCCTGCAGGGCAAGGAGGACGAGCGGTGTCCGAAATGCCAGGCGGAAGAACTCTTCGTGAGTCTGGTGCGGGCGGGCGACACCCCGGCCGAACTGGTGCTGTATCCCGATGAGGGGCATGGCTTCCTGGGCGAGGGGGCGCCGGCCTGCCGACGGGATGCTGCGCAGCGCATCGTCGCGTGGGTAACGCTGCACACCGGCCCTGACGGCACAAGCGCCGTCGGCGCGTCAGCAGAAGCCGCGACCGCCTCGGTAGACTGACTGGGGGCACACCCATTGCCCTTCGTGGACTCCACATTCACGGAGGACGCCATGAACCCCAGCGCGAACGACTACCAGGGACAGGAAGCCACCGGCGATGCCCTGTCCATCAATTCCCTGACCCAGGACGACTGGGTGAACCTCGGCGCCGGCGCAGCCCTCGTGGCCCTCGGCACCGGCCGAGTCACCCTGGGCGGACTGGTGCGCCTGGCGGCGCTGGCTGCCGGCGGCACCATGCTCTACCGCGGCATGAAGCAATCCGGTCTTCTGTCGCGCATCCAGAGCGCGATGCCGGTCGGGCAGGGCTCCGCATCGGAGGGCGGGCAAGAGATGGAAGTCGGCTCGACCGATTCGACAGCCTCTTCCTTCGGCGGCAGCCCGTCAGGCAGCCAGTCCGGCAGTGCAGGCCTGTCGGGCGGGCTGAACACCGGCCGCAGCGGATCGCTCGCCTCGGGTACCACGCTCGGCAACATGAGCCAGGACGTTGATCCCTTGCGCGCACGAGGAGAGCAGGCGGGCGATGACACCGAGAAGACTGGCCTGGCTGGCGCCGACGGCATTCCAGCCGTGGACCTGCGAGGCGCTTGAGGACCATGTGGGCTCTCCGCTCCGGCGCCAGTTCGACGCCGGACGGGGGACCCGTCACTGGCAGCGGCCGTCCGCCCGGTGAGCCATTGCGTGGTGATGGATCGCCGCTGGCTTGCTGGCCAGCTTGCCTGCCAACGGAAGCGAGGAGGGGACGAAACCCTCTCTCGTCAACAGCGGTTCAAGGCTGCGCCGAAGCGCGAAGGTCCGTTGTCGCGTGAATGGCTCGATTGGAAGCGGGAGGGTCTACGGCGCCGCGGGCGCCGAGATGGCGCCGCCACACGCGCCGCCCGGGCAAGGTCGACTGACCGTTTGACCCTGCCTAGTTGCGCTTCAACACGCTGATGCTGCCGTCCGTCTCGAGGAAGGCGCACTTGACGTTGTCGAGGTCGCAGTCGGCCTCTCGCAGGGCCTTGTCCATGTCGCCTGCGCCCACGTGCTGGCGCTTGAGTTCGTCATGGAAGATCCGGCCATCGCG
Organism: Rhizobacter sp. LjRoot28; assembly: GCF_964253025.1. NCBI lineage: Bacteria > Pseudomonadati > Pseudomonadota > Betaproteobacteria > Burkholderiales > Sphaerotilaceae > Rhizobacter > Rhizobacter sp. LjRoot28. The sequence continues at coordinate 489,163 of NZ_CAXUQC020000001.1, forward strand.
GGCGATGAGGATCGGGTTCCCTTCCACCACCGCCTCGACCTTCTTGCTGCGGGCGCAAGCCACCGCCACGATGACATTCAGCAAGACCAGCGTGAAGGCCACGATCAGCCCGCCGATCACGGAATTGTCTTCTCCGGAGAGCGAGTTGCTGACGCCTTCGCTGAGCAGCATGACCACCAGCAGATCGAATGGGGTGAACTGGCCGACCGTCCGCTTGCCGGACAGGCGGACCATCAACATCAACGCGACGTAGACGATCACGGCGCGGGCAATGAACTCCCACCAGGGCATCGCCATATCGAACATGTGTGTCCTCCGTACGGCGCCCTCCCGCGCCGCGATGAGGTGGACGCATCAAGGGCACACCGTGCCCGCATTGCGTCCACCGGTCTTCGTCAGGCTTCGCTCTCGGCGCCCGCCTGCATCATCAGCTCTTCCTTGCGGGTGGCCAGCTCCTCGCCGATGGCGGCGGTGTCGAGCTTGGCCTTCTTCACTTCCTTGAAGAGCTCGCCTTCCTCTTCCTTGACATGGTGCTCGATGTACTCGCCCAGCACCTTTACCTTGGCGTCGTAGTGATCGTCGCTCGGGTCGGCGGCCTCGATCTGGGCGATCAGTTCCTTGGCGCTGCCGTGCTCGACGTCGGCTTCGTCGACGATGTCCTGCTCTTCCAGCACCTCACGTGCGGCCGGGTAGAAGATCTCTTCCTCGATCGTCGCGTGCACCGTCAGCATCTGGCAGATCTGCAGGGCGAGGGCCTGCTTCTCTTCCGGCTCGGCCTCGGCCTTCACCAGCTTCTCGTATTCCTTGAACAGCTTCTTCACTTCGGCGTGGTCCGCCGTCAGCAACTTGATGGCGTCGTCCTTGGCGGCTGCCGACTTGGTGGAGGACGAGGCGGTTTTCTTGGTAGCGGGCATGGGGAGCTCCTGTGTCTGGGTTGGAACAAGCGCCTTTGCGCTCGCCTGACCATCATCCGTGCCGGCCGCGAGAACGCCGTAGGAACGCACCGCGGCTCGTGGTCGGAGAAGCGCGAGAGCAGTCGAGATTCGCTCGCGCGCGTTTCAGTCCGGGAACGGCCGCAGTGCGGCGGGCGTGCGCATGTCCTCCGGCGCGAAGAAGTCGGTCAACGCGCGGCCGCGCATGGCGTCCGGCGGCGCCGGCAGCCCCGATCGATCGCTGTAGTCGCGCACCTCGCGCGACGTCGATGCACTGCCGGCCGCATTCGCGCGCTGGCTCAGCATGGCGCTCGCCAGGTCCGCCACGGCCACCGTGCCGACGGCGGCAAGAGCCCATGCCGCACGCCGGCCGGCGCTGCTGCGGTCGGCCCGGCTGGCCAGGGTGACGGCGTCCAGCGCGTCGCCCGCCACGCGGGCCCACATCCATGGCGTCGGGTTGCGGGCGGTCAACAAGCCCACGCCGGTGACGATCTCGCGCATGCCGTAGGAGCGCACCAGCGATTCACGTCCCCGTTGGCCGGTCGCGCGGGCCGTGCGGGCCGGGGCCATCAACTCGACCAGCCCGAGGCCGATGCTGAACCAGCCCAGGCCGCGTGCGGCCTGTCGAGCGAGTTGGTGCTTGCGGGTGTCAGGGATGCTCTTCATGCTCGAACTCCTCCAGGTTTCATCACCACCTTGATGCAGCCGTCCTCCTTGTCACGGAAGGTCTTGTACATCGCGGGCCCGTCTTCCAGGCCCACGGTGTGCGTGATGACGAAGGACGGGTCGATCTGGCCTTCCTGGATGCGACGCAACAGGTCGTCGGTCCAGCGGTTCACGTGAGTCTGGCCGGTCCGCACGGTCAGCCCCTTGTTCATCAGCGCCCCGAAGGGCAGCTTGTCGACCAGGCCGCCATACACACCCGGGATCGACAGGATGCCTGCTGGCCGGCAGACATAGATCATCTCGCGCAGCACATGCGGCCGGTCGGACTCCAGCATCACAGCCTGCTTCGCGCGGTCGTACAGGGAGTCGATGGAGCGGGTGGCGTGGCTCTCCATCCCCACGGCGTCGATGCACTTCTCCGGGCCCTTGCCCCCGGTCAGTTCGCCCAAGCGGTCGAGGACGCTTTCCTCGTCGAAGTTGATCGTGATGGCGCCCCCGGCGCGGGCCATGGCGAGCCGCTCGGCCACGCGGTCGATCACCACCACCTGCTTGGCCCCGAGCAACAACGCGCTGCGCACGGCCATCTGGCCCACCGGCCCGGCGCCCCAGATGGCCACCGTGTCCGTGGGCTGGATGTCGCACGCCACGGCGGCCTGCCATCCGGTGGGGAAGATGTCGCCCAGGAAGAGTACCTGCTCGTCGGTGAGGCCGTCAGGCACCTTGACCGGTGCGACGTCCGCATACGGCACGCGAACGTACTCGGCCTGTCCTCCAGGGTAGCCGCCGGTGAGGTGGGTGTAGCCGAACAGGCCGGCCGTGGTGTGGCCGAACGCCTTGTCGGCGAGCTTGGCGTTGCGGTTCGTGCGTTCGCAGACGGAGTAGTTGCCGCGGCGGCATTGGTCGCACTCGCCGCAGATGATGGTGAACGGCACGACCACGCGATCGCCCACCTTCAGCTTCTTGTTCTCGCTGCCCACCTCGACCACTTCGCCCATGAACTCGTGGCCCATGATGTCGCCCGATTGCATGCCGGGCATGAAACCGTCGAACAGGTGCAGGTCCGAGCCGCAGATCGCGCAGCTGCTGACCTTGATGACCGCGTCGCGAGGGTGCTCGATCTTCGGGTCCGGCACCGTGTCGTACCGGATGTCCTTCTTGCCGTGCCAACACAAGGCCTTCATGGAAATCCTCCAGTGTGTGATGGCGATCGACCGGCAAGTGGAGTTCCCGACGGCTTCGTACGAGGCCGTGGGCCGTCATCGCGCCGCCATGCGCGCCCTCCGACGAGACCTTGGCGCCCCGCCGCTGCCGGACCGGCTGCTGGCGATGGCAAGGCCGACCGCAAAGAGCGCATACGTCCAGGCAAGACCTCGCGGTGTCAGTCGCTGTTCGAAGCCGGGCGTGAGGCGAGGGGGCGTCAGGGCAAGGTCCGTGAAGGCCGCTGCGGCGCTCGTCACGATCGCGTCCCGCACGACGGTGCCGGGTCGAGAGTCCCTGCGTCGCATCCACTGATGAAGCAGACCCCAGAACACGGCCGAGCCCTGATGGATGGCCAGGCCCGTCGCGGTGTAACGCAAAGACCATCCGTCCTGATGAAGCGCCCGCTCGCCCCAGACCCAGTGGCTCGGCGCATTGATCGGGGCGGCAGCGCTGCCGGTCTGCAGACGGCCACAAATACCCATGGCCACGAGGGAGGTCAGGCCGGCAAGGCCGCCGTCCCGCAAGGCTGCGCGCCACAGCGGAGAGGGAGAGGGAGAGGGAGTCTTCATGGATGCTTCCTGTTGGAAAAGGGGGGCAGGTATGCCCGAACGGCCTGCAGGGTTCGGGCGGCACGGCGCTTGCCGGTCGGCGGCATGTCGCCTCCAACCCTGAACGCCCTTCCTGCTCAGCCAGATCGCTCAACACGTCGCCGCGTCCTGGTGGGCCCCTTGGCAATTCAGGTGCCCTGCCGTTCCACAGCGAGGAGCACGCGATGCGCATCCTGCTGACCGGCGCCACCGGGTTCATCGGCCGGCACCTCAGCGCCGCGCTGCTCGCCGCAGGGCACGAGGTCGTCTGCCTGTCACGTTCCGGCAAGCCGCGGGAAGACGGTCCGCGCGGGCCGCTTCGGTTCGTCGCCGGAGACTTCGCCAGCATGCGCGAGCCGGCCGCCTGGTCGCCGTTGCTGGATGGCATCGACGTCGTGATCAATGCGGTCGGCATCCTGCGTGAGGACGGCGACCAGCGCTTCGACGTACTGCATGAGCAGGCGCCGCGTGCGCTGTTCGACGCCTGCGTGAAGGCTGGCGTGCGCCGCGTGATCCAGATCTCCGCCCTGGGCGCCGACGAAGGTGCCCGCTCCGCATATCACCTGAGCAAGCGGGTCGCGGACGAGCACCTGCTGTCCTTGCCGCTGGCCGCCACGGTGGTACAGCCCTCGCTGGTCTTCGGGCCGGGTGGCGCCAGCGCCTCGTTGTTCGGCACCTGGGCGAGCGCGCCCGTCCGGCCGCTGCCGGGACGTGGCGGACAGCCGGTGCAGCCCATCCACGTGGACGACGCGGTCGCGGCCATCGTGGCCCTTGTCGAACGCGCCAGCCACGTCGGCCTGCGCGTGCCCCTGGTGGGGCCGGAACCCATGGGCCTCGGGCAGTTCCTCGCCCGGTTGCGCTCGGCGCTCGGCCTGGGCAGCGCCTTGGTGGTGCCGGTGCCCATGCCGATGATGCGTGGCATCGCCTCGGTGGCGGGGCACATGCCCGGGGGACTCCTCGATCGGCCCACCTTGGACATGCTCGAGCGGGGCAACGTCGGCGACGTAGGGCCGACGCGCGAGCTGCTCGGCCACGCGCCCCGGCCGGTCGAGGCCTTCTTCGGCGCCCAGTCCCATCGGGCCGGGCCGGCCGTCGTCCTGCAATGGCTGCTGCCCTTGCTGCGCTACAGCGTGGCAGCGGTCTGGATCGTCACCGGCGTGCTGTCCTTCGGGGTGTACCCGGTGGCCGACAGCCTGGCGCTGCTGGCCCGCCTGGGCGTCCACGGCAACTTCGCGCTGGTGCTGCTCTACGGCGCCGCCGCCTTCGACTTGCTGCTGGGCGTCGCCGTCCTGGCGTTGCGCCGCGTGCCGCTGCTGTGGGCCGCACAGATCGCCCTCATCCTCGGCTACACCGTCCTCATCACCTGGCGGCTGCCCGAGTTCTGGCTGCACCCGTTCGGCCCGATCCTGAAAAACCTGCCCATGCTGGCCGCCATCCTGCTGCTCTGGGCCTTCGAGGACTCACGATGGAATACATGATCGTCAAGACGCTGCACATCCTGTCGTCGACCATCCTGTTCGGCACCGGCATCGGCTCCGCCTTCTACATGCTGCGCGCCTGCCTGACCGCAAGGCGCGAGCCGCCGATGGCGCCGGCGGCCGCCATGGTGGTGGGCCACGTGGTGCAGGCGGACCTGTGGTTCACCACCAGCACCATCATCTTCCAGCCCCTGAGCGGCTGGTACCTGACCCACCTCGCCGGCATTCCGCTCACATCCCGCTGGCTGATGATCACCTACGCCCTCTACCTGCTGGCCGGCGCCTGCTGGTTGCCGGTGGTCTGGATCCAGCTGCGCATGCGCGACATGGCCCGCGAGGCCGTCGCGGCCGGCCGTCCGTTGCCGCCACGCTTCTGGCAGTACTTCGGCGTCTGGGTGGCGCTGGGCATTCCTGCCTTCTTCGCCCTTGTCGTGGTGTTCTACCTGATGGTGGCCAAGCCGGTGTGAGCCGGCTCGGCGTCCTGTGGGTCAACGCAGGATCAACGTGCGCGCGCTGCCACAGGGTGGCGAGCCTTCAGGCTGCTCGGGGCATTGACGCCCACCTCGTCCGAGATGCCGATGCCGAGGCGGTCGACCAGCTCACCGCCCAGCCAGGCGGTGACCAGCATCATGCCGGCTGCCACGAAGGCCAGGAGTTGCGGCAGCAGCGTCGGGGCTTGAGGGGCGTCCATGCGCAGGAGGGCGCTGCCGATGAAGAGTGCGAGCGCCACGGCGTTCCCGGCCCCATGCATGGCCCCGATGGAGCGGGCCCGGGTATTGCGTGGAATCGCCATCCAGTCGATGAGGCCGAAGGGCGCGGCGAGGGCGCCCGCCAGCACGCCCGCCACGACCAGATAGAAGGCGACGACGGCCATGGTCGGGTTGTCGGTGGCCAGGTGGATGATGTCGAAGACGACCGAAGTCGTGAGCAGCCCGGCCGGGAAGACGACGAGCATCTGGTGGACCGGGTGACCGAGGAAACGAACGCGGCTTTCCATGGCGTGCTTTCGTGTGAGTTGAGGATGCAAGTTCACGGCAAGGCACGTGCCGACGAGCGGCGATCCCGCCATCCCCGCCACGCCTCGCCGGTGAAGCAGCCGACGAGCACGATGCCGCCGGTCGCGATGACGGCCCAGGTGGCGGCCGGCAGCGGGGGCGTCTTGAGCTGCCACTGCCAGTCCGGCGTCGCATCACCCAGGCCGATCGCTGCGAGGGCCTGCGGGTGGTGGATGGCCGCGAGCAGCAGCCAGGCGAACCAGGGGGCGGCCTGCTGGACCCCGTGCACCCATTGCTCGGCCACCGGGATCCGGCGCCGGCGGGACGCATAGACCAGATCGACCAGCATCGTCACCTCGTGCAGCACGCACAGCACGAACAGCAGCCACAGCACCGCGGCATTGATGTCGAGCGCCGCAGCGGCCAGCACGCCGAGACCGAGCTCGCCCAGCATGGCCAGGTGCAGCAGCGATTCCGCAAGGCCGGCGCTGTGCTCGATGCGTTCGACCTTGTGGCAATACCAGTCGGCCACCCCGGAGGCGAGCCAACCGGGCAGCACGACCCACATCAGCAACTGCTGCAGGACAGCCGCGGTGGCGTCCGGCGGGCTCATCGCGCCAGCTCCTGGAGGGCGCCCCGACGAGAGGAAGGGTGGTGGAAACGCATGCCGGCGCGCAGGCAACGCACATGCCTGCGGGAACACGAAATGCTCCAAACGGGTTGTCCCGCGCCATGGAGACCCTTGATGCATCGAATGTGCCCCGTCTTGCCCGCTCTCATCGTGACAACTTTGCTGGCTGCTTGCGGCGATCGCGACTCGCCGTCCAATGTCACCGCTCCGGGGGCGGAGCAGTCAGTGAAGACGCGGGCGCTGGACGCGGGCGCTGCAGCACTCCAGGATCGCCCGCCGATCGAGGCGCTGAACGCCTACCTCGACGGCTTCCATTTCTACAGCGGCAACATGGCCGGGCAGATGGAGGCGCACCACTACTGCGCCACGGTCAACGAGGACGTCATCCAGTGCGTCATCTACGACGGCAATACCGCATCGGCCAAGCTGATGGGGGTCGAGTACATCATCACCGCCAAGCTGTTCGAGGGCCTGCCCGAGGCCGAGAAGGCCCTGTGGCACAGCCACGTGCACGAGGTGAAGTCCGGCCAATTGATTGCCCCCGGCATTCCGGAGCTGGCCGAGCACGAACTGATGGAGAAGCTGGTGCGCACCTACGGCAAGACCTGGCACACCTGGCACACGGACGCGCATGCGCCCCTGCCGCTTGGCGTGCCGCAGTTGATGATGGGGTTCACTGCGGACGGACAGCTTGACCCGGCCCGGGTGGCCGACAGAGACCGCCGCTTCGGCCTCAGCAGCGCGCAGAAGCGCACCTCGCGGAGCGACATCCCGACGCCGCCCACCGACCCGGCGGCCGATGCCTGGCAGACGGGCCGCGCCTTCCAGCTGGCCGACCCGACCGGCGGTGCGCATGGTGCGTCTGCCAGGGCAAGCGGGCCATCGCGATGACCAGCGCAGCGAACGCCGTGGACGCGTTGTTCCTGCGCCTCGTGTCGCAGAGCCTCGACCATGCCTTTGTTCTGCTCGACCCGGACGGCGTGGTACTCGCCTGGCGCGGTGCCGCCGAGGCCCTCTTCGGCTACACCGAAGCGGAGGTGGTGGGCCGGCCGATCTCCTTTCTCTTCACGGAGGAGGACAGAGCCGCTGATCTGCCTGCGTTCGAGCGACGCGTCGCGATCAGCGCCGGGCGATCCGAGGACGATCGGTGGCACGTGCGCAAGGATGGGCTGCGCATGTGGGTCTCGGGGGTCGTGACACCGCTGCGCGAGGGCGAGTCCTTGCTGGGCTTTGCCAAGGTGATGCGCGATCGGACCGACCTGCGCAGCCAGATCGACACGCTGCGAAACCGGCTTTCGGCACAGTCACGGCGCCTCGCCGACCGCGACGCGATCTTCGCCCGCGTCATGCACGAGATGCGCAATACGCTGGGGCCGATCGACAACGCCGCCACCGTCATCGAGCGCTCGACCGACCCGGCCGTGGCACGCCTGGCGGTGTCGGTGATCCAGCGGCAAGGCGGTGTGCTGCAGCGGTTGGTCGACGACCTCGCAGACGTGGCCCGCATCGACGCGGGCAAGCTCAACCTGCGGCAGCGTGCGGTGGAGCTCGGGAGCGTGCTGTCCCTGGCCGTGGAGGCCGTGCGGCCGCATGCCCAGCGTCGGCGTCAATCGCTGACGGCGCTCATCCCCGACGGTCCGCTTACCATCCTCGCCGATCCGGAGCGCCTGCACCAGATCATCTTCAACCTGCTCGACAACGCCGTGAAGTACACGCCGGAAGGCGGCACCATCTGGCTCAAGTGCACGACGGAGGACCAGGACGTGGTCGTGCGGGTCGAGGACACGGGCATCGGCATCCCGCCCGAACTGCTGCCCGTGATCTTCGACCTGTTCACGCAGGAGTCACCGGACGACGCTGAAGGCGGCTACGGCGTGGGCCTCGCACTGGTGAAGGACCTGGCCGCGGCCCATCACGGCAGCGTGGAAGTGCGCAGCGAAGGGCGCGGCAAGGGTTCCGAATTCACGGTCCGCCTGCCGTTGCCCGGTCGGCCGGCCGGCCCGGAAATGCAAGGGGCATGAACGTGGGGGATGGGTCTGCGCCGAATGCCCGATAATCCGGCCGTTGCACAACACAAGACAGGCCGGCGGACGCACTGCCGGCGCGGCGCGATGGGAGGCTGCCATGGGCGAAGATGTCCGAATCCTCATCGTCGAGGACGATGCCGATGCGCGTGAAACCTACGAACAACTGCTTTCGGACGACGGCTACACCGTGCGTGCCGTCGGCACGGGCGAGCAGGCCCTGGCCGAGGTGCGCGATTTCGGGCCGGCCTGCGTGCTGGTCGACTTCGGTCTGCCGGGGATCGACGGCATCGAGGTCACCCGCCGGCTGCGCCAGGACATCGGCCCGGAGCTGGTGCTGATCGCCATCACCGGCAGCTCGGAAGAGAGCGACCGTACCCGCGCCGAAGACGCCGGCATCGATTTCGTCCTCACGAAGCCCGTCGGGGCCGAACACCTGCATCGCCTGCTGCCGCCCATTCGTTGAGGGACGGGCTCCGGATTCAGAGCCCGACGGCCAAACCCTTGAGCACCCGGTTCAGTTGGCCCTTCAGCTCACTGACCATCAGCGGCTTGGTCAGGTGGCCTTCGAGCCCCTGGTCCATCGACTTCTGCCGCGTCTCGCCCGCGGTGGCGGCCACGATGGGAAAGTGCCGGATCGCCCCGAGCTGCTGCAGGCGCTTCAGTTCCGCCGCGGCTTCGTAGCCGTTCATGCCGGGCATGTGGATGTCCATCAGCACGAGGTCGGGCGAACGGCGGCGGCAGGCTTCGATCGCCTCGGGGCCTGAAGCCACCGCGCTCGCGTCGTAGCCGATCATCCGCAGCAGGCCAGCGGCAATGACACAGTTGACCTCGTCGTCGTCCACCACCAGCACGAACGGGCGATGTGACGTGTCGAGCGGCGTCGGTCGGGAGGAGGGCGACGCCTCGAAACCGCTGTCCCGTGAGGCCTCCAGGGTCAGGTCCCACAGTTCGGACGGCAGGAACGGCACGACCCTCACCTCCCAGGGCCCGGCCGAGGCGTCCTCCAGCAAGGGTGAACCGGCATGCACCGCGCGGATGAAGCGCGCCTCGGACCGGGCCGCGGCCAGGGTGGTGATGGCGTCGAGGTTGCGATGGGTGCGCGTGTGGTCGAGTGTCTCCAGCACGATGACGAGCGTGAACGGGCAGTGGGCTTGCGAGAGGTGCGCCTCGACGGCCTCCGGTTCATGGAAGAGATGCACGTCCCAGCCCAGGCGCTGCAGGCGCCGCGCCAAGCCATTCGCGGGGAACTCGGCGTCCTGGAGCACGAGGGCCTCGCTGCCATGGCCCTCGGGAAGGCGTTCGGGCTCGACTTCGCCGGGGCAGCGCAGGGTCATCGAGAAAATGGCACCGGCGCTTGGGACGCCCCGGTAGACGACGTCCGCTCCAGTCACCGGGCAGCAGCCCTGCGCGCGCACCTCATCCAAGACGGCGCCGTCCTCACCCGGGGGATGCAGATCGAGCTGGGCGAGCAGGGCGCGGATGAGCACCTCCTCGCGCTGGGTTCCCGAGACGGCCGCGTCAAGGCGGAGTTCGACGTGAGCCGGGTCGGAGGTCGGGACCGCTTCAGCCGTGAAGATCACGACGCCCTCCTCAAGCAGGTGGGTCGCCGCCGAGAGCAATCGATGCAGCGAGCGCTGCACGGCATGGGCGTCGCAGGCAATCCGGCTTGGCGGGCCGGGATAGTCGAAGTAGAAGGTAAGCCCACGGCGGGCGCTTTCGGCGATCACGGGCCGAGCGCAAAGGGTGAATAGTTCGCCGAAATCAAAGGTCGTGTTGCCCACGAGCCGCCCTCGAGCAATGGCGGCCCACCCGCATCCCCTTGGAAGCGCGGTGACGGCAGCCTCCCCACATGGTGCCTGAAGCCGCGCCATTCGCGGCAATTTTCGCGCCATGACCCGCTGAACGGCTCCCCATTGCCGCAGACATCGCGATCAGGCGTCGTCCTACTTCCTCGCAGGCCCGCGGCCGATGCCGGGGGGTTCACGCCGCCCCTACGCTTATGCCAACCCCAACACCCTCTGCCATCGCACAAGGACGCTCCCGATGAACGCCACCCTCTCCACTGTTGAACTTGCCGACCAGGACGCTGTGGACCAGGAACTCTGTGCCGAACTTCTGGATACCGTCGACGCCCTGAGTCGCCGCCGTGCCGACCTGGTCGACGAGAACCTCGTCGCCAAACTCGTGCGCAAGGGTTGGCTCCAGTGGCACGGCGGCGCGCTCCAACTCACTTCCATCGGCGCACGCCTCTGCGACGCCGTGCTCCTCGCCTACCGATGAGGTCGTCGTGGCGGGCACGCCCACGGTGGACGAGGTGGCCGAGTTCATGCGGCAGCACGGGCTGACGCTGGTCACCGCGGAGTCCTGCACCGCCGGCCTCATCGCCGCCACCCTGGCCGACGTCAAGGGCGCCGGCCAACTGCTCGATTGCGCCTTCGTCACCTACTCGCCGGAGGCCAAGCAGCGCTGCCTGGGCGTGAGCAAGGACACCATCGATCGCTGCAACCTGACGAGTGAAGAAGTGGCCCGCGAGATGGCCCTCGGCGCTCTGCGCCTGAGCCCGGCCAACGTCGCCGTGGCCAACACCGGGGTGACGGATGGCACGGATCCGGACATCCCCGCCGGCACCCAGTGCTACGCCTGGGCCTTCGAGCCCGGTCAGGCGGGAGGGGGACCCCGGGTCTTCAGCGAGACCTGCCGCTTCGATGGTGATCGCAACGCCATCCGACAGGCGAGCGCTGACTACGCGCTCGGACGCATTCCCGAACTCGCTGCACGGCGCGGTTGAGCCGGGGCCCGGCGGTCGCGCTGAGGCAGCGGCGTTTGCGCGGCACAATGGCGTGATGACGGCGCACCGGAGCTCCCCGTGAATGCCCTGCGCGGGCTGGCCTGGCTGCTGCTGTTCCAGGCGGCCGGGGAGGCGGTCGGGCGCGCCTTCTCGTGGTCGGTGCCCGGGCCGGTGATCGGTCTGCTCTTGCTCCTCGTCTTCCTGCGCTGGCCTGCGGTGCGCGAGCCCGTGTCCGCGGCGGCCAATGTGCTGCTCGCGCACCTGTCGCTCCTGTTCGTGCCCGTCGGCGTGGGCGTCATCACTCACTTGCACGTGGTCTCGCGCCATGGCTTGCAGCTGCTCGTCGTCATCGCCTTGTCCACGTGGCTCGGGTTGGCCGTCACGGCGTGGGTGCTTTGCCGCCTGATGCGTTCCGACAGCGCCGCACCGGAGCTGGCCGATGACTGACTTCGTTCAACTCTGGGTCTACCTGGCATCGACGCCCCTGTTCGGGCTGACCGCAACGCTGGTCGTCTACGTCGTGGCCTCGGCCGTCTACGAGCGCCTGGAGCGCGCGCCCTGGGCGAACCCGGTGCTGTGGTCGGTGGTGGCCCTGGGTGGCCTGCTGCTCGTCACCGGCACCTCCTACCCGACGTACTTCGCAGGCGCGCAATTCATCCATGTGCTGCTCGGCCCGGCGGTGGTTGCGCTCGCCTGGCCACTGTGGGAGCGTCGCCGGGAGATGCGCCGCCGCGGCGTCATGCTGACGGCGGCTGCATTCGCGGGAGGCATTGCCGCGGCGGGCAGCGCGGTGGCCCTCGCGTGGGCCTTCGGGCTGCCGGACGAGGTGGTCCGCTCGCTGGCCGCCAAGTCGGTGACGGCGCCGGTCGCCATGGGCATCGCCGAGCGGGTGGGCGGCGTGCCGGCGCTGGCGGCTGTGTTCGCCGTGGTCACGGGGCTGGTCGGGGCTCTCTCGGCCAAGTACGTCTTCGATGGGCTCGGCATCTCCTCCTGGGCGGTGCGGGGCTTTGCCATCGGTACCGCGTCGCATGGCATCGGCGCGGCCCGCGCGCTGCAGGTTCATCCGGATGCCGGTGCCTACGCCGGCATCGCGCTCGGCCTGCAGGTCCTGCTGGCGTCGTTGCTCATCCCCCTCGCGTATCACTGGTGGGGCTGAGGCCGTGCGCCGCATACCGGACCCTATAATCCCGGCTCCCGTCATCGGGGAGTAGCCGCCCTGCGCCGCAGGGGCTCGCGTCAACACACTTGGCCCTCACGGCCATGGCGCGAGCAGCGTCCAGCCTGGCAAGACCTTTGACTGCACTGCCTCCGGATCAAGGGCCGGGGGGTGGTGTGGTCTCTGCTGGTCCGGCCCCTGGAGTTCACGTTTTCACATGGAAGCCTTCCTGATATCCACGGGTGTCGTCGCCCTCGGTGAAATGGGCGACAAGACGCAGCTGCTCGCCATGCTGCTGGCCGTCAAGTTCAAGCGGCCGCTGCCCATCGTCCTCGGCATCCTCACCGCCACCCTGGCCAACCACGCCGCCGCTGGCGCTGTCGGCGGCTGGGTGGCCTCGGCGCTCGGCCCCGAGGCGCTGCGCTGGGTGATCGGCGTGTCCTTCATCGCCATGGCGGGCTGGATGCTCATTCCCGACAAGCTCGACGGCGACGAGGCCGCGGGCCCACCCCGGTTCGGGGTGTTCGTCACCACGGTCATCGCCTTCTTTCTGGCCGAGATGGGCGACAAGACCCAGATCGCGACCGTCGCCCTGGCGGCCCGCTACACCGATCTCGTGGCGGTGGTGGCCGGCACGACCTGCGGCATGCTGATCGCGGACGTGCCGGCGGTGTTCGTCGGCGACAAGATGGCCCGCAAGGTTTCGATGCGCCTGGTGCACGGGATTGCTGCCGCGATCTTCGCCGTGCTCGGCGTCCTCACCCTGCTGAACGTGGGTCGGCTGTTCTGAACTGCCGCGGCGCGTCGCGATGTCGTCGAACGTTGACGCAACCCGGGCAGGAGGCGCTTCGGGCAAGTGATAATCGTTCTCATCGATTTTTCCATTGCCCACTCATCCGGAGACCTCCATGTACGAACGTTTCATTGCGCCGCTGCGCACGATCACGCTCCTGGCCGCCGCGGCCGGTGCCGTCGCCGGCGCCCAGGCCGCCGAATCGGTGACGCTCTACACCACGCGGGAGCCGGCGCTCATCCAGCCGCTCCTGTCCGCTTTCTCGAAACAGAGTGGCATCGAGGTCAACACCGTGTTCGTCAAGGACGGTCTGCTCGAACGCGTGCGCGCCGAAGGCACCCGCTCCCCGGCCGACCTGCTGATGACGGTTGACGTGGGCAACCTGATGGACCTGGTGGACGGCGGCGTGACGCAGCCGGCCAAGTCGCAGGCGCTCGAGTCGGCCGTCCCGGCCAACCTCCGCGGCACCGATGGCCAGTGGTACGCGCTCTCGATGCGAGCGCGTGTGCTGTATGCCGACAAGTCCCTGCCCCTCACCAGCTTCCACTACGATGACCTGGCCGACCCGAAGTACAAGGGCAAGGTCTGCATCCGCTCGGGCCAGCACCCGTACAACACCGCGCTCGTGGCCGCCTACATTGCCCACGAGGGCGAGGCACGCGCCGAGCAGTGGCTGCGCGGCGTGAAGGCCAACCTGGCCCGCAAGGCCGCCGGCGGCGACCGCGATGTCGCCCGCGACATCCTCGGCGGCATCTGCGACATCGGCTTGGCCAACTCCTACTACGTCGGCCAGATGAAGGCGTCCAAGGAAGGCACGGACGCCCGCAAGTGGGGCGATGCGATCAAGGTCGTGCGTCCGACCTTCGCCAGCAAGAAGAGCGGCGGCACGCACGTGAACATCAGCGGTGCAGCGGTCGCGAAGAACGCGCCCCAGCGGGCCAACGCCGTGAAGCTGCTCGAGTTCCTGGTCTCCGAAGGCGCACAGGCGCTCTACGCCCAGGCGAACTACGAGTACCCGGTTCGCAAGGGCGTGGCGCTGGACCCCATCGTCTCAGCCAGCATTGGTGAACTGAAGGTCGATCCGCTGCCGGTGGCCGAGATCGCCAAGTTCCGCAAGCAGGCAAGCGCCCTCGTCGACAAGGTTGGCTTCGACCAGTGAGACCGGGTCTGCGGGCTGCGGGCCCCGGCTGGCGCATCGCCTCGTTCGCGATCGCGCTGGGGGTGCTCGCGCCCGTGCTGACCTTGTTGTCGCTGGCCACCGGGTCGGACGGCGCGCATTGGTGGCACCTGGCCGAACACGTGCTGCCGCGCGCCGCGTTGAACACCGCCCAGCTCCTGTTGGGCGTGGGCGTCATCGTGCTCGTGGTGGGCACCGGATGCGCCTGGCTGGTCACCGCCTTCGATTTCCCCGGCCGCCGCATGCTCAGCTGGGCTCTGCTCCTGCCGCTGGCCATGCCGGCCTACATCGTGGCCTTCGTGTACCTCGACCTGCTGCACCCGATCGGGCCGGTCCAGGGTGCCATCCGGTGGATGCTGGGCTTCGACAGCCCTCGGGACTTCCGACTCCCCGACCTGCGTTCGATGCCCGGCGCCATCTTCGTGCTCGGCTTCGTGCTGTACCCGTATGTCTACCTGACGGCGCGGGCCATGTTCCTGACCCAGCCGGCCAACCTGCTCGACGCTGCACGATCCCTGGGTGAGACTCGGTGGGGCGCCTTCGTGCGCGTGGGCCTCCCGCTCGCCCGGCCGGCGCTGATGGTCGGTCTGAGTCTCGCGCTGCTGGAGACGCTGAACGACATCGGCGCCTCCGAGTTCCTCGGCATCCAGACCCTCACCGTGGCGATCTACACCACCTGGGTGGTGCGCTCCGACCTCGCAGGAGCGGCGCAGATCGCCTGCACGATGTTGCTGGTCGTGGTGGCGCTGGTGATGATCGAGCGCCGTGGCCGTCAGCGGCGGCGCTTTGCGTCGGCGCAACGCATGCATCCGATGCAGCCGCATCGCCTTCACGGCATGACGGCGGCCTGGGCCACGGTGGCGGCCACCGTGCCCGTGCTGATCGGCTTCGTCGCCCCCGCTGGCTACCTGCTGTGGGAGACCACCAAGCGCCTGCGACTGGGCGGTGGCATCTCCGAAGGGCTCGTCACCAGCCTCGTCAATTCGCTCACCCTCGCAACCGGCGTGACGGTGACCGCCGTGCTGGCTGCGCTGGTGGTGGCCTGGACAGCGCGCAGCGCCGGCTCGCGCCGCAACCGCGCGCGCTGGCAGTCGCGCGTCGCCAGCCTCGGCTACGCGCTGCCCGGTACGGTCCTGGCCCTCGGGCTGCTGACACCGGCGCTCGCCTTCGATGCCGCGCTCGGCACGGTGTTCGGCCTCGACGGCCTGCCGCTCATGGGAGCCGGCGTGGTGCTGGTCGTCGCGTGCGCGATCCGCTTCCTGGCGATGCCGGTCGGGAGCATCGAAGCCGGCCTGGCGCGCATCCCGCCGGCGCTCGAACAGGCGTCGCGCCTGCTCGGCGAAACGGCCAACGGCACCCTGCGCCGTGTGCACCTGCCCTTGCTGCGGCCGGCCCTTGCCGCGGGGGCGCTCCTGGTTTTCGTGGACGCCATGAAGGAGCTGCCCGCCACGCTGCTCCTGCGTCCGTCCAATTTCGATACGCTGGCCACCTGGCTGTACGCCGAAGCGGCCCGCGGTACCTACGAGGAAGGCGCCATCGCGGCGCTCGCCATCGTGGTGGCGGGCCTGGCGCCCGTGCTGATGCTGGCGCGCAATCCGCTGGGTGCGCACGGCAACGAGGAATCCGTATGAGCGAGCGGCTCGAACTCGACAAGGTGTGCGTCGTCTACGAAGGCGCACGAGGCGGCCACAGCGCCGTCGAAGACTTCAGCCTCACGCTGGCGGCAGGCCGCATCGGCTGCCTGCTCGGGCCCTCGGGTTGCGGCAAGACCACCGTGCTGCGAGCCATCGCCGGCTTCGAGCCCTTGCGCTCGGGCACCGTGCGGCTGGGCGAGACCGTGCTGTCGTCGTCCACGGTGCACCTGCAGCCCGAACGCCGCCGTGTCGGGCTCATGTTCCAGGAGTACGCGCTCTTTCCGCACCTGAGCGCCGGCGAGAACGTGGCCTTCGGCCTGCGCCGCCTGACGGCTTCGGCGCGACGCGCGCGGGTGGAGGAACTGCTGAAGCTGGTCGACCTCGCGGAGGCGGCCGACCGCTATCCGCACGAACTGTCAGGCGGGCAGCAGCAGCGCATCGCCCTGGCGCGCGCATTGGCGCCCCAGCCCGCGCTCATGCTGCTCGACGAGCCGTTCTCCAACCTGGACGCGGCCACCCGGGAGCGACTCACCCTCGAAGTGCGCGACATCCTTCGCCGCACCGGCCAGACGGCCATCCTCGTGACGCACAACCAGGCCGAGGCCCGCGCGATGGCCGACGACATCGGCGTCATGCACAACGGACGGCTGGTGCGCTGGGGCGCGGCCGAGGGCTGACCCTTCGACCGACGGCAACGCCCGTTCACGCCTTCGCGCGCCTGCACGCGTGGACGGGAAGAGAGAAGGGCTCGGCCCGCGCGCTTCGCGCCGTCAGCCCTCGTGGCCCTTTGCTGGCCTAGGCGTCCAGCGGATTCCGGCGCGGGCCGCCTGCGCCGCCCCCGGCCGCGCCGCTGGCGGCCGACTGGCTGGAACGATCCGGTTCCGCAGGCTCCGAGATGTCCGCAAGCGCTTCGCCCACGTCCACCTCGTCGGCCTTGGCGGCCACGTCGCCGAGCGACAGGATGCCCACCACCTGCATGTCACGGTCGAGTACCGGCAGCCGCCGGATCTGCGTCGCCTGCATCTGCTCCAGCACCTCGTCGACCGTCTCGTCCTCGTAGCAGACCTGGACCGCCTCGGTCATCAAGTCACGCAAGGGCGTGCGATCGGCCGGGAGGCCTTGGGCGATGCCCCTCACGACGAGGTCGCGGTCGGTCACGATGCCGATCACCTCGCCGTCCTCCATGACGGGCAAGGAGCCGATGTTCAGCTCCTCCATCGCCTGGGCGGCCAGGGCCATCGAGTCGTCAGGTGCCATGGTGCGCACGCCGCGTGTCATCACGTCGGCCACCGTGGTCGTCACATCGACGCCGCGCGTCAGCAGGGAGCTTGCCATTCGCGGAGCTCCTGTGCCAGAACGGTGTGGCCATCCTGCTCCGCACGGCGGATCAGCGCATGCACGTTGTCGTCGTTGACGAGTTCGTGGCCGAGGCCCTTCTCGAGCTGGCGGTAGATGTCTTCGATTTCCTGGGCGTGGTCGGTTTCGTTCATCGCGGTCTCCTGGTTAAATGGCGGTGAGTGGGTGCCGGGCTCAGTCGAGCAGCGTGGCCGACAGCGTGATGCTGGGCACGCTCGCGAGTGCCTTGGACAACGGACAGTTCTGCTTCGCACCTTCGGCGATCTGCTGGAAGCGGGCCTCATCGAGGCCCGGCACGCGGGCGGACAGCGTCAGGGCGATGCGGTCGATGACGAAGCCCTCGCCTTGCTGGGCGAGGCGCACCTTGGCTTGCGTATCGACGGATGCGGTGGCGAAGCCGGCCTTGTCGCAGGCGAATGAGAACGCCATGGTGAAGCAGGCCGCGTGGGCCGCGCCCAGCAGTTCTTCCGGGTTGCTGCCGCGGCGGTCGTCCTCGAAGCGGCTGCCGAAGCCGTAGGGGTAGGCCTTCAGGGCGTCGGTCTCGGTGCTGATCTGTCCTTGCCCGGTCTTGCCGGGGCCCTCCCAATGGACACTGGCGGTCTTCTCGGTCATCGCGCTTCCTTCCGTCACGGTTGCTGGCAGGCCGGCAAGCCGCGATCCCGGGCCCGGAGGCCGCGGACCACGTCCGCGCGCCGGTCTCGCTGCAGTATCGGCAGCGACGCATCGCCGTCCCATCGGACGTGCGCGCAATGGGCGACGGGCGCCGTCCTACAGCACGGGAACTTCGGGCAAGGGTTGGCCCGCGGGGAAACGAAGGTCTCGCGCGACGGTCAGGCCACGCGGGTGCAGTTGCGGCCGGCGGCCTTCGCCTGGTACAGGGCGCCGTCGGCCCGCTTGATCAGGTCTTCCGTGCTCTCACCGGCGCGGTACTCCGCGAGCCCACAGGAGAAGGTGACGTCGAGGTCAATCGCGACGTCGTCCCAGCCGCGCGCCTTGAGGACCTCACGGAAGCGCTCGATCGGAATGCGCGCGGACTCGGCGTGCGTGCCGGTCAGGATGGCCAGGAACTCCTCGCCCCCATAGCGCCCGAACCGGTCCGTCGCGCGCACGAGTTGCTGCACCGTCGAGGCGAAGACGCGCAGGGTGCGGTCGCCCGCGGCATGGCCCAGCGAGTCGTTGATGGACTTGAAGTGATCGAGGTCGAGGAGGGCGACGGTGAGTGGCGCGCCCGTGCGATCGCTGCGTCGCTGCTCGTCCGCGACGATGGACAGCACGCTGCGCCGGTTGAGCAGCCCGGTGAGTTCATCGTGATGCGCAAGGTGGTGCACCCGCCGCGTCAGCCCCGCCAGCTCCCGCCGTCGCTGTTTCAGGCGGGCCGTCATCGCACTGTTGTAGCTGCCCAGCCAGATGCACTGCCACAGGGTCAGGGAGACGAATCCCCATGCGAGCCATTGCTCCATCGGCGTGCGGTCCGGGACGCGCACCGGCTCGCCAGTGAGCGACAACGCCAGGGCGCCACCGACGCAGATCACCACGAAAGCGGTGGTGGCCTGCCGCCGGCTCACCCGCATGGCGAGCGAGATGAACACGAGGAACAGCAACAGCAGGAAGACGAAGCTGAGCTTCGGCATCAACAGCATGCCCACGAGCTGCAGCACCTGATGGCTGAACGACATGGACATCGGCAGGTGCGGGTCGTCGAACGCAAGGCTCCAGCCCCGCTGGAACACGAGCGTCCAGAATGCTCCGACGAGCAGGCCCATGGCGGTGAACGCGGCCACCGGCACCCAGTGCACCGTGCCGGCCGCCACGAAGGCCATCAGCAGGGCCCCATTGATGAGGTAGCAGGCCGAGATGATGCGCACGTTGTTCAACGCATGGCGGATGAGGGTCGCCTGGCGTTGTGCCGGCGTCGACGCCGGCGCGGCGGTACCCGCCGGGTCAACCGAGATGGTGGCAGTCGCGCCCGGCATCCTTGGCTCCATAGAGTGCGCGGTCGGCGCGGCTCAGCAGTTGTTCGGGCCCCTCGTCGGGGCGAAGGTCGGCGATGCCCGCCGAGAAGCTCAGGCGCAGGCCGGCCGCCACGGCGTCCCAGTCCGCCGCAGCCACGCCCTCTCGAAGTCGGGCCACGGCCAGTTCCGCTTCCGCAGGGGCGGTGTGCGGCATGAGCCACAGGAACTCCTCGCCGCCATGCCGGCCGAATCGGTCGGTCGCGCGCAGGTGCCCCTGCACGACTTGCGCGAAGCGGCGCAGTGCGTCGTCGCCCACGGCGTGCCCGTGCACGTCGTTGATCCGCTTGAAGTGGTCGATGTCGAGCAGGGCGATGCAGACCGGCGTGTGTTCGCGTGCGGCCCGAGCCATCTCGTCGTCCAGGCTGCAGAGCATGCTCCGCCGGTTCGGCAGGCCGGTGAGCTCGTCACCGTTGGCCAGCCGCTCGATCTCGGCGAGGGCCTCGGCCATCTGCTCGCCGCGCTCGCGCAGCAGCAGGTTGTTGCGCAGGTTCAACACGCTCAGCAGCAGGCAGCGGGCCAGCGTCGCGGCGAAGCACAGGCCGGCCAGTGCCTGTTCCAGGGCAGTGGCATGGGGCACCTGCAGGCGGCGATCCCCGCTCAGCATCGCGACGGCGATGCCGGCGCTGACCACCAGCCAGGCAAGGTTCGTCTTGTCGCGCGGCATGCGGTATGTCGCGCCCACGAAGATCGTGAACAGCACCAGCACGTGGAAGAAGCCCACCTCGGGGTACAGGCCCATGCCCATCAGGCAGATCACCATGCCGGCCACGGAGTGCAGCATCGACAGGCTCGGGTCGCGCCAGATGCTCCGGCCCCGTGCGATCAGTCGCGTTGCCAGCAGGCAGACCAGCCAGCCGGGCACGGTGTAGAGCAACGGAGCCGACCAGTGCACCGTGCCGATCGCCGCGAACAGGGCCAGGCACAGCCCGTTCAGGCCGTAGCTGACGGCGACCACCCGGGTGTCGCGCAGCCACTGCGACCGACGCTGGGCAGCCAGATCGGCCCTGTGCCGCGCCGCGTCGTCCTCGGCGACCGCGGGAGCGGGCGCGCCGCGTGGCGCAGCGGCGGCCGCGGACGTCCAGGGCGTGTGGGCGTTCGTCATGCGATGCGGCCCTGGCTCACCGCGGTCTCGTCCCAGACGATGTCGCCGCAGACCACCCGCAACTGCGGGCCTTGCCCGGCGTCCTGCATGAAGGCGCAGGACACCGTCACGCAGCTGTGGTTGCCATGGAGCGTGCGATAGGGCCGCGTGGTCTGCACCGTATCCAGCGCTTCGGTGGCCCGACGGAAGTACGGGCGACGCGCCCAGCAGGCGCCTTCCCCGAGACTCAAGGGTTCGTACCCCGGGCGCGCCACCGCGCTCGTCACGGCGGGCCACACTTCCTCGCCGATCTGGTACCCCTCCCCGTCGAGGAGGTAGGCCGTTTCCACGCCCGGCAGTGCCAGGAAGCTGCTGCAGGCCACATCGAGGGCCGCACCCTGTCGCAGCTGGGATGCGGCGTGAGCCACGGCCTGCTGGTAGGGCGCCATCAGGTTGCGGTATGCCTCGCGGCGCGTGTTGCGCCTTTGGCCGAGGCCCTCGTAGAGGCTGGTGATGGTCTCGGGCGAGTGGCCGTCCGGCACGAGCGCGGGCTGTGGCCGACCGAAGTGGTAGCCCTGGACCATGTCGGCGTCGGCCTCCATCGCCACCAGCGCCTCGTCGCGCGTTTCGACGCCTTCCATCAACACCATCGCGCCACATTCGTGCAGCAGCGACACCATCTGCGAGACCACGCGCTGGGTGCGACGGTCCCGGGCGGCGCGTGCGACGAGGCTGCGGTCCAGCTTGACAATGTCGGGCTGCAGCCGCCAGACGCGGTCGAAATTGGAGTGGCCGGCGCCGAAGTCGTCGATCGCGATCAGGCAACCGTGGCGACGCGCGGTCGCCATCGCCGCCTCCATCGCATGCAAGTCCGACGCATCGGTCTCCAGCACTTCGAGCACCATGCCTTCGCCCGGCAGTCCGAGTGCGGCGGAAACCTCGCGCAGGTACTGGGCGCCGCCATCCGGGCGCATGGCCAGGCGCTGGAACACGGCCGGATGGATGTTGAGGAACAGCCACTGCGCATGCGGCTGCTGGCGGACGAAGTTGCGCATGTGCACCACCCGGCTCAGGCTGTCGAGCAGCGCTAGGTCCGCGGCATTGCGGCAGGCGGCGAACACATCGGGTGGCGCCATGGGGCGGCCGAGGGAGTCGGACGCCCGGAGCAATGCCTCGTGGCCGACGACCCGTGCATGCGACAGGCTGTAGATGGGCTGGAAATGGCTGGACAGCGTCGAGCCATCGAGCTGGGCGGTGGTGTGCCCGTCCGAGTCGATCAGGTGCGTGAGCAGGTGCGGGAGACGGCGGGTCTCGGAAAGCATGTCGGCCCCAGTGTTCCTCGCGTCCGGCAAAGGCGCGATTCCGTTGTTCGATCTTTATCGGCCACGGGCCTCGGAACTTGAGTCATGGAACCCGTGATCCGGTTCACAGATCTTTACGGTGCGGGCACAGCGGGTTCACCTCGCGGCCCGAGCATGAGTCCATGGGCGATCGGCCCACGTTCAAGGAGACGAAGATGGAATCGACAAGCAAATCGAGGACGATGAAGCGCTGGGCCGGCGGCCTGCTGGCCGTGGCGCTGGCCACGACAGCGGCAG
This sequence comes from Rhizobacter sp. LjRoot28, assembly GCF_964253025.1. Classification (NCBI taxonomy): domain Bacteria; kingdom Pseudomonadati; phylum Pseudomonadota; class Betaproteobacteria; order Burkholderiales; family Sphaerotilaceae; genus Rhizobacter; species Rhizobacter sp. LjRoot28. The sequence continues at coordinate 511,274 of NZ_CAXUQC020000001.1, forward strand.
TGGGCTGGGCCCACGGCGGCCGCCATGGCGACCATGGGGGCCCGATGGGTGGCGGCCCCGGTATGTTCATGGGCGCGCAGCCTGAACGCATCGACCGCATGGTCGATCGGATGCTCAAGGGGCTGGACGCGACCGAGGCGCAGCGCACGCAGATCCGGCAGATCGCCCAGGCGGCCGCGCGCGATGTGCGCAGCCAGGCCGAAGCGGGCCGCACGCTGCATGAGAAGGCCCGTGCGCTGTTCACCGCGCCCACCGTCGATGAAGCGGCCGTGGAGTCACTGCGCCAGCAGATGTCCGCGCACCACGACGCCGTCAGCAAGCGCATGTCCCAGGCCATGGTCGAGGCCGCCAAGGTGCTCACGCCCGAGCAGCGCAAGAAGCTGGCCGAGCGTTTCGAGAAGCGCCGCGGCCACATGCGTGACCACATGCGGGGCGGCCATGGTGGTGAGCGCGGACAGCGTGCGCTCCCCGGCGCTTCGGCCGTCGATTGACGGCGGCCGGGATGTGTTCTGATTGACCCTTTCCCACGGTCCAACCGCCCTGCAGCCCATCCGCTGCGGGGCTTTTTCACGTCCTACCCATGACGACCCGACTGCTCCTGATCGACGATGACGCGCGCCTCTCCGGCATGGTGGCCGACTACCTGCGCGGGGCCGGGCACGAGGTGGTCGTGGCGGGCTCGCTTGCGGCCGGCCGGCAGCAGGTCGCCGACGGCAGCTTCGATGCGCTCGTGCTCGACCTCATGCTGCCGGACGGGGACGGCCTCGACCTCTGCCGCGAGCTGCGCAGCGCGCCCCGCACCCGCCACCTGCCGCTGCTCATGCTGACGGCGCGCGGCGAACCGATGGACCGCATCGTCGGGCTCGAGATGGGCGCCGACGACTACCTGCCCAAACCGTTCGAGCCAAGGGAACTGCTGGCCCGCGTGAAAGCCCTGCTGCGGCGCGCCTCGCCTGCGCCCACGGACGACGAGGTGCTGCGCTTCGGTCGACTGGAGATCGATCTCGGCGCCCGCACGGCCCGCGTCGATGGCAAGCCGTGCGACCTCACCAGCCACCAGTTCGACCTGCTCGTGGTGATGGCCCAGAGCCCCGGCCGCGTGCTGTCGAGGGACCAGATCATGGACTCGCTCAAGGGCCAACCCATGGACGCCTTCGATCGCTCCATCGACGTGCACATCTCGCGCATCCGCGCGCTCATCGAGGACGATCCCAAGAACCCCCGCCGCGTGCTGACGGTTCGCGGGGCCGGCTATGTCTTCGCCAAGAAGCAGGACGCCTAGGCGTGTGGGCGGCTGACTCTTCCATGAACACCCTGACGCTGCGCATCTATCTCACCGTCGTCGCGATGTTGCTGCTGTTCGCCTTCGGTTCGGCGTGGCTGTTCCAGCGGCACATCGAAGAGGAGCGCGTCCAGGCCGGCAAGCTGATGTCCGAGCGGATGGAGGCCTGGGCCGACCTGCTTCAGCGCTCCCTGCCGGGCAACGACGAACCCGACGAAGTGCAGGCGGCGGCGTTGCGCGCCTGGTCGCACCGCCTGCGCGTGCCGCTCGCCCTGGACCATGCCGACGGCAGGCGCATCGCGACCTCCGAGTCCTTCGAGCGCCGGCAGAACGACCACCGCCCGGACCACCGCCTGGCCATCCGGCTCGAGGACGGCCGCACGTTGTGGGTGCTGCGGCCTGCCTTGCGCAATCGCCCTCCGCCCGGGCCGCGCTTCGAGCGCGACGGTGCCGGACCGATGTCTCCGCCCGGACCCTGGCCCTGGGCCGAGGAGGCGCTCGGCCGTCGCGTGGGTGGCCTCGTGGTCGTGCTGGTGCTGCTCTTCGTGGCCGTGGCGGCGGGCGCCTGGCCGGCGGTGCGCCGGCTCACCCGTCGGCTGAAGGCCCTGCAGCAGGGCGTGGAACGCTTCGGCGCCGGCGACCTGCATCACCGCGTGGAGGTGTCGGGCCGCGACGAGGTGGCGGCCGTGGCGGCCAGTTTCAACCAGGCCGCGGGGCGCATCGAGGCGCTGGTGGCATCCCATCGGTCCCTGCTGGCCAATGCCAGTCATGAACTGCGGTCGCCGCTGGCGCGCATGAAGATGGCCGTGTCCATGCTGGACGACGCTCCGCCTGCCCGACGTGAACAGCTCAAGCGCGAGATCGGCACCAACGTGGCCGAGCTCGACAGCCTGGTGGAAGAAGTGCTGCTGGCGAGCCGGCTCGACGCCGCGCCGGAGATGGGCCAGCGCGAGCCGGTGGACCTGCTGGCGCTGGCCGCGGAAGAGGCGGCCCGGGTCGAGGCCGCTGCGGCCGGGGAGCCCGTCACGGTGCTCGGCGACGAGCGCCTGCTGCGTCGGGCCTTGCGCAATCTCCTTGAGAACGCCCGCCGCTACGGCGGCGACGACATCAGCGTCTCGGTGCACGGGCGCGACGGCCGGGCCGTGGTGCAGGTCTGCGACCGCGGCCCCGGTGTGCCACCCGACCAGCGCAGCCGCATCTTCGAGCCCTTCTATCGCTTGCCCGGCCATGCCGAGCAGGCCGGGGGCGTGGGCCTGGGGCTGAGCCTGGTCAAGCAGATCGCCACCGGGCACGGCGGTGTGGTCCGGTGCCTGCCGCGCGAGGGGGGCGGCTGCTGCTTCGAGATCTCGCTGCCCTCAGCGGGCTGACCGTGAGCCGGCTGGATCAGCGGGCAGCCTCGTCGGCTCGCTGCTGCCGCTGCACCCACTGGAGGAAGGCCGCCAGGCCGAGCGCGGCGATGGCGAGGCCCACGGTCGCCGCCGCCCAGAAGCCGCGTGCACCGACCAGCGCCGGCGGGCTCCACCCGAGTGTGTCGAAGGCCACCACGTAGCCGCCGCCCAGCCCGACGCCCCAGATGGCGAAGGCGAAGATGAGCAGAGGCACGGTCGTGATGCGGTGCGCGCGCAGCACGAACGAGGTGACCGCCTGGCCCGCGTCGGCAATGTGGAAGAACGCCACCCAGGCCAGCAGCGGCATGGCCGCCGCGATGATCGCCGGGTCGCTGGTGTAGAGGCCGAGCACGCCTTCACGGCCCAGGTAGACCGCGCTGCCGAGCAGCGTGCCGATGAGCAGCGCGATCTGCAGGCCGTGCCAGCCGAGCCGGCGGGCGTCCGGCCGGTCGGCCGCCCCGATGCGTTGCGCCACCAGCGTGGCGGTCGCATTGCCGAGCGAGAGCGGCACCATGAACAGCATGGCCGTCAGGTTGGCGGCGAGCTGGTGACCTGCCACCGGCGTGGCGCCCATGCGTGCGACGAAGAAGGCCATGAAGGTGAAGCCGGTCACCTCGATCAGCACGGAGGCGCCCATCGGCACGCCAAGGCGAAGCAAGGCCCGCAGGCTCGGCGCGTCGGGCCGGCCGAGACCGCCCGCATGCAGGCCGAAGGGCGCGTAGAATGCATCACGCCGGACGATCCACAGCGCCACCGCCAGCTGGCCCCACATCACCACCGCTGTCGCGATGCCGCAGCCCAGCGCCCCCAGTGCCGGCAGCTCGAGGCCACCGGCGGAGACGCCGAAGACGAGCGCCGCGCTCAACGGCACCTTCAACGCCAGGCCGAGCAACTGCACGGTCATCACGATCTTGGGCCGCGACACCGAGGTGTTGAAGCCACGGAAGGCGGTGAACAGCAACGCCGGGGGCAGCGCGAACGCGAGCGCCGCGAGATAGCCGCGCACCTTGTCGCTCACTTCGGGCGAGGCCTGCGAGAGTGCGAGGAAGGGTTCCGGAAAAAGGAGCAGCGCGCACCCGGCCACTGACAGGGCAAGCGCCAGCCAGCACGCCTGCCGAAGCTGCAGGCCCGCGTCATGCAGCTGGCGGGCGCCGAAGAGCTGGCCTGCGATGGGGCCGATGGCCAGCACCACGCCCATCAGGCCGATGAAGACCGAGACGTAGGCGGCCGCGCCGATGGCGAGGGCCGCCAGGTCAAGGGCGGACGCGCGCGCCACGAGCACGGTGTCGACCGTGCCGAAGGCGAGCACCGCCAGTTGGCCCACCAGCACGGGCCAGGCCAGCGGCAGGATGCGGGCCGCGCTGTCGCGCAAGGAAACCGTCACGCGGCTTGCTCTCGCGCGCCGGGCGGTGGGCTGTCTTCGAGTGCGCGTTCGGCGTAGCGGTTGAAGCGCCAGGCCGTGCCCTCGAAGGTGATGCGCCGCCAGGTGGCCCGCTTCTCGGCGGGCGTCATGACCGTCCAGTGCTGCACCTCGTCGAAGGTGCGGCCACAGCCCTTGCAGATGTCGTCGCCCTGGCTCGTCGAGCAGATGGCGATGCACGGCGCGTCCGGGGTGCTGGCGTACCACGCGAGCCAGGCGTCGCGCGCGCGGTCGGGGAGGGTGTCTTCGTCGCACTCGGCCTCGTGCCGGTACACGAGAAGCGCGTAGACCTCCGCCAGGGCCAGCACCTCGGGGCAGGCGATGACGCCATCGTCCGACGGCGAGCGGGCGCGCCACCAGTTGATGGCGGCTTCGATGTCGGTGATGTGGATGCCGGCCACGCGCACCTCCACAGGTCTCACGCCTCGGCGGATACCAGCGCGGCGAGCGCCGACTCCACCGCCGCGCGGTCGGCCAGCAAGCGCACGGGCGCGTCGGCCAGCGCGGCGGCGCCTTCGGTCTTGAGGCGCTTCACCCAGGCACCCGCGGCACGTCCCTCCGCCAGGCCTTCGCTCAGCAGCAGTTCGGCACCGTCCGCATCGGTCAGCTTGAAGAAGAAGCGGCCGTCGGTCTCGCGGTACTGCTTGAACTCGGGCAGGCGAGCGGCCGCAGTGCGCACCGCCTTGTCGGCCGGCCGTGCGGCCGCCACCATGGGCCGCAACCCCACTGCATGGCGCAGTTCATCCAGCAGCGGACGCGCGATTGTCCGGGCCTTGCGGGCACCCTCCTGAAGCGCTGCCTCCACTCGTTCCGGATGCGCAATCAGCTCGTCGTAGGCCGCGCGCATCGGACCGATGTGGGATTCGATCAAGTCCACCGTGCGCTGCTTGGCCTCACCCCAGCCGAGCCCCTGCACCAGCGCCTGGCGGAACGCCTCTCGTTGCGCGGGCGTGGCGAAGGCGTCGTGGATGGTCACGAGGCTGGTGCTGTCCGGGTCCTTCGGCTCACCGGGCAGGCGCGAGTCGGTCACGATGCGGGCGATCGCGTCGCGCAGGGCCTTCGGTCCGCCCTCGAACAGCGGCACCGTGTTGTCATAGCTCTTCGACATCTTGCGGCCATCGAGCCCGGGCAGCGTGGCGACGTCTTCCTCCACCTCCGCCTGCGGCAGCACGAACAGGTCGCGGCCCCGGCCATAGAGGTGATTGAAGCGTTGCGCCACGTCGCGCGCCATCTCGATGTGCTGCACCTGGTCCTTGCCGACCGGCACGCGATGGGCGTTGAACAGCAGGATGTCGGCGGCCATCAGGATGGGGTAGCTGTACAGGCCCATCGTGATGTTGGCGTCGATGTCCTCGCCGGCGGCCAGGTTGGCATCTGTGGCGGCCTTGTAGGCGTGGGCCCGGTTCATCTGGCCCTTGGCGGTGACGCAGGTCAGCAACCAGGTGAGCTCGGGCGTCTCCGGAATGTCGCTCTGGCGGAAGAACGTCACGCGCTGGGTGTCCAGGCCCGCGGCCAGGAAGGTTGCCGCGATCTCGAGCGTCGAGCGGGCGACGCGGTCGGGGTCGTCGCACTTGATCAGCGCGTGGTAGTCCGCCATGAAGAAGAAGCTGTCGACACCGGGTGCCCGGCTGGCGGCGATGGCCGGGCGGATGGCGCCGACGTAGTTGCCGAGGTGCGGGGTGCCGGTCGTGGTGATGCCGGTGAGAACGCGTTCAGTCATGGCCTTGGGGCGATCAGCAATCGCAGGACGGAGGGCAGGGTGGGCGGGCGGAGGACGGATTGTACGGACCGGCCCGCTACACTGCCGGCCGATGAAACGCATCGTGATCCTGATTTCCGGCCGTGGCTCCAACATGGAGGCCATCGTGCAGGCCTGCGTCGCCGAAGGGTGGCCCGCCCGGGTGGCGGCCGTGCTGAGCAATCGGCCGGATGCGGCAGGGCTGGCCTACGCGGCTGCACGCGGCATCGCGACCGACGTGATCGACCACAAGGGGTTCACCGACCGCGATGCGTTCGACGCGGCCCTGGCGCAGGCCATCGACGCCCATGCCCCCGACGTGGTGGTGCTGGCCGGCTTCATGCGCATCCTGACCCCCGGATTCGTGCGGCGATTCGCCGGCCGCCTGGTGAACGTGCACCCCTCGCTGCTGCCGGCCTTCACCGGGCTGCACACGCATCGCCGGGCCATCGAGGCCGGCTGCAAGGTGGCGGGCGCCACGGTGCACTTCGTCACGGCCGAACTCGACCATGGGCCCATCATCGCCCAGGCCATCGTGCCGGTGCTTCAAGGTGACAGCGAGGCCACACTGTCGGCGCGCGTGCTGGCACGCGAGCACCAGATGTATCCCCAGGCGGTGCGCTGGCTGGTCGAGGACGCGCTCGAGGTCGACGCCACCGGCGTGGTCACCCACCGTGGGGGCGCCTCGCAGCTGTTCGCCGGCTGACTGGTCCGGGCTCAGCCCGGTGCGGCGATCCGCTCGAAGCGCGGGCGCAGCACGCCGTCGACCAGCACGTCCTCGAAGAACATGCCGTGGGGCCGAACCCACCAGCCGCTCTCGTCGTAGAGAGGCCGGTAGATCACCAGCGGCTCTTCGGTCTCGCTGTGGCGAGCCACCCCGAACACCTCGTATTCGCCGCCCTTGTAGTGTCGGTAGCGGCCGGTCGGCGTGGCGGGAGGGGCCTTCGATTCTTTGTCTTTCATGGGTGCAAGGATAATCGGGCCCATGCACCCGAACGCCTTGCTCGAACTCGCCACCGATCTGCTGCACCAGGTGCTCCAGTTCCAGGCCCCCGCCGACCGCGTGGTCTCCGACTTCTTCCGTACCCACCGCGCCCTGGGCTCCCGTGAGCGCCACACGCTTGCCGAGACCACGTACGACGTGCTGCGCCAGCGGCTTCTCTATCAGCACCTGGCCCAGTCGGGCAAGGGTGAGATGGAGCGCCGCCTCGTGCTGCTGGCCTGGAACGGCAACGAGGGCTTCCTGCGCGCCGCCCTGACCGAGGCCGAGCAGCACTGGCTCGAGCAGGTGAAGGCGGTCGACCGCTCGGCGCTCCCGGCCAAGTTGCGGCACAACCTGCCGGAGTGGCTTGCCGAGCCGCTGGAGGCCGCCCTGGGCGAGTCGTTCTGGCCCCTCGTGGAGGCGATGAACCGCCCGGCGCCCCTGGACCTTCGGGTGAACACCTTCAAGGCCCGGCGGGAGGATGTTCAGGCGGCCCTGGCCGCCGGTGGCATCGACGCCGCGATCACGCCTTACTCCCCCTGGGGCCTGCGCGTGCAGGGCAAGCCGGCCCTGAACAAGGTCGACGCCTTCACCCGCGGTGAAGTGGAGGTGCAGGACGAAGGCAGCCAGCTGCTGGCCCTCCTCACCGACGCCAAGCGCGGCGAGATGGTGGTCGACTTCTGCGCCGGCGCCGGTGGCAAGACCCTCGCGCTCGGGGCAGCCATGCGCAATACCGGCCGTCTCTACGCCTTCGACACCTCGGGCCACCGGCTGGCGGCCCTGAAGCCGCGGCTTGCGCGGAGCGGCCTGTCGAACGTGTACCCCATCCAGATCGCGCACGAGCGGGATGAACGCATCAAGCGGCTCACCGGCAAGATCGACCGCGTGCTGGTCGACGCCCCGTGTTCGGGCCTCGGGACGTTGCGCCGCAACCCCGACATGAAGTGGCGGCAGTCGCCGCAGTCGGTCGAGGAACTGAAGGTCAAGCAGGCCGCCATCCTGGCGAGCGCCGCCCGCCTGCTCAAGCCGGGCGGGCGCCTGGTCTATGCCACCTGCAGCCTGCTGGAAGCGGAGAACGAGGGCATCGCGGACGCATTCACCGCCGCCAACCCGCAGACCTTCACCCCGATCCCGGTGGCCGAGGCGCTGGAAAAGGCGCACGTGGGCAGCCCGGAGTCGCTGGTCCGTGGCCCGTACCTGCGCCTGTGGCCGCACCAGCACGGCACCGACGCCTTCTTCGCCGCCGTCTGGCAACGGCGCTGAAAAGCCGTGAAAAGGGTCGAACCAACCGCACGAGAAGCGCTCCAATCGTGAGCGGCCTGGGCGCCGGGCCGGTGGAAACCCATTGTTTTTCCGCCGATCCGGCTGCTTCCGGTCACTTACAATGACCCACCCCTCCCTGGTTGGGCGGTTTGAAGGCTTTTTGATGAATGAATTGTTGACCCTGAAGGACGCAATGGTGGACTGGCTGGCCCATGGCCTGATCCAGACCACATGGTGGCAGGTCGTGCTGATCACGCTCGTGCTCACCCACATCACCATCGCGTCCGTCACGATCTTCCTGCACCGCTCGCAGGCGCACCGGTCGCTCGACCTGCACCCGATCCCGGCGCATTTCTTCCGCTTCTGGCTGTGGCTGGCCACGGGCCAGGTGACCAAGGAATGGGTCTCCATCCACCGCAAGCACCACGCCAAGTGCGAAACCGCGGAAGACCCGCACAGCCCCCACGCCCACGGCATCAAGACCGTGCTGCTGCAGGGCGCCGAGCTCTACCGGGCCGAAGCCAAGGTGCAGGCTACGAAGGACAAGTACGGCCTCGGCACGCCCGACGACTGGATGGAGCGCAACGTCTACAGCCGCTTCACCTGGCAGGGCGTCGGCCTGATGCTCATCATCGACGTGGCCCTCTTCGGCGCCCTGGGCCTGACCGTCTGGGCCGTCCAGATGGCGTGGATTCCCGTCACCGCTGCCGGCATCATCAACGGTCTTGCGCACTGGTGGGGCTACCGCAACTTCGAGGCGCCGGACGGCAGCACCAACATCTCGCCCTGGGGCGTGATCATCGGTGGCGAAGAACTGCACAACAATCACCACACCTACCCGACGTCGGCCAAGTTCTCGATCAAGCCCTACGAGTTCGACCTCGCCTGGGGCTACATCCGGGCCATGGAGATGGTGGGCCTGGCCAAGGTGCGCAAGACGGCGCCCGTGCTGCGCACCGGTGCCATCAAGCCCGTGGCCGATTCCCAGACGCTCGAGGCCATCATCGCCAACCGCTACGAGGTCATGGCCAAGTACGCGGGCAACCTGCGTTCGGCCTGCGCCGCGGAGATCAAGCGCCTGAAGTCCGAAGGCTCCGCCAGCGCGTCGGCCCTGGCCAACATGGAGATGGCCAAGCGCTGGCTGCACCGCGACGAGGAGCGCATCCCCGCGCACCTCAAGGCCCACGTGGCCAGCGCCATCGCACAGAACCCGGCGCTCGAGAAGCTGGTCACCATGCGCGAGGAACTGCGCCAGCTCTGGACCCGTACCAACGTGTCCGCCGAGCAGCTCGTGGTCGACCTGCAAGCCTGGTGCCGCAAGGCCGAGGAGAGCGGCATCGCCGCCCTGCAGGAGTTTTCGCTCAAGCTGAAGGCGGTCCACGCCTGAGAGGCCTCGGCCCCTTGTTGAACGCCCGCCCCGCGCGGGCGTTTTTCATGGGGGTGACGCCGCGCGCTTTGCCGGAACGGGTGTCTGCCGGGCGCCGCGGATTAACGTGGCCGTCTCGTTCGTCCTGGCTTGGCCCCGTCTGCGGCATGTCGCCTCGCTGGAAATCGCTGTTCGGCGGACGGGAGCGTGGAGCGCGCGTGAAGCGTCGTCGTTCGTGCAGCCCGTCAAGAACCCGCGGGGTCCGCGGTCTCCGGCCACCCAGCCGCAGCGGTCTGATCTGCGTGACCGCGCGCGGGGCCGCGAGATGGTTCTTCGTTGATCCGACGGCGCGAAGTCGGCTTCCGCGCGGCCTATCAGGTCCGCCCCTGCGCTTAGGCCCTTGCGGCGGGATCCCCTTCCGTCGCACCCGGCTGCTCGGCCACGCTTTCACGCGCTTCCTGCTGTTCGTCGCCGGTGGCCTGCGGCTCCTCCTGCTCCGCCGCCGCTTCGGGCTCGTGGCTCAATGCGATGAAGACGGGGAAGTGGTCCGAGCCGAAGGCGTCCAGGCGCCTGAAGTCCAGCAGGCGGAAGTCGTTGGAGTGAAAGAAGTGGTCGAGGGGGAACCGCACCATCCAGTGCTTGGCGTTGAAGGTGTTGAAGAAGCCGCGGCCCATGCGCGGATCGAGCAGCCCGCTGATGTCCCGGAACAGGTCACTGGTGTGCGACCACGCCACGTCGTTCATGTCGCCCATGACGATGGAGGGCCCGGGTTCGGCCTTGATGGTCTTGCCGACGACCACCAGCTCGGCGTCGCGCGGCCCCGAACTGTCGGACTCGGCCGGGGCGGGCGGGCGAGGGTGCAGGCAATGCAGGCGCACCTCCAACCCGGACGGGAGGCGCAGGCGGGTGTGGATGGACGGCACGTCGTCCTCCACGAGGAAGGACAGCTGCGGCTCGATGAGCGGCAAGCGTGAGTAGAGCAGCATGCCGTAGGTGTTCTCCTGCGGCTGCAACACGCAGTGCGGGTGCGTCTTGGCCAGCGGCTTGAGCGCGCCGTCCCACCAGGCGTCGGTCTCGAGGGCCAGCACCACATCCGGGTCCGCCTCGCGCACCAGGGCCAGCAGGCCGTCGGCATGGCGGTTCGTCTGCAGCACGTTGGCGAAGAGCAGGCGCACGGTGTTGCCCTCGGTGGGGCGCTCGCTGAGTTGGACCTGTAGCGGCGCGAGCCGCGTGTAGGGCAGCATGCGCCGCACTTGCACGGCCAGGCTCAGCACCATCATCCCGCGCAGCAGCCAGCCGCCGGGGCCCGCTGGCACCCATGCCGCATGGGCGAGCAGGAGCAGGGCCAGGCCGGCGGCAATCTGCAGCCGCGGAAAATCGAAGATCCGAACCCACCAGCGCTTGACGCGCATCACCGGAATCCAGGTGCCGGCGACCAGCACGGCCCCGAGGAGCGTCAGCGTCTGTTCAGTCAAGCTCGGCCTCCCCTCTATCGTTGGTGTGCGGAGGAGAGACGATACGCGATGCCGGCGTGCCCGGCTGTTTCACGGTGTTTGCGCGGGCACTCGACGCCCGGCGCGTGCATGTGGCAGCCGGCCGCCCGGCTGACGACGGCGCACTCCCCATGCGGGCAACCAAGCCAGACAACAAAAAACCCGCCGGGCTTGCGCCGGGCGGGCTTTTCGGAATCATGAGACCGCGGATTAGCGCAGCTTCGTTTCCTTGTACATCACGTGCTTGCGAGCCTTCGGATCGAACTTCATGATCTCGATCTTCTCGGGCGTCGTCTTCTTGTTCTTGTCGGTCGTGTAGAAGTGACCCGTGCCTGCCGACGACTCGAGCTTGATTTTTTCGCGTCCACCTTTTGCCATGATCAGCTCCTAGTTCAGAGTTCGCCGCGAGCACGCAGGTCGGCGACGACCTGGTCGATGCCCACCTTGTCGATCAGGCGCAGCGCTGCGTTGGAAATACGCAGGCGCACCCAACGGTTCTCGGTCTCGAGCCAGAACCGGCGGTAGTGCAGGTTCGGCAGGAAACGACGCTTGGTCTTGTTGTTGGCGTGGGAAACGTTGTTTCCCACCATCGGGCGCTTACCCGTGACTTGACAGACGCGTGCCATGACGCTTCTCCGTGTGTATCTCGTTTCAGGCGTAGCGCCTAGAGCAAGTGGCTGATGCCGCGGTGCTGAACCGCGCGTCGATCACTTGGTGGGCGCCCTTCGAAGGTCGGGCCGATCGGCTCGGCCCGGGGATTTGACACCCTTGGCTGAGCCGCAACATCCGAACCGTTTTCGGCAAAGACGCTGATTATAGACTGCTTTTCAAGGCCGAGCCAAGCCCGCTTGCACAATCGTTCAAACCGTGCCGGCCTGCTCGAGGAATCGCTGGGCGTCGAGCGCGGCCATGCAGCCCGTGCCGGCGCTGGTGATGGCTTGGCGGTAGATGTGGTCCTGGACGTCGCCGGCCGCGAAGACGCCCGGCACGCTCGTCATGGTGGCAAAGCCGTCGAGACCGGTGCGCGTGACGATGTAGCCGTCCTTCATCTCGATCTGGCCCTTGAAGATGTCCGTGTTGGGCTGGTGCCCGATGGCGATGAAGCAGCCCTTCACGGACAGGTCGCGGGTGTTGCCGTCCTGCGTGCTCTTCAGGCGCACGCCGGTCACGCCGGAGGCATCGCCCAGCACCTCGTCGAGCGTCTGCCACAGGTGCAGTTCCATCTTGCCGGCGGCCACCTTGTCGTTGAGCTTGTCCACGAGGATGGCCTCGGCGCGGAACTTGTCGCGCCGGTGGATCAGGTGCACCTTGGAGGCGATGTTCGAGAGGTACAGCGCTTCTTCGACGGCCGTGTTGCCGCCGCCCACGACGCACACTTCCTGCTCGCGGTAGAAGAAGCCGTCGCAGGTCGCGCAGCCGCTCACGCCGCGGCCCATGAAGGCCTCTTCGGACGGCAGGCCGATGTACTTGGCGCTCGCGCCGGTGGCGATGATCAGGGTGTCGCAGGTGTAGGTGCCCGAGTCGCCCTTGAGCGTGAACGGACGCTTGGCGAAGTCGACCTGGTTGATGTGGTCGAACACGATCTCGGTGTTGAAGCGCTCGGCGTGCTGCAGGAAGCGCTGCATGAGTTCGGGGCCCTGAACGCCCATGACGTCAGCCGGCCAGTTGTCCACCTCGGTGGTCGTCATGAGCTGGCCGCCCTGGGCGATGCCGGTCACGAGCATGGGCTTGAGGTTGGCGCGGGCGGCGTAGATCGCGGCCGTGTACCCGGCGGGGCCTGATCCGAGGATCAGGACTTGGGCGTGCTTCGTGGTGGTGCTCATGGCGGTGCTTCGAAGATGGGGTCAGAATCAATCCGGGCGGGAGTTTGACATGGGGGCCGAACCCGCTGGCGTCAATTCCAGTAATGGTGACAATAAGCAAAATTCAATCGAGCGTTAAGTTTTCACGCTTGTGTCCGATAACCTGATCGATAAGCAGACAAAAAAAGGAGTGACCTCGATGGCGATGTTGTCCAACCTGGACCTGATCCGGCGCGTGCCGCTGTTTTCCCTGCTGACGACCGAGCAGGCCTCCGCCATCGCGGACAGCGTGGTGAAGCGTCGCTTCCGCCGCGGCGAAATCATCGTCGAGCATGGCAAGAAGTCGAACGCCCTGTTCATCCTGCTGACCGGCCGGGCCCGGGTGCTCACCTCGGACTCCCGGGGCCGCGAGGTCATCCTCGCCGTGCTGCAGCCAGGTCACTACGTGGGCGAGATGAGCCTGATCGACAACGAGCCGCACTCGGCCACCGTGCGGGCCGAGGTCCAGACCGACATGCTGATCCTCGGGCGCGCGGAGTTCGCCCGCTGCCTGCCGGAGAACTCCAGCCTCTCGTACGCGATCATGCGCGGGCTGGTGCAGCGCCTGCGCAGCGCTGACCGGCAGATCGAGTCGCTGGCGCTCCTCGACGTCTACGGCCGCGTCGCCCGCTCGCTCCTCGACATGGCCGAGGACGAAGGCGAATACAAGATCATCCGCAACAAGGTGTCTCGCCAGGACCTGGCCAAGATCGTCGGGGCCTCCCGCGAGATGGTCAGCCGCGTCATGAAGGACCTGGAAGACCGGGGCATGGTCGAGACGCAGGAGAACGGCTCCGTCATCATCAAGGAACGCCTGACGGGCTGACGGCTCGAAGGATCGCCTGCGCGCCAAGGCCCCTGGCCGACGGCTGCAGTTGCTTGCAGGTGGTCCGGCCGAGATACGCGACAATCCCCGGATGACATTTCCGCTCGGTTCGTTGCAGGCTGAAGGGGGCAACCCGGCCCCGTCGTCGAAGGCTTCGGGGTCCAAGGGTGCGGCGCGCAAGGCGGCCAAGGCCGCACCGGCCGCCGCCACCGCCGTGGCGACGGTCGCATCATTGCGCACCCAGTTCGTCGTGATCGTCGGCGGCGTGCTGTGGCTGCTGGCCCTGCTGGCGCTGGCCACGCACAACGCGGGCGACGCCGCCTTTTCCACCTCCGGCAGCAACACGTATCCCCTGAACAAGGTCGGGACCCTCGGGGCCTGGTTCGCCGACCTCACCTTCGTCCTGCTCGGCTACTCCGTCTGGTGGACCTTGCTGATCGCGTTGCGCGCCTGGCTCGGGGCCCTGGCCCGCATGCTGCGCGGCGCCGATCATGCCGACCAGGCGCCTCCCGTCCATCCGCGCTGGTGGTTCTGGGCGGGTGTCGCGCTGCTGCTGTGCGCCAGCACCGCGCTCGAGTGGACCCGCCTGTACCAGTGGGAGTCGCGGCTGCCCGGCGGCCATGCCGGCGGCGTGCTGGGCTATCTGCTCGGGCCGCTCAGCATGCAGCTCTTCGGTTTCGCGGGCTCGGGTGTGCTCTGGATTTCCGCCCTCGTGGCCGGCGTGGCACTCGCCTTCCGCTTCTCCTGGCTGCACGTGGCCGAGAACATCGGCGTGTGGGTCGAGTCGCTGCGCGAGAAGCGCGTCGAGCGCATCGAGCGCGCCGAGGACCATCGCCTGGGCGAGCAGGCGCTGCGCGAGCGTGAACTCGTCGTGGAGGTCGAGCACCAGCTCCACGAGGAGCACGCCCCGATCGTCATCGAGGCCCCGGTCATCGAGGTGCCCAAGTCCGAGCGCGTCGTGAAGGAGCGCCAAAAGCCCCTCTTCACCGAGCTCACCGACACCAAGCTCCCCCAGGTCGACCTGCTCGACGCCGCCCCGGGTCGCGTCGAGACCGTCACCCCCGAGACGCTCGAGATGACCTCGCGCCTCATCGAGAAGAAGCTCAAGGACTTCGGCGTCGAGGTGCGCGTGGTGGCTGCCTCGCCCGGCCCGGTCATCACCCGCTACGAGATCGAGCCTGCCACCGGCGTGAAGGGTTCGCAGATCGTCGGCCTGGCCAAGGACCTGGCGCGTTCGCTCAGCCTCATCAGCATCCGCGTGGTCGAGGTGATCCCGGGCAAGAACTACATGGCGCTCGAGCTGCCCAACGCTCGCCGCCAGATGATCCGGCTGTCGGAGATCCTCGGTTCGCAGGTCTACAACGACGCGTCGTCCCAGCTCACCATGGGCCTCGGCAAGGACATCGTGGGCGCCCCCATCGTGGCCGACCTGGCCAAGATGCCGCACTGCCTGGTCGCCGGCACCACCGGCTCGGGCAAGTCGGTCGGCATCAACGCGATGATCCTGAGCCTGCTGTACAAGGCCGAAGCGCGCGACGTCCGCCTCATCCTGATCGACCCGAAGATGCTCGAGATGAGCGTCTATGAAGGCATCCCTCACCTGCTGGCTCCGGTCGTGACCGACATGAAGCAGGCCTCCAACGCGCTCAACTGGTGCGTCGGCGAGATGGAGCGGCGCTACAAGCTCATGAGCAAGATGGGCGTGCGCAACCTCGCGGGCTACAACAAGAAGATCGCCGAGGCCACCGAGCGCGGCGAGCTCATTCCCAACCCGTTCAGCCTCACGCCCGAGGAGCCCGAACCGCTCGACCGACTGCCGTTCATCGTGGTCGTGATCGACGAGCTGGCCGACCTGATGATGGTCGTCGGCAAGAAGATCGAGGAACTGATCGCCCGCCTGGCCCAGAAGGCCCGCGCGGCCGGCATCCACCTCATCCTCGCCACCCAGCGCCCGAGCGTGGACGTCATCACCGGCCTCATCAAGGCCAACATCCCGACCCGCCTGAGCTTCCAGGTGAGCAGCAAGATCGACAGCCGGACCATCCTCGACCAGATGGGCGCCGAGGCGCTGCTCGGCATGGGTGACATGCTCTACATGCCCTCCGGCACCGGCCTGCCCATCCGGGTGCACGGCGCCTTCGTCAGCGACGAGGAAGTGCACCGCGTGGTCGACTACCTCAAGCTGCAGGGCGAGCCCAACTACATCGAGGGCATCCTCGAGGGCGGGGTGCTCGACGGCGCCGGCCCTGATGGTGACATGCCGGTGGGCGAGGGGGGCGGCGAAGGCGACGCCATGTACGACCAGGCCGTGGCCGTCGTGCTGCAGCACCGCCGCGCGTCCATCTCGCTGGTCCAGCGCCACCTGCGCATCGGCTACAACCGTGCCGCCCGCTTGCTGGAACAAATGGAGAAATCCGGGCTCGTAACCAGCATGGCCACCAACGGCAACCGCGACCTCATCGTCCCCAAGCGGGACGAATGAACGCCGCCCGCCCTCCCACATGACCCTGATGCCCCTCAAGACCTTCGGTGCCGCCAGCCTGCTGCTGGTGGCGTCGCTCGCCCACGCCGACGCGGTCGACACCCTGCGCGAGTTCGTGCGCGACGCGAAGTCCGGTCGTGCCGCCTTCTCGCAGACGGTCACCTCGCCCGATGGTGCCAAGAAGAAGAACTCGAGCGGCCAGTTCGAATTCCAGCGCCCCAACCGTTTCCGCTTCGCGTACACCAAGCCGTTCGAGCAAGCCATCGTGGCCGACGGACAGAAGGTCTGGATCTACGACAACGACCTGAACCAGGCGAGCTCGCGCAAGATGTCGGACGCCATCGGCGCCACGCCGGCGGCCCTGCTTGCGGGCGGCAGCCTCGAGCGCGACTTCGACCTCAAGGCACGGCCTGATCGCGACGGCCTGTCCTGGGTGCAGGCGCTGCCCAAGAGCAAGGACGGTCAGTTCCAGTCGATCGAGATCGGCTTCAAGGGCAAGCAACTGACCGCGGTCGAGATCGTCGACAGCTTCGGTCAGCGATCGGCGCTCGTCTTCTCCGACCTGCAGACCAACGTGCCGGTCGACCCGGAGCGCTTCCGCTTCACGCCCCCGCCCGGGGCCGACATCCTGGAGCAGTGACGCCGGCATGGCCGCCGACCTCTTCGAGACCGCGCCGGCGGCGCCGCTGGCCGAGGCGCTGCGCCCGACCAGCCTGGACGAGGTCATCGGCCAGACGCACCTGATCGGCCCGGGCCGTCCGCTGCGGCTGGCGTTCGAATCCGGCAAGCCGCATTCGATGATCCTCTGGGGCCCGCCGGGCGTGGGCAAGACCACGCTCGCGCGCCTCACCGCGAGCGCCTTCGGCTACGAGTTCATCGCGCTCTCGGCCGTGTTCTCGGGCGTGAAGGACATCCGCGCCTCGATGGAACGGGCAGAGCACAACCTCGCGCTCGGCAAGAAGACCATCCTGTTCGTCGACGAGATCCACCGCTTCAACAAGAGCCAGCAGGACGGCCTGCTGCCGTTCGTCGAGTCCGGCCTCGTGACCTTCGTGGGCGCGACCACCGAGAACCCGTCCTTCGAGGTCAACTCGGCACTGTTGTCGCGGGCCCAGGTCTACGTGCTGCAGGGCCTGTCGGACGACGAACTGCGCCAGCTGGTGCAGCGCGCGCACGACAAGGTGTTCACGCACCTCAGCTTCGACGACGCCGCGGTCGATACCCTGGTCGGCTATGCCGACGGCGACGCTCGCCGCCTGCTGAACCTGCTGGAGCAAAGCGCGACCGCCGCGCGTGCCGCCGGCATCGAGCGGATCGACGGGCCGTTCCTGCAGAACGCGCTCACCCTGAACGCCCGGCGTTTCGACAAGGGCGGCGACAACTTCTACGACCAGATCTCGGCGCTGCACAAGTCGGTGCGTGGCTCGCACCCTGATGCCGCGCTCTACTGGCTGACCCGCATGCTCGATGGCGGCGCCGATGCCAAGTACCTGTCGCGCCGCATCGTGCGCATGGCCTGGGAGGACATCGGCCTGGCCGACCCGCGCGCCATGCAGATCGCCAACGACGCCGCCTCGACCTTCGAGCGGCTCGGTTCGCCCGAAGGCGAACTGGCGCTGGCCCAGGCGGTGATCTACCTGGCCATCGCCCCCAAGAGCAACGCCGGCTATATGGCCTACAACAAGGCGCGGGCCTTCATCAAGCAGGACAAGTCCCGCGAGGTGCCGGTGCACCTGCGCAATGCACCGACCAAGCTGATGAAGGAGCTCGGCCACGGCAAGGCGTACCGCTATGCCCATGACGAACCCGAAGCCTATGCGGCGGGCGAGACCTACCTGCCGGACGGCATGCGCGAGCCCGATTGGTACCAGCCGGTGCCGCGCGGGCTCGAGGTGAAGATCGCCGACAAGCTCGCCCACCTGCGCGCGCTCGACGACAAGGCCCGCGACGGCGGCTGAACGCAGCGGTATCCTCCGGCCCCCGGCGCCATGCGGCGCCTTCCTGGACCGAGAGAAGGACGAGGCGATGCAAGTCATCCACTGCACGGAAGAACACCTGGATGGGGTCGCCGAGCTGTTCAACGACTACCGCGTGTTCTACGAACAGCCGAGCGACCTGGCGGCCTGCCGCGATTTCCTCAGGGGCAACCTGGTGTCCAAGCGGTCGCGGATCCTGCTGCTGCGCGACGATGCTGACCGCGCGGTCGCCTTCGCGCAGCTGTACCCCGCCACCTGCTCGGTGGCGATGCGTCCGTACTACCACCTCTCGGACCTGTATGTGTCCACAGCGGCTCGCGGGCGGGGTCATGGGCGTCACCTGATGGCGTACATCACGCGGCATGTCGCGAGCGAAGGGGCCCATCGCCTCACCCTGGAAACGGCCGGCACGAACCGCATCGCGCAGCGCCTGTACGAGTCGCTCGGCTACGAGCGCGACGCCGTCTTCCTCACGTACCACCGTCTGCTGGACGGGGTGGCGGGCGCGTGATGGCCGGGCCGCGGCAAGGCACCCGGTGCGTCAGGGGACCCACCAGAACCGCACCACGTGAAAGAACATGGGGGCGGCGAACACGACGGAGTCCAGGCGGTCCAGCATGCCGCCGTGGCCTTCGATCATCGCGCCCCAGTCCTTCACCCCGCGGTCCCGCTTGATGGCCGACATCACGAGCCCGCCGAGGAAGCCCATCAGGCAAATGGCGAGGGACACGAGCGCCGACTGCCAGGGCGAGAACGGCGTGATCCAGTAGAGCCCGGCCCCGAGCAGCGTGGCGGAGGCAATGCCGCCCACCAGGCCCTCCAGCGTCTTCGAAGGGGACAGCTGCGGCGCGACCTTGCGCTTGCCGACGAGCTTGCCCCACACGTACTGCAGCACATCGCTGCCCTGCACCACCATGATGAGGTAGGCGATGAGCAGCAGGTTGCGGCCCTCGTAGCCGGGAATGTCGAGGGTGAGAAGGGCCGGCAGGTGCGACAGGCAGAAGACGCAGATCATCAGGCCCCACTGCATCTTCGCGGTGCGTTCGAGGAAGCGGTTGGTGTCGCCGCTGAGGCTGGCGAGGATGGGCAGCACGAGGAACACGTGCACCGGGATGAAGATCGAATACAGGCCGTACCACTCGATCCAGATCAGGTAGTACTGCAGTGGCAACGCCACGTAGAACATCAGGGCGAGCGCCAGGTGGTCGCCGGATCGGGTGTAGGTGAGGGTGATGTACTCGCGCAGCGCGGCGAACGACATGAAGGTGAACAGCACGATCACCCCGTTCTTGCCGAACACGAACGACAGGCTCACCAGCAGCACCATCACCCACCACGCCTTGATGCGGCTGTTGAGGTTGTCGATCACCCCATGCGGTTCGCCGCGCGCAACCTTCCACTTCAGCATGGCGCCGATGACGGACGCCACGACAAGCACGCCGAGCACGGCAAGGAAGAGCCACTGCGTCTGCTGGTGGAAGGGCGCGTCGGCGGAAGGCGTGTAGCTCATGGGGCGATGCTCTCTTGGGGACGCAGGGCCAGCACGGCGGCTTCGGCGCGTTGCAGGAAGGCGGCCTTGTCCTCGTCGGCGGCGAGGGCCACCGGCGTGCCGAAGCTCACGCTGCACACCATCGGCACGGGCAGCCACTGGCCTTTCGGGATGACGCGGCGGATGTTGTCGATCCACACCGGCACGAGTTCCACGTCGGGGCAGCGGCGGGCCAGGTGGAAGAGCCCGCTCTTGAAGGGCAGCAGCGGCGTCTCGCCGGTGTTGCGGGTGCCCTCGGGGAAGAGGATGAGGGATTCACCGCGCGACAGCGCATCGGCCATCAGGTCCACCGGGGAGGGCGCCCCGGGCTGCGGCTGGCGATCGATCAGCAGCGCGTTGAACACATCTCGCCCGATGAAGCGGCGCAGGGCAGAGGCAAGCCAGTAGTCCTGCCCCGCGACGGGGCGGGTCGCGTGCCGCAGTGGTGCGGGCAGGGTGGTCCAGATGAGGACGAAGTCGCCGTGACTGCCGTGGTTCGCGAAGTACACGCGCCGCGCTGGCGTGGGCAGGCTGCCGCGCCAGATGGGCCGCACCCCCGTCAGGGCGCGGGCGCAGAACATGATGAGCTCGCCGGTGATGCGGCCGGGCACGCGTTTGAGCAATGACGTCATGGGCCGGGGATTCCGTTCAGATCCAGGTGAGGGCCGCCGCCAGGGCGCAGAGCAGCGCCACGGCCATGTGCCATCGATGCAGGCGACGCGCGCCGGCGATGCGGGCGGCCAGCGGTCGGCCGGCCTTGGCGACGTCGACATCGAGTGCGCGCATCAGACCGGCGTCGAGCGCACCGAGGCCGGGCAGCGTTCCGTCGGCAAGGCGGGCGAAAAGCCGTGCATCCAATGCCAGGCGAAGGGCGAGGTAGCGCTCGGCCAGCAACAAGGGCAGCAGCAGGAGGAGGGGGTGCGGCGCCCCGCCGGTCGCAACGCCGGCCAGGGCGGCGGCGGCACTTGCACCTGCTGCCACGGCACTGACGGTGGCGGTCGCCAACCAGTCGGCGCACACCGCACATGCGGCGCGGTCCGCCGACCCGAGGGGCGGCGCATCGGCCTCGTCGGCCATCATGCGTGCTCCCGCGCCTGGTGCACCGTGCGCTCGATGATCGCGAGCAGGCCCGGCTTGATCACCACCTGGGGCCTCACCTGGCGCAACACCGCCACCGCCTCGTCCACGCTGCGGCAATGCCCGAACACGCAAAGCCACGTCGCCACGACGGCCGAACTGCGTGAGAACCCGAGCGCGCAACTCACGAGCACCGGTCCCTCGCGCGCGGCTTCATCGACCGCGCGGGCCGCGTCGAGCAACTGCTGGGGGCTCGGCTCGGTGAGGTCCAGCCAGCCGTGCGAGCGTGCGCCCTTGTGGTGACAGCCGAGTTCGGCCGTGACGTCGATGACGCGGCCGAAGCGCCGATGGTCCTCATCCCAGGGCAACGGCAGTCGGCCCAGCCACACCGCCTGGTCGCCCACTTGTGCGCTGCCGGGCAGGCCGAGTGTCCACGCCCGCGCGTTGACCCAGGCGCACACTCGGTAAGGGAGGAAGAGCAGGCGCACCGCGATGCTGTGCCGCCCGTTCATGCGCTTCTGGAACCCGCGCTCGCCCAGCGCCGCATAGCACATGGCCACGAGTGCGAGCGATGCCGCCGGCCAGTAGAACCACCACCACGGCCGGCCCAGGCCGGCGAGCAGCGCGCAGGCCAGGGCACCGAGCCCGTAGTACAGAGCCAGTCGCTGCCGGTCCGGCGAATCGCTCCATTGCCAGCGAGGGCGCTCGCCTTCCAGTGGCCACAGCCACAGGCACAGCGCCCCGGCGAGCAGCCCGGTGGGCACGTCGATGAAGTGGTGCTGCCAGGTCGTCAGCACCGAGACTGCGATGAGCGCGCTCCAGCCGTGGAGCACGCCCTTCCAGGCGCCATGCAGGCGCTGGCGGTAGAAGTCCCAGAGGATGAGCAGCAGCACGATGTGCAGCGATGGCGCCTGGTTGTAGGGCAGATCGAACCCGGCGAGCGCATCGAACAGTGCGCCCGCCCAGCCCTCCACCGCAGGCCGAGGCACCGAGAACTTGAGAGGGAACAGCAGGAAGCAGGCGACGCTGATGACCTGCGCCGTGAGCAGCCGCAGGCCATGCCGCTTCAGTTCGAGCGGCGTGCGGCACACCAGCAGCGACAGGCCGTAGAACAGGTCGATCGACCAGTAGGGCAGGATGGTCCATGGCCACAGCGGGATGTGCTGCTCCCACTCGAACACGATGCTGGGCACGGCCGGGCGCGCTGCCGCCATCTGGTTGGCCAGGCCGTACGACAGGAAGAACAGGGGGGCCAGCACGGCAAGCCATGCGAGTCCCTGTTTCCAGAGCGGTGGCAACTTCATCGGGTTCGGCTCAGTGGGGCAGGCGCACGGCCATCGACACGGTGAAGATGCCCCACTCGTCGACGCGCTGCGTCACCTTGCGGAAGCCGGCGGCCTCGACGAGCTGGTCCATCTCCTGCTGCGTGCGCCGCCGCATGACCCAGGCCGCGCCATCGCGGTGGCTGGTCAGGGCCCGGGCAATCAGTTCGAGCTGCGGATGCCAGGGTTGGCCGGTGTAGACGAGGCAGGCGCCCGCTGGCATGGCATCGGCCAGGCCGGCCAGCGACCGCGCCACCATGGCGTTGTCCGGGAACAGTTCGTAGAGCCCCGAGACCACCCCGACCGTCGGCACCGGCTCGGCCCGCGCCAGGCTGTCGCGGTCGAAGGCGTCCCCCTGGTCGAAGCGGGCGATGTCAGGCAGGCCGCGGCTGGCGATGAGCTTGCGACCGTCGCGCACGTTGATGTCGCTGTAGTCACGCAGGCGCACCGAGTCGGGCCGCAACGGGCTCTGCGCGACGGCGTCGAGCACGTAACGGCCATGGCCGGCGGCGATGTCCAGCAGGTTGAGCGGCAGGCCGTTGTCGCGGGTGGTCTGCATGGCCAGCTGCAGCAGTTCCTCGACGTGCAGCTTGCGTTGCCGGATGCCGCGCCAGCCGATGGCGTCGAGGTAGGTGCGGTCGACGAACCGGCCCAGCGGGCCCGCACCCTGCGGAGTGTCGCGGTAGACGTAGTCGAGCGTGCTGCCGGAATCGAAGCCGGTGTCGCGGCCGATCTGCAGTCCGCGGGCAAGGGGTGCAGCCCAGCGCAGGCTGGCCCGGGTGGACGCCCAGTAGATCCCGCGCGGGCTCAACGGGTGCAGCGGGGCCGACAGCACCTGCGCTTCCTCGAAGGTGAATCCGCGCTCGTGCGCATCTTGCACGTCGGCCGCCTGGAAAGGTGCCGAGAAGAGGCGCTCGATGAAGCCGCGGATCATGGCCACGGCCGGCGCCCGATCCCGCTCGCCCAGCGTGTCGTGGAAGAAGCCCGGCAGCACGTGCTGTTCCTTGATCGCGCTCCCGAGGCGCTCGAAGAACTGGTGCTGGGGCTTGGCATGCACCACCCAGTCGGCACCCGAGACCAGCAGCTGGGTGGGCACCGTGATGGCGGCCGCATCGGCCACCACCCGTTCGGCCGCTTCGTAGAGCCCGAGCAGGATGTTGGCGGAGATCGGTCTCGAGATGAGCGGGTCCGTCTCGTAGCTCGCGATGCGGGCAGGGTCGTGGGTGAGGAACTTCGCCTTCACGTAGCTGTTGACGAAGAAGTTGCCCCGCAGCGCCTTCATCAGGCGGATGCCGGTGCGCGCGAACGGCACGTACAGCTTGACCTTGAAGGCCGGCGACGCGAGCGTCATGCCGCGCAGGCGCGGCGCGTAGTCGTGCACCCAGGTCGACGCGAGCACGGCGCCCACGCTCTGGGCGATGACGAACGTCTCTTCCGGTCGCACCAGGTGGTCGGCTGCCAGGTGCGCCATGAAGGTCTGGATGTCGCGCACCGACGTGCCGAAGCTCGGGCTGAAGCCGCGCTCGCCGGGCGACCGGCCGTGGCCGCGCGCATCCCAGGCGAACACGTCGAAGCCGGGCAGGTCGAGCTCGTCCACCAGATGGGCCATCCGACCCGAGTGTTCGTGGCCACGGTGAAAGAGCACGATGCTGCCGCGGCGCTGGCCGCCCTGGGCGGGCCAGTGGCGGTAGAAGAGTTCCACGCCATCGTGGGTGCGGAAGCGGTGTTCGTTCAGGGGGCGGCGCGTCAGCGCGGAGTCGGTCATCGAAGTTCCTGCAGGCCCATGCGCACGCGGCGCACGACAGTGAGGGCGGTCAAGGCGACCGCCAGGGGAAGGACGCCGGCAACCCAGCCAGGCAAGGGGTGCCAGAGCGCCACCGCCAGGCCGAGCGCGCCGACGAGCACGGCCCGGTCGCTCTTGCCGAGCGGGCCGTCGTAGCGGCGCGAGGCTCCGACCGTCTGCCCCAGCACGCCGGCCATCTCGGACAGGGCGGCGGCCAGGATGAGGGCGCCGACCCAGAGCGGGTCGAACGGCAGCAGCGCTGCGAAGGGCAGGTACAGGGCGGCGTCGGAGACCACGTCGGTGAGTTCGTTGAGGTAGGCGCCCAGGTTCGAGCGCTGCCCGTACTCGCGGGCCAGCATGCCGTCCAAGGCATTGAGGGCCATGCGCACGGACAGCCACGCCGGCAGCAGGGCGAAGGCGCCCGGCACCGGTGCAAGGTAGAGGCAGACGCCGAGGGCCACCGAAAGGGCACAGGCGAGAAGCGTGACCTGGTTGGCGGTGACGCCGAGCCGGAAGAGGGCGCCGGCGGTCGGACGCAGCAGGCGCTGGAAGGCCGGCTTGAGCTGGTAGATCGAAGGCACCATCGTATCGGCCGGCGCCCGAACCGTATCGGACTGCGCCGGGGCCGTATCTCCCCTGGCAATGTGGTGGCGGGAGAATACCCGGGTTGTCGCGGTGGACAGGTCCTTCCTAAGAGGGGAGCATGGGCGACCCCCTTCAACCCGGGGGGCGGTCGTGCGCTTGGGGCTCAACGTGCCCTCATGCACGGGCAGCGCAAGGAAGATCGATCCCGAGACCACTAGAATGCGCCCCCAAGTGAACGTTCGCAGGCGACTCACGAAGCCTGGGCACGAAGCCATGGCCGTGTTTTTGCTACAAGAAACCGAGCGTCCCCGGGTCCCAGGGACCCCAACTTGATCTGCAGGAAAAAACACAACCGATGGACACCTTCATTCAGCAGATGATCAACGGGCTGGTGCTAGGCAGCGTCTACGCCCTGATCGCCCTAGGCTACACAATGGTCTATGGCGTGATCAACCTCATCAACTTCGCTCACGGCGAGGTGCTGATGGTCGGCGCGATGACCGCCTGGACCGTCGTCACGGCCCTCTCCGGCACGGGTTGGCCCGGCTGGCTGCTCATGCTCATCGCGCTCCTTGCCGCGATGCTCGTCTGCGCCATCCTCAACTTCGCCGTCGAGAAACTCGCCTACCGGCCGCTTCGCAATGCACCGCGCCTCGCGCCGCTCATCACGGCCATGGGTGTTTCGCTGCTTCTCCAGACGCTCGCGATGATCGTCTGGAAGCCGAGCCCCAAGCCGTTCCCGATCCTGCTCGACGCGCAGCTGTACCACATCGGTGGCGCCGTCATCAACACCGTGCAGATCCTCATCCTGGTGCTCACCGTGGTGACCCTGGGCGGCCTCATGTTCCTCGTCAACAAGACCCGCATTGGGCGCGCCATGCGGGCCACGGCCGAGAACCCGAAGGCCGCGGCCCTGATGGGCGTGAACCCCGACACCGTCATCTCGTTCACCTTCGTGGTGGGCGCGGTGCTGGCGGCCCTCGCCGGCGTCATGTACGCCGCCAACCTCGGCACCGTGCAGCACACCATGGGCTTCCTGCCCGGCCTGAAGGCCTTCACCGCCGCCGTGTTCGGCGGCATCGGCAACCTGGCCGGCGCCATGGTCGGCGGGGTGCTGCTCGGCGTCATCGAGGCGCTGGCCGCCGGCTACAGCGGCATCCTGACCGGCGGTGTGATCGGCAGCGACTACAAGGACGTCACCGCCTTCATCGTGCTCATCCTGGTGCTCACCCTGAGGCCGCAGGGCCTGCTCGGCGAGCGTGTGGCCGATCGAGCCTGACCGAGAGCGAATCACTTTCATGCAATTCAGAAAACACTCCTTGCTGACCTACGGCCTGGCAGCCGTGGCGCTGCTCATCCTGCCGCTCATCGTGCAGCCCTTCGGCCCGGGCTGGGTGCGCATCATCGATGCCGCGCTGCTGTACGTGCTGCTCGCCCTCGGCCTGAACATCGTGGTCGGCTACGCCGGCCTGCTCGACCTTGGCTACGTGGCCTTCTATGCGGTGGGCGCCTATCTTTTCGCGCTGCTCGCTTCGCCGCACCTGCTCACGACCTTCCCGGCGTTGCAGGCCCACTTCCCGGACGGCCTGCACACGTCGCTCTGGCTGGTGGTGCCGCTCGGTGCCCTCGTGGCCGGCGTGCTCGGCGTGCTGCTGGGGGCGCCGACACTCAAGCTGCGCGGTGACTACCTGGCCATCGTGACGCTCGGCTTCGGCGAGATCATCCGTGAACTCGTCACCAACCTGAACAAGCCGATCAACTTCACCAACGGCGCACAGGGCCTGTCCAACATCGATTCGGCCCGCCTGTTCGGTTCCGACCTCAATCGCACGAAGGAGATCTTCGGGATCGAGCTCCCCGGCGTCACCCAGTACTACTACATGTTCCTGGTGCTGGTGATCGTCAGCGTGTTCATCTGCTACCGGCTCGAGCGCTCCCGCATCGGCCGCGCCTGGATGGCCATTCGCGAGGACGAGGTCGCAGCCAAGGCGATGGGCATCAACACCCGCAACATGAAGCTGCTGGCCTTCGGCATGGGCGCCACCTTCGGGGGCGTGTCCGGGGTCATGTTCGCCACCTTCCAGCGCTTCGTCTCGCCCGAATCGTTCGCGCTGAACGAGTCGATCATGATCGTCGCCATGGTGGTGCTCGGCGGCATGGGCCACATTCCGGGCGTCATCATCGGCGCGCTGCTGCTCGCGGCCCTGCCCGAGACGCTGCGCTACGTGGCCGGCCCGCTGCAGGAAATGAGCGGCGGCCGTCTCGATGCCTCCATCCTCCGCCAACTGCTCATCTCCGTCGCCATGATCGGCATCATGCTCGCCCGCCCCAAGGGCCTGTGGCCCGCGCCTGAACACGGGCGCAAGGATGCACCGAAGGGAGGCCAGGCATGAGCGCGGCCGTCCTCGAAGTCTCCGGCGTGTCCAAGCGGTTCGGCGGCCTGCAGGCCCTGTCGGACGTCAGCATCCGCATCGCCCCGGGCCAGGTCTACGGCCTGATCGGCCCCAACGGCGCCGGCAAGACCACCTTCTTCAACGTCATCACGGGTCTCTACACCCCCGACAGCGGCAACTTCCTGCTGGGCGGTGCACCGTACCAGCCCACCGCAGTGCACGAGGTGGCCAAGGCCGGCATTGCCAGAACCTTCCAGAACATCCGCCTCTTCGCCGACATGACCGCTCTCGAAAACGTGATGGTGGGGCGCCATGTGCGCACCCGCTCGGGCCTCGTCGGTGCGGTCTTCCGCACCAAGGCCTTCAAGGACGAGGAAGCCGCCATCGCGCAACGGGCGCGTGAGCTGCTCGACTACGTCGGCATCGCGCCGCTGGCCGACTTCAAGGCGCGGACGTTGAGTTACGGCGACCAGCGCCGACTCGAAATCGCCCGTGCCCTGGCCACCGACCCGCTGCTGCTCGCGCTGGACGAGCCGGCCGCCGGCATGAACGCCACCGAGAAGGTGGTGCTGCGCGGCCTCATCGACCGCATCCGCAATGATGGTCGCTCGGTGCTGCTGATCGAGCACGACGTCAAGCTGGTGATGGGCTTGTGCGACGGTGTCACCGTGCTGGACCACGGCAAGCAGATCGCCGAAGGCACGCCCGCGCAGGTGCAGTCGAACGAGGCGGTGATCGAAGCCTACCTGGGCTCCGGCCACGGCCAGAAGGCGGTGGCCCCATGAGCGCGCCCCTGCTGAAAGTCACCGACCTGCACGTCGCCTATGGCGGCATCCAGGCCGTCAAGGGCATCTCCTTCGAGGTCAATGAAGGCGAGGTGGTGAGCCTGATCGGTGCCAACGGCGCCGGCAAGAGCACCACGCTCAAGGCCGTCACCGCGCTGCAGCCCATCCGGGCCGGCAGCGTCGACTACCTCGGCCGCTCCGTCACGGGGCAGGGCGCCTGGAACCTCGTCCCGCAGGGCCTCGTGATGGTGCCCGAGGGCCGCGGCACCTTCACCCGCATGAGCATCGACGAGAACCTGCTCATGGGCGCGTTCATCCGCAAGGATGCGGACGTCGAGGCCGACGTGGACAAGGTCTTCGCCCTGTTCCCGCGCCTCAAGGAACGCCGCAAGCAGCTGGCCGGTACGCTGTCCGGCGGCGAGCAGCAGATGCTCGCCATGGGCCGTGCGCTGATGGCTCGTCCGAAGCTCCTGCTGCTCGACGAACCGTCGATGGGCCTCGCCCCCATCATGGTCGACAAGATCTTCGAGGTGGTCGAGGCCATCGCCCGGCAGGGTGTGACCGTGCTGCTCGTCGAGCAGAACGCCAGCCGCGCCCTGCAACTCGCCGACCGGGCCTACGTGCTCGAATCGGGCGAGATCACCATGCAGGGCGATGCGAAGGCACTCCTCGTCGATCCGAAGGTGAGGGCGGCTTACCTCGGGGAGTGAGGGCCCCCCAGTCGCTGCGCTCCTGCCCCCGAGGGGCGCCCCGGGTCGCCCGGCTGGAATGTTGGCCCCCCAGTCGCTGGCGCTCCTGCCCCCGAGGGGCGCCCCGGGTCGCCCGGGAGACCCGGGCTCGCGGGTGGCTTGAGGGGCGCTTCGCTGCGCTTGCTGGGCTTAGGGGCACGGCCTTGGCATGATGGCCGGCTTGCGCGGCGCGGAGTGGTGTTGGCGCGTGAGCGCTCGAACACAAGAGCTTCTGATCAAGCAGACGTGGAGAGACGTCCTGGCGTGGTCCGGTCCTCGGCGTTCACCGAGCGTAAGACCTTCACATTACCAACGATACGAATAAGGCGAAGCTGGTGTTCAGGCGCTTCTTTGAGCACTTTCTTGTCGCGACAAGAAAGTGCTTCGGCTGCCGGGCCGAGACCCGGCGCGGCCGTGCCGCCGAGACGCTGCGTGATCACCGCCTGCTACCCAGCGCAGGGCTTCTTCATCGACGGGGGCGCCTCTCCGGGGCGCCGTGCGATCGGCTGTGCCGGCGCGGCGAACCCTCAATGCTTGTCCTTCTCGCTGGTGAAGGAATCCGCGAAGAAGGCGTCGGCCGGGAGGCCGCAGCGTTCGGTGAATTCGCGCTGGGCGGTCTCGACCATGATGGGCGCGCCGCAGGCGTAGACCTGATGTCGCGCCAGGTCGGGCAGGTCGGCCATGACGGCCAGGTGGACGAGGCCGGTGCGGCCGGTCCAGCCGTCGCTCGGCCGCGGTTCGCTCAGCACGGGAACGTAGCGCAACTGGGGCATGGTCCGAGCGGTCTCGACGAGCCATTCGTGCGCGTAGAGATCGACGAGGCTGCGGCAACCCCAGTAGAGGTGCACCGGGCGGATGTCACCCGTGTGGCGCATGTGCTCGACGATGGCCTTGATGGGAGCGAAGCCCGTGCCGCTGGCCAGCAGCACGATGGGCAGCGGGTTGTCCTCGCGCAGGAAGAAGCTGCCGAACGGGCCTTCGAGGCGCAGGATTTCCTTTTCCTTCATGCCGTGGAAGACATGGTCGGTGAACTTGCCGCCCGGCATGTGGCGGATGTGCAGCTCGATGCCGGGTGACGCGTCCTGCGTGTGCGGCGCGTTGGCCATGCTGTAGCTGCGACGGCTGCCGTCGCGCAGGATGAACTCGATGTACTGGCCGGCGTGGTAGCGCAGCTTGTCGTTGGCGGGCAGCTGCAGCGAGAGGATCGCCACGTCGGGTGCGGGCTTCTCGATGCGAGTGACGCGCGTCGGCATCTTGCGGACGGGGAACTCGCCAGCCCCGGGGACGGTGCGGGCCTCGAGCACGATGTCGGTCTGCGGCGCGGCCACGCAGGTGAGGATCATGCCCGCGGCTTCCTCCTCGTCGCTCAGTGCCTTGGCCTGGTGGGCCCCATGGATGACGCGGCCTTCCACCAGCTGGCACTTGCAGGAGCCGCACGCCCCGTCCTTGCAGCCATAGGGCAGGCCCACGCCCTTGGCGATGGCGGCCGCCAGGATGGGTTGGTCCCGGTCGACCTCGAAACTGACTCCACTGGGCTGCACGGTGACGTTGAAGGTCATGGGGTAATCTCTCGCGGCAAACTGCATTGGCACCCCCCGATTTTGCCCGCGATCCCATGCCCTCCCTTGTTGCTCGTCCCACCCGCTTCCACCGGCCCGTCCTGCTGATCGTGGGGTGCGGCGACGTGGGGCTTCGCGTGGCCCGGCTCGTGTCGGCGCGCTGGCGGGTGCTCGCCTTGACGTCCACGGCCGAGCGCGCGCCGCTGTTGCGAGCGGCAGGCGCGGTGCCGCTGCTCGGCAACCTCGATGAGCCCGCCACGCTCGGGCGGCTGGCGGGCGTGGCCGACGCCGTGCTTCACCTGGCTCCGCCGGCGCGTGACGGCGCGACGGACGAGCGCACCCGCCACCTCCTGCGGGCCCTTGCACGCACCGGGCGGGTTCGTCGGCTGGTGTACGGCAGCACGACCGGTGTCTACGGCGATGCGGGCGGTGCTCACTTCGACGAGACCCGCGCACCCAACCCGGCGACGGACCGCGCGCGACGGCGGGTGGACGCCGAAGCGCGGGTGCGCTGGTTCGGCCGCCTGTTCGGCGTGCGCACCACCATCCTGCGCATCCCCGGCATCTATGCAGGCGACCGCGAGGGAGGCCATCCGCGCGAGCGCCTCGCCCGTCGAACGCCGGTCCTCGTGGACGCCGACGACGTCTACACCAACCACATCCATGCCGACGACCTCGCCCGCGCCTGCGTGGCGGCACTGCACCGCGGGCCGCCCCAGCGCGTCATCCATGCGAGCGACCACACCGAGATGAAGATGGGCGAATACTTCGACCTCGCCGCCGACCTGTGCGGGCTGCCGCGCCCGCCGCGCATTCCGCGCAGCGAGGCCGAGCGCACGATGTCGCCCCTGCAGCTGTCGTTCTGGGGAGAATCGCGCCGCCTCGACAACCGCCGGCTCGTCCGCGAGCTGCGCCTGGTACTGCGCTACCCCACGGTGCGGGAAGGCCTGCTGGCCTGAGACCGCGCGGCGTCCGTCAGCGCCGGCCGAACGGCACGCGGCCCCGCCAGTACTGAATCATCAGGAAGCCGCCCACCATGCCGCCCAGGTGAGCGAAGTGGGCCACGCCGCTGCGCGGGTCCATGACGCCGAGCAGCAGCTCGAGGCCGCCGAACACGGCCACGAACACCTTGGCCTTCATCGGAATCGGCGGGAAGAGCGGCATGATCGTCCGGTTGGGGAACATCATGCCGAAGGCGAGCAGCAAGCCGAAGAGCCCGCCGGAAGCACCCACCGTGGGATTGCCGGACCCGATGAGCGCCGCGAGCGCCAATTGCGTGAAGCCGGCCGTGACGATGCTGGCGAAATAGAACTGCAGGTAGCGCTTCGTGCCCCAGACCCGCTCCAGTTCCGACCCGAACATCCACAGGCCCAGCATGTTGAAGAACAGGTGGAAGAAGTTGGACGGGTCGTGCAGGAAGCCGTAGGTCACGACCTGCCAGGGCAGGAATCCGTGTCCCCAGGGCCAGAGGGCAAACAAGGCGGGCAGGAACGGCAGCAGGAACTGCGCGCAGAACACCCCGACGTTGATCAGCAGCAGGGCTTGGGTAACAGGAGGCATCGGAGGCATGCGCAAGTCCGGAACAAGTGGAGACAACCAGACCCGAAGCGTACCCGCTTTGTTCCACCGGGCGTCCGTCAGAACCTTCTGCGGGATTCCGCTCGGCACTCGCCGCGAATCATGGCAAAATGGCGGGCTCGATGAACACCGGCCTCGGTGGCGAAATCGGTAGACGCGCGGGACTCAAAATCCCGTTCCGCAAGGAGTGTCGGTTCGATTCCGACCCGAGGCACCATTGGTTGACGTGGCAGCGCTCGTTGCGAGCCGCAGCCTCAGAGTGCCGGGGAGTCGTTTCGCCTCACTCGCTTACTCCCAGACCGACCGAATCTGCCCCTGATCTCACCTCAGGCGTGGCGCGTTGAGTCGCTCTTGCCGGGCATACCACCCTTCGGCCGCAGCCATCGAGCCACACACGACGGGAAAGAACGGCGTCCAATGCATGGACGGTTCGATTGCCGCTTCCAGGTCTTTCGCGATCTGCCCGAGCGCGAGGAACGCCACTCGATAGTTCGGGTTCGTGCCCATGGCTCCGAGCCGGCATATCGCTACCCGGGCATAGGCGTCGACATCGACGCCGTGAGCGGTGACGCGCAGAAAGTCGTTGAAGACGACCTGGAGATCATCAAACCGGGCGTCAGCCGAAATGCTTTCCGCACTTCGGATGAACTCGACGGCGCTGACGAAACCAGTGAACGTCTTGACCGCGCGCCGGCCCTGCCAGGCAATGGTGCAAGTCATGGGGTGTCCCTCCACTCCGGAGTCTAGGCGCTTGACTTCAAGGGTGCACGTCGCAACGCCGCCTCCCCCCGCAGGACATGACGCCGCGTGCAGTCGTGCGGCGTCTCCTTACCAGGACGAGGGATCCGCCGAGCGGGCGGCGCGCGCGGCTTCGGGCGCTACGCCTTCTTGACGATGTCCGCGATCGTGCCCGCCGTTTCCCTCACCAGGGTCATCATGGGCAACAGCGTTTCGTCGGGGTCCTTGCTGCCGCGCGCATAGGCGCCGCGCAGCAGGGCGATGAGGATGACCGTGGGCGGCACGACGAAGGCGGCGACCAGGATGGAGGCGTGCCAATGCAGGTCCTTGCGGGGGTCGCTCAGCACGGCATGGATCAGCACGCCGCCGAAGATGACGGCGGCGAGGAAGAGCAGTGCCACGAGGCTGAGTGCGGTCCTCAGCAGGGTGAGTTGCTGGGAGCGCCGGTGGTAGAGCTCTTCGAGCCCGAGGTTCACCTTGGCTTGTTCCAGAACCGGTGGCGTGCCGGCGGACAGGTCGGTGGCCTCCCAGGCGGATTGGATGTCGGCGACCGCGATGCCTGCCTCAGCCACCGACGATTCCCAGCTGCACCAGGCGGTACTTCATCGCGACCTGTGAGACGCCGAACAGCGCAGCCAGCTTGGCGATGCCCCGGTACTCGCGCTTGGTGATGGCGTACTGCACGGTCTCGGCCGGCATCAGCAGGTCGGCCGCGAAGCGGTTGGCCTGTCGTTCGTCGTTGCTGTCTGCGGCCGACGAGAAGTTGGTGACGGGATCACGGAAACGAGGGTTGCCTGCGTTGAGGTGGCCGAGGACGTAGTGGCCGATCTCGTGCGCGATGGTGAAGCGCTGGCGAACCGGCACGTCGGCCTCGTTGTACGAGATGGCGGGGCGCCCCTGTTCGAGCTCGATCACGCCGCTCACGTTGAGCGCGGTCGCCTGCACGGGAATGCCCATGGCACGCGCGATCCGGCCCGGATCGACGGGCAGGGTTCCATCCCAGTACTGGCTCAATACTTCTTTCGGACTCGACATGGTCAGACCTTCGTCGCAGCGGCATGCGCCGGGACAGGTGTCGCGGCATGCGGCCGGACGCCTGGCGGCGCGACCGCCATTCTGCAGCATTTGCAGCAGGGCCTGTGCCGCAGGCCGGCCCGTCGGCCGGGACAGCGTGGCAGCGGCGGCCGGTCTCCGGCCGTGGCGATCGACAGGCGCCGGGCTGAACGCGCCGAGCCGGCGGCGACGGCTCAGACGCCTTCGACGGCTTCAGGCTCCTCGATCGCTTTGCGCGATGCCGCCCTCGGTGACAGTGCGCGCCAACGAGGGCGTCCGGCCAGTTCCTGCGCAATGGCATGGACCTCTGAGCCGCTCAAGCTGCGGTCGGCCTGCAGCATTTCAAGGCTGACCTGTTCCACCCAGTCGGCGTCGGTCAGGTCGTACGGCACTTCGTGCATGAGGTTCTCCTGTGAGGGCGCTGTAGGGGCGTTCGGCCCGGACGCTCGTGTCACCGCCCGCCCGCAGGTCGTTTCCCGCGCGCCGGCATAAACTGTGGACCCCACGAGGGTCCGCAAGTTCAGCCCTCGTGGCATGTCGCGTGCCCGAGTCGGCCGCGGTTCGTTTCACTCGGGAGCCTGGGCGCAAACGTCGATGGAAGTCGGACTGCCAGATGATCTGCCTGCCGCGGAAGGCCTGCTGGCCGCCGAGAACCGCTTTCACCTGTTGGTCGACAGCGTCCAGGACTACGCCATCTTCATGGTCGATCCGAACGGCATCGTGCTCAGCTGGAATGCCGGGGCGCAGCGCCTGAAGGGCTACGCCGCCGACGAGATCATCGGCCAGAGCTTCGAGGTGTTCTACCCCGCCCAGGCCGTCGCCGACGGCTGGCCGCGCGAGGAGCTTCGCCTGTCGGCCGCCGACGGGCGGGTGGAGGACGAGGGCTGGCGAATCCGGCGCGATGGCTCGCGCTTCTGGGCGAGTGTCGTCATCACCGCCCTGCGGGACCCGGCCGGGCGGCTGCTCGGCCACGCCAAGGTCACGCGCGACCTGACCGAGCGCCGTGCCCACGAGGAGGCCCTGGTGCAGAGCGAGGAGCAGCTTCGCCTGCTCGTGGGTGCCGTGCAGGACTACGCCCTCTTCATGCTCAGCCCGCAGGGCGAGGTGCTCACCTGGAACGCAGGCGCCGAGCGCATCACGGGCTATGCCGCCCCCGAGGTGGTGGGGCGTCACTTCTCGATGTTCTTCACGAGCGAGGCGGTGTCCGCCGGGATTCCCGCCCACGAGCTCGAGGTGGCCCGGCGCAGCGGACGGGCCGAAGCCGAAGGCTGGCGGGTCCGCAAGGGCGGCGAGGCCTTCTGGGCCAATGCCGTGATCACGCCGGTGCTGGGCCCGGACGGCAAGCTGAGGGGTTTTGCCAAGGTGACGCGCGACCTGTCGGAACAGCGCCGCATGATGGAACTCGAACAGTCGAGCCGTCGCATGGAGGAGTTCCTCGCCATGCTGGCGCACGAGTTGCGCAACCCGCTGGCGCCCCTGCGCAACGCCGTGCAGGTGATGAAGCTCAGGGGCGGACTGCCACCCTACATGGACCGCGTCACCGCGCTGATGGACCGGCAGACGGCCCAGCTCACCCGGCTGGTCGACGATCTGCTTGATGTCGCCCGGATCACCACCGGAAAGATCGCGCTGCTGAAGAGCCGCCTGGACCTTCGCGAGGTGGTTTCCGCCAGCCTGGAAGCGATCAGGCCGCAGGCGGTGGACAAGGGCCTGCGCTTGCAGCACGACGTGCCGAGCACGCCGCTCGAAGTGATCGGCGATGCCAGCCGCCTGATGCAGGCGTTGCAGAACCTGCTGAGCAACGCGGTGCGCTACACCCCGGCCGGGGGCGAGGTCCGCGTGCTGGTCGCCCGCCGGCTGGGTGCCATGGTGATCGAAGTGTCGGACACCGGCATCGGCCTGTCCCCGGGCGCCGAGCAGCGCATCTTCAATCTGTTCTCCCAGGAGCGCGTGGCACGTGACCCGTCCGACAGCGGACTGGGCATCGGGCTCAGCCTGGCCCGCCGCGTCGCCGAGTTGCACGGCGGGCGGCTGACCGCCCGCAGTCCGGGCCCGGGTCTCGGCAGCACCTTCACTCTGCTGATTCCGGCGGGCGTGGCGGCCGCGCCGGCGGTCCTTGGGACCGACGAAGCGCACGCCGTCGCGGCGGCTCAGGAGCGCGTCCTGGTCATCGATGACAACGCCGACTCCACCGATTCGATGGTGACCCTCCTGGGGCTGCTGGGGCATGTCGCGCATGGTGCCTGCAGTGGGGGCGAAGGCCTGACCGCCGCGGAGGTCTTCCGTCCCCACGTCGTGCTGCTTGACCTCAACATGCCCGACCTGGACGGCGTGGCGGTGATGCAGGCCTTGCGCCGCCGCTTCGGCGCGGAAGTTCGCATCATCGCCATGACGGGGTACGGCCGCCAGGGCGAACGGCGGAGCACCCTGGAGGCGGGGTTCGATGCGCACCTCACCAAGCCGGTCGAGATGGACCAGCTCCAGCGCCTGCTGTCGCCGCCTGCCGACGGCGCCGGTTGAATCGGAGATGGCGGTCCGGCAGGGCAGGAGCCCGCAGCCCGGCGGGCCGGTCCGAGGCCTGCGACAATCTCCGCAGGAGCGCGAATGAAGACCTACAAGACCCTCGAAGACGCGATCGGCCACACGCCCTTGGTGCGGCTCACGCGAGTGCCTGGCGAAGCGAACGAGCGCCGGGGCAACATCATCCTCGGCAAGCTCGAGGGCAACAACCCGGCCGGCTCGGTGAAGGACCGTGCGGCCATCAGCATGATCCGGCGGGCCGAGGAGCGCGGCGACATCCGCCCGGGCGACACCCTCATCGAGGCCACGTCGGGCAACACCGGCATTGCCCTGGCCATGGCGGCGGCCATCCGCGGCTACCGCATGCTGCTCATCATGCCGGAGGACCTCAGCATCGAGCGGGCCCAGACCATGAAGGCCTTCGGCGCCGAACTGCTGCTGACCCCCCGCAGCGGCGGCATGGAATACGCACGCGACCTGGCCGAGCAGATGCAGCGCGACGGCAAGGGCCGGGTGCTCGACCAGTTCGCCAACGCCGACAACCCGCGGGCGCACTACGAGAGCACCGGCCCGGAGATCTGGGATGACACCGAAGGCCGCATCACCCACTTCGTGAGCGCCATGGGCACCACCGGCACCATCACCGGGACCTCGCGCTTCCTGAAGGAGCGCAACCCCGCCGTGCGCATCGTCGGCGCGCAGCCCAGCGAAGGTTCGCGCATTCCCGGCATCCGCAAGTGGCCCGAGGCTTACATGCCGAAGATCTACGACGCCAGCCACGTCGACCAGACGATCGAGGTGAGCCAGGACGACGCCGAGGAGATGGCGCGTCGCCTGGCCCGCGAGGAGGGCTTGTTCGCCGGCATCTCGGCGGCCGGCGCCTGCTGGGCCGCCCTCGAGGTGGCACGCCATGTGGAGAACGCCACCATCGTCTTCGTCGTCTGCGACCGCGGCGACCGCTATCTGTCCACCGGCGTCTTCCCCGCCTGAAAGGCTCCCCGACCATGGCCCACGCCTTCAACTACTGCCCCAACTGCGCGACCGCCCTGCAGCGCCTGACCGAGATGGAAGACGGTGGCGCCAAGGAGCGCACGCGTTGCCCGTCCTGCGGGTGGACGCACTGGAACAACCCGACGCCGGTGCTCGCGGCGGTGGTGGAACTGCCGGAGCACGAAGGCCGGCTGCTGCTGGCCCGCAACGCCGCTTGGCCGCAGAAGTTCTTCGGCCTGATCACGGGCTTCATGGAGGCGGGCGAAACGCCCCAGGAGGGCATCACCCGCGAGGTGCTGGAGGAAACGTCGCTCGTGGCGGAGTCGGCCCACCTGATCGGCGTCTACGACTTCCAGCGCATGAACCAGGTGATCATCGCGTACCACGTTGTCGCGCGCGGCGAGATCAAGCTCTCGCCCGAACTGGTCGACTACAAGCTCGTGCCGCCCGCCGAGGTGAAGTGCTGGCCGGCCGGCACCGGCCAGGCCGTGGCCGACTGGCTGCGCACCCGCGGCATCGAGCCGCAGTGGATGGACTGGCCGACGGGCAAGCGGCCCACCGATGCCGTGGCCGACTGAGAGGACGACGCCGTGAACATCAACAAGGAAATCGACACGCGCGGCATGAACTGCCCGCTGCCCATCCTCAAGGCCAAGAAGGCCCTGGCCGACATGCACAGCGGCGAGGTGCTGAAGGTCGTGGCGACCGACCCGGGCTCCAACCGCGACTTCCAGGCCTTCGCCCGCCAGACCGGCAACGAGTTGGTCGAGCAGGTGGCCGCTGGCGGCGAGCCGCCGGAGTTCATCCACTACCTGCGGCGCCGCTGACCCGACAAGCCGAATGCGCCGGCCCGATCAGATCTCCAGCCCGCGCAGGTACTCCCTGAAGCCCGGCCCGAGG
The DNA here is from genome assembly GCF_964253025.1 of Rhizobacter sp. LjRoot28. Lineage (NCBI taxonomy): Bacteria > Pseudomonadati > Pseudomonadota > Betaproteobacteria > Burkholderiales > Sphaerotilaceae > Rhizobacter > Rhizobacter sp. LjRoot28. Next base: position 548,870 of record NZ_CAXUQC020000001.1, read on the forward strand.
TCGGGGTGCCGCAGCGCCAGCTCCACGTTGGCCTGCAGGAAGCCTTCCTTGCTGCCGCAGTCGTACCGTTTGCCCTCGTAGCGATAGGCGAACACCTTCTCGCGGCGCAAGAGGCCGGCAATGCCGTCGGTCAGCTGGATCTCGCCGCCCACGCCGCGTGGCTGGGCGGCAATCTCGCGGAAGACGCCGGGCGTGAGGATGTAGCGGCCGGCCACGGCGAGCCGGGAGGGGGCGTCTGCGGGCTCCGGCTTCTCGACGATGCGCTGCACGTCGAGCAGGCGATCATTTACCGGCTGTCCCGCCACGATGCCGTAGCGGCGGGTGTGCGCCTCCGGCACCTCCTGCACGGCGAGGATGGAGACGCGCCATTCGTCGTACTGGGCCACCATCTGCTGCATGACGGGGGTTTCCCCCACCATCAGGTCGTCGGCCAGCAGCACGGCGAACGGCTCGTTGCCGACCAGGCGCTGGGCGCACAGCACGGCATGGCCGAGGCCGAGCGCCTGGGGCTGGCGCACGTAGATGCACTGCATGTCGTCCGGCTTCACGCTGCGCACCACGTCGAGCAATTCCTGCTTACCCGCCTGTTCGAGGGCTACCTCCAGCTCGAAAGTCATGTCAAAGTGGTCTTCGATGGGGCGCTTGTGCCGGCCGGTGACGAAGATCATCTCCCTCACGCCGGCGGCGTAGGCCTCCTCCACCGCGTACTGGATCAGCGGCTTGTCGACGACCGGCAGCATCTCCTTGGGCTGCGCCTTGGTGGCCGGAAGGAAACGGGTCCCGAGACCGGCCACGGGAAAAATCGCCTTGGTGACTGCTGACATGGTGCGAGCAACTGCGGGTGGTGATGTGCGAAAAGATTGTGTCACGGCGTGTCGGCCTGGCATGTCCCCTCGACCGCGCAGGCTCAACGCGATGCTGAATACTCACGCAGGCGCCCGGACCCCGGTGGCGCCTGCAGCCGACAACCGTTCGCCGAAGTGCCCGAAGTACCCATGGACCTGCTGATCGTCGACGCCCTGGACCAAGAGGTCATCCACTGGCTGGAATCCCGGCATTCGGTCCGGGTCGCACCCGAACTGGCCGACGATCCGCGCGAGTTCCGCCAGGCGCTGTACAACGTGCGCGCGCTGATCCTGCCCGCGTCGGTGGCGTTCAGCGCCCGGACCCTGCAGTACGCACCCATGATGCGGGCGGTGGGCCGCATCAACGCCGGCGCCGAGAACATCGATGCCGAGGCGTGCCTGCGGGCCGGGGTGGAAGTGGTGCGCAGTGCCACTGCCACAGCCCAGGCCGAGGCGGAATTCATGATCGGCGCGCTGCTGTCGATGCTGAGGCGCGTGCCCATCGCGGGCGCGGACGGCATGTTGGTCGGGCGCGAACTGGGCGCGTGCACCGTCGGCCTCATCGGCATGCCGCCGGCCGCCCGTGCCATGGCGGCCATGCTGTCAGGCTTCGGTTGCCGCGTGGTGGGTTACGAACCGTCCCTGCATGCGAGCGACGGCGTCTGGAACCGGTGGAAGGTGGCGCCCATGCCGCTGCGCGAGCTCATCGAGACCTCCGACGCCTTGGCCATCCAGCTCAACTACTTCAGCCGCTACCACGGCCTCATCGGCGAGCGCCTGCTGCCGTATTGCAAGCCGAACCAGGTGATGGTCAGCGTGTCCCATTCGGGCGTCTTCGACGAGCAGGCCTTGGCCGACGTGCTGCGCAGCGGGCGCATGGCGGCTGCCTGGCTCGACAGCCTGGAACCGGGTGCCCTCGACGAAGGGCATGCGCTGCACGGCATCGGCAACCTCCAGGTCACCCCGCGCCTGGGCAGCACCACGCGGGAATCCCGCCTGCGCAGCGCCTGGGCCGTGGCCCGGCGCATCGACGAGCTGCTCATGACGACCCCTTCCGGGGCCGCCGAGTTCAGGCCGACCGTGCCAGGCGAGCCGCTTGATCTCGCAGCCGAACCAGCGTCGCGCTGAAGTCGGCGATTCGCGCCTTTTCCTGATCCACCACCGACGCGGGCGCACGGGCCACGAAGCTCTCGTTCGACAGCTTGGCCGTGGCCTTCGCCACCTCGCCTTCGAGCCGGGCCACTTCCTTGGCGATGCGCGCCTGCTCGGCTGCCACGTCGATCTCCACATGCAGCGCGAGGCGGGCTTCGCCCACGTTGGTCACCGGTGACAGACTGGTGGCGGCGATGAAGGCCGCTTCGTCGGCGACCACGTTCACCTCCGACAGCTTGGCGAGCGCCTTCAGCACCGGCGCCGCGGTGGTGAGGAACTCGCTGTCGCCGAAGGTGTTGAGCGGCACCCTCAGGGCAGGGGAAAGCTGCATCTCGCCGCGCAGGTTGCGGCACGCGCCGACCAGCGCCTTCAGCTTGGCCACCCAGGCATCGGCCTGGGCATCGATGCGCGAGGGATCTGCCTCGGGGTAGCGCGCAACGACCAGGCTGTCCGGGGCGCCAACGGCCTTGATGCCGGCGATCGGGGCGACGCTCTCCCACAGCTCGGAGGTGATGAACGGCGTGATCGGGTGCAGCAGGCGCAGCACGGTCTCCAGCACGCGGATCAAGGTGCGGCGGGTGGCGCGCTGGGCGGCCTTGCCACCGGTCTGGATCTGCACCTTGGCGATCTCGATGTACCAGTCGCAGTACTCGTCCCAGACGAACTGGTAGAGCGCGTTGGCCACGTTGTCCAGGCGGTACTCCGCGAAGCCCTTGGCCACCGCGGCTTCCACCCGCTGCAGCTCGCCGCGGATCCAGCGGTCGGCCGGCGACAGCTCGAGTGGCAGCGATTCGTCGGTGCCGCAGTCGTGCCCCTCGCAGTTCATCAGCACGAACTTGGTGGCGTTCCAGAGCTTGTTGCAGAAGTTGCGGTAGCCCTCGCAGCGCTTGCTGTCGAAGTTGATGTTGCGCCCGAGGCTGGCGAGCGAGGCGAAGGTGAAGCGCAGCGCGTCGGCGCCGAAGCCGGGAATGCCCTCCGGGAACTCCTTCTCCGTTTCCTTGCGCACGCGCGGCGCCGTCTCGGGGCGGCGCAGGCCGACGACCCGCTTGTCGAGCAGGGGGCCCAGCGCGATGCCGTCGATCAGGTCGACCGGGTCCAGCACGTTGCCGTCCGACTTGCTCATCTTCTTGCCCTGGCTGTCACGCACGAGGCCGTGGATGTAGACGTGGCGGAACGGCACCTGGCCGGTGAAGTGGCGGGTCATCATGATCATCCGGGCGACCCAGAAGAAGATGATGTCGAAGCCGGTCACCAGCACCGACGACGGCAGGAAGAGGTCGAGCTCGCGCGTCTTCTCGGGCCAGCCGAGCGACGAGAAGGGCACCAGGGCCGAGGAGTACCAGGTGTCGAGCACGTCCTCGTCGCGGCGCAACTCGCCGGTGTAGCCGGCCGCCGTGGCCTTGGCGCGCGCCTCGGACTCGTCGCGGGCGACGAACAGTTCACCGCCCGTGCCGTACCAGGCCGGGATCTGGTGACCCCACCAGAGCTGGCGCGAGATGCACCAGTCGGTGATGTTGTTCATCCACTGGTTGTAGGTGTTGACCCACTGCTCGGGGAAGAACTTGACCTCGCCGCTCTGCACGACGTCGATGGCGCCCTGGGCGATGCTCTTGCCGTTGGCGCCCGGCTTCGTCATGGCGACGAACCACTGGTCGGTGAGCATCGGCTCGATCACCTGGCCCGTGCGCTCGCAACGCGGCACCATCAGCTTGTGCTTCTTCACCTCCACCAGGAAGCCCTGGGCCTCCAGGTCGGCGACGATCTTCTTGCGGGCGACGAAGCGGTCCAGGCCACGGTAGGCCTCGGGCGCGTTGTCGTTCAGCGTGGCGTCGAGGTGGAGCACGCCGATGAGCGGCAGGCCGTGGCGCTGGCCGACGGCGTAGTCGTTGGTGTCGTGCGCCGGGGTGACCTTCACGACGCCGGTGCCGAACTCGCGGTCGACGTAGTCGTCGGCAATCACCGGGATGCGGCGGCCGACGAGGGGCAGGGTGACTTCACGGCCGATCAGGGCGGTGTAGCGCTCGTCCTCGGGGTGCACCATCACGGCCACGTCGCCGAGCATGGTCTCCGGTCGCGTGGTGGCCACCACCAAGTCACCGCTGCCGTCCGACAGGGGATAGCGGATGTGCCAGAGCGAGCCGTCTTCCTCTTCGCTCGACACTTCCAGGTCGGACACGGCCGAGCGCAGCACCGGGTCCCAGTTGACCAGGCGCTTGCCGCGGTAGATGAGGCCTTCGTCGAAGAGCTTGACGAAGGTCTCGGTGACGACGGCCGACATCTTCGGGTCCATCGTGAAGTACTCGTGCTGCCACGAGACCGACGCGCCCATGCGGCGCATCTGGCGGGTGATGGTGGTGCCGCTTTGTTCCTTCCACTCCCACACGCGCGAGACGAAGTTCTTGCGGCCGAGGGCATGGCGATCCTGGCCCTGCTCCTGCAGCTGGCGCTCCACCACGATCTGCGTCGCGATGCCCGCGTGATCGGTGCCCGGCACCCACAGCGTGTTGTCACCCTTCATGCGGTGGTAGCGCGTGAGGGAGTCCATGATCGTCTGGTTGAACGCATGGCCCATGTGCAGCGTGCCGGTGACGTTGGGCGGCGGCAGCTGGATGGAGAACGACGGCTTGGCCGGGTCCAGCGTGGGTTCGTACAGGCCGCTCTGCTCCCACAGCGGGGCCCAGCGGGCTTCGATGGCGGCGGGCTCAAACGATTTGGCGAGTTCGGTCATGGTGGTCGCGTCCCCGGGCGTGGGGTCGGCGGGTGAAACGGAGAAAGGACGAATTGTAGGTGGCGCTCCCGGCCTGCTATCGTGGCGGGCCTCTGGAGGATTCCGGCATGAGATTTCTGCTACGAACGGCGGCCTGTGCCGCCCTGGTGCTGCTGGCCAGCTGTGGCGGCGGCAGCAACGATCCCTACGACAGGTCCTTTGTCTGCAGCGCGACCGACGACAAGCGCTGGCTTCAGGCCTACATGAGCGAGAACTATTTCTGGGCGGGCCGCTCGCCGGTCGCCGCGCCGGACGATTACGCCGATGTCGACGCATACCTCGATGCCCTGCGCTTCAAGGGCGATGCCGACGAGCCGGCCGACCGCTTCAGCTACATCGACACCCGCGCCTCCTTCGACCAGTTCTTCGTCGAGGGGCGCACCGTGGGCTACGGCGTCTCGGTGAACGGCGTGGAAGCCACGCTGCCGCTGAAGATCCGCTATGTCGACCCGGGCAGCCCGGCGGCCGCCGCCGGCCTGCGACGCGGCGACACGGTCGTGGCCGCCAACGGCACGCCGGCCGCGCAGCTCGTCGCATCCAAGGACTTCAGCGTGTTGTCGCCCTCGCGCGAGAACGACGTGCTGACCCTTGAGGTGGAAAGCGGTGGCGTGGCCCGCAAGGTGCCCTTGACGTCCGCCACGTATGCGCTGGTGCCGGTCACGGCCACCTCCGTCTTCACGCTGGCCAATGGCAGCAAGGCCGGGTACGTGTCCTTGAAGGACTTCATCGTCCAGGCCGAAACACCGCTGGCCGAGTCCATCGCGCAGATCCGCCAGGCCGGCGCGACCGAACTCATTCTGGACCTGCGCTACAACGGTGGCGGCCGGGTCTCCACGGCGGCCCAGCTCGGCTCCCTGGTGACCGGCGCGACGCACGCGGGCAAGCTGTTCACCCAGCTGGTCTTCAACCCGCGCCGTCAATCGCTCAACAGCAACTACTGGCTGCAGAACCGGCCCGGCCCGGCCTTTCCCCGGGTGGTGGTCCTGACCGGCTCGCGCACCTGCTCGGCCAGCGAGATGGTCGTCAACGGCCTCAAGCCCTACGCCGACGTGGTGACCATCGGTGGCACGAGCTGCGGCAAGCCCGTCGGCTTCACGCCGCAGGACTGGTGCGACAACGTCTACAGCATCGTCAACTTCGAGAGCCTGAACGCCAACGGGCAAGGGCGCTACTACGACGGGCTGCCGCTCACCTGCCCGGTCACCGACGACTTCAACCGTGAGCTCGGCGACCCGGCCGAGAAGCTGACGGCCGCCGCGATCGGCTACCTGCAGACCGGCTCCTGCCCGGCCACCGCGGGCGGCACGGCGGGGACGGCCAGCCTGCTGCAGCGTGCGAACGCGACCCGCGTCATCGAACCGGGCCAGCGCTCCGGCATGTGGGCCGACTGACGGACGGGCGTGGCATTGAGTACCCGCCCCCCAGAAGAACGGGCTCAACGGCGGCGCGAGCTGCTGGCGCTGCTCGTCTCGCTGGTGGTGCATGCGGCGTTGCTGAACCTGCTGTCGGGCGGTGACGGGCTCGGGGCGCCCGGCCTGGTGATGCCCTGGCAGGACCGACGTGGCGCGGTGCCGGACCTGACCGTCACGCTCGCGCCGCCGGCGGCCGGACCGGCCGTCGTGCCGGCGCTGGCCATGGCCGAGCCGGAGGATTCGCCGGGGGCGACGGCGCCCGTGCCGGCGCCTGGGCCTGTGCCTGTGCCTGTGCCTGTGCAGTCTCCCGGTCGGCTGTTCGCCCGCGCGCCCGCGGCGGCGCCGGCGCCCGTCGCCGAGCAGGACCCGGCGCCGGTCTCCACGCGGGCGACCGCGACTGACGCCAACGCCATGCCGCAAAGCGAGCGCGTGTCTCCGCCCGACCGGGCACCGGATCGCGCGCCGGCGTCTCCGCCTGTCCCGGAGCCCGTCACTGAACCTGCACCGTTGCCGTTGCCTCCGCCAACACGTTCGCAGGATCCGCCGCCACTTCCTGCTCCTCCTCCTCCTCCGGCTGACGTCGCACTGTCGCCGACGCCGCCTGCCATTGCGGCGGCCCCGGCCGATACCTCGGTCGCCCGGGCGGCGCCGCTCGCGCCGATGTCGATCGTGGCAGTCGCGCCCGCTGCGTCCAGTCCGGTGAATCCCGTCCCCTTGCCGGGGGACGGCAGCGCCGTCGAGGCAGAGGCACAGCGGCTTGCCGCCGCCCGGGCCGAGGCGGATCGTCAGCAAGCCGCCAGGGACGAAGCCGAGCGCCTGGAGGTCGAGCGGCGGGTGGCCGAAGCCCAGGCACAAGCGGAGGAGCGATCCCGGCAGGAGGCCGAGCGCCTAGAGGAGGCGCGGCGCCAGGCCGAGCGGCTGCAGGCCGAACGTCAGGAGGCCGAACAGCGGGCCGCCGCACAACGCGTGGCCCAGGAAACGGAACGACAGCGCGAGGCCTCGGCGCGTGCCGAGGCGGCGCGTCTGGAAAGCGAGCGGCAGGAAACCGCGCGACGCGAGGCGGAGGAACGTGCTGCTGCGCAGAGGGAAGCGGAACGCCGCGAACGCATCCGCGAGGACGTGGCGCGCGCCGACGCCGAAGCGGCCCGGGCGGAGGCCGAACGCCTGGAGGCTGCCCGTCGAGAAAGCGCGCGGCAGGCGGCCGAGCGACAGGAGCTCGAGCGACAGGCCGCCGCCCGGATGGAAACCCAGCGGCAGGCTCGTCTCAGCGAGGAGGCCGCTCGCCGTGATGTCGCCCGCCTCCAAGCCGAGCGGCTGCAGGCCGAGCAGCTCGCCGCCGCCCGAGTGGAGGCCGAGCGGCAGGAGCGCCTCCGCCGCGAGGCCGAGCAGCGCGCCGGCGAGCAACGGGAAGCCGAACGACTGCAGGCAGAGCGCCTGCAAGCGGAACGACTGCAAACCGAGCGCCTGCAAGCCGAGCGACTGCAGGCCGAGCGCGTCGCCGCCCAGGAGGTCGAGGCTCAGCGGACCGAGGCCCAGCGGCAGGAGCGTCTTCGACAGGAGGCGGCGCGGCTCGAGGCCGAGCGGGTCGAGCAGGCTCGCCAGGCGTCCGAGCGACGTGCCGCCGAGCAGGCGCAGGCACGACGCGACGAGCTTGCGCGCCAGGAAGCAGCTCGACAGGAAGCGGCCCGCCTGGAAACGGCCCGGCAGGAAGCGGAGCGCGCGGCCGCCGCCCAGGCGGAGGCGAGACGGCAGCAGGCGGCACGCGAGGATGCCGAGCGGCAGGAGGCTGCACGGCTGGAGGCTGCGCGGCGTGAAGCGGAAAGGCTGCAGGCCGCCCGCGAGGCTGAGCGCCAGCAGGCCGAACGGCTGGAGGCGGCACGGCGCGAGGCCGAGCGGCTGGAAGCCGCTCGCGCCGCCGAGCGCCTGGAACAGGCCGCGCGCCTCGCCGCGGCGGAGCAGGAAGGCCGGGAACAGGCAGCCGCTCGTGCGGCCGCTGCCGCTACCCGGTCGCCATCACCGGCCTCGGCACCGGCACCGACATCGGCGCAGACAGCACCAGCACCAGGATCCACAACGGCGGCGGGATCGCCATCGGCATCGGCCAACACCGTCCCCGGTGCGGCGCAGGCCTCGCCATCGCCGGCTGCCGCCGACAAGGTCCGCGAGGAAGCCCGGGAAGCCCGCCTGCGCGCCATCGGCCGCCAGCTCGATGCGGAAGCCGCACAGCGCGATGCCGCCGCCACCCAACCGGAAAACACGCTGCCCCTGTCATTGAGCACCGCCCGCCGCGTGCGCCTGTGGGGCCGCACCAACCCCAACGCGCAGCTCGTCGAATACGCCGAGGCCTGGGCCCGGAAGATCCAGTTCAACACGACTGTCGAAGCCGTGCGTGAATTGGGTGCCCGCATCCGCACCAACCCGATGGTGACCGTGTCCGTGCGAAGCGACGGCTCCATCGAATCCGTCAACTTCGTTGTCTCGAGCGGCGTGCCCGAGACCGACGAGGCCATCCGCCGACTCATCGAAAGCCACCGACCCTACCCCCCGTTCCCACCCGCGCTGTCGCGCGAGTTCGACGTCGTGGAAATCCGCCGCACCTGGTACTTCGATTCCGCCGTTCGCCTTCAGTGACGATCTGGCGGACGCGGCGGCCCACGGCATCAAATTCACGCAGGGTCAGGTCTGCCAATTCGCAGGAGCCGTCGCGGAACAGGACCGTGTGGAAGCCGGATGCTGTCCCACACACTGAAGCCCGCCCGCCATGCAATATGGCGGACCTGACCCCATCGGTTTGGACCCCATCGCGATAGCCCGACGCCTGGCGGGCCGCTTCGGCGAAGCGGCCCTGCACCTTCACATCAGCAGGTGCTCGCCCGCGTTGTCGCCGCCGAGGATGACGTAGTTGACCTTGCGGATGTCGGCGAGGCGGGTGCCGCCGGAGTAGCTGATGGAGCTCTGCACGTCCTCGCGCATCTCGCGCAGGGTGTCCTCCAGGCGACCCTTGATGGGCTCCAGGATGCGCTTGCCTTCGACGTGCTTGTACTCGCCCTTGTTGAAGTCGCTGGCCGAGCCGTAGTACTCCTTGAAGAGCTTGCCGTCGACCTCCACCGTGCGGCCGGGGGACTCCTCGTGACCCGCGAACAGGGAGCCGATCATCACCATGGCGGCGCCGAAGCGCACGCTCTTGGCGATGTCGCCGTGGTCGCGGATGCCGCCGTCGGCAATGATGGGCTTGGTGGCCACGCGGGCACACCACTTGAGCGCACTCAACTGCCACCCGCCGGTGCCGAAGCCGGTCTTGAGGCGCGTGATGCACACCTTGCCCGGCCCGATGCCCACCTTGGTGGCGTCGGCGCCCCAGGTTTCCAGGTCGATCACGGCCTCGGGCGTGCCCACGTTGCCGGCGATCACGAAGGACTCGGGCAGCTTGGACTTGATGTGCTCGATCATCTTGCGCACGCTGTCGGCGTGGCCGTGCGCGATGTCGATGGTGATGTAGTCGGCGCCCACGCCGCTCTCGGCCAGGCGGTCGATGATGGCGTAGTCCTCGGCCTTCACGCCCGAGCTGATCGAGACATAGTGCCCCTTGGACCGCATCCGCGTGGCGTAGGCCACGGTGTCGAGGTCGAAGCGGTGCATCACGTAGAAGTAGCCGTTGGCGGCCAGCCATTCAGTGATGGGTTCGTCCACCACCGTCTTCATGTTGGCCGGCACCACCGGCAGCTTGAAGCGCCTGCCGCCGAGCTCGGCGGAGGCATCGCATTCGGACCGGCTTTCCACCCGGCACTTGCGGGGCAGCAGCAGCACGTTGTCGTAGTCGAAGATTTCCATCTGTTCGCTCCTGAGACTGAGCGCTTGACCTGGAAACCCGGTTCTTCCGGCAGGCTGCCGGAATGAAAAAACCGGGCACCAAAAATTTGGGCCCGGTGTCGCATTCTACGCCGCTCCGGAAGCCTTGCCCGCAACCGGGTCGCCACCGCCGCGCCTCAATAGAATGCAGGGGATGCACCCGTCCTTCCCCTCCGAGGCTGACCAATTTGCCGGCCAGCCCAACCCGCCCGCGTCCTCGCTGCTGCAGAACCTCAACCCCGAGCAGCTGGCCGCCGTGACGCTTCCGGCGAGGCCGGCACTCATCCTCGCAGGCGCCGGATCGGGCAAGACGCGCGTGCTCACCACCCGCATCGCGTGGCTCATCCAGACGGGCCAACTCTCGCCCGGTGGCGTGATGGCCGTCACCTTCACCAACAAGGCGGCCAAGGAAATGCTCACGCGGCTGGGCGCGATGCTGCCCATCCCGGTACGCGGCATGTGGATCGGCACCTTCCACGGCCTGTGCAACCGATTCCTGCGCGCGCACTGGAAGCTGGCTGCCCTGCCGCAAGGCTTCCAGATCCTGGACACCGCCGACCAGCTGTCGGCCGTCAAGCGCATCATCAAGGCGATGAACCTCGACGAAGAGCGCTTCGTGCCCAAGCAGGTCACCTGGTTCATCGCCGGCAGCAAGGAAGAGGGCCTGCGGCCGAAGGACATCGACCAGCGCGACGAACAGACCCGCGTGCTGGTGCAGATCTACCAGGCCTACGAAGACCAGTGCCAGCGCGAGGGCGTGGTCGACTTCGCCGAGCTCATGCTGCGCACCTACGAGCTCATGCGCGACAACGGCTCGCTGCGCGAGCACTACCAGCGCCGCTTCCGCCACATCCTGGTCGACGAATTCCAGGACACCAACCGGCTGCAGTACGCCTGGCTCAAGATGTTCGCGGGGCGCGAGGCCGCGGTCTTCGCCGTCGGCGACGACGACCAGAGCATCTACGCTTTCCGTGGCGCGCAGGTCGGCAACATGGCCGACTTCGAGCGCGAGTTCAAGGTGCAGCAGGTCATCAAGCTCGAGCGCAACTACCGCTCCTTCGGCAACATCCTCGATGCGGCCAACGAGCTCATCGCCCACAACTCGCGGCGCCTGGGCAAGAACCTCAGCACCGAGGCCGGGCCGGGTGAGCCGGTGCGGGTCTTCGAGGCGACGAGCGACTTCGCCGAGGCGCAGTGGTTCGTCGAGGAAGCGCGCCAACTGCACCGCGACGGCATGGCGCGCAGCGACATCGCGCTGCTCTACCGCAGCAACGCCCAGAGCCGCGTGATGGAGAGCGCGCTCTTCAACGCCGGCGTGCCCTACAAGGTGTATGGCGGCCTGCGCTTCTTCGAGCGCGCCGAGGTGAAGCACGCCCTCAGCTACCTGCGCCTGATCGAGAACCCGAACGACGACACCAGCTTCCTGCGCGTGGTGAACTTTCCCACCCGCGGCATCGGCGCGCGCAGCATCGAGCAGTTGCAGGACGCCGCCCGCACGAGTGGCCGCAGCCTGTACCAGAGCGTGGGTGCGGTGGCCGGCAAGAGCGGCGGCAACCTGCAGGCCTTCGTGGCGCTGGTCGACCGCATGCGCGAGGCCACGCGCGGCCTCACGTTGCGCGAGATCATCGAGCACATGCTGCACGAGTCCGGCCTCATCACCTTCTACCAGACCGACAAGGAAGGCAAGGACCGTCTCGAGAACCTGGAGGAGCTGGTGAATGCCGCCGAGGCCTTCGTCACCCAGGAGGGGTTCGGCAAGGATGCCGTGGCCCTGCCGGTCGACGAGCACGCGGGTGCCCTGAGCGAAGGCAGCCCGGTCGCGGTGGCCGCGGTCGACCTCGCGCCCGACGCCGAGACGGGCGAGATCATGTCGCCGCTGGCGGCCTTCCTGACCCATGCCTCGCTTGAAGCGGGCGACAACCAGGCGCAGGCGGGCCAGGATGCCATCCAGCTGATGACCGTGCATGCGGCCAAGGGGCTCGAGTTCGATGCCGTCTTCATCACGGGCCTGGAAGAGGGCTTGTTCCCCCACGAGAACAGCGCCTCCGACCTCGACGGCCTGGAGGAGGAGCGGCGCCTGATGTACGTGGCCATCACCCGTGCGCGCAAGCGGCTCTACCTGAGCTTCAGCCAGACCCGCATGCTGCACGGCCAGACGCGCTACAACGTCAAGAGCCGCTTCTTCGACGAACTGCCCGAGGCTGCACTGCGCTGGCTCACGCCGCGCAACCAGGGCTTCGGTTCGGGCTTCGCGCGGGAGTACCAGTCGGCCTGGTCGAAGGGGTCGGGCTTGAGCGGCATCGTGGGTGCCGGCAAGGTGGAGCCGCGCGCCGTCGCATCGTCGGGGCCGAAGACCACGAGCAGCCACGGTTTGCGCTCGGGCCAGACGGTGTTCCACAACAAGTTCGGTGAAGGGGTGATCGTCACCCTCGAAGGGCAGGGCGAGGATGCCCGCGCCCAGGTGAACTTCGGGCGCCACGGGATGAAGTGGCTGGCCTTGAGCGTGGCCAAGCTCACGCCGGTGGACTGACCGTCCTGGCACGCGATGCCTTGCGTGACAGTCGCGTCACGCAAGGGTCATTCTGCGGTCATCGGGGCTTCCTAGCATGTCGGCTTTCCTTGTTGTCGAAAGCACCATGTCCTACCTCACCGACCGTTTCCGCGCCGACTCCGCCCGTGCCCTGGGCCTGACCGAAGTCGAGCAAGTGCCTGGCCAGATGTTCGAGGACGTCCTGCGTGACGCCAAGGTCCAGCGCCGCACGCTGCTGCGCGGCAGCTTCGGCGCCACGCTGGCCGCCGTGTTCGGCGGTGCGGCCCTCTCGGCCTGCGGCGGCGACGACGATGCGGCGACGCTCCCCGTGCCGGCTGACACGGCGCCCGCCAGCTTCCCGTCCGTCGCCGCCGTGACCGGCGACGGCGTGGTCGTGCCCAAGGGCTACACCGCCGAAGTGCTGTTCAGCGCAGGCGATGCCGTCGTGCCGGGGGCCACGCCCTTCACCGGCGCCTTCCTCGGCTCGGCCGACACGGAGAAGTTCGCCGGCGGCGGACATGACGGCATGCACTTCTACGAGATTCCGGGTGTCGACCCGAACACGGGCGGCCTGCTGGCGATCAACCACGAGTCGCCCGATGCCGCCATCCTGATGGCCGAGCGCTTCGACGCCGCCACGGCCACGCCCGAGCAGAAGAAGATCGCCCTGTCCGCCGTCGGCGTGTCGGTCATCGAGATCGAACTGAAGAACGGCAAGTGGGAAGTCAAGAAGGACTCCGCCTTCAACAAGCGCTACACCGGCAACACCGTCTTCAATGTCAGCGGCCCGGCCGCGGCCACCGTGGGCGCCACCGTCGTGGGCACGCTGAACAACTGCTCGAGCGGCACCACCCCGTGGGGCACCTACCTCACCTGCGAGGAAACCACCGACAACTACCTCGACCCGACGCAGCCGGTTGAAGGCTACGGCTGGGTCGTCGAGATCGACCCGCAGAACAAGCTGACCAACCTGCCGGTGAAGCGCACCGCCCTCGGCCGCTTCGACCACGAGAACACCGCTTACCTCATGGACGAGCAGGGCAACATGGCCCTCTACATGGGTGACGACGGCACGCCGGGCTGCATCTACAAGTTCGTGCCGAGCGCCAAGGTGAACCTGACCGACCGCACGGCCAACGGCACCATCCTCGACAACGGCACCCTCTACGCCGCCAAGTTCAACGCCGATGGCACGGGCCAGTGGATCGCTCTCGTGCAGGGCACCAACAACCTGACGGTCGGCGCGACCGACCCGGGCCTCGTGCCGCAGTCGGCCACGCCGCCGGTGCCGACCATCGTCAACTTCGTGACGCAGGCCGACGTGCTGATCAACACCAAGGCGGCCGCGCGCGTCGCTGGCGCGACGCAGATGGACCGCCCCGAGTGGGTGACGGTCGGCCCGGACAAGAAGATCTACATCACGATGACGAAGAACAGCGGCCGCAAGGTCGCCGACGCCGCCAACCCGCGTGCGGGCAACCCGCACGGCCACATCATCCAGTGGACGGAGAACGGCAACGCCCCGGGCGCGACCAGCTTCAAGTGGGAGATTTTCATGCTGGGCGGCGATGCGCGCTTCCCCGATGCGGTGGCCAAGGGCGACATCCAGGGCGACACCTTCTCGAGTCCCGACGGCCTGCGCGTCGACCCGCTCGGCCGCCTCTGGGTGCAGACCGACGCCGACACGGGCACGGGCATCACCAACACCTTCGGCAACAACGCGATGTACCACGTCGACGCCGCCACCAAGCAGTCCAAGCGATTCCTGGTGGGACCGGACGGCTGCGAGATCACCGGCATCGCCTACACGCCGGACATGAAGACCTTCTTCGTGAACATCCAGCACCCGGGCAAGACCTGGCCGTCGAACGTTCAGGGCAACACGCTGCCGGCACGGTCGTCGACGGTGGTCGTGCGCCGGACCGACGGGAAGATCGTCGGGGTCTGACGACTCGGGCCTGGCTGTCCGCACGAGCGGGCGGCAGGCCGTGCCGGGCGAGGGGAGCAGGGAGGGGCTGGAGGAGGCCGGCGGCCGGTCGATCGGACCGCCGGCCCCTGCTGTCAGTCGTCCTCGTCGTCGTCGTCGTCCGGGATGGCGAGTTCGATCGCCTTGCCCGTCACCTTCACGCTGGTGGTGACGACGGCGCCCGTGACGGAAATGGCTGCGCCCGCAGCCGCACCGGCGACCGAGACGACGGCACAGCCCGGCAAGAGGGGCAGCAGCACGAGGGAAAGCAGTGCGGTCTTCATGGAAGGCTGAGGGGATGGGGACGGCGCGCCATTGTCCATCGCGCCGCTGCGTCCGGAGGTGTCCGGATGTGAAGGGCGCGGTCACCGTCACGGATCTGACATGCAAATGTCACGGGCGATTCACTGCGGGTTCCTAAGCTCGTCGGAATTCGAATCCCTTCACAACCAGAAGAGCCCCACAGTGAGCAACGAAGTTCTCTCCCCCAGCGACCGCGACGAGGTCGACCTCAATTCCTCCGGCAACACCGACTTCATGTCGGTGCTGGATGCACGCCTGAGCCGGCGCAGCGTCCTGCGCGGCGGTGTCGGCAGCGCGGCCACGGCAGTGCTCGGCGGCTGGAGCTTGAGCGCCTGCGGGGGCAGCGACGACGACGCGGCGCCTGTGGCGGCGCCGACCGGCCCCATCACGAGCCTCGCCTTCGCCGCCGTCGCCAAGGGCACGGCCGACCAGGTCACCGTGCCCGTCGGCTACACCGCCACCCCGATCTATGCGCTGGGCGACCCGATCTTCGCGGGTGTCCCGGCCTACAAGAACGACGGCTCCGACACCGACATGGACAAGCGCGCCGGCGACCACCATGACGGCATGGAGTACTTCGGCCTGAACGCCACCGGCACCGGCCGCGACGCCGCCAGCTCCGAGCGCGGCTTGCTGGCCATGAACCACGAGGCCACCAGCGGCCGTGACGTGCGTTCGTACTACCTGCACGTCGACGGCGGCACGGTCAACCCGCGTCCGAAGGGCGAGGCCGACAAGGAAATCGCGGTGCACGGCCTGTCGGTCGTGGAAGTCCGCAAGACCAACAACCGCTGGGCCTACGTCCAGGACAGCGCCTTCAACCGCCGCGTCACGCCGCACACCGAGATCCAGATCAACGGTCCGGCCCGAGGCAACGCCCTGCTCAAGACGAAGTACTCGGTCGACGGCACCAAGACGCGCGGCACCATCAACAACTGCGGCACCGGCTACACGCCGTGGGGCACCTTCCTTACGGGCGAGGAGAACTGGGCCGGCTATTTCACCCGCGCCTCGGCCACCCACACGACCGACGACGCCCTGCGCGGTGACAAGAGCGTGGCCTCGCTGAAGCGCTACGGCGTGACCCAGACGGCGGCCAGCCGCCACGGCTGGGAAACCGCCGGCACGGAAGACCAGTACGCCCGCTTCTTCATCGGCAAGGTCGGCACCAGCACCGACGGCACCGATGACTACCGCAACGAGCTGAACGGCTTCGGCTACATCGTCGAGATGGACCCGTACGATGCCAAGGTCGCCATTCGCAAGCGCACCGCCCTCGGCCGCTTCGCCCACGAGAGCGCCGCCTTCGGCAAGGCCGTCGCCGGCAAGCCGCTGGCCGTGTACATGGGTGACGATTCGCGCGGCGAGTACATCTACAAGTTCGTCTCGAACAAGGCCTGGAACGCAGCGGACGCCAACCCCGTCAACCGCATCACCACCGGCGACAGCTACCTCGACGAAGGCAAGCTCTACGTGGCCAAGTTCGGCGCCGATGGCAAGGGCCAGTGGATCGAGCTCGCGATCGGCAACCCGCAGATCGCGGCCTACCCCGGCTATGCGTTCGCCGATCAGGCCGACGTGATCGTCAACGCCCGCCTGGCTGCCGACGCTGTTGGCGCGACCAAGATGGACCGTCCGGAGTGGTGTGCCGTGCACCCCACCACCGGGGAGATCTACTACACGCTGACCAACAACAGCAACCGCCGCGTCGAGCCGACGGGCTCGCAGCTGGGTCTGGACGCCGCCAACCCGCGTGCCTATGCTGATTTCCAGGGCACGAGCACCACGCCGTCCGCCACCGGCAACGTCAACGGCCACATCATCCGCATGGCCGAAGCCGGCGGCGACGCCGCGGCGCTGACCTTCAGCTGGGACGTCTATCTCTTCGGCGCCGAATCCGGTGCTGCGACGACCAACATCAACGTCTCGGCACTGACGGCCGACCAGGACTTCTCCAGCCCCGACGGCCTCTGGTTCAGCCAGAACACCGGCCTGTGCTGGATCCAGACCGACGACGGCTCCTACACCGACATCACCAACTGCATGATGCTGGTGGGCGTGCCGGGCAAGGTCGGCGATGGTGCCAAGGCACAACT
This sequence comes from Rhizobacter sp. LjRoot28, assembly GCF_964253025.1. NCBI lineage: Bacteria > Pseudomonadati > Pseudomonadota > Betaproteobacteria > Burkholderiales > Sphaerotilaceae > Rhizobacter > Rhizobacter sp. LjRoot28. The sequence goes on from NZ_CAXUQC020000001.1 coordinate 565,790, forward strand.
CTCGTACGAGAAGGCCGACAAGAGCGTGGTCACGATCGACACCTACGTCGGCAAGAAGCCGGTGGCCGATACGCTGAAGCGCTTCCTGGTCGGTCCGGTCGACTGCGAACTCACCGGCTGCACGGAAACGCCCGACGGCAAGACGCTGTTCGCCAACATCCAGCATCCGGGCGAGAGCCTGGCTGCGGTGGCCGATGTGATGGACCCGACGAAGTACAAGAGCCGCTGGCCGGGCAATGCCGGCTACCAGGCGGTGGCGGGCAACATGACCTCGCGCCCGCGCTCGGCCACCATCGCCATCACCAAGGACGACGGCGGCCGCATCGGCACCTGAGTCAGTGTGGCCCGGAACCCCGGGGCCATCAGCGACAAGGCCCGCAGCCATGAGCTTGCGGGCCTTTTTCGTTTCAGCCGCCGACGGGCTGCCTCAGCCGCGGCCGATGTAGGGCATCTTGGTGGCCATGATGGTCATGAACTGCACGTTGGCTTCCAGCGGCAACGCGGCCATCTGCACGACCGCGTCGGCGACGTGGCGGACGTCCATGCGCGGCTCGATGGCGACCTGCCCGTTGGCCTGGAGAATGCCCGCGGCCATGCGCTCGGTCATCTCGGTGGCCGCGTTGCCGATGTCGATCTGGCCGCAGGCGATGTCATGGGCGCGGCCGTCGAGCGAAGTGGACCGGGTCAGCCCCGTGATCGCATGCTTGGTGGCGGTGTACGGGGCGGTGTTCGGCCGGGGTGCGTGAGCCGAGATGGAGCCGTTGTTGATGATCCGGCCGCCGCGCGGTGACTGGCGCTTCATGATCCGGAAGGCATGCTGCGTGCACAGGAATGCGCCGGTGAGGTTCACGTCCACCACCTGCTTCCACTGCGCGAAGCTCAGTTCGTCGAGCGGCACGGCCGGCGCGCCGCAGCCCGCATTGTTGAAGAGCAGGTCGAGGCGGCCGAAGCGCGCGTCCAACGCCGCGAACAGCGCGGCCACGGCATCGGGGTCGCTGATGTCGGTCGGCACGGCCAGGGCCTGCGCCCCGAGTTCCCCGGCCTGCGCGATGGTGCCCGCCAGGGCGTCTGACCGTCGACCCGCCAGCACGACCCCGTAGCCTGCGCGGAGCAGCGCCAGCGTGGTGGCACGTCCGATGCCGGCGCCCGCGCCGGTGACGAGTGCGATCCGGGAGGGCGTCGGGGCGGTGGTCATCGGTTCAGGTCTCCGGGGGCAGGGGGATCGACGCTTCGAAGCTGTCGATGAAGGTGAAGAAGAGCGACGCGTAGAAGACGGTGGCGAACAACAGGCCGGCCGGCATGACGATCAGCCCGGCCCAGTCGGGTTGCCCGATCGCCGCGAGCAGCAGCGAGGCGGCCATGCCGAAGGCGAGCAGCGCGCCCATGCAGGTCAGGCCGTACACCACGAAGGCCGCCTTGTTGCGCCAGACCGCCACCGTGCTGAAGAAGATCGACTTGGCCGCGGAGTGGCCGGCCCAGTGCACCAGCGCCGGCGCGTGCCAGAACGGCAGGCTCAGCAGACCTGCAAGGGTGAACCGCAGCACCACCCCGGCCTGCAGTGCGGGGTCCTTCAGGAGCGTGTCGACCTGTGCACGCGCCTCCGGGGTGTCGATGCGGATCAGGTCCTGGAGCTGCGCGAAGCGGCCGCCATCGACCCAGTGGCTCAGCACGACGATCGCCACCGACCCGAGGGCGTACATGGCGCCGAGCTGGAGCATGGCCATCGTGCGCGGTCGGCCGGTGCGGAAGGGCACGGCAAAGAGGGTCGGCGTCGGTGTCTGGCCGCGCAGGGCCACCTGGGCCGCCAGCATGAACACCAGTGACACCAGCGGCAGGCTGCCCATCAGCAACAGCGGGCCCAGCAGCGGCACGGCCAGCAGCAGCACCATGCCGAACAGGAACGTGGCCAACAGGAAGGAAAAGGCGACCGGGCGCAAGGCGAAGACCCGGAACCCCTGGCGCACCCACACGGCACCCCGGCGGGCGGGCACCTGCTGCAGCTTCATCTCGACGGACATGGGGTCAGCTGCTCAATCCAGGGTGCCAGGGGTTGTCGATGCGCTGGCGCAGCACGCGCTCGAAGTGCCCGGGGTCGTGGGCCTTGAGCATGGTGGCGTCGCGCGGAAGGTGGAAGTCCCAGAGGCGGGACACCCAGAAGCGCAGGGCGCCGGCCCGCAGCAAGGCGGGCATCAGGCGCCGCTCGCTGCTCGACAGCGGGCGCTCCCGGTCGTAGGCCGCCACGAAGGCAGTGGCGCGCTCCTCGACCAGGCGGCCGCTCTCGAGGTCGATGCACCAGTCGTTCAGGCACACTGCGATGTCGAACAGGAAGGTGTCGACGCCGGCGAAGTAGAAGTCGAAGAAGCCGGTGAGCCGGTGCCCGTCGAACATGACGTTGTCGCGGAAGAGGTCGGCGTGCACCGGGCCGCGCGGCAGGGCCGCGTAGGCCGGCGTGGTGGCCAGGTGCTGCTGGAAGGCGAGTTCCGCCTGGATCAGCTCGGCTTGCTCCGGCGTCAGGAAGGGCACGACGACGGGAACGGTTTCGCCCCACCACTCGAGCCCGCGCAGGTTGGGCTGGAAGCGCGGATAGTCTCCGCCGGCCAGATGCATGCGGGCCAGCATGCCACCCACGCGCTCGCAGTGCGTCGCGTCCGGCGCCAGTTCGTGGCTGCCGGCCAGCCGGTTGACCACCGAGGCCGGCTTGCCGCACAGGCTGTGCAGGATCTCGCCATGGCCGTCGGCCTGCGGGTCGGGCACCGGAATGCCACGACTGGCCAGGTGCTTCATCAGGTGCAGGTAGAACGGCAGTTGCTCGGCCGTCAGGCGCTCGAACAGCGTGAGCACGAAACGGCCCTGGGTGGTGTCGGCGAAGTAGTTGGTGTTCTCGATGCCGGAGGACACGCCCTTCAGGTCGGTCAGCGTGCCGATGCCCAGGCGGTCGATCAGCGAGGCCGCCGCCGCCAACGGCACTTCGGTGAAGACGGCCATGTCAGAACGACAGCACGTGCCAGACGCGCTGGCCCGCCACCGCCCCGTTGCCCCCGCGCCGTGGCACGGCGATCTCGTAGTGGCTCTTGAGGGGTCCCTTGGTGCGCACGGTCACGCGTTGCGGCTCGCCGCGCACGCGCAGTTCGTCGATGCGGGCGCCTTCGTCCTCGACGGTCAGGACCTCCACCACCGGTTCCGGCTTCTCGGCCGGGGCGTCGGGAGCGGCAACGGCCGGGTCGGCCGCCCGGGCGGAGCCGGCGCACAGCAGCAGGGCGGCAACAAGGGGGACAAGGCGCTTCATGCCCTCCATTGTAGGCAGCCCTGCCGGCTTCCCCGACAATCGCCGGATGAACGTCGAAAACCCTGTACCGAACCTGGCCGAGCCCGGCCTGCTGCTGCTTGTCGACGGGTCCAGCTACCTGTACCGCGCCTACCACGCCCTGCCGGACCTGCGCAGCCCCGACGGCTTCCCCACCGGTGCGCTGCACGGCATGGTGGCCATGATGAAGCGGCTGCGCGAGCAGTATCCGGCGCACCTCGGTGCCTGTGTGTTCGACGCCAAGGGAGACACCTTCCGCAACGCCTGGTATGCCGAGTACAAGGCGCATCGCCCGCCGATGCCGGATGACCTGGCCCGGCAGATCGAACCCATCCACGAAGTGGTGCGCCTGCTCGGATGGCCGGTGCTGACGGTGCCGGGCATCGAGGCCGACGACGCGATCGGCACGCTGTCGTGCGCCGCCTCGAAGAAGGGCCATCGCGTCATCATCTCCACGGGCGACAAGGACATGGCGCAGCTGGTGGACGAGCGTGTGACGCTGATCAACACCATGAGCAACGAGTTGCTCGACGTGGCAGGCGTCACCGCGAAATTCGGCGTGCCGCCGGACCGCATCATTGACTACCTGACGCTCATCGGCGACACGGTGGACAACGTGCCAGGGGTCGAGAAGGTCGGGCCCAAGACGGCGGCCAAGTGGATCGCCGAGCACGGGTCGCTGGAAGGCGTCATGGCCGCTGCGGCCGGCATGAAGGGCGTGGCGGGCGAGAACCTTCGCCGCGCGCTCGACTGGCTGCCTCAGGGACGCCGCCTCATCACGGTCGTGACCGACTGTGACCTGGCGGGGCACGTGAACGATTGGCCCGCGTTCGATTCGCTGGCGCTCGGGCCGGTCGACAACGACGGCCTGCTGGCGTTCTACCGGCGCTACGGCTTCAAGAGCCTGCTGAAGGACCTGGAAGCATCGCTTGCCCGCACCGGTGCGCCGACCGTGCCGGTGTCGGGCGACCTCTTCGCCGACCCGCCCGTGCCCGAGGCGCCCGCGCTCGACAAGCGCTACGAGACCTTGCTCGACTTCGCCGCCCTCGACGGCTGGATCGAGCGCCTGCAGGCCGCCCCGCTGGCCGCCGTCGACACCGAGACCGATTCACTCGACCCGATGCGCGCCCGCATCGTCGGCATCTCGTTCAGTGTCGAACCGGGCGTGGCGGCCTACCTGCCGCTGCGCCATGACTACGCCGGCGTGCCCGAGCAGTTGCCGATGGACGAAGCGCTGGCGCGCCTGAAGCCCTGGCTCGAGAATCCCGATGCGCCCAAGGTCGGGCAGAACATCAAGTACGACCTGCAGGTCCTCGAAAGCCATGGCATCCGCGGTGCCGGCTTCCGGCACGACACCCTGCTGCAGAGCTACGTGCTCGAAGCGCACAAGCCGCACAGCCTGGAGAGCCTGGGGGCACGACACCTCGGCCGGGCGGGCCTCAGCTACGAGGATGTCTGCGGCAAGGGCGCGAACCAGATTCCGTTCGCCCAGGTCGACCTCGAGCGCGCGACGCTGTACTCCGGCGAAGACAGCGAGATGGCCTTGCAGGTGCACCAGACCTTGTGGCCCCGCCTGGAAGCCGAGCCGAAGCTGCGCTACGTCTACGAGCAGATCGAGATGCCGGTCAGCGGCGTGCTGCAGCGCATCGAGCGCAATGGCGTGCTCATCGATCCGGCGGTGCTTGCCGCACAGAGCCAGCAGCTCGGCGAACGCATGATGACGCTCGAGCGCGAGGCCCACGAACTGGCCGGCCAGCCGTTCAACATGGGCTCGCCCAAGCAGATCGGGGAGATCCTGTTCAACAAGCTGGGCCTGCCCATCGTGAAGAAGACGGTCAGCGGCGCGCCGAGCACCGATGAGGAGGTGCTCGCCAAGCTGGCCGAGGACTACCCCTTGCCCGCCAAGCTGCTGGAGCACCGCAGCCTCGCCAAGCTCAAGGGCACCTATACCGACAAGCTGCCGTTGATGGTCAACCCGGCCACCGGCCGGGTGCACACCAACTACGCGCAGGCGGTGGCCGTGACCGGCCGGCTGTCGAGCAACGAGCCGAACCTGCAGAACATCCCGATCCGCACCGCCGAGGGCCGCCGCGTGCGCGAGGCGTTCATCGCGCCGCCCGGCCACTTCATCCTCAGTGCGGACTACTCGCAGATCGAGCTGCGCATCATGGCGCACATCAGCGACGACGCGAACCTGCTGCGCGCTTTTGCTGAAGGCATGGACGTGCACCGCGCCACCGCGGCGGAGATCTTCGGCGTCGAGCCGTCAGCCGTCTCGAGCGAGCAGCGCCGCTACGCCAAGGTCATCAACTTCGGCCTCATCTACGGCATGAGCGCCTTCGGCCTCGCGAGCAACCTGGGCATCGAGCGTGCGGCGGCCACGGCCTACATCGACCGCTACTTCGCCCGCTATCCCGGTGTGAAGCGCTACATGGACGAGACCCGCGCGTCGGCCAAGGAACGCGGCTATGTGGAAACGGTCTTCGGCCGCCGCCTGTGGCTGCCCGAGATCAACAGCCCCAACGGCCCGCGCCGCGCCGGCGCCGAGCGTGCCGCCATCAACGCGCCCATGCAAGGCACGGCCGCCGACCTCATCAAGCTCGCCATGATCGCCGTGCAGCGCAACCTCGACACCCAGGGCCTGGCGACCCAGATGGTGATGCAGGTGCACGACGAGCTGGTGCTCGTTGTTCCGGAAGACGAGCTCGATTGGGCCAAGGTGGAGATTCCCCGCCTGATGGCCGATGTCGCCGCGCTGAAGGTGCCGCTGCTTGCTGAAGTGGGCGTGGGTCCGAACTGGGACCAGGCGCATTGATGGTTGGCCCCCGAGTCGCTGGCGCTCCTGCCCCCGAGGGGCGCCCCGGGTCGCCCGGCTGGAATGTTGGCCCCCCAGTCGCTGGCGCTCCTGCCCCCGAGGGGCGCCCCGGGTCGCCCGGGAGACCCGGGCTCGCGGGTGGCTTGAGGGACGCTTCGCTGCGCTTGCCGGGCTTAGAGGCACGGCCTTGGCATGATGGCCGCTTGCGCGGCGCGGAGTGGTGTTGACGCGTGAGCGCCTGAACGCAAGCGCTTCTGATCAAGCAGACTTGGAGAGAGGTCCTGGCGTGCTCCGGTCCTCGGCGTTCACCGAGCGAAAGACCTTCACATTACCAACGATACGAATAAGCTGAAGCTGGTGTTCAAGCGCTCTTTGGTGACCTTCTGGCGCGGCAGAAAGTAGTTCGGCTGCCGGGCCGAGACCCGGCGCGGCCGTGCCGCCGAGACAACGCTCGCATCAGACACGCGCCCTGCACCAGGGAGCGCAAAGCGAGGCGCCCATCAAGCCACCCGCGAGCCCGGGTTTCCCGGGCGACCCGTGGAGGCAGGAATGAAACGACTGGGGGGGCCAGCCTCAGTCAAAGATGTCGCTCAGCCAAGACTTCTTGCGGTAGCCGCTCTGGTGCTTGCGGAAGTCCGAGTCCTCGAAGTCCCGGCGGCCACCAGGGGGCATGGCCGTGCGTTGGGGTGCGACCGGAGCCTGCTGCCCCGCGGACAGCTGGATGAGCTTGTCGAGTTCGCCGCGGTCGAGCCACACGCCTCGGCAGCTGGGGCAGTAGTCGATCTCGACGCCCTGTCGATCGGACATGAGAAGGGTGGATTCGGGACAAACCGGACACTTCATTGAGGAACTCCTGCAAGGGATCGGGCCGGCACGGGGACGGCGACCCCGTGGGAGTCCCGGTGGCTGCCGGAGTTCCTGCGACGGTGACGGCGCGCCCTGGCCAAGGCCGCGCGCGTCATCGACGGCGCATGCCGGGCTGGCCACGCGCGGCGTGCCGTCGGCATCGCGGGCCGGCCACGGCGGGCGGCCACGATCGATTTGAGGAGTCAGGGTTTCCCCGGAGGGCGTGGCTCGTCACCGGGAACGGCCTCCCGGGGGCGTGGGTCCCCGGGCCCGGACGCGCACGTCAGGCAACCCCACGCGCCACTTCCACGACGCCGCCTTCGCTCATTCGAGGGGGATGCGCGGCCCTGGGCAACCGCTAACATGGGATTCGGCCCCGATCACGGGGCAAGGACAGGATCGGGAAGGGGTTCGGATGAACGATGCGAAAGAACGCGAACGGGAGTTTCATGACGCCCGTTTCGCGCAGGACCAGGATCCGCGCAATGTGCTGGCGAAGTACTACTCCGTCACCGCGGCGTCGTCAGACCTGTTCAAGCGCATCGTCACCGAGCGCCTCGGCGCCGGTCGCAATTTCCTCGAGTATGGCTGCGGCACCGGAGGTGACTTTCGCTTCTACAAGCGGCTCGGCTGCAACCTGTACGGGATCGACATCAGCCGCGAAGCCATCATCAAGGCGCAGGCGGATGCCGAGGCGCACGGGCTGACGGCGGAGTACTCGGTGCAGGACGCCGAGAACACCAACTTCCCTGCCGGTACCTTTGACCTGGTGGCCGGCAGCGGCATTCTTCACCACCTCGACCTCGACCGCTGCCTATCGGAGCTCGCGCGCATCACCAAGCCTGAGGGCGCCTGCGTGTTCTCCGAGCCCTTGGGCCACAACCCGGCCATCAACCTGTTCCGCCGCATGACGCCCAAGCTTCGGACCGCCGACGAGCATCCGTTGGTGAAGCGGGACTTCGACCTGATGCGCAAGTACTTCGACGTCGTCGAGGTCAAGCACTTCTACCTGTTCACGTTGCTCACGGTGGCGCTGCGCAAGACGCCGTTCTTCGGCCGGGCCTACGAGTCGATGCTCCGCTTCGACGACTTCCTCATCTCCCGCTTTCCCGGTCTCGGCTTGCACGCCTGGATCTGCATCATCACGTTGCGTCGGCCGCGGGCACAAGCCCAGCAGCAACCCTCGGCACAGCCGCACGGCCAGGCGCAGGTGCAAGCCGCCTGACGACCGTCGTCCGGTTCAGCGCAGGGGGGGCTGGCTCACGGCGTCTGCTGCCGCGTTGCACAGTGAAGCGCCCGGGCGAGCAGCAGCTTGCGCTCCCGTTCGTTGCGTGTCAGTCCCGCGGCGCGCCTGAACTCCTCGGCCGCCTCCTGGGCCCGGCCCAGGCGGGCAAGGAAGTCTCCGCGCACGCTGGGCAGCAGGTGATAGTCCTTCAATGCCGGCTCGTCGCGCAACGCGTCCACGCGGGCAAGCCCTGCGGCCGGGCCGTAGGCCATGGTGTCGGCAACGGCGCGATTCAGTTCGATGACCGGTGACGGCGTCACCTCTGCCAAGATGGCGTAGAGGCGTGCGATCTCGGACCAGTCCGTTGCCTCGGCGGTCGGTGCGCGGGCGTGGCACGCGGCGATGGCCGCCTGGAGGGCATACGGCCCTTGCGCGCCTCCCAACCGCTCTGCCTGCGCCAGCGAGGCGAGGCCTCGGTGGATCAGCACGTGGTCCCACCGGGCGCGGTTCTGGGCCAGCAAGAGCACCGGTTCGCCGTGCTCGTCGATCCGCGCTGCAGCGCGGGACGCCTGGAGCTCCATCAGGGCGAGCAGGCCGTGCACTTCCGGCGCCTGCGGCATCAGCCCCGCAAGGATCCGGCCGAGGCGCAGCGCCTCGTCGCACAGGCCCGGCCGCATCCAGTCCTGTCCGGCCGTTGCGGCGTAGCCTTCGTTGAAGATCAGGTACACCACTTCCAGCACCGACGACAGCCGTGCCGGCAATTCGTGCCCGCGAGGCGCCTCGAACGGCACGCCGGCGGCCGCCAGTGTTCGCTTCGCTCGCACGATGCGCTGGGCGGTGGCGGCCTCGGTCATGAGGAAGGAGCGGGCGATCTCGTCCGTGGTGAGGCCGCCCAGCATGCGCAAGGTCAGGGTCACGCGGGCTTCCGAAGCCAGGACGGGGTGACAGGCGGTGAACACGAGCCGCAGCACGTCGTCACCGACGTCGTCGTCGAGCGCGTCGTCCAGGCGTTCGGCCAGTTCGGCGCTTCGCATCGCATGCTGTGCGTCGATCTCGCGACTGATCTCACCCTCCTTGGCCGCATGCAGCCGGCGCCTGCGCAGGTGATCGAGCGCACGGTGCTTGGCAGTGGCCATCAGCCAGGCTGCGGGGTTGTCGGGGATGCCCTCGCCGGGCCACTGCTCGAGGGCGGCGACAAGGGCGTCCTGGGCGAGTTCCTCGGCCACGCCGACGTCGCGCGTCATGCGCGCGAGCGCGCCGATCACCTTGGCCGACTCGATGCGCCAGACGGCATTGATGGTGCGGTGTGCGTCGGTCGCCGTCATGGCAGCAGGCGCTTCACGCCACCGGCCGGATTTCCACTTCCGGCCGGGTTTGCGCATAGGGGTAGGTGCGGACCCAGTCGACGACGTCTTCCAGGGACCCGGCTTGCAGCAGCCAGAAGCCCGCGATCAGTTCCTTCGCTTCGGCGAAAGGGCCGTCGATCACCCGCGCCTGGCCGCGATGCACGGAGACGCGGCTGCCGCGTGCCGTCGAGCGCAGGCCATCGGCGGCGAGCAATCGACCTGAACGCACCGCCTCGTCGTTGCATGCGCCCATGCGCTGGAGCCGTTCCGCCGGAGGCGCGCGTTCCGCTTCGGTGTCGGCGTCCGCACGCACGAGCACGAGGAAGCGCGGCTGGGTGGCAGGCTGGCCCGGTTCGACGCCGGCGAGGCCGTTGGCGCACCCGGTTTCGCGGAGCTCGAAGGCATTGCCATCCGGTTGGGCGCCGAGCCAGGCCAATGCGGCGTCGCGAGAGGGCGCTTCGATGAGCGCCAGTCCGGCGAGGCCGGGGCCCGAGCGCAGGATGGATCCGGCGGACCGATGGAGGCCGTCCTCGCTGAGGACGATGCGCACCGCCGCTTCCTCGGGGGCCAAGGTCACTTCTTCCTGGATGGCGATGCCCGGGGCGGGGCGCAGGGCAGGCAGCGGGCCGGCGGGCCCGCCGGCCTCGGCATGACGAAGGATCACGAATCTCATCCGTTGCAGTCCCGGTTGACGTGGGGCTGCAAGGATAGATCAACGCCGATCAACGGCGCATCGGCAGCAGTGCCCGAAGCCGGTCGTCGCGGAGGTAGAGCCCGCCCCACGCCAGCAGGCCGAGGTAGACGCCGAACAGCAGGTGCGTGAAGACCGGGTTGCCCACGCGGAGCTGTGTGGCGATGGCCCCGCCGAGCAGCCCGGTGAGCAGGATGGCGCCCAGCACCGCGGTGCGTGGCCACGCATAGAGCAAGGCGATGGCGAGTGTCATGACCCCCAGGCCGAAGCTGTGCGCGGGGTTCAGGCCCAGCTGCACCGACGTCTCGCGCACCACGTCCAGCCCGATGACCTTGATGGCAGCGTCAAAGAGCAGGAACAGCACCACCAGCGCGCTGAGCACCTGGCCCGTGCGCCGCGCCGTCAACCCGGGGCGCACGGGACGAGCCGAATCCGAAAGGGTGGCTTGCATGGCACGCTCCTTCACTGCGCGTCGGCCGTGCGCGCATCGACCTCGGCCCGCAGGCGGTCTTCCTGCTCGCGCAGCTCCGGCGTCATCTCGGCACCGAAATCCTCCATCTCGAAGACACGACGCAGCTCGACTTCCTCGCCGTGGTCGAAGGGCGCGCGCTTGAGCCACTCGATCGCTTCCTCATGCGATCGAACCTGCCACAGCCAGTAGCCGGCGATCAGTTCCTTCGACTCGCTGAACGGGCCGTCGATGACGGTTCGCTTCGTGCCCTCGAAGCGCACCCGGGCGCCCTTGGAACTCGGGTGCAGGCCTTCGCCGGCGAGCATCACGCCCGCCTTCACGAGCTCCTCGTTGTACGCACCCATGCGGGTGAGCTCCTGCTCCGTCGGCATGACGCCCGCTTCCGTGTCCTTGTTCGCCTTGACGATCACCATGTAACGCATGCTGTTCTCCTGAGGGTTGAGGAGGCCGCACAACGCGTGCCTCTGAATGGACGTCGAACGAGCCGGGCGCGGATCGACAGGATCCACCACGGATTTGGTAACAGCATGTTTCAGGGGGGCGGCCGGTCCGCCGTCCGGCCGCCCGCGGGCGCGGTTCACGCCGTCGCGCCGTCGCGCAGGCGTCCCAGAGGCAGCTCGTCCAGGACCTCCCTGGGGTTCAGCGAACGTATCGGCACCGTCACGTCGGTGGGGATGCGCCGGTGCGCCTGCAGTGCCATGTAGCGCAGTGCGCTCACCCGCAGGAAGGAAGCGAAGTTGCCGACTTCACCTCGGGAGCGGACCAGCTCGTCGTGCAGCCGCTCGATCAGCTGGGTCACCGTCATGCCGTCGCGCGCGCCGATCTCGGCCAGCACGTCCCAGAACAGGTTCTCCAGCCGCAGGCTCGTCACGACGCCGTGCAGCCGCACCGACCGCGTTCGGGACGCATAGCTCTCAGGGCTGGCACTGATGAAGATCTCGCACATCAGGGTCTCCGTCAGGAGTGTGGGCCCGCAGGGGCAGGTCGATACCTTAGTGCATGTGCGAGACCGCGGCTGTCAGCCATGCCGCTCCGGGGCGGCAAATCCGCGTCCCGACCAGGGTGGCCGGCAGCCGCTGGGCAGCCGCCGCGCAGGCGTCGGCACCGTTGCTGGCGCCATGACCTGGCAGGTCATGGACCGGGTGCGACGGCGCTCTTAACCTTCCGGGGTCGTCTGTCGTGCCGGACACGACGTGGGTGGGGAGCCCCCGCCCTTCGAACCGTCGTTCCGGCATTCATTGAGCCCTGACTCGGAGAACGCCATGCCCGCCTATGCCATCGCCCTGCTGAACGACGTCGAGTTCAATGCGGAGATCGTCGCCTACATCCGCGGCATCGACGCCACCCTGCCGCCCTTTGGCGGGCGGTTCCTGGTGCACGGTTGCCGGGCCGAGGTGAAGGAGGGCGCGATGGACAGCGATTGCATCATCATCGCGTTTCCCTCCATCGACGAGGCGCGCCGGTGGTACGCCTCGCCGGCCTACGAGCGCCTCATCCCGCTGCGTGCACGCAATGCCCGGGGCGCGGTGTTCCTCATCGACGGGGTGCCCGAAGGCTACCTCGCACGCGCGTTGCTCGACAAGCTGGCGCCTCCCGAGGCGTGCGCGGCGATCTGAGCGGTGCCGGTCGGGCCGGTCAGTGCGTGATCCTCGTGCCCAGCGCCGCGAGGAACTGCGCAATCCAGGCCGGGTGCGCGGGCCAGGCCGGGGCCGTGACCAGCTTGCCGTCGGTGACGGCCTGGTCCACCGGGATGTCGGCGTAGGTCGCACCCGCGAGTTCCACCTCGGCCGCGCAGGCCGGGTAGGCCGACACCCGCTTGCCGCGGATGACGCCCGCTGCGGCCAGCAGTTGCGCGCCGTGGCATACCGCGGCGATGGGCTTGTCGGCGCGGGCGAAGTGCTGCACGACGGACAGCACCTGCTTGTTCATGCGCAGGTACTCCGGGGCACGGCCGCCGGGAATGAGCAGCGCGTCGTAGTCTTCGGGGCGGGCGTCGGCGAAGGTCGCGTTCAGCACGAAGCGGTGACCGGGCTTCTCGGAATAGGTCTGCTGGCCCTCGAAGTCGTGGATGGCCGTCATCACGAAGTCGCCGGCCTTCTTGTCGGGACACACCGCGTGCACCTCATGGCCCACGGCCAGCAGCGCCTGGTAGGGCACCATGGTCTCGTAGTCCTCGGCGTAGTCGCCGACCAGCATCAGGATTTTCTTGCCCATCGTCATCTCCTCGGCTCGCAGCCCGCACCGTGCGGACCCTTGCGGTCATTCTGTGAAGGCCGCGCAGCGAATGGGTAACAGCGGGCTGTGGCGCAGGGGTTTCATGGCGACGTCATGCGGGCTTCCTAAGGTGCAGCGTCATTCCCGCCAGCCACCCCACGGAGCCCGCCATGTCCCACGCCGATGACATTCCCAGCACCCGCCGCCGATTCCTGCACGGCACCGCCGCCGCCACCGGGGCACTGGTGCTGCCCTCCTGGGCCGCGGCGCAGCAGGCGCCAGGCCTCATCGTCTCCGATGCGGTGCGGCCGGTGGCCGCCCAGGGCCTGCAGTTCGGCGACCCTCACGACGGCGCGGTGATGGTGTGGTCGCGCAGCGACCGGCCGGCCCGCATGGTGGTCGAGTACGCGCTGGATGAACGCTTCACCAATGCCCGCCGGGTGGTGGGCCCGCACGCCCTCGAAGTGACCGACTTCACCGCCCGCCAGGATCTGGTCGAGCTGCCCGAAGGCCGGGAGGTCTTCGTGCGGGTGAGCTTCGAATCGCTGGACAACGCCCGCGCCGTGAGCGAGCCGGTGCTCGGGCGGTTCATCGTGGCGCCCTCGGCCCGAGACGACGGGCACGGCGGCTGGCGACACCGACCGCAGGCGCGCGACGTCCGCTTCGTCTGGGGTGGCGACACCGCCGGCCAGGGCTGGGGCATCAACCCCGGCTTCGGCGGCATGCGCATCTACGAGGCGATGCGCCAGCGCCGGCCGCACTTCTTCATCCACAGCGGTGACACCATCTACGCCGACGGCCCCATCAGCGCCTCCGTCACGGCCGAGGACGGGCGCCTGTGGACCAACCTCGTGACGCCCGAAGTGAGCAAGGTGGCGGAGACGCTCGACGAATACCGCGGCCGCTACCGCTACAACCTGCTCGACGACAACCTCCGCCGCTTCAACGCCGAGGTGCCGCAGCTGTGGCAGTGGGATGACCACGAGATCACCAACAACTGGTCCGATGCCAAGGACCTGTCGGCCGACAGCCGCTACACCGAGAAGCGGGTGCCGCTGCTCACCGCCCGCGGCACCCGCGCCTTCCTGGAATACGCCCCGATGCGTCCGTTCGACGCCCGCGAGGCGCAACGGGTGTACCGCAAGGTGAGCCACGGTCCGCTGCTCGACGTCTTCATGCTCGACATGCGCTCCTACCGGGGCCCCAACTCCAGCAACCTGCAGACGCAGGCCGATGCCGCCAGCGCCATCCTCGGGCGCGAGCAACTCGACTGGCTCAAGCGCAGCCTGTCGCAGTCGCGTGCGGTGTGGAAGGTGCTGGCCTCCGACCTGCCGGTGGGCGTCGGCGTGCCGGACGGCCGCGATGCCCAGGGGCAGGCCCGGTGGGAAGGCATCGCCAACGGGGAGGGCGGCGCGCCGCGCGGCCGTGAGCTCGAGATTGCCGAGTTGCTCACCTTCATCCAGCGCCGCCACATCCGCAACACCGTCTGGCTGACGGCTGACGTGCACTACTGCGCGGCCCACTACTACGACCCGAACAAGGCCGCCTATGGCGACTTCGATCCCTTCTGGGAATTTGTCGCCGGGCCGCTCAATGCCGGGACCTTCGGTCCGAACACGCTGGAGAACACCTTCGGTCCGCAGCTGGCCTTCGTCAAGGCGCCACCGGCAGGCCGGTCGAACCTGTCTCCCTACGCCGGCATGCAGTTCTTCGGCGAGGTGAACATCGACGGCCGCACCGGCGAGCTGGCGGTCGACCTGCGCGACATCGGCGGCCAATCGGTGTACCGCAAGGCGCTCAGCCCCCGCTGGGGCTGACACCAACCGGCGGGCGTCAGCCCGCCGCGCGCGTGACCGCCTGCGCCCAGCGCTCGGCCATCGCCGGCGAGTTCGCGCAGCTGGCGTGGCGGGTGACGGTGCAGACGGCGCGTTCGAGCAGCTGGATGTCGGCCTCGTGCTGGCGGGCGACGTGCGGGTCCTCGAAGAAGATGACCTTGTCGCAGCGCAGGTCGAGCACCCGCTCGGCGATCTGGGCATCACCGCCCAGCGGGCCGCTCAGGTAGCGCTGCACCCAGGGCGTGCCGGCCGGCCAGCCGCGCGACCACGCCATCTCGTTGAGCCGCTGGCCGGTGGTGCCGGTGGCCACCCGGCTCGGCGCGCGGCTGAGCAGGTCGAAGTGGCGGCTGCAGAAGTCGACCATCTGCGCCTTCAGCGCGTCGTGGGCGATGAGCGCCAGGTGGCGCCGCGACACGTCCAGCAGCGTGCGGGCGGCGGCGTCGGCCGTTCCCGCATGGACGCTTTCCACGGCCATCCATTCGATGGCGCCGGCCACCGTCGACACGAAGGGCTTCTGGTGGGTGACGCATTGGCGCTTGAGCGCCAGCGCCTCCGGGTACAGCGTGGAGGGATCGACCGGGTCGATGAGGTAGATGATGCCGTCGAGCGCCTGGCCCTCATAGGCGCCGCCGGCCACGTGGGAGACGAGGCGCATCAGCCCGCCGTCCTTGCCCGAGGGATAGGCCACGAGGCCTTCCCAGTCACCCAGCGCGGCCGAGGCGACCAGCGCCGCATGGGACCTTCCGACGGTGTGCAGCCGCATGCCCATGCGGCGCACCGCCGGGCCGCAGGCGTCGGCCCAGACCAGCAGCCCGCGGTCGGCCGCCTCGCGGTGGAGTTTGCTGGCGGCGACGCCGAACCGGCGGGGCAGGGTGGGGGCGGTGGTCATGCGCGGCATTCTGGCAGCGCCGCGGGCGGCTGTGAACCACACGTGAACTGCATCACGCCCCGTGCCCCCGTGACGCGGACGGCGCCTCCGGCAACGGGCCGAATTGCCCGGCCTTTCCCCCTCTGATCCCGCTCAAGTTTCCGGCACCGCTTGAAACAATCCGGTAGCCGTTCCTCCATCCGCCATGTCCGACCAAGACAAGAACTTACCCGCCTCAGCACGCAAGCTGCAGAAGGCCCGTGAAGACGGGCAGATTGCCCGCTCGCGTGACTTCGGCCACCTTGCCGCCATCGCGGCGGGCGGCGGCGTGATCGTGGCGGCGGCGCCCACCCTGTCGGGCTGGCTGATGGACATGCTGGCCCAGGCACTGCGCTTCAATGCCGCTTCGGTACAGAACACCGGCTTCATGGGCGAGCGCCTGGGCGAACTCACCCTCAAGATGCTGGTCGTCGTGCTGCCCATGGGCGCCCTGATGATGCTGGTCGCCCTGGGCGCCAGCATGGCCATCGGGGGCTGGGTCTGGACCTTCAAGCCGATGGCGCCCAACTTCGGCAAGCTCAACCCCCTGTCGGGCATCGGCCGCGTTTTTTCCAAGCAGCAGATGATCGATGCCCTCAAGGCGTCGCTGCTGGCGCTGATCCTCGGCGGCATTGGCGCCATGTACCTGCGGGCCAACGTGAATGCCTTCGGCGGGGCGCTCTCCATGCCGCTGCCGGGCGCGCTCTCCCATGCCGGCAACGTGATCCTGGGCGGTCTGCTGCTCCTGCTGCTGGCGCTGGCCCTGTTCGCCGCCATCGACGTGCCGCTGCAGAAGCACCTGCACCTGAACAAGCTCAAGATGAGCCACCAGGAAGTGAAGCAGGAGCACAAGGACATCGAGGGCAACCAGGAGGTCAAGGCCAAGGTGCGCGCCCGCATGCGCGAGATGGCCAACCGCCGGATGATCGCTGCCGTGCCGAGCGCCGACCTGGTGGTGATGAACCCGACCCACTACGCCGTGGCGCTCAAGTACGACGAAGGTGCGATGGGTGCTCCCCGCGTGGTCGCCAAGGGCGCCGACCTGATGGCCATGAAGATCCGCGACACCGCACGCGAGGCCCAGGTGCCCGTGCTGCAGGCCCCGGTCCTGGCGCGCGCGCTGTACGCCCACGCCGAGGTCGATCGCGAAATCCCGGCCGCCCTGTTCTCGGCCGTGGCCCAGGTGCTGGCCTACGTCTACCAGCTGCGCGCCGCCATGGCAGGCCGCATGGCCATGCCGGGCGTGTTGCCGGAGCTGAATGTTCCGGTCGAGCTCGACCCCCATCACAAACCGGCTGGCCCCCAGGGGACTGATCGATGAACGCACTGATCGCGAAACTGCAGGCCCTGCTCGGGCCCCACGCCACGGCCATCAAGGCGCTGCTGGCGCCCATCTTCATCATCCTGCTGCTGGCGATGATGGTGCTGCCGCTGCCGGCCTTCGCCCTCGACCTGCTCTTCACCTTCAACATCGCCATCGCGTTGATGGTCATGATGGTGGCGGCGTACATGGTCCGCCCGCTTGATTTCTCCGCCTTCCCGATGGTGATCCTGTTGACGACGCTGCTGCGCCTGTCGCTCAACATCGCCTCGACCCGCGTGGTGCTGCTCGAAGGCCACACCGGCACGGGCGCGGCCGGCAAGGTGATCGAATCCTTCGGCCATTTCCTGATCGGCGGCAACTTCGCCGTCGGCCTGATCGTCTTCGCCATCCTCGTGGTCATCAACTTCGTGGTGGTGACCAAGGGCGCCGAGCGAATCGCCGAAGTCGGCGCGCGCTTCACGCTGGACGCCATGCCCGGCAAGCAGATGGCGATCGACGCCGACCTGAACGCCGGCCTGATCGACGAGCGCGAGGCCAAGCGCCGCCGCGCCGAGGTGGGTGACGAGGCCGAGTTCTTCGGCTCCATGGACGGTGCCAGCAAGTTCGTGCGCGGCGACGCCATGGCCGGCCTGCTGATCCTCTTCATCAACATCATCGGCGGCTTCATCATCGGCGTGGTGCAGCACGACCTGTCGGCCGCCCAGGCCGCCAACAGCTACATCCTGCTGGCCATCGGCGATGCGCTCGTGGCCCAGGTCCCGGCGCTGCTGATCTCCGTGGCCGCCGCGCTCGTGGTGTCCCGCGTCGGCAAGGACGAGGACGTCGGCACCCAGATTTCCGCCCAGGTGTTCAACTCCCCGCGGGTGCTGGGCATCACCGCTGGCGTGATCGGCCTGCTGGGCGTCATCCCGGGCATGCCCCATGTCGTCTTCCTGGCGATTGCCGGCGGCCTGGGCTACGGTGCCTGGTGGATGAAGGAACGCAACAAGCGCCGTGCGGCCGAGCCGCCGCCGCGGGCCTCGCAGCCGTCGGCCGAACCGAATGCCGAAGCGAGCTGGGACGACCTGCTGCCGGTGGACACCCTGGGCCTGGAGGTCGGCTACCGGCTGATCGCCCTCGTCGACAAGGCCCGCCAGGGCGACCTGCTGCAGCGCATCAAGGGCGTGCGCCGCAAGTTCGCCCAGGACGTCGGCTTCCTGCCGCCGCCCGTGCACATCCGCGACAACCTGGAGCTCAAGCCCAGCATGTACCGCCTGACCCTGCGTGGCGCGGTCGTGGGCGAGGGCGAGGCCTTCCCGGGCATGCTGCTGGCCATCAACCCGGGCGGTGCCACCACCAACCTGATCGGTACCAAGACCACCGACCCGGCATTCGGCTTGCCCGCCGTCTGGATCGAGGAGCGCCAGCGCGAATCAGCCCAAATGAACGGATTTACGGTTGTTGATTGCTCGACCGTCGTGGCCACGCATCTTTCACACTTGATGCAAGTGAACGCGGCCCGCCTCCTGGGACGCGTCGAGACCCAGCAACTGGTTGAGCACGTGACGAAGTTGGCACCCAAGATGATCGAAGACGTGGTTCCGAAGATGGTCGCCATTCCGGCCCTGCAGAAGGTTCTGCAGCTACTGCTGGAAGAGGGCGTGCACATCCGCGACATGCGCTCCATCATCGAATGCCTGGCCGAGCACGCCTCGGTGGTGAGCGACCCGGCCGAACTGGCCCGCCGCATCCGCATCTCGCTGGCCCCGTCCATCGTCCAGCAGATCTACGGCCCGGTGCAGGAGCTCGACGTCATCGCCCTCGAGCCCGAGCTCGAGCGCATCGTCACCCAGGCCCTCAATTCGCCACACGGCGCCGCCCTCGACCCCGGGGTGGCCGATACCCTGGCTCGCAGCGCCGCCGAGTCCGCCAAGCGCCAGGAAGATTTGGGCCACCCGGCCTGCCTGCTGGTGCCCGACCTGATCCGAGCGCCGATGGCCCGCCTGCTCAAGCGCGCCGCCCCCCGCCTGCGGGTGCTCGGCCACAGCGAGATTCCCGAGACGCATTCGATCCGCATCGGCTCGATCATCGGAGGCACCTCATGACACCGGCTTCCGCTGAGTTCCCGTCCGGTCCGGCTGACCGCGCTGCATCCCTTTCGAAGTTTTCCCGCCTTGGAGGCAACACATGAACGTCAAACGTTTTACCGCGCGGACCTCGCGCGACGCCCTGACCCTGGTGCGCCAGGCGTTTGGCGATGACGCCGTCGTGCTGTCCACCAAGCCCTGCGCCGAAGGCATCGAGGTGCTGGCCATGGGGCCGGAAGGCATCCAGCAGATCGAGCGCATGTCAGCATCCATCCCGGCCGCCCAGCCTGCTGCACGCCCCGCGGCGGCCCGTCCGGCGGCCAAGCCCGCCGCCCGTCCGGCCGCCCAGCCGGCGCCGGCCCAGGACGAGGTCAGCGACGACGTGGCCCGCCTGTCGATGAGCACGCTGTCCTTCCAGGACTATGTGCGCGAGCGCATGCTCAAGCGCCGCCAGGCCGCCCTGCGTGCCGAGCAGCGCGCCCAGGAACCCACCTTCCACGCCGAGCCCGAGCAGTTGCCCGTGGCCCTCGAGCAGCGCCTGGCGGCTCGCCAGTCCGCCCCGGTCATGCCCGCGGCGTCCCGTCCGGCCATGCCGGTGGAAGCGGCACCCCCCGCCCCGGTCGCTCCGGTCGCCCGCCCGCAGGCCGCGCGCCACGAACTGCCCGGCATGCGCGACATGCTGGCCGAGCCGGTCGCCCCGGTGGCCGCGATGGCCCAGCCGGTGCCGTCGCTGGCGGACGCCGGCCTGAACGCCTCCATGGCCACCAGCCGCCGCGAGCAGCAGGACATGATGAACGAGCTGCGCTCGATGAAGGGCCTGATCGAAGACCGCTTCGGCGCCCTGGCCTTCATGGAAAAGCTGCAGCGCAATCCGGCGCAGGCCCACCTGATCCAGAAGCTGCTCGACTGCGGCTTCTCGCCCGCCCTCATCCGCAAGCTCACCGAAAGCCTGCCGAGCGACGTCACCGACGAGTCCGCCTGGGCCGCCAACGTGCTCGAGCGCAACCTGCTCACCGGCGAGGCCGAGCCGGCCCTGGAAGACCAGGGCGGCGTCTACGCCATGATCGGCTCCACCGGCGTGGGCAAGACGACGAGCACCGCCAAGATCGCCGCCGCATTCGCCACCAAGTACGGCGCCGCCAACCTGGGCCTCATCACGCTGGACGCCTACCGGGTGGCCGCTCATGAACAGCTGCGTGCCTATGGCCGCATCCTCGGCGTGCCGGTGCACACCGCCCACGACCGCGCTTCCCTCGAGGACCTGCTCGAGCTGCTGTCGTCCAAGAAGATGGTGCTGATCGACACCGCCGGCATGGCCCAGCGCGACAGCCGCACCCGCGAGCTGCTCGACATGCTCAGCCACCGCTCCATCCAGAAGCTGCTGGTGGTGAACGCCTCCGCCCAGGGCGAGACCATCGAGGACGTGATGCTGGCCTACCAGGCGTCGGCCTGCAAGGGCATCGTGCTGTCGAAGATGGACGAGGCGGTGAAGCTGGCCCCGGCCCTCGACGCCGTGATCCGCCACAAGCTGAAGGTGGTCGGCGTGGCCAACGGCCAGCGCGTGCCCGAAGACTGGCACCGGCTGTCGTCGCATGCGCTGGTGCACCGTGCGCTGCGGGCCAACGTGAACCCGGCCTACCGCATCGACGCCGATGACGTGAGCCTCATCTTCACGGCTCGACAGCAAGCCCAGCGCCCCCGCCCGACGCTGCACGCCTGAGCCCGACGCCACCTTCACACCACACGAACCGACGAACGCCGCCGCCATGCACGACGACTACCACGATTCGCAGTATCCCCAGGACCAGGCACACGGGCTGCGCCAGCTGTTCGCCCATGCCCGCGTGCGCATGGTGCCGGTCGTCGCCAACCCGCACATGGCCTTCGGCGGTGTGATGCTCGAGCGGCTGTGCACCGCCTTCGCGGAGCAGGGCGCCCAGGTGATGGTGGTCGATGCCTCGGACCGCGCCCCCAGTCCGGACGAACTCTCGGTGATGGACCTGGGCGAATGCATCGAGACGCTGTCACCCCAGGTGTCGTACATGGCTGCCCGCGGCCTGCCCCTGCGCTACGTGGACGCCACCGGGTCCACCGCCGCCTTCCTTCAAGCGGTGGCGGATGCCGCGCCGCACGTGGACGTGATGCTGGTGCATGCGACCGAGTCGGACCTCTGCCGCCTCTTCATGCGCAGCGAGGCGCGTCCCCTGCTGCTCGCCGACGACCGGCCGGCCAGCGTGACCCATGCCTATGCCGCCATGAAGCTGCTGACGCAGCGCGCCCACCTGATGGTGCACGACCTGCTGCTGTGTGCGGCCCCCACGTCCCCTCGCGTGGAGCGCATTGCCGCGCAGGTCGCCAGCTGCGCCGACAGCTTCCTCGGTGCCGTGCTGCGCGACTGGTTGCACGTCGACCCCGCCTCGGACGCCCGCGAAGCGCCCACGCCCGCACTGCGCCGCTGGGCGCGTGAAGTCCTGTCGCCGGTCGCGATGCCCCATGCCGGCCTGGCGATGGCCGGCCGCCGCGGCGCCTCGTCGCAGCATGTTTTGAATTGACCTCTCGGAGCCACCATGTACACCGCCAAAGGCCAACTTGATGTCAATACGATGCTCAAGCAGTACAGCCCGCTCGTGCGCCGGCTGGCCCACCAGATGATTGCCAAGCTGCCGGCGAACGTCGAGCTCGACGACCTGATCCAGGTCGGCATGATCGGCCTCACCGATGCACTCAGCCGCTTCGACGCCCAGCAGGGCGTGCAGTTCGAGACCTTCGCCACCCAGCGCATCCGGGGCGCCATGCTCGATGAACTGCGGGGCAACGACTACCTGTCGCGCGGCATCCGCAAGCAGCAGCGCAGCATCGAGACCGCCGTCCACAAGCTCGAGCAGAAGCTCGGGCGCGCACCGGCCGAAAGCGAGATCGCCCGCGAGATGGGCGTGACGCTCGTTGAGTACCAGGAACTGCTCGGCAAGGTGCGCGGCACCCAGCTGGTGTACCTGGAAGACATGAGTGGTGACGAGGGCGACAACGACTTCCTCGACCGCCACGTGGCCGACGACGGCGGCAACCCGCTCGCCCAGCTGCAGGACCATCGCATGCGCGAAGCGCTGGTCGAGGGCATCAAGACGCTGCCCGAGCGCGAGCAGTACGTGATGAGCATGTACTACGAGCACGACATGAACCTGAAGGAAATCGCCGCCGTGCTCAAGGTCACCGAGTCGCGCGTCTGCCAACTGCACAGCCAGTCCATCGCCCGCCTGCGAGTCAAGCTGCGCGAGTGGTGAGCTGAAGCCCGCCTGATCGGAGCGCACCATGTTCCAGCTGTTCAAGAAGTCGCCCACCCACATCCCGCCGACCCTGGCCGCGCTCACCGAGCCCGCGGGGGAGCCTGACCTGAAGGGCGCAGTGCGGTCCATCAGCCAGCAGGCCTCCACGATGGGCCGCGACGCCGCCGAGGTGCGGGGCCAGATCGACGACGTCATCAAGGTGTCCGCCCGCCAGGCACAGGCGGTTGCTGCGCTTGCGGGCCAGCTCCAGGACATCACGCGTGCACAGCACGACATCCGGGGCGTGGCCACCGGCAGCCTCGACGCCGTCGGCCGTGCCCGGCAGGCGGTGGCAGCGGTGGGAGACGAAGTGGCCGGCATCGTGGATTCCCTTCGCGACGTGGCCGGTGCCGCCAGCGAGATCACCCAGATCGCCCTGCAGACGCGGCTGGTCGCCTTCAACGCCTCGGTGGAAGCCAAGCGGGCCGGCGAGGCCGGACGCGGCTTCGGCGTGGTCGCCGACGCGGTCAAGGATCTGGCGTCGAAGGTCGAGCAGTCGTCCAAGGCCATCATGAGCACGGTCGGCCAGCTCGACGCCCGCATCGCCGCGCTGTCGCGCGAGATCCAGGTGAAGGAAGGCCAGGCCGAGCAGGGCGCCTTCCACACCGCGCTGCGCGACGTCGAGGGCGGCGTGTCGAGCATCAACGCAGCCGCGGACCGCAGCCGCGAGATCTGCGGCGGCCTGAACGGCCAGATGGCGGAGATCGAAACCGAGATGAACCGATCGAGCCATGCGCTCGATGCGGCGATGACGCGCAGCGAGGCCTTCCTCAAGGTATCCGAGCACCTCATCGAGCTCGTCGCCCAGTGCGGACTGCAGACCGAGGACACTCCGTTCATCGAGGCCGCCAAGGCCGCTGCCGCCGGCATCGGCGAACGCCTGGAGGAGGCGGTGCGGAGCAACGCCATCTCGATGGCCGATCTCTTCGACGAGGATTACCGGCCCCTCCCGAACACCAATCCGGCCCAGCACACCACGCGTTTCGTGACGCTGGCCGACCGCCTGTTCCCCGAGCTGCAGGAGCAGGTCCTGGCGGCGCATCCGAAGGCCGTGTTCTGCATCGCCGTCGACCGCAACGGCTACGTGCCGACGCATAACCAGCGCTATTGCCAGCCGCAGCGCGGTGACCTGGCCTGGGACACGGCCAACAGCCGCTATCGCCGCATCTTCAACGACCGCACCGGCCTGGCTTCGGCGCGCAACCAGCGTCCCTTCCTGTTGCAGACCTACCGGCGCGACATGGGCGGCGGCCGGTTCGTGCTGCTCAAGGAAGCCGCCGCTCCGATCGTCGTGAACGGCCGCCACTGGGGCGGCATGCGGCTCGCCTTCAACTTCTGAACCGATTCTTCCCGACCGTGCGTGCATCGTCCCGCACCAACCGGTTCCACTGGTAACGAAACTGCATCGTTTCTGTCAGGCAGCAGCAAGCTACGCCTCCTCAGAATCGCGGCCCTTTTCATCCTGGGTTCGTCGATGCGTTCTCGTTTCCTGCGCTGCCTCCGTGCCGCACTCGGTGCCTTCATCTCCCTCATGACCGCCGCACCTGTCCTGGCCGTGGACGGCATCGTCGACAACACCATTCTTCTTGGCATGTCCTCGCCGCTGTCGGGCCCGACCGGCGCCTACGGACGCCAGATGAAGGAGGGCATCGAGGCCTGCTTCGAGCGCGTCAATGCCAATGGTGGCGTCGCCGGCCGTCGGCTCAAGCTGGTTGCCCTCGACGACGGTTATGAAGTCGACCCCGCGGTCGCCAACGCGAGGCGCCTGATCGAGCAGGAGAAGGTCTTTGCCCTCATGGGGTTCTATGGCACGGCCTCGACCACCGCCGTGCTGCCCCTCGTGGAACGCGCCGCAGTGCCGCTCATCGGCACCATCACGGGCGCCGACTCGCTTCGAGATCCCGCCATTCGCCACATGTTCCACCTGCGTGCGAGCTACGGCAACGAGACGGAAGCGATCGTGCGGGCGCTGCAGACCCTGGGCATGACGCGCATTGCCGTGCTCTACCAGGACGATGGTTTCGGAGAGGCGGGCTTGAAGGGCATGCGGGCCGCGCTCGCCAGCCGCAAGCTCGAACCGGTGGCCGCTGCTGTCGTGCCCCGCAACTCCGTCGAGGTGGCGGCGGCCGTCAGCACCATCGCGGCAGCCAAGCCGCAGGCCG
Source organism: Rhizobacter sp. LjRoot28 (assembly GCF_964253025.1). Classification (NCBI taxonomy): domain Bacteria; kingdom Pseudomonadati; phylum Pseudomonadota; class Betaproteobacteria; order Burkholderiales; family Sphaerotilaceae; genus Rhizobacter; species Rhizobacter sp. LjRoot28. Next base: position 590,320 of record NZ_CAXUQC020000001.1, read on the forward strand.
TGGTCATGGTGTCGCTGTACCGACCCACCGCAGCCTTTGTGCAGCAGCTGCGCCGCGCCGGCCTGTCACCGTACTTCGTCGCGCTGTCGCCGGTGGGCACCGACCAGCTCATCGCCGAACTCGGGGTGGAGGCCGCACGCGGCGTGCAGGTGGCCCAGGTGATTCCCTACCCGTGGGGCGACAAGTTCGCTATCGTGCGTGACTACAAGCGCGACCTCGCCGCGCATTCCCGCACGGCCGCGCTCTCCTACTACGGCCTGGAGGGCTACATCAACGCCCGGCTGGTGGTCGCCGCCCTGGAACGCGCCGGGGCCAACCCGACCCGCGAACGCCTCGAGGCCGCGTTGCGCGGCGCGCCCTTCGACCTCGGTGGCTTTCGCGTGGGCTTTGGTCCGCGCAGCAACGAAGGGTCGAGCTACGTCGAGATCAGCGTGATCGGCGCCAACGGGCGCATCCTCAACTGACGGACCGCGGCGCCGTCGCCGGCCGCGCCTGGCGCTTCGCCATCCAGCGGTCGAAGCCGGCGGGCAGCCACCGCTGCCATCGCCAGAGCCAGCGGTGCATCGTGGGGAACGCGACGACGCCGTCGCCCCGCGCCACGCCGGCGAGGATGCACTCGGCCGCCTCGGCCGCAGGCACCGCGCCGGCCGGTGGGCGGGCTTCGCCCTTGGCCCCGAGGATGGGCACGCCCCAGATGCCGCTCACCACCGGGCCCGGGCAGGCCACGGTCACGCGCACACCGTCGTTCCGCAGTTCGTGGCGCAGCGTCTCCGACAGCCCGACCACGGCGTACTTGGTCGTGTTGTAGAGGGCTTGGCCGGGGAAGGGGACGAGGCCGGAGATGGACGCGGTGTTGACGATGTGACCCGACCGCCGCGACAGCATGTGGGGCAGCACGGCGTGCACGCCGTGGATCACGCCCCAGAGGTTGATGTCGACGATGCGGTGCCAATGGTCCAGCGTGGCGGACCCGATGGGCAGCGACCCCCCGATGCCGGCGTTGTTGAAGAGGTAGTCGATGTGCCCCCAGTCGGCCACCACCCGATGCACCATGGCCTCGACGCTGGCCGCCTGCGTGACGTCGACGACATGCGCCTGGACCCGTTCGCCGAACCCCTCCAGCGATGCCAAGGCCTTGGCCAGCGCTGCCTTGTCGCAGTCGGCCAGCATCACGTGGGCGCCCTGGTCGAGCAGGCGCCGGGCCATGGCCAAGCCGATGCCGGAGGCTGCTCCGGTGATGATCACTCTTGCTTGCGCGTACGTTCGCATCGTGCCTCGCGGGTTGGACAGGCGCCGGGCGGCATTGTCCTCGCCGCGAAATCGAAACGCCAGGGGAATACGGGCATTGACAGCGCACTTTACCGATTCAGAATGTGCGGGTTCGCCACTCGATGCCGTCGTGCCCTCCCATGCAGCTGTCTTCCCGCTTCCGATCCAGCGTCCTCGCCGCCTGTCTTGCCCTGCCCCTGGCCTCGTGTGGCGGCAGCGGCGGCGGCGACACTCCGCCCGCGCCCGGGGCTCCCGTGGCCGTCACCGTGTCGCAGGCGCAAGGCACGCCGGAAAACCGGCTCGCCTGCTTCAAGGGCGTGGCCGACCCGGCCTGCCAACTGCGCATCTACCAGGTGATGGTCGAAGCCTTCGCCGACGGCGACCCGTCGGCGAACTTCAACGCCGGCTACGGCACCAGCCCGCACAAGGGTGACCTGCAGGGCGTGCTCAACGCGCTCGACTACATCAAGAGCACCGGCGTCAACGCCCTCTGGCTCACGCCGATCTTCGAATCCGCGCCGAAGGCAGGCCAGGACGACTGGACCGACCGGCTGGATGCCACCGGCTACTACGCTTCCGATTACTTCAAGGTCGATCCGAGGTTCGGCACCAACGCCCAGTTCAAGGCGCTGGTGGAGGCGGCGCACGCCCGGGGCCTGTACGTCTTCCTCGATGGCGTCTTCGGCCACTACAAGGACAACCTCGTGGCTTCGCCCGCTGGCCGCCGTCCGGCCAACGGCCTGTGCCTGAACGACCAGGGCGCGACCTACACCCCCGGCACCCACCAGGCCTGCGCCGACTACGCGGACCCTGCCACGCTGGCCTTCTTCCAGGAGGTGGCCACGCACTGGATCACCGAATACAAGATCGATGGCTGGCGGCTCGACCAGGCGTACCAGGTGCCGCCGGCCCAGTGGGCGGCCTTGCGCCAGGCCGTGGCAACGGCATCGGCGGGCGTGACCTACACCGGCGCGTCGGGCGCCGCCGTGCAGCCGCTCGGCCACATGGTGGCCGAGGTGTGGTCCGGCGAATCCACCATCCAGGCCCGCGCCTACGGCACGGAGGCGGCCCCGGCGTTGCAGTCGGCCTTCGATTTTCCAGGCCGCTACCGGCTCGTGCAAACCCTGGCCGGGGAAGAGGCTTCGGCCGCGAGCGGCAAGGCCGGCCTGCCGGCGACGACCCTGGCCGAGGTGTACGCCACCCGTGCGGCCTACCCGTCGCATGCGATGCCCAACCTGATGCTCACCAACCACGACCTCGTGCGCTTCGGTGACCTGATCCAAAGGGCCGGCCTTGGCCAGCCCGACGAAGACCGCTACTGGCTGCGCCACAAGGCGGCCTTCGCCTTCATGGCCGCCCACAGCGGGCCGGTCACGCTCTACTACGGCGACGAGATCGGCCAGGAACTGCCCGGCTTCGCCGCCGCCGTCACCACCAACTGCGCCGTCCAGGGTCTGTGCGACGACCACGTCAGCCGCACGGCGGGCAAGGTGTCGGGCCTCACCGCACGCGAGGCCGACCTGAAGGCGCACGTCGCGGCCCTGATGGCGCTGCGCGACGCACATCCGGCCCTGGCCGTCGGCACGCGCACGCACCTGCACGCCGACGCGCAGCTCTACGTCGACCGCAAGGATGCCGGCAGCGACCGCGTGCTCTTCGTGCTGAACACCGGCACCACCCCGGCCGTGGTGACGGTCCGTGCACCGGTGCTCGGCTCGCCGCAGCAGCTCACCGACCTCATGGACTCGCGCACCGTCACGGCAGGCGAGGGCGGCTTCGCGATCGAGGTGCCGGCACTGAGCGGTCGCTTCCTCAGCTTCTGAGCTGGGCGAGCCTGCGCCATCCGGCCGACAATGTCGGCATGATTCGCTGCGCCTGCTGTCCATGACCTGGCCCTTGCCGGCCCTGCTGGCCTGGGCTGCCGCCTGGGCCGCCTACCTGGCCCTCCGGGATCTCGCCGGGGTGCCGCCCGGCCTGGCCTTCACCCTCGCGGCGGCACTGGGTGGCGTGGCGGCGCTGGCCGGTAGCACTCGCTGGCGCTCGGTGTTCATCGCCGTCGGCTTTCCGCTCTCGGTGCTCGCTTCCGGCGCCGCGTCGGTACCGGCCTGGGCGTGGCTGGTGCCACTGGCCGCGGTGCTGGCGTTGTACCCCGTGCACGCCTGGCGCGACGCGCCGGTGTTTCCGACGCCGCCCGGCGCGCTGCTCGGGCTGCCCACGCAAGTGGCGTTGCCGGCCGGCGCCCGCATCGTCGATGCCGGTTGCGGACTCGGCGACGGCCTGCGCGAACTTCATGCGGCGTACCCGCAGGCCGTGCTCGAGGGCTGGGAGTGGAGCTGGCCGCTGGTGCTGGCATGCCGCCTGCGCTGCCGCCTCACCGGCGTGCCGGCGCAGGTGCGCCGGGCGGACATCTGGCGCGCCGACTGGTCGGGCTGCGACCTCGTCTACCTGTTCCAGCGCCCCGAAAGCATGGCGCGCGCGCAGCAGAAGGCGGCGGCCGAACTTCGCCCGGGCGCGTGGCTCGCAAGCCTCGAATTCCCGGTACCCGACCGCCGCCCGAGCGCCGTGCTGCGCTGCCCGGACGGCCGGCCGGTATGGCTGTACCGCAGCCCGGGCCGCGGTTGACCCCTGCGGGTCGGGACGTGGGTCAGGCCATCGCGTGCAGGCCGACGCGGTTGCCTTCGGTGTCGAGCACGATGGCGAAGAACCCCATGCCGTTCCCGATGTCGGTCTTCGGGATGGCGATCGACCCGCCGGCGCCTTCGACCTTCGCCAGCACGGCGTCCACCGACGGTTCGGCGTTCAGGTACACGACGGTCCCCTCGGCCACCGGTGCCGGCGCTTGCTCGCCGGCCACCAGGCAGCCGCCGATGCCGGACTTCTCGCACGGGAACATCGCCATGTGCGAGCCCTCCATGGACATGCGCTCCAGCGGCGCACCCAGCAACGTTTCGTAGAAGCGCGCAGCGCGGTCCAGGTCGCGGGCGGGAATCTCGAACCAGTTGATCGCGTTCGGTCGAAGGGCTTGGGCCATGGTGGTTCCTTTCAGGTTGAAGAGCCTTCATGGTGGCGGTCCGCTGCTGACAGCGTCGTGTCAGCAGCCTGCCGCCCTTGGGACGAGTGGGAGACTTGATCGGGCTCCGCGGAGATCAGCGCCTCGCCCGGTCCACCGCCGTGCACAGTGCACGCAGGTACCGCCCCGATATCATCCTGGCAGCCCGACCGCGCGCTCGTCGATGCGCGACACCGGTGCGGCGAAACGCTTCGGCCAGCTTCTCGACGGAGCAGGGCAGCATTCTTCCCCTGGCACCACGACCGGCACCTCCACAAAGCTCCGATGCACTTCGACATCACGACCGTTCTCCTGGCGATCTCGGTGCTCTTGTTCTTGCTGGCCTTGATCGCAGCGGCACGCCCGATGTCCTTCCTGCTGTTCGGCAAGCGCGTGAAAGGACGGGTTCGGTCCGAGCATCTGTTCACATCGGGCGGTACGCGAATGCGCTTCTATCGCGTGTCGTTCGGCCTCTCGACGGGCCAGCCAGGGGAGCTCCGCAGTTCCGCTTCAGCGCGGTGGCTTGCCCGCCCCGGCGTCGGCGCAGAGGTCGACGTTCTGTTGCGAGAGCGGGCGGAGGGGCCGAAAGCATGCATCGCCACTTGGCCGGAAATGTGGCTTGGCCCCACGGTGTTGCTCTTCTTCTGCATGACCTCCGCGGCCTTTGCAGCATTCACGATGTCGGGCTGAACGTGACGCGGCCCAACCCCTGCGCCGCCGATTCGCTGCTCGTGTGCACGGCATGGTGCGGACGGGCCGGTCCGGTTGAAGTCGCTTGCAAGCAGCGATGAGGCAGCAGTCTTGCTGCGCGACACGAAACTCGCGCGGGCAACCGATCGAGCATGCTCAGCCCCTCGACGCCAGGGCCGCCGTTCAGCGGTGCCTCGCCATGAACTCGACGGCGGCTTGGTATCAGCCGGACAGCGGCAATGGTCGTTGCAGCGGCATCAGCGCCGCTGCGGCGTGGCGCGCACGCCAATGGGCTGAGGGGGATTCGCCCAGCAGGGCGTGGCACTCGCGGATCAGGTGCGACTGATCTGCAAACCCGGTTGCCGCCGCGGTCTCGGTCCATGAGCCGGTGTGGCCGTAATGCTTCAGCGCATGCTGCAGGCGCGCCACGCGGGCGAACTTTTTCGGACCGACCCCGGTGGCCCGGGTAAAGCGTCGCTCCAGCGCGCTGATGCTGAGCTCGGCTTGCCGCGCCAGGGTCTTCAAGGATGCGAGGCCACCGGCCTGCCAGAGGTTCGTGGCCGTCGCCTGCATCGCCGCATCGAGTTGCGCGGGACGGTGATGCGACAGCAGGAAGGCTTCGACGCACCGGACTCTCTCGTGCGGGGTCGCGAGGTCGTGCAACTGATCCTCCAGGGCTTCGATGCGGGCGTGGCCGAGCACGTCGCGGTAGTCAACCCGCCTGTCCACGATGGAGGTCGCGGAGCACGGCAACAGGCACCGCGCGCCGCACGGTGTCAGGCGCACGATGACCCCGGCCTGGCGACCGGACCCCTCGACGTCGAAGCGGTGGGTCTGGAAACCGGAGATGCCGCTTCGGCGGCCGGTGCTGCTGTGCCGCTTGTGCCTTGCGTCCACCGGGTCACCGAAGAGGAAGCAGGCAATGGACGTCGTGTCGGGATAGACAACCCATTCCAGCGGCTCGCAGGTCGGTGCATCTCCGCGGATGTCATAGGCCAGCAGGTCGATGACGTACGGTGCCAGGGGAGGCGAGGGCGCGAACGTCGAGATCATCGAAGGTCCTTTCACTGGCGCGTGCGGCGCAGACCGCGAGCTTAGGCCCGCCTTCGACGGCGTGGTCCCCCCCAAGAGTCGGGATCGCCCGAGGGAGCGTGCGCCGATTTTGTCCAAGGCGAAACGGTGGCCTGCCACTTAAGGTGGCGTTCGATCTCGCGCACCTCGCGCGTGCCGGGCGCAGTCCTCCACCTGCGTCGGCGTTTGCCCACAAGGAACAGGAAATGAACCGATCGCTCAAGGGACTCTGGGCTTCCGCCCTGCTCTCGCTGGCTGCCTGCGGAGGCGGGGGCGACAGCGTCGATGCCACGGCGACGCCCGCCCCTGGAACCGGAACCGAAGCGCCGCCGCCTGCGGTGGACCCGGGTGCAGGCCCGGGAACCGGCGTCGGCGCGCCCCCGCCCGCAGCAGACCCGGGGTACGACCTCAACGCGGCGCACCGCGCCCAGGTGCTGTCGGGCGACGATTACGTCGAGCTCCGTTTCGAAAGCGGGTCGCCTGACTGCACGGAGGGCGAGCTCTCGCTGCAGACCCGCGCTGCCCAGCAGACTGCGGCCGGCTACCGCGTCGACATCGTGCTGACCTACGGGGTCGGACCTTGTACCTACGGGCACTCCAGGGCCCTTCTCTTCGACCCGGCGTTCCTGTACCGCGGCACCGAGCACGCAAGAGGTCAGTACGCGCTGCGCCTGGATGGCCCCGCAACGCCGCTGCCTGCAAGCGTTCGGGTCGGCGACACGGGAACCTATGCGAAGACCCTGCTCATTCCCACGGGCTCCCAAGCGCCGGTCACCGAGCACCGCACCACCTGGGTCATCGAAGCCGACACGGCGACCTCCGCCATCGTGAACTTCAAGGAAGCAGTGCACCTGCCCGGCGCGGGTCTGCGCGAGTCGTTCCAGTACCGGTACCGGATCGGAAGCTCGGGCCCCCTCGTCTTGCAATCGATCGAGCACCACGATCACACCAAGGGGCACCATACGTTGCACGTGCGGAACTGACGTGCAAGGCCCTGGGCCCGGGCCGGAGCAGGCGCTCTTGTCGCCGCTCACTTCCGGTGCCGACCTACATCTCCTGCCCGGTCTTCGGCGCCGCACACTGCCGCGCGATGCCGAGGCCAGGTCCGGGCCGCACTGAGCCACCATGACATCGACGACTCGCCTCAAACGTCAGCAGCAGCTTCCGCGCCCCGGCGCTGTCGCGAGACTCTGGTTCTGCGTCGGATTCATGGCGGCCCTGTGGCTGGTGGTCTTCCTGTACCTCTACTGGGTGATGTTCGAACCCTTCCAGCTGGCCGGGCACGCCGCGACGCATGTCGTCGCGGTGGCCGTGTTCACCACGGCGATCGGCCTTGGCATGGCGGGGCTGGGCCTGCTCGTCTATCCCTTGCTGCGGGGCGTTCACCGCCGTGGTCTGATCACCTTCGATTGAGGCGGCGGTGCTGTCCCCCGGTCAGGAGCCCGTCAGGCAGCGCCGTTGAGGAAGCCGGTGTCCATGTGGTAGCGACGCGGGTTGTTCTCGTCGAGGTAGACGGTGATGTAGTCGCTTTGCAGGTGTTCGCCCGGGTCCTGCCACAGGTTCCGGCTGCGAAATACGCGGTATTCGGCGGTCACGGGATCCTTCCAGCGGGCGACGATGCGCCAGGGATGCCGACCATTCACCTCGACCATCACATTGCGCTCGATGTCCTGCACGCGCGCCTGGACCGGCAATCCGGTGGCGGCCAGGTGCCGGGCGCGCCGGTCTGACCACACCGGCACGAGGATCATGGACAGTCCCACCAAGAAGAAGGCGCTCCCGATGCCACCCACGATCGAGGCGCCGCCCCAGAGCGAGAAGAAGCTCTCCACCTGCGCGTCACCGGGGGCGGCGGGGCGGTAGAGCACCGAGACGGTCTCCCCTTCGTCATGAGCGGGCGGGTTGCTCGCCACGCGCGAGCGCACTTCGATGTCACGTCCGTCGGCCGACCGGAACGTCACGACAGGGCTGTACAGCGTCGAGCCGCTTGAACCTCGCGAGGGCACGAGTGCGACCACGGTGCCCTCCGTCCGCTGGGCGCCGGCGAGAAATTCGCGGGTGGAGTGCACCATCCACGCGGCGCCGATCAGCATCGCCGCACCGACGAGGAAGAACGCGTATTTGATGACGCTGATGACCTTCATGCCGTGGACCCCTGGTTGCTCTTGTGGAGCCGGATTCTGTCGAGGGGCCTCCGGTGGCGCCTTCACCCTCTCGGGGGTGGTGCCCCCTCGCGGGCGGGTTCGAAGGCGGGCGCCAGGTGGCGGGTGACATTGCCCGCGAAGGGCGTCCATGGACTCACCGGCGCACCGGCGCGCCGCAGGGCGTCGCCTGTCCAGGTATTGCAGGTGGTGAAGAGGTCGTAGGCGCCGCGGGCTTCGAAGAAGGCATCGGTGGGGCCGTAGTGGCCGGCCACCGGGACGGCGCGCCCCGCGGCGTCAGGGGCGAGCGTTTGCCGCACATGCTCAGCCAGCGCGGCCGCCTGCTGCCCATCGAGCGGCAGCTTCCAGGTGCGACGGCCCAGGTCCTGGCGGCGAAGCCAGGTGACGTGCAACAAGGTGCGGCCCCGGCCCGAGAGCGCGCCGATGGCGCGCCCGGGGGTCAGGTCACGCCAACGGGGCGTGTGGAGGTAGAAGTCCCGGTCGCCCCAGCCGATGGCCACGAATTCGGAGTCCGCAGGGAAGGCCGGGAAGCGGTTGGGAGGGAACACCTCGGTCCAGTCGGTTCCGCCCGACTTCAGCGGCAGCACCAGGTCCGTGTGGACGCCGTTGGAGACGACGTAGGCCTCCAGGGTCGTCGCAGCGGGCGGGCTGGTCGGCGTGGGTGGCACCAGCGCGAGCGCCCAGGCCGCCGTGGCGTATGCGGCGCAGAGCGCGACCACCGCTGCGGTCGACAGGGCCAGCAGCCGCGCCATTCCACGCACCACGCCGCCCCTCCGGGTGGACGACGGTGTGTCGATCGAGTGCAACGCTCGCGGCCGCAAGGGCTTCAGCGCGACGTCGGGGCGACGTACACCTGACCGTCGTGCCGGAGGGTATGACGGCGCGAGACCGGCGCGGCCTTGCGATCCACGCATTCGTCGCCCTGTTGCCGGGTGGTTCGGCGGTCCTGCACCGTGTGGGCGACCAGGTCGACGAAGCCACGCGTGCGGCCGGCGCCGGTCTTGAGCACCGTGCGGGTCTCGGTGAATTCGCCGGCGCAGCGCGTATCCCAGGCGCCGCGCAGCGTCCAGGAGGCCAGGTCTTCCAGCACCGGGCGCAGCCTGTCGCCTTGTACTGCATGGAGCGTGAGCAGCTCGCGGGAATCGAGTCGCTCCGGGGAGGGGCCGGCGTGCTGCAGGCGCAGGGCCACGCTCGGCACCTTGGGTGCGAGGGCAGGGGTGCCGGTGTCGATCTCGACGCCGGTGAGGGCCGAGCCATCCGGCTGCTGCGGGCGTTGCCGCGCCTGGCGGTCCAGCACCCGGCCGGCCGCGGTGTCCACCAGGTACAGGTCGGCTTCGTAGCCGGCCATGGGATCGCCCGGGTTGGCCGGCATTGCAACGCCAGCGGACGGGTAGACCAAGGCGACGATGGCCCGGTCGCGTTGACTCGGCAGGGGTTGGCAGCGTGTCCAGTGGTCTTCGATCATCTCCGGCAGGCGGCTGCGGCCGTGGGCTTCGCCAAGGGACTTCCAGGCCGCGTCGGCGCAGTATTCCGCCTGCGCGGCGGCGGGCAGGGTCATGAAGGACAGCACGAGAAGGGGCTGAAGGGCCGTGCGGACTGTCGTCGATAGGCGGGGAAACTTGCGCATGGACGGGCTCGACACCAGGAGGCGAAGGCGCCATTGTGAACGCGCATCCACTTTGGCGGTCCTCGGGAGAACACCCGAGGTGTGTCAAGGCGTGGCCGCGTGGCGCGACGGGGCGCGCGGCTGCGGCTACCATCCGGCTCCATGAACGCACCCCGCCCGCTGAAGTCGACCCGTCTGGAATCGAAGGCCTTCCTGCTCCTGCTCGTCGGCGTGACGCTCGCCTTCGGGTGGGTGCTCTGGCCGTTCTACGGCGCCGTGTTCTGGGGCGTGGTCATGGCCATCCTCTTCTACCCGCTCTATCGCCGGCTCCTGCACGTGCTCAAGCAGCGGCGCAACACGGCGGCCCTGCTGACGCTCGTCGTGATCCTGGTGCTGGTCATCCTGCCCACCGTGCTGGTGGTGGCCACGCTGGTGCGGGAGGCGAACGTGGTCTACCAGCGCATCCAGAGCGGCGAACTCAACATTCCCCTCTACCTCGCCCAGGTGTACGAGGCGCTCCCGCGCTGGGTGACCGAACTCCTCGACCGCGCCGGCCTGGGCAACCTCACCGAGATCCAGGAACGGGTCACTGCCAGCCTGCGGCAGATCAGCCAGTTCGTGGCCACCCAGGCGCTGAGCATCGGCCAGAACACCTTGAACCTGTTCGTCGGCTTCTTCGTGATGCTGTACCTGATGTTCTTCCTGTTGCGCGACGGGGCGGGGCTTGCCCGACGGATCCGGGAAGCCGTGCCGCTCAACGGCGACCACAAGCGGGAACTGTCCGCCAAGTTCGCCACGGTCGTGAAGGCGACCGTGAAGGGCAACGTGCTGGTGGCGCTCGCACAAGGCGCGCTCGGCGGCATCGCCTTCGCGGTGCTGGGCATCCATGCCCCGCTGCTGTGGGCGGTCCTGATGGCGCTGCTGTCCTTGCTGCCGGCGGTGGGTGCGGGGCTGGTGTGGGGGCCCGTCGCGCTGTACTTCCTCGTCACCGGCAGCGTCGCCAAGGGTGCGATCCTGGTGGCCTACGGGGTCCTGGTGATCGGCCTGGTCGACAACCTGCTGCGCCCGGTGCTGGTCGGCAAGGACACGAAGATGCCGGACTACGTGGTGCTCATCTCCACCCTGGGCGGCATGGCCCTGTTCGGGCTGAACGGCTTCGTGATCGGGCCGGTGATCGCGGCCATGTTCATGGCCGTGTGGGACCTGTTCGGCGTGGAACGCACCCAGGCGGTCCAGTGGATGGACGGCGGGCGGTCGGTCACGGCCGAGGTTCCCGCGCCGATTCCCCCGGCCATCAAGCAGGAAGACGGCCCCGCGCCGCCCTCGGCCAGCTGAGCGCGCGCCGGCTGCGGCGGATCAGACCGTCATGTTCATGATCTCGGAATAGGCCGAGACCAGCTTGTTGCGCACTTGCAGGGTGGCCTGGAAACCGATCTGGGCCTTCTGCATGGCCACCATCGTTTCCTCCAGACTCACGGTCGGGCTGCCCATCTGGACCTGGCGCTGCATGTCGCTCGCCTGGTTCTGAGTGTCGCTCACCGAGCGCAGCGCCTGGGAGAGCGCCTGCTGGAAGCCTGGCCCCTGGACGCCGCCTGCCGCGGTGGCCGACCCCGCCTTGCCCGCCAGCGGCATGCCGTCCACGCCCAGCCCCGCCCGGGCGGCTGCCTGGGCGAAATTGAAGGGTTTGAGGGTGACGTCCATCGGGTTCTCCTGAGAGCGGCCGGCGGTGGGGGCTCGGCCGGTCGATGGTGCAACTTTAGGGAAATCGGCCCGGGCAGGTGGTGGGAACTGACGGGACTTTGACGGGCTGTTCCTCCGATCCGCACCCTCAAGTTTCCGAATAATCCGTTTCACCCGGAGGGCCTGTGCCCGCCATTTCCTGAAACGAACACCATGGACAACGCCGTCGCTCTTGCCAACCCGACCCCGCTCGTTCCGGCCTCGCCCGGATTCGGCGAGCGTCTGGCCGCCTTGCCGGTCAAGAGCCGGGTGAGCCTGGGGGTCGGCGTCGCTGCGCTCGTGGCGGTGGTGGCGGCCCTCACGCTCTGGAGCAGCCAGGGTGACTACAAGGTGCTGTACGCCAACCTGTCCGACAAGGACGGTGGCGCCATCATCGCCCAGCTGTCCAGCATGGGTGTCCCGTACAAGCATTCCGAAGGGGGCGGCGCCATCCTCGTGCCGGCCGCCAGCGTCCACGACCTGCGCCTGAAGCTCGCCTCCGCCGGCCTGCCCAAGGGCTCGGTGGTCGGCTTCGAGCTGATGGACGGCGCCAAGTTCGGCCAGACGCAATTCCAGGAGCGTCTGACGTTCCAGCGCGGCCTGGAAGGTGAACTCACCCGCTCCATCACCTCCATGGCCTCGGTGCAGAACGCCCGGGTGCACCTGGCGCTGCCGAACCAGAACGGGTTCTTCCGTGAGCAGCAGAAGCCCAGCGCCTCGGTGATGCTGACGCTCTTCCCCGGCCGCACCCTCGATCGCGCTCAGGTGGCCGGCATCGTGCACCTGGTCTCGAGCAGCGTGCCCGAACTCAATCCCAAGGCCGTGAGCGTGCTCGACCAGACCGGCGCGCTGCTGTCGGCCTCGCCGGACGACTCGGGCGCCGGGCTCGATGCCCAGCAGCTGCAGTACGTCAACCAGATCGAGTCCTCGTTCAACAAGCGAATCCTCGAGATCCTCGACCCGGTGGTCGGGCGCGACAACCTGCGCGCCCAGGTGACGGCCGACGTCGACTTCTCCCGCACCGAGTCCACTTCCGAGGAATTCAAGCCCAACCAGGGCCAGAACGCCGAGGCGGCCGTGCGCAGCATGCAGCGCTCGGAGCAGTCGGGCAGCAACGGCTCCGGCGCCGCCGGCATCCCCGGGGCCACCTCCAACCAGCCGCCCGTGGGCGCCACCGCACCGCTCACCGGCGCCTCGCAGCCGCTGCAGACCGCGCAGGGCGGCGCCAGCAACAGCACCAGCCGCAGCGACGCCGTCACCAACTACGAACTCGACAAGACCGTCCGCGTGACGCGCAACTCGACCGGCACGGTACGCCGCCTGAACGCCGCCGTGGTGGTGAACCACCGCAGCGTGACCGACAGCAAGGGCAAGACCACCAGCGTGCCGCTCACGCCGGAGGAGCTCGAAAAGCTCAACGTGCTGGTGCGCGAGATCATCGGCTTCAACGAGCGTCGCGGCGACTCGGTGAAGGTGATCAACGCCCCCTTCAAGGCCGAGCCGGTCGTCAACGACACCACCCCGCTGTGGCAGAAGCCGGAGGTGCTCGACATCCTGCGCAGTGCCGCCATGCCGGCCGCCCTCGCCATCGTCGCGCTGGCCATCGTCTTCGGCCTGATCCGTCCGGCCCTGCGCAGCGCGCGGGTCGAGAAGGACCCGGTCGGCGGCAACCTCGATGCGGTCGTGGCCGACGACGAGCTGCTCCCGGTCGTGGAGGTCAAGGAACTGCCGCAGATCGCGGCACCGAAGGTCAGCGCCCAGCTCGACGGCGCGCGCAACTTCGCCAAGGACAACCCGGCGGCCGTCGCCAACATCGTGCGTGGCTGGGTCAACGGCGAAGTCGCCTGATCCGCCCCTCCCACTGACCGAACCGGACCCATCGCAAGCTCATGGACACCAAGGGACTCGAAGACTCGGCCATCCTGCTGATGTCGCTCGGCGAGGAAGAAGCGTCCGAGGTGTTCAAGCACCTCTCGCCGAAGGAAGTGCAGGCGCTCGGCGAGACCATGGCGAAGATGCGCAGCATCCCGCGGGATCGCGTGGACAACGTGCTGGAGCGCTTCGCCGTGGTGGCCAACGAGCAGAGCATGCTCGTGACCGACAGCGACGAGTACGTCAAGGCCGTGCTGCGCAAGGCGCTCGGCGACGACAAGGCCAACCTGCTCATCGACCGCATCATGCAGGGCGGCGACATCAGTGGCATCGAGAGCCTGAAGTGGATGGATGCCGGCTCGGTGGCCGAGCTGCTGCGCAACGAGCACCCGCAGATCGTCGCGGCCATCCTCGTGCACCTGGACTTCGACCAGTCCTCCTCCGTCCTCAAGTGCTTCACCGAGCGCCAGCGCAACGAGGTACTGGTGCGCATCGCCACGCTCGACGGCATCCAGCCGGCCGCGCTCAAGGACCTGAACGAGGTGATGAGCAAGGTGCTGGCCGGTGGCGACAAGCTGCGCAAGGCCTCGCTGGGCGGCGTGAAGACGGCCGCCGAGATGATCAACCTGATGGGCGGCAGTATCGAGACCTCGGTGCTCGACTACATCCGCGAGGCCGACAACGAGCTGGCCCAGAAGATCATGGACAACATGTTCACCTTCGACGACCTGGAGAAGGTGGACGACAAGGGCATCCAGCTGCTGCTCAAGGAAGTGCAGTCGGAGTCGCTGATCATCGCCCTCAAGGGCGCCACGCCGGAGATGCGCGAGAAGGTGTTCCGCAACATGTCGAGCCGTGCCGCCGAGACGCTGCGCGAGGACCTGGAAAGCCGCGGGCCGGTGCGGGTCAGCGAGGTCGAGGCCGAGCAGAAGGAAATGCTGAAGGTCGTCCGCCGTCTGGCCGACGAAGGCCAGATCGTGCTGGCCAGCGGAGGCGAAGATGAGTTCCTCTAAAAACGGACCGTCGCGGCCGGCGCCGCCCCCGCCCAACGGCGCAGGCCCCAAGGCCCCCAACAGCTACAGCCGCTTCATCCCGCGCGAGGAACTGTCGTCCTTCGCCGCCTGGAACCCCGAGGCCCTGAACGGTGCCGAGACGGCCGACAAGGGCGTGCAACGCCCGGCGCCCCCCGAGCCGCCACAGCCCTCGCATGCCGAGGAACTGGCCGAGGCGACGCGCGTCGCGCGCAATGCCGGCTACCAGGATGGCTACCGCGACGGACTGGTCGCGCTGGAAGGCTTCAAGCAGAGCTACGCGACGCAGGTCACGGCGCAGATCGCTGCAGTGACGCAGTCGTACATGGCCCAGCTGGAGGGGCTGCAGCAGCAGATGGCGCGTGCACTCGCCGTGTCGGCCACGCACCTTGCGCGCCAGATGGTCCGCAGCGAGATCGAACAGCGTCCGGAGCTGGTCGTGACGGTCGCCCAGGAAGCCGTCGACACCTTGCTCCTGAGCGCCCGCCACATCACGCTGCGTGTGAACCCCGAAGACGCAGCCCTCGTGGCCCAGGGCACCGCCGAGGTGCTGGCAGCGCGCGGCGCGCGCATCGTCAGCGATGCGGCCGTGTCCCGCGGCGGCTGCCTGGTCGAGTCCGACATCGGCGTCATCGACGCCAGCGTCGA
Organism: Rhizobacter sp. LjRoot28; assembly: GCF_964253025.1. NCBI lineage: Bacteria > Pseudomonadati > Pseudomonadota > Betaproteobacteria > Burkholderiales > Sphaerotilaceae > Rhizobacter > Rhizobacter sp. LjRoot28. Next base: position 605,437 of record NZ_CAXUQC020000001.1, read on the forward strand.
GAGCCGCTGGCGCCGCGCCGCCGCCTCCATCGGCTGCGACGAAGCCTGGATCGAGGCCCCCGCCCCCGAAGGCACCGAGGACACCACCGCATGAACAACGTCCCCTCCGAGACCGGCGCGGTCGAGACCGCCGACAAGTGGCAGCGCTACCTGTCGGACCTGATGACGTTCTCGGCCGAACCCGTGGCCCTCGAGACCCAAGGCACGCTGGTGCGCGTGGCCGGCCTCGTGCTGGAAGCTGCCGGCATCCGGGTGCCGGTCGGCTCGGTGTGCCAGATTTTCATGGACGACGCCCGTCAGGAGGGCCAGCCGCCGGTGCTGGCCGAGGTGGTCGGCTTCTCGGGCGATCGCGCCTACCTGATGCCCACCGGGGAGACCCATGGCCTGGCCAGTGGCGCCCGCGTGGTGCCGCGTCCGTCGCCCATCGTGCCGCTCAAGCTGGGTGCGCCCCACCACCCCTGGCGGCGCGGTGAGGACCGCACCCTGCACCTGCCGGTCGGCGACGGCCTGCTGGGCCGGGTGATCGACTCCCACGGCCATCCGATCGACCGCCGCGGCCCGCTGCAGAACGTGCACAACGAGCCGCTGATCCGTCGCCCCATCAACGCGATGGACCGCGACCCGATCCGCAAGCCGCTGGACACCGGTGTGCGTGCCATCAACGCCATGCTCACCGTCGGGCGCGGCCAGCGCATCGGCCTCTTCGCCGGCACCGGCGTCGGCAAGTCGGTGCTGCTCGGCATGATGGCCCGGTACACCGCGGCCGACGTGATCGTGGTCGGGCTGATCGGCGAACGCGGCCGCGAAGTGAAGGAATTCATCGAGGACATCCTGGGCGAGGAAGGCATTGCCCGCTCGGTGGTGGTCGCCGCCCCGGCCGACGCGCCGCCGCTGACCCGCATGCAGGGCGCCAACTACGCGACCGCCATTGCCGAGCACTTCCGCGACCGCGGCCAGCACGTGCTGCTGCTGATGGACTCGCTCACCCGCTATGCGATGGCACAGCGCGAGATCGCGCTGGCGATCGGCGAGCCGCCCGCGACCAAGGGCTATCCGCCCAGCTGCTTCGCCAAGCTGCCGCAGCTGGTGGAGCGCAGCGGCAACGGCATCCACGGGGTTGGCTCCATCACCGCGTTCTACACGGTGCTCTCCGAGGGCGACGACCAGCAGGACCCGATCGCCGACGCCGCCCGAGGCATCCTCGACGGCCACATCGTGCTGTCGCGTGAACTCGCCGAGGCCGGGCACTACCCGGCCATCGATGTGGAGCGGTCGATCTCCCGCGTGATGACCAATGTGAGCCCGCAGGAGCACATCGATGCGGCCCGCCGCTTCCGCCAGCTCCATGCGCGCCACAACAAGGCCCGTGACCTGATCCAGCTGGGCGCGTACTCGCCCGGGGCCGACCCCGAGCTGGATCATGCCGTGCGCCTGCACCCGAAGATGATCGAGCTGCTGCAGCAGGGCATGCACCAGCCCGCCAGCCTGCCCGCAAGCGTGCGCGAGCTGCGCTCGCTTGTCTCGCCGTGACACCCACGCCTGCCGCCGCGCCGTCGCCGACCCAACTTGCCTGACCGGAACGAACCATGAGCCATGCCGATCCCTCCCTGTCTCCCCTGATGGCACTGCTGGGCCAGGCCGAACGTGAACGCGACGAGGCCGTGGCCCAGGCGCAGCGCGCCGAAGCGCAGCTGGCCGCGGCACAGGGTCAGGGCGAGCAGTTGCTGGCCTACCGTCACGACTACGAGGCGCGCTTTCGCGAACGCTTCAGCCGCCAGGGCGCGATCGACACCTTCCAGACCTACCAGGGCTTCATGGGCCGGCTGAGCCTGGCGGTCAACCAGCAGCAGGGGGCGGTCGCCAATGCGGCGCGCCGCGCCGAGGCCGCCCGTCAGGTGGTGCGGGAACATGAACTGCGCGTGGCCTCCGTGCGCAAGCTGATCGAGCGCCGTCTTGCCGAGCTGCGCATCGCCGCGGACCGGCGCGACCAGAAGCAGACCGATGAATTCGCGAGCCGCGCCGCCTGGAACCGGCTGGCCGCGCAGCAGGCCGCCCCGTCGGTCTGACGTCTCCAACCCGTCACCAGATCACGCGATGACCGCCGCAGTTTCCAACCTCCTTACCGGCCCCGTTCTTCCCGGGCCGTTGCAGGCCTCGCCCTCCGGACCTGCCCGCAGCGGCCACTTTGCCCGCATGCTGGACGCGCATCGCCAGTCGCAGCAGGCGCCGGCCGAGACCGCTTCGCCGCCCGAGACGCCCGACGCGGCCGCCGATGCGCCCGAACGCACGGCCCAGTCCCAGCGGGCGGCCGACGAGGCCCGCGCCCGGCAGCTGCGCGCGGCCCGCCAGGCCCGGCCCGCCGAAGCCGGCGGCGAGCGTCCGCGCACCGATGCCGTCAGCGACCGCACCGAGGCGGCCACCGAATCGGTTCGCCCGGGCGCCGTGGCGGACGAGGCGGAGACCGAACCCAGCGCCGCGGGAATGGACTGGCTTGCGGCACTGAACCTTCCGACGACACCCGTCCCCGCCGCGGCTGCTTCCGGCCGCTCGGCTGTCGACGCGGCAAGCGAACCGTCCGATCCCGCGACCGAGGCCTCCGGCCGTACCGCTGTACGTCGGGGCCCACAGCGGGGGCTCGAGCCGGCCGAAACCGCCGAGCGCCAGCGCCAGGCACCCCAGGCAACCTCGGGCCATGCCCGGGCCGGCGACGAACCGGCCCCGGCCGAGCTGGCACGCCAGGCGGCCGAGCAACCGGCCGCCGCCCAGGGCGCGCTCGAGCAGGTGGTGGCCGCACTCACGCCGCAACGGCCGACACCTGCCGAAGCGCCCCGGGTCGACCTGGCCAGTGCCGCACAAGCGCTGTCGTCCACACCCGCGCCGGCCGAGCGTCCGGCCGACGCACCGGCGCCGGCTGTCGTCCACCTGCCCACGCCGGCCGACGCGCCCGAGTTCAAGCAAGCGCTGGGCGCCCAGCTGAGCGTGCTGGCACGGGACGGCATCCAGCAGGCCGAGCTGCACCTGAACCCCGCCGACATGGGGCCCATCTCGGTGCAGATCGCGCTGGACGGCGACCAGGCCAAGGTGGACTTCGGTGCCGATTCGGCCGCCACCCGGCAACTGATCGAGAGCGGCCTGCCCGAGCTGGCGGCAGCCTTGCGCGAAGCGGGCTTCACTCTCTCGGGCGGCGGCGTCCACAGCCAGGCCCAGCAATCGCCCCGCGGGCGCGAGGATTCGGCCGGCCCCGACGGGCGCCGCAGCACCGCCAGCGCGGACGCCGCGGAGTCCGGCGACTTGCGACCGGCCCCGGCCCGGATGGTCCGGGCGGGCGGCATCGACCTCTACGCCTGAACGGGCCGCGGCTGTCGCCAGGCGGCCAACCGTGGCGACACCGATGGTCCGCGAACGCCGGATGACGGGCTTTCACCCCGCTTTTCCGGCCATCGCCACAGGCCCCCGCTTTCGATAATTTCCCTCATGCGCACCCATCGGGCGTGCGCCTGAAGGAGATTTCATGTCGAGCGCGAGCGCCACTGCCGTGGCCCCGAAAAAGGGCAACAAGAAGCTGATCGTCATCATCGGCGCCGTGCTGGCGCTGGTCCTGGTGGGAGGTGGCGCGGCCGCTTACATGATGAAGCAGCGCGCCGCCGCCGCCGCAGCCGCAGCCGCCCTGGACGAGGAAGAGGAAGCCGACGGCGAGGCGGCGCCTGCCCCCAGCGCCCGCAAGCACGACCCCAAGACCGCCCCGACCTTCGTCCCGCTCGAACCCTTCGTCGTGAACCTCGCCGACAAGGAGTCGGACCGTTTCGCCCAGGTCGGCATCACGCTGGAAGTCGACGACCCGACGTTCGCCGACGAACTCAAAGCCTACATGCCGGCCATCCGCAACGGCATCCTCATGGTGCTGGCGCACAAGACCTCGGCCGAGCTGCTGTCGCAGGAGGGAAAGATCGCCCTGCAGAAGGAGATCCTGCGCGAGGCGGTGTTGCCGCTGGGCATCGAGGTGGAGACCGAAGTCGAGGACGAAGCCCCGGCCTCGTCGCGCCGCAAGAAGAAGCGCAAGGCCGTGCACAACCCGGTGACGCACGTGCACTTCTCGAACTTCATCGTCCAGTGATTCGGCGCGTGCAACGTTCCGAGCAGGCCACCCCATGAACCAGCAGATCCTCTCGCAAGACGAAGTCGATGCGCTGTTGCAGGGCATCACCGGCGAAAGCCAGAAGCTCGAGCAGGAAGAGGTCGAGTCCGGTGGCATCCGCAACTACGACATCGCCAGCCAGGAGCGCATCGTCCGCGGCCGCATGCCGACGATGGAGATCATCAACGAGCGGTTCGCGCGCAACATCCGCATCGGGCTGTTCAACTTCATCCGCAAGAGCCCGGAGATCTCCATCGGCGGCATCAAGGTGCAGAAGTACAGCGCCTTCCTGCGCGAGATCGTCGTGCCGACGAACTTCAACATCGTCTCGGTGCGCCCGCTGCGCGGCAGCGGCCTCATCGTGTGCGACCCGACGCTCGTGTTCGCCGTGATCGACGCCCTGTTCGGCGGCGCCGGCAAGTTCCACACGCGCATCGAGGGCCGTGACTTCTCGCCCACCGAGCAGCGCATCATCACGCGCCTCGTGGAGGTCGTGACCGAGGAATACAAGAAGGCCTGGGCCGGCATCTACCCGCTGGAGCTCGACTACCAGCGCTCGGAGATGCAGCCGCAGTTCGCGAACATCGCGACGCCGAGCGAGATCGTCGTCGCCACGAGCTTCACGCTCGAGATCGGCGACACCACCGGCACCATCCACTTCTGCATTCCCTACTCGACGCTGGAGCCGATCCGGGACGTGCTGTATTCGACGATCCAGGGCGACAGCAACGAGCCGGACCGCCGTTGGGTGAACCTGATGAAGCAGCAGATCCAGGCGGCCACCGTCGAGGTGGTGGCCGAGCTGGCCCACGCGCCGGCCACGGTCGAGCAGCTCCTTGCGTTCAAGCCCGGGGATTTCATCGAGCTCGACCTGAGCGCCGGCATCCAGGCCAAGGTGGTGGGCGTGCCGATTTTCGATTGCCACTATGGAACCTCCAACGGCAAGTACGCCTTGAAGGTCGATCGCATGTTGTCCAGCTCGGGTATGGGCTGGCTCGGAGAACAGAATGACTGACAGCACCAATTCGCCTGAAGACGACATGGCCGCCGAATGGGCTGCGGCCCTCGCCGAAGCCAAGCCGGAGGTCGCCTCCGAGGTGCAGAGCGCCGCGGCCCAGGCCACGCCCGCCGCCTTCACCGATTTCGCCGCCGGCGCCGGTGCGGGCGCGACGAACGACATCAACATGATCCTCGACATCCCGGTGCAGCTCACCGTGGAGTTGGGCCGGACGCGGATCCCGATCAAGCACATCCTGCAGCTGGCGCAGGGCTCGGTCGTGGAACTCGACGCGCTGGCCGGCGAGCCGATGGACGTGCTGGTCAACGGCTACCTCATCGCCCAGGGCGAGGTGGTGGTGGTGAACGACAAGTTCGGCATCCGCCTCACCGACATCGTCACGCCCAGCGAGCGCATGCGCCGCCTGAGCCGCTCGGCCTGAGGACGCGCCATGCCGTCATCCGGATTCTCTTCACTGCTTGGCTTCATCGCGGTCATCGCGATGATCCCGATCGCCCTGTGGCTTCTCAAGCGCACGCCGATCGGCGGCGGCGCGGCCAACGGCACGATGCGCGCCGTCGCAGCGCTGCCCTTGTCGCAGAACCAGCGCCTCGTCACGGTGGAAGTGGGGCAGGGCGACCAGCGCAAATGGCTGGTGCTGGGCGTCACCCCGCAACAGATCACCACGCTCTACACGATGGAACCGGGCGCCGAGGCGCTGCCTCCGACCGGCCCGGCCATCCCCCCGTTCGCACAGATGCTGTCGCGCCTGCGCGGCGAACAAGGAACCCCGAAGTGACTGCTGTTTCGTCACCCGCCACGCTGACCGTGGCTTCGCGCCCGGCCGCTCCGGCGGCCTTTTTCTCGGCCCTGCGCCGCCATCGCGCCGCGCTCCTGGCCTTGACGGTGTTATCGGCCGTTCCCGTGGCCGCTTTAGCCCAGGCCACCGCGCCCGGGCCCGGCCTGCCGCTCGTGATCGGGCAGGGCGCCGGCGGCACCAGCTACTCGGTGCCCATCCAGACGCTGCTGTTCTTCACGGCGCTGAGCTTCCTGCCGGCCGTGCTGCTGCTGATGACGGGTTTCACCCGCATCGTCATCGTGCTCGGCCTGCTGCGCCAGGCCATGGGCACGCAGTCGGCGCCGCCCAACCAGGTGATCATCGGCCTGAGCCTCTTCCTCACGTTCTTCGTGATGAGCCCGACCATCGACAAGGTCTACACCGAGGCCTACCAGCCCTACGCCGAGAACCGCATCCAGTTCGATGAAGCGCTCAAGCGCGGCGAGGTGCCGATGCGCGCCTTCATGTTGAAGCAGACCCGCCAGGCCGACCTGATGCTGTTCGCTCGTCTGGCCAAGGTCGACCCGGCGGTGAAGGCCGAGAACGTGCCCTTCAAGGTGCTGGTGCCGGCCTTCGTCACCAGCGAGCTCAAGAGCGCGTTCCAGATCGGCTTCCTGATCTTCATCCCGTTCCTCGTCATCGACATGATCGTGGCGAGCGTGCTCATGAGCCTGGGCATGATGATGCTGAGCCCGGTGCTCGTGGCGCTGCCCTTCAAGCTGATGCTCTTCGTGCTGGCCGACGGCTGGAACCTGCTGCTGGGTTCGCTCGCCGCCAGCTTCGCCACCTGACCGGAACGCCCGCCATGGACGCCCAACAAGTCTTCACCTTCGGCCAGCAGGGCCTGTACCTCCTGCTCATGGTGGCCGCACCCGTGCTGCTCGTCGTGCTCGGCGTCGGCCTGCTGGTGAGCATCTTCCAGGCTGCAACGCAGATCCACGAGGCCACCCTGTCGTTCGTGCCGAAGATGATCGCCGCCGTGGCGGTGCTCGGCTTCGCCGGCCCCTGGATGCTGACGACGTTGGTGGAGTACCTGCAGCGCATGCTGCAGGCCATCCCGACCGCCGTCGGCTGACCCCCGGGCGCTGGTCGATGCTCACCTTCACCGAAGCCCAGGTGATGGAGTGGCTCACGCCGCTCCTGTGGCCGTTCCTGCGCGTGCTGGCCATGTTCACCTCGGCTCCCGTGCTGTCGCAGCGCAGCGTGCCGGTGCGCGTGAAGGTGGTGCTGGCCTTCCTCATCACGGTCTGTGCCCAGGCGTCGCTGCCGGCCATGCCGGTGGTCGCCCTCGACTCGCCCGTGGCCGTGCTCATGGTCGTGCAGCAGGTGCTGATCGGCCTGTCGCTCGGCTTCGCCGCGCGCATCGTGTTCGCCGCCATCGAGTTCGCCGGCGAGCTGGTCGGCCTGCAGATGGGCCTCAACTTCGCCGGCTTCTTCGACCCGGCCACCATGGGCCAGACCACCGCCGTCAGCCGCTTCTACGGCACGGTCGTGGTGCTGCTCTTCATCATCATCAACGGCCACCTGCTGATGATCGCCGCGCTCACCCAGAGCTTCGTCGCCTTCCCCGTCGGCCCCGAGCCGTTCGAGTTCCTGCGCCAGATGCAGCCGCACCTGTGGGGCGCGGAGATCTTCAAGCTGGGGCTGTGGATCGCGCTGCCCATGGTGACGATGCTGCTCTTCGTGAACCTCGTGCTCGGCGTCATCTCGCGCGTGTCCCAGCAGATGAACATCTTCGCCATCGGCTTTCCCATCACCTTGTCGGTGGGCTTGATCGGCGTGCTGCTGACCCTGCCCATGATGCAGGCGCCGTTCACCATGGCGCTCGAGCAGATGCTGGCGCGGTTCCAGTGATCCGGTAGGGCGCAGAGCCTGCGCCATGCCGTCCGCGCGGCCGCTTCCGGGTCGATCCGCGAGACGCTGTATGCTGCGCGCCGACTTGACGCCGCCGAGCAGGGGACCCAGGACTTCCTGGCCCAGGCGGGCGCGCAAGTGCTGTCCTGCGGCCATGCTGTCTCTCCGGCGCGCAGGGCGTCGACCCACTACCGGAAAATCTGATGCGCAAACTCTTCGCGATCCTGCTTGCTTCCGCCGCATTGACGGCATGCGGTACCAAACCCTATGTGCCGCAGGAATACCCGCTGCGCGACGGCCTCATCCCGACGTTGACCGTCAATGGTGACGTCAAGGTCGGCAACGCCCAGCCCTCGACCGACCAGGCCATCGTCTATTCCTACGGCGGCACCCAGCTCGCGTCCAACTACAAGGACATCACGCAGCTGATGGTCGAGCAGACGAAGAAGGAAATTGCGAAGAGCGGCAAGGTGTCGGCCTCGGGCAAGCAGAAGAACATCGACATCAAGGTGACGTACCTGCAGAGCCGCTACATCGCCTTCTTCTGGAAGAGCGAGATCAGGTTCACGGCCACCCTGGGTGGCGAAACCATCGAGAAGACCGTCACCCACGGCAGTGGCAACCTGTACCAGGACCTGAACGGCTGCATCGCCGAAGCGGTCATGAAGCTGCTGAACGACCCGAAGGTGACGGCCTACCTGGCGGCGTAAACCCACGACTTCCCCGGCGGCGCTGCCCTCCTGCGAGGTCAGTGACCCTGGCGGGCAGGCGGCCTCAACCGGCTCACGGGGCGGCGCTTGCCGCTTCCGGCATCTGCCGCGGCACCGGGCGCCCGGTGTCGATGAACAGCGCCACGTCGTCCAGCACCGGCGCCAGCCAGCGCAGCGGCGCAGCCATCGAGGCGGCCAGCGTGACGTGGCCCACGTGACGGTAGAGCTTGACCTGCACCGGCACCCCTGCGTCCTTCAGGCGATTGCCCAGCGCCACCGCGTTGCGCTGGGGATCGACCAGCTTGTCCTTCCTGGCGGCGCCGAGAAAGGTGCGCGGGGCGTCGGCCGAGACGAACTCGAACGGCTGCGACTTCGGCGGGTAGTCGGGATGGAAGAACACGGGCTTCGCGTCCGGGTTCTCGATGGGATAGAAGTCGTAGGGGCCGGCCAGGCCCACCCAGCCGGCGAGGGCGCGTGGCGTGGTGCCGGCGGCCTTCAGCCATCGCGGGTCGAGCGCGACCATGGCGGCGTTGTAGGCCCCTGCACTGTGCCCCACGACGAACACCCGCCGCGGGTTGCCGCCCAGGGCCGTCGCCTGCTGCAGGCCGTAGGCCACCGCGGCGGCGCTGTCCTCGACGAAGGAGGGGTAGCGCACCTCCGGATACACGCGGTAGTCCGCCACCAGCGTCAGGATGCCGCGCGAGGCGAGTGCCTCGCCGACGAAGCGGTAGTCGGCCCGGTCACCACCATTCCAGGTGCCACCGTAGAAGAAGACCGCCACCGGCCAGCCGCCGGCGGGCGCCGTGGCCGTCGGGCGGTAGACGTCCAGCTGCTGGCGCGGGTGTGTGCCGTAGGGCACGTTGGCGGTGAGCTCGAAGGTGCTGCGCGGCGTCAGCGCGTTGAGCGTCTGCACGGGCGCACAAGCGGCCAGCACGCCGGCCAGCAGGAGCATCGGGACGGCAATGCGAAGGAGTCGGGGCGGCTTCATGGCTGGCACCATACGCGCTGCCGACCTTGCCGGATGCAGGACAAAAGGCCGAGATGGGTTCAGTGGCCACCGCTTGGCGGCCCGTCGTTCACGGTGCGTTCAGCGGACGTGCCGCCGGGCCAACGATGCGGCCCGCGGCGCGTCAGGCCAGCCGGGTTCGATGCCGCTCGATCTGCTGCCGCACCTGCGCCGGCGCCGTGCCGCCCAGCACGTTGCGGGCGTTCAGCGAGCCGCGCAGGGTCAGCACCTCGAACACGTCGTCGGTGATGGAGGCGTGGAAGCCCTGCAGGGTGGCCAGGGGCAGTTCGGACAGGTCGACGCCGGAGGCGATGGCCTGCTTCACCGCGTGCGCCACCACCTCGTGGGCGTCGCGGAAGGGCAGGCCCTTCTTCACGAGGTAGTCGGCCAGGTCGGTCGCGGTGGCGTAGCCCTTGAGGGCGGCGCGCTCCATCGCTTCGGTCTTGACGGTGATGCCGCCCACCATCTCGGCCATGATGCGCAGGGTGTCGCGCACCGTGTCGACGGTGTCGAACAGCGGCTCCTTGTCTTCCTGGTTGTCCTTGTTGTAGGTCAGCGGCTGGCCCTTCATCAAGGTGATGAGGCCCATCAAATGGCCGACCACGCGGCCGCTCTTGCCGCGGGCGAGTTCGGCCACGTCCGGGTTGCGCTTCTGCGGCATGATCGAGCTGCCGGTGCAGTAGCGGTCGGCCAGGTCGATGAAGCTGAAGTTCTGGCTCATCCACAGCACGATCTCCTCGGCCAGGCGCGACACGTGCACCATGGTGATCGAGGCGAAGGCGGCGAACTCCATCGCGAAGTCGCGGTCGCTCACGGCGTCCAGGCTGTTCTGGCACACGCCATCGAAGCCGAGGGTGCGGGCGACGCGCTCGCGGTCGAGCGGGTAGCTGGTGCCGGCCAAAGCCGCGGCGCCCAGGGGCAGGCGGTTCACGCGGCGGCGCACGTCCTGCAGCCGCTCGGCATCGCGGGCGAACATCTCCACATACGCGAGCAGGTGGTGGGCGAAGCTCACGGGCTGCGCCACCTGCATGTGGGTGAAGCCGGGCAGGATGGTGTCGACGTTGCGCTCGGCCACGTCCACCAGGGCCTTCTGCATGTCGGCCAGCAGGGGCAGCAGGGTGTCGATCTCGTCGCGCAGCCAGAGGCGCACGTCGGTGGCGACCTGGTCGTTTCGCGAGCGGCCGGTGTGCAGGCGCTTGCCGGCGTTGCCCACCAGCTGGGTGAGGCGCGCCTCGATGTTCAGGTGCACGTCTTCCAGGTCGAGCTTCCACTCGAACGCGTCCGACTCGATGTCGGCCGTGATCAGCGCCATGCCGCGGCGGATGTCGGCAAGGTCGGCTTCGCCGATGATTCCTTGGGCCTGCAGCATCTCGGCGTGCGCCAGGCTGCCGGCGATGTCCGCCTTCCACAGGCGCTTGTCGAAGAAGACGCTGGCGGTGTAGCGCTTGACCAGCTCGCTCATCGGCTCGGAGAAGAGCGCGGACCAGGCTTGGGATTTCTTGTCGAGTTGGTTCGAGGACATGGCAGGCAGGGTGCGCACGCGCGGGGCGCGTCGGGGAAGAAGGGATTGCCCCGCGACGCGAGTTGGCGACAATTCGCCAAGGTCCGGGCGGAAGCCAGGATTCTATTCTTCCGACTGTTCCGCCCGACCCCAGCGGCCCTGCCGCCCGCGCCCCATGGCCTCACCCCCGCCGCCCGTTTCCCACCGCTCCGCCCGCCGCGAGGCCGGCTCCGCCTGGGGCGACAGCACGCGGCCCGGCGACCTTCGGCACAGCAGCCTCTTCAACACCACGAGCTTCGGCCCGGGCGCGTCGGCCCTGGCACCCGATCCGGGCGCCAACTCGGCGTTCGACGTCTGTCATGTGGGCGTGGTGTTGCGTGCCATCCTGTTCGTGCACGCCACGGTGGCGGTGGGCACGATGTTCGCGGCCGCCGACACCGAATCGTGGCTCGGGCTGCTCGCCTCCGGCACGAGCGTGGCGCTGCCGGCCACATTGCTGTGGCTGGTGGTCGCCTGCCTCCTCAAGCGCCCGCTCGCCTACCTGCCGGTGGCAGGGCAGTGGATCGCCGCGCTGGCGCTGGGGGCGGTGAGCGGCTTGGCCGGCCATCTGCTGCAGGCGATCGGGCCGCTCGGGCTGCTCGAGCCCCGGCCCTGGGCGCCGCCCGCAGCGGCCGGCGTGGCCCTGGCCACCGCGGTGTTCTACTGGCTGACGTTGCGCGCCCGCGCGCGTTTGCCGGCCGACGCCACCGCGCGCCTGGCTGAGCTGCAGTCGCGCATCCGGCCGCACTTCCTGTTCAATACCCTCAACACCGCCATCGCGCTGGCCCGGCTGGATCCCGCCCGCACCGAAAGCCTGCTCGAAGACCTGGCGGAGCTGTTCCGCGTGGCCCTCAACGACAGCGGCCAGGCCGTCACCCTGGGCGACGAAGTGGCCTTGGCGCAACGCTACCTGGCCATCGAACAGGTGCGATTTGGTGACAGATTGAAAGTGACCTGGGAGCTCGACGAGGACGCCGCGCAGGCCCGCGTGCCGCCCTTGCTGCTGCAGCCGCTCGTGGAAAACGCGGTTCGTCACGGCATCGAGCCGGCCGCCGAGGGCGGCCAGATCCGCGTGCGCACTCGCGTCAAGCGCGCTCACGCCGTCATCACCATCGTCAACACCATGCCCGGCCGGCCGTCCCGCCCGGGCAACGGCATGGCCCTGCAGAACGTGCGCGAGCGCCTGAAGCTGATGCACGATGTGACGGCCCAGTTCGAGATTCGTTCAGACAATCAGTTCTTTCGTGTCCAGGTGGTGGTGCCGTTGTGAGTCCGGGTGAGTCTGCAGGCTTGAAGGTGTTGGTCGTCGATGACGAGTCGTTGGCGCGGCTGCGGCTGCGCACGCTCGTGGCTGAGTGCGCCACGCCGGCGGCCGAGGTGGTGGGCGAGGCGGCCAACGCCGCCGAGGCGCAGCAGTGGATCGCCGGCCAGCGCTGCGACGTCGTGCTGCTCGACATCCACATGCCGGGGCTCGATGGCGTCTCCCTCGCCCGGCAGCTGCGTGGCCAGGCTGATGCACCGGCCATCGTCTTCGTCACCGCCCATGCCGAGCACGCCCTGCAGGCCTTCGAGCTCGACGCGGTCGACTACCTCACCAAGCCGGTGCGGCGCGAGCGCCTCCAGGCGGCCCTGCAGCGGGTGGCCCAGCGCGGCCGCCCGACCGCGCCGCCGCCTGCGGCGCCGGGGGGCGCCGAGGAGCCCATGCTCATCGTCAACGACCTCGGGCGGCGCATCCGCGTGCCGGTCTCCGAGGTGCTCTACCTGAAGGCCGAGCTGAAGTACGTGACCCTGCGCACGGCCACCCACACCCACGTGCTCGACGACTCCCTCACCGACCTGGCCCAGCGCCTCGGCCCGCGCTTCCTGCGGGTGCACCGCAACGCGCTGGTGGCCCGCCGCGCCATGCAGGCGCTCGAACGCCGGCTCATGCCGGGCGAAGGCACCGATGATGTGGCCGAGGGTTGGGCGGTCCGCGTCGCGCCGGTAGGCGAATGGTTGAGCGTCTCGCGCCGCCAGGTGGCCGCCGTCAAGGACGCCATCACGGAGGGCGGCCTGTGAACGCGCCGGATACCTCGCGCGACGAGTCGCGCAGTCCCGTCGGCCTGGCCGCCGTGGCCGGTGTCGTCCTGGTGCTGGCCCTGGTGGGCGCGCTGGCCTGGCTCGCCTCCGACGTGCCCGAGCCCGCACCCACCTCGTCGACCTTGGCCGAGGCCGTGCGTCTGCCGGAGGTCTGGGCGGTGTCCGCCTCCCTGCCTGCCCCGACGGTGCAGGTGGCCCGCGCCGAGCTCCCCCTGCCCATCGCGTCGTCGCCGCCCGCCGGCCACCTCGATGTCTGCGGCATCGGCGTCGTGAAGGAGGCCGACTGGATGGGGCCCGCACGCATCCAGTCGATGGCGGTGTCCGTCGCGGCGGCTCGCGAGCGCGTCGTGGCTGCGCTGAAGGCGAGCCCGGACGAGACCAGCCGGGCGCTCGGCCTCGCGCTGGACAGCATGGGCGGCGCGATCGTCACCGACGAGGTGGTGGCCTGCACCGGCCCCGGCTGCCCGGCCGAGCCGGAGCGCATCGAGTCCCGGGACGGCCTGGCCCGGCGGCTGGCCGCCAACCGCGGCCCGCGCGACGCCTTGGCCCGACTTGCCCTCACCACCCGCTCGCCCGAGGTCTACGGCCTGGCCTGGGGCGTGTGCAGCACGGTGGGCGCCCGCGATGAATCGTCTGCCTGCCGCATGTTGTCGGCCGAGCAATGGGCACGGCTCGACCCTGCCAACGCCGTGCCCTGGATGAGTGTCATGGACCAGGCTCGCTCCCGCGGCGACAGCGCAGCGGCCGACGAGGCGCTGTACCGCGTCTCCCAGGCCCGCACGGTGAACGCCGGCACCGGCCGCTTCGCCGCCTTGCTGCTCGATCGCCTCCCGGCCTCCGTCGGCCCGCTGGAGGCGATGGAGCTCGCAGCGGAGACCTTCTCCATCGAGCTGCAGGCGCCGGCCGGCTGGTACGGTTCGCTGCGCCAGGCCTGCAGTGCCGCCGCCCAGCGCGACGGCAACCGGCAGCAGCAGTGCCATGCCATCGCCGAGGGCCTGTGGCGCTTCGGCAGCAGTCCGCTCGAACTGGCCGTGGCGGTGCAGATCGGCGCCGCCTCGGGGTGGCCGACCGAACGGGTGCGGGCGCTCGAGGACGAGCGGGTGGCCCTGGGCCAAGCGGGCGCCGCTTCGGTGGGCGACGTGTCCATGACGTGCGAGTCGCTGCGCAACCAGGCGCGCCACCTGCAGCAGGTCGGGCGTGCCGGCGAGGTGGCGGTGCAGCGGGCCGCGCTGCTGGCTTCGGGGCACAGCGTGGCGCACTGGGCCGACGTGCACCGCGCGACCCTGCGGCAGGCCCAGGCGGCCGACGCAGCCTCCGGCGTCGTTCCCACGCCCTGAGCCGGGGAGGGTGGGTGCCGGCCGCGTCATCGACGTGCCGCCCGGCGCTGCCACAATGGGAGCTGCACGCCGCCCGATGCGGCGCGGAGACGCGACTTGCTCGACATCCAAGCCCCGCCCATCCCGGCCGACCAGATGCGGCACGCCGGCCGCGACCTCCTGTCGCTGGCCCTGATGGACGCCCGCAACCGCAGCCTTCGCTGGGCCAGCGCCAACGAGGAGGCCCTGGCCCGCTCACGCTGGGGCACGGGGCCGCTGGCCGAGCCCCAGGCTTGCGATCCGCCTCTGTGGACGCTCGGTCACCTTGCCTGGTACCAGGAGTACTGGATCGCCCGCAACCTGCAGCGGCAGCAGGGCGAGCGCGCGGATCCGGCCGCCGCGCGCCTTGCCTCGATCGACCCCGAGGCCGATGCCTGCTACGACCCCCGCCGGGTGCCGTTCGACCTGCGCTGGCAACTGCAGACGCCGGAGCTCGACGCCGTGCGCCAGTTCATGGTGGCCACGCTCGAGACCACGCTCGAACTGCTGGAGCACGCCGGCAATGACGACGATGCGCTCTACTTCTATCGCCTGGCGCTGTTCCACGAGGACCGTCGGTGCGAGATGCTCGCCACCCTGTCCCAGTCGCTGGGCCTGGCGGCGCCCTGGTTGCCCGCGCAGAGCGCGACCGCCCGCCGTGACCCGCTGGTCTTTCCCGCCGGCACCTGGAGCCTCGGCAGCGGTCCGGAGGGCTTCGCCTTCGACAACGAACGGCCGGTGCAGCGCGAACCCTTTCCCGAGTTCGAGATCGACGCCCAGGTCGTCACCTGGGACCAGTACGCCGAGTTCGTCGAAGACGGCGGCTACGACGAGGCGCACTGGTGGACCGCCGACGGTTGGGCCTGGGTCACCCGCGAGGGACGTCGATCGCCGCGCCACGTGGACCAGCTGCGCCACGGGGTGCTGGTGCAGCGCTTCGGCCAGACCTTGCGCGTGCCGATGGGCCAGCCCGCGATGCACGTCAACTGGTACGAGGCCGATGCCTGGTGCCGCTGGGCGGGGCGTCGACTGCCCACCGAGCTCGAATGGGAGGTGGCGGCCCACCAGGGCGCGTCCCGCGGGTTCCGCTGGGGCCAGGTGTGGGAGTGGACGGCCAGCACCTTCCGTCCCTATGAAGGCTTCCAGGCCGGCCCGGATGCCGCGCGATCCCTGGCCGGCTTCGGCAGCCACAAGACCCTGCGTGGCGCGTCCTTCGCCACCAGCGAACGCATGCGCCACGCGAAATACCGCCACTTCCTGAGACCGGAACGAGATGACAACTTCACGGGTTTTCGCAGCTGTGCGAACTGAGCGGCTCGCTGCCCTGGTGCTCGGTGCGTGCGCCCTGGCGCTCAGCGCCTGCGCCTCGGCGCCCCTGCCTCCCGCCTCGGCGCGCGTGGTGATCTTTGGTGAGCAGCACGATCAGGTCGACCAGCAGCGTCAGGTCGCCCGCACCGTGCAAGCCTTGGCGGCCGAGGGACGGCTGCTCGCCGTCGTGCTCGAGATGGCGGACCGGGGCAACAGCACCGCCTCGCTGCCCTCGCAGGCCAGCGAGGCGGAGGTCCGCCGCGCACTGGCCTGGGAGGATCGCGGTTGGCCCTGGGTTCAGTACGGCCCGGTGGTGATGGCCGCCGTGCAGGCCGGCGTGCCGGTCTGGGGCGGCAACCTCCCGGCGGCGCGCCTGCGGCCCACCATGGGGGACGCCGCGCTCGACGGTGTGGTGCCGCCGCCGGTGTCCGAACGCCTGCTGGCCGCCATCCGGGAAGGCCATTGCGGTGCGCTGCCCGACGCCATGACCCCCGGCATGCTGCGCGTTCAGGTGGCCCGCGACCGCGCCATGGCGGCCACCGTCACCGAACGGTTGCAGTCCGCCGGCCGTCCCGGCCAGGTGCTGCTGCTCACCGGCGCGCAGCACGCCTCACGAGACCGCGGCGTGCCGTGGCACCTTACGCAAGACGGCACGCTCGCGCCCGAGACCGTGCATGTGGTCTTGTTCGACAGCGCCGCGAGCGGACTCGTGGCTGACGAGCGGCGCCGTGCCGAGCTCACCGAAGGGCCGGACCCCTGCGAGGAATTGCGTCGCTCGCGGCCTCAGCCGCCGGCCCGGGACAAGGCGCTGTGACAAGTGGGGCGCCGTCAACCGCCTCGTGCTGACCGATCCGCGACGACGTCCTACAGATTTCCCGCACGCCGTGGGCGATGCTTCGGGGTCCTCCACGCCTGAACCGACCTTTCGCTGATGAGTCCCATCGCCTACGGCATTCCCGAAGCCCTGTCCCAATGGCTGATCGCACTCGGTGCCGCGGTGGTGGCGTTGCTCCTCACCGAAGCGGTGTTCCGCATCGGTGAGCGCATCGTGCGCCGCGCCGTGCGCCACTCGGCCATGGCGGTGACTGTCACCCAATCGGCTCGGGCACCGGCCCACTGGGTGATGCGCCTCGTGGCCCTGAACCTCGTCTGGCAGGGGGCGCCGAACACCCTGCCGGGGCTCCCCGGCGTGCAGCACTGGACCGGCATGCTGCTGATTGCCGTGATCACCTGGTTGGCCGTGCGCTGTGTGAACGGCGTGTCCAAGGCGGTGATCGCGTCGCACCCCGTGACGGTGGCCGACAACCTCATGGCGCGGCGCATCCAGACGCAGACGCGCGCCATCTCCAAGACGGTGGTGGGCCTGATCGTCCTCGTCGGCACGGCGCTGGCCCTGATGACATTTCCGGCGGTGCGCCAGATCGGCGCCAGCCTGCTGGCTTCCGCCGGCCTGGTGGGCATCGTCGCCGGCTTCGCGGCGCGGCCGGTGCTCGGCAACCTCATCGCCGGCCTGCAGATCGGCCTCACCCAGCCCATCCGTATCGACGACGTGGTCATCGTCGAAGGGGAGTGGGGCGTCATCGAGGAGATCACCGGCGCCTATGTCGTGGTCCGCATCTGGGACCAGCGCCGCCTCGTCGTGCCGCTGCAGTGGTGGATCGAGCATCCGTTCCAGAACTGGACCCGCAACACGTCGGAGCTTCTGGGCACGGTGTTCCTGTGGGTGGACTACCGCCTGCCGCTGGACCCGCTGCGGGACAAGCTCAAGGCCGTGTGTGCCGCCTCGGCCCACTGGGACGGCCGCCTCGCCATGCTGCAGGTCACCGAAGGCGGTGAGCGCGCCATGCAGCTGCGCTGCCTCGTGAGCGCGGCCAGTGCCGGCCAGGCCTGGGATCTGCGCTGCGAGGTGCGGGAGGCGCTCATCGACTTCATCCAGCGCGAGTACCCGCAGTGCCTGCCGCGGCTGCGGGCGGATGTGGAGGGCGGCGCGAACCCCGAGGCGCAGGCGCCATCACCGGCCCAGCCGCACCTCGGCCCGATCGGTTGACCCGCGCCGAACCTGATCCTCGGTTCGTTCGCGCGGCATCACGGCCGCGAACAGCCTGGTCTTGAGCAAGACCTGAGGCCATCGCTTCGAGCCAATCGGCCGCGGCCGGGCTCAGTCACCGCCGCCGCCACCGCAGGAGCCGCCACCGCAACCATCGCTCCCGGTGCCCCCGTCCGGTCCGTCGCCGTTCGAGGAACCGCTGGACGAGCCGCCCCCGCAGCCGGTGACGCACTGGCCTGAGCCATCGGCCCGTCGCCGCGCCAGCTCCTCGGCGACGTAGCGGTGGCCCCCCGGCACCTCCAGCCGCGCGTCGAGCGCGAACAACAAGGGCAGGCGGGAGGGCGTCAGTGGGTTGATTCCCTCCTGTGCGCAGGCCGAGCGCCAGGCGCGCCGCAGGCCTTCGGCGGCGCGGCCTGCCGATCCTTCTGGCATCGCCTCGGCCGGATGGTGATGCAGCATCTTGCCGAAGGCGTGATCGCAGAACTGCGCGTAGGCGGCGGTGTGGAGCAGGAACTCATGCCACATCGCATCGACCGCCTTGGACGGCATCGCCACGTACTGGCCACGCGCTTCGAGGCAGGCAATGAAGAACTGCCTGAGTCCGTGTTCCACGTCGTTCAGATCGCGCAGGGTCCAGGACGGGTAGTGCGTGGAGACCCGGCTGCGAACGGATGACGGGCAGCGGGAAGCCTCCAGCCATTGCCGCTGCCGGACCTGCAAGTTCCGGCCCGCCCGCGACGCGCGAAGACCCAGCACGACCGTGACCAGGCCCGGTGCGAGCGTCGCCCCGAGCGGAAACCGCGGCAACGCCGCCACCAGGGCCGTGACACCGGCTGCGACCCAGAACACCAGCCAGGGCCGGCCGCGGCGCGGTGGCTCGTGCGGAGTCATGGGCGTTCCTCCTGCGGTTGACCGGAGACCGCCGCGGGGGAGGTCGCGGAATCGGGTGCGCGCGGGCGACGGGCCAGACCGAAAAGCAGCAGCACCACGCCGGCCAGCACGACACCGGCCGCGGCCCATTCAAAGCCGCTGATCTGCTCGCCCGCGATGGCCACGCCAAGCAGCATGGCGATCACCGGGTTGACGAAGGTGTAGCTCGAGGCCAGCGCGGCCGGCGCTCGGGCCAGCAGCACCATGTAGGCGTTGAACGCGATGAGCGAGCCGAACACCACCAGGTAGGCCCAGGCGGCCGCGGCCTCCGGGGCTGGCGGCCAGGCCGGTGCTTCGCCGGCGATTGCCGAGAGCGCCAGCAGGAGCACGCCGCCGCAGATCATCTCGCTCGCAAAGCCGGTGGCGCCGTGGGCCAGCGGCAGGCTGCGCTGGCTCAGCACGCTGCCCACCGACCAGGTGGCGCAGGCGATGGCGATGGCGGCCAACCCCGCTGGGGACGCCTGGAAACCCGCGCCCTGGGTGAGCATCAGCACGCCGCACAGGCCGACGGCAATGCCCGCGGCCTCCAGCCGCGTCGGGTACACCCGCCACAGCAGGTTCACCGCCGCGATCATCAGCGGCACCACGGCAATGAAGGCAACCACCAAGCCCGAACCGACCGTCTGTTCAGCGTAGGCCGTGCCGCCCATCCCGCCGCCCAGCATCAGCCCGCCCACCACCGTCGCATGCAGCCACTGGCGACCCGTCGGCATCGCCCGGCCGCGCAGCCGCATCCACGCCAACAGCAGCACGCCCGCCAGCAGGAACCGCGTGCCCATCTGGAAGAAGGGAGGGAAGCTGATCAAGGCGAACTTGATCGCGAGGTAGGTCGAGCCCCACACCAGCCAGGTGGCCGCCAGGCAAAGGATGAGCAGCGGGCTCAGCGTGGCAGCGGGAGAAGGGGTGTCGTGAGGCGTCGACATGGCAGCGGGTCGGCGGCACGCCGGACCGGAGTTCAAAGGCGGGATTCTCCAACACCAGCGACGCGGTCATGCACGTCTCCTGGCTTCGACAGCGGATTGTGGAAACCGGCATGCGTCGCCACGCGGCGTTGCCAAACCATGAAATTCTCGGCTAGTCTCTGCGCCGACCATGAACTTCGAACCTTCATTCAAGACCGCAGCGTTCGCAAGCCATTCACTTCTGAACTGAGTTCCCGCGTCTTGGGGCGACGCCGGTCCCGAAGCCGGGGCACGGCGCCGCAGTGGACGACCCGATGGGAAGCGCAACGGAACAGACCACGCCCTGTGAAACGGCGCATGAGGAGCACAGACGCACGTGAGCACGTTCTACGATTCATCGACGGCGCCCGACCCTCAGACGTGGCTTTCCATGCCGCCTCGGGAGCAGATTCGGCTGATGCGCAATTTCTATGCTCGAACGGATTCGTCGGGCACGAGTCAACTCCAGATCCTGCTCCATGTGTCCGTTGAGACCCGGGTGGCCTCGGGTCACGGCCCCACCCGCAAGGCGATGCTTCGGTTGATGTCGGGCGGGCTGTCCCGACAGGACGCGATCGCTGCCATTTGCCAGGCCCTTCTCGCAGCGGGTGTCTGCGACATTCCGGGCCGAGCGAGTCTGGAGAGCGATGTGAACCGGGCGCTCCACCAGCTCTAGCGACGCCATCGGCATGACGCGGGCCATCCACCCGGACCGGTGGCGGCCGTGCTTGGCGTCAGTCCGTTTCAGCGCGCGGCGTCGTGAAGTCTCGCAGCGATCGACCGATAGGCCGACCGCTGTGCAGCGGCTTGCGTCGCGCCCCAGGCCCCGGCCGGCGTCACGCGGCCGCGGCGACGTGCGCGCTGGCAAAGGTTGCGGCACCCAGTCTGCGTGCGGTCTCGACATGGGAGGCCGCGGCCGTGCCGTTGACGTCCGTGAGGAACTCGGAGGTGACGACCTTTGCGCCGCAGAAGCCGAAGATGCCATGGTCGATCTGGGTGCGCATCGCGCGGTCGTAGCCATGGCGTGCATAGGTGCCACCGTCGGCGCCGCCGATGCCGATCAGGTGCACGGACAGGCGGCCGAGGCGCTTCAGGAGCCGGCCGTCGGATGTTTCGTCGTAGGCCCATCCGTTGGAGAACACGCGGTCGATCCAGCCCTTGAGCTGCCCGGGGAAGGACCACCAGTAGACCGGGTAGACCAGCACGAGGGCGTCGGCCCGGTCGATGCGCGCCTGCTCGCGAGGGACGTCGTCGGGCAGGGCGGCCTGGAGCAGGTAGGCGGCGCGGTCGCCCTGATGAAAGGTCGGCTGGAAGCGCTCTGCCGCAAGGTCGGCGATCTCGGTGGTGTGGTCGCCGGACTGCCGGACGCCCTGGGCGTAGGCCTGCGCGACGGCGTGCGTGAGGGATTGGGGGTCAGGGTGGCTGACCACGATGAGGGCGTGCATGGAAGTCCTTTCGACGGGGTGTAAACTACCAACAGTAAGTTTCGATGTGTAGGTTACTGTTGGTAGGTTGAATGTCAAGCCATCCCCCCGATCCCCCTGTGCCGCCCGGTGCGAAGAAGCGGCTGACCAAGGCCGATCGCCAACGGCAGTTGCTGGAAGTCGCCTGGTCGATCGTGCGCAGCCACGGCACCGATGCCCTTACCCTCGGCGTGCTTGCGGAAAAGGCCGGGGTGACCAAGCCCGTCGTCTACGACCATTTCGGCAGCCGCACCGGCCTGCTCGGCGCGCTGTATGCCGAGTACGACCACCGACAGCACGCGCTCATGGATGAGGCCCTGCGTGCGACGGGCAAGTCCCTCGCCGCCGTGGCGAAAGTGATTGCCGGGGCCTACGTGCAGTGCGTCATGACGATGGGCCGTGAGCTGCCGGGGGTGAGCGCGGCACTGGCCGGTTCTCCGGAGCTCGATGCCCTGAAGAAACAGCACGAGGCGGCCTTCCTCGAAAAATGCCGCGCAGCGCTGCAACCCTTCGCCAAGCAGCCGCTGGGTCTCGCGGCGATGCGGGCCATGCTCGGCACGGCCGAGGCCGTCTCGTTTGCCGCTGCGGCGGGCGAGATCGAGCCCGCCGAGGCCGAGGCCGAGATCCAGGACGCCATCCTGCGCATTGCGCGAAGGAGCTGAGGCAACGACGGCGCGGGCGGCTCCGAGGTTCCGCCCTCCGCATGGGCGGCCCGCGGTCGGGGCTCGTCAGGCCGCGACCCGCTCAGGCGATGGTGTCCCGCGCGAAGCGTTCCGCGCACGCCTCCACGTCGCCCTCGTCGCGGTGCACGACCTGTGCAACGCCGTCGCGGCCCAGGAGCACGAGCGTGTCGGCGAAACGACGCACGTCCTCGATGTCGTGGCTGATGAGCACGAGGGGCACGGCAAATCGCTCGCGAAGTGCATCGAGTTCATCCCGCACGCGGCTGCGCAGGGCGATGTCCAGTGCGGCGAAAGGCTCGTCCAGCAGCAGCAGCTCGGGCGGCCGCAACAGGGCACGGGCCAGGGCGACACGCTGGCGCTGGCCACCGGACAAGGTGGTCGGGCGGCTGCCCAGGAGATGAGCGATGCCCAGCGACTCGGCGAGCCGGCTCACCGCTTCGCGCACTTGCGGAGACGGCTTGCGCTGGAAGGTGCCCAGTTCGCCGAAGGCGATGTTCTGCGCCACGTCGAGGTGCGGAAACAGCGCGTAGTCCTGGAACACGTAGCCGAGGCGGCGTTCGCGGGCCGGAATGTCGATGCGGGCCGTGCTGTCGAACAGCACGCGGTCGCCCACCGTGATGCGGCCAGCCCGCGGCCGAACCAGGCCGGCGATCGCCTGCAAGGTGAGGCTCTTGCCGACGCCGGAGGGGCCGAACAGGACGACCCGCGGACGGTCAGAGGCGAAGCGCACCGCCACGGCGAAACGCCTGCCGCGGCTCTCGGCTGCCAGCTGCACGTCGACGTTCAGCAGGGGCCTGCTCATGCGCGCGGCCTCAGCAGGCGGCCCGCAGCCAGCAGGATCAGCACGCACACCACGGAGATCAGCACGACCAGCACGTTGGCGCTGGCGTCGTCGCCGGCCTGCACCGCGTCGTGGATGGCCATCGAGAGGGTTTGCGTCTGGCCCGGGATGTTGCCGGCGATCATCAAGGTGGCGCCGAATTCGCCCATCGCGCGTGCGAAGGCCATGGCGGTGCCCGCGACGATGCCGCGGGAGGCCAGCGGCAAGGTGACGCGCAGGAACACCTTCCACTCGCTGGCGCCAAGCACGCGAGCGGCCTGCTCCAGTGGCCGGTCCACCGCCTCGAAGGCGGCGCGTGCGGCCTTGAACACCATCGGGAACGCCACCAGCGCCGCGGCGATCACCGCTCCCTGCCAGGTGAAGATCAGCTGCACGCCGAGCCGTTCGTCGAGGAAGCGGCCGAGGGGCGCATTGCGCCCCAAGGTGACGATGAGGTAGTAGCCGAGCACGGTCGGCGGCAGCACGAGCGGCAGGGTGAGAAGCGCATCGAGCAGCTCGCGGCCTGGAAAGCGGGTCCGTGCGGTGAGGAACCCGAACGCCACGCCGGTCACCAGGGCGAGCAGCGTGGCCCAGCCCGCCACGCGCAGCGTGAGCCACAGCGCGGTGAAGTCGGCTGCGGCCCAGGCTGCCATCATGGCGCGCCGAAGCCGTGGGCCTGCAACACCGCCGCCGCGGCCGGGCTGGCCAGGTGGCGGATGAAGGCGTCGGCGGTGGCCGCGTCCGCCGCACGGGCCGTGCGCGCAACCGGATAACGCACTGGCGGATCGGTCGGCACGGTGAGCACGATGCGCACGTGGGCGACGTCGACGAGGGCGTCGCTGCGGTACACGAAGCCGGCATCCACCTCGCCCCGGCTCACATAGCTGAGCACCTGCCGCACGTTGTCGCCATAGACGAAGCGAGGCTCCAGGTCTGTCCACAACCCCTGGGCTTCCAGCGCCCGGCGGGTGTAGGCACCCGCGGGCACCACCTTCGGCTGGCCCACGGCAATGCGGCGAACGCGCGGGCCGCGCAGGTCGGCCAGATGCGAGAGCGGCGCCGCGCGGCCGGCAGGTGCCTGCAGCGGTGCCACGAGCACGAGCGCGTTGCTGGCGAAGTCGCGGCGGGTGCCGCTGGCGACAAGGCCTGCCGCCTCGGCCCGATCCATGGTGTCACGGTCGGCACTGGCGAACACGTCCACCGGTGCGCCCTGACGCAGCTGCGCGAGCAGGGGACCCGAGCCGGCGAAGTTGAAGCGCAACGTCGTGCCGGGATGTGCCTGCTCGAACCCCCGGCCGATCTCCCGGAATGCGTTCTGCAGGCTCGCGGCCGCAGAGACGGTGAGCTCGCCTGCACGCGCGCCGGCCGCCACGCATGTCCCCAGACTGGCGGCGAGGCAGGCGACAATGGTGGCGCGACGAAGTGACATGGAGGACGACGGTGGCGGGTCTTCGTTATGTAGACGACTATACAACGGTGCCATCACCCCTGTGCGCGGGCCGGGCCGCATGACAGGCCGTCGCCGCAGCGCACCCGCCATCGGGCTCGAAGGCACGCTCTCGTTGCGCCGCGGTGGCCATGTGCTCGGCAGCGCCGACCGCATCGCGCTGCTGGAGGCCATCCGCCACACCGGCTCCATGGTGCAGGCCGCGCGTGAGGTGGGCATCAGCTACAAGACCGCCTGGGACCGCGTGCAGGACATGAACAATGTCTCCGGCGAGCCGCTGGTGGCGCGTTCGGCCGGGGGCGCGGGCGGCGGCGGCACGCAGCTCACGCCGGCCGGACTTGCCCTCATCGATGCCTTCCGCCATCTCCAGACCGAGCACACCGCGATGCTGGCCCGCCTGTCTCACACCCTGGTCGATCCGGAGGGCGCGCTGCGTCTCCTCTCCACGCTCGCGCTCAAGACCAGTGCCCGCAACCAGCTGGCCGGCGTGGTGAGTCGCATCACGCGCGGAGCGGCTAACGCCGACGTGGTCCTCGCCCTGCCGGGCGGTGTGGACGAAATCGTTGCCCGCATCACCAATGCCTCGGTGGACGATCTGGCGCTCGCCGAGGGCTCACATGCGGTCGCCCTCGTCAAGGCCTCGGCCGTAGTGGTTCAGTCAACCGTGGAACGCTCCGCCGCACCGACCGACCCCGTGGACAACCAATGGCCGGTGGCGATCGAACGTCTGCTGGTGGAGGCCGGCAGCGCCGAGCTGCAAGGCCGGCTCCGGGGCGGGCAGAGCATGGTGGCGACCCTCGACCCGGCGGAGGTGGCGCGCCTGCGACTGGCGGAAGGCGCCGCCGCCCGGTTCGGATTCTCGGCATCCAGCGTGATCCTCGGAGTCGCCTGAGAAGCCTCGGCATCTGGTCGCCTCGGATGCGGGCAGGCGCAGCCGCCGCCCGCAATTCATCAGCACGGCGAGTTCGTCTGGGTCAGCAACCCCAGGCGGTAGGGAAGCCGGTCGTAGCTGCCGCCGGCCCCGGGCGCCAGGCCTTGATAGAGGAAGCGCATGTTGCAGACGCTGATCTCGAGGTTCTGGTCGTAGCCGGTCCGCAGGATCTCACCGTGGCTGATGCCCTGGCTCCACTTGCCGGTGGGGAAGCTCACGTTCGCATCCCCGGCAAACGGGTTGCTTTCCGTGGACGCAGACAGCGCCGACCACGGCCCGCCGAGGCTGCTGGCGCTGAACGAGCGGAAGTAGCGCCCGCTGCCGCCGATGGCCTCGACGATCATCAGGTACTGGCCGGTCTCACGCACCTTGTAGACCTGTGGCGCCTCGAACAGCAGATTGCGGTTGCCGTCCTGCAGCGTCACCACCGTGCTGCCGAAGCCGTTCGGAAAGTTGGCGAGCGTGGTCTGGGAGCGATAGATCTTCCCGTTGTCGCCGGCCGAGAAGAGATGGCAGTTCACCGCGTCGCAGGCAACGGCGAAGTCGAGCCAGTTGGCACCGGCGCGAATGTCCGCCTGGATGTTGGACGGCACGCTGCTGTAGAAGGTGCGCACGGCACTCCACCCGCCGGGGTTGCCGATGTCCGGATTGGTCGAGTAGGCCGCGTTGCCGTTCTGGAACACGAGGTACCAGAGACGCGAGGGTGAGTGATAGAACACAAAGGGCGCGGCACGATAGCCTGCGCCGATTCGCGTGCTGTCGAGGAAGTACGGGTTGGCGGAGCCGGCGTTGCCCCAGTCGGTGAACGAGCGGTACTCGAGTCCCCATCCGTTGCCCTTGGCCTGCGTCGAGAACACGTGCCAGCGACCGTTGTGAAAGACCACCGTCGGGTCCTTGAGGGCCACCTCGGGGTGCTGGGCGGACGGTTTGGCCAGCATCAGCGGCGCGCTCGATGACCACCGGAAGCTCGACGGCAACTGCGCTCCGTCGCCGGGGGGCGGGGTCGTTTCACCGACCGCGACCAGGGCCCAGGTCTGGTTGCGGCCCGAGAAGTCGGTGTACTGCGTGACGTCGCCCCCATCGGCCAGCGAGGCGCCCATCACCTCCAGCACCTTGCCGGAGTTGGCGTTGACGAGGCGAACGGCGTTGTTGTCGTTGCCGACCAATCGCCACTGCTGGTTGGGGGAGTTCCGGTCGGTGAACTGGTTGACCGGTGCGCTGTTGGCGGTGGAGGAATTCCACACATCCACCACCTTGCCGGAGTGCCGGTTTTTCAATCGGTAGTGGCCGTTGCCGGAGGCGATCAGCTGGAACTGCTGGTTGGTGGCGTCGGTGCGGCTCCATTGACGGAACTCTGCACCATCGTTGGTCAGCCAGTTGTACAGGTCGAGGGCCTTGCCGCTGTTCCCGTTCACGAGAACGTACCAGGCGTTCGGGTCGACCGTGATGGCGGCGCCAGCGTTGCCGGCGAGTGCCAGCATCGCCAGGAATGAAGCGGCGAGGACCGAGGCCACCCGCCGCAGGCGACGAATCGTGTTCATGAGCAGTGTCTCCAGGAAGGGGTGGAATCAGAGGTCACCGAAACCGATGGCGCCATTGCAATGAAGCCATTCGCTTCGCCCACTGCCGCCGCCGCAGGCCCCGTTCTGCCAGACGCCGGTGTTGTAGGTCTGCGCCTCCGCTTGACGGACGGAGCCGTTGACGCTCAGGTAGTCGATCTGCACGTCCCGACCGCTCGCGTCGTTGGTGAACTCGATGACAGAGCCACCCGAGGACGTCGTCGAGACGGTGTAGGTGGACATCGTCGTGCCGAGCGTCCAGGTTCGCACGGCGGTGCCACCGATGCGCAGGGTGACGCTTTCCTGGCCGCTCGTGCCTCGCGCACGAACGGCGATCGTCTTGCCGGGGCCGGTTCCACCGCCGCCGATGGTGGTGGTGCGCACGTAGTTCTTGAGCCAGCCCATGGCGGGACGCTCGCTGCCGTCACGCCGCACGAGGTGGGTCCCCGCCTCCCAGGTCGTGCCCTCGATGTACCCCCAGAGCGTCACGCCCGCCACGTTCGGATGCGTCCAGAGAATGGGAAACTTCTGCTGGTAGCGCTGCAGCTGCACCGAATCGCTGCCGGTCATGTCGAGCTCCGACACATGGACCGGCAGGCCCGTCTGGGCAAGGGAATCGAGGTGATTGCGCATGGTTGTCGTGCTGACGTTGTCCATGCTGAAGAAGTGCGACTGGATGCCGATGCCGTCCACCAGCCCGCGCGCCTTGAGCACGTTGATGATCTGCTTGTACGTGGTGAGGCGCGTCGGGTTGTCAATGATCCCGTACTCGTTGATCAGCAGCTTGGCGTTGGGGCAGTGCTGGCGCGCCTTCTGGAAGGACCACACCACCCAGTCCCAGCCGGTGGCACCCGCGCCACCCAAGGCGTTGCGGTAGCCGGCGGGCGCGCTGATGGGTTCGTTCACCACGTCGATGTACTGCGTCTGCGGATAGCGTTGGCAGTACAGGCGCATGAACTCCTCGACTTCGTAGGCCTGCTGATCCGCCGGAAGGGCGCCGATCCATCGTGGTGCCTGGTTGCCCCAGACGAAGGTGTGCTGCTTGAACATGAAGCCGCTCGCCCGCGCGTGGTTGTAGGCCATGTCGAGCGAGGCCCAGTTCATCTGGTTGCGATTCGGTTCCACCGCATCCCACTTGCCCGAGTTCTCCGGCGTGACCTGGTTCCAGTAGGCGTTGAAGCTGGACGGCACGTTGCCGGCGATGACGTTGCCCAGGTACTTGGGCTTGCCGACGGCGATCTGCGCCTGGGCGCCCGAACTCGCGGCAAGGGCAGACAGGGTGGCCAGGGTGCAGGCCAAGGCCCGGACCAGCGTCCGGCAGGTTCCAACGGTCGTCATGGGTCGATCTCCTCGAATGGGGTGCTGGACGGACGGACGTGCGGCCCGGCTGCCTCTGGTGGGCCGTGCCAGCGGAATGAAAGAAGGGTGCCGCGTGTGCAGCACCCCTGCGGAAGGCCGTTCAACGGCTCAGTTGCAGCGCGAACTCTTGTAGTCGGACACGCGCAGCGAGTACGGGTTGCCGCAGGCCTCCGCCGTGAAGCGGGTGTCGTTGTCCATGAAGCGCTTCATCCAGGCCACGCCCTTGGCGCCGATGATGTTCTTGTCGGTGTTGATCGAGTTGGCGCAGTAATGGGTGCCACCCGTCATCTCCATGTAGGCCTTGGTCGAGTTGAGCGACATGTAGAACGGCCCGGCGTGCAGGTAGGTCGGCGCGATGACGTCCGCCTGGCAGGCGATGATCAACGTGGGCGTGGACACCGAGCCGAACAGGCTGTCGTTGTTCCATGGTGCGAACGGAATCGAGGCCTTGATGGACGGACGTGTGCGGGTCGACACCAGCGACCCGCCGCCCCCCATCGACCAGCCCATCACGCCCATGCGGGAGGCGTCGACCTTGCCGTAGATCGGGTTGCCTGGTGTGTTGCCCAGGGCCGCGAGCTGGTCGAGCGCGGCCAGTTGCTGGCGCGAGCGCGAGTCGGGTTGATCCGCCGTCGTGAACGTGTCGATGGTCATCACGACGAAGCCCCACGAGGCCAGGCGCGGCCCCCACCAGTTGACGTCGGACTGGTAGGCAGTGAAGCCGGGGACCACGACGATCGCGCCGACGGTCCCGCCCGCGTTGGTGGGGTAGTACACCGTGCCTGCGCGGTAACCGCTCGGTCGGCTCACGGTGAACTGGCTGAATGCCATGGGGCCCCGGTCAGCTGCGAGCGAGAGCGAGGTCGGCGCAGGGCCGCGCTCGAAGGGGTTGGACTGCGCGACGGTTGCGGTCGACGCGGCAACGGCAACGGTCGCGAGGAGGGCTTGAACCCAGCGGGTCAGTGTCATGAGAGTCTCCGGTCTTGTTGTGGTGAGTGCTGCGGATGCGCCGCGCACCGTCCGTCCGTCGAGCCACGCCTTTGGCGCACGTGGCGCACTCCGACGGGCGCTTGGAGGCGGCACTTCCCATGGTGGTCGCCTGCACCGGCCACGGCATCGGAGCTATCCCCGCACGGCTTCGAGATATCCCGCGACGACGATCTGTGCTATGGCGCGCGGCGTTCGGGGCCGGCCACGATGGAAGAGGAGGCACCGCTCCGCACGGGCGGCGGCTCATGCCTCACCCGGCGTGACGCGGCTTGCTCGTGACCTCGGGCAGGAAGACGCGAACCCTGCCGGGATCTCGGCTGGCTGAGGGAGTGCGTCCGTACCAGCGCTGGTAGGCGCTCGACAGCTGCGAGGCGCCTGCAAAGCCCGCGTCGAGGGCCAGTTCGGTGATCGAGCGGCGCGTGAACAAGGCAGAGAACACCGAGCGCTGCTTGAGCCAACCCGCGTAGTCGCGCAGGCTGATGCCCATGTCGGCCGAGAACCTGCGTGACAGCCAGTCGGCCGAGCACCCCACCAGCGCCGCGAGTTCGGCCGAGGTGGCCTCCGGATGTTCGTTCAGGCGGGCGAGCACGATCGACAGGCGCGGATCGGGCGTGCCGATCGGGGGCAGGTAGTCGGGCACCAGCGTGAGCAGTTCATTGAAGACAGCTTCCACGTGGCGAACCCCCATCGCGCCGCGGTAGGCGCAGGCGAAGTCCTCGCTGAAGGGACGGAACGGCTCGGGGGGCAGTGCCATCGCCCCCGGCGGGTTGAGGGCGCGAAACTGCGGGAAGGCGCGGTGCAGGGGCTGCACGTTGAAGCTCAGCAGCGGAGGCGCCCGGTTCACCAGGCGGCGCGCCACCATCGAGGCGACGGCAATGACGCGCCCGGTGACCACGCGACCGTCGCGGAGTTCGACCTCCATCGTGCGCGGCCCGGGCGACACCAGCAACACCGCGGCGGGGCGGCGCGTCCAGGTTGATGGCGGCCTGGGGACGGTCTGCAGGAAGCCGTGGTGGCCCAGCACGTAGATGTTCTCGAGCAGGGCCTCGGTCGATGACGGGGACGGCGTCGTCGATGTGTGCGTGCCGACGCGGGAGGTCGGGTCTTCAGCGGTGGGCAAGGGCATGCGGCGTCTCCTGTGTCGACCTGGCGCTGCATGAAGAAGGCTGCGCCGATTGCGTCCGGCGTACGCCTGATGACCGACGATTCACCTGTTGGTCGAACCTCCGTCGGGCGCCACCTCGCATGGAAGCTGCCGATCGTCACGAGTGATCGGGTGTGGCGCCATCCGGGGATGCGAGCCCCCTTTCCGCACAAGGGCCGGCATGGCGGCCTCTCGCCCGCCGCCCACCGGCGGGTCGTCAAGCCGGGCAGCGCCCGTCCCGCGCGGACTGGCCGATCCGCTCGGCCAGGGCCATCACGGCCCGGCGGTGGGCGTCGGCGAGGGCGAGCGCGTCGCCCGTGCCGGCGCTCTCGCGCAATGTCACTCGGCAGGCAAATCCGGCGGGCGCCATCGACCAGCCGGCCTCGAGCCAGGCGCCCTGACCCGCGAGCGTTTCGAATCGCTGCACGTCCAGCCGCACGCGCACCGGGCTCGTGGCGGGTGCCGGCACGGTTCGGGCGTCGATGGCACCGGTGCGTTGCCTGAGCGCCTCGAGCAGCGCACCGCGCAGTTCATCGCGCAGCGGCGCCACCCAGCGCTCCTGCTCGAGCACGCGCAGGCTGCCGTCGGGCAGGCGCACCACCCACTGGGGTTGATCCACCCCGGCCGGCACCGTCACGGGCCCGAGGTCGACGACCCAGGGCGTGGCGGCCGCGGGCGACGAGGCGGCAGGCGCCGCGGCCGGGAGGGCGGCCAGGCTGTGGAACCGCGCGGGTTGGGTGCTGGAACAAGCGGCCATCAGGCAGGCGGCGCCCGTTGCGAGGGCGCGGGCCAGGGCGGTGGGGAGCAGTCGACGGACCATGGGATGGCTTTCCGTTCAGCGTGAGGGAGCGATCTTCGCGTCCTCCGGCTTGCCGCGCAGCAGCGACTCCGGATGACGCTCGAGGTAGTCGGTCAGGGTGCGCAGGGACTGCGCGGCGCGCTGCAGGTCGAGCAGGGTCTGCTCGGCGTTGCGCTGCAGCGGGGCGTCGGGCGCGAGGATGTTGCGATCGAACTGGCCGAGGGTCTGCTGGGCCGCGCCCATGGTCTTGCTCACCTCGTCGAGCGTCTTGCGCACGTCGACCAGCGCGCGCTGGGCCTCGGGGCTCAGGTTGGCGATGGCGCGACTGGCCTCTTTCAATGTGCTGTTGAGGTTGTTGCCGATCTCGTCGAACGGCACCTTGTTGATCTTGTCGACGATCTCGGCGAGCTGCGGCTGGATGTCGCTCAAGGTGCCACGCACCGTCGGGATGGACGGCACTTCGCTGCGGGTGTCGAAGGTGACGCGGGTGGCCTTGGGGATGAAGTCGAGGCCGATGTACATCTGCCCGGTGATGAGGTTGCCGGTGCGGGCCTGGGCGCGAACGCCGTGATCCACCAGGCGCTTGAGCAGCAGCACGTCGCGTCGCGCCGGATCCGTGCCGGGCTCGCCCAGCGACTCGCGGGCCGCGCCCAGGCGCAGCGGATAGATGTCGGCTGTCACCTCGATGGGGAACTCGCGCGACTGGCGGTCGTAGTCGATGGAGATGGAGCGCACGGTGCCGATCTCGATGCCGAGGAAGTCGAGCGGCGCACCCACCGACAGGCCGCGCACGGACTGATCGAAGACCATGCGCACCCTCAGTGGTTCGCCGTCGGGCGGAGCCATCGCGGCCTTGCGGTCCGGGAACAGGGCGAAGCGGTGGCCATCGGGCGCGGGGGGCAGCTGCGCCGTGCCGGCAGGGCGTCCGAAGGCCAGCCCGCCGGACAGCACCGAGGCGAGCGTCTGGGTGTTGACGGTCAGGCCGTTGGCGGTGAGGGCGAGGTCCACGCCACTGGCGTTCCAGAAGCGGGTCTGGGGATTCACCAGCTGGTCGTACGGTGACTCGACGAAGATCTGCACGCCGATCTCATCGGCCACCGGGTCGAGCTTGTAGCCGACGACGCGGCCGACGCGCGTGCGGCGGTAGTAGATGGGCGAGCCGACATCGAGCGAGCCGAGGTCGTCGGTGCGCAGGGCGAAGCCCCGGCCGGGCTCGCCGCGCAGCACGTAGGGGGCCGTGGGCAGTCCCTTGAAGAAGTTCTCCTCCTCCTCGGAAACCCCCGCATCCACGCCGATGTAGGCGCCGGACACCAGCGTCTCGAGACCGCTCACCCCACCGATGTCGATGCGCGGCTTGACGATCCAGAAGCGGGTGTCCTCCACGGCCAGCGCCGCAGCCGAACGCGACAGGCGCACCGCGGCATGCACCCGCTGGCGGTCCTCGCTCAGCGCGACTTCCTCGACGCGCCCCACCACCACCTCCTTGTAGCGAACCTCGGTCTGGCCGGGCCGCAGGCCCTCGGCCGTCTCGAACTCGATGGTGACGCTGGGCCCGGTCGCGAGCAGGCTGCGCACGATGAGCGTCACGCCCACCGCCAGCGCCACGATGGGGACGAGCCACACGAGCGACGGGCCGCGCCAGCGGCGGTTCACCGGGGGCGGCGCCTCGATGGGGGGCGGGACGTCGGGCAGGTCGGGCTCACTCATGGGGTGCGGACGCGGGTGGCGCGTCGGTCGGGGTCACGGGGCCGGGCCCGGGCTCGGGCCACAGCAATCGGGGGTCGAAGGATTCGACGGCGAGGATGGTGAGGACCACCACCGCACCGAAGGCCAGCAGGCCGGGCTCGGGGCGAACACCGGCGAGCGGGGCGAAGTTGATCATGCCGACGAGCAGCACGACCACGAAGACATCGAGCATGGACCAGTGGCCGACCGCGTCGATCCAGCGATGCAGCATGGTGCGTTCGCGAGAACGCCACTGCGACGCTCGGCCCGCCGTCACCAGCAGCACGAGGATGGCCAGCAGCTTGACGATCGGCACGCCGATGCTGGCCACGAACACGATCACGGCCAGGCCCCAGTCACCGTGCGTCCACAGCTCGTGGATGCCACCGAGGATGGTGTGGCTCACGCTCCCGGTGGTGATGGACACCGTGGTCATCACCGGCAGCAGGTTGGCGGGCAGGTAGAGCAGGAGCGCTGCAATGGTCAGCGCCCAGGCATGTTCGAGGCTGTGGGGCTTGCGGTGGTGCAGCGGTGTGTCGCACCGGGGGCAGTTGAGCTGCAAGCTGGTCACCTCCGGCCCGGTGCGCCGGGACACCCGTCCGCAGGTGGGGCAGCTGTACAGACCGAGGCTGCGGCCGGTCTGCAGGGGCGTGTCGGCTGGCGAGCTCATCCGGCCCCCAGCTCGCTGCCCCGGGCCCAGAGGGTGTGCAGGCCGGCGGCGGTGATGGACGTCAGCAGCAGGGTGAGTGCCGCATAGGCGAAGAGGCCCACGCCTGGAATGGCCTCGGCCACCCCGGCGCTGCGCACGAAGGCCACGAGTGCGCTCAGCATGAACACCTCGACCATGCTCCAGTAGGTGGCCAGACGCAGCAGGCGCATCGCCAGGCGGAAGCGGGCCGGCACGAGGCCCATGGCCATGAAGCCGAGCACGTACAGGCGCAGCACGACGAGCATTGCAGGGAAGACGATGGCGGTTGCTGCAGCGAGCACTGCCACCAGGTGCTCACCGATCTGCCAGGTCAGCATGATGGCTTGCGGCAGGGTGACGCTGCGACGGATGCCTTGCAGGTCGAGCGCCACCAGGGGCGACAGGTTGCCGATGAGCAGGAACACGCAGGCGGCGAGCGCGAAGGCCAGCTGGCCGGTCGGGGTGACCACGTGGCCTCGGCCGAGCAGCGTGCCGCAGCGCCGGCAGCGCGCCACGATGCCGCGGCGCAGGTGCTGGCGGGCGTGCACCGCGTCGCAGGCATCGCAGACCACGAGCCGTGGCTCGGCCGTCAGCGGCGCGGCCGTTGCAGGAGCATTCGCCGAAGGGCGGTTCGAGGCCGGAAGGTTCAGCTCCGGCATGGCGGGAAAGGCACGGTGGGGACCAAGCGTCGGATTCCTGGAGCGCAATGGGCGAAGCCCCAAGCATGCCAGAGATGCATGGGGCTCGACCCGGCACGCCGTGCCAGTCCCCGCGGGCAGGGGGGCGTGCCGCGCCGGCTCAGCTGCCGAGCAGGCCGATCAGCGCATGAGCGGCCGCTTCCGACGACGCCGGGTTCTGCCCGGTGACCAGTCGGCCGTCGGTCACGGTGTAGGAGGACCAGTCCGCGCCGCGGCTGAAGGTGGCACCGTGCCCCTGCAGCATGTCCTCCACGAGGAAGGGCACCACGTCGGTCAGCTGCACCGCGGCCTCTTCGGTGTTGGTGAAGCCGGTCACCCGTCGGCCTTTCACCAGGGGCTGTCCGTCGGCGCCCTTGACGTGGCGCAGCACGCCGGGCGCATGGCAGACGAGCGCCACCGGCCAGTCCTGGCGGGCAAACGTTTCGATGAGGTCGATGGAGCGGCGGTCCTCGGCCAGGTCCCACAGCGGACCATGGCCGCCCGGGTAGAACACCGCGTCGAAGTCGCCGGCCTTGACCTGGTCGAGCGGCGTGGTGCGCGCAAGCGCCTGCTGCGCGGTCTTGTCCTCGCGGAAACGCTCGGTGGCAGCCGTCTGGGCATCGGGCTCGTCGCTCTTGGGGTCGAGCGGCGGCTGGCCGCCGCGGGGGGAGGCCAAGGTCACGGCCATGCCGGCGTCCACGAACACGTAGTACGGGGCGGCGAATTCCTCGAGCCAGAAGCCCGTCTTCTTGCCCGTGTCGCCGAGCTTGTCGT
Organism: Rhizobacter sp. LjRoot28; assembly: GCF_964253025.1. Classification (NCBI taxonomy): domain Bacteria; kingdom Pseudomonadati; phylum Pseudomonadota; class Betaproteobacteria; order Burkholderiales; family Sphaerotilaceae; genus Rhizobacter; species Rhizobacter sp. LjRoot28. The sequence goes on from NZ_CAXUQC020000001.1 coordinate 640,236, forward strand.
GCGAGGTCAACACCATCAGGATCTTCTTGCTCATCGTCATGCTCCTGCCGCGGCGATCTGCCGCAGCGCCTGTTCGAAAACCTCGGCGGGCTGGCCGCCTTGGATGAGGTGACGGTCGTCGATGATGACGGCCGGCACCGCGCTGATGCCTTGCTGCTGGTAGAAGCGCTCTTCCTCGCGCACCTCGTCGGCGTATTCGCCGCCGGTCAGCACGGCGCGCGCACGCGCGGCGTCGAGACCCACCTCGCTCGCCACCCGCACCAGCAGCTCATGGTCGCTCGGGTCCTGTCCGTCGGTGAAGTACGCCTTGAAGAGGGCGTGCTTGAGGGCCAGCTGGCGGCCTTCGAGGCCGGCCCAGTGCAGGAGCCGGTGGGCGTCGAAGGTGTTGTAGATGCGGCGTCGCGCACCCATGGTGAAGGTGAAGCCCACGGACGCCCCGCGCTCGCGGATCGCCTCGCTGTTGCGGGCGAGCTGCTCCGGGTTCAAGCCGTACTTCTGGCTCAGGTGCTCGGCGATGTCCTGGCCTTCCGGGCCCATCTGCGGATTGAGCTCGAAGGGCTGGAAGTGCAGTTCGACCGGCAGGTCGGGGCCGATGCGTTCCAGGGCGGTTTCGAGCGACTTCAACCCGATGGCGCACCACGGGCAGGAGACGTCGGAAACGAAATCGATCTTCATGGGGAGAGAGGTCCTGTGCGTCGTGAGACCGGCCGCGTGGCCGGGTGCCCAATGTGCGCCCCGCGACGGCAACCGGCCGACCGTGGGGTCTTTCACCCTTCAGGCAGGCGTCGTCGGCGGGCCGGGCCCCGGGCGCCTAAAATCAGGGCGATGCGCATTCTCTCCGTCATCCCGCCGATGACGCAGCTCAACACCCCGTACCCGTCCACGGCCTACCTGACCGGATTCCTCCGTGCGCGGGGCTTCGACGCCGTGCAGGAAGACCTCGCCCTGGCCCTCGTGCTTCGCCTGTTCTCGGCCGACGGCCTGCGCGAGGTGAAGGCGGCCATCGATGCGATTGCCGAGGAAGCCCGCAGCGCCAACGTCAACGCCTTTGCCGACCGCTTCGAGCGCTACCTCGCCACGGTGGGCCCGGTGATGGCGTTCCTGCAGGGGCGAGACGGCACGCTGGCGCACCGCATCTGCAGCCGCAGCTTCCTCCCGGAGGGCAGCCGCTTCGCTTCCCTCGACGTCTACATCGACGAGGACGGCGGCGACCCGCTCGCCTGGGCCTTCGGCGCGCTCGGCCTCCAGGACCGCGCCCGCCACCTGGCCACCCTCTACCTGAACGACCTGGCCGACGTGCTGCGCGACGCGGTGGACCCGCGCTTCGAATTCGTCCGCTACGCCGAATCGCTGGCGCAGAGCCAGCCCACCTTCGACCCGCTCGCCGAGGCGCTGGCAGCGCCGTTGAACCTGGTGGACTCGACGCTGCATGCGCTCACCCTGGATGCGGTGCAGCGTCATCGCCCCCGACTCGTGCTCGTGTCCGTGCCGTTCCCCGGCGCGGTGTACGCCGCCTTCCGCATCGCCCAGTCGATCAAGGCCTTCGACCCGACCATCGTCACGGCGCTCGGCGGTGGCTTCGTGAACACCGAGCTGCGCGAACTCAGCGACTCGCGTGTGTTCGACCATTTCGACTACGTCACGCTCGACGCGGGTGAGCGACCGCTGCTCGCGTTGCTGGACCACCTGGCCGGCAAGCGCTCGAACCAGCGACTGGTTCGCACCTTCCTGCGGCCGGCCGGCCAGTCCGCCGTGCGCTTCGTCGACATGGGCGAGCCCGACGTGGCGTTCGCCGAAGTCGGCACGCCGACCTGGGACGGCCTGCCGCTCGACCAGTACCTGTCACTGCTCGACATGCTGAACCCGATGCACCGCCTGTGGTCCGACGGTCGCTGGAACAAGCTCACGGTGGCGCACGGCTGCTACTGGAAGAAGTGCAGCTTCTGCGACGTGAGCCTCGACTACATCTCGCGCTACGACGGGGTGGCCGCCACCACGCTCGTCGACCGCATCGAGACCATCGTCCAGGAGACGGGCCAGACGGGCTTTCACTTCGTCGACGAGGCGGCGCCGCCGAAGGCGCTCAAGGCGCTGGCGGCCGAGCTCGAACGGCGGCAGACGTCGATTTCCTGGTGGGGCAACATCCGCTTCGAGAAGTCGTTCACCCCGGCGCTCTGCCAGCAGCTGGCCGACAGCGGCTGCATCGCCATTTCGGGCGGCCTCGAGGTGGCCTCGGACCGCCTGCTGGCGTTGATGAAGAAGGGCGTGTCGGTCGAGCAGGTCGCGCGCGTGACGCGGGCCTTCTCCGATGCGGGCATCCTCGTCCATGCGTACCTGATGTACGGCTTTCCTTCGCAGACGGTGCAGGACACGGTCGATGCGCTCGAGTACGTGCGACAGCTGTTCGAGAACGGCTGCATCCAGTCCGGCTTCTTCCATCGCTTCGCCTGCACCGTGCACTCGCCCGTCGGCCAGGACCCGGCCGCCTTCGGCGTGACGCTCGAACCGCTGCCGCCCGTGTCGTTCGCCAAGAACGATGTCGGCTTCATCGACCCCACCGGCGTCGACCACGACATGCTGGGCCAGGGCCTCAAGAAGGCGCTCTACAACTACATGCACGGCATCGGCCTCGAAGAAGACGTGCGCCGCTGGTTCAGCGTGACCGTGCCGCGCACGACGGTGCACAAGCACCGCATCGCCCGGGCGCTGGCAACCGCCTGAGTCCCGGATCTTCCGTCGGAGGAACGGGAACGCCCGGTTTGCCGTCTTCGACTGCTCATCCTGCCGCCGACGTGCCGCCAGCTGAGCATGCGCGGCAAGGGTGATCCCGGGCGTTCGAATTCCTCCGTGGCTCCCGGCCGGCATCGTCTCCAGCAACCCGAGGCTCGCGCCGTTGCCGGAGCGCCAGAGCGGCACGGCCCGCCGGACCAGAGGTCGGGCGGGCCGTGTGGCGCGGTCCTGCGGCGGCGGGCGCCGCATTCCGTTGGCGGCAGGGCTTAGAAGGTCTCCCAGTCGTCCGTGCCGGTGCTGGCGCTGGCCGGCGGCAGCACGCGTGCCGGCTGGGCCGGAGCGGGCGAGGGCAGCGCTGCTGGTGCGGCCGGTGCGGCGGCAGCTGCCGTCGGCGTCGGCGTCGAGGTTGCGGTGGCCGGCTTGAAGGCCGGGCGAATGACGTTGGTTGCCCGGTTCGGGCCGCGGCGCTCAACCGACGGCGAGGCCTTGGCCGGGGCCGGCGTCGCGGACGCGGCGACCGAGCTCGTGGACTGCGATTGGCTGGTCTTGAAGAACGACACGGCGGCGAGCAGGTCCTGCGCCTGGCGTTTGAGGCTCTCGGCCGCGGCGGCGGATTCCTCCACCAGTGCCGCGTTCTGCTGCGTTGCCTGGTCCATCTGGGTGACCGCTTCCCCCACCTGGGCCACGCCGCTGCTCTGCTCGGTGCTGGCGGCGCTGATCTCGCCCATGATGTCGGTCACGCGGCGGATGGAGGCCACCACTTCCTGCATCGTCACGCCGGCCTGGTCGACGAGCGTGGTGCCTTGCTCGACGCGCTCGACGCTGGTGGAGATGAGCGTCTTGATCTCCTTGGCGGCCTCGGCGCTGCGCTGGGCGAGCGAGCGCACCTCTCCGGCCACCACGGCAAAGCCTCGGCCTTGCTCACCGGCGCGCGCGGCTTCCACCGCGGCGTTGAGCGCAAGGATGTTGGTCTGGAAGGCGATGCCGTCGATCACGCTGATGATGTCGACGATCTTGCGCGAGCTGTCGTTGATGCCCTTCATGGTGTCGACCACGCGGCTCACGACCTCGCCGCCCTGCACGGCGACGGTGGATGCGCCCATGGCGAGCTGGTTGGCCTGGCGGGCGTTGTCCGCGTTCTGCTTGACCGTGCTGCCGAGTTCCTCCATCGAGGCGGCGGTTTCTTCCAGGGCGCTGGCCTGCTGTTCAGTGCGCGCGCTGAGGTCGAAGTTGCCCGAGGCGATCTGGGCGCTGGCCGTAGCCACGCCGTCTGCGTTCTGGCGCACGCCGGAGACGATCTGGGACAAGCGGTCCTGCATGCCGGCAAGGGTCTGCAGGAGCACGGCGGTCTCGTCCTTGCCGGTGGCATGCAGGTCGACGGTGAGGTCGCCGGCGGCGATGCGCTCGGCACCCTCGACAGCGCGGGCGATAGGACGGGTGACGAGGCGGGTGATCCACACGGCCATCAGCGCGGCGAGCGCCACCGCCGCGAGCACGAACACGCTGATCCAGGTGACACCGGCGGCAAAGGTGCGGTCGGCGTCCAGGCCGGCCTCGGTGGCGCCGTTCACGTTGGTGGTCGTCAGCTTGGCGACGGCCTCACGGGTCCTGGCAAAGCTGCCGGCGGCTTCGCCTTGGAGCCAGGCACGGGCCACGGGAAAGAGCGCCTCGCCCACTTCGGCGAGTTCGGCGATCTTGGTGTGCTTGGCGTTGAAATCGGCACGGGCCTTGACCAGTTCGGCGAAGGCCTGGCGTTCCTCATCGTTGACGATCTGGGCTTCGTACTTCGTGAACAGCTGGTCGAGTTCGGTGGTGACCTTGGCGTAGACCTCCTTGGCCGTTCGCACCTGGCCCGGATCGGCCGCGAGAACCATGTCGACCTGCGCGCTGCGCGCTGCATTGAAGTGGGCACGGATGTCCGTGGACAGCACCACGCCCGGCAACCAGTTGTCGGTCACGTCGTCGGTGCTCGCGCCCAGGCGCTTGAGCTGCAGCAGCGAGAAGCCGCCCACGGCGACGGTCAGCAGCACGACGCCCAGGAAGGCGATGCCGAGTTTGGGGCCGAGCTTGAGGTCTTGAATGTTCATGTGGTTTCCCTGGGAGACTGGATCAGCCCGCGCAATTGCCGCAGCACTCGCAACGAAGCCGGTGGTCCAGCAGGATTACGGCCGCCCGGCGGTGCACTTGAGCGGCAAAAGAGGTCGGATTTCTCGCCCCGATCGGGGCGGTTGCGGTGCTCGGACGACGAGCCGCCGACCTGTCGCGAAGCGACCGGACTACAGGATGTCATCCGAGGGTTTACCCGGTTAAGGGGTCCGGTCACACATTGCTGGTGGCGCGCACCTCGCTCAGGCTGGTGACGCCCTGAAGCACTTTCTCGATGCCATCCTGCCGCAAGGTCCGCATGCCCTCCACCTGCGCGCAGGCCAGCAGCTCTTCCGCCCGGGCACTCGTCTGGATCAGGCGGCGCAGCTCGCGCGAGACGATCATGAGCTCGTGCAGCCCGGCCCGGCCCTTCTGTCCGGTGTTGCCGCAGTGCTCGCAGCCGGGGCTGTGGAACATCATGATGCGGCCCTCGCGGCCGAAGCGCTCGGTCCAGCTGCGAAACAGGGTGTCGCGGGCGAAGGCCGGGTGGCCGAGGGGCGCCACGTGCAGGTAGTCGTCGAGCAGTTCGTCCACCTCTTCCTGCGTGGCCGGACGCGAGGTGCGGCAGTGGTTGCACAGGCGGCGCACCAGACGCTGCGCCAGCACGCCCAGCAGCGAGTCGGCGAAGTTGAAGGGGTCGAGGCCCATGTCGATGAGGCGCGTGACCGTCTCGGGGGCACTGTTGGTGTGCAAGGTCGAGAGCACGAGGTGGCCGGTGAGCGATGCCTCGATGCCCATCTGCGCGGTTTCCTCGTCGCGCATCTCGCCCACCATGATGACGTCGGGGTCCGCACGCAGGAAGGCACGCAGCGCCTTGGCGAAGGTCCAGTCGATCTTCGGGTTGACCTGCACCTGGCGCAGGCCGGGCTGGGTGATTTCCACCGGGTCCTCGGCCGTCCAGATCTTGCGCTCGGGCACGTTGATGTGGCTCAGCGCCGAGTGAAGGGTGGTGGTCTTGCCGGAGCCGGTCGGCCCGACGCACAGCACGAGGCCGTAGGGGCGCTCCATCACTTCCTTCAGGTGCTCGAGGTTCCAGGGGCTCAGGCCCAGGTTGTCGAGCGGGATGGGCTTGGCCGATGCCAGGATCCGCATCACCACGTCTTCCAGGCCGCTGTTGGTCGGGATGGTGGCGACCCGCAGCTCGATCTTGTGCTGCGGCGAGAACTTGGCGAAGTTGATCTTGCCGTCCTGCGGCTTGCGGCGCTCGGAGATGTCGAGGTCGCACATGATCTTGATGCGGGCGATCAGGGCATTGCGGTAGTTGGGCGGCAGCTCCAGGTGGGTGCGCAGCAGGCCGTCCTTGCGGAAGCGCACCTTGATCTTGTCCCGCCCCGGGTAGCTCTCGACGTGGATGTCGGAGACGCCGTCCGCATGGGCCTCGATGATCATGTTGTTGATGAGGCGCACGAGCGAGTTGTCGGACTGCTCGATCTGGCGGTCGTCCTCCGGCGCAAGCGCTTCCAGGCCCTCCTTCTCGAGGGTGGCCATCAGCTTGTTGGTGTCGTCGATCTCGAAGGGAATGGGATCGGCGGCGTTGACGGCGGCGAAGCGCTGCAGGCTGGCCGCGCCCACCTTCTCGTAGGCGGCGAAGAGCGTGTCCTCCATGCTGCGGCATTGCGCCAGCACGGGCACGATCTTCATCTGGGTGATGAACTCCACCTCGTCCACCGTGCTGCGTCGGCGCACCGGGTCGTCGAGCGCGATGACGAGCCGGCCCTCGCGGATCAGCAGGGGCATGACCTGGACCCGCACCGCCACGGCGTAGGGCAGCTTGCGAATGGCTTCTTCCTCGAACGGGAACGCATCGAGGTTGACGAGCGGGTAGCCCATCTTGCGCGCGAGCGCGGCCTGCAGGTCTTCACGCGAGACGATGCCCATGCGGACCAGGAGCTCGCCGAGCGGCACGCTGCGGTCCTGTGCCTGCTGGGCGAGGGCGTCCTGCAGTTGCTGCTCGGTGACCATGCCCAGCGAGGTGAGGGCTTCGCCGATGCGCACCATCGGCATGCTGGCCTGCTTGTCGATCGCCTCGAGCAGCTGGTCGGGCGTGACCACCTGCCGCATGAGCAGGATGTCGCCGAGCTTCTGGTTGCGAAGGCGCTGCTGGACGTCCGCGGCTTCCTCGATCTGCTGAACAGTGGCGGCCTTGTGGGCCACGAGCAGTTCGCCGATGCGCGGGCCGACCTCGAAGGAAGTGTAGGCGTTGCGCGGCACGAAGAGGCGCTGCACGCTGCCGTCGGCATCCACTGGCGGGAAGAGGAAGAGCCCGTGGGCGTTCTCGACGTGGCCGATGGTGTCGCCTTCGAGTTCGCCGCCGCCCGGCAAGGCGATGCGGTACGGGGTGGCCGGCCGCTGCTCCAGCATGTCGGCCGCGGGGTCGGCGCGTGGCTCGCGCACGGGTTGAAGGGGATCGAGCACGCGCAGCGAGCGGAACTGGCTGAAGCGCAGCGGCATCGTCGTGCGGGCAGGGGGCACCTGGACGTGGGCGACGAAGTCGTCCGGCACGAAGAAGATGAGCCGGCCGTTGACCTTCTTGCCGTTCACGCCGACGAATTCGCAACGCTGCGCCTGGCTCTGCTCGAGCGCGTCCGGGTAGGCGGCGAAGGGCGGCGTGGGCCAGCGGAAGGCCACGTGCTGCACCTTCTCCACCGGTGGGGCGGGGGGCTTGGGCTTGAAGATCGGCGTGTCGCCGTCGAAGTCGAGGTTGACGAAGTCGGATAGATCGGACACGGGATACGTCCTCAGCACGTGCCGGTGGCCACCGGCGAACTCGGAACGGCTTGTTCCAACGGTCATCCTAGGCAGCATCCGATGTTCCCAAGCCCTGATAAGCGGGCCGAATGCTGGGCACTTCGGCGGGCGGTGGCGTGCCGGCTGGTGGCTGACTTGAGGGCGCGAGCGCTTCGTGCCCTTGATCGAGCGTTGTCTCGGCGGCACGGCCGCGCCGGGTCTCGGCCCGGCAGCCGAAGCACTTTCTTGTCGCGACAAGAAAGTGCTCAAAGAAACGCCTGAACACCAGCTTCAGCTTATTCGTATCGTTGGTAATGTGAAGGTCTTACGCTCGGTGAAGGCCGAGGACTTGAGCAAGCCAGGACGTCTCTCCAGGTCTGCTTGATCAGAAGCTCTCGTGTTCAGGCGCTCGACCGAAAACCCCGCCCTCGCGCCGCGGCGGCCGGCCATCAGCGCAAGGCCGTGCCGCCGAGCCCAGCAAGCGAAGCGAAGCGCCCCTCAAGCCACCCGCGAGCCCGGGTCTCCCGGGCGACCCGGGGCGCCCCTCGGGGGCAGGAGCGCCAGCGACTGGGGGGCCAACAATCCCCATGCGACACTCCGGGCTGGTTTCGCTTGACCCTTTTCATGAAGCACCTCGTTCTCCTGGGCGGAGGCCCGGCCCACCTGCGCGTCCTGCACGAACTGGCGGCCGCGCCGTTGCCGGGTGTGCAGGTGACGCTGGTGGGGCCGCACGGGCGGCATGTGGCGCCGGAGATGGTGGCGGGCTGGATCACGGGCCGCCATGGCACCGAGGATTGCACCGTGCCGCTGGCGCCGCTGGCCACGAAGGCGCGTGCCGCGTTGATCGACAGCGAGCCGCTCGCCCTCGATGCCTCCACCCGCCAGCTGGTGCTGGCGAACGGGCACACGCTGCACTACGACGCCCTGAGCATCGACATGCCCGCTGTTCCGGACCGTGACGCCATCGCCGGTGCACGGGAGAACGCGCTGTTCCTGCGGCCGTCCGACCAGTTCCTGCGCCTGTGGGGCGCGCTCGTCGCCCTGGCCGACGAGCAGGCGCTGAGCGTGGTGGTGGTCGGGGGCGACATTCCGGCCATCGAACTCGCCCTCGCCGTTCACCTGCGCCTCGGCAAGCGGGCCCGGGTGGCGCTGGTGACGGGCGGTGGTCCACCGGCCGGCGATCACCCCCCGGCCTTCCAGCGGCGGGTGCGGCAGGTCCTGAAGCGAGGCCAGGTGACGATCTTCGAAGACCGGTGCGACGCCATGTTCGGCAACCAGATGTTGCTCGCGCACGGGATGCGGCTCGCCTGCGATGCGCCGCTGGTGGCGCAACCCGCGGGTGCGCCTCGCTGGGTGCCCGACAGCGGCCTGGCCCAGGGCGCCGGCGGGCTGCTGGAAGTGGGGCCGACGTGCCAGAGCCGCTCTCATCCCGAGGTCTTCGTGGTGGGTGAGCTGGCCGTGGCGCCGGGTGCCGCGCCGCCGGCGCACGCCGGGGTCCCCTGGCGTGATGGCTCGCCGCTCGGTTTGAACTTGCGCCGGTTCCTCGCGGGTGGCGCCCTGGTCGGCCGGGCGGCGCCGCAGCGCGGGCTGTGGCTCCTCGATGCCGGCCAGGGCCGCGCCTTGGCGGGGTGGCGTTCGCTGGCGGTCGAAGGCCGCTGGGTCGGTTGGCTGAAGGAGCGCGCCGAGCGGCGCCGTGTGGTCGCGGCCAGCGGCTCGGAGCCGCGCGCCGTGGCGCCGCCCGAGCCGGCCGTCGTGCCCGTGGCGCCCGTGCCGGGCACGGACGAAACCCAGTCCGGTCGCTGAGGCGGCGCCCGCCTGGCCCGGCCACCCGGGTCGGAACGGTGGCACACTCGATCCGCGGCCGCCTGCATTCCGGGCGCCGGCCTCACGACCGATGCCCATCCACTACCTGCGCGGACTCACGGGGAAGCACCGCAGCCCCGAAGGCAACCTCGGGCTCGCCCGCTTCCTCGCGTTCAATGCAGGGGCGGTGAATGCCGGTGGCTTCCTCGCCGTCGGCCAGTACACCTCGCACATGTCGGGCATCGTGGCGTCCATCTCGGACAACCTCGTGCTGGGCGAGCTGCAGCTGGTGTTCGGTGCGCTGGCAGCCCTGTTCTTCTTCATCGGCGGTGCCGCGACGTCGGCGGTGCTGATCCACTGGGGCCGGCGGCACACGCATCACAGCGAGTACGCCCTGCCGCTGCTGGTCGAGGCGCTGCTGTTGCTGCTCTTCGGGCTGATCGGCGGCAACCTGGCGGGCCGGGAGTGGCTGTTCGTGCCGGTCACGGTGGCGCTGCTCTGCTTCGTGATGGGGCTGCAGAACGCCATGATCACCAAGCTGTCGAAGGCGGAGATTCGCACGACGCACGTCACGGGCATGGTGACGGACATCGGCATCGAGCTCGGCAAGCTCCTCTACTGGAACCGCACGGCGCACGCCCACGCGGGCAAGGTGGTGGCCGACCGCCGCAAGCTCTGGGTCTGGGGGCCGATGGTCGGCCTCTTCTTCCTGGGCGGCCTGGTCGGGGCCTACGGCTTCAAGTACCTCGGCTTCGTGTCGACCCTGCCGCTCGCGGCGCTGCTGGTGGGGCTCGCAGCGGTGCCGCTGCTCGATGAACTGCAGGCCCGCTGGGGGGGAACGGGTCCCGGGTCACCGGGCGCCGCGCCGCCGCCCTGAGGCGGCCCGCCCGGCGCTGGTCAAAGCCATCACTTGTTGGGCCGGAAGGTGATGATCACGGGCGAGATGACTCGCCCGTCGATGTCACGCGGCAGCCGCTCGGTCTTGTCGATGGCCCGCAGCACCGCATCGTCCCACTCCCGCACGCCGCTGCTCTTCACGAGCTTGCGACCGGTGATGGTGCCATCGGGCGCCTGACGTACCTCGACCTCGGCGGTGGGATTGCCGTTGAGCTCGGTGGTGAGCGTGATGTTCGGCTCGACCGCCGCGCGGATGCGGCCACCATAGGTCGACGAGGGCCCCGCCGTCTGCGCGGCGCGCCCGCCCGGCGAGCCGTTCTCGGCGCCGGCCTGGGCCAGGATGCGCTTGAGCTGGGCGTCGCGTTGGGCATCGAGCTTGGCCTGCCGTGCGGCGTCCTGCTTCTTCTTCTCGGCCAGCAACTGCTTCTCGCGAAGCTGCTCTTCCTTCTCGCGCTTTTCCTCGGCGAGCTTCTCCTGGCGCTCCTTCTCTTTTTCCTTCTCTTTCTCTTTCTCGCGCTTCTCGCGCAGCTGCTCTTCCTTCAGCTGCTTTTCCTTGCGCGCCTTTTCCTTTTCCTTCTCGATGGCGATCTGGGGATCGGGGGCGGGTTTCGGGGGCGGGGCCTCGACCGGCTTGGGCGGCGGCGGAGGCGGCTCCGGCTCCGGCGCGGGCTTCGGCGGAACGGGCGCCGGCTCGGGCTCGACCGCCTCGATCTTCTGCGCGGCGATCTGGGGCACCGCGGCCCACAGCTCGGCCTCGATGCCGGCCGGATCGCTCGAATTCCAGTTCACGCTGAAGGTGAGGGCGGCGACCAGCAGCGCGTGCGCGCCGAGCGCGAACAGCAGGCCCCGGCCCATGCCTTCGGGCGCGCGAGGCAGCAGATCGTCCCGGCGTGCGCCGGGCAGCTGGGTATCCTGCATCGGGGGATGGCGGGAGTCAAACACCGGTGCTCTTCACCGACAGTCCGACGCGCTGCACACCGGCACGTTGCAGCGTGTCCATCACCTTCACCACCACCTCGTACTTGACCGCGCGGTCGGCCGAAATGACCACGGGGGCCTGGTCGTTGCCCTGCTGGAGCGCGAGCACGCGTTCGCGCAGGTTCTTCATCGTGGCTGTGCCGTCATCCTTGTTGTCCAGGCGCAGCTTCAGGCTTTCGTCCTTGGCGATCACGACCTCGATGACATGCTGTGGTTGCTGCTTGCTCTTGCCCACCGTGGGCAGATCCACCACGCCCGGCGTGATGAGCGGGGCGCTGACCATGAAGATGATCAGCAGCACGAGCATCACGTCGATGAACGGCACCATGTTCATCTCGGCGATGGTGCGGCGGCGCGAGCCGCGTCCGGCGACGGCAGGCATGGTCAGCGGCCCATGCCGGCGGCGGCAGCACCGGTGCCGGGCGAGGCGGGAATGGGGTGGCCGGCGTTGCGCTGCAGGATGTTCGAGAACTCCTCGGTGAAGGTGTCCATCTGCATGGCGATGCGGTCGATGTCGCGGGCGAACCGGTTGTAGGCGATCACTGCCGGGATGGCGGCGAAGAGGCCGATGGCCGTGGCGACCAGCGCCTCGGCAATGCCGGGGGCGACGGTGGCGAGCGACACCTGCTGCAGGTTCGACAGGCCGACGAAGGCGTGCATGATGCCCCACACGGTGCCGAAGAGACCCACGTACGGCGAGACCGAGCCCACGGTGGCGAGGAACGAGAGGTTGGACTCCACGGTGTCGAGCTCGCGCTGCAGGCTGGCCCGCATGGCGCGGCGGGCGCCGTCGAGGAGGGCGGCCGGGTCGACCACGCGACGCTCGCGCAGCTTCATGAACTCGCGCATGCCCGAGGCGAAGATGCGCTCCATCGGGGCGCCGTCGGCTCGCTGTGCCGCGTCGTTGTAGAGGTCGTTCAGGTTGCGCCCGGTCCAGAAGTCCCGTTCGAACTCTTCGTTGGTGTTGCGCACCTTGCGCAGGCCGAAGAGCTTGCCGAAGATGACGGTCCAGCTGGCCAGTGAGGTGAGCAGCAGCCCGGCCATCACGAGCTTGACGACGAAGCTCGCGTTGAGGATGAGCGAAACGATCGAGAAATCTTGGTTCATTGAGAGGGGGTCCGTCTCGGAGGTCGCGGGAGTCTGACGCTTTCGGGCGCCGCTTGTTCCGCGGAGGGGAAGATTATCGCGGTGTCGCCACCAGTCCCTCGAGCAGTTCGGCGGGAATGCGGCGGGGTTTGAAACTGTCGGTATCCACACAGCCGATGCGGATGCGGCCTTCGCAAAGGCGTTCGCCCCCCCGCCAGGCGACCTGGGCGATGTCGAGCGATGCCCGGCCGGCGTCCTGCACGTCGACCGTCACCTGGAGCACGTCGTCCAGCCGGGCCGGGCGCAGGTAGCGCACCTGGGTCTCGGCGACGACGAACATGACCCGCTGCGCCGCGCGCAGGGTCTCCTGTTCGAAGCCGCGCGCGCGCAGCCACTCGGTGCGGGCGCGCTCGAAGAACTTCAGGTAGTTGGCGTAGAACACCACGCCCCCGGCGTCGGTGTCTTCCCAGTAGATGCGGACGGGGTGCGTGAAATGGGCGGCGTGGGCGTCGGTCATGGGGGCGGTGCCGCCCGCAGGGTGCGGGCCGGACCGCGAATTATGGCAAGACGCGCTTGTACGTCGGGCCCCACAACGGATGGCCCTGCTCGGAGCGGCTGAGCGCGAAGGAAGGATCCGCCTTGCGGGCATCGCGGAAGGCAGCCTCGCAGCGCGTGGCTCGGTTGCTGGTGCAGTAGATGAAAGCCAGGTGCTTGTGGGCCGCCGCGGCATCGCGCGGCGAGACCAGGCCGGCTTGCAAGGCGGCGCCCAGTTGCTTCTCGGACTCGGCGTACTGGCCGTCCTCGTAGGCGCGAATGCCGGCGAGCAGCGCTTTCTCGGCGGGGCGGCTCGTGACGTCGAGCAGGCCGACGGGAACTTCCGGCGGCTGCGCGCAGCCGCCAGCGAGCAGGAGCACCGCGAACGACAGGGCAGACGACAGGGCTTTGATCATGATCCGAAGCGGTGTTTGACGTTGACGGGTTGGCCGCCGACGACATTGATGGTGGCGGTGAACGGGGGGAACTCGTCGTTGCGGATGGTCACCGTGTGGCGGCCTTCCGACAAGGTGATTTCGTTCAGGGGCGGGGTGGTGCCCACCGGCTTGCCATCGACCTCGACCTGGCCCCACGGGCTGACCGCGAGGCGGATGGTGCCGCTGGCGACGGCCTGCGGCGCGGGAGTGGCGGCCGCCCGTTCGGCGCGTTCACGCGCCTCGCGCGCTCGACGCTCCTTGCGGGTTTCCTTCGGTGCCTGGGCCACCGTGGGCGCGACAGGCGCGCCAGCGACGGTCGGCGGCGGGGGCGCTTGCGGCGGTGCGGGCGGTGGAGCCACTTCGGTGATGGCGGAGGCAGCGGCCTCGGCCGGGGGCACCGCCGATGCGGCGAGCGATGCCTCGGACATCGGCACGGTGACCGCTTCGGGCGCAGGGGCGGGAGCAACGGCCGGGGCAGGCGGCGCTGCGGCGGCAACCTCGGAAGCCGGCGTGGACACGGCCGTGGCGGCGACGGCGTCCTGCCCCTCGGACCCGCCGGAGGCAATGGCCCACCATGCCACACCGGCCAGCGCCAGGGCAGCGATGCCGCCGGCGGCCCAGACGAGGCGGCGGCGGTCGGGGCCCGCGGCCTCCACGGCCTCGGCTTCCTGCTGGGGATGTTCCTCCAGCCAATGGCGCAGTTCGCGCGACAGCGACCGTGCCGAACTGAAGCGATCGTCGCGGTTCTTCTGCATGGCACGTGCAGCGATCTCGGACAGCGCCTTCGGCACGTTCGGATCGATCTCGTGGGCCAAGGGGGGCTCGTGCTTGAGCACGGCCGTCGTGATTTCGGACAGCGTGCTGCCGCGGAAGGGGCGCAGGTCGGTCAGCAACTCGTACAGCACGACGCCGAGCGAGAAGACGTCGGTGCGCCGGTCGACCGGCTCCTGACGGATCTGCTCGGGCGACATGTAGTACGGCGAGCCGCCGACGATGTCACCGTCGCCATGGGCGTCATGGTGATGGGCGACCCGCGCGATGCCGAAGTCGAGCACCCGCGGCTGCGTGCGCCCGACCATGAAGATGTTGGCCGGCTTGATGTCGCGGTGGACGACACCCTTGGAGTGGGCGTAGGCCAGGGCATCGGCCACCCGCCGGATGACGAGTGCGGCCTGCGTCGGCGTGGGGCGCCAGCCCTCCAGGCGGAGCTGGCGCAGGTCGCGGCCGCGCAGCAGTTCCATCGCGATGTAGGGGCCTTGTTCGCTCACGCCGGCGTCGAACACCGTGACGATGTGCGGGTGGCTCAGGCCACCGGCCGCCCGGGCCTCGTTCAGGAACAGGGTGTTGAAGGAATCGCGCTCCTCGGCCGAGATCTCGAGGTTCAGCGTCTTGATGGCGATGAGCCGCGACAGCAGGGGATCGTGCGCCGCGTAGACGCGGCCGAGGCCGCCTTCGCCGATCTGGTACTTGAGGGCGTAGCGGCCGATGTGGCCGATGGTGGAGAGCTGGTCGGTGGCGACCACGGCCTTCTGCGGGACGTCGGCACGCGGGCGCGCCGGCTCTTCGGCGGGATCTTCGGGCAGACGGGCGCTCATCGCCATGGCCCCGCCTGCGCCGGCGAGCCCGCCCGCAGGCTTGCTCGCGCCGACAGACAAGCCCAGGTCGGTGTCACTCCACGGACGCGAGTCCGGGGAGGGCGACGAATCGGTCGCGGCGGGCAGGGGCGGTTCGGACTCGGGACCAGACATGGGCGACAAGAGGGCGTGGCCGGACGACCACCACGGAACAAGCTTAGTGCAATGTGCCGGGCGCTTGGCTCGAAAAAGCACCGGGTTCGGGAATTTCGTAACACACCGACACCAAACGTGGCGGCCTGAGGATGGGGCGCCACAGGACCGTGCGGCAGGTCACGCGGCGGCGTGACGCCACGGGCTGGCCGCGACCGCACATCATCCAACGCCGGGCAGCGCAAACAGGCTGCGCGTCGACTGGCGATCAGCGCGTGCAGTCGTTCGGCGGGGGCCAGCGCGTCTGCCTCAGAACGCGGGCAAGCCACCTGCGCGGTTGCGGCACGGGTGAGCGTCGGTCCACCTCGGCCGTTCGAGCGGACACGGCTCACGATCTGGCTGTGCCGCGCGCCGGAGGGCCATCCGCAGTGTCGCCGTGCAGGGATCGTCCGCACTTGGCGGACCGGCCGCCGCGGGCAGCTCAGCGCCGCGAGGCGCGGAACGCTTCGACCTCGACCGGGCGCAGTTCCACCGCCGCCTTGTCGAGCACGCCGTTCACGTACTTGTGGCCGTCGGTGCCACCGAAGCTCTTCGCCAGTTCGACGGCCTCGTTGATCGCCACCTTGTACGGGACGTCGATGCAGTGCTTGAGTTCGTAGGCGCCGATCATCAACACGCCGTGCTCGATGGGCGACAGCAGGTTGGTCTGCCGGTCGACGTGTCGCTTGAGGACGTTGTCCAGGTCGCTTGCCTCGGCGATGCAACCATGCAGCAGGGCCTCGAAGTGCGCAGGGTCGCACTTCTCGAACCCTTCCTGCTCGCGCATGTGGGCGTCGACCACGGCGGCCTCGGCACCCGAGATGAGCCATTCGTACAGGCCTTGCAGCGCGACCTCGCGCGAACGCCGGCGAGCCGACTTCGGGGCCGAGCCCTTGCCACCCGGGCGGGACGCCGGGGTCTTCTTCTTCGGGGTGTCGGTCACGAGAGGTCTTCCAGCAGATTGGCCATCTCGACGGCCACGCGGGCGGCATCCCGCCCCTTTTCCTCGACGCGGGCGAGCGCCTGCGCTTCGTTCTCCACGGTCAGGATGGCGTTGGCCACCGGGACCTGATGGTCGAGCGCGACACGGGTGACCCCGCTGCCGCTTTCGTTCGACACGAGTTCGAAGTGGTAGGTCTCGCCGCGGATGATGCAGCCGAGCGCGATCAGCGCGTCGAAACGACCGCTCTCGGCCATGGCGTTGAGCGCGAGCGGAACTTCGAGGGCGCCCGGCACCGTCACGTGCCGAATGTGCTTGGCGGCCACGCCGAGCGTGGTCAGTTCGTCGATGCACATGGCCGCCAGGCGGCCGGTCAGCTCGGCGTTGAAGCGGGCCTGCACGATGCCGATGCGCAGGTCGGTTCCATCCAGATCGGTGGCCTGGCCCTTGTCAGCAGCTTGCATGGGTGGATTCCTCGTTGAAATGGGAGCAGTGGAGCGGGACGGACAAGCGGCTCATTCGGCTGCTTCGAAGCCGGTGACCTCGAGGCCGAAGCCGGTCATGCTGGGCATGCGGCGCGGGCTGCCCAGCAGCTTCATGCGCGTGACGCCGAGCTCGCGCAGGATCTGCGCGCCCACGCCGTAGGTGCGCAGGTCGAGCTGACCGCGCGTCGGTGCCGCGGGCTGATCGAGGGCCTGCAGGCGAGGCAGCAGCGTCTTCACGTCGTCGCCGCAGTTCAGCAGCACCGCCACGCCCCGGCCCGAGGCTTGTAACGCGGCCAGCGCCTTGGGCAGCGGCCACGAGTGACCGCAGGCGCCGGCGTCGAGCAGGTCCATCACGGACAGGGGCTCGTGCACCCGCACCAGGACTTCATCGTCGGTGGCCACGATGCCGTGGCTCAGGGCCAGGTGAAGGCCGCCGGTGCGGTCGCGGAAGGCGACGCAGTCGAACTCGCCCTGCGCCGTCTGCAGGCGGCGCTGGCTCAGGCGTTCGATCAGGGATTCATTGCGGCTGCGGTAGCCGATCAGGTCGGCGATGGTGCCGATCTTGAGCCCGTGCTCCCTGGCGAAGATCTCGAGGTCGGGCAGGCGCGCCATCGTGCCGTCGTCCTTCATGATCTCGCAGATGACGGAGGTGGGGCTCAGGCCGGCCATGGCCGCCAGGTCGCAGCCGGCTTCGGTGTGGCCGGCGCGCATCAGCACGCCGCCATCCTGTGCCTGCAGCGGAAAGATGTGGCCGGGCTGGACCAGGTCGCTCGGCTGGGCGTCGCGGGCCACGGCGGCCTGGACGGTGCGGGCCCGGTCGGCCGCGGAGATGCCGGTGGTCACGCCGGTGGCCGCCTCGATCGACACCGTGAAGGCCGTGCCGTGCTGGGTGCCGTTGCGACGCGTCATGGGCTGCAGCTGCAGGCGTTCGCAGCGCTCGCGCGGCAGCGTCAGGCAGATGAGGCCGCGGCCGAAGCGGGCCATGAAGTTGATGGCCTCGGGCGTGACATGGTCTGCGGCAAGGACGAGATCGCCCTCGTTTTCACGGTCTTCCTCGTCGACGAGGATGACCATGCGGCCAGCCGCCATGTCGGCGACGAGTTCGGGAATCGGAGAGATGGGCATCCCGCGATTGTAGGCGGGCGCCCCGGCCCGGCGGGGCCGCCGGATGCCGCCGGTGTGGGGGATTCGACGACTCCTTGCGCCCGTCGGACTTCGCCACGCGGGCCGGTCAACCGATGGTCACGCCCTTCTGCAGCATGCGTTCCACGTAGCGGGCGATCTGGTCGATCTCGAGGTTGACCGGATGACCGGCGGCGAGACGGCCGAGCGTGGTGTGCTCGAGGGTGTGCGGGATCAGGTTGATGCTGAATTCACAGCCGCTGGCCCGGTCTTCGACGCGGTTCACGGTCAGGCTGACGCCGTTGACGGTGATGGAGCCCTTGTAGACCAGGAAGCGGGCCAGCTCGGCAGGGGCCTCGATGCGCAGTTCCCAGGACTCACCCACCGGGGCGAAATGCGTGACGCTGCCAAGTCCGTCCACATGGCCGCTCACCATGTGCCCGCCCAGGCGGTCGTTGGCCCGCAGGGCCTTTTCGAGGTTCACCGGGCCGGGGCGGTTGAGGCCGGCGGTGCGAGCCAGGCTTTCCGCGGAGACGTCGATCGTGAAGCGGGCGACGCCGGCGTCGAAGCTCGTGACCGTCATGCAGGCGCCGTTGAGCGCGATGCTGTCGCCGAGCTGCACGTCGTCGAGGTAGCCGGCGGGAGCCTGGACGGTGAGGCGTTTGCCATGCGACGGGTCGGCGCCCAGCGGGGCGACGTCGGTGATCTGGCCGAGGCCGGTGATGATGCCTGTGAACATGGTCTTGAACGAAGGGGCGGGAAAGCCAGGGGCGGTGGAGCGCGGTGCAACGGCGCCGGTCAGGGACGGGCGAGCAGCCGGAGGTCGGCGCCCACCCGGGCCACGTCGTGGAACTGTAGCGCGACCGCGTCGTCGAGGGTTTCGAGGGGGCCGAAGCCGGCCAGGTCCCGGCCGCGGCCGATGAGCTTCGGGGCCATGTAGACGAGGTATTCGTCGACCAGGCGCTGCGCGGCGAACGCGCCGCTCACGGTACGGCCCGCTTCGACATGCAGCTCGTTCACCCCTCGCCGGGCGAGTTCGGCCAAGGCGGCCGGGAGGTCGATGCGGCCGTCGGCTCCGCCCATCGCCAGCACGTCGGCGCCGCGCGCGCGCAAGGCGTCGGCACGTTTGCCGTCGGGTTCGGCGGCGCTGAGGACGAGGACGCTGCCCGGCGCATCCAGGATGCGGGCGGTCGGTGACAGGGTGAGCCGGCTGTCCAGCACCACGCGCAAGGGTTGCCGGGGCGTGGGCACGAGGCGCACATCGAGTCGGGGGTCATCGTCCCGCACGGTGCCGATGCCGGTGAGCACGGCGCCGGCCCGGCGCCGCCAGGCATGGCCGTCGGTGCGGGCCGCCTCGCCGGTAATCCATTGGCTGAGGCCGTTCTCCAGCGCCGACCGCCCGTCGAGCGAGACGGCCGCCTTCAGCCGCACCCAGGGGCGACCGCGCTGCATGCGCGAGAAGAAACCGATGTTGAGTTCGCGCGAACCCTGCTCACCGAGGCCGACTTCGACCTGGATGCCTGCAGCGCGCAGCCGCGCCGTGCCGCGGCCGCTGACCAGCTCGTTGGGGTCCTGGACGGCAGCCACGACGCGGGCCAGGCCCGCCGCGACGAGGGCGTCGCAGCAGGGCGGCGTGCGGCCGTGGTGGGAGCACGGCTCCAGCGTCACGTAGGCCGTGGCGCCGCGCACGTCTGCGCCGCGTGCGGCCGCGTCGCGCAGCGCCATGATCTCGGCATGCGGCCCACCGGCCTGCTGGGTGAAACCTTCACCCAGCACGCGCCCATCGGACGATGTGATCACGCAGCCAACGCGCGGATTCGGCTCGCTGAGGGCGATGGCGCCTTCGGCCAGCGCCAGGGCGCGGGCCATGTGGGTCTGGTCGGCTGGCGTGAACGGCCGGGGCAGGGTGGTTGCAGGCATCAGGGCAAGGGCGGCGGTGTCATGTCGGCGATGCGCCATTGTGCGGCTGCGGACGGGTGACGGGCGGGGTTGTGCCGAACCGGTGCGGCCGGTTCGTGGGGATCCGGCCGTGAAAGGTCGACTGACCTGGAGCGGCGTGATTCACATCTTGCCGGTGAGCCGGGGGCTGCGCCCGGCCGGTGTTGTTCATCCGACGCAGGGGCGGCCTGAGCGTGTGCAGCCTGCAGTGACCGCGAGGTGGTCGCCACCGGCGCCGGCCCTCATCGACCCGCCACGGGCACCGGCTCCGGTTGCCCGATCGGGCTCCCGACGCCGGGTTCGGCCGCCGCCCAGGTCGCGGCGGCGCCGTGCACCGGCAAGCTCCCGTCGACCAGCGTGTCGAGTGCAACGCGTTGCCGCTGCCCGGCGGCGTCCTCCCACTCGACCGCGACCGATGCCGCCTTGAGGCGAACGCCCGCCAGCAGGCTCGTGCGGCGGCGGACGGTGAAGGTGGCGGTGCGGCCGTCGACGGTGTGGGCGGCCTCCTCCTCCCTTGAGAACACCGGCGCATCCGGCAGGTCGGCCACCGGTTCGAGCGCGACGAATGTCCGCTGCCATTCGAGCGCCTCTCGGGCCAGTTGGGTGGCTTCACTGCGCTCACGCGCCAACCCGGTCTCGGCCCGGGCGAGCGCCTGCCAGCGCAGGGCGGCGAGCAGTGCGAAGGCCAGCAGCCCGGCGGCCACCAGTGCCTCCAGCAGGCTGGCGCCACGGAGCCGGTGCCGCTTCGGCCGCCACGGTTGCAGGCGCTGCGGTTTTCGGCGAATCACGGAAAGTCCTTCCAGCTGCCGGGGACGCGAACGAAGGTGCCGACGCCGGCCAGGCGGGCAAGGGTCGCCGGATCGTGCCGCACCTGGGTAGTGCCGGCGCCCAGGCCGTGCAGGGAGCCCTCGGCGACGACGGCGCCGACCACCTCGGCTCCGGCTTCGTCACGCCAGGTGCTGCCCGTGGTGTAGACGAGCCCGTGGACGCGCACCGGTGCGAGCAGCTCGACGGGCCCGTTTGAAACCAGCAGCAGCGGTTGTTCGGGCGTGCCCAGCGTCGCAGCCCGCGACAGGTGCAAGCCGCCTTCGAGCCAGATCATCTGGAAGCCCTCGGCCGGGGCGGTTGCGTTCGACAGGGAGGTGTCACAGGCGGCGTGGCAATCGATCCGCCGCACGGTGGGCAGCGCTTGCCATTCGGCATGGCCCAGCCGCATGCGCTGCGCGAAACGGTGTGCCGGTCGAGGGGCCATCAGGGTGGCGTCGGACTGGCGACGCGTTGCGGCGGTGGACGTGCCGGGGGCGGGGCGTACAAGCAGCGCGGGTGCGTGAACCGGGCCGCCGGTGTGCAGCGCCAGGCCGCCCTGGGGAGGCGCCGCGGCGGCCAGTTCCCAGCGGGCCGCGCCGAGCGTCAGGCCGCCGTGCACCGTGAGGGCCGCGGTCGGGGGGTGGGCGAGCGCCGGCAGGTGGGCCAGCAGCAGGGCCCGGTGCGCGCGTGCCTCCGGCGTGCGGTTCAGCAAGGGTGAGGGAGCGGGCGAGGGCGGTACGGATTGGTCGGGGTCACCCCCTGGTGCGGCTCCGGGCCCGGGGAATGCCTCGGCGATGGGGTCGGCGGCGAGGCAATCGTCGTCAGCGTGGCTGCACCCCTGGACGGTGAGCGACATGATTCCTGGGGCGGGGTGCGGCGCCAGCCGGATGCGGAAGCCTGGTGACACGTCATTGCCCGGGATGGGGTCAAGCGCTGCCAGATCGCCGCCTGGACACGCGCACTGCCAGGCTCCATCGTGGACCCGGCAGGCCGGCTGAAGCGCCGGGGAGGGCGACGGCCAGTGAGGATCCGCCGCGGAGGCGCCCGGGTCGGGCGGCGCACCGGCATGCGTGTCCCGGAAGCGGTGCCCGGCCGCTGCGCCGGTGGGCTCGCAGCGGGCGTCCAGCGGCTGGGGGGCGTTGAGGCGCGCAAGCGCCCAGTCCAGGCCGGCCTCGGCCGCTTCGCCGGCACGGGCCGATTGGAGTTCACGTGCGGCCAGGCGTTGCGCCACGAGCAGGTTCGCATGGGCGAACGCGGCGATGAGGGCCAGGAGGAAGGCTGCGACCAGCACAATCGGCAGGACCGCGCCGCGGACGGTTCGGCGCCGGCCGTTCCGGACAACCTCGACACGATCCGGCCGCGCACCGGCCGCGCGGCAAACCGACGCGGGGCAAGACAGCGCCGCGGCGCGCCAGGATGGGCCGGCGTCTGCGAGCGGCGTCATGACGAACATTCCCCCGAAACGGTGTCGTTGCGCAGCCGGAGGTACTGCTGAAGGCGACGGGTGAGCGAGGCGTCGCCGACCGAGTGCGCGGCCAGCTGCAAGGAGACCGTACGCAGCTGCAATCGAGGTGGACAGGCGCGGGTCGCGGCATCGCACTCGACGGCGCAGCGGTGGGCGAGCGGGATCTCGTGGACCACGGGTTGGATCTGCAGTGCGGTGACGCGCAGCGCGGACGGGTCGGTGAGCGCCTGCCAGCGCCCTTGGCCGAGCTGCATGTCGACCCGGCCGTCCCTCAGGCGAAAGCCGAAGTGCTCGTTCGCGGCAGCCCACCCATCGGGCGCTGCGGCGTCGCCTTCCGGCACGGCGGCGGGGCCGTCGGTCGCCGGGGTTGAGTAGGTGAAGCTGACTTGCTCCGGTGAGTCGAAGCTCAGCGCGTGTGGGTTGGGTCGGGTCGCCGCGCCGGGCTGCCACACCGCTTCGGCGGCGCCGCGCCAATGGTGGGCACGGCGCAGATGGCGCGCCATCAGTTCCGCGGTGGCGGCGAGTTCGTGAGTCAGGCGCGCATCGAGCAGCAGCCGGCGCGTGCTGCCGACCTGCTGCGCCAGCGCGCCGATCGCTGCGGCCGCGACGACCAGCCCGACCGCCAGACCCACCATCAGCTCGACGATGGACAAGCCGCGTTGACGATGCAGCGCTTTCATGTCGGCCAGCACCGGCGTGCCGTCGGCGCCGGCGCAAGGGAGGCGAGGTCGTGGCCCGCCAGCCATTGCAGGGCGCCTTCGGATTGGCGCAGCCCGATGATCCTGCAGCCGGCATCGGACTGCTGGGCGCCCAGTGCCTCGGCGCGCAGTTCGTAGCCGGTGGTCGATGCCGCGTGCACGCTGAGGCGGTAGTGCCCGTTCGCCGAGGTGCCGGGTGCCGCCAGTTCGGCAGCCGAGGCATAGCCGCGATGATCGGCGCGCCATCGTTCCTGGGCCTGCTGGAGCTGCATCAGGGCGTTGTGCGCATCGGTTCGCCGCCCCTTCAGCCACTGGGCGCGGAAGCTGGGATAGGCCAGCGCCACGAGGATGGACAGCACCGCCATGACGATGACGAGTTCGGCGACGGTGAACCCACGAGCCGGATGGGGGATGCGGCTCAGCATGCGGCGTAGCCCGATGCAAGCGCGCCGGGCGAGCAGCTGCGGACGCGTCCCATGACATTCACGACGTGGTGCACGCTGCGGCCGCCGAAGGCCGTGAGCTTCAGCGTGCCGGCCGGCGTGCAGGTGCCGAGCTGGGGATCGAAGCGCAGGGAAGCCGCGGGCGCACTCAACTGCAGACGGCCTTCGGCCGGGAGCTGCACGGTCTCGAGCGGTACCGATTCCGCGGAGCATCCTGCCGCGCACGTGCAAGCAGAACGCGGGCCGGTGTGGACGATGTAGCAGCTGCCACCGGCACCGTCGTCGAAGACCGACAACTGGACCGCCTCGTTGCGCCCGAGCGCTTCGAACCGGGCCTGCTGGAGGTGGGCGGCCAGGCGACGGGCGGCGCCGTCCAGGCGGTGGCCCTCGATGATCGATTGCATGGCGGGCCATGCCAGCGTGGCGAGCAGCGCCGTGATCACCAGCACCACGGCGGCCTCCACCACGGTGAAGCCGGCGGGAAGACGCGTGCCGAGCCGGGTGAGGTACATGCCGCCAGAGGGCACGCGTGGGGCTGCGCCGTTCAGCGCACGCCCGGAGGCGCCGGGTGATCCACGGCAAGGAAGGGACGGACTGCGCGGCACGGACATCGGAACCCTCGGCTGAAGCGATGCCTGCACTCTAGGCAGCACCGCCTCGCTGCCGGTCGAGCCGTGCAGCGGCAAAGGGCTTCGTCGCAAAGGGGGTTGCGGATGACCGGCTTATGCGCGGCTGTTAATGCCCTGCCCGACCGGTGCGGACGCACCGCAATCGAGCGGGAGAGGCCATGGACCGGGCCGAAGGCGAGCGAACGCGGCAGCGAGGCGACCGAACGAATGCGCCGGGGCTCCGACGCGAGCTGCTGCGGTGACGGAGCACAAGGGGAAGGGCGGCGTGCGCCACCATGGCCCGCCGCCCGCTCTTCAGGCCCGGGCCGGCCCGGGAGGCGTGGCTGTCCGGGCACCGCGGCGACGCAGCGAATGGCGCAACCCGGCGTGCCGGGACTCAGATGTCCCGAATCAGCTGGCGGAACTCGTCGACGTCTTCGAAGCTGCGGTAGACGGAAGCGAAGCGGACGTACGCCACCTTGTCGATGCGCTTGAGTTCGCGCATGACCAGTTCGCCGAGGCGGGTGGACGCCACTTCCTTGGCGCCGCTCGTCAGCAGCTTCTCCTGGATGCGCTCCATGGCCGCGTCGATCTGCTCGACGCTCACGGGCCGCTTGCGCAATGCGAGCGTCATCGAGGCCCGGATCTTGGACGGGTCGAACTCGGCGCGCGTGCCGTCCTTCTTCACCACATGGGGAAGGGCGATTTCCGCGCGTTCGTAGGTGGTGAAGCGCTTGTCGCAGCTTTGGCAACGGCGACGCCGGCGAACGACATCGCCTTCGTCGGATTCACGCGTCTCGACGACCTGGGTTTCGTCGTGGCTGCAGAAGGGGCAACGCATGATGTGCTCGTGAAGGCCGGTGGCTGCGCGATGCGGCCACCGGCGAGCCGGTCAGCGGTAGACCGGGAAGTCGCGCGTGAGGGCGGCGACCTTGTCGCGGACAGCGGCCAGGTTCGCTTCGTCGTGCGGGTTGTCGAGCACGTCGGCGATCAGGTTCGCGGTGGCGCGAGCCTGCTCTTCCTTGAAGCCACGCGTCGTGAAGGCCGGTGAGCCGAGGCGGATGCCGCTCGTGATCATGGGCTTCTGCGGGTCGTTCGGAATGCCGTTCTTGTTGCAGGTCATGTGGGCCTGGCCGAGGATGGCTTCGGCCTCCTTGCCCGTGAGGCCCTTGGGACGCAGGTCGACCAGCATCACGTGGCTTTCGGTGCGGCCGCTGACGATGCGCAGGCCGCGGGCGGTCAGCGTCTCGGCAAGCGCCGCCGCGTTCTTCACCACCTGCTGCTGGTAGGTCTTGAACTCGGGCGAGAGGGCTTCCTTGAAGGCCACGGCCTTGCCGGCGATGACGTGCATCAGCGGGCCGCCCTGGATGCCGGGGAAGATCGCGCTGTTGATCTGCTTGGCGACGTGATCCTTCATCAGGATGATGCCGCCGCGCGGGCCCCGCAGGCTCTTGTGGGTGGTGGAGGTGACCACGTCGGCATGGGGCACCGGGTTCGGGTAGACGCCCGCGGCGATGAGGCCGGCGTAGTGCGCCATGTCGACCATGAAGTACGCGCCGATGGCCTTGGCCACCTTGGCGAAGCGCTCGAAGTCGATGCGCAGGCTGTAGGCGGAGGCGCCCGCGATGATCAGCTTGGGCTTGTGCTCGTGGGCCAGGCGCTCCATCGCGTCGTAGTCGATGGCCTCATTGGCGTCGAGCCCGTAGCTCACCACCTTGAACCACTTGCCGCTCATGTTGAGGGGCATGCCGTGGGTCAGGTGGCCGCCTTCAGCGAGGCTCATGCCCATGATGGTGTCGCCGGGCTGCAGCAGGCCGAAGAAGACAGCCTGGTTGGCTTGCGAGCCGGAGTTCGGCTGCACGTTGGCGTGCTCGGCGCCGAAGATCTGCTTCAGGCGGTCGATCGCGAGCTGCTCGACGATGTCGACGTACTCGCAGCCACCGTAGTAGCGCTTGCCCGGGTAGCCTTCGGCGTACTTGTTGGTGAGCTGGCTGCCCTGCGCGGCCATGACCGCCGGAGAGGTGTAGTTCTCCGAGGCGATCAGTTCGATGTGGTCTTCCTGTCGCTGGTTCTCTTGCAGGACGGCGGCCCAGATCTCGGGGTCGACGTTGGCGAGGGTGGATTGGGAACGGTCGAACATGGTGTGGCAGTCCTCTTGGAAAGAAGTCCCGGGTGGAGGGCGAGACGCAACGCATGCGCACGCAATCACAGGGCTGCCCAGGCGAACGGCTGACACGGCCGGGACAGCTCCCTGACCGCCTGCGCTCCCCGGTGGTTCACCACCTCAGGCGGGCGGCCGCAAGGCCGCTGCACCCCATCGCCAGTTGCGCAGAGCCGCCAGTGTACCAAGAGGTGCCCGAAGGCACCACCGCGCTCAGTTGAGCAATGCCACCTTCTCGGCGACCTCGGGCTTGAGCGAGGTCGTGGTGCGCACGACGCCGTCGGCCGTCGGCTCGGGCGAGGGCAGTTCGATGGGCGCCGGCTCGGACGACGCCACGGGCGGTGCCGAACTCAGCGGGGCGTTGAAGGGCACGGACTGCCCGTTGGACACGGCGCGCAGGTGGGCCTGCTCCGCCATCACCTTCCAGGCATAGCCGCCGTCGTCGGCCAGGTTGGCCGCGCCCACGTAGAAGCGCAGCCCGCCCTCGACGCTGCCGGCGCGGGAGATGCACTCCTTGAGCACGCGCACGCCCACCCGGAGGTTGGTCACCGGGTCGAACGCGGCATGGTTGCCGCCGAAAGGCTCGTACTTGTCGTCGTGCACGCGTGTCATCACCTGCATCAGGCCTTGCGCGCCGACGGGGCTTTGCGCGAAGGGATTGAAGCTCGACTCGATGGCCATGATGGCGAGGATCAGCGTCGGCTCGAGGTTGGCCTTGGCGCCGATGGCCCAGGCTTCCTTCACCAGGCGGCTCACCGGCTCGGGTGCCACGCGGTAGCGGCGCGAGATCCAGACCGCCACGGCGGCCTGTTGCTTGGTCAGTTCCTTGATGTCCGCCGCCGTGGCGCGCAGGATGGCACCAGGTTCGCTGATCGACGCAATGGCTTCGACCGTGCCTTCGGTCCGGGCCTCGTGGCGGGCCTGCAGCCAGCCGAGCGCCTTCGACTCGAAGGAGGCGCGCAGTTCGGCGCGGCCGGCCGCGAAGACCAGCAACGCCACCAGGGCGAAGCCCACCAGCGCGAACGTGTTGTGGCTCACCTCGAGCAGGCCGTGGCCCACGTCTTTCAGGAACACCTGGGTGCCACGGGCAACCGCCTGGACGGTGCCGGCCACGGGGGCCATTCGTTGACGCATGTTTCTCATGTCACTCCTGTCTCACCGCCCATCACCTCACAGCGGCACACCCAAGGGTGCCGGGCAGGGTGACGACGATAATTCGCCGACGTGCAGGCCCGGTTCGTTACAAACACAGGGCCAGCGTACGCCTTCTTCTCAGTGCGTGCGACCGGGTCAACGAGCGACCGGCGGCACGGGTAATCCCTGATCTGTGCCAGAGTGCGCGGATTCTAGGAAGCCATTTCATAATGCGTCAAGAATATGAAACTGGTTCAACATAAGAAATCAATATGAAGTACCGTGATTTGCGCGACTTTATGGCTGGACTTGAGCGCGAGGGTGAGCTTCGGCGCGTCGCGGAGCCGGTGTCCGTGCGGCTGGAGATGACCGCAGTCAGTGACAAGGTGCTGCGGGCCGGCGGGCCGGCGCTGTGGTTCCAGAAGCCCGACGGTTACAAGATGACGGCCCTGACCAACCTGTTCGGTACCCCGGCCCGCGTGGCCCGAGGCATGGGTGCTTCGAGCCTGGCGGAGTTGCGCGACGTGGGGCACGTGCTGGCGAGCCTGAAGGAGCCGGAGCCACCACGCGGTCTGAAGGACACCGGTCGGCTCATCCAGATGGCCAAGGCGCTCTGGGACATGAAGCCCTCGGCCGTGCGGCGAGCGCCGTGCCAGGAAGAAGTGCTGGCCGGCTCCGACGTCGACCTCGGCGAGCTTCCGGTCCAGACCTGCTGGCCGGGTGACGCCGGTCCGCTGATCACCTGGGGTCTCGTCATCACCCGGGGTCCGCAAGGCGTCGCGAACCCGCGCCGACGTCAGAACCTCGGCATCTACCGGCAACAGGTGATCGGCCGGCGTCAGGTGATCATGCGCTGGCTGGCACATCGTGGTGGCGCCCTCGACTTCCGGGATTTCGCCCGAGCGAACCCGGGCCAGCCGTTCCCCATTGCCGTGGCGCTGGGCGCTGACCCGGCGACGATCCTGGGCGCGGTGACGCCGGTGCCCGATTCGCTGTCCGAATACCAGTTCGCCGGCCTGCTGCGCGGCGGACGGACGGAGGTGGTCGACACCGCCGTCGGCGAAGCGGGCCAGATGCTCCAGGCCCCGGCCTCCGCCGAGATCGTGCTGGAGGGTTGCATTCCGCTGGCCGCCTCCGGCTTCACCGGCGTGAGTGAGCACGGCGTGCCCTTGAAGGAGGTGGGCGGCTACCTGCATGCGCTGGAAGGTCCGTTTGGTGACCATACCGGTTATTACAACGAGCAGGACTGGTTCCCGGTGTTCGAGGTGACCCGGCTCACCCGTCGGCGCGACCCGATCTACCACTCCACCTACACGGGCAAGCCGCCCGACGAGCCGGCGGTGCTGGGAGTGGCGCTCAACGAAGTGTTCGTCCCGATCCTGCAGAAGCAGTTTCCCGAGATCGTGGACTTCTACCTGCCGCCGGAGGGCTGCAGCTACCGGATGGCGATCGTCAGCATCCGCAAGAGCTATCCCGGGCATGCGAAGCGCCTGATGTTCGGCATCTGGAGCTTCCTGCGCCAGTTCATGTACACCAAGTTCATCGTGGTGACCGACGACGATGTCGACATCCGCAACTGGCAAGAGGTGATCTGGGCCATCACGACCCGCATGGACCCGGTGCGAGACACCACCCTGGTCGAGCAGACCCCGATCGACTACCTCGATTTCGCCTCGCCCGTCAGTGGCCTCGGCGGCAAGATGGGCCTGGACGCCACCAACAAGTGGCCCGGCGAGACTTCACGCGAGTGGGGTCGCACCATCACCATGGACGCTGAAGTCGAGGCGCGCGTAGCCGCTCTGGTGACGGCCGTGATGAAACCTGCTGAATGAGGTCGGCCCACCGATAGACAGAACCGGCTTGCCACCAGGGCTGCTGGCGACTAACTTACAGATGCCTGCCACGCAGGCAACACCCAAGTCGCAGTCTCTGCGCACAGGTGCCCCGGACTGATTCCTCCGGAGCTCCGAAATGGCGACGCCAGTCGCCCGCCCCTCCCGGCCACGCCGGGAGGGGTTTGTCATTTGGGTGGCGGCCAGTCGGCTCAGGCGCCGGCGGCCAATCCCACCAGCTCGTGCAGCGAGCGCGACACTTGCGTGAAGCCTTGGACCGACGGCATCCAGTCCAAGGCGCGGGTGCGCACCCCGGAGCCGAGGCCCATCGGGGCCGCCTGGATCGTGACCTGGCCGGCGGCTGCCGCCTCGAAAGCGCGAACCGAGCGTGGCATGTGGCTGCCGTGCGTCACGAGCACGATCTTCGTGATGCCCTGCGGCTTGAGCAGGGCGATGGTGCGAATGCCGTTCTCCCGCGTATCGCGCGAGGTGTCTTCCTGCCACTTGAGCGGGCGGCCGAACTCCTGCGACGCGATGCGCGCGGCAGCCTGTGCCTCAGGCTGCGCGTCGGACTGTCCCCAACCCAGGCCGCCGCTGTAGCCCACCGGCAGTCCCGTCTCGCGGCCGAGCCACAGGCCGTAGCGCAGGCGCTCGAGCGACGGGGCCGCGAGGTTGGTGACGCCGTATTCCGGGGCCAGCGGCTCGGCGCCGCCGCCGAGCACGATGATGGCGACCGGCTCACCGGCCTTGGCCGCCTTCTTCAGTGCAGCGATCTGGTCGACGGTCAGCGCCGCGGGCGTCTTGAGCGCCCAGCGGTTGAGCAGCTGCGCGGTGCCGTTGCTGGCACTCATCCACAGGCCGCTCACGCCCAGCAGCACGATGAACCAGCCCAGTCCGCGGCGCGGCAGGATGAGCCGCGCGCCGATCAGCACGAGCAGCAGGAATGGCACGGGTGGCAACAGCAGCACGCTGAAGACCGGTTTCCAGGATTCAATGCCCAGCAGGGCCAGCAAGTCGTTCATGCCGAGGGGCTTCGATGAAGCAGTGCGCGGTTGGGATGCGGATTGTCGGGCCGGGCCGGGCCGGACGATGGGGCGGCCACCGTGACAAATTCCCTGGGCGACCGCTTGTTGAGGCGGGCCGCACGGCGGAGGCAGTCGGCATGCTTCGGGGCGATGGACCGGTGGCGAGGGTGCGATGGCGCGCCCGCCCGGTCGAACCAGGGGGCCTTCCACGAGTCCGCTAGCGTGCCCGTGTCCGTGCGTGCGGTAGCGGGATCAACGGCAGGTCGGCACGGAGTGCAACCCGCACACGTGGCTCAGCGGGACCGGGCCTCGTAGATGGCCGCCGTGGTGTTGACCGCATGGGTTGCCACCTGGGCGAGGTTGGCCGCGATGACGTCGAGCGGGTAGGTGCCCGAGACTACGCCGCCATACGCGAACTCGAGGCCGACCACGTCGGGCGCGAGGCCCTCGATGGCGGCGATGAGCGCCTCCTCCAGCGACTCCAGGCCCTCGTCGTCGTACAGGGTCTCCGCTTCGACGCTCACGCGATAGGCGAAGACGGAAGGTTCGGTCTGGTCGATGTCGAGGCGGACGATCATGGCGGCGGAGGGCTGGATGAAACCCCGATTGTCCGCCTGTCCGGCCGCGTTCGCTCGCGGATAGCGACGCGCTGCCGCCCTGGCGGGCAGTCGCCCTCAGCAGGCCAGGCGATATCGCTCCTTGTAGATCACCTCCCGCGCGCGGGACAAGGCCTGCCTCAGCGCCGCTTCCGGCGAGGGCCAGCGGTGTCCGCAGGCAATGGACTCGTCGCGGTAGGCTTCGCGCGGCGGGCTGTCCGTGCCGCTGACCCGGCTCACGACCACGGCCGCGATGTAGCCATCGCCGCTGGGCCCTTCCAGTGCACCCGCGTAAATGCGGTAGTCGCCTTCCATTCGTTCATCGAAATGCATGATCAACTCCAGCTTCCGGCAGCTCCCTTGCCGGCCATCTGCAGATCATGTCGTGCGCAGGTTTGAACCTCCATCCACCATCCGGGTGCCACACCCGTGAGGGGGAGCCGCCGGCCAGGGGGACCTGCGAGAAGCCCCGACCCGCTGCGGGTCCTGCACGCGAGGGCGACGCGGCCTAGAATTTCGCGATGATCAGATACCTCCACACCATGGTGCGCGTCACCGACATCGAGCAGTCCCTCAGGTTCTACCGGGACGCCCTTGGCCTGCAGGAACTCTCGCGCCGCGACAACGAAGCGGGGCGCTTCACGCTGGTCTTCCTGGCGGCGCCTGGCAACACCGATGCGCAGGTCGAACTCACGCACAACTGGGACCCCGAGACCTACACCGGCGGTCGCAACTTCGGCCACCTGGCCTACGAGGTGGACGACATCTACGCCCATTGCCAGCGCCTCATGGACCACGGCGTGACCATCAACCGCCCCCCCCGGGACGGCCGCATGGCCTTCGTTCGTTCGCCCGACCAGATTTCCGTCGAGCTGCTGCAGAAAGGCGATGCCCTTGCGCCGACCGAGCCCTGGAAGTCCATGCCGAACGTCGGCGTGTGGTGAGCGGGGCGACGCGCGCGGCCTGACCGATGAACGGGGCCGGATTCACGGTCGCGTCATCAGTCCTTCGCACACTCGCGGGTTCAGCCGTTTCCACACTGACCCGACCCCGAGCCCGAAGGACCCCATGAGTAACGAACCGAGCCGCCGCCTCTTTCTCCGCAACGTCACCCTGGGCTCGATGGCCGTGGGCAGCGGCCTGCCCCTGGCCGCCTGCGGCGGTGACGACGACACGCCGGCGCCCATCGCGCCGGCCGTCAGCTACCAGCACGGCGTGGCCAGTGGCGACCCGCTCGCCGACCGCATCATGCTGTGGACCCGCGTGACCCCCGCGGCAGATGGCACCGTCCCCGTCCAGTGGGAGGTGGCGAGCGACGAGGCCTTCACCAAGGTGGTGAAGTCGGGCAGCACCGAGACGTCCGCCGAGCGCGACTACACCGTGAAGGTGGACGTCACCGGACTGTCCGCCGCGACGGTGTACCACTACCGCTTCGCGGTCGGCGCGCAGCGCTCCCCCGTGGGCCGCGCCCGCACGCTGCCCACGGGCACGGTGGATCGCGTGCGCCTGGCCGTGTTCTCGTGCTCGAACTACCCGGCGGGCTACTTCAACGTGTATGCGGCCGCCGCCCGTGACGGCGCCTTCGACGCCGCCGTGCACCTCGGCGACTACATCTATGAATACGGCGCAGGCGGATACGCGTCCGACACCGCGGCCGCCCTCGGCCGCCTGTCCGTGCCGCCGACCGAGATCATCCAGCTCTCCGACTACCGCCGCCGCTACGCCCAGTACCGCACCGATCCCGACCTGCAGGCGCTGCATGCGGCGATGCCGATGATCGCCGTCTGGGACGACCACGAGATCGCCAACGACACGTGGACGGGTGGCGCGGACAACCACACCGAGGGCACCGAAGGCGCCTTCGCGGTGCGCCGGGCCGCCGCCATCCAGGCGTATCACGAATGGATGCCGACCCGGCTGCCCGACCCGGCCCGTCCGGATGTCATCTACCGCTCGTTCGACTTCGGCAACCTGGTGTCGCTTCACATGCTCGACACGCGGAACATCGGCCGTGACCGCCAGGTCGACATGGCGGCCTATGTCGCGGGCGCAGCCCATGATCCGGCGCGCCAGCTGTTGGGGGCCGAACAGAATGCCTGGCTGAGCGCCCGGTTGCAGACCTCCACCGCCACCTGGCAGGTGCTGGGGCAGCAGGTCCTGATGGGCCGCATGATCATCCCGGCCTCGGTGGCCCAGAGTCCCGACCCGGTCACGATGACCGCGTACATCACCGCCGTGCAAACGCCGGCCGCCGCCCGTACCGCGGAGCAGCAGGCCCTCGTGGCGCAGCCCAAGGTGCCGTACAACCTCGACGCATGGGACGGCTACCAGGCCAACCGGGAGTCGGTGCTGGCTGCGGCTGCGGCGAACGACCGGAACCTGGTGGTGCTGTCGGGCGACACCCACAACGCCTGGGCGAGCGACCTGACCCTGGCGGCCGATGGCAGAAAGGTGGGCGTGGAGTTCGCCACCTCGTCGGTCAGCTCGCCGGGTTTCGAAGCCTACCTGCCGACCGTCAATCCGGCGCAGCTCAGCGGCGCCTTCCCGCTGCTGATCGACGACCTGGTCTACGCAGACACCAGCCGGCGCGGCTTCATGGTGCTGGAGGCCACGGCCGCCGAGGCGCGCGCCCAATGGGTGTATGTCGACACGATCAGCCAGCGCACGTTCACCACCGTGGTGGGCCAGCAACTGCGCACCTTGCCCGGTGCCGGCAACCGGCGCGTGGTCGCCGTGCCGGCCTGAGCGAACGCATGTTGCGCCCCGGCGATGCCGAGGCGCAACATGCGCCATTCGGTGATCAGGGACGCAGGCTCGCCGCTTCGCGGGCCAGCGCCGTGATGCGCGGCCAGTCCCTGGCTTCCAGCGCTTCGGCGGGCGTCAGCCACGAACCACCGCAGACGGGCACGTTGGGCAGGGCGAGAAACTCCGGGGCGGACTTCAAGCTGATGCCGCCCGTGGGGCAGAACATCACATCGGCGAACGGGCCGGCCAGCGCCTTCAACAGCGTGACGCCGCCGACCGCCGTCGCGGGAAAGAGCTTCAGAAAGGCATGGCCGTCGGCATTGGCTGCCATCACTTCACTGGCAGTCGAGACCCCCGGCAGCAGCGGCAGTTGCAGATCGCGGCAGGCCTGGCCGATCTCGGGGAGGTAGCCGGGGCTGACCGCGAAGCGGCATCCGGCGTCGCGGGCCGCCTGGGCGTCCGTCACGCTGCGCACGGTGCCGGCCCCGACGATGGCGTCCGGGACGGCGCGTGCAATCGCTTCGATGCACCGCAGCGCACCCCGCGTGCGCAGGGTGACCTCCAGTACCCGCACGCCGCCCGCCACCAGCGCTTCCGCCATGGGCACGGCGTCTTCCACCCGGTCGATGACGATCACCGGGATGACGGGCCCGAAGCCCACCAGGTCGAGCGCCTGCAGTCCTTCCGCGTCGTTCAAAGCCATGTCACCGCTCCTTCCTCGGCGGTGCGCACGTTGCGGCGCATGCCGCCGAAGAGCTCACGGCCGAGGCCATGGGCGTTGGTCTCGACGGCCGCGTCGCTGATGGTGGCGACCTCGCGGGACGCCCAGGTGGCGTCGTCCACCAGCGCCTGCAAGGTGCCCGCCTCGGCGTCGAGCCGGATGATGTCGCCGGTGCGCACCTTGCCGAGCGGGCCGTCGGCCAGCACCTCGGGGCTGACGTGGATGGCGGCAGGCACCTTGCCCGAGGCGCCGCTCATGCGGCCGTCGGTCACCAGCGCCACGCGGAAGCCCTTGCCCTGCAGCACCCCCAGCGGCGGCGTGAGCTTGTGCAGTTCCGGCATGCCGTTGGCGCGCGGGCCCTGGAAGCGAACGACGGCGACGAAATCATGCTCCAGCTCGCCGGCCTTGAAGGCGGCCAGCAGTTCCTCCTGCGAATCGAACACCCGCGCAGGCGCCTCGATGACATGGTGCGTTGCCGGCACGGCCGACACCTTGATCACCGCACGACCGAGGTTGCCGGTGAGCAGCTTGAGCCCGCCGGTCTCGCTGAAGGGCGCGTCGGCGCGACGAACGATGTGGTCGTCGCCGCTGTCGGGCGGAAGATCCCGCCAGGCCACTCGACCTTCGGCAGCCAGTTCGGGCAGCCGGCCGTAGTCGCGCAAGGTGTTGTGGGCCGACACCGTCGCCACGTCGGCGAACATGAAACCGCCGTCGATGAGCTCGCGGATCACGAAGCCCGGGCCGCCCGCCGCCTGGAACTGGTTCACGTCGGCGGCGCCATTGGGGTAGACGCGCGCCAGCAGGGGCACGGCTTCGGACAGTGCCGAGAAATCGCTCCAGTCGATGAGGATGCCCGCGGCACGCGCCACCGCCACCCAGTGGATGAGGTGGTTGGTGGAGCCGCCGGTGGCCAGCAGGGCCACCATGGCGTTGACGATCACCCGTTCGTCGACCTGGCGGCCGATCGGGGTGAAGCGGCCCTTCTGCGTGATCGCCAGCACATGGCGCACGGCCTCGCGGGTGAGGGCTTCGCGCAGGCCGTCGTGCGGATGGACGAAGGCGGCGCCGGGTACGTGCAGGCCCATGGCCTCCAGCAGCATCTGGTTGCTGTTGGCCGTGCCGTAGAAGGTGCAGGTGCCGGGGCCGTGGTACGCCGCCGACTCCGCGGCCAGCAGCTCCTCGCGGCCGACCAGGCCCTGGGCGAACTGCTCGCGCACCTTGGCCTTGTCGCTGTTGGGGAGGCCGGTCGACATCGGGCCGGCCGGCACGAAGACGCAGGGCAGGTGACCGAAGTGCAGGGCGCCGATCAACAGCCCCGGCACGATCTTGTCGCACACGCCGAGCAGCAGGGCGGCATCGAAGACGTCGTGCGTGAGCGCGATGGCGGTGCCCATCGCGATGTTGTCGCGCGAGAAGAGGCTCAGCTCCATGCCGGGCAGGCCCTGCGTCACGCCGTCGCACATGGCGGGCACACCGCCGGCCACCTGGGCGGTGATGCCGAGGCGATGGGCTTCGTCGCGGATGACGGCCGGGAAGCCCTCGTACGGCTGGTGCGCCGACAGCATGTCGTTGTAGGCGGTGACGATGCCGATGTGCGGTGCGCGTTCGGCCACGATGCGCAGCTTGTCGTTCGATGGCAGCGCCGCGAAGGCGTGGGCCACGTTGGCGCAGCCCATGCGGTCGCTGCCGCGGGGCCTCTGGATGGCGGCATCGACGCGGCGCAGGTAGGCACTGCGGGTCGCAGCGCTGCGCTCGGTGATCCGTTGGGTGACGTCGAGCAGGATTTGTTTCATGCGGTGACCCGTGGTGGATGGGCGTTGTGCGCCCGTGGCCGGCATTATCCGGCCGAGGGGCTCACTCTGCACGTGCCTGCGCGTTCTCCTTGCGCTGACCATCGGTCGACGCATCGGATGCCCGCCCGATCGGGGCACCCGGGGCCTTTCGCAGGCGCTCGATGAGGCCGGCGCAGTCCTGGGCGTGCTTGTCATCCGAGCCCGGATCGAGCAACGGCAGCAACGCGGCGGCCGGGTTGATCAAACCCAGCAACACGGCGAGGCCGGCCTTGCGCGCCAACGGCGCCTTCTCCAGCGAGATGTCCGGCTTGCTGAAGCTGCCTTTCACCCGCAGGGGGGTGCGCAGCGTGAGCGGACTGAAGTCGTTCGGCGAGACCACCGCGCGCAGGTCCATGGTCTCGTCGCGCAGGGACAGGCTTCCGTCCACCCACACGTTGGAGTCCTTGGTCTCGACCACCATCGCCCGCGGCTTGAGCTCTCCGTTGGTGGCCTTCAGGTCGACGAGCGCGCACTGCACCGGAAGGTCCTCGTCACCGCGAATGAGCACGCCCAGCAGTTCGGCCACGTCGATGCCGGCCGCCTCGACGGCCAGGTGGGAGATCTGGCCGCCACGCAGCGAGGTGCGCACCGAACCGTCCAGGCTCCCGAGGATCTGTGCCGTCGATCGCCCCTCGCCGGCCAGTTGCGCCCGACCGAACAGCCTGCCGCTGAGGTAGGGCGGTGCATCGCCTTCACGCTTCTGGTCGAGCCATCGCTCCAGCCGCACATCGCTCCAGCGCAGGTCGGTCTTCCACAGCGCGATCTTGCCGGTGCCGTCGAGCGAGATGTCACCGCGAACCGTGCCTTCGGCCGTGGCGGCCTCCAGGTCGGACAGGCGCAGCCGACCGCCCTGCAGGGTCAGGTGCGTCTTGAGGGGACTGAAGGGCAGGGCGAACAGGTCCCCCAGGTCCACCCGGTCGAAGGACATCAGCACGTTGGCATCCATCGCTCGCAGGGACGGCAGGTCGAATTCGCGGCTGGGAAGCACGCGGGCGCCCGGCACCGACGGCTTGGCATCGGGGCGGGGCGCCGGCTGGGCACCGATCGACGGCGCCAGGTCGACCAGCATCAGGTTGGGGCCGCGCACCTCGCCTGCCAGCAACGGCACCTTGCGCCGGGCATCGTAGGTGAGGGCGGCGCGCAGGCGGCTGGAACCCACGGTGGCCTGGTCAGCGACGAAGCGCCAGAGGTCGCCCTGCTTGGTAATCTTGCCGTCGATGACGAACGGACCGGTGGTGGGCAGAGTGACGCCGAGGGGTTCGCCGACTGCGCCGAGGGAAGGCCCGCTCACCTTGAGCGCGCCGCTCAAGCCGCTCAGTTGCAGCACGTCGGTCACCGTGCCGCGGAAGCGGATGGCGCTGCGGTTGCTGCGGATCTCGAACTGCACGGGGGTCGGTGCCGCGCCTTCGCCCGGCGCGAGCAGGGGCATCGCACCGGCCGCGGACAACTCGGCATTGACCTTGTAGCCACCGTAGGTGCCCTCTGCCTTGCCGACCAGTCCCGACACATCGTTGTCCGCCACCGAGCCCTCGGAAAGCCGCACCTGCCCCTGGATGTTCGCCCGCAGGGGCGCATCGACATAGTTCAGGCGGCCATCGCGCACGGTCAGTTCGCGGACGGTGGGCATGGCCATGCGTTCGTCCGGTTCGGCGGGGGCCGCAGCGGGGTCACCGAATTGCCAGGAGGCCCGGCCGTCCTTCAAGCGCTCGGCATTGACGGCCAGACGGTTGGCGCGGAGCAGTTCGATGTCGAGCGGATGGCCTTTGCGTGCCCGCCACAGCGCGCCATAGGACAGCCGCATCTCGGCGTCCTGCGCCTGCAGGAAAAATGGCTGCTGGCTCCAGACCGGCGCTGCGATCTGCAGCAGCGGCACCTTGACCGTGAGGCCGCCGAAGAAGCGAACAGTCGCGCCCTGGGTGGACGTCGAGTCTTCGGCTTCCCGCAGCAGCACCTCCCGGCGCAGCGTGTCGGTCAGGGCTTGTTCCACCGGCTTGGCCAGGAAGGGCCACCCGGCGATCTCGCAGGCGATGATCAGCGCGGTGAAGCTGCCCAGGCCAATGAGGAGCCATCGCAGCGCACGACGGCGGCGCGGCTTGGGGGCGGGCCTCGGCGAACCGGGCTCGGCGTTGGCGACGTCGGCGTGCTCGTCGCTCATCGGGGCAGGCCGTCGTGCCGAATGGACGGGCGGACGGACGTGAAGGGACAGGTCATGGGGATTCCGGGGCGGCGCATGGCAACAGGCCATGCCTGTTCCGCACGTTAGGCCGCCCCCGCCGGCGCGGTAATCAGTGGCTACCGGCAGCCGCTGTCGGGCTTGTCCTACCAGCCCGCCCGCGCAGCGTCAGGGTCACTGCAGCCGCATCTCCACACGCCGGGCCTGGGCCGCGTCCCCGCCGCCCGAGGTCTCGGCGGGCTTGTCGAGGATGATCTGCGAGGGGGACACCCCGTTGGCTTCCAGTGCATGGCGCACCTGCTCGGCGCGTCGCAGGGCCAGAACCTGGTTGGCCGCCCGGTCACCGCTGGCGTCATGGAAGCCCGAGACGGCAATCGTGGCACCTGCGTTGGAGCGGGCCGCCACCGCCACGCGGGACAGCACGTCGTTCGCTTCGGGTGGCAACTGATCGTCGCCCACTGCGAAATAGAGCGTCTCCACCGGCGACACCGCCATGGCGTCGGCCGGCACGTTGCTGGCCGCGGCGGAAGTCGAGGGCCGTGCCCGCGACACGCCGAAGCCGACGCTGCCGGCAACGACCGCCGCGACGAGCAGGGCCAGGAGGGTCAATGCGAACTTTTCCGCGCCGTCTTGCTGATCACTCATGCAGTTCTCCCCAGGGACAGCTTTTCATTCTAGAGTGTGCTTCCATGCAAACCGTGGCTCCGTTACGCCCCCTGCCGCCCCATCGGGAGCCGGCCCACCTGCTGTCGGTGGCCCGGGAAACCTGGGGTGGGCGTTCAGATCTCTGGGTGTTCGGCTATGCCTCGCTGATCTGGCGTCCGGAGTTCGAGGCGGCCGAGCAGCGCAGCGCCAAGGTGCATGGCTGGCATCGGGCCTTCCAGATGGCCTCACGGATCAACCGCGGCACGCCGGAGTGTCCTGGCCTGGTGTTCGCGCTCGTGGCAGGGGGCTCCTGCCGGGGCGTGGTCTACCGCATCGCCCGGGAGCGCGTGGAAGACGAACTGCCCCGCCTGTGGGCGCGCGAGATGCCCAACAGCGTGTATGACCCCCGCTGGCTGCCCTGTCAGACGACCGAGGGCGAGGTCACGGCGCTCGCCTTTACGCTCAGCCGCAGCAGCCCGAACTACACCGGTCCGATGGAGGATGCCCGCATGCTGGAGGTGTTGCGCCAGGCCTGTGGCCGGTACGGCACCACGCTGGCCTACCTGCTCGAGACGGCGCGCTGCCTGCGCAGCCGGGGTATCCATGACCGTGGCATCGAGCGCCTGGTGGCGCTCGCGCGGCAGCACGCGCTGACCGCTGACTGAAACCTCCGACCGGGCTTCCGGCCGCCGCCGTCCGCCCAGGGCGACTCGGGGTTCAGACCGAGTTCTGGAACGGCGACATGGCGTAGGTGGCGCGCACGTGCGTCAGGTCTTCGGCGGTGTCCACGTCGATCAGGACGCCGGGGTCATCCACCTCCACCACCTGGCCGGGGTAGCGGGCCACCAAGCGCCGCGCGCCTTCGTCACCGGTCAACCGGATCAGTTCGGAATAGAGTTCGGCGGAAAAGCCGACCGGGTGGCCGCGCTTGCCCTGGTGCTGGGCATAGGCCACGGGATGGTCCTCGAGCAGCCTGGCGACCAGCCGGAGGGTGGATGGCTGGACCAGCGGCATGTCCGCCGGCAGGATGAGCCAACCCGAGGCATCCGACCGCGCGGCGACGCCTGCGGCAATGGAGTAACCCATGCCGAGCTCCTGCCGTGCCGCCGGGCTGTCGGCTGCGGGAAGCAGGACGATGTCGCGGGTGGCCACGTGGTTGCTGACCAGTTCGGCCAGCGAGTCGGTGGTGACGACCACCACGGGGAGTTCGACCGCCAGCGCATTGGCCAGCGTGGTGGCGATCACCGTGGACGAACCGATGGCCTGCGTCAGCTTGTGCTGCAAGCCCTGGAACCGGCTCCCGCGGCCGGCCGCCAGGACAATCACCGCTGGCCGCGCTTTCATTCGGCCGCCCTTCCACATCGGTTGCGACCCGGCCGGGATGGGCGGGTCTATGGTTCCCAGAATGGGGCGTTTGCCCACTTCGATCCAGTGGGGGCATTACTTAAGGCCTTTACCTGAGAGGAGGCCAAGTCCCGCCGCGCCTCACTCAGGGATTTCCTATACTGGCCCGATGACCGACATCGCCGCGCTGCGCAAGAGTTACGAACGGGCCGAACTCGACGAGTCGGCCTCCGAAGCCGATCCCCTGCGCCAGTTCGGGCTGTGGTTCCAGCAGGCACTGGACGGACAGATCCCCGAACCCAACGCCATGACGGTGGCCACGGTGGGCGCCAACGGTCGCCCGTCCACGCGCATCGTGCTCATCAAGGGCTTCGATGTGCGCGGACTCGTCTGGTACACCAACTACGAAAGCCGCAAGGGGCGGGAGATCGAGGCACATCCGTTCGCCGCGCTTCAGTTCCACTGGGTGGAGCTCGAACGGGTGGTGCGCATCGAGGGCAGCGTGGAGAAGGTCAGCGCCGAGGAGTCCGACGCCTACTTCGCCAGCCGGCCACTCGACTCCCGCCTCGGGGCCTGGGCCTCGCCGCAGAGCCAGGTGGTCCATTCGCGGGCCGTGCTCGTGGCCAATGCGGCGAAGGCCGCTGCCCGCTTCGCCTTGCAGCCCCCGCGGCCGCCGCACTGGGGCGGCTACCGCCTCGTTCCCGACACCTGGGAATTCTGGCAAGGGCGCAAGTCACGCCTGCACGACCGACTGCGCTACCGCCTGGAAGCGGACGCGTGGGTGCGCGAGCGCCTCGCGCCCTAGTGGCGCACAGGCAACTGCCCGCGCGCCACCTTCCTCAGAAGCTGACCCGAACCCCGGCCTTGAGTGCGCGGCCCGGCAGCGGCGAGAGCCCGCGAACGGTGTCGATGCTGGCCGCGTTGTAGGCCAGGCGGTCGCCCACGTTGGTCAGCTTCACGAAGAAGAGCCCGTCCATCGAAGCGCCCTGCGAGAACCGGCGCGACAAGGCGAGGTTCACGAGGGTGTGCGACGGCGTTTCCCGGTCGGTCGACGGCACGCGCGTCTGGCGTGCCGCGTGTTCGACCTCGGCGCGACCCGTCCATCCGCCAGTGCCGACGGCCAGGCCCGCCGTCGCGCGCATCGGCGCCACGCGGGGCAGGGCTTCGCCACTGTCCAGGTTCTTGCCGCGGGTCAGGTCGATCTTGCCGGAGGCGTCCAGCGTCCAGGTGCCTTCGAGCAGGCGCGTGCGGCCTTCCAGCTCGACGCCCGACAGACGCGCCCGGACAGGGCGGAACACGTACTCGGGGACCTGTTCGGTGCCGCCGTCTTCGACGACGTCGATGTCGCGGCCGGAGGCGTCAAGAGAGATGTAGCGTGAAAAGCGCGTCGTGTAGGCGCCCAGTCGCACCTGCTGGTGCGGACCCTTCTTCCAGGCCACCGACACGTCGAGGTTGGTGCCTTTCTCGGTGCCGAGCGTGGGATCTCCGCGCTCGTAGGTCGCGGTTGCTGCGTGCACCCCGTTGGCAAAGAGCTCGAAGGCCGTGGGCGCGCGTTCGGTATGGCTCAGCGCCGCCGTCATCGACCAGGCGCTGTCGAACCGGTAGACGTTCGACAGCGAGGCACTGGCCAGTGAGAAGCGGCGGTCCGTTGCCGGACCGAAGCGCGCGTCCGCCGGATCGGCATCGCCCTCGGAGCCGACCTTCACCCGCTCGACACGGGCGCCCCCTTGCAAGGTTCCGCCCCGCCAGTCCAGTTCCTCGACGGCGAAGAGCGCGAGCTTGCGCGTCGACGTGGTCGGCACGAACGCTTCCTCGCCCAGGGCCGAGAAGTCCACGTCTTCTGCCTGCACGCCCACCACGCCGCGCACGGGTCCGAGCGGGGCGTGCTCGGCCTGCAGCCGCAGTTCGGTGCCGCGCGTGCGGAAGGTGGTGCCGATCTCGCCGCTGCCCTCGATCTCCTCGTGGTGATAGTCGGTGTGGTTCAGCTGTGCCTGCAGTTTGCGCAGGGGCCCGCCGAGGTCGCGCACTTCGCCGGACCAGGCGACGTGGTCGCGCTTCATGCGGATGCGCACGTCCGGCTCGACCACGACCCCGTAGTTGCTCTTGTACGTGTCCACCGACAGGCCGGTCTGCCCATGATCGAAGAACAACGAGGCGCCGAGCGCGCCGCCCTGGGCGCGGCTCGACGAGTTGCGCACCCGGTCGGTCGACTCGAGAGGCGTGCCATCCTCGACGGGCACGTGATCCGGCACGCTCAGGTCCTCGGTGTCGCGTCCGAAGGCGTCAACGTGCCAGGTGATCGCTTCGGTGCCGCCCTCGATGACAGCGGCGGCGCCCAGCTCGCGCTCGGCGCCGCCGGCTCTCACTTCGGCCGTGCCGGACAGGCCTTTCAGGGGCTGGCGGGGGATGCGGTTGTCCATCGCGTTCACCACACCGCCGATCGCGTTGCCGCCGTACAGCAGTGCGGCCGGACCGCGCAGCACTTCGATTCGGTCGACCACCAGCGGGTCGATGGGCACGGCGTGGTCGAAGCTGAGGGTGGCTGCGTCGAGCGCCGCGCCTCCGTTGCCCAGCACGCGGACCCGGTCGCCGTCGAGCCCGCGGATGACGGGGCGGCTGGCATTCGGTCCGAAGTAGGACGACGAGACCCCGGGCAGGCCGGTCAGGGTCTCGCCCAGCGAGCTGGCGCGACGCAGGGTCAGCGCGTCGCCGGCCAGCACGCTCGTCGGTGCGGCGATCTCGGGCGAGCCGAGCGGGTTGCCGGTCACGACGACGGGGTCGAGCCGCGCGGGCACGGGTTCGGTGGACTGGGCGCGGGCGCCGCTCGAGAAGGCGAGCGCCAATGCCGCGGGCAGCGCCAGGGGGCGCAGGAAGGAATGGGAAACCATGGAAACGTTCTCTCGCAAGGAAACACGCCGCTCGGGTCGAGCGGGCGCAAGCGCCGGTTCCGGCTCAGCCGGAACGGCGGGGTGGCAGCGTGGGCTCAGGCGAGTGAAGGCGGCCCGCGCGCCAGGAAGGCGCGCAGCCGCAGGGCCAGCGGCGTGGCCGCTGGCGAAGGGTGGGTGGTGGATGGTGTCGTGCCGGCCTGCTCCGGCAACGATGGCAAGGGCGCCAGATCGCTGGCGCCGAGCTGGTCGAACAGTCGACATTCAGCGGGGGTGTGCTCTCCGAAGGCCGACTCGGCCGCCTCGGCCGACGACGTGGCGTCGCCCTGCGCGACCACGACGGCGATGGGTTCGACGTCCCGGTGCGCGTGACCGTGGGCGTGACGGTGAACCAGGGCCAGCGTCTGCGCGAGCAACAGCAGCGCGATCGCGCATGGCACGAGCCAGGCGCGAAGGCGGTGTCGGGGCAGGCGGGTGCGGATCATCCGGCAGGCAGGGCAGGTACGGGCAACGGGGGACGATGGCGGCTGCCGAGGCAGAGGGAGAAGAGAAGGTCGGGCACGAGGCGCTTGATCGTCGAGCCA
This sequence comes from Rhizobacter sp. LjRoot28, assembly GCF_964253025.1. NCBI lineage: Bacteria > Pseudomonadati > Pseudomonadota > Betaproteobacteria > Burkholderiales > Sphaerotilaceae > Rhizobacter > Rhizobacter sp. LjRoot28. The sequence goes on from NZ_CAXUQC020000001.1 coordinate 683,522, forward strand.
TCGGGAGGCGCCGGACCTGCCGGGTGGCGAGCTGCCCGCGCCTGACGAGCCGCGCCGAACCGCTCGCCCACACTCCCGTCATCTTGCCATGCGTGTCAAGCGGTTGACGAGGCCTGCCGCACGTGGCGCGAGAAGGTCTTGCGGAACTTCTCCACCTTGGGCGCCACGACAAAGGCGCAGTAGCCCTGGTCCGGGTGGTTGGCGAAGTAATGCTGGTGGTAGGCCTCGGCACGCGAGTAGTTGGCCAGCGGCGCCAGTTCGGTGACGATGGGTCCGCTGCACGCGCCGCTGGCCACCAGCTCACCCAGCACCTCGCGCGCGGTGCGTTCATGCGCAGGGGATTCGTAATAGATCCCCGAGCGGTATTGGGTGCCCACGTCGTTGCCCTGCCGGTTGAGAGTGGTCGGGTCATGCACCACGAAGAAGATCTCGAGCACCTGGTGCAGCCCGATGCGGGCCGGATCGAAGGTCACCCGGACCACCTCGGCGTAGCCGGTGTCGCCCGTGCAGACCTGCTCGTAGGTCGGATTCTTGACGTGGCCGTTGCAATAGCCCGATTCCACGGCCACCACGCCCTCCACCTGCTCGAACACGGCCTCCACGCACCAGAAGCAGCCGCCGCCGAGAGTGATGGTTTCCGTGGTCGTGTTCATCTGTTGCCCCTGTGGTGTTGAGGTGGCCACGGCGAATCGGCGCGGATCTGCGCGGGTGCTGCTGGCCGGTGGACATGGCATTCTGCGGCAAGGCCAACGCCCCGCCAATGACATGGGGCATTCGGGCGGCCCCGTTTCAACGTCGCGCGGGAACGGGCCTCAGGAGCCAACCCAGTGCCCCGGCGGCGGCCAGGCCGGCCGCCATTCCCATGCCGTCAGCCAGCAGGTCGGCCCATTCGCATTGCCGGCCAGGCACGAAGGCCTGCCCCATCTCGATGCCTGCGCCCACGGCCAGCAATGCCGCCCCCAGCGCAGCCCAGGCAGCCGTGCCTCCGCGAAACGCGAAGCGGCCGCTGAAGGCGAGGGCGGCAAACGCGGCTGCATGGTTCAGCTTGTCCCACCCGCCCGAGAGCGCCTGAGGCGGTTGCGGTGCGAGCGCCAAGGCCAGCACGGCCAGCAGCAACGCCGTGAACAGCAGGCGCCAGCCCCGAACGGCGGCAGGGGACGGGATGGTGGGGTCGGGTGGGGCCATGGGGAGAGAAGGTTCGATGGATCATGAGCAGCCGCAGTCGTTCGGGGCATCCGAGGACCAAGGCGACCCCGGCAGTGTGCCCTCAGTCCACGCGCCGGCCCGCGTGCAGGGGAATGTCGCCACCTGACCAGCAGGTAAAGTGCGGCCCTTCGCTGCCCGGCCCCGCCGGCCCGTGCACCTCCGCCCATGACAACTGCTCCCGACCATCCTGCCTATCGCCCTGACATCGACGGGCTGCGTGCCGTGGCGGTCATCTCGGTCGTGCTGTTCCATGCCGACCCGGACCTGCTGCGCGGCGGGTTCGTCGGGGTCGACATCTTCTTCGTCATCTCGGGCTTCCTGATCTCGTCCATCATCGCGGGCGGTCTTGCCCGGGGCAGCTTCACCTACCGCGAGTTCTACCGTCGCCGCGTGCGACGCATCTTTCCCGCCCTGGTGCTGGTGCTGGCCACCTGCCTCGCCGCCGGATGGTTCCTCCTGCTGGCCGGCGACTACCGCGCGCTCGGATGGCAGACGCTCGGTGGCGCGGGCTTCCTGTCGAACCTCCTGCTCTGGCGTGAAGCCGGCTACTTCGACACCGCCTCCGAATACAAGCCACTGCTGCACCTGTGGAGCCTCGCCATCGAGGAACAGTTCTACATCGTCTGGCCGGTGGTGCTGGCCCTCGTCTGGCGGCGTCGGTGGCGTCCATTGCCGGTGCTGGCGGCGCTCGCGGCGATGTCGTTCGCCGCCAACGTGCTCGGCATCGCCGAGCATCCGTCGGCCACGTTCTTCGCCCCCTGGACCCGTGCCTGGGAGCTCATTGCAGGTGCATGGCTCGCGCTCGCGATGCAGCAGCGCCCCGAGTGGTTCGCCAGGGGCCGCGAGTGGCGGTCAGGCCTGGGCGCCGTGCTGGTGCTGGTCGCGATCACCGCCACGTCACGGGAGAAGGCCTTTCCCGGCTGGTGGGCGCTGCTGCCCGTACTCGGGGCGGCGCTGCTCATCTCGGCGGGTCCGCAGGCGCGCGTCAACCGCGTGCTGCTGTCACATCGGCTGGCCGTCTGGTTCGGGCACATCAGCTACCCGCTCTACCTCTGGCACTGGCCCTTGCTGGCGTTGGCGCTGACGGCGAACCACTACACACCGTTGTCCGACCCGACGCGTGCCGGCCTCGTGCTGCTTGCCGTCCTGCTGGCGTGGCTTACCACCCGCCTCCTGGAGACGCCCATCCGCCGGGCGCCGCAGCGTCCGGTCACCCCACTGCTCGCGGCCTACGTGGCCGTCGCGGCCCTGGCCGGCGCGGTGGTGCTCGCGGAGGGACTGCCGCGGCGCGGCGTCCACGATGACGAGGTGCGCGTCTTCCTCGATCGCTACGCCAAGCTGCACAAGTTCGGCTTGTCGGACGCCTATGAGGAACGGTGCGACTTTTACGATTGGCCCACCGGTGGCCGCAAGCCGGCCATCGACCCGGCCTGCACGGCCGTTGGCCCCGGCCGCCCGGTCTACCTGCTGTGGGGCGACTCCCACGCCCAGGCCCTCGCCCACGGCATCCGACGTGAACTGTCGCCCGGCGTCGACCTCGCGGTGGTGGCCACGAGCGGCTGCACGCCGACGCTCGACGATGCCCGCTCGAATGCCACCTGCCGGGCAGGCAACACGACGGCGCGGGCGTTCATCGAGCGCGAGCGACCACGGCGTGTGTTCATGGCCCAGCGCGAGAAGCACGAGCTGACCGACTGGCACGCCATGGCCCGCTACATCGCGGCGCATGGTGGCCAACTCGTGCTCCTGGGGCCGACGCCGCAGTGGCGCCCCTCGCTGCCCGTCATCGTGGCGCGTGACCTGCGCGCTACGGCGAGCCACGTGGCCGAGGGGCTCGATGGCGCGGTGCTCGAAACCGACCGACGCCTGCAAGCGCAGTTGACCGACTCGCCCGTCACCTACGTGTCGCTCATCAAGGCGCTCTGTGAAGGATCCGCTTGTCGCGCCCGCATCCGCAATGACGACGGCGAGCCGGACCTCCTTGTCGTCGACTACGGTCACCTGACGCCGGCCGGGTCGGTGCATGCGGCGCGCGAGGCACTGGCGCCCTGGCTCGGCGCGCCGCCCTGATCCGCCGCGCGCGCTGCATCGTTCCGGTGGACTGGTGTGCTGTATTTATATACAGTTGTGGTCCCCGACGCCGCCGATCCTCACCATGACCGCGCCCCTGCCGCCAGAGCGTAAGCTCGGCATCATTGCGCATGCGAGACCGCATGCGCAGGGCGGGCCGCATGGGGCCCCGTGGCGCGCTGCCACCTTGCCGCAGGAGTAGCTGCATGGAAGATTCCTCGGAGCCCCGGGTCGTCCGCGTCGGGCGCGATTCCACCACCTCGGCCCAGCCGGTGCGCACCAGTGTCGCCATCAGTTTCGGGTCGCCGGCCACCGAGTCCGGCGTCACGCGCCTGGACCTCAACGACGTCTTCATCAGGAACCCCCAGGCCACTTACATGATGCGTGTGGCCGGCACGGCAATGCGCGATGCCGGCATCGACGACGGTGACATCGTGCTGGTCGATCGGGCCGTCACGCCGGCCCATGGCCACGTGGTCATCGCCGTGGTGGACCAGGAATTCCTGTGCCGCCGGCTGGTACGGCAAGGCGATGCGCTCAGCCTGTGCGCCACCGACCCGGCCGTGGCTGCGGTGCACCCACGCGAAGGCGACGAGTTCCAGCTGTGGGGCGTGGTCACCACCGTCATGAAATCGCTGAAGGTGTGAGGTGACGAGCATGTTCGCCCTCGTCGACGTCAACAACATGTACGTCAGTTGCGAGCGTGTGTTCAAGCCTTCGCTGATCGGCCGGCCGGTGGTGGTGCTGTCCAGCAACGACGGTGCCTGCATCGCGCGCAGCAACGAGGCCAAGGACCTGGGCGTCAAGATGGCGCAGCCGTGGTTCGAGGTGCGCCACCTCGAGCGCTCTGCCGGCCTCATCGCACAGTCGGCCAACTTCGAGCTCTACGGCGACATGTCCAGCCGCATGATGGCGTTGGCGGCTCAGTACGCGCCTCGCCAGGAGATCTACAGCATCGACGAATGCTTCCTCGATTTCGAGGGCGTCCGTGGCGACCTGATCGACACCGGCCGCCACCTGCGTGCAGCGGTGCTGCAATGCACCGGCCTTCCGACCAGCGTGGGTTTCGGTCCCACCAAGACGCTGGCCAAGCTGGCCAACCACGTCGCCAAGACCGAGGATCGCAAGCCCGGCACCTACCCTGCGCATGTGGCCCGAGTCTGCGACTTCGGGTGCATGAGCCAGAGCCAACTCGACGACATCCTGCGCCGCACCGATGTGGGCAGCGTGTGGGGTGTTGGCCGGAAGACCACCGCCCGGCTGAACGAGGGCAGCATCCGTACCGTGCTCGATCTGGTGAATGCCGACGTCGCCACCCTGCGTCGCCAGTTCAATGTGCTGCTCGAGAAAACGGTGTTCGAACTGCGCGGAACCTCCTGCCTCGACGTTGACGATGCCCCCGCGCCCAACCAGCAGATCATGGCGTCACGCTCGTTCGGCGAACCCGCCACCGACATCACCGCCCTCAGCGAAATCGTCAGTGGCTTCACGACCCGCGTGGCGGCCAAGCTGCGTGCCCAGCACAGCCTGGCCGCCGCCGTGCGGGTGTTCATCACCACCAGCCCGCACCGCCGCCAGGACGCCCAGCACAGCCCGAGCATCACGATGCCCCTCGTGCGGCCCACATCCGATACGCGGGCCCTCATCGCTGCGGCGCTGTCGGCGCTGGAGCGCATGTTCCGCCCGGGGCACAACTACGTGAAGGCCGGCGTCATGCTGGTCGACCTGTGCGACGAGGGCCAGGCACAGGGCGAGTTGGACCTGTTCGCCGAACCGGTCGGTCCTTCGGCGCTGTCGACGGAGGCGGGGGCACGGGCGACAGCCGCGAACGCACGGCTGATGAACGCCGTGGACGCGCTGAACCTGAAATTCGGCCTCGGCGCCGTCGGCGTGGCGAGCGGGTTGCAGCGAGCGCAGGGAGCGCAGCGCCATGCGTCGAGGCAGGAGCGCAGGTCGCCCAGGTACACGACGCGGCTGGAGGAGATTGCCACGGTGAGGGCGTGAGGGCGCCGTAGACCCTCCGGGGTGAGCTGTCCGCGGTGATTGCCGCCTTTGAACGAATCGGCGCCTGCCGGCGTCGGGCGCCGTCCGAAGCGGAACCGACGGCTCCCGCCTCGAGGCGTCGAGGCGGCAGATGACGCCGCCGCGATCCGGTTCGGCGGTCTGCGTCCGCGAGAACCGTCCACGTCGCGACGGCTGGCCCTGCCTCGAGGAGGTGAATCAAGCCGGGCGGCGGTCCGTCGTTAGACTGGCTCCCGGCCGGAGGGGACTCCGGCCGTGCAGCTTGGCGATCGGGCCTCGACCCGGTCGTCGGCCTGCACCCGTGCTGGCGGTCGCGCGCGGCCGCCGGATCCCTGGCCGGCCCTCGGCCGGCGTGGGGCAGGGCGGAACCGGCGCACGACCGGCACGCCTTCGCCCTTGTGCGAGGAGACATTCATGCCATTCAAGAAAGGCACATTCAGGAAGTCCGCCCTGGCGGCGTTGATGGGCGCGACATTGGTCGGCTGTGGCGGCGGCGGCACTGACGCCAGTGATGCCGACAGCGCCACCGCCCGCCCCACTGCCAGCGTGGAGGCCGAACGCAGTCTCGACATGCAGGCGACCGTGTCGGCGCTGGCGGCCGCCGCTGGCACCAGCATCGCCACCGCTGCCGATGGCACCACCAAAGCCAGCGGCACGAGTTTCGGGAACGTCATCGACGGCGACACCGACACCTATTGGCAACCGACGTCCCGCTACGGCCAGCGCATCTCCGCGAAAGGCTTCAGCGCCACGGTCAGCAGCGTCACCATCCATGAACTGACCCAGACGGTGACCGCCTGGCGGCTGATCAACAACGACACCGGTCAGGTGCTCGCCTCGGGCAGCGGCCTGGGCGCCAACCGGTCGATCAGCTTCGCTCCGGTCGCCAGCAGCAAGCTGGACCTGCTCATCGACCGCGCGGTCGGCCTTCCGCGCATCGGCGAGTTCGAAGTGTTCGCGCATGGCGGCACCCCGCCGGGCGGTGGCGAGCCGCCCGACGACGGGGGTTCCACGCCCCCACCGAGCGGGACGATCACGGGCGCCAGCTGCCGGTCCACGGGGTCGGTGTCGCTGTCCCAGACGCAGATCGTGCGGGCGGGCCAGGTCTTCGACGGCGGGTGCCGCACGTTCAACCCGACGTTCAGCGATGGCGGCCAGGCCGAGGGCCAGGACCCGGTCTTCCTGGTCGAGAAGGGCGGCGTGCTGAAGAACGTCATCATCGGCCGCAACGGCGCTGACGGGATCCACATCTACGGCGACGCCACGGTCGACAACATCACCTGGACGGATGTCGGCGAGGACGCCCTGACGGTCAAGGCGGCCGCGACGGTGACGGTGCGCAACATCACCGGGTCGGAGGCCAACGACAAGTTCTTCCAGCTCAACGCGCCCACCACCTTCAAGCTCGAGAACGCGGTGGTCAACGTCGCCGGCAAGCTCTTCCGGGAGAACGGAGGCAAGTGCTACCCGGTGCGCGTCACCGTGAACGGCGCGCGCCTCAGCAACATCAAGGAGGCCGTGTTCCGGTCGGACTGCAACCGCAGCACCTTCTCGCTCAGCAATGCGCAGCTGAGCGACGTGAAGGCGATCTGCTACGCAGGCGGCCAGTACGCGAGCTGCGGCATGAAGTGACGGGTCGCTGACTCCCGGGCCCTCGGTCAGCGCCGGTCGAGGGCCCCGGTGACTGCACGGCCCACGTCCTCCGATCGCGTGCTCCAGGCCAGAAGGGAAGACCTCATGTCGATTGATCCGTCCCTGACCTACGTGCTGCTTGGCCCGACCGGTGCGACCGAACCGGTGCCAGGGGGCGAAGCCTTCTGGGCCCGACCGCCCGCCGAGCTGGACGACATGGGCCGGCGATGGCTGGTGTCCGAGTTCGAATGCGATGCCGACTGGGCCAGCTGGGAGATGCACCCTGAAGGTGACGAGTTCGTCTACCTGCTCTCGGGCGAGGCCACGTTCGTGCTGGACCGTCCGGAAGGACCGACCCGCGTTCCGCTTCGCGGCCGTGCCGCCGTCGTCGTGCCTCGGGGCGTCTGGCATACCGCCGAGGTGACGGCGCCGAGCCGCATGCTCTTCGTGACCCTTGGCGCGGGGACGCAGCACCGCCCGGTCACCGGGGACTGAAGCCGGCCTGGCATCGACCATCCGGGCGGCCCAATGAAAACAACCCACCGGCCTCGGGAGGCGGGTGGGTTGTTCGGGCGATTGGTGCCGGTGAAAGGAGTCGAACCCTCGACCTTCGCATTACGAATGCGCTGCTCTACCAACTGAGCTACACCGGCGTTTCACGTCGGCCCTGAGGCCTGTGAAGCCCGCGATTATAGAGCAAGAAAATCAGCTCTTGGGCGTCTTGTGATACCCGGTGACGCGTTCGACCTCATTTTTCGAGCCGAGCACCACGCTGACGCGCTCGTGGAGCTTGCCGGGACGGATGTCGAGGATGCGCTCGTAGCCGTTGGTGGCCGCGCCGCCCGCCTGCTCGATGAGAAAGCTCATCGGGTTCGCCTCGTACATCAGGCGCAGCTTGCCGGGCTTGTCCGGCTCACGCTGGTCCCAGGGGTACATGAACACGCCGCCGCGGGTGAGGATGCGGTGCACGTCCGCCACCATGCTGGCGATCCAGCGCATGTTGAAGTCCTTGCCGCGCGGCCCCGTCTTGCCGGCCAGGCATTCGTCGATGTACTGCTTCACGGGCGGGGCCCAGTGCCGCATGTTGCTCATGTTGATCGCGAATTCCTTGGTGTCGGCCGGAATCTGCAGGTCGTCGGCGGTCAGCACCCATGAGCCCTGTTCACGGTCGAGCGTGAACATCGCCACGCCATCGCCCACGGTGAGCACGAGGGTCGTCTGCGGGCCATAGACGCAGTAGCCCGCGGCCACCTGCTGGTTGCCCGCCTGGAGGAAGTCCTCTTCGCTGACGCCAGCACCGTTCTCCGGCTTCTTCAGCACGGAGAAGATGGTGCCGATGCTGACGTTGACGTCGATGTTGCTCGAGCCATCGAGCGGGTCGAACAGCAGCAGGTACTCGCCCTGCGGGTAGCGGTTCGGCACCACGTAGATGCCTTCCATTTCCTCGCTGGCCATGGCGGCCAGCGCGCCACCCCATTCGTTGGCCTCGATCAGCACCTCGTTGGCGATGATGTCGAGCTTCTTCTGCACCTCGCCTTGCACGTTCTCGCTGCCGGCGCTGCCCAGCACGTCGCCGAGGGCGCCCTTGTTGACGTTGATGCTGATGCGCTTGCACGCGCGGGCCACCACCTCGATTAGCAGCCGCAGCTGCGACGGGATGTGCCCGTGCATGCGTTGCTGCTCGACCAGGTACTGGGTCAAGCTGATGCGTTTACTCATTGGAAAGGTCCTCTAGGCTTGAAAATCAGGCTTGTTCGAGTGCGCGGCCAATGATCTCGCGCACGTCGCTGGAAAGGTCGGGTTTGGCCGCCACGCGCTGCAGGGCGACGTGGGCTGCGCTGCGGTACGGTTCGGCGAGCGCGCTCCAGCGGTCCATGACGCGCGCCATGCGGGCAGCGAGTTGTGGGTTGATGCTGTCGAGCTCGATGATGCGGTCGGCCCAGAACACGTACCCGGCAGCGTCGGTTCGGTGGAAGGCGCCCGGGTTGCTCATGCACAGCGCGCTGATCAGACTGCGGGCCCGGTTCGGGTTGCGCAGCGAGAAGTCAGGGTGCTTGAGCAGCTGCTTCGCCCGCGCGAAGACGCGACCGTCCTTCTCGGGCGTGGTGGCCTGGAGGGCGAACCACTTGTCGATGACGAGCGCCTCGTCCTTGAAAAGGGCGTGGAAGCGTTGCAGCGCCGGCTCGGCGAGCTCGGAATGAGAGGCGGTGAGGGCCGTCAGGGCGCCGAGACGGTCGGTCATGTTGCCGGCATCCTTGAAGCGCTGGAACGCGCGGCCCGGCCAGACGGTGTCGCCATCGGCGGCGGAACCCAGGCACAGCATCGACAGGCTGAGGTTGGCCAGGGCCCGCTTGCCGGCGGACGCCGCGTCGGGCGAGTAGCCGCCCGCCACCTGGTTCTGCTCGAAGGCCCAGGCCCAGTCGTCGCGCAACTCGCGCGCCAGCTGCAGCTTCATGGCTTCGCGGACCGTGTGGATCTTCTGCGGGTCGACCACGCTCAGCTGCTCGGCCAGGTAGGTCTCGCTCGGCAGGGTGAGGGTCAGTTCCTTGAAGGCGGCGTCCAGCTCGGGATGGCGCAGCACGTTGCGCAGTGCGTCCACGAAGGGCGTGTCGAGCGCGAGCGGTGCCTCGCCGCCGATGGCCGCCAGCAGGCGGTTCATTGCGAGGCGCTGGCCGGCCTCCCAGCGGTTGAAGGCGTCCGGGTCGTGCTGAAGCAGCGTCAGCAGGTCGGCATCGGCAAGGTGGTCAGCCAGCACGACCGGCGCCGAGAATCCGCGCAGCAACGACGGCACCGGCTCGACGTCGATGTTCACGAACGTGTAGAAGTTGCGCGCCTCGTCGAGGACGAGCACGCGCTCGTTGCCCACCGGGGCATCTTCACCCTCGAGTTGCAGGGGCAGCGCCGCGCCGTCACGGCCGACGAGGCCCATGGCCACCGGGATCACGAAGGGAGCCTTCTCGGGCTGGCCGGGCGAGGGCAGTGCGGTCTGCTCCAGGCTCAGCGTGTACGTGCGCGTGGGTGCGTCGAAGCGGCCACGGGCGCTGAGGCGCGGCGTGCCGGCCTGGCTGTACCAGCGCTTGAACTGCGGGAGCAGGCGGGCCAGGGCCGTGTCGGGGTTGGCATCGGCAATGGCCTGGGCGAAGTCGTCGCAGGTCACGGCCTGGCCATCATGGCGCTCGAAGTAGAGGGTGATGCCGCGGGCGAAGCCCTCGCGCCCCACCAGCGTCTGCATCATGCGCACGACCTCAGAGCCCTTCTCGTAGACGGTCGCGGTGTAGAAATTGTTGATCTCGACGTAGCTGTCGGGCCGCACCGGGTGGGCCATGCTGCCGGCATCTTCAGGGAACTGCACCTGGCGAAGCTGGCGCACATCCTCGATGCGCTTGACGGCGCGGGCCGACGCACTGCCCGCCATGTCCATGCTGAACTCCTGGTCGCGGAAGACGGTCAGGCCTTCCTTCAGGCTCAGCTGGAACCAGTCGCGGCAGGTGATGCGGTTGCCGGTCCAGTTGTGGAAGTACTCGTGACCGACCACGCTCTCGATGCCGGCGTAGTCGACGTCGGTGGCCGTCGCCGGCGTGGCCAGCACGAACTTCGTGTTGAAGATGTTGAGGCCCTTGTTCTCCATCGCGCCCATGTTGAAGTCGCCGACGGCGACGATCATGAAGCGCTCCAGGTCGAGCGGCAGGCCGAAGCGGGCCTCGTCCCAGACGATGCTCGCGATGAGCGAGTTCATCGCGTGCTCGGTCTTTTCCAGGTCGCCGCGGCGCACATACACCTGCAGCAGGTGGTCCTTGCCGCTGCGGGTGCGGATGTGCTGTTCGCGGGCCACGAGGTCGGCGGCCACGAGGGCGAAGAGGTAGCTCGGCTTGGGGAAGGGATCGTGCCACTTGGCGAAGTGGCGGCCGTTGCCGAGGTCACCTTGTTCGACGAGGTTGCCGTTCGACAGCAGCACCGGGTAGGCCGCCTTCGACGCCCGCAGCGTCACGGTGTACACGGCCATCACGTCCGGCCGGTCGAGGAAGTAGGTGATGCGGCGGAAGCCCTCGGCCTCGCATTGGGTGAACAGCCCGCCGCCCGACTGGTACAGGCCCGACAGCGCGGTGTTCTTCTCGGGCGAGCAGGTGTTGCGGATCTCGAGCAGGAACGGACCCTCCGGCAGCGAGTCGATCACCAGCATGCCGTCTTCATGCCGGAACGACACCGACTCGCCATTGGCCAGCACCCGCGTCAGCACGATGTCGTCGCCATGCAGCCGCAGCGCCTGCACCGGCAGATCGGCATTGCGCTCCACCTGCATCCGGCTGATGACCAGCGTCTTCACGGGATCCAGCTCGAACGTCAGATCGACGCTGCGGATCCAGAACGCCGGCGCGGTGTAGTCCTCGCGACGGATCAGAGTGGCCGTACCTTCACGCATGGAGTGTCCTGTCCCTTAGTTGTGTTCACCAACGCACACAGCGCCAGTGTCGAGCCTACCGCCAACCCCAAAGCCCGCCCCAATCAAGGCCGCTCCACCCAATGTGGAAGCAAAGCGACCCACCCCCTCAAGCCACACGCGAGCCCGGGTCTCCCGGGCGACCCGTGGCGCCCCCCGCGGGGGGCAGGAGCGAAGCGACGTGGGGGGCTCCATCAGCTCACGCCCATTTTCAGGCTGGCTTCAATGAGCGCATCGAGGTCCCCGTCGAGCACCTTCTGGGTGTTCGAGATCTCGACGTTGGTGCGCAGGTCCTTGATGCGGCTCTGGTCGAGGACGTACGAGCGGATCTGGTGGCCCCAGCCCACGTCGGTCTTGGTGTCCTCGAGCTTTTGCTGCTCGGCCATGCGGATGCGCATCTCGTGCTCGTACATGCGCGAGCGAAGCATTTGCCATGCCTCGTCCCGGTTGCGGTGCTGCGAGCGGTCGTTCTGGCACTGCACGACGATGCCGGTCGGGATGTGCGTGAGGCGCACCGCCGAGTCGGTCTTGTTGATGTGCTGGCCGCCCGCGCCGCTGGCCCGGTAGGTGTCGGTGCGCACGTCCGCCGGGTTGATGTTGATCTCGAACGACTCGTCCACCTCCGGGTAGACGAAGAGGCTCGCGAAGCTGGTGTGGCGGCCGCCGGAACTGTCGAACGGGCTCTTGCGCACCAGGCGGTGCACGCCGGTCTCGGTGCGCAGCAGGCCGAAGGCGTAGTCACCCTCCACCTTGATGGTGGCGCTCTTGATGCCGGCGACGTCGCCTTCGCTGACTTCCATGACCTCGGTCTTGAAGCCCTTGCGCTCGCAGTACTTGAGGTACTGGCGCAGCAGCATGCTGGCCCAGTCGCAGGCTTCCGTGCCACCGGCACCGGCCTGGATGTCGATGAAGCAGTTGCTCGGGTCGGCCGGGTTGTTGAACATCCGGCGGAATTCGAGGCCGGACACGATCTCCGACAGCTTGGCAGCATCGGCCTCGATGGCGGACAGCGCATCGGTGTCGCCTTCCTCCTTCGACATCTCGTACAACTCGGTGTTGTCAGCGAGGTTGGCCGTGAGGTGGTCGATGGTCTCGACGACGGTGTCGAGGCTGCGCTTTTCCTTGCCCAGTTCCTGGGCACGCTTGGGCTCGTCCCAGACCTTGGGGTTCTCGAGCGCGGCGTTGACTTCGTTCAGGCGTAGAGCTTTGCGATCGTAGTCAAAGATACCCCCGAAGATCGATCGTCCGACGGGTCAGGTCGGCGAGGGTGTTGCCAATCGCATTGATGTGTTCGACGTCCATGGTGCAGTTCCTGTGTGTTCTGTGCAGTGCAAGCCCGCAATTTTGACACGCGACGGCACGGGGGCCGGACAGTCACACGTCGAGGAAGGCCTTGAGCCGCCGAGCGAGCGCGGCCGGCTGGTCGTGGTGCAGCATGTGGCCGGCCGGCGAGAGCACGTCCTTCTCGACCCGGCGCACCACCGACAGGCGCTCGTGGAACTCGGCCTTGGAGTAGCGCGTGCCCCACCAGCGCGCGGTGTCGCTGCGGTCACCCTCGATCCACAGCAGCGGCGCCTCGATGGCGGCCCAGCAGGCCATCGCCTCCTCCTTGCGATAGAGGTAGGGGTTGACGCGCTTGTGCGCCGGGTCGCCCAGGATCTGCCAGGCGCCCTCGGCATCGGGGCGCGACCAGTGGGCAGCCAGCCAGGCGGCGCGGTCGGACGGCAGCAGCGGATTGGTCTTTTGCAGGCGGCGTGCCACGCCGTCCACGCTCGTGTAGCTGCTGAGCTGCGCGGGCGTCTTGAGTTCGTCGAGCCATTCCAGCAAGCGGGCGGGTGCCTGGGCGGGCGTGCTGGCGGGCTGGCCGAAGCCCTCGAGGTTGACCAGGCGGCGAATGCGCTGCGGGCGGATGCCGCCGTACATCATCACCACGTTGCCCCCCATGCTGTGGCCGAGCAGGTCGATCGGTTGATCGGCCGGCAGCCCGCTGATCAGCTGGTCGAGCAGGGCGTCGAGGTCGCCGAGGTAGTCGGGGAACCAGTAGCTGTCGGTGGGTGGGGCTTCCGTCAGGCCGAAGCCGCGCCAGTCGGGCGCGATGATCCAGCGTTTCGGGCCTTCGAGCGCATCGAGTTCGTCCACGGCGAACTGGAACGAGGCGCCGACGTCCATCCAGCCGTGCACCATGACCAGCGGCGGGCAGTCCGGCGTGACCAGGCTCGCATCGCCCCACTGCCTCACGTGGTAGCGCAGGCCCCGCAGGGAAGTGAACTCGCATCGGCTTTCACGGCGTACGGCATAGGGGGCAAGCGGGGTCATGCGTGAGATGATATTGCGCTGCATCTGGCGGCGCTGTCCGTCCGGTGACAGGCCACGCCGCCCTCCGAACCCAGCTCTGCCCGCCATGAACCCAGCGCCTGCCTTCTCGATCCGCCCTGCCGAACTGCGCGACGTCGCGCCCATCGTGGGGCTCATCCGGGAGCTGGCCGAGTTCGAGAAGCTCACGCACCTGCTGCAGGTCACGCCCGAGAAGCTGCGTCCGCAGCTCTTCGGCGAGAAGCCGGCAGCCGAGGCCTACGTGGCCGAGTCGGGCGGCGAGGTGGTGGCCTTCGCGCTCTTCTTCGTCAACTTCTCCACCTTCCTCGCCCAGCCGGGCCTCTATCTGGAAGACCTGTACGTCAAGCCCGCGGCCCGCGGGCAGGGCATTGGCGAGGCCATGCTCGTGCGCCTCGGCAAGCTGGCGGTGGAACGCAACTACGGCCGCTTCGAGTGGTGCGTCCTCGACTGGAACGAGGACGCCATCCGTTTCTATGGCCGCATGGGCGCCAGCCTGCTGCCCGAGTGGCGGCTGTGCCGCGTGACCGGCGATGCCTTGACCGCGCTGGCCGTCCGCTGATCCTGCCGGACGACCGCCATGGCGCCGGTCCTGCAAGACCGGCCCCGAAACCCTAAACTCGCGGGCATGAGCACTCCACTGCCTTTGATTCCCCTCGGCCGCAGCGACCTGCGGGTGACGCCCATCTGCCTGGGCACCATGACCTTCGGCCAGCAGGTCGGCGAGGCCGACGCCCATGCGCTGCTCGACCAGGCCCTGTCGCGCGGCATCAACTTCATCGACACCGCCGAGATGTACTCGGTGCCCGCGCGGGCCGAGACCTACGGCGCCACCGAACGCATCATCGGCAGCTGGTTCGCCAGCCGTCCTGGCGTGCGGGAGCAGGTCGTGCTGGCCACCAAGGTGGCCGGGCCGTCGCGCGGCATGCCGTGGGTGCGCAACGGCAGCCGCAACCTGCTGCCCGACGACATCGTGCAGGCCTGCGACGACAGCCTGCAGCGCCTGCGCACCGACCACATCGACCTGTACCAGATCCACTGGCCGAACCGCAACGTGCCGACCTTCGGCAACCTGTACTTCGACCCGACGCAGGACCGCGAGTACACCGGCATCCGTGAGCAGCTCGAAGCGCTGGCGGGCCTCGTGAAGGCGGGCAAGGTGCGCCATGTCGGCCTGTCCAACGAAAGCCCGTGGGGCGTTCACGAGTTCGTGCGCTTGGCCGAGGCCCACGGCCTGCCCCGCGTGGCGACCGTGCAGAACCCGTATGCGCTCAACAGCCGCGCGCTCGACAACGGGCTCGACGAATCGCTGTACCGCCTGGACGTCTCGCTGCTTGCGTACTCGCCGCTCGCCTTTGGCGCGCTGACCGGCAAGTACGACGAGGTCGGCATCCATTCCGAGGACGACAAGCCCGGTCGCCTGTCCATGTTCGACTCCATGAAGCAGCAGCGCTGGGCGCGGCCCGAGGCCCTGTCGACGGCGCGGCTGTACAACGCCCTGGCCCGCCGCCATGGCCTCACGCCCACCCAGATGGCGCTCGCCTTCTGCTACACCTCCTGGCGCGTGGCCAGCACCATCATCGGCGTGACGCGGCCCGAGCAGCTCGATGCCAACATCGATGCCTGGGGCACCCGCCTGTCGCCGGAGCTGCTGGCCGAGATCGACGCGATCCGCTGGCAGCACCGCGACCCGGCGCAATGACGCTCCGGCGGCGGGCCGAGGCCTGACATGGCCCGCAAGGCGCATGCATCGGAGACGCCCGCCACCCAGTGGCTGAAGGCGCACAAGGTGGCGTACACCGAGCACCTCTACGACTACGTCGACCATGGCGGCACGGCCGAGTCGTCACGCCAGCTCGGCGTGCCCGAGCACGAGGTGGTCAAGACGCTCGTGATGGAGGACGAGTCCGCCCGGCCGCTCATCGTGCTCATGCACGGCGACCGCCAGGTGAGCCTGAAGAACCTGGCGCGTCAGATCGGCACGCGCAAGGTTGCGCCCTGCAAGCCCGAGGTGGCCCAGCGGCACAGCGGTTTCCTCGTTGGCGGCACCTCGCCCTTCGGGACGCGCAAGGCGATGCCGGTGTACGTCGAGGCATCGGTGCTCGGACTGCCCCGCATCCTGATCAACGGCGGACGGCGCGGCTACCTCGTCGGCATTGCTCCCGCGGTGCTCGTCGACCTGCTCGGCGCGAAGCCGGTCGAATGCGCCGGTGCAGAATGACGGCCTTGCCCACATCCGACACCCCATGGAGACTCTGTACCCCTACGCCGCGACCGTCGCGGCCTACCTGATCGGCTCGCTGTCGTTTGCCGTCATCGTGAGCCGCGTGATGGGCCTGAGCGACCCGCGCAGCTATGGCTCGGGCAATCCCGGCGCCACCAACGTGCTGCGCTCGGGCAACAAGCTGGCGGCCATCCTCACCTTGCTCTTCGACGCCCTGAAGGGCTGGCTGCCCGTCTGGCTGGTGGCCCGCTTCGGCGAACCCTACGGCCTGGGGGAGGGCACCGTCGCCATGGTGGGCCTGGCGGCCTTCCTCGGCCACCTGTGGCCGGTGTTCTTCCGCTTCCAGGGTGGCAAGGGCGTGGCAACGGCGGCCGGCGTGCTGCTGGCCTTCAATCCGTGGCTCGGTCTGGCCACGCTGGCCACCTGGATCGTGATCGCCGCCTTCTTCCGCTATTCATCGCTGGCTGCCATCGTGGCCGGCCTGTTCGCCCCGTTCTACCAGCTGCTCATCTGGGAGCGGGGGCCCATCGCGCTCGCGGTGGCCGTCATGGGCGGTTTGCTGATCTGGCGTCACGGCCCCAACATCCGCAAGCTGATGAACGGCACCGAGAGCAAGCTCGGGCAGAAGGCGGCTGCGCCCGTGGCCGCCACACCGAAGACCAAAGGAACCCGTCGATGACCACTTCCGTCCGCCGCTTCCATGTGGGTGACCGCCTCTCCGAGATCGCCGTCCACCAGGGCACGGTCTACCTCGCCGGCCAGATTCCCGACGACACCACCCAGGACATCGGCGGCCAGACGCGCCAGGTCCTGGCCCATGTGGATCGGCTGTTGGGCGAGGCCCATTCCGACCGCGCCCACATCCTCATGGCCCAGATCTTCCTGGCCGACATGGCGGACTTCGCCGGCATGAACGAGGTGTGGGACGACTGGGTGAGCCCGGGCGACGCGCCGCCCCGCGCGACCGTGGAGGCGCGCCTGGCGCGCCCCGAGGTGCGCGTTGAAATCGTGGTGACGGCCGCGGTGCGCGGCTGAGACGCCGCGCTGCTGCCCGCGCGGTCGGGGTCAGCCCAGGCCGAGCAGGGCGGGGTCACCCCGGCCCTGCCGCAGCACCACCGGCTCGTCGCCGGTCAGGTCGACCACCGTGGTCGGCTCCATCTTGCAGGCACCCGCGTCCACCACGGCCTCGATCTGGTTGCGCAGGCGCTCCCGGATTTCCTCGGGGTCGTTCAGCGGTTCGGTCTCGCCCGGCATGATCAGCGTCGTTGCCAGCAGCGGCTCGCCGAACACCTCCAGCAACTGCTGCAGCATGGTGTGGTCGGGAACCCGCAGGCCGATGGTGCGCCGTGACGGATGGGACACCCGGCGCGGCACTTCCTTGGTCGCCTCCAGAATGAACGTGAACGGCCCCGGCGTCACGCTCTTGAGCAAGCGGTACTGCTTGTTGTCCACCCGCGCGTAGCTCGCCAGTTCGGACAGGTCACGGCACAGCAGGGTCAGGTGGTGCTTGTCGTCCACCCCGCGGATGCGGCGCAGTTTCTCGGCCGCCGATTTGTCGTCGAGGTGGCAGACGAGGGCATAGCTGGAATCGGTGGGCACCGCGGCGATGCCGCCGGCGTGCAGCACCTGCGCGGCCTGCTTGAGCAGCCGCTGCTGCGGGTTGTCTGGATGGACTTCGACGTATTGCGGCATGGCACGTCCTTCGCGGTCAATCCGCCATGGTATCGGCTGCCACGGCCGACGTGGGCGTTGCCGCGCGCCGCACGTTCAGCCAGGCGCTCGCGGCGCCGCAGGCGGCGATGACCGCCATGCCGACCCAGGCCCAGCCATCGGGCACGTAGCGGAACACGGCGTAGCTCACTGCGGCCGCCATGGCGATCTGGGTGTACACGAAGGGCATCAGCGTGGCGGTGGGCGCCAGGCCGAGCGCCAGGATGAGCAGCAGGTGCCCGGTGGTGCCGAGCAGGCCGATGCCCAGCATCAGCGCCAGGTGCCCGGCGCTTGCGCCCGCGAGCGTCGACGCCACGTCGATGCCGCTCAGGAGCAGCAGGGGCGTGAGGATCAGCGTGCCGGTCAGCCCGGTGTAGAAGTGCGTGGTGAACGGGCTTTCCAGCGCGGACAGCTTGCTGGTCAGCACCTGGAAGCTGGCGTAGCTCACCGCGCCGGCCAGCGGCAGCACCACGGCCCAACCGAAGATCCCGCTGCCGGGCCGGATGACGATCAACGCTCCGGCGAAGCCGCCGCAGACCAGCAGCCAGCGGGGCAGCGACACCCGCTCGTGCAGCACCCAGCCTGCCAGCAAGGTGACGACCACCGGCGTCAGCATGTTGATGGCGGTGAACTCGGCCACCGGCATGTATTGCACGCCGAAGAAGCTGGCCGAACTGGTGAGCAGCAGCAGCACACCACGAAGCGCCTGGAAGCGCGGGTGGGCCGCACGAAAGCCCGAGGTCCGGGAGCGCAGCAGCCACACCGCCATGACGACGGTCTGGGTGAGGTAGCGGCCCCACATGAGGAGCAGCACCGGCACGAAGGCGCCGAGGTACTTGATGGACGTGTCCATCGTCGCGAAGCACCCCGCCATCAGCAGGATGAGAACGATGCCCAGGGCCGGGCGCTGACCGCTCACGTCGGGCGCTGCACGCGGTCGGCGAGCGTCTCCCACACGGGGCGCAGGCGATCGGGCAGGGGTGGCAGGCGGCCGAGGTCGACGTGGCTCTCGGTGGGGCTGTGGAAGTCGGACCCGCGCGAGGCGAGCAGGTCGAACTCGATCGCCATGTCGGCGTACTTGGCGAAGTCGGCCGTGGTGTGGCTGCCGGTGATCACCTCGACGCCGCGCCCGCCATGGGTGATGAACTCGGTGAAGAGCGCGTATTCCTCGTTGGGTGTGAACTTGTAGCGGCCGGGGTGGGCGATCACGGCGGTGCCGCCAGCTTCGGTGATCCAGCGCACGGCGTCGCCGAGCGACGCCCAGCGGTGCGGCACGTAGCCGGGCCGGCCTTCGACGAGGAAGCGCCGGAACACCTCCGACGTGTCGCTGCACACGCCGGTCTCGACCAGGTGGCGGGCGAAGTGGGTGCGGGAGATCAGGTCCGGGTTGCCGACGTAGCGCAGGGCGCCCTCGTAGGCGCCTTCGATGCCGACGGCGGCGAGCCCTGCCGCCATCTCGCGCGCCCGGGCTTCCCGTCCGCCCCGTGTGGCCGCAAGGCCTTCCTGGATGGCGCCGTGGGACGCGTCGAAGCCGAGCCCCACGATGTGGACGGTCGCGCCGGCGAAGGTCACCGAAATTTCGACACCGGTGAGGTATGGCAGGCCGAGGGCATGGGCTGCCGCCAGCGCGCGTGCCTGGCCACCCACCTCGTCGTGGTCGGTCAGGGACCACAGCTGGACGCCGTTTGCATGCGCCCGCGCCGCCAGGCCCTCGGGCGTCAGCGTGCCATCCGAGACGACGGAGTGGCAGTGCAGGTCGGCGTTCAGCGCGGCGTTGAGCGCGGGGTTGAGGGTATTCACCGAGTCATTGTAGGCAGCCGGCCGCCGGCGCGCTGGCCCGTGGCCAAATCAGGGACGCAGGCGCAGGATCCGGCCCTCGTCGCTGTCGGTCAGCAGGTAGAGCCAGCCGTCGGGCCCCTGGCGCACGTCGCGGATGCGCTCGTCCAGGTCGGTGAGCAGGCGTTCCTCCTTCACCACGCGGCGCCCGTCGAGTTGCAGGCGGACCAGCGCCTGGCCGCGCAGGGCGCCCACGAACAGGTTGCCCCGCCAGCCCGGATACCGGTCGCTCGTGAGAAAGGCCATGCCGCTGACGGCGATGGACGGCACCCAGGTGTGCAGCGGCGGCTCCATGCCGGCCTTGGTGCGGCCCTCGCCGATGGGGCGGCCACTGCCGTATTCGGCGCCGTGGCTCACCACCGGCCAGCCGTGGTTGCGGCCAGGCAGGGTGACGTTGAGCTCGTCGCCGCCTTGCGGGCCGTGCTCGTGCGTCCACAGCTCGCCGGTCTGCGGGTGCAGGGCGGCGCCCTGCACATTGCGATGGCCGTAGCTCCAGATCTCGGGCCGCGCGCCCTCGCGGCGCACGAAGGGATTGTCGGCCGGCACGGCGCCATCGGTCTGGATGCGGATCACCTTGCCGACATGGCTGCCCAGGACCTGCGCGTCGTTGCGGCGGCTGAAGCGGTCGCCTGTTGTCACGAAGAGCCGGCCGTCGCGGTCGAACACCAGCCGCGAGCCGAAGTGGGCGCTGCTGGCATGCTTGTCGTGCTGGCGGAAGATCACGGTCACCTCGGTCAGGCGGTTGCCCGACAGGCGGCCCCGCGCGACCGCCGTGCCGTTCGTGCCCGCCTGGTCACCCGTCCCGGGTTCGGCATAGCTGAGGTACACCCGGCCGTTGCCGGGGAAATCCGGGTCGAGGGCGACGTCCAGCAGGCCACCTTGTCCGCGCGCGTCGACGGCCGGCACGCCGTCCACCGGCGGCCCCAGCGTGCCGTCGGGCGCGACGATGCGCAACCGGCCCGGGCGTTCGGTGACGAGCATCCGGCCTTCGGGCAGGAAGGCGAGACCCCACGGATGCGCGAGACCGCGGGCCACGGTGTCCACCGTGGGTGCGGCCACCGCCACTGCACACGCCAGGGACAGCGTGGCGGCGCCGGCGGCACGGCGAAGGACGGTGAATGCATGGACCATGTCGGAACCTCCTGGCTCAGGCGAGCCCTTCGACGATCATCTGGACACGCTGCTTGCCGTTGTACTCGTCCAGGCGCAGCTGGTAGGCCAGCGTCACGCGGTCGGCGACGGGCTCGGCGTGGCCGAACCAGATCGCGTCGCGCACCGTGCCCGCGTGCCGCACGGAGAGCTTCAGGTGCTTCTCGCCCACCAGTCGCTGCGAGATGACCTCCACCTCGTCGCTGAAGACCGGCGGCTCGAACGCCTGGCCCCACACCTGGGCGTCGAGCGCGCGCACCGTTTCGGGCGTGAAGTACTCGATGCCCAGGGGACCGTCGGTCAGCAGGATGCGGGACAGGGTGGGGGCGTCGAGCCATTCGCACGCCACCTGCTGCAGGGCTTGCCGGAAGACGGGGAAATCGGCTTCCTCCAGCGTGGCGCCCGCCGCCATGGCGTGTCCGCCGAAGCGCTTGAGCAGCCCGGGGTGCCGCTTGCTCACCAGGTCGAGCGCATCGCGCAGGTGGAACCCGGTGATCGAGCGGCCCGAGCCCTTGAGCAAGCCGTCCTGGCCGCGGGCGAAGATGAAGGTGGGGCGGTGCACCCGGTCCTTCAGGCGCGAGGCGACGATGCCCACCACGCCTTCGTGGAAGCCCGAATCGTAGATCGACAGCGCGGCCGGTGGATCGCCGGCGAGCGCCGCATCGGCGAGCAGGTCGGCCAGCAGCCCTTCGGCCTGCTCGCGCATGCCGGCCTCGAGCTCGCGCCGCTCGCGGTTGATCGCGTCGAGTTGCTGGGCCAGGGCCAGGGCGCGCTCCGGGTCATCCGTCAGCAGGCACTCGATGCCGAGCGACATGTCCGACAGCCGGCCGGCCGCATTGATGCGCGGGCCGAGCGCAAACCCGAAGTCGAATCCGCAGGCGCGGCTTGCGTCGCGACCTGCCACGGTGAAGAGCGCCGCCACGCCGGGTTGCATGCGGCCGGCGCGAATGCGGCGCAGGCCTTGCGCGACGAGCCGGCGGTTGTTGGCGTCCAAGCGCACCACGTCGGCCACGGTGCCGAGCGCCACCAGGTCGAGCAGGCTGTCGAGCCGAGGCTGCTGTTCGGCGCTGAACACGCCGCGCTCGCGCAGTTCGCTGCGCAGCGCGAGCAGCACGTAGAACACCACACCCACGCCCGCGAGGTTCTTGCTGGCGAAGCCGCACGCCGGCTGGTTCGGATTCACGATGACGGTCGCGTCGGGCAGCAGGGTGGCGTCGCCTTCGCGGGCGGGCAGGTGGTGGTCCGTCACCACCACGTCCAGTCCGCGGGCGCGGGCATGGGCCACGCCGGCCAGGCTCGCGATGCCGTTGTCGACCGTGATGAGGACGTCGGGACAGTCGCCCGGGACGGCGTCGCACGCCAGGTCGACGATGGCGGGCGTGAGGCCGTAGCCGTGCACCGCGCGGTCCGGCACGATGTGGCTGAGCGTCCCTGGCGCGGCCCCCAGCAGGGCGAGGCCTCGCAGGGCGACGGCGCAGGCGGTGGCGCCGTCGCAGTCGTAGTCGGCCACCACGCACAGGCGCTTGCGCGCGGCAATGGCGTCGGCCAGGAAGCGGGCCGCGGCCTGCGCCCCGGTCAGCTCGGACGGCGGCAGCAGGCGCGCCAGGCCGTCGTCCAGCTCGTCGGGCGTGCGCACGCCACGTGCGGCGAAAAGGCGCGCGAGCAAGGGGTGCACGCCCGCCTGCTCCAGCGCCCAGGCACTGCGCGGCGGCACGTCGCGGCGGGTGATGGCCGGCGCGTTCATCACAGCTCGCGCAGCAACGGGGCGGCCGAAGGGGCGCTGAAGCGCTGCCGCAGGCGGCTCCACATCGGCTGCGGCCGGTTCTCGAAGCGCTGGGCGTGCCGCTCGCCAGACAGCGTGAGCGAGACCGGCTCGCCCTGGCGGGCACGCGCCAGCAGGGCGGCCACCGGGCCGGCATCGAGCGCCTGCAGGGCTTCGGCCCAGGCAGCCCAGTCCTCGGCCAGCATCGGGGCGCGCAGCCGTTCGTCGAGCACGCGGCCCGGTTGGGGCCGCTCCGGCTGGAAGCGGCCGCAGCCGCTCAGCCAGAAGGAGTTGACCGGCAGGGCACCCTGGTTCACGCGCTCGTCGTTGAGCGGGTGCTGGTACAGCAGCATCTGAACCTCGTTCTGCAGCCGGCGCACCAGGCGGGCCTGCGGATGCACCGGCATCCACAGGTCGATGTTGCGTCCGATGGCGCGGTCGATCGAGGCCGAGGGCAGGTCGGCAAGGCTTTCGTGAGAGACGTACCAGCGCGTGGGCGCGCCCCAGGCGATCTGCCAGCCTTCCTCGACGAAGAGCGGGGTCACCGCCTCGAAGAGTGTGTGCGAGGACTGGGCGCTCAGGAACAGGTTGTGCGGGTCGGCGAGGCTCACGTGGTCGGCGCCGACATGCCAGTGCACCGGCGTGAGAAGGCCCCAGGCAGCGTCGCCGACCTCGACGCCATCCGCCGCCGCGGCGCGGGCGGCCCACGGGAGGCAGCCATCGTCGCCCGTCCAGCCGAGCGTGTCGGCCAGTGCCCGCTCATGCGGCGGGGTGAGCGTGTATTCGTCGGTGCCGATGCGCTCCGTGGGCGTGAGCTGGGCCAGCAGCCGAGCCAGGTTGGGCAGGTTCTGGTCGCGCAACGTGTGCCGCCCGTTGTCGGACAGCGCGGAGGCGAACGGAATCATCAGGTGCATCGCGCGATTATCCGGTGAGGCGGCCAATCCCCCACGCAGCGCAGGCTGGAGCGTGGTCACCGTGCGGTCACGCGCGCGCCACGCCGGCGTCATGCCGCACAGCGACGATGGACCTCCATGCACACCGACGCCGCCATCCTTCGCGCATGGGCCGCCGCTCCGGAGCCGCGCGACGAGCCGCCCGACGACGACATGGTCTCGACGAGCCGGCGGGCGCGCTATCGCGCCGTGTGGATCTCCGACCTCCACCTGGGCACCCCCGGCTGCCAGGCTGGCGCACTGCTCGACTTCCTGAAGCACGTGGAGAGCGATCACCTCTTCCTCGTGGGCGACATCATCGACGGCTGGCAGCTGCGGCGCAGCTGGTACTGGCCGCAGGCCCACAACGACGTCGTCCAGAAGCTGCTGCGCAAGGCGCGCAAGGGCACGCGCGTCATCTTCATTCCGGGCAACCACGACGAGTTCGCACGGCGCTACGTCGGGCACGACTTCGGCGGCATCGAGGTGGCCGAGGACTGGGTGCACGAGACGGCCGACGGGCGGCGGCTGTGGGTGATGCACGGCGACCTGTTCGACGGCGTGATCCAGTGTGCCAAGTGGCTGGCGCACGTGGGCGACAGCCTCTACGAGTTCACCCTCAAGCTCAACCGCTACCTGAACTCGCTGCGGGCCCGCATGGGGTTGCCGTACTGGAGCCTGTCGAAGTACCTGAAGCTCAAGGTCAAGCGTGCGGTCAGCTACGTCGGCGACTTCGAGGCCGCCGTGGCGCGCGAAGCACGCAAGCGCGGCGTTCAGGGTGTGGTGTGCGGCCACATCCATCATGCCGAGCTGCGCGACATCGACGGCATCCTCTACGCCAACGACGGCGACTGGGTCGAGAGCCTCACCGCCCTCGTCGAACATGCCGACGGGCGACTGGAGATCGTCGACTGGTCGGCGCATGGCATCGGGCGACGCGCCCGTGCGGCGGCTCGCCAGGCCGCTGCATGAAGGTCGCACTCATCACCGACGCCTGGACGCCGCAGGTCAACGGCGTCGTCACCACGCTGGTCGAGCTGCACGCGGGCCTGCTGGCGCAGGGCCACGAGGTCGAGCTGATCGAGCCGTCGGGCTTTCGCCGTTTCGCCTGCCCGGGCTACCGCGAGATCGAGCTGGCATGGCGTCCGGCGCGCGAGGTGGCGCGCCGCCTGGCCGCGGCCGATGCGGACGCCATCCACATCGCCACCGAGGGGCCGCTCGGCTCGGCCGCCCGGGCCTGGTGCCGCCGCCACGGGCGCGCCTTCACCACCGCCTTCCACACCCGGTTTCCGGAGATCCTGGCCCGCGCCCTGCACATCCCGGAGCGGTGGGGCTATGCCTGGTTCCGTCGTTTCCACGCACCGTCGTCCGGCATCATGGTGCCGAGCGAGGGCATGCACGGCATTCTTGAACAGCACGGCTTCTCGCCGTTGCGGCGCTGGTCCCACGGTGTCGACCTGTCGCTCTTCCAGCCGGTAGCGGGCGCGGACCTCGAGCTGTCGCGGCCGGTGTTCCTCCATGTCGGGCGCCTCAGCTACGAAAAGAACCTGGAGGCGTTCCTCGACCTGGATCTGCCCGGCTCCAAGGTGGTGTACGGCGTGGGTCCCCTGCAGGAGCGGCTGCAGCGCGCGTACCCGGACGTGCACTGGCGCGGCGTGGTGCCGCGTGCCGAACTCGTGCGCATCTACAGCGCCGCGGACGTCTTCGTGTTTCCCGGCCGTTCAGAGACCTTCGGACTCGTGATGCTGGAGGCCCTCGCCTGCGGCACGCCCGTGGCGGCGTATCCGGTGCCGGGGCCGCTCGACGTGATCGGCCCCCCGGGCGACGGCCGCCATGGCGGCGTGCTGCACGAGGACCTGCGCGAGGCTGCCTTGCGCGCGCTCGCCGTGCCCCGCCAGAGCGCCCGCGAACGCGCGCTCACCATGGATTGGGACGCTGTGTGCAGGCAGTTCATCGGTTATCTTGTACCGGCTCACGACGGCGCTCGAACCGCTGTCATAAAAACGACAACAAAGCTTCATAAACTGGTGTGATGACCGACGTGCTCCCGCCGCTTGCGCTCCTCAACCGCGAAAGCGCCATCCTCGAATTCAACCGTCGTGTCCTCGCCCAGGCCCGTCGGCCGGACGTGCCGCTGCTCGAGCGCCTGCGCTACATCT
This sequence comes from Rhizobacter sp. LjRoot28, assembly GCF_964253025.1. Taxonomy (NCBI): domain Bacteria; kingdom Pseudomonadati; phylum Pseudomonadota; class Betaproteobacteria; order Burkholderiales; family Sphaerotilaceae; genus Rhizobacter; species Rhizobacter sp. LjRoot28. The sequence continues at coordinate 708,993 of NZ_CAXUQC020000001.1, forward strand.
GCATCGTCTCGTCCAACATGGACGAGTTCTTCGAGGTGCGTTTCGCCGACTACATCGAGGCGGCGCGCAAGCCCGGGGCCGGCGTATCGGTGCGCGACCTCGAGGCCGTGGCCGCCGAGGCTCACGCCCTGGTCGACGACCAGTACCGCGCCTTCAACGAAGAGGTGATGCCGGCGCTCAAGCGCGAGCACATCCACATCCTCAATCACGACGAGCGCAACGACGCGCAGCGGGCCTGGGTCGACCAGTTCTTCCACCACCAGGTGCGCCCGTTGCTGGTGCCGGTGGGGTTGGACCCGTCGCACCCGTTTCCCCAGGTGGCCAACAAGTCGCTGAACTTCATCGTGCGACTGGGCGGCAAGGATGCGTTCGGCCGCGAGAACACCATCGCCATCGTGAAGGTGCCGCGCGTGCTGCCGCGGGTCATCAAGCTGCCCCCGGAGATTTCCGAAGGCGGCCAGGCTTTCGTGCTGCTCACGAGCGTGATCCGTGCACACCTGGGTGACCTGTTCCCGGGCCGGGAGGTCGAGGCCTTCTCGCAGTTCCGCCTCACCCGCGACTCCGACCTCGAGGTCGACGAGCAGGACGTTACCAACCTGCGCCAGGCGCTGCGCTCGGGCCTCACCACGCGCCACTTCGGTCAGGCGATCCGCCTGGAGGTGGTGAAGACCTGCCCGCCGGAGCTGTCGCAGTTCCTGCTCGAGCAGTTCGCCCTGCCGCCTGCCGCGCTGTACCTCGTCAATGGGCCGGTGAACCTCGTGCGCCTGAACGCGTTGATCGACGGCGCCGACGCGCCGGCGCTGCGCTTCGAACCGTATGTGGCCCCGTGGCCGGCGGGCCTGTCGCCCGACGAATCCTTCTTCGACCAGCTGCGTCAGCGCGACGTGCTGATGCACCATCCCTTCGAGTCGTTCGAGCCGGTGGTGCATTTTCTGCGCGAGGCGGTACGCGACCCCGACGTGCTGGCCATCAAGCAGACGATCTACCGAACGGGCAGCGAGTCGCCCCTGATGGACCTGCTCATCGAGGCCGCACGCGGTGGCAAGGAAGTGATGGCCGTCGTCGAGCTGAAGGCGCGCTTCGATGAAGAAGCCAACATCAACTGGGCCGAACGGCTGGAGGCCGTGGGCGCACAGGTGGTGTACGGCATCGTGGGCCTGAAGACGCATGCGAAGCTGCTGCTCGTGACCCGTCGCGAGGGCACGCGTCTGCGCCGCTATGCGCACCTGTCGACGGGCAACTACAACCCGAAGACGGCCCGGCTCTATACCGATGTGGGTTACCTGACGGCCGATGCCGAACTCACCTCGGATGCCGACGCGGTGTTCCAGCAACTGGCGAGCCTGGGCAAGACCCGCCCGCTGCGCCAGCTGCTGCAGGCGCCGTTCACGCTGCATCGCCAGGTGGTGCGCTACATCGAGCAGGTGGCCCAGTCGGCCAGGGAAGGGCGCCCGGCGCGCATCGTCGCCAAGGTCAACGCGCTCACCGACGTGCCGATCATCGAGGCGCTGGTGGCGGCCGGTCGGGCCGGTGCCGACATCGACCTCATCATTCGTGGCGCCTGCATGCTGCCGCCAGGCCTCGTCGGCATCACCGACCGCATCCGGGTGATCTCGGTGGTGGGGCGGCTGCTCGAGCATTCGCGCGTGCTGTACTTCCGCTGGGGCCCGACCGACGCCGACGAAGCGCTCTACCTGTCGAGCGCCGACTGGATGGGCCGCAACATGTTCCGCCGCATCGAAGTGGCCTGGCCGGTGCGTGACCCGCAGATGCGCCAGCGCGTCATCGATGACTGCCTGGTGCCCTACCTGCACGACCGCAAGGATGCGTGGCAGCTGCAGCCGGATGGCCAGTACCTGCGCCTGGGCGCGGACGGCCCGAGTGCCCAACAGGCGCTGATGCAGCGCCACGCCGGGAGCCTCTGATGGACCTCATCCTCTGGCGCCATGCCGAAGCCCATGTGATCCGCGAAGGCCAGTCCGACCTCGACCGCGCCCTCACGACCAAGGGCGAGCGTCAGGCGCAACGCATGGCCGAATGGCTGAACCAGCGCCTGGCCCACTCCACCCGGATCCTCGTGAGCCCCGCTGTCCGCACCCAGCAGACGGCCAAGGCCCTCGAGCGCGACTTCAAGACGGTGCAGGCGCTCGCGCCCGACGCGTCACCGGTGGCCTTGCTCAGCGCCGTGCGCTGGCCGGATGCCAGCGAGCCGGTGATGGTGGTCGGCCACCAGCCGACGCTCGGCCAGGTGGCGGCCTTGCTGCTCGGTGAAGTGCACCAGACGTGGGTGTTGAAGAAGGGCGCGGTGTGGTGGCTTCGCCAGCGCGAGCGCGCCGGGGTGTCCCAGGTGGTCGTGCAGGCGGTGCAATCGCCCGACCTGCTCTGAAGGTGCACTGACCCGGTGCTGCCCGAGCACTGGTGCAAAAGCGACAGCTCCTGTCGTTCACGCGACTGACCGCCCGTCAACGTGCGTGCGATCATTCCGTCATGAATCCTCAAGTCAAGGAACTGGTCGAGCTGCTGCAGGTCGAGCCGCTCGAGCAGAATCTCTTTCGGGGCGTGAGCGGCGACATCGGCAGCCCGCGGGTCTTCGGCGGGCAGGTGCTCGGCCAGGCGCTGATGGCGGCTGCCTTGACGGTCGAGGGTACGCGCCGCGTCAATTCCCTGCACGCCTACTTCCTGCGCCCCGGCGACAAGAACGCGAAGATCGTCTACGACGTGGAGCGCATCCGCGACGGCGGCAGCTTCACCACGCGCCGCGTGGTCGCCATCCAGCATGGCCAGCCCATCTTCAACTTCGCCGCCTCCTTCCACGTGCACGAGGACGGTCCGGTGCACCGCGCGCCCATGCCCGACGTGCCGGGTCCCGACGGCCTCATCAGCGATCTGGAGCTGCGGCGTCGCCACCTCGACCGCCTGCCCGCACGCCTGCGCGCCGTGCTGCATGCCGAGACCGCCATCGAGATCCGCCAGATCGATCCGCTCGACCCCATCGACCCGCCCATCCGCCCGCCGCGCAACGACGCCTGGTTCCGCGCCGCTGATCGCCTGCCGGACGATCCGGTGCTCCACCAGGCCATGCTCGCCTACTCGTCCGACTTCGGCCTGCTGCGCTCGGCCCTCATGCCGCACGGCCTGAGCTTCTTCAAGGGCAACGTGCAAGGCGTCAGCCTCGACCACGCCATGTGGTTCCACGACACCTTCCGCATGGACGAGTGGCTGCTCTACGCCACCGACTCCCCCGCCGCCGGCGGCGCCCGCGGCTTCTGCCGCGGCAGCATCTTCACGCAGGACGGCCGCCTCGTCGTGTCAGTCGCGCAGGAGGGGCTGATGCGGGTGCAGCCGCATCCGGGGTCGTCGTTGGGGCAAGGGTAGGGCGTCTAACCGCTGGAGTGCGGGGCCAAAGGCGCGAGTGGCGGGGTCTCCCCACCCGGCCGGACCAAGCCGCAGTAAATCAGGAATCAATGTCTCTTCGATCGCTTCACGATGCGCTGCTGGACTACGAAGGCCGAGCCGCCTTCGGCGACGTGCTAAGCCCCTGGGTCGGCCAGAACGCCGCGGCGATCGAACACCTGCGATCCTTGGGGGCCCGGGCGGGCCATACGATTCCGCAGATGACCGGAGAAGAACTGTGGTTCCTGTATTCGGCACACCGGGTCTTCGAGGTGCTTGCGCTTAACTTTCAAACGAGCGTTGCCCTCGACAGCGGCTGGCCGGGGCCCCCGGTCACCTTGAACGAATTCAAGCGGTTCGCGCGGGAGATCGGTCTGGACGTTATGACCTCCACGTGGTGGTCCCCGTTCCATCACGAGATCGTTGAACTGGTTCCCATCGCCAACGCAGCAACCGGTCCTTGGACGCGTCACTATCACTGGCCCTGCCTGATGCTGGGCCCGATGCTCTTCATGCGAGCAGGCGTGACGGTGTCTGCGGGAGCCCGGCACATGACGCCGGGAATTGCGGACAGATCCACGCTCTACTGGGCACACCGCAGGGCCAATCGACTGCACGCCGACCTTGCGCACGGTTGGGGTTCCAACTCGTCCTGGAGAACGCCGTTCCGACGTGACTACTGTCTGAACGGCAAATTCCATTTCAACGTCGATGGACCGAACGACATCGCCGCCGTCCCGGCCGGAGCCTTAGACGAACATGGCTTGACCCGGCAGGAGCGACAGGAACTCCTCGTCAATCGGTGCTTCGTCGTCTGCGACAAGGACTCGACCGACTTGTTTCCCTACGATGACCGATGGTCCGGCAACGTGCAGGACTGGCGCGAGTGATCCAGATACCAGAGACGGAACGCACAACCTGCGACGCATGTTCGGTGGCCCAATAGCACTTGGGCGAGAACCGAGCCGTCTTCATGCCGGTTGGCGTTGGCGTGTGTGAGGCTCTCTCCGGAGGAGCGTGGCAACGGCGAAGCGCTGAGGGATGGCGCCCGACCGCTGCGGCAGCTTAGCCGGCTACTGCGGGGCTCGGTTGACCAGCGCAATGAGGAGAAAGGCGAATGAAATTGCTGTCCGACACTGAGTACGCGCACATGGCAGCGTTTGCGAACACACGGCAATCGATGCTGTTTGGCTGGACTTCGCATCGCCGCTCAATGGCGGTGATTGGCAAGCCGGGTTGGGCACCTTCGAAGAGAAGCGGAAGGGCTTCACATGGGCAGTGAGCCGATTCGTCGAGACCGACAGGCTCGGGCTTCGCGACAAGTCAACAGGCGTATCTGCTTGCGAACGGCCGGAAGCCGTTGCACGCCTTGCTCCAAGCATGCCCTCGAACGCGGAACAGCTCAATGACGGGCTCTGGTTCTTTACCGCCGCATGCCCATACGACGGCGAATGGCGCACCTGACATGCTGCGCCTTACCTCGTCGCGTGACGCACTGCAAATAGGTCGCTTGGCGCTAGACCAGAGTTGCTGCGGCAGTGGCACGGCTTGTTGGGAGCAAAGCAGGTGCGGATGGTGCGTGCGTTCCGTCACTTGCGTCTCTGGGAGGAGGTAGGTCTGTTCATTTTTGAAGAATGCCACTCGGTCCGCCTGCTGGCCCACGTGGAAGCCCATGTGATCGGGGAATCGCGCAAGCTTCTCCTGAATGCAGGTTCGGTGGCCACCGTCGTTCTATTCCACGGCAATCCAAGCCGCCCCGATGCATACGAACTGGAATTTTACATTCCTGAGCAAGACTGCTACGCCCTCGCGACGGTCGAGGCGAATCAGGTGGCGCGGGTGTGAAGCTCACATCCGTTGAACCGCTTGGCCTCGGACTTCTTTCACAAAGCTGTGAGCCATGGTCTGCCAAACTACGGTTGGACCGAGTCATCTCATAACGGGGCAAATAGTATGGCAGGCGGCATAATTATCTCGTCGGACGTGTTGATTTCGTTGAATTCGGTTTACTTTGACTATTTGATTGATCACCTTCGCCGAGCGATGTTGTCCAGCGATGTCGCCGTGTCGAATCATGTTTTCAGGTTAATGGACGAAGGGGGCTTGGATATCATATCGGCCAAAGAACTCGACAGAGAATCGTTCATGACCTTCCTCCACGCAGTCACCCGAGCAGCGGCTGCCTCGAAGGAAAACCCCGAACATGCTCGACTTGGTCCCGTGTGGGATGAACTCAAAACAAAGATTGGCGCTGACCCCAGGGCAGACGACGCCAGATGGCTGATAGAGAAGTGGTGACCACGTTGAAGCCAAAGCGTGCATGGCCCGCACAATTTCGGGCGAAGGCAGTCAGGTGAATTTTCATTCGAAAAGACCGGATCTATTGTCCTCTGAGGAATACGCAGTCATAACCGGCAATTGCGAGCATATGGGGATCGATGCAATCTGGCATGAGATTGCGTGGGTCGAACGTTCCACGGGTTGGGCAGCTAGGTTCGCAACATTCTCCGCGAGAAAGGAAGCCTTCTTCTGGGTGGTAAGGCAACTCATGCGCGAAGGTCGGGCATTCATCAGATCAAACGATGCAGACGACGCCCGAAACCTCTCTCCAGATGACTTGCTGGTCGGTCTTTCAGAGGCGTTCCCGGCATCCGAGGACGGCCTCTTGAGCGGCGCGTGGTTCTATACAAGCGGGTGCCGGGTAGGACTGGACTGGGCGCACTCGAAGCCTCCCGACCGATAGCAGGCCACGAGCGGCGCGGTGAAACGCGGACCTAAGGGGGAACGCAGCCAGCAAGACCGCCACCACTTCTCGTAGGCGCGTGCTCAAGTTGCCGCGATTCACTCCTGAGCTCCGTTGGGTATGCCGCCATGACAGAGGAGTCGAAGATCGAATCACCTGCACCAGAGCGACCCGGAACAGCGCGCCCCGATTGAACATCTGACCTATAGCGAAGTCCGTAGGGTGGCCCTTAATACTATTGGACCGGGTGCAAGAATCACGCGAACACGTGGACGCATCGGCAGGTTTTGGCATGGGTTTCAGAGGAGTACGGAAATGCGTTTGAAGAGCAATTGCATCAACTGATGCGGAAACTGACAATGGTCGAGCTGACCCATGTTTGGCATGCGCATCTTCCCGACTTCCACTTTAACCGTTGCGTGATTTGCTGGCCTCTCTGGTCTTTCCTGCCGTGCTTTCCAGAGCGGGCCTTGACGAGGAAGAGGCTGACGAACTCATCAACGACTTGAAGATACTCCGTGTCTTGCAGGAATGAACGACGCCGAATGGCAGTCGGCCTCCTTCGTGCAAATTGGTGGCCTGGCCCTCGTGTCCCAGTATGATTGACCATGAACTTCTAACCGCGTGCACCAAGGTTGCACGCCAGCGGACCAAGCAAGAGCGTCAGGCGTTTTACATGATCGTGATGACCGACTGCCTCGCGCGGTGCGGCTTTGTCCTGCCTCCCGTGGCCACGGACTCACTGGCAAAGGCGTTGGATCATTGGAAAGCTGCTCAAGGAGGGCCGGCGGAAGCACTGACATCCGCACGAGTCGCATGTTGGAAGCATCTGAAAGCCCTGAACGCCGATTCGGTGCTTTCGACGCCTGAGGTCATGGGGACCCGAGCAGTCATTTGCACGCTGTACTCGGAACCACAAGACGACGACTTCATGGAGGAGACACTTCACTGGTTCGCGGCCGTCGTGAACAAGCTGGGCGACCACCAGCAACAATTTACGGATGCGGTTGCACGAGCTTCGGCGAAGCGGCGCTGAGCCTCCTTCGCGTCATGTGCCTGGTGACGCTGCACGCCGGAGAGTGACGTGAGGGAGGTCGACCGGGCTCACTGGCTGGCAGTCATTCCCGCGAAGAAGGTCGGTTCATGACGCCTGTTCAAACAAGCTTTCTGCCGAAGGCGCCATCGCCACTGATGGTCAGTACCAAGCGCTCAGTGGCCCGTGTCGCGGCTACGTAGAACAAGCGCGCTTCCTCCTTCTCGTCCTCACCCGCTACAGGCATTGCGCCCACGCCCGGGATTGCCACGACGGGAAATTCCAGCCCTTTGCTCACCTTCATGGTCATGACTCTGATGGCGTCGTGGGTCGGCCTGAAATCCCCTGACCGCTTTCGCACTTGGTGAGGGAGCCTTCGATGCGAAAGCGCTCTCGCACAGGACTCCATCACGGTGTAGTCGCGGCACAGGATGGCCATTTCTCCCCATGCGCGGCCGCCGCTGTGGTGCTCTTCTGCCAGCAGATCAGCGATCCGCTCAACCTCCTCACGAAGACTGGGCAACCTCATGATCAATGGTGATGCGCCTTCACGTCCGCAGCTGATAGGCCTGACGATCGGAATTCCGTCGTCGTCCTTGTCCTCGGGCGACAGCAGGTCGGCAGCAATCAGGCTGGCTGTCTGCAGTATCTGCCGCGTGTTGCGATAGTTGATCTTGAGGATCGTCGTTCGGCCTTGCGCCTGGATGCCGACGCTCTTGAAGCTGAACTGTCTGGTGCGCGTGCGCTCATAGATGCTCTGCGCGTCGTCGTAGAGCAGGAGCAGGCTGTTGGTGGACGGATCAACCATCTGTGTCACCAGCTTCAGCCACTCAGGCCTGAAGTCATGGCCTTCGTCGATCAGGATGGCTTGGTACTGTCCGGATGGAATCTGCTTGCGTTCGACCGCGCGGATGACGTTGTCCACCATCTGGTCGAACATCGCCTTGCCTTGAGCCGGCAATGGTTGCCCGAAGGCCTTCAACTGATGCCAGCACCATTTGTGAAAGTTCCTGGCGTGCACTCGATCCGCAATGCCCTTGGCGGTGAACGCAGCGTCGAGCTTGACTGCAAGCGGCTCGTTGAAGCACAGCACGAGGATTGGCTTGGTTGTGGTTGTCTGAGCCTTGGCAAGATATTCCGCTCTGTAACCCAGGATCATGGTCTTGCCTGACCCCGCCACGCCGTGGATGACTCGATGGCCGTCGCCCAAGCTGCGTGCAAGCTGTTCTTGCTGCAGGTCCATCACCTGCATGACGTCAGGAAGCTCCGCTTCTGCATCCCCGTCATCAAACAGCGTGCGCTGGTCGCCGGTGACTCGAACCTCCGGGAACATGATCCAGCGAACCCGGTCCAACTGCGGCAGGGACATTGCTCCGCCGAAAGCGTGAGGGAACATGTTCCACAATCGTTGCTGAAAGGTCTCCTCGTCGACCGACTCCAGCATTTCGTCGGAGCAGATCACCAAATGCGGTTCGATGACCTGGTCGAGCCCGGCCGTCTTGAACTGCTTGCGTGTGATGCGGGTCAGCACAACCCCATGGCCCCACGGAAACGCCAGCTTGCCGGAGTGATGGCCTGCGGAATGGACGAGTTGCTTGTCACGCTCCAGCGCATTGACCACCTGGATGGCGCAGTGACGCGCTTGCGCCAGGGGGTTGATTACGACCTTGCGATTGCCATCAGGAATGATGTCCCAGTACTGGCGGGTTACGTGCTGGATGCTGTCCACTCGCCAATCCTTGGTCTCCAGAATCAGGAGTCCACGACGCGGATGGAGAATGATGAAGTCCGGGTGGGATTGCTTGGGACCGACGGGAACGTCGTACCACATCAAGTAGTCGTCATCCAGCTTCTGCTCTAGCCGTTCGGCCAGACGCTTTTCCCCAGACGTCATGCGCGAGATGCAGCTGCCAAGTGCAGGAATCAATACCGCCACTTACTAACCCCCGGCATGTGATGGCGTTGGAAACCCCTTTTGGGGTAAGACTCGGAGAAGTCTAAAGCGCCCAGCTTGTTCTGTGCAGGAAATGGCGGGGGATGTCCCGTAGAGTGGTGCAAGTGAGCGACCTGGACGGGGCGGGATTCACCGGTTTAGCATGCCACTGCGGGCAGCCGAGTCGGCAGGGGATCCGTGAGGGCTGGCGGGCCTCCGACGTCATGTACCTCCAGCTGAGCGAGCGCTCGTCTCCTGTTCAAGCATGGTGGCCTCGAAAAGCATGGTGATGAACGCGTCGCTGCTCGGACAGACAGGGCCACCGATCTGTCCCTCCGCCCCATGCCGCCCGACTCAACGACGACCGGCGCCGGCCTTGGCCAGAACTTCCTTCCTGGCCTCTTCCGGCGTTTGCGCAGTGTACGCATAGCTCGCGGCCGGCACCCAGTAGTTCGCGTCCAGCACGTTCACCGGCGCGGTGCTGCCGGTGCCTTTGAGCTGGGCCGCGGCCAGCAGAGCGCCGGGCGCGAGGGCGACGTCGTTCAGCACGGTGCCCGTCTCGAAGAAGTACGTCGCGCAGTCCGCGGTCGAGTAGCCGGCGGCGGTGCACTTCGTCTGGTTGGACACGGTGGAGGCGATGCTGTCGCCGAAGGTCAGCTGGGCCGGCGTCTTGGTGCTGCCGTTGAGCGCGAGCTCCAGCACGTTGTTCTCGACGTACAGCTTGGCCGCCGTGCCGATCTGCCACGCCACCGACCAGGCGTAGTCGGGCGCCGGTGCTGTGCTGCCGCCCGACGGCTTGAGCTGCCCGGTGGAGAGGTTGTTGTACACGTGCACCTTGCCGAACCGCACCCGGGGCTGGCGTTGCACCGTGTTCTCGTAGCGGTTGTGATGCAGCGTGACGGCCAGCTTGTCCGGGCCCGAGGTCAGCACCTGCGTGCCATCGCTGTAGCGGCCGGTGAGGTCCGTGCCGCCCAGCAGGTGCGTCTTGTCGTGGTTGCGGAAGTGGTTGTACGAGAGGGTCACGTGGCTGCCGAACAGGGTCACGTCGACCAGGCCATCGTGGTGCTGCACCTTCTGCTCCGGCACGTTGAAGGGCGCAGCCCAGCCGGGCACCGGCGGGTCGAGCTTGTCGGGGCGGTCACCATCGTCGAAGGTGTTGCCGTCGATCCAGACGTTGGTGGCGTTGAAGACGGAGATCAGGTCGTACTCCGAATTCCAGCGGCCGCCCTTGCGGCTCGGGCACTGGTGCGGGCCCTGGTCGGTCGCTGCGTCGAAGGCTCGGTTGCACAGGCCGACGCCGAAGTCGGCGGCCGCGATGCTGAACGAGTCCTTGGGGTCCCATCCCGGGAACGAGTCGTACGAGTCGGAGAAGTGGATGTTGCGAACGACGATGTTCTGGGCACGGACCACGTCGCTCACGAGGATGTTGCCTGCGGCGTCGGTGTCGGTGCCGACGGTCACGTCGCCCAGCCGCAGGTTGCCGCCGGTGATCTGCGCATCGGTGCCGAGGCCGATGAGCGAGGTGTTGGACCCGACACGCAGGGCGATGCGGCGTGCCTGCTTCGACGCGAAGCACGCACGCTGACCTTCCAGCGTAAGGGTGCCGTCGGCGGCCTTCAGGGGCAGGGCGGGCGGTCGGCCATCGCTCTCCAGCGACTGGCGCACCCACAGGTTCGGATCGTAGGCGGCCTTGTAGGCGGCATAGAAGCTTGCGTACGACGTGAAGCTGGTGACCGTCGGCCCGCATTGCTGCATGTAGGCCTCGGGCGCCAGCGGCGCGTTGGCGTCGTCCACGTTGAGGTCGATGCGGCCCTTCACGTAGATGAGCTTCTTCTCGGCCACCGGCAAGGCGCCCAGCGTGTCGTCCACGGCTCGGCCGTAGAGCGCCTGCACGAGCTGGGCGCGGTTCTCCACCACGTGGATGCGCGCGGCCGCTGCGCCTTCCCCGCCGGTCACGGCGAAGGCACCGCCTTCCGGCGCGACGGCTGCCCAACCGTCGGCACCCAGGGACGACAGCGTGCCGGGCGGAACGGTGACCGGAGGGGCTGGCGGTGGGGCGGGCGTGGCCGTGTCGTCGTCGCCGCCGCAGGCGGCCAGGGCCGCTGCAAGGGTGATGAGCACAGCGGCGGATCGCAGGGCGCGGTGGCCGCCAATGACGAAGTTGCGGTTCATGAGGGATGCCTGTGTGAGACTGTGGCGCCGTGCGCCGACGGTTGAACGAACGCGAGCGAAGGGACCCGGCACCCGCGGAGCCGGGGGGTTCATCGCGCGTGCATCAGCGGCACGCGTGGGTGGGGTCAAGGCGCGAGCGCCGTGTTCTGGAATTCGGCGAAGCGGTTGCCCTCGCGGCTCCAGGCACGGCCCGACGTCGAGGTCGTCCACGGCGCCTCGGGCTGAATGTGGGCGCCGAGCGCGCTGTTCCGCACGAGCAATTGCCCGTTGGGCGAGGTGCCTGCCACATACGGATTCGTCGTGGCGTTCACGCCTTCATCCCAGGCGCGCCCGAGGTGAATGGTGCCGGGCACGGTGCCGGCTTCGGCGGTGAATCGGCTCTGCACGAACAGGTGCCCGTAGCGATTCAGCGGCGAGGTGCTCGGGGCGAGCATGGCCGTGGACGCGCCCACCGGAAGCCGGCGGTTGAGGTAGTGCACCTCGCACTGTTCGAACACGGCGGTGCCGCGGCCGAAGATAAAATCGACGTCACCCTGGATGTGCGAGCGCACGAAGTAGGCGCGCGAGACGGTGCCCGTGTTGGCCGTCTTCACATAGAGGGAGTCCTGGTGGCCCACCACGCGCACGTTGTCGAACACGAGTCGATCGCCCTGCGTCATCAGGGCCACGGCCTGCGCGCCGCTGCGGCCCGACGCACCGGCCGGGTAGCCTTCGCCATGCACTACGTCGCGCATGGCGTCGTTGGCGAAGGTGATGTTCTTCGCGTGGAAGTCGTCGCTGTAGATCGCGACGGACGCGCTGCCGCTGGTGCCGTACGTCGCGGCGGCCGCATTGGGGTTGCAGGGATTGGCCGGGGTGCCGGCCACCTTGGCTTCACCGTTGTAGTGGCCCGCCACGATGGTGACCTCGGCCGCATCCGCCCCCAGGCCATACAGCGTGATCGGGGCCTTGCCGTTGGCACAGACCACTTCGCGGTACGTGCCCGGCTTCATGAGGATCGGGTGACGCGCGACGCCGGGCCCTGCTGCCGGCACGGCATCGATGGCTGCCTGCAAGGTCGTGTGGGTGCCACTCCCGTCGGCGGCCACCACGAAGGCAGGCGTCAGCGCCGCCACGTCTCCCACCGCAGGCGGCGTCCACCCATCCACGGTGAGCGACGAGCCGTCCGCTCCCAAGGTGCCCGCCTGCGCCAGGTACCGCGCCGCCGTGAAGTCCGCCGCCACCGCCGGATCCAGCAGCGGCCGGCTCGCGGTGCCTAGATCCGGCGTCGCCGGCGGGGGCGTCACCTCGTCCGATCCGCCGCCACACGCGCCGAGTGACAAGAGTGCCGAGAACGCCAGAGCCAGCGCCGGACGGGGTCGCAAGTGCATCGAAGTCTCCTGAGTGGGTGTCACCGTTCGCTCAAGCGCCGGCGAGATGTACGACATCGTAGGTCTGGCCCCTGCCTGCCTTGAATGCGTGAATACCCGTGTCCATTGGGCGGCGGGCGCGATAGCGGTGCTGCTTGACCGCGTCGGAAGGGATGCGCGCGGCAAGATGTACGACAACAAGTGCTTTCCTGCGCCCTTCGTCGGCCGGCTGGCCATGCACGGTGTTCGGGCTGTCTGCGCGCCTCGACGTGAACCTCGGTCGCACCGGCCCTTGCCCGTCGTTGGCCCAGCGCGTCACGGGGATCGGTGTGCCGCGAAGGTTCCGTTCGCATATAATGCGATACATGCCAGCGAAAGCCCCAGCACTGAACCACGCGCTTCAACTTCAACTTGCCCTCTTGGGTGAGCGGATCCGTGCTGCGCGCCTCCGCCGTGGCCGTACGGCAGAGGCCGTGGCCAAGGACGCCGGGATCACCAGAGTGACCCTCGCTCGCCTGGAGGCTGGAGACAGCGCCGTGAGCATGGGCAACCTCATGAAGGTCCTTGCCGTGTTGGGGCTGGACGGCGAGGCTGAAGCCATCGGCGCCGACGTGAAGCTCGCTGCCAAAGTGCCAGCAGGCGAGATACCGCTGCGCCGCGTGCCGCCGCGCATTCGCTTGAAGCACTACCCGCAGTTGCGGGGCCTGGCGTGGCACATCCGGGACGACGAAGCCGAGTTGACGCCCGACGAGGCCTTCGAGCTGTACGAACGCAATTGGAGGCATATCGACAAGGAGGCGATCCTCCCTCGAGAGCACGCGCTCATCGAGCGCTTGAAGCAGAACGTCGGTCAAGGGGTGATGCTTGTTTGAACGTCCGCACCACCAGCGAATCGCTCATGTGCTCGAGCGGCTCGACTGCGACGCCTTCCAGGAACACCGCTGCTACTTCGGCGGAGGCACCGCGATCGCGCTTGCCCATGGCGAATACCGCGAGTCCGTTGATGTCGACTTCATCTGCGACTCGGTGGACGGCTACAGGGCAATGCGCTCTGCAGTCGACGGCAGCTCGCTCCGGTGGGCACTCAAGGCTCCGCTCGAGCTGGCGCGAGAGCCGCGCGTCGACCAATACGGCATCCGCGCCGCCTTCAAGGTCGATGGCGTGGCGATCAAGCTCGAGATCGTCCACGAAGGCCGAATCCAGCTCGACCCGCCTGTCGAAGCGGACCGGATCTGCGGTGTGTGGCGGTTGACCGACTCCGACCTGGTCGCCACCAAGCTCATGGCGAACGCGGACCGCTGGGCCGACAGCGCCGTGATGTCGCGCGACCTCATCGACCTCGCCATGATGACCCGCACGGGCACGCTCCCGCGGTCCGCCGTCGACAAGGCGGAGCGCGCCTACGGCACCAGCATCGCCTCTGCGTTCATGAAGGCCAAGGCGCTCGTTCGAGACAATCCGACGCGTTTGAAGGCCTGCATGAAGGCCATGGGAATGACGGTCCCGGAACGAGCGTTGCGCTCGGCCGTGGATCGCCTGACGTTCGAGAAAGCCCCCGCTGCGACGGCCCGGCCGCGAACCCCGAGGCGTCCTCGCTCGGCATGATGGTGATGGCAGCGCAGGGCAGCGATGCTCGCCCTCGCCGCGTTCACCAACCTGCCGCTGGAGCCCGTCGCCCGCACCCCGCCCAGCGCGACATTCGCGACGCGCTTGTTACTCACACCCGCGAGGCCGTCTGCCTAGAGTGACCTTCTCACTCAACGAAACCCATGGAGATGGCGATGGTGGATATTGTTCACAGGGTCGGAATCAAGGCGCCGGTCTCGGCGGTCTACGCTGCGTTGGCGACGATCGACGGGCTCGCGGGATGGTGGACGCGCGAAACAACGGGCCGCTCGCAGGCTGGCGGGCGCATCACGTTTCGCTTTCGCGATCCTGCCGGCCGCGAGGTCGGTGTGTTCGTGATGGAGGTGTTGTCGCTGACGCCGGAGCGAGCGGTTCGCTGGCAGGTGCAGGAGGGGCCGCCGGAGTGGGTGGGCACCGAGATCGAGTTCCTGCTCACCAGTGAAGGCGAGCACAGCATCGTGCGGTTCGGACACCGCGGCTGGCGGGAGGAAGTGGAGTTCACGGCCCACTGCAGCATGAAGTGGGCGACCTTCCTGCTGAGCCTGCGTCAGCTCGTCGAGACGGGCCGGGGGCAACCGGCACCGGACGATCTGAAGATCGACAACTGGAACTGACGGGCGGGCGTGCGCACGGCAGGTTGCGCCCGAGGGCACCGAGGGCTGACTCAGCCAGTCAGCCTCGGCGGGGCCGTGGGTGGGCCCCGACCCGTTCAGTCAGCAATTGCCTTTCTTCGCCTGGCCCGGCGGGCAGTGCTTGCCACCGCCTTGGGGGGCCGGGCCGCGCGGGTCCACGACGACGGAACCGGACGGGGTGTAGACGGCGCAGGCCGACAAGGACAGGGCGGCGCTGGCGAGGAGGAGGGTGATGATGCGTGTCATGGGTTGAGCCTACTGCAAGGAGAGGCGCCGCGCGGAGTGCGGCGCAGACGCAAGGGTGCCAGATCGGGAGGCCCGGCGCTGGCCCTCCGGTGCATGCGTGCGAAACAGCCGTCACAAGTTGGCAGCCCGCGCAATTACGGCGCAGGCGAGGGTTCAGCGGGGATCGCCCGCCCTCAGCCCAGCGGGCTTACGGCGGCGGGCGTGGTCCAGTCGAAGTCCATCTGGCGCGCCGTGCGCAGGGCCAGGTCGCGGTCCACCAGGCGCTCCACCAAGTGCAGGCTCATGTCGATCCCGGCCGAAATGCCGGCGGAACTGACCACCGGACCTTCGTCGACCCACCGCACACCAGTGCGCACGTCGAGCCGCGGGAACATGGCGCGGAGGTCATCGATGTCTTCCCAGTGCGTGGTGGCGGCGTGCCCTTCAAGGACGCCGGCCTGCGCGAGCAGGAAGGCACCGGTGCACACCGAGGCGGTGATCCGGGTCGATGCGGCGGTCGCCTTGATCCAGGCCGCCACCGTGGTGTCGGCCAACTCGGCCGTCACGACGCCGCCCGGCACCACCAGCACGTCGAGCGGCGGATGGCTGGTGAAGCTCGCATCCGGCTGGACCTGCAGGCCGGCCCGGGCGCGAACCGGGGCGCCGGTCCGGCTGATCAGGCACACGGCGAGCGGATCGGCCGCCCCGGGGTGCTGGCGCCGCCACACGCGCGACGCGGTGGTGAACACTTCGTAAGGGCCGGCGAAGTCGAGCACCTCGACGTCGTCGAACACATGGATGCCAATGGTGAGGGTCATGGTCGCTTTCCTTCAGGCGTGCAGCCGCAGTCGAAGGGGGCCGCCCCGCTCCCACGCCTTCACTTCCTCGCCGAGCAGGAACATGGTGCGGGGGTGCGTGTCTTCCCAGGTGGACGGCACCGACAGGATCGCCTCCTCGCCGCGGCGTTCGAGCTGCACGGCGGTCAGGTCCACCGGGGAACGAGCGTGGCACTTGATGATCGCCAGCCGCAGGCAGATCACCTGCCACGCGAAGACCGGTTCGGTCAGGCGGGCTTCCACCTTCCGGAGGCCCCCTCGCTGGGCCAGCACCAGCTCGGCCAGGCGCCGCTGCTGCGATTGCGAGAAGCCCGCCGCGTCGACGTTGCCCAGCAGGTAGGCACTGTGGCGATGGTGATCGTGGTGGGAGACCATCATGCCCATCTCGTGCAGCGCGCACGCCCAGACCAGCTCGCGCTGCGCCGCGCGGTCGGCGTCGGGGGCCACGGCGTTGAAGAGGGTGGTGGCCACCTCGGTCACCCGGCGGGCCTGCGCGGTGTCCACCTCGTAACGGCGCTGCAGGTCGGCCACCGAAGCTTCGCGAATGTCATGTCCGGGCGTGCCGAGGGAGCGCCCGGCGGCGGCATCGAGCCGCTCGCTCAGGTCGAAGATCACGCCCTGGCGCAACGCGCCCCGCGCGGGCTGCAGCGAGTCGATCCCGAAGTGGGTGGACAAGGTGTAGAGGATCGCCAGACCCCCGCCGATCACGGCACGGCGGTCGTCCTTCAAACCCGGCAGGGACAGGCGGTCCGCCCGGCCGGCCTTCAGGCATTGGTCGATGCACCAGCGCAGGCCTTCAGGCGTGATCGCGCCGTCGGTGATGCCGCTGGCGGCCAGCAGCTGCGACACCGCGCCCGCGGTGCCGGACGAGCCGAGCGATTCGTCCCAGTGCCGGCGTGCAAACGGCATCAGCGCCTCTTCGAACTCCGCGCCCGCGGCCACCTGCGCGGCACGGAAGGCCTGCTCGGTGAACCGGCCGTCGGGGAAGTAGCGCATCGACAGGCTGACGCTGCCGACCTGGAACGACTCGGCGCGCAGCGGTGAGCGGCCCTGGCCGAGGATCATCTCGGTCGAGCGCCCGCCGATGTCGATGACGAGGCGCGGCTTGTCCGACGGCTGCAGGCGGGCCACGCCCGCATAGATGAGGCGAGCCTCTTCCCGGCCCGAGATGACCTCGATGGGGTAGCCGAGCACGGTCTGCGCGCGCGCCAGGAAGAGGTCCCGGTTGCGGGCCTCACGCAGGGTCTGGGTGGCGACCGCACGCACGTGGGCCGGGCTGAACCCGGCCAGCCGCTGCTGCAGCCGCGACAGGCAATTCAGGCCACGCACGATCGCGTCCTCGGTCAGCATGCCGTCGGCATC
The DNA here is from genome assembly GCF_964253025.1 of Rhizobacter sp. LjRoot28. Classification (NCBI taxonomy): domain Bacteria; kingdom Pseudomonadati; phylum Pseudomonadota; class Betaproteobacteria; order Burkholderiales; family Sphaerotilaceae; genus Rhizobacter; species Rhizobacter sp. LjRoot28. Next base: position 726,297 of record NZ_CAXUQC020000001.1, read on the forward strand.
GAGCCCGGCGCCGAGGCGCACCGTCTCCTTGACGTAGTCGACGCGTTTGTAGCGGCCCGGCGACACCTGGCCGATCTCGAGGCGAAAACTGTTGGAACCGATATCGATGGCGGCGAGGTCCGGTGACACGGCGTGGCTGCGCGGAGGATTCATGCGGGCATTGTCGGGGGTTTTCATGGCAACGACGGGACAACCGGCGCGCAGCAGGTTTTCCGCATCCTTCCTAGAATGCCTCGCTCTCGTCCGAGCCCCTTCCGTCCCCTTACGCCACCAGGAGATCCGCCATGCTTCGCTCAGATCTGGACAGCCTCACCCCGTCCCGCGACTTCTCGCGCCGCAGCTTCGTGCAGACCGCGGTGGGATCGGGCTTCGCCGCAGCGGTGCTTCCCGTCTCGGCGCAGACGGTGCAGACCGATGCCGCCGGCCTGACCGCAGGCGAGGTGCAGATCCCCGTCGGCGCGACCACCATCCCCGCCTACCGGGCGGCGCCCGCCGGCAAGACCGGCCTGCCGGTCATCCTCGTGCTGTCGGAGATCTTCGGCGTGCACGAGCACATCGCCGACGTCGCCCGCCGCTTCGCCAAGCTCGGCTACCTTGCCATCGCGCCCGAACTCTTCGTGCGCCAGGGCGATGCCAAGGCCTACACCGAGATCGCCAAGCTGATGAGCGAGGTGATCGGCAAGGTGCCCGACGAGCAGGTGCTGGCCGACTTGGATGCGACCGTGGCCTGGGCGCGCGCCAATGGTGGCGACACCGCCCGGCTCGGCGTCACCGGCTTCTGCTGGGGCGGACGCATGACCTGGCTCTACACGGCGCACAATCCAGGGGTCAAGGCCGGTGTTGCGTGGTACGGCCGCCTCGTCGGGACGGCCTCGGCGCTCACGCCCAAGCACCCGGTCGACGTGGCCGGGCAACTGGCGGGTCCCGTGCTCGGTCTCTACGGTGGTGCCGACACCGGCATTCCGCTTGACACGGTTGATAAGATGAAGGCGGCGCTGGCCTCGGGCAATGCGGCGGCGAAACGATCGGAGTTCGTCGTGTACCCGGATGCCCCGCACGCGTTCCACGCCGACTACCGGCCCAGCTACCGCAAGGAAGCGGCCGACGACGGCTGGAAGCGGGCGGTGGCCTGGTTCAAGGCCAACGGCGTGGCCTGAGCCCGGGGCCCGCTGCCGGAGGAGCCGCGCATCGCGCGGCTTTTTTCATGTGCTCTGTGGGTGGATTGACGTGACGGTTCGCGAATGACGCTTTTGTACATCCTGATGACCACCCTGGCGGGTGGCCTGCTGTCGGTGGTGATCGCCGCCAGCCTCACCGTCGCGGTCCTGAGCAAGGTGGTGCATCACCTGGTGAGCCTGTCGACCGGCGTGTTGCTCGGCACCGCGCTGCTGCACGTCATGCCCGAAGCGTTCGAAAGCTCCGCGGGCGCCCACTCGCTGTTCCTCACCTTGCTCGGCGGCCTGCTCTTCTTCTTCCTGCTGGAGAAGGCCGAGCTCTACCGGCACGGCCACCATCACGAGAGCGACCACCACCACCACCATCATGGCTTCGACCGCCAGCAGGCCGGTCGCGGTGGCTGGAGCGTGCTGGTCGGCGACAGCATCCACAACTTCTGCGACGGCGTCATCATCGCCGCCGCCTTCCTGGCCGACACCCACCTTGGCTTCGTCACCGCCGCGGCCATCATTGCCCACGAGATTCCGCAGGAGGTGGGCGACTACATCGTGCTGCTCAACGCCGGGTTCTCGCGCAAGAAGGCGCTGCTCTACAACGCGGCCTCGGGCCTGGCCGCCGTGGCGGGCGGTGTCATCGGCTACCTGGTGGTGGGGCCGTGGGAGTCGCTCTTCCCGTACATGCTGGTGGTGGCCTCCAGCAGCTTCATCTATGTCGCGGTGGCCGACCTGATCCCCCAGCTGCAGCACCGCCTGCCCCTGCGCGAGACGCTTTCGCAGATCGCCTGGCTGGCCGCGGGCCTGGGCATCACGATGGCCATCGTCGGCAGCCTGCACATCCACTGAGCGAGCCGGCAAGGCCGCCCGGCGGGCGTGCGTTGAACCTGCAGCCGCGCCAGTGCGTCGTGGGTCAGGACCGGCCGTACAGGTAGTCCGGGGGCAGTCCCAGGCGCAGGCACGACTGCACCGCCGGGCTCGTCGGCAGCAAGGTCCGCTCGGCGATGCCGGCGATGCGGTCCACCAGCATGCGCTGCCACCGGCTCAGGCCGTGACCCGCATCGAGCGCGAGCCGCGCCCGCAGGTCCGCATCGAGCAGCTCCACGGCGGCACCGACGAGCAGCCCTTGCGCGCGCCTCACCGGCACCGGCAGGATCGGCGCCGTGCGCATGATCGACAGGAATTCGAGGATCACCGGCGAGGCCTCCAGCCGGGGCGCCATGCGGGCGAACAGCGCGCGCATCTGCGCCGGATCGGTGGGCGGGTGTGCGGCGCCGTACAGCTGGGCAGCGGGACGGGCTTCGGTGTACAGCCGCTGCAGCGCCTCGTCGTCGAGGGGCTGAACATAGCGGCTGTAGGCCGCGGCGAAACCCCAGGTGGCGGTGGCATGCACCCAGGTCAGCAGGTCGACGTCATTGGCCTCGTACGGCCGGCCGTGTTCGGTGGTGCCCGTCACGCGGCCGTGCATGCGCACCACCCGCGCGATCATCGCCTTCGTTCGGCTCGCCGGGCCGTACACCGTCGACATGGCCGCAAGGCCCGTGCGCTGCATTCGCCGCAGGGGGTCCGTCTTGAAGCTCGAATGGGTCCAGACGCCCGCGCGCACCGCCGGCTCGGCCAGCTCCAGGATCACGGCCGCCACACCCCCAATGAAGACCGTGACGGGGTTCTTGAACGTTCGCCACGATACCGAGTCCGCCGCCAGCAGCGCCGCTTCGCCGGCCGGGTTCGCGAAATCGACCGGCGGGCCGTCGGGCGGCTGCATGAGCCGGAGGGCATGCTGGTCAATCAGATCGACCAGCGGGGAGGGGAGTGACAGCGGCCCACGGCTCATGGGCGCATTGTCGGGCGCCGGTGTGGGGCTGTCTTCCCGTCACGGAATGGGCCTGCCTGATGGTTGCCATCGGGCGCAGCCGGGATGGGCACGGCTCGGGATGCTCGGATCCAGCCCCGGAGGTGTCCTCCCGTGCAGCAGCCGTCACCACCCGAAGCCCGGGGGTTCGCAGCGTCGGCCGGCACTCCGGCCTCGGGCGCCGATGCAGCGGAGTGGCGAGCTCAGCGCACCACCAGCACCGGCACCTTGCTGTGCGTCAGCACCTTCTGTGTTTCGCTGCCGAGCAGCAGGGCGGTGACGCCACGGCGCCCATGCGAGGCCATGACGATCAGGTCGCAGGCCTTCTGCTGCGCCAGCTCGATGATGGCTTCCCAAGGGTGCAGGGCTTCGACGGTGTGCGTCTCGCAGACCACGCCCTGGGTTTCAGCCAGTTGCGCAACTTCCTGCACGCGGCTGCTGGCGATGCGCTCCTGGGCCTCGAAGAACTCCTGTGGCGGCGTCGGCTGCATTTCGGAGATCGCGCTGTACGGGAACGGCTCCTTGACGCTCAGCACGTAGACCCGGGCGCCTACCGAAGCGGCGAGCGACAGCGCGGTGGACACCGACTTGTGGGTGATGTCGGAGCCGTCGGTGGGAATCAGGATGCGTTGGAACATGGGAACCTCGCAGTGACCGGGACGGCTCCAGCGTAGACCGCACCCGCATGGCGGTCAATGACAAATGTCGATGCCGCGCGCGGCGAACGCAGGACGAACCGTTCGCTCAGTCGCCGACGGCCACCGGCCGCGACGGGTCCGCGGACCACTCGCTCCAGGAGCCGGGGTACAGCACCGGCGTGCCCAGGCCTGCGGCCTCCATCGCCAGCACGTCATGGCAGGCGGTGACGCCGGAGCCGCATTGCATGACGGTGCGCGAAGCGGCCTGTCCCTGAAGGAGCGCGGCGTACTCCTCGCGCAGCTGCTCCGCCGGCTTGAAGCGGCCGTCCGGCAGCAGGTTGTGCTGGAAGAACCGGTTCACGGCGCCGGGAATGTGGCCGGCCGCGGCATCCAGCGGTTCCACCTCGCCGCGGTAGCGTTCGGGGGCGCGGGCGTCGATGACGCGCAAGCCGGCCAGTCCCGCCTGCAGGGCGGTCACGTCGATGGTCGGCATGGCGGGCGGATTGACGCGGTAGGGCGCCACCGGCTGCGGCACCGGTCGCTCGGTTTCGAGCGGGCCGTCGGCCGCCACCCAGGTGGCGAGGCCCCCGTCGAGCAGGGCCACGTCGGCATGGCCCAGCCAGCGCAGCAGCCACCAGGCCCGGGCGGCGAACATGCCGTTCTGGCGGTCGTACACCACCACCGGCCGACCGGGCGCGATGCCGAGCGAGAACATCCAGGCCGCGGCAGCCTCCCGCGCGGGCAGCGGGTGGCGCCCGTTGGTGCCGGTCTTGGTGCCGGACAGGTCGCGGTCGAGGTGAACGTACACCGCGCCGGGCAGGTGGCCGGCGTCGTAGGCACGCTCGCCGGCGCCCGGGTCGGCCAGGTCGAAGCTGCAGTCCAGCAGCAGGGGGGCGGGCGATGCGGCGCGCAGGGCAGCGGCGGAGATCAGGGGGGAGGGCACGGCGTCAGGACTCCGTCATGGTGGTGTCGGACGTCTGCGTCACCTTGGTGCGCAGCAGGGTGGCGGCCACGCCGGCGCCGACGATCAGCACCATGCCGGCGAGTGCCATCCACGTGACCGGGTCGTCGAACAGCAGCACCCCATAGCCGAAGGCGAACGCGATGCCCAGGTACTGCAGGCTCGCGTTGACCAGCGTGCGGCCGGTGGCATAGGCGCGGGTCATGAGCAACTGGGCCGTGGTGGCGAGCAGGCCCACCGCCACCAGCAGTGCCGCGCCCTTGAGCGTGTGGGTGTGCAGGCCGCCGGTGACGAGCGCCAGCACGCCGCCGGCCACCATGCCGCCGAGCGAGAAGTAGAAGACCGTCCGGTACTCCGGCTCGCCGGCGCGGCCGAGCGCCGTCACCTGCAGGTAGGCAGTGGCCGAGATCATTCCGGAGATGAGACCGACCACGCCGTGCCAGAGCTGGTCCTGGTCCATCGTGGGACGCAGCACCAGGGCGACGCCGGCGAAGCCGAGCAGCACCGTGGCCACGACCTTGCCGTCCACCCGGGTGGTGCCCAGGGCCACGGCACCACCGATGAGGAACAGCGCCATCCACACCGAGGACATGTAGTTCAAGGTCATGGCGGTGGCCAGCGGCAGGTTGCCGATGGCGTAGAACCACATGCTGAGCGCGGTCACGCCGGTGATGGCACGCCAGAAATGCATGGCCGGCACGCGCGTGCGCAGGCTACCGCCACGGGCACGGCTGACGAAGAACAGCATGCTGGCCCCGATCAGCCCGCGGTAGAAGACGATCTCGCCCGTGCCGTACAGCGCCGACGCCAGCTTCACGCAAACCCCCATGGTGGCGAACAGGAAGGTCGCCAGGACCATGAGGGCGGGAGCGGACATCAGGTGCGGGGCAGGGCGCTCAGGGGGCGGATCAGGCGCGGAAGTTCATCGTGCGGCGGTACCACTCGTGGAACTGCTGCATGCCGTCTTCCATCGGCGACTGGTAGGGGCCGACCTCGTTGTCACCGCGTTCGTGCAGCGCACGGCGGCCCGCGTCCATGCGCAGCGCGATCTCGTCGTCCTCGATGCAGGTCTCGAGGTAGGCGGCTTGCTGCGCCTCGACGAAGTCGCGCTCGAAGGCGTGGATCTCCTCGGGGTAGAAGAACTCCACCACGTTGACCGTCTTCTGCGGCCCCTTCGGGTACAGCGTGGACACCACCAGGACGTGCGGATACCACTCGACCATGATGTTCGGGTAGTAGGTGAGCCAGATGGCCCCCTTCTCGGGCGGCACGCCGTTGCGGAAGGCGAGCACGGCGTCATGCCAGCGGCGGTAGACGTCGGAGCCGGCCTTGACCAGGGCGTTGTTGGCGCCCACCGTCTGCACCGAGTGGTGCTTGCCGAATTCCCAGCGCAGGTCGGAGCAGGTGACGAACTGGCTCAGGCCCGGGTGGAACGGGCCCACGTGGTAGTCCTCGAGGTAGACCTCGATGAACGTCTTCCAGTTGTAGTCGCACTCGTGCACGTGCACCCGGTCGAGCACGAAACCCTCGAAGGACAGGTCGGCCTGCGGGCCGATGCCGCGCAGTTCGGCCTCGATGTCGCGGCCGTTGTCCTCGAAGACGAGCCCGTTCCAGGTGCGCGTCTTGTAGGTGTTCAGGTGCAGGCAGGGGTCCTGGGCGAAGTGCGGGGCGCCCTTCAGCTGGCCGTCGAGGCCGTAGGTCCAGCGGTGCAGCGGACAGACGATGTTGCTGCCGGTGTTGCCCCGGCCGCGCAGCATCACCGCCTGCCGGTGCCGGCAGACGTTGGAGATGAGCTGCACGCCCTGCGGTGTGCGCATCAGCGCGCGGCCTTCGCCCTCCTGGGGCAGGGCGTAGTGGTCTCCCAACTCGGGCACTGCCAGTTCATGGCCGAGGTACCTCGGCCCATGCTGGAAGATGAGCTCCATCTCGCGACGATGAAGGTCGTCGTCGAAGTAGGCTGCTACGGGGAGTTGAGAGCAATTCTGCTCGAGAGCTTCGAGGGTGAGGCTCAGGTCGGACATGATCCCGAGGATCTCCTATAACCGATGTCGACGTGCCACCCCTGAGGGTGACCGCAGGAGTGGGATGTCTCGCTACGCACGGCGCGTGTTTGACAGCGAGGGGGCTATTGTAGCCCGCCCTGGGGATTTCCCCGAGCGGCCCTTCGCACAAGACCCCCATTGCGGGGATGCGACAGCCGGGTCCTCCTTGATGTGCGAGGTCCGCGGCCTGACTACAATCCCGCATTTACCTCGCACGATGGCCAAAGCCCCTCCCGCCCCGACCGACGCACCGCTGCCCGCCAGCTACGAAGAAGCCCTGGCCGAGCTGGAGCGTCTGGTGGCGTCCATGGAGGGCGGCCAGCTGCCGCTCGATGCCCTGCTGGGCAGCTATCGTCGCGGGGCCGAACTGTTGAACTTCTGCCGTTCGCGACTGGAAGCGGTGGAAACCCAGGTCCGGTTGCTCGAAGACGGACAGTTGAAACCCTGGGGTGATGCATGAGCCTGTTTTCCCAAGCCGCGGCGGCCGTGCCGACGCAGCTTCCCTTTGACACGTGGTTGCAGGCCGAACTCGATACCGTCGAATCCGCGCTGTCGGCCTGGGTGCCTGAAGCCGCGCCAGCCGGCCTCGGCATCGCCATGCGCTACGGCGTCCTCGACGGCGGCAAGCGCCTGCGCCCGATGCTCGTGCTGGCCGCCGCCCAGGCGGTGCAGGGCCATCGGGAGGCGGCACTGCGTGCGGCCTGCGCCGTGGAACTGATCCACGCCTACTCGCTGGTGCACGACGACATGCCTTGCATGGACAACGACATCCTGCGCCGCGGCAAGCCCACCGTCCATGTGAAGTACGGCGAGGCCCAGGCCATGCTGGCCGGCGACGCGATGCAGGCCCTCGCCTTCGAGGTCCTGACACCCGACGAAGGCGTGCCGCCCGCCCTGCAGGCCAAGCTGTGCTCCCTGCTGGCCCGCTCGGCCGGCCACGCCGGCATGGCCGGCGGCCAGGCCATCGACCTGGCCAGCGTGGGCATGCCGCTCGACGAACGCGCCCTTCGCGACATGCACCATCGCAAGACCGGTGCGCTGCTCCAGGCGAGCGTGCTCATGGGCGCGGCCTGTGGCAACGTGGACGCCGTGGCCTGGCAGGCCCTGTCCGACTACGGCGACGCCGTCGGCCTGGCCTTCCAGGTGGTGGACGATATCCTCGACGTCACGCAGGCTTCCGAGACGCTCGGCAAGACGGCCGGCAAGGACATGAACAACAACAAGCCCACCTACGTGAGCATCCTCGGCCTGCCGGCCGCGCGTGTTCACGCGGAGGAACTGCGCCAGAAGGCGCATGAGGCCCTGGCCCGCAGCGGACTGGCCCATGTGGACCGCCTGAAGGTGCTCGCCGACAAGGTCGTGGAAAGAGACTCCTGATGAACCAATCGCTACTGCAATCCATCTCCGGTCCCGCCGACCTGCGCGGCCTGTCGAGGCTGGAACTCAAGCAGCTCTCCGCCGAGTTGCGCGAATTCCTGCTTCAGAGCGTCTCGCAGACGGGCGGGCACCTGTCGTCGAACCTGGGCACCGTCGAACTCACCGTGGCGCTGCACCACGTGTTCAACACGCCCGAGGACCGCATCGTCTGGGACGTGGGCCACCAGACCTACCCGCACAAGATCCTCACCGGCCGGCGCGAGCGCATGTCGACCCTGCGGCAGCTGGGCGGCCTGTCAGGCTTCCCGCGCCGTGACGAGAGCGAGTACGACACCTTCGGCACCGCCCATTCGTCCACCTCCATCTCAGCCGCCCTCGGCATGGCCGTGGCGGCCAAGATGCGCGGCGAAGAGCGTCGGGCCATCGCCGTCATCGGCGACGGCGCGATGACGGCCGGCATGGCCTTCGAGGCGCTGAACAACGGCGGTGTCTCGGGTGCCAACATGCTGGTGGTGCTGAACGACAACGACATGTCGATCTCTCCGCCGGTGGGCGCGCTCAACCGCTACTTGGCGCGCCTGATGAGCGGCAAGTTCTACGCCACCGCCCGCGACACCGCCAAGAGTGTGCTCAAGAACGCCCCGCCGCTGTTCGAGCTGGCCCGCCGCCTGGAAGAGCACGCCAAGGGCATGATCGTCCCCGGCACGATCTTCGAGGAGTTCGGCTTCACCTACTTCGGGCCCATCGACGGCCACGACCTCGACTCTCTCGTCCCGACGCTCGAGAACCTGCGCGACCTCAAGGGCCCGCTCTTTTTGCACGTGGTCACCAAGAAGGGGTACGGCTACAAGCTGGCCGAGGCTGACCCGGTGGCGTATCACGGCCCCGGCAAGTTCAACCCGGCCGAAGGCCTCAAGAAGCCCGCCACGCCGCCCAAGCCCACCTTCACCCAGGTGTTCGGCCAGTGGCTGTGCGACATGGCCGCCGCCGACGAGCGACTGATCGGCATCACCCCCGCCATGCGCGAAGGCTCCGGCATGGTGGAGTTCGAACAGCGCTTCCCCAAGCGGTACCACGACGTCGGCATCGCCGAGCAGCACGCCGTCACCTTCGCCGCGGGCCTCGCCTGCGAGGGCATGAAGCCGGTGGTCGCCATCTACTCGACCTTCCTGCAGCGCGCCTACGACCAGCTGGTGCACGACGTGGCCATCCAGAACCTTCCGGTCGTGTTCGCGCTCGACCGCGCCGGCCTGGTGGGCGCCGACGGCGCCACGCACGCCGGCAACTACGACATCGCCTACCTCCGCTGCATCCCGAACGTCAGCGTGCTCACGCCGGCCGATGAGCGCGAGTGCCGCCAGCTGCTCAGCACCGCCTTCCGCCAGGACCACCCGGTTGCGGTGCGCTACCCGCGCGGCAGCGGCGCAGGGGTCGACGCCGGCACCGACCTGGACGTGCTGCCCTGGGGCAAGGGCGAAGTCCGGCGCCGCGGCGAGCGCGTGGCCATCCTCGCCTTCGGCACCTTGCTGTACCCGGCGCTCGACGTGGCCGGCCGGCTCGACGCCACCGTCGCCAACATGCGGTACGCCAAGCCGCTCGACACCGAGCTCGTGCTCGAACTCGCCCGCACCCACGAAGCCCTGGTCACCATCGAGGACGGCTGCGTGATGGGCGGCGCCGGCAGCGCGGTGCTCGAAGCACTGCAGGCCGCCGGCGTGCAGACACCGGTGCTCACGCTCGGCCTGCCCGACGTCTTCATCGAGCACGGCGACCCGGCCAAGCTGATGAGCCTGAACGGGCTCGACGCATCCGGCATCGAGGCGGCCATCATCAAGCGCTTCGGTGCGCGTCCGGCGCTGTTGCGTCCGGCAGCCAACCATTGAGCCCTCGCGCGGAACGTTCCGCGCCCGGCCCGGTCCGACCGGGCCTGTCTTTCCCTTGCATCGGCTCCGCATGAACTGGCCCTACGAACTGCAGATCGGCTGGCGCTACACCCGTGCGGGCCGCACCGGCCGGCGCAACGGCTTCATTTCCTTCATCTCCGGCGTGTCCATGCTGGGCATCGCCCTGGGCGTCGCGGCGCTCATCATCGTGCTGTCGGTGATGAACGGTTTCCAGAAAGAAGTGCGTGACCGCATGCTGGCGGCCATTGCCCACGTCGAGGTGGTCGACACCTACGGCGGGGCACTCCCCGACTGGCGGGCCACCACGGCACGGGCCCGCGAGAACCCGCAGGTCATCGGCGCGGCCCCCTTCATCGCCATGCAGGCCCTCATCGCCCGCGGCGAGGACATGCGGGGTGCCATCGTGCGCGGCATCTCGCCGGCCGATGAAGCCACCGTCACCGAGGTGGCCGCGCAGCTGCGCGACACCACCCTGGCCAAGCTCACGCCGGGCACCTGGGGCATCGTGCTGGGCGTCGAGCTGGCGCGTGCGCTGGGCGTGCGAGAAGGCGACAACGTCACCATCGTCGCCCCCGGCGGGCAGGTCACGCCGGCGGGTGTGGTGCCCCGGCTCAAGCAGGTCACGGTCGTCGGCACCTTCGACTCCGGCCACTACGAGTACGACAGCACGCTCGCGCTGATCCACCTCGACGACGCCGCGCGGCTGTTCCGGCTCGAAGGTCCCTCCGGCGTGCAGCTGCGCCTGTCCGACCTGCACCAGGCTCGCGAGGTGGCGGCGTCGCTCGCGCAGCAGCTGGGCCCGGAGGTCTCGGTGCGCGACTGGACCCGCACCAACCGCAACTGGTTCTCCGCCGTGCAGCTGGAGAAGCGGCTGATGTTCATCATCCTCACGCTGATCGTGGCCGTGGCCGCCTTCAACCTCGTTTCCACCCTCGTGATGACGGTCACCGACAAGCGGGCCGACATCGCCATCCTGCGCACGCTCGGCGCCACGCCGCGCTCCATCATGGGCATCTTCATGGTGCAGGGCGCGCTGTCGGGGGTCATCGGCACGCTGTCGGGCGTCGGCCTCGGTCTGCTCGTCGCCTTCAACATCGATGTGATCGTGCCGGCCATCGAGCGGCTGCTGAACACCAGCTTCCTGCCCGGCAGCATCTACCTCATCAGCCGCATGCCGAGCGATCCCCAATGGGCCGACATCCTGCCCATCACGCTCATCTCCCTGGTGCTTGCCTTCCTGGCCACCCTGTACCCCAGCTGGCGCGCAAGCCGCGTCCAGCCCGCCGAGGCCCTGCGCTATGAATGACGCCGCCACGACGCCAGTCATCGAGGCCACCGGCCTGCACAAGCGCTTCGTCGAGGGCGGCCTCGACGTGCCCGTGCTGCAGGGCGTGGACCTGCGGGTGGGCCGGGGCGAGACCCTCGCCATCGTCGGCGCCTCGGGCTCGGGCAAGAGCACCTTGCTGCACCTCCTTGGCGGCCTCGAAGCCCCGACGAGCGGCAGCGTGCGGCTGGCCGGGCGTGACCTCGCCGCCATGAACGCGGCGGAGCAGGGCGCCTGGCGCAACCGCCAGCTGGGCTTCGTGTACCAGTTCCACCACCTGCTGCCCGAGTTCAGCGCGCTCGACAACGTGGCCATGCCCCTGCGGGTGCGGCGCATGCCGCTGGCCCAGGCGCGGGACAAGGCGCGCGCCGTGCTGGCCCAGGTGGGGCTGGCCGGTCGCGTCGAGCACCGGCCGGCGCAGCTGTCCGGCGGAGAGCGACAGCGCGTGGCCATCGCCCGTGCGCTGGCGGGCGAGCCGGCCTGCGTGCTGGCCGACGAACCGACGGGCAACCTCGACCGCAAGACGGCCGACACGGTCTTTGCCTTGATGGTCGAGCTCGCGCGTGAGCACGGCACGGCCTTCGTGATGGTCACTCACGACGAAGCGCTTGCCTCGCGCTGCCAGCGCACCCGCCACCTGACGCTCGGCCACCTCGCCCCTTAAGGGCGGTGGCCCATGTCGTGCCAAACCGCACGGCCTGAGCGGGCCGGCGGCGGGCATGCACGCTTGAGAATTTCATCGGCCCTGTGGTGTACTGGCGGCCCGAAGGAACCATCGACACTGAACCAGCCGCGGCCCGATGAACAACACGCACGACAAATACGGCCGCGCGGTGTGGTGCCTGTGGATGCTGCTGCTGGTGCTGTGCGGCGCCCGGACGGCGCATGCAGCCCCCCTGGAACTCGACGGGCGCTGGCTGCGTGACACCGACGGTGGCACCGTGGTGCCGGTCGAGCAGGTCGCCTTGACGGGCGGGCGCTTCCGGTTCGAGGCCGAGTTCGACGTGCCCCGCGCCGACACCTGGGTCATCGACTTCAAGAACTCGAGTGTCATCCACCGGTACACGCACGAAGTGCGGGACGACCGCGGCCGCCTGGTGGCGAGCTTGTCAGGCGGCATCGGCAGCGACATCGAGCCCCTCTTCATGCTGCGCCATGGCCGGGAAGTCGTGCTCGAGCCAGGCCGCTACCGGTTGGTGACGCGGCTGTCCTCGCCCTTCTTCCTCGCCCAGCCCGAACCCTACCTGGAGGGCCTGGCGGAGTACCGGCAGGCCGTCAAGGCGGGCAACGCCATCGTGCTGGTCTGCCTCGGCATCTTCCTCGGCCTGGGCGTCTACTACACCTGCCTGGCCGCCCTGCATGGGCAGCGCGTGCATGCCGCCTATGCCGTTTTCATCGTCGGCAACCTGCTCTACAACGGCACGGCCTTGCTGGCCTTTCGCGACCTCTTCGGCTGGCAGACCTTCTACCTGATCAGCGCGCCCATCCTGTTCTCCAACATCGCCTACCTCGTGTTCGTGATGGCGCTGCTGGACATCCGCCGCGACAGTGCCACGAGCCTGTGGTGGGCGGGCCGCACGGTGATCACCATCATGCTCGCCTTCATCGCGGTGGCGGCCTGGCGGCCGAACTGGTCGCTCGAGCTGGACCGCATCGGGGTGGCCATGTTTCTCGGCTACGGGCTCACCACGGGCGTGGTCCAGGCGTGGCGCGGCAACGTGCTGGCGCGCCCCTATCTGCTTGCCAACGTCGGCTTCTTCGTCTCCGGCCTTTCGGCGATCGCGCTCGTCGATCTGCAAGGCGTCTACGCCATCTACATCGAACACCTGGGCCTCATCGCGGTGACCATCGAGGTCGTGCTGCTGGCCTTCGTGCTCTCCTACCAGTTCGGTCTGCTGCGGCGGGACAAGGATGCGGCCCTCGAACGCGCGGAGCGCAACCTGCGGCTCGCCTGCACCGATGCGCTCACCGGGCTGCCCAACCGCTATGCGCTGGAGATGGAGCTCGCCGTGCTGCCGCCCGCGGGCAGCCTCACCTTCGTCGACCTCGACGGGCTCAAGCACTACAACGACCACCACGGCCACGCGAGCGGCGATGAACTGCTGCGGGCCTTTGCCGTCGGCTTCGCCGAGCGGCTGCAGGGCTGCGCCATCCTGCACCGCCTCGGCGGCGACGAATTCGCTGCCACCACGCACCACGGGGACACCCAGGCGGTCGAGCGCTCGCTGACCGACACCGTCGAGGGGCTGCGCGGTTCGGGCTACCCGCTGAGTGGCGCGAGCAGCGGGTCGGTGCGGGTCTTCGAATGCAGCCACCACGACCAGCTCAAGCACGTGGCCGACTCACGCATGTACGAGAACAAGCGCCAACGAAGGCGCACACGGGATTCCGCCTCGGTCGAGGCGGATGCGGCCTGAGGGGGCCGTCATCACCAAGGGAGAGAGAACGCATGTCCGAACCGTCGCCGCAAGGCATTCGCTGGGCCCTGATCTGGCCCGTCCTGGCCACGCTCGTGGTACCGCTCGTCGTGGCCTGGTTCGTGTACCCCGGCACCCACCTTCCGCCCGGCTTCGGCGCGTTCCCGCCGGAGTTCGTGGTGCAGATGCCGACCTTCTGGTGGCCGTACTTCCTCGCGGTGGCCGCGGTCGCGCTGGTGCTGCTCGCCTTGCTGCTCATGCCGCGCTGGTTCGGGTTCAAGCCGGTGGCAGCCAACCCTGCTCCAACGGACGTCGTGCCGCTGCCCTGGTGGTTCTGGGCCGGCGCGGCGGTGGCCGCCGCCTCGTTGTGGCTGATGTTCGCCCGCTTCACCGTGTTCGGCGACCTCGTCTACTACGCGTTCTCGCCACTCTGGTGGGGTTTCATCGTCGCCCTGGACGGCTGGGTCTACCGTCGCACGGGAGGCCGTTCGCTGATGGCCAGCCGCCCGAGGACCCTGTGGATCTGCGCCGGCGTCTCGGTGGTGGGCTGGTACTACTTCGAGTACGCCAACTACTTCGTGCTGGGCAACTGGTACTACCCGAACGGCCACATGCCCGAGTTGAGCCACAGCGCCATGGTCGTCATCTTCCTCGTGGCCTACTCCACCGTGTGGCCGGCCATCTTCGAGTGGTACACCTTGCTCAACACCTTCCCGCGGCTGGTCGCCCGCTATGCGCAAGGCCCGCGGCTGCCCCTGCCGTCTGGCCTGCTGGTGTGGGGCGGCCTGGCCTCCATCGCCCTGATGGTGATGCTCCCGCTGCCGCTGTTCTGGGTCGTGTGGATCGGCCCCATGGCCGTCATCACCGGGCAGCTCCAGCGCCTCGGGGTCTGGACCCCGTTCACCGCGATGCGCGAGGGGAACTGGTCGCCCGCGATCCTCATCGCCCTGGCCTCGCTCTTCAACGGCTTCCTGTGGGAGTTCTGGAACTGGGGCAGCGCCCAGCCGCCCGGCCTGCCGCCCACCAACCCCAACTACTGGGTCTACGACATCCCCTACGTCAACGTGATTCACCTCTGGGCCGAGATGCCGCTGCTCGGCTACTTCGGCTACCTGCCGTTCGGCGTGCTGGTGTGGGTGGTGTTCATCTGGTCGGGTCGACTGTTCGGCTTCGATGCCTCGCTCGACCTGCCGCGGCGTGCGGCTCCGGTCGTTGCCAGCGCGGCCGCCGATGCGGCGCGCGCGGCGGCGCGCTGAGCTGCGTCCCCGGCTCGCCCCATTGGCCTCCGTGGCAACCCGGGGGCGGACCCCGGCGCGGGCACGCTTGTGGCATAAAGCAGTGACCAACCGGCGCCGGCCCGCTGCGGGACAGGCCGGCCCGGGAAGGCGCAAGCGCCACCGGACCGCATGAACCTTTGCCGGCCAGCGGCCCAACCAGGGATCCGATGTTGTCTACAAGCCATGACCCCGAGTTTCTGCTGCAACGGGCACTGAGCGGGCTGCCGAGCGATGCGGGTCCCGATGCCCTCTGCTCGGCAGCCACGCTAGCGCTGCGCGATGCCGGCATCGGTGCGACGCTGGTGCCCGGCGGCGTTGGCGTTGGCGACGCCCTCCACGGCATCGACCTGCCGGGCGACGGCGCTCATCTGGCCTGGCTCGTGCCCGAAACGTCACGGTCACTCGATGGAACGCGGTTGGCGACCGTGTGCCAGGCGCTCGCCACCGCGCTCGGGGGCCGACCCGTGAGCGGTCGTGTCGACGCTCCGGCGACCGGCCTGGACGGCCACGCGCCGTCCGCCACTGCGTTGCTGGATGACCTGCCGGATGGCTACTACCAGGTCGATCTCGAGGGACGCCCTCTGTTCATGAATGCGGCGTTCGGTCGCATCATCGGCGTGCCGCCCGAGGAGCTTCCACTGCGAGACGCCTCGGCATGCCAGACCGAGGCGATGGCGGCGCACCTGGCCAGCCTGTTCGAGCGCGTCCGGCAGGAGGGTGCGCCCGCGCAGTGCGAAGCGTGGCAGTACCGCCGCCGCGACGGCAGCACGGTTCAGGTCGAAGGGTCCATCCAGTTGTTGAACGACGCCCAGGGCCGACTTTGCGGCTTCCACGGCGTGGTGCGCGACGTCACTGAACGCCTGCGCGTCGAGGAGGCATTGCGCGAGAGCGAGGCGCGGTTCAGGGCGCTCACCAGCATCTCGTCCGACTACTACTGGGAGCAGGACGCCGAGCACCGCCTGGTCCACATGGAAAACCGCCATGCTGAGACCGACGAGATGCAGCGGGCGTTCCTCGGCAAGCCGATCTGGGACGGTCCGGTGGTGCTCTACGGGCAGCCCGACTGGCACGAACACCACGTCCGGCTCGAGGCCCGCGCCCCGTTCCGCGACGTCGTGCTGCAAGGCCGGCAGCCGGATGGCCGAAGCTATTTCGTGAGCGTGAGCGGCGAGCCCATGCACGACGAAGCGGGGCGCTTTCGCGGCTACCGCGGCGTCAGCCGGGACATCACCGCGCAGAAGCTGGCCGAGGCGCGGGCGCAGCACATTGCCATGCACGACGGGCTGACGGGCCTGCCCAATCGGCGCATGTTCCTGCAACTGCTCAAGGGGGCCGTGGCCACCTCGGCGCGCTACGAGCGGCGGTTCGCCGTGCTCTTCGTCGACCTGGACCGGTTCAAGTTCATCAACGACACCCTCGGCCATGAGGCGGGCGATACCCTGCTCAAGGAGATCGCGGCGCGCTTCACCGCCGCGCTTCGCACGAGCGACGTGCTCGCACGTCTGGGGGGTGACGAGTTCGTGATCCTCGCCCTCGAGGTCGCCGATGCCGAGCAGGCGGGGGCGGTGGCACGCAAGCTGCTCGAGGCGGCGTCCAAGCCGATCCGGCTCGGCGGGCAGGACTGCCGCATCAGTGCCAGCATCGGCGTCGCGCTCTATCCGGACGATGGCATCGACGAGCAGATGCTGATGAAGAACGCCGACATCGCCATGTACGTCGCCAAGGACGACGGCAAGAACACGTACCAGATGTTCTCGACGGAGATCAACTCGCAGTCGATGGAACGCCTGAACATCGAGAACGGCCTGCGCCACGCCCTCGAGCGGCAGGAGTTCACCTTGCACTACCAGGCCAAGCTCGACCTGCGGGGCAGCGGCATCTCGGGCGTCGAGGCGCTGCTGCGCTGGCGCAGTCCCGAGTTGGGCGACGTGTCGCCGTCACGCTTCATCCCTGTGGCCGAGGAGAGCGGCATCATCGTGGCCATCGGCCGGTGGGTGCTGCGGGCGGCGTGCATGCAGGCCGTGGCGTGGCAGGCGCAGGGCCTGCCGCCGATTCGCGTGGCCGTCAACATCTCCGCGCGGCAGTTCGGCGACGTCGAATTGCTGCAGGACGTGGAGCGCGTCCTCGCCGAGAGCGGGCTCGACCCGGCGCTGCTCGAACTCGAGATCACCGAAGGCATGCTGATCCACGACACCGGCCGCGCGATCGCCGTGATGACCGCCATCAAGAAGCTCGGCGTGCGGCTGGCCATCGACGACTTCGGCACCGGCTACTCGTCCCTCGGACAGCTGAAGGACTTCCCCATCGACACGCTCAAGGTGGACCGGTCATTCATCCGGGACCTCGCCACGAACTCTTAGGACAAGGCCATCGCCTCCGCCATCATCGCCATGGGCCGCACCCTGAGCATGACGGTGGTGGCCGAGGGCGTCGAAACGCTCGAACAACAGGAGTTCCTGCGCGACCAGGCCTGCGACGAGATGCAGGGCTTCTACTTCAGCCGGCCCATCAGTGCCGAGGAGCTTGCCGAGCTGCTGCGGGCCAATCCGCACTTGGCGGGGGCGCCGCGGGCGGGGCCGCTGAACTAGACGTCGAAGGGGGAGTCAGTGGCGCCGCAGGCGCCGTGAGCGGGCGTGCATTCTCCAGTCACGTCATGTCAGGCATCAGACCGACGGGCCTGCCGCAGCCCGCGGTTCGGCATGGACTGTGGCAGCTCACCGCGGGCCGGGCGCTCTCCGCCTGCCGGGTCAGCGGTGTTGCGCGATGTTGAACGCCACCGCCGCTTCCAGCGCCTTGACCAAGGGATTCTCCCCCTCCTTGCCGTTGTGCGGCGCCAAGGTGCGGGTGAAGGCGCGTGTGCCGTTGACTTCGGTCTCCACGTAGATGATGTACACCGGCCCCCGGCCCGGGTTCTCCTCGGCCGAGTACTGCGCCCGCTTGTATTCCGTCTTCTCCAGCGCATCGAAGGCTGAAGCATCGACCAGCGAGTGGGCCATGCCGGACGGATCGGTGACCGCTTTGCCGGCCACCGCCGCACCGATGACGCCGCCGATCGCCTGCCCGAGCACCGCCTTGCGCATGCCGGCCTGAAGATTGCGGTAGACCACCAGGTGGCGCACCTTGATGTCGGCCGGGGCGCCTCGCGACTCGAATGTCTCGAAGGCGCGGTGCTGCAGCAGGCGAATCGGGGGCGGGGCCATCACAGCGTCGGCCACACGGTACAGCGCATAGGCCTCGTTGGTGATCGAGAGGCTGAAGATCTCGCTTTCCTTTTCGGTCGCAGGGCGGAGGTCCTGCACGCGTGCGGCCTCCGAGCGCTCAATGCCAGGCACGTTCAAAGGAACCACCTGGGTGGCGCAACCGCCCAGCAGGAATGATGCGCACAGGATCAGTCGTTTCATTGTCATTTTCACGGCGGGTAAGAAGAGGGGGCCGTTCGATCGAGCCTTCCGGCCACGCGCTTTGCGCGCCGAAGCGTCAGCGCTGCTTCAGGACGAAGCGGCGGTGGGGCGGCGTGCGCATTGGCGTCAGTTCACCGCTCGGCACTCGCGCGGCGCCAAACGCTGCAGCGTGGGCGAGGCCTGGCAACGCCAGGTGATCCGGCGGGTGGCGTCGATCTCGGGGAGCAGGAACAGCTCGCCGGCGGGGCCCTTCGGGGCGAAGCGCATGCGCACCTGGATGACGCCGGAGTCGGGGTTGATCTCCAGGCCTTCCAGTTCGGGCCACAGGGGCGGTGCGTCCGTCAGCTGGCTCGGGAAGGCGCCGCTGGCTTCGTACGTCTCGGCGGCGGCCGCTGCATGGGTGCGGGCGAACACCATGACCTCGGCAACCTGTGCCCGGCGCTGGTACTCGGTATAGGTGGGCAGGGCGATGGCGGCCAGGATGCCCACGAGGGCGATGCTGCCGACGATGAGCAGCACGACCATGGGGCCGCGGCCGGTGCCCCCCGCCGCTTCGAGGCGCCCGAGGTAGCGCTCGCGGGTGGTGTCCTGTGCCGCACGGCGCATGAGGCGCGCGCAGCGGCGGTAGTACAGCGAGGTGGCGAACAAGGGAGGGGCCAGGAAATAGGCCGCGACCAGGGTCAGGATGACCACCGCGCCCGCCGTCGACCGGGAACCCGCCAACGCGCCGGCGCCGATCATGAGAAGCCAGGAGCCCACTGCATAGAGGGCAACGGCACCCCACAGCCGCCGGTACATCATCCAGTACCAGGTCACGAACAGGGCGGGCCAGTGCCAGCCCGCGCGCCAGCCGCCGCCGGCCTCCTCGATCGCCCGGAAGCGGTCGAGGTAGTAGTCCTGGTTGGACGGGCCGATGACGGCGCGCCAGGCTTCCTCGTCGAAGCCGTCGACCACCACGTCGCCGCCGTCACCGGGGCCGAAGGTGGAGGGAATGGTGTCGGGATCGAAGGTGGAGGCGGTGGCGCCCGCGACGAGGCGGGGCCGGCCTGCCGAGGCGATGCCCGCACGCGCCGCCGTGGACTGAGCGACCGGCGGGGCCGCGCGCGTCGAGGCCGGGCGAGCATCGAAGGGCGTCGCCGGAAGAACGGCCGGTTGGGGCAGGTCGCGCGCCGAGGGCAGGGCGGCCGCGGGCAGCGGGGTTCCGCACTTCGGGCACGACGACGCCGTGTCCGGGCTCAGCCGGCCGCAGCCGTGGCACGTCTTCATGTTCCCTCTCCCTGTCTTTGTTGTGCGGGCACTATAGAGGGCGGACACGGGGGCCGGAAGCGGCGCACCGCGGCATGAATGTGCGGCATTTCGCGCTTGAACGAAGCGCGGTGGCATCATCGGGCGGATGCCCTGGATCGACACCCACTGCCACCTCGACGCCCCGGAGTTCGAGGCCGACCGCGATGCTGTGGTGACGCGCGCGCGGCAGGCCGGGGTCGGCATGCTGGTGCTGCCGGCGGTCGGTGCGTTCGACTTCGACACGGTGCGCACGCTCGCCCACACCCACGGCTTCGCGTACGCGCTCGGCATCCACCCGCTCTTCGTCGACCGGGCCGGCCCCGATGACCTGGCGCGGCTGGAGTCCGATCTCGCCCGCCATCGTGACGACCCTCGCCTGGTGGCCGTGGGCGAGATCGGCCTGGACCGCTTCGTGCCCGGGCTCGACCAGGCGCGCGGCGAGCAGTTCCTGGCGGCGCAGTTGGCCCTGGCCGAGCGTTTCAATCTGCCGGTGATCGTGCATGTGCGGCGTTCGGCCGATGCGCTGCTCAAGCATTTCCGCCGCAGCCCGGTGAAAGGCATCGCGCACGCCTTCAACGGCAGCGACCAGCAGGCCCGGATCTTCACCGACCTGGGCTTCCGGCTCGGCTTCGGCGGGGCGATGACCTTCGACCGAGCGCTTCAACTGCGCCGCCTCGCCGCCAGCGTGCCGGCGTCGGCCGTCGTGCTGGAGACCGACGCGCCGGACATCCCCCCTCACTGGCTCTACCGCACGGCCGCCGAGCGGGCCGCCGGCCATGTCGCGCGCAACGAACCGGCCGAGCTGCCGCGCATCGCCCAAGTCATGGCCGGGCTGCGGGGCTGGACGCTTGCGGAAACGGCGTCGATCACCGGCGCCAACGCCCGCGCCGCGCTGCCGCGCCTGGCGGCTCTGGCAGACTCTTGCCCCTGATGTCCTTGCTCGCTTCCGCTTCCGCTTCAGCTCCCGCTTCCACAGCCCGGTTGCACGGGCTTGCGCCCGTGGCCGATGCCCGCACGCGGCTCGTCGTGCTCGGCAGCTTCCCCGGTGCGGCGTCGCTCGCGGCCGGCGAGTACTATGCCCACCCACGCAACCAGTTCTGGCCCATCCTGTCGGCGCTCTGGTCCACCGACCTGCGCGCCTTGACGTATGCGCAGCGGCTGGAGGCCATGACCGCCCGCGGCGTCGGACTGTGGGACGTCCATGCACACTGCGACCGCGAAGGCAGCCTCGACGCCGACATCCGGAACGCCGTGCCCAACGACCTGACGACGCTGCGCCGGCTCGCGCCCTCGCTGGCGGCGGTGGCGCACAACGGTGCCGAGTCGGCACGCAGCGCCCGCCTCACCGCGGCACTCGGCGTGGCGGTGGCGCGGCTTCCCTCCACGAGCCCGGCCCACGCCGCCTGGTCGTTCGAACGCAAGCTCGCGGCCTGGCGCGCCGTCTTCGAGGCCCAGGGCCTCGCCTGAACCTTCTTCCATGGCAACCCGCAAGCGAAAGATCGAACTGGCCCCCGCGACGATGTCCGAGGCCGACGGCGTGCGGTACCTGCACCTCGGCACGCCGTGGGTGCAGGGGGCCATGCGGGTGCGCAAGCCGCATGCGCTGGAGCTCGAGTACATCCAGCGCATGATGGTGTGGCTGCTGCTGCGTGACCCCGACCACGTCACCGACGGGCACGCCGTGCAGTTGGGACTCGGGGCCGGCGCCATCACCCGCTTCTGCCACCGCAACCTGCGCATGCGCACGACCGCGGTGGAGCTGAACCCGACGGTGATCACCGCCTGCCGGATGTGGTTCCACCTGCCGGAGGACGACGCGCGCCTCACCGTGCTGAACGAGGACGCCGCGGCCTTTGCCGCCGACCCGGACCGCATCGGCACGGTGGACGTGCTGAATGTCGACCTCTATGACCACGACGCGGCCAGCCCGGTGCTGGACGACGAGGTGTTCTATCGGCACTGCCATGCGCTGCTGGGCGAGGGCGGCGTGATGACGGTCAACCTCTTCGGACGCGACGCGAGTTTCGAGCGCAGCGCGGCGCGCATCGCCAAGGCCTTCGGGCCCGAGGCCGTGCGGTGTTTGCGGCCCACCAAGGAAGGTAACTCCATCGTCGTGGTGCTGAAAGGCATTGCATTTCCTGACAGGGAGACGCTTGCCGCCCGCGCGGAAAACATTGAAACTCGTTTCGACCTGCCGGCCCGCAAGTGGCTGCGCATGATCCGCACCCTGCCGTCGCCGGCCACGCCTGCGGTCGCGCCGGCGTCCGCCAGCCGCTAGCCGCTTTCCTGCACCGCCATGACCGCCGTTTCCCAAGCGTCCACCAAGTCCACCTCCGCCCATCCCTCGGGCCGCCTCGATTGGCGCCGGGTGCTGAAGTGGCTGCGTGACGACGGCCTCATCACCGACGCGGCCCACGACACCGTGGAAAAGCGCTTCGCCGCGGCGGACAGCAAGCAGCACCCGCTGGTGCGCCTGGGCAGCGCCGGCCTGAACCACGCGCGCACGGGCAAGCCGCTCGACACCGACATGCTCTCCGAGTGGCTGTCTCGCCATTGCGGACTGCCCTACCAGCGCATCGACCCCCTGAAGGTCGATGTCGGCCGCGTGGCCGAGGTCATGTCCATCAACTACGCGGAGCGCCGGCGTGCGCTGCCGCTGCAGGTGGGCCTCAACGAGGTGGTGGTTGCCACCAGCGAACCCTTCGACCTGGGCTGGGTGGCCGAGATCGAGGCCCACACCCGCAAGACGCTCAAGCTCGTCATCACCAACCCGCTCGACCTGGCCCGGTTCACGACCGAGTTCTACACGCTGTCCAAGTCCGTCAAGGCGGCCTCCAAGACGGGCGAGATGGCCGCAAGCGCGAGCTTCGAGCAATTGGTGGAACTCGGCCGCTCGAACAAGCAGCTCGACGCCAACGACCAGGGCGTGGTGCAGGTGGTCGACTGGCTGTGGCAATACGCCTTCGACCAGCGGGCCAGCGACATCCATCTCGAGCCGCGACGGGAGCTGAGCGTCATCCGTTTCCGCATCGATGGCGTGATGCACACCGTCTACCAGCTGCCGCCCGGCGTGATGAACGCCATGATCGCCCGCATCAAGCTGCTCGGCCGCATGGACGTGGTGGAGCGCCGCCGGCCACTCGACGGCCGCATCAAGACGCGCAACCCGCAGGGCGACGAGGTGGAGATGCGGCTGTCCACCTTGCCCACCGCGTTCGGCGAGAAGATGGTGATGCGCATCTTCGACCCCGACACCACCGTCAAGTCGCTCGAGGCGCTGGGCTTCGGCGCCCATGATGGCCAGCGCTGGGAGACGCTCGTGGGCCGTGCGCACGGCATCATCCTCGTCACCGGCCCCACCGGCTCGGGCAAGACCACCACGCTCTACTCCACGCTCAAGCGCCTGGCCACCGATGAGGTGAACGTCTGCACGATCGAAGACCCGATCGAGATGATCCAGCCGGCGTTCAACCAGACCCAGGTGCAGAGTGCCCTCGACCTCGGCTTCGCCGAAGGCCTGCGCGCGCTGATGCGCCAGGACCCCGACATCATCATGGTCGGCGAGATCCGTGACCTGGAAACCGCCGAGATGGCCATCCAGGCGGCGCTCACCGGCCACCTGGTGTTCAGCACCCTGCACACCAACGATGCGGCATCGGCCATCACCCGGCTCACCGACCTGGGTGTCGCGCCCTACCTCATCGGCGCCACCGTGATCGGCGTGCTGGCGCAGCGACTGGTGCGCACCTTGTGCCCCGCCTGCAAGCAGCCCGACGAGTCGCTCACCGCGGAATCGCTCAACACGATCATCAAGCCCTGGAGTCTCAACGGGAAGGTGCGTGGCTACAAGCCGGTCGGCTGCCTCGACTGCCGCATGACGGGCTTTCGCGGCCGGGCCGGGCTCTACGAACTGCTCGACGTCACCGACGCGGCGCGCAGCGCCATCAGCCCGACGCCCGACGCCGGCGCACTGCGCCGCCAGGCCCTGAAGGACGGGCTGCGCCCGCTGCGCCTTGCCGGGGCGATGAAGGTGGCCGAGGGCCTGACCACCGTCGAGGAAGTGCTTCGTTCCACGCCCGTCTGGGAAGGCTGAAGGCGGAGGCTTCCCAGAGGGGCCCCGGGCCGCTACGTGTAAACCACACACGGTCTCCGGGCATGCCTGCCTAGAATCCACCGCTACGTCGCACGACACGCCAGGGGTACGTTTGTGAAAATCAAGAGTCAACGAGACTTCTTTTCGGGTCTGATGTTCCTTGTGGTGGGCCTGGCCTTCGCCTATGGCGCCACCGAGTACAGCATGGGCAGCGCTGCCCGGCCGGGCCCCGGCTACTTCCCGATGATCCTGAGCGTCATCATGGCCATCCTCGGCGCGGTCGTGATCTTCACGTCGCTCACCATCGAAGCCGAGGGCGGCGACCCCATCGGCGACATCGCCTGGCGCCCGCTGCTGGTCATCGTCGGTTCGATCGTCCTGTTCGGCGTGCTGCTGCCGCGCCTCGGCATGATCCTCACCACGCCGATCCTCATCATTGCCGTGAGCCTGGCCGGACAGCAGTTCAAGTGGACCGGTGTCCTCATCGCCAGCGCGGTGCTGACCGTGTTCTGCTGGCTCGTGTTCATCAAGGGTCTTGCACTGACCATCCCGCTCTGGCCGGCCGTCGGCGCCTGATGCCTGCCATCGCCAAGAACACCTTCGCACGAGAAAGCCGTCCATGGATCTCCTGAACAACCTCGCGCAGGGCTTCGGTGTCGCCCTGTCGCTCTCGAACCTGGCCTATGCCTTCATGGGCTGCGTGCTGGGCACCCTGATCGGCGTGCTGCCCGGCCTCGGCCCGGTGACCACCATCGCCATGCTGCTGCCGTCGATCTACGCGCTCGACGCAACGCCCGCCCTCATCATGCTGGCCGGCATCTACTACGGCGCTCAGTACGGCGGCTCCACCACGGCCATCCTGATCAACGTGCCGGGTGAATCGAGCTCGGTGGTGACCGCGATCGACGGCTACCAGATGGCGCGCCAGGGCCGCGCCGGTGCGGCGCTCGCCGCGGCGGGCCTGGGCTCCTTCTTCGCGGGCTGCTTCGGCACCATCGTGATCGCCGCCTTCGCCCCGCCGCTGACCGAGCTGGCCTTCAAGTTCGGCCCGGCCGAGTATTTCTCGCTGATGGTGCTGGGCCTGATCGGCGCCGTGGTGCTGGCCTCCGGTTCGCTCGTCAAGGCGATCGCCATGATCATCCTCGGCCTGCTGCTGGCGCAGATCAACACCGACGTGATTTCGGGCGTGCCGCGCTTCTCCGAGGTTCCCTTCACCGACTTCAGCTTTCCCGAACTGACCGACGGCATCAACTTCGTCGTCATCGCCATGGGTGTGTTCGGCTTCGGCGAGATCATCTCCAACCTCGGCCAACCCGAGGAAAACCGCGAGGTCTTCACCAAGGACGTCAAGGGCCTGTGGCCGACCCGACAGGACTTCAAGGAAGCCTGGCCGGCCGTCGTGCGCGGCACTGCCCTCGGCTCGGCCCTCGGCGTGTTGCCGGGTGGCGGCGCGCTGCTGTCCTCCTTCGCGTCCTACACGCTCGAGAAGAAGATCGCCGGCGACAGCGGTCGCTTCGGCAAGGGTGACATCCGCGGCGTCGCGGGCCCGGAGTCGGCCAACAATGCCGGCGCACAGACCTCGTTCATCCCGATGCTCACCCTCGGCATCCCGCCGAACGCGGTGATGGCGCTGATGGTCGGCGCGATGACCATCAAGGGCATCCAGCCCGGCCCGCAGGTGATGTCGAGCAACCCGGACCTGTTCTGGGGCCTCATCGTGTCGATGTGGGTGGGCAATGCAATGCTCGTGGTGCTGAACCTCCCGCTGATCGGCGTGTGGATCAAGCTGCTGACCGTGCCCTACCGCTTCCTCTTCCCGGCCATCACGCTCTTCTGCTGCATCGGCACCTACACGCTGAACAACAACAACTTCGACGTCTACATGACGGCGGTGTTCGCGGTCATCGGCTATGTGTTCTACAAGTTGAAATGCGAGCCGGCACCGCTGCTGCTCGGGTTCATCCTGGGGCCCATGATGGAAGAGAACCTGCGTCGGGCGCTGCTGCTGTCTCGTGGCGACTGGAGCACCTTCGCCACCCGTCCGCTGTCGGCCGGCCTGCTGATCGCGGCAGCCCTGATGATCGTCATCGTGCTGCTGCCCGCCATCCGCAGCAAGCGTGAGGTGGCGTTCAAGGACGCCGACTGACGCGCCGTTCGCGATCGGCCTGAAGCCGCCCCTCGGGGCGGCTTTTTGTTGGGCGGGTCGTGCGTCGCACCGTCGAGGAGGCGGCGGGTGGGGGAGGGCGTGGGGAAGGGCGTCCTGCTCCGGCCGGCAGTCATCCACCAGCCTGTGCCCGCCCGAACGACCCGCGCCATGTCCCTGCAGGGCTGCCGCCATCCCCGAGTTCGTGCGCAAGCCGCCTGCCATCGGCGATGTCTTTGCCAAGGGACTAGCATCACCCCAACCGCCCGCGTGGCTCGACGAGGTGCTTCACATGACGCAGACCACTCCCGGCTTCGACTGGCGCGCCGGCTATCCCAGCCTGCGCCTGCCGGTGTTCGGCCGCAACATCGTGTCCACCTCCCATCCGCTGGGGGCGCAGGCCGGCTTGCGCATGCTGATGGCCGGCGGCAACGCGGTGGATGCGGCCATCGCGTCGGCTGCGATGATGACCATCGTCGAGCCGGTCAGCAATGGCCTCGGCTCCGATGCCTTCTGCCTCGTCTGGGACGGCCAACGCCTCCACGGGCTGAACGCCTCGGGCACCGCGCCGCAGGCCTGGACACCGGCGTACTTCGCCGGCCGGGTGGGCCCGGATGCCCGCACGCCGCCGCAGCGCGGCTGGGACAGCGTCACGGTACCGGGCGCCGTCGCCGGCTGGGTGGCACTCAGCGAGCGCTTCGGCAAGCTGCCGTTCGCCGACCTGATGGCGCCCGCGATCGAGGTGGCCCGGCGCGGATTCGCCGTGCCGCTGGTCGTGCAGCAGAAGTGGGCCGCTGCCGCGCCGCTCCTGCAAGGGCTGCCGGGCTATGCCGAGGCCTTTCTGCCGCGTGGTCGCGCACCCGAGGTCGGCGAGCGCTTTGTCTTCGCCGATGCGGCGCGTTCGCTCGAGCTCATCGGCCGCACACGGGGCGAGGCGTTCTACCGCGGTGAGATCGCCCAGGCCGCGGTGGCGCATGCCCGCGCCCATGGCGGTGCGCTGGCCCTGGACGACCTGGCGGCGTACCGGCCGGAGTGGGTGGAGCCGATCGGCATCGATTTCGCCGGCCACACCGTGCACGAGATGCCGCCGAACGGGCAGGGCATCGCCGCCCAGATGGCCCTGGGCATCCTCGCCCACTTCGACCTGGCCGCCTTGCCGGTGGACGGCGCCGCCGCCCAGCACCTGCAGATCGAGGCCATGAAACTGGCCTTCGCGGATGTGTACCGGTTCGTCGCCGAGCCGGCCAGCATGACCGTGACCGCCGCCCAGCTGCTGGATCCGGCGTACTTGGCCGAGCGGGCGCGCTGCATCAACCCGCAAAAGGCACAGGACTTCGGTGCCGGTAACCCGGTGAAGGGTGGAACGATTTACCTGACTGCCGCGGACGAGCAGGGCATGATGGTCAGCTTCATCCAGAGCAATTACCTCGGCTTCGGCTCCGGGGTGGTGGTGCCGGGCTACGGGGTGTCGATGCAGAACCGCGGTCACGCATTCAGCCTCGACCCGGCCAGCCCCAATGTCGTGGCCCCGGGCAAGCGCCCCTTCCACACCATCATCCCGGCCTTCCTGTCCCGGGACGGCGCGCCGGTCATGTCCTTCGGGGTCATGGGCGCCAACCTGCAGCCCCAGGGGCACGTGCAGACGCTCGTCCGCATGCTGGTTCATCGGCAGCACCCCCAGGCCGCCTGCGACGCGCCCCGCTGGCGCTATAACCAGGGGCTGGAGCTCAACGTGGAGGCCGGCATGGACCCGACCACCCGACAAGGGCTGGCCGACCGGGGCCATCGCCTGGCGGTCATCAACGACAGCTACCAGGATTTCGGGGCCGGCCAGTTCATCTGGCGGCTCGGCGACCCGGCGACCGACGGCTACGTGGCCGCCAGCGACGCCCGGCGGGACGGTCTCGCGGCCGCCTGGTGACCGACAGCGGGCCGGGCGCCCATTCGGGCACGGCCCTTGCTCGATCGGCGGGTCCCCGCGCGGCCTGCCCGGGTCGGGGACGGCTTTGCCACTCATTTTCGACCGATGCCCCTGATGGATCCTTCCCGCGATTTCGGCCCCAGCACCATGCCTACCATGTCCGAACTCGACCGCGACCTCCTCCACGGCGGCGCCAGGGTCGGCGGCTGCGTCATCGTCGAGCCGATCGCGCAGGACGATGGCAGCATCCTCTACGTCGCCGAAGACCCGCTGCTGCAGCGCCACGTGCTGATCCGCGAGCACTTCCCTCTCGGCATGGCTGCGCGCGGTGAGGCCGGCGAGGTGCTGCTCGCGCCCGGCGGCGACGCGGCCGCACGGGCCACGGCGCTGGCCGGCTTCCTGCGCGGCGCGCGCTGGCTGACCCGCTTCGACCATCCTGGCATCGGCCGCGCCCTGCGCGTCTGGGAGGAGCGGGGCACCGCCTACCTGATGCTGCCGATGTACGAGGGCGAGCCGCTGGCCGCCGCCCTGCAGCGCATCGGCACGCCCGACGAAGCGTGGCTGCGCGAGCTGCTGGGCCGCCTCACCGAGGCCCTCGCCGTGCTGCACCGCGACCAGGTGTTCCACCAGGGGCTGTCCCCCGACACCGTGTGGCTGCTGCCGGATGGCCGGCCGCTGCTGCTCGACCTTTCCGCCGCCGGCCCGGCCGACGTTCGGCAGGTCTACGACAGTGTGGATCGGCATCACGCGCCCATCGAGCTCTTCGGCCACGGCCGGGAGTTTCCGGTGGGCCCGTGGACCGACGTGTACAGCCTGGGCGCGATCGTCCACCAGGCGCTGCTCGGGCGCCCGCCGGTGTCCGCGGCGGTGCTGGGCCCGGACGATCGGCATGCCGGCATCGGCGAGGGCCTCGCCCGCCGCCGGACCGCACGCAACCCTTCCGCGCCGCCCGCCACCGCCTTCCTTGCCGCGATCGACCAGGCCCTGGCCGTGCGCCCGGAGCACCGTCTCCAGGACCTGACCGAGTTTCGCATCCGCATCGGCCTGGCAAGCCCGCCCGTCATGTCGAATGTCGTGTCGGAGCCGCGACCCGCAGTGGCCGAGCCGCCCAAGGGCGCACGCGCCGACGGCATCGACGAACGGGGCCTGACCGGTGCAGCGCCGCTGCGCAATGCTCCGCCCGCCGCCTCGGTGCCGCCCGTCGGCAACGACCTGCGAGCCGAGGCACCCGGTCGTCCCGCGCCGGCGGCGCCACCGGCGATGGCCCCCATGGCAGCTCCGGCGCCGACCTACGCGTCGGCTCCGGTCGTTGCCCCGGCCGCAGCCGCCCCGTTACCCGCCCAGTCACCCGCCCCCGACACGCGACCGACGTTCGCGCCGACCGGCACGCCCGCGCCTGCGGCGCGGCAGGCCGCGCCGGAGCATTCGGTGCTGGCCGACAAGCCCGAGGAAGTCGACCCGGCGGCAGCAGCTGCGATCGCCATGGCGATGTCGTCGCTGCCTTGGGTCAACCAGCGTGAACCGGTGATGGGAAACGAGCCTTCCGGGTTCGGGCCCTCCGGTTTTGCGCCGTCCTCCTACGGCCCGCGGCCCATGCCGAACGTGCCGCGCGAGCCCGGCCTCGGTACGCCCACGTGGGTGATGCCGGGTCCACGCCGCAAGCGCGCCGCGCGCCGCAATCCGGCACGGGCACTCGCCATGGTCGCGCTGGCGCTGTTCGTCATCGGCGGCGCAGGCTGGTACGCCCAGCAGTCTCCGCAGTTGATGGCCTGGATCGGTGCACCGGCCGACAACCGCGCCGAGGCCCCTGCCGCTCCGGCCGACGATCCGGTCGGGTCGCTGCTCGAGCAGCGTCCTCCGGCCGCCGGTCCATCCGCCTCGGCCGTGGCCTCGCGCGAAGAAGGCGCTTCGGCGGCCATGGCACCGGAATTGATTGACAACCAGGCGCCTGACCCGGCAACGGCACAAATGCCCGCGCCAGCGACGGCTCAGGCGCCGACCGCACCCGCCGCCGCCACCGCCGCGATACCTGCCCCTCCGCCTCAGGCAGCGGTTGCGCCGCCGCCGGCCGCCGCCCCTGCTCCCGCGCCGGCAGCGGTTCCCGCTCCGGCACCGGCCCAGGCGCGGGCGGCCGAGCCCCCTGCCGCGCCACCGGCACGGGCGCCTGCCCCCAAGGCCCCGACCGCCCCGGCCACCGCCGCGGCGGAGCCACCGGCGTCCAACAACCCGCGCGTCATCTGCGGCGACCGGACCAACTTCGCGCTCTACCGCTGCATGGACATGCAGTGCGCCAAGCCCCGCTTCGCACGCCACCCGCAGTGCGTGCTGTTCCGCATCGAAAACAGCTGAGGTCGCGGGCCGTGACGCCCGTCGCGGCCGGCGCCGGCCGTCGATGGGCCACCCGTCCGGCAGCCGGGCCGGGGGCGTTGCATCTGCGCTGACCGTGGGCGTGTTTGTCGCCACGATCCCAAGGCCGACGGCAGCAAGCGTCCGGTCGCGCCACGCGCTGGGGTGGGGCTAGCCCGGCCGAGCAGGAGTCGCCCAGTCTCCGTAGAATCCCGGGGATGTCCCTGCCCTCCGCTGCGGCCGCCACGCCGGCACCTGCCTCGCCGCGCGCCGACCTGCCCGGCCTGGCCCTCGCCGCGCTCGGTGCCATCGCTTTCTCGGGCAAGGCCATCATCGTCAAGCTGGCCTACCGCCATGGGGTGGATGCGGTCACGCTGATCATGTACCGCATGCTCTTCGCGCTGCCCTTGTTCCTGCTGCTGGCCTGGTGGGCGGGGCGGGGCAAGCCGGCGCTGTCATGGCGCGACTGGCGCCTGGTCTTCTTTCTCGGCGTTACGGGCTACTACCTCGCCAGCTTCCTCGACTTTGCCGGGCTGCAGTACATCAGTGCGAGCTTCGAGCGCCTCATCCTCTACCTCAACCCGACGCTCGTGCTCGCGCTCGGCGTGGTGCTCTTCAAGAAGCGGGTGACGCGGCGCCAACTGGTGTCACTGGCCGTCAGCTATGGCGGCGTGCTGCTGGTCTTCGGCCATGAGATCACCGTGATGGGACCGGACGCGGCGCTCGGCGCGGCGCTCGTGTTCGCGAGCGCCGTCAGCTACGCGCTCTACCTCGCCTTCAGCGGCGAGGAGGTGCGGCGCCTCGGGGCGATGCGGCTGGCCGGCCTCGCCACAAGCATCGCCTGCGTGTTGTGCCTGTTGCAGTTCGTGCTCTTGCGGCCGATGTCCGCCGCGATGGTGGCACCCGAGGTGGTGTGGCTGTCGGTGCTCAATGCCACGCTGTGCACCTTCTGCCCCGTGCTGCTCGTCATGATGGCCATCGAGCGGGTGGGCGCGGCCGTGGTGGCACAGACCGGCATGATCGGCCCGCTCTCCACCATCCTCATGGGCGTCGTCATCCTCGGCGAGCCCTTCACCCTGTGGATCGCCGCCGGCACCGTGCTCGTCATGACAGGCATCTGGATGCTCGCCCGGTCCCGCTGAACACCGACCACACACCACTCAACCGTTGGAGAAACGAATGGATCTGGGAATCGAAGGCAAATGGGCGCTCGTCTGCGCCGCGAGCAAGGGCCTGGGCAAGGGCTGCGCCGATGCGCTGGTGCGCGAAGGCGTGAACGTGGTCATTACCGCCCGCGGCAGCGAGGCGCTCGAAGCCACCGCCGCCGAACTGCGGGCGCTGGGCCGCGGCGAAGTGCGCGCGGTGGCCGGTGACATCACGACGGCCGAAGGGCGCGCCGCGGCCCTGGCCGCCTGCCCGCAGGTCGACATCCTCGTGAACAATGCGGGCGGCCCTCCGCCGGGCGACTTCCGCGAGTGGGATCGGGAGGCCTGGATCAAGGCGCTCGACGCGAACATGCTCACGCCCATCGAACTCATCCGCGCCACGGTGGACGCCATGGCGAGCCGTGGTTTCGGCCGCATCGTCAACATCACCTCGGGTGCGGTCAAGGCGCCGATTCCGGTGCTGGGCCTGTCGAACGGGGCACGCAGCGGCCTGACCGGCTTCGTCGCGGGATTGGCACGCAGCCCGCTCGCCGCCCGCAACGTCACCATCAACGGCCTGCTGCCCGGCGCCTTCGACACCGATCGCCTGCGCACCACGCTGCGTGCCGGCGCCAAGGCGGCGGGCCAGGACGAATCGGTCGCAGCGGATGCGCGCCGTCGCACGATTCCCGCGCAGCGCTTCGGTTCGGCCGAGGAATTCGGCGCCGTCTGCGCCTTCATCTGCAGCCAGCACGCCGGCTACCTCACCGGCCAGAACATCCTGCTGGATGGCGGCAGCTACCCCGGCACGTTCTGAGCCGAGCCGCAGGGCAGGGGGCAGGCGCCCTCGGCCCGGCCGATGTTCTTTGCCATTGATGTCTGGGACGTGCCATCAAAGTCTGAGGCGAGGGTCCGGCCAGGATGACAGCTGTGCAGCGGAAGCAGTCATTGCCCCTATCATCCAGGGAACAACCGCAGCGCAGCTGATGACTACAGTTCAACTAGCGAGCGATGGGTCTCGATTCAATCGCGTGGCGTGCGCTAGCACCCTATGTTCCGTTGCAGGACTCAACCTGGCAGATGCGAAACGGGTCACAGATGCGCTGTCCGCCGGCGAGAGTCAACTCGTAGACATGGCGAACGAGGACGAGGCCCGCCGCCTGTGCGAGTTTCTTGAGATGCACGGCGCACGATGCGTCATCGGCGTCTGACACCAACGGCCGGTCTCAGCCTCAAGCAGCCTCCGGCCCGCGGGCGGCCGCGGCCGTTCAAATGGGTCCCTGGTCAGGACCTCGGTCGCTCTACCCTCCGTTCAACGTACACCGTCAATGACAGATATGCCTCAGCATTCAAATCAGCGCGTTGATGAAGTCGCCGAGGCCTTGGAGACTCTTCTTTCGGATGAGACCGCCGAACAGTTCAATGAGATGGACGTGCCTCAAGCGGTGAGGCCACTTATCCGACTCGCGAGATGTCTGGGCGTCGCAGATGACTGGGCAAGAGAACGCAGGGTGGCGAAGTTGCCTACGAGGACAAGGGTGGCGCTAAAGACCTGTTTGGTCCCGTACGTTGATGACTTGGACGCATGGCTCGCCGGGGAGGAGTCATGGGGTTCAAAGTACAGCGATGCCTATGTCGCGTTCTCAGCAATGCGAATGGCTATTGATTGATCGAGGGCCGGCGCACTCGTGCCTTCGTCCGCTTCCAGCCGAGGCCGTGTGAAAACTCCGCGGATCCCCTCGGCAATGGCTTGCGGACTGTCGGAGCGCCGTTTCGATGGCCGGTGATGTCGCTCCCGCGGATTGAAGGTCTCGTGTGAACGCTGAGGACCAGTGAGCTCTGGTGGAGGCGCAGAGAGCCTCTAAAAACCTCATGCAGAGGCTTCGCGCAGCCCCTGCATCAGCTTCGAGATTCCGAGGATGCTGAGCACTCGCTTGAAGTTGTAGGCCAGCACGTGCAGGTTCATCTCGGTGCCGACGTTGCGCAGCGTGCGCGTCAGGAAGTGCGTGGAGCCCATCCAGTGCTTGAGCGTGCCGAAGACGTGCTCGACCGTCTGCCTTCGCACCCGCATCGCCATTGGGTTCCGGTCAATTCGGCGCTGCGCCGCTTCAACCACGTGTTCGTGTTCCCATCGACTGATTCGTCGGTATGGGCTGGGCGTGCACTGCGCCTTGATCGGGCAGCCCGCGCAGGCGCTGCTCCAGTAGCGGCGGATGTTCAGGCCATCTTCGTCCCGCGTGAAGCGATACGTTGCACGCTGTCCAGCGGGGCACACGTATTCGTCGTCACTGGCGATGTAGATGAAGTCCCCCTTGTGGAATCGCCCCTCGGCCTTCGCATTGGACGTCATCGGCTTGGGCACCGTGGCGGCGATTCCGTCGTCGTCGCACGCCTTGATCTGCACGCTGTTGAAGTAGCCGCGATCACCAAGGGCCTCGACGGCTTCGAGCCCCATCGCCTGCTTGGCCGCTTTGGCCATCGGATGCAGTTGCGTTCGATCGTTGCCAACGTTGGTCACCTCGTGCGCGACGATCAGGTGATGCTCGGCATCGACCGCGGCCTGCACGTTGTAGCCGACAACGCCAGTCACTTTGCTGTGGGTGCTCATCGCGCGAGCATCGGGATCCGTCTTTGAGATTTGCGCGTCCGGCTGGGCCTTCACTTGCACCTCCATGGCGTCGAGCTCACGCATCTGCTGGCGCAGGTACTTGATCTTGTCGTTCAGGCGCTTCGTCTTGGCCACCAGCTCCGGCTCCTGGACGCGATCGGCGGTGTCCAACGCACTGAGGTAACGCTCGATGTGCTGTTCAAGCTGCTCCCGCCGCCTTTGGATCTTCGTGACCGTGAAGTTCTGGTCCCGCGAGTTGACCGCCTTGAACTTGCTGCCGTCGACAGCGACAACCGCCTGCGTAAACAGCTTGAGCTGCCGGCAGAGTTCGATGAATCGGCGGCAGGTGTTGCGGATGCCGGGACCGTTGTCGCGTCGGAAGTCCGCGATGGTCTTGAAGTCCGGCGCCAGGCGGCCGGTCAGCCACATCAGTTCGATGTTCCGCTGGGCCTCGCGTTCCAACCGGCGACTGCTCTGAATGCGGTTGATGTAGCCGTAGAGGTAGATCTTCAGCAGAACCGACGGGTGATAGCCGGGTCGCCCCGTCGCGGCAGCCCGCGTTCCGTCGAAGCCGAGTGCGGCCAAGTCCAGTTCATCGATGAAGGCCTCGATCACCCGGACCGGATTGTCCTCGGCCACAAAGTCATCGAGGCATTCAGGCAGCAACGTGACTTGATGTCGATCCAGACCTTCCACGAATCGCGGCATGTCGCCTCCCAGGCTTGACCTGGGTCTCGACTCTAGTACCCTGCCGCTTGGGCCGTGAGCGGGTTTTCACACAGCCTCAGCCTGAAGCGGCCGGCCGCAGGGCAGCGGAAGCGGACGTTCGATTCCGCACGCGGCAGAATGCGGTATGAATCCAAGAAGGGTCCACGACCTGATGCGGCAGGGCTTCCCGGAACGCCCGGTCACGGCCAGCGACTGGGTGGTTGCATCTGACGGCGATGGTCTCAGGCTCGACGTCGTGCAACGCCTCGTGCGAGAGCACATCGCCTCGGACACTCTTCTGGTCGAGGCCAACCGGAAAGTGGGCGGGCTGTTCCTCGTGAGCCAGGCGTTCGACTTCGTCGCTTCAAATGTCGGCAGAGGTCGAATCCTGATGACCGACCGAGAATTCACGGGCTTTGTGGTCATCGAATCCAACGGCGTGGCAAGCGGCTGGGCGGAGAGAACGGAATGCCCGGAGTCAGCCCGTGGCGGACACTCGGGGACGCAATCATGAAGGCCATGCTAAAACGTCTTGATCTGAATTCTGCGACGGCATTCGAAACGTTTCAGCCATCGGAAGCCGAACGATTCGGGCTTTGGCTCCACGCGGGTGTTGGTATGGCAGATGCCGACGCCGCTGATGACTTCAGGTTCTTCGTTTGCAATGACGCGTGGCTCAGCTACCAGCGAGAGCTGGGCATCGCATGCGGGGCTCGATACCTACTCATAGACGGGCCATTCGACGCGAGCACAGTCAAGGCTCAACTTGAGGCGTTCCTTGAGTCATGCGTGGGTGAGAGTTGGGACGAGGTTGTCGCTGCGGTTTCTAAAGTCGGGCTTTGGGAGTTCGAGGACTACCAGCCGTAGTGGCCCTGGCGACATCTGTGTGTTGCGGCCATAGGAATTGCCGCTCGCAATCCACCGCTACGCAGCGCCAACGAACTTCCGCTTCCAGCCTGAAGCGCGCATGTTGGCCGCAGAGCGGGCCGGCGTAGACTGGGCTTCCTTTGTGCCTGCGAGACCGCCTGTTGGCGCCCACGACTGCAAATGACGTCACCCCTGCCCGCGAGCCTTCAGACAAACAGGCTGCTGTTTCGTCAACCCGTCGCAGCTGATGCCCGAGCCTTGTACGACTCCTACACCCAAGACCTAGACGTGGCGCGGTTCATGGTCTGGCGGCCACACACCAGCCTTGCCGAAACCGAAGCGTTCATCGAGCGTTGCCTTGAAGGGTGGGACAGTGGGCTGCGGCGCCCTTACGTCATGGCACTTTCCGGTACTCCGGCCCGCCCGATCGGGATGC
This sequence comes from Rhizobacter sp. LjRoot28, assembly GCF_964253025.1. NCBI lineage: Bacteria > Pseudomonadati > Pseudomonadota > Betaproteobacteria > Burkholderiales > Sphaerotilaceae > Rhizobacter > Rhizobacter sp. LjRoot28. The sequence continues at coordinate 762,213 of NZ_CAXUQC020000001.1, forward strand.
TCGAAGCCCGCTGGCTCGGCCACATCGTGGACATTGGGTACGTACTTGCTAGGCAGCATTGGGGAGACGGGCTGATGCCTGAGGCTGCGGCATCAGTAGCCGAAGCAGTCCTTAGCGACCCACGTGTGTTTCGCGTGCAGGCCACATGCGACGTTGAGAACGCAGCATCAGCGAAAGCGCTTGAGAAGGCGGGCTTTTTCCGCGAGGGGCGGCTGGACCGTTTCATGGTGCACCCGAACGTCAGCGCCGACCCTCGTCCGTGCTTCATGTACGCGCGCTGCCGTTAGGCAGGACGGGGGAATCTTGGGGCGACCGCTTCCAGCCGAGGCCGTGTGAAAACTCCGCGGATCTCCTCGGCAATGGCTTGCGGACTGTCGGAGCGCCGTTTCGATGGCCGGTGACGTCGCTCCCGCGGATTGAAGGTCTCGTGTGAACGCTGAGGACCAGTGAGCTCTGGTGGAGGCGCAGAGAGCCTCTAAAAACCTCATGCAGAGGCTTCGCGCAGCCCCTGCATCAGCTTCGAGATTCCGAGGATGCTGAGCACTCGCTTGAAGTTGTAGGCCAGCACGTGCAGGTTCATCTCGGTGCCGACGTTGCGCAGCGTGCGCGTCAGGAAGTGCGTGGAGCCCATCCAGTGCTTGAGCGTGCCGAAGACGTGCTCGACCGTCTGCCTTCGCACCCGCATCGCCATTGGGTTCCGGTCAATTCGGCGCTGCGCCGCTTCAACCACGTGTTCGTGTTCCCATCGACTGATTCGTCGGTATGGGCTGGGCGTGCACTGCGCCTTGATCGGGCAGCCCGCGCAGGCGCTGCTCCAGTAGCGGCGGATGTTCAGGCCATCTTCGTCCCGCGTGAAGCGATACGTTGCACGCTGTCCAGCGGGGCACACGTATTCGTCGTCACTGGCGATGTAGATGAAGTCCCCCTTGTGGAATCGCCCCTCGGCCTTCGCATTGGACGTCATCGGCTTGGGCACCGTGGCGGCGATTCCGTCGTCGTCGCACGCCTTGATCTGCACGCTGTTGAAGTAGCCGCGATCACCAAGGGCCTCGACGGCTTCGAGCCCCATCGCCTGCTTGGCCGCTTTGGCCATCGGATGCAGTTGCGTTCGATCGTTGCCAACGTTGGTCACCTCGTGCGCGACGATCAGGTGATGCTCGGCATCGACCGCGGCCTGCACGTTGTAGCCGACAACGCCAGTCACTTTGCTGTGGGTGCTCATCGCGCGAGCATCGGGATCCGTCTTTGAGATTTGCGCGTCCGGCTGGGCCTTCACTTGCACCTCCATGGCGTCGAGCTCACGCATCTGCTGGCGCAGGTACTTGATCTTGTCGTTCAGGCGCTTCGTCTTGGCCACCAGCTCCGGCTCCTGGACGCGATCGGCGGTGTCCAACGCACTGAGGTAACGCTCGATGTGCTGTTCAAGCTGCTCCCGCCGCCTTTGGATCTTCGTGACCGTGAAGTTCTGGTCCCGCGAGTTGACCGCCTTGAACTTGCTGCCGTCGACAGCGACAACCGCCTGCGTAAACAGCTTGAGCTGCCGGCAGAGTTCGATGAATCGGCGGCAGGTGTTGCGGATGCCGGGACCGTTGTCGCGTCGGAAGTCCGCGATGGTCTTGAAGTCCGGCGCCAGGCGGCCGGTCAGCCACATCAGTTCGATGTTCCGCTGGGCCTCGCGTTCCAACCGGCGACTGCTCTGAATGCGGTTGATGTAGCCGTAGAGGTAGATCTTCAGCAGAACCGACGGGTGATAGCCGGGTCGCCCCGTCGCGGCAGCCCGCGTTCCGTCGAAGCCGAGTGCGGCCAAGTCCAGTTCATCGATGAAGGCCTCGATCACCCGGACCGGATTGTCCTCGGCCACAAAGTCATCGAGGCATTCAGGCAGCAACGTGACTTGATGTCGATCCAGACCTTCCACGAATCGCGGCATGTCGCCTCCCAGGCTTGACCTGGGTCTCGACTCTAGTACCCTGCCGCTTGGGCCGTGAGCGGGTTTTCACACAGCCTCAGCCTAAAGCGGCGCGCTCCGTCGAAGGCGAAGCGGACACCTCCAGCGTGCTTCAATGAGACATGAACACGGTTCGTCCATATCAATCCCCATCCTCGCTCGAGGAGCTTTTGAGTCGCTACGACCAAGGAGAGCGAGCGTTCCCAGGCGTCGATATGTCGAACGAGGACCTTTCAGGCGTGATGCTTGACGGAGCGGATTTCGAGAACTCCTGGTTCTGCGATGCGACGTTCAACGGGGCGAGCTTGCGAGGTGCCAGCTTCCGTCAATGCAATGTCAAGTGCGCGAGCTTCGTGGGCGCCGATCTGACGAACGCAAATTTCGAATTGGCCTTGATCGAATCCATCGACTTGGAAAAGGCCACCTTGTCTGGCGTCCGCTATGTTGGAGCGTCTTACTGCGGCGTGACGCTTGCCGAGAATGACAGGTTTTCCTGAAGTCCGCTTCCAACCTGAAGCGGAGGACTGTTGGCATGGCTCAGTCGAGCCGGAAACGCAAGCTCGCCAGCTCTTCTACGAGCTCGTCATCGTTTAAACCGCGACCTTTGCGTTCGATGTCCCACGTCCACACGGCTTGAACATGCTGGGTCAAGACGTCCGGTGATAGGTCGACCAAAGCAAACCCCAGATCGCCGCGCCCGATGGAATAGGTGCCTGCGATCTGTCTAAGTACGTCAGGCACTGGATTCGCCTGCAGGAGGTCAATCCAGCGAGCGCGGTCACCTTCGGGCAGTTGGAACATCCGTGTCTCCTTATCCCGATTGTCGCCGGTGCGAGGACCGCTACCCGCCTGAAGCGGCCGTCCAAGCTGTCCCAGACATTGCTGCCGTGGCCGTTCGCGTGACGCTACTCGGGGGGGCTCAGTCTCAGTTCGCAGCGAAAGAATGTGCCGGCATCACTGGCGTGCGTATCAGACTTCGTTGCCGCGGGACAGCCGCGTCCCTTGGCCAGGCCGCTTCAGCGGCGGGCAGGGCGGGAGGTCACCACGATGCCGGCCGCAATCAGCGCGAAGGCCACGGCGTGGTACCAGCGCGGTGGCTCGGCCAGCAGTGCGGCCGACAGCAGGGCCGCGAAGAGCGGCGTGAGGTTGATGAAGAACGCGCCGATGGCCGGCCCGACCGTCGCCACCCCCACGCCCCACAGCCAGTAGGCCACGATCGACGCGGCGAGCGCGACGTAGAACCAGCCGGCGATGAATCCGGCGGACCACACGATGGGCACCGGGTCGAGGAAGACCTGTTCCACGCCTGCCGCCAGCGCCGCCCACGCGCCGCCGAAGACCACCTGCACGAGCAGGAACTCGGCCCAGTTCCACTGCGGGCGCTGCTCGCCCTGCATCGAGGCCGGCGGGCGGGCCAGCATCCAGCTGTAGCCGGCCCACAGCGCCGCTGCCAGCAGCATCAGCAGGTCGCCCGGTACCAGGCGCAGCGCGAGCAGCCGTTCGGGGTGGCCATGCGACAGCACCAGCGCCACGCCCGCGAGCGACAGGCCGGCGCCGGCCAGCTGCCGTCGGTGCGCCGGTTCCTTGAAGAAGAGAAAGCCGACGGCGAGCATCCACAGCGGCATGCTGGCCGTGATGAGCGTGACGTTGATGGGCGTGGACGTCTGCACCGCCATGTACTGCAGCGCGTTGTAGCTGCCGACGCCGAGTGCCCCGAGGACGGTCAGGTACTTCCAGCGGGCGAGGATCTCGTGCGGCCGGGAGAGCGCGCGCCATCCCAGGGGCAGCAGGAACAGGAACGCCAGCGCCCAGCGCATCGCGTTCAAGGTCAGGGGCGGCACGCTGCCCACCAGGGCACGGCCGACCACGGCGTTTCCGGCCCAAAGGAGGGGCGGCACCGCCAGCAGGAGCGCGGTGCGAACCGAGAGACGATGCTGCATCAGCGCAGGTCCATGCCTTGCATCGGTTGAGCGCGGGCCGAGGCCGCCGCGGTGCCTGCGCCCCCGGCGCCGGAGGACGACATGTCGCCCGTGCGCGCGAGCACGACGGTGAAGGACATGCAGCTGCCCTGTCCGGGAGTGCTGGTGGCTTTCACATCACCGCCCATGAGGCGCACGAGCCGCGACACGATGGCAAGGCCGAGGCCGGTGCCGCCATAGCGGCGGGTGATGCTGGTGTCGGCCTGCACGAAGGGCTCGAACACGCGCTCCAGCTGCTCGGGCGACATGCCGATGCCGGTGTCGGCGACGGCGAATCGCAGCGACAGGTTGCCGTCGGCAGGAGTGCCACCGCGGATGACCTCGACCCGCACCTCCACCGCGCCCTTCTCGGTGAACTTGATGGCGTTGCCCACCAGGTTGACCAGCACCTGCCGCAGCCGCACCGCATCGCCCAGCAAGGTGGCCGGCACCTCGTCGGCGACGTGCCAGCCGAGGCGCAGGCCCTTCTGCTGGCTGGTCAGCTGCAACGGCGACAGCGCTTCCTCGAGGCACTTGCGGACCGAGAACGGCCGCTGCTCGATGACGAGCTGGCCGGCCTCGATCTTGGCGACGTCGAGCAGGTCGTCGATGATGACCATGAGGCCCCGGGCGGACTGGTTGGCCAGGGTGATGTACTGGCGTTGCTTGTCGTTCAGCGGCGTCCCCAGCACGAGCTCCGTCAGGCCGAGCACACCGTTCATCGGCGTGCGGATCTCGTGGCTCATGTTGGCCAGGAAGGCGCTCTTGGCCAGGTTGGCATTGTCGGCCGCCACGCGGGCGCTCTCGAGCGCCTTTTGCGTGGCCTTGAGGTCGGCGATGTCGCGTGCGTTGATCTGCAGCGCGCGCCGGCCCGAGACCGGATCGACGATCGGGCGCACGTCGACGCCATGCCAACGCGGTCCGGCGAGCGTCTGCAGCTCCAGCTCGGCGCTGAAGGTCTGCCCCCGGCGCGCCTGCGCGAGAATGCGCGCGGCCACGGCGGCGTCCGGGAACATCGATTCGAAGTCGGCCGGACGCGGCTCCGGCCCCGCGGGCACCAATCCGAAGGCCTGGGCGGCGGCCGGATTGCGCATCAGGGCCGTGCCTTCGGGCAGGGCATGCAAGGCCACGCGCACGGTCGTGTGGGTGATGGCCTCCAGGCCGCGCAGCATGTCGGCGTCGACGGTGCTCGTCAGCGGTTCCGAGGCGAAGAGAATGCCCTGGCGGCCGTCGGGCAGAACGATGCCGCGCGACACGAGCACCGACGTCACCGGCGTGCCCCGCGGGTACAGGGTCCAGGCGTCGCGGACGACCTCGTCGCGCGCATGCGCCTGCATGCTCAGCGCGAGCCGGGCGCGCACGCCCTCGCTCAGGTCGGAGAAGTCGCGCGCCTGCAGGTCGGCGATGGAATCGGCGTCCCAGAAGGTCAGCCCGGCCCGGTTCGCCCATGTCGCCTGCAGTCGTTCTGGATCGAACACCCAGATGGGCACGTCGAGCCATTCGTAGAACGACAGGCAGTGGAAATCGACCATCACCCGATGATACGTGCGCGCGCGGGCGATGTCTGCCGAAGGGCAGTAGCCATGGGCCTTCAGCGCGCTTTGCGCACGCGCAGCAACTCGTCGAGGATGAGCAGCACCGCCCCGACCGTGATGGCCGCATCGGCCACGTTGAACGACGGGAACGCCCGGCCGGCGTAGTGGACCTGGAGGAAGTCGACCACGTAGCCATGCAGCAGCCGGTCGATCACGTTGCCCAGCGCCCCGCCGAGGATCAGCGACAGCGCCCAGGCGAACATGCGTTGCCCTCCGTGGCTGCGCAGCATCCAGACGATGAAGATGGCGGCCACCGCGCCGAGTCCGACGAAGAACCAGCGCTGCCACCCCGACGCGCCGGCGAGGAACGAGAACGCCGCTCCCGTGTTGTGGACCCGAACCAGGTTGAAGAACGAGGTGACGGTACGGCTGTCCCCGTACTGGAAGTACTGGAGGATGAGCGTCTTCGTGAACTGGTCGAGCACGATGACGAGCAGGGCGACACCGAGCCAGGGCAGCAGCGGGGACGACGGCGACGAAGGAGTGCGAGTGGCCATTCGGGGAGGGCGGCGCGCCGGAGCGCGCCGCGGAGTGCGTGAAGGGAGGGACGGCGACGCCATGCGGCGCCGGGCTCAGGCGAAGTGACGGGTCTCGCCGCTACCGAAGAGGTTCGAGGTGCAACGGCCGCACAGCGTGGGGTGGGCCGGGTCGTGCCCCACCTCCTCGCGGTAGTGCCAGCAGCGCTCGCACTTGGTGTGGGCCGACGGCGTCACCGTGACGGCCAGTGCATCCCCAGGCTCGGTGCGCGCGGCTGACGTGATGGTCACGAACTTGAGGTCATCGCCCAGCGACCGCAACAGCGCCAGGTCGTCGGCGGTGGCCTGCAGGCTCACCTCGGCCTGCAGGGACGCGCCCACTTGGCCGGCGGCCCGCACGGTCTCGATTTCCTTGTTCACCACGTCGCGGATCTCGCGCAGGCGGGTCCACTTGGCCATGAGCGCCGCATCGGGTGTGCCGAACTCGCTGTAGACCTGGGTGAAGATCGACTCCCCGTTGCCCACGAAACCCCAGGCCTCCTCGGCCGTGAAGCTGAGGAACGGTGCCATCCAGCGCAGCATGGCTTGCGTCAGGTGCCACAGCGCGGTCTGCGCGCTGCGGCGGGCGTGCGAGCCCGGGGCGCTGGTGTAGAGCCGATCCTTCAGGATGTCGAGGTAGAACGCGCCCAGGTCTTCCGAGCAGTACACCTGCAGCTTGGCCACGACCGGGTGGAACTCGTACACCTTGTAGTGCGCCAGCACCTCGGCCTGGAACTCGGCCGCGCGTGCGAGCGCGTAGCGATCAATCTCCAGCAGCTCGCCCAGCGGCACCGCGTCCTTCGTGATGTCGAAGTCGCTGGTGTTGGCCATCAGGAAGCGCAGGGTGTTGCGAATGCGCCGGTAGGCGTCGACCACGCGGGCCAGGATCTTGTCGTCCCCGGCGATGTCGCCGGAGTAGTCGCTCGCGGCCACCCACAGGCGGATGATCTCGGCGCCGAGCTTCTTGCTGACCTCCTGCGGGTCGATGCCGTTGCCGAGCGACTTGCTCATCTTGCGGCCCTGGCTGTCCACGGTGAAACCGTGGGTCAGCAGGCCCTTGTAGGGCGCGCGGCCTTCCAGCGCGCAGGCCAGCAGCAGCGACGAATGGAACCAGCCGCGGTGCTGGTCGTGGCCTTCGAGGTAGAGGTCGGCCTCGGGGCCGGCCTCGTGGAACTGCGGCGCGTGCGTGCCGCGCAGCACGTGGGAGAAGGTCGAGCCGGAGTCGAACCACACCTCGAGGATGTCGGTGCTCTTGGTGTAGTGCGGTGCGTCGGCGGCGCCCAGGATCTCTTCGACCGTCACCCGGCTCCAGGCCTCGATGCCGCCGCGCTCCACGATGTCGGCTGCCTGGTCCAGGATCTCCATCGTGCGCGGGTGCAGCTCGCCGGAATCCTTGTGCAGGAAGAACGGGATGGGCACGCCCCAGCTGCGCTGGCGGCTGATGCACCAGTCGGGCCGGTTGGCGATCATGTCGTGCAGGCGGGCCTTGCCGTTCTCCGGGTAGAAGCTCGTCTGCTCGATGGCGTCGAGTGCCAGCCGGCGAAGGGTCTTGTCGGCCTTGTCCTTGGTGAACACGCCTTCGCCCTCGTCCATGCGGACGAACCACTGGGCCGCCGCACGGTAGATCACGGGCGTCTTGTGCCGCCAGCAGTGCGGGTAGCTGTGCGTGATGGTCGTGGTGTGCAGCAGGCGCCCGGCATCGGCCAGCGCCTGGATGATCACCGGCACGGCCTTCCAGATGTGCTGGCCACCGAAGAGCGGGAAGTCCGCCGCATAGGTGCCGTTGCCCTGGACCGGGTTCAGGATGTCGTCGTACTTGACGCCGTGCGCCACGCAGGAGTTGAAGTCGTCCACGCCGTAGGCGGGCGAGGAGTGCACGAGGCCGGTGCCGTCGTCGGCGGTGGCGTAGTCGGCGAGGTAGACAGGGGAGAGGCGGCGGTAGCCGGCGTCCACGTCGTGCAACGGGTGCTGGAATTCCAGGCCACCCAGGCGTTCACCCTTGACCGTGGCCAGCACGCGGCCGGTGAGCGCGTAGCGCGTCATGCAGGCCTCCACCAGTGAGGCCGCGAGCACCAGCAGCCCGCGCTCGGTCTCCACCAGCGCGTACTCGAGCTCGGGGTTCAGGTTGATCGCCTGGTTGGCCGGGATGGTCCAGGCGGTGGTGGTCCAGATGACCGCGAAGGCGTCTTGCGTGAGGGACGGCAGACCGAAGGCTGCGGCCAGCTTGGCGGGGTCGTTCGCCTTGAAGGCCACGTCGATCGTCTGGCTCTTCTTGTCGGCGTACTCGATCTCGAACTCGGCCAGCGACGAGCCGCAGTCGAAGCACCAGTACACCGGCTTCAGGCCGCGGTAGACGAAGCCGCGCTCGATCACCCGCTTGAACGCCCGCAGCTCGCCGGCCTCGTTGGCGAAGTCCATCGTCTTGTAGGGGTGGTCCCATTCGGCCAGCACCCCCAGGCGCTTGAAGTCGCTCATCTGCTGCGCGATCTGCTCGGTCGCGTAGGCACGGCTCTTGGCCTGCATCTCGTCGCGGCTGAGGTTGCGGCCGTGCTTCTTCTCGATGGCGTTCTCGATGGGCAGGCCGTGGCAATCCCAGCCGGGCACGTACAGCGCGTCGAAGCCCTCCAGCTGGCGCGCCTTGATGATCATGTCCTTGAGGATCTTGTTCACCGCATGGCCCATGTGGATCTGGCCGTTGGCGTACGGCGGGCCGTCGTGCAGGATGAACTTCGGGGCGCCGCAGCGGGCCTCGCGGAGCCGCTTGTAGCGGCCTTCCTCGTTCCATTGCTGGACCCAGCCGGGCTCGCGCTTGGGCAGGTCGCCGCGCATGGGGAACGGCGTGTCCGGCAGGTTCAGGGTGGCGCGGTAGTCGGTCGGTTTGTCGGTCATGGCGCAGGGCGCGCCGTCGGGCGCGCGGGAGAAGAGGGGAAACCGGCCGGGAGGCGCCGGAACTCGCGTGAGGGCGGGGCGGGCGCTAAATTCGGTCGCGCGTGGTCTGGCGGCCGGTGGCGGCGTGAGCCGCCGGCTGCGCCGCGGCCGACGCGAGGTACGCGCGGGCATCGGCCGCGTCCTGGAGGATGGCGGCCTTGAGGGCATCGAGGCCGTCGTAGCGGGCTTCGTCGCGGAGTTTGTGCAGCAGTTCCACGCGCACGAGTTTACCGTACCCCCCCTCCCGGCCGAGGTGGTCGGGCCAGTCGAGGCAGTGGACCTCCAGCAGCACCCGACCGCTGTCCTCCACGGTCGGGCGCACGCCGAGGCTCGCCACGCCGTCGAGCGGGGCGTCGGTCAAGCCGTGGGTGCGCACGGCGAAGATGCCCATCGCTGCCGCCCGTGGATGCGGGAAGCGCAGGTTGAGGGTGCGAAACCCCAGGTCGCGGCCGAGCTTGCGGCCGTGCACGACATGGCCGCTGATGCTGTAGGGGCGGCCGAGCAGGGCCGTGGCCTGCGCCATCTGGCCGGTGGCGAGCGCCTCGCGCACCGCCGAACTGGACACGCGCAAGCCGTGCACTTCGTAGCTGTTCATGCGCGCCACGTCGAAGCCGCGGGTGTCCCCGGCCGCGTCGAGCATGGCGTAGTCCCCGGTGCGGCGCACGCCGAACCGGAAGTCGTCGCCGACCAGCACGTACTTCGCGCCGAGCCCCGCCACGAGGGTGTCGTCGATGAAGGCCTCCGCCGGCTGGGACGCCAGGCGGTGGTCGAAGCGGAGCACCACGACCTGGTCGATGCCGCAGCGCTCGAGTTCGCCGAGCTTGTCGCGCAGCGTGGCGATGCGGGCCGGCGCGAGCTCCGGCTTGCCCGCCTTGCGGGCGAAGTAGTCGCGCGGGTGGGGTTCGAAGGTGAGCACGCACGAGGGCAGCCCCAGGTGCTGGGCCTCCGAGCGCAGCAGGGCCAGCATCGCCTGGTGGCCGCGGTGGACGCCATCGAAGTTGCCGATGGTCAGCGCGCATGCCGGAGCGATGCCTGGGTGGTGGATGCCGCGAAAGACTTGCATGGTCAGGATTATTGCGTCTGGGGCGGTCGGGCCCGTTCAGCCAAGGATGGCCGAGGGGCCGTCCAGCCACTGCCACTGGCCGGGGGCGAGGTCCGGCGGCAGCACCAGCGCACCGAAGCCGCTGCGGTGCAGGCCTTCGACCCGGTTGCTCACCGCGGCCAGCATGCGCTTGACCTGGTGGTACTTGCCGTCCACGAGCGTCATCCGCAAGCTCAGCTCGCCGGTCGGCTCGCACGCCACGGCCCGCACCGTCGCCGGGTCGTCCACCAGCTTCACGCCTTCCAGCAGGCGCTCGATCTGCTCCGGGGTGACGGGGTGCTTGCAGGTCACCTCGTACACCTTGGGCACGTGCTTCTTGGGTGAGGTGAGGCGGTGGATGAGGGCGCCGTCGTCGGTGAACAGCAGCAGGCCGGTGGTGTCCTCGTCCAGGCGGCCGATGCTCTGCACGTCACGGCGGCGCAGCGGCGGCGGCAGCAGCGTGTACACGCTCGGATGGTGCTTGGGCTTCTGCGAGCACTCGACGCCCTTGGGCTTGTTGAGCACCAGCAGCGCCTGCTCGTGGTACGTCCAGGGCTCGCCGCGCACGGTGAACTGCAGGCCTTCGGGCTCGACATCGGCGAAAGGATCGTCCACCCGGGCGCCGGCCACGGTGACGTGGCCCGAAGCGATCAGGCCCTCGCATTCGCGGCGGGCGCCGAAGCCCTGGGTGAAGAGAAGCTGGGAGAGTTTCATGGCACGGGTTCAGTGGTGCAGTTCGAGCGTGACGACATGGCCGTCGGCCAGCGGCCAGGCCAGGCCGGTGATGCGTTCGCCGTTGAATTCGCCGGGCACGGGACGGTGTGGACGGTCGGTAACGCGGGCCACGCAGGCGGAGACGCCGGCCGTGCCGGGCGGTACATCGGCGGGCGGACTGGCGCCATCGAGCGCGATGGTGTCTCGCCGGCGGTCGAAGTAGCCGCGTGGGCGTGACAGGGTCACGAGGGCCTGGACACCCGCTTGCGGGCGAAGCGGCCGCTCGGCCCGCAGGTTCACGAGCGACGAGGACCGGGGGAAGGGCGAGCGGTAGACGTGGGTGACGGCGTAACCCTCCGCCTCGATCACGAACTCCAGCGGTGTGCCCGCGGGCGCATCGAAGGGACCCCAGCGGCCGTCAGCGCCCACCGTGCGAACGTGCAGCGGCGGGCCCTCGCGTTCACCGGTGCGCGCATTCGTCGCGTACACCGAGACGCGGGCCCCGACCAGCGGAAGGTTGCTCGGGTCGCGGCCGTGCCGGTTGTCGACACCCATCCCGGCGACCTTGCCGTCCAGACGCGGGCGGTCCTCGGCGGCGATGGTCAGCGTGGCGGGCGGGGCGCCGGTCAGGAACTCCCAGGTTCGGGCGAACGCGGCCGGACCGAACGAGGTCTCGCGGTGGTCAACGCCGGGCAGCACGACGTCGAGGGCGCCGCGGAGCGCGGGACCATCGTGCCGCGTGCCGGTGTGAAGTTCGGGCAGGCCGAGCCATGCCCCGGTCGGCTGGCAGTACTTGTCGTTGACGTCGGAGCGCAGGGTCATCCAGCGGACGCCTGGGGTGACCTCGTGGCCGTCCGGGCCGGGCCGGTTCAGCACCGACAGCAGCGGGCCGGCACCGTTGAACTCGTTGCCGGGCAGGTAATCGAGGGAGGTCCACACGCCGTGGTTCGGCGTGCCGCCCAGGATGGCATGCGACACCTTCGACGCGCCGCCGTGGGCCAGGTAATTCCGCACCGCCAAGCCGCCCCGTGAGTTGGCGACCAGGGCCACCTTGGACGCGCCCGTGGTCGCCAGGACACGGTCGACTTCAGCGGCGAGGAAATCTCGGTGCTCGGCACTCGAGCTGCGACCGGGCTGGTCCACCCGGTCGTCGTCACGGGCCAGCGGGTAGGGCAGGTCGATGGCGTGCAGCCGCTCGGCGGGCCAGCCGTTCGATTCGAAGCGCCAGCAGGTGGTGATCCACAGCGCCGCGGTGTCGCCATTGCCGTGCACGAAGACGAGGGGCGGGAAGTCGGACAAGGCGCGGAGGGAGGTGGACACCGCGTCATTTTCCCGCAAAGGACCGGCCGGGTTGACCCTCGGGCGACAGCCAGGCGGCAGCGGGGCGTCGAGAATGCCCGGAATGTCCGCCATTCCCGCGACCCCGGCCGGGCGCTCGTCCCCTTCCTTCGCCACCACGGTGGCCTGTCTCGCGCTGGCCCAGTTGCTGTGCTGGGCGGCGCTCTACTACACCTTCTCGGCCTTCGTGCTGCCGATGCGCGACAGCCTGGGCTGGTCCAAGCCCGCGCTGATGGGCGCCTTCACGCTCGGGCTGGCCGTGTGGGGTGCGGCGAGCTATGGGGCTGGCGCCGCGATCGACCGCGGTCATGGCCGGCGGGTGATGGCGGGCGGCGCCGCGATCGCCGGCCTCGGATTCCTGCTCTGGGCCTGCGTGCAGTCGCTGCCGATGCTCTACCTCGCCTGGGCGCTGCTCGGCGTCGCCATGGCCATGACGCTCTACGAGCCGGCGTTCAGCGTGGTCACGCGGCGCTTTCCCACCCGCTTCGGGTCGGCCATCACCTGGCTCACGCTGGTCGGCGGGTTCGCGAGCACGCTGTCGTTCCCGGTCACGCTGTGGCTGATCGGCGCCTTCGGCTGGCGCGTGGCGCTGGTGGCTATCGGCCTCGTGCTGCTGCTCGTGGCCGCGCCGCTGAACGCCTGGGCCTTGCAGGGGCCCGATGCACCTCCCCGCGAACGCCACACCGATGCAGCCGACGACGCGACGCTGCATGAGGCCTTGCGACACCGGGCGTTCTGGTTGCTCGCGGCCACCTTCATGCTGTACTCGGTGGTGTCGGCCACCTTCTGGGCGCATGTGATGCCCGCCTTCGCCTCCAAGGGCACGCCCGAGCCCGACGCCCTCACGGTGCTGATGTGGATCGGGCCCGCCCAGGTGCTGGGCCGCCTGGCCTTCCTGGGCGCAGGCCGTCGCCTGACACCACGCGTGCTGGGGCTCGCCGTCTTCGCCGCCATGCCCTTGTCGCTGCTGCTGTTCGCGCTGGCCGGCTCGTTGTGGGCTTTGCTCGTGTTCGCCGTGATGTTCGGCGCCGCCAACGGCCTCGTCACCATCGTGCGCGGCCACGTCGTGCCCACCTACTTCGGGCATGCGCACGTCGGGCGCATCAGCGGCCTGCTGTCGGTGCTGGCGCTGGTGCCCCGTGCGGTCGGCCCGCTGGCCGGTGCCTGGGTGCTGCTGGTCGTGCCGGGCTACCGGGAGTTGCTCCTGCTGCTGGCGCTGGTGGCCCTGCTGGCCTGGGCGGCGTTCGTGCTGGCCGGGCGGCCGGCCCGATCCGGCTGACCCCGGAAGCCGGGGCAGCGTCGACAAGCCCGCCCCACGCTCAACCGGCCGTCGTCCGTGGCACGCACGCCGCCTGGGCGATGGCGGCGGTCACTGCCAGGTCCACATCGCCGCAGTCCCGTGCCTGCAGCTGCAGGCAGGCGCGGTGCAGGTAGTTCTGGAGCGCGTCGCCCTGCGCCAGGTAGTTGTCGACCAATCCACGAGTTTCAGGCGAGTCGTCCTTGACGAAGGCAGGGACCCGTGGTGCCGGCACTTCGGCGTCCGGCTTGCCTTGCTCGATGCGACGGTTGTGCGCTGCAATGTAGACCTTCATGGCCTCGCTGTCGGCCGCCACGCCGCCGGCGAAGAGATGCTGTTCGAAGCGCTCCCCGCTGCTGCGGCCGTAGCCAAGCACGATGGATTCGACCACGCAGTCCAGGGCGGCGTCGCCGCGTGCCAGCATGGCGAGCACGGCATGGGCAGGGTGGGAGACACCGTCTCCGGTGCGAGCGGCGATCACGTCTCGGTGCCACTCGCAGGCCTCGCGCAGCACGCGCTCGTTCAGAAGGAAGCCCGTGGCGGGCAACCACCCCAGCTCGGGGTCGTCGCGCGCTTCGCAGTACACGAGACGCAGCCCGGGCCGCCATCCCTGCGTCTCTCCCAGCGCCAGGGTGGCGTCGAGGGCGTGGCCTTCCAGGCGTATCGCCGACCTTCCGGGCTGGGGCGACACGCGCGGCACCCGATCCCCGAGCAGAACGTGCCCCAGCCCGTCTTCGTGAACCAGGCGGTGGATTTCCCTCGCATGCTCCGGCGGCAGGTTCCGCGCGATGGCCCAGGCGGCCGGCTCCACGGTGTCGGGGAATCCGGGTGGTACGGCCAGCGGGGATGCGGGGCGGTTCAGGATGTCGGATTGGCTGGGCAGCAGCCGCCGACCGGCCGGCCGGGACGTGCTTGCCGAGGCGCCTCGACCCGCGGGCAAGTGGGCGGTGCGATCCCGGCCGGAAGCCGGAGTGGACGACGCGTGTCCCGCGGAGGTGGCGCGCGAGGGGTCGGGGGCAGCTGTCGCGGAAGATGAAGACGGGCTGCCGGCCCGCCGATTGATGTGCATGGCTGCTCCCTTTCTTTCGCTGGACGGTAGTCCGCAGCCTATCGGACCGGGCGCCCCGTACGTCGCACTCATGCGCAGGGGTGTTCGGCCGCGCGAAGACGAGCCGCGGCACAGGCGGCCGATGAGGCACTGCGGCCCGTGGGCCGTTCACGCGGCCCCGCGAGGGCTTGCTCGCTCCTGCGCGTGACGGCGGCGCGCTTGCGAGTCAGCCCAGCGGCGGCGGCACGTCCTCGCGGCCGGCTTCGCGGGCGCGGAAGAGTCCGGCGCGGGCGAGCAGCGAGGTGGTGATGGGCACGGTGATGGCGAGGAAGACGGGGATGAGCCAGCCGCGGACCGGCAGTCGTTCACCCAGCATGGAGAAATACAGCACCGAGGCGCCGGCGATGCACCAGGCGCCCAGCGTGTAGGCGAGCGAGGGGGCGTGCATCCGCAGGAAGAAGTCGGGCAGGCGCGCCAGCCCCCAGGCGGCGACGAGCGCGAACAGGCCGCCCGCCGCGATCAACACCGCGACGACGATCTGAGCCCACATCGGCACCGTGCTCATTCGATCACCTCGCCGCGCAGCAGGAACTTGGCCATGGAGGCCGACCCGACGAACCCGAACAGTGCCACCAGCAGCGCCGCTTCGAAGAAGACGTCGCTGGCGTAGCGGATGCCGAGCACGAGCATCATCAGCATGCCGCACACGTAGAGGGTGTCCAGGGCGAGCACGCGGTCCTGGGCGGAGGGCCCGCGAAAGAGCCGGGTGATCGACAGCGCCATCGCCAGGGCGAGGCAGACGAGCGCGAAGACGATCGCGCCGTAAAGCAGTCCGCTCATTCGAAGATCTCCATCAAGGGCCGCTCGTAGCAGCGCTTCAGGTGCTCGACGAAACGGGCCTCGTCGTCGAGGTCGAACACGTGCAGCAGCAGGGCCGTGCGGTCGAGGGACAGTTCGGACCACACCGTGCCGGGGATCACGCACATGATGATCGCCAGCGCAGCGAGTCCGTGCGGGTCGCGCAGGTCGAGCGGGACGCGGACGAAGCGCCCCCGGGGCGGCCGGCGGCGTCCGCGCAGCACGCCGCGGGCCACGTCCACGTTCGAGACGACCACGTCACGGCCCACCTGCAGGATGAGGCGGGTCAGCACGAGGGGCGCGCGCACCCTGGCTGGCTCGGGCCGCAACGAGGCGGTGGCCAGCGGCACCAGCACCGCCAAGGCGACGCCGATCAGCCAGTGCCCGGCGCTCAGCGAGCCGTTCAGCACGAGCCACAGCAGCAGCACCGAGAACGAGAGCAGGGGCGCCGGCAGCACCCGGGCGAGCCACTTCATGGTCGGGCCTCCGCGGGCTTGGGCGGCGGGGGCACGGGTCGCGCGGTCATCACGGCGCCGATGTAGGCGGTGGGCGCGACGAGCGCCTCGGCGGTCGCCCGCCCGTATCGAACGGCCGCGTCACCTTTCACCACCAGACCGCCGCAGGCGATGACCAGCAAGGCGATCGGCAGGCACTCAATGACCCGCAGGCGAGGCGCGGGCCGGTCCTGGGGCGCCCAGAAGTGCCGCACGCCGGCGCGGGTGAGGCCGATCATGGAGATGAGGCCCGAGCCGATCATGAGTCCGACGAGCCACCAGCCTGAGGCCGACACGCCGCCCAGGCCGGCGCCGCCCGCCGGGCTCAGCACGGCGGTCAGCATCGCGAACTTGCCGATGAAGCCGGAGAACGGCGGCATGCCGCTCAACAGCAGGGTGCAGGCGATGAAGCTCAGGCCGAGGAAGGCCATGGCCGCCGGAATGGCGCGGCCGATGAGAAGTTCCTCCTGCTCGTCGAGGTTCATGCGCGCATTCGCCTCGAAGGCAGACTCGGTCTCGTCGAGGGGGCCGGGGATGGTGTCGCCCTCCGGGCGGTCTCCGGCCGCGACGCGCGAGCGCTCGATGAGTTCGGCCAGCAGGAAGAGGGCGCTGACGGCAAGGGTCGAGCTGACCAGGTAGTAGAGCGCCGCGCCCGTGAGCGCGGCCTGACCAAAGGCGATGGCGGCCAGGATGGTGCCTGACGAGATCAGCACGCTGAAGCTCGCCAGCCGCCCGAGCCGCTTGGCGCCCAGCATGCCCATGGAGCCGAAGGCGATGGTGGCGAGCCCGCCCGCCAGCAGCCACGGGCCGCCGAACTGCACCGAGGCGCCCGCCTGGTCGGAGAACAGCAAGGTGGACAAGCGCAGCACCGCGTAGATGCCGACCTTCGTCATGATGGCGAAAAGGCCGGCCACCGGCGCGCTGGCGGCCGAATAGGCGGGCTCCAGCCAGGCGTTCATCGGCCACATGGCGGCCTTGGCCAGGAACGCGGTGGCAAGGATGGCGGCGCCGGTGTGCAGCAGGCCGCGTTCGCCGAGCGGGATGTGCGGGATCTTCACCGCGAGGTCGGCGAAGTTCAAGGTGCCGGTGACGCCGTAGATCATGGCCGCGCCCACGAGAAAGAACGACGAGGCCACCAGGTTGATCGCCACATAGTGCAGGCCGGCGCTGACCCGCGCCCGCCCCGAGCCGTGCAGCATCAGCCCGTACGAGGCGGAGAGCATGAGCTCGAAGAACACGAAGAGGTTGAACAGGTCGGCGGTGAGAAATGCACCGTAGAGACCGAGCAACTGCAGCTGGAACAAGGGGTGGAAGTGGACTCCGGCCCGGTCCCAGCGGGCCAGTGAAAAGAGCAGCGAGCCGAGGCCCACCACGCCGGTCAGCACGAGCATCAGCGCGCTCAGGCGGTCCACGGCAAGGACGATGCCGTACGGCACGTCCCAGTTGCCCGGCAGGTACACGCCCACCACGCCGGGCACGTCCCCCAGGTGCACCCAACGCAGCAGCATCACCGAGACGACCAGGCCGGCGAGGGTCGAGCCGACGTTGACCAGGGCCTTCAGCGGGCGGCGCTTCTCGCCCAGCAGCAGCATCACCGCCGCGGTGAGCAGCGGCAGCAGCACGGGCAGCACGATGAGGTGGGGCCAGAGGCCCGGGGTGGCCTGGCCCAGGACGTCGGCCGTCATCCGTGCCCTCCGTCGCCATCGACGTGGTCGGTGTCGGTGAAGCCGCGCGACGCGAGCAGCACCACGAGGAAGAGCGCCGTCATGGCGAAGCCGATCACGATGGCGGTGAGCACGAGCGCCTGCGGCATCGGATCGGTGTAGTGCGCCAGATCGGCGGGCAGGCCCGCGCGGATGATGGGCTCGTTGCCGATCGACAGGCTGCCCATGCTGAAGATGAACAGGTTGACGGCGTACGACAGCAGCGACAGGCCCATGATGACCTGGAAGGTGCGGGGTCGCAGCAGCAGCCACACCCCGGAGGCGGCCAGCACGCCGATGGCCACGGCAATGATCTCTTCCATCAGGCGGCTCCGCTCGGCAGGTTGACGGTTTCCTTCGGCTGCCGGTGGCCGCGCACCGACTGGTGAGCGATGGCGGTCAGCATCAGCAGGGTCGAGCCCACCACGGTGGCGAACACGCCGATGTCGAAGAAGAGCGCGCTCGCCACGTGGATGTCGCCGACGAGCGGCAGGTGCAGGTGGGCGGTGTGGGTGGTGAGGAAGGGGTAGCCGAAGAACCAGGCGCCCACGCCGGTGAAGAGTGCGGAGAGCATGCCGACGGCGATCCATCGGGGCGGGCGCAGCCGCATGTGGTCTTCGACCCAGTTGGTGCCGGCCACGATGTACTGCACGATGAACGCGATGGCGACGACCAGGCCGGCCACGAAACCGCCACCCGGTTCGTTGTGGCCGCGCAGGAACAGGTACAGCGCGATCACCCACGACAGCGGCAGCAGCAGGCGCACCAGCACGGCCGGCACGAGCAGGTATCCCTGTGGCGTCTGGATGCCGTCGCGCGGTGCGATCAGGTCGCTGTCCAGGTCACGCGGCACGGCACGTTGCTGGGTCGGACGGCCGATGCTCTCGCGAGGTGGGCGGAACCGCCGCAGCAGGGCGTACACCGTCATGGCCACGGTCGCCAGCACGACGATCTCGAACAGCGTGTCGGTGCCGCGGAAGTCCACCAGCATCACGTTGACCACGTTGGTGCCGCCCCCTTCGGGCAAGGCGCGCGACAGGAAGAACGGTGAGATGCTCTGCGGGGCCGTGCGGGTCAGCATCGCGTAGGAAAGCGTGGCCATGCCGATGCCGGCCACCGCGGCCAGCGTGAAGTCGCGCGCACGGCGGGCGCGGGCGCGCAGGTCGGTGCGCAGCTCCGGTGCATTCGACTCGATGCGCTTGGGCAGCCAGCGCAGGCCCAGCAGGATGAGCACGGTGGTGACCACCTCCACCGTCAACTGGGTGAGGGCGAGGTCCGGCGCGGAGAACCACACGAAGGTGATGCAGGTCACGAGGCCTGCGCCACTCATCAGGGTGAGCGCGGCGAGCCGGTGGTACTTGGCCTGCCATGCCGCGCCCAGCGCGCACACGATGCCGATCGCCCACAGGCCGGCGAACACGGGCGACATGGGAATGCGGGGCCGGTCGCCCCAGTCGAGCACCGTGCCCCAGAGCGGCGCGATGGCGAACACCACCACCACCGTCAGCATGCGGAACATCTGCGACTGCAGGCGCGTGGTGCCCAGCACGCGCAGCCCGCGCCGGCCGAGCCAGCTCAACGCGACCAACATGCGCTCGAAGAGCCGCTTGCCGTTGAGCCGGTAGATCACGGGAGGCGAGGGGAACCGACCGCGCTTCAACTGCTTGCGCAGCAGAAGGTAGAAGGCGGCGCCCCCGACGAGCGCCACGAGGCTCATCATCATGGGGGCATTCCAGCCGTGCCAGACGGACAGGCTGTAGGTGGGCAGCGTGCCGCCGACCACCGGCCGGGCCGCGGCCGCGAGGATGGGACCCACCGAAATGGCCGGGGCGATGCCGACTACCAGGCAGACCAGCACGAGCAGTTCCACCGGCACGCGCATCCAGCGCGACGGCTCGTGTGGCGTGTGCGGCAGGTCGGTGGCAAGCGGGCCGAAGAACACGTCGTAGGTAAACCGAAGCGAATAGGCCACGCTGAACACCCCCGCGAGGGTGGCTGCGGCCGGCAGCAGCAATTCCACCCACGGGGCCGAGGTGACGAACACGGTCTCCGCGAAGAACATCTCCTTGGAGAGGAAGCCGTTGAGCAGCGGCACACCGGCCATCGCCGCCGCCGCGACCATGGCCAGCGTGCCGGTGATGGGCATGGCCTTGAAGAGCCCGTTCAGGCGCCGGATGTCGCGCGTGCCGGTCTCGTGGTCGACGATGCCGGCCGCCATGAACAGCGAGGCCTTGAAGGTGGCGTGGTTCATGATGTGGAACACCGCCGCGACCGCCGCCACCTCGCTGTTCAGGCCCAGCAGCAGGGTGATGAGCCCGAGGTGGCTGATCGTCGAGTACGCCAGCAGGCCCTTCAGGTCGTTCTGGAACATGGCGGCATAGGCGCCCAGCAGGAGCGTGCACAGGCCCGCCCCGCCGACCGTCCAGAACCAGGCGTCGGTGCCCGACAACACGGGCCACAGCCGCGCCAGCAGGAACACCCCGGCCTTCACCATCGTCGCCGAGTGCAGGTAGGCCGACACGGGCGTCGGCGCCGCCATGGCGTGCGGCAGCCAGAAGTGGAAGGGGAACTGGGCGCTCTTGGTCAGCGCGCCCATGAGCACGAGCCCGAGCGCCACCTTGTACATCGGGTGCTGGCGGATCAGGTCGCCGGAGGCGAGCACGACATCCAGGTCGTAGCTGCTCACCATGCTGCCGATCAACAGCACGCCGACCAGCAGGCACAGGCCGCCGGTGGCCGTGACAACCAGCGCCATGCGCGCGCCTCGCCGGGCATCGGTGCGGTGATGCCAGTAACCGATGAGGAGGAACGAGAACAGGCTCGTCAGCTCCCAGAACACCACCAGCTGCACCAGGTTGCCCGACAGCACCACGCCCGTCATCGCGCCCATGAAGGCCAGGAAGAAGGCGAAGAAGCGCGGCACCGGATCGGACGGCGACATGTAGTACCGGGCGTAGATCACCACTAAGAAGCCCACGCCCTGCACGAGCATGGCGAACATCCAGGCGAAGCCGTCCACGCGGAACACCAGATCGAGCCCCAGCCCCGGCAGCCAGGCGATCTGCTGGCGGATCACCTCGCCTGCCGCGACGCGCGGATACAGCAGCGCCAACTGCACGACGCCGGCCAGTGCGATCAGCGCGGCGAGGGTGGACTCGCGGTTGCGCGCATTGGTGGGCAACAGCGCTGCAAGCAGGCTGCCGACGAAGGGGAGGAGGACGAGGAGGACCAGGGGCATTGCCCCGGTATTCTAAGGACGCGGTGTGGCGGGTCTCAGTAGCGCCGCTCGAGCGTCATGATGTCGTTGTGCCGCGTCATCTGGAAGCGCGACAGGAAGCTGTTGCCGAGCAGGATGTAGGGCATGTCGGACGGCATGACGACGGCTTCGACGTTCGTCACCGTGACGTCGCCGACACCCACGGTGTTCAGCTTGACCCCGTACACCGTCACGCGGCCATTGGCCGTGCCCACCATGCCGCGCTGCCCCTCCTGGAACTTGAGGCCGAGGCGGATGGCCTCGCTTTCACTCATGGCGATGGTGGTGGCCCCGGTGTCCACCATGAAACGCACGGCCCGGCCGTTGATGGTGCCGTTGCTCATGAAGTGGCCGCCGTAGCCGGCCGTCATGACGATGCGACTGCCATTGCCCGGGCTGTCCGCGCCGGCCAGGTCGACCTGGGCCGCGCCCAGTTCGAGAGTCACCCGCTTGCCCGCGATCTCGACCACCGAGCTGTGCGGGCCGGTGCTGATGAGGCGCACCCCCTGGACCGTGCTGCCGACCGCCACCATGCGTGGCGCGCCGTCGATCATGAGGAGCGCCTTGGAGGAGCCCATGCTCCCGCTCATGGAAACCGATTGGGCCACGGCAGCGCCCGCCCACAACAGGGCGGCCAGGACCGGCAGCAGGCGGCGCACCGTTCAGTCCCGGAAGTTGTTGAACGACAGCGGGGCGTCCGGCACCTCGGTGCGGATCAGGGCCATCGCGGCCTGCAGGTCGTCGCGCTTGGCGCCGGTGACGCGCACCGTTTCGCCCTGGATGGCCGCCTGCACCTTGATCTTGCTGGCCTTCACCACGGTCTGGATCTTCTTCGCGGTGTCGGAGTCGATGCCGCTCTTGACGGTGATGAGCTGCTTGACCTTGTCGCCACCGATCTTCTCGATCTTGGCCGTGCGGTCCATGAAGCGCACGTCGACGTTTCGCTTGGTGAGCTTGGCGATCAGGATGTCGAGCACCTGGCTGATCTGGAAGTCGCTGTCGGCGAAGACGGTGAGTTCCTTTTCCTTGAGCTCGACCCGGGCCGACGAGCCCTTGAAGTCGAAGCGCGTGCCGATTTCCTTGGCGGTCTGGTCGACCGCGTTGCGGACTTCCACGAGGTTCGGGTCGAGGACGGCGTCGAAGCTGGGCATTGAATTTCTCGGGTTCACTGAATCAGCGAAAATTCTGCCATGCAAATCGAGTCCGGCGTGAGCCTGAAACCCTATAACAGCTTCGGTCTCCCCGCCGTGGCCCAGACGCTCGTGCGCGTCACGAGCGACGCCTGCGTGCGCGAAGTGGTCGATCACCCTGTGTTCGGGCGGGCGCCGAAGTTCATCCTGGGCGGCGGCAGCAACATCGTGCTCACCCGCGACATGCCCCAGGTGGTGCTCAAGGTGGAAGTGCCCGGCCGCCGCCTGGTGGAGGAGCGCCCTGACGCCTGGATCGTCGAGGCGGGCGCCGGGGAGTCGTGGCACGACCTCGTCGCCTGGACGCTCGACCAGGGCCTGCCCGGCATGGAAAACCTGGCGCTGATTCCCGGCACCGTGGGCGCCTCGCCGGTGCAGAACATCGGCGCCTACGGCATGGAGCTGAAAGACCGCTTCGAGTCGCTCGACGGCGTGGACCTCGTCACCGGCCGCAGCATCACCCTCGGCCCGGAGATCTGCGCCTTTGGCTACCGCGACAGCGTCTTCAAGCACTCGCTCGCCAACCGGGTGGTCATCACCCGCGTGCGCTTTCGCCTGCCGCGCCCCTGGCAACCGGTGCTCGGCTACCTCGAACTCGAACGCAAGATGGCCGAGGAACGGGTGAGTTCGCCTGACGCCCGGCAGATCTTCGACTGGATCTGCGCCATCCGCCGCGCCAAGCTGCCCGACCCGGCCGTGCTCGGCAACGCCGGCAGCTTCTTCAAGAACCCGGTCGTCACGCCCGAACAGTGCCGCGACATCATCGGCCGCGACCCCGAGATCGTGCACTACCCCATGCCCGACGGCACCATGAAGCTCGCCGCTGGCTGGATGATCGACGCCTGCGGCTGGAAGGGCAAGACCGTCGGCCACGCCGGCGTCTACGAAAAACAGGCCCTCGTCCTCGTCAACCGCGGCGGCGCCACCGGCAGCGAGGTCATGACCCTCGCCCGCGCCATCCAGGAGAGCGTCTACGGCCGCTTCGGCATACGGCTCCAGCCCGAACCAGAAATCTATTAGCCCCCCAGTCGCTTCGCTCCTGCCCCCAGGGGGCGCCACGGGTCGTCCGGGGGACCCGGACTCGCGTGTGGCTTGAACGGCGCTTCGCTTCGCTTGCTGGGCTCTGCGGCACGGCCTTGGCACGAGGGCCGGCTCGTGCGGCGCGGGGCGGTGTTGGCGATTGAGCGGCCGCACACAAGAGCTACTGATCAAGCAGACCTGGAGAGACGTCCTGGCTTCCTCAAGTCCTCGGCGTTCACCGCGCGTAAGACCTTCACATTACCAACGATACGAATAAGCTGAAGCTGGTGTTCAGGCGTTCTTTGGTGACTTTCTGGCGCGCCAGAAAGTTACTCGGCTGCCGGGCCGAGACCCGGCGCGGCGGCGCCGCAGAGACACCGCATCGATGAACTCACCTGCGCCTGTGATCAAGCACGATCGAGCAGCAACCGCGCGCCGTGGAAGACCGCTGCGGATCAGCCGAAGTGGCAGATGTAGTGCAGGGGCGACGTGACTTCGATGTCGAACGACGAATTGCCCGGAACGGAGAAGGATTGGCCGCCGGTGTACGCCGTCCAGTCGGTCTCGCCCTTGAGCTTCACGCGGCAGTGGCCGTCGATGAGTTCCATGATTTCCGGTGCGCCCGTGCCGAAGTTCAGCGTGGCGGGCAGGATGACGCCGACGCTCTTCTTGGTGCCGTCGGCCAGCTCGATGCTGTGCGAGACGCACTTGCCGTCGAAGTAGACGTTGGCCTTGGTGCTGACCGTGCCGGCCAGGCTCTGCGTGAGGGTGGTGCTCATGGGCGTGAACTCGTGATGGAACCCGCGATTCTAGACACCAGAAAGAGGGGGCCGGCCGCGCGGGGGGCTGCGATAAGCTCTCGCCCCATGTCTTGCCTTCCCCGCGCCGGCGCATGAGCACGCCCCCGACCTTCAGTACCGGCGCCAGCGCCCCGCTCCAGGACGAGCACGATGCGCTGCCGGCGGGCACGCGCCTGGCCGAGTTCGAGATCCTGCGCGTGCTGGGCATCGGTGGCTTCGGCATCGTGTACCTGGCCATGGACCATGCGCTCGACCGCATGGTGGCGGTCAAGGAGTACATGCCGTCGAGCATGGCCGCGCGCGGTCGCGGCACCGAGGTCTCGCTGCGCTCCAGCCTGCACCAGGACACCTTCCACATCGGCCTGCGCTCGTTCGTGAACGAGGCCAAGCTGCTCGCCCGCTTCAACCACCCGTCGCTGGTCAAGGTGTACCGGTTCTGGGAGGCCAACGGCACGGCCTACATGGCGATGCCCTTCTATCCGGGGCGCACCCTGAAGGACGAACGGCGCGCCATGCTGCAGGTGCCGGACGAGCAGTGGTTGCGCGGGCTCGTGGATCCGCTGCTGGGCGCGATGGAGGTGCTGCACAAGGAAAGCGTGTACCACCGGGACATCGCACCCGACAACATCCTGCTGTTGCCCGACGGCCCGCCGGTGCTGCTCGACTTCGGCGCCGCCCGCGCGGTGATCGGCGACCGCACGCAATCGCTCACCGCGGTGCTCAAGCCGAGCTACGCGCCCATCGAGCAGTATGCCGACGTGGGCCAGCTGCGCCAGGGCCCGTGGACCGACCTCTATGCCCTGGGCGCCGTGCTGCACTTCGTGGTGACCGGGCGCCCGCCGACGCCATCGGCCTCGCGGGCCGTGCACGACGACCTGAAGCCGCTCACCACGCTTGGCCGCGAGCACACCGGCAGCATGCCGCTCAAGGTGCTCAAGGCCATCGACTGGGCGCTCACGGTCAGTCCGCAGACGCGTCCGCAGAACGTGCAGGCCTTCCGCGATGCCCTCGACGGACGGATCGACCCGCCGCTGCCGCAGGCCCCCGACGCCATGACGACGGTCCAGGCCGGGCCGTCGCCCCAGGCGGCGGACTGGGCGCGCACCGAGCAGCAGGGAGCGGGCTCGGCGGTCGACGTCGAGCTGACCGTGGTCACCCATCCCGAAACGGCACAAGCCCCGGTCGCGGGCGCGAAGGCCGAGACGGTGCCCGCGGCCCGCGCGGCCGCTCCGACGTCGGCGTCCACCGCCACGGCGCCCGCCGACAGCGCGGCCCCCGGGGCGCCCTCGCCGGCCAAGCCCCGCAACTCGCGCGCCTTGCCGCCCCTCTTCGAAGCGGATGCGTCAGACGCGCGGGGCGCCGCGGGGGGCAAGGGCATGGCCGGCATGCTCATGGCACTGGGCGCCGTGGTCGTGTTGGTGCTGGGCCTCGGCTTCGTGTTGCTGAAGGACCGCTTCGCGGCCGCGCCCGCGCAGGCCGCTGCTCCGGCAGCCGCACCGGCGCCCGCACCGGTGCCCGTGATCCTGGCCGCGCCGGCTCCCACGGCGGCGGTGGCCCCGGCACCGGCGGTCACGCCAGCGACCCTGCCGGTCGCGCCACCCGCACCTGCCATCACGCCTGCCGTGGCCGTGCCCGACTGGTCGTCGGCGTCACGCACCGGCGCGCCTGCGTCGGCGG
This sequence comes from Rhizobacter sp. LjRoot28, assembly GCF_964253025.1. Taxonomy (NCBI): domain Bacteria; kingdom Pseudomonadati; phylum Pseudomonadota; class Betaproteobacteria; order Burkholderiales; family Sphaerotilaceae; genus Rhizobacter; species Rhizobacter sp. LjRoot28. The sequence continues at coordinate 787,630 of NZ_CAXUQC020000001.1, forward strand.
CGAGCGCCGCCTCGGCCACCCCGGCCGCCGTGCCGTCTCCGCCCTCCGTGTCACCGACCGCCACGCCGGCGCCGCGGCCCAAGCCGCGCACGGCGCCGGCACCGACGGCAACCGTTGCCACCGCCGCGCCCACGCCGCGCGACGTGTGCAATGCGCGGTCGACGGGTTCCATGTCCACCTGCATGCACCGCGTCTGCACCCAGGGGCCACTGGTGGACCACGCGCAGTGCGTTCAGCTGCGGCGCGACCAGGAGTGGTAGCGCGGTTGGATTCGAGCCTGGTTCGCTGACAGGTGCGGGTCGCGGGGCGATGGCAGAGCATCGCTCGCAGCCGCTCGGAGCCGGTCAGTCGTCCTGCAGCTGCAGCCAGGTCTGCTGCAGCAGCCAGGCGTCAATGCTGGCCCGGTGCCGCGCGAGCGAGCAACGCGCGCGAATCTCCTCTTTCTTGGCCCGCCAGCGGCGCGCCTCGTCATCGCTGAGCAGCGCCCGAAGGCTCTCGATGCGAAACGCGGCCGGGAAGCCGGCCGCGTCGAAGAGGCGGGCGATCCAGGGATAGTCGTAGCCCCAGGCGTCGGAGTACACCGTCTGCCCGATGAGGCGCTCGTTCAGCAGGCGCGCCGAGTCGGCCACGCTGCGGCCGTGGCGTTGCAGGGTTTCGCGCGACAGGCCGTGCACCGCCTCGGCGGCCGGGTCCCAGTGGGTCCAGTCCCGAGGCGGGCGGATGAGCGTGCAGAACGAGCTGCCATCGGCCAGCACGAAGCCGATCTCGATGGGGTAGCTCGGGCCGCCCAGGCCCGAGGCTTCGACATCGATGACCGCCGGCGCGGCCCGGGTGTGCCGGGCAGTGTCGTGCAGATCGGCGACGGCGCTCATGAAGGACCTCCCGGGTTCAGGGCGCGGTGATGCGGGTGATGCTCGCGCGGCCCAGCACGTACAGCGCGCCGTCGTTGCCGGCCAGCACGTCCACCGGGTTTTGCGACAGCCTGGCGAACGAATAGGCGGCGTGGCCGTTGGCCGGGTCGAGCCGGCCGACAAAACGGCTCACGTAGTCAGCGAAGAAGTAGCCACCATGGTAGGCGGCCGGAAAGGGCCCCCCGGCCGGGTAGAACGCCGCGCCGACGATCGACTGGCCGGTGAAGAAGCCGCCGGGTCCGGAGCCGGGCGGCACCGTCGCCGTCTGCTTGTAAGCGAAGACCGGCGAGGTGTAGCTGGTGTCGTCCGTCGGGCCTTCGGTGGCCGGCCACCCGTAGTGCGCGCCCTTCGCGCCGATGTTGATCTCTTCCCAGGTGTTCTCGCCCACATCGTTGATGTACAGCGTGCCGGTGCCCGGCTGGATGCCGAAGGTGAAGGGATTGCGCAGGCCGCGGGCCCACACCGCCTTGGCCTGGCCCGGGCGGTTCAGGTACGGGTTGTCGGCCGGGTAGCTGCCGTCGTCGTTGAAGCGCAGGATCTTGCCGAACACCTTGTCGAGGTCGCCGGCCTGTGTGCGGTCCGCGTTGTCGCCCACGGCGACATACAGCTTGTCGCCCGGGCCGAAGTGAATCGCGCCGCCGTTGTGATTGGTCGCGGCCTGGAGCGCCGGCAGGTCGACGAGGACTTCCTCCCCCGCGGCGGCGTCGCCGATCATGGTCACGCGGCTGATGCGGCCATGCGCGCCGTTGTCCACCGCGGTGTAGTGCACGTACACCCACCCGTTCTCGCTGAACTTGGGGTGCACGGCCACGCCGATGAGGCCGCGTTCGCCCGCCGGGTCCACCGTGAAGGAGGCCAGGGGGCCGGGCACGAGCTGCCCATTCTTCACCAGCCGCAGCTGGCCGGTCTGCTGGGCCACCAACAGTCGTCCGTCCGGCAGCTGGGCCATGGCGGTGGCGGAGGTCAGACCGGAGACCCAGCCATCCGTCTTGGTGAAGCCCTTGGCAACGGCCGTCGTTCCCCCGAAGCGCACGGTGGCCGCCGACCAGGCCGACACGTTGCCGGCCGCGTCCCGGGAACGCGCGCGCACCACATGCTGGCCGGCGGCATGGTCGGCCGTGTTCACGGTGACGGCGTAGGGCGCCGCGGTGTCGGGCGAACCGACCGTGATGCCGTCGACCTGGAACTCGACACTGGCGACGCCGATGTTGTCGGTGGCGTCCGCCGTGACCTGCAGCGTGCCGGTGAGGTCGTCGGCCAGGGCGGCGGGCGCGGTCAGGGTGGCGGTGGGCACCACCTTGTCGCTGCCACCACCCCCGCCGCCATCGACCCCGCCCGGCGGCGTACCGCTCGCCGGTGGCGGGGGCGATTGCACCGGCGCCGGGATGCCGTCCGAGCCGCCGCCACAGGCGGAGAGGACAACGGCCGCGCTGGCCCAGAGGGCAAGCAGGCGGGTGCGTGATGGGCTGGTCATTGAGAACTCCCTGCGGTCGTGCCGCGTGCGTGTTGGTATCTTGCCTTTGTGCCACAGAAACCAGCAGTTGGCGAGGATCGGAGCAAGCGGCAGTCCCGCTCGGGCCAGACTCGGCGCGCCGGACCCCGGGTTTGTCCGGGGGGTTTCGGGTCGTGACCGTGACAGGCAATTCGTCCGGGTTCGGCTATACCTGAAGGGCTTCCCATGAGAACCCAAGGAGATCCCGTGCCGACCGCCAACGCTGCCGCCCCCCGTCCTCACGAACGCATCTGGCCCAAGCGCCTGCCCCGCGAGCTCTGCGTGCCCAGCACCTCGCTGTGGTTCAACCTCGAGGTGGCGGCGCGCCGCTACCCCGACAAGCCGGCCTACGTCTTCTTCGGCAAGTCGCTCACCTACGCCGACCTGCAGCAGCAGGCCGAGGCCATCGCCGGCTGGCTGCAGCAGGCGGGGGTGCGCAAGGGCGACCGCGTCGCGCTGTACATGCAGAACTGTCCGCAGTTCGTGGCGGCCTTCTACGGCATCCTGCGCGCCGACGCCGTGGTGGTGCCGGTGAACCCGATGAACAAGGCCGACGAGTTCACCCACTACATCACCGACCCGGCCACGCGGGTGGCGATCTGCACGGCCGACGGCGCGGCGGTCGTGGCCTCGGCCAACGCCATGGTGCCGGCCGGGCAGCGGCTGTCCCATGTGCTCGTCACCCGCTTCACCGATGCCATGCCGCACGGCGCGCTCGAGGCGGACCTGGCCCCGGCGGCGGCCATCGAAGCCTGGCTGCGCCTCGACCCGCCACTGCCCGCGGCCGATGCCGAAACGCAGTACGTGCGCTGGACGGACGTGCTGGCCCAGTCGCACGCGCCCGGGCCCCACACCGCCGGACCGGACGACCTGGCCGTGCTGCCGTACACCTCCGGCACCACCGGCAACCCCAAGGGTTGCATGCACACCCATGCGACGGTGATGTCGAACAGCGTGGGCATACAGTGGGCGCACGGCGGGCCTGAAGTGGTGAGTTTGGGCGTGGTGCCCATGTTCCACATCACCGGCCTTGTCGGGACGGTGTGTGCCGCGGTGTTCGCCGCCAGCACGGTGGTGGTGCTGCCCCGCTGGGACCGCGAACTCGCGGGCCGCATGATCTCCCGCTATGGCGTGACGCACTGGACGTGCATCCCCACGATGATCATCGACCTCTTCGGCAGCCCCAACTACCAGAGCTTCGACCTGAGCAGTTTGAAGGTGCTGAACGGGGGCGGCGCCGCCATGCCGCAGGCGGTGGCCGAGCGCCTGCTGAAGGAGTTCGACCTGTCCTTCGCCGAAGGCTATGGCCTCACGGAAACCTGCGCTGCCACCCACGCCAATCCGCCCGAGCGCGCCAAGCAGCAGTGCCTGGGGATCCCGACCTTCGGCGTCGACTCACGCGTGGTGGATCCGCTCACCTTGAAGGAGCTGCCCCCCGGGGAAGTCGGCGAGATCATCAGCCACGGCCCGCAGGTCTTCAAGGGCTACTGGAACCAGCCGGACGCCACGGCCGCCGCCTTCGTGGAGTTCGAGGGCAAGCGCTTTTTCCGCACCGGTGACCTGGGCCGCATGGACGAAGAAGGCTACTTCTTCATCACCGACCGCCTCAAGCGCATGATCAACGCGAGCGGCTTCAAGGTGTGGCCGGCCGAAGTCGAGATGCTGCTCTACAAGCATCCCGCGGTGCAGGAGGCCTGCATCATCTCGTCGCAGGATGCCTACCGCGGCGAGACCGTCAAGGCGGTGGTCGTGCTGCGTGCCGATGCCAAGGGCAAGACCTCGCCCGAGGACATCACCAACTGGGCCAAGGACCACATGGCGGCCTACAAGGTGCCGAAGATCGTTCAGTTCGTCGACACCCTGCCCAAGTCGGGCTCGGGCAAGGTCATGTGGCGCCTGCTGCAGGACCAGGAGAAGTAAACCGCCTGGCCCCGACGTTCAGAACGTCTCCCAGTCGTCGGTGCCGGTGCGCGCCGGCGCCGACGGCTCCGGCCTCGGCGCGGGGCGCACGGTGGCCGATGCGGTCGGGCGGGAGGCCGGCTTGAACACCGGGCGCACGACCTGTGCAGTGGTGGCCGGGCGGGCGGCGGTGTGCGTCGCCCTCGCCACGTGCGCGGGGCCGGCAGCGACTGCGCTGCCCGGCACCTTGAACACGGCCACCGAGTCCACCAGCTGACGGGCCTGCAACTTCAGGCTTTCGGCGGCGGCCGCTGATTGCTCCACCAGCGCGGCGTTCTGCTGCGTGGCCTGGTCCATCTGCACCATGGCCTCGCCCACCTGCGATACCCCGAGGCTCTGCTCGCTGCTCGCGGCGCTGATCTCGCCGACGATGTCGGTCACGCGGCGAATGGCCGCCACCACGTCCAGCATGGTGCTGCCGGCCTGGTCGACGAGCGTGGTGCCCTGCTCGACCCGCTCGACGCTGGTCGAGATCAGGGTCTTGATCTCCTTGGCGGCCTCGGCGCTGCGCTGGGCGAGCGAGCGCACCTCGCCGGCCACCACGGCAAAGCCGCGGCCTTGCTCGCCGGCTCGCGCCGCTTCCACCGCCGCATTGAGCGCGAGGATGTTGGTCTGGAAGGCGATGCCGTCGATCACGCTGATGATGTCGACGATCTTGCGCGAGCTGTCGTTGATGCCCTTCATGGTCTCCACGACCTGGCCCACGACGTCGCCGCCCTGGACCGCCACGTCCGAGGCCTGCAGTGCGAGCTGGTTCGCCTGGCGTGCGTTGTCGGCGTTCTGACGCACCGTGCTCGACAGTTCTTCCATCGACGACGCGGTTTCCTCCAACGCGCTGGCCTGTTCCTCGGTGCGTGCGCTGAGGTCGTTGTTGCCGTCGGAGATCTCGTGGCTTGCGGAAGCCACGCCCTCGGCGTTCAGGCGCACGCCGGTCACGGTGGCGGCGAGGCGGTCACGCATGTGCGTCAGGGAGTTGAGCAGGTCGATGGTTTCGGTCGGGCCGCTCGCATCGATCGTCACCGTGAGGTCACCCTCGGCAATGGCGCCGGCCGTCGATGCGGCATGACGCACGGGGCGGGTGATGGAGCGGGTGGTGAGCCAGGCCATGAGCAGGCCCAGCGCCATGGCGACCACTGCACCCGAGCCCAGCAGCCATTGGCTCGTGGTCGCCGTCGCCAGCGTGTGCTCTTCGCTGGCCGACAGACGTGCGTCCATGTGCGCCTCGACATCGTCGAGCGACTTCAGGTACTGGTCCGCCAGCGGTCGCAGTTCGGATTCGACGGCCTGGGCGATGTCCTCGCCCGCTGCACGCTTCTTCAACAGGTCGCTGCGCTTGACGCGATAGCGTTCCCGGCTGGTCGCGGTGGCTTCCAGCAGCCGGGCGCCCTCGGTCGAGGTGAGCAGCGCCTCGAGTTCCTTCTGCTTTTTGCCGATCTCGGCCGATGCGGCATCCATCTCGCGCTTGAGGGTGGCTTGCAGGTTGGCGTCCGCGGACGACAGCGAGGCGTAGGCCCGGACCCAGTTGAGCCGGATGAGCGCCGACCAGCTGTGGCTCAGAGACCGTTGCCGCATGTCGACGGTCGACAGGGTCAGGGTCGCTTCCTTGGTGACCTGCAGCTGCCAGACCCCCACGGCGCCGATGGCGGCCGTGATAGCCAGGATGAGGAAGAAAGAAAGGCTGAGGCGCTTGCCGATGCTGCCCTGAAGGAAATTCACGATCCATCACTCCGAACCGGCCAGGCCACCGAGGGGGTCATCTCCCCGGCGTCCCGTGCCAGCCGGCTGGCAACACGGGCATGCTGGTTGTATCGGCGGTCCCGGGACTTCCTTGAGTTGCCATGTGCGCCGACTTGTGTCAGTGGCGCGTGAAAATCCTCAGAAGGACTCCCACTCGTCCGTCACGGCCGCCGGGGTGCGTGCCGGCGTGGCGACAGGGGCTGGCACGGCCGACGGCGTTGCCTTGACCGCGGGCGCTGCGGCCTTTTGCACGGCCTCGGTACGTGGTGCAGACGAGGAGGCGAGCGCAGTTGGACGCGCCGCAGCCGGCTTGGACGAGGGGGCGGCCGCCGTGCTGCGCGTGGTTGCCGAAGGCGTCACACGCGAGACCTCGGCCGAGCGGGTGCCCTTCGCCAGGTCCAGGCGGAACACCGCCACGGCGTCGACCAGCTGGCGGGCCTGCGACTTGAGGCTTTCGGCGGCGGCAGCGGACTGCTCGACCAGTGCGGCGTTCTGCTGCGTAGCCTGGTCCATCTGCGTGATGGCTTCGCCCACCTGGGCCACGCCACTGCTCTGCTCGGTGCTGGCCGCGCTGATCTCGCCCATGATGTCGGTCACGCGGCGGATGGAGGCCACCACTTCCTGCATCGTCACGCCGGCTTGGTCGACGAGCGTGGTGCCCTGTTCGACGCGCTCGACGCTGGTGGAGATGAGGGTCTTGATCTCCTTGGCGGCCTCGGCGCTGCGCTGGGCGAGCGAGCGCACCTCGCCGGCCACCACGGCAAAGCCGCGGCCTTGCTCGCCGGCTCGCGCCGCTTCCACCGCCGCATTGAGCGCGAGGATGTTGGTCTGGAAGGCGATGCCGTCGATCACGCTGATGATGTCGACGATCTTGCGTGAGCTGTCGTTGATGCCCTTCATGGTGTCGACCACGCGGCTCACGACCTCGCCGCCCTGCACGGCGACGGTGGAGGCGCCCATGGCGAGCTGGTTGGCCTGGCGGGCGTTGTCAGCGTTCTGCATGACGGTGCTGCCGAGTTCCTCCATCGAGGCGGCGGTCTCTTCGAGCGCGCTCGCCTGCTGCTCGGTGCGGGCACTGAGGTCGGAGTTGCCGGAGGCGATCTGGGCGCTGGCGGTGGCCACGCCTTCGGCGTTCTGCCGCACGTCGGAGACGATGTGGGCAAGCTTGTCCCGCATGGCCGACACGGCCTGGAGCAGGCGCGCCACCTCGTCCCGGCCACGGGTGTCGATGGCGACGGTGAGGTCACCCTCGGCAATGCCCTCGGCCGCACGCACGGCCGTGGCCAGCGGGCCGGTGATGAGGCGGGTGATGAACACGGCCGCCGCAGCGGCGGCGGCCATGGCCACCAGCACGAAGGCGATCACGAGGCCGCGCGCCTGGGCATAGGCTTGTTGCGAGCTGGCGTAGGCCGCATGCGCGCCGCTGCTGTTGGCCGCGAGCAGCGCACCGAGGTCGCTCACCATGGCCCCGAAGGCGGCTGAACTCTCGCCCTGCAGCACGGCACGTGCCTCGCTGCGGTCTTCCTCGATGAGCGACATCAGCTTCGTGTGCGTCTGGTCGAACGTCGCACGGTGCTCCTTCAACTTGGCGAAGGCCTCGCGCGCTGCGGCGGAATCGAGCTCAGCTTCCACGTCAGCCGACAGCTTCGTCAGCCGCCCGTTGGCCGCCTCGATCTGCTGGCGCAGGGCCGACGCCTGCGACGGATCGGAGTTCAGCACGAGGTCGGTCTGCGCGCGGCGGATCCGGTTCGCCTCCACCCGCATGTCGCCGGCGACCTCGACGCCGCGCATCCAGTGCGTGGCGATGAGCTCGGTCTGGCCGTTGATCTTGGAGAGCTGCGCAATGGCGAGCCCGCCCACGGCCGCGGTCAGCACGACGACGCTCAGGAAGGCGGCGCCGAGCTTCGTGCCGACGCGATAGTTGGAGAAGTTCATGGGTGAAGCAGCGGATACGGCCGGGCCGGGTGGGGACAGGAGGACATCAGCGCGACAGCAGGCCCAGCGCCGGGTCGGCGAGGAGCTGGTCGATGTCCACGAGGATGAGCATGCGGCGATCGATGGCGCCGATCGCCATGACATGGCGGCTCTGCAGGCGCGCACTGAAGTCGGGGGCCGGACGCATTTCCTTGGGGCCGAGGCCGATCACATCGGACACGCCATCGACCACCACGCCGACCACGCGCCCTGCGATGCCGAGCACGATGACGACGGTGTTGCTGTCGTAGCGCACTTGCGGGAAGTTCAGGTGGATGCGCAGGTCGAGCACCGGGACGATGACGCCGCGCAGGTTGAGCACGCCCAGCACGCCGTGCGGTGCGTTGGCGATGCGGGTCGGCTCATCGTAGGAGCGGATTTCCTGGACGCGGAGGATGTCGAGGCCGTATTCCTCGCCGCCCAGCTTGAAGGCGAGGAACTCGCCGGCATGGGCGGCCGATCGTGCCGCTGCGGCGGACGTGGCGTCCGCGCTGGCCGGCAGGGAAGAGGTGTCGTGAAGGGCGATCGTCTGGGACATCGGCAGCTTTCAGTGCGGCAACGGCAAAGTGATGGCAAGCCCGGGGCCTGCGCCTGTTTGAGATTACGTCCGCGGCGGCAAGCACTTGAGGACATTCGCACGGCCGCGGCCGTCGCGCCGGCCGACCTTGCCAAACTTGTCACGGTGTAGGAGGCGAGCGACGTCCAGGCGTGCCGGTGGCCGACAGTGCGTCGCGGCAACGGACGCTGGCGCATGCGAGAGCCGTTTCATATCGTCGGGGCTCTTCAATGACTGATGGAGGGATGACATGACACTGGGAACCATTCTGCTGATCGTGCTGATCCTGTTGCTGATCGGCGCGCTGCCGAGTTGGCCCCACAGCCGCAGCTGGGGCTACGGTCCCACCGGCGGTCTGGGCGTGGTGCTCGTCATCGTGGTGATCCTGCTCTTGCTCGGGGTCATCTGATCGAGCGAAAAAAAGGCCTCCACGAACCTTTTTGGGGTCGTGGAGGCCAACTCTCTGCCAAAGAAACCAATCGCGCTCCAAGCCGATGCACCGCGCTGTCGAGGTGCCGTCGGCATTCCTCAGCCGCCCCTCGCCGGTGCGGCTTGCGCCGTGTCATCGGCGCACGAGCGCACCATCGCAAGCACCATGCCCGTCACACGCCCGGCGTCCACACCGCGCATTGGTGGTCGGTGGCGAAGTTCGTCGTGACGGCCACGGAGGGGGCGAGGCTCAGGTAGGCATCGTTCGCCGCGGTATAGGCAGGCCAGACCGTTGCAGCAGCCTCGTTCGGATTGCCGGTCCTCGCGAAGCGCGTCCAGTAGCGCACCATCGTGTCGGCTAAGCCGCGCTGGGCCGGACTCAATGCGGCGCTGCCCGGCATGGTGAACAGGTACGGCAGTTCGCTCGTGTGTGCCGCGCCTGACTTGAAGCTCAGCTGCCCGGGGAGCGCCTGCGGCGCCGCCGGATCATTGAATTCATAGCTGTACACCACATTGCCGGCGGCGGACAACAGGCGCGCCGAGGCGCGTCCGCTGCAGGCGAAGACCGCGTCCGTGCCGATCGCGCCCAGGGCTTCGCTCGCGTTGGCGTAGGCCGCAACGGGATACAAGGGCGCCGCGGAAGCGACGAGCGGGCCGAGGGTCGCCGTCACTGTGGGCAGGTAGGTCTCGGCGGTGACCGGCACACCGGTCGCGAGTTCGGCCTGGGCGACGAAGAGGCGCCACTCGTCGTGCGTCGTTCCCTGCATCACCGGAACCGGCGCCTGCCCACCGCTGGCGAACGTGTCGCGCACGGGGGCCGTGAGCACCGAGCCATCCACCGTGGGAATGGGGCCGGAGGGGTAGGCCTTCGCCTGGGCGGTGAGCACGGCTTGCACTGGCAAGGCGCGCAGGCAGGCGGCCGTCTGCGGTGCAGGGCAGCCCGCTTCGGCGGCCAGGCCCGTGCCGCGGGCCTCCGAGGCGGCCAGCGTGTCCTGCCCGAATGCGAAGGGGTAGGCACCGCTCATGGCGATCGCCTTGTGGAAGAGTCCGCGTGACGCCGGGGCCGCGAGGTGCGCATTGACGCTGAAGCCACCGGCCGATTCACCGAACAGCGTCACGTTGGCCGGATCGCCGCCGAAGGCCGCGATGTTGGCCTTCACCCAGCGCAATGCCGCTTGCTGGTCCATCAGCCCGTAATTGCCGGAGTGGCCTCCCTGCTCGGCGCTCAGCGCCGGGTTGGCGAGGAAGCCGAGCGCTCCCAGGCGGTAGTTCAAGGTGACGACCACCGTGCCCTGCGCCACCAGTGCTTCGGGGTTGTAGGCGTTGCTCTGGCCGAGGTAGAACGCGCCGCCGTGGATCCACACCATCACCGGGTGCGGGCCGGCTGTGCGCGGCGTGTACACGTTGAGGTAGAGGCAGTCCTCGGAGACGGAGGCCACACCGAAGTCGCTGGGCGGTTGGGCACAGTGAGGGCCCATGGCGACTGCGGCGCGTTCGCCGGTCCAGGAGGTCATGGCCGCCGGCGCGCGCCAGCGGCGATCGCCCACTGGCGGGGCTGCGTACGGAATGCCGAGGTAGACGTCGGCCGCTGCGCCGCGGGTGCCGGTCAGCGCGCCGGACTGCGTCATGACAAGCGGCGGCTCTTCGTCTTCCGAGCAGGCTGACAGGTTGGTGCCGAGCCCTGAGGCCAGCGCGCACGCCAGCAGCAGCCTCCCCAGGCCGCGGGATGCGGGTGTGTTCATGATCGAGTCTCCGACTTTTATGGTTGGCAGCGCGTCGAGGCGCTGTCTGTCCAGTCTAGGTCGGGGCCCTGCAGCGCTCAAGCTGCGGAAAACACCCGGTGCGAGCAGCGGGTTGCGCTGCCGTCAGTGGCCGAGTTGCTGCCAGAGGTAGCTGAACTCGAGCGCCTGCAGGTGCGCGCGCTGCGCGTTGTCGGCCGCGCCGCCATGCCCGCCCTCGATGTTCTCGTAGTAGAGCACCGGATGGCCGAGGGCCTGCATGCGAGCGGCCATGCGGCGTGCGTGACCCGGGTGCACGCGGTCATCGCGGGTGGAGGTGGTGAACAGCACCTTCGGGTACCGCGTGTCCGCACGCAGTTGCTGGAACGGGCTGTAGCGGGAGATGAAGGCCCACTCGGCAGGGTCGTCCGGGTTGCCGTACTCGGCCATCCAGGAGGCACCGGCCAGCAGCGTGTGGTAGCGCTGCATGTCGAGCAGGGGCACCTGGCACACGATGGCGTTGAAGAGATCGGGGCGCTGGGTGAAGGCCGCGCCGACGAGCAGGCCGCCGTTGCTGCCGCCCATCGCACCGAGGTGCTCGGGGGAGGTGACGCCCGTGGCCAGCAGGTCCTCGGCCACGGCGATGAAGTCGTCGTAGCTTCGCTGCTTGTTCTGTTTCGCGGCGGCCTGGTGCCAGGCCGGTCCGAACTCCCCGCCACCGCGGATGTTCGCCACGACCAGCACGCCGCCGCGCGCGTACCAGGCGCGACCGAAGCCGCCCGAATACCACGGCTTGAGGGCGATCTCGAAGCCGCCGTAGCCATAGAGCAGGGTCGGGTTGCGGCCGTCTGCCTGCGCGCCCCGTGGCCAGACGACGAAGTAGGGCACGCGCGTCCCGTCCTTCGAGGTGGCGAAGCGCTGTTCGGCACGCAGTCCCTCGGCATCGAACAGGGCGGTGCGCGACTTCAGCACTGTGCGCGCGTCGTCGCGCGTGGTGCCGAGGTAGAGCGAATCGGGTGTGAGGAAGTCGGTGTAGCTCAGCAGATAACTGTCGGCGAGCGGGTCGTCTTCGATGAGCGCGTCGTGCAGGGGACTCACGCCGAGCGTGCCGGGGAAGGGCGCATCCACCGGACGGCCCTGGAAGCCGCCGCCGGCCGGATGCCAGAGCTCGAGGCGACTGGCGACGTTGTCCATCACGTTGAGGAGCACGTGGTCGCGCGTGAAGGTGTAGCCGGCGAGCGAGCGTGTCGCCGTGGGTGTGAACAGCGGCCGCAGGCTGCGTTCGCCCCGCAGGTAGGCTGCGGCATCGGTGTAGAGCAGGGAGCCGCTCGGGAAGGTGCTGCCGTTCACGCTCAGGTCGCTGCGCAGGCTGAGCAGCAGCGTGTCGCGCAGGAAGCTCGGCAAGGCATCGCTCGGGATGTCGAGCGGCTTGAGTTGCTCGCCTTCCAGCAGGAAGAAGCGCTGGTTGTAGAAGTCGGTGGCGCGGCTGAAGAGCGTGCGCTCGAAACCCGGCGTGCGGTCGACCGAGACGCCCACCGCCACGTCGCGGGTCTCGCCTTCGAACACGGTGACGGCCGCCTGCAACGGCGTGCCGCGTTGCCAGCGCTTGATGACGCGGGGGTAGCCCGAGTCGGTCAGCGAACCGGGGCCGAAGTCGGTGCCGACGTAGACGGTGTCGGCATCGATCCAGTCGATGTCGGACTTGGCCTCGGGCAGCTCGAAGCCACCGGGAATGAACTCCCGCGTCTCGGCGTCGAACTCGCGCACGACCTTGGCGTCGGCGCCGCCGCGGGAGAGCGAGATGAGGCAGCGGCGGTAGTCCGGCCCGAGACAGGCAGCGCCTCCCCAGACCCAGTTCTCGCCTTCGCGTTCGCCCAGGGCATCCAGGTCGAGCACGGTGTCCCAGCGGGGCTCCGGACGCTGGTACTCCTCGAGCGTGGTCCGCCGCCACAGGCCGCGCTTGTGGGTGTCGTCCTGCCACAGGTTGTAGAGCCAGCGGCCGCGCCGCACGACAAAGGGAATGCGGTCGCGGGCGTTCAGGACCTCGAGCAACTGGGCGCGCGTCGGTGCGTACTCGGGACGCGCCGTCAGTTCGGCCTGCGATCGCTCGTTCTGCGCACGCACCCAGGCCATGGCCCGCTCGCCTTGCACCTCCTCGAGCCAGAGGAGCGGGTCATCGGCGGCAGGCACGGCGGGCGGGTGGTCGGTCATGGTGGTGCAGGCGGTCAGGGCGAGGACGAAGGCGAGGCCGATGCCGAGTCTGCGGCGCGGGGCGGCCGCCAGCAGGCGCGGCATCAAGGGTCAGGCGAGCTGGGCGCGCTCGGGATGGCGCTGCAGGTACGACTGCACGTAGGCACAGACGGGGTCGACCCGCAGGCCTTCGTCGCGGGCGAAGTCGAGCGCCGTCTCGACCAGTGCCGCGGCGATGCCGCGGCCCTGCAGCGACGGGTGCACGGCGGTATGCGTCATCACGAGCTTGCCGTTCGACATCACGTAGTCGGCGACGTTGAGATGGCCCTCCACCTCGCATTCGAAGCGCTGCTGCGCGGCGTTGTGGATGACCTTGGGCGTGGACGTTTCCATGGCGGGGACCGGTGAGGGTGGAGCCCCCATTCTGAGCCATCCGCGCACCGGCCTCGACCCGTCCGGCGCTGAAACCCTGTGCCGGGTACGGGGTGCTCAGCCGGGTGTCAGGCGCTCGGGGGCGATCTCCACCGAGCGCTGGCCGTCGCCGATCCAGACCGTGCCGTCCTGTACCGTGACCTGCAATTGCATCGTGCGCTGGGCCAGCTCGGCCAGGGCCTGGCTCTGCTCGGGCGGCACCTGCCAGATGGTGAGGTTGCGCGCCCGGGTGATCTTGGTCGCGATGCCGCTCCACCACACCGGCGTGCTCGAGGCGAAGCTGTAGACCGTGACCCGCTCTGCCCGGGGACTGGCCTTCATCAGCCGCTTGTCATCGGGCTGACCGACCTCCAGCCAGTGGGTGATCTGGCCCGTGAGGTCCTTCTGCCAGAGGTCCGGCTCGTCGGTGTCCCACAGGCTCTTGGCGAACTCGAGCGCACCGTGGTCGTTGTCGGACGGCACGTTGAGCGCGAACGCCAGCACCCGCATCATCATGCGTTCGTCGGTCTCCGACGGGTGGCGCGCGATCGTGACCGCATGGTCGCCATAGACGTTGCGGTCCATGTCGGCGAGTTGGATGCTGGCTTTGTAGATCGTCGCTTTGAGCGCCATGGCACGGCCGGGAGAAAGAAGAACCGGCGATTAGACCAGATGGCCGCTGACAGGCGACGCACAGCGGCGACAATGCAAGACGTACGAAGACCGAGCGAGTGTCCCCATGACAATGAAGAAGTTCGACCTGGCCAAGAGCATGGCCCTCAAGATCAACGGCAAGATGAAGAGTGCCGGTGCGCCTGACCGTTTCGCCCAGGGTGCCGCCACGGCACTCGACAAGCGCGAACGCCGCCTGCGCGATGCCGCCGCCGGGCTTGTTCCCTTCGCGTGCAAGCTGCCCGCCGAACTCGTGCGGGAACTGGGCGAACGCGCCGCCACGCACGAGGGCGGGCTCAACGCGGTGGTCGAGGAGCTGTTGAGAGCCGGTCTGGCCGGGGCGCCTCAGGCCACGAAGTGATCCCGCAAGGCCGATAGGCCGTGCGAATCGAATCGCGGCCCCTGTCGTGGCCTGATGCCCTCAGGGCATCGACGCGCTGGCCGCCGGAGCCTGAGGCACCGCGATGCCCGGCGACAGGTGCATGTCGTCCTGTACGCGCACGCCGGTGACGAAGTGGCGCGTGTCACCGAAGCAGGTGGTGGGCAGGCCCACCTTCTCTTCGTAGTGAAGCGAGACGCGCTTGCCCATGACGGCATTGACCTGCGCGGCCACGGCCTCGTCGTGGATGGTGAAGAGGAACTTCTCTGGCGTGCTGCCGGGCAACGAGACCAGGGCCAGCTCGCCCTCCCATGTCTTGCACAACCAGCCCTTGCTGGAGAGCTTCTGGACCCAGCCCGCCCGTTCGCCGCTGGAGTAGTTCCAGTTCAGCACGGCGACGAAGTACACCGCGATGACCAGCACCACGACGCCCACGCCCAGCAAGAATTTCGCAACCCGCATTCCGTCCGCTCCCTTGATGGCGCCGGATGCGGCGCCTCTCCATGATGTGGGGCGGAGTCTACCCGGCGTCGTTCAGCCGTAGACGGCCACCACCTGGTAGCCCAGCGCGGCCAGTTCGCCTGCAGGGGTCCACAGGCGCGACACCTGGTTGACGTAGCCACCGGCGGCGGCGATGACCTCCGTATCGACACGCCACCAGGCGTCCGGATCCGGGGCCTGGGCAACGGGACGCAGCTCGAGCTCCCATGAGACGCTGCTGGCTGGAGTGCGCTGCGTGAAGCGGCCGAGCACCGGGGTGGGCGGCACGTCCGCCAGCAGGACGGTGAGCAGTTCCGGGGCGATGGGTCCCTCGCGCAAGCGCAGGTGGATGTGGCTGTGCCAGGCATCGCCGCCGGTGAACGGCACGGCGCCCTCGCTCCAGCGACCCTCGATGTGCTGCAGGAAATTGGGCGACACGCCCGGCATGAAGGGCACCTGCGTCGCGTCGGCCGCGGTGTTGCGGGTGGCCGGCTGGGGCGGCGAAGCGACCGGCACCGCGGTCTCGCGGTCGACCCCGAAGACGCCCAGCAGCAAGGCGGCCGTCTGGCCGGCCTGCTGCACGAGCGCCTGGATCTGCCGCACGTTCTTGCCTTCGCGCAACACCTGCACGCTCACCTGCACCGGCCCGCGGTCCACCGGGCCGATGAAACTCGTTTGCAGGGCGCGCAGCCGGACCGCATCGGGCCAGCCGGCGCCTGCCACGTCGCGCATGGCCTGAACGGCGAGCGTGGAGATCAGGCCGCCGAAGGTGGTGCGGCCTTGCTGCCAGTCTTCGGGGATGTCGAAGGTGACGGTGGACGCGCCAGCCGGATGAACGCGGGCGGAGAGCAGGTCGGGCAGCGAGGTCGGCATGGCGGCATGGAAAGGCGGTGAACAGCCGTACATTATCCGATCGCGGCCGGCGGCGCAGGAAAGCGCGCACCGAGCGCCGAGAGGAAGCTGCCGAAGGCGATGGGCTTGGTCCAGTAGTCCTCGAAGCCGGCGGCGAGCGCGCGGGCGATGTCCTCCGGCATCGCGTTGGCCGACAGGGCGATGCAGGGCACGCCGGCCGTGGCGGGGTCGGCGCGCAGTCGGCGAAGCACCTCGAAGCCGTCGATGTCGGGCAGCTGGATGTCGATCAGCACGAGGTCGGGCCGCAGCCGGACGGCGGAGGCCACGCCGGCCAGGCCCGTCGCGCAGGATTCGATCGAGAGGTCGGTGTGGCCGCGCACCAGTTCCTCCACCAGCAGCTGGTTGATGGGGTTGTCCTCGATATACAGGAGCTGGCCGGAGCGGGTGCGCTGATGCGGTGACGGAGCCGCGTCGCCGCCACTGGGCGGCGCCACGCGAGGAGCGGCCGGTTCGGGCTGTCGGGGCAGCCGCACGGTGAAGCGGGTGCCCTTGCCCGGTTCGCTCTCGACCGCGATGCTGCCCGCCATGCGCCGCACCAGCCCTTTCACCACGGCGAGGCCGATGCCCGTGCCTTCGATGCCTTCGCGCTCCACGCCGAGGCGGTTGAACGGCTCGAAGAGCTGGTTCAACTGCTGCGCCGTCATGCCTCGGCCGGTATCGCTCACGGCAAGCTCCACGGTGTCGTCCGTCACGCGGGAGGTCACCGTCACCTGGCCCTGCGGCCGGTTGTACTTGATGGCGTTGGTCAGCAGGTTGATGAGCACCTGGCGGATGCGCGTGCGGTCGCCACGCGCGACCCCGTCGAGGGGGCCGAGCGCGATGCCGACGTCGTGCCGATGCACCAGCGACTGCACGATGGGCAAGGATTCGCGGGCCACGTCGGCCAGCGGCACGGCCTGCAGGTCGATCTTCATCTGGCCCTGGTCGAGGCTGGAGAGGTCGAGCACGTCGTTGATGAGTGCGAGCAGGTGCTCGCCCGCGCCGTGGATGTGGCCGAGCTTCTCCAGCTGCTCGGCGTCCAGCCGCCCGCCGAGCTTCAGCAGTTGCGCGAACCCGAGCACCGCATTGAGCGGCGTGCGCAGCTCGTGGCTCATGCGGGCAAGGAACTGCGACTTCGCCTCGCTCTCGCGTTGTGCGACCAGGCGGTCCTGCCGCTCCGCCTCGGCCGTCATCCGCTCATGGATGTCCCAGTTGACGCCGACCTGGCGCACCACTTCGCCGCGGCTGTCGAGCTGCGGCACCGAGCGGGAGGCGAGCCAGCGGTAGGACCCGTCGGGCAGGCGAATGCGGAACTCGTAGGTGCACATGCGCCGGTCGCGAACCGATTCGGCATTGACGGCCTGGATGCGCGGCAGGTCGTCCGGATGGGCCAGGGAAACGCGCAACTGTTTGGCATCGCCGCCGGCGTCGGGATCGAGTCCGCGCAGGCGGAACATCTGTGCGTCCCATTGCACGGTGTCGGTGACGAGGTCGTGCTCCCAGGTGCCAATGCCGGCGCCGTGCGTGGCCAACGCGATGCGCTCGTTGGCCCGGCGCAGTGCGGCTTCGGTTTCCACCCGCTGGGTGATGTCCATGGTGATGCCGAAGAGCACCGATCGGCCGTCGCGGACTTCGTGCCGCGAACGGTTGACCAGCGAGCGCACGACGCCATCGGGCCGCACGATGCGGTACTGGTGCTCGACGGTGGTGCCGTTGGACGCCATCATCTCCGCCTGCGCGTTGCGCATGCGCGCACGGTCCTCGGGATGGATGATCCGCTCCACCCACTCGTGGCGGGAGGGCGGCCCGAGTTCGGGCGGGCGGCCGACGATCTCGAACATCTGCGAATTCCATTCCGGTCGGCCGGTGCCGGGATTGCGGCTCCAGATGCCCATGCCGGCCGCCGTGGCGGCAATCTCGAGCCGCTTGGCGATCTCGCTCGCGTGGCGCGCTTCCTCGACCTGCTCGCTGACGTCGAGCGCCACCCCGACGAACTCGATGGGGTCGCCATGCTCGTTGCGGCGAAGCATGCGCCGGGTCAGCACGTAGCGCCAGCTGCCGTCGGCGCGCCGGTAGCGCGCCTCCATGTCGACCGGGCGGTCGGTGCGCATGGCCTGCTCGGCAGCCGCCTCCACGTGGGGCAGGTCGTCCGGGTGGATCATCTCGCGCACCTCGTCCAGCGCCATGCCTTCCAGGCGGTGCGGGATGCCCACCACCTCGAACGCCCGGTTGTTGCTGTAGATCCGGTTGGTGCGGAAGTCGTGCCGCCAGACCGCGATGTTCCCGAGGTCCATGGCCATCTGCAGCTGCGCGCTCGTCGCGTGGAACGACTTGGCCAGCTCGTACACCTCGGTGTCGTCCACCATCACGCCGCTGATGAGGGAGGGCTGGCCGTCAGGGCCGGCCTTGACCTCCCACTGCGCATGCACATGGCGAGGCGCCTGCCCCGGCAGCATGATGCGGTAGCGGCTGGTGTAGCGGCCCGGCTCGCGGCTGGAAGCGCGATAGCGCTGCCCGGGGCGGTCGTCGGGATGGATGCGCGCGGCCACGGCCTCGAAGTCGGGCACACCGTCGGCCGGGTCCAGCCCGAAGAATCGGAACATGTGTCGGTCCCAGCGTCCGGCGCCCAGGGGCAGCTGCCGCTCCCAGAAGCCGAGGCGCCCGAAGTCCTGGGCGGTCTCCAGCTGCTCGGCCAGGCGGGCCGCTTCGGCGGCAAGCGCCTCGGTCTCGGTGGTATCGCGAAGGGCCACCTGCCAGCGCGCCCCGGTGACCGGTGCGGTGCCATCGGCCAGCGGCGCGAGCGTGAGGAGGCCGCGGCGGGGAGTGCCGGCGGCGTCAGTCCAGTTCAGCGCCTCGCGCCTGAGTGGCTGCGCGGCGGCCAGTGCGCCTGCCAACCACGACCGTGCGTCGGCGTCGAGGCCCAGCGCCGCCCCGAGCGGGCCGGCCTGCACCGGGCAGGCGGCGCGAAACGCCGCGTTGACCCACAGCAAGCTGCCGTCGGCGTCGCTCAGGGCCAGCAGGTCGGAGGCTGCATCCAGCAGGTCGCCCCAGGCCGACGGGGCCAAGCTCGCTGGAGGCAAGGGGCGAGGTGAGGCCATGAAACGGGGCAGCGCGGAAGTGGGGGCTGACGAAGTCTAGCCTCGCGCGGCGGCGCCGCGTCTCCGGGAAGCCCCGTGACCGGGGGATGCCTGCCCTCAGGCGTCTGCGACTTTCAGCACGAGCTTGCCGAAGTTCTCGCCGTTGAAGAGCTTGAGCAGGGTCTCGGGGAACGTGTCGATGCCCTCGACCACGTCCTCCTTGCTCTTCATCCGACCCTCGCGCAGGTAGCCGGCCATCTCGGTGATGGCCTGCGGGTAGCGGTCGGCATAGTCGAAGACCACGATGCCCTCCATGCGTGCGCGGTTGACGAGCAGCGACATGTAGTTGGACGGTCCCTTGACCGGCGTCGTGTTGTTGTACTGGCTGATGGCACCGCAGATGACGATGCGGGCCTTCCGGTTGATGCGGGTCAGCACCGTGTCGAGGATCTCGCCACCGACGTTGTCGAAATAGATGTCGACCCCATTGGGGCAGGCCTGGCGCAGGGCGTCCTTGATGGGACCGGCCTTGTAGTCGATGCACGCGTCAAAGCCGAGTTCGTTCACCACCCAGTCGCACTTGGCCTTGCCGCCGGCAATGCCGACGGCGCGCAGCCCGAGGATCTTGGCCAACTGGCCCACGGTCTGGCCCACGGCACCGGCGGCACCGGAAACGACCAGCGTCTCGCCCGCCCTGGGCTGGCCGACGTCCATCAGGCCGAAGTAGCCGGTCATGCCGGGCATGCCCAGCACGTTGAGCCATTGGGTGAGGCTCCCGACGCGGGTGTCGATCGGGGCGAGGCCGGCGCGGCGGATGTCTGCGCCCGGGACCAGGCAATGGGTTTGCACGCCGAGCGAGCCGCTCACGTGGGCGCCGACCGGAAACTGCGGATTGCGGGAGTCGATGACCACCCCGACGCCACCGGCGCGCATCACCTCGTCGATGCCGACCGGCGGGATGTAGCTCTTGCCTTCGTTCATCCAGCCACGCATGGCCGGGTCGAGCGACAGGGCCAGTGTCTTCACCAGCACGTCGCCGTCGGTGAGCGGCGGCACCGGTTCGTCGGTGAAGCGCCAGTTGTCGCGGGTGGGCATGCCCACGGGGCGGGCGGCGAGTCGAACCTGGTGGTTGGTCAGCGAGGTGGTCGTCGTCATGGTGGCTTCGGGCGGTTCACGAGGGGAGGGCGATGGTAGACCGGGCGGGCAGCCGGGCCTGTCGCGCGTTTGTCACCGTGCGGGCGCGTGAATCGGCCCATTGTCGGATGAGGCCCACAGCACGTGGCGCGCACGCCCGACAGTCTGCGCGTCGCGGCGTTCCTATAGTCGAAGCCATCACGACGAGGAAGGAATCCCCCATGAAAGCCGCGCTGAAACGTCTTCCGGGTGCGGTTGCGCTGGCTGGCCTCCTGGCCCTGAACTCGCTCTTTGCCGCGCCGCCCGTCCAGAGCGTTCCCAAGTTGGACCTTCAGCGCTATGCGGGCACCTGGTACGAGTTGGCCCGACTGCCGAACCGCTTCCAGGACCAGTGCGCCGGCGACGTCACGGCCACCTACTCGCCGAATGCCGACGGTTCGGTGCAGGTCATCAACCGCTGCCGCAAGCGCGACGGCGACATGAGCGAGAGCGAGGGTCGCGCCACCACTGCGCCGGGCGACACGTCCGGAGCCCAGCTGAAGGTGAGCTTTCTGCCGTCCTGGCTCCAATGGCTGCGCATCGGCCGGGGTGACTACTGGGTCGTGATGCTAGACCCCGAGTACCGCTATGCGGTGGTCAGCGAGCCGAGTCGCGAGTACCTGTGGGTGCTGTCCCGCACGCCTTCGCTGGAGGCAAGCACCTATGACGGCATCGTGGACCGGCTTCGCCTCGCGGGCTATCCGGTCGACAAGCTGGTGCGGACCCCGCAGGGCTCGTCGACATCCCCGGCCGCGAGCCTCGGTGCGAGTGTCAGACGCCTCGTGTGGGCCGTTTCGGCGCCGCCGGCGCAGCAGCGCGCGGCCCTCTGAGACAGGGGCGTTCACGCCCGACCGGTGCGTCCTTCAGGCGACGAACGGTATCCCTAAGTCGCTCGACAAGGTGTCGCGTCGTAAGAAATCTTGCGAGGCCATGCCTTCTCGCGTCTAGTGCGGCGGACAACTCCATCGCCCAAGGGAAGGCCACCATGAATCTCACCGTCCGTTCGCTCCTGCTTGCTCCTCTCGCCTGTGCACTCGCGCTGACAAGCGCTTGTGGCACCCGTGCTCCCAAGGCCGAGGCGGCCAACGCCTCTGCCGCCAAGCCGCAGCAAGGGGAGCGGGTGCAACACGACGGCAAGGCCGGCGAAGTCCGCGGCACGCCGGCGCCTGACAGCAAGTTCAACCAGCTCAGGATGGGCATGAGCATGAAGGAGGTGAAGAAGCTGATCGGCACGCCCACCGATGAGCACTCGTACATCACCGGCAAGGGGTTCCTCTGGTCGATCGGTTCCGACACCTACCGCCAGGAGTACCTCTACAAGGGACTGGGCCGGCTGACCTTCGCGTCCAACGGCGGATTCAGCACGGAGTCTCACCTCATCCGCATCATTCACGACGCCAACGAGAAGGGCACGCGCTCCTGATCAGGCAACGTCGCCGACAGGCGGCAGGCGAAAAAAAACGCGGCCCGAGGGCCGCGCTTTTCATGATGCGCACGAGCCGCCCGCGGGCGGCAGTGGCGAATCAGAGCACGCGAATGTTCGCAGCTTGCAGGCCCTTCTGGCCTTGCTTCACTTCGAATTCGACGCGCTGGTTTTCCAGCAGGGTCTTGAAGCCGCTGCCGCTGATGTCGCGGAAGTGCGCGAACAGGTCGGCGCCGCCAGCGTCCTGAGCGATGAAGCCGAAGCCCTTGCTCTCATTGAACCACTTCACGGTACCGGTTTGGGTTTGGGTCGTCATGGGACGAGTTCCTATCTATCGATCACAAAAGTCACGCGAAGCACATGCCACGCGTGCCAGTCACACTCAAGAATCTTTATTCGGGGGGGATTTCTAGCGAACCGGCCTGGAACCAGGGCGGCATCAAAAAAGATCACTCACAAGTAATAGCCTTGCGCATTCCTGTACGCCGACTATACACCACGCTTCGCCTTGCACCCGATTACCCATGTGCGAGTGGATGTGACGCGGGTTTGGACCGTGGCCCTGCAAGCGATCGAGACGGCTGACACAATGCCTCCCCGGCCGCCGCGTGCGGCCCCCCGCTCCTGGAGAAAGCCCATGAAGACCCGCGCCGCCGTGGCCTGGAAAGCCGGTCAGCCCCTGACCATCGAAACCGTCGACCTGGAAGGGCCGCGGGCCGGCGAGGTGTTGGTTGAAATCATGGCGACCGGTATTTGCCATACCGACGCCTACACGCTGTCGGGCGCAGACCCGGAAGGGCTGTTCCCTGCCATCCTTGGCCATGAAGGGGCGGGCATCGTCCGGGACGTCGGTGCGGGTGTCACCTCCCTGCGCCCGGGCGACCACGTCATTCCCCTCTACACGCCGGAATGCCGGCAGTGCAAGTTCTGCCTGTCGCGCAAGACCAACCTCTGCCAGCAGATCCGCAGCACCCAGGGCCGCGGGCTGATGCCGGACGGCACCAGCCGCTTCTCCATCGATGGCCAGCCCATCCTGCACTACATGGGCACGTCGACCTTCAGCAACCACATCGTGGCGCCCGAGATCGCATTGGCAAAGATCCGCGGTGACGCGCCCTTCGACAAGGTCTGCTACATCGGGTGCGGCGTCACGACCGGCATCGGTGCCGTGCTGTTCACGGCCAAGGTGGAGGCCGGGGCCAACGTCGTGGTGTTCGGGCTGGGCGGGATCGGATTGAACGTCATCCAGGGCGCGAGGATGGTGGGTGCCGGCAAGATCATCGGCGTCGACCTCAATCCGGCCCGTGAAGCGATGGCACGCCGCTTCGGCATGACGCACTTCATCAATCCGCGCGACGTGGACAACGTGGTCGACGCGATCGTGCAGCTCACCGACGGCGGCGCCGACTACAGCTTCGAATGCATCGGCAACACCACCACCATGCGCCAGGCGCTCGAGTGCTGCCACAAGGGTTGGGGCCAGAGCATCATCATCGGCGTGGCGGCAGCCGGCGAGGAGATCGCCACCCGGCCGTTTCAGCTCGTCACCGGCCGCGAATGGAAAGGGTCGGCCTTCGGCGGCGCCCGAGGCCGGACCGACGTGCCGAAGATCGTCGACTGGTACATGGAAGGCCGCATCAACATCGACGACCTGATCACCCACACCATGCCGCTCGATCGCATCAACGAGGGCTTCGACCTCATGCACCGTGGCGAGTCCATCCGCTCCGTGGTGCTGTACTGACATGGCGGGCGTCGGCACGTCCATCGAGACGCTCTCCGAGCACGCCTGCTTCGGCGGGGTGCAAGGCTTCTACCGGCACCAGGCCGACAGCATCGGGCTGCCGATGAAGTTCGGCGTCTACCTGCCGCCGCAAGCCGCGCACGGTCCGGTGCCGGTGCTGCTGTTCCTCGCGGGGCTCACCTGCACCGAGGAGACCTTCGCCATGAAGGCCGGCGCACAGCAGCATGCCGCGCGACACGGCCTGATGCTGGTCACGCCCGACACCAGCCCGCGCGACACCGGCGTTCCGGGGGCCACGGCGGTGTGGGACTTCGGCGAGGGCGCCGGCTTCTACCTCGATGCCACGGCCGCCCCCTGGGACCGTCATTGGCGCATGGACAGCTGGATCACGGCGGAGCTGCCCGAGGTGCTGGCCCGCCATTTCCCCTGCCGGCCGGGGCACATCGGGGTCTTCGGCCATTCGATGGGAGGGCACGGGGCCCTGACCCTGGCCCTGCGGCATCCGGACCTTTATCGCAGCGTCTCGGCCATCGCGCCGATCGCGGCGCCGATGCAGGCGCCCTGGGGCCAGAAGGCCTTCCTGGCCTACCTCGGCCCGGACCGCAATGCCTGGGCAGCCCACGATGCCACCGAGCTTGTCACCTGGGGTGGCACCTTGCCGCCGGTGCTGCTCGACCAGGGGCTGGCCGACAAATTCCTGGCCGAGCAACTGCACCTGGACCGCTTCGAGGCCGCCTGCCGCAAGGCCGGCCAGGCGCTCACGGTGCGCCGGCATGCGAACAGCGACCATGGCTACTACTTCATCCAGACCGTCGTCGGCGACCATGTCGCCCATCACGCCGCCGCGCTCTGTGCCTGAGCGTTGCCGGACGCCCAGGCAACGCGACGAGCCGGCGCAGCAGTAGTTGGCATTCGACCGGTGCGCCGATGATTCCGCGCCGGCCGCGAAGGGCGACAATCGCAGCGTGGGCTGCGCCTCGCCTGTCGAGGCGCAGCCGGTCATCGCATCACAAAGGCATTCCCCATGGACATCATCGACTTCGAGCTTCGTGGCGAATTCATCCCGCTCGATGCCTTGCTCAAGGCCACGGGCGTTGCGGGCAGTGGTGGCGCCGCGAAGGCCATGGTGGCCGAAGGCGTCGTCGAGGTTGACGGTCATACGGAGCTGCGCAAGACCTGCAAGGTCAGGGCGGGCCAGGAAGTTGCCGTCACCGGCCTGCGCGTGCGGGTGCATGCGCCGACCATGCCGGCGCCCCTGGACTGAGGCCCCCGCCTCGCGCGCCCGGAAGTCTGGCGCGCCTACAAGCGAAAACCGCCCGGCGAGCGGGCGGTGTCCGTTGCCGTCGGGGCGGCCTCAGAAGGTGTACTTGTAGCCCACCGTGTAGAGGTCGGTGTTGACGTTGCCGTTGCTGCCGTCGAAGCGATAGCGCTCCCATTCGGCGCCGACCGCGTGGTTGCGCGTGATGTCGTACTGCAGGCCCAGGCCGCCCTTGAGGTTGGTGCCGTCGTCACTGACTTCCGTGCCCGAGCGGCCATCCTTCAGCTTGCCCTGGAACACACCGAGGCGGCCCGTCGCCGACAGGGCGCCCGTCAAGGGCACCCGGCCCACGGCGTCGAGGTACGTCCCCTGGCCGCGCAGCGAGCCGGCCGAGCTCTCGAATTTGCCGGTGTTGATCACGCCGACTTCGGCACCGAGGTACTGGTTGAAGTTGTAGCCGGCGAAGAGCTTGGCGCCCGTGTCCGAGCGGTCGGTCGGCGCGCTGGGGAGGTCGTCGCCCTTCAGGCGGGCGGCACCGGCGCCGACGCCGATGTACGGGCCGGAAGCCTGCGGGTTGATGAACTGGGCCTGGGCAGGCAAGGCGAGGGCCGCAGCGCTGGCGGCCAGTGCGGTGGCGAGGAAGGTGCGTTGGGTCTTGCTGGACATCGGTTCGTTTCCTTTCACTGGGTCACGGGCCATCGGGCCCGAGGACGAGGTCGCTGGCTGCGACCGGTGAAGGAATCATGGTTAACCCGCAGCTGAATCGGCAGCGGACGTCGCCGACGTGGCGCGTCGGCCGGTATGGCCGAAATGTGTCAGGCGATCCCTACAGGTTTTGCCTTGCGAAAGGATTGGTCGACGACCCGTCAGCGCCCGCCCCCGGCCTTCGCCCGGCGGGCTTTCTCGCGCAGCATGAACAGGTAGAGGCTCTCGACCTTGGCGCGGGCCCATGGCGTGCGACGCAGGAACTTGAGGCTCGAGGCGACGCTCGGGTCGTGGGTGAAGCAGCGGATGTTCACCTGGCCGGCGAGGCCGTCCCAACCGCCGAACTCCACCAGTTCGTTGAGGATGCGCTCGAGCGTCACGCCATGCAGCGGGTTGCGCGCCTGGACCGGCGCGGCTGACGCCGCCGCGGGGTCGAGCGCGTCTTGTTCAGCGGGTCGATGATCAGGCAACAAACTTCAGCACCGTGTAGTAGTGGCAGGCCGTGCCGGCCAGCACGAAGAGGTGCCATACGCCGTGCGCGTGGCGCCAGCGCTCGTCGTTGGCATAGAAGATGATGCCGACGGTGTACATCAGGCCGCCCGCGACCAGCCAGAAGAGTCCCTCGGCGGGCAGCTGGTTGAACAGCGGTACGGCGGCAATGACACCCAGCCAGCCCATCGCGACGTACAGCGGCACGGACGGCACCCGCTCGCGGCCCACGGCCAGCTCTTTCACGATGCCGATGATCGCGAGGCCCCACACCGTGCCGAAGAGCGACCAGCCCCACGGACCGCGCAGGGTGACGAGCGTGAAGGGGGTGTAGGTGCCGGCGATCAGCAGGTAGATGGCGCAGTGGTCGCACTTCACGAGCACCCGCTTGGCTGCACCACGCACGCTGTGGTACGCCGCCGAAGCACCGTACAGGAGCACCATGGTGGCCGCGAAGACGCTGAAGCTGACCACTTGCCAGGCGTCTCCCGCGACGGCGGCCCGGGTGATGAGGACCGCTGACCCGGCGGCAGCCAGCACGAGGCCGGCAAGGTGAGTGATGCTGTTGAAACGTTCGCCGTGGTACATGATTCTTCCGGTCCGGACGGGGGAAGGCTACCAGAACGCGATGACACTCCTGGCATCATCGCGGCATGAACGCTCTCGTGCCGCCGCCCACCCTGGCCTCGTCGCTCGCGCCGCCCTATGCGGCGCCCTTGCAACTCGGGCGGGCGCTGGCCGCCACCGGCCACGCCGTTGTCAGCCCCGCCGGGCTGTGCGCCTTGCTCGACACCGAGCTGCCGACCCTGACGGCCCTGCAGCCGACGTGGGACGATCTTCCCGCCGACGCCTACCTGCGTGACGGCGGACGCTACCGGCGGCGGCGCCACGCCTGTTTCATCGTCGACGACCAGCAGGTCGAGCGGGTCCCGCACCGGGCCCACTGGCAGCCGGTCGAGTACAACGCCTTGCACGGCGGCATCGAACGCCTCTTCGAACCCATGACCGAGGCCGTGCTTGCCCAGCCGGTCTGGGCCCGGCTGCTGGTGCAGCTGTCGGCCACCTGCTCGGCCTTGCGCGGTGCGCGGCCGTGGTTCGTCGAGGCCCACCAGTTCCGCATTGACACCACCGATGGCATCGGTCGCCCGACGCCCGAAGGCGCGCACCGGGACGGCGTCGATTTCGTTGCCGTCATCCTGGTCGATCGCCGCGGCGTGAAGGGCGGCGAGACCCGGGTCTTCGAGGCCAACGGGCCGCACGGCATCCGCTTCACCCTGACCGAACCCTGGACGCTGCTGATGCTCGACGATGCCAAGGTCATCCACGAAAGCACCCCCATCCTGCCGACGGCCCCGGATGGTCATCGCGACACCTTGGTGCTGACCTTCCGATCGGCCGGGTTCCAGGGGCCGTCCGCGGAGGCCCTTGTGCCCGCCGCGACCGCCCCCAACTGATTTGCTGGCCTGACGTCGGGCCGCCTGCGAGGATGCTCTTGATCCAGTTTTTCCGCGATGTGATGTCCACCCTGGTCCGCCTGGTGCTGATCTCGGCCGGACTGGTGATGGCCGCCCTGGTCGTCGTGCTGGCCGTGGTGACGGCCGTGGGGGTGTTCCTCTGGAGCCTGATCACCGGCCGCAAGCCCGTGGTCCGTTTCGGCGGGCCGGCCCAGTGGTCGGCCATGGCGGCCCGGATGCAGGCGCGCGCGCGTTCGGCGCCGGCCAGCGGCCGGCCGCGCAGCCCGGCCGCCCTCGACGTGATCGACGTCGAGGTGCGCGAAGTGCCGGAGCGGCAGATCCCTCAGCCACGCGACTGAGCGGGCGCGCTTGCGCGCGGCTTTGGGGAGGCGGCGCGTCCCCGGGACGCGCGCCGGCCTTGTTGCCGAATCGGTTGTTTGCCGCCACGCGTGGCACTGCCGCGTCCCGCGGTGAACCGCCCTTCGGCCTGCGCCGTGCCGGGGTCAGGCCTCGCGCACGTCCCCGATGACCGTCTCGCCGAAGTTCGCGCGAGCCAGCCACCCCAGCACGCGGGCGGCCGTCTCGGCCGGCGTGACGAGCTGCCCCGCCGTCTTGAGGTTCACGAAGTTGGCGCGGTCGGGAAAGTCGGCCGGGTCGCCCGCGCGCAGTTCGCTCTGCATGTCGGTGTCGATCACGCCGGGCGCGAGCGACACGATGCGGGCGCCGTTGGGGCGTGCGGCCTCGTCCAAGGCCGTGCAGCGGGAGAAGTGGTCCAGGCCCGCCTTGGCAGCGCAATAGCTGGCGCTGCCTGCCATGGCGCGCCGGCCAAGCCCGGATGAAATGTTGAGCACCTTGCGTGGCGCCGCCCACCCACGCGTTTGCCGCAGGAAGGATGCGGTCAGCAGCATCGGTGCCTCGAGCCCGACGCGCAAGGCGTTGGCCAGGTCGTCCGAGGTGGTGGCGTCGATCGGGCCCATGCGCGAGAGCACACCGGCGTTGTTGATGAGGGCGGCGGAGGCGATGCTCGTGCCGTCCAGCGCGCAGAGCCAGTCATCGAGCCGAGCCGCCACCGTCGCCGGTGCGGCCAGGTCGACTTGCCATTGTTCCAGGCTGGCGCCGCGGCGGCTCGCCAACTCGGCGAGCCCGTCGTTCGCCCGGCGCGCCATGCACAGCAGCCGGTGCCCCGGCTGCAGGAGTTGTTCGGCAATCGCGGCGCCGAGGCCCCGCGAACTGCCGGTGACGATGTACAGCGCCGCGCCCCGACTCACCGCCCGGGCCTCAGGCCGATTGCGCGATGCCGGCGATGGCCCACTCACGGCTGCCGTCGACGGGCTTCACCAGGTGCCACACCTCGTCGAAGGAAGAGGCCGCGGTGTCCTTCTCCTCGCGGATCAGGCCATGGAAGCGCACGCTCACGACGTACTGGCCGTTTTCCTCGGCGTGGTCCACCACCTGGGCGTCGAGCTGCACCACGTCGGTCTGCTGCGGCGCGCCTTTGCGGTCCTGCAGGTCGAGCTTGACCGAGGCGAACATCTCCGGCGTCGTGAAGGCGCGCAGGTCGTTCAGGTCGCCGACGTCGTTGGCCGCCTGCATGCGGATGAAGATGAGCTTCGCGGCACGTTCGAAGCCGGCGGCATCGAAGTCGGCCGGGAGGCTTGCTGTGGCTGCCGCGGGTGCCGCGGGTGCGAATGCGCCCACCGGCGATGCAGCGCCTGCGCTCGAGCCGGTGGTTCCCGCGGACTGCCAGCCCGCATTCGGCGAGGCCGGTTGGCCGGCGTGCAGGCCGTGGCCGGCGCTGTTCCCGGCGCCGGCGAACTGCAGACCGTTCTGGGCGGGACGGGGGCCGAAGCGGCGCATCAGGAAGCGGATCACGAAGAACGCGGCCGCCGCCATCAGCAGCATGGTGAGGATGTTGCCCATGGCGGCGCCCATGCCCAGATGGCTCATCAGGGCCGCAATGCCGAGGCCGGCGGCAATGCCGGCGATCGGGCCCATCCAGGAGCGCTTCGGGGCTGCGGCAGCGGCAGCGCCGGCCGTGGGCGCAGCGGCGTTGGTCGGCGCGGGCGTGGCCTGTTTGGCCGGGGGCGCCACCGGTGCGGGCGGAGGGGTCGTGCGCTTCATGCCCGAAGTGCCGCCACCGCCGAAGCGGCGGGCATCGGCGTCGGGCACCATCACGGTCAGGCTCAGGAGCACCAGGCAGACGCTGGACAACAGACGTTTCATTCGAATTTCCTCGGTTCTTTCAGGTTCGGGCGGCGGGCGCCCTGCATCCGCAGATGGGGCCGCCTTGATCGCGCTCAAGGTGATTGTGAGTCATTCGGGCCCCGACAAGTTCTGTCGACGTGCCAGCGCAGGGAAAAACCGCATCCAGAGTGCCACCACCAGCAGCGTACCGAGCCCACCCGCCAGCACCGAGCCGACGGGCCCGAGCAGCGCCGCGGTGGCGCCGGATTCGAACTCCCCCAGCTGGTTCGAGGCGCCGATGAACACCGAGTTCACCGCGCTCACGCGCCCCCTCATGCCGTCCGGGGTTTCGAGCTGCACCAGCGACTGGCGGATGACCACGCTGATCATGTCGGCCGCGCCGCTCACCCACAAGGCCAGGAACGACAGCACGAAACTGCGCGACAGCGCGAACACCACCATGGACAGCCCGAACACCGCGACCGATGCGAACATCACGTGGCCGACCCGACGGGACACCGGCCAGCGCGTCAGCGCGGCCGACATGAGGAGGGCACCGACGGCGGGTGCGGCCCTGAGCAGGCCGAGGCCCCAGGGGCCGGTGTGCAGGATGTCCTTGGCGAAGATCGGGAGCAGGGCCGTGGCCCCGCCGAGGAGCACGGCGAACAGGTCCAGCGAGATGGCCCCCAGCATCACCGGACGCTCGCGGATGAAGTGAACACCGGCCAGCAGGCTCGCCAGGCTGATGGGCTCGCGGGCCCGAGGCACATGGGGATGGCCGATGCGGGTGAACAGGAAGGCGGCGAGGGCGAACAGCACCGCGCAGGTGGCGTAGACGGTCGTGGGTCCGGCCACGTAGATGAAGCCGCCGAGCGCGGGCCCGCCGATGATGGCCGTCTGCATGCCGGCCGAGCTGAAGGCCAGCGCCCTCGCAAGCATGGGCGGTGGCACGAGCAGCGGCACCAGGGCCTGCTGCGCCGGCATCTGGAAGGCCTTGGCGCAGCCGAGCGCCACCGACAGGACAAGCAGCAGGTCGCGCGACACCACGCCGCGCGCCGTGCTGGCGGCGAGGGCACCGCCAATCAGCACCTGCCCGGCCATGCACAGGGCGAGCACGCGGCTGCGATCGTGCTGGTCCGCCACATGCCCGGCCACCAGCGTGAGCAGCAGCGACGGCAGGAACTGGAAGAGCCCGACCAAGCCCAGATCCCAGGCGCTGCCGGTCAGGTCGTACATCTGCCAGCCCACCGCCACCATCAGCATCTGGTTGCCCATCGTGCCGGCCACCCGTGCGTACCAGAAGCGCATGAAGGCGCGAACCTTGAACAGGGACGGTTCGGCGGCAGGGTGCTCAGAAGGGGGCGGCATGTTCGAAGCTGACCAGGTGGCCGTCGGAAGGGTGGGGCAGGGTGAGCCGCTGCGCGTGCAGCAGCAAGCGGGGCGCCAGGGCCTGCACGGCCTCCGGTGCGTAGAGGGCATCGCCGACGATCGGGTGGCCGATCGCCATCAGGTGAACCCGGAGCTGGTGCGAGCGACCCGTGACGGGCTCGAGTTCGAGGCGCGACGTGTTGCCCGCCTCATCGTGGAACAACAGTCGATAGCGGGTGAGGGAGGGCTTCCCGGCCGTCACGTCCACCCGTTGGCGCGGCCGCCGTGGCCAGTCCGCTGCGAGTGGCAAGTCGATCTCGCCCGCGTCGGCCGCCGGCCGCCCGGCCACGACGGCGATGTAGCGCTTGCTCACCGTGCGGCCGGCGAAGGCGTCCCCGAGCTGGCGTTGCGCCGTCTTGCCGCGCGCGAAGACCATGAGGCCCGAGGTCGCCATGTCGAGCCGGTGCACGATCTGGGCGTCCGGAAACTCGGCCTGAACCCAGGCAGCCAGGCAGTCCTGCTTGTCCTCACCCCGGCCGGGCACGGACAGCAGCCCGGCGGGCTTGGCGGCGATCAGCAGCGCGTCGTCGTCGTGCAGGAGCCAGGAAGTCATGCCCGACATCATCGCAGCTGTGGGCATCGTCCGACGTCCGGTCGAGCGGGGTGCCGATGGTCGCCGCGTGGCGCGCGTCCTATCGTTCTGGCCTCTGAACCGCCCAGGAGTGCCCCATGGACAAGTACAAGCTGTCGACCGCCGGTGTGCTGTGGGCCGCGGTGGTGCTGGCGGGCTGCGAGCCGCGCGACGTGCCTCAGCCCAAGGTCGAGCCCGAGGACAGTGTGGCTGCCCGCGCCGAACGCAAGATCGACGAAGTGCGCGCCGAGGCCCGCCAGGAGATCGCCGAAGCGCGCGACCGGGCGCGCCAGGTCGGTCGGGACGCCCAGGCCGGCGGCGAGCAGGCGTCTCGCGATCTCGAGCAGCTCGGTGACCGCGCCAGCGCCAAGGTCAGCGATGCCGCCATCACGACCGCGGTGAACGCTGAACTGGCGCGCGACGCGTCGCTGAGCGCGACGCGCATCGACGTCGACACTGACGGCGGCAAGGTCGCCCTGCGCGGCTCCGCGCCGAGTGATTCCGCCCGCGAGCGAGCCACCCAGATCGCATCGCAGGTGAAGGGCGTGACCGGCGTGGACAACCAGTTGAGCGTGACGACGAACCTGTAATTCCGGCCGGGCAAGCCGACCCCGGCCGAGCCGATCCTTGCTTGACAGCACGCCCGACCGGGCGGAAAGATGCCGCATGACCTCCGAAACCTCCGCGTTGCCCACCGTCTTCGTGCCGGGTCTCTTCTGTACGCCCCGCGTGTACGAGGCCCAGCTGTCGGCGCTCTGGACGTTCGGGCCAGTGATGGTGGCCGACCACCGTGGCCAGGACAGCATGGCGGCCATCGCGCGCGGCATTCTTGCGGCGGCACCTCCGGTCTTCGGCCTGGCGGGCATTTCGATGGGCGGGTACGTCGCCTTCGAGATCCTGCGGCAGGCGCCCGACCGGGTGAAACGGCTGGCCCTCCTCAACACGTCGGCGCGGCCCGACACGCCCGAGGCGACCGAGCGCCGTCGGCAACAGATGGCCGATGCCGAGAGCGGGAAGTTCGACAGCGTGATCGAAACCACCTACCCGAAGCTCGTGGCACCGGCCCGCGCCGAGGATGCGGCCCTGAAGGCGGTGGTGCGGGCCATGGGCCGAGAGACGGGCGCCCCCGCCTTCATCCGCCAGCAGCAGGCCATCCTGTCGCGCATCGATTCCCGGCCGCTGCTGCCGAGCATTGCCTGTCCCACCCTGGTGCTGACGGGTGAGCACGACCAGCTCATTCCGCCCGCACTGTCAGAGGAAATGGCCGCGGCCATCCCGGGTGCGCGGCTTGTCAGCGTCCCTGACTGCGGCCACCTCTCCACGATCGAGCAGCCCGAAGCGGTGAACCGCGCGCTCGTGGACTGCTGGTCGGCCTGAGCTGCGTTCTGTCTTGCGGCCCGCTCGGTCGCGCGCGGCGTCGGCTACAGTTGCCCCTTTGTAAGCATTTTCCGTAGCAAAACCGCGGAAAATCCGTGGTTTGATTGCGGGCAAATGACGCTGGGGGAAGGGTCCATGAGATCCGAGACGCAGATCGTGGAAAAACAGAAGACGGCAACCGGCACCGGCCGGAAGCGCGAAAAGAGCGAACAGACGCTCGCGGCCATCGTCAATTCGGCGATGGACCTGACGGCCCGCCATGGGTTGCAGAACCTGGCCCTGGGTGACATCGCCAAGCAGCTCGGCATCAGCAAGAGCGGCGTGTTCGTGCGCGTCGGCTCGCTCGAAGCCCTGCAGTTGCTGGTGGTCGACGAGTGCGAGCGCCAGTTCCGCGACATGGTGCTCATTCCCACCCTGTCCGAGAAGCCCGGTCTGCCGCAGGTCGACGCCGTCGTCCGGCTGTGGATCGCTCACGGCGGCAGCATGAAGGCGCTGCTCGGCGCCCACTACGAATCGCAGTCGGGCGAGGACGTGAGCGAACTCGGTCGGCGCCTGCAAAGCGGCATGAGCAACTGGCGCAAGCGCCTGGAAGGTCTCGTGGCCCACGCCGTGAAGCTCGGTCAGCTGCGCGGTGACACCGACCCCGGTCAGCTGGTGTTCGAGATCTTCGGCCTGATGCTCGGCTACCTCTACGACACCCGCATGTCCCAGGACCCCCGTCACCAGGCGCGTGCCCTGGCGGCGTACTACCGCATCCGTTCCACCTACGTCAGCTTCACGGCCTGAGCGCCTCCCGGCCGGCAGGGCCATGCCCGCCACGGGGCCGTTCCCCCCTGCCCGGCCGGGCACGCGAACCGTCGCCGTAGGCTGGTTCTTACAGCAGGGGAGCAGGCTCGCCACTGGCGGAGCGGCCGCTTCCCTGGTCTGATGGCGGCCATGCTTGCCACCCCGCGCACGACTGCCATTCCCTGGCCGACCGGTCCCCAGACCGTGTCGCCGGCCGCCCCGTTCTTCATCGTGATGAACGGAGCGTCGGGCCACCAGGACAAGAACGACGTGCAGTCCGTGGTGCGCGACGTCATGGCCCGAGCCGGCCGCCGCCACACGGTCGAAGTGGTCACCCAGCCAGGGCAACTGGCCGCCACTGCGGCCCGGGTGGTGCGCGAAGCCCGCGCAGCCGAGGGCGTGGTGGTGGCTGCCGGCGGTGACGGCACCATCAACACGGTGGCGCAGGCCGCGCTCGGCAGCGGGCGGCCGTTCGGGGTGCTGCCACAGGGCACCTTCAACTACTTCAGCCGCACCCACGGCATTCCATCGGACACGCAGGCGGCAGCGGAACTGCTGACCCGCGCTCGCGCCTACCCTGTCCAGGTCGGACGCATCAACGAGCGGGTGTTTCTCGTCAACGCAAGCCTCGGGCTCTACCCACAGCTGCTCGAAGACCGCGAAGCCTTCAAGCAGCAGTACGGCCGCAGCCGGCTCGTCGCCGTCGCCTCGAGCCTCGCCACCTTGATGCGCCACCATCGGCTGCTCCGGCTGCGCATCGAACGGGGCAATGGCGTGCATGACCTGCGCACGCCGACGCTCTTCGTGGGCAACAACCGCCTGCAGCTCGAGCAAACCGGCTTTGCCGAGTCGCGGGCGACCGAGCGCGGCCTGCTGGCGGCCGTGGCCATCAAGCCGGTGGGCACGGTCGCGATGCTCTGGCTGATGTTGCGCGGGGCCGTCGGCCGCCTGGGCGAGGCCGACAACGTCGAGAGTTTTGCGTTCCGCCGCATCACCGTCACGCCCGTCGGCCTGCTCGGCGGACGCCGCATCAAGGTGGCGACCGATGGCGAGATCGCGTGGATGACCGGCCCGCTGGAATTCGGCGTCGCCTCCGAACCGTTGATGCTGCTGCGCCCCGATGAACCGGTTGCCGACGGGGAGCGCCAGGAGGCCACGACATGACCGTGCTGCTCCAGGTGTCCGACACCCACTTCGGCACCGAGCGGCCTGTCGTGGTGAAGGCCCTCGTTCGCCTGGCGCGGACGCAGGCGCCCGACGTGGTGGTGCTGTCGGGCGACATCACGCAGCGCGCGCGCCCGGCGCAGTTCGTCGCGGCGCGCAGCTTCATGCAGTCGCTTCGCGTGCCCAAGACGCTCGTCATTCCGGGCAACCACGACATTCCGCTGTTCAACCTGCCGGCGCGCCTGTTTCGGCCCTACGGCAACTACCAGCGGGTGTTCGGCGACGCGCTCGAGGCCACCTTCGAAGCCGAGGACCTGCTGGTGCTCACCGTCAACACCACCAGCCGCTGGCGGCACAAGAACGGCGTGGTGTCGCGTGCCCAGATCGAACGCGTCGCCCGGCGCATCGAGCATGCGGGTACGTCACAAGTGCGCGTGGTGGTCACCCACCAGCCCTTGGCGGTCACCAAGCCCGAAGACCGCGAGAACCTGCTCAGGGGCCACGAGGCCGCCGCCCGCGCCTGGTGCGACGCCGGGGTGGACCTCGTGCTCGGGGGCCACATCCACCTGCCTTTCATCGTGGCGGTACACCGCCGCTACGACGACATGCCCAATACGCTGTGGGCCGTTCAGGCGGGCACTGCCGTGTCTTCGCGCATTCGCAAAGGCGCCGACAACTCGGTCAACTTCATCAAGCCGGCCGGGTTGCTCAACGGCCGGCGTTGCATCGTGGTGGAGCGCTGGGACTTCATCGAGGCCAGCCAACGCTTCGAGTGCGTGACATCCGACGAGCTCCACGTCCATCCGCGGACGCAGCCCACGGTGCAATAGCGCGCAACGCGGCGCCGTCAGCGCCCGTGATGGCCTCGGTGGTCGTCGTGGCGCCGATCGTGGCGATCATGCCGGCCGCGATGGTCGTGATGGCGGTGGCGATGGCCATGGCCGTAGCCGGGTCCGCCCGGGTAACCCGGGTCGACGATCACGACGCCCGGCGCGCGGTGATGATGCGGAATGGGATGGACGACGCATCCCGTGAGGAAGGCGGCCGCCAGGACAGCGCCCACGGTGACGACACGCGGGATGGCAGGAAGCTGGTTGAACATCGATCGTCTCCACGGCGCCCCGACGGGGCCCTCGTGACGCACAACGGCGTTCGACCCCCGGCTGTTGACCTGGGAATGTTGCTGCAACGTAAAGTCAGTCGTCCTGCAGGAACCGAACCTTGACGCTTCGTCCCTTGACCTTGCCGGCGTTCAAACGGCGCAGGGCTTCACGGGCGATGGCCCGGTCGACGGCTACATAGGTCGAGAAGTCGTTCACATTGATCTTGCCGATCTGCGTGGCCGCGAAACCGGCGTCCTTGGTCAGCGCACCCAGCACGTCGCCGGCGCGGATCTTCTCCTTGCGGCCGCCGAGGATCTGCAGGGTCACCATGGCCGGCTGCAGGGGGCCGCCGGCGGTGGCCGTGAGCGAGTCCAGCGAGTGCCAGTCGCTGGTCATCCCCTGCAACTGCTCGATGCGGCCGACCCGGCCCATCTCGTCCATGCTGGCCAGGCTGAAGGCCCAACCGTCGGCGTCGGCCCGGCCCGTGCGTCCGATCCGGTGCACGTGGGTCTCGGGGTCCGGCGCGATGTCGACGTTGATCACCGCCTCCAGGCCGGCGATGTCGAGCCCGCGGGCGGCCACGTCGGTGGCCACCAGCACCGAGCAGCTCCGGTTGGCGAACTGCACGAGCACCTGGTCGCGGTCGCGCTGCTCCAGGTCACCGTGCAGGGCCAGCGCCGACAGGCCTTCGGCGGTGAGCACGTCCACCAGGTCCCGGCACTGCTGCTTGGTGTTGCAGAAGGCGAGGGTGCTGGCCGGTCGGCAGTGGTTCAGCAACAGGCCGACCGCATGCAGGCGGTTGCTGTCGGTCACTTCGTAGAAGCGCTGGCGGATCTGCCCTTCCGGGTGAGCCGCCGCCACCTTCACTTCCTTCGGCTCGCGCAGGAAGCGCGAGCTGAGCGTGGCGATGCCCTCGGGGTAGGTGGCTGAAAAGAGCAGGGTCTGGCGCCGGGCGGGGCACTGCCGGACCACCGAAGCGATGTCGTCGAAGAAGCCCATGTCGAGCATGCGATCAGCCTCGTCGAGCACCAGGGTCTGCAGCGATGCGAGCGCGAGACTCCCTCGTTCGAGGTGATCGAGGATGCGTCCCGGCGTGCCCACCACCACATGCGCGCCATGCTCCAGGCTGGACAGCTGGTTGCGGATCGGGGTGCCGCCGCACAGCGTGAGCACCTTGACGTTCTCGTCGGCACGCGCCAGCCGGCGGATCTCGAGCGTCACCTGGTCGGCCAGTTCGCGCGTGGGGCACAACACCAGCGCCTGGATGGAGAACTGCCGCGCCTGCAGGCGGGCCAGGAGCGACAGGGCGAAGGCGGCGGTCTTGCCGCTGCCCGTGCGCGCCTGCACGATCAGGTCGTGGCCGGCCAGCGCCAGCGGCAGCGCGGCGGCCTGCACCGGCGTCATGGTCTGATAGCCGAGCTGGCCGAGTGTGGCGAGCGTGGAAGCTGCGAGGGGCAGCTGGTCGAAAGATGCGTTCATGCGGGATTATCGACGCAGCTCGGCCGCCGAGGCGCTCGAGCTGCAGCGGGAAGCGTGCCCTTCTCCTGGACTTCGAGGCTCCCGAGAGGCTGACGGCGCGTAGGGCAATTCGCTGACAGGCCGCACCGAGCCGAACCGACAGCCGTCCCGTTCCCCGAGGAATAGATTCACATCAACGGCACCGCCATTCCCGGTGCCCCCGGCACGGGGCCTCGGTCCTGATGCAGTTCACGGAATGCTGCTGAGGGAGGCTTTCACCATGAAGTCCAATTGCCTTGATGCCATCGATGTCGGCTACGAGATCCGCTTCCAGTCGCTGTACCAGGAAGGCCGCGCGCTGAGCTTTCCGTGCGATGCCGAAGGGCATGTCCAGATGGATGCCCTGAGCGAGCGTGCCCGGGACAACTACCTGTACGCCCGTGCCGTCGTCGGCCGCGAGTTCGCCACCCCGGCGGTCATGCCCTGCTATCACTGAGCGGGTGGCCCGGCGCCGCGGGTGTGGCGTGACGCGCCCGGCTGTCGGCAGGGGCCTGTGCCCTGTCCACCGGCCCGTAGTCGCGCAGCACGTTCGCCACCCGCAGCCGGTAGTCGGTGAACACCCTTTCCCGACCCAGCGCCTGCGCTCCGCGGTGGGCCTCCAGCTGCCGCCACGATGCCACTGCCGCCTCGTCCCGGAAGAACGACAGCGACAACAGCTTGCCCGGTGTCGTGAGGCTCTCGAAGCGCTCGATCGACACGAACCCGTCCACTTCTTCGAGCAGCGGCCTCAGTGCAGCGGCCAGGTCGAGGTAGCGGGTCTTCTGGTCCTCACGGGGCCAGGCTTCGAAGATGACGGCGATCATGCCAATTCCTTTCAGGCGGTGAAAACAGGAACCCGCGCGTTGACCAGCGGGCGGTAGTGCCACGAGGCGGGCCACGCCGGTGCACCGACTGCCATCCGCCGCGTCAACGCAGCGACGGCAATGCGCCGCGCCAGCATGGCTCCGGGGCACGCGTGCGGGCCCGCGCCGAAACCCAGGCCGTGCCCAGGTCGAAGAGCCGCCGTCGGCCCTCGCGCCACGCCGCCATCCGCGGCACCCGGCATGACCAGCAAGGTCGCCCCGGCGGGCACCGCAACGCCCGCAAGCGCCACCGGATCCACCGCGAAGCGGCGGGTGTTGTGCACGGGTGGGTCGAGCCGCATCACGCCGTCCACCAGCGCGGGCAGGTCATCCGCCGGGCTCCCCTTGGCCAGTGCGACCACGGCATTGCCGAGGAGGCCGGCGGTCGCTTCGCAGGTCTGGGTCAGCAGGCCGGCCAGGTTGGCCGACAGCACCGGATCCTTCAGGCCGGCCTCCCGACACCGCGCCGCGATGGAGTCGGCGCGCAAGGGGGCCCGCGCCATCACCCCGGCAAGCGCGCGCACCAGTGCGGCGGCCGCCTCATCGCCGCGATGGCGCCCCGCTTCGTCGGCCGAGGGCGGCAGCGCCGCAAGCATCGCGTCCACCCACGTCACCACGTCGGCATGCGCCGCCCTCTCGAAGCCCAGGAGGCCGGCCACCGTCCTGACCGGAAGCTCGGCGGCCCAGCGCGACCAGCACGCACCGGTCAGTGCCGTGACGGCATGGTCGACACAGGGATCCACCTGAGCGTCGGGCATGGCCGTCAGCGCTTGGTGCAGCGCCGCCTTCGGCACGGCATGCCGCTCCGCCCCGTCGTTCATGCGCACCAGCTGCGCGAACCAGTCTCCGAGCGGCCGGCCCTGCAGCAGGCGCGGCACGGCTTCGGCTGGCGGCCGCACGCGCAAGCCGGGGTGGGTGAGGGCCTCCCGCTGTGCATCGGCCGACCACACGAGCCACATGTCCAGGGCCGGGTCATGCTGCACCGGACCGCGGCTCGCTTGCTGTCGGTACCAGGGATAGGGATCGGGGTGGCTCGGGGCCTGGAGTGCGTCGGTGGGGTGCATGACGGCATTCTCGGCAGCCGTCGCGACGGATGATTCGTCTACGATCGAAGCATGGATGCAGAAGCCTCGGACAGCCGGATCGCCCGCGTCGCCGGTGCCATTGCCGAACCGGCCCGCGCGCGCATTCTGTGCAACCTGCTCGATGGCCGCGCCCGAACCGCCACCGAGCTGGCGGCCGTGGCCGGCGTGGGCGCGCCGACCGCGAGCGTGCACCTCGCCCGATTGCGCGAGCAGCAGCTGGTGGAGGCGGTGGCGCAAGGTCGACACCGCTACTTCCGCCTGGCCGGAGCCGAGGTGGCCGCGTTGCTCGAATCGCTGCTGGTCCTCGCGCACGGCCCGTCATCGGCGTTCGCACCCAGCACCCCGCATCGCCTGCGGGCGGCCCGCACCTGCTACGACCACCTGGCGGGCGAACTGGGCGTCACGCTGCACACGCACTTCATGGCGCGCGGTTGGCTGGTTCGCGAGGCCGACGAGCTTGCCGTCACGCCCGCCGGCGAGGCGGGCTTCTCGGCCTGGGGCGTCGACGTCGAGGCGGCACGCGCCCGCCGCCGCCGTTTTGCCTGCGCCTGCATCGACTGGAGTGAACGTCGCGAGCACCTGGCCGGCAGCCTCGGGGCCGCCTTGCTCCAAGCCCTGCAGGCGCGCGGTTGGTTGCTGCCGGATCTCGACAGCCGGGCCCTTGCCCTGACGGCCAAGGGCGTCGCGGCGCTCAAGGCGGCCGGCGTGGCGCCCGGTTCCCACACCGGGCCTTGATGGGCCGGGCGCCGGGCGCTCCGCGGAGAGGCCCGCGAAGAGGCGACCTACTCCCGCTCGACGAGCATCGTGACCAGCACCGACGCGTCGTTGCGAGCCCTCAGTGCATGTGGCACACCGGCGGCCAGGTAGACCAGATGGCCGGGTCGCATCTTCTGCGTGGTGCCGTGCGCGGTGAGGTCGACCGAGCCCTCGAGGCACTGCAGCAAGGTGACGCTGTTGACTTTGTGCTCGGGCACGGTCTTGCCTTCCGGCAGCACGAGCCGCAGCACTTCCCAGTGCTCGGAGCGCACCAGGGCGATGGACTGCTCGAGCGGGAAGGTCTCGGCAAACGGGAGGATGTCCAGCAATTCTCCGGACCGGGCGTGGGCGATGGCCATCGGATGCGCTCCCTGCAAGTCTCGACGAGCCCACTGTAGGCCAGCAGCGCCCGGACGTCCACAGGGAAGGCCCCCGCGTTTTCCAGCGGGGGCCGACGCCCCACGCTCAGAGTCGGAAGGCCGCCACGGCATCGACCAGCCGGCCGGCCTGCTGGCGCAGGCTTTCAGCGGCGGCCGCGGCTTCCTCGACCAGGGCGGCATTCTGCTGGGTGACATGGTCGAGCTGGGTGACCGCGTCGCTCACCTGGCCGAGGCCGCCGGTCTGCTCCTGCGTGGCGGCGCTGATCTCGGCGATCATGTCGCTCACGCGGCGCACCTGCGCCACCAGGTCGTTCATCGTGCTGCCGGCGTCCTTCACCTGGCGGCTGCCGGTCTCGACCTTCTCCACGCTGTCGCTGATGAGGGTCTTGATTTCCTTGGCTGCCTGGGCGCTGCGCTGGGCGAGGCTGCGCACCTCGCTGGCCACCACGGCAAAGCCGCGACCCTGTTCGCCGGCGCGGGCGGCTTCGACCGCCGCGTTCAATGCAAGGATGTTGGTCTGGAAGGCGATGCCGTCGATCACCGAGGTGATGTCGCCGATGCGCCGGCTGGCCTCGGTGATCGCGCCCATGGTGTCGACCACCTCGGAGACGGCCTTGCCGCCCTGCGTGGCCACGTCGCTGGCGGACAGCGCCATCTGGGTGGCGGCCCGGGCCGTGTCGGCGTTGTTGCGCACGGTGCTGGTCAGTTGTTCCATGGACGCCGCCGTCTGCTGCAGGTTGGCCGCCTGCTGTTCAGTGCGTTGGGACAGGTCGTGGTTGCCGGTCGCGATCTCGCTCGAGCCGGTTGCGATGCTGTCGCTGCTTTCGCGCACCTGCCCGACGATCTCGGCCAGGCGATCGCGCATCTCCTTCATCGCGGCCAGCAGGCTGCGGTCATCGCCCTCGCGCAGCAGCACGGCGACGCCGAGGTTGCCACCGGCGATCTGGCGCGCCACCTGGGCGGCATAGTGCGGTTCGCCGCCCAGCTGGCGAAGCAGGTTGCGGGCGAGTTGCCAGGCGACGACCGCACCGACCACGCCCGACAGGGCCGCCAGCACGATCATGATGACCGAGGTCCAGCGAGCGCTGGCCTGCACGTCGGCTGCGCCTTCGCGCGCCAGGCGCTGTTGCAGGTCGATCAGGTCCTTGGCGGTCTGGAGGTACGCAGCCTGCGCCGGGCCGACTTCCTTGAACAGCGTGTCCCGCGCCGCTTCGTTCGACGATTCCTTGGCGAAGGCGAGGACCTTGTCGATGTTGGCGTCGTAGACCTTGCCCGCTTCGGTCAGGGCCTTCATCCCCGCGCGGTCCGCCTCGGCGATGGCGGTCGCGTTCAGCAGTCCGATCAATCGGACGTTGTCGGCACGGGCGGTCTCGATTTCCTTGAAGAGGCGTTGCCGGACTTCCTCGTCCATGGTGAGGATCACGTCGCGCAGGTTGCGCACGGTCACTCCCACGTTGTCACGCAAGGTGCTCGCCTGCTCCAGCTTGACCATACGGTCCTCGGCCAGGTCGCGTGTCTGCGCACTGAGCAGGCCGAACTGGGCGCTGCCATAGACGGCCACGGCCAGCGCGAGGGCGATGACAAGGCCGAATCCGAGCGCGAGCCGGCGCCCGATGGTGAGGGAACGGAGGAAGGTCATCGGCGTACTGCGATCAGGTGCGGCGCCGCCGCGGTGCCTTGTTATCGGCTCGCCAACCGAAATCTGAAGACGCCCGCTCCCCCTGTGACTTGCGTCACGACCAGCTGGCGCGGCTCCTGGCGTACAACGGGTCACCCGCCTGGGCGGCACCTTGCAGCGTGCACACCTGCGCCGCGAAGCCGGCGGCGCGCTCCAGGGTGACTGCAAGCGGCCAACCGCTGGCTTCACCCAGTAGCAGCACCGAGGCGAAGGCATCGCCCGCACCGACCGTGTCGCGCACCACCACCGGCGGCGACGCGCCCGTCAGGGCGCCCGCGGCCGCATCGAGGCACGTCCAGCCCTGGGCCCCGCGTGTGATGACGAGTCGGCGCACGTTGAACCGCGCCATGAGCGCGCCCGTCGCCACGTGCCATGCTGCGCCGTCCCAGGCGGCAGCGTGTGCGCCCGGGGCGCCGAACCACTGCAGCAGTTGCACCAACTCCTCGTCGTTCACCTTCACCAGGTCGGCGAGGGTGAGCGAGGCCTCCGCGAGGGCACGGTTGTCCGGGCCGTCGCGCAGGTTCAGGTCGAGGAAACGAACCGCGTCGGTGGCGGCCAGGGCCTCGCGAATGGCCGTGCGCGAGGTCGGCGAGCGTTGCGCCAGCGTGCCGAAGTAGACGATGGCGGGCCGGACTTCGGCGAGACACTGTGCCGCTTGCCGTGCGTCGAGGTGGTCCCAGGCCTGGTCGTCGTGGATCTCGAAGCGGTGGTGCGTGCCCGACATGTGCACGGTCACCGTGCCCGTCGCGTGCAGGGGATCGCGTTGCAGTCCTCCAGCGTCCAGGCCGAAGCGTTCGAACTCGGTGGCGATGGCGTCGCCGCGGCGATCACGGCCCACGCGCGTGACCATGCGTGGAGCGGCGCCCAGCGCGGCCAGGTTGCGGGCGACGTTGAAGGGCGCGCCGCCGATCACTTCGCGGTCCGGGAAGACATCGATCAGGGCTTCGCCGAGCAGGCCGATGGGCGGCAGGGCGGGGGAGGTCGCGAGGGGGTCGAGGGACATGGTGCGTCGGGTCAACGGCCGGAGCCGAAGCGAGCCTCGGCCTGGCGGCGAAACTCCTTCGGCGTCATGCCCTTGATTTCGAGGAAGCGGCGGTTGAAGTTGGCCACGTTGTTGAAGCCGGCGTCGTAGCAGACGTTGGTGATGTACTGGTCGGTGTCCATCAGCAGCTGGCAGGCGCGGGTCACCCGCACGCGGTTGACGAAGTCGGTGAAGGTGTTGCCCGTCGCGCGGCGGAAGAAGCGGGAGAACTGGCTCTCGCTCATGCCGGCGCGCGCGCTTACCTCGGCCATCGACAACGGCGAACCGGCGTTCTCGGTGATGTAGTCGACGATGCTGCTCACGCGTGCCTGCGAGGGTTCGTCATCGAAGCTCTGCAGCGGCATGCTCGACAGCAGCCGGTAGTCGGTGCATTCGGCCAGCTCGCCCAGGCAGCTCAGGAATTCGGTGAACCGCCGCAGGCCCCGCGAGGCCTTGATGCGCTCG
The DNA here is from genome assembly GCF_964253025.1 of Rhizobacter sp. LjRoot28. Lineage (NCBI taxonomy): Bacteria > Pseudomonadati > Pseudomonadota > Betaproteobacteria > Burkholderiales > Sphaerotilaceae > Rhizobacter > Rhizobacter sp. LjRoot28. The sequence continues at coordinate 831,110 of NZ_CAXUQC020000001.1, forward strand.
AGCCGGCCGGCGGTGCGCTCGCTCATGCCGAAGAACTCGATGCCGTGCCGCGCGCGTTCGAGCAGCGGCAGCACATCGGCGAGTTCGCGCAATTGCTCGGCCGCTCGGCGCAGCGGTTCATCATGGAACTGCAGCACCACGTCGCGCTCGGCGACGCCTTCGGCGGGCACGTCGCTCGAGATCCAGTTGTGCGGCAACCGCGGGCCGGTCAGCACCAGGTGGCCAGGTTCGAAATGGCCGATGTAGTCGCCCACGAAGGCCTTGCCTCGCGTGCGAACGATCAGGTGCAGCTCGTACTCGTCGTGGTAGTGCCAGCGCACGAGCGGGTTGGGGAAACCGTGCGACAGGCAGCGCACGGAGCCGAAGGTGCCTTCCGGCTCGTAGCCGAGGTCGGCGCCGCGCTGGAAGTCGCGTTCCAGTTCCGGAACACGGGCTCGGGTGAGGTTCATGGGCGTCGTGTGGGATGCCGATGCAGGATCAGTGCGTTGGCGGCCGCTTGCATCAGGTGGCGGCGCCGGCCGGCACATTATCCCGAACGAACGCCTGGGCGCGCTCGTGGGCCTTGCGCAGCGCCGTGATCAGGCGCCCGTCACCCGCCAACGGACCCCAGAGCACCGGGTCACGGCCGAAGGCCTCGACCGGATCGGCCTGCGCAAAGATCGCGTGTGCGCGCGCCGCATCCATGCCCTGGTCCTGGTAGTCGAAGGGCAGCCGCCCTTCGTGCCAGCGGCGCAGGAACTCGAAGAACAGGGCGGGCAGCATCGCGGTGCTGTCAATGGAGGCGCCACGCGCCAGGCCGTCGGCGATCGTGGGCGCAATGAACCCCGGGATCTTGGCGAACCCGTCCATGGCCACGCGGGCGTTGGTGTCGCGCAGGTGAGGGTTGGAGAAGCGTTCCAGCACGACGTCGCGATAGGCGGCCAGGTCCACGGGATAGGGGCTCTGCCGCTGCGTGAGCGACGGGATCACATCGTGGGTCACGTAGTCATGCGCCATCTGGCGGATCGCGGGGTGCGCCACATCCTCATGGATGAACTCGCGCCCGATGAGCGTGCCGGCCCACGCGAAGCAGCTGTGGCTCGCGTTCAAGATGCGGATCTTCGCCTCCTCGTGAGGCACCACGCTCGTCACCATCTCGGCGCCGACCCGCTCCCACGCCGGTCGGCCGTTCGCGAAGTCGTCCTCGATCACCCACTGGATGAAGGACTCGGCCATCAGCGCCGCCGGGTCGTCCTCGCCGGTGGCGGCAAGGACACGCTGCTGCACGTCAGGGGAGGGCCGCGGCGTGATGCGGTCGACCATGCTGCTCGGGCAGGTCGTGTGCGCCTGCACCCAGTCGATGAGCGCGCGCTCGCCCCGGCGTTCGAGGAAGTCGAGGAAGCCGGCCCGGAACCGCTCGCCGTTGTGGCGCAGGTTGTCGCAGTTGAGCAGGGTGACCGCGCCGGCGCCAGCCAGACGCCGCGCGTCAAGGATGGCCGCCAGGGCGCCGTAGATGGTGCAGCGGGTCGTGCCTGCCAGGTCGGAGGCCAGGTCGGGATACCGGGTGTCCAGCCGGTCGTGCTCGTCCAGGTAGTAGCCCGCCTCGGTGACGGTGAACGAGATGATGCGCGTCGCCTCGGCGGCCCCTTCGGCCACCAGGCCGGACAACTGCGCGTCGTGCGGAATCACCTGCCGGATCGCGCGGATGCGTTCCCAATGGCGCAGGCCGCCAGGGGTGACCGTCTCCAGCGTGTAGGCACCGCCTTGGCGCTCCAATGCGGCCAGCGTCTCGGCCATGTCGGGGCGCAGGTTGCCGCCCTTGAGGATCCACCCGGTATCGCCTCCGTCGATCAGACGCTGGAGGTAGACCGCCTGGTGGGCGCGGTGGAAGGCGCCGAGGCCGAGGTGAAGGATGACGAGCGGCGAGGAAATCATGTCAGCGAATCAGGCAAGGGCGGGTTCGGTGGGCTGGACCATCAGGCGGCCCTGGGGATCGAAGACGTGCAGGCCCTCGCCGCTGAAGGCCAGGCCCACGGCCTCGCCCGGCTTCAAGCTGCTGCGCTCGCTCTGGCGGGCGACGAGCAGGGAATCGCGGCCCACGCGGGCGTGGATCAGGGTGTCGGCGCCGAGCGACTCCACCAGTTCCACCTGCGCGGGGATGCCCTGTCCGGCCGGCAGCACGGAGACGCCCTCGGGCCGCACGCCCACGCTGCCATCCAGCGGCAGGGCCCGGCCGGCGACGCGCGACAGCTCCGGCACGGCGGCGACCGGCAGCACGTTCATCTGCGGCGTGCCGATGAACTGGGCGACGAACTGGTTGGCCGGCCGGTCATAGAGTTCCAGCGGCGTGCCGACCTGCTCGATGCGGCCGTCCCGCAGCACCACCACGCGGTCGGCCAGCGTCATGGCCTCGACCTGGTCGTGCGTCACGTAGATGGTCGTGGCACCGAGGTCGCGGTGCAGCTTGGCGATCTCCACCCGGGTCTGCCCGCGCAGCGCGGCATCCAGGTTCGACAGCGGTTCATCGAACAGGAACACCTTGGGGGCACGCACGATCGCGCGGCCGATGGCGACCCGCTGGCGCTGGCCGCCCGACAGCTCCTTCGGCGTGCGCTCCAGGTAGTTCGTCAGGTTCAGGATGGCGGCCGCGCGCTCGACCTTCTGGCGGATCACCGCCTTGTCGACCCGCGCCAGCTTGAGCGCGAACGACATGTTGTCGAACACGCTCATGTGCGGGTACAGCGCGTACGACTGGAACACCATGGCCAGGTCCCGCTTGGCCGAGGGCAGCTCGGTGATGTCCCGGCCGTCGAGCTCGATCGAACCCTCGGTGGTGGTCTCCAGACCCGCGATCAGCCGCAGCAGCGTCGACTTGCCGCAGCCCGAGGGCCCGACGAAGACGACGAACTCGCCCTGGTTGATCGACAGGTCGATGCCCTGGATGGTGCGAATGGACCCGAAGGCCTTCACGATGCCGTTGAGTTTCAGGTAAGACATGGCAAGCTCTTTCGCGGTTACTTGACGGCGCCGAAGGTCAGCCCTTGCACGAGCTGCTTCTGGCTGAACCAGCCGAACACGATGATCGGGGCGATGGCCAGCAGGGACGCTGCCGACAACTTGGCCCAGAACAGGCCCTCGGGACTGGCGTAGGAGGCGATCAGCGCAGCCAGCGTGCCGGCACCGGCGGACGTGAGGTTGAGCGACCAGAACGCCTCGTTCCACGCGAGCACCAGGCACAACAGGCCGGTGGAGGCGATGCCGCCGCGGGTGAGCGGCAGCACGACGTGCGTGAACTCGGTCCGCACCGTCGCTCCGTCGAGCCGCACGGCCTCGAGGATGTCGTTCGGCACCTCGCGGAAGGCGCTGTAGAGCATCCACACCATGATCGGCAGGTTCGACAGCGTGAAGACGATGATCAGGCTCCACAGCGAATCGAGCATGCCGGTGGTCTGGGCCATCACGTACACCGGAACCAGTGCACCCACGGCCGGCATCATCTTGGTCGACAGCATCCACATGAGGATGTCGCGGGTACGCGGCGTGCGGAAGAACGCCATGGCGTAGGCCGCGGGCACGGCGATCAACAGGCCGAGCACGGTGGAGGCCACGCTCGTGATCAGCGAGTTGCGGGCATACAGCGCGTAGTCGCTTCGGTCGTTCACTTCGGCGAAGGTGTCGAGCGTGGGCGTGAAGAACAGCTCCGGCGGCACCGCGATCGCCTGCATCTCCGTCTTGAAGGCGGTCAGGCCGAGCCACAGCAGCGGGAAGAACAGGAGCAGCGCGGCCGACCAGGCGGCCACGGTACGCACGATGGGAAAAGGCATGGGCTTCATGGCTGCGCTCAATCGAGGTTCTTGCCGACCATGCGGATGAGGAACACCGCGGCGATGTTGGCCAGCACGACGGCCAGCAAGGCCCCGGCGGAGGCCACGCCCACGTCGAAGTTCATCAGCGCCTGCTTGTAGATGAGGAAGGCCAGGTTCGTGCTCTCGTTGCCCGGGCCGCCCGCCGTGGTGGTGAAGATCTCGGCGAAGACGCTCATCAGGAAGATCATCTCGATCATCACCACGACGGCAATGGCGCGGCCGAGGTGCGGCAGCACCAGGTAGCGGAACTGGTGCCAGCCGTTGGCGCCGTCCATGCGGGCTGCTTCCATCTGTTCGCGGTCCAGCGACTGCAGCGAGGTGATGAAGATGAGGCAGGCGAAGGGCAGCCACTGCCAGGACAGCATGATCACCACCGAGGCGAGCGGCAGCTCGCTCATCCAGTCGATGGGCTGCAGCCCGAAGAAGGTCCAGACGTGCGCCAGCACGCCGTAGATCGGGTTCATCATCATGTGCTTCCACAGCAGCGCATTGACCGTGGGCATGACGAAGAAGGGCGAGATGAGCAGCACGCGCACGATGCCGCGGCCCGGGAAGGGCTCGTTCACCAACAGCGCGAGCCCGACGCCGAGCACCACCGTGATGGCGATCACCGAGCCGAGCAGCTGCAGCGTGTGCGTGACCGACGGCCAGAAGTCCGGGTCAGTGATGAAGTAGGTGTAGTTCTCGAGGCCGACGAAGCCGTGCTCGCCCGGCTGCATCAGGTTGTAGCGGATGAGCGAGAACCACACCGTCATCACGAGCGGCACGATCATCCAGAGCAGCAGCGAGACGACGGCCGGCGCCATCAGCATCCGGGGCACGAAGCGGCTGACGCGGCGCGGAGCCGCGGGCTGCTTCAAGGGGGCGCCCGCCTCACCCCGCGGCGTCGCGGAGGACAGGCTTTGCGCGTCGGGGGCGAGGGTGGCGGTCATGGCATCACTTGCGGTAGTAGCCGCCCTTGGTCATCTCGCGCAGGGCGGCGGCCTGGGCGGTCTTGAGCGCCTGGTCCACGGTGACCTTGCCGGCGAGTGCCGCGCTCATCTGCTGGCCGACCGCGATGCCGATGGCCTGGAACTCCGGAATGGCTGCGTACTGCACGCCGGTGTAGGGCGACTTGGGCAGCGTGCTGTCGTTCGCGTTGGCCGTGGCCATGGCCCTCTGCTCCTCGACCGCAAAGTGGGCCACCTTCTTGAACTCCGGGTTCTCATAGGTCGACTTGCGGGTGCCGGTGGGAACGGCGTGCCAGCCGGCCTCCTTGGCCACGAGGTTCACGTACTCGGTCGACGTGGCCCAGGTGATGAACTTCTGCGCGGCCTCGGCCTGCTTGCTCGACGCCGGGATGGCGAGGTTCCACGACCAGAGCCAGTTCGCTCCCTTGGGCGTGACCGCGGTCGGGGCCTGGGCGAAGGCCACCTTGTCGGCCACCTTCGACTGCTTCGGGTCGCTGACGAAGGAGGCGGCGATGGTGGCGTCGATCCACACCCCGCAGCGGCCTTCGTTGAAGAGTGCCAGGTTCTCGTTGAAGCTGTTCGACGACGCACCGGGCGGGCCGTACTTCTTCATCAGGTCGACGTACAGGCCGATGGCGTCGCGCCAGGGCTTCGTGTCGAGCTGGGGCTTCCACGCCATGTCGAACCACTGGCCGCCATGGGTGTTGACCATCGTGGTCAGCAAGGCCATGTTGTCGCCCCAGCCCGGCTTGCCGCGCAGGCACAGGCCGTACACGCCTCGGGCGGGGTCGTGCAGCTTGGCGACGATGTCGGACATCTGTGCCCAGGTCGGGTTGGGCGGCATCGTCAGGCCCTTTTCCTTCACCAGGTCGGCGCGGTACATCGTCATCGAGCTTTCGCCGTAGAAGGGCGCGGCGTAGAGCTTGCCTTCGTGGGACAGGCCGTTGCGGATGGACGGCAGCAGGTCGTCCACCGCATAGGACGCAGGCGTGGCGATCGGCTTGAGCCAGCCCTTGCGCGCCCAGATCGGCGCTTCGTAGAGGCCGATCGTCATCACGTCGAACTGGCCCCCGCGCGTGGCGATGTCGGTGGTTACCCGCTGGCGCAGCACGCCTTCCTCGAGCGTCACCCACTTGACCTTGATGTCGGGGTTGGCCTGCTCGAAGACCTTGGTGTGCTTCTGCATCTCGATCATGTGGCCGTTGTTCACGGTCGCGATGACGAGATCGGCGGCCCAGGTCGCCGAGCCGGCGAGCAGGGACAGACCCAGGGTGATAGCGCGTGGCAGCGTCATGACGTTCTCTCCTCGTTGTTGGAAATGGTCCGCAGGCGGGACGACCTCACTGGCCGAGAAGATAAACGGGCGGTGTTGCCTTCCCTGGTACGGGTGGAGCGGGTCCAGATACTTTCTTGCGCTGAACCCCCGGGGTTTGCCCGAGGGAACAGTTGCCGCGTATCGGAATCAGGCGAGGGCGACCGCCTCCAGCGGCACGTCGCACAGGCGGGCGATGGCCTGCACGGCCAGCGCATGGTCCTCTCGCTCCGGCAGGCCGGACACGGTGACGACGCCCACCACGCCGCTGCCGGCCACGCGCAACGGCACGGCGCCGCCATGGCTGCAGTAGTCGCGGGTGGGCAGGCCCATCATGGCTTCGAGGCTCTGGCCGTCGCGTGCGAGTTCGCGTCCCACGCGGTAGGAGCTGCGGTGCATGAGCTCCACGGTGTTGCGCTTGCGACGGGCCCAGTCGGCATTGGCGGGCGGCGCCCCGGCCATCGCATGGAAGAAGACGGTCTCGCCGCCCAGCCGCACTTCCACGGTGATGGGCGCCCCTTGGGCCTCGGCGAGCGTGCGCAGCGCACTGCCGAGCGCCCACGCGGTATCGGCGTCGAAGCTGGGAAATTGAAGGCGCTGCTCTTGGAGGGCGAGTCGGTCGAGGTCGGTCGGGTGGGTCACGGTGATTCCTGGGTCAGGAGGGGAGGAGTGGCGCCCGGTCAGGCGCCGAGGGCGCGCAGCACGTCGTGGCAGGCGCCCATGGTGTGGTAGTCGGTCTTGCCGGCGGGGCTCTTCTCGTCGCTGTAGGCACGGTTGTCCGGCGTGAGGATGCGGTACCAGGCGCCGTGCGTGTGGTCGATCATGTGCGCCCAGCTGTAGGCCCAGATGCGGTCGTACCACGCCCACCATTGCGGCTCGCCGGTACGCACCGCCAGCAGGGCGGCCGCCGCAAAGCTTTCGGCCTGCACCCAGAAGTACTTGTCGGCATCGCACACGCTGCCGTCGGGCGCGAAGCCGTACACGAGGCCGCCGTGGGTGCCGTCCCAGCCGTGCCGCATCGCGGTCTCGAAGAAGTGCCGGGCGCGTTGCAGCAGCCAGGCCGGGCGTTCCCCTTCGGGCAGGTGGGCTTCGAGCTGCAGCAGGAGCTTGGTCCATTCGGTCAGGTGGCCGGTCTGGAATCCCCAGGGGCGGAAGATGTTCGTCTTGTCGTGCCGGTTGTAGTCCCAGTCGACCTGCCAGTCCGGGCCGTAGTGTTCCCACACCAGCCCGTTGGCGAGCGCGGCCTGTCGGCCCGTGATGGCGTCGGCCAGCTGCAGGGCGCGGTCGAGGTAGGCCCGGTCGCCGGTGGCGTCGAACGCGGCCATCAAGGCCTCGCAGCCGTGCATGTTGGCGTTCTGCCCGCGGTAGGGGCTGAGCTCCCAGTCGGGGGTGGCCTCGTCGGCATAGAGGCCGGCACCGGGCTCCCAGAAGCGCTCGTTCATCAAGTCCCAGGCCTCGGTCAGGCCGTCGCCTGCCTCGGCGACGCCGGCCTTCAGGGCATGGGCGTGGGCCAGCACCACGAAGGCCTGGCCATAGCAATGCCGCGTGGCGTCCTGGACCGTGGATCGGCCCTCGTGCCAGTCGACCTGCCACGCGTAGCCGCCCTCCGGCTGGGCGTGTGCATCACGCAGGAAAGCCAGGCCGTGCCGCACGGCCGCGAGGTCGCTCGAACGGCCGAAGCGGCGTGCCGCCGTCGCGTGGTTGAAGACGAAGCGGCAGCTGCTGACGAGGTGGCGTGTCCGCCGGTCGTACACCGAGCCGTCGTCCTTGAAGAAGTGGAAGAAGCCGCCGCTCGGGTCGAGCGCCCGGCCCTCGTAGAAGGCGAGCGTCTGCTCGATGTGGGCAAGCAGGAAATCGGGGCTGCGGAAGTCAGGCATGGGCCGGCGAAGGTGCGACGAGGCTGCGTAGCATAGCGGCGCGCGATGACGGCACCAACTCCGTGAGTGCATGCTGCGCGGCGGTGCGCGATGCGGCGGAGCCGCCGGTCTCGCTCGTGCATGGGGCCGGTTCCAATGTTGGTTTCGGGCCGCCGAGGAGAGGACGCTGAATGCGGCGCGACCGGTGGGGGTGCGAGCGGGTGATGCGGCAAGAGATCAGGACGAGCTGACTTCATCCGGAGCGCCATGCGAACGGCGTTGTCAAGTGAACATTTCGCTGTCAGGGTGTCGGCGGGGCCTTCGACTGTCCACACGGCCCGTGGACAGACATGTGAACAACTTGGTGAAGAACCTCCACAGGCCGCGTCGGCATTGGGTTTGCGTTGGATTGCCCAAGGATGAGGCAGGCGGGGGAATTCCCTCAGGTACGGCGCAGTTCCACGATGGCCAGCCGGTCCGGACCGACCGCCTGGCGGGCCACATCGCACAGGTGGGCGTGGTGCGTGAACACGATGACCTGGCCGCCGCTTGCGAACTCGGCGAGGGCCTGGAGGATGTGCGTGGCCCGCCGGTCGTCGGAGGTCATCAGCACGTCGTCCAGGATGACCGGCAGGTCGATGCCGCGGGCGCGCTGCAGCTCCAGCGCGGCGAGCCGCAGGGCGAGGTAGAGCTGGTCGCGGGTGCCTTCGCTGAGGGCGTCCATCCCGACTGTCGCGCCGCTCGGTCGACGCGCCACGATCACCGTCGCGGCATCGGTATCGTCATGCTGCAGGCCGTCGAACTCGCCGCCGGTGAGGCGGGCGAAGTGACGCGAGGCAGAAGAGAGCATCGGCCCCTGCGATCGCTCCTTGAACCGGCGCACCGCCTCCTGCAGCAGGGCGTGGGCGAGCCGGCTCCGCCGCTGCAGCGGCAGGGCCTGGCGCACGCCGGCTTCGGCGCGTGCCATGGCATCCGCCGCGGCCGCGGCGGTGTCGGCCGCGTCGATGGCATCGAGCTCGCGTCTCGCCGCCTCGTCCTCGCGCCGGGCCTGCGCCATGCGTGCGTTGCTCTCCACCAAGGCCTGCTCCAGGCGCAGTTCCTCCGCGTTCAGGGCCTGCGCATCGCGGCCGTCAAGCGCCCGGGCCAGTTCGGTCGTGCTGCGCCGCGAGGCCTGGGCCAGCGCGCGGGCGGCCGCCGTAGCGTCACGCTCCGCCTCGCGCTTGCGGGCCGATCGTTCCTCGGCTTCCGGCAGGTCGGTGGCGCTGTCGACACCGGCGTCCCGGCACAGCCGCATCAGGGTGGCGCGGTGGCGGGCGGCTTTGGCGCGATGGGCGGTCACTGCGTCCTCGGCCCCGGCCAGGCGCTGAGCGGCCCGGTCGGCCGCGTCCTGCTGCGTCCGTGCGCGCGCGGCCCGCGCCGACCACAGCTCTGCGGCCAGCACCACGTCGGCGGGGGGCGGCTCGCCGAGCGCGGCGGCGATGCTTGCGGCCGCTGCGTCGTGCACGGCCAGCGCCGAGGCATGGCCCTGTGCCCGCAGGCGCGCCTGGTCCCGGGCGGCGGCCGCGGCGGCGAGGCGGTCGAACTCGGCAAGTCGGGCGCGGGCCACCGCGAGCGATGCGTCGCCGGCCAGCCGAAGGACATCCGCTTCTGCCGCGAATGCGGCGCGCGCGTCGGCGAACGCGGCTTCCAGCTCCCGGGCGCGGCTCGCGTGCTGCTCGGCGAGTCGCTGCAGTTGCTGCGCCTGGCCGGCGGCGTGGTTGCGGGCTGCGGCCAGCGCTTCCACCTGCACCAGGTCCTGCTCGGCCAGCGCGCGCAGGCGCCCGAGCGACGCGGTCCCGTCCACCGGCGACAGGCCGAGCTGTTCGAGCGCGTCGCGCAGTTGTTGAACGAGCCGTTCGGCCAGTCCTTCGAGCGCCTCGGCCTCGGCGTGGTGTGCGGTCTGGTCGTCAAGCGCCTGCAGGGCCGCAGCAAGCCGCAGCTGCCAGTCCCGCAGCACCGCCGCCGAGTGGTGTGGCAGGCCAGCCGCGCCCAGCCGCTCGGCCCACCGGGCGTCGGCGGCCATGGCCGCGGCCTCGATGCGGACGAGTTCCCCCTCGCGCCGTGCCAGTTCGGCCTCCAGCGCAGCGGCCTGCTGGCGGGCGGCCGCGAGGCGCGCCACGCGCTCGCTGTCGCGCGAGACCTGGTCGGCGAGCTGGTCCGCCCGCTGCACGGTGAGTTCATAGGAGGCGGACTGCGCCGCGCCGTCCGCGGGCATCGGTGCCGTCCCGAGAAGCGGGCCCCGCAGGGCGTGCCACTCGGCGTCGCGCCGCAGCCGCGCGCCTTGCACATCCTCGTGGCTCGGCACCGGGCCCTGGGCGAGCAGGGTGTCGATGGCGCGCCGGGCCTCGTCCTGGGCATGGCGCGTGTCGGCGATGCGCTGCTGTTGTTGCGCACGCTGGGCGGCCAGGTCGGCGGACAGGCGCTGTGCCTCGTCGATCTCGGCGGCCAGCAAGGGGCGCGCACGTTGCGCGGCGGCCGCATCGGGAAGGCCGACCGCATCGAGCCGGCTGCGCACCAGCCGAGCGTCGGCGGCCATGGCCGCCGGCCACTGAGCCAGGCGCTGCAGGTCCGGCTCATGCCGGGACACGTCGGCCAGCGCCGCGCGCACCGCCGACTGGTAATGCGGCTCGGGCAGCGGGCGCAGCTCCGACAGCGCGGAGGCACCGGCCTCGGGCGCCTGCTCGCGGTGCTGGGCCAGGGCGCGCCCGGCCTCGTCGAGCGCGGCCATCGCTTCCTCGAGCCGCGCCCGAACGGCGGGGCCGGGCGCCTGACGATGCAGGGTGTCGGGGTCCATGCCGGGTGCCAACGCGGCGGCGACCGACGCGAGTTCATGCGCCGCGCGCGCCTCGTCCGCGGTGGCCGTGGCCTGCTGCGCCAGCAGCTGCGCGAGGGTGGCGGAGGAGGCGTTCAGCCGCGCGATCGCCGGCGCGACGGCCAGCGCCGCGGTGTCGAGTGCGGTGCCGGCCAGCGTGCCGCGGTGCATGGCGGCGGCGTCTTCGGCGGAGCGGATGTCGGCCTCCGCTTCCGTCAGACCGGCTTGCGCCGCGGACCGTTCGGCCGCCGCGTTCTCGGCGAGCAGCGGGATGTCGACCAGGCTCGCCAGCACGCCGTTCGCGTGGACGAGGGTGGCCAGCAGCGGCGCCACCGCGATGAGCTCGCGCGCGGCAAGGTGCTCGGCCGCGATGCGGGCATGCGCGGCTTCGGCGGCAGCGAGCGCCTCGTGCGCGAGCTGGCTTGCCCGGTGCACGGCCTCCCATTTCACGGGCCGAACCAGCGCGTCGCGATGCCGCTCGGCCTGCAGCTTGTATTCGGCCAACCCCTGGTTGATGCGCGCGTTGCGGCCGGCCGCCGAGGGCAGATAGAAGCGGCGCGCCGTGGCGTCCAGTTCGGTCAGCATGCGCGACACGTCCGCCACACCGGCACTCGCCTCGAACAGGGCAGCACCGATCTCGCCTTCGCCCCGAGCGAGTGCGGCGCCCCCGGCGCGCAGGGTCGCGTGGTCCAGCCCGAAGAGGGTCTGGTAGTCCGCCTCCGACAGCCCCGCATGCAGTGCCTGCAGCAGTGGCGCGGGCACGGCGTCCGGGCGTTCCGCCCCTGGCGCGCCGGGATCGAAGAAGCGCAGGGTCTGGCCGCTGCCCTTGCGCCGCATCAGGGCGTGGCGCTGGCCGGCAGCATCGAGGAGAACGCCGCCCACCCGCAGGTGGGCGTAGTCGTGCAGGAAGTTGTCGGTGGTGCGGACGGGCACCCCGAAGCGCAACGCCTTCATGGCCCGCATGGCGGACGACTTGCCGGCTTCGTTCAGGCCATGGACCAGCACGAGCCGCTGGTCCGCGTTGCCGAGCGGCAGCACCTGATCGGTGAACGGGCCGAAGGCCTTGAGGTGCAGTTCGACGAGCCTCATTGCGGGCTCCCCGTGCCGGAGGCAGGCGCCAGGCGTGACAGCACGGTGGCTTCGGCCTCCACCAGCAGCTGGCGCAGGGCATCGGCATCGAGCCGGTCGACCGCCAGGTCGGCCAGGCCGGGCGGCAGGGCGGGCAAGCGGTCCAGGCGCTCGCGGCCCCACGCCTGCAGCGCCGCGTCGTCCGCCAGCAGTTCGTCGACCAGGCGCACCACGTCGCCCAGTGCGTCCGCGCGGTCGGCCAGGGCCGCGCGGTCGACGGGCGAGCGCAGCCGAACCTGCACCGACTCGATCCAGACGTCGGACACATCGACCTCGTGCGCCGCCGCCTGCACGGCGGCGGCGAGCGAGCCGGGTTCCCGCGCCTCGATGGCGTGCAGTGGCGATGCGCCCACCAGCGTGACGCGCAGCGCATGCAGCCGGTCGGCGCCGCGGACCAGCACGGTGCGACAGGCGTCATGGAAGGCGCGCGCCATTGCATCGATGTCGTTCACGCCGGACACATCCAGCGTCAGGGCGTGCCAGCGCACCACGTCGAGTGCGACGGCCTCCGCCGCCGTGATGCGCCCGCCTTCGACGGTGACCAGCTCGCAGCCCTTGGGGCCGGTCTCGCCGGCGTGCCGGCCCTGCAGGTTGCCGGGGTAGACGATGCGCGGGCCGCTTTCCTTCACCACCTCCCGGACATGCACGTGGCCGAGCGCGAAGTAGTCGTAGCCGCGCGAGGCGAGGGTGGGCACGTCGGTCGGGGCATACGGGTCATGGCCCTCACGACCCGTCAGGCTCGTGTGCAGCATCCCGATGTTGAAGCGGCCTGCCAGCGCCTCGCGATAGGAAGGAACCAGGTCCTCGGTGACCACCCGCTCGGGAAAGCTGCGGCCGTGCACGGCCACGCCGAGCTCCGGCAGGTCGATCGTCTCGGCCGCGCGTGCGCTGAACACGTGGAGGCCTTCGAGCGCGGGCAGCCGGCGGGTGATCTGGCCTTCGGCGTCGTGGTTGCCCTTGACCGCGAACACCCGGATGCCGGCCCTCGTGAGCCGCACCATCTGCTCGCGAAAGAAGAGGGCCGCGCGGAAGTCGCCCAGGTCACGGTCGTGGATGTCGCCGGCCAGCAGCACCAGGTCCACCTGCTCACGCAGGGCCAGGTCCACCATCGCCATCAAGGCGCGTCGGGTGGCGCCGCGCAGCAGGTCGACGGGAGCGCCTTCGTAGGTGTCGAGCCCGCGCAGGGGGCTGTCGATGTGCAGGTCGGCGGCGTGGATGAACTTCACGGGGGCAAATGGCGGTGGCGGACCGCATAGTCTGGCCCATTTTCAGGGTGGGCCAGGCTTCGGCCGCCCGTCATCGCTTGCAGGCACACTGCGGGGCGGCCGAGTTCTCGGCCGCTCGACAATGCCGCCCGCAGGAGAACCCTTGATCTCGCCCGACCGCCCCGCGCCCGCCGCCGTCACCTTTGCCGAAGCCTTCCGCTTCTGGCTCAAGCTCGGCTTCATCAGCTTCGGCGGCCCCGCCGGGCAGATCGCGATCATGCATGCCGAACTCGTGGAACGCCGGCGGTGGATCAGCGAGCGGCGGTTCCTCCACGCCCTCAACTACTGCATGGTGCTCCCGGGCCCGGAGGCCCAGCAGCTGGCCACCTACATCGGCTGGCTCATGCACCGCACCTGGGGCGGCATCGTGGCGGGCGCGCTCTTCGTGCTGCCCTCGCTCGTGATCCTCATCGGCCTGTCATGGGTGTACCTCCGCTTCGGCCACCAGCCGCTGGTGGCGGCGGTCTTCTACGGCATCAAGCCCGCGGTGACGGCACTGGTGTTGCATGCAGCGCACCGCATCGGCTCGCGCGCGCTGCGCAACCGGTGGATGGGCCTGATCGCCGTGCTCTCCTTCGTGGCCTTGGCCGTGTTCGACGTGCCGTTCCCGGTCATCGTGCTGGCCGCCGGCCTCGTAGGGTTCATCGGCTCGCGCGATGCCCCCGCGGTGTTCGCCCCCGCCGGCGCCGCCTCGACCGCGGTCGCCGGCCACGGTGCCGCCCTGATCGACGACGACACGCCCACGCCGCCGCACGCGCGCTTCTCGCGAAGCCGCCTGGCGATCGTCGTCGGCACGGGGCTGGTGTTGTGGGCCCTGGCCATGGCGGGCCTGGTCTGGGCACAGGGTGCCGACGGACCGTTCGCGCGCATGGGGCTGTTCTTCACCAAGGCGGCGTTGCTGACCTTCGGCGGCGCCTATGCGGTGCTGCCCTATGTCTACCAAGGCGCGGTGGAGCGTTACCAGTGGCTGACGGCCGGCCAGATGATCGACGGCCTGGCGCTGGGCGAGACGACGCCGGGCCCCCTCATCATGGTGGTCGCCTTCGTCGCCTTCGTGGGCGGGTGGACGCTGCAGGTGTTCGGGCCCGATGCGCTGCTGCTTGCCGGCACGGCCGCCGCCGTCGTGGTCACCTTCTTCACCTTCCTGCCGTCGTTCGTCTTCATCCTGGCCGGTGGCCCGCTGGTGGAAGCAACGCACGGGCGGATCGGGTTCACCGCGCCGCTGTCGGCCATTACGGCAGCGGTGGTCGGCGTCATCGTGAACCTGGCCCTGTTCTTCGCCTACCACGTGCTGTGGCCCGAAGGTTTCGACGGCCGCTTCGACGTGCCGTCGGCCTTGATTGCCGTTGGGGCGCTGGTGGCCCTGTTCCGCTTCAAGGTGGGCGTGATGCCGCTGTTGTTCGGTTGTGCGCTGGCCGGGCTGGTTGTGCACGCGTTGCGGTGACGTCGAACGCTCGAACCTCCTCCCGTCCGCCAGCGGAGCAGGCCGCGCCGACGGCGGCGGAATCGGGTTCAGCGGTGTCGGACGTGCCGCGGCCTCTGGTGAATGGAGGTCGCGCTGACGATCGACGCGATCAGGCGGCCAGCGATCGCTGACGTCGCCGTGATGCAGCGCCCACGATGCCGGCGCCCGCAAGCAGCATGAGCCAGGTCTCCGGCTCCGGAATGGGCGGCGACAGGTCGACGTAGGTGCCGGCGTTGAGGCGGCCGAGCAGCGTGGCATCGCTGTTGTTGGTGATGGTCATCGACATCAGGCCATCTGCACGCATGGTGTAGGCGATGTCGGCAAAGATCGAGTTGCCGCCCCAGACGGAGGCGCCGATGATGGTCCGGGCCCGGCCGAGCAGGTCGCCGAACGTCATCGAGGAGGTGGTCATCCCGTCGCCACCCCCGTTCTGCACCCGGGTGCCGCCTTGCAGCGGCGTGTCGTCGCCCGTGATGGACACCGTGGCGAAGCCGCTGAAGGTGAAGGACGCATAGGGATCGAGCGAGAACCCGCGCGCCCAGCTGGCCTCGGTGGTCGCCTTGGCGTACAGGTCGGTCAGCGAGACGCGGGCGCCCATGCCCGTCCCGAACACGTGGGCGGCCGAGTCGGTGTGCGAGCCGCTGGCGCAGCCGGTCACCGGGAGCCCGCAGCCGAAGGCGAACGTGCCCCCGAACGAGTGAGGGCCGAGCCCGCCGCGGTCGCGGTTCTCGTCGTACGCGAACGCACCCCAGTTCGGCGTGACGCTGCCATCCGGCGCGGTCGTGAACGAAGCGACGTCGGTTGTCAGCGTGCGCGCATGAGGGATGCCCTGGTCGCCCCAGGCGCCGGTGAACACGCGGTCGCCGTCGAAGATGGGGTTGCCTGTTTTCAAACCGCCGAAGATCCCCGGGGACAGCGCGAAAGTGGCTTGGTAGTTGGCCGGCAGACCGGCCAGGGCGGGACTGCTGGCCGACGCGATGAGGACCACCGCGAAACCGTGGCGAAGAATCGAATGCATGGCCTCTCCCCTTGTGAGCGTGGCCGCGCCACGCCTTGGCTGAAAGAACCATCGTAGGAGCAGGAGCCGCCTTTCCTTCATCCCCGATATGCGGGTATCGAAGGCTTGTTGAGGCCAATGGCCTTCATATGGCGTGTCTTGACTGGCTGGCTCGCCCGAGACCCGGTCATGGCGCCCCGACGTCTGCGATGCAGGCCTTCTGCTGGTTCACGGCGGGCGTCTTCGCGGCCGTCGACGGTGACGAAGACGCGCACGGCGTTGCGTCACGCAAGGCACGGCCCGGCATGCGCCGGCGTGCCGGCGGCGCGCCGCCAGGTCAGGCAGAGGCGGCCGGTTTCGAGCCGGTGGTGAAGGGCAGCAGCGCCCGTGCGGCGTCGATGCGAAGCGCCATGTCCACGGTCGGGTTGTTCATGACCTGCAGCAGGAAGGCGTGCGGATCCAGCGCTTCGACCACCACCGCAGCCTGCCGAGGCGCAGCGGTTTGGTCAGGACGCGGTGCCGGCGAGGGGGCCGTCGCGCGGTCGAGGGTCTCGCGGGCGGCTGCCAATTCGGCCGGCGTGATGCTCCGCAGCCGGCTGAGAAGCTCCGCCTGGCCCTCCGGACTCGGGGGGATGTCGAGCCAGGGCGTGTCCGCGAAGACCGGTGCCAGGTCGGGGGCAACGAACGCCGACCAGTTGCCGGTCGCCTCCTGTTCGGCCGGCACCCGAGGTGCTTGCAGTGACGACGACGGGTCTGCATCGGCGGCGGGGAAGCAGCGGACCCGCCGGTCCGGCGCATCCGCCATGAAACGGCCGCGCAGGGCTTGCAGCACGGCATGCGCTTCCGGGGCGGGCAGCGGCTCGGCGAGGGAGAACCAGAGTTGCAGCCCGTCGGTCCCCGACACCGCGATGGCCGGTGCTGGCCAGCCGAGTTCGGACTGCACCCCGCGCCACACGGGACCGATGAGCGTCCAGTCGGCCGGGCGGGCCAGCTCCAGCACCAGGGCACGAACCTGTCCGGCGGTGTCGGTCGAGCGGACCGGTGCTGCGGCGCCATCGGCCGTGGCGGGAGTGGAAAGGTAGAGGCGCTGCAGTTCGGCGTGGAGGCGGGACATTGGCGAGGGGCGGTGGGGGCGGGACGGTGGACGGACGGCGGGGCCGCCCAGCGGGCGGTGCACCGACTGTACTTGAGCGCGCTCTGCCCCCGTGTGAGCCCTGATGGCATGTCGGGTGTCATGCCATCTTTCACTTTGTCGACTGATGGCGCCCATCAGCCGCTGTCCGCAGCCCCCCGCGGCTGGCCCAGCGCAGGTACCTGTCAGCGGCGCGGTGCCGGGGGACGGCCGCGGATCGGCCTCGGCCCGTGGCGGGCGCGCGCGACCGCTCAGACCGCTGCAGGCCGCGGGCGTCGCACCGCGCGCACCTTGCCACTGCGGCCGCCGCCACAGTAGAAGCGCTGCTGACCGTCGGATTCGAGGCCGCTCACGCCGACCCCCTCGGGCATCTGCAGGCGCTCGAGCACGTCCCCGGAGCGCGGGTCGACGCGGCGCAGATCGCTCTCGTCGCCTTCCCAGGTGCCGTGCCACAGCTCGCCATCGACCCAGGTCACGCCGGTGACGAAGCGGTTCGAGTCGATGGTGCGCAACACGGCACCCGTGGTCGGATCGATCTGATGGATCTTGCGGTCGCGGTACTGGCCGACCCACAAGCTGCCCTCGGCCCATGCCATTCCGGAGTCGTTGCCCTTGCCCGGCGCCGGGATGGAGGCCACGCAGGCGCCCGTCACCGGATCGAGCTTGTCGATGCGCGCTTCGGTCAGCTGGTAGAGGTGGGTGCCGTCGAAGGCGGTGCCGGCATCGCACCCGTGGTCGAGCGTGCGCGTCGGCGCGCCGGTGGCCGGGTCGAAGGCGACCAGGCGCTCGCCGGTGGCGGCCCAGACATGCCGGCCGTCGTGGGTGACGCCGTTGACGGTGTCGGCGCCGCCGAAGGGACCGTACTCCTGCAGGATCTCGGCGGTCTGGACGGGGGCGCTGCGCTTCTTTTTGTCGAGGGTGGTGGACATCACGGGCTCCTGTTGGGCGCGCTGTCATTCAGCGCGTGAGTGCACTCTACTCAGCAGCCAGCGAGGCAGGGAGTAACAAGATCGTCGTGAATCCGCCGAGGGGTGGTGCGAGCCAGCGTTGCGCTCGTCCCCGCCCGATGGACCGCGCCCGGCCCGCCGCCTCCAGCTCCGCGAGCGAGCGCTGCACCGTGCGCTGGCTGTCGCCAAGGGCCAGCGCCAGCGACGAGGTGGACCAGGCGGCGCCATCGGCGAGCAGTGCGGCCAGTGCGCCATGGTCGCCTTCGACGGGTGGCGCGAGCAGCGTGACGGGGCCGCCGTCGCAGGCCCGCAGCGCGAAGCCGCCGGGTGTGGCGTCGACCACGGCCAAGCCGGCCAGCACACGGCGCAGGCGGCCGACCTCCACCCGCAGGCGGGCCCGATGCGTTTCGTCCGGCTGACGGGTTCGGAAGAC
The DNA here is from genome assembly GCF_964253025.1 of Rhizobacter sp. LjRoot28. Lineage (NCBI taxonomy): Bacteria > Pseudomonadati > Pseudomonadota > Betaproteobacteria > Burkholderiales > Sphaerotilaceae > Rhizobacter > Rhizobacter sp. LjRoot28. Next base: position 849,291 of record NZ_CAXUQC020000001.1, read on the forward strand.
CGTGGCGATCAACTGCTCCCGCGTGGCCGCGCCCGGCCAGGCCTCGGCGAGACAGCGGGCCAGTGTGAACAGAATGGGGCGCCGATTCAGCGGCCGCCCATCGCCCCCGGCACGGACGCCACGACGGCACGCGTCGACGATCAGCGTGCCGGACGCCATCAGCGATGCCACTTCCTGAAGGCGCAGCAGGCGTTCGCCCTGTGGTGAGCGCTGGCGGGCGGCAGGGCGCTCGAGCGGCCGGCCGGCATCCTCCACCTCGGCTTCGAGGGCGGTCACGCCCGACCGACGCGCGGCCTCACCCGCCACGGCGAGCGCGGCGGATGCAGCGGTCGTGTCGAGGGAGCGCAGCGCCAGTTCGGCGCGCGCCAGCGCCGCCACGGCCGCCAGGGCCGGCGGCAGCGGCTGGGCGTCCAGCGACCGCAACCGGTTCTCGGCGTCGGCCAATCGGCCCAGCAGCAGTGCGCGCCGAACGCCGATGAGTTCGGCCAGAGAGGCGTTCGCGACGTCGCCTCGCAAGGCCAGCGTGCGGGTCGCCGCCGCCAGGGCGCGGGCGGACCCCTCCAGGTCCCGCACCGCCAGCGCCACTTCGGCTTCAGCTACCACGCACCGGGCGCGGGCCAGCGCCTCGTGGGCGCCGAAGGCGCGGCCGGCCCGGCGCAGCAGGTCACGCGCCCGCCCATGCTCGCCGAGCTGTGCCATGGCGATGCCGCGCAGGGCGAGTGCCGCGGCGTCTTCACGCAGGGCCACGCGATTGAGGGCGCCCAGCATGTCGCCGGAAGCAAGGGCGCGGGCGGCCGCGGTGATGAGGGAATCCATGGCGTGCTGGGGAATGTGGTCGGCAGAGAGACGGACGCGTGTGGCCTTGCAGCGGGCCGGGACGGGCACACGGCCCAGCCGGGTTGTACACCCGGCGAGCCGTTGCAACGACGTCTGCGCCCCCGCTCAGGACCACGAGTCGGGGTCGGAGCGATTCGCGGTGCCATCCGTCTTCGCCGAGTCGTCTCAAGGTTCGTCGCACGGATTCGTCTGCAACCCGACGAGAACGGCACGGGTTCCGTACGAGCGCTTCTGCTTCTCTCTGCAGCCGGCACCCGCAGGGTAACGCGGGATCCATGTCAGGACGGTGAGCCGCCGTTCGCTAGCCCCTGCTGGCGTCCCCGGATCGCGTGGCCTGACACGATGCGGCTTGCCGCCTCATCGCGGTGCGCCATCCCGGCGCCGCGACAACACCGTCCAGGAGAAGCCCATGACCGCCAGCCTGACACCCGCCCGCGAACTTGCCGCCCTCGCTCGCACCCCGTTCCCGGGCGCCTCGCCGGCGTACGAGGCGGCGCGCCGCGAGTTGCTGGCCGAGGAGATCGAGTTCAGGCGCCACATGACGAGGCTGGTGGCACAGCGTCAGGCCTTGCCGCCCGGGCCGGTGATCGACAAGGACTACCGGTTCAAGGACCGGGAGGGCCGGGACCTCGGGCTTGCGGATCTCTTCGGCGACAAGTCCACGCTGGTCACCTACTTCTGGATGTACGGCCCGGAGCGGGAACGGCCCTGTCCGATGTGCACGAACTGGTTGGGCGCCGTCGAGGGCAATGGCGCCGACATTTCGCAGCGGGTGTCGCTGCGGATCCTCGGTCGGTCCCCGGTCGAGCGCCAATATGCCTTTGCCACCGAACGCGGCTGGCGTGACCTGACGTTCGTGCAGACGGTGGGTGACGACTACGCAGCCGACCTCGGCTTGCTCACGCCGCAGGGCGAGTTTCCGGCCCTCACCGTGTACCAACGCGATGCCGACGGGCGGGTGCGCCTGTTCTGGGCCAGCGAGATGACGGACAAGATGGCCGACCCGGGGCAGGATCCGCGGGACGCACCTGACATCGCGTCGCTGTGGTCCATCCTCGACCTGACGCCGGACGGGCGCGGCACGGACTGGTACCCCAAGCTGTCGTACTGAACGCCGTGAAGGCCGCGTGCGGCGTGCAAGCCCGGCCCGGCCGGGCCTGACGGCCTCACTGCACGTTCAGGATCTTCATCGCCTTCGCAAGCGTGTCGACCGATTCCTGGTGCTTGCCCGCCTGGTGAAAGGCCTCGCCGTCGGCGCGCAGCTTCTTCACCTCGGTCATCTGGGCGGCCGTGAGGTTCGGATTCTTGGCCAGCGCCTCATCGATCTTCTTCATGTCGGCAGGGCAGTGGAAGGCCCAGGCCGCACCCGATACCAGCAGGGCCGCGGTGGCGGCGAGTGAACGCAGCGTCATGCTCATCTCCGGTCGATCGTTGGCCGATGGGGGCCAGCACCCGGAGCGCAGTCTAGACCTCCGCGGCGCGGCCGTCGCTACCCGCGGTGGTGCCAAGGGTATCGGCAGGCGACCCGGCGTGCAGGTCGTCATCCAGTCCTGAACGGCACACATCCCGGATCACGCCGCGCAACCAGCGGTGTGCCTGGTCGCCCTCCATCCGGGGGTGCCACAACAGGCTCAGCGTGAACGGTCGCGCCTCGACAGGCAGGGAAAGGGTGCACAGGCCGTCGCGCAGCGCAGCCGTGTGGCGCTCGGGGACGCTGGCCACCAGGTCGGTCGCGCGCGCGAGAGACAGGGCGCTCGCGAAGCTGTCGACGGTGCAGGCGACGCGGCGTGCCAGGCCCAGCGCCTCCAGCGCTTCATCGAGGCCGCCGCGTTGCCCTTCGCGCGCCCGGCGCACGACGTGCACGTGCCGGGCAGATGCATACGCCTCGGGCGTGAGCGGCGCGCGTGCCAACGGATGGTCCGGCCGGACCACCACGACGAAGCGGTCCCGGAACAGCGCCTGGGTGCGCAGTTCCGGCCCCGACGTGGCGGTCACGATGCCGGTCTCGAAGTCGACGCCGCCTTCGCGCAGCGGCGCACTGTCCTTGTCGGGCTTGTGGAGGAAGCGCAGGCGCAGGCCGGGCGCCTCGTCGTCGAGCCGGGCAAGCAGCGCCGGCCCGAAGGTTTCCACAAAGCCTTCCCGGCTGCGCAGCGCGAACGTCCGGTCGATCTGCCGTGGGTCGAGCGGACGGGACGGACGAAGCACCGCCCCGGCGCCCTCCACCAGGCGCGCCACCTCGTCGCGCAGTTCGAGCGCGCGCGGCGTGGGCACCAGGTCGCGGCCCGCGCGCACGAGCAGCGGGTCGCCGGTGGTCACGCGCAAGCGCGCCAGCGCCCGGCTCATGGCGGAGGGGCTGAGTTGCAGTCGTCGGGCGGCGCCCGCGACGCTGCCCTCGGCCAGCAGCACGTCGAGCGTCACGAGCAGGTTCAGGTCGGGCAGGGACATCCGCGCACGATAGCAAGCGAAACCAGGCCGCGTTCGGGGCACAGGCCCTGTTGGCATGGCGTTGCACGCAATGAGTGCGTGTGCGCCGCGCGCCTTCCGCCGCGGGGGGACGGCGCCTACGCTTCCTGGAGTCCGTTCGCGCCTGCACCTGGAGCCCGCATGACCACACCACCCCTACCTGCCGCGCCACCCCTACCTGCCGCACCGCCAACCAGCGGGCGATCGACGTCGCCGCCGCCCCTGCGCGGGCCGTCCTCCACCGGCGCGGTCGCGGCGCTGTCCTTGTGCATGCTGCTGTCGGCCCTGGGCATCAGCATCGCCAACGTGGGCCTGCCGGCGATCGCGCAGGGGTTCGGCGCGTCGTTCCAGGCCGTGCAGTGGGTGGTGATCGCGTACCTGCTCGCGCTCACCGCATTGATGGTGGGTGCGGGTCGGTTGGGCGATGCGATCGGTCGACGCCGCCTGCTCTGTGGAGGTATCGCCCTCTTCACCGCCGCGGCCGCGGCCGGCGCATTGGCGCCAACGTTGTGGGTCCTTGTCGGCGCCCGGGCGCTGCAGGGTGCCGGGGCGGCCGCGATGATGGCCCTCACGCTCGCCATGGTGGCCGATGCGGTGCCGCGAACCAAGGCCGGCGCGGCCATGGGATGGCTGGGCAGCGCCTCGGCCGTCGGCACCGCCCTCGGCCCGGCCGTCGGGGGGCTGCTTCTCCAGACTTCCGGATGGCGGGCCCTGTTTCTGGCGACGCTGCCGCTGGGTGGCGTGGCCGTCGTCCTGTTGCGTCGCTTCCTGCCCGCCGACGCCGCGAGCCGTCAGGTGGTGCGTGACCGCTTGAACCTGCCCGGCATCGCCTTGCTGGCCTTGACGCTCGCCGCGCTGTCCTTGGCCCTCACGCCCTCGGCCGGCGCGGCGGGGCTGCGCGAAGCGGCGCTGGTGCTGCTTGCCGGTGCCGGCCTCGCCCTGTTCCTTCGGTTCGACGCGCGGGCCCGGGCGCCACTGCTCGACGCTTCGCTGTGGCGCCAGGACGGCCTGCGCGGCGGCCTCGCGATGAACACGCTCGTCTCCATGGTGATGATGGCCACGCTGGTGGTCGGACCGTTCCACCTGGCCGGACCCCTTGCCCTGGCACCGGGCCTCGTCGGGCTGGTGCTGGCCACCGGGCCGGCGGTGGCCGCCCTGACTGGCCTGCCCGCCGGTCGCCTGGTCGACCGGTGGGGCACGCGGCGCGTCATGCAAACCGCCCTGGGTGCGATGGCCGTCGGCTGCGCGCTGCTCGCGGGGCTGCCCCTGACCCTGGGCATCGCGGGCTACGTGCTGCCGCTCGCCCTGCTCACGGGGGGCTACGCCCTGTTCCAGGCGGCCAACAACACCGCCGTGATGCGCGACGTCGAGCCGGGGCGCCGCGGCCTGGTCTCGGGCGTGCTGGGCCTCTCGCGCAATCTCGGGTTCATCATCGGCGCGGCGGCCATGGGGACGCTGTACGTCTGGGGTGAGGCCGCAGCGATGGGCGCCGGCCTGCGGGCCACGTTCCTGGCCGGCGCCGGGCTGGCGACATTGGCCCTCGGGATCGGTTCGTGTGCCGCAAGGGGCCCGAGCCGATCCCTGGCAACTCAACCCGCCGAGACCTTGACCACGCGCTTGCCGAAGTTCTGACCGTCCAGCACGCCGGCGAGCGCAGCGGGTGCGTTTTCCAGCCCGTCCACCCGATCCTCGCGCAGCGTGATCTTCCCCTCGGCCAACCATTGCTGCATCTCGTCGCGGAAGCGATCAAAGCGTTCGCCGTAGTGGTCGAGGATGATGAAGCCCTGCATGCGGATGCGCTTCTGAAGCAGGGTGGCGAGCACGGCGGGCAGGCGGTCCGGTCCTGCCGCGCCGGGGTCGTTGTAGTGGGCGATGAAGCCGCACACCGGCACGCGCGCGCCGATGTTCAGCAGCGGCAGCACGGCATCGAAGACCTCGCCCCCTACGTTCTCGAAGTAGACGTCGATGCCGTCCGGGCAGGCGGCGGCGAGTCGGCCCGCGAGGTCGGGCGCGTGCCGGTCGATGCAGGCGTCGAACCCGAGTGCTTCCACGGCATGCCGGCACTTGTCCGGGCCGCCTGCGATGCCCACGACGCGGGCGCCTCGCAGGCGTGCGATCTGGCCGACGATGGCGCCCACCGCACCCGTGGCCGCTGCGACGACCACGGTCTCGCCCGGCCGCGGCTGGCCGATGTCCAGCAGGCCGACATGGGCGGTAAAGCCCGGCATGCCGAGGCCACCCAGCGCATGCGAGGGTTCTCGCATGTCGCCCAGGGCGAGGAGGTCGCTGCCGTCCGACAGCGCGTAGTCCTGCCAGCCGGCGTTCGCCAGCACGAGCTCGCCCTCGATGAACCGGGGGTGCCTGGACTCGACGACGCGGCTCACCGTGCCGCCCACCATGGGCTCGCCGAGGGCCACGGAGGGCGCATAGCCCGGCCCCGTCTCGTCCATCAGATTGCGCATGTAGGGGTCGATCGACAGGTACAGGGAGCGCAGAAGCACCTGGCCCTCTTCGGGCTGTGGAACCGCTGTCGCCTCGAGGCGGAAGTTCTCGGGTGACGGCCGACCGCGGGGACGGGAAGCGAGGACGATGCGGCGGTTCACGGTCGACGGGTGGGCATGCATGGTGGCTCCAGGTGCGTGACGAAAAGGGCGAGGCGGAAAGTCGGGCGGCGCCGGGCTCAGGCCGTGACCGGGCGAGGCCCGTGGCGAAGCGTGAGGGCGGTGCCGAGCGTCAGGGTGACCACGGCGAAGGCCGGTCCGCCGAGCGCGCCCATGTGATCGACGAGCAACCCGCCCCCCACGGCCCCGCTCGCGATGGCGATCTGGAACGCCGCCACCAGCAGGCCGCCGGCCCCTTCGGCCTGGTCCGGCGCGGCTCGCACGATCCACGTCTGGAAGCCCACGGGAAACGCCCCGAACGCGAAGCCCCACAGCGGCACGGCGATCGCGGTCACCAGTGGGAAGCGACCCCCGAGCAGCAAGGTGGCGGCCAGCAGCGCGATCAGCGCGCCGCCGAGGACGATGGCCTGCCGCTCGCTTCGCCCGGCCACCCAGCCGCCGGCGAAGTTGCCGAAGAAGCCGCCGATGCCATAGGCCAGCAGCACCGCCGAGATGGCGGGCACCGACAACCGGGTGATGTCTTCCATCAACGGCCGGATGTACGTGAAGCCGGCGAAGTGCCCGGAGATGACGAGCAGCACCGCGAGCAAGGCGACCCGGACCGGCGGGCGCGTCAGGAGTTGCGCGAGCACGCGCAGATCGGGCCGGCTGACCGGGGGCAGGGAGGGCAGCGTTCCCAGCTGCACCGCCAGCGTGACCAGGCTGACCGCGCCGGCCGCCACGAAGGCACTGCGCCATCCCCACAGTTCGCCCATCCAGGCACCGAGCGGTGCGGCGCAGACGGTCGCAACGGACACGCCGGTCAGGATGAAGGACATGGCGCGTGCGAAGAGATGTTCGGGAACCAGCCGCATCGCGAGCGCCGCGGACATGGACCAGAAGCCCCCGAGCGCGACGCCCAGCAGCACGCGTGCGGCGAGCAGCACCGCCATGCTGCTCGCGGTAGCAGCCAGCAGGTTCGACAGCACGAGCAGGGCGGTGAGGCCGAACATCACGTGGCGGCGATCGAGGCTGCGGGTGAGCAGCGGCACGGTTGGCGCGGCCACCGCGCCCACCAGCGCAGTGGCGGTGACCGTCTGACCGGCGGCGCCGGCGCTGACGCCGAGGTCGGCCGCCATGGGTGTCAGCAGGCTGACCGGCAAGAACTCTGCGGTGACGAGGCCGAAGACGCCGAGGCCGAGCGACGCGACGGCGGGCCAGCGCGCCGGGGCGGTGGTGTGGGGGGCGGTGCCCGTCGCGGTCGTCGCGGCCGCGCCGGCGGGCGCGACCTCCGACGGTGCGACGGCGGCCGGGCAGCAGGTGGATGGAGAGGTCATGGGCTGTCGCAAGGGGTTGAACACTGGCGACCAGCTTAGGATTAAGATCCCGGCGTTTCCATGCCGGAAGAGCCGAAATGCTTGACGATTCCTCCGCTGAATTGAGTTTGCCTGCCCGGGCCGCTGCGGCCACTGCCGCGCGTCCCACGGCGCCCGACCCGGTCGTTCGGTCCAAGGCAGCGCGCGCCCGGCGACCCTCCGCGCGGGGGCCCATGCCGACGCCCGAGCCGCACGCGGCGTCCACCGCAGCACAGTCCCCCGCCGCCCTGCGCGACCTCCTGAGCAGCCTGCTCGTCGGCCTGCGCCTCGATGGCGTGGAGTACGGCCGATGCGTGCAGCACGGGCCCTGGGCCGTGACCTTTCCCGCCCAGCGTTCGGCACGCTTCCATTTCGTGGCCAGCGGCGGCTGCTGGCTGCGCACCCGGACGTCCGACTGGCTGCAGTTGCGGGCAGGCGACGCGGTGCTCATTCCCCGCGGCAGCTTCCACGTGCTGGCCAGCGCGCCCGACGTGCCGGCGATCGACATCGACACCCTGTCGCGGGTGCCCGTCTCGGAGAACGTGTACGTCGTGGCCGGCAACGCGCCACCGGAGGGGCAGGCCGCCTCGGCACCCGAGGTGCTGTTTTGCGGCGCGCTGCGCTTCAACCTCGACCCGCTGCACCCGCTGATGATGATGATGCCGGAGGTGATGCGCGCCGGTGAACTGGCGCGGCGCGACCCCACCGTGCCGGCCTTGCTCGAGGCCATGGAGCGCGAAGTCGCGCTCGACCGCGTCGGCGCCTGCGGCATCGTCGCGCGGCTGGCCGATGCGGTGGCGGCCAGCATCATCCGCGCCTGGGTGGAATGTGGCTGCAGCAACGACTCGAGCGGCTGGATTGCCGCCGTGCGCTGCCCGAAGATCGGCCGCGTCATCGCCGCCATCCACGCCGACCCGGAGCGCGACTGGACCGTGCCCGCGCTCGCCGAGCTGATGGGCGCCTCCCGCTCCAGCTTCGCCGAGGCCTTCACCCGCACGGTCGGCGACAGCCCGGCCAAGTATGTCGCCAAGGTGAAGATGTTCCAGGCGCGCCGCTGGATCGCCCAGGAGGGCATGCGCATCGCCGTGGCCGCCGAGCGCCTCGGCTACGACTCCGAAGCCTCCTTCAGCCGCGCCTTCAAGCGCATCATCGGCCACCCGCCGAGCGCGGCGCGGGGCGACCCGGGGCAGGCGTGCGAAGCGGCGCCCGCCGGGCGGCTGACCATGGCGTGATTTCCGCGCGAGGAGGACGAATCACCGCGGCCCCGGTTAGCATGGCGGGCTTCGTCGCTGCCTGCCTGCCGCCATGGATTCCCGCCCCGCCGCCGTGCCCGCTCTCATTCGCCGAGCCGTTGCAGATGACGTCGAGGCGCTGGCCGCCATCACGTCGCATGCGGACGTGTTCCCGCACCTCCTGCAAATGCCGCATGGGGATGCGGCGCAGTGGCGACAGCGTCTGTCCGACACGTTCGGCCCGTCGAGCGGCAACCTGCTGCTGGTGGCAGTGGTGGACGGTCGGGCGGTCGGAGCCGTGGACCTGCACCCCGCGCATCCGTCACCGCGGCGGCGGCATGCCATGGGCCTGGGGATGTACGTGCATCCCGAGGCGCAGGGGCGCGGCGTGGGAACGCAACTCCTGCAGGCCGTTTGCGACTACGCCGACCGATGGGTGGGCGTGAGCCGCCTGGAACTGAACGTGTACACCGACAACCTCGTAGCGCAACGGCTGTACCGTCGGTTCGGCTTCATCGACGAAGGCGTTCAGCGCGCCTACGCGCTGCGGGACGGCCGGTACGTCGACAGCCTGCGCATGGCGCGCCTGCACGCGACGCCGCCGTTGGCCGCATGAGGCGCGGCAGGGGGCCGTCATCCCGCTCACGGCGCGAGCCTTCGGTGCACCGGCCGCGTCGGTCTCACCTTCCAACGGCGTACGTTGCCGGGTGAACCTACCGCGCTGCCGGAAGCTCAACGCCCACTGAACCTGGCCTGCCGCTTCTCCACGAACGAGCGCACGCCTTCGGCCCAATCCTCGCTGGCGAAGATGCGCTTGCTGATGGCGGGGAAGTCCGCCACGGCCGCGGCAGGTCCTTCTTCCACCGCCTTGATGGCGTTGAGGCGGGTGGCGGTGACGGCGAGCGGTGCTTGCGCGGCGATGCGTTCGGCGATGGCGAGGGCCTCGTCGAGCACCTGGGCATTCGGCACGAGCTTCTGCACGAAGTTGAGCCGGTAGGCGGTGGGGGCGTCGAACTCGTCGCCGGTGAGCAGGTACAGCATCGCGTTGCCGAGGCCGGCGCGTTCGGACATGCGCAAGGTGGCGCCACCGCCCGGCATGAGTCCGCGCTGAACCTCCTTCTGACTGAAGCGGCAATCCTCGCCCGCCACCACGATGTCGGCGCCCAGCATGAGCTCGATCCCGACGGTGAAGCAGACGCCCTTGACCGCCGCGATCACGGGCTTGGTGCGGCGCCGGTAGCCGGGCTTTCCGAAGTCGTGCGGCTCGACGAGGCCCTCGGGGATGAGGCGCTCGCCGCGTTCGAGGTGGGCCTGCACCGAGGGCATGTCGAGGCCGGCGGTGAAGTGGTCGCCGAAGGCATGCAGCACGCCGACGCGCAGGGCGGGTTCGTCGTCCAGCCGGGTGTAGGCCTCGCCGAGCTGTCGGAACATCTCGGGCGTCCAACCGTTCCGCTTGGCGGGACGATTGATGCCGATGAGCAGCACATGGCCGATGACCTGGGTCTCGATGCAGCCGTGATCGGGTGCGGGCGTGGTGACGTTGAGTTGCATGGGGCGCACGGTGGTTAGGGGAAACCCAGGGCGCAACGCGCCGGAGTCGCGAGATGGTCGGCCATCTCCGGCTTCTGCGCTGCAACGCGCGTGACAGCGCCTCGCGCTGCCGGGGGCTAACCTCGCAGGTCTGCCGCCGGCTGCACGCCAGCGAGCGCATTCCAAGAAAGAGACGCACCGATGAGCCTCGCCTTTCCCGAGACGCCCGATGCCGCCCTGTGCGGCGTGTTGCGCAAGCCGCGCCAGATGCTGGCCGAGCAGACCTATGACGGCCACCTCTCGATCCACGACGACAAGATGGCCGAGGACCTCGGCTTGCGAGCCGGGCCCATCGAGGGCCCGACGCACTTCAGCCAGTTCGATCCCTTGCTGACCCAGCTGTTCGGTCAGGCCTGGTTCGAGACCGGTTGCATCAGCGCGCACTACCAGAACATGGTGGTGGAGGGCGAGGAGGTGCGCGCCTTCGTGCAGCCGCCCAAGGACGGTGAACGCGTCGTGCGCATCTGGGCCGAGAAGCGCGACGGCACGCCGGTGCTCACCGGCACGGCCTCGGTGGGCGACGTGCCCGACAGCGCCCACGAGATCCCGCAGCGCATCGCCCGGCTGCGCCCGGCGACCGGCCTTGTCATCAACCGCGACCTGAAGGTGGGTCAGCGCGGGGCAGCGGCCGAGACGATCGCCATGGGCTTCGACCAGCACATGGGAGACCACTATCCGTTCACGCTCGCGTCGAAGCTCAAGGTCATCACCGAGCCGTCGCCCTGGTACACGCCCGAAGGTGGGCCGGCGTCGCCATGGAGCCGGGCCATCATCCCGATCGAGATGATCAGCGTGCTGCTGGGCAGCAGCGTCAACCGCGCCGGCCTGCGGGGTCGCGGTCCGGCGGTCGGGCTCTTCGCGGGCCAGCAGATCCGCCTTGTGCGCGGGCCGCTCTTCGTGGGCCAGGCCTATGACCTGGAGCGCGAGATCATCGCCCTGAGCGAAAGCGCCCGTACGGAATCGGTGTGGATGCGCACGCAGGTGTTCGAGGCCGGCACGCGCACGCTCGTGGCCGAGATGATCCTGAACGGCGCCACGCTGAAGGCGTCGTATGCGAACTACGAGGCCGAGGCGCGTGCCCTGGGCCTCACCGCCTGAAGCCGCCATCCTTTTCACCGGAGACACACCATGCCCCAGATCGACACCGGAACACCTGACCTGCAAGCCGCCTTCGAGGCCGGCGTGCTCACCCTCACGATGAACCGGCCCGACGCGCGCAATGCGCTGTCCCGGCCGATGCTGCAGGCCATGCAGCAGCAGCTCGTGGCCGCCGAGTTCGACCTGGCCGTGCGCTGCATCGTGCTGACGGGCAGCGGCAAGGCCTTCTGCGCCGGCGGCGACGTCAAGGGCATGGCAGCCGGGGGCGCGGCCACCCGCACGATCGACGAGGCGATTCACCAGCAGCGCCACAGCCAGCGCGAGACGGCAGGCCGCCTCTTCAAGATGCCGAAGCCGACGCTTGCGGTACTGCCCGGGGCAGCGGCCGGTGCGGGCCTCTCGCTCGCGATGTCGTGCGACCTGCGCCTGATGGCCAGCAGCGCCTTCATGACCACCGCCTTCGCGAAGGTCGGCTTCGCCGGCGACTACGGCGGCACCTATTTCATGACGCAGCTGATCGGTGCGGCCAAGGCCCGGGAGCTGTACATGCTCAGCGACCGGGTGTCGGCCGAGGAGGCCTTGCGCCTGGGCCTGACCAACTGGGTGTGCGAGCCCGAGCAGCTGGCGGCGCGCACGGGCGAGATTGCCCAGCGCCTGGCCAACGGGCCGGCGGTCGCCTACCGCTACATGAAGGAAAACCTGAACCGCGCCATGGGTGGCGAGGTGGATGAATGCCTGGACCTCGAGGCCACGCACCACATCCACTGCGCCCAGACCGACGACCACAAGGACGCGGCGCGCGCCTTCGTCGACAAGCGCGAGCCGGTCTTCAAGGGCCGCTGAGCGCACCGGCCACCCGATCAACGACTCACCGAGAACACGTCATGAAGACCCGCATCACCGAACTCCTGGGCATCGAGCACCCCATCATCCAAGGCGGCATGCACCACGTCGGCCTGGCCGAGCTGGCCTCGGCGGTCTCCAACGCCGGCGGCCTGGGCATCATCACCGGCCTCACGCAGCGCACGCCCGAGCTGCTGGCCCGCGAGATCGCCCGCTGCCGCGAGATGACCGACAAGCCCTTCGGCGTGAACCTCACCTTCCTGCCCTCCGTCACGCCGCCCGACTATCCCGGCTATGTGAAGGCCATCATCGAGGGCGGCGTGAAGGTGGTGGAGACGGCGGGCAACAACCCGCAGAAGTGGCTGCCGGCCCTCAAGGAGGCGGGCATCAAGGTGATCCACAAGTGCACCGCGGTGCGCCATGCGCTGAAGGCCGAGGCGATCGGCTGCGATGCAGTGAGCGTGGATGGCTTCGAATGCGGTGGCCACCCGGGCGAGGACGACATCCCCAACTTCATCCTGCTCCCGCGCGCGGCCGAGGCGCTGAAGATTCCGTTCGTCGCCTCGGGCGGCATGGCGGACGGGCGGTCGCTGGTGGCGGCCCTTGCGCTCGGCGCCGAGGGCATGAACATGGGCACCCGCTTCATCGCCACCAAGGAAGCGCCGGTGCACGAGAACGTCAAGCAGGCCATCGTTGCGGCGAGCGAGCTCGACACCCGGCTGGTCATGCGACCGCTGCGCAACACCGAGCGGGTGCTCAACAACGCCGCTGTCGAACGCCTGCTCGAGAAGGAGCGTGCACTGGGCGCCAACATCAAGTTCGAGGACATCCTGCCCGAGGTGGCGGGCGTGTACCCGCGGATCATGCAGGAGGGCGCGATGGACGCGGGCGCCTGGTCCTGCGGCATGGTGGCGGGCCTCATCAACGACGTGCCGCCGGTGAAGGTGCTGATCGAGCGCATCATGGCCGAGGCCCACGAGATCATCGCGAGCCGGCTGGCCCGCATGGACGGGCGCGGCGCCTGACGGCCCTCGAACGGCCCGTCCCCCTGCGTCGGATGACGGCCGTTCTGCGTCTCAGCGCGCCGACGCGCGGCGCGCCGTAGCCACCGGCGACGGCGCCTGCCGGGCCACCTCGTTGACGAGGAAGTCGATCAGCACTCGCACCCGCAGCGGCACATGCCGTTGCGCCGGGTGCAACAGGGACATCGGCCGGGAGCAACCGGCGTAGCGCTCCAGGACCGGCTTGAGCGTCCCGCGCTGCAGGTCGTCCTCGACGATGAAGCGATAGGTCTGCAGCAACCCACCGCCGTGGCGGGCCAGCGTGACGGTGGCCAGGAGGTCTTCCGCGCATTGCAGGCCGCCTGTGGTGGTGTGCTCCACCGTCTCTCCCTCTACCTGGAACAGCCAGGTCACCGGCTGGCCGGTGCGGGGCAGCAGGAACTGGATGCAGTCGTGGCGAGCCAGGTCGTCCGGTGACTTGGGCGTGCCGTGGCGCCGCAGGTAGCTCGGCGCCGCCACGACCACGAGCGCGGCATCCTCCAGCTTGCGAGCGACGAGACCGGAGTCGGGCAGGGTCCGGCTGCGCACGGCGAGGTCGAACCCTTCGGAGGTGAAGTCCACGTTGCGGTTGCTCACATGGGCCTCCACCTCGACGTCCGGGTGCTGCAGGCGAAAGCGCGGCAGCAAGGGCAGGATGCGGTGGTGCCCGTAGGGCGTCGGCAGGCTGATGCGCACCTTGCCCGAGGGCCGCTGCTGGCGTCCGGTCACGGCCCGTTCCGCTTCGGCCAACTGCCCGAGTGCATCCCTGCAGCCGGCGAAGTACTCGCGCCCCGCCTCCGTGAGGGCGACCTGGCGGGTGGTGCGGGTGAAAAGCTGCACGCCCAGGCGCTGCTCCAGCCGCGCGACCGAGCGGCTGACCGCGGCCGGTGTCAGGCCCAGTGCCGCCGCGGCCGCCGTGAAGCTGCCTCGCTCGGCGGCGGCGCAGAAGAGTTCGATGCTGCCCAGCATCACATCGTCGAAACGGCGACTCATGAGTGACCTTATGGAATGAATGAAGTGACGCGGTCGGTCTTTATGCCATGAGCCGGCATCAATAGCATCAGGTCATCGCGGTTGGGGGGCCATGAACAGCCTCCGGACCGTGTCGCTTCCACCCACTTTTCATCAGGAACAATCATGAACGACGCTCGCATCACGGTGGTCTTCCACAGCGGTTACGGCCACACCCGCAAGGTGGCCGAGGCGATTGCCGAGGCCTCGGGTGGCACCGTGCTCGCCATCGACGAGGAGGGCCGCCTGCCCGAATCGGCATGGCAGGCGCTGGACGCCGCCGACGCCATCGTGTTCGGTTCGCCCACCTACATGGGCAACGTGAGCTGGCAGTTCAAGCGCTTCGCCGACGACTCCTCCAAGGTGTGGGCCCGCCAGGGCTGGCGGGACAAGCTGGCGGCAGCCTTCACCAACTCCGCCAGCATCGCCGGCGACAAGCAGACGACGCTCTACACCCTCTTCACGCTCGCCCAGCAGCACGGCATGCTGTGGGCCGGCACCGGCCTGCCGCCCAGCAACACCAAGGCGGCGACGCGTGACGACATCAACTACCTGGCGTCATTCGCCGGCCTTGCGACGGCCACGCCGGCCGACGCCTCGCCCGAGGAAATGGTGCCCGGTGATCTGGCGACGGCGCGTCGTTTCGGGGAGCGCGTGCGCGAGGCCGCACAGCGCCTGGCGGCCACGCGCCGGGCGGCCTGACATGCCGTACGTGCTCATCCAGGTCACGCGTGAAGGCGTGACGGCAGGCCAGAAGCAGGCGCTGATCGAAGGCGCGACGCGCCTTCTCGTCGACGTGCTCGACAAGGACCCGGCCACCACCTTCGTCGTCATCGACGAGGTGGACACCGACAACTGGGGCGTCGGCGGGCAGAGCGTCAGCGCGCGTCGGCTGGGGCAAGCGGAGTCCGCCTCATGACGGCGCAGGGACCGGCGGCAGGTACCACCGACACCGCCGACATCGAGGCGCTGCTCCAGTGCTACTTCGACGGCCTGTACCACAGCGATACCGAGCGGCTGGCGCGGGTGCTGCATCCCGACGCCCTTTATGCCACGGCCGCTGGCGGGACGTGGGTTCGACTGTCGATGGCGGACTACTGGCCCGTCGTCGAACGGCGGCCATCGCCCGCCAGCCTCGGACAGCCGCGCCGTGACCGCATCGTGCGCATCGAATTCGCCGGCCCGGAAACGGCGCTCGCGCGGGTGGAGTGCCAGATCGTGCCCCGCCGTTTCGTCGACCTGCTGACCCTCGTGAAGGTGGAGGGGCGCTGGTGGATCATCGCCAAGGTGTTCCACCACGAGACGGTGGACGCGGCGGACTGAGGCGCGAACCCGGCGCCCGGGTCAGGCGCGCGTCGGCGGCCTCCGCGGTGTCGACCGGCCGCGTGACGCCGGCGCTGGCCGCCCGGGCAGCCCGAGTGCTTGTCGGGCCAGCGCATCCGCTTCCCCGTTGCGGTGCGCGGGGATCCAGGCCACGCTCGCGTCCTCGAAGGTCGCGAGCAGGCGGCGCGCGTCCTCGAACAGTTCGGCCAGCCGGGTGAACGGCCCGGTGGGCTTGCCGGTCAGGTGGTCGACGAGCACGCGGTTGTCCGAGTACGCGCAGACCGAGCGACCGCCCCGTGCCTGAACCGCCTGCAGGGCCGCGATGAGGGCACGCAGCTCGGCCTCGTTGTTGCAGCCTCGGCCGGCCGGCGCTTCGGACAACCGGTGCCGCGCGCCATCGGGTGCCGTGAGCAATGCCCCGATGCCCATGGCTCCCGGGTTCGGGACCGCACTGCCATCGCAGTGGATGGTCCAGCGGAGCGCCGAGCCTGTTGGATGCGTCGCTTCAGCCATGCTGCCGGGACGCAAGGCCGAGGGAGGCGCCTGCGCAGGCCGCCATGCCGCGTGGAGACGTCGTCATGGGGCGTCCGCCGCCGGCGTGCATGCGCCGGTGGGGCCTCCGAACAGTGCGGCGAGGTTCATGTGGGCCGCTTGAACGCTTTTCGGGCGCGCGCGACTTCGGCACCCGTGACGCAGTCCGCCGCATGGTCATTGACGAGTCCCATGGCCTGCATGAGGGCGAACATGGTCGTGGGTCCGACGAACTTCCATCCGCGTCGCTTGAGGTCTTTCGACAATGCGATGGACTCCGGCGAGACGGAAGCGCTCTGCGGCGGCGGTGCGGTGGCCGGGTCGATCTCGAAGCGCCAGAAGTAGGCGGCGAGAGAGCCCGCCTCGGCTTGCAACTCGACGGCGCGCCGGGCGTTGTTGAGGGTCGCTTCGATCTTGCCGCGGTGACGCACGATGCCGGGGTTCTGCAGGAGCCGCTCGACGTGCTGCTCGCCGAAGTGCGCAAGCTTGTGAAAGTCGAAGCCCTCGAACGCAAGCCGGAAGTTCTCCCGCTTCGCGAGGATGGTGCGCCAGCTGAGGCCGGACTGGAAACCCTCGAGGCACAGCTTCTCGAACAGGCGCACATCGTCGGCGACCGGGAAGCCCCATTCGCGGTCGTGGTACGGCTCGAATTCGGGGACGCCGGCGCACCAGCGGCAACGGGGGCGGCCGTCCGATCCCGCAACGGTGGTGGCAGCGCTCATGCTGCGGCCCCGAGCAAGGAAGCGAAACCGGCCGCCATTGCGGACGGCTGGATGGCGTGGACCTCGGGTTGCACGATGCCCTGGGCCACGAAAGGATCTTCGGCGATGCAGGCGTCAAGGGCATGCCGGTCCATGGGCGCCATGATCAGGGCGCCGCCCTGACCGGCGTCGAGGGAGCCCGCGAGCAGGATGGTGCCGGCGTCGATGTGGCGGCGCAACCAGGCGGTGTGGGCGGCCATGGGGGTGGCGGCCTGTGTGCGGAGCGGCGTGAACTTGAGGAAGACGACGTACATGGACGGCTGCCGAGTGGAGGAATCGGGGGGCTGAGGGGGAGCGGTGCTTCGCCCGGAGATCAGGGGAGAGCACCGGTGTCGCCTGCGGTGCAGTCTGCAGGCCCTTGCGAGCCGGCCAGGGTGCGCAACCAGTCCCGTATCAGCGCAACTTCGCGGCGAATGAAGTCTTCATCCCGGAAGACCTGGGCCAGTGCGGCAATGCCCTGGCTGAGCGCCAGCAGGTGCAGGGCCCGGCTCTCCGCGGCCTCGGGAGGATGCAGCTGCTCGAATTGCTCGCGCAGCCAGTCGCGAAACAAGGTGAACAGCCGGGCTGCATCGGCCTGTGAGGAATGCGACCGCTTGGCGAGCTCGGCGTTGAGCGTGCCCACGGGACACCCGAATCGCTGGATGTCGCCACGGTTGCGGATCAGCATGTCGGCAAAGCAGGACAGGCGCTCGACGGGCGACGTGGCCTGCCGGCTCCAGGCGTCGAGCATGGCCTGGGTGCGTGCGGACCTCCGGGCAATCACTGCGGCGAGGATGTCGTCCTTGCTCTTGAAGTGATGGTAGAAGTTGCCGCGGGAGATGCCCACCTGGTCGGCGATGTCCGCAAAGGAGGTCTTTTCGAAGCCGCGCTGGTAGAAGAGCTCATCGGCCACCTGCACGATCCGTTCGCGCGTGGCGGCTGGCAGCGGCGGTGTGGCGCCCTCGCGGGTTGCGGGTGATGAATTCGGCATGGAGGAGGTGCTGACGCCCGGATGGACTGCACCGGCACGGCGGCAGAATAGGACAACTGACCTAGCTCGTCAACCCGTCACCTGACCTGGGGCAATGTGTTCGCCGACCCTGTTCCTAGGGGGTGAGCATCCCGCCGATGGGGGAGGCAAGCGCGCAGGGGCGACCTAGAGTGAACGACATGCAGTCGCCATGGGCCGGGTCACTGCCCCGCGGTGCATCACCGTGAGCAAGCTGGCGCGCCCGGTGTTTCTTCTCCCTGCCGGAGGTCGTCATGATGCTCACCGAACCCGCAAGCCGCAGGCACGTTCTGCAGTCCATCGGCAGCCTCGCGCTCCTCGGCGCCGCGCCGCTCACGCTCGGCGGCTGTGAGTCGCTGCTGGAGCAGATCCGCAACCGTCCCGTGCGGCGCAGCCTGCGCACCATGCCGGCGAATGATCAGGTGATCCAGACGTATCGGGCGGCGGTGGCCGCGATGAAGGCGCTGCCCGCCAGCGACCGGCGCAGCTGGAACGCCCAGGCCCAGATCCACTTCGACCACTGCCCGCATGGCAACTGGTTCTTCCTCCCCTGGCACCGAGCCTACCTGCTGTACTTCGAACAGATCTGCCGTGAGCTGACAGGCGAGCGGAGTTTCGCGCTGCCGTACTGGAACTGGACCTGCCAGCGGCAGATCCCGGCGCCGTTCCTTGGCGACGCATCGAACGCCTTGTTCGTGTCGGGCCGCAGCGGCGTGCCGCCGGCGGCGCTGCCCGACGAGGTCGTGGGCACCGCACTGATGGCCACCATCCTTGGCGAGCCCAATTTCAACCTGTTCGCGAGCGATCCGGCGCCCACGCTGCGGCCCTCAGTGGGCTACGGCACGCTCGAGGCCACGCCGCACAACAGCTTGCACGGCTTCGTCGGCGGTGTGATGGGCAGCTTCCAGTCGCCCAGGGATCCGGTCTTCTGGATGCACCACAACATGATCGAGCGGATCTGGTGGGAGTGGAACGGCGTGCTCGGCAACGCCAACACCAACGACACGGCGTGGACACAGATGAGCCTCGGCGGGATGTTCTGTGATCGAGCGGGTGCGGTCATCGACGGCGTGACCGTCGGGTTGCTGAATCTTGCGCCGCTGTTGAGCTACCGCTTCGACACCGACTCCTTCACCAGTTGCATCCGGGACCTGCGTCCCCATGTCATCGCCGACCGTGAAGCGTTGTCCCGCTTTCTCAGGGAGGGTGGGCAGGTGGAGCTGCGAAGGATCGACACGGTGGCGAGCAGCGGTGCCTTCGAAGTGCCCGTGGGCCGCGCAGCGACGGCCCGGCTGTCCGTGAAGAACGTCCCCAACCTCGCGGCCGTGACGCGGCAGGGACCGCAGCGGCTGTTGCTGCGCGTGGTGCCGGCCGAGCAGCCGGCGACGGGCGACTTCTTCGTGCGCGTGTTCGTCGGCATGCCCGAAGTCGGCCCTGACACGCCCACCGACGGACCGCGCTATGTGGGCAGCTTCGCCTTCTTCAACGATCCGGCCGCGCTCGGCCACCATGGGCACGGCGGGACCGCGGCCAATGCGGCGTTCGTCGTGGACGTGGGCGCTGCGATCGAGCGATTGCGCGCGAGCGGCGCCGCGCTGCCAGAGACACTCGACGTGCAGCTGGTGGCGGTGCCGATGCCCGGTGCACCGGCCCGCGCGCGCACGCTTCGAGTCAGTGGCCTTGAACTCCGCCTGGCCGAAAGCAGGACGCCCGCTCCACGGCGCATGCGGGAAGGGGAGAGCCAGTGACCCCTGCAGTGGCCGCCGCCCTGGGCCTTGTCACGGCCTATGCGGGCGTGGGCGTCGCGGCAGTGGCCGCATCCTGCGCGGCTGCGCAGCTGCACGTGGCCTCGGCGTCGGCGCAGACGTCGGGTGTGGTTGTCGCCGAACTGCCGCTGCCGCTGGCGCCGCCCGGGTCGCCCGTCCTGCGCGTGACGATCACGCCGACGGGTCCTCCGGATGCGTGGCCGGCCCTGCTGCAGCCGAGCCTTCGCATCGGAACGGAACCGCATACCGAGGCAAGCCTTCCGCCATGGACGTTGTATCCGTCAGCGGAACAAGGAACGTTCAGCCTGCGCCTGACGCCCATCGTCGAGCGGGCCTTGCAGGCCGGCGAGGTCGTGACCCTCACGCTGCGGGCGATACCACTGGCAACCGACGGCGTTGCCCGCCCGGCGCCCTCGTTCGACGTCTCCGTGACCTGGGCGACCAGCAACCCCTGAGCGCATGAGTCGCGGGGTCGCTGCTCACGGCCCTGCACATCCTCGGGGTGGACCGGTGGTCGCGTGACCATCACGCTGCCACCTTGACCTTGCTCCAGTTGGCGGTCGTTGCATTGATGTCGCTGGCCGTCGGATGGATCGACGGGGCCGTGTGGCCGGACGCCTTCAGCGCAGAGCTCATGCTGTGCCTGGGGCTGACGGCGCTGCTGTCCACGGCGTTCGCGTTCTGGGTGCAGACACGATTCCAACAGGCGACGACACCCACCCGGGCCGCGATGATCTTCAACCTCGAGCCGGTGTTCTCGGCCTTGCTGGCGTTCTCCTTTCTCGGCGAGCGACAGGGACCTCACGTCCTCATTGCATGCGCATTGATCGTCGCCGGCATGTGCGCCGCGGAAATGCGGTTCACGCGCGTCCGAGCGGGGTCCGGATGAGCCGACATCCGGAGGCTGCCACCTCCGAGGGCACCCTGAAGAGGGGAGGGCCCTAGTCCTAGGGGGCGCAGCGGCCGAGGTGGGCACCTAGGCTTCTGGTCCCGCGGCCCGTCGTCGCGGACAGAGGAGTCCTCGATGTCGGAACCCTTTCGTTCTCCTGCCTGCGGCCGCCGCCGCGTGGCGTCAGTCAGCCCCTGAATGCCGGGTCGATGGCTGCCTCGGCTTGGTTGGTCGTGCACGGCGGCGGGGTCGCCGGCGCGGCGTCGCGGGTGACCGGTCTGGTCGAGGCCGCGGGCATTCGCGTCGAGGGCCAGCCGGATGTCTCCGGACGTCCGGGCATCGTGGTGATGGCCGGGTGTGACGACGCCGGCTTCGAGCTGCTGCGCGCCACCAGCCGACACGGGCCGGTGCTGGTCATCGCGCTCGGCCCGGTGTCGTGGGACAGCTGCGCGAAATGGCGTGCGCTGGACGCGGGCGCCACCGATCTGCTGCACTGGCGAACCTTGCCCGCTGATGCCGATGACGTGGCGTGCAGGCTCCGCCGCTGGAGCGAGGTTCAGACGCTGATGGCGTGCGATCCGGTGCAGCGCAGCGTGGCCGGACAAAGCCCTGCATGGCGAGGTTTCCTGCGCGGCGTGGTGGAGGTGGCCCACTACACGCAGGCGAGCGTGCTCGTGCGCGGCGAGACCGGGACCGGCAAGGAGCAGGTGGCCCGCCTCATTCACGAGCTCGATGCGCGAACGCCGCGTGGGGACTTCGTCGTCGTCGATTGCACGACGCTCTCGCCCGAACTCTCCGGCAGCGAACTGTTCGGCCATGAACGTGGCGCCTACACCGGCGCAGCCGGCGCGCGTGAAGGTGCATTTGCGCTCGCCAATGGCGGCACCTTGTTCCTGGATGAAATCGGCGAGCTGAGCCCGGCGCTGCAGGCGCAACTGCTGCGCGTGGTGCAGGAGCGGCAGTACAAGCGCGTGGGCAGCAACAGCTGGCAGACCAGCGACTTCAGGCTGGTGTGCGCGACGCATCGCGACCTGGAGGCCGCCGTGGACGCCGGCAGCTTTCGGGCCGACCTGTACCACCGCATCGCGGGCTGGACCTGCACCGCGCCGCCGTTGCGCGAGCGCCGGGAGGACATCCTTCCCCTGGCTCGGTTCTTTCTCGCGCAGCTTGGCGCGCCTGACGAGGTGGTGCTGTCGGACGATGCGGTGCGCGAGTACCTGCTGACCCGCCCGTACCCCGGCAACGCGCGGGACCTGCGTCAGGTGGTCACCCGTCTGTGGATGCGGCACAGCGGCGGCGGGCCGCTCACGGTCGGCGACATCCCCGCAACGGAGCGCCCCAAGGGAACCGAGCTCCGCGTCCCCTGGCCCGATGCCGGCTTCGAGGGAGCCCTTCGGCAGGCGATCGAGATGGGCATCGGCCTGAAGGAGATCGGCCAGCGCACGAGCGACCTTGCCGTGCAGATGGCACTCGACCGTGAGGACGGCAACCTGCAGCGGGCGGCCGCGCGGCTCGGCGTCACGGACCGGGCGCTGCAGATTCGGCAGGCCAGTCGGCGGGCAGCGGCGTGACGGGTGGGATCAGCCGTCGCAGGTTGCCGCCGAGCACCAGGGCCCGCTCCGCTGACGAGAGGGGCAGGTGCAGCACCTTGGCCAGCTCCACGGCCGGATGCAGCCACGGACCATCGCTGCCGAACAGCAGCTTGCCGGCGCCCGCGCGCCGCACCGCCTGCTCCAAGAGGTCGAAACGTCGCACGCCGGAGGTGTCGGCGTGCATGTTCGGGTGACGCACGAGGTGGTCGATGACGGCAAGCTGGGCGCCCCAGTCGTCCGAGAAGCTGCCGAGGTGCGGGATGATGAAGTTCACGTCCGGGTACTGCGCAGCCAGCAACTCGAGCGGCGCCACCTCGCCCGAGATGTCGTACAGCACCGGCAGGCCGTAGGCGCGTGCGGCTTCGCAAATTTCGCGGGTGATGCGGGCGTCGTGCCGGTGCACCTTGATGCCCACGAAGCCGTGCACCTCCACCGCCTCGCGCACGATCGCCGTCACCTGGCCTCGGTCGTGCGCGGCGTGGACGAATGCGAAGCCGAGCAAGCGGTCCGGTCGACGTGCCACGAGCCGGGCCACCTCCCGGTTGGCGCGCCGGTAGTCGGAATGGAAGGCCGCGAAGATGACGCTGCGCCCGATGCCCGCGCGGCGGCATCGCCGCAGGTATTCGCCGATCGGCGCGGCGGTGTCCCAGGGGCCGGTGAGGCCGTCGCCCTGGCCCGCATGGCAATGGCAGTCGATGACGTCTTCGAGGCCCGACGGCGTGCCGGACTCCACGCCGGGCTCGGCGAATCGCCTCACCGTCCGCGGAACCACGGCGTGCGCCGTGTCGCGGCGTCCAGGTTGATCTCGGCGTGCACATGGTCGATGTGCGGGTTGGGGCCGGTGTAGGCGGCGTCCTTGCTGCCGCTGCGCACGCTGCCGCTCCAGCGCACGCGGTTCCAGATGACGTACTGCACGCCGATGGCCGCGGCGTTCTGCAGCAGCCAGTTGGCGATGCGGTCACCGACGGCCGCGTTCGCTCGGCCCCCCACCGGCGTGATCATGATGTCGAGCGCACGGCCCACGCCGTGCACCGAGGTCTCGGCGGTGTTGGCCGTGTTGGCCCGGCACGAGTAGCCCCCGATCGAGGTGACCCCGGGGAAGTTCTGCTCGATGTATTCCTTGAGGATGCGGGCGCCGTCGGTGAAGGTGCCCGTGCAGTTGCCCGGGTTGCCGGCCCACGCCGGCGGCGAGTCGTACCGCACGTGCTGCGTCTGGGCGACCTCCCGAACCGAGGCAGGGATGGCCCAGCGGTCGGCGGTGACGACCGGCACCGGCACCGACGAGCCGCCGAGCAGGGCCGACCAGGTTTGCGAGCCGACGACACCGTCGGCGCTCAGGCGACGCGCGGCCTGAAAGGCCCTCACCGCGCGGTCGGTGCGGGTGCCGAACACCCCGTCGACCGCCCCGGCGTCGAAGCCCGCGGCGTTCAGCCGACGTTGCAGGTCGCTCACGTCCGTTCCACGCGAGCCGGACCGCAGCACTCGGCGGGGCGCCGGGGATTCGAACGCCTCCGCCTCCCCGTCGTTCATCTCGTCGAGTTCGAAGTCGGCGCCGAACTCCGACTGTGGCTCGTCCTCGTCGCCTGCGGCCGTTCCGGTCCCTTCGGTGCGTGCAGCCCGCAGGGCCTGCTCGGTCTCCGGCCCGACGATGCCGTCCACCGGCAGGCCGCGCCGGGCCTGGAAGGCGCGCACGGCACGGCGGGTCGACGCGGCCATTGCCCCGTCCACCGGCAGACCGGCCTCGGCCATGCGGTTGAGCGTGCTCTGGACCCAGCGGACGAATTCGCTGCCATGCGAGGGACACACGCAGGGGGCGGCCGGTTCGGCCGGCCCGGCAAAGGTGTTCCAGCCGAACGCGGCACCAGGGCCGCGCGGTCCGGGGCGCGGCCTGCCGCCCTTGGACGGCCTCGGGCGCTTGGGGGGGCGACTGCCCGGCCTCGCCCCACGGGACGCGCCGCGCGCGCCGCCCTTTTTCATGGGCCCGCGCTCACTGTCGAATTCGTCCTCCGCCTCCTCTTCGCCCAGCATCTCGCTGTCGAACTCGGCATCGAACTCGCTGTCCTGCTCACCATCGAATTCGGCGTCGGTCTCTTCCTCCGACTGGCCCGGGCCGAAGCCCCATTCCCCGTCCAACTCGGCTGCCGCAGCGGCGCCGGAGCCCTGGCCGCATCCGCATCCGGAACGGCCGCCGCCTTCCCGGGCGCCCGCGCGTCGGGCGGCCGAGCGTGTTCGCCGCCGGGCCGCGGGATCGAACGGCAGGGATTCGAACTGCATGGATTCTTGGGTGTTCATCACATTCTCCTGGTTCAGGTTCACAGACCCATCACAACCACCTGGCTGCCACGCCGCTGCCAGCGGCCGGCTACGGGGCCACGCTGGAGCGCGTCGCGCGCGGGCGCGATGCGTTGGGCCGCTTCCATGACGACGCGGCTGGCGAGGTCCAGGCCGCGGCCGACGTCGAGTCCGTCGGTATCGGGGGCGACGCGGGCAGCGCGGCGTGCGGCGACACCGGCCAGCCGCACGAAGCGCCTGGCCATGTCGACCTCCTGCTCGTGGCCGTCGGCATGCTCGGATTCAAGGGCCTTGCTCACGGCGCCGCCAAGCGCGGTGCCGAGTGCCGTGCCCACGCCGGGGACCGGGATCAACGACCCCAGCGCACCGCCCACGAAGGGCAAGGCCGCCTTGGCCACGCCCTTGAGCACCTTGCCCAGCGGTCGGATCAACCCGCGCCCGACCTTCTTCAGGCCTTTCCACGCACCCTTGACGAGGCGGCCGAGAAAGAGGTCCAGCTCCTCCTCGCTGTTGACCGAGAGCAGCTCCATCGCAAGCTCGTACTCCATCGCCTCGTTGAACACCGGCCCTTCGGCGTCTCCGCCGGAGCCGGCCTCGTTCCACATCTCGGTGTCGAACTCGCTGTCCGTCTCGCTGTCCGTTTCGCTGTCCGGCGGGTGCGCGAATTCGAGCAGTTCGAACGCGCCGGCTGAGCGGCATCCGCCGCATTGGCAGGTCATGGTGTGCATGGAATTCTCCTCATGGGTGAAGGGAGGGGCGTCGAGTGCGTGTGGCGGCAACCCGATCTCATGGCGCTGGTTGGTCATCAAGGCGCGATGGCGACCCAGCAATGAACGATGCAAGGCGTGTTCGATGCGCCGCAGCCGGGCTGCGGCATCGACCCCGGAGGGCACCTGCGCCACCAGCACGTGGTGGCGTGCCACCGACACGCCCAGCGCCTGCGCGCAGCGGCGGTGCTGCTGCAGCCGCGTGCGCAGATCGAGGGCCATGCCGCTGTAGGCACGCGGCCCGGCGGGGGTGTCGAACAGGAGCAGGTACAGGCCCGGCCCGCGCGCGAATGCGTGGCCGGGTGCGCTGTCCAGCATGCCCGCGCTGCGGTAGGCCGGACGGTCGGCCGGGGGCAGCGCCTGCACGGCTTGCCGGAGGGCAGCCACTGCAGGCGTCGCGGGCAGGGCATCGAGGCCGGGACCGGTCGTCATGGCTGCTCCTCGGTGGCGCCGGCCCGGGCGCGGCGTGGTGCAGACTGCGAAGCTGCACGGATGTCACGGCCAATGGGCTGCAATGCGGCGGTGATGCGATGGACAGCCGTGTCCACGTCGCTTGCGCTGTGGCGTGCATTCAGCACCAGGCTCAGTGCCCAGGCACGGCCCGCGCGCCGGTGCATCACGGTGGCCACGTCGTCCTTCATGAGCTGCCGGTACAGGTGACCGACGTCGAACCCGTGCGGCAGCCGCAGCGTCTGCATCGGGAAGTCTCCGCCGTGGGTCGCGAGGCCGCGGTGGGCGAGACCCCGCCGCAGTCGGCGCACGCGCTCCAGCAGGGCGTCCCTCAGGGCATTCCCCGCAAGGCGATTGACCCGCAGTGCATGCTCGGCCGCACGCACCACGGCCATCGAGGGCGGGCTCATGTGCTGGCGCGCCGCGCTCAGGCGTTCGAACCGGCGAAGCAGGGCGGCAGGGCCGACGAGCACCGCGACGGGCACCCCGAAGGCCTTGGCCAGCGAGGATCCGGCCAGCAGGTGATCGCCCTCGAGCGCCAGCTTCAGGAGCGAGCCGCCACCGCCGAGGCCGTAGGGCGATCGAGCACACGGGTCGCGTCCGAACAGGCCGAGGCCCTGGGTGTCGTCGAGCAACAGCCAGCCGCCCTGCTGTTGGACGAGGTGGCTGTAGGCGTGCAGCGGCGGCTGCGCCGCACCGGCCGGGTTCACCGCATCTGCGAGCACCACCGGGCGTCCGCGGCCCGGGCGCCGCATCAAGGCGGCCAGGTGCTCGGCGTCGTGGCGGCGGAAGACCCGCAGCGGCACCCCGCGGCCGGCCCAGTAGGTCGCACCCCAGCGGGCAATCGGATAGGTGGCGGCGTCCATGAAGATCTCGATCGGTTGTTCCCGGCTCAGCACGCCGAGCACATCCCAGAAGAGCTGGAAGGTGGACGGCACCAGTGCGCCGGCCTCGCGGCCCGCCAGCGTGGCGAGCGCCTGGGCGACGGCCTGCGCTTCCTCGAACTCCTGCAGGGCGGCGGGCCGGCCCTGGGTAAGGGCCGGCCAGGGGCGCAGGGTGTGGCTCGCATGGTGCAGTCCGAGGTACAGCGACGAGGTGAAGTCCGGCATGGGCGCGGCTCCATGTCAGGCGCTCCGGCGCTGTGCGGCCAGGCGACGTTGCAGCAGGAGGGCCGGCACCGTGGTCGTGTCGGGCGTCATCTCTGCCGTGCCGGCACCCAGCTCGACGCCGGTGGCGGCCCGGTAGGCGTGGATGTAGCCCTGGATCTGAGGCCGGAACACCCGCGCGAAGTTGAAGGCCTGCGTCGGCTCGAAGACCGTGCTCCACGCGCCCCAGCGAATGGCCAGCAACAGCTGCTCACCGAAGACCGCGAGGTTGTGGAAGTGGATGACGCTGGTGTCCGTCCACCCTTGCAGTTTCTTCATCGCCTCCACCGAGTGCATCCACTGCGCGGGATAGGCCACCATGGCGCGGCTCGGCAGGAACTCGCGGAGTTCGGGCCGGGCCAGCAGCCACTGCTGCATCAGCATCTCGATGCGGGCCGTTGCCGGCAGGTCGCCGAACTGGCCGTGAGCGCCCTGTGAGAGCGAGAGGTGGACCTCCTTCAGGGCGTTGAGCACGCCGAAGGCATCGGCCTTCACGGTGGTGTCGTCGTCCTGCTTGTAGAAGACCGCACACAGGCGCAGCAGCTGGTGGAAGGCCTCCAGGAACCCGGAGCGGGAGTCGGCGGGCTGGAAGCCCTGCAGGGCCCGTCCCTCCAGTCGCAGGCCGTAGTGGTGGTCGTACTCGGCATTGCGGCGCATGATGGTCAGGCGGTGCTGCTCGTCCTGGATGTACCCCCACAGCAGGTTGCTCAGGGGCCGCAAGGGGCTGACCTCCATGTTGGCCAGGGGGTCGGGTGAGAGCGGGCCGCGCACGTTCTGGAAGCGGCGCGTGACCGCGTTGAGCGTCTGCACCACGCCGCACTCCTCGAGCCAGTACGACCAGATCAATTCGATGAGGCAGGGCTGCGTGCGCTTGCGGCGGATCAGCTCGGTCCACCGCTCGGATTGGGCGTCGCGCAACGTCAGGGTGTCGCCGATGCCGGTGTCGGGCAGCTTGCCGCGGATGATGGCCAGGTAGGGCAGCATGCCCTCGCCGTTGACGTCCACCAGGTACGGCGTCGTCCCGGACGGGGGAAGGTCGCGGCGCGCCGCATAGAGGTCGAAGGACTCACTGCTGCCCGTGCCGTTCTCGAGGATGGTGCCGCAGTTCACCATCACGAACGCCTCGGTCGCCACCTTCATCAATCGGTACGAATCGGTGTCGGTGAAGGGAAGGAAGCGCCGATCCAGCAGGCCTCTGAGCGCCTGGCTTTCCTCCTGCCCGACGCCCTTGATCCCGCCGCCGAAGAACAGGTTGTTCATGTAGGCGTTGTAGTTGTCGAAGGACATGGCCTCGGTGCTCGCCATGATGCTGCGGTAGAGGGCGTAGTCCGCCGTCGCTTCGGTGCCGGTGCGCGACAGCGCCACGTCGACGCTCCCGCTGATTTCCGTGCGGGGCGCCGGTTCGGCGTCGACGTCCTGGGTGATGGCGTACGACGCGTTGCCTGACACCTCGGGCGGCGCGTCCGCGCGCGGACCGAAGTTCACCGTGGCGGCCACCGCTTGGCGGCCTGGCCGGGTGGCCGTGAACGCGTACCGATAGGGCTCGCCGGGCAGGGTGCGTGAGCCAGGGGGCAAGGCGAGGGACACCTTGCTCCGGAGGGCAGGGTCTGCGTCGTTGCGGAAGTGGGTGTGCAGGATCACCGGGTCGCCCATGACCGACCGTGCGCGCTGCGTGCGGTCGGCATGCGTTCCCGCCCACTCGATCTCGGTCTTGATCTCCAGCAGCGGCTCGAACTTGACGGTGTCGGCAAGGGCGGGGCGCACTTCGACGCGCTGCGGAGGCAGGGGCGGCACGTGCTCGTACACGACCACGTAGCTGCCCGGGTCCAGCCCGGCGAAGAGCACATGGCCGCGCTCGTCGGTGCGCCGCGTCTCGACATGGCGGGCCGGGTCCCTGCACCAGGTGCGTTCGTCAAACGGGGAACCGCCATCGTCGGTGTAGAGGCTCACATAGGCACCGGTGAGGGGGCCGCCGTCGCCGCCGCCGTCAGCGGCGGTGACAACGATGGAGCCAGAGTGAAGGGGCGACGCGGGTGCGTGGGAATCGCGATTCTTCGAGCGGGTCATCATCATCTCCTTGAGAGGGAAAGGGGGCGGAATGCCGGCTCACGGGCCACCGCGCATTGCGCGGTGGCCTGCAGCGATCCGGCCAGGGCCCAGTGCGTGAGCAATTGCCCGAGCAGCTGGCTCTCGTCTTCGGGGCTGATTCGTTGGTCCATGCGCGCCTGCCCGATGACGGCGAACACGAGTGAGGGAGCGGTGCGGTACATCGCCACCGGTTCCAGCTCCCACTGGCGGAACAGTTCGGCGAGCCGGGCGGGCTGGCGGTCGCGGACGGTGAGGGCCTCTGCCAGCGTGGCGCCGCGCAAGGCGCGCGGCCGGTGCTCGGCGATGAGGCCGACCAGCGCACCCATCGTGGCCTGGAGGCGATCGAAGATGGAGCCTCGCTGCGCGTCGAGTCCGGCGAGCGGATAGAACCGCTGCCAGAGGTCGGCGATGCGGTCCCACTGTGGATGCGGAAACAAGGCTCGCCCCATCGCGCAGCTGAGGATCACGCGGATCCACGGTGAGGGATGCGGGTCTTCCCCGTCCACCCGAAAGACGAAGGCGCGCGGCAGGCTCACCACCGCGATCAGGCCCAGCGTCGAGGCGACGCCCACGCGAGCCACGGCCCAGAAGTCGGCCACGATCTCCGAGATCCACCGCTCCCAGAGCTGCCATGCGATGCGGTCGGGGCCGTCGACTGCCTGCATGGCCTGCAGCACGGGCCGCAGCGACAGGACGAGGTCGAGCAGCGAGGCGGCCTGGTGGCCCACCTCGTGCACGAGGGACGAGGCAATGCCGCTGCCCACCATGCGTTCGCGGGGCATCCGGATGACCGCGACAGGGTTGTCGCCGCCGCCGGGAAGGCGGGTACGGGCCCTTCGGATGGCCGCACCGGCGCCCCGGTCGAGATAGCACACGACAGGGGGCACGGCGTAGTAGCGGCCGGGCAGCACGAGCGCGTCGTGCGCCACATGGTCGAGGCCCGAAAGCCAGACGCCCGTCTGGCTTTCGCTGCGCTGCGTGATCGCATCGCTGAACAGGTCGAACTGGGTCAATGCGGCGTTGAAGCGCAGGCGCAGCATTGTGAAGCGCCGTTGTGCGTGGGCCTCGCTGGCGGCACGGCCAGGGCCATGCAGCCACACCACGAAGCCGTTCACGGCGCGCTCCAGGTCGCGCCGGCCCGCGGCGAGGTGCCGCTCGATCGCCACCTGCGCCGCCGGCACGAGCGACGCCGCAGGCACCATCGACTCGATGAGCGCGAACGGCTTCACGCGGGCCAGGCGCGACAGGAGCGCACGCGCTTCCTGCGACAGCATCCAGGTGGAGAAGGGGCTCATGGCGGGCTCGCTCCGGCTGCGTGCTCAGACGCCGTACAGGACGACCTTGCTGCCGCGCCGGGCCCAGCGCCCGCTCTGGGCCGCGCCACCCCCGCGCGGCGCGCCACCGCCCTTGGAGCGGCCTGGACCGGCCCCTCCCTGCTGCCCGCTCAAGAGCCCGGGGGCGAGCTGGCGTGCGGCACCCATGGCGGCGCGTTGCGCCACGGTCCGCGGGTCCGCCGAAGGCGATGCGGCGGCTGCCTTGGTGACCGTGTCGGCCGCCAGGCGGACGAACTGCTTGGCGCCTTCGTACTGCTCGCCTTCGCCGTCGAACGACTCGCCTTCGAGTCCGAGGGCGCTGCCTGCCGCGGACGCGAGGCCGCTGCCGATCTTGGCCCCGAGCGGGCCGCCCACCCAGCCGCCGAGTGCGCCGCCCGCCAGAGGCAGGGCCTTCTTCGCAACGCCCTTCAGGACGCCGCCCACGGCCTGTCCCACCGGCGAACTGAGCACCTTGCCGGCGCCCTTGGCCACCTTGCGCATCAGACTGCCGAGGAACTGGTCGAGCTCCTCCTCGTTGGACACGCCGAGCAGTTCGTCGGCGAGCTCCGCCTCATCGGCCTCGCTCAGGACGCCTTCCTCGTTGTCGAACTCGAAGCTCTCGCTGTTGAACGAACCGGATTCGAAACCGGGCAGCTCCGAGCTGAACTCAAGCTGCGTGCGATCGATGTCATGCATGACAGACTCCTCAGTGATGTCGAGAAAGCCCGGCCTCTGCGAAGCGCGGGCGGAAGGACGAGTCGCGGCGGATCCGGCGGCTCGGGGACGGAATGGCGGGGCGAGGGTGCTCAGTTGCGGCACCAGGCCGGGAGCCAGCGCGCTTGCCGCCTGATGCGCGGCGCGGGCCGCGACCACGGTGGGCCCGGCGCCGGTGGGGGTGACCAGCATGCGGCGCGTGGCGTCGCCCGCGAAGCGCACGAATTGGCGTGCCACCTCGAAGGCCTGGTCCTCGTGGCTGAGGCCTTCAAGCTCGATGCCGAACGCCCGTGATGCGCGTGGACCGTGAGGCGCGCCGTCAGGCCGCCAAAGCAGGCGGGAGGTCTGGCTCAGCAGGTGAGCCAGGGGGGCGGCGGCAGGCGGCGTCGGTCGGCCGGCGCCACGTGACGCGCGGTCGATCAGGTCCACCACGAAGGCGTCGGCTTCGCCGGACTGGGCTCGCTCCAGCAGTTCGGTGGCCAGCGTCAGCTCGTTGCGCTCGCTGACCGCGGACTCACCCGCGGCCGTGCGTTCGTTGCCGTGGAACTCGTCGATCTCCGGCCGGTAGTCGAGCAACGCGCGATGCATGGCGCCTCCGCTTCGCAGGCGGGTGACACGCCGGATCGGCTGCCTGCTGGATCCTCTTTCGCATCAGGCGTGCCAGCCCCTTTTGCGGGGGTGAACGGCGCTTGGGGCGAAGCGGGTTTCGTTTGCGGCGGTCAACCGGCCGAACGGCCGAAGCGTGTTTCGCCGCGCGGGCTGCCTGAGGGGAGACGTTCGAGAAAGGCGTATGGCGCGTCGGGGAGACGGCAGTATGGCGGCGCAAAGACGCGCCGCCGTGCGACCGGTGCCTTGCGCGCCGGCCGTCGTCGAGCGGGGCAGCGTCGGCATTCAAGCCGATGCCGCCCCCTTGGTGCCTACTTCTGCGGCTGGCGCGGGCCGCGCCGCATGCTGTACCAGAGCGCCGGGGCCGTGGCCAGTCCCAGCGTGACCCAGGACAGCGCGTCCCACATGCCGTCGCCGACAAGGGCCGAGATCAGTCCGACCACCGTGGCGATACCGACCACGGCCGGGATGGCGAAGATCTGTTTGAGGCTTTGGCTCATGGTGCGGTCCTGGGTGGGCGGGTACGGGGCTACGGGTCAGAGCTTGTATTCCAGCGTCAACGCCGCGTTGCGGGGCGCACCGTAGATGGCGCCGGCGCTCAGCCCGCCGACGTACTTCTTGTCGAAGAGGTTGTTGACGTTGAGTCGCAGCGTTGCGTTGTCAGTGACAGCGTAGGACGCGAATGCGTGCGCCAGGAAGTACGAATCCTGCTTTGCGCCTCCGTTCTTGCGAACGTCGGACTGCCAGCGGCCGCCGATGCCAGCGCGCAGGTCAGTCAGGAAAGGCATGCGGGTGGCGTAGTGGAAGTTTGCAGTGGTGCGGGGCACCCACTCGTAGATGTCGTTGCCGTCAGGGCCCTTGAGGCGGAGCTTCGTCAGGCCGACGGTCACGCGCGAGTCGTTCGTGAGACGACCGGTGGCCTCCAATTCAATGCCTTCGGACTTGACGTCCTTCGCCTCGTAGATCGATGTGTTGTTTGGGCCGTAGCTGGCGAAGGTGGCCAATCCCTTTTGTTTCGAGCCAAACACGGCAAAGGTCGTCAGCAGGTTCTTGTCGAACCAGTCCGCTTTCGCACCGGCCTCAATGTTCAGTCCTTTCATCGGGCGCAGGTACGTGCCGGTCGCGTCGATCTGGTCCTGACTCTGGAAAATGTCGGAATAGGAGACGTAGCCCAACACGTTCGGGGTGAAGTCGTACGTTGCTCCGACATACGGGCTCACCTTGTTGGTCGCCGCTTGGTCGACCTTGCCGGTTGCGCCCAGGGCGGAATCTCCCGACCGCTTGAGGTGAATGGCGTTAAATCCAAAGATGCCCTTGAGGCGGTCAGTCAACGAAATGCGTGTGCTGCCGTACATGCGCGTCATCTGCTGTTTCCCAGCTCGATCGGGAGTCATCGGGCCCCAGACCGGTTCTGGGAACGTGTTCCCTGGGTAGGGGAAGACCGGCACCAATCCTTGATAGATCGTGGGATTCCACGAGTACGTGTCAGTGCTGAATTCCTGACGAGAGTGCGACGCACCGACCAGCAGACTGTGAGTCCGTCCGAAGGCTTCGAACTCACCGCTGAGGTTGGCATCCAGTATGTGGTTCGTGCTTTCGCCGGAGGACCGGTAGGGCTGCGCAGTAAGACCCGTGTTGTCTGGCTCAAGCGCCCCCTTCAGCGAGTACGCGTAAAGCAACTTCGTTTCTTCATCGACCTGCCGAGTGTTGAACGTGACCTTGGCCTCCCAGCTGGGGCTCAGAGCATGCGTGTACTCGACGAAGGCGCTTTCAGAGGACGTGTTCCAGTAGGTCCAGTCCTGCGCAGTCGAGGAAGACCGATCGAAGTCGGCTTGGGTGCCGTCCGTCCGATTCAGTGTCATCGAACCCCACATCGCCGACCGTTGCTTGGACTTCTGGTGAGTGAAGCCGAGCGTCAGCACGCCGTTGTCGCCAATCTGGCCATCGATCACCCCGTACACGGTGTTCTTGGTGTCGTGCAGGGCTCGGAGATAGGAGTCGGCATCTTCGTGGGCGACGATGAACCGACCCGCCCATTTGCCGTCGTCCGTGAGAATCTTGTTGTAGTCGAGCGTGACACGGCGTTTATCGTGCGAACCCTTGGTCAACGTTGCCTCGCCGCCGTCCTTGTTGGTGGGGCGCTTGCGCACGTAGTTGATGGTGCCGGAAGAGTTGCCCACTCCGGTCAGCAAGCCATTCGCGCCCCGGATCAGTTCCACTCGCTCGAACAGGACGGTGTCTTGCTGGCCAGCAAGGACGCCCCAGTCGTTGGTCATGCCCAGCCCGTCCATCTGGGTGAGCATGATGTCGAAGCCGCGCGAATTCACGGTCACCCGGTTCGTCTCGAATTGCTCGATGTTGATGCCTGTACCCAGGCGCAAAGCGTCGTTGCTGCTGGTGGCACCGAAGTCGCGGATGTCTTCCTTCTCGATCGTGCTGATCGTCTGCGGCGTCTCCTTGATCTCCATCGGCAGGCCGGTGGCCCCCTTCGACACCCGGTTCTCTCGCTTGGCCTTGACCACCACGGGCTCCATCACCGTTTCCTGGGCGTGCAGCTCGCTCACGAGGGCGCAGGCCGCCAGGGCGCAGGCGGTCATCCGGATCTTCGGGTTCATCGACTTCTCCAACTACAGATTGCAAAGGGGGATCGGGCGGGCAGCGGCGCTGCCAGCCGGTACGGGGCCGCGCCGAGGGGGCAGGGGCTTACTTGAGCTGGGGCGTGGCGCCGTCGAGCGATGGCCGGCGCGGAGGCACCGAGGTGGCGGCGCCTTCGGAAGCAACGCCGTCCTCCGCAGCCAGCACCACCGGTGCCACGCGTCGGC
Organism: Rhizobacter sp. LjRoot28; assembly: GCF_964253025.1. Classification (NCBI taxonomy): domain Bacteria; kingdom Pseudomonadati; phylum Pseudomonadota; class Betaproteobacteria; order Burkholderiales; family Sphaerotilaceae; genus Rhizobacter; species Rhizobacter sp. LjRoot28. The sequence continues at coordinate 883,407 of NZ_CAXUQC020000001.1, forward strand.
GCGCCCACCAGAGGTACAGGCCGCTCGACAAGACCACGATCGTGATCAGGTCCAGCACGGCCCAGAGGATCTGCAGCGGCAGGCCGCCGTAGTCTCCGAAGTGCAGCGGTTGCGACAGGAGGAGGGCGTCCAGGTACCAGGGCATTTCCGGGGCGGCCGTCACCTCACCGCTCCGCGCATCCACCAGCACCGGGCGAAGCATCTTCGACGTGAGTGGCTCGCTGCCGCGCAGGAAGACGGTGGTGTGGTGCGGACTGGAGAAGGCGGTGCCAGGGAACGCGATGAACGAGGGCTTCATGCCGGGCACGTGCGCCGTGGCGGCTTCAAGCACCCGCTGGGTGGGCGCGCGCTCGGCCTCGGGCACGATCGGCTTGCCCTGGTAGGGCGCCAGCAGCGTGGCGACGTCCGTGACCTGCCAGTACTTGATGAGCAGGTCGGCCCAGGTGTTGATCATGCCGGTGGCACCGACGACCAGGGCCCACACCAGGGTGACGATGCCGAGGAGGTTGTGCAGGTCCAGCCACTTGACGCGGGTGGAGCGCTCACGGCGCACTTCGCCGAACGTGAGCTTGCGCATGAAGGGCGCGTAGAGCACGACGCCGCTGACGATCGCCACGAGCAGCAGCAGGCCCATGAACCCGAGGAACAGCTTGCCCGGCAGCCCGGCGAACAGGTCCACGTGGAGCTTGAACATCACCCACATGAAGCCCTCGTCGAAGCGGGGCTCGGCGGCCACGAGGCCCGTGCGCGCGTCGACGGCGACCGAGCGGAAGTCGTCGGTGGGTTCGGGCGTGGGCGTAAGCGTGACGAACCAGATGCGGTCATCGTGTTCGTCGGGGGACACGAACTGCACGATGCGGTCGGGGTGGCGTTCGCGCGCCACGCTCATGATCGAGTCGAGGCTGACGCGGGTGGTGTCCGGCACGCTGACCGCCGGCGGCTCGACTTCGGTGCCGGTGAGGTGGGCGATCTCGTGGTGGAAGATCAGCGGCAGCCCGGTCAGGCACAACAGCAGCATGAAGACCGTGCAGACGAGGCTGGACCACTTGTGGACCCAGCTCCAGCGGCGAATGTTGACGGGTTTCATTGGATTCGTGATGTTCGTTGCCGGAAGGCACGACGGGCGGGCCTGCGACCGACCGGGCGCTCAGCGCCGGTCGGGCGGCCATTTTATACACGAATGCGAATGATTCTTGTGCGCGTGTTAACGAAACTTCGAGAATGTCAACGGGCGCTTCCCTGAGGCCCCGCGCGGTCCGATAGGGGAGCGGGCGGCGAACACCGCGGGCGTTGCTGGCCCGGAATCAAACCGGTTAGCGCGCCAGGGCCGGACATCGTTCACGGTTCCGGCGCGACGCGGGCTGCCGGCTGGCGCATCAACGGGGCGCGTGCGGCGGAAGGATCTCGTAGTCGATCGGCTTGAAGCTGCCGTTGTTCGAGTTCTCCGCCGAGCAGGCGGTGAGGGCGCAGATGAGGTCCATCTCCGCATGCAGCTCCACATAGTCCCCCGCCTTCGACGGCGGCACGTCGACGCGGACCGCACCATCGGCACCCACGTCCACCTTCATGAAGATGTTGAACGTCGTCCCGATCTGTTCGGGCCTGATGCCGAACGCCGCCAACGAGGTGTAGAGGTTCTCGAAGCAGCTCGGATGGTGGCCGTGGTGGTGGTAGAGGATCTCGAACATTTCCTGGCTGCACGGGGTGAGCAGGAAGTCGTGTCGACCCACCTTGTCCTCGCCGATGGTGAACATCGGGCGGCTGTCGTTGGCGTAGAGGACGTCGCCGGTGCTGAGGTAGATCTTCGAGGCGTAGTCGATGCTCCGGCCCGACGACAGGCTGCAGGACAGGTCGCCGTCCTTGAAGGCGAAGAGGTCCGAGACCTGTTCACCGAGCGGGTCGGTGACCCGCAGGATCTCGCCCCGCTTCAGCTTGAAGGCTGTGCCCGACTGGGGAGGGATGCGACGCTTGGCGGTCGGTGCGTCACACATGCTTGGCCGCCTTGCTCTGGAACGGGCAGCGCCAGCGGCTGTCGACGGGGCGTCCGGAGTACTGCCGGGCCTCCGACGCCTGGCCGAAGGCGGCAAGGACCGGGTTGACCGAGCCCTGCAAGGCGACATCGCGCGCGCGAATGGCGGCCTGCATCGTCTGGTACTTGCCCGAAGCCTTCAGCGATTCGAACTGGTTGTGGAAATTGAACACGAGGCACGGAAAGGGCGCGCGGCGCGCAAGGCGTGACGCGCTGGGGTGCAAGCCCACCACGAAGAAGGCCCGGCCACCGATGCTGAGCGAGAAGTCCGCCTGCGACGGATCGTTCGCCACCGTCGCGTCCCAGGCGAAACGGGTGCGGTCGTGTTCATGCATCACTTGCAGGTGATGCCACAGCGCTGCCTCGAAGGCGGCCTCGTCGGCCACTTGGTCCTCGAAGGTCACCACGAAGCTGACGGGCACATTGCCCGGGTCCGGGAACTCCTCGGAGAAGGCATGCAACCGCGCGCAGAGATCGGCTGCTTCCGCGGCATTCCCCAACGCCTTGTACGAGGCGAATCGCACGCGGTCCTTGTTGAGTGCCGACTTGGCACCCACGCAAGGGAAGCTCGGATCCGAGATGAATTCGGTGAGACGATGTCGAGGAGACGGTGAGGGGAGGCGTGAAGGACTGGGCGAGCGTGTCGTGGGTTGCATGGAACGAAGGTGCAATCGGGATGCAGCGACCTTAAGCCGTGCACTGCTTGCGCCTTGCCATCCCGCGCCATGAATGTCCGTGGGACGAGGACGAGCCTGGTGTAGTTGGAATCCGACAGGGCTTCACCCGCACCGGCTCGAGCGAGCGGCCCCTCCCCGGTGTGGGAAAGGGGCGCGGTGCCGTGGCGTTCATTCGATCAGCGAGGCAGCGCCACCGTGACTGCGTCGAACGGCAGCAGCGGCGGCGGGTCCTTCTGGCGGTTGAGCTGACCGTTGATGACGACCAGGCCGTCAGTCGTGGGGGCCGCCGTGGTCGGGTACTTGAAGCGCGCGTCGTGAAGGCGCTGCGCCACCTGAGCCTGCGACCAATCGCTCGCCAGCGCCACCTGGGTGATCTCGTTGTCCTGGTTGCGCACCACGTACAACTCGGCGTTGCCGCGAAGCACCAGGCCGTCGCCATGGACGAGGGAACCGCCCGACACCGGCACCTCGGTCACCGCGCGGGTGCTGGTGTCGATGCGCCAGAGTTGCCCGGTGACCGACTGGATGGCGAGCAGCCAACGGCCGTCGGGCGAGGCGACGATGCCGTTGAGGTTGATCTCGTTCGGGCGGTAGCGGACCGGCGTCGCGCCCAGGTCCAGCCAGGGCTCGAGTGCAAGGGGCTTCGCCGTGCGCGAGGCGCGGTAGATGACCGGTCGGAAGGAGTCCGTGACGTAGACGTGATCGCCCGTCACCACCAGGTCGTTGACGAACGGCTGCGGACCTGGCGGCACCTTGGCGACCGCCTCCGTGTGGGCACCGGCCAGGTCGACGACGGCGAGCGTGCCGTTCGGACCGCCCGCGATCCACAGGCGCCGCTGGCCGTCGACCTTCATGCCGAAGGCGCCTTGTCGACCGGGTGAGCCGCCCCGCTGGAACAGCTCCGCCTGCTTGGCACCGGCCGTCCACCGGTACAGGTGGCCCTCACGCACCGAGCCGGCATACAGATCACCGTTCGAGGCGTCCACCGCGATTCCTTCGGGGAACACGTTCGCGCCCTCGAAGGTCGTGCGCCCCGTCACCACGCCAGCCGAGGCGGGCGAGATGACGCCGCACAGCACGCGCGGGCCGGAGTTGCCGGCAGGGTCGGTCTGGTAGTCGTCGGCCTGGGCGTGCACGATCACCGTGCGGTTCATGATGGAGGTGGGCCCGGGGGCCAGCGTCACGTTGGCGTTCAGCAGGCGGGCCGTGGCCTGGCCCGACGCGTCGGCCGTGAGGTTGGGAAGTTCGCCCGCATGGGACGTTTCCTTCGGGTCGCCTGGCCGACCGTGGTTGCGGGTGTGGCCGGGGTCGAAATGGCCGCCTGCGGCGCCGAACGCCACGATGCTGCCGGTGGTCGGATCCGGACCGGGGGCACAGGCGCCGTTCGCATGGATGTGGAAGCCATGCTGGCCCGACGTGAGGCCTGTGGCGGAAACCGTGAGGTGCACGCCTTGCGGCGTGTCATGAAAACGGACCTCGCCCGCATTGCTTCCATCAGCGGCCTGGAGGCGGGCGATGGCCTGGGGCGCTCCGGTGGGCGCATCAGGAAGTGGGGAGGTCGGTGCCGTGGAGTTGCCGGGCTGGGCGCAGCCGACGACAACGAGCGAGACGGCCAGAGCGAGGGCGGTGTTGAGGCATGTCGACATGGCAAGGTTCTCCGTTCAACGCGTGTTGCCGTGGCGGACGCGGTAGATCACGCCGTTCTGGTCCTCGGCGATCAAGAGGGAGCCGTCGCGCGCGACGGCGAGCCCGGCGAGGCGCCCGAGCTGCGCCGGGCGCTTGGCCTTGGCCTGCTCCGTGGCGGGAGCCTTGGTGCCGGGGTCGGTCAGCGGTCCGGGTGGGGGCACCAGCCATCCGCTGATGAAGTCCTCGGTGCCGGTCGGACGGCCCGCGGCATCGAAGGTCACGCGAATCACCTTGAAGCCGCTGGGCTCGGCGCGGTTCCACGATCCGCGCATCGCCACGAAGGCGCTGCCGCGGTAGCCCGCCGGAAACTGGGACCCGTCGTAGAAGACCATGCCGATCGGGGCGGCATGGGCGGTGTAGGTGAGTGCCGGCCCTTCGGTGGTGGGACAGAAGTCCGCCTTGGTGGTGTTCGGCGGTTCGTTGAACTGGAACCGGTCCACTTCGCGCTGTCCATAGCACCAGGGCCATCCATAGTGCTTGCCGGCGCGGATCTCGTTGAGTTCCTCCGGCGGAATGTCGTCGCCCCGGAAGTCCGAGCCGTGGTCGAAACCGTAGAGGGCCTTGGAGACCGGATGCCAGCCGAAGCCGATGGTGTTGCGCAGCCCCGCCGCGAAAACCTCCCGCCCGGAACCGTCCGGTCGGGCGCGCAGCACGGTGGCGGCCTCGGGGTTCGTCTCGCGGCAGTTGTTGCAGGACGATCCGGCGGTGATGTAAAGCCAGCCGTCGGGGCCCATGGCCAGGGTGCGGTTGGGATGCTGGCCGGCGTCCGGGAGGTCCTCGATGATGGGGCGGGGCGTCGACAGCGAACCGTCCGCCGAGACCTCGGCCACGAGCACCTTCTTGTCGGAGGCGATGTACAGCTTGCCGTCATGAAGCGCCAGGCCGTGAGCGTAGGTGATGTTCTGTGCGACCACCCGCTGCTGGTCGGCGGCTCCGTCGCCGTCGGTGTCGCGCAGCAGTAGCACGTCACCTTGGTCGCGCCGGCTCGCATACACATCCCCGTTGGGCGCCACCTGCAGCCAGCGCACGTTCTTCAGGTCCTTGGCGAAGACGGAGACGGTGAAGCCCTGAGGGGCCTTCAGGCGGCCGACGGTGTCGCTCGCGAACGGCACCGGACTGGCTTCGAGCAGGGTGCTGTTGGCCGGCGTGGGGCCGTCGCCTGGAGGCAGTTGCGAGAAGCAGGGCGTGGCGGCGAGAAGGGCGCTTGCCGCCAGGGTGAGTTTCAGCATGGTGGTCTCCGCAAGGGCAGGTGAACAGCGCGACGGGCCGGGCCGGGGCGACGGGCTATCGCGTCGTCATCGCAGCAGTCGGCCCGTCCATCGATCACTCTGCAAGGGGTGGCGTGGTGGCGAGAGGGTGCTGGCAGATGGGCCGGGCGTCTGTAGGAAAGCTGTGGATTCGCGTGTCAGCACGGACGATGCGGGAACGGCGCCGTCTTGCCGACCTGCAAGGCACAAGCGGTCTGCGGGCCTGAGCTCCGGGGTTCCGTTACGGCGGGACCATGCAGTTCGCCCGACACCACGGGACTTCGCATCAGTCCTCGGCATGCTTGCCGTCGTCCCGTAAGTTGTCGAGCTCGACGACGAACCAGGAGACATGATGAGTTGGATGCGCAAATTGTGTTGTGGCGGTTCGGGTGGGGCGATCACGCCGGAGCCGCCAGCGGTGCCGGTCTCCACCGGGCGCGCGGAGGTGAATCCTGCGACAAGCCGTTCCGTCGGCGTCGGCCCTCGTCTGCGCTCGGGCAGCCAGTCGAGCGGGCCGGTGGGTGATCACCGCAACAAGCTGCGTGCGACCTTGCCCGCCCGCACGGCCCCGGCCGTGCTGCGTGGCGATCGGCTGCTCACCGATTCCTCGCGTTTCCGTGCGATGTCCGATCTGTCCGCACTGCAGGGGACGGCCGTCAACCTGGAGGGGCTCGACAAGCTGCCGCTGTCCGGCAGCGCGAGCCTGTCGTCGGTCGAGCAGATCGAGGCGATCAAGCGGGCCGCGAATGGCCGACCCTTCGCGGTGCTCGACCTGCGAGAGGAGTCGCACGCCATCGTGGATGCGCATCCGACCACATGGATCGCGCCGGACGACTGGGGTAATGTCGGCCTGACGACGGCGGAGGTGTTGGCAGACGAGGCGGCCCGCATCGAGGCGCTGAAGCAGCAGGACGAGGTCACCTTCGTCAACTACCCCGATCTCAAGAAGGGGCGGGAGCCCCGTGTCACGACGCTGTCGGCGCCGGCCATCCTCGACGAGAAGACGTTCGTCGAGCAAGCGGGTGGCCAGTATCACCGGCTGCCCGTGACCGACCACGTTCGCCCGGACCGGGCGCGGGTCGACGCGTTCGTCGCCTTGGTGAGGTCCATGGCGCCCGACACCTGGCTGCACGTCCATTGCAAAGGGGGCAAGGGCCGCACGACGTCGGCCATGGTGATGTTCGACATGCTGCACAACGCCGGCAGGGTCTCGGCCGAGGACATCCTGGCGCGGCAGACCGCCATCGGGGGCAGTGACCTGGCCACGATCGGCGGCGGGCGGATCGAACTCAAGCAGGATCGACTCGACTTCCTGCTCGAGTTCCACGCGTATGCGAAAGCCAATCCGCTCGGTGCCCCGGACGCTAAAGCCTGGGGGGAGTGGCGGATGTCGCCGCGCGAGAGGGAAGTGGAGGGAGCGCAGGGCGCCACGAATCCATGACGGAGAGACGCTCGGGGCCGCCGGGAGGTGCTTGAGCCGGGGTGGCAGTCCTCGCCAGGCGCGTTCCAGACGACAAAGTGCACACATGGCGCCCCGGCGCGTGAACAAATGCCGGTGCACGGGGCAAAGCATGCAAGCCGTGTCGTAAAGTCCGCTCGCATTCAAATCCCCGGGAGCCTCCATGAGCAGCGTGCAGATCGTGAGCCTGATCGTCCTGGCCTTGCTGGTCTTGTGGGCGGTCAGCGCCTACAACCGCCTGGTTCGCCTGCGCAACACGATCGCCAACTCGTTCGCGCAGATCGATGTGCAGCTCAAGCGCCGCTACGACCTGATCCCCAACCTGGTGGACGTGGCGCGCAAGTACGCCGCGCACGAGCGCGAGACGCTGGAGGCCGTGACGGCCGCGCGCAACCAGGCCAAGGCCGCCGCCGACACCGCCCGCGGCCGTCCGGCCGCCGCCGGCGCCGTGACGGGCCTGGCCATGGCCGAGCAGGCCCTGAGCGGCGCGATGAGCCGGCTGATGGCTGTCGTGGAGGCCTATCCCGAATTGAAGGCCGACCAGACGCTGCGCGAGCTGTCGGAAGAACTCACCAGCACCGAGAACAAGATCGGCTTCGCACGCCAGGTCTTCAACGATTCGACGCTCGACTACAACAACGCCGCACAGCAGTTCCCGACCAACATCATGGCCGGCGTGTTCGGCTTCCGCGAGGCGGCGATGCTGCAGGCCACCACCAGCGACGCGGAACGCGCGCCGGTGCGGGTGCAGCTGTAATTCCGCTGCGCCGAGCCGTCCGCTCGCGCGCAGTTCCGGTCGACGATGCCGCGCGGCGCCCTTTGACGGGCCCCGTCGGTTCAAGCCACACCCGCCCCGTCCCTTCCCATGCGCTTTCGCCAGCAGCAAGACGACGCTCACCGCGCCACGCAGCGGCTGCTGCTGCTGTTTGCGTTGCTGCTTGCGGGTCTGGTGGTCGCCGTCAACGGCTTGCTGCTCGGCGTGTGGCTCGGGCTCGGCTGGCTGCTCTCCTGGGAGCTGGCGCTGCCGCCTCTCTTCTTCGAGACCAACACGGCGGTGGTGCTGCTGTTCGTGCTGGGCGGCGCATGGGTGGAGCTGGCCCGCCTGCGCGAAGGCGGCGGCGCGCACGTGGCCCGATGGGCCGGCGGCCGCGAGCTGCTGGATGCCCGCCACCTGAGCGAGCGCCGCCTGCTCAACATCGTCGACGAGATGGCCATTGCGAGCGCCTTGCCGCGCCCGGCCGTCTACCTGCTCGACCGCGAGGATGCGATCAACGCCTTTGCTGCGGGGTGGTCTGGCGATGACGCCATCGTGGCCGTCACCCAGGGAGCACTCGATCGCCTCACCCGCGATGAGTTGCAGGGCCTGGTCGCCCACGAGTTCGGCCACATCCACCACGACGACCTGCGGCTCAACATGCAACTGCTCTCGCTCGTGTGGGGCCTGTCGCTCGTGCATGGCTACGGCTTGAAGCTGCTCGAGTCCGACGACAGCGGCCGCCGCTCCGCGTTCGGCCTGCTGGTGGGCCCAGTGTTCGTCGCCGCGGGCTTGCTGGGCTGGCTGGCCGGCCAGCTGCTGCAGGCTGCAGTGTCGCGGCAGCGCGAACTGCTGGCCGATGCGAGCGCCGTTCAGTTCACTCGCAGCCGCGACGGGCTGGGCGGCGTGCTGCGCAAGGTATGGCATCAGTCGCGCCATCGCGAGGACCGGCTGCGGCGCGTGCCGGCACGGCTGCTCGCGGCGATGCTGCTGCAGGCGCCTGCCGACTGGCTCGCCACGCACCCGCCGCTGCCCGAGCGGCTGCGCCGCCTCTATGGCCGAGCGGTCGCGCCGCTCCCGGCGCCGCGGCTGGAGACCGGCGGCCAAGTGGACGAGCCCCGTCGCGCGCCGGTGATGGCGGCCGCTCAGGGCGCCGTGGCGTTTGCACCTGCCGTGGCGACGGTCCAGGCTGCAGCGGCGACGTCAGCCGCCAGTGCAGTCGCCACACCGGTTTCACCCGCGGCCTCGGCGTCCGCCGTGGGCGTGACCGCCCAGGACGAGCGTGACGCCATGGCACGCCTCGCTCGCCTCAATGGTCCCGGAGAGTTGCGCGCGGCCATCCTGGCACTGCTGGCCACGCCGGACAGCCGCCGCGAGCACCTCGCGTGGCAGGAGGCCACCGCGGGTCTCGGCAACGCACGCACCGTGCGCGAAGACACGGCAACGCTCGGGCCGGCCAGTCGCCTGCCCTGGCTCGAGTTGCTGCTCGACCGCGTGGCCGCCGCACCGCTCGGCGACCGCCAGCAGCTCATGGCCGCGGCCCGGCGCCTGATGTCCGCCGACGGTCAGATCCGCCCCATCGACCGTCTGCGCTGGTTGCTCATGCGGCAGCGGCTGGGCGATGCGCCCGCGGGCTCACGGACCGCCGCCACGTTCACCGACCTGGCCGAGGCCTCCCTGCACACCCGGCGCGAAGTCGCACGGTTCACCGCCTTCCTCGCCCGCCTGCTGCCCGATGGCAGCGTCTGGTACGAAGACGTGATGCGGCCGTGGCTCAGCGGCGATGCCTTGCCCGCCTGCGAGGCGCCCGACGCGGATGGTCTGGTGCAGGCGCTCCAGGAACTGCAAACCCTGTCGTGGATGCTCAAGCCGCGGCTGGTGCGCCACTGGACCGAAGCCGCGCTGCGGCATTCGTCCGCAGGCCCGCTGCCCGATGAGGCGTGCGATGCGTTGCGCCTGGCAGCCGCGCTGCTGGACACGCCGCTGCCGCCGGAGCTGGCGCGGCGGTATGTGGAGGCGGTGGGCTGAAGGGGCCGATCTTCGCGGCGCTTGGGTGTTGAATTGCGTCGGCTGGACAGGTGCCAGCGGACGTCGCCTTCAAGTGGGCATGCTTGTCGGACACGTTGCCCGGCGTCAACCCGATTCCGGACCCTGCTGCCGCGTTCGCTACTGTGGCAAAGGCAACCCGCTCTTGAAGCCAGCCATGGAACCGAGGCCTCGCTGCTCAACAGTCGACCTCAAGGCCATCCCGGCGCCGCAGAGGCCAGCGGTCACCCAGCTTGAGGACGTATGCGATCGCAATCAACGGGACCTGTTCTGGATGCAGACGTTTGGAGGTCTATTGCTCCACGACCGCCCGGCAGCAGCATCCAAGCCGCGCTGAGCGCGCGATCGCCGCATATGCCTGCTGTGGAGCCGCACGCCGGGCGTTGTTCAGCCAAGCGGAAGACGAACGGGAATTTGCCCTGAAAAGACAAAGGCCCCAGAGGTTTCCCTCTGAGGCCTGATCCGGTGGTGGAGAGGAGGAGGATCGAACTCCCGACCTTCGCATTGCGAACGCGACGCTCTCCCAGCTGAGCTACCCCCCCGACACGGACGGGAGTTTAGCGCAAAACGGGCTGCGGGCGCATCCCGACTGGGTCAATGCAGATCGCCGTCGAGGTAGAACCAGCGCCCGTCGCGACGCACGAAGCGGCTGGTTTCGTGAAGGCGGTGGGCGCGGCCGCCGAGCTTGCTCCGGGCGACGAATTCCACGGTGGCGTGGGCGGCGTCCTGCTCGTCGTGGCGGCGCACATCGAGGCCCAGCCAACGCAGGCCCGAAGGCTCGGCCTCGAGAGTCTCGGGGCGGTTCTCCGCGGCCCAGGTGGCGAGCAGATAGGCGGTGTCGCCGCAGACGAAGGCGCTGTAGCGGGAGCGCATGAGGGCTTCGGCGTCGGGGGCCTGGAGGTGTTGCGGCCCCGCGTGGTAGCGACCGCAGCAGGCGCTGTACGCCATGGGGCGACCTTCGTGGACTCGGCAGGGGCAGGGGTCAGAGGACATGGCTCGGAACGCAGGGAACGCGGAAGGAAAGGAGCCGGGATTGACTCAGGAAAGGGCAGGGTGCGCAGGATGCCACGCGAAATCCCGGGCCTGGAAAGGGAGGGCGGAAAGGGCGTTGCAGGGCCGGACGTGGTGTGCCAATATACTGTTCATCCATACAGTAGTTGTTGTCCATGCCTGTTGCCATTGTCCCTCCTGCCGCGCTGCAGTCCGCACGGCCATCACGCCCCGACACCGGGCGAGGGGCGACGACGGGCGGCGCTTCCGCTTCCGCTTCCATGCCCGGCCCTTCGGCCAACCTGCCCCTCTGGGCAGAGCCCTTGCCCCTGGCCGTGGAGGGCACGGCCGAGCTTCGTAGCGCGCCCGCTGCGGCGAGTCCGGCCCAGGACGCAGACGGTGGAGGTGCGGGCGTTTCGGCGAGTCGAGCTGCGGCGTCTGAATCTGCATCCGGATCCGGATCCGGATCTAGATCCGCAACGACAACGGCACCCGCATCGGCGTCGACGTCGGGCTCAGCATTGGCACCCCCAATCCTTCCCACCAACGGAAAGGGTGCGGCCTCGGTCACCGCAGCCGTTGCGCCGCTAGCGCCAGCCTCGCTGGCATCGGTCCGTCCCTCTTTTCCTGTTCCCTCGACCACGCCCCGGGGCTCGGCCCCGTTGCCCTCGTCCGGGCGGTCCCCCGGGTTCTCCGCGCGGTTGTCGTCGCCTCCCGCGTTCGATCGGCTTCACCCCGAAACCCTGCACCCCGCCTTGTGGCGTGGCCATCAGCTGGGGCGCCATGGTGTGCAAGGTGTGGCCACCGGTTTTGCCGCGCTCGATGCCCAGTTGCCAGGGGGCGGATGGCCGCGGCGTGCGCTGTCGGAGTTGTTGCTGGCCCATCCCGGCCTGGGTGAGATCCGCTTGATTGCCCCGGCGTTGGCGGCCGTGCAGCAGGCCGACCGGGTGGTGATGCTGTTCGATCCCCCGGCAGCCTTGTCGGGGTGGGCTCTGGCCGACATGGGTCTCGATGTCGAGCGCCTGCTGCTCATCCAGACGGCCACCCATGTGCCGGTCGATCCCGCCGGGCGGCCTGGCGGTCCCCTGCGTCCGGTGGAGTTGAAGGCGCGTTTGTGGGCGCTGGAGCAGGCCCTCAAGAGTGGCCATGTCGGGGCCGTGCTCGCCTGGCTGCCGCCCTGCTTGTCTCCCGACCGGGTGCGCCGCCTGCAACTGGCGGCCCAGGCCCACGATGGTCCAGCCTTCGTGTTGCGGGAGGCGGCGGCCCAGGGGCAGCCAAGCGCTTCACCGTTGCGCCTGGGCTTGCGTGCGGCCGGCGTGGACCAGCTCGCCATCAGCGTGTTCAAGCGGCGCGGACCGCCCTTGCTCCAGCCCTTGCACCTGCGTTTGCCACCCATGCTGTCGGTGGTGGCCGCGCGGCGTGCCGTGGCGGGATCATCCGGCGCAGCGGTTGCCGGGTCGTCTGTCGGGGCGGTCTCTGGAACGGCGAGCGAGGCGGCGCTCCGCTCGTCCGATGGCCCGCGTCTCGCGTCGGCCACCTTCGTCAACCTGGCGTGACGGCCGTCGTGTTGTCGAGGTCTGCCCGTGCTGTGGATCGGTCTGCATCTGCCCTGGTTGTCGCTCGAGGCGTTCCTGGCAACCTTGCCGCCTGGCAGTGCCGGGGCGCCCGTGGCTCTGGCCGACCGCTTCGGGGTGCTGGCGGTGAATGGGGCGGCGCAGGCCCTGGGGGTGCAGCCGGGCATGAAGCGGCCCACGGCCTTGGCTTTGGCGCCGCAACTGGCGTTCGGCGAGGCCGATGAGCGCCGGGATGCCGAAGGGCTGATGGCCGTGGCCCATGCGGCACTGGCCTTCACGCCCACCGTGTGCCTGGTGCCCCCGGCGGGCGTGGTGCTCGAGGTGCACTCCACGCTGCGCTACTTCGGGGGCTTCGAGCGCCTGCTGCAACGCCTGACCCTGGCCTTGCGGCCATTGGGCCACCGGGTGTGGCGCGCCAGTGGCGCCACCGCGCAGGGCGCCGTGCTGCTGTCGCGGCACCGGGACGGCTTGCATTGCCGCGAGGCACCCGAGCTGCTGCGGACGCTCGCCCGCCTGCCCGTGCACCTGCTCGACTCGGCGCAGCCTCACCTCGACGCGCTCACCGGCATGGGCTTGCGCCAGGTGGGCGACTTGCAGCGGCTGCCGCGCGACGGGTTGATGCGGCGCTTTGGCGAAGGCCTGGTCGAGGAACTCGACACCGCCTGGGGGCGGCGTCCCGATCCTCGCCAGGCGCTCGCGTTGCCCGATGTCTTCGACAGCCGGGTTGAACTCTTCGCCCGGGCCGATACCACCGAGCAACTGCTGCAGGGCGCCGAGGTGCTGCTGGCGCGCCTCGTGGCCTGGCTCTCCGGCCACCATGCTTTCGTGCGGCGCTTCCAGCTTCTGCTGCACCACGAAGGACGCAGCCGGCGCAGCGAAGGACCGGCGGTCACCCCGCTCGATGTGGCCCTGGCTGAACCTTCGCGCGATCTCGGGCACCTGCAGTCCCTGTTGCGCGAGCGTCTGGCGGCGTTGCAACTGCCGGCGCCCACGCTGGAGCTCGCCCTGCATGCGGAAGACATCGCCCGTCAGCCGCCGCCCAATGCCGAGCTCTTTCCCACGGCGCGCAGCGAACACCAAGGTCTCACCCGCCTCATCGAGCGCCTGCAGGCGCGGTTGGGCCCGAACCGGGTGCAGCGCATCGTGCGGGTGGCCGACCATCGCCCCGAACGCTGCGTGGCCGTGCAGGCCTACGAACCCGGCCCGCCGCCTCGTCCCCCGGAGCCGGTGGCCGGGGCATCACGCCGTCCCGCGCGCCGCCAGGCTCGCTCGTCGCGTGACGAGCCCGCGCTCGCGCCCGCGAAGCTGCCCGACCTGCGGGCCTGTCCTGCCGAGCCTGCGCGTCCGCCTCCCCGCGGCCGGCCGGTGTGGTTGCTGCCGGAGCCCCAGGCCTTGTCGGAGCGGGAATCGCGGCCCGTGTGGTCAGGGCAGGTGTTGCAACTGCTGTGCGGCCCGGAACGCATCGAATGCGGCTGGTGGGACGCTGCGCTCGCCGAACGCGACTACTTCATCGCCCAGACGCAGGAGGGGGCGCTGGTCTGGGTGTATCGGGCGAGGTTGCCGTTGTCGCCGGACGCTGCCGGAGGCGGGTGGTTCTTGCAGGGCTTGTTCGGCTAGATGAAGCCCCCCACGTCGCTGACGCTCCTGCCCCCCCAAGGGGGGCGCCCCGGGTCGCCCGGGAGACCCGGGCTCGCGGGTGGCCTGAGGGGCGCTTCGCTTCGCTTGCTGGGCCCGACGGCACGGCCTTGGCATGATGGCCGACCGGCGCGGCGCGGGGCGGTGTTGGCGATTGAGCGCCCGAACACAAGAGCTTCTGATCAAGCAGACGTGGAGAGACGTCCTGGCCTGCTCCGGTCCTCGGCGTTCACCGCGCGTAAGACCTTCACATTACCAACGATACGAATAAGCTGAAGCTGGTGTTCAGGCGCTTCTTTGAGCACTTTCTTGTCGCGACAAGAAAGTGCTTCGGCTGCAGGGCCGAGACCCGGCGCGGCCGTGCCGCCGAGACACCGTTTCGGAGAGCGAAGTCGCCGGTACCAGCGTCACAACTCGCGGCAGGCGCATCGGACCCCGCAACCGAATCGAACCGAACCGACCCGGCAGCCGACCTCGCCGCACCCCCGCGGTCTCAGCATTCGAGGCTGTCGATGAGCCACGTCCGGCCGAGCCAGCCGAGCGGCGTGGGAGCTTTCGATCTCAGCCGCGGCTCGGGTTGATGAGGAACTTGGCGCCGGTGGCGCGGCGGCCGTACTCGGCGATGACGTCGGGATCGAGCGCTTCGCTGAGCGAAATCTCGCGGGCGTAGTGGCTCTTGAAGGTGGTGGTCAGTTCAGCGGCGACGCGCTGGCGCAGCGCTTGTGCGGCCACGGGGCCGATCTTTTGCAGGAAGGGCGTGAGCAGCCAGCCGCCCATGCTCCACGTCATGCCGAAGTTGCGGACGAACTCGGTCGGGCGCATGTCGAGGCTGCCGTAGACGTAGACCTGCTTGTGCACATCCGAGCCGTAGCGGCTGTAGTTCTTGGCCTTGCGGTTGATCGCGGCCTCCATGCAGGTGAGGATCTGCCCGGCCACGCGGCCGCCACCGATGGCATCGAAGGCGATGGTCGCGCCCGTCGCGGTGAGCGCGTCCGTGAGCGAGGCCATGAAATCGGGTGTGCTGGCGTCGCACACATGCTCGGCACCCATGTCCTTCAACAGGGCGACCTGCTCCGGGCGCCGCACGATGTTGACGAGGGCGATGCCGTCCTTCTGGCAGATGCGATTCAGCATCTGCCCGAGGTTGGACGCCGCGGCGGTATGCACCAGGGCGGTATGGCCCTCGCGGCGCATGGTTTCGGTCATGCCGAGGGCGGTGAGCGGGTTGACGAAGGCCGAGGCGCCGTCCGCGGCGCTGGCGCCTTCAGGAAGTGGCAAGCATTGGTCCACCGGGACGCATCGGTACTGCGCGTACATCCCGCCGCCGAGGATGGCGACGGTGCGGCCCATCAGGGCCTGGGCCGAGGCCGACGAACCGGCGGCGACCACGGTGCCAGCGCCCTCGTTGCCCACGGGCATGGCCTCGCCGATGCGGGCGGCCATGGCGCGCATGCCGTTCTCCGGCACGGGCGCCGTCACCTGCGGCTGGCCGGCGGTGCCGGTGGCGCGCAGTTGGGTCAGGTCGGCCGCGCCGAAGAGCAGGCCGAGGTCGGACGGGTTGAGCGGAGAGGCCTCGATGCGCACCAGCACCTCGTTGGGTCCCGGTTCCGGCACGGCCACTTCGGCAAGGGACACCACCAGTTCACCGGTGGGGCGGACGAGGGACTGCAGTTGAAGTGCGGTGCGAGGGGTCATTCGGATCTCCAGGAAGGGAATCCGGATGAGTGTAGGCCGGTGAGATGGACGCTGCGGCCCAAGGGGAAAGGAACGTGGCCTGCAGCAGGCGAAGCTTGCGTCGGAGGAGAACCGTCACGCACGTCGATGTCGACCTCAGCGTCCACGCGGTGACCCGTGGCTCGTGACCCTCGGCTCGTAGCAGTAGCGAGTGGCCAGTAGCCAGAGGCCCGCGAACCGTGATGCTCGAACGGCGAACCCTGACCCATGGCGCGGCCGGTCGCCTTCGCTGCCTCCAGGATCAGCACTTGACACCTGGTGCACTCAAGGGCGACGCCAGGCGCCGCCCAGCCCGCCGATCAGCGAATGACGTTGTACCCGCGACCCGTGAGGCAGCGCTTGAGCACCGTGCCGCGGTCGGCGTCCTTGGCCTGGCGCTGACCGAGGATGCCGAGCGATGCGCGGTCGGCCGCGGCGCCGGCGACACGACCGGCAAAGCGGGTCACGTCGCTGAGGTTCTGGTTGGCGATCGCCACGCAGGCCTTGTAGTCCTCGCGGTATTTGGTCTCATCCACCTTGGAGGGGTCCACCAGGTCGTACCCGGCCAGCGGCTCGGGCGGCAGGTCGAGTTCGAGGGTGGTGCAGGCGGAAAGGGACAGCAGGCCCGCGGCAACGGCCGCGGCAGACAGGAAGCGGGACAGGGACATGGCAGGCAGCGAGGTTGAAAGGGCCATTGTCGTCCACGCGACCGGTTCAACCGTGCCGGGGCAACCCGCATGAGGCCGTGCCGATCGTCGAGTGCCGCACAAGAAGAGCGCTTCGGTCCGGGACTGGGCCGCTTTCCCTTCCAGGCATCTGACGTTTCCGACGCCGCACCGGCCGCACCCGCCGCCCGGCCCGGCCCGGCCCCGCGCCGCGACGCGAAGTCCGGGGCCGTGACGCCATGAGTGCGCCGGAACACACGTTCCTGCCCGATCCGCATCCGGCGAAACGCCGGATCGGCCGATAAGTCCTCATCTCCTTCGAGTCCACCATGATGAAACTCATCCATCCCAACGACCGTTCCGTGCTGAGCGCCTTCCTGCTGCTCTTTGCCGGGGCGCTCGGCTACGCCTGGCAAACGGGCGTGGTCGCGGCCACGATGGCCGCGGGGCTGGCGCTGCTGGCCGCGGCCATGCTGGTGGCCTGTCTCTCCAAGGGCCGGCTGGCCAGCCAGATCGCCCTCCCTGCGATCGGCATGGGCCTCGTCGCCCTGATGATCCAGGCCGCGGCCGGCAAGCCGGAAGCGCACTTCGCGGTATTTGCCTTCCTCGCGGTCACCGTGGTGTACCGGCACTGGCTGCCGGTGATCGTGGCGGCCGGCACGATCGCCGTCCACCACCTGTCCTTCAACTACTTTCAGCAATGGATGTGGGGCCCCATCTGCTTCGTGGAACCCGGCCTCGACAAGGTGATCGAGCACGCCGCCTATGTGGTCGCCGAGGCTGCCATCCTTGTGATGCTGGCCGCGCGCGCGGCTGGCGAACACCGCGCCGCCGAGGAACTGCGCAGCATCGCGGACGGCCTGCGCCAGCGCGACGGCAAGGTCGACTTCGCGGCGGCCCGCAACACCTATGTGTCCGACACGGCGCGCGCCCTGGCTTCATCGCTGGCCGAGGTGGCCGGCGCCGTCGGCGTGGTGCGCCACAGCGTGGACGCCGTCACCGGCTCGGCGCAGGATGTGGCCTCCGAAAGCATGGCGCTTGCCACGCGCACGACCGAAGCACTGAACCGACTGGAGACCACGGCGTCCTCGCTGGACGAGATCGCCCGAACGGTCCGCGAGACCGCCGAGTCCGCGCGGCAGGCCGAGCAGCAGGTCGAGGCCGCCACCCGGGTGGCCGACCGCGGCGGCGAGGCCGTGGCCCGTGTCGTGGCGACGATGGACGACATCACCGCGAAATCCCGCCGCATCAGCGAGATCACAGGGGTGATCGACGGCATCGCCTTCCAGACGAACATCCTCGCCCTCAACGCCGCGGTCGAAGCCGCGCGGGCCGGCGAGCAGGGCCGCGGCTTTGCCGTGGTGGCGAGCGAGGTGCGCAGCCTGGCGCAACGCAGCGCCCAGGCCGCCAAGGAGATCAAGACGCTCATCGGCGACAGCGTCGAGAGCGTGCAGCAGGGCACCGGACTGGTCCGCGATGCTGGCGACACGATGCAGGAGATCGTTGCAGCGGTGAAGTCGGTGGCCTTGCTGGTGAACAGCATCTCATCGGCTGCGAGCGCGCAGAGCGAGGGCATCGGCCTCGTGAGCCGGGCCGTGGGCGACCTCGGCGCGGCCACGCAGGAGAATGCCGGCATCGCCCAGCGCTCGCAGTCCGCCGCCGCGGAACTGAACTGCGAGGCCGCACGCCTGACGGCCGCGACGCAGACCTTCAGCACCTGACGCACCTCTCACGGCCTCCCGTCGGGCCCTTCGTGGCCCCGGCAGGAGATGCCGCCCGTCGTGCGGAACGGCGGCAGACCGATGTCCTAACGTTCGCTTCACCAAGGGCTAACCGGCCCTTAATGCGAGTTCCCTATCGTGCAGGTTCGACGCGGACTGCGGTCCGCACCCAACCACACGAGGGGACTCCATGACACTCAAGACCTTGAACGTTTCGTTGATCGCCGCCGGGGTGCTCGCTGTTGGTACGGCCGGGGCCATCGGCCTCAAGCCGGACCTGATCAAGACCGCCGATACGGCCGCCGCCACGACCTCCGCCGCCGCCGCGACCACTGCCGCAGGCGGCCTCGCGCCGGCCGCTCCGGTGCCTGCGCGCTCCGCCGTGCCCGACTACCGGGCCATCGTCGCGCAGGCCGGCCCGGCCGTCGTCGGTGTCACCGTCGAGGGTTCGCACAAGGTCTCCCGCGAAGAGATGCCGCAACTGCCCCCGGGCGCCGAGAACGACCCCTACTTCCAGTTCTTCCGCAGCCTGCCGCCGGGCCTCAAGTTCCGTGGCGCACCGCAGAATCCATCGCAGCCCTTCCGCGGGCAGGGCTCGGGCTTCATCATCAGTGCCGACGGCCTGATCCTCACCAACGCCCACGTCGTGCGCGACGCCAAGGAAGTGACGGTCAAGCTGGGCGACCGCCGCGAGTTCGCCGCCAAGGTGCTGGGCAGCGACCCGACGACCGACGTGGCCGTGCTGCGCATCGACGCGAAGGACCTGCCGGTCGTGCGCCTGGGCGACCCGCAGAACCTCGAGGTGGGTGACCCGGTGCTCGCCATCGGCGCGCCGTACGGCTTCGAGCAGACCGCCACCAGCGGCATCGTAAGCGCCAAGGGCCGTTCGCTGCCGGGTGACGCCATGGTGCCCTTCATCCAGACCGACGCCGCGGTGAACCCGGGCAACTCGGGCGGCCCGCTGTTCGATGGCAGCGGTTCGGTCGTCGGCATCAACGCGCAGATCTACTCCCAGTCGGGCGGCTTCCAGGGCCTGAGCTTTGCCATTCCGATCAACGTGGCGCTCAAGGTGAAGGACCAGATCGTGGCCACCGGACGTGCGTCGCACGGTCGCCTCGGGGTGGTCATCCAGGACCTGAACCAGAGCCTGGCCGAATCGTTCGGCCTGAGCCGCCCGAACGGCGCGCTGGTATCGAAGGTCTCGCCTGACAGCGCCGCCGCGGCGGCGGGTCTCAAGCCGGGCGACGTGATCACCGAAGTGAACGGTGAGCCGATCGACCGCTCCGGCGCGCTGTCGAGCCGCATCGGCCTGGCGTCGCCGGGCGACAAGGTGAAACTGACCATCTGGCGCGACCGCAAGGCGCAGCAGGTCGAGGCCAAGCTGCAGGGCATTCCGAACGAGGCCGCACAGGTGGCTGACAGCGGCGCCACGCAGGGCGGCAAGCTCGGCCTTGCCCTGCGACCTCTCACGCCGGACGAGCGTCGGCAGTCCAAGCTGGAGGGCCTGCTGGTCGAGAACGCCAGCGGCCCGGCGGCGCGCGCCGGCATCAACCCGGGCGACGTGGTGCTCGCCATCAACGGCAAGCCCGTCACCTCCGTCGAGCAGGTGCGCAGCGTGATCGAGGGCAAGCCCAAGAGCGTGGCGCTGCTCATCGAACGGGATGGCGAGCGGATCTTCGTTCCCGTGAACCTCGGCTGATCGAACCGAGGCCCGAGCGGTGCCGGCGAATGCCCGCGCCGCGCGCGCACGTCAGGCGAGCTGCCGCTGGATCTCCGCCGCCATGGCGGACAGCGGCAGCACCCGCTCCGCCGCGTTGCGCTTGATGGCCTCGCGCGGCATGCCGAACACCACGCAGCTCGCCTCGTCCTGGGCCAGGGTGCGTGCGCCGACGTTGCGCATCTCCAGCAGCCCTGCGGCGCCGTCGTCGCCCATGCCGGTCATGATGACGCCGAGCGCGTTCGCCCCTGCGCTGCGCGCCACCGAGCGGAACAGCACGTCGACGGAAGGCCGGTGCCGGTTCACCAGCGGCCCGTCCACCACCTCCACGAAGTACTGTGCTCCGCTGCGTTTGAGCAGCATGTGGCGGCCGCCGGGCGCGATCAGCGCCCGTCCCGGGACAACGCGATCGTTGTTCTCGGCCTCCTTGACGGCGATCTGGCACAGGCTGTCGAGCCGCGCCGCAAAGGCCGCGGTGAACTTCTCCGGCATGTGCTGCACGATGACGATGCCGGGACACACCCGCGGCAAGGCGGTCAGAACGGCCTCCAGTGCCTGCGTGCCGCCCGTCGAGGTGCCGAGCGCCACCACGCGTTCGGTGGTCTGCGTCATGGCGCGGGTGGTGGGTGGCAGGATGACGTCGGCGGTGTTCTTGGCTGCGGGCACGGCAGGTGCGGCACGCCCCGGCGCCAGGGTGCGCACGTTGGCCTTGGCGGCTGCGCGCACGGTGGCCACCAGTTCGTCGGCGGCCTCGCTGAGGAACTGCTTCAGGCCGACCTTCGGCTTGGTGACGATGGCCACGGCACCGGCCGCCATCGCCTCGAGCGTGGTGCGCGCGCCGCGCTCTGTCAGCGTGGAGCAGATGACCACCGGCGTGGGGCGCTGCTGCATCACGAGGCGCAGGAAAGTGATGCCATCCATGCGCGGCATCTCGACGTCGAGCACGATCACGTCGGGCCAGTCGTGCTTGAGCCGTTCGATGGCGAGCACCGGGTCGGCCACGCTGGCCATCACCTCGATGCCCGGCGCCTGCGACAGCAGCCCGGCCAGCACCTGGCGGACCACCGCCGAATCGTCGATCAGCATCACGCGCACGGGGGTCATCGCAGGTCTCCCGCGAGGGGTGTGAAGTCGGACGAGCCGGGCTGGACCTGCCGCACCCAGACGTCGCCGCTCGCCGGGCGGAAGATGATCTGGCGGTGCCCGTTGCCGAACAGGCTCTCGGAGACCACCGGAATGCCACGGTCGAGCAGCAACTGGCGTGCAGCCTCCCCATTGCGCCGCCCCACGCCGATGGCACCGGGCGGCGTGTGGTCGGGAAACATGTTGCCGCCGCCGAAGATCTTGGCCTCGCACTGCGAGCCCGTCACCCGCACGCGGGCGAGGTGGTCCAGCATCAGGTGCAGCGCATCCTGCCCGTAGCGTGCGTCGTGCCGAGGCGCGGCCGAGGCGTCGGCGCTCGGGCGTTCGGCCAGCAGGAAGTGCGACATGGCGCCCACGCGCAGCCGAGGGTGCCAGAGTGTGATCGACACGCAGGAGCCCAGGAGTGTGCGAATCTGGCTCTCGGCCCCGCCCACGGCGTACTCGCCAGGGCGCAGCATCACGTCACGGGTCAGGGCGTCGGGCGTCATCGCAGCAGACGGGTTCACGGTTTGCGGTAGATGGACGGCGCCACCTGCACGACCGCGTCGCAGATGTCGTTCAGGGTCTCGGAGTGCCCGATGCAGAAGTGGCCGCCGCGCTTGAGCGGGCCCAGCACCCGCGCCACCACCTGGCGCTTGGTGTCGCCATTGAAGTAAATCATCACGTTGCGCAGGAAGACCATGTCGAAGCTGCCGAGCTGCGGCAGGGCGGTGTTGAGGTTCACCTGCGTAAACGACACCCGCTGGCGCAGCTCTCGCTGCACGAGCAGCGTGCCGGTCTGCGCATCGATGCCGCGCAGGCAGAAGCGCTTGAGGTAGGCCTGAGGAATGTGGCGTGTGCGTTCCAGCGCGTAGTGGCCGACCCTCGCACGCTCCAGAACGCGCGTGCTGATGTCCGTGCCCACCACCTGCCAGGGGCGGCTCATGCCCAGGGTGTCCGCCAGGACCATCGCGATGCTGTAGGCCTCCTCGCCCGTGGAACTGGCTGCGCTCCACACGCGAAAGGGCGCGCTGGCTGGGGCGGCGCACGCCACTTCGCGCAGCAGCTCGAAGTGCTTGGGCTCACGGAAGAAGTACGTTTCGTTGGTGGTCAGCAGGTCCACCGCCGTCTGCACTTCGGCGGCGTCCTCACCGCTGGCCAGCAGCTTGAAATAGTCGCTGAAGCTTGCCAGGCCATGCACCTGCAGGCGCTTGGCAAGGCGACCCGAGACCAGTGCCTTCTTGGCCGAGCCGAGGGTGATCCCCGCCGCCTCGTAGATGAAGCGCTGGAAGTGGCCGAACTCGTGGTCGTTGATGCTGGCGCTCATGCTGCTCACTCCGCCGCCAGGCTCAGAAGCGGGCGAACTGCGTTTCGTCCAGGCCGGCAGCGCTCAGCGCGAAGCCGTTGTGGCCGTGGCCGTTGAGCTTGCGGCCGGGCGCGGGCGCCGCGGCCGGCACATGGATGCTGGCGCGCGAGGGCCGCGGTGCACGGGCGGTGGCCGTGGTCGCCGGAACACTCGCGCCCCCGACCCGGAAGAACGCCATGGTTTGCTGCAGCTGCTCGGCCTGGCTGCTCATCTCCTCGGAGGTGGCGGCCAGTTCCTCGGAGCTGGAGGCGTTCTGCTGGGTGGTGGTGCTCAGCTGGCTCACAGCAGCATTGATCTGGCCGACGCCCGAGGTTTGCTCCTCGGAGGCAGCGGTGATCTCCTGCACCAGGTCGGAGGTCTTCTTGATGTTGGGCACGATCTCGTCGAGCAGGCGCCCGGCGCGCTCGGCGAGTTCGACGCTGGAGCCGGCGACCGTGCCGATCTCCTGCGCGGCGACCTGGCTTCGCTCGGCGAGCTTGCGCACTTCGGCCGCCACGACGGCAAAGCCCTTGCCATGCTCGCCGGCACGTGCGGCCTCGATGGCGGCATTGAGCGCGAGCAGGTTGGTCTGGTAGGCGATGTCGTCGATGATGCCGATCTTCTGCGCGATCTGCTTCATGGCGGCGACGGTGGCCTTGACGGCCTCGCCGCCCTCGGTGGCTTCGCTGGCGGCCTTGGTGGCCATGCCGTCGGTGACCTTGGCGTTCTCGGTGTTCTGGGTGATGGAGGCCGTCATCTGTTCGAGCGAGGCACTCGTCTCTTCCACACCGGCGGCCTGTTCGCTGGAGGCCTGGGACAGCGACTGCGCCGTGGCGCTCACTTCCTCCGAGGCGCCGGCCAGCGATTCGGCGCTGGCGTTGACCTCGGCCACCACCTGCGACAGCTTGGCCACCGTGTTGTTCACGTAGGTCTTCATCTCGCCGAACGAACCCTGGTACGGCTTGTCGATCGACTGCGTCAGGTCGCCGTCGGCCATCGCGCCCATGACGCGCACGACGTCGTTCACGCTGTCGCCGGCCGACTGCACCATCTGGCGCACGGTGTGCAGCATGCTGGTCGTGTCACCCGGGGCCAGGTGGACCTGCACCGTGAAGTCGCCGACGGCGACCTTCTCCAGCACCTCGGCGGCATAGGTGGGCTCGCCCCCCAGCAGCTTCAGGAGGCCGCGGGTGATGACGAAGGCCACGCAGGCACCAGCCAGGATGGCGATGACCGCCAGGCCGATGATGAGGTTGCGCGTCTGCTCGTAGATGGCAACGGCCTGCTCACCGGCCTCCTTCATCTGCACGCCGATGTAGTCGCCGAGCGCGTCGGCGGCGGCCTGATAGGCATCATTGGCCGGGGCGAAATCGCTCTTCATGAATTCGACGGCTCGGGCACGATCGGCCTTCACCAGTTCGTAGAGGCGGTCGTACATCGGTGACAGCCGTGCGCGCTTGTCCTCGACGTCCTTGAAGAGTTGGCGCGCACGCTCGGCGGTCAGCACGCCGTCCAGCCGCTTGATGAGTTCGGCATTCTTCGCGCGGGTCTCGCTCACTTGTTGCTTGAGGGACTCCACTTCGGATTCGCTCGTGGCCAGCAGGACCGAGCGCAGCAGGCGTCCGTTGGTCAGCGCGTTCCTGACGATGCCCTCGGCCATCTGGACCTTGGGGTACCGGTCTTCCATGATCGTCGTGGCGGAATCGCTGACCGTGCCGAGGCGCAGCACGCTCAGCAGCGAGATGGCGATCAGCAGGACGATGACCACGCCGAAGCCGAGGCTCAGGCGGGTGGCGACTTTGAGGTTGGCAAACATGTTTTTATCTCCCTGGGCGCATTGCGCGGTCAGTTGGACGCGGCGGCGTCTCGGGGCACGCCGGCGGCGGCCTGCAGGTCGTCGATGGACAGCACCTGGTTCACGTTGAGCAGGATCACGAAGCGGCCCTTGACCTTGCCCATGCCCTGGATGAAATCGCTTCGGATGTTGGCGCCGAAGCTCGGCGGCGGCTCGATGTCGTGCGCGTCGATGTCGAGCACTTCGTTGACGGTGTCCACGACGACGCCGATGACGTGGCGCTCCTCGCCCGCCTGCACTTCGACGATCACGATGCAGGTGCGTTTGGTCACAGGGCTGGAGGGACGGCCGAAGCGGGCCAGCAGGTCCATCACGGGCACCACGGCGCCACGCAGGTTGATGACGCCGCGCACGCAGGCCGGCATCATCGGCACCTCTGTGAGCGTGTCGTACTCGATGATTTCCTTGATCGACAGGATGCCGATGGCAAAGGACTCGCCGGCGAGCAGGAAGGTCAGGTACTGGGTGGCTTCAGCGGCATGGGCGACTGCCGGCACGGCGGTCGGCATCTGCGCGCGGACAGAGGCAATGGCGTTCATCGTGGGACTCCTCGCCTTCAGAACTTGGCGAACTGGGATTCATCGACGCCGTCGGCGCCGGCAAAGGCGAGACGGCCGGTGAGATCGAAACCGCCCGCGCCTTTGCTGCCCGACTTGCCGCGCGCGGCGGTGGGGCGGGCGCTCGTGGCGGTCGGGGCGCGGCGTGGTGCGGGCTTGGCAGGTGCGCCATCGCGGGCCAGGCGGAAGAACGCCATGGTTTGCTGCAGCTGCTCGGCCTGGCTGCTCATCTCCTCGGAGGTGGCGGCCAGTTCCTCGGAGCTGGAGGCGTTCTGCTGGGTGGTGGTGCTCAGCTGGCTCACAGCGGCGTTGATCTGGCCGACGCCCGAGGTCTGCTCCTCGGAGGCAGCGGTGATCTCCTGCACCAGGTCGGAGGTCTTCTTGATGTTGGGCACGATCTCGTCGAGCAGGCGCCCGGCGCGCTCGGCGAGTTCGACGCTGGAGCCGGCGACCGTGCCGATCTCCTGCGCGGCGACCTGGCTTCGCTCGGCGAGCTTGCGCACTTCGGCCGCCACGACGGCAAAGCCCTTGCCATGCTCGCCGGCACGTGCGGCCTCGATGGCGGCATTGAGCGCGAGCAGGTTGGTCTGGTAGGCGATGTCGTCGATGATGCCGATCTTCTGCGCGATCTGCTTCATGGCGGCGACGGTGGCCTTGACGGCCTCGCCGCCCTCGGTGGCCTCAGTGGCGGCCTTGGTGGCCATGCCGTCGGTGACCTTGGCGTTCTCGGTGTTCTGGGTGATGGAGGCCGTCATCTGTTCGAGCGAGGCACTCGTCTCTTCCACACCGGCGGCCTGTTCGCTGGAGGCCTGGGACAGCGACTGCGCCGTGGCGCTCACTTCCTCGGAGGCGCCGGCCAGTGCTTCGGCGCCGCTGTTCACCGTGGCGACCACGCGGGACAACTCGGAGACCATGTTCTGCATGGCGCGCAGGAGCTGCGCCGTCTCGTCTTTGCCTTGTGCCTCGATGTGCACCGTGAGGTCACCCTCGGCGAGGCGGTCGGCCGCCTCCACCGCGCGCTTGAGCGGCTGGGTCACGCTGCGGCTGATCAGGATGCCGAGGGCAATGCCGGCGAGCACGCCGCCGACCATGAAGGCGATCATCGTGGACCGGCTTTCCAGGTAGATCGTCGTGGTGTCGACGGAGGCCTGCTTGGCCATCTCTTCCTTCATGCGGCTGAGGTCGGTCATCGCCTCGTCGAGCTGGCGGTTCTTCTCGCGCACGCTGTTCATGGCCTGGGCCACGGTCGCGTCCCGTTCCTGCAGCTTGGCGCCCGCACCGACGGACAGGGCGTGGAGGATCTCCTTCTCGTAGTCCGCCCATGCGGCGTCGAACTTCGCGAACGCCGCCTTGCCGCGCTCAGTGATAAAGAGAGGGCGGGCCTGGTCGGCCAGGCCCCGCAAGGTGGCGCTGAACTTCTGGACATTGGCGAGCTGGGTCTGGCGCTCCTCCTGGGTGGTGGCGTTCAGGAACTCCGCGCGCGCACGGCCGATGTAGATGAGGTTGATGTTGGCTTCCTTCACGTACGACAGCGCCATCAGCTCGCGGTCGTACAGCCGGTCGGCCATCTCGTTGATCTGGCCTGCGCTGTGCATGCCGATGTAGCCGACGACGCAGCTGATGGCTGCCACGAGGATGAAGCCGGCGATGAGTCGCACGCCGATCTTGAGGTTGGAAAACATGGGGATGGATCTCGGTTGACTTGACAGTGCGGTCGACGTTTGATCGGCCGGATGAAGGAGGGCTTGTGGCCCGGTGGGGCACGCAGGCGGCGCCTGGACGAGGGGCTGCTGGCTAGGCGTCGTGCTCCGTCGGTTCGGGCGCGGGCAAGCGCGTCGCGGCCTCCTGCATGAGCGCCGGAACGTCCACGATGAGTGCCACGTCGCCGCTGCCGAGGATGCTTGAGCCGCTGATGCCGCGCACCTGGGCGAACATGCGAGACAGCGGCTTGATCACCGTCTGCGCCTCGCCCATCAGCATGTCGACCACGAGGCCGAACTTGTGACCGGCATGCTTCACGACGACGATGTTCTGCCGCGGCCCCGGCTCGCCGGGCACCTCGAAGAGGTCACGCAGTCGGATGAAGGGCAGCACGGTGCCGCGGAGGTCGGTGTAGTCGTGCCCGGGCTCGCCGGCGAATTCGATGCACTCGTCCACCATGTCGAGCGGGACGACGAACACCGACTTGCCGACGCCCACCTGGAAGCCGTTGATGATGGCAAGCGTGAGCGGCAGCCGCACCGTGACCGTGGTGCCGACACCCGGCTGGCTCGCGATGTCGACGCTGCCGCGCAGAGCCACGATGTTGCGCTTGACGACGTCCATGCCGACGCCGCGCCCCGACAGGTTCGTCACCTGTTCCGCGGTGGAGAAACCGGGTTCGAACACCAGGCCGTAGATTTCGCCGTCGGTAAGCATGCGGCCCGGTTCCACCAGGCCGCGCTCCACCGCCTTGTTCAGGATCTTGTCGCGGTCGAGCCCGCCGCCGTCGTCGCCGACCTCGATCACGATGCTGCCGGAGTCGTGGTACGCGTTGAGCGACACCGTTCCTTGCGCCGGCTTGCCGCGCCGGGCGCGCAGTTCCGGCGAGTCGATGCCGTGGTCGATGGCGTTGCGCACGAGGTGGGTGAGCGGGTCGCCGATCTTCTCAACGACGGTCTTGTCGAGCTCGGTGTCCTCGCCGCTGACGGCCAGGGCGATGTCCTTGCCGATCTCGCGCGAGACGTCATGCACCACGCGTTGGAAGCGGTTGAAGGTGGCGCCGATCTTGACCATGCGCAGCTGCAGCGCGCTGTCACGCACCTGTTCCACGAGGCCCGAGAGGGTCGAGTGGCATTCCTGCAGTTCGGCGTTGCGCGTCCGGCGCGCGATCAGGTTGGCGCCGGCCGAGGCGATGATCAGCTCGCCCACGAGGTTGATGAGCTGGTCGAGCTTGTCGGCATCGATGCGGATCGACTGGCTCTCCGAAGGCTTGCCGTCCTTGCTGCGCTTCTGCTTGTCGAGTGCCGCGGCGACCACGGGGGCGGCCACGCTGCCTTGCTCGACGAGGAGGGCGCCGATGCGCGGCGGCGCGTCTGCCGCCTTGGCCCGTGATTGCCGGGTGAGGGCGGCGTCGAGTTCGCGGGCCGTGATGGCGCCGCACCGGACCAGCATCTCGCCGAGCCGGTCCGACTCGGCCGGCAGCGCGTGCAGCAGCTCGACGTAGTCAGCGCTCAGACTGGTGGGTGGGAGGATCGACAGCGTGCAGTCATCAAGCACGAAGTCGAAGACCGATTCGATGGCGGCCTTGTCGGCCTGCGTGCGCAGGGCGATCTCGAAGCCGAGGTGGCAGGCCTCGGGATCCATGGCCTCGGCTTCGGGCATCTGCGTTGCGCAGGTCACCACGCCGACTACTGTTCCCAGGGTGCGGAGGTAGCGGATGAACGACAGCGGGTCCATTCCGTTGCGCAGCACGTCGGCCCCGAAACGGATGGAGATGTGCCAGAGGTCGGCCGCGCCCATCAGCGGCTGGCCTTCCGTGCAGCAGCCCGATGCAGGCGCAGCCCGGGAAGGAGGTTCGTCGCCGCCCTGCGCGGGCACGAGGTAGGTGCGCAGCTGCGCGATCAGCGGTTCGCCACGGTCGAGCAGCTCCTGGCTTGCCCCCTGCGGGCTGGCCTCCACGGCGTCCACCAGCGCGCCGATGTGGTCGCCGCAGGTGAGCAGCAGCGCCACCAGCGATTCATCGACGGCGATGGCGCCGGCGCGCAGCTCGTCCAGCACGCTTTCGACCACGTGGGTGAAGGCGACGATGTCGTCGAGACCGAAGAGGCCGGCGGACCCCTTGATGGTGTGCGCCGCGCGGAAGATGGCGTTGACGGTTTCGGCAGCGTCGCTGCTCTGGCCGACGCTGAGCAGCGACGTCTCCATCGACTCGAGCAGCTCACGGCTTTCGGCGAAGAAGGTGATCAGGACGTCATCGAGGTTCATGTCTCGTCTCGCAAGTGGCGGCTCAGGCCTGAAGGGCGATCGGGTCGCCGAAGTGCCCGACCAGGTCGAGCAGCGCGAAGACCTCGACCACGGCCGGGCTGTGGCGGGTCAGCGTGAGGGTGCGCTGTGCCGCCAGGGCCTCACGCTTGGCGAGCAGAAGGAGCTGCACGCCGGCGGTGTCGAACTCGGTCACACCGGAGAGGTCGATCTCGACCGCGGCGTGCTCGCGCACCGCGGCCAGCAGCGCTTCCTTCAGTTCCGCGGCGCGGTAGATGCTCAGCTCGCCGTCGATGCACAGCACGGGCGCGGTCATGGCAGCACCAGCTTCTGCACCACGCCCAGCAGCTGGTCGGGCTTGAACGGCTTGACGATCCAGGCCTTCGCGCCGGCCTCCTGACCTTCGCGCTTTTTCGTCTCCTGCGACTCGGTGGTCAGCATGACGATGGGCGTGAACTTGTAGGCGGGCAGCAGCTTCACCGCCTTCACGAAGCTGATGCCGTCCATGTTGGGCATGTTCACGTCGCTGATGATCAGGTGCACCTTCTGGCCCTTGAGCCGGGAGAGTGCGTCCTTGCCGTCACAGCCTTCGATGACGTCGTAGCCTGCACCGCGCAGGGAGATGGCGACAACCTGCCGTACGGAGGCGGAGTCGTCGACGATCAGGATGGTCTTGGCCATGGAAATTCCTCGGGAAACGGTTCGGGGTTCAGAAGAAGGTGATCTCTTGCGGGGCCGGCGCCGAAGCCGCCTTGCCGCCGTGGCGGTCGTGCTCCTCGGCCATGGCGTACGTCTTCTGCAGTGCGATGAGCAGCGCATGGGCATCGACGGGGCGCAGTTCACCATTGCGTTCAAAGGCCTCGCGTCCGGCGCTCAGCTCCACCGGGAGCTGGTCCATGTTCTGCCGGACGTGGGACATCACCTGGCTCACGCGGTCCTGGAACTGCAACTGCACCAGGGCCTCGCAGATTTCGGACTGGATGCCCACGCTCTCGCGCTTGAGCACGTCGGCCGATTCGACGAGCGCGCCAGTGACGCCCTGGAATCCGGAGAGCACGCTGCTGATCGACTGCTCGCAGGCACCCACCGATTCAGCCTCGCGGACCGCCGAAGCCTCGGCGCTTCGGCGTGCGGTCGCGATGGCCTCGCCGACCAGGTTGACCCGTTCGGTCATGCGGCGGCCGGTCTCGCCCGACATGGCCGAGAGCTTGCGCACCTCCTGGGCCAGGACCGAGAAGCCGCGACCGGTTTCGCCGGCATGGGCCGCCTCGATGGCGGCGTTGATCGCGAGCAGGTTGGTCTGGGCCGCGATGTTGGCCACTTCGGCCGCCATCTGCTGCAACTCGGCAACGAAGCGGCCGAGGCTCTGCACTTCCTCATGCAGGGCACTGTTGCTGGTCATGGCGGCGCGCAGGGATTCGAGCACCGTGTTGAGCTCGCGGCTGCTGCGCTCGAAGACGGCCACCAAGCCGGCATTTGAAGCGTCGTCGCCCGTGCCGGTGGCGAGGTCGGACGCCTTCATGGCCTGGTCCAGCCGTTCGACGATGCCGCCGAAACGCTGGCTCAGTTCACCGATGGCCGATTCCATCTGCTGGCGGGAGCTCTCGATGTGGCCGCCCCAGACCGGGACGAGGTCACGCCCCAGCGCCTCGGTGCCCAGCACGAAGGACGCAGTCGCCTCGGCCTGCCGTTGCTCGCGGCGATGGGTTCGGCGGTCCAGGGTCAGCCCCGCGACCACGAGGCCTGCTGCCGTCAGCAGGGGCAATGCTTGAGCGCCGGCCAACGCCGTGGTGGCACCGCCCGCGAGAGCGAGAGCCGTACAGGGAAGGGACGTCACGACCCGAAGCCAGCGGAAGCGCCGAAGAACGCTGGGTGTTGACGCGTTTTGGACGCCGTTGGAGAGGTGGGGTTCAACCATGCCTGCATATCGGCGGGCATCGACTGCAACTTAGTGAGAACTGGGGGGTAAAGCTTGACTTGCCGCAAACTTACGGAGCCAGGTTGTAAGCAGGCGTGAACGAGCGCTGTAGGAATCGGCCGCGAGGGAGACCTCGATGCGGAACGGCGAGGTCGGTTCGCCGCCTAATCGGCTTCTCGGCCCACCTCGAAGGAGAACCCATGAAGAAACACAATCTGAAGGCGAGTGTGAGTGCAGCTGCCATCGCGTTGTCGCTGGCGCTGGGAGCCCAGACGGCCCAGGCCCAGGATGCCGTCCTGCCGTTGCCGCCCGTGCAGCAGTCGGGCGATGTCAGCTGGGTGAGTGGCGGCGTGCCGGACGAGCAGTTGCCCGCCATCCAGGCCGCCAAGCGTGACTATCCCCTGGTGCTCGAGCTGTACCAGAAGGCGGGCGCCAAGAGCGAGTACACGGCCGGTGCCGACATCCGCATCAAGAACGGCAAGGGCGACGTGCTGCTGGACGCGAAGTCCACGGGACCGTTCTTCCTCGTGCGCATGCCGCCCGGCACGTATCACGTGGAGGCCACGCTGGAAGACAAAGCGATCTCGAAGAAGGGGGTGACGGTGCCTTCGAAGGGATCGAAGCGCGTGGTGTTCGTGTTCCCCCAGGGCACGGACTGAGGGCTCACGGGGCCGGCCCGCCGAGGCCGGCCACGTGCGTCGCCAGCGCCCGGGAGGGGTAGCCGGCGCGCCCGAGCCGTCCTGCTGCTCAGCCGATGCGTCCGAGCAGCAGGTATTCCATCAAGGCCTTCTGCACGTGCATCCGGTTCTCGGCCTCGTCCCACACGACCGACTGGGCGCCGTCGATGACTTCCGCCTCGACTTCCTCACCCCGGTGCGCCGGCAGGCAGTGCATGAACAGGGCGTCCGGCTGGGCGACGGCCATCATCTCGCGGTCGACGCACCAGTCGGCGAAGGCCTTCTTGCGCGCCTCGTTCTCCGCTTCATAGCCCATGCTCGTCCACACATCGGTGGTGACCAGGTGCGCACCCCGGCAGGCGTCGAGCGGGTTCTTGAAGACCTTGACGCACGCCGTGTTGGACACGCCGGCCACCTTGGGGTCGATCTCGTAGCCGGTGGGCGTGCTGACGTGCAGGGTGAAGCCGAGGATGTCGGCGGCCTGCAGCCAGGTGTTCGCCATGTTGTTGCCGTCACCCACCCAGGCGACGACCTTGCCCTTGATCGAGCCGCGATGTTCGATGAAGGTGAAGACGTCGGCCAGGATCTGGCACGGGTGGTATTCATTGGTCAGGCCGTTGATCACCGGCACCCGTGAGTTGGCCGCGAAGGCCTCGAGCTTGGTCTGCTCGTAGGTGCGGATCATCACCAGGTCGACCATGCGGCTGATGACCTTGGCGCTGTCCTCGATGGGCTCGGCGCGGCCGAGCTGACTGTCGCCGCTGGTGAGGTTCACCACCGAGCCGCCCATCTGGTACATGCCGGCCTCGAAGCTGACGCGGGTGCGGGTGCTGGCCTTCTCGAAGATCATCGCCAGCGTGCGGTCGACCAGCGGCGTGTACTTCTCGTAGTTCTTGAATCGCTGCTTGATGACGCCGGCCCGAGGCAGCAAGTAGGCGTATTCCTCGGCGCGGAGGTCCTTGAACTGCAGGTAGTGCTTGATGAGGCTCATACCGGGCTTCATGGTGAGGTCTTGGCGAGGAACGATTTGATCAGCGGCACGAGGATCGCGACGATCTGATCGGCTTCCGCATGGGTCAGGATGAGCGGCGGTACCAACCGGATGACGGTGTCCGCGGTGACGCTGAGCAGCAGACCAGCCTCGGCCGCTTGGCCCAGCAGTTCGCCGCAGGGGCGGGCAAGCTCGATGCCGATCATCAGGCCGTGGCCGCGGATCTCCACCAGCCCCGACTCTCCTTCCAGTGCGCGGGCCAGGGACGAGGTCAAGTGCGCGCCGACATCCGCCGCGTGGGCGACCAGGCCGTCTTCTTCCATGATGCGGATGGTTTCCACACCGGCCCGCATTGCCAGCGGATTGCCACCGAAGGTCGTGCCGTGGTTGCCCGGGCCGAACACGTTGGCGGCGCGCGGCCCGCACACCACGGCGCCCACCGGCACGCCCGAGCCGAGGCCCTTGGCGAGCGGCATGACGTCGGGTAGGATGCCGGCCCACTGGTGCGCGAACCATTTGCCGGTGCGGCCCATGCCGCACTGCACTTCGTCGAGCATGAGCAGCCAGCCCTTGTCGTCGCAGATGCGGCGCACGGCCTGCAGGTACTCGACGGTGGCGGGGTTGATCCCGCCTTCGCCCTGGATGACTTCCAGGAAGACGGCCACCACGTTGGAATTGCTGCGCGCCTCCGCCTCGATGGCGGCGACGTCGTTCAGCGGCACGCGGACGAAGCCCTCCACCAGCGGACCGAAGCCCGCCTGGACCTTGGGGTTGCCCGTCGCCGACAGCGTGGCGATCGAGCGGCCATGGAAGGCCTTTTCATAGACGATCACTTCGGGGCGCTCGATGCCCTTGTCATGCCCGAACTTGCGGGCGATCTTGAGCGCCGCCTCGTTCGCTTCGAGACCGGTGCTGCAGAAGAAGACGTTGGTGAGGCCGGACAGCTCGGTGAGCTTGGCGGCTAGTTCTTCCTGCAGTGGAACCTGGTAGTAGTTGCAGCTGTGGATCAGCTTGGCGACCTGATCCTGCAGGGCCGGGACCAGCCGTGGGTGCGCATGGCCCAGGGTGTTGACCGCGATGCCGGCCAGGCCGTCGAGGTACTTCTTGCCGTTGGTGTCCCAGACCCAGACGCCGTTCCCGTGCGACAGCGCGAAAGGCAGGCGGCCATAGGTGTTCATCACGTGCGGCATGGCAGGCGAGGTGATGCTCGGGACGGGCGTGGGCGCGGTCATCGGAAGGCTCCAGGGCAAAAACGGCCGGGGCCCATCGTTGGGCCCCGGAGGTTTTTGATTCTAGGGCCAGAGCCTGCCCAGGTGAACTGCGCAGCAGCAGAGGCACGCAGCGCCGGGGCCGACGGCCGATCGATGACACTGATCTTTGCCAAGGATGACCGTTCGTCAGCGGGGAGCCAGGACAAACCCGGCACAATGGGAGGCTGGAACACAATTCCTCTCCAGCCATTGCATGAGCTCTGCCAAACCCCGCGAAGTGTTCATCCAAGGCGTGACCAAAGACGGCCGCATCTTTCGCCCGAGTGACTGGGCCGAGCGGCTGGCCGGGGCCATGTCCTGCTTCAGACCCGAAGGATCCGTCGGCGGGATCGGCGCCTACATCGGCTATTCACCTTATTGCGTGCCGCGCGTGATCAACGGGGTGAAGTGCGTGATCGTCAGCGAGGCGCTTCGCGACGTCGAGCTCAAGGCCTGGGACTTCGTCATGAACTTCGCCCGCGACAACAACCTTCAAGTGGCCGAGGCTTGCCTGCTGCCCGAGTCGCCGTCGGACAAGCCGCCAGCCGCGCAGCGCTGAGCCGCGACGCAAGGCGTCCGGACGCTCCGGCGCGAAGCACACCACCACGACAGGGCAGGGCACTGCTCGCTCGCCGCGCCCCCACCCTCCAGAAACGACAAGGCCCGCCGAAGGGCGGGCCGAGATCCACGGGGCCTGTGACGTCTTGGGACGTCGCCCTGCACAAACAGCAGGCCCTGAATCAACAAAGCCCGCCAGGGGCGGGCTTTGGAGCTTCTTCCACCTGGTATGGGTTCAGGCCGCGAGGGCCTTGACCTTGGCCGACAGGCGGCTCTTGTGGCGGGCGGCCTTGTTCTTGTGGAACAGGCCCTTGTCGGCCACCGAATCAATCACGCTTTGAGCCGACTGGAACAGCTCGGTGGCCTTGGCCTTGTCGCCAGCGGCAACAGCCTTCTGGACATTCTTGATGACGGTGCGGAACTTCGAACGCAGGGCGGTATTCGCGGCGTTGAGTTTCACATCCTGCCGGACGCGCTTGAGACCAGACGCGATGCGGACGGTCTTCTTCTTTGCTTTGGAAGCGGTAGCCATGCTTTAGCTTTACCCAGGTGGTATGAAGTCCGCCAGTATAGCATTCACTTCGCGTGATCCACAAACGAAGCTGTCGCGCTCAAAGGCGCTCCCTATAATTCGCCCCTTTTCCGGCTCGACGACCGCCACATGAACCTGCTCCGGGCCGCTTCCACCGTCTCCCTGCTCACGCTGGGCTCCCGGGTGACCGGCCTGGCAAGCCAGCTGATGATCGCCTCGATGTTCGGCGCCGGCGCCTGGACCGACGCCTACAACGCGGCCTTCCGCATCCCGAACATGCTGCGGCGCCTGTTCGGAGAAGGGGCTTTCGCCCAGGCCTTCGTGCCCATCCTCGGCCAGACGCGGGTGAAGGAGGGCGACGAAGTGACCCGCCGGCTCATCGATGCGGTGGCCACGGTGCTGTTCTGGGCCCTCGTGGTGACTTGCGTGATCGGGGTGGCCGCCGCCCCGGCAGTCGTCTGGCTGCTGGCCTCGGGACTGCAGGAGTTCGACGGTGCCGTGGTGATGACCCGGTTGATGTTCCCGTACATCGGCTTCATCTCGATGGTCGCCCTGGCCGCCGGCATCCTCAACACCTGGAAGCGCTTCGCCGTGCCGGCGGCGGCGCCGGTGCTCCTCAACGTCTCGCTGATCGCGAGCGCGTGGGCGCTGGCGCCCCTGTTCCAGCGCTGGGGCATCGAGCCCATCTTCTCCCTGGCCGCAGGTGTCATGCTGGGCGGCGTGCTGCAGCTGGCGGTGCAGGTGCCGGCGCTCATCAAGATCGGGCAGCTGCCCCGCATCGGGCTCGGCCCATCGGCCATCCGCGCCGCCTGGCATCACCCGGGTGTGCACAGGGTGCTGCGCCAGATGGCGCCGGCCCTGTTGGGCGTTTCCGTCGCGCAGTTGTCGCTGTTCATCAATACCCAGCTCGCCTCGCATTTCGCCGTCGGCGCCATCTCCTGGCTCGGGTACGCCGACCGCCTGATGGAGTTCCCGACGGCCTTGCTGGGCGTGGCGCTCGGCGTGGTGCTGATTCCGCAGCTGTCCGGCGCCCAAGGGCGGGGGGACAGCGTTGCCTATTCCGGCCTGCTCGACTGGGGCCTGCGACTGTCGGTGCTGCTGGCGCTGCCCTGCGCCATGGCCTTGCTGGTGTTCCCCGAGCCGCTGGTGGCCGTGCTGTTCCACCGCGGCGCCTTCACCGCGTCGGATGTCGCCCAGACCGTGCGGGCATTGCAAGGGTATGGCGTGGGCCTGATGGGGCTGGTCGCCATCAAGATCCTCGCCCCCGGCTTCTACGCGCGCCAGGACATCCGCACGCCAGTGCGCATCGCCGTGGTCGTGCTGGTGCTGACCCAGCTCTTGAACGCGATCTTCTGGTTCTTCGTGCCGTCCCTGCAACATGCGGGGCTGGCCCTGTCGATCGGCATCGGTGCCCTGGTCAATGCGGGGTGGCTCTTCATCGGCCTGCGGCGCGGCGGCGTGTACACGCCGTCGCCCGGCTGGGCGGCGTTCGGCGCCCGGGTGGTGGTGGCCACCGCGCTGCTCACCGCGCTGCTTGTCTGGGGCGCCCGCCATGTCGACTGGATCGGCCTGCCGGGCTGGACGCGTGTCGGCTGGCTGTCGCTGCTCCTGGGCGGCGCGGCGGTCATCTACTTCGGCAGCCTGCTGGCCATGGGCCTCAACCTGCGCCAGTTCGTGCGTCGGGGTTGATCGTCCGGCCTGGCGCGCCGGGCCGCATGCCGCTATAGACTGTGGCCATGTCCGATCGCCTGCACTTCGAGCCGCCGACCGCGCTCGAATACTTTTCCACCCTGGTGGCCGACGATGCCTCGCTGTCGCTGCTGGAGGCCGCGGCCAGCATCAGCCTCGACGAGCATCCGGACCTCGACGTGCAGTCCCTGCTGGCCGAGGTGGACGCCCTCGTGGCCCAGCTGCGGCGGCGGGTGCCGGCCGACGCCGTGCCCCTGCAGCGCCTGCGCCAGCTCAACCGCTACTTCTTCCACGAGTTGGGCTTCGCCGGCAACGTCAACGACTACTACGACCCCGGCAACAGCCTGCTCAGCACCGTGCTGCGCACCCGCCGGGGCATTCCCATCACGCTGGCGGTGCTGTACATCGAGCTCGCCACCGAGATCGGGCTCGTGGCCCGCGGTGTCTCCTTCCCGGGGCACTTTCTCGTCAAGCTCCACACGCCCGAAGGCGAGGTCGTGATCGACCCCTTCAGCGGCCAGTCGCTCTCGCGGGAGCAACTCGACGAACTGCTGGTGCCCTACCGGCGCAGCCACGGCCTCGAAGGCGATTTCGAAATGCCGCTGGGCCTCTTCCTGCAGGCCGCCGAACCGCGCGAGGTGCTTGCCCGCATGCTGCGCAACCTGAAGGAGATCCACCGCAGTGCCCGCGATTGGCCTCGGCTGGTCGCGGTGCTGGACCGCCTCGTCGTGCTGCTTCCCCACGCATGGGAGGAACGGCGCGATCGCGGCCTGGCTCATGCCGAGCTGGGTCACCGGGAGGCGGCCCGACAAGACCTGGGGGCCTACCTCATCCACGTTCGGGAAGCGGTCGACCGGGCCGCCGTGAGCGCTCGACTGACCGAACTCGGCACAGGCGCCGCCGACGGACTGCACTGAGCCGCGGCAGACCCCTGGCCCGGCTCTCCGGGCCCGTGAAGGACCGCCCGCGCGCGTCGGGGGCGGGCTCCCCTTAGAATTTGGCCGGCTGCGGGCATTCGCGGCCATGGCGTGCCGCGTCCGCGGCGGCCGTGGCCCGGGCGCGCGGCCCGGGCCGCGGCGTCGTCCGCGAGGAACACATCAAATAACACCGCCAGGGGAATCCGGCCATGCCATTGCTCCACACCGAACCGACGCCGCGTGCCGCCGATCGCGGCCGTTCGCTGCCCGGGTCGGACTGAGGGCCTGCCTGCATGCGCCAGCTTCCGCTCGACATCGGCACCCAACCCGCACGCACCTTCGAGAGTTTCGTGACGGGCCAGAACGCCCATGCCGTCGCCCATCTGCGCCAGGTGACCCAGCAGACGGCCCCCGTCTTCCTGTGGGGCACATCCGGCGTCGGCAAGACCCATCTCCTCGAGGCGACGGCGAACCTCGTCCAGCAGCGGGGCGGGCGGGTGGCCTGGTTCGATGCCAGCGAGCCCACGCCGTGGCAGGTGGACGAGGGTGCGCAGTTGGTCGTCATCGACAACTGCGACCGGCTCGACGAAGCCCGCCAGCAAGCCGCGTTCGCCGCCTTCATCGAGGCGACGACGCACGGCATTCCGGTGGTGGGCGCCGGCACGGTGCCACCAGTCGACCTGCCGG
Source organism: Rhizobacter sp. LjRoot28 (assembly GCF_964253025.1). NCBI lineage: Bacteria > Pseudomonadati > Pseudomonadota > Betaproteobacteria > Burkholderiales > Sphaerotilaceae > Rhizobacter > Rhizobacter sp. LjRoot28. The sequence goes on from NZ_CAXUQC020000001.1 coordinate 921,381, forward strand.
TGCGCGACGATCTGCGCACCCGGCTGGGCTGGGGGCATGTGTTCGCCGTGCAGCCACTGTCCGAGCCGGAGGCCCGCGCCGCACTGCGCCGCGAGGCCGACCGGCGCGGGCTGTTCCTTTCCGACGAGGTGATGGACTACCTGCTCACCCACTTCGCGCGCGACCTCAAGCACCTGATGTCGTTGCTCGATCGCCTCGACGAATTCGCCCTGGTGCACAAGCGGGCCATCACGGTTCCGCTCCTCAAACAAATGCTCACCGAAGAGGGCGCATGACCCGAAATCTCTGCCTGTTCGACCTCGACCACACGCTGCTTCCCATCGATTCCGACCACACCTTCGGCGAGTTCATCGTTCGCCAGGGCTGGGTCGAGCTCGAATCGTTCCGGACCGCCAACAACGCGTTCTACGCGCGCTACCAAGCCGGCACCCTGGACATCCACGAGTACATCGAGTACGCCACGCGCCCCTGGCGGGAGCGTCCGGCTGACGAAATGGCCGCTGCCCAGGCGCGCTTCATGGTCGAGGACATAGAGCCTGCCATTCGCCCCGAAGCGCTTGACCTGGTGCGCGAACACCAGGCCCGGGGCGATCTGGTGGCGATCATCACGGCCACCAACGAGTTCGTGACCACGCCCATCGCCCGGGCCTTCGGCGTGGACCACCTGCTGGCCGTGCGCCTGGCGCGTGATGCGGCTGGGCGCTACACCGGTGCCATCGAGGGCACGCCGTCCTTTCGCGAGGGCAAGGTGACGCGCACGGCAGAATGGCTGTCCGGCATGGGCCTCGCCTTCGACGACTTCGAGCGCATCAGCATGTACAGCGACTCCGCCAACGACCTGCCGCTGATGGAGCGTGCCACCGAGCCGGTGGCCACCAATCCCGCGCCGTCCCTCGAAACCATTGCGCGCGAACGCGGCTGGCGCATCCTTCAACTGTTCTCGCAATGATCAAGAAATTCATCAACAAGCTGCTGGGCAAGCCCGACGACGCTCCCCCGAAGCCTGCCAAGGGCAAGCGCGTGGAGGTGCCGGCCAGCGAGCACGGGATCGACCTCGGCCTGGTGGACGACAACGCCATCCGTGTCGTGAAGACGCTGGCCGATGCCGGCTTCGAGGCCTACATCGTGGGCGGCGCGGTGCGCGACCTGCTCGTGGGCCTGCGCCCCAAGGACTTCGACGTTGCCACCAACGCCACGCCGGAGGAGGTCAAGGGCCTCTTCCGGCGCGCCTTCATCATCGGCCGACGCTTCCGCATCGTCCACGTGGTGTTCGGGCGGGGGCGCGACCACGAGGTGATCGAGGTCTCGACCTTCCGGGCGGTGATGGATGCGGCCGCCGCCGAGCAGGTGACCGGCAACGAGAAGACCTCCAAGGGTGAACTCGCCGGCAAGACCCACGTGGTGGATGCCGCCGGGCGGGTGCTGCGCGACAACGTCTGGGGACCGCAGATCGAGGACGCCGCGCGGCGCGACTTCACCGTCAACGCCATGTACTACGACCCGCAGCGGCAGGTGGTGGTCGACTACCACGGCGGCATCAAGGACGCGAAGAAGAAGGTCCTGCGCATGATCGGCGACCCGGCCACCCGCTACCGCGAGGACCCGGTGCGCATCATCCGCGTCGTGCGGTTCGCCGCCAAGCTGGGCTTCACCATCGAAGCCAAGACCCGCGCGCCGATCCGCGAGATGGCGTCGCTGCTGCAGAGCGTTCCTGCCTCGCGCACCTTCGACGAGATGATCAAGCTGCTGCAGACCGGCCACGCGCTGGCCAGCATCGAGGAACTCAAGAAGCAGGGCCTGGCCGGCGGCGGCCTGGGCATCTTCCCCATCCTCGACCTCGTCATCGACAACGCGGCCAAGTTCCCCGAGCAGGCCAAGTTCGTGAACGCCGCGCTGGCCGACACCGACCGTCGGGTCAGCGAAGGCAAGCCGGTGGCGCCGAGCTTCATGCTGGCGTGCATGCTCTGGCAAGACGTGCTGGAAGGGTGGCAGCGCCTCAAGAAGCGCGGCGAGGCGCCTTTTGCCGCGCTGCAGCAGGCGGTGGATGCCGTGTTCGACGCCCGCATCGGCGACATCTCCGGGCGCGGCAAGCTGGGCGCCGACATGCGCGAGATCTGGCTCATGCAGCCCCGCTTCGAGCGGCGCACGGGCAATGGCCCGCTCACGCTCGTGGAGCAGCCGCGCTTCCGCGCCGGCTTCGACTTCCTGCGTCTGCGCGCCGATGCCGGCGAGATCGACCCGGCACTCGCCACCTGGTGGGAGGACTTTTCCCTGGCCGAGCCGGAGGACCGCCCGTACATGATCCAGGACCTGCGCAAGACCGAGCGCCGTGCGCCGGCGGCTCCCCGCACCGGGCGGCGTCCGGCCGCAGGGGACACCGCGGTGGCGCCGGATCCGCGCGGCCTTCCTGCTGCGGCGGACGATGACTCCGATGCGGACGGCGAGGCCATGGACGCAAGTGACGCCAATGCACCGGCCCGCAAGCGTCGCCGCCGTCGCCGCAAGCCGGCCGGTGCTGGCGGCACGGACGCCGCCAGCTGAGTGCCGCGCGGCGTGAGACGCCGCGTCGGCCGGCCATCCCGAGTGACTCTCCACCGGACTGCACCATGAGCCCCACAGCCACCCTCCCGCCAGCGCCGCCGGAGGCGCTGGGCATCAGCCCTGAGCGCCTGGCGCGGCTCGACGCAGCGCTCGAGGCGGAAATTGCCCGGGGCCGACTGCCCGGTGCCGTGGTCACCATTGCGCGCCGCGGCCGCATGGCGCACTTCAAGGCTTATGGCCGGCTGGACCCGGCGCACGACGCGCCCATGCAGCCGGATTCGATCTTCCGCATCTACTCGATGACCAAGCCGGTCGTCTCGGTGGCCTTGATGATGCTCGTGGAGCAGGGGCGGCTGCTGCTCACCCAACCGGCCTCGACCTGGCTCCCCGAGTTCGCATCGCCCCAGGTGCTGGTCGATGCCGATGGCGAGGGGCGACAGGTACCAGCGACGCGGCCCATCACCGTCCACGACCTGCTGCGCCACACGGCTGGCCTGACCTACCATTTCATGGGCTCGGCGCCCATCCACCAGGCCTATGCCTCGGCGCGGCTCTTCGCGCGAGGACTGACGAGCGCGGATTTCAGCCGAACGCTCGCCGGCCTGCCCTTGATCTCCCAGCCCGGCGCCTGCTGGGCATACAGCCATGCCACCGACGTGGTGGGGCGCATCGTCGAAGTCGTGACCGGCCGGACGCTCGGCGAATACCTGCGCACCGAGATCTTCGAGCCGCTGGGCATGATCGACACCGCGTTCCACGTCGCGCCCGTGGCGCACCACCGCATTGCCGAGCCGTATCGCATCGACCCGGATGCCGGCGTGCCGGTCAGCGTGTTCGACGTCCGCCAGCCGCCGGCCCATGAGATGGGCGGCGCGGGTCTTACGTCCACCGCGGCCGACTACGCCTGCTTCATGGAGATGATGCTGTCGGGGGGTGTCCTGGGCGGCGTTCGCCTGCTCGGTCCCAAGACAGTGCGCCTGATGACCTCCGATCACCTGGGAAGCATCCCCGTGGCGGGAGAGCTGCTGGCGCCCGGCCACGGATTCGGCCTCGGCTTCGCAGTGCGCCTGCAGGATGGCATTGCGCCCGGCTCCGGCTCGGCCGGGCAGTTCTTCTGGGCGGGCCTGGCCGGGACGTCGTTCTTCGTCGATCCCCGCGAGCAGTTGCACGCCCAACTGCTGATCCAGCAGCCCGGTCGGCGTGACTACTACCGCCAGCTGTTCCGTGAGCTGGTGTACGCCGCGCTGGTGGACTGATGACGACCCGGGACGACGAGGCGCGCGGCCAGGCGGCGGGGCAGGGCGGGCGTGAGCCCGTCACCGCCTACATCGGCCTCGGTGCCAACCTCGGCGACGCAGCCGCGGCCCTTGCCACCGCCGTGCTCGCCCTCCGTGCCTTGCCTGACAGCGAGTTGCTGGGTCGCAGCGGCATGTACCGCACGGCGCCGGTGGATGCCTCGGGGCCCGACTACCTGAACGCCGTCGTGGCGCTTCGCACGGCGTTGCCGGCCGAGGTGCTGCTCGATGCGCTCCAGGACATCGAGCGCGCCCATGGGCGTGAGCGGCCGTACCACCATGCACCGCGCACCCTCGACCTGGACCTGCTGCTGTACGGCGACGCCAGCATCCAGACCCCCCGACTCGTCGTGCCGCATCCGCGTCTGCACGAACGAGCCTTCGTGCTCGTGCCGCTTGCGGAGATCGCACCTTCAGTGGCCTTGCCCGGCCGCGGCGCCGTGGCGGACCTGCTGGCAGGAGTCGCCGGCCAGCGCATCGAGAGACTGCCCTCATGACCAGCTTGCCCATCCCCGTCCAGACCGTGCTGCTGCTGGCAGCCTCCAACGTCTTCATGACCTTCGCGTGGTACGGCCACCTGAAGAACCTGGCCGACCGGCCCTGGTACGTGGCCGCGCTCGTGAGCTGGGGCATCGCCCTCTTCGAGTACCTGCTGCAGGTGCCCGCCAACCGGATCGGGCATGCCGGGGGCTTCACCCTGGCGCAGCTGAAGATCACGCAGGAGGTGATCACCCTGGCGGTGTTCGTCCCCTTCGCGATGTTCTACATGCATCAGCCGTTCAAGCTCGACTACGTGTGGGCCGGGCTGTGCCTCGTCGGCGCGGTGTACTTCATCTTTCGGTGAGACGCACTGCCCGTTTTTGAGCGTACAGGGGCCGCCTCGCGCTTGCGAGCCCCTACACTCCACGCCTGCTTCTTTTCATGACGAATCCGCCGGCGCGGTTCGGAAACGCGAATTCGTTCGCACAAGGCCCATTGGAGACCCACCATGTTGTTCGGCAAGTTGCTGCCACGCGAAGGCAATTTCTTCGAGCTTTTCAATCAGCATGCCGCCTTCATCACCGAGGGCGCGCGCGCCTTCATGCTGATGATCGAGAACTACGGGGACCTGGCCCTGCGTGAGCGCTACGGCACCGAGGTCGTCAACGCCGAGCGCGCCGCCGACAAGGTGACGGCGGAGGTCAACCGGCTGCTGCACAAGACCTTCATCACTCCCATCGACCGGGAGCAGATCCACGGCCTCATCAACGCCATGGACGACATCGTCGACCTGCTGCAGGACGCCACCGAGACCATGCAGCTGTACGACGTGCGGGCGATGACCGAGGAGGTCATTCGGCTCGGCGACCTGAGCGCCAAGTGCTGCGAGCGTGTCGAGCACGCCGTGTCGCTGCTGTCCAAGCTGAGCCGCCACGACGTGGCCGAGGCCGCCATCAAGACTTGCGAGGAAATCGACAAGCTCGAGTCGGACGCCGACCGGGTGATGCGTTCTGCCATGTCCAAGCTGTTCCGCGAGGAAACCGATGTGCGGGAGCTCATCAAGCTCAAGGCGATCTACGAGCAGCTCGAGTCCATCTCGGACCGCTGCGAGGACGTTGCCAACCTGATCGAGGGCATCGTCCTCGAGAATTCCTGACGGCCGGGCGGAGCATCCACGCATGGAAACGATCCCGGTTCACTTCTGGGTGGTCGTGCTGCTGGTCGCGCTGGCGCTGGTATTCGACTTCATGAACGGCTTTCACGACGCGGCGAACTCCATCGCCACCGTCGTGTCGACCGGTGTTCTCAAGCCGCAGCAGGCGGTGGTCTTCGCGGCCTTCTTCAACGTGGTCGCGATCCTGGTCTTCCACCTCAATGTCGCAGCCACCGTGGGCAAGGGGATCGTGCAGCCCGGCATCGTCGACCACCATGTGGTGTTCGGGGCGCTGGTCGGGGCGATCGCCTGGAACGTCATCACCTGGCTGTACGGCATCCCGTCCAGTTCGTCCCACGCGCTCATCGGCGGCATCTGTGGTGCAGTGATCGGCAAGACGGGCATCGACGGCCTCGTAGGTGCCGGTGTGTTGAAGGTCGTCGCCTTCATCTTCGTGTCGCCGGTGCTCGGATTCCTGCTGGGCTCGCTGCTGATGGTGGCGGTGGCCTGGATCTTCCGGCGCACGTCGCCGATCCGGGTCGACAACTGGTTCCGGCGGCTCCAGCTCGCCTCGGCGGGCATGTACAGCCTCGGCCACGGTGGCAACGACGCACAGAAGACGATCGGCATCATCTGGATGCTGCTCATCGCCACCGGCTACTCGGCCGCCGGCGACAAGCTGCCGCCGACCTGGGTCATCTGGACCTGCTACCTGGCCATCGGCCTGGGCACGCTCTTCGGTGGCTGGCGCATCGTGAAGACCATGGGCCAGAAGATCACGAAGCTCAAGCCCGTCGGCGGCTTCTGCGCCGAGACGGGCGGGGCCATCACGCTCTTCCTCGCCACGGCGCTCGGCGTGCCGGTGTCGACCACCCACACCATCACCGGCGCCATCGTCGGCGTGGGGTCGGTGCGCCGCGCCTCGGCGGTGCGCTGGGGCGTGGCCGGCAACATCGTCTGGGCCTGGATCTTCACCATCCCGGCCTCGGCCTTCGTGGCCGCGATTGCCTACTGGCTCAGCTTCACGCTGTTCCCGTAGTCATCCGGCCGGGCCGTGTACTCGAAGTAGCGCTGGGCACTCAACGCGATCGCCGACATCAGGATGCCGGCGCCCACGAGCAGTGCCAGCACCACGCCCATCACGGTGAGCCAGTCCGACTCGTGCGCGGGGCCCTGCGGGTTGTATTTCGCATTCCACTTCTCGTCGGGCATCAGGCCGTAGACGAGGGCCATCAGTGCGCCGCCGGCGAGGGAGAAGCCGAGGACGGGCAGCAGCAACCAGGCCGCATGGTCGTCCTGCCCGATCCCGAGGTGACGGCGCAACCCCTGCAGGCCGATGAAGGTGACGAGCGCCCACAGCCAACCCCAGGCGTCGCGCAGCCCGTGGAGGTAGAAGCGGTGCAAACCGAGGCCGCCGCCCAGGAAAGCGAGCCAGGTGGCCAGGGTCTTGGACTTGTAGCCGTTCATGCTGCGACCTCCGGGGCGGGCTCACCGTCGCCCGCGCCGAGCGCCCGCTGCATGATGACGACGTCGCGCCAGGCTCCCAGCTTCCAGCCGCTCGCCCGCAACACGCCGGTGTGCTCGAAGCCCAGGGCCCGGTGCAGTCCGATGGAGGCCGCATTGGCCGAATCCCCGATCATCGCCAGCATCTGCCGGGCGCCGCGTGCTTCGCAGCGCGCCAGCAGCTCGGTCAGCAGCCGTCGTCCGATGCCGCGGCCGCGGGCTGCCTCGTCCAGGTAGATCGAGTCCTCGAGGCAGTAGCGGTAGGCACCGCGCGGCCGGAATTGCCCGGCATAGGCGTAGCCCAGCAGGCGACCATCGGCCTCGGCGACGAGCCAGGGCAGGCCCTGCCCGACGACGGCTTCGCGCCGGGCGACCATGTCGGCCTCGGAGGGGACATCGGTCTCGAAGGTGCCGGTGCCGTGGCGAACATGCCAGGCATAGATGCGGGCCAGTTCGGGCGCGTCAGCGGCCGTGCTGTCGCGCAGCAACGCAATTTCAGGGGTCATGGGACGGTTTCCGGGGAAAGCATGAGTTTATAATCGTGGGTTTCGGTGCTGGTCGGACGAAGGTCCGGCGTATCTACGGTGCCGATGTTCACGGTGAAGGCCATGCGCCTTTGCTTTTCTTGATCTGCTCGCCCTGAGTGTCTCCTGGTGCGGTGGATGTTTTCAGAACTTTAGGAAACAACATGGTCGTGATCCGACTCGCACGTGGCGGCGCAAAAAAGCGTCCTTTCTTCAACATCGTCGTCGCTGACTCGCGCACCCGCCGCGACGGCCGCTTCATCGAGCGCGTGGGCTTCTACAACCCCGTCGCCTCCGGTGCCGAGCAGCCGCTGCGCGTGGCGTTCGACCGCCTGGACTACTGGACCAACACCGGTGCCCAGATGTCCCCGACGGTGGCTCGCCTCGTGGCGCAAGCCAAGGCAGCAGCCTGAATCGCGCCGCGGCCGTGACCGTGATGTCTGCGCCTGCCGGGGACGCCGATCCCTCCTGGCCTGACGACGCGGTTGAAGTCGGCCGCGTGCTCGACGCCTGGGGAATCAAGGGCTGGGTCAAGGCCCAGTCCTTTGCCTCCGATCCCCAGGCCTTGCTGGAGGCCCGTCGCTGGTACCTCCGACCCCCCGAAGACGGCGCGCTGAAGCGCCCGGCAGGTGCGGCTGCGGCCTTCCCTGACCACATCGCCATCCTTGAATCGCGCGTGCACGGCGACGTGATCGTCGCGCAGGCGCGCGGGGTGTCCGACCGCACCGGTGCGGAGTCGCTGCGGGGCGCCCGCATCTTCCTGGCACGGGGTGCCTTTCCCAAGCCCCGCGCCGGCGAGTACTACTGGGTCGACCTGATCGGCCTCGAGGTGGTCAACCGCGAAGGGCAGCCCATGGGCACCGTCATCGGCCTGATCGACACCGGCCCGCACAGCGTGCTGCGTCTGGCCCGGCCCGACAGCGAAGCCAACCCGGACGGTGAAGAGCGCCTCATTCCCTTCGTTGGCGCCTACGTCGACGACGTGAGCCTGGAATCGCGCCGCATCACGGTCGACTGGGGCCTCGACTACTGACGCCGGCGCACCCGCGATGCGCTTCGATGTCGTCACGCTCTTCCCCGACCTCTTCACGCCCCACCTGACGCTCGGCGTCACCCGTAGGGCCTACGAGTCGCGGCAGGTCGACGTCCATCTCTGGCCGTTGCGGGACCATGCCGACGACAACTACCGCCGGGTGGACGATCGCCCCTATGGCGGCGGCCCGGGCATGGTGATGCTCGTGGAGCCCCTGGAACGCTGCCTGGCTGCAGCGCAGGCCGCACGCGGCGCACCGGCACCGGTGGTGCATTTCACTCCCACCGGGCGTCGCATCGACAACGCCGTTGTCCGCGAGTTCGCGGCCGGCCCGGGCGCCGTGTTGCTGTGCGGACGGTACGAAGGCATCGACCAGCGCTTCATCGATCGCCACGTCGACGTGGAATTGAGCCTGGGCGACTTCGTCCTGTCCGGCGGTGAACTGCCCGCACTGGCGCTGCTCGACGCCGTGGCCCGCCTGCAGCCGGGCGTGCTGGGCGACGCCCAGTCACATGAGCAGGACAGCTTCTCCGACGGGCTGCTCGACTGTCCCCACTACAGCCGCCCTGAAGTGCTCACCACGCCCGAGGGTGACGTGCTGCCCGTGCCACCCGTGCTGATGTCGGGCCACCACGCCCAGATTGCACGCTGGCGGCGGGAGCGTTCACTCGAGCTGACCGCGCGTCGCCGACCCGAGTTGATCGAAATCGCACGCCGTGCGGGGCAATTGTCGAAGGCCGACGAGAAATTCCTCTCCAATCTCGGTCTATAATCAGCGGCTTTTCGATCCTCTGCCTGGTCGAGGTCGTTCGTTCGCCACTCCGGTGGCCCGTGCGGCCCACACCTTCAACATGCGCCCGGCACGATCACAAGGAGAAAGCATGGACCTGATCCAAACCCTCGAGCAAGAAGAAATTGCTCGCCTCAACAAGACCATTCCCCCGTTCGCTCCCGGCGACACGGTGATCGTCAGCGTCAACGTGGTCGAAGGCACGCGCAAGCGCGTCCAGGCCTACGAAGGCGTCGTGATTGCCAAGCGCAACCGTGGCCTGAACTCCAGCTTCATCGTCCGCAAGATCTCCAGCGGCGAAGGCGTCGAGCGTACGTTCCAGCTGTACAGCCCGCTGATCTCGAAGATCGAGGTCAAGCGCCGCGGCGACGTCCGTCGCGCCAAGCTGTACTACCTCCGTCAGCGTTCGGGCAAGTCGGCCCGGATCAAGGAAAAGCTGGCCTGAGGCCTGCGGGCCGGATGACAAGGCCTGCGGTCTTGTCATCCAAACGAAGGCCGCCTCACGAGGCGGCTTTTTTTCGCGTCCAATCCTGCCATGTCCCTCAGTTTCGATCCCCAGGCGTTGCCCCCCATCGGTGTCGATCACCATCTGCCGCCCGTGCGGCCCGAGGCCCTGGCGATCGAAATGCTTCGACAGCGCTTCCAGGCGCCACCCGTTTGGCAGCCCGAGATTGAAGCCGAACGTCCCTTCATCGAACGGCCACCGGCCCACGCGTCGGTGCTGGTGCCGCTGGTGCAGCGCGACGAACTCACCGTGCTGTTCACGCGCCGCACCGCCCACCTGACCGATCACCCCGGACAGATCAGCTTTCCCGGCGGCCGGGCGGAGCCCGAGGACGCGAACGCGGTGGCCACCGCCCTGCGCGAGGCCCAGGAGGAAATCGGGCTCGCGCCGGCCTACGTCGACGTCCTGGGGCAACTGCCCACCTACACCACCGGCACGAGCTTCATCGTCACCCCGGTCGTCGGACTGGTGCGCCCCGGCTTCACGCTGCAGGCCGATCCCTTCGAGGTGGCCGAGGTGTTCGAGGTGCCGCTCGCCTTCCTGATGGACCCGGCCAACCACCGTTGGCACGAGGCCGACTTCGGCGGACGCCGGCGCGCATTCCTCTCCATGCCCTGGACCGGCCCGGACGCGGCAGGGCAGGCGCAACAGTATTTCGTGTGGGGCGCGACGGCCGCCATGGTGCGCAACTTCTATCGCTTCCTTGCTGCCTGACGCCATCGGCGCGGGCGCCCGGTATCATCGGGCTCCATGAGTTTTTTCGCCGTCCTGTTTGCCCTGCTGATCGAGCAGCTCAAGCCGCTGCCCCGCCGCAACGTGGTTCACGATGCGCTCACCACCTGGATGCGCTGGACGGGCCGCAACTTCGACGCCGGCCGACCGCACCATGCCTGGGTCGTGTGGTGCGTCACCGTGCTCGTGCCTGCCATCACGGCCTGCGCCATCCACATCGGCCTGGCCCACCTCAGCGTCGGGCTGGCCCTGGTCTGGGACATCGTCGTGCTGTACCTGACGATGGGTTTTCGCCAGTTCAGCCACTACTTCACCGACATCCGTGACGCCCTCGAGCGGGGCGACGAGGCAACCGCCCGCCTGCTGCTTGCCGAGTGGCGGCATCTCGATGCAAGCGAGCTTCCGCGCGGTGAACTGCTACGCCACGTCATCGAGCATTCGCTGCTCGCGGCACACCGCCACGTGTTCGGCGTGTTCTTCTGGTTCGTGGTGCTGTCGTCGGTCGGGCTCGGGCCGGCCGGTGCCGTGCTCTACCGCATGGCCGAGTTCGCCAGCCGCTACTGGGGCTTCAAGAGCCGGGTGGTCGGTGCCCCGGTGAACGAACGCCTGCTGGCCTTGTCGCAGCGCTTGTTCAGCCTGGTCGACCACCTGCCGGCGCGCCTCACCGCCTTCGGCTTCGCCGTCGTGGGCAACTTCGAGGAGGCCGTGTCGTGCTGGCGCCGGGATGCGGGCCTGTGGAAGCATGCCAACGAGGGCATCCTGCTCGCCGCTGCTGCCGGCGCCGTGGGGGTGCAGCTTGGCGGACATGCCGCCCCGGGCGTGACGCCGGACCGGTCCAAGACCTTCGATGCCGGCGCGCCGGATGAACTCGCCGGGGCTGAGGGGTCCACGCCCGGAGCCCCGGCCGAGATGGGCCACCTGCGCAGCGTCGTTGCGCTGGTGTGGCGCTCGGTGGTGCTGTGGATGCTGCTGCTGGCGCTGCTGTCGCTGGCGAACCTGGTCGGTTGAAGCGGTCGTCGGTGCCGGCCTGGCCCGTGCGCCGCGGCGTCGTGCGGCGGCGCCGCGCTCAAGCGCCCGTCTCAGCCGCCTGGGTCACTCACTCACCTCAATAGCGCGCCTGCGAGAGCTCACTGAAGATCTCGCCATAGATGCGGTAGCGGCTCTCGGTGATCTCGCCCCGCTCGAGCGCAGCCCGCACACCGCAACCCGGCTCGTGGAGATGGGTGCAGTTGTAGAAGCGGCAGGCCTTGGCCGGCTCCGCGAGGTCGGGCATCAGGCTTGGCAGCACCTGCGGCGACACCTGCCGAAGTCCGAACTCCTGGAAGCCGGGGGAATCGATCAGCCCCGTCCGGCGCTCGGCATCGAGCCAATACCACTGGGTGGTGGTGGTGGTGTGGCGACCGGAATTGAGCGCCTGCGAAATCTCGCCCACCTGGGCACGCGCGTCGGGCGCCAGCAGATTGATGAGCGTACTCTTGCCCGTACCGCTCGGTCCGAGCACGAGGCTTGATCGGCCGGCCAGCAGCGGGTCCAGCACGGCACGGGCCTGCTCGGGTTGCGCCTTCAGGGCCACCTCGTGCACGTCGTAGCCCATCGTGGCATAAGGTCGCAGGCGATCACGGGCGGCGGCGATCTGGGGCAGGTCGGCCTTGTTGAGCAGGATGTGGGCTTCGATGCCGGCGTCCTCGGCCGCGATGAGCGCCCGGGTGAGCTGCGACTCGCTGAACACCGGCTCGCTTGCCACCATGACGAGGATCAGGTCGAGGTTTGCCGCAAACGACTTGGTCTTCCACTCGTCCTGGCGAAAGAGCAGGTTGCGCCGAGGCTCCACCTGCTCGATGACGCCTTCGTCACCGGACACCTGCCAGCGCACCCGGTCGCCCACCACGCAGTCACTCTTCTTGCCGCGGGGGTGGCAGGTGAGCCGCCGACCCTCGGGCGTCTCGACGATGTAGTGGCGGCCATGGCCGGCCACCACCAGTCCGGTGGACATCGCTTCGGCCCGGCTCACGGGCGGGCTCCGGGGGCGGTCTCAGTGCGCAACGGGGAGAAGGGCATCGGTCTTGGCGGCGCAGATGAAGTCGTTGATCGAGATGCCGCCCACCGAGTGCGTGTTGAAGCGCACGGTGCATCGGTCATAGCCGATCTGCAGGTCGGGATGGTGGTCCTCCCCATGGGCGATCCAGGCGACAGCGTTGACGAACGCCATGGTCTCGTGGAAGTTGCCGAAACGGAAGGTCTTCTCGATGGCGTCGCCGGCGAGGCGCCAGCCGGCGAGGCGCGACAAGTGCGCCTGGATGTCTGCGGCTGTCATCGGTGAGCCCGTGCGGTTCTCGCAATGCTGCTGAAGCAAGTTCTTCATGGTCGACCTGTCTGCAGCGCAAGCGCTGCGATGCGCTCCGATGCCGGCGGGTGGGAGTACCAGAAGCGCACGTACAGCGGATCGGGTGTGAGGGTGGCCGCATTGTCCTCGTGCAGCTTGAGCAGGGCGGCGGCAAGGTCATTGCCGCTGGCCTGCTCGCTGGCGTAGGCGTCCGCCTCGAACTCATGCCGGCGCGACAGTAGGCTCATGAGGGGCGAGATGAAGAAGCCGAAGACCGGCACCACGAGCATGAAGAGCAGCAGGGCCAGCGCATCGTTGGGGGCGTTCATGCCGACCGTGGTGCCCAGGCCGGCGTAGAACCACAGCTTGCCGGACAGCCAGCCCAGCAGGGCGAAACCGAGCAGGCTCAGCGCGAACATCAGCACGATGCGCTTGAGCACGTGGCGGTGCTTGTAGTGGCCCAGTTCGTGGGCCAGCACGGCCTCGACTTCGCCGCCGGTCAGCTTGGCCAGCAAGGTATCGAAGAACACCACCCGCTTGGCCGCGCCCAGCCCGGTGAAGTAGGCATTGGCATGCCCTGAGCGCTTGCTGCCGTCCATCACGAACAGGCCCTTGGCCCGGAAGCCGCAGCGGGCCATCAGCGCCTGCACCCGCTCGCGGAGCGATTCGTCCGGCAGCGGCTCGAACTTGTTGAAGATCGGGGCGATCACGGTCGGGTAGAGCACCAGGGCCAGCAGGTTGAAGCCCATCCAGGCGCCCCAGGCCCACAGCCACCACAGCGAACCGGTGGCGCCCATGATCCAGAGGATGAGGGCGGCGATGGGCAGGCCGATGACCACGCCGACGAGCAGGCTCTTGACGGCATCGGCCAGGTAGAGCCTCCACGTCATGCGGTTGAAGCCGAACCGCTGCTCCAGCCGGAAGGTGTCGTAAAGCTCGAAGGGCAGGTCGAGCAGGGTGGAGATGAGCGAGAAGGCGGCCAGCAGCGCCAGCTGGTAGCCCATGGCACCGAGCACCGGAAAGACCGCCTCGTACAGCGCGGCGTTCAGGGCGGACAAGCCGCCGAGCAGCGTCCACCCGAGCAGCACCGCCGTGCCCCAGGCGGTCGTGATGAGCCCGAAACGGCCCTTGGCCAGGGTGTAGTCGGCCGCCTTCTGGTGAGCGGCCAGGGACACGGTGCCCGCGAATGCGACCGGCACGGCGCCGCGGTGGGCCGCCACATGCCGCATCTGCCGGGACGAGAGCCACACCTTGATGACGAACGAGAGCAGCAGGGCCGCAACGAACACGGCAGTCAGCACATTGGATTCCATGCCGCCAAGTGTAGGCGCTGGGCCTGCGAGAATGCGGCAACGCCATTCAGAACCGCACTGCGCCATGACCGACAACGCCACCCCCTCCGCCGCTGCCGCAGCCGCCACCGAACTCGCCAGCAGCGACCAGAACCTGGTCTGGATCGACCTCGAGATGACGGGCCTCTACCCGAACACCGACCGCATCATCGAGATTGCGGTCGTGGTGACCGACGCCGCCCTCACGAAGCGCGTCGAGGGCCCGGTGTTCGCCATCCACCAGAGCGATGCGACGCTCGACGCCATGGACGCCTGGAACAAGGGCACCCACGGCCGCAGTGGCCTGATCGACCGGGTCAAGGCCTCGCCCATCGACGAGGCCGAGGCCGAGACGCAGGTCATCGAATTCCTCAAGCGCTACGTGCCGAAGAACACCTCGCCGATGTGCGGCAACAGCATCTGCCAGGACCGCCGCTTCCTTGCGAACTACATGCCGCGCCTGGAAGCCTTCTTCCACTACCGCAACCTCGACGTCAGCACCTTGAAGGAGCTGGCCAAGCGCTGGAAGCCCGAGGTGCTGGCCGGCTTCAAGAAGGCCCAGGCGCACACCGCGCTGGCCGACATCAACGAGTCGATCGACGAGCTCGTCTACTACCGCCAGCACCTGCTGGCGCTCTGAGCCGAGCGGCCATCTTCATCCGGGCGACACAAATACTTGGGTCAAACCCGGATGTTGGGCTACAATCGCAGGCTGCGCTGCAATCACGGCCTCGGCCGGCAGCGTTTCGCTCATCCCCTCTGACCTTGTCGAGTCTTCCCGCGGTGATTCCACCGTGCGGCCTGTTCGAACCCCGATACGGGAATGGTTGGCGGCGATGCCGTCGCTTTGACTGTTCCTGATCAACCCGTCCTCCGGTGGCCTTCACCGGTGTGGGTTCGGACCTTCTTCCCAGCGACTTTGTAGCCGGCTCCGCAATCGATGCGGTGCCTGCAGGTGCTGACCCCTTGCGCCCCTGGCGTGGGCAGCGCCGTGTTTGAAAGATTGATGATGACGTTTGAAGCCCTCGGCCTCCAGCCCGCCCTCCTGCAAGCCCTGAACGACTCCGGCTATGCGACGCCGACCGACGTGCAGTCGCTCGCCATTCCCGCCGCGCTCGAAGGCAAGGACCTGATGGTCTCCTCCAGCACCGGCAGCGGCAAGACCGCCTCCTTCGTGCTGCCCGCGCTGCAGCGCATCCTCGCCGCCCGTGGCGACAACACCAAGCGCCGCGAGAAGGGCGTGGTCTATGGCCCGCGCATCCTCGTGCTGGCCCCGACCCGTGAACTCGCGATGCAGGTCGACAAGGCCGCGACGGTCTACGGCCGCCATGTGCAAGGCCTGAAGGTCACCACCGTGGTCGGTGGCGTGCCGTATCCGGCCCAGCTGAAGGCCCTGCGCGGCCCGCTCGACATCCTGATCGCCACCCCCGGCCGCCTGATCGACCACATCCAGACCGGCAAGGCCGTGCTCGACAACGTCGAGATGCTGGTGCTCGACGAAGCCGACCGCATGCTCGACATGGGCTTCATCGACGACATCCAGCACATC
Source organism: Rhizobacter sp. LjRoot28 (assembly GCF_964253025.1). Classification (NCBI taxonomy): domain Bacteria; kingdom Pseudomonadati; phylum Pseudomonadota; class Betaproteobacteria; order Burkholderiales; family Sphaerotilaceae; genus Rhizobacter; species Rhizobacter sp. LjRoot28. The sequence goes on from NZ_CAXUQC020000001.1 coordinate 937,140, forward strand.
GCCGAGAAGCTGCCGGCCGGCCGCCAGACCGTGATGTTCAGCGCCACGTTCGCCGGCCACGTCGGGCGCCTTGCGCAAGACCTGCTGCGCGACCCGCAGCGCATCGAGGTCACCTCGCACACCGACACGCACGAGAACATCGAGCAGCGCCTGCACTGGGCCGACAACAAGTTCCACAAGGACGCGCTGCTCGACCACATCCTGACCCAGAAGGAAATGGAGCAGGCCGTGGTGTTCACCAGCACCCAGCGTGATGCCGACTGGCTCGCCGATCGCCTGGCCGACATGGGCCACGCCGTGGCGTCGCTGCACGGCGGCATGCCGCAAGGCCGCCGCACCCGCGTGCTGCAGGGCCTGCGCAACAAGCAGCTGCGCGTGCTCGTGGCGACCGACGTCGCCGCTCGCGGCATCGACGTGCCGACCATCAGCCACGTCATCAACTACGGCCTGCCGATGAAGGCCGAGGACTATGTGCACCGCATCGGCCGCACCGGCCGTGCAGGTCGCAATGGCCTGGCCGTGACCCTGGCCGAGCGCATGGACACCGGCATGATTCGCCGCATCCAGCAGTTCACGACCCAGAACATCCCGGTGTCGACCATCGAAGGCCTCGAGCCGAAGAGCCCGGAACCGCGCATGTTCGGCGGCCCGCGTCCGGAAGGCAAGTTCGGCGGCAAGCCGTTCGGCCACGGCCGTCCGGGTGGCAAGCCGTTCGGCAAGCCGTCGTTCGGCGGCCCGAAGCCGTTCAACCGCGACGCCGGCCCCCGTGAAGGTGGCTATGCACCGCGGCCGGAAGGTTTCGCACCGCGCCCGGAGGGCTTTGCTCCCCGCAACGAAGGTTTCGCTGCGCGCGACCGCTCGCCGTTCGACCGTCACCATGGCGATGAGCGCCGCGACAGCGGCTTCCAGTCGCGTGGCAATCCGTTCGACCGCGCACCGGCCGACCGCAACGCCGGTGGCTTTGCGCCGCGCAAGGCCGGCCCGGGTGGCCCGAAAGTGGGCGGCTTCAGCAAGCCCCAGCGTCCGCGCACCGGTGGCTTCGGCCGCTGAGGCCGACAACGGGCACTGACGCCCGTTGAGTCCATCTGAAAGCGCTGCCCTCGGGCAGCGCTTTTTTTTGCCCTGAACGGTCCGATGGCCCGCGTGCCGCGCGGGCACCGGGCCCTGTGCGCTCACTGGTCGGCGGTGATCTTGGCGGACTCCACGATGCGCGCGTACTGTGCCGATTCGGCCTGGATGAACTCGCGGAAGCGCTGCGGCGACATCGGCGCCGGCTCGCCGCCCTGCTCGCGCAGGCGCTGCGCCAGGTCAGGCGACGTCAGCGCCTCCACCACCGCGGCGTTGATGCGCTCGACGACGGGCGCCGGCGTTGCAGCCGGGGCGAACAGGCCGAACCAGTTTTCCAGGCGATAGGCCTTCGTCGATGCATGTTCGGCAATGGCCGGGATGTCCGGAGCGAAGCTGGCCCGCTCGGCCGACGTTACCGCGAGCGGCTTGACCCGACCGCTCTTGATGAACGGGCCGACCGCGGCCATGCTGACGAAGGTCAAGTCGACCGCGCCACCGGCCACGTCCACCAGTTGGCCCGCGGCGCCACGGTAGGGCACGTGGACCATGTGGATGCCGGCCATTTCCTCCAGCAGTTCGCCGTTCAGGTGCTGCGGATTGCCCACGCCGCTCGTGGCATAGCTCAGCTTGCCCGGATTCCTGCGGGCGTAGGCCAGCATCTCGGCAAAGGTCTGGAAGGGCGCCGATGGCGCCGCCACCAGCACGTTGGGCAGGCGCACGACCGCGGTGATGGCTGCGAGATCGCGTTCGGGGGCGTACTGCATGCGGTTGCGGTAGACCAATGGATGAATGGCCGTCTCGCCGGCGGAACCGAGCAGCAGCGTGTAGCCATCGGCAGGTGCCCGAACGACGGCCAGTGCGCCCAGCATGCCGCTGGCGCCCGGCTTGTTCTCCACCACCACCTGCAGCCCTTGCGAGGCGCGCAACTTGTCGGCGAGCAAGCGTGCCATGACATCGACGCCTCCGCCGGCGGAGAAGGGAACGATGATGGTGATGGGCTTGGCAGGGAACTCCTGCGCGGCCGCGATGCCCGACAGGGCGCTGCTGCAACCCGCGAGAAGAGCCAGCAGCAACTGGCGACGGAACGGAATCATGGAAGGGCCTTTGTGATGGATGCACGCATCCGGGTTCGCGCCATTGCATTTTAGAAATGAAAAATGCAAACTAGGGTGATGCAAAACGCCAGCTGCCTGCCCATCGCCCGCATCGACGTCGATGGGCAAGCCCTGCGCATCGTCGACCTCCCGGCCCTTTTGAGCAAGGATCTTCAGCGACTGCCCGTGGTGATGCGCCTGCTCCTCGAGAACCTCGCCCGTTGCAGCGAGAGCGAGGCGGAACGCCAGGCCGGTCAGCGCGCCGTGCTGGCCTGGCTCGGCGCGGGGACCAGCGAGGCGGAGATCGCCTTTCGCCCCAGCCGGTTGCTCATGCACGACACCACCAGCACGCCCGCCTTGGTCGACATCGCCGCCATGCGGGATGCGCTTGCCGAGGCCGGGGCCGATCCCGCGAGGCTCCATCCCACCCTGCCGGTCGACGTGTCGGTGGACCACTCCCTGGCCGTGGAGGTGCACGGCCGGGCCGATGCGGCGGCGGTCAACCTGGCCCACGAGCTCCGGCGCAACGCCGAGCGCTATCGTTTCCTGCGCTGGGCCGCCGACAGCCTCGACGGGGTCCGCATCCATCCGCCGGGAACCGGCATCATGCACACGCTCAACCTCGAGCAGCTGGCCACGGTGGTCCACACCGAATCGCGCGGCGGCGACACCTGGGCCGTGCCGGACGTCATGATCGGCACCGACAGCCACACGCCGATGATCAACGGCATCGGCGTCCTCGGTTGGGGCGTGGGCGGGCTCGAGGCACAGACCGTGATGTTCGGGCTGCCCACGGTGCTGCGCCTGCCGGACGTCGTCGGCGTGCGCCTCATCGGTCGCCTGCCGGCCGGCGTGCTGGCCACCGACCTCGCACTCACGGTCACCCAGCGCTTGCGGGCCATCGGCGTGGCCGGCGAGTTCGTCGAGTTCTTCGGACCGGGCGTTTCCACGTTGACGGCGGGCGACCGGGCCGTCGTCGCCAACATGGCACCCGAGTACGGTGCGACCACCGGCTTTTTCCCCGTCGACGAGCGCACCCTGCAGTACCTGCGTGCCACGGGCCGGAGCGAAGGCCGCCTGCGCTTGGTGTCGGCCTATCTGCGGCGGACGGGTCTGTGGTTCGACCCGGCGGCCGAGCCGCGCTTCACCCGCGTGCTGGAGATCGACCTCGGCAGCATCGGCCTGCACGTCGCCGGCCCGCGACGGCCCCAGGACCTGCTGGCCCACTGGCAGACGGGCGAGGCGCTCGCGCGGGTGGGCTTCGCGCCGGGGCAGCCGCATGCCAGCATGCCCGCACACCCGGTCGCGATCGCGGCGATCACGAGTTGCACGAACACCACCGACCCGCGCCTGCTGGTGGCCGCCGGCCTCGTGGCTCGTCGCGCACGCCAGCTCGGGTTGTCGGTGCCGTCGTGGGTCAAGACATCGCTCGCACCCGGCTCGCCTGCGGCAAGCTCGTACCTGCGGCGTGCCGGACTGCTCGACGACCTGGCGTCCATCGGCTTCGACATCGTCGGCTACGGTTGCACCACCTGCATCGGCAACGCCGGCCCGTTGCCGGCCGCCGTGCGCGAAGCCGCTGCCGCCGGGAGCATCCAGCCCGTCGCCGTGCTCTCGGGCAACCGCAACTTCCCTGGGCGCGTGCACCCCGACCTGGACCTGAACTTCATCATGTCGCCACCGCTCGTCATCGCGTTCGCCCTCGCGGGCGATGCGGCGCGCAACCTGCGGGACGAGCCGGTGCAGGTGGTGGCGGGGCGCGCCGTCCGCCTGGAGGACCTGTGGCCGACCGAAGCCGAGATCGAGGCCCACCTCGATGCCGGACTGGCGCCCGACGACTTCGCGCGGGACTTCGCCGCGGCGTCGCTCAGCCCGGGCTGGCAGGCGCTGCAGCGTCCGCAGGGTGCCCGCTTCCCGTGGGATCCGCGCTCCACCATCCTGCGCCGCCCGCCCTTCGCATCGATCGAGGCGGGCTCGCTGCTCGGGCGCTACATCGCCTACCCGCTGCTGGTGCTCGACGACGACGTGACGACGGATCACATCTCCCCGGCAAGCGCCATTCCGCGCGACAGCCAGGTGGCCGACTTCCTCGTGGAACGGGGCGAGAACCGGGACGACCTGAACGTGTTCGCGTCACGCCGAGGCAACTGGGAGGTGATGCTGCGGGCGGCGTTCCACAGCAAGTCCCTGCGCAACCTGCTGTCCCCCGGCGCACCCGTGGCGCACACGGTGCACGCGCCCAGTGGCGAGGTGGTCCCCTTGTGGGAGGCTGCCGCGCGGCATGCGGCAGCCGGGGAGTCGCTGGTGCTGCTGGCCGGCGAGCGCTACGGCACCGGCTCATCGCGCGACTGGGCCGCCAAGGGCCAGCGGTTGCTGGGCATCCGCGCCGTGCTGGCTTCCAGTTTCGAGCGCATTCACCGGTCCAATCTGATCGGCATGGGCATCCTGCCGCTGCGCCTGCCGCCGCAGGTGCACGCACGCACGCTGGGCTTGCAGCCCGGAGACCGCCTTGAAATCGACGCGGACCCGGCCGGCATGACGCCTCGATCCCTGGTGACGGTGCGCGTGGTGCGGCGCGACGGCGGCGTGGAATCGCTGGAGGCCGCGGCCGCAGTCGAGACCCGGTTCGAACTGGACCTGCTGCAGGCGGGCGGCGTCATTCCCTTCATCCTTCAGCGCCAGCTCGCCGCGGCGGCGTGAGACGAACGCGGCGTGGCGCTCGACACCTCCATCCCCGTTCGCATCGTCGAGCTCGTCCAGGCGGAAGGTCTGAAGCTGGGAACGCACCTGCCGGCGCAGATGCTGGCCGACAAACTCGACGTTTCCCGGTCCCCGGTCAACGAGGCGCTGTCGCTGCTGCACCGAGCAGGGCTGCTCTCCCACGAACCTCACCGCGGCTATTTCCTTCTGCGGACGGTGGACGATGCCGCTGCGTTCACCCGCGATGAACTGAAGCTCGGTGACGTGGACGACGTCACCCGGGCCTATCGCAGGATCGCCGATGACCGCCTGCAGGGCCTGCTGCCTGACAGCGTGTCCGAAGGCCTGCTGCGCCGCCGTTACGGCCTGACGCCGGCCCGGCTCGACGCGGTGTTGTCCCGCATCGCTGGCGAAGGGTGGGCGTCCAGGCGCCCCGGCTATGGCTGGACCTTCTCGCCGATGCTCGCCACGCCCGACAGCTTGCTGCAGTCCTACCGCATGCGATTGGCGATCGAGCCCGCGGCCCTCGGCGAGCCGGGCTATCGGCTGGACCCTCATGTGCTTGCACGCTGCCGTGCGGCCGAGGAGCACCTGCTGGGAGGCGGGATCGAGACCGACAGCGCCGAGCAGCTCCATGAGCGCGGCGTGCGGTTCCATGAGTCGCTCGTGCAGGGGAGCGGCAACGCCTTCTTCATCGATGCGATCCAGCGGGTCAACCGTGTGCGGCGGCTGCTGTCCTACCGCTCCACGCAAGACCGCGCCCGCTACCGTGAGCACTGCGAGCAGCACCTTCAGGTCCTTGCCTTGCTGGAGCGTGGACGCAACGCCGAGGCCGCCGAGGCGATGCGAACGCACCTGCAGAGTACGCTGCGCAACCTGGAGATGATCCGGTCGTTGCTCTGCCCGGGTGGTGAGCCCTCCGATGCCTGGACCTGATCGGCCCACCAGCCCCCTGGCCACCCATCCGAGCCGGGCCTGACAGTCACAGCGATGATCGAACCCGCGTGCTTCCCTGAACCATCGAGCCGTCCCATGAAACCTGACCCTGACGTGCTGCGGGCACTTGCGCCGACCGGCGTGTTGCGTGCCGCCATCAACCTCGGCAACCCCATCCTTGCGGCCACTGACCCCGGCACCGGCCAGCCACGGGGCGTGTCGGTCGACCTCGCGCGCGCCTTGGCCGGACGGCTTGGCGTGGCGCTGGAGCCGGTTGTGTTCCAGGCCGCCGGTCGCTCGGTGGAGGCGGTGACGGCGGAGGAGGCCGACATCGGCTTCTTCGCGGTGGATCCGCTGCGGGGCGCCGGCATTGCGTTCACGCCGCCCTACGTGCTGATCGAGGGCTGCTACCTTGTGCGCGACGCCTCCCCCCTTCGCCAGAACGAGGAGGTCGACCGCCCCGGGCATCGCGTCGCGGTGGGCCTCGGCAGCGCCTACGACCTGCACTTGTCGCGGGAGCTGAAGCAGGCCGCCATCGTCCGTGCGGCCACCTCGCCCACGGTGGTCGACACCTTTGTGGCGCAGGGACTCGAGGTGGCGGCGGGGGTGCGGCAGCAACTCGAGGCCGACGCCCGGCGGATCGGGGGCCTGCGTCTGCTCGAAGGTCACTTCATGGTCATCCGGCAGGCCATGGGCCTGCCACGCGGCCGTGGCGAAGCGGCTGCCCGGTACCTCGTCGACTTCATCGAAGCCATGAAGGCATCCGGCTTCGTGGCCGACGCCCTCGGGCGGCATGGCATCGAGGGCGCGTCGGTCGCGCCGGCCGCATGACGCCGCTGCGCGCTTACGTCGGTTCGCGCACGACGCGCGAGCGCCAGGCCCGAGGTGAGGGCATCACCGTCTGGGAGGTGGATGCGACGGGCGATCTGTCGCGACACCAAGTTCTGGGCGATCTCGTCAATCCGTCGTACCTCACCCTCAATCGGCAGGGCGATCGGCTCTACACCGTTCATGGCGACGGGGAGGCGGTCAGCGTGCTCGCCGTCGATCCGCTCGATGGGCGCCTGCGGCTCATGCAGACGCAGGGTTGCGGCGGGCGCAACCCGGTGCACCTGGCGCTCGATCCGCAGGAGCGGTTCCTCATCGTGTCGAACCACCTGAGCGGCAACGTCGCGGTGTTGCCGCTCGAGGCCGGCGGCTGCCTGGGGCCCGTGTCCTCGCTCGCGCACCTGCCGGGGACGCCCGGCCCCCATCGCATCGAGCAGCCGTTCTCCAAGCCTCACTTCAACGTGTTCGATCCGAGTGGGCAGTGGGTGCTCGTGCCGGACAAGGGCCTGGACCGCATCTTCGGCTTCCGCTTTGCGGAAGGTCAGCTGCTGCCTGCGGACGTGCCGCACGCACAGGTGCGTGAAGGCGCCGGTCCGCGGCACCTCGCGTTCCATCCAGCCGGGCAATGGGCGTACGTGATCAACGAACTCGACTCCACCGTGACGGCCTGTGCGTTCGACCCGGCCTCGGGCGCCCTGTCACCGTTCCAGCGCGTTCCCTCGGTCCCCGACGACCACACCGGCGACAACCGGGCGGCCGGCATCCTCGTGGACGCCCCGGGGCGTACCGTCTATGCCTCCAACCGAGGTCACGACAGCATCGCGGCCTTCGCGATCGACGCTGCGTCCGGGCGGTTGCGCCCTTTGGGGTGCGTGGCCTCGGGCGGCCGAACGCCTCGGTTCTTTGCACTGGAGCCGTCAGGCGAGCGGATGTACGTTCTCAATGAAGACAGCGACAGCATCACCCTGCTGCTGGTAGACCCGGCCACCGGTGCGCTCAGGGCCGGCGGCCGAACCGCGGCGTGCGGCAGCCCCGTGTGCATGGTGTTCTCCCGGCCTGGTTGAACCAGGCGGGGTGGACCGGTCAGCCGGGCATGCGGCTCGGGCGGCCGGACGCCGAGCCGGCGCCGGCCGTGCCCCTGGCCGTCGAGTTGCTCGAGCGATCGGGCGCTGTGGGCCAGGACGCTTCGGGAAGCACGTCCCCGCGCCGTCGGCCGTCCAGATGCGCGCGCCGCGGGTCGTCACTTCGGCTACCTGGACGATCGAGGGTTCCGACAAAGGTCAACGCCTTCGCCTCCTCAAGCAGGATCACCCCGCCATCAACCGAGCAACCCGGTGCGCCGTGCGCGAGTTCTGGGCAATCACCTTGATGACCACGATGAGCGCGGGACCGAGGAACAGGCCCCACACGCCCCAGAGGGCGCCCCAGAAGACAAGGCCGAGGAAGACCGCGGCAGCGTTCATCTTGGCGGCGCGGCTCTGCAGCCAAGCGGTCATGGCGGTGCCCACGAGCGTGGACAGCACCACCAGGTAGATGGCCATGCCGGCGGCCGCACCCAGCGTGCCATGCACGAGGAAGGTCTCCGCCGCACCCAGGGCCACCAACACGGCCATGCCGAGGTAGGGCACGAGGTGCAGGACGGCTGCGGTCAGGCCCCACATGGCGGCGTCGGGCAGGCCGGTGGCCCAGAAGGCCAGCCACACCGCCACGCCGATGACGGTGTTGGTGACGAGCAGCGTGCCTGCATACAGCCGGATCTGCCGGGACGTCTCGCGCAGCGCGCGGTCCGCCCGACAGCGGCCTCGCGGGTTGTGACCCCAGAGGTTGATGAATCGGGAGGTCAGCCGCTCGCCACCGGAGAGGACGAAGAAGGCGATGAAGAGGATGACGCTCAGGTCCGCCATGAACTTGAGGAGCACGGACGAGCCGCTGACCGCGGTGTCACGCACCAGCACGGTCGCCTCCTCGGTGATGGTCGGTCCTTGTTGCGCAGGAGGGCGCACGCGGCGCAGCGGCGCTCCGGTGGCGACGGATTGTGCAGCCCGGTCCAATTCGGCAAGGGCGTCGCGCGAACGCCTCAGCACCGAGTCCGACTCGGGCCGGTTCTTCACCATCCGCTCGGCCACGAGCTCGATCATCTCCGGCATGCGCTCCGCCATGCGGCCGATCTGCCCGCCAAAGGCCCACAAGCCCAGTGCGCCGATGCCCACCACGACCGCCATCACGGCCAGTGTCGAGACCACCCGGCTGCGCAGACCGCGTTCAAGCCACACCACCCAGGGCGCCACCAGCATGGCGAGCATCAGGCCGGCCGCGACGGGCACGAAGAAGCGCTGGCCCCACCAGAGCATGCCGACGACCCCGATGGTGGCCAGCACCGTGGCAGCAATGGGGGAGCGGGGGGGCGGCTGAAGGGGCCCGGTGGCGTAGGGGGCCGCACCCGCCTCGCGAGGTCGCAACTTGGCGACCACGGCGCGAGGGGAGGCGGGCTTCAGCGGAAAGGGGTTGGAGGGCATGGCGCGGCGATGTTTCCCGGCGGGCAAGAAGAAAGGCGCGCCCCCCTGTCGGAGTGGCGCGCCTCGGCGTGATGATCATCGGCAAGCGGCCGAGAGGCCGCGAGCGTCAGTTCCGGTCAGGGACGGACCAGGATGTCGTTCTTCACGTTCTTGACGCCCTTCACTTCGCGGGCCAGTGCGGCAGCATGAGCCCGCTCGGATTCGCTCTTGGCGAAGCCCGACAGCTGCACGGTGCCGTTCATGGTCTCGACCTGGATCGAGGAGGCGGCCACGGCCTTGTCCTCGATGAACTTGGCCTTCACCTTGGTGGAGATCGTCGTGTCGTCGACGTACTCGCCAACGGTGGACTGGTCGCGCGTGACGGCGCAGCCTGCGGTGGTGAGCAGGGCAACTGCGGTAACGGCGGCGGCGAGGGTGTTGCGGACAATCATGTGAATCTCCTTGTGCTGACGGAAGGTCCCGGGTGGAACCGGATCGGGTGGTGGTTGTTGTCGGAACAACCGGTGCCTCCACCCCTGAGGCAACGGCTGCGTCTTGCGCTTGAGATCTCTGCCTGACTACTTTCGACCGATCGCCTTCGCCCCGAGCACGCCGATCAGCAGCACGGCGGCGAAGAGGACGAGGAAGACCACGAACAGGAACTTGGCGATGCCGGCAGCGCCGGCGGCAACTCCACTGAAGCCGAGCACTCCGGCGATCAGCGAGATGACACCAAAAATGATGGCCCACTTGAGCATGTCGATCTCCTGGCTGGGCGCCGCGTGGGCGCGTTCTCATTCGATGGAGGAACTCTACGGGCGGGGTTTCGGGGGGGCCATCGGACTGCTGCGTGAGGCCCTGTAGGACGGGGTGCTGGGACGCCGGCTGGCGTGATCCACCGGTCGGGCTGCACCGCGCTCTCGCGCCGAAAGCGCTTCGGCCCGCGGTCCACTGAGGACTGGCGGGCCGAAGCAATAGGCTGAACTGAGCGCGGCGTACCGGCTCGGCAGTGAAGGAGTGCGACGTCCTGCGACGCGGTGGCCGTCGCGGTCAGGCGGCTTCGCGGAGTCGTTCGTCAGCCGCTGCGGCCGCGGGCACGGGACGAGCCGGCATCTCGAACCCCGGCTGGTGCGGCGGATGGACCGGCCCTTCCGGCTCGTCTTCGCCTTGGAGGCCCGCGGCCATGGCGGTGACGGAGGCCAGCACGGAAGCCAGGCTGATCGGCGGCACCATCAAGGTCATGAGGGCGCTGCCGGACACCCAGCGCCAAGGCCGCAGGCGGGTCACGGCCGCCCCGGCCAGGGCGGCACCTCCGAGCAGCAGCCACGGATGGCGTGCGGCGGCCGGCCCGAGCAGGTCACGTCCCGCCGTCGTGGCGAACGCCGCCGTGGCCTTCAGCGGATGCCGGGACCACCAGCGTCGAAGGTAGCGCACCGCCATGGAGGCGACGGGAACGTCGCTCAGGGAGTCGACGAGCAGCCCGAGCCAGGCGGGCTCGTCCTCGGGTGCCACGTCGTCAGCGTACGCGTCGACGGGCGGCTCGGGTTGAAGCCGCTCCGGATGGTAAGTGCGGTCGATCCAATGGCGCAGGGCCGCGCGTGAGGCATCGAGTCGCGCCTGGGGTGACAGTGGCAACTCGGGCAGCACGGGTTCACCTTGCATCATCGGATCGATGTCGGTGGATTCGATGTTCGGGTTCATGCCGACCTCGCCTGGTGGATCATGTGCAGGTCGGACTGGATCTGGGCCTTGATGGCCGCGAACGCTTTCTCTGCCGAGGGACGTTTTGCCGCGAGCCCGGCACCGATCGCCACCAGCAGCGGCACGGCGGGAGCGGCGCCGAGAACCCACTGCGCGCCGGTCGACAGCCCGGGGGTAACGGCCCACAGCATGAGCGCCACGCCCGTCAGCATGGCGGCGATCACCAGGCACACCAGGGCGACCACGCTCAGTGCCAGCCGCAAGGTCCATCGTCGCTGCACTTCCTTCGCTTCGCATTCGATGAGCGCCGCATAGGCACCGACGTGGTCGGCGACGAGATGCGGTTCGGTGGCGAGAAGGCGCACGAGCGGATGAATCATGATTCGGCCGATGAGGTAGGCGCCGCGGTGCGGCGGGGAACGTGGTTCTCAAGCGCGGCGGGCCCGGTCCCGCGCTGTGCGCGGAATCGGGCCCGGAACGCCGAAGCGTCAGAGGTCGTCGCGACGGCGACCGCTCTGCGCGAGGCTCAGCAACGCCATCAGCGCGGCGCCGGCAGCGGCAGCGATGAGGACGGCCTTGACCGGTTCATCCTTCACGTAGCGAGCCGTGACGTCGGTCAGCGAGGTGGCGCGGTCGCGCACCGTGTAGGCACTGTCCTTGACGGCGTCCAGTCCCTTGCGGGCCAGGGTCTCGGCCTGGGTGGCCAGGCGGGAGATGGCGGGCTGCACGTTGGCGCGGGCGGACTGGATGGCCGATTCGACGTGATCCAGCGCGTCGTTCGCGACTCGGCGGGAAGCGTGAACCGCGTTCTCCGCCGTGTCGGCTGCGCGCTCGGTGGCCGCCTGCGTCTGGTCATCGGAGGGCAGCATGCCTTGGGGCTTGTTGGGTGTCATGGTCGGATTCCCTGTTGTTGGTTGTGAACGGAACTCGCGTTCTCACGGAGACGGGCGACTAGCCCTTCTTGATGAGGCTGAACAGGAAGCTCGCGACGGCCAGCACGGCGAACACGATGAAGAGGATCTTGGCGATGCCGGCGGCACTGGCGGCGATGCCACCAAAACCGAACAGCGCGGCGATCAGCGCAATGACGAAAAAGACAACGGCGTAGTGCAGCATGGTGGGCTCCTTGGGGTCAGGCTTCAGACGAATCGTTTGAAGGGTTTGAGGACTGGTGAAACGGAGCTTATTGCCGCACCTCAGAGACCACCATGAGACTGGGGCCCGAGGGGGTGTCGGCGGCCCCTCGCTGCCCTTGTAGGAAAGCCCTTACCCCGGCGCGCCCGCCGTCGCGTCCGGTCCAGGAGCTGGCGGGGCGGGCGGTTCGGCCAATTGCGGCAGGCTGGCGCGGATCTGCGTGCCCTCACCGGGCCGGGCCTGCAGGGCCATCTGGCCTCCCTCCGCCTCGACCCGGTAGCGCATGCCCAGGAGTCCGTGACTCATCGGGCGCTTCACGCTCGTGTCGAAGCCCACTCCGTCGTCCTTGACGATCACCTCCACGCGGCCGTCCACCACCTGCACGCTGATCGACACGTGCTTGGCCTGCGCGTACTTGGCGATGTTCGTCAGGGCCTCCTGCACGAGCCGGTAGATGGTCAGTTCGCTGGACTGCTTGAGGCGGACGGCCTCCAACTGGGTGGCGACCGGGATGCCAGACCGCTCGGCGAACTCGCGGCTGAGGATCTCGAGTGCGGCCACCAGACCGAGGTTGTTCAGGGAGGAGGGGCGCAGGTCCTCGATGATGCGGCGCTTCAACGCGATGCCGTCATTCAGCGTTTCGTTGAGGTGGGTGATGCGCTCCTGTGCTTCGGGCGTGATGGTCCCGATGCGTGACTTCAGCCGCGCGACGTCCAGCTTGGCGGCGGTCAGGAGCGCACCCAGTTCGTCGTGCAGGTCGCGCGCCAAGCGGTTGCGTTCGTCTTCTCGGGCGGTCTGCAGGTGGTGGGCCAGTTCGGTGAGCTGTGCCGTGCGGCCCTTCACCTGGTGCTCGAGCAGATCGCGCTCGACCTGGAGGGCGAGCTGCTGGCGCCTGCGTTCCTGGTCGAGGGTGGCGGTCTGGCGGAGGTACATGAAGAAGGCCAGCACACTGAGGGCCGTCATGGCCGCCACGCCCAGGCGGCTGAGCTGCAGCGTCTGGTAGACGGACGCCCGGCTGGCGGTGATCTGGTCGGTCTCCCGCTTGAAGAGCCGCTCGGAGGCGACACGAATGGCCTCCATCTGCTCGCGCCCGATGTCGGTCTCGATGACGGCGCGCCAGGCGTCCTCCCGGCCTTCGGTGCGCAGCTGGATGGTGGTGTCCATCTCGGAGAGCTTCTTGTTCACCAGACCGGCCAGCACGGTGAAGTCGGTCACCTGCTGCGGCTCCTTCGCATAGAAGTCCTGCAGGGTGCGCATCGTCTGGCCGATGTTGTCCATCGTCTTGCGGTACGGCTCCAGGTATTCCGGCCGGCCGGTGATGAGGTAGCCCCGTTGACCGTTCTCGGCGTCCAGCACCTGCCGGATGAGCACCAGGTTGTTGATGCGAGCCACGGCAAGGTGGCCCAGGCGGTCGAGGGAGTCCACCGACGAGCGGTACGACGACTCGCTGATCGCCATCAGGCTCAGGGCGGTGATCACCGCCAAGGGGAAGGTGATGGCACTGCGCCTGAAGCGCCGAATGAAGTTCTTCATGCCTTGATCCGTTTCATGCAACTAGAATGATTCGTGACGCAACCCACACACTGTTCGAAACCGACATGATCAAAGTTGCCATCGTTGACGACCATGCCCTCGTTCGTGCCGGCCTGCGCCAGTACCTCTCCGAACAGGTCGATCTGCAGATCGTGGCCGAGGCCGCCAACGGCCGTGAGGCCCTCGACATCGTTCGCAAGGGCCTCGTGGACGTGCTTGTCATGGACCTGTCCATGCCCGAGCAGAGCGGGGTCGACGCGCTGGCTGCGATCCGGGCGCGCGCGCCGGAGCTGCCTGTTCTGATCCTGAGCGGCTTCCCGGAAGCGCACTACGCCACCACGCTGCTGCGACAAGGCGCGAGCGGCTACCTGAACAAGGAATGCGACCCCGAGGAAATCGTCACCGCGATCCGCACGGTGGCGCGGGGCCGCAAGTACATCACGCCGGCCGTTGCCGAGCTGCTGGCCGACAACCTGGGTGGCAACGCCGACAAGCCGCTTCATGAGCAATTGTCCGAGCGTGAGTTCCAGGTGTTCCTGCGGCTCGCCAAGGGTGAGACCATCGGCCACATGGCCGACAGCCTGTCGCTGAGCGTGAAGACGGTGAGCACGTATCGCACGCGCGTGATGGAGAAGATGAAGCTCGAGTCCAACAGCGACCTGACCTACTACGCGCTCAAGAACGGCCTCATCCAGTGAGGCAGTGGCCTGCCCAGGCCAGCGCCGGGAGGCGCGGGCCGGGGAAGGGCGGGGCGTGAGGCGCACCGGGCGCCTCAAAGGGCGCCCATCACCGATGTCGACGTGTCACCCGCCGCCAGCTTCTGGCAATAGGCGATGAGGGCGTCGATCTCATTCGATTTGTCGAACACCTTGTCGGCCCCGAGCTCCGCGCATTTGCGCCGCATGTCGGGGGTGGCGTAGTTGCTGAGCACGACCAGCTTGGCCTGCCCGGGCGCGCGCGCACTGGCGGCCAGGACGCCGAGGCCCGAGCCACTCTTGAGGAAGATGTCGATGATGACCAGGTCGCAGACGTTGCGAGGCTGAGAGAGCCAATAGACAGCGGCGGACTCGTTGTCCGCCGTACCCACCACCTCCACCGCAACCAGTTCCTCGAGCGTCGCGATGAGGTTCTCGCGGATCACCGGGCTGTCTTCGACGATGTAGGTTTTCAACATGGCAGCGAGCTTTGCATCGTGCCTGCGCACTCTTGTTGTAGGAATCGGCGGAGCATACCCGTGCTCGCTTCGGCGCACTGCACACTGGCTGCCCACCGGGCGCAGTGACAGCAGTCCGCTGCGGGTACAGCTTCGATCATGGCGGAATTCTAATGAGACGGATGCCTCGAAAGCGTCGGGGGAGTGCCGGAGTCCTTGTAGGAATCGGCCTACACGCCTACGGGACATCGACCGGCGTAGGACCGCACCGACACGGGAACCCTTGCTCGTCCGGCAGTCTCATGGCGCATCGCTTCATAGACTGCTGACGGAGGCGCCCAGAGACCGGTGGCAATCCTCGCACCGGGCGGCGAGCGGTCTCGTGCGGCAAGGACGGATACCGCTCGCTCGATCGTCCCCTCCGCCGTTCCGATCGGAGAATTGTCATGACCACGTATGCCCCGCCAGCGCCCTTCGACGCCATTGCGCTCCTGCTGCAGAACCGCAGTTCGGTGCAGGGCCTGCTCGACGCCTATGACGCGCTTTGCGATCGCCAAGGCGACGTGCGTTCGGAGAAGCTCGCCGTGGTGGAACGCCTGAGCCTGGAGCTGACGCTCGACACCCAGGTGGAGGAGGAGATGCTGGTGCCCGCCCTGCATCGCGCTGGCATCGACCTTTCGCCGGTGCTCGCCGTGCACGATTGCGCGTGGGCCCTGGTGGCCCGCATGTCGATGGGTGACCCGGGCGACCTTCGCTACGACGGCAAGGTCCAGGCGCTGGGCCGCGACCTGCGCCACCACCTGCGTCGGGCGCACGAACAGACGGTCCCTGCGCTGGTCGGGACCGACGTGGACCTCGGCGAGCTCGGCGCACGCATGATCGCCCGCAAGGTGCAGTTGATGGAGGCCGTGGAGCGCGAGGAGCAAGAGGACGAATCGGACGATCCGGTGGGCCGTCCGGTGTCGGCGCGCTTGCACTGATCCGCCGGAGGCTGCCTCCCGCCCGCCATCCTAGAATGGCGAAGTTCACCTGCCATCCACGCCGCTCCCCGGGACGGTGAGCGAGAGACGGTGATCGAGACCGAGGTGCGATGCGCCTCTTCGTCCTGGGCGAACGGGTCGGCCGCCCGACACCCATCCTGCGCTGAACGAGGAAACCACTTGCCCACGCCCACCACCATCCAGCTCATTGGCGCCGTCCTGTTCGCCGTGGCCCTCGTGCACACGTTCTCGACCAAGTTCTTCGAGCACCTCGCGCACACGCGCCCGCGGCATGCCGGCCTCTGGCACCTGCTGGGCGAGGTCGAGGTCGTGTTCGGCTTCTGGGCCATGGTCCTCATGCTCTTCATGTTCGCGATCGCGGGCAAGGAAGACGCGACCACCTACCTCGACTCCCGCAACTTCACCGAACCGATGTTCGTGTTCGCCATCATGGTGATCGCCGGCACACGCCCCGTGCTGCAGATGGCGGGCGGGGCCGTGCGTCTGATCGCGAGCTTCCTGCCCTTCGGCAAAGGCATGTCGATGTACTTCGTGGTGTTGTCGGTCGTGCCGATGCTCGGCTCCTTCATCACCGAGCCGGCGGCGATGACCCTCGCTGCGCTGATGCTGCGCGACACGTTGCTGTCGCGGCCGGTGTCCACCCGGCTCAAGTACTCCACCCTTGGCGTGCTGTTCGTGAACATTTCGATCGGCGGCACGCTCACGCCGTTTGCGGCGCCGCCGGTGCTCATGGTGGCCGGCGTCTGGAACTGGGACATCTGGTTCATGATCGCCAACTTCGGCTGGAAGGCCGCCGTAGCGGTGACCGTGAATGCCGCCATTGCGACGTTCATCTTTCGCAACCAGCTGGGCCACATGGGCCAGCGTGCGGGCAATGCTGCAAGTCAGGTACCGGTGGCGGTCATGGTCGTCCAGCTGCTGTTCCTCGCCGGGGTGGTGGTCTTTGCGCATCACCCCGCGGTGTTCCTCGGCCTGCTGCTGTTCTTCCTCGGATTCGCCACGGCCTACGAGCGCTACCAGGACCGCCTCATCCTTCGCGAGGCGCTGCTCGTCGCGTTCTTTCTCGGCGGACTGGTGGTGCTCGGCGGGCAGCAGCAATGGTGGCTGCAGCCGGTGCTGCTGGGCATGGATGCCAATGCCGTGTTCTTTGGTGCCGCCGCGCTGACCGCCATCACCGACAACGCCGCGCTCACCTACCTGGGCTCCCTGGTGCCGGGCCTCAGCGAGGAGTTCAAGATCGCCCTGGTGGCCGGCGCGGTGACCGGTGGTGGCCTGACCGTCATTGCCAACGCACCCAACCCCGCCGGAGCCTCCATCCTGAAGGAGAAGTTCGAGCATGGCGCGATCCATCCGCTCGGGCTGCTCGTGGCCGCGCTGCCGCCGACGCTCGTGGCGGTGCTGGCGTTCCGCCTCCTGTGAACTTCGGCGAGCTTCGGCGCTTCGGCGAGCTTCGACCGGGTCTGCTGGACTGACGCCACGGGGGCGCGGCAGCATGGTCGCAAGACGTGCTGCACGTCACCCGGCTCGGGTGGCGGCATCGCCTGGCGACGGATCGCCCGGCCCGGGCAGACAGCAAATGGACCGCGCAGGTCGGTCAACCTGTGCCTTCGGTCTTCTGCCTCAGCCGTCTTGCAGGCTCAGAGCCGTCTCACCTGCACATCCACCGTCATGCCGAGGTAGGCATTGCGCTCGCCGAACCAGCTGCCCGAGATGGGAGCTGCCTGACGGGGATCGCGGGCCACGCCCACGCGGATCAGCTGGGCGCCGCCCGTGAGGTTGTTCGTGGGGTCGAACGGCACCCAGCCGGCGCCCGGCAGATAAGCCTGCAGCCAGGCATGGGTGGAGCCGGCGCCGGTGACGCTCGTCGGGCTGCCTTCCTCCGTTTCGTCGAGCGGCATGCCGTCGCGGCGCGGGTCGTAGAGGTAGCCCGAGACGAACCGGGTGGCGACCCCCAACCGGCGGGCTGCCTCCATCATCAGGAGGGCGAAGTCGCGGCAGCTGCCGCTCCCGCGCGACAGCGTCTCGATGGGGGTCTGCGTCCCTTCCTCGTTGCGACCGGCGTAGACCATGCTGTTGCGGATGTGCTGGTTCATCGCCAGCAGCATGGCGCGGGTGCCCGTCGGTCCGTCGGTCCGCAGGAACTGGCGCGCCCAGGCGGTGAGGCGGCCTTCCGGGTCGTCATGGTGGGGACGCAGGTAGTGCTCGAGGTCGAAGCGCTCCTCCACCGAGTAGGCAAAGGGGAAGTACTCGGCCCCAGGCGCCAGCGGCAGCTCGTGGGTGTTGCCGAGCGCATGCTCGATGCGGAAGCTGCACACGATGGTCAGCTGATCGGCCAGGGCCAGCGGCGTCACCAGGGCAACCGAATTCGAGTGCGGGTCCTGGATCATCCGGATGGCCGCGTCGGGGCTCACCACCAGATCGGTGGCGAGCACCCGCAGGTCGTGGCTGTCACGCGGGCGGAACATCACCCGGTGCTCGCCAAAGCGCACCGCCCGGGCGTAGCGGTAGGTGGTGGTGTGGGTGATGTCGTACTGGATCGTCATGTGGGTCAGCAGCCCGCCGCACGGCCGATGTTCAGACGCCCAGCAGTTCCACTTCGAACATCAGGGTGGCGTTCGGAGGGATGACGCCGCCGGCACCGCGCGCGCCGTAGCCGAGCTCGGGCGGAATCACGAGCAGCCGGGTGCCACCCACCTTCATGCCTTGCACGCCCTCGTCCCAGCCGCGGATGACCATGCCGGCGCCCAGGCCGAACTCGAACGGGTCGTTGCGGTCCTTGCTGCTGTCGAACTTGGCGCCTTTGACGCCGTTGTTGTACAGCCAGCCGGTGTAGTGCACGGTCACGTGCTGGCCGGCCTTGGCTTCGGCGCCCGAGCCCGGAGTGGTGTCTTCGAATTGCAGCCCGGAAGCGGTGGTTTGCATGAGCGGTGTCCTGTGTAGGGAAGGAAAGCCGCAATGCTAACCGCGCCCTGGTCCCTGTGGCGGCAAAAGGGCGGCTTGCAGCGGCCCGGCACCCGGTCCGAAGGCATACGCATCCATCCCGAGGCAGCCGTAGGTGACCGACTCGAAGATGCGCCGGGGAGCGGTCTCGGCGCCGCCCGCGCCTGCCGCGACGAACCACGGCAGCAGGTGCTCGTCGGTGGGATGCATGTCCACCGCATGGGGCGCCTGCCGACGGTAGTCGAAGAGCGCAGGCCAGTCGGCTTCGCTGCCGCGCGCCGCGAACCAGTGCCGGAAGGCCGCGCTCTCCGGCACTTCCGGCGCCGCGACATCGGCCTCGCCGCGGGCGAACACGCGGCGCAGGTTGTGGGTGATGCTGCCCGTGCCGAGCACCAGCACCCCTTCCCGAGTCAGGCCGGCGAGGGCTTCGCCGAGGGCGAACTGGGCCGCGGGTGGGGCGGTCGGCGCCCAGGCGAGGGGCAGCACCGGCACGTCGGCGTCGGGGTAGATGAATCGCAGCATGCTCCAGATGCCGTGATCCAGGCCGCCCTGCTCGAGGCGATGCGCCGGGTGCCCGGACGCCTCGAGCCGGGCCAATACGTCGTCGGCCAGGGCCGGTGCGCCCGGGGCGTCATAGCGAAGTGTGTAGAGCGCCGGAGGGAATCCGCCGAAGTCGTGCACCGCCTCATGCCGGTCGGCCGCCAGCAGCACCGGCGAGCGCGCCGTGCTGTGCGCGGAGATGGCGACGATCGCTCGCGGCCGGCCGAAGCTGCGGTCCAGCGCCGGGCCCAGGGACGCCAGGAAGGCACCCGTGGGGCCAGGCTCGAGTGCGAGCATGGGTGAGCCGTGCGAGACGAAGAGGGCGGGCAATGAGGTCATATGGAAATTACAGCATCCGGCCCGTCTTCGGACGTTCTGCCCGTTTGCATGCGACGTTCACATCGAGGCGCGCCTGATTCGCCCGATCGCCAGCGCGGGGCGGGCCGGATGGAGTATGGTCGGCGCGTTTGCGCCTTTGCCGTTCCTCGAGCCTCCCATGATTCCTGCTGCACCCCGCACCGCCGTTTCGGTCTGGTCCCTGGCCTGGCGCCAGTTGTGGCGTGACTTCAGGGCCGGAGAGCTCCGCCTGCTCATCGTGGCCGTGATGCTGGCCGTGGCCAGCCTGGGCGCCGTCGGCTTTTTTGCCGACCGCTTGAACCAGGGCCTGGCGCGCGACGCCCGCCAGCTGCTCGGGGGCGATGCCATCATCGCCAGCGACCAGCCCGCACCCGCTTCATTTGCCGAGCGCGCCCGCGCCGACGGCCTGCAGGTCGTGCGCACCGCCGGCTTTCCCAGCATGGGCCGGGCACCCGACGACAAGGGCGGGGCGTCTCGGCTGGTGTCGGTCAAGTCCGTCACGGCCGGCTATCCGCTCCGGGGCGAACTCATCGTCGCCGAGCGCCAGGGCGCGGCCGGCGCTCCGGTGCGGTCGACACCGGCGCCCGGGACGGTCTGGGTGGACGGCTCTCTGCTCGACTCCCTCGGTCTCAAGGTTGGCGACCCGTTGTTGCTGGGTGACGCGAGCTTCACCGTGGGCGCCATCATCGAGCGTGAGCCGGACCGCGGTGCCGGCTTCATGAGCTTCTCGCCCCGCGTCATGCTGGGCGAAGCCGACCTGGCGGCCACATCCCTCATCCAGCCGGCCAGCCGCGTCACCTACCGCATGGCCGTGGCGGGCAGCGATGCCGCGGTGGCGCGGTTCGTGAAGTGGGCCGAGGCGCAGATCAAGTCGGAGCGCCTGCGCGGCATGCGCGTCGAATCGCTGGAGACCGGCCGACCCGAGATGCGCCAGACGCTCGACCGTGCGGCCAAGTTCCTCAACCTCGTCGCGCTGTTGGCAGCGCTGCTGGCGGCCGTGGCGGTGGGCATTGCCGCCCGCGATTTCGCCGGCCGCCACCTCGACGACTGCGCCATGCTCCGCGTGCTGGGGCAGTCACAGCGCACCATCGCCCTGCAGTACCTTATCGAGTTCGCACTGGTCGGCTTGATCGCCAGCATCGGCGGCGTGGCGCTGGGCTTCGCGGTGCACCACGTCTTCGTCTACCTGCTGTCGGGGTTGGTGAACGCCACCCTGCCGCTGCCGAGTGCCTGGCCGGCCTTGTTCGGCGTGGGCGTCGGTTTCACCCTGCTGATGGGCTTCGGCTTGCCGCCGGTGCTGCAGCTGGCGCAGGTTCCGCCGTTGCGTGTGATCCGGCGCGAGGTGGGCGCCTTGAAGCCCGCCTCCCTCGCCGTGCTCGCCGCGGGTGCGTTGGGGTTTGCCGCGCTGCTGCTGGCGGTGTCGTCCGACCTGCAACTGGGCCTGATCGCCGTGGGCGGATTCGCGGGTGCCGTGGTGGTGTTCGCCGCCCTGTCGTGGCTGGCCGTGCAGGTGTTGCGCCGCGCCGTTCCCGAGGCGCGCGCGCCCCGCTGGCTGGTGCTGGCGACCCGGCAGATCGCGGCCCGTCCGGCGTTCGCAGTGCTCCAGGTGTCGGCGTTGAGCGTGGGGCTGCTGGCGCTGTGCCTGCTCGTGCTCCTGCGCACCGACCTCATTTCCAGCTGGCGCCAGGCCACGCCGCCCGACGCCCCCAACCGCTTCGTCATCAACGTCCTGCCGGAGCAGGGCGAGGACTTCCAGGCGCGGCTCAAGGCCGCCGGCATCGCGCGCTACGACTGGTACCCGATGATCCGCGGCCGGCTCGTGGCCATCAACGGGCAGCCGGTGAGTCCGGAGTCGATGACGGAGGAGCGCGCCAAACGGCTTGTCGATCGCGAATTCAACCTCAGCCACAGCGCCAGCCCGCCGCCGCACAACGAGATCTCGCAAGGGCGCTGGGTGGCCGACGAAGCCGACGCGATCAGCGTCGAGGACGGCCTTGCCGAGACGCTCGGCCTCAAGCTCGGCGACACCTTGCGGTTCGACATTGCCGGCCAGATGTCGGACGCCCGCATCACCAGCCTGCGCAAGCTGGACTGGGGTTCGATGCGCGCGAATTTCTTCGTCATGTACCCGAAGGCGGAGATGCCCGAGGTGCCGGCCACCTACATCGCGGCCTTCCGCGCCCCGGAGGGCACGGGGTTCGACAACGCCTTGAGCCGCGAATTCCCGAACATCACGAGCGTCGACGTCTCTCAGTCCATCGGCCAGCTGCAGCGCGTGCTGGACCAGGTCGTGCGCGCCGTCGAGTTTCTCTTCGGCTTCACGCTGGCGGCGGGTCTGGTGGTGCTGTTCGCCGCCGTGACCGCCACGCGCGAGGCGAGGGCGCGCGAGTTCGCGGTGATGCGCGCACTGGGCGCGAGCGGACGGCTGCTGGGCCAGGTTCAGCGGGCGGAGCTGCTGGGCGTCGGGGCCCTCGCTGGATTTCTTGCCTCGACGGCCGCAATGGCCGTCGGCTGGGCCCTGGCCCGGTATGTCTTCCAGTTTGCCTGGGCGCCGTCGCCGTGGGTGCCGCTCATCGGCGCAGGGGCGGGCGCCGTGCTCGCCTTGGCCGCCGGCTGGTGGGGCCTGCGGGGCGTGCTGCGCAGGCCGGTCGTGGAGACGCTCAGGTCGGCGGCGGTGTGACGCCTGCGACCAGGACGGCCGCGGCCAGGTCTTCCAGCGCCGTTCCAACCGACTTGAAGACGGTGCGTTCGGTCGCGCTTGCACGGCCCGGCACCGTGCCGGTGCACAGGTCGGCCAGCGTGCCCCGCACGGCTTCAACCGTGAACACCCCTCTGGCCATCGGGCCCAGCAGGTCGCCGCTCTTGGCCAGCGCCTCCGCCGTGTCGACGTAGAGGCTCGCATCCGAGAAGCACGCATCGTCCGCCTCGCGCATCTGGGGTGTGAAGCTGCCGATGAGGTCCAGGTGCGATCCGGGAGCCAGCCACGCGCCTTTCACCAGGGGCTCGGTGGCAAGCGTGGCGCAGCTCACGATGTCGGCTGACCGCACCGCCTCGGCGAGGTCGAGTTCGGCCTGGCGATGCCAGACCGTCACCGATGTCAGTGCGCGCACCGCCCGATAGGCGTCGGGCAGCAAGCGCCCGACGCGGCCTCGACCGAGCACCAGCAGGCGCTGGGCGTTCTCGCGTGCCAGATGGGAGGCCGCGAGCGCCGAGGCGGCCGCGGTCCGCCGGGCGGTCAGCTCGTTGCCATCGATCTGTGCCAGTGGCTCGCCCGTCGTGGCGTCGTAGAGGACGTAGGTCGCGAACAGCCCGGGCAAGCCCTGCGCCGCGTTGCCGGGGAAAATGTTGATCGTCTTGATGCCGAGGTACGGACCCTGCCATGCCGGCATGATGAGCACCGTGCCGCCATTCACCGCATGCACATGGCGTGCAGGCACCTGGGCGCCCGTCACGAACGCAGCGGACAGGGCGGGGATGAGCCGCTCGAAGGGCAGGGCGGCCGCGGTGGCCTGGGCGTCGAAGTGCTTCATTGCCCGATCAGGTGAAGTGCCACCTCGCGCCGGTGCGATCGCACACGGTGTTCCCACAGGTAGATGCCTTGCCAGGTGCCGAGCACCAATCGCCCCGCGGCGAGCGGAACGGACAGCTGCACCGCGGTCAGTGCGGACCTCACGTGGGCCGGCATGTCATCGGCGCCCTCGTCGCGGTGACGGAAGAGCGCGTCTCCGTCGGGCACGAGCCTGGCGAAGAAGCGATCAAGGTCGCTCCGCACATCGGGGTCGGCGTTCTCCTGGATGAGGAGGCTGGCCGACGTGTGCCGGACAAACACGGTCAGCAGGCCCGCTTCAAGGGAGCAACCCTGCACCCATTGGCGAACCGGTCGCGTGATCTCCACCAGGCCTCGGCCCGGCGTCTCGATGGCAAGCGTGGTGCTGAACTGCTGGAGCATCCGCGCAGCATAGCGCCGCCGCACGCCGGTGAGGCGCGCGGGGAGTCGGTCCCGTCGCCTTGCACTCGGGTGGTGCAGACATGCGAAGCACGCCGCGCATGGTTCTTGCGGTGGCAGTCGCCAACTGTCCTCTGGAGTTCCGCTGCATGCTTGCCTTCCCGCGTCGCCGCCTGATCGTCCTTGCCACCGCGCTCGCCGGCTTCACCTTGAGCGCGCCTGCCGCGCACGCCGAGGCGCTTCCCATCAAGTTCCAACTCGACTGGCGTTTCGAAGGTCCCGCCGCCCTGTTCCTGGTGCCGGTGGCCAACGGGCACTTCAAGGCCGAGAACCTGGACGTGAGCGTCGACGCCGGCAACGGCTCCGGCGGCACGGTGACGCGGGTGGCCTCGGGCACCTACGACATGGGGTTCGCCGACCTCGCCGCGCTGATGGAATTCCACGCCAACAACCCCACGGCGCCCAACAAGCCGGTGGCGGTGATGATGGTCTACAACAACACGCCGGCGGCGGTGCTGGCGCTGAAGAAGTCCGGCATTCGCACGCCGGCCGATCTCGCTGGCAAGAAGCTCGGTGCACCGGTGTTCGACGCGGGCCGCAAGGCCTGGCCCATCTTCGCAAGGGCGAACCGGATCGGCAACGTGGCCTGGACCGCCATGGATCCTCCGCTGCGCGAGACCATGCTCGTTCGCGGCGACGTCGACGCCATCACCGGGTTCTCGTTCACCTCCCTGCTCAACCTGGAAGCGCGCGGCGTCAAGCCGGAGGATGTCGTGATCCTCCCGTACCCTCAACACGGCGTGAAGCTCTACGGCAACGTGGTCATTGCCTCGGAGGCGTTTCTCAAGAAGCATCCGGATGCGGTCAAGGCCTTCCTGCGTGGTTTCACCAAAGGCGTGAAGGACACCGTGCGCGACCCGCAGGCCGCGATTGCCACGGTGAAGTCCCGTGACGGCCTGGTGAACACCGCGCTCGAGACCCGGCGGCTGAAGCTCGCACTGGACGCCACCGTGCTGACGGCCGACGCGCGTGCCGAAGGCTTCGGCGCGGTGTCGCCGGGCCGCCTCAGCCTGATGGCGAGCCAGGTGTCCGACGCCTACGGCACCCGCGACCGCGTCAATGCCGCTGCGGTCTGGAGCGACGCCTACCTGCCGAGTGCCGCCGAGCGCGACATTTTCAAGGCCATCAAGTAACACCGTCCCTTTCCTGGCTCCGAGGCGCGGACCGGCGAGCAGCCGGTCACGACACATCACCCACATGCCGTTCGTCGAATTCAGCCAGGTCTGGCTCGCCTACAACGAGGCGCTGCTGGCGCAGTCCCAGTTCGCCGTCGAGGACATCACGATGAAGGTCGACCAGGGCGAGTTCATCGCCATCGTCGGCCCGTCCGGATGCGGCAAGTCCACCTTCATGAAGCTCGCCACCGGCTTGAAGAAGCCGTCTCGCGGTCACATCGTTGTCGACGGTCGACATGTCGATGGTCCACTGAAGATCACCGGCATGGCGTTCCAGTCCTCCTCCTTGCTGCCCTGGCGAACCACCCTCGACAACGTGCTGCTGCCGCTCGAGATCGTCGAACCGCACCGATCACGATTCCGCCGTGAGCGCGCGGCCTACGAGGACCGTGCCCGACGACTGCTGCAGAGCGTCGGCCTGGCTGGCTATGAGGACAAGTTCCCCTGGCAGCTCTCCGGCGGCATGCAGCAGCGGGCCTCCATCTGCCGCGCCCTGATCCACGAGCCCAAGATGCTGCTGCTCGACGAACCGTTCGGCGCGCTGGACGCCTTCACCCGCGAGGAGCTGTGGTGCATCCTGCGCGACCTGTGGGCCGTGCAGAAGTTCAACGTCATCCTCGTCACGCACGACCTGCGCGAGGCGGTGTTCCTGGCGGACACGGTCTACGTGATGAGCCGCAGCCCGGGCCGCATCGTGGCACGTCGCGAGATCGACCTGCCGCGGCCACGCCCGCTGGAGCTCACCTACACCAAGGGGTTCACCGACATCGTGCTCGAGCTGCGCGAGCACATCGGCGCCATCCGCAAGCCGCTCGCCGATGCATCGCCGGCGGTGCTGTCATGACCGGCCGGCAACGCGAGCGCTGGGCGCCCTGGCTGCTGCTGGCGGCCGTACTGCTGGTCTGGGAGCTGGTGTGCCGTGGCTTCGACATCTCCGAGTTCATCTTCCCCAGCCCGTGGCGCATCGGTTCCCAGCTGATCGAGTACCACGCCGTGATCGCCGCGCACGCATGGCGGACCTTCTGGGTGACCTTGCTGGGCTTCGGCCTGTCCATCGTGGTCGGTGTCCTGCTGGGGTTCCTCGTCGGCAGCTCGCGCCTGGCCTATGCAGCGATGTACCCGCTGATGACGGCCTTCAACGCGCTGCCGAAGGCGGCCTTCGTTCCGATCCTGGTGGTCTGGTTCGGCATCGGCGTCGGGCCCGCCGTGCTGACGGCGTTCCTGATCTCGTTCTTCCCCATCACGGTCAACATCGCCACCGGGCTGGCCACGCTGGAGCCGGAGCTTGAAGACGTGTTGCGCGTGCTGGGCGCGCGCCGCATGGACGTGCTGATGAAGGTGGGCCTGCCCCGGTCCATGCCGTACTTCTACGCATCGCTGAAGGTGGCCATCACCCTGGCGTTCGTGGGCACGACCGTCTCGGAGATGACGGCGGCCAACGAGGGCATCGGCTACCTGCTGATTTCTGCGGGGTCGTCGATGCAGATGGGCCTGGCATTCGCCGGCCTGGTGGTGGTGGGCGCGATGGCGATGGTGATGTACGAACTCTTCGCCTGGGTGGAAAAGCGCACCACGGGCTGGGCACACCGCGGGGCCGGCACCCTGTGAAGGTGGCGGCCCCGCGGGGGCTGTCCGGACCGGCCGGACAGCGGGAGAGCTAGGAGATCAGAGCTTGAACACGGACACCACGTCGGCCAGGCGGTGCGCCTGATCCTTGAGGCTCTCGGCGGCAGCCGCCGATTCCTCGACGAGCGCGGCGTTCTGCTGCGTCATCTGGTCCAGCTGGGTCACGGCCGTGTTCACCTGGCCGATGCCGTCGGACTGTTCGCTGGCCGCAGCCGTGATCTCGCCGATGATGTCGGTCACGCGCTGCACGCTGCCGACGATCTCGCTCATCGTCTGGCCGGCATCAGCCACCAGGCGCGATCCCGAGTCGACCTTCTCCACCGACGCGTTGATCAGCCCCTTGATCTCCTTGGCGGCATTGGCCGAGCGCTGCGCCAGGCTGCGCACTTCGCTGGCCACCACCGCGAAGCCGCGGCCCTGCTCGCCGGCGCGAGCCGCTTCCACGGCGGCGTTCAGCGCCAGGATGTTGGTCTGGAAGGCGATGCCGTCGATGACGCCGATGATGTCGGAGATCTTCTTGGAACTGGCGTTGATCTCGTCCATCGTGCTCACCACCTGGGCCACGACCGAGCCGCCACGGGCGGCGACTTCGGCGGCCGAGGAGGCGAGCTGGTTGGCCTGGCGGGCGGCGTCGGCCGACTGGCGCACCGTGCCGGTGAGCTGCTCCATCGAGGAGGCCGTCTGCTGCAGGTTGCTGGCCGTCTGTTCGGTGCGGCTGGAGAGGTCGGCGTTCCCGCTGGCGATCTCGGTGGACGCGGTGCTGATGCTGTCGGTCGACAGGCGAACGTTGCCGACCACCCGGCCGAGCGATTCGTTCATGTGCTGCAGGGACTTCATGAGCGCGCCGAACTCGTCGCCGCGATCGGTGTGGATGCGCTGGGTGAGGTCACCCTCGGCGATGGCGCTGGCCACTTCGATGGAGCGCTTGAGCGGCGCGCGGATCGAGCGCACGAGGGCCGAGGCGACGAACATGCCCAGGCCGACGATCACCACCGCGCCCAGGCCGCCCAGTGCGAGCGTCTGGCTGCGCGCAGCGGCGGCCGTGGCTTCCGCGCGATCCGCCTTGGCCTGCTGCAGGTCGGCGAACTTGCCGATCGCGGCCAGGTAGGCAGCCGTTGCCGGCACGTACTCGTCGCGCACGATCTGGGCCGCCGTGGCCATGTCACCGGTCTTCTTGACGTCGAAGGCCTTGGTGCTGGCCGTGACCAGGATCGCCCCGACGCGGGCCACTTCCTTCAGGGCCTCGAGGTCGTCGGCCTCCGTGGTGACGGCGACCAGGTCCTTGCGGATCTTGGTGATGCGGGCGACGTCCTGGTCGAGTTCGGGCTTGAAGAGCTCGTACACGGCCGGGTCGGCGCTCAGGGTGGAAGCCATGCCGCGGGTGACCGACACCTGCGTCATGGACACCCATTGGCGTGAGCGCTCCATGACGTCGCGGCGCTGCTCGATTTCTCGGGCGCCGCGCTCTTGCACCGCGCCCGCACGCCAGATGGTGCCGCCGGCGATGGCCAGCATGGCCACGAGCAGGACGAGGATGGCGCCCCAGAGGCGCCGCGCGATCGGGAAGTTGTTCAGGTTCATCAGTGTGGTTCCGCTGGGTTCTGCTTGTCGGCCAAGGGCCGGGGGTGCGGTCCCCGGGACCGCAAGGCGCCCTCGTGCGGGGCGCTCCTTCTCGACTGAATCTCCCTGAACGCGCTTCAGTGGTCGCTGTCGAACAGCCCCATTTCAGCACTGGCCATCAAGGCCTCGATGTCCATGAGGATCAGCATGCGCTCGTTGACGCTGCTGATGCCGGTGATGAAGGAGGTGTCCACGGCCGAGGCCATTTCGGGCGCCGGGCGGATCGAGTCCTGGCTCAATTCCAGCACGTCAGACACCGAGTCGACCACCGCACCGACCACGCGGCCGCGCACGTTCAGGACGATGACCACGGTGAAGCTGTTGTAGTCGGCCGTCTCGCATCCGAGCTTCAGGCGCAAGTCGACGATGGGAACGATCACGCCGCGCAGGTTCACGACGCCCTTGATGAAGGACGGTGCGTTCGCGATGCGCGTGGGCGCTTCGTAGGAACGGATCTCCTGCACCTTCAGGATGTCGATGCCGTACTCTTCCGCGCCCAGGCGGAAGGTCAGGAACTCGCTTCCCGACTGGGAGGCAGCCGCGCTGCGGGCGGCTTCGTGCCGTGCGACGTGAGCGGCTTCGTGAATCATGTCCATGTGAAATCCTCTGGGGGGTGAATGCCGGGCGGGCCGTATGGATGTTTCTATCGGCGCGGCGGCGAATTACTGAAGGGCTGGCACCGAGGGATCTCGCGTCGTTGACGAGGATCAGCAGCGGATGCGGAAAATCACCGGTTGCGGGTGCAAAGGGGGCGGCGGTGGGGCTCTCTCACGTGCCTGGGCTCCGCAGCGGCGCTGGCCTTGGCACAGAGAACTACAGGCACTGCGCCGGCAACGAAAAGGGCCCGCGGGGCCGGAGCCCCGCGGGCCCCCGCGGGCCTGACACCGGCGGGGTTCAGTGGCGCGACTTGCGCACCAGGGCGCCCACATCCAGGATGAGGGCCACGCGGCCGTCGCCCATGATGGTGGCACCGGAGACGTCGTTCACCTTGCGGTAGTTGGCCTCGAGGTTCTTGACCACCACCTGCTGCTGGCCGAGCAGCTCGTCCACCAGCAGGGCGACGCGGCCGCCTTCGGCCTCGACCACCACCATGATGCCGCTCACATGTTCGAAGTCGAAGCGGGGCACGTCGAAGACGCGCTCCAGTTCCAGCACCGGCATGTACTCGTCGCGCACCTCCACCACGCGGCCGGAGCCACCGATGGTCTTGACCATGTCGCCTTGCACCTGGAACGACTCGACCACCGACGACAGCGGGAGGATGTAGACCTCTTCGCCGACGCCGACCGACATGCCGTCCATGATGGCCAGCGTGAGGGGCAGGCGCACCGAGACGCGCATGCCGTAGCCTTCGGCCGAGTCGATGTCCACCGTGCCGCCCAGGGCGGTGATGTTCTTCTTGACCACGTCCATGCCCACGCCACGGCCGGACACGTCGGTCACGACTTCGGCGGTCGAGAAGCCCGGCGCGAAGATGAGGCTCCAGACGTCGGCATCGCTCATGGAGTCCGGTGCCGGGATGCCGCGCTCGCGGGCCTTCTTGATGAGCTTCTCGCGCGACAGGCCGCGGCCGTCGTCACGCACCTCGATGACGATCGAGCCGCCCTGGTGCGATGCCGACAAGGTGATCGTGCCGGTCTCGGGCTTGCCCTTGGCCAGGCGCTCGGCCGGGGTCTCGATGCCGTGGTCGCAGCTGTTGCGCACCAGGTGGGTCAGCGGGTCGGTGATCTTCTCGACCAGGCCCTTGTCGAGTTCGGTGGCTTCACCGAGCGTCACGAAGTCGACCTTCTTGCCCAGCTTGCCAGCCAGGTCGCGCAGCATGCGCGGGAAGCGGCTGAACACCATCGACATCGGGATCATGCGGATCGACATCACCGATTCCTGCAGATCGCGGGTATTGCGGTCCAGGTCGGCCAGGCCCTGCGCCAGCTGCTGATAGAGCGCCGGGTCCAGGCCCTGGCTGTTCTGGGCCAGCATGGCCTGGGTGATGACGAGTTCACCGACCAGGTTGATGAGCTGGTCGACCTTCTCGACGGACACGCGCAGCGTGGACGCTTCGACGGTGGCGGCCGGCGCCCGCTCGGTGCGCGCCTTGGGTGCTGCGGCGGCAGCAGGCGCGGTCTCCGCAGCGGACGGAGTCGCTTGTGCGTCGACGCCGCCGGCCGGAACACCCGGGGCGTTGTCGAAGAAGCCGTAGCCGGGATCCGGCTCCGACTCGGGCGGCGCACCGGGAGCGTCCTTGTGGAAGCCGAAGCCCGCGCTCATGGGAAGCAGGGCCACCTGTTCGCGCGTCACGTGGAAGGTGAACAGGTCCAGCAGGTCGCTGTCACTGCTGGTGGTGCAGATCTTGAAACGCCGCATGCCATCGGCGGGCATGCCGTTGTCCAGCGGCTCGATGGTTCCGAGGTCGGCGATCTCCTTGAAGAGCTCGACGAGCTCGTCGGCCTGGGCGGTGTCCTTGAGCGGACCGACGCGCAGCTCGATGACGCGTGCCAGTTGCTGCTCGGCCACCGGCTGGGCAAGGATCGATGGCGCGCTCACCGGTGCGGGCGCTGCGGCCGGCTTGGCGGCGGCAGCCGCGGGCGCTTCGCCCGACGACATCGCGCGAATGTTGAACAGCAGCTCGGTGGTGTCGAGCTCGTCGCCGCCGGCGCCCTGGTGGCGTGCCAGCTGGGCGCGCAGGGCGTCGCCCGACTGCAGCAGCACGTCGACCATGGCGGCGGTGGGCGCGAGTTCGTGCCGACGCAGCTTGTCGAGCAGCGTTTCCATCTGGTGCGTCAGCTCGGCCACATCCTTGAAGCCGAAGGTGGCGGCGCCGCCCTTGATGGAGTGCGCGCAGCGAAAGATCGCGTTGAGCTCTTCGTCGTCGGCTGCGTCGACATTCAGGTCGAGCAGCAGCTTTTCCATGCGGTCGAGGTTTTCGCCCGCTTCTTCAAAGAAGACCTGATAGAACTGACTCAGGTCGATTCCGGCGCTCGACGATTGCGAGCTCTCGGATGACATCTCGCCCATGGCGTGCTCCTGGGGGTGTATTCGGATGGGGGGTCGGGGCGCCGGGCAGCGTCAGCGGACGACCTTCTTGATGACCTCGAGCAGCTTGGCCGGATCGAAAGGCTTGACCAGCCAGCCGGTCGCCCCGGCCGAACGGCCGGCCTGCTTCATCTGGTCACTCGACTCGGTGGTCAGGATCAGGATCGGGGTCGTCTTGAACTTCGGGTTGTCACGCAGCTTCTTCGTGAGGCTGATGCCATCCATGCGGGGCATGTTCTGGTCGGTCAGCACGAGGTCGAAGTCGCGGCCGTTGGACTTTTCATAGGCGTCCTGACCGTCGACGGCCTCGACCACGTTGTAGCCCGCGCTCTTGAGCGTGAACGAGACCATTTGGCGCATGGAGGCAGAATCGTCCACCGCGAGGATTGAATGCATGGCTTTCTCCGGATTGCTCGGTTGATTTCGGATGATGCGGGGATGTCTTTAGAACAACTCGATGGAGCCCACGTCCATTTCGGCCTGGGTGACCGGGTTGGGACGCAGCGGCGGCTCCTCCGCCACGGCGTCGCCGTCCTCGTCGTCCGCGAACGCTTCGCGGGCAAGTCGGTCCACGCAGCTGCGCAGCCGCTTGTGGGTGTGATTGATCAGCTGGGAGGCCATGTCCTGGAACTGCAGGGCCGTGACGGCGCCACCCAGGTCCTGCATGACGCCATTGATGACCTCGTCGCTCTCCTCGCCGGTGTGCGGGTGCGAGCGAAGGGCGCGGATCTGCTCGGACGCGCCGTAGAAGCGCTGCATCAGCGTGTCGCAGGCGTCGGCGAGCAGGGTCTGGAGACGGTCGAGGTCGTTGCTGGCCGTCATCAGGTGGTCCTGCAGGTCGACAGCCGCTTCCAATGGCAGCGCCGCCGGGCCGGCTTCCGGCAACGGGGTCGGGGTCGCGTCGTTCGCGTCGTTCATCGAAGCTCCACTCGGTTGGGACAGGCCACCCCCGGTGCGCGCGACCGCGTCGACCGGGAAAGTCCTTGCCCGGATTCTTCGGCAGTTCGACCGGGGACATAAGGGCGATGTCGGCCCCGATCGACCCCCAAATCGCGCGAATCCGCCTCCGGGCGTGAAAAACGGCCGCTGCAGGCCGGCGGCCGGTCGATCGGGGCATACTTGGTGACATGTCTTCACTGTCTTTCGAGCATCGAACGCTCCGGCTGCTGCACCTCGAGGATTCGGAGGCAGACCATGTCCTGACGATGGCGCACCTGCGCCGGGGTGGCTTGAAGCTCGACAGCGTGCGCATCGATTCCGAGGCGGAGTTCCTGGCGGCGATCGATCCCGCCCAGGACTGGGACGTCATAGTGTCCGACTACAACCTTCCGGGTTTCTCCGGATTGGTGGCCCTGGACCTGCTCAAGGCGAGCAACCGGCCCATTCCGTTCATCCTCGTCTCCGGCGAGATCGGTGAGGACACCGCCGTCGAGGCGATGCGCAACGGTGCGAGCGACTACCTGCTGAAGAACAACCTGTCCCGCCTCGTGCCGGCGGTCATGCACGCCGTGGAAGTGCATGAGGTGCACCTGGCGCGCTTGCGGGCGGACCGGGAGCTGAAGGCGTCGAAGCAGCGGGTGCACGAACTGGTGCAGCACCTGCAGACCTCGGTGGAATCGGAGCGCGCCGCCATCGCCCGCGAGATCCACGACGACGTCGGCGGCTCCCTCACCGCGCTGAAGTTCGACCTGGCCTGGATTGCGCGGCACACCGACGCGCCGGAGCTGCAGTCGCGGGTGAACTCGGCGCTCGAGACGGTCACCCATGCCATCGAGGCCAGCCAGCGGATCATGCACAACCTGCGCCCGGCCATCCTGGAGCAGGGCCTGGTGGCCGCACTCCAGTGGATGACCAACCGGTTCGAGCGCCGCACGGGCATCATCTGCCGGTTCCGTTCGCGGCACGAGCACCTGTCGCTGCCGGCCGGTGTGCCCCTGGTGGCCTACCGCACCGCGCAGGAGGCCCTCACCAACGTGACGAAGCACGCCAACGCGACCGAGGTCCACATCGACCTGACCCTGGCCGGTGGCGTGCTGTCGCTCGAAGTCAGCGACAACGGCCGCGGCGTGAGCCCGGTCGACCTGGCCAAGGCCCGTTCCTTCGGCATCCGCGGCCTGCACGAGCGGGCCGGTACGGTCGGTGGCTGGGTCGACCTGAGCAGCAGTGGCTCGGGCACGACGCTCATCCTGTCCGTGCCGCTGGACACGGTCGACGAAACGGAGGACGCTGCCCACCTCGACATGCCCTCGAACCCGTCCGCGGGTCCTGACGACTACGACCCCACCTCCTGGGGGGGACTGTGACACTTCGGAAGGCGCCATGATCAAAGTCATTCTCTGCGACGACCACGCCCTCATCCGGCGCGGCATCCGGGACACCCTCTCCGACGCCCCCGACATCGAGGTCGTGGGCGAAGCCGGCGACTACGGCGAACTCCGCGCGCTGCTGCGCACCGCAGGCGAGGTCGACGTGCTGGTGCTCGACATCAACCTGCCCGGTCGAAGCGGCCTCGACGTGCTGCATGTCCTCAAGGACGAGGGCAACCCGATGAAGGTGCTGGTCGTGTCGATGTATCCCGAGGACCAGTACGCCATCCGGGCGCTGCGCGCCGGCGCCTACGGCTATGTCAACAAGGGCGGAGACCCGGGGCTGATCGTCACGGCCGTGCGCACCGTCGGCCACGGGCGGAAGTACGTGACGCCGGAGATCGCCCAGATGCTGGTCGAAAGCCTGACCATGCCCACCGCCGAAGCGGCGCACGAGAAGCTCTCCGACCGCGAGCTGCAGACGCTGGTGATGATCGCCTCCGGCAAACGCCTGTCCGACATCGCCGACGAGCTCACCCTGAGCCCCAAGACCGTCAGCGTTTACCGGGCTCGCGTGCTGGAAAAGCTCGGCCTGTCGAACAACTCCGAGCTCACCGTGTACGCCATTCGAAACGGGCTGGTGGGCGAATAGGCCCGGGTCCGCCATTCGGGGCGGCCGCATCTCCCTCTGCGCGGATTGGCCTCCGTCCGCGGGGCGATGCTCGTCCGTCCGGGCGGGTAGAGTACACATCTACTCACGAATCGAACCGATTGCGTTCCGCATGGCCCAAGCCCCTGACCACGACCCTGTCGCCGCTGCGGCACCGCCGCCCGGGGCGGTCCCGGCCACCATCACCGGGGACCTGCTGTGCCGCACCGACTGGTCGCGCACCCCCCTCGGTCCGCGCGAACAATGGCCGCACAGCCTGTCGATCGCTGTCAGCATCTGCCTCAACTCGCGATTCCCGATGTTCGTCTGGTGGGGCCCCGAGCTGACCGGCATCTACAACGATGCCTACATTCCGGTGCTGGGCAAGCGTCATCCGGACGCCTTCGGGCGCTCGGCGCCGACCGTCTGGTCGGACATCTGGGACGTGGTGGGCCTGCAGGCCGAGGCGGTGATGCTGCGGGGCGAAGCCACCTGGAACGACTGCCAGCCGCTGCAGATGGAACGCAATGGCTACAGCGAGGAAACCTTCTTCACCTGGTCGTACAGCCCCATCCATGACGAGCAGGGCGTCATCCGCGAACTTTTCTGCGCCTGCACCGAGGAGACGCCGCGGGTGATGGCGGAGCGCGAGCGCGACAGCCTGCTGCGCAGTGCACTCGACACCGTCGAGAACCTGGGCAACTGGTTCGACCACGCCCCCGGCTTCGTGGCCCTGCTGCGGGGGCGGGACATGGTCTTCGAGATGGCCAACGAAGCCTACTACCAGCTCGTCGGCCACCGGCCGCTGATCGGCCGCAAGGTGTTCGATGCCCTCCCGGACGCCCGCAACCAGGGCTTCGAGGAGCTGCTGCGACGGGTGTACGACCAGGGCGAGCCGTTCGTCGGCCGCGCCATGCCGCTGTCCTTCCAGCGCGTGCCGGGCGGTCCGGTGACCGAGCGCTACATCGACCTGTCCTATCAACCGGTGCGCGACAAGTCCGGCCAGGTGGCCGGCATCTTCGTGCAGGGCTCCGACGTGACGGAGCAGGTGCGCGTGGCCGAGGCCCTGAAGCAGGCCGACCGGCGCAAGGACGAGTTCCTCGCCACGCTGGCCCACGAGTTGCGCAACCCGCTGTCGCCCATTCGCAACGGGCTGCAGATCCTCAAGTTCAAGCTGCCCGACGACCCGGCGCTGGCGCGCACCCGCCAGATGATGGAGCGGCAGGTGAGCCACCTCGTGCGACTGGTGGACGACCTGATGGAAGTCAGTCGCATCGGCCAGGGCAAGATCGAACTGCGCCGGCGGCGGCTGGCGCTCGACGAGGCCATCGCTTCCGCCCTGGAGGCCACCGCCTCGCAGGCCCAGGAACGGCAGATCACCGTGCACCAGGACATCGCCCCCGGTGTCTGGGTCGATGGCGACCACGACCGCCTGATGCAGGTCTTCTCCAACCTCCTCACCAACGCGGTCAAGTTCACGGAGGCCAACGGGGACATCTGGGTCACGCTGCGCCAGGAGGGCGCGCTGGCCGTCGCCACCGTGCGCGACAGCGGCTGCGGCATTGCACCCGACGCACTCGACCATGTGTTCGAGATGTTCTCGCAGGGCACGGTCCACCAGCGTTCGGGCGGCCTCGGCATCGGCCTGGCCTTGGTGCGGCAACTGGTGGCGCTGCACGACGGCACGGTGTCGGCCTTCAGCGAAGGCGGCGGTCGCGGCAGCGAGTTCCGGGTGCAGTTGCCGGTGCACCCCAGCGCAGCGCCGTTCGCCGTGCCGGCTTCGGCTCACGTGCCCCCGGACGCCGCCGCCCTGCGTCGTCGCGTGCTGGTGATCGACGACAACGCCGATGCGGCGGACTCCCTGGCCGCTGCGCTCGCCGTCGAGGGGCACGATGTGCGCATCGCCTATGACGGCCTGGCGGGCCTCGACACCTTGATGGCCGACGGGAGCGACGTGGTCGTCGTGGACATCGGCATGCCGGGCATCGATGGCTACGAGTTCGCCCGCCGTGTGCGGCGGTCCGACGTGGCGCCGATGCCGCGCCTGATCGCCCTCACGGGCTGGGGGCAGCACCGCGACAAGACGCGGGCCCTCGAGGCCGGCTTCGACCTGCACCTCACCAAACCTGCCGACCTCGACGTCCTGCGCGGCGTGCTGCAGTCGGGTTGACGCCAGGCGGCTCCTGCGGCCGGCGGTCGGCAAAGCCGCCCGTCAACGTGAAAAGCGGCCCGCAGGCCGCTTTCAACGCAGGGCGAACACCCGTGTGCCGGGGGTCAGAAACCCAGGCTGGCGAGCAGGTCGTCGACTTCGCCCTGGTTCGTCACCACGTCGGTGCGGCCTTCCGGGTTCACGACCGGACCGTTCAGCACGAGGGCGTGCTCGACGACCTTCTGCGCTTCGGGGGGCGCAGCCTGGACCAGCAACTTGACGAGGCTGTCTTCCAGGTCGCTCGCCAGGGCCACGACCTTGGCCACCACCTGGCCCGTCAAGTCATGGAAATCCTGGGCCATCATGATGTCGGTCAGGTGCCGGTCGATGCGTGCCGTGGCCGCCTCGACGTCGCCCACGAAGTTCATCACCGCGCCGGTGGCAACGGCCTTGACCGGATCGGCCACGATGGCCTCGGCCATGCGGCGGGTGTCGGCGGAGATGGAGGCATGCTCTGCCTTGGCCATGTCGACCGAGTTCAGCACGCGGTTGGCGGCGGCTCCGGTCTTCTCGGCGATGTAGTTCAGCCGGCTGCGCGCGTCGGGCAGGCCCTCCGCCGCGTTGGCCAGCTTGGGCATGACGCCGAGCTGGGTGAGGGCGTCGTGCAGTTGCCGGGTGATCGCACCCAGCTGCTGAAAGACTTCGGGCGAGGCGGCCGGCGCGCCGGTCGCAGGCGCCAGTGTGGCGACGGTGTCCATTTTCATTGCGCGTCCTTCAGGCGGCCGTGGCCAGCTTCTGCATGATCTTCTGGACCTTCTCTTCCAAGGTGGCCTTGGTGAAGGGCTTGACGATGTAGCCGGCGGCGCCATCCTGCGCCGCGCGCACGATGTCTTCCTTGCGGGCTTCCGCCGTGACCATCAGCACCGGCAGGTGCTTCAGGCTCGGGTCGGCCTTGACGGCGGCGAGGAGTTCGAAGCCGTTCATGTTGGGCATGTTGATGTCCGACACGACGAAGTCGAACTTCGCGTTCTTCAACATGTTGAGCGCCACGGCGCCGTCCTCGGCCTCCTCGGCGTTGTTGTAGCCGATCTCCTTGAGCAGGCCGCGCACGATGCGCCGCATGGTCGAGAAGTCGTCGACGATCAGAAATTTCATATCGGTGCTCATGGGCTGACCTCGCTGGTGTCCGCTGGGGTTATCGGGTGATCGGGGCAGAGATTGAGGGTTCTGCCGCCAACTTGTCGGGTGGCGCGCCGGATTCGGCGTCTGGCGTGACGCTTTCCTCATCCAGCGAGCGCTCTGCATTGAAGATGCGATCTTCCGCATCCCGGTTCATGACGATGATGCTGATGCGCCGGTTGGCCGGGCTCGTGGGATTGGCGCGGTCGAACGGGGTGCTGGACGCCAGGCCCTGTACCCGCAGCACCCGGCTGTCGGGAAGACCCCCCACCAGCAGCTCACGCCGGGAGGCGTTGGCGCGGTCGGCCGACAACTCCCAGTTGCTGTAGCCCTGCAAGCCGTTGCCGAACGGCGTGGCATCGGTGTGGCCCTCCAGCGTGAGGCGGTTCGGCACCTCGGTCAGCACGCTGCCGATTTCCTGCAGCAGTTCGCGCATGTAGGGCTTCACCACCGCGCTGCCGCTGTCGAACATCGGGCGGTTCTGTTCGTCGACGATCTGGATGCGCAGGCCGTCCTTGGTCATGTCGAGCAGGATCTGCGACTTGAGGCCGGCGAGCTTCGGGTAGGAGTCGATCACCTTCTGCACCCGTTGCTTGAGGGCCTCGAGCTTGGCTTCCTCGGCCTTGGCCTGCTCGGCCTTCATGGCGGCGAGGTTGATGGTGCTGCGGCTCTGGTCGATGTCGCCGCGCTTGACCTGGCCGCCGCTGCGGGTGAGGTCGGTGCCACCGCCCTTGATGACGTGAGAGGAGTCCCCCGAGCCGCTGCCGCCGCTCAGCAGTGCCACCTTGAGTGGCGACTGGAAGTAGTCGGCGATGCCCTTCTTGTCGCCCTCGGTCGTGGAGCCGAGCAGCCACATCAGCAGGAAGAAGGCCATCATGGCCGTGACGAAGTCGGCGTAGGCGATCTTCCAGGCGCCACCGTGTGCCGCATGGCCACCCTTCTTCACCCGCTTGATGATGATGGGTTGCAGCTTCTTGGAATCACCGGCCATGCTTCATCTCCGGCCGGTGCATGCACAAGAGGAGGGCGTTCACTTCTTGCCCTTCACATGGCTTTCGAGTTCGGCGAAGGTCGGGCGCTCGGTGGAATAGAGCACCTTGCGGCCGAACTCGACGGCGACCTGCGGGGCATAGCCCTGCATGCTCGCCAGCAGGGTGGTCTTGATGCACTCGAGTTCCTTGTGCGACTCGTCGTTCTTCTGCTCGAGCAGGCCGCCGAGCGGCTCCACGACGCCGTACGCCATCAGAATGCCGAGGAACGTGCCGACGAGCGCGGAGCCGATCATGCCGCCCAGGATCGCGGGAGGCTGGCCGACCGAGCCCATGGTGTTGACCACGCCCAGCACGGCGGCCACGATGCCGAAGGCGGGGAGGGCGCCGGCCAGGCGGGCGATGGCGGACACCACGGCATGGGCCTCGTGGTGGTGCGTGTCGATCTCGCTGTCCATCAGGCTCTCGATCTCATGGGCGTTCAGGTTGCCCGAGACCATCATGCGCAGGTAGTCGGTGATGAACTCGACGACGTGGTGGTCGGAGCCCACGGTCTCGTACTTCTTGAAGACGGGGGACTCCTCCGGCGCATCGACGTCCTTCTCGATGGACATCAGGCCCTCCTTGCGGGCCTTCTGGAGGATGTCGTACATGAGGGCGAGCAGCTCCATGTAGCGTGCCTTGGAGTACTTCGAGCCCTTGAGGAGGGTGGGCAGGGCGGCGATGGTGGCCTTCAGCACCTTGGGCTGGTTGTTCACCACGAAGGCGCCGAGCGCGCCGCCAAGGATGGCCATCAGTTCCGTCGGCAGCGCCTTCAGGATGACGGTGATGTTGCCACCGTGGATGATGTACGCGCCGAAGATGCACCCGAGGGCGACTGCGTAACCGATGAGAACAAACATGATGGTGGTGGTCCGTGTCCCTGCTGCCGTTTATCGGCATCACACCGAGCGCCTTGAGTTTGCCGTTCACCGGGGGAGGATGATCCCTCCAACAACACCGTGTTCCGGGCGTAGAAAAAAGAACGGGCCCCTGGGGACCCGTTGAGAAGCACTTTTCAGGGTGCGAGAGGAGACACAAGAAACCGTTGCCGGTACACCCTTGATATCGGCGCATCGGCGAAAGACTTGAGAGATCAGTGCATCTGGATGCCACCGGTGGCCTTGCCCTTGCCGGCGCGCGCCGGCGGGTTGCACAGGCCGCACACATAGTGCTTCGAGATCTCGTGCGGGTGGGTGACGAAGCGACCACCGCACTTGGAACATTCGGTCAGGGTGAGCATGCCGTTGTCGACGAACTTGACGAGGCGCCAGGCGCGGGTCACCGACAGCAGAGCTTCCAGGCCCTGGGCCTGGGTCTGCTCCTGGTAGAGCTGGTAGGCCTTGATGACGGTGTCGATCTCGTCCATCTCGGCAACCTTGTTCAGGTACTCGTGGATGTTCAGGAACAGCGACGCATGGATGTTCGGCTGCCAGGTCATGAACCAGTCGGTAGAGAAGGGCAGCTGGCCCTTGCTGGGCGACTTGCCGGAGACTTCCTTGTAGAGGCGCAGCAGGCGCTCATAGCTCAGGTCGGTCTCGGACTCCAGGACCTGCAGGCGGGCACCGAGGTTGATCAGCGTGACGGCGCGATCGATCTGCTTGGCTTCGGTGAGGATGCTCTTGGTGCGCATGGTGGTCGGTTCCTGGTGGGTCTGGCGGTCTGGCGGGGTCGAACGGAGGCGCAGCGGGTCAGGCGGCTTCCTGATGGCGGCCGGCCATCAGGATGCTGGCGTGCAGGCGGCTCGTGGTGTCGTTCGAGGCGGACTTGCCATGGTTGGTCAGCAGGCCCCAGACGAGCTCGTCGTCGGCGCGGAAGCGGCACAGCAGGGTGTTGCCCGAGGCGATCTTCATCATCTGGGCCGGGCTCAGCAGGGCGATCATGGCCGCGCTTTCCTCGCTGATGCCCAGGCGGTACAGCGCCTGCTCACGGTCCGAGCGGATGAGGCTCTGGGCCAGCATCAGGTAGGACAGGTTGGCTTCACGGATTTCGGAGAGGATCTGGTCGGCGTTCATGTTGTGTTCCTTGCGTCTCGGTTTCGGTGGCGTTTCGCGTTGGCTTTGTGTCTCAACGTGAAGCGAATTGTGAAGACGAGAGATGGGAGGCAACATCAGGCCAGTTCTGTGGCTTGAGTCCAGCTTCTTCCGTGCCCTGTGTCAGGCAAACACCTACAGGGCGTCATCCCGGCAGGAGCCTGAACCGGGTCCTGAGCCGCTGCGGCGTGGCATGGTTCACGGTGCTCCGGGGCGTCGGCCCCGAAGCAGCGGGTTTACCCGGGTGAGACCGCCGGGAGGTGGTCAGGGCGCAGACCCCGTTCGGCGCGGTCATGCATGCGGACGAAAAGCGCCTCCAGGTCCCGGGTGGTGGCCTGGCTGTCGAAGAGGGGGAGCGTCATGCGCTTGGCCGCAAGCGGTTCGCGGATGGCGTCAAGACCGGAGCGGTCGTTGGCCAGTTCGATGGCGCGAGCGACGTAGGCATCAACGCTGGAGCACACCAGCGAATCGGTTTCTGTCGCGCGGGCGAGGCTCGCCGCCACCCTGGAGGCAAAGGTACTCCCCGGCACGGTGAGCACGGGCACGCCCGCCCAGAGGGACTCGCTTGCCGTGGTGTGCGCATTGCACGGCCACGTGTCGAGAAAGAGGTCGGCGCAGCGAAGACGTGCGATGTGGTCGGCCATGAGCGCTTTCGGGGCAAAGTGCACCCGGCCGGGCTCGACGCCCCGCCGGTGCAATTCGGCTCGAAGGTTCCGTTCTCCTTGGTCGTTCCAGGCGAGGAGCCAGAGCACCGCTTTCGGCGCCCCAGCCAAGATGCGAGCCCAGGCGTCCACGACGGCCGGATTGATCTTGTAGATCTGATTGAAGGAGCACAGCACCACCGCGTCATGGGGCAGGCCGCAAGCGGCTCGCCCAGGAGACGGGGGAAGAGGGCGCTGTCGATCGTTCGGCTGGTAGGACCAGGGCATCTGGGCGATCTTCTCGCTGAAGTCGGCCTCGGCCGACAGCGGGGTCACCACGGGATCGCCGATCACATAGTCGATGTAGTCGGCGCCCGTGGTGCCCGGATACCCGAGGTAGCTTGCCTGGACTCGCGCGGGCCGCGCCGCCAACACCTCGAAGCGGCTGTCACGTGTGTGGCCCTTCAAATCGACGAGGATGTCGATGCCGTCGCTGCGAATGCGCTTGGCAAGTGATCCGTTATCCAGCGCGCCCACGTCCACGAAGCGGTCGCAGGCTGCAGACACTCGCTTTTGCAGCGGCGAACCATCGTGCCGACTGTGGGAATACAGGATCACTTCGAATGTGGTCGTATCGCGCTGCTCGAGCAACTCGGCCATGAGGACGGCGGTCGCGTGGTTGTAGAAGTCGCTCGACAGATATCCGATCCGGATGCGGCCCGCTGACCGTCGCTTCGGTAGGGGCGGCAGGCGAGGAACGGTGGCACCCAAGGCTCGGGACCGAACGGCACCGACCTTCAATTGCTCCGCCGGACTGCAGTCGATCGAGATGAAGCTGAACGGAGACAGCAAGTTGCCGTTGGGCTGCTGCAGATCGCCGATGGTGGCTCGCAACCCGGCCGTTTCGTCTGCTCGATGGGCCCATTGGCACGCCTGGGCGCTCTCGTGGACCAGCAGGGCGAGCGACATGGCCCGGATGCTGCCCTCGTCTAGCGCAGCCGCGGTGCGGAAACACTCTGCCGCCTCTTCCTTCATGTGCAGATCCTTGAACGTCAATCCAAGTCTGTAGTGAACCAGTGGGGCGTCGATCTTCAGGGCAAGTGCGCCAAAGAACACATCGATGGCTTCCCGAAGTCGTCCGGCACTGAAGAGGGCGATGCCGTGGGCCGACAACAGGTCGTGGTCGCGAGGCACCTCGGGAGACAGGCGCTCGAAGCAGGCGGCCGCTTCGTTGAAGCGATGTTGTGCCGACAGGCAATCAGCCAGCAGCTGGCAGGCGAGTGGCGATGCGGGGTCGATGTCGTATGCCCGGGTGGCCGAGGCGATGGCCGCGTCGACCTGATGATCACGCGTCTGCGCGCGAGCGAGGTTGATCCACACGAGCGCGTCATCAGGGGCGAGCGAGGACGCCCGAGCGAATTCGCTGATGGCTGCCGACCAGCGGCGCGCATTCGCGTGCGCGATGCCTGCATTCCAGTGCTGCTGTGCCCGGTGGGCGTTGCGGTGAGTGTCCATGGGATGACCGTCGGTTCGGAGCGGACAGTCTAGGGACGAG
The DNA here is from genome assembly GCF_964253025.1 of Rhizobacter sp. LjRoot28. Classification (NCBI taxonomy): domain Bacteria; kingdom Pseudomonadati; phylum Pseudomonadota; class Betaproteobacteria; order Burkholderiales; family Sphaerotilaceae; genus Rhizobacter; species Rhizobacter sp. LjRoot28. The sequence goes on from NZ_CAXUQC020000001.1 coordinate 979,617, forward strand.
CGGCCCGGCGCAAAGGCCGGAGGAAGTGCGCAAAAGCTGCGTACTTCTTGCAGGCCGGCCCCATCTATAGAGGGCGCCGCGTTGTCCTTGGCGCGTGTCCGACGCTTCGGCGTCCGGGGCGGATCAGGGGCCCGGCTCGGATGGCGCGTCGTCCAATGTAGGGCGGGAGTGGCCGATCGTGCGAGGTTTGGGTACTTCGTCACGGAAATTCGTGAAAGCCCTTTCTTCCGAGTGATAGGCAGAAATCTCGCCCTCAAGTTCATCGGGCCTGCCCCGATAACTGCTTCAACGCGCTCGCCAACTTTTTTCAACGAGTACGTGGTCCGGTTAGCCGGCCGATGAAGGGAACCCTCGGGGACCTCGATTCAGCGGTTGACTAGCGTCGGGCACCTCAGTCGCAGTCGGTTCCGCAGCGGGCGGCGACTGAACGTCCGGCGCTGTTGCCGGGAGTTATCGGAAACCATAGGAGATATTGAAATGGCACAGGTCATCAACACCAACATCGGTTCGCTCAACGCCCAGCGCAACCTGGTCTCTTCGCAATCGTCGCTGGCCCAGTCCATGCAGCGCCTGTCCTCGGGTCTGCGGATCAACTCCGCCAAGGATGACGCCGCCGGCCTGGCCATCGCCGAGCGCATGAACGCCCAGGTCCGTGGCATGAACGTCGCGGTTCGCAACGCCAACGACGGCATCTCGCTGGCCCAGACGGCCGAAGGCGCTCTGTCCAAGGTGGGTGACTCCCTGCAGCGGATGCGCGAACTTGCTGTGCAGGCGCGCAACTCGACGAACAGCAAGGACGACAAGGACTCGCTGAACAAGGAATTCGCAGAACTGCAGAAGGAAATCACCCGCGTTCTCGGCGGCACGACCTTCAACGGCAGCACCATCCTCGGCAAGGAAGCCACGGACCTGACGTTCCAGGTGGGCGCGAACACCACGAGCGACGACGTGATTGAAGTGTCCACCTCGAACATGGCTTCGGACACGACGATCGAAGACGTGACGACCGGCGCCTCGATTGACAAGGATTCGACGGCCGGCTCCATCAAGACCGTGATCGACAACATCGACAAGGCGATCGACACGATCAACAACACCCGTGCCAAGTTCGGTGCCATGCAGTCGCGCTTCGATGCAGTGATCTCCAACCTGCAGCAATCGGTCGAGAACCAGTCCGCAGCCCGCAGCCGCATCATGGACGCCGACTTCGCGTCGGAAACGGCGAACATGTCTCGAGCGCAGATCCTGCAGCAGGCCGGCAACGCGATGATCGCGCAAGCCAACCAGGCTCCCCAACAGGTGCTGTCGCTGCTGCGCTAATCGACGTCGACTTCCCTGGCCGGGAGGCCGGGGAGCCGAGTTCGAAGGCGGAAATGGAGGGGTGAATCCCTTCATTTCCGCCTTTCGCATTGGGGCGCCCCTTTCAGAATCGCTATCACGGGTCTGCGGTGCGAATTGCCGGCCTTGTGCGCCGCCACATGGGAGTGATCCTGATGCGGCGGAACGCAATGCCGGCTTCGAGCCGGGAGTCACACGATTCTTGAAGGAGTGCTTTCATGCCACAGACGATCAATACGAACATCGCGTCGCTGAACGCGCAACGAAACCTCAACGCGTCCCAGAGTTCGCTGGCGACTTCCATGCAACGCTTGTCGTCGGGCCTGCGAGTCAACTCCGCCAAAGACGACGCTGCCGGCCTTGCAATTGCCGAGCGCATGAACGCTCAGGTCCGTGGCATGAACGTCGCGGTTCGCAACGCCAACGACGGCATCTCGCTGGCCCAGACGGCCGAAGGCGCTCTGTCCAAGGTGGGAGACTCGCTCCAGCGCATGCGTGAACTCGCCGTGCAGGCCCGAAACTCCACGAACAGCAAGGACGACAAAGACTCGCTCAACAAGGAGTTCCGCGAGCTCCAGAGCGAGATCTCGCGCATCCTGAGCGGCACGACGTTCAACGGCCAGGCGATTCTCGGCAGCGCCGCAACTGCGCTGACCTTCCAGATCGGCGCGAACACGACTGCCGATGACACCATCACGGTCACGACGACGAACATGGCGTCCGACACCACGATCGAGGCGGTGACCACCGGCGTGTCGATCGACAAGGACTCCACCGCGGGCTCCATCAAGACGGTGATCGACAACATCGACGACGCGCTGGACACGATCAACAACACCCGTGCGACCTTCGGTGCCACCCAGTCGCGTTTCGATGCGGTGATCTCGAACCTGCAGCAGGCAGTGGAGAACCAATCCGCTGCACGGAGCCGAATCATGGACGCGGACTTCGCCGCGGAGACCGCGGCCCTTTCGCGAGCGCAGATTCTTCAGCAAGCGGGCAATGCGATGGTGGCTCAAGCCAACCAATTGCCTCAGCAGGTGCTGTCGTTGCTGCGCGGCGGCTGATCTTCCGCGAGCTGATGGGGCGCCGAGGGCCCTGAATCATCCGCCGATCCTGTCTCCGGGGTCGGGGCCGATGGCGGTCGTCGGTTGCAACAAGGTGTATCAGCGGCTCAAGTTCTGAAAAGAGCCGTCGAAAACGGATCATCTGGGGAACCCCCCTAATGATCCGTTTCTGTTTCTATCGAGCAACCGGAGGTCGCCATGGCAATTTCGTCGACAGGTCTGGGCAGTGGTCTGGACGTGGAATCCATCGTTTCATCGCTCATGGCGGTCGAACGGCGGCCGGCCTCGCTGTTGCAAACCGCAGCGACCACGATGAAGTCGCAGTTGTCGACCTACGGGCAGTTGCAAAGCCATGTCTCGACCTTTCAGGACAAAGCGCGCGCGCTCAATTCGCTAACCCTCTGGTCCGGAACGACAGCAACCTCGAGCGATGCCAACGTCGCGTCGGTCACCACGGGTGAAGGTGCCCCGGTTGGAAGCTACAGCCTGCTCGTGAAGGACCTGGCGAACGCACAGACTGCGAGTTCCCCGGCGTTCCCGTCGAAGGATCACCTCATGGGCGCGGGGAAGTTGACCATCGAGCTTGGAAGCTGGACCGGCGATCCCGCCACCTTCGGACTGAAGGCCGGCACGACATCCGTGACGGTTGACATCGGTCCCGGTGAAAGCAGCCTTGCCGCAGTGCGCGACAAGATCAATGCGGCCGGTGCCGGCGTGACGGCGACCGTGATCTACGACGCGAGTGGTGCGCGACTCTCGATTCGCTCGACCCAAACGGGTGCCGAGAACGGCTTTCGCATCAGCGCCGAGGAACAAGAGCCGGGTGCCGGAGGACTCGGCCTCGCGAAGTTGGCCTTTGATCCCGAGGACGGGACCGTGTCTGGCCTGTCGCTCAACCAGTCGGCCACCAACGCCCGGGCGACCTTGAATGGCATCGACATCGAATCGGCATCGAATACGCTCACGGACGTGGCCGATGGGATGACCATCAAGCTGCTGAAGAAGTCGGCAAGCCCGATTGATCTGCAGGTTGCTCAGGACACCGAATCAATGAAGACCAAGGTGACCGAGTTCGTGAACGCCTACAACGAACTGTCCAAGTTCATTGCCACGCAAACCAAGTACAACGCCGACAGCAAGACCGCCGGGAAGCTGCAGGGGGATCGGACGGTGATCGGCCTGCAATCGCAGCTGCGCGAGATCCTGCGGGGAACCAGCACTGCGCCGAGCGCACTGCGTTCTCTGTCCGACGCCGGCCTGGAGGTCCAGAAGGATGGGACGATCAAGCTCGAAAGCAAGAAGCTGGATGCAGCGCTTGCCACTCCGGCGGAGCTCCGCAAGCTGATGTCCAGCTCCGATCTGAGCAACGAGACATCGTCCGGCATCGTCTTTCGGTTTGCGAAATTGGCCGACAGCATCCTTGGCACGGAAGGCCCCCTGGAGTCGCGGACATCAGGAATCCAGTCGAGCATCGACCGCAACAACAAGCGCGTCTCCGACATGGAAACTCGGCTGGCTCAGACGGAGAAGCGCATCCGCGCGCAATACCAGTCGCTCGACGCAAACATGGCAAAGCTCAGCGGCCTGAGCAGCTATGTGAGCGGGCAGCTGGCCGCGCTGAGCCGGAACAGCTGAAAGCGGTGCAAGGACGGGCCGCCGAACAGCCCCGCCTTCTCCCCGTTCTTCGGTACATCGCGCAGCGCACCAAGGCCTAGACTTTGAGAGAGCGGTCCGTTCCGGATCGCCCCTCGAGTTGCCAGGAGCGCGATTGCCATGAAGGCCCAGTCACCGCAAGTTTCCTCACTGGATGAGCGCGTCGTTGCGTCGACGGTGAGTCACCGATGTACCGCCCCTCTGGGTGAGGACGCCAGTGTGTCCGCCCCTGCCGGCCTCACGGTGGAGGAACGCCTCGCTGAGATCGAGGGCTTCAACACGAACTTGAGCGGAATGGTCGAGTCGCTGGTCGACACCATCCTTCACTTGCGCAACCACGACCTTCACAAGCTCCAGGGCCGCGTGGCAGCGCTCGAACAAGAGCTTCACGTGGAGCGCTGCAATCGCGAGCTTGCCGAGGTGTCTCGTCTGCACCCGAAAGAGCGAATCGTCGTCTTCGTGGGCGGTACTTATTTCGGCGACAACATCAAGTATGCGTGGCTTGCCGCCTGCAAGAGTGACGATGCGCTTGGTGCGGAGCTCTGGTTTCTTCCGTCCAACGCGGACCAGGAAGCGCAAGTGCGGTCGATGGGCGGGCGCTGCCTGCCTCACACCCATGCGGAGTGGACGCCGGATCATCTGCACACAGCGCTCGCTGCTGCGGTGGTGGTGATCAGCGATCACCTGTTGGGTGCCAATCCGTACGCAGCCGCGCTCCTGGCGGGTGCACGCCAGGTCCAGATGTGGCACGGCGTCTCCATCAAGGAGATCGGCTATCGGAACTTGCCCCCGCTCAAGCACATGTCACCCCGGATCGCGCGGGTGCTTCGCACGTGCGGGCACTTCGCTCGCTTTGTCGGAACGGCTGCCCGTCATGAACCGGAATGGCGCCGCTGGTTCTCCTTTGACGGCTATGCGCCGGTCGGCTATGCCCGCAACGACGTCCTCACGCGCGAGCCTGCAGGACATGATCTGCTCAACGTGGACGAGGAGGCCTGGCAGCGCGCGGGGGAGGTGCAAGCGAGGGGAGGGCGAATCTTCCTCTACGCGCCCACATTCCGGGATGCCAACCGTGCCCAGTGGATCCTCCAGGTTGGCATCGAACGCGTGGCGAAAGCCATCGCCGACGCTGGCGACCTCCTCATCGTCAACATGCACCCGGTCGAACAACCGTCTGTACCGGAGATCGCCAAGTCGCTCCCGAGCGTGTGCTTCGTCGCACCCCGGACGGATGTGTATCCGTTGCTGACCCGGACTTCGGTTCTCATCACCGACTATTCGTCGATCATGTTCGACTTCCTGCTGCTCGATCGGCCGGTCCTGTTGTTTCGTCCCGACCATCACGACTATGTGACCCGGTCGCGCAAGCTTTTTGATGCCAAGCTGAGCGTTCCACCAGGCCCTGTCGCAACGACCGCTCAGGCGCTTGTCGATCTCATCCGTCGGCCTGCGGAGCCGGCGACGGCGCGCAATGCCCGCCGGGCACTCCGCGATGAGCTGCACGACCACCAGCACGGTGGATCGGCGGATCGGCTGCTCTCTCTGCTGACTGATGAACTGGCCCAGGCCTGCGCCGCTGCGGAGGAGCCGGCATGAGGGCCGCCGCACTCGGCCCTGCCGCCGTGGAACTGCGCCAGGGCGCGTTACCGCGCGAGACGCTGGTCAAGGAATCATCGACGGTCGCCATTACCTACGGCACCTACGACCTGTTCCACATGGGTCACGTGAACCTGTTCCGCCGCATTAAGGAGCGCTATGACATCCTGGTGGTGGCGGTCTCCACTGACGAATTCAATGCCATCAAGGGAAAGCGATCAGCGGTGTCCTTCGCTGACCGCCTGGCCCTGGTCCAGGCATGCCGCTACGTCGATCTGGCCATTCCCGAATCGGACTGGGGGCAGAAGGAGGTCGACATCCTGCGCTTCCGAGCGGACGCGATGGTGATGGGCAGCGACTGGGCCGGGCATTTCGATGAGCTGAAGTCACTCTGCGATGTGGTCTATCTGCCGCGGACAGAGGGCGTTTCGAGCACGGAGCTCAAGGCTCAGATCCAGTCGTTCGCGCGCTGAGCGGCGTTTCGTCGCCGCGACTGGGGCGTCCGACGCCCGCACCTTCGCCCCGATGCGATTCAGTTTCCGCATCGCGCGCCGCTCTTCATGCCTCATGGGATGGTGAACCCGCCTTCGGTGGGACATGGGTCGCATGTCTCGTGCGGGCTTCGTCCTTGCCGTGGGGCTCCCAGGCAGGATTTCGCCCGTGACATTGCCTCAGCCGTCGAAATGAGCCGGGATCACCGCCCAGCTGTGAATTCAAGTTCCGTGAACGGCCGTCGATAACTTCTCCAGACGCAGCAACCACACGCACCCATGTACGCCACCATGTCCACCCCCTTCGGCCGTCCCCGTACACCCGCCAACGCCTACCGCACAGTGGGTGTGGAAACCGGGGTGGTCACCGGCTCGCCGCACCAGTTGGTTTCGATGCTGTTCCAGGGCTTCATGGATTCTCTGGCCCAGGCCCGCGGAGCTCTCAAGCAAGGCAACGTCGAGGCCAAGGGCAAGGCCATCGGCCGTGCTGTCCGCATCATCGAGGAAGGGCTGAAAGCCGGACTCGACATCAAGGCGGGTGGCCAGCTGGCGCTCGATATGCGGGACCTGTACGACTACGTGATCCTGCGACTGACTCAAGCCAACCTGCGCAACGACGAGAAGCTTCTGGTGGAATGCCAGGCGCTCATCGAGCCGCTGCGCACGGCCTGGGCGTCGATCGGCCCGCAAGTCGACAAGGTGGCACCGTGAATCAGAAGCTGCGCCAAATCCGCCCCCAACCCTTTGTCCCTGGAGCCTCCATGAACTCCGCCCTGCTCAACTATTACGAAGCCATCGAACGGGCCAGCGCGGACATGCTCTCTGCAGCCCGCAGCGGCGACTGGGACCAGGTGGTCAAGCTCGAGGGCGCCTGCGCCGTGCTTATTTCACAGCTCAAGCATGCCGCGACGGCGCAGAATCTGGGCTCCGAAGAGGCCCAGCTCAAGTCGCGCATCATGCAGCGCATCCTCATCAACGACGCGGAGATCCGCCAGTTGGCCGAGCCGTGGCTGGAAGACCTCGACGGCCTGCTTGCCGGGCGCCCGAAGTCGGTTCATTGAGCGGCGCCAGGCCGAACCATTCTTCGCGGAGGTTTCTTGGATCAGCCCCTTGACGTGCAGCCGAAGTCGTCCGATGCGAAGCCTTCGGAGGTCGATGACTTCCGCATCAGCGCGCCGGCCGAAGTGCTGGCGCTGCTCAAGCAACTGGCCGACGGCCAGGTGCGCCTGAACCTCGCCGGCAGTCGCGGCGACATGTACACCACGACGCTCTGGGCGATCGATCCGGCCCGGGGCACCATCAGCTTCGCGGGCGATGCGGACGACGGGCCGTTGCAGGCTCTGGTGGAGTCCGAGGATGCGGTCGCCGTGGCCTACCTCGACAGCGTCAAGCTGCAGTTCGACGCGACCGGGCTCGTGATCGTGCATGGCGGGCGCGACACCGTCATCAACTGCGCCCTGCCGCGAGAGGTGTTCCGCTTCCAGCGCCGCAACGGATTCCGGGTGCGGCCGCTGCTGCGCTCCACACCGACGGCGCGGCTGCGCCATCCGATGCTGCCCGACATGGCCGTGTCCCTGCGCGTGCTCGACATCAGCATCGGCGGCTGTGCGCTCTTCCTTCCCGACGACGTGCCGCCCCTTCAACCGGGCATCACCATCAACAACGTCCAGCTCGACCTCGACATGGACACCCGGATCATTGCCGCGCTGCGCCTGCAGCACGTCACGTCCATTCATCCCGAATCGCGCGGCGTGCGCCTGGGCTGCGAGATGGTGAATCCGAGCGGCGAGGTGCTGCGCGCCCTGCAGCGCTACATCGACCAGACCCAGAAGCGCCAGCGGATGATGAAGGTCTAGGGGCCGGGGGCGCGAGCCCGTCTGTCTCTCTGCCGCCCACGTGCCCGGCCTTCACGCAGCGCGCCTCGCGCGTGAGGCGTTCGTCATCAGGCGAAGTACTCCTCCGCCGCCGCCAGCAGCTTGATCGGCGGCACATCCCCCACCGCCTGCGGCATCGCGAAGGGACTTTCGCGTTCGTGCAGCGCGGCGGGGAAGGTGATGCCGGTGCGGGCCTCCAGGTCACGCAGCCCGATGCGCGCCCACAGCCAGGCATCCAGCGCCAGACTTTCCGGGATGGCCAACGGCTCGACCAGGTGGCGCTGCGTCAGCAGGAAACCATAGGCCTTCTCGCGGCCATCGCGGTCGTCGCGGTAGCACACCACCTTCCAGAACTCGACCGGAATCAGGCATTCCTCGCCGCCTTGCGCGAAGCGGGGGTCATCGCGTCCGGCCACCGGGCCGCCCAGTACGGACACCCGCAGCCGGTGCGGTGCCTCGGAGTCGAACACGGTGTTTTCCAGCCGGCCCCAGACGCCGCCCTCCGGGTCGTCGTCGGTGTTGCCGCTCTGGTTGAACGCCTGGTGCTGGGGCACGATGTTGGTGTAGTAAAAGCTGTCGTGGTTGGCCTGGCGGGCGTCGTCGGGCGGACCCCAGCACAGGTCCGCTCGCCGGGCGATGTGACCCTTGTCCAGCGGGTTGTGCCGGTACAGCGCATCGGTCAACTGGTAGGCTTCCAGGTCGCCACGGCGATCGGTGCGAAAGCTGGTTCGCTTGAGCCGCTTGAATTGGCTGCCGTCGATGTTCCAGGCCACGCACAGCGGGTACTTGCGCGAGCGGCTCAGCCACACCGAGAAGTGGCAGTAGCGCAGCTCGGCCTCGCCCTCCAGGGTCGCGAGGTCGCGGGTATGGATGCGGCTGAACGTCGGCGGGTCGATCGGGAAGTCGAGGAATCCGTTGTCGAAGCCGTGCCGCGCCGCCAGGCCGTCGCCGAGCCGCTGGAGGCGCGAGCCGGCTGGCAGCGGCTCCACTTCCAGGGCCGTCATGACCGAGGTTGCGTAGCAGGCGAGCGCGAATTCGGCGTCGGTGCCATCGGCGTCGCCTGCGAAGTGCAGGCCCAGCATCACCCCGGTGGGCTTGTTCCGCGCGCCCATCGCCAGCCACGCCGCGCCGGAGTCACCGCCTCGGGAGATCTCGCCGTCGGCCGGTGCGGCGGTCTCGTCGATTCCGATCTCGAACCCGCCGATGACCGACGGCGACCCCGTGCCGTAGTCGAGGCGGGTGTTCACCTCGATGCGGACCACCACACCCTGCGTCACCCCGGTGGTGCGACCGCTCTTGATCACCTTGTCGCCCAGTTCGGGGTCTCCGACCGCCACGATGGGCAGGCCCAGGCCCAGGACCTCGTTGGCCATCTCGCGGTTGGCGATGCTCGCGATGGCACAGTCACCCGCGGCGCCGAGGTGACTGCGCAGCAGGCGGCCCACCTTGTTGGCCTGCACCCGGTTGTCGTCGTGCTGGCCCGGCTGGACGACGTCGACGCCGATGTCGGCGTCGGGCCCGTGCAGCACGTGCCAGTTGGACAGCATCACGGTGCGACCCGTGGTGCAGTCGCGCACGAGGGCGCCGAGCGTGCCCGCCGTCGTGTGCAGGTTGCCCACGCTCAGCCCGGGCTGGAGCACTGCGGCGCGCAGCTTGCGCGGGTCTTTCGGGGTGAGTTCCACCTGCACGTAGGCCGGGGCGTAGGTGCGCTCGATGACGTCCGTCGGGACCAGCACGCCGCCGATGTCGATGGCCGGTGGAATGCGCGCGCTGCCCAGGGCCTCGATGGATTCCGGGGCCACCTTGCGGTCCACCGTGAACTGCAGCGCCAGCTGCCGGGTGGCGGCGCCGTCGACCAGCTTGTAGCCGATGCCCACGCTGGTGACGTTCGGATCCTGCAGCAGCTGGGCGCTGCGCGTGCGCACGAAGGCGCGCAGGCGGTCGAGCAGCTCGGCGGAGTCCGCCCGGGTGGGGTTTCGCTTGCGCGGGGTCTTGGTCGGGGCGGCCTTGCGCCTGCCGGTGGATTCAGCCATGTCGAGCTCCCTGGTTGATGCGATCGAGCGGCTCGCGTCCCGATGGAACCCCGGGTGATCACGCGATGCCGGTCCTCGGCCGGCGCGCCTGCGCCGGACGGGTCCCATCTTCCATGGAGTGCAGTCGGCTGTCCACCGCGCAGCTGCGACGCCGCAGACCCGGTGCGCCGCGCACCGGTTGCTTGGCGCTCAGCCGGTCTGCCGGGCAGCAGCCGCGTCGATGGCCCGACGGACTTCGGAGACGACCAACGCCGGCTCGCTGAACTGGGGAAAGTGGCCGCTGCGATGTGCCAGCACCTGCCGGCCTAGCGGCGACAGCGTGGCCAGGCGCTGCTGGTGCAAGGCACGCAGGCGCCGCGCCTCGACCGGCGTGGCCCATGCCAGTGCGGGGGACTGGCCGGTGATGACGGTGAGGGGCCGCGGAGGGAAGTCGGGTGCCGCCCGCAGTTGCTCCACGGTGGTGGCGACGTGTCGCACCTCTGCGTGTGGATGCTGGGGCGACACCCGGTCGAGCAGCGCCTTCAGGCCCCGCTGCAGTCCGTTCTCGTGGCGGGCCATTGCGGAAGGATCGTCCGGAGCGGTGGCCTCCACCATCACGACGGCGGCCACTTCGTCGGGGTGGTGCCGTGCCATCAGGTTCGCGATCAGGCCGCCGAACGAATGCGCCACCAGCACCCATGGCGGCGCCATGCCGGCGGCCTGAAGCAGGCCGCGGAGCGAACCGACCAGATGCAGCCCGTCCTGCGCGGCGGCTGGCGCGCTGCTGCGACCGAGCCCCGGGCGGTTGTAGGCCAGGACGGTGGCAACCGCCGTCATGGCGTCGAAGACCTTGTGCCAGCCTTCGATGGGTGCTCCGGCGCCGCCGATCAGGACCACCCGGGCGGGGGCCTGGCCAGCGACGACGTACTCGAGTTCTTCCTCGCCGACCCGGGCTGTTCTTCGGGGAGGCAATGGACCCATGGCGCGCTCCGATGTGTGTGCGTGATGACGGTGGGCAGGCAGTCGGCGCGGTTGCACCGCGGCTTCAGCCCGTCGCGGCGCGCAGCGTAGCACCGCGCAGCGCGCGCCGTCTCATGATCGCGTCGCCGTGGTGGGCGGTGGCGCGATCCCCGCGAGGCGAATGGCGCTGCCGCTTCGCACGGTGTCTGGGGGCGTCGACGGCGTCACGGGCGCGAAGCCGGTTCCACCAAGCCAACGGCAAACGCCCCTCGGCGAGGGGCGTTGCAGGGAGGCGGCAGGGCGGTGACCGCCCAGACGTGTTCAGGCCTGGAGGTTGGTGCCTCGGCCGGCACGGTCGGCTTGCCCACTGGCGCCATAGACCGCGGCCGGTGAGGCGCGCGGCATGAGCACGTCGATGGCGCGGTCGAGCGCGGCCGTGGCACGCGCCAGCGACTCTCGCTGCGACGCCACGAGTCCGCTCGCCCGCATGAGGCGGTCGCGCAAGGCGGGGGGCACCTGCCCGGATCGGGCCGCATGGGTGAAGTGGTCGACGGCACGCGCCAGGGCGCGGTGCAGTTCGGACGCGTGGTGATCGACGGCCCCCATGTCGTTGGCACGCAAGGAATCGCCCAGCGAACTCAACTGGGTTTCGACCGCCGCGAGCGTGGTCTCGAGTTCCTGGCCCGCACCGAGGGGCGGGAGGAGGTCGGGTCGATTCACCGGGTTCGGCATGTCGGGCTCTGGTACAGCGTTGGAGGGGCAAGGGCGCGCAAGCGCCCGGTTCAGTGCTGGGGCTTGCCGAGGAGTTCGCGGGCGTTGGCCAACAGCTTGTCGGCGATGGCACCTGCGTTCACTTGGAACTTGCCTTCAGCGATGGCTTGCGAAATGCGGGCCACCTTCTCGGCATCGAAGTCGCCGGAGACGGCGTCGGTGCTCGAGAGCAGTTGTGTCGCGGCGGACGACAGGGCGACCTGGCTGCTCGCTTCGACAGGGGTTTCGGGCGCGGCGACCGTCTGCGGCTTGGCGCCGGCGGGGGTTGCAGTGCGACCAGGGGCGACCGGCGCCGGAGCGCCGACAGTTTTGTCCGTGGGGTTGCCAATCTTCATGGTTTGCTCCTTGGGAGGGGTGTCAAAGCCCCCGTCCTTTCAACATGAACGGTATTTCGACCCGTCCCAAGGCAACTTTAGAGGTATTTGCGGCTGCGGTTGCGATCGGTTTCGTTTTCACAATGTGATCTCCACCACGCCCTCATCGACCGGTTGGCCGGTGACGACTTTGCCGCTGTCCGTGCGGATTCGCACGGTCTGGCCTTCCATCCCGGCGGCGAGCGCCTGGCCGCTGCCGGTGATGGCGAAGCCGTCGCCCAGCGCGCGCACCTTGACGGTGTCGCCGGGCGCAAACCACTGCCGGCTCTTGAGGGCCGCCTGCCGCAGGCTCTCGCCCGCAGGCAGCGCCTGCGCCAGCGTGCGGCCCACCGCCACGGCGGCCTCGCCGATGGCCGGGCTGCGGTGCTCGCCCAGGTTGATTTCGGCGGGCCGCAGGTCGGCTTGAGCGATGACATGGCCGGCGGGCAGCGGGCGGGCCGCCACGAGGCCGGGCCCGAAGACATCGACGGTCACGGGCAGGTAGACGTTCCAGTGAGTGGCGCCCTGGGTGCAACGCAAGCCTACCCGGGCGCGGCCCCACAGGCGGATGCCTTGCGGTATGTAGGGCTCCACGCGTTCGCAGGGCGCCAGGCGCAGCCGCGGGTCGAGCTGGCCGAGGGTGACCTCCACGCGCGGCGTGGACGGGCCCACCACGCGGGTGCGCACCAGCTCGAGAACCTCTTCCCTCAGGGCATCGGCCAGGGCCGGCGACTGCGCATGAGCCGGCGCCATGACAACGACGGCCTGGACGCCTGAGAACCCGATCGCGAGGCCGAGCGCGCGCAGGCTCCGCCCGATGCCGCGGACGAGGGAGCGGAGGGCGATGACCAGCCGAAGGCGCAGGGATGACAGGGTGAAGTTCACCCGAGCACTGTACGGGCCGGCAGGGGAGGGCGGCTTTCGAATAGGGCAGGAAAGGGGCTGCTATTCGCGCTTATGTTTTCGCCGCCGCTGCCCACAATCCATTCCATCGCCCGATCCGGGTGTCCGCCAGGGAAGCCCCATGCTGAACCGACTCACTGCCACGCTCGACTTCCACGGCCAGGCCCTCAGCCTGCGCTCGGAGCGCCAGCGCCTGATCGCCAGCAACATCGCCAACGCCGACACCCCAGGCTACGTGGCACGCGACATGAACTTCGCCCAGGCGCTGCGCGAAGCCACCGGCCAGCAGGCTTCGGCCGGCCTCAACGCCACTCGCCCGGGGCACATCGCCACCACGGCCGGCACGGCGCGCGCTGAGGCCAACCTCGAGTACGCGGTGGCCAGCCAACCCAACCTCGACCGCAACACCGTCGACATGGACCGTGAGCGCGCCAATTTCGCCGACAACTCGGTCCGCTATGAAGCCACGCTGCGGTTCATCAACGGCAACGTGCGCACCATGACCGACGCCATCAAGGGTCAATGACCATGAGCATGTTCCAGGTCTTCAACGTCACCGGCAGCGCGATCAGCGCGCAGTCGCAGCGCCTCAACGTCGTCGCCTCCAACCTCGCCAACGCCGACACGGTCGCCGGCCCCGACGGCTCGGCCTACAAGGCGCGCCAGGTCACCTTCCAGGCCGAACTGATGGGCCAGATGGGCGACGCCATGAGCACGGGCGTCAAGGTGAGCAACATCACCGAAGACCAGACGCCCGGCCGCCGCGTGCACGACCCCAAGCACCCGCAGGCCGACGCCGAGGGCTACGTCACCTACAGCAACGTGAACCCGGTGGAGGAGATGGTCAACATGATCTCCGCCTCGCGCTCGTACCAGAACAACATCGAAGTCATGAACACGGCCAAGAGCCTGTTGCTCAAGACCCTGCAGATGGGCCAGGGCTGACGCCCTGATCGCCTGACCCCGAGGACACACCATGGCCGCCGTCGGTTCCATCAACTCTTCCACGCTCGCCGACCTGAACGGCGCCAGCACCACCGCCGCGGCGAACGATCCCGGCAGCGCCGAGCGCTTCCTCAAGCTGCTCGTGGCGCAGATGCAGAACCAGGATCCGCTCAGCCCGATGGACAACGCCCAGGTGACGAGCCAGATCGCCCAGATCAACACCGTGAGCGGCATCGAGAAGCTCAACGGCACGGTGCAGGGCCTGTCCGGCCAGTTCTCCCAGATGCAGGCGCTGCAGGGTGCAGCACTGGTGGGTCGCGAGGTCGTGGTGCCGGGCAACGCGCTCACCGTCAAGGACGGCGTCGGTCGCGGCACGTTCGAACTGAACGCGGCGGCCGACAAGGTCCAGGTCGAGGTGCTCAACGCCGCAGGCACCGTCATCGAGACCTTCCAGCTCGGTGCTCGGCCGGCCGGCATCGGCGACTTCGACTGGAAGCCCGCCAGCACCGCCGGGGCCACCTCCTTTCGCGTGACGGCCACCGCCGATGGCGCCGCACTCACCCCCACGGCCCTCGTGCGCGACACCGTGCGCGCCATCAGCACCGTCGGCAACCAGCTGACCCTCGAGCTGAAGAACAGCGGACAAGTGGCCTACGGCGCCGTTCGCTCCTTCACCTGATCGTCACCCGATTTTCACCCGCTTTCCCCGGCGCTTCGCGTCACCAGCCAGGAACATCCCATGAGCTTCCAGCAAGGTCTCTCCGGTCTGAACGCGTCGAGCAAGAACCTCGACGTCATCGGCAACAACGTCGCGAACGCCAACACCTATGGTGCCAAGTCCTCGCGCGCCGAGTTCTCCGACATGTACGCGACGGCCATGACGGGTGGCGGCGGAAGCAACATCGGCATCGGCGTCAACCTCGCGGCGGTGACCCAGCAGTTCACGCAGGGCAACATCACCACCACGGCGAACTCGCTCGACCTGGCCATCAACGGGCAGGGCTTCTTCGAGGTGCGCGCCCCGGACGGCCAGACGCTGTACTCCCGCAACGGGCAGTTCCAGGTCAACAAGGAAGGCTTCATCCAGACCAACGCGGGCATGCGCCTGCTGGGCTACCCGGCCGACGGCCAGGGCAACGTTCAGCCGGGCCAGGCCGTGCCGCTGCAGCTGCCGACCGCCGGCATCAACCCGAACGCCACGACGGAAATGAACATCGAGATGAACCTCGATTCCCGCGTGGGTCCCACCCTGCCAGCCACCGCGCCGATGATCAACTTCAACGACGCGGCGACCTACAACAACGCCACCTCGGTGCAGGTGTTCGACGACAAGGGCCAGGACGTCGCGTTGACCTACTACTTCCAGAAGGCGTCCACCGACACCTGGAACGTGTACGTCACCGCCAACGGGTCCCCTGTGAACGTCGATGGCGGCGGCAACCCGCAGCCGTTGACCACCATGAGCTTCCCGCCCAACGGTGGCGCGCCCACGGCGCCGGCCGGCAACGTCACGCTCAACATTCCGGCGTCCATCAACGCCTCGGGCGCCGAGACACTCGCCATCCCGAACATCCAGCTGAACCTGGCGGGCGCCACGCAGTACGGCGCCACCTTCGGTGTCACGAACATGGCCCAGGACGGCTATGCACCGGGCCAGTTGTCCGGCCTGTCGATCGAGAAGAACGGCATCGTGATGGCCACCTACTCGAACGGCCAGTCGAAGCCGGCCGGCCAGGTCGAACTCGCCACCTTCCGCAACGCGCAGGGGCTCAAGCCGCTGGGCGGCAACAACTGGTCGCGCACCTTCGAGTCGGGTGACCCCATCGTCGGCACGCCCGGCCAGGGCAACCTCGGCGTGCTGCAGTCCGGCGCGCTGGAGGAGTCGAACGTCGACCTGACGGCCGAGCTGGTGAACATGATCACCGCCCAGCGCCACTACCAGGCCAACTCGCAGACCATCAAGACGCAGGACCAGGTGTTGCAGACCCTGGTCAACCTGCGCTGATCCCGCCGGCCTGCCGAACGCGTCACCGACCCCCTGACCGGAGCCGTCCATGGACCGCATGATCTACCTGTCGATGTCCGGCGCGAAGGCCAGCATGCAGCGCCAGGACACGCTCGCCAACAACCTGGCGAACGCGTCCACGCCCGGCTTCCGGGCCGAGTTGCAGGCCTTCCGGGCGGTACCCGTGCTGGGCAGCGGCGCAAGCACCCGGGTGTATGCGCTGGAGTCGACGCCCGGCTACGACGACACGGCCGGCCCCATCACCAGCACCGGCCGCAACCTCGACGTCGCGGTCAAGGGCAACAGCTGGCTGTCGGTGCAGGCGCTCGACGGCACCGAGGCCTACACCCGCGGTGGGGCGCTCGACGTCACCGCCGACGGCACGCTCGTCACCCGCAGCGGCCTGCCCGTGCTCGGAGACGGCGGCCCCATCCAGGTGCCGCCCAACACCGAGATCAGCATCGGCGCCGACGGCACCGTGAGCGCCAAGGACCGCACCGGCCGAAGCACCGGCGTGGGCCGGCTCAAGCTCGTCACGCCCGAAGTCAAGCTGGACCGCGGCACGGACGGCCTGTTCCGCAGCGCCGATGGCGACCTGGATGCCGACCCGAACGCCCGCGTCCAGGACGGGGCACTCGAAGGCTCCAACGTGAGTGCCGTCGAGACCATGGTGTCCATGATCGCCGCCGCCCGGCAGTTCGAGGCCCAGATGAAGATGGTGCAGACCGCCGAGGCGGACGAACGCGCCGCATCCCAATTGTTGTCCAACGCGCCGCGTTGATCGAGGAGTTCCCGCCATGATGCGTTCCCTGTGGATTGCCAAGACCGGCATGGAGGCCCAGCAGACCCAGCTGGACCACATCTCGCACAACCTCGCCAACTCTGCGACCAACGGCTACAAGAAGTCGCATGCGGTGTTCGAGGACCTGATGTACCAGAACCTGCGCCAGACCGGGGCGAACAGCACCGAGCAGACCACGCTGCCCACCGGCCTGCAGGTCGGCCTGGGCACTCGCGCGGTGGCCACCTCACGCAGCTTCTCGCAGGGCAACCTGCAGACCACCGAACGCTCGCTCGACATCGCCATCCGCGGCAACGGCTTCTTCGAGATCCAGATGCCCGACGGCACCACCGGCTACACCCGGGACGGCTCCTTCCAGGTGAACGCCCAGGGCCAGATGGTCACCAACAACGGCTTTCCCGTGCAGCCCGGCATCACCATCCCGGCCAACGCGACCAGCATCGCCGTCGGCCAGGACGGCGTGGTGAGCGTGGTGGTGCCAGGGCAGGCGGCGCCTCAGCAGGTGGGCCAGCTGCAACTGACGAACTTCATCAATCCGGCCGGCCTCGAGCCCAAGGGCCAGAACCTCTACACCGAGACGGCCGCCTCCGGCGCCCCGACCACCGGTACCCCGGGCCAGGAGAGCTTCGGCCAGCTGCAGCAGGGCGCGGTGGAGACCTCCAACGTCAATGTGGTGGAAGAGCTGGTCGGCATGATCCAGACCCAGCGGGCCTACGAGCTCAACTCGAAGGCGATCCAGACCTCCGACCAGATGCTGCAGCGCCTCACGCAGCTCTGATCCGACCCGCTCCACGGTAGCTTCCACGATGAAAACCCCGCTTCTGGCCGCCGCCGCGGCCCTGGCCGTCCTGTCCGGCTGCGCCACCCCTTACCCCGTGCCCGAGGTGGCCGTGGCCAAAGGCGCCGACACCCGGCCGCAGGCCGTGCCGGTGCAGCCGGCCAGCAACGGCTCCATCTTCCAGTCGAACCAGTACCGCCCGCTGTTCGAGGATCATCGCGCGCGCCTGGTCGGCGACACGCTGAACATCCAGATCGTCGAGAAGGTGAGTGCGAGCCAACGCAGCACGAGCTCCATCGACAAGAGCGGTTCGGTCGAGGCGGGCGTTGCCGCCCTGCCGTTCCTCAAGCCGACGTCGCTGACGCGGGCCAGCGCCTCCGGCAGCTCGGCCAACAGCTTCGAGGGCAAGGGCAGCACCGAGAACCGCAATGACTTCTCGGGTGTCATCACGGCGGTGGTGACCGAGGTGCTGCCCAACGGCCACCTGCTGATCGCCGGTGAAAAGCAGATCGGCGTGAACCAGAACGTCGACGTGCTGAGGTTCTCGGGCCAGGTCGATCCCCGTTCCATCCAGCCAGGCAATTCGGTGGCCTCGGCCCAGATCGCCAACGTGCGGGTGGAGCACCGCGGGCGCGGCGCCCAGGCCGATGCGCAGGGAATTGGCTGGATCGGACGCTTCTTTTTGAACGTTCTCCCGTTCTAAAGTTCTCCAGAATCGGTGCACGGGGTGAGTTCAGCCCCCAAGGTGCACCTCATGGAAACGACGTCCGACAATCTGCGCAAGACCTTGGTCCAGGGCCTCATCGGCCTCATTGCCATCATCGCCAGCGGCGCGCTGTGGTGGCCCTTCGACGCGCAGGCGACCCGCATCAAGGAAGTCGCCAGCGTGCAGGGCGTGCGGGCCAACCAGCTGGTGGGCTACGGTCTCGTCGTGGGCCTTGACGGTACCGGTGACCAGACTACCTCCACGCCCTTCACCGCCCAGAGCCTGACGGCCCTGCTGCAGCAGATGGGCGTGACGGTGCCGCCCGGCACCAACATGCAGGTGAAGAACGTGGCTGCGGTGATGGTCACCGCCCAGCTGCCGCCCTTCGCGCAGCCCGGCCAGACCATCGACGTCAACGTCTCGTCCATGGGCAATGCCAAGTCGCTGCGCGGTGGCACGCTGATCGCCACGCCGCTCAAGGGTGCCGATGGCCAGATCTACGCCCTCGCGCAGGGCAACATGATGGTCGGTGGCGCGGGCGCCGCCGCCGGCGGCTCCAAGGTCCAGATCAACCACCTCTCTGCAGGCCGCATCCCGGAAGGCGCCACCGTCGAACGGGCCGTGGCCACGCCGCTGCACGACGGCGAATTCCTCCAGCTCGACCTGAGCGCCAACGACTACAACACCGCCCGCGAGGTGGCCCGCGCCATCAACCGCAAGATGGGGCAGGGCATCGCCCAGCCGCTCAGTGGCCGCACGGTGCGCGTTCGCATGCCCGCCGCACCCGATGACCGCATCGGTTTCCTGGCTGACGTCGAGAACCTGCCCATCGAACTCGCCGCGCCGGCGGCCAAGGTGGTGATCAACGCGCGCACCGGCTCCGTGGTGATGAACCAGGCCGTGTCGCTGAGCGCCTGTGCCGTGGCGCACGGCAACCTGTCCGTCACGATCAACTCGACCCCGGTCATCAGCCAGCCAGGCGCGCTGTCGGGCGGCCAGACGGTCGTGCGCGAGAAGGCCGACATCACCATTCGCCAGGAGCCCGGCGCACTGATCCAGATGCCGGCCAGCACCAAGCTCGCCGATGTGGTCAAGGCGCTGAGCGCGCTGGGCGCCACGCCCCAGGACCTGCTGGCCATCCTTCAAGCCATGAAGAGCGCCGGTGCCCTGAACGCTGAAATCGAGGTGATCTGACATGGCCATCTCTCCGTCCGGCAACACGACGAACGCCCTCGCGGGCGACATCGGCAGCATCTCGCGCCTGCGCAACAGCGCCTCGGCCGACCCGCGGGCCGCCATCAAGGAAGCCTCGAAGCAGTTCGAGTCGATCTTCATGCAGCAGCTGCTCAAGGGCATGCGGGACGCGAACGAGACGATGTCCCCCGGCATGTTCGACAACGCCGGCACGAAGATGGGCACCGAGATGCTCGACCAGCAGTACGCCAAGGAGATGACCGGGCGCCCGGGTGGCCTGGCCGAACTGATCGAACGCCAGCTGCAGCGCCAGCTCGGTGACCCGGTGGCCAACATCGCGAGCGAAGCCGCGGCGAATCCGGCCAAGCCCGACCCGGCCCCGCGCTCGTTCATCGGCCGCATGTTCTCCCGCGAAGCGGCACCGTCCTCCACCCCAGCCGCAGCCGCACCGGCTGCCGCAGAGCGCCCCATCTCCCTGCAGGGCCGGGAGCGCCAGGTCGAGTTCCTCAAGCGCCATGAGGACGCTGCCAAGGCCGCCGAGGCCAGCTCCGGAATCCCGGCCACCTTCATGATGGCCCAGGCGGCGCACGAATCGGGCTGGGGACGGCGCGAGATCCGCAACGGCGACGGCAGCAGTTCGCACAACGTGTTCGGCATCAAGGCCGGTCCCGGCTGGAAGGGCGCGGTCACGGAGATCACCACGACCGAGGTGATCGGCGGCCAGGCTCGCAAGGTGACAGCCAAGTTCCGGGCCTATGCCAGCTACGAGGAGTCGTTCAAGGACTACGCCCGCATGATGAAGAACAACCCCCGCTATGCCCAGGTGGTCGAGAACGCCGACAGCGCGCAGGGCTTTGCCCGCGGCCTGCAGCGCGCCGGCTACGCCACCGACCCGCAGTACGCCGACAAGCTGACGCGGATGATCAACACCACGCTGCGCCTGCAGCGTGCCACCGCGTAAACGGGAGCCGACATGTCGTCCTTGCTGGGGCTCGGAACACGCGCGATGTTCGCCAACATGGCGAACCTGCAGACCATCGGCAACAACATTGCCAATGCCAACACCAAGGGCTACTCCCGCCAGGAGTTGCAGCTCGAGACGGCCGGCGGCCAGTTCACCGGGGCCGGCTTCTTCGGGCGCGGGGTGAACATCCAGACCATCACCCGGTCGTACGATCGATTCCTCACCACCCAGGCCGCGGCCGCTGCCTCGACCGCCGCCTTCGACACCACCCGGGCCGGGCAGCTCAAGCAGCTCGAGAACGTGTTCACGCTGGGCGAGAAGGGCCTGGGGCATGCCGCCGGCCAATTGCTCAACAGCTTCGTCGACGTGGCGAACAACCCGCGTGACGCATCGGCCCGCCAGGTCGTGCTGACCCGTGCGCAGGAGTTGTCCGCGCGCTTTCTCGCGGCCGGCGAACAGCTCAACGCCATCCAGGGCGGTGTGGCCCAGGACATGAAGACGGCGGTGGCCACCGTCAACTCGCTGGCCCAGCAGGTCGCCGCGCTGAACAAGCAGATCTCCGCGCAGAACGGCACCGGGCACTCCCCCAACGACATGCTGGACCAGCGCGACCGGCTGATCGCGGAGATCAGCCAGCAGATCAACGTCACCACCATCGAAGCCGGCGACGGATCGGTGGGCCTCTTCGTCGGGGGCGGCCAGTCGCTCGTGCTGGGCGCCAACGTCAGCCCGCTGAAGGCCACGCCCGACCCGTACGATTCATCCAAGCTGCAGCTGGCCATGCAGGAAGGCGGCGTCGATCGACTGATCCCCGCCTCGGCCATCGCGGGCGGGTCCATTGCGGGGCTGATGAAGTTCCAGAACGAGGACCTCACCGCCGCGCGCAACTTGCTGGGCCAGATGGCCGTGTCCATCAGCGGCGCGATCAACCAGCAGCAGGCGATGGGCCTGGACCTGGGCACGCCCTCCGCGTTCGGCTCGCCCGTGTTCTCGGTCGGCGCGCCGCGCACGCTGCCGGCCGACAGCAACGCCGGCACGGCGAGCATCGGCGTGACGGTGAGCGACTTCACGCACGTGCAGGCGAGCGACTACGAGATGCGCTACGACGGCAGCGACTATGCCCTCGTGCGCCTGTCCGATGGCCGCACGGTGGACGGCAGCCCGTTCTCCGCGGCCGACCTGGCCGCCGGCGTGGACGTCGAAGGCCTGCAGATCCGCCTGAACGCCGGCACCGCCGCAGCGGGTGACCGGTTCCTGCTGCAGACCGTCACCGGTGCAGCCCAGGACATGCGAACGGTGCTGACCGACCCCAAGGGCATCGCGGCGGCATCGCCCGTGACGGCCAGCTTCGGTGCCGGCAACACCGGCACGGCCACCGTCGCGTCGCTCGGCATGGTCGACAGCAGCCTCGACCGAACGCTCACCGCCAACATCAGCTTCAGCTCCGACACCGGCAACTACAACTGGCAGCTGGTTGATGCAGGCGGCACCGTCACGAGTTCGGGCACCGGCGCTTGGACGGCCGGTTCATCGATCAACCTGAACGGCTTCGCCCTGCAGCTCAACGGCGTGCCCCGCAACGGCGACACCCTGAGCATCAAGCCGACGGACTCGACGGGCGCCAACAACGGCAACGCGCTCGTGCTGGCCAACCTCGACAAGGTGGCCTTCGTCGGCGCGCAGACCCTGGGCGGCACGCTCGTGCCCGGTCGCACGATCACCGATGCCTATGCCAGCGCCATCTCCAACATCGGCGTGCGGGTGCAGAGCGCCAACTCGTCGTCGACCATCTCCGGCTCGTTCGCTGCGGCGGCCGAGTCCGCCCGCGTGAACAAGGCCGGGGTGAACCTGGACGAGGAGGCGGCGCGCCTGATCCAGTTCCAGCAGTCCTACCAGGCCTCAGCCAAGGTGCTTCAAGTGGCCCAGACGCTGTTCGACACCTTGCTTCAGGCCGCCGGCCGCTGAAGCTTCCTGATTTCCCCCGGGTGACCCCATGCGCATCAGTACCGCCAACGCCTACGACCTCTCCATCGACCAGCTGAGCCGCCGACAGGCCGACCTGTCCTCGGTGCAGGAGCAGCTGTCGACAACCAAGCGGGTGAACCGTGCGAGCGATGATCCCGCCGCGGCGGCGCGGGCCGAACGGGCGCTCGCCGCCGAGATGAGGGTGGACGCCAACCAGCGCGCCGTGGACGCCAGCCAGAATGCCATGGCGCTGACCGAAGGCGCCCTGGGCGATGCCAACGACATCCTGCAGCAGGCGCGCGATGCGCTCGTCAAGGCAGGCAACGCCAGCTACAGCGATGCGGAGCGGCGCGGCCTGTCCGAGGAACTGGCCGGCCTGCGCAAGCAGCTGCTCGCCGTGTCGAACCGCACGGATGGCGCGGGCACCTACCTCTTCGCCGGCCAGGCCGGCGACGCGCCACCCTTCATCGATGCGGCCGGCGGCGTGCAGTACCGCGGTGCCAACGGAGACGTCGAGTCCCTGTCCGGCGAATCGCTGCCCCTGACCATCGACGGCGAACAGGCCTGGATGCGAGCGCGCAGCGGCAATGGCGTGTTCGAGGCGGTGGCTGCCACCAGCACCGGCACCGCGTGGGTGGACAGCGGCCGCGTCACCAACCCGCAGCTCGTCACCGGCTCCACCTACAGCATCCAGTTCACCGTCACCGCGGGCGTCACCAGCTACTCCATCCTCCAGGACGGCAATCCGACCGCCGTGACCAACGCGCCGTTCAAGCCGGGCCAGGCCGTGCAGATCGACGGCCTGTCGGTCAACATCACCGGCAGCCCGGCCTCCGGCGACAACTTCGAGCTTCGCCCGTCCCAGCCCGACCAGAGCGTGTTCGACGTGCTCGACCGGGCCATTGGCGAACTGGCCACGCCGATGCGCACGGCCGGTCAGATTGCACAGTCCAACTCCAGCAACATCACGGCGCTCGACGCCTCGATGGGTCAGCTGTCCGCCGCCCGCAGCCGGGTCGGTGAAACGCTCAACCGGATCGAGAGCGTGACAGGGCGCCTCGACGACTCCCGCCTGGCCAGCCAAACGGAGCGCGCAGGAGCGGAAGGACTTGACATGGTGAAGGCAATTTCAGAGTTCCAGAACAAGCAAACCGGCTACGATGCAGCGCTCAAGAGTTACGCGATGGTCCAGAAGATTTCGCTTTTCAATTACGTCAGTTGAGTCGCCTTCCACCTTCGTGAACCACTTTTCCTCGATTCCGGGAGCGCCAGCGTGAACGACAACAACATCCTGGGCCAGGTGGCCCTGGGCTACTCGCCATTCATCGACAAGAGCCGCGCGGTGACGGCCACCCGGCTGACCGTCTTCCCGCTGCGCCCCGAAGCCACACCCGACGTCGCCCAGCTGCTGCACGCGGTGGGCAGCGTGTGGCCCGCCGATGGCGGCCGCGTGTCGCTCAACGTGCTGAACGAGGGCCTGCTGGTCGAGCTGATGAAAGCTTCGCCGTCGCCCAACCTCATGATCGAGGTGCCGTCCTTCATGGCCTCGGACCCGGCCAACATCGAATCGCTGCAGAGCCTCCACAAGGCCGGTACCACTTTGCTCATCAAGGGCCGCCCGGTGAAGGAGGTTCCGCGTGAAGTGCTTCACTGCTTCTCCTACTCGATCGTCGACCTCGCCGAGGACCGGCGCATCAATGAAGCCCCGGGTGCGGTGCCCGCCAACGTCGAGCGCTCCATCCGCTATGTCCAGGCGGGCGTGCGTACGCTGGTCGAGATGGAAGGCAGCTTCAACCGGGGTGCCGCCGCGGTGCTGGGCTGGCCGATCGATGACGCCATCTCGGAGTCCCAGGCCAAGGGCAAGCCGCCCACGACCGACATGCAGGTCATCGTCGAGCTGATCCAGCGCGTGGACGCCCAGGAGCCGATCGAGCGGCTCGAGGCCTCGCTCAAGCGCGATCCGTCACTCGCGTTCAAGCTGATGCGGTACATCAACTCCCCGGCCTTCGGCCTGCGCGTCGAGATCAGTTCGTTCCGCCACGCCATCATGATGCTCGGCTACCAACGGCTCAAGCGCTGGCTGGCCCTGCTGTTGTCCACGGCGGGCAAGGACGTCAACATGAAGCCGGTGATGTTCGCGGCCGTCCGCCGCGGTCTGTTGATGGAAGAACTGGTTCGCTCCTCCGGTGACGAGGAGATGCGCAACGAGATGTTCATCTGCGGTGTGTTTTCGCTGCTCGACCGGATGTTCAAGCAGCCGTTCTCCGAACTGCTCAAGACCATTCCGGTGCCCGAGCGCGTGTACCAGGCGCTGGTCGACAACACCGGCCCGTACCAGCCGTACTTCAACGTCGTGCAGGCGGTCGAGAACGAATCGCTGTTCGACTTCCGCTCGTCGGCCGAGGCGCTGATGCTGAGCGTGAGCGAGATCAACCGCGCGGTGCTCACCGCGCTCACCAACGCCTCGCAGATCGAGTGAGCCCGCGGCGCCCCGACCGGCGCCGCTCAGCCGGCCGCCCCGCTTGCGACCCCCGGTGCGTCGAGCGGCGCTGCCCGTATCCCAGCCCGCACTGACCCATGGCCGATCCGAAGGCGTTGCGCCTGTTCCTCGATGTGGTGTCCGACGCGATCGTCGTCGTCGACCGCAGCGGACGTGTGCACCACGCCAACATCGCGGCCCTCGGTCTGCTCCACTGCCGTCCCGGCATGCCGCTGACCGAGCTGCAGCCCCTGCTCGGCGATGTCGTCGTCGAGGCGGTGCTGCAGACGCTGGCGCGCGGCGTGCCGCGTCTGCGCGCGCCGCGTCCCGAGCTGCCGGCGCAAGTCGTGCTGCCGGACGGGCGCTCGTTCGACCTGGCGTTCGTGCCCTTCGAGGGCGAGCGCTGGGCCCTTCGACTGGCAGCGGTCGGCGCGCAGCGTGAACCCGAGGCGAACGCCGGGCCGCCGGCCGAGCTGGCAGGGCTCTTCTGGAATTCGCCCCTTCCCATGCTGGTGCAGGGAGGCGATCACCGGATCACCCATGTCAATCCGGCCTTCGTGGCGTTCACCCGCTTGCCGGCGGATCGCCTGGTGGGCCTGGACCCGCTCGACCTGCAGCCGCCGGAGGACCGTGAGGCCAACCGGGCGCTGCGCACCCAGCGCCAGCGCACAGACGAGGGTCAACCGGGCGAACGCCTCATCGAGCGGCGCATCATCGACGGGGCGGGCCGTGAGCGCTGGTTCCGCGCCGTGCGCCGCACCCTGGTCGATGCCGGCGGCGAACACCGCCATGTCAGCGTGCTCCAGGACTGCACCGCAGAGCATGTCGCCCGTGAACGAGCCGACCGCTCGTTGCGGGAGCTGGATGACTGGTTCGACCTGAGCCCCGTCGCGATGGTGCTGTTCGATGGCGAGGGCCTGGTCGTGCGCACCAACCCGGCATTCGAGGCCCTGGCGGGCCGGGTGCCGGTGATGATGTCGGACGCCAGTCCCGAAGTGCAGCGCCTGCTGGCCTGGCAGGACGGTCGGCCCGCCGAGGTGCTGCGTCCGGGGGCGGGCGCCGTCGAGTCGGTGGCCTGGGTGTCGCAGCCGGACGGCAGCGTGGCGCGGTTGCAGGCCGTGCTTCGCTGTTACGAAAGCGGCAATGGTCAGCGCCGCTACATGGCTGTCGTGGAAGACCGCAGTGCCGAGGAGGCACGCGACCTGGCCCAGGTACAGATCGGCGCCTTGATGGACACCGCGGGTGTGGGCCTCGCCACGTTCGATGAAGCCGGCGGCTGGGTCCAGCATGGCAGTACCTTCGGCGCGACCACTGCGGTGCGCGAAGGGCCCGCCTCGGCGGCACTGCAGTCCATCCGGCGCGAGGTCGTGCTGCCGGAGTCGCTGCCGGAGTACGAGCGGCTGCAGCAGGCGCTGCGCAGCGCCGAGCGCGCCGAGGTGCGCTACGCCATCCGCCATGCCGAGCTCGGCCAGCGCTGGCTGCTGACTCGCGTGGAGCCGGCCCGGCTGGCGTCGGGCAAGCAGACGCTGTCGGTCGTGACGCTCGACATCACCGACCAGCACGCCTCCCAGCAGCGCAACGAACTGCTGCTGCGCGAGATGACGACGATCCTCGAAAGCGCCACCGTCGGCATCGCCTACCTGCGCGGCAACATGCTCGTGCGCTGCAACCGCCGCTTCGAGTCGCTGCTCGGCCTCGGTGCAGGCGAGGCCATCGGCACCGGCTTGCAGAACCTCTTTGCCCGCCAGGAAGGCGCCGCGCTGCTGGTCGCCGACATCGAGCGAGGGGTGGCCGAGCGCGGTGCCTTCGAGTGCGAGCTGCCCGTCGATCTGCCGGGCCGCCCCGGGCAATGGTGCGGCCTGACGGTGCGCCGGGTCGGCGGCAGCGATGCCGCACCCGAGCTGGTGGCGGCGCTCAACGACATCACACGCCTGAAGGCCCAGCAGATCGAACTCGAGGCGCTGGCACGCGACCGCGAGCTGATGTTCAGCGTGTCGGAGGTGGGCATCGCCTTCGTCCGCGGTGACCGCATCCTGAGGGCGAACGAGGCCCTCAGCCGATTGACCGGCCATGAGCCGGCCCAACTCGGCCTCGCCCCGCTGGAAGAACTCTTCGCCAACCTCCATGAGTTCCGCAGGCTGCGCGCCATGTCGCAGCAGGCCCTTGCCGACGACGGCCGCTGGAGCGGCGAGCACCCGCTGCGCCGGCGCGACGGCACGCTCGTCTGGGTGCAGGCGAGCCAGCGGCTGGTCGTCGACGGCGACCCGTCCGGCGGCTTCATCGCCTCGTATGTCAACGTCGATGACCGCCATCGCGCCCAGCAGGCCGTGGCCTTGCAGGCCGAACGCACGCGCGCCATCCTCGACTCCGTGCTGGTGGGCATCGTCACCGTGGGCCCGACCGGCATCGAGTGGATGAACCGCTCTGCGCGCCGCATGTTCGGCGGCGACCTCGCCGATTTCGTCAACCAGCCGATCAGCACCGTCGCCTCGGCGGAGCCCGATCACCCGTTCCGCCGCAACCAGTACCTCCACGAACTGGTGGAGGGTCAGGCCGAGACCTTCGAGTGCCGGCTCAAGGCCCGGGACGGGCGCGAGTTCTGGGTGGTCGGCAACGCCGTGGTGACCGGCCGCGAGTCGAGCGGCCGACAGCTCACCTATGCGCTGCTGGACATCGAGCGCCGTCGTCAGGCGGAGGCGCGCACGGCCCAAGCCCAGTCCTCGCTGCAGCGCATCATCGAGACGGCGCCGCTCGCCATCACGCTCTTCGATGCCCGCAGCCTGCGCATCCTCGAAGTCAACGAGGTGGCCGCCCGATGCGCGGAACTGGTTCCAGGCCAGATGGTGGGGCGAACCCCCGGCGAGATCTTCCCGCCCGAGGTGGCATCGGTCCGTGAGGCCGACATGCGCGAGGCGCTGGTGTCAATGCACGTCACTCAGCGCGAGTACCGGGTGACCACGATGGGCGAGGTGCGGCTGTGGGATGCCCGCTACCTGCCGCTGGCCACGCCCGGCGAGACGCCGGACCAGCTGCTGCTGGTCGCGACCGACGTCACCGAGCAGCGGGCCGCCCAGGAGGCGCGCCTCGAGGCGGCCATCGCGCAGCGCGAGATGCTCGTCAAGGAAGTGCATCACCGCATCAAGAACAACCTGCAGGGCGTGGCCGGGCTGCTGCAGCAGATCGGGGCCCGCAAGCCGGAGATGGCCGATGCGATGTCCGAGGTGGTGGGCCAGGTGCAGGCGATCGCCCAGGTGTACGGTCTGCAGGTCGGGATGGCCGGTCCACTGCGTTTGCGCAGCGTGCTCGAGGCCATCACGGGGTCGGTGCAGCGCACCTTCGGCCGTGTCATCGAGCTGACCGTCGACGGCGCCGAGCCGGACGTGTGGGGGCTTCCCGAGGCCGAGTCGATTCCGATCGCACTGTGCCTGAACGAGCTCCTCACCAACGCCATCAAGCACAGCACGCCCGAGGACGACGGGGGTACCCCCTTGCCGGTGCAGTGCCGGTTGTCCTGCCAGGACGCCGGGGTCGAGATCGAGGTGGCCAACCGCGGCACGCTGCCGGAGGGCTTCAGCCTGTCGCGCTACCCCGGCGGGGTGTCGGGACTGGGGCTGATCCGTGCACTATTGCCGCGACGCAGCGCCAGCTGGCGCATCGAGCCGCGGGACAATCGGGTGGTCGCGACGGTCGCGCTCCTCCCCCCGGGCGTGATGAGGCTTGCGCCGGTTTGAGCAGTCGCCGGCGCCACCCGTACCAGTCGCTCACACTTTAGACGCCTGGGCGCAAGCCGTTCGGACACAATGACGACGTTGCCATCCACCCTTTCCTGGCCGAGAGCCTTGCCATGAGCGCTGCCGTGAGCCCCAAAGGAAAAATCCTCGTCGTCGATGACGACCGTCTGGTGCTGGCGACCCTCACCCACGGCCTGGCACAGGCCGGCTACGAAATCATCGACGCCGACAACGGCGACGATGCCATCCTGCTCGCCCGCGAGCACCGTCCCGACCTCGCGCTCCTCGACATCCGCATGGAAGGCAAGAGCGGCTTCGACGTGGCCGCCTACTTGCGCGACTACTGCCAGATGCCGTTCATGTTCCTGTCGGCCTTCACCGACGAGGCCACCGTGCGGCAGGTGAAGTCGCTGGGGGCGGTGAACTACCTGGTGAAACCGCTCGATGTCGGCCAGATCGTCCCTGCCGTGGATGCCGCCTTCGCCGACATCGCACGGCGTGGCGCACCGGCCGTGCCGCCGGTGGCAGCCCCGCCTCGGCTCGAGCCGGCGGGCGAGGTGCTGACTCAGGTGGTGCCGATGGCCGTCGGCGTGCTGATGCACCGCTATTCGCTGTCGCGCGGCGTCGCCCTCGAGCGGCTGCAACGCCTGGCGCTGGCAGAAGGCCGGACGCTGCACACCGAGGCCGAGCGCCTGCTCGACGCGGTCGAACTGCTCAGCCGCTGACCGGGTCGGGGCGCACGCCGGCCGGGCGCCTCAGACCCAGAACTGGAAGCGCGCCCCGCGGTCCACGGCGGCCTCGGCCCAGATGTCACCGCCGTGGCGGCGGACGATGCGTCGAACCGAGGCGAGGCCGATGCCGGTGCCCTGGAAGTCGTTGGCGCTGTGCAGCCGCTGGAACACGCCGAACAACCGGTCCGCGAAGCGCATGTCGAAGCCGGCGCCGTTGTCGCGCACCGTGATGGCGGGCCGGCCTTCGTGCTCGCTGCGCTCCATCCAGATCTCCGGCGCGCTGCTCTTTCCCGTGTACTTCCAGGCGTTGCCCAGCAGGTTCTCCAGGACCACCCGCATCAGCGTGGCATCGCCGTTGACGACGAGGTCGGGCTCGATGTGCACGGTGACATGGCGCTCCGGCGACTGCCGGCGCAGGTCGTCGATGATGTAGCCCGCCAGCAGCGACAGGTTGACCGGCTGGCGCGACAGCGGACGCGACGACAGCTGCGACAGCGCGAGCAAGGCGTCGATCATGCTGTTCATTCGGGCCGCCGCGGCCAGAACGCGGTCGAGGTGGTCGTTGCAGACGCGGTCCAGGGCGTGACCGTAGTCTTCCTTGACGATCTTGGTGAAGCCCTCCACCACGCGGATGGGGGCTCGCAGGTCGTGCGACACGGTGTAGCTGAACGATTCAGCGTCGTCCCCGGCCCCATTGGTGCCGACGGGAGAGGGCACGGGGGCCGCCTGCGCCTGCCGGTGCAGGATCACCAGCAGTTCGTCGTCGGCCGATCCAACCGGTGCGCAGGGGAGGCGATGGGTGCGCAGGGCCCAACCCTCGGCGCCTTCGGCCGCCAGCGGCGCCGGCTCGGCGAGCGCCTTTTCGATCAGCGGCTTGACCGGTGCCGGCGCACCTTCGAGCACCGCGGACCAGGCCGGCGCCGGGCCCACGCCCTCCGGCAGCCAGGCGGCGCCCGCCGTGTTGTGCGCTACCAGGCGGGCCGGTTCGCCGCGTTGCGGGGCGGTCAAGCGGAAGGCCGGGGTCGGCATGGCGGCGAGAACGTCGGTGAGCAGGCCCACGGCCCGCTCGCGGATGGGCCGGGCGCTGCCCAGGTAACCGGCGAATCGTCCGTCGTCGTCCTGGAGGGCCTGCGCGCGCAGCAGGAAAGGCACTTTGCCCTCGCCCATGGCGATGCGGACTTCCTGGATGTCGGCGTGCTGCTCGAGGGCCGCCTTCACGG
This sequence comes from Rhizobacter sp. LjRoot28, assembly GCF_964253025.1. Taxonomy (NCBI): domain Bacteria; kingdom Pseudomonadati; phylum Pseudomonadota; class Betaproteobacteria; order Burkholderiales; family Sphaerotilaceae; genus Rhizobacter; species Rhizobacter sp. LjRoot28. The sequence goes on from NZ_CAXUQC020000001.1 coordinate 1,010,155, forward strand.
CGGGGAGGGCGGGGTCCTGGGTGTCGAAGCACTGCAGGAAGGGCGTGCCGAGGGGCGGATTGAACGGCGCATCCGGTGCCGTCGTCGGCGCCCGCCAGAGGGTGAGCCGATGCTCGGTGTCGGTGCGCCACTGCCAGCTGTCCATCAGCCGGCCCAGTGCCTGGACCTCGGCCCGCGTGGCCCGCAGGGCGGCCGCCTGGGCACGGTTGCGCCGCTGGGCGCGCAGGGCGGCTGCCAGAAGCGCCAAGGCCACCACCAGGGCAAGCCCCGCCACGACGGAGGCCGCCGTCGTGGCCGCGCTGCCGGGAGCGATCGTCGCCTGTGCAACAGCGAGGCCCGGCATGCACGCGCCTGCCACGGCACCCGCGGCGTGCAGGACACGCCGGCGCAGGACCGCTAGGGGCAGCAGGACTCGGATCATCGAGACCATTGTAAGGAAGCGTTGCAGGATGACCACGCCCTCTCTTGGGCGGAGTCGGGGCGGTTCAGTGCACGCCCGGGGAATGCCGCTCAAGTTTTCGACTCGCACACCGAATACAGTACGAAGAACGCGCGTCCTGCGGGACGCTGTTTCCGCCGGCCGATCCCGGCCCGCTCCTCCCGTCCGAAGCCCTCGATGCCCGAACCGCTGTCCCGTCCGCCCGAGGGTGTCGCCGCCAATTGGCTTGCCCTGCTGCACGAGTTGTCGCGGCTGGGGCGGCAGCTCGCGCCAGGGGGTGATCCCCTGGACGACGCGCTGGCCATCCTGGTGCGGCAATTGCCCGCCGCAGCCGGCGGCGTGTTCCGTCGGTTCGACGCGGCCGACGAAGCGCTCGGCGGGCCGTTCATCGGTCCGGCCGGCGAATCCATGCAGGTCGCCCCCGAATCCCTGCTGGGTGTCGCGGCGCTGGCGCAGCGTCCGCTCGTGGAAGCCGCGGGCGACGGCCACACGGTGTGGGTGCCCGTCTGCGGACAGCACCGGGTCGAGGCGGTGGTCCGGCTCGAAGCGGTGCCCTGGGCCGCTGGCACCCCGGGTTTCCTCGACGCCCTCGAGACGGTCGGCCTGACGCTCGGCATGCTGGTGGAGCGCCCGGCCCGCACTCCCAACGAACGGCAGTTCCTGACGGCGTTGATGGAGCAGATGCCCGTCGGACTGCTCGTGTTCGACCTCCCGTCGCTGCGCATCGTCCACCTCAATCCGCACGCCGAGACCGAACTCGGCCTGGCCGGGAACGATCTCCTCGGGCGCACGCTCGCCACGGCCTTCGGCGAAGGCGCAGCCGGGCATGACGCCGCAGCGATCCAGCGCGCGCTCGCCGAACCGGTCACCGTCGAGGCGGACATCGAGCTGGCGGACGGGTCGGGGCGGCGCGTCATCAACATGCGGCACGTCGCGTTGCGTCGGAAGGACGGTAGCCCGCGCTGGCTGATTGCCCTCGTGCGCGACGTCACCGCACAGCGCGCCGCCGAGCGCGACCTGCAGGAGTCCGATCGCCGGTTCCGGGAGTTCGCCGAATCGATGGATGACGTCCTGTTCGTCACCAACCCGGCGCGGGACCAGTTCCACTTCCTCTCCAGCGTGCGCAACGACGGATGGGGTGCGACGCGCGAAGGCCTCGTCAACCGCCGGCTCGACTTCATGCAGGCCATGACGACGCACCCGGACGACCGCGTGCTGGTGCGCCAGCGGATGGCCGCCGAGGAACGACTGGAACCGACTGACGTGAGCTACCGGGCGATGCACCCGGTCAAGGGCGAGCGGTGGCTGCGCACCCGCACCCGGTCGCGCCGCATGCCCGATGGCGAAGTCAGGGTCTACGGGCTGGTGTCCGACGTGACGGACGAACGCCGTCGCCAGATGGAACTGCAGGCCGCCCGCGACGCGGCCGAATCGGCCAGCCAGGCCAAGAGCCAGTTCATGGCCAACATGAGCCACGAGATTCGCACGCCCATGAACGGGATTCTCGGCATGACGGAGCTGCTGCTCGGCACGACGCTGTCCGACAAGCAGCGCCGCTTCGTGCAGGCGGTGTACCGCTCGGGCGAGTCGCTCCTGGAGATCATCAACGACATCCTGGATTTCTCCCGCATCGAGGCAGGCGGGGTGGAAGTGGCCCGGGTCGACTTCGTGCTGCGGGCCGTCGTGGAGGACATCCTCGAGCTGCTGGCGCCCCGGGCGCATGAGAAGAAGCTCGAACTGGGCTTCCGTGAAGCCGCGGGCCTGCCGGAGCGCTTCACCGGCGACCCGCTGCGTCTGCGCCAGGTGCTCACGAACCTGGTGGCCAATGCCATCAAGTTCACCGAGCAGGGCGAGGTGTCCGTGGACGTGCGGCGCCGCCCGGGTGGCCCCGATGACGCCCTCGAATTCGTCGTGCGCGACACCGGCATCGGTATCGACCCGGAGGTGTTGCCGCGCCTGTTCAGCGCCTTTACGCAGGGCAGCATGGGCATGGCGCGCCGGTATGGCGGCACGGGCCTCGGCCTGACCATCAGCAAGCAGCTCGTCGAACTCATGGGTGGCCAGATCGAGGTGCGGAGCCGACCGGGGCAGGGCTCGGAGTTCACCTTCTGGATCCCGCTCGGCAGCCTTGCCGGCGAGGCACCGAGCCAGCCGGCCGAACTGGTGCCGCTGCCCCGGCTCAAGGTGCTCGTGGTCGACGACCTGGAGACCAATCGCGAGGTGCTCGACGACATGCTGCGCAGCTGGGGCCTCCAGGTCGTCACTGCGCAGGATGGCCGGGAGGGCCTGCGCCGGCTCGACGCCACGTCGCCCGGCGACACCGGCTTCGACGTGGCGCTGGTCGACATGCACATGCCGCATGTCGACGGGCTGGCCTTCGCCCGGGCCCTGCGCGCTGGCGGCCGCCATGCCGACTTGAGGCTGGTGCTGCTGTCCTCCTCGCCGGACGATGTGCGCACCGCGTACGACGTCGGCTACGATCGGTTCATCGCCAAACCGGTGCGAAAGGCTGAATTGCGACAGGCGTTGCACGCCGTATCGGCCGGTCGGGCGCAGGGCCCCCGGTTGACGGCGCGGCTGAACGCCCACATCCTTGTGATCGAGGACAACAGCGTCAATCAGGAGGTGATCGGACAGATGCTGCGGGCCCTCGGTTGCCGGGTGCAGTTGTGTGCCAGCGGACTGGCCGGCCTTCGGGCCTTGTGCGAAACCCGTTTCGACCTCGTGCTGATGGACATTCAGATGCCGGGGATGGATGGAGTGGAGGCATTGAGCTGGTTCCGCCAGGGCAAGACCCGGCGCTTCCACTTCATCACGCCGACGAGCACGCCGGTCATCGCCGTCACCGCCAACGCGCTCGAAGGCGACGAACAGCGATTCCTCGGCCAGGGATTCGATGGTTATCTGTCCAAACCGTTTCGACAAAGTCAATTGCACGCCATGCTGACCCAACACCTTCGCCCCTCGGCCGCCGAGGACGCCGGCAGCGCCGGCAGCTCCGGCAGCTCCGGCCCGGCTTCAGCTCCGGCGCCGGCCCCTTCGTCGGCGGCCGTGCCGGCCGGTGAGGGCAGCGTTCTGGACGCCCAGGCCCTCGGTCGGCTGCGCGAACTCGACCCCACGGGCGAGAACCGCCTGATGGAACGTGTCGTGTCTGCCTTCGAGACCTCGGTGACCCGGCTGATGCCGCAGCTCGACGAAGCCCTGCAGGCCGGCGAATTGCCGGGCATTCGCCACGTAGCCCACACTTTAAAATCCTCCTCGGCCAGCATGGGAGCCGTTAAGCTGTCGAAAATGTGTTCCGAACTCGAAACCATGGCTCGCCAGGGACAGTCCGACGGCATGAGCGAACGCGTGGCCCAATTGCAAGCGGAGGTCGAGATCGTGCGCGTGGCCTTGAAGCGCATGCTCGATGCCTGACATGACCTCGAGCGCCGCGTTGGTGGACGACGATCCGCTGGTTCAACCTCGGGTGCTCCTCGTCGATGACGACGAAGTCAACCTCCTGCTGACGGCCATCGCGCTGCGTGAGCGCGGGTTTTCGATTACCGAGGCGACGAGCGGCGAACGCGCCATCCAGCTGCTGGCCGACTGGCTGCCCGACGTCGTCGTGCTCGATGCGCTGATGCCGGGACTCGACGGCTTCGAGACCTGTCGGGAGCTGCGCCACCTGCCCGGTTTCGAATCGCTTCCGGTGCTGATGCTCACCGGCCTGGACGACGACGCCTCCATCACCCGGGCCTACGAGGCCGGTGCCACCGACTTCTTCGTCAAGTCCACCCAGTGGAGCCTGCTGGCCGGACGCCTGCGCTACCTGCTGCGCTCGTCCCGCACCCGCCAGGAGCTCGAGCGCAGCAAGTCCAAGCTGGCCCGCGCCCAGGACCTGGCCCGCATGGGCAGCTTCGACTGGCGCAAGGGGCAGGGCAGCCCGGTGTTCTCGGTCGAGGGCCTGCGCGTGTTCGGGCTGAGCGCCAACGACGCGCCGACCATGCGTGAGGTGCTGCGCATGATTCCGCCGGACGACCGCGACGGTTTCATGATGGTCGTGCACGAGGTGCTGCGCCACAGCTCGGTCCTGGCGACCGACATCCCGGTGGCCCTGCCCGACGGTCGGCAGCAGCGCATCCTGCACGTCGAAGCCGAACCGGAGTTCAACGAGCACGGCGTGATGTCCGGCTACACCGGCATCGTCCAGGACGTCACCGACCGCCGTCTGGCCGAAGACAAGATCAGGCATCTGGCCAACTTCGATGCGCTCACCGGCCTGCCGAACCGCCGCCAGTTGATCTGGCGTGCCGAGCGCGCGTTGGAGCACGCGCGTCGCCTGGACCATCCGGTCGCGCTGCTCCTGATCGACCTGGATCGCTTCAAGATCATCAACGACACCCTGGGCCATGGCGCCGGGGACGAGCTCCTCATGGAAGTGTCGCGCCGACTGCGGTCGTGCGTGCGGCACTCCGACCAGGTCATGGAAAGCTCCATCGAGGCGATGGGCTCGCGCTCGCACCGCACCCTCGAAGCCGTCGGACGGCTCGGCGGCGACGAGTTCGTGGCCCTGCTGCCCGAGGTGGCCGACGAGAGCGATGCCGAGCGGGTGGCCGACCGCATTCTCGAGGTGATGCGCGAGCCCATCTTCGTGGGCGGCCAGGAGTGCTTCGTCACGGCCAGCGTGGGCATCGCCATGTTCCCGCGCGATGGCACGACCGTCGCCGACCTGATGCGCAACTCCGACGTGGCGATGTACTCGGTCAAGGCCCAGGGTCGCAACGCCGCGTTGCTGTACCGCCCGGCGCTCGCTGGCAAGGGCCGCGAGAAGCTGGAGCTCGAAAGCGCGCTGCACAAGGCCATCGAGCGCAACGAGATGGTGCTGCACTACCAGCCCAAGATCGATGTGCGCGGCGCCCGCATGGTGGGCGTGGAGGCGCTGATGCGATGGCAGCGCGGCAGCACGCTGGTGCCGCCAGGCGACTTCATTCCGCTCGCCGAGGAAACCGGCCTCATCGTGCCCCTGAGCGAGTGGGCCATCCGTGAGGCGGCCCGCCAGGCCCGCATCTGGCAGGACAACTTCGGCTTCTCCGACTCCATCGCAGTCAACCTGCCGAACCGGCTCTTCGAGCGCACCGACCTGGTCGAGCACATCCACCAGGCCGTCACCGCCTACGACGTGCCGCACCGCGCCATCGAGCTCGAGATCACCGAGACGGGTCTGATGAAGGACCTGCAGAACGTCATTCCCTCATTGCACCGGCTCAACGAGATCGGCGTCGAGATCTCCATCGATGACTTCGGCACCGGCTATTCGTCGCTCGCCTACCTGACCACGCTGCCCATCAGCGAACTCAAGATCGACCGCTCCTTCGTGCGCGACCTTGGCATGACGCCGCAGAGCTCGGCCGTCGTGACGGCCATCATCGCGCTGGCCCGCTCACTCGGGCTGCGCGTGATTGCCGAAGGGGTGGAGAACATGCGACAGATGGAGGTGCTGCACCGGCTCGGCTGTGGCGTCATGCAGGGCTTCCTGTTCAGCAAGGCGCTGCCGCCCGACGCGCTCGAGCAGTGGTTGAACCAGACCGTGCTGCCCCGCAAAGCGCCGTGGATCGTCAATGCCGACGAAGCGGACGCTGCCGACGCCTTGCGCTCCATCGCCGAGGCGCGCAGTGCCCGCTTCAACAACCCACCGGGCTGACGCGGCCGGCGCCGGCGCCTTGCGCCCGTCGACCCCGTGTTCCCCGATCTGATTCCGCTCCGTTCGAGCACTTCGCGACCCGCCAGCCTCCCCTGATGGACCCGACCCGCGCAGCCCCACCGCGACCCGCCCCGTCCGACGCCCTCGCACCGCAGCTGGCCAAGGCCGCCTTGCGGCGGCTGGCCCTCGAAAAACTCCAGCCCACGCCCGAGAACTACGCCCGCGCCTACCAGCTCGAGGCCGGCGGGGCACCTCCGGCGGCGCTCCCGTCAGCGGCGCTGCCGACGCTGGACGCGCTGCTGGCGCGTGCGGTTCCGGCGGCCGAACCCGAAGTCCGGGCCGAGCTCAAGGATGCGTTGGTGCATGGCGACTGGAGTGCGGCGGAGCGTCTCGTCGACACCCAGCCCACATCGCAGCAGCAAGGCGTGGCACTGGCCGAACTCATCGAGCGCATCGTGCGCGGTGTTCAGCAAGGCGGCCGCCAGTGGACCAGCGCCCGCAAGAAGGACAGTCTGGCGCGCGTGCTCGCCAGCACGCGAAGCGATCCACGCCGCCTGCAGCAGCGCCTCGGCCAATTGGTCCTCGGCTGGGAGACCGACACGCCCGACGAGGCGGTCGAGACCGATGCCGCGCCCTTCGACGACCGACCCCAGTCGGCGCATGCACCGCTCGTTGCCGAGCCAGCCCTTGAGCCCATCCACCTCGATGCGGAGGGGCCGGACGCGCAGGCCCCGGCGCTGTCGGCGGATGCGCCCCTCTGGCAGGCCCTCGTCGACGAACTGGGCAGCACGGTGCAGCAGGCCTTGCCGCCGCCGCCCTCGCCGAGCACCGAACTGGCCGCCGAGATCGCCGCCATCACCGAAGAACTCCGCCACAGCGGACCCAACCGGTCGCAGTCCGAGCAGATGGCACAGCTCTGCCAGCGCGCCCAACGCGTGCTGCAGCACCGACATCACCTCGTCGACCAGCTCGGTGGCCTGTGCAAGCAGCTCGCCGCCAGCCTGACCGACCTGGCGGAGGACGACAGCTGGGCGCAAGGCCAAATGGGCGCCGTGGTGCAGGAGATCGAGTTCGGCCTGACCGCCCGCAGCATCCGCACGGTGAGCGAAATGCTCGACAACACCCGTGAGCGCCAGCATGCACTGCGCGTCGAACGCGGCCAGGCACGCGATGCGCTCAAGGCGCTGATCAACCAGATGCTGAGCGAGATCGGGGAGCTGGGCTCGCAGACCGGTCGCTTCCACGAGAACCTCGGCCGCTACGCCGGTGTCATCGACAAGGCCGATTCCCTGGAGAGCCTGGCCGGCGTGGTGCGCGAGATGGTGGCCGAGAGCCGCACCGTGCAGACGGTGGTGCAGCAGGCCCAGGGCCGGCTGCAGTATGAGCATGCACGCGCGACGGGCCTGTCCGAACGGGTGGTGGAGCTTGAAACCGAGTTGCGCCGCCTCTCCCAGGAGGTCTCCACCGACCAGCTCACCCAGATCGCGAACCGGCGCGGTCTGCTGCAGGCGTTCGACGCCGAGCGCGCGCGCCTCGAGCGCAGCGGTGCACCGCTCGCCATCGGCCTGCTCGACGTCGACAACTTCAAGCGCCTGAACGACGATCTCGGCCATGCGGCCGGTGACATGGCGCTCAAGTCGTTGGCGGCGGCGGTCAGCAAGGCCCTGCGCCCGACCGACCTCGTGGCCCGCTACGGTGGCGAGGAGTTCGTGGTGCTGCTGCCCGACACCCCGCTCGACGAGGGCGAGCAGATCCTGACCCGACTGCAGCGTTCGCTCACCGGCAGCCTCTTCATGCACGAGCAACGGCAGGTGTTCGTCACCTTCTCCGCCGGCGTCACCGCCTACCGTGCCGGCGAGCGCATCGAGGCCGCCCTGGAGCGCGCCGACGAAGCCTTGTACGAGGCCAAGCGCACGGGCAAGAACCGCACGTGCGTTGGATGAGCGCCGCCAGGCCATGACACCACGCGCCTTCGGCCACGCGTCGCCGGCGGTGGGCTTCGAGGTGCCGCTCGAGATGCTCTCGGCCTGCCACGGCCGCGTCGAGGCGCAGTGCGCCACGCTGCGCCGGCTCGGGGGCCACGTGGCCGCGAACGGCGCGGACCTGTCCGCTCGGCAGGCCGCTGCGGCAGTCATCCGCTACTTCACCCTGGCGGCGCCGCATCATCATGCCGACGAGGAGGCCGACCTCTTCCCGGCCCTGCGGGCCGCAGGCGCCACCGGATCGCTGCTGCACCTGATGGACGACCTCACCGCGGACCACCGCCAACTGGAACAGTATTGGGCGGGCCTTCATGCGGCACTCGAAGCCCTGGCCGCCGGGCAGCTGCCCGGTCCCTCCTGGGAGACCGAGGTGGAGCGCTTCACCGCGCTGTACGAAGCGCACATCGCTCGCGAGGAGGCAGACCTGCTGCCAGCGGCGCGACAGTGCCTGCAGGCCGAGGCGCTGGACGCGGTGGGCCGCGCCATGCGGCAGCGACGAGGCGTGGCCCTGCCGGACGAGGATCCGCCGCCGCGCTGAATGCCCACGCGGCTGCGCAGCACAGCCAGGCCTGGCAGTCGCCCGCTGAACCTTCACGCCATGACGAAGGGCGCTCCGTGGAGCGCCCGTGGTTGCCATGCGTGGCGCACCGGCCGCCCGATCGCCGGACGGCCGTCGGTCATCACTGGTTCAGGTCGACGCGGTAGATGGTGTAGCTGCCGTCACCGGCGTTGACGCCGGTGTCGTCCGCCCGATCGACGCTGATGTTGCTCAGGCCCGCGGCTTGCGCGATCGCCAGCGAGTCCTTGGCCGACTTGAACAGCACCTTGCCGGCGGTCGCGACCTTGGTGAAGCGCCAGCTGCGGGCCGAGCCGTTGGCGGCGCGCGTGATGTTCTGCTGGCGCTTGACGTAGTTCAGCACCACCTCGCGGTTCGCGTCGGGCGCGGCCCAGACGATGTCGAACGCCTTGCCGGTGCCCAGGATGAACGGGGCACTGCTGTTGGCGCGGTAGTTGTTGGTGGCGACGATGAACTCCTGCGCGGCTGTCATCGGCTGGCCCTTGTAGGTCAGGTTCTTGATGCGCTCGCCGCCCTTGCTCGGGTCGTTGACGTTGTACTTGGGTTGCGTCACGTCGATTTCGTAGCTGATATCGGGCGAGGTGAAGGCGTCGAAGTTGTAGCCCGGGAAGGACGAGCCAGGCTGCACGCCGGTCTTGCTGTCGTTGATGAGCCACTGGTCGGTGGTCTTGGCCGGGTCGATCTGGTTGAACCGGTTGGCCGCGTTCTCCAGCCACTGCTTGACCTGTGCACCGTTCACCTTCACCGCGTGGATGGTGTTGTTGTCGTACAGGTAGAGGTCGGCCGCCGCGGCCACGGACAGGGTGCCCTCGGCCACGTTGGTGTAGTCGACGCTGCTGGCATAGCCGTCCTTGAACGGTGCGGTGACTGACAGCACCGGCAGGCTCGCGTACTGCGGCAGGCTGTTCTGGACGTACTGGGCCACGTATTCCTGCTGGGCCTGGTTGACGACCTGCAGCGCGGCCGGGTCGCCCAGGTCGGCGAACATGGAGGCCAGGCGGAAGTCGCTGCTGCCGATGGGGGACGAGACGTAGGCGCGGGTCTTGTCGTGCAGGGACTGCATTGCCGTCACCACCGCGGCGTCCGACGCGACATACTCGGCGCCGTTCTGGATGTTGCGCACGTCGACAGCGGTCTTGGCCGTATCGATCGACCACTTCTTCGCCGCGCCGTCCCACTGGAGGGTGTAGCTGATGACCCCCAGCCCCTTGCCCCAGGAGCTGGCCATCACGGCCGGCACGCCGTTGACGGTGCCGCGCGCGTTGTCCACGCCTTCGGCCTTGTAGGCCGGGTTGGTGCCGCGGTTGGGGAACACGTTGTGCTCGTGGCCCATCACGATGCCGTCGATGCCCGGCACTTCCTTGGTGATGTAGTAGCCGGGGTTCTCCATGTTGACGCTGTAGCCGCCGGTGGACATGCCACCGTGCAGCAGCACGAACACCACGTCGGCTCCCTTGGCGCGGATCTCGGGCACGTACTTGCGTGCGGTCTCCAGGCCGTCCTGGGTGCTGACCTTGCCTTCGAGCTTGTCCTTGTCCCAGTTGAGGATGCCCGGGGTGGTCAGGCCCAGCACGCCGATCTTGATGGGCACCTTGCCGCTCGAGCCATCGGCCAGGGTGACGGTGAGGTTGCGCTCCAGGATGACGTACGGTTCGATCAGCGGCTTGCCGGTCTTCAGGCTCGTGACGTTGGCCGTCACCATCGGAAAGCCGGGGCCGTTCGCCTTGATGCCGGCGGCGGGGTCCACGCCGGCGACGTCCAGCCCGCCACCGAGGATCTGGTTCAGGTAGGGCAGGCCGAAGTTGAATTCGTGGTTGCCCAGCACGCCCGCGTCGTACTTCAGCGTGGCCATCGCCTTGTACATGGTGAGCTGTTGCGTGGCCGGGATCGGGGCGACCTGCGCTTCATAGGTCCCGAGCACCGTGCCCTGCACGGTGTCGCCGTTGTCGACCAGCAGGGTATTCGCAAACTCGGTGCGGGCCTGATGGATCAGCGTGGCGGTGCGCTCCAGGCCGACGCCCTTGTCTTCCTTGTCGGCGTAGTAGTTGTAGCTGCGGCCGTAGTAGTGCAGGTCGGTCGTCTCCAGCAGGGCGAGCTGCGCGGTGGCGTTCTGGGTCACCGGGGCCGGACCCGGCGTGGGCGCCGCATCGTCGTCACCGCCGCAGGCGGACAGGGCCAGCGCGGTGCTCAGGGCGAGCACGGCTTGCCAACGGGGGCGGGGGAAGGGCGGTGTGGAGACGTCGTGCGACATGAAGAATTCCGGGTAGGGCAGCATCTGAAGGCTGCGAGGAAGATCTGCGTGGCGCGCTGTCGCGCCGCCACGGGCAGCTCACCATTCTTCCCGCCGGTCTTGACATCTCTGTGAAACGGAACAGGCACCCTCATTCCGACCGGACTTCCGCCGACAGCGGCTCGGCGACGTCGGCTGTTCGATCGGCCGCATGCACGGCCCGCTTCGGCGACGTCGTCAGACCTGGCGGGACCGGTGCACGGCAGCGTGCCGGCCCGCGCCTCTCAACCGGCGCTTCGCGAGCCGCCCATGATGATCGCCACGCCGGCGAGGCAGACCGCCGCGCCGACCCAGTCGCTCGTCGTCGGCGTGATCCGGTCGACCGCCCAGAGCCACAGGATGGCCACGCCGATGTACACGCCACCGTAGGCCGCATAGATGCGTCCCGCAGCAGTGGGGTGCAGGGTGAGGAGCCATGCGAAGAGCGCGAGGCTCGCGCAGGCGGGCACGAGCAACCAGGCCGTGCGCCCCTGCTTCAGCCACAGATAGGGCAGGTAGCAGCCGACGATCTCGGCCACGGCGGTGGCGACGAAGAGGGCAAAGGTCTTGAACAGGTCCATGCGGGGATTGTCGATCGCGCTGCCGAAGCGGGTACCTCGGGGCTCAACCGTCCCCGAGCGAGATGCCGATGCGACGGGCGCAGAGGAGCAGCGGATGGTCGCCCGGCACGGTCCGGGTTCGGTTCGCCACCGAGTCGAGCGGCACCTGACCGGTGCGGCCCTGTTCGAGCGACACCATGTGGCCCCAGGCGCCGGACAGCACCAACGCGGCACCGGCATCGCCGAGCAGCGTGCCCAGCACGCGGTCGCTCGGCGTCGGGGCGCCGCCTCGCTGCACGTGGCCGAGGATCGTGGTGCGCACCTCGCTCGACACGTGGGGTGTCAGCTGGGCCATCAGCACGTCGGCCACGCCGCCGAGGCGGACGGGCTCGGGGCTGTCTTCCACACGGCGCTGCACCGTCACGTCGGCACCCCGCGCCCGGGCGCCTTCGGCAACGCAGATGACGGTGAAGCGCTGGCGCGCCTCCCGCTCGCGGCAGACCGCGGCGACGCGTGCCACGTCGTACTCGATTTCCGGGATGAGGATGATGTCGGCCGCGGCGGCGACCCCCGCCTCCAGCGCCAGCCAGCCCGCATTGCGCCCCATCGTCTCGACGATCATCACGCGGCCATGGCTCTCACCCGTGGTCTGGACGCGGTCCAGGGAATCGGTGACGGTGGTGACCGCGGTGTCGAAGCCGAGGCTCCGTTCCACATGGGCGATGTCGTTGTCGATGGTCTTGGGCACGCCGACGGTCGGCAAGCCATGGCGGTTCAGCGCGTCGGCGATGGACATGGTGCCGTCGCCGCCGATGGCCACGAGCCCGTCGAGGCCGAGTTCCCTCGCGTAGGCGAGCACCTCGTCGCGACGGTCCCGGCCCTGGTAGCTCAGCGGGCTCACCCGGTTGTTGGTGCGCAGCAGCGTGCCACCGAGCGCGCCGATTCCGCTCACCGCCCGCCAGTCCAGTGGCCGCACCCGCCGCTCGATGAGGCCGAGGTAACCGTCCTCGATGCCGACCACCTCGGCGCCACCCTGGTGGATGAGCGACTTCGTGACCGCGCGGATCACTGCATTGAGGCCCGGGGCGTCGCCGCCCCCGGTGAGTACGCCGATGCGCATGCGGGCTCCTGGTTGATGCGGGTGAGAAGGCCGTCGGCCGCGGTGGCAGCCGCTGGTTCTCCAGGCTCGAGCATATCGCGCCGCCGGAGGGCGATGGCCCACTCAACGGGCAGGCGGAATGTCGAAACGCAGGTGGCCAGTCGCTCGCGGAGGAACTTGTCGGGCGGCTGCGCGTCGATGTGGGCCGGCCGGTCGTCGAACACGTCGCCGAACAGGTCGAGCATCGCGCGCAGTGGTGACGTCGTCCGCCGTCAGGCAACGGGTTTGCAACGAAGAGGAGCTTCGCGGTGACGCCTGACGTGGCCCTGGTCGGGCAGGGGCGCAATGCCTGCCTATAGTGGCGACCCATGACGGCCTCCACCCCATCACCCAGCGGCATCCCCGACACCCGACAGGAATTCAAGCGCGGCCTGGCGGCCGCCGTACCCGTGCTGATCGGGCTAGTTCCCTTTGCCCTCGTCCTGGGGGCCCAGGCCGGCCAGAAGCAGTTGAGCGCGGCCGAGGTGTCCCTGATGGCAGGACTGAACTTCGCCGGCGGGTCGGAGTTCGCTGCCGTCCAGCTGTGGACGTCGCCGCCGCACCTCCTGCTGATCGCTGCGGTCACCCTGCTGGTGAACAGCCGCCACCTGGTGATGGGCGCCGCCTTTGCGCCCTTGATCCGGCACCTGCCTCGCCGCAAGGCGCTGGCGCTGCTGTTCACCCTGTGCGACGAGACCTGGGCCATAGGCCTGGCGGACGCCGACCGCGCCGCGGCCGGTGGGGCGCCGCGACGGCTCAGCCTGCCGTACTACATCGGCGTTTCGTCGGCCTTGTGGCTCGCATGGGTGAGCCTCACGGCCCTGGGTGCCGGGGTGGGTCCGCTGCTCGGCGACCTGCAGGCCTATGGCTTCGACCTGGCGTTCCCCGCAGTCGTGCTGGTGCTGCTCAGCGGGTCCTGGAAAGGATGGCGGGCAGCACGGCCGTGGGCCGTCAGCCTGGCCGTCGCCGCCGCGACGCACCTGCTCGTCGAAGGCGCCTGGTTCGTGATGGCGGGCGCACTGGCCGGCTTGACGGCCGCCTGGTGGTGGGCTCGTCCGCAATGATCGACCCGCACAACCTGGCCAACATCCTCGCGATGGCGGCAGTCACCTACCTGACGCGCGTCCTCGGGTACCTCGCGTTTCGGAACCGGACGCTGACCGCGCGCGCCCGCGCCGTCATGGACTGCGCACCCGGATGCGTTCTCATTTCGATCATCGCGCCAAGCTTCGTCAGTGACCGGCCGGCCGACCTGGCCGCACTCGCCATCACGGCGCTCGCCGCGTCGCGGCTCTCCATGCTGCCGACGGTGCTCATCGCCGTGGGATCGGCGGCCGTGCTGCGTGGCCACTTCGGCTGAGGGAGAGCTCGCCGGGTCGCCGCCACGGCCCAGTCGGCCCTGCGCGGTCGCGCCCCCGTGCAGAAGGGGGACGCTTCATCCATTGCCTTGGACGGGAGACGGCATGCCGCCGCGGCGGGGGCGCTGTAATCCCATGGCCGCGCCGATGCCTGCCACACCGAGCGCCGTGACGACGCCTGCCGCGGCCGGCCCGTCCCACGCAGCGGTGGCCAAGGCTGCAATCGGCGGCCCGACCGTCATGCCGACGTTGCCGCCCTGCATCATCAGCCCGATGACCAGCCCCTGCATGCCCTCGGTCGGCGTGCAGCGCGGTGCCTCGGCAAACAGGGCGGAGGGAATGAGCCCCGCCGCTGCACCGAACGCGATGCTGGCAGCCACGGACAGGCTGGAGGCCTCGCCCATGTCGAGAACGACGGGATAGGACAACACCGCCATGGCCGCGAAGCCGGATGCCAGCAGGGTGAGCGGCCGGACACCCCGCGCGATCAGCGCCAGGCCTGCCAGGTTACCGCCTGCGCTGGCCAGCACCGCGACTGCCGTGAACAGGTGCGGGGGCAGGTCGTCGATGGCCGATGCCTTCTGCATGACGGACGGCAGCAGGCCGAAGAGGGCGAAGTAGCCGGCATTGAAGAGGCCGAACAGCAAGGCAAGCAGCATCGGAGCACGCGCGTGCCACGCCGTGCGAAGGTCGCGCGCCACATCCCGGCGCGCGACACTTGCCAGCCGTGGCAACTCCGGCGTCAGCCGGGCCACTGCGGCAGCCACCGCGATCGCCAGGGCGCTTGCGAACCACCACAGGGATGCCCAACTCCCCGGTGCCAGCCGCGGTGCCGACAGCAGCGCCAGCGCCAGGCCGACCGGCATGAAGGTGCTCCATGCCGCCATGGCCGTCGCGCGGGAGCGGACGGGCGTGGCGCCGGCGATCAAGGCGGGCACCGCAACGACCACCAGCTGGAAGCCAAGGCCCTCGACGACCCGGCTGGCCAGCAGCGCGGTGGGATGGGCCGCCCAGGCGCCGCCCGCGGATGCCAAGGCCTGGACTGCCAGGCCGAGCACGGCCATGCGGCGCGGGCCGAGCCGGTCGACGATCATCCCGACGCCGATGCCCGCCACGGCGCCCACGGCGCCCGAGACCGACAGCAGCCAGGCCGCGGTCGTCAGGGAGAGCGACAGGTCTTGGCGCAGCGCTTCCATCACCGCCGTGGCCTTCCCGACATGGAAGGCCGACACCACGCCGGCCAGGATGAGCAGCAGCGTGCCGGGCCACTGCAGCGCGACAGGATCGACACGAGAGGTCACGGGGCTCATGCGACGACCTCCGCTGCGGCCGGGTCGAGGAAGTGGGCTCCGGCGCCCGATCCGGCCACCCGGTCTCCGGCGTTCACCAGCGGGCACAGCTTCATCGACAGGCAGCCGCAGCCGATGCAACCGGTGAGCCGTTCGCGCAGCAGCTGAATGCGTGCCGCCCGGTCGTCCAGGTCCCGTTGCCAGCGCGCCGCCAGGCGGGCCCAATCGGCTTCGGTGGGTGCGCTTCCCTGGGGCAACAACTGCAGCGCCTCTCGAATGGCGGCCAGCGGGAGGCCCAGGTGCTGCGTCGCCTTGATCACGCCGATCCGCCGCAGCACGTCCCGCCGGTAGCGCCGTTGGTTGGACGAAGTCCGCACGCTCGTGATCAGCCCATGCCGTTCGTAGAAGCGGAGCGCGGATGCCGAGACGCCGCTGCGCTGCGACACCTGGCCCACACTCAGTTCGTGCGGCACGACGGGGTCGTGGCGTGGTGAGCCGGGCGGCGAACCATCATCGATTCGAGCGCTCATGCCGAGGCCTCGTACGGAGCCAGTTCACGCGCTTGCCGAAGCGCCGTCGACCACCACTTCAGCCGGCTCGCCATGCGGTCGAAGCTGCGGGCCGCCGCGTCGGCCGCGACGGGTTGGCCGTCGGCAAAGGCGTTCCAGGCATTGCTGAACGCAACCGAGTCACGCAGGGTGACGGCGTGAAGCTCGGCGAACACGAGGCGCAACTGCTCCACCGCCCGCAAGCCGCCCGAGATGCCGCCATAGGAAACGAAGCCCACCGGCTTGGCATGCCAGGCCTCGTTGGCGGAGTCCACCATCGCCTTGAGCACGGCCGGGAAGGAGTGGTTGTACTCCGGCGTCACGACGATGAACGCATCGGCGCTTGCCAGCTGCTGCCGCAAGCGCTGCAGCCCGGCGGTCTCGTGGCCGGTGCGGCGCGGGAGGTCGAGGGCCAGCGGGTCGACGACGTCCGTGCGGATGTCGGGATGACGGCGCAGCTGGGCGAGCGCCCAGCCGGCCACCACGTCGCAGAAGCGACCCTCACGGTCGCTGCCGTGGATGAGGGCGATGTGGTGCATGTGCAGGCTCCTGAGGTTGGACTTGCCAGCACCGTAAAAGTTGAACTTAGGTTGAGGTCAACAAGATGTCGCCATGGCCCTGCAGAGCGTCCGGGTTCTGGATCGCCGAACTCGTGGCCGACGCCCAGGCATCCGCCAGGGCGTAGATCGATGCGAGCGCACGCACGACCGAGCCCTCCAGCAGCGTGCCGCCGTCCTCCTCATGCTCGACCGCGATAGTCTGCACATCGGTGATGCCCACGAAGGCCAGCACCTCGCGCAGGGCCGTGTCCGCATGGTTCAGCGGCGCGTTCGGCGCGCCGGCATCGAACCCGTGACCGCCTCGGGAGGTGAGCAGCACCGCCCGCCGAGGGCGGTCGGCCAGCAGGTGCACATACGGGTCGTCCGAACCCGGTTCGAAGTCGAAGGTGAGGGCCACGCGCACGATGTTGTCGATCCATGCCTTGACGGGGGCCGGCACGCCGAAGTTGTACATGGGCAGGCCGAACACGAGGACATCGGCTGCCTTCAGCTCCTGCACCAGCGCATCGCTTTCCCGCAGCGCACCGCGCTGCTGCGGCGTGCGTATCGCGTCGGCCGAGAAAGCGGCCGGAATCCATTCGTGGTGGACCGGGCGCGGTGGCATGGTGCCGACGTCACGGTAGTGCACACGGGCACCAGGTTCGTTGCGCAGCCAGCGCTGCACGAAGGCATGGGTGAGGCGACGGGTCTGCGAACCATGGGGATGTTCTCCGGCCCGGCCGGGGCGGGCGCTGGAGTCGATGTGGAGGATGTTCGTCATGGTGGGCTCCTGAGGGATGAATCGAAATCAGCTTGACTGCTGAGCTTGCAGACGTAATCTAGGAGCGCCAACCATCGTGGACAACTGATGGTTTTGTGTTCCAACCTGAAAATCCAATTCAGCCATGACTGCTCGCGTCCTGCCCCCGCTGACCGCCGTCCGTGCCTTCGAGGCAGCGGCTCGCCATCGCAGCGCCAAGCGCGCGGCCGAGGAACTCTCGGTGACGCCGACGGCCATCAGCCACCAGTTGCGGGCCCTCGAGACGTGGCTGGGTGCGGCCCTGTTCGTGCGCAAGCCTCGCCAGCTCGAACTCACCGCCACGGGGCACGAGCTGCTTGCTGAAGTGACGGGTGCATTCGATGGGCTGGCCGCGGCGGTGGCGAAGATCCGCGCCGTGCCGGTTCGGCGTTCCATCATCCTGTCGACCACGCCCGCCGTCGCCGCGCGCTGGCTCCTGCCCCACGCGGGCCTGCTGGCGTCGCAGCACCCCGGCCTCGACCTGCACTTCCACGTCACCCATGAGCCGGTTGCGCTCGATGGCCACGGGGCCGACATCGCCATCCGCTACGGCAGCGGGCGCTGGCCCGGTCTGGCGGCGCATCGGCTGTTCGACACCGTCTTCGTGCCCGCCTGCAGTCCGGCCCTGCGCCTTCGTCGCCCGGCGGATCTCGTCCGCCACACCTTGCTGCACTTCCGGCCGGGCAACGGTCGCAGCGGGGCGGTCGGCTGGCCCGAGTGGCAGAAGCTTGCCGGCGTGCCCGGCCTGGACGCCCAGGCCGGGCCGGTGTTCTCCGACGAAACCCATACCGTCGCGGCCACCTTGGCCGGACAGGGTGTCGCGCTCGTGGCCCGGGCGCTGATCGGCGATGAGCTCCGCCGCGGCACACTGGTCACGCCCTTCGGACCGCCGCTTCCTGGCAAGCCGTTTCACCTGGTCTACCCCGAGGCGCGCCGTGGTGAAGCGGAGATCGAGGCCGTGCGGGCCTGGGTGCTCGGGCTCGTGCCGCTGCTCGACGGCTGATCGCGGAGCCGGGTTGCGCTGGGAGGCGTCGGGTCGCACCCGACGACGAGGACCTCCCATTCCTTGTCCCAACCTGTTCGTCCTCTTAGAATGTCGGCCATGTCTGACCACCAACACCTCGAGCTGCTCTCGCAGCGAGCCCATGCGAACGTGCATGCGGCGGGTTGGTGGTGCGCGTGTCCGTGCGCCCCGAGTGCCGGCCAGGTGCCTGCGCTCGCCGCACTTCCCTGAGCCCGACGACCGCTTCCGCCACAGCGCAATTCCAAGGTCGTCGGGCCACCACAGCGGGCCGAGGCGAGCGTCGCCTGTGCCCGTCTGTGCCGCGCGCAAGAAGCCCGTGAGAGCGTCCGCGCTTCGTGACATCGCGAACTTCGGGCCAACGGCGACAGCATCCTCGACCACGTCTGCGCGCGCCCGCTGCGCCGGTTGCTCGCGAGGGTTCGACCGCCGTCACCGCGCTCACGACCGCTGATCCGGATGGCATGACATCCGCGCCGCTCGAGATGGCGCGGCTGGCTTGCCCACGACCTCTCGCTTGAACAACCCTGACCAAGGACCTCCGCAATGCATACGCCCTCATCCGACGGGACCGCCGCCGCATGGCAAGCCGATCAATCCGCCCCGCGGGTGCCCGGCCTGCCCCATCCTGAGCCACGCCCGCCCCCGGACGGATACCCCGCGCGGCCGCACGCCGGCGCGGACATCTCCTCCCGCTTCATCCGCGCCAAGCGCCCGTGTGCGGACGGCTACCGCTGGTACGTTCGGCACGGACAGGGCACGGCAACGTATCTCGAGCTGCTGCGCGCGCTGCAGACGGCCGGACGGGCCGGGGATGCAAGCTGGCTCCTGCAGCAGTTCGGTCCCACGGACGATGTGCTGGAGCTCGACGCGCTGTCGGACGAGTGCCTGGTCTTCCCCGGAACGGTGAGGGTCCGGGGGAACATCGACGTGGCCTCGATGATCCATGTCGGCGGCCACCTCGTGACCCCGGGTGGGGTGCGAGCGGGCGGCGACGTGACCGTGGGCGGCGACCTGCGGTGCGACGGCGCGCTGCAGGCTGCAGGTGTGGTGCGATGCGCAAGCCTACGGCTCGGCATGCCACTGCTCGCGCAGGCCGTGCACTGCGCGGGCGCGCTGCGCAGCGACTCCGCAGTGCACCTGCGGGGCGAATTGGTAGTCGGCGAGCAGGCGTCCATTCGCGGCATGCTCGATGTGGCAGGCCATGTGTCGTGCACCCGAAGCCTCCAAGTCCTGGAAGACGTCGTGGTCGGAGGCGCGCTTCGGGCAGGCCACGGCATCCGTTGCGGCGGCAACCTGACCTGCCACGGGCCCCTGTCGGCCGGGTGGGGCTTGCGCGTGGGAGGCGACATCGCGGGTCACGACACGGTGCAGGCCGGCGAGAGCATCGTCTGCGGTGGCGCCCTGGCATCGGGCCCGGGCTACGGGATCTATGCCGGCCTGGCCGTCCGTGAAGCCGACTGGGAGCACAGCGGCTTGGTGATCGCGCCCGTGCAGCCGGTCTCATTGCGCAGCGGGCTGTGGCGGGCGCGGCCATGAGGGCGGACGTTCAGCTCAGCGACGCGATGATCGACCAGTCCCTCGACGAACTGCAGCAGCGATGGTTCGGCGCGCGCCTGCGCGAGGCGCAAGCATGGCGGCCCACACCCGTGTGCGATGTCAGCGTGCTGAAGCACGAGGGCGGCGAGCACACGCGCATCTTCCTGAAGCATGCACGCGAGGACCATTTGGTGGGCGTGGTCGCGTTGCACCACGTCCGCCTGCGCGCCGGTGCCGGCATCGTCACCTTGTCGGTGCCGCACAGCCGCCTGCGGCGGGCCGTTCGCGGCCTCGGGCTTGCCCGCTGGGTCTACGGCTCGGCCTTGCGCGACGGCGCCCGGCTCCTCAGCAGTGCCCGGCAATCCGCCGGGGCCGTGCGGCTCTGGGAGTCGCTCGGCCGCGACCATCCCCGGCTCGACGTGTGGGTCGAAGGGCGCAACGTCACTTTGCTCTCGGCCCTGCAGGCTCGCTCAGGCCAGGGGACGATGGAGGCACGGTGGCTACTGCATCCAGCCACTTGTGACCTGCGCGCGCTGCTGGGCGGCAACGAAGGTACCGGGCATGAAGTCGTGGTTCCGACGCGATGGAAGAAGCCCGCGCGATGCTGAAGGCGCGCGCCGCACGCTGCGATTCGGCCGCCGCCTCGTTCCCTGCCTGTCGCCAACGGCAGCGCTCGGCCACAAGCGGTCGATCCTGGGCGTCCTCATTGGAATACGCTACGCGCTGTGCGATCGGAGGACGTCATCGTCATCCAGGTTCGCGCCATTGGAATCCGGACCGTTCATCGCTCACGTCAACGACCATGCCCGCGCAAGCAGCCAGCCCTGCACAAGCCCAAGCCCACGCCAAGGCCTACGCCCAACGAATGAACAAGGTCCTGGACCACATTGACCAGCACCTGGACCAGGCGCTGGAGTTGGTCGACCTGGCTGAAGTCGCGCACTTCTCGCCCTACCACTTCCATCGCGTCTTCATGGCGTGGATGGACGAGACGCTGGGCGACTACCTCAGGCGGAGACGACTGGATGTTGCTGCGCTCATGCTCTCGCACCAGTGCGAGGTGTCGGTGCTGGATGTGGCTCTGTCCGTGGGGTTCAGCTCGGGCGAGGCCTTTGCCCGAGCCTTCAAGTTGCGCTTCGGCCGAACACCCAGCGCCTGGCGTCAAGACACGCCGCAGCGCTGGGCTCGAGACCTGGCCGACGTGCGCCGCAAATCAACGCGTTCGCTTCGACAGGACAGCAATCCGGATCAGGCCGACCGCACCGCACCTGGGAATGATGGGAACACCTTTGACACTGCACACAAGGAGCTTCCCATCGTGGACATCACCCTTCAGACCTTGCCGCCAACCCGCGTCGCCTACATGCGCCACATCGGTCCCTATGGCCCAAGCGTGAGCCGCTTCTGGCGTGAGACCTTCCTGCCCTGGCGCGAAACCCAGGGCCTGGGTCATGCCCCCTGCTACGGCATCGGCCACGACGATCCCTTCCTGACGCCGCCGGACAAGTGCCGTTGCGATACGTGCGTGGAGGTACCGCCCGATTTCAAGGCCATCAGCCCGGCGAGCATCGCCAACCTACCAGGGGGGCGCTACGCTGTCGCGCGTTACCGGGGCGACGGCACAGACATCGCACAGGCCTGGGCCAGCCTGATGCGCGACTGGCTGCCTGCGAGCGGCATGCAGGTCGATGGGCGGCCCTTCTTCGAGCGCTATGACGGCAGCAGCGTGCAAGACCCTGCGACCGGGCTGTTCGATTGCACGCTTTGCATGCCTGTCAAGCGACTGTAGTGCGTGTCGGGCCGCCTTGTAGGGCCGGTCGCAATGGCGGTGCTGGATGGCGGCCGATGGGCAAGCCATCGGTGCCCTGCTCGACGCCCCTGACGGGGCGGTTGAACTTGAGCATGCACCCGTGAAATGAACTCGAGAATTGCACTCGATGCAATCCGATGCTTCAGGACGCGCAATCGGCGCCCGAAGAACCACTTGGACTGGCGGAAGCGGTGAGAATTCCACTCGCTTCCTCGAAATCTCAAGAAAATCAATGACTTGGGTTGCCGGCGAACGGCCATTTTGGCATAGGTCACTGGCATACACTTGTGGCCCGTCCCCTGTCGTCGCTGAGAGTAGAACCGAGCCATGACCAAGCGAGTCATCACGCATGAAGAGCACATGCGCAACATCGCGGGTGCCATCGAAACCACGAGACAAATTCCGGGCTTGGCGCTCAGGCCACATCGCGAGTTCTGGTACTTCGAAGTACGAAACGGTGCGAGTGACGACCTCTTTCATCGCATCGTGGAGTACGTCAACCCACCGTTGGTGACGAAGGGCGGAGCCATCCTTGAGGGGTGCGAGCTTACGACCCCTGCGGGACGACGCTTTCGCTGCTTATCGTTCAAGGCTGACATCCCGGGCTGGCGCGACCAAGTGACGCAGGGCGCAGCGGGACTGGCGTTGACGGTTGGGCAATTGGTAGACGGCGCGCTTGTGTTGAACGATGGATGCACGTTCAACCTCGACGATTGCCTAGCGACCTTCGACTAGATTGGGGAGGCGATGAAGTTCATTCGCGTGCATTGGAAGCACCAGGACTCGTCCTATCCGACTTGCCTCTATAGTGAGGTTGACGATGCCGGTTGGGAACTGCGCAAGGTTGAAGTGTTCTCCAGCGGAGCGTTGGGCTACGCCAGCGAATTGAAGGCGGTCGGTGGCACGGCGCTCAGCGAGGAGCCGCTTCCGTCGCTGCTCGAAATCGCGGCCGACCCTCAGTTTGAACCGGCAGTGATTTCATCCGAAGAATTTGAGAGAGCGTGGGAATGCGCCATTCAAGGTGAGCAATGGCTTGGATAAAGAACCTCGGCGGCTTCTTGGACTTTCTGTCGCTGGTCATCGTGCATGCGCCCGATGACTTCCCGAAAGAGGACTACCTAGGCGATGACGAACAGCTCACGTTGGAGCGCGCGTTCCTGGAACTTCGAGACGGCATGCAGTTCGTTGCGCCGAAGGTTTCTGGTGGTGCTGCTTTGAACGCCCTGCAAGCCCAGCTCAACCAAGTCTTGGCCTTGTACCGGCAAGGCGATGACGTGAAAGGCGCGCACCTCTTGCAGGACTTCGAGCAGCGCCTGCTGCAAGAGGTTCGATGACCAGCCACGCGGAGGCGCAAGTGCTCTTGGAAGCTGAGGGGAAGGCCCCCGTTGAAAATGCCAAAGCGGCCGACGTGCGAGCTGTCGTTCCCAAGCTGCGCAGCTATGGACCGTCCTCGTTTGCGTCGCTCACCGACGCCCAGGGGAACTACCTCCAAGTGGCAGGCGGCGGCGTGACGTGCATGCTGGAGCGGCGCGACGCGGTGAACCGGCGTCACTACCGGGCACACCTCGACACGCCGAGTAAGGTGTTCCCGGAGGGCACCATCCTGTCCTTCAGCGGCGGCGAGGTGAAGCTGCGGGCCGACGAGTGGCTGACTGCGCCGCTGGTCGAAGAAGCGTTCCTCGCCTTCCTCAAGGGTGAGCCGCTGCCCGCATCGCTTCAGTGGCGCGACATGTCGGCTATGTTCGAGAACTTGGCCTAACCAGTCTCTGAGGTGGGCGACCGGGTCAAGGCCGGCCGCAGGCCGCCCGTGAGGGCCTGGCCTTGACGTGGCGGCACGCCGGACAACGCTCGCCGTGAGCGGTGCATGCCATCGGCAGATGGGCCTGCACCGCTGACGACAGAGGGCGACTCGCTCCTTCCCGCGAGCGGGAAGGCGGGGGATGGGCGCGGCCGGCCGCCGTCAGGCGGCAGGTCGCTACAAGGGTCATGACGAAACGACTTGACCCCACCTGGTACACCCTCGACGCCGACACTTCGGCGCCCCTCCGATTGCTCGATGACGAGGGCCGGCCTGCGCCTGACCTGGCGAGCGACGCGCAGCGCGCGCTGGCCTCGCTGGCGGCGGTCGTGCACGCGACGGCCTGGCGGCTCGGCGAGCGCGAGTTGCGGCAGCTTGAAGGCTTCATCGGGATGCAGCGCTGGTGTCGCTGAGGCGACGGCGCGAGCGGGTGTTGAGAGCCGCTGCCGAAGGACAGCGGGCAGCACCGGCCGGCGCCGGGGCTGACCCGGAGGAGCGTCTGCCCCAGCAGGCCGACGCAGGGCCGGAGGAGCCAGGTTCGCCGAGGCCCCGTCCAGGGGCCGGTGCGCGCCAACGCGCACGGTGAAGCTGGAACCGCAGACCACGCGCAGCGTGGGCGTGAGGTTCGCCGCTGACGAAGCGCAAGCGCAGGAAGCCAACCTGTGTGACGGCGAGCGTCCAGCTCGAAGCGGATGACGGTCACGGCAAACGCTGCCCGGTGCACGGGTTGGCTTCCTGCGCGGGCCGCCGACGTCCAGTCGGTGGTTCGTGCAGGCAGCGGCGCTCATGAGCCCACGGGCGCGACAGCGAACGGGGGCGATGACGGGAGACGACGGGCGTACAGCCCGGCGAGTGTGCGTGCGGTCCCAGCCGCCGAAGAGCACACGGTCGCCCGCCAGAGCACGGGCAGGCTTGCAGCGTCTGCTGCGAGCGTGCCTGGGCGACCGACGCCTCGGCAGAGGCGTCGTGGCTACACGAGACATCGAAACGATGACGAGTGCAGCCATGCGTATCTCCAATGACTTCCTCGGCGACTTGCTGCGGCCTGCGGCCGCGAAGCCGAAGCCGACCCCGAAGCCGTCCGGCCCGACTTCGCGCGAGCGGGCGGCGGCCAACCGCGTGGCGGTGCTGCGCGCCGTGGCCGCGCACGGCCACCTGCGCTGCGCCGACCTCGGCGCGGCGTGCTGGCCGGGCGCGCGCTACGGGCTGCAGATGGCGCAGCGCACGGTGCGCGGCCTGGTCGAAGCCGGCGAGCTGCTGGCCCGTCGCAACGCGCACGGGAGCCTGAGCTACGTGCTGACGCGGCCCGGCGCCGCAGCGCTGGAGCTGCACGGCGTGCCGGCGCGGCACGGGCTCGACCTGGCGAGCGTGAGCGGGCCGACCTACGCGCACCACGCGCTCACGAGCCGATGGTGCCTGCACAGGCAGGCCCAGGGCTTCGAGGCGTGGAGCGAGTACGCCCTGGTCAACGGCTACGCGCCGGTGACGGCGCAGCAACTGCTCGCGCGCTTCCGCAAGATGCCCGACGCCATCCTCATCCGGGGCGCGAACCTGTGGCTGGTCGAGACGGAGTCCGCGCCCAAGGGCACGCCCGAACTCGTGCGCATCGTGAGCCTGGCCGAGCACGTGGGCCAGCGCGTGCACGCCGAGCTGCCGTACACGCTGGCTGGCGTCGTCGTGGTCTACGACGCGACGCTGAACCACGGCGCGCGCGTGGCGAAGGCGGCGCGCGAGCGCTGGTGGCGCTTGAGCGCGCACGAGCAGGCGGCGCTCGCCTCGCGCGTGACGCTGGCCCAGGCGGACATCGGCCTGCCGCTGGTGTGGCGAGGCTGCACGGAAGTGCCGCTCGCGCAGCGCGTTTAAACCGGTTGCTATACGAGTCAGGACACCTCGCAAAACTCGATGAGGCCATCCGTGCAACCTGATTCGGTGAGTCGTCGAGAACTCACCAGCCAGCGGCCCCGAAAGGGGCCGTTGGTCTTTTAGCGGGCCTGAAAGCGTAAAGCCTTTAGCGCGCTAAAGCCGGGACGGATAACAAGGCGTTCCTAGACGCGGCTCCTCTTGCACGGAGTCCCGTCCCATGTCCTCGAACAAGCCGGCCGAGCTGTCGGCCGTCATCGCCTGCGCCGCGCAGGCGCGCGCCGCGAGCGCCTTCTCTCCTCTCGACCCGTACCTGCCGCCGCCCGGCGCCGAACTGCACCCGAAGCAGGCCGCGCAGCTCGAAGCCGCGCATGCCGAGGCCCAGCGCTGGCACGACGAGCTGCTGCGCCACGCGCGTGGCGTGCAGCGCTACCTGCACTGGTCGTACGCCGACCTGTGCGACGAAGCGCTGCGCATCCCCGACCGCCTCAAGGCACTGGCCACCGTCGACGGCCGGAGCAACTTCGACCCGGTGCGCCTGGTCGACGTGGCCGAGCGGGTCTTCGGCATCAAGGTGCGCGGCAAGGGCGAGACGGCCGAGGCCCGATTGCACGCCCGCGTCGCGCGCGTGCTCGATGCCGCGTACTGGCGGCGCACGCTGCGCCGGCGCGTGGCCCAGGAGGTCGAGCTGCTGGAGCTCAAGCTCAAGCGCGTGGGGCGCAACGGCAGCGCGTATTGCAGCGCGCAGGCGCAGCACCTGCGCGAGACGCAGCGCCGGGCGCAAGCGCAGTGGCTCGAGGAGACGACGCTGCAAGCCGTCATCGACGGCGAGCAGGTTGAGCTGCCGATGGCGGCGGTGGCGAAGACGGCGCGGCAGAAGATGTCGCGGCTGTACGCCTTCATCGCGGCGATGGACAGGCTGGCCGACGAAGGCGGCCTGATGGTGGCGCTGCTGACGGCGACGCTGGAAAGCGAGTGGCACCCGAACCCGACGCACGGCAAAGCCACGCACCGCTGGAACGGCAAGACGCCGGCCGAGGCGAGCGAGGAGCTGGGCGCGCGCTGGCAGGACGTGCGCCGCGACCTGGCCAAGCTGGGCATTGCGCTGAGCGGGCTGTGGGCGGCCGAGCCGCACCGCGACGGCTGCCCGCACCGGCACTTCTGGCTGCTGTACGCGCCGGAGCACCAGGACGCGGTGCTCGCGACCTTCCTGGCGTACTTCCCCGGCAAGCTGAAGGTGCGCGGCGACCACAAGGACAGCGACCTGATGTACGAGACGTGGGAGGACG
This sequence comes from Rhizobacter sp. LjRoot28, assembly GCF_964253025.1. Taxonomy (NCBI): domain Bacteria; kingdom Pseudomonadati; phylum Pseudomonadota; class Betaproteobacteria; order Burkholderiales; family Sphaerotilaceae; genus Rhizobacter; species Rhizobacter sp. LjRoot28. Next base: position 1,036,653 of record NZ_CAXUQC020000001.1, read on the forward strand.
TGGTGAACGGCGAGGGTCGAGCGCTCACGCACAGGCGCGAGGGCGCGCAGGTGGACGTGTCCATCATCGACCGCGAGAAGGGCAGTGGCGCGAGCTACGTCGTCAAGTACGTGGCCAAGTCCCTCGGTTGCGAGGGTGGCTTCGATGGCGAGGACGCCAAGCCGCGCAGCGCGCGCGAGCAACGCAACGCGCGGGCCGTGGACGCGTACCGCGCGCTGTGGGGCATGCGCGGAGCGCAGTTCTTCGGCATCGGCAGTTGCCTGACGCTGTGGGACGAGCTGCGCCGGGTGCAGGAGCCGCCGGCGGGGCCGGAGATGGCGGCGCTGTGGCGGGCGGCGCGCGGCGGCGATGCGAAGGGCCGCGTCGAGGCGAGCCAGCAGCGCGGCGACGCCTACACCTTCCTCGTGCTGCGCGGGGGGCTGGCGGCGGCGCCGAGCCTGCCCGAACAGGACAAGTCGCTGTCGGCGCATGCACGGGTGTACCGCAGCGAGACGCAGACGCAGTACGGCGAGACGGGCACGCGCATCGAGGGGGTGGAGCACCCGGACGCCGATGGCGTGCTGGAGCGCGCGCCCACGCGCACGGTGCGCTGGAAGATGAAGCCCGCGCAGGCGCAGAAGGGGCCGAAGCCCGAGGCCAAGCGCTCGGGGCGCAAGGCTGGAACTACCCCGGTGAAAACGGCCGTGGCCGACAGCGGCCAGGGATAGTTAGACGTAGTTGTCCAAGCGGAGCCTGCGGCTCCGTCGTGCGGCGCAGCCGCGTTACACCGTCGCCCTGCCGGCGCCCTTGCGCCAGTCGGCGAAAGGCGCTGGCAGCGCCAAGTCGGAGAAGTCGATGGTCGAGATGTAGGGCAGGATGGCCGCAGGCGTATACCCAACGCCATAGGAGGCCTCGCTGCCCTCGTCCAGAAGGACGTCTCGGTCGACCTCGCGGGTGCGGGTGCGGCCGGTGTACTGCTGGCCAAGTCCGGCCGGCCACCGGCCGTTGCGCGCCTGGGTGTCTCGAAGCCGGTCTTCGAGCTGGTGCCGCAAGCCATGATTGCCAAGGCCAGGCCCGAAGCCAAGGCGGTCGCGAACGAAACGCAAGAACGCCTGCTCATAGGAGCGGCCGAGCTTCGGCGACTTGCCGCCGGCTTTGGGCATGCTTGATGGGAACAGGAGCGCTGTAGCACCGCTCTGCGCCCTTCGCTCCCGGACGAACTCCTCAAACCCGAGCGCGAGGAGAGCAGGGTGCACCGGAATGCGCCGCTTGGTCGCCAGTGTCTTCACGCTGCGCAACTCGGCGAGCATCTTTGCCTCCTCGCCGTCGTCTTCAAGCTCCGGCCGCACCGACAGGACATAGACCTCGCCCTCGTACGAGAAGTCGGAGACAACGAGCTGCAAGGGCTCTCGGACACGCGTCCCATGGAAGACGCCGATAAGCGGCACCCAGTATCTCGCTCCCAGGTCGTCGCGCATCTTGCCCCGGAAGTCCGTCGTGTTTGCCGGGTCGAACCATGCCGACGCAAGCAGCGTGTTGAGCTGCTTGCTCGTGTACGGGTAGCGAGGGTTCTGGCGGCTGGCTTCCTCGGCCGCCGTCAGCGTCGGAAACGCCTCCATGGCGTCGACCGGGTTCTCGCTCGACATGAGCCCTGTCGTGCGCGCGAAGCCGAAGATTTCAGAGAGCGTGTGCTTGCCGAACGTCTTGGCGCGGCTCTCCGACCATGCCTTCTTCGGCGCATGCATGCGCGCTTCCATGAAGCCGAAGATGATGGACGGAGTCACGCTGTCGAGCGAGATGTCTCCGCAATGCTCAATAAGCAACCGCCAGGCGTTGAGCATCGTGCCCAGGTGCTTGTTCCCGCTCCTGGGTGCCTTGTACTTGCGGAAAGCGTCGGTCACATCGGAAAGCACATGCCTGGTCGCGCGTACGGGCGCTGGCGGCGTCGCGGCATCGTCGCCGACGTTGCGCAGGGCAATCAGCTGCTAAGCCTTCTTCTCGACGTTGGCGAAGGCACGCACGAGCGGAATGAACGTCGGGTCGGTGGTCTCCACCGCGTATCCCAGCACGCCGCACCAATCCAGCGTGGCCTCGATGACGTCGTGCCAGTGCGGGGAGGCGGCGCCTTGTGTGATGACCGACCGCATGACGACATCGGACAGCTTGCTGAAGTCGTCGATGTCAGCCAGCGCTGCGGCGCTGAGTCCTTCGGGCGAGAAGCGCTCCTCCTCGTCCGAGCGCATCCACGAATGCAGGCGAGCCGCACAGATGTGGTCGACCAGTTCGGCGTGCAGGACGGTCGGTACCGGCTTGTCGGGGCCGGTGGCGACGGCCTTAGCCAGCGTGTTCCATTCGCGCGACTTGTCCGCGAGAAGGCCGAGGCCGACGACCTTGGCCTGGGTCAGGTCGGAGTGGCCGGTGGACTTCCGGAACTCCTTCTCGCCCTTCGCGAGCAGCGGTTGGACGTGCGTCGGCGCGACCAAGCGGACATACCACTTGGTCGACCCCTGCGGGCGGTAGAAGTGCTCGGGCACAGTGAGTTCTTGATTGGGTTTGGCACATGCGTTTGGCATACCCGTTGCCTTCTAAGCCCTTGAAACACTGGGACTTATCGGCAAATCAACAACTTACTTGAGTCCTGGCGGAAGCGGTGAGATTCGAACTCACGGACGGTTGCCCGTCGCCGGTTTTCAAGACCGGTGCAATCGACCACTCTGCCACGCTTCCGGATGCGCTGGGCGCATGGAGCCGGTAGTGTAGCCGGCCTGCGGCCGGGTCAGCCCGCGGGCGTGCGGGAAACGAGCGTTCCTGGCGTGGCGGCCGGGAGCGCGCCGTCGCGCAGCCAGGCGTGGGCCAAGGGCCAGAGGGTGGGCTGGAACCGGCTGTGGAAGAAGGCGAAGTGGCCGATGTCCTCGACGCCGATGTCAGCCGGCGCCAGGCGCAGGTGGGTGCGGTGGCTGGCGCTGAAATAGCTGAGCAGGCGCTCGATGGCAGGGATGGTGCCGAAGGGATCGTCGGTGAGGCTGATCGCCAGGATGTCGGCCTTCGCCGTGGCAAAGCCCGGAGGCGGGCCGGAGGCCGTGCGACGGCCGCTCGGGCGGTGCTCGAAGCGGGGCGCCATCGCGGCCCAGTCGAGGGCAACGCCGCGCGGGGTGTCTTCCATCCAGCCCAGCCGCTTGGCCGGTACGTAGCCGAGGCAGGCCGCGAGCAACGGCATGGCGACGTGCCATTTGGCGAACATGCGCCAGCGTTCGGCCGGTGCGTAGTCGCGCCAGTAGGCGAACTGGGCGCCCACGGTGACGAGCCGTCGGATGCGGTGCGCCGACGGGGCGAGACCGGCGGCGCAGCCCCCGAAGCTGTGCGCCACCACGTCGATCGGGCGGTCGGGGAAGGCCCGTGCCGCGTGGTCGAGCACGGCCTCGAAGTCGAGGCGGCCCCAATCCGACCATGAGGCGTCGAAGCCGCGAAGGGCGGCGGGGCGCGAGTCCCCGATGCCGCGGTAGTCGAAGGTGATGACGTCGAAGCCGTGGGCATGCAGATCGGCGGCGAAGCGGGCGTAGTAGCGGCAGCGCACCGAGGTGGCGCAGCTGACGATGACGACAGGGGAGGCGCCGTCGCTTGCGCGCTGCGGCGAGCGCCATTGCCAGCCGCCCAGGGCCACGCCGTCGGCGGCCTGCAGGTGCAGGGGCTCCGGCAAACGGGCCTCACCGCCGGGCGCGGCACCGAGGCTTGGCGGCGTGGCGGGTGCCGGGCCTGTCATTGCATCAACCCGGGCGCCGGGCCTGTTCGCAGTCGACCTGCACGAGGCCCTGGCGCTCGCCTTGGTCGTTCAGCCGCATGGCGGTGAGGCGGCCGCCCCACACGCAGCCGGTGTCCAGTGCCAGCAGGTCGGCGCGGTCCACGAGGCCCAGGGTCGACCAGTGGCCGAAGGCGATGGGCACGCCCGCCGTGCGCCGGCCCGGCGCCTCGAACCAGCGGTAGAGACCGTCGGGCGGTTCGGCGGCGCCATCCTTGCTGTGCAGGTCGAGCGTGCCGTCCGCCGTGCAAAAGCGGATGCGCGACAGGGCGTTCACCGCGAAGCGGAGCCGGGCCGTGCCACCCAGGCTGTCGTCCCAGCGCGCCGGCTCGTTGCCGTACATCTCGGCGAGGAAGTCGGCCAGGTCGGGGGCCTGCAGCCGGGTCTCGACTTCGCGTGCCAGGGACAGGGTGGTGCCGAGGTCCCACTGCGGCGCCACCCCGGCATGCACCATCAACCAGCCGTGGGCGTGCACGGCCATGCGCTGGTGACGCAGCCAGTCGATGAGGGCAGGGCGGTCGGGGGCCTCCAGCACGTCGGACAGGGTGTCGCCCTTGGACGGCCGGCGGGTGCCGTGGGCGACCGCCAGCAGGTGCAGGTCATGGTTGCCGAGCAGAGCGGTGGCCGCGTCGCCCAGCGCCTGCACCTTACGCAGCGTGGCGAGGGTGGACGGACCGCGGTTGACGAGGTCGCCCAGGAGGTAGAGGCGGTCGCGGGAAGGGGAGAAATCGATGCGTTGGAGCAGCCGCTCGAAGGCGTCGCAGCAGCCCTGCAGGTCGCCGATCAGGTAGTTCATGGCCGCATTGTGCCGCCGGGCACGGTGCCCGGTGTCGCACAGGTCTGATACGCTAGTCGCCTTCTTCGTCTCCGTGCGCCGGGCCCCTTGGCCGGGCGTGCTCCGCATGGACATAGCCCTTCTCGTCTTTCTCATCCTGCTCAACGGCCTTTTTGCCATGTCTGAAATGGCGCTCACCGCGAGCCGCAAGGCGCGGCTGGCGGTGATGGTCGAAACGGGGGAGTCAGGCGCCCAGGCCGCCATGGACCTGCACGAGAACCCGACCAAGTTCCTGTCCACGGTGCAGATCGGCATCACGTCCATCGGGGTGCTCAACGGCATCGTGGGCGAGGCGGCGTTCGCCGAGCCGTTCGCCGTGTGGCTCGAGCGCGGTTTCAACATCAGCCAGAACGCCGCCAGCATCAGCGCCACGGCGCTGGTGGTGGTGTGCATCACCTTCGCGACCATCATCTTCGGCGAGCTGGTGCCCAAGCGCCTGGGCCAGATGTACCCGGAGTCGGTGGCCCGGCTGGTGGCGCCGCCCATGGAGCTGCTCTCGCTGGTGGCCCGGCCCTTCGTGAAGCTGCTGTCGTGGTGCACCGAGGCCACCTTGCGGCTGCTGGGCATCCGCGGCGGGCCGTCGCGTTCGGTCACCGAGGAGGAGATCGCCGCCAGCCTCGAGGAGGGCCTCGACGCCGGCATCATCGAGGCTCAGGAGCACCAGATGGTGCGCAACGTGTTCCGCCTCGACGACCGGGAAGTGGGCTCGATGATGATCCCGCGCACGGAAATCGTGTGGCTCGACGCCACGGCCGGTCCCGACCAGATCCGCGAGGTGATGTCCGGCCAGGAGCATTCGCGCTACCCCGTCTGCCGCGGCGGCTTGAACGACGTGCTCGGCATCGTCACCGCGCAGAGCCTGTTGCAGCAGCAGTTGCAGGGCCTGCCGCTTTCGCTGACCGATCACCTGCAGCCCCCGGTCTTCGTGCCCGAGACGCTCTCGGGCATGGAGCTGCTCGACCAGTTCCGCGCCACCAGCGCGCAGCTCGTCTTCGTGGTCGACGAGTACGGCGAGGTGCAGGGCGTCATCACGGTGCGCGACGTGCTCGAGGCGATCACGGGCGAATTCACCACCCCGGCGGACGACGCGTGGGCGGTGCAGCGCGAAGACGGCTCATGGCTCTTCGATGGCCTCATCCCGGTGCCGGAACTGAAGGACCGGCTGGAACTGAAGGACCTGCCGGAAGAAGACCGTGGCCGCTACAACACCCTGGCCGGCATGGTGATGCTGCTGCTCGGCCGCCTGCCCCAGACCACCGATTCGGTCGAATGGGAAGGCTGGCGCTTCGAGGTCGTCGACCTGGACGGCAAGCGCGTCGACAAGGTGCTGGCCGTGCGCCTGGACAACCCCCACGACGAACGATGAACTCACCCGCACCCAACGCCCTCTACGGTCAGCTGGTGCTGCTCGACCGCCACCAGCACCGCCTGCGCCGCCTGCGTCCCGAGGCCGATCGCGCCGCGGCCGCGCGCATGAACGCGGTGTTCTGCGCCGCTGCCGAATTTGCCGAGGCCTGCAAGACCTTCCCCCTGTTCTTCATCCGCAGCGGCGAGACCGATGCGCAAGGCCAGGCGGTGATCACGCCCGTCGCCCTGCTGGGCCTGGAGGCCGGCGAGAACCTCTTCGTGGACGATGGCGTCTGGACGGCACCTTACGAACCGGCCTTCCTGCGCCGCTACCCCTTCGTGCTGGCGGATGCCCGCCAGGACGACGGCCAGTCCACGCAGGCGGTGGCCTTCGATGCGGCCTGCAGCTCGCTCGTGGAGGAGGGCCCGGGTGAGCGCCTCTTCGACGACTTCGGCGAGCCCACGCCCTACCTGGACCAGGCGCTGCAGTTCCTGAAGGACTTCGAGGCCGCGGTGCAGATCACCCGCCCCATCGGCGCCCACCTGCAGGGGCTGGGTCTGCTCAAGGAGATGCGGGCCCAGGGCACGCTGACCAACGGCGAGCGGTTCACCGTGGACGGCTTCCTGGTGGTCGACGAAGAGAAGCTGCGGGCGCTGCCGGACGAGACGGTGTTGTCCATGCACCGGGGCGGCCTGCTGGCCCTGGTGCATGCGCACCTGGTGTCACTGGGCAACCTGTCCCGGCTGGTGGACCGCAAGTCGGCGCGCCGCCGGGCCTGAATTTCGCCCGATTCCCGTACGGACGGCAGGCCTGCCCGACATCTTCGGCATGGCGGATCCCAGTTGAGCGATACTGTATGAATGAACAGTGTTGCCCGAGGCGCTGCAGTACCGCGCCTCGACCTGCCGGCCTATGCGGAGTTGCATTGCCGCAGTCATTTCAGTTTTCTCACGGGCGCCTCCTCGCCCGAGGAGCTGGTCGAGCGGGCGATCGAGCTCGGCTACACGGCGCTCGCCCTCACCGATGAATGCTCGGTGGCCGGAGTCGTGCGGGCCCATGTCTGCGCGCGGGACCGGCTGCACCTCATCATCGGCACCGAGATGCGGCTCACCCCGGCCACCGAGCCCGAGGGCGGACCGCCCCAGCCGCCCATGCGGCTCCTCGCGCTCGCGCAGACCCGCCGCGGTTACGCCAACCTCGCCCACTGGATCACGGTTGCCCGCCGCCGCGCGGTGAAGGGGCACTACCTCGCCCACCCGTCCGACCTGGAGGGGCGCGTGCCCCATGCGCCGACGCTGGCGGGCCTGCCGGACTGCCTGGGCGTGCTGGTGGTGCAGGCCGATCAATCCTTCGAGGCGGTGTTCGCCCAGGCCATGTGGCTCAAGACCTGGTTCCAGGACCGGGCGGCGCTCGCCATCGAGCTGCTGCACCGCGCGGGCGACGATGACCTGGTGGCGTGCGTGGCGCGCCTGGCCGAGCTGACCGGGCTGCCGGTGGTGGCCGCGGGCGACGTGCTGATGCACGTGCGCTCGCGCAAGGCCCTGCAGGACACCCTCACCGCCACCCGCCTGAACCGGCCGGTCGCCGAATGCGGCTGGGCCCTCGAACCCAATGCCGAACAGCACCTGCGCTCGCGCGGCCGCCTGGCGGCGCTCTATCCCGCGGAGTGGCTGGACCGCACGGTGCAGCTGGCGGCGCGGTGCAGTTTCTCGCTTGCCGAACTGCGCTACGAGTACCCGCAGGAACTCGTGCCGCCGGGGCTCACGCCGATTGCCCATTTGCGGGCCCTGACCTGGCAAGGCGTGCCCAAGCGGTTTCCGCAGGGCATCGCGCCGGCGCATGCGGCCCAGCTCGAGCACGAACTCGCGCTCATCGAGCAACTCCACTACGAAGCCTACTTCCTGACGGTGGCCGACATCGTGGCCTGGGCGCGCACGCAGGGCATCCTGTGCCAGGGGCGGGGCAGTGCGGCCAACTCCCTGGTCTGCTACTGCCTGCACGTGACCGAGGTGGACCCGCGCCGGACCACCATGCTCTTCGAGCGCTTCATCAGCGCCGAGCGCAACGAGCCGCCCGACATCGACATCGACTTCGAGCACCAGCGCCGCGAGGAGGTCATCCAGTACATCTACCGAAAGTACGGACGCAACCGCGCCGCCCTCACAGCGGTGGTGATCAGCTACCGGCCGCGGTCGGCGTTGCGTGACGTGGGCCGGGCCCTCGGCATCGACCAGGCGGCCATCGACGTGGTGGCCAAGAGCCAGCAGTGGTTCGACGGGCGGGCGGTGGACGTGCAGCGGCTGCGCGAGAACGGCTTCGATTCCGACGCCCCGGTGACGCGCCAGTGGCTCGATCTCACCACCCAGCTGATCGGCTTTCCCCGCCACCTGAGCCAGCACCCCGGCGGCTTCGTCATCGCGCGCGACCGCATCGAGGAGCTGGTGCCGGTGGAGAACGCCGCGATGGACGGACGCAGCATCGTGCAGTGGGACAAGGACGACCTGGACGCGCTCGGCCTCATCAAGGTGGACATCCTCGCGCTCGGCATGTTGAGCGCACTGCGGCGCTCGCTGGCACTCATTGCCCACAAGCTGGGCCGTCCCTTCGAGATGCAGGACGTGCCGGCGGAGGACCCGGCCACCTACGACATGATCTGCGAGGCCGACACGGTGGGGGTGTTCCAGATCGAGAGCCGTGCGCAGATGAGCATGCTGCCGCGCCTCAAGCCCCGCACCTACTACGACCTGGTGGTGGAGGTGGCCATCGTGCGGCCCGGGCCCATCCAGGGCGGCATGGTGCATCCGTACCTGCGCAACCGCAGCCTTCCGCCCGAGGAGATCGACTACCCCCGGGCCGAGATCCGGCCGGCGCTCGAACGCACGCTGGGCGTGCCCATCTTCCAGGAGCAGGTGATGCAGATCGCCATGCTGGCGGCCGATTTCACGGGGGGCGAAGCTGATGCCCTGCGGCGCGCCATGGCCGCCTGGAAGCGAAAGGGCGGGCTCGGCCCCTTCGAGCACAAGCTGGTGGGTCGCATGGTGGAGAAGGGCTACGAACGCGAGTATGCCGAGCGCATCTTCAAGCAGATCGAGGGCTTTGGCGAATACGGCTTCCCCGAGAGCCACGCGGCGGGCTTCGCGATGCTGGCCTACGTGAGCAGCTGGATCAAGCGGCATCACCCGGACGCTTTCCTCGTCGGCCTGCTCAACAGCCAGCCGATGGGCTTCTACGCGCCGGCACAACTCGTGCGCGATGCGCGAGCCCATGGCGTGGTGGTGCGGCCGGTCGACGTGACCGTGAGCGATTGGGCCAGCACGCTCGAAGGCAACGACTCCCCCTGGCGCGCCGTGCGCCTGGGCCTGCAGCTCGTGAAGGGCCTGAAGCAGGACGCGGCCGACCGGTTGATGGCCGCGCGGCGCGAGGCCCCCTTCGAGGGACCGGAGGATCTGGCGCGCCGGGCCGGCCTCGACCGCCAGGAGCTCGAATGCCTGGCCCAGGCGGACGCGCTGCGCCACCTGCCCGGTGTGACCACGGGCGCGGACGGGGGGCACCGGCATCAGGCGGCCTGGGCCGTGGCGGGCATCGACACCCGGCCGACCGAGATGCTGCGCGACATGCCGACGCGCGAAGGGATGGTGTCCTTGGCCGCTCCCGATGCCGCGGCCGAGACCCTGGCCGACTACCGCGCGCTCGGCCTGACCCTGAAGGCGCATCCGCTCACCCTGCTGCGCACGCAACTCGATGCCTTCAAGGTGCTGCCGGCGTCGGCCCTGCGGGAGCTGCCCCACGGCCGCCTCGCGCGGGCGAGCGGCCTCGTCACCCACCGGCAACGCCCGCCCACCGCCAACGGCACCATGTTCGTGACCATCGAAGACGACACCGGCGCCATCAACATCATCGTCTGGCCCCGGGTGGTGGAGGCGCAGCGCAAGCCGCTGCTGAGTGCGACCCTGCTCACCGTGTTCGGCCAATGGCAGCGCGAAGGGGAGGGGGCGCAGGCGGTGATGCACCTCGTGGCCTCGAAGGTGATCGACCACACGCCCCTGCTGCAGGGCCTCGCGTCGCAGAGCCGCGATTTCCGCTGACGTGTCGGTAGGACGGCCCGCACACGCGAAGTCGCCGGGCGCTGAACGACACGGCCACGGCGCGCTTCTACAGTGGCGTCATTCCAGATCGCAGGAGTTCTCGATGACCCGCTTCAATACCGCCGTGTTCGCCTTCGTCGCAGCCTTGTCGCTTGCCACCGCGGCATGTCAGCCTGCCGAGGGCGCCGCCGAACGGGCCGGCAAGTCCGTCGACAATGCAACCGAACGGGCCGGCAACTCGATCGAGCGGGCCGGCGAACGCATCGAGAACGCTGCCGAAGACGCGAAGAAGTGAAGCAGGGCGCCGTGCCACGGCGCGTCGCCGTCTCACACGGTGAGCCTGCTCTCCTGGAGTCCCGACACCGTGGAATTGACCTGCGCATTGCTCGCCACCCGGCGTGAACTCTGAAGCGCCAGCTTCAGGTCCCGCGCGGTGCCGGCCACCACCACGAGGTTGGAGTCAGGGTGCCGGTGCGTCCCGGCTTCCAGGGCGCGCGGAAGCCACAGCACCGGCGCCGCGCTCGCCGCCAGTGCGCCGGCCGCCAAGGTGGGCATCGGATCGGGCCGCAGCTTGCGGCCGCGCGAGTCGACCAGCACCGGCTCCATGTCGCCCTTGCGGTTCCTGGGCGCCAGCGCCCAGTTGACGGAGTGGAAGGGCTGGATGTCCACCACGAAGCGCATGCCGTCGTCCCGGATGACGGCGATGGGCGCGGTCCATCCGCCCCGCATGCGCTTGTCGAGCTTGACCGACCATGGCGTGGGCAGGCTCAGGGTGCGGCAATGGCGACGCAGGAACCGGCGACGCCGCTCCACCCACTCGGCTCGGGCGGCAATGCCGATGCCCACCAACGCCACCACCGCGCAGGCTGCGCCCACCTCCCACCAGTTACCGCCGAAGATCAGTCCCACCTGGACGCTCACGAGCGCCAGGCCGACGCCAAGCAGGACGCGGGCGAGCCAGTTGACAAAGGGACTGTGTTGCATGGGAGGAAGGGCACGAGACGTCGGCCTGGGGCCGGCCGGTGTACCGATTCTGGCAAAGCCGGCACGGCCTTGACCGGTACGAATGCACAGTTGAGCGTGCAATTGCGAAGCGCCGCGGGCGTGAAGGAAAATCGGGCGATGCACTTCGTCCTTTCTCCCGCGAAATCCCTCGACTACGACACGCCCGCTCCCTTCGACCAGACGACCGTGCCGCAATTCCTGCCGCGATCCGCCGAGCTTATCGACCTGCTGCGACCGATGAGCCCGCAGGAGGTTGCGGCCCTGATGCACCTCTCGGACCCGCTCGCCCAGTTGAATGTCGCGCGCTACGGCGCATGGTCGCGCCGGTTCACGGCCCGCAACAGCAAGGCCGCGGTGCTCGCCTTCGACGGCGATGTCTACGACGGCCTGCAGGCCGCAAGCCTCAGCACGGATGACCTGCAATGGGCCCAGACGCACGTCAGCATCCTGAGCGGGCTGTACGGCGTGCTGAGGCCGCTGGACCGCATGCAGCCCTATCGCCTGGAGATGGGCACGGCGCTCGAGAATCCGCACGGGGGCAACCTCTACGCCTTCTGGGGCGACACCCTCGCCGAGTACCTGAACCGCTGTGCGGCCGCCGACCCGGTGCCGGTGATCGTCAACCTTGCGTCCCAGGAGTACTTCAAGGCGGCGGACCGGCCGGTCCTGAAGCCTCGGGTCATCGAGTGTGTCTTCGAGGACTGGAAGGGTGGAAAATACAAGATCATCAGCTTCTTCGCCAAGCGCGCACGCGGCCTGATGGCGCGCTACGCCATCACCCACCGGCTGGCCACTCCGAAGGACCTGGAACGCTTCGACCTCGACGGCTATGCCTTCGAGCCGTCGGCCTCGCAGCCGGACCGCCTGGTGTTCCGCCGCCGCACGGCCGGTGTCGACTGAGTTCCGGCGCCGCGTCAACTTGGCACAATGACAGCATGAGCGAACAGCACGTCACCCCCGAACTGCGCCAGTGGATCGTCGACCAGGCCAAGGCCGGCCGCGACCCCGATGCGGTGCTCAAGTCCATGATGGACAGCGGCTGGAACGAGGACATCGCCCTGGCCGCACTCGAAGACACCTTGTCGGGCTTCCTCAAGGAGCATGCCGAGGCCAACGGGCTGCCCGTGCCCGTGCGGGTGCCCGAGCCCAACCTCGTGGATTCGCCGAACGCGATCGTCGTCGAGGGTCATCCGGTCGACATCGTGATGACCCTGCGCAACCCGCGGGTGGTGGTACTGGGCAACCTGCTGTCTCACGAGGAATGCGACCAGCTCGTGGCCCTGTCGCGGGAGCGACTGGCCCGGTCCGAGACCGTGGTGACCAGCACCGGTTCCAGCGAGGTCAATACCGCGCGCACCAGCGACGGCATGTTCTTCGGCCGCGGCGAGAACGCCTTGTGCGCCCGCATCGAGGCGCGCATTGCCGCGCTTCTCAACTGGCCCGTCGAGTTCGGCGAGGGGCTGCAGGTGCTGCGCTACCGGCCCGGCGCCGAATACAAGCCCCACTACGACTATTTCGATCCGGCCCACGCGGGCACGCCGAACATCCTCAAGCGGGGCGGGCAGCGGGTCGGCACGGTGGTCATGTACCTCAATACCCCCGAGCTCGGCGGAGCCACCACCTTCCCCGACGTGCACCTCGAGGTGGCCCCGGTCAAGGGCAACGCCGTGTTCTTCAGCTATGACCGGGCTCACCCCATGACCCGCACCTTGCATGGCGGCGCGCCGGTGGTGCAGGGCGAGAAATGGGTGGCCACGAAGTGGCTGCGAGAAAGCCGGTTCGAATGACGGCCGGGGCGTCGACGACGCGGCATGACGGCCGCCCGGTGGGGCGCGCAGACGTCACGCCGCACGCCGGACTCTCATGACGCTGACTCACTGGCTGGTGTACGTGTCGGTGGTGCTCGCGGTGATCGTCACCCCCGGGCCCTCCGCGCTGCTGTGCATGGCCCACGGCGCAGCCCATGGTGTTCCGCGCACGAGTGCAACCGTGCTGGGCGGCATGTGCGCTTCCCTCACGTTGATGTTGCTTTCCGCCCTGGGCCTCGGTGCCGCCATCGCCGCGTCGGACACGCTCTTCCACGGCATTCGCTTGTTCGGCGCTGCGTACCTCATTCACCTGGGGATCAGCACCTGGCGATCGCCACCGCCGCGATTCGATGGCGTTACCGGCAGCAGCCCGTCGGGCGCGGGAACTGCCAGCCGTCGCCGTGCGCTCTGGCGCAAGGGCTTCGCTGTGGGCATCGGCAACCCGAAGGACCTTCTGTTCTTCGGTTCCCTGTTTCCCCAGTTCCTCGACCCCGGTCGGCCGATCGCGGCACAGCTGGCCGTGCTGGCCTGCACGTGGCTCGTCATCGACGGTGCCGTCATGATCGCCTATGCCAAGGGAGGCGCCTCGCTCGCTGCCCGCATGCAGCATGGCCGTCTGGGCAAGGCATTCAACCGTGTGACGGGCGGTGCCTTCGTGGCCGCGGGCGGGGCGCTGGCCATCGTGCCGCGCTGAGGACCCGGGGCGCGCCGGCGCCTTCGCGGTCCGGCGCAAGGGCGCGTTGCACACAAGCGATGTGGGCAGGCGGGCGGGATGGGGCGGCTCGCCGCGGCCATGCACTCACTCATCGTTCGTCGACCGCGCCGGGGCGGCCGCAGCCGAGCGTGCGGCGCGAGGGCGCGTCGAACCCCTCAGGCCCGTTTGCGCGCCGCCGTCTGCTCGAGCGAGGCGGGCTGCGTCGTGCTGCCGAACGGACGGCTGCGCTCGATGCGTTCCCACTTGCGCTGTTCCCAGGTCTGTGGCCCGGCAAGTGGCCAGCGTTCGATCACGCCCGCCAGCTCGGCGCGCGGCAGGCGCCTGAAGATGGGCGTGCCGGGGCGCAGCAGCCAGAGGCCGCGGCGCAGGCGTCCCGGCAACGGCGCATTCGATTCGGACACCCAGAAGACGCACTGCTTGTCTTCCCAGAAACTCGTGCGCTCGAAGTGCACACGCCCGGCAAAGCCGGTATCGGCGGGGAAGATGATGCAATCGTCGGGCAGCTCGACGACGGCGAACGACAGGTCGCCCGGGGTCTCGCCCGAGCCACGGTGAACAAAGATGACCCGTTGCACCTGTTCGGCATTGAAACGGTCCACCTCGGTGTCGTCGCGGAACACGACGACGTCAGATCCTTGCCATGCGGTATGCCATGGTGTCTTCATGTGACCTACTCCACAGTTTTGACCACGTTAACGCGGGGGGAGGGTCAGGATGTGACCACCGGCTTCAATTGGCAAGCGGCTTCACGGCCGAAGGGGTTATTGAAACACTTCGACACATTGCGCGGTAGGAAGGACGGGCGTCAGCATCGCGGTGACGAACGCCGCCCACCGCGCTTGGCGGTGGGCCGTCGGGAGGCCCGAGGCACGAAGGCCGACGGGGCGCGGGAGGCGGGAAGCACCGGTCCGCGGCCGCGTCGGCCCGTTCAGGTCACTTGATGGCCGGCGAGGCGTTGCGCAGCAGCATCAGGAACTGGTCGTGGAACCACTGGCCGGCGTGGGGCGCACCGGACAGCGCGTCGACGTTGGCGCTCCCGCACATGGCGTCGAAGCGCTTGCCTTCGTCGTTCGGGCTGGTCGCGTTCGCGTCGCTGGTGCCGTCGGAGTCGCCCGGCGGCTTCACGAACATGAAGGCATCCAGGTGCGGTCGGTTCGCGTCCGGTTTCGCCTTCGGGCGCTCGCCGATGCCGGTGTCCTTGACGTTGCACCAGTTGCCGCGGTGACCACGGCGGTCGATGCGCATGTCGTCGACGTCGGCCGCGGGCGCGGACGGGCGCTTGGCGCCGCCCCAGCCGTTGCGCGAGGTGTCGATGACGAAGGACAGCGACTTCGGGAAGCCTGCGGCCACGAACTCGGCATGCAGCTTGTCGATGAAGGTCAGTTCATCGACCGAGCGGTTCCATTCGTAGAACTGCGTCGTGCCGCTCGTGCTGACGATGTTGTCGTCGCCGTTGAAATGCGGCTCGTCGAGCGGCGTGTAGTTGGCCGTGTTGCTGGCGAAGCCGCGGATGATGTCGAGGCGGCCCGACGGCGTGGCCCCGGCGACGAGCGCCTTGAAGCCCTTGACGGCCTTGTCGCGGTTGTTGTCCCAGCCGAGCCAGCCGGAGTGGGCGATGTCGAGGTACAGGTACACGTTCTTCGGCGCCGAGAGTTTGGCCAAGGCGTACTGGATGCCCTGGACGTAGATCTGCTGCTCGTTCACCTTGTCGCACGCGGTCTTGCCCACGCCGACGTTGGTCAGCATGTTCGGGTAGGAGTCCGGCTCGATGACCGCTGCGATGCGCAGGCTGGCATAGGCCGGGCGGGCAACGATCTCGGCAATGCGGTCGATGTACTGCTTCTTGTAGATCTCCATCCCGCCGTTCGCCGAGCTCAACTCGCCGTTGGAGGCGAGCGCGGCGCAGTCGCGGTCAGGCAGGTCGTAGACGACGATCGTGATGGTGAAGGGCTTCAGTGCGCCGGTGCCGCTGGCCGCCTTCTGCTGCCGCACGGCGGCATCGAGGTGGTTCACGAGGCCCATGGCGCCGCCGGTGGCCTGGGCGCCGTCAATCGCCGCGAGGCGGTCCAGCCACACGGCCGTCGGGAACGACTTGGCCGCGGCCAGCAGGCGGGCGTCCTCGGAGCCGTCGAGGACCTTGGCCCGCGACAGGGCGATCTTCGCGTCGTAGTCAGGGTCCTGGTACAGCACGGCGTCGGCGAACGGGTTGCCGGTGGTGATGAGTGCCGCGTTCGGATCGGTGGCGGGCGGGGGTGTCGTGCCCGTGCCTGGCGTCGTGCCGGTGTCCGTGCCGGGTGTCGTGCCCGTCCCGGTGCCCGGGGTCGTGCCAGTGCCCGGGTCCGTGCCCGTGCCGGTGCCCGGTGTCGTTGGCGTCGGCGTCGGCGTCGGCGTGGTGCCCGTGCCGGGGGTGGTGCCGGTCCCGGGGTTCGTGGGCGTCGTGCCAGTGCCGGTGCCGGGCGCTGGCGCTGGCGTGGTCGGCGCTGGTGTGGGCGCGGGGGCGGGGGCGGGGACCGGCGCGGGGTTCGGCGTGCCGGCCGAGGGTGCGGGTGCTGGCTGCGCGACGCTCTCATCGCCTCCGCCGCAGGCGCTCAGCGTGAGGGCGAACAACAATGCGACGGCAGCGCGGGCGTGCGGCTTGGCGCGCGGGGTATTCGGGTTCATCTTCTTCTCCCTGGGTGATGTCATTTGAGATGCCGGGCCAGGACGCTCATCTGCGGCCTGTCCGTGTTGTCCTTGGGTTCGATCGAGAACATGTACTCGCCCCACCAGGGACCGGCCGCCCACCAGGTCCAGCCCGACCAGACGTCGGCGTTGGCTTCGAGGTGGGAGAGCAGGCCGTCGACGGCCTGGTTGCAGGTCTCGTTGGCGCCACCCGCGAATTCGCCGAGGATGGCGCGGTAGCCGTTGGTGCGGAGCCAGTTCGTGAAGTCGCGCACCCGTTCGGCGCCGATGGTCGTGCTGACGCAGGACTGGTCTGTGCCCGACGAGTCTCCATCGAGGTACTGGTGCACCTCGAACACCATGTTCCTGCCCGGGTCGACGATGCCCTTCATCACCGTCCCGTTGGGCGTGCCGTAGCTGTCCTTCAGCCAGCTGTGCGCGCCGGTCCAGGCGTTGCCGGGCACCGTGACGACCTGCGTTGCGCCCGTCGCCCGGATGGCGGCGAGGCCCGCATTCGCGGCCGCAAGCCATTGCTCCGTCGGCATGGTGTGCGGCTCGTTCATCAGGGCGAAGATCACCTTGTCGTTGCCCTTGAACTCGGTGGCAAGGCGACGCCAGAAGTCGGCGAAGGCGCTGTTCGGCACCGCGGCCGAGCCGATGAGGTTGCCGTGGTAGCGGGCGTAGTTGTGCGGGTCGAGCATCACGGTCACGCCGGACGAGGTGACCTGTCCCACGAAGTCCTTCAAGCGGCCGAGCTCCGCGCCGTTGAAGTCCTGGTTGAGCGCCGGCTGGAGTCGCTCCCACAGGAAGGGCAGCCGGACCGTGTTCATGCCCTTGGCTTTGTAGTAGGCAACGCTGGAAGCGGCGGGATAGAGGTACGTCGCCCCATGCGTCCCGGGGAGCGCCTTGTCGTGGCCGAACTCGGCCCCGGCCAGGTTCACGCCGCGCCACCGCAGCGCAGGCGTCTGGGGCACGACGCCGGCCCCGCAACCGATGCGCGCCGGCCCGAGGGCCAGGTCGTCCAGCCACACGTCATACCGGTTCGGCGTGGCCCCGCCCTGGTAGAGCTGCCAGCCGAGCTTGATGCGGTCGAACGACGGGAACATGAAGTCGCCCGTGGCCGTGCCGTGCTGCTTGGTATTCACCCGCATCTCCGGCTTGGCCACGCCATCGATCCAGACGTCCACCCGGTTTTCGGCGGCGTCCATCTGCCACTCCATGCAGGTCCAGCGCCCACCTGCCGTCGGCGCGCTCGGTTGCCAGGCCGTCCAGTCGCCCGTCGGTCCGCCGTCGGAGCCGACGCCCCACAGCGCGTTGCCGTTGCCTTGCCCCGGGATGTACTGGCCGCCGATGGGCCGCACGACGGTGCTGCTGTTGGCGCCGCCCGCTTCCACCAGGGTGAAGTGCGCGTAGTCGGGCTTGGTCGGGAAGGCGTCGACCCACACCCACATGCGGCCGAAGAAGCTGTTGCCGGTCGGTTTGAAGGATGACGGCACGATGAAGGCAGCGCCGTTGTCGGTCGTGCTGAGGTGCAGGGCCTGCTTGCCGCGGGCCCGTGCCGTCTCGATGGCCGCCGTGGCAGCGCGGCTTTCGATCGTCCACCGGGTGCTGCTCGGCGAGCCCGTCGCCGAGGCCTCGAAGTCCTCGCAGAAGTACAGCCCGTCGGCGCAGGCGGTCACCGGGGACGGCGTCGGCGTCGGCGCGGGATTCGGGTTGGGGTTGGGATTGGGGGTCGCCGGGGCGGGCGTGGGCGCCGTGACCGGCGGAGCCGGAGGCGTCGGCGCGGGATCGCCGCCGGGGGCGGGCGGTGTGCCCGGTGAAGGAGCCGGGGCGGATGGCGTCGGCGTCGGGGCCGGCGCGGGCGTCGGGGTCGGCACCGGCGTGGCCGACACCGGGCCGGGTGCAGCCGTCTTGGCGGTCTCGTCGCCGCCGCCGCAGGCGGTCATCAGCACTGAGGCGCCGAGCAGCGCGCAAGCGGCGCGCAGGCGCAGGCGTTCACGGCGAGCGTCGCCGAAGAGGGGAGTGGACATGGCGATGGGAGGAGGGATCAGAGGGCTGCGGCGTCGAGGCTGCGCAGGAATTCCGGGCCGGCCTGGTAGCCGACCACGCGGGCTGCCGACTTCTCGCGGCCCTGTGGGTCGAAGAAGACGATGCCGGGGGGGCCGAACAGGCCGAAGCGCTTGAGCAGCGTCTTGTCATCCGCGCTGTTGGCGGTGACGTCCACCTGCAGCAGCTCGAAGTCGCCGAGGCGACGTCGCACCTCGTCGTGCTGGAAGGTGAAGCGCTCGTACTCCTTGCACGACACACACCAGTCGGCGTAGAAGTCCAGCATGACCGGGCGGCCGGCCGATGCCACGGCCTGCTCGAGTTCGGCCACGGTGCGCACCCGCTTGAAGGTCGGACCCTCGTGCTCCACGCTGGCTGCCTTGCCGCCCGCGCGGGAGGCAAGGTGGGCCAGCGGCTGCAAGGTGTCGCGTCCGCCGGACAGTGCGCCCACGAACTGGGCCGCGCCCACCAGGGCCAGCACCACACCCACGCCCTTGAAGAGGCGGGCGCTGCCGGCGACCGTGTCGCCGAGCCGGTCGAACGCGCCCATGTAGACGGCGGTCACCGTCAGCAACGCGCCGGTGAGCGACATCAGCGCCCAGGCCGGCAGCACCGGCGACACGAGCCACAGGGCGACGGCCAGCAGCATCACGCCGAAGGCATGCTTGACCCGTTCCATCCACGCGCCGGTGCGCGGCAGCAGCGAGCCGGCCGACAGGCCCACCAGCAGCAACGGCGCGCTCATGCCGCAGGCGAGCGAGAAGAGCGCCACCGCGCCGATCATCACGTCGTGGGTGCGGCTGATGTAGACGAGCGCACCGGCCAACGGGGCCGCCACGCACGGGCCGACGATGAGCGCCGACAGGCCGCCCATGGCGAAGACGCCCGCGAACTTGCCGCCGGGCAGACGCCCCGAGGCTTCCGTGACCTTGCTCTGCAGGAAGTTGGGCATCTGCAGTTCGTAGAGCCCGAACATCGAGAGCGACAGCAGCGCCAGCAGGGTGGCGAAGGCGCCCAGCACCCATGGGTTCTGCATGGAGGCCGCGAGCCCTTCGCCCAACAGACCGGCCACCACGCCGAAGGCGGTGTACACGAGTGCCATGCCGAGGCAGTAGCTCACCGCGAGGCCGAAGCCGCGGGCACGCGACACCGGGCCGGCCTGCCCCACGATGATGGACGACAGGATGGGCACCATCGGCAGCACGCAGGGTGTGAACGACAGCAGCAGGCCCGCGACCAGGAACACGCCGGCCACCACGAGCAGGCTGCCCGACTGCAGCGCCGATTCGATGCGACCGCTCGCGCTCGGGGCTGCCTCGGTTGCCGGTGTCGCGGCCTGCGCCGTCGTGCTGACTGCGGCGACCGCGGCCGGTGTGGCCGCCGGAGTCGAGGATGCGGTCGTGTCGTCGACCGCGGCCGGTGCGACGGACACGCCGACGACGGAACCCTCGGCCACCAGCACCCGCAGGGCATGCTGCTGCGGCGGGTAGCAGAGACCGGCATCCGCACAACCCTGGCTCGTCATGTTGAGCGTCAACGGCGCTTGGGCGCCGCGCACCTCGACCGGGATCTCGAGCGTGCCGCGATAGGTTTCGACTTCTTTCTGGAACGTGTCGTCGAACTTGCGCTCGCCCGCCGGCACGTCGGCCTTCACGCTGGCGGAGGTGCCGGGCGCCTCGAAGGTGAAGGGCTCGCGGTACATCCGATAGCCCGGCGCGATGTCGAAGCGCACGACCACCGAGGTGGGCGAAGCGACCGAGGCCGACAGCACGAAGGCCTTGTCCGGGTCGAGGAAATCGTCGGTGGCGGCGGTCGCTGGCGCTGCCAGCGCGGCCCAGGCGAACAGCGCAGCGGCTGCCCGAACGAGGGCAGGGGGACGGAGAAGGTTCATGTCCGGCGTTCTCAGAACTTGCGGCTCACGCCGACCTGGATGGAGTCGGCGCTGAAGTTGTCGATGTTGGGCGAGCCCTTGCCGAAGCTGCGCCAGTCGCTGCGCTGCTCGTAGCGTTCGTACTTCAGGTCGGTGGTCCAGTCGGCCCAGCGGATCTCCGCCTTCAGGCCGACGGTGACGGCCCCGAAGCCGGACATGCGCTGGTCCGCCGTGCTGTGCGCTTGCGGCACGAGGGGACGTGGATAGACGGCGTCGTCCATCACGGGGTCGTAGTAGAAATCGGCGGCACTCTGGGTGTAGTAGCGCGCAGACGGGGTGAGCCACAGCCAGCCGGCTACCGGCTGCACCCACGACGCCTCGAAGGTGTGCGCGGCGATGCCGAACGAATCCTGGTAGTAGCGGTAGCCCGCTTTCACCGTGGCATCGACCTTGCTCACGAAGTGGTTCCAGCGCACCAGGGCCGCGGCCTGCTTGCGGCGGTCCGGGCGGCGGTCGAAGCGCTTGTACGGGTCGGAGTAGTAGCCCTGACCGTCGGCGTAGGTGGCGTTGAGCTGCACGAGGTCGTTCGGTGAGAGCGCTTGCGTCACGCCGACGATGAGTTCGTTGGTGCGCTTGGCCTCGCCCACCACGGCCTGGTTGGTCGGGTTGATCTCGTCCTCGGAGTGACCTACCCCGAGCGTGAAGGTGGTGTTGTTGTCTGCCGTGGCGACGCGGCCTTCGACCGAGACGGCCGTCGACCGGTAGTCGTCCTCGGAGGAGTGGCTCACGCCCACGCTCACGCCGCCGCGCGAGAAGTGCTTGGAGATCCGCACATCGCCGGCCGTGCGCTTGTCTTCCATGCCGGGCGCCGGCGTCGCGCCGGACACATCGCTGTAGTAGCGGGGCGTCGCGCCGGAGACGTCATCCACCACGCCGGAGGCCTCGATGGTCCAGGAACCCACCGGGGCCACCACGTGGATGGACGGCGACTTGGCCGTCACCCGTTCGAACTTCGAAGGTTCGGACCCGTTGTATCCCGGGTAGCGCACCTTCACGTCCTGCTGGTCCTTGTAGCGAAGGTAGCGCAGCGACACGACGCCGTGCTCGGGCGCGGTCTCGGCCACCGCTTCGACGGGCGCGAGCCCGCCATGCAGCGCCAGCGCGGCCAGCACCACCTTGCCGTAGGGGCGCACCCCGGTGCGATCAGTTGCAGCCACAGCCACCTCCGCCGACGCCATAGCCGCCGCTCGCGGCTTCCTTGCTGGTGTAGATGTGCTGCTGGTAGCGCTGCTCCAGCGGGTCGCCGCCCATGGTCATGTCGGGACGGGCGAGGTTGCCCTTCTCCCAGGGCTGGGGCGGCTTGAAGCTGCCGCAGCCCGAGAGCACGGCTGCGGCACACAGGCCGGCGAGGACGCGATGCGGTTTCATGGAATTCCTTGGACGTCAGGTCACTTCAGCTTGGCCAGGGCCGCGACGATCGCGTCCTCCTGCGCCTTGCGTTCCTCGGGACGGAAGCCGGTGTGCACCTGCAGCACCTGTCCGTCCGGTCCGACGAGCACCGAACTCGGCATGCCCTTGATCTGGAAGCGCTTGGGGCTGTCGCCCTTGGCATCGAAGCCGACGAGGAAGTTCGCCGGCACCTCGGCCAGGAACTTGTCGGCGTCGGCCCGACGGGCATCGACGTTGACGGCCAGGATCTGGAAACCGCGCGGGCCGTACTTGGCCTGCATTTCGTTCATCCAGGGGAACGACTGCTTGCAGGGCGCGCACCAGGAGGCCCAGAAGTCGACGTAGACGACCTTGCCCTTGAGCTGGGCGAGGCTGACGGGAGCCGAGGCGCCGGCGACTTCGAGCGCCGGTGCCGGCTCACCGGACTCCAGGGCGCTGGCGGAGCCGCAGCACAGGAGGGCGGCGAGGAGGAGGGATGCGTACTTCATGGCGTGTCCTTGGACGTGTTCAATGGGTCGAATGGGTTCGGCGGTTGCGGCGCACGCGGCCGGCGGCAAGGGCCGCTGCCCCGAGTCCGAGCAGGGCCAGCGACAGCGGGTCGGCGGCACCACCGCCCGACTCCTCGTTGCGGCCGCCAGCGTTGGTGGCCATCGATCGGCCGTTGAGCATCACGGTGCGCTTCTCGACGGTGCTGCTGCCGTTGGCCGTGGCCGTGACGGTGAGCACGCCGCTGCTGTCGCCACTGCTCATCGGAGCGCGGAACACCACCGCCACTTCGCAGGAGGCGCCAGCGGCCAGGCTTTGCGCCACGCGGCAGGCATTGGCCGCGCCAGGAGCCACCTCGAAGGGGCCGGTGGTGCCGATGTCCTTCAGCGTCAGCGCCGTGGTGCCCGCATTGCGGATGACGGCCACTTCGTTCGCGGAGGGCGTGCCGAGGGCGCCGACGAAGCCGAGTGAGGCCATGTCGGACAACAGCACCGCGCTGTCGCCGGGGGTGGGCGTGCCGGGCGTGCCTGGCGTGCCGGTCGAGGGCGTGGCCCCGACGAGCGCCACCTCGAGGACCTGGCCGGCGCCGGTGGTGACGGCCAGCTCACCCGTGAGGGCCGAGGCGCTCTTCGGTGCGAAGGTCACCGACACGGTGCAACTGGCGTTGACGGCCAGGCTGCTCCCGCAGGTCGACGACGACATCGTGAACGGGCCGCTCACCGCCGTGCCGGCGATCGTGACCGGTGCCACGGCGCCGTTGCTGATCGTCACCACCTGGGCGGCGGACACCTGGTCGATCGCGGTAGGCGGGTTGGTGAAGCTCAGCTGGGCCGGGTTGGCGGAGAGGACGCCTGCCGAGGCGGCCACCGACTGGCCCTTCAGCTCGACCATCAGCGGCGTGAGCGCATTGCCGACGGTCAGCATGCCGGTCGCCTTGCCCGCCATGGTGGGCATGAAGACCACGTTCACCTTGCAGGAGGCGCCAGCCGCCAGGGTCGATGCGCCGCTGGCGCAGGCCCCGGAGGTGCCGCCCTGGAGTGCGAACGGGCCGGTGATCTGCAGTCCGGTGAGCGAGGCGGGCGCGGTGCCGGCGTTCGTGACCGTCAGCGCCTTGGCGGCCGAGGTGGATCCGGGGCTCACGACCGGCGCGCTGAAGTCGAGCACGCTGGCGCTGGCGGACAGCTTCGGTGCCAGCTTGTCGGAGGCCTTGCCGCTCAAGGTGATGTCGCCGGGCAGGGTGCCCGTGCTCGCGACCTGCAGGCTGGCGATGTGCGTGCCGACCGAGGTCGGGTTGAACTTCACCGTCACGGTGCAAGTGGCGTTCAGGGCCAGGGCCTGGCCGAGCTTGCAGGTGCTGCCGGCGTCGAGCGCATAGGCCGAGGCCGATGCGCCGGCGATGCCGAGGGTCGTCAGCGTCACGGCAGCGGGTCCCTTGTTCACGAGCGTCAGGGTTTGCGAGGCGCTGGCTTCACCCACGATGGCGGAGAAGTTGAGCGCGCTCGTCGTTTCCTTCCAGGCCAGCACGGACAGCGACTGGCTCGTGCCTTCGCCGGTCAGCACGATGGTGTTGGGCGAGCTGAGTGCGTTGGTCGTGACGACCACGGCTTCCGTCGAGATGGCCGCCGCGGGCTTGAACGACACCGAGATGAGGCAGGAGGTGCCGACGGCGAGCGACGCCGGACAGTCGTGCGTCGTCGGGTACTCGGTCGAGCTGCTGGCGATCGACGTCACGGTCAGGGGCGCCGTGCCGGCGTTGGTCAGCACGACCCGGCTGGTGACCGAGGTGGTACCCAGGGTCACGGTGCCGAAGCCGAGCGCCGGCGTCGAAAGTCCGACGAGCGGTGCAGGTGAACGAACGGCGGTGGCCTTGAGGGCAACCGTGATGGCGCCGCCCGGGGCATTGCTCGCGATGGTGAGTGTTGCGTTCTTCTCGCCGAGCACGACCGGGTTGATCGCCACGGTGATGGTGCAGCTGGCCCGCGACGCCACCGGCGTGCCGGTGGCACAGGTGCCGCCGCGCACGAAGTCACCCGCGTCCGTGCCGCTGAGGGCGAGTGAGGACAGGGTGAGGGCGGCGCCACCCGTGTTGGTGAGCGTCACGGTGCGCGCGGCGCTGGTCGCGGCGACCGGTTGTGCGCCCAGGTCCACCTGGTTCGCGTCCAGGACGATGCCCGGCTCCGGCGTCAGCGAGCCCGTGCCGTTGAGGGTCACGGACGCTGCACCGCCAGCCGCGTTGTGCGCGATGGCCACCGAGGCCGCACGGGCACCGGTGGTCGTCGGCTTGAAGATCACGTCGACCACGCAGCTGCTGCCGCCCGCCACCGAGGCGCCGCTGGCGCAGGTGGTGGAGTTGGCGAGCCGGAAATCCCCGGCGTGAGCGCCGGCGACGGCGACGGACGACAGGGCGAGCGGTGCGTTGCCGGTGTTGCTCAGCGTGGCGCGCATCACCTGAGAGTCCGACCCGACGACGCTCGCGAAGCTCAGCACCGACGGCGAGAGCGAAGCGAGCGGTGCGGTGTCGATGGCCTGGCCGCTGAGCGCGACTTCCGTCTTCCCGCCTGGGGCGTTGTGGGCGAGCGTGAGCGTGCCGGTGCGCGAGCCGACGGCGGCGGGCTTGAAGGCGACGCTGACCGTGCAACTGGCTCCGATGGCAATGGCGGCGCCGACGCTGCAGGTGCCGCCCGTGACGGTGAAGTCCGAGCCGGCGCCCGTGCCGATCGCGCTCAGCGCCAGCGGGCCCGTGGCCGAGGCGGCGTTGGTGACGGTCAGGGTTTGCGCAGAGCTGCTGGTGCCGACCTTCTGGCTGGCGAAGCTGAGGGACGCGGCCGACACCGAGATCGAAGGAGCGGCCGAGACGGCGATGTAGGTCGGCGTCTTCTGGAACCACTTGCCGAGGTACGCGGCCAGGTGGTTGTATTCCGCATCCGTGATGGCACCGTTCAAGGCCTTCATCTGGGCGACGGCAGTGGTTGCGCCCTTGATGCGCAGCGCCTCCGAACCCTTGGACAGGGGTCCGGGGTCGATGTCGGGCGTGCCATGGCAGGACTCGCAGCTCTTGACGCCGCTGACGAAGACCTTCTTGTACAGGGCTTCCCCGGTCGCGGCGTCCTGGGCGATGGCCGGGAAGGACGCGGCGCCGGTCATGGCCAGCAGGGCGATGCGGGACAATGCCCGCTTCAGGGTGATCGTCTTCATGCCTTGAGCCATGGCAGGTCCGCGGCCGCGGCCGCCCAGATCGCGTCGCTGTAGCTGTTCGAGCCCTTGACGCTCGGGTAGCCGTAGGCACCGCTGTTGGCCGAGTAGTCGGCGGGCGAGAGACCCATGGCGCGCAGCACCATGCCCATCCACTGGTTGTAGGTGAGACCCGAGTACCAGCGCGGCGAGGTCGGGCTGATCGACCACAGGAAGGAGTTCATGTCGCGGTAGTCCAGCGATTGCCCGGTCTTGAAGAAACCGCCGGCGCTGCCGAAGGTCACGACGGGGATGCACCGGTTGTGGTGATTGCCCGGGCTGCCACCCGAGCCCAGCTCGTGGCCGCTTGCGATGAGCGCCTTGTCGAGCAGCGTGCTGCCGTCGGCCGTGCGCACCGCATCCATCTTGCGAGCGAGGTCGAGCTGCGCGCCCTCGAACTGCAGCTGCACGGCCGCGCTGTAGCCGGCACGTCGCGCCGGATCCGATTCGATCTGGTGAGCGTAGTTGTTGTGCCAGGCGTGTTCCGGGTCCGGGCCGAAGGTGTACGACGTGGGGCCGCAGACGTACACGCGCGAGATGCCGGCCGTGAAGGCCGCCACGACGATGTCGTTCCACAGCTGCTCGCACTTCGCATGGTTCTCGGGTTGTCCGTAGAAACCGGCCGTGTTCTCCACGGCACGCGTGTCCACGGTGGGCCGCGGGAAGTTCGAGTTGGCGCCTTGCTGCACCTTGCCCTGCACCTCGGAGAGCATCGTGAGGTACTCGTCCAGGCGATTGCGGCAGTCGGTCGAGCAGCGCGGGTCGGCCTTCACCAGCGCCGCGTGCTCGCGGACGCTGTCCACCAGCACGGGCTGGGTGGTGTTCGGCGTGGTGGTGGTCTTGAACAGGCGGTCGAACAGCTTCACGTTGCTGTCGGCCGTCTCTTGCGTCTGAACGATGCCGGAGGACGTCTTCGACAACGACACGAGGTTGCGCACGATGGCCGGCTGCAGCGCGCCGCCGGGGTAGAACTTCGACGAGGCGGCAAGTACCTGATCGATGGTCGGGTTGGCCGCGTCGCCACCGAGCGTGCCGCCGCGGTTGTGCCCTTGGCCGCCCGGCATGTCGATGCCGTTGATGACGTTCATCATGCTGAGCAGGCGCGGGGTGAGGGCGGTCTGCGGTGCCTGCAGGATCTCGCTCAGCACCACGCGGCCGTTCGAGACGGTGGTCGGCAGCGGAGCGCTGCGCACGCCGATGCCGCCGTGTGTCGTGGTCGCGGCCGCCGGCAGGTTGAGCAGCGAGCCGTAGAACTGGTCCTGCAGCACGCCGTGCCAGGTCGTCATGTGGGCGAAGTAGCGCTCGGCGGATGCGGCGGCAAGCGTCTGCGCTTCGGCGGCGCGGGGCAGCAGCGAGGGCAGCAAGGGCAGAGCGAGGGCGGCGCCACCGGCACCGACGAGGAATTGCCGGCGCGAGACCGGATCAAACTTGGGTTTCATTGCGGCCTCTGGATCGTCTTGAATTCGTCGCGCGTCACGATGGACGCGAACAAGCTGCGCAGGTTGGCGCCGTTGACGGCTTGCGCGCGGACTTCCTCGATCACCGACTTGTCGGCTGCGCCGTCGGCGCGACCAAAGGCGTAGCGGAAGTAGTTGCGGGCGAAGCAGGCTTCGAAGGCACCGCTGTCCAGCACGAACTGCTGCGCTTGTGCGGCGGTGGAGATGGCGCGGCCGGCCATGCCGTCGAGATTGGCCACCACGGCGGTGTCGACGGGCTTCTGGCCCAGCGCAGCGCCTGCATCGCTCAGGATCACTTCGGCGTTGCGCACGCGGCCCAATGCGTCGAATCGCTCGAAGACGAAGCCCCACGGGTTCAGAACGGTCTTGTGGCAGTCGACGCAGGCGGTCTTTTCCATCTCCGTGATGCGCTGCGTGCGCTCACGGGTGGTGAGCAGTCCGGACAGGTCGGCGTTGCCGTTGGTCTGGTTCATCGCGGGAGGCGGCAGGTTCTGGCAGGTGAGTGCGCCGAGGATCTTGGCGCCGCGCGAGATGGGCAGCGTCGTGTCGGAGGAGCCGTTGGCAACGATGGCGATGCGGGTCAGCAGGCCCACGCGCTCGGCTTCGGGGAAGACGGGCGGCGTGCCGGTTCCGTTCCAGACCGAGGTCTTGTAGAGCGTGGCGATGTCGGCCGTGCGCGCGAACGCGTGGCGATCGGTCAGCACTTGCTGCAGCGAGCCATTGCGGCCGGCCACGTACGAGACCATGTCGAGCACTTCCTCGATGGCGGCGTCGCGGGTGGTGCCGAGCGGCCGGTAGCCGGCGGCGAAGGCGTCGAACTTGGCATTCCCGACGCGGCCGTCCATGGCCACCAGGTCGTCCAGGCGGAACCACT
This sequence comes from Rhizobacter sp. LjRoot28, assembly GCF_964253025.1. Classification (NCBI taxonomy): domain Bacteria; kingdom Pseudomonadati; phylum Pseudomonadota; class Betaproteobacteria; order Burkholderiales; family Sphaerotilaceae; genus Rhizobacter; species Rhizobacter sp. LjRoot28. The sequence continues at coordinate 1,064,298 of NZ_CAXUQC020000001.1, forward strand.
GCCTGAAGAAGCTGCGCAGGGCCTGGTCGGCACGAGGGTCGGCCATGAGGCGGCTGACCTGCTTCTGGTACTCCGCAGGCTGCATCAGGGAGCCGTCGTCGGCGCGGGCGGCCAAGGTGGCGTCGGGAATCGTGTCCCAGAGGTGCAGCGACAGGCGGGTCGCGAGTTCATGCGGGGACAGCGGCACGCAGGCGCCGGATCCACTGCCGTTGCCGCGCTCGACCACGAAGTAGGTCTGCGGCGAGGCGATCATGGTAGCCAACACCTTGACGAGGGCGGCACGGTCCGTGGCGCCATTGGCGACCTTGCGGTACACCGCCACTTCGGCATCGGTCAGCGGCTGGCGGAAGAGGGTGCGGCCGGCCTTGCGGATGAAGGCGGTCAGGCAGGCATCGCCGGTGCAGTTGCCGAGCATCGTGGCGGCCCGCGCGTCGCTGCTGGCGAGGTCGGTCGCCAACGCCTGGGCCACGGCATTGATGCCACCGACCTGGCGCGTGGTGACGGTGGGGTCCAGGCGGTAGTAGCCCTGGTGGCGCGACGTCTCCGGGTTGATGGAGGCGTCCTGCGGGAACTGCGCCGTCTCGACGACCAAGGTGCGGATGCGCGACGCGAGGCCGGCGTCGTTCACCAGGGTGGCCGACCAGTCGGTCAGTGCGTTGATGTACTGCGTGCGCGTCAGACGGCGTGGCATGACGGCCGAGAAGCACCCGGGGTTGGTTCCGGTGTCGGCCGCCAGTGCGGTGGCCTGTGGCCCCTGCGCGTGCGGATCCTGCGGAATGGTCAGCGTCGGTGCCGGATCAGGGGAACGTGTCCCCGCGTCCGCACCGCTGCTGCCCGTGTTGGCATCATCCGAATTGCATCCCTGCAAGGCAAGCGCCAGTGCCAGCGCCCCCCACCCAAGCCTGACTCTCATTTGTGTTTTCCCTGAGCCGTAGTTGATGGGGGCGGATCATCGGCAGGGGAGGACGGTCGTGCGGTGACCGAACGTATCCAGATTCACGTCTCGCCAAGGGGTTGATGAGGTCGTACAACCCCGTGGCGAGGGTGGTTTTTATGGCAACGTTTTCAAGGCGCGACTCGGAACAATGTTTCACCTGGACACAATCAAGGCTTTTTGGGTAATTTCTACGTAAATTGGCTATTTCCGCGCTGCCTATCCCTTGGTCAAGGGGGTGCTTCGTGCAAAGTTCACGAATCCACGGGTCGCTCGCGCCCAGCCGCCTGGCGGCATTTTCGCAAGCAGAAGCGCAATCGAGCGCAAGAACTTGTCGTACAACCTGAGCCTGCTACAAAGTGTGACTTCGTCGCGGAATGCAGCATCTGCGGCCAAGTTCTGCATACATGCGTCAACGGGGCGAATCGGTCACTTTGATGCAAATCAATCCCCCGCGCACAGACGTGCGCAAAAACTGGGACGATCCAGCCTTGCCCCGGCTTCTGCTGCCGTCTGATCAGCGGGCTGCCTGTGCTCCGCCCTGCATCCCGGCCGAGCGCAGACGGCTGACGCCTTGGGGAGCGGCGAGCAACGCCTTCACCATCGCAGCGGCCACCGTCGTCGCGGGAATGGGCCGGATGGCCTTGGGAACAAGGCCCAGGACCGGGCGGAGGAGTCGTTCGCTCCACACCTCGGCCGGCCGGGGCGACTGCCCAAGCGCCTCGCGGTCGCCCAGCAGGAACGAGGGCTGGGCGATGACGACGCTCGAGAACCCGAGCCCCGCCACGGCGTCCTCCATCTCTCCCTTCACTCGGTTGTAGAACACGGCCGCCCGTGCGTCGGCCCCGAACGCCGATACGACGGCGAGGCGGGTCGCGCCGGCCTCGCGGGCGGCGCGCGCCGTGGCGAGCACCGCATCGAAATCGACCCTGCGGAAGGCGGCCTGGGAGCCGGCGTCCCGGATGGTCGTTCCGAGGGCGATGTAGACGTCATCCGCCGATGGCAGCGCCGGCAGGTGGAGGAAGTCGACGGGGTGGTAGCGGAGCTTCTCGTGCGTGACGGGATGGTCTGGCAGGCGGCGCACCAGGGCGTGAACGACCCGGTAGGCAGGATGCTCCAGCAGCAGCGCGAGCAGGGCCGAGCCGACCAGCCCGGTGCTGCCGGCGATCCAGGCCGCGCGAGGGCGGCGGGAATCGGGAATCGGGGACGTGACGGTGGCCATCGCGTCACTGTAAGGCCAATCCTGAAGCCCCGAGCGCATGTCCAGGCAGCGAAGCGGCCGCGTTGGGATGGACCGCCGCTGACTTCGGCCCTGGACCGGCTGCGGGATCGAATTGCAGATGAATGGGCGTCGCCGATTGCAGCGCGGACTACGCCCTTGGCCGGTTTCGCCAGTCAGAACCGGCGACAACGGACACGGCTTCCTCTGACCACACCGGCACGAGGATCATGGACAGTCCCACCAAGAAGAAGGCGCTCCCGATGCCACCCACGGCCTGACCGCGCAACCATCACGGCGCGCGGGGCCGCGAACCAGGGTGTGACTCGAGGGCCGCCGACCCTTGCGGGGCGGCGGTTACGTCGGCGACAACGAATGAAGCGGGTTCGAGCGCCGCGGCTGAACCGGGCGCCGAGGTTCAGCGCTTGGGGGTGGACCCTGCAGGCCGCGATGCCGCCGGCTTGCCACCGTCGCGGCGGGGTTCCGAGCGCCCGCCGCCCGAGCGCCCGGCCGGCTGCGCATGGCGAGGAGCTGCAGGCCGGCCATCGCCGCGGCCACCATTGCCGCCGCGTCCACCACCACCGCCGCCACCGCCGCCGCCAGGACGGCCGCCGCGACCGCCGCGGCCGGCACCTTCGCCGATCACCATGCGGCCCAGCACGATGGGCTCGGGCTTCTCGTTGGGCGAGGGCTCGAAGCCCGGGACGATTTCCTTCGGAATCTCGCGCTTGATGAGCTTCTCGATGTCACGCAGGAAGCCGTTCTCGTCCACGCAGACCAGCGAGACCGCTTCGCCCTGCGCGCCTGCCCGGCCCGTGCGGCCGATGCGGTGCACGTAGTCTTCAGGGACGTTGGGCAGCTCGTAGTTGACGACGTGGGGCAGCTGGTCGATGTCGATGCCGCGGGCCGCGATGTCGGTGGCGACCAGCACCTGCAGTTCCCCGGTCTTGAACTCGGCCAGCGCCTTGGTGCGGGCGCTCTGGCTCTTGTTGCCGTGGATGGCCATGGCGCTGATGCCCTGCTTCTCCAGGTGCTCGACCAGGCGGTTGGCACCGTGCTTCATGCGCGTGAAGACCAGTACCTGGTGCCAGTCGTTCGACTTGATGAGGTGGCAGAGCAGGTCCTTCTTCATCTCGCGGCCCACGGGGTGGACCTTCTGCGCGATGGTTTCGGCCGTTGTGTTGCGGCGGGCCACTTCGACCAGCGCCGGCTTGTTCAGCAGGCGATCGGCAAGGGCCTTGATCTCGTCGCTGAAGGTGGCCGAGAAGAGCAGGCTCTGCTTCTTCGCCGGCAGCACGGCCAGGACCTTCTTGATGTCGTGGATGAAGCCCATGTCGAGCATGCGATCGGCTTCATCGAGGATGAAGATCTCGACGTGGCTCAGGTCGAGCGTGCCTTGCTGATGGTGGTCGAGCAGGCGGCCGGGGGTGGCGACGAGGATGTCCACGCCCTTGCGCAGCTTGTCGATCTGGGGCTGCATGCCGACGCCGCCGAACATCACCATGGAGGTCAGCTTGGCGTACTTGCCATAGGTGCGCACGCTTTCCTCGACCTGGGCCGCCAGTTCGCGGGTGGGGGTGAGGATGAGGGCGCGGATCGGCAGGCGGCCGCGGGCGTCGCGCACGGCGGGCTTCTGCATCAGGCGGTGCAGGGTCGGAAGGGTAAAGCCTGCGGTCTTGCCGGTGCCGGTCTGGGCACCGCCGAGCAGGTCGCCCCCGGCCAGGACGACGGGGATGGCCTGGGTCTGGATCGGGGTGGGCGTGGTGTAGCCGTATTCTTCAACGGCACGAAGCAAAGGCTCGGCAAGGCCGAGAGAAGCAAAAGACATGGAGGTCCATCAAGAATTCCGCCTGCCGCGTGAATGAGGACCTCGGTGAGAGGTACTGAGACAGGCAGAAGCTGGATTGAGCGGTGGTCGGGCCACAGGTTGCAAACGCCCGAACAGCGTAAGGGTTTGCGCTGATGATGATTCTACAGGGCAGCGCTACAAGCCCACCCCTTCGAATGCGTGGTGTATCGGGCGCTGTTCACTCGGGCTGCGCCGCGGGCGGGCTCCCTCGAAGCCTCGGTGCCCGCAAGGCCGTCATTCAGGGCGAAGCAAATGTCCGGGATAATGCGCGGTTTCCGGTTTTGATTTCGACCCCACGCGCGGCGCTTGCGGCCCGGCGCCCTGGACGGTCGTAGGTCCGGGGTCCATCTCACTTTTCCACGGTAAACCATGGCGCAATACGTTTTCACGATGAACCGCGTCGGCAAGATCGTCCCGCCGAAGCGTCAGATCCTCAAGAACATCTCCCTGAGCTTCTTCCCTGGCGCCAAGATCGGCGTGCTGGGTCTGAACGGCTCGGGCAAGAGCACCTTGCTGAAGATCATGGCCGGCATCGACAAGGACATCGAAGGCGAAGCCACGCCCATGCCCGACCTGAAGATCGGGTACCTGCCCCAGGAACCGGTGATGAACCCGGACCAGACGGTGCGCCAGGCGGTCGAGGAAGGCATCGGCGGCGCCCTCGCCGCGAAGAAGCGCCTGGAAGAGGTGTACGCCGAATATGCCGACGAGAACGCCGACTTCGACAAGCTGGCCGCCGAGCAGGCCGAACTGGAGGCCGTGATTGCCGCGGCCGGCAGCGAAAACAGCGACCTGCAGCTCGAGATCGCCGCCGACGCGCTGCGCCTGCCGCCGTGGGATGCCGTCGTCGGCAAGCTGTCGGGTGGTGAGAAGCGTCGCGTGGCACTCTGCCGCATGCTGCTGTCCAAGCCGGACATGCTGCTGCTCGACGAACCCACCAACCACCTGGACGCCGAATCCGTCGACTGGCTCGAGCAGTACCTTGCGCGCTTCCCCGGCACGGTGGTGGCCATCACCCACGATCGCTACTTCCTCGACAACGCGGCCGAGTGGATCCTCGAACTCGACCGCGGGTCCGGCATTCCGTACAAGGGCAACTACAGCACCTGGCTGGAGCAGAAGGAAGCCCGCCTCGAGCAGGAACAGAAGACCGAGGATGCCCGCACCAAGGCGATGAAGAAGGAACTGGAGTGGGTGCGCCAGAACCCGAAGGGTCGCCAGGCCAAGAGCAAGGCGCGTATCGCCCGATTCGAGGAACTGAGCGACTTCGAATACCAGAAGCGCAACGAGACCCAGGAAATCTTCATTCCCGTGGCCGACCGCCTGGGCCATGAAGTCATCGAGTTCGAGAACGTCAGCAAGAGCTTCGGCGACCGCGTCCTCATCGACGACCTGAGCTTCAAGATCCCCGCCGGTGCCATCGTCGGCATCATCGGCCCGAACGGCGCGGGCAAGTCCACGCTCTTCCGCATGATCGCCGGCAAGGAAGCGCCGGACAGCGGCACCGTGAAGATCGGGCCGACGGTCAAGATGGCGTTCGTCGAGCAGAGCCGCGAGGCGCTCGAGGGCGACAAGACCGTCTGGCAGGACGTCTCCGGCGGCCTCGACAACCTCACCGTCGGCAAGTTCGTGATGCCTTCGCGCGCCTACCTCGGCCGCTTCAACTTCAAGGGCAACGACCAGCAGAAGCTCGTCGGCAACCTGTCCGGTGGTGAGCGCGGCCGTTTGCACCTGGCCAAGACGCTGATCGCGGGTGGCAACGTGCTGCTGCTTGACGAACCGTCCAACGACCTGGACGTCGAAACCCTGCGCGCGCTGGAAGATGCGCTTCTGGAGTTCGCCGGCTCGCTGCTCGTGATCAGCCACGATCGGTGGTTCCTCGACCGCATCGCCACGCACATCCTGGCCGCCGAGGGCGACTCCAAGTGGGTCTTCTTCGATGGCAACTACCAGGAATACGAGGCGGACAAGCGCCGCCGTCTGGGCGAGGAAGGTGCGAAGCCCAAGCGCCTGCGTTTCAAGGCACTGAAGTAAACCGCCAGGGAGCGTCGAGGTCGATGCAGCGCGTGATGCGCTGCACGACATCCTCCCAACGGGTGGGTTGACGGGGCTGGTGGGGGACGCGGACGATGCAATGCTCCACTCGCATCTCCGCCAGAGGTTCCCATGGCCACAGCCTCCAAGAAGCGCAGCACGCCTCGCGTCACCCGCCCGACCGCCGACCCGGTCGAGGACACCCGCTTCCTGCGCAAGGCGCGTCCCGACGCGCTCGACTACCGCGACCGACCGTTCCGACCCAACGTCGGCCGGGCGCCGGCGCCCTCACTCTTTCCCGCCGAAGGCCTGCGGGTCCGCCACCAGGGCAACACCAACGCCTGCACCGGCTTCGGCCTGTCGCTCGTCGTCGAGCACCTGCTGCGCTCCGCCGGACGGGAGAGCGATCCCTGCATCTCGCCGTACATGCTGTACTCGATGGCCCGTCGCTACGACGAGTTCCCGGGCTCGGTGGAGGACGAAGGCTCGAGCACCCGCGGCGCGCTGAAGGGCTGGTTCAAGCACGGCGCCTGCCTCGAGCGGCTGTTCCCCGCGCTCGACATGCCGGCGGCCAGCAACACGCTGAAGGACGACTGGTGGGCCGATGCGGTGCAGCGTCCGTTGGGCGCGTACTACCGGATCGACCCCAAGGCGATCACCGACATGCACGCCGCCCTGAACGAAGTGGGCATCCTGTTCGTCAGTGCCGGCTGTCACGCGGGCTGGGACGAAGGTGTGGACGTCAAGCCGCGTCGGCGGCGGCCGAGCTCGTTCAAGGACGTCTGGGTCATTCCGGTCCGGGGCGGGCAGGCGGCGCACGCGGGACATGCCTTCGCCATCGTCGGGTACAACGACGAGGGCTTCCTGATCCAGAACTCATGGGGCACCGATTGGGGCTCCTACGGGTACGCGGTGCTGACCTACGAGGACTGGCTGCGCAACGCGATGGACTGCTGGGTGGCCCAGCTGGGCGTGGTGACGCGCGAGCACACCGCCATCTCCCGCTCGATCACGCTGCGTACCGACGCAGCCGGGCAGGTCGCGCTGGCGGCCAACCTGGTGCTGCGCAATCGCGAGCTGTCTCCCTTCATCGTCAACATGGGCAACAACGGCGCGCTGAGCAACAGCGGCGTGTTCCGCACCAAGCCCGACGACGTCCGCGCGATCGTCGATGTCCACCTGGCCGAGGCGCGCAAGCGCTGGAAACTGGAGGATGACGTGGTCGACGTGTGCATCTTCGCGCATGGCGGCCTGGTCGGCGAGTCGGCGGCCGCGGACGTCGCTGCCCAGTGGATTCCGCTGCTGTACGACCACCACATCTTTCCCGTCTTCCTGATGTGGGAGACCGACTTCTTCTCCACCGCGCTCGGTTGCCTGGAAGATGCCATCAAGGGCATCCCGCGCAGCGCCGGCTTCGGTCTCGAACAGTGGTGGAACGAACGTTTGGAGCGGCTGATGGCCCGCCCCGGCACCATCATCTGGGGCGAGATGAAGCAGAACGCCGACGCCTTGAGCGCCTACCGTCCGGACGTGGCCGACGACGAACAGGCGGGCGGCGTGCTGCTCTACCGGCACTTCAAGCACGGCGTCGCCAACAAGAAGGTGCGCATGCATTTCGTCGGCCACTCGGCCGGCAGCATCGTGGCCAGCTTCATGATCGACCGCCTGGCCGACGAGGGCATGCGCTTCGAGTCGGTGAGTTTCATGGCGCCTGCGGTGACGGTCGAGACGTTCGACCGACGTGTGCGGCCGCACCTCGCATCAGGCGTGGTGGACCGCTACCAGCAGTTCCACCTCACCGACCGGGCCGAGGAGGACGACAGCACCTGCGGCCCGTATCGCCGTTCGCTGCTGTACCTCGTGAGCCAGTCGTTCGAGGGGGGCCTGAAGACGCCGATCCTCGGCATGCAGAAGTACTTCGATGCGCTGGAGGCGGACGTGCCGCGCACGCAGGTATGGGTGGCGCCGGGCCCGGTGAGCGCCAGCACGAGCCATGGCGGCTTCGACAACGATCCGGGGACCCAGCAGCAGATCGTCGACTTCATCCTCGGCGGCGCGCAACGGCCGGGCCGGCCCGCGGCCGGCGTCAAACCCCGCCGCGCCGCCGCTCAGGCGGCTGCGGAGGCGGCGACGGCGTCGAGCGCCGGGGCGCGCTCCGGAAGGGTGAAGAGCCCGAGGAACTGACGCACCGCCGCCTTGTTGCCCTGGACCACCTGCAGTTGACCGGTGCGCACGGCTTCAGCGAAGCTGGCGCCGTCGTACGCAATGCCGGCCAGGGTGCCCGGGTCGGCGGCCACGACGGCATCCGGGTCCCGCGCCTGCCCGCGCACGAGCGTGAGCGTGCCGTCGGCCACCGTCGCACGGAAGCGGTGCTCGGCGAGGTGCAATTCAAGCGTGACATCGACGCCCCGGGCTGCAATCGGGTCGAACATGGTGCGGAACGACAGCACGAGGGAGTCGATGCTGAGCGGCGCGTGTCGGGGCATGGTGGGGGAGCGGGCGCCCCATCGGCCCAGCGCACAGATGACCGGCTCCAGCTCCAGCCCCCAGTCGGTGAGCTCGTAGACCCATGTGCCCGCCGGAGGCAGCAGGCGCACGCGACGAACGATGGAGGCTTGTTCGAGTTCGGTCAGTCGCTGGGACAGCACGTTGGGGCTGATCTCCGGCAACCCGGCGCGCAGGTCGGTGAAGCGCTTGGGACCGAGCAGCAACTCGCGCACCACGAGCAGCGCCCAGCGCTCGCCCACCAGGTTGAGTGCATGCGCGCCAGCGCATCCGTCGTTGTACTTGCGTGTCATCACCATGGTGGACATTCTAGGGCGGCGGTTGTAGAGTCGATCCTCGCAGTTGTTGTTTAGGATCAAGCTTTCGCCACAAGTTCCGTGGTGGTCGACCGGGTGCAGGGCATGGCACAGGCGGCCTCGAGGTAGTGAGGGCCTGCCCCGCGATCGGACAATTCGTCGCCCGGATTGCGCAGCGGGCAGGCGCTCACCGACAGGCAGCCGCAGCCGATGCAGCCGTCGAGCTGGTCACGCAGTCGGGTCAGCTGGTCGATGCGTCCGGTCAGCTCGGCTCGCCAGCGTGCCGACAGGCGCGCCCAGTCCTCGGCCGTTGGCGTGCGGCCTTCCGGGAGGGCGGCGAGCGCTTCTCCGATCGCCGCGAGCGGAACGCCCACCCGCTGCGCGACCTTGATCACCGCGACGCGTCGCAGCACGTCGCGTGCGTACCGCCGTTGGTTGCCGCTGTTGCGGTGGCTGCGGATCAGGCCCCTGGACTCCCAGAAGTGCAGGGCCGACACCGCCACCCCGCTGCGGGTGGCCACCTCGCCGACGGTCAGTGACCGGCCGATGTCAGCGGGAGAAATTCTGGGCATGCAGGCTCCTTGACCTCAAGTGAAGTTGAGGTTTTAGGCTGCCAACCATCGAATTGCAAGGGGGCGAGATGGCGAACGAGCGGGAGTCGGACCTGGTGCGTGCTGCGGCCGATCGGGTGAGGGGGGCGATGGCGGGAATCACGACACCATGGGACGAGGTGAAAGTGCAGTTCCGGGCCGCAGACAGCTACTTCAGCACAAGCGTGGATTGCACGATCGCCGGTGAGACGCGGCCGCTCGATGCGCTGCACCACCGTGCGTTGTTCGTGTGGCTGCAGGACCTGGGACGGCGCTTGCGCATCGCGCCCGGCCACTCGGTCACGGCGTTCACCGCCTGTGAGCTGCTCGTGAGCGCGTCAGGCGGACACCGGTTGCGCCTGTTGCCGGACCTGCCGGATGACGCAGGGTCGAGAGCTCCCGAACTGCCGATCTCGCGCCCTTCGGAAGTCGCCGACGCGCCGGTGTGAAGCGCCGAGGTCGTCTCGGCGTGGCGCCCTGGTCGACGCGATGCGAGCGTCTCAAGGCGGTGGCACGCCGGCCCGGCCTTCAAGGGCGTGTCGACACCCCTACGAGCCCGTGAGCCGCGCGCGGAGACTGGCGCAGGGCTTCGTCGAGATCGGCCTGACCGGCCGCATCGCCTGCCTGCAGACGGGCAGCCCCTCGACCGTAAAGCGCCGGCATGTGTGACGGCTCGGCGGCCAGCGCCCGCTCGAAGGACGTGGCGGCCTCGCGATGCCGACCCAGCACCAGCAGCGCCTGGCCAAGGGCCGTATGGGTCGCGGCATCATGACCGGGACTGAGCAGCGCGTACTGACAGTGCTTGAGTCCTGCATCGCTGCGCTCCGATGCCACCTGAACGACGCAGCGCGTGGTGCGCGCCGCGGGATCGTTGGGGCCGAACAGCAAGGCGCGATCGGCGTCTGCGAGTGCCTGTGCCGGCCGGCCGGCACGCAGGTGCAGCCAGGCCCGATCGACACGAGCCTGGACATGCGTGGGCTGCAGGTGCAGCGCGCCGTCGAGTTCGCGCAGTGCGGCGTCGGCCTGGCCCGCCTGATCGAGTTCGCGGGCGCGGGCTGCGAGCCGGTCGGCCGCGGCTGCGATGTCGCCGGCCGACGCGCCGGGCCCGGGAGAATCGGGATCGGCCGGGCGGGAAGCGCAGGCCACGAGCAGGACGGCCAGGGTGACGCTGGCCAGGGTGAGGGGCTTCATGGCATCGCCTCCACGGCGCGGTGGACTACCGCCGTGCAAGTCTCGCGCTGCGTGTCGCGATTCGATATCCCCCGATTGAAGTGGTACCGGTCCCGCCGGTGCCACACGCCCGTCATCAACGACTGATCACGTGAGGGTGCGTACGGCCTCGGCCAAGTCGGTCGCCTGCTCGACCGGCAGGCGCGGGATGTTGCGGGGCGGGGCGAGTGGCGTTCGCACGGCGGCCTGTGCCGCCTTGGCCGCGGCTTCGGCGGCGGCCTGCGCGGCGACGGCGGCACGGCGGGTGGCCGGCAACGTCGGCTGCGGTGGCAGGGGCAGGGCTTCCCAGCGGTCCCAGGCCGCCTGGCGATCCTCGGGCGGCGTGATGGGGAGCTCCTCCACGATCTCGCCCACCGAATCGGCGATCAGCACGCGATGGGACCGGGTGTTGGCCGCCACGGCGCGGCCGAACTTGCGCAGCAAGGTGAGGTCGCTGTGCCACACGCGGCCCTCATGGCGCAGGCGGCCCTCGCTGTCGCGCACGATCTCCACGACCCGGTAGATGGGCCGATCGTCGCTGTCCACGCTGGCCGACAGCGGGCGAAAGCCGGTGGTCACGGTGCGGCTGCGTTCGGCGCCGGTCAGGGTGGGGCGTTCTGGCACGGGAACTCCTGCATAACTCGTCGACCAGTCTATCGACGCGCGTGCGGCGGAACTGAGCGGCGTGCCGGACCCGGACCGCCGGCGCGTGCAATAGCACCGGTGATCGCGGGATAATGGACGCCGTCCACATGGAGCGACGATGACGGGGAAGATGAGCAGGGTGGTCGCGGCCAGAAGCACGTACCGGCACGGAGACCTGCGCCGCGCGCTGCTGGAAGCCGGCATCGCCCTGGCGCGCGAGGGCGGGCCGGAGGCCGTCGTGCTGCGCGAGGCGACGCGACGCGCCGGCGTGGTGCCCAATGCGGCGTACCGCCATTTCGCAAGTCGCCAGGACCTGCTCGACGCGGTTCGCGCAGCGGCCCTGGCCGAGCTGGCGCAGGCCATGGAAGTGGAATGCGCTCGGGCGCCCACCGGAGGCACGCCCGCCGATGCCGCACGGGCCGGGTTGCGAGCGGTCGGCGCCGGCTATCTGCGTTTTGCCCATGAGCAGACCGGGCTCTTCCGGACCACCTTCCCGTTTCCGGCCGACGTGCAGGGCGACGTCGATCCGGCCAAGGCGGGTCCGGGCGGCTTGAACCCGTTCCAGCTGCTGGGCGCTGCACTCGACCGCATGGTCGAGGCGGGCGTGCTCCCGCCGCCCCGGCGAACCGGTGCCGAGTTCCTTGCGTGGGCGGCAGTCCATGGCCTGGCGATGCTGGCCATCGAGGGGCCGCTGCGCCACCTGCCGGAGGCCTGGGTCAGCGCGCTTGGCGAGCGGCTGCTGGCGATGGTCGAGCAGGGGCTCTGAACCCTTGAGCGGTGCGGCCTTTGCGCTGGGGCGCCGGTGCCGCCCTAAGATCCGGGCCACTGCAACGCAAGGAGCTTCCATGTCCCTCCGTCCCTTCCGGCCGCTGAGCCGCTGGCTGGTTTGCGCGTTCGTCGCACTGCAGGTGCCGGTCGCTGGTGCGGCATCGGTTGCGCCCGTCGCCTCCGACGACGGCATGGTCGTCACGGCCCAGCACCTGGCCACGCGGGTGGGGGCCGACGTGCTGGCCAGCGGCGGCAACGCGGTCGATGCGGCGGTGGCCGTGGGCTACGCCCTCGCGGTGGTGTACCCGGCAGCGGGCAACCTGGGCGGCGGCGGCTTCATGACGCTGCACCTGGCGGACGGCCGCCAGACCTTCATCGACTTCCGCGAGAAGGCGCCGCTTGCCGCGACGGCCGACATGTACCTCGGTGCCGACGGCAACGTGGTGAAAGGTCGCAGCACGGTGGGCCACCTGGCCGTCGCCGTGCCCGGCACGGTCGCCGGCCTCGAACTCGCGCTCTCACGCTACGGCACGCAACCCCGCGCGCGGCTCATCGCGCCGGCGATTCGCCTGGCCGAGCGCGGCTTCGTGCTCGAATCGGGCGACGCTCGGATGTTCGAGGTCGTGGGCGACAGCCTGCGCCAGGACCCGGCCACCGCGGCCATCTTCACCCGCCAGGGCGACCCGTGGCGGGCCGGAGACCGCCTCGTCCAGAAGGACCTTGCCGCCACCTTGCGTCGCATCTCCGCGCGAGGTGCCGACGGCTTCTATCGCGGCCCCACCGCGCGGGCGTTGGCCGCGGCGAGCGAAGCCGGGGGCGGACTGATCCGCGAGGCCGACCTGCGTGCGTACGAGGCGCGGGAGCGCACCCCGGTCGGCTGCGACTACCGCGGCTACCGCATCGTCTCGGCGCCGCCGCCAAGCTCCGGCGGCGTGGTGGTGTGCGAGATCCTCAACATCCTGGAGGGCTACCCCCTCAAGGATCTCGGCTTTCGTGCCGCGCAGTCGGTGCACTACCAGATCGAGGCCATGCGCCATGCGTACATGGACCGCAACAGCTACCTCGGTGACCCGGACTTCGTGACCAATCCGCTCGAGCGGCTGCTCGACAAGGCGTATGCGGCCCGGATCCGAGAGGTCATCGACCCGGCACGCGCCGGCGTGTCGAGCGAGATCCGCCCGGGCACCGCTCCCCACGAAGGCAGCAACACCACCCACTATTCCATCGCCGACCGGTTCGGCAATGCGGTGGCGGTGACCTACACACTGAACGAGTGGTTCGGTGCCAAGGTCACGGCCGGCGGCACCGGCGTGCTGCTCAACAACGAGATGGACGACTTCACCGCAAAGCGCGGCGTGCCCAATGCGTACGGCCTCGTGCAGGGAGATGCGAACGCGATTGCCCCGGGCAAGCGGCCGTTGAGCTCCATGAGCCCGACCATCCTCACGCGCGACGGCAAGCCGGTCATGGTGGTGGGGACGCCGGGAGGCAGCCGCATCATCACCACCGTCGTGCACACGATCCTCAACGTGGTCGACTACGGCATGGACATCCAGGAAGCCGTCGACGCGCCGCGCTTTCACCAGCAGTGGCTGCCCGACCTGACGAACGTCGAACCACGCGCCTTCAGCCCCGACACCCAGCGCCTGCTCGAAGGCATGGGCCATCGCTTCGGCAAGCCCCAGGAAGCCAATCACATCGCGGCCATCCTGATCGGCGGACCGTCGCTCGCGCCGCCGCCCGCCGGCACGCCCCGCTTTCACGGCGCCAACGATCCGCGCCGCGGCACCGGTCTCGCCAAGGGACCGTGACGGCGGCCGTCGCCCAGGCGACCCGGTGGCGGGATGGCGTGCGGTACAAATGCGGCATCCAAGTCCCGGAGTGTTCCCATGTTCAAGGCCCTCGTGCTCGAGAAGAATCCCGACTTCCACGCCGGCGTGCGGGACGTGGACGAGAGCTTCCTCCCGGTGTTCCCCGAGGGCGGCGGCGTCACCGTGGCCATCGACCACTCCACCCTCAACTACAAGGACGGCTTGGCCATCACCAACCGTTCGCCGGTGGTGCGCAACTGGCCGATGGTGGCCGGCATCGACGGCGCCGGCGTGGTCCTGGCCAGCGAGCACCCGCGCTGGGCCGTCGGTGACCGCGTCGTTCTCAACGGCTTCGGCGTGGGCGAAACCCACAAGGGCTGCCTGGCCGCCCGCGCCCGCCTGCATGGCGACTGGCTGGTCCGCCTGCCCGAGGCCTTCAGCACCCGGCAGGCCATGGCCGTCGGCACGGCCGGCTACACCGCGATGCTGTGCGTGATGGCGCTCGAGCGCCACGGCGCGCTGGCGTCAGCCGCGAACGTGCTGGTCACGGGTGCCACGGGCGGCGTGGGCTCCGTGGCCGTCGCGCTGCTGGCACGCCTGGGTCATCGGGTCACCGCGGCCACCGGCAAGGCGGACGAAGCCGCCTACCTGCGCAGCCTGGGTGCCGCCGAGGTGATCGACCGCGCGGAGCTGTCGGCTCCGGGCAAGCCGCTGCAGAAGGAACGCTGGGACGCGGTCGTCGATGCCGTGGGCAGCCACACCCTCGCCAACGCGTGTGCGCAAACCCGCTATGGCGGCGCCGTGGCCGCCTGCGGCCTGGCCCAAGGGCACGACCTGCCTGCCACGGTCATGCCGTTCATCCTGCGAGGCGTTGCCCTGCTGGGCGTGGACAGCGTGATGGCACCCCTCGCCCGGCGAGAGGAGGCCTGGGCTCGCCTGGCCCGGGACCTCGACCCGACTCGCCTCGACACCCTCACGACGGAGATCGGGCTGGACGAAGCCATTCCGGCCGCCGTGCGCTTGATGGAGGGAGCCGTCCGCGGCCGGGTCGTCGTGCGCACCGTGTGAGCGTCGCCGGCGACCGCAGGGTCGCGTCGCTGGCGACCTGTTCGCCAGGTGGCCGCGCGCCCGGCGCGGGACACCGCCCGCTTCAGTCCCCGAGGAAGGCGGCGAGCGCGTCGGCCACCCGATCGGGCACTTCCTCCGGGATGAAATGCCCGGCCGGCAATGCCTCGCCGCGAACGGCTCGACTGCACTGCGCCTGCCACAGCGCCATCGGGTCGAACAGGCGGTGCACGACGCCGCGCTCGCCCCACAGCAGCAAGAGCTCGCAGGCGATCTTCTCGCCGGCCGCTCGCGACGCGCGATCGTGCACCAGGTCGATCCCGGCGCTGGCGCGGTAGTCCTCGCAGGTGGCGTGGATGGCCGCCGGATCGGCGAAGCACCGCTCGAAGTCGGCCAGCGCCTGCGGTTCCACATGGGCCAGGCCGCCCGCACCCCAGCCACCCAGCTTCCAGTGCAGGTAGCCGAGCGGGTCGCCGCCGATCATCCGCTCGGGCAGTGGCTCGGGCTGGATGAGGTGGAACCAGTGGTAGTAGGCCCGCGCGAAGGCCATGTCGGTCGCTTCGTACATGTCGAGCGTGGGCGCGATGTCGACCAGGGCGAGTGCCTGCACGGCCGCCGGATGGTCCAGCGCCAGGCGGTGGGCCACGCGGCCACCGCGGTCATGGCCGCATACGGCGAAGCGCGCATGGCCGAGTGATCGCATGAGCTCGACCATGTCCTGCGCCATCGCCCGCTTGCTGTACTGCGCGTGGTCGGCCCCGCCCTCGGGCTTGGAGGAGTCGCCATAGCCACGCAAGTCGGGCATGACGAGACGGTACCGGTCGGCGAGCCGCCGCGCCACGCGGTGCCAGATGGCGTGCGTCTGCGGAAAGCCGTGCAGCAGCAACAGGGGCGGGCCGTCGGCCCGGCCCCCGACGCGGGAAAAGATGTGCTGCCCGTTGACCGCGTGGGTGGCGGCCTTGAACCCGTCGAACCAGCCGTGCATGGCGCCTCTCGCTTCAAGCGGCCGCGAGGGCGGTCCGCGCGTCGAGTGCGCGCCGCGCTGCCAGGTACTCCTCGCGCAGGCGCTCCACGAGCTGTGCGGCCGGCGGCACGTCGCGCAGCACGCCGATGCCCTGGCCGCAGCCCCAGATCTCCTTCCAGGCCTTGGGCTTGTCACGGCCGGAGCCGAAGTCCATCGTCGACACGTCGCCCTCCGGCAGGTTCTCGGGGTCCATGCCGGCGGCCACGATCGACGGCTTGAGGTAGTTGCCGTGCACGCCGGTGAAGAGGTTGGTGTGCACGATGTCCTTCGCGCTGGAGGCGGTGATCATCTGCTTGTAGCCCTCGACCGCATTGGCCTCCTGCGTCGCGATGAAGGCCGAGCCCATGTACGCGAGGTCCGCCCCCATGGCCAGTGCGCCGAGGATGGCGGGTCCGGAGGCAATGGCGCCCGACAGCAGCAGCGGCCCGTCGAACCACTGCCGGATCTCCTGCACCAGGGCGAAGGGCGACTGCGTCCCGGCATGGCCGCCCGCACCCGCGGCCACGGCAATGAGGCCGTCGGCGCCCTTGTCGATCGCCTTGTGCGCGAAGGTGTTGTCGATCACGTCGTGCAGTACGATGCCGCCATAGCTGTGGACCGCCTCGTTCACTTCCGGTCGCGCACCCAGTGAGGTGATGACGATGGGCACCTTGTACTTCACGCACAACGCGAGGTCGTGCTGGAGACGGTCGTTGGAACGGTGGACGATCTGGTTGACGGCGAAGGGTGCCGACGGACGGTCCGGATGCAGCCGGTCATGCTCGGCCAGTTCACGGGTGATGCGTTCGAGCCAGACCTCGAGTTCCGCGGCCGGGCGGGCATTGAGTGCCGGGAAGGACCCGACGATGCCGGCCTTGCACTGCGCGATGACGAGGTCGGGGCCCGAAATGATGAAGAGCGGCGAGGCGACGACCGGCAGGCGCAGGCGTTCGGAGAGGATGGGCGGCAGGGACATGCGAGGGCTCCAGGAATCGGGGGAACGTGATGATGGGTTGAAGGGCCGGGGCAGTCTGCCTGCGGGCCGGTCGAGACGACGAAGTCGGCAGGCAGTCAGATCGCCCGCGACTGGCTGCGCCAGTGCGGCTCGCGCAGCAGTCGCTTGAAGATCTTCCCGGTGTCCTCGCGCGGCAGGGCTTCGTGGAACTCCACCCAGCGTGGCACCTTGTAGTTGGCGATGCGCTCACGCAGGAAGGTCTGCACGGAAGCGGCATCCAGCGTGGCGCCCGGCGACGGCTGCACCGCTGCACCGAGCGCTTCGCCGAACTCCGCGTCGGGAATGCCGAACACCGCGCAATCGGCCACGCCGGGCATGGCATGCAGCACCGACTCGATCTCGGCGGGGTAGATGTTCACCCCGCCCGAGATCACCATGTCGGACTTGCGATCGTTGATGAACAGGTAGCCGTCTTCATCGAGGTAGCCCATGTCCCCGAGGGTGAAGAGCCCCTCGCGTTCAAGCGCCGTTCGCGCCGACGGGTTGCCGATGTAGGTGAAATCGGGGTACGCAGGCTGGCGCCCGTAGATCAACCCCGTTTGCCCCGGTGGCAGCGACTGCCCTTCGTCGTCGAGGATGCGCACCGTGGCGTTGCCGACCGGCCGGCCGGCGGTGCCGGGACGCGCCAGCCAGGTGGTCGAATCGACGAACGTCAGGTAGCCCGTCTCGCTGGAGGCATAGGCCTCGGTGATCACCGGCCCCCACCACTCGATCATGGCGCGCTTGACCTCGGGTGCGCAGGGCGAACCGGTGGACGCCACTTGCTCGATGGAGGAGATGTCGTGGAGGCGCCCGCCTTCGGCGCGGTGGCGCAGCAGCCGCTGGTACATCGTCGGCACCAGGTAGGAGTGCGTGATGCGATGGCGCTCGATCAGGGCCAGCGTGCGCTCGGCGTTGAAGCTCGATTCCATCACCAGCGTCACGCCGTTGGCGCAGGCGTTCATCAGGTAGGACATCGGCGCGCTGTGATAGACCGGCGCACTGAGCAGGACCCGGGCGTCGGGACGCAGGCCGAAGACCGTGGCCATGAGGGCTTTCTGTGCGGCATCCGCGGCGGGGCGCTGCTCGGGCGGAATGGGAAGGCGCCGTACCCCCTTGGGCCGGCCCGTGGTGCCGGAGGTGTAGGGCACCATGCCCCGCGGCGGACCGGAAGGCGAGGGCGCCGGCAGAGCCCCCACGCCGAACCCGCGCCACGCTTGGTGCGTCCGGGTGGTGGACGCGACGGGGTGCGTCGGCACGCCCCCATCGTCCTCGGCCGTCACGGTGATGACGGGCAGGCCGTCGGGCAGGCCGCCCTCGACCTGCGACAGCAGATCGTCATGAATGATCAGCGCGTTGGCGCCGCTGTCGGCCAGCACATGGCCCGCTTCGGCTGCCTTGAAGTGCCAGTTCAGCGGCACGAGGTAGAGCCCGGCCTGGCGGCACGCCAGCACGGCGGTCACGCAGGACGGGCCGTTGCGCAGCATGACGGCCACGGTCATGCCTTCCTGGATGCCCATCTCGGCGAGGCCCGCCGCCACGCGGGCGGCTTCGGCGGCGAGGTACTCGGGGGCGAAGCGGTGCTCGCCGAAGTGCAGGGTGGGAAACACGTGGCCCTCCGTTCATGTGAACAGCGTTAACTTGACGTGCATTCTGGCGCGAGTCGTGGCGCCTGCAACCGGGTTACTACCGAGATGCCGGGGCGCGGTGGCCGCCGCCGATCAAGGCGGCGGTGACGAAAGCGACGAGCAGATCCGTGAGCTGATCGCCGTCCAAGCCTTGCGTGGGGGCCGGCAGCCGCTGCCGGTTGACCCGCAGCATCGCGAGGCCGTGGGTGCTGGCCCAGACCGCGAAGGCAAGGTGGTCGCCCGTGAGGCCGTCAGCGCGCTCCGGCCCGACCATGGGCAGCACGGCCCGGCGCAGCACGTCGAACGAGGTTTCCGCCTCCCGCTGCAGCTCCGGGTAGTCCTGCCGCTGGATCTGCGCGCCGAACATGAGTTGGAAGCGGGCCGGGTGCGCCATCGCGAAATCGAGGTAGCCGCTCATCACGGCACGCAACCGGGCGGGGGCATCGGTGGCCGGCACGGCGTCGAGGCGCCGCGATCGCAGCCGGACGAGATCGCGGAATCCCTGTGCGGCGATGGCCGCCAGCAGCCCGTTCTTGTCGCCGAAGTGGCGAGAGGGTGCCGCGGGCGACACACCGGCCGCCTTGGCGGCCGCGCGCAGGCTCATGGCCTCGATGCCCTCGGCATCGAGCAGGTGGGTTCCCCATTCGATCAGCGAGTCGCGCAGATTGCCGTGGTGGTACTGGCCCGCGGGCTTGACGGCGCGGGGCTTGCGGCGGGACGGCGGGGGCGGGGATGCTGAGTCGCTCAATGGGAAGGGCTCGAACACGGCGGCGTGGCCGCGATGATAGAGCCCGTCCGGCGGCGCGTGTCAGACGCTCAGCGCTGGCGCGGCGTGTCGAGGGCAGCGCCCGGATCCTCTTCGCCAGCCGCCGATTCGCTTTCCAGGTCCATGCCGGTGGGCTGCTCGTTGGTGGCGCTCGTGGTCTTGCCCTTGCGTGCACCTGCAGCGTCCGGCGCGCATTCCGCCTTGCCGGGATCGCACTCGCCGGGCTTCAGGGTCCAGTCGCGCGCGTCCTTGTCGGTGGCGATCTGGCGGTCCGCATGCATGGCCGCGCTGGGTGAGATCGGGTCGCTGGCCGGGAAGGTCTGGTCCAGTGCCTCGTCGAGCAGTTCCTGGTACGTGGGCACCTTCTCCTGCGGGGTCTTCCCCTTGCCGTCGAGTCGACGGGCTTCCCGGTCCTGGGCGTGGGGGTTCTGCATGTCAAGCTCCTTGTTGGCGGATGTGCCATGCAGATTGCGGCAAGCGGTGTGCCTGCCCGCGTCGTCGGCTCAGAAGGATTCCCAGTCGTCGGTACCGGTGCGCGTTGGAGTCCGAGGGGCGGGCGGCTCGGCCTTCGCCGGGTCAGCGACCGCTTTCAGCGCGGGTGGCGTCGCCCGGTGCGTCACCGACGGTGCCGGGCGCGGCCTCGCGGGCGCCGTCGCGGCGGGCACTGCGGTGGCGTGCCGCGCGGGGGCAGACGATGACGCGCCGGTGCGGAACACCGACACCGCCGCGAGCAGGTCCTGCGCCTGGCGCTTGAGGCTCTCGGCCGCCGCGGCCGATTCCTCCACCAGCGCGGCGTTCTGCTGCGTGGCCTGGTCCATCTGGGTGACCGCTTCGCCCACCTGGGCCACGCCGCTGCTCTGCTCGGTGCTCGCCGCACTGATCTCGCCCATGATGTCGGTCACCCGGCGGATGGAGGCCACCACCTCCTGCATCGTCACACCGGCCTGGTCGACGAGCGTGGTGCCCTGTTCGACGCGCTGCACGCTGTCGCCGATCAGCGTCTTGATTTCCTTGGCGGCCTCGGCACTGCGCTGGGCGAGGGATCTCACTTCACTGGCGACGACCGCGAAGCCGCGGCCCTGCTCGCCGGCACGCGCCGCTTCCACGGCGGCGTTGAGGGCGAGGATGTTGGTCTGGAACGCGATGCCGTCGATCACGCTGATGATGTCGACGATCCTGCGTGAACTCTCGTTGATGCCTTTCATCGTGTCGACGACGCGGCTCACCACTTCACCACCCTGCACCGCGACGGTGGAGGCGCCCATCGCAAGCTGGTTGGCCTGGCGGGCGTTGTCGGCGTTCTGCTTCACCGTGCTCGACAGCTCCTCCATCGAGGCGGCCGTCTGCTCCAGCGCGCTGGCCTGCTGTTCGGTGCGGGCGCTGAGGTCGCTGTTGCCCGTGGCGATCTGCGCGCTGGCCGTGGCCACGCCGTCGGCGTTCTGGCGCACGCCCGAGACGATGCCGGCAAGCCGGTCCTGCATGCGGCCGAGGGATTCGCGCAGCCGGCCCATCTCGTCCTGGCTGGTGGCGACGATCGGGTGGCTCAGGTCGCCCGAGGCGATGCGGTCCGCGTCCTTCATGGCTTCGAGGGCCGCGCCCGTGATGCGGCGCGCCGTGTAGAGCGCCAGGGCCAGCCCGACCACCACCATCACGGCCAGGCTGCCGAACAGCAGGCCGACGGACTGGTGGTAGATGGCGTCGACGTGCTCGGCGGCCTCACGGGTGCCGGCGGCGTTGTACTCGACCAGGCGGGTGAGTGCCTGGTCCGCGGCCTGGTAGGTCTGGTGACCGTTGCTCAGGAGCACCGACTTGGCGCCCGACATGTCCAGCTCGCGGACCATCTTCAAGACGCCGGGCGCGGGGCGGTCTCGCGCTCCAGTGTCAGGCTGGTGCCCGACACGACCAGGCGGCCGTTGGCATCCAGGTCGACGTGCCGGCCATCCGACAGTTTGTACTCGGCGAGGCCCGTGGGCTCCCAGTGCTCGGGGTCCGTGTTGAACATGCCGACCCGGCACTGGTGCTCATAGGCGTTGACGGTGTAGGTGTTGCCGTCGCTTCCGCGGGCGTTGAAGGATTCCAGGCGGGCGATCCGCTTTTCCATGGCACAGCTCCTCAGATGACAGGGAACGAACCACTCTACGCCCCTGCCTTGGCCCCAGGCCGCTCATGGGAACTGGCATCGCGGGGGCATCATGCCGGCCCGCTGGGCGGACGAGGGGCGAACCAGTACGATGGCGGCTTCCTGTTCCCTCCACGGAGCCCACGATGCCCGGCCTGCTTCCCGACGTCGATCCCGACGGCCTGCTCGAGTTCTCGGTCGTCTACACCGACCGCGCGCTGAACCACATGTCGAAGTCCTTCCAGCAGGTCATGAAGGACATCTCCTCGGTCCTGAAGTCCGCCTACCAGGCGCGCTCGGCCATCGTCGTGCCCGGCAGCGGCTCGTTCGGCATGGAAGCCGTGGCCCGGCAGTTCGCCACCGGCCGGCGTGCACTCGTCATCCGCAACGGCTGGTTCAGCTACCGCTGGTCGCAGATCTTCGAGATGGGGAGCATTCCGTCGCAGGTCACCGTGCTCAAGGCGCGTCGCACCAGCCCCGACCGGCAAGCCCCCTTCGCACCGCCCCCGGTTGAAGAGGTGGTCGCCGCCATCCGCGACGGCCGGCCGGAGGTGGTGTTCGCGCCGCACGTCGAAACGGCATCCGGGATGATCCTCCCCAACAGCTACCTCAAGGCCGTGGCCGATGCCGTGCATGCGGTGGGCGGCCTCTTCATCCTCGACTGCATCGCCTCGGGCGCCATGTGGGTCGACATGCGGGCCACCGGGGTGGACGTGCTGATCAGCGCACCCCAGAAGGGTTGGAGCGGCTCACCCTGCTGCGCCTTCGTCGCCCTGGGCGATGAAGCCCGCCTGCGCATCGACAGCACCACCAGCACGAGCTTTGCCTGCGATCTGCGCAAGTGGCTGCAGATCATGGAGACCTACGAGTCGGGCGGCCATGCGTACCACGCCACTCTGCCCACCGACTCCCTGGCGCGGGTGCGCGACGCCATGCAGGAGACGGCGCGCGACGGGTTCGACACCCTGCGTGCCGCGCAGCAGGAACTCGGCGACCGCGTGCGCGCCTTGCTGGCCCGCAAAGGATTCAAGTCGGTGGCCGCGCCCGGCTTCGAGGCGCCCGGGGTCGTGGTGAGCTACACCGACGATCCCGAGATCCAGTCGGCCCGGCGCTTCATCGGGCTCGGCCTGCAAACGGCCGCCGGGGTGCCGTTGCAATGCGACGAGGGTCCGGACTACAGCAGCTTTCGCATCGGGCTCTTCGGGCTCGAGAAGCTGCGCCATGTCGAGCGCACCGTCGAGCACCTCGATCAGGCACTCAACCAGATCGTCTGACGGCGCGGCCTCGGCCCGTGCTCACGGGCTGAGCAGATCCCGCAGGCGCCCGAGGTTGTCCAGCGTGCGGCCGAGGTGCACCCGAAGCGCCTCCGAGGCGTCTTGCATGCGGCCTTGCTCGATCAGGTCCAGCACGTGCAGGTGCTGGGCGCAGTGCTCCTGGTAGCGCCCACGGTCCTGCATGGAGCGGTACGACAGCAGCCGCCGAACCCGGTTCACGCGCCGGATGGTGTCGATGAAGAAGGGATTGCCGGAGGCCTCGACCAGCGCCTCGTGGAAATTGACGCCGCGGTCATGCAGGCGGTCCGGCGGGTCTTCGGCGATGCCACCGGCGAGCAGGTGGTGTTCGGCGGCCCGGCAGGCGGCGAGGCGTTCGGCACTCAGGTGATAGCCCGGCTCCAGCAGGGCAGCGGGCTCCAGCGCCAGGCGAAGGCGGTACGACTGCAGCAGGCTGTCGGGTGTGGTGAGCATCGGGGAGAACGCCCAGCCGTAGCCCGCCTTCTTCTGCAGCCAGCCCTCCTGGGCCATCCGGTTGAGCACGGCCGTCGCCTGCGCCGCGGTCAGACCGTAGCGGTTCTTCAGCCACACCTCGGAAAACGCATCGGGGACCTGGCCCGAGAGGCGGTCTTCGGCGAGCTGGAAGTAGCTGCGCGTCACGACGTCCGGGTCGTCACGCTGCAGCTCGTCCCTCAATCCGGGCGCCGCCTGCGCGAGCGGCATGGCCAGGAAGTACCCGCGATTCGGCTGGCGCGTCAGCAGACCCTTGGCATGCAGCAGGCGCAGTGCCTCGTTGACGGGTGAGCGGGACACTTCGAGCCGGTCAGCCAGCTGCTGGGCGGCGAGGTGGCTGCCCACCACCAAACGGTCGCGCTCCAGCAGCTCCAGCACGCGCGATGCGAGGGGCGCGGACACAGACTTCATCGGAACTCCTCGAGAACAATCCCGCGAGTGTCCTTCAGGATCGAGATTCACGCACGGTCCACGCGGCGCAACACGCGATTCGAGTTGTGTCCCGCTGACGCAACGCGGATGTCCTGGATTGCAAACCCGTAGTTCCCGCAATGAGACAAAGTACCGCGTCCGCCAGAATCGCGCACCACTCCGTCACTTTCTGAAAGAGCTCGTCATGACCCGACTTCGCTTTGCTTCCGATCGACGTTCGTTCTCCGCGGCCCTGGTGCTGTCGGCCCTGTTGGCGGCGCCTGCCTTCGCCCAGGCCCCGCTCGACCTGAAGATCGTGGCCCCGGCCGGGCCGGGCGGCGGTTGGGACACCGCCTCGCGCTCGTTGCAGCAGGTGCTGACCGCCACCGGTGCGGCCCGCAACGTGCAGGTCGTCAATGTGCCGGGTGCGGGTGGCACCGTCGGCCTGGCGCAGTTCGTCAACACGGCGCGCGGTGATGGCCAGCAGCTGCTCACCATGGGCATCACCATGGTGGGCGCCGTGCTCACCAACAAGTCGCCCGTCGGCCTGGACGCCGTGACCCCGATCGCCCGCCTGACCGGTGACCCGCTGGTGATCGTCGTGCCGGCGAATTCGCCGCACAAGACCCTGAAGGACCTGGCCACCGCGCTCAAGGCCGATACCTCCCGCGTCGTCTGGGCCGGCGGCTCGGCCGGTGGCGCCGACCACATCCTTGCCGGCCTCGTGGCCAAGGCAGCGGGCGGGGACGCCGCCAAGCTCAACTACGTGCCGTTCTCGGGCGGCGGTGAAGCGCTTGCCGAGATGCTCGGTGGCCGCGTCACGGCAGGCGTCTCCGGCTACAACGAGTTCGAAAGCCAGATCAAGGCCGGCAAGCTGCGCGCCCTGGCTGTGTCCACGGGCAAGCGCATGACCGGCGTCGACGTTCCCACGCTGAAGGAGCAGGGCCTCGACGTCGAACTGGTGAACTGGCGCGGCATCGTCGCCGGCCCCGGCATCACCCCGGCCCAGAAGGCTGCGCTGTCCAAGGCGGTGGAGACGGCGCTGAAGTCGCCCGAATGGGCCAAGGTGCTCAAGGCCCGTGGCTGGGACGATGCCTACCTCGGCGCCGATGAGTTCGCGGCCTTCCTGAAGGCCGACCAGGGGCGGGTCAAGGAAGTGCTGACCACCATCGGGTTGGTCAAGTGAGCGACGACGCCGTGGGCGGCCCGCCGCCGCGCGTGCTGGCGGGCGTGGGCGCATTCCTCTTTGCACTGGCCGCAGCGCTGCTGGTGGACGCCGGCCGGCTGCCGCCGCCGGCGGCGCTCGGCGTCGGGCCGACGGCTGCCATGCGGCTCGTCGCCGCATTGCTGGCGATCCTCGGCGTGGCGCACTTCGTCAGCGCCTGGCGCCAGCGGTCGGTACGGCTCGCAGCGCCCGGCGAGCGGCCCAACCGTGCGGCGCTGGCCTGGGTGCTGGGCGGACTCGTCGGCATGATCGTCTGCCTGGTGGTCGGCGGCGGGTTCGTGCTCGGCTCGGCCGGGCTCTTCGTCGCGACGGCGGCCGCTTTCGGCGAGCGCATCCGCATCAAGCTGCCGCTGATCGCGCTCGCGCTGGCGGTGGCGGTGTTCGCCTTCTTCACCAAGGGCCTGTCGCTGTCCTTGCCGAGCGGCCCGGTCGAGCGCCTGCTGCTCGGCGCCTGACGGGAGCATCCGATGGAAGTCTTTTCGCTGCTCCTGCAAGGCCTGGGTGTCGCCATCCAGCCCGGCAACCTGCTCTTCGCCGGCATCGGCGTGCTGCTCGGCACGTTGGTCGGCATCCTGCCGGGCATCAGCCCCTCGCTCACGGTGGCGCTGCTGCTGCCGCTGACCTTCAAGCTCGATCCCACCGGGTCGATCATCATGTTCGCCGGCATCTACTTCGGCGGCATGTACGGCAGTTCCACCACGGCCATCCTGCTCAACACGCCGGGGGAGGCGGCCTCCATCGCGACCGCCATCGAAGGCCACCGCATGGCACGTGCCGGCCGGGGCGGGCCGGCGCTCGCCACGGCCGCCATCGGCTCCTTCTTCGCCGGTACCCTGGCCACCCTCGGCCTCGCCGCGCTCGCCCCCTGGCTCGTCGACCTCGCGGTGCAGTTCGGCCCCTGGGACTACTTCGCGCTGATGGTGCTCGCCTTCGTCACGGTCTCGGCCACGTTCGGTTCGTCGGTCCTGCGCGGCACGACGAGCCTCGTGCTGGGGCTCGCTCTGGGTCTGATCGGCATCGACAAGCTGACGGGGCAGTCCCGTCTGGCGTTCGGCATGCCCTCGCTCCTCGACGGCGTGTCGATCACCACCCTGGCGGTCGGCCTGTTCGCCATCGGCGAGACGCTGCACACCGCTTCGCGCTTCACCGGCGTGCGGGAGCAGATCGAGGCCGTGCGCGGGTCCTTGTGGATGACGCTCGACGACTGGAAGCGTTCGTGGAAGCCCTGGCTGCGCGGCTTCGGCCTCGGTTTCCCGATCGGCGCCTTGCCGGCGGGCGGCGCCGAAGTGCCGACGCTGCTGTCGTACACCATCGAACGACGCCTGGCCCGCAAGCCGGACCAGTTCGGCAAGGGCGCGATCGAAGGCGTGGCGGGGCCGGAGGCGGCCAACAACGCGGCGGCGACCGGCACCCTGGTGCCGTTGCTGGCCCTGGGCTTGCCGACGTCGGCCACGGCCGCGATGCTGCTGGCCGGGTTCCAGCAGTACGGCCTGGTACCGGGCCCCTTGCTGTTCATCACCAACGCCGACCTGGTGTGGGGCCTGATCGCCAGCTTCTTCATCGGCAACCTGATGCTGCTGGTGCTCAACCTGCCGCTGGTCGGGCTGTGGGTGCAGCTGCTGAAGGTTCCGCAGCCCTGGCTCTATGCGGGCATCCTGCTGTTCGCCGCCATGGGCACGCTCGCGGCCAACCCGTCGCCGGTTGAACTCGCCATGCTGCTGGTGTTCGGGGTGATGGGCTACCTGATGCGCTGCTGGGACTATCCCGTCGCACCGATGATCGTCGGGCTCATCCTCGGTCCGATGGCCGAGGGCCAGTTCCGGCGCGCCCTGCAGATCAGCCTGGGTGACAGCCTGGTGTTCTTCAAGCACCCGAGCTCGGCCGTCCTGCTGGCGCTGGCGGCCATCGCGCTGTTTGCACCGTTGGTCTTCAAGGGCCTGCGGCGCTTCAAGGGCGACGACGCCTGACGTGGTCGATGCCCGGAGCAGGGCGGCGGTGCCGTCCTGCTCCTCAGGCCCCTCGGCGCGAGAGCAGCAAGCCCACACCCGCACCGGCCAGCAGGCCGGCGCTCGCGCGGTTGAAGATGCGCCGCCCGCGCGGGGCGGAGAACCAGCGCCGCAGGTGCACGCCCATCCATGCGTAGGCCGCGATCGCCACGACCTCCAGCACGAGGAAGAGCGCGCCCAGCACGGCGAACTGGGCCGATACCGGTTGCGCCGGGTCGATGAACTGGGGCAGGAAGGCGGTGAAGATCAGGATGGCCTTCGGATTGCCCGCCGCCACCAGGAACTCCTGACGCGCCAGGCCGGCGAGCCCCGCCGCCGGTTCGGACACGGGTTCGTTCGAGCCGGCCGGTGCTCGCCACAGTTGCCAGGCCAACCAGAACAGGTAGAGCGCGCCGCCGATCTTGATGGCGTTGAAGAGCCACGCCGAGGTGTGCAGCACCGCGGCCAGCCCGGCCGACGTGAGCATGATCATCAGCATGAACGCAAGGAGTCGGCCCACGCCTGCCGCCACCGCGCGGGAGAAGCCGTAGCGGGTGGCATTGCCGAGAGAGAGCAGGTTGTTCGGGCCAGGCGCCATGTTCAGCGCGAAGCATGCGGGCACGAAGAAGGCGAGGGCGGTGAGGTCCATGGGGATGAGAAGGGTCACGGCTGTTGTCGTTGGCGGGCATGACGGCCGGTACCGCGCGTCAGCACGGTGTCATCGGGCAGCACGTCGCCCGGCGCATGCTCGGGAGCGGCCAGCGCCCGTTCGTACAAGGGGCCGAAGTCGATGCGGGCCAGTGCCAGCAACGCATCGAAGCTGTCGATCACGAAGTAGGTCTCCTGGAAATCATCGATCCGGTAGCGGGTGCGCATGACCCGTTCCAGCTCGAACCGGATGCGATTCGGGGAGTCGTCCTCCAGCGCGAACACGGTCTCGGTGAACGACGAGGCGATGCCCGCGCCATAGAGGCGCAGCCCGCCATGCTCGCGCACCAGGCCGAACTCGATCGTGTACCAGTACACCCGTGCGAGCTGGGCCAGGGTGCCGAGCCCCTGCGCGCGCAAGCCACCTTGCCCGTAGGCCTGCAGGAAGTCGGCGATCTGCGGGTTCATCAGCATCGGCACGTGGCCGAAGACGTCATGAAAGACATCCGGCTCCTCGAGGTAGTCGAGCTGGTCCGCACGGCGAATGAAGTTGCCGGCCGGGAAGCGTCGGTTTGCCAGGTGCTCGAAGAACACGGCGTCGGGCACGAGGCCCGGAACCGCGACCACCTCCCAGCCGGTGCGGGCCCGCAGCACCGCGCTCAGCGCCCGGAAGTCGGGGATGCGGTCGGGCGCGATCGGCAGGTCCTGCATGCCGCGCACGAACTCGTCGCACGCCCGGCCTGGCAGCAACTTGCGCTGGCGCTCGAAGAGGGTGCGCCAGGTGGCATGTTCGGCCTCGGTGTAGGCGTCGTACCCCTGGTCGATGACCCAGTCGGCGCGCGCCGGCGCGGCGGCGTCGCCTGCCGCGAGGCCGTGGCCGGCCGGGGCGTTGGGAAGAGGCTCCATGGTCCGGTGATTGTCGCGCTTCGGCGGCAGAATCACGCGATGCTGGCCTTTCACACCGATCAGTTCCGTCTGCCGCTTCCGCCAGGACACCGGTTTCCCCAGGAAAAATACCGTCGGCTTCGTGAGCGGGTGGAGGCCGAGGTGCCGGGCATCGAACTCATGGTGGCGCCCGCGGCCACCGACGGCGAGCTGGCCCTCGCGCACAGCCCCGACTATGTCGGCGACGTCGCCGAAGGGCGGCTGAGCGCCGCCCGCCAGCGCGAGATCGGCTTTCCCTGGTCTCCCGAGATGGTCGAGCGGTCTCGCCGTTCGGTGGGCGCGACCATCTCGGCGGCCCGCGCCGCGCTCTCGCAAGGCGTGGCCGCCAACCTCGCCGGCGGCACCCACCATGCATCGTCGGATCAGGGCGGCGGCTACTGTGTCTTCAACGACATCGCGGTGTCGGCGCGGCTCATGCAGGCAGAGTGGCACCGGCACCACCGCCAGTTGCTGCGCGTCGCCGTCATCGACCTGGATGTGCACCAAGGCAACGGCACGGCCGTCATCTTTCGCGACGACCCGACCGTCTTCACCCTGTCGATCCATGGCGAGAAGAACTTTCCGTTCCGCAAGGAGCCGGGCGACCTCGATGTATCATTGCCCGATGGCTGCACCGACGGCCCGTACCTCGAGGCGCTCGACGAGGCGCTGACGCAGCTGTGGGCCCGGCATGGACACACCCCTCCCGGGCTGGTGTTCTACCTGGCCGGTGCTGACGCACACGAAGGCGACCGGCTGGGCCGACTCAAGCTCAGCAGCGCGGGCATGGCCGAACGCGATCGCCGGGTCTTCGCCGTCACGCGCCAGCGCCGCATCCCCACGGTGCTGACCATGGGCGGCGGCTATGGCAACGACATCGACGTGACGGTCGGCGTTCAGCTCGCGACACTGCGCGAGGCGGTACGAAGCGCGCGCCTGTGGTGAAGCCGGAGCAGCCCGAGCCCGACCAACAAGGCCAAGCCGGCCCCCGGTTCGGGAACCGGCGCCGCCACCGGGTCGAAACGGAATCCATCGACGCGGATATTGACCGCGTACGACGCGTACGGGTCGGCGAACGAGGCCTCCATTCGTTCGACCGTGTCCGGACCGATTTGCAGGCTGTCGGGTCGGTCGCCGCCCAGTAGCGCGCCCGGCGCGCCGTAGAACGAGAAGATGGCCCCGTCGAAGCGCGGGCGGAAGTCGCTCCAGAAGGTCGCTCGGGTGCCGTCGCTTTCGGCCATGAAGATGCCGTAGGCCGGCGCACCCGCTCCGGCGTCGAAAGAGAATCGCGCACCCCGCACGTCGAAGTCGATGTGCGAGCGTCCGGGGCCGAAGAGTGTGAAGGTGTCGAGCGACGCCTCGGCCAGCACCGCGTCGGGAATGTCGACCCGGAAGCTGCCCTGCACCGGCGCGTCGATGAAGAACTCGATCGGCCACGGTGTCTCCGGATTCGTGGGGATGACCGAAGCACCTTGCGTCATGCCCCAGAACGTGCCGCTGAAGGTCAACGCGGCGGCAGCACCAGGCGCCCCGAGACCGACGAGCAGCAGAAGCAGCGGGACGACGTGGCGGGCCGGCACCAGTCGGCGGATCGGTGTTGGAGCCATGCTCCCTCCTTCCGGCAGCGGCATGCTGCCTTTGACACTGGCCGCCGTTGGCGTCTGATGCAAGCGCCATCCCTAACTTGCAGCTGACGGGAAGTGCGCGGAGACGCGAACGCTGTGTAGGCTGCGGGCATCGTTGATTGCCGTCTTCCTGGAGTCCCCATGCGCCTGCCCGAGCTTCGTTCGACGCTGTTCCTCCTGGCAGCGCTGGCCGCGTGGGTGTCGGCGCCGGCCGCCGACCTGCCCGACGGCTGGCGCGCCCGTCCGGCGGCTGGTGGAACGCTGTACGAGGCCGTGGGTCTGCCGGCCGGGCATGTCTTCTCACTGCTGGCGCCGGCCGCCGTTCAAGTCGGCGATGCGTCGGCAGCGCAGGCCTTCGAGCGTGCCAAGGCTGCGGCCACCCAGGACCTCGATGGCCCTCTGCGCTGCGAGGCGGCGCAGGTTGAATCGGGCAGCGTGCGCCAGCAGTGCCGCAGCGGTGCGGTGAATGCGAGCTTCGTGATGCTGCCGGTCCGGAACGGGTCGGCGCGGGTGCTGCGCATCCTGGCGGCGGGCGAGGAATCGGCGCTCGAGCGCCGCAAGGAGGGCTTCTCCGTCGCCATGAAGCGCGAGACGGAACGCTGGCGAGCGGAGGCCACCGGCGCTGGTGGAACCCCTGCTGCCACCGCACCACCCGCGCAGACGACCACGCCCGCCAAGGCCCGGCCCAGCGATCGAGCGCTCGCCGAGGCCTCACGCAAGGAAGCCCGCGCGGCCATTGAACGCGCCATCCGCACCGTCCCGGGCAAAGGCCTCAAGCCGGGCGACTACGACACCGTGCTCTTCAGCTGGGACCAGCGCTATCAGGTCACCGGTCTGCAGTATTCCGAGACGGTCTACCTGCTGCTCAATGACGGCGCGGCCTACACCGGTCTCGCGATACCGCCCGAGGACTTCGACGCTGCCGCCTCACGGCGCCTTCAACCGGACCGCTGGGTGCAGTGGCGCCGGGACGGCGGCAAGTACCAGGTGCGGCGTGACGCCTCCTCGGAGTGGAAGACGCTCAAGGCCTGGCCCGCCGTGCCCGGCCGTCGGGACGAGCGCCTGAACGGCACGTTCACCCATTCGTCGTACGGCAGCTTCGGCGGCCTGGGCGGATGGGCGAGCACCAACAGCCTGGTGTTCGGCGCGGACGGCCGCTTCGAGGAGTTGTCCCATACCACGCACGGCACGGGCGTGGTGCAGGCCGGCAACGGCTACACCGGTGGCTCGGCCGGCGGGCACAGCGGCAAGGGCAGCTGGGGCACGAGTTCGGGGACGCAGGGCCCGGGTGCAGGCGGCGAGGGCGGCACCGTCACCGCCGGCTCGCAGACTTCCCGCAACGACGGGTCGGCGTACACGGGCCGCTATCGCATCGACGGCTGGCGCCTTTCGCTGGAGCGTGACAACGGCACCGTCGAGCACCAGCTCTTCCTCTACACCACCGAAAAGCGGGAAGACCTGCACATCGGCGGGAGCGGCTACGCGTCCGCTGCGAAGAAGAGCCGCCGGTAGGTGCCTCGCTCGCGGGGCTGCGTCAGTTCAGGGGGCAGGCCGACCACCCGCGTCCGCGGTCAGATCGCCTCGGTGCGCTGCAGGAGCCAGGCCAGCGCGTCGCCGCTGACGAGCGGTGACAGCCGCTCCCGCACGGTGGCGTGATACCCGTTGAGCCATGCCACCTCGTCGGGCCGCAACAACGACGGCTCGATGCAGCGCGTGTCGATGGGGCACAGGGTCAGCGTCTCGAACTCCAGGAACTCGCCGAATTCGCTGCTCACCTCGGGCGTCGGGCACGGCACGTTGAGCACCAGGTTCTCGATGCGGATGCCCCACTGGCCGGGCCGGTACAGCCCGGGCTCGATGCTCGTGATCATGCCGGGCTGCATCGCCATGTTCGCGTCGGGTACCGCCTTGGAGATGCTCTGCGGTCCCTCGTGCACATTGAGGAAGTAGCCCACGCCGTGCCCGGTGCCATGGCCGTAGTCCAGGCCGTGCACCCACAGCGGTGCGCGGGCGATGGCGTCCAGCATGGGCGAGAGCGTGCCACGCGGGAAGCGCGTGCGGCTCAGGGCCATCGTGCCCTTGAGCACCAGGGTGTAGTCCCGCCGCTGGTCGGCGGTCACCGTGCCGATGGGCCACACCCGGGTGATGTCGGTGGTGCCCCCCAGGTACTGAGCGCCCGAGTCGATCAGCAGCAGGCCGTGCCCCTCGAGGGTGGCGTGCGAGGCGGCCGTGGCGCGATAGTGCGGCATCGCACCGTTGGCGTTGAAGCCGGCGATGGTCGGGAAGCTCAGTCCCACGAAGCCGGGCCGCCGGGCGCGCGCGGCCGTCAGGCGTTCGTCGATGGTGATCTCGGTGATGGGCTCCTTGCGCGCCGGGTCGGCCAGTGCCTGCTCGAACCAGGCATAGAACTCGCACATGGCGGCGCCGTCCTCCGCCATGGCGTGGCGCACATGGGCCGCCTCGGCGGCAGACTTGCGGCTCTTGAGGAGGGTGCTCGGGTTGATGGCCTCCACCACGCGCACGGCCGCCCCGACATGCTCACGCAGGCCCAGGGTCACCCGTCGAGGGTCCACCAGCAGCGCGGCACCGGCGGGCAGGGCCGCCAGCGCGGGACCCGCCTCGGCGTAGGGGCCGAGGGCCACGCCGTCGGCACGCAGTGCGTCGGCCAGGGCCGCGGGCACCTTGCCCTCGGCCACGAACAGCGTGGCCGCGTTCTGGTCGATGAGCAGGTGGGCAAGGAACACCGGGTTGTAGTCGACGTCCGCACCCCGCAGGTTGAGGATCCATGCCACGTCGTCCACGGTGGAGACGAAGTGGTGGGTGGCGCCGTGGGCGGCGAAGGCGTCCCGGACCTGCTGCAGCCGGGCGGCACGTGCCTGCGTGGCAAAGGGCGGCTGATGCTCGTAGACGGGGGCATCCGGCAGCCCGGGCCGGTCGGGCCAGGCGCTGTCGAGAACGTCGACGTCGGTGCGAAAGGCGATGCCGGCGTGGGCGAGGGCGTCGCGCAGCGCGTGCGACGCGGCCAGCCCGAGCACGTGACCGTCCACGGCCAGGGCGCCACCGCGCGGCACGTTGGCGACGATCCAGTCGATGTGGTGCGAGGCCGCGCCGGTGGGGATGCGCACCAGTTCGATGTCCGTCCCGGCCAGTTCGGCCTCGGCCTGCACCCAGTAGCGGCTGTCGGCGAAGAGCGCCGCCCGTTCGGTGGTCACCACGAGCGTGCCCATGGAGCCGGTGAAGCCCGACAGCCACTCACGGCCCTGCCAGCGTTCAGGCAGGTATTCGGACAAATGCGGGTCGGCTGACGGCACCAGCACCGCGTCGAGGCCGAGCCGCGCGAGCGCGTCGCGAACGCGCTGCACGCGCAGCCGGATGGGGGAGGTGCGTTGGTCCATGGGAGCAGGCCGTTCTGGGGTACGGAAATTCTAGTGGCCGGCCGTCAATCCGCGGCGGCGGGAGGGAGTCCCGTCAGCTTGCGCCGCACCATGTCGATGTGGGCGCGCAGCGAGTACAGCTCGTCGGCATAGCTGAGCGGCACGCTGACGTGCTCGACCTTGTGCTCGATCTCATCGAGCTCGCGCGTCAGTTCGTCCACGGGCCGGCGGCCCGCGGCGTTCTCCAGGATGCGCAGCTGCCCGTACCAGCGGAACACCCGCGAGCGGATGCGGAACTCATAAAGCGGGGGCACCACGCGTGACAACGGGATGAGGATGGCGATGATCGAGACCATCACCACCCACATGCGGTCGATCAGGTTGGCCAGCCAGAACGGCAGGTAGCGCTGCAGGAAGGGCGGGCCGTTGCGGTAGTAGCGCTCGGCCTCGTCGGCCAGCGGCCGCTCGGCCCCGCGGGCGCTCGGGAAGTCGCCCTTGCGCTGGAACCACCCTGCGCCGCCGTGCACCGTGTGGGTGGCTTGCATGAACAGCTGGATGAGCGCCGGATGCGTGCCTTCGCGCGTCACGAGGGTGGCCGTCGGGGCGATCAGGCGCACGTCCGCCGGCGGCAGGTCACGCGCGAGGTCCACCACGCCACGGGGCAGCGTCACCGGCGTCAGGAAGGGGAACCGGCGCGAGTAGGCGTCGGCATGCAGCACGTCGAAGAGCCGGATGCCGGGCGTCTGCAGCAGCATCTGCACCATCACCGACTCGGGGGCGGAGGCGAACACGATGGCATCGATCTCGCCCTCGAGGAAGTCCACCACGGCGGGTGTCTGCGGCTTCTGCAACAGGGTGAGCCCTGCCGGGTCGATGCGGTTGGCCTCGATCAGGCGGCCCATCAGGTTGGGCACGCCACTGCCGGGCGCGCCGATGTTGAGCTTCCAGCCTTGCAGTGCCGACAGGCTGCGGATGCCATCCTCCGGTGCGCCGGAAGCGCCGGCCGGTGACGACCCGGGTGCCTTGCGGGGGCCCGGCTTCGCCGGAGCCGGCAGCAGGCGGCGCGCCGAATCCTCCCGGTAGAAGAGCCACACCGGCTCATAGAACAGGCTGCCGAGCGAGACCAGGTCGCGGTCGATGTCGTCGTCCGGGGCACGCTCGACGTCGGCACCGCCCTGGACGAAGGCGAAGTCGACGCCGGAGTCGGGGTCGCGCAGCAGGTCGAGGTTCTCGGCGGCTCCCTGCGTGGAGCGAAGGGTGACGGTGATGCCGTGGGCCTTCAAAAGGTCGGCGTAGCGGCGACCGAACTCGGCGTAGGCGCCCTGGTCGGTGCCGGTGGCGAGCACCACCTGCCGTGGGGGGTTCGGGTCCAGCAACCAGTAGGCCACGCCGAGGAGGGCGACGGCGAGCACGACGAAGGGACCGGCGGTCGCGAGGAGATCGCGGAACGACAGCAGCGTGTTGCGCAGGGCTTGGGGCATCGAGGGCATGTCGGAGGTCGGGACGCGAGCTCCGACGATACCTCGCCTCGGCCGCCGCAGCCGCGTTATGCTTTTCGGTCCTGTTCCGAAACGAAACCTCGATGCGCCTGCTGCTGGTGGAAGACGACCGGATGATCGGCGAGAGCCTGCGCAGCGCACTGCGCCTGGAGGGCTACGCCGTCGATTGGGTGCGAGACGTGGCCGCGGCCAAGGCCACGCTCTCCACCGAGCGCTTCGATGCGGTGCTCCTGGACCTTGGACTGCCGCCGGGCGGGCCGAAGGACTCGGGCGACGAGGGCGGCCTGGGAGTCTTGCGCGAACTGCGCTCGCGCGAGGACACCACCCCGGTCATCGTGCTGACCGCCCGCGACGCGCTGGGTGACCGCGTCAAGGGCCTGGACGCAGGTGCCGACGACTACCTCGTCAAGCCGTTCGAGCTGGACGAACTGTGCGCGCGGCTCAGGGCGGTCATGCGCCGCCACGGCGGCCGCGCCCAGCCCGTGCTGTCGCACGGCGGGGTGACGCTCGATCCGTCGACTCGCCAGGTCACCCGGGACGGCGTGCCGGTGCTGCTGTCGGCCCGCGAGTTCGCCGTGCTGGAGGCCCTGATGCAGCGCCCGGGCGCGTTGCTCTCGCGTGCCCAGCTGGAAGACCGCCTCTACGGCTGGGGCGAGGAGATCGAAAGCAACGCGGTGTCGGTGTACATCCACCAGCTGCGCCGCAAGCTCGGAGCGGGTTTCATCGGCAACATGCGCGGCGTCGGCTACTTCGTCGGCCCGGCACCGGGCGACGGCTCGGCATGAACTCCATCCGCCTGCGCCTGCTGCTGGCGCTGCTTGCCATGCTCGCCACGGCGGCCGCGGTGCTGGGGGGCGTCACCTACCGCAACGTGCTGGTGCAGACCGAAGCGCTGTTCGACTACCAGCTGCGGCAGATGGCGCTCTCGTTGCGCGACCAGGGCGAGATCGCGCCCAGCCAGGCCAATGCCCTGGCCGATGGCGAGCTCGACTTCGTGGTGCAGATCTGGAGCGTGGACGGCCGAAGCATTTACGCCACCCGCGACCATGCCAACCTCCCGGCGCGCGCGTTGCTGGGCCTGGCCGAGGTGAACGTGAATGGCCAGGTGTGGCGCACGTTCAGCGTGGCCACCCGCGACCGCGTCATCCAGGTGGCCCAACCGGCGCTCATCCGCAAGCGCCTGGCGGCCGACGCGGCCTTGCGCAGCGTGCTGCCGCTGCTGTTCCTGGCGCCTGTGCTGGCCTTGTTCGGCTGGTGGGTCGTGGCCCGGTCACTCGCGCCGCTCGAGCGCGTGGCGGCCGGCGTGCGCCAGCGCGACGAACACGTGCTGGACCCCTTGCCCACGGGCGGGCTGCCGGATGAGGTGGAGCCGCTGGTGGGGGCGCTCAACGCACTGCTGGTGCGCCTGGGCGAGT
Source organism: Rhizobacter sp. LjRoot28 (assembly GCF_964253025.1). Taxonomy (NCBI): domain Bacteria; kingdom Pseudomonadati; phylum Pseudomonadota; class Betaproteobacteria; order Burkholderiales; family Sphaerotilaceae; genus Rhizobacter; species Rhizobacter sp. LjRoot28. Next base: position 1,100,623 of record NZ_CAXUQC020000001.1, read on the forward strand.
CCTTCGACGCCCAGCGCGCCTTCGTGGCCGATGCCGCCCACGAATTGCGCTCGCCCCTCACCGCGCTGACCCTGCAATTGCGGCTGCTGCGCCGTGCCCCGGACGAGGCGAGCCGCGAGGCCGCGCTCACGGCGCTGGGCGCCGGCATCGAGCGCTCGACCCGGCTCGTCGAGCAGCTGCTGACCCTGGCCCGCAGCGAACCGAGCGCTGCGGCGGCGCCGGCCGTCCGGCTCGATCTGGCCGAAGTCGTCCGCGAGGCGCTCGTCGACACCGTCCCGTATGCCGTCTCGCGTGGTTCTGAACTGGAACTGCACGCCGAGGAGGCCGTGCCGCTCACGGGCGATCGCACCGCACTTGGCGTGCTGGCGCGCAACCTGGCCGACAACGCCCTGCGCTATTCACCACCCGGTGCTCATGTCGTCGTCCGTGTGGGGCAGGCCGACGGCGCGCCGTTCCTGCAGGTGGACGACAACGGCCCCGGCATTCCGCCGGAAGAGCGCTCGCGGGTCTTCGACCGCTTCTACCGGCGCGAGTCGAGCGACGAGGGCGGCAGCGGCCTGGGCCTGGCCATCGTCGACAGCATCGCCCGCCGGCACCACGCCAGCGTCGCTCTCTCGGAATCGCCCCTCGGCGGGCTGCGCGCGACGGTTCGCTTTGGTGACAGCCGCTGAGGCGCGGCCCTGCTAAGGTGGGCGCCTTCCCACTTCCCGACCAGGATCTCCCATGGGCGTGCAACTCAAGAAGCAGGCGATCGACCTCGGCATCGTCACCACCAACGGCCCCGCCATGCTGGCCTTCTACCGTGACGTGCTGGGCCTGCAGTACCTTCGCGAGATGCCCATGCCGGGCGGCAGCGGCGTGATGCACCAGCTCATGTGCGGCGAGAGCATGGTCAAGCTGGTCGTGGCCGAGAGCACGGCTGAGGAGGCGCCCAAGGGCGGCATCCAGGGCGCCACCGGCTACCGCTACTGGACCATCACCATCAGCAACCTCACCGAGGTCATGGCCCAGGTGGCCGCCGCGGGGCACAAGGTGGTCGTCAAGGAACGCGAGTTGCGACCGGGCGTCACCATCGGCATCGTGGCGGACCCGGACGGCAACTGGGTCGAGTTCCTCTCCGTGGCCTGAACCGCCGGACTGCCGTGCGCGGGCTGATGCCCTGCCTCCGGAGGCGGGCGCTGCCTTCCGCGCCTTCCCAGCGTCATGGGGGTGCGCCGGCACATCCGCTACGATGCGCACCTTCCCAACCTGACGAGCCCATGCCATGGCCGGAGCCAGCCTGCTTGCCCTGATCGACGACATCGCCACGATCCTCGACGACGTGGCGGTCCTCACCAAGGTGGCCGCGAAGAAGACGGCGGGCGTGCTGGGCGACGACCTGGCACTCAATGCCCAGCAGGTGTCGGGGGTCAGTGCCGAACGCGAGCTGCCGGTGGTGTGGGCCGTCTTCAAGGGCTCGGCCCTCAACAAGCTCATCCTCGTACCGGCGGCCCTGGCCATCAGCGCCTTCATCCCCTGGGCCGTGGTGCCCCTGCTGATGGTGGGCGGGGCCTTCCTCTGCTACGAGGGCTTCGAGAAGCTGGCACACAAGTTCCTGCACAGCAAAGACGAGGACGACGACCATCACGAGAAGCTGGCCCATGCCGTGGCCGACCCCTCGCTGGACCTCGTCGCCTTCGAGAAGGAAAAGATCAAGGGCGCGGTGCGCACCGACTTCATCCTGTCCGCCGAGATCGTCGCCATCACGCTCGGAACCGTCTCCGACAAGGACTTCATCACGCAGGTGGTGGTCCTGGCCGGCATCGCCGCCGCCATGACGGTCGGCGTGTACGGGCTCGTCGGCGGCATCGTCAAGCTCGACGACCTGGGTTTGCTGCTGCGTCGCAAGACGTCGGCCGTGGCCCGGGGCATTGGCGCGGCCATCCTGGCGACCGCGCCTTACCTCATGAAGGGTCTGTCCATCGCCGGCACGGCAGCCATGTTCCTCGTGGGCGGGGGCATCCTGGTGCACGGGGTGCCGATGCTGCACCACGCCGTCGAAGGCATGGTGGCCGGCATGGGTGGCTTCACCGGTGCCCTGGCCGAGGCCGCGGCCAACGCAGCGGTGGGCGTGCTGGCCGGCGCGGTGGTGCTGGGCGCGGTGACGCTCGGCCGCAAGCTGTTCGGCAAGTCGGCCTGAGCCCCGGCAAGGCCGCCGCCGGCACGCTTGCGCGGCCGGCCTGGTGACAAAAGCCGCACAACGCCTCGCGTCCACCGGCCCACGGCTCAAGTTCGGCGGTCGGCTGCCGACACATCACGAAACAACTTCCCGGCGCCCCGTGCGGCCGGGCCAGGGAGCTTTCGTATGACGTCCGCGCCGAACCGCCTGCCATGTCACTGACCTCACTCTCCCTCCGTTCGCGACTGCTGCTGTCCTTTGGCGTGCTGGCTGCCGTGATGCTCGGCATCACCGGCGTGGCCGCCTTCTCCGTGTCGGGCGGCGCGCGTGCCGCCGTGATGTCGGGTGGGGCCGCCGGCCTGGCGCTGGCGGCGCTGACCGCGTGGTGGCTGCAGCGCGCCATCTTCGCCCCGCTCAGCCAGGCGACGGCGGTGGCGCAGCGCATGGCCGCCGGCGACCTGACCGCCACCGCGGCGCGCAAGGACCAGCACGGGGGCGGCGAATGGGCGGGCCTCGACCAGGCCCTGCAGACGCTCGGCGAACGCCTGTTCCAGGTCGTCACCGACGTGCGCGCCGGCACCACGACGCTGGCCAGCACCTCGTCCTTCATCAGCCGTGACAACACCGCGCTGTCCACCCGCACCACCGAGCAGTCCGTGTCGCTGCGTCAGACGGCCGACTCCATGGCCCAGCTCACCTTGGCCGTGCGCCAGAACGCCGAGGACGCGCAGCGGGCCAACGCACGGGTGGCCACCGCCACCGAGCAGGCGTTGCGCGGCGGCCAGGTGGTGAGCCAGGTGGTCGAGACCATGGGCTCGATCCAGGCGAGTTCGCGCAAGATCCACGACATCATCGGCGTCATCGATGCCATCGCCTTCCAGACGAACATCCTCGCGCTCAATGCCGCCGTCGAAGCGGCGCGGGCCGGCGAGCAGGGCCGGGGTTTCGCGGTCGTGGCATCGGAAGTGCGCATGCTGGCCCAGCGCTCGGCGGACGCCGCCAAGGAGATCAAGTCCCTGATCGGCGACTCGGTACAGCGGGTGGAGGAGGGCAGCCAGCTCGTCGGGGACGCCGGCCGCACGATGAGCGAGATCGTCGAGTCGGTCACCGTGGTGACGGACCTGATGAAGAACATCAGCGGCGCGAGCCAGAGCCAGTCGCAAGGCATCGAATCGGTGAACGTGGCGATCGCCAACATCGACGGCGCCACCCAGAAGAACGCCGAACTCGTCAAGGTGGCCGGGCAGAGCACGGCCACGCTCAACGAATATGCGGTGTCGCTGCTGCGCAGCGTGTCCACCTTCAACCTCGGCACGCGTGAGTACGGCAGTGCCGAAGAGGCCGAGGCCATGGTCAAGGCCGGCATGGCGTTCTACCGCGAGCACGGCCGCGACGCGCTGGTCGCCGAGATCAACAAGCTGGGCAAGGGCCGCTTCGTCGACCGTGACCTGTACCTGTTCGCCGTCGGCGTCGAGGACTCCACCTTCGTGGCCCACGGCAACAACCCGCGCGTGCTCGGCCTCGGCAACGCCAGTGTCGACAGCGACGGCAAGTTCTTCGTGCGCGAGATGGCCAAGCTCGCCAAGACCGGTGGTCAGGGCTGGGTCGACTACAAGTGGGCCCACCCGATCACGAACGAGGACAAGCTGAAGTCCTCGTACGTCGAGCGTGCGGGCGACCTGGCCATCGCCTGCGGCATCTACCGGCAGTGACCCTGCGGCCGGCCGGCGGCGCCGGCCTTGCCGGTGTCCCGGCCACGCGCCGGATCGCTCACGGCGCCGGCCGGCCCGGACGGTGACGCCCGGCTCGGCGACGGACACCGAGCAGTGCAACGCCCAGCATCATCGTGACCCAGGTCTCGGGCTCCGGCACGGGGGCCGCGACCGCATTCAGGATGAAGGCGCGCGCCAAGCCGTTGAACCGGCCATAGCCGACGATCTGCCCGGCGTTGTTGATGTCGGTGACCTCGTGCAGGACCCATCCGGCGGCGGAAGGATCCAACAAGGTGTTGAGATCGACGGCGGCCGAGTTGCCGTCCGTCAGGAAGGCGCGCGGGTCACCCTCGAAGGCTGACCTGAAGACGCCGCCGATCAGGCCCGCATCGTTGATGGCAGTTGCTTCGCTGCGTCCGTCCGTCCCGGTCAGGCCGAAGGTGTCCAGTGCCACCATGCCGGCGGCGTCGGTGTACAAAAAAGCGGTCTGCTGGTTCGCCGCCGAGGCAGCGTAACCGACGACGTCGCCGGCGGCGTTGATGGCACTCGAGCGGCTGTAGTCGCCACCCAATGTGCCGAGCAGGTCGATGCCCCCGGCGTCATGGCGAGCGGCGCGTTCCGTGCCGCCAGCGTCGGTGGAATCGAGCACGTAGCCGGCCACCTGGCCACTTTGATTGAGGTCGTGCACGATGTCATAGAGCGGCAGTTCCTCGAAGCCGGTTCCAGGGGTGAACTTGTACGAATAGCCGCTGGAGCCGTCGTAGCCCGAACCGATGAACACGCCGGCATCGTTGATGCGATTGGGGCCGAACTTGCCCGCCGGCAGGTACTCGACCGAGCCGGCACCACGGTAGACGAAACCGGTCTCACCCAGGTGGCCCGTCAGGTGCCCCAGGTTGTTGATGCCGTACGCGCTGACCGGCGTGCCCGCCGCCACACCGATAAGGGAGGCCACATCCTCGACCCCCGACCCGGGCGTGTAGAGGAACGCCGAGCTCGAACCCCGCATTCCGATCACCTGCCCCAGGTCGTTGATCTGCGAGGCCGTCGACACGTCCGGACCGAGCAGTGCGCCCAGGTCGAACAGCTCGTATCGGGGCAGGGCCGCCTGCGCAGAAAGGCTTGCCAGGGCGAAGGCCAGGCAGATGCCGGCCGGGATTCGGGAACGGGTGGGCATGGGAGCCTCCGAAGGAGTTGAACCCTGACCGTAGTTCATCGCCTCAGGAATACCATCCCCATGTTGACCTCCTCGATGCGCGCTCGCATGACGGCACGTCCCGGCGCCGGCCAGATCTCGTTCAGCACCGGTCCGAGACCGACGTCGAGCGCCCGCTCGGGACATGAAGCACAGGTCGCGCGACCGCAGCCCCATGTGAAAATCGCTCCATGTACTCGCCCAAGCCCTTCGACGTCACCGACGTCTCCATGCTCCAGGACCTGATCCGCGAACAGCCCCTCGGGCAGTGGGTCACGCTGGCGGAGGGCGAGCTGCTGGCGAACCCGGTGCCCTTCCTGCTCGACACGACGCGCGGCGAGTACGGCACCCTGGTCGGGCATGTGGCCCGCGCCAACCCGGTGTGGCAGGCGTTCTCGCGCGAGGTCGAATCGCTGGTCGTGTTCCAGGGGCCGCAGGCCTATGTGTCGCCTGCCTGGTACGCGAGCAAGGCCGTGCACGGCAAGGTGGTGCCCACGTGGAACTACGCCGTCGTGCAGGCGCGCGGCCTGCCCTGCGTCATCGAGGAGCCGACCGCCTTGCGCGGCATCCTCGCCGCCCTGACGGACCGTCACGAAGGCGGCCGTGCCGCGCCGTGGCACCTCGACGATGCGCCGGCCGACTTCACCGACACCTTGCTGACCCAGATCGTCGGCATCGAGATTCCGCTCACCCGCTTGACCGGCAAGTGGAAGGTCAGCCAGAACCGCCCCGCCGCCGACCGCGCCGGCGTGGTGGCGGGCCTGCAATCCGAGGCGGATCCGCAAGCCCGGGCCATGGCCGCGCTGGTGGCGCAACGGGGCGGCTGACGGGCGCTGCTGGCGGGCACCTTGCCCTGCCAATGGCGGGCACCCGTCCAGGGTCAGGACAACGTCACCCGCCGCCTGCCGCGACCATGACCGCTTCGGTGATCGCCTCGATGCCGAGCGCCGTCTCCTCTTGCGAGATGTTCAAAGCCGGCATCAGGCGCAGCCGGTGGGGCCGTACCGCATTGACCAACACGCCGGTGCCACCGCGCTCGCGCAAGGCCTCCGCCGCCCGGGCGGCAGCGTCCGTCCGGGGCAGGTCCAGGGCAAGCAACAGGCCCCGGCCGCGCACCGGGCCGCTGCCCAGGCGCCTGCCGAGGCGGTCCAGGCCGTCCCGCCATTGCGCGCCTCGTGCACGGACCTCGGCGAGAAAGCCCGCGCCAGCCACCGCATCGATCACCGCGAGCGCCGCCGCACAGACGAGCGCGTTGCCATTGAACGTGCCGCCCTGGTCACCCGGCGCGAAGCAGCACACCCCTTCACGCGCGAGCAACGCGCCGATGGGCGCGCCACCGCCAAGGCCCTTGCCGAGGGTCATGATGTCCGGCCGGATGCCCGATGCCTCGTGGCCCCACCACTGCCCGGTGCGGCCCACGCCCGTCTGCACCTCGTCGAGGATCAGCAGCAGGCCGTGGTCATCGCACAGGCGGCGCACCGCTTGAAGGAAGTCGGGGCGGGCCTCGACGACGCCGGCTTCGCCCTGGATCGGCTCCAGCATCACCGCCACCGTGCGTGATGAGACGAGGACCTCGATGCTCGCCAGGTCGTTCAGCCGCGCCTTGGGGAAACCGGGCACCTGGGGCGCGAACAAGGTGTCGAAGCCGGGCTTGCCGCTGGCGCTCATGGTGGCCAGGGTCCGGCCATGGAAGCTGTCAGCGAAGGTGATGATCTCGTAGGCGCCGCCGCGGTGCAGCTGGCCGAACTTGCGGGCGAGCTTGATGGCGCCTTCGTTGGCCTCGGCGCCGCTGTTCGTGAAGAAGCAGCGGTCCAGCCCGCACAGCCCCGTGAGGCGCGAGGCGAGCGCGATGGCCGGGGCGTTGTGAAAGCCCGGCCCGACGTGCATCAGTTCGGCGGCCTGGCGCGCCAGTGCCTCGACCACGGGTGGCGCGGCATGGCCGAGGGTGTTCACGGCCCAACCCTGGACCAGGTCGAGGTAGCGGCGGCCCTCGCCGTCCCACAGCCAGCTGCCGCGGCCACGGGTGAAGACCGGCGAGGGTCGGTGAGTGACGGTCATCAGGGCGTCGATCGCCGGGCGGGAGGCTGCGGACGGCCCGTTGGATGTCGCGGCGCCGGGCAGGCCGGACGTGTGCGGGGATGCAAGAGTCATTGCCTTCGTTTCCTTGGGTGAGGGAGAGGACGAAGGCCACGAGGAGGACCGCTCGGGGCCGGCGTTGCCGGAGGGCTTCACGCCAGAATGCAAAAGGCCACGAGAGGTTTCGTGGCCTTGGGGATGAACGCTGATCCGTGTCAGCGCCCGGGCAGGACGAAACCGCTCAACGTCGACGTCGAGCGGATCGTCGGGCGCAGGCCCGGATGAAGGCGAGGGGGGTGGCGTTCACGGAACCAGCATACCGCAGGGGCGACGACGCGGCGAGTCGATTTCAATCGAAGGCCATCGGGCCCGCGGGCGGCGCCCCCGGCACACTGTCGGCCGCAGGGGCGGACGCCGCGGGTGGAGACACGGGCGCGACGCTTGGCACGACGGTCGGTTCGTCGAACCCGATGCCGGCATGTGCACCGCCGAAGGCCCATTCGATGTACACCCAGTCGCCGTCCTTGGCGATGACGTCGTCCGGCGCGCGCGGCGTGTCGACCGGCACGCCCTGCAAGGCGTGCTCCATGAACTCGATCCACACCGGCAGGGACAGCGCGCCGCCGGACTCGCGCGCACCCAGGCTGCGCGGCCGGTCGTGCCCGATCCACACCACGGCTGCGAGGCTCGGGTGGAACCCGGCGAACCAGGCGTCGACCGCGTCGTTGGTGGTGCCGGTCTTGCCGTACAGGTCCTGCCGCTTGAGCACCGTCTGCGCACGCGCGCCGGTGCCCGTTCGCATCACTTCGTTGAGCACGCTGTTGGTGACGAAGGCGTTGCGCGCCGGGATGGCGCGCTCGCTGTCGTCCCGTTCCACCGGCCCGGCCTCGAACAGCACCTGCCCGCGGGCATCGACGATGCGCTCGATGAGGCGCGCCGGCACTCGGTGCCCGCCGTTGGCGAGCACGCCATAGGCGCCCGCCAGTTGCAGGGGCGTCGTCTGGCCGGCGCCCAGGGCGAGGGTGAGGTCGGCCGGGTGCTGGGCCGGATCGAACCCGAAGCGGGACGTCCACTCGCGCGCCGCTGCCGGGCCGATCATCTGCACGAGCCGGATGGTCGCGATGTTGCGGGAGCGCGCGAGAGCCTGGCGCAAGGTCAGGGGACCGTCGAACCGACCGTCGGCGTTCTGAGGGTCCCAGTCCGGTGACCCGGTGCCGCCGGGCAGTGACAGCGGCGCGTCGTTCAGCAGCGTGGCGGGCATCACGCGCTGCTCCAGCGCTGCCGACACCAGAAAGGGCTTGAAGCTCGAGCCCGGCTGCCGCCAAGCGTTCGCCGCGTGGTTGAACTGGTTGCGACCGAAGTCGAACCCGCCGACCAGGGCGCGCACCCGGCCGGTCGTGGGTTCGTTGGCCACCAGGGCACCTTCGACCTCCGGCCACTGGCGGATGGCCCACGCGCCCTCGGCACCCGGAGTACGCAGGAGGCGGACGATGGCGCCGCGGCGGATGGCGCTGCGGCCTTGCGCGCGCGGCGCGAGGCTGGCCTGAGCCTGCCGCAGCCCGTCGCCGCGCACCTCCACCACCTCGCCCGTGGCGAGGGTGGCCTGCACGCGCTGCGGGCTCGAAGCGGTGACGATGGCGACGCGCAGGTCGTCGTCGTCCGCATGGTCGGCGAGCAGCTCCGCGGCGTCGCCCGGGGCCATGTCGTCAGGCAGCTCCTCGTGGTCTTCCGGGCCGCGATAGGGCTGGCGCGCGTCGTAGGCGAGCAACCCGCGCCGCAGGGCCCGACGCGCGGCATGCTGGTCGCCGGACTGCAAGGTGGTCGTCACCTGCAGGCCCAGGGTGTAGGCGCTCTCGCCGTATCGATCGAAGACGATCTGTCGCACCATCTCGGCGGCGTGCTCGGCGTGCAGTCCCACATCACGACCGGAGCGGATGTGCAGCGGCTCCTCTCGCGCTGCAAGCGCCGCCTCGTCGGTGATGAGGCCGGCCGTACGCATGCGTTCGATCACCTGGAGCTGCCGCTGGCGCGCGCGGTTGAAGTTGGTGATGGGGTTGGCGTGGATGGGGTTCTGCGGCAGGCCGGCGAGCATCGCGTGCTCGGCGAGGGACAGCGCCGTCAGCGTCTTGCCGAAGTAGGTCTGCGACGCGGCCTCGAAGCCGTAGGCGCGATGGCCCAGGAAGATCTGATTCATGTACAGCTCGAGCACCTGGTCCTTGCTCAGCTGGCGCTCGATCTTGACCGCGAGCAGCATCTCGCTCAGCTTGCGGATGTAGGTCTTGCGCGACGAGAGGTAGAACGTCCGTGCCACCTGCTGCGTGATGGTCGAGCCGCCCTGGCTGCGACGCGATTGCCACAGGTTGGTGAGCACCGCGCGCACCACGCCGCGCGCGTCGACGCCGAAGTGATCGCGAAAGCGCTTGTCCTCGACGGCCAGCACGGCCTCCTGCAGTTCACGAGGGATCTGGCTGATGGGCATCAGGTAGCGCCGTTCGGCGCCGAACTGGCCGATCTCGATGCCGTCGCGCGTGTAGACGCGCAGCGGCTGCTTGGGCCGGTAGTCGGTCAGCTCGGTGAGGTCCGGCTGCCGTCGGTAGAGGAAGGCGGCGGCAATGGCCGCGCAGAGCAGCCCGACGCACGCGGCTGTCAGGAAGCCGAGCGCCAGCCGCGCGAAGAGGCGGGCGCCGCGCGGGCGGCCCGGGGAAGGGAGCAGGGAACTCACGCGCGGATTATCGCGATGGCGCGCGTGTCACCCGGCGGCGGGCTGCGGCCCGCCGCATCGGGCAAGGTGCTTCAGCAGCTCAGCGGCCCGCCACTTCCAGCAGTTCGATCTCGAACTGCAAGGTCGCGTTGGGGGGAATCACGCCGCCTGCGCCACGCTCACCATAGGCGATGGAGGGCGGGCAGGTGAGGCGCGCCTTGCCGCCCACTTTCATGCGCTGCACGCCTTCGGTCCAGCAGGGAATGACGCGGTTGAGGGGAAAGCTCGTGGGCTCGTTGCGCTTGAAGGAGCTGTCGAATTCCTTGCCGTCGAGGAAGGTGCCGCGGTAGTGGACCTTGACGGTGTCCGTGGCGGCGGGACTCGCGCCCTTGCCGTCCTTGAGCGACAGGTAGACGAGGCCGCTGGCGGTCTTCACGGCGCCCTTGTCCTGGGCTGCGGAGGCCGCCGTCGCGGACTGGGCCCAGGCGGGCGATGCGGCAGCGAAGGCGAGTGCAGTGGCGCACAGCAGGTGTTTCATCATCGGTCTGTCTCCGTGGGTTGGCGGGCCGCCATGATGTCCGTTCGTGCGGGATCGCGCAAATCCAGGGCCAAGCGGGCCCCGGCCATCGGGGACAATGGCGGGCTTCGCTCCACGTTCCCATGACCATCCTGCTCGCGCCCATGGAAGGGCTGCTCGACTTCACGCTGCGCGACATCCTTACCCGCGCCGGCGGCATCGACCGCTGCGTCTCCGAGTTCATCCGGGTGACGGGCACCCTGCTGCCCGAGCGGGTGTTCTATCGCGTCGTGCCCGAGCTGTACAACGGCGGGCGCACACCGGCCGGCGTGCCGGTGCGCGGGCAATTGATGGGCTCCGACGTGGTGTGCCTCGCCGAGAACGCCGGACGGCTGGGCGAACTCGGCACCACGGGCGTGGACCTGAACTTCGGTTGTCCCGCCAAAGTGGTCAATCGCCACGGGGGCGGGGCCGCCCTGCTGGCCGACCCCGACCTCCTGCACCGCATCGTCGGCGCGGTGCGCCGTGCCGTGCCGTCGGCGGTGCCCGTGTCCGCCAAGATGCGGCTCGGCATCGACGACAGCTCGCGCGCCATCGAATGCGCGCTGGCCATCCAGGAGGCCGGCGCCGATGAACTGGTCGTTCACGGCCGCACCAAGGCCGATGGCTACCGGCCACCGGCGCGCTGGCACTGCATCGGCGAGATCCGCGCCGCCGTGCGTGTGCCGGTGGTGGCCAACGGCGAGATCTGGAACGTCGCCGACGCCGAGGCCTGCCGCCGGGAATCGGGCTGCGACGACCTGATGCTCGGCCGCGGCATGGTCGCGTACCCCGGCCTCGCCCGCGCCATTGCGGACCCCACCCGTCCGCCCCTGGCGTGGGCCGCCCTCATGCCGCTGATGGCGGCGTTCTGGCAGCTGGTGTGCGCCAAGATCGAGCCCCGTGCCCAGGCCGGCCGACTGAAGCAATGGCTCAACTACCTGCGCCGCCACTACCCCGAGGCGGGCGAGGCCTACCTGCGCTTGCGCGCCATCAACGATCCTGCTGCGCTGGCCCTCGGCCTCTTCGGCAGCACGCCCGACCTGCATTACGCTCACCAGTCCGCCACCTCGACGTGGCGTGGAGAAACCCCATGAAGACGTACAACATCGAAGTCCAGAAATTCAAAGGCATGTCCAACGGCAACGGCCTCATCAACGCCCAGATCGACGCGCTGGTGCTGCCCCTGAACCCCGCCGAGGGCAAGATTCCCACCACCTGGCTCAGCATGAGCGAGGACAACGCCCGCGTGCTCCAGCAACTCCTCAAGGCCCAGCTGGCCGAGGTGGACAAGCGCAAGGCGCGCAGCCAGCGCTGAGGCCGCCGCCAGCAAGGCGGGGCAAATCTTCGATCGATGGGGTCGGGTCTCCCATTTCGCAGTCGGCCGCTGGGTTCAGATCTCGGATCTCGCAGCTCGGTGCTTGCCGATGCAAAATGGCAGACTTGACCCTAAACGCTCAGCGACTCCGTGGGCGCACACCGCCCAAACATGCTGAGCCGGCTGCGCGCGCCACCGTTCCCCTCGTGCGCGATGCCGCGCCGGGAATTCGCCCCGGCGGGCGAGTAACTTTTCTGCTGGTGCAGAAAAGTCACCAAAAGAGCACCTTGAACACCAGCTTCGGCTTATACGGCTCTGCTGCTCCTTCTCCGCGGGACTCGCGCGTCGAACGCCGAGGACTTGACCACGCCAGGACTTCTCGCCAGGCTCCGACTCGCGGGGTCTGCCTGCGGTAGCTTCCGATTCAATTGAGCCATTCAGGTCGTCCCGCCGATGGCGGAACATCCTGCTTGGCGCAGGCGGGCACGCCTGCACGGGTTGGCATCGGCACTGCGATGGAGCGTCTCACTCCCGCGCGACGGAGGGGGCGAACGTCGCGCAATACGGGGTCAGGTTCGCTAATCTGCGGCGACGTACTTGGCTAAGCGGATTTGCGAACCTGCCCCCGGCCGTACCGTTTGTCAGCCGCCCGCTTCCCGCGCCGAACCGTCTTCCGGTCCAAGGTCGGCACCGATCAGATGGATGAGCTTGTGCGTGCAGGCTTCGGTGACGGCCTTCGGCGTCAAACCACCGACCATCAGGTCAACGCTGAGCGCTCGGACGGCCAGGGGGTGCCTCGCTACCATGGCCGGCGTCAGGACTCCCATTTTGAAGACCGACACCTGCCGATGCAAAAAGACCGGCCTGGCCTCGGATGCCTATGTCATGCGGGCGAAGGCCGGCATCCGCGGCATCTCGCGGGAGCGATGCTCCATCGCAATGCCGAAGCCAACCCGTGCAGGCGCGCGCCTGCGCTCAGCAGGATGTTCCGCCATCGGCGGAACGACGTGAATGGCTCGATTGAATCGGAAGCTACGCAGGCAGACCCCGCGAGTCGGAGCCTGGCGAGAAGTCCTGGCGCCATCACGTCCTCGGCGCTCACCGCGCGAGTCCCGCGGAGAAGGAGCAGCAGGCCCGAATAAGCTGAAGCTGGTGTTCAGGTGCTCTTTTGGTGACTTTTCTGCACCAGCAGAAAAGCTACTCGCCCGCCGGGGCGAACTCCCGGCGCGGTCTCGCTCAAGAGGGGGACGATGACGGGCGAGGAACTCGTGCTCAGAGCACCACGGGGTCACGTCTTCCATTTTGCAGATCAGCATTCGCCGATGCGAAAAGGCAGCCCTGACCCCGGCCCTCGACCGCGTTGCCGATGCCTGCGGGTGCAGGCGGGTGCGCGGCCCAGCAGGATGTTCCGCCTTCCGCGGAACGACGCGAATGGCGCGATTGAAACGGGCGCTCACGGAGGCAGACCCCGCGAGTCCGAGCCTGGCGAGAAGTCCTGGCGTCATCACGTCCTCGGCGCTCGCCGCGCGAGTCCCGCGGAGAAGGAGCAGCAGGGCCGAATAAGCTGAAGCTGGTGTTCAGGTGCTCTTTTGGTGACTTTTCTGCACCAGCAGAAAAGTTACTCGCCCGCCGGGGCGAATCCCGGCGCGGTCTCGCTCAAGAGGGGGACGATGACGGAAGGGGAACACGGGCTCAGAGCAAGACGGGGTGACGTCTTCCATTTCGCAAATCAGCATTCGCCGATGCAAAAAGGCAGACTTGACCCCAGCCCTCTAAATTCGGCCCTCAGGCCATCACTTCGCCGCCCACGTGTCCTTCAACGTCGTCGTCCGGTTGAACACCAGCCGCCCGGGTTGATGGTCATGTCGGTCGGCCACGAAGTAGCCATGGCGCTCGAACTGGAACTTGTCGTCGGGCCGGGCCGTTGCCAGTGACGGCTCGACCCAGGCCTGCACCACCTTCAGGCTGTTCGGGTTGATGACGGTGAGGAAGTCGGTGCCGCCGGCGTCCGGCTGGGGCACGGTGAAGAGCCGGTCGAAGAGGCGCACTTCCGCGGGCAGGCCGGTCGTGGCGCTGACCCAGGTGATCACGCCCTTGACCTTCACCGCGTCGGCGCCCGGCGTGCCGCTCTTGGTGTCCGGCACGATGGTGGCGAGCACGGCGGTGATGTTGCCCGCGTCATCCTTTTCACAGCCGGTGCACTCGATGATGTGGCCGTACTTCAGGCGGGCCTTGTTCCCGGGATAGAGGCGGTGGTAGCCCTTGGTCGGCACCTCGAGGAAGTCCTCGCGTTCGATCCAGAGTTCGCGCGTGAGCACGAAGTCGCGCTGGCCGCGCTCGGGATGGCCAGGGTGCACGGGCGCGTGGCATGCGTCGGCGAAGTCGTCGCTGCCGAAGACCTCGGCGAAGTTGGTGAGCTTGAGCTTGAGCGGATCCAGCACGACGCAGGCGCGTGCGGCCTTCGGGTCGAGGTCGTCACGCAGGGCGATCTCGAGCGAACTGTAGTCGAGCCACCCGCCGGCCTTGCTCACGCCGCTGCGCTCGGCCAGCAGCTGCAGGCTTTCCGGCGTGTAGCCGCGGCGGCGCAGGCCGACGATGGTCGGCAGGCGCGGGTCGTCCCAGCCGCTCACATGGCCGTCGGCCACGAGCTGGCGCAGCTTGCGCTTGCTGGTGACGATGTAGGTCAGGTTGAGCCGGGCGAACTCGTACTGGTGCGGCCGCGGCTGGGCCAGCAGGCCGAGCGTGCAGAGGTGGTCGAGCAGCCAGTCGTAGAAGGGCCGCTGGTCCTCGAACTCGAGGGTGCAGATGCTGTGGGTGATGTTCTCCAGCGCATCCTCGATGGGGTGCGCGAAGGTGTACATCGGGTAGATGCACCAGGTGTCGCCCGTGTTGTGATGGGTGGCGCGACGGATGCGGTAGATGGCCGGGTCGCGCAGATTGATGTTGGGGCTCGCCATGTCGATCTTGGCGCGCAGCACCATCGAGCCGTCGGGGTGGCCGCCGTCGCGCATCTCGCGGAAGCGGGCCAGGTTCTCGGCCGGTGAGCGATGGCGAAAGGGGCTGTCGACGCCGGGGTGGCCGAAGTCGCCGCGGTTGGCGCGCATTTCCTCGGCTGTCTGCTCGTCCACGTAGGCGAGGTCGGCGCCGATGAGGGCCTCGGCCGCGCGGTACATGAAATCGAAGTAGTTGCTGGCGTGGTACAGGTGCTCGGTGCCCTGCGACGTCCAGTCGAAGCCCAGCCACTTCACCGCATCGAGGATCGCATCGACGTACTCCTGCTCTTCTTTCTCCGGATTGGTGTCGTCGAAGCGAAGGTGACAGGCGCCAGCGTAGTCGCGGGCGAGGCCGAAGTTCAGGCAGATGCTCTTGGCGTGTCCGATGTGCAGGTAGCCGTTGGGCTCGGGCGGGAAGCGGGTGCGGATGCGGGCCGGGTCCGGCAGGCCTGCGGCGTGATGGGCGGCGTCGCCGGGGCTGCCGCCGAAGCGGCGGGTGGCGTAGGTGCCCTGGGCGAGGTCGCGTTCGACGATCTGGCGCAGGAAGTTGCTGGGCTTGGTGTCGGCGCCGCCGGGTGTGCTCTTGTCGTCGCTCATGGAATCGGCTTGGATGTCTGCGGTCGTGCCGCGTGGAGAAGGACCGCGGCGCGGGGCCTGCCAGTCGAAAAACCATTGTAGACCTCACCCCTTCGTGCGCCGCAGGTGAGGGCTCGTGCTCATCCGGGGGCCGCTGAGTCGTTGCCGTGCAGGGCAGGCTGGACGTCGCGAACGCGCCGTGACCTACTTCACGCCGTTGCTCATTGCCGACCGTCAGCCCCCGCAGCTGAAGGGGCCGACGGACTGGCCCGGAGGGGCTGCGCGGGAAACAATGCCGCCATGAGCCGTACCCCTTCGTCCGACGATTCCCGCTTCGCCCCCACCAGCGTGCCGGGCTGGGCCACGACGCTGTCGCCGGCGGACGCCGCGATGCGGCCCGTGGTGCGTCCCATGCCGGCCGCCCTGGCGAGCCCCGAACTGCGTCAGCGCCAGCCGCAGCGCCGGTCGCTCACCGATACCGCGCACGTGTGGCTGGCGCGCCTGCCGCCGCGCTTCCAGCCCTTGTGCACCGCACGCTCGCATCCGCACATCGTGAACCGCATGGCGGAACTCTGGCCCCTGCCGGAGCAGTTGCCCGCCTATTTCGACGAGCTCCTGCTGAGCCCCCGGGAAGGGCGGCGCGGTTTCGCGTTCGAGGTACTGACGGAGCTGTTCGACCTGCAGGCGCTCCTGCAGACCCGACACTAGCGCCATCACGCCGGCCTTTGGTTAACGTCTTGCAACACACCGGCCAGCGGGAAAAGGGAATTCCGTCTCGCTCCTGTCCTCCGATTCCAGTCGGGCGCCGTTGTACGGCCCAGGCACTGCCGAAAGCGCGCAGAAACCGAAGGAGAGCGAACATGTCCGACCGCAAGACCCCTGTCCTCGTCGCCCTGGCCCTGGCCGGCGGCCTCTTCACCGCCACGGCCGCACAGGCTGGCGGCGTCAACTGGTCCGTGAACATCAATGTGCCGGGCGTCGTCTATGCCGAGCCCGGCTACTACGCCCCACCGCCGGTGTACTACGCGCCGCCCCCGCCGGTGTACTACCAACCGCGTCCGGTGGTGGTGCACCGTCCCCCGGTGGTGATCTATCACCCGGGGCAGCCGGCCATCGTGGGTGGCTCCTGGGAGCGTCATCGCCACCACCGCCACCACCGTCATGGGCATCGCCACGATCGCCATGACCGCCATGACGACTACCGCGGCCACCATGGCGACCGCGGCGGCCGCTGGTAAAGCGCGACTCACATCGCCTTGAACCGCTGGCTGTAGAGGCGACTCACCGCCAGCCGGTCGGGATGCCCGCGCAGGGTGAGCGTCACCTTGCCCGCTTCGTCCCGGTGCGCCGCGGCAATGGCGTCGGCCCGCACCACCGTGCTCCGGTGCACTTGCCAGAAGCGCTGGTCGTCCAGGCGCGGCAGCAGTTCGCGCAGTGACGTGCGGATCAGGTGTTCGCGGTCGGCGGTGATCACGCGAACGTACTTGTCCGCGGCCTCGAAGTACAGCACGTCGCCCACGGGCACCATGTGGATGGCATTGCCGGCGCTGGCCTGGATCACGGTCAGCGGCGCTGCGCCCGCCCCGGAGTTGCGCTCCAGCAGTCGGCGGAGTTGCGCCAAGGTGGCATCGAGCTCCGCCGGCGGGTGAAGTCCGCTCGCCTCGCGGCGTGCGGCCAAGGCCGCCCGCAGGCGCTCGCAGGCCTGGCCGAGCCGGTCAGGCCTCACGGGCTTGAGCACATAGTCCACGGCGGCGAGATCGAAGGCGCGCAGCGCGTACTCGTCGTAGGCGGTCACGAAGACGACCAGGGGCAGCGGCCGGCCATCCGGCCACTCTTCCGCCAGCTCGGCGGCGGCCTCGATGCCGGTGATGCCGGGCATGCGCACGTCGAGAAAAAGGACGTCGGGCGACCAGGCCAGCGCCTGAGTGACGGCCGCCGGCCCGTCCCCCACCACCGCCACGACTTGAAGCTCCGGCCAGAGGACCTGCAGGTCCGCCTTCAGCCCCTCGGCCAGCAGCGGTTCATCCTCGGCGATCAGGGCGGTCGGTGTCGTCATGGGGTGGCCTTCAGTGGGATGCGGACCGTCGCGAGGGTGCCTTGCTCGGCGCTGTCCGCGGGTTCAAGTGAAAACGCCGCTGCGGCGCCGTAGCGTGTGGACAGACGCTGGCGCACGTGGGCCAGGCCGAAGCGGCTGTCACCGGCCGTAGGCGCCGCGCGCGCCAGGCCGAGGCCGGTGTCCCGAACCGACACGACGAGCTGCTCGTTTTCCATGCGGGCGATCACGCTCAGGCGTCCGCCGGTGAGGTTCGGTTCGAGCCCGTGCTTGATCGCGTTCTCCACCAGCGGCTGCAGGAGCAGGGTCGGGACCGGAATGGCGGCCAGTTCGGGCGGCAGGTGCAGCTCCGTGCTCAGCCGTTCGCCCATGCGGATCTTCATCAGGGCGAGGTAGTCGGCCGTGCGTTCGAACTCGGCGGCCAGGCTGTGTTCCTGGGCCCGGGACGCCGCCAGGGTGGAGCGCAGGAAGGCGATCAGGTGGTCGAGCAGGGCCTGCGCGCGCGCCGGATCGCTGCCGATGAGCACGCGCAGGTTGGCCAGCGTGTTGAAGAGCATGTGGGGTTCGAGCTGGGACTGCAGCAGCATCAACTGGGCTTCCGCAGCCTCGCGCCGCTTGGCAGCCACCAGATCCGCCAGGTAGCGCCCTCGTCCGGTCGCCCAGAAGAAGTACGACACGCTGGCACCCAGCACCGTGTACAGGATGAGGTGGCCGGCCAGTTCGACCGGGCTCAGGAGCAGGGCGGTCCAGCGGTTGCGCCCGAGCAGGAAGTCGGCCAGCAGGCCCCCGGCCAGGTTGCCCACCACCACGCCGAAGACGGGAAGGGCGATGCCGCGCCAGCCTGCCGGCCAGCCGCCCGGGGCATCGGATCCGTCACGGCGCTGCACGGCAAAGCGGCCGAAGTCGATCAGCATCCAGGTGATGAGCCCGATGGCTTGCGCGTACACGAACTGCTCGACGAAGCGCGTGCTGCCCGGTCGCGCCAAGGTCAGGCAGGCGGCGATCAGGGTGTCGATCGCCACGACGATGAGGCCGTGCTTCAGGAAGTCGCGGGGAGAAGGGTGTTGCGTCATCGTTCGTAGGCCGGAGCGGGTGCACGAGGCAAGGCAAGGCGCCGCGGCAGTCTAGCGGCGCACGGATGAGGGCCTGCCCGGGCTGCAAGCATCATGCGACCGAAGGCGCGCCCCGACCGCATCGCCGCGACGAACCGGCCTGCGATGGCCGCGAAATGCGTTCGGCGACCCCTGAACGGCGGCTCACCCGCCCCCGGAGCGGGGGTTTGGAGGTGTCACCCCGGGCGTCTATAGTGCGGGCGATCATTTCGGAGAGTCTTTCCATGTTGCGCCGTCTGTCCCGTTCCGTGTCCTTTTCGCTGACGGGTCTGCTCGCGGCCGCGCTGCTGGCCGCCTGCGGCTCGGCGCCGGACCTGCGCACGCCGCCTCCGCTGGTGCGTTCGCGCATCGCCCCGCCCCCGACGCCGGCCTCCGCCCCCGCCTCTGCGGCGGCTCCCGTGCTGGCCGCGCCGTCGGCGGAGTTGCCGGCGTCCGCGCCCGTGACCCCCGGTGCATCCGCAACGCCCTTGGAAACGCCGGCCGTCGCCGCACGGTTCCCCGAACCATCGATCGCGTATCCGCTCCCGTCGCTGGCCCCTGGCCGCACGGAGTTCACCTCGGCCGCTGAAATGCAGGCGCTGCTGCAGGGCTTGACGGCGGCGGCCTCCACCGCCTCGGGCGAGAACCCGCCGAGCGTCACGCTGCTCCAACTCGGCAGCTCGCAGCAGGGCACGCCGCTGCAGGCGCTGCTCTTCACGCGCCATCCCTCTCCGTCGCCATCGGTGATCGTGCGGGGCGGTCGGCCCACGGTGTTGCTCATCGGGCAGCAGCACGGTGACGAGCCCGCCAGTGCCGAAGCCCTGCTGGTGCTGGCACGCGAGCTCGCTTCGGGCGGGCTGCAAGGCCTGCTCGACCGCATCAACGTGCTGATCCTGCCGCGCGTGAACCCGGATGGCGCCTTGCTCGCCCAGGCTGCGGCCGCCAACGGCGTCGACCTGGACACCGACCACCTGCTCCTGACCACGCCCGAGGCCCGCGCCGTCGCGAGCCTGGCCCGCGACTACCGGCCCCTCGTCGTGATCGACGCCCACGAGTACCCGCTCGATCCGGGGCATGCCGAGCGCTTCGGCGGCGCCCAGCGCGCCGACCTGCTGTTGCAGTACGCCAGCACGGCCGGCCTGCCGGACTTCGTCATGAAGGCCTCCGAGGAGTGGTTCCGCCAGCCGCTGGTGCGCGCCCTGAAGGGCGACGGCCTGACCGTCGACTGGTCGCACCGCCCGGTGGCCGATGTGACCGCCCGCCGCATGGCCATGGGTACGCCCAGTCCGGACAACGCGCGCAACGTCAACGGCCTGCGCAACGCGGTGAGCTTCATCGTCGAATCGCGTGGCGGCAACCTGGGCCGCACGCACCTCAACCGCCGGGTGTTCAGCCACGTCACCGCCATCTCGCACCTGCTGCGCAGCAGCGCCCAGCGCGCGGACGATCTCGTCAAGCTGCGCAAATACGTCGATGCCTCGGTGCGCGCCGAACTCTGCAGCGGCGAAATGCTCATCGACGCCCGGCTCACGCCGGCCGAGCATTCGCTGGTGATGCTGGACCCGCAGACCGGGGAAGACAAGAACGTCGCGGTCAACTGGGATTCGGCCTTGCTGCTGCGTGACGGCAAGCCGCGCAGCCGCCCCTGCGGCTACTGGTTGGCCGCAAACCAGACGGAAGCGGTGGCGCGCCTGCGCGGGTTGGGCCTGCGGGTCGAGCAACTGCTCGAGGCCGTGGAGATGCAGGGCGATGTGAACACGGGCGCGCCGGTGGCGGGTGAGCGCGAGTTCCTTGCCTTCAATGCCCCGGCGGGCAGCTATTACGTGCCGCTCAGCCAGGCCTGGGCGCGGCTCGTGGTGGCGGCCATGGAGCCCGACTCCGCCCATGGCCTGGTGGCACGCAAGGTGGCGGATGGCGGGCCGCGGCGTCTGGTGAAGGTGACGACCGTACCGAAGGTGCGGCGCACCATCGTGCCGTGAGTGTGGCCCCCTCCTGCCGAGCCGGCTGGTCGAAGTCGTGCGGCTTGAACCGGCGAACCTGACCATGCCGCTTCACATCGGAATCGTCGGCTGCTCCGCCGAAGGCGCGGCCCTTTGCTATCGGACGATCTGCGCCGAAGGCGCCCGGCTGCTGGGCGCCCACGCCCACCCCGAAGTGTCGATGCACACGCCTTCGCTGGCGCGGTACGTGGCCTGCCTCGATCGAGGCGATCTGGACGGTGTGGCGGAGCTCATGCTCGGCTCGGCCAGGAAGCTGGCGGCGGCGGGTGCGGACTTTCTCGTCTGCCCCGACAACACCATCCACCAGGCGTTCTCGCACGTCGAATCGCGGTCGCCCTTGCCGTGGCTTCACATCGCCGACGAGGTGGCGCGCGTGGCGGCGGAGCGAGGCTTCGGGCGGCTCGGCATCACGGGCACCCGCTGGCTCGTCGACAGCGACGTGTACCCGGAACGGTTGGCGGCAATGAACATCGAATCCCTGCGTCCGTCGGCCGCCGATCGCGACGAGATGGCCCGCATCATCATGGATGAACTGGTCTGCGGCATCTTCCGGCCGACGGCCACGGCGTGCTTCCAGCGTGTGATCGAGTCCTTCAAGCAACGCGGCTGTGACGCCGTGGTGCTGGGTTGCACTGAAATTCCGCTGATCATCAACGACGCGAACTCGGCGTTGCCAACGCTCGATTCGACACGCATCCTTGCCCGTGCGGCGCTCGGCCGAGCGGTGCCCGAGGCTCGCGGTCAGTTGCCGTTAGGCTGAAGCGGCTTGCGTTCAGGCCGCCGGGGCGGTCACCATGGCGCGCCATCGCGATGACCCTGGAAGCGGCAGGGCGCCCAGCAAGCCGCTCGTGAACACCGGCGTCCCCAGCAACTGATGGCCGCTCGCGAACGCTCGAGCACGGCGTTGGGGCGGCAGGACGGCGGCGCATTCGCCTCAGCGCCGCCGCTTCGTCCCGCCGCCGAAGATGCCGCCCAGCACGCCACGCACGATCTCGCGACCGACGCTCGAGCCCATGGTGCGGATGGCGGACTTGGCGAGCGTCTGGGCCAGCCCGTCGTGCTTGCCGCCCCGGGGGCCGGTGGTGCCGAAGAGCAGGTCGTTGAGACCGCCCATGAGGCCTCCGCCGTTGTCGGCAGGAGGGGTGCCGCCCACGGGCGGGGCGCCCGCTGTGGCACCGCGGCCGGCCTGCGCTCGGGCATCGGCCGCCTGCTCCACGCTCACCTCGGCGCGGCCCTTGAGCTTCTCGTAGGCCGATTCGCGGTCGACCGTCTTCTCATAGACGCCGGCGACGAGTGAGCCTCCCATGAGGGCTTGGCGCTGCGCCGGCGTGATGGGCCCGATCTGGCTGCCCGGCGGAATCACGAAGACGCGCTGGGTGACGCTGGGGCGGCCCTTCTCGTCGAGCAGGCTGATCAGCGCTTCGCCGACGGCCAGTTCGGTGATGGCGGTCTCGATGTCGAGGCCGGGATTGCTGCGCATGGTGCTGGCCGCGGCCTTCACGGCTTTCTGGTCGCGCGGGGTGAAGGCGCGCAGCGCATGCTGCACGCGGTTGCCGAGCTGCGACAGCACGGTGTCGGGAATGTCGAGCGGGTTCTGCGTGACGAAGTAGACCCCGACGCCCTTGCTGCGCACCAGGCGCACGACCAGTTCGATGCGTTCGACCAGCGCCGTCGGTGCGTCCTTGAACAGCAGGTGCGCCTCGTCGAAGAAGAACACCAGCTTCGGCTTGTCGAGGTCGCCCACTTCGGGCAATTGTTCGAACAGTTCCGACAGCATCCAGAGCAGGAAGGTGGCGTACAGCCGGGGCGCGTTCATCAGCTTGTCGGCCGCCAGCACGTTCACCACCCCCTGGCCCGAAACGGTCTGCATGAAGTCGGCGATGTCGAGCATTGGTTCGCCGAAGAAGCGGTCACCGCCCTGTTCCTCGATCTGCAGCAGGCCGCGCTGGATGGCGCCGACGCTGGCCGCGCTCACGTTGCCGTACTCGGTGGTGTAGTCGCTGGCGTTGTCGCCGACGTGCTGCAGCATGGCCCGCAGGTCCTTCAGGTCGAGCAGCAGCAGGCCGTTGTCGTCAGCGATGCGGAAGACGAGGTTGAGCACGCCCGCCTGGGTCTCGTTGAGCGCCAGCATGCGGGCCAGCAGCAACGGGCCCATGTCGGTGACGGTGGCGCGCACCGGGTGCCCTTGCTCGCCGAAGACGTCCCAGAGCGTGGCCGGGCAGGCGGCCGGAGGAGCGGGCGTGATGCCGCGCTCGGCGAGCACTGCGGCCAGCTTGTCGCCGATGCGCCCGGCCTGGGTGATGCCGGTCAGGTCGCCCTTCACATCGGCCATGAACACGGGCACGCCGATGCGGCTGAAGCCCTCGGCAAGGCCCTGCAACGTGATCGTCTTGCCCGTGCCGGTGGCCCCGGTGATCAGGCCGTGGCGGTTCGCCAGGGCGGGCAGCAGGTGGCACTCGATCTCGCCGTGACGGGCGATCAGCAGGGGGTCGACCATGAATGACTCCGGAATGAGGGGCGGCGGCAAGTAAAATCGGAGTTTAGGGCTTGTTCCACTGGCGGGTGCCAGGCGAACGGCCCGGGCGCACGATTCCCTTTCCCAGAACCAGAGTGGCCGCCGGCGGAGACCCCGCCGCGCCGGCCCGCACGAGGAGCCTTCATGGCCGGACATTCCAAATGGGCCAACATTCAGCACCGCAAGGGCCGCCAGGACGAGAAGCGCGGCAAGCTGTGGACGCGCGTGATCCGAGAGATCATCGTCGCGGCCCGACACGGGGGCGGTGATCCCAAGGAGAATCCTCGCCTGCGCCTGGCGATCGAGAAGGCCAAGGCGGTCAACATGCCGCTGGACACGGTCAAGAAGAACATCGACAAGGCGACCGGCAACCTCGAGGGCGTCGCCTACGAGGAAGTGCGCTACGAGGGCTACGGCATCGGTGGCGCCGCCGTCATCATCGACTGCATGACCGACAACCGCGTGCGCACCGTCGCCGAGGTGCGTCACGTGTTCAGCAAGTACGGCGGCAACCTCGGCACCGAAGGCTCGGTGGCCTTCCAGTTCAAGCATGTGGGCCAGCTGATCTTCGCGCCCGGCACGAACGAGGACCGCGTGATGGAAGTGGCCCTGGAGGCCGGCGCCGACGACGTGGTCACCCACGACGACGGGTCGCTGGAAGTGCTGACCGCTCCCCACGACTTCGAGGCGGTGCAGGCCGCCCTCGAAGCCGCAGGCCTGAAGGCCGAGATGGGCGAGGTCACCATGCGGGCCGAGAACACGGTCGAACTGGCTGGCGACGACGCGGCCCGCATGCAGAAGCTGCTCGACATGATCGAGGACCTGGACGACACCCAGGACGTCTTCCACAACGCGGTGATGGGTTGACCCACGCCCGAGGCCCAGGCCTTGATGCTGCCCCGGCTCACGATGCCGGCGGCGGCCCCCAACGACCCAGACAATCGGTGACCCCATGAAAATTCTCGTGATCGGCTCAGGTGGCCGCGAACATGCGCTCGCCTGGAAGCTCGCGCAGTCCCCGCGCGTACAAGCCGTGCATGTGGCACCCGGTAACGGCGGCACCGCGCTCGACCCCAACCTCAGGAACGTGGCCATCACCGACGTGAAGGCGCTGGCCGACTACGCCGAGGCGGAGAAGATCGGCCTCACCGTCGTCGGACCCGAGGCACCGCTTGCCGCCGGCGTGGTGGACGAGTTCCGGGCCCGCGGCCTGCGCATCTTCGGGCCCACCCGTGCTGCCGCGCAGCTGGAGAGCTCCAAGGCCTTCGCCAAGGACTTCATGAAGCGCCATGCCATCCCGACGGCGGCGTACGACACCTTCAGCGACGTCGCGGCGGCGCATGCGTATGTCGACCGCATCGGCGCGCCCATCGTCATCAAGGCGGACGGCCTGGCCGCCGGCAAGGGCGTGGTGGTGGCGATGTCGCTCACCGAGGCGCACGAGGCCGTCGACTGGATGCTCGCGGGCGACGACAACAAGCTGGGCGTGCAGCACAACGCGGGCGGCGCCCGTGTGGTGATCGAGGAATTCCTGCGCGGCGAGGAAGCGAGCTTCATCGTGCTGTGCGACGGCAAGAACGTGCTGCCCCTGGCGACGAGCCAGGACCACAAGCGCCTGCTCGATGCGGACGAAGGCCCGAACACCGGCGGCATGGGGGCGTACTCGCCCGCCCCGGTGGTCACGCCCAACGTGCATGCCCGGGCCATGCAGGACATCATTCTGCCTACCATCGCCGGCATGGCCCGCGACGGCATTCCGTTCACCGGCTTCCTCTACGCCGGCCTGATGATCGACGAGGACGGCGTCCCCCGCACGCTCGAGTTCAACACCCGCATGGGCGACCCCGAGACGCAGCCCATCATGATGCGACTCAAGAGCGACCTCGTGGAGGTGTTCCTGGCCGCGACCGACGGCACGCTCGACCAGGTCGAGCTGCAGTGGGACCGCCGGGTGGCGCTCGGCGTCGTGATGGCCGCGCATGGCTATCCGCTGACGCCGCGCAAGGGCGACGTCGTCACCGGCCTGCCAGCGGAGAGCCCGGACGCCATGGTCTTCCATGCCGGTACCGCGAAGACCGATCAGGGCGTGGTGACCACGGGTGGCCGGGTGCTGTGCGTCACGGCGCTCGGCGACTCGGTGAAGATGGCGCAGCAACGCGCCTACGACGCCTTGGGCAGCATCCGCTTCGACGGTGCACAGTACCGCCGCGACATCGGCTACCGCGCCATCAAGCGCTGAACGTTCATCCCATGGATTTCGCCTCCGTCCGCCAGTACCTGCTGTCGCTGCAGCACCGCATCGTCACGGCCCTCGAGGAAGAGGGCCGCGAGCCGTTCATCACGGATGCCTGGTCGCGCGACCCCGGCGGCCCGCTGGAGGGCGATGGCCGCTCGCGGTTGATCGAGGGCGGGGCGCTGCTGGAGCGTGGCGGCTGCAACTTCTCGCACGTGCGCGGCCGGGCGATGCCGCCTTCGGCCACCGCGCACCGGCCCGAACTGGCGGGGGCACCCTTCGAGGCCATGGGAGTCTCGCTGGTGTTCCACCCCCGCAACCCGTATGTGCCCACGGTGCACATGAACGTGCGCATGTTCGCCGCGCTGCCCGTGGGCCGCGAGCCCGTCGTGTGGTTCGGCGGCGGCATGGACCTGACCCCGTATTACGGCTTCGAGGAAGACGCGGTGCACTTTCACCGCGTCAACCGGGACGCGCTCGCCCCGTTCGGTGACACCCTCTACCCGCGCTTCAAGGCGTGGTGCGACGAGTACTTCTTCCTCAAGCACCGCAACGAGCCGCGCGGCGTGGGCGGCGTCTTCTTCGACGACTTCGCCGAAGGCGGTTTCGACAACGGGTTCGCGCTCATCCGCGCCGTCGGCGATGCCTTCCTGCCGGCCTACCTGCCCGTGCTGCAGCGCCGCCGCGCGCTCGACCACGGCGAGCGCGAGCGCGACTTCCAGACCTATCGGCGCGGGCGCTACGTCGAGTTCAACCTCGTCTTCGACCGCGGCACCCACTTCGG
This sequence comes from Rhizobacter sp. LjRoot28, assembly GCF_964253025.1. Lineage (NCBI taxonomy): Bacteria > Pseudomonadati > Pseudomonadota > Betaproteobacteria > Burkholderiales > Sphaerotilaceae > Rhizobacter > Rhizobacter sp. LjRoot28. The sequence continues at coordinate 1,126,584 of NZ_CAXUQC020000001.1, forward strand.
CCTGCAGTCGGGTGGCCGCACCGAGTCCATCCTCATGTCGATGCCGCCGGTGGTGACCTGGCGCTACGACTGGACGCCCGAGGCCGGCACGCCCGAGGCCCGCCTGTACACCGAGTTCCTGCGTCCGCGCGACTGGGCGGACGAGGGCGCCGCCCCTTGAAACGCATCGGCCTCTTCGGCGGCAGCTTCGACCCCGTGCATGTGGCCCACGTGGCGCTTGCACGGCTGGCGCTCGAGCAGCTGGCGCTCGACGAGGTGCGCTGGATCCCGGCCGGTCGGCCGTGGCAGAAGGCGCGCAACCTGGCGCCCGCCACCGACCGCGCCGCGATGGTGGCGCTCGCCATCGCCGACGAGCCGCGCTTCGTGCTGGACCGCTGCGAGATCATGCGCAGTGGCGCCAGCTACACGTTCGACACCGTGCGCGAGCTTCAGGCGAGCCAAGCCGCGGCACAATGGTTCCTGATCATCGGGCAGGACCAGTACGCCAGCCTGCATACCTGGCTCGGCTGGGAGAAATTGCTGGAGCGGGTGACGCTCGCCGTGGCCAACCGCCCCGGCCTGCTGCCCCAAGCCAGTCCCGAAGTGCAGAAGGTGGCCCACCAGACGGTCGGGCTGCCCATGATGGACATCTCGTCCACCGACATCCGCGCCCGCGTGGCGGCAGGCCTCAGCATCACTTCGCTGGTGCCTGCTGCCGTAGCACGCTATATTGACCAACACCACCTCTATCGAGGAACCCACGGGAGCTGAATGGACATCCGAAAACTGCAGCGCGCCATCGTCGATGGCCTTGAAGACGTCAAGGCCCAGGACATCGCCGTCTACGACACCGAACACCTGTCGCCGCTCTTCGAGCGCGTCATCATCGCTTCGGGCACCTCGAACCGGCAAACCAAGGCGCTGGCTGCCAGCGTGCGCGATGCGGTCAAGGCCGAGGGCTTCAGCGTGCCGCGCGTGGAAGGCGAAGTGAATGGCGAGTGGATCATCGTCGACTGCGGCGCCGCCGTCGTCCACGTGATGCAACCCACCATCCGCGAGTACTACCACCTCGAGGAAATCTGGGGCGACAAGCCGGTGAAACTGCAAGCCCAGCGCAGCACCCGTCTCGTCAAGGCGGAGGAACCGGAAGCCGCGCCCAAGAAGGCTGCCGCCAAGAAGGCCGCTCCGAAGAAGGCTGCCGCGACCGACGCTGCCGAGAAGGCGCCCGCCAAGAAAACCGCCGCGAAGAAGGCACCCGCCAAGACCGCTGCGGCGCCGGCCAAGAAGGCCGCTGCCAAGGCACCGGCCAAGAAGGCTGCTGCGAAGACGGCGACCACGCCGGCATCCAAGACGGCAGCCCGCAAGACGCCGGCGAAGAAGTCCGCTGACGCACCGGTGCGCACGCTCAAGGTCAATGAGCCGGGTGCCAAGCGCGGCTCGGCCAAGAGCGCGCCGGCCAAGAAGGTTGCCGCCAAGAAGACGGCGGCACCGAAGGCTGGCGTCACGCGCACCACCGGCGTCAAGTCGGCTGCGGCCAAGACGGCCTCGAAGGCTGCTCCGGCACGCAAGGCGCCCGCCAAGAAGGCCGCTCGCGGGGCGTGAAACTGCTCCTCGCCGCGGTGGGGCAACGGCAGCCGTCGTGGGCCGAAACGGCCTACGACGACTTCGCCAAGCGCTTCCCGCCCGAGATGCGCCTTGAACGCAAGGCCGTGAAGGCCGAGACGCGTGGTTCCCGCACCGCCGAGCAGATGATGGCGGCCGAGGCCACGCGGCTGGAAGCGGTGCTGCCGAAGGGCGTGCGGCGCGTGGTGCTCGACGAACGAGGCACTCGCCTCACCACCGTGCAGCTTGCGGCCCGCATGGAAGCCTGGCAACAGGACGGTCGGGACGTCGCCTTCCTGGTGGGTGGCCCCGACGGGCTGGACCCGGCACTCAAGGCCACGGCCGACGAGACGTGGCGCCTGTCCGACCTGACCTTGCCGCACGCCTTCGTGCGGGTGCTGCTGGCCGAAGCGCTGTACCGCGGCTGGACCGTGCTCGTGAACCATCCCTACCATCGGGAGTGACGCAACGCGTCGAGCCATGTCCGACTTCATCTACCTGGCGTCCGCCAGCCCGCGCCGTCGCCAGTTGCTCGACCAGATCGGGGTGCGGCACGAACTGCTGTTGCCCGGCCCGGAGGAAGACGCCGAGGCCCTCGAGGCCGAGCAACCGGGCGAGCAGCCGAGCGACTACGTGGCCCGGGTCACCCGCGCCAAGCTGAAAGCCGCGCGGGAGCGTTGGCAACTCCGCGGCTTGCCGCCGGCACCCATCCTGTGTGCGGACACCACCGTCTCTCTCGGTCGCCGCATCCTCGGCAAGCCGGTGGATGCCGCCCAGGCGCTGGCCACGCTCAAGGCGCTGGCCGGCAAGACGCATCGCGTGACCACCGCGGTCGCCCTGGCGATCGGGGACAAGGACACCATGGCCATCAACGTGTCGACCGTGCACATGGCGGCGGTGTCGAACGAACGGCTGGCCGCCTACGTGGCGAGCGGCGAACCGTTCGGCAAGGCAGGCGCCTATGCGATCCAGAGTGCCGCGGCCGCCTGGATCTCGCGCATTGAAGGGAGCTACTCCGCTATCATGGGTTTGCCTTTGTACGAGACGGCCGAACTGCTTCAGCAAGCAGGGGTACGCTTCCCCGCCGCACCCACCTGACTTGCGTGGACGCGGCCTTCCGAGATACCGCCTCCATGCAAGACATCCTCATCAACTGGTCGCCCCAGGAAACGCGCGTCGGCATCGTCGAGAACGGTGCCGTTCAGGAACTGCACGTCGAGCGCACGCTCGAGCGTGGCCTGGTCGGCAACATCTACACCGGCCGTGTCGCCCGTGTGCTGCCCGGCATGCAATCGGCCTTCATCGACATCGGCCTCGAACGCGCGGCCTTCCTGCACGTGGCCGACGTGCATGTCGCCGGTTCGCCGCGCGCCGAACACGGGCCCGGTGCGGCCCCGCCGCCCCCGATCGAACGGCTGGTGTTCGAAGGGCAGACGCTCACGGTGCAGGTCATCAAGGACCCGATCGGCACGAAGGGCGCGCGCCTCTCGACGCAGATCAGCATCGCCGGTCGGCTGCTCGTCTTCCTGCCGCAGGACGACCACATCGGCATCTCGCAGAAGATCGGTTCGCACGAACTGCGTGAACAGCTGCGCGAACGCATGAACGCGCTGGCGGGCAAGCCCGCCGATGAGACCACGCCCTACAACGGTGGCGGCTTCATCCTGCGCACCAACGCCGAGGACGCGACCGATGCCGAGCTGGCCGACGACATCGCCTACCTGCGCAAGACCTGGGGCCTGGTCCGGGAGCGCAGCTTCAAGACGCCCCCCGGCGTGCTGCTGCATCAGGACCTGAGCCTGGTCCAGCGGGTGCTGCGTGACCTGGCGACCGACAGCACCCAGAGCATCCGCATCGACTCGCGGGCCCAGTACGAGCAGCTGCTCGCGTTCGGAACCGAGTTCACCCCCACCTCGGTCAGCAAGCTTCAGCACTACAAGGGCGAGCGGCCCATCTTCGACCTCTACAACATCGACGACGAGGTCACGAAGGCCCTGGCGCGCCGGGTCGACCTGAAGTCGGGTGGCTACCTCATCATCGACCAGACCGAGGCGCTCACCACGGTCGATGTGAACACCGGCGGCTACGTCGGCGCGCGCAACTTCGACGACACGATCTTCAAGACCAACCTCGAGGCCACCCAGGCGATCGCGCGGCAGCTGCGCCTGCGCAACCTGGGCGGCATCATCATCATCGACTTCATCGACATGGCGCGCGAGGAGCACCAGGCCTCGGTGCTGGCTGAACTGCGGCGCCAGCTCGCGCGCGACCGCACCAAGATCACGGTGAGCGGTTTCACGCAGCTGGGCCTGGTCGAGATGACCCGCAAACGCACGCGGGAGTCGCTCGCCCACATGCTCTGCGAACCCTGCCCTACCTGCAGTGGCAAGGGCGAGGTCAAGACGGCGCGCAGCGTCTGCTACGACATCCTTCGCGAGATCCTCCGCGAGGCGCGGCAGTTCAACCCGAAGGAATTCCGGGTCATCGCGTCGGCGACGGTGGTGGAGATGCTGCTGGACGAGGAAAGCCAGCACCTGGCCGGCCTGAGCGACTTCATCGGCAAGCCGATCTCGCTGCAGGCGGAGGCCACCGGCTCACCGGAGGCCTATGACATCGTGCTGATGTAAGGTCCGCAGTCCCGTTGCTTGACCGTGCGACCCGCGTTGCCGGTGTGAGCCGGCTCCATCCCCGTGCCCGGCTCACGCCGAGCCGGCCCACACCGCCCTGACATGCAGATCCTCACCAGCCTTCTCGCCCTGATCGTGCTTGCGCGCCTGCTCGGGCACCTGTTCGTGCGATGGGGTCAACCGGCCATCGTGGGCGAGATGCTGGCCGGCATCATCCTGGGCCCGGCCTTGCTCGGGTATGTGGAGCCGAACGCCGCCTTGTCCGGCATCGCGTCGCTGGCGGTGTTCCTCGTGGTCCTGGCCGCCGGCCTGGAGATGAGCTTTCATGACGTCGTCTCGGCGATGAAGGGACGGGGCCTGGTGGTGTCGCTGCTGGCCTTCGCGCTGCCATTTGTCTCCGGGATCCTGGTGGCCTGGGCGTTCGACCTGGACCTGATGCGCACCGTCTTTCTGGGGCTGTGCATCTCCATCACGGCTTTGCCGGTGGCGGTGAAGCTGCTCGATGACCTGGGCTTGCTGTCGAGCCCCATCGGTCGCTATGCGGTGTCCACCGCCGTGGTGAATGACGTGCTGGCACTGTTCATCCTGGGCGTGCTGCTCGCCTTGCCCGAGCAGACCACCTGGGCCGCCGTCGCCACGACGGGTTCGGTGGTCATGCTCAAGCTGATCGGCCTTGCGGCTGCGGTGGTCGGGCTGAATGCCATCCTCACCTTCCTCGAGCGGCGCGGCGTCAACGTGACGGCCGGTCCCGAACGCCTGGTGGCGCTGTTCGGGCCGGAGGCCTTGTTCGGCATCGTGATCGTGTTCGTGCTGGCCTTCGGCTCGCTGAGCGAAAGCCTCGGCTTCCACTTCGTCATCGGCGCCTTCTTCGGCGCCGTGCTGCTCGACCAGAAGCACTTCGTGGCTTCCCGCTATGAAGACCTGCGCCGTACGCTCGGCTCCATCACCAACGGGTTCCTCGGCCCCGTGTTCTTTGCCTACCTCGGCCTCGAGTTCACCTTTTCCGCCTTCGAGGACCCGGCGTTCGTCGCGGCCGTGCTCTCCGCTGCCATCGCGTCGAAGGTGCTGGCCGGCTGGTGGGGCGGACGGGCGATCGGCATGTCCAAGCGCGAGGCCATGGGTCTCGGCTGCATCCTCAACGGACGTGGCGCCATGGAACTGGTGGTGGCCAGCATCGCGCTCGAACGCGGCTTCATCGGCCACGAGATGTTCTCGGTGCTGGTGCTGATGGGCGTGGTGACCACGCTGCTCGCGCCCATCACCTTCAACGCGCTGGTGTCGCGGGAGCAGCGGGAACAGTATCGCGAGACCGGGAAGCTCTGAAGGGTTCACCCCGGCGGAGCGAAGCAGGACGCGCCCAATCTGCGACGGGCATGGCCCTCGGCCCATGAGCTTCGCAGCGGGCTGGACAGGTCTGACAGCGCCGCCAGAGAGCGCACAAAGGATCGCCGGCGCCCTCGAAGCGTGGGAAGCCGCGCATCGTTTCCCTCGCGATGGCAGGTAGCGGGCCTTCATAGAGGCCGGGCCGACGGTGGGCGGCAGATCCTCATCGGCGGTCGACCATTCCACCCGAGGAAGACGAAGGGCGCATTCATCATGAGCGGCGACCAAGTGCTCGTGACGCATTTCGCACATCCATCGACTTCCTAGGGTTAACCCTTTGTTTTAGCTCAAGGAACCGACGGATCGGTCGATGGTTCGGCCATGCCGCAGCGGACCGGGCGGCCGTTCCTCATGACTTCAGGTCCTTTTCCATGATTCCATTTTCCTTTCGCTCCATCGGCCTCAAGTTGCAGGCCAGCGCCATCGGCGCCACGGCCATCGTCCTGCTCGTCGCGATCGGCTTCGTCAGCCTCACCTTGTGGCGTCAGGCCGAGGCGTCTGGCGAACGCCAGATCGTCGCCGCGGTAGACACGGCTTCCATGCTGCTCACCACGTCCGATGCGGCGTATCGCAAGTCGGCCTTGCGCGACTTCGGCATCTTCAAGTCGGCCCTGCCGCAGGAGTTCCAGCTCGTCGAGCGCGAGAACGCGGAGGGCCAGGCCGCCTCGCAGCTGCTGCATGGCGGTGAGGCACTGAACGGTGACTTCGACATCGTGGACCGCTTCACCACCAGCACCGGCTCGGTGGCCACGGTGTTCGCCCGGGTGGGCGACGACTTCCAGCGCATCACGACCTCGGTCAAGAAGGAGGATGGCAGTCGCGCGCTCGGCACCTTCCTCGGCAAGCAGTCTCCCGCCTACCAGGACATGGTCGACGGTCGGACCCGCGTCGACCGCTTTGCGCTCTTCGGCAAGACCTACATGCACGTGTATGAACCCATCCGTGAAGGCGGCCGGACGATCGGCGTGCTCTACGTCGGCGTGCCGATGGCGGACGATCTGGCCCAGCTGCGCACGTCGATGCAGGCGCGCGCGCTGTTCGAGTCCGGTCGCCTGTACACCGTCGAGCTGCGCCCTGGCGCGAGCCTGGGCACTGTCTTCGGGACCGACCGCGAACAGTCGCTCGCCAAGGGCAGCGACGAGGAACAGGCCCTCCTGAAGTTGCTGCAAGCGGAAGACGCAGGCGACGCAACCGTCTCCACGGCCGCAGGCAAGGTGCGCCGCGTGTTTGCCCGCAACAAGGCGTGGAACTGGGCCGTGGTGGCCGAGGTGCCGGCGCAGGAGATCACCGCCGAAGCGGCCGGCGTGTTGCGCCTGCTGTGGCTGGCCGTGGGTCTCGCGCTGGTCGCACTGGCCGGCGTGATCGTGGTGGTATCGAACCGGCTCATCTCGCGCCCCGTGGCGGACCTGCAGGCCCGGCTCACGCAGCTGGCCGAAGGTGACCTCAGCCGGCCGCTCGTGTCGCAGAGCCGGGACGAGATCGGGCAGTTGATGGACGCGATGGAGCACTTCCGCACCATGCTGCTGGCGTCACTCGACGGTGTGCGCCGCAATGCCGACAGCGTGGCCGTGGCCAGTGCCCAGATCGCCCAGGGCAACAGCGACTTGAGCGAGCGCACCGAGCGGCAGGCCAGCGCGATCGAGGAGACCGCGGCCTCGATGCAGCAGCTCGGCTCGACCGTGCGCCAGAACGCGGACCACGCCCGCGAAGCCAACGCGCTTGCCCAAGGCGCGAGCGACGTGGCGGCGCGCGGCGGCGCGGTGGTGAGCCAGGTGGTGGGCACGATGAAGGGCATCGACGACAGCTCCAAGCGCATTGCAGACATCATCGGCGTGATCGATGGCATCGCCTTTCAGACCAACATCCTGGCACTGAACGCCGCAGTCGAAGCGGCCCGTGCGGGCGAGCAGGGGCGCGGCTTCGCCGTCGTGGCCTCCGAGGTCCGTTCGCTGGCCCAGCGCTCGGCGCAGGCCGCCAAGGAGATCAAGAGCCTGATCGCCACGAGCGTCGAGCGGGTGGAGCAGGGCAGCGCGCTGGCCGGTCAGGCGGGCGCGACCATGGCCGAGGTCGTGGCAGCCATTCACCGCGTGAGCGAGATCGTCGCCGAGATCCGCTCGGCCACCGACGAGCAGCGCAGCGGGGTGGAGCAGGTCGGCCAGGCCGTCAACGAGATGGACCGCACGACGCAGCAGAACGCGGCGTTGGTCGAGGAGAGTGCGGCCGCGGCAGAGAGCCTTCGCGTTCAGGCGCAGCAAGTCGTCCACGCCATGGCGGTCTTCAAGCTGCAGGACGCGACGCCGGCCGTCTGATCGTTTGCGCGGTTTGGAGGGGCGGTCCGCGGGAGCGGACGCGCCCACGCACAGCTGCAACCCATGGTTCCTGGCTGCTGTGCGTGGCGACGTCCGTCATGGCGGACGGCGCAACGCGGCACCCCAACGCTTGTCGACGACGACCACGTCGAAATCTCAAGCGCCAGACGTCATAATGCGGTTGGATTCTCAATAGCATTAAACGACATGGTGATTCTTGAAGACCGGGCGTCTTGCGGCGCGTGGCAACGGCTGAGCCTGCTGGCCGCCTCGATCGCCTTCAGCACGGCCCATGCCGAGGCGGCTGAAGTGCCGCCTGAATCGTTGCTCCCGCCCATCACCGTGATCGCCCCGCCGACCCTCGATCCCACGACCGAAGGGCAACCGGGCTATGCGACCCGAGCCGCCACGGTCGGCGCGAAGGCGCCCACGCCCGTGAAGGAGATTCCAAGCTCGGTCAGTGTCATCACGCGGCAGAGAATCGTCGACCAAGGGTTGGTGTCGGTCGATCAAGCGCTGGCTCAGGTGACGGGCGTGACGGTGACCCCGTGGGACGGCGCCACCAACCAGATCCGCTCCCGGGGCTACCTGCTCGAATCGAGCCTCGATGGCATCCCCGTCTACGGGGGGCTGAACGCGACCAAGCAGTTCGACCTCGCCATGTTCGACCGGGTCGAAGTCCTTCGCGGACCCGCGGGCGGCTTCAAGGGCTCGGGCCAGCCCAGCGGCACCGCCAACTTCGTCCGTCGCAGAGGGCGCGAGTCCTTTGGCGGTTCGGCCACCTTGTCGACGGGACGATGGGAGAACCATCGGCTGGAAGCGGAGGTTGGCGGGCCGGTCAATGAAGGCGGCAGTGTGCGCACGCGGCTGGTGACGGCCGGACACGAGCGGCGGTTCCACTACGACCGCGCTTCGAGCCGCAAGGGCATGGTGTACGCGACGCTCGATGCCGATGTGGCACCCGACACCACCGTGTCGGTGTACGGCGCCCACCAGGACGACCAGTCCAGCCCGTTCGCAGGGCTGCCGGCGCGGACCGATGACAGGTTCCTCGACGTCCCTCGCTCCACCAACCCGTATCCTGGATGGACGCGCCATGACACCGTGACCACGATGGCAACGGTCGAAGTGGACCATCGCTGGACGCGTGACTGGCAGCTCCGCGCACGTGCCAGCCGCCAGACGCAGGGCTGGGGTTTTCGGGACGCCTATCCCACGACCGGCATCAACGCTCAGGGCACGGCAACCTACGCCGTACGAGGTTGGGACAGCGAATCAAGCCGGACCGCCCTCGACGTTCATGTGAACGGCAGTGTCGAGGTCTTCGCGCGGCGTCACACAGTGACCGCCGGATGGAACCGCGAGCGCTACGTGAGCGACACCTTCTACGGCGAAAGCCGCAGCATCGAGAACATCCCGATCCTCGATCCCGACCGTGTGCCGGAGCCTTCGATCCCGCCCTTCATTCGCCGCAGCCGCGAAGAGACGCGGCAGAGCGGCTTCTACGGCTTGCTGCGCTGGGCCGTGGCCGACGCCACGACCGTGGTGTTGGGTGCGAGGACGAGCGATTTTGAAGTCCGCTCGCGCAGTGGCGCTCCGGCTGCACCGACCCCCAACTGGTCGGCGGGTGCGCAGGAGACCGGTGAGGTCACGCCTTTCGCCGGCTTGATCCAGCAGCTCACCCCGACCGTCACGGCCTATGGCAGCTACTCGGAGATCTTTCTCCCGCAGACCCAGCGCGACGTGACGGGCCGCACCCTGGACCCGCGAATCGGTCACCAGGTCGAGATAGGATTCAAGGGTGAAGCGCGTGGGGGCCGCCTGCAGTGGTCGGTCGCGGCCTACCGCGGCCAGGACCGGAACCGGGCGTTCGCGGACGGCAGCAATCCGGGCAGCTTCATCCAGGCCGGCAAGGCGCAGGTGCAGGGCTGGGAAGCTGAAGTGAGCGGCAGCCCGTTCGTCGGACTGGACCTGCAGGCAGGCTATGCGCGAGTTGATTCGCGGTACCTGGAACACGCCACGCTCAAGGGCGCGACGCTGAGTCCCTTCGAGCCCCGACACGCGATCAAGCTCTATGGCCGATTCAGGGTGCCCGACTCGGCACTCTCCATTGGCGCAGGGCTTGACGTGTCGAGCGGCATGGTCGGGACGGGAGCACCTGGGGTAAGGGACCAAGGCGGCTACGCCGTCGTGCAGGCACAGGCGGGCTATCGGTTGAGCAAGGACGCCACGCTCGCACTCAGCGTCCACAATCTGTTCGACCGAACGTACTACGCCCGCATCGGCACGGCCAACGCCTACAACACGTTCGGCGAGCCTCGCCACCTGACGATGAGCCTTCGGACGTCGTTCTGAGGTTGACGACCCGGTACCATGCCCACGCGTTGCCTGCTTCAGCGTTGGGGCTTGAACCGCCACACCCGCCACAGGTAGACGATGAGTCCCCCGACCAGCACGACCCGCGTCACCGGTTCGACCCACCGCATCACGAGTTCGTACTGATCGGCCAAGGCATGACCGCCCCAGGTCAATGCGGAGACCCAGATCAACGAACCGAAGGCGGACCAGAGAAGAAAGCGCGGCAGCGGCATTTCGGCCACGCCGGCCGGTGCCGAAATCACGCTGCGCAGGGCGGGCACCAGCCGGCCGAAGAAGACGGCGGCAGCGCCCCGTCCCTGGAACCAGTGATGGGCACGGTCGATCTCGGCCGGCTCGACGGCAAGCCAGCGGCCGCGCCGGGCGGCCCACGCCTTCAATCGCTCGTGCCCGATCTTGCGGCCTGCCCAGTACCAGGGCAGGGTGCCCAGCAGCGAGCCCAGCGTGCCGGCCAACACGACGCCGACCGGCGACAAGTCGCCCCGCGATGACACGAAGCCGGCGAAAGGCATGATGAGTTCGGAGGGGACCGGCGGGAACACGTTCTCCAGCAGCATGAGGGCAGCCACCGCGAAGTAGCCGTACTGTTCGATGATGCCGACGATCCATTGAGCCATGCAGCGCAGTCTATCGGCGATGTCAGCGCAAGGTCGGGGCGGGGATTTGCGCTGAGCCGAGAATTCTCTGATTCACCGCGCAAGGCACTTCCCGACAGGGTTCACCGTACGCCCGGGCCGGCGAGCCGGGCCGAGCGGCGCAGGTCCGACGGTGACCCTGAGCGTCGCGAGGTCGCTGGCCCTCAGCGGTTTGCAGCAGGCCTACAGTACGTGGTCGCCGCCGACACGCGTGGCGAGGGAGGACGAGATGGGCATCCGGTCCTGCATCTTGATGCTGTGCGCATGCGCCGGCATGGCCGCCGCGGCGCACGCCGAACCTCGCTACCGCTTCGAGCCGCTTCCGGCGCGCGAGGGCCTCATCCCGTGGCGCATCGGCGGCTTCAATGACGCCGGCCAGGTGGCCACCGTGTGGTTCGAACCCGGTGAGCCCGAGCAATACGTGGCGGCGCTCTTCACACCCGGCAGCGGCCATGCGGCCATCGGGCCCGCTTCCTCGGGAGGGCTCGATCTGCACGGCATGAATGCCTCGGGCCACGTGGTTGGAAGCCTCGGCCACTGGGAGGACCCACGCGCGTGGCGCTTCGCGCCGGGCGCGGCCGCGTTCGGCGGCTTGGCGGCGGGCGCCGATGGTGCGGCCACGGGGGTCAACGATGCGGGCGTGGTGGTCGGCCACGCGGATTCGCGTCCCTGGATCGCACGGCCGGGCGAGACACCCGAGACGCTCGACCTCGGCGGCCTGGGCTTGCCAAGCGACATCAACAACCGGGGCGAAGTGCTCGTCGGCGGTCCGGGAGGTCCGGCCTTCGAGGTCTACCGCCACGACCTGGCCAGCGGGACCACGACCCAGGTGCGCACAGCGGACCAGACGGCGTTCACGGCCGCCATCCTGAACGATGCCGGCGATGTGGCCGTCACGATCGGCAGCCGGTTCCCCAGCGCGGGCATCGTCCGGGCCGACGGCAGCTTCAGTGCCCTCGCGGGACTGCCCGGACATTCATACCAATTCGCGCAAGACTTGAACAACCGCGGCCAGGTCCTCGGTTCCTCGTTCAATGGCGGTCCCGGCATCCCGTTCGACATGGCCTCGTTCGTCTATACGCCCGGCGAGGGCACGGCCAACCCGTTTGCGTCGACTGCCGTGCCCGACGGCTGGACCCAGCTCTCGCTGGAGGCTCTGAACGACCAGGGCGACCTCGTCGGCATCGGCCGGTTCGGGGACGAGTACCGATTCTTCGTGCTGGACGCCGTGGCGGCGCCGGTACCCGAGCCTGACAGCCTGGCGTTGTTCGGGGCCGGCTTGCTTGGCCTGGCGCTGCGCGCCCGCAGGCGCATCGCGCTCGGCGGACTGGCCCTGGTAGCCGCCGCTGGAGCGCAGGCGGCGCCGCGTTTCACGCTCGAGGCGTTGCGGGGCCCCGCAGCGCTGCCGGGCTACAGCCTGTACACGGTCGATGGCTTCAACGACCGCGGCCAGATCCTGACCATGTCGCGCAACGAGGTGGGATTCGGCTCGCTCAATCTCTACACACCGGGCTCGGGCCTCGTGTCGATCGATCCCGGTCCGGCACTGCGCATCGGCTACGACCTCAACGAGCAGGGACAGGTCGCCGGCGTCTACGACGGCCTGGCCCATGTGTTCGGTGCGAGCGGCACCGGTGGACCCGTGCCGGGCCTCTTTGGATTTTCGTCGTATGCCTATGCCGTCAATGACCACGGCATGGTCGTCGGGCAGCGAGATGGCGCCGGGCCGTACTGGTACACACCGGAGCAGGGCGTCAACTACATCCCTGTGCCCGGTGGTCTGGCGGTCGACGTGAACGAGCGCGACATGGTGCTGGTCGCGGCCGGCATTCCGGGCCAGCCCTACTGGCTGCACGACACCCGTACCGGCAGCACGACGGAGCTCGCATTGGACGCGCGGCTCGATGGCCGCGCCTGGCTCAATGATGTGGGAGACATCGCGTTCCAGGAAGTCGGTGAGTTCGGTTCCTGGGAGCGGGTGCATGTGTGGCGCGATGGGGCATTGACCGACGTGGGGGGCGTGAATGGCGGACAGGGCCACACGCTGCTCGACTTCAACGACCCGGGGTGGGTGCTCGGGCGCAGCTACCTGCCCGGCGAGGACGGACAAGGCACGATGGCCGGCTTTCTCAACCTGCCGGGTGAGGGCACGTTCGCATTGGACGCGCTGATCGATCCCGCGTCCCGCGCCGGCTGGTCGACACTGCTGCCGTTCAAGCTCAACGATGCGGGCGACATCGCGGGGTGGGGCGTGCATGAGGGCGAGCAGCGCTTGTTCGTGCTGAACGCCATCGCGACGCCCGTGCCGGAGCCGGCAAGCATGCTGCTGGTGATGGTGGGCGCTGCCGCCCTGGCCATGCGCGTCCGCCCCGGGAGCCGGACATGAGGCACGGACTCCGGCGGCTGACCCTGGGCCTCGGACTGGCGCTGTCCGTCGCGGCCAGCGCCGCCATGGGGAACGCTGCGCCCCGGTTCGCCTTCGAAGCGGTCGTCGAGCCCGCCGCTTTCGGGGACCTGTCGTTGCTCGTGGGATTCACCCCCTCCGGTGGGCTGGCCGGCGTCTGGCAAGGGCCGCAGGGCCAGGTGGCGGGTGTCATCGCGCCCGATGGCACGGCGTCCGGACACCTGCCGCTGCCGGACGATTTCCTGGCGGCGGACTTCGATGAGACCCACGGTGTCGTGGGCCAATGGCAGGGCCGCGCCTGGCGGGTCGGACAGGGGCTGAACGAACCCGTTGCCGGCCTGCCCGCTGACCAGCCCAGCCACGCCTCGGCGATCAACGCTTCCGGCGCGGTGATCGGCTGGCTGGGCGACCCGGGCGGCGAGTCCAGCCGGATGTTCGTTGCCGCACCTGGGCAAGGGCTGCGCACGTTCGGCGTCGCCGACGGGAACGCGCTCCCGTGGGACATCAACGATCGTGGCGAAGCGATCTTCGGCACCTATGGACAGGGCCAGTTCCGGGTGGATCTTGCGTCCGGGCAGGTCACCCCCTTCGGCCAGGACTACGCCTACGGCATCAACCGAGCGCTCATCAACGAACGCGGCGATATCGCGGTGGATGCCGGCTGGCGCTACGAGGAGCGGGTCGCCGTCTTCGCGCGCGACGGGTCGCGGGTCGACGTGACTCAGCCGCCCGACCTGCCTTTTGCCAATCTGCGTGACTTCAATGACCGGGGCGAGGTCCTGCTTGAGGCCTTCACGGGCGGTCCCGGTGTGCCTTACGAGAGCCGCTCGTTCCTCCACACACCGGGTGGTGGGTTGCTCGACATCCTGGCGGCCGTGGACGTGCCGCAAGGTTGGAGCGACCTCGCCTTCACCGACCTGAGCGATGACGGTGACATCGCCGGATGGGGAACGCAAGGCGGCGAGCGACGGCTGTTCATGCTGAATGCGATTGCGGGGCCTGTGCCGGAGGCCTCCACCGTGTGGCTGATGGCGATCGGCTGCGTGTGCCTTGCGGGTCATCTGGTGCGTTGCCAACGCCAACCTTCACCGCAAGGACGGCGGGTTTGAACCGTCCCGCGCCTGGGCAGTGAAGGTGGATCGCGCGCTGCACCGCGGGATGGGAGCGAGAGGCGAGATCGCAAGGTAGGGGTGGCGAGCGAGTGGTTCGTCTTCTATGTTGATTGAACTTGCCGCCTGCAGGAGACTGCCATGCCCATCCGTTCGAAGGCCGTACCGACGCGCTTAGCGCTCGTTCACGTCTTGCTGCTGGTCGGTGCTTCCGCTTCCGCCCAGTTGCAGACGGGCACCGTCTGCACGGTGTTCGAGGAGGACGAGCGTGGGCCCCGCAGCGAGACGGCGAGCAGTTGTCAGAGCAACGCATCCATCACCGTCCCTGGCGATCCGCCCCGCACCATGCAGGGGTCCAGCCAAGCGGATTCACGGATCGACCCCGGCACCTGGCAGGTCAGGGCGTCAACGGACACTGCCGATGGGTACGCAGAGGCACTCGCGGGCGTCTCCGTCGAAAGCAGCCTTTCCATACAGAGCAAAGATCCTTCGCGACGGGGCGAGCAGGTCTTCGTCACGTTCGAGGCACCCAAGGTCGCCGCCCACACCGAACTCGAGACGGTCGAACCACCCGTGAGCGAGTTTGATGAGATGTCCATCGCGACGACGCACCTGGGCTTCCGGTTCTACATGTTCACGCTCACCAGTGGCTCGGTGCTCGAATGGAACTGGACTGACGAAGTGCACGAGTACAACGCCAGCGGCACTTTCAACGACTCGCTTCGCCACGAAGTCACGGGTCAGTTGACATCACAGGTTGTGCCCATGCTGCTCGGGGAGGGCGCATGGTTCAGAATGTCGCTTCTCGCGCGAACCCATTCCCAGGGGACGGCAAGTGCGCGGGTCGAGACGGACCCGGCCATGTACTGGGGTGGCATCTCCAGCGTCGTGGATGCTGCGGGGCGACCGGTCGACTACGAAGTCCCGATCCACGACGGCATGGACTGGTCCAGGTCATACCTGCCTGGCGTGGCCGCCCCGGTTCCGGAGCCGGCCACGGTGCTGATGCTCGCCTTGGGCGTCGGCGGCGTGGTGCACGCGCGGCGACGCCGCGGCGCGTTGCAGGGCGGGGCGAGCCGCGCGTAGCGGCGGCCCGCGCACCGGAACCTAAGGCTCAGTCCTCGAGCTGCGACAAGTCGCGCACCGCGCCCTTGTCGGCCGACATCACCAACTTGGCGTAGGCCTTCAGCGCGGCCGACACCTTGCGCTTGCGCGGCTGCGCCGGCTTCCAGCCGAGGCGGTCCTGCTCGGCGCGACGGCGCGCCAGCTCCTCGTCGGAGACCAGCACGTTGATGCTGCGGTTGGGGATGTCGATGCGAATGCGGTCGCCGTTGCGCACGAGGCCGATGGCGCCGCCCGCCGCGGCCTCCGGCGAGGCGTGGCCGATGGAGAGGCCCGAGGTGCCGCCCGAGAAGCGCCCGTCGGTCAGCAGGGCGCAGGCCTTGCCAAGGCCCTTGGACTTGATGTACGAGGTGGGGTAGAGCATCTCCTGCATGCCGGGGCCGCCCTTGGGGCCTTCGTAGCGCACGATGACGATGTCGCCGGCCTTGACCTTGTCGGCCAGGATGTCGGCCACCGCCTCGTCCTGCGATTCGGTGACGTGGGCCGGGCCTTCGAACACCATCAGGTTGTCGTCGACGCCGGCGGTCTTCACGACGCAGCCGTTGAGCGCGATGTTGCCCGTCAGCACGGCCAGGCCGCCCTCCTGGGAGAACGCATGCTCGACCGAGCGGATGCAGCCTTCGGCACGATCGGTGTCGAGGCTGGGCCAGCGGGTGGACTGGCTGAAGGCGATCTGGGTCGGCTTGCCGGCGGGGCCTGCGCGATAGAACTTCTGCACTTCCGGAGCTTCGGTGCGCTTGACGTCCCACTGGTCGAGGGCGTCCTTCAGCGTGCGCGTGTGGACCGTCGGCACGTCGGTGTGCAGCTTGCCGGCGCGGTCGAGTTCACCGAGGATGGCCATGATGCCGCCGGCACGGTGCACGTCCTCGATGTGGTACTTCTGGGTGTTGGGGGCCACCTTGCAGAGCTGGGGCACCACGCGCGAGAGGCGGTCGATGTCCTTCATGGTGAAGTCGATCTCGGCTTCCTGGGCGATGGCCAGCAGGTGAAGGATGGTGTTGGTCGAGCCGCCCATCGCGATGTCGAGCGTGATGGCGTTCTCGAAGGCCTTCATGCCGATGGCGCGGGGCAGCACGCTCGCGTCGTCCCGGTCGTAGTAGCGCTTGGCCAGGTCGACGATGAGGTGGCCGGCGCGCTTGAAGAGCTGCTCGCGGTCGGCGTGCGTCGCGACGACCGTGCCGTTGCCGGGCAGCGAAAGGCCCATGGCTTCGGTGAGGCAGTTCATCGAGTTGGCGGTGAACATGCCCGAGCACGAGCCGCAGGTGGGGCAGGCCGAGCGCTCGACTTCTGCCACTTCCTCGTCCGACACATTGGGGTCGGCGGCCATCACCATCGCGTCGATCAGGTCGAGCTTCACGACACCCAGCTTGGTCTTGCCGGCTTCCATCGGGCCACCTGACACGAAGACGACGGGAATGTTGAGCCGCATGGCGGCCATCAGCATCCCCGGGGTGATCTTGTCGCAGTTGGAGATGCACACCATGGCGTCGGCGCAGTGCGCGTTGACCATGTACTCGACCGAGTCGGCAATGATGTCCCGGCTCGGCAGCGAGTACAGCATGCCGTCATGCCCCATGGCGATGCCGTCGTCCACCGCGATGGTGTTGAATTCCTTGGCCACCCCGCCGGCCGCCTCGATCTCGCGCGCCACCAGCTGACCCATGTCCTTCAGGTGGACGTGGCCCGGCACGAACTGCGTGAAGGAGTTCACGACCGCGATGATGGGCTTGCTGAAGTCCTCGTCCTTCATGCCGGTGGCACGCCACAGCGAACGGGCACCAGCCATGTTGCGGCCGGCGGTGGAGGTCTTGGAACGGTATGCAGGCATGGGAGCGTCGGGTTCGTTGCGGTCGAGGGAAGGGCGGAAGGCCGTTGCGTCCGGAGGCGCGACAGCCGGTATTTTCGCCTACCTTGGATTCGCCCGTCGCGCGGCCCGTCTGCACGCCCGTGCCGTCGACGCCACACCCACTCGGGCGGGGTGGGTCAATCTCTACGCGACAGCGGTGAGTCCGGCCGGAAAATGCAGGGCAACGATGTGTAGAACCCGCTTTACCCTGCGAGCCCGGCCGTGCGCGTGACTTCGACGTTTTTCCCTGCCTTCGACCCTGCCGTCCGTCCTGCCCTTCTGGCGCTTGCCGCGGCCACCGGCTTGCTGCTCGCCAGCTCGCCCGCTGCCGCCCAAGTCGGCGCCTGCGAGGACTTGAAGGCCCGTCTCGCGCAGCGCATCTCCGGCGGCCCGGGCAGCTACGTGATGGACGCCGTTCCGGCGGCCGCGGCCGTGCCGCCCGGCGTCAAGGTCATCGGCACCTGCGGCGGGGGGGCCTGGAAGGTGCTGTTCCGGCGCGGCAGCGCGCCGATCGTGCTGGATGGCGCGACGTTGGCCCCGGCTCCGGTTCCAACTCCAACGCCTGCTCCGACGGGATCTTCTTCGCAGGGGGCATCGTCCACCGCGACGAAGCCGGCCCGGGCGGAGATGGCAGGTGCGGCTGCGATTGTTCCGGCGGCGGCCTCCGCTCCGATATCACGGGTGGCCGTCGGCAAGGAAGGCGCGCGCCCAGCCGAGCATCCTGCGGCGGTCGTCGCGACGCCCGAGCCTGGGCGGTCGGCGAGCGTCGAGCCGAGCCGGCCATCTTCGACGAGCGAACCGCCCGTGCCGCCTGGCGAAGCTACGCAGTCGCGCACGTCCGCCGATGCCACCGTCTCGGACACACCGTCGTCGGGCACCCTGCGCACCGTCATCGAGCGGCATCGCCTCTGGCTCGCCGGCCTCGCGGGCCTTCCTCTGGTCGCGTGGCTGTACGCCTGGATGGCACGCCGACGCGCCTATGACGAGCAGGGGCTGCCTCGGGGACCGCGTCTGAACTGAGCGCGGCCCGCCCACCGGGCAATGCGCACCGGACCGTGGTGCCGGTTCACGTTGGCCGTCGCGCGGGCCCTCATCGGCCTGACGTCTCCCGCAAGCGTCTAGTCGGGAAAGCCGTCAAGGGACCGCGGCTCACCCACCGACCGCCCGTTGCGCTGCGCGCGGTGGGCCGCCGACGCCTCATAGGCGCGCCGCCGCACCCGCATGATCACACCCAGTGGCTGGTGCGCGACGAGCCCGTGCCACGGGCTGAACGACATGCCGTCGTCGACGGTGGCCGACCGGGCTTCGCTCCAGGCCACCTGGTTCGGCACACGCAAGGTGGCGACCGGAACGTGCGGGCTCAGGTCGTCGGGCCAGGCGATGCTGGCGTTCTCGATGGGCATCTTCTCGAGGTCGGTATTCAGTTGCACGCGCAGGTCCCACTCGCTCATCGGGTGCGCCGCGAAGAAGGCCACCATCGCCTCGCGCAAGCCGTCGGGATGGCCGCTCACGTCGAGCGTGGCATGGGCCAGCGCGGTGAGGTGGTCGGAGCGGGGGCTGAGCGACACCTTGGCGACATGGTCCCCGTAGCGGATCGCCGCCTGGCTGTGGTACGTCTCCCCCAGTGGATGCGTTTCGGGGTGGCCGCCGAAGGCCTTGATGGCGCCGCTCTCATGGCCGGTCGCCTCGACCAGACGTTCGGCGCCCCGCAGGGCGGCCGAGAGCACCTTCTTCAGTCCCGGCCCGCGGTCGGTCGTCGCGGCGAGGAGCTTCAAGCCCTGCAGGAAGCTCTTGGCCGTCGGCGACAGGAACGTTTGGCTGTTGACCAGCACGAAGTCCTGGGTGGTGTCGGCCGGGTTGCCCGAGAGCTGCTCGCCCTGCACGCCGATCACCTTGAGCGCCAGGCCGCGTGGCGTGGAGACGCTGTCGTCCAGCACGTCGCCCGGCGTGGTCGAGATGCGCACCACCGCGTCGATGCTGCCCGGGTGGGCGAAGAGCCCCTGCGCCAGCGGCGGCGGCAGGTCGGACGCGACGACGAGTTGTCCGCGCAACAGGGCATGGCTCTTGGCATGCACGCTGCGCAGCCCGTGCCCGCCGTCCTCGTAGGTCTTGCGGGAGATGTCGAGCAGCGTTTCGATCAGTTCGGCCGTGGTGCCGGCTTCGTCGTCCTCGGGCACCTCGAGCGAAGGGCTGTAGCGCAGGGGTGGGCGGGCGGTCATGAGGGCTCCTGGAAAGTGGTCCGCCTCCAGGGCAAACGCCGCACCCGGTGCCTCGCCCTGCAACGCGGCGGAACGCCGTCAGGCCAGGTGGCGCTTGAGGAAGCTGATGGTGCGCTCCCAGGCAACGGCAGCCGCCTCGGCGTCGTAGCGGGGCGTGGTGTCGTTGTTGAAGCCGTGCTGCGTGCCCGGGTACTGGTGCACCTCGTAGCGCACGCCGGCAGCTTTCAGGGCGGCCTCATAGGCCGGCCAGGCGGCGTTGATGCGCTCGTCGACGGCCGCCAGGTGCACCAGCAATGGCGCCTTCACCGAAGCCGCCTGCTCGGGCGCCGGGCTGTTGCCGTAGAACGGGACGGCTGCTTCCAGGGCCTGCGGCTGCGTCGCGAGCCAGTGCGCCATGCCCCCGCCGTAGCAGAAGCCCACGGCGCCGAGCTTGCCGTTGCTGTCCGGGCGGGCGTCGAGCCATGCGGCGGCCGCGACGAAGTCCTCGCGCGTCTTGCCCTGGTCAAGCGTGGCAAAGGCCGCTCGAGCCTTGTCCTCGTCACCGGGATACCCGCCCAGTGGCGTGAGGGCATCGGGCGCGAACGCCATGAAGCCCTCGAGGGCCATGCGGCGGGTCACGTCCTCGATGTGCGGATTGAGGCCGCGGTTCTCGTGGATGACCAGCACGGCGGGCAGGCGCCGGTCTGCGGCGGCACGCGGCCGCGCCAGGTAGCCACGGATGCCGCCCGTGCCCGATGGGGTCGGGGCCGTGAGCCGTTCAGTTGTCAGTCGCTTGTCATCGGCCTTGACCTGCTCGCCCCGCGCGAAGTCCGGACTCAAGGCCGCCAGCAGGCCGGCGGCGGTGACACCGGCCTTGGCGAAACGTCGGGCCTTGTCGAGGAACCCCCGCCGATCGAGATCGCCGTGCACATAGGCGTCGAAGAGGATGAGGAGTTCCTGGTCGAAATCCTGGGCGGTGAGGCGAGGCGGCATGGCGGGCTCCGGGAGTGGTGCGCCAGGGTACGCGCGCCGCCGGTGCCCCGGCGGTCGACAGGGCTTTCGTGCGCCCGCTTGCACCTCGCTTCGGCACGTGGAGGCGGGTGAGCGCATTCAGGTATTGTTTGAACCTTCCTCCCAGGGACCCGCCTCAATGATCCTCGTTGGCCAATATGACAGCCCCGTCACTCGCCGCGTCGCCATCGCGCTGCACCACTACGGCATGCCCTTCAGCCGCGACACGCGTTCCATCTTCGGAGATGCGGCAGCTGTCGCGAAGATCAGCCCCCTGACCCGCATCCCGGCCCTCGTCCTGGACGACGGCGAGGTGCTCATCGACAGTGCGGCGATCCTCGATTACCTCGACGAGGAGGCGGGTAACGCGGCCCTGATTCCCGGCTCCGGGCCCGCGCGCCGACTTGTCCTCCAGATGACAGCCCTGGCCCAAGGCACCCTCGAAAAGGTCGCGGCCGTCGTCTATGAAAGGCACTTCCATTCCCCCGAACATCAAAGCGCCGAGTGGCTTGCCCGCTGCCTTGGCCAAGCCCGCGCAGGCCTTGACGAGCTTGCGCGTCGCGTCGCGACACCCTTTGCCTGCGGGGCAACGCTCAGCCATGCCGATGTCATGATCACCACGCTGATCTGGTACATGCAGGACCGGATGGACGAAGTGCTTTCCCCCACCGCCCACGCTGCACTGATCATCTTGGCCGAACACTGCGAAACCCTGCCGGCCTTCCGCGCTGCCGCCTTGAGCGATTTCGAAAAGATGCCGCGCAGCTAGTGTCCGCAATGGGTGGACCCGTTGCGGCTCAGCGCGCCACGTAGCCGCCGTCGATCAGCAGCCCGACGCCGGTGATGAAGCTGGCGCGGGGCGAAGCCAGGAACAGCACGGCCTCGGTCACTTCGTCGGCCGAGCCGGAGCGACCGGCCGGCGTCTCCTCGGTGAAGCCGGTGCGGGCTTGTACGTCGCCGCCCCATACGCGGTCCTGCATCGACGTGTCGATCAGGCCCGGGTTCACCGCGTTGACGCGGATGCCGCGCTGCGCATACTCGAGCGCCGCGGTACGCGTCAAACCCATTACCGCATGCTTGCTCGCGATATACAGCGCGAAGTTCGGGAAGCCGATCTCGCTCCCCATTGACGCGTTGTTGACGATCGCGCCGCCGCCCGTTTGCAGCATGGCGCGAAGCTCGTGCTTCATCGCCGAGAACACCCCACGCACGTTGGTGTTCATGACCAGGTCGAAGTTGTCGTTGTCCTGCTCGGCGAACTCGGCGCTGCGGCCTTCGGTGCCCGCGTTGTTGTAGGCCACGTCGAGTCGGCCATGGTGCGAGAGCGCCAGTTGCACCAACGCTTCCACATCGGCCTCGCGCGTCACGTCGGTGCGAGCGAACACCGCGTTGCCGCCTTCCGCGCGGATCTGATCCACCAAGGCTTCGCCCTCGGCCTCGCGGCGCGCGCCCAGCACCAACTTTGCGCCCTGGCGCGCGAAGGCCAGCGCGGCCGAACGGCCCATGCCCGAGCTGGCGCCGGTGATCAGCACGACCTTGTCCTTGAATTCCATGCAATTGCTCCAGTGATTGCCGGCGGGGTGCCGACGATGGAACGCAGTATGGAAACCGGTGCTGATCCTGTGAATGAATTCGTTCGGAGATCAGAATTCCCAGACGAGGAATAATGGAACGATGCTGAACCGCATCGACCTGCTGCGCACCTTTCTCGTCGCGTACGAGACCCTGAACTTCCGCGAGGCTGCGATCCGCCTGTCGATCTCGCCGCAGGTGGTCACGCGGGCGGTCAAGGAACTCGAAGGCCATCTTGGCGAGCTGCTGTTCCACCGCAGCACCCGCAGCGTGCGACCGAGCGACTTCTGCGAGCGCTTCGTGGCCGACGCGCGCCAGGCGTTGCAGGGCGTCGATGCCCTGTTCGCGGCGGCGATGCCGATGAAGGATGAGCGCGTGGAAGGGCTGGTGCGCATCGCGGCGCCGACGATGCAGGGTCGGCGCTTCGTGATGCCCGTTCTCGAACGCCTGGCGCGGCAGCATCCTGACCTGTGCTTCGACCTGCGGCTGTCCGACCAGGTGGTCGACGCGGTGGCGGAACGCATCGACGTCGGCGTGCGCGCCGGCCGCCTCCGCGACAGCCGCTTTGTCGCGCGAGCGGTGTCGTCGGTCTCGCTGCGCATCGTCGCAGCGCCGGTGCTGCTCAAACGCATCGGACCGGTGGCGTCGGTGGCCGCCCTGGATACCCTGCCCACCACCCAACTGATTGACCGCAACACCGGTCGTCCCTGGCCATGGACGCTGAATCGCGAGCGCAAGATCCTGCCGGCACTCCCCGCATTCGTCACCGACGACGTCCAGGCCGAGTGCGATGCGGTGCTCGCCGGCATGGGCATCGGTCAGCTGGCCGGCGTGCTGGTCGCCGACCACTTGCGCAGCGGTGCGCTGCGGGAGCTGCTGCCCGAGACGGCGCCCAAGCCCTGGCCACTGTCGGTCTACCGCGTGCAGCGCCAGCCGGTACCGGCGCGCATCCGGCTGGTGTACGAGGCCCTGCTGGAGGGTCTGCACGAGGTCGAGAGTTGATGTGGCGAGGAGGTGCGGTGCTTCGGACGTTTCGGCCGGCTGAACGTCTGGTATCGGTGCTGGTTTTCTCGCTGTGGAAGGTCGGCTCAGGACCTGTTCGGTGCAGCCGACCCGCGCCGGACCGGCTGCTCAGGATCGAACCGCGATCGCCACATGCTTGACGGCTGGCGTCAGGTGAGCAGCGGCCCTGCGTCGTACCGCCAGTTGTGAGGCCGGCCGTGATCGAAGCAGCTGCTCTGACGGCCGGCGCGTACGACTCTGATGCGCCTCAAGCGGCCGCTCGCCCACCGCGTTCGACGGACCGCTCCTGACCGATGGCAGTCTCGAGCAGCAGCATCTGCGTAGGCCCGCTTGCGCTGTGCTTAGCGGCCTTCCGCTTCAGGCTGAGGCCGTGTGAAAACTCGGTTGCGAGCTAGGGAGGCGTGACGTCGACCTCTCAGATCACGCCAGGATCGCCGAACGCGATGGCACCAGGGGTGTCGCGGCCCCGGAAAAGAGTTGCCGAATGAGTTCTCACACAGTCTCGGCTGGAAGCGGTCCTGCCGACAAGCGCCATTCGAGGCCCGCATAGGAAGCAGATTGGGCCGAGGCTTGACGATTCACTGGGCGGCACGAAGTTCTCAGTGGGCTAGTTTCGTGCAGGGTGCACATCCGGTCATTGATCCGTAGAGGCAAGCCCGTTGAACAACTGCGCTGACCACTCGCTCCGTGTTCGTACCAACTCAAGGTACGGCTCGCTTCGCCATGCTTGGAGATCTTCGATGATCGAAGCCACAGCGAGCACGTCAGCAAACCCTTTGGATTCAACCACCGCGGTACGCCCGGCGGGCTCCACTGCGCCCCAAATGAGGATGGCGCCGTCTACCGTCATTGCCTTCTTCCCTACTAGGACCTCCAGCGATCCGGGGTTCTTGGCAAACTCTAGCAACGAAGTGAAGGCATCTTTGACGTGGTGGTCGAGTTGCTGCGTACCGGTCAAAGTCAGATACCGGTAGTTCTGATACTCGATCTCGCACTTCATCTCAGCCACGTAGACCTTGCCGGTCTCGCGAGCCTTCAACGTGAAGTCCAAGGTGTAGCCGCGCTCGCCCGGCCTCCGAAGAGTCGGTCGACCAACATCCTCGTACGGGGCCCGCTCATCTGCAGCCCAAATCCTGATGATCTCCTCAGAGAAAATTCCGAACACGCGCGAGAGGAACTTCCCTCGCATCGTTGGCGCATCGAGTTGCCTGAAAAGCGCGCGAAAGCGGTCAGTCATAGCCCATTCTCACATCGGACGCGGACATTCCAGCCGCGCGACCATCTGCGTAGCGGACCTTCCGGGCGGCTCGATCGGCGCGGCGACAGAGCCGGTCAGTCCGGCGTGACGCGCTTGCGGCGGCGCGCGGCGAAGCCGACCACGCTGACACCCGCCATCATCATCGCGACCGATGCCGGCTCGGGCACCGGTGCGGCCACCGGCGGCAGCACCGGCGAACCCTGCAGACTGGCCCAGGTCGTCGCGCTGATCCAGGTGGAGGTGTCGTCGATGAGATCCGCCGAGACGGACAGCCGGCCGGAGTACGTGGTGTGGCCGTCCCACGGGGACGAGATGTAGTGGGTCGTGGTCGCACTTCCAATTCCGAACAAGGCCATCGCGAAGCTGCCATTGTTTGCACTGCCCGCCAGGTCGTCCACTGTGAGCGTGAACGGCACCGACAGAGTCACGCGCGAGGCGCCCGACACCCACACCTCCAGGCCGCGCGTCGCCATCAGCGTCAACTCACCGGGCGTTGGGGCCGTGCCGCCGATACTTGAGGATAGCCGGTCGGCATCGAACGCGACGGTGCCGTTCCACGTGGCGCCTGCCAGTGACGTGCTGGCGTCACTCACCATGTCCGCGAAGGACGGCCCGACGACGTCGCACGGGCCTGGCACGTCACACGACAGCCCATTGGTGTTCGAGGAGGCGAACCGGAGGGTGGCGGTGATGCCGTCGTCAGGAGCGATGT
Source organism: Rhizobacter sp. LjRoot28 (assembly GCF_964253025.1). NCBI lineage: Bacteria > Pseudomonadati > Pseudomonadota > Betaproteobacteria > Burkholderiales > Sphaerotilaceae > Rhizobacter > Rhizobacter sp. LjRoot28. The sequence goes on from NZ_CAXUQC020000001.1 coordinate 1,151,750, forward strand.
CCTCCAACCCGATGCTGATCGCAGACCACTGGATGGTGGCGGATGCAGAGACCGCATGCGCGGCGGAAACAGCCGACAAGGCGGCGCCGGACACCAGCAACCCACGTAGCACTTGGCGTGCGATCGACATCGAGATCCTCCTGAATGCCCGCCTCAGATGGCGGTGTGTGGCCATTCTGGATCGGTTTTCAGGGGTGACCCGCCCCCATGAATGCGGGGGGTGAAAACTCAGAACCGATGGCAACAGCAGGCCTGAATCAGTGTCTGAATATCCGCTGCCGCTGTGCATCGCGGTCGTTGAGATCAGCAAATGTGAACCGGCCTGGCCGCAAGGTCAGGAACCATGAAGGGCACGGGCAGACAGCCGTTCACGGTTGGTGCGCAAACCAATGCCAGCGCAACCATCCGCGCTCAACAACTGTGGACGGCGACAGTTGTTGTGGTCGTTCAAGGTTGCCGAGCCTTGTCCGGCGTTGTTGGTTCAGACCAGGCCGCGAGGGACTGCATCAGGCGGACGTCCCGCGCCACCCGTGTATCGCCGGATGAGGTTGGACGTCACGCCGCTGCGGGCGACCGTTGCTGACGCGATGGCCCCATAACCATGTCCCACGATCACGCCGCATCAGCCCCGGGCCACGCGCCCGGATAAAGCCGCTCGATCACCTCCCTGGTGGCCCGTGCGAGCACGGGTTCCAGTCCCCGCGCGAGGCGGTCGGCATCGCCGGCATTGGCCTGCGTCGGCGACCGGCTTTGCCAGAGGCTGGTGAGTGCTGATGCTTCACGGTCCAGCGCGGCCTGGACCAGACCGGGCCAGTGCGTCGGTGCCTCACCCTCTACCCATTGGCCGCGTCCGCGGCCGAAGTGGGCGATGGCGAGGTAGCGCAGCAGCGCCGCCTGGACGATGGGGCCGAGCGCGGCCTCGCTCCAGCCGGCGTACCCCTCGCCCGTGCCGCGCACCACGTTGATCGCACGCGCCACACCGGCGCCGCCCACGGCACCCAGCAGGCCGCCCGCCAGCATGCCGGCGCCGAGCGTGAGGCCGCCGGCCATCAGGTCGGCTGCGAGTCCGCTGAGTGCGCCACTCACCACGCCGCCCATCACCGACGCCCGCGCTTCGCCGACCGGCGCGCGCACCTCCACCTGCCCGGCCACACGCGCCAGGATCTGCGCCTGAACCCCTTTCTCGAGGCCGTGCACCGCGAGCAGCCGCGTGGTGCTCTCCCCCACCTCGCGCTCGAGTGCGTCGGCCAGCGCCCGCTGGGCCGCCGCCGCGCTCCGTTCGGGGCCCGATCGGAAACGGTCGAGCAGCCCGCCGCCTGCCTCAGGCAACGGCGCGCGCGCGGTGGCGATGAGGGCGAGGCTCGTGGACAGCTCGTGCATGGCCTGCGCGAAGGTGGCCAGGCGTTGTCGGGCCCAGGCCGCGTGGAGACGATCCATGCGGTCATCCGCGCCAAGGGCGCGACCGACGGCCTGCAGCAGCGCGCCTTCCTGCACCCAGCAGCGGGCGAAGGCATCCATCGGCAGCACCTGGCGCACCAGCGGCGTGCTGGCAAAGTGCGCTTGCCAGCGCGCCAGTTCGGCGGCCTCGTCGGCGGGCTCTCGCGGCGGCCCCATCTGGTTCATCAGCACCACGACGGGCTTGCCCACCCACTCCAGCAGCTGAAGCTCCGAGCGGATGTAGCCGGCGGCCGCGGGCGACTCGGCTGCGTTCACGAGGTAGAGCACCACGTCGCTCTCCTCGCGCACATGCCGCAGCGCCTGCTGGCTCGACCAGAAGGCCCGGTCGCGAAAGCGGTCCCACACCTGCGTGAGGAACCAGCCGAGCGGGGTGGACTGCAGCGCGAGACGGCGCGCCAGGCGCACGCTGTCGCCGAAGCCGGGGGTGTCCCACAGCTGGAGGACATCGCCCGCGGGGCTCTTGAGCAGCACGTGCATCTCGGCGAACTCGGTGACGTGCGGCGCGTCCCGCACTTCGCCGATGTCGCGGCCAAGCAGCGTGCGAGCCAGCGTCGTCTTGCCGGTGTTGGTGTGCGAGACGAGGGAGAGCTGGATGGGCGGCACCGAGCCGGAGTGCAGTTCACTGGTCATGGGAGGGCCGCCTTCAGGTCGCGTGCACCCGCCGTCAGGTCGGGTTGGGCGAGATCCGTGCAGACGATACCGGCGTGGTGGGCCCGGGCCAGGCGTTGCCAGGCCGCGCGTCGCTCTTCCAGGCGGGTGGGTTGGCCCTGGAAGCGGCGCGCGAAGGCGGATTCGTCGACCAGGGCCAGCACGGGCAGGGGCCCCGACAACACGTCGAGCAACCGCCCCTGGGCTTCGTCTTCCGGCGTGGCACCGAGATCGAAGAGCGCCAGGCGCAAGGTCGCGCCGACCGGCGCGGCGGCGGTCTGTTCCTCATCACCATACGCGACCGGCTCGCCCACCCGCAGGTCCACGTCAGGCCCCCAGTGCGCCGCCAGCAGGGAGCGCAGGCCGAGGGCCGCAGCGGCGCCCATCGGGGCACCATGCGGCCGCACGTCGAACACCATCCTGCCGCCGCTCTGCTGCAAGCGCAGGCGTTCGAAGTAGGCACCGTCCAACGGCAGAGGAAAGCGCCGCGTGCGCTGCCACGACTGCAGCGCCGCAATCAGGGCCAGCAAGGCCCGCGGCAGCACGACGAACAAGGCCAGCGTGGCCGCATACAGATGGATCCAGGGTGCCGCACCGGCGGTGGCGCTTGCACCAGGCGCAAGCCGCAGCGGCGCCACCTCCGGCACCGCGATGCCGGTCACGGCGGCCGCCGGCGCAAGGGCCACGTCGAGCACTGCCTGCACCGACGTGGCGTCGAGGAAGGTGCTTTGCCACCCGGCCCGGTAGTCGAGCACGAGGCCGCGGAGGTACATGCCGCCCGCAAGGCCGAGCGCCAGCATGGCCGCAGCCACGTGCAGAACCAGGGCAGCCCGCGGCATCGCGAGCCGCAGGCCGGGGCCGGCCCACAAGCGTTGCACCCCGGGCTTTCCGTCGGCCGTTCCGATGCCGAGCCGACTCAGCCAGCGACGGAGCGCATGGGTGCGTCCAGGCACCAGCATGCCGAGGTACATGGCCAGGTTCCAGAGCACGAGGGCCCACACGGGTGGCGCCAGCAGGTCGATGCGCTGGCCGGTACTGATGCGGTCGGCTGCCAGGCCCAGGGCCAGCGCCGCGACGGCCACCACGGCGATCCATGCGGGACGCCAGCGGCGGCCGTCGAGCCAACGCCGGGCGTCGGGGTCCCGGGGCAGCAGGCGGGCGAGGGCGTGCTGCGCCCGCAGCGTGAGGAAGCGTTCGAACGTCGCGTCATCGCCGGCATCCTGGCGCGCAGCCCGGGTGGCCCAGGCGCGGTCGTCATCGGTCCAGACGGAGGTGGGGGCGCCTTCTTCGTGCGCCTGGACAAGCACCACGCGGCGGGCTTCTGCTTCAGTCATCGTTGGACTGTAGCGCCCCTGCGTGGTCCGGCGTTCCTGGCCGCCCACTGGAAGGGCGCCAAGCCCGGGAGGCCATGCCGGGATTCAGTGCTTCGCGGCTGCCTCTCGAAAGCGAGCGATGCGTTCGTCGTCCGGAGGGTGGCTGCCGAGCGCGATGGGCAGTTCGGGGACGCCTTCCTCTTTTTGATGGGCCTTGAGCCGTTCGAACATCGTGGCCATCACGGCCGGCGAGATGGCGTTGGCCTGGAGCAGGGCGATGGCGTCGGTGTCGGCTTCGCGTTCGAAGTCACGGGAGTAGCCGAGGTGGCCGAGCATGGCGGGGGCCGTGGCCAGCACGCCGCTGAAGTCGCCGAAGGCGATGGCGGTGACGCTGCCCAGCAGCGTGGTCTGCGCGAGCATCCGCATGCCGTGGCGACGGCTGACATGCGAGGCCTCGTGGGCGAGCACGCCGATGATGATCTGCTCGTCGCCGCCCACCAGGTCCACCATCTCGTCGGTCAACACAACATGGCCGCCCGGCAGTGCGAAGGCGTTCGGGCCCATCTTGCTCTTGTGGAAGTGCAGGACGATCGGGGCGGTGCCCGCAGGGGCGTTTGCGGCCGCGCGTGTCCATGCCGCGCGCAGCTGTTGCTGGCGCGCGGCGGGCAACTCGCTGGGTTTGAGCCACCCCTCGTCGCGGATGGAGCGCATGGCCATCTCGCCGAGCTCGGCGTCCACCGAGGTGGGGACGAAGGCCAGCGCGGCGCGCGCGCCCACCGGCAGGCCCCAGGCATAGAGGCCGCCGCACAGCAGCACGAGCGCCAGGGCGCCGGCCGCGGTCCAGCGCCAACTCTGCTGCGCCTTGACGACCCACGACTCGCCCACTCGGCTGCGGCGCGACCAGTGGTCGAAGGCCAGCGGGTCGCCGAAATGCAGCGCGCCTCCGTCGGGCAGGTGCACGACCCGCGCGCCGTGCCGCTGCCGCTCGGGCCACTGCACGTCGCGCAGCGGCATGCGCAAGGTGCGACCGCCGTCGATCCAGGCGCAGAGTTCGTCGCCCATCACCCGCACATCGGCGGACGAGGGCTGAGCCGACACGCCGTCGAAGTACTGGGCCGCAATGGCCTCGGCGGCCTGGGCGGATGCGTTGCCGGTCACAGGCCGAAGTCGATGCCGAAGATGTCGCCTGCGGCGTCACCCGTGGCGTCGTTGTCCTTCTGGCCGGCGCGCCCGGCGAGGGCCTCGACGGGCCGACGGGTGTGGATGGTGACCGCCTCGAGCTTCAGGCGGGCCGAGGCCACTGCGGCGAAGGGCCAGTACAGGCCGAGGGTCAGCATCAGGAGCAACCAGTTCTTGAGCGTCAGGCCGAGCAGCGGCAGCAGGCGCAGGCGGCTCTCGAAGCGCACCTCGGTGCTCTTGGTGCGGCCCCAGACGAGGTTCTGCAGGCGCGAGGCGAGGTAGGTGTTGTTGATGCCCATGACCACCACGTAGCCCACGCCACCCACGAGGAAGAAGAGGAAGATCGCCGCGCCCAGACCACCTTCGGCCATGCCGCCGCTGGCCAGGGCCGCGAATGCCCCGAACCCGAAGACCGCCGCCACGCCGGCCACCACGACAGCCAGCACCACGGTCGAGAGCACCGACACGCCGAACGCCTTGGCAAACAGACCGTAGAAGGAACCCGGACCGGTGCGCAGGCTGCTTTGCACGCGGCCCAGGGCGTAGTGGTCATGCTGGTAGCGCTTGATGGACCACAGCATGAAGGGCACGAGCAGCAGGCTGGCGAGCACCGCCATGCCGAAGCCGGCCATCACCCATTGCGCCGTGGCCGAAGCGGCCGCCGCGGCCGCATCGGGTTCGGCGTCGGGCTCGGGCGCCAGCGCAATGAGCGCACCCACGATGACACCCGGGATCAGGACGGGCAGCATGGTCTTGTACGCGCCGGCCATGTCACCGGTGAAGTGAAAGCGCATGCCGCGCCAGCTGGTGTTGGCCAGGCGGAACCGCATGGAAGCGCGAAACAGCGCGGGCCACAGGGCAGCGACCGCCAGAACGGCAACTCCGCCTGCAATCGGCGAGAACTGCCCGGCCGCCGAGTAGGCGATGAAGAGCGCGCCGACGAGCAGCGTGCCGCGCAGCATGCGCTTCGGGTCGCCATGGAAGTCGAGGGCGTGCTCGCCCACCCAGGTGTTGCCGTAGAAGTAGCGCAGCTTGCGAACCTTGGCCCACGGGTGGTAGAGGCCGAGCGTCACGAGCGTGAGCAGCAGGTTGACGATCCAGATGCGGAAGTACTCGCTGCCGGAGGCGGTGAAGCGGATGGGCAGTTCGCTGCCGGGCAGCGATTCGCCGAAGCGGGTGGCCGGCCCCGAGTCGGACGGCGGCCCGAAGGACGAGCTGGCCGGGTCGCGCGGTTGCGGAGCGCGTGCGTCTCCGCCGAATGTGACGTTCATGGTTCTCTCTCCCTTGTATCCCCGGAGCAATCTAGCATCGGCCCTGGGCGTGCGCTCCCCACCAACGGGGGGGAGAACCCGATGGGTTCCCCGTCGGTCGGCGCGGATGTGACTTTGTGCCTGCCGGCGAGTCGCTGCGACGGAGCGCGCGCCATGGGCAATCACCGGCGCCGGGCCGGTGGGGGAGGCAAGGGGAACCCGACCGTGGGCCCTCGAGGACTTCGGACGTGCTCAGTGACCGAGTACGCGTGCGGCCAGCAGGCCCAGCGCGGCGAGGGTCGACGTGAGCGCCACGCCTTGCCAGAAGAGGACGGGATTGCGCTCCACGAGCGGGGGGGATCGCCGGGCGTGGAACTGAGGGCCGGGCGACTGGAGGTCGTGCGTGAACTCGGACAGCGCTTCCTGCCGCTTGTATGGGTTGGGGTGCAGGGCGCGGACGAGTACCGCGTCGAGCCACTCCGGCAGGTCCGGTCGCAGGTGCCGCACCGGCACGTAGCGAAGCCGCTTGAGGTCGGTCGGCGTGCGCAGCCGGGTGACGTGCAGCCCGTAGGGCAGGGCGCCGGTCAGCATTTGGTAGGTGAGCACGGCCAGGGAGAACAGCTCCGCCCGTGGGCTGCCGCCCGAGCCGACGAAGTACTCGGGCGCCGTGTACTGCAGGGTGCCGGCAATGGCCTCGGGACGTGCGGCGGCCGTGCCCTCGGTGAGGCCCGCCACGTGGGTGCACGCCAGGTCGATCAGCGTGACGGTGCCGTGCCGGTCGATCATGACGTTCGCCGGGCGCAGGTCCTGGTGCAGCATCTCCTTGGCATGCATCGCCTGCAGTCCGCGCGCGACCTGGGCCACGATGCCGCGGACGGAATCGAGGTCGGGCCGCGGGTGGTCGGTCATCCACTGAGCGAGCGTCTGCCCATCGACGAACTCCATCGCCACGTACACATGCTGCCGCGGGCGGTCCGCCTCGAAGGGTCGAACGACATGCGGGCTCTGAACGCGCCGTGCCACCCATTCCTCGAGCAGGAAGCTGTCGAGGTAGGCGGGGTCGGCGGCCAGGTCGACCGAGGGCGTCTTCAGCACGACCTGCCGGCCGCTGCTGTCGTCCACCGCCAGGTGCACGTGGCTGCGCGAGCTGGCGTGCAGCTCGCGCACGATGGTGTACCCCTCGAAGCGGAGCCGGGGCGAGAGTGGCGGCGGCAGTGCGAGGCCGGCACGCTGTTGCTGCAGTTGGAGCGGTTCGGCGATGGGAAGCCCGTCGACGCGCACGAGTTGCACCGTCATGTCGTCGTCCGCGCCGCGGGCAAGCGCCGTCTCCACGAGGGCGCACGCCGCCGCGTCGAGGTCGTCCGGGTGCCGGATCAGCGCCTCGTGCACGCAGCCCGCATCGAGGTGGTCGTAGGCGCCATCGGTGGCGAGCAGGTAGACCTCGCCGACTTCAGCGGGCAGGCAGCGGTAGTCGATCTCGACGTTGGGGCCGGCACCGAGCGCGCGCCCGAGGAACGACTCGACCGAGGACAGGTGGATGCGGTGGTCGTCGGTGAGCTGCTCCAGCGCCTGCGCATGCACCCGGTAGATGCGGGAATCGCCCACATGCAGCAGGTGCACCTCGCGGCCCTTCAGGATCAGGCCGCTGAAGGTGCAGACGTACCCTCGGTCCTTGTCGAAGCGGCCGTGGCCCCGCATGGTCTGGGCGTGCAGCCAGGCGTTGGTGGCACCCAGCACGCGTTGTGCCGATCGGCGCACCGACCAGGCGTCGGATGTCGCGTAGTAGTCGTCGAGGAAGCTGCGCACCGCCGCCGCACTGGCCTCCTGGCTGACGGCGCTGGAGCCGATGCCGTCGGCCAGGGCCACCGCAATGCCCTTGCTCCGTCGGAGCGAGGGCGGCGGCAGCATGGCGCCGTGAAAGTCCTGGTTCACGCCATCGCCGCCGGCGCGCGAATGCTGGCCGAGCGAGACGCTCAGGTCGGAGCTCATCAGATGGCGGGGCGCTCGTCGACGGACGGGTGGCGCAGGCGGCGCCCGCGCCACCCGCTGCGTGGCTTCAGGCGATGGCGCGCTTGGGGGCCGTCTTGTAGTGGGTGGCGTAGAGCGTGGCGCCCACGAAGGTCAGTCCGCCGACGAGGTTGCCGATCACGGTGGGCAGCTCGTTCCAGATGATGTAGTCCATCAGCGTGAAGTTGCCGCCGAGCATCAGGCCCGTGGGGAACAGGAACATGTTGACGATGGAGTGCTCGAAGCCCATGTAGAAGAAGATCATCACGGGCATCCACATGCCGATGGCCTTGCCCGACACCGAGGTCGACATCATCGCGGCCACCACGCCGGTGGAGACCATCCAGTTGCACATGACGCCCCGCACGAAGAGCGTGAGCATGCCGGCCGCGCCGTGGGCGGCATAGCCCACCGTGCGACCTTCGCCGATGGTGCCCAGCTTCTGGCCCACGGCGCTCGGGGCCTCGGAGAAGCCGAACGTGAAGATGATGGCCATGAACAGGGCCACGGTCAGCGCACCGGCGAAGTTGCCGCAGAACACCAGGCTCCAGTTGCGCATCACGCCGCCCCAGGTGGCCCCGGGGCGCCTGTCGAAGACGGCCAGCGGCGCCAGCGTGAAGACGCCGGTGAGCAGGTCGAAGCCGAGCAGGTACAGCATGATGAAGCCTACCGGGAACAGCATCGCCCCCACGAGCGGGTTGCCGGTGTTCACCGTGACCGTGACGGCGAACGCCGCGGCCAGCGCCAGGATGGCACCGGCCATGTACGACCGGATCAGCGTGTCGCGGGTCGACATCAGCAGCTTCGATTCACCGGCGTCGACCATCTTGGTGACGAATTCGGCGGGGGCAAGATAAGCCATGGTGGACTTCCTTCAGGGTGGGAGCGGACGATGCACGCGGGGAACGGCCCCCCGGAGAACATGAAACGGAAACGGGCGTCGCAGTGCTTCCCCGCTGCGCGGGGGTCAAGCACCAGGACGCCCTTATCCGTGGATGCGATTCCGATGGCCGCGTACGCGCGGTTCACCGGTCACCGGGCCGCCTTTAGCCCGATGGCGAGCTTCCTTGAGCAGGTTCCATGCCGTCCGATTCGGGCGCCCCGGTCGATGAGCTGGATCCCTTCCCGGTGCATTCGGCCCGTTGAGCCGCGCGCGTAGCCTCAAGAAGGTGCGCAGCGGGCACCTTGTTGGGTCCGACTGCCGAGCGACGTCGGTTCACTGCCGCGAGCCGGAGATGGCACAAAAGGTCATTGGGTCGACCTGTTGCATTCAAGGGGGCGTTCTCGGTGTCTCGCTGACGCTTCGAAACTCACCTTGTTGTTTGCCGCGAGGAACAACTTGGGGATGGTGAAGGGAACTGAGGCGAGTCAGACTCGACGCTCCTTCGACTCTCGCACGTCCTATGTCCTTCGCGGCCCACAAACGCCCATGGCAGTTCATCGTCCCCCTGATGGCAGCGTCTGTTGGTGCTGGCTGCGGGGGTGGAGGAGGGGATTCCCCGAGCAACCCGGGTGGCGCCTCGGCGTCCGGTTGCCTGCCATCACGAGGCGGTTACGACGCTGTCGCCATCGGGTCCGATGCCCTGGGCGTGATGGCGGCCATGGGGTGCGACGGGGCAGTCTTGAGCCGAGTGACCGTGGAAGATCAAGAAGAGACGACCTTTCACTGGGGAATTGCGGGGAGCGGCGCATATGCGCAAGTGAAGGTCCGTGGCGGACGTGTCGTCGGCAAGACTGCGCAGCAGCTCGACAGTTCCAGCAACCCGTCGCTGTGCCTGCCAACGGCTTCATCCTTCGATGGGTTGGCATTGGGCATTGATCCGACCACCGCTTCCGCGCGGATCGGCTGCGCAGGCGAACTTGCTTCCGAAATGTCCGTGGTTGGACTGACACGGCTCACGTATGCATGGGGAAGTGTTGCGTCTGGTCCCTATGCGTTGCTCACCTTCGACAATGGCGCCCTGGCAGGAAGACTCGCGCAACGTTTGACTGTCAGCGCCGCTCCGTCAGCATGTGCCCCGAGCCGAACCTCCTATGAAAGCGTCCTTCCCGGTCTCGACGTGGCAAGCGTTCAGCAGCGCATGGGTTGTGCCGGGCAGATGCTCAACGACGTCCTGGTGGGCGGCCTTGCGCGCCAGACCTACGCCTGGGGTGACGTCGCAGTAGGTCCGTACGCACAGATCGTTTTTGATGGAGGCCTGGTGACGGGCAAGATTGCCCTTCGCCTGGATGCGGTCGGGTCACAAGATTGCGTTCCGAACCAAGCCCGATTCGATGCGCTGGCGCAGGGCTCGACTCTGGCAGCAGCCCAGGCCACCTTGGGCTGTTCCGGAGCTCAGGTCAATGAGATCAATGTGGACGGCGAGCGGCAAATCACCCAGTCGTGGGGAGACATCGCAAGCGGTCCATTCGTGATGGTCACGTTCAGCGCCGACCAGTTGACGTCGAAGCTGGCCCAGCGCCTGGATGGCACCGGATTGCCGTCAGGATGCCTGCCGACGTCTGCGACGCACGCCGCGCTAACTCTTGGAATGACCATCGCAGAGGCTTCAGCTGTAGTGGGCTGTCCAGGCCAGTTGCTGAACGAGGTCGTGACCGGGAACATCAACGAGATGACGTTTGCATGGGGCGATGTCGTGGCAGGCCCCTATCAACAGCTAAATTTCCGCAACGGAAATTTGGCTGGAAAGCTCGGCGTGCGGCTCTAGGCCTTTGCCGAACCAAGCACGCCAGCCGATCGCCACGTAGAAGCGCCTACCGGCGACCTCGTGCGCCGGCGTCGGCGGACACCATCAGCTCCGGCAGCGACAGCGTGGCCTCGGCCACATCGAGCAGCCGACGGTTCTGATCCATCGAGGTCTTCTGGAGCATGCGGAAGGCCGCTTCCTCGTTCATGCCGAGGCGGGCCATCAGCACGCCCTTGGCCCGTTCGATGACCTTGCGTTCGTTGAGGGCGCGGCGCGCCGATTCGAGTTCGGCTTCCATGCCCGCCATGCGGGCGGACTGCGCCTGCAGCAGGTCGAGCAGCGAGGCGGATTCTGCGGTGCCCGGCGTGGCGGGCAGGGCGGGCGCGGTGTCGGGGAGGGTGGCGGCGTCGAAGAAGCGGTCGACCGCGTGCGTGAGCGGTGGCGGGTTGTCGCGAAGGCGGCGCAGCAGGCCTTGCGAGTCCTGCAGGTCCTGGCGCGCCTCGCCGATGCGCGCCTTGCACTCCTCGCGCAGGCGGGACACGAGTTGCACCTGCAGCTGCCACAGTTCGTTGATGCGGTCGGTGCAGACGTCGAACCAGGTGTCGCTGAGGTTGCTGTCGAGGGCGGCACCGCTGCGCGCGGCGCACACAGTCCGGCGCAGGCGCTCCAGGCGGGCGATGCCGGGCCCGAGCTGCTGCTGTTCCAGGCGGTCGCGAAGCTCGGGGTCGGCGAATTCGGCGAAGACCTTCAGGCTGCGTTCCTGGGCATCGATGAGGTGGACCACCCGCTGCTGATGCGCTTCGTCGCACTGTCCGGAGGCATACAGCAGCGCGCCCACGGCGCGTTCCTGGCCCGCGGCCTCCTGCGCCTGCACCAGGTGGAGCACGGCAACCAGCAGGCGCGAGACGCTGGGCAGCACGGCTGCGTCGGCCACATGGAAGACCAGTTCGATGAGGCCGGCGATGAGGTGGCTGTAGGCCGCCACGGAATCGTGCGCGCTCAGTGCCTGGCGTTCGATCTGCAGGCGCAGGGCTTCCAGGGCGTCGAGGCCGAGCAGCGCCCAGGCCATGAGGGACAGCGCCTGCGGGGTCGCGCCTTCGGCCGGATCCAGGTGGCCGGCGAACACCTCCCGCAAGCGCGCCGCGACCGGCCGCGTCTCGGCGACGAGCGTCTGCCGTGCCTCGGCGAAACGCTGGCCCTTGGAAGCGAGATAGATGCTGGACGCACCGCGCTCGCGCTGCAGGGCCTGGATCAGCTGGCCGATGACGTCCACCAGCTCGGCCCGGCTGGCGAGGTGGCGGACCGCGTCGATCTCCAGCTGCTTGGCGCGCAGCACGAAGGACGAGACGGGCAGGGGCGCGGCCGGGTCAGGCATGCAGGAACTCCAGGATCAGGGCAAGGGCAGGCGACGGCCGAGAGGGCCGACGCTGCCATTGTCCCCGACCCGGGCGTCCGGTACGGCGACCGGGCCGGGCTTCAGGCGATGGCCACGCGCACCCGTCCTGCGTCCACATGCACGCCGTGCGCCTTGACCGATTGCTCGGGCGCCTCCAGGCACTCGCCTGTGCGCAGGTCGAAGTGGTTCTTGTACAGCGGCGAGGCGACCACGATGCGGTCGCCCAGGCTGCCCAGCAAGCCGCGCGCAAGCACGCTGGCGCCCGACTTCGGGTCCACGTTGTCGATGGCGAAGAACTGGTCGGCGCCGAGGCGGAAGATGCCCACGTGGCGGTCCTCCACCAGGGCGCACACGCCCGTGTTGGGAAGAATGTCGTCGACCGCGCAGATGTCGGTCCAGTTGCGGTTTTCAGTGGTCATGGTCGATGCTCCAGGGAATGCCGCTCAGGCGAGGGTGGCGTTGTCGTCGGCGGCCACGGCCAGCGCGCGCTCATCCGGACGGGCGGGGCGGATCTGGCCGCGCTCCTCGACGAACACCACCTGCTCGTCAGGCCGGTCGCTGTTGACGAACGAACGGAAGCGGCGGCGGGTGACGGGGTCGTTGACGGCGGTCTTCCACTCGCACTGGTAGGTGTCGACCACGTGCTGCATCTGCGCTTCGAGCTCGGCGCACACGCCGAGGCTGTCCTTGAGCAGCACGTCCTTGAGGTAGTCGAGGCCGCCTTCGAGGTTCTCGCGCCAGGTGCTGGTGCGCTGCAGCCGGTCGGCGGTGCGGACGTAGAACATCAGCACGCGGTCGATGAGGCGAACCAGCTCTTCCTTGCTCAGGTCGGAGGCGAACAGCTCGGCGTGGCGCGGCTTCATGCCGCCGTTGCCGCAGATGTAGAGGTTCCAGCCCTTCTCGGTGGCGATGATGCCGATGTCCTTGCCCTGTGCCTCGGCACACTCCCGGGTGCAGCCCGACACGCCGAACTTGATCTTGTGCGGCGAGCGCAGGCCCTTGTACCGGTGCTCGAGTTCAACTGCCAGGCCGACGCTGTCGCCCACGCCGTAGCGGCACCAGGTGGAGCCCACACAGCTCTTCACCGTGCGCAGCGACTTGCCGTAGGCATGGCCGGACTCGAATCCGGCGGCGATGAGTTCCTCCCAGATGAGGGGCAACTGCTCCACCCGCGCGCCGAACAGGTCCACCCGCTGGCCGCCCGTGATCTTGGTGTACAGGCCGTACTTCTTGGCCACCTGGCCGACGGCGATCAGCCCTTCGGGCGTGACTTCGCCGCCCGGCATGCGCGGCACCACCGAGTACGTGCCGTCCTTCTGGATGTTGCCGAGGTAGTAGTCGTTGCTGTCCTGCAGGCCGGCGAGCTCCTTCTTGAGCACGAACTCGTTCCAGCAGGAGGCGAAGACGCTGGCGGCGACGGGCTTGCAGATGTCGCAGCCTAGGCCCTTGCCGTGGCGTGCCAGCAGGTCGTCGAAGCTGCGGATGTTGCCCACCCGGACGAGGTGGAAAAGTTCCTGCCGGGAGTAGGCGAAGTGCTCGCACAGGTGGTTGTTCACCGCCATGCCGCGCTTGGACATCTCCATCTTCATGACCTGCGTCACGAGCGGCACGCAGCCGCCGCAGGTCGCGCCCGCCTTGGTGCACGACTTCATCTGCGCGATGGTGGTGGCGCCGTCGCCCACGGCCGCGCAGATGGCGCCCTTGGTGACGTTGTTGCAGGAGCAGATCTGTGCCGTGTCGGGCAGGGCGTCCACGCCGAGGCCGGGCTTGGCCTTGCCGTCGCTCGACGGCAGGATGAGGAACTCCGGCTCGGCCGGCAGCGTGATGCCGTTGAGCGCCATCTGCAGCAGGGTGCCGTACTCGGTGGCATCGCCCACGAGCACCGCGCCGAGCAGCTGCTTGCCGTCCTCGCTGATGACGAGCTTCTTGTAGACCTGGCGCCGCTCGTCGACGTACTGGCAGACGCGGCTGTGCGGGGTGCGGCCGTGCGCGTCGCCGATGCTGGCGACGTCCACCCCCATCAGCTTGAGCTTGGTGCTCATGTCGGCGCCGACGAAGGCGGCCGAGGTGTCACCGGCGATGTGGCGGGCCGCCACGCGGGCCATCTCGTAGCCTGGCGCCACGAGGCCGAAGGTCTGCTCGTTCCAGGAGGCGCACTCGCCGATGGCGTAGACGTCGTGGTCGCTGGTGCGGCAGTTGCTGTCGATGACGATGCCGCCCCGCGGGCCGATCGCCAGAACGCACTGGCGGGCGATCTCGTCGCGCGGGCGGATGCCGGCCGAGAAGACGATCATGTCGGTCTCGAGGTGGGAGCCGTCCGCGAACACCATGCGGTGGCGGGCGCGCGCGCCGTCGGTGATCTCGAGCGTGTTGCGGCCGGTGTGCACGTGCAGGCCCAGTTCCTCGATCCTGGCCTGCAGCATGCGGCCGCCGCCTTCGTCGACCTGCACGGCCATCAGGCGCGGGGCGAACTCGACGACGTGGGTGTCCAGGCCCATGTCGCGCAGGGCCTTGGCGCATTCGAGGCCCAGCAGGCCGCCGCCCACGACCACGCCGGAGGTCGACTTGGCGCCGGAGGCCTTCATGGCCACCAGGTCCTCGATGGTGCGGTACACGAAGCAGTGCTCGCGATCGCGGCCGGGCACGGGTGGCACGAAGGGATTGGACCCGGTCGCGAGCACCAGCTTGTCGTAGGGCAGCACCTCGCCGTCGGCCGTGGTCACGGTGCGGGCGCGCCGGTCCACCGACGCGGCGCGTACAGCCAGGCGCAGCGAGAAGCCGGTCCGTTCGAAGAACCCGGGCTCCACCAGCGAGAGGTCCTCGGCCGCCTTGCCGCTGAAGAACTCCGAGAGGTGCACCCGGTCGTAGGCCGGCCGCGGCTCTTCGCACAGCACGGTGACATCCGCACCGGTGAGGCCGGATTCGGCGAGGCTCTCGAGAAACTTGTGGCCCACCATGCCGTGGCCAACAACGATGATCTTCATGACTGATCCTGCAAGAGAACCCGGGCAGTCGCGGAAGTCGGTTGCAGGACGCGGGGCCCTTCGGGGCCACCGGTTCAACGCACGCTCCGCGCACCTCGGGTGGAAGTGGGAACAACAGGGCGGTCGGGCACGCAGCCCATCCCGTCCGGGGGTTCCGCCGTCGTTAGCGGAGAGGGACTCGAATCCGCGGCAGCGTCACGCACGGACGAACCTCCTTACGCAACGTTCATGCCGGCCCACCTTTCGCCCGGTGACGCCCGGCAAGTCATCCGTTCGGTGCATCGACGGGCGCCGCCCGGGCCCGCCCGTGCTTCTTGCCGGTGCGGGCGCTCCCCAAGGTGGGGCGCGCCTCGGGGTGATTCGCCTGGCCGGCACCCGGTGGCTGAGCGACACTGCAAGTCCTGTCCCGTCTGCTTGACCATGCCTGGCCTGAACCTCCTTCGCGCCGTCGCGCGGCGCTGTTTCGATCCGCTGCCGCCATCGGCGCCCTTCGTGACGGAGGCGCGTCGCCAGGTGCTCTCGGTGCAGTGCATCCTCGACACGTGCGCGCGCACACGCAGCGGAATCCCCGTCTACCTGGTGATGTGGCTGTCGGTCTGCACGGTCGCGGGCGTGTGGCACGACGCGGGCCGGGTGGTGGCCGCCCATGCCGTCGTGCTGCTGGTGCTGGCCCTCGTTCGGTTCGCGGTGCAACGCCGGTTGCCCGCCATGGTGGAGCGTGACCCGATCCGGTCCAATGCCGTGTTCTCGATCGTGGTGCTGGTCAACGGTGCCTATTGGGGATGGTTGGCGGGCGTCACGATGAACGCCCCCTGGGGCACGGACGTCTGGTGGATGATGCTCGCCATGGCGGTGAGCATGGCGGCGGCGGGCACCATGGGCATGGGCATCAACAATGCGCTGCGCTACTCGTATGCGGCCTCGCTGCTGGTGCCGATGGCCCTCGTCGCGTTCGCCGAGACCTCTCAGCGCAACCTGATGCTGTTGATCCTCTACCCGGCGCTGCTCTTCTATGCCTTCACGGTGAGCGGGCTCGTGCAGGCCGACTACTGGGCGGCCGTGGTGGGCCGGCTCGGCGCGGAGGAGCGGGCCCGGCAGATGGAGGAGGCCAGCCGAACCGACGGATTGACCGGCATCCCCAATCGCATGGCGTTCGACAGCCGACTTGCGCAGGCCTGGGTGCGCGCTGCCGCGGATCGCTCGTGCCTCGCCCTGCTGATGGTCGACCTCGACCACTTCAAGCGGCTCAACGACACCCGCGGCCATCCCTTCGGCGATGAATGCCTGAAGGCTGTCGCAAGCACGCTGCGGGGCGCCATGCGCACGGCGAGTGACCAGGCTTTCCGCTACGGCGGCGAGGAGTTCGTCGTGCTCCTGCCCGAGACCGATCGGGCGGGCGCGTTGGTCACGGCGACGCGCCTGCTTCAGCGCGTGCGCGAGCTGCGCATGCGCGACGGTGACGATGAGGTGAGCGTCACTTGCAGCATCGGCGTGGCCGCCCATGAGCCCGCCGACGGCGGCGAGCCCGCCGAGCTGCTGCGGCGGGCGGACGAGGCGCTCTACCGGGCCAAAGCCGAGGGGCGGGACCGGTTCGCCGGCTGAGCCGGCCGGCGGGCAACGCGGTGCCCCGCCCTGACGCGATCCATGCCACGTCGTGCCAGTGGGCTCGTCGATGCCCGCCGGCCGTCCTTTGGACACACGCGAACAACCGGGTATTCCCGGATGCATTCGACCGTATCGTACAAGCGACGGTCGGCCCCGAGGGCGACGATGCCAGTTTGTCCGGCGCGGCCCTCGCGCAAGAATCCCAGCCATGGACGCCCAACTCACCCTTCCGGTCGCTGGCGGCCGGCGCTCTCCCGTTCGTGCCGCTCCGCCGTGTGGACGCATGCACATCCTGCGTCACGGGTTCCTCTATGCGGGCGCCATGGCGCGGGTGGCAAGCCATCGGCATTCGGCGATGCTCTACCTGGCCCTGTCGCCGGAGCCTTTTCACGTGGAGGCGGGTGACGTGCAGCTTCGGGCAAGGGCCGCGCTGATCGGCCCGGACCAGCGCAAGCACATCGATGGCCGGGGCGCGCCGTTGGCCTGCGTGGACATCGCGCCGACGCATCGATCGTTCGCCACCTTCGCCCGGGGCGGTCAGGGGGTGGCGGCATGGTCGCGCAGTGCGTTCGATGAAGAGAACGCCGCGCTTCGGGACTTCCGTGAACATCGCCTGACCTCGTCGGCGGCCGATGCCCTGTACGGCCGACTGGTGGAGCGGGCCGCCGCGCAGCTTCCGCCCACGGCGCCCGTCGACGCCCGCGTGCGCGAGGTGATGCGGCTGCTGCGGGCGGCGCCCGGGCAGGACCTCCGCTCGCTCGCGGAGGCGGTGCACCTCTCGCCCGACTGGCTCGTGCATCTCTTTCGTCGGGAGCTCGGCTTGTCGTTGCGCAAGTACGCCCAGACCCTGAAGCTGCAGGCGGCGGCAGCCTACCTTCGGCGCGGGGTCACGCTGACCGAGGTGGCGGCGGTGGCCGGCTTCGCCGACTCGGCCCACTTCTCCAAGCTCTGGAAGCAGCACTTCGGCTTCCCGCCCCAACGGGCGTTCTCGGGCGAGGAGGTCAGCATCGACCCGCTGCCGTGGCCGCCGTGCACCGCGGATTCCGCGCAGCATCCGCCGGGCACGGCGCGGTCCTGAGCGGCGGCGATCCTCCCGCTTGACCTGCGCTGAAAGGCGGGACTGCCGCAGGGGCTTGTACGGATGGCGTGGTTTGTTTCCCCGATGTCGCCGGAGTGGAGGCTCGCCAGAATCGGGCGGTGCCTGGACGGGGCCACGGCGCGCGTCGCGCGTCGCGGTGTCCAGGCGCGCCCAAAAGGTTCAAACAACAGGAGACAAACCATGCTGCTACCTTTTCTGCGCTCGCTTGCGCCGCTGCCTGGCTGGCGGACCGTCGTGGCCCTGGTGCTGCTGTGCGGCGGCCTCCATGGCGCCCGCGCCCAGGTCGCCCAGGCCGCGATTCAACCGGCTCCTGCGGGCCACTTCCTCGATCGCGGCGCGCAGCTCACGGCCTCCGGCTACACCGACCAGGAGTTCTGGATCTCCGGGCTCGCGAAGACCTACCGCGCTGCCTCGACCCTGCGCTCCGATGGCAAATGGAGCGCGACCGTCGCATCGACCAGCACCCCGTACCAGACCGTCATGCTGGTGCGGCGGCCGGCCGATCCCGCGCGCTTCAACGGCATGGTGATCGTCGAATGGTTGAACGTGAGTTCCGGCTACATCCTCGACGTCGATTGGGCGATGGGCAAGGAGGAGTTTCTGCGTGCCGGCTATGCCTATGTGGGCCTCACCAACCAGCGCGTGGGCATGAACGGCCTGAAGGAAAAGAACCCGTCGCGCTATGCCGCCGGCAACCTGCCGAACGACGACATCTCGTATGACATCCTGTCGCAGGCGGCGAAGGCCGTGCGCGACCAGAGCGGCGTGCTGCTCAACGGCATGGTGCCGAAGAAGGTGTTCGCCACCGGCCACTCGCAGTCGGCGATCCGCCTCGTCACGTACGTGAACGCCATCCATCCGCGCGACCGGGTGATCGACGGCTTCATGATCCATGGACGCGGCAACTCCGGCGCCAAGCTCTCCTCCGGCGACTACCGCGGCGTGCCGTCCAGCACCGTCATCCGCAACGACTTGCAGGAGCCGGTGTTCCAGTTGCAGTCCGAGATGGACGTCGATGCCCAGCCCGATACCTCCAAGGCGGTCGACACCGCGAAGATCCGGTACTGGGAAGTGGCCGGGTCGTCCCACTCCGACCAGTACATGCTCGACGGCATCTACGCCGTGAGCACGCGCGAGCCGGCCAGCTGCGAGAAGCCCGCCAACAGCATGCCGTTCTACCGCGTGCAGAACGCCGCCTACAGCCATCTCGTGCGATGGGCCACCATCGGCACGCCGCCGCCCCTCGGTGCGCGCATCCAGCGCAGTTCACTGCTGCGGCGCATCCAGCGCGATGCTCACGGCAATGCGCTCGGCGGCGTGCGCCTGCCCGAGATCGACGTGCCGGTGGCCACCTATGGCATCGACAACAGCACCACGGGTTCGACCGAATTCCTCGACCTGTTCGCCTGCATCACCAGCGGCAGCACCGAACCCTTCGACGCTGCCAAGCGGGCGCGCCTGTACCCGACGCCGGAGGAGTACCTGCGGCAGTACGTGGCCGCGGCTGACCGTGCGCTTGCCGCGGGCTTCCTGTTGCCGGCCGATCACGCACGCGCCGTGGAGGCTGCCCGACAGGCGGCAGGCCGCTGAGCGCGAGCGCATGGCGCCGGTGAGTGCCGGGCCCGGCAGCCGCGACCCTTCACGACCGGCGCGCTTCCGGGCTCAGGCGCGGCGGACGGCGCCTGTCGGCCGCCCACTCCGGCTCGGTAGCTTGCTGGCGCTCTGGCGCCGGGCCGCGGCGCAGGTGGGCGAGGTGCAGCTTCACGCTTACCACCAGCAGCAGGGCCCCCAGCACCAGGGCCAGCAGCAGGTGCGCCAGGGCCTCGCTGGCCGGCACGGTGCCGACACTCGCCCGCGTGGCCAGCACCCCGGTGATCGTCCACGGCTGGCGCCCGGCCTCGCACACCATCCAGCCGGCCTCGATGGCCAACCACGGCAGTGGCAGGGCGAGAACGGCGGCGCGCAACAACCGCCGCCCGCCCGGCCGGTCGGGTTCCGGGCGGCGCCAGAGCAGCAGCAGCACCAGCGCCAGCATCGCGGCGAACGCGAAGAGCATCACCCGGAACGACCAGAACACGGTGGCCACGTTCGGCATGGCGCGCTGCGCGGCCTCCTCGATCTCGGCCTCGCCCGGGCGATCGCCCCGGCCGGCTTCCGGCAGCAGGGTGGCGTATCCCAGCGCCAGCCGGCCGGCAGGCGTCGGCCCGTCGTCGAGTTGCAGGCGGATGGCATTGACCGTGTCCTCGCGAAGCTCGCGCAGGCCGCGCACGGGGCCGGAACCGTCGCTGACGATCCAGTCCAACCCGCCCGGCAAGCCGAGTGCGAACGGGTTGGCCTCGCGTCCCTGGTCGGGCAGGGCGAAGAGCAGCAGCTCGGCACCCGCTGAAGGTCGCTCCCACAACGCCTCGATTGCGGCGAACTTCATCGGCTGATAGCGCACCAGGCGTTCGCCACTCCAGTGGCCGGCTGCCCCCGTCAGCAGCAGCGAGAACAAGGTGAAGGCGCTACCCGCCTTGAGGCTGGCGCGCGCCATGGCCACGTGACGTTGGCGCAGCAGGTACCAGGCGCTCACCGACACCGCGATCATCCCGCCCAGCACCCAGGCGCCGCCGATGGTGTGAAGGATCTTGGGCACCAGCAGTGGGTTGTCAGCCAGGTCCATCAGGCCGTCCACGCGTGCCGCCTCACCGGCGAAGGTGGTGCCCACCGGCAGCTGCATCCAGGCATTGATCATCAGGATGGCGCTCGACTGCACCACGAGCATCACGGCGAGCGCGGTGCTCACGAGCCAGTGGCAGACCGGCTTCAGGTGCCAGCCCAGGAAGAACACCGCCACCAGCGAGAAGAGCCACGGGGCCACCTGCGCCTCGAAGGCGAACACCGAGCCGACCACGTCGCGCACCACGCCCGCGTAGCCGGCCCAGTGCAGTTCGATCTGCGTGCGCAGCGGGTAGCCGGTGAACACGCCACAGATGAAGTTGATGAGAAAGGGCCACGCCAGGAAGCGGGCGGCCTGGCGCAACGCAGGCCGCCCGGTGAACAGGGCCCATCCCTCGAAGACGGCGATCAGGGCCATCAAGCCGATCGTCACGGGGACGAAGAGAAAGTGATAGGCCGCGGTGAATCCGAAGAGGATGCGCGAGGCATCGACGTTCGAGAGTTCCATGTCGTCTCCTCAAAACTGCTGGCGACACGGCCGGGAGGGGCCCGGACCTAGGTCAGGCGATCAGCGGGTTGGCAGGGGCGGTGCCGCGAGGAGGCTGCCGCTCGGAACGTGGCGGGCTGTCGCGGCCCGCCATCCCTGCGTGGTGGGTCTGGGGACGCCGGACCCGGCCGGCGCCCCCTCGATCTCAGCCTCCGAAGGCCATGCGGCTTCCCGTGCCGGGGACGGCGCAGGTGTAGGTCACCTCGCGCCCCGTGCCGAGCGCGGCCAGGCGCAGCTGGTTGTCGCTCACCGTGTTGCCGGAGGCCGCCCTGAACTGGCCGGTGGCCGGCAGGTAGAGGTAGCCCGCCTGGCCGCTGGCCGTCGTGGCCTTGGCCACCAGCTCGCATTCCTTCGCGGCCCCTCCCAGCACCTTCGACGTGAAGGGCGCGGCCGCACGGGCCTTGAGCAGGTCGATGCGCGGGCCGGCGCTGAATGCGGTCTGGGCACTGAAGGTCACCTGCTGGCCGACGATCGGCGCCAGGTCGGTGTCGAAGGCCAGCAGGAACTGCTCCATGTCACGCTGCATCGGAACCGCCTTGGCGTCCTCGTAGGGGAAGCCCATCTTGCCGAAGCTGCTGGCCATGTAGGCCATCGCGGTGGCCTCGGTCGGCGTGCCCTTGTGCATGCGCTCGAACTGGATCTGCGGATCGTTGAACTGGAACAGGTTGACGAAGCGGAAGAGGGTGTCGATGGTGCCGTCGTGGATGAAGCCGAAGCCGCGGATCTGCTGGCCCTGGTGCGGCGCGCCGGGAATGCGGACCGTCGCGAGCTGCCGCGTGCCGAACATGCCGACCTTGGTGTAGAGGTCGCGCAGCTGCGGCACCTTGAGGATCTGCGGACCGCCTTCGAAGTTGGACTCCCCCTGGGTGCCGAAGCGACCTTCGCTGGCATTGATGCGATGGCAGCCCTCGCAGGTGAACGAGGTCTTGCCGCCACCGTTCGCGTCGGACTGCGGCTGCAGCCCCGGCAGGCCATCGAAGGGCCGCACCGTGCCGTCGGGGTTCTTCGGCCCGAAGTAGAGGTCCCGTCCGCGCTGCTGCGCGGCGGTCAGCGAATTGTCGAGCGCTCGCACCGGGTTCGGGGGCAGCTGCACTTGGAGCTGGAAGCTGGTGAACCGCTCCATGATGTCGACGTCTTCGGCTGTCGGACCGGTCGGCGGCGTGGGCTTGCCGAGCAAACCCCCCAGCGCGACGATGAAGTTCTTGAAGCTGTGCGCTTCGTTGTCGCCATAGGCGGCACGCTTGAGCGTGTTGTCGGGCGAGCCGATGTAGCCGTCGACGCCGAAGAAGCCGTTCGAGCGGTCGCCGCGCCAGTGCATGGCGCCGCTGTTGGTGAGGCCGGCGAGCGTCTGGGTGGTCATCGGTCCCTTCATCGGATGGAAATCGTCCGAGACGTTCGTGCCGTTCAGGTTCTTGATGCGGAAGGCGAAGCTGCCGATCTGCGGATTGAGGTTCGAGGGAATAGGGCTCTTCTCGACCTTGGCGTCCGGGTCCCCCAGGTCCCAGGCCAGATCATCCTTGCCGCCGAAGGTGTGGCAGGCCG
The DNA here is from genome assembly GCF_964253025.1 of Rhizobacter sp. LjRoot28. Lineage (NCBI taxonomy): Bacteria > Pseudomonadati > Pseudomonadota > Betaproteobacteria > Burkholderiales > Sphaerotilaceae > Rhizobacter > Rhizobacter sp. LjRoot28. Next base: position 1,174,123 of record NZ_CAXUQC020000001.1, read on the forward strand.
AGCAGGCCGACTCGCCGTTGGCCGATGTCTTGCTGGCGTCGTACAGCATCGGGCGGCCGAGGATGATGCTCTGCGGCTCGGGGTTCGGCATCGCGACGCGGGCCAGTTCCGTGCGCTGAGCCAGGTCGATCACCTTCACCGCGTTGTCGAAGCGCGTCGTCACGTAGAGCCGGTTGCGCGCCTCGTCGAGCACCAGGCCGCTCGGGCCACCGCCGCTCACGGTGATGTACTTCGCGCTTTGCGTGCGCGGATTGAAGGTGTCGTTCTCGAGTGACGCGGTGTCGAACACGCCGATCTTGCTCGAGCCGAAGGCGGCGACGTAGAGCGTCTTGCCATCGCGGGTGACCACCATGTCGAGTGGGGTCGACAGGCTGTGATCCCGCACCGTCGGGTCGAAGCCGGCCTGGCCCGCGAGCTTGCGGTAGTCGATGTGCTTGTTGAGGTGGCGCGGCACGGCGTTCGTGCCCTGCACGATGGTGATCCGCGTCTTGGCGATCTGCCCTTGGACGGTGCTGCCGCCGAAGCTGCCCGGGCCTTCGAAGCGGATGTGGTTCATCGACTCATTGTTCGAGACGTACAGCTTGCCGGTGGCCGGGTTCGCCACCATGTTGAACAGCGTCGTGCCGACGTGCGCGGTGGCGGACTTCTGCGTCAGCCGGTTGGCGTCCACCGAGAACACGTCCAGGTCCGGCATGTCGAAGCCGACGGCCATGCTCCAGTCGCGTCCCAGCGTGTCGAGCCACTTCTTGCTGGCGTTGTCGTACTTGACGATGAGGCCGACGTCGGGTGCGCGCTTGCCTTCGTAGTTGGTGGCCGGGCCGGGCAGGCCGCCGGGCACGGTGACGCCCTCGCGCACGCAGGGCGTGGTGGCGAAGTCGGGGCAGATGTAGTCGGGCGCCACGACGGTCGTCTGGTTGCCCGACTTGAATGCGGCGACGTAGACCGTGTTCCGGTCCGGGCTCACGGCCAGTGCCCGCGGTGTGTCCGCGAAGAAGGTCATGATGCGCAGCGGCGTGCCGCCGACCGAGAGTCCGAGCGCGTTCGGGTCGAACACCCACACGTCCGCGCGGCCGACGCCAGGGGAGGTGAGTTGCGGATCGCCTGCACCGGGCACCAGCGCGAGCGAGGGGTGCGTGCGGTGCTGGCCACGGTGGGCCGTGGTGATGAAGGCGCGTTGCGCGCTGCCGGCGAAGACGATGTCACGCGGCTCATCGCCGACCAGCAGCGTGCGGGTGACGCGCGGGACGCCGTTCACCGCCACCACGCTGACGCTGTCGGAGAGATGGTTCACCACCCACACCTCGCCGTTGTTGCGCACCGCGACGGCCACGGGTTCGAGGCCGACGGTGACGCGGCCGGCGGGCGTGATGCCGCCGCTGCCGAGATCGAAGATCTCGAGCGTGTTGTTCGGTGTGTTGACGGCGTACAGCCGCTTTCCGTCGGGCGACATCGCGACGGGCCTCACCGGTCCGCTGTCGAAGGTGATCTCGGCTTGTGCCGGCGAAGCGGCCCACAGCAGGGCGGGAACCGCCAGCAGTGCCAACAGCCTCCGCGGCCAGTGGGCGAGGTTGCGAGTGCCTGTCATGGGTGATGTCTCCTGAGGTCCGGTGAACCGATGAACATGTGCTCCCCGAGGTCCGATGCTCTTGTGACGCGATGAGCGTCCGGCATGAAAGGAGCGGCATGGTAGGTCTCGCTTAGGACGCGAGGCAACGTTCATAAGGGTGGGCTGGTTTACCAGGGGAACCCCGGTGACGCCCCTACTTGGCGACGTGCAAACCCCGTTCTAGACTGCGCCGGCGTCGACGCTTGCGCGACCGGGTTCGAAGCTGATGAGGAAAGGACGGGTCCATTGAAGTCGGCAGTCATCGGGCAGTTGCTCCCGCCAGAATCGAGTCTTCCGCGCGGCACCGGGGTGCAGTCCGCACCCGTCCCTGCCGAGCACCCGTCCGCGCGCCGCCAGTTCCCGGGCGTGCCCTCGCTCGTGGTGCGCGAGGCCTTGCTGACCCGGCTGGAGCACGCGTCCTCGGCACGGCTCGTGGCGCTCGTCGCACCGGCCGGGTCCGGCAAGTCGACGTTGCTCGCGCAATGGCAATCGATCGTCAGCGGTCGTCGCCCCGTGGCATGCCTCACGCTGAGCGACGACACCTGCGAGCCCGCAGGCTTCTTCCTTGCGTTGCATCGCGCGCTGCGTGAGGCCCTGCCGGTTGCATCGTCCGCGGCCGTGGGCGCGTGCGACTCGCCCTGCGCATGCCCGGCCAGCCAGGCCGAGGCCCTGGACTGGCTGGCGGCGCAAGTGGGAGCAGCCGCGCAGGCCGTCACCATCGTCCTCGACGGCTTCGATGCGATCGACGACCCGCTCCTGCTGCGCATGGTCGATCACCTGGTGCAGCACGGGCCGCAGCAGGTGCGCTGGATGGTTGCGAGTCGGTGCATGCCGGGCTTTCCCGTCAGCCGCCTGCAGCTGCAGGACCAGTGCGTCGTCATCGGCGCGAATGACCTCGGCTTCTCGGCGGCCGAGATCGGTGAGCTGGGCGTGCGGCTCACGGGGCAAACCTGGTCGGACACCGACATCGCCTTCATTCTGAAGTCCACCGATGGCTGGTGCGGGGGGGTGAAGTTCGCCATCCAGTCCACCGACAAGGCGAGCGCCGACGGCGAGCCGCTCGCCAGGTTCAACGGCTCACACCATCGGGTGGCCCAGTACTTTGGTGATGAAGTGTTCGACCGGCAGCCCGGCGAGGTGCGGCGCTTCCTGACGGCGACCTCGGTGGTCGATCGCCTGAGCGGAGCGCTCTGCAATGCGCTGCTCGGCATCTCGCATGGCGACGCGCTGATCGATCGCATGGTGCGCGCGCAGCTCTTCGTCCAGCCGCTCGACCACCACCGCCGCTGGTACCGCTACAACCCGCTGTTCCTCGACTACCTGCGTGACCGCCTGCAGCGCGAGAACGCCGAGATGATCGCCCGCCTGCACTTGGCCGCCAGCCGCTGGTTCGACGCAGAGGGCCTGCCCCAGGACGCGCTGCCGCACGCCTTCGCCGCCCAGCACCGACCCTGGTGCCTGCAGGTGATGGCGCGCTGCGCGGTGGCCTGGACCAACGACGGCCAGCCGCTGGAGGTGCTGCGCTGGTGCGCCCAGCTCACCCAGGACGAGATCCTCGCGCATGGCGACATCTGCTGCGCGCACATCCTGAGCCTGATGATGTCGCACCGCATGACCGAGGCCTGTGCGGTGCTTCGGCTCGCCACGGAGCGCGCGGAGCGGGTGGACGGCGGCGCGCCTTCCCAAGCGAGCGAGGTCGATCGCTACCGCCTGCGCGTGCTGGGCCGCCTCATCAATGGCGAACCCTTCGGCGAACAGGAGGCCGATGTCATCGGACCTCGCGGCGAAGGCAAGCCGGAGGAGTTCTTCGCCGGCATCCTCGTCGTGGCGCGCACCTCCACGCTGCTGCGTTGCAACCAGTTCGATGCAGCGCGGCGCATGGCCATGCGCGCCCGCGAGATCGGCCACCGATGCGCGAGCGCCTACCTGGTCAGCCATGCGGAGACGCTCATCTGCGCGGCGGATTTCCAGCAGGGCAACCTCAAGTCGGCGGCACTGGCCTGCGAGCGCAACTACGCGGCGCTCAGGTCCGGACCGCGCAGTCCCGCCTGGGTCAATGCGGCCGTCACGCTGGCCTGCCTGCGCTACGAGCGCGGTCGCCTGGCAGACGCGCGTGCCTTGCTCGCCGAGGTGCTGCCGCACGTCACCCTCACGTCCACGCTGTGGGTCTTCTCCGCGGCGTACATCGTGCTCGCGCGCCTGAAGGCCCTGGAGCACAAGCCGGGCGAGGCCGTGCAGTTGCTCGACTACGCCCACAGCGTGCTCGAAGATGCCGGCCACCCGCGCTACCTGGCCGAGATCTGCTTCGAGAAGGTTCGCCTCAACCTCGACCAGAACGACCTCGTGCGCGCTACGGCGACGGCGGACGAGTTCTCGCTCGCCGACCGCGCTCGCCACGGCGAATGGTGGAGCGTGCGTCGCTACGACGAGTCGTGGGGGCGCTACGGCTTTGCCACGGCCTTGCTGTCCATGCAGCAGGGCGACTGCGAAGCGGCCCGCACCATGCTGGAGGTGCTGCGGGAGAGCGCCGAGGATGCCGGCCGCGTGGCGCGGCGGGCCTCCTTCGACATGGCCCTTGCCATGTGCCATTGGCAGGCCGGGCACGAGAAGACGGCCTTCGAGGTGCTCAACCAGACGCTCGCGCCCAGCCAGCAATTGAGCTTCTCACGCACCATCTTCGACGAGGTGCCGCGCTTCTCCACCTTCCTGCGCGCCGCCATCAACTCGGGCAAGCTGCGCCACATCCCGCGCAGCCGCCACTTCAACGAGTGGCTGGGGCTCGTGCCGGGCGCCAGCGCCTCGCTCGCCTCGGGACTCAGCGCGGGCCGCATCATGGCGCGGCCGCTCCCGGTGGCGGCCGTGGTTCCGGCGCGCGAGCCGCTCACCGAGCGCGAACTCGAGATCCTCGGCCTGCTGGCCAAGGGCATGTGCAACAAGGCCATCAGCCGCTGCTCGGGCATCACGCTCAACACCATCAAGTGGCACCTGCGCAATGTGTTCACGAAGCTGGACGCGAGCAACCGCACCGGGGCGGTGGCGCGGGGCCGTGAGCTGCGCTTGATCGACTGACGGCCGGGGGCCGTCGCTAAGCCTCGGCGTGCGCAGCCCGGGTAGCGGACCATCGGCTCGGCCGTCCGCGCGTCATGCGGACCGAGCGTTCGCGGGGCTGCTTCAGAAGGTGATCTTCACCGACGGCGCACTGCGCTTGGCCGGCCCGTGGAAGACGGCCTCGATGTTGTTCCCGTCCGGATCGAGCACGAAGGCGGCGTAGTACCCGGGGTGGTAAGGGCGCTCGCCCGGGGCGCCGTTGTTGCGCCCGCCCGCATTCAGGGCTGCTGCATGGAAGGCGTCGACCATGGCCGGATCCGCCGCCTGGAAGGCCAGGTGGTGGCGACCGGTGAGATGGCCCTGGGCGGCCTCGCTCTCGGCCGTGGAGACGAAGAGCTCATCGGCGTAGAAGTAGTCGCCTGCAGCGCCGACGACCGGGATGCCGAGCACCTTGAAGATCGCCTCGTAGAAGCGCTGGCTCGCCGGCAGGTCGCGCACGACGAGCTGGATGTGGTCGATCAGGCGGCCGCGGTGCAGTTCCTGGGTTTCCATGACAGTCTCCGGTGGGGTTGGCCGAGGTCGGCCGTGCACATCGGGGAATGGTAGCGAGCCGGTGCACGGCGGGCGCATTGCGCCTGTTGCCAGCAGGGCTTGCGCAGGGAGGCACCTGGGGCTCGGCTCGTTCGGGGGGAACGCCTGCATGTTGCACCGCGGCGTGTCGGCGGGTGGGTGCGCCGACGTCGCCGGATCAGCGGCCGGGGGCGCGCACCAGCGCACCCGCCTGCCGACTCACGCGGCCTTCCTGCTCCAGGCGCGCGAGCGTTCGGTACAGCGCCTCGTGCGTCACGCCGAGTTCACTCGCCAGGGACTTGAGTCCCGCCGGTACGGCAAGCCGGCCGTCATGGGCGTCGGTGTCGAAGAGGTGCATGAGTCGCTCGGTCACGCCCTTGAGGGACAGTCGCTCACACTGCATGCGCAGGCGGCGCACTTCACCGCTCAGCATGCCGATCCAGCGCATCGCGAAGGCGGCATCCGTCTGCAGCGCCTCGGCCAGCGTGTCGACGGGCACGCTTGCGACGCGAGACGGCGCGGTCGCAATGGCATCGCAGTGGTAGCGGCTCGCTTGCAGGCTGGCCTCGGCGATGAAGCCGGATCGCAGGCGGCGCATCACGAGCGGGTCGCCCGCTTCGCTCACGCGTTGCAGCACGATCTCGCCTTCTTCCAGGTAGTGCATGGCGGACGGACGTTCACCGCCGACGAACAGATGGTGCCCGCGTGCCACCGTGCTGCGCGTACAGGCTGCCAGCAGGTCGGCCGGCAGCAACTGCACCAGGGGCAGCGGGTGGGGCAGGGGATCGATGCGGGACGGGGCGGCCATGTGACCGCGATCATAGGAGCGTGCGGGCGTGGCGGCCCATGATCGCGGCTCCATCACTGACCCGCCGCCATGAAACTCGCCTGCCTGCTTCTGCTCATGCCTGCTCTCGCCGCCTCGGCTCCCGTGTCGTCGGCCAGCCATCGCCCCGATGAGGTTCCCGTTCGCCCGGCCCATTCCGGTCCGTCAGTCGCGCCGCTGCCGCACGGGCAGAGCGACAGGCACGGACACCACGGCATCCACTCGCAACCCGATGCGGCCTCCGCGCCCTATGCCGGTTTGCAGCAGCGCGAGATCAAGGCGCTGGGCGACCGGCAACTGGCCGACCTGCGGTCCGGCAAGGGCATGTCGCTGGCACTTGCCGCGGAGCTGAACGGCTACCCCGGTCCCGCCCATGTCCTGGAGCACGCGGAGGCCTTGGCGCTGACGCCGCAGCAGCGGGCGCACACGCAAGTCCTGTTCGACCGCATGCAGGCCGAGGCCATTCGCCTGGCCGAGGACGTCATCGGGGCCGAGTGCCGGCTGGACGCGTTGTTCGCCGGAGGAGCGGCTGACGCGGCGTCGGTGGACGACGCCACGGCCCGGGCCGGCGCGGCACACGCCCGGCTTCGGGCGTCGCACCTGCGCTACCACCTGCAGATGGCTGCGTTGCTGACTGCGGCACAACGTGCCGCCTATGCCAAGGCGCGCGGCTATTGAGGAAAGGCGGCCGGGAATGCCCGCATGAGCGCCTCGACGAAGCGCGCCGATCCGGTCAAGGTCAGCGTCACCACCTGCCACGGCCCGTCCACGCTCACCTGCAGGTCGTCGTCCCAGTCCATGCCTTCGTCGGCGGGCCCGTGCGTGTGAGGGAAATGTCGCCGCGCCCAGTCCAGCACCTGCGCCACCTCCGCCATGACGGCCGCGTGCCGAGCCGGCTCGGTGGCGGCCATGGCTTCCAGGGTGACGATGCCGTCGTCGGTGTCGCTGAGGTCGAAGCTGAGGTAGTCCACCGGCGGATTGTCGCTCTGACTTGCGTGGCACGAAGCCGTACCGTGCTCGACACGCATGGCATTGCGATGGACCCTCGCTCCGGGCCGACCAGCCCATGTCTGCGAGCCACGGACCCACGTTCGCGCTCGAGGCGGCCCGCGACGCGTGCATGTTCCGCACGGACGCAACACCGCGCCCCCAGGCGCTTGGAACTGGCAGAATCCGGTTCCAATTACAACAGTGTCCGGGAGGGGCCGATGAAGATTCAATGGCTTGCGGCCAGTGCCGCATTGGCGTGCTTGGCGGGATGCGCCTCGGCGCCGATCGAACCACAGGATGCCAGCCGGCTGTCCCGCACGCACGGCTTCGTGCAGGCGCAGTTTCCGATCATGGGTCCCATCGACACGCTGCCAGGGCTTGCAGACACGACGGTGTTGCGCAATCCCGCCACGCGGGCCGAGTACAAGCTCCGGCGCACCGAGGCGCACGGCCCCAACGCCCATGGACTGTGGGTTCCCGCCGGCACCTATGAGCTGCCATCGTTCAAGAGCCGAGCCGGTGGCGCCTTCGATGTGGTGGTGGTGGAGTCCGGTCGCATCACCGACCTGGGCGCCATCCTGCCCATCCATTTCGGCGACGATGAACTCGGCACTGCCATCGTTCAGCACCCCGAGGTGGCGGCTTCGCGCGCCCAGGCCGTGGCGGCACTGGCGCCTCATCTCACGCAGCGCGATCCCCTGGTGTGGCAGCCTGCATCACCCCCGCGGGCCAGTCACGTGCCGGCACCCTCAAGTGACAAGGGTCTGATCGGCCAGATCCTCGTCGCCCACGAGCGCCACATGAACAGTGCGCCCATCAATGCGCGCTTAAAAGCTGCTTCGACGAATGAGGAACTGCTGCGTCTCGCCCGCACGGCCGCGGCCCCGGGAACCGACGAGGTGGGCGCGGACCGTGACGGCAACGTCTACTGGGGCGCTGCCTTCGGCCAGGTGCGCAAGCGGTCGGCGACGGGGGAGTGGTCGAGCGTCGATGTCGGAACGCTCCAAGCCATCACGGCCGTTGAAGCGGATGGGGAGCAGCTCGTGGTGGGGACGGATCGGGGTGAGATCCTGGCCGTTTCGCGGGACGGCGGATCGCGCCGGAAGCTCGCGTCGCTCGGCGCGCAGCGCACCATCCTGGACATTGACCGCGTCGGCGCGCGGTGGTTCATCATCGCTGCCGAGGTGAAGCCCGGCACCGTTGCCTTGCCCTCGCCGAAGGTGCTGTGGTACGAGGTGCACACCACCACCAACGAGGATTTGTCAGGGTTGAAGCTCCTCCACCGCCACGACCAGGGCTTTCAGCCCCACATCGTCAATGGCCAGCACGGCCGCGGTGAAGCGGGCGTGAAGACCTATTTCGTGTACGGGTTCGACGCTCAGCCGCTGCAGATCGACCTGCAGAGCCTCTCGGTCGCCACGCCGAAGACGCCGGCCTTGCTCTGGCTCCATGTGGCCCCGGATCGCTCGGTGATCTCCGCCATCGCTCCGGGCGGCGCCTTGACCAAAGCGTACCTCTCGACAGACCAGGGCTCGACCTGGCAGCAGATCGATAACCCGCCGTACCCGGTGTACGACATGCAGTTCGAGTCGCCGACCGAAGGCCACGCGACACGCTGGACTCGGGGCGGCATGTTCACCTCCGAACTCGAATTCATGCGCTACGACGCCGGCCGGAATACGTGGACGGTGGACCATACCGCCCCGGCGGGCTGCATGCGACCGCTGCGCAACGCGCAGCGCAGCCATCAGTTCTGCCTGACGCGTGGGGGAAGCGTGCTGAACTGGGTCGGCGGCACCTGGAAGGCGGAGTTCGTGGCGAACTGAGGCGGGCGCCTCCCGGACGCAATGTGCGGCCGTGATCACCGCCGCCAGGTCGGGATTGGCCGGCGCGCAGAGGAGGGCACTAGACTCGTCGCATGATCAAACCCGTTGCCCTGCCCCATGCCTGCCGACTCCTCAACCACGGCCCGACGGTGCTCGTGGGCAGTGCCCATGGCGGGCTGCGCAACGTGATGGCCGCGGCCTGGTCGATGCCGGTGGAGTTCGACCCGCCCCGTGTGGCGGTCGTGATCGACAAGCGCACGCTGACCCGCGAACTGGTCACGGCCAGCGGGGGCTTCACCCTCAGCATTCCGTGCCACCAGGTGCTGGACCTGACGTACACCGTGGGAAGCGTGGGCGGTGCCGAGCTGGCTGCAAGCGCTGGCGGTGACAAGTTCGAGCGGTACCGCATCGACGCCTTCGACGGTCCGGTGCTGGGCCTGCCGCTGATCGGCGGCTGCGTCGCCTGGCTGGAGTGCCGGCTCATCCCCGAGCGGCACACCGAGGACGCCTACGACACCTGTTTCGGGGAAGTGGTGTCGGCCCAGGCGGATGCGCGGGTGTTCGATGAGGGGCACTGGTCCTTCCGGGACGACAACTCCGAGCTTCATACCCTGCACCACCTCGGCGGTGGGCACTTCGCCTGGCCCGCCCGCATGGTGCAGGCCCGCGTGCTGCCGGTGGGGTGATCGGTTCTGGGCTGCGCTCGGACTGCCGCATGGCATGTCGCTTGCCGAAGGAGGACCGATGTCAGTTCTCACGGAAAGGAACGCCATGGACGAGCAGACGATGAGCCCGCAGGACGCCGCACGCTGGCAGGCCCGGCTGGATGCCCGCGAGGCCGAACTCCAGGAAGAGGTTCGCACGGTCGGGCAGGAGCAGACCGACACGCCGAGCGCCGTCACGCTGAGCCAGGTGGACGACATGGGCGAGATCGCCGAGGAACTCACGCGGGGTGCCGTGCGCCATGCCGAGCGCCAGCGCGACATCGAGGAGCTCCGGGCCATCGATGCCGCGCGCGAGCGGTTGGCCGATGGCAGCTTCGGTCAGTGCGTCGACTGCGGCGTGTCGATCCCCGAGGCGCGTCTGGAGGCGCAGCCGGCGGCAGCTCGCTGCATCACTTGCCAGGAGCGTTTCGAAGCGACCCATCCCGCATCGCCGCGGGTGGAACTGCCCCCGCGCACGGGCTGACCGCCTCGGTTGGCGGCTCCCTCAGGCTCAGGCGCTTGGCGCGGTCGACGACCGCTTGCGCGCCGGCGCGGTGACAGCAGCCCCGCGCGCCGGCCTTGCATCAGGCGACTTCGGCTTGGGCGTGGCGCCCTTCGCGATGAGGACCCGCTCGGGCGGGCCATCGCGCAGAGGCGCCAGGCATTCCGCCACCCACTCGATGAAGGCACGCAGCGCCGGTGAAGCTTCGCGGTGCTGGGCGTACATGACGGACACCGTTCGCGCCGGCGGCGCGTGATCCGGCAGCACCTCCACCAGGCGGCCCGCCTCCAGTGCCTCTTCCACGTGGTACCGCGGCAGCTGGATCAGGCCCGCGCCCGCTTCGCAGCACTGCACGTAGGCCTCCGCATTCGACACGGTGACGCGCCCCGGCAAGGCAAGGGTGATGAGCCGCCCGTCCTGCATGAACTCGAACGGATGCAGGCGCCCGGTGCCGCTGGCGAAGTTGACGGCCTGGTGGCCGTCGAGGTGCGCGGGATCCGCAGGGACGCCATGGCGCGCGAGGTAGGCGGGGCTCGCGCAGGTGAGTTGCGGCAGCACGGCCACCCGGCGCGCGACGAGGGAGGAGTCCGGGCTCGGGCCGCTGCGCAGGACGCAGTCCACCCGCTCGCGCACCAGGTCGACCAGGCGCTCGCCCAGGCCGATGTCGAGCTGGACGTGCGGATGCCGGCTGAGGAACTCGCCCAGCCGAGGCAACAGGAAGTGCTGGGCCAGCGAGCCTTGCAGGTCCACCCGCAACTTGCCGCGGGGGCCGTCCTGTCCACCCCGGAAGGCTTCTTCCATCTCATGCCAGCTGGCGAGTAACTGCCGGCAGTGCTGCAGGAACTCCTCGCCATCGGGCGTCGCGCCAACGTGGCGGGTGGTGCGGTTGAGCAGGCGAACCCCCAGGTGCTGCTCGAGCGCCTGGACGGTGTGGGTGACGGTCGCGCGGGGCAGTTGCAGTTCGTCGGCGGCGCGCGTGAAGCTGCCGAGTTCGGCAACACGCAGCAGCACCCGCATGGCATCGAGCCGGTCCATGGCGCTCCTGTGAGGGTGATTGTTGGGTGGGATGGAATGGTAAAGCCGACGGGTGACGCTTTATCGGAAGGGCGACGGCGCGAAGAATTGAGGCATCAACAAGGAGCCTCACATGAACACCACCCAACCCCTCGTTTCCTCCATCGTCACCGGCGCCAGCCGCGGCATCGGTGCGGCCATCGCGCGCCGGCTCGCGGCCCAACGCCATGCCGTCGCCGTCAACTACGCCGGCCGTGAGGCGGATGCACGGTCGGTCGTACAGGCCATCGAGGCCGAAGGCGGCCGTGCGTTCGCCGTGCGCGCCGACGTCGCAGACCCGGCGCAGGTCCGGGAGATGTTCGAAGCCGTCATGGCCCGGCACGGGCGAATCGACGTCGTGGTGAACAACGCCGGTGTCATGGTGCCGGGGCTGCCCACGGTGGCGACGATGAGCGATGCCGACTTCGACCGCACCGTGGCCGTCAACTTCAAGGGCGCCTTCAACGTGATGCGCGAGGCGGCGCTCCGCATCGCGGACGGAGGACGCATCGTCAACTTGTCCAGCAGTGTCGTCGGTGTCGCCTTTGCCGGCTATGGCGCCTACGCCGGCACCAAGGCCGCGGTGGAGACGATGACCTCCATCCTCGCCAAGGAGCTGCGCGGTCGCCGCATCACGGTGAACGCGGTGGCCCCCGGGCCCACCTCGACGGAGATGTTCCTCGACGGCAAGTCCGACGAGGCCGTGGCCCGGCTGGCGCAGGCGGCACCGCTCGAGCGCCTGGGCGAGCCGGAGGACATCGCCTCGGTCGTGGCCTTTCTCGTCGGCCCGGACGGCGGCTGGGTCAACGGCCAGACCCTGCGCGCCAACGGCGGCATGGTCTGACGCGCGCCTCAGTAGGTCTTGTACGGCAGGAACTTGCCGGACATCGTGATGCTCACCCGGTCGCCCGCCGGGTGCGCCTCACGCTTGAGGTCCATCTTGAAGTCGATGGCGCTCATGATGCCGTCGCCGAACTCCTCGTGGATCAGTTCCTTGAAGGTGGTGCCGTACACGCTCACCAGTTCGTGGAAACGGTAGATGAGTGGATCGGTCGGCACGGTCGTGGGCAGCGAGCCCTTGTAGGGCACGACCATCAGCCAGCGCTTCTCGGCATCGGTGAGGTCGAACATCTCGGCGAGCACCCCGGCCTGTTCCGCGTCCAGCGTCATCTGCCCGAGGCAGGCGGCCGTCACCCATTCCTTGCTGAGGCCCACGCGGGCGGCCACGTCGGCCCACTTCATTCCCTTGGCCACCTTGGTGGCGATGATCTTCTCGGTGACGTCCAGGCGGCTCATTCGGTGGTCCTCAATGGTGGGTGGGAATGCGATGGCGCAGCGATGGCGCCGTCGTGCGCCCCATCGCGGGGCGCGGGTCGCACGCTTGCAGGTTCGGTGCCAGCCACGCCGTCGTGCCGCGCACCATCACCCCGCGGCGGCGAACCCGCGGCCCGCACGCTAGAGTGCGGCGATGACCCAGCTGGCCGGCATTGATTTCAGCGCGCCCTCCATCGACGTCGCCCGGGCCTTGATCGGCGCGGTGCTGCTGGTCGACGGGGTGGGCGGGCGCATCGTGGAAACCGAGGCCTACGACGCCGAAGACGAGGCCTCGCACACCTTCGGCGGACTCACGCCCCGCAACGCGTCCATGTTCGGCCCCCCGGCGCACGCCTATGTCTATCGTTCCTATGGCATCCACTGGTGCCTCAACCTCGTGTGCCGCGAGGCAGGCCATGGGGCGGGTGTGCTGATCCGCGCCATCGAGCCCACGGCCGGGCTCGACACCATGCGCCAGCGGCGCGGCCTCGAGGATCCCCGCCTGCTGTGTTCCGGCCCGGGCCGGGTGGCCCAGGCCCTCGGCGTGACCCGGGCGCTCGACGGCCACTCGATCGCCGAGCCGCCGTTCGAACTGCAGACGGCGCCCGGTCCGTGCGAGGTGCAATGCGGCCCGCGCATCGGCATTTCGAAAGCGGTGGAGCGACCCTGGCGCTTTGGCGAGGCGCGCTCCCGGTACCTGAGCCGGCCGTTTCGCTGAAGAGCGCCGAGCTCGGCCTGTCGCGACTCACCCGTCCTGCGCCCCAGAAAGGAACTCACCATGACACCTGAATCCAGCATCGATTCCGCGGCCACCGCCGCCGCCCGTTCCCTCGCCTTCACGCTGGAGCGGGAGTTCGCCGCATCCCGCGCCGACGTCTGGACGGCATGGACCGATGCCGAGCACCTCGCGCAGTGGTGGGGCCCCGCCGGATGCAAGGTGCAGGTGCACCGCCTCGAGTTCCGCCCGGGCGGGTTCTTCCACTACGAGATGCGCTTCGACGGGGCGCCTCCGATGTGGGGCCGCTTCAACTACCGCGACATTGCTCAGCCCGAACGCATCGAATGGCTCAATTCGTTCTCGAACGAGCGCTGCGGCATCACCCGTGCACCCTTCAGCCCCGACTGCCCGCTCGAGATCCTGAACACCGTCACCTTCAGGGAGGATCGCCCCGGGCGCACCACCGTTCGCCTGCGCGCCGTGCCGTTCGGCGAGAACGAGGCCGAGCGCGCCTTCTTCCTTGCGCTGCATCCATCGCTCGAACAAGGCTATGGCGGCACGCTGGACCAGCTGGCCACCCATCTGAAAGCGCGCTGACCGCGCGCAAGGCACGCGAGCTCAGTCGTGCTCGTCCTTGCCCTGGGGGCGTTGGAGGTGGTCGCGGTAGCCGGCCAGGATGCCGTCGAGCTGTTGGTCATTGCGCGTGAAGGCGCGGCAGCGGCGGCACATGAGGCGGTGTTGCGTGCCCCAGAACCGCGCCACGCCGGTCGCCTCGGCAAGCCGCCCGGAGGTGAGCTCGAAGATGTATTGCCTGCAGGTCAGCATGAGGGTCCTTCCGTGAACCAGCGTTCGTTGAGGCACAGCTGGATCTGCTTGCGCGCCCGGCTCATGCACTGCCAGTAGTCAGCCCGCGTGAGGCCCAGCGTGCCGCAGATCTCCTCGGCCTCGCATTCGAGAAACTCCTTCATGCTGAACACCCTGGCCGGCTTGGGCGCCAGGCGGTGCACGCACAGGTCGACGACCACGAAGAACTGCTCGGTTTGAAGCCGGGACTCCGGGGCGGCCCAGGTGCTCGGCGCCACGCCCTCCGCCCAGTGCCCTCGCGCGTTGAACAACACGTCGTCGAGGTCGTCGTGGAAGGCTTCCGCATAGCTCACCTCCGGACGGTACTTCATGCGCAGCCGGTCGGTGATCTTGTGCTTCAGGATGCCGAACAGGTAGCGCTTGGGGCCGGCCTGGGCCACCACCTCGGCGTCGGCCGACAAGGCCGCGGCCAGGGCATCCTGCACGGCGTCCTCCGCGTCTTCGCGGGGCTGCAGGTGAAGTCGGGCGAAGCGCAGCATGGCGCCCCGCCATTCGAGGGTCCAGTGCGCGAGGGGAAGCGGGGCGTTCATGGCATCGGCGGCGTGTGAGCGGTGCGACGGCGTCGCTCGGCACGCCAGCGATCGAGGGCGTATTGTCCGCCGCCCTGCGTGACGATCGCCACCAGCATCACCGCCAGCATCAGCGGCACCTTGAAGCCGAGCCCGGCCTCGGTCTCGATCTGGTTCCAACCGCTCCAGCCGAGGTCGAAGTGAACGGTATGGACAGCCACCCAGGTGATGAAGAGCAGGCCGGCGGCTGCGAGGCGCGCGCCGAGCCCCACCAGCAACGCCGCACCCAGCACGAGTTCGCCGGCACCCGCGGCAACCCAGTTGGCATCCACCGGGAGCCAGGCCACCAGGGCGGGGAAGTCGAGGGCGCGGAACCACGCGGGCGCCTGCGTTCCGCCTTGCAGCTTCGTCCATCCCGCCAGCATGAATTCCTGGGCGGCCCAGAGGCGCAAGGCCAGCAGGCCGAGGTCGCGCAGGTGCGCGTCGAGGTTGCGTGCCAGCTGCCGCAGGGCGCCGGTGGGTTCAGGCGCGTTCACGTTCGAGGTAGGCGAGGAAGTCATCGGTCAGGTCTGCGCAGAAGGGGGAGGTCCAGGCGGACTGGCGCACGAAGCCGGCCACGAGGGCCTGCCAGGCCTCCGCGCCGAGCCGGTCGGGCAGGTCGGGAAAGTGCGCCTCCAGCACCTGCCGTGCACCGAGGTGCACCAGGTGACGGTAGAGCCGCATGCCGGCCTCCGTGTGGCCGGCCGGCACGGCCTCGCTCGTGCCCCTCACGTAGGCGAAGAAGTCGGCCGAAGGCATGCGAGTTCCCGGTTGAGGGTGGCGAGGTCGGGCAGGTCGTGGTCCCACTCCAGCAGCACGGGAAGACCGTGCTGCTGCGCGAGGTGGCGCGCCTCGGCGGCGGTGGGCGGTGGCACGGGCTGGCTGTGGGTGTCGACATGCAGGCCGAAGCGCTCGTCGTACTCGTGGCCGGCCACATGCAGGTAGGCGACGCGGCGGAAGTCGATGGCGGCCAGGAAGTCGGGCAGCGGGCAGCGGCCGTGGTTCTTGTGGTTGACATCGATGTTGTTGAGGTCGAGGAGGATCTGGCAGTCCGCGCGCTCCGCCACCGCCATGAGAAAGGCCGGTTCCGGCAGATCGCCGGTGTTGGTGTACCAGGTGGTGTTCTCCACCGCGATGCGCCGGCCGAGGGCGTCCTGCACCCGGCTGATGCGGTCGGCCACCCGCTGCACCTCGGCCTGGGTGAAGGGCACGGGGAAGAGGTCGTGCAGCTGGTGGGCGTCGCCGCTGGCCGCCAGGTGGTCGGAGCAGTGCTCGGTTTCCAGCTCGTCGAGCAGGGACCGCAAGGCGGCAAGGTAGGCGGGGTCCGGGGCGGACTGGCCGCCGAGGTTGAGCGTCACGCCGTGCAGGTGCACGGCCCGGCCCGACGCGCGCAAGGCGTGCAGGGGCGCCCGGTCGCGGCGCAGCCAGTTCTCGGGTGCGACCTCGAAGAAGTCGGCGTCCACCGCCGACATGTCCCAGTCCGCCATCTCGCGGCGGTAGCCCAGCCCCGTCATGCCGGTCCGGCCCGCTCAGGGCTTGCTGGCTGCGCCGTCGGCCTTGGGCGCCGCGTCCTTCTTGCTGCAGCCGCCTTCCTTCTTCGAGCAGCCGGCGTCCTTCTTGGCGCACCCGGCCTCCTTCTTCGAGCAGGCGGCATCCTTCTTCGAGGCCATGGCGTCTCGTGCGGCGGCGGGCTTCTTGCCGTCCGCCCGGGCGCCGGCCTCCTTCTTGCCGCAGGTGCCGGCACCGCACTTCTGGTCGGCAGGCTGCTCCGCCCAGGCGGAGGTGGCGATGAGGGTGGCGGCAAGCGCGGCGATGGATTTCAGGTTCATGGAAGTGGCTCCGACATGGCGTGCAGCAAGACGTGCACGGTGATCAAGTCGGAGCCAGGACCGATTCCTGACAAGCATTCGAAAAAAAAGTGCGCCGGCCCTCGCCGTCAGCTGGTGAACACGAGCGAGCGGTGCGCTGCCGCGCCCACCATGGCACCGTCGCCCACGGCCACCGCGACGTTGCCGAACGGCCTCGCGGCATCCCCGCAGGCGAAGACGCCGGGGACGCTGGTCTCGAAGGTCTCGCTGCGCCGCACGAAGGGGCCGACCGGACCTTCGTCGAAGGCGCAGCCCAGTTGCTCGGGCAGGCTGCTGGCCATGCGGGTGCGGGTGAGGGTGAAGAGACCGTCGAAGGCAAGCTGGCGCCCGTCGGCGAGCTCGACCGTGGCCTCGCCTGTCACGCGGCGCACGGGCGCGCGTTCGATGACAACGCCACGCCGGGCGAGCGCTTCGCATGCCGCATCGTCGGGCAGGAAGTCGCCGATGCCGATGAGGGTCGTCGCGCCCCAGTCCGGCAGGAGCATCGCCTGGTGCACCGACATCGGTCCGGCCGCCAGCACGCCGATGCGTCCGCTGCCGAGTTCGTAGCCATGGCAGTACGGGCAGTGAAAGACGCTGCGGCCCCAGCGTTCCGCGAGACCCTCGACCTCGGGCAGTTCATCGACCACGCCGGTGGCGAGGACGATGCGCCTTGCCTGCAGCGGCTCGCGGCCCGGTACGCTCACCTGGAAACCGTCGTCGAGGGCACGAGCCTGCGTGGCGGCGCCTTCGATCCATTGCACGGTCGGGTAGGCGAGCAGCTGGGCCCGTGCGTCGGCCACGATGTCGCCGGGCGGGCGACCGTCCTGGCCGAGGAAGCCATGCGACGTGGCGGCGAAGCGATTGCGGCGCCGGCCGGCATCCACCACCGCGACTTGCCTGCGGGCACGGGCCACTTGCAACGCGGCGGACAGGCCGGCGAAGCTGCCGCCGACGATGAGGATGTCGAATTCAATGGGCATGGTGCTGGTGCTCCGGAGTTGAGCCGCGCGCGAGCAGGCGGCGATGGAAGTCGGCAGACAGCGCGGCCAGCGTGACGTCGCCCAGGCGCCGGAGCAGGGTGGCTTCCGCCTCGGCGAAAGCGTCTTCCAGGGCGGCGTTCACCGCCTGCTCCACGAGGCATGACGAGCCGGGGTCGCGGTGCCCGAGCGCCAGCAGGGGCGGAGAGCCGAGCGCCAGGTGCACGTCGCGCAGGGTCACGTCGGCCAGTCGGCAGGCAATGACCCACCCGCCGCCGTGACCCTTGGCGGAGTCGACGAAGCCGGCCTGGCGCAGCCCGGCCATGAGCCGGCGGATGACCACCGGGTTGGTGTGCATCGCCAAGGCCAGGGACTCGGAGGTGGAGGGGCCGTCGTGCTCGGCCATGTGCAGGAGCACATGCAGCACGCCGGAAAGTCGGCTGTCTCTTTTCATGCAACATTATGAGTTGCGTGATCGCGTTTGCTCACCCCTGCCGCCACAAGCCCCTGGTCCGCGCGGGGCCACGGCCTGTCTTGCAGCGTGAGACTTAGCGAACCCACTCCGGGTAGTAGCCCAGGCGGTCGTGGACCGAGGCGTCATGCGCGGGCACGAGGGTCAGGTCGGGGTGGGCCTGCTGCAGCGCGTGCAGGAAGCGCACGGTGTCCAGGGTGGCGGGCCGGTCATGGTCGACGATGCGGCTGGCCAGCGGTGGTTTGGGCGCCTGCTGCGTGATCGCGTCATGACGCCAGACGGTGTCGCCGATGAAGAAGTAGCGCTTGCCGGAGGCCACCGTCAGCAGCAGGCCGGCGGACCCGGGGGTGTGGCCCGACAACGGGACCAGCACCGCCGTACCGTCGCCGAAGAGGTCCACGCTCCCCGCAAAGGGGCCCCAACGGCGGTCGTCGAACTCGTAGGTCCGCCAGCGGATCGCCGGCGGGCCCAGCTGCGCGGGCAGCACGCCGGGCGGCTCGGCCGCCATCGCGTGCGCCTGCTCGGCCGACGGCAACCACACCTCCGCTTCCGGAAAGTCGTGCAGCGCCGCCAGGTGATCCCAATGGGCATGGGTCAGGATGATGCGCGAGACCGGCGGCTCCCCGCGGGCGTCCAGTTGGCTGCGCGCCGGGTCCAGGCCCTCGAAGCGCATCAGGGGCTTGAGCCACCACGGCATCTCGGCCTCGAAGTGCGCAGGCGTGCGCGTGCCGAGACCGCTGTCGAGCAGGAATCGGCCTCGCGGGTGATCGACGAGCACGGCGACGTGGTTGACGACCACGCTGCGCGTCCAGCTGCCGCCCTGCCAGGTGAACGCATCGCGCGCCGCCGTTCGGGCGGTGCGGATGATGCTGAACCTGACGCCCGAGGCCGCGGCGGCGGTGGGAATGGCAGCCATGGCGGGCGGGGCCGAGGTGGGCGCCGGCACGTGTCCGCAGGCAGTCAGACCGGTGGCGGCGAGGCTTGTCAGGAGCACGACGAAGGCGGCGATGCGGGAGCGCCGGCCCACAGGGCGTTGTGCGGAAACGGGAACGTTGGATGGGGGCATGGGCTGGTCCTGGTTTACAGTTCGGCCAGCGTAGACCCTGGACCATGGTCCAGGGTCAAGCGCTTGCTTCGCACCCGATGCACGCTCGTCGCGTCGGGCCATCCTTTCGCTCGGGAGTCCCCATGCGCATCGGCGAAATCGCTCGTCTCACCGGCCTCAGCAACGACGCCTTGCGCCTGTACGAAAAGATGGGCCTCATCCAGTCGCGCCGCCAGCCCAATGGCTATCGCGAATATCCCGAGCAGACGGTGCGCCTGCTCGGCCTCGTGCGCACCGGCCAGCGGCTCGGCCTGAGCCTGTCGCGCATCGCCTCCCTGATGGCCGACCTGGGCCAGCTTCCCGAACCGGAGCGTGATGCCGCGATCCGTCAGATGATCACGGCCCAGTTGCAGACGGTCGAGTCCCGCATCGACGAACTGGTGGCGCTGCGCGACGAACTCCGCACGCGCTTGAACGAACCGTGTCCTCTTGCGCGAGGCCGCGACATCGACGTCGCCCAGTGCGTGCCGCCTGCCACGGCGGCGTCTGCTGCGGCCGATGTGCCGCAGGCCGCCTGAGGGCGGGACGCTGCTTCAGTCCAGGGCAACGGCCTCGAAGGCCCCGTCGCCCCCGGTGCGTTCGAAGGCGGAGCCCGCAGGATGATCGAGCAGGGCCGCGACCTCGGGGTGTTCGCCCGCGAAGTCGGCCAGCACGCAGGTGATGTAGTGCGTCGGCTGGTTCATGTACTTCTCGCTTTCGCTGCCGCTGAGGAAGCGCCAGCCGCTGTCCGTCGGGGACACCGGCGCGGTGCGGTACGCATAGCCGACCGGCTTCTGGTGGGTGGTGAGGACCTCGGTGGCCACGCAGGTGAAAGCGGTCATGGAAGCGATGGGGAACAACGGTGGCGGGAGACCGAGCGTACACGAGCGGCATGGAGAATGGCCGCATGCAAGCCGCCTTCGTCGCCCGTCATCGCTCACCGCCAATGGAGATCCGCACCGAGCGGCTGGTGCTTCGCGCGTCTCACCCTGACCTGGCCGCCGACATCGCCGCCTTTCACACGCGCAACGGCCGGCACTTCGCACCGTGGGAGCCGCCGCGGCCCGCAGGCTATCTGACGCTCGAAGCGACGTCCGCGCGACTGGCGCAGGAGCGAGTGGCCTTCGGTGGCGGCCTGGCCTGGCGGTACTGGCTCTGCGCCGGCGCGCAGGCGGAGGTGATCGGCCAATGCCAGGTGTCCCAGGTGCAGCGGGGCCCGTTCCAGAGCGCCAGCCTCGGCTACGGCCTCGACGCCCGGATGCTTGGGCAAGGCCTGATGACCGAGGCGCTGCAGGCCGTGGTGGCGCAGGTGTTTGCCACAGGCGTCCGGCTGCATCGCCTGCAAGCGGCCGTTCAGCCCGACAACCTTGCCAGCCAGCGCGTGCTGCGGCGGCTCGGGTTCGTGCACGAAGGCTGTTCAGCCAACTACCTGTACATCGATGGTGCGTGGCAGGACCACGAGATCTTCGCCCTGATCAATGCCGATTGGCGGGACGAGGAGTCGCCTGTGGACGGCGGGTGAGCGGCGGGCTGACCGCTGTGAGTCGGGGAAATCCGACCCGGCCGGTCACCTCACGCAGGGTCAGGCGTCGGCAACAAGCGCTCGCGGATGACGGCGTTCACCTCGGCACCGTAGATCAAGGTCGTGGCGCTGATGTAGAGGAAGACCAGCGTGGCGACGACACCGGCGAAGCTGCCGTAGAGGAGTGCCAGCTTGCCCGCGCTGCGCAAGGTGTACGACAGCATGGCGGCGGAGCCCACCCACAGCGCGGCGCCGACGAAGGCCCCCGGCAACACGGTGCGCAGGCGCTGAGGGATGTCGGGCAGCCAGCCGTACAGCAAGGCGTACAGCACGGACAGCACGACGAAAGCGGCACCATAGCGCACGCTGTTGCGCAGCCACAGCGTCTCGCGACCCGCGCCCACGCTGGCCTCGAGCGCCTCCCACACGTACGGCATGACGATGACCGAGCTGAACGTGGCGAGGATGCCGCTGCCCACCACCACCGTGAAGAGCGTCACCTTGAGGCGGGCCTTCCAGAAGGGCAGGCCGCGCTCGATGCCATAGGACCGGTTCAGCGCGGTGCGCACCGCCTGCATGCCCGACGACGCCGTCCACAGCGTGACGAGCAGGCCGATGGCGAGCAGCGCCTGGCTGCGCTGCGCCAGCACCTGATTGACCACCGGCTGCAGGGCACTGCGCACGAGCGGCGGTGCGTAGTCGACCACCCGCCCGGCGAGCGCCGCCGCATCACCCGGCGAACCGATGTAGGCCGCCCCGGCCGACAGCAGCAGGAGCAGCGGGAACATCGACAACACCGTCGAGAACGCCATGCTCCCCGCCTGATTGGCGCTCTGGTGCAGCACGTAGTTGCGAACAGCGAGCAGCAGCACGCCGAGCCCGGGCGTGCCCAGCACGGCGTCCCGCGTTCGCCGCCAGACGTGGCTCAGGCGCGCCATGCGGTCGGGCGCTTCGAAGGTGAGGGCAGGGGACGGGGAGCGTTCACGTCTGGGGGTGATGAAGTCGGCTCGGGCGGCCGGCTGACGACGCGAGCATACCGGCGCCCGGGTATCCGCGCTGCGCTGTGGCTAGACCGGCGCGGAGGCGGGTCGACGATTCATCAGCGCGGACGAGCCGCCTTCGCCGGTGGCCGTCGAGCGTTGGCCGTGTCCCGCTCGGCGGGCCTCGTTCAAGGCGGCGTGTGCAACGCAAACGCACTACAATTCGCGAATGAAGTCCGCCGTCTTGCCTCAAGTCCGCATCGAGCCCGCACTGCGCGCCAACGTCGAAGCCGTCCTGGGCGAGGGCGAGAGCCTCTCGGCTTTCGTCGAGTCGGCCGTGCGCCAGGCGGTTGAGCACCGCCAGGCCCTTCGCGACTTCGACGAAAGGTGCAGCGCTTCGCTCAAACACTTCCTGGCCACCGGCGAAAGCCACAGCAGCGACGACGTCCTGGACGAACTGCGCAAGCGCACCGCGGCGCGGCGCGCGCAGTTGCAACCCGGCCGCACGTGAGCTTCGACGTTCGCTGGAGCGCGGCGGGCCGTGCCGACCTGCTGCGCTTGCACGACTTCCTGCTCGATCGCGCCCTGACCGCCGACGACTTGTCTGCCGCAGACCTCGCGGTCGTCGCCATCGAACACGCGGTCAATCATCAGCTTGCACGCACGCCATTCATCTTCCGCCGTGTCGGCGCTTCGCTCACGACGCGAGAACTCATCATCCCCTTTGGCGCCACCGGCTACGTCGCCCGTTTCGAAATCCTGCCCGAGACCGTGCTGGTTCTCGGCGTGCGTCACCAGCGCGAAGAAGACTACCGGTAGCACGCTACGCCTCAGCAAAGGCAGACACGAGACGTCCGTTTCACAGAGCGCACGCGAGGCCTCCTTGCACGGACCTCGGCCCTGAGGTCGGCGTTTCACGTAAAGCAAGGTCACGTGCAACGAGGGAGACCTGACCCCAATAGACCATCGACTACAGCCTCGGGCGGTGGGCGGCGCTGACGCGCTACCTGGACGACGGCACGCTGCCGGCGGACAACAACTGGGCGGAGAACCGCCTCCGGCCCATCGCGCTCGGGCGCAACAACTGGTTGTTCGCCGGGAGCTTGCGTGCGGGCAAGAGGGCTGCAGCCGCAATGAGCTTGATCCAGTCGGCTCGGCTCAACGGACTCGACCCGTGGGCCTACCTTAAGGACGTGCTCGAGCGCTTGCCAACGCAGCCGTCGAGTCGGGCTATAGAGCTACTACCACATCGCTGGGCGTCTGCAAGCGGAGCAAGCCACTCTTGATGGTCGTCGTCCCACGACCGGCATACTCCGAATAGGAGATGCACCATGAATAGGCCACCGTACGCCCTAGGAATAGCGGACCGTGCCCGGGGGAAGTTTGATTCCGCAAAGAGGGACATACCAGGCGCCACCAGCAAAGACGAGACTTGCGCCTGATTTTTGGGCTGAATCAAGCAGCCGCTCGATTCTGTCGATTAGCGCCAATGCGCGCCGCCTGACCACGAGCGGCTCAAACGGCCTTTCTGCTTGGCCAGGAAACTTGATCGTGCCTAGACGAACTCTCCAAGAGTCGGGCCTAGCAGAGAGCGACACCCTAAGCCGTTCGCAGATGGTCTTCGCACGCTCCACCTGATCGGGCGAGATGCTTGCAAAGCTGTGAAGCCCCAGGATGTCCTCCTCCCGGTCGGAGAATTCCTGGAACGCTGGAGCGATCTCATTGAGATAGCCCTCAAGAAATCGAGCACGTGGAGGCACCCGTGTTTGGTTCGACAACGGGGAAAGGTCTTCACCAAGTGGCCCCTCAGCGATTCCAAGCACGTAGTAGCTCATGATTGGATGGTATCGCAACGCGCACAGACGTCAGGTCATCGACCCAAGGGGCGCGACCACCGCAGTCAAGATGACATCACCGGACGCATACGTTGAAGTGCTCGTCGCCTAGGGTCATAGGGCACAGATTCTTAACTAGCTGGGGAAGCATTAGATCAGCAGACCCGGGGCGACTCCCTCCTGCAAAGCCGCCCCGACTGCCAGCGGCGGCTTGAGGCTGAGGCCGTGTGAAAACGCTGCGTATCCCATCGGCCGTGGCTCATGGGGAGTGGTCGCGCTGTGCCGAGGTCCTGGACGTCGCTTCCGCGGACTGAAGGCTCCGAAGGAATCGCAGGCTCGTTGAGCTTTGGTAAAGCGTGGAGACCGGTCTATAGCCTCATGCTGAGGCCGCGCGCAGCCCCGCCATCATCTTCGTCATACCGAGGATGCTGAGCACTCGCTTGAAGTTGTAGGCCAGGACATGCAGGCTCATCTCGGTCCCGACGTTGCGCAGCGTTCGCGTCAGGAAGTGGGTCGAGCCCATCCAGTGCTTGAGCGTGCCGAAGACGTGTTCTACCGTCTGCCTGCGAACCCGCATCGCCATCGGATTCTGATCGATCCGGCGCTGTACCGCCTCGACCACGTGCTCATGTTCCCATCGACTGATTCGTCGGTATGGGCTGGGCGTGCACTGCGGCTTGATGGGGCAACCCGCGCAAGCGCCGCTCCAGTAGCGGCGGATGTTCAGGCCATCTTCGTCCCGCGTGAAGCGATATGTTGCCCGTTGTCCAGCGGGGCACACGTATTCGTCGTCACTCGCGATGTAGATGAAGTCCCCCTTGTGGAATCGTCCCTCGGCCTTCGCGTTGGACGTCATCGGCTTCGGCACCGTGGCGGCGATTCCATCGTCGTCGCACGCCTTGATCTGCACGCTGTTGAAGTAGCCACGATCACCGAGGGCCTCGACGGCTTCGAGCCCCATGGCCTGCTTGGCCGCTTTGGCCATCGGATGCAGTTGTGTTCGATCGTTGCCGACGTTGGTTACCTCATGCGCGACGATCAGGTGATGCTCGGCATCGACCGCGGCCTGCACGTTGTAGCCAACGACGCCTGTCACCTTGCTGTGGGTGCTCATCGCCCGAGCATCGGGATCCGTCTTTGAAATCTGCCCATCCGGCTGAGCCTTCACTTGCAGCTCCATGGCGTCGAGCTCACGCATCTGCTGGCGCAGGTACTTGATCTTGTCGTTCAGGCGCTTCGTCTTGGCCACCAGCTCCGGCTCCTGGACGCGATCGGCGGTGTCGAGCGCACTGAGGTAACGCTCGATGTGCTGTTCAAGCTGCTCCCGCCGCCTTTGGATCTTCGTGACCGTGAAGTTCTGGTCCCGCGAGTTGACCGCCTTGAACTTGCTGCCGTCGACAGCGACAACCGCCTGCGTAAACAGCTTGAGCTGCCGGCAGAGTTCGATGAACCGGCGGCAGGTGTTGCGGATGCCGGGCCCGTTGTCGCGTCGGAAGTCCGCGATGGTCTTGAAGTCCGGCGCCAGGCGGCCGGTCAGCCACATCAGCTCGATGTTCCGCTGGGTCTCGCGTTCCAACCGGCGACTGCTTTGAATGCGGTTGATGTAGCCGTAGAGGTAGATCTTCAGAAGAACCGACGGGTGATAGCCGGGGCGCCCCGTCGAGGCAGCCCGCGTCCCATCGAAGCCGAGCCCGGCCAGGTCCAGTTCATCGATGAAGGCTTCGATCACCCGGACCGGATTGTCCTCGGCCACAAAGTCATCAAGGCATTCAGGCAGCAACGTGACCTGATGCCGATCCTGACCTTCAACGAATCGCGGCATGTCGACTCCCAGGCTTGACCTGGGACTCGACTCTAGAACCCTTCCGCTTGGGCCGTGAGCGGGTTTTCACACAGCCTCGGCTGAGAGCGGTCCTTCCCTCCCAGAAGGGACGCCGATGTCAGGGGCGGACCCCGTTCAATTGAACCAAAACCGATTCGTTGGGAGTCACGAGTTCGAACGATCCGTCTTGGCGCGGGTACACCTCCCCGCAGAGCAGCCGTATCACTTGGCCTCCTATTTCCAATGCGGCATCTAGGACCGCTCCGCCGGGCCCTTCACGATGTACCGACAACTTGGCTGTACCGGTCGGCAGGTCTAGCAAGCGTGTTCGAAAAAGCCTGCCAGGTACTTCGAGGACCGGTTCGGGTGCTTGCGCCGTTCTCACAAGAAGCAAGCGATTCGTGCGGTCGACCGCATCGTCGCTGACCAGATGGAAGTGCAGTCCGTCAGCCGTCTCGAGGTAGATGCTCGAGAACTGCCCGAAGGGCACATCGGGATGAGCCCAAATAGCCGGTGAGTCGCCGGCGAAACCGGTGATGACCGTCTCATCGGTTACCACGGCATTCCCGCCGTCAAGAGCCATCTCCAAACCAACCCACCTAGTGATGGATGCTCCATCTAGGCAGTTCAGAGGTTGAGGTGTATCCGAGGACTCGCAGTTCATTGGTGAGATGTTAGCGGTCGACCGGAACGACCGCTTCCGCTGCATTGCGGTCGTTCCGACCGGACTCTGTGCCTTAGAAGTCGAGGGCATCTCTCAGACACTGGTGGCAAGGAACCGCTACACCGCCGGGCGCCGGCCGGCGCGGCCCGTTCGCCGAACTTCAG
This sequence comes from Rhizobacter sp. LjRoot28, assembly GCF_964253025.1. Lineage (NCBI taxonomy): Bacteria > Pseudomonadati > Pseudomonadota > Betaproteobacteria > Burkholderiales > Sphaerotilaceae > Rhizobacter > Rhizobacter sp. LjRoot28. The sequence goes on from NZ_CAXUQC020000001.1 coordinate 1,200,062, forward strand.
GCGCGCGCCCTTGCGACGGCCACGAACTTCCGCCAACGCCACGACAGCGGTACCGGCGGCCCGCTGAACAGCCGACGGACCAGCGCAGGCAGGCCCTTCGCCGCGATCAAGTCGCGCAGGTATTCCTGCCTGCGGCCTTCCGCAGCGAGCTCGGGCTCGACCGTCTCGCGCCAGTCGGTCAGCCGCGCGTCGGCCAGCAGCTGGTGCACCTCAGCGAGGTGGCGCCGGTTCTGCACTGCCATGCGCTGGAGCTTGTCGGCGGGGCTCTGCGGGCCCGTGGTGGCCGACATGCCGCCGCGCCGGTAGCGCACCAGCGGTTTTGGCACGCGCACGCCGCCGCCGCTGGCGAGCGCACGGAAGGTGATGACCTGGTCTTCCTGCACGGTTTCGGGCAGCAGCGGCCCGAAGCGGTCGAAGACGCGGCGCGTCCAGGCGTGGGCGGCGCCGATGACGTGGGGGCGGCGCTCGCGCCAGTCGGCGGCCGTCTTCCACTGGGCGAGATCGTCCACGGTCTTCACGCCGTGCAGCGTGCCGCCGTAGTCCATGTCGGTCACGAAGGAGGTGACGAGGTCCGCGCGGCGGCCGGTGGACTCCCAGGCGACCAGCAGCTCGCGCACGCGGTTCGGTTCGCAGATGTCGTCGCCGGCGCCGGCCACGATGAGTTCGCCATGGCTTGCGGCCATCGCGGCATTGAGGTGCGGGCCGACGCCGAGGTTGGTCTCGTTGCGGCGGGTGATGATGGTGTGCGGGCCGGTGTAGCCGGCCACGGCGCGCTGGATGACGGCGAAGGTGTCGTCGGGGGACGCGTCATCGGAGATGACGAGTTCGAAGGGCGCGCTGTCCTGGGCGAGCAGCGCCGCGATGGCCGCTTCGACCAGGCTTTCCTGCTTGTAGGTGAGCAGCAGGACGCTGACGGTCGGGGCGCTCAATGCGGCACCCACTGGCCTTGCTCGCGGTTCATGTGCAGCGAGACGCCGCCGGTCTTGGCGCATTCGGCCGCCGTGGCCGCCTGGGTGCGGCTGCGCTCGGCCGCGCGGTAGCGCTTGCGCGCGAGCCAGCCGAAGCCCACCTTGCGGTAGAAGAGGTGGCGGTCGCCCAGGTGTTTGGCCTGCGACTCCTCCTTCAGCGCCTTCTGCGTGATGGAGCCGAAGTGGTGGAAGACGGCGTCGCCCACCGTGCCCACCGGAATGCCGTTGCGCCTGCAGCGAATGAGGAACTCCTTGTCCTCGTGGCCGCCCAGCTGGCGCTCGGTGTCGGGGAACCCCACGCGCTCGAAGACCGAGCGGTGCACCGCGAAGCACACGCCGTGGAACCAGTCGCGGCGCACGAGGCCCCGCGTCTTGGCAAGGAAGCCGGGGGCGTACTGGGCGAAGTCGTAGTCGTTGTCGCCTTCCAGCAGGGCGGGGCTCACCACCTGCAGGCCTTCGCGTTCGGCGGCGTCCAGCATGGCGTCGATGGCGCGCGGGCCGGCGATCACGTCGTTGTTGAGCAGCACCACCCAGTCGGCGTTCAAGGCGAGCAGGGCGCCCTGGGTCCAGGCGCCGCCGCAACCGAGGTTCACCGCGTTGCGCACCTGGGGGATGTGGGGATGCTGGGCCAGCCAGGCGGGCGTCTCGTCGGTGCTGGCGTTGTCGATCACGAGCAGCGACTCGGGCGGCACCTGTTCGGCCAGCAGGCTCTCGACGCACATCTGCGTGTAGCGCAGCTGGTTCAGCACGGGGATCACGATGGCGTAGCGCATGTCAGTCCGGTCGAATCAGTTGATAGTGCTTGTGGCTGAGCTCGAGCCCGAAGGCGCGTTCGAGCTTCATGGCCCAGCGGTGCTTGCGTTCCCGCGACGTCAGCTGGTGCTGGGGGTCGGGCTGGAAGTGCTGCTCGGCTTCGGCGGCCAGCCAGTCGTGCATGACGGCCGGATGGCTGCCGGTGTACGGGCGCAACGCCTGGGCGTCGATCTTGCCGTAGTGCACCTGCGGCGCCCCATGCGACCAGTACTTGCTGACCTGGTCCATCTTGGCCTGCATGTACTCGGTGCGGCGGACATGGCCGTAGTGGTAGATGTGGGCGCGGGCCAGGGCCGCCCGCGGATGGCGGCCGTGGCGGTGCCGGTCCATCACCACCCAGAACTGGCCGTCGGGCGCGTAGGTGCGGATGGTGTTGCGGATGAGCCGGCATTCACGGCGGTACCAGGCCGGGCTCACGGCCAGCCAGTGCGGCGAGCCGTAGAAATGGAAGTAGTCGAACACCAGCGCCTCCACCTCGGGGTCGGCATGGTGGCGGTCGACGGAGGCCCGGATGGCGGCCAGTTCGTTCTCGTGCAGCACCTCGTCGCCTTCGAGGTAGAAGGCCCAGTCGCCGGTACAGGCGTACTGCGCAATCATCTTCTGCTGGGCGTACACGAAGCCGCGCTCGGCCATGCGTTCGTTCCAGCGCGTGTCGATGAGGCGGATCTTGGGGTCGCCGAGGGCGACCAGGCGCTCGCGCGTGTCGTCCTCACCCTCGCCGATGGCGATGACGAACTCGTCGACCAGGGGCAGCAGCGAGCGGATGGACGCCTCGAACGGGAAGCCGAGCTTCGCGCCGTTGCGCAGGAAGGTGAAGCCGCTGATGCTGGCGGTCATTGGGGCATCTCCGGCATGTTGGAGCGGAACTGCAGGGAATGGAGGTGGGCGAACAAGCCGCCCTGGGCGATGAGTTCGGCGTGCGTGCCCTGCTCGATCACGCGGCCGTGCTCGAGCACCAGCACCCGGTCGGCCGCCTGGATGGTGGACAGCCGGTGGGCGATGACGAGGCTGGTGCGGCCGCGCATCAGCGTCTCCAGCGCCTGCTGGACGAGTCGCTCGGATTCGGAGTCGAGCGCGGAGGTCGCCTCATCCAGGATGAGGATTGGCGCATTCTTGTGAATGGCGCGGGCAATCGCCAGCCGCTGGCGCTGGCCACCGGAGAGCTGGTTGCCGTTGTGGCCGATGACGGTGTCCATGCCCTGCGGCAAGCCCTCGACGAACTCCAGCATGTTGGCCGCGCGCAGCGCTTCGCGCACGGCATCGCGGTCGATGGGGGCACCGGTGCCGGTGCCGAGCGCCACGTTGGCGGCCACGCTGTCGTTGAAGAGCACGACGTCCTGGCTCACCAGGGCGAACTGGCGGCGCAGAGCTTCCACGTTCCAGTCGCGCAGCGGGTGGTCGTCGAGCAGCACGGTGCCGCTGGTGGGCTCGAGGAAGCGCGGCAGCAGGTTGACGAGCGTGGACTTGCCGGCGCCCGACGGGCCTACGAGCGCGACGGTCTCGCCCACCTTCAGTTCGAGGTTCACGTTGGCCAGCGCGGGGGCCTGGTCCGTCTTGTAGCGCAGGTCGACGCCACGCATCTCGATCTTGCCCTGGGCCCGCCCCGGGTCGAACCCGCCGCTGTGTTCCACGGGCGTGTCGTCCACGAGCGAGACACCACGCTCCAGAGCCGCGAGGCCACGCGTGATCGGCCCGGCCACCTCGGACAGGTGCTTGATCGGCGCGAGCAGCATCAGCATGGCGGTGATGAACGAGATGAAGGTGCCTTGGCTGCCACCTTGCCACAGCGCCGCGACGACCACGGCGGACAGGGCGCAGGCCGCGATCATCTGGGTGATCGGGGTCATGGTGGACGCAGCCATCGTGGACTTGAGGGCCAGCCGACGCACGGCATCGCTCATGCGCCCGAAGCGCGATGCCTGCCCTTGCTCGGCACCGTGCAGCCGCACGATGCGCCAGGCCAGCACGTTCTCCTCCACCACATAGGCCAGCTCGTCGGTGGCCTTCTGGCCTTCGATCGTGAGGCGGTGCAGGCGCCGGCTCAGCTTGCGCATGACCACGGCCGTGGTGGGAAAGAGCACGCCCACGAAGAGCGTCAGCTGCCAGTTCAGGTAGAACAAGTAGCCGAGGAGGGCCAGCACGGTGAGGGAGTCCCGCACCAGCGTCATGACCGAACCCACGAGCAGGGTGGCGCCGCCTTGCACTTCGTAGGTGATCGTGTTGGTGAGGCTGCTGGCGGTGTGCTTGCTGAAGAGCTCCGGCTGGGCGTTCATCACCCGTCGGAACATCGCCTCGCGCATGGACTGCATGCCCCGGTTGGCCGCCCACGCCAGGCCGTACTGGGCCACGAGACCGGCCAGCCCGCGCACCCCGAAGATGCCGATGATGGCGACCGGCACGAGCCACAGGGGAAAGGTGGCGCCCTTGAAGCCGCTGTCGAACAGGGGCTTCATCAGGGCCGGGATCAGCGGCTCGGTGGCAGCCCCCACGAGCGACCCGACGATCATCAGGACGAACCCGAGCCGGCTGTTCGCGAAGTAGGGCGCGATGCGCGCCACTCGGGATTTGAGGGTCGGGGAGGTCGTGTTCATTCGACGGGGATTATCCAACGCCCGGCCTGCCTACAATCCGGGTTTCCCGACAACGGGACGAATCGCTCCCTTTCATGCCCGCCATCACCCTTTCGGTCACCCTGATCACGCGCAACGAGCGCGCGAACATCGCCGAGTGCCTGCGCAGTGTCGCTTTCGCCGACGAGTGGATCGTCGTCGACTCGGGCAGCACCGACGGCACCCGGGAGATCGCCGAGTCGATGGGCGCGACCGTCGTCACCACCGACGACTGGCCGGGCTTCGGCCCGCAGAAGAACCGGGCGCTGGCGCTGGCCCGGGGTGAGTGGGTGCTCAGCATCGATGCCGACGAACGGGTCAGCCCCGAGCTGGCGGAACGCATCCGGGAGGTGGTGGCCGGGCGGGGCAAGGCCGAGGTACAGGGCTACGAGCTCGACCGCCTGTCGCGTTTTTGCGGGCAGTGGATGCACCATGGCGACTGGTACCCCGACCGGGTGCTGCGCCTCTTTCGCCGGGAGCGAGGCCGCTTCACCGACGACCAGGTGCACGAGCGGCTGGACGTGCAGGGCCCGACCGCCCGCCTGCAGGGCCATCTGTTGCATGAGACGATGGCGTCGCTGGACGACGCCCTCGACAAGATGAACCGCTACACCCGGGGCCGGGCCGTCGACCGGGTGCGTGCTGGCAAGCGCGGTGGCCTCTGGCCCGCGCTGTCGCACGGCCTGTGGGCCTTCCTGCGCAGCTACCTGCTGCGCCGAGGGTTCCTCGACGGGCGGCTCGGCTTCGTGCTCGCGCTGTACATCGCCGAGGGCACGTATTACCGCTACCTCAAGATGGGTCTGCTCACCGGCGAGATCGGCCGCACGCCCGCTTCCATTGAACCAAGCTGAAAAAGAGAGGTCAGGACCCTTCATGCTGATGAACCGACGAACCTTTTCTGCTGCCGGTGGCCTGGCGCTTGCCCTGCCGGCCCATGCGCAGTTCCGTGTCGAGATCTCGGGCGTGGGCGCCACGCAGATCCCGATCGCCATTCCCAAATTTCGCGAGGAAGACCGCGTCCCGCACCCGCTGTCGGCCATCATCCGTGCCGACCTGGAGCGCATCGGGGTGTTCCGCGGCATCGACACCGTGGCCGTGCTCGACGAGACGACGCAGCCCAACATGTCCGAGTGGCGTGCCAAGGCGGCGGACCTGGTGCTGGGCGGCTCGGTCATGCGCCTGGCCGACGGCCGCTTCGACGTGCGGGCCAAGCTCTGGGACGCCGTGCGCAACAAGGACCTCGGCGGGCAGTCGTTCGTGGTGGCCCCGGGCGACCTGCGCCAGGGCGCGCACCGTGTCGCCGACTTCGTGTACGAGACCATCACCGGCGAGAAGGGCATCTTCTCCACCCGCATCGCCTACGTGACTCGCAGTGGCAAGAGCCACTCGCTGCGTGTGGCCGATTCCGATGGCGAGAATGGCCAGGTGGTGATCACCAGCATGGACCCGATCATCTCGCCGGCCTGGTCACCCAACGGCCAGGAGATCGCGTACGTGTCCTTCCACGAGCGCCAGAAGGCCGTGGTGTGGGCCCAGACCATCGCCACGGGCGCGCGTCGCGAGATCGCGGCCTTCCGCGGCTCCAACAGCGCACCCGCCTGGGCGCCGGACGGCCAGTCGCTGGCGGTGACGCTGAGCCGCGACGGCGTGTCGCAGGTCTACATTGTCGGCCGCAACGGCGAGAACCCGCGCCGCATCACCAACAGCAGCTCGATCGACACCGAGGCCGTGTTCACGCCCGACGGCAAGAGCCTGCTCTTCGTCAGCGACCGTGGAGGCGGCCCGCAGATCTACCGCACCTCCGTGTCCGGGGGGGGCGCCGAGCGCGTCAGTTTCACCGGTGGATATAACATCAGCCCCTCGCTGAGTCCGGACGGCCGCCACCTCGCCTATATTTCGCGCCAGGGTGGTGCCTTCCGGGTGTACTTGGCGGACCTGACCGCGGGTTCGGCCGCGAAGGCCCTGACCGATTCGAGCGACGACGAAAGTCCGAGCTTCGCCCCGAACGGGCGGTTGATCATGTACGCCAGCCGCTCGCAAGGGCGCGACGTGCTGATGACCACCACGCTCGACGGCAAGGTCAAGTCCAAGCTGGTCTCCACGGCCGCGGATGTCCGCGAGCCGGTGTGGGGCCCGTTCGGCCGCTGATCCGCGTCGCGTTCTTCCCTGTTCCACTTTTTCATTCGTTAGTCGTTCGCTACTTTGCCCGTTCCTGGAGATATGCACATGATCGTCAACACCAAACTTGCTGGCCTCGTCGCCATCGCTTCGCTCTTCATCGCCGGCTGTGCCTCCGATGTGCCCCTGGAATCCAAGACCCCGGTGGAAGTTCGCCAGCCGGTCGGTGGCACGGGCGCGGGCTCGGGCAAGGGCGTGACGGATTCGCCGGTCGCCAGCGTCGACCTGACGAAGAACGATGCCGGCGCCAACGCCGCGGGCCGCGTCGTCTACTTCGACTACGACAGCTACGCCGTCAAGGATGAGTTCCGCCCGGTGCTCGAAGCCCAGGCCCAGGCCCTGCGCGCCGACCGCAACAAGAAGCTCAAGCTCGAAGGCCACACCGACGAGCGCGGCGGCAGCGAGTACAACCTCGCCCTCGGCCAGAAGCGCGCCCAGGCCGTCCTGAAGTCGCTGACCCTGCTGGGCGCGACCGACGGTCAGCTCGAAGCCGTCAGCTTCGGCAAGGAGCGTCCGGCCGTGCAAGGCAGCGACGAAGCCGCCTATGCGAAGAACCGTCGCGTCGAAATCGTCGGCCGCTGATCCCCCGCTTGACTGACTGATCGACAGACTGAAGGGCAGGGCCATGTTCCCACTGTTCCGACACGCGGCTGGTGCGCTGGCCCTTTCCCTTGGCCTTGCGTTGGCCTTGCCCTCGCATGCCGCCTTGTTCTCCGACGATGAAGCGCGCAAGGCGATCATCGACCTGCGCGCCAAGACCGAGGCGGAGAAGACCGCTCGCGACGCCGAAGCCAAGGCCCGCGCCGGCGAGATCGCCGGCCTGCGCGACAACCTGCTCTCGCTGAACAGCCAGATCGAAGGCCTGCGCGCCGAGCTGGCCGCCATGCGCGGCCAGAACGAGCAGCTCGCCCGCGAGGTGGGCGAACTGCAGCGCGTGCAGAAGGACATCCGCCAGGGCGTCGACGAGCGGATCCGCAAGCTCGAGCCGCAGAAGGTCACCCACGACGGCCGCGAGTTCATGGCCGATCCCGAGGAGACCCGTCTCTTCGAGGAAGCCATGGGTGTGCTGCGCCAGGGCAACTTCGCAGAAGCCGCGAACCTGCTGGGCGCCTTCCAGCGCCGCTATCCGGCAAGCGGGTACGGCCCCTCGGTGCTCTTCTGGCTGGGCAATGCCCAGTACGGCAAGCGCGACTACAAGGAAGCCATCAACTCGTTCCGTGCGCTCGTCTCGCGCGCACCCGACCATCCGCGTGCGCCCGAAGCGCTGCTGTCGGTGGCCAGTTCGCAGAGCGACCTGAAGGACTTGAAGGCCGCACGCCGCACCCTCGACGAACTCATCCGCGCCTACCCGAAGTCCGAAGCCGCCGTGGCTGCCAAGGAACGGCTGGCCACCCTGCGCTGACGCGCACGCGATGATGGACGCCGACCTCGAGCGCCGCTTCGGCGGTCTCGGTCGCCTGTATGGCGAGGCCGGTTACGCGCGGCTGCGCGCACTGCGCGTGGCCGTCGTCGGCCTGGGCGGCGTGGGGTCCTGGACCGCCGAGGCGCTCGCCCGAAGCGGCGTGGCCTCGCTCGTCCTCATCGACATGGACCACGTCGCCGAGTCCAACATCAACCGCCAAGTTCAGGCCGTGGGTGCCACCGTCGGGCAGGCCAAGGGGCTTGCGCTTCAGGAACGCATCGCCGACATCCATCCCGGCTGCGCGGTGCACCTGGTCGACGACTTCGTTTCGCCCGACAACTGGCCGGGCCTTCTGACCCAACCGATCGACGTGCTCGTCGATGCCTGCGACCAGGTGAGTGCCAAGGTCGCGATGGCCGGCTGGGCACTGGCCCACCGCGTCCCCTTCGTGACCGTGGGGGCGGCCGGCGGCAAGCGGCGCCCGCAGGCGGTAGAGGTGGAAGACCTGTCGGCCACCACCCATGATCCGCTGCTGGCCTCGATGCGGCAGCGGCTTCGCAAGCAGCACGGTGCTGCCCGCACCGGCACGATCGGCGTGCGTTGCGTGTTCTCGCGCGAACCGGTGGCCTTGCCTGAAGTGTGTGCGGCCGACGCGTCCGCACCCGACAGCAATCTCAACTGCCACGGCTATGGATCGGCCGTGACGGTGACCGGCACTTTCGGTTTCGTTGCAGCTGCAGAGGCGCTACAATGCGGGCTCGCGATCAGGGCTTGATCTTCACAAAGATTGCACTCTATAATCGTGGGCTTGCGGGTTGTTAGCTCAGTTGGTAGAGCAGCGGACTTTTAATCCGTAGGTCGTGGGTTCGAGCCCCGCACAACCCACCACTTGCTGCGGTGTCTTCGGGCAACGCAGGGGTCGCAAGACCCGACCGAAAGGTCACGCCGCAAGGCAGATTTTCGGGCTCTTAGCTCAGTTGGTAGAGCAGCGGACTCTTAATCCGTAGGTCGAGTGTTCGAGTCACTCAGGGCCCACCAAACTTAAGAAGCAACGCCTCCGTCGGACACGACGGAGGCGTTTTGCTTTGTGGGCCCGCCGAGGCGGTCGGGCCCGTCAGTCACGACGAAACAAGGGTCGGCGCGCGCGCCGACCCCTTCAGCCGGGACAAGCTGCAAAACCGGCTCTGCACCTCAAGCGCGGCGGCGGCGCACGGCCCACCCGATGCCCGCCAGTCCGAGCGTCGTGAGCAGGGCGGTCGCAGGCTCCGGGACCGGTGAATGCAGCCCTTCGCGGAACACCATGTCGTAGTCCGTGCTGAAGTGGTCGGGTGCGTAGCCGGTGATCAACTGGCTCCCCCCGGCATATGCGTTGTCGGTGGTGATGCGAATGCCGAGCGAACCGGTGAGGATGGCGAGTTCGGCCACATAGGTCTGGCCCGGGGTCAACGCAAGGCGCTGGTTCAGGTCGAAGTGGAACCAGAAACTGCCCAGCTTGTCGACCAGCACGGGCGCGGACTCGGCCAGGACGTTGCCGCCCAGCCCGTCGAAGCCGGCGAGGCCGTCGCGAACACGCACGACGATGCTCGCCTCGGACCCGCCGAGCAGAAAGTCGAACGCATCGACGGCGGACAGGCCTGCGGTAAAGGATTGACCATACGAGTTCGGTGCGACGTTGCCGCCGGTGCCGGTGAACGGCCCGGGGTTGGTCTGGTCGATGGTGGTGATGGGGGCCGCGGTGGCGGCGCATGCGCCGGTCAACAGCAGTGGCGGCAGCAGCCGAGCCGCGAGGGTGCGCAGCGAGTGCGGGGTCATGGGAAGCTCCTTCGGCGAGACAGGACCGCACGAACTGGCGGGTCGCGCTGAGCGGCGGTCGAGCGCCTTGCGCGGCGGCGCGGAGTCCACAACCCCCGCACGCGCCGGTTGTACCACGTGCGCTATGGTGCGGGCCACGATGTCGGAGCAACGCCAGTCGGCCCCGGGAGCCTGCAAGCCGGTGAGGTTGCGCTCCCCAGACACTTCAACCTTCGTCCGCCCGTGCCCCTGACGGCCGAGCTCCGGTCGAGCCGCCGCGTCCAGCCCGCGCCGGGTTCCCGCCCTGAGTCCGATGCGTCGAAGCCTCGCGGCTCAGACCTTGAACACGCTGACCGCCTGGACCAGGGTGCCGGCCTGCCCCTGCAGCGACCCGGCAGCCGCGGCGGCCTGCTCGACCAAGGCCGCGTTCTGTTGGGTGGCCTGGTCCATCAGCGAGATGGCGTGGTTGATCTGTTCGATGCCGGCGGTCTGCTCCTGGCTCGCTGACATGATCTCGCCCATGATGTCGGTCACCCGTCGGACGCTGGTGACAATCTCTTCCATCGTTCGACCGGCTTCGGCCACCTGCTCACTTCCGGCACCCACCTTGTCGACCGAGTCGTCGATCAACTGCTTGATCTCCTTGGCGGCGCTGGCTGATCGTTGCGCGAGGCTGCGCACCTCCGAGGCCACCACCGCAAAGCCGCGTCCCTGCTCGCCGGCGCGGGCCGCTTCCACCGCGGCGTTCAGCGCGAGGATGTTGGTCTGGAAGGCGATGCCGTCGATCACGCCGATGATGTCGACGATCTTCTTCGACGAGGCGTTGATGGAGCCCATGGTGTCGACCACCTGGCCGACGACGCAGCCACCTCGCACCGCCACCTCCGACGCGGACACGGTGAGCTGGTTCGCCTGCCGGGCGTTGTCGGCGTTCTGTTTCACGGTGGACGTGAGTTGCTCCATCGAGGCCGCCGTCTGCTGCAAGGAACTGGCCTGTTCTTCGGTGCGCGTGGAGAGGTCAAGGTTGCCCGAGGCGATCTCGCCACTGGCGTTTGCAATGGTGTCCGTGGAATGGCGAATCTGGCCCACCGTGGCCGCGAGGCTCTGCTGCATCTGGTGCATCGCATGCAGCAGGCTGCTGTTGTCACCGCGAACCAGTTGCACGTCGACGTGCAGATCGCCGGCCCCGATCTGCCGCACCACTTGCGACGCGTAGCCGGGTTCGCCGCCCAGCTGACGGTAGAGGTTGCGAGAGAGCGTCCACGCCATGCCGCCGACGGCGACGATCAGAACGCCGCCAATGGCCAGCAGGATGCCGGTGTTGCGCCAGAAGGCGGTGTCGATGTCGTCGATGTAGTCGCCGAAGCCGATGATCCAGTCCCAGGGGCCGAACTTGATGATCGCGTAGAGCTTCTGCACCTCATCCTTGGTTCCGGGACGGGTGCCATTGGCGATGACCGTCCCGACGGTCTTGCCCGCCAGCGCGGCGCGGTAGCGCTCACCGGCCTCCTTGCCACCCTTGGCATCCACGATGCCCACGCGCTTGGGGTTGGGATGCACGAGGTTCACGTCGTCGCTGAATCCGCGAACGAAGAAGTAGAGCTCGTCCTTGCGCAGACTGCCGATGAGCTTCTTCGCTTCCTTCTGTGCCTGCTCGCGCGTGAGCTCGCCGGCCTTCTCCTGTTCGTGAAGGCGTTCGAGTGACGCGTGTGCAAGGACCACCAGGGTCGAGAGCTGCGCCGTGCGCTCCTTCATCATGGACTGACGAAGGGTCGACAGGGACACAGACGCCAGGACGATCATGCCGATGAGGGCAACGGCGCACAAAAGCAGGATTCGGGAGCGGAGTTTCATGGCGGAACGGCGGATCGCGATGGGGGCAACTCCGATGTATCGGCGCGGCCCGGAGCGACTTGAGCGTCGCCCCGTGCCATGGCGTGGCGGTTGTCGCACTCCGGCGCATTGCATGAGCCGGACGCAGAGCGTGCGGCGTTGTCGCTCCCTTGGGAGATCAAGTCGCGCGCGAGAGCCAGCCGCTTACCAGCTGCGCGTGCCAGAGCCCCAGCAGGAGGAGGTTCAGACCGCTGGCGGCGGCGAAGGCCCATCGAAACGATGGCTTGCTGGTCTTGTGCCGCAAGCTCTGCTGCGCCAGGATCGCTCCCGGCCAGCCGCCGACCAGGGCGGTGAGCAGCAGGCTGCGTTCCGAAACCCGCCGCGTCCCACGGCGGGCGGCCCGCTTGTCGAGCGCGTGGAGCGCAAAGCTCACCACGCTGGCGGCCCCGTACCAGGCGATCAGCCAGAGCCACGGTGTCCGGGCCGCCCGGCGGCTGCCATCGGCGAGGTCGGGTCCGACCTGCGCGGCGAGGACGATCAGGCTGAAGAGCGCGCCGATGCAGAGCAGGGCGGTGACGGCGCCCACGGCAGACCCGTGGCGCCTCCCGCGCGGCGCGGTCGGCTGCGGCGAGCCGCGCAGAGGCGGGCGATTCCGCTCTTGACTCGGGCGCGTCGCCCCCGCATTGGTGCCGGAGGGCCGATCCGGCCGCCTTGACACGGCGTTCCGGGCGGCGCTTGTTCGGCCCGACGGCTGCCGAGCCACACGGCCCGGCGGACTTCCCTTCAGCGAGGGCCGTGTCATTGGCGTTGGGGCTTCACGACGGACTGGCGGACGGCTCGGGCACCCGCCGCGTTCCTCTCAGCTCACCGAGCCGGCCGAACTCGTGCACGGTGTCAAGCCGGCCGTCCTGGTCGGTGTCGAGCTCGGTGTGGGTCACGCGCCCGAGGCGGAAGTGCTGGACGGCCAGCACGCGGCCGTTGCTCGGGTCGATGATGCGGGCGAGGGTCAGCACGCCGCTCGTGTAGTACTCCGTACGATCGAAGGCGCCGTCACCATCGGTGTCCATGTCGGCGCGTTCCAGGTTGCCATCGCGGTAGCTCAGGCGGTTGTCGTTGCGACCGTCGAAGTCGTCGTCGCCTTCACCCCAGCTGTGTTCGCCCCGTTCATCGAAATGGGTCACGCTGTCGATGCGGCCGTCGAAGTTGCGGTCCACGTCCAGGCGCTGCGAGTAGCCACTGGCCCGCAGGGTCCAGTGCTCGTCGGCGCGGCCGTCGCCGTTGCGATCGTGCGCGAGCTGTTGGCCGGGTGAGCGCAGCAGGGCCCAGGTCGCCGTCGCGCCCACCAGGGTGCCGATGAGCAGACCGCTCAGCAGGCGGGATCGCGCGGGTGGCGACGTCCGCGGCGCATCGGCCGGCTGGGCGGCGTCCCATTGCTCCACCACCGCACGCGCCTGTGCGAAGTCGGCCTCGTCCACCATCAGCCGCACGAGGCTGCCCGCGGGCAGTTCGCCGATGGCGCCCTGCAGGTGCTCTCCATGGATGTGAGCAACGAGCCCCGCCTGACGGAGGAGGTCGCGCACCATGTAGGCCTCGACGGCACTGGACGCTTCGAAGACGGTTTTCATGGGAGGCGAGTGTGACATGGGCGAGGGCGTGCGAGCTGCCCCACGGCGTGCAAGGCCTTGCGGCGCGGCATCAGCAGACGCCCCCGAGGGGCGCAGAGAATTCGCTCGGCCCCAAGGCCGGACGGACCTCCTCGAAAGCCCACCATGAACGACCTGTCACGCTTCCCGATCACCCGCAAGTGGCCCGCTCGCCATCCCGATCGCATCCAGCTGTACTCGCTGCCCACGCCCAATGGCGTGAAGGTGTCGATCCTGCTCGAGGAAACCGGCCTGCCGTACGAGCCGCACCTCGTGAGTTTCGACACCAACGACCAGCTCTCACCCGAGTTCCTGTCGCTCAATCCGAACAACAAGATCCCTGCCATCCTCGATCCCGACGGCCCGGGCGGCGCGCCGCTTGCGCTGTTCGAGTCGGGCGCCATCCTGGTGTACCTCGCCGACAAGGCCGGCCGCTTCATGCCACGAGAGGGCGCGGCGCGCTACGAGGCGTTGCAGTGGGTGATGTTCCAGATGGGCGGGGTGGGGCCGATGTTCGGCCAGCTTGGCTTCTTCCACAAGTTTGCCGGCAAGGACTACGAGGACAAGCGGCCGCGTGAGCGCTACGTGGCCGAGTCGCGGCGGCTGCTGGGCGTGCTGGACCAGCGCCTTGCCGGGCGGGCCTGGATGATGGGCGACGACTACACCATTGCCGACATCGCCATCTTTCCCTGGGTCAACAACCTCGTTGGCTTCTACGACGCAGGCGCCCTCGTGGGCATCGAGTCGTTCCCTCAGGTGCTGCGGGTGCTCGAGGCCTTCCGCGCCCGGCCGGCCGTGGTGCGGGGCCTCGGCATTCCGGCGCGGCCGTCCGCCTGATGCAGCGGCCGCCGCCGAGGCTCACCATTCGCGCCAAGCCTCGGTGATGTCCTCGTCCGATTCGGGCAGCCCGGCCTCCCGCGCCGCCCGTTCGATCAGGTCGCACAAGGCCTCGCGTTCGCCGGTCTCGATCAGGTTGCCGCCGCAGTCCTCGTTGAGGGCGTTCAAGGCCAGTACCGCATCCTTGACGGCCACGAGGATCGCCGCCTCGCGGCCCTCGGTTGCCGGCACCTGCAGCAGGTCCTCGAACAAGGTGTCGATCACTTCACCGCAGCGCTGGATGTCCGCGGGGCGGTAACCGGCATCGAAGTCGGGGTCGAAGTCGGGGTCGTTCTCGTCCTCGGCCCCGCCGAAGCGCTGGTAGTCGCGCATTTCGTCGAGCAGGGCATCTTTGCTGGCGTGCAGTTCAGGGGTCATGGGCTCTCGCAGCAGGGGCGTTTGGCGCCGACCGGGCGGGCGCCTCCACGCAACCATACAGGCACACTGCAGCACGGGCGTGACAGGCGGCGGGTCACCCGCATGGCGGCGTGGCGACATGCCGCCGTCACGGAGCGAGGGCAAGCTCCCGCCGCCCCCGTTCCACAACCCGTCCCCATCCCATGAAGCTCAATGCGCTTGCGGCCTGCGTGGCTGCCACCCTCGCGGCCCCCTGTACATGGGCCTCGCCGCAGGGCGTCGTCATCAGCCAGGTCTATGGCGGTGGGGGCAACAGCGGCGCCACCCTGCGCAGCGATTTCATCGAACTCTTCAACGGAGGCGCGGCGCCGGTCAGCCTGGCCGGCTGGTCGGTGCAGTACGCCAGTGCGGCGGGCTCCAGTTGGCAGGTGACGCCGCTGGGCGAGGCCACGTTGGCGCCCGGCCAGTACTTCCTCGTGAAGCAAGCCGATGGCGCCGGCGGCAGCGTGGCGCTGCCTGCAGCGGATGCCTCCGGCGCCATTGCCATGAGCGCGACCGCCGGCAAGGTGGCACTGGTCGCCAGCACGGCTCCGCTCACCGGCACGGCGCCGTCGGGTGCGGCCCTGGTCGACCTGGTCGGCTTCGGCGCGACCGCCAGCGCGTACGAAGGCGCGGCGGCTCCCGCATCCAGCAACACGCTGGCCCTCGTCCGCACGGGCGGCGGCTGCACCGACACCGACCAGAACAGCAGTGACTTCACGGCCGCAGCGCCGGCTCCACGCAATGCCGCCGCTGCTGCGGCGCCATGCGGTGGCCTGCCGGGCAACGCACCGATCGTGCCCCGGTGCGACGCCGCCACGGTGGCGGTGGGAGTCGGCGGCACGGTGATCGCGCGCGCCACCGATGCCGACAGCATCGTGACCGGCGGCGGGCTCGCCGCTGCTGCGCCCGGCGGCATTGCGCTGGCGGGCACCACGCCAGCAACGGTCGATGGCGGCACGGCGACACTGTCGCTGACGGTGACCGCCGCGGCCGTGCCTGGCAGTTACAGCGTGCCCCTCCAGTGGTGGAACAACGAAGGGCAGACGGCCTCGTGCACCCTTGTCGTGCAAGTGGGCGGTGGCGTGGTGTCCATCCCGGCCATCCAGGGGCGAGGCGCCACCAGTCCCCGCGCCGGCGAAACCCTGACCACGCAGGGTGTGGTCACGCGGCTCGTCAACAACGGGTTCTTCCTTCAGGATCCGGTCGGCGATGGCGACCCGCTCACCTCAGACGGCATCCTCGTCTACACGGGCGCTGCGCCCACCGTGAGCGTGGGCCAGACGGTGCGCCTGACCGGCACGGTCACCGAGTTCAACACCGGCGCGGCCGGCAATGCGGACACCGCGGCGCGGCCCGTCACCGAACTCACCCGCATCAGTGGCCTGACGACGCTCGGCAGCGGGGCCTCCGTGGCTCCCGTCACCGTGGCGTTGCCCGAAGCGGTCGATGGTGACCTCGAGCGCTACGAAGGCATGCTGGTGCACATTCCCGGCCCGCTCACCGTTTCGCAGAACTACTTCCTCGGCCGCTACGGTCAGCTGACCTTGTCGGCCGGCGGGCGCCTGCTGACGCCGACCAACGTGGCACGGCCGGGCGCCGCGGCGCAGGCGGTCGCCGAGGGCAACGCCCGCCGGCGCATCGTGCTGGACGACGGCAGTTCGGCGCAGAACCCGAACCCGATGCCCTACCTCGGCGCAGACGACACCGTCCGCGGAGGCGACACCCTCGACGGCGTCACGGGCGTGGTCGACTATGGCCTGGCCACCAGCAGCAACACGGGCTTCGGCGACTACAAGGTCCATCCGACGGTGGCCCCGGTCATTCGCCGCACCCATCCCCGACCGGTCGCGCCGCCCGAGGTGGGAGGCAACGTCAAGGTGGCCAGCGCGAACGTGCTGAACTATTTCACGACGCTGAACGACGGCAGCAACGTGTGCGCACCCGGCAACACCGCCGACGACTGCCGGGGGGCCAACAGCGCCGAGGAGTTCAACCGTCAGCGACGCAAGATCGTGGAGGCGCTCGCCGCGCTCGACGCCGACGTGGTCGGGCTGATGGAGATCCAGAACAACGGCGCCGCAGCCGTGGACAACCTGGTGGCGGCGCTCAACGCGCGCATGGGCGCCGGTCGCTACGCCGCCGTCCCCGACCCCGCGGGGGGCACCGGCACCGATGCGATCAAGGTGGCAATGATCTACAAGCCGGCGCGCCTCACCCGACCGGTGCCTTCTGCGGCGGACACGACGCCGGTGCACAACCGGCCGCCCCTGGCGCAGACCTTCGCGGCGGCCAACGGCGAGCGCTTCACGGTGATCGTGAACCACTTCAAGTCGAAGGGTTGCACCGGCGCCAGCGGCGCCGACGCGGACAGCGGCGACCTGCAGGGCTGCTTCAATGCCCGCCGTCTGCAACAGGCCCAGGCACTGCGCAGCTTCGCCGCCGCCCAGCGCACCGCCGGTGGCACCGACCACGTGTTGTTGATCGGCGACCTGAACGCCTATGCGCAGGAGGACCCGGTGCACAACCTGTTGTCTGGCGGCTTCGTCGACGTCATCGGGCGCAGCGATCCGGCCGCCTACTCGTACGTGTTCGACGGCGCGGCCGGGCGGCTCGACCACGCACTCGCCTCGGCGGCACTGGCGCCCAAGGTGACGGGAGCTGCCGAGTGGCACATCAACGCCGACGAGCCCTCGGTCATCGACTACAACCTCGAGTTCAAGCCCCGGGACCTGTACCAGCCGAACGCCTTCCGGAGCTCCGACCACGACCCGGTGCTGATCGGCCTCCATCTGCTGAAGGGCGTCGCGGGCTCGCCCGGCCGGGATGCGCTGTCCGGCACGCCGGGCGACGACGTGATCACCGGCGGAGAGGGCGCCGACTTGCTGACCGGCGGTGCCGGCCGCGATGTCTTCGTGTACCGGTCCCTGCGCGACGCGGGCGACACCGTCACCGACTTCCTGCCCGGCACTGACCGGCTCGAGGTCTCGGCGCTGCTCGCTTCCCTCGGCCTGGCAGGGCGTGATGCGGTGGCCGACGGTGTGCTGCGATTCGTCGCCAGCGCAACCGGCACGGCCGTGATGCTCGACGTCGACGGCCACGCGGGCCCCGCGTCGCCCCGCCTGCTCCTCGCCCTGCGGGACGTGACGCCGACGCAATTGCGCGCCGGCCGAGACTACTGATCACCGGACGACCACCATGACCCTCAAGCTTTCATCCTTCGCGGCCGCCCTCGCACTCGCACTGCCGCTCGTCGTGCACGCCGCACCGCTGGCCAACGGCGGTTTCGAGTCCGGCCTGTCGGGCTGGGTGACCCTTGGCGATGCCAGCACCCAGGCGGGTGGCACGCAGGGCGCCATGCAGCTGTGGCTGAGCACCGCGTCGGCCTCGTTCGAGGACGACCATCCGCTGGCCGCCGGTGCGCTCAATCGTTCCGGCACTGCCGCAGCCGAGGTCGGCGTGCCGGGCGGGGTGGAGTGGTTCGCCGGCCTGGCGCTCGGTTCATTGGACCCGGACGCGGCGTCCGCACGCCAGGCCTACGAAGGCTCGGCGGCACGCCAGAGCTTCTCGGCCAACGTGGGCGATGTGCTGAGCTTCGCATGGGACTTCGCGACCCGTGACACCGGTACCGACTTCGCGTTCGTCGTCGTCGACGGGGTGGTTTCCACGCTGGCCAGTGCGTCGTTCGCGGCGTCGCTGAGCCCCGACGGCGGCGCGCGCAGCGGCTGGGGTCGCTTCAGCCACACCTTTGCCACGGAGGGCGTGCACGAGCTGGTGTTCGGGGTGGTCGACGTGGGCGACTACGCGATGACGTCCTCGCTCGCCGTGGATGGCGTCGTGGTCTCTCCGGTGCCCGAGCCGCACGCCCTGGCGCTGCTGGTGCCAGGCCTGCTGGTGCTCGGCCTCGGGCGCAGGCGCCGCCGCTGATCCGCCGGGCCGCTGGCGCGCAACAATGTCACGCGCCGGCAGGCTGCCGTGCACTCGGGGCACGCCGCCTCCGCGATACTCCGGCACGCGCCATGGCACCCCGCCCCGGCGCGCTACGCTACGCGACATGTCCCTTGCCGAGGCGCCGACGGCGCAGCCCTTTCCATCCGACGATCACGATGCCTTGAAGGCAGGGGCGCGCATTGGCGAGTTCATCATCGAGCGGGTGCTCGGCGTAGGGGGCTTCGGCATCGTGTACCTGGCGGTCGACCAGGTGCTGCTGCGCCAGGTGGCCGTGAAGGAATACATGCCCACGGCGCTGGCCGGGCGAGGCGAGGGCGGTCGCATCGTGCTGCGTTCGCCGGCCCATCGAGAGGCCTTCGACGAAGGTCTGCGCTCGTTCGTCAACGAGGCGCGCATGCTCGCGAGCTTCGACCACCCCGCGCTCGTGAAGGTCCACCGGTTCTGGGAAGACCAGGGCACGGCCTACATGGTGATGCCGTTCTACGAAGGCAGCACGCTCAGCCACCGTCGGTTCGTGCAGGCCGGCCCCATCGATGACGACCGGCTCCGGGCGTTCATCGACCCGCTGCTCGATGCACTTGACCAGTTGCACCGCAGCGACGTCTTCCACCGCGACATCGCGCCCGACAACATCCTCGTGCTGCCCGACGGCCGGCCCGTGCTGCTGGACTTCGGCGCCGCGCGCCGCGTGATCACCGATCGCACGCAGTCGCTCACCGCGGTGCTCAAGCCCAGCTTCGCGCCGGTCGAGCAGTATGGGGACGTGCCGGGCATGCGCCAGGGGCCGTGGACCGACCTCTATGCCCTGGGCGCCGTGGTCCACCACCTGATCACGGGGCAGATGCCGCCGCCCGCGGTGGTGCGTGCCGTGCGCGACGCCATGCCGGCGCTGTCCGAGGCCGCTCCCGGGCGCTGGCCGCTGGTCGGCATGCGCCTGCGCTCGGCCATCGACTGGGCGCTCGCGGTGGTGCCGGACGATCGACCCCGTTCCGTGCAGGACCTGCGTGACGCACTGGACGGCGTCATCGTCCCGCCGCGGCCATCGCCGCGCGTCGCCCCCTCGGAACCGGAAGCGGCGCCACCGGCACGGGGCGCATGGAGCAAGACGGTGCGGGTCGCGCCTTCGACCGCGCCAGCGACTCGGCGCGACGGGCGCCAGGCCGCCTGGCTGGTGGCGGCCGTGATGCTGCTGCTGGTGCTGGGCGGCTGGTTCGCTTCACGCGAAGACGCGCCGGCCCCCCCGCCCGTGGCCACCGTGCCCGACTTGCCGGAGGTCCGCCTGAAGGACCCGGGCCGCCGCGACGAGCAGCCCCTGCGCTGAAGGCGCCGACGGCTCGCCGGTACGGGCTTGCAGCACAATCGCCGGATTGCTTCCACAAGGCCCCGCCATGACCGTTGCCCACTACTGCCTGCTGGCGAGCGTGATGTTGCCCCTCGTCTGCGCCTGGATCGCCAAGGCCGGCGCCTTCACCCTGCGCGACAACCACGACACCCGCGGCTGGCAAGCGCGCCAGGCGGGGTGGCGTGCCCGCGCCCTGGCCGCCCAGGCCAACGGCTTCGAAGCCTTGCCGCTGCTGCTGGCCGGACTCCTCGTGGCCTGGCAACGGGAGGCGCCGCAGCCGACGGTAGACCTGCTGGCCGCCGCGTTCCTGGGGTGCCGCGTCGTCTACACCGCCTTCTACATGGCTGACCTTGCCACCTTGCGGTCACTGACCTGGGTCGCCTCCGTCGCGTGTGGCGTGGCCCTCTTCTTCGTCGGCGGTTGAGCGCCCGGCACTGCGCGATCCCCGGGGCGTGAACAGCGTCTCACCGGGTGGTCGGCGCAGGGGCAGCATGCTGGTTAACACCGAGGAAAAGCCACTCAAGGTCTTGAGCGGGTCCGTCGATAGAGCCTGAGCGGGAACGAATCCGTACCACGCTCACACGCAGAAAATCAACGAGACCATGACTGCACACACCGACCATGAGATCGACCAGGGCGACCTCCTCGTCCTGCTGGGCGACAAGACCGGCAACTTCCTGTACGCGAATCCCTCCTACCTGAAGGCCAGTGGATACGCCTGGGAGGAGCTCAAGGGAACGGTGGCCGCGCGGATGATCCACAAGGACACGCCGATGGACGTGCTGGTGGACATGGCCAAGACGATCCGCAACGGGCAGCAGCCGTGGACCGGCCTCATCAAGAATCAGCGCAAGAACGGCCAGACCTACTGGCTGCGACTCAACATCTCGCCGCTGTATGCCAACGGGCAGTACGCGGGCAGCCTGATGGTGCACAGCAAGCCGACGGCCGCCGAAGTCGCCGAGATCGCGCCCGTCTACAAGCGGCTGACGAGCGGTGACAAGACCTTCGTGCTGCGCCACGGCAGGCCGGTGCGCCTGACGCTCTGGAACCGGGCGCGGATGAAGGTGCAGACCTACGGCCTCAAGGGCCACATCTGGGCGACCATCGCGATGATGGCCGTCATCGGCGTGGGCAGCTTCTCCTGGGCCTTGCGCACCACCGCGGGCTCGTGGGCACAGTGGGTGGCCCTGGCCGCGCAGGTGAGCGCGTTCGCAGGCGGCGGCCTGTACCTCGCCAAGTCCATCGTCGACCCGTTGCGCCGCGCCATGCGCATGGCCAACGGCATTGCAGCGGGCGACCTGGGCTCGACGCTGTCGAGCAGCCGCAGCGACGAGATCGGCGGCATCATGCGGGCGCTGTCGCAGATGAACGTCAACATGCGGGCCACGGTGCTCGACGTGCGCGACGGGCTCTCGCTGATGCAGCGCGCCACCGCCGAGATCGCCTCCGGCACCAGCGACCTGTCGGCCCGCACCGAATCGCAGGCGAGAAACCTGCAGCAGACGGCCGCCTCCATGGAGGAGATCAACACCACGGTTCGCAACAACTCGGACACCGCTCGCCAGGCCGCACAGGTGGCCGCCAGCGCGACCAATGCCGCCGAGACGGGGGGCAAGGTGGTCGGCGAAGTGATCTCCACGATGGAGGGCATCTCCAAGTCCAGTCGGCAGATCTCCGAGATCATCGGCGTGATCGACAGCATCGCGTTCCAGACCAACATCCTCGCGCTGAACGCGGCCGTCGAAGCCGCTCGCGCCGGCGAGCAGGGCCGCGGCTTCGCGGTGGTGGCGGGCGAGGTGCGCAGCCTGGCCCAGCGCAGCGCACAGTCGGCCAAGGAAATCCGCGCGCTCATCGCCGACAGCGTCGACCGGGTCGAGACCGGTGCCCGCCTGGTGAGCACCGCCGGCTCGTCCATCGAGAACCTCGTCACGCAGGTGCGCCGGGTGACGGAGCTCGTGGGCGAGATCGCCAACGCCTCGCACGAGCAGTCCTCCGGCATCGGCCAGATCAACCAGTCGGTGACCCAGCTCGACCAGATGACGCAGCAGAACTCGGCGCTCGTCGAGCAGAGCACGGCGTCGGCCGAAAGCCTGGCGGAGCAGGCCTCGCGCGTGGCGGAGGCGATCGGGGTGTTCAAGCTCTCGGCTGCCGAGAACCTGGCCCTCTTCAACGCCGCCAAGGGCGAACAGCCGGCGTTCCATCGCGCCGCATGAAGCTCGATCAGCGGTGTGACGAGCCCGCCGCCTCGGCGCCCGCGGGGGGCACGCCGTAGGCCGGCGACACGACAGGGCATTCGAGGCTGCGTACACTTTCAGCGCTGGGTTTTCCGCGCGCTGGTCGCCTCGCGCTGTCGTCTGTCCCGCCGGCCCCGGCTGCCGGCTGCCTCCGGAGCTCTTCTTCGATGCCTGCCATCACCCTCTACGGCATTCCCAACTGCGATACGGTCAAGAAGGCCCGCGCCTGGCTGCAGGCCAATGAGGTGGCCGCGGACTTCCACGACTTCAAGAAGCTGGGCGTGCCCCCGGCCTTGAGTGCCTGGACGGCCAAGCTCGGCTGGGAGACGCTGCTCAATCGCAAGGGCACGACCTGGCGCCGGCTGGACGACGATGTTCGTGCGGGTGTGGTCGATGCCGACACGGCGCTCCAGTTGATGCGCGAGCAGTCCAGCGTCATCCGCCGTCCGGTGGTCGACTGGGGCGACGGTCGGGTGACCGTCGGCTTCAGCGAGGATGCCTTCGCCGCGCTGGCGGGCAAGACCTGAGGCCGCTGCCGTGAGCCTGCGCCGGGGCCTTCGCGCCGTCCTCGCGCTCGTGCTGGCCGCCATGGTGGCCACCGGCTGTAGCGTGTTCGACGAGCAGCAACGGCGCTGGGTGTTCCAGCCGGGCCAGCGCACGTGGGCACCCGGGGCCGCCGAACTCGACGGCCTCAACGACGTCTGGATCGAGTTCACGTCGCCTTCGAGCGGCGAGCCGGTCCGCCTGCACGGACTGTGGGTGCCGCAACCTGACCCCGAAGCACCCCGCTTGCTGTACCTCCACGGGGCGCGCTGGGACGTGCGCAGCAGTGCGGGCCGCATCCGCCGCATGCAGTCGCTCGGTTTTTCGGTGCTCGCCATCGACTACCGGGGTTTTGGCGACAGTACCGCCGGGCTGCCGTCGGAGAAGAGCGCGGTGGAGGATGCCCGCGCCGCCTGGGCCTGGCTCGGCGAGCAAGCGCCGGGCATCCCGCGCTACGTGTTCGGCCATTCCCTGGGTGGCGCGATCGCCGTCCAGCTGGCCACCGAGGTCGAGGGCGTCCAGGGCCTGATGCTCGAAGGCACCTTCACCTCGGTCCCGGACGTGTTCCGCACCATGGCGTGGGGCTGGTTGCCGATCGGACCCTTCATCACGCAGCGCTTCGATTCGCTCGACCGCATCGGCCGCCTGCGCGCGCCCCTGCTCGTGGTGCACGGCAGCGAAGACCGCCTGATCCATCCGGAGCTCGGTCGAACGCTGTACGAGCGGGCGCCGGGGCCCAAG
Source organism: Rhizobacter sp. LjRoot28 (assembly GCF_964253025.1). Taxonomy (NCBI): domain Bacteria; kingdom Pseudomonadati; phylum Pseudomonadota; class Betaproteobacteria; order Burkholderiales; family Sphaerotilaceae; genus Rhizobacter; species Rhizobacter sp. LjRoot28. Next base: position 1,223,385 of record NZ_CAXUQC020000001.1, read on the forward strand.
CGGTTCGTGCTGGTGCCGGGTGGCTCACATCACAACACCAACGCGGTGGCGCAGGGCGCTTACCGGGAAGCGATCGCTGAGCTGTTCGGCCTGCGCTGAGCGCGCTGGGGGTTGTTCGGCGGAGCGGCCCCGCGTCATGCGGCGGGCGCCCGGCAGCGCACCGGTCGACCGAGGCGCCGGCTCGAACGGACCCTGATGGTCGAAACTTGAACGTCGTATAAAATTGCACGGCGTTCAATATTCTCATCCATGCCGCATACTTCCGCGCCAGGGCGCCGCGAGCGCCGCCGCACCGAAACGCTCGACCAGGTCGCGCGTGCTGCCGTCGCGTTGTTCGAAGCGCAAGGCTACGCAGCCACGACGATGGAGCAGATCGCTGCCGCGTCCGACGTCGCGAAAGGCACGCTGTACAACCACTTTCCCGCGAAAGAGGCGGTGCTGGCGCATGCCATGCACTTGTCCGTCGCCGAGGACACGGTTCGCTTGCAATCCCTGCTGCAGCAGCCGGGCCCGTTCGAGGCCAAGCTGCGGCACCTCTTGGCGGAGTCCGCCCACTGGCTGCAAGCCCACCGCGACTGGCTGTTGCCTTACTTCCGCCACCGCTTCCTGCACATCGACAGCGGCCCGGCGGCGCCCGGAGAGGCGCCCAGGGACTTGGCAGGCCTCTTCGCCGCACTGATCTCCGAAGCACAGCGAGACGGCGCCGTGCGCAGCGACCTGGCAGCCGATCACCTTGCGGCTCTGCTGCACCACCTGTACTTCGGCGCCCTCATGCGCTGGCTCACTGTGGCGGGCCGCGACCTGTCCGACGAATTCGGCGCGGCGATCGACCTGTTCCTGCGCGGCGCCGGCACCGCGGTCGCGGCGACGCCTTCGGCCCGAAGAAAGCGAACGTCATGAAAATCACCGTCCTCACCTATGGCACCGAGGGCGACGTGCGTCCGCTCGCGGCCCTCTGCGCCGCACTCGATCACGCCGGACATTCCACCCAGCTGCTGGCCGACGCCTCCACCCTGGGCAGCGCACGGCAATTGGGCGTCGCCACGCAAGCACTGGCCGGCGACATTGCCGGCAAGGCGGACACGGCCGGTTCGATCGCCCATGTGATCGGCCGCAGCCAACGTCCGGGCGAAGCGGCTCGCGCCCTGGTCCAGATCGCCAATGACCATGCGGCCGCCTGGCTGCGCCAGACCCTGGACGCTGCCGGCTCGTCGGACCTGATCCTGGCCAGCGGCCTCGCCGGCTTCGTGGGCCTCGCCGCGGCCGAGGCACTTCGCCGGCCCGTCCTGGGTCTCGGCATGTTTCCGCTGACGCCCACGCGTGCGTTCGCCTACCCCTTCCTGCCACCGGAGGCCGTATGGCACCGGCTCAACCGGCTGAGCCACCATGTGGTCAACGGGTTCCTGTGGCGCAGCTTCCGGCCGGCGCTGAACCGCGCGCGGGCCGAGGTGTGCGGCCTGCCGGCCTTGCGGCGCATGCCCTCCGATCACCCCATCCTGTATGGCTACTCGCCGACGTTGTTGCCACGGCCGGATGACTGGCCCGCGCAGGTGGAGGTGTGCGGGCAGTGGACCTTGCCGATGCCCGCGTGGGAACCGCCCGCCGCGCTGCGCCGGTTCCTCGATGCCGGCCCGCCGCCGGTGTACGTGGGCTTCGGCAGCATGGGCGGCTTCGACGCCGCTCGCCTGCGCGATGCACTGGTGCGGGGCCTGGCGGGTCGACGCGCGCTGTTCTATCCCGGCTGGAGCCGTGTCGACGTGTCGAGCCTGCCGGCCACGGTGCATGTGCTCGGCGACACCCCGCATGACTGGCTGTTCCCGCAGACGGCCTGCGTGGTGCATCACGGTGGATCGGGCACCACGCATTCGGCGGCGAGGGCAGGGGTGCCGTCGATCGTCGTGCCGTTCGCCGGCGACCAGCCGTTTTGGGCCCATCGCCTGGCGCTGGCGGGTGTGGCACCGCCTGCGGTGTCCGGCGCGCGCTTCGGCGCGGACGACCTCGTCCGGGGTCTCGAGTTTGCCGACCGCCCCGCGGTGCGCGCCCGCGCCCGCGCGCTGGGAGAGGTGCTGCGCGCCGAGGACGGGCTCGGACATGCGGTGGCCGCCATCGAACGTCGGGCCGCGGCAGCGGGGTGACGACTCCGTGCGAGACTTCTGCCCATGAATTCCGCAGTCCATCGCTTCACCCGTACTTTCCTGGCCGGCCTGCTGGCCGCGCTGCCGCTGGCGGCCACCGTGCTCATCCTGGTCTGGGTGGTTCGGCTGCTGATGCAGTGGCTGGGGCCCGAGAGCCTCATCGGCCGGTTCCTCATCGCCATCGGCATCGGCACCACCGGCTCCGAAGTGGTCGGCTACCTGATCGGCATCGGCGTGATGCTGGCCGGCATCTTCGCCCTGGGCATGGTGGTGCGCAGCCGGATGCGCCGCGTGCTGGCGCTGGCGGTCAACAACGTCCTGCAGCGCATCCCGGTGGTGCGCACCATCTACGACCTCGCCAAGAAGTTCGTCGACCTGCTGGCCCAGAAGGACGCCGCGGGCACCAAGTCGATGAGCCCGGTCTGGCTGCATTTCGGGGGCACGGGCGGCGCAGCCGTGCTGGGCTTGCTCTCGACCAATGCGCCGGTGATGGTGGGCGGTGAACCCTACCTGGCCGTGCTGGTGCCCACCGCCCCCGTGCCGGTGGGGGGCGGCTTGCTGTACGTGCCCCAGGCATGGGTCACGCCAGCGGAGATCGGCATCGACGGCCTGACGAGCATCTACGTGTCGATGGGCATCACCTCCGACAAGTACCTGGCGCCGGCCATTCCGGCGTCGCCTGGCGGGCAGACCGAGGCGACCGCGGGGCACTGAACCCGCTTGGCCTCCCTTCGCACGGCGAGGCGGGCAGCGGCGGCCGGGGCCGCCGCGCCGCTCAACCGAGGAGTTGCCGCAGCACGAAGGGCAGGATGCCGCCGTGGCGGTAGTAGTCGACCTCGATCGGCGTGTCGATGCGCAGGGTGAGGCTCACCTCGCGCGAGCTGCCGTCCGGGGCATGGATGACGAGGGTCGCGTCCTGTTGCGGGCGCAGTTCGGTGCCGAGACGGATGTCATACGTTTCGTCGCCGTGGATGCCCAGCGTCTCCCAGGAATCCGTTCCCTTGAACTGCAGCGGCAGCACGCCCATCCCGACGAGGTTCGAGCGGTGGATGCGTTCGTAGCTGCGTGCGACCACGGCCTTGATGCCCAGCAGTTGCGTGCCCTTGGCCGCCCAGTCCCGTGACGAGCCGGTGCCGTACTCTTCACCGGCGAAGATGATGGTGGGCGTGCCTTCGGCCATGTACTTCATGGCCGCGTCGTAGATGAACATCTTCTCGCCGCTCGGTTGGAACAGCGTCACGCCGCCTTCCTCACGGCTGCCGTCGGGCGAGGCCGGGATCATCAGGTTCTTGATGCGCACGTTGGCGAAGGTGCCGCGCATCATCACGTCGTGGTTGCCGCGGCGCGAGCCGTAGCTGTTGAAGTCGGCCTTCTGCACGCCGTGCGCCTTGAGCCACGCACCGGCGGGCGACTGCTCCTTGATGGAGCCCGCCGGCGAGATGTGGTCGGTGGTAATGGAGTCGCCGAAGAGCGCCATGGCGCGCGCCGCCGTCACGCCCAGTTGTGCCTGCGCCGGCGTCATCTGGAAGCCGTCGAAGAAGGGAGGGCGGGCGATGTAGGTGCTTTCGGGCCAGGTGTAGACGTCGCCCTTCACGCCGTTGATGCGCTCCCAGAGTTCGCCCGGCTTCTCGCTGACCTGCGCGTAGTTGGCACGGTACGCCTTCGCGTTCATCGCGTGCTTCATCAGCTTGTGGATCTCTTCGCTCGAGGGCCAGATGTCTCCGAGGTAGACATCGCGCCCGTTGGTGCCGCGGCCCACCGGCTCGGTCATCAGGTCACGGTTGGCGTTGCCGGCGATCGCGTAGGCGACGACCAGGGGCGGGGACGCGAGGAAGTTGGCCTTGATGAGCGGATGGATGCGCGCCTCGAAGTTGCGGTTGCCCGACAGCACGGCAGCGCAGATCAGGTCGTTCTCGTAGATCGCCTGGTTCAGCTCGGGCGCCAGGTCGCCCGCGTTGCCGATGCAGGTCGTGCAGCCATAGCCGGCGAGGTTGAAGCCGAGCTTGTCGAGGTAGGGCGTGAGGCCGGTCTTCTCGAGGTACTCGGTGACGATGCGCGAACCCGGGGCAAGCGAGGTCTTGACGTGCGGCGCCACGGTCAGGCCGTGCTCCACCGCCTTCTTGGCCAGCAGCCCGGCGGCCAGCAGCACCGCCGGGTTGGAGGTGTTCGTGCAGGAGGTGATGGCGGCGATGAGGATGTCGCCGTTGCGCACGTCGATGCCGTTGCTCGTCTTGTAGACCTGGTTCAGTTTCTCGGGCGGCTGGTTGAAGCCGTTGGCCGAGGTGGGCTTGGAGAAGAGCTCGGTGAATTCGCTGCGCATCTTGCCGAGCTCGATGCGGTCCTGCGGACGCTTGGGGCCGGCAAGCGAGGGCGTCACCGTGGTGAGATCCAGCGAGACGGTCTTGGAGTAGCTGATCTCGCCCGAGCGTGGCACGCCGAACATGCCCTGGGCGCGGAAGTAGGCCTCGAAGGCCTCGATCTCGCTCTTCTTGCGGCCGGTGCCCTCGAAGTAGGCAATCGTCTTCTCGTCCACGGGGAAGAAGCCCATGGTGGCGCCGTACTCGGGTGCCATGTTGGCGATGGTGGCGCGGTCCGGCAGTGACAGGGTGCTCGTGCCCTCGCCGAAGAACTCCACGAACTTGCCCACCACCTTCTCGCGGCGCAGCAGCTCGGTGACGGTCAGCACCAGGTCGGTCGCCGTGACGCCTTCGCGGAGCTGACCGGTGAGCTCGAAGCCGACCACGTCCGGGGTGAGGAAGTAGACCGGCTGACCCAGCATGCCGGCCTCCGCCTCGATGCCGCCCACGCCCCAGCCGACCACGCCGATGCCGTTGATCATCGTCGTGTGGCTGTCGGTGCCGACCAGGGAGTCAGGGAAGAAGGTGCCGCCGCGCTCATGGACGCCGCGCGCGAGGTACTCCAGGTTCACCTGGTGGACGATGCCGAAGCCCGGGGGCACGACGCCGAAGGTGTCGAAGGCCTGCATGCCCCACTTCATGAATTCGTAGCGCTCGTTGTTGCGCTCGAATTCCAGCTTCATGTTGAGGTCGAGCGCGTCCTTCGTGCCGTAGTAGTCGACCATCACCGAGTGGTCGACCACGAGATCGACCGGCACCAGGGGCTCGATCTGTTTGGGGTTGCGGCCCTGCTCGACGGCCACGTTCCGCATGGCGGCCAGGTCGGCCAGCAGGGGCACGCCGGTGAAGTCCTGCAGCACCACGCGGGCCACCACGAACGGGATCTCGGCCGTGCGGTCGGCGTTGGGCTGCCAGTTGGCCAGCTCGGCCACATGCTCGGGCGACACCTTCAGGCCATCGCAGTTGCGCAGCACCGACTCCAGCACGATGCGCAGGGACACCGGGAGCCGGTTCACGTTCGGGTAGGTCCTGGCCAGTTCGGGCAGCGAGAAGTACTGTCCGCTGCGACCGGATGCGGTCTTGAATTTCTTCAGGGTCGAGGCGAACGCATGGGTCGTGGACTTCTTCGATGTGGCCATCAATGCTCTCCTGGATAGATTCGGCGGATTGTGCCCGGGCACCCCAGCCCCGGTGTGACAAAGGTCACGTGGCAAAAACGGCATCCTGCCACGGCGAGGGGGCTTCTGTCAGCCCTGGGAGCGTGGACGGCAGAGATGGGCGCGCTCGCCGGGCACCCGGGCGCAGGGCGCCGGCCACAATCGAGGGTGATGCGAAGTCCCACGTTCAACTGCCATGCCGAACCCGACCGACTCCACCTTCGCCCCTGACGACGACGCGGCGCAACTGCGCGCCGGGGCGACCGCGACCGGGCTGACCCTGGAGGAGCTGCTGGCCGCCGCCGCCCCGTTGACGGCAGGCGGGCGGTTGGCGGAAGCGGCAGGGCTGTACACCGGGTGGCTCGAGGCCGGACCGTCTCGTCACCGCCATGTCGCGTGGTTCAACCTCGGCACGCTGCTCGTTCCCCTCGGGCGCCTGGGAGAGGCGGAGCAGGCCTATCGGGCGGCGCTGGCTGCCGCGCCGACCTTCCTGCAGGCCCGCATCAACCTCGGGCACGTGCTCGAGCAGCAGGGCCGGGCAGACGATGCCCTCGCCGCCTGGCAGGCGGTGGAAGACATGCCGGGCGTGGACCGGAGTCCCCTGGCGTTGCGCCTGCACGCCTTGAACAACGGCGCTCGGCTGCTGGAGCGCCTGGGCCGGCTCGAGACGGCCGAAGCGCGCCTGCGCGCCAGCCTGTTGCTCGAGGGAGCGCAGCCGGACGTCGTCCGGCACTACGTGCACCTCCGGCAGCGGCAGTGCCGCTGGCCGCTCCACCAGCCGGTCGGTGACGTGGACGTGGCGCAACTGGTGGCTGGTACGCCGCCGATGGCCATGCTCGCGGCGACGGACGATCCCGTCCTGCAGCGCCATGCTGCGCAACGTCACGTGCAGGACCATGTGCCCGCGTGGACGGGCCCGCCGCTCCACCGGGGCACACCCTCGCGCAGCGGGCGCATTCGCATCGGCTACCTTTCCGGCGATTTGCGCCTGCATCCCGTCGGCCTGCTCGCGGCGGAACTGCTGGAACTTCACGACTGCAGCCGCTTCGAGGTCTACGGCTTCTGCTGGAGCCGCGAGGACGGCAGCCCGTTGCGCCAGCGCCTGCTGGCAGCCCTGGATCACCACGTGCCCCTGGCCCACCTGGACGACCAGGCGGCGGCCCAGTCCATCGCGGACCTCGGCATCGACGTGCTCGTGGACCTGCAGGGTCTAACTGAAGGGGCGCGCCCCGCGATCCTCGGCCGGCGCCCGGCGCCGGTTCAGGTCGCCTACCTCGGCTACCCGGGGACATCGGCCGTGCCCGGCGTGGACTGGGTGATTGCCGACCCGTGGGTCATGCCGCCAGCGTCCACGGCGTTCTACAGCGAGCGTCCCCTGTACCTGCCTTCGGGCTTCCAGGTGAGCGATCGCCGGCGCGAGGAGGGCGCCGTGACCACCCGGCGGGCGTGCGGCCTGCCCGAGCAGGGCTTCGTGTTCTGTGCCTTCAACAACAGTTTCAAGATCACCGAAGCAGTGTTCCGGCGCTGGATGCGCATCCTGGGCCAGGTGCCGGGCAGCGTGCTCTGGTTGCTGGCCGAGGAGGGCGAGGTGAAGCGCAACCTGCTGGCCACGGCGAAGGCCGAGGGCGTGGCGGCGGACCGGCTGGTCTTCGCGTCCCGCGTCGCACCGCCCGCCTACCTCGCGCGCCTGGCCGTTGCCGACCTGTTTCTCGACACCTTCCCGTACAACGGCGGCACGACCGTCAACGACGCACTGTGGATGGGCCTGCCGGTGCTTACCTGCAGTGGCCGGAGCTTCGCGTCCCGCATGGCCGGCAGCCTGCTCGCGCAGGTCGGCATGTCGGAACTGGTCACCGCAGACTTGTTCGCCTACGAGCAGCGTGCCGTCACCCTGGCGCGCGAACCGGCGTTGGTGGCCGAGTTGCGCCGTCGGCTGGCGCAAGGCGCTCGCCGGTCTGCCTTGTTCGACGTGCCGGCCCGGGTGCGCGCGTTGGAATCCGTGCTCGAACGCGAGGCCCTTGCCCGCCGCGACCCGTGAGCGCCAGGCCGTGCCGGTGGACGCACAATGGGCGGTAGAAGGAGCGCAGATGGCGACGGCTTACCGGGTGGGCCCGGACAACGACATTGCATTGAGACTCGAGCGCACGGCATTCGACCCCGCGACGCACCGCCTGGCCCTGCAGGTCGGTGCCCGTGCCTACCGAATCGACGTCAACGGGGTGAGCGACGATGGCTGGCTGCGCATCGACGACAGCGCCTTTGCCGTGGAGCGGGTGCTCGTCGCCCACCGCGACGAGGCGCTCGAACTCGTGGTCACCGACCCAGCCCGGTCACGGCGACTCGCCGTCGAGCCGCTGCACTTCCATCAATCGTTCTTCGTACCGCTCGTCGATTTCGCGGCGCTCTCCTTGCCCGGGTTCGAGACCCGCAGCTATCCCCGTCCCGGCTTGCTGGCCGCATGCACGCACGTCTACAACGACCCCGCGTTCCTGCGTGTCTGGGAGCGCCACTACGCCCGCTTCGTGCCGCACGAGCAGCTCTACGTGATCGACCACGGCTCCAACCCGCCGGCCGTCGAGGTGTTGTCTCCGGGCACGCAGTGCATCCGCCTGCCGCGCGGCCCCACCGACCAGGCGAACATCGCGCAGTTCTGCAACCACTTCCAGCGCTTTCTGCTCACGCAGTACCGCTGGGTCATCCACGTCGACGTGGACGAGCTGCTCGTGCCCGAGGATGGTTACGCCGGGCTGCTCGACCGCCTTGCGGCCGACGCCGGGCCGCCGCGGATCGTCGAGCCCGCCCACGCCATGGACCTCGTCGGCCACCCGGTGACCGAGGCACCCCTCGACCTCGACCGGCCCCTGACGGCGCAGCGCCGCTTCCTGGTGCCCAACGCCGAGTACCGCAAGCCCGCCCTGGTCTCGCGCCCTGCGACCTGGGGTCCCGGTTTTCACTACGCCGTCGAAGCCTTCGCAGTGGTCGAGGACCCGCGCCTGTGGCTGGTGCACCTTGCCCAGGCGGACGCCCAGCTGGCGGCGTCGCGCAACCGCACCTGGCTCGAAACGCTGGCCTCACGCCTCGACCGGGCCACGGTGGACCACCGGCATCGGAGCACTGACCTCGAGCGGCTGCGCGAAGCAACCCTTCATCGCTTGGGGTCGGAGCGCGTTCAGACCGTTCCCGGGTGGATGCTCGGCATGTTCTGAAGTTCGCGCGCGATGGCTTGCCATGACTGGATCGGCCCCATGGCAGGCAGTGCGCATTTCCGAGGAACGCGCTTGCGATGAAGCGGTCCTGATACCGGGGTGCGGGTCGGTGCCCTCGTGCCAGCGCCGGTTTCCCGCAGCAGGCTGCAGTGGAACGTGGGGAGGATCGACCATGAGCACGGATGCACGAACGCGTTTCGTCGCCATCAACACCGGTGCCTACGCGGCAATGGCGTTTGCCTGGATCTTCTTCTCCGACAACCTGCTGTCCACGGTGATGGACATCCGATCGATCGTGTGGCTCCCGACAGCCAAGGACGTGTTCTTCGTGCTGGTGACCTCGGCAGGCCTGTACCTGCTGCTGCGATCGGCGACCGACATGGACCGCTCGACCGGCCACCGGCACCTGGACATGCTGGCGGCGGGTCTGCTCGACCACAAGCAGGCCTGGTGGGCGGCTTACGGCTTCGCGCTGGCGCTGACCCTGTCCACCCTGATGCTGCGGGACACGCTGGGCGTGGAGTTCCGTGAGCGGCCGATGATGATTCTCTTCGTGCTGCCGATCGCGCTCAGCGCCTTGTTCGGTGGCCTCTGGCCGGGCCTGCTGTCCACCGCCGTGGCGGCGGGTGGCATCAACTACCTCGCGGTCGCGCCCGTGAACAGTTGGACCATCGCCAGCACCACGGACCTGGTCCAGTGGGTCATCCTGATCACGCTGGGAGTGCTCATCAGCCTGCTGAGCGAGGAGATGCGCCGAACCTATGCCCGGGCGGCGGTCTCCCGGCGCCTGCTGGAAGCGGTGGTCTCGGGCACGCCCGACCTCATCTCGGTGCGCGACCGCCATGGCCGGTACCTGCTTGTGAACGACGCGGCCGCCGGCGTGCTGGGCCGGCCGGCCGCGCAGGCGATCGGTCAGCCGGTGCATGAACTGCTTGCGCCGGAGACCGCAGGGCATGCCCTGGCTGGAGATGCCCGCACCATGGCGAACGGGGCGGTGCAGACACGCGAGGAGCAGCTTCGCATCAACGGTCGCCCGCATGTGTTCCTCGTCACCCGGGGGCCCGTGGCGGACAGCGGCGGGCAGGTGATGGGCGCCTTCAGCGTGGCCCGCGACATCACGGCGATGCGCCAGGCGCAAGACGAACTGGAGGCCTCCCACGACGAGTTGCAGCGGCTCCTGGCCGCCATGGATGCGGTGCAGGAAGGCGAGCGCCAGCGCATGGCGCGCGAACTGCACGACGATCTTCAGCAGAAACTCGCGGCCATCCGAATCGATGTGGGCGGCTTGTTTCAGCGACCTGACCTGGACGCGCAGTCCGTGGAGTCCGTGCTGGCCGAGGTCGATCGGCTTGCCGTGTCGGCCATCGAATCCACCCGGCGCATCATCAACGACCTGCGTCCGCAGATGCTGGAGGACCTGGGCCTGGTGCCGGCGCTGGACCTGCTGGTCAGCCAGTTCGGCCGTCGCACCGGCATCGACTGCCGGCTCGTCGCGTCGCCCGAAGCCATCGGCCACGTCGTCGAATCACCGGAGGTGGGCACCTGCCTGTTCCGCGTGACGCAGGAATGCCTGAACAACGTGGCCAAGCATTCCGGTGCCGGCCATGTGGAAGTCGGTCTGGCGGCGGCCTCCGATGGCGGGCTGCTGCTCAGTGTCCGGGACGACGGTCGGGGTTTCGAGGCGGAAGGTGCCGCCAAGCCGGGCTCGTTCGGCTTGATCGGAATGCGTGAACGCACCCGTGCAGTGGGCGGCAGCTGTCGCGTCGAGAGCGACCCGGGACGCGGCACGGCGGTGGAAGTCCTCATTCCCGCGATGCAGCGTTGATCCTGCGCAGTTCGATCGGAACGCGTGCCCGGGAAAATCGCCCGGGTGGCAGGAGGAACCGATGCCGACATCATCCAGAACCCTGCGGATCGTCATCGTGGACGATTCGTCCGACATCCAGCAACGCATGCAGCGCCTGCTGTCGGAGGTGCCTGGCCTCGAGGTCGTGGGTTCGGCGCGAGACCGTGCCAGCGCCATTCGCACCATCGATGACCAGCGGCCCGACGTCGTGCTCCTGGATGTCGACCTTGACCATGGCGATCGTGGCATCGACGTGCTGCGCCACGTGGCGCGCGACCATGCCGCAACCCGTGTGGTCGTGCTGTCGAACTTCTCGTGGCGTGCGATGCGTGACGCATTTCTCGCGGCGGGCGCCGCGGCCTATTTCGACAAGTCCATGGAGTTCAACCAAGCCCGCGACTGGATTGCCGCGCGGCGGTCCTCGACCGCGTGAACTGTCGCTTCCGGGCGGTCGACTGACTCGACTGGATCAAGAGTCCGCCTCTTTGTTCTCGGTCGACTGAACAATCCGCTCAATCCGTATCCCTTGCTGCCGATAGTCCGGGTGCGACGCGAGACCGACGGTTTCGCCGCCGCGCTCGAAGGCGCTGGAGCCCGTGTCATGCCGGGCCCCGCGCCGTGACCATCGATACCAAAAGGGAATGTGATGAAAAAACGCGAATTCGCCCAGTGGGCCCTGTCGGCACTCCTGAGTGCCACCCTCATGGCCCCGGCCTTTGCCGCCGAGACGCCCGCCACGCTCGCCGGCGTGAAGGTCGTGAACGCCGACGATGTGAAGAAGATGCTGGACGCCGGTGTCCCCGTCATCGACACCCGCGTGGCCGCCGAGTTCGCCGAGAAGACCATCAAGGGTGCCCGCAGCGTTCCTTACAAGGAGAAGAGCGCCAAGGCCGTCGAATTCGATCCGGCCGCCGACCAGTTCGACCTTTCCAAGCTGCCGGCCGACAAGGCGGCGCCGCTGGTGTTCTTCTGCAATGCCGGCGAGTGCTGGAAGAGCTACAAGGCGTCCGTCGTGGCCAAGGGCGCCGGCTACACGAAGCTGCACTGGTTCCGGGGCGGCATGCCGGAGTGGACGGCCAAGGGTCTGCCGACGCAGTGATCGCTTCCCTTCATCCCGAAAGGATTCGGTCATGGCCTTGAAACTGACGATGCGGGGCCGGCTGCTGGCATTGGCCGGACTCGCGGTGCTGGGCGTGGCGATGGTCGGGGCGCTGGCCGTCGGCTCGAACCGCGTGAACCAGCGCACGATGGCCCAGCTGTTCGATCGTGATACCCAGACCTTGGTGCGCCTCCAGCGCATCGAGAACATGCTGCTCGAAGTGCGCTTCCGTGCCGCGGGCGTGCTGCTCGAGCAACTGCCGGTGCAGGGATCGGTCAACCACCTGAAGGAGGTTCGCCAGGAGCTCGGCGGTGTCTGGCAGGCGCTCGTGCCTTCCGCCGAGACGCTGTTCGTGTCCGGCGAGGGACAGGCCGCCTTCGTCCAGCTGCGTGATCGGTGGGGCGTGATCGACGAGACGCTCGCCAAGCTGGAGGGCGGCTATGTCCGCAAGGACAACGCCGCGCTGACCGCGGTACTCGAGGAGGACTGGCCGGTGATGCACAAGGCCGCGGTCAAGCCCTTGCAGTCGCTGATCCCGCTCACGCAGTCGGCGGCCGGCGAGGCCTATGCCGAGGCCAAGGTCCAGAGCGAGCGGATGCTGCAGGGCGGGTTGCTGGGTGGCGTGGCATGCCTGGTGGTGCTGGTGGTCACGGCCGCATGGACGATCCGATCGTTGCTGTCGCCCTTGGCCGGTGTGGAATCGGCGATGCGCCACATCGCCGAAGGCGACCTGAGCACGCCGCTTCCGGCGCCGCGCCAGGACGAGCTCGGCCGCATGCTCGAGGCCTTGTCGGCCATGCAGCGCCAGTTGCGCGAGCTGGTCGGACAGGTTCGCCGCTCCACCGACAGCATCTCGACCGCATCCACCGAGATCGCCAACGGCACCCTCGACCTCAGCAACCGCACGGAGCAAGCGGCATCGAACCTGCAACAGACGGCAGCGGCGGTCAGCGAACTGACGGGCGCCGTTCGCAGCAGCGCGGACGCGGCTCGCCAGGCGGGTGAGCTCGCCGACGTTGCAGCGCAGGTGGCGCAGCGCGGCGGGGCGGTGGTGTCGCAGGTGGTGGCGACCATGGACGACATCAATGCGAGCTCGAAGAAGATCTCGGACATCATTGCCGTCATCGACGGCATCGCCTTCCAGACCAACATCCTGGCATTGAACGCCGCGGTGGAAGCCGCGCGGGCCGGCGAGCAGGGCCGCGGCTTTGCGGTCGTCGCCAGCGAAGTACGTGCCCTTGCCGGTCGCTCCGCCCAGGCAGCACGCGAGATCAAGGCGTTGATCGGGGCCTCGGTCGACAAGGTCGAGGGCGGCTCGAAGCTCGTGTCGGACGCCGGCCGGACGATGACGGAGATCGTGGGCTCGGTACGCCGCGTCTGCGACATCGTCAATGAGATCGGTGCGGCCTCGAGCGAACAGAGCCAAGGCATCGGGCAGGTGGACGGCGCGGTGGCGCAGCTCGACCACATGACCCAGCAGAATGCCGCGCTGGTCGAGCAGTCGGCAGCCGCTGCCGACAGTCTTCGCGAGCAGGCGGCCAACCTGGCCCAGGTGATCGGGCGCTTCAGGCTCGAGCCCGTGGCCGGCTGATCGTCGCGCCTCGGGTCGGGGCAGCTTGGCCGGGAGGTCCGGCTGCCCTCGCCGCCGGGGCTGTGACGCGCGGCGGCATGCCTGCGGGCGGGGCCGGGGGTCCCCTTGGCGGCCTGCCGCACCGGAGTGACGCGCCGAACCTCATTGGCCGCGCAGGCTTCGCGCGTCCGTCGGTCCCGAAACGCGGGCCCATCCGGGGCCCATGTCGCAGGGAAGGCCGGCGGCCTTTCAGGTAAATTGTGGCGATTCACCCCAACCTGCCACGCCCATGTCGTCCCTCGAAGTCATTGAACACGAAACCGGCCCCGATCCGGTTGCCTCGATCATCGTCCTGCATGGCCTGGGCGCCGATGGCAGCGACTTCGAGTCCTTCGTCGATGCGTTGCAGCTGCAGTCAATCGGCCCGGTGCGCTACCTGTTCCCGAACGCGCCGCAGATCCCGGTCACCATCAACGGCGGTTACGTGATGCGTGCCTGGTACGACATCCTGGGCACCGACCTCTCGCGTCGCGAAGACGAGGCCGGCCTGCGCCAGTCGCGCAGCGCGATCGACACGCTCATCGCACGCGAGCGCGAGCGCGGCATTCCCGCGCAGCGCATCGTGCTCGCCGGTTTCTCGCAAGGTTGCGCACTGACCCTCATGACCGGACTTCGCCATCCCGAGCGGCTCGCCGGCCTCGTGGGCCTGTCGGGCTACCTGCCGCTGGCCGCGCTGACCGCCGCTGAGCGCCACACGGCCAATGCCGACGTTCCCATCTTCCTGGCGCACGGCACCGACGACCCGGTCATTCCGCTCGCCCGTGCCACGGCTTCACGTGATGCCCTGGTGGCACTGGGCCACCCGGTGGAGTGGCACACCTATCCGATGCCTCACTCCGTCTGCATGGAAGAAGTGGCCGATCTCAATCGCTGGCTGCTGAGCGTGCTGTCACGATGAGCGACACCACGTTCTTCTGGCATGACTACGAGACCTTCGGCCGGGTGCCCCGGCGCGACCGGCCTGCCCAGTTCGCCGGCGTGCGCACAGACCTCGACCTGAACGAGATCGGGGAACCGGTGATGGCGTACTGCCAGCCCGCGCCCGACTACCTGCCGGATCCCGAGTCCTGCCTGCTCACCGGCATCCTGCCCCAGACGTGCCTTGCCGAAGGAGTGCCCGAGCATCGCTTCGCCGAGCTCATCGAGGCCGAACTGGCCAAGCCGGGCACGATCGGCGTCGGCTACAACTCGATCCGATTCGACGACGAGGTCACGCGGCACCTCTTCTGGCGCAACCTGATCGATCCCTACGGACGCGAGTGGCAGAACCAGTGCGGCCGCTGGGACATCCTCGACGTCGTTCGCGCCACCTATGCGTTGCGACCCGACGGCATCGAGTGGCCGCGCCACGAGGACGGCCGGCCTTCCTTCAAGCTGGAGCACCTTACCCGGGCCAACGGCCTGGCTCACGAAGCGGCCCACGATGCGCTGTCCGACGTGCGCGCCACCATCGCGCTGGCACGACTCATCAAGTCACGGCAGCCGCGGCTCTGGGACTTCTGCCTCAAGCTGCGCAAGAAGGACGAAGTCATCCGTGAGATGGGCGTGGGCCGGCCCTTCCTGCACATCTCCGCCATGTATGGCGTCGAGCGCGGCGGCATGGCCCTGGTCTGGCCCCTTGCGCCGCACCCGATGAACAAGAACGAGGTGATCGTCTGGGACCTGGCCTCGGACCCAGCGGAGCTGCCCGGCCTGGACGTCGAGACCCTGCGCCTGCGCATGTTCACCCGCGCCGACGAGTTGCCCGAGGGCATGACGCGCCTGCCGATCAAGACGATTCACCTCAACAAGTCGCCCATCGTCGTCGGCAACCTCAAGACCGTGAGTGACGAGGTGGCCATCCGCTGGGGACTGCAACGCGAGCAGGCCCTGCGGCATGCGGAGACGGCCGCACGCGAAGGACACAAGCTGGCCGGCATGTGGCCGCTGGTGTTCGAGCGGCCCCAGCGAACGGAAGCGGCCGACGTCGACGAGGACCTCTATGGCGGCTTCATCGGCAACGAGGATCGCCGTGCCCTGCAGCGCCTGCGCACGCTGTCACCGGCGCAGATGGCCGACAAGCGGCCGGCGTTCGCGGACTCGCGGCTGGACGAACTCTTCTTTCGCTTCCGGGCCCGCAACTTTCCCCACACGCTGTCCGAGGCGGAACAGGCTCAGTGGCTCGAGCACCGCGTGCACCGCCTGCACGAAGGGGCAGGGGGCGCGCTTACCCTGACGGCCTTCTTCGAACGGGTGGACGAACTGGAGGCGGATGCCGACGAGCGGGCCCAGGACATCCTCGGCGCGCTGGTCGACTACGCCACCGAGATCGCGCCGGACCACTGACCCGCGACGGCCCTCGGGCCGTCACCTGCCGGCTGGCTCGGTTCGGTCGACGGAGACGAGCAGCAAGGCGGCCAGCCCGACCAGGCCGAGTCCGGCCGAGAGCCACAGGGCACCCGGCCCCCAGCGGTCGAAGGCGAGCCCGAAGAGCCACGGTGCGAGTGCCTGCGCGAGGCGGGCCTGCACCATCAGCATCCCCTGCCGCTGGCCGTAGCCGTGCGGGCCGAACAGCACCAGGGGCAGGGTGCCCTTGGCAATGGTGAGGATGCCGTTGCCCGCGCCGTGCAGCAGGGCGAATGCCGCGGCCCCCGGGGCCCCGACCAGTCCGAGCACCAGGGCACCGGCGGGATGCATGACGGCCGCGATGCGGGCCGAGAGCAGCGGATGAACGCGTCGCAGCAGGCTGAACTCCAGCAGGCGGCCCGCCACCTGGGCGGGGCCGACCAGGGAGCCGATGGCCACGGCGGTGGCGAAGGTGGCACCGCCCGCCATCAGCAGGCGAGGGAGGTGGGCGGCCATCGCCGTGCTGATGAACCAGGTGACGGCAAAGACCGTGGCCAGGCAGAGTGCGGGGCGGAGCGGAACGGCCGCGGATGCATTGCCGGCGGCCGGATGGCCCGGATCGGCAGGGCCTTGCCGCGCTGCGGGGGGCAGGCGCAGGTTGAGGGGCAAACCGACCAGAAGGTGGAGGAGGGCCCAACCGAAGCAGGCGCCCCGCCAACCGAACTCGGCCTCGAGTGCGCCCGTGAGCGGCCAGCCGACGGTGCTGGCGAAGCCTGCGATCAGGGTGATGCCGGTGATGGCGCCACGCGCCTCTCGGCCGTCCAATCGCACCAGCGCGGCGAACGCTGCGTCATAGAGTCCGCATCCCATGCCGAGGCCGATCACCACCCACGCGGCGAAAAGGCCGACCGGGCCGCTGACCGCGCTGAGAAGGGCCAGGCCCATCGCGAAGACCGCGCTGGTGGCTGCCAGCACCGGGCGGCCACCAAGACGGTCCACCGCACGGCCTGCGGCTGGCCCGACCGCGGCCGAGACAACGAGAGCGCCCGAGAAGGCGGCGAACACCGTCGGTACCGAGACGCCCAGTTCCCTGGCCATCGGCTCGGCGAGCAGGGCGGGGAGGTAGTAGGTGGACGCCCAGGCGAGCGTCTGGGCTGAGCCCAGGGCGAGGACCGTGCCGGTGCGGCTGCGGCCCATGCGTCAGAGCGCCGGTTGGTTCACCCGCTTCGACAGCGCGGCGGCCGATTCCGCGCGCTCGCTGTAGCGGTCGACCAGATAGCCGCTGACGTCGCGCGTGAGCAGCGTGAACTTGACGAGTTCCTCCATCACGTCCACCACGCGGTCGAGGTACGGCGAGGGCTTCATGCGGCCGTCCTCGGAGAACTCGTTGAAGGCCTTGGCCACGGACGACTGGTTGGGGATGGTGATCATGCGCATCCAGCGCCCGAGGATGCGCATCTGGTTGACGGCATTGAACGACTGCGAGCCTCCGGAGACCTCCATCACCGCCAGCGTCTTGCCCTGCGTGGGCCGCACCGCACCGGCCGCGAGCGGAATCCAGTCGATCTGGGCTTTCATGATGCCCGTCATCGCGCCATGCCGCTCCGGCGAGGTCCAGACCATGCCTTCGGCCCAGAGGGCGAGCGACCGCAGCTCCACCACCTTCGGATGCGAGTCGGGCGCGCCGTCGGGCAAGGGCAGGCCCGTGGGGTCGAACACCTTGACCTCCGCGCCCATGGCCTGCAGCAAGCGGGCCGCCTCTTCGGTCAGCAGGCGGCTGTACGAACGTTCTCGCAGGGAGCCATAGAGCATCAGGATGCGGGGTGGGTGGGTCGTCGGTGAAGCGGTTCGCAGTCGAGCGGGGTCGGGCACCGCGAAGCACGCTGCCTGCACGGGCAGGTCGAGCGTCGCTTCAGCCACGGCGCTCACCCGAGTCCACCACCTGCTCGCCATCTTCCTTGGTGAAGGGCGGCAGTGGCCCCACCGGCAGCAATGGCAGCACGGCCTCGGAGGGCCGGCACAGCGCCGCGCCCAAGGGCGTGATGACGATCGGGCGGTTGATCAGGATGGGGTGCTGCACCATGAAGTCCAGCAACTGGTCATCGCTCCAGTGAGTGGCGCCGAGGTTCAGTTCGGCATAGGGCGTGCCCTTCTCGCGCAGCACCGCGCGCACCGGGACGCCCATGCGTTCGATGACGCTGCGCAAGGTGTCACGGGACAGCGGCTGCTTGAGGTACTCGACGACCTCGGGTTCGATTCCGGCGTGGCGAATGAGCGCAAGCGTGTTGCGCGAGGTGCCGCAAGCGGGGTTGTGGAAGATGGTGATGGCGGACGACGGGGAAGCGGTCATGGGAGGAGTTTCCGTTTTCAGTGGGATGGGGCACGCAGCGGCCGTTCGTACCAGGCCTGCGAGCGGTTCACGATCGCGACGACGGCCAGCATCACCGGCACTTCGATGAGCACGCCCACCACCGTGGCCAAGGCCGCGCCGGACTGGAATCCGAACAGGCTGATCGCCGTGGCCACGGCCAGTTCGAAGAAGTTGCTGGCGCCGATGAGGGCGGACGGCCCGGCGACGCAATGGTGCACGCCCAGGCGGCGGTTCAACCAGTACGCCAGACCCGAGTTGAGCACCACCTGGATCAGGATGGGGACGGCGAGCATGGCGATGACGAGCGGCTGGTCGAGGATGCGCTCGCCCTGGAAGGCGAACAGCAGCACGAGCGTGAGCAGCAGGGCGGCGATGGAGAACGGGCCGATGCGGGCGAGCGCTGCCTGGAAGCGCGCCGTGCCGCCCCGGAGCAGGTGCCGACGCCAGAACTGGGACAGCACCACCGGCACCACGATGTAGAGCACGACCGAGGTGAGCAGCGTGTCCCACGGAACCGTGATGGAGGACAGACCGAGCAGCAAGGCCACGATAGGGGCGAACGCGACCACCATGATCGCGTCGTTCAGGGCCACCTGCGACAGCGTGAAGTACGGATCGCCCTTGCAGAGCTGGCTCCAGACGAACACCATCGCCGTGCACGGCGCCGCCGCCAGCAGGATCAGGCCGGCGATGTAGCTGTCGAGCTGGTCCTGCGGCAGCCAGGGCGCGAAGACCTGGCGAACGAAGATCCAGCCGAGCAGGGCCATCGAGAAGGGCTTGACCGCCCAGTTGATGAACAAGGTGACGCCGATGCCGCGGGCGTGGGCCTTCACCTGTCCGAGCGCGGCGAAGTCGATCTTGAGCAGCATCGGGATGATCATCACCCAGATCAGCACGCCGACCGGCAGGTTGACCTGGGCGACCTCCATGGCCGCGATCTGGCGGAATGCACCGGGCCACAACTGGCCGAGCCCGATGCCGGCCACGATGCACAGGGCGACCCATACGGTGAGGTAGCGCTCGAAGAAGCCGATGGCCGGGGCCGAAGCGGCGCCGGCCTGGTGTGAAGCGGAAGCGGTCATGGGACAGGGGCGAAGGGACGGTCAGCGTGGATCGATTGCAGCGCGCTTTGCCGCGCAGCGACGGACAAGGATTCGATGCGCAGGTCTGCCAAGCTGCGCATGCGAGACGGCAGCCCGCAGGGCCGGTGCACTCGGGGGTGACGGTCTTGCAGGGCTTGCTCGTCACGTCGCCCGGCTCGTGCACCTGCACTCACCCCAGATCGAACCGGGGGACGCGCGGGCGGGCCTCAGCAGCAGGCAGCCGCAGCCTGCTTGCTCCCGTGACCCTCGACCGCGGGAATGCAGCAGGCGCCGGCGGCCTTCGGGGCGGCCGCTGCCTCGCTGAACACCTCGATCGTGTCCATGGTGTGGAAGTGCTCCCAGGCGATGCCCTGCGGGTCGACCAGCCAGTGCTTGTCGCTGCGGGCGTAGCAGCAGGTGGTTTCCCCCGTGTCGTGCGTGCCAAGGCCGCATGATTGCGCTGCGGACGCCATGGCGGCCAGTTCCTCCGGGGAGTCGGTCTGGATGCCGAGGTGGTCCACCCCCGGTGTCCCGCCCCGCGTGGAGATGGCGAAGTTGATCCGGGGATCCTCGATCATCCACTTGGCGTAGTCGCCCTCGAGGCGGGTGGGCGGCAGCCCGAAGAGCTTCGAGTAGAAGGCGACGCTCGCGGCCAGGTCTTCGACGTGGGCGTGGACATGGAATCGTTTCATGGGAGTTCCTTCAACGGGGATCAGCACTTGCAGGCGGCTGAGTCGGCCTCGACCGCGCAGGCGGCGCCTTCGCAGCAGTTCTGGGTGAGGTACGTCACGAGATCGGCCATGTGGGCGTAGGCGGCACGGTAGATGAGCCGGCGGCTCGCCCGCTCCTGGGTGAGGAGGCCCGCCTGGGTCAGCTCCTTGAGGTGGAACGACAGCGTGGCCGCCGGTGTGCCGAGACGCTCCTGCAGCATGCCGGGCGTCAGGCCGTCCGCGCCGGCCACGACGAGCGCTCGGAACACCTGCAGCCGCACCGGTTGGGCCAGGGCGGCGAGCGAGCGGATCACGTCTTTGTCTTCCATAATTCCATGATAGTGGAAATATGGCCGAGGACGCAAGGGCAGGCCAGTGAGCGCGGTCCTCCGTATCCCCGGAATTACGATGCCGCGCGAGATGCACCGCGAAAACGCGCAGGGGCCATGCGTCGCACTTTCAACGGGCTGCCGCGTCGCGGGCCGCCGGGGCATGCGTGCGGCCCGGGTTGCTGCGGATCGCTTCGCAGCGCCCGCAATGAAAAAGGGCCCGCTTGCGCGGGCCCTCGTCACGGTTCAGCCTTGCCGGCTGACGCTCAGGCCGTGACCTTCCGTGCCGCGTCGGTGAACTCCTCGATCTTGTCGAAGTTCAGGTACTGGTAGACCTTGTCGCTGGCTGCGGTCAGCACCCCCATGTCGGCCAGGTACTCTTCCTTCGTCGGGATGCGACCGAGCTTGGAGCAGATGGACGCCAGTTCGGCCGAGCCGAGGTAGACGTTGCTGTTCTTGCCGAGGCGGTTCGGGAAGTTGCGGGTGCTGGTGGAGAACACCGTCGCGCCTTCCTTCACCTGGGCCTGGTTGCCCATGCACAGGCTGCAGCCCGGCATTTCCATGCGGGCACCGGCGCCGCCGAGCACGTTGTAGTGCCCTTCGTCGCTCAGCTTCTTGGCATCCATCTTGGTCGGCGGGGCCACCCACAGCTTCACCGGGATGTCGCGCTTGCCTTCGAGCAGCTTGGAAGCCGCGCGGAAGTGACCGATGTTGGTCATGCAGGAACCGATGAACACTTCGTCGATCTTGGCGCCAGCCACTTCAGCCAGTGTCTTCACGTCGTCCGGGTCGTTCGGGCAGGCCACGATCGGCTCATGCACGTCGGCCAGGTCGATCTCGATGACGGCGGCGTACTCGGCATCCGCATCGCCCTTCAGCAGCTGCGGGTTGGCAAGCCAGGCTTCCTGGGCGGCGATGCGGCGCTGCAGGGTGCGCGCGTCGGCATAGCCCTCGGAGATCATCCACTTCATCAGCGTGATGTTGCTGTTGATGTACTCGATGATCGGTTCCTTGTTCAGGTGCACCGTGCAACCCGCTGCCGAACGTTCGGCCGAAGCGTCGCTCAGTTCGAAGGCCTGTTCCACCTTCAGGTCAGGCAGGCCCTCGATCTCGAGGATGCGGCCGGAGAAGATGTTCTTCTTGCCCTTCTTCTCGACCGTCAGCAGGCCCTGCTTGATGGCGTACAGCGGGATGGCGTTCACGAGGTCACGCAGGGTGACGCCCGGCTGCATCTTGCCCTTGAAGCGCACGAGCACGCTCTCGGGCATGTCCAGCGGCATCACGCCGGTGGCGGCGGCGAAGGCCACGAGGCCCGAGCCGGCCGGGAAGCTGATGCCGATCGGGAAGCGGGTGTGGCTGTCGCCGCCCGTGCCGACGGTGTCAGGCAGCAGGAAGCGGTTCAGCCAGCTGTGGATCACGCCGTCGCCCGGGCGCAGGGCGATGCCGCCGCGCGTGCTGATGAAGTCCGGCAGCTCGTGGTGCATCTTCACGTCGACCGGCTTCGGGTAGGCGGCGGTGTGGCAGAAGCTCTGCATCACCAGGTCGGCGCTGAAACCGAGGCAGGCCAGGTCCTTCAGCTCGTCGCGGGTCATCGGGCCGGTGGTGTCCTGCGAACCGACGGACGTCATGCGGGGCTCGCAGTAGGTGCCCGGGCGCACGCCCTGGCCTTCGGGCAGGCCGCAGGCGCGGCCGACCATCTTCTGCGCGAGCGAGAAGCCCTTCTTCGTGTCGACCGGGCTTTGCGGCAGGCGGAAGAGGGTGGAGGGCGGGAGGCCCAGCGCCTCGCGCGCCTTGGCGGTCAGGCCGCGGCCGATGATGAGGGGAATGCGGCCACCGGCGCGCACTTCGTCGAACAGCACGTCGCTCTTGACCTTGAACTCGGCGATGACCTTGCCGTCCTTGAGCGCCTTGCCTTCGTACGGGCGCAGTTCCACCACGTCACCCATGTTCATCTGGGCCACGTCGAGCTCGATCGGCAGGGCGCCGGCGTCTTCCATCGTGTTGTAGAAGATCGGGGCGATCTTGTTGCCCAGGCACACGCCGCCGAAGCGCTTGTTCGGCACGAAGGGAATGTCTTCGCCCGTGAACCACAGCACCGAGTTGGTGGCCGACTTGCGGCTCGAACCCGTGCCAACCACGTCACCGACGTATGCGACGAGGTGGCCCTTGGCGCGCAACTCCTCGATGAACTTCACCGGGCCGCGCTTGCCGTCTTCCTCGGGGGTGATGCCGTCACGCTTGTTCTTGAGCATGGCCAGCGCGTGCAGCGGGATGTCCGGGCGGCTCCAGGCGTCAGGGGCGGGCGACAGGTCATCGGTGTTGGTCTCGCCCGTCACCTTGAAGATGCTGACGGTAATGCTCGCGGGCACTTCCGGACGGCCCGTGAACCACTCGGCGTCGGCCCAGCTCTGCAGCACGGCCTTGGCGTGGACGTTGCCCTTGTCGGCCTTTTCCTTGACGTCGTGGAACTGGTCGAACATCAGCAGCGTGTTCTTCAGCGCGGCAGCGGCCGTGGCCGCCACGGTGGCATCGTCGAGCAGGTCGATCAGCGGGCTGATGTTGTAGCCGCCCAGCATCGTGCCGAGCAGTTCAGTGGCGCGCTCGCGCGAGATCAGCGCGCAGGTCTCGGTGCCGTGGGCCACGGCAGCCAGGTACGAGGCCTTCACCTTGGCAGCGTCGTCCACGCCGGCCGGAACGCGGTGGGTGAGGAGTTCAACCAGTGCGGCGCCTTCGCCTGCGGGCGGTGCCTTCAGCAGCTCGATGAGTTCGCTGGTCTGCTGCGCGGACAGCGGCAGCGGCGGGATGCCGAGCGCGGCGCGGTCGGCAACGTGTTGGCGATAGGCTTGAAGCATGGTGCGTTCTCTTTCGACTGGAAAAGCGGGGGAAAGCTCGGAGTGGTACCCATCCGCCCTCATGGGGCAGTGGGCTGGATGACCTTGAGGCCCTTGAAGAAATCACGGAAGAAGCCGGCGTCGCGGGTGATCAGGGCGTCGCACTGCAGCATGGCGTGCGCACCGACCAGGAAGTCGGCGACCACGCGATCGCGCTTGCCGCCGCGGGCGCGAAAGCGCTTGTTCATGTGGCCAGCCCGCATCGCCGCGGCTTCGCCGACCGGGTCGTAGCGGATACCGAGCTGGCTGAGCGTGTCCATCAGGCTCACGGACGTGTCCAGCATGGACTGCACCTCGGCGACAACGGCTTCGCAGACGACCACGTCGTCGCGGGCGAGTGCGTCACCGATGCAGGTTTCGGAGGCGGTTGCGTACTGCGGGTCGCCGATGAGCACGTCGAACAGCACGGAGGAGTCGACGGCGATCATGGGTCGAGCGGGTCGTTCGGCGCGCGACCGCGCACCGCGCGCATGGCGTCGTCGGTGGAGGTGTAGCCATCGACCAGCTTGAACTTGCCGCGCGCTTCGCGCAGCGCCTTGCTGACGTCCTTGCGCAGGATGATGCGGCCGCCGTCGAGTTCGACCTTGAGGGTCGTCCCCTTGGTGAGCCCGAGCGCATCGCGCACCGCCTTGGGCAGTGTGATCTGGCCGCGCTCGGCGACGGTGGCTTCCATGCAGGCTCCGAACAATTCAGTATGTATGAATTATACGTACCGAATGAGTCCGCAACAAACCCGCTGAGCAGTCCGTTCGGACAAGCGCGTCGCGCGCGTGGACGATCGAGGAGGCAACGCATGCTCGGCCAAAGCCGGAGCGGGCCCGGAGCGTCAGAACGACGAGCGGGCCCTTGGGCGGAGCCGAGGAAGGCCCGGCCCCGGCCAGGGTGCGCGGACCCGCCGCGCCGCCCCGGCAGGTCGACTTACTGCTGGGCGGCCTTGACGGCGACGGACGATGCGCGTTGGTTCTCGTGCACGCAGTCATCGACCAGACGCTGGCCGGCCTTCACGTCCATCAGCATGGACTTGTTGGCGATCTGGATCAGCAGGGTGCGGCCGGTGACGTCTTCCAGGCGGAGGGCGCCGGTGTCGGACAGCACGGGCTTCATCGTGTACGTCTTGGACTTGAAGCCGACATCGACGTAGCCGGGGGTCTTCGTGTTCTTGGCCACTTCGATCGTCTGCTTGAAGTCGCATTCGTAGCTGCCGAGGTGGGTGCGCTCGGCGGCGGCCATCTGCGTGGCATCAGCTTCGGGGAGCTGCTTGGCGGCCGGGGCGGCGGCCTTCTTCTTGGCCGGGGCGGCCTTCTTCTGGGCCGCCGGCTTTGCGGCAGCCGGCGCAGCAGCCTGCTGGGCCAGGACGGAGGCGCTGGAGAAGGCAAGGGCAGCGGCAAGGGCGGCGATACGGATCATCGGGAACTCCGGGAGAAATGGTGAAAACGGATCGGATTGTGAGCCGCCGACCCCGTGCGGTGGATGAGGGTCGATCCCGTTTTGCAACAAAGTGCAGGGATTTTGCGCCGGCGTGCAAGGCTTGGAAAGTCGGCGCGGCGCATCCGCTGCAGGTGACCGCCGGCGCGGGGCCGGCGGGGGTGTGCGCGAAGTCACGATCGGCAGCCGCCGCGAGCCGGCAGCGCTCGGGAAGGGTGTGCTAGCGGCGAGCCTCAAGCCGCGCCGAGCGCGGAAACATTTGCTTGACGCCTGTGACCTCCACGAGACACCTGGTCAGGCGCGGTCGTCGCCGAAGAAGGCTTCGCGGACTTCGGCGGGCAGCGGCTGCCCCGTGCGATGGGCGCGCGCGAGAACGTCCCAGAAGTAGCGGTAGCTCGCCCGATCGTGCAGCGTGTCGCGGTGGCTGATGGGCGCCCATCCCGCGGCCTGTGCTGCCATCAGGATTTCGGTGGCGAGGTCGGTCTCGGCCGCCGTGGGGGCGAAGGCCTCGATGATCGGGGTGATCTGGTCCGGGTGGATGCTCCACATGCGCAGGTAGCCGAGCTGCCGGCAGGCGCGCGTGGCGGCTTCCTGGAGCAGGCTGCGGCGGCGAAATTCAGTGACCACGCAATGCGACGGGACCTTGCCGGCCGCGTGGCAGGCGGCCGAGATCTCGAGCTTGGCGCGCAGCACGAGCGGGTGCTCGAACTGTCCGCCGGCGCTCATGCCGGCCTGCGGGATGGCGCCCCGGTGGGCGGACACGAAGTCCATCAGGCCGAACGAGAGCGATTCGATGCGGGGCAGGGCGGCGATGGCGAACACGTCACGCAGGCCGCCGTGCGTCTCGATCAGGGCGTGGACCGGCAGGGCGCGCGTCACCCCGTGCCGGCTGCAGGCATCGTCGACGGCGGCGATGGCGCGCTTCGCCTGGCCGAGGTCGGCGACCTTCGGAACCATCAGGTAGGCGAGCCGGGCCCCGGCTGCCTTCACCAGCACGTCCAGCTCCCGCTCGAATGCCGGGTGGTCGACGGGGTGGACCCGTGCGCCCACGCGCCCGTTACGATTCGCCGCCGACATCACCAGTTCGCCGACCAGCGCCGCGTGTTCCAGTTCGCCGCCCACCGGTGCGCCGTCCTCGCAGTCGAGCGTGACGTCGAACACCGGCCCGCGCTCCGCCTGGAGGTCCAGGCTCTTGCGCATGCGCTCGGGCACGCCCGAGTAGTGATCGCAGACGGGCAGCGTCGGCGCTCGCTCGGAGGCCTCGAACAGGGCGTCGCGGGGATGGAGTGCGGCAGCGTTCATGGCGCAGGGTCCTTCAGGCAATGAAAAAAGGCCAGCGGGTGAGCTGGCCTTCGGGGGTGCGGCCGAAGCCGCAGCAGGGCGGGCCCGCTCAGAGCAGGTGCTTGACGCCGTCCTGCTCTTCAGTGAGTTCCTTCAGCGTCAGGTCGATGCGCTCCTGGCTGAAGGCGTCGATGGCCAGGCCTTCGACGATCTTGTACTTGCCATTCTCGGTGGTGACCGGGAAGCCGAAGATGACGTCCTTCGGAATGCCGTACTCGCCGTTGGACGGAACGCCCATCGTGACCCACTTGCCATTGGTGCCCAGGGCCCAGTCGCGCATGTGGTCGATCGCGGCGTTGGCGGCCGAAGCGGCCGAGCTCACGCCACGGGCGGCGATGATTGCTGCGCCGCGCTTGCCGACGGTCGGCAGGAAGGTGTCACGGTTCCAGACGTCGTCGTTGATGGCTTCCTTGACCGACTTGCCGTCGATCGTGGCGAAGCGGTAGTCGGCGTACATCGTGGGCGAGTGGTTGCCCCAGACGGCCAGCTTCTCGATGCCGGCGACCGGCTTGCCGGTCTTGGCAGCGATCTGCGAGGCAGCGCGGTTGTGGTCCAGGCGCAGCATGGCGGTGAAGTTCTCGCGCGGCAGGCTCGGCGCGCTCTTCATGGCGATGTAGGCATTGGTGTTGGCCGGGTTGCCGACGACCAGCACCTTGACGTTGCGCGAGGCGACTTCGTTCAGGGCCTTGCCCTGCACGGTGAAGATCTGGGCATTGGCGCTCAGCAGGTCCTTGCGCTCCATGCCCGGGCCGCGGGGGCGGGCGCCCACGAGGATGGCGTAGTCGGTGTCCTTGAAGGCGGCCTTGGCGTCGCTGTGGGCTTCGATGCCGGCGAGCAGCGGGAATGCGCAGTCCTCGAGCTCCATGATCACGCCCTTCAGCGCGTTCTGGGCCTTCTCGTCAGGGATCTCCAGCAGTTGCAGGATCACCGGCTGGTCCTTGCCCAGCATCTCGCCGGAGGCGATACGGAACAGGATGGCATAGCCGATCTGGCCGGCAGCACCGGTGACAGCAACGCGAACGGGTTTCTTGCTCATGGAGGGACTCCGCAGGAAGTGATGGAATTCGTCGGTGGCGCAGGGCGGGCCGGAGCGGTCCGGACAGGCAGCCTCGGCAACCGGGCCAATCCGGAAGTGTAGGCGAGTCTAGGGGGCAACCCAGGGGTCGTCAACGCTCTTATGTCTTATATAAGACATTTGAGGGTGATTCATGGACGCCAGCAGGGGCTTGTGCTGCAATCGTGGACATGGTCTCGTCCTTCACGCCCCTGCCTGCCGATGCGACGTCGGACGGGCCGGCCTTCAGCCCGCTGTACCAGCAGATCAAGACGCTGATCACGCGCAGCCTGCGCAGCGGTGAATGGCGGCCGGGCGAGCTGATTCCGAGCGAGGTCGAGCTCGCGGCACGCTACAAGGTGAGCCAGGGCACGGTGCGCAAGGCCATCGACGCGATGGCCGATGAAAACCTGCTCGTGCGCCGCCAGGGCAAGGGCACCTTCGTCGCGACGCACTCCGAGCAGAAGATCCAGTTCAGATTCCTCCGCCTCAAGGCCGACGACGGCGAGACGGGCAACGTGACACGCCGCGTGATCGACTGCCGCCGGCTGCGGGCGCCGGCCGACGTCGGCCGCGCGCTGGGCTTGAAGTCCGGCGATACCGCCATTCAGTTGCGACGCGTCATGCTGTTCCGCGACGTGCCGGTGGTGCTGGATGACATCTGGCTGCCGGGCGTGCTCTTCAAGGGCCTCACCGCCGAGCGCGTGGCCGAGTACCGCGGCCCGATGTACGGGCTGTTCGAATCCGAGTTCGGCGTGCGCATGATTCGCGCCGAAGAGCAGTTGCGGGCCGTGGCCGCCGATTCCATCGCCGCCGAGCTGCTCCAGGTCAAGCCGGGGACCCCGCTCCTGAGCGTCGAGCGGCTGTCGCTCACCTATGACGACCAGCCTGTGGAGCTGCGTCGCGGGCTCTACAACACCGAGGCGCACTACTACCGCAATGAACTCAGCTGAGCGTGGCAGCCGAGCCGCTTATCGAAAAGCAAGGGCGCAGTCCGCTGCATTGCAATAAAATCCCGAGGTTTACTGTGGCCATCGGCGATTCTTGCGCCGCGTCGGGTCGGGCCTTCTCTTCAGCATCTTTGTCAGAGTAACGAGGTTTTATGTCAGACACCATCAAACAGCGGCCGGGCCCCATGCGCCTCATCGACGCCACCCAGTACCGGCTGCCGCCGGCCGCCTGGGTCTCGATCCTGCACCGCGTCAGCGGCGTGATCATGCTGGCGCTGCTGCCGTTCATCATCTGGCTGCTCGACAAGAGCCTCGAGTCCGACATCACCTACCAGTTCCTCGCCGACGTCTTCGTGGGCGGCCTCGGTTTCGTGCCCGGCTGGTTCTTCAAGCTCGTGGTGCTCGCCCTCATCTGGTCGTACCTGCATCACTTCATCGCCGGCGTGCGCCACCTCTGGATGGATGCCACGCACTCGGTGAGCAAGGAATTCGGCCGCTCATCCGCCTTCGTCACGCTCGGCCTCAGCCTCGCCCTGACGCTCGCGCTCGGCATCAAGCTCTTCATCTGACCCTGACCGGAATCACAGGAACATGACAACCCCGAACTACGGTTCCAAGCGCGTCGTCGTCGGCGCGCACTATGGCCTGCGTGACTGGCTCGCCCAGCGCGCCACTGCCGTCCTGATGGCCCTCTTCACGATCGCGCTGCTGGTGCAGGTGCTCTTCGGTGCCGAGATGGGCTATGCCAAGTGGCAGGGCATCTTCTCGGCCCAGTGGATGAAGCTGCTCACCTTCGTGACGGTCATCGCGCTGCTGTACCACGCCTGGGTGGGCTTCCGCGACGTCCTGATGGACTACGTGAAGCCGGTGGGCGTGAAGCTGGTGTTGCAAGTGGCCACGATCGTGTGGCTGGTCGGATGTGGCGGCTGGGCCGTTCAAGTGCTGTGGAGACTGTAAACGTGAGCGCAACCAATTCTGTGACCAAGCGCAAGTTCGACGTCGTCATCGTCGGGGCCGGCGGCTCCGGCATGCGCGCCTCGCTGCAACTCGCGCAGGCCGGCCTGAACGTGGCCGTGCTGTCCAAGGTCTTCCCGACGCGCTCGCACACCGTCGCGGCCCAGGGCGGCATCGGCGCCTCGCTCGGCAACATGTCCGAAGACAACTGGCACTACCACTTCTTCGACACCGTCAAGGGCTCCGACTGGCTCGGCGACCAGGACGCGATCGAGTTCATGTGCCGTGAAGCCCCGAAGGTCGTGTACGAGCTCGAGCACTTCGGCATGCCCTTCGACCGCAACCCGGACGGCACCATCTACCAGCGTCCGTTCGGCGGCCACACGGCCAACTACGGCGAGAAGCCCGTCCAGCGCGCATGCGCCGCCGCCGACCGCACCGGCCACGCGATGCTGCACACGCTGTACCAGCAGAACGTCAAGTCGCGCACCAACTTCTTCGTCGAGTGGATGGCCCTCGACCTGATCCGCAATGCCGACGGCGACGTCTGCGGCGTGACGGCGCTCGAGATGGAAACGGGTGACATCCACATCCTCGAAGCCAAGACCGTGCTGCTCGCCACGGGTGGCGCCGGCCGCATCTTCGCCGCCTCCACCAACGCCTTCATCAACACGGGTGACGGCCTGGGCATGGCAGCGCGCGCCGGCATCCCGCTGCAGGACATGGAGTTCTGGCAGTTTCACCCGACCGGCGTGGCCGGCGCGGGCGTGCTGCTGACCGAAGGCTGCCGCGGCGAGGGCGCCATCCTGCGCAACAGCAATGGCGAGCGCTTCATGGAGCGCTATGCCCCGACGCTCAAGGACCTCGCACCGCGTGACTTCGTGTCGCGCTGCATGGACCAGGAGATCAAGGAAGGTCGCGGCTGCGGTCCCAACAAGGACTACGTCGTCCTCGACATGACCCACCTCGGCGCCGAGACCATCATGAAGCGGCTGCCCTCCGTCTTCGAGATCGGCCACAACTTCGCCAACGTCGACATCACGAAGGAACCCATCCCCGTCGTGCCGACCATCCACTACCAGATGGGTGGCATCCCGACGAACATCCACGGCCAGGTGGTCGTGCCGAAGAACGGCGTGAACGAGGTGGTGAACGGCCTGTACGCGGTGGGCGAATGCGCCTGCGTGAGCGTGCACGGCGCCAACCGCCTGGGCACGAACTCGCTGCTCGACCTGCTGGTGTTCGGCCGCGCGGCCGGCAACCACATCGTCGACAGCAAGCTCAAGGCTCGTGGTCACCTCGACCTGCCGGCCGACGCCGCCGACTTCACCCTGTCGCGCCTGGCCAAGTACGAGCAAAGCACGACGGGCGAGTACGCCCAGGACGTCGCCAACGACATCCGCGCCACGATGCAGCAGCATGCCGGCGTCTTCCGCACCCAGGCCTCCATGAACGAAGGCGTGCAGAAGATCAAGGACGTCGCCGCGCGCGTGAAGAACATCCACCTGGCCGACAAGTCCAAGGTGTTCAACACCGCCCGCATCGAAGCCCTCGAGGTGGAGAACCTGATCGAAGTGGCGCTGGCCACCATGATCTCGGCTGCTGCCCGCCACGAAAGCCGCGGCGCCCACACCGTGAACGACTACGGCGACTCGGCGCAGTACCCCAACGGCCGCAACGACGTCGAGTGGATGAAGCACACGCTGTGGTACTCCTCCGACCTGCGTCTCGAGTACAAGCCGGTGAACCTCAAGCCGCTGACCGCGGAGTCGATTCCGCCGAAGGTCCGTTCGTTCTGAACGGCCGGTCCTCCCTTAGCGCCCCAGGAAAGAAGTCATGACCAAGCGTGTGTTCCAGATCTACCGCTACGACCCCGACACCGACACCAAGCCGCGCATGCAGACGATCGAGGTCGAACTCGACGGCAGCGAGCGCATGCTGCTCGATGCGCTGATGAAGCTGAAGAAGGTCGACCCGACCTTGTCGTTCCGCCGCTCGTGCCGCGAGGGTGTGTGCGGCTCGGACGCGATGAACATCAACGGCAAGAACGGCCTGGCCTGCCTGACGAACATGCTGTCCCTCAAGGACCCGATCGTCCTGAAGCCGCTGCCGGGCCTGCCGGTCATTCGCGACCTGATCGTCGACATGACCCAGTTCTTCACGCAGTACAACTCGATCAAGCCGTACCTCGTGAACGACGTCATGCCGCCCGAGAAGGAGCGCCTGCAGACGCCGGAGGAGCGCGACGAGCTCAACGGCCTGTACGAGTGCATCCTGTGCGCGAGCTGCTCGACCAGCTGCCCGAGCTTCTGGTGGAACCCTGACAAGTTCGTGGGTCCCGCCGGCCTCCTGCAAGCCTACCGCTTCATCGCCGACAGCCGCGACCAGGACACGGCGGCCCGCCTCGACAACCTCGAGGATCCGTACCGCCTGTTCCGCTGCCACACGATCATGAACTGCGTGGACGTCTGCCCGAAGGGCCTGAACCCCACGAAGGCGATCGGCAAGATCAAAGAGCTGATGGTGCGCCGCACGGTCTGATGTCATGACCGAGCAACTTGTCGATGCCCGTGCGCTGAGCAAGCTGAAGTGGCGATGCCGCAGAGGTTTGCTGGAGAATGACCTGTTCGTGGAGCGCTTCTTCGCGCGCCACGAGGCCACGCTGACGGAGAATCAGATGCAGGGCCTCCTTGCGCTGATGGACCTGTCCGACAACGACCTGCTCGATCTGCTCCTGGCGCGCCGCGAGCCCGAAGGCGAGCTGGACCGTGAGGATGTGCAGCGCGTGCTGCGCGAGCTTCGCGAGCCGGCCGCCTCAGCGTGATCGCACGGCGAGATGAAGAGTGTCTTTCTCGATTTTTTTGTTTCTAAGGAATGCCCATGACCCCGTCTGACGTGAAAGCCACCCTGTCGTTCTCCGACGGCAGCCCCGCGATGGATCTGCCGGTTTACAAAGGCACGGTCGGCCCGGATGTCATCGACATCCGCAAGCTGTACGCGCAGACCGGCAAGTTCACCTACGACCCCGGTTTCCTGTCGACGGCGGCCTGCCAGTCGAGCATCACCTACATCGACGGCGACAAGGGCGAGCTGCTGTACCGCGGCTACCCCATCGAGCAGCTCGCCACCAACTGCGACTACCTCGAGACCTGCTACCTTCTGCTCAACGGCGAACTGCCGAACGAGACGCAGAAGAACGACTTCACCAGCCTCGTCACCGCGCACACGATGGTGAACGAGCAGATGCAGTTCTTCCTGCGCGGCTTCCGCCGTGACGCCCACCCGATGGCCGTCATGACCGGCCTCGTGGGTGGCCTGTCCGCCTTCTATCACGACAGCACCGACATCACGAACCCGGAGCACCGCGAGATCTCGGCCATCCGCCTGATCGCCAAGATGCCCACGCTGGTCGCGATGGCCTACAAGTACGGCATCGGCCAGCCGTACATCTACCCGAAGAACGATCTGTCCTACGCCGCGAACTTCACCCGCATGATGTTCGCCACGCCGTGCGAGGACTACACGCCGAACGACGTCGTCGTGCGCGCGCTCGACCGCATCTTCATCCTGCACGCCGACCACGAGCAGAACGCCTCCACCTCCACGGTCCGCCTGTGCGGCTCGTCGGGCACCAACCCGTTCGCCGCCATTGCGGCCGGTGTGGCTTGCCTGTGGGGCCCGGCCCACGGCGGCGCCAACGAGGCGGCCCTGAACATGCTGGAAGACATCCAGCGTTCGGGTGGCATCGAGAAGATCGGCGAGTTCATCAAGCAGGTGAAGGACAAGAACTCCGGCATCAAGCTGATGGGCTTCGGTCACCGCGTGTACAAGAACTACGACCCGCGCGCCAAGCTGATGCGCGAGACCTGCCACGAGGTGCTGAACGCGCTGGGTCTGCAGAACGACCCGCTGTTCAAGCTGGCCATGGCCCTCGAGAAGATCGCCCTGGAAGACGACTACTTCGTGTCGCGCAAGCTGTACCCGAACGTCGACTTCTACTCGGGCATCGTGCAGCGCGCGATCGGCATTCCGGTCAGCCTGTTCACGGCCATCTTCGCCCTGGCGCGCACGGTGGGCTGGATTGCCCAGCTGAACGAGATGATCGGCGACCCCGAGTACAAGATCGGCCGGCCCCGCCAGCTGTTCAACGGCTCGATTGCGCGGGACGTCAAACCGCTCGCACAGCGCTGAAATCGTTTTGGGAGCCGGTCCGAAACGATTCGAGACCCAAAATGAACGAAACCCCGGCCTCGAGCCGGGGTTTTTGTTGCCAAACGCCTAAAATCGGCAGTTCCCTGCCAGAGCCAACGGAAACGCACGCCATGGGTCGCACGCTGTACGACAAGATCTGGGACGAGCACGTCGTCCACACCGAAGAGGACGGCACCGCCGTGCTCTACATCGACCGTCACCTGGTCCACGAGGTCACCAGCCCGCAGGCCTTCGACGGCCTGGAGCAGGCCGGCCGCAAGGTGTGGCGCCTGTCGGCGAACCTGGCCGTGAGCGACCACAACGTTCCCACGACCGACCGCTCGCACGGCATCGCCGACCCCATCTCCCGGCTGCAGGTCGAAACCCTGGACCGCAACTGCGACCGCTTCGGCATCACGCAGTTCAAGATGAACGACAAGCGCCAGGGCATCGTGCACGTGATCGGCCCGGAGCAGGGTGCCACCTTGCCGGGCATGACGGTCGTCTGCGGCGACTCGCACACGTCCACGCACGGCGCGTTCGGCGCACTGGCGCATGGCATCGGCACCAGCGAGGTGGAGCATGTGCTGGCCACCCAGACCCTGCTGGCCCGCAAGGCGAAGAACATGCTGGTGAAGGTCGAAGGCACGCTGCCATTCGGCTGCGGCGCCAAGGACATCGTGCTCGCGATCATCGGGCGCATCGGCACCGCCGGCGGCACGGGCTACACCATCGAGTTCGGCGGATCCGCCATCCGCGCGCTCAGCATGGAAGGGCGCATGACCGTGTGCAACATGGCGATCGAGGCCGGCGCGCGCGCAGGCATGGTGGCCGTCGACGAGACCACCCTGCGCTACGTGCAGGGCCGTCCGTTCTCGCCCGCCGGCGTGGAGCTTGAGCAGGCGATGGCGTACTGGCGGACGCTCCATTCCGACCCTGACGCGAAGTTCGATGCCGTCGTCGAGCTCGACGCCAGCGAGATCAGCCCGCAAGTCACCTGGGGAACCTCCCCGGAGATGGTGCTGTCCATCGAGGACCGCGTGCCGGACCCGGAGCGCGAGCGCGACGTCAACAAGCGCGGTGCCATCGAGCGTGCGCTGCAGTACATGAACCTGCAGCCCAACAAGCCCATTGCGGACATCACCATCGACAAGGTCTTCATCGGCTCGTGCACCAACTCGCGCATCGAGGACATGCGCGAGGCGGCGGCCGTCGTGCGGCGCCTGGGCCGCAAGCTCGCGCCGAACGTGAAGCTCGCCATGGTCGTCCCGGGTTCCGGCCTCGTGAAGGAGCAGGCCGAGCGGGAAGGGCTCGACAAGGTCTTCCTGGCCGCAGGCTTCGAATGGCGGGAGCCGGGCTGCTCGATGTGTCTCGCCATGAACGCCGACCGCCTGGAGCCCGGCGAGCGCTGTGCCTCCACGTCCAACCGCAATTTCGAAGGCCGCCAGGGTGCGGGCGGCCGCACCCACCTCGTCAGCCCCGCCATGGCGGCTGCCGCGGCCATCGAAGGCCATTTCGTCGACGTTCGACGCCTTGCCTGATCGATGCGTCTCAGAGAGTCCGTTTCATCCACCCCAGAAAGGAACCTGCCATGAAGAAGATCACTGCCATCCTGCTCGCCAGCGTGTCCCTGATGCTCGTCGGTTGCAACACCGTCGGCGGCTTCGGCAAGGACGTCCAGAAGGTGGGCGAAAAGGTCGAAGAGAGCGCCGACAAGAAGAAGTAAGCGGCCCGCCGCGTCTCCGAGGAAATCATGCAAGCCTTTCGCATCCACAAGGGTCTGGTCGTTCCGCTGGACCGTGAGAACGTCGATACCGACGCCATCATCCCGAAGCAGTTCCTGAAGTCGATCAAGAAGTCGGGCTTCGGCCCCAACCTGTTCGACGAATGGCGCTACCTCGACCAGGGCGAACCCGGCCAGGACCCGGCCACGCGCAAGGCGAATCCTGATTTCGTGCTGAACCAGCCCCGCTACCGCGGGGCCTCGGTGCTGCTCACGCGCAAGAACTTCGGTTGCGGTTCTTCGCGCGAGCACGCTCCCTGGGCGCTCGACCAATACGGCTTCCGGGCCATCATCGCGCCGAGCTACGCCGACATCTTCTTCAACAACAGTTTCAAGAACGGCCTGCTGCCCATCGTGCTGCCCGAGCGCGAAGTCGACCGGCTCTTCGACGAGGTCAACGGCTTCGTCGGCTACGAGCTGACGGTCGACCTGGAGCGCCAGGTCGTCATCAAGCCGGACGGCAGCGAACTGCCGTTCGAGGTCGAGGCCTTCCGCAAGTACTGCCTGCTGAACGGTTTCGACGACATCGGCCTGACCCTGCGTCATGCCGACAAGATCAAGGCCTTCGAGTCCGAGCGCCTGCTCCAGAAGCCCTGGCTGGCCCACACGCTCTGAGCGTGGCCAGCCTTCCATCGAAGTGAACTGAAGGACCTGATTCGTGAAGATTGCGATCCTGCCGGGCGACGGCATCGGAACGGAGATCATGGCCGAGGCCGTGAAGGTGCTCGGCTGTCTCGACCTGCGTTTCGAGCTGGAAGAGGCCAAGGTGGGCGGTGCCGCCTACGAGGCCCACGGCCATCCCCTGCCTGAGGCGACCCTGGCGCTCGCCAAGGCCTCGGACGCCGTGCTGTTCGGTGCCGTGGGTGACTGGAAGTACGACAAGCTCGACCGACCGTTGCGGCCCGAGCAGGCCATCCTCGGATTGCGCAAGAACCTCGAGCTCTTCGCCAACTTCCGTCCGGCCATCTGCTACGCCGAACTGACGCATGCGTCGACGCTCAAGCCCGAGATCGTGGCCGGCCTCGACCTGCTCATCATTCGCGAATTGACGGGTGACATCTACTTCGGCCAGCCGCGCGGCCGCCGTGCGTCGCCGGACGGCGCCTTCGCGGGGGCCGACGAGGCCTTCGACACCATGCGTTACTCGCGGCCCGAGATCGAGCGCATTGCCCACATTGCCTTCCAGGCGGCGCGCAAGCGCAACAAGAAGGTGCTGAGCGTCGACAAGGCCAACGTGCTGGAGACCTTCCAGTTCTGGCGCGACGTCGTCACCGAGGTGCACGCCCAGTATCCGGACGTGGCGCTCGAGCACATGTACGTCGACAACGCCGCCATGCAGCTCGTGAAGGACCCGAAGCGGCTCGACGTCATCGTCACCGGCAACATGTTCGGCGACATCCTCAGCGACGAGGCGGCCATGCTGACCGGCTCGATCGGCATGTTGCCGTCCGCTTCCCTGAACGCGAAGAACCAGGGCCTGTACGAGCCGAGCCATGGTTCAGCGCCCGACATCGCGGGCAAGGGCGTGGCCAACCCGCTGGCCACCATCCTGTCGGCGGCCATGATGCTGCGCTTCAGCCTGAACCAGGAAGCCGCGGCCCAGCGCATCGAGGCGGCGGTGAAGACCGTCCTCGGCCAGGGGCTGCGCACCGGGGACATCTACAGCGAAGGCACGCGCAAGGTGGGCACGCGCGAAATGGGGGATGCCGTGGTGGCCGCGCTCAAGGCGCAGCGCTGACTGCCGACATCCAGACACGGATACACGAGTTTTTCGACGAGACGGGACTAAATCTCATGGCTACGAAATTGGTCGGCCTGGTGGGCTGGCGGGGGATGGTGGGTTCGGTGTTGCTGGATCGCATGGCCCAGGAGAACGACTTCGCGCTGATCGAACCCATGTTCTTCAGCACGAGCAACGCGGGCGGCAAGGCACCCTCGTTCGCCAAGAACGAGACGACGCTCAAGGACGGATACGACATCGAGGCGCTCAAGCGCTGCGACATCATCCTGACGGCCCAGGGCGGCGACTACACCACCGAGGTGTTCCCCAAGCTGCGCGCTGCCGGCTGGAACGGCCACTGGATCGACGCGGCGTCCACGCTGCGCATGAAGGACGACGCCGTCATCATCCTCGACCCGGTGAACCTGCCGGTCATCCAGAAGGCCCTGGCCGCGGGCGGGCGCAACTGGATCGGCGGCAACTGCACCGTCAGCTGCATGCTGATGGGCGTGGGCGCCCTCTACAAGGCCGGTCTCGTCGAATGGATGAGCACCCAGACCTACCAGGCGGCCTCCGGCGGCGGCGCCCAGCACATGCGCGAACTGCTGACGCAGTTCGGCACCCTGAACGCCGCGGTCAAGCCGCTGCTCGATGACCCGAAGAGCGCCATCCTCGAGATCGACCGCCAGGTGATCGCCAAGCAGCGCAGCCTGAGCGAAGCCGAGACGGCCAACTTCGGCGTGCCGCTCGGTGGCAGCCTGATTCCCTGGATCGACAAGGATCTGGGCAACGGGATGAGCAAGGAAGAATGGAAGGGCGGCGCCGAGACCAACAAGATCCTGGGGCAGGGCGAGGGCTTCGGGTCGCCGGCGGTGCCCGTCGACGGCTTCTGCGTGCGCGTCGGCGCGATGCGCTGCCACAGCCAGGCGCTGATGTTCAAGCTCAAGAAGGACGTGCCGTTGGCCGACATTGAGCAGATGATCGCCAACGACAACCCGTGGGCGAAGTTCGTGCCGAACACCCGCGAGGCGACGATCCGCCAGCTGACCCCGGTGGCTGTCACGGGCACGATGGACATTCCGGTCGGCCGGGTGCGCAAGCTGGCGATGGGGCCGGAGTACGTCGGAGCCTTCACCATCGGCGACCAGCTCCTGTGGGGCGCGGCCGAACCGCTGCGCCGCATGCTTCGGATTCTGCTCGACGCCTGACCTCGTTGTGGTGCGGCAACAAGCGAATGGTGAAGAACCTGCGCAAAAGCGGGTTCTGTGAAACGTCAGCCAGTGCATTAGCTTGTTTTCGTATGTGGTTGATGTTATTGTGTTTTCCACTGTTAAGCCTTGGGAAACACGGCTGACGCCCGCGCCGCGCCTACAAGAATCCGAAAGCGGTGGGGCTCGCTCGGTTCCACCCCCGTCCAATTGGGAGACGCCTTGAAAAGAAACTCGCTGTTTGCAGGGCGCTTCGCTCTGACCGGGGTGGCACTGGCCACCATGTTGCTCACGTCGGTCGATGCCATGGCTCTCGGTCTGGGGCGCCTCGCCGTCCAGTCCGGCCTGGGCGAGACGCTCCGCGCCGAAATCGACGTCACGAGCCTCACCGCCGAAGAAGCCTCGAACCTGCAGGTGAAGGTCGCCACGCCGGAGGCCTATCGTGCCGCAGGTGTCGACTACAACGCCGTGCTCACGGCCACCCGGGTCACGCTCGAGCGCCGTCCCGACGGGCGTCCGTTCCTGCGCGTGACGAGCGACCGCTCCGTGCAGGAGCCCTTCGTCGACGTCATTCTCGAGATCTCCTGGTCGACCGGCCGCTTGGTGCGCGAGTACACCATGCTGTTCGATCCGCCGTCGACCCGCTCGGCCGCTGCATCGACGCCGGCGCCGTCCACCGCACCGTCGATCTCTCCCGCACGCCCCGACACCAGCGCGTCGCGCGCCCGCCCGGCCCCCGCTCCGCGTGCGCCCGCCGAGGCGTCGACCCCGGCAGCCCCTCGCGCAACGCCCGCCACGCCGGCCCCGGCCCCGCGTGCCGCCGCACCCGTGGATGGCGATGCCTCCGAGAGCGACGAGTACAAGGTCCGTGCCGGCGACACCCTGTCGCGCATTGCCGCGCGCAACCAGCGTCCGGGCGTCTCGCTCGACCAGATGCTGGTGTCGCTGTTCCAGTCCAACCCTGACGCCTTCCTCGGCCGCAACATGAACCGGCTGAAGTCCGGCGCCGTGCTGTCGGTGCCGTCCGCCGAAGAAGCGCGCGCCGTGACAACGGCGGAAGCCCGCCAGTTGATTCAGGCCCAGAGCGCCGACTTCGGCGCCTACCGCCAGCGCCTCGCCGGCGCCGTGCCGGCGGCGGGTGCCGACGGCTCCGCTCGCCAGGCAAGCGGCCAGGTGAAGGCCGAGGTGGATGACCGCAAGCAGGCCGCAGCGCCGTCGCCCGACAAGCTCACGCTGAGCAAGGGTGCCACCAAGGCCTCGGCACCGGAAGCACGCCTGTCCAAGGAGCGCGAGCAGAAGGAAGCCGCCGCCCGCATGGCGGAGCTTGCCAAGAACGTCGAAGACCTGAAGAAGCTGTCGAGCGGCTCGCAAGGTGCCCCCGGTTCTGCAGGGGCCGCCAGCAAGCCGGGCGTGGGCGTCAAGGCGCCCATCGCCACGCCGACCGTGCCGACCCCGGCCCCGAAGGCTTCTGCCCCGGTCGCCGCTCCTGCGCCTGCGCCCGCACCGGCGCCAGTGCCCGCTCCGGCTCCGGCTCCCGCCTCGGCACCCGTGATCGCGGAAGCGCCGATCCCGGCCTCCGAGCCGACACCCGAGACGGCTTCCACGTCGGCATCGGCTGCCGAAGGCATGCCGACCACCCCGGAAACCGCCGCGTCCGAGCCCGAGGTCGTGGCACCGCCGCCACCGCCGAAGCCGGCACCGGTGCCGCCGCCTCCGCCCGAGCCGGACGTCATGTCCTCCGTGATGGATAACCCGCTGGCCCTGGCCATCGGCGGCGCGCTGTTGGCCGCCCTGATCGGCTTCGGCATCTACCGCTTCACCAAGCGCGCCAAGAAGGACAGCGGCGAAACCTCGTTCCTCGAGAGCCGCCTCCAGCCTGACTCGTTCTTCGGCGCGAGCGGCGGCCAGCGCATCGATACCCGCGATGCCAGCGGCGCGTCCTCGTCGATGAGCTATTCGCTGAGCCAGCTCGATGCCATCGGCGACGTCGACCCGGTTGCCGAGGCCGACGTCTACCTGGCCTACGGCCGTGACCTGCAGGCGGAGGAAATCCTGAAGGAAGCCATGCGCGCAAGTCCCGAGCGCCTGGCCATCCGGACCAAGCTGCTCGAGGTCTACGCCAAGCGCCGCGATACCAAGGGCTTCGAGCTCCTGGCCACGCAGCTGTTCGGCCTGACCGGCGGGCAGGGCGAGGACTGGGCCAAGGCCCAGGAACTCGGTCAGCAGATCGAGCCGGACAACGCCCTCTACAAGCCGGGCGGTTCGCCGGCAGGCAACGACGGCGGCGTGCGTCCGTCCGCCGAGCCGCTGGGTGCCAGCACCATGCCGCAGTCCGTGCTGCCGTCGCCGTCCGAGTTCGGCAGCAGCACCGGCACGGTCAGCGGCTTCGACAACAGCGCGTCGGGCGTCGATCTCGACCTCGACCTGGGTTCATTCGACAGCTCGCCGCCGGCCCAGCCGACGTCGCGCGTCACCGAGCGCACCCAGCCGCTGCCGGCCGCCCCGGCCGAAGACCTGTCGGGCGGCATGCGCTTCGACCTGGACGAGCCCTACAGCGCGCCCCCGCCTGCGGCCGCACCGGCCCCGGTGACGTCCTCGGGCGCGATGGAGTTCGACCTGTCGTCCATCTCGCTGGACCTGGGTGGCCCGAACGACGACATCACGCGACCGGCGACGCCGGTGAAGCCGGCCGCTCCCGCGGACGACTTCGGCAGCATCGACCTGGGTGATGTCGGCGGCGACGATGCCGACCCGATCGCTCGCAAGCTTGAACTGGCTGAAGAGTTCCGGCAGATCGGCGACATGGAAGGCGCACGTGATCTGCTCCAGGAAGTCGTGGCGAAGGCCAGCGGCTCGGTGAAGATGCGCGCGCAGGCCATGCTCGACGAGCTCGGTTGAGCGGTCGCCGCGTGGCCCGACGCTGCCGGTCCCGCGCCTTCGCCTGAGGTGCCCGCGTGAGGTTGGCGCTGGGCATTGCCTACAGAGGGCAGGGCTACAGCGGCTGGCAACGCCAGCCGCTCGAACCCACCGTGCAGGGCCGACTGGAGTCGGCCCTGTCTCAATTTGCGGCCACCGCCGTCGAGACGGCCTGCGCCGGCCGCACCGACACCGGCGTGCACGGCTTGAACCAGGTGGTCCACATCGACGCCCCGGTCGATCGCGAACTCAATTCGTGGGTGCGTGGTACCAACCGCTACCTGCCCGACGACATCGCGGTGCAGTGGTGCCGCGCCGTCAGCCCCGACTTTCACGCACGCTACAGCGCCCTGGGCCGCCGCTACACCTACGTACTGCTCGAGTCGGGGGTGCGGCCGTCGGTCGAGGCCGGTTCGGTCGGATGGGTGTTCACCCCGCTGGATGGCGACCGGATGCGCGCCGCTGCGGCCGTGCTGATCGGCGAGCATGACTTCAGCGCCTTCCGTTCCGCGGAATGCCAGGCCAACTCGCCCGTTCGCATCCTCCGCGCCATCGACATCCGGCGCTGCGGGGCCTACTGGCGCTTCGACTTCGACGGCAACGCCTTCCTCCACCACATGATCCGCAACATCATGGGGTGCCTCCTGGCGGTCGGCAGTGGCCGGCGCCCCGTCGGCTGGATGGCGGAGGTGCTGGCCTCGCGCCAGCGCATCCATGCGGCACCGACCTTTTCCCCTGCCGGCCTCTATTTCCGCGGCCCGTACTACGATCCGGCCCTGGCCTTGCCTGACCGGACGCCGGCCATGGACTGGTTGCCCGACTGACCCGGATCGCGGGT
Source organism: Rhizobacter sp. LjRoot28 (assembly GCF_964253025.1). Taxonomy (NCBI): domain Bacteria; kingdom Pseudomonadati; phylum Pseudomonadota; class Betaproteobacteria; order Burkholderiales; family Sphaerotilaceae; genus Rhizobacter; species Rhizobacter sp. LjRoot28. Next base: position 1,264,903 of record NZ_CAXUQC020000001.1, read on the forward strand.
GGCCGACGATCATTCCACGGCGGTTCCGGCCCGCGACGCAGCTCTCCCTTGACCGACGCCCACCGGATGACCTCTCGCACCCGCATCAAGATCTGTGGACTGACCCGTGAAGCGGACGTCGACGCCGCCGTGGAGGCCGGCGCCGATGCGATCGGGCTCGTGCTCTACGAGCGCAGCCCGCGCCGGGTCGCGCTCGAGCAGGCCGCCGAGCTGGCGCGTCGCCTGCCGCCGTATGTCACACCGGTGGCGTTGTTCGTGAATGCGGAGCCCTCGCTGCTCCAGGCCGTTGTCTCGGCCATCCCGAATGTCGTGTTCCAGTTCCACGGGGACGAACAGCCCGCGGACTGCCGGGCGGTCGACCGGCCGTACCTCAGGGCGGCGCGCATGGCGCCCGGTTTCGATTTGCTAAACTTCGCCCTTCAGTATCCCGACGCCCAGGGTGTGCTGCTCGACGCTCATGTCGAGGGTTACGGCGGCGGCGGAAAGGCATTTGATTGGTCTCTCATTCCTCAAGGCGTGTCCCGTCCGGTCGTTTTGTCTGGTGGGTTGCATGCCGAAAATGTGATCGAAGGCATTCTCAGGGTGCGGCCCTGGGCCGTTGACGTGAGTTCCGGCGTGGAGTCGGCCAAGGGCATCAAGGATGCCGCGGCCATCCGCCGGTTCTGCAACGCGGTGCGCGAGGCTGACGCCCGCATCGCTGCCACCCCGATCTGACAGAGGATTCCATGACCTACGACCAACCCGACGCCCGCGGCCACTTCGGCCCCTACGGCGGCACCTTCGTCGCCGAGACGCTCATCCACGCGCTCGACGAGCTGAACAAGGCCTACACCGAGGCCCGGCAAGACCCGGACTTCATGGCCGAGTACCGGAGCGAACTCGCCCATTTCGTCGGTCGTCCGAGCCCCGTTTACCACGCCGCGCGCACCAGCCGCGAGCTGGGCGGCGCCCAGATCTACCTGAAGCGCGAGGACCTGAACCACACCGGCGCGCACAAGGTGAACAACACCATCGGCCAGGCCTTGCTGGCCCGTCGCATGGGCAAGAAGCGCGTCATCGCCGAGACGGGCGCGGGTCAGCACGGCGTGGCCACGGCCACCATCTGCGCGCGCTACGGCATGGAGTGCGTCGTCTACATGGGCAGCGAGGACGTGAAGCGGCAGTCGCCCAACGTGTATCGCATGAACCTGCTGGGCGCGACGGTCGTGCCGGTCGAGAGCGGCTCCAAGACCTTGAAGGATGCGCTCAACGAGGCCATGCGCGACTGGGTCACGAACATCGAGACCACGTTCTACATCATCGGCACCGTCGCCGGCCCCCACCCGTACCCCGCCATGGTGCGTGACTTCCAGCGCGTCATCGGTGACGAATGCCTGGTGCAGATGCCGGCCATGCTGGGCGGTGGACGCCAGCCCGACGCCGTCATCGCGTGCGTGGGCGGCGGCAGCAACGCCATGGGCATCTTCTACCCGTACATCGACCAGGCCGGCACGCGCCTGATCGGTGTCGAAGCCGCAGGGGAGGGGCTGGACACCGGTCGCCACTCCGCCAGCCTGATCGCCGGCTCGCCGGGCGTGCTGCACGGCAACCGCACCTACCTGCTGCAGGACGACAACGGGCAGATCACCGAGACGCACTCCATCTCGGCCGGTCTCGACTACCCGGGCGTCGGCCCGGAGCATGCCTACCTCAAGGACATCGGCCGCGCGGAGTATGTCGGGGTGACCGACGCGGAAGCGCTCAAGGCCTTCCACCACCTGTGCCGCACCGAGGGCATCATCCCCGCCTTGGAATCGTCCCATGCGGTGGCCTATGCCATGAAGCTCGCTCCCACCATGCGTCCTGACCAGTCCCTGCTCGTCAACCTGTCCGGGCGAGGCGACAAGGACATCGGCACCGTCGCCGACCTTTCCGGTGCTGAGTTCTACAACCGGCCCTCCGAGGCCGGCCGTGCCGTGAAGGGCGCTGCCGCCCTGAAAGGCCAGGCATGAGCCGCATCGCCGCCTGTTTCCAGGGCCTGAAGGCCCAGGGCCGCCGCGCCCTCATCCCCTACATCGCCGCGGGTGACCCGTTCCCCGATGCCACCGTCGAAATCATGCTCGCGATGGCCGAGGCCGGCGCCGACGTGATCGAGCTGGGCGTGCCGTTCTCCGACCCGATGGCCGACGGCCCGGTCATCCAGCGGGCGGCCGAGCGTGCGCTGGCCCACGGCATCGGCACGCCGCAGGTGCTCGAGTACATCCGCGCGTTTCGCCAGCGAAACAACGTCACGCCGGTCGTGCTCATGGGCTACGCGAACCCGATCGAGCGCTATGACCAGCGCCACGGCACCGATGCCTTCGTGCGCGACGCGGCCGAAGCCGGCGTCGACGGCGTGCTGGTGGTCGACTATCCGCCCGAGGAATGCGAGGTGTTCGCGGCCCGCATGTCCGCCCACGGTCTCGACCCCATCTTCCTGCTGGCGCCCACCTCGACCGAGCAGCGCATGAAGGACGTGGGGCGCATCGCGCGTGGCTACGTCTACTACGTCTCGCTCAAGGGCGTGACGGGCGCAGGGCACCTCGATGTGTCCGCCGTCGCCGAGATGGTGCCTCGCATCCGCGCCCACGTCGGCGTGCCGGTCGGCGTCGGCTTCGGCATCCGGGATGCGGAGACGGCCAAGGCAGTCGGTGCGGTGTCCGACGCGGTCGTCATCGGCTCGCGCCTGATCCAGATTCTCGAAACCCAAACGCGCGACAATGTCGCATCCGAGGCCGCGAAGTTCATCAAGGACATCCGCCACGCCCTCGACACCTTGAAAGGAGCCTCCTGATGAGCTGGCTTGAAAAACTGCTGCCCCCGAAGATGCAGCAGACCGACCCGAGCGAGCGCCGCACGGTGCCCGAGGGCCTGTGGATCAAGTGCCCGTCCTGCGAAACGGTGCTGTACAAGAACGACCTCGAGCAGAACGTCAACGTCTGCCCGAAGTGCGGTCATCACCACCGCATCGGCGCCCGTGCCCGCCTGAACGCCTTCCTCGATGGCGAAGGCCGCTACGAGATCGGCCAGGAAGTCTTGCCGGTCGACGCACTGAAGTTCAAGGACAGCAAGAAGTACCCCGAGCGCCTCAAGGCGGCGATGGAGTCCACCGGCGAGACCGATGCCCTCATCGTCATGGGCGGTGCGGTCCACACCATTCCGGTGGTTGCGGCGTGCTTCGAGTTCGACTTCATGGGCGGCTCCATGGGCTCGGTGGTGGGTGAGCGCTTCGTGCGCGGCGTGGAGACCGCCGTCGACCAGAAGGTGCCCTTCATCAGCTTCACCGCCACCGGTGGCGCCCGCATGCAGGAAGGCCTGCTGAGCCTGATGCAGATGGCCAAGACCAACGCCGCGCTCACGCGCCTGGCCAAGGCGAAGCTGCCTTACGTCAGCGTGCTGACCGATCCCACCATGGGCGGCGTGTCGGCGAGCTTCGCCTTCATGGGCGACATCGTCATCGCGGAACCCAAGGCGCTGATCGGCTTCGCCGGTCCGCGCGTCATCCAGGACACCGTGCGCGAGAAGCTGCCCGAGGGCTTCCAACGCGCCGAATTCCTGGTGCAGAAGGGCGCGGTCGACATGATCATCGACCGGCGCGAGCTGCGCGGCACGATTGCCCGGTCGCTCGCCATGCTGCAGCGCCAGAGCGCCGACGCCGTCGCTTGAGCTGACGGCCCGCTGCGTGTTCCAGGGCGGCTTCGGCCGCCCTTGTCGTTCCCGAACCTACAAGGCCACTGGCCATGCCATCCACCCACCCGTCACGTCCGACCACCCTCGAAGGCTGGCTCGCCCACTGCGAGCGCCTGCACCCCAGCACGATCGACATGACGCTGGACCGCATGGCCGAGCTGAAGACCCGACTCGGGCTGGCATTCACGGTGCCGGTGGTGACGGTGGCGGGCACCAACGGCAAGGGATCCACCTGCGCGATGCTGGAAGCGGTGGGCCTGCAGGCCGGCTACCGCGTCGGCCTCTACATCAAGCCGCACTTCGTGCACTTCGAGGAGCGGTGCCGGGTGAACGGCGCCATGGTGACGGCGGCAGACCTGGTGCCGCACTTCGAGGCCGTGGAGCAGGCGCGGGGCGACATCACGCTCACGTACTTCGAGTTCACGACGCTGGCGATCATGCGCCTGCTGTCGAAGGCCGACGTCGACTTCGTCATCCTGGAGGTCGGCCTGGGTGGCCGCCTTGACGCGGTCAACGTGATCGACACCGACTGCGCCGTGATCACCAGCATCGACCTCGACCACACCGACTACCTGGGCCCGGACCGCGAGTCCATCGGCCGCGAGAAGGCCGCCATCATGCGGCCGGGCAAGCCGGCGATCGTGAGCGATCCGGTGCCGCCGGCGAGCCTCGGGGCCCACGCCGAAGCGGTGGGTGCCGACCTCTGGCAGATCGGCCGCGACTTCAACTACGCCGGCGACAAACAGCAGTGGGGCTGGGCGGGGCGGCACAAGCGCTTCAATGCGCTTGCCTACCCTGCGCTGCGCGGCGCCAACCAGCTGCTCAACGCGTCGGGCGTCATCGCGGTGTTCGAGGCCCTGCGCGACCGGCTTCCCGTCACGGCACAGGCCATTCGCAATGGCCTGGCCATCGTCGAGTTGCCGGGGCGGTTCCAGATCGTTCCCGGCCAGCCCACCGTCGTGCTGGACGTCGCGCACAACCCGCACGCGGTCGCCACCCTGGTGCAGAACCTGGACAACATGCCCTTCCATCCGCGCACGCGGGCTGTGTTCGGGGCCATGAAGGACAAGGACATCGAAGCCATCCTGCGCCGAATGGCCCCGGTGGTGGACGACTGGTTCTTCTGCGACCTGCCGGTGCCCCGGGCGGCAAGCGCCGCGGAGCTGGAGGCCCAGCATGCGGCGCTCGCGCTCAAGGGCCCGGGCCCGGTCCGTGTGTTCCGGCATGCCGACCCCCGCTCGGCGCTGATCGCAGCCCTGTCCGCTTCCGACCCCGCTGATAGAATCGTGGTCTTCGGTTCGTTCTACACCGTCGGTGGTGTGCTCAAGGACGGGCTGCCCCGGTTGAACGCCAAGCACCTGGCCTGACGCGCAGCCGGTGCCCCCTGCGCACCGCGCATGCCGGCCGGTGGCCGCATGCGTCGCCGTGACGCCATTTCGCCCACCTGGAACCCATTGCGCATGCGCTTGCTGTCCTTCCTGAAACGCCAGCCCACCGACGAGCCCAAGGCCGCCCCGCCGAGCAAGGATGCGGTGGATGCGGTCCAGCAGGTTCGGGCGCGCGCGCGCCAGCGCCTCATCGGTGCGGCGGTGCTGGTGGTGGCGGGCGTGATCGGCTTCCCGCTGCTGTTCGCCACGCAGCCTCGACCGCTGCCGGTCGACACCCCGATCGAGATCGCCCGGCGGGATGGATCGGTCGCGCGCGGTACCGGCCCGGCTGTCGTCGTGCCCGCACCGGTCGAGACACCGACGCCCCCGGCCGCGCCACCGGCAGCGGAAGTCGTCCCCGAGACGCCCGCGGAGCCACCCGCGGCCGAACCGCCCGTGCCGGAACGACCCGCCGAGAAGCCGGCCGAGCAGCCCGTTGAGAAGCCGGCAGAGAAGCCGGCAGAGAAGCCTGCCGAGAAGCCTGCCGAGAAGCCGGCCAAGCCACCGATCGAGAAGCCCGCCGCGAAGCCGGCCGACAAGCCCGCGGAACGCAAGCCCGCCACCCGTGCCGAGGATGCCCGCGCGCAGGCCCTGCTCAATGGCCAGGACAGCCCCAAGCCCGCCGAGGGCGCAGGGCGCTTCGTGGTCCAGGTGGGGGCCTTCGCCGAAATGAACGCTGCCCGGGATGCGCGCCAGAAGGTCGAGAAGCTCGGCCTGAAGACCTATACCCAGGTCGTCGAGACATCCTCCGGCAACCGCATCCGGGTGCGCGTGGGCCCCTTCGCCAGCCGCGCCGAGGCCGACCGGGCCGCCGGCAAGATCAAGGCAGCGGGTCTCGGCTCGGCTGTCTACACCCTCTGACGGGCCATGGGATGGCTGGACGCGGTACTCATCGGCATCCTCCTGCTCTCGGTCGTCATCGGCCTGGTGCGCGGGCTGGTGTTCGAGCTGATGTCACTCGTCGGGTGGGTCGTCGCGTACTTCGTGGCGCACTGGTTCTCGGGCGACGTCGCACAGCACCTGCCAGTCGGGACGCCCGGCTCCACGACCAACGCCGTCGCAGCCTTCGTGCTCACCTTCGTGGCGACGCTGCTGCTGTGGGCAATCACCTCCCGGGTGATCCGCATGATCATCCATGCCACGCCGCTGAGCGTGGTGGACCGGCTGCTGGGCGGCGTCTTCGGCGGCCTGCGCGGCCTGCTCGTGCTGCTGCTGCTCGTCACCATCGTGAGCATGACGCCCTGGTCCACTTCGCCCACGTGGCGCGACTCGGCCGCCGTGCCATGGCTCCAGGCGGCGCTGGCCGGCCTGCGGCCGCTGCTGCCGGCGCCCATTTCCAAGCATCTGCCGGCGTGATCGCGGCGCGTTGATTCACTAGCAAGGACACGGTTTATGTGCGGCATCTTCGGCGTCATCTCCAACACGCCGGTCAACCAATTGATCTACGACGCCCTGCTGCTGCTGCAGCACCGCGGGCAGGATGCCGCCGGCATCGTGACCATGCTCGAGGGCAAGTGCTTCATGCACAAGGCGCGCGGCATGGTGCGGGACGTCTTCCGCACGCGCAACATGCGGGCGTTGCCCGGCAATGTCGGGCTGGGGCAGGTCCGCTACCCCACGGCCGGCAACGCCTACAGCGAGGAAGAGGCGCAACCGTTCTACGTGAACGCGCCGTTCGGCATCGTGCTGGTGCACAACGGCAACCTCACCAACGCCCATGCGCTCAAGCAGGAGCTGGTCGACGTCGATCGTCGCCACATCAACACCACCAGCGACACCGAGGTGCTGATCAACATCCTCGCACACGAACTGCAGGCCGCTGCACGGGACAAGGTCCTCACGCCATCGATCGTGTTCGAGGCCGTGCGCGCCGTGCACAAGCGCATCAAGGGTTCGTACGCGGTGGTCGCGCTGATCGCCGGGCACGGGTTGCTCGCCTTCCGCGATCCGTTCGGCATCCGTCCGCTGTGCTTCGGCGAGGCCGAGCTGCCCGACGGGCGCGAGGTGGTGGTGGCCAGCGAATCGGTGGCCATCGAGGGCACCGGTCACAAGGTGGTCCGTGACGTGGCCCCCGGCGAGGCCATCTTCATCGGCATGGACGGTGTGGTGCATGCCGAGCAGTGTGCCGAGAACCCGACGCTGAACCCCTGCATGTTCGAGTATGTGTACCTGGCCCGTCCCGATTCCATCATGGACGGCATATCGGTGTACCAGGCGCGCCTCAACATGGGCGAGACGCTGGCCAAGCGGGTGATCTCCACCGTGCCGCCGAAGGACATCGACGTCGTCATCCCGATTCCGGAGTCCAGCCGGCCCTCGGCCATGCAGCTCGCACAGAAACTGGGCAAGCCGTACCGCGAGGGCTTCGTGAAGAACCGCTACGTCGGCCGGACCTTCATCATGCCGGGGCAGGGCGTTCGCAAGAAGTCGGTGCGGCAGAAGCTCAATGCCATCGGCGTCGAATTCAAGGGCCGCAACGTGCTGCTCGTGGATGACTCCATCGTGCGCGGCACCACCTCCAAGGAGATCGTGCAGATGGCGCGCGATGCCGGTGCCCGCAAGGTGTACATGGCTTCGGCCGCACCGCCGGTGCGCTTCCCCAACGTCTACGGCATTGACATGCCGACGAGTGAGGAACTCATCGCGCACAACCGCAGCATCGAGGAGATCCGCCAGTTCATCGGCGCCGACGCCCTGATCTACCAGGACGTCGATGCGATGAAGAACGTGGTCGGTGCGCTGCAGCCCGCACTCGACGGGTTCGAGGCCTCGTGCTTCGACGGACGCTATGTCACGGGCGACGTGTCCGTCGACGACTTCACCGCCATGGCCGCCCAGCGCAAGTCCCAGGGCGACGAGGAAGAGACCGCCGATCGCACCCGCCTGGCCTTGCAGAACGGCACGGAGGCCGGCTGATGGCGGGCCCGGTGAAGCGCATTCCCCGCGTCGCGCTGCCGCCCGATGTCCGGCCGGACACCCTGGCGGTGCGCGAGGGTCTGCCGGCAACGGCCTGGGGTGAAAACTCCGAGGCCCTGTTCCTCACCAGCAGCTTCGTGCAGCCGGACGCGGCCACGGCGGCGGCCCGCTTCGCGAACGAGGAAGAGGCGTTCACCTATTCGCGCTTCACCAACCCGACGGTGATGATGTTCGAGCGTCGCCTGGCTGCGCTCGAAGGGACCGAAGCTGCCATCGCCACGGCCAGCGGCATGAGCGCCATCCTGCTGCTGGGCCTGGCCCTGCTCAAGGCCGGCGACCATGTCGTGTGCTCGCAGAGCGTGTTCGGATCGACCCTCGTGCTGTTCGGCCGCGAGTTCGCGAAGTTCGGCGTCGAGACCACGTTCGTGTCGCAGACGGATGTCGAGGCCTGGCGCCAGGCCGTGCGCCCCAACACCCGGCTGCTCTTCGCCGAGTCGCCCACCAACCCGCTGACCGAGGTGTGCGACATCGGCGCACTGGCCGACATCGCGCACCAGGCCGGCGCGCTGCTTGCCGTCGACAACTGCTTCTGTTCACCCGCATTGCAACGTCCCCGCGAGTACGGCGCCGACCTGATCGTGCACTCGGGCACCAAGTACCTCGATGGCCAGGGCCGCGTGCTCGCCGGTGCGGTGTGCGGCCCGGAGGCCTTGATCAACGAGCGTTTCGTACCGGTGATGCGCAGCGCCGGCATTTCGCTCTCGCCTTTCAACGCCTGGGTGGTGCTCAAGGGGCTCGAGACCCTGTCGATCCGCATGGCGGCCCAGAGCCAGCGTGCCCACGAACTGGCGATGTGGCTTGAAGCCCAGCCTGGCGTCGAGCGTGTGTTCTACCCGGGGCTGGCCTCGCATCCGCAGCACGCGCTCGCCATGGCCCAGCAGGGCGGCAGTGGCGGCGCGGTGCTGTCCTTCGTCGTGCGCGCGCCGGATGCCGAAGCCGCGCGCCGCAACGCGTTCCACGTGATCGACCAGACCCAGGTGTGCTCGATCACGGCCAACCTCGGCGACACCAAGACCACCATCACCCATCCCGCGAGCACATCGCACGGGCGCCTGACCGAAGCGCAGCGCCAGTCGGCCGGCATCGTCCAGGGCCTGATCCGCGTGGCGGTCGGTCTGGAAGATGTGCGCGACCTGAAGGCCGATCTGCAACGCGGTCTCGACACGCTCTGACGACGCTCCCACCATGACCCGCAAGATCCGAACCCGCATCGCCCCGTCCCCGACGGGTTTCCTCCACCTCGGAACGGCGCGCACCGCGCTCTTCTCCTGGGCCTTTGCACGCCACTTCGGTGGCGACTTCATCCTGCGCATCGAAGACACCGACGAGGCGCGGTCCACGCAGGAGGCCGTCGACCAGATCATCGCCGCCATGAAGTGGTTGGAGCTGGAGTACGACGAAGGCCCGTTCTATCAAATGCAGCGCATCGACCGCTATCGGGAGGTGATCGCCAGCATGCTGGAGGCCGGCACGGCCTACCGCTGCTACTGCACGCCGGCCGAGCTCGACGAGATGCGCGAGGCGCAGCGCGCTCGCGGCGAGAAGCCACGCTATGACGGCCGCTGGCGCCCGGAGCCGGGCAAGCGACTGCCGGCCGTGCCCGAGGGCGTGGCTCCCGTGATCCGCTTCCGCAATCCGATTGAGGGTGACGTGACCTGGGACGACATGGTCAAGGGTCCGATCACCATCAACAACCGCGAACTCGATGACCTGATCATCGCGCGTCCGTCGAGCGAACCCGGCGGCATCGGCACGCCGACGTACAACTTCTGCGTGGTGGTGGACGACCTGGACATGCAGATCACCCATGTGATCCGCGGCGACGACCACGTCAACAACACCCCCCGTCAGATCAACATCCTTCGTGCGTTGGGTGCGGAGCTTCCCGTCTACGGCCACACGCCCATGATCCTCGGCCCGGACGGCGACAAGTTGTCGAAGCGCCATGGTGCGGTCAGCGTGCTGCAGTACGAAGAAGACGGCTATCTGCCGGCAGCGATGATCAACTACCTCTCACGCCTTGGTTGGAGCCATGGCGACGACGAGGTGTACACGCGTGAACAGCTCATCGCCTGGTTCGATGGCCAGCACTTGGCCAAGAGCCCCGCGCAGTGGGACGCCGCCAAGCTCAACTGGGTGAACGGCCAGTACATGAAGGCAGCTGCCGACGACACGCTGGCGCCGCTGCTCGCCGCACAACTGGCGCGGCGTGGCGTGCAGGTCCAGGCAGGCGAGCACCTCGCGCGCGTGTGCGGCCTCTTCAAGGACCGCTGCGCCACGACGGTCGAGCTTGCCGACTGGGCCATGATGTACTTCACCGACATCACGCCGCGTGGCGAAGACCTCGAGGCCCATGTGACCGAGGCGGTCAAGCCCGCACTCGCGACGTTGGCCGCGGCCCTGGAAGGGGTGGAGTGGAACAAGCCGGCCATCGCCGCAGCCATCAAGCAGACGCTCACCACGCACGGCTTGAAGATGCCCGTGTTGGCTCATGCCGTGCGCGTTCTCGTGTGCGGTCGGGCGCAGACGCCGTCGCTCGATGCAGTGCTTGAATTGTTCTCGCGAGAAATTGCGATGAAACGCTTGCACTCATTCTGAAAGTCGTTCTATAATCGCATTCTCGCTTGAACAGCGCGAACCTTCAGGAAACTGAATAAGTTCAGAGGGGGTATAGCTCAGCTGGGAGAGCGCTTGCATGGCATGCAAGAGGTCAGCGGTTCGATCCCGCTTACCTCCACCAAGAACCTTGGTTCGAAGTGGCGCGTTGTTCAAGATTGCGAAGGTTTAGTCCCCTTCGTCTAGAGGCCTAGGACACCACCCTTTCACGGTGATTACAGGGGTTCGAATCCCCTAGGGGACGCCAAGTTCGATGGCGCTTGCAGAGAAATCTGGAAGCCATCATGGAGTGGTAGTTCAGTTGGTTAGAATACCGGCCTGTCACGCCGGGGGTCGCGGGTTCGAGCCCCGTCCACTCCGCCAACACGGAAGCCCTGCAAACACTGTTTGCAGGGCTTTTTCGTTTTGGGCGACGCCCTTTGCATATTGCTCGCACCCGCACCACATACTCGATGAAATGAGTGATGTGTCGCGATCATCAACTCACCGAGCTGCCACCCGCGTCTTCAGGCTTCGCCTACGGCATCGGCATCGGCACCGACTTCGACTTCCACGAAGCCCATGACTTCACCATCGGTGACGTGGCCGGTGGGGCGCGCACCGCACCATCCTTGAACTCAGCGCTCGTTCGCCTGCTGCGCCCCGCCCGCACGCTGCAGCAAGTCATCGAGGTGGGCTTCGAACGTCGTCTCCCCGCGCCAGGCGTCCTCCGGCATGTCGAAGCCGTGATCGACGCATCGCGCCGTCATGCGGGCATACGACTCGGCCGCGACGGGCGAGAAGCCGAGCTGCCGAAACCACGCTTCCCACTGCGCCCGCGGCACGACCTCGACGGTGACCGGCCTTGCCAGGCGCTGCGAAAACGCTGACGCCACCTCGGCCGGTGTGTACGGCCGCGGTCCGGTCACGTACTGGAGGCCGACATCCTCGACGGAGGACATCAGGCGCTGCGCCGCGGCCTCGCCCACGTCCACTGGTGACACCATGGGAATCGGAAGGTCGGCCGGAAACAGCGTGGGCAGACGACCCGAGTCCCGGACGGCGTCGAGCAGGCCGTCCCAGTTGCTCATGTAATAGGCCGCGCGATTGATGGCCGCCGGGATGGGTTGCTCGCGCAGGCCGGCCTCCAGCGTCCACAGCGTGTTCAGGTCACCCAGCCGCTCGCCCGGCTGCGCACCGCCCGTCGACGCGGCGACCACCTTGTCCAGCCCGATGCCTGCGAGCGCGCGAAGGATGTTCGCGATGGTGGACTTCTCGGTGGCGTCGGTGTCAGCAGTGATGTCCGCGGGCGGGTTGAGCAGGAACGCGCGACGGCCATGCCGCAGCACCGTCTGCAGGGCGTCCACCTCATTGATGTCGACTTCGGCAACGTGGGCCCCCGCCTGGCGGGCCTTGTCGGCACGCCTCGCGTCACGCGTCAGCACCGTGACGGGCTTTCTCTCGCGCAGCAATGCCGCCGCCACCGCTGAACCGACATGTCCCGTCCCGCCCATGATCATGTACATCGCGACCTCCGTGAACTTGATGCGAACAGGATCGACCATCGGACCGACAGGTCCTGTCAGCAGGCTTGGAAAACCCCGTTGGCGTTGACGGAATGCAGCGGCTCGTGCGGCCGGGACCGTGCATTGCCGTTCGCCGTGGGACTCTCGGCAGGGTCATGCCGGCGCAAAACGCGGGGGGCCGCGCTCGGACATGGTTCGCCCCGGGGGCAGCCCGGCTATATTGCGCACTCCTGCACACTCCGGCGCCCGAAGAGGGACCTCTTGATGGGCACAACGAACCCGGCGAACCGCTCACGCCGACCCTGGGACCTTGTCACGCTCGTCGGCCTGCTGCCGGCGGTGGCCGTGCTGCCCCTGCTGGCCTTTGCCGGCATCCTGATGTACCTCCTGGCGCAACAGGGCAGCACGACGGCACAGCAGGCCTTCGTCGATGCGAATCGGTCGCTGACCAGGGTGGTCCAGTCCGAACTCGACCGCGCGACGCAAGATCTGGAACGCCTGGCCTCCACGGAACCGGGGGCGAGCCCCGGACAAGCACGCGCCCATCTTGCCCGCGCGCTGGTGGCAGAGGAGGGCGCCTTTTCGGCCGTCTTGCTGGTGGAGGGCGATCGCTCGACGGTGCTGGCCGGGCATGACGTCACCTCGGCATCCCCGACGCTTGACGACTCGGCCCCTGGCATGGGCATCACGGACCTTCGTCACCAGGCGGGCGGGCGGCCCGGCGTGGTGGAGGTGCGGGTGCCGGTCGCTGGCGGAACACCGCAGCTCATCGTCGGTCATCTGAACCTGCGGCGCCTGTCCCGGATTCTTGCGCGGCACGCGGGCGAGAGGTCCTTTGCGACCGTGCTCGACAGCCGTCGCATCATCATCGCGCGGAGCACCGATTTCGATCGGTTCTTCGGCCAGTTGCCCAGCGCGCAGACCCTGGAGGCAGTGACGGCGCAACGCGACGGCCAGGGCCGCTTCGTCACCCGCGACGGGCGCGAGCTGTTCTGGGCCTGGACCACGCTGCGAGAGACGCAATGGGCCGTGTTCCTGGGCACACCCGCTCGACAGATCGACGCCGCGTTCCGCGAGTCGCTCATCACCCTGCTGGCGGGCACGGCCGTCGCCCTCGCGCTTGGCAGCTTCGCGGCCTGGTCGGTCGGACGGCGCATCGTGCGGGCCGCCGACGACATGGCCGAGCAGGCGCCGGGCCTCGTGTCCGGACGCAGTCCGGAGTACCGCAGTTCCGGCCTGCGCCAGATCGACGGCCTGTACCGGGCGATGGCCGCCGCCGGTCAGCAGCTCAATGACGCCCACCGCCAGCGGGACGACGCCCTCGTGGCCGAGCAGGCCGCCCGCGAGCGGTCGGAGCGTGACAACCGCAAGAAGGACATCTTCATCGCCACACTGTCGCACGAGCTGCGCAACCCGCTCGCCCCGATCGCCTCGACCGCCAGGGCCTTGCTGAGCGGGGCGCTTTCGCCCGAAGAGGCCCGGCAGGCGGCCGCGGTGATCCACCGGCAGGCATCGAGCCTGTCGCACCTGCTGGACGATCTGCTCGATGCCTCGCGCATCACCACGGGACGCATCCAGCTCGACATCCAGCCGACGTCGGTGATGAGCGTGGCGCAAGCGGCTGCCGAGGCGGCCCGCCCTCTGCTTGACCAACGTGACCATCGGCTCGACGTCGATGTGGAGCCGAAGGACCTGGCGGTGCTCGGCGACAGCCTCCGGCTGGTGCAGGTGCTGTCCAACCTGCTCAACAACGCCGCGAAGTACACGCCTCCTGGCGGCCGCATCCAGGTGCAGGCAGCGCGCCAGGATGAGCAACACGTGCGGATCAGCGTGATCGACAACGGCATCGGCATACCGGCCGGGTCCATCGGGCGCGTGTTCGACATCTTCGAGCAACTCGATGGTGCGAACCCACAGTCGGGCGGCGGCCTGGGGATCGGCCTGTCACTGGTCCGGGGCATCGTCGAGATGCACGGTGGCAGCGTGTCGGCGGCAAGCGAAGGCACCGGGCGCGGCTCACGGTTCGATGTCCTGCTCCCGCAGGCGCCGGCGGGGCTGATGCCCGAAGCACCCGATCCATCCGGTCCGCCCGTCGAGAACCCGGCGAGCAGGCGCTTCCTGCTGGTGGACGACAACGTCGACGCCGCCGTGTCGATGCAGGTGCTGCTGGAGGTCCTGCATGGCTTCAGCGTCGACGTGGCGCACAGCGGCGAAGAGGCGCTCGAACGCGTGTCTGCGGCCCGCTACGACGTCATCTGCCTCGACATCGGCTTGCCGGATCTCGATGGCTACGAGCTCGCCCGGCGCATCCGGCCGCAGACCGATGCCGTGCTGGTGGCGACCACGGGTTGGGGCTCGATGGACGACAAGCAGCGCGCCCGCGACGCCGGATTTGACCTGCACATGACCAAGCCCGTGGATGCCGACGAACTCGTCGCCCGGGTGGTTGATCGGTTGCCCGCGAGCGGTCCCCATGCGTGAGGCCCGGTGAGGCCCGGCCAGCGTTCGCAGGGGCCGAGGCGGACAAGCCATGACGAGGGCCAGCGCGCTCACCGACGTTGATTCGCAGGGACTCCTCGTGCGTCGCGCCGGGGTGCTCGGGGGCTTCATCTTGCGCTCGCAGAGGCCGTGCCGCCGAGCCGATGCCAGCGCCCCCGAGGTGGTCGTCCCGCGGATGAACCGCCCGCGCCAAGCGCCGTACGGCCGTGACGACGCGATCACGACAGCCAGGCGCTTCGGCTTCGACCTGCGCGTTCAGCGGTGACGGAACACGGGCTTGCGCTTGGCCAGGAAGGCATTCATGCCTTCGTGTGCGTCCTCGCTGGCGAACCGCCCGTACAGTTGCCGGCGCTCGCAGGCAATGCCTTCGGTCAGCGACGATTCATAGGCCCGGTTGACCGAATCCTTGATTGCCATGAGCGCCGGAAGCGAGTAGTCGGCGATGGTGCCGGCCAGCGTCAGCGCCTCGTCCATCAGGCGGCCCTCTTCGACGACGCGAGAGACGAGGCCGTACCGATCGGCCTCGACTGCACTCAACGTGCGCGCGGACAGGCACATGTCCATCGCCTTGGCCTTGCCGACGGCGCGTGGCAGGCGTTGGGTGCCGCCCGCACCGGGCAGCATCGCCAGCTTGACTTCGGGCAGCGCAAACCTCGCGCTCTCGGCGGCCAGGATGATGTCGCAGGCCAATGCCAGCTCGCAACCACCGCCCATCGCAACGCCGGCGACGGCCGCGACGACCGGCTTTCGCACACGGCGGATCGTCTCCCAGTTCCGCGTGATGAACTGGGTGCGGTCGACGTCCATGTACGACCATCCGGCCATGGCGGTGATGTCCGCGCCCGCCGCGAATGCCTTGGGTCCGCCGGTCAGCACGATGGTGCCGACGCGATCGTCGGCGTCGAAGTGCAGCAGCGCCTCGCCGAGCGCGTCCATCAATGCGTCGTCGAGGGCATTGAGTTGATGCGGGCGGTTCAGCGTGATGACGCCGACCCGCCCGATCACCTGCGTCAGTACCAATGAGTCGAGCCCGGAGCTCCGGGTGTCGCGGTTCATGTCAGGGGTCTCGTGGTGTCCCATGGCGTGCGGCGCTCACAGGTTGCCATCGCGCAGCATCTGGCGCAGCTTGAACTTCTGGATCTTTCCGGAGGGCGTGGTCGGAATGGCGTCGCGAACGATCAGGCGCTCAGGGATGTACTGCAACGCCACCTTCTGCGACTTGAGGAAACCGACCATGCCGGCCAGGTCCAGGCGCTGGCCCGCCCGGGGAACCACCACGGCGCAGGCGCGTTCGCCGAGGCGGTCGTCCGCATAGGCCACCAGGGCGACCTGCGCGATGGCAGGGTGCTTGAAGAGCAGCGACTCGATCTCCACGACCGGAATGTTCTCGCCGCCGCGGATGATCACGTCCTTGCTGCGACCCGTGATACGGATGTAGCCATTGGCGTCCAGCGCAGCGAGGTCACCGGTGTCGAACCAGCCTTGTGCATCCGTGCCGTTCAGTTCGGGCCGGTGCAGGTAGCCACCGAAGTTCGAGCATGACCGCACGAGGAGCTTGCCGACCTCGCCCGCGGGCATCGCCTTGCCGTCGAAGTTCACCACCTTCACCTCCACTCCCGGCAGGGGGCATCCGTCAGTGGTGCAGGCGAGGTGGTCGTCGTCGTCGAGCTTGATCAGCGTGACGGCCCCGTTCTCCGTCATGCCCCAGGCGGACACGATCTTGCTGCCCAGCGCCTTGCGTGCCTGCTCGACCAGCGGCCCGGGAATCGGGGCTCCGGCGCACAGGAACGTCTTCAGGCTGGGTACGCCCGTGGCGTCCTCCTGCACGACCTTCGTGAGGTCGGCCAGGAACGGCGTCGACGCCATGGCGAAGGTCACTTCCTCGGCACGGATGATCTCGCGCGCCTTGTAGGGATCCCACTGGTCCTGCAGCACCACGCTGGCGCGCAGGATGATGGGCATCATCAGGCCGTACATGAAGCCGGTCTGGTGCGCCATCGGCGAAGCCATGAGGACGACGTCGTCTTGCCTCAGTGACAAACGCTCTGCGTACGGCACGATGTTGGCCATCAGCGTGTTGGCCGAATGCATCACGCCCTTCGGTTCGCCGGTCGTCCCGGACGTGAACATCAGCTGCGTGATGTCGTCCGCACTCGGGCGGTGACGGGTCAG
The DNA here is from genome assembly GCF_964253025.1 of Rhizobacter sp. LjRoot28. Taxonomy (NCBI): domain Bacteria; kingdom Pseudomonadati; phylum Pseudomonadota; class Betaproteobacteria; order Burkholderiales; family Sphaerotilaceae; genus Rhizobacter; species Rhizobacter sp. LjRoot28. The sequence continues at coordinate 1,281,806 of NZ_CAXUQC020000001.1, forward strand.
GACGTCGCGTGCGTCATGCTCGTTTTCCCAGGCGGGTGCCGTCAGCAGCGCATCGAAGTCGTCGGCACCGCCGCCGTCCACCACGACGATGTGCGCCAGCTTCGGAAGTTCGGACTTGAGGCCACGGGCCATGGCTTCGTGATCGAAGCCGCGGAACACCTTGGGCACGACAAGCACCTTGGCCTCGCCGTGACGGAGCATGAAGGAGAGCTCGCGTTCGCGGAAGATGTGCATCATCGGATTGAGCACCGCGCCGATCCGTGAACAGGCCAGGTACAGCACGCTGAACTGCCACCAGTTGGGCAACTGCATCGCCACCACGTCATTCCGTTCCACGCCGAGGCGTGAGAGACCCACGGCCACCCTGTCGGCGAGCGTCGCGAGTTCACGGTAGGTGAACCGGCGCACCTCGCCCGACTCGACGCGCACGGCTGTGAGCGCGAGCTTGTCCGGGTACGCCGCGACGCAGGCGTCGAGGTCGTCGTTGATCGTGCGGTCATGCCACAAGCCTCGTGCGAGGCTTTCGGCGCGGCGAGGCGGCAAAAGGACGGGATCGAATTCCACGGCATGTCTCCGGTAGTCTCTGGCGGGTCAGGCGGGTCAGGCGGGTCAGGCGGGTCAGGCGGGCACGAACTTGCGTCCGGCGCGCGTGCGGGCGATGATCGTCTTCATGATCTGGGCCGTACCGTCGCCGATCTGGAAGCCCAGCACGTCGCGCAGGCGCTGTTCCATCAGCCCGCGGTCATAGCCACCGTGCCCATGGCACAGCAGGCATTGGTGAATGACGTCGTAGGCGAGCTTCGGCCCCCACCACTTGGCCATTCCGGCCTCGGCGGAGTGCGGCAGGCCCTTGTCCTTCAGCCACAGTCCTTGCAGGCAGAGCAAGCGAGCCCCTTCCACCTCGGTGTCGAACTGTGCAAGCGGATGCGTCACCCCCTGGAAGGCCGACAGCGGCTGGCCGAACGCCTGGCGCTGTGTGATGTAGTCCCACGTCTCTTCCAATGCCACGCGCGCCACGGCAAGGCACTGCAGGCCGATCAGCGAGCGTGAGAAGTCGAAGCCGTGCATCACCTGCACGAAGCCCTTGTTCTCTTCACCCAGGCGATGACTCACCGGCACGCGCACGTTCTCGAAGAAGATGGACCCGCGGCCGATGGCGCGTTGGCCGTGACAGTCGAACCGGTTGGTGGTCAGCCCCGGTGTGTCCATCGGCACCAGCAGGGCGGTGACGCCATGCGCCGCGGACTCGGGTGTTCCTGTGCGGCCGAACACCACCGTGATGTCGGCCTGGTCAGCCGCTGAAATGGAAGTCTTTTCGCCGTTGATGAGGTAGAAGTCGCCTTCGCGCTGGACGCTCAGGCGCAGGTTCGCCGCATCCGAACCGCCGCGCGGCTCGGTCAAGGCAATGGCACAGATCGCCTCGCCCTGCACGATCCGCTTCAGCCAGGGCGCCACGATGTCGGGTCGCCCGTATTTCGACAGGATCTGGCTGTTCAGCGACGCGAGCAGGTTCAAGTACGAGAAGCTCAGGTCGGCACGGGCGATCTCCTCGTGGATCACGCCGGCGGCAAGGCATCCAAGGCCCAAGCCGCCGAACTGCTCGGGCAGTTCCGGGCAGATGAACCCGAGCGAGCCCATCTCCCGCAGCAGCGAGCGGTCCAGCACCCGGGTGCGATCGCGTTCCTGGAAACCTGCCTTGACGCGCTCGTCGGCGAAGCGCCGTGCGGTCTCTGCCAGGGCCAGCAGGTCCTCGTCGATGTAGGGGTTCGGGTTCATCGGGACGCGCTCCGGTTCACTTGGCGTACTTGCGGAAGTCAGGCTTGCGCTTGTCCTTGAGCGCGGCCACCCCTTCTCGGGACTCCTCGGTGTCGTAGTAGAGCTTCAGGGCATACATGCCCATGCCGGCAATGCCGCTCTGGTGGGCGGTGTCCATGTTGAAGCTGCGCTTGGCGATGGCGATCGCCGTGGGACTGCGTTCGCAGATGGTCTCGGCCCACTCCTGCACGGTCGCATCAAGTGCCTCGTGCGGCACGCACACGTTGGCCAGGCCCATTGCAACGGCCTCGGCTCCGCTGTACCGCTTGTTGAGGTACCAGATCTCCCGTGCCTTCTTCTCGCCCACGACGCGGGCGAGGAAGGCCGTGCCGTAGCCCGGGTCCACCGAGCCCATCTTCGGCCCGACCTGGCCGAAGACGGCCTTCTCGGAGCAGATGGTCAGATCGCAGATCGTGCACAGGACGTTGCCGCCACCGATGGCAAAGCCCTGTACGCGTGCGATGACCGGCTTGGGCACGTCGCGGATGGCGGTGTGCAGCTCTTCCATGGGCAGCCCGATGGTGCCGCGCCCGTCGTAGTTGCCATCGTGCGCCGATTGGTCCCCGCCGGTGCAGAAGGCCTTGTCGCCGGCGCCTGCGAGCACGATGCAGCCCACGTTCCGGTCGTAGCCGGCCTTGTTGAGCGCCTTGATCAGTTCGTCGCAGGTGGAGCCACGGAAGGCGTTCATCTTCTCGGGCCGATTGATGGTGATCCAGGCAACGTGGTTGCGGACCTCGTACAGGATGTCTTCGAAGCTCATGGGGGATCTCTCCAGCAGGGGTGAAAGTGGGGAAGGTCAACCGTTCATCGTCAGTCCGCCCGACACGCTTAGCACCTGACCGGTGACAAAGGCCGCGTCGTCGCTCGCGAAGAACAGCACCGCACCCGGAAGGTCGTCGGGTTGGCCGATGCGGCCCAGCGGGATGGAGCGGGTGAACGCCTCCATCAGCTTCTCGGGGTTGCCGGCGCCCTCCTTGTAGTCGGCGAAGAGGGCGGTGTCGGTGGGGCCGGGGCAGACGACATTGACGGTGATGCCATGGCGCGCATGCTCTCGCGCGATGGTCTTGGAGAACGACACCAGGCCGCCCTTGCACGCGGCGTAGACGGCCTCGCCGGAAGAGCCCACGCGTGCCGCGTCGGACGCGATGTTGACGATGCGACCTTGCTTGCGTTGCACCATGGCCGGGAGCACCGCGTGGTGCATGTGCAGGGCGCCGGTCAGGTTGATGGCGATCAGCTTGTCCCATTGCGAGGGCTCTGTCTTCGTGAACGGCTTGAAGACATCCCAGCCGGCGTTGTTGACCAGCACGTCGATCGGCCCCAGCGCTTGCTGCGCGGAAGCGACGGCGGCGTTGACGCTGTCCCGGGCGGTGATGTCGCAGTGAAAGGCTTGAGCCCGTCCGCCCGCTGCCCGAACGGCCTCGGCAACCCGTTCCGCGGCGTCCAGGTCGAGGTCGAAGACCGCGACCTGTGCGGCTTCGGTCGCGAAGCGGCGGCACGTGGCGCCGCCAATGCCTCCGCCGCCACCCGTGACGACCACCACCTTGTCCTTGAAGCGTTGCATCATGTTCCTTTCGTTGGATGTGCTGTTGACCGCCGGCGCTGTGCAGCGGGGAAGATACGTAAACATGTTGACTCAATAGTAGGTGGCGGTTTGGCGCGTCACAAGTACAATCTTTTGTCATTTCCCTATCGTTTACCCTATGAACGAACCCTCTGAAGCGAAGATGGAGCTGGCCAATCGCCTCTTCTTCAGGCTGTATCAATGCGCCAATATGTTGCACAAAACGGGCACGCGTGCCGTCGAGGCGGAGGGCCTCACGACCCAGCAGTGGGCGGTCCTGGGCGCCCTGTCACGGGACAAGGCCGAGGGAGGCATGAGCGTGGGCGACCTGGCCCGGTACTTGATGGTCAGCCGCCAGAACCTGTCAGGCCTCATCAGCCGGATGGAACGGGACGGACACGTGGCCGTGACGCCTGACGAGCAGGACCGCCGTTCGCGCGTCGTCCGGATGACGGCCAGCGGCAGGCACGTGTGGCAGGACCTGGCAGTTCCCAAGATCAGGGGCTACTACGAGCAGATCCTGCGGGACTTCTCCCTCAACGATGTCACCCACACGCTCCACTACCTGCTGAAGATGCTCGACAACATGGAGCGCCTCGACCGCGCCTGGGGCGGGCCTGAAGAGGATGCAGGGGACCGATAGCCGGAGTGGCATGCCCTGGGACGCGGCACGGGAAAGGCCGGGGACGGGTTGCGGGATATGCGGACGAACGCGGGCTGGGCGCTGCGCTGTCGGTCATCGTCCGAAGGCAGGCCGGTCAACGGTCCGGCTGGAAGGGGAATGGTCCACTGCGATATGGACGATCCGGCCGCACCGATCCATCAACGACCTGGAGACGGGACAGCGACTCCGCACGAGGCGCATTGGCTTTGGAGGACGGCAGCGGTGTCGCCGTCGAAGCGGTCGCTAAACTCCTCGTGGCCGGCGCGATGTTGCCCGCCATCCATGGAGACGCGATGAACCAGCCCTGCGTCGAGGTCTACGAGGCCTTCGAAATCGACTACACCCCGTTCGCGCTGCCGGACGCCACCTTCCGGCCGCACTTTGTGATCTACCAGGCACCACCTGCAGCGCCCGGGTCGCATCTGCCGCATGTCTGGATGACGTTCGACCACCAGAGGCCGGGCGACTCTCTTGCGTGGCAGCCCACTTACGCGGACTTCGACGAGGCGGCCCGCGTCGGCCGGGAGCAGGCGCATCACGCGATCGATCGGTTCCGGCAGTCCACGCCGGATTGAGGGGCGTCAGGCGGGTCGATGACGACGGTCAGCGCTGCATGCCCCAGCGCCGCACCGTGACCCGGGCCAGCGTGTCGAAGACGAGCGTCTCCACCAGCAGGCCGATGAGGATGACCGTCACCAGGCCGGCGAACACACGGTCGGTGTAGAGCTCGTTGCGGTTCTGGAAGATGTACCAGCCCAGGCCGCCGCGCCCCGATGACGCGCCGAAGAATAGTTCGGCCGCGATCAGGGTGCGCCATGCGAATGCCCAGCCAATGCGCAGGCCCGCCAGGATGGCCGGCAAAGCCGAGGGCACGAGCAGCAGCAGCACGTAGCGCAAGCCACCCAGGCCGTAGTTGCGGCCCGCCATGCGCAGGGTGTCCGGTACGCCCTGAAATCCACTGTAGGTCGCCAGCGCCAGGGGCCATAGCACGGAGTGCACCAGCACGAAGATGAGGCTCGCCTTGCCGAGGCCGAACCAGAGCAATGCCAGGGGCAGCAAGGCAATGGCCGGAAGCGGGTTGAACATTGCCGTCAGTGTGGCGAGGAGGTCGCGCCCGAGCTGGGTCGAGACGGCCAGCGCGGTAAGTCCGAAGGCGGCGACGATGCCGAGCGCATAGCCTTGGAGCAGCAGCGTGATGGAGATGGCCGCCTTGGCCGGCAGTTCGCCGCTCGACAGGCCGTCGGCGAAAGCGCGAGCCGTCTGGCTGAACGACGGTAGCAGCAAGTCGTTGTCGGCAAACCGGGCAGCGACCTCCCACACCAGGACGAGCAGCACGAGGATGATGCCGCGACGCAGGGCGCCACGCTGCCAGAGCCGCTGCATCAGCGGGAGTGCCCGTTCGGGGACGACGTCGGCACCGAGCGGTGCGAGCGTGTGTTCGATCTCGGGCCGCACGGGTGGAAAGAGGGCGTTCATGGTGTCTGGCCTTGCTCGAACAGAAGGTCGTGGATGCGACGCGCCTGGGCCTGGAAGGCCGTGCCGCCCACGCTGTGCAGCCCGAACTCGTGCGCATTGAGTTCGGCACGCACGCGCCCTGGGTGCGGCGAGAGCACGAGGATGCGGTTGCCCACCACCAACGCTTCGTCGATGGAATGTGTGACGAAGAGCAGGGTGAACCGCACGTCGTCCCACAGGGCCAGCAGTTCCTCCTGCATGCGTCGACGGGTCAGCGCGTCGAGCGATGCAAAGGGTTCGTCCATCAGCAGCACCTTGGGCTGCATGGCCAGCGCGCGCGCAATTGCCACGCGCTGCTTCATGCCGCCCGACAGCTGATGCGGATGGTCATTGGCGAAGTCGGCCAATCCGACCTTGCGCAGCGCATCGAAGGCGCGGTCGCGTGCCTCGGCACGTGGCATCCGCTTGCCCGCCACCAACGGGAACATCACGTTGGCCAGCACCGTCTTCCACGGCGGCAGCTGGTCGAACTCCTGGAACACCACGATCCGATCGAGCCCCGGTCCCCGGACCGGCCGGCCGCCCAGGCGGATCTCGCCCTCCCGAGGCGGCAGGAAGCCGGCAACCGCCTTCAGCAGGGACGACTTGCCGCAGCCGGAGGCGCCGAGGAGGACGAAGCGGTCGGCGTGGTGCACGTCGAAGCTCACCCGGTGGGTGGCACGAACCATGCGTTCGCCGGTCACGTACTCCAGCGTCAGGCCGTCGACTTGAACGAGCGGTGGGATGCCGGTCGAGGTGCCGGGCGGGACCCGCCGGGCGGCGGGTGCCGTCGCAGCCGGGTCGAGCACTGCCTTTCGGAGGATGCCGACGGTCATGGTCAGCTGCCCGACGCGTTGTGGGCGTCGTCGAAGAAATAGTCCTTCACCGAGGCGGGCCGGTTCTTGATGGCGCCCACGCGGTGCATGAAGGCGGCCAGCGCGTAGGTGTTCTCGGGCGCGAGCTTGAAGTCCACCTCGGGGCTGCGGATGATGCTCAGCAGCAGCGTGCGGTCGATCTTCGATTGGTTGGTCCGCAGAAAGATGTCCGCGGCCAGTTCCGGGTTGGCCTTCACCAGGCGGGCGGCCTCGGCGAGCCCGTCGACGAAGGCCTTGTAGGTGCGAGGATTCTCCTTGCGGAATTTCTCGGTGGCGTAGAGCACCGTCGCTGAAGCGGGACCGCCCAGCACGTCATAGCTTCGCAGCACGATGTGCGCCGCCTTGTTGCCGGCCAGGCCCTGCTCCTGGAAGGGCGGGTTGCCGAAGTGGGCGGTAATCTCGGTACCGCCCTTGACGATGGCTGCGGTGGCCTCCGGATGCGGCAGCGCGACCTGCAGCCGGTCCAGCCGGTTGTATTGCGCGTCGCCCCAGAGTTTGGCGGAGGCGAGTTGCAGCACGCGGGACTGCACCGACACGCCCGTGGCCGGCAACGCGATGCGGTCCTGGTCGCTGAAGTCGGCGATCGTCTTCACCCTCGGGTTGGTGCTGACCAGGTAGTAGGGAAAGTTGCCGAGCGAGGCCACCCCGCGGACGTTCTGCCGGCCGTTCGTGCGGTCCCACAGGGTCAACAACGGGCCCACCCCCGCGCCGCCGATGTCGATCGATCCAGCCAGCAGCGCCTCGTTCACGGCGGCGCCACCGGAGAGTTTCACGAACTCCACCTTGAGATCGAACCCGGCGGCCCGTGCATGTTTCTCGAAGAGTTGCTGGTCCTGGGCCACGTTGAGCAGCAGGTAGACGATGCCGAACTGCTCGGCGATGCGGAGTGTGCCTTCGGCGCGTGCGGTACGAGGAGCGAGGGTGGTCGCGGCCAGCAGGGCCAGCGCGAGTGCCACCAGACGGCGGTGCAGGGCGGTCATTGAGAGTCCTTGGACAGAGAGATCAGAACGGAAGATCACCTTCGATGGTGGTCCGGTTGAGCCGCCGGCGCAGGTGGTCGGGGCAGCCGGCGGCGAGATGCATGAGGGATCGGTTGTCCCAGAACACCATGTCGTGCGCCTGCCAGACATGGCGGTACACATGCTCGGGCCGCACGCTGTGGGCGAAGAGGGCGTCGAGCAGCTCGCGGCTCTCGTCCTCCGGCAGGCCGTCGATGCGGGTCGTGAAATGCTCGCTCACGAAGAGCGCCTTGCGGCCGGTCTCCGGATGCGTCCGCACCACCGGATGCAGCACGGGCTGGACTTCGGCCAGCTGGTCGTCGGTCAGCTTGGGGCGCCAGGGGCTGCGCTGGCGCAGGGCTTCGTACTGCTTGAGGTAGGTGTGTTCGGCCCGGCGGCCGTCCACGGCCCGCTTCAGGTGCGCCGGCAAGCTGTCCCAGGCGGTGTGCATGTTGGCGAAGAGCGTGTCGCCTCCCTCGGCGGGCAGCTCCTGGGCGTGCAGCATCGAGCCGAGGCTCGGTCGTTCCTTGTACGACAGGTCCGAGTGCCAGAAGTGCCCCGCGTCGCCGAGTCCGATGGGCTGCCCGTTCTCCACGACGTTCGACACGACCAGGATCTCCGGATGTCCCGCGAGCTGGAACTGGCGGAGCACGTGGATCTGGAGTGGGCCGAAGCGGCGGCTGAAGGCGATCTGCTGCGCCGGCGCGATGCGCTGGCTGCGAAAGACGAGCAGGTGGTGATCGAGGTGGGCGCGATGGATGCGAGCGAAGTCGTCGGCCTCGACGGGGCGCGACAGGTCGAGGCCCAGCACCTCGGCCCCGAGGGGCGCATCGAGCGGGCGGATGTGCAGCGGTCGGATGAGCGTGTCCGGCGGGACGGTGGCGGTAAGTGAAGTCATGCGGGCGAAGCGCTTCGGGCTGGCAGTTCGGAGCGCTCAGGTTAAGCAGCCGCATGTCGAGAGGGAACAAATGCTTCCGTCTGTCCTTCATCGCGCAACGCATGACGCCGGCGGCGCAAGTGCTGTCCGTCCGGTTGGTGCAGGGTTGGGGATCTGCCGCGGGAACGCCGCACTCAGGCGCCCGCCAGGCGCCGCAGGTAGGTCCACGGGAAGATGCCCCGCTCATGGCCGTCGCTGAAATGGAATTGCACACCGTAGCCGCCGATCGGCGACGCGCCCGTCACTTCAACGTCGCCCCTCACCGTCACGCCACCCCCCGCCGCAGCCTGGCGGCAGGCAGTGCACTGGCAGTTCGCCCGCAGCACGCCGGACGGCAGGACAAGCGTCGCATCCTCCCATTGCAGCGTGACCCGGGCGCCGCCGAGGTCGATGGTGCGGGGCGGCGTCATGTCGTCCTTGCTGCCCTGCGGGCGACCCTTTGCGCCCGCCGCCACGATGGGCGCCGGCCGTGCAAGCGGACGCGCGCTCATGCTGCAAGCGCCTGGCCCAGGCGTGCGATCGACAGCCTGGCAAACTTGCGCACCTCCGGGTCGGGATCGTTCCCGGCGGCATGCAGGAAGGGCAAGGCGTCGGCATGGCCAGTCTCGCCGAGGGCGAGTGCGGCCTCCTTGCGCAGGTTGCTCACTTCGTGGCCAAGGGCCAGACCCAGTGCAGGGATCGCCGCAGCCGAGGCCAACTGGCCAAGGGCCCGGGCGGCCCTCACGCGCACTTGCCAGTGGGTGTCGTCCAGAGCGGCGATGAGGTCCGGGGCGGCATCGGCGATGCGCAGCTTGCCGAGCGTCGATGCCGCCTCCTCCCGCACCGGCCACGCCGCGTCTCGCAGCGCCTGCGACAGCGCCCGCGACACCGAGCCGACAAGCCCCGGGGGGGCGAGTCCGAGTGCCCCGGTGGCAGCGCGGCGGACCTCCGACGATTCATCGGAGGACACCATGCGCGTGAGGCCGATCAGCGCCTCTTCATGCTTCAGCCAGCCCAGCACACCCACCGCTTCCCGCCGGACACCGGCCTCGGCGTCATCGAGCGCTGCCAGGGCGGGCACGGCCGCCTCGGGAAGACGCAATTCCCGCAGCGCACGAAGCGCCGCAGCCCGCACGCCTGCATCCGGATGTGCAGCCCACGGCAACAGGTGGCGACCCGCGTCGCGGGTCTTCAGCTCCGACAAGCTCTGCGCCGCCGCGACGCGGACGGAAGCGTGAGCGTCGACCAGCGATCCGGCGAGCGCCGTGACAACCTCCGCCGTTTCATGGCCGGCAAGCCGCGTCGCGGCCTCGGCGCGGACTTCGAAGGCAGGGTCGTTCAGGGCCGCAAGCAGCCAGGGCACGCCGTCCGGGTCTTCTTCGTCGGCAAGTGCCATCACCGCGACGCGTCGCACGCTGGCGTCGGGGTCCTTGAGGCGCAGTTCGAGTTCAGGTGTCGGCATGATCAGATGGCGTAGCGATAGTCAGTGGCGGCCGGCTGGCCAAGTGGTGTCAGGCGTGGCAACGACGCGCCGGCGACATCGTGATGCAGGCGCGCCAGGCAACGCTGTTTGAGCGCGACGAAGTCGGGCCGGGTGACGATGCCGGCATCGCGCGGGCGCCCGAACGGCAGTACCAGTTCGTCGACGATGCGGCCGGGTCGCGCGCTCATGACGAGAACACGGTCGGCGAGGAACAGCGCCTCGTCGATGTCGTGCGTGACGAAGATCACCGTCGTCCGGATGCCCGTCCACAGCGACAACAGCAACGACTGCATCTTCACGCGCGTCAAGGCGTCCAGCGCTCCGAACGGTTCGTCCATCAGCAGCACATCCGGCTGGTTGACGAGCACCCGGGCGATTTCGACCCGCTGCTGCATGCCACCCGACAGTTCGCGCGGATAGCGCCCGCCAAACCCGCCAAGGCCCACGCGCTCGATGAACTCGTTTGCCTGTGCATGTCGCTCGGCTCGCGGTACGCCCTTCATCTTGAGGCCGTAGGCCACATTCTCCAGCACCGTCTTCCACGGAAAGAGGGTGTGCTGCTGGAACACGAGGCCACGCTGCGGATCGGGCCCGCCGATCGGTTCACCGGCGAGCGTCAGCCGCCCACTGGCGATCGGCAGATGCCCCGCCACGGCGCCCAGCAAGGTCGACTTGCCGCAGCCCGACGGCCCCAGAAGGCAGATGAACTCCCCGCGAGCGGCTTCGAGCGACACCTCGTGCAGTACTTCGAAGCGGCGGTCGTCCTCGCCGAGCGTGATGGACACGCGGTCGGCGCGCAGGTGAGGGGCGCTCATCGCGGGCCTCCGGCAGGACGCGTCCAGGGCATGAGCCAGCGGCCCGCCGCCACGACTGTGCCGGCGCTTCCCATGCCGAGCACCCCGATGACGAGCATGCCCACGATGATGGCCGGATAGTTCTGCACCGTGTACGACTCCCAGGTGTAGTACCCGATGCCGTACTGGCCCGCAATCATCTCGGCCGTGACCAGGCAGAACCAGCAGGTTCCCATGCCGATCGACAGCCCGGTGACGATGCTCGGCGCGGCGCCGGGTGTGATCACCTCGGTGAACAGGCGCAGCGGCCGGGTGCCCAGGCTGCGGGCCGACGCGATCAATCGGGCATCCACCGCTTCCACCCCGTGAATGGTGTTGAGCAGGATGGGGAACAGCGCGCCGATGAAGGTGATGAACATCATGCTTCCCTCGGAGGAGGGGAACATCAGGATGGCCAGCGGGATCCACGCCACGGCGGGAATGGGCCGCAGCACCTCGAGCGGTGGCATGAGGGTGTCACGGGCCACGCGAAGACGACCGATCAGCAGGCCGCCGGCGACGCCGGCCAGGGCGGCGAGGCCGAAGCCCACCCCCACACGCAGCAGGCTGCTCCCCAGATGCGCCAGCAGCTTGGGCGACTGCAGCAACGCCCAGGCGGCGCTGAGCACTTCGGCGGGCGGCGGCACATTGGCGAAGGTCACGAGGCCGAAATGCCACCGCTGCGTGGCCGCGAGATGCCAGAGCACGATGCAGGCGACCAGGGAGGCGGCCTGAAGGGCCTGACGGCCCTGCGGGAACGTCCGGCGCGATCGACTTCGCCCCGTTCGCAAGGGCAGGGCGCCAGAAGGGGAGGACATGGCGGTCATGGTGGGTTGGTGTCGTGGGTGGCGCCCGTCGGGCGAGATCGAGGAACACTGCGGCAGGCGGCCGCATCGGCGTGGCAGGGTGAAGTGCCTACACCGCCGGCTTGGCCGCATTGCGGGCTGCGGCGTAGTCGAGGACGCGGCCCTTGCTCGCGGCCGCATAGGCCGTGGCCGCGTCCTTCTGCAGGAAGGCACTCAACTGGCCGCGGGCGTCGACCGCGAACCAGGTGTTCGGTGCGAGCAGCTTGATGCGGTGGATGTGGTCGTGCACGTAGACGGCCCGGACCCGCCGTCCCTGCGACTCGATCTTCTGCAAGTCGCCGAATGCGCCTTCGATGCTCGCGTAGTGGCGCACCTTCGGCTCGCCCTGGACCCAGATGCCGGCGGCGCGCTGGACCTCGGTGATCGGCTTGCCGGTGACCGCGTCGTTCGCCTTCAGCGGCAGCCGCGCGTAGTCGGCCAGCCGTGCCTCGTAGTTCAGGCCGGATTGCTTGAACGCGGCCCGGATGTGCCGGTCGTCGATGAAGGTGTCGGCGCGCAGCGGCGACTCGCGCCCCATCAGCTTGAGGGTGTCGATGGACGTGGCGAGCGCCTTGCGGTACTCCGGCTTCCAGGTGAGGTCGCGTGTCTGCAGGCCGAGCGGGCCGTGATAGAGGTAGTTCACGGCGGCCTCGATGCCCGTGACGCGCTCGATCAGTTCGCTGTAGCGCTCGGGGTCGGCGGCAAACAGACGATCGGCCTCCAGCGCCGCCCTCAGGTAGGCCACCACCACCTCCGGGTGCTTGCGGGCGTACTCGCCGCTCACGAGGGCGCCATGGTAGGTCGGTGCGCCGGCCTGGGCGCCGTCGAAGATCTTGCGGGCGATTCCGCGGTGCTCGAACAGCTCTACAAAGGGCACGAAGTCGGCATGCGCCTCGATCTTGTTGGCCTGCAGTGCCGGGCCGGCGACCTCGGGTGCCTGGGTGATGATGTTCACGTCCTTCTGGGGATTCCAGCCTTGGCTAGCCACCGCCCGCAGCAGCATCCCGTGCGCAGTGGAAGCAAAGGGCACGGAGATCGTCCGGCCCTTCAACTCGGCGAGCGAGGTGACGCCGGATTGAGTCGGCACCACGATGCCGTTGCCGCTGCCATGCGTGCTGCCCGAAAGCACCGTGATGAAGTGGCTCTGCTTGCCGGCCTTGAGGAAGGCCGCGCCATTGTTCGATCCGGGGAAGTCGGCCATGGCCCCGATGTCCAGCTTGTCGGCCACCATCTCGTTGGTGAGCGGCGCGCCGGAGGTGAAGTTCTTCCACTGGATGTCATAGGTCACATCCTTGTACTTGCCGTCGCGCGGCAGGTACTTCTCCAACAGCTTGAGTTCCCGGATCAACAGGCCACCGGTTGCGCAGTTGATCGTGGTGTCCTGCGTGCCGATGGCCACGCGGATGGTCTCGGCGTGTGCGGGCGAGGCGGCGGTCAGCGAGGCGGCCAGCAGGCCGGCGAGGGAGGCTGAGGTGAAGGCGTTCAAGGGGTTCATGGGTCGTCCAGGAAGGGAGCAGGTCAGCGCAGCAGGTACGGGATGTCCACGTGGACGGCGCCGGTCGGGCAGTCCTTCTCGCAGGGCATGCAGTACCAGCACTCGTCGAACTTCATGTATGCCGTTCCACGGCTCAGGTCGATGGCCAGCACGTCCAGCGGGCACACGTCCACGCAGACGGTGCAGCCCTTGTGGGCAATGCACTTGTCTGCATCCACCGTGACGGGCACGCTGCTCGGGTTGAGCGCGGTGGGGTTGATCAGGTTCATGGGTCAGGCTCCGTGGGATATCAGGCGGCGGCGAGGGCAGGTCGTGCGGCGCTTCCGGGGTTCACGCGCAACCGGGCGTAGGCGGAGCGCTCCTGCTCGTCGATCGGCACGATGTAGGGCTCGATCTCGCGTTTGAAGCTCACCATGCGGCCCAGCTCGTCCTTCTTGAGCTGGGCATGCACCAGCCACTCGGCATCGTTGCGCTCGGGGTGGTCGACCCGCGCGTGGTACAGGCCCCAGCGGCTTTCCGTGCGATAGAGCGATGCACGGGCCGCCATCTCGGCGCAGTCCCGGATGAAGTGAACTTCCATCGCCCGCATCAGCTCGTGCGGATCGCGAGCGACCAAGGCGTCGAGATCGTGGCGGATTCCCTCGAATCGTTCCAGGCCGATCTCCATCTTGCGAGTCACCTTCGGCGGCTGAAGGTAGTCGTTCACCATGCGGCGCAACTTGTATTCCACCTGGGCCGGCGGCAACCCGCGGCCGCGTTCGAGAGGCGCCCACACACGCAGGCGCTCCGCTTGCACCTGGCCCTCGTCCACGCGCGCGAAGTCGTGCCCGGCGCAGTAGCGGGCGGCGCTTTCGCCCGCCAATCGCCCGTACACGAAAGCGCCGAGCATGTAGTTGTGCGGTACGCACGCCAGGTCGCCGGCGGCATGCAGGCCGGGCACCGTGGTCCGGGCGTGCTCGTCCACCCAGACGCCGGAGGCGGAGTGCCCGCTGCACAGGCCGATCTCGGAGATGTGCATCTCCACCATGCGCTGCCGGTAGTCGGTGCCGCGCCCGGCGTGGAACCGCCCCCGACTGGGGCGCTCGTTCGTGTGCAGGATGGTCTCGATCTGGCCGATGGTTTCCTCGGCGAGGTGGTCGAGCTTGAGGAACACCGGCCCGCGCCCTCCCTGGAGCTCCTGGTAGAACTCCCACATCATCTGGCCGCTCCAGTAGTCGCATTCGATGAAGCGTTCCCCCTGGTTGTTGGCGGTGAAGCCACCGAAGGGTCCGGTGACATAGGCGCAGGCCGGCCCGTTGTAGTCCTTGATCAGCGGATTGATCTGGAAGCACTCGATGCCCGACAGTTCAGCGCCGGCGTGATAGGCCATGCTGTAGCCGTCGCCCGCGTTCGTCGGGTTCTCGTAGGTGCCGAACAGGTAGCCGCTGGCCGGAAGGCCGAGGCGGCCCGCAGCGCCCGTGGCCAGCACCACGCTGCGTGCGCGGATGACGTGGAAGTCCGCCGTGCGGCAATCGAACGCCATGGCCCCTGCAACCCGTCCGTCGTCGGCCGTCAGCAAGCGGGTCGCGACGAGGCGGTGCTCGATCTCCACGCGCGCCCGCTTGAGTTGACGGTACAGGACCTTCTTGATGTCGTGGCCCTCGGGCATGGGCAGCACGTAGCTGCCCATGTGGTGGACCTTCTTCACCGCGTAGTCGCCCGTCTCGTCGCGCTCGAACTTCACGCCCCAGCGGTCGAGCTCCTCGATCATGGCGAAGCTGTTGGCGGCATAGGCCATGACCGTCTTCTGGTTGACGATCCCGTCGTTGGCGATGGTGATCTCGCGCACGTACTGCTCAGGCGTCGCATGGCCCGGAATCACCGCGTTGTTGAGACCGTCCATGCCCATGCTGATGGCCCCGCTGCGCTTGACGTTCGCCTTCTCCAGCAGCAGCACGCGGAGTGCTGGATCGGCCTGCTTGGCCTTGACGGCGGCCATGGGGCCGGCAGTGCCGCCGCCAATGACCAGCACGTCGACTTCGGTGACTCGGGTTTCCATGAGGTGTCTTTCCTGGGAGGTGCGGATCAGCCACGCGAGACGCGCAGCCGGTACTGGAAGTTGTCGGCTCGGCAGAACAGGTGCTCGTAGTCGAGCGGCGTGCCGTCGCGCCCGCTCGTGAGGCGCTCGACCCGCAACACCGGCGCACCAGGCGCGATGTGCAGCAGCGAAGCGAGGGCGGCGTCCGCTGTCGTGGCGTCGATGGCAAGGTCAGCGTGGCCGATGGGCAGACCGTAGTCCTGCTCGAGGATGAGGAAGACATCGCGCGTCGCAAGGTCCTCCGAGGCCAGGCGCTGGCCCAGGTGCGCCGGCAGCCAGGTCACATCCAGCGAGACCGGCACGCCGTCGAGGTGCCTGACGCGGCGCAGTTCGGTCACCGGGGCACCGCTGCCCAGGCCGAGTCGCGCCGAGACATGCGCAGGCGCCGGCGAGGTGGTCAGTCCGACGACCTCGTTGTGAATGCGGTGGCCCTGTGGCGCCATGGCTTCGGCGAACCCCTGGAGCCGGCCCAGTTCCTGGAACGGCTTGGGCTGGGAGACGAACGAGCCCTTGCCCGCCACACGAAAGATCAGGTGCTCCTTCTCGAGGTCACCGAGGGCCTGGCGCACGGTGATGCGGCTGACGCCGTACTGGGCCATCAGTTCGCTCTCGGACGGCATGCGGTCGTGCGGCTGCCACGCGCCCGAGGCGATGTGGCTGCGGAGCTCTTCGCGGATGCGCGAGTGGAGCGTGACGTGCCGTGCCATGGCGACGTGTGAAGGGGAGGTTGAGCCGTGCATCGAGGAAGACAGGTCATGTCAGGTCAGGTCCTTCCATTGCAGGCACCGTGCCACCGTGCCGAGCCGGGCATTGCGCCGTGAAGCGGGCTGCTCAAGACCACGTGTGCTTACTTTGCAACAGGGTCGTTGGTGGGAAAGCAGCAGGTCGGTCGCCGTCGGTGTTGGAAACAAGGCATTCCGCACCGGTGCCAGGGCGCGAGTGACGTTCGCTGGAAACGGCATGGCTGATTTGCGCAGAACCTCAAGCGATTTGCTTCGTTCACGCGGGGCAGGCGTCGCTGGAACACTGGCGCCACTTCATTCCGGTGTCCTTTGCATGTCACTTGTCATACCGCTACATCGCCATCATCTGTCCGAGGAGATCGCAGCGACCGCCTCGCACGAAGTCGTGGAGACACTGGCGCAGCAACTCGCCGCCACCGCGGTGGAGCGAGACCGTGCCGGCGGGCACGCCGCGCGCGAGCGCGACCTCATTCGCCAGAGCGGCCTGCTGACGCTCACCATCCCCGTTGCGCACGGCGGGCAGGGCGGAGACTGGTCGTCCATGTACCGCGTGATGCGGCGCCTGGCCGAGGTGGACAGCGCTCTGGCCCACCTGTTCGGCTTCCATCACCTCCAACTGGCCGGCGTGCGGTTGTACGGCACGCCCGAACAGCAGGCGAGCCTGCTGCGCGATACCGTCGTGCAAGGCTGGTTCTGGGGCAACGCCCTCAACCCGCTTGACCGGCGACTTCGTGCCACCGCGGTGGACGGCGGCTATCTGCTTCAGGGCGTGAAGAGCTTCGCGTCGGGTTCGGTCGGCTCGGACCAACTGACGATCTCGGCGTGGCACGAACCGACGCAGAGCCTGTTGATCGGCGTCGTTCCCACGCATCGCGAAGGGGTGCGCGTGCAGGCCGACTGGGACGCCTTCGGGCAGAAGCAGACGGACAGCGGCAGCGTGACCTTCGACGACGTGCTCATTGCCGACCATGAGGTGCTGCAGGCGCCCGGCACTCCGCCGAGCCCCAAGGCCACGCTGCGGTCGCAGGTGGCGCAACTGGTGCTGGCCAATCTCTACCTCGGCATCGGCCTCGGCGCGTTCAATGAGGCCCGTCGCTACAGCCGGGAGGAAGCGCGTCCCTGGTTCGCCGCCCAGGTGGACCGGGCGGTGGACGATCCGTTCGTGCAGCGTCGCTATGCCGACCTGTGGCTGCTGCTTCGGCCAGCCGCCGCCCTGGCCGACAGCGCGGGCGCCCTCCTGGACCAGGCGTTCCGCCGCGGCGATGCGCTGAGCGACGCGGAGCGGGGCGAAGTGGCGATCGCGGTGGCCGAGGCCAAGGTCCTCGCACACCGGGCCGGCCTGGAGGTCAGTTCCCAGCTCTTCGAACTCACCGGCGCCCGCTCCACCAGCGCCCGCCATGGCTTCGACCGCTTCTGGAGAAACGTGCGCGTGCACACCCTTCACGACCCGGTGGACTACAAGCTGCGCGACATCGGCCGGCATGTCCTGACCGGTGCCTGGCCCGAACCGACGGCCTACTCATGAACCAACCCATCCCCAAGGAACAGGCCGTCGCCATTCGCCTGGAGTCGGTATCTCGCCGTTTCGCGCTGCCCGGCGGCGAACCCTTCGATGCCGTGCGTGACGTGTCCCTGGAAGTCGCAGCTGGCGACGTCTACGGCCTCATCGGCACGAGCGGCGCGGGCAAGTCCACCCTGCTGCGGCTGATCAACCGGCTGGAGCAACCTGACCGTGGGCGGGTCTTCGTCGCCGGACGCGAGATCACGGCGCTCGACAAGAAGGCGTTGCGGGAGGCGCGGCAGGACATCGGCATGGTGTTTCAGCAGTTCAACCTGCTGCAGAACGCCACGGTGTTCGACAACGTGGCCTTCCCGCTGCGCATCCATGGGCGACAAACGCCCGGCGACATCTTCCGGCGCGTGCGAGAGTGCCTGGGCGTCGTCGGCCTGAGCGACAAGGCGCACAGCCACCCCGCCCAGCTCTCCGGCGGGCAGAAGCAGCGGGTGGCGATCGCGAGGGCATTGGCCACCCGGCCCCAGGTGCTGCTGTGCGACGAGCCCACCTCGGCGCTCGACTCCGAAACAACGCGATCCGTGCTCGACACCTTGCGGGACATCAACGTGCAGCTCGGCGTGACCATCGTGCTCGTCACGCATGAGCTGGAGGTGGTGCGCGCGCTGTGCCGGCACGTCGCGGTGATGGAGCATGGGCGCGTGGCAGAGGCGTTCCGCTTCGGCGACGCGAACTTTTCTCCCCGGACCCTTCTCGGCCGCGAACTGGTGCGGCGGGTGGCGCATGCAGACGCCCGCGAGGAACTGGAGCGCTTGGAGGCAGCCTATGCCTGAGTTGTCCAACATCGCGGCCACCCTGCCCGAGCTGTGGGTCGCCACCGGCCAGACCTTTCTCATGCTGGCGATCGGCCTGGGGGCTGCGGTCGTCTTTGGCGGGCCGCTCGGCGTGCTGCTCTTCCTGCTGGGCCCCGGCCAGTCGCTGCACCGCCCGGCCGTGTTCGGCGCGCTGAGCTGGATCGTCAATACCGTTCGGTCGTTCCCTTTCATCATCCTGCTCGTCGCGCTCGTGCCCTTCACGCGCATCGTGGCCGGCACGTCCATCGGGCCGCTCGCAGCATCCGTGCCGCTGGCCTTTGCGGCCATCCCCTACTTTGCCCGCCTGGTCGAACAGAGCCTGCGCGAGGTGCCGCGAGGCGTCATCGAGGCGGCCCACGCAATGGGCGCGAGCGAACTGCAGATCGTGCGGCGTGTCCTGCTCGTGGAGGCGCGCTCGGGCCTCGTGCTCGCGCTCACGGTGCTGGCCATCAGTTTCATCTCCTATTCGGCCGTGGCCGGGGTGGTGGGGGGTGGCGGCATCGGCGACCTGGCCATCCGCTATGGCTACTACCGCTTCCAGACCGACGTGATGGTGCTCACGGTCGCCCTGCTCGTCGTCATCGTCCAGATCATCCAGTTCGCCGGCAATCACCTGGCCCGCCGGCTCGACAAACGTTGAGGAGTTCCTGAATGTCCCCCCTGCGCCGTTCCCTGCTTGCCATCGTCCTGACGGCGACCCCCTTCCTGTCCGCGATGGCGCAAGACAAGAAGGAACTCGTCTTCGGTGCCACCGCCGGTCCCTACGCGGACCAGATCAAGCTCGGCATCAAGCCCTTGCTCGAGAAGAAGGGCTATCGGGTCAAGGTGGTCGAGTTCAACGACTACGTCCAGCCCAACCACGCGCTGGCCCAGGGCGACCTGGACGCCAACGCCTTCCAGCATGAGGTCTATCTCAAGAAGTTCGCCACGGAAAACCGGCTGGCATTGAGCGAGCTGCTCAAGGTGCCGACCGCACCGATCGCCCTCTACAGCCAACGTCACCGTACCTTGGACGTGAAGGAGGGCGCCATCGTCGCGCTCCCCAATGACCCGACCAATGCGGCCCGTGCGCTGGTCGTCCTGCAGGAGATCGGTTGGGTGAAGCTGCGCGAGGGGGTCGATCCCATCCGGGCGTCCGAGAAGGACGTGGCTGTCAACATCAGGAAGATCCGGCTGGTTCCCATCGAAGCCGCCCAGCTGCCGCGGTCGTTGGCAGACGCGGACTATGCGTTCGTGAACGGCAACTTCGCACTCGCCTCGGGGCTGAAGCTCACCGACGCGCTCGTGCTCGAGAAGACGGGACCCACCTACCAGAACCTGGTGGCGGTGCGCACGGCGGACAAGGACAAGCCCTGGGTGCGCGACATCGCCGAGGCCTACCGGTCGCGCGAGTTCCTTGCGGCAACCGACAAGCACTTCGCCGGATTCGTCAAGACCGACTACCAGCAGGCGCTGGCTGCGGTGGGGGCGCGCTGAGCATGGCGAAGGAGATCCGGTTCAACGCGTTCCAGATGAACGCGGCTTCGCATCAATCGCCCGGCCTCTGGCGGCATCCGCGCGACCAGTCGCACCGCTACACCGACCCTGACCATTGGGTGGCCCTCGCCCGGCTTCTGGAGCAGGGTCGCTTCGACGGCGTGTTTCTCGCGGACGTGCTGGGGGTGAATGACACCTACGCCGGCAACGCCGATGCGGCGCTGCGCCACGGCGTCCAGGTGCCCTTGAACGACCCGTTGCTGGTGGTGCCCCTGATGGCACAGGTCACGACTCACCTCGGCTTCGGCGTGACCTGCGCCTTGAGCTATGAGCATCCGTACTCGTTCGCGCGGCGCATGAGCACGCTGGACCACCTCACGCGCGGTCGCGTGGGCTGGAACATCGTCACTGGCTACCTCGAAAGCGCGGCGCGAAACCTCGGCATCGAGCGACGGCCCCACGACGATCGCTACGACCAGGCGGACGAGTACCTCGACGTGGTCTACAAGCTTTGGGAACACAGCTGGGAGGACGACGCGGTGCGGCGGGACCGGGCCCTTGGCGTGTACGTCGACCCGGCCAAGGTGCACCCCATCGGCCACCAAGGCGAGCACTACCAGGTGCCGGGCATTCACCTGTGCGAACCGTCGCCGCAGCGGACTCCCGTCCTCTACCAGGCCGGAACATCGAAACGTGGCAAGCGCTTCGCTGCACGACACGCGGAATGCGTCTTCGTGAGCGGACCGAGCAAGACCGTCATCGCCCGCTATGTCCGCGAACTGCGAGACGCTGTCGCGGACGAGGGGCGTGATCCGTCGGACCTGCTCATCTACGCCCAGGCCCTGGTCATCACCGGTCGCACGGACGCCGAGGCCGCAGCCAAGCGCGCCGACTATGAAGCGTACATCGACACCGAGGCATCGCTCGCGCTGCTGTCCGGTTGGACCGGCGTCGACTTCAGCCGCTATCCCCTCGATGCGCCCATCGAGTACCTCGATACCGATGCGGGGCGGGCCGCGCTCGCCTCGTTCACGCAAGCCGATCCGAGCCGCATCTGGACGGTCGGCGAAGCGGCCCGCTTCATCGGCCTGGGCGGTCGAGGACCGGTGATCACGGGTGACGCCGCCCGGGTGGCGGATGAACTGACCGCCTGGGTGGACGAGACCGGCATCGACGGCTTCAACCTCACCTTCGCCCTGGCGCACGAAACCCTGCAGGACGTCGTCCACCACGTCGTCCCCGAACTGCAACAACGGGGACGCTACCGGCAGGTGTATTCGCCCGGCACCTTGCGCCACAAGTTGTTCGGCCTCGGGCCACGGCTGTCGGCCGACCACGTCGCCCGCCGGCAGCAACTGGGCGCCGCCCGGACGCAGCCTGCGGCGCCCGAACCTGCTGATGCAGCCCTCTCTTGAGCGATCCCATCTGACATCGAACGCCCCATGACGAACCTGCTCCCGGCCCTGCCTTTCACCTTGCACTCCAATCTGCGCCCGCGTCGACCGAACCCATCGGGCGCCCGAACGCGCGTGGCTCGCTCAGCGGCGACTTCCTTCCTCTCGGCGCTTCTGTCTTGGCGCCTTGCCCTGCTGGCGCTGGGTTTCGCGCTGGGGTGCAGCGCCGCGCAGGCGCGCGACGCCGTCCGCATCAGCTATCAGCGATCCTCGACGCTGCTGTCCCTCATCAAGCAGAGCGGGTCACTCGAAAAGAAGCTCGCACCGCTCGGCTACGACGTGACCTGGCACGAACTCAACGGCAACGCGCTGCTGCAGGCCCTCAACACCGGCAGCGTCGACATCCATGCCGACGTGGCGGACGCGTATGTGCTTTTCACCCAGGCCGCCAACGCGCCCCTGACCTACTTTGCGCGCGAGACGCCCGCCCCATCTGCCCAGGCGGTGATCGTGCCCGCCGATTCACCCGTCAAGACCGTGGCCGATCTGAAGGGGCGGCGCGTGACGGTGCTCAAGGGGGCCGGCGCGCACTACCTCCTGCTGAGCGCCCTCAAGCGGGCCGGTCTCAAACCGGGTGACATCGACCTGAGATTCCTCGACCAGCAGGACGGTGTGACCGCGTACAACGGCGGCTCGGTGGATGCCATCTCGATCTGGGACCCGCTCCTCGGCGTGCAGCTTCAGTCCGGCCGCAGTCGCGTGCTCGCCGATGGAAGGAGCACCGGAGTCGAGTACAGCCGCTACTACACCGCCACCACCGCCTTTGCCAAGCAGCACCCGGACGTGCTGCGTCTGGTGTTCGAGGAGCTGCAGGCGACCGGTCGCTGGGTGAAGTCACAACCGAAAGAAGCGGCCGAGCGGCTTGCCCCGCTCTGGGGCAATGTGCCCGCTGCCACGGTGGAGCAGGTGAACAGCCGGCGAAGCTATGCCATCGTGCCGGTGGTCCGCAACGAGATGGGCGAGCTTCAACGCATCGCCGACACGTTCCGGGACGCGGGGCTCATCAACCGCGAGCTGCAAGCGACGAACGTCGACATCTGGGCGCCGCAACCATGAAGCGCCGTCATCTTCTGCAATGGGGCATGGGTGCAGCCGGCGGCCCCATGCCTTTGCGACCGAACCCCTTTGACTCACCAGTCCACATCATGATCACTCGCCTTCTTCTTGCCGCCGCCGTCGGCCTGGCCTCCCTCACCCCCGTCCTGGCCCAGGACACCGTGCGCATTGCCGTCACCGCCGGGCCCCACGCGCAGATCGCTGAAGTGGCCCGCAAGGTGGCGGAGCGCGACGGGCTCAAGCTGCAGATCGTCGAGTTCAACGACTACATCCAGCCCAACGCCGCCCTGGACGCCGGCGATGTGCAGGCCAACAGCTACCAGCACCTGCCGTTCCTGCAGTCCCAGATCCAGGCGCGCGGCTACCGCATCACCGCCGTCGGTGAGACCGTGACTTTCCCGATGGGCTTCTATTCCAGGAAGTACAAGTCCCTGGCCGATCTGCCGCGTGGCGCCAAGGTGGGCATCCAGAACGATCCCTCCAACAGCGGTCGGGCACTCGCCCTGTTGCAGAAGTACGGCGTGCTCAAGCTCAAGCCCGGGGCTGGCGTCAGTGCGACCGTGGCCGACGTCGTGGAGAACACCAAACAGCTGCAGCTGCTGCAGATCGAGGCCGCCCAGCTGCCCCGTTCGCTCGACGACCTGGATGCGAGCGCGATCAACACCAACTACGCCGTCCAGGCGCAGCTCGTGCCGACGCGGGATGCCATCGCGATCGAGGAGGCGCGCAGTCCTTACGCCAACCTGCTCGCCGTGCGCACGGCCGACAAGGACAAGCCCTGGGTGGCCAAGCTGGTGAAGGCGTTCCAGTCGCCCGAGGTGAAGGCGTTCGTGCAGGCGAACTTCAGCGGTTCCGTGGTGCCTGCGTTCTGATGATCACGGCGGCCCGGTCGCCACACCTGCGTCGCCGGGTGGGTGTGCCGTGCCGCGGTGCTGCAGGCCGTGCTTGCCCATTGCGTCGCGCTTTTCCTGAACAGGCGCTTCAGGACCTTGCGCTCCGGCGCCCCGGCCATGTCCTGCTCGCCAGCTTGCGCAGCTCGGCCGCCCACAGTACGACGCTTGCCGTGGCGACGCAGCCCACCCATTGCGCGAGTGTCAGCGGCGCGGTGCTGAAGGCCGTGTTCAGCCATCCGACGTGGACCACGGCGACCTGCAGCACGACGGACAGGGCGATCGTGCCCCAGAGCCACGGATTGGCGAAGAGGCGGTGGAAGGCGCTCGCCGACTCCGAGCGGGCGTTGAAGCAGTTGAACAGCTGGGCGAGCACGAGGACCGTGAAGGCCGCCGTGCGGGCGGTGTCGATGCTCCCGCTGCCCGCGATGAGACCACCGGGCAGGTGCGCGTCCAGGGTGAGCAAGGTGATGGCGGCCATCACGGCGCCGGTACCGAGCACGCTCGCCCACATGCGGGCGTCGATGACGCGGTCGTCGGGGCGACGAGGTTTGCGGGCCATGACGTCGTCCGTCTCCGGGTCGATTCCCATGGCGAGGGCCGGGCCGGCGTCGGTAATGAGGTTGATCCAGAGGATCTGCGTGGCCAGCAGGGGCAGCACCAGGGCGCCGGATGCGTCGGTGAATCCGAGCGTTGCGGCAGCCACCACGCCGATGAAGATCGTCAGCACCTCGCCCATGTTCGACGACAGCAGGTAGCGCAACACCTTGCGGATGTTGTCGAAGATGCCGCGCCCCTCGCGCACGGCTTCGACCAGCGTGGCGAAATTGTCGTCGGCCAGGATCATCTTGGCCGCCTCCTTCGTGACCTCCGTGCCGGTGACGCCCATGGCCACGCCGATGTCGGCCGACTTGAGGGCAGGCGCGTCATTCACGCCGTCCCCGGTCATGGCCACGACATTGCCATGCGCCTGCAGTGCATCGACGATGCGCAGCTTGTGGGCCGGCGTCACCCTCGCGTAGACCGAGGTGCGACGGACCGCTTCGGCAAATTCCTGCTCGTCGAGCTCGTCGAGTTCAGTGCCGCTCAACACCGGCGCGCCCGACTCGATGAGCCCGAGGTCGGTCGCGATGCGCGCGGCCGTGCGCGGGTGGTCGCCGGTGATCATGATGACGCGCACGCCGGCGCGGCGTGCCTGGGCGATGGCCACCTTCGCCTCTTCGCGCGGCGGGTCGATGATGCCCACGGTGCCGACGAAGATGAGGTCGTGCTCGAGGCCCTCGGCCGAGCGTGGGTCGTCGTCCGGGCCGAGCACGCGGTAGGCGACCGCGAGCGTGCGCAGCGCCGCGTCGCTCAGCAGGCCGACGTCGGCATGGATGCGCTGGCGAAGCGCGTCGTCCAGCGGTTGCGTCTCGGTGCCGACGCGCACCCGGGTGCAGCGGCCCAGCAGGACGTCGGGCGCGCCCTTGGAGATCACGACCCGCTCGTCGCCGCGCTCGTGGTCGACCTCGATGGTCGACATCATCTTGCGTTCCGAAGTGAAGGGCACTTCGGCGATGCGCTCGAAGCGGCGCTGGCGGCGTTCAGCGGCGCCGAGCTTGCGCTCGGCCACCAGGAACGCCGCTTCGGTGGGGTCGCCCTGGATGCGCCATTCGCCATCGTCCTCGAGGCGCAGTGCCGCGTTGCCCGCCAGGCTGCCGCCGCTGACCACCACGATGTGCTCGTCGCGCAGCTCACCCGCGGCCAACTCGCCGCCGTCATGCTCGAAGCGCCCCTCGGGCGTGTAGCCGGTGCCGGTCACCCTCGTGCTGCCGGACGCCGTGATGACGCGCTCGATCATCATCTCGGCGCGCGTGAGCGTGCCCGTCTTGTCGGACGCGATCACCGTGGCCGAGCCCAGCGTCTCGACGGACGAGAGGTGCTTCACGATGGCGTTGTGGCGCGCCATGCGCTGCACGCCGAGGGCCAGCACGACGGACAGGATGGCCGGCAACCCCTCGGGCACGGCCGCGACGGCCAGCGACACCCCGAGGAAGAGCACGGCGATCAACTCCGCGGTGGTGTCGACCTTGGAGATGGCCAGTACCGTGCCCACGACGACCAGCGCGATGAGCACGACGGCGATGCCGAGCATGCGGCCGATGCGGCTGACCTCCTTCTGCAGCGGTGTGGGCGCCGGCCGGGTCTCTTCCAGCAGCGTGGCGATCGCGCCCATCTCGGTGTTCATGCCGGTGGCGGTGACGACCGCGAGGCCGCTGCCCTGCACGACGGCCGTGCCCTTGAACACCATGCTCGTGCGGTCGCCGAGCGGGGCCGGGGCGGTGAGGGCGGCTGCGTCCTTGAGCACGGGCTCGCTCTCGCCGGTGAGGGATGCCTCCTGAACGCGCAGGGCAGCGGCCTGCGCCAGGCGCGCATCGGCGCCGACGGCATCGCCTTCGGCCAGCACGAGGAGGTCGCCGCGCACCAGCGCGGCGCTCGGCACCCGCATCAGGTGACCGTCGCGCCGCACGGCCGAAGTGACGGCCGTCATGCGGGCAAGCGCCGCCACCGCGTTCTCGGCCTTGGCCTCCTGCAACCAGCCGAGCACTGCGTTGAGCACCACCACTACGCCGATCACGGCCGCATCCACCGGCAAGCCGTGCCGCCCCTCGATGAGCCAGGCCGCCAGGGCCACCGCGATGGCCGCCAGCAGCAGGTAGATGAGCGGATCGTTGAACTGTCCGACGATGCGGCGCCACGCGGCACGGGGCGGCGCTGACCGGAGTTCGTTGGGGCCATCGGTCGCGAGGCGACGGGCGGCCTCCGCGGTGCTGAGACCTCGGGTGAGGTCGGTCTGGCAGGCCGCTGCAATGGCGTCGACGGACTGGCAGGAAGGGTCTTCGCGGCGGTCGGTCATGGGCGTTCGTGCAGAGGCGGGAGCCCGAGGTCGAGGCAGGTGAGGGCCGAACCAGTCTAGCGGCTCGACCGCTGCCGGCGATGCCGGCAGGCCATGGCTTTCGCAGGCGGCGGGGGGCAGCTGCATGGCATTTGATCCACGTCACGGCGGGTTCAGGGCTCCAGGGCGTGGAGCCGGCTCGCGGCACGGCCGCTTGCCGGCAAGACGCTGCGCGTGGCGCGGCGTCGAGTCCCCGGTGGTCAGCAGGATCGCCGGCGTCATCGACGGCGTCACCCCCCGGCCGAACGGGCGAGGCCAGCCTCTCGACGGCTCGTGGCCTACGGTCCACCGGAGCCGGGGGGCCAGCCGTCAGTTCCTTCATCAGCCCGGCGTCGCTGGCCATCTGGATTTCCCCTGGCGTGTTGGATTGCGCGCATCGGGAAGTTCGGCCGGGCGCGGAAACGGGGCCGGATTGGGAGAGAATGCGCACCCGGGACAAATCCCGCAGCCGCTTCGGACAGGTTCGTCCGTGCTGCGTCTGCTGGCCGGGTCCCACCGTTCCACGCTTGTCGATCGAGATCCCAGCCCGTGCGCGGGCATACAACCTGCTAAACGCGCCCTCGGCCCCGCCGGGGCCCGAAGACATCCATCGAGGATCCCATGACCCAACTCAGCACACGACGTTTTCTCAAGGCGTCCGGCCTTCTCCTGGCCGGCGTCATGCTGGCCGCCTGCGGCAAGAAGGACGAGGCGCCCGCGCCCGTGACCACGCCCGCTCCGGAGGCCGCCTCGGCCGCCGCCGCGCCGCCGCCCCCGGCCAAGGTGTACGTGGTCGGCACCGACGCCGCCTACGCGCCCTTCGAGTCGCAGAATGAAAAGGGCGAGATCGTCGGGTTCGACATCGACGTCGTGACCGCCATCGCCCAGAAGGGCGGCTTCGAGGTGAAGTTCATCAACACCCCGTGGGAAGGCATCTTCAATACGCTCACGCAGGGCGACCGTGACCTGGTGGTCTCGGCGGTCACCATCACCGAGGAGCGCAAGCAGACGATGGACTTCAGCGCGCCGTACTTCGACGCCTACCAGCTGATCGCGGTGAAGAACGACGCCAAGGTCACCAAGTTCGCCGACCTGAAGAAGCTCAAGGTGGGCGTGCAGAACGGCACCACCGGCGACGAGGTCGTCACCAAGCTGCAAGGCAAGTCGAGTCCGAACGTGAAGCGGTTCGAGTCCACGCCCCTGGCGCTGAAGGAGCTCGAGGCAGGCGGCGTCGAAGCCGTCGTGGCGGACAACGGCGTCATCGTCAACTACGTGGCCAACAACGCCGGCAGCAACTTCAAGACCGTCACCGACAACAGCTTCGCACCGGAGCAGTACGGCATCGCGTTCAAGAAGGGCAACACCGAGCTGCTCGAGAAGTTCAACAAGGGGCTGGCCGAGGTCAAGGCGGACGGCACCTACGACGCGATCTACAAGCGCTACTTCGGTGTCGCCGCTCCCGCGGCGGTGGCTTCAAGCGTCCCGGCGGCTGCGGCGTCGGCGGCATCGCAATAAGCAACCAGGCGACGGCGGCACCCTGAATGGACTTGCGTTGGGAGATATTGGCCGGCTACGGGCCCTTGTTCATGGCCGGCCTGTGGACGACGGTCCAGCTGACACTGGTGTCCATCGTGTGCGGCATGGTGCTGGGGGTGGTCCTCGGGCTGATCAGCAGCTCGCGGGACGCACCCCCGCCCCAGTCGGTCGTCCTCGCCTGGGGACTGAAGGGCGTACGCAGCATCACGCTGGCGTACGTCACTTTCTTCCGCGGCACGCCGCTGTTCGTGCAGATCCTCCTGGTGCATTTCGCCCTGATGCCCATGCTGATCCACGCGGACCACGGCCTGCTTTATTCGGGCGACGGCGCCCGTGAGTTCCGCCAGTCGTACGGCGCCTTCTTTTCGGGCGCACTCGCACTGTCCCTGAACGCCGGTGCCTACATCTCGGAAATCTTCCGCGCCGGCATCCAGAGCATCCACACGGGGCAGACCCAGGCCGGCTACAGCCTCGGCTTCACGTACTCGCAGACCATGCGGCACGTGGTGCTGCCCCAGGCCTTTCGCCGCATGCTGCCGGCCCTGGTCAACGAGGGCGTGACGCTCATCAAGGAGTCGTCCCTGGTCTCGGCCATCGGCCTGGCCGAGCTGGCACTCGCCGCTCGCACCGTGGCCGGTGCGTACTCGCGCTACTGGGAACCGTACCTCGTCATCTCGCTGATGTACCTGGTGCTGACCATGCTGCTGAGCCTCGTGGCCAAGCGGCTCGAAGCCCCGGCGCACACCCGCGGACGTTGATATCGCACCCCTCGGCGGAGCCCGAGGGTTGCCTTGGCGCAACGCTGTACGTCATACGAACGTCACAGGATGTGCCAGCCAGACCGATCTGGCGTTAACCTCTCGTTGCTTGCCAGCCTGCTGCCCGCAGGGCCCCTTCCGGGTCTCGCGGCAGCGGCCTTGTTCGATGCCCCTCAATGGCGCACCGAAACCGGCATACAGCTTGCAGTACCGTCGAGTCTCAACCTTCACTTCCACAACAAGGAAAACCCATGAAGCGGTCCCTCATCCTCGCCTCCCTGGCCATCGCCACCACTGGCTCGGCCTTCGCGCAAAGCAGCGTCACCGTCTGGGGTCGTCTGAACCAGTCCGTCGAGCGCATCAAGGTGGACGGCGTCACGTCCAAGGAAATCGTCGACAACAGCTCGCGTCTCGGCTTCCGCGGCGTGGAAGACCTCGGCGGCGGCCTCAAGGCCGGCTTCGCCATCGAACACGGCTTCGATGCCTCGACCGGTCAAGCCGCAACCCGTTTCTGGGGCCGCGGCAGCGAAGTGTTCCTGAGCAGCAACATGGGTACGCTGCGCCTGGGCAACTTCACGAGCGAGGCGTACTACGCCACCGCCGACTACGTGAGCTGGCACAACCATGACACGGGCACCTCGTCCGACGCCCTGTACGCCTACCTCCCGGCCAACACCAACAAGGTGGCCTATCGCACGCCCGAGTTCAGCGGCCTGACCGCCGAAGTCGCCGTGAGCGAGCAGCAGGCCGGCATGACCGACCGTGGCTATGACGTCGCCGTGAACTACAACCTCGGCGCCCTGTCGCTGGGTGGTGGCTACCAGGATTCCGGCAACGCGAACCAGTTCGCCCTGCGCGCCAACTACACCCTGGGTGCCTTCACCTTCGGCGGCTACTACCAGCGTGACGAAGACGGCTTCGGTGACGGCCTCGGCGATCGCAACAACTTCCGCCTGGCCGGCATGTACGCCATGGGCGCATCGGAGTTCCACCTGAACTTCGGCATGGCCGATGACTACAGCAACATCGCTGGCGAAAGCGGTGCCAAGCAAGCCACGGTGGCCTACGGCTACAACCTGAGCAAGCGCACCCGCGTCTACGCCTTCTACACGAAGGTCGACGCTGACGCGAACTCCCCGTACTCCGACCTGTCGTCGGTGGCACTGGGCGTGCGCCACAACTTCTGATCGCTTGATCAGACGGGCAGCTTCGGCTGCCCGGCAGTGGAACCCCTTTCAAAGGCCGGTCGCAAGACCGGCCTTTGTTCATTGGGGACGGCCATGGCCGATTCATTGCAGCGCGAGAGAGCTCGGGCTGTCCCTGAGCGGGGCCCGGTCCCATCGCACGGCGGACGGCTGCGCCGCTCTGGTGTGGGCGCGGAGCACCCACCGGTCACGGAGAGGCCATCAGCCGGGCATGAAAGGTCGAGAGGGCCGGAAGCCCGCTGCGGATCAAGCGGCAGCAGGTCGTCGGTCGCGTCCGAACGCGGCAAGAGGCGAGGCGCGTCCGTTTTCAGGCTTGGGGGCAGTCACGACGCGCGCCTCGCTCGCCCCGGATGCGTTGGCGAAGGCGCGCCGGCGCGGCCGCTCAACCGCGGGCCTGCGGGGCAGACCGCCATCGCTGCGGCCAACGCAACAGCCCCGTCGTCAGGGCGGTGCCCAGCAGGATCGTAGCGCAACCCAGCACCATGTCGAGGCTCACGGCCTCCTTGAGGAACAGCCACCCCCACAAGGCCGCGAAGAGCGGGATCATGAAGGTGACCGAGATGGTGTTGGCCGGGCCGATCTGGCCGATGAGGTGGAAGAACACGACGTACGCCACACCGGTGCACAGCACCGCCAGCAGCAGCGCGGCGCCCCAGGCATGTGCGGACGGCTGCACGCTCGGCCACCAGAGGTAGGCCGGCACCGCGAGCATCAGGGTCGCGGAGAACTGGCTTCCCGCAGCCACGGCCACTGGCGGCACGTCGCTCAGGTAGCGCTTGGTGAAGCTGGCCGCAAAGCCATAGCACAGCGTGGCGGCGAGGCAGGCGAGCACCGGCCCGAGGGCCTGGAGGTCCAGGCCGCGCGCTGCGGCCGGCCCGGAGCGCGACCACACCAGCCACAACACCCCGAGAAAACCGATGGCCAGGCCGACGGCTCGCTGCCGGGTCATGGCATCGCTCAGCCACAGCCAGGCAATGACGGCGCCCATCAACGGAGTCGAGGCATTGAAGACCGACATCACGCCGGCCGGCAGCGTCAAGGCCGCATAGGTGAAGCAGAGAAAGGGCAGGGCGGAGTTCGTGAGGCCGACCACCACGAGGGCCGGCCAGCGGCGCCAGGCCTGGCCCGCTTCGCGGCGCACCAGCAGCAGCGGCAACAGGAAGGCCGAGGCACCGCCCACGCGCACGGCGGCCAGCGCGACCGGCCCGAACTCGGAGGCACCGGCGCGCATGAAGAGGAAGGAGGCGCCCCAGAGGGCGGCAAGGCCGATCAGTTCGGCGAAATGGCGGGCGTTCAGAGGAGGCTTTCCTGGAGAGGGTGCAACACGCCTTCGAGGCGGAGCAGCGCCTGCTTGCGGTCGAGTCCGCCAGCATAGCCGGTCAGCGTGCCGTCGCGCCCGATGACGCGGTGGCAGGGGACGATGATCCCGACCGGATTGCGCCCGACCGCGACGCCCACCGCCCGCACGGCCTGCGGCGAGCCGACGAGGCGAGCGATGTCGCCGTAGCTGGAGGTCCGGCCCCGCGGGATGTCGAGCAATGCGGCCCACACGGCCCGCTGGAAGGGGGTGCCATGCAGGTCGAGGGGCAGTTCGAAACGATCGCGGCGGCCGGCGAAGTAGTCGTCGAGCTGCGCTGCGGCCTCGAGGATGAGCGGGTCGTCAGGACGGTGTGGTGCCTGGAAGGCCGCCGGGAACCACTTCTGGGCGTCGAACCACATGCCGGCGATGCCGTCGGCCGTGCGGGCCCACAGCAGGGGGCCGAAGGGTGAGGGCAGCATCGCCTGCGCGGTGCAGCGGCCAGGGTGGTGGAGGGTACGGGTCATGGCATCGAGGCAGGCATTGACGCTGCAGTCCCAGGGAGTGAAGGGACCTTGGGCGCGGACGCGGGTGGCAGGCTGTTCCAGAGGCGGAGCACGGCGTACGCGCGCCAGGGTTGCCAGCGTTCGGCAAGGCGCCCGGCCTCGCGTGGCGAGGCGGTGCCGAAGAGCGCCTTCATGGCGTTGAGCACCGCGATGTCGCGGGGGGGAAAGGCATCGGGCCAGCCGGTGGCTCGCATGGCGATGTAGTGCGCGGTCCACGGGCCGATGCCGGGGAGGTCGCAGAGGGCCGCGATCAGCGGGGCGGGATCGCGATCGCCGTGGAGGTGCGTGCCGAGGGCCGACCATTCCCGGGCCAACGCGATGATGGCCCCGGCACGGCCGCGGATGATGCCCAGTTCGGCCAGGGCCTCCACCGGCGTGCCGGCCAGATGCTCCGGCCCGGGGAACCAGCGGTGCACCTCGGGCCACGGCGTCGGTGCGGGCGTGCCGAAACGGTCGACGAGCCGGCGCGCCAGGGTGCGCGCGGCGGCAACCGTGACTTGCTGTCCGAGCACGGCGCGTACCGCCATCTCGAAGGTGTCGATGCTGCCGGGCAGGCGCAGGCCGGGCGCGCCGGGGAGATCGGCGAGTGCGGCGTCGATGGTGGCCGGATCGGCGTCCAGGTCGAGCCATCGCCGGGCGGCGGCCACCACGGCGGCGCTGGCGCCCGACAGCGTTGCCGAGAAGCGCAGCCTCACGCGCTCGCCCGGCCCGGCGCCGCAGGAGCCATCGATGAAGGTCGCCTCCAGCCAGCCCGCCTGGGGGCCCAGCACGCCAGCCCGCACGCTGCGGCGAATCGCGTGTCCATCGACCCACTCCACGCCCGGCACGGCGCGGGCCGCGAAGAAACGGAGCAGCGTGTCATGGTCGTAGGGCATGCGCAGACCGAGCGACACGACGACGGCGTCGTCCGGTTCGTCGTTGCCGGACTCGCGCCGCAGGGCCGAGGGACTCATCCGGTAGCTCTGCACGAAGGCGGCGTTGAAGCGGCGCAGGCTCAGAAAGCCGCTCGCCTGGGCGACCTCGGTGACGGGCAGGCGGGTGTCGGTCAGGAGTTGCTTGGCCAGCAACAGGCGGCGCGTCTGCAGGTATTGCAGGGGCGTGACGCCATGCTCGGCGAGAAAGATCCGCCGCAGGTGGCGGTCGCTCACGCCGAGCCGCGCGGCCAGCTCCGCGATGGACGGCGTGCCCTGCTGTGCCACGCCGGAGTCCAGGCGGTGGGCCGCCTGGCGGGCAAGGGTGCGCGACGCATCCATGGTCGACCAGGCGAGGCCCGGGCCCGGCGCGATTTCGGGGCGGCACTTCATGCAGGGCCGGAACGCTGCGGCCTCGGCTTGGGCCGGCGTCTGGAAGAACCGGCAGTTTTCGCGCCTGGGCGTGCGCACTCTGCAAATGGGGCGGCAATAGATGCCGGTCGAGGTCACGCCCACGAACAGCCGCCCGTCAAAGCGCGCGTCGCGGGCCTTGATCACTTCGTAGGCGGAGTCGGCGTCGAGGTCCATGGGGGCATTATCGGCACGGGCTTTGCAACGGACTCGCCGCTTTCGGACACGTTCCGGACCGTGTCCAAGGACTGGATCAAGCGCTGCCAGTCTCCCTACAATCCGGCAAACCTTCACGGAGAGAAAACCCCCATGCGAGTCACCCCGTCCAACTTCAAGGCCTACGACATCCGCGGCATCGTGGGCAAGACGATCGACGAGGACTTTGCCGAGCACCTCGGCCGTGCCTTCGGCAGCGCCGCCGTCAAGGCTGGCGAGAAAGCCGTTGCGGTGGGTCGTGACGGCCGGGTGTCCGGGCCGTCGCTCGTGGCCGCGCTGATCCGGGGCCTCGTGTCCACCGGCCTCGACGTCGTCGACCTGGGCGCCGTGACCACCCCGATGCTCTACTACGTGGCAGCCACCCGCGGGCAGCATGGCTGCAACTCCGGCATCCAGGTGACCGGCAGCCACAACCCCAAGGACTACAACGGCTTCAAGATGGTGCTGGCCGGCCGCGCCATCTACGGCGCCGAGATCCAGGCGCTGCGCGAGCGCATCGAGGACGAGGACTACATCCAGGGCAAGGGCCGTTCGGCCACGATGGACATCGTGCCCGAGTACAGCCACCGCATCACGAGCGACGCCAAGCTGTCGCGCCGCATGAAGATCGTGGTCGACTCGGGCAATGGCATCCCCGGTGCATCCGCCCCCGGCATCCTGCGCGCGCTCGGCTGTGACGTGACCGAGCTGTACTCCGAGGTGGACGGCGACTTCCCCAACCACCATCCGGACCCCAGCAAGCCCGAGAACCTGGCCGACCTGATCCGCACCGTGCAGGAGACCGATGCCGAGCTGGGCCTCGCCTTCGACGGCGACGGCGACCGCCTCGGGGTGGTCACCAAGGACGGCAGCATCATCTACCCCGACCGCCAGCTGATGCTCTTCGCCACCGACGTGCTCAAGCGCAACAAGGGCGCGACCATCATCTACGACGTCAAGTGCACCCAGCGCCTGGCACCCGTGATCCGCGAGGCCGGCGGCGAGCCGCTGATGTGGCAGACGGGCCACTCGCTCGTCAAGGCCAAGCTCAAGGAAACCGGCTCGCCGCTCGCCGGCGAGATGAGCGGCCACATCTTCTTCAGCGAGCGCTGGTACGGCTTCGACGACGCGACCTACACGGCCGCTCGCCTGCTCGAGATCCTGTCGCGCTCGGACAACCCGAGCGACGTGCTCAACGCGCTGCCGACGAGCTTCAGCACGCCGGAGCTGAACGTCGCCTGCGCCGAGGGAGAGCCGCGCCAGGTCGTGCAGAAGCTGCTCGACAGCGACGAGTTCAAGGGCGCGCGCGAGATCATCACGATCGACGGCCTGCGCGCAGAGTACGATGACGGCTTCGGCTTGATCCGGTCGTCCAACACGACGCCGGTGCTGGTGATGCGCTTCGAAGGGCACACCGAGGAAGCCCTTCACCGGATCCAGGAGCAGTTCATGAGCGCGTTGCGGAAGGTCAAGCCCGACGCCGAGGTGGCTGCGGCCGCTCACTGAACCCTGTGCGCGTCCTCCTCGTCAAACTCTCTTCGCTGGGGGACGTCGTACACGCCATGCCGGTGGTGCACGACATCCAGGCCGCCCACCCCGGGGCGGTCGTGGACTGGGTCGTGGAGCCGGGCTTCGCCCCGCTGGTGCGACGCGTCAAGGGCATCGGCGAGGTCTTCGAGTGCGCGCAGCGCCGCTGGCGCAAGGCCTGGTGGACGCCCGAGGTGCGTGCCGAATGGCGCGCCTTCAAGGCCATGCTGAAGGCACGCGAATACGACGCCGTGATCGACCTCCAGGGCCTGACCAAATCGGCCCTGGTCGCCCGCCTGGCGCGCGGCCGCCGCTACGGACTCGCCAACCGCACCGAGGGCTCGGGCTATGAAGCGCCGGCCCGATGGCTGGTCGACGAAGCGATCACCATGACGCCGCACATCCATGCGCTCGACCGCTCGCGCGAGCTGGCCGCACGGGCCTTGCACCATGCGGTGGAGGGCTCGCCGGTCTTCGGGTTGCAATGGCACGGGCCGCTCTGCGAGGTGCCCACGCTGGTCTTCGTGCACGGCACGTCGCGCGACGACAAGCTGTGGCCGGAAGACCACTGGATCGAACTCGGCAAGCGCTGCGTGCAGTCCGGCTACGCCATCGTGCTGCCGCACGCCGGCGAAGCGGAACTCGAGCGCGCACGGCGCCTGGCCACCGGCATCGGGCCGCAGGCGAGCGTCTGGCCCTCCATGTCGCTCGACGCGGTGGTCGACCGCATGGGCGGCACGCAAGGTGTCATCGGAGTCGACAGCGGCCTGAGCCACATCGCGGTGGCGCTCGATCTGCCGCACGTGCAGCTCTACAACTTTCCCACCGCCTGGCGCACCGGCCCGCAGGTGTCACACGGCCATCGCCACCAGGTGTCGATCGAACGGGAGCCGACCCCGGAGGTCGACCTCGTCTGGGCGGCCTGGCAGGTGGTGCGACGGGTCGGCCGCGGCTCATGAGCGGGCGGTGGTCGTCGCGCGCCGCCCTCGGCGCGTATTCGCTGTTGCTGCGCACGTTCGCGCCGGCGTACCTGGCCCGGCTGTGGTGGCGCGGTCGCGCAGAGCCGCTGTACCGGCATGCCCTGGCGGAGCGCTTCGGGCGTCATGCCCCCGGTGCGACGCCGGGCGCGCTCTGGGTGCATGCGGTCTCGCTCGGCGAAACGCGGGCGGCCCAGGCGCTGATCGATGCACTGCGGGCCCGTCATCCCGGCGTGCGGCTGCTCCTTACCCATGGCACCGCGACCGGCCGCGAGGCGGGCCTCGCCTTGCTCCGCGAGGGCGACCAGCAGGCCTGGTTGCCCTACGACACCCCCGGTGCGGCCCGCCGCTTCATCGCGCATTTCCGCCCTGCGGTCGGCGTGCTGATGGAAACCGAGATCTGGCCCAACGTGCTGGCCGCGGCCCGTGATGCCGGCGTGCCGATGGTGCTGGCCAATGCGCGCTTGAGCGAACGCAGCGCCCGTCAGGGCGCGCGCTTCCGGGCGCTGCTGCGCCCTGCCGCCGAGTCTCTCGCCGTGGCGTTGGCACAGACCGAAGCGGACGCCGCTCGCCTGCGTGCTTCCGGTGTGCGTGACGTGGCGGTGTGCGGCAACCTCAAGTTCGACCTGGTCCCCGATCCCGCGCTGCTGGCCCGCGGGCAGCAGTGGCGCGCCCGGCTCGGCCGCCCGGTGATGCTGGGCACCTCCACCCGGGAAGGCGAGGAGCCGGGTCTGCTGCGCGCCTGGCAGGCGCTGCCGCCCGAACAGCGCGGCCTGCTGCTCATCGTGCCGCGCCACCCGCAACGCTTCGATGAAGTCGCCGCGATGGTCCATGCCGCCGGTCTGCGGCTCGCCCGTCGCTCGACCTGGCGGGACGAAGCGCCCGACGCGGCCTCGAAGGCGGACGTGTGGTTGGGCGACTCCATGCGTGAGATGGCCCTGTACTACGGCATGGCCGACGTGGCGCTGCTCGGCGGCAGCTTCGCACCGCTGGGCGGACAGAACCTCATCGAGGCCGCGGCCTGCGGTTGCCCGGTGGTGATGGGCCCGCATACCTTCAATTTCGCCGAGGCGGCCGCGCTGTCGCTCGAGGCGGGGGCCTCGCTGCGCGTGGCCGACATCGACGAAGGCGTTAAGCAGGCGGCCGCCCTGATGGCCTCTCCGGCGGCGCGAGAGCCATTCGCCTCGAAGGCTCGCCACTTTGCCGCGGCCCACCAGGGGGCGGCCGCCCGCATGGCGGCACGCATCGGTGCCTTGCTCAGCGCGCGAGGAGCTGGTTCGCCGCGGTGATGTCTTCCGGGCGAAGCTGGCCGGCCGCCTGGCGCAGGCGCAGGCTGTTCACGATGACGTCGTAGCGCGCGCGGGCGAGGTCACGGCGGGTGTTGAAGAGCTGGGTCTGGGCGTTCAGCACGTCCAGGTTGACCCGAACTCCGACCTTGTAGCCGAGCTGCGTGGCCTCGAGCGCCAGCTGCGTGGACGCCTCCGCCGCCTCCAGTGCCTTGACCTGCGCCTGGCCCGACTGCACGCCGAAGAACGCGGTACGGGTGGCCTGCGCGACGCTGCGGCGCGCGACGTCGAGGTTGTTGCGGGACTGCTCCTCGAGTGACAAGGTCTCGCGAACGCGGTTCTGGATGGAGTAGCCCGCGAAGAGCGGCATCCGGAGCGTCACGCCGATGCTCGACTGGGAGGTGCCGCCGTTGTAGTTCTGCGTGACGCCGCGGGTGTTGACGTCGGTGTCGGTGCGCCCGCGTCCGTAGGCCGCATCGAAGTCCACCGTCGGCAGGTGGCCGGCGCGCGCCTTGTCGGTCTCCAGGCGGGCGATGTCGTAGCCCAGCAGGGCGCGACGCAC
Organism: Rhizobacter sp. LjRoot28; assembly: GCF_964253025.1. NCBI lineage: Bacteria > Pseudomonadati > Pseudomonadota > Betaproteobacteria > Burkholderiales > Sphaerotilaceae > Rhizobacter > Rhizobacter sp. LjRoot28. Next base: position 1,318,996 of record NZ_CAXUQC020000001.1, read on the forward strand.
CGAAGGCGCCGTCTCGGTCTGGCTGACCCAGGCCTCCACGCTGTCGGGCACGGGCGGGGGCAGGACCACGGGCGTCGCCAGCGGGCGAGGCTCCACGCCGGTACGTCCGACGAGCTGGTCGAGCGCGAGTCGGCGCACGCGGAGATCGTTCTCGGCGGCGATTTCCTGAGCGGTGCTCAGGTCGAAGCGGGCCTGGGCCTCGCGGGTGTCGGTGATGGTGGCAGTGCCGACCTCGAAGTTGCGCTTGGCCGACGCCAGCTGTTCCGAGATCGCCGTCTTGCCGGCGCGTGCGCTGGCCAACGTGTCCTGCGCGGCCAGCACGTCGAAGTAGGCCTGCGCCGTGCGGACGATGAGTTCCTGTTCGGCTGCCTGCAGATCGGCCGAGGCCACTTCGAGCGAGCGCTCGGCCTGCTCGATGGTCACGCTGTTGGCACGGTTGAAGAGCGGCTGCTTGCCGGCCACGGCTGCCGACGGCCCGGTGGCCGTGGTGTCGGTGGCCGTGTTGCTTTCCACGCGCTTGTAGTCGGCGGTGAGGCCGAGCGACGGCCGCATCAACGCCCGGACCTGCTCGACGCGGTACTGGGCGGCGTCGGCCTGGGCTCGGGCGGCCAGGTAGGTGGCGTCGTATCCACGGGCCACGTCGAACACCTCGGCCAGGCTCTGGGCACGCACGGGAGCTGCGGCCACCAGGGCGACGGCGCAGGCGAGGGCAAGGTGCGCCGGGCGCAGCGGGAACAGGACGGACATGGGGCTTCCTTGGAAACGGAGATCAGTAGAGCGGAACCGAGGCATCGACCTCGCGCGACCAGGCGTCGATGCCGCCTGCGACGTTGAAGACCTGGTCGAAGCCCTGTCGCTCGAGAAAGGCTGCGACCTGCAGGCTGCGCATGCCGTGGTGGCACAGGCTCAGCACCGGCTGCTCCGGATCGAGTTCGTCCAGCCGCCCGGGCAGCTCGTTCATGGGAATGGCGAGGCTGTCGACACCGGGCAGGGTGAAGCTGGCCGTCTGCACCTCCCAGGGCTCGCGCACATCGAGCAGCACCGGGCGCGTGCCCGCATCCAGTGAGGCGAGCAGCGCGGCGAGGTCGGTGACGCGAACCTGTTGCATGACGTTCGCGCGATCAGAAGGCGAAGCGCGAGGGTTCGCCGAACCCCACCAGGCGCGGGGCGACGGTGTCGAACAGCTCGACGTGGCGGAATTCCTGGTCGCCGACGCGCGTGACGAGGGTGGCACGCATCACCGGTTCCTGGCCCACGATGGCGATGAGGCGCCCGCCGACCTTCAGTTCGTCGAGCAGTGGCCTGGGCACCGAGGCCACCGAGCCCGACAACACGATCACGTCGAAGGGGCCCGGCGTGGGCAGGCCCTTCGATGCGTCGCCTTGGAGCACGCTGACGTTGGTGATCGCCGCGCGACGCAGGTTCTCGATGGCGGTCTTGGCGAGCTCGGGGACGATCTCGACCGTCACCACCTCGCGGGCCTTGTGCGAGAGCAGCGCGGCCATGTAGCCGGAGCCCGTGCCGACCTCCAGCACCCGCTCGTGGCGGTGCACGTCGAGCTCCTGCAGATAGCGGCCTTCCACCTTGGGCGCCAGCATCACCTGACCATGCCCGAGCGGCACTTCGGTGTCGAAGAACGCCATGCCGCGGTGCTCCGGCGGGACGAAGTCCTCACGCTTGACGACGGCGAGGAGCGACAGCACACCCTGGTCCAGCACGTCCCAGGGGCGGATCTGCTGTTCGATCATGTTGAAGCGGGCTTGTTCGATGCTCATGGCGGGGGTCCTGGAGAAGACAGACGAGGGAGAGAGGGCCATTTTATTGGGCGGGCGCCCCGGCGGCGGGTGGCTGACGGTGCCACTTGCGCCGCAGCCAGGCGGACAGGTCGTCGAGGTAGCAGTAGATGACGGGGACCACGACGAGCGTCAGCAGCGAGGACGTGATGACGCCACCGATGACGGCCTGCCCCATCGGCGCACGCTGCTCCGCACCTTCGGACAGCGCGAAGGCCAGCGGCACCATGCCGAAGATCATGGCCAGCGTGGTCATCAGGATGGGACGCAACCGGACCTTGGCCGCCATCAGCAGCGCCTGCTCGCGGGGCAGGGGGGCGTCGCCATGCTCGCCTTCGCGGGCCCGGATGGCGAAGTCCACGAGCAGGATGGCGTTCTTGGTCACCAGGCCCATCAGCATCACGATGCCGATGATGCTGAACATGTTGAGCGTCGAGCCGAACACCAGCAAGGTGAGCACCACCCCGATCAAGGTGAGCGGCAGCGAGCTCATCAGCGCCAGGGGCTGCAGGAAGCTCTTGAACTGGCTGGCGAGGATCATGTAGATGAAGACGATCGCCAGGGCGAGCGCGCCCACGGCATAGTTGAACGACTCCGTCATGTTCTTGGTGGACCCGCCGAAGCTGTACCGGTAGCCCGGCGGCCACTGCACGTCCTGCAGCACCGTGCGGATGTCGGCCGAGACGTCGCCCGCGCTGCGGCCGAAGGCGTTGGCGTCGACGTTGATCTCGCGGTTCATGTCACGGCGGTTGATCTGGTTGAGGCCGGTCGAGGCCTTCACGTCGGCGACCTGGGCCAGCCGCACGGAGCGGGGCGTGCCGTCGCTTGCGGGTGCCAGGTTGATCGGCATGCGCTGCAGGTCCTCGATGGCGTTGCGGCTTTCGGGGGTGAGGCGCACGCTGACGTCGTAGTTCTCGCCATCGGGCGCGCGCCAGTTACCCACAGTGGTGCCCGCCACGAGCGTGCGCAGGGTGCCGGCCAGCGCGTTCACGTTGAGTCCGAGGTCGGACGCCGCATCGCGCCGCACGTCGATGGAGACGGTGGGCTTGTCGGGTTTGAGGGTGGAGTCGAGGTCGACGAGCCCGGGGATGGCCTGCAGCCGCGGCATGATGTCGCGCGACAGGCGCTCGAGTTCTGCGAGGTCAGGGCCCTGGATGGAGAACTGCAGGCTCTTGCCACCGCCCAGGTCGGTCGGGCCGATGTTCGTGACCGTGACCCCGGGAATGCGCATCATGGCCTCGCGCAGCGGGACGCTCAGGGCCGTCAGGTCGCGGCTGCGTTCGGCCCGGTCCACCAGCCGTACGTACACGACGCCGTAGATCTTGCCGGCGGCCTGGCCGCTGTTGATGGTCGTGACGGTGAAGCGGACCTCGGGCAGGGCGCGCAGGGCCTCGTCGATCTGGCGGGCACGCGTTTCGGTCACTTCGAGTGCCGAGCCCACCGGCGTGTAGAAGTTGATCTGCGTCTCGGAGAAGTCCGCCTTGGGCACGAATTCGGCCCCCAGCACCGGGATGAGGAAGAAGCTGCCGATGAAGGTGGCCAGCGCGATCAGCAGGGTGGCGAGCTTGTGGGCGAGCGACCAGCCGAGGATGCGCTGGTACACGTCGGACAGCCACTCGGTGAACCGGTCGAAGAGGCCGGTCACGCGGCCGATGGTGCGGTCGTACCGGGTCACCGGGGGACCGCGGTGCACGCCGTGCGCCTGCGGGTCGTGCCAGACGCTCGACAGCATGGGGTCGAGCGTGAAGCTGACGAACATCGAGATGAGCACCGCCGCGACGATGGTGATGCCGAACTCGTGGAAGAACTTGCCCACGATGCCGCCCATGAAGCCGATGGGCAGGAAGACGGCGACGATGGACAAGGTGGTGGCGAGCACCGCCAGGCCGATCTCGTTGGTGCCGTCGATGGCCGCGTCGTGGGCGCTCTTGCCCATCTGCACGTGGCGCACGATGTTCTCGCGCACGACGATGGCGTCATCGATGAGCAGGCCGACGCACAGGCTTAGTGCCATCATCGTGATGGTGTTGATCGTGAACCCGAAGGCGTACATGAACAGGAAGGTGCCGATCAGCGCGATGGGCAGGGTGAGGCCCGTGATGACCGTCGAACGCCAGGAGTTCAGGAACAGGAAGACGATCAGCACGGTCAGCAGCGCGCCTTCGATGAGTGTCTGCTTCACGTTGGCCACCGACACCCGGATGGCCCGGGAGTTGTCGCGGATGATCTCCGTCTTGACGCCCGGCGGGATGACGTCGGCCGCCCCGGCGAGCGCCTTGCGCAGCCCGTCGACGACGGCGATGGTGTTCTCGCCCTGCGACTTCTGCACCGACAGCAGCACCGTGCGCTGGCCGTTGTAGAGCGCCAGACTTTCAAGCTCCTGCGGGCCGTCGACGACGTCGGCCACCTGCGAGAGGCGAACCGGGCTGCCCGCCTTGCGCGCCACGATGATGTTGCCGAAGTCCTCCGGGCGCTTCATGCGGGCGTTGATCTGCACCACACTTTCCTGTTCCAGAGAGCGGATGGCGCCCATGGGCAGTTCCTGGTTCTCGCTGCGCACGGCGGCGAGCACCTGGTCCACCGTGATGCCGAGGGCCTCCATCGCCTGCGGGCGCAGGTAGAGGTGGATCTGGCGCAAGGTGCCGCCGACCACGCTGACGGCGCCCACGCCGCGCACGTTCTCGAGTCGCTTCTGCAGCACCTGCGTCGCCCAGTTGGTGAGCTCCTGCGCGGTCTTGCTGCCGTCCGGGGACAGGAGGGCGACGTTGAAGATCGGCACGCTCTGCGGGTCGAAGCGCGAGATGCGCGGCTCCTTCACCTCGTCGCGCAGGCTGGGCCGGATGAGTGAGACCTTCTCGCGCACGTCGTCGGCCGCCTTGCGACCGTCCACGTCCAGGTTGAACTCGACGATCACCACCGAGGTTCCCTCGTACGAACGCGAGTAGAGCGAATTGATGCCGGCGACGGTGTTGACCGCCTCCTCGACCTTCTTGGTGACCTCGCTCTCGACGATCTCGGGCGACGCGCCCGGGTAGTCCATCACGATCACGACCGTCGGGAAGTCGATGTTCGGGAACTGGTCGATGGACAGCCGCTGATAGCTGAACAGGCCGAGCACGACGAAGGCCAGCATGACCATCGTGGCCATGACGGGATTGCCGATCGAGACGCGGGTGAACCACATGGGAGCGCCTGCCTTCAGCGGGCCGCCGAGGCAGCGGGAAGGGAGGCCGCGGGCGCGGGAGGCGAAGTCGGCGCGACAGGGGACGCGGCGGCTTGAGACAACGCGACGCGGGTCCCCGGCCGCATGGTGCCGACGGTCGAGCGCAGGACCGGTGTGCCGGCGGCCAGGCCGTCGAGCAGCTCGACGGCAGCCTCGCGCGTGCCCGCAAAGGCGGCTTCGCCACGGGTGCCCAGGGTCACCAGGCGCTGCGCCACCAAACCGTTTTCGACGGCCAGCACGGTGGGCCTCGATTGCTCGACCCGCACCACGCTCAGCGGAACGGCCAGGGCCTGGCGACGCAGCAGTTCGATCGTCCCGCGCGCGAACAGGCCCTGGCGCAGTCCGGGATGGGAATCGAGCGCGAGGTAGACCATCACCGACCGCGTGCCCGCCTGGGTGCTCGGATTGATGCGCGCGACGCGGCCTTCCACCGTGTCGTTCAGGCCGTCGACCTGCAGGCGTGCCACGTTGCCGACCGCGATGCTGCCGACGTCCTCGGGCGCCACGGCGGCTTCGAGTTCGATGCGGGAAAGGTCGACGATCTCGACGATCCGGCCGTCGAGCGGAACCCGCTCGCCCGGCTGCGCGAGGCGTTGCGAGACGATGCCCGCGATGGGGGCGACCAGCCGCGCATCGCCCACGGACTTGCGGGCCAGGTCGGCGGCAGCCACGGCGGCGCGGTACGAGGCCTGCGCCGCGGCATGGTTGGCCACCGACGTCTCCAGTCCGGTCGCCGAGATGAAGCCCTGCTCGACCAACGCGCGGTTGTTGTCGAGCGTGCGCTGCGCGATGTCCAGCTGCGCACGCGCGGACTGGGCGGTCTGGGTGGCCTGCCGCACGCGCAGTTCAGCTTCCAGCGGGTCGAGCTGGCCGATCACCTGGCCGGCCCGCACCGGGTCGCCCTCCCGCACGGTAAGCGTCTTGAGCTCCGCGGAGATCTTCGCCTTCACGACCGCGGTGTTCACGGCCTTGAGTCCGCCGGACACCGTCAGCGTGCGCACGAGTTCCACGGGACGGACCACCACCACATCGGCCGGGGCGAGATCGATGGCCGCTGCCGATGCGGCTGCGGCCGGAGCAGGCGGGGCGCTGGCGGCTCGACGCGCCTTCGAGGTGCGCAACACGAGGGCGCCCACCACCAGCAGTGCAACGATGGCGATCACCCACGGAGTCCGGCGTTTCATCAGGTCAGGCTTTCTCGGAAGGTCGCGTCTGCAGCAGGCCGTGCAGCACGAGGTCGATCTGGGTCTCGATGAGCCGGCTCGGCTCGACAGGGTGTTCGCCGATCGGGCATTCGCCGAAGGTGTGCTGGTGAAGGGCGAGGAAGATGAGTGGGGCGATCAGCACGTGGGTGACCTCGTGCGGCGGCACGGGCCTGAACTCCCCGCGCTCGATGCCGCGCTCCACGATGCCGGAGACGAGGTCATGTGCCGGCACCACCACCTCCTGGCTGTAGAACTCGGCGATCTCGGGGAAGTTGCGCACCTCCGCCATGATGATCTTGTGAATGCCGCCGGCCGGGGTGCCGCCCACGTGTTCCCACCAGGTGCGGAGCATGGTCGCCAGGAGTTCGGCCATCGAGCCCTCGAAGCCCTCGGCCACGTCGGCGCCCGCCGCCAGCACGTGCGAGAGGTTCTGCCGGATGACCGCCTTCAGCAGCTCTTCCTTGCTGGGGTAGTAGAGGTAGAGGGTGCCCTTGGAGACGCCGGCACGCGCCGCGACTTCCTCCGAACGGGTTGCCGCGAAGCCCTTTTCCACGAACAACGCAAGCGCCGCATCCAGCAATTCTTGCGGACGCGCTTCCTTGCGGCGCTGTCGAGGCTGCGGATTGGGCGGTTTGGGCGCGGTGGGCATGAGCAATACTGACTGATTGGTCAGTAATGTAGCTGTCGGGGCGTCAGCGGGTCAAGGCGAATGCTCGGCGCGCGTTGCCACCAGCGCATTGCCACGCCGCAAAGAAGTGTGAACAACCGTCCAGTATCACCCGGCGCCCGGGCACAGTCCCTGCATCGGTATCATCCCGCGTCGATTACTTCGCACAACCAACAGGGAGCAGGTTTGGATATCGTTTTGTGGGTCAAGGCGGCGATCATGGGAATCGTCGAGGGTTTGACAGAGTTCCTGCCCATCTCCAGCACCGGTCACCTCATCCTCACCGGCTCGCTGCTCGACTTCACCGGCGACACCGTCAAGGTGTTCGAGATCGCCATCCAGACGGGCGCCATGCTGTCCGTCATCTGGGAATACCGTGAGCGCCTGAAGCGCACCTTCGCCGGCGTGACGCACGACCCGGTGGCCCAGCGCTTCGCGCGCAACGTGGTGATCGCCTTCATTCCGGCGGCCGCCCTGGGCCTGGCCTTCGGCAGCATCATCAAGGCGAACCTGTTCCATCCCGTGCCGGTGGCCATCGCGTTCATCGTCGGCGGCTTCGTCATCCTGTTCGTCGAGTGGCGGCACCGCCGTCTCTATGGCGACCGCGACATGCAAGGCAGCCGGGTGGCCCGGGTCGAGACCGTGGACGACATGAGTGCGCTCGATGCGCTCAAGGTGGGCCTGCTGCAGTGCTTGGCGCTGATTCCCGGCACCAGCCGCTCCGGCGCGACCATCATCGGGTCGCTGGTGCTCGGCTTCTCGCGCAAGGCGGCCACCGAATTCAGCTTCTTCCTCGGCATTCCGACGCTCATGGGCGCCGGGGCCTACTCGGTCTACAAGTACCGCGATCAGCTCACCTGGGGCGATCTGCCCATGTTCCTGGTCGGCACGGTGTTCGCCTTCATCAGCGCGCTCATCTGCATCCGCTGGCTGATCCGCTACGTGTCCACGCACGACTTCACCATCTTCGCGTGGTACCGCATCGCCTTCGGCATCGTGGTGCTCGCCACGGCCTGGACCGGCACGGTCAACTGGGCCGGTTGAGCCTGCGCCCCGCCGAGAGGCGGGGCGTCGCCACCGGGATTCGGCGGCGGCCGAGGTGTCAGCGCCGCTTGAACACCAGGTCCCACACGCCATGCCCGAGTCGCAGTCCGCGGTTCTCGAACTTCGTGAGGGGCCGGTACGCCGGCTTCTCGGCATAGCCCTCGGCGGTGTTGACGAGGCCCGGCTCTGCCGACAGCACCTCCAGCATCTGCTCGGCATACGGTTGCCAGTCGGTCGCGCAGTGCAGGTAGCCGTCCGGGGCCAGCCGCGTCACCAGCCGTGACACGAACGGCGCCTGGATCAGGCGGCGCTTGTTGTGCTTCTTCTTGTGCCACGGGTCGGGGAAGAAGATGTGCACACCGGCGAGCGAGCCGGGGGCGATCATGTGCTCCAGCACCTCCACCGCATCGTGCTGCACGATGCGGATGTTGCCGAGCTGGCGTTCGTCGATGTGCTTGAGCAGGGCCCCGACGCCCGGCGTGTGCACTTCCACGCCCAGGAAGTCGGTGTCGGGCAAGGCCTCGGCGATGCGCGCCGTGGCGTCGCCCATGCCGAAGCCGATCTCGAGCACGACGGGCGCCGTGCGCCCGAACACTTCCGCGGGTTCCAGCGTCTCGGCCAGGTAGGGCAGCACGAAGCGCGGACCCAGCTGCTCCAGCGCGCGCATCTGGCCGGTGCCCATGCGGCCCGCACGCACGACGAAGCTGCGGATGCTGCGGGGATGCGCCACGGGGGCGTCGCTTTCGTCGGGCTCGATGGGGTCGGTCATGGGGAAAGGGTCAGTCGTGCGGCGGACACAGGGGGCAGGCATTGTGCCCGAGTCGGCTGGCACCTGAGCGACAGCCGGAAGGGACGCCGCCGCCTAAGCTCGCCGTCCCACACTCCGAGGCAGCCAGATGAACCGAGTCCTTGCCCATTGCGGCGCACGCTACCCCATCCTGCAAGCTCCCATGGGCTGGATCGCCCGGGCGCCCCTGGCCGCGGCCGTGTCGCGGGCAGGTGGGCTGGGCATCATCGAGACCTCGTCAGGCGAGACTGCCAACTGCCAGGCCGAGATCCTCAAGATGCGCGAACTCGGCCTGCCCTTCGGTGTGAACCTGCCCATCCGCTTCCTGAAGGACGAGGCCATGCTGCGCTTCGTCTGCGAGTCGGGCGTGCGCTTCGTCACCACCTCGGCCGGCAGCCCCGCCAAGTTCATCGCGCCGCTGAAGGCGGCCGGCATCGTGGTCTACCACGCGGTGCCCACCGTGGAGACGGCGCTCAAGTGCGTCGAGGCCGGTGTCGATGGCCTGGTCGTCGAAGGCGCCGAGGGTGGCGGCTTCAAGAACCCGGAGGAGGTGTCCACCCTCGTGCTGCTGCAGGCCATCCGGGCGCGCGTGGGCGTGCCCCTCATCGCCGCCGGTGGCATCTGCGACGGCCGCGGCATGGCCGCCGCGTTCGCCCTCGGCGCCGAAGGCATCCAGATGGGCACGCGCTTCGTCGGCTGCGCCGAGAGCCCGGTGCACGACAACTTCAAGGCGGCGATCTGCAGCGCCACCGAAACCGGCACCTGGGTGCTCAACCGCAAGGCCTCGCCGTGCATCCGCGCGTTGAAGACGGCCGGCACGCAGGCGATCCATGAAGAAGGGCGCATGCCGGCCGACGTGCTCAGCCGCGTGCAGGACCTCTACTTCGGGGGTGACATGGACGCAGCGCCTGCACTCGCCGGCCAGACCGTGGGCCTCATCGACCGCGTGAAGTCGGCGCAGGAGATCATCGACGACACGGTCAATGGCTTCTTCGAGATCACCGAGCGCATGGCCCGCTTGACGGCGCAACGAAGCTTCGGCTGAAGGGGTGGGGCGCGTCGGCACCGCTGGCGCAACTCCCTTCGTGGCGGACCGGCAGCACAAAACAAAACGCCCCGAGGCAGGTCGGGGCGTTGGTCGCGCTGCGCGCGGCATCTGGAGCGGGTGAAGGGAATCGAACCCTCGTATGAAGCTTGGGAAGCTGCCGTTCTACCATTGAACTACACCCGCGGAACGAGCGGCATTCTAGCGCACTCCGGGCGAGGGGCCGGCGCTTGTCGTTGGCGGGGCCGCGCGGGGAAGGGGGGTGCTGTCACGCCATCGGTGTGCGGCCATGGGCCTGCGCGGCCGGCCCGTTCCATTCAGCAGACCGCCGGTCACGGGACACGGCACGCTGGTAACACCTTGACCCGGATATCGCGGTGAACCGGGCGCAACCCCGCTTGCGGTCCGGCGGAGACCGCGTCAGGATGTGGGCCGACTCGGCGCTGGCCGGGTCGCATCTGCCAGAGGCCTGAAGGCCCACCACCAGGAGACAACGATGAACCCAGCCCTTTCCTTGCGGCGCGCACGGCGCGCGCCCGCGTCCCGCTTCGCCCGCATCGCACTTGCCGCCGCCACGCTGGCATCCGCATCGGCGCACGCTGAGGTCGTGCTGCAGCAGAACTTCAGCACCGGCCTCGGCAGCTTCACGGCCTCAGGCTCCGTGAGCACCAGCAGCGCGGGTGCGCGCATGAACGCCGCATTCGGCTCGAACGACGGCGCCATCCGCTCGGCCACCTTCAGCACGGCCGGCCTGACGGGCCTCACGCTGACCTTCCAGCGCAGCAGCAGCGGCCTGGACACCGGGGAGGCCGGCATTGCGGAGATCTCCACCAACAACGGCGCCACGTTCACGGTGCTGGAGTCGAGCCGCACCGCCTCGGGCGCGACCACGCTCAACCTGCCGGCATCCGCCGCGGGGCAGGTGGCGGTGGTGCTGCGCTTCCGCGTCGATGCCAGCTCGTCACTCGAGAACTACACCGTGGCCAGCGTGCGGGTGGACGGGACGCGCGGCGAGACGCCGACCCCTACGCCCGGCGCGCGGGACCCGGGCACGGGGCCCTGGACGCTGGTGCCCGCGGCCAACGTCGCGACCGAGTGCAAGCTCGACCCCGCGCTGCTGCAGCAGGCCAACCGCACCCTGGGCCATGCCTGGGCCGTCGTGCGCTATGGAAAGCTCTGCCACGAGTACTACCCGAACGGCAACGATCCCGCCGACCAGGTGTATTCCACCACCAAGACGATGGGCGCGCTCACGGTCGGCGCGCTGATCCACCACACCAAGTCGCTGCCGGTCACGACGACCCGCAAGCGAGGCCCGCTGGGCGAGTTCCAGCGCATCGATCACTGGCTCGACAGCTTCACCTTCGACCAGGCGTCCACGACGGCGCACGTGCTGGCCATGGTGAGCGCCGCATCGCCCAACCTCAACTACCCCAACCGGGAGTTCAAGTACGACACGGTCGGCAGCGAGGCGATCAATCGACTGAGCGATGTGGTCAACACCGTGGTGGCGCAGGACACCACCCGCCTGGGCAGCAACATCGGCGCGTTCTGGCGCCGCCACCTGGCCCAGCCGCTCGGCTTCGAGAACTCCACCTGGGGCACGTCCGAGACCAGCAAGAGCTTCGCCACCAGCTGGACCACCACGGTGCGCGACATGGCGCGCCTGGGCCTCTTGATGAACAACGGCGGCATGTGGAACGGCCAGCGGCTCATCGACCAGGACTTCCTCTACAACCTGTCGCACCCGTCCTTCGAGGACGCCAACACCGGCTACGGCTACCTCACCTGGCTCAACGAGGACGACAGCTGCGCGCCCAAGCCGATCCACCGCAGCTACCCGCATGGACCCGTCTCGAACGCGCCCAGCTGCCTGAGGTCCGAGGGCTGCTCGCAAACGCACGATGCAGGCGTGTTCTACGCCGCGGGTCTGGGTGGGCAGTACGTCATCGTCCACCGTGCGCTCGACCTCGTGATCGTGGTCAAGGATTCGGGTGGCCAGTCGGGCACGGAGCCACGCCGCTTCTGGGAAGCCCTGCGGCCGGCCGTGCTCGCGCACGATCCGACCTACCGCGGCAACAACGCCGGCTTCTGCGCGGCGTACGGCCGCGGTAACTACGCCCCTGACCTGAAGCTGTGGGAAGGCGGCCGTTGATCGGCTGACGCGCCCGTTGAAGGCCCGGGCTCGCCCGGGCCTTCAGGGGCGCTCGAAGGCCACCCTGCGGGGTGGCCTTCTCGTTGGTTCGTGGGCAGGGATCACGGCCGGTGCGCCGCTTCGTGAGACAGTGGCGCATGGACCCGAACGCTTCGCCATCCCGCCGGCTCCGGTGTGCCCGCTGCCAGCGCCCGGCGGCCACCTGCCTGTGCCACCTCGCGGTGCCGGTGGCGAACCGAACCGAGGTGCTCGTGCTGCAGCATCCGATGGAAGCAGGCCATGCGAAGGGCACGGTGCCACTCTTGCACCTGAGCCTGGCGCGCAGCCGCATCGAGGTCGGGGAGCGCTTCGATCCGGACGTGCTGCAGGGGTGGCTCGGTGACGACGCCGTGCTGCTGTATCCGGAGGAGGGCGGGCCGGGCTCCACGCCGGCCCTGCTGCAGCCGGGTCGGTTGGTCGTCATCGACGCCACCTGGCGCAAGAGCCGGCTCATGCTGCACGTGAATCCGCTGCTCCGGCAGCTGCCCCGTCTGGCGCTTTCGGCGCCGCCGGCATCCCGCTATGGCATGCGCCGAGCGCACCGTCCGGCGCAGCGATCGACGCTGGAGGCGACCCTGCTGGCGCTCGAGCAGCTCGAGGGCGCATCGCCCGCTCACGCGGCCCTGCTCGGCGCGCTGGACGAACTGGTGCGGGATTGGTCGGCGAGGGCAGGGGCTGCCGACTGATCCGCGGGTGCTCTCGGCGCGGGGATTTGGGCCCACCTTCCCGCTGCCCTACATCCTGCACGCCGTCGGCTGCATACGTGGTGCTACGCAGGCGGGTTCACCCGAGGTGGGTTAGACCTAGTTGATGCAGTGCAACGTAGGAGACGACATTCGCCAACTGGACTGGGCGGCCCATGAGGCAGGGGCCCGGCCGAAACCGATCTGTCGAAGGAGCTCCCATGACTGAGAAAACTTCCGCCCCGCGTCGCCGATTTCTCAAGAAGACCGCGACCACGGCCGGTGCTGCGGGCGCGCTGGCCGCGCCGATGATCGCGACGGCCCAGACCACCACCTTGCGCTTCCAGAGCACCTGGCCCGCCAAGGACATCTTCCATGAATACGCCCTCGACTTCGCCAAGAAGGTGAACGACATGGCCGGCGGTCGCCTCAAGATCGAGGTGCTGCCCGCGGGCGCGGTGGTGCCCGCGTTCCAGCTGCTGGATGCCGTCAGCAAGGGAACGCTGGACGGCGGCCACGGCGTGATCGCGTACTGGTACGGCAAGAACTCCGCGCTGGCGCTGTGGGGGTCGGGCCCGGCCTTCGGCATGGACGCCAACATGATCCTCGCCTGGCACCAGTACGGTGGCGGCAAGGCGCTGGTCGAGGAGGTCTACAAGAGCCTCAACCTCGACGTCGTGTCGTACCTCTACGGCCCGATGCCCACCCAGCCGCTGGGCTGGTTCAAGAAGCCGGTGGCGCGCGTGGAGGACATGAAGGGTCTCAAGTTCCGCACCGTTGGCCTGGCGGTGGACGTGTTCACCGAGATGGGAACCGCCGTGAACCCGCTGCCCGGTGGCGAGATCGTGCCGGCGCTCGACCGCGGCCTCATCGATGCGGCCGAGTTCAACAACGCCTCCAGTGACCGCGTGCTGGGCTTCCCCGACGTGGCCAAGAACTGCATGCTGCAGAGTTTCCACCAGTCGGGTGAGCAGTTCGAGATCCTCTTCAACAAGGGCAAGCTGAACGCGCTGCCGGCCGAGCTGCGCTCGATCGTGGAGTACGCCGTGCAGGCGGCCTCTGCCGACATGAGCTGGAAGGCCATCGAGCGCAACTCCGCCGACTACCAGGCACTGAAGAAGCAGGGCGTGAAGTTCTACAAGACGCCCGACAGCGTGCTGCGTGCCCAGCTGGCCGCCTGGGACAAGACCATCGAGAAGAAGGCCGCGGAGAACCCGCTGTTCAAGAAGGTGCTCGATTCCCAGCGTGCCTTCGCCGAACGCGCAGGCGCCTGGCAGAACGACTACACCGTCGACTTCAAGATGGCGCACAACCACTACTTCGGGCGCAAGGCGCCTGCCAAGAAGGGCTGACCCGCCCGATCCCCCGGCGGGGCGCGTGATCCGCGCCCCGCTCCCGTTCTGGTGTTTGGAGATCCCTGATGCAGAAGCTGCTGTGGGGCGTGGACCGGTTCTCGACGTGGATCGGCAAGGCGTTCGCCTGGCTGATCGTGGCCCTCACCGCGCTGATCGTCTGGGAGGTGTTCTCCCGCTATGTGCTGAACAAGCCGCACGCCTGGGTGCTCGACGCCCAGATCATGTTGTACGGCACCTTGTTCATGACGGCCGGGGCGTACACCCTCAGCAAGAACGGCCATGTTCGAGGCGACGTGCTGTACGGGTTCTTCCGCCCGCGCACCCAGGCGACCGTGGACCTGGTGTTGTACCTGCTCTTCTTCCTGCCGGGCATCGTGGCGCTCACCTGGGCGGGTTGGACGTATGCGAATGAATCCTGGGCCATCCGCGAGCAGACCTTCTCTGCCGACGCACTGCCGCTCTATCCCTTCAAGTTCATGATTCCCGTGGCTGGCGCCGTGCTGCTGCTGCAGGGTGTCGTGGAGATCATCCGATGCGTCATCTGCCTTCAGCAGGGCGAATGGCCCCGCCGCGAGGATGACGTCGAGGAGGTGGATGTCGACAAGCTCAAGGCCATGGTGCATGTGAAGGACGAGGACATCGAAGCGCTCGACCGCTACGTCACCAAGGAGCAGCGGTCATGAAGATCCGCAAGGAACTGTGGTTCGGATTCTCGCTGATGGCGCTGCTGATCGCCGGCGCGGCCACCATGCTCATCAGCGTGCCGGTCATCACCAATGGCCACATCGGCCTGCTGATGCTGTCGCTCGTCGTGGTGGCCATCATGCTGGGCTTCCCGACCGCCTTCACGCTGATGGGCATGGGCATGCTCTTCACCTGGATCGCCTACGAGCGCGACAGCGCCAAGACGCTCGACCTGATGGTGCAGGCGGCCTACAAGGTGATGGCCAACGACGTGCTCATCTCCATCCCGCTCTTCGTGTTCATGGGCTACCTGGTCGAGCGGGCCAACCTCATCGAGAAACTCTTTCGCAGCCTGCATTTGGCACTTGCGCGCGTGCCCGGCTCGCTGGCCGTCGCGACGCTCGTCACCTGCGCCGTCTTCGCCACGGCGACGGGCATCGTCGGTGCGGTGGTCACGCTGATGGGGCTGCTGGCCCTGCCGCCCATGCTGCGCGCGGGCTACAGCGTGCCGCTGTCGGCCGGTGCCATCACGGCGGGCGGCTGCCTGGGCATTCTCATTCCTCCGTCGGTGCTGCTCATCGTGTACGGTGCGACGGCGGGCGTGTCCGTCGTCCAACTGTATGCAGGCGCCTTCTTCCCGGGCCTGATGCTGGCCGGCCTGTACATCCTCTATGTCGTCATCGTCGCCAAGCTCAAGCCGTCGATGGCGCCGCCGCTGTCGGCCGCCGATCGCTACGTGCCCCTGCCCGACAGGTTGGTGGCCGCCGGCGCTGATGGCGACCGCCGTGCGGTGCCCGGACTGCTCGCGGCGCTGAAGCGGCAGGGCGAGCACGGCGTTTCGGCCCGCTACCTGATTGGCCAACTGCTGGTGGCCTTGCTCCCGCTGCTCCTGGTGGCGCTGGTGGCCGCGTTCGCCTACCGTTCGGCCACCCATGTCGCGGTCCCGGATGGTCTGCCGGAGCTGCAGCAGATCGGTTCCGGCCAGGAGTCGGAGCCGGCACCGTCCGGTGGCCTGGAAGAGCCTTCGGGCGGGTTGGACGAACCGCCGACCGACGACCTCTCCGAGCCGCCGACGGAGGAAGCGCCGCTCGCGGAGCCGCAAGCGGCGAGCGACCCGGCGACTGCGCTCAGCATTCCGGCCAGCGCACCGGACGAGCCGGCGGCGCTGGGCACACCGCCGAGCCTCGAGACCCCCGCGGCGCCCGATTCGCCCGCGGCGGAAGCCGCCGTGCCAAAGCCCTCCGGCACCTACTGGCTCCTGCTGGCGGTGGCGGCGGTGGCCATGCTCGCGTACTACATGGTGCTTAATTTCACGCGGCTCGAGGTCTTCAAGATGCTGCTGACCTCGTTCTTCCCGCTGCTCATCCTGATCCTGGCGGTGTTGGGGTCCATCGTCTATGGCCTGGCCACGCCGACCGAGGCCGCGGCCGTCGGGGCCTTCGGTGGCCTGCTGCTGGCCATGGCGTATCGACAGATGACACTGACGCGGCTGCAGGAATCGGTGTTCCTGACGGCCAAGACCTCCGCCATGGTGTGCTGGTTGTTCGTCGGTTCCTCCATCTTCTCGGCCGCCTTCGCGCTGCTGGGCGGCCAGGAGCTCGTGGAGCAGTGGGTGCTCGGCATGAATCTCACCAAGACCGAGTTCCTGGTGCTGTCGCAGATCATCATCTTCGTGCTGGGCTGGCCGCTCGAGTGGACCGAGATCATCGTGATCTTCATGCCGATCTTCGTGCCGCTGCTCGACAACTTCGGCGTGGACCCGTTGTTCTTCGGGCTGCTCGTCGCCTTGAACCTGCAGACCGCCTTCCTCTCGCCACCCGTGGCGATGGCCGCCTTCTACCTGAAGGGCGTGGCGCCGAAGCACGTGACGCTGAACCAGATCTTCGCCGGCATGCTGCCCTTCATGGCGATCCAGGTCCTGGCGATCGTGCTGCTCTACCAGTTCCCGGCCATCGGGCTGTGGTTGCCGCAGGTGCTGTACAAGTAAAAGGAAGGGGGCTCAATGCCCCCTTGTCCGCAGCGCGCCCGTCGGCTTCTCGTGGTTGGAGCCCTCGGAGACTCGCGCTATGGTTTGCTCACATCCTTGAAGGGAGAGCGACGGTGCGTTCTCGTTCGCGCCGGAGACTTCTCGTCGGGGGCCTGTTCGCGGGTTGCGTGGCGAGCTGTCCTGCCCTCGCGTCATCGCGCCTCCTTCCGCCGCGTGTCCTCCGTCTCGCCCGCTGAGCGTCATGCCGCCAGGCCGCAGATGAAGGGCCTGCAGGTGCAGCTTGAAAGCACGACGCGGCGCACTAGAGTTCAGGGATCTTCACCTGCGCGACGAAGGAGTTCCCCATGCCCTCCATTGGCTTTCGCAGTGCTTTGCGTGCCCCCACCGCGGCATTGCTCATGGCTTGGCTTCCGACTGCCGCAATCGCGGCCGAAGGCTGGGCCGAGATCGGTTGGGGGTGGCGCTGGGGTTCGGGGGAGATCCTCTACAACCGAGATGTCGAACCGACGAACCGGGCGAACGGCGGTGCCACCTTCCGCGACAGCGTCGGACCGTTCTCGGTCATCGCATGGGAGATGTTCGAGCAGCATCGCTTCGAGGGATGGGGTGGCACGCTGATCACAAGCAGCACCACGTGCCTTCCGGAAATCGATTGCTCCCCATCGGTCACGCTCGTGGTGGAACTGGGCCCTCTGAGGTCCGGAGATCCGGCCCGGTGGCAGGTCACCCTAACCGGTCCCGGGGAGCTGGACGCGCGAGGTCTCCCCTACCTGCAGGGCGACCTGAGCGGCCCGGCTCACTACGAGGGCTACCTGTCGAACGACTTGAACGACACGCGGTACACCGCAGCCATCGGTTGGGGTGACGGCTGGAATCGCGCGGTGGCGGCACCCGTTCCCGAACCGGCTTCGTGGGGCCTCATGGCGCTGGGCGTCGGGCTGCTCGGTGGGCTCCGGTCCGGGGCGCGTCGGCATTGAACTCAACCGGGTGGGCCGGAGGGCAGGACAAGCGCGGCCCAAATCGGTGCGTGGGGACGGCAGGACCCGCGTGAAACGGAGGGGCACGGAGCGGCTGACTAGAATTGCCGCCCTGCTGTCGTTCCGTCCCCGCCCCATGACCATCGTCGTCAACGAAGATCTCAAAGCCTACATCGATCCGCTCACGCCGGACGAGTACTACGCGCTCGAGCGAAGCCTGCTCGCGGAGGGATGCCGCGACGCCTTGGTGTTGTGGGGCGACGTGCTGGTCGACGGGCACAACCGTTACGGCATTTGCCAGAAGCACGGATTGCCGTTCCAGACCGTACAGAACACGCGCTTCCAGACGCTGGAGGACGTGCACCTGTGGATGATCGACCAGCACCTGGGACGCCGCAGTGTCTCGGACTACCAGCGTGGGGTGCTGGCGCTGCGCAAGAAGGAAATCGTGGCCGAGCGGCAGGCGCGGGCTCGCGCCGAGGGCGCGTCCGAAGCGGCGGCGAGCGCGCAACCAGCGGCTGACGGCTCGGACGAGGCGGCTGCCGTGCCGCCCGCCGATGCGCTCGCCAGCCGCGAGGCAATCGCGCGTGCCGCCCGCCTGAGCAGCAGCCAGGTGGGCATGATCGAGAAGATCCGCAAGCAGGCGGCGCCCGAAGTCGAGGCGGCCGTGCGCTCGGGCACCATCTCGATCAACGCCGCGGCTGCCGTCGCCAGCCTGCCCGTGGAAGAGCAGGTGGCGGCCGCGACCGCAGGCAGGGACGAACTCAAGCAGGCGGCCAAGCGAGCCCGCGAAGCGAAGCGCCGGCCGCGCGACGAAGCGGCATCGAGCGCAGGGGAGCCGGGCGAAGACGAGTTGACGACGCTGCGCCGGCGCGTGGCTGAGCTCACCGCCGAGAATGAAAAGCTGCGTGGCCAGGTGGCCACCTTGTTGGCGACACGCTGACCTCAACGCACCGGGTTCCCAACGCATGATCGACTCGCACCACCCCGATCCGGCCGAGCAGCGGCTCACCGACCTCGAGATCAAGGCCAGCTACACCGAGGACCTGGTCGACACGCTGAACGCCATCGTCGCGCGCCAGCAGCAGCAGATCGACCAGCTGGCGCGCGAACTCGCGGCGCTGCGCCAGCAGATGCCCGCGCCGGACGCGGGAAACTTTCGCAGCCTGCGCGACGAGTTGCCACCGCACTACTGAGCCGGCGTGCGGTTTGCTGGAGCCTTCGGCGCCGACGGCCTCCCCCTAATTCGAAGTGCCGGTGTCGGGCCCGCCCGCTTGAAGCCGGGGCGTCCTCGGACTACTGTCATAGCACGTCCACGAGCGGGAGCGAGCGATGGTCAAGACTTGGCACGGGCGGGCGGTGGGCCTGGTGGTGGTTGGTCTGGCGGGCATGCTGGCGGCGCCACCCGCCATGGCCGTCGCCGAGGGCGGCTGGGCAGAGATCGGTTGGAATTGGCGATGGGGCTCCGGCAGCATCGTCTACAACCGTGACGTCGCGCCGACAGACCTGCAGGATGGCGGCGGTACGTTCCGGAATAGCCTGGGTCCGTTCAGGATCGTGGCCTGGGAAATGCTCGAAGCGCACCACTTCGAGGGCTGGGGCGGCACCATGGTGACCCGCAACCTTGACGTCGGCGAGTGTCCCCCGATGGAGGATCCTGCGGCCTGTGACGGGATCTCCGTGGTCATCGAGTTGGGCCCCCTGGTTTCGGGTTCCGCCGCACAGTGGACCCTCACCATGACCGCGAGGGGACGTCTCGACGAGCTCGGCCTTCCCATGCTCGGCACGGCCTCGGAAGGCGGAGGCCCGCAATTCGACGGATATCTCTCGAACAACCTCGACGATCGCCGGTACTTTCCCCTCGACAGCGAATTCGGCAACTGGCATTACTCGGTCGCGGCACCGGTGCCCGAGCCCGCCGGGCTGGCGCTGGCGGCGCTGGGGTTGGTCGGGGTCGGTGCGACAGCGGCGCGACGCCGTGCGGGGCCAAGCGCTTGAACGTTGCGCTGGTGCCGTCGACAGCGGGCGGCCGCTTCGAGCGGCCGCAGCGAATCAGGCTGGCGCCGCCGGGGCCGGCAGCGCCTTCACGTCGTACTGCGCCGCGTAACCGGCGCTCGGCGGGATGGGCCGGATCACATCGATCAGTACGCCGTTAGGGTCGCTCGTGATGAAGTGACGCTGCCCGAACGCCTCGTCCCGCAATGACAGCAGGATCGGCAGGCCTTCGGCGCGCAACCGGTCATGGACGTCCTCGACGTCCTCCACCTCGAAATTGATCAGCAACCCACCGGCCTGGCCGCGGCCGGCCGCCGGGATGGTTTCGTGCTGCCCGTCGAGGATCGCGAGGTTGACAGACGGGTGTTCGCGCGACTGCAGGTGAACGTACCAGTCGGCGTTGAAGAGGGGCGCGAAGCCGAAGTGCTGGCAATAGAAGTCGGCGGTTTCGCTGACGCGGTTCGTCATGAGGACGGGGTAGTAACTGGTGATCTTCACGGCGGGGCTCCTGGTTGTTAACATACAGGCTGTATGTATCTAAACAGTAGCCCACGGAAGGCCTGCATGCAAGAGAAAGCCCCTCGACGATCGAACCGCGAGCGCACCGACGCCACACGGGATGCGCTCACCCGTGCGGCGCGATCCCTGTTCATCGCCCACGGGTATGCGCAGACGTCCACCCCGCAGGTGTGCGCGGCCGCGGGCATCACCCGCGGGGCGCTGTATCACCACTTCAGCGACAAGCGGGACCTGTTCCGGCACGTGCTGGAGCTGGAGTCGCGCGCGGTGGCCGAACACATCGTTTCGGAGACGTCGGGCCCGGTACCCGCGGCCGAGGCCTTGCTCGCGGGCGCCGACGCCTACCTGGACGCCATGAGCGTGCCCGGCCGAACGCAGCTGCTGCTGGTCGACGGCCCGGCGGTTCTCGGTGTGGCCGACGTGATGGCGATGGACGAGTCGCACGCGGCCGGCACGCTGCGGGAGGGCCTGGCTGCCGCGATGCCCCGAGAGACCGACGTGTCGGTGGACGCGCTCGCACGGCTGCTTTCGGCGGCCTTCGACCGAGCGGCGCTCGACATGGACGCCGGCGCCGAACCGGACGAGGTGCGCGGCGCCATGCGCTGGCTTCTCAAGCGCGCCCTGGCGGGCTGATCGCTCAAGGCGACGGTGCGACAGCCGACCACTGCAGGGCGAGCGCGGCATCCAGCCTCACGGTCGCCCGGACTTCGAAGCGAACCAGGCGAAGTGCGCCCGGGAACTGCGCGACGGCCTCGGCATCCCAGACCACTTCCGCATGTCCGGTGACATGCAACAGGTCGCCCGACTCGAAGCCGATGAACAGCAGACCGGCCCGTGGATTGAGCGCCAGGTTGCCGAAGGTGTTGAAGAAGAGGTTGCCCGCGTAGTCCGGGATCCAGAGCGCGCCGTCTTCGTCCACCGACACGAAGCCAGGCGCCCCGCCTCGATGTGAGACGTCGAGGCCTTCTTCGGGCACGGCCGAGTGGGGCGCCCGCGGGTGAGCCGTCGCGATGAACAGCGTGTCGGCCCGCTGAACGAGCGCCAGGTCCCGCGCGTCCAGCCGTTCCCCACTGCGCGGCGAATGAGAGACCCGCCCCGGCCCGTATGTCGCCTCTCGGGGGACGATGTACTTCGGGCAGTTGCCGAAGCTCTGCGCCACCCTGATCGACACACCGTCCGGTGTGACCTCCTCGACGATGCCGTTCATGCGATTGCGCCGTCGGGTGTGCGCTTGAATGCCCAGCAGCCCGACCGACTCACCCTCCCGCCAGCGCAGGGGCGCACCGACCAGCGGCGCGGCGTTGACCCGCAGCCGCCGCGCATCGGGCGAGCTGACGAAGCCCGGCGGCGCAGCCACGATGCTGGCCCACGGCCGGCCGGCGTCGTCCACACTGCCCACGATGAGGAACGGCAGCAGGGAAAAGAAGCTTCGGTGCTGCTCGGGCATGTGGTCCCGGATCGCGCGGTCGGCCACCTCGGCCATGCGGTCACGCACCTCCAGGCGCTGCTGGACCCGGGCTTCGCCTGCATGGAAAGCGCCCATGTCCTTGGCCTCAGGCGGGAAGCCCGACGGGCGACTTCGCGAACGGAAGGAAGCGCGGCAGCGCCTCGACCCGTTCCAGCCAGGCGCGCACCGCCGCGTACGGCACCAGCGAGACATTGCCTTCGGGCGCCCGTGCGGTGTAGCCGTACAGGGCCAGGTCCGCGATGCTGGCCTCGGCCCCGACGAGGAAGGGCGAATCGGCCAGGTGACGTTCCATGAGCGCGAGCAGGGCGTTCGCGCGCGCGATGAGCGGCGTGGTGTCGACGTCGCGCTTGAACAGCACGGCGACCCGGGCCGCGCTGGCACCGTGAGCGAGCTCGCCGGCAGCGACGGACAGCCAGCGCTGGATGCGCGCTGCGTGCACCGGATCGCCGGGTTGCCAACGGGGGCCGCCGTATCGGGCGGCGAGGTAGACCAGGATGGCGTTCGAGTCGCTCAGGGTCACGTCGCCGTCCTGCAGCACCGGCACCTGCCCGAACGGGTTTAGCGCGAGGAAGTTCGGCTGCTTGTGCGCGCCCTTCAGCACGTCGACGTCCACCGTGCGGTACGGCAGGTCGAGCAGGTGCAGGAAGGCCTCGACGCGGTGGCTGTGGCCGGAGAGGGTGAGGCGATGCAGGGTGATGTCGGGCATGGTGCGGTGCCTGTGGGTGAGGAAGGTTGATGGGATGGCGCAGATTCTGGTTGCTGCGAACTGTTGAATAAATGGCCGCAACTGGAGTGCAGTGCTCCATTTGGCGGTTTAATATGCCGCGATGGACAAGCTGAAGGCCATGGCCACCTTTGTGCACATCGCCGAGGCCGGCTCGCTGACGGCGGCCGCCAAAGCCAGTGCGTCGTCCTTGCCCGCGGTGGTTCGCAGCCTGGCCGCGCTAGAGGGTCACCTCGGCGTGCGCCTCTTCAACCGCACCACCCGCCGCATCTCCCTGACCGCCGAAGGCCGGCACTACCTCGACCGTTGCCGCGCCGTGCTCGATGCAGTGGCGGAGGCCGAGGGTGAACTCGCCGCCGACGCGGCGGAACCGAGCGGAGAGCTCGTGGTCACCGCGCCGGCCCTGTTCGGAGAGATGTACGTGGCACCGGCCGTCACCCGCTTCGTCCAGCGATACGACAAGGTGCGCGTGCGCCTGCTGCTGTGGGACCGCGTCGTCAACTTGCTGGACGAGGGAATCGACGTCGCGGTGCGCATCGGTGAACTCAACGACTCGTCGCTCGTGGCCCAGGCCGTGGGCAGCTTGCGCCGCCCGGTGGTCGCGAGTCCGGAGTTCCTGCGCCGGCACGGTGTACCGGGCCATCCCGACGAGTTGCGCCATGCCAATTGCATCCGCTTCACCGGGCTGCCGGCGGGAGGGTGGCTGTTCCACGATGGCCGGCGCCAGTTCCAGGTGCCGGTCACCGGCAACCTCGAATTTAACCGCGCAGCGCCGGCGGCCAGTGCCTGCGTGGCCGGCCTGGGCTTCGGCATGTTCATCTCGTACCAGGTCGCTCCGGACATCGCCGCGGGCCGGCTGCAGACCGTGCTCGAGCCCTTCGAGCCACCGCCTCGGCCCGTCAACCTCGTCTATCCGCATGCGCGGGGCCTGCCGGCGCGCACGCGGGTTTTCATCGCCTGGATGAAAGAGGCGCTGGCCCCGCTTGGGGGCTGAACTCGAAACGGCCACAATGGAGGCTCGTCTCCCGCCTGTCCCTTTGCCATGACCACTACTGCGCTGACGCTCTTGCTCATCGACACCGACGGCGCCGCCGTGCCCGACCTGGCACCGGACTCGCCATTCGGCCCGTTTGCATGCGAGCGGTGCACGGGCTTGGTTCAGGCAGGGGAGCGCCTGGTCGATCGGCGTTACGACGCCGTGATTGTGGCGGTGCGCCCCGTGGAGGCCAGAAAGCTGCTCGCCTGGCCTGGCCTCACCCAGGCAACGGTGGAGCCCGCCATGATCGTGCTCACGCCGGACGAGCCTGGCCACGACCTGGCCATCCGCTTGGTGGCCTCGGGCGTCCAGGACGTCCAGCCGATTCCGTCGTCAACCGCCTCGGCCGAGCTGCTGCCCCGCGCGGTGCGCCTGGCGATCGAGCGGAAGAACGTGGAGCGGCTGGCGCGCAAGTCCCTGGCCACCGACCTGATGACCGGCCTGCCCAACCAGGCTCAACTGGTCGAGCATGTGAACCAGCTCCTGGCGCTGCGCGAGCGTGAACCGGCGCCGATGGCGTTGCTGGCGGTGCGGGTGGAGGGCCTCGCCACGGCCGAGGCCCGCCTGGGCCGGGAGGCGGCCAACGTGCTGCGCCGCAAGATCGCCGTGCGTCTGCGCATGGGCCTGCGGGCGAGCGATGTCGTGGCGTCGGTTGGCCCCGATTCTTTCGTCGTGCTCTTGTCCAAGTTCCAGGAGCCGCAGGATGCGGACCGCGTTGCCGTCAAGCTCCGTGAAGCCCTGCATCCGCCGTTTCCCATCTCGGGCACCGAACTGGCGATTGCCGTGGCCACGGGCATTGCGCAGTTCCCCGACGACGGCCGGGACGCCATCAGCCTCGTCCGGCGAGCCACCGGCCTCGCGCTGGCCGCCACGGCCCTCGGTCGTGAAGGCTTCGCGAACCATGAAGAGCAGGGGCCGGTCTCTGCCGCCAACGAAGCGCCTCCGTTGCCCGGAACCTGACTGCGGCTGCGGGCGCCTCCCGGCGCCAGCCCGCAACCTCACGCCCCGTCGCGCTGTCGGCGCACCTCGCGCTGCTTCATCGCCACGTACTCGGCCTGTTCCATCTCGTGCAGCTGGCGCGGGTACCGCTCGGTTGCGGTGAACCACTGGCGCAGGCGACGGTCGTCGTCGTCGGGCACATCCAGGTAGGACTCCACGGCCAGGAAGTAGCGCATCGCGTTGCGCTCCACCACGCCACGCACGCCACCGACGTACACCGGCTGCCCGCGCTCGTTGCGTTGCGCAACGCTGAAGCCCACTTTGTCGCTGCCCACGGTGGCCAGGTAGCCCTGGAGGGCCATGCGGGCGGCCATTCCATACCCGTACGAGTACGACAAGCGCAGGAAGGAGCGCTGCGCATCGATGGGAACGGCTTCCAGCGTGATGCGGTAGTCGCGCGTGCTGAGCGGTCCCTTGTCGGCGCTCAGCTCCACGGCCAAGTGGTTGGCGGTCTGGGCGAGCACCCGGTACTTGAAGTCGACGCCGTAGGCGTCCTTCAGGGGCTGGTCAAACTTGCGCCCGACCTTGACCGTCAGGGTCTCCGACCCTTTGGGGGCGAGGCACTGCTTCACGTTGAACGGAAGGATCAGCACCTCGCACCAGTTCGCGCGCGCACTGAGCGCTTCCGCCACCTGGGCGAAAGGATGCGAGACGACGGCATGCACGTCGCCCTTGAGGTTGCCGTCCGCTTCGCTCGACTCGATGTGCAGGGGGCGGCCGTAGGCGTTGCGCGCCAAGGCCGATTGCAGCTGCACGTAGCTTGCGCGCAAGAGGGCGGGGTCGCCCTTCGTCTGCGCGTTCAGCGGTCCCGGCAGGCAGGCCATTGCCACCAGGGCCGGAGCGAGTATGCGAACGAGGGAAGACAGCTTCATCGGCAAGGGCTCCGTCGGGTGCACGAATGCGGGAGGTCTGGCTCGTGCCAGGTCAGGCGCCATCAACGGGCGCACTGTCCATCATGGAGACGCCCCGCGGCGCCGGGTTCCCTTGAACTTGTATCAGAGCCAGTATTCCCAGGCCTTGCTCAGTGCTTCCTTGAGTCGCAGCCGCAGGCCGCGGGCTCGCCAGGCATCGAGCGTGACCTCGCTCGACTCCGCCAGGTCCCGGGCGAAGAGCGCCTGCAGCTGTCGCCCGAAGTCGCCGCCCAGCACGACGGCATTGACCTCCAGGTTGTGCAGGAAGCTGCGCCAGTCGAGGTTGGTGGAGCCGACCGTGGCCCACACGCCGTCGATCAGCGCGGTCTTCGAGTGCAGCAGCGCGCCCTTGCGCTCATAGATCCGGATGCCGGCCTCCAGCAGTTCGGTGTAGGACGCCCGGCCGGCATGGAAGACAAGCCCGGAGTCCGTCTTGCTGGGCAGCAGCAGCACCACCTTCACGCCTCGGGCGGCGGCCGCCTTCAGTGCGTCCATCAGCTGCGGGTCCGGCACGAAGTAGGCGTTGGTGATGAGGATGTCGGTCTCGGCGCTGTTGATGGCGGAGATCAGGGTGGCGTAGATGAGGCTGAAGGGTTCGTCCGGCGAGCTGCCGATGGCGCGCACGACGTCGCCGCCGGCTGGTTTGATGTCCGGGAAGTACTTGCGCGGCGGCAGGGGCGGGCCTTTCTGCGTGGACCAGACGCCCATGAACAGCCGCTGCAGATCGGCGACAACCGGGCCGTCGATCTGGATGTGGGTGTCCCGCCAGGGAAGGGCGTCAGCGGACTTGTCGCCATCGCGCCGGCTGCCCGAGCCGCTGCTGCGGCCGGAACGCTTGCTGAAGGAACCACCTTCGTAGACGCTGCTGATGTTGATCCCGCCCAGGAACGCCTGACGGCCGTCGACGATGAGCAGCTTGCGGTGGTCGCGTTCGTTGACGTCCCATCCCGCTTTCGCGGTGAGCGGGTTGACCGGGTTGTATTCGACGGTGAGGATGCCGGCGTCGCGCAACTGCTGGAAGAACTCGCGGCGTGTGCCCAGGGTGCCCACGCTGTCGTAGATGACGCTCACCTGCACGCCCGCGCGCTGCTTGCGCATCAGCACCTCGGCGAACTGCTGGCCCACCTCGTCGTCCTCGAGGATGTAGGTTTCCAGGTGGATGTGATCCCGCGCGGCCTCGATGGCGGCGAACATCGCGCGGTAGGTGTTCGGTCCGTCGACGAGCAGGGTCACGCGGTTGCCGATGACCAGCGGGGTGCCGGCCACGGCCTCTTCAAAGGCGAGGTGGCGGTCGAAGATGCTCGTCGGCTTGCCGCCGGCCTGCAAGCGGGCCAGCACGGCCTCGGAACGCGCCCGGCTGAGCGGGCCGTTCGCACCGTCCATCTGCACCCGATCGCTTGTGCGAGCGAGGTCCGGCACGATGGTCGGCAAGGTGCTGCAAGCGCTGGTGGCCAGCACGAGGCAGAGGGTCAGCAGGGCGCGCCAGGCGCTCGGTGAGGTGGGCATGGAAACTCCGCGGCGCCACGATGGCGCGTTATGGAGTCTCGCAGATCAGGCTCGGGCCGTGGCTCGGGCAACCTCGGGGATCAGGTCCGGGCCGCCGTAGATGAAGCCCGTGTAGAGCTGCACCAGGTCGGCTCCGGCGGTGATTTTGGCGGCGGCGTCAGCGCCGCTCATGATGCCGCCGACCCCGATGATCGGATACCCGGGGCCGAGGGCCGCGCGCAACTGGGAGATCACTCGATTGCTGGCCTCGAAGACAGGCGCACCCGACAGCCCGCCGGTTTCCTCGCCATGCGGCAGGTGGCGCACGGCATCCCGGCCGATGGTGGTGTTGGTGGCGATGACGCCGTCGATGCCGGTGCGCGTGAGGGTGCGCGCAATGACCTGCACCTGTGCCTCGTCCAGGTCGGGGGCGATCTTCACGAAGATCGGCGCGCGCCGGCCGTGGCGGGCCGCGAGTTCCCGGCCCCGGGCTTCGATCGCCGTGAGCAGTGCGTCGAGGGCTTCGTCCGATTGCAGGTCGCGAAGGTTCTTCGTGTTGGGCGAGGAGATGTTCACCGTCACGTAATCGGCATGCGGATACACGCCGTCGAGGCACAGCAGGTAGTCGTCCAGGGCGCGTTCGATCGGGGTGGCCGCGTTCTTGCCGATGTTCAGTCCCAGCACGCCGCCGCGCTGACGGAAGCTGCGGCTGCGGCGCACGTTGGCGATGAACACCTCCAGGCCTTCGTTGTTGAAGCCGAGCCGGTTGATGAGGGCACGTGCTTCCGGTAAGCGGAACATGCGCGGCTTCGGGTTCCCGGGCTGACCCACCGGGGTCACGGTGCCCACTTCGACGAAGCCGAACCCCATCGCCCCGAAGGCATCGATGCAGCGCCCGTTCTTGTCGAGCCCGGCGGCCAGGCCGACCCGGTTCGGAAAGTCGATGCCGGCCACGCGCACCGGGCTGTCGATGCGCGGCTGCGACATCAGGCACATCAGCGGCGTGTGCTGGATCCGCGCCAGCGTGGCAAGCGTCACGTCATGGGCCTGTTCCGGGTCAAGGCTGAAGAGGAAAGGGCGGGAGAGGGCGTAAGGAACGAGGGCCATGCGGACAGGGGTCTTGGATAATGGCGGGATTGTCTCAAACACCGAGTGATCCATGACCCAAGATGAACTGAAGGTGCTGGTCGGCCAGGCCGCCCTCGACTACGTGGTGCCCGGCAGCGTCGTGGGCGTCGGTACCGGCTCGACGGTCAACTGTTTCATCGACGCGCTGGCCACCATGAAGGACCGCATCGCGGGCGCCGTGTCCAGCA
The DNA here is from genome assembly GCF_964253025.1 of Rhizobacter sp. LjRoot28. NCBI lineage: Bacteria > Pseudomonadati > Pseudomonadota > Betaproteobacteria > Burkholderiales > Sphaerotilaceae > Rhizobacter > Rhizobacter sp. LjRoot28. The sequence goes on from NZ_CAXUQC020000001.1 coordinate 1,347,093, forward strand.
GCGAGAAGAGCACGCAGCGGCTCCTGGCCCACGGCATTGCCGTTCTCGACAGCAACACCGTCTCGAGCATTCCGGTCTACATCGACGGCGCGGACGAGATCGACCACCAGGGCAACATGGTCAAGGGTGGCGGCGCGGCACTGACGCGCGAGAAGATCGTGGCGGATACCGCAGAGCGCTTCGTCTGCATTGCAGATGCCTCCAAGCTGGTCGATGTGCTCGGAGCCTTTCCCCTGCCGGTGGAGGTGATTCCCATGGCGGCCGCTCAGATCATGCGTCGGCTGCAGGCCCTGGGCGGCCAGCCCAGCCTGCGTGAAGGCGTCGTCACCGACAACGGCTGCCACATCATCGACGTGCGCGGGCTGCGCATCGCGAATCCGGCCGAGATGGAGCGCGAGATCAACCAGTGGCCCGGTGTGGTGACGGTCGGCATCTTCGCGCGCAACCGGGCGAGCGTGTGCCTGCTCGGCACGCCGGACGGTGTCAAGACGCTGACTTTCTAGCCCCCACGCCCGTCGAGTCGCGGCAAAAGCGCGTACCCTCGGGCTGTTGCCACTTTTGCAACTCGCTGCAAGGACCTGCCCATGGCAAAACCAAACTATTCGTTCGAGAAGCGCCAGCGCGAGCTGGCCAAGAAGAAGAAGAAAGAAGAGAAGCTGAAGGAAAAGGCGGTCCGCAAGACGCATGGCGATGGTGGCCCGGAAACCGAATCGCCGGAGGCCGACCCCGCTGAAGCCGCACCGCCGGCTGAAGGCTCCCCCGCTCCCTGAACCTGTGTCCCTTCGCTCGCCTTCCTGCGCCTGAGCCAGAGCCCCGGGCCTCAGGACATGGGTCGGCCTGCAGCGCCCACCCGACGCGCGGCGCGAATCGCGAACCGGGCCGGGTCAACGGCCTCGATCAGGCTGGCCGACACAGGCGCCGGGGCGCCGGCGATCATCGAGGCCACGAGCTGGCCCCCCAGCGCGCCCCATGTGATGCCGCGCGAGCCCAGTCCGCTGAACACATACAGTCCCTCCTGGCGTGCGACGAAGCGCGCCTGCTCGGCCGCGGCCGCGTGCACGGCGTTGGGCTCGGGCACCGCGCCGATGAGCGGCAGCCGGTCGTCGCTCACGCAACGCCAGCCGGTGCGCCCGCCCAGCGCTGACACATCGAGTTCAAGCGGCTGCGCGAGGAGTCGTTGGAGTTGCGCGAGGTTGTACCGGTGGTCGGCCTCGCGGAGCGCTGGATCCATGTCGCCCGCTTGCGCCGTGGCGCCGAACAACAGCCGGCCGTCGAGTGGCGGAATGATGTAGCCACCGCCAGCCACCGGAAGGCGGGGCAGTTGCAGGTGGGACGGCATCGCCGCCGTGCTGATCTGGCCCCGCACCGGTCGCACCGGCCATGCGGCGCACCCCGCCAGGCGCAGCGCATCCTGGGCGTTGGCCAGCACGATGACCGACGCCTGGTCCACCACGGCATCCGATTCGTCGAGCGCATGCCATACCCCATCACGGCGTTCGATGCGGGCGACGGCCGTCCCGAGCCGCAGCTCGCAGAGCGCCCCGGCGTCGGCCAGCAGCGCCCGAGCAAGACCTGCCGGGTGCACCCATCCGCCCATGGGATAGAACCATGCGGGCTGCTGCAGCGGCAGACCGCTCCGATGGGCCGCCTGCTCGGGGTCCAGCGCTTGCACGTAGTCGCGGCCGAGTCCGAGCCGGGTGAGGAGGGCCTGCATGCGGACGGGATCGGTGCCCGCCTGTTCAAGTCGCAGCAGGCCGTCGGCGGACCCCTTGACGCCGTGCCGTTCGACGGCATGGCGCACGGCTTCGGCGGCGGCGAACGAGGCCACGCGATTGAAGCGGGCGTGCGGGCCGTCGTCCGGATTCACGGTGCCGTGGAAGAGCCCGGCCGGGTTGCCGGAGCCTTCGAGCGCTGGCGCCGGGCCACGTTCGAGCACGGTGCTGCGCCAGCCGTGGCGGGCCAGTGCGGCAGCGGTTGCAGCACCCGCCAGGCCGGCTCCGATGACAAGCGCGCGTCCGGGCGCCCGCGCACCCGGCGCGGCGTGCAACGGCATGCGGCTGGGCGTGAACCTCGGCCGGTAGCAGGCGAATGGCTGGCCGGACGGCAGCAATTCGAAACCACGCGCGCGCAGCGCGTTCCGAAGCTCCGGCGGCGGCTCTCCGATCGTCGTGACGGTGGCCTCGGGCGCCGCCAGTCGCGCCATTGCCTTCGGCAGGGCCACGGCATCGATCTCGCTCGACACGAGAAGGAATGCGTCGACCTGGCCGACCAACTCGCGCCACGCCGCGCGCCGTTCCCCGCAGGCCAGGAAGAGGTTGACCCGTCCATCGGCCAGGGAGAGGGTGTGGAGGTCGGGCGTCGAGGGCGGCCATGCGTGCGGCGTCGACAGGCCGAGTCGGGCACAGGCTTGTGAGAAGGCGCCGGACTGCAATGGCGAACCGGCGATGGCCACGATGTCGATCCGGTTGCTGCGCGCCGGGTCGGCGGACCACTCGGCCCACAGCCGGGCCACGGCGTCGCCCTCGCCGAAGTCATCGATGAGCACGGCGAAGCGCTCGCGCCCCTGCCATCGGGCCGGCAGTGCAAGCGATGACAAGATCGGCATGAGGTTCAGCGCTTCAGCGATGGCACGCGACCGGCGCAGTGCGAGCCCGCCGATCGGCCATGAAAAAGGGCACCGAGGTGCCCTTGATCGTGTGTCGTCGGCATGCCGGACAACTGCATGGATCCGCTCAGACGCGCTTGCGGTATTCGTGCGTGCGGGTGTCGATTTCGATCTTGTCGCCGGTTTCGACGAACAGGGGGACCGAGATCTCGAAGCCCGTGGCCAGCTTGGCAGGCTTCAGCACCTTGCCCGAGGTGTCGCCCTTGACGGCCGGCTCGGTGTAGGTGACTTCACGCACCAGGCTCGTCGGCAGTTCGACCGAGATGGCCTTGCCTTCGTAGAACACCACTTCGACGGGCATGCCGTCTTCGAGGTACTGGATGGCGTCGCCCATGTTCTCGGACTCGACCTCGAACTGGTTGTACTCGGCGTCCATGAACGCGTACATCGGGTCGGCGAAGTAGGAGTAGGTGCACTCCTTCTTGTCGAGGATGATCTGGTCCATCTTGTCGTCGGCCTTGAAGACGACTTCGGTGCCGGAGTTGCTCAGCAGGCTCTTGAGCTTCATGCGCACGGTGGCTGCGTTGCGGCCGCCGCGGCTGTATTCCGTCTTCAACACGACCATGGGGTCCTTGTTGTACATGATGACGTTGCCGGCGCGAATTTCCTGTGCGATCTTCATGGCGATTTCCACTGTCTGGAGCGGGGACCCAGGGGCACGATGCCCGATGGCCCTGACGCGGGGGTGCGCGTGCCGCAAACTGCCAGAACGCGCAAAGCCTTGGATTTTAGCGCGATTCGATGGCGAATTGGCGCAATCCCGTCACGAGATCCTCACGTTGGCGCAGGTGGCGCTGCCAGCTGAGGCACCGCTCCGACCAGGCCTCCTCCGGGGGCAACTGCGCAGGCAGTGTCATCTCGCCGTTCCATCCTGCCCACCAGGCCTGCACCGCCCCGGCCAGCGCCGGTGAGGCACCGGCGAGAAACCGCTCCAGGAAGGCATTCAGCTTGGGCAGGTGGGCACCGTCCTCCTGAGGATAGATCTGCCAGACGAACGGGCGCCCCGCCCACTGCGCACGCACGAAGGAATCCTCGCCGCGGACGAAGTTCAGGTCGCAGGCCCAGAGCAACCGGTCGTAGCCGCGTTGGGTCAGGTAGGGCAGGCGGCGGGTCCGCACGCCGGGCGGCAGGCGGCCGGGCAGATCGGCCCCCGGCGTCAGTAGCAGCAAGGTCGGCTGCTCGGCCAGCCGGGCGGGCAGTTCGGCCAGCGCGGTGTTGGCATAGCAGAACACGCTCACCAGCCGCTCGCCCTGGTGGACGTTCACGCCGTTGGCCTTCAGCCAGGCTTCCCTGTCGAAGGCGGTGCGGGCCGCCTCGAGCCCGGGTTCGCGGATGAGGCCGCCGGTGGCTGCGGTGAAGCCGGGGTAGTAGAACCATTTGGTGAGGCCGCGGCCGGGTCCGCTGAACTGCGGCGAAGGCAGACGGTGCGAGCGTTCGACGTACGCCTCGGCACTGAGGTACTCGAGGTTGATCCATGCGGGCGGGCGCGATGCACTGGCCATGGCGGCAGCGAAGGCTGCGGGCAGTTCGCAGCCGAACGCCTCGACCACGACGTCGCCCGGGGGTGGCAGGGCGACCCCTTCGTCAGGCCAGGGCAGGAGCTGAACACCGGCCGCGCCGCCGGGCGCCATCCACACCAGCGCCGAGGCATCGTCGACCCACAGGCGCACGGCGTCGCCGCGCGACGCGAGGTCGGCGGCGAGCCGCCAGCAGACGCCGATGTCACCGTGGTTGTCGATGACGCGGCAGAACACATCCCATTGCATCCCCGGATTATCGGAGGGGCGGCAAAATGGCGCCCTCATGACCGACCCCAACCCGTCCCTGCCGATCGAGGCCGACACCGACCCGGTGCGCCGCCAGCTGCTGAGCGATGTCGCGGCGTTGCCCGGCCTGCCGGGCGTGTACCGGTATTTCGACGCCCAGGATCAGGTGTTGTACGTCGGCAAGGCGCGGGACCTGAAGAAGCGCGTCTCGAGCTACTTCCAGAAGAACCACGGCGGCACCCGCATCGGCCACATGGTCAGCAAGATCGTGCGCATGGAGACGACGGTCGTGCGCTCCGAGGCCGAGGCGCTGCTGCTCGAGAACAACCTCATCAAGACGCTCAACCCGCGGTACAACATCCTGTTCCGCGACGACAAGAGCTACCCCTACCTGAAGATCGCCTCGCATGCGTTCCCACGCATGGCGTATTACCGTGGGTCGGTCGACCGCCGGCACCGCTACTTCGGCCCCTATCCCAGCGCATGGGCGGTGAAGGAATCCATCCAGTTGCTGCAGAAGGTGTTCCGGCTGCGCACCTGTGAGGACACCGTCTTCAACAACCGCACGCGGCCTTGCCTGCTGTACCAGATCAAGCGCTGCTCCGGGCCGTGCGTCGACTACATCTCGCAGGAAGACTATGCGCGTGACGTGATGAACGCCGAACGCTTCCTGCTGGGCGAGCAGCAGGAGGTGATGGACCGCCTGCAGGGCCAGATGATGTCGCATGCCGAGAAGCTCGAGTTCGAGCAGGCGGCCGAGATCCGCAACCAGCTGGGCGCGCTGTCATTGGTGCTGCACCAGCAGTCGGTCGAGGACAACCGCGGCGGCGACACCAAGGACGCCGACATCCTGGCCGTGAAGGTGCAGGGCGGGCGGGCCTGCGTCAACCTGGCCATGGTGCGGGGAGGGCGGCACCTGGGCGACCGGCCGTATTTCCCGACGCACGTGGACGACGCGACGGCGCTGTCGGCCGAGGACCTGGCGGAACGTGGCGCCATGCCCAGTCCGGAAATCCAGGTGCTCGAGGCCTTCATCGCGCAGCACTACCTCGACAGCGCGGTGCCGCCGCTGCTCGTGCTGAGCCATCCGGTCGACAAGGCGCTCATCGAGGCGCTGTCGCTCCAGAGCGGGGTGAAGGTGACGGCGCAGACCCAGCCGCGCGAGCCGCGTCGGGCCTGGCTCGACATGTGCATCACCGGCGCCGACCTCAAGCTCACCCGGCTACTCTCTGAAGAAGGTTCGCAGCAGGCGCGCACGCGCGCGCTTGTCGACGCCCTGGAGGTCGAAGTCGACAACCTCGACACCTTTCGCATCGAGTGTTTCGACATCAGCCACACCGCCGGCGAGGCGACGCAGGCATCCTGCGTCGTGTTCGAGGGCCACAAGATGCAGAGCAGCCAGTACCGTCGCTACAACATCGAAGGCATCACCGGCGGCGACGACTATGCCGCCATGCGCCAGGTGCTGACGCGCCGCTACAGCAAGATGGTCGCCGCGGCGGAGGCCGGCACCGCCCGCCTGCCTGACCTGGTGCTGGTCGACGGCGGCCGGGGCCAGGTCAGCATGGCACGCGAGGTGTTCGAGGAGCTCGGCATCGACCTGCGCCTCATCGTCGGCGTCGAGAAGGGGGAGGGCCGCAAGGTGGGCCTCGAGGAACTGGTGTTCGCCGATGGTCGCGCGAAGGTCTACCTCGGACACGATTCGGCCGCACTGATGCTCGTGGCCCAGATCCGCGACGAGGCCCACCGCTTCGCCATCACCGGCATGCGGGCGCGTCGGGCGAGCGTGCGCACCAGCGGCAGCCGCCTGGAGGACATTCCCGGCGTCGGGCCGCGCAAACGAGCCAAGCTGCTGCAGCGCTTCGGAGGCGTACGTGGCGTCGGCGACGCCAGCATCGAAGACCTGCAGACGGTGGATGGCATTTCCAGAGAGTTGGCAGAGGAGATCTATCGTGCGTTGCATTGAACCGCGCCTGGCACTGGCCACCGTCTTGCTGGTGCTGGCCGGTTGCGCCAGCGGGCCATCGGGCAAGCCGTCCGGCAACCCGCCGCTGATCGCCGAGCCGCCCACGCAGCTGGCTCCGCCGGCCAAGCTGCGTTCCATGCACGAAGTCCAGGTCCAAGCCGCGATGCGGCTGGTCGCGGCGCATCCCAATGGCACGTACGAGGGCGACCCGCCCGAAGTGCTGCTCGCCATTCCGGTGCTGGAGGTCGAATTGAACGGCAACGGCAGCGTTCGCCGCATCGAGGTGCTGCGTTTGCCGGGCCAGGCGCCGGAAACCACGCAGATCGCCATCGATGCGGTGCACCGCGCCGCGCCCTTCGGCAGCGTGTCGCACCTGCCCAAACCGTGGAAGTTCGTCGAGGTGTTCCTGTTCCAGGACGACCGTCGTTTCAAGCCGCGCACGCTCGATCGCTGAACGCGGTTCGTGCGATGAACGGTGCGGCAGCCGGAACTTCGGCACAATGCCCGCATGTTCTTCAATCTTCCCACCCTGCTGACCTGGGCGCGCATCGTCGCCATTCCGTTGATCGTCGGGGTGTTCTATCTTGAAGCCCTGACCGAGCCGACGCGCAATCTCATTGCGACCGTGCTCTTTGTCGTCTTCGCGCTCACCGACTGGGCCGACGGCTACCTGGCGCGGCGGATGAAGCTCACGTCCTCGTTCGGTGCCTTCCTCGACCCGGTCGCCGACAAGTTCCTCGTCTGCGCCGCGTTGCTGGTGCTGGTGCACCTGGGGCGCGTGCACGCGCTCGTGGCGCTCGTCATCATCGGACGCGAGATCGCCATCTCGGCGCTTCGCGAATGGATGGCCCAGATCGGCGCTTCTCGCAGCGTGGCCGTGCACATGGTGGGCAAGCTCAAGACGGCCGTGCAGATGACCGCCATTCCCTTCCTGCTGTACCACGGCACGCTGTTCGGCTTCTTCGATACGCAGTTGTGGGGCACCGTCCTCATCTACCTGTCGGCTGTGCTCACCATCTGGTCGATGGTCTATTACCTGCAAAAGGCATTGCCGGAGATCCGCGCGAAGGCGCGCTGACCCACTTTCCCCGCCTTACATGCGCAGTGCCGACTCCTGGTTGATCCGGGCCATGCCCGCGATCTTCATTCCCGTGTGGAGCACCGGCTTCATCGTCGCCCGCTACGGCATGCCGCATGCGCCACCGCTCACCTTCCTCGGGTGGCGCTATGCGCTGTCCATGCTCTGTTTCCTGGCATGGATCGCCTGGTCGCGCCCGGCCTGGCCGCGCGACCGCGCGCAGTGGTTTCACCTGGCCGTGACCGGCGTGCTGATGCATGGTGGATACCTGGGTGGCGTGTGGGCGGCGGTGAAGGCCGGCATGGGCGCGGGCACCATCGCGCTGCTGGTCGGTCTGCAGCCAGTCCTGACCGCGGTGTGGCTGAGCCGCCAGTCGGCGCCTGCCGGTGGCGCGCATGCGGTATCGCGCCGGCAATGGGCCGGCCTGGTGCTGGGCTTCCTCGGCCTGCTGCTGGTGGTATGGCACAAGCTCGGCGCCGGTGAAATCACACGCTTCAACCTCCTGCTCGCCCTGGTGGCCTTGCTCTCGATCACCGCGGGCACGCTCTACCAGAAGCGCCATGTGCTGCCCTGCGACGTGCGCACGGCCAACACGGTGCAACTCGGTGCGGCGCTGCTCGTCACCTTGCCCTTCGTGCCGTTCGAACAGGAGGCTGTCGTGCTGCATCCGCACTTCATCGGTGCGCTGGCCTGGTCGGTCGTCGGGCTGACGGTGGGTGGCAGTTCGTTGCTCTACATGCTCATCCAGCGAGGTGCCGCCGCCCAGGTGACCAGCCTGATGTACCTCGTGCCGCCTTGCACGGCGCTGCTGGCATGGCTGCTGTTCGGCGAACCGATCACGCTCGTGATGGTGGCCGGCATGGTGCTCATCGCCCTGGCAGTGGGGCTCGTCGTGAGGGCGCCTGCCACGCCGCCACGCGCGGCGGCGTGACCTTGGTTGTCAAGCGTGGAAGCACGCTGGGAGGGGCTCCGCCGATGCAGTTGATTACGCATAGAATCCCCTTCCGCGCTTGACACTGGGTATCCCTGCGGCTGTAATCGTTCGAGCCGCCCTGAGGCCGCCGCACGGCCAAGCACCGCCCGAATTCCTGTGAGACACCTTTAAAGACGAGGTACCTACGTGAACAAATCCGAATTGATTGAGCACATTGCCAAACAGGCCGACATTTCGAAAGCTGCGGCAACGCGCGCACTGGAAGCCCTCATCGGTGGTGTCAAATCAACCCTCAAGAAAAACAACAGCGTCTCGCTGGTGGGCTTCGGAACCTTCAGTGTCACGAAACGCGCGGCCCGTGCCGGCCGCAATCCGCGCACCGGCGCAGCCATCAAGATCAAGGCCGCCAAGGTGCCCAAGTTCCGTCCGGGCAAGGCCCTCAAGGACGCACTGAACTGATGAACCTGGAGCCCGGCGATCGGGCTCCACGCAAGTGAAGCAGTTGTTCTCGGGTGCTTAGCTCAGTTGGTAGAGCGGCGCCCTTACAAGGCGTAGGTCGGGGGTTCGAGCCCCTCAGCACCCACCACTCGGGGCAACGCCCGGTTCGCTGCGAACCGGGGCCGGCAGTAGACTAAAATCCCGCGATTCACTGCGCAAAGGCGAACCTTGGTTCGCCTTTGTCGCATCTGAAGAATCGCGAAAGCCCACAAGAAAACCAGAAGGGGCTCGCCTCCTTCAGACCGCTTCCACCGTTCGAGGCCCAGATGTTCGAAACCATCCGTTCCTATTCGCGCGTCCTGATGTACATCCTCGTGCCGTTGATCATCGGCTCGTTCGTGTTCGTCGGCGTCGACAGCTATTTCAACCTGCGCGAGACCGGCAACGAGGCCGTGGCCCGCGTGGATGGGCAGGACATCCGACAAAGCGAGTGGGACGCATCGTTCCGCGAGTCGGTCGAGCAGTTCCGCCGGCAGGCGCCCGGTCTGGACCTGCGCATGTTCGAGACGCCCGAGATGAAGCGCCAGGCACTCGATGAACTCGTGCGCGAGCGCGTCATGCGAGTCGCCGCGAACAAGAACGGCTTCCTGACGACGGACGACCGCCTGCTGAACTTCTATCGCAACGACCCGCAGTTCGCCCCGTTCCGCGGACCCGACGGCAACATCGATCGCGCGCGCCTCGAGATGGCGCTGGCCGCACAAGGCATGACGGTGCAGGGCCTGGAAGCCCGCATGCGCGACATGCTGGCGCTGCGCCAGGTGTCGCAGGGAATCACCGGCACCGTGATCGCGCCGCCCGCCGTTGCCGGCACGGCGCTCGATGCGATGTACCAGCAGCGCGAGGCGCAGATCGAGCGCTTCGATGCCGGCGCCTACGCCGCCAAGGTCAACCCGACCGATGCCGAGATCGAGGCCTACTACAAGGACCCGGCCCACCAGGCCCAGTTCCAGTCGACCGAGCAGGCTGACATCGAGTACGTCGTGCTCGACCTCGAGGCCGTGAAGAAGGGCATCACCGTCACGGACGAAGCGCTCAAGTCGTACTACACGCAGAACGAGCAGCGCTTCACCGCGCCCGAGGAACGCAAGGCACGCCACATCCTCATCAAGGCGGGCACGGGTGCCTCCGACGCCGAGCGTTCGGCCGCCAAGGCCAAGGCCGAGTCCTTGCAGGCATCGCTCGTCGCGAACCCCGCGACGTTTGCCGACGTGGCACGCAAGGAATCGCAGGACCCGGGTACCGCCGAGCGCGGTGGCGAGGTCGACACCTTCATTGCACGAGGCGACACCGACAAGGCCTACGAGACGGCGCTCTTCGGGCTCAAGCCCAACGAGGTGAGCGGCGTGGTGCCAACGTCCGAGGGCTTCTACATCATCCAGTTGCACGCCGTGCGTGGCGGCGAGAAGCGCAGCTTCGACGCGGTGCGCGCCGAGCTCGAGAACGAGGTCCGCACGCAGCAGGCCCAGTCCCGCTATGCCGAGGCGGCCAACGAGTTCACGAACACCGTCTATGAGCAGTCCGACAGCTTGAAGCCCATTGCCGAGAAGCTCAAGCTCGAGATCCGCACTGCCAAGGGCGTGGCGCGCGCGCCGCAGCAGGGGGCAGAAGGGCCGCTCGCCTCGCCCAAGCTGCTGGAAGCCATCTTTTCGAGCGATGCCTTGCGCAACAAGCGCAACACCGAGGCCGTGGAAACCCAGTCGAACCAGCTGACGGCGGCGCGCGTCACCGAATACCGGCCCGCCGCCTTGCGTCCGCTGGCCGAGGTGCGCGACCTGGTGAAGCAGCGCCTGGTCGCAACGCAGGCGGCCGCGCTGGCCCGCAAGGAGGGTGAGGCTCGCCTGGCGGCCGCCAAGGCGGCGCCGGCCACGGCGTTCGCCCAGCCGGCCGTGACCTTGTCGCGCGCCAAGGCCGACGAGTTCCCACGCGACATCGTGGACGCCGTCCTGAAGGCCCCGGCCACGGGCCTGCCGGCGGTGGTGGGGGTGGACCTGCAGGACCGGGGCTTTGCCGTCGTCCGTGTCACCAAGGTGCTCGGTCGCGACCCGGTCGCCGCCGATCCGAAGCAGGCCGGCGCCCAGTACGCGCAAGCGTGGGCAGCGGCTGAATCGGAGGCCTACTACCAGTCCCTCAAGACCCGGTACAAGGCCAAGGTGCTGGTGGGCGATGCGCCCGCACAAAATTCCTCTGAAGTCGGCGTCGCCAAATGAAGAAACCCAGGCTATAATCTCAGGCTTACTACGGTGGCTGTAGCTCAGTTGGTAGAGTCCAGGATTGTGATTCCTGTTGTCGTGGGTTCGAGCCCCATCAGCCACCCCAAAACACGCTAGGCAAAACAGGCACTTCGGTGCCTGTTTTTGTTTGTGCTTGGCGTTTGGTCGCGGGCCGCGCCCGCCGAGCAGCTTTCGGCCCGCGCGTCCCCTCGCGATGTCGCGCCGTCAGCGTGGCCGGCCGGAAGCAGCCCCGGGGCCGCGAGCGGCACCCGGGCTGCGCGGGCGCTAGAAGCGCTTGGCCGCCTGTGCCGACGCGGTTGCCGGTGCGCTCGTGCGGCTCTCTTCCTGGGTCGCGCCCGGGCCGGTCGCGGCGGCGGCGCCCGTCGCCGTCCCCGCAGGTTGCGCGCTCGCGGTGGGCGTATCGATCGCCGGGCCGGCGGCCGAACCGCCAGCGCCGGACACGCCCTGTGCGCCGGCCACGGCCCCGGTCGCCGCGCCGACAACGGCGCCGGCCAAGCTGCCGACCGGTCCGGCGGCAATGCCGGTGACGGCGCCCACGGCAGCGCCGACGGCGCCGCCCAGCACTGCGCCGGCGGGGTTGGAACGCACGGTGTCGGAGGTCTTCACTTCATCATCGGGCTTCGGGCTCATGCGCGTCTCCTGGACTTTGCGGCCGGCGGACATCGCCAGCCCTGTTCAAGAATCCGGCAATCGCCGTTCCCCCGGCAACCTCGAAATCCTGGAGCGCGCCGGCTCGACCGGTCCGATGCCCGGAGGGCGCGCGCCTCAAGCGAGCTTGCGGGCCCGCTGGTTGGACATCACGATGTTGTCCTTCTCGAGCCGCTGCCCGGACTTCAGTGCGGCGATCCAGTCATCGGTCCGCGTGACGGCGGCGAAGTTGCTGTGAAAGACGACGCCGAACACGCGATGGATCTCTTCGGCCGAGGCAGTGCCCGCCGCGTTGGCATAGGGCAATGAACCGGCAGCGTCCGACAGCCATTCGACCTCGAGGCCCCGGTGCATGGCTTCGAAAATGGTCGATGCGTCGCAGTTGTGCGTCATGTAGCCCGCGATGCTGAGGGTGTCGATGTGATGTGCTTCGAGCCATGCCGCGAAGTCGGTCTCCGTGAACACGCTCGCGAACGCCTTCGTGATCAGGTGGTCATGCGGCCGCCGAGCCACCTCGGGGTGCAGCTGGCCGTGGGGTGCGTCGGCCTGGAAGACCGGTGCGCCGGCCGGGGCGTGGTGGCGCACGACCACCACTGGAACGCCGGCGGCAGCGGCGGCGTCCATCGCGCGGGTGACGTTCGGCAGGGTGCTCTCGATGGGTGGGTACTCGATCGGGAGTCCGCCGCCGGCGAAGTACTCGTTCTGGACGTCGATCACGACCAGGGCGCGGCGGGGAGCAGTGGAGGGGTTCATGAGAGGGTCCTGATGCGGTGGGGAAGCCTTCATTGTTCAGGCCGGCTTGCCATCGCGAAAGTGGCCCGAATGACAATCTTCGATAAGATCGGGCCATGAGCCGAAACATCGCGGAGCGGCGTGACCGCATCGCCGTCGTCGCATTCGACGGCATCACTCCCTTCCACCTGTCCGTCCCCTGCATCGTCTTCGGTGAGGACCGGACGGCCGCGGGCGAACCCCATTTCCACCTGACGGTGTGCGCCGTTCAGGCGGGCATGCTGCAGACCAATGCCGGCTTCGCCATCACGGTGACCCACGGCCTGGGTGTCCTGCGCCATGCCGATGTGGTGGTGGTGCCTTCGTGGTGCGATGACCTCCGCCCGGCGCCACCGGCGCTGCTGCGCGCACTGCAGGCCGCGCATCGGCGCGGTGCCGTGATCGTGGGCCTCTGCCTCGGGGCCTTCGTGCTGGCCGAGGCCGGACTCCTCGATGGCCGGCCTGCCACCACGCACTGGAAGCTGGCGCCTGAGTTCGCACGCCGGTACCCGCGCGTGGCATTGCAGGCCGAGGTTCTCTATGTGGAGGACGGGCTCATCCTCACCTCCGCGGGGACGGCCGCCGGCATCGATTGCTGCCTGCACCTGCTGCGCGTGCGATGTGGCGCGGAGGCGGCGAATCGCGCTGCAAGACGGATGGTCGTCGCGCCGCACCGTCAGGGCGGGCAGGCGCAGTACATCGAGCAGCCGGTGCCCACCGCGGCCGACGGAGATCGCCTGGCGCCGCTGCTCCAATGGATGGGCGAGCGGCTGGACACGGCCCATGTGCTGGACGACCTCGCGGGGCGAGCCTTGATGACCCGGCGCACGTTCACCCGGCGTTTCCGGGAAGTCACCGGCACCACGGTCGGGCAGTGGCTGCAGAACCAGCGACTGGCCCTGGCGCAGCGCCTGCTCGAGGCCACGGACCAACCCGTGGAGCAGGTGGCGACGCTCGCCGGCTTCGGGAGCGCGGTGTCGCTGCGCAAGCACTTCGTCGCCGCGTTCAAGGTCTCGCCCACCATGTACCGCCGGCAGTTCAGCCGCAGCACGGCCGGCGCCTGAGCTGCGAGGCGAGGGCCCGCGGTTCGGAGTCGCTACTTCCCTGCGTCGCGCAAGCAGTCGTCCGGATGGATGCTCAGATGCTGGCGCGGCACTCCTGCGGCTTCACCGCGCATCCAGTTCCTGCGAGATCGCCGCCACGAGCGTGCGGGCCAAGGTGTGACGCCCGACCCGCCAGCAACTGCTCGAGCACCGGCGCGGTGAGCTGAAGGGTCGGGCCTGCTTGCGGACCTGCGAGCGCCACGCCTGACAACGCTGCACGGTCGCTCCATTGGGCGATCGACTGGCGCACGGCCAGTGCGAGGTCGACGGGTTCGACGATCCATCGGCCTTCGCCCCGTGGCTCGCTCCATGATGGCGCTCGCGGGCGCAGCGGACCGGCCGTGAAGGGTTCGCTTGTTCGTGGCGGCCGGGCCGGCCGGTCCGTCGCTCTGCGGCGGGCGCGCGACGGATGCGCCCGGAAATCGATGGACGAGACGGAGCGAGGCCGCCAGGCTGGGTCAACGCGATACGGAACTGGCCGGAGTGCATTGATCTGCATCACCGGAGGTCACCTGGCTTGCCGCTAGAGTCAGGCGGCGCGACGGCAAAGGGCGTCGTTCGCCACCCCGACCCCCCGGACTTTGGAGCTTGCCTGACCGTGTCCATGAGCGCTTCCCCGAACACCTCGGTCCCCGTTCCAACCGGCAGCGACGCCGCAGCGTCCGCACTGGACGCGCAGGTGCGCGCGGCCATCGCCCGCTTCACCGGGTCGCTGTCACCGGCGGCCGGATTGCTGGCCGGGACCGATTGGGCGGTTCACCTGGCGGTTTCTCCCGGAAAGCAGATGGCGCTCGCCCGCCTCGCCCTGCATCAGGCTGAGGCGCTGTCCATCTACCTGCGCTCGTGTCTATCGGTCAGCCCCGGCAACGCCCCGTGCGCCTGCGCCGATCCGCCGGCTCGGGATCGCCGGTTCGACGCACCGGAGTGGCAGCGTTGGCCCTTCAACCTGTGGCACCAGTCCTTTCTTCTGACGCAGCAATGGTGGGACGCCGCCACGCATGGTGTCTCTGGCGTGGAGCGGCACCACGAGAACGTGGTGGCCTTCGCCGCGCGCCAGTGGCTGGACCTCTTTTCTCCCGGCAACCAGCTCGCCGCCAACCCGGTGGTCCTGGACCGCACGGTGAAGGAGGGTGGGGCCAATCTGGCGCGAGGCCTCCTCAATTTCGTCGACGATGTGGAGCGGCTGTCCAGCGACGCCCCGGTGTCCGGCACCGAGAACTACATCGTCGGGCGGGACGTCGCCGTCACACCGGGAGAGGTGGTCCTTCGCAACCGGCTGATCGAGTTGATCCAGTACCGCCCGAGCACGCCCACGGTGCTCGCCGAACCGGTGCTCATCGTGCCGGCGTGGATCATGAAGTACTACATCCTCGACTTGTCGCAGACGAATTCGTTGATCAAGTACCTGGTCGATCACGGGCACACCGTCTTCTGCATCTCGTGGAAGAACCCGGGCCCGCCCGAGCGCGATCTGCAGATGGATGACTACCTCCAACTCGGATTCCATGCCGCGCTGGACGCCGTGGCCGCGATCGTGCCGGGGCGCAAGGTGCACGCCACGGGCTACTGCCTCGGTGGAACCTTGCTGGCCATGGCGGCTGCCGCCATGGGCCGTGACGGCGACGACCGCCTGGCCAGCGTGACGCTGTTCGCTGCGCAGACCGACTTCAGCGAGCCCGGCGAGCTGGGACTCTTCATCGACGAGAGCCAGCTCAGCATGCTGGAGGCGCAGATGGAGGAGACCGGCTACCTCAAGGCCAGCCAGATGGCGGGGGCCTTCCAGATGCTGCGTTCCTACGATCTGCTCTGGTCCAGGCTCGTCAACGAGTACCTGCTGGGCGACCGCGCGCCACTCAGTGACCTGATGGCCTGGAACGCCGACACCACCCGCATGCCCGCCCGGATGCACTCCCAGTACCTGCGACAGTTGTTCCTGCAGGACGATCTGAGCGAGAGCCGGCATGCGGTCGGCGGCAAGCCGGTGTCGCTCTCCACCCTGGGCGTGCCCGTCTTCATGGTCGGTACCGTGACAGACCACGTGGCACCGTGGCGATCCACCTACAAGCTGCACTACCTGACGGGCGCCGAGATCACGTTCGTCCTGACGAGCGGCGGACACAACGCCGGCATCGTCAGCCCGCCTGGCAATCCCCGTCGCCACTACCAGCTGCTGAAGCGTGAAGCGGGCGCGGCCTACCGATCGCCGGAGGCCTGGCTGGCGGAGGCGCCGGATCACCAGGGGTCGTGGTGGCCGGCCTGGCAGGTCTGGTTGGCCGAGCGGTCCACGGCCCAGGCCAAGCCGCCCCGCATGGGCGCTCGCGGCGCTCCTTCGCTTGGCTCGGCGCCAGGCACATACGTGCTGGAGAAGTGATCATGGACAGTCACGACCACCATGCCTTGGCGCTCACCAAGGCCAACCTCGGCTTCGGCCTCAGGACCGCGGAATTGCTGGAGGAGGCGCGACGCCGCTGGCTGGCCACCTGCGGCCAGCTCCTGGACCAGGACATCGACGAAACGGCGGCCGAACTCGCCCAGTTGCGCGACGCCGCCGACTGGCGGTCCCTGGCGGACCTGCCCGCACGCGCCGGTTGGCGGCTGCTCAACCGTGAGGTCGCCGCCTGGCAGGCCGCGGCCCGGGCGGCCATCTCGAACCAGACCGCGCTGCTCGCGGGCGGCCAGCAGGCGCTGGCGCAGTGGCAGCGGGAGTCGGCCGCTGCGTTCACCACTGCGCGCAACGCCATGCCGGTGCAAGCAGGATTTCGGGAGCTGCTGTCGGCATGGGCGCAGGTGCCCGTCGCCGCCTGGGTCGAGCCCCATGCGCCGCCGGAGCAACGGAGTGCTTCACCCAGGTAGGGCTCGGGGCACGAGGCTCCAAGAAAGCAGACAAGGACGCTCGCCGCAGGCGGGCGGGGAAAAAGGGTGGCCCGCGTGCGGGCCACCAAGGCCAAGGTCATGGCACTGCTCGGACGTGAAGGTCATGAGGCGAGGGGGACGCCGCGATGCGAAGCGCGCGTCCGCCATCGAAGCCCGGGCCGTTGCCGCAGCCGTCATCGATCTCGATCCCGGCAGGGGCTTCGCCCCGGAGGCGGCGGGCCATGCTGGTGTATTCCCCTCGAATGGTCCCGCTGACCGCACGCACGGCCTTGCGGAGTGCTGCTTCGTGCGTGCGACGTGCGCGCGTGTCGATGAGGCCGAACAGCCAGGCTCGTTCCAGGGCGGAGAAGGCGCGATCGGCCGACGTCAGCATGTCCATGTAGAGGCGGGCGCGCGGATTGGTGATCGGAGCATGCACCGCGACGGGGTCGATGTAGTGGATGGGAATGTCGCTCATGCCGTCGCGGGCGAGCAGCATTTCGGTGCGGCGGGTCAGGTCAGCCAACAGGGCTTGCGTGTCGTGCAGGCAACGGGTCACGGACTGCTCGGCCCGGTCGACGACATCGGGCGCCACGCCTCGGAAGTTGCGCGCCCGGTCCAGGCCGTTGAGCAGCTGGCTCAGGTGCAGGAAGTCGCGGCGGTAGCACTGGCGCACGTGTCGGGTTCGGAGTTCGTAGCGCAGCGTCACGATGCCACCTGAAAACCCGGGCCCGAAGCCTCTCGCGTCGGGCCACGGCGAGGGGTCGGTGTCGAGCATCTCGATCGGTTGGGTGGTTGATGCCGGTGTGTCGGATTCAGCCGGGTTCGCCGTGTTGAAGGGCCGGGAGTGAAGGAAGGAAGAAGGCACGTCAATCTCCTGGTGAGGTGCTCACGATAGCGATCGCCGCACGGCGACGGCCTTCGAATCGGGCCTGGAATCAAGGCCGCTCATGCGGGCGCTGCAGCAGAATGGCGCCATGCAAACCATGTCCTGGTCCCGGTGCCGTGCGGCGATGCGCGAATGGCAGGTGGGCCTCACCCTGCTGGCGGGCGGCGTCGCACTGCTCGTGTCGCTGTCGATGTCCCAATATCTCAACCGTGACCTGCTCGCGGAGTTCGGTGCGGCCTCCCGGCTGCTCGACCGCCAGCAGAGCATCGCGGCCGGGCACGAGTCGGCGCTGGATGGGCTGTTGGCCTTGTCTCGCAGCGTGGCGGCCGAGGGCAACAGTCCGGATGACGTGAATCGTGCTGCCCGTGAACTGCAGAGCTTCTCGCACCGGCTGGGCGTGATGGCCGAGCGCCTCGGGACCGTTCCCGGTTTCGCCACGCGCAGCTCGGTTCAGGAAGCGATCCAGACCCTGCAGGCGTATGTCGCTTCCACGAACACGGCATTGGCCGCACCGGGAGACGGCCGCGTGGTCCTCCAGGGCCTTCGGCCCTCCACCCTGGACGCGATGGACGCACTCCTCACGCTCGGTCGCGAGTTGCGAACCCATGACGTTGCCGAGCGCATGGGGCAGCAACGCTCCATGGCCACCCTTCGCACGCGGACCCTGGCGCTGACGTATCTGATGTGCCTCATGTTTTCCGTGACGGTGGCGATGGCCACCCACTGGGTGCTGCTCGCGCGGCGCGAGGCCCGCATGCGTCGCGAAGTCGATGCGGCGCGCCGTGATGCCGAGGCCGCCACGGAGCGCGCCGAAGCCGCGGCGCGCGACAAGAGCAAGTTCCTCGGCATGCTCAGCCATGAACTGCTCACGCCGCTGCAGTCGATCATCAGCAGCATGGACATCATCGAGTCGCGCGGGCAGGTCGACGCCGGCGAGCCGATCTTCCTGCGCCTTCGCGAAGGCACCCGCGCCCTTCGGGCCCGCATGAGTGATCTCGTCGACTTCGCCAAGATGTCCGCCGGCCGGCTGGCCGTCAGCCCGCGAAAGTTCCGGCTCGACCGTCTCGTGGAGGACGTCATCGCGGACCATGAAGAGGCAGTGGTCCGCAAGGACCTGGATGTTCACTGGGAACCCGGCGCAGGTCTCGCGCAATTCGTCGTGACCGACCCTCGTCGGGTGCGCCAGATCCTCGACAACCTGGTGTCCAACGCCATCAAGTACACCCAGCGAGGCGGCCTGACGGTCCATGCCGAAGTGGACGCGGAGCGCGGCGAATTGCGATTCGAGGTGCGGGACACCGGCGTCGGCATTGCGCCCGAGGCACTGGCGCACGTCTTCGATCCCTTCTATCGCGTGGCCTCGAGCACCGAGCTCGCCGAAGGCAGCGGGCTCGGGCTCGCCGTGGTGCGCAGCCTCGTCGATCTGCTCGATGGTCGCATCGAGGTCGAATCGGTCCCGGGCGAGGGCACGCGGTTCGCGGTGTGGCTCCCGGCGGGCCAAACGGGTGCTGCCACGCAGATGCCGGACGTTCCCTCTCCGACGAGCGCTGAGCGGCCGGCCGTGCTCATCGTGGATGACGCCCATGATGTGCGGGCGGCCGTGGCCGAAGTGGTGCGCTCGCTCGGCTACCAGTCGGCCGAGGCCGGCAGCGCGCGCGAGGCCCTTCGCTCTCTCGCGGAACGTCGTTTCGCCGCCGTGCTCCTCGACATCGAGCTCCCCGATCTGCGGGGGGACGAGATCGCCCGACAACTGCGCGAGGGTGACGGCCCGAACCGCCAGACCCACCTGGTGATGCTCTCGGCCTCGAACACCGTCGAGGCCGAAGCGCTTCGGCTGTTCGATGCGCGCGCCGACAAGCCGGTGGAAGCGCGGCAACTCCAGGTCGCCCTTCAACCCGCACTCGGACATGCCGGCGGGCGAGTCACCCCGGCCTGAACCCGGCGCGGCGGGTCAGCGCGGCGCCGAGGCCAGGCCGCGCCGCAGGTAGCTTGCCAACACCGCCTGACGGAACGGCTTCTCGAAGATACCGACGCCGAACTGCTCCGCGAAGGGAATGAGCGAGCCTTCGGTTTCGGCCCCGGTGTGCAATGCGCCCGTCGTGATGGCGATCGGCGCCTTCGGCTGCCGCGCGCGAATGTGGCGAATGGCGGCTTCGGCCGTGCCCCCTCCGATGAGCCAGTCGATCACATACGCCTGCGCCGGGCGCTGGTTCACCGCCTGCGTGAGGTCCTGACAGGTGCGGTAGCCCTGGACCACCATGCCCTCGGTCTCGAGCGCCAGCGCCACGACGGCCGCCGCCGTATCGTCGTCCTCCAGCAAGGCAATGCGCGGCCTCGGCAGGCTGCTGACACGCAGTTGCGCCACGCTGTGGCGGACCTTGCCGGCCACGGCGGCCGCACCCGACGGATGGACTTCCCACGCCGAGCCGTTGCGGATGGCGACGAGGTCGCACACATCATCCGCGGCCAACTCCGGACCCGGCACCAGGTGGCCCTGGGCAGGAAGGCCTGGCAGGCACACGCGAGCGGGCTCGCCGCCGTTGCCGAGGCTGCGATCACCGGGCCCTCGGACCTGCCCGCGCAGTGTTTCGACATCCGTGCCGAAGTGGTCCGCCAGCACCTTGAGTTCGGACAGCGAGAACGATGACTCGCCCTTGAACTTGCGAAACACGCTGGTCTTCGCCAGTCCCAGAAGTCCGGCCACTTCCGCCGTCTGCTTGTGCCGGGCAATCCCTCGGGCCAGCAGAAACACCTTCAGAGCGCCGTAAGGGCCGTCTTCGAGTGATGCGCCGTCGGGCGTCTGGGAGGACAGGTCGTGTTCGTCGTGCATGGCGTCGCCCGGAAAGTGCCGCGATTATAGGGACCGCAATGAAGATGCGCTGTCAGCGCATTCTGGCGCTATTGATTGCAAAACGTATCAAACAGCCAAATAGATTGCGAAAAGAGTGCGATTGCGGAAGAATTGCATTCGTTGGGCGAATTGCAGTTCTGATTTGTCCCTTGCCGTTCCACCGTCAGCACACCGGAGAACCCATGGATTCCACCCAGAACGCACTTCACGCCGCCGCCACGGTCGATCAGAAGGATCTCAACGAAGCCGTCGTCACCGCAGTCGCGGCGGTGGCCCGACAGAACATCCACCACTGCGCGGAGCTGTTCGACATTCCCGTTCGCCTGGCGCAGCGCTTCGCCTCCATGGCGCTGCAGTCGGAAGACCGGCACAGCATCGTCGACCCGCTCGAAGACCTTGCCACCACGCCCACCGCACTGTGGCGCGTCACCATGACGCTGGACGACGTGGCACAGATGCAGCGAGGCCCTGAGGCGGCCGCCAGCCCGCACCTGGAGCGCTACCGCGACGTCGTTGCGTCCCTCAACCAGCAGGTGGTGCTGATGCTCCTTCGTTACGCCACGCAGCCGCGACTTGCGGCGCTGGTGAGCGGCCTCGGCAGCCAGGCCGTGATGGACGCCATGTCGTCCGCCAGCTGCAGCACGCTGGTCCAGAGCGCAGGTCACGTGCCCCGACCTCTCATCCGGTTGACCATCAACGAGGTCTACCTCGACCGCGTGTTCTCCACGCTGAGCGGCTATCCCATCGATCCGACGCTGCGGGCGCTGGTCGCTCGCACGCTGTGCCGCTGGGACGACTTCGTCGCCATCAGCGACACCGTCGACCGCGAACTCGCCGAGCCCCGCCCGGAGCGGGTCACCAAGATCGGCAGGCCGACGGCCGTCTTCCTGCCGCCCGGCGAGGCGGACACCATCCGGCAGCTCATTGCCCACGGCGTGAGCACCCGCACGATCCTGCAGTTCACCCGGTCGGAGGTCAACTGCGCCCAGGTGCGCCGACTCCGCCGTGCCGCCGACGAGGCGCGTGACAACGAGCCGGAAGCGCAAGAGGCGCCGCCCGACATCGATCTCCCGCGAACCCATGACAGCAATGCCGCCGTGTGGGGCAGCGCGGTTCGTCGCCTGCTGGTGACGTCCATCTTTGCGCATCAGCGCGTGCTGGTCTCTCTGGGCCTGCCACCCCATGCCGCCTTTGTCGAGGCGTACGAGTTCTACGCCATCCACCACAAGGACCCCGGCAACCCCTTGTCGCTGTCACGCCTCATCAGCGCGGTGTTCAGCCCGATGCGAGAAGGGCTGGTCCATCTCGGGCACTGCACCGAGTGCGGCACCATGCACCTGTCTCACGACGGCCATCACAACGGCATCGAATGCCCGGTGTGCGCATTGGCGAAGTTCAACAAGCTCGGCCGCCCGTCCACCTTTCGGGCCGGTACCTGGGCCGCCGCGTCGGCGTCCCGTTCGGCCGAGGCGTTGCCCGCCTGATGCGGCGGGCCGGCATCGGCCATCCGGCCCTTGCCCCGCTCAGGCAGGCGCTGTTCTGACGGTGCCTGCTCCCTGCCTCCACGCGAAGGAGCGCGCTTGCGCTGCGCCCCTCGTCAGTCGGGACTGCCATGCTCACCTTCCTCGTTCGCGCCCGTGCCCTTCGCCGCGACGGCCCCCGCCAGGCGAAGTGGGCCGCGCTGTTGCGGCGTGCCTTCGCGTCAGCCCACCCATCCCCGCCGCGTCATCGCCCCGATGCTCTGCCCGCCGTTCCGGCAGACGCTGTCCTGTCACTCGAGGGTGCCGCCGCCGTGCCGCGCTACCCGCCTTGCGACCCCGGCCTTCCGAGCGTGTCAGTCGATGCCGTCCTGCAAAGCCAGGCGGCCTTGCTCGCACGCCTGCGATTGGTGGTCAATTCGAATGGCGATGCATTCGATGCTCACTACCTGCCCGTCGTGCGACACCTTGCCGCATGGGTCCATCTTCTCCCCGCCAGCGCCTGCGATCATTTCGCGGCGCCCGGTGGCCTCTTCCGCTACGCCCTCGACATGGGTGTGCACTGCCTGCAGGCGGCTCAAGGCTGCATGTTCGAGCCCGAGGTCGGCGCACAGGCCCGCCAGGCTGGCGCGCCGCGTTGGCGCTACGCGAGCTTCCTGGCGGGGCTGCTGAGCCCGTTGCCTTCCGCGCTCGACGCTCTGGTGGTCACCGGGCACGATGGGGTGGAATGGCCCTCATGTGAAGGAAGCTTGTCAGATTGGCTCTGCGCCACCGCTGCCACTGGCTACCACGCCGGTTGGCACGCCAACCAAGGACTGCTGAGGCCACCGATTCCGTCGACCCTGTCGACCCGCCTGCTGACCGCGATGGTTCCGGCGGACGCCATGGCTTGGCTGCGGGAGGCCGGTGAGGGCCCGCTCACCGAACTCATCCTGGTCGCCTCGAGCGCATCCGACACCGCGACCGGTACCCTGGCGCACCTGGTCGAATCCATTCGCACGCGGGTCCTCGAGCTCGATGAAGTCCGGCGCCGGCATCAGGGTCGGCCTCGTTGCGGACATCAACTCGAGTTGCACGTTGTGGATGCCATCCGGCACCGCATCGAGTCCCGTCGCTGGCAGCCCATGTCGGATCGGGGGCCGCTGTGGGTCCGGGGCGATGCGGTCTATCTCGAATGGCCGACCGCGGCCGAGGCAATCCGACACGACATCGCGCGAAGTGGCGTGCGGGGCATTCCGCTGGCCGCGGCGACGCTGGCCGACATTCTCGGCCGCGCTGGCCTGCTGACGGCCGCTCCGTCCGGCGGATGGCTGTGGCGGCTGCCGCCGGACGAGCCAGCGGAAGGCGAATGCGGCGCTCACCGCGTTGCCCTGCGCCTCGCCGTCCCTCACGTCTTCTTGGGTCACGACTGGGCTCTGAACGGCCTGTCGGCCGGCGTGGAGAGCGCCTCGCACCCTGCTGGCCTGGCCGAGCAGCAGTACCACGGCACTCACCCGCGCTTGGCGCACACCTCCGTTCGACCGCCAGCGATGCTGCAGGGCGGCGCTACGCTTGCCCCGAAGCCGGCCCATGACGCGCTGCCGCCGGCAATTGCGCGACGTGCGCTCAACGACCCGGTGCGTTTGCCTGCGGCCGCAGCGCGCAGCGTCGAGGTGAGCCGGTTCGTCGCCCACTGCCAGCAGGCACTGTCAGAGCGCAACGAGCGCATGGTCTGTCGCCTGCCCGACGGCCGGCTGGGCGTTGCGGCCACCTTTCCGGTCAAGGGCGGGATCGACCTGCATGTGCTGCTGGCCCAACTCGAGCGGCTCGAATGGCTCGGTCGCGTGGGCGGAGGTCGCGGTGGCGCGCCCATGGGCATGCTCGCGATGGCGGACGGCCCGGCGCTTGGCTTTGTGCTGCAGGCCGATGTGCTGCCCAGGCTCGGCCTTGGCGACGGCATGACGACATGCAGCGGCTGAACGCGTTCCGCCGCGTGCATGAAGCGCGCGCGGCCGTCGCCTGGGGACTGGCGGCGGCACACTGCGGTCTGCTGTACCTGCTGCTTCA
Organism: Rhizobacter sp. LjRoot28; assembly: GCF_964253025.1. NCBI lineage: Bacteria > Pseudomonadati > Pseudomonadota > Betaproteobacteria > Burkholderiales > Sphaerotilaceae > Rhizobacter > Rhizobacter sp. LjRoot28. The sequence continues at coordinate 1,370,873 of NZ_CAXUQC020000001.1, forward strand.
CATGGACGCCACCCTGGCGCTCGGCATGACGGTCGCCTGCGCGACCTTGGGTGTGCGCCGCGGTGCTCAGGCGATGCGCCTGTGGCGGTTCAAGATCGGGCTGGCCGGCGCGCCGACGGCGCATCTCTCCTGCGGCGCGCTCGACCGCGGCCGACCGGCGTTGGACGGCGGGCTGTGGCTGGGCTGGGGCTACCGCTGGGAACCGTCCCACACGCAGCTGTGCCAGGACATCCTCAAGCGCTCACTGGTGGATGTCTACGCGCCGACCTGGCTGCTCCGCCTGAACGGGATGCCTGCTCGTCCGGCGCAAGCGAAAGGGCTCAGCTGGGTGCACGGCCTCGGCCCCGAACACGACATCGTGGTGCCCTTCGCCTCCCTGGAGGGGCACACCGCCGTGCTCGCCATCACCGGGGCGCTCAAGACAGTGCTGGCGCGCCTGCTCGTCTACCAGCTGGCCGCTCGCGGTGACACCGTGATCGTCCTTGACCCGAAGGGCGACAAGGGCCTCGAGCAGGCGTGCCGCGACGTCACCACGCGCCTGGGCCAGCCCGAACGGTTCGCGATGTTCCATCCGGCCTTCGCGAGCCGGAGCTTCCGCTTCGATCCGCTGTCGTCGTGGGATCGGGAGACCCAGGTCGCCTCACGCATCCGGCTGCTCCTGGGCCCGACCGGCCCCGACGATCCCTTCATGGCCTTCGTCATGATGACGGTCACCGACATCACTGGCGCGATGAAGCGCCTCGGGCGTCGGGTGAGCCTGCAAGCGCTGCTCGATGTCGTTCGTTCACCCGAAAGGGCCGAGGCCCTGGCGGAGGAAGTGCTCTCGCGGTTCCTGACCGGTGGCCAGGCGCTGGAACCGGTCGAACTCCCTGTCGCCGGCGCAGAGCGCAGCGGGGAAGGGCCGCGCAAGGCCGGCGCCTTCGGTTCTCACCGCCTTGCCGAATTGGTCCGCCGCTACCGCGCGCAACCCGATCGACCGCCCGACATCGAGGGCTTCCTCGCCATGCTGGCCGTCAACCGGGAGTGGTTCGCCAAGATGGTCGTCAGCCTCACGCCGGTGCTGGCACGCCTCACGACCGGTGACCTCGGCGCGCTCCTGTCGCCCGACCACGCCGACATCGAGGACGAGCGGCCGATCCACACCGGACGCTCGCTCATCGAAGGCCGGCACGTCGCCTACTTCGGACTCGACGCGCTGTCGGACACCTCCGTCGCGGAAAGCCTGGCGGCCCTGATCCTGTCAGACCTGGCCGGCACGGCGGGTGACCTGTACAACCACGAGCGCGCCGAGACGCCCGCAGCGCGCCGCAAGGTCCACATCGTCTGCGACGAATGGGGCGACCTCGTCTGCGAGCCGGTGATCCAACTGGCCAACAAGGGCAGGGGGGCCGGCATGGTGCTCTATCTCTTCGGCCAGACGCTGTCCGACCTGGCCGTCAAGCTGGGCGACGAAGGCCGGGCCAAACGCGTCCTGGGCAACATGAACAACTTCATCGTCGGCGCCACGTCGGACGCGGACACGCTCGACTTCATCGGCCGCAAGCTCGGCGAGACGGTCGTCCGCCGCACGAGCCTCACCCACGGCGCGGGTCAGCGAAGCGAAGACGCCGGGCTCAGCTATGCAGCGAACCGGCAGGCCAGCATGTCGGAGGAAGCGATCGAGCTCGTGCCGCCCCAGGTACTGATGAGCCTGCCCGACCTCCACTACCTCGCCATCGTCAACCGAGCTCAGGTGTTCAAGGGTCGCATTCCCGTCCTGGACCTGGGCGAGCGCGGGACGGAGCCCGGGCGATGAAGCGTCGTTCCCACCTCGCCGCCTGGTTGCTGCTGTGGCTTGCCGGCCTTGTGGCTTGGCCCTTGTGGGCCGGGCCTGAGCGCATGCAGCAGCGTGTCAGGGCCGAGTCCGCTGACGCCATCAAGACGTTCGGTCCGTGGCTGGGTGGCGGTCTCGTCCGAATGGCAGAGGCCGGTCGGCATGCCGTTGGCGGGCGCGGTGGTGACGTGGAACGCCCGCGCGGCACTGGCTTTCCGCCGCCCGACGAGCCCCATGTCGCGGGGCCGGGCGCAGCGCGAGGGGTCCCCGCTACGGTGGTGCGACACGCGGACCGCTACCTCGCGGCCCTTGCCAGTCAAGTGCATGGCGCCATGCTGAGAGGGCTGTCACTGGGCGCCTGGCTGGTGCTCCTGACACCGCTGTGGGTGGCGGCGGTGATCGAGGGCCTGGCGCAGCGCGCCATCCTGCTCGATGAGCTGGGCTTCCAGAGTCCGGCAGCACTCGCCTTGGCCTCACACGCATTCATCGCGTGCGCGATGGCGCCCGTCATCGTCCTGGTCCTGCCGTTTCCCCTGCCACAGGCCTTCCTGCCGGTGTGGGCCGTCGTCATCCTGATTCCCTTGTGCGTGGGCGTCACCCACCTGCAACCCGTCTTCCGTCGCTGAGTCGAGGTCTGCGGAACTCTGCGGCGAGCCCTCGCGCCGCGACTTGCGCATGCGCATGACGTACACCCGCGCGGGCGATGCCGTGCATGGAAGCACCCGGCACTGCTCGTGTCGCGGAGCGGGCGCGCGATGCCGGCACAGCCCTGACGAGGCGCAGGTTTGCGCTGTGTTCCAGGGGCGGTCCGAGGCGACGGCCGTCCCAGAATCAATCCATGGAACACCCCGGCCTCTCGTTCGCACTGATGTCCGTCGAACCGCTGCGTCCCCTCATGCAGGACGACCGCGTCATCGAGATCTCCATCAACGGTGACGACGTCTGGGTCGAACGGCTCGGGCACCCTCCGCAACTCACGGACCTCCGCCTCAGCGAGAACCAGGTCGTGGGCATGATCGTCAACCTGGCCAACATTTCCCGACGCGAGGTCGACCTCCACGAAGGCAGCAAGCTGGCAATCGTCTCCGCACGGCTGCCCGGCTTTCGCATCGAGGCCCAGCTCGCGCCGGTGGCGGTCGACGGGCCGTACGTCTCCATCCGGCGCCACAACACCCACGTGCTCGGCCTGGCCGACTACGTCGCTGCGGGCCAGGTCTCCGAGCGGCAGGCCGCCTTTCTGCGCAACGCAGTGCAGACCCATCAGACCGTGCTCGTCGCTGGCGGCACGAGCACTGGCAAGACCACCTTTCTCAACGCCCTGATCCGCGAGATCGACCGCGACGAGCGCCTGCTGCTCATCGAGACCATTCCGGAGCTGGTGGTGCCGCATCGCAACGTGGTCCGCCTCGAGGCCGACGACGAACAGGGCTATCCGGTGCACCGGCTGCTGAAGTCCGCGCTGCGCAGCCGACCCGACCGCATCCTGGTCGGTGAGGTGCGCGGGGGCGAGGCCTTCGACTTCATGGATGCCGCCAACACCGGGCACCCGGGGTCCATGGGCACCGTGCACGCCAACTCGGCACGCGAGGGCATCGCCCGTCTCGAGAACCTCGTCCTCGAGGGCCGTCCCGCGATGCCGCTCGTGGCCATCAAGACACGCATCGCACAGACCTTCAATCTCGTCGTGCACATGGAGCGGCGCCGCACTGGCGATCGCTGGGTGCGCCAGCTTGGGGAAGTGCTGCAGGTCAGGGCGTTTGATCCTTCCTCCCAGACGTACCACTTCGAAACCATTCCCAACCAGGAGATCCAATGAACCGCTTTGCCATTCCAAGCCGGCACGTCGCACCCATGGCGCCGACGCGAAGCCTGTCCCGCCATGCGCCACTCGCGATCGGTCTGCTCGTCGCCGCCGTGCTCTGTTTGCCGGTCGATGCCCATGCCGCGTCCGTGTTCAACGGATTCCCGCTCGTCGACGATGTGCTGTGCGGTTTCTTCGCGTACAGCCGCACCAAGCTCGCGCCCATGATCGCCGGCATCGTCCTCATCTTCTCGGTGGTGGGGCACTGGCTGGGCAGCGGCAAGATGTGGAGCACCATGCTGTACGTAGGACTGGGGCTGGGCATCGTCCTGGGGGCCGGGTCGGCGCTGGCTTCCTACACGGGCGTGGCCGCGAGCTGCATCGCTTCATGACGCGCGCACCCTCCACCTTCCACATGAGCCTGAACCGGCCTCGCCTGGTGGCGGGCGTCGGATCCGAAGCCTTCGGCCTGCTCGTCGTCATGGGCGTGCTCGCGCTGAACCTGCGCAGCCTTCCCATCGCGCTGGCCACGCCACCGATGTACTTCTTCCTTCGCTGGGTCTATCGCAAGGATGCCGTGCTCCTGAAGGCATTCCTCAAATACCTCAAGCAGGCCGATCTGTACGACCCCTGGGTTCGGCAACCCGTCATGCAGCTCCGTCCCGAGGGCTTCGGCAGGGGGCTCTTTTGCTGAACCTGCGTCACCTCATTTCGGCCTACAACCAGAAGACGCGCAGCTATGCCGAGCTGCTGCCCTGGTTCAAGGACGTCACGCCCGGACTCGTCCTCAACCTCGACGGCAGCCTGCTGGCCGCGTTCGAGTACTGTGGTTGCGACCTTGAAAGTTCGAACGAGCTGGAGCGATCCGCCTGTCTCGACTCGGTCGACATCGCCTGGCGCGCCTTCGACGACCACAACACCGTCTGGACCTTCATGGACAAGCGCCGCAAGCAGTACGTCGGCGCAAGCGCCATCCCGAACCCGGTGGCGCGCTACATCGACGACACCTGGCGAAGCCGCATCGACAGCGGCCAGCTGGGCGTCGTCCGCCACGTGGTGTGCATCGCCTATCAGCCCTTCGGCGGATCGGCCGGCTTCTTCGACGAAGTGAGCGACCGGGTGGTCTCCCGTCGGCAGTCGTTCCCGCAGGCGCTGGCGGGCATTGCCCGCCAGCGGCTTTCGCGCAAGACCCAGATCGAACGCATGGAGGGACGTCTCACGGCCGCCATCGAGGCGTTCGAGGCGCAGCTCACGCAGTTTCACAGCACGTTGTCCGCACGCCTTGAACTCAAGCGGCTGGTTCGTCACGAACTGCGTGCCGAGCTGGCGAACCGGGCGAACATCGCTTCACCCCGTGCCGAGGTCCATGTGCCTCCGGACGGGCTCTACTTTCTCAACACGCTGCTGCCGACCGACACCCTGTACCGGGAAGCGGGGGGCGTCATTCGCTTCGAATCCCCTGCCGGCAACCGCTTCGTCACGATGCACAGCGTCAAGGCGTATCCGGGGGAGGCCGACAACCGGCCGATCGAGCAGCTGCTGGGCGTGGCCAGCGATTTCACGCTGGCGAGCATGTTCCGCTTCGTCGACACCGAACGCGCCAAGAAGCTCATCCAGGACCAGGAGCAGCACTACCGGTCGAACGTCAAGGGTCCCCTCGTCCAGGCGGTCGAGAAGCTGACCGGCATCACGTCGGAGCGGGTGAACCATGGCATGGCCGCGCTGGCCGACGACGCCCAGACCGCGCTCATCGAACTCACCAAGGAGGCAGTCGGCTACGGCTACCACGCCATGGCGGTGCAGGTCATCGCCGGCAGCCGGGAGGACAACGCGGCCAGCTGCCAGCACATCCATGCCATCCTGAACAACGCCGGCTACGGCCTCGTCAAGGAGAACGTGAACGCGCTCTCGGCCTTTGCCCTGACCTTGCCGGGCGCGGCCGACGCCGTGCTTCGGACGACGCTCGTGAGCACGCGCAACATGTCCGACCTGACCATCGTGCGCACGCTCAACAGCGGGCTGCCCGACAACCCGCACCTCACCGAGCAGCGTGGCGTGCCGAGCGAGGCGCTCGTCCTGCTGCCTACCCGCACCGACGTGCCGGAGCGCTTTTCGCTGCATGTGGGGGACGTCGGGCATTTCATGGTGATCGGTCCGGCCGGTGCAGGCAAGACGACCCTGATGAACTTCCTCATCAGCCATTGGCAGCGCTACGAGCCCTGCCGGGTCATCGTCGTGGACAAGGGCTTCTCGAACTACATCACGCTCAAGGCGCTCGGCGGCGAGTACATCAGCCTGCAGGACGGCCAGGTGGAGGCGGCCATGAATCCCGCGCGCTGGATGGCCGATGCGGCGACCGTCCCGAAGTTCCGCCGGTGGGTCGAACTCGCACTGCGCGCCTTCGACGACCGCCCCTTGACGCCCGAGAACGTGCAGGTGCTCGACAAGGCGATCCAGCTGGCGGCCGGGCAGGGTGGGGCGCACACCTTGTCCAAGCTCTACATGCTGATCGCCGGCCAGGACAAGGCCCTTGCTTCGCGACTGCACGCCTGGACGCGCGCGTCCGAGCGCTACGGCAGCTTCTTCGACAACCCCGAGGACAGCTTCGCGCTCTCGGACATCACCGGCATCGAGGTCGGCGGGCTGCTGGCGGACACCAGCCTCGCCCCCGCCATGCTCGCCTACCTGTTCGAGGTGGTGGAGGAGAAGGTCGACGATGCCACGCGCCCGACGCTCATCTACCTGGAGGAGGCGTGGTACCTGCTCCAGAACGAAGCGTTCCGCCACATGTTCGAGGACTGGATCAAGACCATGCGCAAGCGCAATGCCTGCGTCGGCATTGCCACGCAGTCGCTCAAGGACGTCCGTGACAGTCCCATCAGCGCGACGCTCAACGACAACATCAAGACGCGCATCTTCCTGCCGAACCTGCAGGCGTTCGATAGCCGGGACGTCTACCGCGACATGCTCGGCCTGCAGGACCACGAGATCGAGGTCATTCGCAATGCCAGGCAGAAGCGCGACTACTACGTCGTGCAGGACACGCGTCGGCGGCTCGTCGACGTGCAGCTCCCGCCCGAAATCCTCTCCCTGACCCGCTCCGACGCCCGGGCCAAGGCGATTTTCCACCGCGAACTGGCGCGGGGGGACGACAACTGGTTGGCGCGGTACATGCAAGAGGTGATTCATGGTTGATGCAAGAAGGGCGGCATTGGCCGCAGCGGTTTGGGTGTGCATGGCCCACGCGCCGGCGGCGCACGCCATGCCGGTGATCGACGTGGCCAACCTGATCCAGAACCTCACGGCCGCGCGGCATGCAGCGCAGGAAGTCGCTTCGGCCTACCAGCAGATCAAGCTGCAGCAGCAGCAACTTCAGTCGATGCGCGAGCAGCTGCGTTCCATGAACCCGTCGCAGGTCGCAGGCATCCTCGGCGACGTCACCGGGATCGAGGACCTCCACAAGCTCGAGAAGACACTGGCCGCCAACCGGGACTTGATCGGCTCCATCGACAAGGTCAAGAAGGGCATCGAGGCTCGGCTCGACACGGCCAAGCTGATGAAGATGACCTGGAAGGAATACGTGGCCTGGGAAATGAACCGGGTTGCGCGCAAGGAAGAGTCGGCGGTGGCCCGCATCAATGCCGAGGTGCACGCCATGAAGCGCATCGATGAGGACTACGCCTTTGCCCGCGAGCAAGGGGCGCGCATCGCGGGCACGGCCGGCACGCACGAGGCCATGCAGCTCATGAACGTCCAGATGAACCGCCTCATCCAGCAAAGTGCCGAGGTGGTGCGGCAGCTCTCTACGGCGTTCGGCCGCGCGGCAGCCGAGAAGGAGCTTCAGGAGGCGGAAGACAAGGCCCGAGTGAAGGCTCAGGAGGACGCCTTCCGCACGGTGGTCTCGGCGGCGCGCGAGGCCGACCGAGCCGCGGTCGAGGCATGGAACACCGCAAGGAAGCCATGAGCCGTCGTCATGCTGGAGCAACGCTGCCACTGGCCCTCCTCCTGCTCGCGGGGCTGCAGGCGTCAGCGCATGCGGCCACGGGCCCTACAGAGTCCGTTCTGCAGCTGCGCGAGCTGTTCGAGCAGGTGAGCGGAGCGATCGACGCCTTCGCCGCAGGCAACGACGGTCTGGTTGCCGTGGGCCGGCGCACGGCGGTCACCTTGTTCGGTGTGCTGCTGGTGTGGGGACTGCTGAAGTCCTGGATCCTGGGCAAGGGCTTCGCTCAGCTGCTGCCCGAGTTCATCCAGCCGGTGGTGATCTTCGGTCTCACCCTGTGGTCGGTCGATCACCTCGGGCCGATCGTGAAGGCGTCGGTCGAGTCGCTGGCGGGCATCTTCGCCGAGACGCTGCTCCTGCCCGGCGGGGCGCCAACGGAGATGGACATCATCGACCGGCTGGCCGCCGCCAGTTTCGACGTGGTGAGCGCGGTGCCCAAGGTGACCGGCAGCGACTGGATCAACACCTTGAGCGCGATCGCGCACCAGACCATCGGCTTCCTGTTTCGCCTGGCAGCGGCCCTGCTGCTGCTCGTGGCCGGTGCCATTGCCGCAGGGGTCATGATGATGGCGAAGGTCCAGACAGCGCTGGCCATTCTCTTTGCCCCGGTCATGATTCCGTGGGCCATGTGGCAGCCCAGCACCTTCCTCTTCAACGCCTGGCTCACCTTCCTCATCGGCGGGGCCATGCAGGGCGTCATGGCGTCGGCCGTCGCTTCGCTCAGTGTTCAGGTCATCGATAAGGTCGTCCTGGTGGCCAAGTCCCTGGGCGCCACGGATGCCATGTCGTTCGTCACCTGCTGCGTGCTCTTGCTGATGGCCGCCTTGGTCGGTTTCCTGTTCACCCGGGTACCCAGCCTCGCCAGCGGTTTGGTGGGCAGTGCGGCCATCGGTCTCGATCGCTGGAACGCTACGGCGGCGGCCACTGGCCAGGGCGTGGCGGCCGTCGGAAGCGGCGCCGTTGCCACCGCTCGCGCCGGGTATGAGTTCGGCAAGGGTACGTTCCAGGGCTTCACGCGCCCAGGGAACGGGCCGGCGGCGGCCAGTGGCCCAGCCAATGCTGCGCGAAGCCCGGCACCGGCCACGGGAGTGGCCGGGCTCCTCGGCAAGACCGTCGGGAAGGGCCTGAACGCCGGCGTCAGTGCAGTGAGCCGCGGTGCTGGCAAGCGCGACGGCGACAAAGGGCGTGGGGGAGGCGCTTCAAGCCAGGCCGCATTCCCGGCGTCTCCGACAAGCCATGCGGCCAAGCCGGTGCACAAGCCGTTCCGTCCGCCGCCGGGCACGCGGCCCGTGAATCGGCCGGTGGCCGGAGCATGAGCAGGCACGTGAGCTGGCCGGCCCTTCGGGTCGTGCAGTTGTACCTCGGTACTCGGCGGCTGCTCGCGTTGCACGCTGGAGGGCGGCTCGATGCTGAGCGACTGGGGCAGGGCCTGCAGCGCGTCGAACTCGAGCTTGCGGCCTTGCGACGCACCCATCCGGTCGCGGACGTCGTGGCGGAACTGCTCGCCCGCCCCGCCCCGCTGTCGGGGCCCGTTCTGCTGCTGCTCGGGTTGGCGCTGTTGGCGTCGCTCGGCGGCTGATCCGCGACTTCCACCTCGCGGCGCTGGTCCATCCCGGCGACGCCTTATCGGGCTGGGGTCCCTCTTCTCGAAGATGAACGATCTCCACCCCGGAGAGGGAGGAGCTCGCGCCGTGGCGTGTACCCGCAGTACGGGAGGCCGCGCAAGGGCTGAGCTTCCTCGGACGGCGTCGTTGCCAACCCTTTGCCGGGCAACCGGGTCGCCCCTTGCTTGCCAACCGTGCCCGGGGCGCAAACCTTGCCGACGTGGCCGTTCGCCTCCAAGGGCGAACCGGGAAAGTCGACAGCAGAAAATTCCTGATTGCTGCAGCTCAACCGGCGAACCAAAGGGCAAAGTTGCCTGGTGCCCTGGCTACCTCACTGCCCGAACACCTGCGGCCAACCGTCGCTGACGGTCGGCGTCCATGTTCACTCCTCAGCCCGGTGAGCCAAGCGGCAGGGGCGTTGGCTGAGTGGTCCGACTCTTGCTCGCCCGGCCGCGCCGTCATCCGCGAGTCCAGTCGGAGCGGCGCATCTGGAGGATGCATGAGAACGACAAAAGCAAAGACGGGGAGGGTCCGCCTGGCGGTGGGCAGTTGCCTCTGGCTGTTCGCCTTCCTTGGCGTCACGGCGGCCGTCAATCGACCGACCGAAGCAACCGTCAGTGCGCATCACGCGGACGAGATGCGCAGTGCGGACGGCGCCCGGGTGGTGCTTTCCTGCGTGGCCTGCCACGACCTTCGAAACGCCGACAAGATCGGTCCACGGCTTGGGGGCGTCATCGGCCGACCTGCCGGGTCCGTGCCGGGGTTCGAATACTCCGCTGCCATGCGCGCGAGCGGTCTTGTCTGGGACGAGAAAACCTTGGTTCGCTTCCTCGTCGCGCCGGAACAGCTGGTCCCCGGCACCAACATGAGCCTGTCCGGCATGGCTGAAGAAGACGCTCGGGCCGTTGTCAACTATCTCAAGGAGCAGCGTTGAAGCCGTCGTCCCCCTCGCGCAAGACCAGTGTGCAGCGACGCCTGATGTGCGCTGCACTCTTTGCCCCCGTCGTTCAGGCCGCGCCGGCCCTTTCGTCCACAACGCCGCCGAACCCCTCCCTTGCCTACCTGACCACCTTGTCCGACGCGTTGGGCCTCGAGCTGACACCGCAGGTGCGCCGCAAGCTGGCAGTGGCCCTGCCGGCCGTCCGCCAGCGGGAGATCATGCAGTCGGTCCACGAACGGCTTCATGCCGTCGTGGGCGATGCGTGGCAAACCGCGCGCGAAACCGTTCCGGCCTGCGTCGAGGATGACCTCGCCGCGAATCGGTTGGAGGTGATCGGCGGCCTCGGCTTCTCGCACACCGAACTCGCCCTCATGCTGGCCACCGGAGGTGACGCCGCATGACGCAGTTCATCGACGCCCGAAGCGGCTCTGTGACCGGGCCCATCGAAGCCGACCTCTGCATCGTCGGTGCCGGTGCTGCCGGCATCACGCTCGCGGCCAACCTGGCCGACAGCGGATTGAAGATCGTCATGCTCGAGAGCGGCTCTCGCGAGATCGAAGGTGCGACGCAAGACCTCTACAAGGCAGAGCAGACCGGCATCCCCTACTACGACATGACGTCGTGCCGGCTCAGGTTCTTCGGCGGCACGACCAATCACTGGGGCGGCTACTGCCGGGAGAACGACCCCATCGACTATGCGGGTCGCCCGGACCTCGGCGTGCCGTCGTGGCCCATCGGCTACGACCAGATCGCGCCCTACGTCACCCTGGCTGCCAAGCAGCTCGGCCTGACGCGCGAAGGCTTCGATCCGCAGTTGCAGGCGACTCGTCATGGCTTCAGCGCCCAGGACCTTCTCGAGTCTCAGTCGGAAGACTTCGTGAGCAAAGTGTTCCAGATCAGCGTTCGCCGCCGGTTCCAGGAGCTGTATGCGGACACGTTGGCAAAGCAGACGAATGTCGATGTGTACCTGAATGCCAACGTCACGCAGCTGATCGTGAATCCGCAAGGCAATCGCATCGATGGCCTGTCCGTGCGCGCGCTGGGCCGTCCGCCTTTCCGTGTCAATGCAAAGCGTTATGTGCTCGCCGCACACGCCGTCGAGAACGCTCGCCTGATGTTGGCGGCCGACGAGGTGGTGCCCGGCGGCCTGGGCAACAAGTCCGGACAACTCGGCCGGAATTTCATGGAGCATCCGTACGTCGAGTCGGGGCTGCTCTTTCCGAGCCCGGCATTCCCTCGCTTCTACGATGCCGACACCCTCGGCCGGTTGCACCTCAACGCCAACCTCAGCTTCAGCGAGAAGGCCATGCGCCGCGAGGGCATGCTGCAGTACTACTGCCGCTTCCGCCCGCTCTACGGTTACGAGGAGTCGGCCAAGGCACTGTCCGCGCTGAAAGGAGGCTTCTGGGCGCCGGCCGACCTGCACACGCTGGACGCAGTGAGCACCGTGCTGCGCCAGCCCACGGAAAGCGCCCGCCTCGTCGCCTCTCGTGCGGGGTTGCTGCGCCCGAAGCCGATCGCGTTCCTGCTGGACCATCGCATCGAGCAAAGCCCCAATCCCGATTCGCGGATCACGTTGAGCAACGAGCGCGACGAACTTGGCGTGCGCAAGGTGATCCTCAACTGGTCGTTGTCGGACCTGGATTGCCGCACCTTCGCGAAGGGGCAGGAGGTCACCATCCGCGAACTCACCCGTCTGCAGGCCGGGCGCTTCGAGGCCCCGCCGCTCACGCCCGAGTTCGTTCGCGCCCATGCCAAGGGGCACTACCACCACATCGGGACCGCCCGGATGGCCGCTTCCGAGCGTGACGGTGTCGTGGACGTGAACACCAAGGTGTTCGGCATGGCCAACCTGTACGTGGCCGGCAGCGCGATCTTCCCGACTTCGGGTTACTCTGGACCCACGATGATGGTGATCGCCTTCGCCATCCGCTTGGCGGAGCACCTCAAGCAAAACCCATCGCGGGAGGCCGCATGAACAAGTGGATCGTCTGGCTCCTGTTGCCGCCCATCGCATTCATCCTGCCCTGGAGCGTGGCGCTGCTCGGGCGGCGGTGGCTGGCTGCGGGCCTGATGCTCGGGCTCTGGGTGGCCGGCATCGCGCTGACCGTCTTCGTGTGGTCCGGCGTCGGCATCGCCTTGCTTGTCGCGCTCGGACTGTGGTCAGCCTTCACCGGTGTGATTGAACGGCCTTCGGTCGAGCCGGTGGCCTGATGGGCGGGCGGGTGCAGAGGCCCGCGGCGAAGCCTGCGCTCATGCGACGCCGTCGTCATGCCTGACCGACCCTGGTCCGTCCCACTCGGCACTCGCCAGGGTCTGGCGCTCACACGTTCAGGTCGAATCCCAGATCCAGTTCCGACGCCGGCCGGCCGCCGATTCCCCAGTTGTCCAGCGACGGCTCCTGAATGACGACAAGAATGTCGGTCGGTGCGATGCCAAGGGCTCCGAGGCGTTGGATGATGCCCTCGTAAAGCCGGCGCTTGGCGTCCACGGAGCGACCCGGAAACAGCTGGTACTCCACCAGCGTGAAGTTCGCGCTCTTGCCGGGGGGAACCGCGAAGTGCTCGGGGGCGTGCGCGACGTAGCGGATCAAGCGGTCGCCGGTCGGCAGGCGCAAGGCTTCGAGCTGAGCCTGGTACACCGCTTCGATGATGGCTTGCACCTCCTCGGGCGAACGCGCACGACGCACTTCGATTCTTGCCAGGGGCATGGTGCTTCCTTTGCCAGGATCGGGTCGACCGCCTTGACGCTTGGGCGCGCGCCAGGCAACCGGGTGCAGGTCAGGCCGATGCGGGTGCGGCCAGACCCTGCCGCCGGCCGATCCAGTGCTTGCCGAGCCGGGTCATCGGCTGTTCGATCCATTGGTACGACAGCCAGGCGAGCGGAATGGTGGCCGCGAAGCCGCCCACGACAATGAAGGCGAATCGGTAGGGCGTGCCGGCCGGCACCAGGTGGCTCAACTGCTCGAGCGCGAGGAAGTGCAGCAGGTAGGCCGAATAGCTGATCCGCCCCATGAACAGGCTGGCGCTGTTGCCGATCGCCCGCAGCGGCAGCGCCGCCAATGCCAGGCCGATGACAGCGAAGCTGGCGGCGTACAGATGCTGCCCCGTGGGCCCCGGCAGCGGCCATTTCCACGCCAGCAGGAAGAGCGCAATGCCGAGCATCCACGCGCCCGCGTTCGCCTTGGTCGAGCGCAGCCGCTCAGCCAAGCCGTCGCGCACTGCGAAGTACAGCCAGATGCCCATCGCAAAGCAGGCCAGCTGGTTGAACGGCAGGCGGTGGTGGTAGAGGTGCATGGACTTCTCGCTGACCTCGGGGTGCGACCAACCTGACACGAGCAGGAAGCCCACGACGCCGAGCAGCATGGAGGCGGCCGCGAACACCGCGGCGGCTCGACGGGTTTCGATGAGCTTCACCCACAGCGGAACCGTCAGGTAGAACATCACCTCCACGCTGATGGACCAGCCGCCCGGTACGACGCTGCTCTGGGTGAGTGGGTGCCAGATGTTCAGGAGCAGCAGGTGCCACGGGTAATGCCATGGCTCGGGTCCTGCCACCCAGCCACGCGAGCCCAGGCCGAAAACAAGCGTATAGAGGACGATGCCCGCCCAATACACCGGGACGATGCGGATCAAGCGCCGGATGAAGAAATTGCGCGTAGGGGTGGCGTCCCGACCCAAGGAATTCCGGTAGGTCAGGAAGATGGTGTAGGCGCTGATGACAAAGAACAGCTGAACGCCATAGGCGCCGAACTCGGTCACTCGCCTCAAGGGGCCGGTGAGTTCGCTGATGCTTCCTGCGTGGTTGGCGATCACCATGGTGATCGCCCAGCCGCGCAGGGCGTCCAGGAACTCGATTCGTTGGGGCTGGCTCATGAGCAAAAAATTCCTGACGGATGACGCTGATTCCAGCTGCGGCGCATCGGAAGCAAGCTTCGCGCCGAATAAACCATACTCCCGTCCCTGGACGACGTCTCGTGGTAACGAAGCGCTACGGCGTTGAAGCGGGGCAGAGCTGCTCGAGCGCGTCCTGGACCACGGCTCGACCGTCCGCCCGCATCAGCGCTTCGAGGTGACCCGCTCCGGGGAGAGGCGCCCAGTGTCGCCGGGAAGCCGGTGCGGCGTCGAAGATTCGCTTGCCATGAGCGATCGGGATGACCTCGTCCGCGTCGCCGTGGAGCACCCACAGGGGCACCCCAAGCGACGCGACGGCCACCTCGGGATCTTTCTCCGGTCCGGGCAGGGTTCGCTTGAGCATGGGCGCGAAGACGGCGAGGACCTTAATCTGCTGCGCCACGTCATGCGCCACGTCGCGATAGCTGGCAAAGGCGGCATCGACGATCAGGCCTTGCACCTGGCCCGGGCGGCTGCGTGCCACTGCACGCAGGGCCGATGCACCGCCCAGGCTCTGGCCCAGCACCACCACGCGCCCCGGCGTCGCACCAGGTTGGCGGAGCACCGCATCCAATGCGGCCTCCGTGTCGGCCACGACCCCGTCCAGGCTGGGTTTGCCGCCCGAGAGGCCGAATCCCCGGTAGTCAAACATCATCACGTTCACGCCGTGCGATGGCAGCCACGCCACCAGCGGGAGGTGGTTGCTGACGTTGGCGGCATTGCCATGGACATGCAGGACGGTGCACCGGGCGGAGCCACGGGCCGGGTCTGCGGGAAGCCACCACCCATGCAGGGTCGAGCGGTCCTCGGTCTTGAAGTAGACATCGGTTGCACCGCTCAGCCCGAGGGCCGCCGGAGTCCCGTAGGCCCGGTTGTCGGGGTGGAAGAACAAGCCCTGGACGCACCCGCTCAGCATGGCCGCGCCCAGGAGCGCGGCGAGCCGCAAGAAAAGGCTGCGCCCATCGGGCCGCACCGGTCAGTCCTGCGTATCGTCCGCCGTGACGGGAACGCAGCTGCAGAAGAGATTGCGATCGCCGTACACGTTGTCCACCCGCCCGACCGGGGCCCAGTACTTCTGCTGGCGCAGGCTGCGCACGGGATAGGCCGCCTCCTCGCGCGAGTAGGGGTGCGGCCAATCGGCCTTGAGCAGCGCTTCGGTGGTGTGGGGCGCTGCCTTCAGCGGGTTGTCCTCCCGCGGCCATTGGCCCTCTTCCACGCGAGCGATCTCGCCGCGGATGGCGATCATGGCATCGCAGAACCGGTCCAGCTCCTTCAGCGGTTCGCTCTCGGTCGGTTCGACCATCAGCGTGCCCGCCACCGGGAAGCTCAGCGTGGGGGCATGAAAACCGTAGTCGATGAGGCGCTTGGCGACGTCCTCGGCCGAGATGCCGGAGGTGTCCTTGAGCGGTCGCAGGTCGAGGATGCACTCGTGTGCGACACCGCCGCCCTTGACGCCGTCGATGTTGCCGCTGAAGTGGATGTCGTAGTGATCGGCCAGCCGGGCGGCCACGTAGTTCGCGCTCAGGATGGCGGTTTCGGTGGCCGCCTTGAGGCCGTCGGCGCCCATCATGCGGACGTACATCCAGCTGATGGGCAGCACGGCGGCGTTGCCGAGCGGAGCGGCGGAGACGGCGCCCACGCGCGGCGTGTCGATGCCGAGGCCGGCGGAGCGGTGGGCCGGCAAGAACGGCACCAGGTCCTCGACGACGCAGACGGGTCCCACGCCAGGACCGCCACCGCCGTGGGGGATGCAGAAGGTCTTGTGCAGGTTGAGGTGGCTCACGTCGCCGCCGAACTCGCCCGGAGCGGCCACGCCCACCAGCGCGTTCATGTTGGCGCCGTCGACATACACCCGGCCGCCGTGCTGGTGGACCAGCGCGCACAGTTCCTTGACGCGGGTCTCGAAGACGCCGTAGGTCGAGGGATAGGTGATCATCACGCATGCGAGCTTGGCGCTGTGCTGCTCGCACTTGGCCTTCAGGTCCACCATGTCGACGTTGCCATCGGCATCGCATCGGGTCACGACCACCTGCATGCCGGTCATCTGGGCGCTGGCCGGGTTGGTGCCGTGCGCGGACTCGGGGATCAGGCAGATGTTGCGGTGGCCCTCGCCACGCGACTCATGGAACGCCTTGATGACCAGCAGGCCGGCATATTCGCCTTGCGAGCCGGCGTTGGGCTGCAGGCTGATGCCCGCGTAGCCGGTGGCCTGGCACAGCCAGTCGCGCAGTTGCTGGTCAAGTTCGGCGTAGCCTGCGAGCTGGTCGGCCGGTGCGAACGGATGCAGGTTGGCGAACTCGGGCCAGGTGATGGGAATCATCTCGCTGGTGGCGTTCAGCTTCATCGTGCATGAGCCTAGCGGAATCATGCTGCGGTCGAGCGCCAGGTCCTTGTCGGACAGGCTACGGATGTAGCGCAGCATCTCGGTCTCGGAGTGATGGGTGTTGAACACGGGATGCGTGAGGAACTCGCTCGTGCGCGCGAGTGCTGCCGGCAACAGCGTTTCCGCGCCGTCGGCCACGCTCTCGAACCCCGGCGCCGGCTTGCCCTTGGCGAAGAGGCCCCACAGTGCCGTGATGTCGTCGCGCGAGGTGGTTTCGTCGAGCGAGATGCCGACGGCGTCCACGGCCGCACGGCGCAGGTTGTAGCCCGCGGCGCGGGCGGCAGCCATCAGGGCATGGGTCTCGCCACCGGTGCGCAGCACGACGGTGTCGAAGGCATGCTCGTGCGTCAGCGTGGCGCCCAGGCTGCGCAGGCCGGCGGCCAGGATGCCGGTATAGCGGGCGACGCGACGGGCGATGCGTTGCAGGCCCAGCGGGCCGTGATAGACGGCGTACATGCTGGCCACGACGGCGGGCAGCACCTGCGCCGTGCAGATGTTCGAGGTGGCCTTCTCGCGGCGGATGTGCTGTTCACGCGTCTGCAACGCCAGCCGGTAGGCCGGGTTGCCGTGCGCGTCGACGCTCACGCCGACCAGACGGCCGGGCATGGAGCGCTTGAATTCGTCCCGGGTCGCCATGTAGGCGGCGTGCGGGCCGCCGTTGCCCATGGGCATGCCAAAGCGCTGCGTGTTGCCGACCGCAATGTCAGCACCCATCTCGCCGGGCGCCTTGAGCAGCGTGAGCGCGAGGAGGTCCGCCGCCACGATGGCCAGCCCGCTCGAGGCGTGCACGGCCTCGATGAGCGGCCCGAGGTCGCGCACCCGGCCATCCACGCCGGGATACTGGAACAGGGCGGCGAACGCGCCCGCTGCACCGGCCCCGTCGGCCGGCCCGGTGACGACCGTGATGCCCAGTGGCTGGGCGCGCGTGCGGACCACCTCCAGCGTTTGCGGCAGCACGTCGTCGGCCACGAAGAAGGTCGTGCTCTTGCTCTTGCCGACCCGCATCGCGAGCGTCATGGCCTCGGCTGCGGCGGTCGCTTCGTCCAGCATGGACGAGCCGGCGATGGCCAGGCCGGTCAAGTCGCACACCATGGTCTGGAAGTTCACCAGCGCTTCCATGCGACCCTGCGAGATCTCCGCCTGGTACGGCGTGTAGGCGGTGTACCAGGCCGGGTTCTCGAGCACGTTGCGAAGGATGACCCCCGGCGTGATGGTGCCGTGGTAACCCTGCCCGATGCAGCTGCGCAGCACCTGGTTGCGAGAGGCGATGCGCTTGAGTTCCGCCAGCGCCCGGGCCTCGGTGAGCGGGGGCGGGAGTTCCATCGGCGTCGGCCTGGCGATGGCCCGCGGCACGATCGCGTCGATCAGCGCGCGTCGGGACTGCGGCCCGATGACCGAAAGCATCTGCCGTTCTTCGGCCTCTTCGATGCCGATGTGGCGGGCGACGAATTCCGCAGCGTTCTCGAGCGCGGCGAGTGAGGGGGCAGGGGACTTCAGCATGGCGGGCAGATCCAGGAACGGGCGGAGGGGCGGGTGCAGCGGGGGAAGGCGGGTCAGCTGTTCTTGACGAGTGCGTCGTACGCGGTGGCGTCGAGCAGGCCGGTCAGTTCGCCGGCGTCGGCCACGCGCATCTTGAAGAACCAGCCTGCACCCAGCGGGTCGGTGTTCGCGAGCGACGGGTCGGCACGCAGGGCTTCGTTCACTTCGACGACCTCGCCCGTGACCGGCATGTACAGGTCGGCCGCCGCCTTGACGGATTCGACGACGCCGGCGACTTCGCCCTTGTTGAAGGTGGCGCCCACGGCGGGCAGGTCGACGAACACCACGTCACCCAGGGCATCCTGGGCATGCACGGTGATCCCGACGGTGGCGGGGGTGTCGGTGGTGATCCACTCGTGTTCGGACGTGAAGAGGGTGGTCATCGGTCAGCTCCTGTGTGGCCCATCGCGGCGGAGTGGGCGTTCGTGAAAGGGAAGAACGGAAGGAAAGGGATGGTGAACGCGCTGCGCCGCCGGAGGCGCGCCGCGGCGTTCGCTCAACGCTTGTAGCGGTGCGGGACGAAGGGCATCGGCGCCACGCGCATGGGCTGGCGCTTGCCCCGAACCTCGGCGAACACCTCGTGGTGGGGCAGGGCGTGGTTGCTGGCCAGATAGGCCATGGCGATCGGCTGATTGACCGACGGTGCCAGGGTGCCGCTCGTCACGTGGCCGAGCTTGTGGCCGGTGGTGTCGACGAGCAGCGCGCCCTCGCGCACCGGCAGGCGCTCCAGGCCGACGAGGCCCACGCGCTTGTTCGTCGTGCCGCTCGCCAGTTGGGAATCGATCACCGATGCGCCGGGATAGCCGCCGTGGCGCGCGCCACCTGCCCGGCGCACCTTCTGGATGGCCCAGGTCAGGCCGGCCTCGACGGGCGTCGTCGCCTCGTTGATGTCGTGGCCGTAGAGGCACAGCCCCGCTTCGAGGCGCAGCGTGTCGCGTGCGCCCAGCCCGACCGGGCGCACCTGTGGCATCGCAAGCAGCGTCCGGGCGAGGTGCTCGGCACGATCGGCCGGCACGGAAATCTCGAAGCCGTCCTCACCCGTGTAGCCCGAGCGGGTGACGAAGCACTCGATGCCGGCAAGCGAAAGCGTCCCGCCGGTCATGAAGGTCAGCGACCCGGCCTTCGGATCGAGGTGCTCGAGCGCCTCGACCGCCTTCGGTCCCTGCAGGGCGAGGAGTGCCTGCTCGGGCATGGGATGCACGCCGCAGCGGTGCCCGATCTGCGTTTGGAGGTGGGCGATGTCCGCCGCCTTGCAGCCCGCGTTGACGATCAGCAGCAGGTCGTTCGCACGACGGGTGATCATCAGGTCGTCGAGGATGCCGCCGCTCGCATTGGTGAAGAACGCGTAGCGCTGCTTGTTGACGGGGAGGTCCACCACGTCGACGGGCACCAGCGTTTCCAGCGCCCGTGCCGCGTCGTCGCCGGTCAGTCGCACCTGGCCCATGTGGGAGACGTCGAAGAGCGCTGCGGCTTCCCGGCAGTGCTTGTGCTCCGCGATGATGCCGCCGGGGTAGTTCACCGGCATCTCGTAGCCAGCGAAGGGAACCATCTTGGCGCCCAGTTCGACGTGGAGTGCGTGGAGCGGGGTCCGGGACAGGGGGGCGGGCTGGGACATGCGGTTCTCCGGCAAGGGCAATCGTTCGGCCACCATGATCGGTGGGGATGCCCTCGCTGTCCGCTTTACCTGAGAGATTGGCGGGGGTTCGTGCCGACACCTGCCGCTTGCCCCTTCGGTGGGCCGGCCCACCCGTTGAAGGGTCACCAGCCTCTCTCCAGTGAGGAACGCACCGTTTCCGGTGCGCTTGCCAGTCCTTTTGCCTGAGCGTTCTCGTGGCGCGGTCAATGCCGCAGTCCCTCGCCACTCGCCTTCGGCGGCCCCGTGAGGGGCTCTCTCCTGACAGCCGCGAGTGTACCCGTTCGCCGCCGGGTTTCGCGGTGCGACGCCGTGCCGTCGGAGTCGTTGCCCGCCCGCCCCGGCAGCGCGGTCACCTCCGGATCCTGGAACGGCCGCGCAGTTCCGAACTTGAGGGCGCCACCCGCGGCATCCGTCACGCAAGCCGGGAACGTTGCCTCCTGTCGCACTCGCTTACGGAAAACGGGTGTTGGCGCAGTACGCGATGACGAAACGAATGACAGAGGCCGTCCTGCTGCTGCAGCGCAGGCGGTCCTGGCTCCACTTACGAATCGGATGTACTGATGAACACGCTCAAGATGCCCGCACGGGCGCCCCTGTTTTCCGTCCTGTGGATCGCCATGCTGGCTGCCGGTTGTGGCGGCGGTGGCGCCGACACGACGACGTCACCCACGGCAGACGCCGCCCCGGCCCCGGTTGTCGGCGTTGCCGAAACCGCGCCCACGGTTGACGTCGCACAGGACGATCACGCCGCTCGGACAAGCTACACCGTCCTTCCCGACGAGGTCGTCGTCAACAACCTCTTCAGTGACGGCCTGAACGGCTGGACCGTCGGAGACGCCGTCCTGGTCAACAGTGCCTTGCGGCCTGGCGGCAAGGCACTCAACGTCGGATGGCGTGCGCTGCAGAACTTCGCACCCGGCGTGGCGATCAAGCCCGGTGTGTCGTACACGGTGAAAGTCCGCGCACGCAATGAGAGGACGACCGGCAGCGCGACCGTCGCGCTGAAGTTCCAGATTCCGCCGTACAACGAGGCCTTCCGTACCAGCAAGGTCGTCGTCACCGGCAACACGTACAAGGACTACGAATTCCAGTTCACGGCGCCGGTCTACACGCGGGCGGAACTCAGCATTCTCGCGAGCGGCACCCGCACCATCGTCGACAGCGTGTCGATGAAGATGCGCTCGGCCATCCCGGTCACCGAACCGGTGCCGGCGGCCACCTATGCCACCACCTCGACGAACGCAAGTGGCTCATTCGTCCCTGCCGGCTACTCGCTGGCTTTCAACGACGAGTTCAACGGCACGACGCTGGACCGCACGAAGTGGCACACCCGCTTCATTTACAACAGCGGCACGAACGACCGCATGCACGACGAGAAGCAGCGTTATCGCGACAACGACAACCACCGCGTCGCCAACGGCGTGCTCAGCCTCGTGGCCCGCAAGGTGCGCAACGACGACCCCAACGGCATCAACTACGAGTCCGGGATGATCCGATCGGACTGGACCACCCGCTACGGCTACTTCGAGGCCCGGGTGAAGATGCCGGGTGGCGTGGGCGTGTGGCCGGCCTTCTGGCTCAACTCCGACGTGTCGGAGAGTGGGCGCCTCGGCTGGCCGCCCGAGATCGACATCTTCGAGTTCGTGAACAACGGCGTCGAGGACAAGGTCGACATGATCCACTCCAACGTGGTGACGAACGATCGCAAGAACTCGCAGGTCTTCTATGCGGACCCTGCCTACAACCTGCAGTGGACCTACTGGAAGGCGCCCTACAGCTTCGCGGATGACTTCCACGTGATCGGTGCCGAATGGACGCCGACCACCGTCACGATGTACATCGACGGCAAGAAGATCTACACCCGCGCATCGACGTGGACGTATGACGATCTCACGCTGGGTGGCCCCGCGCACATCCTGCTCAACCTGGCCATCGGCGGCGCCTGGGCGGGCCGCCATGGCATCGATGACACGGCCTTCCCGCAGGCTCTGCAGATCGACTGGGTGCGGGCCTACAAGAAGAACTGATCGACGCAGCGGTGCACGCACCGCGTGAAAAGCAAACGGCCCCCGGCGCGCAAGCGGCGGGGGCCGTTTTCATGGAACAGCGGGACTCGCCCGCTGCGGCGTCACATGCCCGAGTAGTTCGGGCCGCCGCCGCCTTCGGGCGTCACCCAGACGATGTTCTGGGTGGGGTCCTTGATGTCGCAGGTCTTGCAGTGCACGCAGTTCTGCGCGTTGATCTGCAGGCGGTCGGTGTTGTCGGCGTTCTTGACGAACTCGTAGACACCGGCCGGGCAGTAGCGCGACTCCGGCCCTGCGTACTTGGCGAGGTTCACGTTGACCGGCACCGACGCATCCTTCAGCGTCAGGTGGGCGGGCTGGTGCTCCTCGTGGTTCGTGTTGCTCACGAAGACGCTGCTGAGGCGGTCGAAGGTGATCTTGCCGTCGGGCTTCGGGTAGACGATCTGCGGGAACTCCGACGCCGGGCGCAACATCGCGTGGTCGGGCACCGTGCGGCGCTTGGTCCACGGCGGCGTCTTGATGCCGAGCTTCGGCAGCAGCCAGTACTCGATGCCGTTCATCAGGCCGCCCACCATGTTGCCGAGCTTGAACCAGCCCTTGAAGTTGCGCGAGGCGTGCAGTTCCTCGTGCAGCCAGCTCTTCTCGAAGGCGGCCGGGTAGGCGCTCAGCTCGTCATGCTGGCGCCCTGCGGTGACCGCCTCGAAGAGGGCGTCCGCGGCGAGCATGCCGGTCTTGATGGCCGCGTGGCTGCCCTTGATGCGGGCGCCGTTCAGGAAGCCGGCGTCGCAGCCGACCAGCAGGCCGCCCGGGAAGACGGGCTTGGGCAGACTCAGCAGGCCGCCGGTCGTGATGGCGCGCGCGCCGTAACTCAGGCGTTTGCCGCCCTCGAGGTATTTGAGGATCGCCGGATGGGTCTTCCAGCGCTGCATTTCCTCGAACGGGCTGATCCACGGGTTGGCGTAGTCGAGGCCGGTGACCAGGCCCAGCGTGACCTTGTTGTCCTCCAGGTGGTACATGAAGCCGCCACCGTAGGTGCTGTCATCCATCGGCCAGCCGGCCGTGTGGACGACGAGACCGGCGCGGTGCTTGGCCGGGTCAATCTCCCAGAGTTCCTTCACGCCGATGGCGTAGGCCTGGGGGTCGCGGCCGGCATCGAGCTTGAACTTGCCGATGAGCTGCTTGCCCAGGTGCCCGCGCGAGCCTTCGGCGAACACGGTGTACTTGCCATGCAGTTCCATGCCGAGCTGGAAGTTCTCGTTCGGCTGGCCATCCTTGCCGATGCCCAGGTTGCCGGTGGCGACGCCCTTGACCCGGCCCTGCTCGTCGTACAGCACTTCGGCAGCGGGGAAGCCGGGGAAGATCTCGACGCCCAGGGCTTCGGCCTGCTGCGCCATCCAGCGCACCACGTTGCCCAGGCTGATGGCGTAGTTGCCTTCGTTGTGGAAGTTGTTCGGGATGAGCCACTTCGGGAACGACAACGAGCCCGTCTTGGTGAGCCACATCACTTCGTCGGCCGTGACCGGCTGGTTGAGCGGGGCGCCTTGCGCTTTCCAGTCGGGGATCAGCTCGGTGAGGGCCTGCGGGTCCATCACGGCACCGCTCAGGATGTGGGCCCCCGGCTCGGACCCCTTCTCCAGCACGACCACGGAGATGTCCTTCTCCTGCTTGGCCGCCAGCTGCTTGAGGCGGATGGCGGTGGCCAACCCTGCCGGGCCGCCGCCTACGACGACGACGTCGTACTCCATGGCTTCGCGCGGACCGTACTGGGCGAGAATTTCTTGGGGGGTCATGCAGTCTCCTTGAATCAGGCGTTCAATCAGTTCAACGCGCATTCTAATTGGCGCAAGCGGCGAAAACGAACGGTCGTTCTATGATGCGGCGCGCACGCCACGCCCGGAGGGCCCGTGCTATCTTCATCGCTCGACGACGAACGAATGAACGAGGAGATTTGCATGAGCTACAGCATCGACCTGTCCGGGCGCGTGGCGCTGGTCACCGGCGCTTCGAGCGGACTGGGCGAGCAGTTCGCCAAGACGCTGGCCGCTGCGGGCGCCGCCGTGGTGCTGGCCGGCCGCCGGGTGGAGCGCCTCAAGACGCTGCGCGCCGAGATTGAGGCCGCCGGTGGTGACGCCCACGTGGTGGCGCTCGACGTCACCGATCACGACAGCATCAAGGCGGCCGTTGCCCACGCCGAAACGGAGATGGGCACGCTCGACATCCTGGTCAACAACTCCGGCGTGAGCACCACGCAGAAGCTCACCGACGTGTCCCCCGAGGACTACGACTACGTGATGGACACCAACACCAAGGGTGCCTTCTTCGTGGCGCAGGAGGTGGGCAAGCGCATGCTCGCCCGCGCGCGCGGCGCGGCGCCCGGCACCTTCACCGGCGGGCGCATCGTCAACATCGCCTCGATGGCAGGCCTGAAGCCCCTGAGCCAGATCGGCGTGTACGCCATGAGCAAGGCGGCCGTCGTCCACATGACCCGGGCCATGGCGCTGGAGTGGGGCCGCTTCGGCATCAACGTCAACGCCATCTGCCCCGGCTACATCGACACCGAGATCAACCACCACCACTGGCAGACCGAGCAGGGGCAGAAGCTGATCAGCATGATGCCGCGCAAGCGCATCGGTCAGCCGAAGGACCTAGACGCCGTGCTCATGCTGCTGTGCTCCAACGAAAGCCACTTCATCAACGGCGCCGTGATCCAGGCCGACGATGGCTTTGCGATCTGATCGTTGATGAGAGCCTTGTCCTTGCTGGAAGCCCGCGTGCTGGGGGTGCTGATCGAAAAGGCGCACACCGTGCCGGACAGCTATCCGCTGTCCCTGAACGCCCTGGTGGGCGGGTGCAACCAGAAGACGGCCCGAGAGCCGGTGATCAACGCGGCCGAGTCGGAGGTGCAGTCCGCCGTCGATGCGCTGAAGGCGCTGCATCTGGTGTTCGAGTCCAGCGGGTCGCGCGTCACCCGCTACGAGCACAACCTCGGCCGCGCGCTGGCGCTGCCGTCGGCCTCCGTGGCGTTGCTGGCCGTGCTGATGCTGCGCGGCCCGCAGACCAGTTCCGAGTTGCGCAGCAACAGCGAACGCCTGCATCGCTTCGCCGATGTGTCATCGGTCGAGGCGTTCCTCGATGAACTGGCCAACCGCAGCGAGGAAAAGGGCGGCCCGCTGGTCGTCCGGTTGCCTCGCGCGCCCGGTGCACGCGAGTCGCGCTGGACCCATCTCCTCGGCGGGGCCGTCGACCTGACGGCATTGCCGTTGGCAGCGGAGTCGGCCGAGTTCGTGGCCGCGAGCGAACTGGCGGCACTGAAATCCCAGCAGGACGCCATGCAACGTGAAATCGCGACGCTGCAGGCGCTTGTCCAACGGCTTTACACCGAACTCGGGGTGAGCCGCAACGTCTGAGCGACCGGGGCACTTGCTTGGGCTCGCATTGGCCCGCACGAGAATGGCGTGCGGCGTCGGTGACCCTCGACGTTGGCCGGGTGATGGGCACGGCGGTGGTGCTGCAGGTCGTCAGCGGGGCGTGGCTGCTGCGGCGTGGCGGCCGGCGGTTGCGCTCACGCTGCCACCGAGCCGCGAACCCTGGCCATGCTGAGCCCGGTGTCGGCGGCCCCGGGTTGACAGCGCCGGCGGCACGCCACACACTTAACCCCATGGTTGAACGAAACGAGCTGGATCTCGTCTTCGCGGCACTGGCTGACCCGACGCGTCGGGAGGTGCTGCAGACGCTGGAATCCGGGAGCCGCAGCGTCGGCGAACTGGCGCAGCCCCATGCGATGTCGCTGCCCGGGTTCATGAAGCACCTGTCGGTGCTGGAGGCCGCCGGCCTCATTTCCCGTGTGAAGGAGGGCCGCGTGGTCCGGTGCGAACTGACGGCCGAGCCCATGCGGGGTGCGCAGGGCTGGTTGTCCCGCTACGAGGCCTTCTGGAATGACCGGCTCGATGCCCTCGGCCGCTACCTCTACCACCAGGAGGAAATCACCCCATGCCCGACCCCGCCCGCACCGAAGCGCCCCGGCTCCAGCTCCGCCGCCACTACCCGGTCAGCCCCGACAAGGTCTGGCGCGCGTGGACGAACCCGACGGCGCTGACCCGATGGTTCGGACCGGGCGAGCCCGATTCGGTCGTGCTGGCCAACATCGACCTCCGCGTGGGTGGGCGCTACCACATTGCCTTCACCACGCCTGACGGCGAACGCCACGACGTTTCCGGCGAGTACCAGGCCGTGGAGCCCGAGCGCCACCTGGCGTTCACCTGGGCCTGGAAGAGCACGCCTGACCGGGTCTCGCGCGTCGTGATCGATCTGGCACCCGTTGCGGGCGGCACCGAACTCGCCTTCCTGCACGAGAACTTCTTCGACCAGGCCGCGCGCGACAGTCACGAGGGCGGCTGGCTGCCCACCTTCGTGAAACTGGCGCACTTCCTCGAGCCGGCGAAAGGCTGAAGGGCACGAGGCTGTCTACACTCCGGGCTTGCTGCCCACCGCTCAAGCCCGATGCGCCTCGCTGAAATTTCCGCCCGCCTGCAAGCCAGCGGCGCCAAGCCCTGCCATGAGTTCCGCGTGATGCGGCTGTGGTCGCAGGGCCTCGCCCAGGACAGCGGGCGCCGCAAGCCCGAGGATTTTCTTCCGGCCTCCGTGCGCGACGTGCTGCCCGGCGTCGTGGACGAGCTGCACGCGCTGGCGCAAGTGCGTTCCGAGCATGCTGCACAGGACGGATCGGCGCGCCTGCTCGTGGCCTTGCGTGACGGACAGACCGTCGAGACCGTGCTCCTCCCGCGGGATGGCGTCTGCGTGTCCACGCAGGTCGGGTGCGCGGTGGGCTGCCTCTTCTGCATGACCGGGCGCGACGGCCTGCTGCGCCAGGTCGGCAGTGCCGAGATCGTCGCGCAGGTGGTGCTGGCCCGGGCGCGGCGGACCATCCGCAGGGTGGTGTTCATGGGCATGGGGGAGCCGGCCCACAACCTGGACAACGTGCTCGACGCGATCCAACTGCTGGGGACGGCGGGCGGCATCGGTCACAAGAACCTGGTGTTTTCGACGGTGGGCGATCCGCGCGTGTTCGAGCGGCTTCCTCTCGGCCCGGTCAAGCCCGCGCTTGCGCTGTCCATCCACACCAGTCGGCCGGACTTGCGAGCGCAGTTGCTGCCGCGCGCGCCCCGCATCGACCCCGCCGACCTGGTGGAGGCCGGGGAGCGCTATGCGCGCACGACCGGCTACCCCATCCAGTACCAGTGGACCTTGCTCGAAGGCGTGAACGACACCGACGAGGAACTCGACGGCATGGTGCGGCTGCTGTCCGGCAAGTACGCGATCATGAACATGATTCCGTACAACACCACCGAGGGCACGGGTTACCGGCGTCCGAGCTGGGAACGGGCGGCCGCCATGTCGAATTACCTGAACCGGCGGGGCGTGCTGGCGCGGCTGCGTCAGTCGGCCGGGCAGGACGTCGAGGGCGGCTGCGGGCAACTGCGGGCGCGCCGGACCATTCCGATTCAGCCGATGGGATGAGCGGCCTTGGCGAGGGCTTCGGCGATGTCCCGCTCGCCCGTGGGGCGTACCACGCGCGCCGCTTCCACGCCGTCGTGCAGCACGATCAGCGTGGGCCAGAGCTTCACCTTGTAGGACCGGCCCAGCGCGCGTCCCGGACCATCCTCGACCTTGATGTGCTGCACGTCGTCACGGCTCCGCAGTGCGGCGGCGATGGCCGGCTGCGCCGCCTGGCAGAAGCCGCACCAGTCGGTGCCGAACTCGACCAGCGTGATGCCGGGACGACCGTCGAGCTCGCGGCGGTCAGGGGCGGAGACGGCGTAGGGCAGGGTGGTATTCATGCGGAACTTGCGGCAAGCGGCATGCCGGGCGCGTCAGGCGCTGAGCAGCTTGTGAACGAGTTCGTGCGTGGTGACGGCGCCATACTTGCGCATCAGCCGGGCACGGTAGACATCCACGGTGCGCGGGCTGATGTCGAGGCGCTTGCCGATCAGCTTGCTGGTCAGCCCGTCGATGAGCAGGGCGGCGATCTCGCGTTCGCGCGGAGTCAGGTCCGCCTTGAGCTGGCGCTGGGCGGAGAGGTCCTCGAACGACCAGATGCCCGAGGCATGGGGCTGCAACGGGTCGAGCGCGCGCCCGGAGACGTGACACCAGAACAGCTCGCCGCGCTGCGGCCCGTCCACCCGCTTCATCACCCGTTCGTCGGCATACCATCCTTGCGCATCGAGACTGGCTTCGATGCGCAGGCCCGTGCGCTCGAATTCCGCATGGGTAGGGTAGAGGAGCTCGAACGACTGACCCACGAGTTGCTCGCGGGCCGCGCCGAACATCTCCAGCAGCTGCTGGTTGCAGTCGATCATCAGGCGGTTGCGCGAGATCACGAGGCCCACGGGGGCCAGGTCGAACGCGGTGCGGTAGTCGAGGTCGATGTTGGGCATGTGCTTAGTGAATTCTACGTAATGAATACCTAATGGGTTACGTAGTACGCTGCGACATCGGATTTTTCACACCATTTTTCAGTTCCGGGAGACGGCGATGAACAAGGTCTACCCCAGCGCCCAGGCGGCTCTGGACGGCGTGGTCCGTGACGGGCAGCTGCTGGCGGTCGGTGGTTTCGGCCTGTGCGGCATTCCCGAGGCGCTGATCGCGGCGCTGCGCGACTCCGGCAAGCGGAACCTCACGGTCATCTCCAACAACGCCGGCGTCGATGGCTTCGGCCTCGGCCAGTTGCTGGAAACGCGGCAGATCCGCAAGATGATTTCCAGCTACGTGGGGGAGAACAAGGAATTCGAGCGCCAGTACCTGGCGGGTGAACTCGAGCTGGAGTTCACCCCGCAGGGCACGCTGGCCGAGAAGCTGCGCGCCGGTGGCGCCGGCATTCCCGCCTTCTTCACGAAGACGGGCGTGGGCACGCTGGTGGCCGAAGGCAAGGAAGTGCGCGAGTTCGATGGCGAGCACTACGTGATGGAGCGGGCGCTGCTCCCGGACGTCAGCCTGGTGAAGGCCCACCGGGCCGACCGCAGCGGCAACCTCGTGTTCCGGCGCACCGCACGCAATTTCAACCCGGCCGTTGCCATGGCGGGCCGCCTGACCGTGGTCGAGGTGGAGGAGATCGTCGAGACGGGTTCGATCGACCCGGACGACGTCCACCTGCCCGGCATCTACGTGCACCGCATCGTCCTCAACGCCCACCCGGAAAAGCGCATCGAGAAGCGCACCCTCCGCGAAACCTCCTCGGGAGCCTGACCATGCCTTGGACCCATGAACAGATGGCCGATCGCGCCGCGCAGGAACTGCAGGACGGGTTCTATGTGAACCTGGGCATCGGCCTGCCCACCCTGGTAGCCAACCATGTGCCGGCCGGCATCGAGGTCTGGCTGCAGAGCGAGAACGGGATGCTCGGCATCGGCCCGTTCCCCACCGAAGACGAGGTCGACCCCGACCTCATCAATGCCGGCAAGCAGACCGTGACGACCATGCCCGGTTCGTCCATCTTCGGCTCCCACGACAGCTTCGCCATGATCCGCGGCGGCAAGATCAACCTCAGCATCCTCGGGGCGATGCAGGTGAGCGCCCAGGGCGATCTGGCGAACTGGATGATCCCGGGCAAGATGGTCAAGGGCATGGGCGGCGCGATGGACCTCGTGGCTGGCGTCGGCCGGGTGCTGGTGCTGATGGAACACGTGGCGCGCAAGAAGGATGGCACCGAAGACCTGAAGATCCTTCCCACCTGCACGCTGCCGCTCACCGGCGTCGGCGTGGTGGACCGCATCATCACCGACCTGGCCGTGATGGACGTCAGGCCCGAAGGCCTTGTCGTGGTGGAGATGGCGCCGGGCGTGTCACGCGACGAACTCCAGCGCAAGACCGGCGTGCCGCTGAAGTGAGTCTTGCGGGGTGGCGCCTGCGCGAGGCGCCCGCCGGAGGCGCAGCGCGGCGCGGCGCAGCGAAAGCGTTGCTCCGCGAGGCGGCACGAGCTCCCTGCCTGTGCCTCAGATGCCGCCCAGGCAGACGTACTTCATCTCCAGGTAGTCATCGATGCCGTGACGCGAACCCTCGCGGCCCAGGCCCGACTGCTTCACCCCGCCGAAGGGCACTTCGGCGGTGGAGATGAGGCCGGTGTTGACCCCGACCATGCCGGCTTCCAGTGCCTCGGCGACGCGGAACACCCGGCCGATGTCTCGGCTGTAGAAGTACGCAGCCAGTCCGAACTCGGTGTCGTTGGCCCGCGCGATGACTTCCTCCTCGGTGTCGAAACGGAACACCGGCGCCACGGGCCCGAAGGTTTCCTCGCGCGCACAGAGCATCTCGGCCGTGGCGCCCGTGAGAACGGTCGGCTCGTAGAACCGGTCGTGGAGGCGGCGCCCCCCCGTCAAGACCGTGGCGCCGCGTTCCACGGCATCGGCCACATGCCGCTCGATCTTGGCCACGGCGTTGTCGTCGATCACCGGGCCCTGCGTCACGCCGGACTCGAACCCGTTGCCCACCTTGATGCCCCGCACACGCTGCGCCAGGCGGGCGACGAACGCATCATGAATGCCGGACTGCACGTAGAGGCGGTTCGCACAGACGCAGGTCTGTCCGCCGTTGCGGTACTTGCTGACGATGGCGCCCTCGACGGCCGCTTCGAGGTCGGCGTCGTCGAAGACGATGAAGGGGGCGTTGCCGCCGAGCTCGAGCGACAGCTTCTTGATGGTCGGGGCGCATTGTGCGGCGAGGATGCGTCCGACCTCGGTGGACCCGGTGAAGGAGAGGTGGCGCACCACTTCGCTTTCGCACAGCACACGCCCGATGTCGGCGGACTTCGCGGCCGTCACCACGTTCAGCACGCCGGGTGGCAAACCCGCACGCAGGCCAAGTTCGGCAACGGCGAGCGCCGACAGCGGCGTCTGGCCGGCCGGCTTCACCACCACGGGACAGCCCGCGGCGAGGGCCGGCCCGACCTTGCGGGTGATCATGGCGATGGGGAAATTCCACGGCGTGATGGCGGCGCACACGCCCATCGGCTGGCGGATCACCAGGTAGCGCTTGGCTGCATCCGTGCTGGGAATGGTCTCGCCGTAGACCCGTCGGCCTTCCTCGGCGAACCATTCGATGAAGCTCGCACCGTAGGCCACCTCGCCGCGAGATTCCGCAAGCGGCTTGCCTTGTTCGGCCGTCATGATGCGGGCCAGGTCGTCGGCGTGCTGCATCATCAGCTGGAACCACTTCATCAGCACGGCGCCCCGCTCCTTGGCGGACTTGGCACGCCAGCCCGGCCACGCGGCCTGCGCGGCGGCGATCGCTTCGCGGGCCTGCTCGACGCCCATGTCCGCCACATCCACCAGCTTCTGCCCGGTGGCGGGGTCGGTCACGTCGAAGCGTGCGTCGCCGCTCACCCACTGCGCGCCGATCAGGGCGTCGGTCTTCAAGAGGCTGGGGTCGAGCAGCTGGGACAAGGGGCTGGTCTGCAGTGCCATGCTGGGGTCTCCTGGTGATGGGCCATGATAAGGCGCGGTCGCCGGACACACCCCTAGGCCGGCGCATGTCCGCACCGGTCGCCACCTATAATCGAAATCCTCGAAAAATCAAGCAGTTGCGCGCCGCTCCACGGCGGCGTTTGCAGAAAGCCACGGCATGAAAGCCTCCGAAATCCGTTCCCAGTTCCTGAAGTTCTTCGAAGCCAAGGGCCACACCATCGTGCCGTCGAGCCCGGTGGTGCCGGGCGACGATCCGACGCTGCTGTTCACCAACGCGGGCATGAACCAGTTCAAGGACGTGTTCCTCGGCTTCGACAAGCGGCCGTACTCGCGCGCGACCACCTCGCAGAAGTGCATCCGCGCCGGCGGCAAGCACAACGACCTTGAGAACGTGGGCTACACCGCGCGCCATCACACCTTCTTCGAGATGCTGGGCAACTTCAGCTTCGGGGACTACTTCAAGCACGATGCCATCCAGTACGCCTGGGAGTTGCTGACCGAGGTCTACAAGCTGCCCAAGGAGAAGCTCTGGGTCACGGTGTACGCCGAGGACGACGAGGCCTACGACATCTGGAACAAGACGGTCGGCGTGCCGGCCGAGCGCATTGTGCGCATCGGCGACAACAAGGGCGCCCGCTACGCCTCGGACAACTTCTGGATGATGGGCGATACAGGCCCCTGCGGCCCGTGCACCGAGATCTTCTACGACCACGGCCCCGAGGTGGCGGGCGGCCCTCCCGGCTCGCCCAACGAGGACGGTGATCGCTACATCGAGATCTGGAACAACGTGTTCATGCAGTTCAACCGCGACGAGGCGGGCGTGATGCACAAGCTGCCCAAGCCGAGCGTGGACACCGGCATGGGCCTCGAGCGCCTGACCGCCGTGCTGCAGCATGTGCACAGCAACTACGAGATCGACACCTTCGTGAACCTGCTGGCCGCGGCCAAGCAGTCGGTGGACGCCGCCGGTGGGGGTGACTGCGACAAGGATTCGCCCTCGCTCAAGGTCATCGCCGACCACATCCGCGCCTGCGCCTTCACGGTGACCGACGGCGTCATTCCGAGCAATGCCGGCCGCGGCTACGTGCTTCGCCGCATCGCCCGTCGTGCGATCCGCCACGGGTACAAGCTCGGGGCGCGCAAGCCGTTCTTCCACACCCTGGTGGCTGCGCTGTCCAGGGAAATGGGCGAGGCCTACCCTGAGCTGCGCCAGGCCGAGCAGCGCGTCACCGAGGTGCTCAAGCAGGAAGAGGAGGGCTTCTTCCGCACCATCGCCAACGGCATGGAGATCCTCGAGGCAGCGCTCGCGGGCGGTGCCCGGACGGTGGATGGCGAGACCGCCTTCAAGCTGCACGACACCTACGGTTTTCCGCTCGACCTGACGGCGGACGTCTGCCGCGAGCGCGGCGTCAGCGTCGACAGCGAAGGCTTCGACGCCGCGATGAAGCGCCAGAAGGACAAGGCACGTGCGGCCGGCAAGTTCAAGATGGCCGCGGGCCTCGAGTACACCGGTGCGGCCACCACCTTCCACGGCTACGAGCACTTGCACCGCGAGGTGGCCACGGTCACGGCCCTGTATGTCGACGGCACGCCGGTCGAGGTCGCGCGCCCGGGGGATGACGTCGTCGTGGTGCTCGACGAGACGCCTTTCTACGCTGAAAGCGGCGGCCAGGTGGGCGACACCGGCGAACTGCGCAACGCCAGCACCCGGCTCATCGTGGAAGACACCATCAAGGTCCAGGCGGCCGTGTTCGGCCACCAGGGGCACCTGGCCGAAGGCGAGCTGCGGGTCGGGGACGTCGTCGTCGCCAAGGTGGATGCCGACAAGCGTGCCCGCACCGTGCGCAACCACTCGGCCACGCACCTGATGCACAAGGCCTTGCGCGAAGTGCTGGGCAGCCACGTGCAGCAGAAGGGTTCGCTGGTCACGCCCGAGCGCACCCGCTTCGACTTCGCGCACAACGCGCCGCTGACCGACGCCGAGATCGCGAAGATCGAGGCCATCGTCAACGCCGAGATCCTGGCCAACCACCCGACGCAGGCCCGTGTGCTGCCCATCGACGAGGCCCAGAAGACCGGCGCCGTGATGCTCTTCGGCGAGAAGTACGGCGACGAGGTGCGGGTGCTCGACATCGGTTCCAGCCGCGAGCTGTGTGGCGGCACCCACGTGCAGCGCACCGGTGACATCGGCTTGTTCAAGGTCGTCGCCGAAACCGGCATTCAGGCCGGGGTGCGCCGCATCGAGGCCGTGACGGGCGACAACGCGCTCGCCTACCTGCAGTCGCTCGAGGGCACGGTGCGCCAGGTGGCCGGCACGCTGAAGGCCTCGCCCGCCGAGACGCCAGCGCGCCTGACGCAGGTGCTGGAGCAGATGCGCGCGCTCGAGAAGGAGCTCGCCGCCCTGAAGGGCAAGCTCGCGTCTTCCCAGGGCGACGAACTGCTGCAGCAGGCCGTCGACGTGAAGGGCCTCAAGGTGCTGGCTGCCGTGCTCGACGGCGCGGATGCCAAGGGGCTGCGCGAAACGCTCGACAAACTCAAGGACAAGCTGAAGACCGCTGCCATCGTGCTGGCCGCCGTGGACGGTGGCAAGGTGCAACTCGCCGCAGGCGTGACGGCCGACAGCATCGGTCGCGTGAAGGCGGGGGAACTGGTCAACTTCGTGGCCCAGCAGGTGGGTGGCAAGGGGGGCGGCAAGCCCGACATGGCCATGGCCGGCGGCACCGACCCGTCGCGCCTGACCGAAGCGCTTGCCTCGGTCCAGGCGTGGGTCGCCGAGCGCGCCTGACGTGACACCGTTCGTGCGGGGAGTGGGCGTGGGGCTGTGGCTGGCCGCTGCGGCGGCCCACGCACAGGCGCAGGGGCTGGCTCGTGTGGCCGACCAGCTGACACCCCAGGCCCGCGCCGCCGCCCGTGTGCACGCGCAGGATGTCACCGACATCTTTCGTGAGGCCTGCTTCGCCTCCCGGTCTGACCCTGAGGCGGTGGCGGACTGGGCGCTGAACAACGGCTTCGTCACGTCCTCGGCCGCCGGCCGGGAGTTGGCGGGGCAACTGCTCAAGCGCGGAGAGCAGGGCAATGTCTTTTCGCGCGGGCCGGGCGACGAAGGCCTGCTGCTGGTCTCCACCGCGGGGCCGTCGAACTGCCTGGTGATGGGTCTGCAGGCGGTGGACGGGCCCCGGCTGCGCGGCCGCATGGAGGCGCTGATCACGGAGTGGACGCAGGCCCGGACGGTGGTCGAACCGACCGCGAGCAAGGACTTCGATGAGAGCGGGTTGCGCCACCGCACGCTGACCTTTCTTGCGGTGTCCGGTAACGATCGTTACCGTCTGATGGTGATTTCCCCCTTGGGAGTGGCTCGCGGTATCGCGATCATGGGCATGTCGGTGGAACCCCGCTGACCGTCCTCCGGAGTATTTGATGTACCGCTTCATGTCGTACCAGCCGGCGGCCCTGTCCGGGCGCCTGGCATTCCTTCTTTCACTGGCCGCCTGCGCCGCAGGGGCGAGCCTGCCGGCTCAGGCCCAGAATTACAACCATTTCTCCGCGACGGTGGTGCACCCGCTCGGGGCGGGTTTCCAGTCGACCGAGCCGGCGGCGGCGTCGCCGGCTGCGTCCGCGGCTCCTGCCGGGGCGCGCAAGTCACCGACGCGTGCAGCGTCCGGCGGCGCAGCGGGGGCTTCGACCAACCGCCTCGTGGTGGGCGGCAAGGGCCCGCGCGTGCACACCCAGGAACTGGCTGATGCGTTCGAGGAAGCCTGCGTGAAACTCGAAGGGGCGCCCGAGGCCACCGCTGACTGGGCGCTGGCAAACGGCTTCGCGCCGCTGCCGGACGAACAACGGGAGGTGGCCGCCGAACTGCCGGGTGGGGCGCGGCAGGCCAACGTCTTTGGCCGCGAGTCCGACCCGCTGATGCTGGTGTCGGGCGGCCAGCCGCTCGTCTGCGCCGTCATGACCCGCCACTCCACCGACGGGCAGCGCATGCGCGCCCGCATGGAGCGCCTGGTCGCCACCGTGTCGGGCAACGGCAAGCCGCCGAAGCCGACGGTTTCCATGAAGATGGGCGCGGCCGCCGCCCAGCTCGACGGCTACCGGTTCAGTGTCGATGGCCAGCCGTTCACGCTGTCGGTCATGGCACCGGTGACCGCAGGCAGCGGCATCGCCTTCATGGCGTATTCGGTGGACGATGCGAAGCCGCGCTGACGCGCTTCGGGTCAAGGGATGGCGGTGGGCACCGTGTGCCTTGCTGCTGTCCGCAACGGCAGGCGCGCAGGTCACGCCGGTGTTCACCGCGCCGCTCGTGCACTCCGCGCCCGCGGTGGTGGAGGCTCCCGCGGCGGAACCCCTGACCGCCGAGCGCATCGTGCAGTGGTTCGAGCAGGCCTGCGTGGCCACGCGCGGCGAATCCGGCCCGGCCATCGACTGGGCACTGGAAAACGGCTTTCAGCCCGTCGACCCGCTGCGCGGCACCACGGATCACCTGCTGGGCGGTGAGCCTGGCACGGTGCTCGTCGCCCCGGGGTCCGACGGACACGTGATGCTGGCGACCGCCGCCTCGCAGTGCAGCGTATGGGCCGAGCGGCAGGAGGGCCCTCCGGTGCGACAAGCGCTCGCCGCCATGGTGGGGACTTTGACCGCCCGGGGCGCCCGCGCCCGGGTGGAGGTCGAGCGCAACCTCGAGCGCTCGGGTGCCTGGCGCAGCCAGGTGCAGTGGCGCTACCGCGGCGTCGGCGCCAGCCAGGACCTCGGCATCGGCGGCGTCACCACGCTGGCAGCCGGTCCGGGCACCCAGATGCTCCATGTGGCCCCCCTGGCGCGCGCCGTGAACTACGGACCGGACGGGACGCCGCTGCGATGACCGCTGGCTGACCCCCGACGCCGGTGACCTGAAGCCAACGTCATCGGTGCAGCGCTCGAAGGTGACGTTCGCCACCCGGATCATTCCCGGGCGGCAGCCACGCCCCCCGGCTCAGGCGTAGCGCAGTTCCCCCGCCTTGCCCCAGAACACCCGGTAGGCGAACACCGTGTAGCCCGCGATCATGGGCACCGTGAGCGCCACCCCGAACAGGATGACCTTCAGCGACGCCGGCGCGCTGGCGGCCTGCTGGATCGTCAGTCGGTCCATCACGACGTACGGGTACAGGCTGTAGGCCAGGCCGAAGAAGCCGAGCAGGAAGACGCACACCATCGACACGAACGGTACCCAGCACAGCGGGCCGAGCACGCGCTTCCAGCCGAGCGAAGCACGCAACAAGACCAAGGCCGCCACGGTCATGAGCGGGATCGGCAGCAACGCGATCAATGCCGGCATGCTGAACCACCGGTCGCGCACGGTTTCGCTCACCCAGGGCGTGGCGAGCGAGATCAACCCCATGCCGACCACGACCGGGAACCAGGCGAGACGCGCCCATCGCACGGCCTGGGCCTGCAACTCGCCTTCCGTCTTCATGATGAGCCAGCCCGCGCCCAGCAGCACGTAGGCGGCAGGCAGGGCCAACGCGATGGCTGCGGCGAAGAGGTCGTACTGCCAGCCGCTGTTGAGCCCGGTCACGTAGTGCCCGAGCATCCAGCCCTGCGAGGTGGCGGCCAGGCCCGAACCCACGAGGAACACCCGGTTCCATGCCGTCTTGTGCGCGTCGCGCGCCTTGACCCGGAAGTCGAAGGCCACGCCACGCAACACGAGGCCGACCAGCATCAGTGCCACCGGCAGGTACAGCGCCGAGAGCACCACCCCATGTGCCTTGGGGAAGGCGATCAGCAGGATGCCGACGCCGAGCACCAACCACGTTTCGTTGGCGTCCCAGAACGGCCCGATGGACGCCACCATGACGTCTTTCTGGTCGTTGGTCGCGCGGTGCATCAGCATGCCGACGCCGAGGTCATAGCCGTCGAGGACGACGTAGGTCAGCATCGAGACGCCCATCAGGGCCATGAAGATGATGGGCAACAGGTCGTCGAAGCTCATGCGGTGCTCCCGGGTTGAAGGGCGGCGGTGTTGGCGGTCTGCGCGCCTGCGGGGGTGCGGGCCTGGTCGCGGGCGTCCTGGGCGAGCACCTCTTCGGGCTTCTCGGCCATGTACTTCAGCACGCCGATGTACGACACCATGAGCGCGAGGTAGGTCAATACGTAGAGAGTCAGCGTGAGGGCGATCATCCCGGAGGGCACCTGGGACGCGACATCGGCGGTGCGCAACAGGCCGTACACGATGAACGGCTGTCGACCGATCTCGGTGACGTACCAGCCGGCGACGGTGGCCACCCAGCCCGAGAAGGTCATGGCCGTGAAGGCCCACAGCAAGGGGCGCGGCAGGCCGTCAGTGCCCCAGCGACGACGCCGCATCACCACGAAGCCCACCCAGCTCAGCAGGAGCATCAGCATGCCCATGCCGACCATGATGCGGAAGGCGAAGAACATGGGCGCCACGGGAGGGTGCGCTCCGGGAAACTCGTTGAGCCCCTTGATCTCGCCGTCGGCGCGGTGGGTCAGGATGAGGCTGGCGCCGTTGGGAACGCCCACCGCGAAGCGGTTGCTGCGCGTCGCTTCGTCCGGCCAGGCGAAGAGCAGCAGGGGCGCGCCCTTCTCGGTTTCCCAGACGCCCTCCATCGCCGCGATCTTGGCTGGTTGATGCTCGAGCGTGTTCAGGCCGTGCAAGTCGCCGACGAAGATCTGCACCGGCACGAGGAGTGCGGCCAGCGTGACGCCGGTCCGCAAGACACGGGCCGTGGAGGAGTTCTGTTTGCCCTTGATCAGCTGCCACGCGCTGATGCCGGCCAGCAGGAAGGCCACGGTCAGTCCCGAAGCCAGCAGCTTGTGCGACAGGCGGTAGGGGAAGGACGGGTTGAAGATCACCTCCATCCAGCTCGTGACGTGAAACTCGCCGTTGATGATGGTGTAGCCGGCGGGGGTCTGCATCCACGAGTTCAGGCTCAGGATCCAGAAGGCGCTCAGCGTGGTGCCGAAGGCCACGAGGAAGGTGGCGATCAGGTGCACCCGCTCGCTCACCTTGCCATGGCCGAACAGCATGATGCCGAGGAAGCTGGCCTCCAGGAAGAACGCCGTGAGCACTTCGTAGCCGAGCAGGGGCCCGGCGATGTTGCCGGCCTTCTCCATGTAACCCGGCCAGTTGGTGCCGAACTGGAAGCTCATCGTGATGCCGCTCACCACACCGAGTGCGAAGGTCAGCGCGAACACCTTCGTCCAGTAGCGGTAGGCAGTGAGCCATGCGCCGTCGTGGGTCTTGAGCCAGCGCCAGCGGAAGAACAGCAGCACCCAGCCGAGCGAGATGCTGATGGTGGGAAAGAGGATGTGGAAGGTGATGTTGGCCGCGAACTGCATGCGGGCCAGGATGAGGGCGTCCATCATGAACGGTTTCCTTTCGGGGAAGCGGCCTTGCCGCCTGGCACCACGCTCACCTTGCCGGTGAACTCGAGCAGACGTTGCACCTTCGAGCCCATCTTCATGAGCTGCGAGAGTGTCTTCTGGTCCATGCGCTGGACATCGTCGAACCAGGTGGTCATGAGCTCGATCAGGTCGTGCATGCCTTTCATGCGCTCCTGCGCAATCCTGTCTTCCTCGCTGGAAGGCTGGTCGAGCAGGGCGCTTCGCAGCATCGACAAGGTCGGCTCGATCTCGCGCCGCCGGCGCTGCTCGGCAAGCGTGCGGAAGATCTCCCAGGCGTCGGTCGGCGCGTCGAAGTACTCCCGGCGGTCGCCCGGCAGGTGGCGCAGGTTGACGAGCTGCCACGACTGCAGCTCCTTCAGTCCCATGCTGACGTTCGAGCGGGAGAACTCCAGCGCCTCGGCGATCTCGTCCGCGTTCACGGGGCGCGGCGACATGAAGATAAGCGCGTAGATCTGGCCCACCGTCCGGTTGATGCCCCAGCGGCTGCCCATTTCGCCGAAATGGCTGACGAAGCTGCGGACGAGGGGGGTTAGCGTGGCCATGGCGTTCTGTCCTTGCGTTGGATCAAGATGCAAGTCTATTTGAAATTTCAGTAATTCCTGAAATCTGGGGAATTTCTTGTTCCGACGCGGTCGATGGAACGCCGCGCGGTCCGCGGGTGTCCATCCCTGGCGCCCCGCCATAATCCCGACCAGGCTTCGAGCTTCCGCCCATGCAGATCGGCTTTTCCATCAACGAGACGCTCTTCCTCCTGACGCTGATCACCGGCACCTGCTGGCTCGCGTGGCGGCAGCGCCTGCGCCGCAAGCCGGCGCCCCAGGGGCGGCCGTTCTGGGCCCTTGGCGCCGATCTGTTCCTGGTCGTCGCCCTGATGTTCACCTGCAGGGTGGCCGTGGCCGACTGGCCCAAGGTGCCGACGGGTTCCATGGAGCCCACCCTGCGCGTGGGTGACTTCCTTCTCGTGAACCACCTGGCGTACGGCCCGCGCCTGCCCTTCACCAACACGGCCATCGAGTTCGGCAAGCCGGAGCGGGGCGACGTCGTCGTCTTCCGCTATCCGCTGAAGGTGTCGGAGTTCTACGTGAAGCGCCTCGTGGGCCTGCCGGGCGATGTGGTCCGCTTCCAGGATGGCGCGGTGAGCATCAACGGCGAGGCCTTCGACATGACGCCCGCCGGAGACGCCATTCCGCCGAAGGCCGAAGACCTGGGGCACTGGCTGCTGCATGAATCGTCGCAGGGCGCACAGCGCGGCATCAAGCTCAATCCCTTCCTGCAGGGTCGCATGCCCATCGACCTCACCCAGCCGGACCTGGCCCGTCATTGCCACAGCGAGCGGGCAGGGCAGTGGGAGTGCCGTGTTCCCGAGGGCCAATACCTGATGCTGGGCGACAACCGCGACAATTCGGTCGACTCGCGCACGTGGGGCTTTCTGCCTCACGGGCAGGTGTATGGCAAGGCGGTACGCGTGCTCTTCAATTTCTCCGATCTGTCGCGCAGCTGGACTGCGCTCTGACCATGACTCCTCCTCTCGATCTCCAGGGCCGGCGCATCGTGCTCGGCCTCACGGGTGGCATCGCCTGCTACAAGGTGGCCGAACTCACGCGCCTGCTCGTCAAGGCAGGCGCCACCGTCAACGTGGTCATGACGGAGGCGGCGGAGCAGTTCATCACCGCGGTCACGCTGCAGGCCTTGTCCGGCCACCCGGTCCTGACGAGCCAGTGGGATGCCCGCGAGCCGAACAACATGGCGCACATCAACCTCACCCGTGGTGCGGATGCGGTGCTCGTGGCGCCCGCCAGCGCGGACTTCATCGCCAAGCTGGTCCAGGGCCGTGCGGACGAACTGCTGAGCCTGATGTGCCTGGCACGTCCCATCGCGACCTGCCCCTTGCTGGTGGCTCCCGCCATGAACCGGGAAATGTGGGACCATCCGGCCACGCAGCGCAACATCGCCCAGCTGCGCCTCGACGGCGCCACCGTCCTCGGGCCCGGGAGTGGCGAGCAGGCGTGTGGCGAGGTGGGGGATGGCCGCATGCTCGAGCCCGCAGACCTGCTGGCCGACCTGGTCTCGTTCCTGTCGCCGAAACTCCTGAAGGGCCAGCGCCTGCTGATCACCGCCGGTCCGACCTTCGAGCCCATCGACCCGGTGCGCGGCATCACCAATCTCTCGAGCGGCAAGATGGGCTTTGCGATTGCCCGCGCTGCCCATGAAGCCGGGGCCGAGGTGACGCTCGTGGCCGGGCCGGTGCACCTGCCGACGCCGCGCGGCGTGCGCCGCATCGACGTGCAGACGGCGTCCCAGATGCACGACACGGTGCTTCCGCTGGCCGCCCGGCACGGCGTCTTCGTGGCCACCGCCGCCGTGGCGGACTGGCGGCCCGCCAGCCTGTCCGAGCACAAGATCAAGAAGAACGGCAGCAAGGTCGCCCCGACCTTCGAGTTGACCGAGAACCCCGACATCCTGGCCGCGGTCGCGCGGTTGCCCGATCGGCCCTTCTGCGTGGGTTTCGCGGCCGAAAGCGAGAACCTCCTAGAGCACGCGCGCGAGAAACTCACCCGCAAGGGCGTGCCGCTCATCGTCGGCAACCTCGGTCCGGCGACCTTCGGTCGCGATGACAACGCGCTGGTGCTGGTCGATGCCGAGGGGCACCGGGACCTTCCGGCCGCCGACAAGCTCACCCTCGCTCGCCAGCTCATCGGCGAAATCGCCCGACGCCTGAATCCATGACCATCACCACCATCGACCTCAAGGTGCTCGACCCGCGCATGGGCGAGCAGATTCCCGCCTACGCCACCCCGGGAAGTGCCGGCCTCGACCTGCGCGCCTGCATCGACCAGCCGCTGGTACTGAACCCGGGCCAGACGGCGCTCGTTGCCACCGGCCTGGCCATCCACATCGGCGACCCGGGCCTGGCCGCGATGATCCTGCCGCGCTCGGGCCTCGGCCACAAGCACGGCATCGTCCTCGGCAACCTCGTCGGGCTCATCGACTCCGACTACCAGGGGCAGCTGATGGTGAGCTGCTGGAATCGCGGCGATGCGGCCTTCACCATCCAGCCGATGGAGCGCATCGCGCAACTCGTCATCGTGCCGGTCGTGCAGGCGAGCTTTCGCCAGGTGGAGGCGTTCGGTGAGTCCGATCGCGGTGCTTCAGGCTTCGGCTCCACCGGCCGGCACTGACGACCGGCGTTCATGCCGGCCCGGGGGCGCGAGCGCGTCGGGCCGGAGCCGGGTCAGTGCAGGTTGCCGTTGGACGGCGCCGTCTGCATCACGCTCAGGCCGGGCGTGGTCACCGATCGGTTCTCGATCTCTTCCTCGGTCGCCGCGCGCACGTCACGCACCTTGAGGTCGAGTCGCAG
Source organism: Rhizobacter sp. LjRoot28 (assembly GCF_964253025.1). Taxonomy (NCBI): domain Bacteria; kingdom Pseudomonadati; phylum Pseudomonadota; class Betaproteobacteria; order Burkholderiales; family Sphaerotilaceae; genus Rhizobacter; species Rhizobacter sp. LjRoot28. The sequence goes on from NZ_CAXUQC020000001.1 coordinate 1,412,717, forward strand.
GGCGATGCCGGCCAGCGGGTGGTTGCCGTCGAGCACCACGTGCTCGGGATAGACCTCGGTCACCGTGTAGATGGCGTCGTCGACCAGCCCGGGCGTCTTGGCACCGGGAGGCGGGCCGTCGAACTGCATGCCCGCTTCGACGTTGTCGGGGAAGATGCCCTTCGCTTCGAAGAACACCAGCTCGGGGTCGTAGTCACCGAAGGCATGTTCGGGCTCGAGGTGCATCTGGGCTTCGAAGCCCGCCTCCTGGCCGAGCAGGGCCTCCTCGACCTTGGCGAGCAGGTCGTCGCCACCGACAAGGAATTCCACGGGGGCCTCGAGTTCGTCGATCACATGGCCCTGGGTGTCTTCGAGTCGCCAGACGAGGCTGACGACGCAGGGAGAAGAGATAAGCATCGAACAATGATCGCACAATCACGGGATGGACATTCACCAACCCACTCCCTTGCTCGGGTCCATTTCGCCCGAGGAATTCATGAAGCGCCACTGGCAGCGAAAGCCCCTGCTGATTCGCCAGGCCGTGCCCGGCGCCGTCGGGTTGCCCAGCCGCTCCGAGCTGTTTGCGCTGGCGGGCGAGGAGGGCGTTGAATCACGCCTCATCGTGCACGACGACGCGGGCTGGACCTTGCGGCACGGGCCGATTCCCCGCCGCGCCTTTCCCAAGATCGAGCAGCCGCGCTGGACCGTGCTCGTGCAGGGGGTGGACCTGCACGTCGACGCCGCGCATGCGCTGATCTCGCAGTTCAGGTTCGTCCCTGACGCTCGGCTGGATGACCTGATGATCTCCTGGGCGAGCGACGGCGGCGGCGTGGGACCGCATGTCGACGCCTACGACGTCTTCCTGCTGCAGGTGCAAGGGCGCCGGCGATGGCGCATCGGCCGCATGCGTGACACGACGCTCGTGCCGGACGTGCCGCTGCGGCTTTTGCAGAACTTCGAGCCCGAGGAGGAATTCCTGCTCGAGCCCGGGGACATGCTGTACCTGCCGCCGAACTGGGCCCACGACGGCGTCGCCGAAGGGGAGTGCATGACGGCCTCCATCGGCTTTCGTGCGCCGCCGCGCGAGACACTGGGCCGTGAGGTGCTCCAGCGTGTGCTCGATGCCGCCGAGGAACCGGATGGCGATGTCATCTACCAGGACCGCGGGCAAATGCCGTCGCGCGAGCCGGGCCGGATTCCCGACAGCCTGAGCAAGTTCGCGGCGGATGCGGTGGCGCGACTGCTCAAGGACCCCAAGGTCCTGGCGTGCGCCTTGGGTGAACTGCTGAGTGAGCCCAAGCCGAACGTCTGCTTCGAGCCCGCAGATGTGCTGCCCGTCGGCAGCGGGGTGCGACTCGACCGGCGCACCCGGATGCTGTATGACGATCATCATGTCTTCATCAACGGCGAGTCGTTCAAGGCGGGAGGCCGAGATGCCAAGCTCATGCACCGCCTGGCCGACGACCGCGCGCTGTCCGCGGAGCGGGTGCAGCAGTTGAGCGATGATGCGCTCGATCTGCTCGACGAATGGGTAGAGGCTGGGTGGGCGCACCCCGCCGGCGAGTCCGCGCGACCCACGCCCGAAGCCTGACGCTTCAAAGTCGCCCGATCCCTGGAACCCATGGCCAAAGGAGATGCCGTGACCGCCGCCTTGCCGACCCATCGCATGCTGCACTCGCGCAGCGAGTTCCATGACGCGCTGCGCGAGGCGTTCGCTCAGGCCGCGACGCAAGGCTGCCGGGAGCTCTTCCTGTGCGACCCCGACTTCGCCGACTGGCCGCTGGGCGAGATGGCCGTGGTGGAGTTGCTCACGCGCTGGGCGATGTCGCACCGAAAGCTCACCGTGCTGGCCTTGCACTATGACGAGGTCGTGCGTCGCCACCCGCGGTGGGTGGCTTGGCGCCGGCAGTGGTCGCATGTGGTGGAGTGCCGCGCCATCGACGACATCGATCCGGAGGCGCTGCCCACGATGCTGCTTGCCCCGGGCGTTGTCACGGTCCGGCTTTTCGATGCGCGCAATCACCGGGCCAGCGTGTCGACGGAAGTGGCCGACGCGGTGCGTGCGCGCGAGGACCTTGATGCGGTTTTGCAACGCTCCGTCAATGCCTTTCCAGCCTCCACCTTGGGTCTGTAGGTAAGTTCCCTAACCTGCATATAATGAGTGGCTAGGTATTGCGAAGGCTCAAACTTTCACGTGCCTGACTCAGTTGGGGAATCTGACTCATGGAGGGTTCCCACAATTACGATAATTGTTCGACCCTGTTTGACCCCCTTTTGACCTTATTGAGGATAACTATGAACAAGTCGCTTCTGATGGCTACCCTGGTTGCTGCTGTTGCCCTGGCCGCTTGCGGCAAGAAGCCGGATGAGGCAGCTGCTGGTGCTGACGCTGCTGCTTCGGCCGTCGTCACGCCGGCTGTTGACACCGCTGCTTCGGCTGCTTCCGACGCTGCTGCTGCCGCCACCGACGCTGCTTCGGCCGCCGTGGGCGCCGCTTCGGCCGCTGTTGACGCCACCGCTGCTGGCGCTTCCGCCGCTGCTGGTGCAGCCGTCGACGCTGCTGCTGACGCTGCCAACAAGGCCGCTGACGCTGCCAAGGACGCGGCCGACAAGGCCAAGGACGCCAAGTAAATCGGCCTTCGCCGGTTACTCGGAAAGCCGCCTTCGGGCGGCTTTTTTTATGGGTATGACAGTCGGTGACGGATACTGCCCGGGTAACCGGTGACTTGATCCTTGGACACCCCGGCAAGCCCCTTGGGCCGCAGGAAACCTGCCACACCAGCCGTCGGTTCGTCAGTCAGCGCAGCGAGAGCCAGCGGAAGCCCTCGGCGGCGTCGGCCACCACGAATTCGTGGCCAGGGGCGCCGGTCGCGTCGGCAAGCGCCTGGCGCACCAGTTCGGGCGAATTGTTCTGTTCGCTCAAATGCGCGGCAACCACATGCCGCATCGCGCCGTGCAGGCACGCACCGAGAATGTCCGCCGCGGTATCGTTGGCCAGGTGCCCGAGCCGACCACCGATGCGGGCCTTCAGCGAGGCCGGGTAGCTCGAGCGCGCCAGCCGTTCACGATCGTGGTTGAACTCCAGCAGCAGGGCGTCGCAGGCCTGCAGGTGAGCCAGCAGGTGGGGCGTTGAGATGCCGGCGTCGGTGAGCACGCCCAGCCGGGACTGCCCGTCGCTGAAGGTGAGTTGCAGCGGTTCGCTCGCGTCGTGCGGCACCGTGTACGGGAGCAGGGCCAGGTCGCCGATCTCGATCCGCTCGCTGTCGCGGGCGAAGCAGGGAGGCGAGGGCAGGTCGGGTTGCCCGATGGCGCGCCAGGTGCCCCGGCTGGTCCAAAGGGCCACGCCATGCTTGCGGGCGAGCGTGGCAGCACAACCGACATGGTCGCCATGCTCGTGGGTCACGAACACGGCGTCGATGTCGGTCGGCGCCAGGCCGACGCGGGCAAGCCGCACCGACAGCTCGCGCAGGGAGAAGCCGCAGTCCACCAGCACGCGCGTGGTGGTGGTGCCGCTGGCGGCTTCGACGAGCGTGGCATTGCCCGCGCTGCCGCTGCCGAGGCTGCAGAACCGCATCATGCCGCGGTGTGCCGCCGTGCCGTCTGACCCACCCGCGCTTACTTCAGCTCGTCGACCAGGAAGCGCACGATGCGTTGCCCGGCTTCGCCCTGCTCCGGCGTGCCGGCCGAATCGAAGACGGAGACCGTCGAGCGCTCGCCTTCCCCGACCACGGTGACGCGGTAGCGCACCAGGGCGTTGTCGGCCTTCTTCTTGTCGCTGCCGAACAGGCGCGAGAAGAAGCCGGGCTCTTCACGGCCGGCGCTCGCCGGATCGACGTATCGCACGAAGTACACGCCCTGGGCGCGGTCACGGTCCTCGACGGTGAACCCGCTGCGGTCCAGGGCCAGTCCGACCCGGCGCCAGGCGCGGTCGAAGCCGTCGTCCACCTGCATCGCCGCGCCGGGGCGATCGGTGAGCGCACGGGCGCGCGCCGGGGGCGCCTCGGGTGCCGGGGCGGCGGCGGTGGCCTTGGCCTGCTCCTGCGGCACGCCCAGCTTGATCATCATCAGCGAGAGAATTTCGCCTTCGAGCTGCGGGTCGCGCGGACGCGACTCCCACACGGCCTGGTCCTTCTGCGGGCCGCCGAAGAACTCCTCCATGCCGTGGTGGGTGAGGTAGATCTCCGAGCCGCCTCCCGGGGCGCGCTCGACGCGCACGCGGAACTTGTCGAGGGTGTTGGTCGAGTAGAAGACGTCGAGCACGCGGCCCACCGTGCGGCGCAGAAAGTCGGCCGGCAGCTTGGCGCGGTTCTCCGCCCATTCGGTTTCCATCACGCCCGCTTCGGGCTTGTCCACCACCAGCGCGAGGTTGCGCTCCTGCCAGAAGGCCTGAAGCTGCGGCCAGAGCTGCTCGGGATTGACGGGCGTCACGAGGAAGCGTTGCGTGCCGAGCCGCTCGATGCGCGTGTCTCCGACGGCCGCCGGAGCGACGCCGGCGATGGTCGCCACCGCGGGCGACGACGCTGACGCCTGGAACTCGTTGGCACTGACGGCCCCGCGCACGGCAGACGGCTGGTAGCGCGTGTCGTTCGAGAGCTGCGTGAGGTCCGGCGGCACTTCGAGGGGGCGCGAGCGCGCGGCAGCGCCGCGGTAGTCGACCTTGTCGCCGCCGACGAACTCGTTGAGCGCCGAGCAGGCCGACAGGCCCATCACCAGCGCGACACCGGCCGAAACGGATCGGAGGGGAAGGCGGGGCAGGCGGGAATGTGAGGTCACGTTGGTCATCTCCGGGGAGCACATGCTGAACTCGGCCTGCGTGGCGCAGGGCCGGGAAAGGGCCGTGGAATGTGAGGGAAGGCGGGGCCGGCTGGCCCCACCGGTAGCCGGCGTCAGAGGAGACCCGAATCGCGCAGTGCTTGTTCCACGGTCGTGCGGCCCGCGGCCGACAGCGGGACGATCGGCAGGCGCAGCGTCTCGCCGCACAGGCCGAGCTTGGCCATGGCCCATTTCGTGGGGGCCGGGCTGGACTCCACGAACAGGTGCTTGTGCACCGGCAGCAGCCGAAGGTGCAGGGCAGCCGCCTCGCGGGCCCGACCGTCGAGCGCCAGCATGCACAGCTCGTGCATGAGGCGCGGCGCGACGTTGGCCGTCACGCTCACGTTGCCGTGCCCGCCGAGCAGCATCAGCGCCACGGCCGTGGAGTCGTCACCGGAGTACACCGAGAAGCCCTTCGGGGCCTGCTTGATGAGCCAGCCCGCACGTTCGATGCTGCCGGTGGCTTCCTTGATGCCGATGACGCCAGGCACCTGGGCCAGGCGCAAGGCAGTCTCGGGCAGCATGTCCGCCACCGTGCGGCCGGGCACGTTGTAGAGCACCATGGGGATGTCCGCGGCTTCGGCGATGGCCTTGAAGTGCGCGTAGATCCCGTCCTGGCCGGGCTTGTTGTAGTAGGGCACCACCGACAGCGTGCAATCGGCGCCGGCCTTCTTGGCGTACTTCGACAGCTCGATGGCCTCGCGGGTCGAGTTTGCCCCGGTGCCGGCCATGATGGGCACACGGCCTGCGGCCTGCTCGACCGCCACGCGGATGATCTCGCAGTGCTCTTCGACCGACACGACCGGTGACTCGCCCGTCGTGCCGACGACGCCGATGCAGTCGGTGCCTTCGGCGATGTGCCAGTCGATCAGGCGGCGCAGGGCCGGGTAGTCGACGCTGCCGTCTTCGTGCATCGGGGTCACCAGCGCCACGATGCTGCCAACAATGGGTTTCATTCGGTAGGTCCTCGGGAATCCGCTGATTTTAGCCACCCTCGGCGCCGCCCTGGAAAGCCGGGGCTGGCGCCAGCGGATAGCGCACGGGGCGCTCGCCGCTGAAGTGGGCCTGGACGGCCGCGAGCCGCTGCACGAAGCGCGGCGGGCCGTCGAGAAATCCGTTTTCGTAGCCCACGACATGCAGGCCCGCCGCGATGTCGAGCAACTCCCCCGTGCGCAGCAGGAAATCGGGGTTGCCCGGGCGCCCGACGGTCGCCTGTCCATCGGCGAAAGTCTCGTACAGCAGCACGCCGCCGACGGCCAAGCGGCCCAGCAGCACGGGCAGCAACGGCCGCCACAGGTAGTTGGTCACGACAATGGCATCGAAGTGCCGGTCGCCCAGCGGCCATGGGCCGCCTTCGATGTCGGCGTTGACCACTTCGGCCACTGCGTGCAGCGGCCGTGTCGCCTCGACGTCCCGGTCCACGGCCGTGACGGGATGGCCGCGTTCGGCGAACCAGCGCACATGGCGGCCGCTGCCGCAGGCGACGTCGAGCACCCGGCCGCCGGGAACGATCAAGTGCGACCAGCGTTGCACCCAGGGCGAAGGCATCATGCCTTGGCCTCCTGGTTCAAGGCCTTGAGGGCGAGGCGGTCGACCAGGCCCGGCGCGATGAGCTTGAGCCATCGGCCCGCCCGTCCCTTGGCCGACATGACGATGTCCCGCGTGCGCGCCTCCGTGCCGTCGAGGATCAGTCGAGCACAGGTCTCCACGGACATGGCGCCTCGTTCGTCCAGGCCGCTGCGACCGGCCGGCCGGCCGAGGGCGTCATAGCCGCGGTAGCGGATCTGCGTATCCACCACGCCGGGATAGGCGATGGTGACGGACACGCCGCGGGCGGCCACCTCCACCCGCAGGGCCTCGAAAAAGCCGGTCATGGCGAACTTGCTCGCGCTGTAGGCAGTGCGTCCCGGCACGCCCACCAAGCCGGCGAGGCTTGACACGGCCACGATCTGCCCGCGGCTCGCCAGCAGATGCGGCAAGGCCGCGTGGGTGCACCACACCGCGCCCCAGAGGTTGGTCCGCATCACGTCTTCATACCAGCCCAGGTCGGGCACATCGGACAGCAGCGCGTGTGCCGAGACGCCGGCATTGTTGACGAGCACGTCGATGCGCCCGTGAGCGTGAACCGTCGAGGCCACGAGCCGGTCGCAGTCGGCCTTGACGCCCACGTCGCAGGGCTCCACGAGGACGCTCGCCCCGGCCGAGCGGCAGGCGGCCGCGACCCCTTCCAGCTTGTCGAGACTGCGCGCGGCCAGCACCAGCACGACCGCTTCGCGGTGCCGCGCCGCCCACTGCCGGGCCAGCTCGGCGCCGATGCCGTCGGAGGCCCCGGTGATCAGGATCACGCGCGAGGGCTTGCCCATGTCAGAAACAACTCCACAGCTGGTTGGCCAGGGTGAACGCCAGCTGCGGTTGCAGGTAGGCCAGGAAGACGCAGGCGAGCACGAGCCCAGCCAGGGCCCACAGCACGACGCGCCGCATGGCCGATGTCCTCATGCCGGTTGCGCGCCCGGCCGCAGGATGGCCGTCTCGCGCACCGGCAGGTTCACGAGTGCGGCGAACACGCCGAGGCCCACGGCAATCCACCACACCACGTCGTAGCTGCCGGTGCTGTCATACAGTCGCCCGCCCAGCCACACCCCGAGGAAGGAGCCGATCTGGTGGCTGAAGAACACGAAGCCGCCCAGCATCGACAGGTGCCGCACGCCGAAGATCTGCGCCACCACGGCGTTGGTGGGCGGCACCGTCGACAGCCACAGCACCCCGATCACGGCGGCGAAGATGTAGACGCTCCACGGGGTCAGCGGCACGCTCAGGAAGATCACGATGGCCACCGAGCGCAGGATGTAGATGCCCGACAGGATGTAGCGCTTGGGCAGGCGCTGACCGAGCGAACCCGACGCATACGTGCCGATCACGTTGAACAGGCCGATCAGGGCGAGCGCCGTGGTGGCGACGCTGGCGCTCAACCCGTGGTCCTTCAGGTAGCTCGGCATGTGCACGCCGATGAACACCACCTGGAATCCGCACACGAAGTAACCCGCCATCAGCAGGCGGAAGCTCGGGTAGGCGAAGGCCTCGCGGATGGCGCTGCCGATGGACTGCTGGTCGGCCGTCGGCTTGGCGAAGGGCGCTTCCTTCAAGCCGAGTGCGAGCGGCACGATGGCCAGGGCGCCCGCACCCAGCAGGAAGAGCGCCATCTGCCAGCCGAAGTTGCCGATGAGCAGGTTCTCCACCGGCACCATGAGGAACTGGCCGAAGGAGCCCGCCGCGGCGGCCACGCCCATGGCCCAGCTCCGCCGCTCGGCCGGCACATTGCGGCCGATGACCCCATAGACCACCGCGTAGGTGGTGCCCGCCTGCGCGAGGCCGAGCAGCACGCCCGCACTCAGCGTGAAGCCGAGGCCGGTGGTGGCAAGGGCCATGGCGACCAGGCCCAGGGCGTACAGGAAGGCGCCGCCCACGAGCACGCGGAAGGCCCCGAAGCGGTCGGCCAGCATGCCGGCAAACGGCGTCGCCACGCCCCAGGCCAGGTTCTGCACGGCCAGCGCGAAGGCGAAGGTCTCCCGGGTCCAGCCCCGGTCCATGGTGATCGGCTGCAACCACAGGCCGAATCCGTGGCGGATGCCCATGGAGAGCGTGACGATCATCCCGGCGCAGATCAGGACCTGCTTCAGGGACAGGGGGGCGGGGGCAGCGGCGGCGGACATCCCGACACTGTAGTGAGTTTGTCGCCGATGTGCTTGGCGCGTGGCGTGCCGCGGTGGCGGCGCCACGCGCCCGGGCTCAGAAGCGCAGGCCGGCCTTGAGGCCGTAGCTGGTGGCGTCGCCGGTGCGATCGGTTTCCACGGCGAGGTTCAGCAAGCCGAGGTTGACGTTCAGGCCGGCGTACACCTTGGTCTGGGTGAAACTTTCGCTGGCAAGTCCGGTGCTGCCGTCGGGCTTGCTGCGCACGAACACCGCGCCGGCACCGGCGTAGGGGGTGAACATGGCGAAGCCCTTGGACACGGAGACGTCCAGGCCGTAGGTGTTCATGTCGATCTGGTCGATGCCGGTGATGACGGATGCACTGGCCCGCAGCGCCACGGCCGGCGTGAGCGTTCCACCGGGCACCACGGCCCAGCGAAGTTCGCCGCCCACCGCCCGGGCGTTGGTCTCGGTGGTGGCCAGTGACGCGCCGATGTCGAAATCGTAGGGCAGGCCCTTGTGCACCCGCACCACGCCGACCGGCAGCGTGGCCGAGGGGCTGTCGCCGTTGGAGGCCTTGGCCCAGGTGCTGCGGTGCGCCAGGCGCGTGCCCGTGACGCCGACGCCGACGTCGAAGCCGGTCACCCCGAGGCTCTCCGACGGAATCATGGGTTTGAAGGACAGTGCGGCGCTCAGGTCGTCCGAGAGGTCACGGAACTCGGCCTGGGTGAGCGCCTGCACGGTGCGGATGTCCTCGGCCCGGGCGGCGGGCGCCAGGGCCAGCAGGCCGGCGGCAACGAGCGCGAGGCGTGAAGGAAGCAGGGAAATCGACAGGTTTCGCATGACAGTGGCAGGAAGCTGGGAAACCGTGCAAGGGTACCGCAACGGCGTGCCGCCCCGGACGCCTAGAATTCCCGCCCATGGCAACGAAACCGAGCAATTCCTCGTACGGCGAGGCGTCCATCCGCGTCCTCAAGGGGCTGGAGCCCGTCAAGCAGCGGCCGGGCATGTACACCCGCACCGACAACCCGCTGCACATCATTCAGGAAGTGATCGACAACGCGGCCGACGAAGCGCTGGCCCAGCACGGCAAGCGCATCGACGTCACGCTGCACATCGACGGCTCGGTCAGCGTCCAGGACGACGGCCGCGGCATTCCGTTCGGCCTGCACCCCGAAGAGAAGGTGCCCGTCGTCGAGATCGTCTTCACCCGGCTGCACGCCGGCGGCAAGTTCGACAAGGGCTCGGGCGGCGCCTACAGCTTCTCCGGCGGCCTGCACGGCGTGGGCGTCAGCGTGACCAATGCGCTGTGCAAGCGCCTGGAGGTAAGCGTCTGGCGCGAGGGCCAGGTCGCCACGCTCGCCTTCTCGGGTGGCGACGTCATCGAACCGCTGGCCACCCGCAAGGGGACCTCGGGCGACCGCCGCAGCGGCACCACGGTGCGCGCCTGGCCGGATGCCCGCTACTTCGAGACGGTCGAGTTCCCGCGCCACGAACTGACCCACCTGCTGCGCAGCAAGGCCGTGCTGATGCCGGGCGTGAGCGTGTCGCTCACGGTGGAGAAGTCGGGCGACGTCACCACCTGGCTCTACAAGGGCGGCCTGCGCGACTACCTGTCGCAAACGCTGACGGCCGACCCCGTCATCCCGCTGTTCGAGGGCGAGCACTACGCGGACAAGGGCGAAACCGAGAACTTCGCCGAAGGCGAGGGCGCCGCCTGGTGCGTGGCTTTCACCGAAGACGGCTCGCCCATGCGCGAGAGCTACGTGAACCTGATCCCGACGGTGAACGGCGGCACGCACGAGTCCGGGCTCAAGGACGGCCTGTTCGGCGCGGTGAAGGGCTTCATCGACCTGCACAGCCTGCTGCCCAAGGGCGTGAAACTGATGCCCGAGGACGTCTTCTCCCGGGCGAGCTTCGTGCTCAGCGCCAAGGTCCTCGACCCGCAGTTCCAGGGCCAGATCAAGGAGCGTCTCAACAGCCGCGACGCGCTTCGCCTGGTGTCCACCTATGTGAAGCCGGCGATGGAGCTGTGGCTGAACCAGCATGTGGACCTCGGCAAGAAGCTCGCCGAACTCGTCATTCGCCAGGCGCAGACCCGCCAGCGTGCCAGCCAGAAGGTGGAGAAGCGCAAGGGGTCGGGCGTGGCGGTGCTGCCCGGCAAGCTCACCGATTGCGAAAGCCGCGACCTGAACCTCAACGAGCTCTTCCTCGTCGAGGGTGACTCGGCCGGTGGCAGCGCCAAGATGGGCCGCAACAAGGAAACGCAGGCCATCCTGCCGTTGCGGGGCAAGGTGCTCAACGCCTGGGAGGTCGAGCGCGACCGGCTCTTCGCCAACAACGAGATCCACGACATCTCGGTGGCCATCGGCATCGATCCCCACGGCCCCAACGACGCGCCCGACATGAGCGGACTGCGCTACGGCAAGGTCTGCATCCTGAGCGATGCCGACGTCGACGGCTCTCACATCCAGGTGCTGTTGCTGACGCTGTTCTTCCGGCATTTTCCGAAGCTCGTGGAGACCGGCCACCTCTACATCGCCAAGCCGCCGCTGTTCCGCGTCGATGCCCCGGCCCGGGGCAAGAAGCCGGCGGCCAAGATCTATGCGCTCGACGAAGGCGAACTCGCGGCCACGCTGGACAAGCTGCGCAAGGAAGGCGCGCGCGAGAACGCCTGGAGCATCGGGCGCTTCAAGGGCCTCGGCGAGATGAACGCCGAGCAGCTCTGGGAGACCACGCTCAACCCCGACACCCGCCGCCTGCTGCAGGTGGGCTTCGGCGCGCTCGACTTCACGGCCACCGTCGACTCGCTCACCAAGCTGATGGGCAAGGGCGAGGCGCAGGCCCGCCGCGACCTGATGGAACTGCACGGCAACGACGTGGAGCTCGACGTCTGAGCGTGCCCGCCGATGAGCAAGGCCCCCGTCACCCGACCGCTGATCCACTCCGGCGCACGCTACACGGTGGAGCTCGCCCGCTGCATCCTGTTCGGGGTGCTGCTCAGTGCCGCGTCGGCGACGGCCTTCTTTCTGCTGGCGACCCGTGGCGGCGCCGTGCACCGCAGCCTCGTGCTGCTGTTGTCGGCGCTCGTGTTCCCGTTGCTCTATGCGCTGGCCGGCCACCAGCGCGGCGTCGGACGGGCCCTGGCGTCGCTCACCCGGTCGCATGGCGGCTTGCTCTACGACCACACGCTCGGGCGCTTCTTCGAGACGGTGGAAGCCCGTCGTCCCGGGGCCTTCGCTGCCGCCATGGCGTCGCCGACCCGGCTGGTGCAGCAGTTCCGGCTCTACCTGCACGAGCAGCCTGCCATGCCGCGGCCCGTGCGGCGCGTCGCCGTGCGCTACGTGAGTCGTTTGGTGCAGCGGCTTGGCGAGAGCGGCCTTCCTGCCGACCAACTCCTGGAAGATGGCCGGGTGAATCCGGCGGCCCTGCGCCACTGGGCCATCCAGCGCATGCACGACCAGTTCCTGCCGTCGTGGCAAGGCTTCGGCCTGGTGTGCGGCCTGCAGCTCATGGCCACCGCGGCCCTGGTGTGGGCGTCCCGATGATCCGGTGGTCGGCTTGCCTCGTGGCCCTGGCGGGCCTGCTGCCCGCGGCGGTCCGCGCCGAGGTGTGGGGCTTCGTCGACGGGGCGGGCGTCGCGCATGTCGCTGCCACGCAGGTGGATGCACGCTACCGCCTGCTGCTGGGCGACGCGGCGCCCGCTGCCGCCCAGCGGGTGCCCGGCAAGACCGACACCGCGGCGTCGCTGGTCACCTGGCTGGAGTACGCGCCGGAGGTCAAGGCGCTGCAACCGGTGCTGCGTGAAGCGGCCCGCGTGCATGGCGTCGACATCGAACTCCTCAAGGCGGTGATCGCCGTCGAGTCGGCCTTCGATGCAGCCGCCGTGTCGCCCCGAGGGGCGGTCGGCCTCATGCAGATCATGCCCTTGTCGGCCGAGTTGCCACACCACCGCCTGCTGGACCCGCGCACGAACATCCTCGCGGGCGCCCGCCTCCTCGCCCGGCTCATCCGCCGCCACGAGGGCATCGACGTGGCACTCGCGGCCTGGAATGCCGGCGAAGGCACGGTGCGCCGCCATGGCGGCAAGATGCCGCCCCTGCCCGAGACACGGGCCCACGTGCACCAGGTGCTCGAACTCTACTGGGCCCTGCTGCAGGCCCGGCCCCCCGCACCACGGACGCCGCTGCGCGTCCATCCGAATCCCTGAGAAGCCTCACGATGAACGAAGACCGAAGCGAGACCGGTGACAACGTCACCCTGGCCCACTATGCCGAGCGCGCCTACCTCGAGTACGCCCTCAGCGTCGTCAAGGGCCGCGCGCTGCCGGACGTGTGCGACGGCCAGAAGCCGGTGCAGCGCCGCATCCTCTATTCCATGCAGCGCATGGGCCTGTCCTTCACCACCCCGGGCGGCCCCAAGGCGGTGAAGAGCGCGCGCGTGGTCGGCGACGTGCTCGGCAAGTACCACCCGCACGGCGACCAGTCCGCCTACGACGCCATGGTGCGCATGGCGCAGGACTTCTCGCTGCGCTACCCGCTGGTCGACGGCCAGGGCAACTTCGGCTCGCGCGACGGCGATGGCGCCGCGGCCATGCGCTACACCGAGGCGCGGCTGGCGCCCATCACCCGCTTGCTGCTCGATGAGATCGACGAAGGCACTGTCGACTTCATCCCCAACTACGACGGCGAGTTCGAGGAACCGCGCCAGCTGCCGGCCCGCCTGCCGTTCGTGTTGTTGAACGGGGCGAGCGGCATCGCGGTGGGCCTGGCGACCGAGATCCCGTCGCACAACCTGCGCGAGGTGGCGGCGGCAGCCGTCGCCATCATCCGCAACGACCGGCTGAGCGACGACGAACTGGCCAGCCACATCCTCGGCCCCGACTACGCGGGGGGCGGGCAGATCATCAGCAGCCCGGAAGAGATCCGCGCCGCCTATGCCACCGGCCGCGGCAACCTCAAGGTGCGGGCGCGCTGGAAGATCGAGGAGCTCGCGCGGGGCCAGTGGCAACTGGTCGTCACCGAGCTGCCCCCGGGTACGAGCAGCCAGAAGGTCTTGGAGGAGATCGAGGAGCTCACCAACCCGAAGATCAAGGCCGGCAAGAAGACGCTCTCGCCCGAGCAGACCCAGCTCAAGGTGACGGTGCTGTCGGTGCTCGACACCGTGCGCGACGAATCCAGCAAGGATGCGCCGGTGCGTCTCGTGTTCGAGCCGAAGACGAGCCGTATCGAACAGGCCGAGCTCATCACCACCTTGCTCGCCCACACGAGCCTGGAGAACTCGGCCCCGATCAACCTCACCATGATCGGCTCCGACGGGCGGCCCACGCAGAAGACGCTGCGCCAGGTGCTGACCGAATGGGTGGTGTTCCGCGCCGAGACCGTGCAACGCCGCAGCCAGTTCCGGCTCGACAAGGTGCTCGAGCGCATCCACGTGCTGGAAGGCCGGCAGCTGGTGCTGCTCAACATCGATGAGGTGATCCGCATCATCCGCCAGGCCGACGAGCCGAAGGCCGCGCTCATCGAACGCTTCAAGCTCAGCGAACGGCAGGCCGAGGACATCCTCGAGATCCGGTTGCGCCAGCTCGCGCGGTTGGAGGCGATCAAGATCGAGCAGGAGTTGAGCAATCTCCGCACCGAGCAGTCGCGCCTGGAAGACATCCTCAACAATCCCGGCTCCCTCAAGCGCACGGTCATCAAGGAAATCGAGGCCGATGCCAAGCAGCACGGCGACGACCGCCGCACCCTCATCCAGGCCGACAAGCGCGCCGTGGCCGAGGTGAAGGTCATCGATGAACCGGTCACGGTGGTGGTCAGCCTCAAGGGATGGGTGAGGGCGCTCAAGGGCCACGAGATCGAGGTCGGCGGCCTCGGCTTCAAGGCGGGCGATGGCCTGTATGGTGTGTTCCCGTGCCGCAGCGTCGACACGCTGCTGGTCTTCGGCAGCAACGGGCGCGTCTACTCCACGCCGGTGGGCGGACTGCCCGGCGGCCGGGGCGACGGCCAGCCGATCACCACGCTGGTCGAACTCGAGTCCGGCACCCAGCCGCTGCACTACTTCGCGGCGAGCAACGACACCATGCTGCTGCTGGCCAACACCGGCGGCTTCGGCCTGCTCGCCAACGTCGGCGACCTGACCAGCCGGCAGAAGGGCGGCAAGTCCTTCCTCAGCCTCGAGGCCGGCGAGAAGGTGCTGCCGCCGGTGCCCCTGGCTGCCGGCCACAGCCAGGTCGCCTGCCTCAGCCTCGGCGGCCGGCTCCTGGTGTTCGCCCTGTCTGAGCTCAAACACCAACCCAAGGGCGGCCGCGGTCTCACCCTGATGGACGTGGATGCCAAGGACCCGCTGGTCTCGGTGGCCACCTGCGCCAACGGACTCAAGGTGCTTGGCACCGGCCGGGGCGGCAAGGCCAAGGAGGAGTCGCTGGGTCCGACGGCGCTGGCCGGCCACGTCGGCAAGCGGGCGCGCAAGGGCAAGGCGGTCGACGGCATCAAGGCGACGCGGGTGCTGCCGACCTGATGTGCTGCCGACCTGATCGGCCGGGTCGGCGCCGCCGCGATCGTTAACACCCCGGATGGCGGGGGCGGGCCAAGTTCGCTAGGATGATCGGCTCGCCCCGGAGCCGACCATTCAGACCCCGCCCACCGAACCCGCCCCGCGCGCCGCCTTGGCCTCGCCCTGGGCGCCGCTGTCGCAGCCCGTGTTCCGAATGCTGTGGAGCGTCTGGCTGACGGCCAACATCTGCATGTGGATGAACGACGTGGCGGCAGCGTGGATGATGACCTCGCTGACCACCTCCCCGGTGATGGTGGCCCTGGTGCAGTCGGCATCGACCCTGCCGGTGTTCCTGCTTGGCCTGCCGAGCGGCGCGCTGGCCGACATCCTCGACCGGCGCCGCTACTTCATCGTCACCCAGTTCTGGGTGGCGGCCGTCGGCACCTTGCTGTACTTCGTGACGGTGAGCGACGGCATCAGCCCGGGCCTGCTGCTCGCGCTGACCTTCGCCAACGGCATCGGCCTCGCCATGCGATGGCCGGTGTTCGCGGCCATCATTCCCGAGCTGATCCCCCGCGCCCAGTTGCCCGCGGCGCTGGCCCTGAACGGCCTCGCCATGAACGCCTCGCGCATCTTCGGGCCCATCCTGGCCGGGGCATTGATCGCGACGGCCGGAAGCGCCTACGTGTTCGCCTTGAACGCGGCCCTCTCGGTGGCGGCCGGTTTCGTGATCATGCGCTGGAAGTCCGAGCCGCGGGTGAGCGCGCTGCCGGGCGAACGGTTCTGGGGAGCCATCCGCGTCGGGGTGCAGCACGTGCGTCAGTCCTCGCGCATGCACGGGCTGCTGCTGCGCATTGCCGTCTTCTTCGTGCAGGCGGTGGGCCTCACGTCGCTGCTGCCCTTGATCGCACGCAGCCTCCCGGGCGGCGACGCCGGCACCTTCACCTTGCTGCTGGCCTCCATGGGCTGCGGCGCCGTCGTGGCCGCGGCCAACATGCCGAGGGTGCGCCAGCACCTCGACGGCGACCGCCTGGTGCGGGTCGGCACGCTGGTGCAGGCCGTGGCCACGGCGGTCGTCGCCTTCGCGCCCAACGTCTATGTCGCCGCGCCGGCCATGGTGGTGGCGGGCATGGCGGTCATCTCGGTGGCCAACACGCTCGTGGTCTCGGCCCAGTTGGCACTGCCGAACTGGGTCCGGGCGCGCGGCATGTCCATCTACCAGATGAGCCTGATGGGCGGCAGCGCCTTCGGCGCGGCCCTGTGGGGGCAACTGGCATCGTTCACCAGCCTGCGGGTCAGCCTGTGCGCGTCGGCCGTCGTCGGCGTGGCGGCAATGACCGCAGTGCGCCGCTTCAAGCCGGTGCCCGAGGGCGTCGAGGAAGACATGACGCTGCTGGCCGCCTGGAAGCCGCCCGTGATGACCGTCGAACCGGGTGCCGGCCCGGTGCTCACGACCATCGAATACCGCATCGACCCGGTGCGGGCGCCCGAGTTCAGGGAGGTCATGCGCGCGACGCGGCGCAGCCGCCTGCGGCAAGGGGCCTTGTCCTGTGAGCTGTTCAGTGACCCGACGGTACCCGGCCGCTACATCGAGTACATGATCGACGAGTCGTGGGTGGAGCACCTGCGGCGCTTCGACCGCGTGACGGCCCACGACGTGGCCCTGCGGGAGCAGCGCCTGGCACTGCACGTCGGCGACGGGCCGCCCGTGGTGTCGCGCTGTCTCGCCGAGCCGCTGGACGCCTGATCCGCCGAGGCGGCGCCTGCTTCAGCCGTGCGGCATGTCCTCGAGCAGTGCCGCCGAGCGCCGCACCCCATCGAAGATGCTGCTCGCCACCTGCTCCGGAAAGCCGCGGGGCAGGCGAGCCGCCAGACGATCGATGGCCACAGGCGTGCGCTCGAGAATCTGACCGATGACACCCTCGGCATTCACCTGCGGAAAGCAGCGTGCCGCGGTGCTGCTGAAGTGCCGACGCTGGACGTCCTTCATCAGGTAGTGCCGGTGCCGGCCGAGCAGGGCCATGGCCAGCTTGGCCTTGTGCCAGGCGAACTGGTTGGGCCCTGTCCCTTCCACCGGCCAGATCGACATCACGTCGTAGAGCGGCGTCAGCGCATACCGCCCCTGCGGCAGCAGGCGGATGCTGAAGTTCTTCGCATGGCCGTCGGGGGCGGCCATCATCCAGAACAGCACCTGGCTGGCCAGCAGCGTGTGCGCGTCGCGTTCGGCCTGCACCGAGCCGCCAATGACACCGCCGAGCGCCGCGAGCCCCGGTCCGCCATCCGCCTCGTACTTGAGATGCGACGGAACGCCGCGCGCCTGGCAGAAGTCTTCCTGCGGCAGTCGCAACCACCACCCACCCGATGAATGGCGCTGTCGATCGAATCGCTCGACGGCCAGCACTTTCTGCCTGCCGAACCGCAGCAAGGCGGTCGCGGGCACCGGCAGGTCGAACTCGCCCAGCAGGTTCATGCACAGCCACTCGTTCTCCACTGACGTGCTGAAGTCGGCTCGCCTGTGGCCGACGAGGCCCAGGGGCAGCTTGAGGATGTGGGTGGTCGGCGTGGCGCCCTCGGGCCGCAGCCATTGGCCGTCATGCCACAGCAAGGCGGTCTTCTCCTGGGCGCCGGCAAGGGAGATGCGCAACTCATCCGGCGCGTCCGCGCCTTCGAGCGGACCCGCGCGGGTGGTCTGCTCCAGCATTCGCTCGATGTCGTCCTCTGACATCGCGGTGCCGGTCACGCGCCGGATGTCTCCCGGCGTTTCGTCGTCATCCAGCAGCTGGACGGCGCCCACGCAGTCACGCCCGACGGCACGCAGGAGGTCGAACGGATCCATCCCTTCCGTGCGGAAACGGGTCGCGACGCGCCGCCGGATGGCTTCGCTGTCCGGGAGGAGGTTGTCGAAGAAGTTCCGGACCCGTTCCCCGCGCAGGGCCAGCGAGCCGGTGTAGGGCAGGGAGAGGGAGAGAGGCCGGCCCTGGGGCGAGTCCATCCACGCGCGGTCGTAGGTGAATTCGGTATCGCCCCGCGTCGGCATTACCCAGGTCCCGACGCGCTCGCCATTCGTCCAGACGGACAGTGCACGAGCGTGGGAGCGGCGGCCCATCCGTCACCACTCCGGCGGTGCGCCGGCCGGCATACCTGGGGAGACACGGGACTGCACCTGGAGTTCGAGTCCCAGGGCGGAGACGAGGCCGAGCAGCTGTTCGAGGCTCAGCGAACGCGGGTCTTGCTCCAGCGCGGACAACCGGCTCTGGCTCAAGCCAATGCGCTGCCCGAGGGCAGCCTGCGAAAGACCGGACGCCTTGCGTGCCGCCCGCAGCACGGGACCGAACTGCTCGGGCAGGGAGAGGATCTGTTTCATGACGGGCGGTATGCGTGCCACGGGTATCCGCAGTTTACCCGTCATGCAAATAAAAGCAAAACAGCTGCCTGGCAGCTGAGTCCGCCGTGTGCGGATCCGCTTCCGTCCGGTTCAGCGAGATGACGTGGCGCGGGCCCGGCGGCGGCGCTTCGCCGGGGCGGTCAGCCGCCGAACCGGTCCAGCGGCTTGGCCGCCCATTCGTTGCCGACCTCGGCCTGGACCGAGCGCACCATCTCCTGGATCACGTCGTCGGGCACCAGCCCTTCGAAGCGCTCCGGAATCACCTGGTCCGCCAGGTAAGGGCCGCCGTCCATGAAAAGGTAGGCGCCGGATTCGTCGTGCGGCGTGGTGAGTTCGGGGTCTTCGTAGTGGGTGGAGAACCACCGCCACATGGCTGCCTTCTGCAACGTCGGTTCGGCCGTGGAGAGCCAGTCGGGGTTCGGGTCGAAGCGCGGCTTGTCGATGTCGCCTGCCTCCGGCGGCAGGTAGACGAGTTGGCCGTCGGTGATGTTGTCGCTCGCGGTGAGTGTCATGTCGGGCTCCATCAGGATGGGGCGCCGCGTCCCGGGCGCCGTCCTCCCTTTATGCCGCCACGAACGGCACGGGGCTGTAGGACGACGGCGGTATCGACTGTGGTCGCTGCGCGAGGGGCTTCAACCGGTGCGCCAGCCGACCGGCGGCCCGCCGCTTCCCGCTTCGCCGAGTCGCTCGAACTCGGAAATCACCTGGGCGCCGAGGAGCAGCAGTCCGGCGCCGAACTCCAGGGTGAGCAACACCACGATCGCCGTCGTGAGCGATCCATAGACGAGGTTGACCTGCGACAGCGTCGAGAAGTACCAGAGCAGCGCGTGGCGGGTGATTTCCCACAGTACGGCGGCCGTCAGGCCGCCCGCCAGGGCATGGCTGAGTCGCAACCGGCCCACCGGCATGACGAGGTAGATCGAGGTCAGCACCGCCACCTCGCCCGCGAACCCCAGCAGGTAGAGCAGCACCCCGGAGACACCCCCCAGTGACCATTCCCTGCCCAGGAACCACAGGCTTTCGCTGCCCAGCACCTGGAAGGCGCCCGCCACCAGCGTCACCAGCAGCAACCCGACGCCCAGGCTGAGGATGTAGCAGTACGGCAGCACGGCCGAGACGAGGAAGTGCCGCCGCCGGATCGCCACCCGGTGGTGGAAGATGACCGACATCGCGTTCTCCAGCACGGTGAAGGCCAGGGAGCTGAAGAAGAGCATCGTGACCAGCAGCACCCAGCCCATGAGGTCTCGGTGGGTGAGAAAACTCGCCAGTTCGCCGACGATGGCCTCCGACTGGCCGGGAACGATCCATGCCAGGTAGCGCGTGAGGGTTTCCAGCAACTCCGATTGCTCGATGAGGTGCGACAGCGCAATCACCGCCAGGATGAGCAGGGGCACGATGGACAGCAGGGCGTAGTAGGCCACGGCACCCGCCAGCAGCAGTCCCTGGTTGGCGCGGAATGCCCGCAGCACGCGCCAGGCGAAGGCAACCGGGTTCTTGAGTACCAGGGTCACCTGGCGGATGGGCAGCGGGGCAGGTGAGGGCGGCATGGAATGGAGGCACCGCGGCGGGCGGAGCGCGCCTCAGTGTGCCGCAATCGAGTGGCTCGCGACCCGCGCGCGGTGCTCGGCCCGTCGTCCGGTGCAGGAAAGCTGCGCAGGCCGAAGCGGCTGTGTAAGATCAACTGTCGTCGCAAGACGCCGAGGAGCAGGATCGTGGTCGAGAAGTTGTTGGCAGGGATCGTGTTGGCCGTGTGCGTGGTGATGCTGGTGCGTCTGGGGCTGGGCGTGCGTGCGCGCATGCGCTTCGACGACGCCGTCCGGACCGTGGCGCGCTCGCCCATCATGCTGGTGCACCGCATTCGGGCCGCGCGGGGCGCGGCCGAGGCCATTCGCCGGGCCAAGTCGGCCGGCGAATGGGAAGGCAACGTCTACACCCCGAAGTCGTTCAGCAAGCGGCCGCGCAAGCCGCACTGAGGCCGCCTCAGCGCTTGCGCGACGCGGCGGTGGCGCGGCCTGACCGCTTGGCCGCAGCAGGCGCGGCGCTGCGCGCCCGTCGCGGTGCAGGGGCTGCCGCCGCCATGGCCTCCGGCTCGTCTTCCTCGTCGGCGGCGTCGTCATCCGGTGCTGATTCGTCCTCGTCGGCCTGCTCGGCCGCTTCGTCCGCATCCTCGCCGGCCTGCACGCGCGCGGCACCGTTGAGGCCCGAGGCGGGTGTCGTGTCGGGCTGCTCGGGGGCTTCCACCTCGCCGGGGTGTTGCGGCAGCGGCAGGGCCGCGAGCCAGAAGGTCCACCAGGCCCGGCTTGCGCTGAGCAGGCTGTCCCACGCGTGGGACTGCATGGCCATCGCGTGTTCGCTGGACCACGCGGTGGGCGGGCGCTGCGCATCGTCAGCCGCGGGCTTGTCTCCGCGAGGCGGCACCCAGAGGGAATTCCAATGCCACATGCTGGCTCCTCTGCCGGTTGGCGGCGCCGACGGCACCGACTGCGCGCAAGTTAGCGCAGCGCGCCCGGCCGGTCAACGCCGGGCGATCAATGCCCCTCAATTGCGCCGGGACCGACCCACCACCGCAACGGCTGTCACACCGAGCAGCACGTACATGGCGAGGCTCCAATAGGCGAACGGCACGCCGAAGACCGACACCGATGCCTCGGCGCAGCTGGCCGTGGCGCTGAAGACGGAGGGGAGCAGGGAGTCCAGCTGGAAGGCACCGACGACCTTGTCGGCGAACGTGAGATTGCAGGAATTCGTCTGCGCGGCGACGTTGTGCTGGTAGACGGCCGAGGCGATGCCCGAGACCGACAACAGGCCGGCCAGCGAGGCGAGCCCGACGCGCGGCGTGCGCGACGTCACGAGCGCGGCCACGACGCTCACGACGGCGATGACCACGAAGATGAGCCGCTGCAGCACGCACCAGGGACACGGCGGCATGTCGAACACGTACTGGGCCAGCAGCGCCAGGCCAAGCGCCAGCAGGCAGGCGCCGGCCATCGCCCACAGCAGGAGGGTGGTGTGACGCCCCGTGCGGGGTGCGGGTGCGCTCACGGTCAGGCCACCTCGGCCACGAGGTCGATCTCCACGCACGCGCCCATTGGAATCTGCGCGACGCCGAAAGCGCTGCGGGCATGGGCACCCTTGTCACCGAAGACCTCGGCAAGCAGGTCGGAGCAGCCGTTCGTCACCAGGTGCTGCTCGGTGAACGAAGGGGTGCAGTTCACGAGGCTCATCACCTTCACGATGCGGGTGATGCGGTCCAGGCTGCCCACTGCGGCATGCAGGGTGCCCAGCAGGTCGATGGCGACCGCGCGCGCGGCGTCACGTCCTTCGGCAGTGCTCAGGTCACCGCCGAGCTGGCCCACCCAGGGTTTGCCGTCGCGCTTGGCGATGTGGCCCGACAGGAACACGAGGTTGCCGGTGCGCACGAACGGCACATAGGCCGCGACCGGTACCGCGACGGGCGGCAGGCTGATGCCGAGGGAGTTGAGGCGGTCGTATACGGACATGATTCTGGAGGGAATGGGGCGAAGCGCAAATCCTACACTCCGGGCCCACCGGGCGGGTGAACCGGGAGGAGGGAACTTGTGGACCCAGGGGTCGGCGTGCGCCTGGCGGCGGCAGCGCTCGGGTGGCTGGGGGGCATCGCGGTCCAGCTCCAGAGCCAGTCGCTGGCGGCGCGATGGCAGGTCGCCGTCCTCGCCCTTGCGGCGATGGCGCTGCTGCTCAGGCCTCATGGTGCGTGGCGGGCATGGCGACTGGCGGTCGGGCTGGGCCTGCTCGGGTTTTCATGCGCCACGCTGCAGGCCGAGTGGCGGCTGGCCGAGGCCGTGCCCGGTGCGCTGGAAGGCGAAGACCTCCTCATCGAGGGCGTCGTGGCAACCCTGCCGCAGGCCACTCCCACCGGCGTGCGGTTCATCTTCGACGTCGAGCGGGCGCTTCACGACGGCCAGCCGGTGACCATTCCCCGTCGCGTGCTGCTCGCGCGGTACCAGCAGGCGGGCGCCGGCGCACACGGGGCAAGCCCTGCAGCACCTGTCCCGCAGTCACCCGACGGCGAGGTGTTTCGCGCCGGCGAACGGTGGCGACTTCCCGTGCGCCTCAGGCACCCCCACGGCAACAGCAACCCCTGGGGCTTCGACCATGAACTGCACCTGTTCGAGCAAGGCGTCCGTGCCACCGGGTCGGTCCAGGCCGGCCGCCGGACGGCAACTGCGGTGCGCCTCGATGACCGGGGAGACCGTCCGGTCGAACGCCTGCGCCAGCAGGTGCGCGATGCCATCCACCGCACCGTGCCCGAGCCCGGCCCGGCGGGCGTGCTGGCGGCGCTGTCCGTCGGAGACCAGTCGGCCATCGCCCGGGCCGACTGGCAGGTGTTCCGCGACGCAGGCGTGGCGCACCTCGTCAGCATCAGCGGCCTGCACGTCACCATGTTCGCCTGGCTGGCCGGGGCGGCGCTGCGCCGGGCCTGGGCGCACCACGCCCGCGCGAGCCTGTACCTGCCGGCGCCAACAGCCGGCTGGCTGGGCGGTGCGGCCGCCGCTGTCGCGTACGCTGTGTTTTCCGGGTGGGGCGTGCCGGCGCAGCGCACCGTGTGGATGCTGCTGGTGGTCACCGTGCTGCGTTGCTCCGGACGGCACTGGCCCTGGCCGCAGGTGCTGCTGCTGGCCGCATCGGTCGTGGCGCTGCTCGACCCTTGGGCGCTGCTCCAGCCGGGGTTCTGGCTGTCCTTCGTGGCGGTGGGCCTGCTGATGCTGTCGGGCTCACCGCAGCTGACCGCGGACAGCCCGCCTGCCGGCGCGTCGGGCTGGTTGCGAACGGCGCTTCGCTCCCAGCTCGTGGCGACGGTCGGGCTCACTCCGCTGACCCTGGTGTTCTTCCAGCAGGTCTCACTGGTCGGTTTCGCGGCCAACCTGCTGGCCATCCCGCTGGTCACGCTGGTCATCACGCCGCTGGCCTTGCTGGGCGTGGCATGGGCACCGCTGTGGACGCTGGGGGCGTGGGTCACCAGTCACGGCACGGCCGCCTTGGCCGTGCTCGCCCAGGCCCCGTGGGCGGTGTGGAGCGTCGCGGTCGCGCCGGCCTGGGCGCAGTGGGCCGCGCTGGCGGGCGCAGCCCTCGTGGTGGCGCCACTGCCCTGGCGCCTGAGGTGGCTGGCCGCACCGCTCGTGCTGCCGCTGTGCGTGCCGCCGGTGGAGCGCCCTGCGTCGGGAGCCTTCGAGGTGCTTGCCGTGGATGTGGGGCAGGGCACCGCCGTGCTGGTGCGAACTCACCGCCACCTGCTGGTCTATGACGCGGGCCCTCAGTACTCGCCGTTCGCCAATGCTGGCGAACGGGTGCTCGTCCCGCTGCTGCGCGCCCGGGGCGAGCGGCGCATCCACCAGCTGATGCTGAGCCACCGCGACATCGATCACGTCGGAGGTGCGGAGGCACTCTTCGACGCCATGCCGGTCGACGCCCTGTTGTCATCCCTCGAGCCCGGCCACGCACTGCTCGGTCGGGCCGGGATGGATGACGCCTGCGAATGGGGGCAGGCGTGGGAATGGGATGGTGTGAGCTTCGAGGTGTTGCACCCGCCAGCGCGGGAGCTGGCCCGGCCCATCAAGCCGAACGCCAAATCCTGCGTGTTGCGGGTCAGTGCGGCGCAGGGCAGCCTCCTGCTCGCCGGCGACATCGAGCGGGCGCAGGAGGCGCGCCTCGTCGCCGCAGCCGTGCCCCTGGCCAGCGACGTGCTGCTGGTGCCTCATCACGGCAGTCGCACGTCTTCCACCTCGGCCTTCCTCGATGCCGTGCGCCCGTCGGTGGCCATCGTGCAGGCCGGCTACCGCAACCGATTCGGACACCCGGCCCCGGAGGTGCTGGCTCGCTATGCGGAGCGGGGCGTCCGGGTGATGGACAGTCCGGCTTGCGGTGCCTGGCAATGGCGCGGCCCGGCGCCGCCCGCGCAGGGGCAATGCCACCGGCCCGCAGTGCGCCGTTATTGGCACCACGCGCCGTCGCAGGGCTCGGCGGGATCGGCGAGAATCTCCCCATGAGCCCAACCGGATTTGTTCGACTCCTCCCTGCGCTGGGCGTGGGTCTGGCTGCCGGCCTGGGGGTGCTGTTGTGGTTGTGGCTGCGGTCGTCGGCGCGTCAGCGCGCCATGAGCCGCGAGACCCTCGAACGCGAGCGGCGCCGTGCCCAGGCCGCGCGCTGGTGGCACCAGAACACCCTGACCACCATCCCGCACTCCCGCTTCTTCGACTCTGCATTCGACGACGGTTCCGGCCTGCGCGGCGCGCCTACGCGCCCGCCATCGGCCGGTTGAGGCTTCGCTGCCGGGCGCGTGGCACGGGGCCGGGCGCCCGTCGCTGTGCAGGGCGGGCGCCCGCGGCAACGCGTGCCATCCATGCTCCGGAGGCGAGGGCGAGCGCCTGACCCTGCGGCCGTCAAACGCCCGGCACGACGATACTGCACGCGCCCGGGGCGCCGTGCGCACAAGGGTGGTACACAGGAACCTGCAGGCCCGCGAGACAATGCACCGCAGCGCCCGTTCGGGCGCCCATGCCAACCGGCGGTGCGCGCGACGTCGGTTTCACGCACCACGCCGGTGTGCGAGTGGCCTGCATATTGCTAACTGTGTCCTCGAGGAGAGATTGCGAATGCCGATGAGCTTTGACGAGATGCATGCGGGGCCGCAGGCGGTGCGCGAGCAGTACCGCACCTACGATCGCTGGCTGGCGCAGCAGCCTGGCGACGTGATGCGCTCGCGCCGCGAGGAAGCCGAGATGATCTTCCGCCGCGTCGGCATCACCTTCGCCGTCTACGGCAGCAAGGACGAAGACAACAGCGGCACCGAGCGCCTCATTCCCTTCGACCTGATTCCCCGGGTGATCCCCGCCCACGAATGGGCCGAGATCGAACGCGGCCTGATCCAGCGGGTGACAGCGCTCAATCGCTTCATCCACGACGTCTACCACGCGCAGGACATCATTCGCGCCGGCATCGTGCCTGGCGAGCAGGTGTTCCGCAACGCGCAGTTCCGGCCCGAGATGATGGGCGTGGACGTTCCGGGCCGCGTCTACTCCCACATCAGCGGCATCGACATCGTGCGGGCCGCCGAAGCGGACGGCAGCGGCACCTACTACGTGCTCGAAGACAACCTGCGCGTGCCGAGCGGCGTGAGCTACATGCTCGAGAACCGCAAGATGATGATGCGGCTCTTCCCCGAGCTCTTCAGCCAGCACCGCGTCGCCCCGGTGGCGCACTATCCGGACCTGCTGCTCGACACGCTGCGTGGCGTCGCGCCATCGGCCGTCAACGAACCGACCGTGGTCGTGCTGACGCCCGGCATGCACAACAGCGCCTATTTCGAGCACGCCTTCCTGGCGCAGCAGATGGGCGTCGAACTCGTCGAGGGCCAGGACCTCTTCGTGCGTGACAACTTCGTCTACATGCGCACCACCCGCGGCCCGCGCCGGGTCGACGTGATCTACCGCCGCATCGACGACGATTTCCTCGATCCGCTGGCGTTTCGCCCCGACAGCACCCTGGGTTGCCCGGGTTTGCTGAGCGTCTACCGCGCCGGCAACGTGACCCTGTCGAACGCCATCGGCACCGGCATCGCCGACGACAAGTCCATCTACCCCTACGTGCCGAAGATGATCGAGTTCTACCTCGGCGAGAAACCCATTCTGCGCAACGTGCCCACGTACCAGTGCCGTGAGGAAGACGACTTGCGCTACGTGCTCGACCACCTCGACGAGCTGGTCGTCAAGGAGGTGCACGGTGCCGGTGGCTACGGCATGCTGGTCGGCCCGGCCGCCACGCGTGACGAACTCGCGGAATTCCGCAAGGTCCTCGTGGCCAATGCCGCCGGCTACATCGCCCAGCCGACGCTCGCGCTCTCGACCTGCCCGACCTTCGTCGACAACGGCATGGCCCCGCGCCACATCGACCTTCGGCCTTTCGTGCTGAGCGGCAAGACGGTGCAGATGGTGCCGGGCGGGCTGACCCGCGTGGCGCTGAAGGAGGGATCGCTCGTCGTCAACTCGTCGCAGGGTGGCGGAACCAAGGACACCTGGGTGCTGGAGGCCTGAACATGCTGTCGAGAACCGCCGATCACTTGTACTGGATGGCCCGCTACATGGAGCGGGCCGAGAACACCGCCCGCATGCTCGACGTCAACTACCAGACGTCGCTGTTGCCGCAATCGGCCGCTGCCGCCGAGAACGGCTGGAAGGGCCTGCTGAGCATCTCCGAGCTGACCGAGGACTACACCGCCCGCTACGGCGCCGTGACGGACCGCAAGATCATGGACTACATGGTCGGCGACGCTCGCAATCCGTCCAGCATCTCGAGTTGCCTGATGGCGGCCCGCGAGAACGCGCGTGCGGTGCGGGGCGCGCTCACGACCGAAGTCTGGGAAACACAGAATCAGACCTGGCTCGAGTTCCAGCGCATGCTGCGTGACGGCGCCTTCCAGAAGGACCCCGGCGAGAGCTTCGAATGGGTGAAGTTCCGATCGCACCTGTCACGCGGCGTGACCGTGGGCACGATGCTGCAGGACGAGGCCTTCCACTTCCTGCGCATGGGCAGCTTCCTCGAGCGCGCCGACAACACGGCCCGCATGCTGGACGTGAAGTTCCATGCGGTGGAGAGCGAGTTCTTCGGCACGGCCGGTCTCGGCGCCGCGGCCAGCGGCAAGGACCAGGAGTACGACTTCTATCACTGGTCGGCCATCCTGCGGTCCGTCTCCGGGTTCGAGGTCTACCGCAAGGCCTACAGCAACGTGATCCGGCCCGAGAAGGTGGCCGAGCTGCTCATCCTCCGGTCGGACATGCCGCGGTCTCTGGCGGCCTGCATGGACGAGGTGGTGTCGAACCTGAAGCACGTGGCGAACGAGCAGTCGGGCGACACGCTGCGCCTGGCAGGGCGCTTGCAGGCCGACCTGAAGTTCGGTCGCATCGACGAGATCCTCTCGACCGGCCTGCACGCCTTCCTCACCCAGTTCCTCGACCGGGTGGGCACGCTCGGCGTCGGCATCAGTCGGGATTTCCTCGTGCCCATGGCGGCCTGAACGACCCGGCATGAAGCTTCACATCGAGCACGTCACCCACTACGACTACAGCGCACCGCTCCAGTACGCGCTGCAGTCGTATTGCCTGACCCCTCAGAGCAGCGCCCACCAGACCGTGCACGACTGGGCCGTGACCGCGCCCGGCACCCTGTTCGCCGCGCGCGACGCCTACGGCAACCTCGCGCACACCTGCAGCATGACGGGCCGGCCGAGCGGGGGAGAGGTGCGGGCCAGCGGAACGGTGGAGACGCACGCACATCCGCTGCTCGTGGACGCGGTCACGCCGGTGGCGGTGTACCTTCGGCACACACCGCTCACCGCCCCTGACGAACGCCTGCACCGCCTGGGCGAGGCGTTCTTCCGCGCGGGCGGGGCCGGACTCGAGGCGAACGGGGCGCTCGGCCTCGCGCGGGCCATCGTCGAGTGCATTCCCTATCAGCCCCGCACGACCGGCGTGCACACCACCGCCGAGGAAGCGCTGGCGCAGGGCGCCGGCGTCTGCCAGGACCATGCGCATGTCTTCATCAGCGTCTGCCGCAGCCACGGCGTGGCGGCGCGCTATGTGAGCGGATATTTTCATGCGCCGGGCGCGCAGCACCTGGCCAGTCATGCGTGGGTCGACGTCTGTGTGGACCCAGCGCGTCACCGCTGGCTCAGCGTCGACGTCACGCATGCCTGCCTGATGGACGAACGGCATGTGCGGCTCGCCGTGGGCCCGGACTATGCAGCCTGCGCGCCCATCCGCGGCGTACGCGAAGGGGGCGGCGCCGAGTCGATGCATGTGCACATCGACATCCGCCAGGCCGCCGATCCGGTGGCGGTTTCAACGGTGACGTGAGGTCGGCGGCGGCGCCTGACGGGCCCCGGACGAGGCGGGGTGGGGGACCGGGAGCGGCCCGTGGCACGGCTCCCGGACGCGCCGACCGGCCTCAGGCCAGCGCGTTCTGCTCGATGCGCGCCTTCCAGAGCTTCGGACCGGTCTCATGCACCGACGTGCCTTCGGAGTCGACCGCCACGGTCACCGGCATGTCGGTGATCTGGAACTCGTAGATGGCTTCCATGCCCAGGTCCGCAAAGCCCACCACCTTGGCCTGCTGGATGGCTTTCGAGACCAGGTAGGCCGCACCGCCCACCGCCATCAGGTAGGCACTCTTGTGCTTCTTGATGGCTTCGATGCCGGCCGGGCCGCGCTCGGCCTTGCCGATCATGCCGATGAGGCCCGTCTTGTCGAGCATCATCTCGGTGAACTTGTCCATCCGCGTGGCGGTGGTGGGGCCGGCCGGGCCGACCACCTCGTCGCGCACCGGGTCGACCGGGCCGACGTAGTAGATGACGCGGTTGGTGAAGTCGACGGGGAGCTTCTCGCCCTGGGCGAGCATGTCCTGGATGCGCTTGTGCGCGGCGTCGCGCCCGGTGAGCATCTTGCCGCTCAGGAGCAGGGTGTCGCCCGGCTTCCAGCTGGCCACCTGCTCGCGGGTGAGCGTGTCGAGGTCGACCCGCTTGCTCTTGTTGTAGTCGGGCGCCCACTTGACGTCCGGCCACAGGTCGAGGCTCGGCGGCTCGAGGTAGGCGGGGCCGGAGCCGTCGAGCACGAAGTGCGCATGGCGCGTGGCCGCGCAGTTCGGGATCATCGCGACCGGCTTGCTGGCCGCGTGCGTCGGGTAGGTGGCGATCTTGACGTCGAGCACGGTCGTGAGGCCGCCCAGGCCCTGCGCGCCGATGCCCAGCGCGTTGATCTTGTCGCACAGCTCGATGCGCAGTTCCTCGACCTTGTTCTGCGGGCCGCGGGCCTTGAGCTCGTACATGTCGATGTCCTGCATCAGCGATTCCTTCGCAAGCAGCATCGCCTTCTCGGCCGTGCCGCCGATGCCGATGCCCAGCATGCCCGGCGGGCACCAGCCGGCGCCCATGGTGGGCACCGTCTTGAGCACCCAGTCGACCAGGCTGTCGCTCGGGTTCATCATGACGAACTTGCTCTTGTTCTCGCTGCCGCCGCCCTTGGCGGCGATCTGCACGTCCACCGTGTTGCCCGGCACGACGCTCATGTGCACCACCGCGGGGGTGTTGTCCTGGGTGTTCTTGCGCTCGAAGTGCGGGTCGGCCACGATGCTGGCGCGCAGCTTGTTTTCCGGGTCGAGGTAGCCGCGGCGAACGCCTTCGTTGACGGCGTCTTCGATGCTGCCGGGGAAGTCGGCAAAGCGCACGTCCATGCCGATCTTCAGGAACACGTTGACGATGCCGGTGTCCTGGCAGATGGGCCGGCGACCTTCGGCGCACATCTTCGAGTTGGTCAGGATCTGCGCGATCGCGTCCTTCGCCGCCGGGCTCTGCTCGAGCTCATAGGCGCGAGCCAGGTGCGTGATGTAGTCGGCGGGGTGGTAGTAGCTGATGTACTGCAGGGCTGCGGCGACGCTCTGGACGAGGTCGGCGTGGCGGATCGTGGTCGTCATGGCTCAGGACGGTTGGCAGATGATCCGCAATTATCACCCGTCCGCCCGGGCCTCCCGGCGCGGCAAACACGTAAGCGGTGCCGCATTGCACGCGAGGGCACTCGCTCGGCACGGGGTGCCCGGCCGTTGCGGCCGGGCGGTGGGACGCCTCAGTGGCCGTTGTTCGCGGTTGCGTGGGTGGAGGTGAGGATCCGGTCCGTCCAGGCAATGGCCAGCGCCGACAGCAGGAAGGCGAGGTGGATCAGCGTCTGCCACATCAGCACCTTCTCGGCGTAGTTTCCGGCGCTGATGAAGGTCTTGAGCAGGTGGATGGAGCTGATGCCGATGATGGCCGTGGCGAGCTTGACCTTCAGTACCGAGGCATTGACATGGCTCAACCACTCGGGTTGGTCCGGATGTCCGTCGAGGTTCATGCGTGACACAAAGGTCTCGTAACCGCCGACGATCACCATGATGAGCAGGTTGGAGATCATCACCACGTCGATCAGGGCCAGCACGACCAGCATGATCACCGTTTCGTTCAGCTTGGGCGCTTCCACGCCGATCACCTGGCCGGCGGCATCCTTGATCGTCGGCAGCTGGTAGCCGATGCTCGAGATCAGGGCTTCGAGGGCCGCCTTGCTGCCGAACACCGCCTCGATGAGGTGGAGCAGTTCCTGGAGGAAGTGGAAGACATAGACGCCTTGCGCGAGGATCAACCCGATGTACAGCGGCAGCTGGAGCCACCGGCTGGCAAAGATCAGGTTCGGCAGCGGACGAAGTTTGCCGGAGACAGGGTCGGGAAGCTGGGCCATCAGGGATCGATTCGTTTGCGTGGGCAAAGCGAAATTGTAGTGGCCGCGGGATGACAGCTTTCCCATTGCGCATGCGCAATGACCCAGGAAAGCATGGGGCCCCGAAGTAAGCGCATCGTAAGAGCCCCGCCTTACTGTGCCTGTCGGTGAGAACAACCGACGAGGAGAATTCCGATGAGCGAAGCCCCTGCAACGATCCATCCCGCCCCTGAGTCCGTCGTGAAGGGGGCGCACGTCTCCGGCATGGCCGCGTACGAAAAGCTCGTCGCCGAAGCCGATGCCGACTACGAAGGCTACTGGGCCCGCCTCGCGCGCGAGTTCGTCACCTGGAAGACGCCGTTCACCAAGACGCTGGACACCAGCAACGCCCCGTTCTTCAAGTGGTTCGACGACGGCTCGCTCAACGTCTCGTACAACTGCCTGGACCGCCAGGTCGAAGCGGGCCTCGGCGACAAGGTCGCCATCATCTTCGAGACCGACGACGGCAAGGTCACGCGCCACACCTACCGCGACCTGCTGGCCCGCACGGCTCGCCTCGCGAATGCGCTGCGCGCCGAAGGCGTGCGCCGCGGCGACCGGGTCGTCATCTACATGCCGATGTCCGTCGAGGGCATCGTCGCCATGCAGGCCTGCGCCCGCATCGGCGCCACGCACTCGGTCGTGTTCGGCGGCTTCTCCGCGCAGAGCCTGCGCGACCGCATCCAGGACGCCGGCGCCGTGATGGTGCTCACCGCCGACGAACAGCAGCGTGGGGGCAAGTCGCTGCCGCTCAAGGCGATCGTCGACGAAGCCATCGGGCTCGGCGGTTGCGAGACGGTCCGCAAGGTCATCGTGTACCGCCGCACCGGCGGCAACATCGCCTGGAATGACGGCCGCGACGCCTGGTTGCACGAGCTCACGGCCAGCCAGCCCGAGACCGCGGAGCCGGAATGGGTGGGGGCCGAACACCCGCTGTTCCTGCTGTACACCTCGGGCTCCACCGGCAAGCCGAAGGGCGTGCAGCACTCGAGCGGCGGCTACCTGCTGCATGCGGCCCTGTCCACCAAGTGGACCTTCGACCTGCACGACAAGGACGTGTTCTGGTGCACCGCCGACATTGGCTGGGTCACCGGTCACACCTACATCGCCTACGGACCGCTGGCCCTCGGCGCCACCCAGGTGGTGTTCGAGGGCGTGCCGACCTACCCGGACGCCGGACGCTTCTGGAAGATGATCCAGGACCACAAGGTCACGGTCTTCTACACCGCGCCGACCGCCATCCGCTCGCTCATCAAGGCGGCCGAGGCCAACGAAGCCGTGCACCCCAAGCGTTATGACCTGAGCAGCCTGCGCATCCTGGGGTCGGTCGGCGAGCCGATCAACCCGGCCGCCTGGGACTGGTACCACCAGCACATCGGTGGCGGCCGCTGCCCCATCGTCGACACCTTCTGGCAGACCGAGACCGGTGGCCACGTGATCACCCCGCTGCCGGGCGCCACGCCACTGGTGCCGGGTTCCTGCACCTTGCCGTTCCCGGGCATCCAGGCCGCCGTCGTCGACGAGACCGGCAAGGAAGTGCCATGGGGGCAGGGCGGCATCCTCGTCATCAAGAAGCCCTGGCCCTCGATGATCCGCACGATCTACGGGGACCCTGAGCGCTTCAAGAAGAGCTACTACCCCGAAGACTTCAAGGGCCAGTACTACCTGGCGGGCGACGGCGCCATCCGGGACGCCAAGACGGGCTACTTCACCATCACCGGGCGCATCGACGACGTGCTGAACGTGTCGGGGCACCGGATGGGCACGATGGAAATCGAGTCGGCGCTTGTTTCGCACACCGACCTGGTGGCCGAGGCGGCGGTGGTGGGCCGTCCCGACGACACGACGGGCGAGGCCATCTGTGCGTTCGTGGTGCTCAAGCGGCCGCGCCCCACGGGCGACGAGGCCAAGGCCATCGCCAAGGAACTGCGTGACTGGGTGGGCAAGGAGATCGGCCCGATCGCCAAGCCGCGCGACATCCGCTTCGGCGACAACCTGCCCAAGACCCGCTCGGGCAAGATCATGCGACGCCTGCTGCGCTCGGTCGCCAAGGGTGAGGCGGTGACGCAGGACACCAGCACGCTGGAGAACCCGGCCATCCTTGACCAACTGGGGCAGGCCTACTGACCTCCGGTGTTCGAGTCCACCGGTGTTGCAGGTGCGCCTGCGCACACCGGTGGCTTGCCTGGGCCGTTGCGGAGCGACCGCGTGGCGCGGGCGTCGGGTCGGGTCGAGCCCGGCCGCAGGACGGCGGGGGTTGCCCGCGGCGGTCCCGGGCAGGCGGTGGCAGGGCGGCAAGCGCCGCCCGGTGCACGGTTTACTTCTGCTGCATCACCCACTGCACGAGCTGGCGGGCTTCCGCTTCGCTCACGGGCGGGTTGGCATCCTTCATGGCCGGCATGAAGACCGGGCCCCAGGCGCCCGAGCCGCCCTTGAGCACCTTCTGTGTGAGACGCTCGGTGGCGTCCTTCTGGCCG
Source organism: Rhizobacter sp. LjRoot28 (assembly GCF_964253025.1). Taxonomy (NCBI): domain Bacteria; kingdom Pseudomonadati; phylum Pseudomonadota; class Betaproteobacteria; order Burkholderiales; family Sphaerotilaceae; genus Rhizobacter; species Rhizobacter sp. LjRoot28. The sequence continues at coordinate 1,445,860 of NZ_CAXUQC020000001.1, forward strand.
GCGTACTTGGCCGCGACGTCCTTGAAGGCCGGGCCCACCACCTTCTTCTGCACCGTGTGGCAGCTCATGCAGTTCTTCTTCTGGGCCAGGTCGGCGCTGGCGCGGGCCGGTGCACTGATGGACAGGCCCGCAAAGGCTGCCACGGCAAGCGCGATCGAAACAGATGACTTCATGATTTCCTTCCGTGTTGGTGCGATCCAGGTGAATTACAGTTCCAACACTGTTCACTCAACGCATTCTATGCGTCGGGGTTGACCCGACCCGGGGACCGTCCTGGTCCGAACCGGGCACTATTTCCGGAGGTGGGATCGATGTATTTCGTCGTGATCGGTGTGCTGCTGCTCGTGATGAAGGTGGCGGAGTTCGGGGTCGTGGCGGAATGGTCCTGGTGGGGGATCCTGTCGCCCTTCGCCGCCGCCGTGGTGTGGTGGGCCTGGGCGGATGCCACCGGCTACACCAAGCGCCGTGAGATGGACAAGATGGACGCCCGCCAGGCGAAGCGCCGCCAGGAGAACCTGGCCAAGCTGGGCATGGACGAGCGCGGCCGCCGCGGCAAGCGCCGCTGACGCCGCCCGCGTTCTCCCGGTTCGCGCCTGCGATCGGCCGAACCGCGCCTCGATTGATTCACTTGGTTGACGCCCCGTGGCGCCCCGCACGGACGCCGGTGGCCTCAGGCGAGACACCTCGCGGCTACGGCCGCATCGGGGCTGTGCGCCTCGAACACCACGATCAGGGGACCACGCTTCGCTGGAGCACCAGGTGACCGTGGTAGCTGGCCACGACGCCGGCCAGAGGCAGCGACGCCGAAACGCGAAAGTGCAGCGAGTCGCCCTCGCCCCGCTCCTGTGCAACGACATGGGGCATCAACCACCGCGGGCAGCGGACCCCGAAGAAGCGCAGGCGGATGAGCTTCATCGCCAGCGCACCATCCTCGGCCGACAACTCGAACGTGAGCCGGGCCGCGCCCAGGCGTTCCTCGATCCGACCCTGCACCCAACGCATGTGCGATGTCATGCGCTGCGACGGGAAGCGCCGCGTCCACGACTCGTGGTCGGGGCTCGCGTCGAGTTCGAACCGAATGGGTCCGGCCGTGTCCTGCCTCGGCGTCCCGAGGAACCGCGCGAGACATCGCCCGAGCGAAGACGTCGGAGCGAACGTCTCGACCGACCCGTGCAGCACCACGCGTCCCTGGAGCCGGTGGAAGTGCTGCACCGCTGCGGGCAAGCGGGCATAGCGATCCCTTATCGCCCGTTCATAGAGGGTCAGTGCATTCATTGGGTCTTTCGACGGTTTCGATGCCAAGGCGGCTTGGTGCGGCACACCGGAGCGATTGGTGCGTGCGTCAGCCAACCGATCACGCAGACGGCAGCACGGTAGTGCCTCGGCCCGCGAAGGCGGTGATGGCTGAAGAGCCTTCGGCGCGCGCCATGAAAAAAGGCGACCCGAAGGTCGCCTTTGTCGAACCGCGCCACGGCGCGTGGAAGCGGTCAGGCAGCCAGCGCCTTCGCCTTGGCACGCAGGCGCTTGCGGGCGGCGGCGCCCACGAAGCCGACGCCGACGAGCATCGACAGCATGGCGGCCGGTTCCGGCACCGGAGCGGCGACGGTGGTCGCTGCCACGTTGACGTAGCTGCCGGCGCCCAGCGTGCCGGTGAGGGCGGAGTCGCCGTGGTTGCTGATGGTGAGCGACAGCAGGCCGTTCGGGCCGATGCTGTACGCGAAGATGTCGCTCAGGCTGCCGGTGAACAGGCTCGAGATGCTGGCGCTGATGCTGGTGCGCACGCGGTCGGCGGCATCGGCCAGCGTCAGCGAGGCGAACGACTGCACCGTATCGATGTTGAAGACGGTGCTGGCGTCGAGCGGGCTTGCGTCACCGGAGATGCCGATGGACGCGAGGCCGGAGAAGGTGAACGACGAGTGCGCGTCGAGCGAGAAGTCGCGCGTCCAGGTGGCGCGGGCGAAGCCGGTGGCGTCGCTGGTGGGCATCTGCAGGTTGGCGCCCAGATTGGTGTAATGCACGGCGGCCGTGCCGGTGGCCGGGCTCACGGCGCCATAGACCTGGGCGCGGGTTTCGCCCATCTGCAGGGGAGGGCCGCCGGCGGCGTGCATGTTGTCGCTGTGGTTCAGGGGGCCGCCAGCGGTGGCGCGCGTTTCGACGACAGCGTCAGTGCGGTTCGGGCTCGTCCATTGGCCTGCGATGGAGTCCGGGCCATCCATGCCGGTGCCGGTGAGCAGCGTCGGCAGGCGTTGCTCGGTCAGCTCGAAGCGGGCCGAGTAGTCGGCGCTGGCGTGAGCCAAGGGCGAGAGGCAGCTCGCCACGACGGCGAGGGCGAGGATCGATGAACGCATGTAATTTCCCTGAGTTGAGCGCCGACTTGATCGAAGCCGGATGAGTCATCGTAGTGATGAATATCACGGAGGACTCCCCTCATTCAGGGGGAAAAGGCGCGTGCGTTCACCGATGGGTACGCTCTGTAGCAGGTGGATACCGGATTGGCGTGGAAACCCTCATGCGCCCCTGTCTTCGAAGCGATCCAGAACGGCGCCCGTGCTGGCACTCGACGCGTTGCGCGCGAACTTCGCGAGCACCCCGCGGGTGTAGCGCGGAGCAGGCGCGCGCCACTGCGCACGTCGCGTGGCAAGGTCCGCATCGCTCACGTGCAGCTGCAAGGTGAGCGTATGGGCATCGATGGTGATGGTGTCGCCCTCCTGCACCAGCGCGATCACGCCACCGGCGTAGGCTTCCGGCGTCACGTGACCCACGACCATGCCCCAGGTGCCGCCGGAGAATCGTCCGTCCGTGATGAGCCCCACCGACTCGCCCAGCCCCTGGCCGATGAGGGCGCCGGTGGGCGCGAGCATCTCCGGCATGCCCGGGCCGCCCTGGGGACCCAGGTAGCGAAGCACCATCACGTCGCCCGCCTGGATGCGCCGGTCCATGATGGCAGCCAGGGCCGACTGCTCGTCGTCGAACACCCGCGCCGGCCCGGTGATCACCGGGTTCTTCAGGCCGGTGATCTTCGCCACGCAGCCGTCGGGCGAGAGGTTGCCCTTGAGGATGGCCAGGTGACCCTCGGCATAGATCGGACGGTCGATGGGCCGGATGACCTGCTGCGCGGCATCGGGGACCGGCGCCACATGGGCCAGGCTTTCCGCCACCGTCTGGCCCGTGACGGTGAGGCAGTCGCCGTGCAGCAGACCGGCCTCGAGCAGGACCTTCATCACCTGCGGGATGCCGCCCGCCCGGTGCAGGTCCACGGCCAGGTACTCGCCCGACGGCTTCAGGTTGCACAGCACCGGCACCTTGCGGCGCACGCGCTCGAAGTCGTCCAGGGTCCACTCCACCCCGGCCGCATGCGCGATGGCGAGAAAGTGCAGCACCGCGTTGGTGGAGCCGCCGGTGGCCATGATGACGGCCACGGCGTTCTCGATGGACTGCCGCGTGACGATGTCGCGCGGTTTCAGGTCACGACGCACCGCCTCGACCAGCACCCGGGCGGCCTGCCTGGCATGCGCGACGGTCTCCTCGTGCGGGTTGGCCATGGTGCTGGAGCGGGGGAGGGACATGCCCAGGGCCTCGAAGGCCGAGCTCATCGTGTTGGCCGTGTACATGCCGCCGCAGGAGCCGTTGCCGGGGATCGCGCGGCGCTCGATCTGACAGAAGTCCTCTTCGGTCATCTGGCCGGCGGTGAACTGCCCCACGGCCTCGAACACGCTGACGATGTTCAGGTCCTGGCCCTTGTAGTGGCCCGGCAGGATGGTGCCGCCGTAGACGTAGATGGACGGCACGTTGGCGCGCAGCATGCCCATCATGCCGCCGGGCATGTTCTTGTCGCAGCCGCCGACCACGAGCACGCCGTCCATCCACTGGCCGCCCACGCAGGTCTCGATGCAGTCGGCGATGACCTCGCGCGAGACGAGGCTGTACTTCATGCCTTCGGTGCCCATCGCCATGCCGTCGCTGATGGTGGGCGTGCCGAAGATCTGGGCGTTGCCGCCCGCCTCCTCGATGCCGGCCACGGCGGCATCGGCCAGGCGCTGAAGGCCGGCGTTGCACGGCGTGATCGTGGAGTGGCCGTTGGCCACGCCGATCATCGGCTTGCGGAAGTCGCCTTCCTCGTAGCCGAGGCCGTAGTACATCGAGCGGTTGGGGGCGCGGGCCACGCCTTCGGTGATGTGGCGCGAGCGGCGGTTGATGTCACTCATGGGAGCTCCTGGGCAGGCGAGGGCGGGGCGGGGCACCGCGATGGCTGCAGTATCGGGCCGTGCGGCCACGCATGTCTCATCCTCTGCCCGAAGTCCCTGCGCACGCCGTACCCGTCGCCCGGGATAATGGGAGGCTGCGGCCCTGAGCCGCGGCCTGGTGGGTTATCGTTCGCCCTCGTCGGATTCACTCACGCCCATGCTCGTTCATCCCTACATCGACCCTGTCGCCGTGAAGATCGGTCCGGTCGCCATCCACTGGTATGGCCTGACCTACCTCGTCGCCTTCGGCCTGTTTTTGTGGCTCGCCTCCATCCGGGTGCGCCGGCCGCAGTTCGCCAGCCGGGGCTGGACCCGCCGCGACGTCGAGGACCTGCTGTTCTACGGCGTGGTCGGCGTGGTGCTCGGCGGACGGCTCGGCTATGTGATCTTCTACAAGGCGAGCTACTACGCCAGCCACCTCGGCGAGGTGTTCGCGGTATGGAAGGGTGGCATGTCCTTCCATGGCGGCCTCGTCGGCGTGATCGTCGCGATGGCCGTCTTCGCCTGGGTGCGCAAGCGGCCGGTGATGGAGGTCTGGGACCTGATCGCTCCGTGCGTGCCGACGGGCCTCGCGTCCGGCCGGGTGGGCAACTTCATCAATGGCGAACTCGTCGGCCGCACCGCCGATCCGAGCCTGCCCTGGGCCATGCAGTTCCCCCGCTTCGACAGCGCGGCGCGCCATCCGTCCCAGATCTACCAGTTCCTGCTCGAGGGCATGCTGCTCTTCGTGCTGCTGTGGTGGTACGCCAGCAAGCCGCGCCACCGCGGCCAGGTGTCCGGGGCGTTCCTCGTGGGCTATGGCGTCTGCCGCTTCATCGCCGAGTACTTCCGTGAGCCCGACAACTTCCTCGGCCTGCTGTCGCTCGGCCTGACCATGGGCCAGTGGCTGAGCCTGCCGATGATCGCGGCCGGCGCCATCATGTGGGCCTGGGCCACGCGCCGCGGCGCGGGCCTGCCGGAGGGCGCGGCGGCATGAGGCAGATCTTCCTCGACACCGAAACCACCGGCCTGAGCCCGGAGTCGGGCGACCGCATCATCGAGATCGGTTGCGTGGAGATGGTGAACCGCCGGCTGACCGGCCGCAACCTGCATTTCTACCTGAACCCGGAGCGCAAGAGCCACGAGGACGCCGTCAAGATCCACGGCCTCACCGACGAGTTCCTGGCCGACAAGCCGCTGTTCTCGAGCGTGGCCGACGAACTCATGTCGTACCTCGCGGACGCCGAGATCATCATCCACAACGCCGCGTTCGACGTCGGCTTCCTGAATGAGGAACTTCGCCGCCTCGGGCGCCCGAAGTTCCCGGAGCAGGTGAGCGCCGTCACCGACAGCCTGACCATGGCGCGGGAGATGTTCCCCGGCAAGTCGAACTCGCTCGACGCGCTGTGCAAGCGCCTGGAAGTCGACAACACCAACCGCACCTTGCACGGCGCCTTGCTGGACGCCGGCCTGCTGGCCGAGGTCTACATCCGCATGACGCGCGGCCAGGACTCCCTGGTCATCGATGCCTCCGACAGCGGGGACGACCAGATCGTCGTCGCCGCCATCGACCTGAGCCAGTTCACCCTGCCGGTGCTGACGGCCACCGCCGAGGAGCTCGACGCCCACCAGGGTGTGCTCAAGGATCTCGATAAATCTTCAAACGGAAAGACCAAATGGCATTTGCTTGTGGCATAATGCGAGGCTCTGCGAAACGCAGCGCCTGACGGCAACGACAGGCACCGCTTCGGTGGCTCCCGCCCCCTCCAGCGTCACGTTTCACAGCCCGAGTTTCGGGTGGTTAGCTCAGCGGTAGAGCACTGCCTTCACACGGCAGGGGTCACAGGTTCAATCCCTGTACCACCCACCAGTCGAGAAGCCCGCAGCCCTCACGGACTGCGGGCTTTTTTCATGCTGCCCTTGCTCCCGTGACGCCGTTCTTCGAGGCGCATGCCGGGTGGTCGAGCCTGTGGCATAGTGACATCCGTGAAAGCCCTCCAAAGCAAACGCGCCAAAGCCGTCCTCGCCGACCCCGAGGCGCGCGACCAGTTGCGCAGCTTCCTGGCCACCCGCACCGGCCGTCCCGCCGGTCACGCGGCTGGTGTCCGGGCCGAGCTCATCGAGGTGCAGCAGGCCGGTGGCAAGACACTGCGTGTCCAGCCCAGGGTGGTCGCCAAGGCTGCCTGAGCGTTCGGCCGCGCGATGAACATTGCGCTGCCCGCCGTGGTCGTGTTCGTCCTGCTGCTGCCGGGCTTCATCGCCCGTTCGCGGCTCAAGCGCATCGAACGCCTGTCGGTCGACTACTCACCGTTCGGGCAGGTCGCCACCGAGGCGGTGGTCTGGGCCGGTGGCCTGCACGTGCTGTGGGTGCTCCTGATGGGCTGGCTCACGCCCTATGTCTTCCGGCCCGAGATCGCCCTGACGCTGCTCTCCATCGAGCCGCGCACCCAGACGGCCGCGCTGCAGGCCCTGGCCCGGGAGACGCCGGCGTTGACCTTCTACTTCGGTTCGCTGCTGGCCTTTGCCTACCTCGGGCCGCTCGGCATGCGGCGGCTCATCACCTGGCGCCGCTGGGACCGGGTGGGCTCGCCCCTCAGCGGGCTGCTCCGCTTTTCCGGCGCGCCGTGGTACTACCTGCTGAGCGGTGCCGATTTCGCGGAGGACGAATGCCCCGACCTGATCGCCATCAGTGCCATCGTCAACGTGTCGGGTGATCCCTTCCTCTACACCGGCGTGCTGGAGGACTACTACCTCGATGCCGATGGCCAGCTCGACCGGCTCATCCTCTCGCAGGTGATGCGCCGCCCGCTCGGCAAGGACAAGCCGGCCGGCGAGGCGCCGCCGGCCGGCGAGCGTTTCTACGCCGTCGATGGCGACTATTTCGTGCTGCGCTACGCCGAGGCCGTGACGCTCAACGTGGAGTACATCGTGCTGGACGAGGCGGAGGGCGCCACGGAGGAGGTGCCGGACGACGATGCCCCGGCCGTCGACGCCGCTGCCGACGCCGCGGCGCACAACCTCGAATGAGGTCCCTGCTGCTGCGCACCAGCCGGGCCACCGCCGAGGAACTCGGCGCGGTCGTCTGGTCCTTCGTCTACTTCTTCGCCTTGCTGGCCGGCTACTACGTGCTGCGCCCCATCCGCGACGAGATGGGCCTGCAGCTCGGGCCCGGCGTGCTGCAGCAGCTCTTCACCTGGGTGTTCCTCGCCATGCTGTTGCTGGTGCCCGCCTTCGGCTGGCTGACCCGCCGGTTCCCGAGGCGGCAACTGCTGCCCTGGCTGTATGCCTTCTTCGCGCTCAACCTGGTCGGCTTCCACATCGCGTTCGATGCGGGCGGGGTGCAGCGGCCGGTGCTGGCCCAGGTCTTCTTCGTCTGGGCAGCGGTCTTCAACCTGTTCGTGATCTCCGTCTTCTGGAGCTTCATGGCCGACCTCTTCGACACGGGGCAGGCGAAGCGGCTGTACGGCTTCATCTCGGCCGGCGGCACCTTGGGCGCACTGGCCGGTCCGCTGCTCACCGCGAGCCTCGTGCGGCCACTCGGCGCGCGTCCGCTGTTGCTGGTGTCCGCGGGCTTCCTGTGCGTGTCCATCGTCGCGATCCTGCGGTTGCGGGCGTGGGCTCGGCGCACGGGTGCGACAGGGCAGGGCGCGGACAGCGGCGAGCAGCAGGGGCTCAAGGGTTCGGTCGTGGGCGGGCTGGTCGACGTGCTGCGCTCCCCCTACCTGCTCAGCCTGTGCGTGTTCCTGCTCGGCTACACGGTGCTGTCGACCTTCCTCTACTTCCTCGGGGCGGAGCTCATTCCCAAGGCCATCAGCGACAGCGGCGAGCGCACGCAGTTGCTGGCCCAGGTCGACCTGGCGGTGAACGTGCTGGCCTTGCTGCTGCAGCTGCTCGCCTTCAAGGGACTCATCACCCGCCTGGGCGTGCGTTTCGTGCTCGGATTGCTGCCCGTCGTGTCCATCGCCGGCTTCATCGTGCTGGCGGGGAGCTGGCCGGCGCTTGGCGTGCTGGTGGCCTTCGGGATCGTGCGGCGTGCGGGCGAATACGCGCTGACCAAGCCGGCCCGCGAGACCCTCTTCAACGTGCTGCCGCCCGAGCAGAAGTACAAGGCCAAGAACGTCATCGACACCCTGGTCCACCGCACGGGCGACACGGCGTCCGCCTGGGGCTTCGCCGGCTTGCGGGCGCTGGAGATCACGTCCGTTCAGATCGCCTGGCTGTCGGCCGTGCTCGCGGCCGGCTGGTGGTGGGTCTCGCAGTCGCTCGGTCGGCGCGCCGAGGTGCTTCAGGGCGAAGCGGCGGCGCGCGAGGCGAAGGTCACGACTGTTCCTTGTTGAACAAGCCGTGCAGGTTCATGGGGGTGCTGATGAGGTGCCCCATGCGCCGCGCCTTGGTGTCCAGGTAGCCGGCGTTGTGCGGGTTGCCGCCGACATTGAGCTCCACCCGCTCCTCCACCGTGGTGCCGAAGCGGCGCAGCGCATCGACCTTTGCGGGGTTGTTGGTCATCAGGCGCACGCTGCTCACGCCCAGCGCGACGAGCATGTCGTGGGCGATCTGGTAGTCGCGGGAGTCGTCGGGCAGGCCCAGCAACCGGTTCGCGTCGACGGTGTCGGCGCCCGCCTGTTGCAGCGCATACGCCCGGATCTTGTTCACGAGCCCGATGCCGCGGCCTTCCTGTCGCAGGTAAACAAGCACGCCCCGGCCTTCCTTGGCGATCGCCTCGATGGCACCGCGCAACTGCGGGCCGCAGTCGCACTTGAGGCTGAAGAGCGTGTCGCCGGTGAGGCACTCGGAGTGCAGGCGGGTCAGCACGGGCGAGCCGCTGGCGATGTCGCCCATCGTCAGGGCCGCATGCTCGCGGCCGGTCACCGGATCGGTCACGCCGTGGAGCTGGAATTCGCCCAGTTCGGTGGGAAGCCAGCACGAAACCAGGCTCGGGAGGGTACTCATGAAAGGTCTTCGAGTTGTGTCGCCCGGCCCGCCGCGAGCGGCAGGCCGGCCCCGGGGACGCAGGGGCGTCGGAGTCGGAAAAACGGGTCCAAGCCCTGCATTGTCCACCCGATTCATGCGGGGCCGGCGCGACGACCCGGATTCGCCGTGCGGCCGCGGGGAGACTGGCCTCGGCCCGCTATGCTTGCGAGCGGGCGCCACCTCGGGCGCCGTTCGAGGCAGTGACGATGACGGATGTGGATGCGGTGGTGGTGGGCGCCGGGGTGGTGGGCCTGGCCGTGGCGCGGGCACTGGCCCGCAGTGGCCTCGACACCCTGGTGCTGGAGTCCGAGACGGCCATCGGCACCGGTGTCAGCTCGCGCAATAGCGAGGTCATCCACGCCGGGCTGTATTACCCGCAGGGCTCGCTCAAGGCGCGGCTCTGCGTCGCGGGGCGCGACCAGCTCTACGCCCTGTGCGCCAGCCACGGCGTGGCCCACCGGCGCTGCGGCAAGCTGGTCGTCGCGACCGACGAGCGCCAGTTGCCGGGCCTTGATCGCCTGTTCGCCCAGGCCCACGCCAATGGGGTCACCGACGTGCAGCGCCTGACCCGCGCCGAGGCGCTCGCCATGGAGCCCGAGCTCGACTGCGTCGCCGCGATGTGGTCGCCCTCCACCGGCATCGTCGACAGCCACGGCCTGATGCTCGCCCTGCAGGGCGACCTCGAACGCGCCGGCGGCGCCGTGGCGCTCGCGTCGCCGGTGCTGTCCGCGCGTTGCGGTGCGGGCGGACACCTGCTGCGGGTGGGTGGCGCCGAACCCATGACCCTCAGCGCTCGCCACGTGGTCAACGCGGCGGCCCTGGGTGCGGTGGCGCTGGCGGCCGGCACGGAAGGGTTCCCGGCCGCGCTGGTTCCCAAGGCCTGGCGCAGCAAGGGCAACTACTACGCGTTGTCGGGGCGTGCACCGTTCACCCGCCTCGTGTACCCGCTGCCGCAGGACGCCTGGCTGGGGGTGCACCTCACGCTGGACCAGGCCGGGCAGGCGCGATTCGGGCCGGATGTCGAGTGGCTGCCCGACGACCCGGCAGCGCCGATCGACTACCGGGTGGACCCGGCCCGGGCGGAGGCGTTCTATGCCGACGTGCGGCGCTACTGGCCGGGGCTGCCCGATGGCGCGCTGGTGCCGGCCTACAGCGGCGTGCGCCCGAAGATCCACGGGCCCGATGCGCCTGCGCCCGACTTCCTGGTTCAGGGGCCGGCGGAGAACGGCGTGTCTGGCTGGGTCAACCTCTTCGGCATCGAGTCGCCCGGACTCACCTCCTGCCTGGCGCTGGCCGACGAAGTGCTCGCCCGACTGGGGATTCAGCCGGCCTGAGGCTGCGGCGCGGGCACCCAGCTGCCATCCACCAGCAGTTCGTGGGGATTGAACTGCGCCTTGTAAGCCATCTTCTGGCTCTCGCGGATCCAGTAGCCGAGGTAGGTGTGCTGCAGCCCGAGCAGGCGGGTCTGCTCGATCTGCCAGAGCACGTTGTAGGTGCCGTAGCTGGTATGCGGTTCGGGCGCGTAGAAGGTGTAGACCGCCGACAGGCCGTCGTTCAGGATGTCGAGGATGGAGACCATCTTGAGCGCCCCGATCCCCGCACCGTCGGGCACCGGCTCCCGGAACTCCACCAGGCGGGAGTTGACGCGACTCTGCAGCAGGAACTGGGTGTACTGGTCGACGCTGTCGTTGTCCATGCCGCCGCCGCTGTGGCGTCCGGCCTGGTAGCGGAGGTAGAGCTCGTAGTGCTCGGGCACGAAGCACAGGCGCAGCACGCGCGCCTTGAGGTGGCTGTGGGCCTTCCAGGCGCGGCGCTGGCTGCGGGTCGGCGTGAAGCCGGCCACCGGCACGCGCAGGGGGACGCAGGCCTTGCAGCCATCGCAGAACGGCCGGTAGGTGAACATGCCGCTGCGCCGGAAGCCGTTCGAGACGAGGCCGGAGTAGGCGTCGGCGTGGATGAGGTGACTGGGCGTCGCGACCTGCGAGCGGGCCATCCGGTCGGGCAGGTAGCTGCACGGGTAGGGTGCCGTTGCATAGAACTGCAACGACGACAGCGGAAGCTCCTTCGGGTGCGTCACGGGCCGGGGTCCTGGTCGGTCGGGTCGGTGGGACGATCCAACAGGTCCCACATCGCCGCATCATAGGACCAATCGTCGATCGGTCGCGCGCTGTTGCGTACCGACAAGGCCCGCTCGAACTCGCTTCTCGGGATTTCCCTGCCTCCGAGCGAGGCCAGGTGGCCGGTGCGCTGCTGGCAGTCGATCAGGGAGACCCCCTGCGCCCGGCAGAAGCACACCAGCGCGGCGAACGCGATCTTGGACGCATCGGTGCGGCGGGCGAACATGGATTCGCCGAACACCATGCGGCCGATGTTCACCAGGTACAGGCCCCCCACCAGTTCGCCGTTCATCCAGGTCTCCACGCTGTGGGTCGCCCCGAGGGCATGCCAGCGGCAGTAGGCGTCGATCATCTCCGGCACGATCCAGGTGCCGCTCTGGCCTTCGCGGGGCGCCTGGGCGCAGGCCGTGATCACCGCGCGGAAGTCGCCGTCGATGCGCACTTCGCAGTCGGGGGTGCGCGCGAACCGGCGCACCGTCTTGCGCAGGGATCGCGTCAGGCGGAACTCGTCGACGAACATCACCATGCGCGGGTCGGGCGACCACCACAACACCGGCTGGTCGGCGCCGTACCAGGGGAACACGCCCTTGCCATAGGCCTCGGCCAGCCGCTGCGGAGTGAGCTCGCCGCCCGCCGCGAGCAGGCCGGGTGCTTCCGAGTCGTGGGGCAGGGCCAGACTCGGGTCCGGCAAGCGGTCGCGCGAACCGTGCAGCCACGGGATCATGCCGCGCTCCCCGCACCGACCGACTTCTTCTGGGCCAGCGGCACCCCGTGGCGCACGGCAATCATCTCCGCCAGGATCGACACCGCGATCTCGGCGGGCGAATTGCCGCCGAGGTGGAGCCCGATCGGGCCGTGCAGGCGGTTGATCTCGTCCCGGCTCAGATCGAACTGGGCGAGCCGCTCCTTGCGCTGGGCGGTGTGGCGGCGCGAGCCGAGGGCGCCCACGTAGAAGGCCGGCGACTTGAGGGCTTCCAGCAGCACCAGGTCGTCGAGCTTGGGGTCGTGGGTGAGGGCGGCCACGGCGCAGTGGGGGTCGATCTCGAGGGCCAGTGCCACGTCGTCCGGCATCTCGCGGGTGAAGGTGGAACCGGGGACGTTCCAGGCCTCGTGGTAGGCGTCGCGGGGGTCGCAGCAGATGACCTCGAAGTCGAGCGCCAGCGCCATGCGCGCCAGCACCTGGGACAAGGGGCCGGCGCCCACGATGAGCAGCCGCCAGCGCGGTCCGAAGATGCCGCGCAGCAGGCTGCCATCGAAGGCGAAGCGCTCACCGCGCACGGCAGCTTCGAGCCAGACGCGGCCGCTCGGCAGGTCCAGGCAGCGTGCGACGAGCTCATGCCGACCCACCCGTTCGAGCACACCGTCAATCCAGTCGGTGCGGCCGAGCGGTTCGAGCAGCAGCCGCAGGTTGCCGCCGCAGGGCAGGCCGAAGCGGGCGGCCTCGTCCTTGGAGATGCCGTAGGTGAAGAGGGTGGGGCGGTCGACCCGTTCGCCATCGCGAACGCGGGCGATCAGGTCGTCCTCGATGCAGCCGCCGGAGACGGAGCCCGCCACCACGCCGTCGTCGCGCAGCACCAGCAGGGCGCCGGGCGGGCGGGGCGCGGAGCCCCATGTTTCAAGGACGGTCACGAGCCAGACCGCGTGGCCGGCTCGGTGCCAGTCGCGGGCGAGGGTCAACGCGTTGAGGTCGAGGCTGTCCATCCAGTGGGATCCAGGCGAGCGAGTCCGATGGTAGCGCGGCCGGCCCGGATGGCCGGCGGCGGGGCTTCTGCGCCGTGGCAAATGGCGGCCCCGGGACCGGCTCCGAAGCCCCGCGTGGTGCCCGCGGTGAACCCATTACCTAAGTCACGCCTTCGCTCCAGGCCCCGCCGGTATTCTTCTTTCGGCTCGATCGCGCCCGTTCTTCGGCGGGCCCGTGCCTCGCCGTCCCGGCCCCGGAACCACCCATGCACCTTCTCCACCCCGCTCCGTCCCGTCCTGCCCGCCTGCGCGTGGCCGGGGTCCTCGCAGCCGGTGCCGCGGCCCTGCTGGCGGGTTGCGCCTCCGCGCCTGCCATCCTGCCGCCGGCCAAGACCACGCTCGTGTCCACCGCCATCGTGGGCCCGGCCGTCAACCCCGACCATCGCAAGCGCCCCTCCCCGGTCATCGTGCGGGTGTACGAACTGAAGGCCACGGCCCTCTTCGAGTCCACCGACTTCGTCACGCTGTTCGAGAAGGACCAGGCCGCGCTCGGGCCCGAGCTGCTGTCCCGCGAGGAGTTCGTGCTGCGTCCCAACGACGTGAAGGCCATCAACAAGACGCTGTCGCCCGACGCCAAGTTCATCGGTGTGGTCGCCGGCTTCCGCGACCTCGATCGGGCTCGCTGGCGTGTGTCCGCACCGGTCGTTGCCAACAAGCAGAACACGATGAAGATCCGCATCGACGACGTCAACGTCACGATCACTCGCGATGAGTGAGGCCCGCGCTCGCCGCCACCTCTTGTCGTCACCCACCTTCCCGGACATTGCATCAACATGAGCTGGCGTGCCAAGGTCGTCTGGTCTTCGGGGATGTTCCTGCAGCCCCATCATTTCCAGCAGGAAACCCGCTACCTCGAGCGCCTGGTCGATGCGCGGGCCCGCAGCCTGTCGCCCTTCGCCTGGGGCTTTGCCGAGCTGGCGCTCGACGAAGGCCTGCTGGCGCTGGGCAAGATCGGCCTCGCCCGCGCCAGTGGCCTGCTGCCCGACGGCACGCCGTTCTCCATGCCGCTGCTCGATGCGCTGCCGCCCCCGCTCGACCTGCCGTCCGACGTCAAGGGTGAGGTGATCTACCTGGCCATCCCCTTGCAGCGCGAGGGCCTGGACGAGGTGGACTTCGGCACGGGGCAGGGCGCCGACATGACCCGCTTCGAGGCCGCGGAGGAAGAGGTCCGTGACAACACCGACGCCGCCGGCGAGCCGGTGACCATCCAGACCGGTCGCCTTCGCGCGCGGCTCGTGCGCGCCCGTGAGGTGAACGACGCCCATGCGCTGCTGGGCATTGCCGTCGTGACGGAGCGGCGCAGCGACGGCCACGTCACCCTCGACCGCAGCTTCATCGCACCCCAGGTCAGCCTGGACGCCACTGCCCAGCTCTCGGCCAGCAGCTCGCTGCTGCACGGCCTGATGCTGCAACGGGCTCAGGCGCTGGCCGGGCGCATGGGGCAGCTGAGCAGCGGCGTGTCCGAGCTGGCCGACTTCCTGATGCTGCAGACGCTCAACCGCAACGAGCCGATCTTCAGCCAGCATGCCGCCACGCCCAACGCCCACCCGCGCGAACTGCACCGGGACTGCCTGCGCCTGTGCGGCGACCTGGCGACGCTGGCCAGCCCGACGCGGCGCCCGCCCGAGTTCCCGCCCTACCGCCACGACGACCTGCGCGGCACCTTCGCGCCCGTCTTCGACGAGCTGCGCCGCATGCTCACTTCGGTGCTCGAGCAGAACGCCTTGCAGATCGAACTCGTGGACCGCAAGTACGGCGTGCGGACGGCGGTCGTCAGCGACCTCGAACTCGTGCGGCGCGGCACCTTCGTGCTGGCCGTCAATGCGCAGGTCCCGGGCGAACAGCTCCGCCAGCGCTTCCCGGCCCAGACGAAGCTCGGTCCCGTCGACAAGATCCGCGACCTCGTCAACCTGCAGCTGCCCGGCATCGGCTTGCGGTCGCTGCCGGTGGCGCCGCGCCAGCTGCCGTTCCATGCCGGCTACTTCTATTTCGAGCTCGACCGGTCCGACGAACTGTGGAAGGCGATCGAGCAGAACGGCAGCATGGCCCTGCACATCTCGGGCGACTTCCCCGGGCTGGCGCTGGAGCTGTGGGCCATCCGCCAATGATTCCGCTGGCGGGCCCGTTCGAGCGGGCGAGCCGACCTGAAAGCCCCCGATGAGCACGACCTCCCCGGACGACCCGTTTGCCGCGCTGGACAACGGCCGGACCTTCATCATGCCCACGCCGGGCGGCCGCGGCGCGGCCGCCGGCACCCCCGCTGCACGCACCACCGCGGCGGGCGGCCCCGACGTCGCGCACGACATCGGACTGCCCGAGACGGGGCTCAATCCGCTGGTCGCGCTGGCCAACCCGTTGCTGGCGCTCGTGCCGCAGATCCGCTCCACCACCCGCCTGGCGGATCCGAGCGCGCTGCGGGAGTCCATCGCCCAGGGGCTGCGCGAGTTCGAGGCCCAGGCGCGCGCGCGCAACGTCGCGCCCGAGCGGGTGCTGGCCGCGCGCTATGTGCTCTGCACCTTGCTCGACGAGGTGGCCGCCGGCATGCCCTGGGGCGCCTCGGGGCAATGGGGACGGCACAGCCTGCTCGCCATGTTCCACAACGAGACGGGCGGTGGCGAGAAGGTCTTCCAGCTGATGGCCAAGCTGGCGGAGAACCCGGCTGCCAATCGCGATCTCCTCGAACTGATCTACGCCGCGCTGTGCCTCGGGTTCGAGGGGCGCTACCGGGTGCTGGAAGGGGGCAGGGCGCAGCTCGAGGCCGTCCGCGAGCGCCTGGCGCAGATCATCCGCAAGGAGCGGGGCGGCTTCGCACCGGCCCTCGCTCAGAACTGGCACGGCGAGAAGCCCCCGCGTCGCACCCTGCTCACCTGGTTGCCGCTGTGGGTGACGGGTGCCGTCGTGGCCCTGGTGCTGCTCGGCCTTTACTGGTTCCTTTCGGCGCGGCTCAGCGATGCCTCCGACCCGGTGTTCGCCCGCATCCAGGAACTCCGGCTCGCACCACCCACCCCACCCGTCAAGATTCCAGCCCCCGCACCCCGCCTGGCCCAGTTCCTCGCCAGCGAGATCAAGGCGGGCCTCGTGGCCGTGCGCGACGAGGTGGACCGCAGCGTCGTCACCGTGCGGGGCGATGGTCTTTTCGCCCCGGCCAGCGCCACGCTCACGCCGGAGCGCGAGGCCCTGATGAAACGCATCGCCGATGCGCTGGCGAGCGTGCAGGGGGCGGTGCTCGTCACCGGCCACACCGACAACGTCCGCATCCACACCGCCCGATTCCCTTCCAACTGGCACCTGTCGGAGGAACGCGCACGCACCGTGCGCGACATCCTCCAGCGCGACGGCGTGCCGGCCGAGCGTCTGAAGGCCGAGGGCCGTGCCGACGGTGAAGCCATCGCGGCCAACGACACCCCGGCCAATCGCGCGCTCAACCGCCGGGTCGAGATCACCTTGTTCGTCTCCCGCGCCGCAGCCCCCGGCGCGGCCGCCACCAGCCAGCCCGGAGCCGGCTCATGAAGAAGATCCTCGGCATCCTGTTCAACCCCTGGGTGCTGCTCGCGCTCGGCTTGCTGGCGCTGGCCATCGTCATCTGGATCGTCGGCCCGCTGGTGGCGATCGGCAGCGTGCGGCCCCTGGAGTCGACCCCCTCGCGCGTGGTGCTCATCGGCGCCATCGTGCTGCTGGTGGCGCTGCGCCGGGCCTGGCAGTTCTGGCGTGCGCGCCAGACCAACGACCGCGTGGTCGAGCAGCTCGTCGCGCCGGCCAAGGTCGCCTCCAACGACCCCGCCGATGCCGAACTCAAGACACTGGGCGAACGCTTCGCCACCGCCCTCGAGACGCTCAAGCGCGCCCGCTTCGACCAGGGCCGGACCGGCCTGGCCGGCGCCTGGAGCGGGCTGTCGTCACGCGTGGGCAAGCGCTACCTGTACGAGCTGCCCTGGTACGTGATCATCGGCGCGCCGGGGTCCGGCAAGACGACGGCGCTCGTGAACTCCGGGCTCAAGTTCCCGCTGGCCGAATCCCTGGGCGAGCACGCGGTGCGCGGCGTGGGCGGCACCCGCAACTGCGACTGGTGGTTCACCGACGAGGCCGTGCTCATCGATACCGCCGGCCGCTACACCACGCAGGACAGCGACAAGGCGCACGACAGCAAGGCCTGGGAGGGGTTTCTCGACCTGCTGAAGGCGGCGCGCCCGCGCCAGCCCCTCAATGGCGTGCTGGTCACGGTCTCGGTGACCGACCTGCTCACCCGCAGCGCGGCCGAGCGTGCCGACCATGCGAAAGCGGTGCGTCAGCGCGTGCAGGAACTGCACCAGCAGCTCGGCATCCGCTTCCCCATCTACCTGCTGGTCACGAAGTGCGACCTGCTGGCCGGTTTCATGGACACCCTCGGCGACGTCGACCGCGACACGCGCGCCACGCCCTGGGGCATGACCTTCAAGCTCGACCGCGACCAGCACACCGATCTCTCCGCCTTCGGTGCGGAGTTCGACGCGCTGGAAAAGCGCCTGAGCGACGGCCTGATCGACCGGCTGCAGCTCGAGCGCGACCCCCAGCGTCGGGCCCGCATCTACGGCTTCCCGCAGCAGTTCGAGGCGCTGCGCGGCCTGCTCAAGGACTACCTGGAGCAGGTGTTCTCCCCGTCGCAGTTCGAAGCCCATCCGCTGTTGCGCGGCGTGTATTTCGTCAGCGGCACGCAGGAGGGCACGCCGATCGACCGCATGCTCGGCCGCATCGCCCGCACCTACCGGCTCGAGCGCACCGTGGTGCCGCCCAACCAGTCCAGCGGGCGCAGCTTCTTCCTCGCGCGCCTCTTGAAGGAAGTCGTCTTTGCCGAAAGCGCGCTCGCCGGCACCAACCTGAAATGGGAGCGCCGTCGCGGCTGGTTGGCAGTGGTCGCCTATGCCGTGATCGCTGTGCTCGGGGTGTCCGCCATCGCGGCCTGGAGCGTGAGCTACCTCAACAACCAGGCCTATGTGGAGAAGGTGGGCGCGAACGCGGACGAGGTGCGCACGCTGCTGCAGTCCACGCCCAACCGGCCTTCACCCGACCTGATGGTGCTGCTGCCCGCGCTCGAAGCCACCCGTGACCTGGCCCGCGCCAGCATCGGCGAGTCGGTGCCCATGTCTTACGGCTTCGGCCTCTACCAGGGGCGCAAGCTCGACGCCGCGTCGCAGCAGGCCTACCGCCGCATGCTGATCGACGCGGTACTGCCCCGCATCGCGCTCGGCATCGAGGACCGCCTCAAGACCGGCCTCGACAATCCGGAACTGCAGTACGAGGCCCTGAAGGCCTACATCATGCTGTACGACCCGGAGCGCTTCGACGCCGACGCGCTCAAGCTGTACGTGCAGGCCGACTGGGATGCCAACCTGCCCCGGTCGGTGACGCCGGAGCAACGTGGGGCGCTGGAATCGCACCTCGATGCCTTGCTTGCCGAGGGGCAGGCCGTCTCGCCGCTGCCGGAGGACCGGGCGCTGGTCGCGCAGACCCGCGCGCGCCTGGCCTCCGCACCGCTGACCGAACGCATCTACCGCCGCCTCAAGCGGCAGGGCGTCGGGGCCGATCTTCCCGAGTTCACCATTGCCAAGGCCGCCGGTCCGGGCGCGGCCCTGGTGTTCACCCGGGCCAGCGGCAAGCCGCTCACCCAGGGAGTACCGGGGCTCTTCACCCACGACGGCTACCACAAGGGCTTCCAGCGCGAGGTGGAGCGGGTGACGCGCCAGCTGGCCGACGAAGAAGGCTGGGTGCTCGGCGTGTCCGACACCAGCCGGCAGAGCAGCCTGCGCAGCGCCGATGTGCAGCAGCAGCTTGCCGACGAGGTGCGCCGCCTCTACCTGGCCGACTATGCGGCCACATGGGAGCAGTTCATCGGTGACGTGCGCATGCTGCCCACCGGCAACCTCGCGCAGGCGGTGCAGATGGCCCGCGTGCTGTCCGCGCCCGACAACCCTCTGGTGCCGTTGCTGCGCGGCATGTCGCGCGAGACCACGCTCGCCGTGAACACCGATGTCGTCGCCCAGGCCGAGAACAAGGCCCGCGACGCCATCCAGCGCTCGCGTGAGGAACTCCTTCGCCTGATCGGCGACCAGCGCAATCCCAACGCCTCGCCGCTGCCGCCCGGGGCCAAGGTCGAAAGCCTGGTGGACGACCGCTTCGTGGCCCTGCGCAACCTCGTCACGCCGTCGGGCGACAAGGGCCCGGCCGCCATCGACCAGACGGTGGGTCTCATCGGCGAGGTCTATACGCTGCTGAACGCATCCGACACGGCGGTCAAGGGCGGCAACGTGCCGCCGCCTTCCGACGTGCCGAACAAGGTGAAGGCCGAGGCGGCGCGCCTGCCGGAGCCGGTTCGCTCCATGCTCAACACCCTGTCGGTGAGCGGCACCAAGGCGGCGCTCGACATCACCCGCAGCAACCTCGGCCAGGCGCTGGCCGCCGAGGTAGGCGACTTCTGCCGGCAGGCCATCAACGGCCGCTACCCGTTCGACCGCAACGCCACGCGCGACGTCACCACCGAGGACTTCGCACGCGTCTTCGCCCCCGGCGGCCTTTTCGACGCCTTCTTCCAGAAGAACCTTGCCACCTTCGTCAACACCAACACCAAGCCCTGGAGTTTCAAGTCCATCGACGGGGCCTCGATGGGCGCGGACACCTTCACCCTGGCGCAGTTCCAGAACGCGGCGGTGATCCGCGACACCTTCTTCCGCGCGGGCGGCAACGTCCCCGGCCTGCGGCTCGACTTCAAGCCGGTCGAGATGGATGCCACCATCACGCAGTTCACGCTGGACATCGACGGCCAGGTCGTCAAGTACGCCCACGGTCCGCTGATCCCGACGTCGGTGCAGTGGCCCGGCCCGCGCGGCACCGGTCAGGTGAGGGTGGCGCTTGCGCCGGTCTCGACCAGTGGCGGCGTCTCCGGCAGCGTGAACGAAGGTCCGTGGGCGCTGTTCCGCCTCTTCGATCGCCAGCTGGTCGAACCGGCCGGCGCCCCCGAGCGGTTCAAGGCAACCATCACCCTCGACGGGCGCAAGGCCGTCTTCCAGGTGTCCGCCAGCAGCGTGCGCAACCCGTTCCGGCTGCCCGAGCTCGAACGCTTCACCTGCCCGGGGCGCCTGTGAGCCAGGGCGCCTTCGACGACCTCTTCGCAGGCATCGGTGCACCGGCTGCCGCCACCGGCTGGTACGGCAAGCTGGCGTCCCTCGGCGACTTCGCCCACCGCCGGCTGCCACAGGCCTTCGTCGATGCGATCGACACCTGGCTGGCTGCCGGCATGGAGGCGAGCCGCCAGCAGCTCGGGCCCCAATGGCTGGACGTCTACCTCACCGGGCCGGTGTGGCGCTTCGCGCTCGCCCCCGGCGTGCTCGACGCTCAATGGTGGTTCGGCGTGATGATGCCGAGCGTCGACAAGGTCGGCCGCTACTTCCCGCTTCTGGCTGCACGGCCGGCGACCATCGCGCCCGAGTCGGGAGCCGCCGTGGAAACGCTTGACGCCTGGTACGCCCACGTGAGCGCGGCGGTGCTCGACACCTTGCAGCCGCAGGCGAGCGTCGAATCGTTCGAGGCCGCGCTCGCCAGCGCGCCGCCGTGGGTCGATGAGGTGCCGGCCCGCCGCCCGTCGCTCGAGCGGCTGGCCGGACGCGACCGGTACCGCTTCGACGGCGATGCCGCGCTGCCGCAGTGGGTGGCCGGCATCGGCCTTCGCGAGGCGCTGCACCTGTGTGGCGGCAAGAGCCTGTGGTGGCCCGATCACGCCCACACGCCGGACACCAGCCTGAGCCTGTCTCCCGGCTTGCCCGACGCGGGCAGCTTCGCGTTGCTGCTCGAAGGCAAATGGTAGACAAGGAGGCGGCCATGGCAATGGACTTCCTCGGCCCCGACCCTGACCGAACGGTTGCCTCGGACGCTCCGACCGGCCCGCCGGTCGCCCAGCCACTGCCCGTCGGCCACGCACTGCAGGAGTACGTGATCGAGGGGCTCGTCGGCGAGGGCGGCTTCGGCATCGTGTACCGCGCACGGGACACGCAGCTCGGTCGTGTGGTGGCGGTGAAGGAGTACATGCCATCGTCTCTGGCGAGGCGCAGGGGCGGTGCCACGGTGACCCCGCGCTCGCAGACACAGCAGGGGACCTTCGAGCTCGGGCGCCGAAGCTTCGTCAACGAAGCCCGCTTGCTGGCCGCCTTCGATCAGCCGTCCCTGGTCAAGGTGTACCGCTTCTGGGAAGAGAACGGCACGGCCTACATGGTGATGCCGTACTACCAGGGCCCCACACTGCGTCAGTTCCTGGCGGAGCATGGGGCACCCACCGAGGCGTGGTTGCGGCGCCTTCTCGCTCCGCTCATCGACGCGCTCGCGCTGATGCATGCCAACCGCTGCTATCACCGCGACATCGCCCCGGACAACATCCTCCTGGTGCAGCCCTCGAGCACGACCTTCAGCAGCCAGGCCGAGGTGCTGCCGGTGCTGCTCGACTTCGGCGCGGCGCGCCGCGTCATCAGCGATGCCACGCAGGCGCTCACCGTCTTTCTCAAGCCGGGCTACGCGCCCATCGAGCAGTACGCCGAATCGACCAGCATCCGCCAGGGACCTTGGACCGACGTCTATGCGCTCTGCGCGGTTCTGTACGCCGCCATCACCGGTCATGCGCCGCCGCCTTCGGTGAGTCGCATCGTCGAGGACGAACTGGTACCGGCGGCCGAGGCCGGCGCCGGCCGCTACGGCCCGGCCTTCCTCGACGTGATCGACGCCGGGCTGGCCGTGCGCCCCGAACACCGCCCGCCCGACATGCCGGCCTTGCGCCGGCTCCTGGCGGACGCATTGCAGGCCGACGCCGGCGCTGCGCCGCAGGCCAGGAAGGCGGGGCTGTTCGGCGCCTCGCCGATGCCTTCGCGCGGGCCGCATGTCGAGGACCTCGGCGCCCGGCACCCAGCCGGCGCGGGCGCCCTCGATGACGCCCGGCGCGCCGGCCCGGCCAGCATCGCCGCTCCGACGCAATCGACGCATCCAGTCGACGCGTTGGCCGGGATCGGGTGGCTGCCCGACGGGGAACGGACCCTGGCCGAGGATGCGCCGACGTTCCCTTCGCATGCCGCAGACCGTGCGCCCTCGGCAGGGGGCGCCCCGTTGCGGCCGATCGCCCATCCTGCGGGCGAGGACGACCGGCCCGCGCATGCAAAGCCATCCGCGGCGACGTCGCGGGCGTCGGCGCCCCGCATCACCGGTGCCCCCTGGGTGCTCCTTGCCGCCGGGCTGGCGGTCGCCGGGTCCTTGGCTTGGTGGTCAGCGACACGGGACCCGGCCCCGAGCCGCGTCGCCGCCCCGCCGGCTGCCGTGGCACCGCCCGCGTCCGTGGTGACACCCGCCGATGCGAGCGGCGCCGTGCCGCCAGCCGAAGCGCCTCCACCGACGCCATTCAGCGTGATGACCGCCCTGAACGACATCGTCCGCCAGGCCGACCCGCTGCTGGCCGTGAACGCGCTGACCGACCGATCCCGCCTGCGCATCGGCCACGACCGCCTGCAGTTCCGCATCAAGTCGAAGGAGCCGGGCCACGTCTACGTGTTCCTGAGCGGCACCGACAAGCGCCACTTCTATTTGCTCTTCCCCAACGAGATCGACCGCGACAACCGCATCGCCGCCAACACCGAGGTCACGCTCCCGCGCAAGGGTTGGGCCGTCACCGCGGGCGGCCCGCCCGGCACCAACCACATCGTCACCGTCGTCTCACGGCAACCGCTCGACCTCGGCGCCGTCGGCCTGCGCGCCGCAGGTGACGAGATCCCGGAGTTCGACCTTGCCCAGGCCGAAGGCCTGTGGGCCGCTCGCCAACCGGGGCGCAGCCCGTTCCTCGGCCGCGTGCTGTGCGAGGGCGAGGCCCCGTGCGACACGGGCTACGGTGCGAGTCTGCTGGAGGTCGAGGAGTTCGGGCCCTGAGGGCCGCCCCGATGGCGGGTTGCCCTTGCGTCGGGGATGCGGCGCGTGAACAGACGCATCACGCGACCGCTTGACTTCGAGTGCACTCAAGGCTTTCCAATGGCCACCTGGAGGTCTCGAAGACGATGACAACTTCCCTGCACATCGGTCAACTGGCCGCCCGCACCGGCCGCACGGCGCACACCATCCGCTGGTACGAGGCCCAGGGCCTGATCCCGGGTGTGCGGCGGGACGAAGGCGGGCGCCGGGTCTACCGCGAAAGCCACGTCGCCTGGCTCGGCCTGATGGACCGGCTGCGACGCACCGGCATGACGGTGGCGGACATGCGCGCCTATGCCGACCTGGTCCGCGAAGGCGACACCACGCTCGCCACCCGCCAAGCCCTGCTGCGCGCCCACCGCGAGAGGGCGCTTGCCGAGATTGCGCAGTGGACCGAGGCGTTGGACCTGATCGACCGCAAGATTGATTTCTACGGTGAGTGGCTGGCGTCGGGCCACCGGCCACCGCTCCTGCCCGCCGCCCGCTCCGAGGGAGACCCATCATGAACCAGGCAGTCGACACCAAGGCGCTGATGCGTGCCGCCTTCGACGCGCTCGCCCAGGGCGACGGCGCACCGTTCGTGGCCTTGATGGCTGAGGACTTCACCTGGACGATCCCGGGCGAGTCGACGTGGTCGGGTCAATGGCGCGGCAAGCGCGCCGTTCGGGAGGAGCTGTTCAAGCCGCTCTTTGCGCGCTTCGCCGGCACGTACACCAACCGCGCCCGCCGCATCCTGCAGGACGGGGATGTCGTGGTGGTGGAATGCGAGGGCGCCGTGGCCACGCGGGCGGGGGGCCGCTACGACAACCGCTACTGCTATGTGTGCCGCTTCGAGGGCGGGCTGATGAAGGAGCTGACCGAGTACATGGACACTGAGCTCGCGGCACGCGCGCTCGGCGCGCCACCGCGGCCCGCGGCCTGATGGCGTGACCGCGGACACCCGGGCCCGGTGGCCCGCCGTGTGCCGCCGTTGCGTTTTCCCGGTGCGTCGAGAAGAATCGGCACATGACACACGCCACGACGACTTCCCCCGCCGATACCGCCCAGCAGTTCGCCAGCGACAACTACGCGGGCATCTGCCCCGACGCCTGGGCGGCGATGGCCGAGGCGAACGCTGGCCACGCACCCGCCTACGGCGACGACCGCTGGACGACGCTCGCGGCCGATGCCTTCCGATCGCTCTTCAAGGCCGACTGCGAGGTCTTCTTCGTCTTCAACGGCACCGCGGCCAATTCGCTGGCCCTGGCCTCGCTGTGCCAGTCGTACCACGGGGTGATCTGCTCCGACATGTCGCACGTGGAGACCGACGAGTGCGGTGCGCCCGAGTTCTTCTCGAACGGCTCGAAACTGCTGGTCGCCCCGTCCACCGACGGCAAGCTGACGCCGGCGGCCATCCGCGCCATCGCCACCAACCGCACCGACATCCACTTCCCCAAGCCGCGCGTCGTCACCATCACCCAGCCCACCGAGACCGGCCTCGTCTACCGACCGGAAGAGCTGCAGGCGCTGTCGGCCACCTGCCGGGAGCTCGGCCTCGTGCTGCACATGGACGGCTCGCGCTTCGCCAACGCCTGCGCCAGCCTGGGCTGCGAGCCGGCTGACATCACCTGGCGCGTGGGCGTGGACGTGCTCTGCTTCGGCGGCACCAAGAACGGCATGGCCGCGGGCGAGGCGATCCTCTTCTTCGACCGCCGGCTGGCCGAGGACTTCGATTACCGCTGCAAGCAGGCCGGGCAACTGGCCTCGAAGATGCGCTTCCTGTCGGCGCCGTGGGTGCGCATGATCGACAGTGGCGCCTGGTTGCGCAACGGCCAGCATGCCAACGCCTGCGCCCAGCGCGTGGCGCGCGGGCTCGACGGCGTGCAGGGCATCGAGCCGATGTTCCCGGTGCAGGCCAATGGCGTATTCCTGAAGATGGCGCCACCGCTCGTGGAGGCCCTGCGAGCCAAGGGCTGGCGCTTCTACACCTTCATCGGCGGTTGCGTGCGCCTGATGTTCGCCTGGGATTCGCAGCCCGAACGGGTGGACGAGCTGGTGCGGGATCTGCGCGAGGTCGCGGCCGCCGCGGCCGGGGCGGCCAACGGCTGATCGGCGTCAACGGGGTGCGGCGCGATCGAGTCGCCCGATCGTCGATACTGCGGGCTTGCGAGGAGTGCCCGATGTCCACCTACCAGAACGCCACCATCGTCCGCGAGCATGTCGTGCAGCTCGGCCAGGGCGAACTGCACGTCCGCCTGCTGCACGGCGAACACGGTGACGCCGGCCGCAAGTGCATCCACCGCATCCAGCTCGGCATGGGCAACCGCGTGCAGTCCGACATCGTCTACCTCTACGATCCCTCGGTGCCCGAGGCGCATGTCGAGGCCGACTTCGACCTGCTCGCCCGCGGTGGCCTGGTCTCCATCGGCCAGCTGCACCACACCGAGTCGATGCTGAACCGCGGGCCGCGCTTCGCGCGGTCGTGGTAGCTGGCTGACGCGGTGCAGCGCCGCCCGCTGAACCGGCTAAGGCCGCTCAGCGCACGTTCGTCACGATCGTCACGCGCCGGTTCTCGGGCGCTGCCGGCACCTTGGGGTTGAGCAGGTTGCGGTCGCCGTGGCCCTCGGCCTTGAGGCGCTCGGCGGCGATGCCGTGGCTGCTCACGAGGTAGTCGCGAACGCTTTCCGCGCGGTGCTGCGACAGGATCAGGTTGGCCTCCGCGTCGCCGCGCGGGTCGGCGTGGCCTTCCACGTTGAAGCCGTACTCGGCCAGCCGGTCGTTCTTGAGCGCGGCGGCCACCACGTCGAGCTGCTTGCGCGCCGGGACGGTGAGCGAGGCGGAGTTGGTCTCGAAGGTGATCAGCAGGGAGGCGCTTGGCTTGCGCGCCGGTGCGGCCGGCGCACCGTCTCGGGTGACCTTGAGGCTGCGGGTCACGACAGGCTCCGGATCCGGCGTCAGCGCGTCCAGCAGGTTGGACTCGGTGACGTTGCTGCCGCGAAGCACCGTATCGGCCTCGCTCTGGGCGAAGGCCTGCGTGGTGCCCAGAAAGAAGGCCAGGGCCGCCAGCATCGGGGCCAGGGCGTGGCGGGTCGAGCGGTGCTGCGGGCGAGTGGTGTCGTGGTTCATGGTGAACTCCTTGGGTCGTTCAGGCGCCGATGGTCGACGCAGGTGAGTGGCGCGGCCGATGGTCACAGCGGGCTTCCCGCGCGCGTGGTGTCGGCGGGGTTGCCGATCCAGACTGCCACGGCGCTGTAGTTGTCCTGACCCGCCACGGCCGCCCGGCGCACGTCGTCGGCCATCAGGTCGAGCCAGTGCTGCGGGGAGCGGGCGGCGGCAAAGGCGGTCTCGATGTCATGCGGTTCGAAGTGGTCCCACCAGCCGTCGGTGCACAGGAGGAACGCGTCGCCGTCGGCGACCGGAACGGATGCCTCGGTGGTGTTCGGTTCCACGGCTTCGGCCGACCCCATGGCGCTCAGCAACTGGTGCTTGCGCGGATGGCCGCGCGCCTCCTCGGGCGACAGGTAGCCCGCGTGCACCATGCGCTGCACCACGGTGTCATCGTCGGTGACGCGCCGAACCTGCCCGTGACGCAGCATGTAGAGGCGGGAGTCGCCGACGTGCGTCCAGAGCGCCAGCGCGCGGCGCGTGTCGATCCACAGGGCCACCAAGGTGGCATGCATGCGGTCGTGGCCACGCCTGCCGTGCTGCTGCTCGCCCAGGGCCGCATGCGTTTCGCACACGATGTGACTGAGTGCCTCCGGGCTCGCGTGAGGCGCCGACTGCATGCCCAGCGCAGCGAGCCGCACGACGAGGTCGGACGCCACGGCGCCGCCGCGGTGGCCTCCGGCCCCGTCGGACAGCACGGCATAGCGGAATGAACCGGCCGCTCCGTGCCGCAGGTCGTCCTCGTTGTGGTGGCGATCTCCGGTTTCGCTGCGGGCAGCGATCTCTACATGCAGCATGTCAGGCAGGCTCGACGGGAACGGGTCAGACGTTGGGATGGCGGGCGGTGTCGAGGCGGTCGAGCTGGTCCTCGTAAGCGCGGATGAAGGCCTTGCCGAAGAGCTCGTGGAAGTCTTCCTCGGCGTCGCCCTGGATGCGCTTGAAGTGCTGCAGGTACAGCTCCCACAGCTTGGCGCGGCGGTTCATCGGCAGCAGGGTGTCCATGACGCTGCCGCTGCCGAGCTTGCTTTCGAGCTGGCCGGGTTCGAAGCGCGAGAGCACGCCCTCCAAGGCCGCCCGCATGCCGGCCATCGTGCCGATGGCATGGCCGAGCAGGTCGTCCATCGCATCGTTCACCGCCTGCGGTCCCACCATGAAGCCGCGCATCGGTGGCTGCAGCAACTGCTCGATGGCCGCACCGGCGTCCGGCGAGAACTTCAGCGGGTTGTTGTTGCGCGACTGGATGGTGGTGACCTGCGCCCGCAGTTCCTGCTTGGCTGCGGCACGAACGGCAACGAGCTTGAGCGTGCCGTCGACCGAGTGGCGAAGCACCTCGCCGATCACGCGCATGAGGGCCGGGTTCAAGCCCTGGGGCGGGGTGAGATTGATGCCCGCGCCTTCGCAGAAGGCGGCCCACAGGGCGTCGGCCGAGGCCGGCCCGGCGCCACCGTCCGCCGCCATGGCGGCCGAGGGCGCGGGCGTCGCCGCTGGGGGCTGCGCCGGCATGCGCGCATGCGCTGCGGGAGCCGGTGTAGGGGCAGGGCGGGACACCGCGGCGGGGGCAGGTGCGCTGGGCATCAGCGGCATGGGGGCCGAGATCTCGGGGTCATCGTCGTCCCCGGGCAGCGGCCGCGTCACACGCATGGCCGGCATGGTCGTTTCGGCCGGCTCGAGCGGCACGAAGGGACGGCGGGGCGGCGCCGCGCCGGTGGGCGACGAGTAGGGGCGCGGCGAGGAAGGGGGCGCCGGGGGCGGCTCGCGGAAGGGCGCCTTCGGCCGGATGGGCGGCAGCACCGCCGCCACCGGTGCGATGCCGACCGGCTTGACGCCGGGGACGGTGCTGGGCTCACCTGCCGGCTTGACGGCCGGCGGGCGATAGGCCCCCTTGAGTTCCGGCGTGTGGTTGAAGTCGGCCGGACGCGCGGGCGCTGCCGGCGCGCGGTCGCCGAACATGGCGAGCGGGTCCGTCGAAGCCGCGGGGAGGGCGCCACCGGCGGGCGGTGCGGAGGCCATGAAGTCGGCCAGCGGGTCGCGCCCGGCCGAGGGAGCCGGGGCCAGCCCGAAGAGGTCGTCCAGGCTAGAGGCCGGGGCCGGCGCGCCCGGGCCGAGCAGGTCGGCGAAGGCGCCGCCTGCGCCGGGGGTCGGTGCGGCGGGCGCGGCAGGTGCGCCCGCCATGAAGTCGCCCAGGCCGGCCGCCGCCGCCGGCGGTGGCGTCAGGTCAGCGAACGGGTCGAAGTCATCCGGCAGCCGCGCGGGCGGGGCGGCCGATACCGGGGACGATACGGGACGGGATGCGGGCGGTGCCGCCAAGGGGGAGGCGGCACGCGGCGTGGCCGGCGCCGCGGCAAAAATGTCGGCGAACGGGTCCGACGCAGATGCGTCAGGTGCTGCGCCGAACAGGTCGGCGAACGGGTCGGCGGCCGATGCCGGCGCCGGGGGCTGGGCGGGCGCCGCCGGCCGAGGCACCACGCGTGGCTGCGGCGGATTCGTCTTCCACTCGCCGGCCGAGGCCTTGATGACGGTGCGGCCGTCGACCACGGCGCGGTCGGCCGGGCGAATCTGTGACGGCACGTTGAAGGCCACGCGAAGCGCATACGCCCCGATGACGAGTTCGTCGCCCTCGCTTAGCGCAGCCCCTTCGCCGGGCGCCACCGACCGACCGTTGACGAGGATGGCGTTGGCGCTGCCGACGTTGCGGATGGAGTAGGCGCCGTTGCTGAACCACACCTCGGCATGCAGGCGGGAAATGTGGCGCTCCGGGTCGGGCAGGGCCAGGGTGTTGGTGTCCGAGCGGCCGATGGTGCCGCCGCGTTCATCGAACCGTCCGGTGATGGGCTGAGACAGGGGCTCGTTCTTCAGGGTGTGAGCTTGGATCACCAGGTTCATGCAGGGCTCCGAATGCCGCGGGCGGCCGATCGACGGCGTCGGCTCGCCCAGCTTCCTTTATCCCGGACCTCGGCGCCAGGGGCAATCAACGAAAGTCATACCGCCCGGCGTGGGTGGTACCCATCCCATGGAAACGCTCCGCCGGCACGTCACCCTCGGGTGCACCCCAGGGTCGCGGCCCCCCTCCCTGGGGCCGGCCCGAGCTTGTGAGGCGCCGGCCGGCTGCGTAAGGTGCCGGGGCACCGGAAGGCGGTGCTCAGGAGATGCACCGATGTTGTCCGACTACGTACGCAAGCCGACCGTCACCCCGCCCCCACCGCCTCCGCCGCCTCCGCCGCCACCGCCGCCGGCGCCACCGGCCCGTCATGTGGAACACAAGGTGCAGCGCGGCGAGACGCTGAGCGAGATCTCCACCCGCTACCGCACCACCCCGCGGCAGGTCCAGGACGCCAACCCCGAGCTCCGCCAACCCGATGTGCTGGCCGTCGGCCAGACGCTGCGGGTGCCCATCGGCGAGGGCTACGGCGTCGAGCCGATCGATCGCGAGGTCAAGCCCGGCGAGACGCTGGCCGACCTCGCTGCCCAGTTCCGCCAGCCGCAGCAGGAACTGGCGCTCGCCAACCGCCACCAGGTGACGCCGGGCGAGCCGCTGGTCGTCGGGCAGAAACTCTGGATTCCCGGCACGCGCTCGCCCGATGCGGCCACGCCCTCAGTGGCCGCCTCGCCGGTGGACGCCAGCGTGCAGCAGACCGATGCCGCCGTGCAGCGGGTCAACCTGGCGCAGCGGCAGTACGACGACATCAACGCCTCGACCCAGGGCCGTGGGGCGGCGTTGCCTTATCTGTCGGAGAGCCTGTCCACCGCCCGCAACCAGCTGGATGCGGCCACGAAGCACGAGATCACGCTGCGCGCCGGCCCGGGTGCCACCGATGCCGAATGGCAACAGGCCGCGAACACGGTCAGCACCCGCTACCGCGAGGCGCCCGACTCCGCCGCGGCGGTGGACGCCTCGGTCCAGCGGGTGACGGTCGATCGCCAGGCGCAGGCCATCGTCGCCACCGCCCGGGCCACGGGCGACCCGCAGAAGGCGGTCCAGAGCCTGAGCGAGCAGACGGCCAAGGCCTCTCCCGAAGTGCAGGCAGCCCTGCGCATCGACACCGGGGCGAAGCAGGTGATCGACGATGCTGCCGCGTGGGCGATCGAGCCGCTGCAGCAAGACATCGAGGATGCGGACGCGCCGCAGGTCCCGGGCCTGCAGGCGATGGAGCGCCTCGACACCCTGACGGCCGGCCTGGACGCCGACACGGCGGCCCGCGTGGTGAGCGCAGCGACGCCCGGCATCGAGAAGTTCGTCCTGAACTACCAGGGCAACTATGGCGGCCAGCCCTTCGGGCCGGAAGGGTTCTCCCGCCTGGTGACGACGCTCGGCCGCGTGGCCGACGCGCCCGGTGGCACCGTGGCCGCCGAGCGCATCGCCAAGCTGGGCCTGTGGGATGACGGTGGCGCGATCAACGCGATCAGCCAGGGCGCCCACCCGGCGTACGTGCTGGCACTCGCCCGTCAACCGGGCATGGACGCGATCCGCATCATGGATGCGGCCAACGTGGGCGTTGCCTCCTTCCGCAGCAAGATCGACGACGACGTCAAGGCCTACGGCGCGCACATGGAGGAACTGTCGTGGCTGGTGACCAACCACGGCGGCTCCATGACCCCCGAACAGGTCGACGCTGCCATCGCCGACTACAAGAAGGAGAAGGGCCCTGAGTGGGAGGCGAAGGCCGAGACGCTGCGCCAGACCCTGGCCGACGACGGGGACAAGCTGCTGGCGCAGATCACCGCGCTCGACCAACTGCCCGCCGGCCTGGAAGACCACCAGCAAGCGGCCAGCCGCACCATCGAGGAGACGCTCGCCGATCCCTCGTCCCAGCTGGCGATCCAGACCGCGGTGCAGACGCGCCCCGAGATCGTCACGGGCGCCCGCGGCCAGCGTCTGCTGGAGTTCGTCAACACCTCGCCGCTTGCGGCCAGCGCCAAGGTGGCGGACCAGTTCCGCAAGATGTCCCAGGAGTTCGCCACGGCTCACGTCAAGGCGACCGTCCTCAGCGCCGTCGGGACCGACTTCGACCCCGCCAATCCGGCCAGCGTGAAGCGCGCCACCGACGCCCTGGAAACCCTGCGCCGCAACACGGAGTGGTCACGCGCGATGGGCCTGCAGGGCGGGGCCCTCGACAAGACCATCGACGCGCTGAAGAAGACCATCCCGGCCCCCGGCGAGTCCGCAGACGACGTGGCCAAGCGCCTGAAGGCGCTCGACGACCAGCTCGATGGCCTGAAGGGCTTCGACAAGTCCACCTTCAAGGGCCAGATGCTGCGCGGGGTGGGTCTGGCGTTCGCCGGCGTGGGATTTCTGGCCTCCATCGACCGCGCGCAGATGGACCCGTCGCTCAAAAACGAGCTGCGCATCGTCGTCGACGCCGCCGGCCTCGGGCAGAAGGGCTTCGAGCTGTACGCCGGCCTCAC
Organism: Rhizobacter sp. LjRoot28; assembly: GCF_964253025.1. NCBI lineage: Bacteria > Pseudomonadati > Pseudomonadota > Betaproteobacteria > Burkholderiales > Sphaerotilaceae > Rhizobacter > Rhizobacter sp. LjRoot28. The sequence continues at coordinate 1,477,424 of NZ_CAXUQC020000001.1, forward strand.
CGGCGCGTCGTCCACCTCGACGGTCGGCCACCTGGGCAGTGCGCTGGCGGGCAAGCTGCTGGGCAGCCTCACGGCCGGCTTCGACGCCTGGAGTGCGGCCGAAGCCTTCTCGAAGGGCGATGTCGCCTCCGGCGTGCTGTATGGCGTCGGTGCGGGCGGTGGCCTGCTGGCCGCACTCGGCACCGGCAGCATGGCGGGCCCGATCGGGCTCGGCCTGGTGGTGGTCTCGGCCGTGGGCCTGGCCATCGTCAACGGCAACAAGGAAGCCAACAAGCACGAGCCCGGCAGTGACAACGGCGTCTCCCAACGCTTCCTGGCGCACGCCGGCTTCGACGAGGACGCCTCGCGCGCGCTGGTCGACCAGAGCGGTGACGGCCGCAGCGTCGTGCCCTTCCTCGAGCAGTACGCCCGGGCACAGGGCCTCGACCTGACGAACGCCACCGACCGCGACCGCTACGTGCAGTGGGTGAACGACATGCCGTCCGACCAGTTGGCGGCACTGCGCGACAACCTCCACGGCACGGTCGATGAGTTCGAGGGCGACCCGTCGCGCTTCGAGGCTACGGCCGACGACGACGATCGGGTGGTGCCGGACATCGCCGCACGGCCGTGGTTTGCCGCGAGCGGCGTGGCGCAGCCCGAGTCGGCCGCGCAGCTCAACGCGGTGCTGGATGTGCTGGGGGTGCCGGCACTGAGCTGATCGGCCGGCCGGCGATCGCCTGAATCCGTCTCCGACCGTCGATCACCCACGAGCACCCGCGCATGAAACTCACGTGTCCGCACTGCGGACTGGACGCGATGGCGGCCTGGCGCAAACTCGCGCTCGGCCCCGTCGCCACGTCGAACTGCCGACGTTGCGGCCTGAAGGTGTCGACCGCCGTGCCGCAGGCGATTGCCGCCTTCACGCCCACGCTTGTGGCCGTTGCAATTGTGCTCTCCGGGCTCGTTCGTGGCGCGTCCCTGTTGATCGCGATCGGAGCGATCGGCTGGTTGGTGACCTGCTGGCTCTACCTGGTCTGGGTGCCGCTGGTGCCGCGTCAGGTGACGCGTCGAGAGGCGGTGCTGGCGGCTCAGGCCGCGACAGGGCGCGCAGAAGCCGACGGGGGATGAGGGGGGAGGAGCGTCGCGCCAGCTTCGCTCGGCGGTGGAGCAGGCCTCAGATCCCCTGAAACAGGAAGTCGAGTGCCCCCACGATGGTCGCGTCGTCCGACGCCAGGCTGGCGACTTCGCTTTCGAGTGCGCTGACGGGTACGGCGGCCAAGAACTGCGTGACCATGAGGTGATCCTCACCTGCGACGGTGAACACCGGGTTCAGCCCTTTCGCGGGCTTCGGCGAGGAGCCTTCGGGCATCAGTGGTACGACGATGCGGGTCTTCAGTTTATCCAGCAGTCGGGCCTACATGTCGAGGAGATCACCACGGCCTTCCTTGTTCTCGTAGAGGTTGAAGCGCGCCACGTTCAGAAGCCGCGATGCCGAGCGAGCGGAAGACCGAATGACTCGACGTAGTCGTTCGAGCTTGCCAGCGCAGCCCGGTTTGCTGCGAGCCATAACTCGCGGCGTCGCGCCGCGACCGCTGAGGCAATGCCATGCTCGGCGGCCTCCGAGAGGTTCACCTTGAGCTCGCGAGCAGTTGCAACCAGCGCGGCGTTGAGTGGCAGGTTGGTCGGCTGCCGACCCGCGGTCTTGGTGCGTAGGAATGATGGGACGTGCGGTGCTGGCATGATCTGCTCCAGACAGGATGCAAGGATAGCCTGCGCATACAGTGCGCATGGGGTGCGCTTGAGGTGCGCGCGGTTAGCCTGCGCGGCAGCGCGGCACCTTGCGGCGTCATGCCGGGCTGGACGCGGAGCGCTCTCGACTAGCGCAGGCGGCGCGGCTCGACACGCCGTCCAGAATCACCCGTCATCCGACGCGCAGGCAAAGTCCCCGACCGCTAGGGTCGAGGCCATGCGATTCCCGGCCAGTGCAGATGCTCGTGGAGTACTAACAGGCCGACGATCGCTGCCCAGTAACCCACTGCCGCGACCTTTCCGAAACGCCGATTCACAACGAAGACGCTGCCCAGCACCACCAAGATTCCCACGCCGGCGAACGTGGACAGAAGGCGAGAAAGCAGCACCAGCGCGCCGCCGAGGGGGAGCAACGTGAGAGCGAACAGGCCGAAAGTCTTGCGCCCGAGGCAGGCCGCGACGCAAGAGAGGCCCCCTGCGAAGAGCAACGTGTTTCCGACCATGTATGCCCAGGCGTGTGGCCACGTGACCCACAGGTCGGGTTCGCGGCTTCGGCTGCGGGGAATCAACACCATTCCGTCGCTGACGAGGTCGACAACGACGGTTGCTAGGACCTGAAGCGAGAGAACCGACACCGTGACGCCAATGGCCAGACCGATCCAGACGAGCCATGACAACCGCCGCGGCATCCGTCCAACCGCTTGTGGCATGGCCTCACCTTGAACGTCTTCCGTCGGGTTGGTCATGACTGATCGTAGTGGCGGCTTGCGTGTGTCCGTCCGCTGACCCTCAATCAAACGCGTAAGCAAAGTCCCCACCGGCCACGCTCAACGCCACCCGCTTGAGCGGCGTACCAGACGCGAGTCGGGTCAGGTACTCGTGGCTGATGCGCGGCAGCACGGTGTTGGTGAGCAGCGCGTCGATCACGCGGCCGCCGCTCTCCACCTCGTTGCAGCGACTGACCACGAGGCGCACCACCTCGTCGTCGAAGGTGAAGGGCACGTCGTGGTTGGCCTCGACGCGTTTCTTGATGCGGTTGAGTTGCAGCGCGACGATCTGCGCGAGCATGGCTTCCGAGAGCGGGTAGTACGGGATGGTGACGATGCGGCCGAGCAACGCCGCCGGGAACACCTTCAGCAGCGGTTCGCGCAGGGCGCGGGCGATGGCGTCGGGCTCGGGCATGAGCTCGGGGTCCTGGCAGAGCTTCATGATGAGCTCGCTGCCGGCGTTGGAGGTGAGCAGGATGATGGTGTTCTTGAAGTCGATCAGCCGGCCTTCGCCGTCTTCCATCCAACCCTTGTCGAAGACCTGGAAGAACAGTTCGTGCACGTCGGGGTGGGCCTTCTCCACCTCGTCGAGCAGCACCACGCTGTACGGGCGCCGGCGCACGGCTTCGGTCAGCACGCCGCCTTCGCCGTAGCCGACGTAGCCCGGGGGCGAGCCCTTGAGGGTGGAGACGGTGTGCGCCTCCTGGTACTCGCTCATGTTGATGGTGATGACGTTCTGCTCGCCGCCGTAGAGCGCCTCGGCCAGCGCGAGCGCCGTTTCGGTCTTGCCGACGCCGGACGTGCCCGCGAGCATGAACACGCCGATCGGCTTGTTCGGGTTGTCCAGCTTGGCGCGCGACGTCTGGATGCGGCGGGCGATCATCTCCAGCGCATGCTTCTGCCCGATGACGCGCTCGTTGAGGGTGTCGGCCAGGCGCAGCACCGACTCCACTTCGTTCTTCACCATGCGGCCGACCGGAATGCCGGTCCAGTCCTGCACGACGGCGCCCACGGCGGTCTCGTCCACCGACGGCAGGATGAGGGGCGCGTCGCCCTGCAGGCGGGCGAGCTGGCCCTGCAGCTCGGCGAGGTCGGCGAGCAACCGCGTGCGCTCGTCATCGGCAAGTGGCACTGGCCCCGTCGCGTCCGTCGGGGCGTCGACACCGGCGCCGCCGGTGCGCAGGCGCGCCCGCAAGGCCAATACCTGGTCGACCAGCTGCTTCTCCTGAAGGTAGCGGGCGTCCAGCGTGGCAAGCGCGGCCTGGGCCTCGGCAAGCTGCCCTGACACCCGGGCCTGGCGCGCGGCCACGTCGATGCCGACTTCGCCTTCGCGGCTGATGATCTGCTGCTCGGTGGTCAGGGCCTCGATGCGGCGCTGCACGTCCTCCACTTCGGGCGGCGTGGCGTGCTGGCTCACCGCGACGCGGGCGCATGCGGTGTCCAGCAGGCTCACCGCCTTGTCGGGCAGCTGGCGGGCGGGGATGTAGCGGTGCGACAGCTTCACGGCCGCCTCGATGGCCTCGTCCAGCAGCTGCACGCGGTGGTGCTTCTCGAGGATGGAGGCCACGCCGCGCAGCATGAGCACCGCCTTCTCCTCGCTCGGCTCGGGCACCTGCACGACCTGGAAGCGGCGGGTGAGGGCAGGGTCCTTCTCGAAGTACTTCTTGTACTCCGCCCAGGTGGTGGCAGCCACCGTGCGCAGCTTGCCGCGGGCGAGCGCCGGCTTGAGCAGGTTGGCGGCGTCGCCCGTGCCGGCGGCACCACCCGCCCCGATCAGGGTGTGCGCTTCATCGATGAAGAGGATGATGGGCTTCGCAGAGGACTGCACCTCGTCGATCACCTGGCGCAGGCGGTTCTCGAACTCGCCCTTCATGCTGGCACCCGCTTGGAGCAGGCCGATGTCGAGCATCATGAGCGACACGTCGCGCAGCTGCGGCGGCACGTCGCCGCGCGCGAGGCGCAGGGCGAAGCCTTCCACTACGGCCGTCTTGCCCACGCCGGCCTCCCCGGTGAGGATGGGGTTGTTCTGCCGGCGGCGCATCAGGATGTCGATGATCTGGCGAATCTCCTCGTCGCGGCCGGCGATGGGGTCGATCTCGCCCTTGCGGGCCTTCTCCGTCAGGTCGACGGCATAGCGCTTGAGGGCTTCCTGCTTGCCCATGGCGGCGGGCGCAATGGCCTCGCTGGCTTCGCCGGGCTCGGCGGCACCGGAGCCGTCGCTGGCGCGCTGGCCTTCCTCGGGCGACCCCGACAGCAAGGCGCTGAAGTTCTCCGTGAGGTCGTCGAGCTGGATGCGCTCGAACTGCTTGCTGATGGCCAGCAGCACGTTGCGCGACGACGCCGTCTTGAGCAGCCCGACGAGCAAATAGCCGGTGCGGACCTGCGTGTCCTTGAACATCAGCGAGCCGTACACCCACGCCCGCTCCACCGCGTTCTCGATGTGGCTGGAGAGGTCGGTGATGGAGGTCGCGCCGCGCGGCAGGCGGTCGAGCGAGGCCTGCAGGTCGGCCACCAGCACGGCGGCGTCGATGCCGTAGTGCTTGACGATGCGGTGCAGGTCCGAGTCCTGGTTCTGCAGGATCTGGAACAGCCAGTGCTGCAGTTCGACGTAGGGGTTGCCGCGCAGCTTGCAGAAGACGGTGGCGCCTTCGATCGCCTTGTACGCCAGCGGGTTGAGCTTGCCGAACAAGGCGGTGCGACTGATTTCAGCCATGGGAATCTCCGTGGACAAGTGAAGGGCGCGCCCCGAGGCGCGCCGGATGCAGGCGAAGGTCGCCGCGGTCGGAATGGGGGGCCTTGCGACCGAGCCAGGTGGTCCAGCCGAGGCGGGCACCGCTGTCAAGGCCGAGGGCGGGCACGTCCGGGCCGCGCAGCACGAGGCGCACGTCCCAGAGCATCTCGAAGCCGAGCAACTGGCGCATCCAGTCGCGCAGGGCCAGCAGCGACGGCTGGCCGGGCAGGAAACTGCGGTACTGCGCCAGGGTGAGGGGGCCGATGTGCAGCCGCAGCTTGTACTGCCGGTCCCACACCTTGCTGCCGGCCACGGCCGATGCGCCGAGCGCGGCGCCGTGCCGGTCGCCGGGCGCGCCGAGGCGCGTCCGGTCGGTCGGGCGCAGCGCCAGCCAGTGCCCCACCCAGGGCTCCACGCGCACCGGCACGCCGAAGTACTGGCGCAGCACCTTGGCGATGGACTCGGGGTTGCGGGTGGCGCGGGACAGGTGCCCGGCGGCGTACCGTTTGGCGCCGTCAGGCACCGCGTCGGCGCCGCACATGGCCTCGGGGGCCTGCCCGAAGAGCGCACCCACCCACTTGGCGTACTGGTCGTCGCCGGGGCGGTCCGCCTGCACCGCGGGCTGGGCCTGCGCCCAGGCGCGATAGAACAGCAGGAGGGCCCGGTGGTGGAAGACGTCGGCGAAGCGGGCCAGCGTGGGATCGGCGTGGTTGCGCAGGCGATCCCGCGCGTACTCGGTCAGGTGCAGCGGCAAGGGCCCCATCGGTCCGAAGAGGCCGAAGAAGCGCACGCCCAGGCGAGGCCGTCCGGTCTCGCCGGCCTTGAACGACATGATGGCCGCCGGGGCGAAGTCGAGCTCCGGATCCTGACCGAGCCGGATGGGTTCGGCGCCGGGCCGCAGCGCGGTGCCCAGGCGCGGCTGCGACGGTGCGAGGGACTCGATCTGGCGCAGCACGGCAAAGAAGTCGTGCGCCCACGGCGCCTCGGCGAGCGCCTCGAAGAGGCGCACCTGACGGGCATGCCGTTCGGCCGAGGCGGTGGACGCGTTCACAGCACGGCCCGTGTCCCGACGCGCGGCTTGCTGCGCAGGATCTCCCCGCGGGACGCAGAGCGCACCACGGTTTCCACGAAGCTGTTGGCCGACGCATGCCGGGTGAAGAACTGGTCCAGCACGCATCCGAGCAGGAAGGCGCTCGAGCCCTGGAAGGCGAGGTCGTCGGCCAGCAGGTTGACCTCCACGCCGCAGCCGAAGGTCAAGGGGCCGGGGAAGGGAAGGCGGCGCACCACCGACTGGGCCTGCAGCGCATGAATGCCGTCGACCTGGCGCGACCACGCGACGTCCTGCTCGGGCCCGAAGAGGTTCAAGAGGCTGCGCAGCGAGGCCGCTGCACGCGACGGGTCCTCCCCCGCGATGCTGACGTAGTTCAGGGTCAGCAGGCTGATCATCGACCAGCCCACGTCGCCCCGGGCGATGCGTTGCACCGGCCGGGTCGGCCCGCGCAGGGTCTCGATGCGGGTGACCGGCCCCGCGGCCTCCAGCGTCCAGGTGGTGGCGGCGCCGGGCAGCAGCGTCGGCAGGTCGCGGTTCGTCACGAGCGCCGTCAGCGACAGCTGGCGGATGTCCTCGGCGTAGGGCGCGTTCTGCGGGTCCACGAGCGACAGGAAGAGTTCCTGACCGACGTAGGCCGAGCGCGGGCCCTCCAGGCGCTGGCGGCTCGACAGCAGCCGAGGCTCGCGGCGCGCGGTGTAGTAGGCGCCGTGGCCGTGCGGCGATTCATGGAAGGTCGCGTAGAGCGGCAGGAACTTCTGCTCGGCGGCCTGGGCGGTGCCGAAGCCCGTCACGCTCTGCAGGCTGTGCACCTCGTAGTCCATCGGCCGGGTGCGGTCCGGCACGACATGGTGCTCGAACTGGCTGGTACCGAGCTGGATGCGGTCGAGGCGCTTCGGAAAGAGGTTGACGGCCGGCGTGCAATGCAGCGCGAGGCTGGCGGCGTCGACGAGCGATTCGAGCGCGGCGTCGCCCTTGCCGAACAGCAGCACGATCTCCGCCTCCGGCGCATCCACGGTCGCCAGCCGGCGCGCCAGGTCGTCCACCCGGAAGAAGAGGAAACGCTGCGGCATCGCGGCGTACTCCTGCAGCAGGCGGTGGCCGCTGAAGCCGCGCAGGGTGTCGGGCAGCAAGGCCTCGTCGTCGCCATAGCCCGTGGCGCTGATCGACGTGGCGCCGGCAAAGGCGGACGACGCGCTGCGGTCGGCGCCGCCGACCCAGGTCGCGAGGCCGCTGCCATGCACCAGTTCATGCAGCCGGAACGCCACGTCGTCCGGCGCACTCAGGTAGAAGGGCAGGCTGTCGAGCTGGAGCTGACGCAGGCGCAGCCCGCCATGCGCCTTCACGCGGATGCGCAGGCCACCGCGCACCTGGCGGCCCCACGGCAGGCGCGCGATGGGGAGGTCGGGTGCGTGGCTGAAGTACTGGACCGAGTCGATCTCGAGCGGCCACAGCGTCACGTCGTGGGCGGTGCGGAATTCGCAGCGGGTGCTCTGGCCACGCACCGCTTCGCTGGTCAGCGCCGTGCCGCGCGGAACGGCAAAGCCGCGTGCGAGGTTGGGGTCGAGCAGGTCGGGCTGGAGCTTCACCACCGCCATCGAGGGCACGGGCGACAGGAAGCCCGGGTACACCGTCTCGAGCAAGTGCTGCACGAGCCGGGGATGCTCCGCGTCGATCTTGAGCTGCACCCGTGCGGCGAGGAAGGCGAAGCCTTCGAGCAGCCGCTCGACGTACGGGTCGGTGACCTCGACCCCGTCCATCGACAGACGGGCCGCGATCTTCGGAAACTCACGGGCGAACTCGCCACCCACCTCGCGGAGGTGGGTCAACTCGTCGTTGTAGAGGCGAAGCAGGTGGGGATCCATGAGGGGCGGTGCCGCTGGGGCTCAGGCCTTGCGGCGCAGGGTGGTGGCTGAGGCGTCACGCACTTCCACCTGGCCGGCCTCGAGGTCGAGCTGCGTGCGCAGCAGCAGTTCCAGCGGCACGGGCTGGGCCCACATGAAGCCGCGGATCTCGAACTCGATGACGTTGTGGGTGTCCAGCACGCTGCTGGCGTCGATGGCCTTCACCTCGAGGGAGTCTTCCATGACCCGCGGCTCGAAGCGCAGGATGGCCTGCCGGATGGTGCGCTCGAGCACGCTCACGTCCACCCGGGAGGCAAGCTGGCCGGACATCGGCGGCAGGCCGTAGTTGAGCACCGAGTGGGCGGCCTGCGCGTGCTGGTCGGCCAGGCGCGGCATGGGTTGCACGGCGTTGAGCAGCCAGGACAGGTCGCGAAGCACGGCCTCCCGGATCTGCGCCTTGTTCATCATGCGGCTGTCGTCGCCCTCGACGCGTGTCTGCGGCGAGAGGTCGGTCAGGCGGTCGAGCAGCACGGGTTGAAGCCGGTCGCGCAGGTTCATGGCGGTGACGGGGCGAGGGGGCGAGCGTTCAGGCGGTGGGCGACAGGCGCAGCTCGCGCACTTCGAGCAGCGCAAGTTCAGGCCCGCTGCTCGACAACAGGCGTTGGCCGAGACCGGAGAACTGGTCCTCGCCGAGCGGCGCCCACTGCGTGCCGCGGGCAAGCTTGAGCGCGCCGTCGGCCTGCTCGCGCGTGCCCGGATAGCAGGTGGGGATGAAGGCGACGCTCTGGCCGCCGTTGGCAAAGGTAAGGTGGGCAGGCGCCCACACCAGGTCGCGCAGGTCCTCCGGAGCCTCTACCGTGACGGCGGACAGGGCCTCGAACGGTACCCAGGTGTAGCGCCCGTTCAAGACGACTTCGAGCACCGGCCCGAGCCGGGAGTCGGCGTCGGTGATCCAGTCGAAGGCTTCGCCGTTCATCTGCCCGGCGGTGGTCGGTGCCAGTTCCAGGGCCTCTGCCCGGAGGTGGCTTGCCTGGGCTGCGTCGCCCCGACCGGCCTGGGCCAGGGCTTCGATGAGCATTGCCACCCAGGCCGCAGGCTGGCCGAAGACCACGGGCGTCGTCTTACCGGCGAACACCGCTTGCCGCACCACCTCGCAGCGGATCGTCTCGCGATAGGCATTCACCATGTGAAGGGCGCCTGCGTCCAGCTGGCCGCACACGTCGAGCTGGGCCAGGGCCCGCTCCCACTGGCCGAGCACGGCCAGCAGCTGGAACAGGAAGGTGCGCAGCCTGGCATCGGCCGGTTGCTCGCGCACCTGGGCCTGCAGGGCGGCAAGCGCCGCGGCCGGATCACCCGCGGCGAGGTGGTCTTGAGGGGTGAGCTGGGTGTTCACGTCGGCAGGATCTCGTCGTGGAAGCTGAAGCCGGAGCCGCGCTGGCCGGTGGACTGCTGCAGCTCGTAGTCGACCTGCACGCGGCTGAAGCTGAAGGTGACGGTCTCGGTCAGGGTGCCGGTGGCATCGCACGCCAGGTCGACCGCGGTGACGCGGGCGTTGTTGAGCATCAGGGTGAAGAAGTCGCGCTGGCCTTCACCGGCCTTGCGCACCGTGAGCTTGGCTTCCTTGATCTCGTCGTTGGTGGCCAGCACGCTCAGCAGGGCGGTGGTGCTGCTGTCGACCCGCTTGCTGACGGTGAGGTTGCGGTACGACCGGCGGGCCGTCTTCTGGGTGCTGCCGAGCGATGAGCTGGCGGCGACGCCCCAGTCCCAGGCCGTGATGACGATCTCGTCCTTGTGTTCCCGCGCCTCCGCTTCGCCCTTGATGCGGCCGGCACGCTTGGATTGCACCGACAGGAACACGTCGACGGCCCCCTCTCCGGGAGCAAGTGCAGACAGGGGGTTCAACACGGGCATGGGGGCCTTTCTTCGAGACGGAGCGCCGGGAGGCGGCGGGACCGATGGCTTTCAGCACCAAGGCCCGGCCGCGGCGCATGGCGCCAGGACCGGGCGAGCGCCGCAGGGCGCTGCGACGACACGCCCGCTGTCGCAGGCGTGCGTCGGACGGGGTTCAGCGGGTCTCGGTGGTGGCGGTGTTCCAGCCGAACTTGACCTCGCCGCCGAGGCCGCCCTTGTCGTCCTGGGCCTTGTACGAGTACTCGATGTCCTTGTACGAGCACTTCACCTCTTCGGTGATGTCACCCTCGGACTCGCCGGAGGGTGCGACGCTCGTGACGAACACTTCCTTGAGCGTGATCGTCAGGTAGGCCTTCTGGCCTTCGCCGGCTTTGCGGGCGGTCAGCTTGGCGTCCTTGAAGTGCTTGCCGGAGACGCAGTGCTTGGCCAGCACGGGCGAAGCCTTGTCGTAGCGGTGCGAGAAGACGAAGTCGCCCGGAGTGGCCTTGCCACGGCCGGAGCCCCCGCCCGACTGCGCGCCGGACACCTGGCTCACTTCCCAGCCCCAGGACAGGATCTCGATCTCGCCCTTGTGTTCCTTGTGGGTGGCTTCGCCTTCGACGCCGTCAAACTTGATGTGGAAATCGCTGCTCATTGCTCGTTGCTCCTGAATGTCAAGACAGAGGTACTGCTAGCGCCGGATCGGCGCGGGATGGGCGGAGGCATGCCGGGGCCGGACGGACCCCGCGCAGCTCAGGCCGCCTTGTTCGAGGGCAGCTTGGAGACGAGACGGAGGGACACCGTCAGGCCTTCGAGCTGGTAGTGCGGACGCAGGAAGAACTTCGAGTTGTAGTACCCCGGGTTGCCCGGGATTTCCTCGACCTGCACCTCGGCGGCCGCGAGCGGCTTCTGCGCCTTCGTGGTCTCGGAGGAGTTGGCCGGGTCGCCATCGACGTAGTTCATGATCCAGTTGTTCAACCACTTCGCCATGTCGTCGCGCTCCTTGAAGGAGCCGACCTTGTCGCGCACGATGCACTTGAGGTAGTGCGCGAAGCGGCAGGTGGCGAAGAGGTAGGGCAGGCGCGCCGCCAGGTTGGCGTTGGCCGTGGCATCCGGATCGTCGTACTCGGCCGGCTTCTGCAGGGACTGTGCGCCGATGAAGGCGGCGAAGTCGGAGTTCTTGCGGTGCACGAGCGGCATGAAGCCGTTCTTGGCGAGCTCGCTCTCGCGACGGTCGCTGATGGCGATCTCGGTCGGGCACTTCATGTCGACGCCGCCGTCATCGGTCGGGAAGGTGTGCGTGGGCAGGCCTTCGACGGAACCGCCCGACTCGATGCCGCGGATGCGCGAGCACCAGCCGTACGCCTTGAACGACCGGTTGATATTCACCGCCATCGCATAGGCCGAGTTGGCCCAGGTGTACTTGGTGTGGTCGGCGCTGCCGGTGTCTTCCTCGAAGTTGAAGTCCTCGACGGGGTTGGTCTTCGCGCCGTAGGGAATGCGCGCCAGGAAGCGCGGCATGGCCAGGCCGATGTACTTGGCGTCGTCGGACTCGCGCAGCGAGCGCCAGGCGGCGTACTCGGGCGTCGTGAAGATCTTGGTGAGGTCACGGGGGTTGGCAAGCTCCTGCCACGAACCCATCTGGGCCAGCGCCGGGTCGGCGGCCGCGATGAAGGGCGTGTGGGCGGCAGCGGCCACCTTGGCCATCTCGCCCAGCAGCTCGACGTCCTGAGGGCCGTGGTTGAAGTAGTAGTCGCCGACCAGGCAGCCGAAGGGCTCGCCACCGAACTGGCCGAACTCCTCCTCGTACACCCGCTTGAAGATCGGGCTCTGGTCCCAGGCCGCGCCTTTGTAGCGCTTCAGCGTCTTGCCCAGCTCCTGCTTGGAGATGTTCATCACGCGGATCTTCAACTGCTCGTCGGTCTCGGTGTTGTTGACGAGGTGGTGCAGGCCGCGCCAGGCGCTTTCCAGTTGCTGGAAGTCGGCGTGGTGCATGATCTGGTTGATCTGCTCGCTCAGCTTGCGATCGAGCTCGGCGATCATGGCCTCGATCGACATCACCACGTCGCTGCCGATGAGCTGCGTCTGCGACAGGGCCTGCTGGGCCAGCGTCAGCACCGCCGATTCGACGGCCGTCTTGGCCTCATCGCTCTTCGGCTTGAATTCCTTGTTGAGCAGCGACGCGAAATCGCCGCCCTGGAACTCGACGCCCTGCAGCGCCGAGGATTGGTTGTGTGCTTGGGTTTGGGCTTCGGCCATCACGAATCTCCGTCTGTTCCTGGGGTGCCGGTTCTCACTCGGCCTTCGGCTCGGCCGTGGCGGCGCCGTCGTCGGTCGTCTTCTTGGCGCTCGCGAGGCTGGCGAGCAGGGCCGGGTCGGCGATCACCTTGGCGAGGAGTTCCTCGGCGCCGGTCTTGCCGTCCATGTAGGTGATGAGGTTCGACAACTGCTGGCGTGCGGTGAGCAGCTTGTTGAGGGAGTCGACCTTGCGGGCCACGGCGGCCGGCGAGAAGTCGTCCATGTTCTCGAACGTGATGTCGACGCTCATGTTGCCTTCGCCGGTGAGGGTGTTGGGCACCTGGAAGGCGACGCGCGGCTTCATCGACTTCATGCGGCTGTCGAAGTTGTCGACGTCGAAGTCGAGCAGCTTGCGCTCGGCCACCGGGGCCAGCGGCTCGGTGGGCTTGCCGGACAGGTCGGACAGCACGCCCATGACAAACGGCAGCTGCACCTTCTTCTCGGCGCCGTAGAGTTCGACGTCGTACTCGATCTGCACGCGTGGCGCGCGGTTGCGCGCGATGAACTTCTGACTGCTGGTGGCCATGGGTGGACTCCTCTGCGTTGGTCGCTGGTGGTTGTGTCGGGTGGGCCGTTCGATGCGAGTGGCCCGGTACGGGGTCAGTCGCCGCGGGTGCCGGCGATGTTCTCGATCTGGGACAGGCCCTCGGGGGCGAGGTCGCGGATGATGTCCATGAAGTCCATGGTCATCAGCCGCTGCGCGCGGCGGATGAGCAGCGGCGCGGGGTTGGTGGGTTCGTTGCGTTGAATCCAGTCGCACACCTGGTCGAGCGTGCGCACCACGTCATCGCGGTGGCGCAGTGCACCGGGAGCCGAGGCCATCGCGCCGCCGGCCGAAGGGCTGTCGAAGTCGACGTCGGCGGCTTCGGTGGCGCCATCGCCTGCGCCGTCGGTTCGGGCGGATGCGGCCGCGCCATCGAGCCAGCGCGCGATGGTCTGCAGCGGCTTGAGGTCGGGGCCCCGGGAGCCGACCTGGTCCATCAGGACCGACTCGATGCGCAGCAACTGCAGGTACGGGGACTGCAGCGCTTCGAGGACGCCCTCGGACTGGCTTTCGATGGCCTGCAAGGCCTGCGCGATGCCGGCGGTCGTCGGCACGGACTCGTCGTCGTGCGGCTCCGCCTTGCCGGCCGACAGTTCGATCTGGCGCACCGTGAGGGGAATGCGGCCGGAGCCGACCGTGGCCTGGCGCAGGTCGGCAAGACCGGTGGCGGCATCGACGAGCGGCGCCAACGCGTTCAGGCGCATGGTGGGATCGTTGGCGTCGTCGGCGTCGAGCAGCGGGTAGACGTGGTCCCAGTGCTGCTCGACCAGGCCGGCGACGAGCGCCAGGCCGTCGGCGTAGCCGCGGATGCCGTGCAGGTGCGCGCCGGCGCGGGCCAGCAACACGGCCAGGCGCAGGTCGCGGGTGCGCTCGGCCAGGGCCAGGGCGTCCTCGTGGACCTGGCGCCAGTCGGGTGCCTGGGCGGGGATGACCGTATCGCCGAACTGCTGCTCGGGCTTGCCGCGCGCCGCTTCTTCGAGCGCCAGGAAGGCGGGGTCGTACTCCAGGTCCTCGCCACAAGGCGCGAGCTCGTCCAGCGGGGCGAGGAGTTGGTCGACGGGCAGCAGGCTCATGGAGGAAGGCGAGGGCGTGAATGCGGGGCGCTTGGCGAGTGGTGTGACTCTAGAAAGCCCGGGCCGCTTGGACATCAGCCGAAAGTCACTTCGCCGCTCGCGCGGCCCGCTGTGCCGACGGCTCGCCGGCACAGCGCGACACGCCTCAGAAGGCGGCGCACTGGCCGCCTTGGGTCACCTCGAGGCAACCGGTCAGCTGCGGCTGCTGGCGCACCTTGCCCCATTCGGAGGCGAGCGGATCGGACGCGGCCTCGCTGCCCACGCTGTCACGGATGACGGACTGGGCCGTGCACACGAAGGGCAGCGCGAGGTTGCGACCGTACACGTCGGATCGGAACTCCGACAGGTAGGCCGAGCGAACGGTCTCGCGGCTGAAGTCGTTCAACAACCCGGATACCGGGCCGGGGCCCGGAGCCTGGCCTTGGGCCAGCGTGTAGGCCGCCCCGGTGTACTGGATCGCATAGCCGGTGGGCGAGGTGAGGCTGCCCTGGTCGATCGTGTAGGTGCCCGCGGGGCTGGTCGGCGTCGCGGTCGTCGTGAGCGCGCCCGTGAGGGCCGCGCCGGCCGTGTCGCCGTTGGCGAATCCGCTGACGTCGAACGAGAAGGCCGGTGGCGCCGACCCGGTCGAGCCGACACCCGGACGGGCCACCACGGTGAGCACGGGCCGCGTCGGGAACAACGCGTTGAGGCCGGTGGTCGGTGTCGCGATCCCGGACAGCGAGCAGTCCGGGAAGGTGCAGCCGTAGTAGTTGACGCGACCCGTGGTACCCCAGTCGACCACGGGCGCCCATGCCCGCACGGCCGCGCCGCTCAAGGTGGCCGCAGCATCGACCGCGACGCCGGTGCTGGAGACGAGGTCCAGTTGACCGGCAGCCATGCCGATGCCATGGGAGACCGAGACCGTGCCGTTGCTCGAGCGCAGGGTGGCCTGGCTGCTGCCGCTGCTGGCCGTGAGGGCCGGTGCGGCGTAGGAGCCGGTGGCGGCGTCGAAGCGCGCGGCGGGTGCCGCGGCCGTGCCGACTGACAGGTTGCCGTCCACGAGCAGCGACAGGTTGGCCGGACCGGCAAAGGAGACGTTGCCGCCGACGGTGTTCCCCGCGGCAGCGAGGTTCACGGTGGCGCCCCCGACGAGCGTCAGGTCGCCTGCGACGGCGAAGTTGCCCGACTGACTCACGTTGCCGGCCGTCAGGATCGCCAGGTTGCCGAGCTGCGCACCGCCACCGATCGACACGCCGCCGGAGCCCGCGCCCTGGTTCTGCAAGCTGAGCGAGACACCCTGCAGCCCGGCCAGTGCGCCGGCCTGGACATCGATGGCGCCTGCGTGGCTGCTGGAGCCGACGACGATGCCGCGCTCGGCCTGGAACGAAGCAGGGGCCAGCTGCCGCGGATCGATGACGAAGCCGCTGCTGCGGTCGACCCCGACCGTGATCGCCGCGTCGGTCCGTTCGACCAACTGTCCGTCAGCGGCCACGCCCACGGGCCGGAAGTTGATGGCACCGCTGGTGCGCACGCTGGCGGCAGCGGGATCCGCATCCAGCCCCAGAACCATGGCAAGACCATCGGCACTGATGGCGCCCAGGCTGACGTTGGCCAGGGTCGGAATGCCGGTGGAGGCGCCGGCGCGCACTTCGAGACCACCGGTGTCCAGGTCGCGGAACGCGATGCCGGCGCCAGCGCTGTTCGCCGCCTCGCCGGCGAGCTGGATGTTCCCGCCCGTGGTCCCTTCGGTGGTGATGCGCAGGTTGCTGTACTGCAGGCCCGTCGCGGCATTGCCGTCGAAGAGCACACCGCCATCGTCGCCCCGGCCGGCGAGCACGAGGTTGCCCGTGCCGAGGTTGATGGTGGTGCCCACCGCCTCCACGCCGATCGCCTGTGTGCCGGCACCCGTGGTTCGCGTCGCGACCCCGCGCACATCGATGTTGCCGCTGCCGCTTTGCAGTGTGCCGCCCTCGAGCAGCACACCGGAACCGGCGTCGGCCACCCCGCGCACCGTGATGTCGCCCGCGGTGACGAACGAGGCGCCGAGGCGCACGCCCGGGTCGACGCTGCCTGCCGTCGCGCGTCCGCGCAGCGTGACGCTGCCGTCGCCCGTCGCCGAGGTGGTGTCGACCGTCGTGTTGTCGAGCGTGACGGCGGCGAGCTGGCCGTTGCTGGCGGCCGAACCGCTGGCAGGGTCGAGGCCACCCGCCACCACGAGGTTGCCTCCGGCGGTCTGGATCCGTGAGCCACTCAGCAGGGCGGTGCCGGTTGCATTGCCGTCCAGGTCGGTAAACAGGTTGACGTTGATCGCCGCGCCATCGGCTGCCGTGATCGCGGCGCCGTCGAAGGTGATGGCGTCGTGGGCGCGCAGGGTCAAGGTGGTGGCCGCGCCCGCCACGGTGCGGCTGATGGTCGCGTTCGAGAAGGTGATGGTGCCGGCCTGGTTGCCGGAAGCCGCGGTGCCGGTCGTGATCTCGACGTTCGTGCCGCGGTCGAGGGCCGCGGAGATGTCGGCCGCCGCGATGCTGGCGCCTGGCGCGGTGGGTTCCCAGCGACCGTTCGTCGAGGTCGTGGCGCCGTTGGAGATCGTCACGTTGAACGGGTCGAGCGTCCAGGTTCCGGCCACCCCGCCGATGGCGCGCGCGCGCGCGTCCACCGATGCGGCAAGGCTGCCGAGGCTGATGTCCTCGAGGCTGGTGGTGAGGGCGCGGCCGGAGGTTTCGATGCGCCCGCCGTTGCCGCCGTCCACGCCGCCGCGCGCGCTGAGCGCACCGTAGATCTCGGTGACACCGTAGTTCACCCGCGCGACCGGCGCGGTGGATGCGTCCTCATAGGTGGCGAGGATCGCGATGCGGCCGCCGTTGCCCTGGCCGGTCGCATCAGCAGCCACCAGCACGTTGTTGCCCACGCTGGCCGAGCGCGTCTGGTTGCTGCCGAGCGTCACCGAACCACCGCCCGCCACGCCGCTGGCGTCGATGGCCGCAGCGCCGGTGACGGGGACGGCGGTCAGGATGCTGCGATCGTCCAGCGTGACGTTGCGCCCGAGGACCAGCACGTCGCCGCCGCGCTGTCCGGCGGCGGTGGATTCGACCGAAATGGCGCCGTCGCGGCCGAGCGTGGCGCTGCCGTTGTCGCCCGCGTCGATGCGGACGCTGCCGCCCGCGGCCACTTCGGACCCGGCGTTGACTTCACCGTCGATCGTGATGCCGTCGGCGCGCGCCACGCCGCCTGCGCTGCTGCCGATGACGATCGAGCCGCCATCGGCCCGCAGGGCCGAGCCGCCGGCCAGGACCAGGGTTCCGGTCGGGGCGGCCCCGGTCACCACCACGTCGATGAAGCCGCTGTCGCTGGCGAGCAGGACGACGTTGGCGGCCGTGCCCACGCTGGCGGCAATGCGACCCCGCACCGCCTCGACCAGGCCGTTGTGGGTGACACCCTGGTTGCCCACCAGCACGACCGAACCGCCGCCGGCCGGATCGGCCCGCAGCGTGGCGCCGGAGGAAACGACCAGGCCGCCGGTGCCGTTGCCCGCGAGCGCGATGCTCGGCGTGGCGGGATTGAGCAGCGCGGCGTACTGGTTGTCGAGCATCGAGGGGGCCAGGTCGAGCGTCGTGGCGACGAGCGAGCCGACGTTGACCTGCGCGCCCGCCCCGAAGGTGATGCCGGCCGGGTTCACGAGGAACACACGGCCATTTGAGCTGAGCTGCCCGTAGATCTCGCTGGCCGGTGCGTTGCCCGGCGTGACCCGGTTCACCAGCACGCTCTGCGCACCGGGCTGCACGATGTTGACCCGCGCCCCCGCGCCGATGCTGAAGCTCTGCCACTCGATGAGCCCGCGGGGGCCCGTCTGCGTGATGGTCATCACCGGGTTCGCCGCCGTCCCGGTCTGGGCGCCGATGCCGGCGTTGATGGGCGCGATGCCCCCGTTGATCACCGGCAACTGGTTGCTGGCCGGCTGGGCCTGCACGGGCGCCATCGCGCCGAAGGCCAGCGCGCAGGCCAGCGAGAGGGGCAGAAGTCGGGGCAGGGCCGGCGCGGCTTCGCTCGAAAGGTCGCAAGGGCGTGCCGCCGCGTGGGCGGAGGACGCCGACGTGCCGGAGCGCAGGGTCTTCTGGGCGCGGGTCATGGTGAAACTCCTAGAAGGAATGCTGGAGCTGCACGAGCAGCAGGCTGCGCCCGTTGGCGTCGCTGTCGGAAAGCACGGGTTCGCTGCCCCGCACGCCGAGGGTCGCCTTGAGCGTGAACAACTCGGGATTCGAGTACTGCACGCCCAGTCCTGCCCCGTGCAGCGTGCGGGTGTTGTCGCCGGGGCCGTCGGGCGCACGGCGCAGCCGGCCGTGGGCCGCGTCGTAGAAGGCGAAACTGCTCCAGTGGGGGTCGATCCACCAGCGGAGTTCGGTGTTCACGATCGCGCCCTGGTCGGAAGCACCTTCGGCTGCCGGATACGCGCGCACGCCCCGGGCGCCTCCCAGGGTGAGCTTCTCGGCGTTGTCCAGGTTCTGGCTGGCCCACTGTCCGGCCACGCCGGCAAAGAAGGAGAAGCGAGGTGTCAAGGCCTGGAGCCGCGTGAGCTGCAGGCTGGCCTTGGCGAAGGCGCCGAGGGCGCTGGTGTCGACTCCGGCGGGGTGGGTCGACGCGCTGCGCAGGCGGCCCAGCATCACCCCGGCGTTGCCGCCGTTGTAGCCGCCGCCGCCCCAGCGGTCACGCGACTCGAAGGACACCTGCACGGTGCCGGCGGTGATGCGCTTGTCGGAGGCCTCGACGAAGAACTCGTCATGCAGGGTCTTGTGTTCAAGGGCCACGCGGGCAATGACGTTGCGCTCGCGCGTGCGGACGAGCGGGTACGACAGCGAGGCGTCGACCACGTCGGCCGTACCCACCGCACCGTCGAACACCCCGGCCAGTTCGTAGTTCACGCGCGAGTAGCCGACGCCTGCCCGCAGGGGTGTCGGGCCGAGCGGCGCTTCGTAGGCCAGGCGGCCGACGAGGTTGCCGCTGCCTTCCGAGGCCACGACGCGCAGGTCGACGTTGTCACCGATGCCGGCCGGGTTGTTGAGCCGCAGCAGGGCGCCCACGCGGTACCGACCGCTGACCTTGGTGCCGTGGTTGTCGGCATCGACGCTGGCGTCCCAGGCGCGAGCCGACTCCGTGCGGACCGCCACGCTGTAGGCGTTCTCGTCGCCCGACGGCGTGAGCGTGGCCCGGGCCTTGACGCCGGGCCAGTCGTTCAAGGTGTACATGGCGCGGTCGAGTTGCTGAAGGTTGAGCGCTTCACCGGCGGCCACGCCATGGCGCGCGAGCACCCGACCCGCTCGTTCGTCGCTCACGGGCGCAGGATCGCCATGATCCACGAGCACGCGCGTGATGCGCGGCTCGGCGATCGCCACGTGCAGCACGCCGTCCGTGAGGGTCTGGCCGGGCAGCGCCACGCCCACGAGGCCGAACCCGCGCGCCTCGTAGCGCTGGCGCACGGCCTGGGTGAGCGACTCGAGCTCGGCGGGTCCGATCTCCCGTCCCAGGAACGGCGCCACGGCTTGCTGCAGTTCGACCTCGCTCACGGCCTGCGTGGCGGTGAAGGTCACTTTCGTGAGCGTGAACCTCATGGCGGCGGGCGCCGCCGAGGGCTGCGGGACGGGCTTCGATGCGTCCTGTGCGACGGCATGGCCGATGACGAGCGCGGCCGTGGCGGCCGCGCAGCGGGACAAGCGGAAGGTCATGCGTGCTCCATCAGCGGGAGGCGGGACGGGCCGCGGCCACCATCCGGCCGTTGCCGATCACGTTGAAGGGGGCCCAGAAGAACGGATGGGCAAAGCGCCGGTTGCGCTGCACCTCCAATTGGGCGTGCTGCATGCCGGTCATCAGGTCGCGGCCGGCCGCCAGGTCGGTGTAGAGCCGGCCCATCAGCAGGTCGGTGGACTCGTCGGCCACCGGCCACAGCGAGGCCACGATGCTGCTGGCCCCGGCCGAGAGCAGCGAGCGGGTGAAGCCGATGATCTCGTCGCCACGGGCAACCTTGCCCAGGCCGCTCTCGCAGGCCGAGAGCGTGATGAGGCCGACCGCTCGCAGGTCCAGCCCGTAGATGTCGCGTGCTTCCAGCAGGCCCGGATCCGTGGGCGTGGCGGCGAAGAGGATGCGCGAGAACATGGGATCCACCGCGTCGACCTCGGCATGCGCCGCCACGTGCAGGACGCTGGCGCGGCCGGCCCCTTCGCGGAAGCGGGCCCGCGTGGCGTCGTGCTGCACATAGACGTCGCTGCGATCGAACATGCCGGCCACGCGCCGCGCCTCGCGTTCCGCGCCTGGCAGCGGCACGTTGCGGTCGGTGCTGGGATTGCCGAAGGCGGCCAAGCTCACCTCCGCTGGCGCTGTGCGGGCCAGCAGGCCGGCGCCCACGGCGGCCGACGGCCACACCGCCATGGCCGTGCGCTCGATCAGGTAGCCGCGCCCGTCGTGCAGGGCCTGGAAGGGCAGGTAGTGGAGCGGGCCGTGCGGCACGATGTGAACGCGGCGAGGCAGCGGAGTCGACAGGCCCCCCAGCAGCTGGCGGTACAGGCCCTGCGCCAGCGTCGCCGTGTCGCGGCGGCGCTCGACGATGCTGGTGCGCAAGGTCTCCACCTGCGTGGCCAGGGCCGCCTCGCCTACCGCCAGGCGCATGCCCTGCACGCCCTGCCGGGTGATGAGCCAGACGATGCTGTGCTCATCCAGCACGTGGAACTGCAGCACGGCCTCGCCCTCGGGCAGCGCCGACTGCAGATCGGCCAGCGCGACGCGCTGGCCCGCGAACTGGTCGCTCGCGCGGCCGCGAACGGCGTCGAGCAGTTGTCGTGCGCGGGAGGCCTCGGACAACTCCCAGGCGGCGTTGAAGTCCCCGCTGTCCAGGCTGAGCGCGAGCGCGGCGTCGAACACCTGTTGCACGTCACTGAACAACCCGGTCTTGAACTCCTCGGACTGGAAGCGCCCGCGGAGCGACTCGGCCTGGCGCACGGTGTCGAGGTAGGCGGCCAGGGCCGTCGGCTTATCGCCTCGGAACAGCGCGACGCGGGCCACGCCTTCGCTGGACCACAAACGGTGGTACGCCGCATCGGCACCGGGGGCGGACCCGGCGGCCCTGAAGAGGGGAAGGGCCTGGTCCGGCTGGCCCGCCGCCAGCAGTGCGTTCGCCCGGCTGCGTCGGTGAAACGGTGCGAAGGCGTCGGCCTCTGCCGGGACGATGCGGTCCAGCAGCGCCTGGGCCTCCGCCGGCCGGCCGGCCCGGGTGGCCGTGTTGGCCATGGAGATGAGCACCAGCGGGCGGTAGCGCGCGCTGGCCAGGGCGAGGGCGCGCTCATACGCGGCGGCAGCCTCGTCGAAGCGCCCCCGCCGGCTGGCCACGTCGCCCAGCACCTTGTGCGCCGGGGCATGGGCCTGTTGCGGATCGTTGGCGGTCATGGCGAGGGCGCCCCGGGCATGACGTTCGGCTTCGTCCAGCAGGCCGGCGTAGCTGTAGGCGATGGCCAGGTCGCGCTGGGCCACCGCCTTCAGGTCGTCGTTGCCCTGCACGTTGCCCAGGTGCAGCGCCTTGCTGGCGGCCCGGATGCTCTGGCGGAACTCCCCTTGCTCGGCCAGGGCCAGGGCCGCGCCGCAGTAGGCGTAGCCGTCGAGCTTGATGACGTCGCGCTCGTAGAGGGCGCGCCCCTCGGCGCTCAGCGCGACGAGCGTCTCGGCGTCGCGCTGGCGAGCCAGTGCGTGGTCCATGACGGCGCTGCGCGGCGCGAGCGGGGAGGGGGATGCCGGCGTTTGCGCGCCTGCCGGGGTGAGCAGCGCCACCGTCGCGACCAGGCAGGCAGCGCGGCACAGCGCGTGAAGAGAAAGACGAGTCGATGCCACGGGGTGCCCTGTGCGATGGTGACCTCCGTCATCGTAGGAGGGCCGTCGGGCGGGTCCAAGTGACCAAGGTGACTGCGATCGAGCGCCGGAACACTCGCGCAGCGCAGGGTGCGTCAGGGAATGCCGCGCAGCACGGCGTGCAGGTCGCGCGTGCGCACCGGCTTGAACAGCACCCGATGCCCGCTTTCGTGTGCGCGCTTGACCTGTTCGGGCGAGGTGTCTCCGGTCATCAGCAGGGCGGGCAGGGGCGCACCATAGGCTTCGCGAACCCGCTCGATGGCGTGGATCCCGTCCTCCCGGTTGGCCAGGCGCAGGTCCGAGATGACCAGGTCGATGACGCCGGCATGGCGGCGCACCTCGGTGCAGGCTTCGGTGATGTTGCCCGCGGTGAGCACCTGGTAGCCCCAGGTTTCCAGCAACTCGCGCATGCCGGTCCGGATGCTCTCCTCGTCGTCGATGAGCAGTACCGTGTGGTCCTCGTCGATCGGCGCGGGCACGGTGTCGGCGCCCAGCACCACGCTTTCCATGTCGGCCATCTCGGTGGGCTTCATCAGGATCCGGAACACCGTGCCGCGCCCGGGTGTGGACCGGACTTCCAGGCTGTGGCCCATCAGCAGCACGAGACGCTTGACGATCGCGAGGCCCATGCCGAGGCCGCGTGAACGATCGCGGCCCGGGTTGGTGACCTGGTAGAACTCGTCGAACACGCGGGGCAGCTCGTCCTCGGCGATGCCGATGCCGGTGTCCCACACCTCGAGGCTCGTCTGGCCCGCGCGCTGCCGCACGACCACGACCACGCCGCCCTCGCGCGTGTAGCGCAGGGCGTTGTGGACGAGGTTGCTGAGCACCCGCTGCAGCAGCTGCGGGTCGCTGGTGACGATCTTGCCGTCGGCCTTGAAGCGCAGGCCCAGGCCCTTTTCCTCCGCCTGGCCGCTGCAGTGCATGTGCAGCACCCTGAACAGGTCGCGGATGGGAAAGGCCTGCAGGTTCGGCTGGATGACGCCGGCGTCGAGCTTGGAGATGTCGAGCATCGCGCTGAACGACTGTTCGAGCGCGTCGATCGCCCGAATCATGTTCGTCACCGTGGGTTGCAGCGCGGTGCCGTTGAGGTGCTTGTCGAGTGCGCCGGCGAAGAGCCCGAGCGCGTGCATGGGCTGGCGCAAGTCATGGCTGGCCGAGGCGAGGAAGCGGCTCTTCTCTCGGTCGGCCCGCTCCACCAGCACGACCTGCTGGCGCAAGGCACGCACGAGGGCGTCGTTGTCGAGCTTGGTCTGCAAGGCGGTGCGGAGCAGCCGGTGCATCGCGCTCGCGAAGAAACCGGTCATGGAGCCGAAGCCGAGCACCAGCACGGCGACGCTCGTCTGCACGACGCCGCCGTTGGCCAGCATCATCAGCACGAGCGGCAACAGCAGGGGCACGAGCCAGAGGTAGATCGCCGAATGCACGGCCGAGACCACGTGTGCGCCGATGCCTGCCATGCCGAGCAGGGTGACGGCCCAGGCGGTGATGACCATCAGGTTCGTCTCGTTCGCAAGCACGACCACGGCCGCCAGACCCCAGGCGGTGGCCGAGATGAACAAGGTGAGCTGGTAGCGGCGCAGCCAGCGGGCGGACTCCACCAGCGCCGCGCGCCCGCTCAGCTTGAAGGCACGCGCCACGGCCCACTGGAGGAGCTGGGCCGAATGCACGATCAGCGCCCAGCCGATGGCGTCGGTCTTTCCGGTGATGAACCAGTGGCCGGTCCAGAGCGCCAGTGCCAGCACGAAGCTGACGACCAGCTGCTGGTACGAGCGCATGAGCAGCCGTTCGAGCTGCGTGGAGCGCAGGCGGGCGCGCCGCCGGTCCAGCGCATCCTCCAGGGCAGCGTCCTGCGTCCGGCCGGATGCGGGCGGCGAGATGCTGAAGCTCACCGCGCGCTCAGCGGAAGAGACTGATGAGGTGCGAGCGCGACTTCACGTCCAGCGCCAGCAGGATCGTGGAAACGTAGTTCTTGATGGTGCCGAGCGACAGTCCGGTCGCGCTGCTGATCTCCTGGTTGGAGCAGCCCGACAGCACGAGTTCGAGGATTTCGAGGTGGCGCGGCCCGAGTTCGGCCACGCGGTCGTAGCGCGACGAGTTGGGGAATCGCGGGAAGCGCGCCGGGCTGCCGAGTTCGTGGCTGACCGGTTTGCCGAGCAGGCCGAGCACGACGTCCGACATGGCGCGGGCATCCTGTCCCTTGGTCACGTAGCCCACCGCGCCCAGCGCCCGCACATGGCCGATCACGAACTCGTCCTGCGTGCCGCTGATGACCGCCACCTTGGCCAGCGGAAAGGTCTCCACGAATTGCTTGAGCCCCTGCAAGCCCTTGCTGTCCGGCATGTTCAGGTCGAGCAGCACGAGCGCGATGTCGGGTTCGCGGCGGTAGATCTCGATCGCGTCGCCCAGGTTGCCGGCTTCGAGCAACTGCAGGCGGACGTGGGTGATCGACTGCAGGCTGGTGACGATGCCCACGCGCAGCAGGGCGTGGTCGTCGACGACGAGGACCTTGAGCGGCGCTTCGTCGCTCGACGGTGTGCCGGACGCACCAATGCCCGGCTGTCGTTCCGTCGAAGGGTCGGACGACGGGGCGGCAAGGGGAGGGCTGGTGGGAGTCATGGTGGGCAGTGGTCGATAAAGAGCGGCCCCGGGCGGGTGAGCCAGGCGAACGGACAGGGCCGCGCGGGGAAACTGCGATGGATCAAACTTCGGACGCCCGCGATCGTAAGCTCCCCGCAAGACTGTGGCGACCCGTGTTGTGGGGGATGCACACCCCTAAAAGTAGGGGGTGATCCTCCCGGGCTCAGCGTGCGCCTTGTCACGAGACGCTCACCGTGGCAGCCGCAAGTCTGACTATGATTCGGTCCGCAATCCCGAGGTTTCCATGCCTGCTCCCACTTCCCGTCGTCGATCCACCTGGACGCCGCGGCGCCGCCGTGGTGCCGCGATCCAGCTCATCCTGGGCGGCGGGTTGCTGATGGCGCTGCCATTCCTGCTGGGCGACTCAGCCGTCGGCCACGGGTTCGGCGCGCTGGCTCCGATCGGGTGGCTGATGCTCGTGGCTGGCGTCGTGCTGCCACTGTTCTTCCGCGAAGAGCGCAGTGCGCTCCTGACACCTCCACGCCGGGCGGTCCCGTTTCATCCGGACCCCGTGCCGCCGGGGCGGATGCAGGCCCCCTTGCTGCGGCGGCCGGCGGATGATCCGCTGGATCGGCCTGCACGGAAGCCCGTGGCGCCGCGGGAGTGACGTCACGAATTCCCCCGCTTCAGAAGACTGTCTGAAGCGGCCGTTCAATTCGCGCGACCTTGTCCTATCGAGGAGGTCGCCGCTGCGGCGTGGGGACGAGACGCAATGCGCCGAAGACCCCTCTGGCCGGCCGGCGGTTGTGGCGGCCACCCCGTCGCCGCCACGTTCTGCTTTAAGGTGAACTCATTCAGGAGTCCGACCATGCCCTTCGCCCCACACTGCCCACGCCGGCTTCTTCCGTTTCTGTGCGCCGCCGCGCTGATCGGCTGCGCTGGCAAGCAGCATCAGCCGCCAGCGGAAGATGCGCCCGACGCTGCCACGGTGGTGTTCAAGGGGTCGTCCGCCATGGGCCCGGCCGTGTACGCGCTCCAGTTCGATGCCAAGGGTTGTTTCCAAGGGCGTAGTGGGGTGCCCAGGGCTGGCTCGTCCCGCCCGATGCGTCTGGCTCCGGGCGAGGAGAAGTTCTTTGGTTTGGACACGGCGAGCGTGAACAACAAGATTTGCCGTATCGCGGTCTCCTTCGTCCCGGAGGCGAACGTGCAGTATCAGCTTGTCGACTTCAGGTCCTCGGGTGGTTTCGGCAAACCGGACTTCTGCGCGTTGGATGTCAAGCGCATTGACGCATCCGGCACAACGACGCACGTGCCTGCGCGGAGCTGGCGCATCGTTCAGAAGGGCATGGCCTGCCATCGGGCCGTGCCATGAACATCGCGCGGTCCGGTCTGCCTGCCTCCACAGCGGCTCGGGGAAGAGGAGCGGCACGGCCAGAGAGCCGCTCAAGACGCGTGCTGCGCATACCCATGTAGGCGCCATCATCGGCACTCGGCGACCGTGGACGGCAACGGCAGCCGTGCGATCTGGTCGTTGAAAGTTGATCGGGCGGGGGTCGGCAGGAGGTTGATCAGCGACGGATCGTCAGGCCGGCCGGGCCGGCCTCCATGCGGCCGATGACGGTCGCGTCTCCGAAACCTTCCTCGCGGAAGACCCCGAGCACGGCGTCGACGGTGTCGGGTGCGCAGCTCACGAGCAGGCCGCCGGACGTCTGGGGGTCGGTGACGAGCGAGCGGGCGGTGGCGGGCAGGTCATCGGCCAGGGTGATCTCGGCGCCGTAGCCGGCCCAGTTGCGGGCGGAGGCGCCCGTTACGATGCCGTCGTCGGCAAGGGCTTGAACGCCGGGCAGCAGGGGCACGCGATGCCAGTCGATCACCGCGGTGAGCCCGGCGCCGCGGGCCAGTTCGAGGCCGTGGCCGGCGAGACCGAAGCCGGTGACGTCGGTGAGGGCGTGCACGCCCGCCATGGCGCCGAAGCGGATGCCGGGGGTATTGAGCCGGGTGGTGACGTCCACCATGCGGGCATAGCCGGCATCATCGAGGCGGCCCTTCTTGAGGGCGGCCGAGAGAATGCCCACGCCCAGCGGCTTGCCGAGCACCAGCACGTCGCCGGCCCGGGCGGCGGCGTTGCGGCGCACGCGGTCCGGGTGGACGAGCCCCATGACGACCAAGCCGTAGATCGGTTCCACGGAATCGATGGTGTGGCCCCCGGCGATCGGGATGCCGGCCGCGCGGCAGACAGACTGGCCGCCTTCGATGATCCGGCCGATGACGTCCACCGGCAGCTGGTTCACCGGCATGGCCACGATGGCCAGCGCCATGATGGGTCGCCCGCCCATGGCGTAGACGTCGCTGATGGCGTTGGTGGCGGCGATGCGTCCGAAGTCGAACGGGTCGTCGACGATGGGCATGAAGAAGTCGGTCGTGGCGATGAGCGCCTGCTCGTCGTTCAGGCGATAGACCGCCGCGTCATCGGCCGTCTCGATGCCCACCATCAGCTCGGGCGGGATGAGCCCGGTGCCGCTGCGCTTGAGGATCTCGGAGAGCACGCCCGGGGCGATCTTGCAGCCGCAGCCGCCTCCGTGGGAGAAGCTCGTGAGGCGAAGCGGTGCGGGGGCGGAAGTCATGGCGTCGGCGGGGCAGGGCACGGGAAGACCGCCATTGTGTCAGCGGCGGCCAAAACGCAGGCATGATCTCGGGTTCTGTCGCATGCCCTTGCCCCTTCCCTTGCCCTTGCCCTCGCCATGAAGCCTTTCCTCCTCAAATCCATCCTTGCCTCCCTGCTGGTGGCCGTGTCGGCGCTGGCCTCGGCCCAGGTCCTGCGCGTGTCCGCCATCCCCGACGAGGCGCCGACCGAGCTGCAGCGCAAGTTCAAGCCCCTGGGCGACTACCTGAAGCAGGAAACCGGTCTCGAGGTGCAGTTCACCCCCGTGACCGACTACGCGGCCGTCGTGGAGGGCCTGGCGAACGAGAAGATCGACCTGGCGTGGCTGGGCGGCTTCACCTTCGTGCAGGCGAAGCTGCGCACCCAGGGCGGGGCCCAGCCCATCGTGCAGCGGGCTGAAGACGAGAAGTTCACCAGCCGCTTCATCGTGCCGGTGGCGAGCACGGCCCGCACCCTGCAGGACCTCAAGGGCAAGACCTTCGTGTTCGGCTCGCCCTCGTCGACCTCCGGTCACCTGATGCCGCGCTTCTTCCTCAACCAGGCGGGCATTCGGCCCGAGACGGACTTCAAGGCCGTGGCGTTCTCGGGCGCGCATGACGCCACCGTAGCCTTCGTCGCTTCGGGGCGCGCCGACGCCGGGGTGCTGAACGCCTCCGTGCTCGACAAGCTGACCGAAGCCAACAACCCCAATGCGGCGCGCGTGCGGGTGCTCTCGGTCACGCCGCCGTACTTCGATTACAACTGGACGGTGCGCCCCGGCCTGGACCCGGCGCTCGTCAAGAAGCTGACCGCAGCCTTCCTCAAGCTCGACCCGGCCAAGGCGGAGCACAAGGAAATCATGGCGCTGCAGCGGGCCAGCCGCTTCCTGCCGACGCAGGCCTCGAACTACGACGGCATCGAGTCGGCGGCGCGGGCCGCCGGCCTGATCAAGTGACTCGGCGGAGGCGCTCGGCGTGAGCCTCAGCTTCCGGGGACTGGGCCATGTCCATCCCAACGGGCATCGGGCCCTCGAGGCGGTCGATCTCTCGGTCGGTGCGGGCGAACAGGTCGCACTGATCGGGCCGTCCGGCGCGGGCAAGACGACGCTGCTCCGCATGGCGGCCGCATCTTTGCGGCCGACCGAGGGCGCCGTGCAGGTGCTGGGCGACGACCCGTGGCGGCTGTCAGCCGCTGCGCTGCGCCGCTTGCGCACCCGCATCGGGCTCGTGCACCAGACACCGCCCATTCCGCCGCGTCTCAGGGTGGTCACGGCGGTGCTGGCGGGGCGGCTCGGCCAGTGGTCGGCCGGCCGTGCGTTGCGTTCGCTGCTGTACCCGTCCGACATCGACGGGGCGCGGGAGGCGCTGGCCCGGCTCGACCTGGGCGATCGCCTCTTCGAGCGCTGCGATCGTCTCTCGGGCGGTCAGCTGCAGCGGGTCGCGGTGGCGCGGGTGCTTTACCAGCGACCTGACCTGCTGCTCGCCGACGAGCCGGTGTCTTCGCTCGACCCGACCAGCGCCGACCTGGTGGCCAGCCAGCTTCTCGCGCAAAGTCGCGCCACCGGGGCGACCTTGATGGCGTCGTTGCATGCGGTGGACCTGGCCCTCAAGTGGTTTCCGCGAGTGGTGGGGGTGCGGGATGGCGCGGTGCTGTTCGACGCGCCGGCCTCGGCGGTGACGCCGGCCATGCTGCAAGCGCTGTACGGCGGGGAAGGCGCGTCTGCCAGCGAGCCGCCGGCGGCCGGGCTCGGGCCTGCGGTGCCCGTCTCGATGTGCCGCTGAACGCAGGGTGAGCGATCGATGAGTGCCTCCCGCCTGGACGCCACGACCCGCCTGCGCGATCCGGCGGCGCGGCAGCGCGCCACGGCCGTGCTCGTGGCGGTCGTGCTGCTGTGGCCGCTGCTGCAGCTGTCGGAGTTCCAGCCGGCGCGCCTGCTGGACGCGGGCAACCTGCAGGTGATGGGCAGCTTCCTGGCGGGCTTCCTGCCGCCCGCGGTAAACGCGGAATTCCTCGCGCTCCTGATGCGCGCCACGGTCGAGACCCTTGCCATGGCAACGGCCGGCACGGCGCTCGCGTGGGTGCTCTCCCTGCCGTTCGCCTTTGCGATGACGCAGTCGCTGTCGGTGTCGCGGCTCGGGCCGGCGCGTGGAATGGCGGCGGGCCGGGCCGTGCGCGGGGCGGTGCGTGGCGTGCTCACGCTGCTGCGCGCCATTCCGGAGGTGGTGTGGGCGCTGGTGCTGGTGCGTGCGCTGGGCCTGGGCCCGGCCGCAGGCGTGCTCGCGCTGGCCGTCACCTATGCCGGCATGCTGGGGAAGGTGTATGCCGAGATCCTGGAGTCCGGCGATACCCGCAGCGCGCGGGCCTTGCTGGAGGCCGGCAGTGGCCGCCGGGCGGCCCTGCTGTACGGCCTGCTGCCCGGTGCGGCCCAGGAGCTGGTGTCGTACACCGTGTACCGGTGGGAATGCGCGGTGCGGGCCTCGGTGGTGATGGGCTTCGTCGGCGCAGGAGGGCTCGGGCAGCTGATGGACCAGTCGATGAAGATGCTCAACGGTGGCGAGGCCAGCGTGATCCTCGCCACCTTCCTCGTGCTCGTGCTGCTGGCCGATGCCCTCAGCGCGGGCTTGCGGCGGGTGCTCGCATGAACGGACCGCGCGCCACGACGTCCGCCCTCGCCGTGCCGCGGCATGCGGCCGGGTGGGCCGCCGCAGGCCTGGTGCTGCTGGCGGTGGTGGCGAGCTTCGCCTTTCTGGCGCTGGACCTGAGCGGACTGTTCTCCGCTCGCTCCATGCGTGCGATGGGCCGCTTCATCGGCGAGTTCCTGTCGCCTGACCTGAGCCGGGCCTTCGTTCAGCAGGCGGCGTGGGCGGCGCTGCAGACCTTCGCGGTGTCGGCGGTGGGCAGCTTGCTGGCCATGCTGGGCGGCATCGCGCTCGCAATTCCTGCGTCGGGCCGGTTGGGAGGCGCCGCGTTGCACTCGACCCGGTTGCTGTTGAACATGCTGCGCAGCGTGCCGGAGCTCGTGTGGGCGGCGCTGATGGTGCTGGCGGCGGGTCTCGGGCCCTTCGCGGGCGTGCTGGCCCTGGCGCTGCACACCACAGGGGTGCTGGGGCGCCTCTTCGCCGAGACGCTCGAGAACGCCCCGCCCGCGGCCGAGCTTGCCCTTCGGCAAGCCGGGAGCGGACGGCTTGCCGCCTTCTGCTATGGCACGCTGCCGCAGGTCGTGGCCCAGTGGACCGCCTACACGCTGTACCGCTGGGAGATGAACATCCGCATGGCCGCCGTGCTCGGTTTCGTCGGCGCGGGCGGGCTCGGGCAGATGCTGTACTACCACCTGTCGCTGTTCCAGCAGGCGCAGGCCGCCACCGTCGTGCTCGCCATGTTCGTGCTCGTCTTCGTGGTCGATGGCGCGAGCACCTGGCTGCGCCGCGGCCTGACCCCCGTTCACGGTTGACAATGCGTTTTTGCGAAAGAGTGATGCCCTGTGTCCACCCGACCCTACACCGTCGTCGACCTTCCGCAGTTCGACGCCATCATCGACGCCCGCACGCCGGCTGAGTTCGCACTCGATCACGTTCCCGGGGCGATCAACTGCCCGGTGCTGAGCAACGAGGAGCGCCACCTCGTGGGCACCACCTACGTCCAGGTGTCGGCCTTCGAGGCGCGCAAGATGGGCGGCGCCATGGTGGCGCGCAACATCGCCCGTCACCTGGACGAGTCCTTTTCCAGGCACGGCACGCAGTGGCGACCGATGGTCTATTGCTGGCGCGGCGGCATGCGCAGCGGCAGCTTCGTGAACGTGCTGCGCATGGTCGGCTGGGACGCCCAGCAGCTCAAGGGCGGCTACAAGGCGTGGCGTCACCATGTCGTCGACACCCTGCCCGCGCTCAGCACCGCGCTGTCGTGGCGGGTGCTGTGCGGCGCCACCGGCAGCGCCAAGACCCGCGTGCTGCACGCCATGGCCGAGGCGGGCGAACAGGTGCTCGATCTCGAAGGCCTGGCGGAACACCGCGGCTCGGTGCTGGGTGAGGTGCCGGGCGTGCCGCAGCCGGCGCAAAAGGCGTTCGAGACCCAGCTCTTCGCCGCCATGGCCGGGTTCGATCCGGCGCGGCCCGTGTGGGTGGAGGCGGAGAGTCGGCGCATCGGCCGCATCACCGTGCCCGAGTCGCTGAGCGATGCGATGCGGGCGAGCCCGCTCGTGGAGATCGTGGCCACGCCGCAGGCGCGGGTCGATCACCTCCTGCGCGACTACGACTGGCTCGTGCAGGATCCCGCCGCCCTGAGCCAGCGCCTCGGCTCGCTCAAGGGCCTGGTGCCCAACGCCGCATTGGCCCAGTGGCAGGCCTGGGCGCAGGCGGGTGACCTGGTGCCGCTGCTGTCGGCCTTGCTGAACGACCACTACGATCCGCTCTACAACCGATCGATGGGCCAGTACTGGGCCCAGATCGGGAATGTGAAGCGGGTAGGCGCGGACGACCTGTCGCCGGACGGGATCGTGGCGCTGGCCGAGCGGGTGGCGCGGCTGGCGTGAAGGCCGCTCAGCGGTCCAGCCGGACCCTGCGACCGTCGAGTTCGGCACGTCCGAGAGTCGGGTCGCTCCCCGGGCGGACGGGCGGCTGAAGCGTCAGGCCGGGTCTGCGCTCGCCCCGGGCGCAGACGATGCGCTGGTACGCGACGCCACCTCGCGGATCGCTGCAACCAGGGCATTCGGCCGGAGCGGCTTGCCACAATGGGCGTCGAACCCGGCTGCGAGTGCCACCTCCCGGTCCTGGGGCCGCGCGAACGCGGTGAGTGCGACGGCCGGCAGTCGACGGCCCCGCCCCTCGCGCCGACGAACGGCATCGATGAACGCATAGCCGTCCTCGCCCGGCATGCCGATGTCGCTCACCAGCACGTCGATGCCTGGCTCCTGCGACAGTCGGGCGAGCCCTTCGGCGCTGGACGCCGCGGTGACGACACGTGCCCCCCGATCGCTCAGCAGCAGGTCGAGCATCTCGCGGGCTTCGGTGTCATCGTCCACCACCAGCACGGTCATGCCAGCGAGTCGCTGGTGCGAGGCATTGCCATCCAGCTCGGGATCGGGCGCGGCATCGCCGGACGCAACGGCGCCCGCGGGAGCCTGGGACGGCAAGCGAACCACGAAGGTGGCGCCCTTGCCGAGACCTTCGCTGAAGGCCTCGACCTGACCCCCGTGGAGCTCGGCCAAGTGGCGCACGATCGACAACCCGAGGCCGAGCCCGCCGTGGCCACGGTTGGCGCCACCCTGGGCTTGCGTGAAGCGGTCGAACAGATGCGGCAGGAAGTCGGGTGCGATGCCCTGTCCCGCATCGGCGACCGTCAAGGTCAGCCCGTCGCCGTCCACGTCGCAGAGAATGCGAACGACACCGCCAGGCGTAGAGAACTTGGTGGCGTTCGTGAGGAGGTTCCAGATGATCTGCTGCACGCGTGCAGGATCGACAACCACCGGATCGGTCAGCCCGGTGAAGCCCATCTCGATCTGCAGCTGGCGCTCGCGCCAGGACGGTTCCAGTGCAGCGACAGCGGTCTCCACCAGCACCTTGACATCGACCGGCTCGAGGTCGAGCCCGACCTTGCCCAGGTTCATTCGCGAGACGTCCAGGATGTCGGCGACCAGTCGGCTCTGGAGGAGGGCATTGCGCTCGATGGACTCGAGGCCTCGGGCCAGCACGGGGGCTGCCTCGGCCCGTTTCAGCACGTGCACCCAGCTGACGATGGCATTGAGCGGCGTGCGCAACTCATGCGACAGGACGGCGATGAACTCGTCCTTCACCCGGTTCAGCCGCTCGGCCGCGGCGCGTGCCGCCTGCTCGCGCTCGAGCAGGGCCTCGCGCTGGCGCGACAAGGCCATGCGTTCGGAGAGGTCTGTCGCCACGCCGAGCAGCAGGCCGGGTTCGACGAGAGAAGACAGGTTCCACTCGACGGGTACGGTGTCCCCGGAGGGCGTGAGCAGCGGGAACTCGCCGCGCCAGCCGCTCACGTGCGCCGTGGCCACCAGCGATTCCAGGCGTGCATGCCATTCGGCTGGCACGAAGTCCGCCAGGGGCCGGCCGACCAGCTCGTCGGTGCTTCGCCGCAGCAACGCCTGGAATGCAGGGTTCGCTTCGGCGATCCGCCCGGTGGCGTCGAACAGCACGAGGCCGCTGCGGGCGTTGTCGTAGATGGCGCGGAAGCGCGCTTCACTGCGGCGCCGGCCGTCCTCCGCGGTTCGTGCGCGGATCAGGGCCTGCAGGGTCGCGACCAGCAACGCCGGATCGGCAGGATGGGTGATGTACGCATCGGCGCCCGCATGCAGACCGCGGACCTTGTCGCTGTCCTCGATGTACGCCGCAGACAAGTGGATCACCGGCACCCGGGCGGTCGCGGGGCGCTCACGCAGCTTCAAGCAGACCTCGAAGCCGTTGATGTCGGGCAGGTGAACATCGAGGATCACGCCGGCCAGGTGGCTGTCGGCCAGCGTGAGCGCCTCGGTGCCGGTACCGGCCTCGAGGACACCGAAGCCTGCAGCGCGGAGCACGCGCGAGGTGGCATAGCGCGTGGCGGGGTTGTCATCCACCACGAGCACCTCCTGGATCACCTGGCTCTCCGTCACGAGCATCATGTTGCCTCCGCGGGCTCCGGCCCGTCGCCCGTGGCCAGGCGGGCCGGCAGGGTCACTGAAAAGGTGGATCCCACGCCCAGCGCGCTCGTGATCGCCACCGACCCGCCCAGCAGTTCCGCGAGTCGCTTGCTGAGGGACAGGCCGAGGCCGGTGCCGCGCAGGCGTTTCTGGATCGGGGAGTCGACCTGGGAGAAGTCCTCGAAGATGGCGTGATGGAAGGCCGGGTCGATGCCGATGCCGGTGTCCGCCACCGAGAAGGTGACGGTGCCGTCGGCATTGCCGCGTGCCGACACGCGCACCTCGCCATGCGTCGTGAACTTCAACGCGTTCGAGATGAAGTTGCGCAGGATCTGCGAGAGCTTGCGGTCGTCGTTGAAGATGGGCGGGACGTCGTGCGGCTCCTCGAAGACCAGCACGACGTCGGGCGAGGTCAGGACCGGCTTGAACATGCCGCGCAGCGCGGAGAAGAGGTCGACCAGCTTGAACCAGTCGGGGAAGATGGTCACGCGACCGGACTCGACCTTGGCCAGATCGAGGAGGTCGTTGACCATGTCGTCGAACTCGGCCGAGGTGCTCTGGATGAACCTGACCTGCTTTTCCTGCTCGGCCGTCAGCGGCCCGTCCACGCGGTCGATCAAGAGCCGGGAGATGCTGCGGATGGACCCGATCGGCGTGCGGAACTCGTGGCTCATGTAGGCGAGGAACCGGCTCTTGAGCTCGGTGGCCTGGCGCAGCTCGTCGGCCTGGGCCTCCAGCTCCGCGTACAGGGCCAGAACGCCGCGGTTCGTTTCATCGAGCTCGGAACGCAAGGCCTCGACTTCGCTCTGGGCGGCCTTCAGCGCCTGGCGCAGCGTGGCGTCGGTGTCTTCGGCGTGCGTGTGCGTCCCGCTCGGAGGCATGTTGTCCATCATCCCTCCCGGCGGCGGAAGACGACGATGGTCGCGTCATCACGGCCGCGAATGTTCTCGCGGGCGATCCAGCCCGCAATGACGGCAGGATGATGGCGCAGCACGCCACGCGCTTCGTTGAGCGTCCATCGTGTCAGGAAGCCGTCCGAGTGAAGCACGACCACTGCGTGGGCGGGCCATTCGTAGGCCACTTCCTGTGCGCGGCGCGCCTGGACGCCGGCGGTGCCGTGCTGCGACATCAGCGACCGGTCTGATATGCCGGAAATGACGCGCCCGGCGATATTTCCGAGGCCGCCGAACCGCAGCGTGCCGGGGACTGCGTCGCCGTCCGCCTCGATGAGGGCGACCGCCGCGCCGCGGGTGCCACGCAGGCCTCCGTGCAGACGGTCGAGCAGCACGGCTGGCGCTTCGTCCACATGTTGCTCGAACAGAGCCACCGCTTCATCGGCAGCCTGCTGTGCCTGCGGACCGTGACCGAGGCCATCGGCCATCAGCACCGTGACCTGTCCGTCCTTGCGGCGCGCCGACCAGTTGTCGCCGCAAACCGTTTCGCCCGGGGCACACAGCCGGATGGCCGCCAGCTCGACCGCGTCCGACGCATCGGTCCGCGTCGAGTCGGGAAGCCCCGGCCCCACCTGGGCCAGGACGACCGTGCCCACGGAACGGAGTGAGAACAGGTCGAATCGCATCGACATGCGACGAACTGCGCCGAGCCCGGTGCCGGGCGTGCCGGCGGTCGAGTAGCCGTCGGCGAGCGAACCGGCGACATCGGCAATGCCGGGTCCGCGGTCGAGCGACAGGAACTGCACGCGCGCCCCCGGACCGGCCGGGCCCAGTGCGGCCAGCAGGACGCGACCGCCCGAGGCGTGGCGAACGAGGTTGTTGGCGAGCTCGTTCGCGACGATCGCCACCCGTCCAGTGGCGACGTCATCGAAGCCGAGCGTGTGGGCGAGGCGGGTCGCGGCGCGCCGGACCTCGCCGACGCAGCTCGGGTCGCCGACATCGATGGCCTGGTGAACCGAGCCGCCGATCATTTCCAGCGCGTGATCGACACGCAGGTGCCGACCCCGACCTCGGTGCGGATCTCGAACTCGTTGACGAGGCGCTTGCTTCCGGAGAGCCCGACGCCGAGACCGCTGCCGGACGTCCAGCCGTCGGTCAGGGCCTGCTTCACGTCCGGAATGCCCGGTCCCTTGTCCTCGAAGTGAAGTCGCAGGCCCTGACGGATGCCGTTGCTGACGATCTCCCAGCGCATCTCGCCGCCGCCGCCGTACACCACGGTGTTGCGTGAAAGCTCGCTGGCGGCGGTGATCATCTTGGTCTGGTCGACCAGGGAGAACTTGAGTTCCTGGGTCAGCTTGCGAGCAGTCTGCCGGCACATGACGATGTCGTGCTCGGAACGCAGCGGCATCGAGCCTTCACGCGTCGTCATGGCCGTCAAGGGGCGGCTCCTTCGACTGTGCGGTCAGCAGCTGCATGCCGCGTTCCACGTTGAGAGCCGTGCGCACACCGGGCAGGGACAAGCCGAGTTCGACCAGGGTGATCGCCACGGCGGGCTGCATGCCCACCACCACCGTCGTGGCGTCGAGCACGCGGGCAATGCCGGAGATGCTCGCCAGCATGCGGCCGATGAAGGAGTCGACGATCTCCAGCGCCGAGATGTCGATGAGCACGCCGTTGGCGCCGGTGGCCTGGATCTTCTCGGAGAGGTCATCTTGCAGCGCGAGCGCCGTCTGGTCCTGCATGTCGACCTGGATGGTGACCAGCAGACACTGGCCCATCCGAAGAATGGGAATGCGATCCACGGGTGCTCCTGTCAGGCCTTGGGACGCGTGACGACGTAGCCGCTCTGCTTGAGGGCGAGGGCCAGGGCGTCGGCCAGGGAGGCCTTGGTGACGATGCCCTGCAGGTCGATGCCCAGGTGGACGATGGTCTGCGCAATCTGGGGGCGGATGCCGCTGATGATGCAGTCGGCACCCATCAGGCGAATGGCGGTCACAGTCTTCAGCAGGTGCTGGGCGACGAGGGTGTCAACGGTCGGCACGCCGGTGATGTCGATGATGGCGAGCTCCGAGCCCGTCTCGACGATGCGCTGCAGCAGCGACTCCATGACGTGCTGGGTGCGCGAGCTGTCAAGCGTGCCGATCATCGGAACGGCGAGCACGCCGTCCCACAGCTTGACCACGGGGGTGGACAGCTCGAGCAGTTCGTCCTGCTGGCGAACGATGATCTCCTCGCGGGTGCGCTGGTAGGCATCCACCGTGTGCTGGGCCGCGTGGTCGAGCAGTTCGGAGATCCACCACAGGGCCGCCGTGATGCTTGCTGCGTCGCTGCCGAGGCGGGGGGGAACCCGCTCGAAGATGGGCTTCTTCATCGCGAGCACGAAGCGGCTGGTCTCGCCGCTCGAGGCGCCCTGGGCTGCGCGGGTGGCCGACACGTCGCTCAGCGCTGAGCGCAGCGCGGACCACGGATCGGCCTCGAAACGAGCGGGCTCGCCTCCGGCTCGAACGCCGCGGATCACGGCGTCGAGAATCGTGGCGGCTTCCTGTGCGTCGTGTCCGCTGATGGTGCGGGCGGTACCGTGCCGCATGCTGGCAAGCCATTCGGAAAGCACTGCTTCGCGTTCTTCGGTGAGCAGTGCGTCAAGGCTGGTGGTGATCGGCGTCATGCGGGTGTGGAGGTAGGAGAGGTGGACGGCTCGCCACGTAACACCGCGGCCGGTTGGGGAGGTTGAGCGTAGGCCATGGTAACCGCTAGCGTCGAAGGGCCTACGCGCATCACTGACCGAGCACCGATTCGCGGGAGTCGCCTTGAGTCCGCGAACCGGGTCCTGCATGGCTGGGTGCCATCCGGTCGGAAGGGGTTTGGGATGCGAATTGCACGCTGCAGCCCTGGCCAAGAGAATGCGGTTCTTCATCACATGGGAGCGGACATGGTCAGCAAGAACACGATCTGCCTCTGGTACGACCGCGAGGCCGAGGAGGCCGCGAGGTTCTATGCGAAGGTGTTTCCGGACAGCACCGTGGGCACGGTGTATCGGGCGCCCGGCGACTACCCGGCGGGCAAGGACGGCGATGTCCTGACGGTGGAGTTCACCGTGATGGGCATCCCGTGCCTCGGGCTCAATGGCGGGCCCCAGTTCCAGCACGACGAGGCGTTCTCGTTCCAGGTGGCGACGGACGACCAGGCCGAGACCGATCGGCTCTGGGATGCCATCGTGAGCAACGGCGGCCAGGAAAGCCAATGTGGTTGGTGCAAGGACAAATGGGGCATCTCGTGGCAGATCACGCCCCGGGCACTGACCGCCGCCATCGCCGACCCCGACCGTGCGGCAGCCAAGCGCGCCTTCGACGCCATGATGACGATGGGCAAGATCGACATCGCCGCGATCGAAGCGGCCCGACGCGGCTGAGCGCGTCTGCAGTGGAGCCGGCTGGGTACGCCTGGCCGGCGCGCACGGGCCTCGGGCTGAGCCGACGGTGCGGACCAGCGCTGCCCGAGCGTGCGGCGGCGTGCGGCGCCCCCGCCGGTTCTCACGGACTCAATCGGCCGCCGGCCCGGATGGCAGCTTCCAACCGGCGTCGGCGAGGAACCGGCTCGGTGCATCGGCATGCGCCAGCAGGGTGATCTTGCGACGGGCCCGGGTGATGGCCACGTAGAACAGGTTGCGCTCCTCGGCGAGCGGGGTGTCGCGGTCGGGGAAGGTGTCGTGGCGCAGGTAGGGCAGCACGACGTGGTCGTACTCGAGCCCCTTCGTCGCCTCGACCTGGGCCAGTACGAGGCAGTCGGACTGACGGCGCTCACGCTGCAGGCGTTCGGCCTCGTTGAGACTGTGGAAGAACGCCATGGCCGAGGCGTGGCCACGGGCTGAGCGCTGCAAACCTGCAAGGTTCGCCTCGACGGCGCGCAGGGCCGCTGCGCCCACCAGCACGCGAGCGGCCAGGTCGCGGGGCTGCAGGGCGGCCAGCATTGCGTCCAGCAGGCCGTCGCCGGCATGCGCGCGGGCCACGGCCACCGCGGCTTCAAGTCGACGGCGGACGGCCGGTGCGGCATTGCGCAGCACCTGGTTCTCGAAGAAGAGGGGCAGGATCGAGGGGTCGTCCGTGACGGCACGAACGGCTTGTCTGAGCAGAGCGATGGCATCCGTCTCGTCACCGTCGCGGGTGGAGATGGTGATGTCGCCGAAGAAGACGAAGGCCTCGACGATGCGGCGGCGGGTGTCAGGGTCGTCGATGCTGGAGAAGTCGCCGGTGGCCACGGCGAGCAGGCCGCGCACCAGGAGGATTTCGGGACGCACGAGGTAGCTGTCGAACCCGGCCGTGACATAGGGCAGGCCGGCCTGGAGCAGGGCGTTCTCGAGCAGCACGGACTGATGCCCATGCCGCAGCAGCACCGCGAACTCGGACATCCGCGCCTTGCGGCCCTGCGCCTGCCATGCCTGTGCCGCCGCGACGATGGCCGCCTCGCACTGGCCCGGCCCGGCGTAGGCGGCGGCCATGATGGCGGTGTCGGCCGGCACTTCGGAGGCGTAGGGCTTGTCCGCGAGCCGGGATGCCGCGCACGCGAGCGACGGCCCGAAGCGGTAGCTGGCGGTGAGGGGAAAGCGCCGCACGCGGCGGCGTCCGGCGTCTTCGAGGGCATCGCCCATGAAGCGGGCGTCGGCGCCCGCCACCTTGTGAATGACCTGGTCGCGGTCACCGGCGCCGCAGAAGAAGGCGTCGCGGTTGCTGGTGAGGATGCGGTCGAGGATCACGTACATGCTGTGGTTCATGTCGTGCATCTCGTCCAGTACCAGGGTGCGGATGCCGACCGGCCAACCGGGCGCCTCGGGCTCGAGGTTGTCGGTCCAGATGAGCTGGGCCAGGTCGTAGGTGGCGTCGCCCGGCCCGCGGAAGAGCGGGTGGTCGACCGAGCCGCGGCGGCGCTGGTTCTCGTAGATGCGGAAGGCCTTGAGCAGGGCGTAGTTGCGGCCCAGGGCCTCGGCCGAGTCGGGCGTGATGCTGCCTTCGGCCAGCTCGACGTCGAGCTGCATCGTGCCCTTGAGGTGCATGCCCTGCTGCAGGAACTCCTCGACCATGGCGTCGCCGGCGGCGGGGAAGAGCAGGTGATCGGGGTGGCGCTCCTCGGGGTTGTCTTCCACGTGCTGCAGGGCCTGCAGCACATGGGGACGAAGGGCCTGTGGGGTGTCGAGCAGTTCGGGCGTGCCGCCTTCGATGCGCTTGAGCACCGCACTGGCGAACTGCTCGAAGGTGCCGATGCGAAAGCGCCGTGCCGTCTCGTACGGCACGCCGAGCCGCCGCAGCGCGCCGCGCAGGGCGTCGCACGCCGGCAGGGTGTACGTGAGGGCCACGATTTTCTCGGGCGGGATGCCCCATTGGGCGGACTCCGCCATGCGCAAGGCGAGGGTGGTGGTCTTGGCTGCACCGGCGTTGGCCTCCACCACGATGTACTTGTCGCGGGCGGTCTGGATGGCCACCTGCTCGGCGGTCGGGTGAAGCGTCTCGGGGATGAAGCGGGGGCCGGACGCGGGGTGCGCAGAAGCGTGCATGGTCGCAATTGTGGCCGCAGGGACGGACGCTCCCCTTTGAATCGGGGGGCGAAACGGCTGCATTTCGATGGACTGCCGGGCCGGCTCGGGCCTACACTGATGTCTTCAAGGCGAAAGACCGGCTGCATCACTGGGCAGATTTCGGAACCCGTCACCGACGCCGAGAACCCGTTGCCGCACTCCGTGCGGATTCCGGGGCAGCAAGGGCCACCTGGGGTGGCCCTTTGCTTTTGGGGCGCCGGCTTTTTGGCGCCGCCCGCATGGACAGCAGGTGAAATGGATCTGGGTCAGAATCATCGGATTCCACCCGACATCCCTTCCTTCACCCTTCTTTGCCCGGAGCCGCCATGTCGTATCCCCAGCTGTCCCTGTACATCAACGGCAAGTTTCTCTCCGGCGAGGACCGCAAGACGCAGGACGTGTTCAACCCGGCCACCCAGGAGGTGGTCGGCAGCCTGCCGCACGCCTCCAAGGCTGACCTGGACCTCGCCCTCGAATCCGCTGCCAAGGCCTTCGAGACCTGGCGCAAGTCCTCTCCGCTCGACCGCTCCAACATCCTGCGCAAGGTGGCCGCGCTCACGCGCGAGCGGGCGGAGGCCATCGCCCGCAACATCACGCTCGACCAGGGCAAGCCGCTGGCCGAGGCCATCGCCGAGGTGCGCAGCTGCGCCGAGCACGCCGAGTGGCACGCCGAGGAAGCGCGCCGCATCTATGGTCGCGTCATTCCGGCCCGCAACCCCAACGTGCGCCAGTTCGTCGTCAAGGAGCCGGTGGGCGTCTGCGCCGCCTTCACGCCGTGGAATTTCCCGTTCAACCAGGCGATTCGCAAGATGGTGGCGGCCATCGGTGCCGGCTGCACGCTCATCCTGAAAGGCCCGGAAGACTCTCCGAGCGCCGTCGTCGCCCTGGCCGAGCTGTTCCAGGACGCCGGGCTGCCTCCGGGCGTGCTCAACATCGTCTGGGGCGTGCCGAGCGAGGTGTCCAAGTACCTGATCGAGTCGCCCATCGTGCGCAAGATCTCCTTCACGGGGTCGGTGCCGGTCGGCAAGCAGCTCGCTTCGCTGGCTGGCCTGCACATGAAGCGGGTCACCATGGAACTGGGTGGCCACTCGCCGGTGCTGGTGTTCGACGACGCCGACATCGAGCCGGCCGCCGAGATGCTCGCCCGCACGAAGCTGCGCAATGCCGGACAGGTGTGCGTGTCGCCGACGCGCTTCTTCGTCCAGGAGAAGGCCTACGACCGGTTCCTCGCGAAATTCGTCGACGTGATGAAGGGCGTGAAGGTCGGTGACGGCCTGGCGCAGGGCACGCAGATGGGCCCGCTCGCGCACGACCGCCGCGTGACGGCGATGCAGTCCTTCGTGGACGACGCGAGCCGCCGGGGCGCCAAGGTGGTCACCGGGGGCGAGCGCATCGGCACGGTGGGCAGCTTCTTCGCGCCGACCGTCGTCACCGACCTGAA
The DNA here is from genome assembly GCF_964253025.1 of Rhizobacter sp. LjRoot28. NCBI lineage: Bacteria > Pseudomonadati > Pseudomonadota > Betaproteobacteria > Burkholderiales > Sphaerotilaceae > Rhizobacter > Rhizobacter sp. LjRoot28. The sequence goes on from NZ_CAXUQC020000001.1 coordinate 1,518,968, forward strand.
CGACGACGCCATGCTGATGACCGAGGAGCCGTTCGGCCCGATCGCACCGGTCGTCCGCTTCAAGGACGTGGAAGAAGGCCTGCGCCGCGCCAACAGCCTGCCGTTCGGCCTGGCGTCCTATGCCTTCACCAACTCGCTGAAGACTGCCAAGCAGGTGGCAGCGGGCCTGGAGGCCGGCATGGTGAACATCAACCATTTCGGCATGGCACTGTCGGAGACGCCGTTCGGCGGGATCAAGGACAGCGGCATCGGCAGCGAGGGCGGCACCGAGACCTTCGAAGGCTACCTCACGACCAAGTTCGTCACTGAGCTTTGACGCGGCGGTTGCGTTCCGCCGGTTGCATGAACTGGCGGAGCGCGTCGAGCGCGGCAGGCTCCCAGGTGCCACCGTTGCGACGCGGGTCGGTCGCAAGCTCGACCTCACGGGCCGGCACGCCGGTCTCGGCGAGGCGCGCTGCATAGCGGTGTGCGTCCTCGCGCAGCGGGTGGCCGGGGAACGAGACGATGAGGGCCGGCGGCATGCCGGCGAGGCGCACCGCCACGGCGGGCGCCGCATACGGATGGCTGATGTCGGCCGGCCTCGACAGGTACTCGCGCCAGCCGCAGCCGACCGGGCAATTGCCCGCACCGACGCCCGCTGCACGCGAAGTGGCCGAACCCATGCACGGGTCGAGCAACGGGGCCATCAGCATCTGACCCGCCAGCAGCCCGGGACTGCGGTCCCGCACCATGAGCGCCACGGCCGCGGCAATGTTGCCGCCGGCTTCTTCGCCGGCCACGTACACCGGCGTGGCGGTGCCGTGGCGCCGGCCGCGAAGGCCGCGCAGCCAGTCAAGCGCGGCAAAGCCCGTGTCGACGGCCTCAGGGAAGGGATGCGCCGGCGCCAACGGGTAGTCGACCGAGGCCACCAGCGCCCCGGCCGCGGCGAGCAGGCGGGCAAAGGAACCCCCATCGTCCAGCGACCCGTTCGTGAACGTGCCGCCATGGAAATGCAGCACGAGCGCCTGGGGCAGGCTCGCGTGGGGATCGCCGTACACGCGGACCGTGACAGCGCGGCCGGCCAGGTCGACGCGGTGGTCGGTGGAGTGGCCGCCAGCGGCGGACGAAGTGGCAGTCTGCAGGGCGAGGTCGGTCATCGGGCACGCGCAGTGGACAACATGCTTGAACGATACCCTGCCGGCCAGCCGCCGAAAAGCACCTGCGCGCTCATGCTGAATTGCGCCGACGCAATAATCGGCCCCAACAAGACGGGCGGAGGGCAGGATGGACAAGTTACAGGCGATGCAGGCCTTCCTGCGGGTGGTGGAGTCAGGCACCTTCGTGAAGGCGGCCGAGTCCATGCAACTGCCCAAGCCCACCGTGACGCGGCTCATCCAGTCGCTCGAGGAGCACTTGTCGGTGCGCCTGCTCAACCGCACGACGCGGCGCGTGAGCGTGACGTCGGAGGGCGCGGCCTACTACGACCGTGCGAGCCGCCTGCTCGGTGAGATCGATGAACTGGAGGCCAGTGTCACAGCGGCACGGAGCGCTCCCAAGGGACGTCTGAAGATCGACCTGCCGGGCTCCCTCGGCGTGGGCGTGATCGTGCCGGCACTGCCGGACTTTCGCGCCCGCTATCCCGACATCGATCTGGAGATCGGCGTGGGCGACCGGTCGGTCGACCTCATCGGCGACAACATCGACTGCGTGGTGCGCGGCGGCGAGGTCCGGGACCAGTCGCTGATCGCCCGTCGCGTGGGCGATGTGCACATGGTGGGCTGCGCCACGCCGGGCTATCTGGGCGTGCACGGGGTGCCGCGCCATCCCGACGACCTGCGCATCGGCCACACGCTCATCCGGGCAGTGCAGCTGCCGTCCGGACGGCTCTACCCGTTCGCCCTGAGCAAGGGCGAGGACGTCGTGCAGGCCGAGGGCGCACGCAGCATTTCCTTCAACGACACCAATGCCGCGGTGGCGGGCGTGAAGGCGGGGCTGGGCATCGGCTGCGCGCCCTCGTTTCTGGTGCAGCAGGCCATCGGTGAAGGGGTGCTCGAGCTGGTGCTGCCCGACTGGCAGGCGCCTTCGGTGCCGATCCATGTGGTGTACCCGCCGAACCGGCACCTCAGCGCGAAGGTGCGTGTGTTCGTCGACTGGATCGTGGAGCTGTTCGCGGCGCATGACCTCCTGCAGCGAAAGAGCACCTTGCCCGGGCGGCCCGTCGCTGACGAGCCCCTGGCTGCCAGCACTGCAACGACCCCGCAGGACGCCGCCGCCGTGGCGCTGAGCTGACCGATTGGGGTGCCGAAGCGGAACAACGTGTTCCGCCAGGACGGCTTTATCCCGACGCTCCGGCTGCCTACAGTACGTGGCATGAAAGTCTGGGTCGAAATCGTCATGAGTCTCGGGATGCTTGCGCTCTGGGGTGCCGTCGTTGCCACCACCCTGGAGGCGACTCCCGCACCGCCGGCCGCACGTGCGGCGGTCGTGGCGCTGCCCGCTACCCGCTGACGGACCGGGCTCGTGCGTCTTGCGGACGAACATCACATTGACGACGGCGTCACGCCCGCCTACTGTTGAAGGCTGGCCGGGGCGGCCCCGGGGGAGATCAACATGCAGGCGCGCACCCGGCTTCGGCTTGCCGCCACGCTGGCGGCACTGTGGATGGCGCCGCTTGCTGGCGCCGCGTCGATTCCGCTCGGGGTGGTCAGCGAGCCCATCGAGTTCGAGGTCGGCGGCGGGGGAATCGACCCGTTCGTGGACAGCCATGGTTTCACCGTGGCCGATGGCGTGCGCCTGAGCTTCTCGGCGATGCTCGGAACGCCGCCGAGCAACCGGTTCTGGATTCCCGACATCGACGCCGAACTGTGGTCCGACGGCAGGCTGCTGGCCGAGGCCGATGCGCGGGACCGGCCAGGCGCACCCTTTCCCGCACAGGACGTCAGCCTGGCAGCCATCGTTCTCGGCCCCGGGAGCTACAGCTTGCGCGTGTTCGGCACACCCGTCGCAGCCTATCCCGGCATCGGCAGCAGCTACAGCGGCACGCTGCGCTTCAGCGCGGTGGCGGCGCCGGTGCCGGAGCCGGAGAGCGTGCTGCTGTGGTTGACCTCGCTTGCGGCGCTGGGCGCGTTCGCGAGGGCACGATCCGGCTCACCTCCGGCCAAAGCCGAGGGCATGCGCCACGGGGGGTGAGCCCCTGTGACTCCGGCAGTGCCGGAGTCCGGGTCAGGTGGAGGGACGCGCGCGCCTGCGGGCGCCGACGCCCGCCACGGCCACCCCGGCCATCAACATCGCCCACGTCTCGGGCTCGGGCACCGGCGCCATGTGCACGAGGCGGTTGATGGTGAAGCTGTAGGCGTAGCTCTGCCCGTTGGCGGCCACCTGGCTCAGCGAGCCGACGTTGGTGTAGCCGGCCTGGGATGCGTCGATCTGTACCCCGGCCAGCCGACCGCCGCTATACCCCTGTGGAAACGGAAAACTGAGCAAGGCCGGCACGTTCGGCCAGGCGGCGAAGGTCGTCTCGAGGTTGATCCTGAACGCCTGCTCGAATGATGCGTTGGAAAAAGTGCGTTCGATCTCCAGCGACTCCTGGATCCAGTCGCGATTGTCCAGGTCATCGCCTGAATCTCCGAAGATGCGGCCGCTGCTGTCGGGGCCCATCGGAGAGGGGTTCGGAGCGTCGGCCGGCATGGTGAAGGTGCTGCCGTCGGGGTTCGTGATGCTGACGTTGAACCAATTGCCGCTGCGCCGGTAATCCGGAACGCCGTCGGTCCATTCAAAGGTGTCGTAACCCTCCAGCTTCTCAGCACGATTCGGGATCAACGTGAAGGACCCGTGCACCTCGCCGCCTAGCCAACTGGCTGGTACGGAGTTGTCGGCCTCGACCTGCACGCCGTCGCGCAGCACGGTCGGGGCGATCTCGCCGGAGAAGTGAAACACCTGGGGCAGGATCGGCGCTCGCCACCACGGGGGCGGGGGGCTGGACGCGGAAGCGGGGAAGGTGGCGGCGCCCAGAAGGACGCAAAGGGCAAGGGATCGCAAGGTGAGCATGACCATTCTCCCGGACCGCGGGTCGCGGCTTCAAGACTCTAGGCGCCGCGGCCCCGGATGCCATCCCTAGCAACATCGGCTTCGAACGTGTCGGCGTTGACGCGCGGCGCCCGAGCGCCTACGTTTGTAGGGGCGCCGCAGTCTCGCCGCGTCCTGGCCGGGAGCACCCATGAGAACGGATTCCAAAGTGATCGCACGGACCGTGCCGCTGCTGCTGTGCCTGGTCGGGGCCGCGCCGTCGATGGCCGCCCCGCTGGGGGAGATCACCGCCCCGGCCGAGTTCAGCGTCGAGGGCCGCACGCTCGACCCCTTCGTGGACCACCACAGTTTCACGGTTGCGCCGGGCGTGCGCCTGAGCTTCTCGGCCTCGGTGAGCACCCCGCCAAGCAACTGGTTCTGGATCAACGACATGGATGCGACGTTGTGGGCGGGCGGGACGCCGCTGGCGGAGGCGCATGCCCAGGACCGGCCCGACTTTCCGTTTCGGGCGCGCGATGTCGTCCTGTCGCCCATCGTGCTGGGGCCGGGTGACTACGACTTTCGCATCTTCGGCACGCCGAGCGCTGTGATCCCGGGCACGCGAAGCAGCTACGAGGGCCTCCTGCGGTTCAGCGCGATCGCGACACCGGTTCCGGAACCGGCGCTTGCCGCCCTCTGGTGCGCCGCCATCGGCATCATCGGCGCATGGGGACGGTTCCCGAGACGGCGCGGCGGGAACCCCACGGCTGGCTGACCTGCGGGCAGCGGACGGGCCCTGCGGTGTCGATCGAGGCGGTGCCACGGCACCCGTCAAGGCGAGGCCATCGAGCAGCATGACCTACGTTTCAGGTTCCGGCACGGGCGCCATGCGAACCAGGCGGTCGATGGTGAAGCTGTAGGCGTAGCTGGCGCCATTGGCGGAGGTCTGGCTCAACGAATCCCACGTTGGTGCAGCCGGCCCGTGTGGCATCGATCTGCACGCCCTGTAGGTAACCGCCCGGCCACTGCGTGAAGGGACGCTTGAGGAGCGGGGGGGTAATGCCAGTCGCCTAACGTCGTTCCGAGGTCGAGCTCGAAGAATTGCTCGAAGGAGGCCCGCTGCGTCCGTACTCCGGTTTTCCGTCGCGCCAGTCGAACCCGCTCATGCCATCGCCGCTGCGGATTGCCACCCGAGAACGGATGGGCGGCATGGATCGGTGCCGCTTCGAGCGCGCTCGAGGTGGCCGGGCCAGCGAACGACCGCTTCCGTTGCGGTCGGGCCCGTGGCCCCGGCCACGGTGGCGGCAGTCGCCGGTTCGATCGGCGGCCTTCCTGCTTGTCGGAAGATGCGAGGGCAGCGTGCCGGGGCAGTACCGTTGGTCGGCACGCCGCCCTTGCGTCGTGATCAGCCGTTGCGAGGGACTGCGGCCGAGCCCTCCGGCGCAGGATCGCGCCGGCCCATCTCCACATCGTCGGCCCGCTGCTGTTGCGCGGCGATGCGGGCCTTGTCCTTCGCAAGAATGCCCGGCTGGGCCTGGAACCAGGGCGACACCGCGGCAGCAACCCCGGCCCCCGACTCCGTTGCCTGCACGACCCGGTGGCCGATGTCCCCGGGGGTCTCGGGAAGGGCGGCTGCCATCGCGGTGCCGGTGACGTTGGCAGCCCCGAGGGGCAGGGTGGCCTTCGCCATCTGGGCGATGCGGTCGCCGGTGCCCGCGGCAATATTCAGGGCCGTGTGCCCGGCGGTCGGTCCGGTAAAGCGATCGGGGATGGGCGCCGGATCGCCCGGACGGAACGTGGGCACGCCGACCAGGGGCGCCGAGCCCGGACCGCTATGGCGGGCATCAGGCACCTGCAGGCGATGGCGGGCCATCTCGAAGGCGGCATAGGCTCCGGTTGCCGCGCCCGCGGTGGCCGACACGACCGTGGACACCGTCGCATCGACCGGTGCGCCCATCGGCTGCTTGCCTTGGCCCAGGCCGCGCAATGCGTTCTCTGCGCCGAAGGCCAGCTCGCCGGCATGGATGTGCGTGCCGCCGCCGACGGCGCCGTATTCCTTCTGGGCCGCAGCGACCTCGGCCCGCAGCTGCGCCACGCCCTCGGTGCCATACGGGGTGCCATCCGGCTTGAGCAGCTGGGCGACATGGTCGGGCACCAGTTCATTGGCCGGTACGGGCAGCAATTGCTTGCCGGTCATCGTGGCCATGCGGGGGGCCGCCACGTTGCCCACGGCGGCGCCGATGCCGCCGCCCACCGTGGCGCCGACCCAGCGCGCCACGGCATTGGTGAGCATCATGGCCGTCTGGCGGTCCGACTCGCCGAACTGCGTGGTGTCAGGCCCCACGCCCGCCAGTTGAGGCGAGCCGAATGCGGCCCGCACGATCATCTCGGCCACGTCAGCCCCGAGCGAGCGGCCCAGGCCGAAGGCGAAGGCGGCACCACCGCCCACCGACAAGGCCTGGAACAGCACGGCGTTGATGACGTCCTTGTCAGTCAGCTTGCGTGCCTGACCGGCCTGGAGGAGGGTGTCGAAATGGGCCGCAGCCTGCTCCGCTGCGGCCTCGCGCGCGGAGTGCACCGAGCGGATCGACAGCGCCGTGCTGGCGGGCGCGATCTCGGGCGTGGCGGCGGTCGGCAGCGCGCGTTGTGGCGGCCGTGAGGAGGACGGTGACGTGCGGCCATGAGGCGAGCCGGCGGCGACGTCCCGCGTCTTGCTGTGCGGCTTCGGCGTCGGCGTCGTGTCGGTCGGCTGCGGCGTGGAGATGCTGGCCTGGCTGGAGGTGCGATGAAGATCGGTGGTGTTCTGGATCCCGGACATGGAAAGCTCCCTGGCTGCATGCGACCGCTTGGCCGTCGCGTCCCCGGAACGGAGCGCGATGCGTGGCATCGGTGCATGGGGTGCCCATGTTGGGAGCGCGCGCGCGTCGTGGATTTGGGCGATGCGAAGCTCCGTGCGCGCTGGCGAATCGGCCGGAATCAGTGGTGGTGCGCGCCGTCCGGCGAATCTCCGGCTGCTCATTGACGCGATGCCCATCGGGAGGCGCCAGCGTATTGCGGCACGCTGGCGCTCCGGTGTCACCTCAAGGATTGATCAGCGGCCCGACCCCGTTCGCGAAGGGCCACCCTTGTTCCTCATCGGTGCTGGTTTCCCAGTCGAAGCCGCCGCGGATGCCGGGATGGTTGGCCGCTACGCGCTTCCAGGTGGCCACGGCCTGTTCGGCCGTCATGTAGTTCGTGGCGCGGTTGATGCCGAAGCCGACCACCACCCGCTCCGCACCCAGCAGGGCCACCCACTCCTTGACGTTGTTCACCACGTAGTCGGGGTTGGCGAGGTCGGGGCCGTCGTAGTACTGCGGCGCGCAGTAGTCCATGGCGCCCGCGTCGACCATCTGCTTGCAGAAGGCCTTGTCGACCGCCTTCCACGGGGCCGGGGGCGCGCTGATGATGAAGCCCGGGAAGAGGCGCTTGAGCTCGAGGCTGATCCAGATCATCTCGGCCGTGTCCGGCGCCTGGTCGGCCTCGAAGGTGTTCCAGTCGAGGCCGTCGATGCCGCCGAGCCGGGTGTGGATGGCCACGATGCTGTCGACGAAGGCGCGCGACTTCGCGCGGTTGGAGAAGTTCATCCCCTGGCCCGCGCCACCGACCGACAGCATGATCTTGCGCTTCTGGACCGTGCGCGCGTGCTGGATGTCGGCCACGAGGTGCGTGGCGGCGCCGCGGCCATCGCCCGGTGCGGTCCACGTGACGGCACCCGTTGTGCCGGGTGAGCCACCGAGCGGACGGGCCGCGAACAGGTAGATCACGTTGTAGCGCGGGTTCATGTCGCGGATGCGCAGCGGTGCCGGCTTCCAGTCCGGGTAGTAGCCGGCGACGACCTTGGCGGGCAGCCCGCCAGCGGGCGGTGCGCCACAGCTTGTGGGTGCCCAGTACCAGGTGCTGATGGTGGGGTTGGTGCCATCGCTCCCGTTGGCGGTGACGTTGACCACCTTGTAGTGGCCGCCCGTCGGAAGGTACTTCACCACCGTGCCGAGCGGGTAGTTCACGCCCGGGGTCCAGCTGCTCGCGTTGCAGGCCGCATCGGGCTTCGTCAATCGCAGGGACGACAGGCTGTCGTTGAACTGCAGCGCGACGAGGTTGGGCGTGTCGCCGGTCAGCTTGATGCTGCGGCCGGCGTGGTTGGCATGCTGGTACAGCTCGGCCTCGTGCCCGCTGCGGACCTTGACGGACGAGGCGCGGTCGTTCCATGCGGAACCGACGTAGGCAACGTCCGCATCGGTGCACCAGGAGGCGCCCTGGTAGTTGACGTGCTCGAAGAGGCAGACGCCGTCGGCCGCATGGCCAGCGGTCGCGGCGCCGAGCAAGGAGACGATCGCGAGGGTGCCACGCCAGTTCAGTCTGGTGAAGGAGGTCATGGGCGTATCCGGCAACAGGAAAGAAGAAAGGAGAAGAAAAAGGGCCCGCCACGCGCGCGCAGCGGGCCCAGGTCAGCGACGGGCGATCAAGGGAAGTGAACGATGTTGACGGGCACCGTCGACACGCCTTGTGCCGCGCCGCCGGTGTTGTTCACCACATGGTCGATCACGCCCACCCCGCCGAGCGAGACGGTGAAGGCGCTGTGCAGGCGAACGCCCGGCACCGTCGGCACCTCGAAGCCCCGGCCTGCGTGGATCGTCGGGTCGATGTTGAAGAAGCAGTACGCCCCCACGCCCCAGGCCTCGTGCGAGGTCACTGAATCGGCCACCTTGTACGCGGCGTAGCCCAGGGCGTCGCTGCGCCACGTGGACTGGTTCGGCGGGTCGTACGGCATCTCGCTCTGGAAGAAGATCGTCCGGCCGTTCTGGCCGTTCCAGATCACCTGGTACTTCTGGTAGTGCTCGACGAACAGTCCGGTGGCGAGCACATGGTTGCCATTGACGACGACGCCGGTGTCGGCCGGGTTCACCGTCCAGCCGGTGGGGAAGCTGCCGTGGTCGGCGCGCCAGGCCCAGATGTGGTCGATGATGGTGTCGTGGCTGTTGACGATGAGGCTGTTCGTCGCCTTGCCGGCCACCGCACCCCCGATGCGGAAGAAGACATCCTGCACCGTGGTCGGATTCGCGGCGTGGCGCGCCGACGCGCCGGCGGGACCGACGGTGAGCAGCGCCTGGCTGTTGACCGTGCCGGCGTCGAACAGCAGTCCCGCTAGCTTCACGCCGTCGACGTCGGCCACCGACATGGCATTGACGCCCTTGTCCGGCACGAGCGTCGGGAACCCGATGCCGAGCACCACGGTGTTGGCGCGCGTCACGCGGATGGTGTCTTCGAGGTGGTAGGTGCCGGGCGTGAAGAAGAGGTGGAGACCCTGCGCCAGCGCGGCGTTCAGGCGGGCCGCCGAGTCGCCGGGCTTGGCGACGTAGAACTGGCTCATCGGGATGGAACTGCCGGCCGTGGGGCCGTTGGCCCAGCTGGCACCTGCGGCGTTGGTGCGCAGGGCAGGCACGAACACGCGGTACTTGCCCGCGCTGTCGATGTACAGGTAGGGCTTCTCGCGCGACACCGGGGTGGTGGCCAGGGTGGTGTGCGGCGGCGTCGGGAAGGCGTTCGCGGGTGCGCCCGTCACGCCGGAGAACACCATGTTCCACACGCCGTCGTACCAGACGCCGATGCTGCTGTCCCGGGTGTACCACTGCTGCTGGGAGCCCGACGAGATGGAGCCGTCCACCTTGCTGTCGGCGATGTAACCGCCGCTCGCGTAGCCTTGACCGTGATCCTGGTTGGATGGCCCGAGGTGCAGGTTGCCGATGATGTGGATGCGGCGCATGGGCGCAGCCTGTGAGACGGCCCAGCGGTTGGTGCCGCCGGAAGGAATCAACGCCACGTTCTCGGCGGAGCGCCAGAAGTTCTGGGTGGCGTTCGACACGTCGCCGTAGTTCCAGCCGCTGTCGACATTGATCGCCCCTTGCAAGGTGACGTCATCCGGGTTCTGGCCCAGGCCGACGATGGCCGTGTAAAAGCCGAGGTTGGCGTAGACGCCGTTGTAGCGGCCGGGCTTGAAGAAGAAGGTGTCGCGCTGCGCGCCGAACTGCGCCGTGGGGCTGCGCAACTGGGCGTTGAAGGCGGCGTCGAGCTTGGCCTGGATGGTGGTGACCGGCGTGGTCGGATCGAAGATCGACACGTGGGGCCCGAAGTCCGGCGTGTCCGACGTGGGCAGTCCGTCGCCGGTGGGGGCGAGCTTGAAGGACGACGTGATGTCGTTGAAGTTACCGGTCGCGAGACTCGCGGTGTCGCCCGTCAGCACGATCGCCCGACCGCCATGGTTGGCGTTGTCGAACACCTGCACCTGGTACCCGCCGCGCACCTTCACCGAGGAGATGCGGTCGTTCCAGGCGGCGCCCACGTAGGTACTGCTGCCGTCGGCACAGAACGAGGCGCCGACGTAGTTGGCATGCTCGTAGAAGCAGGCGATACCTGTGGGCGCCGGGTCGGTGGGGCCGCCCACGGTGTACGACTTCGGCGGCGTGTCATAGGCCGGTGTGCCGTTGTTGTAGGTGAACGAGTAGCTCAGCACGTTGCCGCTGGCCACCGTGACGGGCTGCTCGTGACGCGCGTTGGCCGCCGAATAGGCCATCCGGACGTTGGTCTGCCCCCCGCCGTTGACGGTGTAGTGGGCGTCCACCCAGGTCGTGTTGACCGTGCTCTTGAACCACAGGGTCGCGGTGTTGCCAGAGACGGCCACCCCGTCCGTGTAGTCGGCGGCATGGGCGGGCAGGGCAAGGCTGCTCGCCAGGGCGGCACTCAGCCACCACCAGGCGGCCGGACGTGCGGTGCCGGCGGGGCGCGACGAGCGGCCTGCGGGTGTCGAACGGGATCGGATCATGGGTCGGTTCCTCGGATGGGACGCCGGGTCGGCGTGCGAAACGCAAGCGGGGCTTGCGCGGCCGCACCCGTCGGTTGTCGTGGTCGCGAACGGGACGGGTGCCTCTTGGTCCGGCGTCACTCCTGCCGGACCGCCATCATGGAACCGATTCCAGTTTGTGAGAAGTATCACGGATCAGGAGTTGCCCTCTGTTGAGTCGCTGATTTGTATGCGGGTGTTCGGTGGGGCGGACGTCTGGGCGTGCTGCTCACCGAGGTGGGCGTCTGCGCGCGGGAGACGGCGTGCAGCCACAGCCAGACACAAAGTCGGCAGCACGTGCTGGTGGCCGTGGGCGGCACGGAAGGCCGGAGGCAAGGCAGGGGGGTCGATCCCGGCGTCACCGACCGGGGGGCGGCAGCGCCTCGCGCGATGGCGCCCGCCCACCTTCGGGCAGCTGTTTGCCCGAGCGAGCGGTAAATCCGGCACGTCGGCTCACCGCGGCGCGCGGCACTCCGGTGCGAACGTCGCGGACGGCGAGTGTGACGAAGGCGATGGTCGGCGGAGGGCCGGCAGGGAGGGGCGCTCAGCGGTACGGAACCGCACCCCGGAAAGACAAAGGCCCTAGCGATGTGAATCGCTAGGGCCTTGCTTTGTTTGGCTCCTCAACCTGGGCTCGAACCAGGGACCTACGGATTAACAGTCCGGCGCTCTACCGACTGAGCTATTGAGGAATCGAGCCTCGCAGTATAGCCCATAAACGGGCTTGCGTGGCAAGTGCTTTCTTAAATTTCAGCCATCAAAGACAGGAGAACGGTGCGTGCCTCCATCGGGAACAGGTAGACGTGGCCGAACTGGGTGGGAGACTCCTTCCAGGCGCGTCGGTCGAAGACGTTGCGCACCCCCAGGTTCCACGTCAGGTTGCTGCCCCCCAGCTTGTGTGCGTAGCTGGCGCCGATGTCCGTGCGCGTCCATGAGGGCAGTTCGATGGAGCCGTCGTCGAGCACATTGCGTCGGCCCTCGTGCGCGACGTGCGCCATCAGACCGAGGCCGGGCAGGGCGTCCACGCGGTAGCGGACCTGGGCACGCAGCGTGTGCTTGGGCACGTTGACGGGCTGGCGACCGTTGGCGCCAGGTTCGGCTGCGCCCTCACGGCGAGCCTTCAGCAACATGGCGCCGAGTTGAACCTGCCACGGCCCGGCGGCATGGCTGATGTTGCCGTCGATACCGCGGTGATGCTGGCCACCATCGAATCGGTAGGTGGCCCCGGATTCGTCCGGGTGCGGGCGATTCACGTCGAAGTAGGCCAGGTTCCACGCTGTGGGCCCATGTTCGCCTTTGGTGCCCAGTTCCCATTGCTTGGTCTTTGCCGTGAGGACTTGGCCGCCGTTCGTGTAGTCGCTCTGGCCGACGGCGCCGGGGACCACATACGACTCGGCCCCTTCGCCCCAGCTCAGATAGACATGCTGGCGTGGCCTCCATTCGTAGGAACCGGCGACCCAGGGCGTCGTGATGCCGTCGGCGCTGGGCAACGGGTCCGCGCCATCCGTGCCGACGCTGAAACGGTGCATCCTCGTGTGCCGCAGCCCCAACCAGGTGGTGATGCCGTGGCCCCAGTCGATGGCGTCCGTCGCGAACCACTCGATGGCGTGCTCACGGCTGTCCGTGCCTGGCTCGCCGGCCGTCGGGTCGGCCGGCGTGACGAGGCTGCCGTCGATGTTGCCGGTGCCCACATAGTTGTTCGAACCCGGGTTGGCGTCGACGAGTCGACGGCTGTACTGAACGCCCACGTTCAGCGTGTGACGCAAACCCGCAGCGTCGACCTTGCCCTGCAGGGCCGTTTGGGCAACGTGGGTGCGTCGACGCTCGTTCTCGCTGCGAAAGTCGTAGACGTCGTACTCGCCGTTCGGGCCGTATCGGTCGCAGAAGCCGCCATCCACTCCGCAATTGAAGCCGTACGGGTAGGCCAGCCGATCGTCGGTTTCCAGTTGCTGGCTGCTCAGTTCGCTCAACCAGCTCCACCGGTTTCCGAAGCCTTGCCGAAAGCGCAGCGTGCCTGTGACTCCGTCGAACCTGTTGGGCAGGCTCCATGGCTGGTTGTTGAGGTTGTCGGGGCCCCGCACCGACGGCAGCCGGTCGCCCGTCAGGCTGTGCCCCGGCAGGCTCTTGCCAACTTGTCGTGACCACTCCACTTCGGCCTCCAGGAGCGAATCGGGAGCGATACGCCAGTCGACCGCCAGGGCGGCGAGGCTCGCTTCGAGGTGGTCGTAATGATCGATATCGGGCTTGCGGTTGTCGTAGGCGAAATTGAGGCGGTACCCGAATGCGCCGTCTTGACCTGCACGGTCACTCAGGTCGATGGCAGCGCCGAGATTGCCACGCTCACCCGTGCTCAGGGTGCCCTGGCGAAGGGGCGTTGTGGTCGGGCGCTTGACGATGTAGTTGATGATGCCGCCCGGCGAACTCGTGCCGGACTGGATCCCGCTTGTGCCCTTGAGTATCTCCACCCGCTCCTTGTTGCGCAGCGAGATCACCGTCTCCGCCGAGATCGGCAGGCCCTCACGACGGTAGTTGTGGCGCTGGTCCAGCGTGAAGCCGCGCACCGAGATGTAGTCCCAATAGCCTGGCGAGTTGTAGGCATCGGTGGCCGAGGCCTCGTACACCAGGATGTCGGCGAGCCGCCGCGCCTGCGATTCCTCCAGTTGGTCACGGCCGATCACGGTGGTCTGCATCGGCACCGACACGAGTGGCACGTCGCCGAAGCCGGTGAGTCCGGTGACAGGCACCGGCGCCTGGGCCTTGACGACCAGCGGCTGCAGCGTGGTGGGCGGCGCGGCGGACTGCGCTTGCGCCTGCGCGAGCGTGGTGGCGGTGGTCATGCATGCGAGCGCGATGGCCCGGCGGCGATGCGTGAAACGGGGAGACGGGGAAGAAGCGTGTGCGTGTGCCATCGTGTTGCTCGATCGACGGCAGGGAGCGCGGCACCGGGGCGATGGATCGGCGGAACGAGCCCCTTCGGCAATGGCTTCCCTGCGCGAGGATTACCTCAATCAGGTTCAAAGGGACTCTCTCAGTCGGACCGGCGAACCGGACCAACACCCCCAGCGGAGCTGCGCCAAGCGCAGCAGGGCGGATTATCGCAGAGTGCGATCGCTCATAATCCGCAGCCCTGCCCGGGTGACGAAACTGGTAGACGTAGCCGAACATTCGGCGCTTGCGAAGACATGGACACATCCACGCCCGTGGCAAGCAAGAGCCCAACTTCTTCGATGCGTCCACTACGATTGCGGATTAGTGGACGATTCGCCCGAGGAAAAGAGGCGACGTGTCCATCGGTGAAGTCGACTAACCGGTGTTGAAACAGGTTGCGGGCGTCCGGCTAACGCGCCGAGGTCAACATGGGACGGGAATCCTTTTCCTGGCCGGTGCTGCGCGGCAGCTTGCCCGCTTTGAAAAGAATGGGGAGAGCTCGGTGACCGCAGATGATTATCTTTTCAGCATCTTGGCCAGGGAAAACGTGGACACCTCGGCCACCTCTCCCGTCTGGCGAGCACGCGACGTGCTCATCCCCGTGCTTCGGCAGTGGGGCGGACAGTACCTGCAGGGCGTGAACCCGAGCGGTTCGTTCGCCAAGGGCACGGCGAACAGGAGCGGCACCGACATCGACCTTTTTCTTTCGTTGTCGCCCGACACTCGGGAAACGCTCAAGGACATCTACGAGTCGCTTTTCAACGCGTTGAAAAATCTAGGCCACAACCCACGGCGTCAGAACGTGTCGATAGGTCTACGCATCGGTGGCGCCGACGTCGACCTTGTGCCAGGCAAGCAGCAGACCTTCCTAACGCTTGACCACAGCCTGTACCGGCGCAAAGCTGACACCTGGACAAAGACGAACGTCCGCACGCACGTTGACCATGTGCTGTCCCACAACCGGTTGATGGAGTCACGCATTCTCAAGCTGTGGCGCACCCAGAACGGCTTGAACTGTCCGTCCTTTTGCCTCGAGCTGGCCGTGATCGAGGCGTTGAAGAACACCAGCGGCAGCGGCTTGTCCTCTCGCATCTGGGCCGTACTGCAATACCTGGCGAGCGACTTCGCAACCAGCCGCTTCGTCGACCCAGCGAACGGCAGTAACGTGATCTCTGACGATCTGACCCCGGGTGAGAAAGCGGCCATCAAGTCGACGGCCCAGCGCACACTGCAGGCGAAGACGTGGGCGGAGATCGTCAAATGAGCAACCCGACGTTGCCAACCTTGCTGGAGCACCTACATGGGCAGGTGGAGGCCGAACTCCGGACGGCCCGGCAGGCGCTGAACCATCCGACTGACAAGGGGGATGCGAGCGAAACGGTTTGGATCGAACTGCTCCGCCGGTATCTGCCTAGCCGCTACATTGTCAGCAAGGCCCACGTCGTCGACAGCCAGGGTGCTTTCAGCGACCAGATCGATGTGGTGGTGCATGATCGGCAGTACTCGCCTCTGGTCTTCAGTTTCAAGGAGGCGCTGTTTGTGCCTGCCGAAAGCGTCTATGCAGTCTTCGAGGCGAAACAGGACGCCTCCAGCGAAACCGTGGGCTATGCGCAGAAAAAGGCGGCCAGTGTTCGCTGCTTGCGCCGGACTAGCATGCCGGTCCCAACCGTAGACGGGGTGCGGCCGGCGAAGGACCCAGGGCACATCCTGGCCGGGCTGCTCACCTTGAGCTGCGCTTGGAAGCCGCCTCTAGGCGAGACCTTGGCCGGGCACCTGGGGCATGGTCCAGACGACGGCGTGCTTGACCTCGGCTGCATCGCCGACGCGGGCACTTTCTCGAGGAATGGCAACGACTATGTCCTGCAGCCGGGTACCCGCGCCGCGACCAAGTTTCTGTTCGAACTGATAGCCAGATTGCAAGAACTTGGCACGGTCCCAATGCTCGATGTCCGCGCCTATGCAATGCAGATTCCGTGAGCGCGCTGTTATCGCTCGTTCAGAAGATCATCAAGACGCTTGTCCACGCGTCGACTTTCGTGTTGGACAAGCCAAAAAATCGCCCCGATCGAGCAAGCAACCAGCGCGGCCGCGCCTGCTAAATAACTGATGAAGACAGAGTAATCCATCGGCAATCCCTGACCGGCATCTTAGTCGACCTTAGCGTCCACGAAGCAAAACTGATCGAGCATCACGACCTGAGGGACGGCCGTACCCCCTTCGTCGGCCTCGATTTCCTTCAGGAGGGTCGGCCGGGATTCATGTGATTTCACGCCAAAACCAACTTAACCCGTTGTCGTCGAAGATAAATTCAGAAATCCAAGCTCGCATCCGCGATGCCAGTTCTCTCGTTCAGCTGGCTAGGATGGGAGCGAGGATCAGTTCCGCGATACGCCGGCGCCGGTCAACTGCGTAGTCGCCCAGCAAGTTGATGTGCCCGAGCCTGTAGGGGTTCAGCTTGCCGAGCAATTCCGGAGTTATCGGGAAGCCCTCGTCCCTCAGTTCCCGGATGACGCGCTCCATGTCGTGCACCGTGTAGAGCATCAGCATGTTGGCCATGAGGTTGGCGAACTTCATGACCTTCTGCTGTTCGTGCCGCACGTTCTCGGCGATCACGCCCCCATTGCCGAAAAAGCTGAGCTTGAGGAAGCCGTTGAACTGCTCGCTCTTGTTCGTTTCCGCGTTGATGAACCGGCGAAGGTCGACGTCGCCGATGTACTTGAGCAGGAAGATCGTGCGCAGGACCTTGCCCAGCTCCTGGAACGCGAAGTACAGCTTGTTCTTGCGGCTGTGCGTCCCCAGGCGGCGCAGGATGGTCGAAGGCGTCAGCCGTCCCTGTTTGATGGACACGCCGATCCTGAACATCATCGGCAAGTGCGTTTCGATCAGATTCCAGTCGATCGTGCCCTTGAAGATGCCGTCGATGTTCTCGTACTTGACCGTCTTGGTCGGCCTGAAGAAGTCAAGGTTGTGGATGGCTCGGATCCGCGGCATAAGCTGCACTCCGATCAGCTTGGACATCGCGAACGCGGCGTAGCTTTGCTGGTGAGTGTCCCCGTGCAACTTGCTGGGCTGGAGGGACGGCTTATCCGACTCGTCGACGTTCAGGTGGTCGAAGATGAAAAGACCCTCGTAGGTGCCGCAGCTGATGAAGTGGCTGAACAGCGCGATAAAGCGGTCCGACACCCGGGTGTACTGGATGCCGCCGTACGCGCCGTAGCGGATGTGGTATTCGCTGAGCAGGTTGCGCTCATAGAGGTTGAACCGCGTGCCATCGGCGGACGCGTGCTCCCCGGTTCCCCAATAGCTCGGCAGCTCGAACTCGCTGAACTTTTCGATGACCTTGGCTGTCACCTTCTCCAGCAGATCCTCGGTGACGTACTTGAGGTTGATCCAGGCCAGCTGCTTGGCGCTGAGGCTGCGGATCGACCGCGACAACTGCGCGGGCCCGAGATTGCAGCCATAGCAGAACAGGACCATGATGACCCGCACGCGCAGGTCCTCCAGGCGGCTCTCCGTGCCGGCCAGCGGCTTGAACATCTTGTGCAAGCCCAGCCAGTTCTCAACGGCCATCAGCACGTCGATGACGCCTACCGGCCGCAGTCGCTTGTCGAGTTCCTCCTGCAGCCCTGCGGCGTCGGGATGCGGCAACTCCTTCGGCGGCTTCTTCAGCGACAGACGCCCGTCAACGATCTCGGCGTGAGTATTCTCCGGCCAGGCTTTGTCGAGTTTCCATGACTCGGCCAGCATCTCGTCCTTCAGGGCCTCACAGAAGGCGGCGGGATCGGTGTCCAGCTCCGTAACCTCGGCATACCGGGGCAGCTCCCGCTCATACGTCTCCTCGTCGACCAGCTGCTCGCGGTAGTCGTCGAACTGCTCGCCGAAGCGCACCACCAGGTCGCCTGACTTCAACTCGTCGCGGATCATCTGCAGGACGGCGATCTCGAAGAAGCGCCGGTGCAGCACATCGGGCTTGCCAGCATCGGCCGATTTGAGGAAGACAAGCTTCTTCCACTGCTGCGGCATCCAGGCGAAGTCGCGCTTGTCAACCAACTGCAGCTCTTCCAGGGTGACCCGCTCGGCCCGGCTGGGCTTGAGCTGGCGCAGCGCCGATAGCAGCCGGTCGGTGACACGGTCGTTGCTGCTGGATTTCGGGTCGGCGACCAGTAGGCAGTTCAGCAGCTGGGCGCGGACGAACCTGTAGGGCTCTGCCAGAAACGGCAAGTAGTTCTTGCCCGCATACGCCAGGTGGTCCAGGCACTCCTTGATCACCACATCGACGTCCCAAGTCAGCGAGCTGTCGATCGCGGTGACGCGCTGATCCGCGGTGCCGTCGATCGTGTAGGCCTGCATGACGTTCAACAGCAACTCGACCAGGCTGTCGACCTTCTCTGCCCGTCCCTCCTGGTGGAGCAGCAGCTTGGTGCGCGCCAGGTTCTCCAGTCGGCCGAGCATCTTGATGAACAGGAGAGCCGCGTCGTCGAGGGACTTCGAGTACTGCGACCGAATGAAGACCACAGCCAGCGCGTAGCGCTTCTGGGCCTTGAGCTCCGCCATCTCCGAGGCGTCAAGCGCCCGCGCCATGTACCGGAACTGGCGCATCTTAGGGATCGGAATGTCGGGCTTGGGGAGCGTCTCGACGATCGCTTTCAGCATCTCGATGTGATGCAGGTAGATCCGGGTTTCCTTGTCGGTAGGCTTCTTCGGCTCACGCTTGAGTGAATGCCAAGCGCTGGTCTGAGCGCCCGCCTCGACCTTCATCAGCTTGTCGATCTTGGCCCTGGTCTCGGGCCCGAGCTGAGACGCTATGGCATTGAAATATTGGGCGTTGCTCTTTTCTCGGGCGGCGAATGCGGCCCGCTTGAGGGTGTCGAATGCAGGCAGCTCGTAGCGGTGCCGAACCAGCTCCTCCAACATCACATTAATGATGTCCGCCGCCGAATGCTGGATCTCGGCGGCTTCCTCCGCGACGTGCTTGAGCCAGGCGAAGCCGTTCTCCTGCAAGGGCCGGATGTCCAACCACTCCCGGAGCTTCTGGATCTTGGTCGCCCGGTTGCCTCCGCGCTCGAAGCGCCCCATCTCCGCTGGGTGACCGCGCAAATTTCAGGCACCGAGCAATATGATCGCGGACGACCTGCGGCACGTCGGGCAGCTTCATGAGCCGGCCCATCACCTGCACCATCTTCAGGTGGACCATCATGGCCGTTTGCGGTGCCGGCCCTTTCACCAATGTCTGCACGAAATTCAGTTCGTCTTCCGTCGGCGTGTAGTTCCGCTCAACTTCGGCCGTCGAGAGCTCGGGTTTGAAGCACGGATAGGCGGTGTCCTTGGCGGCGGTCATGCGACCGCCCGGCAAACAGTGACCTTGGCGTCAGTTCCAGCTGCTGTCGGTCGCGGGCTCGTGCAGCGAGGCTTCGAGCACGCATTCGCAGGCCAGCGCCACGCGATAGAGCTCGTCGAGCAGTTCCAGCAGCGTCTCGTCCAGGTTGTCGCGGTCATGAAATGGCACTTGGAGTTCGAATCTTTTGCCGTCGCGGTCGATCTGGCGCACGCCGAACTTCGCCAGGTGTACCGTCTCGATCTGCTTCTGTGCGCGGTCCGCACCGCGCCGCGAACCGCCGGGCTTGGTCAGCAGTAGGCGCAGATGAACGGTGGCGACTTGGCGGTCTGCGGACGGCCCCGATTCCTCGACGGGCTGCGTGGCTGGAGGCGTTTGAGGCACCGGTGGTGCGCTGGCGGCCAGGCCGCGCTCGAATTTCCACTTCAGGGTGTCCTGCGACACGTCGACGTAGCGCAAGGCGGAGCTGACGTCTCGCCAGCCTACGTGTTCCATCAGTTCCTTCAGGTCCCAGCCGCTGCTGCTGGCCCAGGTGGCGAAGCCGCGGCGCAGGGAGTGGCTGGAATAGCTGGCGGCTTCCTCCGCGCCGGCCTCGTGCAGGATGCGCCGCAGCAGCGGCAGCACGGCCTTGCTCAGCATGTGCTCGTGCGACACGTTGCCCCAGCGATCGATGCCTGGGAACACCGGCCCGGCCTTCAGGCCACTAAGCTCGATCCATTCGAGGTAGGCGTCCACTGGGCACAGCCGTGACAGCGCCGGGCAGTGGAAGGCACGGTCCTCGCCCTCATCGGTCGTTTTAGTCTTCCGCGGCCTGCAAGTGAGCCCCTTGCCTCGCTCGGCTTGGACGTCCTCAACGCGCATGCTGCTCAGCTCGTCGGATCGAAAGGCACGCCAGAAACCGAGCAGCAGCAGCGCTCGGTCGCGACTTCGGCGCAGTTGCTCGGTCTCGCGCCCATGCTTGCGCGCCAAGGCCTGCGCTTTCAGCAGCCAGTCCGACACGTCCTCCAGCACGTCAAGCTGCAGCGGCCGGGCTCGCTTCTGCGGCACCGCGTGCTTGGCCCGAATTCCGCGCAGCACCTTGCGCACCAGCGGCGCCCGGGTGGGATCGGCGAAGCCGTTGTCGGCATGCCACCGCGCAAGCGCCGCCAAGTGCAAGCGCAGCGTGCTGATGAGGTAGATCTCGGCGTGCTCTGCCAGATAGCGCGCCACGGTGTCGGCGGTGGTCGGCAGCAGCCCCTTCCAAACCTCCTCGAAGTTGCGCAGCGCCGCGGCATAGCTCTTGACCGTGTTGTCACGGTCGGCCGCCAGCACGTACTGTGCAACGGTAGCGCTCATGGCGCCGCGCTCGTTTTCAGTCGGCAGTTCGACGTCGAGTCCGGAGGCCGACGCTTGGCGGCGCGGGCCAACGCAGCCGCGGCATTCGCGGACGGCGGCACGCCGCACTTAGGCTGAACGGGTTTGACCATGTTGGCTCCAGCGATTCGTTCTCACGTGCGTAGCGGCACGGAGACCCGCGGTTCGATGGCCTTCAGCACGGCGTGCGAGGCGAGGATGTCTTCGTAGAGGTTGGCGTGTTTCGGCGCCTCGACGGTCAGCACGAGTGCGTACCGGATCAACTCCGTGCCGGTGCCCGCAACGGCGGCGCCATCACGGGCGTTGTAGTGGATGTCGAACGTCGCATGGTTCAAGCTGCGCCCGAGCATTCGCTCACTCGCGTGAAGCACCGTCTCCCACTTGCCGAGGTCAGCTCGTTGTTCTTGCTCGGTGCGGAAGGTGCTTTGCGAGAAGAACGAGCGCGACTTGATCTGCTTGCCGGCGGACTTCGACGAGTCCGGGCGGAACGTGATGCCTAACCCCGCCTTGGTGTACGCAGCGGCATCCTCGACGTCTACCGGGCTGGCGTAGCAGAAGGTCGCGCTCAGCGTGACTTTGCCGCTCAAGGGCGTGGCCGGCAGCGGAACCGGCGCCCGAAGGTACTTGCCCGGGCGCAGCAAGCCCTGGTAGAGGATGCGGGCGGTGCCGTCGGAGCACATGATCACCTGGTTGAGGTCACTGGGTATCCGGCCCCAGCCCACTTCGTCAACCAACTCGCTGGCAACCATCTGCGCCGAGTGAATCATCAAGGCCTTGATAGTCAGTGGGTGGACCGCATCGCCCAACACCGCACGCACGCCGACGGCGGTGCGCAAGGCATACGGCGCCGCGAAGCTCGTGCCCATCGTTGTGGCCAGCTCGGCGCGGCGACCGGGCAAAGGCACATGGAAGTACTCTTTCGGGCTGCCGCCAAAGGCGACCACGTCGGGCTTGCGCCGCCCGGGGCTGCGACCGGGACCGACAGCGCTGTAGTCCGCGCGTTTCCAGTCGGATGTCGAGTGGTTCGCCGCCCCCACGGAGAGCGCGTTCACGCTGTCGGCGGGCACCTGGATACGGTTCAGGCCCATGGCAGCGTTGGCTTGGCCGTTGTTGCCGACGGCCACGGTCATCAGCGTTTCGCCGTCGCTCAGCATGGTGTCAAGCACTGCCGTCCAAGCATGAACGTCGCTGTCTTCGGTCGACAGGCTGGGCCCGATGCTGAGATTGATGAATTGGTATTGACGGGAGAGCAGCACGTCTTCGATGCGAGCCAGTGTGCGGTACAGCTCAAGCTCGTCTTCCTGCTCCGTCTGATCGTCCAACACCCGGAAGTGGTCCACGTAGGCGTAAGGGCGCTGCGCCTCGGCTCCGGGCTCGATGGGCCCGAAGAGGAACGCTGACGTCACGCCCAATCCATGGTCGACGAACTCAGGGACGTCCTTGGCTGTGTGGTCCGAATGCTCGTACCGACCAAGGAACCGCGTCAGCACATGGCTCGCAGGTAAGCCGCCATCCAATATGGCCACACTTGGCTCGTCGGAGAGGGGCTGCGCTGAAGGCAACGAGAACCCGACAGAGATCGGACGGCTGCGCAGCGGTGGACGCGCACCGCGAATCGCCGGCATGGGTCGCACGACGCGGACCAGAGAAAACTGCGCCAGGCGGTCGAGCTGGGCAGCGTCTCCGAAAGCCGCGACGAACAGCATCCGCCCCACGGGGAAATCGAACTCGCCATTGACCTCGAACCCGCATTGCTTCGCGTAGCGGGTGAACGCCTGGCGCAACTCCGGTACGCCCTGGTCAGGCAGCAGGTGCAACCCGACCTCGAAGGCGCGCCCCTTTTGGTTGAGGCCACCGCGCAATCGGTCGGTCACCGTCATGCTGCTGAAGTCCTCGATCTCGGCGAACTGAATTGCTTCCTTGGTGTGTTCCACGAGTTGAGTCACCAGCGAAGGAAGCTGGGCAAATGCCGAACGCCGGCCGGCGACGAAGAGTTGTGTGGTCTCGCACTCCGGCGGCGCGGTCTTGCGCAGGTCTCGCCGAGGACGGACACGAACCGTTCGGCTTCCAACCGACGTCAGACCTGCTTGGCGCAGCAGGCCCGTCGGAAAGTACGACTTGGCGATGTACGCCGGGTGGAGATCAATCTTCGCAACGGTGATGTCGGACGGGCAAGCATCCTGCGGCAAATCCTGCATTTCCAGCACCGCCGAAACGATGCGAGGCAGCAGCTGCGCCTTGGCTTCGGCCAGCCCGTATGGATGGGCTTTATCCGCTTTGATCGGGGGTGGTGGGATGTCGTAGGTCAGCAACTCACCCTTGCCGATGAGAAATCGATTCGCCATTTCATCCCTCCTTTTTGCGGCCTCGGCCCTTGATCGGTGACGGTCCCGCGTACTTGCGGATGGTGTCGCGCGAGACCCCGGTCAGGGCCATGATCTTGTTATGTGACATCCCGTTGGCGCGGGCTAGCTGCAGGGCCAGATCGAGCTTCGCCGGCTTATCCAGCCGATCGATGTGCTGCGCTGCAAGCGAGACGG
Source organism: Rhizobacter sp. LjRoot28 (assembly GCF_964253025.1). Classification (NCBI taxonomy): domain Bacteria; kingdom Pseudomonadati; phylum Pseudomonadota; class Betaproteobacteria; order Burkholderiales; family Sphaerotilaceae; genus Rhizobacter; species Rhizobacter sp. LjRoot28. Next base: position 1,541,982 of record NZ_CAXUQC020000001.1, read on the forward strand.
CTAGATCGGCTGGGGCTACACCATTCAGCACCGCATCACGGCGCATCGAGGCGATGGCCCGTTCAACGTCCGAGAGCGAGTGACCATGCATCGAACTAGCCATGAGGTGCAGGAAGGGCTCATACGCGGGCGCGTCGGGGCCCAAAAAGCGCCGCACTGCTGCCTCGATTGTGCTGGGATCGGACTGCTCAAACGTGAGGATCACGTCGAACCGACGCCAGAGCGCCGGATCCACCAACTCCGGGTGGTTCGTCGCCGCAAGCAACAGGCCTGTGTCTGGCCAGGCGTCCACCTCCTGCAGGATGGCCGTTACCAGCCGCTTGAGTTCACCAACGTCTGATTCGTCGCTTCGCCGCTTGGCGATGGCGTCGATCTCGTCAAGCAACAGAACCGCCTCATTCGCACGTGCATGGTCGAACACCGCCCGCAGGTTGTTGCCGGTCTTGCCAAGCAGGCTGCTCATCACCGTGGTCAGATCAAGTATCCACAGCGGTTTGCCAATCTGAGCGGCAATCCAGCGGGCCGACAGCGTCTTGCCCACGCCAGGCGGGCCCACGAGAATCGCCGAACGGGTCGGTCGGATGCCGTGGGCACTCAGCTTGTCGCGCTCCCGTCGCTCGCGCACGATGCTTTGGATCTGCTTGAGCAGCCCTTGGGTCAACAGCGGGGCCTCCAGGCCGGCCAGGTCATCGAACACCCGAATCAACGAAAGTCTTGAGTCCGCGTCCATCGGCAGCGGTGACGCTTCGGGCGCCGTTGGACCGCGGCGCAGTACGGAAGGGCCGGACGCGCGGGTCTGAGTGGACTTCAGCGCCTGGTTGATGCGTTCGGCAAAGTCCGGCCGCCGCGCGCGATACTTGCGGACGAGCTTTGCCAGGAGCAGGCGCAGATCCTCTGAGGAGCCTGCGGCGGCGAGAAGGACTAAATTGGCGAAATCCGCCTCTAGATCCTTGAGTTCGTCTGTTTTACCTTCGACTTCCATGGAAAACCTGCGTCAATTTCATTCATTGAATTGACGAAGTTTCCCATTTAATTGGCGATGAGGCAAGAGAAACTGCGCCTGTCGGTGTGAACTACAAGCGCCGCTGGATCTACAAGTCCCCACTCCGCTGCAAGGACTCGACCGCCGCTTCTGTAAGCAGCTCCGCGTCGCGACGAACCACCACCGCTGGTCCTCCCGGCCCGATGCGCCAGGCGGGCCCGGTCGCCGCACGTTGCTGACCTTCCTCGTGCAAACTGTGCGGCAGCGATAAAAATGTCCAGGAGCCTCACAACATGACCAGCCCTCCTCGCAAGCGCGACCTGACCGGTGAACAGTTCCTCGCCGCGTTGAACCGCGGTATCGCGGACGGCGCCCCAGCGCGCCGCGCCCTGGCGGAACGCGAGGGGCGGCCGCCGTCCGAAGTGGAACCGGGACCGCGCGCCCCGTCCGCTGAGACTGTCACATGGGGATCCATCGACGAGTTCTTGGCCCGACACGGGTCGAAGGATTGCCCATGACTTCCCTCAACATCGGGGAAGCTGCCAGCGCCGCAGGCATCACGCCCAAGATGGTCCGACACTACGAGTCGATCGGTCTTGTGTCGGCGATCGGCCGCACCGATTCCGGCTACCGGCAGTACTCGCCCCGCGACGTGCACGTGCTGCGCTTCATCCGGCATTCCCGCGATCTAGGCTTCTCGCTCGACCAGATCCGTGAACTGCTCAGTCTCTGGCAGGACCGCCTCCGCCCGAGCCGCCAAGTCAAGGCACTCGCGCAGGCGCACATAGACGAATTAGAAAAGAAACTGCGCGAGCTTCAGGCCATGAGGAGTACGCTGCAGACGCTGGTTGGATGCTGCCACGGCGACGAGCGCCCGGACTGCCCCATCATCGAATCACTGGCTGGGGATGAACGTGAAGCCGCAAAGGGCGGAACCATGCCCGGCCGCCTTGGGCGTTTGATACCCCGCGCTTGACTTTGTCACTGTGGCAAGGTTTAGACTGCAGCAAACCGTACACCCTTGACGTGAAAACCCTCCGCTTTTGGCTGATCCTGCTGCTGGTCGCGCTGCTCCCGCTGCGCGGCGCGTTTGCGGCCGCCATGCTATGCGGACCGGCGGGAGGGATGTCTTCGATGGTGGTGATGGCTCCCCTTCACAGCTCAGCGAACGAGCACGTGGCACACGATCATGGAAGCCACGATCACAGTTCGGATCACCATACGGCCACAGACGCGGCAGTGGCAGACCCTGGTGGCAGCGGCGGCCTGGAGTCCGCAAGCCAGCCCGGCCATGACAAGTGCAACATGTGCTCGGCCTTCTGTTCGGCCGCGACATTGTTGACGGAAATGCCCACCGTCGCGACGCCAGTCGAATTCGCGCACGTCAACTTCGGCAAGTTGAGTGCGTCCGCGCCGTCGTTCATCTCCGGCGGTCCGGAGCGTCCCCCGCGAAGCATCTGACCCTCTAGGCCTCTTCGAGAGGCCGAATGGGGCTCGTGCCAACTGGCACGAGTGATTGGCTGATCCGCACGGATCGGCGACCAGATGACTTGAACACCATGACCTCACCCTTCCTACGGGCAGCGCTGCCTTGGGCGCTTTGCTGGCCCGTGCTTGCGGCAGCGCAAGCCAACGCACCGTCGACCCCACCACTTCCCGGCGGATTGCGCTACGACTCTGCCTTCGCCGACTACAAGCCGTACCGAGACTTGGGCGCACGGCCCTGGCGCGAGCTCAATGACCAGTTGCGCACCTCTGCGGGTGCCACGGCGCACGGCGGGCAAGGTTCCACCGCGGTGCCGGCGTCGAGCCCGTCAGCCTCTGCCCCAGCCAGCCGCCCTGCGGACAAGCCGCATCATCAGCATGGAGGCGCCCGATGAAGCGCCTCACCGCAGTGGCGGCTGCCGTGGTCCTGACCGGCTGCGCCTCTTTCTCGAACGACGGGGGCTTCGGGCCTGTCGGAGACCTCACCAGGGAGCGCATCGGCCAAGCACCAAGCTACCAGCGCACCGCCGAGGAGACAGACAGCGCCCAGGCCAGGGTGAAAGAACTGCTGGCTCAGCCACTGACGGCCGGAAGCGCGGTTGAGTTGGCCTTTCTCAACAACCGTGGCCTGCAGGCGAGCTTTGCCGAGCTGGGCATCGCCGAGTCAGAACTCGTGCGTGCCGGACGCCTGCGCAACCCGGTCTTCGCTTTCGGCCGCCTCCGCGAAGGCGGTGGCATCGTTGAGACAGAGCGCTCGGTGATGTTCGACGTGTTGGGCCTGTTGACCATGCCGGTCACACGCCCGATGGAGCGACGCCGCTTCGAGCAGGTGCAGCATCAAGCTGCCAGCGAAGCGCTGCGCGTCGCCGCAGAGGCGCGCCAGGCCTTCTATTCAGCAGTCGCGGCCAACGAGTTGGTGCGCTACTACCAACAGGTCATGGAAGCCGCCGACGCGTCGAACGAACTGGCGCGGCGCATGGTGCAGGCCGGCAACTTCAACAAGCTCGCCCAGATGCGCGAGCAGTCCTTCTACGCCGATGCCACGGCCGACCTCGGGCGGGCTCAGCACCGGGCAGTCGCTGAACGCGAACGTCTCGTGCGTGCACTGGGCCTTTCCGGCGATCAGCTGGCCGTCAAGCTGCCGGATCGGCTGCCCGATTTGCCGAACGCGCCCACGACACCAGCGAACGCCGAGCAGACGGCCATCGACCGACGACTGGACGTGCTGGCCGCCCGCCGGGCGACCGAATCCACCGCGCGCTCGTTGGGCCTCACGAAGGCCACGCGGATGATCAACGTGCTGGAACTCGGGTACCAGAACAAGAGCGCCACCGGCGAGCCGCGGGCCAACGGCTATGAGATCGAACTGGAGCTGCCGTTGTTCGACTTCGGCTCGACGCGCCTCGCCCGTGCCGAGTCGGTGTACATGCAGTCGCTGCACCGCACCGCCCAAGTGGCGGTGAATGCTCAGTCCGAGGTGCGTGAGTCGTACTCGGCTTACCGGACGTCTTACGACTTGGCCAGGCACTACCGGGACGAAGTGGTGCCGCTGAAAAAGCGCATTTCGGAAGAGAACCTGCTTCGCTACAACGGGATGCTGATCGGCGTCTTCGAACTGCTTGCCGACTCACGCGAGCAGGTGCGCAGTGTCACTTCGTACGTCGAGGCGTTGCGCGACTTTTGGGTGGCCGACACCCAGCTACAGACCGCCATCACCGGTCAGTCGCCCGGCAGCAGCGCGCTGTCGTCCAGCTCGTCCACTCCCGCCGCCGCCGAAGGCGGCGGCCACTGAGCAGAACCCCACATGTCGAATCGCAGAAACTTTATCCGCACCGCCGGCGCCGTGGCGCTCGGCGGGACCGCTGTCAGCCGCGTCAGCGCCGCCTCGTTGCCCGAGGCGGTGATACAGACCTCCCCGACGATGCAGCCGCCGCTCGTACCGACCACCGGCCGTCCTTACAACCCCGTGGCCACGCTCAACGGCTGGTCGCTGCCCTGGCGCATGAACAACGGCGTCAAGGAGTTCCACCTCGTCGCTGAACCCGTGGTGCGCGAGTTCGCCCCCGGCATGAATGCCAACCTGTGGGGCTACAACGGGTCCAGCCCGGGTCCGACGATCGAGGCGGTCGAGGGCGACCGGGTGCGCATCTTCGTGACCAACAAGCTGCCTGAGCACACCACGGTGCACTGGCACGGCGTGATGCTGCCCTCGGGGATGGACGGCGTGGGTGGCCTCACGCAGCCGCACATTCCGCCCGGCAAGACCTTTGTCTATGAGTTCACGCTGCTGCGCTCGGGCACCCACATGTACCACCCGCACGCCGACGAGATGACGCAGATGGCGATGGGCATGATGGGCATGTTCATCATTCACCCGAAGGACATCCGCCAGCAGAGGGTCGACCGCGACTTCGTGTTCCTGCTCGCCTCGTACGACATTGAGCCGGGCAGCGCGACGCCTCGCACGTCGGAGATGACCGACTTCAACCTGTGGACCTGGAACAGCCGGGTCTTCCCAGGCATCGACCCGCTGGTCGCCCGCACCGGAGAGCGGGTGCGGGTGCGGGTCGGTAACCTGACGATGACGAACCACCCGATCCACATGCACGGGCCGCACTTCGTGGTGACGGGCACCGACGGCGGCTGGGTACCGCCCTCGGCGCGCTGGCCCGAGGTGACGACCGACGTGGCCGTGGGCCAAATGCGAGCCTTCGAGTTTGACGCGGCGGCCGGCGACTGGGCCATCCACTGTCACAAGTCGCACCACACGATGAACGCGATGGGCCACGGCCTGCCGAACATGATCGGCGTGGACCATCGCGGCGTAGCCGAGCGCATCACCAAACTCGTGCCCGACTACATGGTGATGGGCGACAAGGGCATGGCCGACATGGGCGCGATGGAGATGCCGCTGCCCGACAACACGCTGCCGATGATGACCGGCACCGGTCCGTACGGCCCGCTGGAGATGGGCGGCATGTTCAGCGTGGTCAAGGTGCGCGACGACGTCAAGCCCGGCGGCTACGCGGACCCCGGCTGGTACCGCCACCCGCAAGGCACCGTGGCCTACGAGTACACGGGCCAAGTGCCCGAGCCCAGCCGCTCAAAACCCACACCCGCCGACCACCGGACCTTGCGTGTGCGCAAGCCCAACGCCGATCACTCTGGCCACTGAGCCACTAAGGAGACCCCATGACCTCACGATTCATTCCCCACGCGCTGGTTTGTGCGCTCGGCATGACCCTGTCCACCCTGGTGCTGGCTCATGGCGATGCCCACGAAGGCGCCCCCCGCACCTTCGACGCCAAGCAGGTCGAAGACACCCCATTCGGCCGCGAGGGCGACCCGAAGAAGGTCCGCCGCACCGTGCGCCTCGACATGAGCGACGCGATGCGCTTCACACCGAACCAGTTGGTCGTCAAGCGCGGTGAGACCGTGCGCCTGGTCGCCAGCAACAAGGGCCAGGTGCTGCACGAACTCGTGCTCGGCACACCGGAGGCACTCAAGAAGCACGCCGAGTTGATGCGCCGCTTCCCGGAGATGGAGCACGACGAGCCCCACATGGCGCACGTCAAGCCGGGCAAGTCAGGCGAGATTGTTTGGCAGTTCACCCAGGCCGGAGAGTTCCAGTTCGCCTGCTTGATCCCTGGCCACTTCGAGGCCGGCATGGTCGGCAGCGTGACCGTGAAGTGAACCCGGTTCCGCGCTCAGCAAACGTCACAACCCACCAAGGAATGTTCATGAACTCCATCCAGACCGCCACCGCCATCCTCCTGGCGACCTTTGCAGCCGCGGGCGCTTTCGCGCAGACGGCCTCCGGGAACGACAGCCCAAGCGTCCAGCCGTCGCCCCCCGCCGCCTCGGCAAGCGTCAACGCACCTCTTACGGAGGGCGAAGTGCGCAAGGTCGACAAGGAGCAGGGAAAGATGACCCTTCGCCACGGCCCGATCGCCAATCTCGACATGGGCGCCATGACGATGGTCTTCCGAGTGAAAGACCCGGCTGTACTTGATCGCTTCAAAGCGGGTGACAAGGTTCTCTTCGCGGCGGAACGTGCCCAGGGAGCGATCGTCTTGACGCAGATCGAAGCGGCCAAGTGAGAGCGCCGCCTTCCCACGGTGACAAGGTTCACAGTGAGCCCATCACTCATCAAAAGGACCCCACCGTGATTGCATTTGACGTCCAAGACATGACCTGCGGTCACTGCGTGAACGCCGTGACCAAAGCCGTTCGCAAAACGGACAACGGAGCGTCCGTGTCGGTGAACCTCGACACCAAGCGGGTGCAGATCAACTCGCCGTTGGGCAACACCGTCGCCTTCGAAGCCGCGATCCGGGAGGCTGGCTACCACCCGGTCCAAGTGACGAACGCCCTTGCAACTGCGCCTGCACCCGCTGCAGCGCGGGCGACGGGGTGCTGCGGAAGTCGCCGCTGACAACAGCCTTCGAAGAGGTCAGCGAGACAGCACCCACCTGCAACGACCGCTTCGAGCCGCGTGGGGTTCGAAGGAAACTCATTTGCGCCACCGCTGGGCCACGGAGCGCGGATTGCTCGGCTTTGGACCCTCAACCTCCTAAAGGACTGCCATGACTTTCAATTCCAACTTCAAGATCGCTAACGTGCTGCTTGCAGGGGCGCTCGCCTCTGCATCGGCCTTTGCTCAATCCTCGGGACACGGCTCTGAGCAGATGAAGAAGTCGATGGAATCAGGCATGCAAGGCATGCACAAGATGCACATGAGCGGCGACACCGACAAGGACTTCGCGATGATGATGAAGATGCATCACCAGCAGGCCCTCAAGATGGCCAAGGTGGAGCTCGAGCATGGCAAGTCGCCCGAACTGAAGGCCATGGCGTCCAAGATGATCCAGGACCAGTCCAAGGAGATCGAGCAACTGGACAAGTGGTTGCAGCAGAACAAGTGACACCCATCTGCGATAGCGGCGCAGGGCGCTGGGGATCGGTCGATCGGACAAGCTCCGATTTGGGCCGGGCGCACCGTCGCTCTACTTGATCTGTCGCAAGTGATAAGTACTGCGCGCCGCTAGGCTGGGGAACTCGGCCTCATCCTGTGGCGCTCCTTCCCAGATCCGGCCCCAAAGCTGAAGAAGCCGCCGGCCTCTTCCCGATCGAATCCCTCAGTCTTCGACCGGGTGTGACCACGGGGCCACCGAACCAAGAAGGAACACTGCCATGTCCACTGACCACGCTCATACCAATCCGCCTCCCCAGTCCAGCGGGCTGCCGCGGCGTGCCGTGCTCGGTGCCGTCCTCATGACCGCGTTGATCGGCATATTCTTTCTTCTGCGTGAGCACCGGGAGCACCTCGCCGGCTCCTGGGCGTACCTGCTGCTGTTGGCTTGCCCCGTGATGCACCTGTTCCATCACGGCCACGGGGGGCATGGCGGCCGCCAAGACCCCGGTTCCAGCCTGCCGCGAGCAAAGGACCGCTGAACATGCACACGCACACTCACGACGCCCGCCAGGGCCATGCGCACAAGCCTGCGGAGTCGTCCGATGGCACTGAGGCGCTGAAGGACCCTGTCTGCGGCATGACGGTGACCGAAGGCTCGCCGCACCGGCATGAGCACGACGGTCGTCTGTACTACTTCTGCAGCGCCAAGTGCCAGACCAAATTCGTGGCGGAGCCCGCCAAGTTCGTCGGGCCAGCAATCCCTGCAGTGGCGGCGCCCCCTCCAGCGACCGAACCAGGTTCGATCTACACCTGCCCAATGCACCCGGAAATTCGCCAGGATCATCCCGGGAACTGCCCCAAATGTGGCATGGCGTTGGAGCCGATGCTCCCCTCGCTCGACGACGAAGCGAACCCGGAATTGGAGGACTTCAAACGGCGCTTCTGGTGGACGTTGCCGCTCACAGTCGTCGTCACCTTGCTCGCGATGTTCGGCCACAGTCTTGGCTGGTTCGACATGGCCACGCAGAGCTGGATCGAACTCGTGCTGACGCTTCCGATTGTTTTGTGGGCGGGTGCACCGTTCTTCGTGCGCGGTGCGCAATCCGTGGCGAACCGCAGCCCCAACATGTGGACATTGATCGGCCTGGGCACGGGTGCGGCCTTTGTTTACAGCGTGGTGGCCACGGTGGCACCTCAAGTATTCCCCGCGTCTTTCGTGTCCATGGGCCGGGTGGCCGTGTACTTCGAAGCAGCTGCAGTGATCATCTCGTTGACCCTGCTCGGACAAATCCTGGAACTGAAAGCGAGATCGCAGACGTCGGCCGCGATCAAATCGCTTCTTGGCCTTGCGCCGAAGACGGCGCGCCGCATCGCTGCTGATGGCAGCGAGGCGGACGTGCCACTGTCGAATGTGCACGTTGGTGACCACCTGCGCGTTCGGCCGGGCGAGAAAGTGCCAGTGGACGGCGTCGTGGTCGAAGGCAGCAGCGCGCTGGATGAATCGATGCTGACGGGAGAGCCCTTGCCCGTCACCAAGCGGCCGGGTGACAAGCTGATCGGCGCCACCATGAACACCAGCGGCGCCCTGGTGATGCGCTCAGAGCATGTCGGCTCGGCCACTGTCCTCGCGCAGATCGTCCAAATGGTCGCTATGGCGCAGCGCTCACGTGCGCCAATGCAGCGCATGGCTGACCAGGTAGCCGGCTACTTCGTGCTGGGCGTGGTCGGCGTAGCCCTCCTGACTTTCTTCGCTTGGGGCTTCTTCGGGCCGGAGCCCAGCTGGGTGTATGGCCTCATCTGCGCAGTCGCGGTGTTGATCATTGCGTGCCCCTGTGCCCTCGGCTTGGCCACGCCCATGTCGATCATGGTGGCCACCGGTCGTGGTGCGACCAGCGGTGTGCTGTTCCGCGACGCAGCGGCGATCGAGAACCTGCGCAAGGTCGACACCCTCATTGTCGACAAGACCGGCACTCTGACCGAGGGGCGACCGACGTTCGAGCGGGCCGTTGCGGTGCCCGGGATGGCCGACGACGAGGTGCTGCGCCTGGCAGCCAGCCTGGACCAGGGCAGCGAGCATCCTCTCGCAGCTGCCATCGTCTCGGCAGCCAAGGAACGCGGTCTGGCACTCGTCAAGCCGGAGCAGTTCGACTCGGAGTCCGGGATCGGCGTGCGTGGCACGGTGGGCGGCCAGGCGGTGGCGCTGGGGAATACCGCGCTGATGGAGCAGTTGGGCGTCGACGTGTCCGCCATGACGAGCCAAGCAGAGGCGCTGCGCGCCCAGGGCGCCAGCGTGATGCACTTGGCGGTCGAGCAAAAGCTGGTTGGCTTGCTGGCCGTGTCCGACCCCATCAAGGCCACAACGGCCGAAGCGCTGGCCTCGTTACGAAATGCGGGGTTGCGCGTCATCATGGCCACCGGCGATGGCCAGACCACGGCCCGCGCGGTCGCCCAGCGCCTGGGCATCGACGAGGTCCATGGCGAGGTCAAGCCGGCCGACAAGCTCAAGCTGGTCGAAAAGCTGCAGGCGGAAGGCCGTGTGGTGGCCATGGCTGGCGACGGGATCAATGACGCCCCGGCGCTGGCACGCGCCGATGTGGGCATTGCCATGGGCACTGGCACCGATGTCGCGATGAACAGTGCACAGCTCACGCTGGTCAAGGGCGACTTGCGCGGCATTGCCACAGCGCGCGGTCTGTCGGTCGCGACGGTTGCCAACATGAAGCAGAACCTTGCGTTCGCGTTCGTCTACAACGCGTTGGGGGTGCCGCTGGCGGCCGGGCTGCTGTATCCGTTCACCGGATGGCTGCTGTCGCCCATGATCGCGGCGCTGGCCATGAGCTTGAGTTCGGCGTCGGTGATCACCAACGCGCTGCGGCTTCGCAAGGCTGTGATTGGCCCTGAGTGACACCACCGTGCCAGCCGTCACCGAATTGCGCGAGATGCGCGGGCGGAGCGGTTTTTTTTCCCTTACAGAGAGAACTCAACCATGACCAAGAAACTCCTAGCGATGGCTTTGCTTGCGTGCGCCAATGCAGTCGCCGCTGCTGACAAGGTATACGTCGCCAACGAAAACGCTGACAGCGTCAGCGTGCTCGACGCGGCGTCCTTCAAAACGCTCAAGCCTGTGACCGTTGGGAAGATGCCCCACAACGTGCAGGTCTCGCCGGATGGCAAGGTGGTCTGGGTGACCAACAACGGTGAGCGGGATCCCGATGCTGCGCCCGGACACGTGAGCATGAACAAAACGGAGCACGCCGCCATGGCCAAGCCGGGCGCGGTTTGGCTGATCGACACGGCGACCGACGCAGTCATCGCCAAGATCCCAGTTGGCATGCACCCTGCGCACGTTGCGCTCACGCCGAATGGACGGTTTGCATACATCACGAACGGAGGAGACGACTCGGTCACCGTGATCGATGCAACAACAAGGAAGTTTGTGGCAACGATCCCCGTGGGGAAGTTTCCGCATGGCCTGCGATTTGCGCCCGATGGGCGATTTGCCTACGTCGCCAATCTGAAAGGCGGAACGGTCTCGGTTGTCGACGTCGCAAGTCACAAGGAGATCGCGCAGATTCCCGTCGGCAAGGGGCCTGCTCAAGTGGGGTTCACGCCGGACGGGTTGCAGGCGTTTGTGTCGCTGTCGGAAGAAAAAGCGGTCGCGGTGATCGACCCGGCCACACAGAAGGTGACCCGCAAGATCAGCGTGGGCTCTGTGCCGATCCAGCTCTTTGCGACGCCGGATTCACGCACCCTTCTGGTGGCGAACCAGGGCACTCGGAGCAAGCCGGGCAAAACGGTCACCATGATCGATCTGCAGACGTTCAAGCCGGTGAAAACAGTGGTCACAGGGTCGGGTGCTCACGGTGTGGCCGTGGACCGTGAAGGGCGCTTTGCGTTCATCACCAATACCTACGCCGGCACCGTGTCGGTGATCGACATCAAGTCACGCGCCGTGGTGAGCACCGTTCGCGTTGGCAAGGGGCCCAACGGCGTGAGCGTGACCCCATGACGTTACCAACTTTGCCTATGCGACTGTCCGGCAAAGTTTTCGTTGCCTGCGGGCTGTGGATGGTTCTGCTGGGCGTCTACTTCATTGCGCTTCGGCCGGCGCTGCTGCCGGAGGATCCACGCTTCATGGGGACGTCCCTCGACGCCTTGCGCGCAGCGGCGCCGGGCCTCGAACGCTGGCTCAGCCACGTCTTCAACGTCATGGGCGGATTCATGATCGCCGCGGGGACCGTGACGATCCTGGTGGCTTGGCAATTTCTCGCCCGTCGCGCTCCCGGAACCTTATTGGCGCTGGCAGTCACAGGGGGAGCCGGCGTCGGGCTGATGAGCGCGACCAACTTTTTGCTGCACTCGGACTTCCGCTGGTTGCTGCTGGCGCCCGCGCTGCTGTGGATCGGCGGGATCGTGTGCTACTTGCGCGAGGACGTATGGGGCAGAGAGCCTTCGGGAAGCACCTGAATGGCTTCTCGGCACCGGCAGGCTTCGCGGCCGGCATCGTCTGCTTGGCGCCAGAATTCTGACGGGGGCTGGGAGGCGCGCGGACCGCGTCCCGGGCGGTTTAAATAGGGAGAGAGCGCATGCGACGCTTTAAGAGAAAAGGTGAAGAGGGCACCACCGGGACCAACTGGCTTGGCAGCTCGGCATTGCCGGCTGGTTTCGCGGATGCGTTGGAGCACTGGAGGCCGAGAGGATCGGTGTGCGCGGTCTCGCGAGTAGCGCAGGATTGCTATGGGAACGTCAGCCATGTTGAATGGGGCGTCACAACGCCATCGTTGTGCGACTGGGTGGTAGAGCCGGTTATTGCGGCTGCACATGAAGTTGCTCACGCTTTGGAACACGGGGTCACGGTCTTCACGCTATTTCCGACAGGGTCCGGATTTGCGTGCGGCCCCCATCTCGTCGTTGACGAGCGGGGGCAGTTGGCGATTTCTGAGGGACATCCACCTGAGTGGAATGTCTGGATGCTGGCGCGTTTGAACCTTCCTTCCACGCTGAACTGAGCCGAGCGCCGAGGCGCCGATAGGCCATCCCACCTGCGGGCTTCGAGCTGCATGGCCCGAGCAATGAAGCCACATGAGCCCAGCGGCGGCATTCTTATGAATCCGACGGTTTCGTACCGTCCGGGGCGGTTCAGCGCGGCTTGCACCGTCATCACAAGGAATAATTCGATATTAATCCTTCTTAGAAATCGGTCATCTTGGATAACTTGACGCTTGTATCGTGGTACGTAATACTGGCATTACGTAACACATACGGAATTGGTGTAAGCATGGCGCGTGCAGGCGTGACGAAGTTCGATGTCCAACGAGCCCGACTGGCGCTGCTGAAGGCTGGCAGGCATCCGTCGATCGATGCCATACGCATCGAACTCGGCAACACCGGGTCCAAGGCGACCATCTTTCGGCACCTAAAGGAAATCGAGGCCGACGAAGGGGGTACGGGCGTCCCTCAGGGGACGGTCAGCGACGAATTGATGGCCTTCGTCAACAGTCTGGCCGGGCGCTTGGAATTCGAAGCGCAGGAGCGCTTCGACGCTCTCAGGGCGGGCCACGCCGAAGAGGTGCGCCGCCTGACAGAGCAGCTGGAGAAAGCCCGAGCAGAATCCCGCGCAGCCCGGTCAGAAGCCGAGCGCAGCCAGATCGAACTGTCGGCCGAGCGGACCACGCGTCAGCGGGTAGAGGCTGAGTTGGCCGCGCTGCGCTTGGAGCTTGGGCAGGTAAGCACGCAGCTCACCGCCCAGTTGGAGGGCGCGCAGGAGCAGCACCTTGCGGCCAAGGCTCAGGTAGCTTCCCTGGAGGAGAAGCACAGCCATGCCCGCGAGGCCCTAGAACACTTCCGCAACGCCTCCCGCGAGCAGCGCGACCGGGAGGCCCGTCAGCACGAACAACAGTTGCAGTACCTGCAGCGCGAGTCGGCCGGTGCCGCCGAAGCCTTGACTGCGAAGCAGCTCGAATTGCGTTCCGCGCTGAAGGAGAAGACAGATGCACTGGAACTGCTGTCGGCCGCGCGGGCCGAGCGGCGCCAGGTCGACGAGCAGCTGCGAGAGCTGAAACATGCCGCCGAGCGTCTGGCTGTGCAAAACCAACTCGTCGAGGACATGCGCGGCCAAGCCCAGCAGGCGGCGCAGCAGTACGAAACCGTGCGTCTGCGGGCCAGCGACCTTCATCAGCGCAATGGGGAGCTGGAGCTGTTGTTGGCGAGCGCCAATGCGACAGCGCAGTCCCACGGGGACATGGTCAAGGAGCTGCTTGCGCGGGTCGGACCGCCGGCGACAAATGGCAAAGCCAAGGCGAACTCTGCGACAGCTGGCTAGCCGCTTGCCTGCGCGGCGAACTGGAGGGTAGGCGAGTGCGCCGCAGACAAATTGCAATTTCCTGTACGGGGATAGCGACTTACGCTAGCTTTGGCGTGACATCACATGATTCCCGGCCGACCCTCTTCAGGTGCCGAAAGATGGTCGCCTTGGACCCTGTGTTTCCGAGCGCAATGCGTATGGCATCAATCGACCGACTCCAGCGGGGGGATGGCGTCGAACATTCCTGCGGGTGGCGCGCGACCGCCTGTGATCTGGTCAGTGCGTCCCTGAGAGGTGGCGGTGGCCGCCTCCGGCAACCGCTGGCGCGCCAGGGTCAGACAGCTTCTTCAGAATTCGGCATCCGCCCGCCGTGTTCGCGTCGACGCACTGCTCGCGCAGCGTGTTGAGTTGCTTTTCCAGGGCGCGCAGCTCTCGAATCCTTTGGGCGACGTGTCCGATGTGCTGGTCGAGGAGTTCGTTGACACCGGAGCAGTTGTCACTCGGCGCATCCTTGAAGCGCAGCAGCACGCGGACCTCTTCGAGCGTCATGTCGAGCGCTCGGCAATGGCGGATGAACCGCAGCCTCTCGGCATGATCTTCTCCATAAACTCGGTAGTTGGATTCGGTGCGCGCGGCTGCCGGCAGCAGCCCTTCGCGCTCGTAGAACCGGACCGTCTCGACCAACGTCCCGGTCGCCTGCGCCAACTCGCCGATTTTCATGGTGCCTCCTGAGATCGCTTGACTCTACACCTGCTACAGGGTTTCAAATTAGGGAAACGACAACGATTCGCAACGCCCGCATGCATTCCATCTTTTCGCGCCTCGTCACCACCCTTTTCATCCTCTTCGCTGGTGGTGTGCAGGCACAAGCGCACGAAGCCGCCGTTCGCCAGCTGTGGCAACTCATCGACTACGTGGGTGTCGACTACAGCGGAGCGGTCGAGTCGGGAAAGATCACCAGCGAGGCCGAGTACGCGGAAATGCTGGATTTCAGCCAGCAAGCGCGTGGGCAAGCTGCAGCCTTGCCGGACCACCCCGCCAGGCCGCAATTGATTGAAGCCGTCAGCTTGCTGCGTGAGGCCGTGGTGTCGAAGGCGGAGGCCACTCGCGTGGCCGACCTGGCGCGTCAAGCGAACGCTCAGCTCTTGGCCGCATACCCGGTTTCGGTATCGCCCAAGCAAGCACCGGAACTCGCCCGCGGCGCTTCGCTCTACCAGGCGCAATGCGCGAGCTGCCACGGCCCGACGGGGAACGGCGATGGACCACTTGCAGCGAGCTTGGATCCCAAGCCGATCGCCTTCACCGATAGGGAGCGCGCGGCCTCGCGGAGCCTGATGGCGCTCTACCAAGTGATCGGGCAAGGCGTGTCCGGCACATCGATGCCTGCCTTTCAGAACTTGCCGGACGCTGACCGGTGGGCGCTTGCCTGGTATGCCGGCACGCTGTCGACCGACGCATCGATGCGCGAGCGAGGTGCAAAACTCTGGTCGACCGATGCGCGCGCGCGCGCCGCGGTGCAGGATCTGGCCGCACTCACAACCCGAACGGAGGTAGAACTGGCCCAAAGCTTGGGCCCAGTCGCGGCGCGAGACGTCGTGGCGTTCCTGCGCCACGACGCATCCGCACTTGCACCGTCCGGGGCTGGGGGTATCGTGCTCGCCAGGGAGCGTTTGCAGCAAAGCCTTGCGGCCGCCGGCGCCGGCAACGCGGCCGAGGCCATGCGACTTGGGCTGTCTGCCTATCTGGACGGTTTTGAGCCGCTGGAGCCCGTGCTGGCCGCCCGCAACAAGCCGTTGATGATCGACATCGAGTCGGCCATGTTGGGCTACCGCGCCGCTCTTAGCGCCGGGCAACTGGACGAGGCGCAAGCCGCGGCTGAACGACTGGACGGGCTGTTCTCGCGGGCTCAAAGCGAACTCCAGGGGGGAGCGGATGCGACAACGACCTTCGTGGGCGCGCTGACCATCCTCTTGCGCGAGGGCTTGGAAGCGTTGCTGATCGTGGTCGGGATGATCGCGTTTCTGCGCAAGGCCGAACGCCAAGACGTCCTGCCTCATGTACATGCCGGTTGGGTGGCTGCGCTCTTGGCGGGCGGCCTGACGTGGGGAGTCGCGACCTACGTGGTGGGAATCAGCGGTGCGAACAGGGAAGTCACCGAAGGCTTGTCCTCGCTTTTTGCAGCCCTCGTGCTGCTGGGCGTTGGCCTGTGGATGCACCAAAAGAGCAGCGCGGGTCGCTGGCAGGCCTACCTACGGGACAAACTGTCGTCAGCACTGTCTCGCCGTTCGGCATGGGCCCTGTCCGGTTTGTCGTTCATCGCTGTCTATCGCGAGGTGTTCGAGACGGTGCTCTTCTTCTCCGCGCTCGCAGTGGACGGGCACCGAGGCGCGCTGCTTGGAGGACTCATCACTGGTGTCGTTCTTCTGGCTGTCATCACCTGGGTATTGCTGCGCACCAGCGCCCGCATGCCACTCGGCAAGTTCTTTCTGGCCAGCTCCGTTCTCGTCGCAGTGCTGGCAGTCGTTCTTGCGGGGAAAGGTGTTGCCAACCTGCAAGAAGCTGGCTGGCTGTCGGCCCATCCGATCGCCTGGCCACGGATCGAACTGCTTGGCATGTTTCCTTCCGCTGAAACGATGCTTGCGCAAGGTCTCGTGCTGGTGATTGCGCTCTCTGGCTTCATGCTTAATGCTTGGCGTGCCCGTCGCCCGGCCCTCTGACGAAAGGCTTGCCATGTCGACTTCACCGGTGTCTTCCGATCCCTCCGCCACGTCTTGCGGGAGCGGCGCTTGCGGCGGCTGCAGCGCCCCGCCGCCGTCGGCGCCCCCTGCTTCCGGCGGTCGCGCCGACGCGACGGCATTCCGGATCTCCAACATGGACTGTCCAACCGAGGAAGGGGAGATCCGCCGCGCGCTGGAGTCTGTGGCGGGCATCCGGTCGCTGAGGTTCGAGCTGGGCGCCCGCACCCTGACAATTGCTGCGGACTCCAAGGTAATCCCAGAAGCGTTGGCCGCCATCCGAGCTGCCGGCTTTAAGCCGGAGCCTCTTGCGCGGCCTCAGGAGGTCGTCGGCGAAGCATCCCACGCGGAAAGCGAGGTCGGCACCGGCATCGCTCGCCTTGTCTTTGCGCTCGTTTTGGCCATCTCCGCGGAAGCGCTGGACTTCCTTGCTCCTGAGACAACTCTCATGAAGGGCGTCGGCCTGGCCATCGCCGCTGTGGCGATCTGGCTGTCCGGGGTTGAGACCTACACCAAGGGCTTTCATGCCCTGCGCCGCGGCAAGCTCAACATCAATGCGCTGATGAGTGTGGCCGTCACCGGCGCGGTTCTGATCGGGCAGTGGCCTGAGGCGGCGATGGTAATGGCGCTCTACGCGATCGCAGAAATGATCGAAGCGCGGGCTGCCGACCGGGCCCGCAACGCGATTCAAGGTTTGCTGGCCCTCGCTCCAGAGAAAGCGGACGTGCTGCAGACCGACGGAAGCTGGAAAGAGGTCCCGGCCAGCGACATTGCAGTTGGGGCAGTTGCCCGCATCCGCCCCGGCGAGCGTGTGCCGCTGGACGGAGTGATTACCGAAGGCAGCAGCGCGATCAATCAGGCACCCGTCACCGGCGAGAGCCTGCCGGTCGACAAGACCGTGGGCGACCAGGTGTTCGCTGGCACGATCAACGACACCGGGGAGCTGCAATTCCGCGTCACCGCGGGCGCATCGAACACGACGCTCGCCCGCATCATCCACGCCGTCGAAGCCGCTCAGGGCACCCGCGCGCCGACACAGCGCTTCGTCGACCGCTTCGCCGCGGTCTACACACCCGCCGTCTTTTTGCTGGCGCTCGCGGTGGCGGTGCTCGCTCCGTGGCTCATGGGCCTGACCTGGCTGGAGGCGGTGTACAAAGCGCTCGTTCTGCTGGTGGTGGCCTGCCCCTGCGCGCTCGTAATCTCGACGCCGGTGACGGTGGTCAGCGCACTGGCTGCGGCCGCGAAACGCGGCATTCTGATTAAAGGCGGAACCTACTTGGAGGATGCCCGCAATCTGAAGGCGATCGCGCTCGACAAGACCGGCACAATCACCGAAGGCAAGCCGAAGCTTGTCGACTGGACGGTGCTGGGAGGTGCTGCCAAGGATCGGGCGGCTCAACTTGCCGCGAGCCTTGCCGGTCGCTCCGATCACCCGGTCTCCCAAGCCATCGCCCAGGGACTCAGTATGCCCGCGAGCAACGTGGACGGGTTCAAGGCGCTCGCCGGGCGCGGCGTCGAGGGAAGCATCGAAGGCCGTGTGCATGTACTCGGCAACCACCGCCTCATCAAAGAGCGCGCCCAGTCCACACCGGAGATCGAGGCTCTGCTGCAGCGCCATGAAACCCAAGGACGAACCGTTACGCTGCTTGCCGACGGAACCGGCGTGCTCGCAGTCTTTGCGGTCGCCGACACCATCAAGGAATCGTCCCGCCAAGCGGTGGCGGAGCTGGTGGCACTCGGCGTCACCCCGGTGATGCTGACCGGCGACAACAGCGCGACCGCCCAGACCATCGCCCAGCAGGCAGGCATCCAGGAAGCGCAGGGCAACCTGCTGCCCGAGGACAAGCTGGTGGCCATCCAGGGCCTGCAGAAGCGCCACGGCGCGACCGGCATGACCGGTGACGGCATCAACGACGCGCCAGCTCTCGCGCAGTCCGACATCGGCTTCGCGATGGGCGGCGCCGGCACCGACACGGCGATGGAAGCGGCCGACGTTGTGATCATGAACGACGACCTACGCCGTATCCCAGACACGATCCGCCTCTCGCGCAAGACGCACACCGTGCTCTGGCAGAACATCAGCCTGGCACTTGGCATCAAGGCGGTGTTCATGGTGCTGGCCCTGTTCGGTGCTGCGACGATGTGGATGGCGGTCTTTGCAGACATGGGCGCGACGCTGCTGGTGGTGGCCAACGGCCTGCGGTTGCTCAAGGCCCGTGTCGATGTTCCCGTGCTTGCAGGGGCAGGAGGAGCGGCGTGAGCGACTTTGCGCAGCGAATCCGTCCGCATGTCGAGGCGGAGCTGGCCGCCGCCCGGCAAGCCGAAAGGGTCGGCAATGGACGCTTGGGTTTCGCGCACCTGGAACGGGCCCACGTCCTCGGTCAGGCGTCCACATTTCTTCACGTCCGCACGCACCTGCGGATGCTGAGCTGGGCCATTCGCCATCGCCACCTGAAGGAGGTGGTGGGTCAGATCCTGCGCGTCGTCGGCGCCGCCACCAAAACCGCATTGGGCTGGATCCCAGCCGGCAATACCGGCGGCGCCAACGTCAGTCCCTTCAAGCCGATGCCGGTGCCCGAAGACCTCGCCCGGGTGATCGCCGACGCCGAGCGCGGCCGTCCTTGACTGGGGCAGCGGGCTGAAGGCCTTTTTCATTCGCGCCGCTTGCCCTTGCTTCTTTCAGCTGCACGCGCATTGCGCCGCGCCTCTCGCCTTGCGAGCCGCTTCCGGCGGTCCTTGAAATTCAGGTAAAGCGCATAGCTGACGCCGACGATTAAACCGATGGCGCCTACCGTGCACAGAAAGAGAACGACTGAACGGTGTGGGTCGTTCATGTCGCCTCCAAACGGGACGCATCTGGCTTCGTTGCCTCGAACTCCATGCCAATTTCGGTGACGCCTGCACCACAAGCCGCCAGCGACCTTCCCCCGTGCATCATTGCGATCGCTTTCACGATCGACAGCCCCAGTCCGTGGTTCACGCCACTTCCTTGGCGGGCCGCATCAACCCGATAGAAGCGGTCGAAGATTCGATGCAGTTGCTCAACGGGGATAGCTCGGCCGCGGTTGGCCACCACTAGGCGAATACTTCCTCTCGCGGGCTCCGAAATGCGTATATGAATTGATGACCCACGTTCCGCGAACCGAGTTGCGTTCGAAAGCAGGTTCGAGAGGGCGCGTTTCAGGAGCGCCACGTCGACCCATCCCGATGCGTCGCCTACGACCAAGGCGGAAACGTCCGCGTCCTGCAGCGCCGCGTCATGAAATTCGATCACGTCTCTTGCCACCTTGGCCAAGCTGGGAGCCAACTGCCGGCGTGCTTCGACGCCTATTTGGGCCCGCGAGAGGAACAGCATGTCATTCACGATGCTCGAGAGACGCTGGATCTCTTCCAAATTCGACCCAATGACCTCCTGCAGGGCCACCGCATCCCGCGGCCGCCTCAGCGCCAGTTCGCATTCTCCAATTAGGTTAGTGAGAGGCGTCCGCAGTTCATGGGCGACGTCAGCATTGAATGATTCCAGCTGCACATGTGCCGCTCGGACGCGCTCCAATAGTTCATTGAACTGGAGCACGAGAGGTTGCAGTTCCTTCGCCTGAGCGGATCCGTTCAGGGGTTGCACCAAGTCCAGCGTCACCCTCTGCCTGAGCTGATCTGCCAGATGGGCGACGGGCCGAAGAGCGGAACGGACCAACGCGAAACCTCCTGCCGATACGAGGACTGATCCAATCAAGGCCGATGCGAGCAGGGTCCAAGCTAACCTGTTGAGCACGACGCGATCCGCGGAGGAATCGACCTCCATGACAACACGAAGGAGCCCCTCCGGGCTGAGCGACCACGGCATCTCGAAGCTCGTGCGCAGGTAGTTCACACTCGACACGGGTGGATCCGAACTCTCGTAGATCGTGCCGCTGGGCACAGCGCGCAGGACCAGGCGCAGGTCCGACCGCCCCAGAAAGAAATCGTCCAACTTGTGCCGCAGCGCGTCAATGCTGCCGCCCTTCGAAGCCTCAGCGACCAAATGGCGTATCACCTGCTCCTTTTGGGCGAGTTCACTTCGCTGCCGCGATGTCAAGCTCACGCTGGTGGCAAGGTACACGCCAAGACAAACCGCGCCGAGACCGGCCAGCGTTTGTACCGCGAGCCACCAGGAGAGCCAGTGTCCCAGTGACCTCGGTTGCGTCACTTTCATTCCTCCCTGGCCTCCAGCACGTAGCCCATGCCACGGACGGTGTGCAGCAGCTTGCGCGCGAACGGGTCGTCGATCTTGCCTCGCAAACGACGGACCGCCACTTCGACAACGTTTGTCCCACCATCGAAGTTCATGTCCCAGACCTGCTCGGTCAGCAACGTGCGAGACAGCACTTCGCCTTTGCGGCGAAGTAGAAGTGAGAGTAGGTTGAACTCCTTGGCAGTCAGGTCGATGCGACGCCCGCTTCTTTGAACCTTGCGACGGGCCAGGTCCAGTTCGAGATCCTCCAGTCTCAAGGTCATGTTGACCTGCGCGTCGCGCACTGCCGAACCGCGCCGCAACAGAGCGTGCACGCGTGCGAGCAGCTCGGAAAATGCAAAGGGCTTGATGAGGTAGTCGTCAGCGCCGCTCTCCAAGCCGCGGACCCGGTCCTGCACTTCGTCTCGCGCCGTGAGCATCAGTACAGGCACCGACTTCACTTTGCGAAGCGCGGCGAGCACCGCAAACCCATCCAGGCCGGGCAGCATGGCATCGAGCAGGACGAGAATCGTAGTCCGCCTCCAAAGCCAGATGCAGCCCATCGATCCCGGTCTGCGCAACGTCAACGACGAAGCCGCTCTCGGACAACCCCTTTGCCACGTACTGTCCGATCTTTGGCTCGTCATCGATAAGCAGCAGTCGCATAGGGGCTCCTTGGCGCGGTCTCTTCAACCGCACATTGCAGTTTCGTCATCTGGTTGGCGGGTAGCTGCTGGGACCACCTCAATAAAGTTCATTCGTGGCGCTCACGTTGCGCTACCGGATCAGCGGCAACGCACTCCGTTCCAAACCTACTGACTGGAGATATCGATGAACTCGAAATACGTTCTCAACATCGCTGCTGGTGCCACTCTGCTCGTGTCCGGCGCCACCTTCGCTGCCGGCGACAGCTATATCAGCGGCAAGTCCCTGTACGGCCAACCGGCCCGCGAAACGACGGGTGCCAAGTTGGTCGACGTCGCTCAGGCTGGCAAGCTGAACGTGCGCTGCGGAGACACCGTCACGTTCGTCAATGGCGACAAAAAGTTCTCGTGGAAGTTCGACGTGGCGAGCCACCGTGTGGTACCCCTGACCAAGATCGCTCCCGCGGACTTCGGCGGCAAGCTGGGAACGGTGTACGTTTCCCCGAATGAATCAGAGCGCGGCCGTTCTTGAGCTGCGGCAACGAGATCTGCCCGCGCAGTGCGGCCAGATCATCTCGGCGCCACGTCGTTTGACAGGCGTCGATTTCCGAAGGTCTCACGCTCGACGTGATCGCACAGTACATGTCCCAAGAGGGCGTGACCTTGCTGGATGGTGGGCGTATGGGTCGACGGCATGGCCAGCAAGTGATCGCACAGTTCAGCCAACGCGCCCCCTCCTAGCCCTGTGAATCCTGCCGTCACCATGCCGTTCGATCGGGCGTACTCAGCGGCCAGCAAGACGTTCTTGCTGTTGCCTGAGGTGGATATGCCAACGAACACGTCACCGGGTCGGCCGAGGGCCTCCAGCTGTCGCGCGAAGATCTGTTCGTAGCCAAAATCATTTCCGATGGCGGTGATGGCCGAGGTGTCGGTCGTCAATGCAATCCCAGCGAGAGCGGGCCGGTTGAAGCTGAAGCGCCCCACCAGTTCCGCGGCCCAATGCTGGGCGTCGGCGGCGCTCCCGCCGTTGCCTGCAAACAGGATTCGTCCTCCGTCACGCAACGCCTTCACACACGACGCGCCCAACGCTTCCATCTGGCGGAGGATTTCCTCATCGCGCCGCAGTTCATCGACCAGTTGAATCACTTCGTTGGCGCTGTGTTGAAGTAGGTTTTTCACGAGATCCTCCTTGAATTGCGAAGCGAGCGGACTGTGATGGTCCGACGGAAGCACGGCTGCTACGCATCCGGAATGCCCGCGTGCACCAGCGCCTCGGCGCACACTCGACCGGCATCCACGTAGAGCGTCGGACCTCCATGCGAATGCGCCTCCGCCGACCAGGGTCCTTCATCGTCGTGGCTGTGCGTTCCGTGTTTCATCTGAGAGCCTCGCTTCCCATTCGGCCTGCTTTGCGCTCGAGAGGTGTTCTTACTTGAACGTGAACTTCGCGGTTGCGGCGGGCTTATTCGGCAGCGTGACGGTGGCTACGGCTTTGGTTCCCGTTGCGACCTTGAATGTCCCCTTCGCTTCGAACTTGTCACCTGCCGGGGCGAGCGTCGCCTCGGACTTGTCCGACGCACTGAGCAGCAACACCTTCGCCGTCGCGCCCTTGAGGTCAACGGCTTTGCCATGGTCGGTCACGTACAGGGTCAGGCCGTCAGGCTTGGCCACCAGTTCATAGTTGACGTCTTTGACCACTGCGACGACACCACCGAAACGCGCCTTGTCCTCATGGGCGTGTGCGGCGCCCTTCTTGTCGCCGTGATCGTGGTCCTTGTGATCATCGGCGGCAAAAGAGGGCACGGCCATGCAGGCCAACAATGCGACGGCGGTAAGCGATTTCAGTTGTTTGTGCTTCATGGTTTACCTCTTTGGTTGGTGAAAAAGACCTTCGGGTTGCAGACTGGCGCTCGAAGGCAGGGCGCGCCAGTCGGGGAGTTGACCAGGGAACTCAGGGCGTCCCGGTCGCTACGGCGCTCGTCAGGGCAGGAGGTTCTTCGAACACCTCTTCCTCCTCATCCCGTCGGTGCATCAGCTTGTAGAGCAATGGCAGAACGAGCAACGTCAACGCGGTCGACGACAAAATGCCGCCAATCACGACAGTCGCCAGCGGCCTCTGAACTTCTGCCCCCGTACCAGTGGCCAGGGCCATCGGCACGAAGCCCAGAGACGCGACCAACGCAGTCATCAACACCGGCCTCAGCCGGGTGAGCGCACCTTCGTGGATGGCTCGGTCCAGCGGCATGCCCTGCTCCCGCAAGTTGCGAATGAAGGAGATCATCACCAGGCCGTTGAGCACGGCCACGCCAGACAGCGCGATGAAGCCCACCGCGGCCGAGATGGACAACGGAATGCCGCGCATCCACAGCGCCACGATGCCGCCCGTCAAGGCGAAGGGAATGCCGGTGAAGACCAGCAGTCCGTCCTTGAGGTTGCCGAACATGGCAAACAGAAGGACGAACACCAGGAGGAGTGCCACGGGCACCACGATCTGGAGCCTCGTCGTTGCGGACTGCAGGTTCTCGTATTGCCCCCCCCACGTGGTCCAGTACCCTGGCGGCACCTTGACCTGCTCCTGGACGGCCTTGTTGGCTTCACCCACGAACGAGCCCAGGTCACGGCCCCGCACGTTGGCGCTGACCACGATCCGGCGCTTGCCGTCCTCACGGCTGACTTGGTTGGGACCCGGTGCCAGCTCCAGTGTCACCACCTCGCCCAGAGGGATGAACGTGACCCGTGAAGCGCCTTCGCTCTTCGGCAGGGCCACGGGAAGCCGTTTGATGGCTTCCAGGTCGCTGCGCAGGTTTTCGGGCAGGCGCACCACGATGTCGAACCGGCGATCGCCTTCGAACATGGTTCCCGCTTCTCTACCACCGACGGCCGTGGCCAGCGTGTCCTGAACGTCTGCGATGTTCAGACCGTAGCGTGCGGTCTTCTCCCGGTCGATGTTGACGGTCAGCATGGGCAGGCCCGTGGTCTGCTCGACCTTGACTTCAGCGGCGCCAGGCACCTTCTCCAGCACCTCGGAGATCTCAATGGCCGTCTTGTTCAGCACGTCCATGTCGTCGCCGAACACCTTCACCGCCACGTCGCTCCGGATTCCCGAGATCAACTCGTTGAATCGCAGCTGGATCGGCTGCGAAAACTCGTAGTTGTTGCCAGGAATCTGCGAGACGGTTTCCTGAACGGCGGCCAGCAGCTCATCGCGCGTCTTCCTCGGCTCCGGCCATTGGTCCATTGGCTTGAGCATCACGTAGCCGTCGGAGATGTTTGGGGGCATCGGGTCAGATGCGACTTCGGCCGTGCCGGTGCGTGCGAATACACGTTCGATCTCCGGAAATCTCGCTTTCAGCGTCGCTTCCAACTGCTGTTGCATCTGGACCGATTGGCTGAGGCTTGTTCCAGGGATCCGCAGCGCCTGCACCGCAAAGTCGCCTTCGTTCAGGTTGGGCACGAACTCGGTGCCTAGACGCGTGGCGAGGAGACCCGAAAGCAACACCGCAACCACGGCGAAGGTCAGCACGAGGGGTTTGGCGCCCATCACACGCGTGAGAAGCGGCGCGTAGCCGCGTGAGGCCCATTGCATGAGGCGGTTCTCTTTCTCAGCGACGCGATTGCCGATGAACAGGGCAACCGCCGCCGGAATGAACGTCACCGACAGAATCATGGCGCCCAGCAATGCGATCACGACCGTGAAAGCCATCGGGTGAAAGAGCTTTGCCTCCACACCGGTCAGGGCGAAGATCGGCAAGTAGACGACCATGATGATCAGTTGCCCGAACAGCAACGGTCGGCGCGCTTCCTGCGATGCGGCGAAGACTTCGTGGAACCGTTCACTGCGTGTGAGCGGGCGCCCGTGGTGCGCCTGTGCATGAGCAAGGCGACGCACACAGTTCTCCACGATCACGACAGCACCGTCGATGATGATGCCGAAGTCGAGCGCCCCGAGGCTCATCAGGTTCGCGCTGATTTTCTGATTCACCATGCCAGTGAACGTGAACAACATGGCCAGCGGGATCACCATCGCTGTGAGCAGAGCCGCGCGGATGTTGCCCAGGAACAGGAACAGTACGGCGATCACCAGCACTGCGCCCTCGAAGAGGTTCTTCTTGACGGTGTTGATCGCCTTGTCGACCAGCACTGTGCGGTCATAGACGGTGACCGCATGCACGCCTTCAGGAAGGCTGCGATTGATCTCCACCATCTTGCGATCAACGGCCTGCGAAACCGTGCGGCTGTTCTCGCCGATCAGCATGAAGACTGTGCCGAGGACGACTTCGCGGCCGTTGTCCGTGGCCGCGCCCGTCCGCAGCTCCTTGCCTACACCGACGTTGGCCACGTCGCGCACCCGGATAGGAACGCCGTCGGCGTTGCCGAGAATGATGTTGCGCAGGTCATCGGGCGAGCGGGCTTGGCCAGGTGCCCGAATCAGGTACTGCTCGCCGCGCTTCTCGATGTAGCCGGCGCCGACGTTGGCGTTGTTTCGTTCCAATGCCGTCAGCACATCACCCATCGTGAGACCGTAGGCCAAGAGCTTCTCCGGACTCGGTGCAACCTCGTACTCCTTGGCGTAACCGCCGATGGAGTTGATCTCGGTCACACCGGGCACGTTGCGCAGTTGCGGCTTGATGATCCAGTCCTGAATCTCGCGCAGATCGGTGGGCGTGTAGTCGGTACCGTCAGGCTTCTTCGCGCCGTCCTTTGCTTCCACCGTCCACAGGTAGATCTCGCCCAGGCCCGTGGAGATGGGCCCGATCACGGGCGAAATGCCCGGAGGCATTTGCTCACGCGCAGCCTGGATGCGTTCGTTGACGAGTTGGCGTGCAAAGTAGATGTCCGTGCCGTCGGCGAAGATCACAGTGACCTGCGACAACCCGTATCGCGACAGCGAACGAGTTTGCTGCAGGCCCGGCAGACCTGCCATGACCGTTTCGATCGGATAGGAAATGCGCTGCTCGGTCTCGAGTGGCGAGTAGCCGGTCGCTTCGGTATTGATCTGCACTTGGACATTGGTGATGTCCGGCACCGCATCGATCGGCAGTCGCTGGTAGTTGTAGACACCCAGCCCGGCCATGCCCAGCACGGCCAGCAACACAAGCCATCGCTGTTCGATGGCAAAACGGATCAACTTTTCAAACATGACGAGGTCCGATCCGTTCAGTGCTCATGCGTCGCCGAGCCCTTGCCCTGCTCCGACTTCACGATGAAGCTGCCTGCTGCCGCGTACGTGGCGCCTTGGCGCAGACCGCTAATGATCTCGGTGCGCTTGCCGTCGGAACGCCCGGTGCGCACAGGCTGGGGCACGAAGCCGCCAGGCACCTTGATGAACACCACGGGCTGCTCGTTGATGGATTGCACAGCGTCTGCCGACACCGTGACAGGTGAGGCCGCCTCGGACGCAACGATGTCGACGTTCACGAACAACCCCGGCCGCCAGGCCAGTTCCGGGTTGCTTAGCGTTACGCGGGCCTTTGCTGTTCGCGTCTGCTCCCCGATCAGCGACCCAACGAAGGACACCGTGCCGTTGGCTCGTGCATCGGAGGCTGTCGAACGAACGAGCACCTTGCCGCCCACCCGCACCTGGTCCAGATCCTTTGCGCCGATGCTGAGTTCTGCCCAGACTGACGACAGATCGGAGATCGTGAAGACGTTCGCGTCTTCCTTGACCATCTCACCGAGCGCAATGTGTTTCTCCACGACCATGCCGTCGAACGGTGCGCGCAACTCGTATCGGCCGAGGGCGCCTGCTCCACTCCCAGCACCGATGGCGCCGAGCTTCTGCTGCTCGTTGGCGACCGTGATTTCGGCTTCACGCAAGACTTGCTCGGCCTGGAGCACGTCCTGCTGCGGCGAGATTTTCTCTTCCCACAGCCTCTTCTCGCGCTCGTACGTCGTGCGCGCCAGCGCTAGGCGTTGCTGCGCGGAGCGCAAGCTGCTGCGCTGCTCGGAGACGCTGGCGCTCGAGACCACCGCCAGCACCTGACCCTTCTTCACCTGTTGGCCGAGGTTCGCGGCGACGCTCTCCACGACTCCGCCCACGCGGGGGACAACGTGCGCCGTGCGGTCCTCGTTGAACCTAATCTCACCCGGCAGCTGCAGCGTAGAACGAATGGCCGCAGCGGACGCTGATTCCACGACGACGCCCGAGGCTTTGAGCTGCGCATCCGACAAGGCAATACGGCCTTCCTCCTTAGAGAAGGTGAAGACAAAGGGTTCGGTCGCCGTCTGAGCCGCCAATGTGGCCTCGAAGACATGCGGCTCCGCCACCGGCTTCGCGCTTTTCAGCCCATCGCCGTCCACCGTGAAAGCGTGTTCCTCTTCTTCGCCGCCCGGACGGACCAGCTTGATGGACACCTTGGCCGTCGTCGGCGCCACCGGCTTGCCGTCCTGGAAGAGCCACGCCTTGAAGTTGGCCTTGCCACCGTCTTCCGCCAGTTGCACTTCGATGCCGAACTTCTCCTCTGTGAACAGATCCCCGCCATGCGGGCCTTTCTTCACGGCCTCGTCGTGGTGTTCGCCATCGCCATGCCCTATATCGTGGTCATGCGCGTCGCCAGCCTTGTCCCCGTGGTGTTCACCGTCGGCATGGCCTTTGGCCTCATCGTGCCCGTGCCCGCCGCCCTCACTGTGCTCACCGTGACCGTCCCCGGCAGGTTTTGCCGGATCGGTGCGGAGGATTGCGACGGCCGCGACAAGCCCCAGGACGACCAGGAGCACGATCGCAATCAGTTGCTTGCGTCCGACGTTGGACGCAGCGTTGTTCATATCGAATTTCATCAGAACCTCAGGGCTGACCCGGCCGCTCGGCCGAGGTGATCTGTTCGGAAATGCCAAGCAAGCGGTCGAGCTCGATGCGAGAGCGATGAGCTTCAGCCAAGGCGCGCAGGTACTGCCCCTTGGCGGCCAGCAGGGTACGCTGTGCGTCAAGCACGTCCAGGAAGCCGAACTTGCCGAGGTCGAAACCCTTCGCCGCGGCGTCATACGCGCCCTGAGCGCTAGGCAACACCTCGCGCTGAAGCGACTCGACCTCGGCTCGGGCGGTCAGAAGCTTCTCTTGGGATAGCAGGGCCTCGGTCTCAACGCGTGTGGCAGTGACTCGCGCATCTGAAATTGCTTTATCGAGGCGCCGCAGCGATTCCAGCTGCGCTCCCCGGTTGTTGTCGAAGACTGGGATCGGCACTGACACCCCAAAGACGGCCATGTTGCGCCCCGCCTCGGCATCGCGTTTCGCCCCAAGACTGACCGTCAGATCAGGTGTGGCGCGCGAACGCTCGACTTCGGCAAGCGCAGCAAAACGCTCGGAGTCACGTTGTGCCTGACGAACGGCCGGCGCATCGGCAAGCCCCCGAGCCAATTCAGCGTCATTGACCGGCGTCGGCAATTCGAGGGCGGCCCCGGAGACGGCGTCAAACGCGCCTTGAGGTGCGCCGGTCGCGGCCCGAAGCGCATAGATGGCCGAACGCAGTTCGCTACGGGCCTGCAATAGCTCGATACGCACACCCGATTCCGCAACCCGCGCGCGGGTCTCATCGACTGGAGAGATCTTCCCGGCAGTCACTCGCTTGTTGGCAGCGGCGGAAGCGCCTTCGGCCAATGAAAGGGAACTCTCGGCCAAACGCACACGCTCCTGCGCGACAAGCGCGTCGAAGTAGGCGGAGGTCACGGCCGCCCTCACTTGAGCGGTCTGAGCGGCCAGTTGCGCCTCTGCGACGTCCCGTGAGCGGTCCGCCACGGCCATGCGCGCGGCGCGCTTCCCGCCGAGTTCGAATGGTTGGGTCAGCAGAACGGTGGTGGAGCGCGTGGCCCGTCGCGTGTCTTCGACGTCAAGGCCGATCGTCGGGTTCGGCCGACTCGTCGATTGCTGGCGCGCACCCTCTGTCGCCTCGAGCTCGTAGCGGGCCGACTTCAGCTCAGGGTTCTGCGCCAGCGCTGTTTCGAGGGCTTCCCTCAACGAAATGGTCTTGGACGAGACAGGGGCGACGGCTGGCGATGCCGAGGGAGCGGCAGTGGCAGCTCCGCCTGTTTGCGCAAAGGAAGCCGGTATGGAAAAAGCCGCCGCAAGCAGCGGCGCGAGGTGCAAGCGCATCGAACACTCCAAAGTTGAAGAACAACGAGGGGAGAGTCCGGCGGTGCGTTCGTGCTGTCAGTAAGGACTGATGAGAGGAATGAACGCGCCGGACTAGTCGGCACGCCAATTGGGACGGTCGATGCGAGCGCTCATGGGCGACTCGATCGCTGGGAGCATCTGCGGCGTGAGGATCGATTCGGCGCCGACTTCGAGGGCGATGCTTGGCGCCCCGACCGCCTTGAGGCTGGCCAAGTGGCAATACGCACAGTCATCGTCGACGCACTGCGGCTTCTCGTCGGTGTCCTGCTTCTCAGCGGCACTCGTTTTTGCCAGCTCGCCGACAGCCTTCTCGCTACCTGGCGAGTGTTGATGCTCGTGATGCCCCATATGCCCTGCCACGTTCGTGGCTTTCTCGTGCTGACAATAGCCAGCGGCTACAGCCCAGGAGAGCTGCAGGGGCAAGATCAACAGAAGGAATACCGTCAAGGCGCGGCGCATGATCGAAAAGTATACGTGGACTTGTTTTTGGCGGTGCAGCGCGGGAATGACTGCCGCGAAATGTATGCCGCATCAACCCTCAGTCGTCCGACTGCCGCATTACCGTTCCGTAATGTGTGGGGACCCCGGACAGGTGCCGTTAGGTTGTCGCTCACCGTTGCGACGACGCGACGTTGTTAAGGTGAATCGCCCCGCATTCTCTAGACAGTCCTGAACTCGATGGCCGCAAAGCAACCCGTCCCCGAAGTTTCGACCCCTCCTGACCGCATGCTCACGCGTTCGGCTGTAACGTCTTCGACTTGCTCGCGGCCCATCGCAGTTCTAGAGGCTTGAACTTCCTCGAGACCCGGGGCGGTCAACTTTGACCACAGCCAGGCGGCCCTGCTTCAACTGAGCGTTCTCCTCCCGAAGGTGGTACACCTCGTTCAACAAACACAGCTCTCGTTCCAATGCGCGATCGATGCGTTGCTCTAGAACTGCAATCTGCTGCTTGAGCCGAGGGACGGGATCTGCCGACGCTTTGACCTTCTTCTGCTCGAGCGCGGCCAGAGCGATGGCCTCAACGAGTGCCGCGTACCCCGGTCTCGACTTTTTTATGCTGCCCTTGCCCGAGCCAGCTTCCCTGGCCACGGCATCGTTGTTGATTACCTCCCCGCGCCTCTGAAGCCGCGCAAGGGCCTGATAGTATTTTTCGACCTGGCTCTTCGCCGCCATTAGGTACCTTTCGAGAACCGGTCACGGGCCCTAAGCAGAACCTCCAGGTTGCGAACTTCCAATCGGTGCTCGACGCTCCCGGCTTCGTCCCTCTCCAAAGTGGCAACAGCTCCTCGCTGAAACGTGATGACGCCGTCGAGGCGGCTCCCGAAGACCACCTGATTCACGCAGTTCCTCTCCAAGCAGTCATACGGGATTGGCTCCAGGGGATGGGTTGTGCATGCCTCGGTTGATGAACAGCCTCCTAGAGGGGTCTCGCGGTAAGCCAGCTTGTTCTGCTGAAACAAGCGGAGGGTGTCCTGACGGCTCCGCGACTCCAACGTGTCGGCCATTCGCCGCGCTCCCTGCCCAAGCAGGGTCTCGTCGGAGAACAAGACTCCAAAGGCATACGCAAAGTAGCTGCTCTCAGCCTTGGCGGCGTTCCATTCATGCGAGAAGTGATTGCTGTCGAACACTAGGTTCACGGCTCTAGAGAACCCGTCGGCATAGTACGAGGTCATCTCCTGGGTAATGTGCTGCAACTGCGCCTTGAGCGCAGGCAGGCCGACCATGCCTGAACGGTGAGCATAGACAGCCAAGCTACGGCGCAACTGGTGAAACGCCAGAGGCCAACTTTTGCCGACCAGGATGTTGTCGCGTGACCACCCGCGTGCAAGTTCCAAGCGGTCGAGCTCGTCGATGTCTGATTGCTCGATCAGCGGACAAATGCGCTCCCGCAACCGAAGCAATGAGCGCCTCCGAATCGTCGGGGTCATAGACCTAAAGGGATTTTGCGTCGACGGGAACAGAAGTGTTTGCTGGCCGGCTTTCGAGGGCTTACCGTGCTGCTTTGCAATCACTCGCGCGATCCGTTGACCGAGTCGCACAGCACGAGCGCCTTGATCGCTCGTTACCCACGTGGTCCAGCGCTTCACCCCTTTGTTCAACTTATAGGTGGGCCCTCTCACCTCGTAGTGCGTTGCGCCGACGTGTTCGAACTCTATAAGTGCACCCTCGAGCGGAAGAACAGATACTTCTCCGATGCGCATCCCGGTGTACGCAGCAACCACCAACATCAGGGTGGCCTGATGCTCGGTGAGCCGTCCCAGGATGAGCTTCCCAACACCTTCCGAGACGCCTGGCGAAGCGGCCTGGAAATCCGCGTAGGCATCTATCAGGTCGTCCAGTTCGTGTTCAATCGCGCTCATTCGGTCGCCAAGGGTCGCCAGAATTTCGCAATAGAGGCGTGACGGAATGAGCGGTGTTTGGTTCGTGCTGGGACGCCGCCTGACCTCCTCATTCAGGGCACTCCGAAGTCTTTGAAGCGGAAGGTCTACGGGCGCGCCCAACTGACGACGGTGCCGCCACAGCGTCTGCAAGGCGGCAGGCGTCATGGTGAGGTAGTGCGCGTTGAGGTCGAGGGCTCCTTCGGCAACCCATTCAGGGTTGGTCAGGAAGGTGTAGAGGTCGACTTCCTTGTCGGCCGCCTTTCTACACCAAGCGTGCAAGGCAAAGTTTGTGTTTTGCAAGGTCACCCACGCTCTGGTCCTCCCTGCATCGATGTGAAGCCACATCAGAGCTTTGTGCTGCTCTCGGATTAAACGGCTAAGTTCCGACGCCGGCGTGGACACGAAGTCCGCAGCGTAGAAGTGGAGCTTTTTGGTCGTCGTGCCGTCGGTGCTCATGCTTGTGAAGTCCCACGCGTGGTCACCGAATCGCGAGGCCACCGCGCCGCACGTGTCGTAACTCACCGGCGTATCGCAAGGGAAAAAGAACCGCGGCGGAGCTTCGCCTAATGCGGCGACGCCAACAGGCGTGTGGAGTGAATCGTGCATCAGGTACGCCTATCGGGTGGTTGACTCCCGCAGCATGCCCAGTAGGTGCAATTGCTGCAGCTTGTTGGTCCAGTAGCGCGTGAGTTGGCCCTGTTCTTCGACTGCCATGCGCACGGTCTCATAGACCTGAGGTTGGCACCGCTTGAGTTCACCGAGCAGTGTGTTGATGCGATCTACGATGGCGGTGTAGACCCGCTCAGCGCGCATGGCATCGTCGTTCAGAGGCATGATTGTCGTGAGCACACGCCGACATGACATCAACTTCTTTATGTCCTCCGCGTCAGCGTGGAGGCGGTAGTTGTCACAGAAGAAGCACCCTTCGACCTTCCTACAGTCTGGCGATACGACGGCCGAAGAATCTAAAGCAGAAGGTTTTCCAAAGTCTGCGCAGATACCGACGGGGATGACCTCTGAGTGCGATTGACTCTGAGCGGTTCCAGATGCAGTCATCACGGTCTTCTGTAGCGAACCTAGGAACTGACCTAGTTCGCCACGTCGCGTAGATTCCTGGGCCGTGCAGTAGGCGAGGATGGCGGTTTGGATGCTATGGCCCATGAGCTTAGCAGCGGCTGCAAGCGGAGCTTTTTTGACCAAGTCCTGCTGTTTGTACGCTCGCAGCTGTCGCAGTGTCACGCTAGGAAGCGTCGCGCCGATCCGGGCAACTTTGCGCCTGATGTAACACAAGAAGGCTTGGTCAAGCGGGCTGATTGTGGTCGGCTCGCTGGTGGGGTGCGCGTAGCTGCACCGAATGAACATTTGCGCGATGTCGTCCCCTCCGAGCGAGGTAACGAGCGTCTCGCGCACCTGAAGATATGTCTTCAGACGAGTTATCGAGGTGGCGGACAGGTGCACCTCGACGGCTCTACCACCAGCACGGAACTTCACTGCCTTCTGCGTGAGGCTGATGCGGTCGGGATCTGCCAATTGTTCTTCCAGGTCGTCTGGCTCTTCATACGCCTGTAGAACCGATAAGTTCGCGCCGGAATCTACAAGCACGAGGCCAGCGAATGCCACGCAGGCCAGCTCCATGAGCCGTAGAGGACCGTAACCGTCTCGCAACTCAATTGCCATTGATTTGTCGGAGGCCGAGACCTTGAGCAACCGGGAAGATCCCGGTGGGCCGCCGCCCAAAATGATTCCGGCCGCCGAGTCGAAGATGGCCTGAAGCCTGGAGCTGAACTCCCTGACAACTTCTGCCTCGGGAGCCGTGGTCCGTCTGGGCATTCCACGCTGCAGCGGCTCGATCTGGTCCTTGTATGTCCGACCGTGAATTTCAGACAGGCAGGCAATAGCAAACTGGTCCCTTCCGGCAACTGTCCCGGAGGCGGCTCCATGGCTTTGCAGTTGACTGCGAAGAAAGGCGTGGTAGGTTTTGAGTGCCTCCAAAGCCAGATCGGGGTCACTGAGCAGCGCCTCGAAGCGGCCCAAGTGTCGAGGTAGGTCAGCCCACGAGAGCATGGCGCTCAAGGTGTGAAGTGCATGTTGGACAGACCGCGGCCTCGAGTTATTGAAGCGGAACCACATGCACAGTCGCTCCAAGGCCAAAGGCATCGCTTTGACCCTTTGCTGGGAAAGCGAGGAGGCGTCGAAGGAGGTATTGCGTCCCTTTCCGTCTCGGCGAAGGTAGCACCACTGGAATGCCAATAGCCGTTGTCCTTCGGCGAAGCGCAGCACAGTGTTGGCCGGGTTGTAAATGTTGAGCGGCTGCACGAACGGGAAGTCCAGGACGGGCAGCGTTTTGAGGTAGGTGGGCGTGCATCGCTGCCACGGGGGCGCAGGCCCGACGTTTGACACGCTTATGCCACTCCCTTAATCAGATGGACTAAGTGGTCGCTCCAGCCTTGCTGCGCCAGTTCCAGGTGCTTCATGTGCGCTCGGTATTCCAAGTACCTGTCGGTGGTAGTCCCGCTCCGGTGCCACAGCAGCTTTCTGAGCTGATCCCTTGCCCACAGGTATCGGTTGGCGAAGCCTTCAGGGCCAGCCTGAAGCATTTGGTAGTCAACCCAATTCATACCAAATGTGGCTCGAAGATCGTGGAATCGATAGCTGAACCTCGGAGTTGTCTTGCGCACATGGGGAATGACGCTTTCCTTGATGAATTTGCGCAGGGGTCGGCCACTGAGCGCGGAGCGACGCAGAGGCGCATCGAAGCTGCTTACCACTGTGCGGTCCGACTTGGACTCGTAGTAGGGTTGCCCATGCTGCGTTAGGAACAGGTAATTTTCAGGATCCTCGCCAAGTCTGGTCTTTGCTCGCCTCCGCTTCGCCCTGGCCGAGACGGCATAGTTGTGCAGCATCTCGTAGAGTGCGCGGGGAATTGAGAGGTAGACGTTGGTGGCATCCCGCTTGGTGTCCACGCCTGTGCCGGGGCCACACCGGATCTTGTGCGACCACTGGGGAACCAGGGCCGGCGAGCACATCACGTCTCGAAGTCGGAGCGTTAATACCGTCATCTCACGGGCGCCCGTAAGCAAAGCCACGTAGTGCATCAGCTCGTACTCTACGTTCCCCAGTTCCTTCAGGGCAGCCACGAGGACTCGCTGCTCCGGCACGGTCAGGGGACGGAGCTGACCACCATCGCTAATGGTTTCGCCCCACGCGTCCTCGCGCCTAGATGCCTTGATGGACACGTCCGTCGTCGTGACCGCTGCCACCTGCCTGAACCCCTTGCTGTCTCGATACTCAATGCCCACCTGTTTTTCCACCCACGGCTCATTGGCCGGCGAGAAGCGCATTCGGGTGGTCCGCATGAGGAATCGATAGAAGCTAATGACCGTCGACATGCGGCGCGCGGCCGTCGACTTTTTCAACTCGCCAGCGTCGACGAGGTGTTGAAGCCGGTTGTGGTACAGGTAGGTGGGGCGTAGGTACTTCTCGACAGCCGAGAAGTCATCCCATTGCAGCGACAGGAAGTCAAGAAAGGCCTTATACGCGGCAAGATCCTGCGCGATAGGCCCTAGAGAGCTGATGTTCCTTGGCTTGAGCTGAGCCCTTTCAAGCAGCCACAAGCAGCCTGGAATCCACGGGGCCCCAGAACCATCTAGAACTAGAGGAAGGGAGCGAAACTCTGTCGAGCGCGTGGATGTACTGCCGAGGGGCCTTCGCCAGTACGTGACCGGCTTGTCCCGGTGAGTGAGTTCCACGCACAGGCCGCCCGGGACCGCGATGGGCTGCGCCAAAGTAAGGCGGAGCGAGGGCAGCGTACGAACGCCAGACTTTTCCAGAGTTGACATTGCGCGATGAGCGCGTCCGCCATGGTGCCGGCGGCGGGATTCGAACCCGCATTTCCGCAAGGAAGAGGGATTTTAAGTCCCTTGCGTATACCCATTTCGCCACGCCGGCAGCGGACACATCAATAGTAATGTGTCCATTCTGCAGGAAGCGCCCGATTTCGCAAGCGGCTTCATAAGTACCGAATAGCCGAACTGGGAGAGCGGGAAGCACGAGCCCTGGAAGTTCGCCGCAGCGGATGGCGGGCCGATCGGCCTGGCCGGGCTCTGGAACCGCTGGCACGGCCCGGCCGGCGAGGTCGTGGAGACCTACACCATGATCACCATCAACGCCGACAGCCACGAGCTGATGCGCCGCATGCACCGGCCCGAGGTCGACAAGGCTGGCAACGTCCTGCCACCAGAGCAGCAGGACAAGCGCATGGTCGTGGTCATCGACGAGGCGGACGAAGACGTGTGGTTGCGCGGCACGCCTGACGAGGCCGCCACTATGGTCCGCCAGTGGCCTGTCGAGAAGTTCAGCGCCGGCCCGCTCGTGACGGTGAGCGAGGCGACGCCTGTTGCGCTTGACCCGGCCACCGGTGAACTCTTCTGAGGCGAGCATGCCGGTGCCGAAACCAGTGCTTCCGCACGCCTACAGCTTCACCCGCGGCAACGTCGAGCACCTCGAGGCCCTCATCAAGCTGCTCGAGCGCAGCCGGAACGGCATGCCGCCGGCCGAGGTCGCCCTGATGCTCCAGTCGATGCGGCGCCTGCACGCCGAGGTGACCCGCACCGCCTCCTCGGTCGAGCCGGCGCCGTTCTGACCTACCAGCCGACAGCGAACGGGCCCTCGCAGTTCCGGCCGCGCCCGGTTTCGCGCTGGATGTCTGCGAGCGCATCACGCCGTGAGGCGTAGAACGCCGAATTCGCCGCACCGCCGGGCTCGAAGAAGCGCACCTCCCACTCCTTGACCTGTGCCGGCCCGCCGGCCGCAGGCGTCGCGCGGTAGCGCGCATGCTGGTTCACTCGTTCGTATCGGCTCATTCCACACTCCTCTGTTGGATGACAGAGGGATAGTCCCAGGGTAGGGGCTCATGGCATGAGCCAGGCGCCGCAATGTGGCTCGCGGGTTGTGCGGTATTCCGCAGGGGAGCCCCGCAGCGCTACGATGAGTAGATGGAACTTCCGCCCCACTGCGACCGCGCCGAATGGTTTGACCGCGCCACCATGGCGCTCGGCCGGCTGATGCCTGGGAAGTCCCCGGCGGACATTGCAGAGATAGTGTCCGGTCACCTCTGGGACGAGGCCTGTGACCTGTCGCCCGAGGAGGCGGCCGAGATCTACGCATGCGAGTCGCCGCCGGAGTAGCGGTGCATTTGCTGGACGGTCGCCGGGATGTGGTCGCCGCGTAGGTTCCGGCACCACCAGGCCTGCGGGTTCATGGCGGAGGTCTTCCCGTAGGCCACGTACTGCCGGCCGCGGAGCATGAAGTCGTCGCCCTTCATCGGGCCGACCTGGACCTCGATCATGGGCTGGATGATGTGGTCGCGGGCGTAGTGCGCCCCGGCGTGCAGGTAGGCCACGCCGTCGGCGGTGATCGTCAGGTTGCCGGTGTGGCGAGTGGCCGCGGCGACCTCCTCGGGCGTGAGCTTCATCCCGGTGGCGCGGAGTTCGACGACTTCGACGAGCATGCTGGGATTCTATCCAGTGCCACGGTTCGGTCCCCATGCGTGAAACTCGCGGTCATCCCGCGTGGATCCCGCTCACCGCGTGCGAGACCGCACCAATCCTAGCGATTTGGTTCCCGTCCCGGGTACCACAAGGGGCGACCGAATCGGCTTCGCGCACTTCGTGCGCCCGCGGTCGTGCGCGCGGGGCGAACCCGCCGGAAGGTCGGCCGGCGCGTGCCGTCGATCGAGGAGATCGGGCGGCGCATCGACCGCGTCGGCGCTGCATGCTGACTTCCGTTCGGCGGCGAAGATGCCCCCCGTACCGATTGGGCGGAAACAGGACCGCATATTGCAATGTGAACCCCGGTTCGAGGGGGACTGCCGGCGCGCTTGGCCCTCTACCATCGACTCGACCCTGACGCATGACCGGGGTACGGGGGTGAGAGCATGAAAGCCATCGCAAAAAGCGCCGCGGCTGCGCTCCTGGTCGGTTGGGCGGTCCTCGCCCACGCCACCGACTACACGGCACGCCTCGTCCTTGATGGGGGCCTGCCACCGTTGCGCTTTAGTTCGCCGGAGTTCAACGGGCCACACAGCCTCGACGGCGACTGGGCGTCGTTGAGCGAGCGCACTGCGAGCGCGCGAGCGCGCGACCAAGTGGGCATCGACGAGGCGGGCTTGGCAAGCTGGGATGGCTGGCGAGGCAGCCCCGGCCTTCACAATTCCAGCGGGCCGCCCCCGACCCTTGGCGAGACGATTGCGCGATCCTATGCGCTGGACTACTACGGGTCTGGCTCTGCAGAGGTATACCTCTATGGCCTCAGTGCCACCGGCCGGGCGAAGGCGGGCAACGGTTCGGAGCTCAACATGTCGGCCGAGTGGCGCCGGGGTTTCTCGCTCGGCGCCGGGGTCACGATGTCGTTCGCCACGCTCTGCACGCTGAGCATCCTCGGCGACGCGCTGCCACTTGAAGCAGCGACGTGGTTCAACATCGACGCCACGAATTCGTTCGCCAGCCTCACCATGGCCGACCTCGGCAACCGCGTGAGCGCAAGCCTGTTTGCCTCCATCACCAGCGCTTACGGCGGCAGCCTGTCCGACGTGTTCAGCTACCGCCTCGGTGATGGCGGCTCGTTCGTGCTGTCCATCACCAACCCGACGGACAACGTCATGACGGGATGGATGAACGCGGGCACCTACGTCGACGTCAGCGCGCCGATCCCGGAGCCCGGCACGGTCGTGCTGCTTGCGCTTGGCGTGGCGGTTGTCAGCGTGTCGGCCCGTCGGAGTCGCCGTCGAGCCTGACGCGGCCTGCTTGCGAACCGACCGGCTGAGGCTCGCCGCGAGCGCGTCGCGGCTGCGAGGGCATGCGCCGACCAATTCACGCGCAAGGCGGAGCTCGTCGCTGCTGAAGCGCGGCCGGCCGCCTCGCAGCCGAGGCTCGAAGGGTCACATGACCGGCGCGGCGCCCACTTCGCAAGGAAACGAGAGCCACAACGACGCCACCTCGCGCAGGTGTGCCACATCGCCGGTGGTCTGGAGGCGCACGCTGCCCAACCGTTCGGTGGCTTGTATGAGGTCGGGATCCATGCCGAGCAGGCGGGCGGTCTGGCGGGCCACCGGCCAGGCCGTGTCGATGAGCCTGACCTGCGGCCCCATGGCGGCCTGGATGTGCCGGCTGACGAACGGGTAGTGGGTGCAGCCGAGGACGACCGTGTCGACCCTCGCGGCGCGCAGCGGCTCGCAGAACCCGTCGATCATGGCGCGCAGTTCGGGCGAGTCGAGGTCGCCCCGCTCGATCTGCCCGGCGAGGCCGGGGCAGGGCTGGCGAACGATCGTGGCCTGAGCACCGTGCGCTTCGACGAGGCGCTCGAACTTCTGGCTGCGCAGTGTCATGGGGGTTGCCATCACGCCGATGCGCCCCGTCGGGGACGCCTTCACCGCCGGCTTGATGGCCGGTTCCACACCGACGACCGGCACCCCGGGCCAGCGCTCGCGCAGCGCCGCGACGGCCACAGCCGTGGCCGTGTTGCAGGCGACCACGATGAGGCCTGCGCCGGCGTCCACGAGGTGCTCGCCGATCTTCAGGGTGCGCTCGGTGACGAATGCGTCGCTGCGCTCCCCGTAGGGCGCATGGGCCGAATCGGCCACGTAGAGCTTCGGGTTGGCGGGCAGTGTGTCGTGCAGCGCGCTCAGCACCGACAGGCCTCCCAGGCCGGAATCGAAGACGCCGAGCAAGGTCTCGGTCGGATCGTGAAGGGGGGCGGCGGGCGAGGGCATGGCGGCGGCAGTCTACCGGAGCCCATGGCGGCCAGAAAAAGCTCGCCCCCCGAAAAGAGTCGTGGCACAATCGAAAAAATAGCACGATCGTTCGTTTCCTTTTGCCAGCCACGCCAGCGGTGTGGGCGTTGGGCAAACCTAGAATCCGTGCAACTTCAACAGCGGTATCTCAGGAGCTTCGAGCATGAAAGTCTTGGTGGCAGTCAAGCGGGTGGTGGACTACAACGTCAAGGTCCGCGTGAAGAGCGACGGCAGCGGTGTGGACATCGCGAACGTGAAGATGAGCATGAACCCGTTCGACGAGATTGCCGTCGAGGAAGCCGTGCGGCTGAAGGAGAAGGGCGTGGTCACGGAGGTGATCGCCGTCTCGTGCGGTCCGACGCAGTCGCAGGAGACGCTGCGCACGGCGATGGCCATCGGCGCTGACCGCGCGATCCTGGTGGAGAGCACCGATGAGCTGCAGCCGCTGGCGGTGGCCAAGCTGCTCAAGGCGCTGGTCGACAAGGAGCAGCCGGGCCTCGTGATCCTGGGCAAGCAGGCGATCGACGACGACTGCAACCAGACGGGCCAGATGCTCGCCGCGCTCGGCAAGCTGCCGCAGGCGACGTTCGCCAGCAAGGTGGAGCTCGCCGCCGACGGCGTGAGCGTCACCCGCGAGGTCGACGGCGGCCTGGAGACGCTCAAGCTCACGCTGCCGGCGGTCGTGACGACCGACCTGCGCCTGAACGAGCCGCGCTACGTGACCTTGCCCAACATCATGAAGGCCAAGAAGAAGCCGCTGGAAGTCGTGAAGCCGGCGGACCTGGGCGTGGACGTGGCCCCGCGCATCAAGACGCTCAAGGTGAGCGAGCCCCCGAAGCGCAGCGCCGGCATCAAGGTGCCCGATGTCGCCACGCTGGTGAGCAAGCTCAAGAACGACGCCAAGGTCATCTGACCGGCGCCCGACGAACAAGACCGAACAGAAGCACGAACAGGAACACGACATGTCCTCTCTCGTCATTGCAGAACACGACAACACCTCCATCAAGGGCGCCACGCTGAACACCGTGACGGCCGCCAGCCAACTGGGCGGCGACGTGCACGTGCTGGTCGCGGGCAGCAACGCGGCTGAAGCCGCCAAGGCCGCCGCCCAGATCGCCGGCGTGAGCAAGGTGATCCACGCCGACGCTCCCGGCCTCGAGCACGGCCTCGCCGAGAACGTGGCCGCCCAGGTGCTGGCCATCGCCGCCAACTACAGCCACATCGTCTTCCCGGCCACGGCCAGCGGCAAGAACGTGGCGCCGCGCGTGGCCGCACTGCTCGACGTCGGCCAGGTGAGCGACATCACCAAGGTGGTGAGCCCCGACACCTTCGAGCGCCCGATCTACGCCGGCAACGCGATCGCCACCGTGCAGTCGACCGACAAGGTGAAGGTGATCACCGTGCGCACGACCGGCTTCGACGCGGCAGCGGCCACCGGCGGCAGCGCCGCGGTCGAGAGCGCAGCGGCCACGGCCGACAACGGCAGCTCCACCTTCGTCGGCTCGGAGATCGCCCGGAACGACCGGCCTGAACTGACGGGCGCCAAGATCATCGTCTCGGGCGGCCGGGCGCTCGGCAGCAGCGACAAGTTCAACGAAGTGCTTACGCCGCTGGCCGACAAGCTGGGCGCAGCCCTCGGCGCGAGCCGCGCCGCGGTGGACGCCGGCTATGCGCCCAACGACTGGCAGGTCGGCCAGACGGGCAAGATCGTGGCGCCGCAGCTGTACATCGCCGCGGGCATCTCGGGCGCCATCCAGCACCTGGCCGGCATGAAGGACTCCAAGGTGATCGTGGCGATCAACAAGGACCCGGAAGCGCCCATCTTCAGCGTGGCCGACTACGGTCTCGAGGCGGATCTCTTCACCGCCGTGCCCGAACTGGTCAAGGCCCTGTAAGGCCTGTTCGCTCCCAGCCCGTTCGCCGATGGCCGACGGGCTTTTTCTTGTCTGAATCACGATTCCAGGAGTTGCCATGAGCTACGTCGCCCCCGTCAAGGACATGCTGTTCTGCATGCAGGAACTCGCCGGTCTGGAGGCCGTTGCCCAGTTGCCGGGCTTCGAGGAAGCCGGCCCCGAGACGGCGCAGGCCGTGCTCGAGGAATGCGCGAAGTTCAACGAAGGCGTGCTCGCGCCGCTGAACATCGAGGGCGACAAGAACCCGTCCTCCTGGAAGGACGGCAAGGTCACGACGACGCCGGGCTTCAAGGAGGCGTTCCGCCAGTTCGGTGAAGGCGGCTGGCAGGGCCTGCAGCACCCCCAGGACTTCGGTGGCCAGGGCCTGCCGAAGACGATCGGCGCCGCGTGCATCGAGATGCTCAACAGCGCCAACATGAGCTTCGCCCTGTGCCCGCTGCTGACGGATGGCGCCATCGAGGCGCTGCTCACCGCCGGCTCCGACGAGCAGAAGGCCAAGTACCTCCCGAAGATGATCTCCGGCGAGTGGACCGGCACCATGAACCTCACCGAGCCGCAGGCCGGCTCCGACCTGGCGTTGGTGCGCACGCGCGCCGAGCCGCAGGGTGACGGCACCTACAAGCTCTTCGGCACGAAGATCTTCATCACGTTCGGCGAGCACGACATGGCGTCGAACATCCTGCACCTCGTGCTGGCGCGCGTGACGGGCGCACCCGAGGGCGTGAAGGGCATCAGCCTCTTCCTCGTGCCCAAGTTCCGGCTGGACGCCAACGGCAATCCCGGCGAGCGCAACGACGCCCACTGCGTGAGCATCGAACACAAGATGGGCATCAAGGCCAGCCCCACGGCGGTGCTGCAGTTCGGTGACCACGGCGGCGCGATCGGCGAGCTGATCGGCGAGGAAAACCGCGGCCTCGAGTACATGTTCATCATGATGAATGCCGCCCGCTACGCCGTCGGCATGCAGGGCATCGCGGTGGCCGAGCGTGCCTACCAGAAGGCGGTGCAGTACGCCCGCGACCGCGTGCAGTCGCGCCCTGTCGACGGTTCGATGCCCGGCAGCGCGCCCATCATCCACCACCCGGACGTGCGCCGCATGCTGATGACGATGCGCTCGCTCACCGAAGGCTGCCGCGCCATGGCCCTCACGGCGGCCGCGGCGTACGACGCCCAGCACGCCCACCCGGATGCCGCCACCCGCAAGACGAACCAGGCCTTCTATGAATTCATGGTGCCGCTGGTCAAGGGCTACAGCACCGAGATGAGCCTCGAGGTCACCAACCTCGGCGTGCAGGTGCACGGCGGCATGGGCTTCATCGAGGAGACCGGGGCGGCGCAGTACTACCGCGACGCCAAGATCCTCACCATCTACGAAGGCACGACCGCCATCCAGGCCAACGACCTGGTCGGCCGCAAGACGGCTCGCGACGGTGGTGCCACGGCCCGGGGCATCGCCGCCCAGATCGAAGCGACCGAGGCCGAGCTCGCCCGGAGCGACTCGCCTGCGGCACGCGCCATGGCCAAGGCATTGACGGCCGCCCGCACCGCCTTCGTGGAAGTGGTCGATTTCGTGGTGGCCAACGCCAAGGCCAAGCCCAACGC
Source organism: Rhizobacter sp. LjRoot28 (assembly GCF_964253025.1). Taxonomy (NCBI): domain Bacteria; kingdom Pseudomonadati; phylum Pseudomonadota; class Betaproteobacteria; order Burkholderiales; family Sphaerotilaceae; genus Rhizobacter; species Rhizobacter sp. LjRoot28. The sequence goes on from NZ_CAXUQC020000001.1 coordinate 1,585,049, forward strand.
CGTGTTCGCCGGCTCCGTCCCGTACCTCATGCTGGCCGGCAACGCCGTGTCCGGCTGGCAGCTCGGCCGCGCCCTGCTCGTGGCGGAGAAACAGCTGGCAGCGGGCGAGGGCGATCGTGCCTTCCTCGAAGCCAAGGTCGCCACGGCGCGCTTCTATGCCGAGCACATCCTGAGCCGCACGAGCAGCCTGCGCACCGCCATCCTCGAGGGTGCCGACAGCGTGACGGCGCTGGCCCTCGATTCCTTCTGATCCGCCCGCTGCCTGGAGAGACGCTCGTGTCCTTGCCACCCATCCTGCAGAACCTGCCGCTGCCCATCATCGGCTCGCCGCTGTTCATCATCAGCAACCCCAAGCTCGTCATCGAGCAGTGCAAGGCCGGCGTGGTCGGCTCGATGCCGGCGCTCAACGCCCGCCCGGCGGAAGTGCTCGAGGAGTGGCTGGCCGAGATCACCGAGACGCTGGCCGCCCACAACCGGGCCAACCCCGATCGGCCCGCCGCGCCGTTCGCGATCAACCAGATCGTGCACAAGAGCAACGACCGACTCGAGCACGACCTGGCGCTGTGCGCGAAGTACAAGGTGCCCATCATCATCACCTCGCTCGGCGCCCGGGCGGACGTCAACGACGCGGTGCACGCCTGGGGTGGCGTGGTGCTGCACGACATCATCAACAACACCTTCGCGAAGAAGGCGATCGAGAAGGGCGCGGACGGTCTCATCGCCGTGGCAGCGGGTGCCGGCGGTCATGCGGGCGTGAAGAGCCCGTTCGCCCTCATCCAGGAAATCCGTGAGTGGTTCGACGGCCCGGTGGCCCTGAGCGGTTCCATCGCCAGCGGCGGCGCGGTGCTGGCCGCCCAGGCCATGGGTGCCGACTTCGCCTACATCGGTTCGGCCTTCATCGCCACCGACGAGGCGCGGGCCGTGGATGCGTACAAGCAGATGATCGTCGAGAGCAACAGCGACGACATCGTCTACAGCAACCTCTTCACCGGCGTGCATGGCAACTACCTGCGCGGCTCCATCGTCAACGCGGGTCTCGACCCCGAGAACCTGGCCGTCAGCGACGCCAGCAAGATGAACTTCTCGGGCGGCGAGTCCAAGAAGGCCTGGAAGGACATCTGGGGTTGTGGCCAGGGCATCGGGCACATCAAGCAGGTGCTGCCGGCCCGGGAGGTCGTGGCGCGGCTGGCGGCGGAGTACCAGGCGGCGCGCCAGCGTCTGGCGCTCGGCTGACACGCCCCAGGCGCCTTGGCCGGGCCTGACGGCGCGCCCAGCGCTGCCGGCCGGCCGAAATGAACCGGTGCCGCTCAGCGCGCGCCGGGCGGCTGCGGCTCCAGGTCGCAGTCGCAACCCCGGCCTGCCGCGATCCAGCGGCGGGCGAGGGGCGAGACGAAGCGTCGCGCCAACCACGCCGGGCGCACGAACCGCTCGGGTGCACTGACCAGTCCGCACCGGTACTGGCCCTCGGATGGGTCCCATTGGAGCGCCGAGCAGGCGCCGTGGCGGCGTCCGCTCACCACCATCCCCGCCGGGCACGGCTCGGCCAGGCAGCACACGCCGCACCCGTTGCAAGGGGCGCCCGCCGGTGGCTTGGCCGGGGCGTCCGGATGGATCTCGATCACGCGCATCCGCCGATTTTCCACGGGTGTTGTTATCGTGAACGAGCGAACAGCGCTGTGGGAACCCCGTAGAAGCTTCGGTGCTACAGTAGCGCCCTCAGACTCTACAGGTCCTTCCCGTCCCCTTGCTGGTAACAGTCAAGGCGGGTCGCAATCCGCCAACCGGTGCAGCCGTGTCGCGGAAGGTTTATCAACCCACTACAACACCGGAAACCGGTGTGAAAGGTGAGCGAAATGATGCAGGAATACAGGTCGAACTCGTACCTGTTCGGGGGTAACGCGCCGTACGTCGAAGAGATGTACGAGGCCTACCTCGACAACCCGGGCTCCGTGCCTGACAACTGGCGTGCGTACTTCGACGCCCTCCAGAACGTTCCTGCGGCTGATGGCACCGAGGCCCGCGACGTGGCCCATGCGCCCATCGTCGAGTCGTTCGCTCAACGCGCCAAGGCCAATGCCTTCGGCAACAAGGCCAGCAACGCCGACCTCGCCGTCGCGCGCAAGCAGGTCCATGTCCAGTCCCTGATCGCTGCCTACCGGTTCCTCGGTTCGCGCTGGGCCGACCTCGACCCGCTCAAGCGCCAGGAGCGTCCCAAGATCCCCGAACTCGAGCCGGCGTTCTACGACCTGAGCGAGGCGGACATGGACATCTCGTTCAGCGCCACGAACACCTACTTCACGACCGCCGAGCAGATGACGCTCCGCGAGATCGTGCAGGCGCTGCGCGAAACCTACTGCGGCTCCGTCGGTGCCGAGTACATGCACATCACCGATCCAGCCGAGAAGCGCTGGTGGCAGCAGCGGCTGGAATCCATCCGCTCCAAGCCGAGCTTCTCCGCTGAAGAGCGCGTCAAGATCCTCGAGCGGCTGACCGCTGCCGAAGGCCTCGAGCGCTACCTCCACACCAAGTTCGTCGGCCAGAAGCGCTTCTCGCTCGAAGGTGGCGAAAGCTTCATCGCCTCGCTCGACGAAGTGGTGCAGCGCGCCGGTGAAGTGGGGGTGCAGGAGATCATCATCGGCATGGCCCACCGCGGCCGCCTGAACGTGCTGGTGAACACCCTGGGCAAGTCCCCGAAGGACCTGTTCTCCGAGTTCGAGCACACCGCGCCCGAGAACCTGCCGTCCGGCGACGTGAAGTACCACCAGGGCTTCTCGAGCGACGTGTCAACCCGCGGCGGCCCGGTGCACCTCAGCCTCGCGTTCAACCCGTCCCACCTCGAGATCGTGAACCCGGTCGTCGAGGGCTCGGTGAAGGCCCGCCTGGACCGCCGTGGCGACCAGGAAGGCGACACCGTGTTGCCGGTGCTCGTGCACGGCGATGCCGCCTTCGCAGGGCAGGGCGTCGTGATGGAAACGCTGGCGCTGGCGCAGACGCGCGGCTACTACACCGGCGGCACGGTCCACATCGTCATCAACAACCAGATCGGCTTCACCACCAGCGACCCGCGCGACACGCGCTCCACGCTGTACTGCACCGACGTCGTCAAGATGATCGAGGCTCCGGTGCTGCACGTGAACGGCGACGACCCCGAAGCCGTGGTGCTGTGCACCCGCCTGGCGCTCGACTACCGCCAGGAGTTCAACAAGGACGTCGTCCTCGACATCGTCTGCTTCCGCAAGCTCGGCCACAACGAGCAGGACACCCCGGCGCTCACGCAGCCGCTGATGTACAAGAAGATCGGCCAGCACCCCGGCACGCGCAAGCTGTACGGCGACAAGCTGGTGGCCAACGGCACGCTGGCGGCCGAGGGCCCGGACGAACTCGTCAAGGCCTTCCGTGCCGCGATGGATGCCGGCAAGCACACCGTCGACCCGGTCCTGACCAACTACAAGAGCAAGTACGCCGTCGACTGGTCCCCCTTCCTCAACAAGAAGTGGACCGACTCGGCCGACACCGCACTGCCCTTGTCCGAGGTCACGCGCCTGGCCGAACGGATCACCGCGCTGCCTCCGAAGTTCAAGGCGCACCCGCTCGTGGAAAAGGTCCTCGCCGACCGCGCCGCGATGGGCCGCGGCGAGATCAACGTCGACTGGGGCATGGCCGAGTCCCTCGCCTACGCATCGCTCGTGGCGAGCGGCTACCCCGTGCGCCTGTCGGGTGAAGACTGCGGTCGCGGAACCTTCACCCACCGCCATTCGGTGCTGCACGACCAGAACCGCGAGAAGTGGGACGAAGGCACCTGGACGCCGCTCCAGCACATCGCCGAGAACCAGGCCCCGTTCGTCGTCATCGACTCGCTGCTGTCGGAGGAGGCCGTGCTCGGCTTCGAATACGGCTACGCGAGCGCTGACCCGAACACCCTTGTGATCTGGGAAGCGCAGTTCGGCGACTTCGCCAACGGCGCCCAGGTCGTGATCGATCAGTTCATCGCCTCCGGCGAGGTGAAGTGGGGTCGTGCGAACGGCCTGACCATGCTGCTGCCGCACGGCTACGAAGGCCAGGGCCCGGAGCACTCCTCCGCCCGCCTCGAGCGCTTCATGCAGTTGGCCGCCGACAACAACATGCAGATCGTGCAGCCGACCACGGCCAGCCAGATCTTCCATGTGCTGCGTCGCCAGATGGTGCGCATGTTCCGCAAGCCGCTGATCGTGATGTCGCCGAAGTCGCTGCTGCGTGCCAAGGACGCCGGCTCGCCGCTGTCCGACTTCACGAAGGGTGAGTTCCGCACCGTCATCGGCCCGGGCCGCTCCGAGATCGAGCCCGACAAGGTCAAGCGCGTCATCGCCTGCTCGGGCAAGGTCGCCTACGACCTGATCAAGCGTCGCGACGAGAAGAAGGCGTGGGACACGGTGATCGTTCGCGTGGAACAGCTCTACCCGTTCCCGCACAAGGCGTTCGCCGCCGAGATGAAGCGTTTCCCGAACGTCACCGAAGTGATCTGGGCGCAGGACGAACCGCAGAACCAGGGTGCCTGGTTCTTCGTGCAGCACTACATCCACGAGAACCTCGTGGAAGGCCAGAAGCTCGGCTATGCCGGCCGTCCGGCCTCGGCATCGCCGGCAGTGGGCTACGCCCACCTGCACCAGGAGCAGCAGAAATCGCTGCTCGACCAGGCGTTCGGCAAGCTCAAGGGCTTCGTCCTCACGAAGTGATGCACACCGTCGCGTGAGCGGGGCGGCGGCTCAGAAGGCCGCCGTCACCGTCCGCACCGGTTCACTTCGCACCCCCCATTCTCTGGAAGAACAACATGGCAATCGTAGAAGTCAAGGTCCCGCAGCTGTCCGAATCCGTGGCCGAAGCCACCCTGCTGCAGTGGAAGAAGAAGCCGGGCGAAGCCGTCGCCCAGGACGAGATCCTCGTCGAGATCGAGACCGACAAGGTCGTGCTGGAAGTGCCGGCGCCCGCGGCCGGCGTGATGATGCAGTTGGTGAAGAATGATGGTGAAAGCTGCGTGAGCGAGGAGCTCATCGCCCGCATCGACACCGAAGCCAAGGAAATGGTCAGCCCGCTGGAAATCAAGCCGCTGCCCGAGAGCGCCCTCCAGCCGTCGGCAGCTGCTGCCGCGCCCGCTCCGGCCGTCGGCGGCAAGGGCGATGTCGCCATGCCTGCTGCGGCCAAGCTGCTGGCCGAGAACAACCTGTCGGCCTCCAGCGTGGCCGGCACCGGCAAGGACGGCCGCGTCACCAAGGGCGACGTGCTCGGCGCCCTCGAGGGTGGCGCCAAGCCGGCCGCCGCCGCAGCGCCCGCCGCCAAGGCCGTCAGCGTGCCGGTCGCACCGGCCGTGGCCAAGCCGCTGCCTGCCGTCGCCGCGCCCACCGCCAAGCAACTGGGCGAGCGTCCCGAGCAGCGCGTGCCGATGAGCCGCCTGCGCGCCCGCATCGCCGAGCGCCTGCTGCAGTCGCAAGCCACCAACGCCATCCTGACCACGTTCAACGAAGTGAACATGGCGCCCGTGATGGAGATGCGCAAGAAGTTCCAGGAGAAGTTCGAGAAGGAGCACGGCGTGAAGCTCGGCTTCATGAGCTTCTTCGTCAAGGCCGCTGTCGCCGCGCTCAAGAAGTACCCGATCATCAACGCCTCGGTCGATGGCAACGACATCGTCTATCACGGCTACTTCGACATCGGCATCGCCGTCGGCTCGCCGCGCGGCCTCGTCGTGCCGGTGCTGCGCAACGTCGACCAGATGTCGTTCGCCGACATCGAGAAGACGATCGCCGAGTTCGGCGCCAAGGCCCGTGACGGCAAGCTGTCCCTCGAGGAACTGACCGGCGGCACCTTCTCGATCTCCAACGGGGGCACCTTCGGCTCGATGCTCTCGACCCCGATCATCAACCCGCCGCAGTCGGCCATCCTCGGCGTTCACGCGACCAAGGACCGTGCCGTGGTCGAGAACGGCCAGGTCGTCGTGCGTCCGATGAACTACCTCGCCATGAGCTACGACCACCGCATCATCGACGGCCGTGAAGCCGTGCTGGGCCTGGTGGCCATGAAGGAAGCGCTGGAAGACCCGGCCCGCCTGCTGTTCGACATCTGAGGATCACCATGAGCAAGCAATTCGACGTGGTCGTCATCGGCGGCGGCCCCGGTGGCTACATCGCGGCCATCCGCGCGGCCCAGCTGGGCTTCAACACCGCCTGCATCGACGACTGGAAGAACGAGAAGGGCGGCCCGGCCCCCGGCGGCACTTGCACGAACGTGGGGTGCATCCCCTCGAAGGCCCTGCTGCAGTCCAGCGAGCACTTCGAGCAGGCCGGCCATCACTTTGCCGACCACGGCATCGGGCTGTCCAACCTGACGATGGACGTGGCCAAGATGATCGGCCGCAAGGACACCGTCGTGAAGCAGAACAACGACGGCATCCTGTTCCTCTTCAAGAAGAACAAGGTCGCGTTCTTCCACGGCCGCGGCTCCTTCGTGAAGGGCGGTGACGCCGGCTACGAGATCAAGGTGACCGGCGCGGCCGAGGAGTCGCTGACCGCCAAGCACGTGATCATCGCCACCGGCTCCAACGCCCGTGCGCTGCCCGGTGCACCCTTCGACGAGGATCTGATCCTCTCCAACGACGGCGCGCTGCGCATCCCGTCGGTGCCGAAGAAACTCGGGGTGATCGGCTCGGGCGTGATCGGCCTGGAAATGGGCTCGGTGTGGCGTCGCCTGGGTGCCGAGGTCACGGTGCTCGAGGCGCTGCCCACCTTCCTGGGCGCGGTCGACGAGACCATTGCCAAGGAAGCGCAGAAGGCGCTCAAGAAGCAGGGTCTGAACATCGAACTCGGTGTCAAGATCGGCGAGGTCAAGGCAGGCAAGGGCGGCGTGACCGTTGCCTACGCGAATGCCAAGGGCGAAGCCCAGACGCTGGCGGTAGACCGCCTGATCGTCTCCATCGGCCGCGTGCCGAACACCAACGGCCTGAACGCCGACGCGGTGGGCCTGAAGCTTGACGAGCGCGGCGCCATCGCCGTGGACGACGAGTGCAAGACCAACCTGCCCAACGTCTGGGCGGTGGGCGACGTGGTGCGCGGCCCGATGCTCGCCCACAAGGCCGAGGAAGAGGGCGTGGCTGTGGCCGAGCGCATTGCCGGCCAGCACGGGCATGTGAACTTCAACACCATCCCGTGGGTGATCTACACCTCGCCCGAGATCGCGTGGGTGGGCCAGACCGAGCAGCAGCTCAAGGCCTCCGGCCGGGCCTACAAGGCCGGCAGCTTCCCGTTCATGGCCAACGGTCGGGCACGGGCGCTGGGTGACACCACCGGCATGGTGAAGATGCTGGCTGACGCCAAGACGGACGAGATCCTCGGTGTGCACATCGTCGGACCCTACGCATCGGAGCTGATCGCCGAAGCGGTGGTGGCGATGGAGTTCAAGGCTTCGGCCGAGGACATCGCTCGCATCTGCCACGCGCACCCCTCGCTCAGCGAGGCCACGAAGGAAGCAGCGCTGGCGGTCGACAAGCGCACGCTCAACTTCTGACGGCCGGCCCGTGGGAGTTCGCGAGCTCTACGCGCAAACGCTGGCCGAGCACGGTTTCACCGCCGACCCCGCGCAGCTGCGCGCGGTCGACGCGCTGGAGCGTTGCGAGAACGAGTGGCTCGACTACAAGGCCCGGCGCAGCAATGCGCTGACCAAGATGTTGCGCCACCCGCCCATCCCACGGGGCGTGTACATGTATGGCGGCGTGGGGCGGGGGAAGAGCTTCCTGATGGATTGCTTCTTCAACGCCGTCCCGCTCACCCGCAAGACGCGGCTGCACTTCCATGAGTTCATGCGCGAGGTGCACCGCGAGCTGTCGGAGCTGAAGGGCACGGTCAACCCGCTGCACGAGCTGGGGCGGCGCATCTCGCGCCGCTACCGCCTCATCTGCTTCGACGAGTTCCACGTGGCCGACGTCACGGACGCGATGATCCTGCATCGCCTGCTCGAGTCGCTCTTCGAGCACCGGGTGAGCATCGTCACCACGTCGAACTTCAAGCCCGACGATCTCTATCCGAACGGCCTGCACCGGGACCGCATCCTGCCCGCCATCGAGCTGCTGAAGGCGAAGATGGAGGTGCTGAGCGTGGACAACGGCACCGACTATCGGCAGCGCTCGCTGGAGCAGGTGGAGCTGTACCACACGCCGCTGGACGAGGCCGCCGATGCCGCGATGACGCAGGCCTTCGAGCGCCTGGCCGAGGCGCGGGACGAAGAGCCGGTGCTGCACATCGAGCACCGCGAGCTGCAGGCGCGCCGCAAGGCCGGCGGCGTCGTGTGGTTCGACTTCAAGACGCTCTGTGGCGGTCCCCGCTCACAGAACGACTACCTCGAGATCGCCACGCAGTTCCATACGGTGCTGCTGTCGGACGTGCCCCACATGCCGCCCCGTTATGCCTCGGAGGCGCGCCGATTCACCTGGCTGGTCGACGTGTTGTACGACCGGCGCGTGAAGCTGATCATGTCGGCCGCCGTGCCACCCGAGGAGCTCTACACCGAGGGCCCCCTGTCGCACGAGTTCCCCCGCACGGTGTCTCGTCTCAACGAGATGCAGTCGGCCGAGTTCCTTGCGCTGGCCCGTCGGGACGTCGACACCTCGCTCACCTGAACCTGGCGGCGGCCAGGCCGCTGCGCCATGGCCTGCGGTAGGTGACGCACCACGGTACGCCGCGCTGCGCGGCGTCGCGTGGCGCAACCGGAGCCGTCAGTTCAGTGGTTCGAGGCGCACCAATGCGAGCGAGAGGTTGTCGCCCGCACCGCGCGCACGCTGGCGCGCCTTGCTCACCAGCATCTCGCTCGCCTCGCGCGGGGGGAGGGTATGCACGATGGCGCCCAGTTCCTTGGGCGTGAAGTAATGCCAGAGACCGTCGCTGCAGGCCAACAGCGAATCGCCGATTTCCAGGCGGTCGATGTGGTGCAAGGTCAGCGGCGGGTCCTGGAACGTGCCCAGGCAGCCCGTGAGCAGGTTGGACTGCGGGTGGTTGTTCGCCTCTTCCTCGGCGATCTGCCCTTCGTCGACCAGCCGCTGCACGAACGAATGGTCGATGGTGCGGCGAACGAGGTCGGGGCCGCGAAAGTGGTACACCCGGGAGTCGCCCGCATGGATGATGTCGCACTGGCGTGACGGGCTGATCAGGAAGGCCGTCACGGTGCTGTGCGGCTCTTCTTCGGCGGTGATGGCCGTGAGCTTGATCATCAGGTGCGCCTCGAGCACCAGCTGCTTGAGCAGCTCGGCCGGGTCGTCCTGGAGGGCGCCGTGACGTTCGAAGAGCTGGCGCGCGGTGAGGATCACCTGGTCGGCCGCCTTGCGGCCGCCGCTCTTGCCGCCCATGCCATCGGCCAGTACCGCCAGGGCGCAGCCCGGCACCCGGTGGTGGGCGAGGATTTCAACCTGGTCCTGCTGGTAGGCGCGGTCGCCACGGTGAATGCCGGTGGCGGCGGACAGGCGATATCCAGGGGAGGTGCTCATGGTCGAAAACTATAATCGCTTTGCATTGATGCAAACACACTGCCGCCGTGATGGATGACAACCTCCACTCCCCCGAGCGGCGCCTGATCGAACTCCGGATCGAACACGCCGAACTCGACAGCCTCATCGACGAGGCCGCCGGGTCGACGCCGCTCGACGACCTGTCCCTGCGCCGCCTCAAGAAGCGCCGCCTCGGCCTGCGCGACGAAATCGCGCGGCTGCACGCCGAACTCGAGCCCCCCGAACCCGCATGAGCAGTCCGTTGCGCGAGGCCGTGGCCCAGGCATTCGCCGCGGGCGGGCCCCTGTCCGAGGCCGATGAGCGCTACACCGAACGCGAGGTGCAGCAGCGCATGGCCGACGAGGTTTCGCTGGCCATCGACGAGCAACGTGCGCTCGTGGCCGAGGCGGGCACGGGCGTCGGCAAGACCTTCGCCTATCTCGTGCCCACGCTGCTGTCGGGCAAGCGCGCCCTGGTGAGCACGGCCACGAAGAGCCTGCAGGACCAGCTCTTCCTGCGTGACCTGCCGCGGCTGTGCGAGTCCCTCAAGCTGCCCACGCAACTGGCGCTGCTGAAGGGCAGGGGCAGCTATCTGTGTCTGCATCGCATGCGCCAGGCGCGCGAGTCGGCGCAGCTGCCGGACCGCTTCGCCGTGCGCACGCTCGCCAAGGTGGAGATGTGGTCCCAGTCCACGAAGACGGGTGATCTTGCGGAGCTCGAGGGGCTCGACGAGCGCTCCAGCGTCATTCCCCTCGTCACCTCCTCGCGCGAGAACTGCCTCGGCAGCGAATGCGCCGACTACCGCCAGTGCCATGTGATGAAGGCGCGGCGGGAAGCCATGGCGGCCGACGTGGTGGTGGTGAACCATCACCTGTTCTTCGCCGACATGGCCCTGCGCGACAGCGGCGTGGCCGAGTTGCTGCCGAGCGTCGAGGTGGCGGTCTTCGACGAGGCCCATCAGCTGTCCGAGGCCGGCGTCCAGTTCCTCGGCAGCACGCTGGGCACGGCCCAGGTCATCGACTTCGCACGCGATCTGCTCGCGGCCGGCCTGCAGCATGCCCGCGGGCTCGTGCCCTGGCAGGAACTCGCCGGCGCCTGTGACCATGCCGCGCGCGACCTGCGCCTGGCCGCGGCCGGCCACCTGCGCGACCTGCGCGGCACCGTCAAGCTGCGCTGGGACGAACGCTCCACCAACGCCGACTTCCTGGCCGCGCTCAATGCCGTGGGCGAAGCGTGCACGGCCGCTCGCCACGGGATCGACCGCGTGGCGGAGACCGCCGCTGATTTTCCGAAGCTCGCCGAGCGGGCGACCCACTTCCTGCACCAGTGCGAGATGTTCGCCGCGCCGGCCACGCCAGGCCGGGTGCGATGGATCGACGTCACCCCGCATCAGGCGCGGCTCGTGGAGTCGCCCCTCGACGTCCGCGAGGCACTGCGCGAACAGATGGGGATGAGCGACAAGGCCTGGATCTTCACGTCCGCCACCCTGGGCGACGACGACCGCCTGAGCTGGTTCACCGAATCCGCCGGTCTCGAGGACGCCGACACCTTGCGCGTCGGCAGCCCGTTCGACTATCCCGCCCATGCGCGGCTCTACATCCCTGCCGGCTTTCCAAAGCCCAGCGATTCGGGTCACCAGGCCGCCGTGGCCACGCTGGCGGCGCGCTGCGCGCGGGCCCTGGGCGGGCGCACCTTCGTGCTCACCACGACCTTGCGCGCGCTGAACGCCATTGGGGAACGGTTGCGTGACGCATTCGAGGCCGAGGGGGATCCCATCCAGGTGCTGTTGCAGGGCACGGCGCCCAAGCGCCAGTTGCTCCAGCAGTTCCTGTCGCAGCCGCGGTCGGTGCTGGTCGGCTCACAGAGCTTCTGGGAAGGCATCGACGTGCCCGGGGAAGCCCTGCAGTGCGTGCTGATCGACAAGCTGCCGTTTCCGCCACCCAACGATCCGCTGGTGGAAGCGCGGGTGAAGCGCCTGGAGAGCGAGGGCCGCAACCCGTTCTCGGACTACTTCGTCGCAGAGGCGGCCGTGTCGCTCAAGCAGGGAGCCGGCCGGCTCATCCGCAGCGAAACGGACCGGGGCCTGCTGGTGGTGTGCGACCCGCGCATGGCAGGCATGAACTACGGCCGGCGCCTGCGCGAGGCGCTGCCGCCGATGACGCGCGTCATGACCGAGGCCGAGGCGCTGGCGTGGCTTTCGACCCTCTCGGCCGAGGCGCTGCCGTTCTGAACGGCGGCCCCGGCGAGGGGCGTCGCGTTGCTCAGGGCGTCTTGGCGTCGGTCGGGATCTGGGCCAGGTAGCGGCTCGAGGGGAAGTTCTGGCGCAGCACCCGCACGGCATCGTCGCGCAGCTGAACCAGGCCCAGGCGATCGTAGCTCTGGGCCATCACCGACAAGGCCTCCTCGGTGGAGGGCGAGGTCTGGAATTCCTGGATCGCCTGCTGGGCCCGGTTCGCCGCGGCCACGTAGGCGGCCCGGCGGAAGTAGTAGCGCGCCACATGCAATTCGTAGGCGGCCAGCGCGTTCACGATGTAGCGCATGCGCACCACCGCGTCGTCGGCATACTTCGATTGCGGGAACTGCTCGACCAGCTGCTTGAACGACTGGTACGAATCACGCGACGCCTGCTGGTCTCGTTCGGAGAGGTCCTGGCGCGACAGTCGGCCGAAAATGCCGAGGTTGTCGTTGAAGTTGACGATGCCCTGCAGGTACAGTGCGTAGTCGAACGCCGGGCTGGTCGGGTGCAGCTTCATGAAGCGCTCGATCACGGCCAGCGCCTGTGCCTTTTCACCGGTGCGGTAAAGCAGGTAGGCGCGTTCGAGTTCGGCCTGCTGCCCGAGCATGGTGCCCGAGGCGCGGCCTTCCAGCCGTTCGTACAGCTTGATGGCCCGCTCGAACGAGCCGGCCTCGACTTCGTCACGGGCCTCCGACTGCAGCTTCTCGATGCTCATGCCGGCGGTTTCGTCCGTCGGGGTCGAGCCGCAGGCCACCAGCATCGAGGCGGCCAGCGCAGCTGCTGCGGCGTGCCAAGGGCGGCTGGGTCGGCGGGTCGGGGAGTTCCGGGTCATCGGCATGGGTGGCGCCAGTGGCGCGGTCCGTCAATAGAGAAGAGCAACGATTATATGGTTCACCCTGTGCAAACCCCCGCGGACAACGGGCTCTCCGAGGTCGACGACGACGTCGTCGAAACGCCGGTCGGCGATGCCCCGGAGCGTCGCTCCACCTTGCTCGGCCGCGAGTTCCACGGCGGGCGGCTCGACAAGGCCGTGGTCGCCATGGCACCGGAGTTCTCGCGCAACTACCTGCAGAGCCTGATCGAGCAAGGCCACGTGCAGCTCGGCGGCCGCGTGGCCGACACGCCGTCGCGCAAGGTTCAGGCCGGTCAGGAACTGGTGGTGGACATCGTGCCCACGCCCGAGAGCCGCGCGTTCCGGCCGGAGCCCATCGAACTCGCGGTCGTGTTCGAGGACGAGCACCTCATGGTGGTCGACAAGCCGCCCGGCATGGTCGTGCACCCGGCGGCCGGGAACTGGTCCGGCACGCTGCTCAATGCCGTGCTCCACCGCCACCCGGCATCGGCCTCGCTGCCCCGCGCCGGCATCGTGCATCGTCTCGACAAGGACACCTCGGGCCTGATGGTGGTGGGCAAGTCGCTGCAGGCTGTCACATCGCTCGTCCGCGCCATCGCCGCACGCGAGGTCCACCGCGAGTACATCGCCATCGTCAACGGCAGCCTGCACGGCGAGACCTTCACGGTGGACGCCCCGCTGGCGCGCGATCCGCAGTCGCGGGTCAAGATGGCCGTGCTGTCGCAGGGCAAGCCCGCGCGAACCGACGTCACGCCACTGTCCATCCTCGCCCCTGACGGTGTCCCGGCGCTCACGGCGGTGCGCTGCAAGCTGCACACCGGTCGCACCCATCAGATCCGCGTCCACATGGCATTGCGGGGCCATCCCCTGGTGTCGGACGCGTTGTACGGCGGCCGTCCCGCGCTCGGTCTGGCACGCCAGGCGCTTCATGCGGTTCGCCTGGGGCTTGCGCATCCGGTGAGTGGCGAATGGATGTGGTTCGATGCGCCGCCACCGGCCGACCTGGCGCCCGCCTGGAACCGGATCATGGAAGAGGGTGATCCCGCGGCGTGATCGCCCGCCCGTCGGCGACGCCCGACCGCTGGGGCAAGCCCGGATGCACGCGGCGAACCCGTGCGGCACATTGCCTATACAATGCAGCCATCACCTTTCCCTGGCGGCACCCGAAGTCGTCGGTGTGACCAGCGTCAAGCCCGGGAAAGCGATCGTGCCGACATGGATGGAATCCGGGCACGGTGGTGGGAGTGGGGCGTGGGCCGCTGCCTGGTCCGCCTCGGCCGCGCGAGCAACGCGCCGCCAAGGCGTCTGGCAGGTATCACGAAGGTGGGGCCGGGCAAGCGAGCCAGGCAGTCGAGCCGGTCTGCGGCGATGCCGCCGATCTGCCGCAGCGGTTGCCGCCTGCATTGCTGTTCAGCCCTTCGCCCCAAGACCACATCACGCGCCACGTTCGCCCGTCAGCACTTTGGCACTGTCGTCCACCCCAGGCTCCGGAGTCCGAGCCCCGTCGCAGAGACCGCAGGTTTGAAAGAAACCGCCCCCGACCCAGCCTGCCGGCATCCCCGGCCGAGAACTTGCACGAACGCCCATGAACACACAGGATGCAAAGCGCGTCCTTGAGACCGCGCTCATCTGCGCGCAGCAGCCCTTGCCCCTGCGGGACATGCGCACGCTGTTCGCCGACGAACTCGGCCCCGACACCCTGCGCATGCTGCTCGACGAGCTCACGCGGGACTGGGAAGATCGCGGCGTGGAGCTGGTGGCGTTGTCGACGGGCTGGCGTTTCCAGAGCCGGCCCGAGATGCGTGACTACCTGGACCGCCTCAACCCGGAGAAGCCGCCCAAATACTCCCGGGCCGTGATGGAGACGCTGGCCATCATGGCCTACCGCCAACCTGTCACGCGGGGAGACATCGAAGACATCCGCGGCGTCACGGTGAGTTCGCAGATCATCAAGCAGCTCGAGGACCGCGGCTGGATCGAGACCATCGGCTACCGGGAAGCGCCCGGCCGCCCGGCCCTCTATGCCACGACCCGGCAGTTCCTCGATGACCTGGGCCTGTCGAGCCTGGAGCAACTGCCGGCCCTCGACGCCGCGTCCTTCGGCGCCGTGGCCGCACTTGCCGAGGCCGAGCAGGCCTCGCTGCTCGAGAACGAGCCGGCGCCAGCGCCCGTCGACGCAGCCGGCGCATCGGCTGACAACCCGGCAGCCGATGCCTCGGCGGCCATCGAAGCCGATGATCCCGACAGCGCCGCGCCCGCGTCCGATTCCCCGGCGCCCTCGCTGCCTCCGCCCGGCGACAATGTCTCGGCGGATGCCGCAGCCGCCCCCATTCAACCGACGGCAGGGTTCCCCTCGGCAACGCCCGAGCGAGAACCGCCGCTGCCCCATGACCTGCCGCTTGCGGATGATCCGCCCCAAGCCGCTGCCGAAGCCGCTGTGCAACCGCAGCTGACTGACGCTTCCCTTCCTGTCCCGTCGACGGAGCCGCCCGAGGCGGCCTCCGACGGCGAGACGCCCGAGGCCGCCGGCCTGTCTTCCCCCGACGAACGGCGCGACCCTGCGGCGACGTCTTCCTCCTTCTCCGAGCCTGCGGCAGACGCCGCCCCGATGGACCCCGAAAAATGACCCAACCCGAAGACTCCACGGCGACTGCGCCGGATGCCTCCACCGAGGCGCCCGCCTCCGAGGCGAAGCCGGCGCGCAAGCGCCGCACCACCAAGGCGGCTGTGGCGTCCGCCGACGCTGTCGCGGTGAGCGAGGCCGCCGACGCCTCCGCCGAGGCGCCGGCCGCCGCGGAGGGGGCAGCCGAGCCGGAAGGCGCGGCCAAGCCGGCCCGCAAACGTCGTGCATCTCCGAAGGCCAAGGCGGAAGCCGAGGCGGGTGGTGAGGCGTCGGTCGACTCCGCTGCGGCCGAGTCGAACGCCGGCGCGCCGGCCGCGGAGCCGGCGCGGGCCGCATCGGCCGACGTTGGCGATGCTGGCGAAGCGGGTGCCGAGCAGGGCGCCCAAGCCGAGGGCGAGAGCGAGGGCGGCGAAGGCACCCGCAGCGGCCGCAACCGCCGGCGAGGCCGCAAGGACCGCGCGCGCGGCGAGGCCCGTGATGGCGAGGCGCCGCGCCCCGACGTCGAGAGCCTCGTGGCCCCCGCTGCCGCAGAAGCCGGCGCCGTGTTCGCCCAGGTGATTTCCGGTGACTTCGACGTCGAGTCGCCCGAGCCTGCGGAGGCGGTGGCCGACGCGGCTTCCGAGCTGGCATCCGAGGCCGAGGGCGAGGCCGCCGCCGGCGCCGAAGCGCAGGCCGAAGCCGAGGCAGAGGCGCCTGGCGCCCCGAAGCGGGTGCTGCAACCCGATGCCGACGCGCCCAAGTTGCACAAGGTGCTTGCCCAGGCGGGCATCGGTTCCCGCCGCGACATGGAGGAGCTGATCCTCGACGGCCAGATCACCGTCAATGGCGAGCCGGCCCACATCGGCCAGCGCATCTCCTTCGGCGACCGCATCCAGGTGAAAGGCAAGCCGGTGCGCGTGCGAATCGTGCCGCCGCCGCCGCGGATCATCGCGTATCACAAGCCGGTGGGCGAGGTCGTGACGCACGATGATCCGGAGCACCGTCCCACCGTGTTCCGTCGCCTGCCGCGACTGCAGCAGGGCAAGTGGCAGTCGGTCGGTCGCCTCGACCTGAACACCGAAGGCCTGCTGCTCTTCACCAATTCCGGCGAGCTGGCCAACCAGCTGATGCACCCGCGCTTCGGCGTCGAACGCGAATACGCGGTGCGCGTGCTGGGCACCCTCGAGCCGCACGCCAAGGCGAAGCTGCTGGAAGGCGTTCCCGTCGAAGGCCAGACGGCGAGCTTCAAGTCCATCGAGGATGGCGGCGGTGAAGGTGCCAACCACTGGTACCGCGTCGTCATCACCGAAGGCCGCAATCGCGAAGTCCGCAAGCTGTTCGATACCGTCGGGCTGACCGTCAGCCGCCTGATCCGCATCCGCTACGGCACCGTGGTACTGCCGCGCGGGCTCAAGCGTGGCGTCTGGGTCGACCTGAGCGATGACGACGTCAAGACGATCCGTCGGCTGGCGGGCGGCCAGGACGGTCAACGCCGCGAGGCCCGGGGCAACGATGGCCAACGGGGCGGCGAGGCGCAACGCGGCAACGAGCGTGGCGACCGTGGCGAGCGGGGCGGCAACCAGAACCGCAACGATCGCCTGGGCGGCCGTGGCAATGCCAACGCCAACGCAGGCCGCAACGAGCAGCGCAATGACCGCGGTGGCCGAAGCGGCAACCGGGGCAATGCACCTCAGCAACAAGCGGTGCCGGCGCAGGCCCGGGAACGCACTGCGGACGACTTCGACCGCGACGAGGACCTCGACTTCGATCCGAGCAAGATCCCGAACCCGCTCGAGCAGACCTTCGACAAGCGCTTCGTGCAGAAGCCGCGCGGCCCGGCGGGCGGCGCAGGCTTCGGCCGCGGCGGTGGCGGCTTCGGCGCGGGCGGCAGTGCGCCGCCCCGCACGCCACAGAAGAAGGGCGGTCCGCGTGAGCCGGATCCGCTGCAGACGTCCATGGGCTACCTCGGCGCAGATGCGTTCCACGGTCGCGGCGGCAAGGGCGGCGGCCGCGGCGGCAACCGGGGCGGCGGTGGTGGCTTCGGCGGTGGTGGTGGCGGCGGCAACCGCGGTGGTGGCGGCGGCTTCGGCGGTGGCGGTGGGGGCGGGGGCGGGGGCGGGGGCGGCCGACGCGGCCGCTGACCGACAGGGTCTGCCGTCACACGAGAATTGAAAAATGCACCGGGCTCCCACTCCCTGGGAACCCGGGTTCAAGCGTTAGAATCCAAGGCTTTGCCAAGTGCTTGATTCAGGAGAAAAAATCATGGCGATCGAACGTACCCTTTCCATCATCAAACCCGACGCCGTTGCGAAGAACGTGGTCGGCCAGATCCTGTCGCGCTTCGAGGGCGCAGGCCTGAAGATCGTGGCTTGCCGCATGGCCCACCTGTCGCGCAACGAAGCCGAGGCGTTCTACGCCGTGCACAAGGCCCGTCCCTTCTTCAAGGACCTGGTCGACTTCATGATCTCCGGCCCGGTCGTGATCTCCGCCCTCGAAGGCGAAGGCGCGATCCTGAAGAACCGTGACCTGATGGGCGCCACCGACCCGAAGAAGGCCGAGAAGGGCACGATCCGCGGCGACTTCGCCGACAGCATCGACGCCAACGCCGTCCACGGTTCGGATGCGCCCGAAACGGCGGCCGCCGAAGTCGCCTTCTTCTTCCCCGGCGCCAACGTCTACAGCCGCTGAAGCGGCTGGCCTCGCGCCGGGCTCTGGCGTCGCCACAACGCCATCGTCAAAGCCATGCGCGAGGACCCCAACATCATGACCCCGGCCAACCTCCTCGAATACGACCTCGACGGTCTGGCCGCGTTTTGCGAGAAGCTCGGTGAGAAGCGCTTCCGCGCGACGCAGCTCTTCCGGTGGATCCACCAGAAGGGCGCGGCCGACTTCACCGCCATGTCCGACCTGGCCAAATCGCTGCGCGACAAGCTCGCCGGCGTGGCCCAGGTCCGGGCGCTCGACGTCATCAGCGAGCAAGCCTCGTCCGACGGCACCATCAAGTGGTTGTTCGATGTCGGCGGCGGCAATGCCGTGGAAACCGTGTTCATTCCCGAGACCGACCGCGGCACGCTGTGCGTGTCGTCGCAGGCCGGGTGTGCGGTGGGCTGCCGCTTCTGCTCGACCGGGCATCAGGGCTTCAGCCGCAACCTGACCACCGGCGAGATCGTCGCCCAGCTGTGGTTTGCCGAACATCACCTGCGCCGTCGCCTGAACCTGGCGCCGGGTGAGCGCGCCATCTCGAACGTCGTGATGATGGGCATGGGCGAGCCGCTGCAGAACTACAACGCGCTCGTTCCGGCGCTCCGGGTCATGCTCGATGACCACGGCTATGGTCTGTCGCGCCGGCGCGTGACGGTCTCCACCTCCGGCGTGGTGCCCATGATCGATCGCCTGCGGGTCGACTGCCCCGTGGCGCTGGCCGTGTCCCTGCATGCGCCCGTCGACCCGCTGCGCGATGACCTCGTGCCGCTCAATCGCAAGTACCCGATCGCCGAGCTGCTGGCGGCCTGCGAGCGCTACCTCGAGGCGGCACCACGTGACTTCATCACGTTCGAGTACTGCATGCTCGACGGCGTGAACGACCTGCCGGAGCATGCCCGCGCGTTGGTGAAGATCAGCCAGCAGGTGTCCTGCAAGTTCAACCTCATCCCGTTCAATCCCTTCCCCGAATCCGGCCTCAAGCGATCGCCGAAGGAACGCGTCAGCGCCTTCGCCCAGATCCTGCTCGATGCCGGCGTGGTGACGACCGTGCGCAAGACGCGCGGTGATGACATCGACGCGGCCTGCGGGCAGCTCGCCGGCGAGGTGCAGGACCGCACCCGCGCCAGCGAGCGCATGACGCGTGCCCCGATCCGCGTGCACCGCTCGCCCCCTGGCGACGATGCCGTTCCGTTTGTCGCTCCCGAGGAAAATCGCCGATGACCCGTGCTCGCCCGAGGTGCTTCTCCCTGTACGCGGTGCTGCTGCTCACGGCCGCCATCGCCGCGTGCGTCCAGGTGCCCAACGCCGACTTCCCGAACGCCACCGGGGCACCGCTCGGCGGTGACCAGCCGCGGGACCGGGTGACCGCTTCGGACGAGACCAAGGATGCCCGTCGTGCGCGCGTGCGGCTCGAGCTGGCCTCCGCCTACTTTCGCCGTGGCCAGCTGACCACCGCCCTCGATGAGGTCAAGCTCGCGTTGCAGGCCGATCCCTCGCTCGGCGAAGGCTACGTGTTGCGCGGCCTCATCTATTCCGCCCTCGGTGACGACGACCTTGCCGAGGACAGCTACCGGCGCGCGCTGTCGATCAATCCGCGCGACGCCGACGCCATGCACAATTACGGCTGGCACCTCTGCGGCCGCAAGCGCTTCCCCGAAGCCGAGGCCCAGTTCACCCAGGCGCTGGCCGTGCCGCAGTACAACGGCACGTCGCGAACGCTGCTGGCCGCGGGCGTGTGCCAGACCCGTGCCGGCCGCCTGGCCGAAGCCGAGGCGACGCTGCGCCGGGCGTATGAGCTCGAGCCCGGCAACCCGATGATCGCGGTGAACTACGCCGAGACGCTGTACCTCCGTGGCGACTACGAGCGGGCGCGCTTCTACGTGCGCCGGGTCAACCAGTCCGAGGCCACCTCCAACGCGCAGACCCTCTGGCTGGCTGCCCGCATCGAGATGAAGCTCGGCAACCAGCAGGGCGCCAACGACTTCGGTCTGAAGCTGCGCAACCGTTTCCCGAAGTCGCGGGAGTCACTTGCATTCGACAGGGGTGCCTTCAATGAGTGAGACCACCCCGGGCCCCGATGGCGCGGCCGCGCCGTCTCCCGCGCCCTCAGCCACGGCCGGCAGCCTGTTGCGTGAGGCCCGGCTCGCCCGCGGCATGCACATCGCCGCGCTCGCCAATGCCATGAAGGTGGCGCCACAGAAGCTCGAGGCGCTGGAGGCGGATCGGTTCGATGAACTCCCCGGCACGGCGTTCACACGCGCGCTGGCCCAGACCGTGTGCCGTACGCTCAAGGTCGATCCTTCCCCCGTGCTGGCCCTGTTGCCGGCGGCACCCGGGCACGGCCTGGAGCACATGAGCCGCGGCATCAACGAGCCGTTCCGGGATCGGCCGGGGCGCCAGTCGCCGGCGGACCTCAGCTTCCTCAAGAGTCCCGTGCGCCTGGGTGCGATCGGGCTCGTCGTCCTGGCCATCGTCGTCTACCTCGTGCCGGCCGGTTGGGTAGGTGAGCGCTTCAACGAGATCTCGTCGGGTTCGCCGTCGACTTCCCCCGAGGCCACCGAGACGGGCGCGTCGGGCGTGGAAACGACCGTCATCGACACGGTGATCGGCGTGCCGGCCACCGCGCCGGTGCTGCCGGCCGCGGGCGCGTCCGACGTGCCCGCCATGCCCGCCACCCCCGCCGTGCCCGCCATCGAGACGGTGCATTCCGCTCCGACCGACGCGGCGCAGGCCGCCTCGGGGCCGGCGTCGGCGGTCGCGACATCGTCCGCGCCGCTGCAGCTGCGGGCCACGGCGGAAAGCTGGGTCGAGGTGATCGACCGGCGCGGCGTGGCGCTCTTCTCGCGCATGCTGCAGCCGGGAGAGACCGTCGGTCTCGACGGGGCATACCCGCTCCGCGTCAAAATCGGCAATGCGCAGGCCACCGAGGTCTCGTTCAAGGGCCAGCGGGTCGACCTGACGCCACTGACCTCGCGTGACAACGTCGCCAAGCTGGAACTGAAATAGCCTTGCCTCCCATCACGCTCGACCGCACCATGCCAGACGCCTTCACCGCCCTCGACGACTTCATCGAACCGGCAGCGCCGGCCCAGCGCCGCACGCGCCAGGCGACGGTCCGCTGGGGTTCCCGCACGGTCACCATCGGTGGTGGCGCCCCGGTGCGCGTCCAGTCCATGACCAACACCGACACGGTGGACGCCATCGAGACGGCGATCCAGGTCAAGGAACTCGCCGTGGCGGGCTCCGAGATGGTCCGCATCACGGTGAACACACCCGAGGCCGCAGCCCAGGTGCCGCACATCCGGGACCAGCTCGACCGCATGGGCATCGACGTGCCGCTGGTGGGCGACTTCCACTACAACGGTCACCGCCTGCTGACCGATTTTCCCGCCTGTGCCGAAGCGTTGTCCAAGTACCGGATCAACCCGGGCAATGTGGGCAAGGGCGACAAGGGCGACCGCCAGTTCGCGCAGATGATCGAGATTGCCGCACGTCACGACAAGGCCGTGCGCATCGGCGTCAACTGGGGCAGCCTCGACCAGGAACTGCTCGCCCGCATGATGGACGAGAACGGCCGACGCGCCGAGCCGTTCGAGCCGCAGCAGATCATGTACCGGGCCATCGTCACGTCGGCGGTGGAGTCGGCACGTCGGGCCGCCGAGATCGGCATGAACCCGGACAACATCATCCTGTCGTGCAAGATGTCGGGCGTCCAGGATCTCGTCACGGTGTACCGGGCGCTCGCCCGCCGCTGTGACCATGCCTTGCACCTCGGCCTCACCGAGGCCGGCATGGGCACCAAGGGCACGGTGGCCTCGGCCACGGCCCTGGCGCTGCTGCTGCAGGACGGCATCGGCGACACCATCCGCGTGTCGCTCACGCCGCAGCCCGGCGAAGCGCGCACGCAGGAGGTGGTCGTCGCCCTCGAGATTCTCCAGTCACTGGGCCTGCGCTCCTTCAACCCGAGCGTGACCGCCTGCCCCGGGTGCGGTCGCACGACCAGCACCACCTTCCAGGAACTCGCCAAGCAGATCGATGACTACCTGCGCGCGCAGATGCCGGTCTGGCGGGCCCGCTATCCCGGCGTCGAGAAGATGAAGGTGGCCGTCATGGGCTGCATCGTCAACGGCCCGGGCGAGAGCAAGCATGCCGACATCGGCATCAGCCTGCCTGGCAATGGCGAAGCGCCTGCCGCCCCGGTGTTCATCGATGGCGAGAAGGCCCTGACCCTGCGCGGCGACCGCATCGCCGAAGAGTTCCAGACCCTGGTCGAGAACTACATCGAGACCCGCTACGGCTCGGCGGCCCAGCCGGCCTGATCATCGGCGGCGCGCGCCGCCTCCCGGGCCGCCATCGCGGCTCGACGCATAATCCCGCCTTCGTCTGAAAGCACATCCATGGCCACGCAACTCGACCTCGAAGAACAAGAACAACTCGACCAGCTCAAAGCGTTCTGGAAGAAGTACGGCAACCTCATCACCTGGGTGCTGGTGGCCGTGCTTGGCGCCTACGCCGCCTATGCCTACTGGGAGAAGCGCGGGCTGGAGCAGTCGGCCAAGGCCGGGCTGTTGTATGACGAACTCGATCGCGCGGCTCAAGCGGGCGACCTGGAAAAGACGCTGCGTGTCTTCGGCGACATGAAGGAGCGCTTTCCCGGCACCGGCTTCACCCAGCAGGCCGGCCTGCTGACGGCCAAGGTCCAGGCCGAGAAGGCCCAGGCCGACGCAGCCGTCGCCACGCTCGGCTGGGTTGCGGAAAACGCGGGCGAGGCCGAGTACAAGACGGTGGCCCGCCTGCGCCTGGCCGGGCTGCTGCTCGAGCAGAAGAAGCCCGACGAAGCGCTCAAGCAACTCGCGGGCGCGGATGCCCCGGCGTTCGCGGCGCTCGTCGCCGACCGTCGCGGCGATGTGTTGGCGGCCCAGGGCAAGACCGACGAGGCCCGCGCGGCGTACCAGGAAGCCTTCAAGGCGATGGACAGCCGCATCGAATACCGCCGCATGATCGAGGCCAAGCTCATCACCCTGGGCGGCACGCCCGAGGCTGATGCCGGCAAGAAGGCCACTTCATGATGATGAAGTCCCTGCGCTTCGGACGTTCGCTGCTGCGATGGGCCGCAGCCGGCACGGCAGCCGCCTCGCTGGCCGCGTGCTCGTTCGGGCCCAATGTGCCGGACCCGACACCGCTGCAACCGCTGGCCGCCACGCTGGTCGTGGCCCAGATGTGGAAACACGACATGGGCGAAGTGAGCTTCCCCCTGGGCGTGGCTGTCGCCGGAAACCGTTTCACGGTCGCCGATGACGATGGCAACGTCGTGGCATTCCAGGCCGACAACGGCGCCGAACTCTGGCGTGCGAACGTGCAGGCCCGGCTGAGCGCCGGGGTTGGCAGCGACGGTCGATTCGCCGCGGTCGTCACGCAGCAGAACGAACTGGTTGCCATCGACAACGGCACGCCGACCTGGCGCAAGAAGCTGCCCTCCGGTGTCGTCACGGCGCCGCTGGTGGCAGGCGAGCGGGTGTTCGTCATCGCCGTCGATCGCTCGGTGCACGCCTTCGACGTCCTCGACGGCCGCAAGCTGTGGTCGGCGCAACGCCCGGGAGATGCGTTGACGCTGGCCCAGGCCAGCGTGCTGCAGGCGTATCGCGACACGCTGCTGGTGGGGCAGGGCGGCAAGCTCGCCGGCCTCGACCCGATGACGGGCGAAGTGCGCTGGGAGTCCACGGTCGCCTCACCGCGTGGCACGAACGAGGTGGAGCGCCTGGCCGACCTGGTCGGTCCGGGTTCGCGGGCCGGCGAACTGGTCTGCGCCCGCGCCTTCCAGGTGGCCGTCGGCTGCGTCAATGCCGAGCGCGGCAGCCTCATCTGGACCCGCAACGCCTCTGGCAACGACGGCATCTCGGCAGACGAGCGCATGGTGATCGGCGCCGACACGAACGACCGCATCACCGGCTGGCGAACCGTCGACGGCTCCGTCGCCTGGAACATCGATTCCATGCTCTACCGCGGCCTGTCCACGCCGCTGATTGCCGGCAGCGCGGTCGTCTTCGGCGACAGCGAAGGCATGGTCCACTGGTTCAACCGCGACGACGGAACGCCCGTCGCTCGCCAATCCACCGATGGCGAGGCCATTCGCGTGGCGCCGGCGCGCATCGGGTCTGTCACCCTGATCGTCACCAGCGAAGGCGGGTTGCACGCTTTCCGGTCCGAATGAACCAAAGCGCTTTTCAATGAAACCCGTCATTGCCCTGGTGGGCCGCCCCAACGTCGGCAAGTCCACCCTGTTCAACCGGATGACGAAGTCGCGCGACGCGATCGTGGCCGACTTCGCCGGCCTGACCCGCGACCGCCACTATGGCGATGGTCGCCTGGGCGACCGCGAGTTCATCTGCGTGGACACCGGCGGCTTCGAGCCCGACAGCGCCACCGGCATCGTCAAGGAGATGGCCAAGCAGACGCGACAGGCGGTGGCTGAAGCCGACGCGGTCGTGTTCGTCGTGGACGTGCGCGGCGGCCTGTCCGCACAAGACCACGACATCGCCCGCTACCTGCGGTCGGTGAACAAGCGCGTCTTCCTGGCGGCCAACAAGGCCGAGGGCATGTCCGAGTCGCCGCTGCTGGGCGAGTTCTTCGAGCTCGGCATGGGTGCGCCTCATCCGGTGTCGGCCGCGCACGGGCAGGGCATCCGCAGCCTGCTGGAGGCGGTGCTCGAGGACTTCCATGTCGACGAGGACGAGGCCGAGGGCGAGGACCTGGTGGACAAGCCGATCCGCCTGGCCGTGGCCGGTCGACCGAACGTCGGCAAGTCCACCCTGATCAACACCTGGCTGGGCGAGGAACGCCTGGTGGCCTTCGACATGCCCGGCACCACGCGGGACGCCATCACGGTGCCCTTCGAGCGCAACGGCCAGAAGTTCGAGTTGATCGACACCGCCGGCCTGCGCCGCAAGGGCAAGGTGTTCGAGGCCATCGAGAAGTTCTCGGTCGTCAAGACCTTGCAGGCCATTGCCGACGCCAACGTCGTGCTGCTGCTGCTCGATGCCACGCTCGGCGTGTCGGAGCAGGACGCGCACATCGCGGGCTACATCCTCGAGAGTGGTCGCGCCGTCGTGGTGGCCGTCAACAAGTGGGACGCCATCGACGACTACCAGCGCGAGGTGCTGGAGCGCTCCATCGCGCAGCGGCTCGCCTTCCTCAAGTTCGCCCCGGTGCTGCGCATCTCCGCCATCCGGCGCCAGGGGCTCGGGCCCGTCTGGCAGGCCATCGCCGACGCCCATGCCTCGGCGTGCCGCAAGATGAGCACGCCGGTGCTGACCCGGCTGCTGCAGGAGGCGGTGGAAGCCCAGGCCCCCAAGCGGGCCGGCGCTTTCCGACCGAAGCTGCGCTACGCGCACCAGGGCGGCATGAATCCCCCGGTCATCGTGATCCACGGCAACTCGCTGGAGCATGTCACCGCCGTCTACAAGCGCTACCTGGAAGGGCGCTTCCGCGAGCACTTCAAGCTCACCGGAACACCGCTGCGCATTGAAATGAAGTCCTCGCACAATCCCTTCACCGACAAGGAGTGAAGTCCATTGGCCGCGGCCGGTGGCGCAGCGCAGCACTGTGTTAACGTGCCGTCTATCCCTCTCTCTCCCTCTCTGTCACTCTTCCAAACACGGAGCATATCGTGAGCAACAAAGGCCAACTCCTCCAAGACCCGTTCCTGAACCTTCTTCGCAAGGAACATGTGCCGGTCTCGATCTACCTCGTCAATGGCATCAAGTTGCAAGGCCACATCGAGTCCTTCGATCAGTACGTGGTGCTCCTGCGTAACACGGTGACCCAGATGGTGTACAAGCACGCCATCTCGACCGTCGTCCCGGGCCGGGCCGTCAACTTCAGCACGGCCGAAGCCCCTGAACAAGCCTGACGCCCGTGCCACCCCTCACGGGACGCCTCGCACCTTGACTGCAGCGGCCGACCTCCCTCGGGCCATCCTGGTCGGGGTGGACTTCGGCGGCGACTCGCCGTTCGACGCCAGCCTCGACGAACTCGCCTTGCTGGCGGAGTCCGCCGGCGACGTGCCGGTTGCGCGGGTCGTCGCCCGCCGCAAGGCGCCCGACCCGGCACTCTTCGTCGGCTCGGGCAAGGCCGACGAGATCAAGGCCCTGGTCGAGGGCCACCAGGCCGAGGCGGTGCTGTTCGACCAGGCCCTGTCGCCTGCCCAGCAGCGCAACCTCGAACGCCACCTCGGCGTGGCCGTGGCCGACCGCACCATGCTGATCCTCGAGATCTTCGCCGCCCGGGCGCAGAGCCACGAGGGCAAATTGCAGGTCGAACTCGCCCGGCTGCAGTACCTCTCCACGCGCCTGGTGCGCCGCTGGAGCCACCTGGAGCGTCAGCGCGGCGGCATCGGCACGCGCGGTGGCCCGGGTGAAGCCCAGATCGAACTCGACCGCCGCATGATCGGCGAGCGCATCAAGTCGGTGAAGGAGCGGCTCGTCCGCGTCAAGAAGCAGCGCGGCACGCAGCGTCGCGCCCGTGAGCGCAGCGGCACCTTCCGCATCTCCCTGGTCGGGTACACCAACGCCGGGAAGTCGACGCTGTTCAACGCCCTGGTGAAAGCCAAGACCTACGCCGCCGACCAGCTCTTCGCCACGCTCGACACCACCACCCGCCAGCTCTACATCGAGGAGGCGGCGCGTTCGGTGTCGCTGTCCGACACCGTCGGCTTCATCCGCGACCTCCCGCACAAGCTGGTCGACGCCTTCGAGGCGACCCTCCAGGAAGCCGCCGACGCGGACCTGCTGCTCCACGTGGTCGATGCCGCGAGCCCGGTGCTCGACGAGCAGATGGCCGAGGTGCAGCGGGTGCTGCGCGACATCGGGGCAGGGGACATTCCGCAGGTACTCGTCTACAACAAGCTCGATAATCTCGACGAATCGAAGCAGCCCCGCGAGCTGATCGACGTGCTCGAGCTCGAACCCGGCGTGCGCGTGCCGCGCGTGTTCGTGAGCGCGCTCGAAGGCCGTGGTCTGCCCGAGTTGCGCCGCATCCTCGCATCGGCTGCGGCGGGAACCTTGTCGACCCAGTTGAACTCGACGGATGCAGCCCCCATCTTCGGCACACGCGCTGACGTGGCCGAGACGGGCGCCGACGCCGCTTCCACCGACTCCCATCCTCAAGAACCACAATGACCATGAGCCGATCTTCCTCATCGCCTGACCGCCTCACGGCCCGGGTCTCCGGCGTGGCGTCAGCGCTTTCGGTGCTGATCGCCGGCCTCGGCGCCCAAGCGCGCTGGCGTCTGGGCGGACGGCCCGAGCCGATCTTCAACAACGGCAACCGTGGTGACGGTCCTCCGGACATGGAAGAGATGTGGCGCGACTTCAACCGCCGCTTGAGCGGCTTGTTCGGCGGCAAGGGTGGTGGCGGCCAGCGGCCCGGAACGCCCGGGCCGGGCGGCGGCAACTACCAGCCCGACATGCGCAATGCCGGCGTGGGCATCGGCCTGATTGCCGGCGTCGTCGTCCTCATCTGGCTCGGCAGCGGCTTCTTCATCGTCCAAGAAGGCCAGCAGGCCGTCGTCACCTCGTTCGGCAAGTACGACTACACGGCGAGCGCCGGTTTCTCGTGGCGCTTCCCGTATCCGTTCCAGGCGCACGAGACGGTGGCCGTCACCCAGCTGCGCACCGTCGAGGTGGGCCGCAACAGCGTGGCGCAGTCGACCGGTCTGCGTGAGTCTTCCATGCTCACGCAGGACGAGAACATCGTCGACATCCGCTTCACCGTGCAGTACACGGTGAAGGATGCCCGCGCCTTCCTCTATGAGAACCGCGACCCGGAATCCGCAGTCGTGCAGGCCGCCGAATCGGCGGTGCGCGAGATCGTCGGCCGCAGCGTGATGGATTCGGTTCTGTACGAGCAGCGCGACGCCATCGCCACCGACCTGCAGAAGTCGCTTCAGGCGCAGCTCGACCGGCTCAATACCGGCATCCTGGTGGTCAATGTCAACGTGGGCAGCGTTCAGGCGCCGGAGCAGGTCCAGGCCGCCTTCGACGACGCGTTCAAGGCCGGCGCCGACCGCGAGCGCTTCAAGAACGACGGTCAGGCCTATGCCAACGACGTCATCCCGAAAGCCAAGGGCAGTGCCGCGCGTCTGCGCGAACAGGCCGAAGGCTACCGCTCCCGTGTGGTGGCCGAGGCCGAAGGCGATGCCGAGCGCTTCACCCAGGTGCTGGCCGAGTACCAGAAGGCGCCGGGCGTGACCCGCGACCGTCTGTACATCGACGCCATGCGCACCGTGTACTCCAACGTCACGAAGGTGATGGTCGACGCCCGCAGCAATTCCAACCTGCTGTACCTGCCGCTCGACAAGCTGATCGCCCAGAGCTCCGGTGCCCCGGCGCCGGCTGCGGCCGCGCCGTCGGCTCCGGCACCCGAGACACTGCCCTCGGCGCTCGGCGCCAACAACGACAGCCGCTCACGTGACGGCGCGCGCAGCCGCGACCGCGAGACCCGCTGAACGCACGCCATAAGGTACAGAACTCATGAACCGCATCGGTTTTATCGTGGCCAGCGTCCTGGTGGCGCTGATGGTCTTGTCGTCCACCTTGTTCATCGTCGATCAGCGGCAGTTCGCCGTGATCTACGGGCTGGGTGAGATCAAGGAAGTCATCAACGAGCCGGGGCTCAAGTTCAAGCTGCCGCCACCCGTGCAGACGGTCATCTTCCTCGACCGGCGTGTGCAGACACTCGACAGCCCGGAGACGCGCCCCATCTTCACCGCCGAGAAGAAGAGCCTGGTCGTCGACTGGCTCGTGAAGTGGCGCCTGATCGATCCCAAGGCCTTCATCCTGAGCAACGGCGCTGCCGACATGCGCAACTTCGAGACGCGCCTGAGCCCGATCGTGCAGGCCGCCTTCAACGAGGAAGTGACCAAGCGGACGGTGCAGGCCATGCTGGCCACCGACCGCGATGCCGTCATGCAGGGCGTCAAGGCACGCCTGGCCGACGAGGCCAAGTCGTTCGGCATCGAAGTGATCGACGTGCGCATCAAGCGGGTCGACTTCTCGGCCAACATCACGAGCGCCGTCTACCAGCGCATGGTGTCCGAGCGCACCCGAGTGGCCAACGAGCTGCGTTCGACCGGCCGCGCCGAAGGTGAACGCATCCGAGCCGACGCCGACCGCCAAGCCGAAGTGATCCTCGCGGAAGCCTATCGTGAAGCCCAGAAGGTCAAGGGCGACGGCGATGCCAAGGCATCGGCCCTGTACGCCCAGGCCTTCGGCCGTGACCCGCAGTTCGCCCACTTCTACCGCAGCCTCGACGCCTACATCGCCAGCTTCCGCAACAAGACGGACGTGATGGTGGTGGACGCCGAATCCGAGTTCTTCAAGGCCATGGGCAGCGGCGCCCCGAGCGGCGCGCGCAAGTGACCCGCCGCGCCAGCTGATGGAGGGCTCGGCGGGCGACATCCTCATCGGCGCCATGGCGCTGATGCTGGTCTTCGAGGGGGTGCTGCCCTTTCTCAACCCGGCGCTCTGGCGCCGGGTGTTCGAGGCCGCCACCCGTCTGTCCGATGGGCAGATCCGCGCGTTCGGGTTGGGCAGCATGCTCGCCGGCGTGCTCATGTTGGCGTTCTTCCTGCACTGAACGTCCGGCAATATTTCGGCCGCCATCCCGGCGGCCGGTACAATCTCTTTTTTAATCCCCCGGTCATTTCACATGTCGTCTGCTTGGCTGCTGCCCGAGCACATCGCTGACGTCCTGCCTTCCCAGGCACGGCGCATCGAGGAACTCCGCCGCGAACTGCTGGACGGAGCACGGGCCTACGGTTTCGAACTCGTGATGCCGCCGCTGCTGGAGCATCTCGATTCGCTCCTGTCGGGTACCGGTAGTGCGCTCGACCTCAAGACTTTCAAGCTCGTGGATCAGCTCAGCGGCCGCACGCTCGGCGTGCGGGCCGACACGACGCCCCAGGTTGCGCGCATCGACGCCCATCTGCTCAACCGCGTGGGCGTGACCCGCCTCTGCTATTGCGGACCGGTCCTGCACACCCGTCCCGACGGGCTGCACGGCACCCGCGAGCCCCTCCAGTTCGGTGCCGAGATCTACGGCCACGCGGGCCTGGAGGCCGACCTCGAGGTCCACGAGCTGGCGCTCGATGCCCTGAAGCGTTCAGGCGTCGGCCAGCTCACGCTCGACATGGGCGATGCCCGCATCGTGCGCGGCCTGCTGCAGGGCGTCTCGCTCGACACCGCCGCCCGCGATGCCTTGTACGCCGCGCTCGCGGCAAAGGACCAGCCAGCGCTCGCCGCGCTGACCGCCTCGTTCCCGGTCGCATCGCGTGACGGCCTGCTCGCCCTGCTGCGCCTGTACGGTGGCGAAGAGGTGCTGGCTGCCGCGCGCCAGCAGCTGCCCGCCCAGCCGCTCATCGTGGCGGCACTCGACGACCTGCAGTGGCTGACGCAGCACCTTCGTGCGGCGTATCCAGGCGTGCGCATCGGCTTCGACCTGGCCGACCTGAGCGGCTATGCCTACTACAGCGGCGCCCGGTTCGCCATCTATGCCGATGGCTCGAGCGATGCCGTCGTCAGGGGAGGGCGCTACGACGAGGTCGGCGCGATCTTCGGCCGCAACCGGCCCGCCGTCGGCTTCAGCACCGACCTCAAGCAACTGGTCGCGCTGGTCGAGCAGCAGCCGCTGCGTCCTGCGATCCGCGCCCCGTGGGGCGAGGACCCCGGACTGCGCAGCGCGATCCGCCAGCTCCGCGAACAGGGCCAGTCGGTGGTGTGCGTCCTGCCGGGCCATGAACACGAAGGCCAGGAGTTCGACTGCGACCGCGAGCTGGTCGCCTCGAACGGCCAATGGGTGGTGCGCTCGATCTGAGCCTCCCGCATCTTTTCTCGAACCGGATTCAAAGACATGCAACAGAAACGCAGCGGCCACAACGTGGTTGTGGTCGGCACCCAGTGGGGTGACGAAGGCAAGGGCAAGGTCGTCGACTGGCTGACCGATCACGCACAAGCCGTGGTGCGCTTCCAGGGTGGCCACAACGCCGGCCACACGCTGGTCATCAAGGGGGTGAAGACCGCCTTGCAGCTCATTCCCTCGGGCATCATGCGCGATGGCGTGGCCTGCTACATCGGCAACGGCGTGGTCGTCGATCCGACGCACCTGCTGAGCGAGATCGAGCGGCTCGAGGCCATCGGGGTCGAAGTGCGTTCGCGGCTGTTCATCAGCGAATCCTGCCCGCTGATCCTCCCGTTCCACGTGGCCGTGGACAAGGCCCGCGAAGCCCTGCGCGAAGACAGCGGTGCAGGCAAGATCGGCACCACCGGCAAGGGCATCGGCCCGGCATATGAAGACAAGGTGGCGCGGCGCGCCCTGCGCGTTCAGGATCTGAAGCACCCCGAGCGTTTCGCGAAGAAGCTTCGCGAACTGCTGGAGCTGCACAACTTCGCGCTGTCGGGCTACCTCAAGTCCGAGCCGTTGGAGTTCCAACCCATCTTCGACCACGCGATGAAGGTGGCCGAGCAACTGAAGCCGATGATGGCCGACGTGGGCTACACCTTGCACACCGCACATGCCCAGGGTGCGAACATCCTGTTCGAAGGCGCGCAGGGCACCTTGCTCGACATCGATCACGGCACTTATCCGTATGTCACGTCGAGCAACTGCGTGGCCGGCAATGCTGCCGCCGGCGCAGGCGTGGGCCCGGACCTGCTGCACTACATCCTCGGCATCACCAAGGCGTACACCACCCGCGTGGGCAGCGGCCCGTTCCCGACCGAACTCGACTGGGACACGCCCGGGACCGTGGGGCATCACCTGTCGAGCGTGGGCCAGGAGCGTGGCACCGTGACGGGCCGTCCGCGCCGCTGCGGCTGGCTCGATGCCGCACTGCTCAAGCGCTCGGTCATCATCAACGGCATCTCCGGCCTGTGCATCACCAAGCTGGACGTGCTCGACGGGTTGGAAGAGATCAACGTCTGCGTGGGCTACGAGCTCGACGGCAAGCGCATCGACATCCTGCCGCTGGACGCCGACGAGATCGCGGCCTGCAAGCCCATCTATGAAGTGTTCCCCGGCTGGACGGAAAAGACCTTCGGCCTCACGCAGTGGGATGCGCTGCCGCTCAATGCGCGCCGCTACCTCGAACGTGTCCAGGCGCTCATCGGCGCTCCGATCGACATGGTGTCGACCGGTCCCGACCGGGACCACACCATCCTGCTGCGCCACCCGTACCAGGGCTGAACCCAAGGACCCCGCGACATGCTCACCGACGACGGCAAACACCTCTACGTCTCCTGGGACGAGTACCACATGCTCATCGAGCGCCTGGCCCTGAAGGTCGACGCTTCGGGCTGGCAGTTCGACCAGATCCTGTGTCTCGCGCGAGGCGGTCTGCGGCCGGGCGACGTGCTGTCGCGCGTGTTCGACAAGCCGCTCGGCATCATGTCGACGAGCTCGTACCGCGCCGAGGCCGGCACGATCCAGGGGCGGCTCGACATGGCGAAGTACATCACCCTGCCCAAGGGCGAACTGGCCGGCCGCGTGCTGCTGGTCGACGACCTGGCCGACTCCGGTGTCACCTTGCGCGCAGTGGTCGATCGCCTGCGCGGCATGCCGGCGATCTCCGAACTTCGCTCGGCGGTCATCTGGACCAAGGGGGTGTCGAGCTACACCCCCGACTACTACGTCGAACTGCTGCCCACGAGCCCGTGGATCCACCAGCCGTTCGAGGAGTACGACGAACTGCGTCCGGATGGTCTTGCCAAGAAGTTTGCGATTTGAGCAAACCTGGAAATAATGAAGGCCTGTACTTCGCAGGCCTTCGACATGGACAATGAAGAGGGAACGGTCACGTCACGCGATGATCGCCTTGCAGGGCCGGCCGCCACGCGGCATGGCCTGAGTCCACGGTTCCACGGCGCGTGGTACCGGTTTCGTTTCTTGCGGGTGCCCTCACGGCCCCGCTTCGCCCGGCGTGCAATCGCATGCCGTTTCGCCCACGATGCGCGCGCATCGGATCGGGCCCGCTTCTCCGGATTCACCAACACGCCCTCGGCGGCTCGTCGCGAGCACTTGTCAGTGCTTGCCAAGTCGATGGCACAATGCAAAAAGCCCTGCGCTTTCGCGCAGGGCCTTGCAATGGTTTGGTGCCCAGAAGAGGACTCGAACCTCCACGGAGTTACCCGCTAGTACCTGAAACTAGTGCGTCTACCAATTCCGCCATCTGGGCATCTCAGGAAGACTTGGATTCTATCATCAAAAAATCAAACGTACAACACTCTTCTTCAACAATCAGCGGTGAGCTGATGAGTGAAGTCGAAGGCACGGTGCAAGGGCATCGCGATGGTCACGGCTTTCTGGTCCGTGACGACCACCAACCTGACCTGTACCTGTCCCCGCAAGAGATGCGGGCGGTGCTGCACCGTGACCGCGTGCGTGCACGCGTGGTCCGCTACGACCGCAAGGGTCGGCCCGAAGGGCATGTCGTCGAGATCCTCGAGCGTCGCAAGGCGCCGATCATCGGGCGCCTGCTGCACGAGAGCGGCATCTGGCTCGTGGCCCCCGAGGACAAGCGCTACGGGCAGGACATCATGGTGCCCAAGAACGCCATCGCCAACGCGACGGCGGGACAGGTGGTCGCCATCGAACTCACCGAGCCGCCGTCGCTCTACTCGCAACCCATGGGTCGCGTGACCGAGGTCCTTGGCGAGATCGACGATCCCGGCATGGAGATCGAGATCGCGGTGCGCAAGTACGAGGTGCCGCATCAGTTCTCGCCCGAGACGCTCGCCCAGGCGGCAGGTCTGCCCGACAAGATCCGGCCCGCCGATCGCAAGGATCGCATCGACCTCACCGACGTGCTGCTCGTCACGATCGACGGCGAGGACGCGCGTGACTTCGACGACGCGGTGTATTGCGAGCCGGTCAAGACCGGCCGCGGCAAGAACGCCTTCGACGGCTGGCGCCTGGTGGTGGCCATCGCCGACGTGAGCCACTACGTGAAGCCCGGCGAGCCCATCGATGACGACGCCTACGAGCGCGCGACCTCGGTCTACTTCCCGCGCCGCGTGATCCCGATGCTGCCGGAGAAACTCTCCAATGGCCTGTGTTCGCTGAATCCGAATGAAGACCGGCTGGCGATGGTGTGCGACATGCTCATCACCAAGGAGGGCGAGATCCACGCGTACCAGTTCTTCCCTGCGGTGATCTGCTCGCATGCACGCTTCACCTACACCGAGGTCGCCGCCATCCTGGGCAACACCCGGGGTCCCGAGGCGGCTCGGCGCAAGAACCTGGTGCCCGACCTGCTGAACCTCCATGAGGTGTACCGCGCGCTGCTCAAGGAGCGGTCGCGCCGCGGCGCGGTCGACTTCGAGACCACCGAGACGCAGATCGTGTGCGACGAGAACGGCCGCATCGAGAAGATCGTGCCGCGCACGCGCACCGAGGCGCACAAGCTCATCGAGGAGGCGATGCTGGCGGCCAACGTCTGCTCCGCGGATTTCATCGCGACCAACAAGCATCCCTCGCTCTATCGGGTGCACGAGGGGCCGACACCCGAGAAGAAGACGCTGCTGCAGAACTACCTCAAGGCGCTGGGTCTCGGCCTGTCGATCAGCGACGATCCGAAGCCGGGCGAATACCAGGCCATCGCGGCCGCCACGAAGGAACGGCCGGACGCCCAGCAGATCCACACGATGCTGCTGCGCTCGATGCAGCAGGCCATCTATACCGGCACCAACAGCGGCCACTTCGGCCTGGCGTACGAGGCCTACACCCACTTCACGAGCCCGATCCGGCGCTATCCCGACCTGCTGGTGCACCGCGTGATCAAGGCCTTGCTCAGCGGAAGGCGCTACAGCCTGCTCACCGGAACGCTGGAGACGCCGGCCAAGGCGCGCAAGGGAGCCAATGCCGAGATGGAGCAGTGGGAGGTGAGCGGTGCGCATTGCAGCGCCAACGAACGCCGCGCCGACGAAGCGTCGCGCGACGTCGAGGCCTGGCTCAAGTGCCGCTTCATGCGCGAGCACCTCGGCGAGGAGTACGGGGGCACGGTCACCGCGGTCACGAGCTTCGGCCTGTTCGTCACGCTCGACTCGCTGTATGTCGAGGGCCTGATCCACATCACTGAACTGGGCGGCGAGTACTACCGGTTCGACGAGGTCAGGCAGGAGCTGCGCGGCGAGCGCTCGGGCGTGCGCTACACCGTCGGTGCCCGGGTGCGGGTGCAGGTGATCCGCGTCGACCTCGACGGTCGCAAGATCGACTTCCGCATGGTGCATGAAGGCGAGGACCCGTCGACGCCCAGCCGCGGCAAGCGTGAGCGATCGAGCGATCGCTCCGCCGAGCGCAACGCGGGTGCGGCGGCCGAGCTTGCGGCCGTGAAGGAGGCCGACCGCGCCGTCAAGGCGGCGACCAAGGGCCGCAAGTCCACAGCGTCGGCCGGCGCGCATCCCGTGCGGGCGGCCAAGTCGGCGGCACGCAAGACGGCAGCCAAGTCGACGCGCCATCGCTGACATCGCGAGGGCAGGGGTCGGGTCGCCATTCGCGTCCCGGCTGACGCCCAGTTCGATGACTGCGTGACGCGGCGGGCAGGGGCGCGCCGACACCGAAATTCCGGTGGCGGCTCCCGGTCCGGCGACTGGCCGCCGGCAGAGGGCCGTCGGGTGTACGGCGCATCCGACATGCCGTCTGCGGGCATGGCGGGCGCGCCTGGCCGTCTCCAGCCGCAGGCGGCGCGCGCAGAATGGCGGCTGCCCGGCCCCGAGCCGACCCTCGCATTGATCGCTGACCCGGCCCGTGAACCCATCGACCGCGCTCCCGCTGCTCTACAGCTACCGCCGCTGCCCGTATGCCATGCGGGCCCGCATGGCCTTGCTGCAGGCGGACCGGGCGGTGCAGGTGCAGGAGATCGTGCTGCGCGACAAGCCGGCTTCCCTGCTGACCATCAGCCCCAAGGGGACGGTGCCGGTGCTGCAGCTGCCCGATGGCCACGTGATCGAGGAAAGCTGGGACATCATGCGCTGGGCCTTCGGCGACCGGGACATGAACGGTTGGTGGTCGCGTGCACAGTCGCCGGACAACATCGAACTGCTGCAGCGGGTGGATGGCCCGTTCAAGCGCCTGCTTGACCGCTACAAGTATCCCGAGCGGTTCACCGATGAGGGCCTTGCCGGCCCGGGTGCGCGAGACGCGGCACGGGACGAGCTCCTGCTTGCACTGGAAGCTCGGCTTGGCAGCCGCCCGCAGCTTGGCGGCGACGTCCCGTGCGCGCTCGACCTCGCGGTGTTCCCGTTCGTGCGCCAGTTCGTCGGCGTGGATGCCGCGTGGTTTGCCGGCCAGGCTTTGCCTTCGGTCCAGCGTTGGCTGCGGGGCTGGCTCGACAGCGATTTGTTCACTGCCTGCATGGTGCGCCGGGCCCCTGGCGCGGTCGGGCCGTTGCGCGCCGACGGCAGCTGAACCGGGGGCCGACGCCGCGTCACGGCACGGCCGCGCGTCGGGCCGCCGGGCTCAAGTCCCCGGGCGTCGTCGACGCGCCGATGCGTGCATCGCTTCGATGAGGTCGGCTGCGCGCAGCGGCGCATGACGCGCCGCATCGGCCGCCTCGCCGTGCGTCCACGTCGCGGCGCGCGCTGCGTCCAGCGCACCGGTGCCCGATGCCGACCACAAGCCACCGATCCAGCCGGCCAGCACGTCACCGGTGCCGGCGGTCGCCAGGGCGGCGTTGCCGGTCGGATTGATCGAAGGGGGATGGCCGGGCGAAGCCACGATGCTTCCGGACCCCTTCAGCACGACCGTGGTCCCGAACCGTTCGACGAGGGTGCGTGCGGCAGCCAACCGGTCGGCCTGGACCGCCGCGGCGCTGCTGCCGAGGAGGCGGGCAGCCTCCAGGGGATGTGGTGTCAGCACGGTTTCGCGTCCGCTCGTCGCACGGGCGGCAAGGAGCGCTTGCAGCGTGCCGTCGGCCGCAATCGCGTTCAGCGCATCGGCGTCCAGTACCAGCCGGGGCGCCATGCCCAACAAGCGGGGCAGGGCGGCCGCAATCGCTTCGCCTCCGCCGCAGCCGGCGACCACCGTCGCTTGCTCCGGCAGGTCGCCCAGTCGGGCGCCTGCACGGAGCATCAGTTCAGGACGGACCGGGTCGTGGGTAAGCCCGGCAGGGTCCAGCAAGTCGACCAGCACACGGCCGGCGCCCGCGGCATGGGCGGCGCGCGCAGCCAGCACCGCCGCCCCTGCCATGCCGGCGCTGCCACCCACCACCAGCACGTCGCCGAAACTGCCCTTGTGCTGGGCATGGTGCATGGCGGCAAGCCGGGGCGGCGCCGGAAGCTCCGCCTGGGGGGCTTCGTCAGGGGGCGCGGTGCCAAGGTCGTCGAACCACACCGTGCCGGCATGGTCACGGCCCGCGCCGGTGAACAGCCCCGGCTTGAGCGTCAACAGGCTCAAGGTATGACTGGCGTGAACGCACAAGGGGCCGAAGGGCTGGCCGGTGTCGCCGTCCAGGCCCGAGGGCAGGTCCACGGCGAGCACCGGAGCCGCCTGTGCTTTGATGAAGCGGATGAGTGCGGCCTGCGGCCCCGCGGGTTCACGCGTCGCTCCCACGCCAAAGACGGCGTCGATGATCAGGTCACCGGGTCCCAAGGCCTCCGGGAGCTGGCTCGACACATCGACGCCGGAGTCGACGGCCCGTTGCCACGCGCGCGCAGCATCGGGCGGCAGGGTTTCGTGGGCGGCCAACAAGGTGACGGCCACCTCCATGCCCGCTTGCCGCAGCAGCACGGCCGCCTCGAGTCCGTCGCCGCCGTTGTTCCCCGGCCCGGCGGCCACCCAGATGCGTTGCGCATGCGGCGCCACGGCGAGGGCCAGCCGGGAGACGGCGGCGCCGGCCCGTGCCATGAGGGTGAAGTGCGGCACGGCCGCCTGGGCCCGCGCTTCGATTCGCCGGGTGGCCTCCCTGCAGAAGAGCGGGTAAGGGCCGCCCGTCGTTGGCAGGCGAAGGATCACGCCCGGCCTCCAAGTCGTTCGAGGCCCAGGCCGGTCGCGTCCATGCCGGCTTGCCGGCCCGACAGCGTGTCGGCCAGTACCCTTGCCGAGCCGCACGACAGTGCCCACCCGGCGGATCCGTGGCCGAGGTTCAACCAGACACCTTGCACGCCGCTGCTGCCGATCACGGGCGCCCCGTCCGGCATCATCGGACGCGCGCCGTTCCAGCGCTGCGCCTGGCTGAGGCGCGCGGCACCCGGGAACCAGTCGTCGAGCACCTTGTACAGGCGGGCCAGCTCCTCGGGCTGGTGGCGCTTCGCGCCGCCGCCAAGGCGTGCCCCGCCCGACACCCGAAGCCGGGAGCCGAGCCGATGGATCACGACACGATGCGCGTGGTCCGTGATCGCGGACCGCGGGCCGATGTCGGGATGCGCCTCGACGTGCCGGATGGGTGCCGTGACGGATTGACCGAACACGGCCGCCATCGGCAGGCGCACGCCATGCGGGCGCAGCAGGTCCACCGAGCCCATGGCCGCACACACGACGACCGCGTCGAACGATTCCTCCATCGGTTCGTCCAGCGGCTGGGTCGGCTGGAAGGCGCGTGGCGTGGCAGCATCGCCGGCAGAGGACAGCCGGCTGGTGGTCTCCTCGTGGGGCGAATGGACGATGCGCAGGCGTGGCGAGGGACCAGGTTGCAGCGATTCCACCGTGCTGTGGAAGCGAAACAGGGCCCCCAGGCGCTCGGCTTCCGCCCTGAGCAGCATGGCGAACTGCCGACAGTTCCCGACTTCGTCGCCGGGGAGATGCAGGCCGGCCTGCAGCGGCGTGTCCGCATTCAATCCGGGCTCGAGCGCGAGGCACTGGGTCGCATCGAGCACGGTGTGTCGCACGCCCAGCTCCGACAACAACGCCAGGGTGGGCGCCAGGCGTGTCTGCTCCCGAGCCGTGCGCAGCAGGACCAGGTGGCCGTCGCTGCGCTCGTAGTCGAGCTTCAACGCGCCGGCCAGCCCGTGCAGGCGTTCCTGGCTGTACGCCGCAAGGCGATGCAGGCGCGCGTGCATGGCGCGGTGCGGCGCCGGCTGGCCCGCTCGCCACCAGCGCCACATCCAGCCGAGGGAGCGCATCCCGGGCGAGACCCGCCAGGGACTCGTGCGGCCGAAGACGCTGTGCAGCAGGTGGCCCGGAACCCCCGGCCCGCTCCATGGGCCCAGGGCACCCGGCGAAGCGAGGCCTGCCGGGGCAAAGCTCGACTCCACCGCCACGCTGCCGCGCCGCTCGAGCACCACCACCTCGTGGCCATCGGCCGCCAGTTCGTAGGCCGTGGCGACGCCCACCACACCTGCACCAATCACGGCGACCCGCATCAGGCGCCTCCGGCGAGCAGGTGTTCGATCACGGCGGAGACGGCCAGCACCCGGTCGTCGGCGAGCGCCGGTCCCCACACCATCAGGCCGACCGGCATGTCGCCGGGCTGGTGACAGGGGAGCGAGAGGGCGCAGCCGTCGAGGAAGTTGACGACCGAGGGGTTGCGCAGCAGCAGGGCATTGGCGGCGAAGTAGGCCTCGTCGTCCGCCAGGGCCGAGAGGGTGGGCGCCACGCACGGCACGGTGGGTGAAAGCAGCGCGTCCCATCCGGCCAGCGCGGCTTCCATGCGGGCCACCCAGTCCGCGCGGGCAGCCATCAGCTGCAGGTGGTCGGCCGCCCCGACGGCCTCGCCGCGCCGAATGCGTGACGCCACGCGAGGGTCGTAGGCGCCCTCGCTCGCGCGAAGCCGTTCACGGTGCCACCGCCAGGCCTCCACGGCGGGAAAGCCGCCATGGGCATTGAAGGCGCGCAGTTCGCCCAGGGCGGGCAGGGCGATTTCCTCGACGCGGGCGCCCGCCTCGCGCAAGCGCGCCAGGCTGCGCTCGAAGGCGGCCGCCACAGCGGGTTCCAGCCCGTCGAGCATCACGGTCGACGGCACCGCCAGGCGCAGCAGGTGCGCCGGCACGGTGCGTCCGGCAACGGGGCGGTCGGCCAGCACCTCGTGCAGCAGCACCGCGTCTCGAACCGAGCGGGTGATCGCGCAGGCGGTGTCGAAGGTCGGCGACAGGGGCACCGTGCCTGCGGTCGGTACCAGGCGCGCCGTGGCCTTGAAACCCACCAGCCCCTGCAATGCGGCCGGGATGCGGATCGACCCGCCGGTGTCGGAGCCGAGGGCCGCCCAGGCCGCGCCGGTGGACACCGACACGGCGCCGCCCGAGGTCGAGCCGCCCGGAATGCGTGGCGTCGGATCGAGGGCGGCGGTGGCCGGGTTGGGCGGCGTGCCGTGGTGCGGGTTCATGCCCACGCCGGAGAAGGCGAACTCGGTCATCTGCGTGTGGCCGGTGAGGGCGGCTCCGGCACGCCGGAGCCGGGCGACGGCCGGGGCATCGACGGTCGCGACGGGCGCGTCGGCCAGCACCCGGGAACCGGCCGTGGTCGGGAAGCCGGCGACGTCGAACAAGTCCTTCACGCTGAGGGCAAGGCCTGCCAGCGGAGGCAGCGGAATGCCGGCGCGATGCTGCAGGTCCACCGCGGCGGCCACGGCCTCCGGCTGGCCGGTGAACCGGCGGATGTAGGTGTGCGCGTTGCAGGCTGCATCCGCGGCGTGGAGGCAGTGGCCGAGGGCCTCGGTGGCGCTCGTACGGCCGAGAAGAATGGCTTCGCGGGCAGCGCTCAGGTCTTGGGTCATGGAGAAGGCTCGAAGGCCGTGCTACACTCTACGGGTTTATCTGAGGGC
Source organism: Rhizobacter sp. LjRoot28 (assembly GCF_964253025.1). Taxonomy (NCBI): domain Bacteria; kingdom Pseudomonadati; phylum Pseudomonadota; class Betaproteobacteria; order Burkholderiales; family Sphaerotilaceae; genus Rhizobacter; species Rhizobacter sp. LjRoot28. The sequence goes on from NZ_CAXUQC020000001.1 coordinate 1,625,686, forward strand.
GCTTCGCGATGAAGCCCCCGGTGAAACCGCAATCCTGCGAAATCGCGAATCCGGCTGTTGAAAGGTGTTGAACGCACCCTGTCGAGGCAACGTGTTTCAGACGAGACACCGCCGAAACAGTGGCTTTCAATTCAAGCCGGATTCTAGAACCAACCTTTGGAGTTCACATGTCTGTCACCATGCGTGAGATGCTGGAAGCCGGCGTCCATTTCGGCCACCAAACCCGCTTCTGGAATCCGAAGATGGCCCCGTACATCTACGGCCATCGCAACAAGATCCACATCATCAACCTCGAGAAGACGCAGCCGCTCTTCAACGACGCGATGAAGTTCATCCGCCAGCTGTCCGCTCGCCGCGGCACGATCCTCATGATCGGCACCAAGCGCCAGGCTCGCGAAGTCATCTCCGCCGAAGCGCAGCGCGCCGGCATGCCCTACGTCGACCAGCGCTGGCTCGGCGGCATGCTGACCAACTTCAAGACGGTCAAGGGTTCGCTCAAGAAGCTGAAGGACATGCAGGCCCAGATCGAAGCCGGCACCGAGATCCGCATCAAGAAGGAAGCCCTGCTGTTCCAGCGCGACCTGGCCAAGCTCGAGAAGGACATCGGCGGCATCCAGAACATGAATGCGCTGCCTGACGCCATGTTCGTGATCGACGTCGGCTACCACAAGATCGCCGTGCTCGAAGCCAAGAAGCTGGGCATTCCCGTCATCGGCGTGGTGGACTCGAACCACTCGCCTGAAGGCATCGACTACGTGATCCCCGGCAACGACGACTCCTCCAAGGCCGTCGCCCTGTACGCGAAGGCCGTGGCCGACGCCGTCCTGGAAGGCAAGGCCAACGCGACGAACGAAGTCGTGCAAGCCGTCGCCGCCGGTGGCGACGAGTTCGTGGAAGTCAACGAAACGGCCTGAGGCCCGCGGCCCCGGCTCGCCTGCAAGGGCGGGCAGAGAAAGGGGCTGCTTCAGCCCCTTTTTTTCACCTCATGAACACTGGTGCGCCCCGGCGAGTGGCGTGCCGAACCTACGGAGATTCAAGATGTCCGCAATCACTGCAAGCATGGTCGCCGAGCTGCGCGCCAAGACCGACGCCCCGATGATGGAGTGCAAGAAGGCCCTCACGGAAGCTGCTGGCGACATGGAAAAGGCCGAAGAGCTGCTGCGCGTCAAGCTCGGCAGCAAGGCCGGCAAGGCCGCCTCGCGCGTGACGGCTGAAGGCGTCGTGGCTGCCTCGGTCGAAGGCAACGTCGGTGCGCTCGTCGAAGTCAACTGCGAGACCGACTTCGTCTCGAAGAACGATGACTTCCTCGCCTTCACGAAGGCCGTCGCCGAGCTGATCGCCAAGAACAACCCGGCTGACGTGGCCGCTGTCGGCGCGCTGTCGCTGTCGCAAGCCGGTTTCGGCCCGACGGTCGAAGACGTGCGCAAGGGCCTGATCGGCAAGATCGGCGAGAACATGTCGATCCGCCGCTTCAAGCGCTATGCGGGCGGCGGCCAGCTGGCCAGCTACCTGCACGGCACCCGCATCGGCGTGATGGTCGAGTTCGAGGGCGACGCCGTCGCTGCCAAGGACGTCGCCATGCACATCGCCGCGATGAAGCCGGTCTCGCTGTCGTCGGCCGAAGTGCCGGCCGAGCTGATCGAGAAGGAACGCGCCGTGGCCGCCGGCAAGGCTGCCGAGGACGCCAAGGCTGCCGAAGCCGCTGGCAAGCCGGCCCAGTCCGCCGACATCGTGACCAAGCGGATCGAAGGCTCGGTGCAGAAGTTCCTGAAGGAAGTCAGCCTCTTCAACCAGGTGTTCGTCAAGGCCGCCGATGGCAAGCAGACCGTCGAGCAGCACCTGAAGGGCACCAAGACCGACGTCAAGTCCTTCACGCTGTACGTGGTGGGCGAGGGCATCGAGAAGAAGGTCGACGACTTCGCGGCCGAAGTGGCGGCACAAGTCGCTGCTGCCAAGGGCGCCTGACACGGGCAGCCCGCCTGCACAGGGGCACGCGCTCCTGGTGCAGGCATCACGGATAGACTTCAGGGGGCACAACCCACGTGCCCCGACCATCGACAAAAGGGAGATCCCCGCATGCCGGCGTACAAGCGCATCCTGCTCAAACTCTCGGGCGAGGCCCTCATGGGCGATGACGCCTATGGCATCAACCGGGCCACCATCGTCCGCATGGTGCGTGAGGTTCAGGAAGTGACTCAGCTCGGCTGCGAGGTCGCGGTCGTGATCGGTGGTGGCAACATCTTTCGCGGCGTGGCGGGCGGCTCGGTCGGCATGGACCGCGCCACGGCCGACTACATGGGCATGCTGGCCACGGTGATGAACGCGCTGGCCCTGGCCGACACCATGCGCCAGGAAGGCATGACGGCGCGTGTCATGTCGGCCATCGCGATCGACCAGGTCGTCGAGCCCTACGTGCGTCCCAAGGCCTTGCAGTACCTCGAGGAAGGCAAGGTCATCGTGTTCGCGGGCGGCACGGGCAACCCGTTCTTCACGACCGACACCGCCGCTGCGCTGCGCGGCGCCGAGATCGGCGCCGAAGTCGTGTTGAAGGCGACCAAGGTCGACGGCGTCTACACTGCCGACCCCAAGAAGGACCCGAGCGCGACACGTTACGCCAGCATCAGTTTCGATGAAGCCATCAGCCGCAACCTGCAGGTGCTGGACGCCACGGCGTTCGCACTGTGCCGCGACCAGAAGCTGCCGATCAAGGTGTTCAGCATCTTCAAGGAAGGCGCGCTCAAGCGGGTTGTGATGGGCGAAGACGAGGGCACCCTCGTCCACGTTTGAGGAAACAGCCATGAGCACTGCAGACATCCACAAGAACGCCGAGCAGAAGATGGCTCGGTCGATCGAGTCGTTCAAGAACGAACTCCAGAAGATCCGCACCGGTCGGGCCCATCCGGGCATCCTCGATCAGGTGAGCGTCGAGTACTACGGCTCCATGGTGCCCATCAGCCAGGTGGCCAACGTGTCGCTGCTGGATGCCCGCACGATCACCGTGCAGCCCTGGGAAAAGGGCATGGGTTCGAAGATCGAGAAGGCCATCCGCGAGTCCGACCTCGGCCTGAACCCCTCGGCCCAGGGCGACCTGCTCCGCGTTCCGATGCCGGCGCTCACCGAAGAGCGTCGCCGCGACCTGACCAAGGTCGTGCGCAACGCCGGCGAAGACTGCAAGATCGCCATCCGCAACCTGCGCCGTGACGCCAACGAGCAGGCCAAGAAGCTGACCAAGGACAAGGAGATCTCGGAAGACGACGAGCGCCGCTCGCTCGACGACGTCCAGAAGCTCACCGATCGCTTCATTGCCGAAGTCGATCGCCTGATCGCGGCCAAGGAAGCGGAGATCATGGCCGTCTGATGGCCATCTTCACGCCCGGCCGTCTGTCATTCGCGAAAAAGACCTTGGAACCGACATCCCGCATTCCGCGCCACGTGGCCATCGTCATGGATGGCAACGGACGCTGGGCGAAGAAGCGCTTCATGCCGCGCTTCTTCGGCCACAAGCAGGGCGTGGATGCCCTCGTGCGCACCGTGCAGGCCTGCGCCGACCGTGGCATCGAGTACCTCACCGTCTTCGCGTTCTCCAGCGAGAACTGGAAGCGCCCGACGGAGGAGGTCTCCGGCCTGATGGACCTGGTTCTCGTCGCGGTGTCGAAGTACCTCACCAAGCTCGCGAGCGAAGGCGTGCGCATCCGCATCGTCGGCGACCGCTCGCAGGTGTCCGACAAGGTGCGCAATGCCTGGGACCAGGCCGAACGCGGGACCGAGCACAACAAGCGCATCACCTTGTCCGTGGCCTTCAACTATGGCGGCCGCTGGGATGTGGTGCAGGCCTGTCAGCATGCCATCCGCGACGGCGTGCCCGCGACCGAGCTCGACGAGGCACGGCTCTCGCGGTACATGGCCATGAGCTACGCGCCGGATCCCGATCTGTTCATCCGCACCGGCGGCGAAGTCCGCATCAGCAATTTCCTGCTCTGGCAGGTGGCGTACGCCGAGCTGGTGTTCAGCGACTGCCTCTGGCCCGAGTTCGACGAGGCGCAGCTTGACGCGGCCCTCGCCGACTACGCCAGCCGCGATCGCCGCTTCGGCGGCGTCGAGGCGGCGGAGCCGGTACCCGAGAAGGTCTGAACATGCTCAAGCAGCGCGTCATCACCGCCGTCATCCTGCTGCTCGTGCTGCTGCCGGCGATGTTCGCGCCGATGAGCTGGCCCTTCGCGGTGCTCACGCTCGTGATGGTCGCCGCTGCGGGCTGGGAATGGGGCCGGTTGAATGGCGCCTCACCGGGCCTGGCCATCGCCATGGGCGGTATCGTGGCCGTGCTGTGCGGTGCGGCCTTGGCCGCCGGCTGGGTGGGCCTCGGCGCCAATCCGGCCTGGTGGCTGGCCTGCGCGGTGTGGGTGCTGGGCGGAGCCCTGGCCGTGAAAGTGGGTCCGTCCGCCTGGCCTGAGCTGCCACGGCTGGCCCGCTGGGTCCTCGGTGTCGCGTTGCTCTGGACGGCCTGGCTTGCGCTTGCGAGCGCCAAGGTCGTCGGCATCAACTTCCTGCTGTCGGTGTTCTGCCTGGTCTGGGCGGCCGACATTGCTGCGTACTTCGGCGGCCGCGCCTTCGGTCGCCGCAAGCTCGCTCCCACCATCAGCCCGGGCAAGAGCTGGGAAGGTGTCTGGAGCGGCATGGTGGGCGTGATGCTGCTCGCGGTGGCATGGATCCTCGCCGACCGCACCTGGTCGCTCGGATCGCCCAGCCTGTTCACGCTGCTCTGGCAGCGTTTCGATGCACTGGGGCTCATCATTGCCTTGGTGTTCCTCAGCGCCATGAGCGTCATCGGCGACCTCGTCGAGTCGCTCGTCAAGCGGGCGGCGGGCGCCAAGGACAGCAGTCAGCTGCTGCCCGGCCACGGCGGCGTGCTCGACCGGATCGACGCCCTGCTGCCCGTCTTCCCGATCGCGATGGCGCTCATCTCCATCTGATTCGACGGCAGCGCGCGTCGGCGCTGCGGTCACTTCCGGGTCTGCTCCATGTCCATGTCACCTTCGGCCCGACAGCGGGTCTGTGTTCTCGGTGCCACCGGCAGCATCGGCACCAGCACGCTCGACGTGCTGTCCCGGCACCCTGATCGCTATGAGGTCGTGGCCCTGTCCGCCTACGGCCGGGTCACGGAATTGCTGGCGCAGTGCCTGCAGTGGAAGCCGCGCTTCGCCGTGCTGCCCGATGCCGCGGGCGCCAAGACGCTGCAGGATGCGCTCCGGTCGGCCGGCAGTCGCACCGAAGTGCTGCAGGGCCCGGCCGCACTGTCGGAGGTCGCCTCGCACGCGGATGTCGACGTGGTCATGGCGGCTATCGTGGGCGCGGCCGGCCTCGAGCCCTGCCTCGCTGCCGCGCGCGCCGGCAAGCGCCTGCTGCTGGCCAACAAGGAAGCCATCGTGGTGGGTGGCGCGCTCTTCATGGATGCGGTCCGCGAGGGCGGCGCCACGCTGCTGCCCATCGACAGCGAGCACTCGGCCATCTTCCAGTGCCTGCCGGAGGACCGCAGCACCTGGGCGCAGCGCATCGACCACATCGTGCTCACGGCCAGCGGCGGACCGTTCCGCGACCGCGACCCGTCCACGCTCGCCGCCGTCACCCCCGACGAGGCCTGCGCCCACCCGAACTGGGTGATGGGCCGCAAGATCTCGGTCGACTCGGCCACCATGATGAACAAGGCGCTCGAGGTGATCGAGGCCCGCTGGCTCTTCAACCTGTCACCCGACCAGATCCGCGTCGTGGTGCACCCCCAGAGCATCATCCATTCGATGGTGGTCTGCCGCGACAATTCGGTGCTCGCGCAGCTGGGCACGCCGGACATGCGCGTGCCCATCGCCTACGGGCTGTCCTTTCCCGAGCGCATCGAATCGGGCGCGTCGATGCTCGACTTCACGACGCTCTCCGCGCTCACCTTCCGGCCGGCCGACGCCGAGCGCTACCCCGGCCTGCAGCTCGCATGGCAGACCTTGCGCGGCCCCGAGGGCAGCACGGCCATCCTGAACGCCGCCAATGAAGTGGCGGTTGCGGCCTTCCTGGCGGGAACCATCCGCTTCGACGGGATTCACAACGTGAATGCCCGCTGCCTCGACGCCGTCACGCCCCATGCCGATGCCTGCCGCAGCGTCGAAGGTCTGTTGGCGCTCGACGCCGAGGCCCGCCGCGCCGCGTCCGCCATCGTGGAGAAGCTGAGCCCATGATCGTCACCGTGCTGGCCTTCGTCCTGACGCTCGGCATCCTGATCGTCATCCACGAGTACGGCCACTACCGGGTGGCGCTGGCCTGCGGCGTCAAGGTCGAGCGCTTCTCCTTCGGCTTCGGCCCGGTCCTGTGGCGCCACCAGCGCACCCCCGACAGCACCGAGTTCGTGCTTTCCGCTTTCCCGCTCGGCGGCTATGTGCGCATGCTGGGCCACGGGCCCGAGCACGTGCCGCCGTCCCAGCACAAGGCGGCGTTCCGTTACAAGCCCCTGTGGCAACGCACGGCCATCGTGGCGGCGGGCCCGCTGGCCAACCTGACCCTCGCGGTGCTGCTGTACGCCGCGTCCAGCTGGATCGGCGTCGACGAGCCCGAGGCTCGCCTCGGCACGCCGCCCGACGCCAGTCTGGCTCAGCAGGCCGGGCTCCGTGCCGGGGACTGGGTCCAGTCCACCTCGCCGGACGGCATGCAGTGGAATGACGTTCGCGCCATGTCCGACCTGCGCTGGGCCATCACCCAGGCCGTGCTGCACGGCGAGCGCCTCCACCTGACGGTGAGCGACGCCCGCGGCAGTGCCCGCCGCACCGTGGTGCTCGACCTCGACACCCTGGGCTCGCGCGAGGTCGATGCCGGACTGATGCGCCGCATCGGCGTGTCCTTGTCCATGGGTGACGCCGTGCTCGGCAAGCTTGGCGCCGGGCCGGGGCAGGATGCCGGGCTGCAGCAGGGCGACCGGGTGCTCTCGGTGGATGGCCAGCCGGTCTTCGATGCAGCGCACCTGCTTTCGCTGATCCGCGCCAATACCCGTGAGACGCCGATGGCCTGGCGTGTCGAACGCGGTGGCCAGGCGCTCGAACTCACCGTCACGCCCAAGCCGGTCGGGGAGGGCGAGCAGCGCATCGGCCGCATCCAGGCCGGCCTGGGCGAAGGCCCCCGGATCACGACCGTGCGCTACGGATTTCTCGATGGCCTCGGGCAGGCGGTGGAGCGCACCTGGAGCATGTCGACCCTCACGTTGAAGATGCTCGGTCGCATGCTGATCGGCGAGGCCTCCCTCAAGAATCTCAGCGGGCCGCTCACCATCGCGGACTACGCCGGCCAGTCGGCACGGCTCGGTCTGTCGTACTACCTCGGCTTCCTCGCCGTGGTGAGCGTCAGCCTGGGTGTGCTCAACCTCCTGCCGCTGCCGATGCTCGATGGCGGACACCTGATGTATTATCTTTTCGAAGCAGTGACTGGGCGCCCCCCTTCCGACGTGTGGCTCGATCGGCTGACGCGCGGCGGCCTCGCCATCATGATCCTGATGATGTCGCTCGCTTTCTACAACGATGTGGCCCGCTACCTGGGCCTGCACTGACTCTCCGCATGCGAACTCCCCCCGCCTTCACTGTGTCCTGCCCGAGCCTTGTCCGTCCCTCCTTGGTGTCGCTGGCCGTGGTGGCCGCACTTCAGGCGATGCCGGCCCATGCCGTCGAGCCCTTCGTACTCAAGGACATCCGCGTCGAGGGCCTGCAGCGCACGGACGCCGGCACGGTCTTCGCCGCGCTGCCGTTCCGGGTGGGTGACACCTACAACGACGCCAAGGGCGCCGCAGCGCTGCGCGCGCTCTTCGCCACCGGCCTGTTCAAGGACGTGCGCATCGAGGTGGACGGCGACGTGATCGTGGTCGTGGTCGACGAACGCTCGGTCATTGCCAACATCGATTTCGTCGGCCTGAAGGAATTCGACAAGGAAGGCCTCACCAAGTCCCTCAAGGACTTCGGCATCTCCGAAGGCATGCCGTTCGACAAGGCGCTGGCCGACCGCGCCGAGCAGGAGTTGAAGCGCCAGTACCTCACGCGCAGCCTGTACGGCGCGGAGGTGGTGACCACCGTCACGCCGCAGGAACGCAACCGTGTCAACGTCACCTTCACCGTGACCGAGGGTGGCGCCGCCAAGATCAAGGAAATCCGCATCACCGGCAACAGCGTCTTCTCCGAAAGCACGCTCAAGGGCCTGCTCGACCTGAACGACGGCGGCTGGCTCAACTGGTACACCAAGGCCGACCGCTACTCGCGCTCCAAGCTGACCGCCGACCTCGAGACGCTGCGCTCGTACTACCTGAACCGCGGCTACCTCGAGTTCGCGGTGGAGTCGACCCAGGTCGCCATCTCGCCGGACAAGCAGGACATCACCATCACGATCAACGTGAAGGAAGGCCAGCGCTACACCGTCACCGGCGTCAAGCTCGATGGCGAGTACCTCGGCAAGGAAGAGGAGTTCCAGTCCCTCGTGAAGATCCGCCCGGGCGAGCCCTATCGTGCCGAGGAAGTGGCCGAGACCACCAAGGCCTTCACCGAGCGCTTCGGCAACTTCGGCTATGCCTTCGCACGCATCGAGGCGCGCCCGGAGATCGACCGCGAGAAGGGCCAGGTCGGCATCACCCTGTTCGCCGAGCCGGCACGCCGCGTGTACGTGCGCCGCTTCAACGTGTCGGGCAATAGCCGCACGCGTGACGAAGTGGTGCGCCGTGAGTTCCGCCAGTTCGAGGCTTCCTGGTACGACGGCCGCCGCATCAAGCTGTCGCGCGATCGGGTCGATCGCCTGGGCTACTTCAAGGACGTGAACGTCGAGACCACCGAAGTGCCGGGCACCAACGACCAGGTCGACCTGAACATGAACGTGGTCGAGAAGCCCACCGGCAACCTGATGCTGGGCGCCGGTTTCTCGAGCGCCGACAAGTTCTCGCTCAGCGGCTCCATCAAGCAGGACAACGTCTTTGGCTCGGGAACCTACCTCGGCATCGAGGTCAACACCAGCAAGTCGAACCGCAACCTGGTGCTGAGCGCATCCGATCCGTACTTCACCATCGACGGCATCTCGCGCTCCTTCGACATCTTCTATCGCACGAGCCGTCCGCTCAACAGCCAGGGCGAGGACTACAAGCTCGTGACGCCGGGCGCCTCCGTTCGCTTCGGCGTGCCGTTCACCGAGTACGACACGGTGTACTTCGGCATCGGCATCGAGCAGACTGAAATTCGCGGCGACTTCGGCCTGCCCTGGCAGTACCGGCGCTATCGCAACGAGTTCGGTGAGAAGAGCACCTCGTTGCCGCTCACCCTCGGCTGGACCCGCGACGGCCGCGACAGCGTGCTCGTCCCGAACGAGGGCCAGTACAAGCGCATCAACATCGACTGGGGCGTGGGCGGCGACACCCGCTACGTGCGCACCAACGCCCAGTTCCAGCAGTACTGGCCGATCACGAAGCAGTACACCTTCGCCATCAACGCGGAGGTGGGCTGGGGCAAGGGCCTCAACGGCCGCCCGTTCCCGATCTTCAAGAACTTCTATGGTGGTGGCCTCGGCACCGTGCGCGCGTTCGACCAGGGCTCGCTTGGTCCGGTGGACTGGGGCGGTGCCTACCTGGGCGGCTCCAAGCGCTTCAACCTGAACGGCGAGCTGTACCTGCCGGTGCCGGGTACCGGCAACGACCGCACGCTGCGCCTGTTCGCCTACACCGACGTGGGCAACGTGTGGGGCGAGAACGAGAAGATCCAGGCCGACAGCCTGCGAGCCTCTGCAGGTCTCGGCCTGAGCTGGGTGTCGCCCATCGGGCCGCTCAAGCTGAGCTATGGCCGACCCATCCGTTCCAAGTCAAACGATAGAATCAGCCCATTCCAATTTCAGATCGGGACCGCGTTCTGATGAAAAGTGCTCTGACGACATGCCTTCTGCTCGCAGCCGGCCTGGGTTCGGCCACGGCAGCGGTCGCGCAAACCCAGCCGGCGACCGTTGCGGTCAAGATCGGCTATGTCAACAGCGACGCCATCCTGCGTGACTCCCTGCCGGCCAAGGCCGCGCAGAACAAGCTGCAGGCCGAGTTCAGCAAGCGTGACAAGGAACTCGTCGACAGCGGCCGCAAGCTGAAGGAGGCGGTCGATCGCTACGAGCGCGAACAGGCCACCCTTGTCGAGAGTGAGAAGACGGCACGCCAGCGCCTGATCCTCGACCAGGAGAAGGACCTGCAGCGCAAGCGCCGCGAGTACTCGGAAGACCTGAACCAGCGCAAGAACGAGGAACTGCAGACGGTCGTCGAGGCCGCTCAACGGTCCATCCGCCGCATCGCCGAAGCCGAAGGCTATGACTTCGTGCTGCAGGAAGTCGTCTACGCCAGCCCCAAGGTCGACATCACCAAGAAGGTGATCGACTCCCTGAACGCCTCCGGCGGCAAGTGAGGGGTGGTGGACACCACCCTGGGCGAGATCGCCGCGTTCCTGGGCGGCGAACTGGTCGGTGACGCCGGCCTCGCCATCCGCCGCATCGGCCCGCTGGACAGCGCCGACAGCCACACCATCTCCTTCCTGTCGAACCCGCGGTACCAATCGCAGCTGGCCACGACCGCGGCGGGCTGCGTCATCGTGGCCCCCGCCCTGCGTGAGCCGGCGGCCGCCCGCGGCGCGGCACTCGTCACGCCCGATCCGTACCTGGCCTTCGCTCGCCTGACCCAGTGGTGGGCGGCCCGCACGCGTCCGCCTGTTGCGCCAGGTGTGCATCCCACAGCCTTCATTGATCCGGCCGCCCGGGTGGCGGCCAGCGCCAGCATCGGGCCCTTCGTGGTCGTGGAGGCCGATGCCGTGGTGGAAGAGGGCGCCCAGATCGGTGCCCACGGCTTCGTCGGCCGGGGCGCTTCCGTCGGCCGGGACACCCGCTTCGCGCCGCGTGTCACCTTCTCGCACGGTTGCCACATCGGCGCTCGCGGGCTCGTGCATTCCGGCGTCGTGATCGGCGCGGACGGTTTCGGGTTCGCGCCGCACCAGGGGCAGTGGGAGAAGATCGAGCAGCTGGGCGGCGTGCGCATCGGCGACGATGTCGAGATCGGCGCCAACACCTGCATCGACCGGGGTGCCCTCGACGACACCGTGATCGAGGAGGGCGTCAAGCTCGACAACCTCATCCAGATCGCCCACAACGTGCGCATCGGCGCCTTCACCGCCATGGCGGGGTGTGCGGCGGTGGCGGGCAGCACCACCATCGGCCGTCATTGCACCATCGGCGGCGCGGCCATGATCATCGGGCACCTGACGCTGGCCGACGGCGTGCACATCTCCAGCTGTACCGCCGTCACCCGCTCCATTTCCAAGCCGGGGGTGTACACCGGCCTGTTCCCCATCGACGACAATGCGGCCTGGGAGAAGAACGCAGCCACACTGCGCAACCTGCACGCCCTTCGGGAACGCGTGCGTGCCCTCGAAAAGAAAACCGGTTCATCATGAGCGACAACGCCCCCATCGACATCTACCAGATCCTCAAGCTTCTCCCGCACCGCTATCCGATCCTGCTGGTCGACCGGGTGCTGAGCGTCGTCGAGGGCAAGAGCATCAAGGCGCTGAAGAACGTCAGCGTCAACGAGCCCTATTTCTCGGGCCATTTCCCCTCGCGCCCGGTCATGCCCGGCGTGCTCATGATCGAGGCACTCGCCCAAGCGGCGGGGCTGTTGTCCTTCCTCACGCTGAACGTCACGCCTGACGACAACTCCGTCTTCTATTTCGCCGGCATCGATGGCGCGCGTTTCAAGCGCCCGGTGCAACCGGGCGACCAGCTGATCCTCGACGTCGAGATCGAGCGCCAGAAGGCGGGCATCTTCAAGTTCCTGGGCCGCGCGTCGGTGGACGGCGAGACGGCCGTGGAAGCCAGCCTGATGTGCACCATGCGCAAGGTCAGCTGAACCAAGGAGGCTGCACGTGGCAACGATCCATCCCACCGCGATCATCGAGCCGGGTGCCCAGCTGGGCGAGTCGGTGACGGTCGGCCCCTACAGCGTCATCGGCGCCGACGTGCGCATCGACGAGGGAACGGTCGTCGGCCCGCATGTGGTCATCCAGGGCCACACGACGATCGGCCGCGACAACCGCATCTTCCAGTTCGCCTCGCTCGGGGCCGCCCCGCAGGACAAGAAATACGGCGGCGAGCCGACGCAGCTGATCATCGGCGACCGCAACCTGATCCGCGAGTTCGTCACCTTCAACCTCGGCACGGTCCAGGATGGCGGCGTGACGCGGCTCGGCAATGACAACTGGATCATGGCTTACGTGCACCTGGCGCACGACTGCCAGCTCGGCAGCCACATCACCATCTCGAACAGCACGCAGCTGGCCGGGCACGTGCAGATCAGCGACTGGGTCACGCTCGGCGGCCTGACGCACATCCACCAGTTCTGCAAGGTGGGCTCCTACGTGATGACCGGCATGGGCTCGGCCATCTCGCAGGACGTGCCACCCTTCATGATCACCTCCGGTGCCCCGGCCGAGGTGCGCGGTCTCAACAGCGAGGGCCTGCGCCGGCGCGGGTTCACGCCCGAACGCGTGGCGGTGGTCAAGCAGATGCACAAGCTGCTGTACCGCGAGGGCCTGACCTTCGCCGCCGCCTGTACCGCCATCGAGGGCCTCGCCGGCACGGTGCCCGAGGCCGACGGCGATGTCGGCATGATGTCCCGCTTCCTCGCCGAATCCACCCGCGGCATCGTCCGCTGAAGGCCGGCATGGTTTCCTCCACACCGCGTTTCGCGATGGTCGCGGGCGAGGCGTCCGGTGACCTGCTGGCAAGCCTTCTGCTCGGCGGCCTGAAGCAGCGATGGCCCGGCATGAGTTCGCAGGGCATCGGCGGCCCGCGCATGGCTGCGCTTGGGTTCGACGCCTGGTGGCCCAGTGACAAGCTGGCGGTGCGCGGCTACCTCGAGGTGCTTCGCCATTACCGCGAACTGGTCGGCATCCGCAATGCACTGGGCGACCGCCTCATCGAGGATCGGCCTGACGTCTTCATCGGCATCGACGCACCGGATTTCAATCTCGGCCTCGAGATGCGGCTCAAGTCGCAGGGCATCAAGTCCATCCACTTCGTCAGCCCCTCGGTGTGGGCCTGGCGCGGCGAGCGCATCCTCAAGATCGGGCAGGCGGTGGACCACATGCTGTGCCTCTTTCCGTTCGAGCCGGCGCTCTACGCCAAGCACGGCATCGCCGCCAGCTACGTGGGCCACCCGCTGGCAGATGCCATTCCGCTCGAGGTGCCCCGCGCGGCGAGCCGCCAGGCGCTCGGCCTGCCCCCTGATGCCACCGTGGTGGCGCTCCTTCCCGGCAGCCGCCGCAGCGAGGTGAAGTACATCGCGCCCCGGTTGCTGGCCGCGGCCGCCCTGATGGCGCGCGAGCGCCCCGGATTGCGCTTCGTGCTGCCGATGGCACCGGGCCTGCGGGCCATGATCGAACCCATGGTGGCCCGAGAGGCCGCCGCGGCCGGGGTCGTGCTGCTCGACGGGCGCTCGCATGAGGCGCTGGCTGCCTGCGATGTGACCCTCATCGGCAGCGGCACGGCCACCCTGGAGGCGGCGCTCTTCAAGCGGCCGATGGTCATCACGTACAACATGAACTGGCTGGAGTGGCAGCGCATGAAGCGGCAGAAGTACCAGCCGTGGGTGGGCCTGCCGAACATCCTGCTGTCCGACTTCGTCGTCCCCGAGTTGCTCCAGGACGAAGGCCGCCCCGAGGCGCTGGCGCGGGCCGCCTTCGCCTGGATCGACAACCCTGATGCAGGCGCGAAGCTGGTCGACCGCTTCGACGCCTTGCATCGCCAGCTGCGCTGCAACACCGCGCAGGCCGCGACCGATGCCATCGAAAAAGTCCTCGCGGCCTGAGCAGCTCGGCCTGCACTTCGACGTGATCGGCCTGCTGGCCGGTGTGGACGAGGCCGGCCGGGGGCCGCTCGCCGGCCCCGTCGTGGCCGCCGCCGTCATCCTGGACGAGCTCAATCCCATCGAAGGGCTGGACGACTCCAAGAAGCTGACCGCCCGAACACGCGAGCGCCTCTTCGACGAGATCCGTGCCAAGGCCCTGTGCACCTGCATCGCCCAGGCCTCCGTGGAGGAGATCGACGCGCTCAACATCCTGCAGGCCACGATGCTGGCGATGAAGCGCGCGGTGGAGGGTCTGCGGTTGAAGCCGGCCAAGGTCCTTGTCGACGGCAACCGGTTGCCGCGCCTGAAGGTGCCGGCCGAGGCGATCGTGCAGGGCGACGCCACGGTGCAGGCCATCTCGGCGGCCTCCATCCTGGCCAAGGTCCACCGCGACCGCCTCCTCGCCACCCTTCACGAGGCGCACCCGGAGTACGGCTTCGATGGCCACAAGGGCTATCCGACGCCGGAGCACCTCGAGGCGCTGCGCCGACACGGCGCCTGCTTGCACCACCGACGCTCGTTCGCGCCGGTCCGCGAGGTGATGTCGCTCACGCCGGACCTGCAGTCCCTGCTGTCCCCGGCAACGGGGGCGTCGGCGGTCGTGGTGCCGGCCGCATTGCCGCCGGGCTCGGCCATCGTCACCCCATCCACTGAATTGCACGCCCCGTGAGCACAGCGCGCGCCATCACCTCACGCGACAATCCGTTGCTGGTTCGCCTTCGCAAGCTGGCCGGAGATCCGGGCGCCTATCGCAAGCTGGGGGAAGTGTGGATCGAGGGCGATCATCTCGTCTCGGCCTTTCTCCAGCGAGGCGTCCATGCACCCCAGGCGGTCATCACCGAAAGCGGCTGGCAAGACGCCCGGCTCGCCGCCTTGGCACAGGGTGCCGACACCGTGGCCATCGTGCCGGATGCGTTGATGGCCGGCCTCAGCACCCTTGAATCGCCCGCGCCGATCGCCTTCGCCGTTCCCTGGACGGGCGCGCTGGCGCCCCGTCCGGGCTTGCCCACCGTGGTGCTCGACCGCCTCCAGGATGCAGGCAACGTCGGCGCCATCCTGCGCAGTGCCGCCGCGTTCGGATTCACCCAGGTGGTCGCGCTCAAGGGCACGGCCGCACTCTGGTCGCCGAAGGTGCTGCGTGCCGGCATGGGCGCCCATTTCGGCCTGCATCTCGCCGAGGCCTGCGAGGTGGACGCCCTGGACGCGCTGGCCTTGCCGCTCGTGGCGACCAGCTCGCATGCCGAGGCCGCGCTGCACGAGGTGGATCTGCCCTGGCCCTGTGCCTGGGTGATGGGCCATGAGGGGCAGGGCGTCTCGGCACCGTTGATGGCGCGCTGTTCGCTCGCGTTGCGCATTCCGCAGCCGGGCGGCGAGGAGTCGCTCAACGTGGCCGCCGCGGCCGCGGTCTGCCTGTACGAGTCGGCCCGGCAGCGCAGCTGAGCCGGCCCGGTGCGCCGGCTGGGGCTGCGGCTGCGGCGTGCGGGGCGAAGGGCTTCAGTACATCAAGCGATCAGGCCGGATGTCGCGCAGGATGGTGGTGGCGATTTCCTCGATCGACTTGTGTGTCGACGACAGCCAGGAGATGCCCTCGCGCCGCATCATCGCCTCGGCCTCGGCCACCTCGTGACGGCAGTTCTCGAGGCTCGCGTACTTGCTGTGGGGCCGCCGCTCGTTGCGGATCTCGCTCAGCCGCTCGGGCGCGATGGTGAGGCCGAAGCACTTGCCCTTGTGCGGCGCGAGGCTCGATGGAATGGCCTGGCGCTCGAAGTCCTCGGGGATGAGCGGGTAGTTCGCCGCCTTGATGCCGTGCTGCATGGCCAGGTACAGGGAGGTGGGCGTCTTGCCGCTGCGGCTCACGCCGACCAGGATGACGTCGGCCTGCTCGAGGTTCTTGGCCGACTGGCCATCGTCGTGGGCGAGCGAGAAGTTGATCGCCTCGATGCGGTCGGTGTACTCCTGGCTCTTGGAGATGTCGGAGAAGCGGCCCACGCGGTGGTTCGACGTGATGCCGAACTCGGTCTCCAGCGGCTCGATGAAGGTGTTGAACATGTCCAGCACCATGCCCTTGCACTGGGACTTGAGCACGGCCAGGATCTCGGAGTCGACCAGGGTCACGAAGACGATGGAGCGCCGGCCCTCGAGCTCGGTGGTGTGGTTGATCTCGCGCACCACCTGATGCACCTTGTCGACGGTGTCGATGAAGGGGCGTCGCACGTGCCGTGGCTTGATGGCGAACTGCGCGAGGATCGAGTTGCCGAAGGTCTCGGCGGTGATGCCGGTGCCATCGGAGATGAAATAGACGGTGCGATTGAGCATGGGCGGGGCAGCGGCTGAGTGTCCGACATCATAGGCAAAAGCCCGTAGAATCGCCCCAAGTCTTCCCCCATATGCAACGGTCCGTGCCAACTCCAATTCATCCAAAGCGCCTGACCGTGCGCCACACGCTTGAGCCCTCTGAGCTTTGCTCGGGTTCGCGGGGCCCTGGGAACACACCGGTTTTTCATCATCACGGAGCTTTCCCATGTCAACCCCAAACCTGGCGACCGCCCTGGTCGTACCGTTTGAACACCTGAGAATGACCGACGTCGAGTCGGTTGGCGGCAAGAACGCCTCATTGGGCGAAATGATCAGCCAACTGGCCGCCACCGGGGTGCGCGTGCCCGGCGGCTTCGCGACCACCGCACACGCCTTCCGCCAGTTCCTGGCCCACAACGGCCTGGCCGAGCGCATCAGCAAACGCCTGTCCACGCTCAACACCGAAGACGTGCGCGCCCTGGCTGAAGCCGGCGGCGAGATCCGCCGCTGGATCGAGGAAACGCCGTTCCCGGCCGACCTTGAAGCCGCCATCACGGCCGAGTTCGCCAAGCTGACCGCCGGCAACCCGGGCGCGTCATTCGCCGTGCGCTCGTCCGCCACCGCGGAAGACCTGCCCGACGCCAGCTTCGCCGGCCAGCAGGAGACCTTCCTCAACGTCGTCGGCATCGAAGACGTGCTGCACAAGATGAAGGAGGTGTTCGCCAGCCTCTACAACGACCGTGCCATCAGCTACCGCGTCCACAAGGGCTTCGCCCACAGCGACGTGGCCCTGTCGGCCGGCGTGCAGCGCATGGTGCGCTCCGACCTGGGCGCGGCGGGCGTCATGTTCACCATCGACACCGAGAGCGGCTTCAAGGACGTGGTGTTCATCACGTCCAGCTACGGCCTGGGCGAGACGGTGGTGCAGGGCGCGGTGAACCCGGACGAGTTCTACGTCCACAAGCCTTCGTTGAAGAACGGCAAGTCTGCCGTCATCCGCCGCAACCTCGGCTCCAAGCTGATCAAGATGGAGTTCGCCACGCCGGAGGAGAAGGCCCAGTCCGGCCGCCTCGTCAAGACGGTGGACACCGCCACCGAGCAGCGCAACCGCTACTCGCTGAGCGATGCCGACGTCACCGAACTCGCCAAGTACGCCCTCATCATCGAGCAGCACTACGGCCGCCCGATGGACATCGAGTGGGGCAAGGACGGCACCGACGGCCAGCTGTACATCCTGCAGGCCCGCCCGGAGACGGTGAAGAGCCAGTCCGCCGGCAAGGTGGAGCAGCGCTACAAGCTCAAGGGCACGGGCACCGTGCTCGTCGAGGGCCGCGCGATCGGCCAGAAGATCGGCACCGGCCCGGTCCGCATCGTGCACAGCCTGGCCGAGATGGACACCGTGCAACCCGGTGACGTGCTCGTGACCGACATGACCGACCCCAACTGGGAGCCGGTGATGAAGCGTGCCGCGGCCATCGTCACCAACCGCGGCGGGCGCACCTGCCACGCGGCCATCATCGCGCGCGAACTCGGCATTCCGGCCGTGGTCGGCTGCGAGAACGCCACCGACGTGCTGAAGGACGGCGCGCTCGTGACCGTCGCCTGCTCCGAGGGTGACACCGGCTACATCTACGACGGCCTGCTCGAGACCGACATCTCCGACGTGCAGCGCGGCGAACTGCCGTACTGCCCGATCAAGATCATGATGAACGTGGGCAACCCGCAGCTCGCCTTCGACTTCGCCCAGATGCCCAACAGCGGTGTGGGCCTGGCGCGCCTCGAGTTCATCATCAACAACAACATCGGCGTGCACCCGAAGGCCATCCTCGACTACCCGAACGTCGATGCCGACCTGAAGAAGGCCGTCGAGTCGGTGGCGCGGGGCCATGCGTCGCCGCGCGCGTTCTACGTCGACAAGCTGGTCGAGGGCATCGCCACCATCGGTGCTGCCTTCTGGCCGAAGCCGGTGATCGTGCGCCTGAGCGACTTCAAGAGCAACGAGTACCGCAAGCTCATCGGCGGCTCGCGCTACGAGCCCGAGGAAGAGAACCCGATGATCGGCTTCCGGGGTGCCGCGCGCTACGTGAGCGAGGCCTTCGGCGAAGCGTTCGCGATGGAGTGCGAGGCGCTCAAGCGCGTGCGGGGCGAGATGGGCCTCACCAACGTCGAGATCATGGTGCCGTTCGTGCGCACCCTCGGCCAGGCCCAGCGGGTCACCGAGATGCTTGCCGAGCGCGGTCTCAAGCGCGGCCAGGACGACCTGCGGCTCATCATGATGTGCGAGGTCCCGAGCAACGCCGTGCTGGCCGAACAGTTCCTCGAGTACTTCGACGGCATGTCGATCGGCTCGAACGACCTGACGCAGCTCACCCTGGGCGTGGACCGCGACTCCGGCCTCGAGATCCTGTCGCGCGACTTCGACGAGCGCGACCCGGCCGTCAAGGCGCTGATCTCGCGTGCCATCGCGGCCTGCCGCGCCGTCGGCAAGTACGTGGGCATCTGCGGCCAGGGGCCCAGCGACCACCCGGACTTCGCCGACTGGCTGGCGGCCGAAGGCATCGTGTCCATCTCGCTGAACCCCGACACGGTCGTGGAGACCTGGCAGCGCCTCGCCAAGGGCTGACCTCGAGGTGGAGGACGCCGCGCTGCTGCTGGCCCGGTCGATCAAGCTGCTTGCCGAGATCGCGATCCTCGCCGCCCTCGGCGAGTGGTGTCTCGGCCGGCTGCTCGGACCGCGGCGCGCGGCAAATCCCTTTCATGCCCTGCTTCACGCGACCACCCTGCCGCTGCGCAAGGTGGCCGCGTGCTTGCCACCGGCTCGACTGCCTGCCGGTTGGCGGGTGTTCATCGTGGCCGCGCTGCTGGCGGCCATCTGGGCCGGGGCACTGGCGTGGAAGGTGGCGCTGTGCCGCCCCCAGGGCGGCTGTGCATAGCGGCTGAACGGGAGCGGGGCAGGGCGGGGCGGGTTCTCCGGTATCGACACTGTCACGCAGGGCGCCAACAATGCCGGCTTCGGTCCGGAGCCTCGCCGTGCATTCCTCATCAGCGTCTGACCTGAGCCACTGGCGCTTCGTCCGCGCCTTCACCCTGGCGCTGCTCGCGGTCTGGTTCGCGGTGACCTTCGGGGTCACCTTCTTCGCGCGGGACCTCGGCTTCATGTTCTTCGGCTGGCCGTTCAGCTACTGGGTGGCGGCACAGGGCGCGCTGATCGTCTTCGTGATCCTGATCGGCCTCTACGCCTGGGTGATGAACCGGATCGACGCCGCAGGCGCACTGCCTTCGTCACGGGTCGACTGACGTGTTCCGCTTCTTTCCCGAGCCGGGGGCACGCAGTTTCACGCAGCAGCTCAACCGCATCTATGCGGCCTATGCCGTGGGCCTGCTGGCCTTCATCGCCGGGATGGTCATGCTGGAGCAGATGGGCCTCGCTAAACGGTGGATCGGCCTCATCTTCCTCCTGGCCACGGTGGTGCTCTACGCCGGGATCGGCATGCTGTGCCGCACCACCGATGCCGAGGAGTACTTCGTCGCGGGCCGTCGCGTGCCGGCGTTCTACAACGGCATGGCGACGGCGGCCGACTGGATGTCTGCGGCTTCCTTCATCAGCCTGGCCGGCACGGTGTACCTGCAAGGGTATGCGGGGCTCGCCTTCATCCTCGGCTGGACGGGCGGGTACTGCCTCGTCGCGCTGCTGCTTGCGCCCTACCTGCGCAAGTTCGGTGGTTACACCATCCCCGACTTCCTCGGCGAGCGCTATGGCGGTCACCTGGCACGTGGCGTCGCCGTGGTGGCTGCCGTCATGTGCTCGTTCCTCTACGTGGTGGCCCAGATCTATGGCGTCGGGCTCATCACCACCCGGTTGACCGGCGTCACCTTCGAGATCGGCATCTTCCTCGGGCTCGGCGGCGTGCTGGTCTGCTCGTTCCTCGGGGGCATGCGCGCGGTCACCTGGACGCAGGTGGCCCAGTACATCGTGCTCATCATGGCCTACCTCGTGCCCGTGGTGTGGCTGTCCGTCAAGCAGACGGGCGACCCGGTGCCGCAAGTGATGTACGGGCCGCAGCTGCAGCAGCTGAGCGAGCGCGAGCGGGAACTGGCGCGCGACCCGAAGGAGCTGGAGGTGAGGGCGCTGTTCCAGGCTCGCGCCGACGAGCAGCGAGCCCGCCTGGCTGACGTCCCCGCGGCGCTCTCGCGGGAGCACGACCTGGCCCGACAACGGGTGGACGCCCTGCGCATTGCCCAGTCGCCCCTGAGCGAGCGTCAGGCGGCCGAGCGCAGCCTGGCCGCCTTGCCCGGCGACGAAGCGGCGGCTCGACAGCAGTGGAGCCAGGCCATGGCCAACGAGGAGTCGCGAGCGCGACCGCTCGGCGGCATGCCGCCGCATGCCGTCCCGTTCGCGGGCGACCCGGGCGGCAGCCCCGCCGAGCAATCGGCCTTCGAGGACTCGCGCAACAACTTCCTCGCCCTCGTGTTCTGCCTCATGGTGGGCACGGCCGCGCTTCCCCACGTGCTCATGCGCTGCTACACCACGCCATCCGTGGCACAGACGCGGCAGTCGATCACCTGGTCACTTGTCTTCATCCTGCTGCTCTACCTTTCTGCTCCGGCGCTGGCGGTGATGGTGAAGCATGAGGTGTTCACCTTCCTGGTGGGCACCTCGTTCGATCGACTGCCCGCCTGGATCGCCCACTGGACCAAGGTCGACCCGACCTTGCTCTCGGTCGTCGACGTGAACCTCGACGGGCTGCTCCAGTTGGCGGAGATCCGCATCGGCGCCGACATCGTCATGCTGGCGGCCCCGGAGATCGGCGGGCTGCCCTACGTCGTCTCGGGCATGGTGGCCGCCGGCGGTCTGGCGGCCGCCTTGTCGACGGCCGACGGGCTGCTGCTCACCATCGCCAACGCACTGTCCCACGACGTCTATCACCGCATGATCGATCCCGGCGCGCCCGCCCGACGCCGCGTCATGCTGTCGAAGATGCTGCTGTTGCTCGTGGCCCTGGCTGCCGCCGGCGTGGCGGTGCAGCGGCCGACTGACATCGTGTTCCTCGTGTCGGCGGCGTTTTCAGTAGCGGCGTCGGCCTTGTTCCCGGCCCTGGTGCTCGCGGTCTTCTGGCGCCGCGCAAACAAGTGGGGCGCGGTGCTCGGCATGTCGTCGGGCCTGGCCATGGCGCTGTACTACATGGTGCGCAACGAGCCCTGGCTGCGCGGCGTGTTCGGCATCCAGAGCGAGCCGGCCCTCTGGTTCGGCATTCAGCCGATCTCGGCCGGCGTCTTCGGCGTGCCGCTCGGGTTCGCCGTCATGGGCGTCGCGAGCCTGCTCACCGGGCCGCCGGATGCCCGGGGACTGGCGCTGGTCGACCGCTTGCGCGCCCCCGGCGAAGGCACCTCACCCGGGGCGCCAGGCAGCCTCCCTGCATGATCTTCCGGCGAACCCCTTTTTCGGAGTACAATCGCGGGCTTACCTTGCCACACCCGTCTGACTGACGCTTCGGGGTGGCTTCCTGCTACGGAAATCAGAAGGAGTTCCAATGCGTCACTATGAAATCATCCTGCTCATCCATCCGGATCAGAGCGAACAGGTTCCGGCCATGCTGGAGCGCTACAAGGGCATCGTCACCGCCGGCGGCGGCAAGGTGCACCGCGTGGAGGACTGGGGCCGTCGTCAGATGGCTTACATGATCCAGAAGCTGGCGAAGGCGCACTACCTGTGCCTCAACATCGAAGTCAGCAAGGAAGTTCTCGAGGAAATCGAGACCGGCTTCCGCTTCAACGATGCCGTGCTTCGTCACCTGACCGTCGTGAAGTCGAAGGCCGAGACCGGCCCGTCCGTCATGATGAAGTCGGTCGAGCGCGAAGACGCCCGCAAGGCGCCGCAAGAGGCTTCGGCCTGACGAACACACTGCCTGCGGCGACGGCTGCCCACGCCACATGAACCGGCTGGTTCTGTTGGCCGAGGTGATCGAACGAGGCGCAGGGCGGTTCACCCCGGCCGGTCTTCCGGTCTGCGAGTTCAGCCTCCGGCACGAATCGCAGCTCACGGAAGCAGGCCAGCCCCGCAAGGTCTCCATGGAGATCCGGGCGGTGGGCATCGGTGACATCGCCACGCGGCTCCAGCGCCTGGAGATCGGCCGGGCCGGCAACTTTGCCGGGTTCCTGACCAACCAGCGCAACGGCCGAGGCATCGTGTTCCATGTGACCGAATTCGAAGATTGTTCCGGATCAGATATTCCAAAGAGGTGAAATATGGCCCCCCCACGTGGTAAAGGTCGGTTCTCGAAGGACCGCAAGCCCAAGCGCAACCAACAGTCCCTGCTTTTCCGCCGCAAGCGCTTCTGCCGCTTCACGGTGACCGGCGTCGAAGAGATCGACTACAAGGACATCGACACGCTGCGCGACTTCATCGGCGAGAACGGCAAGATCACGCCGGCCCGCCTGACTGGCACGCGCGCGTTCTTCCAGCGTCAGCTGACGACCTGCATCAAGCGTGCTCGTTTCCTGGCCCTGCTGCCGTACAGCGACCAGCACAAGGTCTGAAGGAGCACTTCCCATGCAAATCATCCTGCTTGAAAAAGTCGCCAACCTCGGCAACCTCGGCGATGTCGTCAAGGTCAAGGACGGCTACGCCCGCAACTTCCTGATCCCGTCGCGCCAGGCACGTCGTGCCACGGAAACCGCGATCAAGGAATTCGAGGCCCGTCGCGCCGAACTCGAGAAGGCCGCCGCCGAGAAGCTGGCCGCCGCACAAGCCCTGGGCGAGAAGATGAGCGGTCGTACCGTTCACATCACCCAGAAGGCCGGTGTGGACGGTCGCCTGTTCGGTTCGGTCACGAACCAGGACATCGCCGAAGCGCTCACCCGCATCGACTTCAAGGTCGCCAAGGCTCAGGTTCGCCTGCCGAACGGCCCGCTGAAGACGGTCGGCGAGCACCTGGTGACGGTGGCTCCGCACACCGACGTGGTCGTCGAGGTGAAGGTGGTGGTCGTCGGCGAAACCGACTGATCACACTCAGCGCTCGAACGAGAAGGGCCGGCACTGCCGGCCCTTTTTCCGTTTGGGCGCCGCCTTCGCGGATTTCCACCGGATGCCCCCCGCTCGTCCACAGCCTTACCCACAGGCGGCCGCTCAGGCCGCCCGTATGATTTGACGATGTCTGCAGTCTTCACCACCACCACCTTCGTACCGCCCGGCGCTTCGGGCCATGATGATGAAGTCGCCCGCCTGCGGGTGCCACCTCATTCCGTCGAGGCGGAGCAGGCGGTGTTGGCGGGCCTGCTGCTCGACAACAGCGCCTGGGACCGTGCCGGCGACCTGCTGAAGGACACCGACTTCTACCGCGCCGAACACCGGCTCATCTACGGGGCGCTCGGCGGCCTGATGAACGCCGGCAAGCCGGCGGACGTGATCACCGTGTTCGAGCACCTGCAGATGCAGGGCAAGGCCGAGGAATGCGGCGGCCTGGTGTACCTCAATGCGCTGGCGCAGAGCGTGCCGAGCGCGGCGAACCTGCGACGCTATGCCGAGATCGTCCGTGAACGATCGGTGCTGCGCAAGCTGGTTGCCACCAGCGACGAGATCGCCACCGCCGCACTCAACCCGCAGGGGCGCAACGTCTCGGAGATCCTGGACGAGGCCGAAAGCAAGATCTTCAAGATCGGCGAAGAAGGCTCGCGCTCGCGTGAGGGCTTCCTCAGCATGGACCAGTTGGTGGTGCAGCTGATCGACCGGGTGAATGAACTTCACGAGAACGGTGCGGAAGACGTGACCGGCGTGCGAACCGGCTTCTACGATCTCGACCGCATGACCTCGGGCCTCCAGCCGGGCGACTTGATCATCCTCGCGGCGCGCCCGTCCATGGGCAAGACCGCCTTTGCGCTCAACATCGGCGAGTACGTCGCAGTGAACGAAGGCCTGCCGGTCGTGGTGTTCTCGATGGAAATGGGCGCCGCCCAGCTGGCGCTGCGGATGGTCGGCTCGCTCGGCCGCATCGACCAGGGCCACCTGCGCACCGGCGCGCTGCGCGACGACGAATGGGGCCGCCTGTCCGAGGCGGTCGAGAAGCTCGGCAAGGTCAGCATGTTCATCGACGAAGGTTCGGCCCTCAGCCCGAGCGAGCTGCGCGCCCGGGCACGTCGGCAGGCGCGTCAATGCGGTCAGCTCGGCCTGATCGTCATCGACTACCTGCAGCTGATGAGCGGCAGCGGCGGCAACGAGGAAAACCGGGCCACCGTGATCGGCGAAATCTCGCGGGGCCTGAAGTCGCTGGCGAAGGAACTGAAGTGCCCGGTCATCGCGCTGTCGCAGCTGAACCGAAGCGTCGAGACCCGCACCGACAAGCGCCCCATGATGAGCGACTTGCGCGAGTCCGGCGCCATCGAGCAGGACGCCGACGTGATCATGTTCATCTACCGCGACGACTACTACAACCGCGAGACGAGCAAGGAGCCCGGGGTCGCCGAGATCATCATCGCCAAGCAGCGTAACGGCCCGGTGGGCACCTGCAAGCTCGCCTTCCTGAAGCCGCTGACCAAGTTCGACAACCTTGCCCCGGGCTACGCCTCGGGTGGCGACGAGTACTGAGCGCGCAGAGCGCCGACCCCCATCGACATGAAGCTGGCCGGCGCGTCGGTGCGGCTGAACGGACCTGTCGCGGCTGTGCGGCCTGCTTGGTGAAGCCGATCGACACGGCTGAACCTGGCGCCCGTGGCCGTGAAGAGCGTCTCGGCCTCCACCTTCGCGCATGTTGCTCCAGCAACCCGAAGTGGTCGCGTGCAGGGCAGGGCCCCACGCTCCCGTTGGTTGGGTGTACTGTATATAATTACAGTATGCGAGCCCCTTTCATGCCGAAGCCCTCGGGCGCCACCGGTGCGCCGGACGATGCCGGCTGTGGCGACCCGATCCCCGTTGCCGAAGTGCGCATCGCGCCGCCCCTCAAGGGACGCGGCACGGCTTGGGACCTTCCGCACCGTTTCACTCGCCTGCAGCACGAGACCTTCGACGACGGCTGGGGCAGCCTCGACCAGGAGGCCGCTGAAGAGCGGCTTCCGCCGGCGACCGAGGTCATCGAGGAACACGTCAAGTCGATCATCACCGCGAACGACTCGCCCGACATCTCGTTCGACCTCTCCATCAACCCCTACCGAGGCTGTGAGCACGGCTGCATCTACTGCTTCGCACGGCCGACCCACAGCTACCTGAACCTGTCGCCCGGCCTCGACTTCGAGACCCGCATCGTGGCCAAGGTCAATGCCGCCGAGCGGTTGCGCGAGGCCCTGGCCCGCCCGCGTTACGAACCCAAGGTCATCAACATCGGCTCGGCCACCGATGCCTACCAGCCGGTCGAGCGTCGGCTGGGCCTGACGCGGGCCATCATCGAGGTGCTCAGCGCCAGCCAGCACCCGTTCTCGGTGATCACCAAGTCGTCCGGCGTCGAGCGCGACATCGACCTCATCGCTCCCATGGCGCAAGCCGGCATGGCGGTCGCGTACGTGTCCGTCACCTCGCTCGACCCGGCCCTGTCACGCATCCTGGAGCCGCGCGCGGCCTCGCCACAGCGTCGCCTGAAAACCATCGAGGCCCTGGCCCGGGCCGGCATTCCGGTCGGCGTGAGTGTCTCGCCGCTGATCCCGTTCATCAACGAGCCCGAGCTGGAGCGGGTGCTGGAGGCTGCCGCCGCTGCCGGAGCGACGAGTGCCTTCTCGGTGGTGCTGCGCCTGCCCTGGGAAGTGAACCCGCTGTTCCAGCAATGGCTGGACACCCACTTCCCCGACCGTGCCGCTCGGGTGATGGCGCGCGTGCGGGAGATGCGCGGTGGCAAGGACTACGATGCCCGCTTCGGCTCGCGCATGAGCGGGCAGGGCGTCTGGGCCGATCTGATGCGCCAGCGTCTCCAGAAGGCGTCCGCCCGCCTCGGCCTCGACCGGCGTGACCGGTCCGCGCTGGATGTCTCGCGGTTCATCCGCCCCGCCGGCCGTCTTGCTTCCAGCCAGCGCGAACTCTTTTGAGGCGGCGGACGGGGGCAGGGCGTCGCTCGCTTCCACGACGAGCGCAGGACTGCCATCACCTCGGCGACACCTTGGTGCCCGCGCGACGCCCCGGGTCCCCCCTGAGTGCGGGGGCGTGTCCGTTCCCCCTAGGATCACGGCCCCTTCACCCTGATCTGACGCGATGCCCGCAAGCCTTCTTCGACGTCGAACCCTGAATTCAATCGGTGCGCTGGCTGCGGCACTGGCGATGCTGGCCTCGGGCGCGCCTGCCCGGGCCGCAAGCGAGATCGTTCTCGGCCAGGCGGTGCCGCTGAGCGGCGTGATTGCCGCCACCGGGGCCGAATACGTGGCCGGGGCCCAGGCCTACTTCGCGCAAGTGAACGCCAAGGGGGGAGTGAACGGGCACCGCATCCGCGTGGTGGTGAAGGACGATGGCTACAAGCCGGACGAGACGCTTCGCGTGACGCGCGAGTTGCTGCAGAACGAGAAGCCGGTTGCGCTGTTCGGGTTCATCGGCACCGGCAATGTCATGAACCTCGTGAAGAACAAGGTGCTGAGCGACGCGCGGATCGCCTTGCTGGCTCCCTTCACCGGTGCGATCGACCTGCGCGAACCGCCGAATCCGAACATCTTTCACATTCGCGCAAGCTACACCGATGAGGCGGCCAAGATGGTCGAGCACCTGCACAGCATCGGGGTGCGCCGGTTTGCCGTGATGTACCAGAACGACGGCTTTGGCAAGAGCGGCCTGGCGGGCGCCGAATCGGCTCTGGACAAGCTCGGCCTGAAGGCGGTGGCCACGGGCTCCTACGACAGGACGAAGCCCGAGGAGGTCGACGAGGCAGCGGGCGCGATCGCAGCGGGCAACCCCGAGGCGGTCATCATGGTCTCGGTGAACAAGGCCTCGGCGGCCTTCGTCAAGAAGCTGCGCGCCGCGGGCAGCCGGGCCCAGCTGTTCAGCATCTCGGTCGTGAACGTGAAGGAACTCGTGAAGAACACCGGACAGGAACTCACGCGCGGCGTCGGCGTTGCCCAGGTGATGCCCTATCCGTTCGTGCCCACGACGCCGGTGGCGCGCGAATTCCTTGCGGCGATGAAGCAGTACCAGCCCGACCAGGTTGTGTCGTACACCAGCATGGAATCGTTCATCGCTGCCAAGGTGATGGTCGAGGCCCTTCGCCGGGCCGGCCCGGACGCCGGACGGGAGCGCATTGCCGCAGCCCTCGAGGGCATTCGCGACTTCGACGTGGGCGGGTTCACCATCGGCTTCGGGCCTGGCCAGCGCGTGGGCTCGAAGTATGTGGAGGTGACGGTCATCGGGGCCGAGGGGCGCTTGCTGCGCTGAACCTCAGGTGGTGGTTCGTGCGCCGGTCCCGGCTGCCGCGATTTCGGGTGTGGCGTTGGCGGGCGGACGGGCACCCGCGGTCAGGGAACCCGTCGTTCGTTCACTGGCCTGGGCCAGCGCCGGTATGGCGGCAGTGGCCATGACCTGGGTGCGGAGCCGCTCGATCCGTTCGGAAAGTTGCGTCTCGTCGCCAACGGTGTCGCGGTGACGCTGGAGGGTGAGCCGGGCCAGGTCCACCAGCTTGGCGTTGAGACTTCGCTCGGCATGGTCGAGCAGGGTCCGCACCGCTTCGGCCGCCCGCCCGTCGTGCGAGAGCCCCATCGCCTGTTCGGCGAGCAGGGTGACGCGCTTGTGGGCCTCCTGAACGCCGGCTGCGAAGGGCGCGTGTGCACCGGCCGCCCCCGTCATCAATTCCGTCAGGGCCCTTGAACTGGCAAAGCGCATGCTGAGCCTGTCGACCCACCGCGGTGCCTCGGGCATCTCGGCGCCCGCGGCGGCCAGCCCCGACCACACCGTGAGCAGATGGCACGCCGTTTCCCCGTCGAGCCCCACATCAGCCGACAGCGAGGCCATTCGCCCGAGTGCCTCGGCCAGGGCGGCTGGCTGGGAGAGGAGGCCGAGCGCCAGGGAGAGCTCGGCGAGGCGGGCCATCCGGGCGTTCCCGGCGTCCTGGGCGGCCGCGTTCTGCAAGGCGCCGAGGGCCCGCTGCAAGGCCTTGGCATCACCCTGCCGCAGTCGCACGGCCGCGAGCAGGAGCAGCACCTGCGGATCGAACATCCTCGAACCCGACCCCAATGTGCTGGCGCGCTCCAGCGCCTTGGCTGCCTCGTCGATCCGGCCGGTGTAGAACGACAACAGCGCGTGCCGCTGCAGCCGGGCGATCGATCCGCGGGTGAATTCCCAGGCCCGTTGGCACGTGGCGGCCGCCGCTTCGAGGTTGCCCTGTTCCACCTGCAGGCGACCAAGGACGTCGAAGGCATCGGTGTACTTGGGTTGGTCGGCCACCAGCGACTCCAGGCCCCGCATGGCGGCGGCCGCCTGCTGGCTTCCGATCTGCGCGCGCGCCAGTCCGAGTCGGGCCCATGGCACGCTCGGCTCCAGCGCCAGCACCTGCTCGCTGAGACGGCGTGCACCATCGAGGTCCCCGAGACGAAACAGCAGCTCGCCGCCCAGGCGCGCGGCATAGGCGTGATACGGTCCCCGCTCGGTGAATCGCCGCGCGCAAAGGCCTGCCGCGTCGGCGAGCTCGCCGCGTTCCACGGTGGCGAAGATCTCGGCGAGCGATTTCTTGCGCCGCCGCGACTGCGCGATCCGCTCGCCCAGGGCGGACGCGGTGTAGGGCTTGAGGAGGTAGCTGTCCACAGCCGACTCGGCGGCGTCCGCCACCATGGTCTGGGAGGCGCCGCCGGTGACGATGATGAAGACCGTCGACAAGGGCAGCAGTTGCATCCGTCGAAGGTCGTCCAGCAGGTTCTGGCCCGAGTAGCCTTCGGCCTCGAACTCCTGTTCGCACAGCACGATGTCGAACGTGCGCGACTCCAGCTGGCGGCGGGCGTCCTGGATGCGGGCGCATTGGACGATGGCACCGACGCCGAAGTCGCGCAGTTGCGCAGCGAGCAGGCCTCGCGCGGTGGGGTTGGCGTCGATCACCAGTGCGGACGACTTGGCGATGTCGCGGTCGATCAGCTGCATCGGTGGCTCCGGACGGGTGGGGTGGCGACAGGGCGCCCGTCTTGGGTTATCGACGCCTCCACGCCGGCACTTGAGCCGCACGGCCCCACCGTGCTGCAAGTCACGAATCGCGACCGGCTCTTCCCCCACGCCGCAGGCGCCCGAGATCCACCAGCAAAAACAACGGCGCCCGAAGGCGCCGCGTTTGAAGGCTCAGAGCGGCCGGCCGCTCACTTGAACAGGTCCTTGACGCGGTGCGTCCAGGATTTCGCGTTGGGCGAGTGCTTGTCCGACTTGCTGAGCGACTCGTCCAGCTCCCGCAGCAGCTTGCGCTGGTGCTCGGTGAGCTTGACCGGTGTTTCCACCGCGATGTGGCAGTACAGGTCGCCCGGGTAGCTCGAACGGATGCCCTTGATGCCCTTGCCGCGCAGGCGGAAGGTCTTGCCGTGCTGCGTGCCTTCGGGCAGTTCGATCTCGGCCTTTCCGCCGAGCGTCGGCACCTCGAGGCTGCCACCCAGGCAAGCCGTGGTCAGGCCGACCGGCACCGTGCAGTGCAGGTCGTCTCCGTCGCGTTCGAAGATGTCGTGCTGCTTGATGCGGATCTCGATGTACAGGTCGCCCGACGGGCCGCCATTCGTGCCCGGCTCGCCGTTGCCGGCCGAGCGGATGCGCATGCCTTCGTTGATGCCGGCCGGGATCTTGACCTCGAGCGTCTTGTTCTTCTTCACCTTGCCAGCGCCGTGGCAGGTCATGCAGGGCTCGGGGATGATCTTGCCCGTGCCGCGGCAGTGCGGGCAGGTCTGCTGGACGCTGAAGAAGCCCTGGCGCATGTGCACCGTGCCACTGCCATTGCAGCTCGTGCAGGTCTTGGCGCTGGTGCCGGCCTTGGCGCCCGACCCGTGGCAGGTCTCGCATTCGTCCCAGCTGGGGATGCGGATCTGGCTTTCCTTGCCGCGTGCCGCTTCCTCCAGCGTGATTTCCATCGCGTAGCTCAGGTCTGCGCCGCGATAGACCTGCTGGCCACCGCCACGCCGGCCGCCGCCACCGCCGCCGAACACGTCGCCGAAGATGTCGCCGAAGGCCTCCGCGAAGCCGCCGAAGCCTTCGGCGCCCGGGCCACCCGGGCGGAAACCGCCCGCATTGGGGTCCACACCGGCATGGCCGTACTGGTCATAGGCGGCGCGCTTGTCGCCGTCGGACAGCATCTCGTAGGCTTCCTTCGCCTCCTTGAAGCTCTCCTCGGCCTTCTTCGCGCCGTCACCCTGATTGCGGTCAGGGTGGTACTTCATGGCCAGCTTGCGATAGGCCTTCTTGATGTCGTCGTCGGTGGCGTTCTTGGCCACACCGAGGACGTCGTAGTAGTCACGCTTTGCCATGGTGTCGTGCTGTTGCTGAATAACGAAATCCCCCGTGACCTCTGCGGCGCACGGGGGAGACGCGGGACGCGCGGCGGTGGCCGCACGCCCCCGGACGGTGGCCGTGCCGGATTACTTCGAGTCCTTCACTTCCTTGAACTCGGCGTCGACGACGTTGTCGTCCGCCGGAGCCGAGCCGGCCGCCGATGCACCTTGCGGAGCGCCGTCGCCGCCAGCCGCGCCGCCGGCTGCCGCCTGCGCGGCTTGCGCGTCGGCGTACACCTTCTCGCCCAGCTTCTGGCTCGCGGTCATCAGGGCTTCGGTCTTGGCCTCGATGTCGGCCTTGTCGTCGCCCTTGAGCGCTTCCTCGGCGTCCTTCAGCGCGGACTCGATCTTCTCCTTCTCGCCCGCGTCCAGCTTGTCGGCGTGTTCGCCGAGGCTCTTGCGCACGCTGTGGATCAGTGAGTCGGCCGCGTTGCGGGCCTGCACGAGTTCAAGCTTCTTCTTGTCCTCGGCCGCGTTCATCTCGGCGTCCTTGACCATCTGCTCGATCTCGGCTTCGCTCAAGCCCGAGTTGGCCTTGATGGTGATCTTGTTTTCCTTGCCGGTGCCCTTGTCCTTGGCGCCGACGTGCAGGATGCCGTTCGCGTCGATGTCGAAGCTCACCTCGATCTGCGGCGTACCGCGCGGTGCCGGCGGAATGCCCTCGAGGTTGAACTCGCCCAGGCTCTTGTTGCCCGAGGCCATCTCGCGTTCGCCCTGGTAGACCTTGATGGTCACGGCCGGCTGACCGTCTTCGGCGGTCGAGAAGACCTGCGCGAACTTGGTCGGGATGGTCGTGTTCTTCTTGATCATCTTGGTCATCACGCCGCCCATCGTCTCGATGCCGAGCGACAGCGGGGTGACGTCGAGCAGCAGCACGTCGGTGCGCTCGCCGCCCAGCACCTGGCCCTGGATGGCCGCGCCCACGGCGACGGCTTCGTCCGGGTTGACGTCCTTGCGCGGGTCCTTGCCGAAGAACTCCTTGACCTTCTCCTGCACCTTGGGCATGCGGCTCATGCCACCGACGAGGATGACGTCATCGATGTCGCTCACCGAGATGCCGGCATCCTTGATGGCGGTGCGGCACGGGGCGATGGTGCGCTCGATGAGCTCGTCCACCAGCGACTCGAGCTTGGCGCGGGTCAGCTTGATGTTCAGGTGCTTCGGGCCCGAGGCATCGGCCGTCACGTACGGCAGGTTGATGTCGGTCTGGGCGCTGTTCGACAGTTCGATCTTGGCCTTCTCGGCCGCTTCCTTCAGGCGCTGCAGGGCCAGCACGTCCTTCGACAGGTCGACGCCTTGCTCCTTCTTGAACTCCGCGATGATGTAGTCGATCACGCGCTGGTCGAAGTCCTCGCCACCGAGGAAGGTGTCGCCGTTGGTCGACAGCACTTCGAACTGCTTCTCGCCGTCCACGTCGGCGATCTCGATGATGGACACGTCGAAGGTGCCGCCGCCCAGGTCGTACACGGCGATCTTGCGGTCACCTTTTTCGGTCTTGTCGAGGCCGAAGGCGAGGGCGGCCGCGGTCGGCTCGTTGATGATGCGCTTGACGTCCAGGCCGGCGATGCGGCCGGCATCCTTGGTGGCCTGGCGCTGTGCGTCGTTGAAGTAGGCCGGCACCGTGATGACGGCTTCGGTCACCGCCTCGCCCAGGTAGTCCTCGGCGGTCTTCTTCATCTTGCGCAGCACTTCGGCGCTGACCTGCGGCGGGGCCAGCTTCTGGCCGCGCACTTCGACCCACGCGTCGCCGTTGTCGGCCTGCGCGATCTTGTAGGGCATCAGGTCGATGTCCTTCTGCACTTCCTTCTCGGTGAACTTGCGGCCGATCAGGCGCTTCACGGCGTACAGCGTGTTGCGCGGGTTCGTGACGGCCTGGCGCTTGGCCGAAGCACCGACGAGGATCTCGCCGTCTTCCTGGTAGGCGATGATCGACGGCGTGGTGCGCGCACCTTCACTGTTCTCGATCACGCGCGTGGTGTTGCCCTCCATGATCGCGACGCACGAGTTGGTCGTGCCGAGGTCGATGCCGATGATTTTTCCCATTTTCTTCTCCTGCTAACTTTGGAATTCAGATGTGCCCGAGGTGTGGATCAACGGGCCGATTTCAAGGGCGGGCGTCGCGATGAAGCAGGCGCCGGCCACGTTCACTTGGGCGCCGAGACCGTCACCAGGGCCGGGCGCAGCACGCGGTCGGCGATGAGGTAGCCTTTCTGCAAGACCGTCACCACCGTGTTGGCTTCCTGCTCCGCGGGCACGACGCTGATGGCCTGGTGCTGGTGCGGGTCGAAGCGGGTGGCTGCGGGCGGATTGATTTCGACCACCTTGTTGCGCTCAAGCGCTGCGGCCAGCTGGCGCAGCGTGGCGTGGACGCCCTCGAGGAGCTGCTCGGGCGTTGCGGCCGGAATGGCGATGGCCGCCTCCAAGCTGTCCTTCACGGGCAGCAGGCTGTCGGCGAAGCCCTCGACGGCGAACTTGCGGGCCTTGGCAACCTCTTCCTCGGCGCGGCGGCGGATGTTCTCGCCCTCGGCCTTGGCGCGAAGGTAGGCGTCGGACATCTCGGCCAGGCGGGCTTCCAGGTCGGCTGCAGGGGCTGCGGCAGTGCCCTCGGCGGCGGAAGCGGTTTCGTGGGCAACGTCTTGATTTTCCAAAGGATTTTGTTCGTTTTGCATGGGTGAACCTCGTGGAACTGCACCGCATCTGGGTGCGAGCCGCGATGTTTCAAGAGCGGAAACGGGGGAATTTAACAGCCGTGTGCGGGCCGGGGCGCTTTCGGGTAGCGAGGAGGCGCCGTCACTCCTTCGTGGCGCTCCAGCGATTCCAGTCGGCGAGTTGGCGGCGGTCGCGCTTGGTAGGGCGCCCCTGGTCGATGGACAACGAGGGCTCGGGGGCTTCCCGGCGGCGGCGCGCGGCGTCCTCTCGGCGGGTGATGCTCTCGGGCGTTTCCTCGTAGAGCGCCTGGGCGACCGGCGCCGGCCCCCGCATGGCACTCAGCCCACGCACGACGATGTTGCGCAAGTCGGTGCCGTGCCGCAGATCGATGCGGTCTCCCACACGGACATCGCGCGAAGGCTTGGCATCCTGGCCGTTCACCTGCACCCGGCCGCGGCTGATTTCCTCGGTGGCGAGGCTGCGCGTCTTGAAGAAGCGCGCAGCCCAGAGCCACTTGTCGAGCCGCACGGTCTCTGGAGCGTTGCTCATGCAGGCCTCCTGGAAGCTGTGATGCCGCCCGTGCTCAGGCGGCGGCGCCTTGGGCGAGCGCACGGGCCCGTCGGGCCGCCAGGGCCTGCGGGTCCGGCGGGCTGCGAGTGTCCCAGCCCTGCAGGTGCTGCTCGGCAATGTCGGTGAGGGCGGCCAGCCACTCGGTCTGGTCGTTCAGGCAGGGAATGAAGCCGAAGCTCGTACCTCCCGCCTTGAGGAATGCCTCGCGGGCTTCCTGGTTGATCTCTTCGAGCGTCTCGAGGTTGTCGCTCGTGAATCCCGGGCAGACGACATCGACCCGACGCACCCCCTGGCCGGCGAGGGCCACCAGCGTGGGCTCCGTGTAGGGCTGCAACCACTCGGCGCGGCCCAGGCGGCTCTGGAAGGTGACGATGTAGTCGGTTGCCGCAAGCCCGAGGCGTTCAGCCACCAGTCGCGCTGTCTTCATGCACTCGCAGTGATACGGGTCACCCAGGATCAGGCTGCGCTTGGGCACGCCGTGAAAGCTCATCACCAGGCGCTCCGGGCGGCCGTTGGCGCTCCAGTGGTCAGCAATGCCCTTGGCGAGGGCAGCGATGTAGCCGGGATGGTCGTGGAAGTGGTTGATGAAGCGCAGCTCGGGCAGGCTGCGCGTGCGACGCGCCCAGCCCAGCACGGCGTCCACCACGCTCGCGGTCGTCGATGCGGCGTACTGGGGGTAGAGCGGCAGCACCAGCACCCGGGTGGCGCCGGCGGCCTTGAGCTCGTTCATCACCTCGGCCACCGACGGGCTGCCGTAACGCATGGCGTGGCGTACCAGCACGCGGTGCCCGCGTTCGCCCAGGTTGCCGGCCAGGCGGCGCGCCTGCAGCACGGTCCAGGTGGTGAGCGGGGAGCCTTCGGCGGTCCAGATGCTGGCATAGCGGGCGGCGGACTGGCGCGGTCGAACGCGCAGGATGACCCCATGCAGGATCAGCAGCCAGGCAAGCCGGGGAATCTCGACCACCCGGGGGTCGCCCAGGAATTCGGCAAGGAATCGGCGCACGGCCGACGGGGTGGGCGCATCGGGGGTGCCGAGGTTGCACAGCAGCACGGCGGTCTGGTCGGCCTGATCGTGGCGGCGCGCGGGTTCGGGGGCGAAACGCATCGAGTGGAACTGCTCCGGGAGGGTGAGCCGCCATTATCGGGCGGCCGGGCCCACCGTGCTCGCCGCCGGGCGGTGAATGCCTTCAGGTGCGAGGGGCCGTGCCGCGCACGCGGTCGGCGATCCGGTCGATGTCGCTGAGCATGGCGGAGATGTCGATCGGCTTGGTCCAGTAGCCGATGAAACCCGCCTCGTAGGCGCGCTGCACGTCCTCCGGCATGGCGTCGGCCGAGCACATGTAGGCCGGGGCGGTGTCCAGCCCCGGGAGCTGTCGCAGTTGCTGAAGCACATCGAAGCCGGACATGCCGGGCAGGTGGGCGTCCAGCACCAGCACCTCCGGCGTCCACTCGCGGGCCAGGGCGATGGCTTCCGCGCCATCCTCGGCGACGCGCAACTCGACGTTGCTGTTGTGCATGCGCAGAGCGCCCTCGAAGAGGATGGCGTTGATCCGGTTGTCCTCGACGTAGAGCATGCGCAGCGGCAACTGCGCGGAGGGAGGGGTGTCTTCGCTCGCTGCCATGGATGTCGGGTGATGCTGGGGTGTGTCCGGGGCCTCGGCCCGTTGCAATTCGATCGAGACGCGGGTTCCTTCGCCGGCCGTGCTGCTGACCTCCAGCCGTCCGCCGATGGCCCGGGCCAGGCTTCGTGCAATGATGAGCCCGAGCCCGGTGCCTTCGATGTTGGAGGTTTCCCTGCCTAGCCGTTCGAACGGCTGGAAGAGCCGGGCCATCTGGTCCGTTGTCATGCCGGGGCCGGTGTCCTCGATCGCCATGATGATGTGCGACTGTGTCGACGATTCGACACTCACGCGGACCGTGCCACCCGGGTGGTTGTACTTGATCGCATTGGACGCGATATTGAGCACGATCTGACGCAGCCGTTGCACATCGGCGCGCACCCAGATGTCCCGCGCGAGCCGGTTGTCGAAGGTGACGTTGCGCGCTGCGGCCGCCGGTTGCAGCAGCTCGAGCGTGCGCAAGACGATCTCGTCGAGTGCGATGGGGGACAAGGACAGCGCCATCGCGCCTTCCTCCACCTTCTGCAGGTCGAGTACGTCGTTGATGAGCGCGAGCAGGTGCTCGCCGGCGTCAAGCACATGCTCGGCGTAGGCGCCCAGCTCGGTGCCCGGACCGCCCCCCTGCGTCATCCGCATGAGTTGGGCGAACCCGATCACGGCATTCAGCGGCGTGCGCATCTCGTGGCTCATGCGCGACAGGAACTGCGACTTCGCCGCGCTGGCCAGTTCGGCCGCCTGCTTGTCGCGAAGGGCCTGCTCGGCTTGTCGCGCGCCCGTCACGTCGGACTGCGTGCCGACCACCCGGAGTGGCTGGCCGCCCGCGCCGCGGCTTACCACCTTGCCGCGGTCCAGCACCCAGAGCAGGCTGCCGTCGCGATGGCGCATCCGGTGTTCCGACTGGTACACCGCGGTCTCACCGCGCAGATGCCGCTGCAGTTCGCCCATCACGCGGGGCAGGTCGTCGGGGTGCACGCGCGTTCGCCACTCCTCCAGCGTATCGCTGAGCTCACTGTCGTCATGCCCCAGCATGCGCTTCCATCGTGGGGAGTAGTAGACGACGCCGGCCTCGGTGTCCCAGTCCCACACTCCGTCACCGGACCCCTCCAGGGCGAAGTGCCAGCGTTCCTCGGCGGCCACCAGCGCCTGCTCGGCGCTGCGCTGCTGCGTGATGTCGCGGAAGGTCAGCACGATGGAGAGCGGCGTGCCCTTGTGCCCCATCTGCAGCGGATGTGCGTTGAGTTCGATCCACCTGCGCTGGCCGTCCGGCCTGCGCAGTGCGTGGACCTCGCGGGAGAGCGGACGGCCGCCCCGGGCGATGCGGCGCACGGGATGAGCCTCGTGGGCCAGCGGACCGCCGTCGGCCGCCAGAAACTCGAAGGGCCAGGGCCGGGTGCTGCCGACGATCGCGGTGTCGTCGACACCGAGCACGGCGCACGCGGCGGCATTGACGGCGATCACCGTGAGTGTGGGCGTCACGACGACGAGGCCATCGCTGATGGCCGCGGCCACAGAGCGATAGAGCTCCTCACTCAGGCGAAGCTTTTCCGCCGCGCGGGTCTGGCCCGTGACGTCGTGCAGCACGCCGATGTAGTGGGTGAGGGCGCCTGCGCCATCGAACACCGGGGCGATGTGCAAGGCGTTGGTGAAGACCGTGCCGTCGCGTCGCACGTTCTCCAGCACGACGCTGGACTCGCGACCCGCCGCCATGGCGCGGCGCAGGACCTCGATGCCGGCTTGCGCCGTGAGGTGGCCTTGCAGCATGCGGCAATTGCGGCCCAGCAGCTCGTCGCGGCTGTACCCGCTCAGCGTCTCGAAGGCCGGGTTCACGTAGATCATCGGCAGGTCGGCCTGGGTGGCGTCGCAGACGCACATGGGCAGCGCGGCGTCCGCCTCCACCGCCCGCTTCATCAGGACCAGGTCGCGCTCCAGCGAGCGCAGTTCGGTGAGGTCCCGGCTCACGTAGAGCACGCGACCGTCGGGCATCGGCGATACCCGGGCTTCGAACCAGCGGCTTGTGCCGTCACGGGTTCGCAGCGGGTACTCGTGGCGCTGGACCTCACCGGTCTCCAGGGCCCGCCGGATGGCGGCCATGCCGGCCTCCGCCCGGGCCGCGGACATGCCGGAGCC
This sequence comes from Rhizobacter sp. LjRoot28, assembly GCF_964253025.1. Taxonomy (NCBI): domain Bacteria; kingdom Pseudomonadati; phylum Pseudomonadota; class Betaproteobacteria; order Burkholderiales; family Sphaerotilaceae; genus Rhizobacter; species Rhizobacter sp. LjRoot28. Next base: position 1,663,270 of record NZ_CAXUQC020000001.1, read on the forward strand.
GAAGTGCTGGCCTTGCAAGTCGTTCCAGTCGCGAACCAGCGAAGGGTGCCCGGGGGTGCTGCACTCGACGAAGCGTCCCTGTCCGTCGATCACGAACCAGAGGTCCGGCACGGCCTGAAGGACCGCGGCCAGGCGCTGCCGGGACTCACGGAGCTCGGACTCGCGTGCGGCCAGCGCCAGTTCGGCCTGCTTGCGGTCCGTGATGTCGATCGACAGGTGAACCACATTGCCGCTGGGCAGGCGGCGGGCGCTCACGAGGTGCCAGCGGTCGCGCCAGCGCAGCTCGTGCTGGGCGCCTTCGGAGGACACGATGCCCAGGCGCCAACGGACGAACGCTTCCTCCTGGCCGACCGCATCGGGATAGTCGCCTCGCGATGTCATGGCGCGAACCATGTCGGGCCAGCTCATGCCCTCGAGCCGCGGGCCCTTGCTCAGGAGGCCTCGCCACGCGGCATTGGAACGGATCACCCGACCGTGCGGGTCGGTGATCATCACGCCCGCTACCAGCGCATCGAGTGCGTCGCTCAGCAGCTGCTCCGCTTCGCGCGCCGTGTTCTGCGCTTTGAGCTGCTCGGTGATGTTGCTCGTGGCACCCCGATACCCGCGAAAGAACCCTTCACCGTCGAAGACCGGGGCGCCGCTGATGCGCGTGACCACCACGCCCTTGGGCGTCGGCCGGTCCGTGATGAGGTCCTTGAACGGTTCCAGACGGCTGCGCGCGGCGAGGAAGCGGTCCCAGGACCCGCTCACGTCGACGGGGCTGCGACGGTTGATCTGCGCCATGGTCAGGCCGATGTCGGTGCTGGCGGGTCGGCCGGTGTGGCCCTCGATGCTCTCGGAGACCCATGTCACGCGGCCTTCGTGGTCGGTCTCCCAAAGCCAGTCGCTGCTGGACAGGCTGGCACTTCGGACCCGCGCCGCCTGCCGACGCAGCTGGCGTTCCCGCAGGCGCCCGTGGAGCAATTCTTCGCTCACGGTGCCGAGCTCCGCCAAGGCCGCCCGACCGGCCTCGGAGAGCGCACCGGGCGCCAGGCCGATGGCGCACAGCGCGCCGACCCGGTGCCCGTCCACTCGCAGTGGCATGCTGGCCAGGCTGCGGAGCTGAGGGGCACCGCGTACCAGCGGGTGTGCGGCGAGGCGGTCGTGAAGGCAAGCGTCCTCCACTTCGGCGAGCGACGCGCTGCCCAGCAGCGTCTCGCAGAGCACCGCATCGCGCGCCATCGGTCCGGTGGGCCAGCCGACGGCGGACTTGACCCAGATGCGGTCGGCGTCGATCAGGCACAGCAGCACGATGGGTCGTGCGGACTGCAGGTGCAGCAGGCGGGTGATGGCGTCGAGGGCGGGCTCGGGGCCGGAGTCGAGGATGCGCATCTCGCGCAGGAGATCCAACTGTCCGGGCGCATCCCCGGGCAGCAGGGTGGGCGGCATGCGGTCAATGTAGCGGAGAATGTCCTTTATGACGGCTAGCAATCCCCCTGAGTCGGCCCGGCCGCGCATCGATCCGCCGCGCGCCCTCAGCTTCGACCTGGACGACACCCTGTGGCCGATCTGGCCGACCATCGAGCGGGCGGAGCAGGTGCTTCACGACTGGCTCGGCCAGCACGCCCCCGCGACCGCAGACCGGTTCGATCCCGCCGGATTGCGGGCGCTGCGCAATGAAGTGGCCCTGCGCTCGCCCGAGTGGGCGCATGACCTGAGCCGCATGCGTCGCGAGAGCCTGCGCGAGGCGCTGTCCCGGGCCGGGGACGATGCCGCGCTTGCCGAGCCCGCCTTCGAGGTGTTCTTCGAGGCCCGCCAGCAGGTCGTCCTTTTCGACGATGCGCGCGCCGCACTCGAACGGCTCGCACAGCGCTATCCCCTGATCGCCGTCACCAACGGCAACTCCGACCTGGCACGCGTGGGGCTCGACGGCCTGTTCCAGGAGAACATCAGTGCGAGCCGATTCGGCGTGGCCAAGCCAGATCCCCGCATCTTCCATGCGGCCTGCGAGCGCCTCGGCGAAGCGCCGGCCGACGTGCTGCACGTGGGCGACGACCTCGTGCTCGATGTGACGGGCGCGCTGGATGCCGGCTTGCAAGCGGTGTGGCTGCGCCGCGGTGGGTCAGCGGAAGGCGCACCGGCCCTCAAGGCGCCGTACCATGTGTTCGAGGATCTGGACCGATTGGCGATCGCGCTCGGCTGCTGAGCACGCAGCGCGGCTCAACCGAAGTCGACCTGCGGCTGCGTGTCGGAGAACTTCATCACCTCGAAGCGGACGAGCGGTGCCGTCGGGTCGGTGGGTGGGGCGCCGAGGCCCAGCGTGCCGCTCCCATGCAGCGTGCAGGTGCCGCGGCGCAGGGCCACGATCTCCGAGCCCCCGGTGAAGCGCACATACGTGCCGTTGAAGCTGAGGTCGGTGAGCTGGAAGGCGCCGCCGTGCCAATCGATGCGCGCGTGGGAGCGCGAGACGCGTGAGTCGTCGATGCAGTACGTGACCTGCGGGCTGCGCCCCAGTACCACCGGCAGGGACGGGCCGGCGTAGATGCGGTTCATGTCGAGCCAGACGAGGCGGATGCCTTCGGGCTCGTTCGCCGCAGGGGGCAGCTCGCCGTAAGCGGTGGCCGCCGTGTCGCTGAACCGACGACCCTCGAGCAGGAACACATGCACCGGCTCCACGCGGCCGCGCAGTTGCACGCGGTCGAGGCTGCGAAAGCGCTGGCGAATCTCCGGTGGCTGGTGGCTCACGACGCTCACGGTGGCCAGGATCTCGTTGTCCCCGGCGTGATCGAGCAAGCGGGCCGCGACGTTCACCGCGTCGCCGAACCAGTCGCCCGACATGGCGATCACCTCGCCCTGGGCGATGCCGACCTGCAGGCGAAGCACCGGCGTGCGCTGGGTGGCCGCCCGCGTGCTGGTCGCGAGCGGCGTGATGCGGTCCATGGAGTCGTGCATCTCGTCGGCCGCCATCACGGCAGCCGTCGGATCCTCGAACACCGCCATCAGGCCGTCGCCCAGCGTCTTCACGACGCTGCCGCCGGCGTTGTGCACGATCTGCGCGACCAGCCCGACGCTCTGGGTCACGACCGTGGTGGCTTCGGCATTGCCCAGGGTTTCGTACAACGACGTGCTGCCGCGGAGGTCGGCAAACAGGACGGTACGCTGAAGAATCTGCGTCATGCCGTGAAGTTTATGGCAACAATTACAAAAAAGCCCCGGCGAGATCGCCGGGGCTTGATGTAGCGGCGGACTGGAGACTCAGAGGTTGTCGAGGTAGGTCCGCAGCTTGTCCGATCGGCTCGGGTGCTTGAGCTTGCGGATGGCCTTGGCCTCGATCTGGCGAATGCGCTCGCGGGTCACGTCGAACTGCTTGCCCACTTCCTCGAGGGTGTGGTCCGTGCTCATCTCGATGCCGAAGCGCATGCGCAGCACCTTGGCCTCGCGCGGGGTGAGGCTGTCGAGGATGTCCTTCACCACGTCGCGCAAGCCGGCCTGCATGGCGGCTTCGATCGGCGCGGTGTTGTTGGTGTCCTCGATGAAGTCGCCCAGGTGGGAGTCGTCGTCGTCGCCGATGGGGGTTTCCATCGAGATCGGCTCCTTGGCGATCTTCATGATCTTGCGGATCTTGTCCTCGGGGATCTCCATCTTCTCCGCAAGCGTCGGCGCGTCGGGCTCGAAGCCGAACTCCTGCAGGTGCTGGCGGCTCAGGCGGTTCATCTTGTTGATCGTCTCGATCATGTGCACCGGGATGCGGATGGTCCGCGCCTGGTCGGCGATCGAGCGGGTGATGGCCTGGCGGATCCACCACGTCGCGTACGTCGAGAACTTGTAGCCCCGGCGGTACTCGAACTTGTCCACCGCCTTCATCAGGCCGATGTTGCCTTCCTGGATCAGGTCGAGGAACTGCAGGCCGCGGTTGGTGTACTTCTTGGCGATGGAGATCACGAGGCGCAGGTTGGCCTCGATCATTTCCTTCTTGGCGTCGCGCGAGGACTTCTCGCCCTCGTTCATGCGCTTGTTGATGCCCTTCAGGTCATCGAGGGGCACCACCGCGCGCGCCTGCTGGTCGGTCAGCTTCTTCTGCAGCTCCTGCACGGCAGGCAGGTTGCGCGACAGGATGGCGCTGTAGGGCTTCGTGCTCGCCACTTCCTTCTCGGCCCACTTCAGGTTGAGCAGGTTGGGCGGGAAGTTCTTGATGAAGTAGTCCTGGGGCATGCCGCACTTGTCGACCAGGATCTTGCGCAGTTCGCGCTCGTAGCGGCGCACGTCGTCCACCTGCGAACGCAGGATGCCGCACAGCTTCTCGATGGTCTTGACGGTGAAGCGGATGGTCATCAGCTCGTCGCTGATGGCCTGCTGCGCCTTGTTGTAGGCGGGCGACTGGTAGCCGTCCTTCTCGAAGGCCTTGCGCATCTTGTCGAAGTTGATGCGCAGCTCGGCGAACTTGGCGAGCGCGGCGTTCTTCAGCTCTTCGAGCTTCTTGGTGAGGGCCTTGCTGCCCCCCTGGCCGTCGTCGTCGTCTTCCTCGTCGAAGAAGTCGACGTCTTCCTCGGCCACGTAGTCGTCGGCCTCGTCTTCGGAGACGAAGCCATCGACCACCTCGGAGATCTTCATCTCGCCGGAGGCGATCTTGTCGGCGTAGGTGAGGATCTCGGCAATGGTGGTCGGCGAGGCGCTGATGGCGAGCATCATGGCCTGCAAGCCACCTTCGATGCGCTTGGCGATCTCGATCTCGCCTTCACGCGTCAGCAGCTCGACCGTGCCCATCTCGCGCATGTACATGCGTACCGGGTCGGTCGTGCGGCCGAACTCGGAGTCGACGGTGGACAGGGCGGCTTCCGCGGCTTCCTCGGCCTCTTCCTCGGTGGCCGTGGTGGTGCCACCGCCGGCGATCAGCAGCGTGGCGGCGTCGGGCGCCTGCTCGTACACCGCGATGCCCATGTCGTTCAGCATCGACACGATGGCTTCGAGGATTTCGGCGTCGACCAGCTTTTCGGGCAGGTGATCGTTGATTTCCTGGTGCGTCAGGAAACCACGCGTCTTGCCCATCTTGATGAGGGTCTTGAGCTCCTGGCGGCGCTTGGCGACTTCCTCTTCGGTGAGCGCGGTCTCGTCCAGGCCGAACTCGCGCATGAGGGCGCGTTCCTTCGCCCGCGACACCTTCATGCGCAGGGGCTTGGCCTTGGCGACCTTCTCGCCATCGCCCGCCTCGGCGACTTCCGCGTCCGGTTCACCGGCGAGGTCGGCCTCGATGTCGGAGAAGTCTTCCTCGGGCAGCTCTTCCTTGGCGGCGGCGCCGGCCTTGGGCTTGCGGCCAGGTTTTCCCTTGGCTTCGGTGGTGGCAGCGACCTTGGCCGGGCGGCCCGGTTTCTTCTTCTCTTCGGGCTCTGCCGTGGCGGCCTTGGGGGCTTTGGCGGGGGCGCTCTTCTTCGCAGTCATGCAAATCCTCGAATGGTGGTGGGCATCACGGCTTCATGCGGGAGTCGCGACGCTGCGGGTCCGGAGGACAAGGTGGTGTCCGCCTGCACGCAAAACAAGCGGCAAGCTCACATTTCTTGTCATTGGGAACGGCAACGGGCGAGCCCACCGGGCCGACCGATGGAAATCGGGCCGGCCAGGGGCAGGCATGAAACAGGCAAGACTCGCGTGATCATCCAAAGAAGCGCAGTCCTTGCGGGGAAGGGTGGCCGATGTGGGGACCCTGGTTCAAAGGGTGGCCGGGGCCCGGAGGTGCTGCTGTCACTCTTGCGCCGTAACAAACCCTTGATTATCGGCGACAAATCGTGTCGCGTCAAAGGAACTCGTGCGCGGTGGAGCGCGTTTCAGCGCGCGAGCGACAGGGCCTGAAGCCGGCGTCGTCGATGGGCGTCGACCTCCCGCCATTGGGCAAGCGCGGCCGGATCGGTGGCCGCGCGCTGAATCAGGTCGTCTTGCAGGTGCTGCAGCCGACGCACCCACATGCCGTCGAGCACCCGCCGCAGGTCGGTGAACTGCATGTCGTCCTGGAGCACCTCGGCCGTGACGAGCCGCTGCGCCAGATCGGCCCATTCCGTTTCCTGCAGGGCCTGCTCCCAGACCGCCCAGGCCGGGGCGCCATGTTCGAGCACGTGGCGCTCCATCCAGGCACAGAGCGGCCCGTGGGGTGCGGGCAGCTCGTGGAGCAGCTCATGGTCGTCGGCGTCGAGCTGCTCCCACCAGTCGCTGTGCAGCAGCAGCAGGCGCACGGCGGAATCGGCCGGGCTGTTCGGCTGCGCCCGTGGCAGGCCCGAGCCCGGCTCCGGGGGCGGCCGGCGCCGCCCGGTGAAAGGCCGGTCGACCCAGGGTTTGCGGGGCGGACGCTGGCTCGGGGCCCGGTCAGGGCCGGCGTCGGGCGGCGCCTCGGAGAACCAGGCGTCGTCCGGCGGAATGTCGTCGTCGGGCGGCCGCTCGCGCTGCGGGCGGGGACGGGCGGGCGCACCGGCCTGCCAAAGCCGGTTGAGGTCGTCCCCCGACAGGCCGGCCGCAGTTGCGAGTTCACCGAGGAGCTGCATCTTGAGCGCGCCCTCCGGCAGCGCATGCCACATGGGTTTGGCCTGGGCCAGAAGGCGGGCGCGGCCCTCGGCGGCACTCAGGTCGCATCCCTCGCGGGCCGCCTCGAGCAGCTGCTTGGACAGCGGCACGGCCTTGCTCACGCAGTCCTCGAAGGCCTCGGGGCCGTGCTGGCGCACATAGGAGTCCGGATCGTGCTCGGGCGGCAGGAAGAGGAAGCGCACCGAGCGGGTGTCGGTGGCGAAGGGCAGGGCGGCTTCCAGCGCGCGGCCGGCGGCCCGGCGGCCGGCCGCGTCACCGTCGAAGCTGAAGACGATCGCGTCGGTGAAGCGAAAGAGCTTCTGCACGTGCTCCGCCGAACAGGCCGTCCCCAGCGTGGCCACTGCGTTCGGAAACCCGAGCTGCGCGAGCGCGACGACGTCCATGTACCCCTCGACGACCAGCGCGTAGCCGCGCTTGCGCAGGCCGGCGCGCGCCTCGTGCAGGCCGTAGAGCTCGCGGCCCTTGATGAACACCGGCGTTTCCGGCGAGTTCAGGTACTTCGGTTCGCCTTTGTCGAGCACCCGTCCGCCGAAGCCGATCACCTCTCCCTGAACCGACCGGATCGGGAACATGATGCGGTCGCGGAAGCGGTCGTAGCGCTTGCGCTCCGCCTCGTTCTCGCCCGTGGCGATGACGAGGCCGCTTTCCTCGAGCAGCGGGTCGTCATAGTGCGGGAACACGCTTGCGAGGCCGCGCCAGCCGTCGGGGGCATAGCCCAGGCCGAAGGCCGAGGCGATCTCGCCGGTGAGCCCGCGCCCGCGGAGGTAGTCGATGGCCCGGGGGCTGGCCTTGAGCTGCTTGCGGTAATGGTCGCTCGCCTTGTGCAGCACGTCGCTCAACGTTGCCTGGCGTTGCTTGAGCGCCGCGGCGCGCTCGCGTTCCTGGGGTGAACGGTCGTCTTCCGGGACGGCCATGCCCACCTGCTGGGCCAGGTCGCGCACGGCGTCGAGAAACCCCATGCCGGAATAGGCCATGAGAAAACCCAGGGCGTTGCCATGCACGCCACAACCGAAGCAGTGGTAGGTCTGTCGCGTCGCGCTGACGGTGAAGCTCGGCGTCTTCTCGCCGTGGAAGGGGCACAGTCCCTTGTGGTTGATGCCGGCCTTCTTGAGCTGCACGTGGCGGCCCACCACCTCGACGATGTCGACGCGCGAGAGGAGGTCCTGGACAAAACTGGGAGGGATCACGGGTGGAGTCTATCGGCTGCGTTGCCGGGCGGTGCTGGCGACAGCGCCCTCAAGGAAAAACGCCGCCCGAAAGGGCGGCGATCTTCTGCGAGGGTAATGCGGTGAAACGGTGTCAGACGGCGAAATCGCTCAGTTTCTTGCCAGAGGCGAGTGCCGCTTTCAACCACTTGGGTTGCAATCCCCGGCCGCTCCAGCTGTCGCCGGTGGCCGCGTTGCGGTATTTGGCGGCAACCTTTCCGCCCTTCGGTGCACCGGCCCGCGAAGTGGTTCGCGTCTGCAGGTCGGCGACCGTCAACCCGTATTCGGACATGAGCGCCTTGACCTTGGCGATGGCATCGTTGCGCTCACGTTTCTGCGTGCTCTCGATTTCCTGTTCCAGGGCCGCCTTGCGGGCCAGCAAGTCTTGAAGCGTGCTCATGAATTATTCCTTCCGGTCAAAGAGGGCAGCACTGCGCTGCGCAGCCGCAGATTCTACGTTACCGTTTTGGAAGGCAGGACAGGTAATTCCCGAGGGGTCCGAAAAACTATCTGATCCCCGAAGGGAATACCCCATTTCGACATGGCGCGGGCCGGTCATCACGGGTTTTGGCAAACAGTTGAAGGCAACCTTGCCACGGTACGACTTGCCGGACGGACGGAGGCGGCGGGACTCGGCGTTCAGGATGCCCGTGGCCAGTCGTCCGCCGCAACGGTTTCGCCAGGCTTGAGCCGAACGTGTCAGGCTGGCCATGCGGCCCGCCCGCTGCGTTCGCGGTCCGGGCGACCACGTGTCGCTCAGGCCGACGGGGGCACGTAGCCTGCAGGTTGCTCGACGCCTTCGCCGAAGAAGAACCGCTCCATCTGACGCGCAAGATACTGGCGCGCCCGCTGGTCGGCGAGATTGAGGCGGTTTTCATTGACCAGCATGGTTTGGTGCTTCATCCAGGCCGCCCAGGCTTCCTTGCTGATCTCGTTGTAAATGCGCTTGCCGAGGTCGCCGGGATAGGGGGCGTAATCAAGACCCTCTGCTTCCTTCTTGAGGTAGACGCATTGGACGTTGCGAGCCATGGTGATGTTCCTGCGAAAGTGAAATGGAAATGAGGGGAAGCAGGTCGTGCTTCAGGTGAGTTTCTTGACCAGCACCTGCGAGCGGCGATCCCAGTTGTATTTGCGCTTGCGCGCCTCAGGAAGCCAGTCGGGGTCGACCTGGGCAAAGCCGCGCTTGAGAAACCAGTGCATGGTTTGCGTGGTCAGCACGAATATGCTTTGCAGCCCCATCATCTTCGCACGCTGCTCCACACGTTTGAGAATACGCTCACCATCGCCCTGGCTTTGCACGTTGGGGGAAACGGTGAGTGCAGCCATTTCCGCGGTGCGCGCATCGGGATAAGGGTAGAGCGCCGCGCAGCCGAAGATCACGCCGTCGTGCTCGATCACGGTATAGAGGCCGATGTCGCGCTCGATCTCGGTGCGGTCTCGCTTGACGAGCGTCCCGTTGCGCTCGAAGGGTTCGATCAGCTGCAGCACGCCGCCGATGTCGTCGGCCGTGGCCTCGCGCAGGCTTTCGAGCTTCTCGTCGACGATCATGGTGCCCACGCCGTCGTGGGTGAAGGACTCCATCAGCACCGAGCCGTCCACCGAATACGGCACGATGTGCACCCGCTCGACGCCTCCTTCGCAGGCCTTCACGGCATGCTCGAGGTAGAAGGCGGTGTCCGTCGGCTGGATGGGGTCGGGCAGGTTGGCCAGCAACTTCTTGGCGTCGGCCAGGGCCAGCTCGGTGTCGATCTCGCTTTGCGGGTCCGCCGGGTCGAGCGGGATGCCCTTCACCTCGGTCACGTAGATGAGCTTGTCGGCATGAAGCGCGATCGCCGCGCTGCAGGCCACGTCTTCCATGCTGAGGTTGAACGCTTCCCCGGTGGGGGAGAATCCGAAGGGGGACACCATCACGAGCGAGCCGAAGTCGATTGCCCGGCGGATGCCGATGGCGTCGATCTTGCGAACGAGGCCGGTGTGCTGGAAGTCCACCCCGTCGAGAATGCCGACCGGCCTGGCAGTGATGAAATTGCCCGAGATCACCCGGATCTCGCTGTGCGCCATCGGGGTGTTGGGCAGGCCCTGCGAGAATGCCGCCTCGATCTCGTAGCGCATCTGGCCGGCGGCCTCCTGGGCGCAGTCGAGCGCCACCGCGTCGGTCACCCGCATGCCATGGCTGTACTGCGAAACATGCCCCTTGAGCGCGAGCTGCTCTTCCACCTGCGGCCTGAACCCGTGCACCAGCACGAGCTTGATGCCCATGGCGTGGAGAATGGCGAGGTCTTGCGCAAAGGTTGAAAGCTTGCCGGCCGCCACCAACTCTCCGGCAATGGCCACCACGAAGGTCTTGCCGCGGTGCGCGTGGATGTACGGCGCCACCGACCTGAACCATGGAACGAAGGTGTGCGGAAAGACAAGACTCATGGCGGCAGACGGCGCTTTGAAATAATCACTGATTTTTGCACGAAGGGCCGATGTCAGCTCCTCCTCGCCGCGGCACCCCGGCCACAGCCAACCCCATTCCGCCGATCACCTTCCCTGACGCCTTGCCGGTCTCGGCGCGGCGTGAGGAGATCGCCCGCGCCATCGAGTCGCACCAGGTCGTCATCGTCTGCGGCGAGACCGGGTCGGGCAAGACCACCCAACTGCCCAAGATCGCCCTGGCGCTCGGGCGAGGGCGGGGTGCCGGTGGCAAGGGGCTGATCGGCCACACCCAGCCCCGGCGCATCGCGGCGTCGAGCGTCGCCAAGCGCATCGCCCAGGAGCTCAACACGCCGCTCGGCGAGCACGTCGGCTTCAAGGTGCGCTTCCAGGATCGGTTGTCCGCGGGCGCCAGCGTCAAGCTGATGACCGACGGCATCCTGCTGGCCGAAACCCAGACGGATCCCCTGCTCAAGGCCTACGACACCCTCATCATCGACGAGGCCCACGAGCGCAGCCTGAACATCGACTTCCTGCTCGGGTACATCCGCCAGATCCTGCCGCGCCGCCCGGACCTGAAGGTCATCGTCACCTCGGCCACCATCGACGCCGATCGTTTCGCCCAGCACTTCGCCTCCCGCCACGGGCCGGCGCCGGTGATCCAGGTCTCGGGCCGGCTGTTCCCGGTCGAGCAACGCTGGCGGCCCTTCGAGGAAAGCCGCGAATACGGCCTGAACGACGCCATTGCCGACGGCGTCACCGAGCTATGGCGAGAAGGCGCGGGCGACGTGCTGGTGTTCCTGCCCGGCGAGCGCGAGATCCGCGAGGCCGCCGAGCACCTGCGGCGCCACCATCCGCCCGGCGTCGAAGTCGTCCCGCTCTTTGCGCGCCTGAGCCAGCAGGAGCAGGACGCGGTGTTCGAGCCGCACAGCGCACGCCGCATCGTGCTGGCCACCAACGTGGCGGAAACCTCGCTCACCGTGCCGGGCATCCAGTACGTGATCGACGCGGGCACGGCGCGGGTCAAGCGCTACAGCTACCGCAACAAGGTCGAGCAGCTGCAGATCGAGCCGGTGAGCCAGGCCGCCGCCAACCAGCGGGCCGGCCGTTGCGGCCGTGTCAGCAACGGCATCTGCATCCGTCTCTACGACGAGGAGGACTTCGCGTCCCGTCCCCGGTTCACCGACCCCGAGATCCTTCGGTCCTCGCTGGCGGGCGTCATCCTGCGAATGAAGTCGCTGGGCCTGGGCCTGGTGGAGGATTTCCCGTTCCTCGAGCCGCCGCCACGGCGGGCGGTTGCCGACGGCTACCAGCTGCTCAACGAGCTCGGGGCGGTGGACGAGCAGAACGAGCTCACCCCGGTGGGCCGCGAGCTCGCCAAGCTGCCGCTCGACCCCCGCGTCGGACGCATGATCCTGGAGGCGCGCAACCGGGAGGCGCTGTCGGAAGTGCTCATCATCGCCTCGGCCTTGAGCGTGCAGGACGCGCGAGACCGGCCCCTGGAGCACCAGCAGGCGGCCGACACCGCCCACAAGAAGTTCGACGACGAGCGCTCGGAGTTCGTGGGTACCCTGAAGCTTTGGAAATGGCTGGAGGAGGCTCGCGGGGGGCAGGGCGAGCACAAGCTTTCCCACCGCAAGCAGGAACAGCTGCTGCGCGACAACTTCGTCTCGCCGCGCCGCGTGCGCGAGTGGCGGGACATCCATTCACAGCTGCACACCGTCGTCGCTGAACACAAGTGGCGCCTGAATGCCTCGCCGGCGACCTACGAGCAGGTGCACCTGTCGATGCTGGCCGGCCTGCTGGGCAACATCGGCCTGAAGAGCGACGAGGACGACTGGTACCTCGGGGCCCGTGGCATCAAGTTCTACCGTCATCCTGGCGCCCACCTGAGCAAGAAGCCGGGCCGCTGGATCGTCGTTGCCGAACTCGTCGAGACCACGCGCCTCTTCGGCCGGGGCATCGCCGCCATCGAACCGCAGTGGCTCCCCGGCATCGCGGGTCACCTCATCAAGACGCAGCTGCTGGAGCCGCACTGGGAAAAGAAGGCGGCGGAGGTGATCGCGCTCGAGCGGGCGACGCTCTACGGCATCGTCATCTATGCCAACCGGCGCGTGAACTTCGGTCAGGTCGATGCCGCCGCCGCCCGCGAGATCTTCATCCGTGAGGCGCTGGTGGAAGGCGAGTGGGACAGCCGGCTGCCGTTCATCGCGGCCAACCGCAAGCTCATCAGTCAGGTCGAGGAGCTCGAGCACAAGTCGCGTCGCCAGGACGTGCTGGTGGACGATGAGCTGATCTTCGCCTTCTACGACAAGCACCTGCCGGCCGATGTCTGCAGCGGTGCGACGCTCGAGCGCTGGTATCGGGAGGAGAGCCGGCGGCAGCCGAAGCTGCTGCACCTCACGCGCGAAGAGCTGATGCGCCACGAGGCCGCGGGCATCACGTCGTCCGCCTTCCCGCGCACCCTGCGCCTGGGCGGCGTCGATTGCGCGACGAGCTACCTGCACGAACCGGGCGACCCGAAGGACGGTGTCACCGTCACGGTGCCGCTCTTCGCCCTGAACCAGGTGAACGACGAGCGCTGCGAATGGCTGGTGCCCGGCATGTTGCGCGACAAAGTGCTCGCGCTCGTGAAGAGCCTGCACCAGCGTCCACGCTCGCGCTTGGTGCCGCTTCCCGAATTTGCCGAGAGCTTCGTCAACGGCGTGAACGAGGCCGGCACCTTTGGCGGTGGCTCGCTGGTCGATGCCCTGCTCAAGGTCGTGCGCGACCGCACGCAGCTCGACATCAAGCGTGCGGACTTCAAGCTCGACCAGCTGCCGCCGCACCTGTTCATGAACTTCCGGGTCGTGGACGATACCGGCCGCCAGCTCGGCGCCGGACGGAACATCGCGGCCCTCAAGGCGGAACTCGGCGGGCAGGCACGCTCGGCCTTCCAGGCATTGGCGGCCCTGCGGCCGTCAGTGCCGGCAGCGCCCGCGGCTGCAGCGCCCCCGGCAGCTCCCGGCGAGTCGTCGCGGGGACCCGGCCGAGCCGAACCGGTGCGTACCGGCGCGCCGGCACCGGCGCCGTCGGCAACCCCTGCCGAGGTGCAGTACACCGATTGGGGTTTCGGCGAACTGCCCGAACTCATGGAGGTGCGCCGCGGCAACCAGGTGCTGGTCGGCTTTCCGGCCCTCATCGACCGCGGCAGCCACGTCGTGGTCGAGGTGTTCGACGAACCCGAGGTTGCGGCGGCACGCCACCGTGCGGGCTTGCGCCGCCTCGTCGCGCTGCAGATCCGGGACGCCCTGAAGTACCTCGAGAAGAACATCCCCGACCTGCAGAAGATGGCGGCGCTGTACATGAGCATCGGCACGCTCGACGAGTTGCGCGAGCAGATCATCGAACTCGCGCTCGATCGTGCCTTCCTGGCGGACCCGCTGCCGACGGACGCGGCGAGCTTCAAGCGCCGCCTCGACGAGGGCCGAGGGCGCCTCACGCTCATCGCGAACGAGATTGCCCGCAGCATCGGCACGGTGCTCGCCGAGCATGCCGCCGCGAGTCGCAAGCTGAAGGACGCAAGAGCACCCAAGGACGTCCAGGACGACGTTGCGGCGCATCTGGCCCGCCTCGTGCCCAAGCGCTTCGTGACGGCAACGCCCTGGCCGCAGCTGGCCCACTTGCCGCGCTACCTCAAGGGCGTCACCATGCGGCTCGACAAATGGCGAGCCGACCCGGCCCGTGATGCGGCTCGCCTGGCGGAGCTGCGTCCGCTGGAGCAGCGCTACCTGCGCCTGGTGGCCGATCGGCGAGGGGTGCACGATGCGCGGCTCGACGAATTCCGCTGGTTGCTCGAGGAACTTCGGGTGAGCCTCTTCGCGCAGGAACTTCGCACCCCGCAACCGGTCAGTGTGAAACGGCTCGAGAAAACCTGGGCCCAACTGAGCGCCTGACCATGCCCATCACCGCCACGCCTGCCACGCCACACACCGTTGCCGACATCGCCGCCACCTGCCGCCGGCGGGTGCGCCAGCGGGCACTGCTGGCGGCGGGCGTGTCGTTCGTGCCGCTGCCCGGGCTCGACTGGCTGGCCGATGTCAGCGTGCTCATGAAGCTGATCCCGGAAATCAACGAAGCGTTCGGCCTGTCGCCCGAGCAGATCGAGCGGTTGGCCCCACACCGCCGCGTCGCCGTGTTCAAGGCGTTGTCGGCCGGTGGCAGCCTGCTCGTGGGCAGGGTGGTGACGCGCACCTTGCTGCTCAAGCTGCTGCGCCTGGTCGGCGTGCGCCTCACGGCGCAACAGGCCGCCAAGTTCGTCCCGGTTGCAGGCCAGGCCGTGGCGGCGGCGCTCACCTTCACCGCCCTGCGGTACGTGTGCGAACAGCACATCCGGCAGTGCATTGCGGTATCGGAGCAGATTGCCATCGAGCCGGCTTGATTCCCGGGTTAGAATGTCAGCTTTCGGGGCGTAGCGCAGCCTGGTAGCGCACCTGGTTTGGGACCAGGTGGTCGTGAGTTCGAATCCCACCGCCCCGACCAAATTCCCTTTCTTCGCGAGTCAGCTCCTTCCTGCCCGGTCCTGCACCGGCGCCTGCGCCGGTAGCTCAACCGGATAGAGCACCAGCCTTCTAAGCTGGGGGTTGCGGGTTCGATTCCTGCCCGGCGCGCCATCTGGTTCCGCGGCTTCGCGCCGCCCCATGCGTTGCGCTGCTGACTCTACGCCTTCTCCGTCTTCTCCTGTTTGCCGCCGCATGCGCTCGACCCGCCCGGTCCGGCGTCGGACCGCGGGTCCGCTTTCAAGCGCCCGGGCAGGCGGCCGCAGCATTCATGGAGCCGAAGCCATCCACTGGACACCATGACGCTGCGGCAACGTCAGGCCCGCGGCGACAGTCCGTCGGCCAGCGACAACCGGTAGGCCCGCCAGCCCGGAATCAGGCTGGCTGCACAGCCCCCGAGCACGATGGCGCCCAGCAGCAAGCCCTGCGACAAGGTCGGCGCGCCCAGGCGCAGGCCGACGCCCCATTCGCTTTGCACCCACGGCCCGCCCAGCGCGATGGCGGTGGCCGCGGATACGGTGCCCGCGACCACCCCCACGAGCGTGACGCCAGCGCCCTCGACGGCCAGCAGCCACAGGATGTGCCGGGGCGCAGCCCCGACGGCGCGCAGCACCGCGAGTTCGCGACGCCGCTCGTTGAGACCGGCAAGGATCACGGCCACCAGCCCGGCCAGGCTCACTACGGCCACCAGCACCGACATCCCGATGAGTGCGCGTTCCCCGATGCCCACCACCTCCCAGAGTTCGTCCAGCGCCACGCCCGGCAGAATCGCCATCAGGGGTTCATCGGGATGGCGGCTCACCGCCCGCTGCACGTTGAACACGGCAGACCGCGTCTTCAGGCCCACCAGGGCCGCCGTGACCTCGTTCGGGGCCAGGTCGAACTTCCTCGCCTGTTCGGCCGGGATGTTCAGGCCCGGCAACGGCGCGCCGCCGACCCAATCGAGGTGGATGGCCTCCATGGCAGCCAGGCTGATGTGAAGCGTGCGGTCGACCGGCGTGCCGGTGCGCTGCAGAACGCCGACCACCTTGAATGGCTTGTCGCCATGCTCGGCCCCCGGCATGCCGCCATTGCCGTGACTCAAGGTGATGCGGGCGTCCAGGTCGTAGTGCAGCGCATCGGCCACCTCCGCGCCCAGGACCACTTCGTACAGCCCGTCGAGCGTGCCGGCGAAGCCGCGCCCACGCAAGAAGGCCAGGGCCTGATCGTCGCCGTGGCGCAGGCGATCGAAGTAGGCGGGCGTGGTGGCCAGCACGGGATAACCGCGATGGGAGTCCCCGAGCGACAGGGGGACGAGCCAGGCCACCGCCGGGTGCGCCGCCACCGCCTCGAGGCTTTCGGTGCGCACGTTGTTGGTCGCGCCGCCGATGTGGAAGACGGCGTACAGCAGCAGCTGGACCGGGCCGGTCCGTGCCCCGACGATCAGATCGGTTCCGCTCACGGACTCCGAGAAGTTTTGACGCACGTCCCTGCGCAGGTGGTCGAAGCCCACGAGCAGGAAGGTCGACAGCGCCACCGAAGCCACTACGAGCGACAAGGTGCCCCGGCGGCTCCAGGCGCTGTGCAACGCCAGGCTGAACAGCGGTTTCATGAGGCGCTCCCGACGGCGATGGCGAGCGGCTGACCCGCGGCAATCGACAGGCGCTGATCGAAGCGGGGAGCCAGGCGCTCATCGTGGCTCACGAACACGAGGGTGCTGCCCGCGCCGCGGCATTGGTCGAGCAGCACCGCCATGAACGCGTCACGCAACGGCGCGTCGAGCGCCGACGTGGGTTCGTCCGCGATGATGAGTTCGGGACGGCCGATGAGTGCGCGGGCCGCTGCCACGCGCTGCTGCTGGCCGACCGACAGCGCCGCGGCGGGCCGCTGCCAGTCGCGCGCATCCAGGCCCACCCGGGCAAGCAGTTCGTGCGCGGCTTCGCGTGGGCTGCCGGCCTGCGCCACCGCCCGTTCGTGCCGGAGGGCGGAGAAGCGGCAGGGCAGCAGGACGTTGTCCACGGCCGCGAGGTACGGCAGCAGGTTGAACTGCTGGAAGATGTAGCCGACATGGTCCGCGCGGAACGCGTCGCGGCGGGCGCTGCCCAGTTCGGCCCAGCGGGTGCCGAGCACGGCGACACTGCCGTCCTGCGGCATCAGCACGCCGGCCAGCAGGCCGAGGAGGGTGCTCTTGCCCGAGCCGCTCGGGCCGTGCACGAAGAGGGTGCAGCCGGTGTCGACGTGGAGGCGGTCGATCTGCACCACGTCGTGGCCTGAGCCGGGCCAGCGGAAGTGGAGCCCCTGGATGTCGATCATCGATGCCGACCTTCAGCGGGTGAGTTGGAGGTGCCCGTTCGGGCGCTTCAGCTGCCGCTTGAACTGGCCGCCCGCGGTCGACCCCTGCACCGCGATGACCCGCAGGTGAGCAAAGCCGAAGAAGCCCACATCGACATGGCGCACACGCGATGCCTCCGCGCAGCGGAAGGTGTAGGTGGCCTGCAGGTCGGCGTGGCCATCGGCTTGGGATGATGGCGAGGCGTTGACGGTCCCGTCCGGCAGGAGCAGCGGCGACGTCAGTGTCACCGGGGCTGCGACGCACGCGGCCGCAGGGTCGAGCGCGAACATGGCGTTCGCATCGCGCAGCCTGCCGACGGCGGAGACGAGGCGCTGCCGTTCCGCATCGTTGCGCGGCGCGCGCTCGAAGCCGACCAGGTTGTCGAGCGGCGTGGAGAGCTCGAAGGTGACATCGTTGCCGTCCACCGCCACGTCAAGGGTCGCCGCGCCATGCACGTGTGCCGCCGTCGGCCCGTGATGATGATGAGCGTGCTTGTCGGCGGCGGCCGAGGGCAGGGGAGAAAGCAGGGCGGCCAGCAGGCCGGCCGTCGCGACAGTGGCGCGGATGAGCATGGAATCGACTCCGGGATTGAATACAAGGGTGGATCGCTGGCGCAAGCGGGGCGGCGCGTCGGCGTGGCACTGCGTCCATGCCGTGTCATCGGCTGGGCGATGGGCGAACCGGCCGAGAAGGGTGCTAATGCGATTACGTTCGCATCATCGTAGCATCAGCCTTCAGCGAAGGCGCCATTCCTGCGAGGCTTTCGGCTGGGCATACGGTTCGCTCGACACGAGGTCGAGCCGATAGCCGGAGGTCCCCATCGCGGTGTCGCTGAGCGCCGCCCGCAAGGTGCCCTGGACCCACACCGCGTCCATGGAGCGGATGCCCGAGAGCGGCTTGGCGGACTTCACGTGGATGATCTGGTTCGCGGGCGGGGGTGGCACATGGATGCAGGCGCCGAAGTACGGCACCAGGAGGAACTCCTTCATGGCACGGTGCGACCCGCCCAACGGCACGACGAACCCTGCGATGCGAATCGGCTGGCCGTCCAGATCCGCCCGCACGGGCGCCTGGCTCCAGGCTCGCTTCAGGTCCGCCAGGGCGCTCTGCGCACGTGGGTCCGCGTCGTTCAGGCCTTCGAGGCGCTGTTGCTTGAAGCTCTTCATCGGGTCCCAGCCCGGCGGCATGAGCTCGTCCCACTCACGTGTGGGATAGGCCGCGTCCTTGGCCGGTGCACGCAAGGGGGTCAGCTTGTCGCCGATCTTGCGATCGGCTGTGGGTGGATCGGCCGCCCGGGCAGGACACGGAAAGGCCGCAGTGGCCAGCAGCATGGCCATGACGTCACGTCGTTGCATCGAAAGCTCACGGAGAAAAGGGGCGCGTCCCCGGGGCGGCGGCGCGGCAGGTCGGAAGGACCGGCGCGCCGCCCTCGTTGAAGAGATGAGCGACGACCGGTACCACGGCGCGCGGCACGAGGCCGTGCGAAGAACCTGTCAGGCCGCAGGCGGATCCCGCGCCTGGTGCCAACGGCCCGCGGCGCCCGGGCGGCGCGCCTTTTGGAGGCTGACTTGCAACGATGCATGCCGGTCACCCGCGAGAGCGGTGCCGCCATCGATCAGGAGGGGCGACTGCAGGCTGGCGGATGCGAGGCACTGCCCGCACGGCGCGTCGACGTCTTCGTCTTCTGCTCCTTCGTGCAGCGCGGACGAGGCCGCCGCTTCCGCGACTGCCAGCGCATGGCGAAGCTCATGGCACAGCAGCCCGGCCTGGGCGATGAGCACGAGCGCGCTCAACAACCAGGGAAGCAGGCGCATGGACCGTCGCATCGGCGATGCCAGTCTGCTCACGAATGCCGATGGGAGGGCCGCGCCGGCCGGGCAACCGCTCGACCACTGGTGCACTCCGGGCAGGTGCCATACAAGGTCAGCTCATGGCGCTCGACCCGGAAGCCCTTGGGTGCCAGTTTCTTCATGTCGCCCGGACAGCCGGCTACGTCGAACGCGCGATGGCATGTGGTGCACACGAAGTGATGGTGATGATCGTGCCCGCTCATTTCGTAGCGCGGCGAATCGCCCGGCAACTCCACGGCCTGGATCTCGCCCGCTTCCACCAATTGCTTCAGGTTGCGGTACACCGTCGCGATGCTCAGCGCCGCGACCTCCCCTTGGGCAGCGGCCAGGATCTCGGTGGGGGTGAGTGGCCGGCCGGCGTTCTGCAAGGCCGAGCGGATCGAACTGCGTTGACGGGTGGAGCGTTCCATCTCGCCATTGTCGCGCGGCCGCCGCGTGGCCGTCGAATTTGCCGTACGGGGCCAGCGAGAGCGCTGGTGGCGTTGCTTGTGGCCGAGCGAGAGCGAGCATCCGAACTGGCCGCGAGACTGGCCGGTGCAGGCGTGAAGCGCCATGGCGCGATGAGCCGCCGGAGGCAACCTGCGATGCGCGCGGCTCAACGCGATCAGCGCACCACCGTGTCGTCCTTTGCTGACACGCGTTCAGGTGCCCAGCCGATGGTTGCGAGCACCGCTCGGGCGCAGCATGGCAGGAAGTTCAGCGCCGCAGGAGTTCCCATGCCCATCGAACCCGATACGTTTGCCCCTACCCCGGACGAGCTCGAGACGCTGCGTCGCCTCGAGCAGAAGGTGGTTCAGATCGACACCGGCCTGCCGGCCGAGCCCAGTGTTCGCCTCATGGACGAGGGCTATGTCGCGCGCAAGGCGGGCGGCGCGGCGGCCCTCACTGCCCGTGGCCTGGCGCTGCTGCGACACCGCCACTGAGTGCGGCGCCGTCAACGCGACTGGTACTGCTGCTTGCCGAACAACACTTCCCGCGCCCGCTCATCCGTGAGCGGCTTGGCGGCCGAGGCGGTCGCGAGCACCTCGACGCCGCGCTGCACGGCAGGGCGCGCCGCGATCTCGTCGAACCAGCCCTTGAGGTGAGGATGGTCGGCCCAGTCGATGCCCTGGTTTTTCCAGGACCGCAACCAGGGAAAGACGGCGATGTCGGCGATGGAGTACTCGGGCCCGCCCAGGTATTTGGAGCGCTGCAGGCGCTTGTCCATCACGCCGTAGAGGCGTTTGGCTTCGTTCGTGTAGCGATCGACCGCGTAGGTGATCTTCTCGGACGCGTAGATGCGGAAGTGGTGCGCCTGACCGAGCATCGGCCCCACGCCGCCCATCTGAAACATCAGCCACTGGAGCACCTCGTAGCGCGCCGACACGCCCTGGGGCAGGAACTTGCCCGTCTTGCCGGCGAGGTAGAGGAGGATTGCCCCGGACTCGAACAGCGAAATGGGCTCGCCTTCCGGCCCGTCGGGGTCTACGATGGCTGGAATCTTGTTGTTGGGGCTGATCGCCAGGAACTCCGGCTTGAACTGGTCGCCGGTTCCGATGTTGACCGGATGCACCCGGTACGGCAGTCCGCACTCCTCCAGCATGATGTGGACCTTGTGGCCATTGGGCGTGGGCCACGAATACACTTCGATCATCGCTGCGCTCCTGGGGCACCCCGTGTGCCGTTGCCGAACTCTAGATGACTCTGACCTTTCATGCTTGATGCCTTCAAACGCCTGATCGCCCGCAAGCCCTCGGAACCGGAATGGTCCGACGTCGCCGACTGGGCCGAGCGCCGCCGTCTCGGCTTCAAGCGCGTGCGGGACGAGGGCGGTGGCTTCGTGCTCGACGGCAGCATCAACGGCAAACCGTGGCGGCTCGAATGGGGGCCGCCGCAGCGCAAGTACATCGATGGCCACGAGCTGCGCATCCGCATGGAGCTCGGCCTGTCGCCGAACCTGCAGATGCTGGTGCTGTCCCAGCCGCTGTACGAGACGCTCGAACGCACGGCCTTCGAGAGCATCACCGAAAGCACACAGACCGTCATCGACGGCAACACGCCGGAGGAGGTGCGCTGGATCGTCATGTTCCCGAAGGCGAACGTGAAGGGATCCAAGGCGCTGCGCAGCCGCTTCCATTTCACCGGTGCCGCCGCGGTGGATGCCGAGCGCTGGCTCGAAGGCCCGCTGGGCGAAGCCTTCGAACGGGCGGACGCCGGCTTCCTGAGCGGCCAGCCGCCGTTTGTGCTGATGGTGCTGCGGGGACGGGTCTACCTGCGCATGCAACTCGATGCGCCCGATGTCGCCTCATTGAGCGGCGCGCTCGCCTTGTTCGAAACCGCGGTGCCCGAGGCCTTGCGCGTGGCGAGCCTCATCACGGATGCGCCGGCGCCGGCCGAGGACGAGTGGGCCAGCAGCAGTGGCTCCGATGCGACTGCCTGGCAAACGGAACTCGGCCCCGAAGACCGCAAGCTGCCCTGACTGCCTGGGAGGGGTGGGCCCAACCACCGGGCCGCGCTGCCCCGCGTCAGCGGAATCCGGCGCCGCCCTGTGCGATCGCCCAGCCCATCTCGGCCAGAGGCCGGGCCGCCGCGGCGGCCTGCCGCGCATTCGGGTCGGCGGCAGTGCCTTCCTGTACGCGTTTCGCGATGCCTTGCAGGATGCCCGCCATGCGGAACAGGTTGTAGGCCAGGTAGAAGTTCCAGTCGCCCATGACGGCGTCGACATCGCGACGGCCGGTGCGTTCGCAATAACGCCGCAGGTGGGCTTCCTCATCGGGAATGCCGAGTGCGGCCACATCGACCCCACCGAGGCCCCGGAACAGCGCCGGGGCGATGCGCCAAGCCATGCAGTGATAGCTGAAGTCGGCCAGCGGGTGGCCGAGCGTCGAAAGCTCCCAGTCGAGCAGGGCGATGGCGCGCGGCTCGGTGCGGTGGAACATGAGGTTGTCGAGGCGGTAGTCGCCATGCACGATGGACACCTGCGACTCATCGCGTGCGGTGGCCGGCAGGTGCTCGGGCAGCCAGGCCATCAACCGGTCCATGGCGTCGATGGGTTCGGTGATCGACGCCTCGTACTGCCGGCCCCAGCGGGCAATCTGCCGCTCGAAGTAGTTGCCGGCTCGGCCGTAGTCGGCCAGGCCCACGGCCTGCACGTTGACGCGGTGCAGGGCCGCGATGACCCGGTTCATCTCGTCGTACAGGGCGGTCCGGTCGTCGTTCGCGAAACCGGGGAGGGCCGGATCCCAGAGGATGCGGCCGTCCAGCATCTCCATGATGTAGAACGCACGACCGATCACGGACTCGTCTTCGCACAACAGGTGCATGCGGGGCACGGGCACCTCGCTGCCCGACAGTGCCGACATCACCCGGTACTCTCGCTCGATGGCATGCGCCGACGGCAGCAGGCGGGCCACCGGTCCCGGCTTGCTGCGCATCACCCAGCTTCCGCCGGGAGTCAGCAGTCGATAGGTCGGGTTCGATTGCCCACCCTGGAACGCCTGGACGTCGAGCGGCCCTTCGAAACCGGGCAGGTGCTGCGCGAGGTAGGCGGTGAGGGCGCTCAAATGATCGGCGGTGAGGGCGTGCATGGGTTCAGTGGGGTTCCGACAGGGCGAGCAGCTTGTCCTTGGAGAGCACGACCAGCCGCGTCGGCTCGATGCGCACGGCACCCTCGCGCTCGAAGCTCTTGAGCTCCTGGTTCACCCGCTGTCGCGACGCACCGAGCAGCTGGGCCAGGTCTTCCTGGGCCAGCTGCAGACCGATGCGAATTTCCTCGCCTTCCTTGATGCCGTAGCTGCGCGCGAGCAGCAGCAGCTGCTTGGCCAGCCGCGCGGCCAGCGGCATCGTGTTGAGGTCCTGGATGAGGTCGTACATCAGGCGCAGGCGACGGCAGTTCAGGCGCAGGAGGGCATCGTAGAGCTCGACGTGCTGGGAGAGCAGTTCCTTGAAGTCGGCCTTGCGCACGATGAGCAGCGTGGTCTCGCCATGGGCATTGGAGTCGTGGGTGCGCGGCAGGCCGTCGAAGAGGGCCATGTCGCCGAACCAGACACCGGGCTCCACGTAGGTGAGCGTGATCTGCTTGCCGGACAGCGACACCGAGCTGACCCGCACCGCACCCTTGGCCACGCCGCACCACCAATCGGCCGGTTCGCCCCGCGAGGAGAGCAGGGCGCCATCGGCCAGGCGGCGCACGATGGCCCGGGAGAGGATGGCATCCCGAAGCGGTTGCGACAGCTTGGAGAACCACGAGGCGGAGTCGATGTGGTGACGCTCTTCAGCGGTGAGAACTGGGGTGTGCATGGAAGGTCTC
This sequence comes from Rhizobacter sp. LjRoot28, assembly GCF_964253025.1. Classification (NCBI taxonomy): domain Bacteria; kingdom Pseudomonadati; phylum Pseudomonadota; class Betaproteobacteria; order Burkholderiales; family Sphaerotilaceae; genus Rhizobacter; species Rhizobacter sp. LjRoot28. The sequence goes on from NZ_CAXUQC020000001.1 coordinate 1,686,426, forward strand.
TGAAGCGGTGTGGCTCACGAGGGCGCTTGCCGCCGGGCATGCTTGTCGTGCGGGTATTGTCCCCGATCCATGACCCGGCGCGCATGCCGCCGGCCCGGCCATTCAGGCGGGTGGCACCGGGGCGGCGTCAACGCTTTCTTCCCCGTCGAGCCCGCGCAGCGATTGCAGAAGGTAATCCCGTTCGAGTGCGGCCTGCTGGAGTAGGCTGTGCCCCGGACACTGGTTCACGAGCTCCTTCACTCGCGCGGTGGCGTCGGGCGCGACGGTGCCCAACTGCGCGGCCAGGTGAAGGGCCTGATCGAGCGCGAGCCCCGAGCCGGCCACCCGGTTGACGATGCCCAGCGACTGAAGGCGCTCCACGGCCACGGGCGCGCCGAGCCACAGCCACTCGAGGGCGAGCGCACGCGGCACGCGCTGCATCAGTTGCCAGGTGATGCCGCCCTCGGGCGCAAGGCCATTCGCCGCGTTGGGCAAGACGAACTGGGCGTCCGCAGCGGCGACGATCAGGTCGCACGCCAGGGCGAGCGCGAATCCACCGCCCGCGGCAAGGCCTTCCACCGCGGCAATGACCGGCTTCGGGCACACCTGCAGTGCGGCGGTGAAGTCGTTGAACCGCTGCAGCGCCTCGGCGGACGCCTCGAGGTCGTCGATGACGCCGGGCTGCACCCGCTGCAGGTGGCTGCCCGCACAGAAATGATGGCCGTCGCCGCGCAGCACGATGGTCTGCACCGAAGGGTCGGATTCGGCGACGCTCAGCGCCTCGATGCCGGCGGCGCAGGCCTGGGCGGACAAGGTGTTGCGCGACGCGGGGTCGCTCACGGTCAGCACCAGGGTGGCCGCGCGTCGTTCGGTCAGGAGCTCGGAGGACATGGGGCGGGGCGGGCCGGGAGTCGAGTTGCGGCGATTGTGTCACGCGCCCTGGCATGAGCTCGCAGCACGGCCGCTCCCCGGGGAGGATCATGCTAGAGTGTAAAAAAAAGCGTCAGACGCCCTCACGCATGCCGAGATCCCTGATCCAGACGCCCATCCTTCTCGCGCTGCTGCTGCAAGCCAGTCACGCCAAGGCATTGGGCTTCGGGAACGCGTCCGGTCTGACCGCGCTGGGCCGGCCGCTGGCCTTCTCGGTGAACCTTCGCCTCGAGCCGGGCGAGCAGATCGAAGCCTCCTGCGTTGCGGCCGATGTGGACGTCGGCGACCGTCGGCTTCCCGCCGATCAGGTCGTCGCGCGGCTCGTGCGGGGCGGCGCCGCCGGTGAACGCCGCATCCGCGTCAGTACCTCGCTTCCCATCGATGAACCCTCGCTGACGGTGACGGTGCGTGCCGGTTGCCCCACCCAGCTGACCCGTGGCTTCGTCGTTTTCGCCGACCCGCCGCACACCTTGCCCCAGATGGCCGACGGCCAGGGCGGCGCCGATGACGCTGCAGAGGGCGGTGCGGTAAATCCGGGTCCATTCGGTGCGGGGGCGACGGCGTCAGCGCCAGCGCCCGTCGCAGCAGCACCGCGCCGACCGGCGCGACCGGCGCGCAGCGCGCCGGCCACCCGGCCACCCGCGGCACCTCGCGCGGCGGCCATGCCGGAAGCGTCCACGTCCTCGGTCGAGGCCACTACCGGTCCGGCATCGACGCCGGCCGCACGCAACACGCCTGCACCGGTCCGGCCACGCGCTCCGCAGCGGACGCAGCGACCCGTGCTGGAGCTCGATGCACCGGAGGACGACGAGCGAGGGGCGTCGACGGCCGCGCCGTCGTCAAGCCCCGCATCGGCCGTGATGCCGGCCGCCGACGAAGCCGAACTGGCACGCCGTGCACAAGACGAAGCGCGCCTGAAGGCCCTCGAAGCCTCGGTGCAGCAACTCCTCGAAGAACGGCGCGCGAAGGATCGGACCCTCGACGCGCTGCAGGCGCGTGTGCGTGCTGCCGAGGAAGCGCGCTATGCGAACCCTGTCACCTATGCGCTCGCGGTCCTGTGCCTGCTGCTGGCTGGCGCCGTGGTCGGCCTCTTTCTGCTGCGTCGCCGTGACCAGGCGCGCGCCGCTTGGTGGACGGCTGAAGCCGCCCGGGCGGCCGAGCCCGAGGCGCTGCTGAAGGCCGAACCGGCCGATGACTGGAGTTCTCCCGCGAAGCTCGGCGACGGACCGGCGCCGGATCTCCGCCCGCGCCGTCAGGCCGTGGCGGCCGAGGCGGAACCGCCCCGAAACGCGGCTTTCGTGCCGGCGCCAGCGCCCGCCATCGATTCGACCAGTGGGGCCGACCTGGCCGACGCCGGACTGCGCCGGCCGATGTCCGCCGAGGAGCTCATCGACCTCGAACAGCAGGTGGAATTCTTCGTGGTGCTCGGGCAGGACGAGGCCGCCATCGATCTGCTCATGGGCCACGTGCGCAGCACGAGCGGCGTGAGCCCGTTGCCGTACCTCAAGCTGCTCGAGATCTACCGACGCCGGGACGAACGCGAGCCCTACGAGCGCATCCGCGAGCGCTTCAACCGGCGCTTCAACGCTTATGCGCCCGAGTGGGGCGTGGACCCGGAGTCCGGCAACAGCCTGGAGGGCTACCCTGACGTCTTGAGCCGGGTGCAGGACGTCTGGGCGTCACCGGCGGACGCCATGGCCGTGCTCGACCGGCTGCTTTTCCAGCGCGATGCGGGCCCGACCTTCGACGTGCCCGCCTACCGCGAACTGCTGTTCCTCTACGGTATTTCGCGCGACCTCGCCGAGCGCGAGGTCCCGGCTTCGGGCGTGGACCTTCTGCTCCCCTTGGGCGAGGGCGACGGCGACGCGGTGCAGGCCGCGCCTTACCCCGGAATGCCGGCAGCGGTCGAACCCTTCACGCTCAGCCTCGAACCCCAACCCGAGCCTCCGGCACAACGTCCAGGCGACACGCCACTCGAGTTCGACCTCGACCTGAACCTCGACGTCTCCCCGGTGCCGCCGCAGCCACGCGAGGACGGCACGCCCCCATCCCGCGGTTGAAGCGGGCCATTGGGGTCTCCGGTCGGCAAGCCTCCGCGTGGGGTGGCCGGGCCGCTACAGGGAGGCCAAGCGCTCCAGCGCCCGCTCGAGGGTCGCGTCCTGCTTGGCAAAGCAGAAGCGCGCCAGACGCTGTTCACGCCGGTCGGCGTAGAAGGCCGACAACGGAATGGCCGCCACGCCAACCTCCGCAGTGAGCCAGCGGCAGAAATCCTCTTCCGGCAGGTCGCTCACCGCGCTGTAGTCGGCGCACTGGAAGTAGGTGCCGTGGCTGGGCAGCAGCCGCAGTCGACTCGCCGCCAGCCCTTGCCGGAAGAGGTCGCGCTTGCGCTGGTAGAACACCGGCAGTTCCAGATACGGCGCGGGATCGGCCAGGTAGTCGGCCAGCCCGTGCTGCACCGGCGTGTTGACCGTGAAGACATTGAACTGGTGCACCTTGCGGAACTCCGCCGTGAGGGCGGCCGGTGCGGCCACATGGCCCACCTTCCAGCCCGTCACATGGAAGGTCTTGCCGAAGCTCGACACCACCAGGCTGCGCGCGGCCAGGTCGGCGTGGCGCGACACGCTTTCGTGGGGCACGCCGTCGAACACCATGTGCTCGTACACCTCGTCGGCGATCACCAGCACATCGGTATCCCGAAGCAGGACCGCGAGGTCGCTCATGTCCCCGGCCGTCCAGACGCTCGCGCTCGGGTTGTGCGGCGTGTTGACGATCAGGGCGCGGGTGCGCGATGTGAGCGCCGCGCGCAAGGCCGCGAAGTCGGGGCGGAACGTCTCGGCGAGCAGGGGCACGTGCACGGCGCGGGCGCCCGCGAGCACGATGCTCGGCTCGTAGCTGTCGTAGCAGGGATCGAGGACGATCACCTCGTCGCCCGGGTGCACCAGCGCGAGGATGGCGGTGATGATGGCCTGCGTGGCGCCAGCGGTGATGGTGATCTCGGCGTCGGGGTCGTAGCGCATGCCGTAGAGGCGCTCGATCTTGTCGGCCACCGCGTGCCGCAGGGCCGGCACGCCTGGCATCGGCGGGTACTGGTTGTGGCCGTTGCGCATCGCGCGGGCCACCGTCTCCACCAGCCGCGGGTCGCAGTCGAAATCGGGAAACCCCTGTCCCAGGTTGACGGCGTCGTGCTGTTGGGCGAGTGCCGACATCACGCTGAAGATCGTGGTACCGACCTGGGGCAGTCGGCTGGTGAGGGTGGGGGTCAGGGTGGGCATGGTGGGCGAGGCGGGGTCGACAGGCACGGCGGGACAGGTCCGAGACAAGGGATGTTCGTGGCGGCGCGCCGCGTCAGGGCAGGGGCTCCGGCGGCGGCTCGCCACCCATGGCCTGCAGGATGACGGCGCGGTTGAGTCGCTCGGCGAGCATTTCCGCAAAGGCAAACACGAAGTTGCGCAGGTAGGCGCCCCGCTTGAAGGCGACGCGCGTGACGTTGGAGCCGAAGAGATGGCCCACCGGCCGCGACACCAGGTCGCCGCCGGCCGGGTCGTCCCGCACCGCGGTCTCGGCGAGGATGCCGATGCCCAGGCCCAGGCGAACATAGGTCTTGATGACGTCCGCGTCGATGGCTTCGAGCACGATGTTCGGCTTCAGGTGCCCGGCGGCAAAGGCCTGGTCGACCCGAGTGCGACCGCTGAAGGACGGGTGGTACGAGACCAGCGGCTGCAGCGCCAGGTCCTCGAGCGTGAGGGTCTCGGCCTGGGCGAGGGGGTGGCCGGCGGGCATCACCACGGCGTGCTGCCATTCGTAGCAGGGCAGGGTCACGAGCCCTTCGAAGTCGTTGATGGATTCGGTGGCGATGCCGATGTCGGCCACCTCGTCGATCACCATCTGGGCCACTTGGGCGGGCGAGCCCTGGTGCAGGCTGATGTTGACCTTGGGAAAGCGGCGGCGCAATTGCGCCACCGGGCCGGGCAGGAAGTAACGGGCCTGGCTGTGGGTGGTGGCGATGGACAGCGTGCCGGCGTCCTGCTTCGAGAACTCCTCGCCGATGCGCTTGAGGTTGCCCACCTCGCGCATGATGATCTCGATGGACTTGAGCACCTCCGCGCCGGGCTCGGTGATGCGGCGCAGGCGCTTGCCGTGGCGGGCGAAGATGTCCACGCCGAGTTCGTCCTCCAGCTCGAGGATGGCTTTGGAGACCCCCGGCTGCGAGGTGAACAGCGCGCGGGCCGTCTCGGTGAGGTTGAGGTTGCGCCGGACGGCTTCTTGCACGAACCGGAACTGATGGAGGTTCATATTCCAGGGCGGTTGGAAAATCTGCCCCGATTATTCCACCAGGAATCTAAGGCCTGTTGGCGTCCGCCAGTGCGCAGGCCGTGCTGGCCATGGCGTCGATCACGGTGTCGAGTTCGCCGACGGCCGGGGTGAGCGCGAAGCGCACGGCAGGAAAGCCTGCCTCCAGGCCGGCCAGCAGCGCCGGCAGGTCGCGCCGCACATGGCCGCCCGCGCCCAGGAAGAGCGGCACCACGGTGACGTGGGTGCAGCCCGCTTCGGCCAGTTGCCGACCGGCGGTGGCAATGTCGGGCGTCATGAACTCGAGGAACGCGAGCTCGACGCGGGCGTCGGGCCGCTGTGCGCGCACGCGGCGCGCCACGTCCTCGAAGGGCAATGACCAGTTCGGATCCCGGGCGCCATGGGCAAACAGCAGGAGGCCGGTGGAAGGGGTGGACATCATCGGTACCTCACGAGCCAGCTGAAGGCCGCCATGGAAAGGAGCAGGTAGATCCCGCTCGGGGTGGCCGCCACCAGCCATGGCGTCCAGTTCTTGAGCAAGCCGACATGGGCCGCCACGTTGTTCATCAGCACGAAGCTGATGCCGAGCATGATGCCGCCGAACACCTTCAGGCTCACGCCGCCCGCCCGGGCGTGCAGGTAGGCAAAGGGCAGCGCGAGCCCGACCATCACCAGGCAGGCCAGGGGGTAGAGCGCACGCTTCCAGAAGCGCAGCTCGTAGCGTTGCGCAGTCTGCTCGTTCTCGGACAGGTGCGCGATGTAGCGGAAGAGCTCGAAGGTCGACATCGAATTCACCGGCAGCACGGCTGCAGCCACCACGTTGGCCGACAGCGTGCTTTGCCAGCGGTAGCTCGGCTGGCGTTGCACGTCGACGGTCAGCTCCGCCGTGTCGGCGGCGGCGGCGGCCGAGGCGCCGCGCCAGTCCGTGACGGTGGCATTGTTGAGGGTCCAGACACCGGCGTCGTCGACCCGACCTGCCTCTGCGGCCACCCGCTCGATGAGCCGCCCTTGCGCGTCGAAGGCGTAGATGCGCACCCCCAGCAGTTCGCCGTCCGCTGCCGCGGCGGTGACGTTCACCGAGAAGCTGCGTTCGCCGTCCGGCGTCATCTGCCGGTCCTTGAGCCAGGCCCCTGCGCGACCCAGGAGCACGCCTCCCTTGACGCGGGCATGGAGCTCGGCCGCCGCACGTTCGCTCAGCGGAGCCAGGTAGTCGCCCACCGCGAAGGTCAGGATGCCGAAGGCGATGCCCAGGCCCATGAGCAACGACAGCGCGCGCCCCGGCCCGAGGCCGCCCGTGCGAAGGATGGTGAATTCCGACGACTGCGCCAGCCGCGACAGCGCATAGATGGTGCCGATCAGCACGGCAATCGGCGCGAGCTCGTACAGGTGCCCGGGCAGTTCCAGGAGCGAATAGAGCGCGGCGTGCATGGCCGAGTAGTCCTTGCCCACGTCCCCCAGTTCGTCGACGAAGTCGATGAAGAAGAACAGCGAGAGGAAGGCCAGGGCAACGAAGACGACGGCGCTGACGACGTCGGCATAGAGAAGGCGGCGGACGGTCCTCATGCGCGAGCCACCGTCGTCGTGGCCGCGGGACGGCGCCACGAGAAATGGGTGCCGTGGTCACGCCACCAGAGCAGGGCCGTGGCCAGCACGAAGGCGCCGCCGTGGATGCCCAGGAGCGCCGCTCCCATCGGCATGCGGCCGGAAGCCACCCAGGCCTGGGACAGGTTGATGAGGTTGTAGTACACGACGAAGGCCAGCAGGGCGAAGAGCAGGTTCCAGTTGCTTGCGCGGCGAGGCTGCGTGGCCGACAGGCTCAGCGCCAGCAGCAACAGGTTGGCCGATCCGAGCGTCAGCCCGACGCGCCAGGTGAGTTCACCCTGGGCCTTGGCGTCCGGGTTGGTGAGCAGGTCGATGGTGGGACGCGCCTTGTAGGGCAGGGCGGTGACCTGGTCGCGCGCCCGTTCACCCACCTGGATGCGGTAGCTCTGGAAGCGAGACACCGTGTTCTCGTTGGTGCGCAGGTTCTGCTCGTTGCGCTGGCCGCCGTCGAGCACCAGGAAGTCCGCCTCCGGCAGGTTCTCGATGCGGCCGGTGCGGGCCGTGGTCACCGATTCGGTGTCCCCCTTCTTGATGAGGATGAACACGTTGCGGCCGGTGCCGGCGTCGGCCTGGTCGCGGTCGATGAAGAACACCCGCGACCCGTCGCGCGACGACTGGAACTGCCCGGGGGCCACGCGTGAGAGGTCGGAACGGCGCTCGAATCGTTCCTTCAGTTCGGCGCTCTGCTGGTTCACCCAGGGCCACACGAACAGGGCCATGAGCCCGACGACGAGCAGCACCGGCCAGCTGACCCGCAGCACCGGCCGCACGAAGCGGCTGAGGCCGATGCCGCTGGCGAACCAGATCGCCATCTCGCTTTCGCGGTACATCCGGCCGAGGGTCACGACGACGGCGATGAAGAGCGACAGGCTCAGCATCGTGGGCAGGTTCGCGAGCGAGGTGAAGCCCAGCAGCAGCACGACATCCTGCGGGGAAACGTTGCCTACGGCGGCCTGTCCGAGCGTGCGGATCAGGAACATCGTGAGCACGATGGTGAGGATGACGACGAGGGTGGCGCCGAATGTTCGGGCGACGTCTCGTCGCAGGGTGGAATCGAATAACATCGTTGGATTATTGACTGGGCGGCATTATGGACTTTCGTCATCAGATTCTTCCGTCTTCGGGCTTGTCTTCCCTGAACGTGGATGCGCTGCTGGTCGTCGTGGCCGGCGACACCCTGGACGCCGGCTTCGACGCCCGCTTGTCCGCTCCCATCGAGGAAGCGATGGCCCAGGGCGATTTCCAGCTCAAGGCCGGTCGCACGCTCTACCTGCATCGTCCGCAGGGCATCCGGGTGCCGCGGGTGGCGGTCACCGCCGCCGCGTCGGCCACGCCCAAGGCCTTCAAGACGGCCCTCGCCAAGGGGTTCGCGCTGCTCAAGGACACCGGTGCCCGCACCGTGGGCGTGGTGCTCGTGGGCGGCGAAGTCGATGCGAGCCATGCCGAGGCGCTGGTCGCCGCCAGCCTGGACGCCACCTACGTCTACCGCCACACCAAGCCGAGCGCGCCCGCCAATGCGGCCATCACGACGGTGGTGCTCGTCACCGACAAGCTGCACGCCAAGGTGGCCCAGCTCGGCCTGCTGCGCGGCCAGGCCATCGGCAACGGCGTGACACTGGCCCGCGAATGGGCGAACCGCCCGGCCAACCACTGCACGCCCTCGCTGCTGGCCGACGAGGCGCGCGCGCTCGCCAAGCGGCACGACCTCAAGGTCGAGGTGTTCGACCGCAAGGCCATCGAGAAACTCGGCATGGGATCCTTCCTCGCCGTCTCCCAGGGCTCCGAGGAGCCGCCCCGGTTCATCGTGCTGCGCTACCAGGGCGCGGCCAAGAGCAAGGCCCCGATCGTGCTGGTCGGCAAGGGCGTCACCTTCGACACCGGCGGCATCTCCATCAAGCCGGCCGCGGAGATGGACGAAATGAAGTTCGACATGGGAGGCGCGGCCAGCGTGCTGGGCACCCTGCGCGCGGTCGCCGAACTCAAGCCGAAGGTCAACGTCGTGGGCATCATCCCGGCGTGCGAGAACATGCCGGACGGCCGCTCGCTGAAGCCGGGTGACGTGGTCACGAGCCTGTCGGGCCAGACCATCGAGGTGCTGAACACCGACGCCGAAGGCCGTCTGCTGCTGTGCGATGCGCTCACCTACGCCGAGCGGTTCAAGCCGGCGGCCGTGGTCGACATCGCCACGCTGACCGGTGCCTGCGTCATCGCCCTCGGCAACCACCGCAGTGGGCTCTTCACCGCCGACGAGGCGCTCGCCAGCGAACTCATCGACGCCGGCCAGGCGGGCCTCGATCCCTGCTGGCGGATGCCGCTCGACGAGGAGTACGACGAAGGCCTCAAGAGCAACTTCGCCGACATGGCGAACGTCGGCCCGCGTGCCGGTGGCGCGATCACCGCGGCGATGTTCCTGCGGCGCTTCACCGGCAACTACCGTTGGGCCCACCTCGACATCGCCGGCACGGCCTGGAAATCCGGCGCGTCCAAGGGCGGCACCGGCCGGCCGGTCAGCCTGCTGACCCACTACGTTTTGTCCCAGGCGGGTTGAACAGGCGGGTTTTCCCCCTGAACCGATGACCGAGATCAGTTTCCACTTCAACGTGCCCGATCGCATGGCTTACGCCTGCAGGCTGTTGAGAAAAGCGGTGCGGCGGGGCGCACGGGTCGTCGTCACGGCGCCTGAGCCGGTGCTGGTGCAACTGGACCGCCAGCTCTGGACGTTCGAGCCGGTCGACTTCGTGCCGCATGCCCATGCCCGGGGCGCCGAGCCCTTGGCACCGCGCTTGCGAGACACGCCCGTCTGGCTGACGGGCGCGGTGCACGATGCACCACATCAGGACGTTTTGTTGAACATGGGAGATGCGTTGGTCGAGGGTTTCGAGAGCTTTGCGCGCGTCATCGAACTCGTGCCGGTCGATGGGCCGTCGCGGGCGACCGGCCGCGCGCGCTGGAAGCACTATGCCGATCGCGGCTACGTGCTCCTGAAGCACGACGTGGCGCAGGACGCCAGCGCATGAAGAACGCCTCTTCCGGCTCACCACCTCCGCATCGGCTTCCGGTGCTGACCGAGGTGGTTCAGATGACCGATGCCGGGTCCCAGGCCGTGGTGTCGGCGGATGAAGATGCGCCGGCCGCCTCACCGCCGTTCGTGGAGGGCGGCGGCGCGGCCACCTCCGCGGCGTTGACGTCGCGTCCCGCCTCTGGCACGCCCGCGAAGCCGGTGCCCGCGCTGACGGCCGTGCCACCCCCGGCCTCGTTGCCGACGGCCGCCGCGGCACCGGCGCCTGCCGTGCCGCAGGCTCCGGTGCAGACGGCCGGTTCAGCGCAGGTTCCGGCGTCGTCGCCCGTCGTGGCCCCTTCCGTGGTGCCGATCGGCCAAGTTGCGGTTCGGGTGGCCACAGGTACCGCCGCCGCACCCGCACTGGCTGCCGCGTCCGCATCGGCAACGTCGCGGCCTGGCGCGCCATCGACGCCTGGCACCCCCAACGCAACCCCGGGCTTGCCGGCCTCCGGCACGGTGAACCCCGCGGCGGCCGCCGTGTCGTCCGCCGCGTCCCCGACCCGCCTCCCGGCGTCAGCGGCAGTCCCCCCACCGCCCGCCGCCACGTCGATGCCTGCACCCGTCGAGGCGCCCTTCGCCGTGACGCCCAATCCGTCGCCGCCTTCGGTGACCTTCGGCCACACGGCCGTCGCCCCGCCCGGCATTCCCTTGGCCGGCACAGCGACGGCGGCACCGCTCATGGAACGCTCCGAGCCTGTCGGGGCGGCTGCCAGCGCAACGCTCCCCGGTGGGGCACCGCCGGCGGCTTCACCCGTTTCCGCTTCGGCGATCGACGGGGCACCCAATCCGCCGGAGTGGCTCAAGCGCCGCCCGTCTCACATGCGGGTCGGACTGCCCCTGCCTGCCATGGCGCCGCCCTCTCCATTGCCGCCCGATTTCTCCGGCAGCTGGTGGGGCCGCGACGAAGGGCCGGCCGTGGGCGCGGCTCATGCGCCGGTTCCCGTGCCCATTCCCCAGCCGATCGGCACGGCCGCGAACCCGCCCGTGTCCGTTTCGGAGGATGCCGTCGTCGAGCGCGTGCTCGCGGCGCTCGGGCGCCAGATCGACCAGCAGTTCGAGGATCGGCTCCATGAGGTCATGGTGCCGGCCCTCGCACGCCTGACGGATGCACTGATGGCCGAGCTTCGCGGCCAGCTGTCGTCGAGCCTGCGCCAGACGGTCCGCGATGCGGTGGCCGCCGAGTTGGCTCGCCTGCCTCGCGGCGGCTCGCCGTCGTGAGTTTTTTCATGTTTGTTCGTGTGTGTCGAAGCGGTAGCGACAGGTCTGGCCCGATCCGTGCCTGAGCCTGTGTCTTTCAATCCTCTAGGAGCCTGTGTATGAAGCGTTCACTGTTTGCACTGTCGGCGGTTGCCATTGCGGTCGTGCTGGCCGGGTGTGGCAAGAAGGCGGACGAAGAAGTGGTGGTGAAGATCGGTCACGTCGGACCGACGAGCGGCGAGATCGCTCACCTGGGCAAGGACAACGAGTACGGCGCGCGCCTGGCGATCGACGAACTCAATGCCAAGGGCGTGACGCTGGGCGGCAAGAAGGTCCGCCTCGAGCTGCTCGCCGAAGACGACGCGGGCGATCCGAAGCAGGGCACCGCCGCGGCTCAGAAGCTCGCTGATGCCAAGGTCAACGGCGTCATCGGCCACCTGAACTCCGGCACGACCATCCCGGCGTCGAAGATCTACAGCGATGCCAACATCCCGCAGATCTCGCCGTCGGCCACCAACCCGATGTACACCCGCCAGGGCTTCAAGACGACGTTCCGCGTCGTGGCTGACGACGTGCACCTCGGTGGCACGCTCGGTCGCTACGCGCTGAACGAACTCAAGGGCAAGAACGTCGCCGTCATCGACGACCGCACGGCCTACGGCCAGGGCGTCGCCGAGGAGTTCGTCAAGGCGATCACCGCCGGCGGTGGCACCGTGGCGTCCCGCCAGTTCACCAACACCAAGGAAAAGGACTTCAGCGCCATCCTGACCGCCATCAAGGCCGTCAAGCCGGACGTCGTCTTCTTCGGTGGCATGGACGCCGTGGGCGGCCCGATGCTTCGCCAGATGAAGCAGCTCGGCATCGAGAGCAAGTTCATGGGCGGCGACGGCATCTGCACGGCCGAGCTTCCCAACCTGGCCGGCGGTTCGCTGGCACAGGGCCAGGTGGTGTGCGCAGAAGCCGGCGGTGTCGAGGCCGACCAGAAGGCCCCGATCGACGACTTCGCCAAGCGCTACAAGGAGAAGTTCAACGTCGACGTCAAGCTGTACGCCCCGTACGTGTACGACGCGGTGAACGTGATGGTGGCTGCCATGGTGAAGGCCGACTCGGCGGACCCGGCGAAGTACCTGCCTGAGCTTGCCAAGAGCGAGTACAAGGGCATCACGGGCACGATCGCGTTCGACGAGAAGGGCGACATCAAGAACGGCGCCCTGACGCTGTACACGTTCAACGGCGACAAGCGCGAGCAGCTCGCCGTGGTGCGCTGATCCCGGTGTCCTGACACCGTGGCGAGGGTTCGGCGGGAGCCGACTCCTCGCCGCCGGACGGGCAGGGCGCCCGGCGCTCCACGCGCCGCGGCGCGCCGTCCGGCGCCTGCGCCCCGCCAAGGGGCGAGTACCGTGCGCTCATTCCCCGATGTCCGCTGGGCGGGATCCCCGCAGGTTTGGCGGTAGAGTGCCGGAACTGCCATGAGCCCCGTCCCCGACTCCCCCCCCGCCGACCGCGCCGCCGCGCTGCGTGAACAGCTCCGCGAGCATGCCCACCGCTACTACGTGCTGGATGCGCCCACCATCCCGGACGCCGAGTACGACCGCCTGTTCCAGGCCCTGCAACAACTTGAGGCCGAGCACCCCGAGCTGCTGACGCCCGACTCCCCTACCCAGCGCATCATCGGCAAGGTGCTCGATGGTTTCGCACCGGTTCGCCATGCGCTGCCGATGCTCAGCATCCGCACCGAGACCGACACCGAGCCCACCGGCGCGCTCGCCTTCGACGCACGTGTGCGGCGCGAACTCGGGCTCGGCGAGGGTGATCCGCCCGTCGAGTACGGCGCGGAACTGAAGTTCGACGGCCTTGCCATCAACCTGCGCTACGAGAACGGCTTGCTGTGCCAGGCAGCCACGCGTGGCGATGGTGAAAAGGGCGAGGACGTCACCCAGAACATCCGCACCATCCAGCAGATCCCGCTGCGCCTGGCCGGCTGCGACGCGCCGGTGCTCGAGGTGCGCGGCGAGGTCTACATGCGCCGCGACGACTTCAACGCGCTCAACGAGCGGCAGCGTGAGCTGATCGCTCATGGGGCACGCAACGAGAAGACCTTCGTCAACCCGCGCAACGCCGCTGCCGGCGCGGTCCGCCAGCTCGACCCGGCCATCGCCCGCAAGCGTCCGCTGAGCTTCTTCGCCTATGGCCTGGGCGACGTGCAGGGCTGGGACATTCCTCCGACCCACAGCGCCATTCTCGATGCGCTGCAGCGCTTCGGACTGCCGGTCAGCGCCGAGCGCGCCGTGGTGCAGGGCGCCGATGGCCTCGTGGCCTTCCACAAGCGCGTCGGGGCGGCGCGCGATGCGCTTCCGTTCGACATCGATGGCGTCGTCTACAAGGTCAACGACCGGGCCTTGCAGCAGAAGCTCGGTTTCGTCTCCCGGGAGCCCCGCTGGGCGGTGGCCCACAAGTACCCGGCCCAGGAACAGATGACGGTGCTGCGCGACATCGACATCCAGGTCGGCCGCACCGGCAAGCTCACGCCAGTGGCCAAGCTGGTGCCGGTGTTCGTGGGCGGCACCACGGTGAGCAACGCCACCCTGCACAACGAGGACGAGACGCGCCGCAAGGACGTGCGCATCGGCGACACCGTCATTGTGCGCCGCGCGGGCGACGTCATTCCCGAGGTGGTCGGCGTGGTGCTCGACCGCCGCCCGGCCGATGCGGGCGAGCCCTTCGACCTGTACAAGCGACTGGATGGCAAGTGCCCGGTGTGCCGCAGCGACATCGTGCGGGATGACGGAGAGGCCAACTGGCGCTGCAGCGGGGGCCTGTTCTGTGCGGCGCAGCGCAAGCACGCGATGCTGCACTTCGCCAGCCGCCGCGCCATGGACGTCGAAGGCCTGGGTGACAAGCTCGTCGAGCAGCTGATCGACGCCGGCCTCATCCGCACGCTGCCCGAGCTCTACAAGCTCGGCATCGCCAAGCTCACCGCCCTCGAGCGCATGGGCGAGAAGAGTGCGCAGAACCTGCTGGCCGGCCTCGAGCGCAGCAAGCAGACCACGCTCGCGCGTTTCCTGTTCGCCCTCGGCATCCGCAACGTCGGCGAAACCACGGCAAAGGATCTGGCTCGGCACTTCGGCTCGCTCGACCGCATCATGGATGCCACGCTCGTGCAGTTGCTCGAGGTGCCCGACGTCGGCCCCATCGTGGCCGAGAGCATCCGCACCTTCTTCGACCAGCCGCACAACCGTGAAGTCGTCGAACAGCTCCGCGCGGCCGGCATCACCTGGGACGAAGGCGAGGGCACGGCCGATACCTCGCCCAAGCCCTTCGTCGGCAAGACCTTCGTGCTGACCGGCACGCTGCCCACACTCACCCGTGACGCGGCGCAGGCGCTCATCGAGGCGGCGGGCGGGAAGGTCAGCGGCTCGGTGTCCAAGAAGACCGACTTCGTCGTGGCCGGCGAAGACGCCGGCAGCAAGCTCGAGAAGGCAAGGGCGCTCGAGCGAACCGTGCTGGACGAGGCCGGCCTGCTGGCCCTGCTCGAAGCCGGCGGACGCCCCCATCAACCGCCTCAAGGAGCCCAAGCATGACGGTTCGCGAAATCCTCAGGATGGGCGACCCGCGCCTGCTGCGCCTGGCCCGCCCGGTGCAGCAGTTCGACACGCCGGAGCTCCACGCGCTCATCGCCGACATGTTCGACACCATGCGGGCCGCCAACGGCGCCGGCCTGGCGGCGCCGCAGATCGGCATCGACCTGGCCCTCGTGATCTTCGGCTTCCGCCAGAACGACCGCTATCCCGATGCGCCGCCGGTGCCCGAGACCGTGCTCATCAACCCGATCATCACGCCGCTGGACGCCTCCGAGGAAGAGGGCTGGGAGGGATGCCTCTCCGTGCCGGGATTGCGGGGCATCGTGCCGCGCCACGCCCGCATCCGCTACACCGGTTTCGACGCCCGTGGCGAGCCGATCGACCGTGAGGCCGAGGGCTTCCATGCCCGGGTGGTTCAGCACGAGTGCGACCACCTGGAGGGCAAGCTGTACCCCATGCGGATTCGCGATTTCTCCCGTTTCGGCTTCACGAGCGTGCTGTTTCCAGGCCTGGATCCCGGCGACGACGACTGATCGGGGTCACATCCTGTCAGCCGAGGGGCGGGCGGCCGCGTTGTCTCGGGAACCGCTGGACGCCCTGATGCTCCAAGCGGAGGAGCCCGCCTGATGAAAACACCTCTCCTGCCTGCCGTCGCCTCACGCCGCCTGTCCGTTCCGGCGGCCCTGTGGCTGGCGCTGCTGCTCACTGCGTTGACGCTGGTGTCGGTGATGCCCGCCCATGCCGAGGAGCGCATCGACCCGCCGTCACGCGTCGGCCGCCTTGCCGAGGTGGATGGCGACGTCTCCATCTTCGATACCGAAGCCGGTGAATGGGTCGACGCCGTGCGCAACCGGCCGGTGACCAGCGGGGACCGGCTGTCGTCGTCTCGGCGTGGCAGGGCTGAAATCCAGGTCGGGTCGACGGTGGTCTATCTGGCGGAAGACTCGGAGCTCGAGGTTGTCGCGCTGGACGACGAACGCATTTCGCTGCGACTGCTCGAAGGCGACGTCGCCGTGCACCTGCGCAGCCGGGAGGCCGTCCGGGAATTCGACCTCGTCACGCCGGAGGGGCGCTTCCGTCCCGAGGCCCCGGGCACCTATCGCTTCGGCCGGGACGACGACACCACCGAAGCCGCCACCTTCGACGGCCAGCTGCAACTGAACGCGCCTGACGCCGGCGTCACCGTGAAGGCCGGCCAGCGCTACCGGTTCTGGCAAGACGGGGGCACCCAGTTCGAACTCATCGCGCTGCGCCGCGATGGCTTCGACAGCTGGGTCGCTGAACGCGCCGACGACCTGTCGCGAAGCCCCTCCGCACGCTACGTCTCGCCGGAAGTCCCGGGCGTGCAGGACCTGGACCGCCACGGGCGCTGGGAGCAGGACGTGGAGTACGGTGCCCTGTGGATCCCGTATTCCGTCGGCCCCTCCTGGGCACCGTACCGCAGCGGCCATTGGGCCTGGGTGAGCCCCTGGGGATGGACCTGGGTGGACGATGCCCCCTGGGGTTTCGCGCCTTTCCACTACGGCCGCTGGCTCTGGCGCGGCAATGTGTGGGCGTGGTCCCCCGGGCGCTACGTGGCCCGGCCGGTGTACGCGCCGGCCCTCGTGGCGTGGGTCGGTTCGCCCGGTGTCAGCGTGTCCATCAATGTCGGCCGCCGCCCCCCGCCGACCGTGGGATGGTTCCCGCTCGGACCGCGTGAAATCTATGTGCCGGGCTACCGCTTCAGCCCGCACTACATGCGCCACGTGAACGACAACCACCTGCGCCCGGGCTTCGACTACAACCCCTACATCCGCGACCCGCACGGGGCGCTGGGCCGGGTGAACTACCGGCATCACCGGCACCCGCACGCGCTCACGGTCGTGCCATCGTACGTCGTCGAGCGCCGGCAGCCCGTGGCCCCGGCCATCATCGGCATGAACGGCCGCCCGCTCCCCGAATTCCGGGACCGGATCCGTCCCGACGCCCCGGTGATGCCCGGCGGGCGCAACCCGGCGACGATCGGCGCGCGGCCCGCGCCGCCGCAAGCCGGCATTCCGGCATCGCCCTGGCAGCGTGGCGATCGCGTCCGGGAACCGCGACCCGGCCGTGGCGAGTTTTCGTCCCGCCCCGATGACGGCCGTTCGGTGGGCATCGGACAGGACGATCGGCAAGACGGCCGCCGGGGCGACCGGTGGACCGATCGCCGTGGCGACGCGCCGGATGCCCGCAATGACGGCAGGGACGACCGCCGCGACTTCGGCCGCCGCGGCGATGGCGACCGGCGCCTGCGGGATCCTGCCCCGGCACCGCAACCCCAGACCGGCCTGCCTTCGCGCGACGGCGGGCGGCGCGACGGCCCGCCGGCCGGCGAACCCCTGCGCGAGGAGCGCTGGCGCCAGCTGCGCCCGAGCCCTGGCCAAGCGGACGGCCAGCCTCGACCTGCGCCTCGCATCGAGGCCTCGCCCGCCATGCCGGAGCGCGAGGTCCATCGCCCAGGCGGCTTCAATCACCTGCGCCCGCAACCGCGCATGGAGCCGTCACAGCCCGCCGTACCGCAGCCCGCGGCGCCCCAGTTCCGTGCTCCGCCGCAGATGCAGCAACCCGCCCCGTCCATGCAGCCGGCGCCCGCACCGCAGCGCCAGTTCCAGCCGCCGCCGCAGCGCTCGCATTCGATGAACGGCAACGGCGGCAATGCGCAGGATGGGCAGCCCGGCTTGCGCAACCGGCGGATGGACTGACGGGCGGACGGGCTGGTTCGCCACCGGTCCGTGCTGAGGTGAGGCAACCGGCCATCGCCTTGGTGATGTCCGTGGAAGCTTGAAGGGATGCCCTGCCAGCCTCGGGAGAAGGCCGGTGGCCGCCCGTCTTCGCCCAGCGGGGGACGGCCTGCGCGAGAGGCATGATGTCGGTCGACACGGCGTCTCCAGTCGCCGGTCACACCGAGGATTCCCATGAAGGCATTTGTCCTGGAGCGCTACGGGCACAAGCGCGTGTTGCAGCCGACCGACGTGCCCGTTCCGGCACTGCGCGACGATGAGGTCCTGGTCGAAGTTCACGCCGCCGGCGTGAACCAACTGGACGCGAAGCTCAGGGACGGTGCCTTCAAGCTCGTCATTCCCTACCGCTTGCCCATCACGCTGGGTCACGACGTGGCCGGTGTCGTCTTCCGGGTCGGCCCGCGTGTCACGCGTTTCAAGGTGGGCGACGAGGTGTACGCGCGGCTCGATGACTTCCGAATCGGCGCCTTCGCCGAGTACGCGCCGGTCAAGGAAGCATCGCTTGCGCACAAGCCGCTGCACCTGTCGATGGAGCAGGCCGCGTCGCTGCCCCTGGTCGCCTTGACGGCCTGGCAAGCCTTCGTCGAGAAGGCACGCCTGAAGGCCGGGGAGAAGGTCCTCATCGAGGCTGGTTCAGGCGGTGTGGGCACCATTGCCATCCAGCTCGCCAAGCACCTCGGGGCCATCGTTGCGACGACCACGAGTGCCGGCAATGCCGCCCTGGTGAGAGACCTCGGCGCGGACGTCATCATCGACTACCGATCACAGGACGTGGCCGACGTTCTCCACGACTACGACGTGGTGCTGCACAGCCAGGACACCCCGTCGCTGCTGAAGTCGCTCGGCGTGCTCAGGCCGGGCGGCCGGCTGGTGTCCATCTCAGGTCCGCCCGACCTGGAATTCGGCAGGCTCGTGGCCGCGCCGCTGATCGTGAGAGGCGTCATGCGCCTGATGAGCGCCGGCGTGCGGCGCAAGGCGAGGCAGGCGGGCGTCGACTACGCCTTCCTGTTCATGAGAGCCGAGGGCAGCCAGTTGCGGGAGATCACGTCGGTCGTGGATGCCGGCATCATCCGACCGGTCGTCGACCGTGTCTTCCCCTTCGAGGCCACCAACGAGGCGCTGGCCCATGTGGACAGCGGCCGTACCCGCGGCAAGGTCGTCATCAAGGTCCGCTAGCGGTTGGCCCGGGCGGTCCAGCCGGGCGAACGGAGCCGGACGATTGTCGTGCGAGGCGAGGCGGCGGCCGGCCCGCCGACGCTCAGGCGCCCAAGCGGAACGTTCCCACGACTTCGGACAGGCGCGCTGCCTGCTCCCGCAGCGATTCAGCCGCGGCCGACGACTCTTCCACCAGTGCGGCGTTCTGCTGGGTCATCTGGTCGAGGTCGGTCACGGCGCCGTTGACCTGGCCCAGGCCCTGGCTCTGCTCCTGCGTCGCGGCGGTGATCTCACCGATGATGTCGGTGACGCGCTGGACGCTGGCGACGATGTCGCCCATGGTCGTTCCCGCTTCCTGCACCAGCTTGGAGCCCGACTCCACGCTTTGCACCGATGCCGAGATCAGCGACTTGATCTCCTTGGCGGCCTGAGCGGAGCGCTGCGCGAGCGAGCGGACTTCGGACGCCACGACCGCGAAGCCGCGACCCTGTTCACCGGCGCGCGCCGCTTCCACCGCGGCGTTCAGCGCCAGGATGTTGGTCTGGAAGGCAATGCCGTCGATCGTGCCGATGATGTCGGAGATGCGGCGCGAGCTCTGGTTGATCTCTTCCATCGTGCTCACCACCTGGGACACCACGTCGCCGCCGCGGGAGGCCACGTTGGCCGCCGAGCTGGCGAGCTGGTTGGCCATGCGGGCCGAGTCCGCCGTCTGCCGCACGGTCACGGTCAGCTCTTCCATGCTGCTCGCAGCCTGCTGCAGGTTGCTGGCAGTCTGCTCGGTGCGTTGGCTCAGGTCCAGGTTGCCGGTGGCGATCTGCGTGCTGGCGGTCGAGATGCCGTCGACCACACCGCGCACCTGCTGCAGCGAGCGCTGCAGCGCGAGGCGCATGGCATCGAGCGCCTTGAGCAGGCGGCCGGTCTCGTCGTCCGCGTGGGTGGTGGAGGCCTGACCGCTCAGGTCCATGTCACCGATGGCGCGCGCGACCCTCTCGGCTTCGCCCAGGGGCACGAGGATGCTGCGCGAGAGCGCCACGGCCAGCAGGCCGCCGACGATGAGCGCAATGACGCTGCTCACGACGAGCAGGGTGGAGGTCTGCATGCGCAGGGCTTCGGTGCGTGCGGCGGCCTGATCGAGTTGCTCCTGCTGCGAGAGCACGAGTTCCTTCACACCTTCGAGGTACGTCTTGGAACGCGGCTCGAACTGCTCGGCGAAGGCGCGGGCCGCACCTTCGGCATCACCCGAGGATTTCAGGTCGGCCACGGTCTTGCGCGCCTTCAGGTAGGCGTTGCGCAGCTCGCCGACCTTGGCGAACAGCTCCGCCTCGTGCGGCAGATCCATGCGCGCTTCGATGAGCTTCTGCAGTTCGGTCGTCCGCTCCACGGCGGCGGCGGTGGCGGGGGCGAAGTACTCGACGAGGCTCGGGTCGCTGCTGCGGGCGATGGCGGCTGCGCGCTGCACGCCCGAGGTGGTGTTCATCAACCACTCGGCCGCACCGCGCTCCACCAGCAGCTGGTCCTTCACGATGCCGTCGATGTTCTGCCCGAGCTCCCGCAGCTTGAAGACCGCAAAGACGCTCGTGACGACCGACAACAGCAGGATGGTGCCGAGCACGAAGGCCAGGCGCTTGCGGATGGATAGGTTTCTGAACATGGTGCCCTCGGCGATGTGGTGCCGCGGCCAGAGGCGCCGCGGGCTCTCTTCGCCATATCGACCCATCCGCACCAGACTTGAACGTTGCGAGCGTGATCGATGTCACGGCAGGCAGGGAAAGCCCCAATGGGAGGCGGCGGGCAGGCACGGGACGAGCGACCCGAGGTGTCGTCGCATGCGGTGACCGTGCCATCGAGCGGCGGTGCTCGTTTCCGGGGCAGGGCGCTTCGCCCGCGCATTCGCGCCGCGCATGCAGCGAAGGCGCATCGACCCGGGCAAGTTCAGCGCAGGAGGGGCTTGAGCGCGGGCCAGACATTGGCCAGCATGCGGGGGTGGGCTTCTTCGCGAGGGTGGATGCGGTCGGGCTGGAAGAGCGCTTCGGCATTGGGCACGTCGGCCACGCCCTTGAGCAGGAACGGCACCAGCACCGCCTGTTCCTGGCGCGCCACCGTGGCGAACACGGCCTCGAACTCCTCGGCGTACTTGCGCCCGTAGTTGGGTGGCATCTGCATGCCGACCATGACCACCCGGGCGCCCAGGCCGCGGGCCGTGCGCGCCATGTGGGCAAGGTTGTCCCGGGTCATGGACAGCGGCAGGCCGCGCAGGGCGTCATTGCCGCCGAGCTCCAGGATGACGACATCGGGTTGGTGGCGCTTGAGCAGCGCAGGCAGGCGCGAGCGGCCGCCGGAGGTGGTGTCGCCGCTGATGCTCGCGTTGACCACCGTCGCGGCGATCTTGTCCTGCGCCAGGCGCTGTTCCAGCAGGGCGACCCAACCCTTGCCGCGCGAGAGTCCGTACTCGGCCGACAGGCTGTCGCCGACAACCAGGATCACCGGTCCGCCTTGCGCGAACGCGCCGCGCCAAGGCAACACGCCAGCACCGGCCAGCACAAGCGAGGTACATTGCCGGAGCATTGCGCGGCGGCCCATGGCCGTCTTCACTGATTCACCCATCCTGCGGTTCCGATCCTTCATGTCCGATCCCATCATTGCCGTCGAGCACGTGACCAAGCAAGTGCAAGACACGAGCGGTCTGCTGACGATTCTCCACGACATCGACTTCCGCCTGGCGCCGCAGGAGTCCGCGGCGATCGTCGGCGCCTCGGGCTCGGGCAAGAGCACCTTGCTGTCGATCATCGCTGGCTTGGATACCCCGACACAGGGAACGGTTCGCCTCGCGGGCACCGATTTGTTCGCCATCGACGAAGATGAGCGTGCAGCGGTGCGCGCGGCCCACCTGGGTTTCGTCTTCCAGAGCTTCCAGCTGCTCGGCAACCTGAATGCACTGGAGAACGTGATGTTGCCGCTCGAGCTGCAGGGGCGTTCCGATGCCCGCACGCAGGCGACCGAGATGCTGCGGCGGGTCGGGCTCGGTGAGCGGCTCAACCACTATCCCAAGGTGCTGTCCGGCGGCGAGCAGCAGCGGGTGGCCCTGGCCCGCGCCTTCGTGGTCAGGCCATCGGTGCTGCTGGCAGACGAACCCACCGGCAGCCTCGACTTCGCCACCGGCGAGCGGGTGATGGAGCTCATGTTCGAGCTCAACCGCGAGGCCGGCACCACGCTCGTGCTCGTGACGCACGACCGCACCATCGCCGCCCGCTGCGACCGCCAGCTGCGCATCGAGGCCGGCCGCCTCGCCCCCCAGCTGGCAGCAGCCTGAACGCAGCCGCGGCGCCATCCCGCCGCTCACCATGAAAAACGGCCCGCGACGAAGCCGCGGGCCGTGGGTCCGGCATGAACGGGCGAGGCCCCGGCGTCGGGGCCCTGCCGATCAGTTGCCGGTCTGGAACTTGTAGGTCGTCTTGGAGCGGGCCTTGATCTCGTCGCGGAACGAGGTCAGGCGCTGCTGGTTCAGCTGCTGGGCGATCTGCGGGCGCACTTCGTCGAGTGACGGCGGTTTGGCTTCGCGGGTGTCCTCGAGCTTGATGATGTGGTACCCGAACTGGGACTTCACCGGCTCCTGGGTGGTTTCACCCTTCTTCAGCTTCATGAGAGCCTGCGAGAACTCGGGCACGTAGGCGTTGGGGTTCGCCCAGTCGAGGTCGCCGCCGTTCTGGCCGGAGCCCGGGTCCTTGGAGTTCTTCTTGGCCAGGTCCTCGAACTTGGCGCCGCCCTTGAGCTGGGCGATCAGGGCCTTCGCTTCCTCTTCCTTCTCGACGAGGATGTGGCGCGCGCGGTACTCGCTGCCGCCGGACTGGGCCTTGAACTTGTCGTACTCGGCCTGGATTTCGGCGTCGGTGACGGGGTTCTTCTTCTGGTAGTCGGCAAAGAGCTCGCGGATCAGGATGCTCTGGCGCGCCAGTTCGATCTGGTCGCGGTATTCCTTGGTCGTGGACAGGCCGCGCTTCACCGCTTCCTGGAGGAACATCTCGCGCAGCACCACCTCGTCGCGCACCTGCGCCTCGAGTTCGGGCGTGCGGGGCTGCTGGCCCTGGCGCAGAGCCTGCTGCAGCAGCACGTCGGCACGCGATTGCGGAACGGGCTTGCCATTCACGGTCGTGATGTTCTGCGCCTGGGCCGCGATCGGGCTCAGCGACACGGACATCGCCAGCAATGCGGCGCGGGCAACAACAGACAGCTTCTTCATGGACATCGAGCCTTTCAAGGGACGTCGGGAGGGGAGGGTGCGGGCTTCGGGGGGCGGAGCGGGAATCACGATGCGGCGCAGGATCTGGCCGTCGCGGGTGACTCAGCTCTCGCCGGGTGCCCGGGCCTCGATCGCAAGCGCGTGGATGCCGCGCGGAATCAGGGGCTGAAGCGCATCATAAACGAGCCGATGGCGCTTCAAACGTGACAATTGGTTGAAGCGCTCGCTGACGATCAGCACGTGGAAATGCCGCCCTTCGCGAGCGCCGGCGTGGCCGGCATGGAGGTGGCTGTCGTCGCGCACCACCAGGGACAGCGGCGCGAGCGCGGCCTGCAACGCGGCTTCGATCTCGGCGCCCCGGACGAACTCGGGAGCCTGGTTGTCGGCTGCCGTCATGCAGCGTCCTTGCCGGCCTCGGCGGGCTCGTCGTCCTTGATGTGGCGACCGAGGTAGAGGCCCTGCCCAACCATGAAGACGAGCATCAGGCCGGTGATGCCGAAGAGCTTGAAGTTGACCCAGGTGGCCGTCTCGAAGCTGTAGGCCACGTAGAGGTTGAGCAGCCCCATCAGGCCGAAGAAGGCGATCCAGGCAAAGTTGAGGCGTTGCCAGATGCCGGGCGGCAGTTCGAACTGCTTGCCCATCAGCGCCTGCACCAGGTTCTTGCGGAAGAACACCTGGCTCACCCAGAACGCCGCGCCCATGACCCAGTAGAGACCCGTGGGTTTCCACTTGATGAAGGTGTCGCTGTGGAACCAGACGGTGGCCGCGCCGAGCACGGTGACCAGCGCGAGGCTCACCCAGAGCATCGCGTGCACCTTCTGCCGGCGCACGATCATGTAGGCCACCTGAAGCAAGGTGGCGATCACCACCACCACCGTGGCCAGCAGGACGGGCGCCTCGTTGGGCCCCACGACGCCGCCCGACACCATGAAGCCGAGGTGTTCGCTGGCGAAGGCGGCGGCCCAGTCCTTGTTGTTCTCGCCGTACTTGAAGGCGCCGAAGAACAGCAGGATGGGCAGGAAGTCGAGGAGCAGTTTCATCGGGCAGTGGGTGGTCTCAATCCGGGGCGAAGTCTATCGCGGCCGAGTTGATGCAATAGCGCTCCCCGGTCGGGGCCGGGCCATCGGGAAAGACATGCCCCAGGTGGGAGCCGCAGTTGTTGCAGCGCACCTCGACACGAACCATGCCGTGGCTGTGGTCGACGATGCGCTCGATCACCTCACTGTTGACCGGCTGCCAGTAGCTGGGCCACCCGCAACCGGCATCGAACTTGGTGGTCGATTCGAAGAGCTTCGTGCCGCAGCCGATGCAGTTGTAGTGGCCGGACTCGAAGTGGTTCCAGTAGGCGCCGGTGAAGGCGCGTTCGGTGGCGGCATGCCGGGCCACCTCGTACTGGATGGGGTCGAGCTCGGCCCGCCATTGCGCATCGGTCTTCGTGACCTTGCGCGGCTTGCTGTCAGGAGTACTCATGATGAACAGGAAACCTCGATCTGGTTCGCCCAGGCGGGCGGGAAATCGGCATACGCCGCGTGTTCGGCTTGTTCGTCGAAGGGGCGCGCAAGGATGGTGCGCAGGCGCTCGACCTCGCTGAAGTCACCCCCCCGTGCATCACGGATCGCCACCTCGGCGAGATGGTTCCGCAAGATGAACTTGGGATTGGCGAGGTTCATGCGCGCGGCCCGCTCGGCATCGACGGAGCCTTCTGCACGAAGTCGTTCGGCATAGCCGGCGGCCCAGGCATCGAAGGCCTCGCGGTCCAGGAAGAGGTCGCGGACCTCGGTGTTGGCCGCACCCGGGCCGCTGTCGAAGCGCGCCAGGCGCCGGAATGCGATGGTGTAGTCGGTGGCGTCGCGGGCCATGCGCTCGAGCAGCCCCTCGATCAGCGCCGTGTCGCCGTCACGGGCTTCGAGCAGGCCGAGCTTGGCCCGCATGCGCTCGAGAAACGCCGTCGGGAAGGCCGAGCGGTACGGCTCGAGCGCCGCGAGGGCCGAGTCGCGGTCGCCGATGAGCGGCATCAGTGCCTGCGCGAGGGCGTGCAGGTTCCAGAACCCCACGTTCGGCTGCCGTGCGTACGCATAGCGACCCTGGTGGTCGGAGTGGTTGCAGACATGCCCGGGGTCGAACGCGTCGAGAAACCCGAACGGACCGTAGTCGATCGTGAGCCCGAGGATCGACATGTTGTCGGTGTTCATCACCCCATGGCAAAAGCCCACCGCCTGCCAGTCCGCCATCAGTTCGGCGGTGCGCCGCGTCACGGCCTCGAGCAGCGCCACCACGGGCTGGGCCGCGTCCCGGCACTCGGGGTAGGCGGTGTCGATCACGAAATCGGTGAGGCGACGCAGCGCATCGCGGTCTTCCGCCGTGTGGGCGAAGTGCTCGAAGTGGCCGAAGCGGATGAAGCTCGGCGCCACGCGCGTCACGACCGCGGCGGTTTCCACTTCCTCGCGGCGAACGGGCAGGCGAGAACCGGTGATGCTCAGGGCTCGCGTCGTCGGCACGCCGAGGGCCGCCATGGCCTCCGAACACAGGAACTCGCGGATTGACGAGCGCAGCACCGCCCGGCCGTCCCCCATGCGGGAGTAGGGCGTGAGGCCGGCGCCCTTGAGCTGCACCTCCATCGGGCCCGACGGGGTCTGCATCTCGCCGAGCCAGTGCGCGCGGCCGTCGCCCAGCTGGCCGGCCCAGACGCCGAATTGGTGGCCGCTGTAGACGCTCGCGAGGGGCGCCATGCCGTCGGCCAGCGCATTGCCGCTCAGCATGTGCAGGGTGGCATCGTCGGTGGGACGCTGCGGCGCGAGGCCCAGCAGTTCGGCGCACTCGGGGCTCCAGGCCACCCAGTACGGATCGGGCACGCCCTGGGGCGGGAGCGGAGTGAAGAAATCGGTGCCGAGGGTACGGAACCGGTTGGGCCAACGCGCCCCGGATAGGGGCCCGCTGGCATCGACCATGGCGTTCATCGGGGAAGTGTAGCCAGCGCTCAACGCCCGCGTGGTACTAAGGGTAAACCGGAGGCGTGCCGGCCACCTGCGCATTTCTATGATCGGAGCGTCCCCCATCCCGACGCCCCTTTCCGGAGAACCGCCATGTCACGCCTGCTGGGCCAGATGATGCAAACCCCGCTCACGATCTCGTCGCTGATCGTGCACGCCGCCCGCCACGCGGGCGACACCGAGATCGTCTCCAAGCGGGCCGAGGGCGACCTGCACCGGTACACGTACCGCGACGCCGAACTGCGCTCGCGAAAGGTCGCCCAGGCACTGGCCCGTCTCGGATGCGAACCCGGCGACCGCGTCGGCACCCTGGCCTGGAACGGCTACCGTCATTTCGAGCTCTACTACGGCACCTCCGGCTCCGAACTCGTGTGCCACACGATCAACCCGCGTCTCTTCCCCGAGCAGATCACCTGGATCGTGAACGACGCCCAGGACCGCGTGCTGTGCTTCGACATCACGTTCCTTCCGCTGGTGGAAAAGCTGGCGCCGCACCTGCCCGGCGTCAAGCACTTCGTGCTGATGACCGACCGTGCGCACATGCCGGCCCAGTCGCCGATTGCCGGGCTGCTGTGCTACGAGGAAATCGTCGAGGCGGAAGACGGGCAATACGCCTGGCCCGAGTTCGACGAGAACACGGCCTCCAGCATCTGCTACACCTCGGGCACCACCGGCAATCCGAAGGGCGCGGTGTACTCGCATCGCTCCACGGTGCTGCATGCGTTCTGCGCGGCGCTGCCCGACTCGCTCGGCTGTTCGGCCCGGGACACCATCCTGCCGGTCGTGCCGATGTTCCATGTGAATGCCTGGGGCCTGCCGTATGCCTGCCCGCTGGTCGGTGCCAAGCTCGTCTTTCCCGGTCCCCACCTTGACGGCAAGTCGCTCTTCGAGCTCTTCGAAAGCGAGCAGGTCACCTTCAGCGCCGGCGTCCCCACCGTCTGGTTGGGCTTGTTGACGCACGTGCAGAAGAACGGCCTCAAGTTCTCCACCTTCAAGCGCACCGTGATCGGCGGCTCGGCCTGTCCCCCGGCCATGATGGATGCGCTGGAGAAGGATTTCGGCGTCGAAGTGATCCACGCCTGGGGCATGACCGAGATGTCGCCGCTGGGCACCGTGGCTCGGCTGAACTCGCGCAACCGCCACGCCGATCCGGAAACCCGTCGCCGGCTGCATCTCAAGCAAGGGCGGGCGGTGTACGGCGTCGACATGATGGTGCTCGACGACAAGCAGCAGCCCCTGCCGTGGGACGGCACCACCTCGGGCAACCTGGTCGTGCGCGGCCCCTGGGTCATCGACGCCTATTTCCAGCAGCCGGAGTCGCCGCTCATCGAGGTCGAAGGCCGCAAGTGGTTTCCCACGGGCGACGTGGCCGCGATCGACGCAGATGGCTTCATGCAGATCACCGACCGCAGCAAGGACGTGATCAAGTCAGGGGGCGAGTGGATCAGCTCCATCGACATCGAGAACATCGCGATGGCGCATCCGGCCGTTCACGAGGCCGCGGCCATCGCCTGCCGTCACCCCAAGTGGGATGAGCGGCCACTGCTGATCGTCGTACCGAAACCCGGAGCCAGCGTCACCCGCGAGGAGCTCCTGACCTTCTTCGAAGGGCGTATTGCGAAGTGGCAGGTGCCAGACGATGTGATATTCGTCACGGAACTGCCGCATACGGCCACCGGAAAGCTGCTCAAGCTGAAGTTGCGCGACCAGTTCAAGGACCACTTGATGGCAGCCGGCTGACCATACCGGGCTTTCGATCCGGATGTTGAACGGGTGTGCGTTTTTCGGGTACTCCCTAGAGCGCAGTGAGCCTCTTCTCGGCTATCGTGACTTGTTTGCAGAATTTTTTCCAAGGAGATACGAATGAAACTGGTCAAGAACGTGCTCGCTGCGTCGGTCGCTTCCGCCGCGCTGCTCCTGAGCGCCGGCTCTGCTTTCGCGCAGGCGGGCGAGACGGTGCGCATCGCGGTGATCGATCCGCAGTCCGGCCCGTTTGCCAACCTCGGCCTGAACATCCTGCACACGCTGCAGTTCCTGGCTGAGCGTGACGGCGGCAAGAACCCCGCCGGCGTGAAGTTCGAGATCGTGCCCTTCGACAACAAGATGTCGGGCCCCGAAAGCCTGAACGTGCTGAAGGCGGCCATCGACCAGGACATTCGCTATGTCGTCCAGGGTGGCAGCGGCTCCGGCGTGGCCGGTGCCCTGATCGACGCCATCAACAAACACAACCAGCGCAACCCCGGCAAGGAAGTCGTCTTCCTGAACTACGCCGCCGTCGACCCCGACCTGACCAACAGCAAGTGCAGCTTCTGGCACTTCAGCTACGACGCCAACACCGTGATGAAGATGGAAGCCATCGGCACCGCCATCAAGGACGACAAGAACGTCAAGAAGGTGTACCTGCTGAACCAGAACTACGGCCACGGCCACCAGGTCACCAAGTACGCCAAGGAAATTCTCGGCCGCAAGGCGCCGAACGTGCAGATCGTCGGCGAGGAGCTCCACCCCTTCGGCCAGGTGAAGGACTTCGCCCCGTACATCGCCAAGATCAAGGCGGCGGGCGCTGACACCGTCATCACCGGCAACTTCGGCAATGACCTGTCGCTGGTCTTCAAGGCCGCCAAGGACGCCGGCCTGGATGTGGCCTTCTACACGTACTACGCAGGCGCCGCCGGCACGCCGACCGCCATCGGCGATACCGGGCTCGGCAAGATCAAGTTCGTGTACCCGACCTTCACGAACCTGCAGGCGCCGGAGTACCAGACGCTGTTCAAGGCATTCAACGCCAAGTTCCCGAACGAATCCTTCGCCACTTCGCCGGCGTACAACATCTTCAAGTCGCTGCCGCTGGCCATGGCCAAGGCCAAGTCCACCGACCCGGTGAAGGTTGCCAAGGCGCTCGAGAACCTGACGTTCAAGAGCTTCACCGGCGATGTCACCATGCGCGCGACCGACCACCAGCTCCAGCAGCCGCTCTACCTGGCGACCTGGAACAAGATGGACGCGAAGAACAACATCAACGTCGAGAAGACCGGCAACACCTGGACCCTCGAGAAGACCTTCGAGTCGTACATCTCGAGCACGCCCACCACCTGCCAGATGAAGCGCCCGGCCTGAGCTGAGGTCTGAGTGCAAGGCCTGGCGGCTGCGCGCCGCCAGGCCTTCTTTCGCTTGCCTATTTCGCTTCGCGTGACGGCCTTGCCGCCACGCGGGCTGCGCGGCGCCCGTCCGGGGACGGGTCGGGTGTCGCGGCTTTGCTGCGACACCCCCCCGGTTCGTGCATGAAAGACAAATTCCCTGCCACGACGGACATCTCCCGCGTGGACAATAGGCGCGTCTTTCGAAAAATGCCGCGCGCACCTGTATGCATGGGCTTTCGGGCCCGTGGCGAGTTTTCTAAACCTTGTCGACTGGGGATGGGATGGAGTTCTTCACCATATCGCTCTTGAACGGCATCAGCTACGGGCTGTTGCTGTTCCTGCTGAGTTCGGGGCTCACGCTCATCATGAGCATGATGGGCGTGCTCAACTTCGCGCACGCCAGCTTCTACATGCTCGGCGCCTACTTCGCCTACCAGGTCTCCTCCTGGGTGGGCTTCTGGCCTGCGCTCGTGCTGGCGCCCATCGTGGCGGCCGTGCTGGGCGCGGCGTTCGAGCGCTACTGCCTTCGCCGGGTCCACAAGTTCGGGCACGTGTCGGAGTTGCTCGTGACGGTCGGCCTGTCCTTCCTGATCCTCGAACTGGTGCAGCTCATCTGGGGCCGCGCGCCGGTGGACTACCGCATTCCTGCCGAGCTGGACGGTCCGCTCTTCACGCTCTTCGGCAGCCAGTTCCCCATCTACCGCGGCTTCATGATGGCGGTGTCGGTGGTGATGCTGGTGTCGATCTGGCTGCTGCTGTCTCGCACGCGGATCGGGCTCGTCATCCAGGGGGCGCTCACGCATCCGGAGATGGTGGAGTCGCTCGGCCACAACGTGCCGCGCGTCTTCATGATGGTCTTCGGCGGCGGGGTGGCGCTGGCCGCGCTCGCCGGGGTGATCGGTGGCAACGCCTACGCCACGGAGCCGGGCATGGCCTTCTCGGTCGGCAACATCATCTTCGTGGTGGTGGTGGTCGGCGGCATGGGGTCGCTTGCAGGTGCCTTCATCTCATCGCTGTTGATCGGCATCCTGACCACCTTCGCCGTCTCACTCGACTATTCCATCGCCTCGGTCCTGCAGGGCATCAGCCTTCCGGTGACCACCGAGACGCCCGGCTATTCGGTGCTCGGTCTCAAGATCTCCCAGGTGGCGCCGCTGCTGCCCTATCTGCTCATGGTCCTGATGCTGATCTTCCGCCCGAAGGGCCTCATGGGAACGCGCGAGGGCTGACATGAGCACGACACACTACCAATTCAAACCCCTCAACGTCGGTCGCCTGCTCGTATGGGCGGGCTTCGCGCTCGTGCTGATCCTGGCGCCGCTGGTCTTCAAGAGCGGCCTGGCCCTCACGATGCTCTCGCAGATGGGCTACATGATCATCATCTGCCTCAGCTACAACCTGCTGCTGGGGCAGGGTGGCATGCTCAGCTTCGGCTATGCCGTGTACACCGGGCTCGGCGCCTTCTGCGTGGTGCATGCCCTGAACCGGGCAGGCGAGGGCGGCTTTCCGCTGCCCGTGAGTCTCGTGCCGCTGGTCGGCGGCCTCGGTGGGGCGCTCGTGGCCTCGGTGCTGGGATGGGTCTCCACGAAGAAGGCGCACACCACCTTCGCCATGATCACCATGGGCGTTGGCGAACTCGTCTACGCCATGACCATGATGTTCCCCGACCTCTTCGGCGGTGAAGGCGGCATCAGCACCAACCGGGTCATCGGCGAGCCGGTGCTCGGCATCAGCTTCGGGCCGCAGATCGAGCTGTACTACCTCATCGCGCTCTACTGTTTCGTGTGCACCGGGCTGATGTTCATGTTCACGGGCACGCCGCTCGGCCGCATGCTCAATGCCGTGCGTGACAACCCGGAGCGCGTCGAGTTCGTCGGCTTCAACACCCAGCTCGTGCGCTACATCGCCTTCATCATCGCCGGCTTCTTCGCCGGCATCGGTGGCGGGCTGTTTGCTCTGAACTTCGAGCTGGTGCAGGGTTCGGCCGTCAGCGGCCTCACCTCGGCGGCCTACCTGCTGTTCACCTACATCGGCGGCGTGTGGTTCTTCTTCGGCCCGATCATCGGCGCCATCCTGAGCGTGCTGGTGGGCGTGCTGCTGTCCGAGATCACGAAGGCCTGGGCGCTGTACCTCGGGATCGTGTTCGTGCTGATCGTCATGTTCGCGCCCGGCGGCCTCTCGTCGATCGTGATGATGAACGTGCGGGTGGCGGCCTTCAAGAAGTTCGGCCGGCTGCTCAAGCCCTATCTGGCGCTGATCGTCACCACGCCGCTGCTGGTGGTCGGGGGCGCTGCGCTCGTGGAGATGCTGTACCACCGGCAGATCAACGCGGAGATGAACCCGCAGTTCCGCTTCTTCGGCATGGTGCTCGACGTCACGCAGGCCGGCCACTGGCTGGCGGCAGCGGCCGTGATGACCGTGGGCGCCGTCGCGTTCGAGTTGGCTCGCCGGTATTTCAAACGACATTGGGACCACGTGCAGGAAGAGATCCAGGCCATCGTCCGCATCAAGGAGGCTTCATGAGCCGAGACGCTCAATCGACGGGGAGCGCGCCCTTCGCGCTCGAGCTGGACAACGTGCGCAAGAGCTTTGGCAAGACCGAGATCATCCGCGGCGCCAACATCCAGGTGAGGGCCGGCGAGCGGGTGGCCGTGATCGGACCGAACGGTGCCGGCAAGTCCACGCTGTTCAACCTGATCAGCGGGCGGTTCGGCCTGAGCAGCGGCGAGGTGCGGCTGCACGGCCAGCGCATCGACGGTCTACGTCCGTTCGAAATCAACCGGCGCGGCCTGGCCCGCAGCTTTCAGGTGTCGAACCTGTTCTCCAAGCTGTCGGTGTTCGAGAACATCCGCTGCGCCGTGCTGTGGTCGCTCGGCTACAAGTACGTGTTCTGGAAGTTCCTGTCCAACCTGCACGATGCCAACCAGCGGGCCGAGGAGATCATGGTCCGCATCAAGCTCGAGAAGAAGCGCGACGTGCTGGCCATGAACCTCACCTATGCGGAGCAGCGGGCGCTGGAAGTGGGCCTCACGATCGCCGGCGGCGCGAGCGTGATCCTGCTCGACGAACCGACGGCCGGCATGAGCAATGCCGAGACGCATCGCTTCATCGAGCTCATCCGCGAAATCACGGTCGGCAAGACCCTGCTCACGGTGGAGCACGACATGGGCGTGGTGTTCGGCCTCGCCGACAAGATCGCCGTGCTGGTGTATGGCGAAGTGATCGCCTTCGACACGCCCGACGCCGTGCGGGCCAATGCCCGCGTGCAGGAGGCCTACCTCGGCTCCGTGCTGGCCGACAAACAAGCCGCGGGAGTGCATTGATCATGCTGAAACTCAAGGACGTCCACGCCTACTACGGAAAGAGCCACATCCTGCACGGCGTGTCGATGGACGTGAAGCCGGGCGAGATCGTGAGCCTGCTCGGGCGCAACGGCTCGGGCCGCTCCACCACCGTGAAGACCATCATGGGTCTGGTGAACGGCCAGGGCTCGGTGCAGTGGAACAACCAGGAGCTGCTTGGACGCAAGCCGTTCGAGATTGCGCACGCCGGCCTCGGCTACGTGCCCGAGAACCGGGACATCTTTCCCAAGATGACCGTGCACGAGAACCTCGTGCTGGGCGAGAAGGGCGGCAAGAAGAAGCCGCGCTGGAGTTTCGAGGACATGTACACCATGTTCCCGCGCCTCAAGGAGCGGCAGAACGTCGAGGCCGGCGTGCTGTCGGGCGGCGAGCAGCAGATGCTCACGCTGTGCCGCACCCTGATGGGCGACCCCGACCTGATCATGATCGACGAGCCGACCGAAGGGCTCGCGCCGAAGATTGTCGAGCTGGTGGGCGAGTACCTGAAGGAACTGCGCCGCCGCGGCATTTCGGTGCTGCTCGTGGAGCAGAAGCTCACGATCGCGCTCGAAGTCTCCGAGCGCTGCTACGTGATGGGACACGGCCAGATCGTGTTCGAAGGATCGCCTGAGGCGCTGCGCGCGAACACCGCCGTTCGCAAGGAGTGGCTGGAGGTGTAGCCTTCGCTGCACCGGCGATGCCGGCCCTGGATCACCGCGATGGCCGCCGCTTTCAGGCTGTCGCTGGTGCGACAGGTGCCGGCATTTTTCTTTCTAGAATCGCACGATCGTTCGATTCCTGAACCGTCCACCGCCAGCCTCCGAGGGAACCCATGACCGCCACCTACGACACCCGCGGCTCCGTCGCCGTCATCACGCTGAACAACCCGCCGGTCAACGGCCTGGGCCTGGCCACCCGCAAGGGGATCGCCGAGGGCATCGAACGCGCGCAGAACGACCCCGCCGTGAAGGCCATCGTCATCACCGGTGCAGGCAAGGCCTTCTCGGGCGGCGCCGACATCCGCGAGTTCGGTTCGCCGCTCGCCTCGGCCGCTCCCGACCTGCTGAGCGTGATCGCCGTCGTGGAGGGCAGTGAGAAGCCGGTGGTCGCCGCCATCCATTCCGTCGTCATGGGTGGGGGCCTCGAGCTGGCGCTCGGTTGCCACTACCGCCTGGTGACGGCTGGCACGCAGGTGGCACTGCCCGAAGTCAAGCTCGGCCTGCTGCCCGGCGCCGGCGGCACGCAGCGCCTGCCCCGCGTGCTCGGTCTCGAGACCGCCCTCAACATGATCGTGTCCGGGGAGACGGCCAAGAGCGAGCAACTGGCCGCCATGCCGGGCCAGAAGCTGTTCGACCGCGTCGTGGAGGGCGACTTGCTCGACGCCGCCGTGGCCTTTGCCGCCGATGTGGCGGACCGCCGGCCGCTTCCCAAGGTCCGTGACCTGAAGGTCGAGCACGCCGACGTCGAGGGCTACCTCCAGTTCGCCCGCAACACCGTGGGTGCCATGTCGCGTAATTTCCCCGCACCGCTGCAATGCGTGGAGGCGGTGGCAGCCGCGGTCAACAAGCCGTTCGACGCGGGCATGAAGGTCGAGGGGGAGATCTTCGGCGCGTTGATGCTGACGCCGGAGAGCCGGGCGCAACGCCACGTGTTCTTTGCCGAACGTGCGGCCTCCAAGATTCCCGACGTGCCCGCCGACACCCCGGTGCGCAACATCGCCAAGGTGGGCGTCATCGGCGCCGGCACGATGGGCGGCGGCATCGCGATGAACTTCCTGAACGCCGGCGTGCCGGTCGTCATCCTCGAGACGAAGCAGGAAGCGCTCGACCGCGGCCTCGCCACCATCCGCAAGAACTACGAAGCGCAGGTGAAGAAGGGCAAGCTCGCCCAGGACAAGCTCGACCAGCGCATGGGCCTGCTCGGCAGCACGCTTCGCTACGACGACCTGAAGGACGTCGACCTCGTCATCGAGGCGGTGTTCGAGGACATCAATGTCAAGGAGCAGGTGTTCAAGGCGCTCGATGAAGTCGTGAAGCCCGGCGCCATCCTGGCCAGCAACACCTCGACGCTCGACGTCGACCGCATTGCCGCGTTCACCAAGCGTCCGCAGGACGTCATCGGCATGCACTTCTTCAGCCCCGCCAACGTCATGAAGTTGCTCGAGGTGGTGCGCGGTGCCAAGACGTCCAAGGACGTGCTGGCCACGGTGATGGCGCTCGGCAAGAAGATCCGCAAGACCTGCGTCGTCTCCGGCGTCTGCGACGGCTTCATCGGCAACCGCATGATCGAGCAGTACAGCCGCCAGGCCGGCTTCCTGCTGGACGAGGGCGCATCGCCGCAACAGGTCGACCGCGCCATCGAGAAGTTCGGCTTCGCCATGGGCCCGTTCCGCATGGGCGACCTGGCCGGCAATGACATCGGCTGGTACATCCGCAAGCGCCGCTACATCGAGCAGCCCGACATGCGCTACAGCAAGTCGGCCGACCTCCTGTGCGAACTCGGCCGGTTCGGCCAGAAGACAAATGCCGGCTGGTACGACTACGTGCCCGGCAAGCGCGACGCGAACCCCTCGCCGGTGGTGACCGAGATGCTCGACAAGCATCGCGCCGCGCTCGGCATCACGCCGCGTCGCATCAGCGACGAGGAGATCGTGCAGCGCCTGGTGTACGCGCTCGTCAATGAAGGTGCGAAGATCGTCGAGGAGGGCATCGCGTCCAAGGCCTCCGACATCGACATGGTCTACCTGACCGGCTACGGCTTCCCGCTGCATCGCGGCGGCCCGATGTGCTATGCCGACACGCAGGGCCTCTTCAACGTGGTCACCGCCATGAAGCGCTTCGCGAAGAACCCGCATGACGACGCGGCGTTCTGGGAGCCGGCGCCGCTGCTGCAGCGCCTGGCCTCCGAAGGCAAGACCTTCAACTGAACCTGCGAGCCCGCGCCATGAACGCACGTGCCACTTTCACCTCGATGGAGACGAGCACGGCCGACGACTGGGCCGTGATCCGGGCCGAATCGGCCGGCTTCCAGCGAACGCTCGCCGACCGCCTCCTCGCGCACCTCAAGGTGCTCGAAGGCGACTACGGCGGCTTTCCGGTGGACCGCCTCACGCATTCGCTGCAGACAGCCACTCGGGCCCTGCGGGATGGGCAGGACGAGGAGTACGTGGTCTGCGCGCTGTTCCATGACGTGGGCGACACGCTGGGCCCGTACAACCACTTCGACATCGCCGCGGCCATCCTCAAGCCGTTCGTGAGCGAGGCCAACCTCTGGATGGTGCAGCACCACGGCATCTTCCAGGGCTACTACTTCTTCCATCACCTGGGGCTCGACCGCGACATGCGCGAACGCTTCCGCGGGCACGAGCACTTCGCCCGCACCGAGGCCTTCTGCGCCCTGTACGACAACCCGGCCTTCGATCCGAAGGCCGAGACCTTGCCCCTGTCCGAGTTCGAGCCCATGGTCCGGCGCGTGTTCGCCAAGCCCGTGAACAGCATCTACAAGCCCGCGCGCGCCGCGGCCTGACATTCGAGGAGATCCCATGACCCAAGCCGTGATCGTTTCCACTGCCCGCACCCCGCTCGCCAAGAGCTGGAAGGGTGCCTTCAACATGACCCACGGCGCCACCCTGGGCGGCCACGCCGTGCGGGCTGCCGTCGAGCGCGCCGGCATCGACGGCGCTGAAGTCGACGACGTCATCATGGGCTGCGCCACGCCCGAAGGTGCCACCGGGGGCAACATCGCCCGCCAGATCGCGCTGCGTGCCGGTCTGCCGGTCAGCGCGAGCGGCATGACCATCAACCGGTTCTGCTCCAGCGGCCTGCAGACCATCGCCACCGCCGCCCAGCGCATCATCGCCGGCGAAGGCGACGTGTACGTGGCCGGCGGCGTGGAGAGCATCTCCTGTGTGCAGAACGAAGCCAATCGCCACATGATGGCCGATGGCTGGCTGCGCGAGCACAAGCCCGAGATCTACTGGAGCATGCTCCAGACCGCCGAGCAGGTGGCCAAGCGCTACAAGATCGGCCGCGACCGCATGGACGCCTACGGCGCCCAGAGCCAGCAACGGGCCTGCGCTGCCCAAGCCGCCGGCAAGTTCAATGACGAGATGATCCCCGTCACCGTCACCGCGGGCGTGGTGGACAAGGCGCTGGGCCTGCGCACGAAGCAGGTCACGATCAGCGCCGACGAGGGCCTGCGCGAAGGCACGACGGTCGAAGGCATCTCCGGCATCCGCCCGGCCATGCCCGGCGGTGTCATCTCGGCCGGCAACGCGAGCCAGTTCAGTGACGGCGCGGGCGCCTGTGTCGTCATGAACGAGCGCCTGGCGGAGCAGCGCGGCCTGAAGCCGCTTGGCCGCTTCCTCGGATTTGCCGTTGCCGGCTGCGAGCCCGACGAGATGGGCATCGGCCCGGTGTTCGCGGTGCCCAAGGTGCTCAAGAAGCTCGGCCTGACGGTGGCCGACATCGACCTCTGGGAACTCAACGAGGCGTTCGCGGTGCAGGTGCTGTACTGCGCCGACACCCTCGGCATTCCGATGGACCGCCTGAACGTCAATGGCGGTGCCATCGCCGTCGGTCACCCGTATGGGGTGAGTGGTCAGCGCCTCACCGGCCACGCCCTCATCGAGGGCAAGCGCCGGGGCGCCAAGCGCGTGCTCGTCACCATGTGCATTGGCGGCGGCATGGGTGCGGCGGGTGTCTTCGAGGTGCTCTGACCTGCTGATCCTGGCGAGCCTCGCGGCGCTGCTGCCGCAGGCCGCCCAAGCGCAGGTGAACCGCTGCATCCGGCCCGACGGCCGTGTCGTCTACACCGACGCGGCCTGCGAGGCGGCCGGCTTCTCGCGCGACGCACCCAGCAGCCGGCGCTTGTCCGGCGTGGTCGTCGAGCACTACGACGTGCGCGGGCACGACGGACCGGCCCTGCTCGAGGACCTGGCCCGTCGCGGCCCTCAAGGCTTCCACGGCATGACGAACTGGCACTTCGACTACCGCTACCGCTATGCACCCCAGGGCGGTGGCTGCCGGGTGACCTCGGTGAGCACGTCGGTCCGCGGCCGCATCCTGATGCCGCGCTGGGTGGACGCGCATCGCGCCACACCGGCGCTTCGGGAAACCTGGGCGCGGTACCAGTCCGCGCTGATGGCCCACGAAGAGGGCCACATCGCCACGGGCGAGTCGCTCACCCGGGCGCTCAAGTCCGACCTGGGGGCCATGCAGGCGGCCACCTGTGAGCACCTGCGCGCGCAGGTGGATGCCGCGGCGCAGATCCTGATCGATGACCACCTCGCGCGTGACCGGGCCTACGACGCCCGCACCCGCCACGGCGCCACCCAGGGCGCCTACCTCAACCTTCCCTGAACGGAGCCGATCGACATGAGCTACCGCGACACCCTCGAATTCCTCCTGAACGACTGGCTGGACGTTGGCGCGCTGTCGTCGCGACCCCGGTTCTCGGACCATTCCCGCGAGACCTTCTCTTCCGTCTTCGACACCTGCGAGCGCATCGCCCGCGACAAGTTCCTGCCCTTCAATCGCCTGGCCGACACCGAGGAGCCGCACTTCGACGGCGAGCGCGTCATCCAGCCGCAGGCCGCACACGATGCCGCCCGCGCCTATGTCGAGTCGGGCATGCTGGCCGCTGCCCAGGACTACGAGATCGGCGGCATGCAGCTGCCGTGCGTCGTCGAAATGGCCGCCAACAGCTTCTTCTCCAAGGCCAGCATCGGCCTGGGCGGGGGCGGCATGCTTACCAGCGGCAACGCCAACCTGCTCATGGCGCATGGCACGCCGATGCAGCGCGAGGTGTTCGCGCGCAATGAGTTCTCGGGTCGCTTCTTCGGCACGATGTGCCTGTCGGAGCCACAGGCGGGCTCCAGCCTGTCGGACATCCTCACCCGCGCCGAACCGGACGGCGAGGGCAGTGCCACCGACCCGCTCGGCCCTCGCCATCGACTGCGCGGGAACAAGATGTGGATCTCCAATGGCGAACACGAGCTGACCGAGAACATCGTCCACCTCGTGCTGGCCAAGATCCCGGGTCCCGACGGGCAACTCGTTCCGGGGGTGCGGGGCATCTCGCTCTTCATCGTGCCCAAGAGGCTCGTCGCGACCGATGGCAGCCTCACGGGTGAGCGCAACGACGTGGCCCTGGCCGGCCTGAACCACAAGCTCGGCTACCGCGGCATCCCGAACACGTTGCTCAACTTCGGCGAGGGACGCTACCCGGTCAGGGGCAAGCCGGGCGCCATCGGCTACCTGGTCGGCCAGCCTGGCGAGGGCTTGAAGTGCATGTTCCACATGATGAACGAGGCGCGCATCGGCGTCGGCCTCGGCGCCACGATGCTGGGCTATGCCGGCTATGAAGCCAGTCTCGAGTACGCGCGCCAGCGCCCGCAGGGACGGCCGATCGCGGTGGGCGGCAAGGACGCGAGTCGGCCGCAGGTCCCCATCATTGAACACGCCGACGTGCGCCGCATGCTGCTGGCCCAGAAGTCGTACTGCGAAGGCGCGCTCGCCCTGGAACTGCATTGCGCGCGGCTGGTCGATGAACTGCACACCGGCGACGAGGCCGCGGCCGCCGACGCCGGCCTGCTGCTGGACATGCTCACCCCCATCGCCAAGAGCTGGCCCAGCGAGTGGTGCCTGGAGGCCAACAGCCTGGCCATTCAGGTGCTCGGCGGCTACGGCTACACCCGGGACTACCCGGTGGAGCAGTACTGGCGCGACAACCGCCTCAACATGATCCACGAAGGGACGCACGGCATCCAGGGCCTGGACCTGCTCGGCCGCAAGGTGGTGATGGACAAGGGACGCGGCATGACGCTGCTGGCTTCCCGCGTCATGGCCACCATCGAACGAGCCTCGGCCGTTCCGGCGCTCGCCTCGCATGCGACCGCGCTGGGCGAGATGCTCGGTCGGCTCGGCAAGGCGACGAAGGGCGCCTGGGCGACGGGCGTCCCGGAAGAGGCCCTGGCGAACGCCACGCCCTACCTTCAGGCGTTCGGCCACACGGTGCTGGCGTGGATCTGGCTCGACGTGGCGGTGTGCGCCGCGCGGGCGACCGAGTCCGACGCGGCCCGCGGGGCGCTGCAGGCGGCCCGCTACTTCTTCCACTATGAGCTGCCCAAGGTGCCCGCCTGGCTCGGGGTCGTGGAAACCCGCGACGACACCTGCAGGTTGATGCAGGACGCCTGGTTCTGAGCCATCATGCCGGCCTCGCAGTTCGCACCCTGACCATGAAAACCAGCACCGTCGGCACACTCACCTGGGTCCTCATCTATGGCGGCCTCCTGATCGCCTGCGTCGGCATTGCCGTGCAGCGCAGCGCCGGGTCGCTCGGCACGCCGCTGCTGATTGGCGGCGGCGTGGCCGCGGCGATCGGCTTCTCGCTGATCTACGTGCGCTCGCGCATGAAGGGCGACTGAGGCATGCCGGCCTGGCGGTGGCTCCAGGCCATGGGGCAGGGCGTGACGGCCCTCGGCCTCGCGCTGCTGGCTGGCGCGTTGGCCCCGGCCCATGCCGCGCCGCCGTCCGACGCGCCGAGCTTCGAGGCGATCTCGGACGCGCCCGCCATCGCGCGCGCCTGCACCGCGTCGCTCGCGACGGCGCGGTCCTTCGAGCGGCGACTGCAGGCTCTCCCGGTCGACTCAGGCTTGCTGACCGCCCTCGACGCACTCACCCGCCATCAGGAAGACCTGATGGGCCCGCTGGGTCTGTTGTCCGCAGTGCATCCGTCTGCCGCGGTGCGCGATGCCGCCCAGGCATGCGAACGCCGCTATCAGGCGTTCGCCTCCGCGTTCCTGCAGAACATCCGCATCTACCGGTCGCTGCGGGCCGTCGAGCCGGCCGATGACATCGACGCCCGCTTGCGCCAGCAGCAGCTCGATGCCTTCGTGGACGCCGGGGTGGCGCTGCCACCTGCGGGGCGCCAACGCATGCGCGAGATCTCCCGCGCCATGGCGAAGCTGGCACAGGATTTCGAGCGGCGCATTCTGGAAGACACGCGGCGCGTGGCCTTCACCGAAGCGGAGCTGGCCAGCGTGCCCGGGTCGGTGTGGCGCGAGGCGCCCCGGGATGCGGCGGGCCGCGTGCAGCTGGGCCTGGATGCGCCCACCTACCAGGCGGTGATCGAATACGCCTCGGACGGGGCGGCCCGCGAACGGATGTGGCGCGCGGGCCTGACCCAAGGTGGCGCGGCGAACCTGCGCACCCTCGATCGCCTGGCGCGCCTGCGCCATGAGCAGGCGCGACGGCTCGGCTTCAGTTCGCATGCCGACGTGGTGCTGCGCACCCGCATGGCCGGCAGCGCCGCGAGGGCCTCGGCTTTCGTCGACACCGTGCACCAGGCGGTGGCCGAGCGCGAACGCGCCGACTTGGCACTGCTGCGCGAGGCCAAGGCGGCGCATGTCGGCCGGCCCGACGCCGTGCTGGCACGCTGGGACGTGGCGTTCTACACCGAGCGACTGCGCCGCGCGCGCCATGCGGTCGACCAGGAGCAGTTCCGCCAGCACCTGCCCGGCGAGACCGGCGTCGACTTCGTCTTCCGCCTCGCCGAACGCCTGTTCGGCGTACGCTTCGTGCCAACCGAGGCGCCTGGATGGCACCCCGAGGCACGCGCGTACGCGGCCATCGACGTCGCCACCTCGACCCCTCTCGGCACCTTGTACCTCGACCTCTACCCCCGCGAAGGGAAATACAACCACGCGGCGGTCTGGGGCGTGCGCTCCGGCTCCGGCCGTGCCGAGCGGCGGCCTGCGGCCGCGTTGGTGGTGAACTTCAACCGCGAAGGACTGAACCTCGACGAACTCGAGACCTTGCTGCATGAGTTCGGCCATGCGCTCCACGTGCTGCTCTCCGACACCCGCTATGCGGCACATGCCGGCACGAACACCGAGCTCGACTTCGTCGAGGCGCCTTCGCAGATGCTCGAGGACTGGGTCTACGACCCGCGGGCGATGGCCCTCGTGCAGGAAGTGTGTCCCGCTTGCCCGGGCATCCCGCCTGAGCGACTGGCCGCCGCCCGCGAAGCCCGCGATTTCGCCAAGGGCCTTCGCCTGGCGCGCCAGCGGCTCTTCGCCGCCTACGATTTGGCGCTGCACGGCGCGCGGCCCCGGGAGCCGATGGCCCTGTGGCGCGACATGGAAGGCAGCACGCCGCTCGGCCATGTGGCCGGCAGCCAGTTCCCCGCCGGCTTCGGCCACATTGCCGGCCACTATGCCGGTGGCTACTACAGCTACCTCTGGAGCCTCGTCCTCGCCGAGGACCTGCGCACCGCCTTCGCTGCCGACCGCTTGTCGGCCGACACCGGCCGGCGTTACCGCGAGACCATCCTTGCCCCCGGGGGCCAGGCGGCGCCCGACCTGCTGATGCAGCGCTTCCTCGGGCGGCCGTGGTCGGCCGAGGCGTTCTTCAACACGCTGGCACCCCCGCGACAGACAAATCCGTCCACATCGACGACCCTGGAGAAACCATGAGCACACCCCTCAAGAACCTGTTCGACCTCAGCGGCAAGACCGCACTCGTCACTGGCGGCTCGCGAGGCCTCGGCCTGCAGATCGCCGAGGCGCTCGGCGAGGCCGGCGCCCGCGTGATGCTGACGTCCCGCAAGGCGGCCGACCTGGAAGAATCCGCTGCCCACCTGGCATCCCGCGGCATCGATGCGAAGTGGATCGCCGCCGACGCCAGCCAGCCCGACGACATCCAGCGCGTCGCCCGCGAGGCACACGCGGCCCTCGGGGAAATCGACATCCTCGTCAACAACGCGGGCGCCACCTGGGGCGCGCCGGCCGAGGACTATCCGCTGGAAGCCTGGGACAAGGTGATGAACCTGAACATCCGCAGCGTCTTCCTGATGAGCCAGGCGGTCGGCCGCCTGAGCATGATTCCCCGCCGCCAGGGCCGCATCATCAACGTGGCGTCCATCGCCGGCCTGTCGGGCGCCTCCAAGGAAATCCAGTACATCGCCTACGGCACGAGCAAGGGTGCCGTGGTCAACTTCACCCGCACCCTGGCTGGTGAATGGGGCCGTCACAACATCAACGTCAACGCGCTCGCACCCGGCATGTTCCCGAGCAAGATGACCGCGGGCACCATCTCGCGCGTCGGCGCCGACAAGCTGGCCGGCAATGCGCCGCTCGGCCGCATCGGTGACGACGACGACCTGAAGGGCGCCGCAGTCCTGTTCGCCTCTGCCGCAGGCAAGCACATCACCGGCCAGATCCTGGCGGTGGACGGCGGCGTGTCGGCGATCCACGGGAGCTGATCCGACATGCAGTTTCCCCGTCACATCCCGTTCGTCGAGCACCTGGGGTTCGAGCTGCTGAAGTTCGAAGGCGGCGAGGCCGAGATCGCCGTCGAGGTGCGTGACGCCCTGTGCAATTCGTGGATGGTGGCCCACGGTGGTCTCACCATGACGCTGCTCGATGTCGCCATGGCGCACGCCGCACGCAGCCCGATGCCGGGCGAGGAACCGTCCTCGCAGGGCGTGGTGACGATCGAGATGAAGACGAGCTTCATGCGCCCGGGCCTCGGGCGCATGGTCGCCCGGGCCCGCCTGGTGCACGGCACCGCCTCCCTCGCATTCTGCGAAGGGTCGGTGTTCGACGGCAACGGCGAGCTGGTGGCCCAGGCTTCCGGCACCTTCAAGTACATGCGCGGCCTGCCCGCGGGCGGGCGCCGCATCCAGCGGCCCGAGGCCTCCGACTGACCCTTCGACCGGCCTCTGCCGGTCCCCCCATCTTCGACGAGGACACCATGAGCAACACCTATCAGCGCATCGTTCTGGCCTCACGCCCCGACGGCGAGCCGACCCCGCAGAACTTCCGCCTCGAATCGGTGGCGGTGCCCGAGCCTGCCGAAGGCCAGGTGCTGGTACGCAACCATTACCTCTCGCTCGACCCCTACATGCGCGGCCGCATGAACGACGGCAAGAACTACGCCCAGCCGCAGCCGCTGGACGAGGTCATGATCGGCGGCACCGTCGGCGAGGTGGTCGCCTCGCGCCACCCGAACTACAAGGCCGGCGACCAGGTCGTCGGCATGGGGGGCTGGCAGCAGTACCAGCTCGCCGATGGCAATCAGCCGGGCGTGCTCCGCAAGGTCGACACGTCCCGGATTCCGCTGTCGGCCTACCTGGGCGCCGTGGGCATGCCGGGCGTCACCGCCTGGTACGGCCTCGTCAAGCTGATTGCTCCGAAGGCGGGTGAAACGGTCGTGGTCAGCGCGGCGAGCGGTGCGGTGGGCGGGGCCGTGGGCCAGTTGGCCAAGGCACGCGGGTGCCGCGCCATCGGCATCGCCGGCGGACCCGAGAAGTGCGCGTTCGTGGTCGATGAACTGGGCTTCGACGCCTGCATCGACTACAAGGCGCACCGCGACCTCGGTTCGCTCAGCGCTGCCTTGAAGGCCGCCGCACCGGACGGCGTGGACGGCTACTTCGAGAACGTGGGCGGCATGGTGCTCGACGCCGTGATGCTGCAGATGAACGCCTTTGGCCGAATGGCCTTCTGCGGCATGATCTCCGGCTACAACGGCGAGCCCATTCCCATGGCCAACCCCCAGCTCATCCTGACCTCTCGCCTCAAGGTCGAGGGGTTCATCGTCAGCGAGCACATGGAAGTGTGGCCGCAGGCGCTTGGCGAACTGGG
Organism: Rhizobacter sp. LjRoot28; assembly: GCF_964253025.1. Lineage (NCBI taxonomy): Bacteria > Pseudomonadati > Pseudomonadota > Betaproteobacteria > Burkholderiales > Sphaerotilaceae > Rhizobacter > Rhizobacter sp. LjRoot28. The sequence goes on from NZ_CAXUQC020000001.1 coordinate 1,730,332, forward strand.
CACCCTGGTGGCCAGCGGCAAGCTCAAGTACCGCGAAACCGTCGCACCGCGCATCGAGGACGCCCCCGAGGCCTTCATCGGCCTGCTCAAGGGTCGCAACTTCGGCAAGCAGCTCGTGAAGCTGGTCTGATCATGGACGACCTCATTCTCCACCAATACGAGGCCTCGCCGTTCTCCGAGAAGGTGCGGCTGGTCATGGGCATGAAGTCGCTGGCCTGGCGGGCCGTCACCGTGCCCATGATGATGCCCAAGCCCGACGTGGTCGCCCTCACCGGCGGCTACCGGCGCACGCCGTTCCTGCAGATCGGCGCCGATGTCTTCTGCGACAGTGCGCTCATCTGCCGGGTGCTCGATCGGCACGCGCCGGCGCCCGCCCTTTACCCGGCCGCGGCCTCGCCGTTGCAGCACGTCATCGAAAGCTGGGCCGACTCGTCCCTTTTCTGGTGTGCCATTCCGCTGGCCATGCAGGTTGGCGGCCTGGCCCAGCGCATGGCCGGGGAGTCACCCGAGTTCATGAAGGCCTTCGCGGCCGACCGGGCGGCGCTCACCGTGGGGCGTGCCCGCCCGGGGCCCGCCGACAACGCCGCCCACCTGGCCACCCAGCTGCGCTGGCTTGAATCCCTGCTGGCCGACGGCCGGCCCTTCCTGCTGGGCCCGGTGCCCTGCATTGCCGACGTGGCCGCTGCACAGTCGGTGTGGCACCTCCGGCGCGCACCACTGATGGCCGATACCCTGGCGCAGTTCCCTCGCGTCGCCGCCTGGTACACGCACGTCAACGCCTTCGGCCAAGGGCGGCCGACCCCGATGTCGAGCGCCGAGGCCCTGGAGGTGGCGCGCAGCAGCACGGCGTTCGCCTCCGTTCGCGTCGAACCCGACCTGGGCTTCGAGGAGGGGGCCCGCGTCACCGTGGCTGCCACCGACTACGGCAGCGACCCCTGCGAAGGCGCCCTCGTCGGGCTGAGTCTCGACGAGGCCGTCATCGAGCGCGAGGACGAGCGGGCAGGGCGGGTGCGCGTGCATTTCCCTCGCCTCGGCTACCAGATCAAGAACGTCAAACACTGAAACCACTGAAAGGGACGACATGAAGGACTTCAAGGGCGGCACCGCCGTCATCACCGGCGCGGCCTCGGGCTTCGGACTCGAGGTGTCGCGCATCGCCGCAGGCCTCGGCATGAACATCGTCATGGCCGACGTGCAGCAGGAGGCGCTGACGAAGGCCGCCGCCGAGATCACCGGCCTCGGCGCCCAGGTGCTGCCGTACCGGCTCGACATTTCCAAGGCGGCCGAAGTGGAGGCCATGGGCGCCGCCACGCTCGAGCGCTTCGGCGCCCCCAACTTCGTCTTCAACAACGCCGGTGTCGGTGGCGGCGGCCTCGTCTGGGAATCGAGCGTCAAGGACTGGGAGTGGGTTCTCGGCGTCAACCTCATGGGCGTCGTGCATGGGGTGCGGGTGTTCACGCCGATGATGCTCGATGCGGCGCGCAAGGATCCGTCGTTCCGCGGGCACATCGTCAACACCGCCTCGATGGCCGGCCTGCTGGCCGCGCCGAACATGGGCGTCTACACCGTCAGCAAGCATGCGGTGGTGGCCCTGAGCGAGACGCTCTACCAGGACCTGAGCCTCGTCACCGACCAGATCCACGCCTCCGTGCTGTGCCCGTACTTCGTGCCCACCGGCATCGCCGACAGCGCCCGCAACCGTCCCGCCGACCTGAGCGAGGACAAGCCGCAGACGAAGAGCCAGCTCATCGGTCGCGCGATGGCGTCCAAGGCGGTGTCGAGCGGCAAGGTCACGGCCGTGACGATCGCCGAGTCCGTCTTCGAGGCCATCCGCGAGGAGCGCTTCTACATCTACAGCCACGCCCACGCGCTGGCGGGCGTGAAGGTCCGCATGGAAGACCTGCTCGAAGGGCGCAACCCGAGCGACCCGTTCGCGGCGCGCCCGGAAGTGGGTGCCGAGCTTCGCAAGGCGCTCCGCTCGGCCGACTGAAGCAGAACCCGCGCCGGCCCTACAGCCAGTCCGCCTTGCGGAACCGGCGGTAGAGCCAGGCGCAGCTGAGGCCCATCACGCCGAGCGCGGCGGGGTAGCCCCATCGCCACCGCAGTTCCGGCATCAGCTCGAAGTTCATCCCCCAGATGCCGGCGAACACGGTGGCCAGGGCGAAGATGCCCGCCCAGGCCGCCAGGCGTTTGGTGGTTTCGGCCTCGTCGATCGTGATCATCGACAGGTTCACCTGAATCGCGGTGCTGATGGTGTCGCGCAGGTTGTCGAGTTCGCCGTCGATGCGGGCGAGGTGGTCGTAGACGTCACGGAAATAGTGGCGTGAACTCTCGCAGACGGGCGGCACGCGCCCGCGGGTGAGGTGGCCCACCGAGTCCAGCAGCGGCATGACGGCGTGCCGGACCACCGCGATGCGGCGCTTGAGGTCGTACAGGCGCCGCACGTTTTCCTTGCCGCTGCCGCCCACGAAGATCTTCTCTTCAATGCCCTCGAGCTCCGACTCGAGCGCCTCGATGACCGGGAAGTACTGGTCGACGATGGCGTCGAGCAAGGCGTACAGCACGAACCCCGGGCCTTCGCGCATCAGGTGCGGCTCCCGCTCCGCGCGTTCACGCACTTCCTGCAGCGAATGTTCGGAACGGTTGCGCACCGAGATCACGAAGTTCGGGCCGGCGAAGATGGCCACCTCGCCGCTGACCAGATCGTCCGTCGGCCCGTACTCGATGGTGTGCGCGACGGCAAAGACCGTGTCCCCGTACTCCTCGATCTTCGGGCGCTGGTGATCGGTCTCTGCGTCCTCGATGGCGAGCTCGTGCAGGCCGAACTCGTCCCGGATCATCTTCAGCTCGTCGGGTGTCGGGTCCTTGAGGGCGAGCCACACGAGGAATCCGGGTCGGCCGAGGTAGTCGCTGATGGCCTCGGGGCCGATGTCGGCCACCTTGCGGCCTTCCTGATACGCAACGCAGTTGATCAGCATGTCGGGTCTCGTCGGGGAAGGCGACAATGTTGACATGCGCGGCGGTGCCGCGCCACGCCCCCGAACCCATGCCGCCGATGACCGCCCAGCCCTCCACTCCCTCCCGCATTGCCATCGTCGGCGCGGGCCCCGCCGGCCTGATGGCGGCCGAGACACTGGCCGCCCGGGGCCTCGGCGCGGACGTCTACGACGCGATGCCTTCAGTCGCACGCAAGTTTCTCCTGGCCGGCAAGGGCGGGCTCAACCTCACCCATGCGGAGCCCTCGGCCGCGTTTCTCGGGCGGTACGGCGGCGGCACGTCCGGGCTCGTGCCGCATGTCGAGCATTTCGGGGCGGACGCGGTGCGCGCCTGGGCGCGTTCGCTCGGCGTGGAGACCTTCATCGGTTCGTCGGGGCGCATTTTCCCGACGGACCTGAAGGCCGCCCCGCTGCTGAGGGCCTGGCTGCACCGGCTCCGGGCCTCCGGCACCCGCTTCTTCATGCGCCATCGCCTCACCGGCTTGACCGGCGCGGGCCCCTTCACCCTGGCGCTCGAGACGCCCGAGGGTCCGGTCGAACGCACCCATGACGCGGTGATCCTCGCGCTGGGTGGCGGCAGCTGGCGCCGTTTGGGTTCGGACGGTGCCTGGGTCCCCTGGCTGCGCGCGGCAGGAGTTGACGTTGCGCCGCTCGTGCCATCCAACTGCGGCTTCGAGGTCGACCCGCCCTGGAGCGCCATCTTCCGCGAGCGCTTCGCCGGCGAGCCGCTCAAGGGCGTGGCGATCCGCTTCGACGGGCAAGGGCGGCCGCCGTTCGAGCAGGCCGGCGAGTTCGTGGTCACGGAAACCGGCATCGAAGGCAGCCTCGTGTACGCGGTCTCGGCCTTGTTGCGGGACACCATTGCCGAGGCCGGACGCGCCACCTTCCACCTCGACCTCCTGCCACAGCGCTCGCCCGAGTGGGTGGCCGCCGAAGTGGCCCATCCCCGCGGCACGCGTTCGCTGTCGACCCACCTGAAGTCGCGGCTCGGGCTGCACGGCGTGAAGGCAGGGCTGCTGCACGAGTTCCTGTCCAGGGCCGACATGCATGATCCGATCCGGCTCGCCGCGGCGATCAAGGCCTTGCCCGTCACCGTGAACACCACCCGCCCGATCGACGAAGCGATCAGCAGCGCAGGCGGGGTTCGCTTCGAGGGCCTTGACGCCGGCCTCGGCATCAAGGCGCTCCCGGGCGTCTTCTGTGCTGGGGAAATGCTGGATTGGGAGGCGCCGACCGGCGGTTACCTGCTCACCGCCTGCATGGCCACCGGCCGGGCCGCGGGGCGCAGCGCCGCCGACTGGCTGGACGCGCGCTGACGCTCACGGCTCCAGCGCGGCCTTTGCCGTGCCGACCACGGCATCGGTGAGCCGGTCCAGCATGGGAATCTGAAGCCGTGCGTGCTGCCAATGCAAGGGCACCTGCTTGTCGCTGTCGGGCGCGAGGCGGACGAGGCGGCCTCGGCGCAGATGGTCCGCCACGAAGGCGAGCGGGTTCATGCCCCAACCCAGTCCGGCCAGGGCGCCGGCCACGAAGGCCTGCGAGGAGGGCAGCCAGTGCCGCGGCATTTCCACCGCGTGGCCGCACACCTGGCGCACCCATTCGCTCTGCAGCCGGTCCTTGCGGTTGAAGGTCATGCAGGGGGCCTGGGCCAGGGCTTCGGCAGTGACGCCGTCCGGAAACCACCGCCGCACGAAGGCCGGGCTCGCGGTGGCGACGTAGGGCATGTGGCCGAGCGGGATGCTGCGGCAGCCCTGCACCGGCTTGGCACTGCTCGTCACTGCGGCCAGCACGGCGCCGGTGCGAAGCCACTCCGCGGTGTGTTCCTGGTCGTCGATGCTGGTGTCCACCAGGGCCTGCTCCTTGTCGCAGAAGCGGGCCACGGCACCCACGAACCAGCCGTCCAGCGAATCCGCATTCACCGCCACCTTCAAGGTGATGCGCGACGACGCGTTGTCGAGCTGGCCGAGCGCCGGCAACGCGCGGTGCAGGTCGTGCTCCAGCATGCCGACCTGCTCGACGTGGCGGCACAGCCGCTGGCCTGCGTCCGTGGCGACACAAGGCGTCCCGCGGACGATCAGCGCAAGGCCCAAGCGGTCTTCCAGCAGCTTCACCCGCTGCGACACCGCCGAGGCCGTCACGTTGAGCGAGCGCGCGGCGCGCTCGAAGCTGCCATCCCGGACGACCTGGCTGACGGCGGCAAGCGATGCGTAGTCGAGCATTAGCAATCCTTCATCGATTCAAGGAAGTTTAACTGGCCTAAAGTGGCCCAGGCCGCCATGCTTGGCGCCATGGACTTCCTCCTCTCACCCGCCTTCCTCACCGGCTTCGGTCTGGGCCTGGGCCTGATCGTGGCCATCGGCGCACAGAATGCCTTCGTGCTCCGCCAGGGTCTGCGACGGGAGCACGTGTTGCCGGTGGTGGCGTTCTGCTTCGTTGCAGACGTCGTGCTCATCACGCTTGGCGTGTCCGGCATGGCCTCCGTCATCGAAGCGCACCCGCAGATCCGAGCCGTGTTTGCCGCAGCGGGCGCGGCATTCCTGCTCGTCTACGGCATGAAGGCCGCGAGTCGAGCGCTGCGGCCGGGGGCGCTGGTCACGCCGGGTTCGGGGCCGGCCACCCCGTTGCGCCGTGTACTCGTGCAGGTGGCCGGTTTCACGCTGCTGAACCCGCACACCTACATGGACACCGTGTTGTTGGTCGGGTCCGTCGGCGCGCAGCAGATGGGCGCCATGAAGTGGTACTTCACCGCCGGCGCGGCCTCGGCCAGCGGCCTCTGGTTCACGAGCCTCGGCTACGGCGCCCGCTTGCTGGCGCCCTGGTTCCAGCGGCCGGCCGCGTGGCGCATGCTCGACGCGGTGGTGGCGCTGGTGATGTTCGTGCTCGCCGTGGGCCTCGTGTGGCACACCTTCATCGCTTGACCGGAATCGGCGTGCCGCGCGCCACTGGCACGGCCGACACGGCGTTCTGCGGCGAGCCCTCGATGACGCGCTCCGAGTAGGTGAGGTAGACGAGTGCGTTGCGTCGCGTGTCCACCATGCGCACGACGCGCAGCTTCTTGAAAATCAGGGAAATGCGCTCGCTGAAGACCTCTTCCTGAGCGGGCAGTGGCCCCTCGAAGGAGATGGGCCCCACCTGCCGGCAGGCAATCGACGCTTCCGACTTGTCCTCGGCGAGACCCACCGCCCCCTTGATGCCGCCCGTCTTGGCGCGCGAGACATAGCAGGTGATGCCGCTCACCTTCGGGTCGTCATAGGCATCGACCACGATCTTGTGGTCGGGCCCGATCAGCTTGAAGACGGTGTCCACCTCGCCGATGGACTCGGCCCCCGCGGGCGCAACGAAGCAAACGGACACGGCGGCCATGAGGGCTGCGACTGATTTCATCAAGGGCACCTTTGCGTTGAATACGAAATGAAGCGTTGCAAACGGAAGGTTACGACAGCACCCCGTTGAGACGACAGAATTCGAGGCCATGTCCTACACACAGGATTTATCGATCCACCTACGATTTGGTTTCCCCGGGGCCGCAGACTCTCTCCCTCCCCAACTACTGCGGTCTCTTCAACGGATGGGCGCCTCACGGCCCCGTCCGTTTTTTTTATGCAATTCTTGCAGCGACGCGTCGCACCTCGGTGCCCCTTCATTCCCACATTGACCGGATGCGGGACGCGACGTCCACCGCCGGGCCCGAGGCCGTTGCGGATGCTGCCGCTTCATGCCCGCTGTCAGCCGCTTGCGCGCCCACCCAATCGAACTGCTGCGCCACCTCGGGCGGGATGAAGCGCGTGAGCGCGGCATAGACGTGGCGATCGCCGTGGGCCGATTGCTGCGTGATGTGGAAGCGCTGCGGCACGACGAGGCTCAGCTGCTGCTTGGCGCGCGTCATGGCGACATACAGCAGGCGGCGCTCTTCCTCGATCTCAGCCGCATGGCCCGTCGCCATGTCCGAAGGGATGCAGCCGTCGACCGCATTGAGGAGGTACACCGCCTTCCATTCCTGACCCTTGGCCGAGTGGATGGTCGACAGGATGAGGTAGTCCTCGTCGCGATGCGGCACGCCGGCCTCATCGCTCGTGGCTTCGGGTGGATCAAGCGTCAGTTCGGTCAGGAAACGCTCTCGCGTCGTGTAGCCCGCACCGAGGCGCGTGAGCTGCGCGATGTCCGCCAGCCGCACGGTGGCATCCTCGAACAGACGGTCCATCTGTCGCCCATACCAGCCTGCCGCCGTCTCCAGGTCGCGCGGCCACGCGGGCTCGCGACGCAGGGCGGTCCACACGTCTCGAAATGCGCTCCACGCCTCACGGGCTGCCGCTGGCGGTGCAAATGCCTGAAGCGCGCTCGTCGGCTCGGTCGCCTGGTCCATCGCGTCGAGCAGGCGTCGTGCGCTCGCCGGGCCGATGCCCGAGACCAGCTGGGCGACGCGGAAACCCGCCAGGCGGCTGCGCGGGTTCTCGGCCCAGCGCAGGACCGACAGCAGGTCCTTGACATGAGCCGCTTCAAGGAATTTCAGGCCACCGAACTTCACGAAGGGAATGTGGCGGCGCGTGAGTTCGAGTTCCAGCGGGGCGCTGTGATGCGACGCCCGAAACAGCACGGCCTGCGACTTCAGCGTCAGGCCCTGCTCCCGTTGCTCCAGCACGCGGTCGCACACCCATTGCGCCTGGGCCGATTCGTCGGCCACCGTGACGAGGGCAGGGCGGCTCGATGCCGTCTGATCGGTCCAGAGCCGCTTGGCGAAGCGCTCGGGCGCCAGCGCGATCACCGCGTTCGAAGCGTCGAGGATGGGCTGCGTCGAGCGGTAGTTGCGCTCCAGTGCGACTACCCGTGCCGGGATCGGAAACTGCTGCGGGAAGTCGAGGATGTTGCGCACGTCGGCCGCGCGGAACGCGTAGATGGCCTGCGCGTCGTCGCCCACCACCGTGAGTCCGCGGCCGTCGGGCTTGAGCGCGAGGAGGATCCCGGCCTGCAGCCGATTGGTGTCCTGGTACTCATCCACGAGGACCTGGTCGAACCCGGCGCCGATGTCGCGGGCCAGGTCCGGGTCGCTCATCATGTGCGACCAGTACAGCAGCAGGTCGTCATAGTCGAGCACGTGCTGCGCCTGCTTGGCCTGGACATAGCGTTGGAACAGCTGCTTCAGCTCGGCCTCCCACGCCTGGCACCACGGAAAGGTCTGCTGCAGCACCTCGCCAAGTGGCGCCCGGCTGTTCACCACCCGCGAGTAGATCGACAGGCAGGTGCCCTTGAGTGGAAACCGGTTGCGGGTGGCGGCCAGGCCGAGCTCCTGGCGCGCGAGCGCCATCAGGTCTTCGCTGTCCGGCCGGTCGAGGATGGTGAAGGTGTCGGGCAAGCCGATGCGCCCGGCGTGCATCCGGAGCAAGCGCGCGCCGATGGCGTGGAAGGTGCCGGCCCACGGGAACGCTGGCGGGCGCGAGGTGGCGCCATAGCCCAGCGCCTGGTGCAGCACCCGCCCCACGCGGCGCTCCATCTCGGCTGCGGCGCGCCGGGAAAATGTCAGCATCAGGATGCGTTGCGGATCGCCTCCGGCCAGCACCAGTCGCGCCACCCGCGCCGCCAGCGTCAGCGTCTTGCCCGACCCGGCCCCTGCAATGACGAGCAAGGCTCGCGGGTCGCCGTCGAGGCCATGCCCGGCCGCTTCACGCTGCGCGTCGTTGAGTGGGGCGAAGGGGTCGGGCGGTGCGGTAGGCGGGGTTGGGGCGGTCATGGCATGGCCATCACGAAATCACTGCACCTATACTGTATAGGCATCCAGCCAGCCGGGGAAACGCAATGGCCATCCGCATCGGCACCGCCTCCTGGACCGACAAGACGCTCATCGCCTGCGGGCGCTTCTACCCGCGCGGCGCCGGCACGGCCGAGGGGCGCCTGCGCCACTATGCCTCGGTGTTCCCGCTCGTCGAACTCGACTCGAGCTACTACGCCATTCCGTCGGCGGCCAATGCCGCCCGGTGGGCCGAACGCACCCCCGACGGGTTCACCATGAACGTGAAGGCCTTTCGCCTGTTCACCGGGCACCAGACGCCGGTGAATGTGCTTCATGGCGACATCCGCGCCGCGCTCGGACCGGCCGCGCCTGCCACCTTCTTCTACAAGGACATGCCGCCCGAACTGCGCGATGAACTGTGGCGTCGGTTCATCGACGCACTCGTGCCGCTGAAAGCCGCCGGCCGCCTGGGGCTCGTGCATTTCCAGTTCCCCCCCTGGGTGCGGGAGAGTCCGGCGGCGCGGGCGCACGTGGCGCACTGCGTCGAGCGGCTGCAGGGGCACTACGTGAGCGTGGAGTTTCGCCACGCCAGCTGGTTCGCCGAACCCCGCAAGGCGGCCACGCTGGCCTTCGAGCGGGAATTGGGCGTGGCGCATACCGTGGTCGACGAGCCACAGGGGTTCGACAACAGCGTGCCGGCGGTCTGGGAGCTCACCCACCCCCGCTTCGCCCTGGTGCGGCTGCATGGTCGCAACGCCGCCACCTGGAACATCCGCGGGGAGGTCGCGGCCTCCGACCGCTTCAACTATGACTACCCGGAAGACGAACTCCGGGGCCTTGCGGTGCCGATCCGGCAGTTGTCGCAGAAGGCTGCCTTCACCCACGTGATCTTCAACAACAACATGGAGGACCAGGGCCAGCGCAATGCGCTCACCCTGATGGGCCTTCTCGGCCTGGGAGGCAACTCTGGTCTATGCTAGCCGGATGGAAAAAGCCAAGCCCTTCTCGATGATCCGCGAGTTCCACCTCGCGGACTGGTTCACCCTGGCGAACGCCTTCTGCGGGGTGGGTTCGCTCTTCTCGGTGATGACCTACCTCCAGACCCGCGAAGTCCACCATCTGTACTTCGCCTGCGGCCTGGTGCCGCTGGCCCTCATCTTCGACGTGCTCGATGGCCGCATCGCCCGCTGGCGGCAGCGCAGCTCGGCCATGGGCCGTGAACTCGATTCCCTGGCCGACGTCATCTCCTTCGGCGTGGCCCCGGCCGTCATCGCCTATGGTGCCGGCATGCAGGGCTTCTACGACCGCATCATCCTCGTGTTCTTCGTCGCCGCAGGGGTGTCTCGGCTCGCCCGCTACAACGTCACGGCGGAAGCGCTCTCCGAGGGGGGCGACAAGGTCAAGTACTTCGAAGGCACGCCCATCCCGACGTCCATGCTGCTCGTGGTCGTGCTGGCCATTGCGGCCTGGCAAGGGGCCCTGGGTGACGCGCTCTGGTTCGGCAGCGTCAAGATCGGGGGCATGACGCTTCATCCTCTCGTGCTCATGTTCGCGGTCTCGGGCTCGCTGATGGTCAGCCGCATCCGCATTCCCAAGATCTGATCCGCGACGCCTCATGAGCTTCGACAAGATCATCTTCGCGTTCGTCATCGTCCTGGCCCTGACGCTCAACTTCGGCTTCGTGGTCGGAGACATCACCGACATCGCCCATCACAACCGCTACGAACTCTTCGCGTCGCTCGTGGTGAGCCTCATCGCCACGGTGATGAAGTTCGGCGATCGTTCGCAGCTCGGCTCCACCATGCTGGCCACCAGCCTCGTGGCCGACGTGCAGCTGATTGCAGCCGCACTGTTCTGGTCGTGGTCGACCCTGGACGGCGCCACGCTCTCGGTGCACGACACCGTGACCGTCGTCTCGCTGGCCATCGGTGCACTGGCGGCCAACGTGGTGTCGGTGGTCCTGTTGATCGTCGAGACGGCCAGCCTGCGACGATGATCGGCGCCGACGGCCGCGCCCAGCGCGGCGTCTTCATCCTCCTGAGGCGGCTGCGGCTGCCCCTGGTGCTGCTGATCGTCGTCTATGCCGTGGCGATCGTCGGCTTCACGCTCGTGCCGGGCCAGGCCCCCGACGGTTCGCCGTGGCGGATGGGCTTCTTCCACGCCACCTATTTCGTCAGCTTTCTCGGCACGACCATCGGACTCGGAGAAATCCCGTACCCTTTCTCCGATGCCCAGCGCTTGTGGGCCTTGCTGTGCATCTACTCCACCGTCCTCTCGTGGCTCTATGCCATCGGGGCGGTGTTCAGCACGCTGCAGGACCCGATGTTCCGGCGCATCCTCCACGAGAACCGCATGGCCTCGGGCGTGCGGCGCATCACCGAACCGTTCTACCTGATCTGCGGCTACGACGACTCCGGCACCCTGGTGGCGCGCGAGCTGGCCGAGGGGGGCGTACGCCTGGCGGTGGTCGACAACGACCTCACCCGCGTCGATGCGGTCGAGGTGGACAACCTGCGCCTGCCGGTGCCGTCCCTGCATGCCGATGCGAGCGACCCGCGTGCTCTGGCACTGGCCGGGCTCACCTCTCCCTTCTGCGCGGGCGTGGTGGCACTCACGGGCGACGATGGCGTCAACGTCAACGTGGCACTCGCAGCCCGGCTCATGAACCCGTCGGCCGAGATCATCTGCGCCGCCCGCTGGCATCACAAGCAGCCCGAGATGGCGGCGGTGGGTGCCGACCACATCATCAACCCGTTCGACACGTTTGCCGAGCGGCTGATCCTGGCCGTGCAGGCGCCCAGCCTGCACATCATCTACGAGGCCCTCACGACGCAGAGCGCCAACGCGATGGCCGCGCCGCGCGTGCTGCCGCTCGGGCGCTGGATCGTGTGCGGACATGGTCCGTTCGGCCGGACGGTGCGCCGCCACCTCGAGCGCATCGGCATCGAGGTGACCGTCATCGAGGAGCACGGGGGCGACGACGTGCCCGAGGGCACCATCGCGGAGTCGCCGACGCGCGGCGACAGCTGGCGCGCCGCCGGCATCGAGACTGCCGATGGCGTCGTCATCTGCGGCGTCAAGGACACCGAGAACCTCACCGCCTGCCTGACCGCCCGCAAGCTCAATGCCGAGGTCTTCATCGCGGTCCGGCAGAACGAACGGCGCAATACGCCGATGTTCAAGACGGCGCCGCTGGACATCAGCGTGCTGTCCGGCTACATCGTGGCCGCGGAGGTGCTGCGCATCATCCGGGCCCCGCAGCTGTCCTACTTCATGCGCCTGGCCCGCCAGCAGAAGGAGGACTGGGCCCACGACCTGCTGAGCGCGATGCGCGAGCACATCGGCGAGGAGACCGTGGAGAGCTGGTCGCTCACGATCGACCCCGACGAGGCCGGTGCCGTGGTGGCCGCCCTTCGCGCCGGACGCACCGTGACGGTGGGCGACCTGATGCGCGCGCCGGACAACCGCGGCCTGCGCCTGCGTGCCGTGCCGTTGTTGCTGCAACGCACGCAGGAAAAGGTGCTGCTGCCGGCCGACGAGGAAGTGCTGGCCGAAGGCGACCGGCTGCTGCTGTGCGGCCGTGCCATCGCCGCCTCGCGCTTGCGGTGGACCGCACGGGACGACACCGTGCTGGCCTACGTCCTCGACGGTGTCGATTCGCCGCGGCGCGTGCCGTGGCCGCCATTGCCGGGTCGCAGTCTGAGGGTCTGACGACCCGCCCCCCTTGCAAGCCCGGCCTTGCGACAATGCGGCCATGGTGCCCCAGTTCCACATTTCCTTCTACCGGTTCGTCCCGTTGCCGGACGCTGCGACAGTCACTCAGTGGCTTCGCGAGTTGACGCTCGGACTTACCGGCAGCGTGCTGGTGGCCGGGGAGGGCGTCAATGGCGTGCTGGCCGGGTCGGCGTCGGCGCTGGACGACTTCGAGTCCGCATTCACCGCCGACCCTCGCTTCGCCGGCCTGGCCTTCCGCCGCACTGCATGCCGGACGCCACCGTTCGCCCGCATCAAGGTGCACCACCGGCCGGAGATCGTCGCCGTGGGCATCGACGACGCGGTGGCCTCGACCGCCGGCGAGGTGGCCCCTGCCCAGTGGCGCGAACTGCTGGCGCGGGACGACGTGGTCGTGCTCGACAACCGCAATCACTTCGAGTTCCGCCTGGGGCATTTCGAGCGGGCGCTCGACCCCGGCGTGCGCCACTTCCGCGACTTCCCGGCTTACGTCCTTGCCCATGCGGCCGAATGGCGGGAGCAAGGCAAGACCGTGGCCATGTACTGTACCGGCGGCATCCGCTGCGAGAAGACCAGCGCCTGGATGAGCGGGCTGGGCCTCGAGGTGCGGCAGCTCCAGGGGGGCATCCTCAACTACTTCGCCAGCCTGCCTGACGCCGATCGCGACTGGCAGGGCGAGTGCTTCGTGTTCGACAACCGCATCGCGATCGACACGCGGCTGGCCGAGACCGGCACCACCGCCGAGCGGGTCTACGGAGACGACCCGGACGAGGCCTGGCGCCTCGAGCGGGCGCGCCGCCTGGATGCCGCAGGCTGATCCACGGGCGGCCCTCCCCACGCTCGACGGCGTGGGGCCCAGCTGCGTCGGCGTGAGCGCGGGTCCCTGGCGAACGGTGCTGGCGTTCCTGTCGGCGCGGTTTCCCGCGGTACCCGAGAACGACTGGCGGCAGCGTGTGGCCCAGGGCCGCGTACGTGCGGAGGACGGGCGTGCGGTGACCGCTGACGAGGCGTGCGGCGCGCATCGCCGGCTCTACTACTACCGCGAGATCGCTGACGAGCACCGGGTTCCCTTCGAAGCGCGCGTCCTGTTCCAGGATGCCCACCTCGTGGTCGCCGACAAACCTCATTTCCTGCCCGTCACGCCGGGCGGGCGCCACCTGCAGGAGACGCTGCTCGTGCGGCTCAAGCGAGCGCTCGGCATCGAGACCTTGTCACCGCTGCACCGTCTGGACCGTGAAACCGCCGGCCTCGTGCTGCTGAGCGTGCGCCCGGAGGACCGCGCGGCCTACCACCGCCTGTTCCGCGACCGTGCCGTGGACAAGGAGTACGAAGCCGTGGCCGCTGCCCGTTCCTCGTTGTCGGGCGCCTTGGTGCGGCGCAGCCGGCTGGTGGAGTCGGCTGCGTCCTTCATGCAGATGTGCGAGGTGCCCGGCCCGCCGAACGCGGTGACCTTCATCGAGCGCATCGGCCTCCGTGGAGACGGCCTGGCCCACTATCGGCTTCGCCCCGAGACCGGTCAGCGTCACCAGTTGAGGGTGCACATGGCGGCTCTCGGGGCACCGATCGTCGGGGACACCCTCTACCCCGTCCTGCAGCCGGACCTCTCACCCGGCGCGCTCCCGTCGTACGACCGACCGCTGCAGCTGCTGTCACGCCGCATCGCCTTCACCGACCCGGTGACCGGCGAGCCACGTGCCTTTGAAAGCCGCCTTGCGCTGTCGGCCGTCGGGATTGGGCATGATGTCGCGTCTGACGAAGGAGGTACCCGTGACGATTGAGCTGAGACGCCGTGCGCTGCTGGCCAGTGCCTTGCCGGCATGGCTGGCAGGTTGCGCGACCCCGGTCGGCCGCGAAGTCGTCCTCGACGACGCCCTCACCGACCTGCAGGCGCATGTGGGGGGCAAGCTCGGCGTGTTTGCGCAGGACACCGGCACGGGTGATTTCGTCAGCTTCAACGCCGAAAGTCGATTCGCCATGTGCTCCACCTTCAAGGTGCTGCTGGCCGCGGCGGTGCTGGGTCGTGTCGACGACGGGCAGCTGTCGCTGGACCAGACCGTGGCCTACGGACGGCGCGACCTGGTGCCTCACGCGCCGGTGACCGGCCGGCGGGTGGCCGAGGGGCGAATGAGCGTGCGCGACCTGCTCGCGGCCGCGGTCGAGGTCAGCGACAACCCGGCGGCCAACCTGCTGCTGCCCCTGGTCGGCGGGCCTTCCGGCGTGACCGACTTCGTGCGTACGCTCGGTGACGTGAGCACACGGCTCGACCGCAACGAGCCCGAGCTCAACTCCAACCTGCCGGGCGACCTGCGCGACACCACCACGCCCCTGGCCATGGCCAGCAGCGTGCGTGCCGTCGTACTCGGCCGGCACCTGTCCGTGCCGTCGCGTGCCCATCTCACGGCATGGATGGTTGCATCGACCACCGGCCAGCGCCGGTTGCGCGCCGGCCTGCCGGACCACTGGCGCGTGGGCGACAAGACGGGCGGGGGCGCCCGCGGCGCCTTGAACGATGTCGCCGTGGCGTGGCCCAGCGTCGGCTCGCCGCTCGTGCTGGCCGTCTTCATGTCCGGGTCGACCGCGCCGGTCGAGACGCGCGAGGCCGCCCATGCCGTGGCGGCTCGGTTGGTCGTTCGCGAACTGGCCTCGCCGCGGGCGCTTGCGCCGTCGCCGGTGTGACGGACAGTCGGTCGCGCCCCTTCTAGAGTGGGGCTCCATTCCACAGGAGCCCTCTCATGATCGACACGCTGAGGAAGGTCAATGCTTCCGCCGCATTCAACCGCTGGGCGGGCATCGAGGTGAGTGCCGTCTCGGAGGGCGAGGTCGAGTTGCGGTTGCCGTGGCGCGACGAGCTCGGCCAGTACACCGGCTTCCTGCATGCCGCCTTGATCGGCGGTCTGATCGACACGGCCTGCGGCTTTGCCGCCTCCACCGTGGCCGGCAACGTGCTCGCCTCGCATTTCGCCGTCAACTGCATGGCGCCCGCCATCGGCGAGGCCTTCATCGTCAAGGCGAGGGTGGTCAAGGCCGGCCGCAAGCAGGTCTTCACCGTTGCCGAGCTGTTCGCCGAAGGACCGCAGGGGCAGCGACTGGTGGCCACGGGAGATGCCATCCTCGTCCCGGTCGAGGCGCGCGCCTGATCGGTGCGCGCGCCTGCATGGCAATGCGTTGATGCGGGAAAACGTGGGCCGGTGCCAGCCTGCAACCCGCCGGATCATGGCTGCGGGGCAGGTAACATCGCCCGCGTATGAGCGCCCCCCCATCCGACCCCAAGCCCAGTCCCGGTCCGGCGCCAGCGCGCCCGCGGCGCGCCACCGTCAACGACGTGGCCAGCCTCGCGGGTGTGTCGGCCATGACGGTGTCCCGCGCGGTCAACAAGCCCGAGCAGGTGCCGGCCGCTACCCTGGCCAAGGTCCGGGAGGCCATCGCGATGACCGGCTATGTGCCCAACCTGCTGGCCGGCGGCTTGCGCTCCAACAAGAGCCGTCTCGTCGCCGCGGTGGTGCCCACCCTGGCCGGGCCGGTGTTTCTCGAGACCATCGAATCCCTCACCGCGGCACTGGCCGCCAAGGGGTACCAGCTGATGCTGGGCCAGTCCGGCTATGCCAACTCGCGCGAAGACGACCTGCTGAGCGCGATCATCGGCCGACGGCCCGACGGCATCGTTCTCACCGGCATCCTGCACTCCGCGGAAGGCCGCCACCGGTTGCTGGCCTCGGGCATTCCCATCGTCGAGACCTGGGACCTGACGCCCACGCCGCTCGACATGCTGGTCGGTTTCTCCCATGTCGAGGTCGGCCGCGAGGTATGCCGGTTTCTTCAGGGCAAGGGCCGCAAGCGCCTGGCGGTGCTGGGCGGCGACGACGAGCGCTCCCGTCGACGCAGCGACGCGTTCGTTCAGACGGCCGCGCAGCTCGGCCTGCCGCCCGTGACGGTGCACCTGGTGCCGGCGCCCACGACGCTCGGCAGCGGGCGCGCCGGCCTGCGCGCACTGTTCGCCGAGAATCCGGACATCGACGCCGTGTTCTGCAGCTCCGATCTCCTCGGCCTGGGCGTGCTCATCGAGGCCCAGAGCCAGGGCATTGCGGTGCCGCACCGCCTCGCCGTGGTGGGTTTCGGCGACCTGTCACTGGCTCGCGACCTGAACCCCGCGCTCACCACCGTGCGCATCGACGGCTCGCGCATCGGCGAGGAGGCCGCGCGCTGCATCGTCGAGCGGGCCCAGGGCCGCGAGGTGGCCGACCGGGTGGTTGATCTCGGCTTCTCGATCGTCGAGCGCGACTCGGCCTGAGGGCCGCCGGCCCCGCGAGGGCAGGCGTTGCAGCAAGCGGTGGCACCGTCGCCGGAGGGTGTAGCCGGGGCAGGGCGGTCGACCGGCTGGCGACTTCAGTCAGGCGTCGGGGTGGCCGCCTTGCGTGACAGCAGCGTGGCGACGCCTTTGAGAAAGGGGGCGAAGTCGAGCGGCTTCGTCCAGTAGGCATTGGCCCCGGCGCCGCGGGCGGCATCCACCTCCTCCGGCATGGCGCTCGCCGACAGCGATACCACCGGGATGCCGGCGGTGCGAGGGTCGGTGCGCAGCGCGGCCAGCACTTCGAGGCCGTGCATGTCGGGCAGACGCATGTCGAGCAGCACCAGGTCGGGCAGATGTTCACGCGCCATGGCGATGCCGGAACGCCCGTCCGGCGCCACATGCAGCGTGACGCCCACCCAGCGGCCCAGCAGTTCCTGCACGATCAGGGTGTTGGCGACGTTGTCTTCGATGTAGAGCACGGTTCCCGTCGGCTCGCCCGGCAACACGGCCAGCGGTTCGTGCAGCCGGTGCGGGGCCACCGCGTGCACGACGCCCTTGAGTCGCAGCGTCACGCAGGTGCCTTGCGCTGCCACGCTGTCGACGATCAGGTCACCCCCCAGCAGGCGCGTCAGCTGCCGTGACAAGGACATGCCGATGCCGGTGCCCGCGATGGCACCGTGCTCCCGGCCCAGTCGATTGAAGGGTTCGAACAGGTGCCGGAGCTGGTCGGCCGTCATCCCGAGGCCGTTGTCGGTCACCACGACCTCGAGGTCGTCGCCCTCCACCCGCGCGGTCAGCCGGACATGGCCGCCGGGCCGGTTGTACTTGATGCCGTTGGACAGCAGGTTCAGCAGCACCTGGCGCAGGCGAACGGGGTCGGTGCGGAGCACGACCGCCGGCACCGGCCGGTCAAGGAGGAGTTCGATCTGCTCCGCACTCGCGTTGGGGCCGCTCAGGCGGATGACGTCATCGATGAGCGCCTGCAGCGGCGCGTCGTCGAGGTTGATCGCCAGGCGCCCGGCCTCGATCTGCGCGACGTCGAGCACGTCCTCGATCAGCGAGCGCAGTTGCACGCCGGCCAGGTGGATCATGTCGAGCTGCTGGCGCTGAGCCGGTGACAGGTGGTCCCCGGCTTCGAGCTGGAGCAGCTGGGAGAAGCCCAGCACGGCATTGAGCGGCGTGCGCAGTTCGTGGCTCATGTGGGCCAGGAACTCGGTCTTGGCCTGGTTCGCCGCCTCCGCGCGGGCGCTGGCCTGGCGGGCCATCTCGGCGTCATGCCGCTCGGTCACGTCCTCACCGATGCTCGTGATGCCGATCAGTTCGCCGCTCACCGAGCGCAGCGGGGCGTTGGCCCAGCGGATGCGGCGTCGGCGGCCGTCGCGTGTGAGCAGCACGCCGTCCTGGCGGGGCGGGACGGGCACTTCCTGTGCGACCGAGGTGCGCAGGGCGGCGAAGACGTCGGTGGAGTCCATGGGCATCACGAGGCGCGTCCAGTCGCCGGTCAGCAACTCGTCGTGCGACCATCCGGTGAGCCGCGACAGGGCGTCGTTGGCGTACAGCAATTGACCGTCCAGCGCGACCGTGATGGCCAGCAGGTCGACCCCGTCCAGCATGGCGGCATAGCGGCGCTCCGACTCGACCAGCCGCGCCTCGCTTGCCTCGCGGGCGTCGATCATGGCGTTGAACTCGCGGGCCAGGGTCCTGAACTCCCCGGGCAGTTCTTCGTCGGCCCGGGTGCCACGGCGGCCGGAGGTCCACGCCTTGACGGTCTCGCCCAGGCTTTGCAGGGGGCGGGCCAGCGCGCGGGCGAACAGGAAGGTGAGCACGGTGGCGAGCAGCAGGGTCAGCCCGGCGACAAGGTAGCTGCGCAGGCGCGCCGCGCGCGGCGCGGCAAAGACATAGTCGGTCGGAATGCCGACCGCCACCCGCAAGCCGTGCTTGCCGATGGGAGCGGTCGCGTAGGCGCGGGTCAGGCCATCGGGACCTGCCGCCGTCACGACGCTGTCGGGCGACACGCGCCGGGCATCCCGCACGGACGAGGGCAGGGGCTGCCCGATCCAGCGCGCCGGCTCCGGGTAGCGGGTGACGACGTGATTTCGCTCGTCGACGAGCGTGACGCTGCCGCCGGGCGGCAGCCCATGGCTGAACATGCGCTCCGCGAGGCGGTGGAGCTGGATCGAGGCCCCGACCACCCCGACGCGGGTGCCGGTCGGATCCAGCAGCGGGACCGTCAGGATGCTGACGGGCGCCTGCTCGATCGGGCCTTGCATGGGCGTTCCGAGGCGCGGCGCGGTGTCGGTCAGCGCCGCTGCGAACCACTCCGCCTTGGCGAAGTTGACGGCGGGCCTGTCGCGGTGCTGCGGCACCGAGGCGCACACCAGCGAGCCGTCGTTCGCGATGACGCCCAGGTTCGCATAGACGGGGTCGATGGTTGCCATGCCACCGAAGGTGTCGGCGCAGCGCTGGGGGTCCAGGGTCGACAGGTCGGCCCGCTGTGCCAGCAGGACCACGAGGTTTTCCGTTCGGGTGAGGAAGGCGTCGATTTCCTTGGCCTCCTCGAGCGCCCGCGTGGCCACCGAGCGGTAGGCCTGGGCTTCGGCCCGTTCGTTCTGCTGATAGAGGGTAAACCCGTGCAGGATCACCAGCGGCGCCATCAGCGCCATGGCAGCTGCCAGGAGTCGGCCGAAGAAGTGTCCTGAGCGAAGCATGGTTCATTATCAAGTCATTGCAGGGCGGCAGTACGCCCGGGGAAGTGCTCCCTCGGGCCGCGCCGGACGCCCCCGGAATCTGCACGGCCTGCCACAATCGCGGGCCGCGTCCCAATCCCTGGAGAAGTACCGATGAACGTGCTGGACAACCTGCCGACCCTTGCCCGCAACGACGACGCCCAATGGGGCGCCTTGCTGGCTGCGCTGACCGCGCTGCGCAAGGGCGACGCCGGGGTTCGCCTGCCGCTGCACTGGCCGGGCGTCTCGGGCAAGGTGGCGGACGCCTTCAACGACGTGGTCGAGCAGAACGCGAGCATGGCCGAGGAGCTCGCCCGCCTGCGACAGGTCGTCGGCAAGGAGGGCAAGCTCAAGCAGCGCGCCTCGCTGCGCGACGCCAAGGGCTTCTGGGGCGAATCCATCGAGTGCATCAACGCGCTCATCGACGACCTGGTCCATCCGACCAGTGAAGTCGCGCGCGTGATCGGCGCCGTGGCCCAGGGCGACCTGAACAAGAGCATGGCGCTCGAAGTGGAGGGTCGCCCGCTGGAGGGCGAGTTCCTGCGCACGGCCAAGACGATCAACAAGATGGTGGAGCAGCTCGGCAACTTCTCGGCCGAGGTGACTCGCGTGGCCCGCGAAGTGGGTACCGAGGGCAAGCTCGGCGGCCAGGCGAAGGTCAAGGGCGTGGCCGGCACATGGAAGGACCTGACCGACTCGGTGAACTCGATGGCCGGCAACCTGACCGACCAGGTGCGCAACATCGCCGACGTGACCACGGCCGTGGCCAAGGGCGACCTATCCAAGAAGATCGACGTGGACGTCAAGGGCGAGTTCCTGACCCTCAAGAACACGATCAACACCATGGTGGACCAGCTCCGGTCCTTCGCCTCGGAAGTGACCCGGGTGGCCCGCGAAGTGGGTACCGAAGGGTCCCTCGGGGGCCAGGCGCGGGTGGAGGGCGTCTCGGGCACCTGGAAGGACCTGACCGATTCGGTGAACTCCATGGCCGGCAACCTGACCAGTCAGGTGCGCAACATCGCCGACGTGACGAAGGCGGTGGCCGCCGGTGACCTCTCGAAGAAGATCACGGTGGACGTGAAGGGCGAGATCCTGGAGCTCAAGAACACCGTCAACACCATGGTGGACCAGCTGCGCTCCTTCGCGGCCGAGGTGACCCGGGTGGCGCGGGAGGTGGGCACCGAAGGCAAGCTCGGTGGCCAGGCCGACGTGCAGGGCGTGGCCGGCACGTGGAAGGACCTCACCGAATCAGTGAACTTCATGGCCGGCAACCTGACGAGCCAGGTGCGCAACATCGCCGAGGTGACGACCGCCGTGGCCGCGGGCGACTTGTCGAAGAAGATCACGGTGGACGTGAAGGGCGAGATCTCCGAGCTGAAGAACACCATCAACACCATGGTGGACCAGCTGCGCTCCTTCGCGGCCGAGGTGACCCGGGTGGCGCGGGAGGTGGGCACCGAAGGCAAGCTCGGCGGCCAGGCCGACGTGCAGGGCGTGGCCGGTACCTGGAAGGACCTGACCGATTCGGTGAACTCCATGGCGTCCAACCTCACGAGCCAGGTGCGGAACATCGCCGACGTGACGAAGGCCGTGGCGGCGGGCGACCTGTCGAAGAAGATCACGGTGGACGTGAAGGGCGAGATCTCCGAGCTCAAGAACACCATCAACACCATGGTGGACCAGCTGTCCTCCTTTGCCGCTGAAGTGACGCGGGTGGCGCGAGAGGTGGGTACTGAAGGCAAGCTGGGCGGCCAGGCCGACGTGCAGGGCGTGGCCGGCACCTGGAAGGACCTGACCGACTCGGTGAACTCCATGGCCGGCAACCTGACCAGCCAGGTGCGGAACATCGCCGACGTGACGAAGGCGGTGGCCGCCGGAGACCTGTCGAAGAAGATCACGGTGGACGTGAAGGGCGAGATCCTGGAACTGAAGGCGACCATCAACACCATGGTCGACCAGCTGCGCTCCTTCGCGGCCGAGGTGACCCGGGTCGCGCGGGAGGTGGGCACCGAAGGCAAGCTGGGTGGCCAGGCCGACGTGCAGGGCGTGGCCGGCACCTGGAAGGACCTCACCGAATCGGTGAACTTCATGGCCGGCAACCTGACGAGCCAGGTGCGGAACATCGCCGAGGTGACGACGGCCGTGGCCGCCGGTGACCTGTCGAAGAAGATCACGGTGGACGTGAAGGGCGAGATCTCCGAGCTCAAGAACACCATCAACACCATGGTGGACCAGCTGCGCTCCTTCGCGGCCGAGGTGACCCGGGTGGCGCGGGAGGTGGGCACGGAAGGCAAGCTCGGTGGCCAGGCCGACGTGCAGGGCGTGGCGGGCACCTGGAAGGACCTCACCGACTCGGTGAACCTGATGGCCTCCAACCTCACGAGCCAGGTGCGAAACATCGCCGACGTGACGAAGGCCGTGGCGGCCGGCAACCTGTCCGAGAAGATCACGGTGGACGTGAAGGGCGAAATCCTCGAACTGAAGGCCACCATCAACACCATGGTGGACCAGCTGTCCTCCTTCGCCGCGGAAGTGACCCGGGTGGCGCGTGAAGTGGGCACCGAGGGCCGCCTCGGCGGGCAGGCCCAGGTGCGCGGCGTGTCGGGCACCTGGAAGGACCTGACCGACAACGTGAACTTCATGGCCGGCAACCTGACGAGCCAGGTGCGCGGCATCGCCAAGGTGGTGACGGCCGTGGCCAACGGCGACCTGAAGCAGAAGCTGACCGTGGAAGCCAAGGGCGAGATCGCCGCGCTGGCCGACACCATCAACAGCATGACGGACACCTTGGCGATCTTCGCCGACCAGGTGACCACCGTGGCGCGCGAGGTGGGGGTGGAGGGCAAGCTCGGCGGCCAGGCCAAGGTGCCGGGCGCCTCGGGCACCTGGAAGGGCCTGACCGAGAACGTGAACGAGCTGGCCGCCAACCTCACGACGCAGGTGCGCGCCATTGCCGAGGTGGCCACGGCCGTGACGCAGGGCGACTTGACGCGCTCGATCACGGTGGAAACGCAGGGCGAGGTGGCGTCCCTCAAGGACACCATCAACGAGATGATCCGCAACCTGAAGGACACCACCCAGAAGAACACCGAGCAGGACTGGCTCAAGACCAACCTGGCCAAGTTCACCCGGATGCTGCAGGGCCAGCGTGACCTGGTGACGGTCGGCCAGCTGATCCTGTCCGAGCTGGCACCGGTCGTGGGCGTGCAGCAGGCCGAGTTCTACGTGCTGCACACGAACACCGATGTGCCGCGCCTGAAGCTCTTCGCGAGCTATGCCTCCGGCGGCCAGCAGCTGCACGGCAAGGAGCTGGGCCTCGGCGAAGGCCTCGTTGGCCAGTGCGCCCTCGACAAGCAGAAGGTGCTGCTGACCAACGTGCCATCGACTGCCTTTCGCATCGCGTCCGGCCTGAGCGAGAACGCCGCGATGGACGTGCTCGTGCTGCCGGTGGTCTTCGAAGGCCAGGTGCGAGGCGTGCTCGAGCTGGCCTCGCTGCAGCGCTTCAACCCGGTCCACGAGGCCTTCCTCACGCAGCTGACCGAATCGATCGGCATCGTGATCAACACGATCGAGGCCAACTCGCGGACGGAAGACCTGCTGGAGCAGTCGCAGTCCCTGGCGGAGGAACTGCAGAGCCGCCAGCAGGAACTGCAGCAGACCAACCAGGAACTGCAGGAAAAGGCACGGCTGCTCGCCCACCAGAACCAGGAGGTGGAGCGCAAGAACCAGGAAGTGGAGCAGGCCCGCCAGGCGCTGGAGGAGAAGGCCGAGCAGCTGGCCCTGACCTCCAAATACAAGTCGGAGTTCCTGGCCAACATGTCGCACGAGTTGCGCACGCCGCTCAACAGCCTGCTGATCCTGTCGGACCAGCTCTGCAAGAACCCGGACGGCAACCTGTCGGGCAAGCAGGTCGAGTTCTCCAAGACCATCCACGCCTCGGGCAACGACCTGCTCATGCTGATCAACGACATCCTGGACCTGTCCAAGATCGAGTCGGGCACGGTGGCGGTGGATGTGAGCGAGCTGCGGGTGGAAGACCTGCATCGCTCGGTGGAGCGCAGCTTCCGGCACTTCGCCGAATCGAAGCACGTCGACTTCGTCATCAACGTCGGTCCGTCGCTCCCCAAGTCGCTCATCACCGACGTCAAGCGGCTGCAGCAGATCATCAAGAACCTGCTGTCCAACGCCTTCAAGTTCACCCACCAGGGCCAGGTGGCGTTCTCGATCGCGACCGTGGACGAAGGCTGGTCGCCGGACAACGAGGGGCTCAACCGGGCCAACCAGGTCATCGCCTTCTCGGTCTCCGACACCGGCATCGGCATCTCGCCGGACAAGCAGCAGATCATCTTCGAGGCCTTCCAGCAGGCCGACGGCTCCACCTCGCGCAAGTACGGCGGCACGGGCCTCGGCCTCGCCATCAGCCGCGAACTGTCGCGCCTGCTGGGCGGTGAGATTCGCCTGGTGAGCACGCCCGGGGCCGGCAGCACCTTCACGCTGTACCTGCCGCAGAACTACACGGCGGCCCGACCGAGCCGCCAGGTGCGCTGGCTCAGTGCTGACTCCGAGGCCGAGCGGCCGGCCGCGCTGCCAGCACCGCAGGAGCGGGCTGCGCCGCTGCGGCGCGGGGCCTTCACGGGCATGGTGCTTCCGCCCGAGAACCTGGTCGAGACCGGGGCCGGCGGGGAGGGCGACACCGGCCTCTTTGCCAACCTCGCCGACGACGACCGCAATGACATCGCCTCGGGTGACCGCGTGCTGCTCATCGTCGAGAACGACCTCGGGTTCGCCAAGGTCATGCTGGACGCTGCGCGCCTGGCCGGCTTCAAGGGGTTGGTGAGCGGCACGGGGGCCGGCGCGCTGACCATGGTGCGCGAGTACCACCCGACCGCCATCACGCTCGACATCTTCCTGCCGGACATGCAGGGATGGCGCGTGCTCGACCGCCTCAAGACGGACCAGGCGACCCGGCACCTTCCCATCTGCGTCGTCTCCACCGATGAATCGCGGGAGCGGGCGCTGCAGCAGGGCGCCATCGGTTTCCTGGCCAAGCCGTTGCAATCCAAGGACGCGGTCGACGCGGCCATGCGCGACATGTTCACCTATGTCGACCGGCCGAGCCGCCGGCTGCTGGTGGCGATGCCGTCGTCGCCGCAGCGCTCTGAGTTCCTCGCCCGGCTCGACGAAGGCGTCGAGACCGTGCTCGCCGAGGACGCTGCGTCGGCGCGGGCCGCACTCGCCACCGTGGATGCCGTGGTGGTGGATGCCTCGCTGCGCGACATCGGACCGGAGGACGTGATCGACGCCATGGAGCGGCGCGAAGCCGCCTGGCCGCTCGCCGTGGTGCTGCATGCACCGCACGGCACCGTTGACAGCGCCTGGCGCGGCACCGCCGGACGGTTCGCCCTGCGCCAGAGCGATGCCTGGCTGACCACGCTTGCGCAGACGAACGCGGTGCTGCACCGCAACCCCGGGCTGCTGAGCGAGGACGAGCGCCGGGTGATCGATGAAGTGCTGGGCGGGCACCGCGCGCTGCAGGGCAAGAAGGCGCTGATCGTCGATGACGACATGCGCAACATCTTCGCGTTGGCGACGGTGCTGGACAACGAGGGGATGGTGATCGTGTCGGCCGACAACGGACGCGAGGCCATCCGCCTGGTGGAGGCCGACCCCACCATCGACATCGTGCTGATGGACATCATGATGCCGGAGATGGACGGCATGGCGACCATGCAGGAGATCCGCAAACGTCCGCGAGGGCGTGACCTGCCGATGGTGGCCGTGACGGCCAAGGCCATGAAGGGCGACCGGCAGAAGTGCATCGAGGCGGGCGCCTGGGACTACCTCTCCAAGCCGGTCGACCCGATGAACCTGCTGGCCGTGCTGAGGGGCTGGTTGTGCCGTTGAACAGCAACTTCGGCGAGCTGGCCACCGAGCCGGCGGAGCGCAGCGACATCCTCATCGTCGACGACATGCCGGAGAAGCTTCTGGTGTTCGAGACGGTGCTGGAGGAGCTGGGGCAGAACATCGTGTCGGTCCGCTCGGGCGGCGCGGCATTGCGGGAGATTCTCCGGCGCGAGTTCGCGGTGATCCTGCTCGACGTCAACATGCCGGACATCGACGGCTTCGAGACGGCCAGCCTCATCCGCCGCTACAAGCGCTCCGCCCACACGCCGATCATCTTCATCACCTCCTATGCGGACGAGGTGCAGACCGAACGCGGCTACTCCCTGGGCGCGGTGGACTACATCCTTTCGCCGGTGGTGCCGGAGGTGCTGCGCTCCAAGGTGAAGGTGTTCGTGGAGCTGCACCAGATGCAGCGCCGCCTGAGCATGCAGGCCGACGAACGGGTGGCGCTGGCCAAGGCCGAAGCGGCCCGCATCGCGGCCGAGGAAGCCACGCAGCGGTCGAGTTTCCTGTCGCACGCCAGCAGCGTGCTGGGCGGGTCCCTCGACCTGGCGGTGGGTGCCCGGCAGCTGATCGAGCTCGTGGTGCCGAACATGGCAGACCGGGCGACGCTCGTGCTGCCTGACGAACGCGAGGCGCACACCCTTGTCATTTCCGGGGAAGGCGAGAAACCCGTGCCGAACGCGCGCACCCTCGCCGAGCTGGATGGCGAGGAGCACGATGCCATTGGTCGCGCCATCAGTGAGCGGCGCATCGTCCAGGTGGCGCGCGGCACCAGCACGCCCGGCGTGTGGGGGCCCCCGGCGGCAGCCATCCCCTTGCTGATCGGCCAGCGCGTGCTGGGAGCCTTGTGGATCGACCCGGTGCGTGACGCCGGAAGCGCGCTGCACTGGGGCACGCTCGAGGACCTGGCCTCGCGTGCGGCCATCGCCTTCGAAAACGCGCGGCTCTACCGCAGCCTGCAGCTCGAGATCGACGAGCGGCGCGCGGCCGAGGAGAAGCTGCAGCAGTCGAACCAGCGCAAGGACGAGTTCCTTGCCATGCTGTCCCACGAGCTGCGCAACCCGCTCGCGCCCATCCGCAACGCACTGGAGGTGATCCGCCGGGTGGCCCCGCCGGACCCCAAGCTGTCCTGGGCCACCGACGTCACCGGCCGGCAGGTGAACCACCTGACCCGTTTGGTGGAGGAACTGCTCGACGTCGCTCGCATCAGCCAGGGCAAGATCGCCCTGCAGACCGAGCTGCTCGACCTGCGAAACGTCATCCTGATGGCCGTGGAAACCGCCCGCCCGGTGATCGAGGCCAGGGCGCACCGGCTCACCCACACGCTGCCGGATGGCCCGGTGTGGTTGCGCGGTGACGCCGCACGCCTCGCGCAGGTGGTTTCCAACCTGTTGCACAACGCTGCCAAGTACACCGAAAAGGGCGGGGACGTGGCCCTCAGCCTGGAGGTGGGCAATGGTCAGGCGGTGATCACCGTGACGGACACCGGCATCGGCATCGACGCGGAGCTGCTGCCCAACGTGTTCGACCTCTTCGAGCAGGGCAAGCGGGCGCTGGATCGCAGCCAGGGCGGGCTGGGCGTCGGCCTCACGCTGGTTCAGCGCCTGGTTCACCTGCACAAGGGCACGGTGGCGGTCTCGAGCGCGGGCGCCGGGCGCGGTTCCCAGTTCAAGGTGGTGCTGCCTTGCCTCAGCGAGGTACCGAGTGGTGCGCCCGTCACCGAGCCGGCCGCACTCGCACCGGCCGTGGCCGGGTGCCGGGTGCTGGTGGTCGATGACAACCGGGATGCCGCGGCCACCACGGCCATGTGCCTGGAGATCGCGGGCCACGAGGTGAAGACGGTGCACGACGGCCTGCAGGCGCTGGCCAGCGCACCCGTCTTCGCCCCCGACGTGGTGGTGCTCGACATCGGCCTGCCCGGCATGGACGGCTACCAGGTGGCCGAGCGCCTGCGCCAGTCCCCCGTGACGGCTCATTCCCTGCTGATCGCCGTAACCGGCTACGGCCAGGAAAGCGAGCGTCGGCGCGCCTTCGAGGCCGGTTTCGACGAGCACCTCATCAAGCCGGCGGAGCCGGCCCGGCTGAACGACCTCATCGCCCGCTGGCGAGAGAATCCGCCGGCGCCGGACGCACAGCGGGAGCGCAGGGCGGCGCCCGAGGGCCACTGAGCGCTCGGCGGCCGTCCGTCGGCCGGAGGCGGGGAGGGCGGTGTGGCAAACTTCGCCGCTTTCCCGCTTTGCCCTTCCGACGGGCCCCTCGTTTTGGACAAGATCCTTCTGCAGATTGCCGCCGAGCTGAAGTGCCGGCCGGCCCAAGTGAATGCCGCAGTGGAACTGCTCGACGGCGGTGCGACGGTGCCATTCATCGCCCGTTACCGCAAGGAAGCCACCGACGGCCTGGACGACATCCAGCTGCGCGAGCTCGAATCGCGCCTGGGCTACCTGCGCGAGCTCGAAGAGCGCCGCGCGGCCGTGCTCAAGAGCATCGACGAGCAAGGCAAGCTCACGCCCGAGCTGCGTGCCGCCGTTGAAACGGCGCCGACCAAGCAGGAGCTGGAGGACATCTACCTCCCCTACAAGCCGCGCCGCCGCACCAAGGGCATGATCGCGCGCGAGGCCGGCCTGGAGCCGCTGGCCGATCGCCTGTTCGCCGACCCGACGCTCGACCCCGCGACCGAAGCCGCCGGCTTCGTGAACGCCGAAGGCGGCTTTGCCGACGTGCCGGCCGTGCTCGATGGCGTGCGCGACCTCCTCAGCGAGCGCTGGGCCGAGGACGCCGCGCTCGTCGGCAAGCTGCGTGAATGGCTGTGGGCCGAAGGCCTCTTCCGCTCCAAGCTGATGGACGGCAAGGACGAGAGCAACCCCGACGTTGCCAAGTTCCGGGACTACTTCGACTACGACGAGCCGATCTCCCGCGTACCGTCCCACCGGGCGCTTGCTGTGTTCCGTGGCCGCACGCAGGAGTTCCTCGACGCCAAGCTCGTGTTGGACGAGGAGCTGCAACCGGGCCAGCCGTCCAAGGCCGAGGGCCGCATCGCCATCCACCTCGGGTGGAGCCACGCCAAGCGACCGGCCGACGACCTCATCCGCAAGACGATCTCCTGGACCTGGAAGGTCAAGCTCAGCCTGAGCCTCGAGCGCGACCTGTTCTCGCGCCTGCGCGAAGAGGCGGAGAAGGTGGCGATCAAGGTGTTTGCCGAGAACCTGCGCGACCTGCTTCTGGCCGCGCCGGCCGGCCCGCGGGTGGTGATGGGCCTGGACCCGGGCATCCGCACGGGTGTGAAGGTCGCGGTGGTCGACGCCACCGGCAAGGTGCTGGACACCCACACCGTCTACCCGCACGAGCCGCGCAAGGACTGGGAAGGCTCGATCCACACCCTGGGCCGCCTGTGCGCCACGCACGGCGTCAACCTGATTGCCATCGGCAACGGCACGGCGAGCCGCGAGACCGACAAGCTCGCCTCCGACCTCATCAAGCGCATCCAGCAGCTCGCCCCCGGCACCCACATCGAGAAGGTCGTCGTGAGCGAGGCGGGTGCCTCCGTGTACTCCGCCAGCGAATACGCCAGCAAGGAGCTGCCCGATCTGGACGTGAGCCTGCGCGGCGCCGTGAGCATCGCCCGGCGCCTGCAGGATCCGCTCGCCGAGTTGGTGAAGATCGACCCGAAGAGCATCGGCGTGGGCCAGTACCAGCACGACGTGAACCAGGGCGAGCTCGCGCGCAGCCTGGACGCCGTCATCGAGGATTGCGTGAACTCCGTGGGCGTGGACCTGAACACCGCCTCGGCGCCGCTTCTGTCACGCGTGTCGGGCCTGAGCACCGCCGTGGCCGGCAGCATCGTGCGCTGGCGCGACGCCAACGGGGCCTTCCGCAACCGCCAGCAGCTGCTCGACGTGAGCGGCCTGGGCGCGAAGACCTTCGAGCAGAGCGCGGGCTTCCTGCGCATCCGCAACGGCGACAACCCGCTCGACCAGTCGGGCGTGCATCCCGAGACCTACCCGGTCGTCGAGAAGATCCTCGGGGCGGTGAACAAGCCGGCCTCCGAGGTGATGGGGCGCAGCGACGTCATCCGCACGCTGAAGCCTGAAGCCTTCGCCACCGACAAGTTCGGCGCCATCACGGTCAAGGACATCCTGGCCGAGCTGGAGAAACCGGCCCGCGACCCGCGGCCCGACTTCAAGGTGGCCCGCTTCAACGACGGTGTCGAGGACCTCAAGGACCTGCAGCCCGGCATGACGCTCGAGGGCACCGTGAGCAACGTGGCCGAGTTCGGCGCCTTCGTCGACCTGGGCGTGCACCAGGACGGGCTGGTGCACGTCAGCCAGCTGAGCAACAAGTTCGTCAAGGACGCCCGCGAGGTGGTCAAGACGGGCGACGTGGTGAAGGTGAAGGTGCTGGAGGTCGACCTGGCCCGCAAGCGCATCTCGCTCACCATGAAGCTCGATGCCGCCGTGAGCCCGCGCGGCGAGCGCAGCGGTGACAACTCGCATCGCCCGGCCGGCCGCAACGAACGGGTGAGCGGCGGGGGGGGGCGAGGTGGCGCCTCGGCACCGCCGGCCGGCGGCTCGGCGATGGCAGCCGCCTTCGCCAAGCTGCAGGGCAAGCGCTGAGCCACCCGCGATGAAGGCCTTGCAGATCCACGCGGGCCCGCGGGCACTCGCGCACCTGCGCGAGCAAGGTTTGCGTCCGGCCGACGTGCACGCCATTCCGGGTGCTGCCGGCGGGCCGAAGGGCCTCGTGCTCAACCCGCTCGACCAGTACCTCTTTGGTGAGTGGCTGGCCGGCACGACCCATCCGGTGCATCTGCTCGGCGCGTCGATCGGCGCCTGGCGCATGGCCAGCGCCTGCCTCGACAACCCGGTGCAGGCGCTGGACCGCCTGGGCCGGGACTACATCGCGCAGGACTATCCTCACGAGCCGGGCCGCCGCCCGACGCCCACGCAGGTCACCACCGCATTCGGCGACAAGCTCACGGAGCACTTCGGCGGGCGGGAGCGCGAGGTGCTGGAGCACCCGCGCTATCGGCTGCACGTGTTCACCAGCCGGGGCCGCCACGTGCTGCGGCGCGAAGGACGGGCGTTCTCCAAGGTGACGACCCCGCTTGCCTACCTGGGCGCCTTCGCCACGAATGCGGTGAGCCGTCGTGCCATGGGGGCCTGGCTGGAGCGGGTGGTGTTCTCCGACGCCCGGGACCCGCTGCCGCTGCGCACGCTCGACTACCGCACCCATGCCGCCAAGCTCGACGCAGGGAACCTGCGCCTGAGCATCCTGGCGAGCTGCTCCATCCCCTTCTGGCTGGATGCGGTGCACGACATTCCGGGCGGCCCGCGCGGTGCGTACTGGGACGGCGGCATCACCGACTACCACCTGCACCTCGACTACGCGTCGATGGCGCAGGGCCTCACCCTCTATCCGCACTTCCAGAAGACCGTCATCCCCGGCTGGCTGGACAAGGTGCTGCGTCATCGCCACCGGAGCAGCCCGCTGCTGGACAACGTCGTCGTGCTCTCGCCGAGGCCGGAGTGGATCCGCAGCTTGCCCAACGGCAAGCTGCCCGACCGCAATGACTTCGTCCGCTATGGCGAGGACATCGGCGCCCGGACCCGCGCATGGACCCAGGCGGTTGCCGAAAGCCAGCGCCTGCGGGACGACTTCGCCGCGTTGGCGACCGGCCAGCCGGTGCACGCCGAGCCCCTCTGACCGCCGCGTCACATCCCGCTTTCGCTTTTTCCTCGGAGTCCCCATGGACCTGCCCAACCACCAGCTCTCGATGACCGTGCTGATGTCGCCCGACATGGCCAACTTCAGCGGCAACGTCCATGGCGGCAGCATCCTCAAGCTGCTCGACCAGGTGGCCTACGCCTGCGCCAGCCGCTACGCGGGCCGCTACGTGGTGACCATGTCCGTCGACCAGGTGACCTTCCGCCAGCCGATCCACGTGGGTGAGCTGGTCACCTTCCTGGCTTCGATCAATCACACCGGACGGACGTCGATGGAGGTGGGCATCAAGGTCATCACCGAAGACATCCGCACCCAGACCGTCCGGCACGCCAACAGCTGCTTCTTCACCATGGTGGCGGTGGACGATGACCGCAAGCCCGTCGAGGTGAAGCCGCTGGTGCCGCGCTCGCCCGAGGAAGTGCGCCGCAGCGGGGCCGCCCAGGTGCGCCGGCAGCTGCGCCAGGAACTCGAGGCCCGGTACCAGGCCGTGAAGTCCTGAGCGGGCAGGGCCGCCGCCGCTGCACTACAATGCGTCGATCTGCAACGAGCAAGAGCGAGAAAGGCATCCTGGTTATGACACCGCGAACTCGCACTGACAAGGCACCCCTCTAGTCGGCCGCGGCTCGTTCACCTTTTCTCGTCCTGATCTCGAAAGCGCGGCTCACCCCCGCGCTTTTTTGTTTTCCGGCCCCGCACCCAGGGTGCGAGGCCTTCCCGGAGTTCCCGATGATTTCCGTTCAATTGCCCGACGGTTCCAAGCGCCAGTTCGACAACCCCGTGACCGTGGCCGAGGTGGCTGCGTCCATCGGCGCAGGTCTGGCCAAGGCTGCGCTGGCCGGGCGCGTGGGGCAGGGCGAGTCGGCCCGCGTGGTCGACACCAGCCACCGCATCGAGCAGGACACCCAGCTGGCCATCATCACGGAGAAGGATCCCGAGGGCCTCGACGTGATCCGCCACTCGACGGCCCACCTGCTGGCCTACGCCGTCAAGGAGCTGTTCCCCGAGGCGCAGGTGACCATCGGCCCCGTCATCGAGAACGGCTTCTTCTACGACTTCTCGTACAAGCGCCCCTTCACGCCCGAGGACCTGGCCGCCATCGAGGCCAAGATGACCGAGCTCGCCAAGAAGGACGAGCGGGTCGAGCGCCGGGTGCTGCCGCGCGATGAAGCGGTGTCGTACTTCAAGGGCATCGGCGAGGCCTACAAGGCCGAGATCATCGCCAGCATCCCGGCCAACGAAGACGTCTCGCTGTATCGCGAAGGCAAGTTCGAGGACCTGTGCCGCGGCCCCCACGTGCCCAGCACCGGCAAGCTCAAGCACTTCAAGCTGATGAAGGTGGCCGGGGCCTACTGGCGCGGCGACCACCGCAACGAGATGCTCCAGCGCATCTACGGCACGGCCTGGGCCACCAAGGATGACCTTGCCCAGTACCTGCACCGCCTGGAGGAGGCCGAGAAGCGCGACCACCGCAAGCTCGGCCGCGAGCTCGACCTCTTCCACATCGACGAGCACGCGCCGGGCGTGGTGTTCTGGCATCCCAATGGCTGGACCGTCTGGCAGCAGGTGGAGCAGTACATGCGCGCCGTCTACCGCGACAACGGCTACCAGGAAGTAAAGGGGCCGCAGCTGCTCGACCAGTCGCTCTGGGAGAAGACCGGCCACTGGGGCAAGTACCGCGAGAACATGTTCACGACGGAGTCGGAGAAGCGCGACTACGCGCTCAAGCCGATGAACTGCCCGGGCCACATCCTCATCTACAAGCAGGGCATCAAGAGCTATCGCGACCTGCCGCTGCGCTTCGGTGAGTTCGGCCAGTGCCATCGCAACGAGCCCACCGGCGGCCTGCACGGCATCA
Organism: Rhizobacter sp. LjRoot28; assembly: GCF_964253025.1. Classification (NCBI taxonomy): domain Bacteria; kingdom Pseudomonadati; phylum Pseudomonadota; class Betaproteobacteria; order Burkholderiales; family Sphaerotilaceae; genus Rhizobacter; species Rhizobacter sp. LjRoot28. The sequence continues at coordinate 1,763,282 of NZ_CAXUQC020000001.1, forward strand.
TGCGGGTGCGCGGCTTCACCCAGGACGACGGCCACATCTTCTGCACCGAGGACCAGATCCTCGAGGAATGCGCCGCCTTCACCGCCTTGCTGCAGCAGGTCTACAAGGACTTCGGCTTCACCGACATCATCTACAAGGTCGCCACCCGCCCCGAGGCCCGCATCGGCACGGACGAGTCGTGGGACAAGGCCGAGTTCGCGCTGATGGAGAGCCTGCGCCGTTCCGGCTGCGAGTTCGAGGTGGCGGCCGGCGAGGGCGCCTTCTACGGCCCGAAGATCGAATACACCCTGAAGGACGCGCTCGGCCGGCACTGGCAGTGCGGCACGATTCAGGTCGACCCGAACATGCCGGAGCGCCTGGGCGCCGAGTACGTGGACGAAGCCGGCGAGCGCCGCACGCCCCTGATGCTCCACCGCGCCATCGTGGGCAGCCTCGAGCGCTTCATCGGCATCCTGATCGAGCAGCACGCCGGCGCACTGCCGGCCTGGCTCGCTCCGAAGCAGGTCGTCGTCATGAATATCACCGACGGCCAGGCCGACTACGCCCAGGAGATTGCGAAATCACTGCAAAAACAAGGAGTTAGGGTCTCGGTTGATTTGCGCAACGAGAAAATTAACTATAAAATCCGGGAGCATTCAATGCAGAAGGTCCCGTTTCTCCTTGTTGTGGGTGACAAGGAAAAGGCAAACGGGGCTGTTGCGGTGCGCGCCCGGGGCAACCAGGACCTGGGAGTGATGTCCCTCGCCGACTTCTCCGCGAAGATCGCCAGCGACATCGCCCAGCGGGTCTGACTGAGTCCAGCTCAGCCGGTTCACCCACGACGCGCGTGACAAATTTTTGGGCTCTCCTGCCTTGGAGCCCGCTGAAGGATCAGAACTATCGCTACTTTTGCTGACCGCCGCGCTCCGAATGTGGAGCGCAAGCACCGCCTGAACCGTGAAATCATGGTCCCCGAGGTCCGACTGAACGGCGTGGAAAACGAGCCGCTGGGCATCGTGAGCACGCAGGAAGCACTGCGGATGGCGGGCGAGCTCGACGTCGACCTCGTTGAAATTGCCGCGACGGCCGACCCCCCGGTCTGCCGCCTGATGGACTACGGCAAGTTCAAGTACCAGGAACAGAAGCGCGCGGCCGAAGCCAAGTCGAAGCAGAAGGTCATCGAGATCAAGGAAGTCAAGTTCCGGCCGGGTACGGACGAAGGCGACTACCAGATCAAGATGCGCAACCTGCGCCGCTTCATCGAGGAAGACGGCGACAAGGGCAAGGTCACGCTGCGCTATCGCGGCCGCGAGATCACCCACCAGGATATCGGCATGCGCCTGCTTGAACGCATTCGTGACGACCTGGCCGATTGCGCCGTCGTCGAGAACATGCCCAAGCTCGAAGGCCGCCAGATGATCATGGTGCTGGGCCCGAAGAAGCGGTAAGCAAGAGGAGCGCTGGCAACGGCGTTCGTGTGAGTTCGTTGCCCTGGTTTGGTCACCAGGGCGACGCAAGAAGCCCCTGCAGGCCAACAAGACGGCAAGACCCTTTGCCGGCGCCTGCAGGTGCAATTCAAAAGGAGCAGTCATGCCCAAAATGAAGACCAAGAAGAGCGCGGCCAAGCGGTTTCGCGTGCGTCCGGGTGGCACCGTCAAGCGGGGCCAGGCGTTCAAGCGCCACATCCTGACCAAGAAGACCACGAAGAACAAGCGCCACCTGCGTGGCGCTGTCAACGTGCATGAGACCAACATGGGGCACATGAAGCAAATGCTGCCCTTCGCTGGCCTTTAATCGCTTCTGAAGGAGAAACCGCATGCCTCGCGTCAAACGTGGTGTAACCGCCCGTGCCCGTCACAAGAAAGTTCTCGCACTCGCCAAGGGTTACCGTGGCCGTCGCAAGAACGTGTTCCGCATCGCCAAGCAAGCAGTCATGCGCGCTGGGCAATATGCCTACCGTGACCGCCGCACGAAAAAGCGTGTGTTCCGTCAGTTGTGGATTGCCCGTATCAACGCGGCGAGCCGTGGCCTCGGACTCACCTACAGCAAGTTCATGGCTGGCCTGAAGAAGGCTTCGATCGAGATCGACCGCAAGGTCCTCGCCGACATGGCCGTGAACGATCCTGCCGCTTTTGGCAGCATCGTCGAGAAGGTGAAGGCCCAGCTCGCTTGATGTCGTGTCTGCACCGGGGCAACCCGGTGCTGCGGCAAACCCATCGGCCTCGTGCCGGTGGGTGCCAAGCCCTCAAGGCCGACCTTCTGGTTCGGCCTTTTTTATTTTCCGGCGTTGATGAATTGATGAACGACCTCGAGCAATTGGTGCAAGACGCGCAAGCCGACTTCGCGCAGAGCCCGGCACCGGCCGACCTGGAGAACGCCAAGGCGAAGTACCTCGGCAAGGCGGGGCGCCTGACCGAGCTGCTGAAGGCGCTCGGTGCCCTGTCGCCCGAAGAGAAGAAGTCGCGCGGCGCACTCATCAACGCCGCCAAGCAGCAAGTGGAAGCCGCGCTCACCGCGCGTCGCCAGGCACTGGCCGACGCCGAGCTCGAGGCCCAGCTCCGCGCCGAGGCGCTCGACGTGAGCCTGCCCGGGCGCCAGCGCGGCACCGGCTCGCTGCACCCCGTCTCGCGCACCATGGAACGCATCGAGGCCATCTTCGGCTCGATGGGGTTCGACGTCGCCGACGGCCCCGAGATCGAGACCGACTGGTACAGCTTCACCGCCCTGAACAACCCCGAGAACCATCCTGCGCGCTCCATGCAGGACACCTTCTACGTGGACATGAAGGACGAGGACGGCCAGTGGCTGAACCTGCGCCCGCACACCTCGCCGATGCAGGTGCGCTACGCGCGCGCCCATGCGGAGAAGTACGCCGGCGAGCTGCCCATGCCCGAGATCCGCGTCATCGCGCCCGGCCGCACCTACCGGGTCGACAGCGATGCCACCCACTCGCCGATGTTCCATCAGTGCGAAGGCCTGTGGATCGGCGAGAACGTGAGCTTCAAGGACCTGAAGTCGGTCTTCACCGATTTCTTCCGCACCTTCTTCGAGACGGACGACCTGCAGTTGCGCTTCCGTCCGTCGTTCTTCCCCTTCACCGAGCCCTCGGCCGAGGTCGACATCGCCTTCGCGAGCGGGCCGCTGAAGGGCCGCTGGCTCGAGGTGGCCGGCTCCGGCCAGGTGCACCCGAACGTGGTGCGCAGCTACGGCCTCGACCCCGAGCGCCACATCGGCTTCGCCTTCGGCATGGGCCCCGATCGGCTCACCATGCTGCGCTACGGCGTGAGCGACCTGCGGGCGTTCTTCGACGGCGACCTGCGCTTTCTGTCGCAGTTCAAGTAAGCCCGCCCCGCAGTCTCTGGACCTCTCACATGCAATTCCCCGAATCCTGGTTGCGCGCCTTCTGCAACCCTCCGCTGTCGACGCAGGAGCTGGCCGACACGCTCACCATGGCCGGCATGGAAGTCGAAGAGCTTCGCCCGGTCGCACCTCCTTTCACCCAGGTGGTCGTGGGCGAGGTGCTTTCCGTGCAACGCCATCCGGACGCTGACCGATTGAACGTCTGCCAGGTGAAGGTGGGCCCGGACACGGTCCTCAACATCGTGTGCGGCGCGCCCAACGTGGCCCCCGGCATCAAGGTGCCGTGTGCCTTGGTCGGCGCCGAGTTGCCTCCGGCGGAGGAGGGCGGTGCACCCTTCAAGATCAAGCTCGGCAAGCTGCGCGGCGTCGAAAGCCAGGGCATGCTGTGCTCGGCGCGCGAACTCAAGGTGTCCGAGGAGTCCTCCGGTCTGCTCATCCTCGGCGACGATGCCCTGGTGGGCAATTCGGTGCGCGACCACCTGCGCCTCGACGACACGCTCTTCACCCTCAAGCTCACGCCGAACCTGGGGCACTGCCTCAGCGTGCACGGCATTGCGCGGGAGTTGTCGGCCCTGACCGGTGCGCCCCTGCTGACGCCCACCATTCCCGTCGCCCAGCCGGCGCATGACCAGCGCCTGCCCGTCGAGGTGGTCGACACCGACCTGTGCGGCCGTTTCTCCGGCCGCGTCATCCGCAACGTCAACACGCGGGCTGCCACGCCGGCCTGGATGGTCGAGCGCCTGGCCCGCTGCGGCCAGCGCTCCGTCACCGCCCTGGTCGACATCTCGAACTACGTGATGTTCGAGTACGGCCAGCCGTCGCACATCTTCGACCTCGACAAGATCCACGCTGGCCTCGAAGTGCGCTGGGGCCGGGAGGGCGAGACGCTCAAGCTGCTCAACGGCAACACCGTCGAACTCGACAGCCGCACCGGTGTCATCGCCGACAGCCAGGCTGTCGAGTCGCTGGCCGGCATCATGGGGGGTGACGCCACCTCGGTGAACGACGACACCCGCAACGTCTACGTCGAGGCCGCCTTCTGGTGGCCCGAGGCCGTGGCCGGTCGTGCCCGCAAGTACAACTTCAGCACCGACGCCAGCCACCGCTACGAGCGCGGTGTGGACCCGGCGCACACCGTCGAGAACGTCGAGCGCGTGACGCAGCTCATCATCGACATCTGCGGCGGCGAAGCCGGCCCCATCGACGACCAGCAGCTCAACATGCCGGTGCGCAAGCCGGTGCAGCTGCGCGTCGCCCGTGCCGCCAAGGTGATCGGCATGCCGGTGACCGAAGGCGAGTGCACCGAAGTGCTCAAGCGCCTCGGCCTGCCGGTGCAGGCGAGCCCCGAGGGCGTGCTCACCGTCACGCCGCCCAGCTGGCGCTTCGACCTCCAGCTCGAGGAAGACCTCATCGAGGAGGTGGTGCGCGTCATCGGTTTCGAGAACCTGCCCGACACGCCGCCGCTTGCGCCCGTCACCGCGCGCGTGCGCCCCGAGTCACGCCGCAGCCTGCATGCCGTGCGTCACGCGCTGGCCGGCCGCGACTACCACGAGACGATCAACTTCAGCTTCGTCGAAGAGCGGTGGGAGCAGGAGCTGGCCGGCAACACGCAACCCATCCGGGTGCTGAATCCGATCGCCAGCCCGCTGTCGGTCATGCGCACGAGCCTCATCGGCAGCCTCGTGTCCGTGCTGCGCTTCAACTTGGCCCGCAAGGCCGCGCGTGTGCGCCTCTTCGAGGTCGGTCGCGTCTTCCGCCGTGACGACACCGTCAAGGCGAGCCTGCGCACGGTGGCCGGCATCGACCAACCGCTGCGGGTGGCCGGCATCGCCTACGGTCCGGCCGATGCGCTGCAGTGGTCCGTCAAGGAACGCAGCGTCGACTTCTACGACGTCAAGGGTGACATCGAGGCGCTGTTCGCGCCGCGCACCGTTCGCTTCGAAGCCGCCGAGCATCCGGCCCTGCACCCGGGCCGCTCGGCGCGTGTCGTGCTCGACGGCCGGGCCGTGGGCCATGTGGGTGAACTGCACCCACGGTGGCGCCAAGGCTACGAGCTGCCCGGCGCTCCCATCCTGTTCGAACTGGAAGCCGACGCCCTCACGGCGCGCAACGTGCCGGTTGCGGCGCCCATCGCGCGCCAGCAGTCCGCCTGGCGCGACATCGCCGTCATCGCTGGCGAGCAGGTCACGCACGACGCGCTGATCGAGACGATCACGTCGGCCGACCGCGCGCTCATCCGCTCGGCCCGCCTGTTCGACATCTACAAGCCCGCGACGCCGACGGCCGACATGGCCGCCGGCGAACGCAGCCTGGCGGTTCGCCTGGAGCTGCTGGACGACTCCGCGACCCTGACGGACGAGCGGATCGAGGCGGCCGTCGCGGCCGTGCTCGACGCGTTGAAGACCCGCCTGGGCGCTCGCCTGCGCGGCTGAGGCCTCACTGAGCACCGACCATGACCACCTTGCCGCCTGACATGCCGCCCGAGTCGCCGCCGCCCGAGCGCGTGATGCTGCCCACGCTCGAGACGCCCACGCTGACCAAGGCCGAGCTGGCCGAGCTGCTCTTCGAGCGGCTCGGGCTCAACAAGCGCGAGTCCAAGGACATGGTCGAGGCCTTCTTCGAGATCATTCACAGCACGCTCGTGAAGGGCGATGACGTGAAGATGTCGGGCTTCGGAAACTTCAACATCCGTCGCAAGGCCCCCCGCCCCGGGCGCAACCCGCGCACCGGCGAATCGATCCCCATCAAGGCGCGCAATGTGGTCACATTCCACGCAAGCCACAAATTGAAGGGTGTTGTCCAAGGCGACATCCCGGTGGGTGAGGACTTCGAGTAAAGTCTTAGCTTTCGGCCTCGATCTCATTGATTTCAATGGAGAAAGCGCTTCCCGCCATCCCCGCCAAACGCTACTTCACCATTGGTGAGGTCAGCGACTTGTGTGGCGTGAAGCCGTACGTGCTGCGTTACTGGGAGCAGGAGTTCACGCAGCTCAAGCCGATGAAGCGCCGCGGCAACCGCCGCTACTACCAGCACCACGAGGTGCTGCTCATCCGCCGCATCCGCGAACTGCTCTACGAGCAGGGCTTCACCATCAGCGGTGCGCGCAACCGCCTGACCGAGCTCGTGCACGGCCGCGGCCACCTCGCCGCGGTGACCGACGCACTCGACGCTGCCGACACGCACGACGACTCCGGCTTCGACGACAGCTCCGCTTTCGGCCCCGAGGCCCTCGAAGCAGCCGGCGCCGCGGCCGAGCCGCTCCCCGAGCCTCCATCGGCTGAACTCTCGCCCGAGCAGATGCGCAACGAGCTGCTCTCCATCCGTTCGCTGCTGACCGTCTGAAGGGCAGGGCGCGCCGCTGCGCGCCACCGCCAAAGGCGTTCACGCGCCGCGATGCAAATACCGCTCAAGACGCTGGCGTTCTCAACAACTTTAAGGCTATACTTGCGGGCTCAGTCGGGGCGTAGCGCAGCCTGGTAGCGCACTTGCATGGGGTGCAAGGGGTCGCGAGTTCGAATCCCGCCGTCCCGACCAGTTATTCGCAAAGGGTCAGTTCTCACAAGGACTGACCCTTTTTGCGTCCAGAGCTCCTGCCGCGAGCTTGCCTCGCGCCTCCGTGCCGCGCCGTCCCGCCGACTCGTCCGACCTTTCTGGTGTTCCCGGACTGCAATGTAGTGGCAACGCGAGTCTTCGATAGCAACGGTCGCTTCGCGGCGTGATTGGCGGCACTCCAGCGAGAGGCCGTCGTTCCGGAACTTGCCATTGACGCTCTGGCAAGTGCCGTTCTGCCTGGGCTTGCCAGGATCGCTCAAGGCAGTGGCGATGCATGAGTGTGCAGTCCACTTCAAAATCGCGTGACTGACGAACTATGGGCCGTTGTTCGAGCGCGTGAACAAGGGCGGTCCATGATCCCTCATCAAGCGTGCGAGTGCCTCGACCACTCGGCGGATGGAGCCGACGACGTTAAGGGTCACGCATTCCCGGGTGCAATCGTCGACCACGGGCAAGCATTTGATCTGCTCGCCCGCCGCGTCGTATCGAACACGAAGTCGTAGAACCATACCAGGCGCGCTGAACGGTGTGTCGCCCGTGGCCGACCCGTGGCGATGAGGCGCCGCGGACACAGTAGCAGCAGCCGGCCCGCGCCAGATGCGTTGGATCAGCGACCTCGGCCCGAAGCCACGCCAACGCAGGAAGATCCGGATTCACCGGTATCCATAGCTCGAATACTGCACCGACAGTTCCCGCATCGCCTCGATCATCGCTGAGTCCTTCGCGCTCAATCTGCGCTCTGCATCCAACGTCGGGCGTGCGACTCGAATCAGCCCACAGGCTCGGCTCCTTCAGTCGCTTGACCTCGACGGTTTCCAACTGGCCGAAGTGCTTCCGCCGGCCGTAGATGCTTGCCTCGCTGACCATGTGCTTCTGGCGACGTTGCCGACGCCCTGCGGGCGCCCTCGTGCAGGATGGCGATCATCCGCTCTTCAGTGAATTGACACTTTCTCATGGGCTCCTCTCGAACTGGGGGCGCTCCTGAAACTATTGGGCTTCAGAACCGGGCAGGTCAAAGTGCCTCCACGGAATCCGGTGCCTTTACGACAGGCAAAAGCTCAGGGCGAAAAAAGATGAATCCCCCTTTGGTTTACTCCGCCTTCCGGGCGATTTGTTGAGGAACGTTCGCGGCCTTGTCGGTACGCCTGACCATGGTCGCCTCGGTCGACTGGTTGAACGTCATGGCCGGATCGGCGGATTGCGTGAGGAAGTTATCGAAAAGTTGAGGGGCCCGCGGCCTCTTCGCGCTCGCCCGCGCGGATAGCGTGTCGAGCCGAGGTCCGCAACCCCCCAAGCTCCAACCCCCGACCGCTCAAATTCCGCTGTTAGCATCCGGCCACGAATGTCGCACGGCACGAATCGCGCGGCTCACCAAAAGGGGAGTGGGGAATGAAGGGCAACAAGTCTTGTTGCGTCCGAGATCGGACGCTCTGCGCGTGGTGCAATGCCGCGCGAACGCCGATGGCGATGCTGCCCGGGCGCGCGTTTTCCCTCGCCGATCCTTCTCGCTGACGTACGCCCGCGCGGCGGCCAGCGATCCACCTCGTCTTCTTCCGTACCCATGATGCGACTTGCCTGCGCGGTGTTGCTGCGGTCCGCCGTCTGTCGCCTGCGCGACGCCGGTGCGCCAGCCCTGGCTGCCTTTCTCGGGCTCGCATGCAGCCCGGTGATGGCGCAGACGATCGTCGCGGCCGACATTGCCAGCGACACCCGCTGGGAAACCTCGGGTAGCCCATACGTGGTGAACGGTGCCATTGCCGTGCGCGCGGGCGCGACGCTGACAATCGACGCCGGTGTGGTCGTGTCGATGGGCAGCGGCGCCGGGCTGACGGTCCAGGCGGGTGGCGTGCGGGCGAACGGCACGGCCGCACTGCCGGTGCATGTCCGTTCGGACAAGGTGCGTGCCGGGCAGGGTGCATCGGCCGGCGACTGGAACCAGTGGACCTTTACCGCCGGAACCGTGAACACTCGGCTGGAGCACGTCTTGTTCGAACATGGCCGCGGCGTCGTGGTCAACGGATCGGCTCCTGAGTTCAACTTCGTCGACATCCGCTCGCAGCAGGGCGCGGCGATCGCGATCGATCTGGCCGCTTCGCCGTTCGGCCTCGGCAACCGCGCGAGCGGCAATGCCCTCAACGCCGTGTCCGTGGCTGCCGGCGACATCGCCGGAAACGTGCGCTGGGGCCTGCGCGGAATACCGTACGCGGTGACGGGCGGCGCGGTGTCGGTCGGCGCAACACCTACCGTGGTCGCGCTCTCGCCATCGACGGTCGAGGTGGGCCAGACCGTCACCGTGACGGTCAGCGGCAGCCGATTGTCCGGTGTGAGCGAAGCGACGCTCGACCGGCCCGGACTCGCACTGACGCCGTTCAGCGGCGGGTCCTCGTCGCAGGTCTTCATGCAGCTCAAGGTCGATGCCGCCGCCGCGCCCGGGCGCGCGGCGTTGCGCCTGGTGGTGGATGCGGGTGAGGTCGTTCTCCCGGACGCCGTTACCGTCACGCTGCCGGTCCCCACGATCAGTGGTGTTTCGCCGTTGTCCGTGAACGCGCAGTCCGGCCCCCTCGAGGTCACAGTGGTCGGCCGCAACTTCAGCGCGGCGTCCCAGGTGCTGTTCAACGGGGCTGCCGCAGCCACGCGATTCGTCAGCGCCACCGAACTTCGCGCGACGCTGCTGAACCAGCAGGCTGCCGCGACGCTCGCCGTGCAGGTACGCGCGCCGGACCCGGCCATTGCGGGTCAGTACCTCCTGTCGAACCAGGGTAGCCTTGTGGTGCAGGCAGCGGTGCCGCCGGTGGTGTCGATCGAACCGGCGCCGCTCGCGCTGCCGCCTGACGCCACCAGCCGCAACATCGTCCTGCGTCTGTCTAAGGCGGACTTCCGGGACCATTCGATCGACGTCTCGGTGAGCGATCCGGCGAAGCTCACGGTGTCGCCCGCCACCCTCATCATTCCGGCCGGCCAGACCGTGGCTACGCTCGCCGTGGTGCCGCGTGTGGCCGGCACCGTGAGCCTTACGCTCCGCTCCTCGACGCTCGCCCAGGTCGTCGTGCCCGTGTTCATCACCGCGGACTTCCGCGGCGCGAACACGAGTTACAGCGGTCTGGTGGGGGTCGTGAACGGGGAGGTGTCCGTGCCGCCGGTTACCACCGAGGCCAAGGTTACGAACGCGCCGGTCGGCGTGGCGGTGGGCGGCACGCTCACTGGGGTCTCGCCTGGGGGCTGGGCACGGGGCACCACGGTGCGCTTCACCGTCACCGGCAAGGGCATCCCGTCGGGCGCGCAGCTGTCGCTCAGTCCGTCCACCGGTGTGAGCGTCGAGGCCATGAACGTGGCCGCCGACGGCAGCCAGATCCAGGTGGACGTCACTGCCGCGAGCGACGCCGTTGCAGGGGCCCGCCGCGTCGTCGTCAAAGACGTGGCCGGCAAGGAACTGGTGTTCGCCAATGCGCTGCAATCCACCGTCCAGCTGACCACCGGTGCGCCGACCATCGAATCGGTGACGCCGCTGATCTCGCCGCGCGGCGACCGGATACGGCTGGTCGTGCGGGGCCGCAACTTGCAGCAGGGCCTGCTGCGGGTGACGCCCGCTGCGGGGCTGGGCATCGACACGCAACTCGAGATCGATGCGGATGGCACTTCCATCGCTACGTGGGTGGACATCGCTTCCGACGCCGTGACGGGTATGCGACTCGTCCAGGTCGTCACGCCGTCCGGGATGTCGTCGGCCGAACTGCTGTCGTTCAACACCTGGATGTTGGCCGAGGCCGATACGGTCCGGGGTGATGTCGGACCCTTCGCGTCGCGCCTGGTCGGTGTGATGGTTGGCGTGCCGGCCGTCGGGGAGAAACCCGTGACGGTGACACCGGGCTCGACCGCTGTCGGTGTGTTGAACGGCGCCGGGGTGCTCGAGGTGTTGCCTCGCGTGGGTGTGGTTGGCAGCGATGTGCTGGTGACCGTGCGCGGCCGCTCGCTCCAGTCCATGACGGGCGCGGCGTTGGTGCCGTCTACGGGTGCCTCGCTGGTCGGTGCGCCAACCGCGAACGCGGAGGGCACCGAGGCGACCTTCACGCTGCGCCTGGCCCCGGACGCACCGCTCGGCAGCCGCAAACTCGTGCTGTTGACGGCGGCGGGTGTGTTGACGACGGTGAAGTGGACCGACGACAGCTTCCTTGTCTCCGCGCCCCTTCCGGAACTCGATTCGGTGACACCGCAGGTGCTGACGGCGGGAAGCACCGGGGTCGAGATGACGGTGCGCGGCCGCAACCTGATCAATATCACGGGCGTGCGGGCGGAGCCTGCGAACGGAATGACGTTCAATGGGCCGTTCACGGTGTCCGAGGACGGCTCGGTTCTGAGCTTCTTCGGCGCCGTCGCAACCGGCGCGCCGGCGGCCGACAGCACGTTGGTCATCACGACGGTGGCTGGTGATTCGACGCTCGTGCCGTCGCCGCGGAATCGAGTGCGGGTGTCCGCCACCAGCGGTTCCGCCCATGCGATCACCACCGCGCTGGTCGGCGTCATGGTCGGCAGCGTGGCGGAACCCGACGCGCTCATCGGCATGCTGGCTTCGGCACCGGTCGGCGTGGCTGTCGGCACGAACTCGGCAACGCTGCCCGACGAACCCCAGACGGGACTGCTCGGCACTCGGCCGGTCGGTGTCGTCGTGGGCGCCCACGTGGCGGTGGTCACGCCGGGCGGGGTGCTGCAAGGCGCCTCCGGCACGATCACCGTCACGGGTTCCGGCTTCGATGCGGTGACCGCGGTTGTGGCCGCGCCGTCGACTGGCCTGCTGTTCGACACGCCGGTCGTGACCGGTGGCGGGACGGTGCTGAGCGTGGGGGTCTCCGCCGCGCCCGATGCGCCGGCTGGCCCGCGCCACCTGCGCCTGCAGACGGTTTCGGGCACGGTCGCGACTGTGTCGGCTGAGCCTGTGTTCGGTGTTGGAGCGATCCCGATCCTCCAGTCTGTATCGCCGATCCTGCTCGAGCGGGGCCGGGCCGCCACGGTCACGGTGCGCGGCACCGGTCTGTCCGCAGTGACGGGCGTTTCGTTCGCGCCCGCCTCGGGTGTCCGTGCTGTCACAACCCCCGTCTTCCTCTCCGATGCGCTCGGTGACTACCTGCAGTTCAACGTGCTTGTCGGTGCAGACGCCACGCTGGGCAACCGTGTCCTCGTCCTCGAGGTGCCGGGTGGACAGAGCGGCACGGCACCCCTTCCCGCCAACACCTTCAACGTGGTCGCACCGCAGTGACCGGAACAGCCCAGCCATGAAGTCCCCATCCGTCCTGCGCGCGCGCGCGCGTCCTTTCCCTTGCCAACCTGAATCGAGGAGCCCCTCCATGAACACTTCAACGCAAACGCTGAAGCGGGGCCCGGGGCGCGGTGCCCCGGTCGCCCTTCTCCTGAGCGTGCTGGCCGCGGCCAGTGCGCAGGCCGCCGTCAACAGTGGCAGCACCGGCGCCGATGGCGCGTTCAATCCGACGGTCAATACGGAGGTGGTGCTGCCGGAGTCGGGCATCCTGAACTACACGACGGTGAACATCCCCACGGGCGTGACCGTCAAGTTCAAGCGTAACGCGGCGAACACGCCGGTCTTTCTGCTGGCGACGGGTAGCGTCACGATCGCAGGCGTCATCGATGTCAGTGGTGGAACGGCCGCGCATTCGGGTACCTACGGCAACGGCGTGCTGGGCGACGACGGACAGCCCGGCCTTGGTGGTCCGGGTGGATACGACGGTGGGCGGGGGGGGCGCGAGGACGCGGCTTCGCGGCCGGCCGTCATTCGGTCGGGAGCCGGACTCGGGCCAGGCGGCGGCAAAGGGGCGATCGAAGGTGCCGATGGTTGTGGTAGCGATGGATTCGGCGCTGTCCGGTCCGTCGGCGCCGGTGGCGCCTATGCCCTGTCGATCCTGCGACCCGGCGCCTCGAGCTATGGCTGTGGAACCGCTGACGTCTTCTATAGCGCAAAGGCCTACGGTTCGCCCCTGCTCCAGCCCCTGCTCGGAGGATCGGGCGGCGGGGGTGGACTGGGAGGAACGAGCTACGCTGGCTCCGGCGGCGGTGGCGGCGGCGGCGCCATCTTGATCGCATCGTCCGCGACTGTCAGCATCACGGGCGCGATCACCGCTCTCGGGGGCGATGGCGGGGGTATCGCGGGTCCGGGCGTCGGTGGACAGGGGGCCGGCGGATCGGGCGGTGCGGTGCGAATCGTAGCCACCACCATTGCCGGCAACGGCCCCATCCAGACCCACGGCGGCTGCCGGCATTACAACGGCAGTCCGCGGTCGGACTGTGGCAGCACCGGCAGCTCTTCACACTATGGCGGCAGCGTCGGACGCATCCGCCTCGAAGGCGAAGCCATCACCTACACCGGCACTGCGACGCCTGCATATGTGGTGGACACCCCCGGCCCGATCTTCATCGCGGGCGCCCCGAGCATTCGCATCGCCTCGGTGGCAGGCCAAGCCGTCCCTGCGAACCCGACCGGCAACGCCGACGTGACCCTGCCGGCCTCGGCGACGACTCCGGTCGAGGTGGTGTTCCAGACCACGAACGTGCCGGTGGGCAACACCGTGACCCTGCGTGTCGCGCCTGCCTATGGGCCGTCGGTACAGGCGATCAGCCCTGCGATTGCCGGCACCACGACGACTGGGACGGCCACGGTCTCGGTGACATTGCCCCAAGGCCCAAGCACGCTGCAGGCGACGACGACCTACACGGTAGTCGTGGGCGGCACCACCCAGGCGGGCATGCCCGACCTGTCGCGCTTTGCGAGAAACGAGGCCGTCGAGAAGGTCGAAGTGACCGTGCCCCTCGTGGGCGAGGCGTCCGCGCGCCTCTACACCGTGAGCGGCAAGACGTTCGACGTGCCGTACGCCGCCCTGCAGGCCGCGGGCTTCCGCGGCTGACCTTTCCTCGCAGGAACCCGACCGCCTTCGCCCCATGACCATGATGACGAACGACTCCCGCCCGGAACGCCATTCCTCGCGTGTCCGGCATTCCGACCGCCGCGCGGGGTGGGTTCGTTCGTCGGTCGTCGGGACGATGGTGTTCGCGCTCGTCGCGACATCGATGCCGCTGACCGCCTCGGCCGCAGAACTGGCGATCGACGAGGGCGTGGTGGTCAAGTTCGGTGGCGACGGGCGCCTGATCGTGCGCGACCGCCTGCTCGCGGCGAAGGGCGTGACCTTCACGAGCCAGAAGGACGATGCGGCGGGCGGTGCCATCGGCGCCGCCCCACAAACGCCGGCCTCGGCCGACTGGACTGGCATCCGCGTGGAGAAGTCAGCCGCGGCGTTCGGCGTGACCGGCTTCGGCGACCTGACGGTGCGCTACGCAGGCGCCGCCAACGGCGCGGCGCTGACGCTGCGCGGCGTGAACCCCGCGCTGCAGTACGCCCAGTTCACCGACAACACCGTGGGCCTGCGCCTCATTGATGGCGCCTCGCCCGCGATCACGGGGTCCAGCTTCCTGCGCAACGGCGTCGGCATCGAGGCGGGCGGCGGAAGCGCGCCGACCGTGGGCACCACGCAGTTCGCGCACAACACCAGCAACGCCATCTCGAACGGCACGGCGGGCAGCATGCTGCTCGCCACCGGCAACTGGTGGGGCCACGCGAGCGGACCGACCGATCCCATGGGCAACCCCGCCGGCCAGGGCGACCGGGTCTCCTCCGGCGTCAACTACGGGAACTACCTCGCCGCCGCACCGCTAATCGCACCCACCGTGCGCCTCGCGCAGCCGGCGCCGTACTACGAAACTCATACCGTCGCGCTCGAGATCTCGTGCGTGAACGCCACCGAATACCGCATCGCCGAAGGCTCGGCCTTCGCCGGCATCGCGTTCCAGCCGCTGTCCGGCGGGCGCGCCACCGTGAACTTCGCGCTGTCCGCGGGCGACGGCACGAAGCCCGTCTCGGTGCAGTTCCGCAACGCGAGCGGCACCGTCGCAACCGGCACGTTGACAGGCGGCGTGCTCGTGGACACCGAGGCCCCGGTGCTCACCATCGGCAATCCGGTGGCTGGCAGCGTCATCAGCGGCCCGATCACTGTCGACGCGGCGGCCACCGACGCCTCGGGCATCGAGCGCGTGCAGTTCTTCCTCAACGGGTCGCTGGTGGCGACGCGCACCACGGCGCCGTACGCCTACAGCTGGAGCCCGACGAGCCTCGCCGACGGAGTCCACCACTGGCGCGTGACCGCCACCGATCGTGCTGGTCGCGTCACTGAGCAGCTGCGCGATGTGACGCTGTCCCGCGCGCCCGTGGTACCCGACACCGAAGGCCCGCAGCTGACGACGCCGACCTCGGCCGGCGTGCCGCTCGCCAATGGCGCCACGCTTACGCGCAACACCACGTTCACGTTCCAGGCGACCGACCGCAGCGGCATCTCGCGCATCGAGATGCTGCTCGACGGCGGGGTGGCGGGCACGGCGTCCGGCACCGGCACCTACACTGTGTCGCTCGACCTGTCGGCCGTGGCCAACGGCGCCCACACGCTGGCCCTGCGTGCCTTCGACTCGCTCAACAACAGCAGCACCACGAGTTACAGCATCACCGTGGCGCATGCGGTCCCCGATGCGCCGGTGCTCTCGGCCCCTGCGAACGGCAGCACGACCCGAGAGGCCGCGGCCACCGTCGCCGGCACGGCGAAGGCCGGCGGTTCGGTGCGCCTGCACCTCAACGGCCAGGCCGTGGGCACCGCGGTCAACGCGGGTAGCGACGGCCGCTTCAGCAGCGCCGTGACTCTGGCGCCCGGTGTGAATCAGATCCAGGCCACCGCCACCGATGCGTGGGGTACGAGCGCGCTGTCGGCCGCCGTGTCGGTAACGCTCGACGTCACCGTGCCCGCCAGCCCGTCCAACCTGTCGGCCGTGGCCCAGGTGCAGGGCAAGGTCAAGCTTGGATGGACCCGCTCCACCGACCCGAACGTCACTGGCTACCAGCTCTATCGGGCCAGCGTGCCGTTCACAAGCGTCACCGAAGGGGTGAAGTTGCACCCCGGCACCCTCGGCAACACCATCTCGGCCTACGATGACCTGCCGCAGCAGGACGGCACCTGGTACTACCGCGTGGTGTCGGTGAACGCCGCGGGCACGCCCTCCGTGCCGTCGAACCCGGCCCAGGCCACCTCGGACGGCACGCTGCCCCGCGCGCTGTCGATCGCCTACGCGCCGCAGGGCAAGGTGGACGCCGCCACCGGCCGCATCGGGCAGGGCCGTGTGAATCTCGTGGTCACGCTGAGCGAACCGCTGCAGGCCACGCCGTACCTGTCGATCGTGCCGCAGGGCGGCACTCCGATCCCCGTCGACCTCGCGTCGACGGGCCCGACCACCTGGGCCGGCAGTTTCCTGGTCGACGCCAACACCGCGTCGGGCAACGCCAACGCGCTGTTCTCGGCACGCGACGTGGCGGGCAACCGCGGCACCGACATCGACGCGGGCGCCACGTTCCGCATCGACACCGAAGGTCCGGCCCTCTCCAGCATTGTGGTCAGCCCGTCGTCGCCGATCCGCTACGACAGCGCGCCCACGGTGTCGGCCACCTTCACGTTCAGCAAGGCGCCGAAGGCCGGTGCCGCCCCGACGGTCAACTACTTGCTGAGCGGTCCCGTGCGCTCGGCGGTGTCCGTCGGCAGCCTGACGCAGGTCAGCCCTACCGTGTGGACCGCCAGCTTCACGCTGCCGTCCGACGCGGGCCTGGCGCAGCCGGAGATCCTGAGCTTCACGTCGCGCGCGCTCGACGACCTCGACAACGTGTCCACCAAGGTCATCGGCTTCAACCGGTTCCAGGTGTACCAGGGCAACCTGCCGCCGCTCGCGATCCCGCTGGGCTTGACAGCGAAGGCCGAACCGGGCGGCAAGGTGCGCCTGTCGTGGCAGGCCGTGGACGAGGCGACGAGCTACCAGGTCTACCGGCAGTCACCGGTACAGACCGAACTCGTGGCGCTGGTGCGCTCGGGCGGCACCGTGCACGTCGACACCACGCCGCAGGACGGCCTGTTCAGGTACGCCGTCGCCACCGTGCGCCAGTCGAACGCGCAGGAATCCGTGTCGGGCCAGAGCGCCACGGTGGAAGTCACCACCATCGCCAACGCCCCGGGCGCGCCGCAATCGCTGCAGCTGCAGCTGACGGGGCAGGGCATCGTCGCGACGTGGCAGCCGCCGCTCGCGAGCACCGTTGCCACGTACAACCTGTACCGTGCCACGGGCACGTCCATCACGAGCATCGAAGGCCTGACGCCGCTGAAGACCGGCCTGCGCCAGCCGATCGCGCTCGACCCGACGCCGTCGCCCACGCAGGGCGCCTACGTGGTGACCGCGCTCGACGCGGCGGGCAACGAGTCGGCCATCTCCAACTCGGCGTACCTGAACGCGAGCCTGCTGCCGGTGTCGAACTTGCGTGTGGAGCAGCTCGGCAACGAACTGCCGGTGGTCACCTGGAACGCGCCGAACGGCAACGTCGCGGGCTACAACGTCTACGTCGGCGCGTCGGCGAACCGCATCAAGCTGACGCCGGCGCCCATCACGGCGCGCACCTTCAGCGACAGCGGTTACACGAGCGGCGAGCGCCTCTACACCATCGCCACCGTCGACGCCAACGGCGTCGAGATGCCGCGCAGCCTGCTGCTGCCGAACGTGGGCGCGCAGATCGCCTCGGGCCTGCCGGTGCTGCGCGGCGTGATGAACCAGCTGCAGGTGCAGGTCACCAACACCTCGTCGGCCGTGGGCAACGCCCGCGTCGTCGTGCGCCTGCCGATCAACAAGGACGCAACGCAGTTCAAGGACCACAAGTCGGAGCTGTTCTCGCTCGGGGCGAACGAGACCCGCCTCGTGCCGGTGATCGTGGGCGGCTACGCCGACCTGCCGGCCTCGGCCCAGACCCAGGTGGGCGTCGAGATCTCGCCGGTGGAAGGCGAACTGGTGAAGATCGCGCGCAACGAAAGCGTGACCGTGGGCGACAGCGGCATCGTCGTGGGCATGGCCACCGACGAGTTCACGCGGGGTGCCACCGGCCGGGTGCGCCTGACCATCGAAAACACGAGCCAGGTGGACATCGAACTGCTGACGGCCACGAACAACGGCAACGGCGACTCGACCGAACTGCGGTTCAAGGTGCTCGATGGCGACGGCAACGTGCTGGCGACGCAGGCGTATCGCCAGGCGCTGGGGGCGAACGTCGTGACGCTGACGAACGGGCTCACGGTGGCGCGCATCGGTGCAGGCCAGAGCTACACGTCCGACGTCTTCCTCGTCAACGTGCCGGCGTCGAGCCCGAACAGCATTCGCCTGAAGCTCGAGGTCGACAAGCTGCGGTACCACAGCGGCCAGGACGACGAAGTCGTGATCGCCGGTCGTGGCGCCGAGAAGGTGATCTCGCTCGTCGACACCGCTTACTACGGCGAGGTCACCAACGTGACCCCGATTAGCTCGTTCGGTGACCAGGACATCGTCGTCACCGGTCGTGCGTTGGACCGCCGCGGCAACGCGCCGCTGCCCAACACACGATTGAAGCTGGTTCTGAACCAGCAGGGCTTCGAGCGCGTGTTCAGCGTGCTGACCGACACCGCCGGCCAGTTCATCTACACGTTCACGCCGACGATCACCGACTCGGGTCTCTACAAGGTGAGCGCGGTGCATCCGGACGTGACCGACCGCTCGGAGCAGCGCTCGTTCACGATCAACCGGGTGACCGTGGGCCCCACGCCGTACAAGCTCGACGTGCCGAAGAACTATCCGTTCAGCATCCCGTTCACCGCGAAGGCGGGCCCGGGCACGAAGGCCACGAACCTGCGCCTCGTGCTGGACGCCGCCAGTCAGCCCACGGGCCAGATCCCCGCGGGCATCAGCGTGCAGCTGCCTGCGCCGGTGACGCTGGCCGAACGCCAGACGCTGAACGTGCCGGTGCGCTTCACCGCGAGCAACGACGCGCAGCCGACGGGTTCGGTGATCCTGAACCTCGTCACCGACGAAAGCCCGCTCACCCCGATCGGCCGCGTGACCGTGAACTACACGCTCACCGAAGCCAAGCCGTTCATCACGAGCGTGCCTAGCTTCGTCGAGACTGGCCTGGCGCGCGGCGCCAGCGAAGTGGAGACCGTGGTCGTCGAGAACAAGGGCCTGCAGGACGCGATCAACCTGCAGTTCACGCTGACCAAGACGGACGGCTCTCCCGCCCCGTCGTGGGTGAGCATCTCGAACGCTGTCAACGGCACGCTGGCGGTGGGTGCCAAGCGCAACATCGACCTGGCCTTCAACCCGCCGGCAGGCATCGCCGAAGGCGTTTACGAGTTCCTTGTGCGCATGGAGGGCGACAACGTCGGCGCACAGAATTTGAACGTGTACGCGAGCATCACCGCGAGCGGGCAGGGCAATGTGCAGTTCAGGGCGTCGGACATTTACACCGCGACGGTCGGCAAGGACGGCAAGCTGATCTCTGGGCTGGCGAATGCGCGCATCACGCTGCAGAACGAGGAAGTCGCGACGGTCACGCTGGAGATGAGCACGGACGCGCTGGGCGAGGCCATGTTCCAGAACGTGCCGGCGGGACGGTACAAGTTCCGCGTTACGGCAAATAACCACCAGGAGATTGGCGGACGTTTGACCGTCAAGCCGGGGATAACACTTAATCAATCGGTGTTTCTTCAGTACAACCTCGTCACGGTGGAATGGAGCGTGCGGGAAATAACTATTCAAGACCGGTACGAAATTACCTTGAATGCGACTTTTGAAACGGATGTTCCGGCGGCAGTAGTGGTCATGCGGCCGACAAGCATCAATCTGCCGAAAATGAACACGGGAGATGTTTATTACGGCGAGCTCTCTCTTCAAAACCACGGGCTTCTCCGTGCCGAGCAAATAAAACACCAGCTTCCCAAGAGCGACGAATTCTTCCGCTACGAGTTCTTGGTGGACATACCACATGCGTTAGAGCCGCATCAACGTATCACCGTTCCGTATCGTGTCGTCTCTGTTCGCGGTCTCGAACAATCCGCGGCGCAGGACAACTCGACCGGTGCCGGTTGCTATAGCTACAGCAATTCAACCGCAGTGACCTGTATCTCCATCTGCGCAAACGGCGAAAAATCGGTCTGCGGTGCAACTTCGTCTTGGTTCTCCGTGAGCACGAGTTCCTGCCAGAGCGGCGGAGGCGGAAGTACGGGCGGCGGTGCCGGCGGTGGTGGGTATAGCGGCGGCGGTTGGGGTACAGGGGGTTACGGCGGCGGCCCCACATCCATACCGCTTCGTGGAAAACGGTGCGTTGAAATACCAAAGGGTGGAGTGTCGTGCGACTAAATATTTGGCGATGCGTCGACGTGAGTTTTGATATCTCTGATTTCGAGGGGCGGTTTCTCGCAATGGTCGAACCTTGGTCTTTGAAGGCGAAGGTGTGGGCGGGTGCCATGCTGATTGCCTGCGCGTCTCCAGCCTATTCGGAGGACTCGCCCAACGGCTTTTCCGTGTCGCTTCCCAACGGCTTCGCCACGGTCAGTGTCGATGACATCTACGTGGACACAACGGCTGGTCGAGTGCGATGGGTCCGCTCCTGGAATGGTCAGGAGTGGAAATTCAATCAGCATTGGGAAAGCCTTTCTCAAAGCTGGAAGAACCTTACCGGGAGCCAGAGCGCGGACACGACAAGTGCCGCAAGCGCCGGTGCCACTGTGAGTAATTTCCCCGCGGAGCCTCCTTCCCAAAGTTCAAGTTGCTGGGTTTGGGTCGATGAAGACTGGGAACCTACGGTAGGAACGGTGGTCGTCGGCGGCATTACCGAAGCCGGTCCGATGGTGCCTGCGCGGTCCACGCCGTTCAATCGACTGATGGGCGAACTGGCTCCGGACTATGTGCCGCTCCAGCGGGTGAGCATCGACTACGCGAATCTCTGTCTCGGTTCCGTCACTGGATCAGCCCAAACGGCCGATGTTGAAGCGCTTCGAAGGATGAACGAGCTGTATTTGGGCGAGAGCGGCCGTTATGCTTTTAATAACCGCGCTGTACTGGAAAAGCGAGCCGTTCTCCAAATCCTTCCCATTGCGACGGCCGATGTTGAGCCCGCTCTCCGACACGGGCGCTACACAGTCGCGGCCCAGGAAAACAAGAAGGGATATCGATGGACCGATCGAGGTGGCGACTGGATTGAGTACAACACCCAAGGCCAGGTGGTGTCTTGGGGTGGACGAAATGGCAAAAAAGTCTGGCTTCTCCGAGACGCTGGTGGAATCGTTCGCGCCGTGCTGGATGATGTCGGGCACATTGTTTTCAGCCTTCACTATTCTGGTGATGTTCTAGTTGAGGTGAGAGATTACCCGGTCTCGGAACTTGAGGTTGACCTTCCTCCTAGATCCGTAAAGTATGCTTATGACGACAAGAATCGCCTGATTAAGGTCACTGACGTTCGCGGCTTTGTGACTCAGTATGAATACGATGCTGGGAACAGAATAACAAAAATCACTGATGCCGAACTTCGGCAGGAAACGATTGAATATTCTGGAAGCACGGTCAAGCGCCATGTGACGCCCGACGGTGCCGAGACCGAGTACACGTTCGACTACGATGATGTAAACAAGCAGTTCAACGCGAAGGTGGTGAGGCCGGAGACGGCTGCCGGGCAGAAGATCGAATCCTATACCCACAATCGTGTCGGCCGGATGGTCCGTCACGTTGTGAACGGTCGCGTTGAAGCCGAGGTGCGCTATGACACCGGCTCTCGCACGGAGAGTGGCACGAATGCTCGCGGATTCACGACGAGAACAAGATCGAACGAATTCGAGCAGGTTGTTTTAATCGAATATCCAGACGGGGCGACGGTCAGCAGCAAGTATTCGGCGGCCCATATGCGCCTGCTTGAGCGTGTCGACGCGATGGGTGTGGTAACTCAATACGATTACGATAGCGCAGGTAACCTTCTCTACAAGCGGGAGGCCGCTGGTAGCGTTGCGGAACGGGAAACTGAATACGTTCGGAATTCGGCCGGTCTTGTGACCGCGTTACTGCGGCGTGGAAAGTCGGCGCCGGCGGATACTGTCTCACGCTGGGCGTTTGACTATGATTCTCAAGGCAATGTCAAAAGAACAGTCGACCCGGAAGGGGCCGTGAGGCACTATGCCTACGACAGGGCCGGGAATCCGAGGAAGCAGGTCGGCCCGCGCGGCGAGGTTGTCGAGTACCGCGCCGACGCGTCGGGCAACGTCGAGGCTATCCGCGACGCACTTGGTGGAGAAGTTGGCTTCACCTACGATCGAGTCGGAAATGTGGTTCGCCGAACCGACGAACTCGGAAAAACCGTGAGCATGGCCTATGACGGAATGAATCGGCTCACGCAAACGGTTTTCGCCAATGGGGGAGCGCAGCGGACTCAGTTCAATGGGCATGGGTTTCCGGTTCTGGAAATCGATGAGGACGGTAGACGAGTCCACATCGAATACGACAATTTTCAGCGCTTGACGAAAGTCACGGATAGCCAAGGGAACGTGACCACCCATGGCTACGGCCTTCCAGGAGATCCGACCGCAGTTGGGGCTTTGACCAATCCGACCAGAACTGACTATCCCGGCTTCGCGCTGGAGCAACGCTTCGACCGGCGCGAGCGGATTACCGCCAGCACGGTGATCGAAGAATTGACCACGGGGCCGGACGGTCGAACCACGTTTCAGAAGTATGACAAGAAGGGACGCGTCATTGAGACGACGAATCCTGAGGGAAAAACAACCTACTTCGCTTACGACGAATTCGACAGAGTTCTGCGGTTTACGAACTCGCAGGGTCGGTACATCGAGCTGACTTGGGACGCGCACGACAACATCGTCGCCTTACAGGACTATCTCGGGCATCGAACGACCCTTCGTTATGACCGCGCGAATCGCTTGGTTGCTCAAGTTCTTCCTGGCGGTCAGACTACGACCTATGAGTATGACGCAAGTGGCAATAGGACGCGGATTACCGGCGCTAATGGCTCGACCATCCGCCACACTTACGACTCGACTAACTTGGTCGTTCGGACAGAGGCTGCCAAGGCAGGAGAAACCTCGCCGTCGCTGACGTACACCTATACCAGGGATGCTGCAGGAAACTTGCGATCTTGGTCGGACGGAACTCTTGGAGCGGAGTATACGTACGATGATGACGGCAACTTCTTGAGCGAGACTGCAACTTACACGCAAGGTGTTTCTCTTGGCTATGCATATACGCTCACCTCAGCCGGATTGGTCAAATCGCTAAAATTCCCAGATGGTGATGTCGTCAATTATGAGTACGAGAGCGATGGGTTGCTAGGATCAATTGATATCCCCGGGGCTGGCAAGTATTCCGTCAATTCTAGGAAGTGGGTCGCACCCAGTCGGATCACGCTTCCGGGTGGTGTGACGAGGGAATTTTCATACGATGGCCTTCTGCAAGCTGCTGCCATGACGGTGAAGAGCGCAGGGCAGCAGAAGTTGTTTGGGGTCGAGAACCGCTATGGCCGGCTGAGTGAACTGCTTGAGTCAGTTTCGTCTGATGCGGAGGGCGGGGCTTCCAGTACGATTTCGGAAAGATTCGCCTACGATTCCGAACAGCGTCTCACGCAGGCTACGGTTGATCGAGGAGGGGTTTTAGGACTGACAACGGAGGTTTTCACGTTTGATGCCGCCGGGAACCGAAAAAGCGACAGTTCTACGTCTGGGGAATGGAAGTACGACAGCAGCAACCGCCTGCTCCAAAGAGGCGGCACGGCATATGAGTACGACGCTACCGGAAATCTGGTGAGGAAGACCTCGAATGAGCCGGGGGCTGGCGCTTCTGTCTGGATCTACGAGTACGACGCGCTCAATCGCTTGGTCGCAGTCAAGGACGGAGCTGGCGTCTACGTAGCCAAGTATGCGTACGACCCTTTTGATAATCGTTTGATCAAGGACGTGTATCGCGCGAGCACCGGTGAGGTCCTGCCGGTTCCTAAACGTAGCCTATACCTGTATGCAAAAGAGGGGCTTTTGGCAGAGGCCGGGCCCGATGGCGTCGTAAAGGTCCAATACGGGTGGCATCCTGGCGGCGAATGGGGTACAGACCCGGTTTTCATTAAGGGGAACCTGCTCTACGGCAGTGGCATTGGCCTGGAGTACGCATACTTCCATAATGATCAGTCAGGGCGGCCGCGACGGATAACCGATGCTGCGGGCCAAGTGATCTGGCGTGCCGACTATTCGATTGACGGGTACGCCACTGTGACATCGAGTCGCGGTGTCGTGAGTGGGCTGCGGGCGCCGGGGCAATACTTTGACCAGGAAACCGGGCTTCACTACAACACCCGGCGGTATTACGATCCAGTCATTGGTCGGTACATCACTTCGGATCCCATCGGCTTCGCGGGGGGATGGAATTCCTATGAGTATGCCGGCGGAGATCCGATAAATAATGGGGATCCGACTGGTGAATATGTTCAAGGTATTGTTCGTGCGATAAATATTGCAATCACTGTATATGAGTTGTATACGGTATACGAAGAGTATAAAACTACCGGCTGTTTCGATTGGACCACTCTAGTTCCGATCCCCAAGTGGCTTACTAAGACGAAGTGGATCAAAAAGTTTCGCAGGGAATGCGGCGATGTCTGCGAATGTGTGGGTGGGAACAGTTTTCCCGGCGATACGCCGGTGCACGTCCTTTCCGCGGACGGGCGAAATGAGCTGAAGCCAATCTCTAGTATTCGCGTTGGCGACAAGGTTCTGGCACGGAGCGAATGGAAAGCGGAGCAGGATGGCCTGAGCTATCAGTCGGTCACCGAGGTAATGACAACTCCGCAAGCCAAGCGAGATATCGTTCGCTTGACGCTCCGAAACGGGGGCGAGTTCTCCGCGACCGGAAACCATCCAATAAGGACCGAAGAGGGGTGGCGGGATGCCGTACTGATCAAGGCCGGTGACAAACTGGCTAGTTCTGTCAGCGACGCCGTAGGAATGGAAGTGGTTTCGGCGGTCCTCTCGTCTGAAGTTTTGACAACGTACAATTTGGAAGTTGCCAATGCTCATACCTTCTTCGTTGGAGACGACGATGGCGCACTTGTTCATAATGGACGGTACGCTTCAAAGAGGTCGAAAGTTCGGCGCGAAGTTGACGAGAGAGCGCGAGACAAGCAGGGCAAGTTGAGGTGCGAGATGTGCAATATACCTACCAAGCCTGCTAAGAAGAGCACACGAGGTGTTACGCCGGACGATGAAGAAGGCGTTTATCACCACTGGGAGCATTGGTGTAACGGCGGCAAAACGGATTCCGGCAACATCGGTTTGCTTTGCCGGAAGTGCCACAAGGATGTCCACCGATAAGGGTTATATGCCTGCGATCCTGTTTCCGATTTCCAGCGACCGTGGGGCTTCGTTTGAAAGCCTGAATGCTGTCGAGGTATGGTCCGGGTGTTATCGGATAGAAAATATCCCCTTCTTCACAGCGGAGGTGTCGATGTTCGATGTTTGCAGCGTGGTAGAAGTGGATGGTCAATTGTTTTTCGACCAAGTTTTGTCGCGGTCGGGGCATTCAACTTTCGTTTTCTCATTCGACAAAAAAGAGTTGGATGTGCGTCCGTTTCTGGAATTCGCCAGACGGTTGAATTTGAAGTATGAAGTCGGATTCGAGAAGAATTCAGTGTCCGTCGATATCGGGCCGGATCAATCCGCAGACGATTTCTACGATGGATTCGATACGCTGCAGTATTCCGACGATCTTGACTTCGCGCTGGACCCGCTGTGTATTCAACATTAAGTGAGCTGCAGTCGAGTATGCCTAAGACCGAATGGTCGTCAGCCATGTCTCGCTCCAACCGGCGTCCTTCGAAACAGTCGCGCGTGCACCTGCTGTTACGCGTAGCCGAATTGATGCCCCTGTTCATCGTTCTCATTGCGGGGGGGGGCGAAGCACGCGCACAAGACACTGTGTGCGCACGGGTGAAAATAGAGATCAAGCAGGAATTGACCCTCGAGCGCCAAGCCTTCGACGCCGAGATGAAGATCAACAACACCACGGACAGTTCGGTGATCGAGAACGTATCGGTGATGTTGAAGGTCGTCGATGAAACTGGTGCACCGGTCCCGGTGAGCGACAACCCAAATGACCTGAGCGCCAAGTTCTTCATTCGCCTGTCCCAGAAGCAGAACATCGCCAACGTCGAAGGCACCGGTTCGCTCGCAGCCAAGACCACGGCGGTCATCAACTGGCTCCTGATCCCGGCGCCGGGTTCGGCGGGCAGCACGCCGCTCGGCAAGAAGTACCTCGTCGGCGCGACCTTCCGGTACCACTACGCCAACGAAAATCACACGCTCGACGTCTCGCCGGATGTCATCACGGTCAAGCCGCTCCCGCTGCTGACGCTCGACTACTTCCTGCAGCAGGACGTGATCGCCGACGACCCGCTTACGGCGGAGGTCGAAGCCATCGAGCCGTTCA
Organism: Rhizobacter sp. LjRoot28; assembly: GCF_964253025.1. Classification (NCBI taxonomy): domain Bacteria; kingdom Pseudomonadati; phylum Pseudomonadota; class Betaproteobacteria; order Burkholderiales; family Sphaerotilaceae; genus Rhizobacter; species Rhizobacter sp. LjRoot28. Next base: position 1,789,580 of record NZ_CAXUQC020000001.1, read on the forward strand.
CGCTGGGCGTGCGCGTCAAGAACAATGGCCTGGTGCCGGCGAAGAAACTCAAGATCGAATCCGCCCAACCCAAGATCGTCGAGAACAGCCAAGGCCTGCTGATCAATTTCAAGATCATTGGCAGCTACATCAACGACGCACCGGTGCAGAACTCCTTGCTCATCGACTTCGGTGACGTTGTCGCCAACGGCGCGGCCACCGGCCGTTGGCAGATGGAAACGACCCTCGCCGGCAAGTTCACCGACTTCACCGCGAAGTTCGCCCATGCCGATGAGTTGGGCGGCGCACTCACGTCGCTGCTGCAGGCCGCCAACCCCCACTTCCTGATCCGCGACGTCCGGGTCGACCTCCCCGGCCGCGACACCGTCCGCGACTTCCTCGCCCAGGATGGGGACGTCGTCCGTTTGTACGAATCCGAAGGCACCGACACGGTGGTAACGGAGCGCAGCACCGTCGCCCAGCTCACCGCCGGCACCGCCCCCGACGGCACCGCCCGCTACCGCCTCCAGTTCCCTGCCACCGCCGGCTTCGCGTACGTGAAGCTCCCCGACCCGTTCAACGGCACCAAGGCCCTCGGCAAGGTCGTTCGTTCGGATGCCAAGCAGATGCTGCCCGAGAACGTCTGGCTGTCGAAGACCCGCAACCTCGACACGAAGAAGTGGGAGTACTGGCTCAACGTGTTCGACGTGAACACGCCGGGCGCGTACGACAGCGACTTCCAGGCACAGGGCACCACGCCGCGCGCGCCGGTGCTGCAGTTCGTCCCGGACCGTACGGTGCAGGAGACGAAGCAGGTGTCCTTCCTCGTGGAAGCGAGCAGCCCGGACGGCAAGCTCGTGACGATCACCGCCGCCCCTCTGCCAGCGGGGGCCACGTTCACCGCGCAGCCGTTTGACGCGACGGCTCCCACAGTGGCACGCGCGGTGTTCGACTGGACCCCGCCAAGAGGCGCCGTCGGCAACTACTTGGTGGCCTACACCGTGACCGACGGGACGCTGAAGGCCACGCGCTCTGCGACGATCTCGGTGCAGACCATCGACCCACCGGCTGGCCCGCTGGTGCCAGCTATCGTGTCACCGGCACTGGGCGCCCAAGTGACCACGCTGCGACCCATGCTGTCAGCGCAGGCGAGCACGCATCCGCAAGACCCGACGCTGCGTTTGCAGTTCGAGCTGTACGGCGATGAAGCGATGACGCAGCTGGTTGCAAGCGCCGCCGTCGACAAGGCGCCAATGTCCCCGGGCGACGGCGCCGGGACGGTGGCCCAGCCGACCCAATGGTTGGTGCCTGCCGACCTCGCGGACAACACCCGCTACTGGTGGCGGGTGCGCGCGACCGATGGCACGTCGGCGAGCCCCTGGGTGCAGTCGATGCTGTTCGTCAATCTGCACAACGACGCCCCGGACCGGTTCAACCTGACGTCGCCTGTGCCTTCGGGCCAAGTGGCTGAACCGCAGCCGCTGCTGAGCTGGTCCAATGCCGTGGACAAGGACGGCGACACGGTCAGCTACGGCGTGCGGGTGTGGGGCGACAGCGCCTTGACGCAGGCTGTTGCGTCGATCGACGGCGTACCGGCACACCCCTCGGGCACCAGTAGCTGGCGGCTGTCTGTGTCGGCCGAGATGGGCAAGGTGTATTGGTGGCAAGTCATCGCGACCGACACGGTCGGCGCGCAGACCGTGACGGCGGCCCGCTCGTTCTCGCTCGCTGGTTCCAACGCGGCGCCGACCTCTCCGACGGTGGCTGCGCCTCTGCCCGGAGCCACGGTCACGACGACGAGTGTGACGCTGGTGGCCGGGAATGCGACGGACGCCGACAGAGACGCGTTGACATACGTGTTCGAGCTGGACACCGTCGAATCGTTTGATTCGGGCGCGAAACGCGTCTCGGGCTCGCTGCCGCAGCAGGCGGGCGGCAGCACCTCGTGGACCGTCAGCGGGCTCGTCGAGAACACGCGGTATCACTGGCGGGTGAAGGCGCAGGACGGCGTGTCGGAATCGGCTTGGGCGAGCGCCGTGTTCACAATGAATGCTGTGAACGATGCGCCGTCGGTGCCGACGGTTGCCAACCCCGGGCATGGTGCGTGGACCTCGGCAATCGCGCCTGTGTTGGAGGTGAACCCGGCCACCGACCCGGACGACGACACCGTGACTTACGCATTCCAGCTCGCCGCGACGGAGGCCATGAACCCGGTGCTGCGCAGCGGCACGTCGCCCACGACGTCATGGACGCTCGCGCCGGTGGCCGACAAGAGAAGGTACTGGTGGCGCGTCCGCGCGGTAGATCCCAAAGGCAAGACATCGGCTTGGTCGGCGCCGTCGCAGTTCACCGTCAGCACGGAGACTTATCAGACACCGTATGCCTCGGTGCAGGTGCCCTCTCAAGCGATCGCACCCACGGAGTCAGCTGGGCGCAAGACGGTGCGGCTGTCATGGATGGGCACGGACGTCAATGTGGCCCCGACCGTTGCGCTGTATTACTCGTTGACGCGTGATGGTCTGCCTAAAACGCTGATCGTCGATGGCATTGCGAAGCCGGTGGGCACCCACGCGGGCTCGATCGACTGGGACGTGACGAACCTGCCGGTGGGCGCGTACTACATTCATGTGGAGGTATACGATGGCCGCGGCGTGGGCCGGGCGACCGGGGCGGGTGCGGTGGTGATCCCTTCCGAGACGGGCGGTGACATCGTCGTCACGCCAGGCAGCTCACAGACAGTGGAAGGCCGGGGTGCCGCGAAGTTCAAGGTGCGGCTCGGCTCGGAGCCGACAGCATCGGTGCGGGTGCCGGTGGCAAGCACCGTCCCGGGCGAGGGGGTTGCCACGCCGGCCACGCTGACCTTCACGGCATCGAACTGGAACGTGGATCAGACGGTCACGGTAGATGGCCAGACTGACTGTCTCTCCGACGGAAGCAAGGCCTATCAGGTGCTGGTCGGCAAGAGCGCGAGTTTGGATCCAGCCTACATGAGCCGGTCGGGCACACCGGTCGATCTGGTGAACCTCGACGACGAGCTGGCCCAAGTGCGCTCGAGCAACAACGCCGGCGCGCGCATCTGTAGCGTGCGCGTGAAGACATCGACCAAGGTGGACGCCACGACTTGGGAATATGTGGTTGATGCCTCATTCGGAAACGTCGGCACCACCGCCATCGACGGAGGCACTGCGCAGGTGATTCCGCCCGCGGGCATGGTGGTCGTGGACGGACAGCTGTCGTTTGGCGCGCTGGCTGTCGGCCAGACCGGGCGCAGTCTTGACACGGTCACGGTGCGCGCACAGATCGCGCCCGACGTATTTGCCAAGTCGTTCGCACTGCAGTGGGACATCTTCGTTCGCTGAGTTCAGGCAAGCAACCACAATGACGGCTGGCACAACGAAAGAAGTGGGGCAGCGGCCCGCGATGAAACGAGGGGGCGGGCTCGCCGTCGCCTCGGGGCGTCTCCGGCCTCGTCGACGCTCCCTCTCCGCAGCGATCACGTATCCGGTTACCCGGCATCGATTCCGATCGTCAGCCGATCATCCGACCTCTTGTTCACCTTCAAGATGAACCACAGCAGCTTTGGCTTTTCAGATGATGGTCGCGTGCGACGCAGCCGGGGCTTCACCTTGCTTGAGCTGCTCGTGGTGATGGTCATCATCGGCCTGCTAGCCGCGTACGTCGGCCCACGCTACTTTTCGCAGATCGGCAAGTCCGAACGCAGTACGGCCAAGGCCCAGATCGAAGGCCTGGCGAAGGCCCTCGATGCGTACCGCATTGACACCGGCCGCTACCCCACCAGCGAGCAAGGTCTTGCCGCGCTGGTCACGAAACCCGCAGACGAGCCGAAGTGGAACGGTCCGTACCTGCAGAAGGCGGTGCCCACCGATTCGTGGGGACGGCCGTTCGTCTACCAGTCCCCCGGCGCCACCGGGTCCGACGACTTTGACCTGCTGTCCTATGCCAAGGACGGTCAGGCCGGGGGTGACGGCGATGCCGCCGACGTGTCGTACCGCTGACACGCGTCTGGGCGCCGAGTGACATGATGAGCGGGAGAACAGTTGCTGCCGCCGGCTCAGGTGTTGCACCCGGAGCCATACGCGTGCGCCTGAGCGTGCAGGGGCTGGACGGCCGCGTGCAGGTACAAGAGTTTGCCGACCTGAAGGAGTCCGAGGCCGTGCGCCGGGTGGTCTCGCTCGGCGGCAAGGTGCTTGCCGTCGAATCGGTGCCGGTGGCGGCCGCCACGGCGGGTGGCCGCAACACCACCTTTCCGCTGCTGCTCTTCAGTCAGGAGCTGCTTGCGCTGCTGGACGCCGGCCTCAACCTGACCGAGGCGCTGACGACCCTGCACGCGAAGGAGCGCCAGGCCATGCCGCGCGCGCTTCTGGCTGAACTGCTGCGCGCGCTGCGAGAGGGGCGCAACTTTTCCGACGTGCTCGCGGCGGCCCCGGAACACTTCCCGCCCGTCTACGTGGCCACCGTGCGGGCCTCTGAACGCACGGGCGGCCTGCCTGAGGCGCTCTCGCGATACATCGCGTACCAGCTGCAATTCGAGACGCTGCGCAAAAAGCTCGTTTCAGCGGCCATCTACCCTGTGATGCTGCTGGTGGTGGGCGGTTTCGTCACCTTGTTCCTGCTGGGCTATGTGGTACCGCGCTTCTCGTCGGTGTACGAGTCTGCCGGTCGCGAGATGCCGTGGCTGTCTCGCTGGCTGCTCGCGTTCGGGCAGGGGGTGCACGATCACTGGCTGGCGGTCGGGGGCAGTCTGCTTGCCTTGGCCGTCGCTGCGGGCTGGGCGCTGAGTCAGCCGCGATGGCGGCAGCTGCTGCTCGACCAATCACTGCGCCTGCCCGGTATCGAACGCCGGGCGGCGGAGTTCCGGCTTGCCCGCTTCTTCCGCGCCGTTAGCCTGCTGCTCGCCGCCGGCATCGCGCTGCCGCGCGCGATGGGCATGGTGACTGGCCTCGTGTCGCCCGCCCAGAGGGAGCGGCTTGCGCAGAGCCGCCTTGCCGTCGAACAAGGCCAGAGTCTCTCCGCCGCCCTGCTGGCCGCCGGACTCGCAAGCCCCGTGGCCGAGTCGCTGATCAAGGTAGGCGAACGCTCGGGGCAACTGGCGGAAATGCTTGAACGCACCGCCCGGTTCCAGGACGAAGATTTCGCGCGCTGGATCGACTGGGCTTCGAAATTGTTGGAGCCCGTTCTGATGGCGGTGATCGGCATCGTGATCGGCACGGTGGTGGTCTTGATGTACATGCCGATTTTCGATCTGGCGGGAAGTCTGCAATGAAGGCCGTCGCCGGCGATCCCACGCCTGATGCGCTGACGCCGGCACTGCTGGCAAGTGCCCGTACGCTCGCCGCCCAGGGCGAGCAGCGCCTGCTTGCTGCACTGGCCCAGGTCACCGGCTGGACGCCCGACGTGCTGATGCAGGCACTGGCCGGCCGCGCGGGCTGCACGCACGCGGGCATGCCGGAACTGCAGGCGCTGGTGCCTGAGTTCGAGCGCATCACGTACCCCGAGTGCGTGGCGCGCGGCGTGCTCGTGGCCCGCGATGCGGACGGCCGCCGCCACGTGGTGCTCGGTGACCCGTTCGACGAAGAACTCGAGGACTGGACGCTTCGCCGCCTGGGGCCGCAGCCCGTGCCGCCGGTGATCGCGTTCGCCCATCCCGACGACCTGCGGGCGTCGTTCACGCAGCAGGAGCGCCAGCTCCGTGCAATGGACGGCTTCGAGGGCGAGGCCGCCGCCGCCGGCGACGAGGAGGTAGCCGCCGTCATCACGCTGTCCACTATCAGCGACGACGTCAGCCCCGTGGTCAAGCTCGTCAACTCCACCATCTACGATGCCCTCAAGCTGCAGGCAAGCGATATCCACCTCGAGTGCGATGCCGGCTGCCTGCACGTGAGCTACCGCATCGACGGTGTCCTCGTGTCCATCACGCAGGTGCACGGGGACCACATGGCAGAGCAGGTGGTGTCGCGCATCAAGGTGATGGCCGAACTCGACATCGCCGAGCGCCGCACGCCCCAGGATGGACGCTTCAAGGTCCGCGTCAATGGCCGCGAGATCGACTTCCGCGTGTCGGTGATGCCGAACATCTTCGGCGAGGATGCGGTGCTGCGCCTGCTCGACCGCCAATCGCTCACCGAGCAGGCGAAGTCCCTGCGGCTCGACCACCTGGGGCTCGACCCGCAAACGATGACGCAGATCCGCCGGCTCGCCGCCAAGCCGCACGGCATGCTGCTCGTCACCGGCCCCACCGGGTCGGGCAAGACCACGACGTTGTACGGTGCCATCACCGAGATCCACACCGGCCGCGACAAGATCGTGACCATCGAGGACCCGGTGGAGTACCGCCTGCCGCGGGTACTGCAGATCCCGGTGAACGAGAAGAAGGGACTCACCTTCGCGCGAGGCCTGCGGTCCATCCTCCGGCACGACCCGGACAAGATCATGGTGGGCGAGATCCGCGACAACGAGACGGCGCAGATCGCTGTGCAGGCTGCACTCACCGGCCACCTCGTGTTCACCACAGTGCACGCCAACAACGTTTTCGACGTGGTGGGGCGGTTCGTCCACATGGGTGTCGATGCCTACAGTTTCGCGTCGGCGCTCAACGGGGTGGTGGCCCAGCGCCTTCTCCGGATGAACTGTCCCCACTGCGCACTGCCGGTGGAGCCGTCCGACGAGGAACTGGACGCCGCCGGGCTTGATTCCGAACAGGTCCGCGGCTGGACGTTCCGGGCCGGAGCGGGCTGCGGCCACTGCCGCGGCGCGGGCTACAAGGGCCGCAAGGCAGTGGCCGAGGTGCTCGTGCTGGACGACGCCATGCGCGAACTGATCGCCAGCCGCGCCCCCATCTCTGCGCTCAAGGAACGTGCGGCCCGCATGGGTCTGCGCCCGGTGCTCGCCACTGCGCTCGACTGGGTCGCGCGGGGCGAGACGACGCTCGAGGAGGTGGCCCGTGTCGCAGGCTGAGTGGTTTGTCGTTGCGGCCGGGAACGCGCTGATGGTGGCCGCGCGCCGAGCAGGCCGCTGGTCGCCCGACACGCTCAAGGTGCTGCCGGTGGAGCCGGGTTCGCCCCCGTCGCTGCATGCCGCGTGCGATGCGCTCGTGCGCGAGTGGCCAGCGGACGCGACATGGAAGGGCGGGGTGCGGGTGCTGGTCGATGACGGGTGGTTCGCGGCCTGTCGGCTGCCCTGGAGCGACGCCCTCGGGCGTGCCGATGAAGCCGAGGGCTTTGCGCGCGCACAGTTCGAGGCTGCGGGTTTTGGTGGCCAGGCCGACGACACGGTTCGGATCGACGACGGCCCCTACCGAGCGCCGCGCCGCGCCGTCGCCTACGGCGCGGCGCTGCTCGCCGCGCTGGGCCGCGTGGCGCAGGCTGCTGGCGGACCTTTGCGGTCGGTGCGTCCGCTGTCCGATGCCGCGTGGCGCCACGCCGGGCGGCAGCGCCACGCACCGGCGACTGCGCCGCTCGTGGTGTGGCTGCCGGGCGCCGTGCTCGTGGTGCAGGGCGGTCGGACACCGGTGGACGTGATGGCCCGGTCCCTCGGACCCGAAGAGGCTGCGTCGCTGCGCGCGCTGTGGGACCGCGCCGGTCTGCGGCAGCCGTGGCTGGCCGAGGCGGCTGTGGTGCGAGGTCTCCGGAGCGGGGATGCCGGCCCGCCGTGGCCCATTGCGGTCACCGACATCGCCCTGCCGGACGACCAGGCCGTGCCGCCCTGGCTCGGCCTGGCGGCCGAGGCCAGCCCGTCTTGCCTCGACGCCGTGGCCGGGGCCGGTCGAGGCTCGCCGCTCATTGTCAAAGCCGCCGCCGTGGTGCTGCTCCTGTTGGCCGTCTCTTTCGCGAAGGACGCGCACGACCATTGGCGGCTTGAACAGGAAATCGTCGGCCGCGAGCAGGACGACTCGTCCCGCCGCCTCGCGCAGGAGCGCCCCCCCGTCGGGCTCGCCCGCGAGGAACTCGCGCGCGTGCGGTCCGTCAACACCGCCATCCGCGAACTCAACATGCCGGTGGCCGCGCTGATCGGCGCCTTGCAGGTGCCGAAGGACCTCCGGGTCGCGCTGCTGAGCGTCGACGTGTCGGGCGCAAGCGCGCTGCCCGATGGTGGCGCCACGCTGAAAGTGGTGGCGGAGGCTCGCTCGGGCGCCGAAATGTCCCGCTACGTGGCGCTGATCGCCAACCGACCGCCCATCGCTCAAGCCTACCTGACCCGCCACGAGGTGCAGCAATCCAACCCCGCGCACCCATACCGCTTCACCGTGGAGGCAACATGGGCGCCCTGAACCTGGGCGGCCTGGCCGCCGCCGTCGCCTGGGAAGTGCGTCGTGCCGCGCGCCGCGTCGGCGCGTGGGGCCTGCTGCTTGCCGCGGCGACGGTGCTGGCTGTGGGCGCCTGGGCGGCCGAGCGCCACCAGGCCCTCGCGGCGGCGGGTGCGCAGCAGCGCTGGCTCGACCGGCCGCTGGCGGTCGACCCCGTGGTGCGCGCGGCGCCATCGGATGCCCGCGACCGCCTGCACCGCTTCGACACGCGGCTGCTGCCCCACGACGACCTGCCCACCCAGGTGCAGGACCTGATCGCGTTGGCCGAATCCGAACGCCTCACTGTGGCCCGCGGGGAGTACCGGCCCCAGGTCGATGCCGAAGGCGGCTTCCTGCGCTATCGCATGAGCCTGCCAGTCCGAGGCGAGTGGCGTGCGGTGCACCGTTTCGTCGACTCGGCCTTGCGCGCGCATCCTTCCCTCGGCCTGGAGAGCGTGCAGTTCCAGCGGCCGCAAGTCGATGCCGTCGAGGTCGAGGCGCGGCTTCAGTGGGTCGTGCTGGCACAGCTGCCGCGTACCGCTGTCGCGCGGAGCACGCCATGAACCGCAAGCGCCACCGCCAGCACCTGCTGCTGGGGCTCGCGCTCGTCGCGACGCTGGCTGCCGCCTACATGGCGCCGGACCCAGAGGCCGACGGCGGCGTACTGCTGGCCGACCGGTCGGCCCGCACCGCTGGCACGTCGGCGGCTCCGCCGTCTCGGGCGCCCGGCAAGGGTGCCGTGGCAGCCGACGTGCTTGAAATCCGTGCGCGCGACGCCGAGGCAGACGACCGCGCGGAGGCACTGTTTGCGGCGGGTGCGTGGCAGGTCGACGCGCCGGTCACCAAGACCGAACCCGTGGTGCCAGTGGTCCAGGGCCCTGCCGTGCCGCATGCCCCACCGCTGCCATTCCGCACCATCGGCCGTTATGAAGAGGACGGTGTCACCGTGTTCTTCCTTCAGCACAACGAACGGGGCATCGTCGCGCGGGTCGGGGACACCGTCGCCGAACACTACAAGGTGGAGAGCGTGCAGGGGAACCTGCTCACCCTGACGCACTTGCCGACCAACCAGACGCAGACCCTCGACGTGGGTGGCACCAGCTGAGATCGCACACATGAAGCCAATCCGGCCGGCCGGCCTCCAGGCGCCGACCTTCCCCTACCTCGCGCTGGCGCGCCATGGTGCGGCCTGCGCCGTGCTGATGGCGGCCGCCGTGCTCGCCGGCTGCGCCGGCGCGGAGGCCTACCGCGAGGGGCAGACCTTGATCCGTCAGGGCAAGACCGACCAGGCGCTCGTCAAGCTAGAGGAGGCCGTTGCGGCACAGCCGCGCAACGCCGAGTACCGCATCGCGCTCGCGAACCAGCGCGCGCTCGCCGTGAGCCGCCTGGTGTCGGCCGGCGAGTTGGCGCTCCACGAAGGACGCATCACGGAGGCCGAGAAGGCATACGGGCAGGCGCGGCAGCTCGATCCTTACAACGCGATGGCGAAGCAAGGTCTTGACAATGTGGTGATGGAGCGCCGCCATCGCCTGCTCCTGAGCGAGGCCGACGTCGCATTCAAGCGGGGAGGTGCTCCCGACATCACCGAGGCCGAGTCAAAGCTGCGCACGGTGCTCGTGGAGGATCCGTCGCGCAAGGACGCGCTGCAGCTGAAGGCGCGCATCGACGAAATGCGTTCGCGCCAGCGGCGGCCGGGCGTGCAGCTGGCAGCCACGTATCGCAAACCCATCACGCTCGAGTTCCGCGACGCACCGCTCAAGTCGGTGTTCGACGTGATTGCCAAGGTCTCGGGCCTGAACTTCTACTTCGACAAGGACCTGCGCCCGGACATCAAGGTGACGATCCTCGCCAGGAATACGTCGATCGAGGACGCAGTCCGCCTCGTGCTGGTGACGAACCAGCTCGAGCAGAAGGTGCTCAACGACAACGCGATCCTGATCTATCCCGGCACACCGCAGAAGCTCAAGGAGTACCAGACGCTGTCGGTGCGCACCTTCTACCTGACCAACGCCGATGTGAAGGCGGTGTCGAACACGATCAAGACCATCGTCAAGACGAAAGACATGGCGATCGACGAACGCCTGGGCATCCTGATCATGCGCGACACACCGGAAGCCATCCGCATGGCAGAGCGCATCGTCGCGCTGCAGGACCTGAGCGACCCCGAGGTGATGCTGGAGGTAGAGGTGCTCGAGGTCAAGCGTTCGCGCCTGCTCGAACTGGGCGTGCAGTGGCCGAGCCAGACGACCCTGTCGCCGCTGGTGACGGCCGGCAGCCCGCTGACGCTGGCGACCCTGCGCAACCTCACTGCGGCCACAACCCAGGTGGGCGTGGGCAACATGATCATCAACGCGCGCAAGGAAGACCAGGACGCCAACGTGCTGGCTAACCCGCGCATCCGCGTGCGCAACAAGGACAAGGCCAAGGTGCTGATCGGCGACCGTGTCCCCATCATCACCACCACCACCTCGCCGGCCACCAATGCCAGCTACATCTCCGAGACGGTCAACTACATCGACGTCGGCCTCAAGCTCGAGGTGGAGCCCGTGATCTACCTCGACGCCGAGGTTGCGATCAAAGTCAACCTCGAGGTGTCGACGCTTGTGCGTGAGGTGGTCAGCAAGTCGGGCACGCTCGCCTATCAGATCGGCACGCGTGGTGCGAACACGGTGCTTCGGCTCAAGGACGGAGAGACCCAGGTGCTGGCGGGCCTGATCAGCGACGAGGACCGGCGCACCGCCAACAAGGTGCCGGGCCTCGGCGAGATGCCGGTGCTCGGCCGCCTGTTCGGCAGCCAGAAGGACGACACGCAGCGCAGCGAGATCCTGCTCTCCATTACGCCGCGCGTAGTGCGTTCCAACCGCCGTCCCGACCTGTTCGAAGCCGAGTTCGAGTCCGGCACGGAAACCAGCATCGGATCGGACTCGCTGCGCCTCAGCGTCGTGGAACCCGCCGACGCTGCTGCTTCGGGCGCCGCGCGCACGGCGACAGGCGCCGCACCGGGCGAGGTCGGCGGTCCCACACCGGCGGCCGCTGCCGCCGGGGCGAACGCCTTCGTGACCCGCGCCGCAGCATCCGCGACCCCGCCGACGGGCAGTGGTCCCGCGCCCGCGCTGCTGTGGCAGGCCCCCAACGAGGTCAAGGCGGGCGAGCAGTTCACGGCCGTGCTGCAGGTCAACAGCCAAGCCGCGCTGCGCGGGCTCCCGATGCTGATCGGCTTCGATCCGCAGGCACTGCAGGTCGCCCAGGTGCAAGAAGGCGGGTTCTTCAAACAGGGCAACGGTGCATCGCAGTTCAGCCACCGGGTAGACGCGGCGCAGGGCAAGGTGTTCGTAGCCGCCGTGCGCCAGAACTCCTCGGGAGGAGATGCCGGCGTGAACGGCTCGGGTGCCGTCGTAATGGTCACGTTCAAGGCGCTGAAGCCTACGACCGGCCCGGGCGCACGCATCCAGTTGCTTTCGGCCTCGCCGGAACCCGCGGCGACCATGCCGGTGGCGCTGCCGGTGGAACGGCTCGTGCGCATCACGCCATGACCGATCCTTTCCGCCTTGACCGTGCGCGCGGCTTCACATTCGTCGAACTGATGATGACGCTCGCAATCATGGCCGTGCTCGTGATGGTGGCCGTGCCGCTCGTGGAGATCAACGTGCGGCGTGAGAAGGAGCGCGACCTGCGCCGGGCGCTGATTCAGATCCGCGACGGGCTTGACGCCTACAAACGGGCGTCGGACCAAGGGCGCATCCAGCAGAGGATCGGTGACAGCGGCTATCCCAAGACCCTCGACGAGCTGGTCGACGGAGTGCCGGACCAGCGCAGCCCCGTCAAGCAGAAGTTGTACTTCCTCCGCAGCCTGCCCCGGGATCCAATGAACCCCGACACTAGAGCCACGGCATCGGCCACATGGGGCCTGCGCAGCTACGCCTCGCCCCCTGACGACCCGCAGGAGGGGGAGGACGTGTTCGACGTCTTCTCACGCGCGGAGGGTGCAGGACTCAACAACGTGCCTTACCGCCAATGGTGACCACAATGGCTCGACGCTCGGGCGGGTTCACGTTGATCGAGTTGCTGGTCGTGATGTCGATCATCGCGCTGCTGTTGACGATCGCGGTGCCGCGCTACTTCGGCTCGCTCAACCGCTCGAAGGAGGTGGCGTTGCAGGAGAACCTGCACGTGCTGCGCACCACCCTCGACAAGTTCCGCGCCGACACCGGCCGCTACCCCGAGACGCTGGACGAACTTGTGGAAGCGAAGTATCTGCGTGCCGTGCCCATCGACCCGGTCACCGAGTCGGCCGCCACGTGGGTGATGGTGCCGCCGCGCGAGGCGGACGTTCCCGGTGTGGGCGACGTGCGCAGCGGCGCCCCCGGCCAGATGAGAGACGGACGGCGGTATGACGCCCTGTAGCGCCCAGCGCGGCTTTTCGTACCTGTGGGTGCTGCTGCTTGTGGCGCTGCTTGGCATGAGCGTGGGCTTCGCGTGGGAGCTCCACACGACCTCCGTGCGACGGGATCAGGAGGCCGAGCTGCTCGCCATCGGACGTCAGTTCCGCATCGCGATCGGCCGGTACCACGAGGCGATGCCGATGGGGAGGCGCGAGTATCCCGTCGGACTCGAGGATTTGCTGTTCGACAAGCGCGTCTCCGGCGGGCGCCGTCATCTGCGCAAGGTGTTCGTCGATCCAATGACGGGCAAGGCTGACTGGGTTCTGGTGCGGGTCGCCGGCCGAGTGGTCGGCGTGCACTCCCGCTCCGAGGCCGTTCCGATCAAGCAAGGGGCCTTCGAGGCCGAGGACGCCGGGTTCACCGGCAAGCAGGCGTACCGCGAATGGAAATTCACCTATCCCTCCGATCTGATGCAGCGCGGCACTGCCGACCCCGCGCCCTCGGGAGCCTCCCCGATGCCGGGGCTGGCCGCCTCAGCAGGCACCTCATGGCCGGGGCTGTCCGCCAGTGGTGCGATTGGGCTGAACCCGTGAGGTGCGCGCTGGTGCTCTGCCTTGCAGGGCTGGTGGCGGGGTCGGCGCTGGCGGGTGTTGCTCCGGGGGGAACCATGCCCGAGGCGCTCAAGGGCCTCAACCCGGCTTCGTCGATGTGCAAGCGGGAGGATGTACTGGCGGGGGCCGCCGCCCCGTCCCCCGCGGCGGTGACGCGCCGCGACGCGGTGTGCGCCCTGTCGCCCGCCCAGCTTGACTCGATGCGCAGTGATCCGCGCGCCGCGCTGATCGACGTGCGCAATTCGCCCTTGCCGTTGCCAGAGGGCATCGCCACCATGGTGATGCCGCTGTCGGCCGTACGCACCAAGGCCTTCCTGCGCGACAAGACCGTGGTGCTGCTCGGCAACGGCCGGATGGAACGCGAGCTGTACGAAGCCTGTGGCGCACTGCTCGAACAGGGCTTCGCCCGAGTGCGCGTACTGCAGGGGGGGGTGCCCAACTGGCCGGCTGCGGGCCGCGCCGGCGACACACTGTCCTGGTCCCTCACTGCGGCGGAGCTGTGGGCTGAGAGCCAGTCCGACGCCAACCTCGTGCTGCTGTCAACGCGCCGAGCTGGCCTGCGCAAGCAGCTGCCCGGGGCCGTCGACCTGCCCGCGCTGACCCCCGACGCAGCGCGTGCGGCCGTGAAGCAGTGGCGGCGCGAACGCAAGGCCGCGCACCTGTCGGCCGTCGTGCTCGCGGCAATGCCCGAAGACGAGGACGAGGCGGTCCAGCGGCTGCGCGACGCGCTTCACCCGGTGCCGGTGCTCGTCTACACCGAAAACGATTCGACCTACCTGCGCCAACTGGTGCAGCAGCAGACAGTGTGGGCGGCCCAGGCCCGCGGACCGCGCAAGCCGGCATGCGGCCTGTGAACTTCGCTCGCCGCAGCTGCCTGCACATGCTGCCGGCCGCCGCGTGTGCATGGGCTGCCGCTCCGCACGCAAGGGCAGGGGAGGCGGAGCGGCGCCAACTGAGGTGGAGTTTCGAGCTCGTCAACCCGCTCTCCCGCGACCTTTTTGATCAGGCCGTGTGGCTCTACGTGCCTGCCGCCGAAACTCCGGTGCAGACCCTCGACGCAGTACGCCTCTCGGTGCCGTGGACCCTCGCGCGCGATGCGCTGGGGCATGCCATCGTCCAGGTGCTCGTGCCCCGGCTCCCGGCGCTCGGGCGCCGCGTGGTGTCCGTCACGGCGGACCTGACGATGCGGGCTCTGCCGCGGGAAACCCCGCTCGCCGACCCCGGTGATTGGCTGCGCAGCGAACGCTTCATCGAGGTCGAGCATCCCGCCGTGCGGGCGCTTGCGGCCGAGCTGAGACAGCGATCGCCTGCCGACACGGCGCGGGCGGTGTACGACTGGGTCCGAGGTCACCTCCAGTACGCCGGCTATGTGCCAGAAGACCGCGGAGCAGCGGACGCGCTGGCCCGCCACGGCGGTGATTGCACCGAGTACGCCTACCTCGTCACGGCCCTCGCGCGGGCCAACGGCATCCCGGCCCGAATGGTGGGCGGCTACGACACGGATCGCAATGCCGTGCTGCGGGCCGCCGACTATCACAACTGGGCCGAGCTGCATTTCGAGGGCCGGTGGAACCTGGTCGACGCGCAGAAGGAGCGCTGGCTCGAGCCCGCTGGGCAGTACGTGGCGTTTCGGATCTACAGAGACGCGGCGGTAAATCCTGTCGGGCGTGCCCATCGTTATGCCGTGCGCGGCGAGATGGAAGTTCGCCCTGCATGACGCCCGCGTCCTCGGTCGTCGCCATCCGCGACGTGGATGTCCAGGTGCCTCCGGGTCACACCGTCACCTGGCGCGCAAAAGTCGCGGCGCCGATCTCGCAGGGTTTTTGAGGGCGCTGCTCGTTGAAGTCGAGCCGCCATCCCCGGTGATGTGTTGCACCGTCTGGATCGAGCGGAAAGAGCCGGCGTCGAGCGCCTGGGTGCGAGTCGTTCGGTTGAACCTCTCGATGTACGTGGTCTGGTACGGCTGACCAGGCTGCATGAAGCGAAGCGCAATGCCCCTGGTTGCCGCACCTTCGCTGGACCCGTTCGACGTCATCTTCGGTCCGCGGTCCAAGCGAATGGAGCCCGGCACACGGTCTAAGTCGACCAGCCGGCTCAATGAGCGCATCTGCCGTCCTGCCCTGGTCCGACGTGCCGATCTCACGGCGAAGGGCTACCTGTCGGATTCGTCGATCACGTTGCGCGTGCGGAATTCCGGCCGTCGTAGAGCGATTCGTGCCAGAGGTCCAGTTCCGAGCCTTGAATCACGGGCTGCCCGCCCTGCAGAGGCACGCCATCACGCTTAGAACTCGCTTCTTCGTTCGCCGCGGCAGGTTCATTCCCGTTTCGCAGCACACACGCCATGGCCGACCTTCCAAGCGCAAGCGGTCAAGGCAGTTCTAGAAGCCACAGTGACTGCGGGCGCTCCAAAACAGCGTCCGGGGCCGCGACACCTTCGGCCTAAAGCGCGAAGCCGTCTCACTTCCATTGCAGTACGCGGCCCACGACAGCGCGCGCCAAGGGTTGCTCGCTCGTCATCGTGGCACGATAGACCCATGATCGACAACCCCACGCCGTGCACATCGCTTGAAGTCCCCATCGCGTTGGTCGAAGCCGTCCAGCGCGCCCGCCGCATCGCCGTGCTCACCGGCGCCGGCATGTCCGCAGAGAGCGGCATCCCGACCTTTCGCGATGCACTGAGCGGCCTGTGGTCCACGTTCAATCCGCACGATCTCGCGACGCGAGAAGGCTTTGTGCGCGACCCCGCGCTGGTGTGGGGTTGGTATGAAGCACGACGCGAAGGCGTGGCCCGAGCACAGCCGAATGCGGGCCATTGCGCGCTGAGCGAGCTGGCCGCGCGGCAGGGCCTCGAGAACCTGACCATCGTGACCCAGAACGTCGACGACCTGCATGAGCGCGCCGGCTCGCGAGACGTCATTCACCTGCACGGCAGCCTCTTCGCACCACGGTGCCTGGACTGTGGCCATCCGGCTTCGACGCAGGGCATGGGCTTGCCCACGGCGTCTCCCAGGGCCGAAGACGGTGCCCAGCCGCCGCCTCGGTGCAGCGTCTGCGGCGGCCCCGTCCGGCCCGGTGTCGTTTGGTTCGGCGAGGAACTGCCTCAGACCGAGTGGAACCTGGCTTGCGAGCGGACATCGCGCGCCGACTTGCTGCTGGTGGTCGGCACGTCGGGCCTGGTCTACCCTGCGGCCGGCCTGCCAGACCTCGCCATGCGGGCGGGCGCGGCCGTCTGGGACATCAACCCGGACGCTTCGGCCACGACGGGACGAAACACCTGGTGCAGTACCGCTGCCACAGGGCTCCCCGCGTTGGTGGCGAGGTGCCTCGGGCCGGCGGCCTGACGCGGAGGACGCACGCCGGGAACCTGGTGTCCATTGCCATGGCTGGCCTTGCTGAATCGCGTCCGCCCGGCCGGCCGCGGCGCCTGGAGTACCGGCCAGTGACGGTCAGGACCGTCGTAGCCCGTGAGTCCCATCGGTCGGCTCCAACGCCAGATGGCAAGAGACGCGTGTCACGCGTCGGTACAGGCGTGCTCCCGCACACCTGCACCTCCCGAACGCCCGTGGCGCGCAGGCTCAAGCACTCAGAGCGAGTACCCCAGCAGCATCGCCACGCCCGCTTCCTTGTTCGGCCGCGCGAAGCTGTCGCGCGTGAGGCGGCTCATCTGGATGTTGAGGCGCTCGGTGGCGAACCACTTGCGGTAGAGGGGCTCGATCTCGCCGCCGGTGTAGAGGCGTGAGAGGGCGCGATCGACGGCGGCGCCGAGGGCTGCGTCACCCTTGCGCATCATGATGGCGTAGGGCTCCACGGAGAGCGACACGCTGCTCAGGCCGAGTTGGCCCAGGGCGTTGTCGTGGGCGGCGAGGCCGAGCAGCAGCGAGTCGTCCTGCGGGAAGGCGCGCACGCGTCCGTCCTTGAGTGCCTTGTAGGCCTCGACGTTGCTGCCGAAGGTGGTGAGCTGCATCTTCACTTCGTTGGCGCTCAGCTGGGTGAAGAGCTTCTCCGACGTCGTGCCCTTGCTCAGGCCGACCGGCAGGCCCTCCAGGTCCTTGACGTTGTCGACCTTGGTGCCCTTGGGCACGAGCACCCGGATGCCGGCGACGAAGATGGTGTAGCTGAACGCGACCTTTTCCTGGCGGGCCTTGGTGTTCGTGGTGGAGCCGCACTCGAGGTCGATTTCGCCGGACTCGAGTTTCGGGATGCGCTCGGCACCGGCGACGACCTTGTAGTTGACCTTCAGGTCAGGCACCTTGAGGGTGCGCTTGATTTCCTCGACCGCGGCAAGGCACAGGTCCACGGAATAGCCAACCGGCTGCTTCTGTTCGTTCAGGAACGAAAACGGGCGGGAGCCCTCGCGCACGCCCAGGGTGATGGTCTTGCTGTCTCGGATGCGGGCGAGGGTGTCGGCCGGCGCCTGGGCCGTGGCCGCGAGGGAGGTGGCGAGCAGCGTGGCGGCGCAGCTCAGCGGCAGGAAGTGACGAAGCAGGGTGGACATGGTGAGTACTGCAAAAGTGGTCCCCGGGTCAGGGAAGCGGGCGATTGTAGGGAGAAACCCTAGGTTCGGCTGAGCAACTCGCGGGCCAGGCTGTGACGCGGTTGGCAAGGCGAACGATTGCGTCCGCCCCGGGACGCGCGATGTCACGACACGACCCCAGGCACGAGGACAGCGCTGCCCTCCGAAAGGGGAAACCGCAGGCGGTTGAAGTCGGCGTCACGCCTCCGGGCAACTGGCTGCGACATGAGGGACGGGTCCGGGCGCTGGCGCGGACGCCCCGCTTCGGGGCACTCAGGCACCAAAAAAAACAATTCAGGAATCCAGGTTGGCGTCGATATGAGGGTAATCCCTTGATTCGCCTTCGGCTTCCGCATGACCCATCCTTCTTCCCCGCGCCCCTCGGTCAGCCTGGCCCGCCGGTTCACCTTGAGCTTTTCCATCATCCTCGCGCTCCTGGTGGCGATGGCGGCCGTCAGCCAGGTGCTGCTGTCGTCGGCATCGGAACGCATGCGCCGCATCGTCGAGGTGAACAACCATCAGATGGCCCTGGCGAACACGCTCATCAACGAGGTGGACGAGATGGCCGTCACCCTGCGCACGCTGACGCTGCTGACCGACGTCCAGGAAATCGACCGGCAGGTCGCGCTGCTTGCCGCGTCGCGCAAGGCCTACCTCGAGACCGAAGGGGAACTCGACCAGGCGCTGGCCGGCGACGGCGCCGTCGGCGCGGCGGACCGCGAACTGCTGAAGCGGCTGCAGGCCGTGCGCGACAAGACCTTGCCCCTCATCGAGCGGGCCGCCACCTTGGGCGCCGAAGGTGCGACGCCTGAAGCAACGCTCGTGCTGATGAACGAGGTCCGTCCGGTGGAGCGGCAGTGGCGTGAACTCGCCGGTGAACTCGTGTCGCGCCAGGCCGCCCTCAACGCGGAGACTTACGCCGCGGCGGGGCGCACGCAACGGGTCGCCACCGGGGTGCTCGTGGCGGTGAGCCTCGTGGCGCTCGCCATCGGTGCGCTGCTCGCATGGCGCCTGAGCCGCTCGGTGCTGGCGCCCGTGAGCCAGGCGATCGCCGTGACAGAACGCATTGCGGCAGGAGACCTGTCCGCCGCGGTCCTGTCCGATCGACGCGATGAAATGGGCCGGCTGCTCCTCGCCGTCGCCGGCATGCAGGACCGGCTGCACAGCCTGGTCGACGACATGCGGCGCTCGGCCGACTCCATCTCCACCGCGTCGTCGGAGATTGCCACCGGCAACCGCGACTTGAGCGACCGCACAGAACAGCAGTCCGCCAGCCTGCAGAAGACCAGCTCGAACGTGGAGCAGCTGACCGGCACCGTTCGCGCGAATGCGGACGCCGCCGGCGAGGCCGACCGCCTGGCCCGTGCGGCGTCCGAGGTGGCCGTGCGCGGCGGGCAGGTGGTGGGGCAGGTGGTCGCCACCATGGCCGACATCTCCGCCAGCGCCCAGCGCATCGCCGACATCATCGGCGTGATCGACGGCATCGCTTTCCAGACCAACATCCTGGCACTCAATGCCGCGGTGGAGGCGGCGCGTGCCGGTGAGCAGGGCCGCGGTTTTGCGGTGGTGGCGGGCGAGGTGCGAAGCCTTGCCCAGCGCAGTGCCGATGCGGCGCGGGAGATCAAGGCGCTGATCGGTTCCTCCAGCGAGCGCGTCGAATCCGGCACGCGGCTCGTCAACGAAGCGGGCGCCACGATGCAGGAGGTGGTCGCGGCGATCCGCGGGGTGTCGAGCCTGATGACCGAGATCAGCAGTTCGAGCCGATCGCAGCGGGACGGCATCGATCAGGTGGGCGGCGAAGTCGGTCAGCTGGATCGCATGACGCAGCAGAACGCGGCCCTGGTGGAGCAGAGCACCGCCGCCACGGAGAGCCTGCGAGACCAGGCGGTGCGAATGGTCGCGGTGGTCAGGGCGTTCCGCCTGCGGGGTGCGTCGGCCTGACGAGGCTCTCGCGACCCGTCGCTCAAGCCGGGCAGACCGCCCCGGCCTTTTCCTTGGCCGCCAGCTCGTCGGCCCATGCCGCAAGTGGAAGTGGCGGCGCCTGCTGCACGATGCGCGCGAACATCAGCTGCAGCTGCGGCCACGCCGGCCTCGGGCTCTCCCAGGACTCGGGCGTGACGGGCGCCCAACGCCCGTCCGCCTGGCAGGTGGCCATCTTGAAGCGGAAGGTGTAGTAGCCGGCCGAGCCCATGCGCAGGTCGCTCACCACCAGGGCGTCGCCCACCGCGTCATAGCGCAGCCAGTCGTCGGTGAACCAGCGCAGCCGTTGGTGCAGGGGCACGTCGGCCAGCACGGCCGCGAAGTTCTGCCCGAGCGGCTGGTAGATCCACTCCGGCGGGCCGCGGTCGAAGACGCTGGCCACGGCCTCGATGGAGCGGCCCTCCGGGGTCTTGGCGATGACGCGCCAGAGCAGGGTGTTGAACGGCATCGGGACGCCCCGCAGTTGCGTCACGGCGACGCCCTGTGCGGTCAGCGCGTCGTGCACGCGGTGCTCGACGTACAGGCGGCTGCCCAGTCCGAAGAAGAGGTAGGCGGTGGTGAAGGCGAGGACGTTCGCCAGGGACGAGGGGTGCGAGGGGCCGCGCACGATGGACACGACCACCGCGCCCAGCAGCGGCAGCGTGTACACCGGATCGATGATGAAGACGGCGGCCCAACTGGCCGGGGTCGGCGTCAACGGCCAGAACAACTGGGTGCCGTACACCGTGAACGCGTCGAGGATCGGGTGCGTGACGAGCACGAGCCACAGGGTGGCAAAGAGCCGCAGCCCGCTGTACGGCGCCGCCGGCCATCGTCGACGGATCAGCCAGGCCAGCAGCGCTGCCAGGGCCGTCAGCACGAATACCGAATGCGAGAAGCCGCGGTGGTAGGTCATCGTCGACACCGGGTCGGCATAGCGGATGACGACGTCCATGTCGGGCAGGGTGGCGAGCACCGCGCCGTAGGCCAGGGCGCGGCGCCCCTGTTCGCGGCCCAGGCAAGCGGCCTGGATCGTGGCGCCGAGCACGGCCTGGGTCAGGGAGTCCATCGGGTGTCGGGTGGGTCGATTGAGGTGAAGGGTGGATGCCGAGGCTCGCCGCGTGCCGCACCCTGCGGCACGAACCGCCGGAGCGCTCGACGGGCCAGAGAATAGCCGAGGGTGCCGGAACGCGCCGGGGCAAGGTCGAGCGAGCGCCGCCGAGACTGCGCCCGCGGTTCACACCCGCCCGAGTGGATGGGTCTCCTGACCGGCGCTCCGGCGATGCCGCGGTCTCGCGATGCTCAGCGCGCCATCACCTTGTCCGGCGTCATCGGCGTCGACCTCAGCCGCCGGCCGGTGGCGTGGTAGATCGCGTTGCTCACGGCGGCCGCCACGCCGACGATGCCGATCTCGCCCACGCCCTTGGCCCCCAGGCGGCTCACGATGCGGTCGTCCTCCTGGACGAAGATGACGTCCACCTCCCCGATGTCGGCATTGGCTGCGACGTGGTACTCGCCGTAGTTGTGGTTCATGAAGCGGCCGAGGGCGTGGTCGGAGTGGGTTTCTTCATGCAGGGCCTGGCTGATGCCCCACACCACGCCGCCGATGACCTGACTGCGCGCGGTGGTGGGGTTGATGATGCGCCCGGCGGCGATGGCACTGACGACGCGCGTCACGCGAACGGTGCCCAGTTCCTCGTCCACCCGCACTTCGCAGAACACGGCCGAGTGAGTGGCCCGCACGTACTTGCGCTGCTTGAGGAGGTTGGGCAGCAGCAAGTATTTCGCCTCGAGCGAACCGCGCTCGGCATTGGCCAGGACCGTGGCGAGCGGCGCCCTCGCACCGGAGGGCAGGTGCACGATCTCCCCCTGCTCGAACCGCAGGTCGGCGAACCGGGTGTTGGCAAAGCCGGGGGTGAAGCGGCGCGCCTGCGTCCACACCTCCCGCTGGAGCTTCTCGCACACGCCTTCCACCGCGGAACCGATGGTCGTCACGTGGGCGGAACCGCCTTCGATCGGGGCGACGGGCAAGGTGGAGTCGCCCAGGCGGAAGGTCACCCGCTCGAGCGGCAGGCCGAAGGCGGCGGCGGCGATCTGCGTCATGACGGTGTAGGTGCCGGTGCCGATGTCCGTGGCCGCGCTCTCGACCACGAGGGTGCCGTCGGCGTTCAGCACGGCCCGGGCCCGGGCGAACATCTGCATCGCATCCCAGGTGCCGGTTGCCACGCCCCAGCCCACCCACTCGTGGCCTTCGCGCCTGGCGCGCGGCTGGAGGGGGCGGCCCGCCCAACCGAAGCGGGCCGCGCCCTGCTCGTAGCAGGCCTTGAGCTCCTTGGTGGAGAAGGGCAGGTCCTTGCTGGCATCGCGTTCGGCGTAGTTGCGCAGCCGGATCTCCAGCGGGTCGATGCCGGCGGCATACGAGAGCTCGTCCATGGCCACCTCCAGCGCATGCACGCCGTGGGCCGCGCCGGGCGCGCGCATGTCCATCGGGCTGTGCTGGTCGAGCGGCACGAGCTTGTAGTCGAGGCGCACGTTGTCGCAGGCATAGAGCTGCCCTGACCAGTTCACCACCACCTCCACGTAGTCCTCCAGGCGCGAGGTTTCGGCAATGGCCTCGTGGATGACGGCGGTCAGGCGGCCGTCGCTGGCGGCGGCCAGCTTGACCCGCTGCCATGTCTCCGGGCGGTGCCCGAAGGTGAACATCTGCTGCCGGGTAAGCACCACTCTCACCGAGCGTTTCAGGTGCAGGCTGGCCATGACGGCCATCAGCATGCCGTACTGTGGCCGCAGCCCGGAACCGAATGCGCCGCCGACGAAGGGATTGCGCACCGTGACCAGGCGCTCGGGCAGCCCGAAGGCCCGAGAGACCACCCAGCGGTCGTTCTGGGAGCCCTGGGTCTTGGCATAGATGGTGAGGTGCCCGTCGTCACCCCGAACCACCGTGGCCGCATGCATCTCCATCGGGTTGTGATGCTCCACCCCGGCATAGCATTCCGACTCGACCTTGACGGCCGCAGCGTTCCACGCCGCATCGGCGTCACCGCGCGGCTCGGGCGGCTTGGAGAAGCCGGCCTTGAAACTCGTCGGCGCCTTCGCCCGGGCCATGTGCGCCAGCAGGTTGGTCTCGTGGGGTTCGGCTTGCACCTCCACCTCGACCAGGCCGGCGGCGTGGCGAGCGGCGTCGAAACTCTCGGCCACCACGAGCGCCACCGGCTGGCCGCTGTAGTGAACGCAGTCGTCGTGCAGCGGTTTGAAGGGCGACCCGCCCGGCGCCGTCATGTCCTTGTAGAAGAGGTCCAGCGAGCGCATGCGCGGGCGGTTCTCATGGGTCAGCACGTCGACCACCCCGGGCAATGCCAACGCCTGGGCCGTGCCGATGCGAACGATGCGACCGCGCGGGGCCGGCGTGTTGACGACAACGCCATACAGCAGACCTTCCACGGGGTGCTCGGCCGCATAGCGGGCGGTGCCGGTGACCTTGGCCAGGGCGTCGATGCGCGGGGTGGCGGTGCCGATCGGCACATCGCCCGTGCCGATCGGGGCGACGGGCTGCTGATCGGCGGAGAGTGGCAGGTCGTGCTTCATGCGGTGGCCTCCGGCGCGGTAGGTTCGCCCAAGCGGCAGAACGCATCCTCGCCCGTGTTGGTCGTGACGCCGTCGCGCGCCATTTCGAGCGCGCGCACGATGGCGCGCCGCGCGAGGGGAATCTTGAATTCGTTGCCGGGCAGGCTTTCCGGCAGGGCCGGTCCCCCCCAGGGCCTTGCCTCCTTGAGAATCGCTGCGGCAACCTCTTCGAACGCCTCGGCCTCCGGCCGCTTGCCGAGCAGCAGGCGCTCGGCATCGAGATCGCGCCAGGGCTTGTGCGCGACGCCGCCCAGCGCCACCCGCGCTTCCACCACCACGCCGTCACGAAGGGCCAGTGCGGCCGCCACGGACACGAGGGCAAAGGCGTACGACGCACGCTCGCGCACCTTGAGGTACGCATGATGCTCGGTCAACTGATTGGCGGGGATGACGATCCGGGTGATCAACTCACCGGGCTGGAGGTTGGAGTCCACCTCGGGCTGCATCCCCGGCAGGCGGTGGAAATCGAGGAAGGGAATGACCCGATCGCCCTCGTCCGAGGTGACGTGCACCTCGGCGCCGAGCGCGGCCAGGGCCACGCACATGTCGGACGGATGGGTGGCGATGCAGTACGAGGAGGCGCCCAGGATCGCGTGCTGGCGTGCAATGCCGACCGCGGCCGGACAGCCCGTGCCCGGTTCGCGCTTGTTGCATGGCACACCTCGGTCATAGAAGTACACGCAGCGCGTGCGCTGCAGCAGATTGCCGCCGTTGGTGGCCCGGTTGCGGATCTGCGGGGAGGCGCCCGCCAGGATGGCCGAGCGCAGCAGCGGGGCGTGCTCCACCACCAGAGGATGGTTCGCGGTTTCCGCGTTGCTGGCCAGGGCGCCGAGTGACAGCGCGCCGTCCGGTCGCAACGCGATCTCACGCAACGGCAGCCGCGTGATGTCGACCAGGGCGCCGGGCGTGGTCACGCCTTCCTTGAGCAGGTCGATGAGGTTGGTGCCCCCGGCGAGAAACGCCGGTCGGTGCGGCAAATGCGCGCGGTACAGCGAGAGGGCGTCCTGCGCCTGGGTGGCCCGGGCGAAATCGAACGGGCTCATGGTGCCACTCCTGACGGCTTGCGCTGGAGCACCACCCGGCTCACCGCTTCCACGATCTGTGGGTAAGCCCCGCACCGGCAGAGGTTGCCACTCATCCGCTCCCGCACCTCGTGGGCATTGGCGGGCGGATGCTCGTTGAGCAGGCCCGCGGCCGAACAGATCTGCCCCGGCGTGCAGTACCCGCACTGGAGCGCGTCGCAGTCGATGAAGGCGCGCTGCAAGGGGTGCAGGCCCGTGCCGTCATCGTCGAGTTGCGGCAGCCCCTCGATGGTGGTGATCTCGCAGTCCTCGACCGAGACCGCCAGCAACAGGCAACTGTTCATCCGCTGGCCGTCCACGAGCACGGTGCATGCGCCGCACTGGCCGTGGTCGCAGCCCTTCTTGGTGCCGGTCAGGTCCATGCGCTCCCGGAGCAGGTCGAGCAGGACGACGCGGGGCTCCACCTCCACCGTGGTGGTCGTGCCGTTGATGCGCAGGCGCACGGGTAGGTGGCCTCCGGGCGGGGAGGGCGGAAGGGGCAGGGAATCAGCGGGGCTCATTGAACTTCTCCATGGAGGCGGCCGAAGCAAGGGCAACGCGCGTGCCGGCTCTGCCGCCGCACGGGACGGCCTGCTCCCGTGCCTGCCCATCAGGAGGTGGTGGAAGCGCTGGAGAAGTTGTCAATCCTGGCCGTGCGGACCGCGCCGTTCCCGCTCGGACCGCGGGTCGCCTCGGGGTGTGCCGTTCAGGCCACGAACCTGAACGATCCGTCGAAGCCGCCGTCGCGCCGCGCCTCGAAGGCGAAGCGGTCGGTTGCGCTGTGCCACGGATTGACCTCGACCAGGCGGATGTCCGCGAGCGTGAGCGCCTCGTCGGGCTGTCGTCGCAGGCAAAGGTCGTACACCGCGCTGGGGAGTCCGGAGCGCCGGGTGCACTCCTGGGCGAAGGTCGTCAGGCGTGCCTGCACGAGGGCCGCGTGGGCCTGAAGTGCCGCATTGCGGGGCGTGCGGCCCGGCCGCTGGGCAATGCCGACCACCTCCCGGTCGTGGACGAAGCATCGAAACTCTAGGCCCGGCAGCGTCGGGACCCATTCGCGCAGGGCGATGACGGGCAGGGCGCCGTCGAGGGCGAGCCACTGCGCATCCCCATGGAAGCGCTCGGATTCCTGCAGCATCACCAGGGCGAACCAGGGGTGATCGACGCGTCCCGCATGCTGTTGCCAGAGGAGGCCATCCTTCGGGCTGCGGACGTGGGTGCGCAGGAAGGCCGCGCCGCCCATGGCGTCGAGCCCTTGGCGCAGCTTGCCCATCAGCTTGTCCACGGTCGGATCGGACATGCCCCAGACCGGGCCCTTCCAGAGCGGCCCACGGCGCAGCACCAGGACCTCCGCCTCGTCGAGGTACACGAACTCGGTGCGAAAGGACAGGCGCTGAAGGGGCTCCGGCCAGTCGGTCAGGAAGGTGGGCCGGCAGTAGGCGAGGAACGCCTTCGGGTCGACAGGCAAGGCGCTGGCCGGGCGGTGCGCGACGGTCATGGCGCCGTCAGCCGGGTTGCCAGTTCATCTGCGAGGCGGGCGGCTGGGCGGCTTCCCACGCGTCCATGTCGTCCTGTTCCACCTCGAGCCGGTTGAGGAAGTCGACGAAGTCCGCGGCCACCCAGGCGACGTTGTGGTACGGGTCGCGGGCCAGGGTCTCGTCGTCGCCTGCCCACATGCGAGACCAGAACAGCACCTGGCCGAAGCGGTCGGGCCGCAGGTCGAAGAGGAACTTGCTGCCGCCGGAAGCGCTGCAAAAGGCGAAGCTCTGGGGCGGCAGGATGTCAGAGACGACCTCGTGCACGTCCTGCAGTTCCGGGCGCTCGGTGGGGTCCGTGCCGAGCCGGTACATGTCGCTCAGGCTGGCCCACAGCCCGCCTTCGGCGGCCGGGGAGCCCACCGGCCACCAGAGGCGGACGAACGAGAACCGGCCCATGGAGCGGTTCGGCCCGCCCACCAGGGGGTCAGCTCCGTTGAATCGAAGCATGAACTGCTCGTACGGCAGGGGCAGGGCAGCCACGCCGACGGTAGCGGCGAATGCGGCAAGAGCGTCGGCGGACACGGCTGGGCCGGCTTCGCGAAACTCGATGTCTTTTCTCAGCATGGGGAGATCTCCTTAGAACGCTTTGTCCTTGACGACGGACGCGCCGCCGGTGTGCGCGGCGCCACTGCCGCCGCGCGACTGGGAACGGTCGTGCACATCGGTGCGAACGAGTTCCATGGTGGCGCCGTCTTCCTTGTGGTGCCAGGTGTAGCCGGCCGGTTCGTTCTTGCCGTTGCCGGGCCAGTTGGGGTCGCCCGTGCGCTGGCGCATGGCGTCGCGGGCCGCCGTCATGTCGCTGCCGTGGTTGCCCTTCATGTCCGTCAGCTCGACGCGGTCGAGCACGACCGGCTTCTTGTCCATGTTGGGCGCCTTGGCGGTGGAGAAGTCCGGGTAGCCCTCCTTGTAGTCCATGGAGACCTTGCCGTCTTCGCTGGTCCACTTGCCATTGCCCCTGGAGCCGGGCGGGTCCCAGGTGCCGCGGGTGGGCAACTGCGAGCCCCACTTCTGTTCGGCCGAGCACGCCTTGCAGCTGTTGGCCGCCTTGCGCCGTGCATCCTGCGCTGCCTTGGCCGCTGCCTTGCGGTTGGCCACGGCGCGCTTCTGCACGGCATCGAGCAGCTCCTTCGTGGTCTTGGCGATGTCGTCGGCAAGCTTGGTGAGGCGCTTGGCGGCCCGCGACGCCTTGATCGTCTTGGCGGCGGCGTCGCCGATGTAGGGAATCATCGATGCGACTGACAGCCCCGCGCCCAGCCAGTCGCCCTTGGCCAGGCTCATGACCGCACTGACGCCATCGCTGATGGGCGTCGGGTCCACGATGCCGGCGGCGTCGACCACCCCTTGGGCAATCTCGAACTCGCGCGAGCTGGCCAGGTCCTTGAGCTTGTCCTGGAGGGCGGTCACCTTGCTGTCGGGGACCTTCTCCAGTTCCTTGAGTTTTTCTCCCATGGCGCCGCGGTCAGCCTTTGCCGGTGGATGGCGCCTGCGACCTCAGGCGCTCGGCCAGCGCCCGTGCCTCGGCCTCGAGCTCTTCGGGCGTTTGCCGGGCGCGCTTGAGCAGCGCAGCGCGCAACTCCTCCTTGGCCTGTGCCAGGTCTTCGGGTGAGGCTGCAGGGTAGGGGCCATCGCCCTGCTGTGCCTGCTTCAGCGCCACCACGAGTTCGGCCCAGTCGGCCTCGGTGAGGGGCGCGTCGTCCTCAGGGGCCGCGGGCGGGAGGTCGGGGTCGAGCCAGTAGGCTCCGTCGCGGAACTCCCAGGTGGCGGCTTCTTCCCAGGCGTCGTCGAAGTCCTCGCCGAAGATGCGGTCCCAGCGGTCGTGGGGGGACACGCTGGTGTCCGCCAGTGCGGCGGCGATCTGCGGCTGCTGATCGAAGTTCGGGTTGATGCTGTACATCATGAGCACGTAGGCCATCAGGTCTTCGTCGCTCGTGAGGCCATGCGCGCGGGCTCGCTTGACGCCCGCGATCACGCTGGCGCGACGCATGGCGTCGCTCTCGCGGTACGCCGGGTGGGCATCGTGCACGGCTTCCATGATGCGGCCGATGAAGGCTTCGGCATCCTGCTGCAGGAGGCGGTCGAACTGGTCGTGCGGGATCTTCATCGGGGGCCTCCGGCGATGCGTTGGGAAGACAGCGAGACGACATCGCTTGCCAGACGCGGCTCATGACCCTGTGCGCCCCGAACGCGGCTGAACACCTGGGCGGTGTCGGCGTCGGCGCCTTCGATGACGAACCAGTCGATGGCCTCGCGGAGGAAGTCGTCGAGCTGGTCGTGGCTGGAGGTGGGCAGGAACGCGCGCATCACCCGTGGATCGTAGAAGCGGAAGTAGGCCTTCCTGCCGTCCGGCAAGGTGGCGTAAAGGAAGTGGCGCAGGTGGTGGCTGAGCGCGGCGCCGTCGAGCGCGCTGCCGAGGAAGTAGCCGACGCTCGTTCCCCACGCGTCCTGGAGCAGGCGCTCGGCCACGGCGGAGTCGGGCAGCACCTGCACCAGGTAGGGCGCGTAGGCCGCGAAGGTGGCGGCCGACTGGCCCTTGTAGAGGCAACTGTACGGGCAGTCGCCGTTCGAGAGCAGCGACACGACGCCGGTGTCGCGTGCCGCATCCAGCACGGCAAAGACGGACGACGAGGTGGAGAACAGCAGCGCCTCCAGGCGATCGGCCCGCTTCAGGCGCTGGCGACGCTCGCCTGCGACCGTGTCAGTCACCGTCGACGCTCTCGACGAAGGGCGAACCATCGGCAGCGGCCTGGATGAGGCACTTGCCCTGGGCCTTGGCGCCGATCAGCACCGTGGGGAAACCCACGGCGATCACGCCGCCGTGCGCGGTCTTGTCGCCGAGGCGTGCTGCAGGCTTGCCGCCGATCAGCACGGTCGCTTCACCCTGGGCGATGGTGTCGGGCGGGCCGACGCAGAACGCCTTGTCCCCTTGGCGCGCCGCCGGGAGGCCACCGATCAGCACCGTGACGCAGCCGGGCGGCAGGATGGGCCCGCCCACGTGCGGCTTGGGGCCGGGATCGACCATGGGGCAGGTGTGCATGTCGGTGACGCGAGCGGCGGGTTGCATGGCGCAGGGCTCCTGATGCGGTCAAGCGGTGACGGACGGGACCTGCGTCAGTCCGGGCTGAACACGACCGAGCGCAGGCAGTCGGGCGAGCGCTCGGCAAAACCGAAGCTGAGCTTGCCCCACACCTCGCGCCGCGAGTAGCTGGTCTGTTCGTCAAGGGAGCGGCCGCGCGGATGGTCCGTGATGTCGAGGCCTTCGTAGCGCCGCAACACCTCGGCGCGGGGCACGCACGCGCCTGCCAGCTGGATGACCAGGAACCCGGGGTGCGGCTGTTCCTTCTTAATGCGCAGGTCGATCGACTCGATGACGACGCCGTTGCTCAGCGCGAGGTCCTGGGCCTTGTAGAAGCTGAAGTACTCGTTCTCGCTGTCCTTGGCGAGCACGACATTGAGTGCCGATTCGATCTTGTCGGTCGAGAACGGCAGCCGCGTCGGCAGGTAGTCGATGACGGTCCAGAGGTCGAGGGTTTTCATGCGGGAAGTTCCTTGGGGAGTGCGACTGGCGGCCGGGGCGCCAGTCAGCAGGGACGCGAGCAGCAGGGGCACGAGCAGCAGGGGAATGGCCGGCGCCCGCATGAATCGCCGGCGCGCGGAGAACGCAGCGCGCTCATGGCTTGCCGGGATAGTGCTTCTCATACCATCCTCCGTAGTACTCGTTGTAGGTCGGGTTGGTGGGGCCGGAGACCCGCTCGCCGTTGCCGAAGATCTGGCCGATCTTGTCGCGGGCCGCGCCGGCGTTGCCGTCCTTCAGGTACTGATCGTAGGCCGCGTTGTACTTCGGGTGGTTGGCCGGGTTGCCGGCGATGCCGATGTCCGGTCCGCCATTCTTCACGATCTCGCGCTGCACCTCGATGTTCTTCATCGTGGCTGCGCCCTCGTCGCCCAGGGTTCCCTTCAGGAAGGCGGCCTTGCCCGAGCGGTCGTCCTTGAACGGGTACTTCGCGTGGCCCACCTCGTGTGCCAGGACCTGGGTCGCCTGTTTCGGGTCCGACTTCAGCGCGCTGTCGATGGTGATGACCTTCTGGTCCCGGCTGGCGTGCGAGCCGCCGCCGGCGGGCCCGTCCTTGATGACCCAGCCGTCCTTCTTCAGGTCGGCGAGGTCCTTCTGCAACGTGGGCGACTGCGCCGCGATGTCATCCACGTCCTGCCCGAGGCCCGTCTGCTGCTTGGGCACGGGGGTGTTCGCTGCCAACGCGGAGGAGGGCGCGGCGGGGCAGTTGATCTTCACGAGCGGCGCGTTGATCTTGATTTCGCCCGGGGTCATCGTGATCGAACTCGCGCCTACCGACAGCACGAGCTTGGTGCTGCCCTCGATGAAGATCTCCTTGCCGTTGGCGGTGATCTTGTCGGCCCCGGTGAGCGAGATCGTCTTGCCGGCCTTGACCGTGACGTTGTCGCCGGCCGAGATGCCGCGGCTCTTGCCCACCTGCTCGTTGTAGACGCCCGCGACGATGAAGTTCGCCAGCCCGCCGACGTTCACGCTGTAGCCCGCACCGACGTTGACCATGTAGCCGAGGCCGACGTTCGTCACCTTGGCCATCCCGACGTTCTGGATGTTGGCCATGGTGACCGTCTCGGTCAGGTTCTTGCCGATCTTGATCGCCTGGTTCCGGCCGATGGTCTGCCGGTGGTTGGCACCGACGGTCTCGGTGTGGTTGCTGCCGATCTTCTCGGTGTGGTTGACGTCGATGTTGTTGAAGCGGTCGTGCTTGACCTGCACGCGCTCGTCGTGGTCGATGACCTTGTTGCGGTCGTGTCCCACCCAGTGGCTTTCGTCGTTCTCGACCTCGATGCGCTGGTTCTTCTCGGCATGCAGCCACACCTCCTCGCTGCCCTTCTTGTCCTCGAAGCGCAGCGCGTTGGCATGGTCGTAGCCGCCCCCCTGGCTCGATCGGCTGAGGATGCCGGTCTGGGTCTGGTTGGCGGGCAGTTGCCAGGGCGGCATGTTCGCCGCGTTGTAGACCCGCCCGGTGATGAGCGGTCGGTCGGGGTTGCCGTCGAGGAACTGGACGAGCACTTCCTGGCCGATGCGCGGGACGGCGATGAAACCGAAGTTGCTGCCCGCCCAGGTGCTCGCCACCCGCACCCAGGCGGATGACTTTTCGTCGAACTCCCCGAGGCGATCCCAGTGGAACTGCACGCGCACGCGACCGAATTCGTCGCTGTGGATCTCCGCGCCCTTGGGGCCGGTGACGATGGCCGTCTGCAGGCCGTAGATGTGCGGCTCGATGCTGTTGTAGCCGCGTGAGGGGCGCCAGGGAATCTTCTTGCGCAGGCAGGTGAGCCGGTTGTGATAGTGGGCGGCCGTGGCCTCGCCTGCACCGTAGTTGTTGGCGGCCACGTGGCGCACCTCGATCACGAGGAACTCGTGGTCTTCGGTGTTGCTGCCCATCACCTGCTGGTCGAAGTGCCCGACCAGGCGGAACCAGCGCCCGGGCATCATGCCCCGCAGGTTGCCGATGGCCTCGAAGTGCTTGCCTGCGGCCTCGATCTCCTCCATGCGCAGGCGCACGAAAGCCTGGCCCGCATCGCGCGTGGCAAAGCCATACGCACCGGCGTACTCGTACACCTCGAGGGCGGGCACCTGTCCCTGCTGGTTGACCGTCGGGATCTCGCTCGCCTGGGGCCGGGGCTTCTTGAAGTCGAAGCTGGTCGCGGCCACGGAGGTCGACGACAGGCGGCGGACCGGGGTGAACTGCGTGATGCCGTGGTCCTCGCTCAGGTGCGCCTCGTCGTGGAAGGGCACCTTCACGCCCGGGGCGTCGATGGGGTCGGACAACCGGGAGTCGCCGCCCAGCACCAGGGTGTGACCGTCCTTGCGGTGCTCGTACCAGTAGTGCCAGCCCAGGGCCTCCCAGCGGCGATGCAGGTAGTTGTAGTCGCTCTCGTCGAACTGCACCGCATCCGTCATCACCGGGTCGGTGCCGAGGGCGAGCTGCTTCCAGTCGGTGGTGTCGTAGTCGCCGAAGATGGAGACGGTCTGCTCGCGCACCGTCATGCCGTGGAAGATGTGGTTGTCCTTTCGCAGCCGGAGGAAGGCGAGCCACGGCAGCAGCACCATGTCGTACTGCGCCAGGCCGCCCTCGATGGCGACGAAGCGGAACTCGAACACATAGCCGCTGAAATACCGTGGCTCGCCGCGCTCGCGCGTGAGCTCGACCGTCACCAGCTTGCCGAGCACCGACTTGAGCGGAATGCGCGGGTCGTTCGACAGCACCTCCACGGTGAACTGGAAGTCGGCCGACAGCGTTTCCACCGCATCGAGCCGGTTGGCCACGAGCGGTGTGTCCGGCCCGTCGCCGCGCGGGAAGTGCAGCTTGATCAGCTGGTTGTGTTGGCGGCCTGTCAGGGCCTGCAGCGCCTTGGCGCCCTCGGCGAGGTTGATCATCGGGAAGCGGCTCCGGAAGCGGGGGCGGCAGCGGGGCAGGGACCTTGCAACATGGGGACGATCTCCTCGGCGTTGCGGCGCGGGACGTTCGCCGGGCGTTCGCCCTTGCGGTTCACCGCACAACGGTCGGCGCCTGCATCGAGCAGGAGGCGCACGTAGCGGGGCTTGCCCGTGCGGGCGGCGTGGTGCAGGGCGGTGTTGCCGGAGCGGTCGGTGGCGTTCAGCGGTGCGCCCCGCGCCAACAGGGTGTGGGTGAGCGACTCGGCCTCGGCATTGAAGTCGTGGACGAAGGCCATGCCCATCAACGACGTGAGGCCGAGCTCGGCCTGCACGTAGTCCGCGCGAGCGCCACGCGCCAGCAGTTCATGCGCGACGGCGAACTTGCTGCTGCCGAGCGCGATGTCGAGCGGGGGAAGCCCGGCGCGGCCCGTGTCGTTGGGGTTCGCGCCAGCGTCCAGCACCTCGCGCACGGTCTCCACCCGACCGAGGAACGCGGCGAACTGGAGTGGCGTAACGAATTCACCGTCAACCTGCAGCGGACCGTCGACCGGCACGCCGCACGCCACCAGGCGACCGAACTGCCCGCGGCTGATGCCGTTCAGGATGGCATTCGTGGAGATGGGCGCCTTGCCGCAGGCAGCCGCGGTTCGCCCCGGGCCCGCCTGCTGCTCGGCCTGCACGGCGACTGGCATGGCGGCTGCCAGCACCAGCCAGCTGCAGGCGACGAAGAAGGCACCCAGGGCGCGGGGCATGTTCATGGCTCGGTTCATTCGAAGCGCTTGAGGAGGCGATCGAGCTCGCCCATGCGGCCCTGGCTGAGGAGCGATCGCGCCTCTTCGTACTCAGGGGTGTCGATGGAAAAGGCGGGGTTGCGCACAGCGAGCTTGTCCATGCGGGCGCGCAGCAGGGTCTGTGTCAGGCCGACGGCGACCTCGGGATTGAGCATCTGCGTGCCCAGGTCGAGGACGGAGCCGGCCACCCGCGTGACCGACGTAGCCACCGCACCTCGCAGCGCCTTGCGGCTCGCGTCCAGCTCGCGCGCCACGTCCTTGGACACCGCGGCTTGCCGAGCATCTTCCACCTTCAGGTACTGGCCGAGCCGGGAGTTGGAATAGGTGGGCGGTTTCGACGGAGGCAGGGTGGAGGCCTTGCTGCCCAGCACGTCGAGGTAGGGGCCGAAGCGGTCGCGCTTCATCATGTCCTTGAGCGTGGTCTCGAACACCTTCATCGTCCCGCCGCTCAGGTTGCCGCGCACCATGTCGACCGCCAGGCTCATGTACTTCTCGGCCGACTTCGCGCCGACGAGGGTGTCCCGCAACGGGCGGAACTGGGGAAACTTCTGCAGCGCGACCCAGGTCTTGGGGTCGTTGGCCATCAGTTCGCGCATCACGCGGTCGAAGCGATGCGGGTTGTGCTGCCGCAGGTAGGCGATGTAGTCCAGGTAGTCGAGGAGCTTGGGGCCATGCTTGCGTGCGGCCTTGATGGTGTTTTCGGCGACCTTGTGGTCGCTGCGTTGCTGCGAGTCGTCACCCCGCGCGGCCCGGCCCGGGCGCACCGGCTCGTAGCCCGAGCCCTGGGGCACGTCGGTCAGCTCGATGCTGCCGTCCGGCAGCACGCGGCGATAGAGCTGGCCCATGTCAGCCGTGGCCTGCGGCCGGTGGCAGGCCGGTCGAGCCGGTGACGGAGCGGACGTTCGGGCGGGTGTGCAAGGCCGGGCTGCGCAAGGTCGGGATGCCGCTATTAGAAGCGGCGCCACTGCCGGCGCGGCACGACGAAAGTAATACGCGGCCGGTGGCGGTCAGGCCTCGCGCGCCTGCAACCGCGCGACGAGCGCTGCGACTTCGGGCGACGCAACGGCTGCAACGTCGGTCGCGTCGGCATGGGTGCGCACGAGTCGCATGAGGGTGTCGCGGTGCGGGAGCACCGTGCCGAAGAACACTGGCCGGCTGCCTGCGGCGATCAGCACCGTCGGAAAGTTCTCCACTTCCACGGGGTCCACCAGGTCGGCCTCGTCCTCGATGTCCACCCACTCGAAGCGGGCGTCGGGGAAGGCGGCGGCCACCGAGTCGAAGGTGGCGCGGTAGTCGCGGCAGCTGCCGCACCAGGCGGCGCAGAGGCAGACCACCTGGAGGGCGTCGGGCGAAAGGGGCGAGTGCATGGGGCGTGATCATCCCAAACATCGGCGCGCCCTGGAGCGCGGTCAGTCAAATCCTCAGCAACGCGGTGCGGCGAAGGGTTGCAGGGACACCTGTCACGTCCGAGACGCGGGGACTCCCTAAGTGACGCGGCATTCGCGGCCTCCACAATGGCGTCGTAATGAACGGAAGTTCAGTTCTGGCCACCGGAACGACAACGCAACAACACCAGGAGACTCCGATGCTGCCGTCAACCGGGCCATGCCCGCACCTTGCTCATGCTCGCGCGCTCGTGCGTCGCTCATTGTTCGCGCTGGCCGTGGCGGGCGGTCTCGCCGCCTGCGGCGGGTCGGACGACGGCGTGGCGCCGCCCCCGCCGGCTCCGGCCACCGCACCCGCCGATGTGGCCGACGCCTGCCCGGCGCTGTCCCTCGCGCCCGGCGTCGTCGCGCCTGCGTCGGCGACCGGCGCCTACCTCTGCGCGGCCGGCATCGGCGTCACGGACCTCACCGCGGCGGTGAACTTCTACAAGGCACTCGGCCTGCGGGAAAAGGCGCGCCTCACCCGCGCCGACCGGGAGGAAGTGGTTCTCGCGTCGGCCGACGGCCGCGGGTCGCACCTCGTGCTCTTCCGCCATGCCGACGGCGTGTCGCGCGACTATCGCCAGAACCCGGGCAAGCTGGTCTTCTACGTGAAGGACGCCGCCGCCTTCGGGGCCAGCCTCGTCGCCGCCGGCGGCACGCTGACCAGCCCCCCGGCGCCGTACCAGGGACGCCTGGTGGGCTTCGGGCGCGACCTCGACAACAACCTCGTCGAAATCGCCAGCGACGCCGCCGCCCGTCACTCGTACCTGAGTGCCGTGGGCGTCGGCGTGTCCGACCTGGAAGCGGCGCGCGCCTTCTACGTCGATGCGCTCGACATGAAAGTGCTGGCCAAGCTCACCGTGGCCAAGCCCGATGGCGCGGGCGGCACGACGCCCTGGTATGACGAGTACATCCTCCAGTCGAGCGCAGGCAAGGGGGCGGCGGTCGTGTTGATGCACTACACCGATGGGTCGGCCAAGGTCTATGCCGACCGGCCGGTGAAGCTCAGCTGGCGCGTGGATGACCCGGTGGCGTATGCCGCCCGCATCTCGGCGGCCGGCAAGCCGGTCGTCTCGGCGCCCGCACGCGCGACCGACGTGTCGCTCGGCGGGGTGACCGTCGGCACGGCCAAGGACGGTGACGGCACCTTGCTCGAGATCTTCAGGGCGCCGCCGGCCGAGGCCTGCGCCCCCATCGCGCCCGCGGCCGTCGGTGCCTCGGCGCCGTCCTCCGCGACCGGGGCCTACCTGTGTGCGGCCGGTGTCGGGGTGGCTGACCTCGACGCGTCCGTGGCGTTCTACAAGGCGGCGTTCGGCATGACCGAACGGGCACGCCTGGCGCGCAGCGATCGCAGCGAGGTGGTGCTCGATTCCGCCGACCGCCGCGGCTCGCAGCTCGTGCTGTACCGGGCGAGCCAGGGTGCTTCGGGCGCACCGCGGCCCCACCCGGGCAAGGTGGTGTTCTATGTCAAGGACGCGGCAGCCTCCGTGGCCGCGGTGCAGGCCGCGGGCGGACAGGCCTCGCCGCCCGTCGCCTACGCCGGACGCCAGGTGTCGTTCGGGCGCGACCCGGAGGGCAACCTCGTGGAGATCACGAGCGAACCCACGGCCGTGGCCTCGTACCTCAGTGCGTTCGGCATCGGCGTGTCCGACCTGGAGGCGGCGCGGGCGTTCTACGTCGACACGCTGGACTTCAAGGTGCTCACCCGCCTGTCCGTCACCAAGGCGCCGGGCGTGCCGTGGTACGACGAGTACATCCTGACCTCGCCCGCCGGCCGCGGCTCGGCCGTGGTGTTGATGCACTTCACCGACGGCTCCGCGCCAGCGTACAAGGACAACGCGGTGAAGCTGTCGCTTCGGGTGGACCAGCCGGGCCGCTATGCACGACGCATCTTCGACGCGGGCCTGCCGGTGTTGACGGCACCCACCGCCACACCCGAGCCCGCGCTGGGCGAAGCCTTGGTCGGCGTGGCCGCGGATGCCGACGGCACGCGGCTCGAGATCCTCAGCTCGCCCAACTGAACCCACCGGAGACGCCCATGAGCGCTGCAACGCAACTTCAGGAAATGATGGCCACCGGCGAGGCCTATGCGCCCGACCTCATCTTTCCCCTGTACGACGAACTCGAACCCATTTCCATCGAGGACATCCTCGGCACCTGGAAAGGCGGCAAGTTCGACGGCGGCAAGGAGCCGGACCCCATCAAGTGGTACGGCAAGCGGTTCGTCTCGGCCGACTACTGCGAGCCGCTGCTGTGCCGCCGTGACGACGGCTCCGTCTATGCCTACGACAACCTCGGCGCGGCGCAGCTGCGGATGATCGCGTGGCGCGGCAAGGTGTCGGCCTCGCTGATCTACGACCGGCAACCCATCATGGATTACTTCCGCCGGGTGAGCGCCGACGTGATCATCGGCCTGGGCGATGTCAAGGGCCGACCGACCGACTTCTTCTTCCACCTGACGCGGACCTGAGTCGGCCGATCGGATCGGCGCCGGGGCTGGCCGTCGCGCAGCCCGCCCGCGGCAGGCCGGCGCGAGGGGCCATGGCGTGGCCCGTCAGGCCGCGGCGAGCGCTGCCTCCAGGTCGGCCAGCAGGTCGTCGATGTGCTCGATGCCGATCGACAGGCGCACGGTGTCCTCGGTCACCCCGGCCTTCTTCAGCTCGGTGGCGTCCAGCTGCCGGTGAGTGGTCGACGCCGGGTGCGTCGCGAGCGACTTGGCGTCCCCGATGTTGACGAGGCGCGTGAAGAGCTGCAGCGCGTCGAGGAATCGCGCGCCCGCTTCACGGCCCGTGCCCGAGGTGGCCTTCACGCCGAACGTCAGCAGGCCCGAGGCCTTGCCCGAGAAGTACTTCTGGATGAGGGCGTGGTCGGCATGGCTTTCCAGGCCGGCGTAGTTCACCCACGCCACCTTGGGGTGCTTCTGCAGGTGCTGCGCCACCTTCACGGTGTTCTCGCTGATGCGGTCCATGCGCAGCGCGAGCGTCTCGATGCCCTGCAGGATGAGGAACGAGTTGAAGGGCGAGATGGCCGCGCCCATGTTGCGCAGCGGCACGACGCGGGCTCGCCCGATGTAGGCCGCGGCGCCCAGGGCTTCGGTGTAGACGACGCCGTGATAGCTCGGGTCCGGCTCGTTGAGGCGGCGAAAGCGCGCCTTGTGCTGGGCCCAGGGGAACTTGCCGGAGTCGACGATGGCTCCGCCTATGCTCGTGCCATGCCCGCCCAGGTACTTGGTGAGCGAGTGCACGACGATGTCGGCGCCCTGCTCGATGGGCCGGGTGAGGTAGGGGGAGGGCACGGTGTTGTCGACGATCAGCGGCACGCCGTGACGGTGTGCGATCTCTGCCAGGCGCGCCACGTCGGTCACATTGCCGAGCGGGTTGCCGATCGATTCCACGAAGATCGCCTTGGTCCGCTCGTCGATCAGCGAGCCGAAGGACTCCGGGTCCCGATGGTCGGCGAAGCGGGTGGTGATGCCGTACTGGGGCAGCGTGTGGGCGAATAGGTTGTACGTGCCGCCGTAGAGCGTGCCGGACGAAATGATGTTGTCGCCGGCCTCGGCGATGGTCTGGATGGCGTAGGTGACCGCGGCCTGGCCCGATGCGAGCGCCAGGGCGCCCACGCCGCCTTCGAGCGCGGCCAGGCGCTGCTCGAGCACATCGGTGGTCGGGTTCATGATCCGGGTGTAGATGTTGCCCGGCACCTTGAGGTCGAACAGGTCCGCGCCATGCTGGGCGCTGTCAAAGGCGTAGGCCGCCGTCTGATAGAGGGGCACGGCGACCGACTTCGTCGTCGGGTCGGGACGGTAGCCGGCATGCACGGACTTGGTTTCGAAGCGCCAGGCGGACTCGGACATCAGGGGACTCCTTGAATGAAGGCACCGAGGCTATGCCAACGGGTGCGGACAGGGAAATGACATTCTTCAATAACGATCACGGTTTCTCAGCGGGTCAACCCGGTGTGCCGCGGGGTGCGATCCTGCCAGACTTCCGGCCCATGAACCTCCCGTGCCGATCCCTGTGGTCCCTCGCCTTCGTTGCCAGCGGCACGTCGCTCTTGTCGGCATGCGCCGCACCCCCGACGACCGACGGGCTCGGGATCGAGTTCGTGCGCATCGCGGCGGGGGCCTTCGACATGGGCAGCGAGGAACCGGTGGCAACGCTTGAGGCGGCCTACCCGGGCCTCGAGCGCCGCCGCTTCGAGGCGCTCTCCGACGAGGCGCCGGTCCATCGCGTGCAGATCAGCCGACCTTTCGAGATGAGCCGGCACGAAGTGACGGTCGGCCAGTTCCGCCGCTTCGTCGAACGCTCCGGCCACGTGCCGGAGTCGATTGCCGATGGCACGGGCGGGTACGGCTACGAGGCAGGGCGGACAGGCGGCGGCGATGCGTTCGCCGGGCGTTCACCGGTGTACTCGTGGCAGAACCCGGGCTTCCCCCAGGGGGACGACCATCCGGTGGTGAACGTCACCTGGAACGACGCCGTGGCGCTTGCCCGTTGGCTCTCGGCCACTGAAGGGCGGCGTTATCGGCTGCCCACCGAAGCCGAGTGGGAGTACGCCTGTCGCGCCGGAAAAACCACCCGCTACCAGGGCGGCGACGACCCTCGCAGCCTGCTGCGTACGGCCAACACCTTCGATGCCGAAGCCGCCCCGCACTGGCCCAAGTGGTCAGCGCACGCCTTGCCCGGCAGCGATGGTCATGCGTTCACCGCACCGGTCGGCCGTTTCGAAGCCAACGCCTTCGGCCTGCACGACATGCATGGCAACGTGTGGGAATGGGTGTCCGACTGGCACGCCGACGACGCGTACCGCCATCACGCCGCCGTCGACCCGACCGGGCCTGCCGACGGGCAGGTGAAGGTGCGGCGAGGGGGCTCATGGCACTCGTGGTCGCTGTACACGCGATGTGCCTACCGCAACTGGAACACCGCGACGACCCGGTACACCCTGGTGGGGATCCGGCTCGTTCGCGAGGTCGAGGCCACCGCCTCGCCCTGAGGCCCGGTGTGGGGCACCTCGCGAGGCGGGCGTCGGCCGATGCCTGGCGGCCGCCGCGCCGCAGCCGACCGCGCTGACACACCCGGACACACGGCTGCCCATTCCTGGCAGCACACTGGCGCCCGCGCCCCGTTTGGTCACCCCGTTTTTCTTGGCGAAGTCGACGCCGGCAGCCGTGCCGGACCACCGCGGCGTGCAGTGCTGCACGCCCGGGAGCCCGCCGGTCCGGGCGAACCCGCGGGCTGCGCTTTCCGGCTCAGAAGTTGCTCTTACCGGCCCACACACCGAATCCTGTCATGACCCGCCGCCTTGCCTCCCTCCGCCGTCTCGGGCGCTCCCTTCGCTGGGTGCGCGTGAGCCTGGGCGCGGCGGCGCTGGCCACCGCAGCCGGCTGCAGCACCACCTCCATCGTGCTGAGCGTGGCCGGCATCGCGACCGACACCAGCGTCACCTGGGAAATCGCCAAGCACATCCACGCCAAGATGACCGAGGGCGACCCCGTGGCCTGCTTCCGCTTGAACAGCGTCGAGCGGGCGCTGGCCACCCGCTGCGGCAGCTTCTCGCAAGGCAGCCTCAAGGTGCAGGACATCGGCCGCAACGATCTTCAGAGCTGCGAGCTGACCCTGGCTGCGCGCGACCCCGCGCTGTGGCCGGTGCTGCCCGAGCTGCTCAGCAAGGGCGCCAAGCCTGATCGCTGCAGCATGGCCCCGCTGGCAGCACTGGCGCATGCCCATGCCTGCCCTGATTTCGCGGGTGCCTCACCCCAGGTGCGTCGCACGCTCGCCTGGCTGGCGGAGAACGATGCCCGGTCGGTCCAGCATGACGTCGTCCGGCTCCTGAGTTGCCCGTCCGCTCGTGTGGCCGGCCTCGACCGCGTGCTCGACACCTGGCTCGCGGCCGGTGCCTTGCCCAAGGAGGGCCTGGGCTTCGGCGTGCTTGGCGCACTGCACCCGGATCACCTTCAGTCGCCGTTCGCCCGCAAGCTCGAGACCCTCGGGCACACGGCCCAGGCGTCCCTCGTCCGCTACCAGGGCGAGCAGCCACCGGGCTTCGAGACCGCCTTGCGCCTGAGCCATTTCGACGCCTTGCAATGGTGGCTCAACCGGGCGCCGCAACTGGCCAACCGCGTGCCGTCCACCCAGGGTTCGGACGCCGGCTGGTCGCCGCTGGCCCGCGTGCTGCTGCCGACCTTCCTGGCCGACCCCGCCAAGCAACGCGACACGCTCGAGTTCCTCATCGCCCGCGGCGCCGACCCATGGAAGCCGATGCCCGGTGGCGCGCACCGCTCGGTGGTGAGCTACGCGCGCTTCCTGCAGAGCCCGCACGTGGCGCTGCTCGACCCGCCCTGGGTCGAGCCCGCTGCCGCCCCGCCGAAGCGGATGGTGGCGCAGGCCGCCGAGGCGGCTGCCGCGCCGGAGCTTCCGGCGCGCTGAGCGCGTCACTCCCGGGCGTGGGGCCGGAGAGAACGGCCAAGAGAACGGCCAGGTACGGACCCGGGCGATTCCCGGCGATCTTGTCGTGCCAATGTGCGGTGGGTGTTGCCATCCGCAGGTGCTGACGGGCTGGGGATTGCGCCGGTCTCATCCTGCGCAGCCATTCTGAACCTCGGTCTGAGCGTGTCGTTCGTGGTTCCTGACCTTGTGGCCCGCCTGCTCGGAACTGCTGCACTGGACGACGGCTATGCAGCGGAAGCAGACGCGGCTCAAGATGACAGCCGACCCTCAGAAGGCTGACAGACACCGGTGCCCGTTGGCTAGACTTCACGATTTCAACGATAGGAGCCAGATGTTGGATGCGCCGGACCCACGGGCAGCATGCAGGGAGGTCATCCTGGCTTGGCGCCCGCTATCCCAATTGGCGGACTTCGCTGCGCTGCGGCATGGCTACGGGAACAGTAACGGGGGATTCGGCGTCACCTATCCAGGAGACTTGGATGAGTACGATGTCCAAGTCGAAGGGATCCATATCCAGGTTGGTTCCCTGCTTGTCTACGGCTTTGCCATTGCGC
This sequence comes from Rhizobacter sp. LjRoot28, assembly GCF_964253025.1. Classification (NCBI taxonomy): domain Bacteria; kingdom Pseudomonadati; phylum Pseudomonadota; class Betaproteobacteria; order Burkholderiales; family Sphaerotilaceae; genus Rhizobacter; species Rhizobacter sp. LjRoot28. Next base: position 1,831,215 of record NZ_CAXUQC020000001.1, read on the forward strand.
TCCCGCCAGGCTGGGAGGTCGTCGTCGATGAGGGCGTCTACCTGCACGTCCTCCTTTCAATTCTGCTGGAACACGGACTGGCATCCGAAGCCGCCCGAGTCGAACTCCTGCTCAACGCGCGAGGCCCGCTTCCAGCCTGAAGCAGGCCCTCGCGGCCTGGCCTGAACCACCTACTCCGGACAGGGCTCAACAACCTTGAACGACAACAGTCGCCCGGCCGCACCGCCGCTTCACCACTTCGTCTGACACGGGGAGCGCGCCGTGGCGCGCCATCTGCGTCCTGCCGCCCACGCGCCTAGGGGCATTGATTGACGGCCCGGCAGCGCTGCGGTCCACTGCACTGATCCCGGTGCATCGGGCCTCGATCCCGCTGCCGCCACATGTCGCCCATGCCGTCGTCTCCATCCGAACTGCCCGAGGAACCCGATCGCGGTACGTCGGGCGCCGTGCCCGCGGCTTTGCCCCAGAACGAGTTCGCCCGGCTCGACTCGCTTCGCCGTTACGGCATCCTTGACACCCCACCCGAGCAGGCCTTCGACGACATCGCGATGATCGCCTCCGCCCTGTGCGACGCACCCATCGCCATGGTGACGCTGGTCGACGCCGAACGGCAGTGGTTCAAGGCGAACCGCGGCCTGGGCGACCTTCGCGAGACGCCGCGCGAACTGGCCTTCTGCTCGCACGCGATCCTCGAGCCGGACCGCGTGTTCGAGGTGAACGATGCCCTGAACGACCCGCGCTTCGCCACCAATCCGCTGGTCCTGGGTGCGCCCGGCATCCGCTTCTATGCCGGTGCGCCGCTCGTGGCCCCCGATGGCATGCCGCTCGGCACGGTCTGCGTGGTCGACCGCCGGCCACGCCAGCTGTGCGAGCGCGAACGCCAGGGCCTGGCTTCGCTGGCTCGCCAGGCGGTGGCGCAACTGGAGCTGCGGCACATCGTGGCAGACTTGACCGTGCAGAGCACCACGGACGTCCTCACCGGCGCGTGGAACCGCCGCGCCTTCGACCACCGCTTGCGACAGGAGTGGAACCGGCATGCGCGGGCCGAAGCGAGCGTCGGCCTGCTCATGGTGGACGTCGACCGCTTCAAGGCCTTCAACGACCAGCACGGGCACCAGGCCGGCGACCAGGCCTTGATCGAGGTGGTGCGGCGCGCGCAGGCGCCGCTGCGCGCCATCGACTTTCTCGCGCGCTTCGGCGGTGAGGAGCTGGTGGTGATCCTGCCCAACACGCCGCTCGTCGGCGCGGCAGAGGCCGCAGAGCGGGTGCGCCAGGCCGTGGAGCGGGCCACCTGGTCGGTGCAGCCGCTGACCGTGAGCATCGGCGTGGCGGCCGACGAACCGCGCCTGGACTCCGACCCGCGCGCGCTCATCGCGCGGGCCGACCGGGCGCTCTACGAAGCCAAGGCGCGAGGGCGCAACCGGGTCTGCGTGTTCGAGCGCTGGACCTGAGCACCCGCAGGCCTCACGCCAGCGCCGTCACCTGCACCCCCACACCCCCCAGCACGGCGTTGCCCGAGAGCGGGTCGCGCAGGTTCTCGTCCAGTACGTCATTGAGGCTCACACCGGGCCGCTCCGACGCCACGCCCAGGCGGGTCCCGGGACGGGAGTGGCCCCAACCGTGCGGCAGGCTGACCACGCCGCGCATCACCTCGTCGCTCACTTCCACCTCGGCGTCGATCGCCGGGGCGTCCGCGCCGCGTGAGATGCGCGCCCGGCCGCCGTGGGTGAGCGACAGGCGCTCGGCGTCGGCCGGGTGGACGAGCAGCGTGCAGCGGAAGTCGCCCTTGGCCAACGTGGGCAGGTTGTGCATCCAGCTGTTGTTGGAGCGCACCTGCCGCCGACCGATGAGGACCATGTCCGGGGCGGGGGCGGCGAGGTCGGCCTGCGCGCGCGCCACATCGGCAATCAATGCGGCGGGCGCCAGCTCCACCTTGCCCGACGGCGTGCGCAGCAGGTCCGGCAAGCGGGGCTGCAGCGGGCCGAGGTCGATGCCGCTCGGCGCGGCGCGAAGCCGCGCCAGGGTGAGGCCGTCCGGCCGGGTGCCGAAGCCATCGCCATACGGGCCGGTGCGCAGCGAGATCTCGAGCAGCCGCTCCGGGCCACTCAGGCCTTGCACGGCCGCCATCACCTGGGGGGAGCGGCTGCCCATCGTGCGGGCCAGTTCGGCGGTGACGAGCTCGGTGTCGAGTGCGTCCACATCGGCGTGCGCGCCGCGGCCGGTGGCGATGGCCTGCAGCTTGAGCAGGATCTTCCACTCGGGCCAGCGGCCGTCCGCTGGGGCCAGCACCGCCGGGCTGTAGCGCGCCACGTTGCGGAAGGCCAGCTGGTGGAACGCCACGTCGTAGTGGCTGTCTTCCAGCGGTGCCAGCCCGGGCAGGATCACGTCGGCATGCCGCGTTGTCTCGTTCAGGTAGATGTCCACGCTCACCATGAACTCGAGCCCGTCGAGCGCCGCGGAGAGGCGTCGGCCATTGGGCGCCGACAGCACTGGGTTGCTTGCCACCGTGAGGAGCGCGCGCACCTGCCCATCGCCTGGAACCTCGATCTCTTCCGCGAGGCAGGTCATCGGCAGTTCACCGAACACCTCCGGCGCGCCGCTCACGCGTGAGCGGTGGCGGCCGGTGACGATGCCCCGGCCCCGGCCCGGTTCACCGGTGCTGTTGGCCTGAAAGGCGGGCGCCAGCGGGAACATCGCGCCGCCCGGTTCGTCGAGGTGACCGGTGAGGGCGTTCAGCACGTCGATCAGCCAGCTGCACAAAGTGCCGAACGACTGCACGCACGTCCCCATGCGGCCGTAGAGGACGGCGCGCGGCGTCTGCGCCAGCGAGCGCGCAAGCCCACGAATGGCGGGCGCCTCGATGCCACAGCGCTCCGCCACGCGTTCGGCGCTGAAGGGCGCCACGGCGGCACGCACGTCATCCAGGCCGGCCAGGTGCTCCGTCAGCCGGCCGGTGCGCACCAAGCCTTCCTCGAATAGCGTGGCGGCCATGCCGAGCAGCAGGAAGGCATCGCCCTGCGGGCGGATGGTGAGGTGCTCGTCCGCCAGCTCGGCCGTCTCGCTGCGCCGCGGGTCGATCACCACCAGTCGGCCCCCGCGCGCGCGCAAGGCTTTGGCCTTGCCGCGGAAGTCGGGCACCGTCCACAGGCTGCCGTTGCTGGCCGCGGGGTTGGCGCCCAGCACGATGAGGAGGTCGGTGCGCTCGATGTCGGGCACGGCGATCGACAGCCAGTGGCCGAACATCCACCCGCTCGACAACTGCTTGGGCATCTGGTCCAGGGTGGAGGCGGAGAACACGTTGCGGGTGCCGAGCGCCTTCAGCAGGCGGCTGTAGTACAGCATCAGGCCCATCTTGTGCGACGACGGGTTGCCCACCGTCACGCCCAAGGACTGGGCGCCGTGCTGCTCGCGAATCGGCACCAATCGGCGCTCGATCTCCGCGAAGGCCTCGTCCCAGGTGGCTGGCTCGAAGCGCCCGTCGCGCTTGATGAGCGGCGTGCGCAAACGATCGGGGTCTTCCTGCAAGTCCTTCAGGGCAAAGCCCTTCGGGCACATGTAGCCCGCGCTGAAGACATCGGCCTCATGGCCCCGGATGGCCGTCACCCGGCCGTCGGTCACATGGACGTCGAGGCCGCAGCAGGCCTCGCACAAGGGGCAGATGCGCTGCGTGACAGTCGTGTTCATCGGAGCCTCCGTGAATCGGTCGGATGAGTGTACTCAGTTTCGCACGAGTGTGCGCAGGGCTTCGGCCGTGGCGGCATCGGCCGGAAAGAAGGTCTCCAACGCCAACTCCGACAAGGTAATGTCCACCGGTGAGCCGAACACGGTCGTCGTGCTCAGGAAACTCAGCACCCCGGCGGGCGTGCGCATGCGCAGCGGCACGGCGATGGCAGAGGCCTCGGCCTCCGCGCCGGCGCCGTCCGGGTCGTCCACCGATGGGGCAGGGTAGGCCTGCAATTCGGACAGCAGTGCGGTCAGCGTGGCGTCCGCCGTGGCCTCGATCTGCTGCGCCAACCGGTGCAGCAGGTGGGCGCGCCAGGTGGCGAGGTTGGCGATGCGCGATGCGAGGCCACCCGGATGCAGGCTCAAGCGCAGCACGTTCACCGGCCCCTGCAGCAGCGCCGCGTCCACACCTTGCAGCAGCAAGGGCACGGTGGCGTTGTGGCTCAGCATGGTCCAGTGCCGGTCCACCGCGAGGGCCGGCCAGGGCTCATGCGCCTTGAGCACCTGGTCCACCGCATCGCGCGCCGCGCCGAGCGCCGGGTCCGCCAAGGGCCGCTCGCGATAGAGCGGTGCAAAGCCCGCCGCCGCAAGCAGCTGGTTGCGCTCGCGCAGCGGCACCGCCAGGCGCTCGGCCAGGTGCATCACCATGGCGCGGCTGGGCGCCGCGCGGCCCGTCTCCACATAGCTCAGGTGGCGGGTGGAGATGTCGGCCGCCGAGGCGAGGTCCAGCTGGCTGAGGCGGCGGTGCAGCCGCCAGGCGCGGATCAGGTCACCGACCGTGCGGGCCTCGGCGGCAAAGGTGGTTTGGGCAGATGAGGTCATGGTGCGCTGACGATAGCGCAGCGCCCGCGCCGCTCGCCATGACCTCCCACGTCATGGACGTGCCGCCGCCCGCTGCCGAAACTGATCCCCATGCCGCAACGACAACCTGGCCATGGGGGCCGGGCCACGAGCGGCTCACCAAAGGAGATCCACATGTCTGCTTCCCTGGCTTCCGCTTCCGCTTCTGCTTCCTCTGCGCCGCAGTCCTTCCTGCGCAAGGTGCTTTGGGCCGATGCCGCCGTGAGCGCTGCCGCTGCCGCCGTCATGTCCTTCGGCGGTGGGCTGCTTGCCTCGCCACTCGGCCTGCCGACCAACCTGCTCATGCCCGCGGGCTTGAGCCTCTTCGTCTATGCGGCGTTCGTGCTGTGGTTGGCCCGCCGGCCGGTGTTGCCACGCGGTGGCGTGTGGGCGGCCGTGGTGATCAATGTGGTGTGGGCGGTGGACTGTCTGGCGATCGCGTTCGGGCCGTGGTTCGAGCCGACGGGGTTTGGGATCGCGTTCCTTGTGGCGCAGGTGGTGACGGTGGGGGTGTTTGCGGAGTTGCAGGTGATGGGGCTGCGACGCGGTGATCGTGCAGTCTCATGACCGACTCGGCCACGCAGGGGCTCGCTGTTCGGGAAGTGCAGCTTCTGCGTTGAGTGCAGGGCTGGCCCAGCGTCTTGCGAATGCGTGACGGCGGTTGCAGCTTGTTGCGATTGGTTCGAGCAGTCACCTTGTCCACTGTTCCCCCCTAGAAAACAGGCTGTCAACTCTTGCAGGTCAGGCCGCCAACCGGCGCTTTTCCATGTGGTTGTAGGGGGGTGTCTTACGCATCGGCCTTTCAGAATCGCCTCACCTTATCGAAGCGCGATCTGATCCGTGTCGACCCCTCACTCCACTGCTCAACTGCTGCCGCCCATCCCCGGCGATGCCACGTCATCTCGCCGCCCGTCCGGCGAGAGCCGTGCAGGACGTCGGCCCGACCGCGCCGCGCCGCGGAAGGCCGACAAGGCAGGCCGGCCGCTGCGCAATACACCTCCCGTCGCACTCGACAACATCCGCCTCTTCGCTGAACTGTTCGGCGATCCGCAAGCCAACGCGGCTCGGTGGTTCGTCGCCACGATCGTTCTTGGAGGAGTGGTTGCGGCCCAGGCCATTGCCATCTCGCGGATGCTGCCGTTGAAGCAGGCGGTTCCGTACGCCGTCGAGTACACCGCCGATGGCGCGGTGGTCCGGGTCGTCGAGGCTGCGGCGTATCACCCGACTTCAGCCGTGCTCAAGTCCGAGCTCGCACGCTGGGTCGAGCGCCTGCTCGTCATCGATCCTTACCTGACTCGAGAGAACCTTCGGCTCTCCACCCGTCCTCTGCGCGGCAAGGCCGTCTCGCAGCACAAGGACTTTGTTGAGGCCGAAGCGCCCTTCAAGCGCCTGCTGGCAGCTCCCGGACTGGTTCGCACCGCCCGAACGAGCGGTGTGGATGTGTCCCAGAACGGCATTGCCTTCGTCTTCGTGACCACCACCGAACGGTCCGGGACAGGGGAGGCCGTCGTCCGCAAATGGCGGTTCACGGTGCATTACGTGCTGACGGTGCCGGACACCGAGGAGAACATCCTCGCCAACCCGGCGGGTTTGAACATCACCCACTTCGAACGCGCCCAGGACCTTTCATGAACCGGCCTCGATCCACTCCGCTTTTCTTCACTGTGACGTATTCCGCCGCCGCGCTGCTGTCGCTGTCGCCCGCCTGGGCGCAATCGCCGCTCGTTCCGACGCCGGTCATGGGCGAAGCGCGCATGGTCACCTTCGACTACGACGACGACCGAATCTACAAGGTGCTTGTGCGTCCCCGCAACACCACGCAGTTGAAGCTGTCACCCGATGAACGCGTGACGTACGTCTCGGCTGGCGATGCGTCGAGCTTCAACGTCAATGTCCCGTCGAGCAAGGCGTTCGTGGAAGTCAAGCCGAAGTGGGAAGACGTGTCGACCAACCTGCTGGTCGTCACAACCCGCCGCTCGTACCACATCGACCTGCAGAGCACGTCCGAAGGGAAGAAGTGGTACACGCGGGTGGCCTGGACCTACGCCGGTCCTGCGCTGCTGGACCAGACCGAACCGGCTGCAACCCGCGCAACGGCCGAAGGGGCCACTCCTTCGGACCACCCCTCGTCGGCAACAGCAGCCGGCACAACGGCGAATGGACGCGAGGCACTGATAGCCGGGGTTTCCGTCGACAAGCTGTACTTCAAGTACGAGATGCAGGGCGACGCGCCGTTCCGACCCCTCCAAGTCTTCGATGACGGCACGCATACCTACATTCGACTGGCCGATGACCTCCAGGAACTCCCCGCGCTGTTCATGATCACGCCGGACTCCGATGAAACGGCATTGGTCAACTACAGCATCAATGCGCCGTACTTGATCGTTCAGCGCACCATGGACAAGTTCGTGCTCAAGCTCGGCCGTGCCAAGGTGGAAGTGCTGCGGGACAGCGCAAAGCCTGGCTTCTTCGCGCGGCTCGGGTTCGGGCGAGGAGGGCGCTGATGGCTGATCTCCTCATTTCGCCGGAAGGCTACACCACACCGGGCGGTGTTCCGCGGAAGCTGCTTGCCGGAATCTTCGTCGTGGTGACGCTCGCTGCAATGGCCGTCTTCATGCTCGGCGCTGCAGATGAGCCGCTGATGACCGGCGATCAGAAAGCCCGAGCGGAGCTGAGCAAACCGGAGTCGGTTGCAAGTCAGCAAAAGGGAAATGCGCATTGGGTCGACGAAGCGGCCGATCGCGCGGCGAAGGACCGCGCGGCCGCGGAGAAGAGACGCCTTTCTGGCAGCGCAGTTGACGCAAACGACGAGATCGAATCCTTCCCGATTCCCGCCGTGCCGAGGCGGGTGGGCGACCCGGAACTTCCGCAATCCGTCGGGGCTGCTGACGCCCGATTGCCTGATCCGGCGGTGGCGGAACGCGAACTGGCAGCGCGGGGCGCAGCGTCCACGGTGTTCGACGAGGGCGCGACCAGTGGGTCCGGCTCGCCGGCCGAACTCGTCAGGCGTGCTGCCGAGATGCCTGCCGGAGCAGCTGCAGACGTGGCGCCCATCATCGAGGCGATCAAGGCAACGCACGGGCGGCCGGCCCCAGCGGCGGAACCGCTGTCGCGCGCAGGAAGTGATCGCGCCTGGGCCGATCAGATGTCCACGCCAGCCACTGTCCAGCCACTGCAACCGCAGCCGCCCGTGACCGACTTGATGCTGTACCAGGGCACGGTCATCCCGAGCGTGCTGACACGACGCATCAACAGCGACATGCCGGGGGTGGTCACCGCGCGGGTCAGCATGGACGTATACGACTCGCGAACAAGCCGCCGTCTGCTGCTGCCCAAAGGAGCCTTGCTCGTCGGTGCCTACAACCACGACGTGAAGCCTGGTCAAAGCCGTCTGCAGTTTGCGTTCACGAAGCTGAAGATGCCGGACGGCTCGACGTTCGATCTGCCCGGGGCGGGCGGTTCCGACGCCGCAGGCCAAGCTGGAATGGAGGGTGACGTTGATCGCCACTTTCTCCGCACGTTCGGATCTGCGCTTCTCCTGGGCGTCATTGCTGACCGCGTCACGCGCATTGCCGCCTTGCCCAGCGGCGGGAGCCAGGGCCAGGGCGGCATCTCTGCGACCGGGCAAGTCTTCGTCGATACGGCGCGAGCCGAACTCGAGCGAAACAAGTCAATTCCGCCCACCGTCACGCTGGAGGAGGGCACGCGACTCAACGTCGAAGTTGTGCGCGACATGGCCTTTCCCACGACCTTCCCGGAGCGGTGAACCGCATGAAACATCATCCACAGTGGCCCGGGCGTCTTGCCCTAGGCCTTTGCTTCGCCATCAGTGCACCGGCCGCGCATTCACAGCGCATAGGCCCGTTCGATTTCGACTACCGCATCAGCGGTCATTCGGAGGCGCGGCCGCAGCAGGTGTTCGACGACGGTCTGGGAAAAACCTATTTCCAGTTCAAGCCGGGTGCTGCCGTGCCGGTGATCCTCGTCGGAGCAGGGCCCGTCATGCAGTTGCCTGAAGTCGAGGGTCCATATCACGTGGTGGCTGGCCGTGCGCGCGACTACACGCTGGTGGTCCCTGGGGGGACTGCCCGCGTGCGTCACACGGCGGTCCTGTCGGGTGCCCAGCCGCCGTCGAGCCACCCTGAAGCGGCCCCCGCTGCGTCGCGCCGCGGTCCACCCACCTATCGCACCGGCGACCGGACGATCAGCAGCTACGCCACTCCGGTTCGAGGCGATGTGATCGAGTGGACAGAGCCAGACCTGGCTTTGCCGGTCGATGTGGCCTTCAGCGGGCGTGGTGTTCAAGTGCCTCCACGCGATGTCGATCGCTTGGCCGCCTCGATCCGGCAGGGCGGACGCGCATCACGAATCCTGATCGAATCTTCCGACATGCATCCTGCTGGACTTCTCCTTCGGCGGGTGTCCTCGCTGCGCCGATCGCTGGCTTCTGCCGGCGCCGAACCTCATCAGCTCGTCGACGCGCCCGCCGACGCTGAAGCTACGCCGCCGCCGCCGTCGCAAACGAAGACGGCTGGCCGCACCCTGGGGCGGGACGTGCTGCGAGTTCGCTGGCGGCCAGCCCAGGGTCAACGGGACGCCGCGGTGCAAACGTTGCCCGCGAAGGCCGCGCCGTTACGGTCGGCCGTTCCGAGTGAGCTGCCGACGTCGGAGCCACTGGCCGGAATGGGCCGACCGGTTGCAGGGCAGTTCGATCTGTTGCTGAGTGATGGCACCGTCGCCGTTGCGCTGAGGCGGTGGGCGCTCGATGCCGGCTATGACCTTCAGTGGGACACGCCGGTACATGCGCCGGTCACCGGCGAGCTCACCTTGGACGCGCCGTCGTTCCCTGATGCAGCCGAGCGCGTCATCGCCGGCCTGCGCGCCTCAGGCTATCCGCTGCAGTTGATGACTGCTCCAGGGCGCACGTTGCGTGTGTCCCGGCTGGAATGAGCCGTGCTCCGGGCAATTCATCGGGGCCTACACAAATCAAAGGGAGGAGACATGTTGAAGAGATTCGTGGTGTTGCACTGTGCGGTAGGCATCGCCAGCGGCGCAATGGCGCAGAGTAACCATCACCAGCCACCCTTGCCGGTCGCCCCGTTCTCGGCCTCGGCGTCCAGCGTCGGGCCTGCGGTTGGGGCCTCAGGCGCCGTTGAACGCTGGGAGGTCATGGCATCCGACGTCACCCTGGCCCGCACCTTCGAGCGCTGGTCTTTGGCCGCCGGTCACAAGCTGAAGTGGGACGCAGCGCGCAATTTCCTGATCGGTGCGCCGGATGTGTACGTTGGAACCTTCGAGGGCGCCATCGAACACGTGTTGCGATCACCCGGAATTCGCTATTCAGACTATCCGCTGGAGGCTTGCGTCTACGCCAACAGTCCCCCACTCGTTCGAATCACCCGCCAGGGTGAGCAGAGTCGCGAATGCCTCGCATCGACCGCGCCATGAGCCGCGCCAATCGGGTCCAATTCATGAAGAAATTTCTGCTGCCCATCAGTGTGGGTCTCGTCGCCGCCTTGGCCGGCTGTGCGGTTCCAAGCATTTCGGAACGAGTTGATGGCGACCACGCCGCCGGCTCACACAACGTCTCAGCCATCACGCATGCTGCTGCCCTTGCTGCCGGCTCTTCCGCCGATGTCGCCGGCGGCGCGCAGGACGCGGAGCGGCGCGCTGCCGAACAGCGATCCAACATCGTTCTTCGGCGGTCGAGTCGCCCCTGGGTCGCATCCGTTTCCGTCCCCATGGGATCGAACGAGAAGCTTCCGTCCGTGTTCCAGGAACCGGTCAAGCTGAACTTCAATGACACCGGCTCGGGCGGCAAAGTGGGTATCCGCACGGTCGCTGAGCGGATTGCCGCCGCCACGGGCGTCCCTGTCCGGGTGAAGCCGGACGTCTTTAACGACCCTGCCCCAGCAGGCCGCTCTTCGGCATTGGCTGGGTCGAAGCCCTCCGGCGCGCTCGGAACTCCCAACGGGGCGCTGCCGCCAGAAAAGGGAACCGGGCGGCGCGTGGACGGCGGTCCCAACGCGGTGGCAATGCGTTGGAACGGATCGCTCGAGGGCTTCCTCAATCACATCACCGATATCACCAACCTCTCGTGGGAATACCGCGGGGGGGTGATCGTCATCGAGCGCTTCCGAACCGAGTTCTTCGAAGTTGCCACCCTGGATGGCGAGACGCAGTACACGATGGGGCTCAACTCCAGTGACCAAGGCAGCACTGGTACGTCGGGCGGCGGATCCGGTGGCGGGCTCAGCACGAACAATGCGAGCGCCGACGTTTCCGAGAAGGGCCGCGCCTCGACGGCAAGCACGTTGATTGCAGCGGTGCAGCAGATCCTTTCTGCCGTGCCCGGGTCGTCTGTGATTCGCGCGGACGGCTCGGGCCGAATCGCGGTAACGACTACGAAGGAGACGATGACGAAGGTCCGCGATTTTGTCAGGGCCGAGAACGAATCGATGCTCCGGCAGGCACAGATCCAGTTCGACATCTACTCCATCCGGCGCGACGAGTCCGACGAGCGCGGAATTGATTGGGGCGTGGTCGTGAAGTCGGTATCGCGCGCCATGCAGATGAACATCACTTCGCCCGCCACGGTAACGGGGGCTGCCGGCGGCGGGGTGCAGTTCTCTGTGCTCGCGGGCGGCACCAATGACCTGTCCCGCCTGGCTGGCGACAGCACCGCCATGCTGAAACTTCTGAACCAGTTCGGAAACTCCACGCAGCATCGCCCCGTGAGCCTTCTCACACTGAACCGGCAATGGGCACGCAAGGCCTCTCTCGGAAGCAAGGCCTATGTCAGCGAAACCGTTCCAGGCACCGCTTCGACGTTCGGCGCTGGTGCTCCCGGCCTCAAGACTGCGACGGTCACGACGGGCGATCGATACCTGGCCCAGCCCTTCATCATGGACAACAACACCATCGTGTTGAAGTTTGGCGTCGGACTGTCCTCGCTTGTGCAGATCGCCACGTTCACCAGCGGCACCGGGAGCACCGAGCAGCGGGTGCAGACCCCCGAGATCAGCAACCTCATCGATCAGTCCACGGTGGCACTCAAGGCCGGACAGTTGCTCGTCATCACGGGCCTTAGCCGCATCGTGACGACGGACGACACCCGGCGGCTGGGCGAGGACGTACCGCTTCTCGCCGGGGGCAGCAAGGCTCAGTCGAGGCAGCGCGAAGACTTCGTCATCTTTGTTCGGCCGACGATTCTCTGAGGTATGGCGATGCGACTCGAGCGAATCATCGCGGTCAGTGCCTCAGGGCCGTTGCTGGGCGGGCTGAGCTGGCGACCGCCACGCGGAGGAAAACACTCCATGCGTCGGCTTTACGAGGCCCGGAACCTGACGGTTGACGCGACCCACTACACGTTGTTCTCGGCCCAACAGGCCACGGTCTACGGCTTGTTCCAGCCGCGCGCCTCGGAAGAGGGCGTGAAGTTGCCAAAGGGCACCATGTCCGCGGCACAGTGCTTCGCTGCGCGGGTCGGGTTGAGCGCTCCGAACGCGGCGCTCGTCCTGACCGTCCCCGCCGATGAACACCGCAGGGACGAGAAGGTCTATGTGGTCGTCCTAGACGACGGCGTTCCGGTCGTGGACTCCCTGACCACCGAGATGGAGGCCCGCAATGCGCTTGGCTCGGAGGATCGACCGATCTGGGCAGACAACCCGGCCGCATTTCCGAACGCCGAAGCCGTGGACTTCGAATGGCTCGGGCAGGGTGCGAGCAAGGCGTGCCGAGTTCTTCCGATCCCGATCAACCCATGGCCGCTTGCAGCTGCGACCGTCATCGTCACGGTCGGTGCCGGTGCGTGGTGGGCCGTCCAGGCGGCACGGCAAGCGGAGGCCGACCGTCAACAAGCCGAGGCCATCGCGCAGAACGATCCTGTGCCCCGCTACCTGGCTGCGATGAACAGCCAGGTCCCTCACATGGCGTCGGATCGGTCGCTCATGCTTTCAGCTGTCCGGAAGATGTTCGACGCACCGGTACTCGTTCCCGGCTGGAAGATGGCGGCTACCGAGTGCAGCGCCGCTGCGGAGCGGTGCGAGACCCTCTGGTCCCGCCAAGGCGGGACCTACACCGACCTTCGGAAAGCGCGCGCGGGCGAACTCCTCTCTCGCGTCACACCTGACGGCAGTCCTATCCCTCTGCTGGATTCGGCGAGAACCAGTGTGGCCGTCGCAGTCACGCGGGTCAGCTTGATCGGCCCGGGCGCTCCGCTTCCCAGCTTCTCGCAGGCGATCGACGAGATCGGTCCGACGCTGCAGGTCTGGCGGACGGCGGATCTTGGAATTGACATCAAACCACCGATGGTCTGGCCAAGGGTGGCCGAGGTCCCGGCGCACTTCCAGCATTCACAGGCGCTGATGAGCGGCGTCATCACGCTGAGCGACGTACCCGGCCCGTTCATTCTCGAAGCGCTTGAAACGGCGCCAGGCTGGATCAGCTGGGAATCCGTTCGCGCTGACATCGGTGACGGCGATGCAGCCGGGCGCCTCAAATTCAAGGCTATGGGGATCTACTATGTCTCGTCTCGCTAGGTTAGCTTCGTTGTTCACTGTCATGTCGGGATGCTGCGCGCTGTCCAATGCGCAAACCATCGCTGACTACAGCCGGTCGCAGCGCGCGATCATCGAGGCGGCCATTTCCAGAAACGCCGCGCGCAGCACTGCACCACCGTCGCAGACAGCACTGCCTGCCATGCCGTCCGTCTCCGCGCCACAGCAGGGCATCGTCGTGGCAGCGCCTGCTCCCGTGGAATCCGAGGCAGAGGTCACCGTCACTGGTGTCATCGTTGCTGCTGGAACGCAATTGGCTGAAGTCGAGGTAGACGGTGCGCCGTACATGCTGGCTGCCGGCCAAGACGTGCCGGGCACCCGCTGGCGAGTGGAACGGATCGGCGCGGAGCGCGTCGTCCTTGCCGATCCTGCCCGCCGCTCGCGTTCGCGGAGCTTTACTCTGGCCGCCATGGGGCGCTGACCATGAAGTGGTTTGAGCGCAAGTTGGAATCGACGTCATCGCCTTTGGGTGAACTGGCGCTCGTTCATGGCGGACCCGGCAGCGGCTCCCAACTCGGTTCACGGCGCTCCCCAACGCTTGCTCAGGAGTCGAGCGCAAGAGACGTTTCCCAGGCGAGTGACTTTCGCGTCACCGAGCCACTCGACTCGGTGATCTCCCGGTACTCGGACGTGCCTCCGTACCAGCGCCTCCTGACCGGCGGAGATGAGCCCGTGTACCGGCTGCCGGCCGACCAGCGGGAGCGACTCATCGCGACGGACATCGGCGGCAAGCGGGTGCATGTCATCCGCGCCTCAATGCCCGAAGCGGACCTGAAGCCCCTGCAGTGGCAGATCCGCGCGTTGAAGGGAGACCTTCGGGCAAGGGGGTATCAGATCGTCGATGAACTGGTGGCCACGCCGGAAGTGATGCGGGTGATCATGCGCAACGCAGGGCGAAGCACTCAATCGCGGGGACACGGCGAGCCGCTGCGTCTCTTCAATCACTGGATCGAACTCGCGGCTCGGGCAGACGCGACCGACCTGCACGTCGACGTCTCAGGCAACGTTGCCCTTGTGCGCGTCCGTGTCGATGGGCGACTTGAGTCGCTCGCCGATGGGCACGGCGGCAAGTACCCGCGTGCAGAAGCCGTGGATGCACTTGCTGCCGGGTACAACAACACGCGGCAAGGCAACAACGTCTCACAGTACACCGAAGACAAATTCGTCTCCTGCATGATCGGTCTCAACCTGCCGGGCCTCTCGGGTCAACTGCGATACCAGAACTTCAAGGGAAGGTCCGGGCCGAAGGCGGTGATCCGCATCCTGCGTTGCGGCGAAGAGAACGCCATCACGTTCGAGAAAGCTGGCTATGCCCGCAGTCAGCTCCGCTTGCTGCGCGAGGCCGGTCGGTCCGGCAAGGGCATCGTGCTGATCGCCGGAGTCACCAGTTCGGGCAAGTCCACGAGCCTGAAGTGCCTCATCGAAACGCTCCCGGGGCTCGATGCCAAGGCGGTCTACACCGTGGAGGATCCCATCGAGTACGAAATCCGGGGTGCCCATCAGATTGAAGTACTGCGAGATCTGGCGGACGACGACCTCACCAACTCGCGCTACGCCGACACCATGCGTGCTCTGATGCGAGGTGATCCCGACGGCGTGATGATGGGTGAGATCCGCGACCGCCTGACAGCCATGTTTGCGCTGCAGATTGCCGAGACAGGGCATCTGGCGATGGGCACCGTTCACGCGCATCTGATCAGCACCATCGTTCCGAGGCTGACGAACGATCAGATCGGCTTGTCCCGCCAAGCGCTCACCGGCCCCAACATCCTCAACCTGCTGGTGTACCAGGCCCTCGTTCCGAAGCTCTGCACGCTGTGTGCCGACTCCACCCCGGTGGCAGCGGAACTGGATCCAGACGTGGCAGAGATCGTCGAAGTTCTCGAGCAAAAGTACAGAGTGCCGACCCACCGACTGCGGTGGGAACACCGAGGCGGTTGTTCGCATTGCCAGTGGCGTGGCATCAAGGGCAAGACGATCGTGGCGGAGATGCTGCGCCCGGATCGGGCTTGGCTTCGACTCGTCCGCAACAACGAAGACGATGCGGCCGTGCTTCATTTCCGATCCGCGTCGGACGGGGACTTCATGAGCCCGGACATGACCGGAAAAACCGTGTTTGAGCACACGCTGTGGAAAGCACTTCAAGGTGAAGTTGACGTCCGAAACTGCGAAGAGTTCGACTCGTTCGAACGCTTCGAAGTGCTTCCTGCAAGAGGGAGGAGCGAATGATGCGGCGCCACGCGAGCAGAAGAGCGTGGATATGGCTCTTCCGGTTCCAACGGGCCGAGTTCTATCGCGACCTAGCCGACATGTTCCGGCGCAACGAAGCGATGATTTCCTTCTTCGAGGGCGAGATCAGGATCTCCGGTCGCACACGGCAACGGGCTCGGGCGGCCGCCCTGCGCGGCATGCTGGCCACCTACCAGCTGGGCGGCCACGCCGGACAGCTGAGCCACCTGCTGGATGGGGTCGTCCCGCGGGGCGACGCCATGATGCTGACCGGCGTCGATCGAGCAGACGACAAGGCCGCCGCACTGAGCGCGCTTGCCGTCGCCGTTGAGAAGCAGTCTGCGATGCGAGCCGTGGTGCTGGCCCATTCAGTGCTGCCATTGCTGATGCTCCCGCTCTGCTATGTCCTGATCAGCGTGCTGAGCGACGTAATTCTCACCATCGACCGTAGTACGCCGATCTACGTCAAGGAAGAGCTTTGGCGGGGCACCAATGGCTGGGCGCGTGATGTGGCGCAGGCAAGCGAGGCCTACGGACCTTTCCTCATGGCGCTGTTCGTCGGCGTCATTGCAGCTGCACTCGCATCCTTGCCAAGGTGGAGGGGGCCGTTGCGTCTCGTCGTCGAAGGCTGGCCGGTCTACGGGCTCTACCGAGACTTTCAATCCGGAATGCTGTTCACCGCGATGGCCATGCTGTTGTCGAACGGCGGAACGCTCCGTGGCTCGCTGGAGGACATCGCGCAGCGTTCGTCACTTTGGATGCGATGGCATCTGAGCCGCGTTCTGCGCGCGTTGGACGAGAACCCAACCAGCACCCTAGAGGCTTTCGGTCGGGGAATCTTGTCGCCCTACATGCTGGCGCGAGCGACCACGCTTCAAAGGACGGCCGCCAACTTCTCGGACGTGCTGGTCGAACTGGGGACCCGGGAAGGGGATCGGGTACTCGAAGGCGTTCGTCGTGCAGCGCTTGCAGCAAATGTCGCGTTGGTCGGACTGCTGCTCTTGCTGTGCACGTTCATGGGATTGGCGACGCTGACGGTTCCGGGCAAATTCTCATCGCTCATGGAGCCCGCCACCTTGATGGAGCTGAAGCAGTCCCATGAGGCAGACGCACTCAGGCGGCCACGTTAGTGCCCACGACAACCACGAGGAGAGCAACCAATGTCCCGTTCCGTCATCATTCCCCGGATGCAGTGCCGTCAACGCGGCAACGCGGTCCTGTTCACACTATTGTCCATGGTGATCGGCGGCATCGTCGTTGCCGTCGGCGTCACTCAGTACCAGGACGCGGACCGAGCTGCGTCCGTTCAGGCGACCGTGGCTGAGGTGAATACCATCATCGGCAACGTGAAGCAGAACTACGGGCAGTACTCCTATGCGGGTCTCACCACGGGCATCGCAGTGGGCTCACGGGTGATTCCAGAGAGCCTCCAAACTTCGCAAGCAGCGGCCCGCAACAAGTTTGGCGGGGCGATCGAGATGCGCGAGCGTGCGCCAGCCGGTTCGGGCACCGCTGAGTTGGTGTATCCGAACGTGCCGCGAGCCATCTGCACCAGCGTGATCAATGGCACCCAAGGGCTTGCGCGACAGATCCTCATTGGCGCGACGGTGGTCAAGCCCGAGAACGGCATCGTTGACTTGGCCGCGCTCAACACGGGTTGCTCCACGGCTGCTGCAGCCGACATCACGTGGGTCGTCGGTCGCACATGAACATGAGCGTGCGCGGAGGCTGGCGACCATCGTCGTCGCAGCGGGGGAACGCCATGCTGTTCGCGTTGCTGGCCCTCGTGATCATGGGTCTCATCGCGGCGACCATCTTGCAGAGTCGCCGTGTGGAAATGAAGCGGGCAGCAGGTGTCGCCGAAGCAACCGTTCTTGAGAAGCTGCGCAACGGCCTGCAAGGCGCGATGTACGAGCACTTCAACGCGCTGCAGCAAGGACTGCCCATGAGCAAGGGGACCGTCTCTGTTCCCGTCAGCGACGAATCGGGTCATCGCGTCTGGCGCCCGACCGTCGCCCAACTCCGAGACATGGGCTACCTCCCTGCGGGTTGGAATGCAGAACGATCGGCGTTGAACGACGGGCCCTACAGTCTCTCGCTGCGAACCGTTCCGCCGGGATGCGCCGCGGTCAACTGTGACGTCGAAGCCCACGTCGTCGTCATGCGCCCATTCCTTGACGAGGGGCGCGGTACCCCAGTCGACGGCGTGACGATCGGCCCCATCCTGACCAGAACCGGTGCAGACGGAGGAATTTCTCTGGCGACACGCCCAGGAATGATCACCGGCTTCAATAACGCGTGGACGCTTCCGAATCCGGTTCCGGGACAACCAGCAGGGATTGTGGCTTTAAGGATTGGCACCGAGAGCGCTGGTTTCAATCAGTTCGTCCGGATGGGCGATCTGAGAGATCCATCGCTGCGTGGCGATCTCACAGCAGCAGGTAGTCTTCAGATCGGCGGTGGAGTTTCGGTCGCTCAGGGCGTTTCCGTCGGTGGTGATGTGACTGTCCGAGGCACTGATGGTCAGCCATGCGTGGTCCTTCGTCCAGATGG
Organism: Rhizobacter sp. LjRoot28; assembly: GCF_964253025.1. Taxonomy (NCBI): domain Bacteria; kingdom Pseudomonadati; phylum Pseudomonadota; class Betaproteobacteria; order Burkholderiales; family Sphaerotilaceae; genus Rhizobacter; species Rhizobacter sp. LjRoot28. The sequence continues at coordinate 1,849,118 of NZ_CAXUQC020000001.1, forward strand.
TCGGCTGAGCATCACCTGCGCTGGAGCTTTAGCCGCATCCAGCGCTACGTTTGCGGATGGCGGCGGCAATGCCACTCATGTGAGCTCGAGCGAAGTCGCCACGACAGGCGAGGTACGCGCAGATGGTGGTGTCTATGCTGGCGCGGTCAGTTTATTTTCCGTGGATCATCCGAACAGCATTCGCCTACCAACCAACGGACTGAGCGTGCGCGGCCCAGATGGTGATCTTATGACATTGTCCGCAGGCGGAGGAAGCATAAAGCGCACGCTGACCGTGGGGGACATGGCATTTGAAAACGCCGTTGAAGAAGGCGCCGGGTGCGAAACCACTACCGCGGCTGGAGGAACTGGACGCATGGCAGTGACGGTCGATCAGTCCCTCGCCATTTGCATAGAGTCGCGCTGGACCGTTGCACAGCGGTGGGGGAAGGCGGGCGCCTCGTGCGCCAAGCCAGGGGTGTTTGCCACCGATCAATCGGACGGGGCAGCACTCATCTGCCGAAGTGGTGTATATACGAAAACTGCTCCCCTTCTTTCCAGCTTTAGTTTGGCGGGTACTAGAGCGATCCAGTTCACAGATGCCCCTGTGCGTTTGGCGAAGCCGGATTGCGCTGAAGCAGGAACGAAACAGGTGGAGCCCCTCGTGATAATCGTTCCAAATAACGAAAATCCGGCCGTTCAAGGGGCAAATACGGTGTCCGGCGTCAATCGCTTCGCACTCGATGTAGGTGACGAATGGGAACTGTACGTTGAGCGGTCTTCCGATAAGACAATCCTTCCCGCAAATATCGTCGCCTTCGTGTATTGCTATTATCCAGAATCATGAATATTAAAACTGTTGCTGCCCTATTGAGTGCTGGGTGTTTTTGCGTCGAGTCTTTTGCACTTGACCCGACGGGAGACTCGGTCACCAACGGGAGGCAGAGAGGGTCGGGCGGCGTACTTTTGGCGCCCGCTCAAGGTTATTCCTCGCTCCTGAGGCAGGTGCCGCTCGCATCGCAAACTCCGCTAAATTACTTTGTCCGATACGGGCCATTCTATAACGGGTCAGATGCTACGGTTCGAATTCGGTTGCAACATATTGGCGGATCGCCTGAGCACGACGTAATTGGTATCATTGGGGATTACCCGGTCGCTGCGCACCAAGATTCAATTGAATATGAGGTGCCGCCGCACACTTACTATTCATTTGCTGCAAAGGACTACGCAGCCATATCAGCGTCAGCGGATCGCGACGGGATTGGCGTGTCCCAAGTTGGGTTGCCGACAGAGGCAGACTTCCGATGGCCGACTGGGCTGCTCGTCCGCTGCTTTGATGTGATCAGGTTACATTCACAAGTGCACTATTCGGTATATCACTATGCGATTGGCTCTATGTCGGACAAATCGGTCCGGCTAGACGCGGAGAGTGCGATGGTGCCTAATACAACTACTGGGCCAAAGCCAGCCAATCCAGTAACTTGCGAAACGCGACTTGACGATTGATCTCAATTCAATCCGCACACGAGTTTACGCTCCGGAGGAGCGGTATACGAGTCAAAACCGGTTAACGACTTCGCGCGCGACCGCCTGCGCCTAGCGCGGATTTGCGGCTACTGCTGGATTGAGGAAAGTTCAGTCTGCAGTCAATTGGAAACTGGTGGTCCCATGAGATAGATCATTGACCAGCAGTCGCCGAGATACCGCCAGAGCGAGGATTGCTTAGCGTTCAGGAGCATACGCAGCCGAACATCGTGCCGAGTTTAAGAGCCCAGTTCTACACGACCGGGCACTAGACGCGCCCAGTCCAACTGAGCGCGTAACCCCCACTTCTCGCCCTCCCGGGCGAGGCACTCAATCAGCCCTTCTTGCCCTTGGCCTTCTTGGCCGGCGCAGCAGCTTTCTTCGGCGCAGCAGCAACCTTCGCAGCCTTGCGTGCGGCAGCCTTCGGGTCGACGGCGGCCTTGAAGCCGGCGCCCGGGGTGAACTTCGGCAGCTTGGCGGCGGCGATCTTGATCTTGGCGCCGGTGCTGGGGTTCACGCCGTTGCGGGCGGCGCGGGCGTGCTGCTTGAAGGAGCCGAAGCCGGGCAGCGTGACGGCGTTGCCCTTCTTGACGTTGGTGACGACCGCGTCGAGCAGGGTTTCCAGGATGCGGCCGGCTTCGGCCTTGGTCAGCTCGTGCTTGGAGGCCAGGTGCTCGATCAGTTCGGTTTTGTTCATTCTCTCGTTCTATCGGTTGCGCCCGCCACTCGCGGGCTGCCGCATTGTGACGGAAACCCGACGTGCTTCGAGGTAGCCGCGGGTATGCACCGCATCAACACGTAGCGAAATGGAGATCTTCCTCACGGTTGATCGATCACCGGAGGGCCGCTGCCTCGCGATGTGAGCGTCTTCTGCACTTGTCGGGGGGCGCTCGGCCGGCCGATCCGTGGCGTGCCGTGGAGCGCCGCACGCCGATCTCCGCGGCTCGGCTCGGCTCAGCGCGAGCGGCGCGTCGGCACCTCTTGTCAGCTCAACGCCCCCAGCACCTGCTCCAGCGAGACCGGCTTGGTGAGGTGATGGTCGAAGCCGGCTTGGCGGGCGCGCTCGCGGTCGGCGGCCTGGCCCCAGCCGGTGATGGCGATCATGCGGATGTTGCGGCCGGCGTTGTGGCGGCGCAGGCGCTCGGCGAGGTCGTAGCCGTTGAGGCCGGGCATGCCGATGTCGAAGAAGGCGACCTGGGGCGGCGAGGCGATGGCCTCGTTGAGGGCGGACCAACCGTCGTGCACCACGCGCACCTGGTGGCCTTGTGCGCGCAGCAGCTCGGTGAGGCTCTCGGCAAAGTCGACGTTGTCGTCGGCCACCAGGATGTCGAGCGGGGGCAGTTCGGCGGCCGCGGGTGCCGTGGCGTCGGCGCCTTGCGGGCTCGGCATCGTGCCGGCGGGCGGCTCGGTCAGCGGGAGGGTGACGGTGAAGCGGGAGCCGAGCCCGAGGCCGGGGCTGAACACCTTGATGTCGCCGCCGTGCAGGTCGATCAGCTGCTTGGCCAGGGTGAGGCCGAGGCCGAGGCCGGCCCGGCCGCGCTCCAGCGAGCGGTCGACCTGCATGAACATCTCGAAGATGGCTTCCTGCATGGCGGGGGCGATGCCGATGCCGTTGTCGCTGATGTCGACCATCACGCGGGTGCCGGCGGTGCGGACGTCGACGTCGATGAGGCCGCCCGGGTCGGTGTACTTGGCGGCGTTGTTGAGCAGGTTGGCGAAGACCTGGGCCAGGCGCGTGGCGTCGCCGTGCACCCACAGCGGCTGGTCCGGGATGGTGACGGACAGGCCGTGGCCGCGCGCGCTCATGGTGGGCGTGATGGCGTCGAGCTCGGTGTGCAGCAGCTGGCGCAGGTCGAGCGCTTCACGGCGCAGGGACAGCTTGCCGGTGGTGATGCGGGACAGTTCGAGCAGGTCGTCGATCAGCCGCACCATCTGGCGCAGCTGGCGCTCCATGATCTCGCGGGTGCGCAGGCCGACGGCCGAGGCCAGGTCGTGGCGCTTGAGCAGCTCCAGGCCGTTGGACAGGGGGGCGAGCGGGTTGCGCAGCTCGTGGGCAAGGGTGGCCAGGAACTCGTCCTTGCGCCGGTCGGCGGCGCGCAGGGCGTCCTCGGCCCGCTGGCGCTCCAGCATCTCGACGGAGAGGTCGTTGTTGGAGCGCTCCAGGGCCTCGGTGCGGCGCCCGACCTCGGCGACCATGTCGTTGAAGGCGTCGACCAGGTCGCCCACCTCGTCGTCCGTCGTGCGCTGCACGCGCAGGGAGTAGTCCTGCCGGCTGATGACGTCGCGCGCCGCGCGTGAGACGGCGAGGATGGGGCGCGTGACCCGGTGCTGCAGGCGGCTGAAGATGAGTGCCGAGAGGGCCAGGCTCACCGCCGTGACCAGGGCGAGGATGAGGCCGTACCCCATGAGCCGGTCGACGATGTCGTGCCGGGCGTTGAGGTAGACGAAGCCGACGACATCGCCGTCGTGGGCGACGCGCTGGAAGACCGAGAGGTCGTCGCCCTCGAAGGTGGCGCCGGGGCTGCCGGCTTCATCGGGAATGCTGCCGGGCGGCGGGTCGGCCGGATAACGGGCGAACACGCGGCCGTCTGCGGTGTAGACCGCGGCGGCGCGCACCTGGGGCCGCAGGCGCAGCATCGAGAGGTTCTCGGCCGCGGCCTTGGGATCGTCGAACGAGAGCGCGGTGGCGCTCGCGCGCGCCACGAGTTCGGCCTGGCTGGTGAGGTCGGCGACCCAGGCCTGCCGGTAGGAATGCAGCTCGTACAACAGCACGATGGCGCCGCTCATCAGCAGGGCGCCGAGGGTGGTCGACAGCACGACCAGCATGATTTTGCGGCGAAGGGGGGAGGGGCGGCGGCGCATCATTCCTTGGTCTCCACGCGCACGGCGACGGCCAGCAGCCGGGAGCTGAGCTTGAGTCCCGCCTTCTCGGCGGCCCCGAGGGACGCCTCGAAGCGGACCTTGCCCTGGGTCTCGACGAAGTTAAGCACGCTGCCGGTCTCCAGGCCCCGCGGGGCGTCGGTGACCGTGAGCAGCATGGGCCGCTCCCGGAGCTCGCGCATCCAGCCGGCGGCACGCCGCACTGAGCCGCCGACCAGCACGACATGCAGGCCGTCGAGGGCGTCACCTTCGGTGAGGCGACGGACCAGGACGGGGCGGCCGTGCACGGTGCGGCCCGGCAGCACGCGCTGCAGTTCCTCGAGCACGTCGTCGGCGTGTGCCACGCCGATGCCGAACGGCCCGCCACCTTCCAGCACCGCGGGCGGCCAGTCCACGTACGAGAGGAGTCGGTAGAGGTAGGCCGCCTTGACGGCGGTCTCGACCTGCGCCGTGCCGGCGTCGGCCCGACCGGCGAAGGCGGCCAGGGGCAGGGCACAGGCCAGCGCGCGCAGCGCCGCACGCCGCCCGCCGGTCGAGCAGGCCTCGAGGGAGCGCCGACGCCACCGCACTACAGCCGCCATCGAAGTTGCAGGGCGGCCGACCGCTGGAATTCCGCCCGGCCGGGGCTTGCACCCCATTCGGCGTGCGAGGGGTCGAAGGCATTGAGCACCGTCACCGACACCTCGAGGTCCGGCGCGTACTGCCACGCCAGGCGCGAGTCGACCGCGGTGTAGGCGGGAACCGCCGGGTCGGGCAAGGCGTCGACATGCCGGATGTTCACATCCCAGCGAAGCCAGGCGGTGATGTCCCACGCGGAGCGGAGCGACCAGACGCTGTCCGGGTCGTTGCCGAGCGACCGGCGTCCGCCGGCATCGACGGTGCCGGGGGATGCATGCAGGCGGGTGCGCAGCCACACGCCCCCGGCCGCGAGCTTCCAGCTGTCGGCCACGCGCCAGCTGCCCGACATCTCGAGCCCGCGGGTGTAGCCCTCGAGGTGGTTCTGCCATTGCAGCCCGACCGGCGTCGCGGTGGCGCTGCGCAGGCCCTTGTGTTCGTGATGGAACAGCGTTGCGGCGTACGACAGCCTCGGGTGCGGTTGACCGCGCAACCCGAGTTCGCCCACGTTGGCCACCTCGGACTGGAAATCGGGGCCACCCGCCAAGCCACCGGGTGCCTGGTCCGGCTGGTACAGGTCGCGGTCAATGCGCGAGGGCGCACGGACGGCGCGCGAAAGCGACGCCCACGCCAGGTGCTGGTACCCCGTCTGCCAGGCGATGCGCAGGCTGGGCAGGAATTCGGTCCCCGTGTAGGGATTGCGCTCGACATTGCCCGCCAGCGTCAGCTCGAGGCCTGGCAACAGAACCGACTGGTTCTGGGCGAAGACGCGGGACCATGCGGCATCCTGCAAGGCCGGCTCGAAGGCAATGGACGGCGTGTTGTCGACCCGCCCGCGGCTGTGCCGATACCCGAGGCCCACCACGCTGTGCTGCCCGGACGCCGGCTCGAACTCATGCTGCGCCACGAGGTCGGCCGTGTTGCGGCTTTCGCCGAAGCCGCCCGCCTGGCGGCGCTCGGTCTGCTCGGCATAGACCTGGACCAGCGTGGCGCGCCCGTCGTCGTGTCCGCGGGCCCACTGCCCCCTCAGGTGGCCGCCCGACACCTCGCGGGCCACCGGTGCCTGGTCGATGGTCGATTCATACAGCGCGGCTTGAAACTGCAAGGCGTCGTCACCGCGGGACCAGTCGCCCCGAAAGGTGGCCTGGACGCCGTCCGCTCCGTCACGGAGGGCCGTACCGTCGGCCTGCTCGGTGTTCGATCGGTCATGCGCACGTACGGAGACGCGGTAGTGGGCATCGTCGCCGGCCTCGCCCCCGAAACGCAGCGCTGCGCCTCGTTCGGTGGAACCTGCATGCGCCTCGGCCGAAACACCCTGCGTCGCCACCGCCGACTTGGTGATGACGTGGATGAGGCCGTTCACCGCATTCGTGCCCCACATGGCGGTGCTCGGTCCGGTGACGACCTCGATGCGCTCGATGTCCTCGAGCAGGATGTCCTGGGCTTCCCAGAACACGCCGGAGAACAGCGGGCTGTAGACAGGCCGCCCGTCGATGAGGACGAGCAGCTTGTTGGCCAGCACGTTGTTGAACCCGCGCGCGCTGATGGCGTACTGGTTCGCGTCGGCGCGGGCGACGATGAGTTGCGGCGCGAGCCGCATCGCCCCGGGAAGGGAGGTTGCACCGGAGCGGCGGATGTCCTCGGCCTGGATGACGAACACGGCGGCCGGCACGGCATCCAGGCGCTCGGCCCGCCGCGACACCGAACTGACCGTCACCTCGGACAGTTGTTCGAGCGAAAGGTCGGCGTACTCGGGGGTGGAGGCTGCGGCGGTTCCAGCCCACAGCAGCGCCAAGGGTGCAAGAGAGCGGAGGAGCCTGCGCGATGTGGGAAGGGTGGTCAACGTGACGCGTGGCCCTGGCCCGGACCGGTCTTCAAGGAGCGGGCAGTGTAGGGCAGCCCGGGCCTTTCTCTGCGACGGGGATGTGTCAGGACGTGCTTGCGGTCCCGGCGCTCATGCGGCCATGCAGTGAGCCGAACAGCCGGCCGAGCCGTTGCCGCAGGCCTCCGCCCTGGCTGAGTTCCCCGAGGTTGGGCGGCAAAGGCAGGCTGCGCCTGGCGGCCTGTGCGATGCCTTGCGGGGTGGTGTCGGGTCGGTCCGGGGCAGCCGGTCGCTCGGCCGGGGCCGCAGGCCGCACGACCGGGCGAACTTTCGCGCGAGGTTCGACGGACGCGGTTTCCTGTGCCTGGCGGTGCAGGAAGGGCGTCAGCCATTCGAGGATGGGCGCCCACTGCGCCAGGTCGCTCTCGACCTTGGACGCCGGCATGTCGAACAGGGTCAGGCCTTGTTCGACGCTGCGGACATAGGCCTGGGTTTCGCGGAGCGCGCCGAGATAGGGCAGGGCGTGACCGTCGGCCCAGGCACGCATGGTGTCGGCGGCCTTGGTGCGGGCGTCGAGTCGCATGCCAATCGCGGCGACCTTGCAGCGGCCCGAGGCCACGCGCGGCAGGGTCTGCAATTCGGCGAAGCAGTCGGCGGCAGACTCGCGGTCGAAGACCGAGTTGCAGACCGGCATCAGGATGACGTCGGCATAGCCGACGACGCGGGCCAGGTCGAAGCCGCGCAGGCCGCCCGGGGTGTCGAGGATGACGTGGGTGGTTCCGGGCGGGGAGCGCATCACATTGCGCGGGTCGACGGCCCAACCGAGGATGGGTGCGCTTCGGGGCAGCGTCTGCCCGGCGCGGAGGCGCAGCCAGGTTTGCGTGGACTGCTGGCGGTCGACGTCACCGAGCATCGCCAGGATGCCGTTGTTCGCGCAATAGGCAGCCAAATGCGTGGCCAGCGTGCTCTTGCCGCTACCACCCTTGCGATTGACGACGGCGATGACAGGCATGTCGCGCGTACTCTGGAACTGACGAGGAGTCGCAATTACATCATTGCCGGCCCTGTCGGCGTGTCACGATCCGTAAGGGGAAGCCCCGGTTTTCGTGGCATCCGGACGACAATTCGGCATGGACCGTGACACGCGACTGCCTTTGTTCCCCTTGCGCACCGTGCTTTTCCCAGGAGGGCGGCTGCCTCTACAGATCTTCGAGGTGCGCTATCTCGACATGATCGGCCGGGCCCACCGCGAGGGCACGCCCTTCGGCGTGGTGTGCCTGACCGAAGGCGAAGAGGTGCGAGCCGCCGACCCGGCGGCCTTCGGCTCGGAGGCCTTTCACCCGATCGGGACCCTGGCCCGCATCGACTTTCTCGAACGACCACGGCCCGGCCTGCTGCAGATCCGGTGCACCGGCCAGCAGCGCTTCCGCATCGAACGGCCCCTCTGCCTGCCCCACGGGCTCTGGGTCGGCGAGGCCACGTTGCTTCCCGACGACCAGCCGCTTCCGTTGCCGGCGGACCTGGAGCCGATCGGCCTCGCGCTCGCCCGGGTGGTCGACGACTTGCGGGAACAGGGCTTGGCCGACGAGGAACTGCCGGTGCAGGGCCCGTGGCAGTTCGACGACTGTGGTTGGGTGGCCAATCGCTGGTGCGACCTGCTGCCCCTGCCCAATGCTGTCAAGCAGCGTCTGCTGGAACAGGAGAGCCCGCTGCTTCGGCTGGAACTGGTGGCCGATGCGCTGGACCAGCTGCGCAAGGGGCCGTTCGGCTGAGCCTGGGGCTTGCGGCACCCAGCGCTGCTTGCGCGCAAGGTCAGTTCCACGGTTGCACCTCGGCTCGGGGCCGGAAGGAGCGGATTCCCCGTTCGCCAGAACGTCACGGCCGCTCGAGCAAGTCCAAGCCCTGCCCGGGCCAGCGGGGTCTCACATCCGGCGGGTGGTCTCGCGGACGGTGAGCGACAGCGGCGGGAGTTCCACGACGGGCGTCGGGTGTCCCAGCATGTTGAGCAGCGACTGCGCCGCGAAGAGTCCGACCTCGTAGATCGGCTGCCGCACCGTGGTGAGCGGGGGCGTCTGGTAGGCGGCAACGGGAAGATCGTCGAAGCCGACGAGCGACACGTCGTCGGGCACGCGGATGCCGCGGCGGTACATCGCCACGCGGGCGCCGAAGGCGGACTGATCGTTTGCCGCGAACACCGCGGTGAAGGCGTGCCCGCTGTCGAGCAGCCGGTTCATCGCCATCAGGCCGCCGCTTTCCATGAAGTCGCCCTGGACGACCAGTTCAGGGTCGATGACCAAGCCGGCCTCCTGGTGGGCGCGGACATAGCCGCTGTGCCGTTCGATCGCATCCACATGGTCCAGCGGGCCCGCGATGTGGGCGATGCGCCGATGCCCGAGACCGATCAGGTGCCGGGTGGCCAGGTAGCCGCCCGTCTCATGGTCGATGGTGTGACAACGGATGCTCGGGCCCTCGAGGTGCCGGCCCGTGACGACGATGGGTTGCTGGCGCGCGAACTCGATGATCTGCTCGTCAGGCAGGTGACCGGTGAGGATGACCAGGCCGTCGATCCGGCGCGCCTGCAGCAGCCGGATGCGCTCCGCTTCTTCATGCGCGTTCCAGTGGCCGCTGACGATGATCGGGGCGTAGCCGCTGCCGGCCAGACCTTGCTCGACACCTCGCATCGCCCGCGTATAGAACGGACTTTCGATGTCCTGCGCCAGGATGCCCACCGTCATGGTGGTGCCCGTCTTCAGACTGCGCGCGAACAGGTTGGGCTTGAACTGGAGCTTCTTGATGGCCTTCTCGACCGCCGACCGCTTGGTGGCGTCCACCCGAGCCGTGCCGTTGAGGATGCGGGAGACGGTACTGGGTGAAACGCCTGCCTCCTTGGCGACGTCGAGCAGGGTGACGGCGGCGGGAGCGACTTCAGGGGGAGTGGATCGTTTCACGGTGTTGGCGCGCGGAAGTAGAGGTGCACCGGTGTGCGGATGGTTGCCATGATAACGATTTCAGGTAAACCCTGAGAACCGATTGCCACGTTTCTGGTACTCCGAGTCTGCGTAGGATCGGTGGTTTCCCTAGGTTAGACGCGATATCGGGGAATGCCTGTTGACTGTTTCGTGACCTCGGGTTGAAATCCGCCCGTTCTGAAAACGATTTCACGAAGTCGCCGATCTCGGTGGCCCGACAAAGCAGTCCAGCATCAACCCAACGCCCTCTGGCACGGAAGAGACGCCCCATGAACAGTCTGTCGAAACCCCTTTTTCTCGCTGCCGCCATCGTGGCGGCCTTCGGCGCGCACGCGCAGGAGACCAAGCCGACCATCACCCTGAACGTCTCTTCGTTCCCTGACCTGGATCGCGGCATCAAGTCGGCCATCCCGCTCTACAAGAAGCTGCACCCCGAAGTCGAGATCAAGCTCACGAGCCTCGCCTACCCCGACCACCACACCGCGATGACGACGATCCTCGCGACCGGCTCCAACGTGCCGGACGTGATGGCGATCGACAACGGCTTCATCGGCAAGTTCGCCGAGTCGGGTGGTCTCGAAGACCTGAGCAAGCCGCCCTACAACGCGCTGGCCCAGCGCGACAAGCTGGCCAAGTTCGCGGTCAACCAGTCCACCAACAGCGCCGGCGCACTCGCCGCACTGCCGGTCGACATCGGCCCCGGCGCGCTCTTCTACCGCAAGGACCTCCTGGACAAGGCCGGCGTCACGGAAGCCGACATGACCAAGAGCTGGGAGTCGTACATCGAGTCCGGCAAGAAGGTGAAGGCGGCCACCGGCGCCTACATGCTGGCCAATGCCCTGGACATCAAGGACATCTACATCCGCTCGGGCCTGAAGGACGGTGACGGCATCTACTTCGACAAGAAGGGCAACTCGCTCGTCAGCACGCCGCGCTTCGAGAAGGCCTTCCAGCTGGCGAAGGCCGCACGCACCGCCGGCATCGACGGCAAGATCGTGGCTTGGTCCAACGAGTGGAGCGAGTCGTTCAAGCGCGACAAGATCGCCACGCAGATGATGGGCGGCTGGCTGGCTGGCCACCTCAACAACTGGCTGGCTCCCGAGTCCAAGGGCAAGTGGCGCTCGGCCCAGCTGCCGAACGGCGCCTACGGTTTCTGGGGCGGCTCGTTCTATGCCATCCCGAAGCAAGGCAAGAACAAGCAGGCCGCCTGGGACTTCATTCAGTTCCTGACCTTCAACAAGGAAATGCAGCTGGCCTCGCTGAAGGGCCAGGACTCGTTCCCCGTGTTGCTGGAAGCCCAGAAGGACCCGTTCATCGACGAGCCGATGGAGTACCTCGGTGGCCAGAAGGCCCGCCAGGCCTGGCGCACCGCCGCTGAGAAAATCCCCGCGACGGTGATCGACAAGTTCGATCCGGTGGCCGAGAGCGTGGTGAACGCCGAGCTCGACAAGGTGCTGGAGCAGAACAAGGACATCAAGAAGGCCCTGGCCGATGCCCAGTCGCAGATCAAGCGCCGCGTGCGCCGCTGATCGACCGTCTCCGCCGCGGGATCTTCTTCTGACCTAGACCGAGTTCTTCATCATGCAGGCCATGGCCGAATCAAAGCCGATCGAGGCGCCCACAAGCGTCCCTTCGGCACCCATCCGACGCAAGCGCAAACCGCTGCATTTCCGGGATGTGGCGCCCTATGTGTTCATCAGCCCGTTCTTCGTGCTGTTCATCATCTTCGGCCTGTTCCCGCTGCTGTTCTCGGTCTACCTTTCCTTTCATCGCTGGGACCCGGCCGCCGGGCTCTCGGCGATGAACTGGGTGGGGTTGGAGAACTACATCTACGTCATCACCAACGATGACTGGTTCCACACCTCGCTCTTCAACACCGTCTGGCTGGCGCTCGTCTCGGGCCTGCCGCAACACCTGGTGGCGCTGCCACTGGCCTTCTTCCTGCACACCGCCTTCGGGCGCTGGCGCAACGCCGTGGTGGGAGCCTACTTCCTGCCATTCATCACTTCGACGGTGGCCATCTCGCTGGTCTTCTCGTCGCTCTTCTCGCGCGACTTCGGCGTCGTCAACGCGACTTTCAGCGCCATGGCGGACGTTCCGGTGCTGGGCTGGATCTTCCCGTCGGAGAAGATCGACTGGGCCCAACCCGAGTACACCAAATGGATGATCTCCTTCGTGGTGTTCTGGCGGTACGTCGGCTGGAACGCCGTGCTGTACCTCTCGGCCATGCAGACCATCCCGAAGGACCTGTTCGAGGCCGCCACCATGGATGGCGCCAAGCCCTGGCAGCAGTTCCGGCACGTCTGCCTGCCGCTGCTGCGTCCCATGATCTTCTTCGCCGTCACGCTCACCATCATCGGCAACCTGCAGCTGTTCGAGGAGCCGTTCATCCTCACCGGTGGCACCGGCGGCATCGACCAGGCCGGCAAGACCGCTGCGATGCACATGTACGCCACGGCCTTCGTCGACGGGGACTTCGGCACCGCCTCGGCCATTGCCTGGCTGCTGTTCCTGATCATCGGCGGGGTGACCTGGGCCAACAACCGATTCCTCGGCAACCGCGAGGCGAAGATCTGAGATGAGCACGTTCCGCAATTCATCCGTCGCGGCCAATACCCTGGCCTACGGCATCGTCCTCGGTGGCGCATTGATCATGCTCGCCCCGTTCTATTTCATGTTCGTGTTCGCCACGCACTCGGACCGCGAGATCCTCTCGCTGCCGCCGCCGCTGTGGTTCGGTGACCAGTTCCTGGCCAACGTGCAAATGCTGGTCTCGAAGCTGCCGTACTTCTGGCACAACCTCGGCTGGAGCCTGTACGTGGCCGTGGCCGTGACCGTGGCGAACCTGCTGCTGTGCTCGCTGGCCGGATACGCCTTCGCGATGTTCGACTTCAAGTACAAGAACCCGCTGTTCCTGTTCGTGATGGGAACCATGCTGCTGCCGGCCTTCGTGGGCATGATCCCCACCGTCATCGTGATGAGCTGGCTCGGCTGGATGAACGAGCCCAAGGCGCTCATCGTGCCGGCCGCCTGCACGGCGCTGGGCGTCTTCATGATGCGCCAGTACATCAGCTCGGCCATCCCGCGCGATCTGGTCGATGCGGCGCGCATCGACGGCTGCGGCGAGTTCGGCATCTTCGTGCGCATCGTGCTGCCCCTCATCGGCCCCGCCATGGGCACGCTCGGTCTGGTGACCTTCATCGGGTCGTGGAACAACTTCATGGGCCCGCTGATCGTGATGCGCGACATGGAGATGTTCACCGTGCCGCTGGCGCTGCGCTCGCTGCAAGGTACCGGACAGACGCCATGGGGTGCCATCTGCGCGGGTTCATCCATCGCGGTGCTGCCGCTCCTCGTGATGTTCGTGATGGCCTCGCGCCGACTCATCGAAGGCCTGACGGCCGGGGCCGTGAAGGCCTGATCCTTTCAACCGAATTCTCTCTTTCCAGGAGTCCACGCGTGAGCGATTTGAAGTTTCCCCCCGGTTTCTCGTGGGGCGTTGCGACCAGTGCCTACCAGATCGAAGGTGCGGCCGCCGAAGATGGCCGCGGGCCATCGATCTGGGACACGTTTTCGCACGCACCCGGCAACACGTTCGAGGGCCACACCGGCGACGTCGCCTGTGACCACTACCACCGCTACGAGCAGGACGTGGACCTGATCGCAAGCCTGGGTGTCGATGCGTACCGCTTCTCCATCTCCTGGTCGCGGGTGCAGCCGGACGGCCACGGCGCCTGGAACGCCAAGGGCCTGGCCTTCTACGACAACCTCGTCGACCGCCTGCTCGAGAAGGGCATCAAGCCCCACGTGACGCTGTACCACTGGGACCTGCCGCAAGCGCTGCAGGACCTGGGCGGCTGGGGCTCGCGTGACACCGCGGACCGGTTCGCCGAGTACGCCTCCGTGATGGGCCGCCGTCTCGGCGACCGCGTCGCCACGATCTGCACCCACAACGAACCGTGGTGCACGGCGCACCTCGGTCACCACGTCGGCCAGTTCGCCCCGGGCGCGAAGGACCCGCAGCTGGCCATCCAGGTGGCGCACCACCTGCTGCTCTCGCACGGCAAGGCGTTGCAGGCGATGCGCGCTGCCGGCGTGAAGGCGCCGCTGGGCATCGTGCTGAACCAGTCGTCGGTCACGGCCGCGACCGACAGCCAGGAAGACCGCGACCTGGCCGAACGCCAGTACGCCTCCTTCGTGCGCTGGTACATGGACCCGATCTTCCTGAAGCGCTATCCCACGGCACCCGGGCTGCACCTTTACCCGGTCATGCATGAAAACGATTTCAATGAAATCGCGCAGCCGTTGGACTTCCTGGGCATCAACTACTACACCCGCATCTGGGCCAGTGCCGCCACGCCGCCCGTGCCGGCGCCGAACGCCATGGGCGCCAACGACATGGGCTGGGAGAACTATCCCCAGGGCCTGGCCGAGCTGCTGGTGAAGGTGAACCGCGACTACAACCTGCCGCCGGTCTACATCACGGAGAACGGGTACGCCGGCGCAGACCGCCTCGTGGCCGGCAAGGTCGAGGACACCCAGCGCATCGAGTACGTCCGCACCCACCTGGAGGCCCTCCAGCAGGCCATGGAGGCCGGGGTGGACGTTCGGGGCTACTTCTACTGGAGCCTCTTCGACAACTACGAGTGGAACTCGGGCTACGCCAAGCGCTTCGGCCTCGTCCACGTCGACTACGAGGACCAGCAGCGCACGTTGAAAGACAGCGCCCACTGGTACCGCGACCTGATCCGGAAGGGACGCTGACATGGCCGCCTTGACCCTGCGTGGAATCACCAAGCGCTACGAAGGCGCGGTCGATGTGATCCGCGGCATCGACCTCGACATCGCCGACGGTGAGTTCGCCGTCTTCGTGGGCCCCTCGGGCTGCGGCAAGTCGACGCTGCTGCGCATGATCGCCGGCCTGGAAGACATCACCGACGGTGAGATCCAGATCGGCGGTCGGCTGATCAACGACGTCCCGCCGGCGCAGCGCGGCGTGGCGATGGTGTTCCAGAGCTACGCGCTGTACCCGCACATGACGGTCGCGGAAAACATGGGCTTCGCGCTCAAGCTGGCAGGGCAGGGCAAGGCCGAGATCCAGGCCGCCGTCGGCCGTGCCGCGGAGATCCTCCAGATCACCCACCTGCTGGACCGCAAGCCCAAGGCGCTGTCCGGCGGCCAGCGCCAGCGCGTGGCCATCGGCCGTGCCATCGTGCGCAAGCCCGATGTGTTCCTCTTCGACGAGCCCTTGTCCAACCTGGACGCGTCGCTGCGGATGCAGATGCGCATCGAACTGTCGAAGCTCCACAAGGAACTCGGCAGCACGATGATCTACGTGACCCACGACCAGGTCGAGGCCATGACGCTGGGCGACCGCATCGCGGTGTTCAACGCCGGCCGCATCGAGCAGGTCGGCACGCCGCTCGACCTCTACAGCCGTCCGGCCAATCGCTTCGTGGCCGGGTTCCTCGGTTCGCCTCGCATGAACTTCATCCCGGTGACGGCCCATGAGCCGGCCGGGCAGGGCGTGCGGCTGCGCGTCGAGCCCGCTGGCGTGGTGGACGTGCCCGGCGCTCTGGCGATGGCGCCCAGCGGTCCGCTGATGCTCGGCATCCGCCCGGAACACCTTGGCGTGACGCGCGTCGAGGAGGGGCTCGCTGCCCGCATCGACCTGCTGGAACACCTCGGGGATTCGGTGCTCGTGCACGCCACCTTGCGCGGAACCTCGAACACCGTGTCCGTCCGTGTGCCGGCCAACCAGCCCGGGCTGAGCGCCGGACTCGACATCGGGCTTGCGCCGCTCGGCTCTCAAGTGCTGCTCTTCGGCGAATCCGGCGAAGCGCTGGCGCTGCACTGAAACGCGATTGGATTCACGCCCTTCAACACCAACGAACGTCGAGGCACTGCTCCCTGCCCGTGAGGGAGCAGTCCGAAACACCCCGCTTCGCCTGACGGACGCTCCGATGCGCACGGCAGGCAAGACGTAGTCGCCACGCAGGCGAAAAAAACCTCACTACATATACGACGAGGAGTAACCGTGAAAAAGAAGCGTCTGATCTTGGCCCTGGGGCTCGTGGGTACCACCACCGCCACGCTGGCGGCCCCCCCGATCGATTTCTCCGGCTACATGCGCGCGGGCGTCGGTCTCAACGCCCGTGGCGGCACGCAAGTCTGCTACCAGCTGCCGGGCGCGGACACCAAATGGCGTCTCGGCAACGAGTGCGACTACGTGATCGAACCGAGCTTCAGCGCAAAGCTCGCGACCTTCGAAGGCGCGGACTGGCACGTGCACTTCATGCCCAGCGTGTACCGCGCCTGGGGCGACAATGAGCTGGGCGGCGCCAGCAGCCGCGGCGACGACCTCTACGCCCGCTTCGGCCAGGTCTACACCTACGGCAACAACATCTCGGCACTGGGCAACGGCAAGCTGTGGGCTGGCCGCCGCTTCTACAACCGTCTGCAGCTCGGCATCAACGACCACTTCATCGAGAACAACGACGGCGACGGCGCCGGTCTCGAGGACATGAACGTCGGTTTCGGCAAGCTGAGCGTTGCCGTGATGCTGAACCCGCGTGACTACCGCGACCTGAACAACGCGGAAACCACGTCCGTGAACGACAACCGCGTCACGATCCCGGTTCGCCTGACCAACGTCAAGACGAACGCCAACGGCGAACTCGCCGTGTACGTCACCGGCTCGACGTCCTCGCAGTCCGACAACCAGTTGACCGGCCAGCAGCCGATCGACCGCGCCAAGAGCGCGTCTCTCGGCGTGTACCACACGCAGAGCGGCGTGCTCGGCGGCAACCTGCTCGTCGGCGCCAAGTTCCAGCGTACCGGCGAGGTGAAGAAGCTGTGGGTGCTGGCCCAGGAGTCGACCCAGTTCGGCGCCACGGCCTTCGACACCATCGCCGAGTTCCGCAACACCGACGCTCCCAACAACGGCGGCGACAAGTGGTATTCCATCGGCGCCCGTACCGACACCTACCTCGGCGGCCCGTTCCGCATGCTGGTGGAAGCCGGCCACGACCGCATCGATCCCGACGTGGGTGCGACCCGTTCGATGACGAAGTTCACGCTGGCCGGTGCCGTGTCCGCAGGCAACACCGCGGGTTCGCGTCCGACCATCCGCCTCTTCGTGACGCACGCCATCTGGAACGACGCCGCGCGCAACGCGATGGTGGCGGCCAAGTCGCGTACCGCCGAGGTGTATGGTGACAAGAAGTCCGGCACGTCGATCGGCATCCAGGGTGAAACCTGGTGGTGACATGACGGGCTGCCGGTAGGCGGCGAAGCTGTCGCGGTTGGGGGAACCAACGTGACTCTCCTCGTCTTCGGGCGCCGGCAGATCCCGGTGCCCCAGCCGCCAGGCCGGTACTGACAGCGGGGCCCCTCGGGGCCCCGCTTTTTTACGCGCCCTGCACATCGCTCCTGCGGTGCGCAGGGCGTTGCCTCAGGCGGGGCGCGGTGGCTCCTTCCCGCGGCCGTTGGCCTTGCCCGACGTCTTGCCCACCGGTGCGGCCAGTTCGTCGAGGATGGGGCAGTCCGGCCGATCGTCTCCATGGCAGCAGTTCACCAGGTGCTCGAGCGACGCCTTCATGGCCAGCAACTCGCGGGCCTTGAGGTCGAGCTCGCGGATGTGCGCCTCGGCCAGCGCCTTCACCTGCCGGCTCGGGCGTCGACGGTTCTGCCACAGCCCGACCAGTTCGCCGATCTGATCCAGCGAGAATCCGAGATCGCGCCCGTGACGGATGAAGCGCAGGGTGTGCACGTCGGCGTCGCCGTACTGGCGGTAGCCGGCCTCGGTGCGCGATGCGGGCGGTAGCAGCCCGACCTGCTCGTAGTGGCGAATCATCTTGGCCGAGACGCCCGAGGCCTTGGCGGCTTCCCCGATGTTCATGCGGCGCCTTTCTGGTTCGAATCGGCCTTGCCGGGCCGCCAGCGGCGCAGGGTGAGCGCGTTGCCCACCACGCTCACGCTGCTGAAGGCCATGGCCGCACCGGCGATCACCGGGTTGAGGAAGCCAAGCGCGGCCAGCGGGATGCCCACCACGTTGTAGATGAAGGCCCAGAACAGACCGCGCCGCAAGGTGGCGTGCGTTCGCCGCGAGATGTCGAGTGCATCGGCGACGAGCCGAGGGTCACCGCGCATGAGCGTGATGCCGGCGGTTTCCATGGCAACGTCGGTGCCGGTGGACATGGCGATGCCCACGTCCGCGGCGGCCAGCGCCGGCGCATCGTTGATGCCGTCCCCGACCATCGCCACCACGCGTCCCGCGCCACGCAGCGCCCGGACGGCCTCAGCCTTGTCCGCGGGCAGCACATTGGCGCGCACCTCGTCGATGCCGAGTTCCCGGGCGGCCACCTGCGCGCTGCCGAGGTTGTCGCCCGTCAGCATCACCGTCTGTACGCCAAGACGCTGGAGGCGCGCCACCGCGTCCCGGGCGCCGCCCTTGACCGTATCGCCAAACGCAAGCAGGCCGAGCAGCGTGGCAGGGCCGTTGTCGGTACGGGCAACCAGCCAGGCGAGGGTGCGGCCTTCCGCTTCGAGGCGGGCTGCATCGACGGACAGCGTGGCGGGAGATGCGCCCGACTCGGTCATCAGCCGCGTGCTCCCCAGTGCCAGCAGGCGTCCATCGACGCGCGCTTCGACCCCGCGGCCGGGCAACGCCTTGGCGTCGCCCGCGGCCGGTACGGCAATGGCCTCTGCGTCGGCCGCGGCGAGCACCGCGCGCGCCAGCGGGTGTTCGCTCGTGCGCTGCAGTGCCGCTGCCAGTGAGAGCAGCTCGTCCCGAGTGACGTCTGGTGCAGGCAGCGCGGCGACGAGGGCAGGGCGGCCCTCGGTAAGCGTGCCGGTCTTGTCGAACACCACGGTGGTCACCCCGTGGGCCACTTCCAGGGCCTCCGCGTCCTTGATCAGGATGCCGTGGCGGGCGGCCACCCCGGTGCCCGCCATGATGGCCGTCGGCGTCGCCAAGCCCAGGGCACAGGGGCAGGCGATGACCAGCACGGCCACCGCATTGATCAGCGCCTGCTCCCAGCCGGCCCCGACAAGGATCCAGCCCCCGGCGGTCAGGAGCGCGAGAACGAGCACGACGGGCACGAAGATCGCGCTCACGCGGTCCACCATGCGCTGGATCGGCGCCTTGGCCGCTTGCGCGGACTCCACCAGACGGATGATGCGTGCGAGCGTGGTCTCGGTGCCGATGGCCGAGGTGCGCACCGTCAGCGCGCCTTCCGCGTTGATGGCGCCTCCGGTCACGCGCTCGCCCGGTTGCTTGGCGACGGGCAGGCTCTCGCCAGTGATCAGGGATTCATCCACGTGGCTTCGGCCTTCGACCACCTCGCCGTCGACAGGCAGGCGCTCGCCGGGACGCACGAGCACCAGGTCGCCCACGGCAACCTGTTCGACGGGCACCTCGCTGACCAGCCCGTCGCGGAGTACCCGGGCACTCGCGGGACGCAGCGCGTTGAGCGCACGGATGGCGTCCGCCGTCTGGCGCTTGGCGCGGGCCTCCAGCCACTTGCCGAGCAGCACGAGCGTGATGACGGCAGCCGATGCCTCGAAGTACAGATGCGGCATGCCGTGATCACGATGGGCCCACAGCAGGTAGATCGAGAGCCCGTACGCAGCGGATGTGCCCAAGGCGACCAGCAGGTCCATGTTGCCTGTGCCGGCCCGCACCGCATGCCAGGCGGCCCGGTAGAAGCGCCAACCGAACACGAACTGCACCGGGGTGGCCAGCAGCCATTGCAGCCAGGCCGGCAGCATGGCGTGGATGCCGAAGGGTTGAAGCAGCATCGGCGCCACGAGCGGCAGCGTCAGGGCGGCAGCAATGACGACGGCCCAGCCGCCGGTGGACGGCGGCAAGACGCCGGCTTCGGCCGCCGGACTGCTCAGGTCATGCGCGGCGTAGCCCGCCTTCACGATGGCGGCCACCAGCGCACCGGCGGGCAGCGGTCCGGCCGACCGGACCGTGGCCCGCTCGGTGGCGAGATTCACCGAGGCCGACATCACCCCGGGCACGGCATGCAATGCCTTCTCCACCCGTCCGACACAGGAGGCGCACGTCATGCCCTCGACGGACAGCACCGCCTCCTGCAATGGAACCTCGTAGCCCGCCTTGCGGACGGCGGCGGCAAGCGCTTCGAGCGACACGCCGGCATCGGCCTGCACCGCGGCCCGCTCGGTGGCCAGGTTCACGGTGGCTTCACGCACGCCCGGAAGGGCGCGCAAGGCCTTCTCGACCCGACCGACGCAGGACGCGCAGGTCATGCCGTTCACGGGAAGGGTCAGTGGGGCAGAGGCGTTCATGGCGAAGGGCGTCGAGTCAGGATGAAGCGGATCTTCAGCCTTCCCATCGTGGAAAGGTCAAGCGAAAGTCTACTTCCCGGGAGAAACAGCGACGCGATCCCGAAAAGCTTCCCATGAGGGCAGCGCTGGATGGCGCATCGCCCGCCCCGCCTCAGCTCGACCCCGTGCGCGGCTTCAGCAGGCGCAGGCCGTTGGCCACGACGATGAGCGTCGCCCCCATGTCGGCGAAGACCGCCATCCACATCGTGGCCGCGCCGGCCAGGGCCAGCACCATGAAGACGGCCTTGATGCCGACCGCCACCGCGATGTTCTGCCACAGCAGGGCATGGGTGCGGTGGGACAGCCGGATCATCTCGGGCAGGCGCCGCAAGTCGTCGTTCATGATGACGACGGCCGCCGCCTCCATCGCCGTGTCCGTTCCGGCGGCGCCCATGGCGAAGCCGATGTCGGCCTGGGCGAGCGCCGGGGCGTCATTGATGCCGTCGCCCGCCATGCCGGTGGGGCCGAAGCGGGCCCGCAGATCACGCAAGGCATCCAGCTTGTCCTGCGGCAGCAGCTCGCCTCGAACCTGCTCGATGCCCGCCTCGCGGGCAACACTCCGTGCCGTGGCGGTGTTGTCGCCGCTCAGCATCACCGCGGTGACGCCGAGGGCCCGAAGCTCGGCCACCGCCGCGCGCGAACCGGGTTTGATGGTGTCCGCCACGGCAAACAACGCGAGGGGACCCTGGGCATCGGCGAGCAGGGTGACCGTGCGGCCCTGGGCCTCATGCACGGCCAGCGCTGCCTCGAGGTCCGGACCGCACTGCCGGCGCTCCTCCATGAAGCGGTGGTTGCCAAGCACGAAACGCTCTGCACCGATGGAACCTTCCACGCCACGACCGGCATGTGCCGTGAACGACTCGACCGGAGACGGGGCCGCCGTCAACCCCCGGGCAATGGCTTGGGACACCGGGTGGTCCGACCGGCCGGCCAAGCTGGCCGCCAGCCGGGCCACGTCGTCGCGTTCGCGGCCGCCGCGCAGGACTTGCCATTCAACGAGCGTCGGCGTGCCCGCGGTCACCGTGCCGGTCTTGTCCAGCGCCATGACGCGCAAGGTGCGGGCCGACTCCAGGAAACTGCCGCCCTTGACGAGAATCCCTCGGCGAGCCGCAGCGGCCAATGCGCTGACGATCGTCACCGGCGTCGAGATGACCAGCGCGCACGGACAAGCCACCACCAGCAGCACGAGTGCCTTGTACACGGCCTGGCCGGAGCCGATGCCGGCAACCCAGGGGCCGAGGGCTGCCACCAGCAGGGCCATCACGAACACCGCCGGCGTGTACACCGCCGAGAAGCGGTCGACAACACGCTGGGTCGGCGCGCGAGTGGCCTGGGCCTCCTCGACGGCATGGATGATGCGGGACAGGGTGCTGTCCGCCGCTGCGGCAGTCACCCGGCATTCCAGCTCGCCGTTCTGGTTGATGGTGCCGGCGAACAGGCTGTCGCCGGACGCCTTGTCCACGGGAAGGCTCTCGCCCGTGACAGGCGACTGGTCGACCGCACTGCGTCCGGCCGTCACCACGCCGTCGAGCGGGACACGTTCCCCAGGCCGGATGCGAACGAAGGCGCCGATCGGCACTTCGCCGGTCGGCATCGCGCGCCAGCTGCCGTCGGCCTGGTTCATCATCGCCTCGCCAGGTGCCAGCGCCAGCAGTCCCTGGATGGCGTTGCGCGCCCGGTCGGCCGCGCGGGCCTCGATCAGTTCTGCCACCGCATACAGGGCCATGACCATCGCGGCCTCCGGCCATTCACCGATGGCGAACGCGCCGGTGACTGCCACCGACATCAGTGCGCTGATGTTCAGTCGCCCGCGCCGCAAGGCCGCCCAGCCCTTGGTGTAGGTTTCCACGCCGGAGAGCCAGACGGCGATGGCCGCCAACGCCATGCCGGCCAGGCGGATGGCCGCCAGACCATCCGCCTCGGGCGCCGCCAGGTGCAGTCCTTCGGCAAGCAGGGCGAGGAGGAGGGCGGCGACCAGACGGAGCGGGACACGAGGTGCAGCGGGTGGCATGCTTGCGCCCGTGGACGCCGCGTCACCCTCGGGCGTGTCCAGGCGCTCAGGCTGGAAGCCGGCATTGCGGATGGCCGTCAAGGCGGCGGCCAGTGCGGCGGGCTCTGCACGCAGTCCGAGGGTGCGCTCCGTCAGCTGGAAGCGGATGGCGCGAATGCCGGGCACCGGCTCCAGGGCGCGTCGGATCTCGTTCTCCTCGACTGCACAGTCCATGGTGGGAATGCGAAATCGCTGGAGCGCACCCTCCTGCGCAGGCGTTGACGTCGCGGCGGCCGCGGGTTGCGCAGCGCTGCATCCCTTGCTGCAGCAGGACGAACCCGCGTCGTCGGAGGCGGCGGTCGGAACGGGAGGTGGCGATGTCGACATGCCCCGATTGGAACCTGCTTCCAGGTAGGCAAGTCAAGTGGGCCGCACCACCGGCACGTCGGCCGCCCGGCCGACCCGTGTGGCTTGAGCCCGGTCAATCGCGCCGCCGGCGTACGGCGCACCATGGAATCGGACGATGCGCCGGTGCCGAGGTGGCCGGCGTTTCGGCATGACCACTCCCCGGGGAACGACGATGAGCATCACCACACCGTTTCGCAACCGGCTCGCCGCCGGGCAGGCCCTGGCCGCGCGGCTCCTCGCCTGCAAGCTCCACGCACCGATCGCCGTGGTGGCACTTCCACGCGGGGGTGTTCCAGTGGCGGTGCCCGTGGCCATGGCGTTGAAGGCACCGCTTGACCTCTGGCTGGTGCGCAAGATCGGCGCGCCTTGGCAAGGCGAACTGGCCCTCGCTGCCGTCGCCGAAGGGGAATCGGCCGAGGTGGTGGTTGACGAAGCGGTGCGGGCAGCGACCGGTGCCGACGCGAGCTACATCCAGGCCGTGGCGCAGCGGGAGCGAGAAGAAATCCGGCGCCGCCAGCAGATCTACCGCGACGACCAACCCGCGCCGACGCTGGCGGGTCGCACCGTCGTGGTCGTGGACGACGGCCTCGCCACGGGGACCACCATGCGGGCCGCACTGCGCAGCATCCGCTTGGCCGGCCCGGCGGCCATCGTGGTCGCGGTGCCGGTGGCCTCGGCGGAGGGGCTGGGGCTTGTGGCGCCGGAGGCCGACGAGGTGGTGTGCCTGGCCTTGCCGGTACCGTTCGAGGCCGTCGGCCGACATTACCTCGACTTCACCCAGGTGAGTGACAACGAGGTGCTGGCCGGGCTCAAGGCGGTGCGCGCCAAGGGGGCGTGAGCCAGAAAGGCCTGGCCAGTCGGCACGGCGGCAGACGTCCAGGCGATCGCGGGCATTCGGAATCTTCCGAATGCCGATCGGACGCGGCGCCACCGCCGCCGGACGCGCCACCCGGTTTGCCGAGCGCCGGTCCGATGGGCAAACCAGGCCTTGGCGAGCATGCTGGCAGGACTCGCCCACGTGCTACCCCACCTACCAGGAGCCTCTCCATGAACAGCGTTTCGCCCCTGCAGCAGGCTTCCTTCTCCACCTCTCCCGGTGGCATGGTGGTCCACCTCGCACGCGACAGCCCGGGCAGCGACCGCGGCACCCTGTCGCACCTGCTCGCGCTCATTGGCGTTGACGCAGGCGGCATGAAGGCGGCCGCCGACACGCCGGTGCTCGTCAAGCGGGTGCCGGCCGGAGAGGTGCTCTTCCACGAGGGCCTGCCTGCCGATTCGATCTACTTCGTCCGCAGCGGAACGCTCAAGATCTTTCGCACCGCCGAGGACGGCTACGAGCAGGTGCTGGGCTTCGTCGGACGGTCCGAGGTGCTGGGGTTCGACGCGTTGAACAGCGGCGCGCACCCCACGGGTGCCATCGCGCTGGAGGATTCAAGCGTCTATGCGATCCTGATCGTGGACCTGTTCTCGCTGACCGAGCAAAGCCCGGCGCTGGGCCGAGGCGTGCATCGCGCCGTCAGCAACGCCCTGGCGCGGCACGGTCAGATCGCCGACGTCATGGCGGCCGTGGCAGCGGAGGTGCGGCTCGCCCGTTTCCTCTGTCACCTGTCGCAGCAGATGGCGGAGCAGGGGCAGTCGCCTCGGCGCTTTCACCTGCGCATGAGTCGCCGCGACATCGCCAGCTACCTCGGTGTCGCGCACGAGACGATCAGCCGTTCGTTCACCGAGTTGTCTCACTGGGGGCTGCTGCGGGTGAACAACCGCGAAGTCGAGATCGCCGACATGGACGGCCTCAAGGTGTTGTCGCGAAGCACCCGCCGACAGATCGACGACCTGGGCCGTGCACTCGAGCGGCCGGTCGCGGCGCTCCGGACCGGACCCACACGCCCGACGGCGCGCGCGGCGCAACACGCCTGAAGCCGAGCGGCGACCGGCGCATCGACATCTCACGGTGCCCTCGCCGCGTCGATCAAGGCGGCACGGGCCGGGCAGGGCAGTCTTCGAAACGCGAGACGTGAAACAGCGAGCGGCACGCGGCGTCCCTGGCTCGGCCCACCCTCCCGGGCGCGCGCCATGTGCTTGGTCTGGCATGAAGGAACGGGCTTGTCCAACGGGGCGAACCAAGCCCCCGACGGCGATGCGGCATTCGCGCCTCCCTGGCACTTACTGCTAGGGTTTGACGCATGAATGACATTGACATCCTCGACTGGTTCACCGACACAGAATTCTTCGGCGTCTCCATGGCGAACATGGCGCTGGCACTCGCCGTCGCCGTGGTGGTCTATATCGCGCTCACCCTGGCGTTGCGCCTGGCACTGGGCCGCCTTCGGGCTGTGTCCAGCCACACCGGCACGCACGCCGACGACGTGTTCGTCGAAGTGCTGAGCGGCACGAACCGCTTCCTCCTCGCCCTTGTGGCTCTGCTGATCGGCGTGGGCATGCTGGACCTGCCCGACCGCTGGGCGTCCCGCGTCAGCCAGCTCTGGTTCGTGGCCTTGGCCTTGCAACTCGCTCTGTGGGCCAACCGCACGGTGACGGTGTTCCTGCGGCGGCATGCCGCACGTCATGGCACGCCGGGCGTACAGACGGTGAGCGCGGCCACCACCCTGATCTCCTGGGGCGTGCGAACGTTGTTGTGGGCCATCGTGCTGCTGGCCATGTTGTCCAACATGGGCGTCAACATCACGGCCTTCATCGCGAGCCTGGGCGTCGGCGGCATCGCGGTGGCGCTGGCCGCCCAGAGCCTGCTGGGCGACCTGTTCGCGTCGGTGGCGATCGCCGTCGACAAGCCGTTCGAGGTCGGGGACTTCATCGTCTTCGGCAGCGTGGCGGGCACGGTGGAAACCGTCGGCGTGAAGACCACGCGCATCCGGGCGCTCGGTGGCGAGCAGGTGGTGATGTCCAACACTGAGCTGCTCAAGCAGACGGTCAGCAACTACAAGCGCTTGCGCGAGCGCCGGATCGTTTTCGGATTCGGCGTCACCTACGCCACGTCGCCCGATCAGGCAGCGGCCATCCCCGAGCTGGTCAAGCGCATCGTCGAGGAGAGCGGCAAACTGCGTTTCGACCGAGCGCATCTCAAGGCGTTCGGCGAGAGCTCGCTCGACTACGAGGTCGTCTACATCGTTCTGGATCCGGACTTCGGTCTCTACATGAACGAGCAACAGCGGATCAACCTCAGCCTGATGCGCGAGCTCGACGCCATGGGAGTCGGCTTCGCGTTCCCGACCCGCACCGTGGTGCTGGATGCGTCGACGCCGCTGCGGTTCTCCCAGGTTCCCGCGGAGGCGGCGGCCGGCTAGCAGGCTCGCCAACCGTTGCCGCGAGGGCAGGGGGAACTGCCAAGCGAGCGCCCGTGGCCAGTGAACGGCTCAAGGCGGTTCCGAACGGCCGTGAGCGTCGCCCCGCACCCTTCGGTCCTCTCCCCGGGCCCGCGTTGTCGGGCAGCCAGGGAGGTTCGGTCGCCGCTACGCGCGAGGGGAACCACTGGCTGCCTGGAACGCACCCTGTACCGGGTGGAGCTCGCACCCGCGCAGCCGGTTGCCATGGCGTCCCGTCAATGACGCGGACACGTGACCGTGCCGCACGCCGCCGCGAGCCTTGCGCATTCGGCGTTTGACGGCGCGCTGGCCGTGTTGACGCGCGAGTTCGGCTTCTCAGCGGTTGGCCGTGCCCGTGTGGCGGCGCCACAGAGGTCAGGGCCGACCGTTGGAAGATCAGCCCGCGGCCGCGCCAGCGCCGACGCGCGCCTTTCGGCGAACGAGCCCCAGGGCGGCGAGCCCTAGGCCGAGGAGTGCCAGCGCAGGCGGTTCGTCCACCGGCGCGGCGACGCTGCCAAAGCGGTAGTCGTCCACGTCGACGGCCACCGCGAGCGACGCCGCCGACACCGCGAACGATGCGTCCATCCAGGACACGGTGCTGCCGTCAATCGCCAGCGTTCGGAAGTCGTTCGGGTCGAAAAGCCGGCCGTCGGATGACCCGAACGTGAGCGCAGCACCGTCGAAGCGCGGACGGTAGTTGGTCTGGAAGGTGACGGACTGCAACGGCGCGCTGCTGATGGAGATCACTCCAGGCGAGTCGACCGAGTCCGGGCCGGCCAGGAACGAGAAGGTCTCGCCCAGCAGGTTGAAGCGGATCTCGCCGAAGGGCGGCGCCACGCCCGAGCCTTCGTCCCAGGGTTCGGTGGGGATGTTGAGCCGGAAGGTGCCTGAGACGCGGGCTCCGTCGTAGGGCGATGCAGCGCTTGGGGCGGACCGCCCGTCGAGCGGTGTGCTGGCACGGGCGGTGCCTGAAAAGCTGCCGTCGACGATGATGGCGGCGGCGGGGCCGGGCACTGCGCAGATCGCCACGGCAGCGACAAGAAGAGGGCGGTACAGCATGGAACGGAACGGGGAGCCAACGACGCACGCATGGTGGCCGCGCCGTGCCGTTCGCACCATCCCCCGGATGACCGGCCAGGGTTTCCCTCAGCCTGAATGCGGCAAGCAGCCTCGGTGCCTGACCATACGCGCCGTCTCGCAGCACAGGCGCTGCGCAGGCAATCTGTAAGCCCGCATTCATCGGTATTAATCCCAGGTTAAGAAATCCGCCGCAGGCGTACAGTCGCCCGCACTGAAACCGGTTCCAGCGTGAAGAAGTAGCTGTTCCAACGAACGGCGGCGGCCGCTTGCGCGCATGCCGCCGCCCTCACTCGACAGAGGAGTCGAACCGTGAAATTGAAACCTGGAATCCCGCGCCTGGGCGCAGGACTGCTCGCGCTGGGCCTCGGCCTGGCCGCCTGTGGCGGCAGCGACGACGACGTCGCGACCCCGCGCCCTGACTGGCCCACCGTGACCAGTGCCATCGCGAAGAACCCGGTGCAGGAGGAGCAGATCAAGGCGATCGTCGCCAGCATGACGCTCGCACAAAAGGTCGGGCAGATGACACAGCCGGACATTCGCAGCATCACCCCGGCCGAGGTGACCCAGTACTACATCGGCTCCGTGCTGAACGGAGGAGGGGGCTGGCCGGGCAACAACAAGCGTGCTTCGGTGGCGGACTGGCTGGCACTGGCCGATGCCTACTGGCAGGCGTCCATGGCGACCGACCTGGCCGTGAAGATTCCGGTCATCTGGGGCACGGACGCCGTGCATGGCCACAACAACCTCTACGGTGCGACGCTGTTCCCGCACAACATCGGCCTCGGTGCGGCGAACGATCCGGATCTCATCGAGCGGATCGGAGCGGCGGTGGCAGCGCAGGTGGTGGCCACCGGCATCGACTGGACCTTCGCACCGACGCTGGCCGTGGTACGAGACGACCGATGGGGCCGAACCTACGAGGGCTTCTCCGAGGAGCCGTCCATCGTCGCATCCTACGGCGGGCGCTACACGCGCGGCCTGCAGGGCACCTTCGCCGGGAGCGGGCGCCCGACGGTGGTGGCCACGGCCAAGCACTTCATGGGCGACGGGGCAACCGACCAGGGCCGCGACCAGGGTGAGTCGAAGGCGTCGCTGGACGAGATGATCACCATCCATGGCGCCGGGTACTACCCGTCGCTCGCGGCCGGTGCGCAGACCGTGATGGCATCCTTCAACAGCTGGACCTTCACCGGCACGGCGCCCGATGGCACGCCGCTGGCCTTCGACAACGTGAAGATGCACGGCAACAAGTACCTGATGACCGATGTGCTCAAAGGGCGGATGGGCTTCGATGGCCTCGTCGTGAGCGACTGGGACGGCATTGCCCAGGTCCAGTACCGGGATGCGGCCGGCACACTGAAGAGCTGCTCCAAGACCTCGTGCCCGCCCGCCATCAACGCCGGCATCGACCTCGTCATGGTGCCGAACGACTGGAAGCAGTTCATTGCCGACACCATCGCTGACGTCGAGTCGGGCGCGATTCCGATGTCGCGCATCGACGATGCGGTGACCCGGATCCTGCGCGTGAAGATGCGCTCCGGGTTGATGACGGTGGCCGATGGCCAGACGTCGTCGACCAAGCCGTCGCTGCGGGCCGGCGCGGGAGATGCCAACGCGCTCGTTCACCGGGAGCTCGCGCGCGAGGCGGTGCGCAAGTCGCTCGTGCTGCTGAAGAATGACAACAACGTCCTGCCCCTGGCGCGCGGGCAGAAAATCCTCGTGGTGGGGCGCAGCGCGGACAACCTCGGCAACCAGACCGGCGGTTGGTCGCTCACCTGGCAGGGCACGACCAACGTGAACGCCGATTTCCCGGCGGCCGACACCGTGTTGGCCGGCATCCGGGAGGCCGCCGGCGCCGACAACGTGACCTACTCGCCGGACGGCGCGGGTGTCGACGTGACGCAGTACAAGGCGGTGATCGCCGTCATCGGCGAGACGCCCTATGCCGAAGGTGCGGGCGACATCGGGCGGGCTGGAACCCTGGAGCACGCCAAGCGCTATCCGGCCGACCTGGCCGTGCTGGACGTGGTCAAGGGGCAGGGCGTTCCGGTGGTCACGGTACTCATGTCGGGCCGGCCTGTCTGGGTCAACAAGGAGTTGAACCGCAGCGATGCGTTCGTCGCAGCGTTCCTTCCCGGCACGGAGGGCAAGGGCGTGACCGACGTGCTGTTCCGCAAGGAGGACGGTTCAGTCAATGTCGATTTCCAGGGGCGGCTGTCGTTCTCATGGCCCAAGACCGCATGCCAGACGACGGTGAACCAGGGCGATGCCGACTATGCACCGCTCTTCGCCTTCGGCTCCGGCAAGACCTACGCCGCTCCGGGCGCAGCGGTCGGCAATGCGCTCGACGAGACATCGCCTGCATTGGGATGCGGCCAGACGGCCGGCAACGGCCCCGCGGCCACGGAGCCGCTGGAGATCTTCAATCCTGCGCAGCACCCGCAGTTCAAGCTCGAGATCGGTTCGGACCCGAACTGGCATGTGCCGGTAGGTGACGACCTCAATGCCACCGTGGCGACCTCCGACGGTCGGCTTACCGTGACCACCTCGCAACTCAACGTGCAGCAGGATGCGAAGAAGCTGGTCTGGGCCGGCGGTGACGCCGAGTTCAAGGCGATGGTGGGGCCGTCCAGCAACCCCACCGGCGCCGCCAACCTGGCCGGCTACACGCATCCGGATGCCAAGGCCGTGCTCGCTTTCGACATCGCGGTGCATCAGCCGCCCGCCGGTGAGGTGAAGGTCCGCGTCGACTGCATCTACCCCTGCCGAGGCGAGGCCGACCTCACCACTCACTTGAAGTCGCTGCCACTCGATGTGACGAGCACGGTGAAGATTCCGCTGGCCTGCTTCGAGGCGGCCGGCGCGGACTTCTCCACCGTCGACACACCGTTCCTGTTGAAGACGGCCGCCGCGTTCTCGGCGACGGTCGCCAGGGTCCGCTGGGTCGTGGGCGCCTCTGGCGACGCCGACACCCTGACCTGCGCCCAGGTGGCACCTCCTCCGCCGCCGGCCATCGAGCCGCTGCCGGGCCCGACGGCAACGCTCATGGGCGGAGCCGGTTTCCACGGCGACCTGAAGGCCGACATGTACATCTCCAACGGGACGCACCTCGTCGCCACACCCATCGCAGGGGGCTACGACCTGCAGTTTCTTGCCGATGGGGGCAACGCCACCTTCACCCTGAAAGGGTCCGGCCTGAACCTCGCGAACTATGCCAACGGCACGCTGTCGTTCGACCTCAAGGTGATCACGTACGGTGCGAACACGAAGGGGTTGGCGATCAAGATGGAGAGTCCGGGGGAAGGGTGCCGCAACGTCGACTACCTGCTGCCCGATGCGGTGAAGCCGCCGGCCGATGGCCAGGTGCACCGCATCACGGTGCCCGTTGCCGATGTCGTGGCCAACGAGAACGCCCCTTGCTTCACGCTCGACAACGTCGTGGTGCCCTTCGGGATCTTCCCGGCCTGGGACGACCAGCAGGGGGTTCGCTTCGAGGTGGCGAACGTCGTGCTCACCCAATGATGTGAAACCGAGCCGCGCGCCTGGACCACAGGTCAGCGCGGTCTTCGAAGCCGCCGCAGCGGTTCAACCGTGCGGCGGCGACATCCAAAAAAACGGGGCGCCGGTGGGCGCCCCGTTCGGCTGTCGGCCCTCGCCGGCATGGGACATGCGGCGGTGACAGAGGCAGTCCGGCGAGATCCGTCTCCTTCATCCAACCCCGACAGGAGCCGGGAGGGGATGGAATCGACGGGAGCCTCCGATCAGACCCGCACGCTGTCGCGCAGCGCCTTCACCTGATCGTGGTTCGCGCGGGCGCCTTGCAGCTGCCGCTCGATCAGGGTGCGAACATCCACCGGGAGTCCTTCGGTCGCCACGGCCTTGCGGTACGACGCCACGGCCTTGTCTTCGCCGCGCTCACACTCGGCCAGGATCGCGTGGTCTTCGTTGGCGCTCGTCGAGATGGCGGCCTTGACCGCCACCCATCCGCGGTGCATCGCGCCCATGGCAGTACCGTCGTCCTCCGGTTCGCCGCCGTACTGACGGACCAGCACCTGCAGTTCGGCAGCGGCCTTGGCGCAATCAGCGGCGCGAGAGCTCAACAGCGACTTCACGGCGGGGGTGTGGGCACGTTCTGCACTGGTGCGGAAGCCGTACTCACCGTCCTTCGAGGTTTCGATCAGGTCATTCAGGATGTCCACGATATCGTCGTTGTCCATGTCGATCTCCTTTCGGTTGCGAGAACGCCAGCATGCGCAAGCCCGGCCAGCTTGGCTGCCGGAGAGCGTCGCACGCGGACGTGCGCCTGGGCCTACATGACCGGAAACCGCGGCGCCCAAGGGGCCTGATGACGGTGCGGCACGCACTCGGCCGGCGGGCTGACGCGCCTGCCGGCCGAAGGCGGTGCGGCAAGTCCGTGCCGCCCTCGGGATTCAACGCGCCGGCGAGCTTGTGTCGCCCACACGGCGCGTCTTCCACAACGACACCAGGATGCCGCCGGCCAGCAGTGCGCCCGTGACGCCCAGGCTGATGGAGGAGGGCACCTTGCCGTCGAAGAGCCAGTCGCCGAGGAAGATCTTGGTGCCGATGAAGATGAGCACCAGGGCCAGGGCGTACTTGAGGTAGTGGAAGCGGTGGACGACGGCGGCCAGGGCGAAGTAGAGCGCCCGCAGGCCCAGGATGGCGAAGATGTTGCTGGTGTAGACGATGAAGGGGTCGGGCGTGATGGCGAAGATCGCCGGGACCGAATCGATTGCGAACACCAGGTCGGCCAGCTCGACCAGGACCAGGCACAGCAGCAAGGGCGTGGCGTAGAGCAGCCGCTTGCCGCTGGCCATATCGAGCTGGCGGACGGTGAAGTCGTGGCCATGCAGGTCGCTCGTGACCCGCAGGTGCCGGCGCAGGAAGCGGAGCACCGGGTTGTTCGCGATGTCGGGCTTGTGGTCCACCATCACCAGCATCTTGACGCCCGTCACCAACAGCACGACACCGAAGAAGTACATCACCCAGGCGAACTCCATGACCAGCGCAGCGCCGAGCCCGATCATGAGGGCGCGCAGCACGATCACGCCCAGAATCCCCCAGAACAGCACCCGGTGCTGGTAGGCGCGCGGCACGGCAAAGTACGCGAAGATCATCGAGATGATGAACACGTTGTCCATCGCAAGGGTTTTCTCGACGAGGTAACCCGTGAGGTACAGCTCCACCGCCGTCCAGGCGCGTTCGTGCTGGGTGGCAGCGCCCGCAATCTGTGGGTCGACCGCCCCGGCACCCGCGTAGTTCAGGTAGATCCAGTACACCGCAATGGCCCAGGCAAGACCCAGGCCGATGTAGAGGGCCGACATCTTCAGGCTCTCCTGGACGCCGATCTCGTGGGACTCGCGGTGCATCACGCCCAGGTCGAACGCCAGGACGGCGAGAACGGCTGCAAAGAAGGCGAGCCAGATCCAGACCGGCATGCCGAGCAGGGTAGCGCTGAGTAGTTCCATGGTAAGTGTCCCGAGCGAGGTGATGGGGCCTTCGGTGAGTGCCTCGCGGTTGCAGGGAACGAGGGCGGTTCTGCACAGGCGCGGCGTCCATCGAAGGGCCCGATCGTGAGCGCCCCGGCCGACCCGGCCAAGCAGCGTTAAAGTGAGCTTCACTTCGGTGTTTGCGAAGTCCTCTCACCGTTCATGCCCAGAAGCCAGGCCCATGCTGAACTACCGTCACCTGTACTACTTCTGGGTGGTTGCCAAGGAGGGCGGCTTCGCCCGCGCGGCCGCGAGGCTCGACATGGCCATCCAGACCATCAGCGCTCAGGTCAAGGCGCTGGAGCAGGAACTGGGGCACCAACTCCTCAAGCCGTCCGGGCGCGGGACGACGGTCACCGAGGCGGGGCAAGCCGTCTTTGCGCGCGCCGAGGAGATCTTCCAGATCGGTGAGTTGATCGTCGAGGAGACGAAGGCCGGGTCATGGGGCCAGTCCGCACGACTGGCGGTGGGCATGTCGGACGGGCTGTCCAAGCTGGCCGCCCACGTGTTGCTCAAGCCCGTGCTCGACACACCGTCGCTCAAGCTCGTGTGTCATGAGGGCGAAGTCGAGCAGCTGCTGGCCGAGCTGTCGATGCACCGGCTCGACCTCGTGCTCGCCTGCCAGGCGCCGGCACCGAACTCCAACTTGCGCTTGAGCAGCGAGCGGTTGATGGTGTCGCGCGTGGACTGGTACGGCCCGACGACGCTGGTCCACAAGGCCGAGATCGACACCTTCCCCGCGTGTCTGGGCGCGCTGCCGGTCCTCCTCCCCACGGGACATGCGGCGTTGCGGGGGCGCATCGATCGGTGGTTCGAGGCCAATCGCATTTCCCCTCGCATCGTGGGCGAGTTCGAGGACAGCGCGCTGCTGAGCCTGTTCGGCTCACAGGGCATGGGTGTCTTCCCGGTCACGGCCCTGGGCGCCACGGATCTCACGACCGTGCGCAACCTGCGCCTGCTCGGGCGCAGCGAGGGCCTGCACGAGGAGATCCATGCCATCCGATCACGCCGCGGCTTGCATCATCCTCTGGTGCTGAAGATTCTGGCCGGCGCGCGGGACGCCTGATGCGGGTGCACCGGATGCGCGCGAGAAGCGCGCCGGGCCCGGGCTCGCCCTCGGGCAGGGCGCGAATCCGCTTGGACGAGCACCGCGTCCTCCGTGCCGTGACCGGCCGCCGCGGCCGGACCGGGACTCAGCGCGCCGTCGGCACCTGCACGATGCCCTTGAAGTCCACTGGCACCACGATGGTGTGGACCTTGCCGGCCTTCACACCTTCGGCAATCATGTAGTTCGCCTGCGCGTTCATGTAGTCGATGGCCTTTGCATTGGCGTTCAATGCCGCGATGCGCTCCGCCTCCTTGCGCGCCGTCTGCACCTCGACCTCCTTGGTCTTGAGCTCGTTCTCGGCACGCACCAGGGCGTTTGCACTCTCCACGATGCTGTCGGCGGGCGACACCGCACGCAGCTGCACCTGCGACACCGTGATGGCGTTCGCCAGGTTCTCGCCCTGGAACGTGCTGGCCATCTGCTCGCGAATGGCCGCCTCGATCTGGGCCCGGTTGTCAGTCAGCTTCAGCGACGGATGCTGGCGGGCCGCCTTGTACGCCGCATTGCGCAGCGCCAGCTTCACGTAGTTGTGCATCAGCAGGATGTCTTTCGAATGGTCATCGAACACATGGAACGACCGGTTCTTGCCGGTCCACAGGTCGTTGATGGCTTTCGGGTTCACGCTGTAGATGGCGGTGACGTCGAAGTCCTTGACCGTGGAGTTGTCCGCGGCCAGTGGCGTGAGGTCATTGGCTTCCACCGCCACGTCCTGCACCTTGAACGTCTGCACGTTGCCGATCAGGGTCTGGTTGAAGGACCCAGGCAGCAGTTCCTCCGGCTCCCAGGTCTTGTCGAAGTTCTGGCGAAGGCCCACCTCGCCAGTTTCGATGCGGGTGCAAGCGGACAAGAGGATGGCGGCGGCCAGGACGAGGGGCAGGCGGATCATGGGCAGACCGGTGGTGGGCATGGCGCGCATTCTCACGCCGGCAGGGCGGCCGTGGCGTGCTCGTCTCGCGGCGACAACGCCCCGGCGCGCAGCAATCCACGGCTTGATGCCGAGGGCAGCGCTTTAGCGCTCCGTCCTGCGCTCCCTGCACGGAAAGCCCGCCGATGAAGCGAGCCGACTCGTTCAGGCCCGTTGCACGCCACGAGGTCGGCGATGCCGCTGCCTGCAGGCGGAGGGCGTCTCGCCCCGCAGCCTCGTGAAGAGGCGGGAAAACGTGGGCAGGTCGCCGTAGCCGACCGAATGGGCCGCCTCGAGCACGGCGCATCCGCTTCCCTCGAGCAGCTCGGCCGCGCGCTGCATGCGCGCGGACTGTAGCCAGGCCAGCGGCGTGGTGCCCGCCTCGTCACGAAAGCGGCGCAGCAGCGTTCGCGAGCTCACGTGCAGGGCGGCTGCGAGCGCGTCCATGCGATACGGCTCGGCAAGGCGAGCGGCGAGCCAGTCTTGCGCACGCTTCGCGAACGGCGTTGCCGCGGCCGGCATCAGCGACCGATCCGTGTAAGGCTGCTGGGAGGCGCGAGGGGCGTGGAGCAAGGCCAGCTTGCCTGTTGCACGAGCCAGGCGGGCGCCACATCGCCGCTCGACCAGGCGAAGGCTCAGGTCGAACGCACTGCTCACCGCGCCGGAAGTGAGGGCGGGGCCGTCCTCGACGATCACGGCGTCGGGATCGACACGAACCTGCGGGTACCGTAGGCCGAAGTCGCCTGCGAACGGCCAGGCGGTGGTGGCGCGGCGACGGTCCAGCAGCCCGGCTTCGGCCATGAGAAAGCTCCCGAGGCAGACGCCGGCCAACGCCGCGCCGAGCCGGGCGGCCCGCCGCAGGACGGTGCACTCCGGCTTCAGTGCCGCCAGCAGGTCATCCCATTCGCCGGGAAGCTGGAGCTCCAGTCCGGGAATAACGAGTACGTCGGGCGTGCGTCCCAGGCGAGCGGCATGAATCGCGTGGCCTCCGGCCACACGCACCGGGCCCTCCTGGCGCGCGGTCACCAGTCGGACACTGAACGGCGGTGCACGTCCCGGTGCCGACCGCCCGGCACCGGCCAACCGATTGGCGATCAACAGCACGTCGGCCATCGCGAACGCCTCGACGCCCATGCAGCCGGGGTAGACAAGGACGGCGACATCGAGCGGGCGGTCAGTTGGAGCGGTGCGAGGCATGTCCTGCGGGTGGCCAGCTGGAGTAGCAGGTTGGCGGTATCGCCCAGGAGGATGGCGATACTGCCAGTGGATGTCAACCGACGAACCCTTCACGATGGCGGCGTGCTGCACATGGCAGCGCGGTTCAAGAAGGATCCCGAGATGAAAATGACCATCCTGCTGAGCGACGGGTACACCGCGCTCGACATCGTCGGCGGCTATGAGGTACTGGCCAACGTTCCCGGCATCGACATCGAGTTCGCTGCCAGGGAGACCGGGCTGGTGTGGGCCGACACGAGACGGCTTGCCCTTCATGCCTGGCGCCGCTTCGACGACGTCGCGACCACCGACATCCTGTACGTGCCCGGCGGCCCCGGCGTGGCGGCCGCCCTCGATGACCCGGCACTGATGGAAACGATTCGTCGTCTGGACGCAAGTTCGACCTGGACGGTAGGCATCTGCAACGGTGTGCAGTGGCTTGGCCACGCCGGGCTCATCGGAGGGCAACGGGTGACCACCAACTGGGCCGTGCGTGAGCAGGTGGCCGCGTATGGGGCGACGGTGGTGACGGACCGCTGGTGCCAGGATGGCAAGCTGTTCACGGGAGCCGGCGTCTCCGCCAGCATCGACGCCGCCCTCGCCCTGACAGCCTTGGTCGCCAATGAGGCCGTGGCGCGCACCGTGCAGCTGGGCATCGAGTACTACCCACAGCCGCCGCAGGGCAATGGCACACCCGATCAAGCGCCTGATTCGGCCCGAAAGCTGGTGCGGGAGTTCGAGGCCTCAGCGCTGGAGAGACTGCGGTCCAAGCGACCGCCGGTGTGATTCGACGGCGGGAGGGCCCGGTCAGACAAAGGTGGCCTCTCGCTTGTTGCGCGTGTGCTGAGGATGCGGATTGCCGGGACCAACCGGCGAGAGGAAGAGGGTGCGAGCTAGGCGGGCGGACATGAACCTCGGCTTGGCGAACGTCATGAAGAGGGCCGGGGCAACGGACATGTTCTGCACCAGGCAGCGGTCCGATCACCCGGTGATCGGCGATCTATCCAGCGGCAGGCGAGCCGTGCGGAGCTGGCGCTATCAGGCGGCCTCGCCGCCTTCGATCCGTCGGAAGGGGCCTTGGTAGGACTCGATTGCTGCGAATAGCGTCGGGGCGACTGCGTCCAGCGGTGCCTGCGACCGCTTGTCGCCGATCAGGCGGTTGGCCATTGTCGTCAGCCGCTCGTCGTAGGCGTAGGCCATCGACCAGTCGGGGAACCAGCGGTGGTCGTTGGCCGGCTGATGAGGCCATTCACGCAGCACCTCGTGCCGGCTGTCGGCGCGGATGGACTTCATCAGCGTCTCGATGGCCTCGGGTGAACCCTCCAGCACCTGTGCAAAGTGGTCACCAGAGAAGATCAGCACGCCGGTCACGCCGAGCGCCGCATTGCGCTGCTTCGCCAACTCGAGGGTGCGCTGCTGCTCCTGCGCCTGGGGATCGATGCGTGAACGGCTGACGTAGAAAAGGCGTTGCAACGCCGGCGGCGCAGCCATGGGCTCAATCGGTGCGCCTGATTCCGAGGCGTTTCCGATGTCGCCGTCGGCCACCGGGATTGCGGACGACCACAGGTGCCAGCAGTGCTTGCCTGCACGCTTGGCGTGGTACAGCGCTTCGTCGGCGTCGGCCAACAGGCGCTCGGGGCTCGCGTCTTCGGAGACCTCGACGACGCGGATGCCGACACTGGATGACAGCAGCGCCACTTCACCGCTCAGCAAGTAGGGCTCGCTGCTGGCGGCAATGCACTTCTCGGCGATCCGCGTTGCGTCTTCCTCGGACGCGACGCTCTCGAGCACCACGAGAAACTCGTCGCCGCCCAGCCTCGCGACCAGGTCGGACGCGCGCACGCAGCGCTTCAGGCGATCGCCAAACGTGCGGAGTACTTCGTCGCCCGCCGGGTGACCAAGCCGGTCGTTCACTCCCTTGAAGCCGTCCAGGTCGAGATAGAGTACCGCGAGGCGCTTGCCGGCGCGAAGCGAGCGGGCCCGCGCGACGGGCAGCGTTTGCAACGCGGCGCGCCGGTTGGGCAGCTGGGTGAGGGTGTCTTCCAGTGCCAGCGCCTGCAACTTGGCTTCGAGTTGCTTGCGTTCGCTGATGTCCCGCAGAAAGGCGTCGAAGAAGCGCACGCCGTCGGGCCGGGTGCGCACGCGCACCGCCACTTCGACCGGGAAGGTGCTGCCGTCGCGGCGCCAGCCGATCAGTTCGGCGCGGCGGTCCACCATGCGGGTCGCGCCACCGTGCTGCACGTAGCGGTGCATCCAGCTCAGGTGGGCTCCACGCATCGACGGCGGCATGATGAGTTCGGCCAGGGGCTGGCCAATGGCCTCGCTGACGCTCCAGCCGAAGGTGTGCTCGGCCGCGCGGTTCCAGTTGGTCACGAGACCCTGTTCGTTCACGGAGACAAAGGCATCGTTGGCCTGCTCGAGGATGGCCCGCATCGCCTCTTCGCTTTCCGCCAGCGCCGCGGTACGCTGGGCGATGCGTGATTCCAGTTCCTGGTTGGCGGCCAGCAACTCACCTTCCTTGACCGACAGCGTGTCCAGCATGTGGTTGAATGCGCCGGCGAGGCGGCCGACCTCGTTGCGTTCATCAGCCTCGGCACGTGAACCTCGTTCACCGCGGCCGGTGGCTTCGGCCAGTTTGACGAGACCATACAGGCGACGTGTGGTGCCGTGGGCCATCAGCATGGCGAGCGCCACGCCGAGCAACACGGCCAATGCCGCAAAGCCGATGCCTTCGATGGTCACCTTCGCCAGCTGTGCGCTCACGCCTTCCATGCCGGCGGCAAAACGCACCCAACCGATCACCTCACCTTGCCACAACACAGGCCATGCGACGTCCAGGATGTGGCCGTCGTCGACCAGCACACCGGGCTTCGCGGGCCCCTGCAGCATGCGCCGTGACTCGGCGTCGACCATGCCTCTACCGACGACAGACCGTTCCGTGTGGGCCAGCACGAGGCCGTTCTTGTCGAGAACCGCGACGTAGCGCATCTCGGGGTAGGTGGCAAAGCCCTGCACCGCCTCTTGGGCGCTCGCGAGGTCGGCGCTGAGCAGGTGGCTGAGGGACTGCTGCGCGATGCCTTGCGCAATGCCCATGCCGCGCTGCACATGCCGGTCGTGCAGGAACTGCTTCTGGTCGTTGACCAAGTCGGCCACGAACAGCGACATGAGCACCGCATGCACCGCCGCCACCCCAAAAGCGAGTTGTGCGCGGAAGGTCGTCGGGCGCCAGGCCAGCATGCGCTTCATCACGGGCCCTCCACCTTGCGGACATCACGCTCGAAGGCGCGCAGGAACGTGCGGACTCGGTCGTAGGTGCGACCGTTCGCCACCTCGAAACCCTTCAGCTCGATCTGTCTGAGCACTTGCCGCCCTTCGTCGTCACCGCTCAGGTCGACGAGCGCTGCGCTCAGTCGCGAGGCGGTCTTCTCGTCGACGTCGGCCCTCACCATCACCGAGTTGTTGATGAGCGCGGGCGTTTTCCACCTGACCACGAGCTGCGAAGCGAGCTCAGGCTGCTGCGCGCTGAAAGTGCGCCAGGCTTGCGGCCAGGTCGCCGCCGCGACCGTCTTGCCGAGGGCAACGTTGAGGATGGAACTTTCCTGGGTGCCGACGTAGCGCGCGTCGATCGACTGCATCGACACGCCTTGGTCGTGCAGCCAGCGCTGTGGCAACAGGGTCGCCGCCAGCGCGGTGGGCGCCGGAAAGCTCACGGCCTTGCCGGCCAGATCGCCTGGCGAGCGGACAGGGCTGTTCCTGCGAAGCAGGATCAGGCCTCGAAAGTCCTCATCGTCGGCCACCTTGGCGATGACACGGTAGCCGTGGCGCTCGGCCAGCAGTGTCTGGTACGGATTCGGCAGCGCGAGCGCCACTCGCTGCTCTCGCAGTTTCTGCTCGTAGGCGGGGTAGCTCGACGACGCTTCGAGCCTGAACTTCAGGTCGGGCAGGCGCCGTTGCAGCTGATCCACCAGCGGCTGGTAGAGCGCGGCCAGGTGCTGGGGGCTGTGAAGCGGATGAACGGCGAATGTCAGCGTGGTCTCGACGACCGTCTGCCTTTGATTCGAATAGGTCGGCTGGTAGGGCGCAGCCGGCCGATCACAGGCGACGACGCCGAGCAGTACGCAGACGACGAGCGCGGAAACGGCAGACGAATGCGGGGAGCAGAACATGGTGAATCATCACCGCGATGCGCGCCGGCTTCAGCTGGAAAAGCGCCCGTGAAATGCCGGTTTTCAGAGCTTGGGACGGGCAGGGGCAGCGGGCAGGGTCAGATCTTCGATTTCTCAGGGGACGGGCAGGGTCAGATCTTCCATTTCTCAGGAGAGGGCCCTGGCGCATACTCCTTCCCATGCGACCGGCGACCCTCCATCTGCGCAGCTATGGCGCTGAAAGTGCGAAGCATGCGCACGATCACGCCCAGATCGTCATCGCCGTGCGTGGCGCGCTGGAGATCGACGTTGGCGGACGGGGCGCTCGGCTCGACGCATCCCGCGCCGCCTTCATCGCGCCAAACGTGACCCACGATCAGCGCGCCCTCGACGACAACTGCTTCCTGGTGCTCGACTTCGATCCCGAAGCGCTCGGCGCCGATGCGATGGAACAGCTGTACCGCCAAACCTTCCTCCCGGTCAGCGCGGCAGTGCGGCGGCTTGTCGAGTTCGTGCAGCTGGCGAGTCCGACCCGGACCACCCCGGAAGCGATGGCACGTCATTGCATGCCCCTGTTCATCGGAGCACTGGGCGCCGGTGTGGGCTCGGCCTCACGGCTTGAGCCGCTCCTTCGTCTGATCGAGGCCGCACCCGGCGAGTCGTGGCCGGTTGGCCGAATGGCGCGGGAATCAGGCCTGAGCGCGAGCCGGCTGCATGCGCTGTTCCGTGCGGACCTCGATTGCACGCCGCAAGCCTGGCTGACCGAAGCCAGGCTGCGCCACGTCGAGCAAGCGCTCGAGACGTCCGACACGCCGATTGCCCAACTCGCGCTCGATGCCGGCTACTCGGACCAGACGGCGCTGACGCGTGCGATGCGTCGCATCAGCGGGACCACGCCGGCGGCATTTCGGAAGGCGCGGCGCTCGCGGTAGGAGCCTGGGTCAGGGCAGGGCGCGCTGCGGTCAAGACGAGTCGAGTGCACCGCGCCAAGCTGCCGCCCATGACACAAGGATTGACGATCGGCCTGGTTCAGGGCGCTGCGGCCGGCGCGATGTGGGGGCTCGTCTTCCTGGCGCCGCAGGTGCTGCACGACTTCAATGCGCTGCAGCTGTCAGCGGCGCGTTACCTTGCATATGGAGCCATCGCCGGCGTGCTCCTGGCGCCACGCGCCAGGTCGTTCGCGCGCGCAATGAAGCGGGACGACGTGCTCGCTGTGCTGCAACTCGCGCTGCTGGGCAACGTTGTCTACTACCTTGGCCTCGCCACCGCCGTGCAGTGCGCGGGCGGCGCCGCCGCGGCTCTGGTGATCGGCCTGGTTCCCCTGGCCCTCACGGTCGCCGGCGCGCGCGACCCTGACGCCGTGCCGCTCCGGCGACTGTGGGGCCCGCTCGCGCTGGGCGCCGTCGGAACGGCCCTTGTCGCCGCCGAATCCCTGCGCGCAGGCCCGCCCGACACGACCCCGCTGCAACGGGCAGCCGGGCTGGCAGGGGCGTTCATCGCGCTGGCGTGCTGGACGATGTATTCAGTCATCAACAAGCGCTGGCTCGGGCGCCGTCCCGACGTGTCGGCCCATGACGGCGCATTGCTCGTGGGCGCCGCCACGGGGATCCTGGCCGTGGGGCTTGCCCTCGCGGCCGTCGCACTGGACACGCTACCGCGCAAAAGCGGCGACGTCCTGCGCTTGGCCGCGGGTGGCACGGTGCTCGCGCTGTGCGCCTCGGTGATCGGCAATGCGTGCTGGAACCGGGCGACCCGGTTGTTGCCGCTGACCTTGACGGGCCAACTGATCATCTTCGAAACCCTGTTCGGTCTCTTGTACGGGTACTGCTGGACGCGGCGCGCCCCGACCGGGACGGAAGTCCTGGCGACGGGGCTGCTCCTGGCCGGAGTGGCCTGGGCTGCGGCGGTGCACCGTGCCGGAGTTGTGCCTGTCGGGGCACCGCTTGACCGCGCTGCGAAAGCCCCGGGGAAGAAGCTCTGGGTTTGCCCGGAGCGCCCCTCGAAGAGGAAGCCATGGCACTCGTGACTACCGGCCTGACACAAGAGTTCAGCATCCGCGAACCCATGCTCTCCCTCTGCAGGCGCCTAGCCTTCCTCTGGCGGGCCCTCAACTAGAAATCCCGCAACAGGATGTTCTCGATGTTCCGCTCGGCCAATGCCGTGATGGTGAGAGCAGGGTTGGCGGCCAAAGCGCCGGGAATGAGCGAACCGTCGATGACGTACAGCTTGTCGTACCCGAGGACGCGGCCATACAGGTCAGTGGCACGGCCGAGGGGAATGCCTCCGATCGGGTGATAGGTGGCGGCGTCCGAGAAGAGCTTGCCGCTGAAGAGGTCGCCGCGGTAGTCGGTGCCGTTCGCGCTGTTGACCTTGTCGAACACGTGCTTGGCACTGGCGACAGCCGGTGCGTTCTGGTTGGTCCAGTCGAGTACGGCGCTGTCCTGCGCTGCGTTGTAGCTGAAGCTGCCCGTTTCCGGGTTGCGGGGCATGACGATGCTCATGCTGATGCCCGACTCGAAGGGAAATGGCAGCGGCAGGTGCATCGAGAACAGCGGCTTGTTGTTCTGATCGCGCGTCTTGAAACCTGACGCCGGCACGATGGCCTGCTGCAGGCCCACCGGATTGGCAGCGGTGTTCTGCCGGCATACGAAGATGTCTCCGTTTGCGCTCCAGCGAGTTCCGACGTAGGGGTTCAGGCGGGGCAGGGTGCCTGTCTGGCGCGCCCGCACGAGCATTTCGGTGCTGCCAATGCTGCCGCCGGCAAGGAAAAGATGGTCGCAGGCCACCTGGTAGCGGCGCAGGATGTTGCCCAGCAGATCGATTTCTTCAAGCGTGACGACGTAGGTGCGGTCCGGCGCGCGCTCGATCTTCTTCACGCTCGTCATGGCGCGGATCGTGACCTTGCCCGTGCCGAGTGCCTCGGCGATGTAGGTCTTGTCGAGGCTGTTCTTACCATGGTTGTTTCCGAAGCCACCTTCGCCGCCGAGCGCGGACTTCGGGACCGTGCCGGCTTCCTCCTGCTCCATGTACCTGAAGTCGTAGCCCGAGGGCAGCAGCTCGGTTGCATAGCCGGCATTCGCAACGTTGGCCCGCAGGGTCCGTGCGTACTGGTGGTACGGGCTGGACTCGAAGTAGGCCGGGCGGATCGTGTTGGCCTTGAGCTTGGCCTTCGCCTTGGGAAGGTGTCGCAGCAGGAAGTCATCGACGGCAAAGCCCCTCGGCATCACGTCCGACAGCACCTCGCGCAAGGGCGTGATCAACATCGCGATGTTGACCAGCGAACCACCACCGACGCCTCGGCCGAGGTACACGTCCATACCGGGATAGCGCTTCAGCGCAAGCACGCCGGCGCCGTAGGGCACCGTCCGGTTGACGGGCTGCCCCATGAAGCTCGTGACCACGGCAGCCGCCTGGGTCGAGAACCACATGGCACGTTCGTCGGGATGTTCGTTGCTGCAAAAGATCTTGCCGTCGGCGCCCGGCGTGTTCCACAGCCGACCCATCTCGACCATCGTGACGGGGATCCCGCGTTCAGCAAGGCGAAGCGCAGCTACCGCCCCGCCATAGCCCGTCCCCACGACCAGCACGCGCACGCGCTCGCGGGTGGATTGCGCAATCGATGAGTGAGCCACCGCCGCGGCCAATCCTCCTGCCGTGAGCGTGCGCCCGACGACGCCGACGCCTGACACCGTGTTCAGTCCCATCGCAGCAGCGGCGCCCAGAATGCGTTGGCCAAAAGCACGGCGCGAGTCTTTGCGGTCACCTGTCATCTCTGTCTCCATCGTTGTGTTGTGAGATGGAGATGCTAGGCAGCGGCAAGGCGGCCCTCTATTGCTGAACCGACCAATTTGTTGACCGTGTGTGCGCGGGATTCTCCCAGTCGGCGAACTGCCTGACAGAACGACGGTGCTCTACCGCACCCGTGAGTCGATGTCGTCCCCCTGGATCGATCGCGCTGTCCGCCAGGCCACAGGCTTCTGGCCGGTCCAGCGCCGGAACGCGCGATGAAAGCTCGCCACGGATGAAAAGCCCAACCGGCTCGCCACCTGCTTGGTCGCCAGGCGCTGGTTTCCGAGAGCATCCTCCGCGGCTTGCTGAAGGCACCGACGAGCGAGTTCCGCGTGGGAAACCCCCAGAGCCGCCAGCCGTCGGCGGAGCCCACGCTCGGTCAGGTTCAATCGCTCAGCGGTCTCGCGCAGACTGAGCTGCAGAGGTAGTGCGGTGAGGAGACATCGACGCACGCCCTCGACAAGGCGCGGACCCGCGTCTCGCGCAGAGAGCGCTGCTTCCGCTCTGGCATGGGCCTGCGCGTAGGCCACTGGGTCGTGTGTCTGCAGCGGCACATCAAGCAACGACGCATTGAACGTCACAGAGCAGCGGTCGCGGCCAAACCTCACTCTTCGACCGAACGTGGTCTCGTATCGTGCCGCTTGGTCGAGCGGGCAGAGGTATGGAAACTCGACTTCCAGGACATCTTGAGCACCGCCACGAGCGAAACCGATCATCTGCACCGCGCTTGTCGCAACGAGTTCGGTTCGAAACCGGCCGCCTGTGCCCAGTGCCACCACAGGCGTGACGTCCAGGCGGGCGCCTTCAGGGGATTCGCAGAGCGTCACCTCGGACTTGTCGAGCACGAGCGCTGCAAACCGGCTGATGTCTGCCAAGACATGACGGAGGGTCGGTGCAACCAGGGTCACGTGGGTGAGGGTGACATAGCGCATCAACGCTTTGCTTTTTCCCGCGACAAGTCCGAAGCTGGGGTCACGACTGACTTCCACGGCAGCCGTCATCAACGCCTCGAGCTGGCCCACCGGGAGCCACGGGCCATCGTCACGCAGGCCATCGACCGAGCCCAGGCCACAGCGGTGCAGTGCGAGCGCAGCGTCATGTCCTTCGGTCTCCAGGATGTAGGCAAGCGTCTTGAAGTTGACCGGCGAGGCGAACATGTCTGGCCCTTCGAAAGGACCGGGGAGCCTAATGCCCGCGGGTCG
Organism: Rhizobacter sp. LjRoot28; assembly: GCF_964253025.1. Taxonomy (NCBI): domain Bacteria; kingdom Pseudomonadati; phylum Pseudomonadota; class Betaproteobacteria; order Burkholderiales; family Sphaerotilaceae; genus Rhizobacter; species Rhizobacter sp. LjRoot28. The sequence continues at coordinate 1,893,928 of NZ_CAXUQC020000001.1, forward strand.
CAACCGCTGTCCTGCAAACTAGGGGGCGCATGGGCTCGTGCCTCGAGGCCCGCCTGAGCCAACGACCGTCCATTTGAGCGAAGTACGACCGAAGTTCCGCTCGTAAGTCGTTGATTCTTGACTCTGCTCCTTGTAGTGAGTACAACTTTACCCAAGGTTGCGTTGGGCAATGTCGTTCCCCGCGTCTCGGGTTGGGCAAAGTTGTTCTCGACGTCACGCCAGCGCAGGCGTTGGAGGGGAGCTCATGTTCCACGGACGAAGAGTTGCAGGGGTCACTGACCAACCCGGCTTCGACTTGGAAGCCTGGCCAGACCTCGATGTCGGTGCTCTGGACGATCAAGCAAGAGCGGCCTACGCGAACCGCAAGGCTGCTGTACGGCTTTACTTCGCCGGTGCAACGGCAGCTGAGATCCGCGACCGATGCGGTCTGGGCGTCCGCCAAGTCAACCGACTGATCCTGGAGCGGTGTTGCAGGACACACCCCGACGGGCGGCTCTTCGGATGGCGAGGACTTCATAAACACAGCCGGATCGCGGGCTACAAGCGCATCCAACCGGTCAAAAGCGGCACTCACGGCACGGGCACTGCTGGGGCCCTCCATGCATTGCTCGCCGTGGAAGTTGACTTTGCGCGCCGCTTCGAGAAACACATCCTCAAGCAGCTCCCTGACCGAAGGCTGGGTGAGGTGAACCGTCCAATCCACTCGATCTGGTCGTGGTTCCTTCAGGAGCTACGCAAGCTCGGATACGAGATGCGAAATCAGTGGCCTTTCGACGTCGAAGGCATGGGCTACTTCGCGGTCCGATCCCACGTCAAAAGGGTTCTCGACGACAACCCGGCGGCGGCAGCTCGACAGGCGGGGGCAGAAATGGTGAACAAGCGGAAGGCGGGTGACGGCACAAAACGTCCACATTTGCCCGTGTTCGGGCGCGTCGAGATGGACGCGCACAAGCTCGACGGCCGATTCTGTGTACTGCTTCCCACCCAGGACGGCGGTTGGGTGCCGAAGATCGTGCACCGCATTTGGGTGATCGTGGTGCTTGAGATCGCCTCGCGGGCGGTGATCGGGTACTACCTTAGTCTGCGAAGGGAGGTCAATTCGAACGACGTTTTGAGAACGATAAAGGCTTGCTTGGTTCAGTGGTGCCCGCGACACCTGCCGGTCGGAGGCAAACTTGAGTATTTGCCTGGCGCTGCTCTGCCCTCCGCCCATGATTCTCAGTACTTGGCGAGATGCTGGGACGAGATGAGTGTGGATGGAGCCATGGCAGAAACATGCCAGACGGTCCGAAGCGCGCTGGAGGAAGTGGTGCGGGCAACGCTGCTGACCCCATCGGCAGGATTCAGTAGCCGCCGCAGCAAAGATGATCGCCCGTTCATCGAGACTTACTTTCGAACTCTCGGCGAACGCGGCCTTCAACGCCTCAGCAACACGACCGGTCCAAACACCAAAGTCCTCGCGAGGTCAGGTCGCAAACCAGAGAAAGTGGCCGTGGCGGCCGAGTTTACTTGGCAGTATGCCGCCGACCTTCTTGATGTGCTGATCGCGAACTACAACGCGACGCCTCATTTAAGTCTGGGTCACCGATCTCCTTTGCAGTCAATGGACTACCACTCGTCTCAAGCTGAGGCCGTGTGCAGGACGGCTGATCGAAACTTGATAGAAGGCTTGCTGAGCGTCCGAAAACTATGCGTCGTCAAGGGAGGCACCGCGGAGGGGCGACTGCCTTACGTCAATTTCTTTCACTGTCGATACACGAACGAGGTCCTAGCGTCCCAACTGGACTTGGTGGGCAAGAAGATCTGGGTCATCAACAGTCTCGAGGATGACGCTCGCCTGGTCCAAGCGTCTACGGAGGCTGGCGTATCACTTGGGGTTTTGCGAGCCTTCCCGCCGTGGCACCGCATTCCACACAGTCTGGGCGTGCGTAGCGCTGTGCAGTCTTTGATATCGCATCGGCGCTTCCATTTGTCCGGAGGGGATGCGATCACGGCATTCTGCGACTACGTCGAGGCCAATGCGCGCGGCAAGCTGCCAGTGCATCCGGCATATCTCGAGATTCAACGGATCCTTGCTCAACATCAGGCTCGTTCGGACGTTTCATCTGATGTCAAGGCGGCGAAGGCGCGTCTGGACGAACGACACGCTGTTTCCGCGATTCCCATTCCCGATGTCGGCGACATTGCGCCAGCGCGACCACTGGAAGTCGTTCAAGCTGCTGCCAAAGCGGCCATCCAGCGGCCGACCACTCTGCCCCTCAAGACACGGCAGAGAAGCATTTGTCCCGAGCCACCTCCCCAGAGCAGTCAACCATCGCGGTCATTGCCACCGCTGCGAAAGATTGCCGACTGAAAGGGCAAGCCGATGCGACGAAATTTACCTGCGCACGTGCACCGGCGTCACCCCATCTTGACGCAGGAATACGCGGCTTTCACTCCACCCATTGCCGAGATGGCCGAGAAGATCGGCGACTGGATCGACCAGCGACAGGGTGGCGGATACATCCATGGCCCGTCGCGCTGGGGCAAGTCTCGGGGTGTGAAATGGTATGTGAGAGCCTCGCTCGAAGAGCGCTTTGGAATGCGTGTGCCACTACACATTTGGAGTCGCCCACCTGACAGTCAGCGAAGCGAGGCAGAGTTCTGGCGAAGCATGCAGATGGCGTTCGGACAACGTTATGGTTCACCGCGAACCATGCGTGGCGACCGGAGAGACGCGTTGCGAAAGTTCTTGGTCGCGTCCGCTGAGTCGTGCGAGTCCAACGTCGTCGTGGTGATTTGCGACGAGATGCAGGACATGTCTCTCGTGGAATGGAAGTGGTTGCTAGGACTGCACAACAGCCTCGATCAAGACGGCTACCGACTTAGCATTTTCTCGATCGCCACCCATCAAATGGGGTACGACTACGAACTGCTTGCTCGCGGCGGATTCGCGCACGTCGCCGCCCGCTTCATGGTCGCGCACTGGGAATTCCCTGGCCTGCGCTCGTTCGAGGAACTCGAGTTTGTTTTTCGTGGGTATGACGAAGCTTCGGATTGGCCCCCGGGGAGTGGCATCAGTTACACAGCACACTTTGCCCCCGATGCCTACGGACGAGGAGAACGCCTTTCCTCATGTGCAGAGACTGCGTGGAGAGTCCTTGACGCATTGCTCCCCCTTGGCTACCGAGGCGACGCGTCGTTTCCAATGAAACACGTTGCGTTGGCTGCCGAGGAGGTCCTCTACCGCGCCGCCAGCGGCGAGGACTGGGATGAGGTCACGTGCGAGGATTCTTGGCTCGAGATCCTGGGCGCCACTGGGTTCACCGATCACATGCGATTGATATCGTCATCTCTGCTCGCCGGGCGAGGCTCGACCAAGCGGTGAGGTAGCTGTGGCGATGCAACCTCGAATCTACCTAGACAAGCATGCCAGGAACTCCCGAGTTACATGGATTCCCGGCTCGGTCCAGCCAAGCTCCTCTCTGTGGATCACGGTTGTACGCTTCGTGTACTTGAACCATCCGTCGCCCGCAGCTTTCATGAGCGACTTCGGCGTTAGGCGAAATCGATTCAGCTTCACCAACCTGTGTCTGGACGTGTCGGCCGACACCGCCTCTGTCCCGATACGGACGGCACGGTTGGCGCGAGTCATGCGGGAACCCATCGGCATCTTCCAGTACTCGCAGTTTTCGGGATTCTCACGGAATCTCTGGCCCTTGTTCGGGTCTCCCCGCTCCTGTTCCCGGTGCCTTGCTCAGGGCTTTCACTCGGTACTTTTCTCCCTCGATGGATTGACGCGCTGTCCCTACCATGGAGAACCGCTGACCACCGAGTTCTGCTGTCAAACGTGGACCGGCAAACACGCTATTCGATCGGGCATCTTTTCGAATCAGGGACGCTGCGAAATCTGCAGGAACGAGTTCTTTCCTCTAACGTTCGCCCTCCGGCCGGCTCGCGTACCCGAAAGGGACGAGGCTCTTGGCGAAGTCACCCAGTGGCTGACAGCAATATCCAGCCGTTGCTACCTAGACTTGCGGACGACCTCCTATTTCGACTCGGCGCTGGCCCGCATCCAAGAGCAGTTGGCGTGGTGGGGGACAAGTTTGGGGCTACCTGAGGCGTCCCGAATTTGGCCCCCCATGCCGGCGAACGCGACGCCGCCCCCGTCAAGTCACGCTCGTGTCCTTTATGGCGGGCCTTCCCCTCGCCGAGCGGAGGGCGCGGACGTGTTTCAGGCAGATCGCACCCGTAGAAGCGGGGACACCGTCGAAGTGATGTTCAAAGCGATCAAGCGGCGCTTGATCCGCTGCCACTTACGAGGCAGCGTCAAGCACGTTGATGCTTTGGCAGAGTCGAGCGATGCCGACTACATCCAACGAAAGATCGCACAACACCCCGGTTTCCGTGCCGCGTGGGCGTTCCTGCTGTGGTGGCAAGCAGGAGCCTCGAGTGTCAGCCTTCGGGACTGGCTCAACTGGAGGCGGCGCCAGTCGATGGAGTCGATTGGCGCATGGGCCCCTTTCGAGCGCTTTCAACTCATCGACCGATTCCCAGCTTTTCGAAGGCTCGGGGACGGCGCCACGACTTGGCAGGATCACTGGCTTGCCGCCGCGTGTTACCTCGACATGTGGAGTAGGGCGGCAAGGGCAGCAGATCGCGTCGGCGGCACGACTAAGCCGGAGTGGGGTAGAGGGATCGTGGAGGTGCGAGCACCGCACTGGAGCTCGGCGATCGACCAGCGTGGCCGGTTCTGCCTGGAATTTGAGAAGCTGGGAGACGCCGGACTTCGGACCACGCAGCGTCGTGACAAGATCAGTCGAAAGCTTGACGAGGCTCGTCGGCGTGAGTCTATTCGTGCTTCGTGTTGCAGCCAGAGGGTCCTGTACGCCGGGGCAGATTCTGGATGGCGCGTGGCGGGGCCACTTGAGATAACTAATCCCCGATCTCTTAAACTGCATCGGATGCGCGTGGACGGGAGGAAGCTGCGGTTTGTCATCGTTCCCAACGAGCAGGCGTTCCTGCCAGACCTCTACTGGGCCAGTGCGCACGAAGTTCCGGTCGCGTCGGCTGGAACGTCGCCGAGCGACGCCATATCAAACCTCAAAACAGCTGTCCGGCAGTACACGCAGAAGTACGACACGTGACTCTGCTCTGACCGCGTTTCACGTGGCAGTCACTGGTGAGAAGCTGGGAGCCGCTCTATTGCTTCTTGAAGAGCCCGGGCTCGCCGGTCTCAGCACTCAGGAGCGGCAGCTACTCGGCCGTGCGCCGGCCGCTGGCCGACATCCTGGCCTTGGGCCGCCGCTACCTGTGTACGCATTCGAGACGCATTGCTGTGGTCTCTACAAAAGGCAATTTCTAGCCCCTCCGCGATCCAAGACCCTGGATCCACCGAGGTCTGATGCAAGAGGGCTACGGAGCAAGCTGCTCGATGTCGCCAGCAAAGAGGAAGTGAATTGACAACGGCAAAGTTCAATCTGAGTCACAACGAGGCCTTCGAGAAGATGCTCGGACGCACCGTTGGTACCCAGTGGTTCGGGTTCGACACAGGCCGGAAGGAAGCGCGGGCCGGGAAAGCTTCGCTGCTGGTACTGGCGTTGGAGACGTGGGGCTTCCGTAGGGACAGCGACACCGGTGAACTCTGGTTCTGCCAGCCACGCAAAAGGGATGGAGAACGCGGCGGTCATCGCGTCGGTTTCTGGAACGCCGTCGATCAGGCGCGAGCCGATGGCATTCCGATCAGAGGCTTCCTGAAGGACGAGGTAGGTGGACTATGCACACTGGACTTCCAGTTCGACATTGTCGACGTGGCCTACGAACCCAACAAACTCTGGATGAAGCTTCAGAGCGGTGGTAGGCCAGATTGGGTGTCCATACCCCATCGCTGGTTGGGTTGGTTGGACGACCTGCCGCGCGCCGATCCTGGTTGGAAGTCCCTTCGCGTGCCGAGGCGGCAGGTTGCGAGTGCACCGCCGCCAGATGAAGCGGCTGCACACGGTGAAATTCTTGCCAACGTAGTTCGCGCTGGCGAACGCGTCGCAGCCGATGAGCGGGCCCGCCGAGCGGAGCTGGAGGGCCTAGAGGACCAGGGCATGGATTTCGATTCAGCCGACATGATGCTGCACACCTACCTGTGCCTGGTCGCTGGCAAACCGCTATCCTCAAACTGCGATATCACCATCCTCGGCATCCTGGTCGACAACATCGTGGCTAGGAATGCCAACGCCGGCCTCTCGAGCGCGTTAGACTCGTTGCGTCAGACCATCGGCTCCGTAGCCGGTCAGCAGCGCCTGGTGCTAGACGCATTGATTTCGACTCTTCAGGAAGCAAAGCGACAAGCGGACGCTCTGGCTCAAATGGAGACCGCGGCACGGCTGGCCAATGTGCCATCCAGCCTAATCAAGCCAGCGCTGACGCGCGGGCCGCATCACGCTGCATTCGCAAGGCTGCTATGGCGTCGTTGGGGGAACAAATGTTCAGTGCTCGGCAAAGCCTGCAACCGGCTGCTGGTGGCGTCGCACATCATCGGGTGGTCCGAGGACGAGGGCCGGCGCGCAGACGTCAATAACGGCCTGCTACTGACTACGCCGCTGGACCGACTTTTCGACAAGGGTTTCATCTCCTTCAATGACGCTGGTTTGATGCTTGTGAGTTCGGAACTTAGCGCAGAGACCCGCGAGCACTTCGGAGTTGCCCCGGGCATGCGTATTCAATGGGATTGGCTGCCAGATGCGGACAAGGCAGCAATGAGAACCGCGCTACGCGAGCACCGTTCTCAGCACAACTTCCCTTGATACGCCACTGCCTTGCCCTGACAGCCTGAATCGACCGGTGAGTCGATCCCGCCGTAGCCGCTCTCTGAAGCGCTGCAGCCATGCGCACCGCTGCCCCCATCGAATGACCGGTCGCGGCCTAAGGTGCTTCTCGTGCCGTCGGCGCCGAAAGACTCTTCTCAGTCTGATGCAGACGACGCATTGCAGCGGAAGCGGTCACTGTCCTGGGTCTTGCTGAAGCTTCGCTTGCTGTGACGATCGCCGGCTTAACCCGCTCGTTCAAGAAGCGGGTACTTCGTCCGCTTCCAGCCGAGGCCGTGTGAAAACGCTGCGTATCCCTTCGGCCGTGGCGTATGGGGAGTGGTCGCGCTGTGCCGAGGTCCTGGACGTCGCTTCCGCGGACTGACGGCTCCGAAGGAATCGCAGGCTCGTTGAGCTTTGGTAAAGCGTGGAGACCTGTCTATAGCCTCATGCTGAGGCCGCGCGCAGCCCTGCCATCATCTTCGTCATACCGAGGATGCTGAGCACGCGTTTGAAGTTGTAGGCCAGCACGTGCAGGCTCATCTCGGTCCCCACGTTGCGCAGCGTTCGCGTCAGGAAGTGGGTCGAGCCCATCCAGTGCTTGAGCGTGCCGAAGACGTGTTCTACCGTCTGCCTGCGAACCCGCATCGCCATCGGGTTCTGATCGATCCGGCGCTGTACCGCCTCGACCACGTGCTCATGTTCCCATCGACTGATTCGTCGGTATGGGCTGGGCGTGCACTGCGGCTTGATGGGGCAACCCGCGCAAGCGCCGCTCCAGTAGCGGCGGATGTTCAGGCCATCTTCGTCCCGCGTGAAGCGATATGTTGCCCGTTGTCCAGCGGGGCACACGTATTCGTCGTCACTCGCGATGTAGATGAAGTCCCCCTTGTGGAATCGTCCCTCGGCCTTCGCGTTTGACGTCATCGGCTTCGGCACCGTGGCGGCGATTCCATCGTCGTCGCACGCCTTGATCTGCACGCTGTTGAAGTAGCCACGATCGCCGAGGGCCTCGACTGTTTGCAGCCCCATTGCCTGCTTGGCCGCCATTGCCATGGGATGCAGTTGTGTTCGATCGTTGCCGACGTTAGTTACCTCATGCGCGACGATCAGGTGGTGCTCGGCATCGACCGCGGCCTGCACGTTGTAGCCAACAACGCCTGTCACCTTGCTGTGGGTGCTCATCGCCCGAGCATCGGGATCCGTCTTTGAAATCTGCCCATCCGGCTGGGCCTTCACTTGCACCTCCATGGCGTCGAGCTCACGCATCTGCTGGCGCAAGTACGCGATCTTTTCGTTCAGGCGCTTCGTCTTGGCCACCAGCTCCGGCTCCTGCACGCGATCGGCGGTGTCGAGCGCACTGAGGTAACGCTCGATGTGCTGTTCAAGCTGCTCCCGCCGCCTTTGGATCTTCGTGACCGTGAAGTTCTGGTCCCGCGAGTTGACCGCCTTGAACTTGCTGCCGTCGACAGCGACAACCGCCTGCGTAAACAGCTTGAGCTGCCGGCAGAGTTCGATGAACCGGCGGCAGGTGTTGCGGATGCCGGGCCCGTTGTCGCGTCGGAAGTCCGCGAGGGTCTTGAAGTCCGGCGCCAGGCGGCCGGTCAGCCACATCAGTTCGATGTTCCGCTGGGTCTCGCGTTCCAACCGGCGACTGCTTTGAATGCGGTTGATGTAGCCGTAGAGATAGATCTTCATCAGAACCGACGGGTGATAGCCGGGTCGCCCCGTCGCGGCAGCCCGCGTTCCGTCGAAGCCGAGTGCGGCCAAGTCCAGTTCATCGATGAAGGCCTCGATCACCCGGACCGGATTGTCCTCGGCCACAAAGTCATCGAGGCATTCAGGCAGCAACGTGACTTGATGTCGATCCAGACCTTCCACGAATCGCGGCATGTCGCCTCCCAGGCTTGACCTGGGTCCCGACTCTAGTACCCTGCCGCTTGGGCCGTGAGCGGGTTTTCACACAGCCTCAGCCTGACGCGGACAGTTATTTCGAGAGGAACGAGCCCGATGTTTGGCTCCAACATGAGTAACGCTCAGTACAACGCGATGTCGAAGTGGCAGCGCCGGTTGTACTGGGCCGCGGTAGCGATGGCCGCCTGCACAATCGGCTACGTCTGGTTCTTCTATTGATGAGGACCGCCTTGTGCGGTCCCGCTCTCCAGGCGGAAACGGTCGCAGGCCGACCACTATGATCTGGGCCCGGTCAATTGGGGGGCGCAGGTGAGTGAGTCCAATTCGTTCGTTCAAGGGAGTGTCTTCTACGGCTCCGCCCAGGAAGATTTGGCTCAAGGAGCCTATTGCTTGTTCAGGAGCTCATCGAAACCCTGGACCAAGCGGCGACTTTCCCGGCGAACAAGCCAGAGGATCACTCCAATTGAACCAGCAACCAGCGCGGCCACGCCAGCGAAGTAAAAGAGGAAGAGTGAATACTCCATCGGCACTCCTTCACCGGAATCTTAGTCGAGCTGAGCCAGCATCGCCATCAACTGCCGGACTCTGCCACGCGCTGACAGCTTCACGGCATTGGTCCAGGCGCATCGTCGTTTGAAATTAGCGGAACTTGCCCGCGGAGCGCTCGACGCGAGACGAGCGCAGTAGTCAATGTGCGTCACCTGGTCCGCACGTAATGGCCCCGATGGCGGTAGCTGGTGGGCAACTATGGCTGCGAAGCTGCGAGCGAGCGTCCGCCGCACAGCGGTGGTCCAGCGTGCGCAAATCCGGGATCAGAAGCTACTCTGTCCGATATGAGATGACAGTCTCATATAACGCGGCATAGTAACAGGCAACGTCGCCGGTCTCAATTGCCGAGACGCTTTATACCCGACGTGAAACCCGGCGACACGAGCTCAATTCCGCCTTTGTAGCTACTCGCAATGAGCGCGCCGCCTCCGTGGCGCAGGTCGCAATGGTCAACCAGCCGGGAGTGTCAGGTCCAGAACAACAACTCGGAGTCGCGCGCGGTCTTCGAGCGGTATGGCCGCTTTCAGTTGCACTTCGAGTTCCTCGGCCGTCTGCGGTGTGCTTGCCTGGGGTCGAGAGGTGGTACCCCAGCCAAACCAAAGCGTCAGGTAGATGCCGACCCCACCCGCGGCAGGATCGATCGAGTACAGCCGGTCCAACTGGTCACGCCACGCCACCCACAGCGCAGGGTGATCATCCTTCTTGATCTCGATAGGGACCGCGACGCGCGCATCGGGTGCCATGATCTCGGCGCGCAGATCTGCTCGCCGCTCGCTCGCCTGGGCCGTCTCCTTCCCGAGGGAGACTCCCGTGCGCTCGAGGCGGTCGCGTAGCTTGTCGATCAGCAGATCGCGGCACTGATTCTCAATTCGCGGGCGTCGCGGCCCGACTTTCGGCGGGTCACGCCAGAAACGGGCGAGGCTGTTCGTGTCGTCACCGACCAGTCTTGCGTGCATCTCAAGCAGGTGCTCGGCGACGAGCGCCGCCAGGTCCAAGGGGTTGGCCGGCGCCCGGTGAGACAGGGTGGCGGAAACGCGCTGCGGCGAGGCGTGATTGAAGCTCGCGCTGCGAACCAGACGTGTCTGGTCCGACAGCGTCGCGTCGATCGCGATGCGCCAGGGGGCGAGAGTCGGAAGGGGGCGGAGTCGCCGGAGTTCGTCGCTCGCGTCGCGCGAGGCTATCTTACCCAGCAGGGAAAACAGCAGACGCACGTAGTCGCGCAACCGATCTCGTTCGCCGTACCACGCCACACCCGTCGGATACTCCGGCCGTGCATGCGGCGCGAACAGCTCAATGAGCCGTCCCAAAGTCATCGCTGGCAGACGCTGTTCCACTGCGGTCGCGTGCTCTGCTTGTTCTGTGAGCGTCGATGACATGCGCAATTGGCGGGCGCGGCTTCCGCCCACAAGGCGCACAAGTTCGCCTGAGGCTCGATGAGGCTGGAAGGTCATCGCGGCGATCAGCCACGCCATGCGATGGGGCGAGGCAAGACACGCGTTCGACAGCTTTTCGCGCACGAGCGGCCGGAGCTCCTCGGGCGTCAGATGCTTGTAGGCCGCGGGCAGCAATTCCGTGTTCAAGCAGCGCAGTTGAGCGGAACGCGCCCGTGTGGGGAAGGCCCTCAGGAGTCTCGGAATCACAAGGCGGGCGACCCCACGGAGGCGCGGTTGTCGTGCCAACGGCCACAGTCCGGTCACCGAATGTTCGGCCTGCTTGGTGATGCACTGTTCGCCAAACGTCCCCAACACATCGGCCACCAGAACAGGGCGCTCTTCGGCGAGCTTGAGGTACCACTCGGCCTGAAGATCCGTCCCATCGACCAGCAGGAACGCCGCAAGCTTTGCCGCAAGCTCGTCTCCCCACAGCATCGTGCAGCCGGCATCGTTCTCAAAGGCGAGCTTGGCCCCCAGTAGACACGGCGCTTTCAGGTAGTAGCGCTGTTGGGAGAGCGCCGACGCGAAGATGTCGGCCACGGACGGCAGGTCGTCGCGGGTCAGGACCTTTTGTAAGCCGTCGATGGCCTTGACTGCATTCGCGGCGGTGCTGCCGAGCCACTCTTCAACGCGCAGGGCAGGTGTGTCACCGGCGACTTCTTGGAGGCGATCGTTGTACGCGAGCGCGACGGCCTCCATCACCCTAGGCTCTGCTGTACCTGCATGGATGTTGGCCATAAGGTCGGTATGCCTCACCCTGCGCGCCGCACGCTTCGCGGCACGTCGTTCCGCCTGCTTCTTTTCGCGGAGGTGATTGTCTCGGCGCCAGTCACCGGCGAGGGAAGACGACCAGCAGTCGGTCTGCCATCCCTGCGCTTCTGGGTGGGTCGACCGATGCTGCTCCACCCAGGCCTCCACGTCACCGAGTGAGAGTTCAACCCCAGCGCGCGGATCCAGCGCCGCACACGCAGCACTCTTGAAGCAATGTTCAGCGAGAGCCGGGGAAGGAGTAGTCGCCGCGATCTGCAGTTGCCAGCCATACCAGCGCGGTGGTCGCGGGGTCATATGGAGGATCTGGTCGGCCGACCAGTACTCTGACTTCACATCATCCGGGGATCGCGAAATTTCGTCGTACACGAGCTTGACGACACCGGTCTGCACATCCGGGTGCCGTGTGAGCCACGTCCGGATAGCCTTCGCATCCTCACCCTGGAGCGCGCTCATTCCGAATTCGCTTAAACCCAGCGCAAGCCATCGCCGGATGCAGGCCAAGTCCGGCGCCGATTCGACGGCCAGAAGTCCGCGACCGATCAGCTCGCCAATGAGTCGCGGGAGATCGTGGTGCGCGTTGAGCATCTGCGGCGGCAACTGCCGCTCGACCAGTGCGTCAAGCAGGGCGGGATACGATTCCGGCGGCGCGAGCGTCAGCAGCTCGCTCATCCAGAACATGCGGTACGACCCAATGAACCCAGGGGTGCCTGCAGGATCGAAATGCCGCAGCAACCGAGCTGGGCTCAGGTGCAGGGGGAACAGGGCCTTGAGTAGATGCCCCTCTAGTTCCCGACGCGGATCCACTAACCGCTGAGCTTCCAGGTCATCGAGCCACTGCAGCAACCGCATAACGCCACCGGGGAACTGGACCGACCATGCTTCCAGCGCATCCACCCGGATGTCGTCGCGGAGGTTCTGGTCGCTGATGACCCGCTCAAGCGCGCTCTTGATAGCCGGCATTGCGTCGCCGTGACGTACCGCGTCGAGCACACAATCGATGAGCGCCTGGTGCTCGAGGCTGCTGTCGGGGTTCGCGAGGATCTTGATGAACGTTGGCGCCATGTCGACAGTACCCAACGCTCCGAAAGGGCCAGGGGCTCGCTGGCCGCTTCTGAACCAGACATAACGGCTCGCCTCTCGTTGGAAGGCGCGCAGAAGCTGTGTTTTGGCGTCGACGTCGAACTGATGGACGTCGCCGTAAAGGACACAGGCCAACGGGTCCAGATCGATCAGCAACGGGCGCTCTGTGACGCAGACGGCGGCAAGCCACGCCAGAAGCCCGCGAAGTGGTTCGACCACCCCACCATCGACGCCCGTCATCAGAGCCAATACGCGCGACATCGGAAGTCCGCGCTCGATGATCAGGCGGGTGAGCGCCACCGCGGCGAGGTACTCGGCGACGGTGCGATGGCGAGGATACCGCCGGCGCCCCTCAGCCGTGAAAAGCGCTGTTGACAGGGTCTCGACCGGGCGCTTGATGCCGAGTTCGCTGCGCAAGCCGACGGTGGCGATCTCCCCGGGCTGCGCCTGGGCGCCGCCGACGACAAACGCTTCCGAGCCTGACAAGAGCAACACTGCGCACAACAGGCCGGCCTCCTGCAAGATCTCGTCCCGGGGTCGTGTCTTGTGAGCGCGTGCCTCGCTGATCGTAGGGTTGTGCTCGTCGACGAGCCGTTCGCACGCCAAGCGGTAGACGTCCATGCGACCATCGGGCCATTCATCTCCTACGGCCTCGACCAGCAGTCCCAGCAGGAGGGGGTTCCTGAGGAGGCCGTCAAGGTTCTGCGATTTGGCCCGCTCGATAAACCTGAGCGGATCGCCGACGCGGTTGGTATGTTGCGCCGCCAGGACCTGAATCTCGTGATCGTTGAGCGGGTCGAGGTGAAGCACATGCAACATCTGGTGCGGAGCGACCTCGGTCAGCGCGGCTTGATCGACCGAGGCGAGCCAATCGGCCTCGCGGCACGACAGACGAAAGCGCGGGCACCCCAGCTCGTAGAGACGTTGGATGATGAGGTCCATCGCCCCGTTTTGCTCGCCCGAAATGGCGCGCATCTCATCGAGGGCATCGATGAAGATCGTCTTGCCAACCCACTCGGGCGCGGACCTGCGGTTGACAAACATGCGCGCTTTCACGAAGACACAGCCCGGTGCACGCGCTTCGAGCTCGAAGGCGCGTGTTTTGCCTGCCCCGGGTTCCGCCAGCAGAACGTAGGCCTCGACATCACGCCACTCGGCGAGCGCGCGGCTCTCAGTGCCGTCTGGGTTGGCGCAGGTCGCAGAGCGCGGAAGCAGCGTGTCCTCCCGTGTGGCGTTCATCTCTTGTGCGCGGCCGGCGTCGATGTGGACGAGGGGAACTCTCCGCGTGCCTGTGGGGGGTGATCGAGGAGACTCGCCGCAGGATTGGCTGCCGCTGCATGCCGGTGGTAGCCAATGAGCGAGGCTGTTGATCGGTGTCCGGTCAAGGCCATCGTCTCGGCAAGTGACATGTTTTGCCTCGCTGCCTCCGTCACGAAGCCCGAACGCAGGGAGTGCGCCGAGTACTCGTTCGACAGGCCTGCAAGCCGGGAGCGATTCCTCACGATGTCCCGCAACGCCGCAGGGGCCAGCGGCTCGGCCACTACATCTCCGCGACGCACGCGGCGGAAGAGGGCGCCGGATGTGATTCCCGCTGCGGACAACCAGGCGTTCAATGCCTCCGCCGCACGCCCCACGATGGGCTTGTCATTCTCGGCGCGTTCCGCGGCCGTCTGGTTCGTCTTCGAGTGCGCCAGGTGATAGCTGAACCCCTCGTTGGTGCGGCGGGTGTTCTCCATCGTGGCCGCGGTCACCTCGGAGCGCCTACGGCCGCCGCTCGAAAACGCGAACAGCAGCAACGCGCGGTCGCGCAACCCCGAGAGTGACGTGTCGCAGGTCTCGAGCATCAGCTCGAGCGGATCCCGGGTCAGCGCGGGCTTCTTGTGGGGAAGGGCTCCTCGTTTGGCGTACGCGCGCCGGGTCTTTGCGAGCAGCTCGCGCACCCGCGGTTGGGCACACGGATTGGGTTGTTGCTCGAGCTGGTGGACCTTGGACAACACACTCACGCGGTGCACGAGAGTGTTGAGCGTCACAGCGCCAAGCTTGGCTTTGAACTTCGTGCGCACAAGCTCTGCGTCGAGCTCGGGTGGCATTTCGGTCATGAGGCGGCCGTCGGCATCGGTGCGCTGGGCGTGCTCGACGAGGAATTGGATCACCGCTGCCTCGGGGACGGGCAGGGCGATGGCTTGGCCATAGCGAAGCGCAAACCAGGCCGACCAGTAGCGCAACGCTGAACGGTAACTGCGCAGTGTGTTTTCCGATTCCCCTTCACGCAGCAGCGCCTGTTCAGCCCCGACCGCCAGTGAACCCAGCTGATTCGGGTCAAGGCGCGTGAGGCCCAGGGGACGTGCGGTCTGCAGGACGACGTCGGAGGGAAGGGCGGGAACCATTTTTATCTTATGTATGTCGTATGATATCTAACAGTACAGCGCATCTACTCACGATAACTATCCATTATCGTGAGTAAAGATAGCCTGGGGTAGGGCGGAAATCAAGGAGTACGAACATGGGGCGTGGCATCACCCAAACCGACGTCTGGCAGGCCGCCGACGCGCTGCTGCTCGAGGGCGCACGCCCGACGATCGAACGTGTGCGCCAGAAGATTGGCTCGGGCTCGCCCAACACCGTCAGCCCGCACCTCGAGACCTGGTTCAAACACCTCGGCGCCCGGATCAAGGATCCTGGGGCGTTCGCGGTGCCGTCCGGTGTTCCCGACCCCGTGCTCGCTGTGGCCAAGCACCTGTGGGACGCGGCACAGGCGGAAGCCCGGCGCGACGTCGAGCAACTGGTGACCGAACGCATGGCGGTGGCCGTGGCCAACGTCGAAGCCGAAAAGGAGCGGGCTGCGCAGGCGGACCGCGCCGCGTTTGCCGCCGTGGCGCAGGCGAACCGCCAATCTGCGGTACTCGAGGAACGCGCCAACGAACTCGAGGCCGAGCGCTTGGCACACGCCCGCACACAGACCTCTCTCGCATCTTCAAGTCACGAGGCTCAGGCGCTGCGCCACCAACTGGCGGAACTGACTCACAAACTGGAGGCCGAGCGAACACAGTCCCTCGCCGCTGTCGAAAAGGCCCAGGAACGCGCCGCAGGCGCGGAACGCCGGGCCGCCCTCCACATCGAGGCGGAACGCACCGCCCGCAACCAAGCAGAACAGCGCGCGACAATTTCTGCGCGCCGCGTTGAACAACTCCAAGCAGAAGTCGAACAACGCAGCGTCAGCCATCTCGACGCCGTGTCAACTCATGTCAACGAAGTCGCCGTGCTTCGAGCGGAACTGACGCACTGGCGATCTGGTCACGCCTCTCTATACGCCCAGTTCCAGGCCCAGAGCGCCGAACTGAACACCGCTCGCGCACAGGTTCACGCGGCGGCCGCTCAAGCAGAACTGGCAGACAAAGTCATATCTGCAGTGCGGGCACGCAAAACATCCGTCGAGGTGGCCAGCCGGCCTAAACGCTCACGGTTAGATTGAACTGGATCCTTGCTGACTACTTCCGGCATCGTGGCCATGGTCCGCCCGTCGGTCTTGAGTGACTGCCCGCCCTGGAGTCTACCGGCGCACGAGGTCCGCTTCCGCTGTGCATAGCTGACATCTGCCACGGGGCCGCTGTCGCAGCGACGGAACCGAGCTGTGACGGAGGGGCGCACCAGTCTGTCGTCAAGACGGGATCAACGGACGCATACCGTCGTCGCGGCTCACGGGCACCTGAGGTTGTCGTGAAGACGGAATCACCGGACGCGTACCGTGGGATGCCCGGTTTGAGACCTGATCTTGCCCCTGCATTCCCGGACGCAGCCTATGCGCAATGTAGCGCCGGTTGTTCGAGCTGAGCGCGGCGGGATTGCTCAGCAAGGTGCCGCCTGAACTCGCGCGGCGATTTCATCTTCAGGCTCGAGTGCGGGTGTATCTCGTTGAAGTGTTCGAACGCGGCCGGAAGCTGCGCCAGCACGACGACGGCATCGCTCAGGTCCATCCGGCTGACGTAGTCGCGCTTGAACGTGTTCACGAAGCTCTCGGCCATGCCGTTGCTCTGAGGGCTGCAGACCGGCGTGTTGATCGGCTTGAGTCCCAGCGACCTGGCCACGTTCCTCGTAGCGTGAGCGATGTACGCGCTGCCGTTGTCGCTGAGGAACTCCAGCGTGTGCGTGGCAGGGATCGCCTCAACGCTGCCGAAGCGCTTCTCCACGGCCTCGATGAGCATTTCGCAGACCGGCTCGCCAGGCAGGCCCTTGCCGTTCCACGCGCGGAAGGCAAGGATCTCTCGATCACAGCAGTCCTTCGCGAAGGTCGCCGTCACCGTCTCGCCGGAGTCGCACTTGATCTCGAACCCGTCGGAACACCAGCGCAGATCGCTCGCCGGCACCGCGACCTTGCCCTCATGAGGCCTGCTGGACTGGCGACGCCTTGGGGCTCTGGGCAGCAGCAGCCCGCTGCCGGACATCACGCGGTACGCGCGCTTTGGATTCACGCGCGCTCCGCCGACCCTCGCGCGTTGGCGGTTCACCAGCGCGCAAGCGCGCCGATAGCCGTAGCTGGGCAACGCAGCGATCTGCTCGCGGATGTCCGTCAGCAACTGCTCGTCGGTGTCGGGCGTTCGCTGCGTGCGGCCATCGGCCCACGACTCGGATCGGTTCGCGCGTGCATGAACGTTTGATCGCGCCAAACCGAGTGCCTCGCACACGCGCGTCATTCCTCGTCCCCGGGCAACAAGGGCGAGCGCGCAATCCACTTTTTTTCGGCGGCGTACTCCACTGCTTCCTTGAGGATCTCGTTCTCCAAGGTCTTCTTGCCGAGCACGCGCTGCAGCTTCGCGATCTCCACCCGCGCCGCGGCCAGCTCCGACGCCGGGACCACGGCCTCGCCGGCGGAGACGGCCGTCAGAGCACCTTGCCGTTCGAGCTTGCGCCACTGGAACAGCAGGCTGGCCGACACGCCTTCCTGTCGGGCCACGAGCGACACGCTCATGCCGGGCTCGTACGTGCGCTTCACCAGCGCGGCCTTCTCGACCAGGGACCAACGCCTGCGGCGCTGGTCCCTCGTGATGACCTCGATGGTCTCCGTATGCCTAGTCATACTCACAGTCCTATTCCTATCCGTAAGATAAGCGATAGGCTGCGTCCGGTCATTCAGGGGGCCAGCTCAAGACCTGCAACTCATCACATTTCGCATTGACCTGATCATCTGCGACACGGTTCTTCGCTTTCGGAGACCTGCAAATCATCACGTCTCGGTTCGGCATATTGGGTCTGCCGTGCACCTATGATGAAGTCGCGGACTTCGACAACATCACCCACTTGCAGACGCATACGCCTGGAGGGAGCAATTCTTGAGAGCACACGAAGCATGACCACTCGAGAAGAGAGCCTGCGCAGTTGGACATGGGGCAAGAAGTTGCTGTCCGAACTCACGCTCGATATGGCGCAACCGAGAGAGGTGCGCGACGCCGCCGCACATCTGGCGGCACGGTACCCAAGCGAATTGCAACTCAAGGAAGCTGCTGAGGGGGGCTGGGCCGCGAACTTCAACTTCCACCCAGCTCTGCCGGCAGCTCGAGACCTATTCCGAAGGCTTGGGAACGCGGCTTCCACGCCGACATCGCTTCGCCACAGACTGCACGTCATTCTTCGGCACATCGAGTGAGGGTTGACGATGGCAAGTTCTAGAGGACGGCTGGTGGAGAATGCGCTTGTCCATAGGCTGGGGGCCGCCGGCTGGTTGATGGTACGCGTCCGGTCTGGGCACCTTGCCAGTCAGCTTCAGGCTGCAAGCGATCAGTGGTTCACGCCCTTCCGGGCAGCCCTGAACTCGACCGATTCGCCGTCGTCGAGCGCGCTTACCCCCTCGGCGGGCAGCAGTGCTCTCACCGCTGCCAAGTCGTTTGTCTTGCGCAAGCCGCCGAGGGGCTGGCTTGCTCGAATCACGATGGCAAGCAGTTCGTCGTAGCTGACCGGTCCAGGGCTGTAAAACGCGTCTTCAGCTATGGATTCGGCGCCAGGCGGCGCCATAAAGGCCACGACGCCGCTGGCCAGCCGCCATTCGGCAATCAGATTCAAACCAACAAGCTTCTTGAGCAGACATTCCCAGGCGTTCATGCCGCGATGCTAGCGAGTGCCTGAACGTGAAATCCACTTTCGCTGCTGAGCGGCAGCTCCAGTTTAGGTTTGTCCGACACCTGCCCGTCGCGCTGGACAGGGCTGTGCGTTGCCGCCGTCGTGAGGGCAGGTGTTGGATAAACCTCTAAGGAGGAAACCGCGGCTCATGACGCCGGGGTTTCCGAAGGCACGGAGCTATGGCGATTCTAGGGAGTCGCCTTGCTGCTGATGCGCAGCTGGCTGGCTGCGGCCCCATTCGAATGGACGCGCGGCGACGGTCGGGCCTTTGCCACGGCCTGGCAGAGGCCGTGATTGGCATCCCGCCAATGTCGCAATACATCGTCGGGCGTGCGACAGCACGACCCTGCCCCGCACCGGCGTTCGATGAACGATGGCTGATTCTGGCGCGTGTCTGATCGTCGCGAGGGTGCTCATGTCGGGGGTGCCCGGATGCAGGGACGCTCGCGCACGAGAACCTCGACGACGAGCAAGGGACGTCCGCAGTGCCTGCAGATGAAGGCTGGCGGCGGCATCGCTTGTTCGCCGATGGGAACCTAGCCGTTCGCATGCAACGCGGCCCGCGCGACCGCCAAGCAGTCACGCCGATTGCCGTTGGCCAGCAGGCCGTAGTGCCGAATGCGATGGAAGCCGCCCGGCAGCACGTGCAGCAGGAACCGGCGCATGAACTCGTGCGGCTCGAGGGTCATGGTCTTGTGGCGAGTTCGGCCCTTGGCGCGGAAGTCCTTCCAGCAGAAGGTCACGCCGCGCTCGTCCATCGCCACGAGGCGGCTGTTGGAGATGGCCACCCGGTGGGTGTAGCGCGACAGATAGGCGAGCACGGCCTGCGGCCCTGCGAAGGGCCGCTTGGCGTAGACCACCCACTCCTGCTTGCGCATCGGCGCAGTCCTCCTGCCGTGAGCATAAGCGGTCGCGCTCGGCGCATGACGCTTTCCGCGGATTCACCAACTTGTAGTTCCCCGTAGCCGATGCAAGCCGGACGCGGGCGCCTAAACCGGGCAGTGTCGGCACCTCCTTCGCCGCTCCGTTATAGCTACCAGAGAGGCGTGCTCCACCGCACCCCGCCGACGGGCAGCTTCCTGGCACGCCATTGAACGGGTGGTCCCGGCAATAGGCGGGCTTTGCCGAGCGACAGCTTGACGCCACCGCAGCCAAAAGCGCTCAATCAAGAGACCAGTCGCGCCATCTGAGCGCCGTATGAAACGCGGACACAGCTTTCGGATGGGCTGCGTATGCGATCCGCAGCGCACGCGGCCTTCTCACCTATCCCTAATGTGAAGGAAGCTGCGTACAGCGCTTCATGCTTTACTACACCAGAGAGGGAAGCAGGTGCCGGAGTGAATTGACAGTAGGTCCAAGCCAGCATGGTCATACCGACAGGCATTGCGCCCGACACTGTCTTCAACGCTACTACGCGCGCCCTCTACTTATCGCACAGGGCGACGGACCTGTTGGATGATGAGTCGCCCCGGGATTCGACCGGACTGAAATCTTCGGAACACTCGGGCACCAACAGCTTCTAGATCGACGAGCCCGTATGGGGCTATTTTGAATAGTGGAGAAAACCGCCATTCGGGCGAACTCCTTCGACTGCATTGGCATCATCGCGATTTGGTCCCATGGACACCGATTGGTTGAAATCAAGCGCTCAGGAGGGATGGAAATATCATGAGGTTTCTCATTCGAATCGCACTTTACTGGTGTGTCGCTGCGATACCCGTCCTTAGTCTGGCTCAAAGCCCAGTCGAGTATTGTGAGCCCTACAACAACGTGGTGCAGCTTACCCTCGATCCGGACAAACCATTTCTCCAGTATGCACTTTCGGTGACAAACCAAGGTGCCAAAAGAGAAGTACAGATAGTCGCTGACGAACTGCGCATAACGCGTGCGATGCTCGGCTCACTTATCAAGTTCGCGGCGGCCTTTGATCCGTCGATAACTTCCTTCCGTTTAGACGCACGACGGATCTCCTTCGTAGAGTCACTGGCCTTCAGGGACGCGAGGATAACCTTTGTATCTGAAGAGATCGACATTGCGTCAACAGCCGTTCTGTCTCTTCTACCAAGTGCTGTATCCAGAATAAATCTCAGTGCAAACACACTTCGTCTTAACAGGGATGGGATTCGTCATTTTGACGTGAGGTTTCGTGGTCAGGACGATGATCTTAGCGATGTCCCTAGAATTCTCGAAGTAGCGGCTTCTTCGATAATGGTTGACGACACCAAACTGAGCGCTATCGAGGCGACGGACTTCCTTTCCCAAAGGTTTACACTAGCACCCCTGTATGATTTCCGGCCGAAGATTGGAGTGCTTACCAATGCGGAGGGACGCGCCGCTTGGGAGGCTGAGACAAAGCAAGCTGAGTGGCCTAGTTATTCGATCGCTGTTTGGCGGGCGTCCATGACGGTGGCACCGTTCGATAGATGCTTGCATCAATTCATACGTACGAACTTAGACAAGTACAAGCCACTGCTAGAGAACGTGGTGGCTGCGCGTCAAAGCTTTGAAATGAATGCGATGCTGGCTGCCATGGACCGCGGAACTGATTTACAAGGTAACGGCGCAGCGTGGCTTACAAATCGACCACTTAGTCAGTTAGTCAAAGATATAGCAGAATACGAGACCAAGGGTCCTGGGGTTTCCGCGATGGATTTCTATATTGACGTGCTGGAGCGCGCGGCAAAGGATACTCCGCCGGACCCAAGCGCGGTGCAGAACGCCATCGCTGAACAGGAATCTAAAGTCCAAGGTATCAGCTTGGAGTACCAAAGCGTTAGTCAAAGGCTCGGGGAACAATCCGTCAGATTGCGGTCGACTTTAACCTACCTTGACGTGCTCAACGCTGAATATCAAGCGCGCGAGCAACGATTGAAGCAGTACGCCGAAGACCTCAAGCAAGGGGCGCAGGATCGCGCGCAGATAATTTCCGCTCTCAGCACCGCCGCCTCGATCGCGGCAACAGCATACACCGGGAACCCAGCCACCGGCGCAGCCGTGGGGGGAGTCATAACTGCAGTCGGTGGTCACGTATCCGGACAGTCGGCCTGGACCTCCCTATCAAACGGCTATAAATTCTACACCGCGGTCCAGGGGCCGCTCAAGTCGATGAGCGGCGCAATAAATGAGCTAAAGAATTCCCGCGACACCTACGAGCAATTTATCGAATCCTTCAAGCTGACTAACATTACGATAAAGGAATATATTGATGTACCTGTAGTGGATCCTAAACCTGGACAGCCGACGACTAAGCGGCTGACACGTGATGAGGCACTAAAGGATTTGGATGGCAAGACAAAGTCGCTTTATGCCAGTCTCACCGATGCGTACGGCGTATACGAAAAATTCGTTCCGCCTCCGAGCGACGTTCCGATCGCAATAGAAGAGGACGAATCTCTTAAGGCGTTGGCCGAATCCATCGCAACAAACCTGGAAGCTGTTAAGGAGACAACGAAGCAGGTCGAGGCCCTGACGCGTTCGGCTGACGAAAAGCAACTGGAGCTTACCGGCGTCGCGGAAAAGCTCGTGACTCTAAGAACTATGTCGATAGCCGACGAGCAGAAGCGAAGAGAACTGGTACGCGTTGCATTCGACGGGATGCGTGACGAATTGGCCCGTTTCACGTCGCGGGCAGACCTCATTCGTCGTGCGAGCATAGTCGAATATCGTGCGCCAGTTCCCATCAACGTTGATCATCTTCAGCGAGCCTTCTTGATGCAAGAGTTGGACTCGAGCTTCGATCCGACGCAGGCCCTCGACAGCGGGAGGGTATTGGAACAGTATGTGAAGCTTCTGAGAGAACGTCGCGAATACGCTATTCTGCTGGCGGGCAGGATACGCCGCGCCGCACAGCAGCAGTTTGAAGAGTTTGTGGAGAGTCGCGGACGGACACCGCTAGTGAATCTAGCCACAGAGCAATATTCATCCAGTATCTTCGATTCACCTGAGCGGCAGGAGTTTATGCGAATGGTCAACGCGACGTTGCGCGAGCAGTATCATGCGCGTGGGGACAGCGCGCGGCTAGCCCTGTTGTACCGCAGGCGGCTTGAGATACCATTTAGTATCAAGCGTAAAATTGACGCTCGATTCCCTGCGCGTCTGTTGAAAGTTGGCATCTTGGAGGCTGACAGCCGCTCACGATTTGCCGATACTGATTTGATCCTCACTATCGACGTTGAACGCGTTGGCAATCTGCGCCAGTCGGCGGACATCGCGGCTCCGGAAAAGGACCCACCTCCTATGTCGAGCGCACTAATTCAGGTGGCACGTAGGCCGTCCGCGCTTGCGGTTTGCGAGCGGCCTGTCGCTTCGACGAGCTGCTTTGCCGTGGACCTTCGCCCCAAGACCACGCCCCCGGAAAATTACTTTGTACCCTATGAATTTACAATTGGACAGGTAAGAAGGGGCGTTTCATTCGTCCCTACGCCTCAGCAGAGCTACTGGTACTTGGATAAGGGGGATTCGGCGCCAAATCAAGGTCGCTCGATGATGGTGACCTATCCTCCTGCGGAGGCTCGGATGTATCTCCGCATGCGGCTCAATGTACAGTCGCCTCAGCATTGGTGGAATAGTCCGCCCGAATTGCGAAGACTTGTCATCGGAACCGAGGTGTTCCAATGACCGGGCCTTTTCTTGCGAAGGTCGCCAGGAAGCAGCTTGAGCTTGGTCTTCTTCTGTCAACGGTCTTGATTGCCGCCGGCTGTGCAGCGCCCAAGCCAACTCTGACATCGGCGCCAAAGGCCCCATCCGCGACGCCAGCGGCATTCGCAGCGGTGGACCAAGACGAGGTTCTCTTCTCTGACTTGTACAAGCAAGGAGGTCTTGGTAATTCGATAATTGTGCAGACCCCACCCGGCAAGACACTGGTTATCGATAGCGGTATTTACGAATTAAACGGAAAAGACCTAGTCGTGTACGCTGCGACATCCACTGTGCGTGGAAAGGTCACGATACGGCAATTTGTGCTGGGGACAACCTCGGTATCCCCTCCCAGTGATGTGCCGCCTGTTCCGCAACCTGTCGGTGGCTATGAGGAGCCTGGAACACAGGGAACGATGGGTCGACAGGGGAATGCGGGGCGCAACAGTGGACGTATCTACCTTGACGCCAGAGCGATCTCCTTCGACGCCGGTAGTGAGCTAACGATTGACTGTTCTGGCGAACTTGGCGGACAAGGTGGTACGGGAGGAATGGGTGGAAAGGGCGGCCCAGGTAGGCCAGGCCGCGACGCTGGGGGATTGCCCTGCAGCCGGCCCTGCCCAGATTCAGGCTCAAGGGGCGGGCCAGGAGGTCCCCAGGGGGCGGGAGGTCAAGGTGGGAAGGGAGGAAAGGGCGGAACTGTCTATCTATCGCCCGCGCTTCTGCAATTTCAATCGGTTCAAAGTCCCAACCTTTCCGTGATTGTCAGCGGTGGTACTGGCGGCGCTTCTGGCCAACCAGGCAACCCTGGAGTAGGCGGTGACGGAGGTCCTCGCGGCTCCGGCTCGAGTTCATGCGTTTGTTCCAACCCCCCGCCACCTGGTCCTCAAGGATTTCCGGGGCGCGCGCCTATAGAACAAGCGCCGCAGTCCCTAACAGGTTCCCCAGGAACAATTGTAGAAATTAGGTGAATGGCTGCGTGTGCTTGTGGTGCACTCGGCTCCTTTCCGGAGTTGCTCATGCGGCTCCGTGAGGTCTGCAACTGTCACGAGGGTATTGTCGGCTGCCTCGACATATGGGTGTGACCGACCGCTTGGGCCGGCGAGATCGGGACCGCGGGTGTCGCTGATGGGTCGAGAGTGCACGGTGGCGCCGCAGCAAAGCGGCCGTTGTGTGAGACGACGAAGCCGAACAGCGCGGAGCGTCAGCTGTACCGCCTCAAGCTGACTTCCAGTGAATGCGGTCATGGGCGTTCGGCCGACGGCCTTGCGCCCAAAAGGCGCCAGTCACGTCGATGCCCCGAACGACGACAACTGCTGCATCGTGGTCATTCGAGCTGGCCGGCGTCTTGGCGGACTGTGAACGCGGTGCCTGGGTGTTTGCCGGGCGCGGGCAGGGCGGGGGAGTTCAGGGTTGAGTGAAAAACTTCAATCAAAAGCGACAGCCCCGTCAGCTGTCGCCGTATCCCATGTTCAGTTGCTGCGCCTGTTGTGAAAGTTCGAGCATAGCCATGGTTTGAACAGCCCGAAGACGTTGGCGGTACGCGTGAAACTCCGAGGCCGCTACATGATGATGGCCACCGAGGAGATCCAACGGAAGAACGCCGCGATTGAACTCACCCATCAGAAAGGCAGGGGACACATTTAGTAGGCGGGCGGCCCGGTGGATCGAAAGGCTTTGCTTCATGGGAAGAGCGCATCAGAGTAATAGCCGATCCCGCGACCAATTGGACTGACTTGGATCCGCACGCGGCTGAGACCGAGTTTGGCCCATTGCGCTGAGATGCCAAAAGCGCATGTGCACGTCGTGCTTCGTCCGAGTCAGTGAGATCGAATGCGAATCTCGGACCCCTGGGCACAATGTATCGAGCAGTGGCCCCGGACAGCGGCAACACACGGCTCGGCACAGCCAGTGGCAACAACTGTCATCCCGCGCCAACGGTCGGCAGCGGGAATCAACGCGGCCACATGCGGGAAAGTAAGTCTTTGAAATGGTTTGCGGATCTTTGACCTGGGCAAGCGCGCGAATCAACGAAGAATCCGACTGCTCGTGCCCTCGAACACGCTTCACAACGAACCCGTACGAGCACCGGCCCGAGAGCTCCGAGCACCATGGGTGGTTCAACGGCCGCAGACAGAAGCCCCCATCGGCCAGCATCTCATTGGCACGCCGCTCCAGACCGAACGCAACGGTGACGGATGCGCTTATGGTGTGACCACGGCTGCTAATCCGGCGGCGACTCATGGTTGAACCCCTTGCTCGGGAAGTTTCGGAGATTGCCGCAAGTCCTTGACGGTAGGGAGGTGTTTGGCTTCTCGCGCAGTCGAACGGAAAGCCGGACGCAGCGTTTTGCATGGGGAAAGCGGCGGGAGAGTGGGCAACTCGGGTAGCCGTGTGACCCGGTTTGTACTGGCCGCGACGCTTCTGTCTTCACTGACAACGAGGCTGGAGACGACATCACGGAGCTTCTGGGCGGCGTAGTCTAGGCTGGTCATGGGGTGCCATGGTAGGGCAGATGTCGCTGGCGCAAGGCCATATGCGCCGTCATCGGGCCCACCGCTACGCTTCTTCCGGGAAAACAGGACCCGAGCACGTTGAACGGCCACCGGGTCGTCGTTGCCAACGTTCTCGCGGCCTACGCCGTACAGCGCTCGCACCATGGCTTCCGACTCTTCGGGAGTCATCGGCCTGGTGATACGGCGGAGGATGTCGAGGGCACTCATGGTCGGACCTGGATGTTGCGCTGGAACTCTGGCGGGCGCGCGGGGCGCGGGACTGCCGTCCCATCATTCCCCTCCGATTGACCGCTTGATACGGTCCCAGTCGAACTTCGGCGGGTCGACATCCGCAATCGTTGGCTCGTAGATGGTCCAGTCGCTCGGGACCGTACCCAGAAGCTCCGCTGCCACGGCTTCCAGTACGAACAGGCCAGGCGCCTTGGAGACCAACCGCGAGCCTGGGAGCGCAGCCCGCAGCCGAGCTTCGGCGTCAGCAAGGTTCTGCGGGTCTCCGATGAAGCGTACGGCAAGAGTGGGCAGGGGACAGCCTCCAGAGTTGAGGTCACCGCGGGTCGGGCGTCGTCCGTTACGGCGCATTACGATGCACTTTCGTAATTGCCGAAGATGCTCGTAATTTGAGCGTCTCTCCCCCTGCAGGCCCAAAGTTTCCTGTGAGCACCGTTATCAACCGGTCTTGCGCCTCCGGGTCGAGCAGCCCCTGGCAGCCATCGACTTCGACCAGGTGCTGCTGCCGCTCGCCGTCGGTCCAGAGGATGGTCTCGTCGTCGACGGCCGCCCACGCCACGGGCTTCAGCCAGGCGACGTGCCGGCGAACAATCTCTGATTTCAAGAGCCGCCAGTAGTC
Source organism: Rhizobacter sp. LjRoot28 (assembly GCF_964253025.1). Classification (NCBI taxonomy): domain Bacteria; kingdom Pseudomonadati; phylum Pseudomonadota; class Betaproteobacteria; order Burkholderiales; family Sphaerotilaceae; genus Rhizobacter; species Rhizobacter sp. LjRoot28. The sequence continues at coordinate 1,920,560 of NZ_CAXUQC020000001.1, forward strand.
CGCATCGCCGATGGGCCGATGCCGCGGGGGACACGGCACCTTCGTGGTCAGGTCCTCGAACGTGAAGCCCAGCACCTTGCCGCCCAATTCGGGGCCCAGCTCCTTGAGCACTGCCGGCAGCCCGTGCTTCCAAGGCTGCGGCGAAGTCAGCACGATGCGAGCATCCGGCCAACCGCGGAGGATGCCTTCGAGAACCGGCACCGCTTCGTATCGGCGGTGGCCCTGTTCCCAGGGGTCTTTCCGTTCGATGAGCTCGTAGAGCGATTGACTGGGATGAAGTACGCCCGAGATGCCCAGGTAGATGACCCGTAGCGATTCGTGATGAGTGTCCATTTCCACCTCCGTCCAAAATGCCGGCGTAGCGTCTAGTGAAAGTCTCGGGAAGTCGTGGCCAGCCTGCCAAGCAGCGGCGTCAGGTCCATCAACTTGCCCGCGATGAGGCTCTTCATGTCGCCCTCGCGTTGCCAAGTGCCGTAGACAGCCAACAGCCGGGAGCGCAGAACCTCCGGACGCTGCTGTTCGCGCAGCGACTTCCACACGATGACCTGAACCTCGCCGGTCTCGTCCTCGAGGCTGATGAAGATGGTTCCGTTCGCAGTCTCGGGCTGCTGTCGAAGGGTGACGATGCCGGCGTATCGGACGAGGCGACCGTTGGGGCACTCGTCCAGTTCAGCGGAGGTGCGGAGGTTGCGCTTCGCCAGTTGCGGGCGGAGGAGGGCAAGGGGATGGCTCCGCAGAGTCAGACCGGTGGTGGCGTAGTCGTGGACCACCTCTTCACCCTCCGGCGCTGCTGGCAACTCAAGGAAAGCCTCCTCGATGGGTGCATCTCGCAGGAGCTTCGGCGCTCGCTTCAACCCGGAGGCATCCCACACTTGCTGTCGCCGGTGGCCGGACAAGCTGGCCAACGCATCTGCCCCTGCCAACAGGCGCATCTCTCCCTGGTCAATGTCAGCCCTTCGGGCCAAGTCGTCGGTACTGTCGAAGGGCGCTTCCATCCGGGCAACCATCAGTCGCTCCGCAGTGGCCTGCTTGACGCCCGCCACCTGCCGAAGTCCCAGACGGACCGCTGGCGGCCCCGGAAGGTCCTCCAAGGTCGCGTCGAAGTCACTGTGGCTGACGTCAGCCGGCCGGACGACAACGCCGTGCCGCGTGGCGTCCTGCACCAGCTGCGAAGGGCTGTAGAACCCCAAGGGAAACGAGTTCAGCATCGCCGCCAGGAACTCTGCCGGGTGATGGCACTTCAACCAGCATGACGCGTAGACGAGCAGGGCGAACGAAGCCGAATGGCTCTCAGGGAACCCGTACTCGCTGAACCCATGAATTTGCTGGAAGATGCTCTCGGCAAACTCCTTCGTGTACCCGCGAGACGTCATCCCGTCGACGATGCGCGAGTAGTACTTGTCGAGGCCGCCCTTGCGCTTCCACGCGGCCATTGCGCGGCGGAGCCCATCAGCCTCTCCGGGTGTGAACCCTGCGGCGAGGATGCTGATTTGCATGACCTGTTCTTGGAAAATCGGAACGCCGAGCGTGCGACCGAGCGCCTCCTTCAACGCCTCCGACGGGTACGTCACCGGTGTCTTGCCCTGGCGGCGCTCCAAGTAGGGGTGAACCGAGCCACCCTGGATGGGGCCCGGCCTGACGATTGCGACCTCGATGACCAAGTCGTAGAAGCACCGCGGCTGCATGCGCGGAAGCATCGAGCGCTGCGCGCGGCTTTCGATTTGGAACACGCCGACGGTATCCGCCTTGCAAATCATGTCGTACGTGACGGGGTCCTCTGCGGGGATGTCCTGCATCTCGAATACGTAGCCCTTGCGCGTGCTGATGAACTCGAGAGACCGGCGGATGGCCGAGAGCATGCCGAGCGCCAAGACATCGACCTTGAGCAAACCCAAAGCGTCTAAGTCATCCTTGTCCCACTCGCAGATGGTGCGGTCTTCCATGGCCGCGTTCTCGACAGGGACCATGCGCGTGAGCGGGCCCTTGGTGAGTACGAAGCCACCCGGGTGCTGCGACATGTGCCTCGGCATGCCCATGAGTTGCGCCGTCAGCGTCATCAGCTGCTGGACAGCCAGGTCGTCCGGGTCCAGTCCCACCTCCACGAGCCGCTCTCGCATGACTTCGCGGCCGTCCCACCACATCAGGTTGCCGGCAAGGGCGTCGAGGATTCCGGGCGCGAAGCCAAGAGCCTTCCCGACGTCGCGGATGGCTGACTTCGGCCGGTACGAGATGACGACAGCGGTCAGGGCTGCGCGATGCCTTCCGTACTTTCCGTAGAGGTACTGGATGACCTCCTCACGGCGCTGGTGCTCGAAGTCGATGTCGATGTCCGGGGGCTCATTCCGTTCCTTGCTGATGAAGCGCTCGAACAAGACGCTCATCCGCGCGGGGTCAACCTCGGTCACACCGATGCAGTAGCAGACGACGGAATTCGCTGCGCTTCCACGACCCTGGCAGAGGATGTGCTGCGACTGCGCGAAGCGCACGATGTCGGCCACGGTCAAGAAATAGTGTTCGTACTTCAGGTCTTTGATGAGTTCGAGCTCGTGCTCAATCTGCAGCTGCACCTTCGCAGGCATACCGTTCGGCCATCGACGGCCCGCGCCCTCGTAGGTGAGCTTGCGCAGGTACGACGTCGGGGTCTCGTCCTGCGGAACCACCTCGTCGGGGTACTGGTAGCTGAGTTCGCTGAGCGAGAAGTCGCATCGGGCCGCAACTCGCAGCGTTTCCTCCAGCAGGTCCAATGGGAACGTCTGGGCCAGACGCAGCCGGGTGCGCAGATGCCGCTCAGAATTGCACTGGAGCTCGAGGCCGCATTCGGTGAGCGGCTTGCTGACCCGGCTGGCGGTCATCACATCTTGGAGGGGCTTGCGAGAGCGGACGTGCATGTGGACGTCGCCACTCGCCACCAAGGGGATGGCGGTGAGTTCGCTGGCTTCGCGAAGCCGATGAAGCCACATCTCATCGTCGATGACCCGGTACAGCTCCACCGCAAGCCAGCAACGACCAGTGAAATGGGTCAGAAGCCACCGTGCCACCGTCGTCAGCTGCTCGGTTGTCGATGAGCGCTCTGGAGACGCAAGCACCACGCAGTGCTTCAACTCGTCCGGGTCGATGTCGTCGATGCGCAGCGAGTACGTTCCCTTGGGGGCAGAGCGTCGCAGCATAGTGATGAACTCGCAGAGGTAGCCGTAGCCCTCAAGGTTGCAAGCAAGGACGACGAGAGTGAACGGTGAGTCGCACTGCACGAGGAACTGGCTGCCAATTAGAAGCTTCAGCTCCTTCGCCTTGGCCGCAACGTGTGCACGGACGACGCCGGCCATGCTGCACTCGTCCACCATGGCAAGTGCCGTGTAGCCCAATGTATGCGCGCGTTCGACCAACTCCTCGGGCCCGCTTGCGCCCCGAAGGAACGAAAAGTTGCTCAGGCAGCGGAGCTCCGCGTACTCCGGTATCGAGAACTGTGGTCGGCTGGTCATGCGAACGACCCCTGCAGGTACCACGCCGTCTCTTCATTGGCCAGGCGCTCTTGGAAAATCCAGAGGACGCCGCAGTGGTCGCTCAGCGCAACCCAGTAGTCCCGTACGACGTTCTTGGTTCCCTCGGTCTCGCCATCCTTAATCCGGTGCCACCAGCCACCTTCGACACGGTGAGGCCCCGTAAGCAGATGGAGCGGCCCTTGATACATCGGGCGGTTGCCGCGCGTGGCCAGGCGCAGCGGCTCAGGGAGGACGAAGCTGGGCTGCGGAATGCCGGTCGTGCGGATGCGCTTCTTCGCTACCGGCTGGGGCGCAGGCTGCCAGTGCTGCATCCATTCGAGTCGATGGTCCTCGACGAGCACGGGACGCAGCACGCGCTCGGGTCCGAGCCGCGCGGCTACCCGCTCCAGCACCAGCGTCAACGACTCTCCCGCACGGACGGTGTCTGGCAGGAGCGAGGCAGTCCGCTCTTCCAACGCATGAACGTCCAAGGCCTCCAGCTCGAGGTCTCCTGCAGGCGCCAGCAATTCCACCTTGGCCAGGTTTTCGGCGAGGAGCCGACAGAGATGCTCGAGGTCTCGCATGGGCGCCGCGGTCCGTACGACCAGCTCGCCTCCGGTGCCTGCTTCCTTGGAACGCATGGTGTCGTGCGCCCAACGAAGGGCGAACGCGGTTGTGCCTGAGTGCCTGGCGGCGAGCCACCCACACATCGACATCAGCAGTCGCCGGGCACCGAACAGAAGCGCAGGGGCAAGTTCCACGCGGGACATGAGCTCCACGCGCAGCTTGAAGCCTTCGGGGATGGTCAACCAGGTGTGGGCCTCAGGTCGCAGGCCGTACGCCTGGTCCATCGCTCCCAGCAGTTCCTTGTCGAACCGTCGACTGACCCCGCCTCGGGGAAGCTTGCGAATGTCGCCCAGGGTTCGGCATCCCAGCTGGGTGAGGGTGGTCTGGTGCTTCGACGTCGCGCTGAGAGCACCCATGGGGAGCTCATCTAGAAGCTCGCCGATGGGACGGCGGATACCGTTTTCCTTGCCGACTCGGGCGAGCGCCAAGGCCGCCAAACTTGTTGGCGCCCACGAGACGGAGGTCACCCCGAGGTCCGCAGACTCCTGGACGACGCGGTCGCGCAGCGCCCGCTTGCCACGGAACAACCGAGTGCTGGCCTCCACCTCCATGACGACGGCTTCATCGACGACGGCAACGCGGGGCGTGAATTGAAGCGCCCATGTTCCGAGTCCTTGAAGGGCATCACTGGACGGGGGCGTGCTGTCGGGGCCGAGCGGTAACACCAGTGCTGCCCACAACATCGGCAGTCACCTCACGAGAAATCAGACGGCTGGGCTTACGAAGCCGCGGCGTCAGCACAGAAGCCAGGCCACCCGGCACTGACGGCAGAACGAGCTCACCGTCATGCACAGGGCCACGGCGCTTGAAGACGTTGACACGCAGCTCCCAGTCGAGACCGACCGACGCGTGGACACGTAGCGGGGAAGCGGACGCCTCATGGCGGGCAGCCTCTGGGCGGCACAGGAACACCGGCCCTTCACACGCCTGCGCACAGACCTGCAGCCGGCGCAGCTGTTCTTGCCGAGCCTGGGGCAGCCACGCCACGATGGCGCCGGCGGCATTGGATTTGATGAGCTGCTCCGTTACCCAGAGGCGCTCGGCTGGCAGCTCTGCATGGACCCAAACCAGCTGCCGTTCGTCCAGCCCCTCGTGGAGGAGGCCCGGGAGGTGAGGGCGGCGCGGCGGTCCAACGACAACGACTTGGCCACCTTCGGCGACCACCCTGCGCAGCGCAGGTCCGAGCAGCCGCCACTCCAGAACCGACGGCTGGGCAGCCAGCACCTCAGACACGGACCCGAGGGGCCAGCCACCTCCGGGCAGCTCCGCATCCAGCTCCGTCCAGCCGGACGCGCAGACAGACGTGACGATGCGGCCGAGCTCGTTTCCGCGCCAGAGGGCTGCCTCAACGGCGCGCGGCAGCGCCCCAGGAGCAATGTTCTCCTTGGGAGGCGGGAGGGGCTGGGACTCGAGGTCTTCGAGCCAGTCGAGGGCGGGCGAAGGCATGGCTGGATGGGTGCTGTATGTGCATACAGTATCATCCCGCAAGCGCGCTGTCGACTCGCAAACCGTCGATTTCGACACCGCCAAGCTGCTGTCCTACAGCCGCTATAGCACCTATGCAATAACGGCAGTTCGTCCCACGTCACAGGCCCTGTCGCACTTGGCTGCAAGCGCAAAACTGCCCCCCAGGAGCTTCTAGAGAGTTGGCTCCTTCCGCTCGGGAACGGGCGTACTGCTGCTTGTAAGCGGCCCCATCCGCCACTTCTGTTCCTCTAGGACTGAACTGATTGCCGAACAGAGGGCGTGTGCAGACCGACTCGACCCAAACGACACCTCGTCCTCGCCGTAGCGAAACACCACGCCGGTAGGCCCTGGGTCGTCCCAAGACTCTTCCAAGTCGAAGGTGCTTCGTGGCAAAATGAACGTCACCCAGTACGGGATGCAGAGCAGGAAGCGGACGCGAACAACGCGCCCATTGCGGATGCGCAGCACGGACAGGAATGCCAACGGCGCCACCAGGAGCCCCAGGAGTACTGCCTGCCAGACCGAAAAGAGGAGGACAGGTACGACGTAGAGCGGAGCTACCACCATAAAGAAGATGGCAATGGTGTCCGGAGCGACCACGTAGACCGTGCCCGTCCAGAGACGAAACCCCACCCACCATCCGTACAGCAGCACCAGCGGCCGGAGCAACATCGTGATGGCACGCCCGATGAGCGGACCTTCTCCAGGCATTCGCATGGTCATCTCCCCGTTCTTGGTTTGATGAAATCATCGCATGGACCCGCCTGGCAGCGGAGCGGCGCTAACCGCCGCGACCAGACCGTGTAGGCAAGGTCCTCGTCACCACTCGAGAGCTTTGAAGGAAGAACCCGCGAGTCGTGTCCGTTCGGGGTGGCGCAGAATGCGGCCAAGGAGCGCGTACATGGACATCCAAGAAGCAATCACTCAGGACTTCGACATCTTGAATTAGTTGGATGCGGACGAGCAGAAGGCCCGAGAGAACCTATTTGGCATCTTGAGGCAAGGCCGTGCGCCTGAGGCGTTTGATTGGGAGTTCTTGGAAGAGGTCCTTGAGCTCAAACGCAAGACGGTGGAGCAGCTACGAAAGAATGTCGATGAGGTGACTGAAGGCGCTGTGCGCAAGGGGCACTGAGCCCTGTATGGACGGGTTCGCCGCTCCGGAACCTTGCCGACCAGCGGGTTAACAAGTGGAGAGGGTGATGAGAACGTACGTCGTATCTGCGCTTCTTGTGTCTGACGGTCGAGTGACAGGTGTCATGGCGCAGCAATTCCAGGCGACGCCCGATGGCGACCCGGTTCTCACGGACGCGACGTCTCCTGATGCAGCGGAGCTAGAACAGCTTGTCAGAACCGAGCAGGTCTTCGTGGTGCGGCGGACGACGGCCGGGGTCGTTGAACTCGGCTCGCAAGTCCGAACATCCGGCATGCGATTCGTCAGCGTCGACGAAGACGGGGTCGAGAACGACGAGTTGATGAAGCTTGGACAGTTCCACGAATAACAAGTCGACGCTCCGCGCCTAGCACGTAGCTTCGGTGATTTGTGCGATAACGCGTGCATCACTCGGAGATTTGCATGTGCTACAGCGCCCAGATTCGAGCCAACTACGTGAGTTTCACGCGCATGTTTGGCGCGTCGATGGACATCCGGGAGTTCGCCAAGGTGTTCTTTCATCGCGAGCAATCCAAGCTGCGAGTTCCGAAGGCGCTGGAAGCCGAGTTCGAGCATCCGCAGACTCCGGAGGAGGCGGAAATCAAGGCTGCCATCGACAGCTTCAAGGCCGACCGCGAGCTGGCGCTTCAGCAGGAGCTGTTCGCTCAGCGGCATCGGCTCGTCGATGCGGAGCGCAAGCTGCAGGCCAGGACCACGAAGGGTGCGCTCGAGAGTCAGCGCATCGCCACGGAAAAAATCAGCAAGGCCCAGCCAGGACCTCAGCGACCTCAAGCGTCGGGAGCTGCTGGACCGCGACCACCGCATCTTTCCTGGGTGGTACGCACCCGTCATGGTCGTCCAAGACGGCAAGAAGGTGGTGATGCCCATGCGCTACCTCTGTCGGCCCGCTGGGTCCCACCCGTCGTTCGACGTGAAGTTCTCAGGTTGCTACAACGCCAGGCGCGACAACCTCGAGAAGTTTTGGCGAAACCAGTTTGGCTCGTTCCACGGCATCCTCGTGTTAAACGCCTTCTATGAAAACGTGAAGCTCCACGACATGGAGCACCGAGCACTTGGTCCCGGCGAGGAGCCCCAGAACCGCATCCTCAAGTTCGAGCCGAATACGCATCAGGACATGCTGGTGGCGTGCGTGTGGTCCCGCTGGAAGGGTGCGAACGGAGATGAGTTGCTGTCGTTCGCCGTCATCACCGATGACCCGCCGGAGGAAATCGCCGCGGCGGGTCACGACCGTTGCCCAGTTCCCATCAAGCGCGAGTACGTCGATGCCTGGCTGAACCCGGACCTCAGCAACTTGCAGCAGCTGCAGGACATCCTAGAAGACCGTGAGCGGCCGTACTACGACCATCGCGTGCTCGAGAAGATGGCCGCGTGACTGCGCGCATGCCATAGGTCGAGGTCGGGTCATGCAGAAGTCCAAAGCAACCAGCGACGCGCAGCCGCAGCTAGGCGGCCTGGGCACAGGCGCGGTCGTTGTCCTTGATGGCGGTACGCGGGTCCGGCTTGACGATAGGGTGGACTACTGGCCAGCCACGGGCGAGTGGCGTCCACTCGGGCCGCCTTCCAACGCAGCGGAGCTCGCTGGCGGCGTCGGCATGACCAGCCTTCTCGAGTACCTCGCATCGGAGCGCGTGCGCACTGGGCACCCCGTTCTCGGCCCGGTGCCACTGACCTCAGACCGCAGGGTCACCTGCAACTACTGCCAGCAGCCGGCCGAGTTACACGGCGGGCTTGCCGTCTACCCCGACCGGAAAGACTTGGCCAATCGGAGTTTTTGGGTCTGCTGGAACTGCAATGCCTGGGTCGGGTGTCACAACGGCACCGACCAGCCGTTCGGCGGCTTGGCAAACGAGGAGCTACGGCACGCTCGCATCTCCGCGCACAAGAGCTTCGACCCGCTTTGGGAGCAGGGGCGGATGACCCGCCGTGAGGCGTATGCGTGGCTCTCGAAGACGCTCAGCATCCCCAGCGAGGACTGCCACATTGGGATGCTGTCTCTCGAGGACTGCCGACGAGTGAACCAGGTGGTGTGGGATACGTTCGAGCAGCCCTAGCACGTCTCCGCTGCACCGGCGCGGGAGGCACCGTGAACTTGCCCCCCCGGCGGTCAAGGTGATAGAGTTCGACTCAAGGCCTTGTCCGCCTGAGTTTCGAGCGACTCAATCCAGACCGACCGCAAGTCCGTTAGTTCTCCTACCAACCCGCCCCATGCATTTCGCCTGGCCGCGGACCAACGGTAATCGCTCGAGGGGTCCGCGTTGAACTAGGAAAATGCCATGAACGTTGGTATCAGTGAACTTGCGTCCTCCCTCCGTGTTAACACCGCCGATGCCGTAGTGCGAATTCGGCTCGGCCACGGCCATCAGCTCATCTGCGCCGCTCTTGGGTACAAGACGCTCGCGTCATACCAAGCTGCCCAGACAGCTAGGCTTGAACCGCAGAGTCTCGAACGTGTCCGGCACGTTCTTCCTGACTACGACTTGCTTGCTGACCGTGCCCGCGAGCTGGGTGTCGCCAAACCCGCAGCCGAACTCCGCACCCTCGTTGACCGCGCCTTCGGGGAGCGGCTTCCTTCCGCCCGCCTTCACGGCTCGTACGCTGCGATGACGGTAGTGTTCCAGGATGAGGTCCAAAACGCCGTCTTTGGCGATGACGACGTCAACGCCGAGATGGCCGGAGCCAACTACGACGGGGTTGAGGAGGTTTATCTCGAAACCGAACTCGAACCGCACGAGGTTGATGTCGGCCAGGCGAAGGTGGAAACCCTCAATGGTCACGTCACGCTAGGAATCGACACCGAGCGACCGTACAGCGGGCACCAGGTGATGTTCGAGGTCGCCGTCACCACCACCCGCAGCGGTCTTCTGTGCTTCGATGCGCTCGACATCGAGGTGTTGTCCGCACAGCTGGACCAGGACTGGGGCGACGACGAACCGGATGACCATATCCCCACGGAGCACATGAAAACGCTCGCGCAAGCGTTCGCCGAGCGACTCAAAATCAGCGAGAACGAGGCTCAGGAACTGGTCGACGCCGAGCCCCAGGAGCTTACCGGCAGCAGCGGCGAGATGACGTACGGCTACCTCTTCGACTTCGAGGGGCACGCCTCACCGAAACTTGCCAAGAAGCTGCGCGCGCTTCACGGCTCGTTGGAGCTGGAGGTCGACCCGGCATTCTTCGGGACCATTCACGCGGACGTCCGCTGACGCACCGAGGCCGGCAGTGCGGGGGCGAACGCCCCCGCTTACGGCGAGGCCGGTCATTACGGGCGGCCGTAGCGTGCCGCCCCTACTTCTGTGCCGCAGTCTGCCTCGACATTCGTGTTCGCTAGGGCAGAACGCCGCCCGCGTCACTGCCTTCCGTCTGACAACTGATTCGGAAATTGGATTCTTGTCCAGCGGTAGCTCGGCTTCGAGAATTCTTCGAACTGGGAGAGAGCCGTGGAAGCACTACGTCAGAGCCTGAACACCATGGGAGCCCTGCAACACCTTTTGGCTGTTGCATTCCTCATCTTCTATTCGTTGGCCATCGGCGGCTTCCTAGGCTCTCGGGCGCGCCGAACCGTCGTCCTTGCTGCGATGTTGTCCGCCACTGCCTTCATCGCCGCGGCCGACAATCTGGTTCACGGGATTTTGCTCACTGCACTCGCTGTCCTGGCTGTGGGCGTATATCTCGCGGTGGCCTGGGCTCTCAAATGTGTGTGCGAAGCTGCCCTCGCACCTGCTCGCATGTCTTACGACCTGGCGAGCAGCGAGATGATTTCAGCACTCGAGGAAGTGGAGCCTGGAGTCATTCCGGGTGCGACAGTTACGGCATAGCGTCCGGCTGCCGGCGCGGCTGGAAGGCCGCGGCCAAGCATTTGCATCCCCGTAAGCCAGCAATACATCGGAGAGCTTGGGCTGCTCGGGTACTCGGAGGCGGCAAGACCAGTTCGTCGGACGACCTGGCCACCACATCGGATTAGGCCTGCGATGGCTATCGACAAACCGATTGGGCTATCCTGCGAGCCGTATTCACTATCGGAACTGCCATGAGCAAGTCGGTCGCGCAGCTGGAAGTCGAAGTTGCCAAGCTTCAACAACGCATCTCGGTCGAGAAAGCGAAAGAAGCCAAAGGTGTCATCAGTCGCATCAAAGAGGCAATCGACTATTACGGGCTGACGGCTGAGGACCTGTTCAACCCTGTCTCGCGTGAGGGTACGGAAACCCGGGGTGGACGTAGCGCCTCCGAAAAGTCCAAGTCAACGACCGCTAGGAAACTCCCGAAGCTGGACGCTGCGGTGAACCCCTCAGCCACTCCGACCAAGCCCAAGCAAAAGACCGCAGGCGTGAAACTGCCGGCAAAGTTCGCCGATGGCAACGGCAACACCTGGACCGGGCGTGGCAGCACACCGCGGTGGCTCACGGACGGCGTTGCTTCTGGAAAATCCAGAGAAGACTTTGCCGTCCAGTCCAAGAACGACTGACTAGACAGGGCGGGCCGTCGCGGCTGACCCTGCGAGCTCGACCGACTATTGCGACGCCGACCTCAAGGCAATGAGCACCGCGTAAGCAGCATTTGCTCGGCGGGCGGACTCTTGGACCTGGGCACGATTTTCCGGTGTCGAGCCCGCCAATCGCGAGGGATGCGCCGCGTCCACGAGTTGCCGGCGCACGCTTTCCACCGATTCCCACGGAGTACTGGGCGTCGCCTTGAGCAGGAGGTAAGCAGCGTCTGCCGAGGGTGTCGGGACGCCGCTCATCTCGGCTGCTCTGAGCGAACGCGGGATGGGGGCTGCCACAGGACCAGCCGCCGGCGCAGCATTCTGCGAATCCGGTCGGAGGGAAGGCGCTGGCGCTGGTTGCCGGCGCGGGGCCTGTGCAACGGGCACTGGCGCCGCACTTGACGGTTCAGCCGCCGCGGGAAGGGTGTCGGCCTTAGCAGTCTTGCGAAGCGCCGCTTGCACCTCGGCGAGAAGGTTGACCGCTCGCGGTACCTGTCGGTGCTTGAGCTCGCCTTCCAATTGCTTGAGAGCCTTCACGTCGGTAGTGGACGCGGCGAACAGCGCTTCGAGCTGTGCGATGCCGTTCTGCATCAGCGGACGAGCCATGATTACGCTGCCTCCTCGGCTTCGTCCGCAGTTTCGGCCTCGATACCGAACGGGTCGACTTCCTTCGAGTGGACCCACACCGTGTTGTCAACAGACTCGGAGCCAAGAGGCTCAATGCCAAGCCGGTCCAACGTCTCGATGAGGTCGGCCACGACTGCTTCCCGGCGGCGAACGAAGCTCGACGCAAAGCAGCGCCAGAACGTCCATCCGGCACGCTCCAGCACCCGTTGTCGGGCCATGTCGTCGGACCACTGGCCGGGACCGTGGAAACGGTCGCCGTCGCACTCGACAGCCAAGCGACGCCCCTCACTGCCTTCGACTACGAAGTCGATGCGATAGCCCCCACAAGGGACCTGCGGCTCCACTCGGTAGCCGCGCTTCACAAGCTCGTCGAACATCTCGAATTCGAAGCCGGACTCGCATCGTTCACGCAGTGCAAGGACCTTCCGCCCATCCTGTCTGAACGGCTGTCGGAAGTGTCGAATCAAGCGCGAGTTGAGCGTGTCTTCGCCGAAGGTCGACTCGGTGACCGACCGGAACAGGTACATCCTGTCTCGAGCCCGAGACAGCGCAACATTGAAGCGCTGGAGCATGTCTGCCTTGTGCTGTGCCGCCCGGTTCGTCGCGTCCAAAACCATCGACACCATCATGATGTCGCGTTCACGGCCCTGGAAGACGGGCGGCGGGCCAACGGCAATCTTGCGAGCAAGGATGTCCGAAGGAGACAGCCGACGACTCACAAGCTCCTGAATGTGGGCTGCTTGCGCGGTTCCGAGCAGCGTCACCACCCCGATAGTCCGGCCCGCGAACTCGTCGTCTGCGAGCAGCACTTCGTTTTCGTCGACGATTGCCTTGGCTTCGGCGGGATTGATGTCGCCTTTTCGGTGACCGCCTTTGACAAAGACATCGACGAGGGGAGGGTCCAGGCGCTCGTTCGGACTTGGAAGCCGAAGAGGTCGAATGTCTCCTTGGTAGAACTCACGGTTCGAGAACTCGATGATGGCAGGCACACAGCGGAAATGCTCCTTCAGCATCACCGAGTTGCCGGCAAAAACCACCTTGGCCAAGTCGTAGATGGACTTGTCGGGGGTCATCTCCGAGCCGTGGGGTTGATTGTTCAGGAACCGATTGCTCAGCTCCTTGATTTTCTCTTCTGCGGTACCCACTGCAGAGGGGGAAACTTGCTTGTGGTCGCCGACGACGAGCAGTTTCTTCCCGCGAAGCAATGCCGGCAGCGCCCAGATGTCGGACTGAGAAGCCTCGTCGACGATGACCAGGTCGAACAGTCCGATTTCAGGAGGCAGCGTCTCGGACACGCGCCAATGCGGAAGCACCCAGCACGGTACCGCTTGGTAGGCCCGCAGCATCGCCGCTCGTGCCGTGGCCCTGTGCCGAATGGCGCGCACACCGGTGCCAGCGCCCATCGCCTGAACGGCGTTCAGGTATGCCTGCAGTGCCTGCCGGACACTGTCAGGCGAATTGTTGAAAACGCCCAGCCAAGTCTTCTCCGCGACGATGTCCTGGTAGGTGCGGGCTAGGCCTGTCGTCAGCGTCTTTCTCTCCGCGAACAACTCCCCGAGTTTGTGGTGGCCGTCGATGCGTTCGAGGAACATCACCGCCTGGCGCCAGTTCCAGGCCTCGAGCCAAGTGGCAGGAGTCAGCGGGTCGTGGTCCGGCTGGGCAGGAGTAGTTCGAACCCGAGCGCTCCATTTTGTCGCTCCGGCGCCCTGCAGCGCTGCTCCGACGCGGACAACCTCGTCCAGTGCCGGGCGCAGCGCGGTCAGACGCTTCAGCTCAACCTGGAGAGTGCCCCAGGCGGCTTGGAGCGCGGCTTCGTCGGCATTCGGTCGCCCAATGCTTTCAACCAGGAATTGGCGAAGCTCTTTCACAATGGCCCCCGACCGGCCTTCGAGCTTCTGCATCAGCTCCTTGACGCGCTTCATCGCATACGCGAGCCGCCCTTTGTCGATATGAGCCTGCAGACTCGACGTGATGGTTGCAAGGAGCGGCTCGCCTTCGACCATGAGGCGGTCCAGCACCACTGCACCGAATACCGTGGAGACGCGGTCCGCAATCGTGGCATCGAACTCGAACACGAGTCGGCGCACAGTGTCGATGTGAGCTTGAGCCTGAGAGATTTGCTTGAATCCAGCTTCCAGGCCCTCAGCTGGCTCGAGGCCGAACTCTCCCGCGAGTGAGTTCCAACGCGCAACGACCATGCGCACGTCTGCGCGCCACGACAACAGTCGTTGCACTTCCTCCCAGTCCGCCCTCGAGGACGGCTGAGGCGCGGCCCCAAGCACCTTCACGGCAGCGACGAGTTTCCGTGCATCACCACTTCCGAAGGGCAAAGCGAACGCGCTCTTGCCAGCGATGAGCCGACCGACAGCTTGTTGGAAGTCGGTGTTCGATTCAGCGTCCGCGGGAACCTCCACCGCCTTCGGCAGTTGCTGGCGCCGGGCATCGTCAAGTGACACAATCTTTTGACAGGTCTCAAGAAGGGCGGGCAGAAGGACGTTGTCAGCTTGCATGTCTGCCAGGCGCGCCCCGAGAGCGTCCATCCAAGGCTGGTGCGCACCCGCGAGCTTTGCCCTGCACGCTGCGCGGGCTGCCAGGAAGGCGACTAGCTCTTGGGCTTTCTCGAAGGTTTCGAACCGGGAGTCCACCAGCCGCAGCGTGCTTCCTTGAGTGACGCTGTCCTCAATGGCACGCGCCTTGACCCGGTCCCGATGCAACCCCTGCAGGTCTACCCAAGCGGGGAAGTCGTCAGGGGCGGGAAGCAGGGCTGTCAGGTACACCAAGTCCTGGCCAACCAAGATGCGGGCCTGCCGCAGCGCCGAGACATCCGCGTCGTTGAACGTCAGCTTCCCTTCGGCTGCACCCGGCGGTTCATCGTCGAACCATTGGTGCTCGTCAGCTTTCTCGAGGACCAGCTTCGCCATGTCTTCAGGAGAAACCTCTCGACCTTGGAACGAGTAGTTCCGCATGTGCTTGGACGCGTAGCTCGACACGGTGTGGTCGACGTTTGCAATCTTCGCGTGAAGCTGGTTCAGCTTGAGTTCCGCCGCCGCGATAGCAGCCTCCGCACGTTGCGGATTGATGGACGCAACGCTCGAGGCGATAGTCTGAATCGAGTGCTCGAACTGCTTCATGCCATCCCGCTCGTCGGACAGGAGGGACACGCTCAACGGACGAATGCGTTCCGGGAGCTTGTCCTGCAGAACCGCTAAGGCAGACTCGCTCTTCGCAGTCACCAGAACTCGTTTCCCCAGCGCCAGGTAGTGCGAAACCACGTTGGCAATCGTGTGCGTTTTGCCCGTTCCCGGAGGTCCTTGAACGACAGCACCATCATTGCTTTCCAGCTTCTGGATGATGGAAACCTGCTCGTCGTTGTACGGCATGGGGAAGTACAGCTCGAACGCGCCTGCCGGGCTTTCGCTCGAGGACAAACCGCGAAACGGCTGCTCGGGGCGCACACGAACGGCTGAATCGCCATGTTCGACAAAGCTGCGAATGACGCCGGGAAGCGAGGGGGCAGCCTCAACGCTCTTCTTCAAGCGCCGGATGTCTTCCAGGAAGATGTCCCCGGAGCGTTTGCGGCCGAAGAGAACCCAGGTGTTGGTAATCTTCAGCTTGTCGCTGGGGGCAGGGGGTGTGACGCCATCGGTACGAACCTCGTACGCGCCCGACGGGTCGAGATGGCCCACTGCCGCCTTGAGAACGCCATCGAAAGTCGAGCTCTCAAACGGGTTGACGCGATGGGCTCCGGTGGCCAGCGTGCTTTTCCAGAAAGCGTCCAGCTGCCGAACGCCTGCGATTTCCATCTCCGCGTAGCAGTCGGCTTCGAGGCGGGCTTCAACTTCGCGGGGCCGAACCTCGAGGTCGAACGTCTTCTCATTGAGCGAGATTTCGCAGGCCTGGACAATCAACGGGTGCTTGACCGGCGTGCCGAAGCCTTCCTTCTTCCATGCGGTGTTGCCGATACCCCAAACCAACTCGAGCGCGGTCTCTGCGCCATCAGAGGAGATGGCCTGCTGCAGGGCAAAGAGCTGGTTGTAGCGGGCGATGGTCTTCCGGCGTGGGCGCTCCGCTGCTGCCCATGGCGCCCACTGGTTCTCCACGTACCAATCGAACAGCTCCTTGACCTCCGGATGGTCATGCAGACTGTCTCGACCAATTTCTCGTTTGCCGTCGTACCGAGCAATCTCAGTCTTCAGTTCCGGGGTCTTGTCCGGACTTTTGGGCAGGGTGACCCACAGCTTTAACGTCTCATCCAGCTCGGGAGCAGCAATCTCTTGCAGTCGAGGGAGACGAAGCCAGACATCGTCCCCTTCGACCTGCAGGTTGAACTGGAGCTCCGGCAGGCCCTTGAGCTCGTGTTGGTACGCGACGAAGTACTCCGTCGGGACCGAGAACGCTGGTTTGGTTTTGAGTTTTTCGACCTGCTCAATGTAGGTGAGAAGGTCGAGCACGCGCGGCGCTGCTTCGTTCAAGTGGTGGCTCCCTTGGAAGGCGCCGACTCCATCGTCGCTGAGCTTTCATCGACGCCGTGCTGCTCGCAATATTCGAACAGCAGACTTTCCAGCATATTCGTCATGCTGCGATGCTCGCGTGCCGCGGCGGCCGCAAGGAGAACCTTGAAGCGCGGGGACACTCGGAAGCTAACGGGAATGGTTTTCTCGGCTGCCATGTTGTTGTCTTTGTATAGAAGAGCACAATACACGGCCGTTACGTTCAGCAACAGGCGGGTAGCGCTGGTCGTTGCGAATCTCGTGACTATTGCTCAGTCCGGACCGGGTCCACGAGTGAGCACGCGGGTGAGGTGAGGTGGGGGCTAGTCACCGGTCGACCAACCGCTTCCGCGCCTCGTGAACCCATTGGTCGTGCCATTGACCCGTTCCCATTCTCCGAAGCACGAGGTCACGGAAGGCCGAAGGCCCGGGAGGGCGCCGCCGCTTGTGTCGGCCTTGGTTGCATCGTGAGCAGGCCGCTGCAATGTTGTCCGCCGTGTTCCCGCCACCGTCGCAGCGCGCAACCAGGTGTTCCGCTGTGCACTGGAGGTGTTTGGCTGCCCGGAGGCTTGGCGTGGGGCAGGGGAGTTCAGCCGGGGAGTTCAGCCACATGGGCGAGGTGCAGTAGCAGCACCTACCGCCTTGTCGAGCGAACGCACGTAGCCGATGGGAAGGATTGGTCGAAGGCATGAGGACAGCTCCATGAGGGAAGCGGAAAGTCCTCGCACCTGGTCACCAGGAAATCGAGCGCCGTCGGAAAACCGTATCGGCTATGACTGGCCTAAAGACCAGCCGGGTCGGGCCTCCCGGCCTGACGCAGAATGAAGTTTGCCAAACAACGCGGAACGATGCAACCGACTGGGCGATGCGCGCATTCATAATGTTCAGTACGGAGCGGCAGACCGATGAGAACACTATCGCCACTGCACCCGTACAAACCCAGGGGAGGGAGCAAGCATGGGCGTGGGAGATTGGTTTCAAACCTTCTGTGGAAATCTGCGGATTGGCGCTGACAAGCGCAGCTCCGTTGCGTACCGGACAGGGCGCATCGCCGGGCAATTGAATCATGACTTGCGAGGTCTCGATTCGAAAACGAGCTACCGCTTCTACGTCGGCTCCTACGGCCGCGGGACGGCGATTCCGTCCGTCAGTGACGTTGACTTGCTCTACGAGCTCCCGTTCGCGCTTTGGGAACGGTTCGACAAGTACTCTGGAAACGGGCAGTCGGCGCTGTTATCGCTGGTCAGCAGCTCAATCCAGACGACATACCCCACCTCCCGCGTCGGTGGTGACGGCCAAGTTGTCGTAATCAAGTTCGACGACGGCGTCACATTCGAGATTCTCCCCGCCTTCACGAACGAAGGCGGCGGCTACACCTTCGCCGATACCAACGGCGGCGGCGGCTGGAAAACCTGTAAGCCGAAGCAGGAGATGGAAACGTTTGGCGCCCGGAACGGCACCTGCAACGGAAACCTGGTTGAACTTGCACGGATGACGCGGGCCTGGCGGGACTGGAACAACGTTCCCATGAGCGGCATGCTCATCGACACTCTTGCCTACCAGTTCCTGGCGGACTGGGCCTACCGCGACAAGTCATACGTCTACTACGACTGGATGACGAGGGACTTCTTCGGCTTCCTCGCAGGTCAGGATGCCGCCAAGTCTTACTGGACAGCGCCGGGCAGTGGTTCGTGGGTGTACGGCAGCGGATTCCAGTACAAAGCTCGGCAGGCTGAACTGCGGACCATCGAGGCGATTGGCAGCCAGCAATCCAACTACGACTACACCGCCAAGGCGACCTATCGAGGCATCTATGGAACCGACTTCCCCAGCTAAGCAAAGCGAAGCGAGCGCGCTCGAAAGCCAGCTTCGGGAGATGTACGGGCGCGCGGCGTACACGCACAAAACGCACCAGAAGATGGCGGACAACTACATCTCCCGCTACAAGAACATCAAAATCGCAGAGATTGTCCTGTCGGCAGCGACCGCCAGCAGTCTGCTAATTGCTCTCTTCGGGGATGAGCGTCAGGGGACCATCATCGGGGCAGTGTTGTCCACCGTGCTTCTTGGCTTCACCCTCTACTTCAAGGAAGCATCGCTCGGCGAGCAGGGGCAACTCCACACGGAGGTCGGCGCAAAGCTTTGGGGCGTCCGCGAGCAGCTCCTGAGTTTGTTGGTCGACCTTCAAGACGGCCGTCCGGTCGAGGAGGTTCGCCAGCAGAGGGACCACCTGAATGAGAAGCTGGAGGCAGTCTACAAGTCTGCCCCTCGAACCGACTCCCAGGCGTATGCCGATGCCCAGAAGGCGCTGAAGGAAGCGGAAGAGCTCTTCTTCACCGACGAGGAACTGAACCGGATGCTACCAAAGTCGCTACGAACCTCGCGGAAGGCTTCGGCACCGGACGCGTAGGGTCCGGCCATCGACCCGGCCGCATCGTTCGTTCGTCAGCGACCGAGCAGCTTCCGAGCCTCCGCCAACACCAAGCCGGCCCAGCCGGGTAGGTCCGGGTCCACGTTGAACTTCTGGCGTACAAGAGCTTTCGCCTGCTGGTGCACGCTGGTGAGTTCGGCCTGGGTCGGCGGACGACGGCGCTCAACTTCGAGCCTGAGACGTTCGGCCCGTTCCCTGGCTGCCTGCTCCACCTTCTCCTGCTGCTCACGGCGAAGTCGAGCCTGCTCGAGCAACACCTGGTGCTCCTCTTCGAACTGGGCAATGAGCCGCTCGGTGTTGTCGGCAAGTATTTGCCGTTCCTCGGCAGTCAGCTCCCGACCTTCGCCGCTCCCGTAGCGAGGAGGCTTCGAGATGAGATGTCCGAACAGCCGCTCAAAACAGTCCGAGCCAAAGACGCCGAGCTCGCCGTCGTCGCGGCGCACGACGTGGATGCGTCGATAGACCCCGTGGCCGCAGCCCTGGGCTTGGCATACGACTCGGTCAGCTTTGTCCACTCCGACCACGGCCAAAAGCTGCTCAATCATTTTGCTCCCTGAATCCACCCGGCGAAACTGGCTGCGACGCGCGACGAACAGCTGCTGGCGCTGTTCGCCGTCTACAAGTCAAACAGTCTTCCCCGCCAGCTGCGCCAAGACATGGCGCATGTGCCATTCCAGTCGAGCTTTGGAGAACCGGTCCATGTACGTCGGGAACCCCGATAGCAGCACTGGAATGTGCCTCCCGGCAACCATGTCGAGGTGGCAGCCCAAACTCTCGTCCTCGCGCAGCGTAGCGTTTCGACGGTCAAGATAAATTCGGCTGGCGAGTGCATTGAAGATGACCACCACCTTGGGCCGACCCGCCTCCAGTAAACGCTCGAACAGTTGAAACTGGCTGGCGCCGAACTCCGTGAGCTGGGGCGTTTCGCTTTCTCTAGGAATAGTCTTGAAGAGTTCCCCTTCGAGCGTGGTGTGGTCGGTTTCTCGGTAGAAGAAGATGTCCGCGTGGTGCCAGCCCATTGGGTGGCTCTTCGAAATCGCGGCGTGGAGCTCACGCAGTGGGCGGTAGAACTGATGCCGCTCGCGAGCGTGCCTTTCGACCAATAGCGAATGCTCAAGCACAAAGTTCCCGGTGTCGGTCGCGTTCCAGGTGAAGTGCGCGCGAGGACTCTTTCGCAAGGCTTCGAGTTCAGGCACGGACTTGAGGTAGCTCCAGCCCTTCGCGTTGTCCTCAGAAAATGAAGGATTTAGTCCGACGGATAGAAAGCCCTCCGTCGCGAAATTCTCGTGCAGTAGAGGCCACAGTGGCGGAGCGGGAGTTTTCTCTTTCCACAAGGCGATGAGTCCCGCATTGACAGAAGTCATATCGGCCAAGGCAGGCGGCATTGATTCTGGTCCAGTCACGTGGGCGCCTCGAAGGGGGTATGCGGCATGCTCCATACAGATTGCCGGAGGTGGCGCGAAGTTGCAAGCTGGCGATTGCCTGCTGAGAATACTCGCGGTTCGAGCGTTGACGCGTCCCCGGTCGGAGCGCCGCGCTAGGCGGTATCCTTGCGCGATGCCTCGTCCCTCGCGCCTCGAAGAATCGCTTACAACGATGAGCAGATGACCGAGGCGCAGGTCAACGTTCTTCTCTTCAAACGCTACGGCAAGCGCTTGGCCGCTGGGAGTATCTGGCGCCTTGTGGAACGTTGCCTGAAGTTCAACGAGCAAGCCGGGCGGGTTAACGGATTCTTTGCGTGTGTGCCAAGGTACCGGCCTACGAAGCTTCGGGTTCTCAACCATCCGCGGTCCACAAACCCGCAGCACGCCCTGTCTCAGCTGTTCCGTGAGTTCCCCTCCATCGAGGCAGAGCTCGTGACGTTCATCCTCAAACGCACCACGGATAAGAGGGAAATGCGGCCGGTCTCGGTAATGGACCCCTCAATGGTGTGGGACACGTTGCTCGCCCTGTGCAAAGCCGAGGGGATGCATCTCGCGCCCAAGCGGTGGCCCTTCACCAAACGCAAGCAGGGGTACGAAGCCGTTCGCCGCTGGTATCACGAGGAGAAGTATCGCAACCCGTCGGCGGCAGCGATGAACGAGCTGAACGAGTCGACCGCGAAGGCAATCCGGGCGGCGTATAACAGCGTCAACGTTCCCAAGCTCGTGCCTGCCTTGAGCATGGCGTACTCCCGCACAGAGCTGGATGAGCACAGGTTTGACGCTGAGTTCACGATGTTCATTCCAGGGGAGGGGTAAGACCAGTGGATTGCGGTTCCTCAGGGGCGAATCTACGAGTAGCAGTGGCGAAGTGCATCTCGCTGCAGCCACCGGCCGCGATTCTTCTCCGCGGGACGAACGGAGGCGATGCAGGCCGCACGTCAGCCTTGGGGAGAGAAAGTTAACCGGGTGCTAGCCAGCGGCTTTCGAAATTAGGGGTTCGGAGAGGATTCCCTTCCAGGAGCAGGCGAGGTTCGCCTCCGGCAGCCAGTCAGCTCAGCGGCAGTCCAGAGAATTTGTTACGGATCAAGGACTTAACTTGGAGTCCGATGCGCCAAGAACAACTTTGCGCAAACTTTTGGAACAACTTTGCCTAAATGGACGACGACTTCCAGCTCGCAAATTGCGCCGCTTCCGTCAGTTGACATAACGCACATTGTAGTACTTATAAAGGGTTGCTTGTGCCGTCCCCCGACGGCCGGGCGCAACCCGGCGCACCTGGGCGAACGGAGCGAAGCCGCGCCCGTTCGCCAGGCATTCACTTCACCGTGAAGCGAACCGTGATCACCTTGCCCGTCGCGCCGCTGATGCTGGCAACGGCCTTCGCCCCGGGGGCGAGCTTGATGTTCGCGGCTTGGAGCTTGTTGCTGCCGGCCGGTGTCAGCTCCGCCTCAGTCTTCTCCTTGCCGTCCAAGACCGTCAACTTGCCGGACATCTTGGCGGTATCGGCCGGCTTGCCGTGGTCAACGACGTAGACGGCGGCGCCGGTTCCCTCGCTGACGAGTTCAAAGTCCCGGTCGGAAGCGGACTGAACGACGCCGCCGTGCATGGGCTTGGCGTCGCCGTGCGCGTGTGCATTGAAGGAAATGGCCGCGAACGCGGCGGTCAGGGCAATCAGCAGCTTGTTCATTCAATCTCCAGTTGATTCCACTTCAGTCGAGCACGAGGGAACGGGCTCACGTCATCAGAACGCCTCTCGCACGTCGGCCGATGACACGTCCCCGGCCGATCGTTGCAACAGGCGCTCGGTGGCTCGCCGCCCGTAGCGCAGATAGAGGACCGGCGTGAGCAGCGTGTCGAGCAGGGTCGAGCTCACCAGCCCCCCGAAGATCACCACCGCCACCGGATGCAGGATCTCCTTGCCTGGCGCATGCGCCGACAGCAGCAACGGCGTGAGGGCAAAGGCAGCCACCAGCGCCGTCATCAGCACCGGGGTCAGTCGCTCGAGCGACCCGCGCACCACCATGGCTTCGCCGAAGCGCTCGCCTTCGAACTGGCACAGGTTGATGTAGTGGCTGATCTTCAGGATGCCGTTGCGCGACGCAATGCCCGCCAAGGTGATGAAGCCCACCATCGATGCCACCGACAGCGTGACGCCGGCCAGCCACATCGCCACCACGCTGCCGATCAGCGCGAGGGGAATGTTGGCCATGATGATCGCGGCGAGCGTGACGGACCGGTAGCGCGAGTACAGCACCAGGAACACCATCAGCAAGGACATCAACGAGAGCGCGGTGATCAGCCGGGTCGCCTGCTCCTGCGCCTGGAACTGCCCCTCGAGGTTGATGAACGCCCCCTGCGGCAGCGGCATGCGCTCGATCCGCTCGCGAACGGCGCCGATGATCGCGCCCATGTCCGACCCATCCGTGTTGGCGTACACGACGATGCGGCGCCGTCCGTTCTCGCGTCCGATCTGGTTCGGCCCGTCGGTTTCCTCGACGGTCGCCAGGGCCGAGACGGGCAACCGCCCTGCCGGCGTGTCGATCAGCGTTCGCGCCAGGTCCTGCGGACTCCGCGCCTGGTCCGGCATGCGCAGGACGAGGTCATAGCGGCGCGGCCCGTCGATGATCTGCGCGCCATGGGATCCATCGGTGAGTGCCTGCAGCACGCGGATCGCCTCGCCCGGCGACAGGCCCGCCTGCGCCGCCTTGCCGTGGTCGAGCCGCACGGTGATCTGCGGGATCAGCACCTGCTTCTCCACCGTCAGGTCCACGAGCCCGGGCACGGTCGACAGGCCCTGGCGCAGCTGCTCGGCGAGACCCCGCAGGGTGTCGGTGTCGTCGCCATAGATCTTGACGGCGATCTGCGCACGCACGCCCGACAGCAGGTGATCCAGGCGGTGCGAAATGGGTTGCCCGACGGCCACCTGGGCCGGCAGCACCGCCAGCTTGCGCCGGATCGCTGCCATGACGGCCTCCCGGTCCTGCTCGCCCGCCTTCAGGTCCACCTCGATCTCGGTCGAGTGCACGCCTTCGGCATGCTCGTCGAGCTCGGCGCGTCCGGTCCGCCGGCCGACCTGGCGCACCTCGGGCAATTCCAGCAGCATCGTCTCGGCCAGGGCGCCCATCCGGTTCGACTCCTCGAGCGACGTGCCGGGATTGAACAGCATGCCCACGACCATCGCGCCCTCGTTGAAGGCCGGCAGGAAGGCCCGCGGAAAGAACGGCACCGAGGCCGCCGCCAGTGCCACGGCGACGGCGGCGGCGGCCAGCAGCGCCCGGCCATGCCGGAACGACCAGCCGAGCAGTCGGGTGTCCCAGCGCTTGAGGCGCGTGACGAGCGGACTGTCGCCATGCCCGAGGTTGCGCATGCGCGGCAGCAGGATGGACGAAAGGGCCGGCGTCACGGTCATCGACACCAGCATCGACGCGAGGATGGACACGATGTAGGCCATGCCCAGCGGCGAGAACAGCCGCCCCTCGATGCCCGGCAGCGCAAAGAGAGGCACGAAGACGAGCACCACGATGATGGTGGCGTAGACGATGCCCGAACGCACTTCGACGCTGGCTTCCCGCACCACTTCCAGGACGGGCGGCGGGTTGGCAAGCGCCCTGCTCTGCTTCAGGCGACGCAGGATGTTCTCCACATCCACCACCGCGTCGTCGACCAGTTCACCGATGGCGATGGCCAGCCCGCCCAGGGTCATCACGTTGATCGACTGGCCCAGCAGCTGGAACACCACCGCCGTGACAGCCAGCGACAGCGGGATGGCGAGCAGCGAGATGAGCGTGGTGCGCGCGGACAGCAGGAAGGCGAACAGCACGATCGCCACCATGATGGCGCCGTCGCGCAGTGCCTCGGTGACGTTGCCCACCGAGGCCTCGATGAAGTCCGCCTGCTTGAACAAGGACTGTGGAGCGGCCAGGCCGGCCGGGCGCCCCTTGTCGAGTGACGCCAGCGTCGCCTCGATGCCACGGGTCACCCGGACGGTGTCCGCCCCGGGCTGCTTCTGGATGCTGACGACCACCGCAGGCCGGCCGGCATAGCCGGCATCACCGCGTTTGAGGCTGGGCGCGAAGTTCACGTTTGCCACCTGGCCGAGAAGGATCGCCCTGCCCTCCTTCCAGGCCACGGCCAGGCCGCGCAGGTCCTCCACCCGATTCGTCTTGCCGATGTGCCGGATCAGGTACTCGCGGTTGTTCAGGTCGATGAAACCGCCTCCGGCATTGCCGGCGAACCCGTTCATCGCCGCTTCCACCTGGCTCAGCGACACACCGAACTGCGCCATGCGGGCGGTGTCAGGCTCGATGCGAAGCTGGCGCACCTCGCCGCCGATCGGGATCACCTGAGACACGCCCGGCACGGACAGCAGGCTGGGCCGCAGCACGAAATCGGCATATTCGCGCGCCTGCATCGGCGTGGCGCCCTGTCCGTCCGCCAGGGGAATGGCGAGCAGCATCACCTCGCCCATGATCGAGGACACCGGGCCCATCTGCGGGTTGATGTCCGGCGGCAACTGCGAGCGCACGAGGGCCAAGCGTTCGGAAACGAGCTGGCGGTTGCGGTAGAGGTCGGTGCCCCAATCGAACTCGGCATAGAGGATCGACAGGCCGACCCCCGAGGTCGACCGCACCCGGGTCACCCCGGGCATGCCGTTGAGTGCGGTCTCTAGCGGGTAGGTCACCAATTGCTCGACCTCTTCGGGGGCCATGCCGCCCGCCTCGGTGAGCACGGTGACCACGGGCTTGTTCAGGTCGGGGAAGACGTCCACGGGCGTGCGGGATGCCGTGACCGCACCGTAGACCATGAGCACGGCGGCAAACGCCAGGACGAGCAGCCGGTTCTGCAGGCTGAATCGGACCATCCAGTTGAACATGCGGGCTCCCGGCGGTCAGCGGATCTGCGCGATGAGCGAGGCGCCCTGCACCACGACGCGGTTGTCGTCGCCGAGGCCCTGCGTCACCACCACCGTTCGTGCGTCCAGCGGTCGCACCTGGACTGGCTGTGGTACATAGCGCTCGGCGCCGGCCTTGATCCACACGACGGGCTCGTTGGCCGGGCTGCGCGTGACCGCCTGGGCCGGCAGCACGAAGCCCTTGACCGTCTCCTTCAGTCGCGCCACCACGGTGACCGGCTGGCCGATGGCCAGGGGCAGCGGGCCGGTGGACGACGCGCGGAAGTTGAGCGGCAGTGCCCCATCGCGCAGGGAGCGCGCGGCGCCGACAAACTGCAAGCCCACTTCGGGCAGGCCCGCCAGGCTCGCCGCCGCCAGCCTGCCGCCGACCGACGCGTCGGCGCTGACGGCCTCGACCATCACCCGTGCCGGGTCGACCACTTCGAACAGCACGTCCTTCGATTCGACCACCTGCCCTGCGACCACGGACGCCGAAGCGATCACGCCGCTCACCGGAGCGACGAGGGATTCGCGCGCGCCGATGCTGCTGCCAACCGCTCGCTCGCGTGCCGCCAGGCTCTGCAGGTCCGCCCGTGCGGCCTCGATCTCCTTGCGTGGCACCGTCCCTTCGAGCAACTCCAGCCGCTGCAGCCGCTGGCTCGCGAGCTCACGGTTGCTGCGGATCTCCGCCAGCTGGGCGCGCTGATTCGCCGCGTCGATCGGGTTGGCGTTGAACGTGACATGCGCCAGCACTTCGCCTTTGCGCACCGCCTGCCCGGCCACGGGAAGTCCCCGCGGGCCGGGTTCCACCTTGCCGCCCGACAGGGTCTGAACCCGACCGCCGGCATTCGGGTCCATCACCACCCGCCCGGGCAACTCGACTGTGGCAGCGGCGTCCGACACTGCCGGCACTGTTGTGCGGATGCCGAGGCGGCGCTGGGCCGGCATCGGCACGTGCACACTGCCATCGGGCAGGCGCGCCATGCCATCGGGCGTGGCGACGGTCGGAGCGTCCAGGTGCTCGCCATTCGGGCCGTGCGCGCCCGGAGAGGCGAGAGCCGCCGCCGCTCCTGTCGCAAGGGCGAGAAGAACCAGAAGCTGCTTCATGCCGAATCTCCTGTGCGCCGCGCTCGGCGCCGTGCCAGGGCGACGCCCGCGAGCAGCGTGGCGCCCAGCAGTCCACCGACGATCCACCGGCCGAACGACGGGGCGCCGTCATGCGACTCGGCCGTCGCCGCCGCAACGTCGAGACTGCCTTCCAGCAGGTCGGCCTCTGAACCGGCCGTCAACGTGACGACCAGGGCATGCGTGCCGGGTTGGCTGAGTGCATTGACGAAAGCCTCCTCCGCCACCCGGTAGTTGTCCTGGACGGCGTCGTAGGCGGCCGTGGCCTTCAGCTCGCCCGACTCCAGCTCGAGCTGCGCCTTCGACACGGGTTCGTTCGTCTTGAAGCGGTTCACGTAAAGCGTCAAGCTGCCAGCCTCCAGTCGGCCGACCACCTCGAACGCGTCGCTGGCCGCCTCGAAACGAGGCAGTCCGCCTGCGCTGCCAAGCGGCGCATGGGCTTCGTCCGCGTGCGGTTCATCGCCATGGGCCAAGGCCAGCGGGCCGGCCAGCGCAAGCGCGCAGCCCAAGGTGAGGCGGGCCAGGCGGCCCGCGGTCGATGTGTTGTGCTTCATGGCATGACTCCCTGGGCCTGCTGCAAGCGGCTCGTTGCCTGCGCCAGCACGGCCTGTTGGCGAGCAAGCGCGGCCTCCGCCTGGGCTGCGGCATTCAGCGCACGCAGCATGTCGGGCAAGCCCGTCTCTCCCGCCTTGAATGATCGATCGATGAGCCCGGCGCGCTCGCGAAGCAAGCCGGCGCGCGTGCGCTCGTCGGCCAGCTGCTGCTGCGCGGCCTGTTCGGCGAGCCGGGCCGTGGCCAGCGCGGCTCCGAGCTGCACGACCTGCTCCCGCTCCGCCGCCTCGGCGACGTCGAGCTCCGCGAGCGCCGCTGCGGCCAGGGGACCGTTGCGGTCCGTGGTGCCGAACGGCACCCGGATGGCGATTCCCACGCCATGCGTGTCCGGCTCTCCGCTCGAAACTTCCTGACGTGCACGAACGAGCAGCTCGGGCGCGTCACGGCGGGAAGCCGCCGCCGCTGCTACCCGCTTGCGGGCGAGCTCGGCGTTCAGCGCGGCGGCGCGTCGCGCTGGGTGGGCGTCGAGCGTGGCCCCGGCGGCAGGCGACGGGCCGCCCGCCACGTCGTCGGGCACGTGGGCAAGCCCGGTCAAGGCCTGCCATTGCAGCTCCGAGGCCTGCGCGCGTTGCCGCGCCTGCGCGACCGCAGCGGACGCGGCCAGGAGTTCGGCGCGCGCTGCCAACGCGTCCGCAGGCGCCAGATCGCCAGCGGTGACCCGCCGCGCCACGTCGCGGGCCAGTGCATCGAGTTCGCGCCACTGTGCCTCGGCCCCGAGCAGCTCGGCCCGCTGCAGCGCCACCTCGGCGGCGGCCTCGCGCACGGCGCCGGCCATGCGCAGACGAGCCGCTTCCGTTGTCGCGGCAGCAGCGGCCGTCGCGGCATCGGCCTGCTCGAGACCCGCGCTGCGCTGCCCGGGCAACCACAGCGGTACCGCCAATCCCAGTTCCGTTTCGCGGACCCGTGCGCCGCTGGCCTTCTGCCGGTCGCGCGTCACACCCGCCTCGACGGCCGGCGGCGCGGCCCACCAGGCCGAGGCGGCGTCACGCCTCGCCTGGGCCTGGCGCACCTGCCCTGCCGCCTCCGCCGACTGTGCGCTGCGCCGCCAGGCCGCGTCCACCGCATCGGCCAGGGTCACAACCGGTTGTGCGGCCGTACCGCCAGCCAGGGCGAGACCCAGCCACAGTGCGGGCCAGCCGCGTCGAACCCGTGCACTCATGGCCACACCCGTCGCGCTGGGCGGCTCATGTGGCCGCCTTCGGGTACCTGGCGAAGACGACGTGCCCGCCTTGGCGCTGCACCAGCAGAACCTCATAGGGATCGCTCCGACCGGGGACGTCCATGCCCGGCGAACTCGGTGGCATGCCGGGCACGGCCAGCCCCAGCGCCTTCGGGCGCGTGGCCAGCAGGCGCTTGACTTCATTCGCGGGCACATGCCCCTCGAGAACGTAGCCGCCCACCGTGGCCGTGTGGCAGCTGCCGTACTCATCGGCAAGCCCCAGGCGCTTGCGGGCCTCGGTGGTGTCGGTCACCTCGGTCACCTTCACCTTGAAGCCGGCGGCGACCATGTGGTCCACCCAGGCGCCGCAGCAGCCGCAGTGGGGACTCTTGAACACCTCGACCGGTGGCAGCCCGGCCGCCCAGGCGGGAACGGTGGGCATCATGGCCGCGAGCGACGCGCCGGCCAGTGCATGGAGCATGTTGCGCCGCTTCATCGCACCACCACCTTGCCAACCATGCCGGCTTCGAAGTGGCCGGGCAGCAGGCAGGCGAAGTCGAACTCGCCGGCCTCGGTGAACTGCCACACCAGGTCGCCCTTCTTGCCGGGCTTCACGTGGACCATCTGGGGTTCATCGTGCTCCATCCCGGGCGCACGGCGCATGGCTTCGGCATGCGCCTGCAGCTCGGCAGCGGTGCCGAGCACCAGTTCGTGAAGCACCTGACCCTTGTTGACGATGTTCAGTCGAACCGTCTCGCCCCGCTTGACGTTGAGGACCGCCGGTGAGAACCGCATGTCGTCGCTCATGTCGACCCGGATGGTGCGAGCGACCTGGGCCGGGTTGCCGGGACGACCGAACGGTGTGTCGACCACCCCGTGGCCCTGGTTGCCTTGCTGACTGACGGGGGCTGAAGTGTGGTTGCCGTCGCCATGAGCGAACGACAGGGGCGAAGCCAGGGCCGCGGCAACCGCGACCAGGCCGATCAGGGAGGAATGCATGTGAACTCTCGAAGTCGAAATTGCGCCGGTCCGGGGACCGAGCGAACCCTCGTCGCGGCAGGCGCGAACGAGCGCGATCACGCCTCGCGAGGAGGCGTCACGGCGTCAAAGGCTTCGAGGGGGGCGCTCTTGGCCTTCCGAGGGGTGACTCGGGACCGGAGCGGTGAGTGACGGGTAGCGGGCCGCGGCCACCGGCATGGGCTCGGCCAGGGTAGGCGGCGTGCTCATGAACGGAGTCGAGGCGCACGAGGCCGTGCACAGGTGGCACTTGTCGACGCTGCCCGCGAGATGGTCGTGGGCGGCGGCTGCCCCTGTCGCGCCAGTCGCCCCATCGGCCGACATGCCGAGTTCAGGCTCGGCCGTGGACGTGTGGTTGTCATGCCCGTGGTCGTGATGGACCGGCTCGGCCTCGGACACCGAGGTTGACCCGGAAGCCGTTGCCGCGGCGACTGTCGGCGTGGTGTCCGGCATGCCGACGCAGTGGGCAACCTCGGCCAGCGCGCCCCGCAGGGGCAGCAGCATGGCGAGGACCACGAGCAACAGGACGCGAACGGTTTTCATCACGGGCGCAAGGCTAGCACATGGGGTGGCGGCGGAGTGCGACGACAAGCAAGCGGTTGGCAACGGTGCGTATCGACCGCTCATCGAAGATGCCGGGTTCACGTCCCGGACCATCAATCGGTGTCATGCCCGCGCGGCCGGCCTGGATGGATGGATTCGTCCGGGCAGCGCAAGTTCACTGGGAGGGAACGAATCGGTCCGCATCATGACGCAGGTCAAGCCCGGTGCGCTGCCCCTTGACCTTCCCACCATGGCAAGGCTGACACTGTGCTCGTTCCACCATTTCAAGGAGTTTTCCATGCTGGTCTATCGAGTCGACGACATGACATGCGGCCACTGCGTCAGCACCATCACCAATGCCGTCCGGACGGCCGACGCCACCGCGAAGCTGGAGATCGATCTGGGCCAGCACCTCGTCCGCATCGAACCCGGCCGGGCACGCCCGGAGCAGTTCAAGCAGGCGATCGCCGAGGCGGGCTACACGCCCGTCGAGACCCCAGCCCCGAGCGCTGCCCCGTCTGCCGCCCGTTCCGGCGGGTGTTGCGGCAGCTGCAGCTGAGAGCAGGCCGGCTCCCGCTCGCCGAACCGACGTCGGACCGCCGGATCGGCGCCCGCGATCCGAGGGCAGCACCGCGCCGGGCACATGATTTGCCGAGGGGGCACGTCCGGCAACTCATCAGGATCTCGGCATGCTTCCTCCACCGGCCGCCCCCTCGGGCGGGACACCTGTCATCGAGGCGAGTCCATTCGCATGGAACGTCGGCCCGTTCCCCCGAGTGGCACTCCGGTCGTCGCGCCGATGACGCAGACCTCCCGAAGGGTCGTCGTCATCACCGGTGCGTCGGCCGGTGTCGGTCGGGCGACCGCGCAGGCGTTCGCCCGGCAAGGCTGGCGCGTGGCCCTGCTCGCCCGCGGCACGGATGGCCTCGAGGGCGCACGTGCCGACGTGCAGCAGCTGGGTGGGGAGGCGCTCGTCATTCCCACCGATGTGGTCGATGCCGACAGCGTCGAGGCCGCGGCCGCCGAGGTCGAGGCCCGCTGGGGCGCGATCGACGTCTGGGTGAACAACGCCATGGCGACCGTGTTTGCGGACGTCATGAGTACCTCCGCCCAGGATTTCAAGCGGTCGACGGAGGTCACCTACCTCGGCGCGGTGTGGGGGACATTGGCGGCGCTGCGGCGAATGAAGCCACGGGGTCAGGGCACCATCGTCCAGGTGGGATCCGCCCTCGCCTACCGGTCCATTCCGCTGCAGGCACCCTACTGCGGGGCCAAGGCCGCCCTGCGGGGCTTCACCGACAGCGTGCGTTGCGAGCTCGTGCACGAGCGCAGCCCCATCCACATCACCATGGTGCAGCTGTCGGCGTTCAACACGCCGCAGTTCGAGTGGGGCCGCACGACGATGACCCGTCGCCCGCGTCCCATGGGCAAGGTGTTCCAGCCCGAGCTGGCCGCGCGCGCGATCTACTGGGCCGCCACGCACCGGCGGCGCGAGCTGTGGGTGGGCTGGCCCGCGACGCAGGCCATCCTGGGCACCCGGGTGATTCCGGGGCTGCTGGATCGCATGCTCGGGCGAAAGGCCGTCGAAGGCCAGCAGAGCGACGAACCGCTGCCGCCAGGCCGTCGCGACAACCTCGACCTGCCGGTGCCCGGCGATCATGGGGCCCATGGGCGGTTCGATGACGAGGCACGTGACTTCAGCCTTCACCTCTGGCTCAACCTGCACCGGGGCGCCATCGCGGCGGTCGGGCTGCTGCTGGTCGTCGGCGGGCTCGTTGCGCTGGCCTGAGACGACCGGACGCCGACCCCGGCTGGCGGCGGCACCGTCTGGTGCGGAACTCCAGGCCGCAGCGTTCTGTCGTCGGCGCAGGGTCCGGGTATCTGGCTTGCTCTCCTGCGTGACGCTCGGGCCAGCGCCCTCGACCGGATTCCATGGCACGCCCCTTTCAACTCCTCGCAGATCATCATCCCGATCCCCAACGCCAGTGCGGCACGGGCGGTGCCGCGCCTGTCGCCGGTTCACTCCTGGGCGAGCAGGTACTCCGCCATCAACCGCGCATGTTCTTCGGTGACCCCGAGGTCGGGCATCGCGGTGCCGGGGTCGACCTCCTGGGGATCGCGGATGAACCGGATCAGGGCGGCTTCCGTGTTGGGCTGGTCACCGCTGATGCGCTGCCGCCGGGCCCATGCGTCCAGCGGCGGGCCGACATGCGTGTCCGGGCCGACGATGCCGGGAATGCGGTGGCAGGCAATGCAGGCGTACTGCCGAAGCGCGAGGCTGCCCGCTTCGAGTCGGCTGCGCGGCACCATGGGTCGCTCCGCCGCGGTGGCCTCCCGGGGGCACTCGCCTGCAACACACGCCTCGTTGGCCGTGCGGCAAGCCGCGACCGCCGGCCCGGTGGCGTCGCCGTAGGCCGCCGGCGTGAGCGCGGGCAGCCGCTGGAGGAAGGCGGTCAGTGCCCAGAGGTCGCGGTCGGGCAGGCGCAATTCCCAGGCCGGCATGCCGCTCATCTTGATGCCGTGTCGCGTGATCCAGTAGAGCTCGCGGGGACGCCAGCGGTCGGCTGCGTCCATCAGGGGCCCGGGCAAGGGCTGCAGGCTCATGCCGACGGAGCTCGGCGCGACCCCCGGGCCGCCATGGCACTGCGCGCAGTGATCGCGGTAGCAGGCGGCACCTCGGGACACCAGTTCGGGCTGATCAAGGGATGGCGTCTCGATGTCCTCGGCGTAGTGCGCGACCGACCGTTGCATGGCCACGTCGAGCAGGCGGTAGACCGGCTTCAGGTGGCCGCTGGTGGCCGAGACGTCGTACCAGCCGCGCCACACGACCAGCGCGGCGGTACCGAGGCCGAGCAACGCGAGCAGCAAGACGGTGAGCAGCACTTTCTTCATGGAGACCCTGGGATGGCAGCGGGAACGGTTGCCGTGCTGAGAGCAAACCGCGCGCCCTCCTCCTGGGTGGAACGCGGCAGACGGGCCCTCGGGGTCGCCTGCCTCGTCGTGGCGGGCTGCGACATCAGCTCCCCCGCCGAGCCACCGGATGCGCCGGCCGGCGCCGACGCCGCCCGCGGCCAGCAGCTGCTCTCGCACTACCAATGTGGCAGCTGCCACATCATCCCTGAAGTCCCCGCCGCGGCTGGCCGCATCGGACCTTCGCTCGAGCGGTTCGGCCTGCGCAGCTACATCGCCGGCCGCGTGCCGAACGACTCGCAGAACCTGGCGACGTGGATCGAGTCGCCGCGGTCGCTGGTCCCGGACACGCGAATGCCGGACATGGGTGCGCCTGCCGCAGATGCACGCGACATGGCGGCCTACCTGGGAGGGCTGCGGTGAGCACCGCCGGACCGGACGCGCCATCGTTCGGCACGCCGTCGGTGCTGTCGCCGGCCGGGGTGCAGGCGGGCGCACTGGCCGAGGTGAGCTGGGTGCTGATCATCGGCGCGGGCGTGCTCTTCGTCCTCATGATGGTGCTGCTCACGCTCGCGCTGCGGCGGCGCACCGCGGAGCCGCGCGGCTCGCTGCACCGGCCCATCCTCATCATCGGCATCGGATTCCCGACCGCGGTCCTGACCGCGCTGCTGCTCTACGGCACCGCCCGCACGGCGGGGCTCGACCACAGCCTCGCGCGACCGGACATGGTCGTCACCGTCACCGGACGCCTCTGGTGGTGGGAGCTGCGCTACCGAGATCCGGCCAGCGGGCGGGAGATCGTCTCTGCGAATGAACTGCGCATCCCCGTGGGCCGGCAGGTGCAGTTGGGCCTGCGTTCCGACGACGTGGTGCACAGCCTGTGGGTTCCTGAACTCGGCGGCAAGCGAGACCTGGTGCCCGGCCGGGTCAACCAGCTGGTCGTGACCGCCACCCGGCCGGGACGCTACCGTGGGCAATGTGCGGAGTTCTGCGGAGAGCAGCACGCGCGAATGGCGCTGCACGTGCTCGCCATGCCGGCCGATGAGTTCGACGCCTGGCTGGCCCGGCAGCGCGAGCCGGCGCGATCGTCGCTGCCGGAGGTCGCGGCTGGCCGCGCCGCCTTCGAGCAGCATGGCTGCGCCGCCTGCCATTCGGTCGACCCGCAAGAACGGGTGGCGACGCGTGGCCCCAACCTGGCCCATGTCGCCTCGCGCAGCCACCTCGCCTCGGGCCTGCTGCCGAACGAACCCGGGGCGTTCAAGCGCTGGCTGGTCGGCGTGCAGGCGTTGAAGCCGGGCGCCCTGATGCCCTCCTATGCCCACTTGGACCCCACGGCCCTCGACGCACTGTCCCTTTACCTGGAGTCGCTGGAATGACGACCGCCACCGCGGATCCCGCGACGCTGCCCAACCCGCTGCCGCGCCCCGCCGGGGAACTGGCGGAACTGGAGCGCGCGTGGGAAATGCCGGGCGGCTGGCGCCGGCCCTCCGCTGTCAACAACACCTACATCGGCAAGTTGTACATCGGGACCGCACTGCTTTTCCTGCTGCTGGCCGGTGCCCTGGCGCTGCTGATGCGGGCGCAGCTCGCGGTGCCCGGCGCGACCCTGGTCTCCGCGGGCACCTACAACCAGCTGTTCACCATGCACGGCACGGTGATGATGTTCCTGTTCGCAGTGCCCATCGTGGAAGCCGTCGCGGTGTACCTGCTGCCCAACATGCTGGGCGCGCGCGACCTGCCGTTCCCCCGACTCTCGGCCTATGCCTTCTGGGCCTACGCGTTCGGCGGCCTCGCCTTCTTCTGCACGGTGTTCGTGGGCCTCGCGCCGGACGGCGGCTGGTTCATGTACCCGCCGCTCACCAGCCGGGTCTACTCGCCCGGGCTCAACGCGGACTTCTGGCTGCTCGGCATCGGGTTCATCGAGATCTCGGCCATCGCCGGTGCCATCGAACTGATCATCGGCATCCTGATGACGCGCGCCCCCGGGATGACCTTGTCGCGCATGCCGGTCTATGCGTGGTCCATGCTCATCGTCGGCTTCATGATCGTCTTCGCCTTCCCGGCCATCATTGCCGGCACGGCGCTGCTCGAGATGGAACGCGCCTTCGACTGGCCGTTGTTCGATGCCACCCGGGGCGGTGACCCGATCCTCTGGCAGCACCTGTTCTGGTTCTTCGGCCACCCGGAGGTCTACATCATCTTTCTGCCGGCGGCGGGCATGGTGTCGTCCATGCTGCCTGCGCTCGTCCGCCGCCCGCTCGAGGGTGACCGTGCCATCGTTGCGGCCCTGATGGCCGTGGGCGTCATCAGCTTCGCGCTCTGGGCACACCACATGTTCACCGCCGGGCTGGGTTCGATGTCCTTGAGCCTGGTGTCCGTGGCCAGCATGGCGGTGGCCGTGCCGGCCGGCATCCAGGTCTTCGCCTGGCTGGCCACGCTGTGGCGCGGCCAGGTGCGCTACAACACCCCCACGCTCTTCATCATCGGGTTCCTGATCACCTTCGTCATGGGCGGACTGACCGGCGTGATGGTGGCGGTGCTGCCCTTCGACTGGCAGGCGCACGACAGCTATTTCATCGTCGCGCACCTGCACTACGTGCTGATCGGCGGCATGGTGTTCCCCGTGTTCGCCGCGTTGTACTACTGGATGCCCCTGGGCAACGGGCATGGCTTGAGCGAACGCTGGGGCCGCTGGGTCTTCGGCCTTACCTTCGGCGGTTTTCACCTGACCTTCTTCCCGATGCACCTGGCCGGCCTGCTCGGCATGCCGCGGCGGGTGTACACCTATGATGCCGGCCTCGGGTGGGAGATTCCCAACCTCCTGTCCTCCGTCGGTGCAGCGGTGCTCGGTGCAGGCGTGTTGCTGCTGACCATCGACGTCATTCGCACGGTGCGGCGGCCGTCGAAGCCGCACGGGGATCCGTGGCAGGCCCCATCGCTCGAATGGATCCCGTCGGAGAACTATGCCACCCGGAGCATTGCCCAGGTCTCGACGCGCTGGCCGTTGTGGCAGCAGCCCGGGCTGTCGGAGCAGGTCGTCGCCGGCCAGCACTGGCTTCCGGGCACCGTCACCGGCCTGCGCGAGACGCTCGTCACGGGCGCGCGCCACGCCGACCTGCGCTGCCTCATCGTGCTGCCCGGGCCGAGCTGGTGGCCCGTGCTGGGAGCCCTGGGCACCGCTGCCTTCTTCCTGCTGCTGACGGTCAAGTGGGTCGTGACGGCGTTCGCGTTCGGTGTACTGGCCGTCGTGTCAGTGGTGGCCTGGCTCTGGCAGTCCGACCGCCTGCCGGAGGGCACGCCGACACACGTGACGGTGGGCCGCGCGCCGCCCCTTCCCGTGGGGGCCACGCTCTGGCGCTCTCATTCCTGGTGGGCCACGATCATCCTGCTGGTGGTCGACTTCACGGTGCTGGCCTCGATGGCTTTCGCCCACATCCACCTGTCCATGCGGCTGGAAACCTGCCCGCCTCCGGGCGCCGCACTGCCCCCGCTCGAGACGATGCTGCTGGTCGTTGGCGGCTTCGCCGTCAGTGCCGCGCTCTACGGTGCCGCCGGCCGGGGCATCGGCCGCAGCGTGCTGTCACGCTGGCGGCTGGCGCCACTGGCCCTGGCCACCGCCACGGGCGTGGCCGCGACCTGGTTGCTCATCACCGGCATGCTTGCCACCGGCCTGTCCCCGACCACCACCGGCTGGGCCGCGAGCATCGCCGTGCTGCTGAGCTACCAGGGCTTCCATCTGGTCATCATGCTGGTCATGGGCCTGTTCGTCGCGTGTCGCATCGGCCGCGGGTGGACGGGGCCCCGCCAGCGGGCCAGCTACGACAACACCGGCCTGATGTGGTGGGGCAGTTGTGTCCAGGGCGTGGTCGTGGCGCTGTTGCCGCACGCCATGGTGTGGGCCATGTCATGACGCCGCGCCCCGACGCTCGTCCTTCGGCACGCAGCCCGCGCGACGGCCTGTTCGCCGGCGTGTGGTCGGCGACGGCACCACTGGCGGTCTGGGCCCTCCACTTCGCATTCAGCTACGTCGCGGTCGCTGCCATGTGCACGCGGGCTGTCGCCGCGGCGCCGCCCAGCCTCATGCCGATGCTGGTGGGCGTCACGGTGATCGCACTGCTGGTCCTGGCCGTGTGGACGTGGCGGGCCTTGCGATCGACATCGGACCCGACCCTGATCCGCACGGTGCGGCGCACCTGCGCGCTCCTGGCCCTGCTCGGCGTCGCGTGGACCGCCGTCCCCCTCGCCCTTCTGGTGCCATGCGCGAACTGAGGCGGCCCCTGCACGCCGCCCCCTGCCGCGGCGGCAAGGCGGGAGCACATGCCATCGGGCGAGGCAACCACGTGGCGTTGGACCGCGAGCCGGAGTCCCCTCATGTTTGACGACCTCCCCCTCTGGGCCAACCTTGCCATCCTCGGGGTGGCCGCTGCCGTGATCTGGCCCATGGGCGCTCGGCTCGCCCGACTGGCAGACGTCGCCGGCGAGAAGACCGGGCTCGGCAGCGGACTGGCCGGCGTGTTGCTTCTGGGAGGGCTGACCTCCCTGCCCGAGATCGCGGTGTCGATCACCGCCACGGTGGGCGGAGAGCCGTTGCTGAGCGTGAACGACGTGCTCGGCAGTGCGTCCATCAACGTGCTGATCCTGGCGCTGGCCGATGCGCGCTATGGCGGAGGACCTCTGACGGCGCGGCCCGGACGCCCGGACGTGATGCTGCAGGCCTCGCTGTCGCTTCTGCTGCTGCTGCTCGTGCCCGCCGCCGTGGTCGCGGGTGACCGACCGTTCCTCGGCATGGGCCTGTGGAGCTGGGCCCTGCTCGTGGCCTACGCCTGCGCCGTTCGCATCCTGGCAAAGGCGCGGGACCTCCGCTCCTGGCAGCCCACGACCGAACAAGCGCCAGAGGCGGACAAAGCAGGCGGCAAGGCCGCATCCGACCAGCAGCGCCGCCTCGAGGAGCAAGAGAAGGCGGACCATGCGCGAAGCATCGGCGCGCTGTCGTGGCGCATCGCCGGGACCGCCGGGGTCATTCTGGCGGGCGGCTACGTGCT
This sequence comes from Rhizobacter sp. LjRoot28, assembly GCF_964253025.1. Classification (NCBI taxonomy): domain Bacteria; kingdom Pseudomonadati; phylum Pseudomonadota; class Betaproteobacteria; order Burkholderiales; family Sphaerotilaceae; genus Rhizobacter; species Rhizobacter sp. LjRoot28. The sequence continues at coordinate 1,958,055 of NZ_CAXUQC020000001.1, forward strand.
CGCGCTGAGCGCCGAGGCCGTGGCCCACCAGACCGGATTGGGGGCCAGCTTCGTCGGTGCCGTGCTGTTGGGGGCCTGCACCTCGCTGCCCGAGGTCAGCACGGTGCTGGCGGCGGTGCGCATGGGGCGCTACGCATTGGCCTTGGGCGACGTCTTCGGCACCAATCTGTTCAACGTGATCATCCTCGTGCTGGTGGATGCGCTGCATGACGGCGACCCCATCCTGCAGCAGGCAGGGCCCTTCGCCGCCTTCTCGGCGCTGCTGGCGGCCGCCATCACGGCGGTCTTCCTCATCGGTCTCGTGGAACGGCGTGACCGGACCGTGGCACGGATGGGCATGGACTCCATCGTGGCCTGCTTGCTCTACGCGGCCGGGCTCGTCGTGCTCTACGGACTGCGTCCGACGGGCTAAGCGCGCGCTGCGAGAGGGACCGCAGCCTGCATACTGCGGCAGCTGCCTCGTCCTCACCACCCCATGCCGACCCCCCCTCGCCTCACGCTTCCCGAGCTCGCCGTGCCACCGATGGCCCGTGGCGCCGCAGCATCGCGTGCGCAATGACGTCCTCCGTGCAACTGGGGCCGCTCGTCTTCCCGATCGGCCCGCTCCTGCTGCTGGCGGCCCTGCTGGTCGGCTGGACACTCGCCGGTCGGCTGGCGCGCGGACGAAACGCCTCCATCGAAGGCGTGGCGACGGGCATGCTGCTGTGGGGGCTGCTGGCCGCCCGCCTTGCCTTTCTGTGGGAGTGGCGCAGTGCCTATGCCGCAGCCCCCTTGACCATGCTCGACGTTCGGGACGGCGGATGGAACGTGGCCGTCGGCGTCGCCGTTGCCGCCCTGCTGGCCTGGCATGCGGTGAGGCGGCAGCCGGCCCTGCGGGCTCCCGTGCTGTGGGGCAGCGGAGCCGCTGCGGTTGTCGGGCTGGCCGGATCCGTCTTCCTGCTGCTCGGTGGCTCAGGGGCAGTGCGGCCCCTGCCCGACCTGGCATTGCCGTCGCTCGACGGTCCGGCCGTGCAGTTGGCAGCCGCCGATGGCCGGCCGACCGTCATCAACCTGTGGGCCACCTGGTGCCCACCGTGCCACCGCGAGATGCCCGCCATGCAGGCGGCGCAGGATGCACATCCGGACGTGCGCTTCCTGTTCATCAGCCAGGGCGAACGGCCGGAGACGGTTCGCCGCTACATGGCCTCGCGCGGCCTGAAGCTCCAACAGGTGCTGGTCGACGAGCAGTCGGTAGCCGGCGCCCGGCTCGGCCACCGCGCCCTGCCGACCACGCTCTTCTTCGACGCGCGGGGTCGCCTGGTCTCCGTACGGGTCGGGGAGTTGTCGCGCGCCACGCTGGCGCAGCGGTTGTCGGCGATCCGCTGACCGTTCATCCGGCTGCGGTCAGGGCGATGACCTCGGGTTGGAAACGGTTGCGCAAACGGTCTGTTCCTGCGGGTGGAACCGTTCTCCCGCGGGGCGCAACGGCGGCGTCACGCTGGCGGCGAAAGCGCCAGGGATTTCCACGATTCGTGAACTAATTCCGCTCGCGCAAACTGCCTGTCCGCCCTCGAGCGGAAGGCGCCCTGCGCGTGCAGTCTGCATCCGGCACCGGCGCGTCACTACGACATCCATTCGTCTGGAGACAAGATGAAGAACCTCGTTTCTCGCCTCACCGTCGCGGCCGCGGCCGCCCTGGCCACCGTGGCCGCCTCGTCCGCCTTCGCGCAATACCAGAAGGGCCCGGACCCGACCCCGAGCGCCCTCGAACGCGCCGGCTCCTTCGCCACCCGCACGGTCAACGTGTCGAGCTTCGGGGCCTCGGGCTTCGGCGGCGGCCGCATCTGGTATCCCACCGCGTCCGGCAGCTATGGCGTGGTGGCCGTCTCGCCCGGCTTCACCGGCACGGCCTCCACCATGTACTTCTGGGGCGAGCGCCTGTCCTCGCACGGTTTCGTGGTCATCGTCATCGAGACCAACACCCTGTTCGACCAGCCCGGCAGCCGTGCTCGGCAGCTCACGGCCGCCCTCGACTACGTGGTGGGCCAGGGCAACAGCCGCACCAGCCCGCTGTACGGCAAGGTGGATGGCAACCGTCGTGCGGTGGCCGGCCATTCGATGGGCGGTGGCGGCACGCTGATCGCGGCGGCCGACAATCCGTCGCTGAAGGCGGCCATCCCGATGGCACCGTGGAACACCTCCTCGCTGTCCTTCCGCAGCATCCGCGTGCCGACGATGATCTTCGCCTGCGAGAGCGACTCCATCGCGGCGGTGAGCGCCCATGCCAGCCCCTTCTACAACGCCATCCCGTCCACCACCCCGAAGAACTTCGTCGAGATCAACAACGACGACCACTTCTGCGTGATGAATGGCGGCGGTCACTACGCCACCCTCGGCAAGCTGGGCATCGCCTGGGTCAAGCGCTTCGTCGACAACGACACCCGCTACACCGGCTTCGTCTGCGGCAGCGAGTACAACAGCACCGTGCGCAGCACCGAGGTTTCGGAGAGCCGCAACAACTGCCCATACTGACGCGGCCTCACGTGGCGCGAGGGAGCGCGCCACGTCGGCGCGACGGCAGGGACCGAGCCTTCCGATCGGACCGGCCGATCCGGCGTGGGGTCAGGGCACCAGCACAGCCGCCCCCATCGTCCGCCCACCCTCCAGGGCCTCGTGGGCTTCGCGAACGTCGGCCAGCGCGTGCCGACGTGCCACCCGCAAGTGAAGATCGCCTCGCGAGACCGCATCGAAGAGACTCGCCGCGCCGCGCTGCAGGTCTGCCGGATCGGCGATGAAGGTGCGCAACGTGGGTCGGCAGACGCTGAGCGAGCGTGCATGCAGGCGCTGCAGGTCGAACGCTTCGACATCGCCTGACGCGGTGCCGTAGTTGATGGCAATGCCCATCGGGCGCAGGCAGTCCAGTGACGGCAGGAACACGTCCCGGCCCACCGCGTCGTACACCACCGCCACGCCTTCCCCGCCGGTGGCTTCGAGGGTCAGGCTGGCGAAGTTGTCCCTGCGGTAGTCGAAGACATGGTGGCAGCCGTGGGCCCGGGCGACGTCCATCTTTTCCGGTGAGCCCACCGTGCCGATGACGGTTGCGCCCAGAGAACGCGCCCACTCGGCCAGCAACTGGCCCATGCCACCGGCCGCGGCGTGCACCAGCACCGCCTCCCCCGGGCGGATCCGGTGCAGGCGCCTCAGCAGGTATTCGGCGGTGAGTCCGCGCAGCAACTGAGCGCCGGCCACCTCCTGCGAGATCGTCGGCGGCAGCGCGACGAGCCTGGACGCCGGGACGTTGCGCGCCGCCTGGTAGGCCCCTGGATGGATGTACGCCACCGATTGCCCCACGTACCAGCCGGTGACCTCGGCGCCCACCGCCTCGATGGTGCCGGCGCCGTGCGCGCCGAGGATGAGCGGAAAGGCGGCTGCCGCATGCGGGCCGGCGCTGCCGCGCCGCTGATAGATGTCGGCGAAGTTCAGGCCGATGGCGCTTTGCCTGACCGTGACCTCGTGCGGCCCCGGCGGCGCCAGGGCGACGGACACTTCTTCCAGCACCTCGGGCCCGCCATGACGGTGGATCTGGATGGCGCGAGTCTGCATGGTTCAACTCCTCGGGGTGGCACGTCGCCGGACGGCGCGCTGCGGGGCGGCCGAAGCCGCGACGGCCGGCTGTGGCGCGGGCTCGAAGCCGCGCGACGTCCCCGGCAGGCTGGCGATGGCGTCAGCGTAGACGTTGCCGCCGCTCGAGATGTGCGTCGACATGGCGCGTGCCGCCGCCTCCTCGTCGCCGTCGAGGATGGCCTTCAGCAAGGCCTGGTGCTCCGCCAGCGAATGGCGGATGCGTCCCGGGCGGTCGAAGAGCGCGCTCTGCGGATGCCGCATGCGCAGGCGCATCGATCGCAGTTGCCGGGACAGCACCTCGTTCAGGCTGCCGTCGTAGATAAGTTCATGGAAGCGCCGGTTGGCGCGGCCATAGGCGTCGGCATCCTGTGCGGCGGCGGCACTCCGGCATTCGGCCTCGGCCTCCTGCAACGCGCTGCGCTGCGCCGCCGGCATGCGCCGTGCAGCGAGACGCGCGGCCAGGCTCTCGAGTTCGGTGAGCACCTCCAGCATGGCCACGTACTCGGCCACCGAGATGGTGGCCACCACGGTGCCGTGCCGCGGCACGGAGGTCACCAGCCCGGCGGACAGCAACTGCAGCAGCGCTTCACGGGCCGGGGTGCGGGAGACCTCGAAGCGGGCCATCAAGGCCTGCTCGTCGATGCGCGAGCCGGCCACCAGCGCACCCGAGGTGATCTCCTCCTCGAGGGTGGCTCGGATCCGGTTGCTGAGGTTGATGCGTGAGGGGGTGGACATGGGTGGCTCCGGGCCTTGATTCTAGGCAGCAAGCCATCATCAGCGGCTTCTTTCGAATACATGGAAACCCGCTATGTATTTTTATGAGGTCGATCCGTACACTGAGCCGTCTCGTCAACTGGAGTGCGCATGCCAGCCGTCCTGCCCCTGTCGGGCACCTGCCCCTTCCCTTCATCGGAGGCCTGATGCTGGACGATCCGGTGTTCAGCGTCGTCGAGACCACGGTCGGCCGCCTCCGCGGTCTCCGCTCCGGCGGCATCCATGTGTTCAAGGGCGTGCACTACGGTGCCGACACCGGTGGGCGTCACCGCTTCATGCCGCCCCAGCCGGTGGCCGCTTGGTCCGGCGTTCGCGATGCCACCGCATACGGGCCCTACGCCCCGCAGATGCCCGCGGACCGTCGCCGCGCCTACGCCGATCTCATCGCCTACGACCTGCAGCCGGGCGGCATGGGCGAAGATTGCCTCGTGCTCAACGTGTGGACACCCGGCCCGGTTCGCGACGCCAGGCGTCCAGTGCTCGTGCACCTGCATGGCGGCGGCTTCTACGCCGGCTCCGGCAACTCGCCGCAGTTCGATGGCGAGATGCTGGCCCGCTTCGGCGACGCGGTGGTGATCACGATCAACCACCGCATCGGCGCCTTCGGCTTCCTGCACCTGGGCGCGGTCGGTGGCGACCGCTACGCCAGCGCCGGCAATGCCGGCATGCTCGACATCGTGGCCGCCTTGCAATGGGTGCACGACAACGTCGAAGCCTTCGGTGGGGACCCGGCCCGGGTGCTGGTCTTCGGCCAGTCCGGCGGCGGCCTGAAGACCAGCACGCTGATGGCCATGCCCTCGGCCCGCGGGTTGTTCCAGCGGGCGGGCGTGATGAGCGGCTCGGGGCTCCGGGCCCTTCCCGACGCCGCAGCCGCCGCCGTCGCGGAGCAGTTCATGGCCTCGCTCGAGGTTGACCCATCCAGCCTGGATCGCTTGCACGAACTGCCCATGGCGCAGCTGCTGGCGGCGCAGCTGCAGCTCGAACGGGCCGACCGCCTGCAGGGCGAGATGCCGCGCGCGTTCGGCCCCGTTCTGGACGGGAGGGTCCTCCCGCGCCACCCGTTCGACCCCGACGCGCCGGAGGCGTCGCACGACGTGCCGCTCGTCATCGGCACCACCCTCGATGAGCGGGCCTACCGCATGATCAACTTCGACCTCGACGATGCCGGACTGCTGGCCTTCGCCGAGCGCCACGTCGGCGACGCGGCCGCTGAACTCGTCTCCCTCTATCGGCAGGACGACCCGCACGCCACGGCCTACCTGCTGCAGGCCCGCCTCGACACCGACGCCACCTTCCGCCGCGCCGCGCATTTGCAGGCAGAACGCAAGTCCGCCCGTGGCGGCGCCCCGGTCTGGACGTACCTCTGGACCATCCCGAGCCCTGCCTATGGTGGCCGCTTCGGCGCGCCCCACGGGGTGGACATCGGCCCGAGCCTGCACGACATCCGCCACGGACTCAACGGTCCCTCCGACGAGAACCTCCGCCTGGCCGACCAGCTCGCCAGCGCCTGGGTGAGCTTCGCCGCCACGGGGAACCCGAACAGTCCCGCCACACCGGATTGGCCGGCGTTCGACACGCAGCGGCGCGCAACCCTGGTGTTCGCAGGAGACAGCCGGGGCACCGGGGTACACGACGATCCGCGGGGCGTCTTCCGTCGATTCTGGTCCGCGCGCTGACACCCGCACTGGCGACCCATCCAAGGATCCCGCGCATGACGTCCGACGCCACAGCACCCCTCCCCCTCGCGCCCTACAAGGTGCTCGACCTGTCGGTGGCCCGCGCGGGACCGGCGGCCGTGCGCCTGCTCTCCGACTGGGGCGCCGAGGTGATCCGCATCGACGCCCCGCCGCCGCGGGACCGCGGCTCGGTCACGGGGTGGCGCCGGGGCGCGGACGAGCAGAACCTGCACCGCAACAAGCGCAGTCTCTGCCTGGACCTCAAGTCGCCGGCCGGTGCGGAGGTGCTTCGGCGGCTGGTGGCACGCAGCGACGTCGTGGTGGAGAACTTCCGTGCCGACGTCAAGGCGCGCATCGGGCTCGACTACGCAGACCTGCGTGCCCACAACCCCGGCATCATCCTCGCCAGCATCTCCGGCTTCGGCCAGGACGGTCCCTACAGCGACCGCCCTGGCGTCGACCAGATCGTCCAGGGCATGTGCGGACTCAGCTCGGTGACCGGCGAGCCCGGCCGCGGCCCGATGCGCACCGGCATCGCCATCTCCGACACCACGGCCGGCATGTTCCTGGGCCAGGGCATCCTGCTCGCCCTGCTCCATCGCGAGCGAACGGGCGAGGGGCAATGGGTCCACACCTCGCTCATCGAGAGCATGATCAACAAGCTCGACTTCCAGGCGGCGCGGTACACGGTGAACGGCGAGGTGGCCGGCCAGCAGGGCAACAGTCACCCCACCATCGTGCCCATGGGCACCTACCCTGCGCGCGATGGCCATGTGAACATCGCACCGGCCACCACGCGCATGTGGACCAACTTCTGCGAGGCCCTCGGTGCGCACGCCCTGCTGCGACATCCCGACTACGCCGACATCGCTTCGCGTCAGCGGCACCGCGAGCAGATCGACCGCGACATCGGCGCCGTCACGGCCGCCTTCGACACGGCCGACCTGGTGCAGCGCCTCAATGCAGCGGGCGTGCCCTGCGGACCGATCTACACCATCGCCCAGGCGTTCGAGGACGCGCAGGTCCGCCACCTCGGCATGACCCGGCCGGCCCATCACCCGGTACTGGGCGACGTCGACCTGATCCGCTCGCCCATCAACCTCTCGGGTTTCCCGCATCCGGATCGCTTCCGCCACGCGGCACCCGACCCGGGCGAGCAGACCGACGAACTGCTGGGCGAACTGGGCTACGACGCGACTGCGGTCGCGGCGATGCGCGCATCCGGGGTGACGGCATGACGGTCCCCTGCCGCCCGTGAACGCTCTCTCCGCAGCAGTCCAGCGGGCCGACGCCCGTTGATCCGGCCGACGCACCAAGCCACCGGCCCTTCCAACCCGACGACGTCATGCCATGCCCACGCCTGAACTCCACATCGACCGCAGCATCGCCCGCATCACCTTGCGCCGCCCGGAGCAGGCCAACCGCCTGGAGCCCGATGACCTGGCGGTGATTGAAGCGCATCTGACGGAGGTCAATGCGCGGCCGGAGGTGCTGGTGCTTCAGCTTCGCGCTGAAGGCCGCACCTTCTGCAGCGGCTACGACATCGGACAGCTCGGCGCTTCGCGCGCCGTGTCATTCGACCGAGTGGCCGATGCCCTCGAAGCAGCCCGGCCCATCACGCTGGCGGTGATGCAGGGCGGCGTCCATGGCGGCGCCACCGACCTGGCGCTTGCCTGCGACTTCAGGCTCGGCGTCGTCGGCATGGAAATGGTGATGCCGGCGGCCCGGCTCGGCCTGCACCTCTATCGCCAGGCGCTGGAGCGCTACGTGAGCCGCCTGGGCCTCGACCAGGCCAAGCGCTTGATCCTCGGCGCGGAAAAGATCGGCGCCGAGGACATGAAGGCCATCGGCTTCCTGACCCATCTGGTCACGGCCGAGCGGCTGGACGAGGCGGCCCACGGGCTGAGCCAGACGCTCTCGGCCATGGCGCCGCTCGCGCTGCTGCCCATGAAGCAGCACCTCAATCACATCGCGCGCGGCATGCTCGACCCTGAGGCGTTGAAGGCCGACGCCAAGCGGGCCGCAACGTCGGCCGACCTGCGCGAAGGCATTTCTGCCTGGCGAGAACGGCGGCCCCCCCGATTCAACGGCTGCTGACGAGGCGCACGGCGCTGTGGCTTCAGGGGCCTGGAGCCGGAGGCCCGCACAGGCGCTCGCCCCTGGGCCCCAGGAACGGCCCGGGTCGACCCGCCTCGCAATTGAAACTGCGCTGACGCGTGGTGTGGAAGGTGGTCGCACCTCCCACCACCGTGCATTCGTCGCCATGCAGGAAGCCGACCTCGTACACGGTGATCAGCCGCTCGCGTTGAAGCGTCGGCTCGTCGGTGTCGGTACGCCAGTCGCCGGCGTGGCTGATGCGTGCGGGCGAACAGGCGTTCTTGCCGTACAGGGCGCTGGTGCGCTCCTGCAGGGCGCGGCGGACATCCTCGAGCGACGGCTGATCGAGCACGTCGATGCGGTGCGTCGGAGACCCTCCGGCGTAGCGCCAGGGGCCTTCGATCGCGGGCACGCACGCAGCGGCAACAGCGTCCTTGCAGGGGGCGGCCTCCCGCCCGGATCCGCGGGCAGCCACGGGTCCGCTGGTAAGGCAGGCCAGCATCACCAGCGCCACCATCCTGCGTTGATTCGTTCCCGCGTTCCCGCGAGCTGCCCATTGCCGACGCCTCGTTGCCATGTCGACTCCTTGTCCGGTTCCACGTTAGATTCGCAGGATTACGGAGGTCCCTGCGCAGCAGGATTCTCGATGCGACCCGTGCTGCAGCCATTGACGCCGGGCAAGCGGTTCTCCCTCGACCCATCCCACCCGGCGCTTGGAGGCGCCCGACATGAAGCACCAGATCTCCCGCCTGTCCCCCCACCAGAACGGCAAGGTCGTGGCCGCCTTGCTCGCCGTGACCACGTTTGCGCTGCTCATCCCCCTCGGCCTCATTGCCCGCGTCGTGGCGCCGCCGGAGGCGCAGCTGCCGCTGGCCGCGTTGCTGCTCGTGCCCCTGCTCTACCTGGTGGTCGGCTACGTCGGGGTCACGGTGGCCTGCTCGGTCTACAACGCGATGTACCGCTTCGTGGGTGGTCTGGAGTACGACAGCGTGCCAACTGACGTCGCTAAGTGACGTTGACGTCCGGCACGCTCGAGTCCCGGCGCGGGCACCAGCGGGTAGGGAGCAACCCGATCGCCTGGCTCACCAGTTGAGCCCGATCAAGGGAAACCCCGAAAGCTGTTCGTTACAGGGCCATTGCCCCTCGAAGTCAGGCCGAACGCCGTGGACATGTGCAGTACCGCACGCTATGCTCGCCCGACACAAAAGGGGGCCGCCATGAAATCCCAATCGCTGTACGGACCGGTGAAAGGCTTCGCACTGATCGTCATTCTGCTGATGCTCGTCGCCCTGCTGTACTCGGGCTACATGTCCATCACGCACTGGACCGGCATCGGCGTCTAGGAGCCCCGAACATGAACAAGCGACAAAGCCGCCTCTTCGCGATCGGCTCCACCGCCGTCGCCGCGCTGGCCTTCCTCGGTCTCACGATCGACAGCCATCGCCAGTTCGACAAACTCACCAACGCCCAGAACATCACGCCGGCCGTCATCCACGGCAAGGACGTCTGGCACAAATACAACTGCATCAACTGTCACACCCTGTTCGGCGAGGGCGCCTACTACGCACCCGACCTGACCAAGATCACCCAGCACCGCGGCGAGGCCTATCTGAAGGCCTACATGCGCGACCCGTCCAAGTTCTACGACGAGAACCGCCATCGCCGCCTGATGCCCAAGCAGGACCTGGCCGAAGACGAGATCACCGACCTCATCGCCTTCCTCGACTGGGTCTCCAAGGTCGACAACCAGGGCTGGCCGCCCCGGCCCATCCTGGTGACCGGCGCCACCATCCCCGGTACCGACCTCAACACCGAACAACTCGGATCAGGCGGTCAGCAGGGTGGCATGCAGCCGCCGGGAGCCCGCCCGGTATCGGGCGACCAGAACCCCATCGCGCTCGGACAGAACGTGTTCCGCACGGTCGCCCCCTCCTGCACGGCATGTCACTCGCTGTCACCAGGCGTCAACATGGCCGGGCCGTCACTCGCCGGCCTTGCCACCCAGGCCAAGGAGCGCCTCGCCTCGCCTGACTACAAGGGCAAGGCCAAGGACGTCGAGGGCTACATCCGGGAGTCCATCGAGCACCCGAGCGCCTATGTGGTGCCGGGCGCCATGTACTCGGCGAACGGCCAGAGCTTCATGCCGGCCACCTACGCCAACGACCTCAAGCCGGAACAGATCGACCAGCTGGTGGCCTACCTGGCCTCGTTCAAGTGATTCGCTGCATCGCGAGGGGAGACACGCAATGAGATACCGTTCCCAGGAAGTCGCTTACTGGTACTTCGCGGTCGCAATGGCGCTGTTCGGGCTGCAGCTGGTGTTCGGCCTGCTCTCGGCCGCCAAGTACCTCGGGCCCGACCCGCTGCTCTACATCCTGCCCTTCGACGTCACGAAGGTCATCCACACCAACCTGCTGGTGGTGTGGGTCCTGACCGGGTTCATGGGGGCGACCTACTGGATGGTGCCCGACGAGTCGCGCACCGAGCTGCACAGCGTCAAGCTGGCCTACATCCAGCTCGTGCTCTGGGTGCTGATGGGCGTGACCGCCGTCATCGGCTACCTCTTCCGTTTCGGCACCGGCAACAAGCTCCTCGAGCAGCCGTTGCCGCACAAGATCGTCATCGTCGTGGTGATGCTGATGTTCCTCTACAACGTCGGCATGACCATCCGCAAGTCCGGCCGCTTCACCACCACCGAAGGCGTGCTGCTGCTCGGGCTCGGCCTCGCCGCCGTGCTCTACCTGCCGGCGTTGCTGGAGTTCGAGAACTACACCGTGGCCATCTTCTACCGCTGGTGGACCATCCATCTCTGGGTCGAGGGCGTCTGGGAAATGATCCAGGGCGGTTTCCTCGCCTACCTGCTCATCCGCCTGTCCGGTGCCGACCGCGAGGTCATGGAGAAGTGGCTGTACGTCATCGTCGGCCTCGTCTTCATCGCCGGCATCCTGGGCACCGCCCACCACTACTACTGGGTCGGCGTGCCGTCGTACTGGCTGCCCATCGGCGGCATCTTCAGTGCCCTCGAGCCGCTCGCGCTGGTCGGCATGGCCATGTACGCCTACACCGCCATGCGGCGCTCGGGCCTGTCGCACCCGAACACGCTCGCACTCCACTGGACGCTCGGCAGCGCGGTGTTCACCTTGTTCGGCGCAGGCCTGCTGGGCCTGGCCCACACCTGGCCGTCGGTCAACAAGTGGACGCACGGCACCCTCATCACGGCCATGCACGGCCACGCCGCCTTCTACGGTGCCTACGCCATGATCGTCATGGCGATGATCAGCTACGCGCTGCCCCTGCTGACACCGGGCCGTCGCGAGGGCGGATCGGCCCTGGGGTACTGGTCGTTCTGGCTGCAGCTGGCAGGCATGTTCGGCATGACGCTGTCCTTCGCGACGGCCGGCATCGGGCAGGTGTACCTGGAGCGCATCCTGGGCCTCGGCTACCTCGACGCGCAGCTCAAGATCCAGGTGCACTTCCTGATGCTGATCGCCACGGCCGGGGTGTTCTCGACCGGCGTCGCGCTCTTCATCTGGGACTTCTTCCGCATCCGCCCGAACTTCGAGATCATCGGGGATGACACCGACGCCGCGAACCGCGCGCCGTCGGCGCCCCGGCCCCGGATGGCCTGAGGCATGCCCCAGGGTCCCGAGTCGTCCACACCCTCGCGCACCGGCGAAGCGCCTTTCTACCTGCCGGTGGGCGAGGAGGTCAGCCTCTTCGAGCAATGCCATGCGCAGCAACTGGCCGTGATGCTCAAGGGGCCCACCGGCTGCGGCAAGACGCGCTTCGTCGAGCACATGGCCTGGCGCCTCGATCGGCCCCTGATCAGCGTCGCCTGTCACGACGACCTCTCCGCCAGCGACCTCATCGGCCGTTTCCTGATCCACCACGACAGCACGGTGTGGCATGACGGCCCGCTCACCCGCGCGGTCCGCGAGGGCGCGATCTGCTACCTGGACGAAGCCGTGGAGGCGCGGCAGGACACGGTCGTGGTGCTGCACTCGCTGACCGACCATCGCCGCATCCTGCCGATCGACAAGACCGGCGAGACCCTCCAGGCGGCGCCCGGGTTCATGCTGGTCATCTCGTACAACCCGGGCTATCAGCGCATGCTCAAGGACCTGAAGCCGAGCACGCGCCAGCGTTTCGTGGCACTCGACTTCGACTTCCCGGCGGCCGAGGTCGAGGCCCGCATCGTCGAGCGCGAAAGCGGTGCCAGCCATGCCGACGCCACGGCACTCGTGTCGCTGGCCCGCCGCATCCGCCAGTTGCAGGATCGCGGCCTGGCCGAAGTGCCCAGCACCCGCCTGCTGGTGGCCACCGCACGCCTTGCCGGCGCCGGCATCGACCTGCGCACCGCCTGCCAGGCGGCCTTGATCGCGCCGCTGTCGGACGACCCGTCGTTGGTTGGCGCCATGCGCGACCTGGTCGACGCCACGTTCGTCTGAACGGAGCGCGCGGTGGCCGAAGCCGAAGACGTCATCGTCGACGCGGCGCGCCACGCGACCGCCTACGCGCAAGACCTTCTCAAGCGTCGCCGCCCGGCGGTTGAATCCGTCGTGCCGGGGCTGATGGAGATCGCCCCGCGCCTGGATCTGCTGCTCACTGCGCTCCACGGGCGCCACTGGCCGTTGCGCGTGGCCCAGGCGCCCGCCCCGGTCACCGCCCTCACCCGCCTGTTTCGCCGCGACGCCCGGCCCTTTCGCCGCGTCGCAGTTCCCAGCACCGATGGGGAATCCATCTGGTTGCCGCGGCAGCTGGAGGGCGCCGATGCCGGCGATGCGGCGGCCTTGTACCGGGCAATGGCCCTGCAGGCGGCGCAGCGGGCCCGGATCCGGGCCGAAGCGGACGCGGCTGCCCTGGACACGCCCTTGCTGCGCGCGACCTACCTGGTCCTCGAAGGCGCCGCGGCCGACGCCGCCCTGGTCGCCGCCCTGCCCGGCCTGCGGCCGCTCCTGCTGCAATTGCGCGAGACAGCACTGATCCGCCGCCCAGCCCTCGAAGCGTTTCCGCCAGCGAGACGCGGCCTGGAGCAGTGGCTGCGCGGCACGCTGCGAGCGCCGCCGGAGGCCGGGGCCGCCGCGCCGCCCACACTCGCCGGGCTCGCCCGGGAAGCCGCAACCGCCTGGCCGGGCGAACTGGGCAGCCACCCGCTGCTCTGCGACTGGTGGACGGGCGAATGGCCAGCGCGTGAAGCGGTCGCACGCGGAGCCGACCTGGCGACGCCCGAGCCGGCCGACGAGGCGAACGGCTCCGTCAGGAGCGCCCGCTTGTCACGCCGGCCCACCGTCCGCGAGGCCGACGAGGAAGAAGACGACGGCCCACCGGCGCCGTGGATGGTGCAGACCGCTCAGCCGCACGAAAGCGCCGAGGACCCCATGGGGCAGCAGCGACCGGCGGACCGCGACACTGACCACGCGGCCGAATCGCATGCCGAGTCGGTGGCCGACCTGCAGCAGGCCCGCCTCGTCCGGACGTCGCAGCAGGCAAAGGAGGTCCTCCTCTCAGATGACCTGCCGGTCCGCCCGGCGCAAACCGTCACTGGCGCCGTGCCCGCAGGTGCCCGAGGCATTCGCTACCCGGAGTGGGACTACCAGGCGCAGACGTATCGGGACCCCGGCACCACGGTGTGGGAGTCGGACGCGCCCGAGGGCTCGGCCGCCTGGGTGGAGCGCACGCTGGAGGCACAACGCGGGATGCTGGGGGCCATCCGCCGACGCTTCGAGATGCTGCGGGCCCGACGCGTGCCCCTGAGGCGGCAGGACGAGGGCGACGAACTCGACCTGGAGGCCTGCATCGAGGCACGCGCCGACCTTCGCGCCGGAGCCTCCATGTCGCAGCGGCTCTACCGCACCACCCGCATGGCCCGGCGCGACACGGCCGTCCTCGTGCTCGTGGATGTCAGCGGCTCGACCGATGGCTGGATCGCCGGCCAGCGGCGCATCATCGACGTCGAACGGGAGGCCCTCCTGCCGCTGTCGATCGCACTCGACGGATCGGGCGACGCCCATGCCATCCTCGCGTTCTCGGGCCAGGGGCCGCAGCAGGTGCAGGTGCGCACCGTCAAGCGCTTCGACGAACGGCACAGCGACAGCGTCGCCCGCCGCATCGCCGGCTTGGAGCCCGAGCACTACACCCGCGCCGGTGCGGCGCTGCGGCATGCCAGTCGCCTGCTGCAGGCCCAGCCGGCGCGACACCGGCTGCTCTTGCTGCTTTCCGACGGCAAACCCAATGACCAGGATGCCTACGAAGGGCGCTACGGCGTGGAGGACATGCGCCAAGCCGTGCTCGAGGCGCGCCACGCCGGCCAGTCGCCCTTCTGCCTCACGGTGGATCGGCAGGCCGCAGCCTACCTGCCCCGGGTGTTCGGCCCGCAGCACCATGCCTTGCTGCAGCGCCCTGAACGCCTGCCCGTCGTGTTGCTCGACTGGATGAAGCGCCTGCTGTCCCAGTAGGGCCGCCACGTGACGAGGGCGAAGGCGGCCACATGGATCCTGCCCCATTGCCTGGCGCCGTCCGGGCAGGTCGCTTGGGCCCGCGCGAACTTACCCAAGGACGATGCCAAACCCACGCACGTGTCGAGCCGACCCGCGAGCCCCCGGGCGCGAATGCGGCGCAGAATCAGCCGGGTGCACCACGTGACCGATGCGAGGCGGGCAACGGTGTCCAGGGCACGGTCGGCGGGGGCGCCATCAGCAAAGCTGCGGCACGTCACCCGGAGCTGCGCACGGGACGCGCTTCAGAGGTCGACCCGTGTGCCCGGCGCAGGCGCCTCGACGCGCCAACCCAGTTCCTCGGCCACGCGGTCGGCAAACCCGCAGGCTGTCTCCGCTTCGCCGTGGACAACGAAGGTCCGTCGCGGGGCGACCTCGAATCCCTTGAGCCAGCCGAGCAGCGCGGCCTGGTCCGCGTGGGCGGACAGCCCGCCGATGGTGTGGATGCCTGCCCTGACCCGCACATCCTCGCCAAAGAGCCGGACCCGCTTTTCCCCGTCGACCAGACGCCGGCCGAGGGTCCCGACGGCCTGGTAGCCGATGATGACGATGGCGCACTCGGGCCGATCCAGGTGGTGGCGGAGGTGGTGCTTGATGCGGCCGGCGTCGCACATGCCGCTGGCCGAGATGATGATCGCTCCGGCCTTGATGCGGTTCAGCGCCATGGACTCCTCCACGCTGCGCGTGAAGCGCAGGTCCATGAACCGGGAATCCGTGCTTCGCCGCGACAGCAGCGCACGGCTCTCGTCATCGAGGTACTCGGAATGCTTCCAGGTCATCTCGGTCACCTTGTTGGCCATCGGCGAGTCGACGAAGACCTGCAGGTGGGGCAGCTTGCCCTGCTTGCACAGGGAGAGCAGCAGGTGGAGCAGCTCCTGGGTACGACCGAGCGCGAAGGCGGGAATGATGATGTTGCCCTGCCGACGGCTCAGGGTGTCTTCGATCACGAAGGTGAGCTCGTCGATGGTCTCGCTGAGCGGCCGGTGCAGCCGGTTTGCATAGGTGGATTCAACCACCAGCACGTCGGCCTCGGCGATCGGCGTCGGGTCGCGCACGATCGGGCGGCCCGGTTGCCCGAGGTCGCCGGAGAAGACGATCTTGCGCGTGCGGTCGTCCTCCGTGACCCAGACCTCGGCGATGGCCGAGCCGAGGATGTGTCCCGCATCTCTGAAGGTGCAGCGAACCGACGGGTGCGGCTGCAGCGCCTCGCCGTAGGTCGCCCCGTCGACCTGCTCCAGGGCCGCTTCGGCCTGGGCCACGGTGTACAGCAGCGCAGGGTTCCGGCCGCCGGCCGGGTTGCCGCCCTTCTTGCGCTGGGCACGCGTCCATTCGGCCTCCTGGATGAAGGCGCTGTCGAGGAGCATCACGGACAGCAGGTCGGCCGTCGCGGTCGTGGTGTGGATCCGGCCCTTGAACCCCATCGCGCACAGCCGCGGGAGCAGCCCGCTGTGGTCGATGTGCGCATGGGTCAGCAGCACGAAGTCGATGGTTGCCGGGTCGAACGGCCAGGCGTTGAAGTTGCGCTCATGCGCTTCGCGACCGCCCTGGTGCATCCCGCAGTCCACCAGGAAGCGCACGTCGTCGGTCTCCACGAGAAAGCAGGAACCGGTCACTTCCTGGGCCGCGCCGATGAAGGTCAATCGCATGGTGTCTCGTCCTTGGGAAAAGCCTCGGGCGTGGATGCCCCGGGCCATGATGCCCGCAATCGCGACGCCTTCGCGCGACCACGTCGACCGGCCTTGCGCTGCGTCAGCCGGATGCCCGCGCCGGTGGATCCGGTCGAACCTTCGGTGTAAGGTGGCATCGAAGCGGCAACGTCCATTTCCTTCACACGGAGTCCTCCATGTTCGACAAGATCCTGCTGCCCACCGATGGCTCGGAAGTCTCACTCGCCGCGGCCGACCGTGCCATCGCGATGGCCAAGCTCACCGGCGCCGGCCTGCACGCCGTGTACATCCAGGAGCCTTACCCCTATGGCGGCGTCGGTGCCGCCAACAGCGCCGGCCGCGAGGAGTACCTTTCGGCCGCGCACCGCGAGTCGGCTGCGGCATTCGCACGCCTTGAAGATCTTGCGCAGGGCACCGGCGTCAAGCTCACCACCGAACACACCGAAGGCAGCAACCCGGCCCAGGACATCGTCGATGCGGCGCGGCGCTGTGCCGCGGATGTCATCGTCATGGGCTCGCACGGCCGGCGCGGGGTGGCTCGCGTCATGCTCGGCAGTGTCGCGGCCAAGGTGCTGATGCTGGCCGAGGTGCCGGTGATGATCATCAAGTAGCCGGCCGCAGCTCAGGCCAGCCGCTCCACCGACACCGGATGGCTCGGCTGGCCGGTGGCCTCGAACGCGTCGAGATTGGCGAGCGTGGTCTCGCCGATGGCAGCCAGCGCATCCTCGGTGAAGAAGGCCTGGTGACCGGTCACCACGACGTTGGGAAAGGTCAGCAGCCGAGCGAAGACGTCGTCGCGGATGACATCAGCCGACAGGTCGCGAAAGAAGAGGTCCGCCTCCTCCTCGTATACATCGATGCCGAGGCTGCCCAGTTGGCCGGACTTGAGCGCCGCGACGGCCGCGGGCGTGTCGATCACGGCGCCGCGGCTGGTGTTCACCAGCATGGCGCCCGGCTTCATCGCGGCGATTGCCTCGGCACCGATCAGGTGGCGGGTCGCGGGTGTCAAGGGGCAATGCAGGCTCACCACGTCGGCGGCAGCCAGCAGTTCCGACAACCCGACGTAGCGCACGCCGAGGGCCTCGCAGTCAGGGTCGGGGGTTGGGTCGCAAGCCAGCAGGCGACAACCGAAGCCGGCCATGATGCGCGCAAAACACGCGCCGATCTTGCCGGTGCCCACCACCCCGACCGTCCGGCCATGCAGGTCGAACCCGAGCAGGCCCTCGAGGGCGAAGTTGCCTTCGCGAACGCGGGCATGGGCTCGGTGGATCTTGCGATTGAGGGTCAGCACCAGGGCCACGGTGTGCTCGGCGACGGCGTAGGGCGAATACTCCGGCACCCGGGCCACGGCGAGTCCGAGCTCGGCAGCGGCGGCCAGGTCGACATGGTTGAAGCCGGCGCAGCGCAGCACGACGAGCCGCACGCCGAGGGCGGCCAGTCGTGCCAGCACCGGCCGATCGAGGCGGTCATTGACAAAGGCGCAGACGGCCGCAGCCCCTTCCGCCGCACCGGTGGTCGCGAGGTCGAGCGGCAGGCTCACGAATTCGAGCGCATGGCGGCCGCCGGCATTGGCCCGCTCGAGGAAGCGGCGATCGTAGGCCTGGGTGCTGAAGACGACGACACGCATGGAGTTTCTCTCGGGAAGCGGCTGGGCAGGAGGACGCGGGCTCGTGGCCTGCGCGCTCGGCGGCTCACCGTATCACACGCATCAGCGCTGCCCAAGCCCGGCCGGCCGCAGTAGAGCGGCAAGGCGCATCCGGCGTAACTGAGCCCGCGCCGACGCGATGCGGTCCGCCGAACGCAATGCGCTCGCCTCGCCTTGCCCTCGGACGCCCGAGACGCGACCCCGTCCCACCCTCTGTAGAATTCCGCTCGCGCCAGCGCAGTTCGCGGGGCGATGTGCATGCCCCCGCGCCCGAAACCTCCACTGCCGCATGAGACTGCCACCGCTTCCGTTTCCGTTGCCATCCCGTCCTGCCTCGCGCTGCGCGCGAACCCCGGAGGCCGACCGGCAGACCGATCGCTTGTGCCCGGGGCCCGACAACCCATGAGCACGATTCCGAACGACGTTCGCCGCTTCGTGCTCATGAGCGTTCCCTCGGTGCCCTACCTGGAGGCCGCACTGTTGATGCGCGGCGCGGCCGACCGGAGCTGGTCGGTGGCCGAGCTCGCAGCGAGTCTCTATGTGTCCGAGCGCACGGCTGCGGAGTTGGTCGACGCGCTGGCCGAGGCGGGCATCGCGCGACTCGAGGCCTCCCGCTACCGGTACGAGCCTCGCGACGCATCGCTCAGGGACTCACTCGACCGCCTGGCCGACTGCTACGCCGCCGACCTGGTTGGCGTCTCCAACCTCATCCATGACGCCACGCAGAAGAGTGCGAGCCGCTTTGCCGCCGCGTTCAAGCTGCGAAAGGACACCTGACCATGGACAAGATCACCTACACCCTCTGCGCGGCGACGTCCCTGGCCTGCGCCTGGCTGCTTCTGCGCGGGTACTTCCGCACCGGCTTCCGGTTGCTGCTCTGGAGCGGCCTGTGCTTCGTGGGCCTGACGCTCAACAACGGCTTGCTGGTGCTCGACCGGATGGTCTACACCGACATCGACCTGTCGAGCTGGCGACTGGTGCTGGCCCTGGTGGCCGTGCTGCTGCTGGTGACCGGGCTCGTGCTCGAAGGCGAGGACTGAAGGACCGCCATGGATGAAATGCTCGTAGGCGGCATCGCCGTCGGTTCCTTCGTCGCGGGGCTCTTCTTCCTGCGCTACTGGCGCAGCACGGGAGACCGCTTCTTCCTGTTCTTCATGCTGTCCTTCTGGATCGAGGCGGCGAACCGCGTGCTCATGGCGATGAACCAGGCCTGGACGGCCGATGCGGCGCCGGTGCACTACCTGGTGCGCCTTGTGTCGTACGGCCTCATTCTGTGGGCGATCTGGGAAAAGAACCGCCCGTCCGACAAGTAGGGGCAGACTGGCCGGTCGCCTCCTCCGCGTTCATCGCGCAGCGCTCCTGATGGAAGCGCCGCCGCCACGACTGGCCGTGGGGCAGCCTCCCCCTGCGGCCTGACGCTGCCCCAGCAAAAGCAGGCGCGGCGACAAGGCCAGTGAGCAGAAGTGCTGCATGGGGCACGCCCGAGACGTCGAGCCCTCACGCCAGAGGCCGACCGCTCGCATGCCTTGAGCGGCCGCATCGCTCGCGGCCGCGCTGCCGATCACTTCATCGGCTCGATGGCCGTGATGGTGTAGGCGCCGTCGATGCGCCGAGTGGAGAAGCGCACCTTGTCGCCCACCGCGAGTCCCTCGAAGACCTTCGGCTCGGTGACGCGGAACGCCATGGTCATCGCAGGCATCTCGAGGCTCGCGATCGGCCCGTGCCGCAGCGTCAGCTTGCCCGCCGCGCGATCGAGCTTGCGGACCTCGCCCTCGGCCTGCGCCACCGCGGGCGCCGCCGTCGTTGCGGCAGCGGCCGCATGCCCTGCATGGTCGTGCTCGGCGTGGCCGGCCTGCGCTTGCGCCGCGACGGCAAGGGTGGCAGCTGCCAGGATGGACTTGAACTTCATCTTCATGCCTTTCGGGCCTTGGGGTAACGGGCAAAAACGGTGTCGCGCCCGGCGCGATCGATGACCAGCACGTCGTAGCCATCCTGTCGACCAGGGACGACGTCCATGCCGGGCGATGAGGCCGGCATGCCTGGCACGGCGAGGCCCAGCACGGCGGGGCGCAAGGCCAGGAGCCGCTTCACCTCGTCGGCCGGCACATGCCCTTCCAGCACGTAGCCGTCCACCACGGCGGTGTGGCAACTGCCGAACCGCTCGGGCATGCCGAGGCGCTTGCGCGTTGCGGTGGTGTCGTCGACGTTGGTGACCACGACATCGAATCCTGCGACCGACAGGTGCTCGACCCAGGCGCCGCAGCATCCGCAGGTGGGCGTCTTGTAGACGTGCACGCGGCGTGCGGCTGGCACGGCCACCGCGGGAAGCGACGCGAGGACCAGCCAGGCAGCCGCAGCGGACAGGAGATGGCGACGGTTCATCATGAAGCAGGACATCTTGGTGATCGAGGGTTGCCGAGGGCGGCATGCCGGCATGGTGCCGTCCGTGGCGCTTGCGTCGCTTGACACAGCGCAAGGCCAAGTCCGCCCGCTGCAGCGATGCTCTCGCCTGTAGAAACGCCCCGCATCCCGACACCGCTCCCGTGGACTTCGCCCCCAGCCCCCTCAGCGCCGAACTGGCGAGCCGACTGTCCCGCTTCATGGACGACCTGGTGCTCCCGAGCCTCGGCGACTGGAACCGCTACGCGGACGCGGGCGTCTATCCCCACGACGTGCTGGAGCCACTCAAGGCCTCGGCGCGTGACACGGGCCTCTGGAACCTCTTCCTGCCCAGCCTGCGCGACGACCAGCCCGGCACGCGACTGTCCAACGTCGACTTCGCGCCCTTGTGCGAGATCATGGGCCGCGTGCCGTGGGCCGCCGAGGTCTTCAATTCCAGCGCCCCCGACACCGGCAACATGGAGCTGCTGCAGCTCTTCGCCACCCCCGAGCAGCGCCTCGCCTGGCTCGACCCCCTGCTGGCCGGCGAGGTCCGTTCCTGCTTCGCGATGAGCGAACCGGACGTCGCCTCCTCCGACGCCACCAACATCGCCACCCGCATCGAACCGGACGGCGACGATCTGGTCATCAACGGCCGCAAGTGGTTCATCACGGGCGCCAACCATCCGCTGTGCCGCCATGTGTTCCTGCTGGGCCGAAGCGCTGACGTCGGCGCGCAGGACGACCACCACCACGATGCGCACTCCATCGTCGTCGTGCCGATCGACGCAGCCGGACTCACCATCGAGCGCAACATCCCGGTGATGGACCACCAGGCGATCGAAGGGCACTGCGAACTGGTGTTCCGCGATGTCCGCGTGCCCCGCTCGAACCTGCTCGGTGAATGGGGCCGGGGCTTCGCCCTCGCCCAGGCGCGGCTCGGCCCCGGCCGGGTTCATCACTGCATGCGCACCATCGGCCAATGCGAACTCGCGCTCGAACTGATGACGGAGCGCGCGCTCGAACGCCGCACGTTCGGCGCCCGCCTGGCCGACTTCGCCAACATCCAGGACTGGATCGCCCTCAGCCGCATCGAGATCGACCAGGCCCGTTTGCTCGTCATGCACGCCGCCTGGCGCATGGACCAGCAAGGCAACGCGGCGGCGCGCGTGGACGTGGCGGCGATCAAGGTGGTGGCGGCTCAGCTCCAGACCCGCGTGCTCGACCGCGCGATCCAGGTGTTCGGTGCCATGGGGCTGACCCCTGATACGCCACTGGCTCGCCTGTGGAGTTGGGGTCGCGCACTGCGCCTGCTCGACGGACCGGACGAAGTGCACCTGCGCACGGTGGCCCGCAACGAACTGGCCCGTGCCAAGACGCGTCGGGGCGCCAATGCCGCTCACATGATGCGTTGGAAAGCACCGTCAGAAAGTCACTATTCGGGCTCAACATGAGGAACGCATCTCACGATAATCGTCTGGATCACGAGAACGACATCGATGCAAGTCCGACCCGGGGAGTCGCACCGCGCCGCAGGTTGATCGTTGACCCGACGGGCGCCCGCTGATAAACCCCAGAATTCCGTTGCCAGATGTGGCAACCCTGACGAAGGAAGCACGTGAACGAGGGACAAGAACAATTTACACGCTCGCAGGAGCTCCGCGGCTTCCTGCTGCTGTGCGCCGTCGTCGCACCGCTGCTGGCCGTCATGGTCGTGACAGGCTACGGCTTCCTGGTCTGGATGTACCAGCTTTTCGCGGGCCCGCCGGGAAGCTGACATGCACACGCCCCCTCCTCCCCCGGCCGCCGACACCGCCGCGGCACCCGCTGCAGCACCGGCAGTCCGTGACGAACTGCACATCGCCAGCCTGGTCGTGTACACCACGCCGAGCCGCGGCCCGCTCGTGGCCGGTGAAGTGCTCAAGCTCGACGGCGCCGAGGTCCACGCCGAATCCAGCGGCAAGCTCGTCGTCACCCTCGAGGCCGCCACGGCCGACGAGATGATCGACAAGGTCCGCACCATTCAACACATCGACGGCGTCCTGTCGGCACCGCTGGTTTACCAGCATGTCGAAGACCTGGACACCATGAACGAGGAAATTCCCGATGCCGATCGCTAGACGTTCCTTCATCCGCCAGACCGCGGCTGCCACTGCCGCCGCAGCTGCCGGCATTCCCCTGCCCGGCATCGCCCAGACCGCCAGCGAATCGTCCTCCGACCTGAAATGGTCGAAGGCACCTTGCCGCTTCTGCGGCACCGGCTGCGGCGTGACCGTTGCCGTCAAGAACAACCGCGTGGTGGCCACCCATGGCGACACGCAAGCCGAGGTCAACAAGGGCCTCAACTGCGTCAAGGGGTATTTCCTCTCGAAGATCATGTACGGCGAGGACCGCCTCACCAAGCCGCTGCTTCGCATGAAGAACGGCAAGTACGCGAAGGACGGCGAGTTCCAGCACGTGTCCTGGGACATGGCCTTCGACGTCATGGCCGAGCAGTTCAAGCGCGTCCTCAAGGAGAAGGGCCCGACCGCGGTCGGCATGTTCGGCTCCGGCCAGTGGACGGTGTGGGAAGGCTACGCCGCACTGAAGCTCATGAAGGCGGGCTTCCGCACCAACAACATCGACCCGAACGCCCGCCACTGCATGGCCTCGGCCGCGGTGGGCTTCATGCGCACCTTCGGCATCGATGAACCGATGGGCTGCTACGACGACATCGAAGCCGCGGACGCCTTCGTGCTCTGGGGCTCCAACATGGCGGAGATGCACCCCATCCTGTGGACGCGCGTCACCGACCGCCGCCTGAGCGGCAAGGACGTCAAGGTGGCCGTGCTCTCGACCTTCGAGCACCGCTCCTACGAACTCGCCGACATCGAGCTCACCTTCACGCCGCAGACGGACCTCGCGATCCTCAACTACATCGCCCATTACATCATCAAGACCGGGCGGGTCAACAAGTCGTTCGTCGAGAAGCACGTCAACTTCAAGATGGGCAACACCGACATCGGCTACGGCCTGCGTCCGGACCACCCGCTGCAGAAGGCGGCGAAGAATGCCAAGGAAGCGGGCGGCTCCAAGCCCAGCAACTTCGACGAGTTCGCCAAGTTCGTCTCCACCTACGACCTCGAATACACCGCCAAGCTGACCGGCGTGCCCGCCAACCGCCTCGAGGCGCTAGCCGAGCTGTACGCCGACCCGAAGATCAAGGTGATGTCGTTCTGGACCATGGGCTTCAACCAGCACACCCGCGGTGTCTGGGCGAACAACATGATCTACAACATCCACCTGCTCACCGGCAAGATCTCCACGCCGGGCAACAGCCCGTTCTCGCTGACGGGGCAGCCCTCGGCCTGCGGCACGGCGCGCGAGGTCGGCACGTTCTCCCACCGCCTGCCCGCCGACATGCTGGTGAACAACCCGAAGCACCGGGCGCACACCGAGGAGATCTGGAAGCTGCCCGAAGGCACCATCCCGACCACCGCCGGCTACCACGCGGTTCAGCAGAACCGGATGCTCAAGGACGGCAAGCTCAACGCCTACTGGGTGATGGTGAACAACAACATGCAGGCGGCCGCCAACCTCACCGAGGAAGGCTACCCCGGCTACCGCAATCCGGACAACTTCATCGTCGTCTCGGATGCCTACCCCACGGTCACCACCCTTGCCGCGGACCTGATCCTGCCCGCCGCGATGTGGGTTGAAAAGGAAGGCGCCTACGGCAACGCCGAGCGCCGCACGCACTTCTGGCACCAGCTGGTCAACGCGCCGGGCGAAGCCAAGTCCGACCTGTGGCAGCTGATGGAGTTTTCCAAGCGCTTCAAGGTCGAGGAAGTCTGGCCTGCCGAGTTGATCGCCAAGAAGCCGGAGCTGCGCGGCAAGACCCTGTTCCAGGTGCTCTTCGCCAACGGCCAGGTCGACAAGTTCCCGGCGTCGCAAGTGGAAGCCGGCTATGCCAACGACGAAGCGAAGGCCTTCGGCTTCTATCCGCAGAAGGGCCTCTTCGAGGAGTACGCCTCCTTCGGCCGCGGCCACGGCCACGACCTGGCTCCGTTCGACACCTACCACCAGAACCGGGGCCTGCGCTGGCCGGTGGTCGATGGCAAGGAGACTCGCTGGCGCTTCCGTGAAGGCTCGGATCCGTACGTCAAGGCCGGCACGGGCTTCCAGTTCTACGGTCATGCCGACAACAAGGCGGTCATCTTCGCCCTGCCCTACGAACCGCCGCCGGAGTCGCCGGACAAGGAATACCCGATGTGGCTGTCGACCGGCCGCGTGCTGGAGCACTGGCACTCGGGCTCGATGACCCGACGCGTTCCGGAGCTGCACAAGGCGATGCCACACGCCGTGTGCTACATGCACCCCGAGGACGCCAAGGATCTCGGCCTGCGCCGCGGCATGGAAGTCGACGTCGCCTCGCGACGCGGCAGCATCCGCACCCGCGTGGAAACGCGCGGACGCAACAAGCCGCCGCGCGGTCTGGTCTACGTGCCGTGGTTCGATGCCAGCCAGCTGATCAACAAGGTCACGCTGGATGCCACCGACCCGATCTCGTTCCAGACCGACTTCAAGAAGTGCGCGGTCCGGGTCACCAAGGTCTGAGGCCACGCAGGAGCATTTCGCCATGATCTTTCGCAGCCTCACCCTCGCCCTTGCGTTGCTGGCCTCCTCGGCCGGCGCCGCCGAACCGCAGCAGCCCGTCAAGTTGCAGGACGCCGCCCGCGGCCCGGTGCCCATCATGGAGACCACGCGGCCTCCATTGCTGGCCAACCCGGTCAACGACGACATCCGGCGCACCCGCAACTACGACATGCAGCCGCCGACCATCCCGCACAAGGTCGACAGCTACCAGATCGACAAGAACTTCAACAAGTGCATGGACTGCCATGCGCGCGCCAAGACCGAGCTCAGTCAGGCGGTCCCGGTGAGCGTCACGCACTACGTCGATCGCAACGGCAAGGTGCTCGGGCAGATCTCCACCCGGCGCTACTTCTGCATGCAGTGCCACGTGCCTCAGGAAGCCGTTCGTCCGCTGGTGAACAACCAGTTCGAGGACGTCGACACCGTGATCCGCAAGGGTCAGGCGGCGCCGGCCGGCCACAAGAAGTGACGGGCCGTCTCCATGATTGATCTCTTCAAGCGCTACTGGAAGATCCTCTCCCGACCCAGCGTGCACTTCAGCCTGGGCTTGCTGACGACGGCCGGTTTCATCGCGGGCATCCTGTTCTGGGGTGGCTTCAACACCGCCATGGAAGCGACGAACACCGAGCAGTTCTGCACCGGCTGCCACGAGATGCGGGACAACGTGTTCGTCGAGCTGAAGTCCACCATCCACTACACCAACCGATCCGGTGTGCGGGCGGTGTGCTCGGACTGCCACGTGCCGCACAACTGGACCGACAAGATGGCGCGCAAGATGCAGGCGTCGAAGGAAGTCTGGGGCAAGATCTTCCGCACCATCGACACGCCGGAGAAGTTCGAGGCCAAGCGGCTCGAGCTGGCCCAGCACGAGTGGTCGCGGCTGAAGGCCAACGATTCCCTGGAGTGCCGCAACTGCCACAACTACGACTCGATGGACTTCACCCGCCAGAGCGTGCGCGCGCAGAACATGCACTCGCGCTACCTCGCCAACAAGGAGAAGACCTGCATCGACTGCCACAAGGGCATCGCGCACCAGCTGCCGCACATTCCGCCGGGCGAAGGCCCGACCGACACGCCGGGGCAGAACGTGCCGAAGGAAGACGTCTCCGAAGCCGCGACCGCGGCGGGAACGGCCAACACCGCGCAGTGAAGGGTCTCGTATCGCGCGCCCGGCGTCAGGCGGGCGCGTGACTCGATCCCGGGGACCTAGAGGATGAGTGGCCGTACCAGATGCCGAGCCCGGATTCGGGCGCACGCGGCGCGGCCGGACGCTGCACGCACCTTCCCCTCGTAAACGGGCACGTCTGCCACACCGGTCAGCTGCGAGCGCCAGCCCGGCTTCACCCGGTGCACCCTCGCCGGCCCGGTGGAAGCCGCATCGACCCGGGATCAGCGCCCTGCCGAGCCCGTCTCCTCGGTGATGTGGACGCCGGTGCCCTCCGTGCGCCCCGACACTGAACTTCGCCGCGCCGCCGCAGTCCTCCTCGCCAGCGGACTCTCCTGCGTCCCCCATGACCGACGCGCAAGGCAGTCGCCTCCTCCGGGTCGTCTCATGCTCCGACCTGCTCAAGGCCATGGTGGTGGATCCGCCGCTCGACCTGTGGGGCTGACGCCCGAGGACGGATGGCGATACGCACATGCCGTCCCGGCAGGCAGACTGAACCGCCCGGCCGGTCCGGCCGCTTCGCCGGTCGCGACATCGCTGCGCATGCAATCCCGTCGCGGGCAATGCATGCCATGCAGCATGCTCCCCAGGCAATGTCGCCAGTCGACGGTGGTGGGAAATGATCCAGGATGTGATCGTGGTCGGCGCGGGCCCGGCCGGTGCGGCCTGCGCCTTGTGGGCCCATCAGTTGGGCCTGCGCGTATTGCTCCTCGAAGCCGCCTCTGCAGCGGGGGGACTTCAACGCAGAAGCCCGTACCGGAACCGCTGGCTGCCCGGGTTGCAGAACCGCACCGGACAGGCCGTGGCGGAGTCGCTTCAGGATCATCTGAAGGATGCCGGCGTTCCGCATCACCTGAACTTCACCGCCGCGGGAATCCGTCGAAGCGCCTGGCACGATGGTTGGGACGTGTGGAACGAGCGGGCAGTGCACAGCGCGCGGTACCTTGTCATCGCCACGGGCAGCCGGCCGCGTGATGGCGGGTTTCATGAGAGCGACCACGTGGGCATCGGGCCAGGCCTCTCGATGGAGCGTCTGGACGTCGCGGGCAAGCGGCTCGCGATTCTGGGCGGCGGCGACAATGCGTTCGATCAGGCCGGTTTCGCCATTCAACGCGGTGCGCGCGAGGTCCACATTTTCTGCCGGCGCGCACCGCGCGCCCAGCCCCTTCTGATGCGGCAGGTGGAGCCACGCTTCGTTCACGTCGGCCCCTTCCACGCGGATGCTCGCAGCATGACCGTCAACGGGGTGCCTTTCGACGTCCTCGGTGTGCAGTTCGGCTTCGAGGCCTGCATCCCCGCGGGCTTGTCCCTGCCCCTGCGCGACGGCTACCTCGACGTCGATCGGAACGGTGCTGTGGCGCGCTGGCCCCGCCTCTTCGCGGCCGGAGAGGTCACGAACTACTGGCACCCTTGCGTCACGACGTCATACGCTCACGGGGTGCAGGTCGCCAAGTCGATTCAGCGGGAACTGCAGCTGGCGCGGCCGACGGTGTGGGCGCCCTGCCCTGCGCCTTTGGCAAGCGCGGCCTGACAGCATCGGCACGATCCGCGAGACGCGGTCACCTCACCCACAGCCGAGCACGGCCTCAAGACTCCTCTGCGCTCGGTGCCGGCCGGTGCGGGCCGCTCAGGCTCGAGACACCTGAGGGCGTTCAACCAATCGCTGGCCCGCCACCTCACATGCGGCTGTCGTGGTCCCCGCCGCCGCTGAGGTCGACCATGTCCGGCTTCACGTCCGCGAAGCGGACCACGCGGCCCCCGTGGGCGCTGACGAAGGCGCTGGCATCGGCGTCGTTGCGGAAGCTCGCGATCGTGGGCCCCATCGAGCCCTGGCGTTTGCTGCCGAACACATAGACCCCCTGGCGCGCATCGAACCAGTGGCCGCGCGGCTTGTCCCAGTCCGCCTGGCCCATGTCCTGCACGAACACGCCGGTCACGCTGCGCACCTGCTCGGGCTTGAGCAGCGCGCTGAACATCTCGACCGTGTCGCAGAACCACACCGGTCTGGACTGTCCGGCATAGTGGATCTGCGCCTTCGGGCCGGGGTAGTCAGCCAGGAGCATGCCATCGAGGTCGCACGTGCTGGACGGATCGAAGTCCACGGCGACGACCGGCGCGGAGGCCTTCTCGCCGCAGGCGGCAAGGGCCAGGGTTGCGGCGGCGGCCGCCAGGATCTGACGACGGAGGGGGTTCATGGACGGAATCTCCAGAGAGCCACGGCCAGGGGTGCACAGATCCAGGCCAGCATCGCCGAGCCCATCAGCCAGGGGTTGGCGAGCTGCGGCGGCACGATGGCCGCGAGGCCGTACAGGCTGCGCGCCTGGTCGAGCGAAAAGACATTCATGATGCGGAAGATGTCGGCCGGGTTGAGCAGCAGCACATAGGCCAGCGCCTCGCCGCCGAATTCACCGCCGCTGGCCACCAGCGCGCCGAGCAGCACGAGGTCGAACACCAGCACGAAACCGAACCACACGGCAATGGCCAGGCCCGAGGCGCGGGTCCGCTCGCGGGTGACCACCGACAGCAGCACCGCCTGGCTCAGGAACGCGAGGCCGAGCAACACCGCCGTGACCACGAAGCCCAGGTACTGCCCGAAGGCGGCCATGCCGAACTGGCGGTAGAGCAGCACGGCCACGAGCGCGAAGCCGGCCAGGGTCGACAAGGTCAATGCCACCGCCAGCCCCAGGTACTTGCCCAGCAGCAGTTCGAGCCGCGTGATGGGCATCGCAAGCAGCAGGTCCAGCGACCCCCGCTCGCGCTCGCCGACGATGGCATCGAAGCCGAGCAGCAGCGCGATCAGCGGAATGAGGTAGATCGCCAGGCTGACGAGGCTGGCCACGACGAACTCGATGGAGCGCGGGCCCACCTGCCCCTGCTGGGCGCCGCCGAACCAGGTGATGGCCAGCGAGAACAGGGTGAAGACGATCGCCACCGCCACCACCCAGCGGTTGCGCAGGCGATCCCGGAATTCCTTGGTCGCGACCGCGCCGACCTGTCGCCATTCGATGCCGAGCACGCTCATCCTTCCACCGTGAAAAAGAGATCCTCGAGCGACGGCTCGCGCACCTGGACGTCGGTAAGCCGGCTGCCCAGGCCATGAAGCGCCGCGAGCGTCGGCATCTTCGCCTCACGCGTGCAGCGCAGCTCGAAACTGCCGGGCTCGTCGGCGACCATCACCTCCATGGCCGATGGCACCGCTGCCCGCAGGGACTCGACGGTCGCCGCCTCGACGCGCGCACGCACGGTGAGCGGCATGCCGGAGCGGTCACGCAGGTCCTGCACGCTGCCCGTGGCGCACACCCGGCCGTTGACCATGATGGCCAGCCGGTCGACCCGGGCTTCGAGCTCGTTGAGGATGTGCGACGTGATGACGACCGTCGTCCCCTGCTGGCGAAGCTCGTTCAGGATGACGTAGAAGTCGCGGATGGCCGCGGGGTCGAGGCCGTTGCCCGGTTCGTCGAGGAACAGCACCTGCGGCGAAGCCAGCAGCGCCTGGGCGAGCCCGAGGCGCTGGCGCATGCCCTTGGAGTACGCCCGCACGGGCCGCTCGCCGGCAGAGGTCAGCCCGACCCGATCGAGCAGCGTGGCGCAGGTCGCGAGATCGGCGCCCTTGAGTCGCGCGAAGAAGCGCAAGGTCTCGAGGCCGCTGAGGTTGTCGTAGAGGACGAGGTTCTCGGGCAGGTAGCCGACGCGGCGGCGCACGGCTCGGAACGCGCGGTCCCGCACCAGGGTGCCGGCGATGCGGATGTCGCCCGCGTCCGGCGCGATGAGCCCGAGCATCATCTTGAAGAGCGTGCTCTTGCCCGCGCCGTTGTGGCCGATGAGGCCGAACAACGTACCGCTGCGCACCTGCAGGTCTACGCCGTTGACGGCCGTGAAGGCGCCGTAGCGCTTGGTGACGCCTTGCAGGTCGATCACCACATTGTCACTTGGCATCCGATGGAGCTCCGTTCTTCCCGCGCCATTGTTTCCAGTCCGGATGGGCCGGCAGCATCCGGGGGTAGTCATCCACGACGCTCGGCGAGCGCAACACCGGGAACTGGCGCCCCACGATGCGCAGCGCCTGCACCGCCGGGCTGCCGAACAGCAGATGGACGCCGGGGTGGCGATAGGTCAGCCGGTCGACCACGTCATCGGCCTCATAGGGCACGTCGCCGATGCCGTCGGCATCGCGGTCCCAGCCGAGGTAGTTGCCCCAGTGGTTGCCGCTGCCGGGCTGTTTGGCGCCCCAGGCCTCGTCGCGCGCGCCGATGTAGCGCACCTGCTCGCGGTTGCCGATGAAGTCGTTGCCGGTCACCTGGTTGCGGGTGGACCCGGCTGCCAGGTGCACGCCCACCTCGTTGTCGACCACGAGGTTGCCACGCAGGGTGGCGTACTCGACGTCGTAGATGAAGAAGCCGCGCCCGTTGCCGGCGATCACGTTGTTCTCGACGATCGAGTCCTGGATCGTGCGGAGCATGATCCCGTGATCCTGGTTGCCCCAGGTGCGGTTGTTGCGGACCAGCTGGTCGCGCACTTCCATCAGGGCAAGGCCGCCGCGGTTCAGGTAGCTGTCGTTGTCTTCCCAAAGGTTGTGGTACGAGTTCATGTAGTGCGTACCGTAGCGGCTGTGATGGAGCTTGTTGCCGCGGAAGATGGCGTTGTGGGAGACGTCCACGTACAGGGCGTCACGCACGAACCCGATGTTGTTGCCGATGATGCGGGCGCGCTGCGTGTTGTACAGCTGCACCCCGTTGCCGCGCTGCGCCGAGTTGTACTCGCGCTTGCCGGTGATGATGTTCCCCTCGACCACCACGTCGTCCGCCTTCTCGATCCACAGGCCGAAGAGGTTGTAGGTGAGGTCGCACCGGCGCACCACCGCGCGGTGGGCGCCGGGCCGGATGTAGATGCCGGCGTTCTGGTCCTTGAGGCTGTCGCCGGAGTCGCGGACGATGAGGTTCTCGATGACGACGTCGGTGCCGGTGACGCGGACGGTGTCGCCCTGCCCTGCGCCGCTCAAGGTGGGCCGCCCAGGCCCCACGCCGCGCAGCGTCAAGGGCTTGTCGATGACGAAGTTGCCGGAGTGCAGGGCCGCCTCGATCTCGATCACGTCATGCGCCGCGGCCCGGGCCAGAGCCTGCGCGAGGGAGTCCCCGGGATGCACGCGGAGCGTCGCGGCTCCGGCATGCACCGTGATCAGCAGCCAACCCGCCAGCCAGAGCCATCTCATGCCGGCAGCCACCCCAGACCCTTCAGGATGAGGAAGAGCACGGCGCCGATGAGCAGGTTCTTGAACCCGACGTAGCTCAGCATGTCCATCCAGCTGGCGCGACGGTAGTTCGCCTGCCACCACGGACCGTCCTTCACGTAGCGACGGCCGGACATGCGGATCAGCACCTCGTACAGGCTCCAGCCGAACCACCAGCCGATCACGGCGGCGCCCGACAGTCGACCCATCGCGGCCAGGGCCCACACCAGGGTGACCGTGAGCGCGAGCGAAATGCCGGCGACCTGCAGACCGCGACGGCTGTTCCAGCCCTCGGCGCTCCAGGGCCAGAGGTGGTCGCGCAGTTCGCTGAGGAGCCACCGCAGACCGCGATGACCGCCGAGGTGGGCCGGCGTGACGGGATCGGTCGGCATGCGCGGGTCCGGACCCTTCAGTGCGGCGGCCGGCACCGGCTCCGCGGGCACGGGATGAATGGGGATGAAGTACCCGTTGCGCCCGATGGCCGTCATGGGGAGACCTTCGCGCTCACGTCGCTTGCGCTCCTTCGACAGTGGCGGGCAGGCCTTCGGCTCGGTGTACAGCACGAGGCAGTCGAGGCAGTGCAGGCACTCGCGGTGATCGATGCGGCCTGCCGCATCGATGGCCAGCGATCCGCAACCCACCGCACACGCCTTGCAGCTGTTGCAGTCGACCTTGCGCGGCAGGCCGAACCAGCGGAAGGTGCTGGGCATGGCCAGGGCGGCGCCCAGCGGGCAGATGTACTTGCAATACGGACGCTCGACGAAGAGGGAGATGCCCAGCAGCGTACAGACGAACAAGCCATACGGCCAGGCGCGGTTGTTGACGCCCACGAGGAACGTGGTCTTGAAGGGTTCCACCTCGGCCAGCACCTCGGCCAGACCCATCGAGAAGAGGGACACCGCCAGCAGGCCGAAGAAGACGCCGTACTTTACCCACTTCAGGCGGTCGTGCCACTTCTGCGGCAGGTGCCGCTGGTAGCGGCGCAGGCCAACCACACTTCCGAGCTTGTACATCGCCTCGGAGAGTGAGCCGAAAGGGCACATCCAGCCGCAGAAGAGACCTCGTCCGAAGAGGAACACGGTGACGATGATGAAGATCCAGAACAGGAAGATGAACGGATCGGAGAGGAACAGCGACCAGCGCCACTCGGCCAGGATGGAATGGAACCAGGTCAGCACCTGCGTGATGGACGGCTGAGCCATGGCGCCGAAGCCCACGAACACGATGCTCAGTGCCCAGGCCGTGTACTTGAAGCCGTTGACGGGCCACTTGTTCTTGTGGGTGGCACGCCGCGTGAGGCGCTCGCGCAGCGCGTAGACGATGGTCACCGCGACCAGGAAGGTGGCGAAGAGCGCGATGGGCAGCGCGCGCGACTTCCACACCTGCACCCAGGGCTCGGCCTTCTCCTGCACCTCGGGGCGGCCGCCCTCCAGCAGCGCGTCGGGCAGCCAGTAGGTCGAGTCGAAGCCGGTGAAGCTGCGAGCCCCCGTGGCGCGGTCCACCCGGTTGCCGAGGAACGACAGCTTCCACGGGTAGGCGGCCGAGAAGGCCGGGGAGCGGATCACGAAGATGGCCGACTCGGTGTACGAGGGTGCGCCGGGCGCCGCGATGCCATACAGGTTGAGGTAGTCGAGGTCGCGGAAGGTGAAGGCGTCGCTGCCCTGGCGGACCTGCACGCGGTCGTACAGGCCGCCGCGCACGAAGCCGGAGCCCTTGAACGACTCGTGGCCGCCGGTGCGCACGATGAAGAGCGCGTGGTCGCCGGGTTGCAGGTGGCTGCGCAGGTTGCGGGCGCCCGCCTCGCCGAGCACGGCACGCGCCAGGTCCGGATGGTTCAGGTCACCGAACCACAGTTCGATGAAAGGTTCGCCGCCTGGATCGAGGCCCACTTGTTCGGGTTGAACGCGCAGGCGCTTGACGAGGCCCTGCTCCACGAGCTCGGGCCAGCCGGCGCCGGGATTGCCGGGCAGAAAGCGCGCGGGTTCCCGCTTCGTGGCCTCGAGGATGCCG
Organism: Rhizobacter sp. LjRoot28; assembly: GCF_964253025.1. Classification (NCBI taxonomy): domain Bacteria; kingdom Pseudomonadati; phylum Pseudomonadota; class Betaproteobacteria; order Burkholderiales; family Sphaerotilaceae; genus Rhizobacter; species Rhizobacter sp. LjRoot28. The sequence goes on from NZ_CAXUQC020000001.1 coordinate 1,991,427, forward strand.
ACCTGGCGGGCCACCGCCTGGCCCGAGGCCATCATGACCTGGTTCTGGGCGATGACGGTGACGGTGGCGCCCGAGATGGCGTCCAGACCGAGCACGCCTTCGTCAGGACGCGACGGACCGATCTCGAACGTCTCGGCCACGGACTTGCCGAGGTACTGGTCGTTGAACTTGATGAGGGCCGACTCGGGAATGCCAAGCAGCAGGATCGGTTCGGAGTGCTTGAGGACCTTCACGCCGACGAAGCGGCCATCGCGGTCCATGCCGATCAGGGTGACGACGGGTTTGCCGGAGTAGGCTGGCGTGTCGGTGATGTCCGTCGACAGCATGACGTAGCCGAGCAGCGGCTTCTTGCCGGCCACGGGTTCGCCATAGGCTTCGACGTAGGGCGGCTGGCCCTTGCGCTCGGAGAAGCCGGTGGCGCCGGGAAAGACCTCGGCGCACGGCACGCGGCTGCACAGGTCCGGCGCCGTGGCGACATCGGCCGGCAGTTCGGCTTCATACGCTCCCGTGGCCGCTCGCGCTCCACCGACGAGGAATGCGAACAGGAGAAAGAACCCTGCGGCCAGAGTGGCCGGACGAACACGGGAGACAGAGGAATGCATTGAGAGGGGGGCCCGCAGGCCGTGAGGCCTGCGGGTTGCTTCGCTGGGAAACGGAGAGGAGGTCAGGCCTCCACGATCATGCGGCTGCGCATCTCGAGGTGCAGCGCATGGCAGAAGTGGGTGCAGTAGGCCCAGAACACCCCCGGGGTGTCGGCGATGAAGGTCACCGACGCCGTCTCCTGCGGGTTGACGATGAAGTTCACGTTGTACTTCGGGATCGCGAAGCCGTGCGTGAGGTCTTCCACCTTGTCGAGGTTGGTGAGGATGAGGGTGACTTCGTCGCCCTTCTTCACCTTGAACTCGCGCAGGCTGAAGGCCGGCGCCTGCGAGGTGATCTTCACCGTCACCTTGCGACCGTTGCGAACGACGCCCGACTCCTTCGGGTCCTTCACGGCGAGCGGGAAGTCATCCAGCGCGTAGACGGGCTTCGGGCTCAGCAGTTCGCGCTTGAAGATGATGAAGTCGTGCGGCTCGCCACGCACAGGGTGGTCAGCCAGCAGGACCATCTTCTCGCCGGAGATGTCGATCAGCTGCTCGTTCTCCGGGTGCAGCGGGCCGACCGGCAGGAAGCGGTCCTTGGAGAACTTGCAACCCACGGCAAGGAACTTGCCGTCGGCGGCGATGGTTTCGGACTGCGAGGCGTTGACGTGGCCCGGCTGGTACTGCACGTCCAGGCGGTCGACCACGTACTTGGCCGCCTTGTCGCCCTTCTGGAACTTGATCGCGGCCTCGATGTTCCACTTCACCACCTGGCTGTCGAGGAACAGCGTGGTGTAGGCGTTGCCGCGTCCGTCGAAGGCGGTGTGCAGCGGGCCCAGGCCCACTTCCACTTCGGCAACGATCGACTCGTCGAGCTTGGCCAGCTTGCCGTCGAACCAGTCGAGCACGCGCGACAGTTCGATGACCGTGACCGTGGGCGAGAGCTTGCCGGCGCAGATGAAGTACTTCTGGTCCGGGCTCGCGTTCACGCCGTGCGGGTTCTTCGGCACCGACACGTAGGCGGTCAGCGCGGTCTTCGGGTCCTTGTTGGACTCGAGCGTGCCGTCGACGACCGGCACCTTCGAGTTGCCGATGGTCTTGAACTTGCCGGCCTTGACCGCTTCCTCGATGCGGGCCACGTTGAAGAACAGGCAGGCATCGCGCTCGGCGGACATCATGTCCTCGTAGCGGGCGCCGCGCTCGGTGTTGTACTGGTTCGTTGCGGCCAGCTTGCCGTCATACGAGGTGGCGGTCAGGTCGCAGTTGCCGTCGATCATCACCTGCCAGCGGACTTCCATCGTCTCGGCGTCCACGCAGGTGAACAGCGAGCGATAGGTGGTGGCGTCTTCAGTGCCGGTATTCGGCAGCGGGATGGCGAACTCGGCGCCACAGAACACGCGGGTGGTGTAGTTGATCTTCGGATCGACCGGGTCACGCTTGTCGGGGAAGATGCCGTGGAAGCCCTGCACGTTGGGCAGCTCGGTGATCTTGTCGCACACGAAGTAGTCGAGACGGATGCGGGCGATGCGGCTGTTGATCTTGTCGTTGATCCAGGCGTAGCGACCGTCGTAGTTGCCGTCCTTGTAGGAGGCGTGCGTGTGGTGGCTGTCGCCCACGGTGTAGCGCAGGTCGCCGTTGGGCTTCGTGCCCATGACCTTCTTCGATTCGTTCGTCACGCCCCAGCCCACGAGGGCGTCCGGCACGAAGCAGGGAATGCGATGGATCTCGCGGCCGGACGGCAGTCCGAGCACGCGCATGTCGCCGGTGTGCCCGCCGCTCCAGAGACCGTAGTACGTGTCGAGCTCACCCGGCTTCAGGTGGACGGCGTTGGCAGCGGAATGGCCCGGGGCCTGCGATGCGGCCGAAGCGGCCGTGGCGGCCGTTGCACCGGACTTGTCCGTGCAGGCGGCCACGCCCGCGAGACCGACCACTGCTGCGGTATTGAGAAACCTGCGACGTCCGAGTCCGCCCTCGAGAGTGAGGTGGGAAGTGGGGTCCTGCTTCATGGGAGTCCTTGAGATGCGATCTGCCTGGATGTAGGCGGGGTTGAGAGATGTTGGCTCGGTGCGAATGTTCGTCGCCCTCCCCGTTCGGCCGTCTGATCCAGCGCAAGCCACCAACAAAAAGAGTCAAACTCATGCACCTTCTGCGAAGTGGGAAACGCGGCAAACGCTGCCCCACTCCATAGAATGGCCGCATCCCTCAAACCAAGGAGCTCCACCAATGATGAAGACCCGCCTGATCGCCTGGGCCGCAGCCGCCCTGTTCCTGAGCGCCTGCAGCAAGCAGGAACCCGCAGCGCCGGCCCCGGCCGAAACGGCACCTCCTGCCGCCACCGTCCCCGCCGAGCCGGCACCGGCCGCGTCCCCCGCTGCCGACGCGGCTCCCGCTGGCGCCTCCGCCGCTGCGGCCGCGGGCGGCACCGACACGGCTGCCGTCGGCAAGTCGGTGTACGGCAAGGCCTGCTCGCTGTGCCATGCCGCAGGCGTGGCCGGTGCCCCGAAGCCCGGCGACAAGGCCGAGTGGGGCCCGCGCATCGCCCAGGGCAAGGACACGCTCTACAAGCATGCGATCGAAGGCTTCACCGGCAGCAAGGGCGTGATGCCACCCAAGGGCGGCAGCAGCGCGCTGAGCGATGACGACGTCAAGGCCGCCGTCGACTACATGGTGGGCCAGTCGAGCTGATCGAACCATGAACCTCCCCGTCTCCACCGATCTTCAACGCCGGCGCATCGTCGCCGGTCTGCCGCTGCTGGCGACGGGGTTGTTCCTGCAACCCGCATTCGCATCGGCGCAGGTGCAGCAGGCATCGCGTGACCTCATGGGAACGCGGGTCACGCTCACCGTGCATGGGCGCAGCGCCGATGCCGCCCAGGAAGCCATGACGGCAGCCTGGGCCGAGATGACCCGCCTCGCCGATGCCATGAGCCGCTATCGCACCGGCAACACGGTGCATGCACTGCAACTCGCGGCCGGCGTGCAGCCGGTCGTGGTGCCGCCCGAGATGCTGCGCACGCTGCAGGCGGCGCGCGATCTCTCCGAACGCAGCGCCGGCGCCTTCGACATCACGGTCGGCGCCTATGCCGGCTGGGCCTTCGATCCCGCCCAGCCCCGAATTCCCGACGCCGCCGAACTCGCTCGCGAGCAGGCCCTGGTCAACTACCGTGACCTGCAGCTCGACCCTGCCCAGGGTCGCGCCTTCCTGCGTCGCCGCGGCATGCGCATCGACCTGGGCGGCGTCGCCAAGCTGCCCATCCTGCACGCCGGCCTGCTGGCATTGCAGCGCCAGGGCATCGAAGGCGCCATGGTGAACGGTGGCGGCGACGTGCTGACCACCGGCCACCTCGAGGGCCGTCCGTGGCGCGTGGGCCTGCGCGACCCGCGCGCACCCGAGCGCGTGCTGGGCACCCTCTCGCTGAACGACGGCATCGTCGCCTCGTCCGGCGACTACGAACGCTGCTTCGTGCAGGCGGGCCGTCGCTATCACCACATCCTGGACCCCCGCACGGGTCTTCCGACGCAGGGCCCGCGCGGGGTCACGCTGGTGTCGCGACGCGTCGACGACATCAACGGCCTGGGTGCCACCATCATGGCTGCGGGCAGCGACGCCGGGCGCCGGTTGCTGGCGCCGATGCAGGGTGTCGACGCCCTCATCGTCGGCCGCGATGCCGGCCTGTGGACGTCGCCGGGCATGGCGGCGCGACTGCGCGCCTGAGCCCTGGGTGCAGCGTCAGGGCGTGCACGGCGTCACGCCGACGGCCGGAGCGATTTGACGCCGCGCAAATCGCTGTCCCGGTCGCACTGTCACGCTACGGGCTCGCTGGCGGTTCACCCCTGGTGTCATCCACACCGGCCGCCCTTGGGCACGTGACCTCACCCACGTGCCGTCCCTTCGAGCCCCCTCCACTGTCATGAATGCTCTTGCCAACCTTCGCCTGGGGCCCCGCCTCGGACTCGGATTCGGCCTCCTCCTTCTCATGCTGGCGGCCATCGTGGCCCTGGCCATCGGCGGCTTCCACCGCGTCGGCGACGCCGCCGACAAGATCGTCCACGTCGACTGGGCGAAGGCAAAAGCCGCCGCGTCGATGAATGCACTGATGCGCGAGAACGCGCGACGCACGATGGAGTTCTTCTTCGTGCAGGACCCTGCCCAACAGGCGGCTGTCCGCCAGCACATCGACCGCAACAAGCAGCAGATCACGGCCGACCTGGCCACCCTCGACCGCCTGGTCTACACCCCGGAGGGCCGCCGCCTGCTCGGCGACATCGCCCGCACCCGCAGCGCCTACGTGACCTCCTTCACGCAGGTGGACCGCCTGCTCGCCGCCGGTCAGCGCGACGAAGCCACCCGGCTGTTGATGAACGAGACCCTGCCGGCCATCGGCGTGCTCCAGGGCCATGTGACCGCCATGAGCGAGCTGCAGGACCGCCTGGTCGATGCGCGCGGTGTCGAGATCGCCGGCCGGATCGGCACCACCCGCACCGTGATGCTGGCCGTCGGCGCTGGCACGTTCGCGCTTGGCGTCGTGCTCGCGTGGCTGCTGGCGCGCTCCATCATCCGGCCCATCGGTCGCGCCGTGCTGGTGGCCGAAGCAGTCGCCGCCGGCGACCTGAGCAGCCGCATCGACGTCCAGGGTCGCGACGAGACGGCTCGCCTGCTCACCGCCCTGCGCACGATGAACGACAGCCTGGCCGCCACGGTCGATCGCGTGCGGCAAAGCTCGGACTCCATTGCCACCGCATCGAGCCAGATCGCCAGCGGCAACGCCGACCTGAGCCAGCGCACCGAGTCGCAGGCGAGCAACCTGCAACAGACGGCCGCCTCGATGGAGGAGCTGACCGGCACCGTGCGCTCGAACGCCGAAACCGCGCAGCAGGCCTGCGCCCTCGCCGACTCGGCACGCGACGCGGCCACCGCCGGCGGCGACGTGGTCCGCCAAGTCACCGAAACCATGTCCGAGATCACCACCTGCAGCGCCCGGGTGACCGACATCATCGGCGTGATCGACGGCATCGCCTTCCAGACCAACATCCTGGCACTCAACGCCGCGGTCGAAGCCGCCCGCGCCGGGGAGCACGGCCGTGGCTTTGCCGTGGTCGCGAGTGAGGTGCGCCACCTGGCGCAGCGCAGCGCCGTGGCAGCCAAGGAGGTCAAGACGCTCATCGAGGACAGCCTCAGGCGGGTGGACGCCGGCAGCCGCCTGGCGGGCCACGCCGGGGTCGCCATGGAGCAGATCGTCAGCCAGGTGCAACATGTGGCGTCGCTGATCAACGTGATCAGCACCGCCACGAAGGAGCAGAATCTCGGCATTGACCAGGTAGGCTGTGCGGTTCATCAGCTCGACCAGGTCACGCAGCAGAACGCGGCCCTCGTGGAGGAAAGCGCCGCTGCCGCGGAAAGCCTCAGCCAGCAAGCGGTTCACCTGGTCGAGGCGGTGAGCATCTTCAAGACCTCGCGGAGCGCCGTGCGCGCATTCGCCCACCCATGATCCATACCCTGCGAACCACACTCCTCGGCAGCCTGACCTGCCTGCTCCTGGCGGTGAACACCCTCTTCTGGTGTTCCCTGCTCTTCATGCTGGCCCTTCCCAAATGGGTGCTCCCCAAGGCTTGGGGCCGCAAGCGCATCGACCCCGTCCTGAACGGCATCGCCACCCGCTGGATCGCCTGGAACAGCCGCTGGATCGGGCTGATCCAGCGAGCCCCCTGGGACGTCGAGGGGGTCGAGAACCTGCGCTATGCCGGCTGGTATCTCGTGAACTGCAACCACCAGTCGTGGGTCGACATCTTCGTCTTGCAGCGCGTGCTGAACCGCCGCATCCCGATGCTGAAGTTCTTTCTGAAGCAGCAGCTGATCTACGTGCCCGTGATCGGCCTGGCCTGGTGGGCACTCGACTTTCCCTTCATGAAGCGCCACTCCCGCGCCGCGCTGCGCAAGCGCCCCGAGCTTCGCCTCGAAGACCGGGAGACCACGCGCCGCGCCTGCGAGAAGTTCCGCGCCGTGCCGACGAGCGTGATGAACTTCGCCGAGGGCACGCGCATCACGCCCGAGAAGCACCAGGCCTCGAGCTCGCCCTATCGGCACCTGCTCAAGCCCAAGGCCGGGGCCATGGCCATGGCGCTCAATGCCATGGGCACGAAGTTCGAGTCGCTGATCGACGTGACCATCGTCTACCCCGACGGCGTACCGTCCTTCTGGGAATTCGCGAGCGGCCAGGCGGGCCGCATCGTGGTGCGGGTCCGGCAGGTGCCCATCCCGCCGGAGTTCGTGACCAGCGACTACACCGCCGACTCGGCCTTCCGCTCCGCCTTCCACCGCTGGCTGTCGAGCATGTGGAAGGACAAGGACGAGCAGATCGACCAGATCCAGGCGACACACCGGTAATCCCACTGGGTTTGCGATGCCGCAAACCCACATTTAGTGTTCGCCGGCTAGGCTACACACCACATCTAGTGTTGTCAGCCCAGCCACCATGAGCACGCCCCTCTATCCGACCGAACTTCCCCGCCACGTCCTGAAGCGAGACGGCCGCCGCGTCGGTTTCGACCCCGGCAAGATCGAGCGCGCCCTGCGTCAGGCATGTGCGGCCACCGGGGAATGCAGCCCCGAGGACATCGAGCGGCTGTGCACCACCGTGCTGGCTCAGCTGTCCGGCGTCGACAGGCCGGACGTCGAGCAGATCCAGGACACCGTGGAACGGGTGCTCCTCGGCGCCGACCGTCCGCGCACCGCCCGTGCCTACATCGTGTACCGCGAGCAGCACGCGCGCCTGCGCCAGGACCACAAGACGCTGGTGGACGTGGAATCGTCCATCAACGAGTACCTGGACCGCAACGACTGGCGGGTCAATGCCAACGCGAACCAGGGCTACTCGCTCGGCGGCCTGATCCTGAACGTGGCCGGCAAGGTCACGGCAAACTACTGGCTGTCCCATGTCTATGCCCCGGAGATCGGTGCCGCGCACCGCAACGGGGACATCCACATCCATGATCTCGACATGCTCAGCGGCTACTGTGCGGGCTGGTCGCTGCGCACCCTGCTGCACGAGGGGTTGAACGGGGTGCCGGGCAAGGTGGAGTCGGGGCCGCCCAGGCACATGTCCTCCGCCGTGGGGCAGATCGTCAACTTCCTCGGCACGCTGCAGAACGAATGGGCGGGTGCCCAGGCCTTCTCGTCGTTCGACACCTACATGGCGCCCTTCGTCCGCAAGGACGGCATGCAGTACGAGCAGGTGCGCCAGTGCATGCAGGAGCTGATCTACAACCTCAACGTGCCTTCGCGCTGGGGCACGCAGACGCCCTTCACCAACCTCACCTTCGACTGGACCTGCCCCGCCGATCTGGCCGAGCAGGTTCCGGTGGTGGGCGGCGAGACCATGCCCTTCATGTACGGCGAGCTGCAGGCCGAGATGGACATGATCAACCGCGCCTACATCCAGGTGATGATGGCCGGCGATGCCAAGGGCCGGGTCTTCACCTTCCCCATCCCGACCTACAACATCACGCGCGACTTCCCGTGGGAGTCCGAGAACGCCGAGGCGCTCTTCGAAATGACCGCGCGCTACGGCCTGCCCTACTTCCAGAACTTCGTGAATTCGGACCTGGAACCGAACATGGTGCGGTCGATGTGCTGCCGCCTGCAGCTCGACCTGCGCGAACTCCTGAAGCGCGGCAACGGGCTCTTCGGCAGCGCCGAGCAGACCGGCAGCGTGGGGGTAGTCACCGTCAACTGCGCACGGCTCGGCCACCTGCACCGCGGTGACGAGCCGGGGCTGCTGCGCGCGCTCGACCGGCTGCTCGAACTGGGCAAGTCGAGCCTCGAGGTCAAGCGCCAGCTCATCCAGCAGTTGATGGACCAGGGGCTCTTTCCCTACACGCGCCGCTACCTGGGCACACTGCGCAACCACTTCTCCACGCTGGGGGTGAACGGCATCAACGAGATGGTCCGCAACTTCACGGGCGATGCCGAGGACATTACCACCGAGGCAGGCCACGCGCTGGCGATCCGGTTGCTCGATCACGTGCGCACGCGCATCGTCGACTTCCAGGAAGAGACCGGGCATCTCTACAACCTGGAGGCCACGCCGGCCGAGGGCACCACCTACCGCTTCGCCCGCGAGGATCGCAAGCGCTGGCCGGGCATCCTGCAGGCCGGCACCACCGAGCAGCCGTACTACACGAACTCGTCGCAGCTGCCGGTCGGCTTCACGGACGACCCGTTCGAGGCCCTGAGCCGCCAGGAGGCGCTGCAGTCGAAGTACACCGGCGGCACGGTGCTGCACCTCTACATGGGCGAGCGGCTCTCCAGCGGAGCGGCCTGCCGCGAGCTGGTGCGGCGTTCGCTCACGCGGTTTCGCCTGCCCTACATCACCATCACGCCGACCTTCTCCATCTGCCCGACCCACGGCTACCTCGCGGGCGAACACCCGTTCTGCCCCAAGTGCGACGAGGAGCGGCTGGAACACAAGCGCCGTGCCGCGCGGCTTGCCGAGTTACCCGCTTCCGTTTCCCTTCCCCAACCGACCCAGGAGAACCTGTGATGACGATGAGCACCCCGCAAGAAACCCTCACCCTGCGCGACGACGAGCGCCAGCCCTGTGAGGTCTGGACCCGCGTGATGGGCTACCACCGCCCGGTGGCCAGCTTCAACATCGGCAAGAAGGGCGAGCATGCCGAGCGCTGCTTCTTCGCCGAGCCGGCGCGAGCGCAGGCAGCGTGAGCGACGAGCTGCGCGTCGCGGGCCTCACCCCGCTGACCACCATCGACTTTCCCGGCCGCCTGGCCGCGGTGGTGTTCCTGCAGGGCTGTCCGTGGCGGTGCAGCTACTGCCACAACCCGGCGCTGATCCCGCCGACGGCTCCCACGCCCTGGTCGTGGGAGCAGGTGATCGCGTTCCTTGGCACGCGCCAGGGCCTGCTCGACGGCGTGGTGTTCTCCGGCGGTGAGCCCACCCTTCAGGCGGCCCTGCCGGACGCCATCGACGCGGTGCGCGCAATGGGCTTCCAGGTGGGCCTGCACACCGCCGGCATGTACCCGGAGCGCGTGGCCGCGATCCTGCCGCGGCTCGACTGGATCGGCCTCGACGTCAAGGCACCTGACCACCGCCACCACGGCATCGTGGGCGTACAGGGCGCGGGGCCCCGGGTCCATGCCACGCTCGAACATGTGCTGGCGAGCGGGGTGGCGCACGAGTGCCGGACGACCTGGCATCCCTCGCTCTATGGCGCCGACGAACTGCTCGCGCTCGGCCAGGCGCTGGCCGAGGCCGGTGTCACGCACTGGGCCGTCCAGCCCGCGCGCCTCGACGGTCAACCGGAGGCCAGGGTGCCGCCCTCGCTGGTGCACGAGATGTCCGCCCGGTTCGATCGCTTCTGCGTGCGATGACCGGGCATGCGGTGGCGGGCCCAGGCCCGTCCGCTAACATGATCCAACGCAAGCTCGGCCCTGCGCTCGACGGGGAAACTTGCCGGACCGTCGCCTGCCCCCGCACATGCCCCTTGCCCCAGCCTCCGCCCTCGTCCCCGCATCTGCCCGAACACGGGCTCGCGCCAGCCGGGTGTGCTCGCTGCGCGGCGTGCTTGCCGCCGGCGCCCTCCTCGCCACGGTCGCGCTGACCGGCTGCGGCACCGTCGTTCCGTCGACACGCCTGCCGGCGACCTTCTCCCACACGCTGAACCGAGCCGTCCACGGGGTCGTGGGCGTGTACGGCACCGAGGTGTCGACCACCCAGGCCGGCGAAGCGACGCTCACCGAGGGCACGGTCGGTGCCGGCTTCTTCATCGACGACGCCGGGACCATCGTGACCGCCGCCCATGTCACCTCGCAAGCCGCACGCATCATCGTTCGGCTGTCGGACCAGCGCATCTTCGAGGCCCAGCGCATCGCCGAGGATCGCGAACTCGACATCGCCATCATCCGCATCGAGGCGCCGGACGTTCGGCCGCCACCGCTGGGCCGCGCATCGTCCTTGAGGGCGGGCGACTGGGTCCTGGCCGTGGGCGAGCCCTATGGCCTGCGCCGCTCCGTGGTGGCCGGCATCGTGAGCGGTGGCCCCCGTCACTTCAGTGAAGACCTGGAGGGCCTCTTCATCCAGACGAACATTGCGCTCAACCCCGGCAACTCCGGCGGCCCGCTGCTCGACCTGTCGGGGGCCGTCGTCGGGATGAACGTGCGCACCGTCGTCGGGGTGCAGGGCGGCGGTGGCGTCAGCCTGTCGATTCCCATCGAGGTCGTCCAGCAGATCGCCCGCGAGAACCAGTCGGATGCGCTCGACCGCCCGCGCCTGGGCGCCCGCTTCGAGGATGTGTCGCCCCCTGCCGCTGCCGCCGCGGGTCGCAAGACCACCACCGGTGCGGTGGTGCGCGAGGTGACCGCCGACAGCCTCGCGCTGCGCGCCGGATTCGAGGAAGGCGACATCCTCGTCGGCATGAACGACCGCCCCATCACGGACAGCGGCGACCTGGCGCGCCAGCTCTTCGCATGGCGCCATGCGTCGGGCACGCGGTTCGTGGTGTTCCGCCGAGGGCACTTCCAGTCTGTCGTGATCCCGGAGACGCCATGACCAGCCGACGCACCTTCCTGCTCACGACCCTCGGCTGTGCGGGCACGGCGGCCGCAGCGCCGCCCGCGAGGAAGCCCGCCCCACCGCGTCCGCTTCGCGAGGATGACCGGCATGCCGTCGCTGTCGGCTACGTCGAGGACGCCGCGCGGGTCGACCGCAAGCGCTACCCGAAGTTCACGCCCGACCAGGACTGCGCCCGCTGCGACCTGTACAAGGCGCCGATCGACGCCCCCTGGGGCCCCTGCACCGTGTTCCCCGGCCAGTTGGTGGCAGGTCGCGGTTGGTGCGACGTGTTCGTCACCCGGCGCTGAACGGGCCCGGGTTCCGCTTCTTCGCCTGACTCGCCGCCGCCGTCGACGGGCGAGCCCATGGCCGCCCGCTCGGGCGGCGTCCTTGCAGGGCAATGCCGCCGAGCCCACGTCGCCACCACGTCGCGGATTGCGGTGCTGACACGCGAAGCACCCCGCTTGTCCTTCGCCGAGCGACTCGGCGGCGGCAATCATGCCCGTGCGAGTGCAGGGTCTTTGTCATGCGGGTTTGACCGGGGTCAAGGCGCCGTTCGAGCCGGGTTCCCAGAATAGGTGCATTCGCAATACACCTTTCCCACCGACCCGGAGCAACCCATGGTGACTCTCGCTTCTTCCCTCGACATTCGCACGATCCCGCCTCGCGAGCGACATCCGCTGATCTTCTCGACCTTCGACCAACTGGCGGTGGGCCATGCCATGGAACTGGTCAACGACCACGATCCGCGTCCCCTGCACTACCAATTCCACGACCGCCTGCCGGGCCAGTTCAGCTGGACCCCGATCGAGACCGGTCCTGAAGTCTGGCGCGTGCGCATCGAACGGACCCAACCGGGCATCCAGGCCGCACGCAGCAGTGGTTCGTGCTGTGGCGGTGGCTGCGGCGGCGGCGGCGTCTGAGTCAACTTCCCTTCAATAGGAACCGGTCATGAACTCACATCAAAGGCTGTGGCGCTGGCTCGGCCTCATCTTCGTGCTGTCCTTCGGGGCGCTCGGCTTCATCGGGTACCAGATCCACCTGGCCGCCCCGCCGATCGCCAAGGTCGTCACCACCGAGGGCGAAGTCCTCTATACCGCTGAAGACATCCAGCGCGGCCAGCAGGTCTGGCTGTCCGCCGGCGGCCAGCAGTTCGGCAGCGTCTGGGGCCACGGCAGCTACGTCGCTCCCGACTGGTCGGCCGACTGGCTGCACCGCGAAGCCACCACCCTGCTCGCCCTGCGCACCGAACAGCACCGCAGCGCCACGACCACGCTGACCGCCGCCGACCGCGGCGCGCTGGAAGCGGGCCTGCGCGACGAGATGCGTCGCAACACCTGGGACGAAGCCAGCAACACCGTCACGGTGACGCCGGACCGCGCCAAGGCGATCCGCGCCGTGGCCAGCCACTACGAAAGCCTGTACGGCACCGACCCGAAGATGGCCGAGCTGCGCGAGCAGTACGCCATGGCGACCGGTGTGCTGCCGGATGCCGCTGACCGCAAGTCGCTCACGGCGTTCTTCTTCTGGTCGGCCTGGGCCGCGGTCACCGACCGTCCTGGAGAGACCAACCTCTCGTACACGAGCAACTGGCCGCACGAGCCGCTGGTCGGCAACACCCTCACCGGTTCGGCCGCCATGTGGACGATGGTCAGCATCGTGCTCCTGATCGCCGCCATCGCGGCGATGCTGTGGTTCCATGGCGCCCAGCGCCATGACGAGCCCGCTGTTCCGCCCGCCGCCGACCCGCTGCGCGGCGCAGTCGCCACGCCCTCGATGAAGGCCACGCGCAAGTACTTCTTCATCGTCATCGCCCTGATGCTGCTGCAGATCGGCATGGGCATCATCACCGCCCACTACGCCGTCGAAGGCGACGCGATGTTCGGCATTCCGATGACCGAAGTGCTGCCGTACGTCGTCAGCCGCACCATCCACACGCAGATCGGCATCTTCTGGATCGCCACCGCCTGGCTCGCCACGGGCCTGTACATCGCACCGTTGCTGTCCGGCCGTGAGCCCAAGGGCCAGAAGGTTCTCGTCGACCTGCTGTTCTACGCACTCGTCGCGATCGTCCTCGGCTCCACCGCCACCGGCTGGCTCGGCACGCTGCAACGCGGCGGCACCGACTTCAGCTTCTGGATCGGCAACCAGGGCCTCGAGTTCACCAGCATGGGCCGCTTCTGGCAGATCCTGCTGTTCGTGGGCCTGCTGTTCTGGGTGTTCCTCCTCGGCCGTGCCCTGTGGCCCGCGCTCAAGACCAAGTCGGAGACCCGTGGTCTGATCGCCATGGTGTTCCTGTCGGCCACCTGCATCGGCGGCTTCTACGCCACCTCGCTGGTCTGGGGCAAGACGACGCACTACTCGATGGTCGAGTACTGGCGCTGGTGGCTCGTCCACCTCTGGGTGGAAGGCTTCTTCGAGGTGTTCGCCACCGCCGTGATCGCGCTGATCTTCACCAGGCTGGGCCTCGTTCGCTCGGAGAGCGCCAACCGCGCCATCGTGGCCGAGACCATCGTCTTCCTGTTCGGCGGCATCCTGGGTACGCTGCACCACCTGTACTTCACCGGCACGCCGACCTCGGTCATCGCCGTCGGTGCCGTGTTCTCCGCGCTCGAAGTGGTGCCGCTCACCCTGATCGGCCTGGAAGCCCTGCAGACCTATCGCCGGTCCAAGGAAACCCCGTGGCTCGCCACCTACAAGTGGCCGGTGCTCTGCTTCGTGGCCGTGGGCTTCTGGAACACCGTCGGTGCCGGCGTGCTCGGCTTCGCGATCAACCCGCCTGCCTCGCTGTACTACGTGCAAGGCCTGAACATGACGGCTGCTCACGGTCACGCTGCCCTCTTCGGGGTGTACGGCATGCTCGGCATCGGCCTGATGCTCTTCTGCCTGCGGGGCCTGTACGACCGCAGCCAGCACGCTGACAACTTGCTCAAGCCGGCCTACTGGAGCCTGAACATCGGCCTCGGCATGATGGTGTTCATGTCACTGCTGCCCGCCGGCATCTACCAGGCCTGGGCCAGCGTCTCCAAGGGCCTGTGGTACGCCCGTTCGCCCGAGTTCGTGCACTCGGCGGTGATGGAAGCCTTCGTCTGGGCCCGCGTGCCGGGTGACGTGGTGTTCGCCATCGGCAGCGTGTTCCTCGCGCTGTACGCGCTGCGTCTGCTGCGCCGGCCGACCGCCGGCGTGCCGGTCGAAGCCACGGCAGCTGCCGCTGCCTGACTGCAGGTATAGAGTCCGATCATGAAACTCACGAGCTTCACGGACTACAGCCTGCGGGTGCTGATCTTCCTCGCGGCGCGGCCGGAACGGCGCGCCACGATCGCCGAGATCGCAACGGCCTTCGAGGTGTCTGAACACCACCTCACGAAGGTCGTCCACTTCCTCGGCAAGGAAGGTTGGCTGGCCACGGTGCGTGGCAAGGGCGGCGGCATCGGCCTCGCCTGCCTGCCCGACGCGATCTGCGTCGGGCAGGTGATCCGCCGCACCGAGGGCGCGGTCGTCGCGGCCCAGTGCTTCGACGATGGCACCAGCCATTGCGTGATCGCCCCGGTGTGCCGCCTGCGCGGCGTGCTCGCCGAGGCGATCTCCGCGTTCTACAAGGTCCTCGACAACTACACCCTGGCCGACCTCGTCACCAACCGTGACCAGCTGGTCCAGGCCCTCTTCTTCGAATCGCCGGCTTCCATCGCGGCACGCAAGGCCGCCCCATGAGCGCCGGCATTACCCCCTTTCCCTACGAAGGCCCTGAAGACCTTCGTGAACCCATCGTCCAGGCGCTGCGGCGCGTGGTCGACCCCGAAGTCGCGATGAGCATCGTCGACGTCGGCCTGATCTACGGCGTGACGGTCTCCGCCGAGCGGGCGCATGTCTGCATCACCATGACCTCGGCCGCCTGCCCGGTGGC
Source organism: Rhizobacter sp. LjRoot28 (assembly GCF_964253025.1). NCBI lineage: Bacteria > Pseudomonadati > Pseudomonadota > Betaproteobacteria > Burkholderiales > Sphaerotilaceae > Rhizobacter > Rhizobacter sp. LjRoot28. The sequence continues at coordinate 2,006,476 of NZ_CAXUQC020000001.1, forward strand.
CGACCTGATCATCGACGAGGCCGAGGCCGAGCTCGACAAGGTCATCCCGCCCGGCCTGCTGATCCAGGTGGAGCTCGTGTGGGAGCCGCCCTGGACGCCTGAGCGCATGAGCGAACAGGGCAAGCGCCTGATGGGCTGGTGAGCATGCACCCCGACCGTCGGCCCCCGGAACGCGCGCGCCGCGCCGAGCCGTCCGCCCTCAAACGGCTCATTCGCTTCTCGTTCCTGGCCGTGGTGGCCTTGCTGGTGGTCAGCGGCGTGGCCGGTGGCCTCGCCAGGGCGGGCATCGTGCTGGGTCGACCGGATGCCAGCTGGCTGGCCGCCGCGACCCTCTCCCATGCCGCGCTGATGATCTGCGGCTTCCTCGGCACCGTCATCGGCATCGAGCGTGCCGTTGCAGTGCACCGGCCGGATGCCTTCGTGGCCCCCGTCGCCTGTGCGGTGGGCGCCATACTGCTGCTGGCGGGCGCGCCCTGGGCGGGCGCCTGGCTGCTGCTGGCCGGGTCCGTGGCCTTCGCCGCGGTCAACGTTCTTGTCGTTCACCGGCAGCGGGCAGCCCACACCGTTCTGCTGCTCGTCGGGGCGGTGGCCTGGTGCATCGGCAACGTGCTGTACGTCGCCAACTGCGGACCGGCAGCCGTGCTGCCGTGGTGGTTTGCCTTTCTCATCCTCACCATCGCGGCCGAGCGGCTGGAGATGACCCGGCTCATGCCGCGCCGGCCGGCCGCCGCGCCGGCCCTCTACGCGATCCTCGGTCTGCTGCTGGGCGCGGCCGCGCTGTCCTCGGCGCCCGGCACCTTCGGCGGCGTGCTGTATGGCGTGGCGCTCACCATGCTGGCCATCTGGCTGGTGGTCTTCGACATCGCCCGCCGCACCGTGCGCACCCAGGGGCTCAGCCGCTACATGGCGGTCTGCCTGCTGAGCGGCTACGTGTGGCTTGGGCTCGGCGGTGTCGCATGGGTGGGCACGGCGCTCGGCTGCCCCGAGCGGGATGCCGCCCTGCACGCCATCGGGCTCGGCTTCATCGTGAGCATGATGATGGCCCACGTCCCGGTCATCCTGCCCGCCGTCGCCGGCATCCGGCTGCGCTACGGCGCCTTCTTCTACCTTCCCCTCGTGCTGCTTCACCTGAGCCTGCTGGCGCGTCTGGCGGCCGGCACGATCCACCCGGGCCTGCGCCCCATGGGCATCGCAGCCAATGCCGTGGCGCTGGCCTTGTTCGGCGCCACTGTCGCCGCTGCCGCGCTGGCGCACCGGCGCAGCGCGGGCTCGACTTCACACGTTTCGCCTTCGGAGACTTGATCATGGCCCAGCTCATCCGCATCCAGGAGCCGCGCCCCCCCGCCGGCAGCCAGCACTTCGCGCTGTTCGACCTTGGCTTTCGTCCGTTCTACCTCGTCGCCAGCGCCTTCGCCGCGCTCTCGATCGCCTTGTGGGCGCTGCAGTTCACAGGCCTGATGGCCGGTGCGTACCTGCAGGGACCGATGTGGCACGCGCACGAGATGCTGTTCGGTTTCACCCAGGCGGTGATCGTCGGTTTCCTCTTCACGGCGGGCAAGAACTGGTCGGGACGGCCGACACCCACCGGAACACCGCTCGCCCTGCTCGTCTCCCTGTGGATTGCCGGGCGCATCCTGGTGCTGACGCCCTTCGCCTGGGCGGCGGCCGCCGTGAACGTCGCCTTTCCCGTGGTTTCGGCCGTGGCACTCGCCGTTCCCTTCATCGCGGCCCGCAACAAGCGGAACTACTTCTTCATCGCACTGTTGGCCCTGATGGGGATCGCCGCGCTCGGCATGCACCTCGCGCACCTCGGTGTGCTCTCGCTGCCCGGCTGGGTCGGCATCCAGATCGCCCTCGACGTGGTGCTCTTCATCATGGCGGTGATGGGTGGGCGGGTGATTCCGATGTTCACCAACAACGGCGTCCCCGGTGCAGGCGCCATTCGCCAGCCCCTCGTGGAGAAGGTGGCGCTCGGTTCCGCGCTGGCGCTGCTCGCCGCCGATGTGCTGCAGCTGCGCGGCATGCCCCTGGCCCTGCTGCTCGCGGTCTGCGCGCTGGCGCACGGCACGCGCCTCGTCCTGTGGCGCCCCTGGACCACGCTGCGCACGCCGCTCGTGTGGGTGCTGCACCTCGCCTACGCCTGGATCGTCCTGTACTTCGTGCTGCGCGGTGCGGCCGAGCTGGGTTGGGGCACCTCGTCCGCCGCCACCCATGCGCTGACCGTGGGCGGCATCGGCGGCCTGGTGATCGGCATGATGACGCGGACGGCCCGCGGCCACACCGGCCGGCTCCTGCGGGCCAGCCACAGCGAAGTGGTGTGCTACGGCCTCGTGGCCGCAGCCGCCGTCGTGCGCGTGGCCGTGCCCCTGGCCGCTCCGGCATGGCTGCTCGAGGCCATCATCGGCTCGGCCGCGCTGTGGTCAGCCGCCTTCGCCCTCTACACCGTATCCTACTGGCCCATTCTTTCCCGCCCGCGCGTCGATGGACTGCCGGGCTGACTCATGGACTATTTCACCCTCAAGCTGATTCACCAGACGGCCGTCGCGCTGTCCTTCTGTGGCTTCGTGGCACGGGGCGCGGGCTCCCTGGCCGGAGCGGCGTGGGTGCGCGGCCGCGCAGCGCGCAGCGTGCCCCACCTCGTGGACTCGGTGCTGCTCCTGTCCGCACTGACGCTGGCCTTCACGCTGCGCCTCGACCCGGTCAACGCGCCCTGGCTGCTCGCCAAGCTGACAGCGCTGATGGTGTACATCGGCTTGGGCATCGTGGCGCTGCGCCAGTCGTTCCCGCTGCGCACACGCGCCACTGCCTGGGTCGCGGCACTCCTGACGTTCGGCTACATGGTGTCGGTCGCCATCACGAAGAGCCCGGCCGGCGTCTTCGCCAGCTGAGAGCGGCAACGAGATTCGTCGCCGGGTCAGCCCGGTCAGACAGGGTCAGAGGCCGGCGGCCGCGAGAGCCGCTCGTTCAGTTCGCCGTACACGCGGTCCGCCTCTGCCGGGTCGAAGTCGGTGTGGTACTTCTTCGAGACCCCGGATTCGGCCAGCAGCACGTGGTCGGTCGGGGTCACGCCGCGTTCGGCGAGGCAACTGCGCGCACAAGCCAGGATGCAGCCATCGATGGCGATGATCCGCCGCCCGGCGGCCGCGGCTTCCTGCGCGCGGCGCACCAGGCTGCGCACGTTGCCACCGACGCCGGCGATGCAGGACATCTCGGCGTGCTTGTCCCGGTCCAGCCGGACGGCCAGGTGGTTGGCCAGCTGCGCGGCGCTGGAGCAGCCGGAGCAGGAGTACACGAGTGGGAGGGTGTTCCCGGCGTGCGCCATGGGCGGGCGGTTCAAGCGTCGCGTCGATCGGCAACGGGCAGCATCTGCGATCGGGGGACGAGCCATGCGCGTCGCCGCTCGACGGGCCGCAGCAGGAACACGCCGGGCTCGCGGGCCAGGTCGATCAGCAGGTGGCGAACCCGCGCCTGCCAGCGCTCGCCGAGCTCCGCAAGCAGGGCCGGGTCCGTCTCGCCGCGACTGCAGCGCTTGATGAGGCCGTTGAGCAACGGGTCCGCCGGCAGGATCTGCAGGTCGGCCGCGACGTCGACGGCGGCACCGGCGTCCACGCGGGTGAAGCGAAAGCTGAGCGGGAGGTCCGGCGTGTAGCGCTGGAGCCAGGCCCGGGAGAAGCGTCCGCCCAGCCCCTTGAACCCGCCCGGCCCCGCGGCACCGGTGAGCATCTGGATGACACAGGCGGCCACGCCGGTGCTCCCGTCCGCCTCGTTGTCGCGGAACTCGACGGTGATACCGCCCCGTTCCGGAAGTGAATCCGGGTACAGGTGCTCGAGCGCAAGCCAGGTCAGCCAATAGGCTCCGGCCACCGTGGGGCAGGAGTGCCCGGCCAGGCGCACCGCGTCGCCATAGCCATACTCGAGGATGCCGTCCTCGGCAGCCCCGAGGGCCAGGGCGAGGGGGTCGCGCACGCGCAGGCGCGGCACGTCGTCGTAGTAGTCAGGCAGTTTCATGGCCCGCCCATTTCCGCATTCTTCGACCAACAGGGGTTTGACGCGCCGCAAACACCCGAGCACCGGCGCCCGTGCGGCCCGGAGTCGGGACATACCGCACGCCAGGGCATCAGTGCCGCTGCGGCGCGTGCCAGAGCGGCCCGATGGCATCGAGGGTGTTCTTCAGGATGAGGCCGAACTCGGTGTCCCCTTCCATCACCATCATGCGCTCGAAGAAAAGCCGGTCGGCATCGTCCTCGCCACGCAACAGCCGCAGGAACACCGGCGCGCTCGCAGCAATGCGCAGCGCGACCGGTTCACCTGTGGCAGCCAGGCCGAAGCCGTGGGCGCCCAGGCGCAGCCGCAGCACGAGCCCGAGGTCCGAGACGTCGATCTGCACCGTCCGGTTCGAGAGCGCCTCCGCGGCGTCCGCCGGCAGCTTGGGGCGCAGGAACCGGTTCAACAGGGCGGCGAGTGCCAGGCCGGGCGGCTGCATCGGCAGGCGTTGCAACACCGGGCGAACGCGGGCAGCGATGTCACCCCACATGGGCAGGGCGGGCATCATGCGCGCGACCAGGCCATGCCGGCCTGTCCATGCGCGAACCCGTCCACCGGACCGCCTGGCAGTGAAAGACCCTGCAACATGCGCAAGGCGGCGTCCAGGTCACCGCCGTGGTTCAGCACGTCGTCATAGGCCGCCACCACCTGGCCGAAGCCCCGCGATGACGGCGACAGGCGCACGCGCGAGACGCCCGCGCGACGCAAGGCCTCGCCCTCGCCGATCAGGCACTGCTGGGCCGCCGACTGCGTCTGGATGCCGTTGAGCACAAGGAACGGGGCGCCATCCGAGGTGCTGAGCAGGAGCCCGTCCGGGTCCTCGCCGCAGCGGAAGGCGCACTGGTCTTTCGTCAGGCGATGGTGGCGTGCGGTAAAACAGCGGGCCGAGAAGGCCAGCGGCATGCGCCCCTGGGCGAAGACCTCGGTCGGCACCGTCGGCTCGCCAGCGTGGATACGCGCCACTTCGTCGAGCCCCAGTTCGACCGGTGCCACCCAGCGCATGCCGCCGTGGCGGATGTACTCGGTGAGGCCAGGCCGGCTGTAGACGTTGAGATGCGGCCCGATGACGAAGGGCGCGCCCGTCTCGGTCAGCACCGACACGGCCGACAGGTCGCCCGCCTCCACCAGCAGTTCGCCCTCCTCGACCAGACGGCGCAGCGTCCGCACGTCGGCGGCCGACTCCACCAGCACCTGAGTGCCGAGCACCACTTCCTTGCCGGTGGCCGCCAGGTCCTTCGCGAGGGCAAGCCAATCGCTCGTCTTCAGTTCGTGCCGGCGCGAGCACACCACCTCGCCGAGCACAAGCGTGTCGGCCACGCTGTCGGCCATCTCGGCGTAGAAGTCCATCAGCGTCTGCCGGTTCCAGTGGTAGAGCACCGGACCGATCGTGATTGCAAAGCGGTCGTTGTCGTTCATTGCCATGGCCGTTCGTAGGCCCCCAGGGTGTGTTGCTGTCCTTCGGCCAGGTGACCCAGCGCCGCGGTCCAGCTCGGCTCGACGCGGAAGCGGTCTGGTGCGGCGGCGGCGGCGTCGATGGCCTGGCGCCACACGCGCGTCACCTGCTCGACATAGGCGGGGCTGCGCTGACGGCCCTCGATCTTGATGGCGCGAACGCCCATGCGCATCAGGTCCGGGAGGATGGCGAGGGTGTTGAGGCTGGTGGGCTCCTCGATGGCGTAGTCGGTGCTGCCCTCCACCTCGAAGCGACCCTTGCACAGCGTCGGGTAGCCCCGCGGTTCATCGGGTTCGTAGCGGTCGATCAACCAGCCGTTCAGGCGTGCTTCCACCGCGCCGTCGCGGTCCTGCCAGCGCACGGCGGACGGCGGTGAACAGACGCCGGCGTTGTTGGGTGACTGGCCGGTGGCGAAGGACGACAGCGCGCAGCGCCCCTCGACCATCACGCACAGGCTGCCGAAGCCGAACACCTCGATCTCCACACCGGTCTGGCGCAGCACCTGGCCCACCTGGGACAGGGTCAGCACGCGCGGGAGAACGGCTCGCTGGATGCCGTAGTGGCGCTGGTAGAAGTCGATCGCCTCGGCCGTGGTGGCCGACGCCTGGACGGACAGGTGCAACCGCAGCTGCGGATGCCGCTCACGGGCGTAGGCCATCATGGCAATGTCGGCGACGATCAAAGCATCCACGTCGGCGGCAGCCGCGGAGTCCACGGCGGCATGCCAGGCTTGCGGGTTGTTGGCGCGTGCGTAGGTATTGAGGGCGAGCAGCACCTTGCGGCCACGGGCCCGCGCGTAGGCGACGCCTTCGCGCAGCGACCCGTCGTCGAAGTTGAGCCCGGCGAAGTTGCGGGCGTTGGTGGCGTTGCGCAGGCCGAGGTAGACGGCGTCGGCGCCAGCGTCCACGGCCAGCTTGAGGGCCCGCAGGGAACCTGCAGGGCAAACCAGTTCAGGGGGGGAGATGGAGGCCATCGCCGATGATTCGCCGGACCGCCCTTTTTCCGCCTTGCGGTGAGTCAAGCATTGGCGGAACTGCGGGCCCGGTGCGGCCTCGCGTCCTCCAACACACCGGCTTCAGCCCGGGCGACCGTCCGGCCGCGGCGTGCCGTACCACTGTAGGTAGCGGCCGGCCCAACCCAGCACGGCCACTCCCCAGGCCGCCGCGGCCCAGGGTGCGATCGCCGGCTGCAGGCCCACCCACAGTGCGCTCACCAGCCGCAGCAGCGCCGCCACCTGCAGCACGAGGAAGAGCCGCCACAGCCAGTTGTCCGCTGCCACCACGCGCCCGCCGTGGCCCGCCGACACCCGCCCCACCATGGCGAACATCACACTGCCGACGAAGCCCGCGCCCAGCGCGTGCAGCGGGGCCAGTCCGAGGCCCGACCCGCCCAGCGCCTGGGCGGCATGGGCGGCGGCCGACAGGGCCAAGGCCAGTGCCAGCCAGGCGAATCCGATGTGCAGCATGGCCAGCAGGCGGATTGACCAGCGCCCGGTGATGAGCCACCGTCCGACGATGGCTCCGAGCAGCACGGTGCCAACCCCCTCGATGGCAACAGCGGCCCACAGCAAGGGCCGCGGCAACGGCAGGCCAGCCGCCTGGGCGGCAGCGAGCGCCGCCTCGAGGGTGGTGACACTGACCAGCACGATGAGCCCCGGTTTGCCGGCCCACGGCGCTTCACCGGGAAGGCCGGCGCCGCCGAAGGCCGGGATCATGCGATGCAGGGCCACAACGAAGACCTGGGCGACGCTGCCCCAGAGCAGACAGTGCACCAGCGGGCGCAGCAAGTTGAACCGCCCGGACCCGACCGCCCCCGCCGCCAGGGCGAGGCCCAGCGCGCCGGCTGCACACCCGGCGCAGAGCAGCGCGGGATGAAGGCGGTCCGGCCGCCCGCTGCGCCGCACCAGGGCGCCGAAGCGCAGCGTGGCCAGTCCCCAGCCAGCCGCCACGGCGGCGAGGCCGAAGCCGGCCAGTCTCGCGTCCAGATGCGCGCCTGCGACGAAGGCCCCCCACCCGGTGACCTGCATCACGACGGGCGCGAGCAGCACCTGTGCGGTCGGGCCGTCGAGTCCCAGCCAGCGGGGTCCGGCCGTGAACAGAAATCCGGAGATGAAGAGCGGCGCGCTGGCGAAGCCCATCAGCAGCGCATGAGAAAGGCTCGGCGGCACGGCCCATGGCACCGACAGCCCCGACGAGGCGGCCAGCAGGACGCCGGCCCACCAGGCGCCCGCCAGTCCCAGCCACAACGCACCGCCGGCGAAGCCGAGCCGGTGCGGCGCGGCCATCAGCCAGCGAGGGTGCCAGCGAGCGCGCCGGTCGATCGCGTCAGGCGCGCACCGGGGCATCGCCGCCGAGCAGGCGAATCATCAGCTCACGCACGCTGCGGATCTGGTCGCCGAAGGGCAAGGCACCGCGTCCGGAGAAGAACAGGCCGCCCTTGAGGTCGCCATGCAGGGCCGACGCGAGCTGCTGGTCGATGCAGAATTGTCCCCATCCCACCTTGCCGTCGCGCAGCCCGCACTGGGCGAGGCAGTCGAAGGCCTTGGTGCAGCGGGCCTTCTCGTGCGCCACCGCCTGCAGGCGCGGCTCGGCCTTGAGGTAGGCCTTCAGCCACGGCGTGTTCACCGCACGCGCGGGCAGGCCGGCCACGCTGGTGAACTCGACCTTGTCCTCCTCGCGGGCCTCGGCGAGCACTTTCTTGAAACCGGGGTCCGCATCGCACTCCTCGGTCACCGCGAACGGCGTGCCGAGCTGCACGCCCGAGGCGCCCAGCGCCTGCACGCGACGGATGTCGTCGATGGAGCGGATGCCGCCCGCGGCAATGATGGGCGTGTTCTCGATGCCGGCGGCACGCAGCACCTCGCGGGTCTCGGGAATGACATGCTCGAAGTTGAAGCGCGGGTCGTGGACGTCGGCCACCTTGGCCGCCCCGAGGTGGCCGCCGGCCATCCCCGGATGTTCGATGACAACCGCATCCGGCACGCGCTTCTTGCGCTCCCACTTGCGCAGCACGAGCTGCACGCCGCGGGCATCGGAGAGGATGGGAATGAGCAGCACCTTGCGGTAGTCGGCCGCCAGGTCCGGCAGGTCGAGCGGCAGGCCGGCGCCCACCACGATGGCGTCGATGCCCGCCTCGAGGGCGCGGCCCACCTGCGCGGCGTAGTCGCTCACCGCGCGCATGACGTTCATGGCCACGAGGCCGAAGTCACCCGCCAGCTTGCGGGCCAGCACGACCTCGCGCGAGAGCGCTTCGAGGTTGGCCAGGTTGATGGCGTCCTTGGCGGCCTGACCGAAACCGAGGCCGCGTGTGCGCTCCATCAGGTCGGGGTGGCTGCGACGAAGGTCCACCGAGCTCAACGTGCCGACACCGCCCTGGGCCGCCACGCTGCCCGCCAGCCGGTGCCCCGACACGCCGATGCCCATGCCGCCCTGGACGATGGGCAGCAGCGTGCGGTCGGAAAGCCGCAGCGGCGACAACCCGCTCGTGGCCAGCAGGTCCTTCAGGTCGAATGGAATCAAGAGAATCTCCTAGGTGGGCCAGCGTCGGAAGAAGCCTGCGCCCGGGTGCAACCGGGCTCACTCTAGACGTCGCAGCCGGAGTTGTCTCTGATCCACGTCAAGGTCTCTTGCCGGCCGAATGCGTTGTCTGGCCGCGATGGCAAGGCAACGCAATAGCGACGCAGGCCCGCGCCGTCCAGCCCGCTGGAACGGCGCAGGCGGTGAGCACGACTCACCCGCAGCTGCCGATGTGCCCGCAAGACGTGCAGAAGTCGCAGCCGTCCTTGTGGATGACGGTGTCGTTGCCGCACTCGGGGCAGCGCTGGCCGGCCATCGGTGCGGTGGACACGGCCACCACCGGTTCGCCGCGGCGCTCCGGCCCTTGCAGGATGCCCATCTCGCGCAGCGGGTAGCCCTGCTCGTCGAGCACGCCCAGCATGGCGTAGCGGTGGATGATGAGCCGCGCGACGTACGCGACCGTCGACGGCCAGATCTGCTGGCGTTGCTGCCCGGCCGGCAGGCCCGGCACGAAGGCCATGAAGTGGCCGAGGGGCTCGGCGTAGTTGAGCAGCTTGCGCAGCTTCATGCCGATCCAGGCCGGGTCGAGCACCCGCATGTCGAGCGACAGCAGGCGGGCGAGGCCGTCCATCGCGCGCGGATAGTTGCCCGACAGGCCCACGGTGCAGGGCCGCGTGATGGTGCCGCCCTGCCCGTCCGGCAACATCACTTCCTTGAGGGTCAAGGTGAATGATTCGTCGCTCGCCGGGTTGTGCACGTCTGCCGACCAGGCCAGGGTTCCGTTGGGCCCGGTCTTGGGCTCGTCGCGGCTGAACATGGCGTCGATCACCGGTGTGGTCTGGCCCGCCGCGTCGTCGGACCACAGGCCCAGCCGTTCGCAGCGCCAGCGAATCACGGCCGCCGTGGCGGCCACCACGCCCGGAAAGCGGCGCGGTTCGCCGTATGGCGGGAACGGCATCTCGAAGGCACGCTCCTCCTGCACCGTGGCCAGTGCGTCGAGCTTCAGGCGCACCCAGGCGGTGTCGCGCACGCGCAGGTCCATGGAGAGGGTCTTGGCCAGGGCTCCCAGGCCGCGCGGCTGCTCGGCACCGTTCACCCACACCTCGAACGGGGCGGCGCGCTCGCCGTCCGGCAGTTCGCCGATGAAGAGGGCGAACTCGCCGAAGGGATGGCGGACCATGTAGGTCCAGGCGGGGTTGCCGGCCGGCAACGCGGGCCGGCCCGGCCAGCGCAGCGAGGCCAGCACGGGCTTGGGCATGCGGTCGAGCTCCAGCCGATGGTTGGCCGAGACGGCATGGGCGACCGGCGCGGGCGCGGGGGTGGCCGCGACCGGTTCGACGCTCAGGACCGAGCCCAGCACCGAGTTCGGGCGGTAGGTGGCCAGGCCCTTCAGGCCGGCCTTCCAGGCCTGCATGTACAGGTCCTGGAAGTCGGCGTACGGGTAGTCGGCGGGCACGTTCACCGTCTTGGAGATGGCCGTGTCGACGAAGGGCGCGACGGCGGCCACCATCTCGGCGTGCGCCTGCGCGGACATCTCCAGCGCAGTGACGAAGGCCGGCGGCAGTGGGGCGTCGTCGCCATGCAGGTGACGGAACAGCCGCCATGCGTGGTCCTCGACGGCGTACTCCTTGGTGCTGCCGTCCGGCATGCGCTTCTTGCGCGTGTAGGTCCAGGAAAACGGCGGCTCGATGCCGTTGCTCGCGTTGTCGGCGAAGGCGAGGCTGATGGTGCCGGTGGGGGCGATGGACAGCAGGTGCGAGTTGCGCAGGCCCTCGGTGCGGATGCGCTCCTTCAGCCGGGCGGGCAGACGAGAGGCGAAGGTGTTGCGGCGCAGGTAGAGGTCGGCGTTGAAGAGCGGGAAGGCGCCACGTTCTGCCGCCAGGTCAACCGAGGCCTCGTACGCGGTGTCACGCATGAGTTCGGCGATGTCGCGCGCCGCCGCGCGGGCCGGCGCCGTGTCGTAGCGCAGGTTGAGCATGGCGAGCGCGTCACCGAGGCCGGTGAAGCCCAGACCCACCCGCCGCTTGTTGCTGGCTTCGGCGGCCTGCTGCTCGAGCGGCCAGAAGGTGATGTCGAGCACGTTGTCGAGCATGCGAACCGCCACCTGCACCAGGCGCGAGAAGCCGTCCTTGTCGAAGCGGGCGTTGGCGGCAAAGGGGTCGAGGACGAATCGGGTGAGGTCGATCGAGCCCAGGCAGCAGCAGCCATAGGCGGGCAGCGGCTGCTCTCCACACGGATTGGTGGCCGCGATCGTCTCGCAGTACGACAGGTTGTTGTCGATGTTGATGCGATCGAGGAACAGCACGCCGGGCTCGGCATGGTCGTACGTAGAGCGCATGATCTGCTCCCAGAGTTCACGCGCCGGCAGCGTGCGATAGACCCACTGGCCGTCCTCGCGCTGGCGAGCCCCTTCGGCGCGCTGGGCCGGGCCGGGCTCCGCGCGGTGCACCAGCTCCACCTGCCCGTCGTCCTGCACCGCCTTCATGAAGATGTCCGTCAGGCCGACCGAGATGTTGAAGTTCGTCAGGTCGCCGCGGTCCTTGGCGTGGATGAACTCCTCGATGTCCGGGTGGTCGCAGCGCAGCACACCCATCTGCGCACCGCGCCGGGCGCCCGCCGATTCCACCGTCTCGCAGGACCGGTCGAAGACCCGCATGTACGACACCGGGCCCGAGGCGCTCGACTGGGTGCTTCCCACCCAGGCGCCGCGCGGCCGGATGCGGGAGAAGTCGTAGCCCACGCCACCCCCTCGCCGCATCGTCTCCGCCGCTTCGGTCAAGGCGGTGTAGATGCCGGGGTGGCCCTCGTCGGCCTCGGCGATGGCATCCCCCACGGGCTGGACGAAGCAGTTGATCAGGGTGGCGGTAAGCGCCGTACCCGCCGCCGAGTTGATGCGACCCGCCGGCACGAAGCCGTTCGACAGCGCTTCCAGGAAGCGGCCTTCCCAGATCTCGCGCAACGCAGGCGCCTCGGCCTCGGCCAGGGCGCGGGCGACGCGGCGCCGCACATCCTCGACGCTGCGTTCGCCACCCTTGGCGTATTTCTCGAGCAGCACTTCCTGGCTGATCAGCTGAGCGGGCAAGCTGGACACCGAGGTCGATTGCGGGGACACCACCGTGGTCATCGGACGAACTCCTGATCGGGAAAAGCCGGTACGTTAGCGGCATCTCGGCGTCGGGGTCTTGCGCTGGCGCAGGGCGTTTCCGTTTCGGCCGCCCGGCCACGGGTTGACCCGCATCAACCGATTCTCCAGGGCGGCGCCGAGAATGGAACGGACTTCCGAAAGCCCACTTCCATGTACCAACGCATCCTCGTGCCGTTCGACGGCAGCGCCCCTTCCCGGCGGGGCCTGCTCGAAGCCATCCGCCTCGCCCGCCCGCTGGGTGCCCGGCTGGTCCTGCTTCACGTGGCGGACGCCTATCCGGCCTTGCTCGGCCAGGCACCCGTGTCGGCGCACGCCCATTCGCGCGACCTGTCACGCGCCCGGGCCCAGGCCCTTCTTGACGACGCGGCGGCGACCGCGCTCGCAGCCGGGGTGGAAGCCGACACGGTGGTCCGCGAGGCGGGCAGCGAGTCGACAGCCGACGCCATCCTCGCCCAGGCCGGCGCCCTGCCCTGCGACCTGATCGCCATGGGCACCCATGGCCGCCGCGGCTGGCAGCACGCCGTGCTCGGCAGCGATGCGGAGCAGGTCGTGCGGCGCAGCAGCGTGCCGGTGCTGGTGATGCGCGACATCGAGGATGCCGCCACCAGCCCGGCCTGAGTTCCCCTCGCCCGCCGCCCGCAGGCCCCAGCCCGTCCGCGAGGCCCCGATACACCGGAACCCGAAAGACCGGCATGGCCTTCAGCTTCGACCGCAAGTACCTCTTTGCCTGGAGCCTCACCCTGCTCGTCCTGGGCGCCTTCAGTATCCTGAACCTGCGCTCGACCGCGCAGCTGCGGGCCAACGTTGCCAGCGTCGAGCAGGGCCACCGCGTCATGGCGGCACTTGCTGCCGTCAACCGGTCCTTGCTGGAGATGGAGACCGGCGCCCGCGGCTTCCTGCTCACGGGCGACATCGACTACCTGGCGCCCTACCTGACCGCCATCGAACGCTACGAGCCGGCGATGGACACCTTGGCGCGACAGGTCGGCCGGAGCGAAGACTTCTCCCGCCTCCGGGCGCTGGCGGATCGCAAGCGCCTCCACATGGCGCGCCTTGTCGGGCTCTCCGGCGAGGATAACCTCGGGGCGCTCGCCCTGCTTCGCTCCGGTGCGGGCCGGGCACAGATGGACGCCCTGCAGGCCCACATGGCCACCATGACGGCCAAGGTGCAAGCGCGCCTGGCGGAGCAGCGAACCGCCAGCGACGCAAGCGTTCGCACCAATCAGGCGGTCGGCGCCGTCCTCGGGCTTGCACTCGCCGTGACCCTGGGGATGATCCAGATCTTCATGTACCGCGAGCTGCGCCACCGCCAGCGCATGGCGCAGGCCGAACAGGAAGCGACCCACGTGCTGGAGCAGCGCGTCGACGAGCGAACCGAGGCGTTGCGGCAGGCCTCGCGTGCGCTCGAACTCAGCGAGCGCAACATGCGCAGCGTCTTCGAATCGGTACCTGAATCCATCCTGACCGTGGATGCCTCGCGCAGCATCGCGATGGCCAACCCGTCGGCCGCGGCCGCCTTCGGGGTACCGATCGAGGCGCTGATCGGTACCCCCGTCACCCTGTGGATCCCGCGCCACGGGGATGAGCCGCACCTGCTCGATCCGCCCGGTCCGGAGGAGATCGCCGCGGCGGGCGCCGACCCGGTGCGGCGCATCGCGACCGTCAACGCCCGCCGCCATGATGGAAGCACCTTCCCGGCCGACGCCACCTTCTCCTGCTCCGGCGGGGACGACGCCTGCACCGTGGTGTTGCGCGACATCACCGACCGCCGCCGTGCCGAGGTGGAGCTGCGTCAGAGCGAAGCACGGCTGCGCAAGGTGCTGGCGGTGCTTCCCGACGCGGTGATCGTCCAGGCGGTCGGCCGCATCAGCTACGTGAACCCGGGCGGCGCGCGCCTGTTCGGGGCCGACGAGTCGCAGATCCTCGGCACATCGACCTTGCAGCTCATGCACCCGGACTCGCGCCCACTCGTTCGCTCGCGCATCGACGACCTCTTGTCGGGCGTGCCGGCCACGTCGACGGTGGAGCTGCAGGTCCTGCGATTCGACGGGACATCTCGCACCGTGCTGTCCACGGCCACCGTGATCGATGACCAAGGCTCGCTCGCGATCGTGGTGGTCCTGCGCGACGTGACCGACCTGCGCCGGATGCAACGGGAGCTGGCCACCTCCCACGCCGATCTCCAGCGGTTGGTCGCGGCCCAGGGCCAGATCGCGGAAAACGAGCGTCGCCGCATCGCACGCGAGCTGCACGACGACCTGCAGCAGACCATGGCCGCCATCAAGATGGATCTGGCGGCGGCCACGGATCGGTTGGGCCCGAGCCCCGCGCAGGTGCCTGCACTGCTCGATTCCGCCCGCGTCCTCGCCGATACCGCCATCGCTTCCACGCGCCGCATCATCAACGACCTGCGGCCGCAGATCCTCGACGACCTGGGTCTGGTGCCGGCGCTGCACAACCTGGCCAGCGAGTTCGGCCGACGCAGCGGCATCGAGTGCCGATTTGCCACCAGTGGCACCGAAGACCCCGAGGTGACCGGATCGTCCGAGGTCGCCACCTGCCTGTACCGCGTGGCCCAGGAAGCCCTCAACAACATCGCGAAGCACTCGGGCGCCCGGCACGCGACGATCACGCTTGCAGCCGACCCCGTCGGTCTCACCCTGCGGGTGGATGACGACGGTCGGGGCATCGCCTCCGACGAACGCCGCAAGCTCGGGTCCTTCGGCCTCATCGGCATGCACGAGCGGGTGCGCGGCTTCGGCGGCTCGCTCCTGGTTCATACCAGGCCGGACGGCGGCACACGCGTCGAGGCGGCGCTTCCGGCCCAGGTGGCGCGCACCGACAGCTCAGTCGTTGAGAACACGCAATGCGAACCGGTGCTGGGCGGGCACCATTGAGCCCAACAAGGAGGCCCCGTGTGTGCCACAAGAGTGCTGGTCGTCGATGACTCTCCGCTGATCCAGCACCGCGTGGTGGCGATGCTCGCCGGACTGCCCGGGGTCGATGTCGTCGGGACTGCGGCCAACGTGGAGGCGGCCATCGCGCAGGTCGAGGCCTTGCGGCCCGACGTGATCGTGCTCGACGTGGAACTTGAGCACGGCGGCAAGGGCCTCACCGTGGTGAAGCACGTGATGCGCGAGCATGGCGAGACGCAGGTCATCGCCCTGTCGAACTTCACCTGGCAGGCGATGCGCGAGGCCTACCTGCAGGCGGGCGTCAAGGCCTACTTCGACAAGGCACTTGAGTTCGAGAGCGCACGCGACTGGGTCGCCCAGTACGCGCGCACCCATTGAGGCGCCATCGCAACGCTGCGGGTCAGTTGACCGGAATGCCGTGCTCCATGCCGTAGCGGATGAGCGCAGCAGTGGAGTTCAAGCCGAGCTTGTCGAGGATGCGCCGCTTGTGCGTGCTGACCGTCTTGACCGACAGGTGCAGTTCCTCGGCGATCTCCCCCGGCGGCTGCCCGGCGACGATGCGCCGCAGCACCTCGAACTCGCGGTCGCTCAGTTGTTCCGGGCCCGGGGGAGCGGACGCGCCGCCGTGCATGCCGAGCACCATCTGTTCGGCCAGCGAGGCCGTGACGTAGGCGCCGCCACCGGCCACCTTGCAAACCGCCGCCACCAGCTCGATGCCGGCGCGGTCCTTGGTGAGGTAGCCGTTCGCCCCGGCCCTGAATGCCCGCAGGGCGTACTGTTCCTCGGCGTGCATGCTCAGCACGAGCACGGCAACGTCGGTGTGGTCAGCGTGCAGGCGGTGGATGAGCTCGAGCCCGCTCATGCCGGGCATCGACATGTCGACGATGACGACGTCGACACCGCCGGCGCGAACCCGGTCCAGGGCCTGGAAGCCGGTCGCCGCCTCCGAGACCCGCCAGGGATGGCCGCAGGCCAGCAGGATGCGGGCCAGTCCTTCCCGGACGATGGCGTGATCATCGACGATCAGCACTTCGAGAGAGTCGGTCATGGGGCGATCTTCGTGGCGGTGACCCGATGCTAGCGCTCCGGCGTGTCGGGTGCGCCTCTGCGGTTTGATCCAGCACAAACGCGGCACCGACGCCCGGGATTGACGGATCGGCCGCGTGGGTGGCCGGGCGTGGCTTTCCGGACAGCGGGTGCCGGGGTCGGCACGAGCAGGGCAACGGGCGGGTCGCCGATCAGCCTGCCGAATGGGCCAGCCACGCCGCCGCGATGGACGACAGCGGGCGGGACTCGGTGGCATCGTGCACCAGACAGCGCCGAAGCTCAAGGGGCGTGAGGGGTGACCGTGTCGCGATGAGGCGGTCGAGCACCTGTTCGTCGGCCTCGGACGGGTCGGCGCCCTGCGCCGCCCGTGCGGCCACACGCGCCTGCAGCAGTGCCAGCGGCGCACGGCAGTCGAGAATGGTGAACGGCAGGTGACGCTCAGCCGCCAGGGCCGCGAAACGCGCACGGTCTTCGTGCCGAAGGAACGCGGCATCGGCGACCGTGGGCCAGCCAGCGTCGAGTGACAGGCCTGCAAGCGTCGCGAGCCGCTCGTACGCGCGCTGCTTGCCCGCCCGTGAATAGTCGCGGCGGCCGACCTCGCCGCTGCGCAGCACATCCGAGCGCAGTCGAATGCCTTCAGCCGCTTCGACCAGCGCAAGTGCGGCGACGCTCTTGCCGGAGCCCGGCAGGCCGTGGGTGATCAGCAAGCGCGGATCGCGCGGGCCGAGGGCCAGGTACACCGCGAGGTCCAGATAGGCCGAGGGACTCGGCGCGCAGGTTCCCGCCGCCGCCTCCCGGATGAGGCCGACATGCGCACGCACCAGAGCGCGACTCACCAGCGCGAAGCGCCACAACGGCAGACCCTCGTGGTCGCCGCAGGCGTCGAGCCAGGCATTGAGGAAGCGAAACGCCAGGGGCCGCTGGCGGTGGGCGATCAGGTCCATCATCGCGAATGCGGCATCGTCGGCGATGTCGATCCAGCGCAAGGACGGCTCGAAGTCGATGCCGTCGAAGGCGCACACGTCGTCGCCCAGACGCAGCAGGTTCGCCAGGTGGAGGTCGCCGTGCACCTCGCGCACGAAGCCCGAGTCGGCCCGCTGCTGCCAGAAGGGCGCGAGGCGCGCCGCCTCGACCTGCAACCAGGCGTGCAGCCGGCCGAGGGCGGGCCCCCGCGAGGCCATGCGGCTCGCGACACCGTCGAGCGCAGCCAAGGCCGTGTCGCGCCGGTGCAGCGGCTGGCCGAAGGCGCCATGCGGGTCGGCCCGTGGCGCATCGGTATGGAAGTTCGCCAGCAGGGCAGCCAGCGCGTCGACGTCGTCGGGCCACAGGGTGCCGGCCGCAGCGCATTCGGAGAACAGCGCTCCGGGCGGGAAACGACGCATGCGCACGGCGAAATCGATGACCGGCCCATCGCCGTCGATGTGCGGATCATCGTGCGAGCCGGTGATCCGGCTGACACCCAGGTAGATGGACTGTGCAAGGCGCCGGTTCAGGCGCAGCTCCTCCACGCAGAAGTGCCGGCGGTCCTCCAAGCGCGTCGCGTCGAGGAACGCGAACGCGACCGGCTTCTTGATCTTGTAGGCGGTCGCCGCGGCGAGCAGAATCCATGAGATGTGCGTCTCGATCATCGTCACGCCCTCCCCCTGCCCGGCCAACCGATCGGCAAGCGCTTGCACCATGCGTCGCGCCTGGGCGACTGCGGGCGTTTCATTGCTCGCCATCGTGCGTGTCGTGACGCCGATGACATCGGTTTCGGTCGCGCGCGGAACGCCTGCCATGCGCAAGGCGTCACGTGGAGATCGCGGTCGCCTGGTTTCGGTCATGAAGGGCTCCGATGCCCATTCATTCTGGCGACGCCTCCAGCGCATCCGCTTGAGCCTGCGCAAGGGCGACGACGACCCAAGCCCTAAGCTGCCCGGTATGCCCGAACGCAAGGAGTTCCCATGGCCAAGATGAAAGCCGCCGTGTTCGTCGAGCCCGGACGCATCGTCCTGGACGACAAGCCGGTGCCCGAGGTCGGTCCGCAGGATGCGCTGGTCAAGATCACGACCACCACCATCTGCGGCACCGACATCCACATCCTGAAGGGCGAGTACCCGGTGGCCCGCGGACTCACCATCGGCCACGAACCCGTGGGCGTCATCGAGAAGCTCGGCTCGGGGGTGACCGGCTACACCGAAGGCCAGCGCGTCATTGCGGGTGCGATCACGCCCAGTGGCTGGAGCAACGCCTGCCTGTGCGGTGTCTGCTCGCAGGACGGCGCGGGCACGCCCCACGGCTGGAAGGCCATGGGAGGCTGGCGCTTCGGCAACACCATCGATGGCTGCCAGGCCGAGTACGTCCTCGTGCCCGATGCCATGGCGAACCTCGCGCCTGTACCCGACGGCCTGAGCGACGAGCAGGTGCTGATGTGCCCGGACATCATGTCCACCGGCTTCAGCGGCGCGGAGAGCGCGGGCATCCGCATCGGCGACGTGGTGGCCGTGTTCGCGCAAGGCCCCATCGGGCTGTGCGCCAGCGCCGGCGCCAAGCTGAGCGGCGCAAGCGTCGTGATCGGCGTGGACCGCCTGTCCGGCCGCCTGGAGATCGCCTCCCGTCTGGGCGCCGACCACGTGATCGACGCAAGCCGCGTGGATCCGGTGGACGAGATCATGCGGTTGACCGCGGGGCGCGGCGTCGACGTCGCGATCGAAGCACTCGGCACCCAGGCGACGTTCGAAGCGGCGCTTCGGGTGCTTCGCCCGGGCGGCACGCTGTCAAGCCTCGGCGTCTACTCGACCGATCTCACGATCCCCCTGGGTGCCTTCGCTGCCGGCCTCGGCGACCACCGCATCATCACCACCTTGTGCCCCGGCGGCAAGGAACGCATGCGGCGCCTGATGTCCGTCATCGAGACCGGCCGCGTGGACCTGGGTGCCATGGTCACCCACCGGTTCAGGCTCGACGAGATCGAGGCCGCCTACGACCTCTTCGGCCACCAGCGCGACGGCGTGCTGAAGGTCGCGATCACCCCGTGATCGCGGCGCGGCCGCCGTTGATCCGTTTCCCTTGCCCGACAGCAGGAGCCGCCCATGAGCACCGCCTTCCCTGAACTTCCCTGGACACCCCAAGCCGGCATGCAAGCGATGGTGGACTGGTCGAACGCCCTGACCCAGGTGTTTCTCGAGACCCAGCGGGTGCCCCTGCAGGCCTTGCTGGCCTGGCAGCAGGGCATGGCCGCCACCCAGCAGGAACTCTGGGACGACTGGACCTGCCGGTTTGCTGGCGGCGTGCCGATCGACGGGTGAGGCGAGGCGGCGTCCGCACGCGCAGGACGCACGGTGCACGCCACCGCATCGTCGGGGCCGGGCGTGCCGCCCACCCGCCGCTACTTCACGAGCATCACCGGCACATCCACCAGGTGCACCACGCGCTGCGCCACCGAGCCGAGGAAGATGCCGCCCAAGGCGGTACGGCCGTGGGTGGCCATCGCGATCTGGTCCACGCGCCGCTCCTTGGCCAGGCGCACGATTTCAGCGGCTGGCGCACCGCTCGCCCCTTCGGAGGTCACTTGGCTGAGGCCCACGGCTCGCGCGTGTTTCTCGGCGGCGTCCAGCAGTGCATCCTGGGCGGTCTGCAGCCGCGAGTCGACCGACTCCGCATCGTAGGGCGGGAAGTCACCGTAGTACGACGGCCGCTCGCCGACGTTGACTAGCAGCACCTCAACCGGCCCTGTCGCCATTGACCATTTCGCCACGGCGTCGATGGCCCGAAGGCTCCGCTCGGATCCGTCGACCGTGATCAGCACTTTCAG
Source organism: Rhizobacter sp. LjRoot28 (assembly GCF_964253025.1). Taxonomy (NCBI): domain Bacteria; kingdom Pseudomonadati; phylum Pseudomonadota; class Betaproteobacteria; order Burkholderiales; family Sphaerotilaceae; genus Rhizobacter; species Rhizobacter sp. LjRoot28. The sequence goes on from NZ_CAXUQC020000001.1 coordinate 2,026,388, forward strand.
CATGACAATCTCCTCAGCCCCCCGGGCCCCTGATGTTGGATGGTCGCAGCGCGCGTCGCCCGGGCGCTGCCTTGAAGTCTGTTCGACCGCGGCGCAGACAGCGTTGCGCCGACTCAACGGCTGCAGAATGCGCTCCGGCCTCCGCTGTTACGACTGAACCGCGACACCCGCCCCTTCCCGAACATTCCTTTCTTCAAGGCACCTTCAACGCCATGAACCTGCGCCAGATCCTCGTGCTGCTCGGCAGCGACCCCCGATGCAGCGTGCGCGTGCAGGTCGCGGCCCGCCTCGCCGCAGCGCATGGCTGCGCCCTCGAAGGCCTGGCGCCGACGGGCCGGGCCGTCCTGCCGTCCAGCCTCGGCTCGGCGGCCTGGGCCATCGAGGCCGCCGAGGCGGCTCGCACCGAAGCGCTGTCGCTGGCCGAAGAACAGCTTGCGGCATTCCAGAAGCTGGCGCGCTCCCGCGGGGTGGCAGAGCCGCGGGCCATCACGTCCGAGGGCGACATCAGCGCGGTGCTGCTTCACCGGGCCGCCTGCAGCGACATGGTCGTCATCAGCCAACCGGCACCGGACAGCCCGACCTTGCGCGCCGACATGCAATTCGTGGAACGGATCCTCACCCACAACCCGAGACCGACGCTGGTCGTGCCGGGGCAAGGGCTTGCCGAGCACGTCGGTCGCCAGGTGCTGGTGGGTTGGGACGACAGCCCGGCCGCCGTCCGTGCCGTGACTGACGCCCTGCCACTGTTGCGTCGGGCGCAGGCGGTGACGGTGTGCGTGTGGCACAGCGGTTCGCCCCAGGCCGCCGAAGGGCTGACCGCCCGCCTCGCCGACGTCTGCGACTGGCTGTCGCTGCACGGCGTGCCGGCCCATCCCCGCCTGCAGGCGGGGGGGCGGCACATCGGAGAGGCGATGCTCCAGACGGCCGACGATCTGGGCGCGGACCTGATCGTCATGGGCACCTACGGACACTCGCGCTGGATCGAACGCATCGCGGGCGGGGTCACCAGAACCGCGCTGTGGCGCTCGCCGGTGCCGCTGCTCATGTCGCACTGATCCCCGCCCGGCCTGGATCGGGTGCAGACGCGTGCATGTCTCATCGCGCTTGAGCCCCGTCAACGTGTCGCGGAACGCCTTGCCTACGATGGGCCCCGAGGCCGCGCTGATGCGGCCCGCACCTTCGAGGACACGAACATGAACACCCAAGGCATCAACGGCAAGACCGAACTGGCCGAGAGCCTGCGCCACATGGTGGGCGAGGCCGAGCACTTCCTGAAGTCGGCTGCCGACTCCGGCGACGAGACGTTCGCCGAGGTTCGCGAGAAGGTTCTGCGCCAGGTCCGCGAAATGCGCAGTCAGCTCGAAGCGCTCGAGGACAGCGCTGCCTACAAGGCACGGCAGGCGGTGCGCGCCACCGACCACGCTGTGCATGCCAATCCCTACGGTGCGATGGGCCTGGCTGCCGCGGCCGGGCTGTTGATCGGTTTCCTGGCAGCGCGCCGCTGATGTCCGAGCCTCTTGCCGCCGACGGGCTGCCCCATGCCGCGCGACAGGTGCTCGCCACGCTCGTCGACATGGGGCGAGCGCGCCTCGAGCTCGTCACCGTCGAGGTGGAGGAAGAGCGGTTGCGCCTTGCACAGCAGCTGCTGTTGGCGGCGTGCACCCTGTTTCTCGCCTTCGTGGGGGCCCTGCTCGCAGGCGCCTGGGCGGTGTTCCTCTGTTCCCCGGAGCACCGATTGGCCGCGGCCGGCATCGTGACCGCGCTGTACTTCGGCGGCGCATTGCTCTGCGCATGGCAATGGCATCGCATGGTGTCGCGCCGCACGCCGATGTTCGCGGAGAGCATCGAGGCGCTTCGGCGGGACCAGGCCGCGCTTCGTGCCGGGGGGCCGGCATGAGTCGCGGACTGTCACGCGCCGCCCTGCTGGCGGAGCGACGGCGGGTGCTCCGCCTCGAGCTTGAACTGCAGCGCCACCGGCTCGGACACGACGTGAACGTGCTGGCGACCCGCGCCCGCCCTGGTGCGCTCGGTGCGCTTCTCTGGCAACGGGTCGTCGACCGCGCCGCCCCGGCCGCCAGCTCCATGCGTCCGGCGTGGGTCATCGGGGCGGTCGTGAACGCCATCGGGCTGTGGCGCTGGTGGCGGCGCCGCGGAACGTGAGCTCCGGGCGCCTGAAAAGCGGCCCGCGTTGCGCAGGCTCAGCGTGCCGGCGTGGCACGATGTGAAGATGGCTGCAACGACACTTCGGGGACCTGGACATGGGATCCATCAATGTGGGCTCAGTCGACCGCGCCCTGCGCATTCTCCTCGGGGTGGTGCTCATCGGCTTGGCAGCGGCCGGCTTGACCGGGGCGTGGGGCTACATCGGCATCATTCCGCTGGCCACTGGCCTGATGTCGCGCTGTCCCGTCTACAGTCTGTTCGGCTTGTCCACCTGCAAACGCTGACGGGAGGGTCGCCCTCGCCGGGGCGGGGGCTCTCGTGAGCGCGCCAGAGTTGCTGGCACCTGGTCTGCACGCGCTCGATCTGGCCGTTGCCACCGGCTGCGGCCTCCTCGTCGGGCTCGAGCGGGAGCACCGCAAGCGCCAGGGCGTCGACCAACGGGCGGCGGGCATCCGCACCTTCACCGTGACGGCGGCGTTGGGCGCCCTGGCCTTCGGCTCCGGCGGCGTGCTGCTGGTCGCCGTGGGCGCGGCCTTCCTCGGCGCGCTGCTCGCGGTCGGCTATTTCCGGCGCGCCGCTCGGCACCCCGGCGTCACCAGCGAACTGGCCCTTGTCGCCACCTACCTGGTGGGCGTGCAGGCCTGCCTGTCGCCCGGCATCGCGGCCGCCGCTGCCGCCGGACTGGCTGCCCTGCTGGCCGCACGCGGACGGTTGCACCGGTTCGCCACCGAGCTGCTCAGTGAACAGGAACTCCACGACGGCCTGCTGCTGGCCGCACTCGGACTGGTCGTCCTCCCACTCGTTCCGGACACCCCGATCGCGCTGCTGGCGGGCATCAGCCTGCGCCCCCTCGCCGCGATGGTCGTGCTGCTGCTCCTGATGCAGGCCCTCGGTCACGTGGCGCTCAGAGCGCTGGGCGCGCGAGGAGGCCTGGCGGCCGCCGGCTTCTTCGGGGGCTTCGTGTCGAGTACCGCCACGGTGGCTGCGATGGGTTCGCGGGCCAGGGAGGAACCGGGGCGCCTCACCTGGCTCGCCGGCTGCGCCGGCCTGTCCACCGCGGCCACCTGGGTGCAGGCCATCGCGCTGGTGACGGCGCTCGCACCCGGGCTTGCAGTGGCGGTTGCACCCGCCGCCATCGCGGGCCTGGCCGGCGCGGCGCTCTGCAGCGCAGCCCTGCTGGCGCGCGCCCCGCGCACCGAGACGGCCGATGTGTCCATCCCCCGCGAGGAGAGCGCGCTCAGCCTGCCGGCAGCGCTGGCCATCGCCGGCCTGCTGGGCGCCGTCACGCTGGGAGTCACGCTCGCGCAGCAGCGTTTCGGAGCCGCGGGCGCCATGGCTGGCGCAGCCATTGCCGGACTGGCCGATGCCCATTCGCCCATCGCCTCGCTCGCCGCGTTGGGCGCCGCGGGCGGTATCACCGCGCACGAGGTCGCCATCGGCATGCTGTTCGCCATCAGTGCCAACAGCGCGACCCGCATGGTGGTGTCCTTCGCGACAGGCGGCCGGGCGTTCTGCCTGCGCGTGGCCGCACCGCTGGCGACCGGCGCCGCGTGTGCGTGGTCCTATGCCATGCTCATGCGCTGAGCCGAACCGGGCCAAAAATGAACTGCGGTCGGGTGACCGCCAGAACGTCACCGATCAGCTTGCATCGGATCAAGCGGGACGCGCTGCCCGTCGCCAGCGCTGACCGCATGGACCGCTGGATCGACGCCCTTCCCTGGCTCGTGACCGCACTCGGCCTCGCGATCGCAGTGGCGGCCATGGTGCCGGGATTGCTGGGCTGCTGGCTGCGCTACCCGGTCCAAGACCGCCCCGAACGCGAGTGACCGTGACCTGGTGACCCGACCGCCGGACGGGAGATTGATGCTTGTCAAACGCATGGCGCGGGATGCCGCTACCGTGAACGTCATCCCTTTCCATCCCGTCTTCCCATGAGCGTCCGCCACCTCGACCGCCTGCTAGAGCCCCGATCCGTCGCCGTCATCGGCGCCTCCAACCGCGCGGGCACCGTCGGCTCGACGGTCTGGCGCAACCTCCGGTCCGGCCGCTTTGCCGGACCAGTCTATGCCGTCAACCCCCAGCACCGGCTCATCGACGGCGACGCTGCGTTCGCCCGCGTGGGCGACCTGCCACAGCCGCCTGACCTGGCCGTGCTGTGCACGCCGCCCGCGACACTGCCCGGTCTCATTGCCGAGCTGGGCGCGGCCGGCACCCGCGCCGCGGTCATCATGACAGCGGGGCTCACGGCCGCCCAGAAGCAGGCCGTGCTCGACGCGGCCCGCCCTCACCTGCTGCGGGTGCTCGGGCCCAACTGTCTGGGCCTGCTCACGCCGAGGCTGGGGCTCAACGCGAGCTTCTCTCACACCGACGCGCTGGACGGGGAACTGGCATTCATCTCGCAATCGGGCGCGCTCGTGACCGCGGTGCTCGACTGGGCGAAGAGCCGCCACATCGGCTTCTCACACCTGCTGTCCATTGGCGAACACGCCGACGTCGACTTCGGTGACCTGCTCGACCACCTGGCGAGCGACTCCCGCACCCGCTCCATCCTGCTCTACATCGAGTCCATCGACGCGACGCCGAAGTTCATGTCGGCCGCACGCGCTGCGGCACGCAACAAGCCGGTGATCGTCGTCAAGGCAGGCCGTGCCGGCAATGGGGTGAAGGCGGCGGCGTCGCACACCGGCGCCATGGCGGGCTCCGACATCGTGATGGATGCGGCGATCCGCCGCGCCGGCATGCTGCGCGTCGACACGCTGCAGGAGCTGTTCATGGCGGCCGAGACGCTGACGCGCATGGGGTCCAACCAGGACGACCTGCTGACCATCATGACCAATGGTGGTGGCGCCGGCGTGATGGCGGCCGACTACGCCGCCATGGCGGGCCTGCCCCTGGCCGAGCTGTCCGAGCCCTTGCGGGAGCACCTCGACACGCTGTTGCCCGGCACGTGGTCCGGTGCCAACCCGGTGGACATGATCGGCGACGCGCCGGTCGACCGCTACACCGGCACCTTGCAGGCGCTGCTCGAGACACCCGACACCGGTGCGGTGCTGTTCCTTCATGCACCGACCGCGATCGTGCACAGCCAGGACATCGCGCGGGCCTGCGCCGCGATCGCCCGCCAGCACCCGGGCCGCGTGATGGCCGCGTGGCTGGGCGGTGAAACCATGAATGAGGCGCGCCGCGTCTTCGAGGAGGCCGGCGTGGCCGACTACGCGACGCCCGAGGAGGCCGTGCGCGCTTTCGGCATGCTGCGCACCTACCGCCACAACCAGGCGATGCTGCTCGAGACCCCCACGGCCAGCGAGACGGCGCCGCCGGACACTGCCCGGGCCCAGGCCGTCATCGCCCGCGCGCTGGCCGAAGGCCGTGACATGCTCAACGAGCACGAGGCCAAGGCGCTGCTCGAGGCCTACGGCATTCCGGTCGTCCGCACGGTGGCGGTCCCGGCCGATCCGGCGCTGGCGGTGCAGGCGGCCGATGACATCGGGTATCCGGTCGCCCTCAAGATCGTTTCTCAGCAGATCAGCCACAAGTCCGATGCGGGTGGCGTCAAGCTCAACCTGGCCGACGCCGATGCCGTGCGTGACGCCGCCAGCACCATGCTCAGCCGCATCGCCGTGGCCCGTCCGGATGCGACGCTCGAAGGCTTCACGGTGCAGACGATGGCGGTGCGGCCGCTGGCCCAGGAGCTCATCCTCGGCACCAGCGTCGACCCGGTGTTCGGGCCCGTGCTGCTGTTCGGACAGGGCGGCACGGCGGTCGAAGTGGTGGCCGACCGGGTGATCGGCCTGCCGCCGCTCAACCGCGTGCTGGCGCGCGACCTGATATCGCGGACGCGCGTCTCTCGCCTGCTCGCCGGTTTTCGCGACCACCCGCCGGCACGCATGGACGCCATCACCGACGCGCTCGTCGCGCTGTCGCGCATGCTCGCCGACCTGCCCGAACTGGCCGAACTCGACATCAACCCGCTGTGGGCCGACCACCAGGGCGTGCTGGCGCTGGATGCACGGGTGCGCGTCAGCGCCGCGGCGCCGGGCGGCGCGGCACATTTCGCCATCGCACCCTACCCCGCGGAGCTGGCCGAGACGGTCCAATGGAACGGCGAATCGCTGTTGCTCAGGCCCATCCGGCCCGAGGACTATCCGCAGCATCGTGCCTTCATCGATGCGCTGGATACCCAGGACCTGCGCCTGCGCTTCTTCAGCACCCAACGGGAGTTGCCGCGCAGCGAACTGGCGCGCCTGACCCAGATCGACTATGCACGCGAGATGGCCTTCATCGCGGTGCGAACGGTCTCCGGCGAGTCCCCGCAGACCATCGGTGTCGTGCGCGCGGTGGCCGACCCCGACAACGTCGACGCCGAGTTCGCCATCCTCGTGCGTTCGGACCTGAAGGGACGCGGCCTGGGACAAATGCTCATGCGCAAGATGATCGACTACCTTCGCGCACGCGGCACGCAGCGCATCGTCGCCGAGATCCAGCGCGAGAACACGGCGATGCAGGAACTGGCCCGGACCAACGGCTTCACGGTCGATGCGCAGCGCAGCGATGCAGCCTCCGAGCGCTTCGTGCTCGAACTTCGCGCCCCATCCTCCACGCGTTGAAAGCGGCCTCGGGCAACGGACGCCCTGGCGCCACGCTCAGCCCGTGCGCCGGGCGGCCTGCTGCTCCAGCGCCTGCTGGCAAGGCGCGCAGCGGCGGGCCGCCGGCTCGCATGATCACCCTCGAGGCCCGCGCCCCGGTCGTTCCGATGCCCGGGACGTGATCCGCCTCAAGGCGTGCGCCCGCGACCTCGGTAGATTCCCGAATGAGCCTCACTGCAACGCCACGACATGTACGCGCTGAAATCGATCATCGTCCACCTTGACGGCACCGAGCGCGCTGCCGAGCGCCTGGTGCTTGCCCGCGACCTCGCCCAGGCCCACCGCGCGGAATTGCGCAGCGTGCTGGCCATCGATCGGCGCTTCATGCCGTTGCCGGTGCCCGTAGCCGGCGAGCTGCCGGATGCCCCCTTGCTGGAGGAACCTGACCCTCGCCACATCGAACGCGCCCGGGCCGCTTTCGAGCGCCACATCGGTGGTGGCCCGCTGCGTCCCGGGCTGGAGGTGGCCGACGAGGGGTCCGCCCTGGCGGCCATGGTCCGGCGCGCCCGCCTGACCGACCTCGTGGTGTTCGGCCGGCCCGACCCGGGCGACCCGGCCAACGCGGACGTGCCGGCCGGTCTCGCGGCGTCGGTCATCGTGGCCTCGGGAACCCCGGGACTGGTATTGCCTCACGCCGTCCCGGCCGTGGCGGAACCCGAAACCGTGCTCCTGGCCTGGAACGACACCCGCGAGGCCGCCCGCGCGCTGGCCTCGGCCCTTCCGATGCTGGCACGCGCCCGCTGCGTGCATGTGGCCACCGCGCGCGGCGTTCCGCATGGCGCGGTTGGCGAGCCTGCCGCCAAGGCCGTGGCCGCCTACCTGCGCACCCACGGCATCCTGGCGGTGGAGACGCACCCTGACGTGCCGGTCCAGGACGCGGGCGGTGCGCTGCTGTCCATGGCCGCGGATGTCGGTGCCGACCTCCTCGTGATGGGCTGCCATGGCCGCGGCCCGGCCGCGGAGCGGGTCCTTGGCGGGGCCACGAAAACCGTGCTGGACGCCATGACGCTGCCGGTCTGGATGGCGCACTGAGCGCCCTCGCCCGCCACGCCCGGAGAGTCAACGCACGAGCAGCACCGGCACTTTGGTGCGCGCCAGCACGCCGGTCGTCACGGACCCCAGGATGACGCTGCCGAGGGCCGAATGGCCGTGAGTCCCCATCACGATGAGGTCGTACCGGCCTTGCTCGGCCACCTTGACGATGGCGTCCACCGCGTGGTCGGCCGCATGAGCCGTCTCGACCTTCCAGCCTTGCTGGCGGGCGAACGCCTCGGTGGTGGCCAGCAGCTGCTCGGCCTGCTCGGCGTAGTACGCCTTGAGCGTCTCGCCATCGATGTAGTGGGCCGCACGCGAAGGCACCGGTGCCACCGCGGTGAACAAGGTGTAGGTGTGGCGTGGGCCCAGCATTTCATCATGCGCGGCGATGTAGGCCAGCATGCGCTTGGTGAAGTCACTGCCGTCGACGGGAACGAGGATCTTCATGGACATCTCCAGGTGGCGAAATGCATGAATCGTCCGTCGAGTGCCCCGCCGACGGGTTGACCTCCGTCAACGGGACGGGACAGGCTTCACGCCGGTTCAGCGCTTGTACAAGGCATCGATCCGCTCGGCAAACCGCACGGCCAGGTTGTTGCGCTTGAGCTTGAGCGTGGGGGTGACGAGCCCGCTCTCGGTCGTCCAGGGCTCCAGGGTCAACACGACCGCGCGCGGCTGCCCCGGCCGCGGGAAGCTCCGTGTGAGCTCAATTACCCGCGCCAGCACCGCGGCGCGCGCCACCTCCGACTCCAGGCTTTCGGGCAGCTGCGGGTCGAGCCCGAGCTCGGCCGACCAACGGGTCCAGGCCCGTCGCTCCAGCAGCACGACGCAGCCCACGAACGGCCGGTTGTCCCCGAACACCCAGGCCTGCTCAAAGCGCGCGTCGGCGGTGATGGCGAGCTCCACATCCACCGGCGCGACCTTCTCGCCGGTCGACGTCACGATGATCTCCTTGAGCCGGCCGAGGATGCGGATGCGCCCGGCCTCGATGGCCGCCTGGTCACCGGTGCGCAGCCAGCCGTCCACGAAGGCTCGCTCGGTGTCTTCCGGTCGCTTCCAGTAGCCCCGCATGACGCTCGGGCCGCGGACCTGCAGCTCCCGGTCGCCGCCGATGCGCACCTCGACGCCTGCCAAGGTGCGCCCGACGGTGGCCGGGTCGTTGTCGCCGGGCGAGTTGGCAGCCACCACCGGCGAGGTCTCGGTCATGCCGTAACCCTGGACGAGCGGAATGCCCAGGCCGAGAAAGCAGCGCGCGATGGTGGCCGACAGCGGCGCGCCGCCGCTCACGGCCACGCGCAGCCGCCCACCGAATCGCGCCTGCAGCGGACGGGCCACCACGGGCTCCAGAAGGATCCAGGCCAGCCCGTCGAGCCAGGGCGTGCCGGCTGCGCCGTCAGGCGGCAGGCCTTGCTGTCGGCGGAAGCGCCGCCAGCCCACGGCCTCTGCGCGGGCGAAGAGCCAATGCTTCAGGGGCGATGCGGCCAGCATGCCCTGCAGGGCCGCGTGCACGCGTTCGTAGATGCGAGGCACGGACACGAGCACCGTGGGGCGCACGGTGCGCAGATCCTCCTGCAACTGGGCGACCGAGCGGGCATGGGCCACGCAGCTGCCGACGGCAATGGGCAGGTAATAGCCGGCGGTCCGCTCGAAGGTGTGCGACAAGGGCAGGAAGGAGAGGAAGACGTCGCTGCTGCGAGGCGCCACCCGTTCGATCACCGACCGCACGTTCGACATCACGTTGTCGTGGGTGAGCATCACCCCCTTGGGCTTGCCCGTGGTCCCCGAGGTGTAGACGATGGCGGCCAGGTCGTCCGGGCCGGGGGCTGCCGCGGGTCCGACGGGATCGCCCCAGGCCGGCACCTCGGCCAGCCATTCGTCGATGGTTCGCACCGGCACGGGCGTGGCAGGGCCCTCGGCCTCGCTCTCGAGACTGGCCACGCAGACCAGGCGCAGCGCCGGCAGCGGCAGCCCGGTGCTGGCGATGGCGCGCCATTGCGCCTCGGTCTCGGCGACGAGCACGCTGGCGTCGCTGTCGGCCAGGATGTAGGCAATGCTCGCGGGGTTGTCGATCGAGTGCATCGGCACCGGCACGCCGCCGAAGGCGAGCACCGCCTGGTCGATGCAGACGGCCTCCAGTCCGTTGGGCAGCAGGATGGCGACGCGGGCGCCGGCCGGAAGGTCGAGTGCCTGCAGAGCGGCCACGCGTCGCCGGACCATGCCGAGGGTCTCGGACCAGGTCACCGGGACCCAGGTGGCGCGGACGGTGTCGTGGCGAAGGTAGGCCTCGAGTGACGGTGTGGTCGCGGCCCGCCAGCGCAGGAGCTCGTCGAGTGTGCGGATCGAGGGGGGCGGAGCCAGGTCTTCCATGTGCATGGCGAGATGATGCCCCGCCCCGGCCTGTCCCCGCGGTCGGTGGGGGGTCAGCCCATTGCGCCAGGTCAACTCGCGCGCGCCGATGTGCGCCACGATGGCACATGGCTCAGCGCATCCTCGTCCTCGACGGTCACCCGGACCCCGATCCGGCCCGCTTCAACCACGCGTTGGCCGCCGCCTACGAAACAGGCGCTCGCGAGGCGGGCCACGAGGTGCGGACCATCGCCTTGTCGGCATTGGAATTTCCGTTGCTGCGCAGCAAGGCGGCGTGGGAAACGACGCCCGTCCCGGACGCGCTGCGGCCCTCGCAGGAAGCCCTGGCCTGGGCCGAACACATCGTGATCATCTTTCCGCTCTGGCTCGGCGGCATGCCGGCCCTGCTGAAGGGTTACCTCGAGCAGGTGGCCCGCCCGGGCTTCGCGGTGGCGGAGGACAGGCTCTATCCCATGGGCCGCAAGCTGCTGGCCGGCCGATCCGCGCGGCTGGTGGTGACGATGGGCATGCCCTCCCTGGTGTACCGCTGGTACTTCCGGGCCCACAGCGTCAAGGCGCTGGAGCGGAACATCCTCGGCTTCGTCGGCATCGCGCCCATCCACGAAACCCTGATCGGCCTCGTCGAGGGCATGGATGACGACCTGCGGGCCAAGTGGCTCGGCAAGCTTGCCACGCTCGGGCGGCGCGGCGAGTGAAGCGGATCAGACCTTGCGCGGCTTGACGCGGACCCCGTCGACCAGCGTCGCTGGTGGATAGACGATCAGCTGCGCGTCTTCCTCGACCCCTTCGGTCACCCAGGCCTGCACGCCATTGCGCCCGCCGAGGCGAACCGGCAGCAGGCGCGCGCGGTCGCCGTCCAGGCGGAAGACCGCCATGCCCTCCCCTTGCGGCCGCGGGAAGACCGCACCCACCGGCACGAGCACCGCCTTGTCGGCCGACTGGGTGACGATGCGCACGCTGACGCGGTAGCCATCGCCCAGCGCCTGCCATTCGGCGGGCGGACTCGTCAGATCGATGAGCACGTTCACCCGTTGTTCTTCCACGCCCAAGGCGGAGACCTTGGTGAATGCCGCAGGTTCGATTCGACGCACCCGGCCCTCCAGCACGGTGGGCCCGCCCCACCGTTCGATGAGTACCCGGCTTCCGGGGGCCGCCTTCAAGGCGTCGGTCGTCAGCAGCTCGGCGACCACTTCCATGCGGGCGGTGTCGCCCAGCTCGAGCAGCGGCGTGCCGAGCGCCACCGCCGACTCACTCGTCTGGACCACCTTCAGCACCCGACCCTCGACCGGCGAGCGCAGCGCGAAACTCCGCGCGCTGCCGGCCGAGCCCGCGGACACGACCAGGGCGGCGCGGGCCTGCTCCACATCGTGACGGGCGACATGCCTTTCTTCTCGCACGACCTGGGCGTCGCGACGGGCGGCCGCCTCGGCGAGCCGGTCGGCCTCCAGCTTGGCGGCCGAGGCGAACCCCTGCCTGGCCAGTTCCTCGGTGCGTGCGGTGTCGTGGCGGGCACGCTCGACCGCGGCCTCGGCCGCCTCGATGCGTGCGGCCACGCGCTGCACATTGGCCAAGGCGCCTTCCAGCCGGGCCTGCTGTTCTCGTCGGGTCCGTTCGTCGACCATGGGTGTCAACACCGGCGTCAGCGACGCCACCTCGGCGCCCGCCGCGATCGGGTCGCCTTCGCGCAACGCGATCCGGGCAACGCGGCCGGCCAGCGGCGCAGAAACCACGTAGCGGTCGCGCAGCCGGGTTTTCGCGTCTTCGTCGATCGTGCTCTCGAAGCGGCCGCGAACGGCCCGCTCGGTTTCCACTTCGATCGGACGCGGCGCGAACGCCCACGCGAGGGCCCCCACCGCCACCAACCCGGCCGCCGCCAGGTATGCCCAGGTCACCCGCTTCATGTCACTCCCTTGCCTTCAAGGCCGAAACCATGTCGAGCCGGTCGATTCGCCGGCGTACCACCAGGGCGCTGGCCGCGCCCGCCGCCACCACGCACAGCGCGGCCCAGGCGTAGGTGTGCGGCCGGATCACCACCGGAAAGAGGAACTGGTCGGAGGCGAGCAACTGGTTCACCAGGTGCACCAGGCCGTATCCGGCCGCCATGCCGATGGGCAAGGCCACGGCGACGGCGAGGCCCAGTTCCCCGAGCAGCAGTGCGGCCACCTCCCCCCGCGTGAAGCCGAGCACGCGCAGGCTTGCGAGCTCCCAGCTGCGCTCGGACAGCGCGATGCGCGCGTTGTTGTAGACCACCGCCACCGCGATGACGGCCGCGAAGCCGCTCAGGATCGTGCTCATGATGCGAACGTTGCGCGCGCTGATCTCTTCCATGTTGCGCAGCATGGTGGCCTTGCTGAAGGCACCGGCCGCGAGCGGAAGGCCGCGGGTGGCAACCAGCAACTCGTCCTCACGCGCGTGTTCCACCGCGAGCACGAACCCGGTGGAGACATCGTCGTCGCCGAGCAGCCGGTTCAACGCGTCGCGGTCCATGTAGGCGTTCAGGCCCATCATCTCGCGCACCGTGCCACCCACCGGCAGGCGCAGGGTCCGTGGCTTGCCGGTCAGCACCGAGACTTCCAGCATGTCGCCCGGCTTCACGCCCAGCTTGGCCGCAAGCCGGTCGGTGAGCAGCAAGCCGCGGCCTTCGAGCAGCACCTGACGGGCGTCGACGTCGATGATCCGGTTGAGCACCGGCCGCCCCTCCAGCCCCCGCAGCAGCACGCGTTCCTCGCGGTGCGCATGGCGCAGCGCCACCGACACGAAGCGGGTCGACTCCACCGCCGTGACGCCGGGCAGACGGGCGAGGTCCAGGCGCGCACGATCGGTCACCGGCTCGGCGGTCCACACCGTCACGTCGCCACGCAGGACGAGGTTGAACTGGGTGTCGACGATGACGTCGATGGCGTCGCGGAAGAAGTTGCCAAGCACAGTGATGGCCACCGCGGCGGCGATGCCGCCGATGGACAGCGTCGTGCGCCAGGGGCGGCGCTCGATGTTGCGCAGGATCATGCGCAGCCCGGCGCTGCGCGGCTGCAGGCCCAGCCGCTCGAGCAGCGTGCGACGGAAGCGTCCCGGTGCCGGAGGCCGCATGGCTTCGGCCGGCGCGAGCTTCACCGTGGCGGCGATGGCGTTGACCGTGCCCGCGACCGCAGTGCCGAGCGCGACGAGCACGCTCACCACCAGCAACCCGGGCGCGATGCGGTGCTCGAAGCTGCGAAAGTGGAAGAACTCCGCATAAAGACCGGTCAGCATCTCGCCCAGGCGATCGCCGACGAAGATGCCGAGCAGCAGTCCTGCCGCGACGAACAGCAACACGAGCTTGAGGTAGTGCAGGCCGATGCTTGCATTGCGGTAGCCAAGCGCCTTGAGTGCGGCGATCTGTTCGCGCTGCGTGCTGACCAGGCGCGACACCACCACGTTCAGCAGGAAGGCCGCCACCAGGAGAAAGATCGCCGGCAGCACCGTGCCGAGCACGCGTTGCTCCTTGATCTCGTTGTCCAGCATGACGTGGGAGGTCTGCTGGCTGCGCCCGTGGGCGTCCCGGCCGCCGAAGGGAGCCAGCAGCCGGTTCAGCCCTGCCGCCACCTCCGGCTCGAGGGCGCCGGGCGCCAGCTTGACGGACACGCGGTTGAACGAGCCGCGAAGGTCATAGGCGGCCGCCAAGGCGTCCTGGTCGATCCAGAAGATGCCGTAGCCGCGCATGTCCGGCATGCCGAAGAGCCCGGCGAAGATGAACTCCGGCGACAGGGCGGTGCCCACCACGCGCAGGGTGCGTCGCTTGCCATTCAGCAGCACCCCGACGGTGTCCCCGGGCTTGAGCCCGCGCACCTGGGCGAAGCCTTCGGACACCAGCGCCGGCAGGGCATCGTTGCCTCGGCCGCTGCCAGCGGACAGCGGCTGGCCGGAACTGACGAAGACGCAGTTCATCCGGGCCGGCCGCGCCAGGTCGACACCGATCAGCTGCCCGACGATCGGGTCCGCCACGTCGGGCAGGTCGACGCGCACCATGGTGTCGATCGTCGTCTGCACGTCCGCCACGCCGGGCAAGGCACGCAGGGTCTCGGCAAGGGAATCGGGTGCGCGCTTCAGGCTGGCGAAGACGTCGGCGAAGCGCCCTTCGGCGTAGAAGCGGTCGCGCGCGAGCGCGAGGGAGTCGACGGCCGAGAGGCTGGTGATGAAGCCCCCGATGCCGCTGGCCACCACCAGCGCGATGGTGAGCGCCTGGCTCCACATGAGCCGAAGGTCGCGCAGCACCTTGCGGTCGAGGGCTTTCATCGGCGACCTACCAGGACAGCTCCGACGGAGAGACCTTCTGCGGATTGCGCTCGACGCGCTGCAGCCGCCCGTCCCCCAGGTAGAGCACGCGGTCGGCCATGCGGGCAATGGACGCGTTGTGGGTGATCACGATGACGGTGGTCCCGATCTCCACATTGATGCGCGCGATGACTTCCAGGACCAGCTTGCCCGTCTGGTAGTCGAGCGCGCCGGTCGGCTCGTCGCACAGCAGCACGTCGGGGCGCTTGGCGATGGCCCGCGCAATAGCCACCCGCTGCTGCTCGCCGCCGGAGAGTTGGGCCGGGAAGTGATCGCGGCGCGGTGTCAGGCCGACGCGGTCGATGGCTTCGTCCACCGGCATCGGTTGCGCCACGATGTCGGTGACGAGGGCGACGTTCTCACGGACCGTCAGGCTGGGGATGAGGTTGTAGAACTGGAAAACGAACCCTACGTGCTCTCGCCGGTAGGCGGTGAGGGCCGACTCGTCCGCGCTGCTCAGGACCTCGCCTTCGAAGCTCACCTCGCCGCTGCTCGGCGTGTCCAGGCCGCCGAGGATGTTGAGCAGCGTGGATTTTCCGCTGCCCGAGGCGCCCAGCAGCACGATGAACTCGCCCCGCGTGATCTCCAGGTCCACGCCATCGAGGGCGCGAACCTCGACCTCGCCCGTCTGGTAGACCTTGGTCAGGCCCTTGGCACGGAACACCACCTCGTCGCTCACGGCAACTCCGACCCGCTCGCCCGGCCACTCACCCGCCGAGCCAGGTTGCCAAGGAACCGGTCGAAGTCGATGGGTTTCGTCCAGTAGTCCACCGCGCCAGCCACGCGCGCCGCCTCTACATCGGCCGCAACCGCGCTCGCCGAGAGCGCGATCACGGGAATGCCGGCGGTGGACGGGTCGGCGCGCAGTGTTTCCAGCACGGCCACGCCGTCCATGTCGGGCAGTTGCATGTCGAGCAACACCAGGTTGGGGCACAGTGCCCTGACACGCTCCAGGCCCCGCGCACCGTCTTCCGCGATGACCAGGCGAGTGCCTGGTGAACGCCCGAGCAGCTCGGCGACCAGCATGGCATTCACCGGGTTGTCCTCGATGTAGACGATGAGGGCATCGCGAAGGGCGGTCTGGTCGCTGGGGCAAGCCACCGCCGCCGGGGGGGGTGCCGACGAGAGGAGCACATCGATCGCGGGCGGTGCCGTTGGGACCGACGCCACAGCGGCGCCCCGCAACGGCATGCGAACCTCCGCCACCAGACCGTTACCCTCGCGGCTTTCGATACCCAGTTCGCCTCCCAGCAGGGAGGTGAGCTGGCGGACCAGCACGAGGCCGATCCCGTTGCCGGGCACCTCGCTGTGCTCGCGCCCCAGGCGGTTGAAGGGCTCGAACAGATGCTCGCGCTGGGATGAGGTCATGCCGAGGCCGTCATCCCGCACGATGATGCACACGCGCTGGTCGGATTCAAGCCGGACACCCAGCCACACATGCCCTCCGGTGCGGTTGTACTTGATGGCGTTGGAGACCAGATTGAGCATGACCTGACGCAGGCGGCCCGGGTCGGCATGCATGAGGACGGGCCGGCTGCCGTCGAAGTCCCGCTCGAGCGTCACGCCGCACTGGGCGGCGTGAGGCGCGCTCATGCGCATCACGTTGTCGAGCAACCCACCGAGCTCGAAGTCCTGTGACTGCAAGGACATCCGCCCCGATTCGATGCCCGCAACGTCCAGCATCTCGTCGATCAGCTGGCGAAGATGAAGACCGGCGTGAACGACCAGGTCGACGCGCTCTTGTTGCGAGGCCGCCAGGGGTTGGGCGCTGTCGGTCTGCATGAGTTGCGCAAACCCCAGCACCGCATTGAGCGGCGTTCGCAGTTCATGGCTCATGCGCGAAAGAAATTCGGTCTTGGCCTTGTTTGCAGCCTCGGCCGCCGCCCTTTCGACCTGCGCGCGCTCGGCAGACCTGAGCTGCGTGAGGTCGCGCGCCATGACGGTCAGCAGCATGCGTGTGCCCTCACCGGTCCGCGAGATGGACGACTCCATCGGAAATGTGCTCCCGTCGGCGCGCAGCCCCACGAGTTCCCGCTTCTGCCCCTTGTGGCCCGACGAACCGCCTCCTTCTCCGAACCGGCGCACCTGCTCGTCGTGGCCGGCACGGTACTCCGCGGGAATGAAGCGGTCCAGCGTTGCGCCGATCGCCTCCGCAGGCGACGCGCCGAACAACAGGCTTGCCGCGTGGTTGAAGACGACGATGCGGTGTTGCGCATCGATGGTGATGATGGCGTCCATCGCGGTCTCGACAATGCCGGCCAGGCGCTGTTCCTGCTCGCGCAAGACTTCTTCGTAGCGCTTGCGCTCGGTGATGTCGATGTTGATGTTGAGGATGCAGCGGCGGCCCTCGTAGTCGATGACATCGGCGTTGAGCAGCATCTCCCGCCATTCGCCACCCCGATTGCGTACGCGCGCTTCCCAGTCCCGCACCTGCCCATCCCGCTCGATCAGTTCGACGAAGGTGGCACGGTCTTGCGGCCCGAGGCCCATTTCCAATTCAACGATGTTGCGCCCGATGAGCGCCTCAGCGGGCAGCCCCGTCAGGCGCGCAAAGGCCTGGTTGACATCGACGAACACGGGATGGTCGAGCTCGAAAACCGCGGCCGGCACGGGCAGGTCGGCAAACAGCTTTCGGAAGCGGGCGACGCCCGCCTGCGCATCGCGCACGGCCTGGGCCCTGGCCGCTTCGCGGTCAATGTGGTCGAGTGCGAGCGACAGGTTGGCGACCATGCGCTCGATGAGGTCGACGAGGTCAGGGTCGAACGCGCCGGCCTCGCTGAAATACAGGTTGAGCGCCCCGACGGGGACACCGCCGCGACGAATGGGGAAGGCAGCGACCGCACGAACCCCGAAGCGGGCGTAGCGATCAAGCCAGGCTGCGGTGTGCGGGCTCGTCGACACCTCGTTGCAAACGCAGGCCCGTCCATCCAGCATCGCGCGCAATGTGGGGCCGGGCGACGGGCTGACCGGGCTACCGTCCAGTCGAATGTCCAGCCCTTCGGTGTAGCCTTCGGCGCCCCCGGCCCATGCGACGGGAACGATCCGCTCATCTCGAGACAAGCCGATCCATGCCATCTGCGCGTGCCCCGACGCGACAGCGATGCTGCATACCTTTTCAAAGAGGTGCTGCGGTTTTTCCGCCTCTGCAAGGACGCGCCCGAGGTCGGACAGCGCGTGATAGAAGTCGGCCAGCCGCCGCAACCGTGCTTCGGTGGTCCGCTGATCGGTGATGTCGACGCCGAGCAACGCCAAGCCTTCGGTCGTCCTGCCCTGATCGTCCTCGTACTCGAAGCGCGCCGGGTGCCACCGCACCAGCAGAAGCGCGCCCTCGCGCCGGCGCAGGGGCGCGTCGATCGGCGCCAAGGGCTCGCTGGCCGACCAGAAGGCCCGGAAGGCGGCACGGGCCTTCGTGGCCTCGAGGGGCAAGAGCGTCTCCGCCCACGCCATGCCCACCAGATCGGCTCGGTCCCAACCCGTCCGTTCGAGCAGCACACGGTTGGCATGACGGACCTTGCCGTCCGGGCCCAGGATGGCGGCCAACAACTCGGCGCTCTCGAAGAGCCCGATCCAGTGGCGAGGTGCCACTTGAGGGTTCTCGGTCATGGGAGTGCCAGGAAGTGGAGGAATGCGTTCGGGCGGGTCTGGCGGAGGCGTTGGGTCCCGGGGCCGCCTCTCGAAGGGAGGCCTTTCATCGACAGATGATGCGCCTGCGCTCACGCGCCGCAGTTGCGTTGGCTCAAGAAGCACCGGCCGGCCGCCTTCCAGAATCAGTTCAATTCCCTTCCTGGAGTCGCCATGCCCAGCCCCACCCTGCTCCTTCACCTCGACGACGGCCCCACTTGCGAACAGCGCACCGCCTTGGCGATCGACCTCGCCCGGCGACATGGCGCCCACCTCACGGCACTCGCTGCCACGGGCAGCATTCCGATCTCCGCGGTCGCGGGGCCGGGGCTGCTCGGCGTTGACACCCTCACTCCGGCCCTGGCGCACTTGCGTCTCCAGGCCGCCCGGCGCGCCGCCGCATTCCGGGAGCAGGCCCGTGCCGCCGGGCTCGAAGCCTGTGAAGTGCTGATCGACGAAGACGGCGACGCCGAGGCGCTCGTCCGGCTCAGCCGCAGCGCCGACCTGCTGGTCGTGGGCCAAGCCGATCCAGCCGACCGGAATGCCGGGTCCAACCGTAGGATGGTGGAAGACGTCGTCCTGCAGAGCGCCCGGCCGGTGTTGCTCATCCCGTTCGCAGGCCGCTTCGACCGCGTTGGGGCCGACGTGCTCGTGGCCTGGGACGACCGCCGGGAAGCGGCGCGGGCCATCGCGGATGCCTTGCCGTTGCTGCGGGAGTCACAGCGGGTCCGGATCGTCCGCTGCGCAACGCCGCTTGACGACGGCAGTGAAAGCGCTCGCGAATCCCTGGCGGCGCTGCAGCGCTGGCTGGGACGTCACGGCGTCGCCGCCTCCGCTCACACGATCACGACAGACGTCGATCCAGGCAACGCCCTCTTGTCGCGCGCGGCCGAATGGGGCTGCGACCTGGTGGTGATGGGGGCATACGGCCATGCGCGCTGGGCCGAGCGCATCCTCGGCGGCGTGACGCGCACGATGCTCGAGACCATGACCGTGCCGGTGCTGATGTCGCGCTGAGCGTTTCGTCCGGGCTGCGGGAGGTCGCGCGCCGTCCGATTTCAACGTCATCGCGGCTGAACAGGCCGGACAGGAACGTCTCGATGGACGCGCATCATTTGGGCGCGTCGAACTGGCGGTTGCCAAACGACTTCATTGGTTTATATGACACCAATGATGCAGGGAGCAGCGGCAAGAATCGGAGCGACCTGATAGGCATGAACGAATTCACCGTGCAAACCATCACACCGCTGCGGAGCCTGCGAACTCAGCGAGGCACCGACGGCCCCATGAGGCGAGTGAGCGCCTCGCGCAGGCCGACCCACCCGCTGCACCCGAGCTCCGCTCGGGCGTTCCTGGCGTCACCTTCGAGCGCCCGGGCCATCTCCCCCGCATCGGCATCGCCCAAGGTGATCAGGACCGTCTTCAGGTTGTGGGCCAAGCGCTCCAGGCATGGCCAGTCGGCTCGGCTGACCGCCGTGTCTCCTTCCTGGATGTCGGCTTCAAACTGGCGGAGGCAGGCTTCCCGGTAGGCGTCGTACAGGGCGCGGTCGCCTTCGAAGTGCGACGCCACGACGTCGGGCTCTGCACTCGATGCAGCCGAACCACCGCTGACAGCCTCCGGGCGGCCCGGCGCAGGCGAGATCGCATCCTGAACGCAGGCCTCCAGCGTTGCGAGGGACACCGGCTTGGAGAGGATGCGCCACACGGCGAGCGATTCGAGCCGTGCCTGCACACCGGCACCGACCCCGGCACTGAACACCGCGATGCGCGCCCCGGCCCGCAAGCGCTGGTCATTGGCCAGGGACTCGATCAGGGACAGGCCGGATTCGCCGGGCAGCATCAGGTCCGTGATGACCAACGCAGCCGGCCGCTGCTGCAGCGCGGCGCGCGCCTGAGCCACATCACCGCAGCTCACGAGTTCGATGGGCAATTCCTCGAGCGCCATCTCGACGAAACGCCGGACGGACGGGTCGTCCTCGACGAGGACGACGCGAGGCCGTTCGAGAGACGGCATCAACGGGCCTCCCGCGACCCGGAGCACGCCGTCCCCGGCCCGGTGCAAGCGGCGCGGCGGGTCATGGAAACCTCAGAGCGCGACGGCGGGACGTCCGAGGCATTCCGCCATCAGGGCCGGAAGTTCGGCGACGAGACGGGGCTTGTGGACGACCGGCAGGCCGTCGAGTGCAAAGGCGTAGGGTGCTCGCTCCGTCTCGTCCAGCGAGGTGACGACGAGCAGGCGGCTGTGCACGAACTGCGGATGGGTTCGCAGGCTCGTGATGAGCGTGGCGCCATCGATGCCGGGCAGCAGGATGTCGACGATGAGGACGTCGGGTTGCCAGGCGCCGACCATGGCCAGGCCGGCAATGCCGTCGTCGGCAACGCGCAGCTGCACATCCGGGAAATGGCGCCGCAGCAGCAGCGACACCAGGCTCTGGAAATGACGCGAGTCCTCGATCAGCAGCACCCGCGAGCCACGACCGTCCCCGGCCGGGTCAGTGGCCCCAGGCGCGGCGCGGTCAGGGTGCGGTTCATGGCCGGGGCCGGAGGTCAGCGGTTCAGGCGCCGCGCCGCCAGGGCGATGCCGGTTACGCCAGCGCTCCACCGACACGCGCGAGATGCGGCGGTGGCCGCCGGGCGTCTTCCACGCCTCGAGCTCACCGCGGTCGACCATCAGCTGGACCGACCGCACGGCCAGCCCGAGGATGCGGGCGGCCTCGATGGTGGAGCAGTGCTCGCTCGGCGGCGTCTCGGTCGGTGAACTCATGCGCAATTCTGCCGGATCCGGCGTAGGGATTGAAGTGAAGCCCCTGGGCAAATGTTCATGATAATAGTGATGCATGTGATAAGGCACGGAACTCATGGGCCGACCGTCTCAGGCCGACGCCTCAAGACCGGCACCCGTCGCCGCGCCGAACGGCGAACGGCGAACGGCGAACGGCGAACGGCGAACGGCGAGCGATGACGCCGTGCGCATCGCGATGTCGAGCCAGCGCTTGGCCGCCCTGCTGGGTCAATGCGGCCCGGCGCGACAACGCCAGCGCCTCGCCGCGCTCACGCATGGTCTCGACATGCCGGGCCCAGCAGGAGCCGGGCGGGCAAAGGCAAGTCCATGTCGATGCCAACGACCTCCCGCTCACGACGCGCAGGCACCTCTGCACGCATCTGCTCGCCCGGATCACGCTGCCCTTCTTCCAGCGGGCGCCCGGTGTGGCGCTCACCCACCGCGAGCGCTACGATGGCTCCGGATTCCCGTTCAAGCTTCGCGGACTGGCGATCCCCCGGCCTGCCCGCTTCCTGGCCGCACGGTGGAAGGAATGACTTGACAGCGATCCAAGCGACAGCAGCACGGCCATCGCGCGGCGCCGCCCGGCGGGCTCATCTCCGCGTCCGCCTGGGCGTCGCCGCGGCACTCGCACTGTCCGGCGCGGCGTCGACCGCCGTCGGGGGCCCGGTGCTGGATCGCGTGCGCCGCGAGGGCGTGGTCAGGGTCTGCATCTGGCCCGAGTACTACGGCGTGACCTACCGGAATCCGCGCACGGACATGCTGTCCGGCATCGACATCGACCTGTCTCGGGAACTGGGCCGCGACCTGGCCGCGCGCGTGGAGTACGTCGAATCCTCGTTTCCCGACCTGATTGCCGACCTGCAAGCAAACCGCTGCGACGTGGGCATGTTCGCCATCGGCATGCTGCCGCCGCGGATGGAGAAGCTGACGTTCAGCCGCCCTTACCTGCAGAGCGACATCTACGCGATCACCACCCGCAGCAGCCGCGTCGTGAAGGCGTGGCGGGACATCGACCAACCCGGCGTCGTGGTGGCCGTGCAGGCGGGCACCTTCATGGAGCCGGTGATGAAAAAGGCGCTCCGACAGGCGCGCTTGCTGTCCGTTGCCCCGCCTCGCACCCGCGAGCGTGAACTGGAAGCCGGGCGCGTCGATGTCTTCATGACCGACTATCCCTACAGCCGCCGGCTGCTGGACAACGCCGACTGGGCCGCGCTCGTCGCTCCGCCGGTTCCCTTCCACGTGATGCCTTACGCCTATGCCACGCGCCAAGGTGATGAAGCCTGGGCGGACACGGTGGATGCCTTCGTGCTGCGGATCAAGCGTGACGGCCGACTTGCTTCAGCGGCCCGGCGGCATGGGCTGAGCCCGATCGTGGTGCCATGATTTCCGGCGATGCACCGCGGCCCATGATGTCGTTCACGGCGAGCCGCCTGCTGGTGTGGGCCGGCTTCGCGTTGATCGGCGCGGTCATCGCGGGCATGGCGGCCTTCGCCTGGTACGAGTACCACGAAACGCTCGATGAGGAGGTCGACCGGAACCAGCTCCTGGCCCGCCTGATCGAGGGACACGCGAGCACGACCGTCGAGAGCGCCACCATCGTGATGGCCTCGGTTGCCGACATGGTGGCGTCCCGGTTGGCCACCGGGGACACGCAGCGCCTCGACGCGCTGATGACCCAATCCCTCCCTGGCCTGCCCTTCCTGCGCAGCATCGCGCTCCTGGACCGGCAGGGGCGCGTGGTCGCCAGTTCGTCTGCCGACGACGCCGGCAGGACCGTGCCGCTCCAGCCGCTGGGGGTGCTGCCCGCCGTGGACCGCGACGCGATCGGCCCGCTGCTGCGTGGCCGCGGCGTGGCCGACTTGGCGGGCCCGCCCGCCTCGACCGGCATTGCCTTCGTGCCCTTGCTGCGCAGTCTGTCCGACGGGCGAGGCGGCACGCTGCTGCTGGTCGGCCTGCTGAACCCGGACACCTTCGCCACCTATCAGGCGTCCAGCCTGGAAGGCGAGCCTGCCGGCACCTGGGGCATGTTGACCTCGTACCGCGGCCAGGTGCTCGCCTCCACCCGTACTGCACCCGTGGAACCGGGAGAGGACGTCTCGTCCAGCGCGGTGTTCCGCCAAGGACTGCCTGAGCGGGAGCACGGCGCGCTGGAGGAAGTCCGGGGCGACGTCAGGGAACTGGTGGCCTTCCGGGCGTCGCGTAGCCTGCCGCTGGTGGTGGTGGTCAAACGTCCTCATGCCGCAGTCCTGGCGCAGTGGCGGGAGGACAACCAG
The DNA here is from genome assembly GCF_964253025.1 of Rhizobacter sp. LjRoot28. NCBI lineage: Bacteria > Pseudomonadati > Pseudomonadota > Betaproteobacteria > Burkholderiales > Sphaerotilaceae > Rhizobacter > Rhizobacter sp. LjRoot28. The sequence continues at coordinate 2,049,589 of NZ_CAXUQC020000001.1, forward strand.
CCGTTCCTGCTCTTCGCCACCGTCGGTGTCGTCGTCGTGGCCGGGATGCTTTCGGTGGCAGCGCGCAGTCTGCGCGCTCGCGAGGAAGCCCGCTTGCAGCTGGACGAGGCGCAGACCCGGGTCGCCGAGAGCGAGCGGGAGCTGAGCGTTCTCGTGAGGAGCGTGCAGGAGCTCATCTTCAGAACCGATGCCCAGGGAAACGTGACCTTCGTGAACACCCGATGGTCGGCCCTGAGCGGGCGGACCACCGCTGAGGCGCTCGGTCAGTGCCTGTGGGACATCGCCACGCCTGCATCGCGGCCGGTATTGCATTCGCTGTTTCGACTCGACCGCGACGACGCCGTCCGCACCGCCCCGGACGTGGCCGTCAACGGACCCGGCGGAGCCGAACGGCTGTTCGACGTGGCGGTGGTGCCCTTGCGCGAAGGCAGCCGCATCTCGGGTTTCGCCGGCAGTGCAGTGGACGTGACCGACCGGCGGCGCGCCGAGCGCCAACTCAAAGCCCAACTCTCCTTCACCGGCCTGCTGCTCGAGATCAGCCCCTTGCCGGTCGCCATGACGAGCGCCGACGGACGACTCGTCACCGTCAATCAGGCCTGGGAGGAGTTCACCGGCCACGACCGCACCGAGGTGCTCGGCCAGCCGGCAAACCGCTACCTGCCCGGTACCACCGAGGACGACAGCGCACTCGGCCTGCCGCATGGCGGCGACCGCGCCAGTCACGAGACCCGCGTGCGCCATGCGGATGGTTCGCGCAGGGATGTCGTGGTGACGCAGGTGAACGTGCCGAGCGAGGGACGCTCGTCGGCGGGCCGCCTGTCCGTGTTCATGGACGTGAGCGAGTACCGGGAAGCCGAGCGCGCCACGCGCGAAGCGCGGGACGCAGCCGAGGAAGCCTCCCGCGCCAAATCGGAGTTCATCGCGAACATCAGCCACGAGATGCGGACGCCCTTGCAGGCGATCATGGGGTTCTCGGAGCTGGGCGTCATGCGCAGCCGCGCCCACGAGAAGCTGGCCGACCTGTTCCAGGACATCCACAGCGCCGGCGAACGCATGCTGGCCGTGGTGAACGACCTGCTCGACGTGGCGAAGATCGAAAGCGCCGTCGGAACCTTCCACCTTGAGCGCACCGACCTGCGGGGGCTGGTACGGGCCGTTGCGCGCGAGCTCGCCCCGCTCCTGGACCGCAAACAGCTCACCCTCGACCTCGCCTTGTCGGACACGCCCTTGCTGGCCAAGGTGGACCCGACCCGGGTACAGCAGGTCTTCCGCAACGTGCTGGCCAATGCGATCAGGTTCTCGCCCGCGGGCCAGACGCTGCAGCTGAGCGGCCACGCCGAGGAGGCCAGAGAGATCCGCTTCGAACTGCGCGATCACGGCCCAGGGATCCCCGAGGCGGAGCTCGACAAGATCTTCGAGGCCTTCGTGCAGTCGAGCAAGACCAAGGACGGCTCCGGGGGCACCGGCCTGGGATTGGCCATCTGCCGCAAGATCCTCGACGCCCATGGCGGCGCGATCAGCGCGCGCAACGCCCCCGGAGGCGGCGCCGTGTTCAGCATCACCCTGCCGGCGAACGCGAGCGGTGAGACCCTGCCCGCCCCGCTCGGAGGATCCTGACAGCCGCGACCGTGCGGGCCATTGCCCTGGGCGCCCGGTTCTGCGCACAATCGGCCGCTTCCTGTTGCCTCCCGGACGATGACGGACACACTCCCTACCCCAGCGCTCGACCTGCCGCCTGGTTCCCCGATGTGGAACCCGGATTTCCTGTTCGGCGCCGGCACCTCGGCCTACCAAGTGGAGGGTGCCGTGTCCGAGGACGGGCGCACACCGTGCATCTGGGACACTTTCGCCGGTCGACCCGGCGCGATCCGGGATGGGGCGAGCGCAGCGATTGCCTGTGACCACTACCGCCGCTGGCAGGACGACATCGACCTGCTCGCGACGCTGGGCTTCGATGCCTATCGCCTGTCGTTCGCGTGGTCGCGCCTGCTGCGCGAGGACGGCTCCGTCAACCCGGCAGGAGTCGCGTTCTATGACCGCATCCTCGACCGTCTGCTCGCGCACGGCATCAAGCCGTTCGTGACGCTCTACCACTGGGACCTGCCACAGCACCTGCAGGATCGCGGCGGATGGTTGAACCGGGACACGGCCCATCGCCTGGCCGATTTCGCCGACCTCGCCAGTCGGCACCTCGGCGATCGGGTTCACGCCTGGACGACCCTCAACGAACCCTGGTGCTCGGCATGGCTCGGTCATGGCACCGGACTGCATGCACCGGGCCTGGCCGGCGAGGCCTACGCGGTGGAAGCCATGCACCACCTCCTGCTCGGACACGGGCTGGCATTGCCCGCTTTGCGCGCCAACGGCGCACGCCAGGTGGGGATCGTCACCAACGTCACGGCGATTTCGGCCGACACGCAGCGACCGGCGGACCTGCAGGCCGTCGACCTCGCCCGCGCCTGCTACAACCACTGGGTGCTGGACCCGCTCTTCAAGGGCCACTATCCGGAGGCGCTCGCGTCCCTGTGGCCGGCCGCGCGCCCACCGATCCGAGAGGGAGACATGGCGTTGATCGCCGCGCCCATGGACTACATCGGCATCAACTACTACTTCCGGGCCAACGTGCGCAGCGACGGGGAGCACGGGTTCGCGGACAAGGGGCTGGACCGGGTCGAGCGAACCGTGATGGGCTGGGAGGTCTACCCCGCGGGTCTGCGAGACGTGCTCATCGGCTTCGCCGGCCGCTACCCGAACCTGCCGCCCGTCCACATCACCGAGAACGGCATGTCGAGCGACGACCACGTCATCGACGGACGGGTCGATGACGAGCAGCGCGTGCGCTACCTTCAACGCCACCTCGATGCCCTGGGCCAGGCCATTCGGGCGGGGGTCGACGTGCGGGGGTACTTCGCCTGGTCCCTGATGGACAACTTCGAGTGGACCGAGGGCTATGCACAGCGCTTCGGGCTGGTGCACGTGGACTACGACACCCAGGCCCGGGTGCCCAAGGACAGCGCCCTCGCGCTGCAGGCGCTGCTGCGGCGCCGGCGAGAGCTCAGCGGCGCACGGACCGGAGCGAGTCGCGCAGCACGAGCTCCGGCGTGAAGTCGCGCGCCACGGGCAGTGCGCGGGCGTAGCACTCGTTGATCAGCAGACGGCAGGCGTTGAGGCCCATCTCGTCGATGCGGGTGTCGATGGTGGTCAGCCGCGGGCTCAGGAACGCGCCCAGGTCGGCGTTGTCGTACGCGACCACCGAAATGTCCTGCGGGATGGAAAGCCCTGCGAGGTGGAAGCGGGACATCGCGGCCACGGCCATCTCGTCATTGGCACAGAAGAGGCCGGTGAAGCGCGCGCCCGACGCGAGGAGTTCATCGGCCGCGGCCCATCCGCCGGGCATGCTGAAATCGGCATCCACGATCGTCACACTGGACAGGTCCACTCCCCCGAGGTCCAGGGTCTCCATGAAGCCTTCCATGCGCTGGCGGTTGTCCGCGGCCGAGGCCAGACCCGAGATGACGGCAATGCGCCGATGCCCATGAGCCAGCAGGGCTTCGGCGGCGAGCGCCCCGCCGCGGCGGTGGTCGACGCTGAAGCTGTGGCTGCGCATGCCCTTGACCGCCCGGTTGACCACCGCCAAGTGGGGAACGCGGCGGCGCAGAGCCAGGATGTCGCTGTCGCGGAGCTCGTTGCTGACGATGATGATGCCATCGCACTGCCGGTCGATCAGGAACTCGGCGCTGTCGAGGGCGCGCTGGCGCGGATCGTCGTCCGGGCCCGCCCCGTTGGCCACGATCATGTGGCGATTGAGGCTGCGCAGTTCGACGTCGATCGCCCCCAGCATCTTGCCGAAGAAGGGGCCGAAGAGGTCGGGCACGTAGACGCCGATGGAGCCGGTGCTTTGCAAGGATAGCGCCCGGGCGACACTGGAAGGCCGGAACCCCAGCTGAGCCGCCGCTGCCTGCACGCGCGAGGCTGCCGCGGCGGAGAACGAGCCGTTGCCCGAGATCACCCGTGAGGCGGTTGCCACCCCCACGCCGGCCAGTTGTGCCACATCCCTGATCGTTGCCATCGCGATGATTTGCCTGTTTGTCCGGGCATTGACCCGGGCGCCATCATATCGAGGCCAGGCCCCGGGGAACTGCGGTGCGCCGGCCGTAACGCACGGCCGCCGAGTCAGGGCTCGGTGCGGGCGCTGACGACCTTGCCGGTGCGCGGCTCGAACTCGCAGCGGTACACGAAGGGCACGCGGTGCATGCCTTTGGCACGCTCCACCGAGCCCTGCCCTTCCATGCCGGTACGCCCGTTGGACGCCGGCTTGAGCTGGCGGGTGTCGGACCCGAAGGCAATGCGTCCCACACGGGGGTACTTCTCGCCGAGCACCGCCACGATCGCCGACTCACAGGCCTCCGGCGAGACATTGAGCAGGTCCGGCTGCCAGGCCTTCTCGGCCTGGGCTTCGGCACGGGCCGCCCCGGTGTCGCGGAAGACGATGCCCGAGGTGCTGGCGGCCTTCAGGTCGTAGCGGCAGCTGTAGGTGAAGGGCCGCGCGGGCCCCGTGTCGCCCCGGTAGCTGCCTTCCCCCTTGACCTCCGTCTCGTCACCCACGGCGGGCAGCACGCTCCGCCGGGCCCGCACGAACTGCACGTGGCGCGCGTCGTCCCCGCGCATCGTCCTGACCGTGTCGATCACGGCCTCTTCGCAGCGCTCGCCGGCCGTCTCGGCGGCGGACTGGGCAAAGGCGCTGCCGGCCAGCGCCAGGCCCAGCAGGAAAAGGGTTGTCGTGTGGAGTTTCATGCGACCTCGGCCATCGGAATGGCGCATAGCGTAGCAGGTAGGCCGACCCCGGGCGGCATTACAGCGTGAGGCTGATGTCGACCGTGTCGTTCCCCCACTCGATCGGCGCCTCCACGAAGCCGAGGGAGCGCATGAAGCCGCGCATGGCGCGGTTGTCGGTCAGCACGCTGGCGACCACGCGCGCCGTGCCCTGGCCGCGAAGGTAGTTGATGAGCTTGTTCATCAGGATGCGGCCGAGGCCGCCGCTCTTCACGTCGGAGCGGATGACGATGGCGAACTCGGCGCTGTCATTGTCGGGATCGGTCATGGCGCGGACCACACCCAGCGTCTCCTCGCGTTCCGTCCCGGGCGCCGTGGCGATGAACGCCATCTCCCGCCCGTAGTCGATCTGGGCCAGGCGGGCGAGCTCGCTGCGCTCGATGCTGCGGCGGCTGTAGAACACCCGCATGCGGATGTCCTCGGGGTCGAGGCGGCGCAGGAACTCGCGGTGCTGTCCCTCGTCCTCCGGACGGATCGGGCGCAAGGTGACCTCCCTGCCCTTCCACATGACGGTCTCGACGAGGTGCGACGGATAGGGCCGTATGGCGAAGTGCTCCGCGCCGGCCTGCGCAGCGGGGTCCAGCCGGATGCGGGCGTCGAGCGCCATCACCCCTTCGTGGTTGGCGACGAGGGGGTTGATGTCCAGCTCGCCGAGTTGGGGCAGCTCGGCCAGCATGCGAGAGACCGCGACGAGCGTACGCTGCACCGCTTCGCCATCGGCCGCTGGGGTGTCGCGCCATCCCTTCAGGAGCCGCGCGACGCGCGTGCGCTCGACCAGCGCCCGCGCGAGCGGCTGGTTGAGCGGCGGCAGGCCGATGGCCCGGTCACCCACCAATTCCACCTGGGTACCGCCTGCCCCGAACAGGATGACGGGGCCGAACGTGGGATCGATGCTGGCGCCGACGATCAACTCCTGCGTGTGCGCACGCCGCACCATGGCCTGCACGGTGAACCCCTCGATGCGCGCATCCGGTCGCTCGGCCCGCACGCGGGCCAGCATGGTGCCCGCGGCGCTGTGCAGGCCTTCGGCGTCGGCGATGTTGAGCACCACGCCGCCGACGTCCGACTTGTGGGCGATGTCGGCCGACAGCACTTTGAGCACGACGGGATAGCCGACCTCGACCGCCGCCGCCAGGGCCGCCTCGGGCTCCGGCGGCACACGACGCGTGGGAACGACGGGAATCCCATAGAACGCCAGCAGCGCCTTGGCCTCGGGTTCGGTCAACACCGAGCGCCCCTCGGCCAGGGCCTGCTGGATGAGCGCGCGCGCCGCGACGGTATCGGCGGGCAGGTCGGACGCGGTGCTGGACGGCGCCTCGATCAACTGCTCCTGGTTGCGTCGGTAGCGCACGCCCATGGCGAAGGCGCGCACCGCCTCCTCGGGCGTGAAGTAGCTGGGCACGCCGGCGGCACGGAAACGCTGGCGGGCGGGTGCCACCGCGGCGTCTCCCAGCCAGCAGCTCAACAGCCGCGGCGGGGTGCGCTGCGCGAGCGGCAGCAGGGCCTGGGCGATGTCGTCACTGGCCACCAGGGCCGAGGGGGCGTGGATGAACAGGGTGGCGCTGTCGGCGGGTGCAGCGTCCAGTGCAGTCAGCACATCGACATAGCGCTGCACCGGCGCATCGCCACCGATGTCCAACGGATTGCCCTGCGGACCCGCCGGCGCCAGTGTGGCCAGACTGGCGACGACCGCCTGGGGCAGTTCGGTCAGCTCGATGCCGGCTCCTGCGGCCGCATCGGCCGCCATGACGCCGGCGCCGCCGCCGTTGGTGAGGACGATGAGGCGCTCGCTCGTGTTGCCTCGGAAACGCGCCAGCGTCTCGGCAGCCATGAAAAGGTCCTGGAGGGTATCGACCCGCAGCATGCCGGCGCGGCTGATGGCCGCCTCGAAGACCAGGTCCGAGCCGGCCAGCGCCCGGGTATGGGACTCTGCCGCCCGCTGCCCCTGTGCCGAGCGCCCGGCGCGCACCACGATGACCGGCTTGTTGCGCGCGGCCGACCGGGCGGCCGACATGAACTTGCGCGGCGACTCCATCGCCTCCATGTAGAGCAAGATGGCGCGGGTGCGCGGGTCGCTGGCCAGGTAGTCGAGCATGTCGCCGAAGTCGACGTCGGCGCGCTCACCCAGGGAGACCACATGGGAGAACCCGACCTGGCGCCCCTGGGCCCAGTCGAGCACGGCGGTCACGAGACCGGCCGACTGCGACACGAAGGCCAGCGCGCCTGGAAGCGCTTGCGTGTGGGCCGCGCTGGCGTTCAACCCGAGGTGCGGCGCCAGCAGTCCGATGCTGTCGGGGCCCAGCAGCCGCAGCAGCGATGGGCGCGCGGCGTCGAGGGCCGCCTGCTTCTGGGCATCGTCCAGGCCGGGCGTCAGCACGACCGCGGCCCGGGTACCGGCCGCGCCCAGTTCACGGATGAGGCCGGGCACGGTGGCCGGCGGCGTGCAGATGAGCGCCAGGTCCGGCGCATGGGCGAATCCGGCGACGTGGGCCTTGACCGGATGGCCGTCGAGGTGCTCGTAATTCGGGTTGACCGGCAGCACGGCTCCGCGGTAGCCGCCGGCCAGCAGGTTGCGCCAGGCAGCGGTGCCCACCCGACCGGGGCGGAGGGAGGCACCGATCACGGCCACCGAGGACGGGTCGAACATCGAGTCGAGATTGCGGATGCTCATCGGACGCGCTTTCGCAGGCAGGTGACCGTCCGGCGCGGCTGCGTCGGCGGCGGCCACCCGGGACTTGAGATGGGCGCCGCGGCCCCCATGTTCTCTCAGTGACGGGACCTGATCAACGGTCCCGATGAGGAAACGACACATGAACAGCCATCTGTCCGCCAAGTCTCCCCCGCGCCCGTCGGTCGTCCAGACCCTGGCGCACCTTCTCGAGCGCCTCGAGCGCAGTCCGGTGCCAGTCGATCCCGAGCAGTACCGGACGGTCGTCGTGCACCTTGTGCAGGAATTCGCTTCGGTCAAGCCCGACGGAACCCTCGAGGCAGTGCTAGATTCCTATCCTGCGGCCGCGGAGTTGTACGAGAACCTGCAATACCAGCACGCCGGGCTTTGCCGCTCGGCGCTCGAGTTCTCGATGAACGCAGAACTGCGTGCGAAAGACGTGATCGACAGGGCGCGTCGTACGGCCAATCAATGAACCAGGGCATCCCCAGTGGCGAAGAATGAAGTGAAAACGACCGTTGAAGCCGACGGTCTTCGGTATCGATCCAAAGTGGCGGGCTCCCCTTTCACGGCGGCGGGGTCCTTCGGGGCGGCCACCATGTCGTGCTTCCTGTGCGGCAAGCACCGTCCGCGCGCGTCGTTGAAGACCCGCAAGCTGTTGGGCAAGTCGCAGGCGGTGTGCGCGCCGTCCTGCCGCGAACTCGACGCCGCCATCAACGGCTGAGCCCTGCCCCTCCCGGCCGGCTCAGTCGGCCTGTGCGAGTCCGTCGGCCCAGAGGCCGATCGCCTGATCAAATGGGGTCCGTCCGGGCGTGAAGGCGCCCGGTTGCCGCGCCAGGCGGAGCCATGCCCGGGTGTCGTGATGGCTGCCCGGCAGTGGCGGGTCGGCCCGCTCCTGGCTGAACCAGGCATGCACGCGGGCGTACCGGGCCGGGTGCTGGGCTTCGGTCCAGGCCAGGCCCACCAAGTCGGCAAATCCCTCTTCGCGGCGAGTCTCGCGCATGGCGGCCCAGCGGGCCCTGAGGTCCGGACTGGCATGGGTGCCAAGGTCGGTCGGATCGGCGTAGCCGGCCGGCACCGTGCTCCACGCCCCCACGACGCGACGCCAGCAATGCGCCATCTCGTGCGCCGCGATGGCTTCGGCGATCGGCACGAAGAGATCTTCCGGGATGCTGGCCTCGGTGGCGTCGGCTTCCGGGTTGTCGCGCATCGAGAAGACGAGCTTGCACCGGCCGTCGACAAGGCCCAGGGCGACGGGCGCGAAGCCGGGCGACGGTTGCGGCTGCACGACGATGTCCAGCGGCAGGCCCTGGTTGCGGGCATAGGTCACGACCGGAGACGCAGCCTCGATCCAACGGACTTCCCGCTCGGAGAGACGCGGGTCCGCGCTGGCGGTCCCGGCCGTGGCCGAGATCGCCAGCGCAAGCACCGCGGCAGACTCTCTTTTCCCCATGCAGCCATTGAGCCCGAAACGCGGCGGGCGCATGCGCGAATCAGCGCGGACAATTCCCGGCTTTACCGGATGTTTCCGACGCTCGGGCGAGGTGTTGGCCTACAAGGCGCCGTGGCGCCCCATTCAAGAATGGGCGGTTTTCACAGGACGACCCATGCCCACAGCACGAATGACCCCGGGTGTCTGCGCCCTTCTGGTGAGCGCTGGGCTGCTGGCCGCCTGCGGAGAGACCGCCCGCTTGCCGGAGACTGCGGGCTACGGCCCGCAGCCGCAACTGCCGCCGCCGAACAAGACCCTGGTGCCCACCGTCAACGTGGCGACCGCCGTGGGCTGGCCCTCCGGGCAGGCGCCCCAGGCAGCCGCGGGGCTCAAGGTGACGGCCTACGCCGGCGGGCTCGATCATCCGCGCTGGCTCCACGTGCTGCCCAATGGCGACGTGCTCGTGGCCGAGTCGAATGCGCCGCCCAAGCCGGACGGGGGCGGCCTGAAGGCCTGGGCGATGAAGCTCGTGATGAAACGCGCTGGCGCCGGCGTCCCGAGTGCGGACCGCATCACGCTGCTGCGGGATGCCGATGGAGACGGCACGGCGGAGGTCAAGACGGCTTTCCTGGAGGGCCTCACCTCACCGTTCGGCATGGCGGTGGTGGGCGACACGCTGTATGTCGCGAACGCCGATGCACTGGTCAGCTTTCCGTACCAGAGCGGCCAGACGCGCATCACCGTTCCGGCGACGCGCATCGTCGACCTGCCGGCGGGCCTCAACCATCACTGGACGAAGAACGTGATCGCCAGTCCGGACGGCCGTCGCCTGTACGTCACCGTCGGCTCGAACAGCAACGTCGGCGAGAACGGCATGGACGTCGAGGAAGGCCGCGCCGCCGTCTGGGAGGTGGATCCCGCCAAGCGCACGCACCGCCTGTACGCCACGGGCCTGCGCAACCCCAATGGCATGGCATGGGAGCCGGCCACCGGCATGCTGTGGACGGTGGTCAACGAGCGCGACGAAATCGGCAGCGACCTCGTGCCCGATTACCTCACCTCGGTGAAGGACGGCGGCTTCTACGGCTGGCCGTACAGCTACTTCGGCCAGAACGTCGACGCGCGGGTGACCCCCCAACGGCCCGAGCTCGTGGCCAAGGCCATCGTGCCTGACTACGCGCTCGGCACCCACACCGCCTCACTCGGCCTGGCCTGGGCCGACGGCAAGCAGGCGCCCTTCGCCCGCGGCATGGTGATCGGCCAGCACGGCTCATGGAACCGCAAACCGCGCAGCGGCTACAAGGTGATCCACGTGCCCTTCGACGCGGCTGGCCGGCCGTCGGGCAGCCCGCAGGACCTGCTCACCGGCTTCCTCAGCCCGGACGGGGAGGCGTACGGGCGGCCGGTCGGCGTCGTGTTCGACCCGAAGGGTGGCCTCCTGGTGGCCGACGACGTCGGCAACATCATCTGGCGCGTGAGCAGCGCGCAGGCGCGGCCTTGAATGGGCCGGCGCCGCAGCCCGCGGTCCGCCGGCCGCCGTCTCCCGTCTCCCGTTGATCTGTGCACAATCGTGCCTTTTTCGCCCTCTGGCCGGCCCTGCAAGCGCCTGGCCGACTGACGCCGCTTCATGAAGCCCTTCAAGATCGATTCCCGCAACCTGTCTGTCGTGCTGTCAGCGTACGCGCTGACCTTCGGCATCTTCGCCGTCGACATGGCCACGCCGCTCGGTTACGCCGAGTGGGCCCTGTACCTGATTCCGGTCGGGCTGCTGCTGCTGCAACCGCGGCGTGCGCCGCCGCTGTTCGTGGCCGGGTTCGCGACGCTCCTCAGCGTGGCGGGCTTCTTCTTCTCCGCCAAGGGCATGGACGTGTTCGTGGCCGGGGTGAACCGGTCCATCGGCGTGGTGGTGCTGTGGGTCATGGCCATCGTCGTGTGGCAGGTGCTGCGCATCCGGCTCGAGGCGGCGCGGCTGTTGTGGCTGCAGCGCGGAGAGTCGGCCATTGCGCAGCGGCTCATCGGCGAGGTGACGCCCAACGAGATCGCCGACAACGCGGCACTTGCGCTGTGCGAGATCACCGGCGCGCTCAACTGCCTGATCTATCGGCTCGACGGCACCACGCTGCTGCGCAAGGGCGGCCACGGCTACGACCGGGCTGCGGCGCCTGAACGGATTCCCATGCCCGAGGGCCTCGCGGGCCAGGTTGCACGGGACGGCAGGGCGAGGATCATCGACGAGGTCCCCGCGGGACACCTGCCGGTGGTCACGGGCCTTGGCCGCAGCGCGCCCGGGCAGATCATCCTTGCTCCGATCAAGATCGACGGCAAGTCGGCCGGCGTCATCGAGCTTGGTTTCAGCCCGCGCGCCGAGAACGCCGAGAACGTCGTGGCCCTGCTCGACCAGACGAGCGAAGCCATCGGCGTTGCCCTGCGCTCTGCACTCTACCGGCGCCGCCTCGAGGTGCTGCTCGAGGAGACGCAGCGGCAGAGCGAGGCCCTGCAAGCCCAACAGGAGGAGCTGCGCGTCTCCAACGAGGAACTCGAGGAACAGGGTCGACTGCTGCGGGAATCTCAAGCCCGGCTCGAAACCCAGCAGGTCGAACTGGAGCAGACGAACGTGCAGCTCGAGGAGCAGGCCCAGGTGCTCGAACGCCAGAAGCTCGACCTTCTGGCCGCGCAGCAGGCCTTGAGCGCCAAGGCCGATCTGCTCGAAGCCGCGAGCCGCTACAAGTCCGAGTTCCTGGCCAACATGTCGCATGAGCTGCGCACGCCACTCAACAGCTCGCTCATCCTTTCCAAGCTCCTGGCTGACAACAAGTCCGCCAACCTGACCGCGGAACAGGTCAAGTACGCCCAGGCCATCCACGCCTCGAACAACGACCTGCTGCTGTTGATCAACGACATCCTGGACTTGTCGAAGATCGAGGCGGGCCACATGGACATGACCGTGGAACCGGTGCAGTTGCAGGAAGACGTCCTGGCCCGGCTGCAGGCGACCTTCGAGCCGCTTGCCCGCCAGAAGAAGCTCGCCTTCTCGATGGAAGTCGCCCAGGGCGCTCCGGTGGCGATGGCCACGGACGGCCAGCGCCTGCTTCAGGTGCTGAAGAACCTGATCGCCAACGCCATCAAGTTCACCGAGCGGGGCGAGGTGCGCTTGAAGGTGCGCCCCGCCGGGCCGGGCCGCCTGGCGTTCGAGGTGCACGACACCGGCATGGGCATTCCCAAGGCGCAGCAGCAAGTGATCTTCGAGGCCTTCCGGCAAGCCGACGGCAGCACCAGCCGGCGTTTCGGCGGTACGGGCCTCGGCCTGTCGATCTCTCGGGAGCTCGCCTACCGCCTGGGTGGCCGCATCGACGTCGACAGCGAGCCCGGCCGGGGCAGCGTCTTCACCGTCGACCTCCCGATCGAGTTCGCCGACGATGCCGCGCCGTCAGCGGCCGCTCCTGCGGCGGCCGTGGCTCACTTGTCGAACGGCGCGGCGTCTCCCTCCTCCGCTGGCGTGCCGTCGACTGCACCCGTTGCCGGGGGGCAGACGCCCGTCTCGCCCCCGGCGGTGGCGGATGACCGTCGAGCGCTCCGCCATCCCGGGCGCCTCATCCTCGCCATCGACGATGACGCCCGTTTCTCGGCCGTGCTCTACGACCTGGCCCACGAACTGGGCTTCGATTGCGTGATCGCCCCCACCGGCGCCGAGGGCCTGCGTCTCGCCGAGGAGCTGATGCCGAGCGGCATCCTGCTCGACGTGGGCCTGCCCGACCAGTCGGGCCTCACGGTTCTGGAGCGCCTCAAGCGCAATGCGGCGACGCGGCACCTGCCGGTGCACATGCTCTCCGCACACGAGCGTACCCAGACCGCGCTGGAGCTCGGCGCCATCGGCTACGTGCTCAAGCCGGCGGCCCGCGAGCAGCTCGAGGGCGCCATCAAGGGCTTGCAGGAACGCCTGCAGCGCGAGATGCGGCGCGTGCTCGTCGTCGAGGATGACGCCACGCTGCGCCAGAACCTGGTGCTGCTCTTGACTGCCGACGGCGTGGAGATTACCGCGGTGGGCACCATGGCCGAGGCGCTGTCGCACCTCTCCCGCACGACCTTCGACTGCATGGTGATGGACCTGTCCCTGTCCGACGGAAGCGGCTTCCAGCTGCTCGAGACGATGGCCACTGGCGACAGCTACGCGTTCCCGCCGGTGATCGTCTACACGGGGCGGGCACTGAGCAGCGAGGACGAGCAGCGCCTGCGGCGCTACTCGAAGTCCATCATCGTCAAGGGCGCGCGCTCGCCGGAGCGCCTGCTCGACGAGGTGACGCTCTTCCTGCACAGCGTCGAGTCGTCGCTCCCGCCGGAGCAGCAGCGCCTGTTGTCCCAGGCCAGGGCACGCGACTCGGTGCTCGACGGACGCCGCATCCTGCTGGTCGAGGACGACGTCAGGAACATCTTCGCCCTCTCGAGCGTGTTCGAGCCCCTGGGCGCGCGGCTGGAGATTGCGCGCAACGGGCGGGAAGCCGTGGACCGACTGGACAAGGGCGGGCCGGTGGACCTCGTGCTGATGGACATCATGATGCCGGAGATGGATGGCATCACCGCCATGAAGCTCATCCGCGAGCGACCGGCGCTCACCAACCTGCCAATCATCGCGCTGACGGCCAAGGCGATGTCGGATGACCGGGACCGCTGCCTCGAGGCGGGCGCCAACGACTATGTTGCCAAGCCCATCGACGTGGACCGCCTGGTCTCGCTGTGCCGCGTGTGGATGCCCAAGTGAAACCGGACGGCGTGGTCATGGACGACGAGACGGCACTCTTCGACATCGAGGTGCGCCTGATGCTGGAAGCGGTGTACCTGCGCTACCAGCATGACTTCCGCGACTACGCCGTCACGTCGCTGCGCCGGCGCATGCGCCAGGCGATGACGCGCTTCCACTGCGACCGCCTGGCCCAGTTGCAGGACCGCGTCCTTCGCGAGCCGGAGGTGTTCGCGCAGATGCTGCAGTACTTCACCGTGCAGGTGAGCGAATTCTTCAGGGACCCGGCCTACTTTCGCGCGCTTCGCCGCGAGGTCGCCCCGTTGCTGGCGACCTACCCCTCGGTCAAGGTGTGGGTCGCCGGCTGCAGCAGCGGCGAGGAGGTGTGGTCGCTGGCCATCCTGCTGCAGGAAGAGGGGCTGCTCGAGCGCACCATCATCTACGCCACCGACATCAATCCCGACGCCTTGCGCAAGGCCGAGGCGGGGGTCTACCCGCTCGAACGGGTCGCGCTGTTCTCTCGCAATTACCTGCAGGCGGGCGGAACCGGCTCGCTCTCGGACTACTACGTGGGCGCCTATGACAACGTCGTGTTCGACCGCCGGCTCAAGCGGAACATCGTCTTCGCCGACCACAGCCTGGCCACCGACACCGTATTTTCGGAGGTGCACCTGGTGTCGTGCCGCAACGTGCTGATCTACTTCAACCGCGAACTGCAGGATCGCGCGATCGCCCTCTTTCGCGATGCGCTCGTGCACCGAGGCTTTCTCGGCCTCGGGAACAAGGAAACCCTGCAGTTCGGCACCCACGCGGCCGCGTTCGAGCCGGTGGAGTTGCCCCAGCGCATCTACCGCCGCCTGTGAGGACTTCGAACATGCAAGCGACGCAGCCCTTTCCTGATGTGGATGCCGTGGTCATCGGCACCTCCGCCGGTGGCGTGGATGCTCTGCTGTGCCTGTTGCCGGCCCTGCCCGCCACCTTCCGCCGCGCGGTGCTGGTCGTCATCCACCTCCCACCCGACCCTTCGACCGGGCTCGTCACGGTCCTCGCAGACCGCTGCGTGCTACCGGTGTCCGAGGCACTCGACAAGCAACCGGTGCTGCCCGGGGAGATCGTCGTCGCGCCGCCGAACTACCATCTGCTGGTGGAGCCGAGCCGCACGCTCGCCCTGTCCGTCGATCCGCCCGTGTGCTTCTCCCGGCCTGCCATCGACCCGCTTTTCGAGTCGGCGGCGATCGCGTGGGGTCCCCGCTTGCTCGCGTTGCTGCTGACGGGCGGTAGCGAAGACGGCAGTGAGGGCTTGGCCGCGGTACGCGCCCGTGGGGGCCAGGCCTGGGTGCAGGATCCGTCGACCGCGGTGGCACGGACCATGCCGGCCTCCGGCTTGCAGCGCGCGGGTGCCGACGCGGTCCTCACGCTGACGCAGATGGCCGAGCGCCTGGCGCGTGGCTGAGCCGGCATGACCACCGAAACGAGTTTTCCATTGTTCCGTACGTCCCTTGATTCCGAGTCCGCAGAGAAACGCCATGAACCATCCGCCTGAAGTCAACGTGCTGGTCGTCGACGATGTCGCGCAGAACCTGCTCGCCCTGGAGGCGCTGCTGGCGCGCCCCGGCATCCATGTGCTGAAGGCAGGCTCGGGCGCGGAAGCACTCGAACTGCTGCTCAACCATGACGTGGCCATGGCGCTGCTTGACGTGCAGATGCCGGAGATCGACGGTTTCACGCTGGCCGAGCTGATGCGCGGCGCCGAGCGCACGCGGCATATCCCCATCATCTTCCTCACGGCGGCCTCCCAGGACCAGCAGCGGACATTCCGGGGCTACGAGGCGGGTGCGGTCGACTTTCTCTACAAGCCGCTCGAGCCGCACGTGCTCGGCAGCAAGGTGGCGGTGTTCGTGGACCTCTACGTGCAACGCCAGCGATTGCAGCAGCAGATCACCGAGGTCCAGCGACTGCGCAAACTCAACGAGATGATGACGGCCGTGCTCACGCACGACCTGCGCACGCCGCTCATGGCCATCGCCCTCAGTGCCGAGATCGTGTATCGGCGTGGACACGATGACGCAATCCAGAAGGCCGGCCAGCGCATCAAGGCCAGCAGCTCCCGAATGGCACGCACGATCGACCACCTGCTCAACTTCTCGCGCATCCGCACCGGGATCGCCAGCATCTCGCCGAAGATGGCCGACCTCGGTTCGGTGTGCGCAGCCGTCGTCACGGAAATCGTCGAGGCACGCCCCGACGTCAAGGTGCCCGTGCAGTGCGAGGGTGACCTGACCGGCACCTTCGACACCGACCGCTTGAGCCAGGTGTTTGCCAACCTCATCGGCACGGCGCTGGAACACGCGGGCGACGGCGTCGCCGTCAACGTGAAGCTCGATGGCACGCACAAGGAACGCCTGAATGTGCACGTCAGCTTCCCGACGGTGTTGAGCGACGATGTGCAGGCCGAGCTGTTCCGCCCCATCCTGGCAGGTCAGGGACGCGACGGCGTGCGGAGCACGCTCGGAGCTGGACTGGCCATCGTGGACCAGGGCATCAGCGCCCACGGCGGCTCGATCGTGGCCCGCTCGAACGCCACGGAAGGCACGGTGTTCGAGTTCCTGATTCCCCGCAGCGAGCGGCCGAGCCACTGACCATGGACCTGCTGTCCCTGCTCCAATGGCCCGCGATGGCGATCACCGTCCTGTCGGCGTGGTGGGTGGCATCCACGCAGCAGCGAAAGCGGCTCTGGGGGTTCTGGGGCTACCTCGTCAGCAACGTGCTCTGGGTGGCCTGGGGATGGCACACCGAGGCCTGGGCCCTGGTGCTGTTGCAGTTCTGCCTGGCGGCGATGAACGTGCGTGGGGCGTGGAAGGCCAGTCCCGCGTCGTGATCAAGGCCGGCGGCAGCGCCCGGCCAGGAAGCACATCAGCTGGCGCTCCGGCACGCTGAGACCCCTCAGGGGTACTCGGCCCGGCGCCGTCTGCAAGAGCCGAGGAAGGTCTCCGGCCAGGGCGGCATCCAGCACGTCGGGATGCACGTAGGACTTGCGGCACACGGCAACGGTGTTGCCGAGCCGGCCGGCCACGTCGGCCAGCACCTGGTTCAACCGCTGCGCCGTGATGGGCCCGTCGATCTCCTCTGCCAGCAGACCCAAGGCATGCGCACTGGCATGCCAGGTCCGGAAGTCCTTTGCCGTGAACGCGGCGCCGGCGCATTCCTTGACATAGTCATTAACGTCCTGGGACGTCACCGTGCACGGTTCGCCGTCGTCGCCGGTGTACTGGAAGAGCTCTTGTCCCGGCATGGCCTGGCATTTGCGCACGACGCGGGACACGCGTGGATCGTCGAGTGACACGTCGTGGCGCACGCCGCTCTTGCCCTTGAAGCGAAGCTTGAGGACGGAGCCTCGGACGGTTGCGTGACGCCCTCGCAGCGTGGTCAGGCCATACGACCCGTTCGTGCGGGCATAGACGTCGTTGCCGATGCGAACCAGCGTCGTGTCGAGCAGGCGGACGATCGTCGCGAGCACCAAGCGCCGCGGAATCGAAGCGCCGGCCGGCTGGTTGAGATCTCGCAGCACGCGCGCGCGGATGCGCGGCAAGGCGCGGCCGAACTCACGCATGCGGTCAAACTTGTGGGTGTCACGGGCGGTGCGCCACTCCGGGTGGTAGCGGTACTGCTTGCGGCCGCGGGCATCACGGCCCGTCGCTTGAATATGCCCGTCCGGCCGAGGGCAGATCCACACGCTGGTGTAGGCGGGGGGGATGGCCAGCTTGCGGATTCGCTCCAGTTCAGCAGGGTCGTTCAGGCAGGAACCTCCGGGCCCCCGATAGGAAAAGCCCTTGCCTTGCCTTCGGCGGATGATGCCCGGTTGTTCATCGGTCACATAGACAAGGCCCGCGGGCGCAGCGGCCGCGGCGGTGGAAGGCGGCGCCTTCGGTTCAGGCTTGACTGGCCGGGGTTTCAAGTTCGGGGCAATGACGGGTCACGCGCTCGACTTGGCCGCAGGCCGTGCGGTCGCACCGGCCGTGGTCAGGGCAGGCGCCATGAGACAGGCCTCCGGCACCGGTTTCTTCGCCTGGCTTTTCGTCGTCAGGCGCGAGCCGGATGGCGGTCAATGGAACGGAGATCACCTGCACGGTCATGGCTGCGGACTTTCGTGGCGCGTAGTCGTCGGCGAAGTGCCGACGCGCTGGGGCGCGTCGGCGTCGGTCGCGGCGCATCAGGCGCCGCACTGGTGCGCTGGCGCGCGGGGATCAGCGTTGGCGACCGCTGCTGCCGCTGTCGCTGCCTTGCTGGTCGCTGCGCTGCGGAGAACGGGTGCCGCCCTGCTGCTGGATGCTGGAGTCCTGATCGCTCAGGTCCTGTTGCATGTTGCCGCCCTGGCTGGCCTGGTCCTGTTGGCGCGAGCCGCTCTGCTGGCCTTGCCCCTGCCCCTGCTGGCGCTGTCCGCTCAGGCCTTGCTGCTCCTGCTGGCCGACGCCCTTCTGCTGCTGGCCGACGCCCTTTTCCTGCTGGCCTTGCTGCCCCTGGCCACTCTGGTTCTGCTGATCCTGCTGGCGCGGTGACTGTTGCTGCCCCGGGCTTTGTTGCTGCGAGGGCTGCTGTTGCGCCGACTTCTGCGAGTCCTGGTTCTGACGGTCTTGGGTCATGAGGTACTCCTTCTATGGCATGTGCAGATTGCACGTTGGAAAAACGGCAAGCGGTGTGCCCGACGGCTCGGCTCAGCCGCTCACTTCCGCTTCTTCGATCAGGGCGAAAAGGGCATCCGGATCAGCCGGCTTGAGCAGGTGGCGCGCAAACCCCGCCTCCCGCGCGCGCTGCAGGTCGTTCGGCATTCCGTAGCCGCTGAGGGCGATCAGCCGCGGGGCCGGCACGAACCCCTCGGCCGTCACGGCCTGGGCCAGTTCATAGCCATCCATGTCCGGAAGCCCGATGTCGAGAATCATCGCGTCGGGCAGCCATTGCCTGGCTTCCTGCAGCGCCGCGCGGCCGCTGGTGGCCGTCCGTGCTTCGTGGCCCACGGATTCGAGGAGCGCGGCAACGGCTTCGGCCGCGTCCTCGTTGTCGTCGACGATCAATACGCGTTTGCCCATGACGGGTCAGCCGGTCGCGCGCACGCTGTCGCGCAGACGCTTGATCTGGTCATGGTTGGCTTGCACGCCCAGTTGCTGGCGAGCAACCAGGGCGCGCAGCGGCTCGGGCAGCACCCCTTCGCGCATGGCCGCGCGATAGCGACCGAGTGCCGCATCTTCGCCTCGCTCGCACTCGTCGAGCATGGCCTGGTCGGTGTAGCCGGCGAGCGAGCCGCGCACGGCCACCCATCCGCGGTGCAGGCTGCCGGACGTCGTGCCGTCCGTCTCCGGTTCACCGCCGTGTTGCAGCACGTACGGGCGAAGCTCATCGGCTGCCTGCTTGCATTCGGCGGCCCGCTGCAGGAACAACCGGCGCAGCTCGCTCGACGAGACACGCTCGGCACAGGCCGTGAAGCCAAGCTCCCCGTCCTTGCAGGTGGCAATGAGGTCATTCAAGGTTTCCACGATGTCGTCGTTGGTCGTGCTCATGTGAGGCTCCTTCTGAATTCGACCCGCAGGATCGAGGGTTGGCCAGCCGACGCCGCGGCGGTTTCGCGGGCGTCGCACCTGCCGGCAATGGGCAGGTGGCGTGCCCGAGGCACAGCGATGGCGCCGTTCCATCGCTTAAAAACAGGGCAAAGCTTGCGGTAACCGTTACGCACACATGGCTTACCGAACGGAACGGTTCTCCGTGCAAACCCGCGGGTCGCCGGGCTGAGCCCGGGTAGCGGCCGGGTGGCACGGCTGTTGCAGTTTGTCGCCGGAACGTCACGGTCAGGGCGCACCACCGCAGCCCGGCCGACCTGGAGCCAGCTTCTGCCATGACCGCCATCGCGCTCAAGTTCGAACACAAGCAACAACAGACCCTCACGCCGCGCCTGCAACAGGCTGTGCGGTTGCTGCAACTGTCCTCGCTCGACTTTGCGCAGGAGGTCCACGCGGCCCTCGACAAGAACCCCTTCCTGGAGCCGGACGACAACGATGTACCCGGACCGCTTCAAAGCGACGCGGCGCTTCCCGCCGACGCTGCCACGGACGCGGCTGCGAGCGACGACACCTGGGCGCCTACCGCCGGTCTGCCGCGCGGCGGGCTTCCCTCGTCGGGTGACGTGACCGCGCTTGACCTGGTGGCCGCCGACGTCAGCCTGCGGGAGTACCTCCACCGGCAGATCAACGTGCAGCCTCTCACACCCCGAGACCAACTGCTGACCGCGACCCTCATCGAGTCGCTCGACGAGGACGGATACCTGCGCACGCCTCTGGAAGAAGTCGGAGCCCTGAGCGGCATCGACCCGGACCGCAGCGAGATGCTCTCCGCACTTCGACGGATTCAGGCGCTCGAGCCCAATGGCGTGGGCGCCCGCGACGTGGCGGAGTGCCTGCTGCTCCAGATGCCGGACATCGAGGACGATGCCGTCCGTACGCTGGCCACGCGGATCGTGACGCAACACATCGACCGCCTGGCCCACCGCGACTTCAGTGGCCTGGCAAAGACACTCGGGCGTTCGGTGGAGGACGTCGAGCGTGCCTGTGCACGCATCCGGCACCTGGACCCACGCCCCGGCTGGCGCCATGGATCGACGGATGTCCAGTACGTCACGCCCGATGTGGTCGTCCGTCGTGTGAGAGGCGCCTGGGTTGCCACGCTGAACACATCGGTCATTCCACGGGTCAAGCTGAACCAGGCCTATGCCAAGCTCTTCCAGGAGCACCGGGATGTCCAGCACGGCGAGATGGCCGCGACGCTTCAGGAGGCGCGCTGGACCGTGCGCAACGTTCGCCAGCGGTTCTCCACCATCCTCAAGGTCACCGAAGCCATCCTCAAGCGCCAGCACCATTTCCTCGAGTACGGCCCCCTCGCAATGAAACCGCTCGGCCTGAAGGAGATCGCAGAGGAACTCGGCCTGCACGAATCGACGGTGTCCCGGGTCACCAACAACAAGTACATGGCGACGCCCGTTGGCGTGTTCGAGCTGAAGTACTTCTTCTCGCGCTCGATGCCGACGGCGAGCGGTTCGGCCTGTTCTCCCACCGCGATTCGCGGCGTCATCAAGGAAATGATCGAGCGGGAGAGTCCGTGCCAACCGCTTTCAGACCCGGAGATCGCCCGCTTGCTGGTTCGCCAAGGGCTCAACGTGGCGCGCCGCACGGTCACGAAATACCGCCAGCTCCTGAAGGTTGAACCGGTGGAACGCCGCCGCAAACACGCATGACATACGACCGACTGATGTCCATCGGGCATACAGATTGCCGAAACAGAACGCCAGCCCGGCTCAACAGGCTGGACACACTTCCGGGGAGTGACCAGTGAACGAAGGCACGAGCAACGGGAACGCAGCGCACCAGCGGCTGTCTTTCTCCACCTACCAGGCCTTGTTCGAGAACCATCCACACGCGGTTGCAGTCGTCGACCCGCAAGGTACGCTGGTGGCAGCCAACCCGGCCGCGCGCTGGCTTGGTGACGATGCAAACCCGATCTTCGATCGCGCCGTCGGGTCGCCGACGGCGTTGAGCGCCTGGCGGCGGGCGATCGCCGAGGGCCATGGTTGGGCGGGGCAACTCGAACTCACTGATGCAGAGGGCCGGCCGCGCGCAGTGGGCGTGCAGGTGCTGGCCGCTTCTCCAACCGAGCCGGTCCGCCTCTGCGTCATGCAGCCGGTGACGCCGGACGTGGCAGCACTCCCGAGTCGGGACGCGGGCGCGGATGTGCGCGATGCCGCGGACATCGCCCCGGCGCTGATCTGGATGGCGGGCGTGGATGGCCGCTGTGAATGGTTCAACCGACCGTGGCGCGACTTCACCGGTCGCAGTCTCTCGGACCTGCAAGGTGACGGGTGGCTGGGCGACGTGCATCCCGAGGATGCCGAGCGTTGCGTGGCCATCTTCAAGACCAGCTTCGATGCGCGACAGCCGTTCTCCATGGACTATCGACTGCGCCGCCACGACGGTCAGTACCGATGGTTCGTCGAGAACGGGGTGCCTCGACATGACCGGGATGGCGCGTTCAATGGTTACATCGGTTGCTGTGTCGACATCCACGAACGCAAGGAGCTCGAGGAGCGCCTGGCCGACCATGCCCAGGCCATGCGGCTCGCTGACCGACGTCAGAACGAGTTCCTTGCCATGTTGTCCCATCAACTGCGAAGCCCGCTCGCACCGATCTCCAACGCAGCCAGCGTGCTGCGCACGATGGAAGAGGCGAACCCCACTGTCCAGCGCCTGCGCGAGATCATCGAGCGCCAGGTCGGACGCCTTCGCCGGCTGGTGGACGACCTGGTCGACGTCACACGCGTGATGCAGGGCGAGATCACGCTGGTCAAGGGTCGCGTCTCTGTGCGCGATCTGCTCCGCTCTGCCACCGAGACGAGCCAGAGCAAGCTCGACGCGGCCGGCCACACCTTGCGCGTCGACCTTCCCAGCGCGCCGCTGTGGGTGACGGGGGATTCGGTGCGCCTGGCGCAGGCGCTGAGCAATATCCTGTCGAACGCCGCGACATTCACGCCCCAGCCGAGCGTGATCTCCGTGTCGGCCAAGGCCACTGGCGACACGCTGAACATCGCCATTCGTGACGAAGGCCAGGGGATCACCGCGGAGTTCCTGCCGTACGTGTTCGACCTGTTCTCGCGCCACGACCTGCAGTCGGGCGGCAACCCGGGCGGTCTAGGCCTCGGCCTGCCCCTGGCCCGCCGCGTCGCGCAGTTGCACGGCGGCGACGTGAAAGCGTTCAGCGAGGGGCCAGGGCGCGGCGCCGAGTTCGTGATGTCACTGCCGCTTGCGGCCGCGGACCAGGAAACGCTCGGCACCGGCATGGTGCCGCCGGGTGCAGCTTCATACCGGGTGCTTCTCATCGAGGACAACCCCGACACGCGCTACCTGATGCGATTGCAGATCGAACTGTGGGGCCATCAGGTCGCCGCGGCGGGAACCGTCGACGAATCGCTTCGACTCATCGATGGCTTCCGACCGGAGGTGGTGCTGTGCGACATCGAAGGTCCGGAGGTCTCGACCCGCCGAGGCATCGACGCACTGCGCGGGCGACTGGGCGGACAGGCCGTGTTCGTCGCGCTCAGCGGGTACGGGCACAACGAAGGCGAAGCGAACGCCAGAGCGCTCGGGTTCGACACTTCACTCGTGAAGCCCCTGCGGCCTGACAGTCTCGCCCGCACCGTCGAGCCGTTGATGATGCACGCCGGCTGACCGAGCGGCCCGCCGACACCGTGCCTCAGCCCTTCTCTTCGAGCGGGGCGGGTTCGGTGACCGGGTCGCCGCCGTTGTTCGCGTATTCCTTCAGACGGTTGTAGAGCGTCTTGAGGCTGATGCCCAATGTCGCGGCAGTCTTCTCCTTGTGCCGCCCGAGGTGGTCGAGGGTTGCGAGCGTCACCTGCCGATCGATCTCGGCGAGCGGCGTCCCGATGCGCACCGTGATCATCGGCACACCACCTGCCGACACCGGTACGGCCGGGCGGGCTTCCGGCTCTGCGCCCGGCAGACAGGGATCATGGATCGTGGTCTCGGTCGCCATGACATAAGCGCGGTACACCACGTTGCGCAGCTCCCGCACGTTGCCGGGCCAATGGTGTTGACTCAGCTGGACCATCGCTTCGGGTGAGAAGCGCTTCGCGTTGCCTTCGCGCTGCGAAATCTGGTCCAGAAAATGGGCGGCGATCAGCGGAACGTCCTCACCCCGCTCGCGCAGCGCCGGCAGGTGAATCGGGAACACGTTCAAGCGATACAGCAAGTCTTCGCGCAGCTTGCCCTGGGCAACCGCCTGCATCGGGTTGCGGTTCGTGGCGGCGACCATCCGCACGTCGGTCTCGAGCACCGTGCTCGAACCGACCCGCATGAACGTGCCGCTCTCGAGTACGCGCAGCAGCTTGACCTGCAGGTCGAGCGGCATCTCGGTGATCTCGTCCAGGAACAAGGTACCGCCGCTCGCCCGCTCGAAGAAGCCCTGGTGCTGGCGGTCCGCTCCGGTAAAGCTGCCCTTTTCGTGACCGAAGATTTCGCTTTCGATGAGGTGAGGCGAAATCGCGCCGCAGTTCACCGCGAGGAACGGCTTGCTGCGCCGACGACTGAGGTCGTGCACCGTGCGGGCAACCACCTCCTTGCCGGTACCGCTCTCGCCCGTGATGAACACGGTGACGCTGGTCTCCGACACGCGTTCGATCTGTCGGTACACGGTCCGCATGATGGCCGAGCGGCCCCACAGTTGACCGAAGTGACCTTCGCGCTCGAGTCCTTCCAGGAGACTGCGTGCTTCGGCCTTCAGGACCGCCGGCTTCATGACCCGTGACAGGATGCCCTTGAGCTGGGTGAGGCTCATCGGCTTCACCAGGTAGTCGGCCGCTCCCAGCCGCAGCGCCTGGATGGAGGTCTCCAAGCTTGCATGCCCGGTCACCAGCACGACCTCGGTGTTCGGCAACGACTTCAGGTCCTGAAGCAGTTCCATGCCGCTGCCGTCCGGCAGCTTGAGATCCAGCAAGACGATGTCCGGCTCCTGGAGCGCGATCTGGCGGCGAGCATCACGCAGCGAACCGGCGGTCGCTACCGTGAAGCCCTCGCTGGAGATGAGCATCGCGGTGGTTTCCGCCGAGTCCGGCTCGTCGTCCACTACCAAGGCGTGGGGCATTCACTGTTCTCCTGTCGATCGTGCGGGGCGCGCGGGCATGTCGATTGCCAACTCGCGGACAGGTTGTTGACCCGCCGTTCCCCAATGTCCATCAGCTGTTTTCATCCGGACGAATGTCTGTGGCAAGGCTCGTCGGCCTCGATGGGCCGCGAAGCCAATGCCGCGCTTGTAGATGCAGTTTCCAATCCGGTCGAGGGCCGTGCGATGGCGCAGGGGCCGCAAACGATGCTGAGCTGCGAATTCTTTCGTCTCCGCTACCCGATGGCAAACGCCTTGCATGGCGGCGCTCACCCGGCGCGGCCCCATGCCGCGGCAAGAGCCGCGACGTTGGCCTGAGACTTGAAACGTGATGTTAGTCACACCAGAGCATGCGCCGGTTTTGAGTTGTGTCAACTTGTTCGATGAACGGGCATGCAGGGTTCGCCAGCGAAATGGCGGCCGCCCTCCGGACGCTCCGCGTCGCGCCGGGCACGAACCGAAGATCAACTGCGGAGCCGCTGGTTCGCGCCCACGCCCGCTGGCCACAACTCGTTGCGCCTGCCCCCTCATCTTGGGTGGGCGCCTGTTGCGGATCCCCCACCCCGCGTGCGCACGTAGCTTGCCGAGCCGACCTGGCTGGGCGGCTGCTCTTCGTCCAGTGGCCAGGCCGGCGGTCCGTGCCACCCTCCGCTCTCGTGCCGATGTCCGGCTTCTCTTCAGCGTCTTCAACGCTCGCTCCCTTCACTGAATGGCGCGACTTTACGGAGCGACCGACACCGCCACCACCGGCGGTGGGCGCCATCCGTTGTCGGACGTTGCCTACACGGAGCGCTGAGAAGCGATCAAGATGACCGTGTCGGAGCGTGGACGACCGCAACATTTGCCTGAAAGCACCGGACAACCCCGGCGTTTCGGCTCGATTGAGCGGGCACGGCGATTGCGGTAGGAGCGCACAACACATTCGCCGTACCCCATGACGTCCCTTCTCGCCGAAGCCCCTGCGCGCGCCCGTTCCACCGCTCAGCGACCCAACGGACCGGTGGTTCTCTACATAGAGGATCATCCCGTGAATGTGCTGGTCATGGAAGCGCTGTTGCTGCACCGCCCGAAGCTTCGGCTGGTCGTTGCCACGACCGGCGAGGAAGGCCTGCAGGCCGCCCGCGTTGAACGACCCGACCTTCTGCTGCTCGACTACCACCTGCCGGACTGCAACGGCAGCGACCTCCTTGCGGAGTTGCGCCGCCTCGACGGTCTGGCCGACACCCCGGCCGTGGTCGTGTCCGCCACGGATGCGTCCGGCGCGACCGGTCCCGACGGCTTCCTTGAGTTCTGGCCCAAGCCACTCGACGTGCGCGGCACGCTGCACGCCATTGACCGACTGATCGACGATCACACCCACGTGGGCGCCGATCGAACCCTGACCATCGCCGGGAGCATTCAATGAGAACCAGCGTCGGATCTGGCGATCCCTCCACCCGCATCGATGCAGACGCCGACGGCGCCCCCGACGCGGCTGAGCGCGATTTTGCGGAGGATGGCCGCACCCTGCCCAGCCCGACGGCACCCGAACCGTCGACGGACGCACCGAGGGCCGGCGAACATCGCGACGAAGCCGGCAAGCCGGCACCGGACGGTCCGCTGGAGTCGGGTCGGGGCCAGGGCCGTGGCCCCACCACGACAGAGACCGATCCTCGGTAGCGCGGTTTCCGCTGGCTGCGGACTCAAGCGCCAGCGTGGCGCAGTGACGTCGCCGGTTGCCGGCCGCGAGCGGAACCGCCACCTCGGTGAAGCGGTGCCAGGGCTCGGCCCACCACCTTTCGCGGCACTTGTAGTGGACAGCCCGGGTGGACACGCCCTGCGCCGGCGTCTTCGGGAGTCCCTCGCGTCTTCGGCACCGGCCCTTCCCTGCGTCGCGCCTTGTGCCGCCTGGGACAAGCCACGCTGGCATCGTGACCGCGCCAGCCATGGGACGCGCCTTCGCACCATGCATCGTCGGACCGGTCCCCCAGTCAGGCGGCAGCGGGCCCGCGCCGTTTCTCATCGAGCGTGACCCCGCTTGCGCGGGATGGCGAAGGCGCGCTCAGGCCGGGATGGCGTCCGTCCGACTGCAGTGCGAAGCGGACTCGCCGCGGAGTTGCAGGCGAACACGGACGGCGCATTCGGGAACGCCGCCTGCCGCGCAGCGGGATCAGTCCACTTAGGAGCCCACTGCGATGACCACCTCGTCTGAAACGCGTTCCAAGCCCGATCAGGTCGCCGAGAAACAGCGCCGGATTCAGCAGCAGCAGGACGAACGCGATGCCCAACAGGGAGACAAGAAGCCCGACGAAGGCGCCGTCCAGGCCGGCGCACGTCCGCAGCCGAGCCAGCTGCCCGAGCAGCACCTCGACAAGCCCGGCATCGAGGCGGAACTGGAGCTGAAGCCGCGCTTCCTCGCGCCGGACTATGAAGGCAGCAACAAGCTCAAGGACCGAGTCGCGCTCATCACGGGCGGTGACTCAGGTATCGGCCGCGCCGTGGCAGTCCTCTTTGCTCGGGAGGGTGCCGACGTCGCCATCGTCTATCTCAACGAGCACCAGGATGCCGAATACACCAAACGGCTCGTCGAAGCAGAAGGCGGCCGCTGCATCGTGATGCCCGGGGACGTCAAGAACGAGGGCTTCTGCCGTCAGGCCGTGGCCGAGACGGTGAAGGCCTTCGGCCAACTCGACATTCTCGTCAACAACGCCGCCTTCCAGGAGCATGCCGACTCCATCGAGGACATCACCGAGGAACGTCTGGACGAGACGCTCCGGACGAACGTCCATGGCTACTTCCACATGGCCAAGGCGGCCCTGCCCCATCTCAAGAACGGCTCGTCCATCATCAACACCGGTTCCGTCACCGGGCTGGAGGGCAGCGGCAGCCTGCTCGACTATTCGGCGACCAAGGGAGCCATCCACGCCTTCACGAAGGCCCTGGCGCAGAACCTCCTGCCCAAGGGCATCCGGGTCAATGCGGTGGCGCCGGGGCCGGTCTGGACGCCGCTCAATCCAGCCGACAAGCCAGCCGAGAAGGTGAAGAGTTTCGGTCAGCAGACCGGCATGAAGCGCGCGGCCCAGCCAGAAGAGCTCTCGCCGGCGTACGTCTTCCTCGCCGCGCCCGTCTGTTCCGGCTACATCACCGGAATCATCCTGCCGGTAACGGGAAGCGTCGGAGCCGAGTGACGTGGGATCGAGCCGAGTCGCACAGGTTGCGCGGCTCGCCTCACGGTGAGCCTCGCAAGCACGCGGAGCCGTGTCCGGATACTCAGTGGCTCAGCGCCTTGAGCAGCTGCGCCTTGGTCATCGAGGAGCGGCCCTTGACGCCGCGCTCTCGCGCTTCGTTGTAGAGCTGGTCGCGGGTGCGACCGCCCTCCCCGCGGTGTGATCGCAGCCCGCCGCGCCGCCCCGAGGACAGGTCGTCGGTCGACGTCTTGCTCGCCTCACGCGCCTCGCCATGGCGGGCGCGCTCCTTGTTGACCACGCGTGCTGCGATCTCTTCCGCTACGCGTTCAGGCTTGCCCTTGTCGAGCAGGCCCTCTTTCACATGTCCGTACTGTCGTTCGCGCTTGTCCGACCACCGATTCTGCGGCATGGCGACCTCCTGGCGTTGTACACCCGGAAGGCGGCAAGCCTTGTACCTGATACTCAGACGCGGTCGACGCGCCAGGATGCAGAGACGGCGTTGCGGACCAGTGCGCGCGCAGTGCGGACCGAGTGGATCGGATCGGGCGTCTCGCGCCCCAGCTGATCGAACCAGGCCGCCAGAATGGGGTGGCGCTGCTTGAGCGGTTCCCAACTCGAACGCCAGCAGCGCGGCAGATCGGAGTAAGGCGCCAGCGTGCTGCCATCGTCGCGGGGGGCGTCGGGGCCGAGACGGCCGTCCATCACCTTGCCGATGTCGAACAGGAACGCTGCGGCGGCGCACACCTGCTGGAGTTCATCGACATAGAACGGCAGGGGCTTCAGCGTGCGCGGATCGTGGTCGGCATCCATGGCAAGTTCGGCCGCGGTCAGGGCCGCTTCGAACAGGCCATGCCGGCCGGTGTGGTGGTCGGTGGCTGCTGGCTGCGTGAGGAAGTGATCGAGATGGCCGCTGGCCTCGAGCACCTGGGAGATAAAGACCTGAAGGTCCGGTGCCCAGCGCTTGCACAGGCAAGCGAGGCGGTACACCAGCGTCGTGGGCACCTGCAAATGGGACAGGTTGCCGGCGTTCATCCGGTTCACCACGTCCGTCAGGAGATCCCGCTTCAGGTACTTCCGTCGACCCATGAAGCCCGAGGTGGGCAATTGGTCAGCGGGGAGCACGTTACGGGAGCTGTTGGGGGAATCAAAGGCCAATTCAGTCTCCTTCACGTTGGAGACTTGATTCTCGGGCGGGGGCCAGTCGGGGAACGCTGGAAATGCTGTGACATCTGCCGCCTTTTCGATTGGATCGTGCACGGCAGTGCAATCGGCGTCACTTCAAAGCTGCGGCCCTAGCCAGGACGCGACTTGTTCCCGCAGCTTGTGGTGCCACGGGCGCGCATTCCATTGCGCAAAGCTGATCGGCTTCGACCGCCGCCAATCCTCTTCGAACACGGCCTCGGCCCGGAGCGCGAAGCCGGTGTCGTAGACATTCAGATTCGCTTCGTCGTTGAGCCGGAACGAACGGTTGTCGAAATTGGTCGATCCCACCGACGTGAACCGCCCGTCGATTGCCAGCATCTTCACGTGGTACATCGTCGGCTGGAATTCGGCGATCTGAACGCCGGCCGCCAGCAATTCTCCCCAGCGCGAGCGGCTCGCCGCACGCACGATCTCGGTGTCGATGAGCGTGCCGGGCGTGATGATCCTGACCGTCACCCCTCGCTTTACCGCCGCCACCAGAGCCTGCACCGTGGTGTCGTCCGGCACGAAGTAGGAGCTCGACAGCGAAATCGTTTCCCTTGCCGCTGCGATCGAAAGCAGGTACATCAGGTGAATGGTCTCGCTTCCCCCCGTCGGAGAGCTCGACACCATCTGCGCGGCCGCAGCGCCTTGCGAGGGCAGCGCGGGAAAGTAGCGCTCGCCATGCAGCACGCGTCCGGTCGCCTTGGTCCAGTTGTCAAGAAAGACGGCCTGGAACGTGGCCACAGCCGGCCCCTCGATGCGGTAATGCGTGTCACGCCAGTGATCCGGATCCTGCGCCTCGCCCTGCCACTGGTCCGCAATGCCGACGCCACCAGTGAACCCGATGCGACCATCGACCACGAGCAGTTTGCGGTGCGTCCGGTTGTTCATTCGGGACAGGGTGTACCAGTGCGGCTTGTGATAGCGCTCCACCTCCGCACCGGCTTCCCGCAGTTGGTCGAGGAAGCGCTCCTCCATCTTCATGCTGCCGACCCAGTCGAGCAGCACGTGCACTTGAACCCCTGCGCGCGCACGTTCCGCAAGGGCATCGACGAACTCACTCCCGATCTCACCGCTCCAGTAGATGTAGGTCTCGAACGTGATCGACGTTCGGGCGCCCCGGATCGCCTCGAGCATCGACGGAAAAATTTCCGCTCCGTTCTGCAGGTCGGCAACCCGATTGCCCTGCACGATGGGCGCTTCCAGGAGCGAGGCCATGGTCCGCAGGAACTGCGCATCTCCAGTGCCGTACTCGCTCCTGACTTGTTGTTCCAGGTCTTTCTCGCCGCCGCTGCAGTTGATCAGCAACAGGCCGGACACCGCGGTCAGCAGGGCGGTGAGAGCGATGGTCGAGATGCGGCGGAGATCCATGCCGCGGATTGTTCGCCGTGCGCACATCCGCGGCATGTGGGACCGCACGCCCTGCGCTTGTAGGTTTTCGTGCTGTTACGCGATAGCACGGCGTCCAAGGCGCGCCACGCTTCTACCATCGCGGCATGCATGCAGATCCCGCCGATCACCCTGTTCCCGAACAGCCCCGCTCTACCGGCTGGCGCCGTGCGCTTCGCTGGTCCCTTGTGACCGTGGGCGTCCTCTTCGTCCTTGCCTTGGCTTACGGCGGGTACCTGGTTCGCACGTCCCCGAGCGTGTCGGCCTTGCGTGACATCCAGGATGCCCGTCCCAGCACCGTGATGTCAGCCGACGGCCAGGTCCTGGGCAGCTTTCGCCGGGCCAAGGTGGAGCGGGTTGCCCTCTCCGAGGTGTCTCCTCACGTGGTCAACGCCCTCATCGCCACCGAGGATCACCGGTTTCGCGAGCACCGCGGCATCGATGTCAAGCGCACCTTCAGCGCCATGTTCCACACGGCCACCGGCGACCTGCAAGGCGGCTCCACCATCACCCAGCAACTGGCTCGCAACCTCTTCCCCGAGGACATCGGCCGGTCCCGCTCGGTGCACCGCAAGCTGAAGGAGATGATCACCGCACTGCGCATCGAACGGGTCTACAGCAAGGACGAGATCCTCGAGAGCTACCTCAACACCGTGCCCTTCCTCTACAACGTCGTGGGCATCGAGATGGCGGCGCGGACGTACTGCGACACGAGCGCCCGCTCGCTCGACATCGTCCAGAGCGCCACGCTGGTGGGGATGCTCAAGGGGACGCAGTACTACAACCCGGTGCGCAATCCCGAGCGCGCGCAGAAGCGCCGCAATGTCGTGCTGGCTCAGATGGCACGTCACGGGCACATCGCGGCGGACCAGCTCGAGCGCCTGGCCGCCAAGCCGCTCGCGGTGCGCCTGAACCATCAGTCCGATGCCGACGGCCTGGCACCCCATTACGTCGCCCATGTGCGCAAGTGGCTGCTGGAGTGGGCAGAGTCACAGGATGTCGATCTCTACGCGGACGGCCTGGTGATCGAGACCACGCTCGATGCGGAACTGCAGAAGGCCGCCAATGCCGCGGTACGGGAACAGGCCGCGGCGCTGCAGCAGATCGCCGACACCGAATGGGGTCAAGCCGCCATGCGGTCCGCGTCCGCACGCCAGAAGTCGGCCGAGCGTCCGCTCGAACCCTTCGCTCACCTCTGGAAGAAGCGGCCCGAACTCCTGGAGGCTTTCGTCCGCGACAGCGACGCCTACCGCGAAGCGGTGGCCGGCGGCGCCTCGGCGGCTGACGCCTACAAGGCCGTGCTGTCCGATGCCGACGCACTGTCCCGGCTGAAGCGGGATCGCACCCGCCTGGAGGCCGGTCTGCTCGCAATCGACCCGACCAACGGCGAGATCAAGGCGTGGGTCGGCAGCCGTGATTTCGATGCCGACCAGTACGATCACGTCGCCCAGGCTGAGCGCCAGCCAGGCTCCACCTTCAAGCCTTTCGTCTACGGCGCCGCCCTCGAGGCCGGCATCGGGCCGGAGCGAACCTACATGGACGACCCGGTCGAGATCCCGCTCGGTGACGGCCGCGTGTGGAAGCCGACCGACATGACCGGCACCAGCGGCGCGCCCATGAGCTTGCGCGATGGCCTCGTCTACTCGAAGAACACCATCACGGCTCAGGTGATGCAGGAGGTGGGTGTCGAGCGCACCGTCGAACTGGCGCGAGCGCTCGGCGTCGACCGCAGCAAGCTCGACGCGGTGCCGTCCCTCGCCCTCGGCACCAGCCCTGTGACGCTGCTCGAACTCGTGAACGCCTACGCCAGCATCGCGCGCCAGGGCATCCGCCACACACCGGTGCTCGTGCGTCGCATCACCGATCGGGAGGGCCGCGTGCTCGCCACCTTCGGCACAGAGAGCCGACAGGCCATGACCACTGACGCCGCCATCGAGCTCACCGACATGATGCGCGGCGTCGTCAGCCGAGGTACGGGCACCCTCGTGAGGACGCGGTTCGGTGTCACCGGCGACGTCGCTGGCAAGACGGGCACGACGCAGAACAACACCGACGGCTGGTTCGTGCTGATGCACCCGCAGCTGGTCGCCGGCGCCTGGGTCGGTTTCAACGACGCCCGGGTCACCATCCGCAGCAACTACTGGGGCCAAGGCGGGCACAATGCCGTGCTGCTCGTCGGCGACTTCTTCCGGCAGGCCCTCAAGGCGCGCGCCATCGATGGAGACGCACGTTTCCCGCCGTCCCGACGGCCGCCGCCCCCGCCGGAGATCGCTCCGGGCGCTGATGGCGAGTGGGGCGAGGACGGCGGCGGAGAGCCAGGTGGCAGCTGGCTGGACGGGTGGGGTTCCCCGCCCGACACCGACCCTGACCGCGACGACCTGCCCCCGGGCGCCGGCGACAGCATCTCCGGTGACCAACCGAAGAGCTCGATGGAGCTCGAACCCTTGCTCAAGCTCGAGGGCGCACGAGCCCTCGACGCGTCACGCTGACGCCTCTGGATTCGCGATCGACTTGCCGCTTCGGTCCCAGATCAGCCTCAGTGCCTGCGCTGGGCGATCCGGATCGTCCGCGTCGGTGACCAGTACGAGTTGCAGAGGTTCCGTCGGAACACTTGTGACATCGAGGCCTTCGACCTTCCAATCGCCCTCGATGCGCTCCAGGCGCTGCACCCGCCCTGCCCGGTCCACGATGCCGATCACGCTGCCAAGGCACGCGCCATCCCGGTAACTGTCGTCCGTGGCCTCGGCCACGGCGCTGAACACCCAGGAACCATCACGCCAGGGCTTGGCGTCGGTGAAGCCCAGCGGGACATCATCGATGCGGCCGATGTCCAGCACCGTGATGGACACGGGATGGGGCGCGGGCCCTCCGTGTCCGAGCCACGCGGCGATGCCGGCCCAGTCGTACCGGATCACTGCGTTCTCGGGACTTCCCGCATTGGCCCGCTGCAGCAGGTACAGGCAGGCCTCGTTCACGAAGGCACCTTCGATGTTCAGGTCGGAGAACCGTGCATGGAGCGGCTCGTACAGCGTCACGAGCGAGGCTTCGCAAACCCTGGCTGACGGTGTGCCAGCCTCGTCGAGCGCCAGCCAGGCGAGGCGTTGGCGGTTCTCGCGAGAACCCGACCCCATGGCCAAGAGGGCACCGTGCGGAGCCCCTCGGAAGGCCGGCGCCAGGAACAGCGTTTCCAGGTCCGGCTTGCGCGCCTTTCGCTGCTTCGCATCCGCCGGAAGCTCACCGGCGAACAGGCGCACCAACCGGCCCGGGGCGCCGGCTTCGACCCCGGCCGGCTGATCGAACACCGCCAGATGCAGGGCGTCGTCGCCCACGACGTACCAGGTGCCATCGATCACCACCAAGCCGCTGGCCGCGCTGAGGTGCCGACGCCCTCCCGCGTGCGTGGGCACTTCGAGCTCGAGCGTCCGCAGCAGATCGAGTTTCACCGCGGCCCCGCCTGCCGAGCCGGCAGGACCGTCCCGTCGACGCGCCCGAAGCCGATCCGGCGCGCCCCCGGCCGCTCGCACCATCCGGAGAAAGTCACCTGGTCACCGTCTTCCAGGAAGGTGCGCTGCTCCCCGTCAGGCAAGGTCAACGGTTGGCGACCGCCCCGTGTCAGCTCGACCAAGGAGCCGGACTCCGTCTCGTCCGGCCCTGATTGCGTGCCCGTGCCGAGCAGATCGCCCGGCTGGAGGTTGCATCCGTTCACGGTGTGGTGCGCCACCATCTGCGCGACGCTCCAGTACGCGTGGCGGAAGCTGCTCTCCGAGAGACGCGCCGGCGCCTCGCCGCGCGCGCGCATCGCCGGCGTCTGCAGCGCGGCGCTCACCCGGATGTCAATGGCCGCACGAGTCCGGTGAGCCGGGCTGTCGAGGTAGGGCAAGGGCTCCGGATCGGTGTCCGGGCGGGACCAGGGCAGCCGAAAGGGCGCGAGCGCCTCCATCGTGACGATCCAGGGCGACACCGTGGTGGCGAAGTTCTTCGCGAGGAACGGGCCCAGCGGCTGGTACTCCCAGCCCTGCACGTCCCGCGCCGACCAATCGTTGAGCAGGCACATGCCGAAGACATGGGCTTCGGCTTCATCGAGGCCGATGGGCTCACCGAGGGCGTTGCCGGGCCCGACGAAGACACCCAGCTCCAGTTCGTAGTCCAGCCGCGCGCTGGGCGCGACCACCGGCGCCTGCGCGCCGGCGGGGAGCACCTGGCCGGTCGGCCGGCGCACCGCCTGGCCGGACACACCGATGGACGAACTGCGGCCGTGGTAGCCGATGGGTACCCATTTGTAGTTGGGCAGCAGCGGGGCATCCGGTCGGAACAATGCGCCCACCCGGGTGGCATGGTGGACCGAGGTGTAGAAGTCGGTGTAGTCGCCGATCCGCGCCGGCAAGGCGAACTCCGCACCGGCTTGTGGCACGAGGCAGTCGGCCAGGACCCGGTCCGCGCCGGTGCGCAGCGCCCGGGACAGCGCGAGCCGCAAGGCGGACGCCGCGCCCGGGCCCAGCGCCATCAGCGCATTGAGCGCATCACCGCTCGCCGCACGCG
Organism: Rhizobacter sp. LjRoot28; assembly: GCF_964253025.1. Lineage (NCBI taxonomy): Bacteria > Pseudomonadati > Pseudomonadota > Betaproteobacteria > Burkholderiales > Sphaerotilaceae > Rhizobacter > Rhizobacter sp. LjRoot28. The sequence goes on from NZ_CAXUQC020000001.1 coordinate 2,084,247, forward strand.
CGGCCTCGAGCGCCATGCCCTTCAGGTGACCGGCCACGACGCAGGCCGCCAGGTCGACGATGTCGTCGCCAATGGCCACACCACCCCGCCACGCTTCGTCGGTACCCTTCCGCCGGAAGACGGCGAAGGGCAGGTTCTGCAACGGGAAGTCATGCCCCGGCGTGTTGGCCGAGCTCACCCAGCTGGACAGCTCCGGGTCGTGCGTTTCGTTCAATTCGCTCATGGTCGAGCTCCGGTGAAGTGGCGACGCAGGCCTTGCCAGCAGTCGGCGTAGTTCCCTTGCAGCTGCGGCGAGGCGAGCGCCAGGGCGGTGGGACGCAGCAGGCAGCGGGTCTCGAACATGAACGCCATCGTGTCCTCGATGACCTGCGGTGTGCGGGTGTCGGCCTTCACAGCGCGCTCGAAGGTCTCCGCATCCGGTCCGTGGCCGGTCATGCAGTTGTGCAGGCTCGCGCCACCCGGCAGGAAGCCGTCCGCCTTGGCATCGTAGGCACCGTGGATGAGCCCCATGAACTCGCTGGCGATGTTGCGATGGAACCAGGGCGGCCTGAAGGTGTCCCGCATGGCAAGGATGCGCGGCGGAAAGATCACGAAGTCGATGCTGTCCACGCCCGGGGTGTCGCTCACCGACTGCAGCACGAGGAAGATCGAGGGATCGGGATGGTCGAAGCTGATCGAGCCGATCGCGTTGAAACGGCGCAGGTCGTATTTGAACGGGGCGTTGTTGCCGTGCCAGGCAACGACATCGAGCGGCGAATGTCCGATCGACGCGCGCCACAGCCGGCCACTGAACTTCGCCACCAATTCGAAGTCGCCCTCGATGTCTTCATACGCCGCGACCGGTGTCAGGAAGTCGCGCGGCTGGGCCAGGCCGTTCGAGCCGATCGGCCCGAGGTCGGGCAGCCGCAGGGCCGCGCCGAAGTTCTCCAGCACATAGCCGCGCGCAGCGCCATCGGGCAACGACACGGCGAATCGCACACCGCGCGGCACCAGAGCGATCTCCTGCGGCTCCACTTCCAGCACGCCCAGTTCCGTTGCAATGCGCAGCCGCCCCTGTTGCGGCACGATGAGCAGCTCGCCGTCGGCGTTGTAGAAATAGCGCCCCGTCATCGGGCGGTTCGCCTGGAACAGGTGGATGCCGCAACCGCTCTGTTGGTCAGGATGGCCGTTGCCGGCCCAGGTCAGCAGGCCGTCCACGAAATCGGCCGGTGCGTCAGGCGGCGGCAACGGACTCCAGCGCAGCGGGTTCGGCGACGGCGCCACGGCCGAGAAGTCGCTGGTCAGGCCCGCATGCGCAAGCGGCTCGAAACGCCCGTGCACCGCTGCCGGACGAATGCGATAGAGCCACGAGCGGCGGTTGTCTGAACGCGGGGCGGTGAACGCGGTCCCCGACAGCTGCTCCGCATAGAGCCCGTGCGCCACATGCTGAGGCGAATTGCGCCCGATGGGCAGCGCCCCGGGCAGCGCCTCGGTCGCCAGCGTGTTCCCGAAGCCGCATTGATACGAAAGGGATGTCATGTCCGCACTCCTTCGCGTGAAATCGTTCGTTCAGGCCCGCGGTCCGGCTACCTGCCGCAACAGACGCGTCAGGTGCTGCACCTCCTCGGGCTGCAGACCGGCCGCCATGCGGCGATCATGTTCGCAAACAGCTTGAGTGATCGCCTCGAGGTCTTGGCGGCCCTTGTCGGTCAACGCGAGCCCATAGGCTCGCCGGTCGTCAGGGGCGGGCTGGCGTTCGACATACCCCATGGCAGACAAGGCATCCACCACCAGCACGGCGCCGGACCGCGCGATGCCGAGGATGTGTGCCAGCTGGGTCAGCTTGAGGCTCGGGTTGCATGAAATGACGGTCAGCGCGGAGAACCGCTGCGGCGTGATGTTCCAGGGCGACAAGGTGCGCACGAAGTCCTCGTAGATGACGATCTGTGCGCGCCGCAGCGCATAGCCGAGCAGGGAGTCGAGCACGCCATAGTCGATGCCGGGAACGTGCGGGACAAAGGGTTCTCCGGGGCTGGAGCCCGGGACGTCGACGGGCAAGCTCATGCGGAGGCCTCCTTGTGGCGAGCCGACAGCCCGAGGTAGGTGTCGATGACCTGAGGGTCGTGCTGCAGCGTCTGCGCCGGCCCCTCGAGACTGACGCGGCCGGTCTCGAGGACGTACCCGTAGTCGGCCACACGCAAGGCAGCCCGCGCGTTCTGCTCGACCAGCAGCACGGCAATGCCCTCGGACGGCAGGCGCGAGATGACCTGGAACATCTCGCCGACGATCCGCGGCGCGAGACCGAGGCTCGGCTCGTCGAGCATCAGCAGCCGCGGGCGCGCCATCAGGGCGCGGCCGAGCGCCAGCATCTGCCGCTCGCCGCCCGACAAGGTCCGCGCCTCCTGCAGGCGTCGCTCCTTCAACCGCGGGAACAGGGCGTAGACCCGCTCCAGGTCGGAGCGGCTCCGGTCGTCCCGGCGTTTTCGGTGCAGGTAGGCGCCCAGGACCAGGTTGTCCTCGACCGACATCGAACCGAACAGCTCTCGCGTCTCCGGCACGAGGCAGAGGCCGCGCGAACACCGCTCAGGAACGCTCAGGCCGCTGATGTCCTCACCGTCGAATTGAATGGCGCCGCGGCTGGTTCCCGGCTTCAGCAGCGCGCCCATCAGCGCATTGAGAAGGGTCGATTTCCCTGCGCCATTCGGGCCGATCAGGGTGGCAATGCGACCGGCCTCGACGCGCAGGCGCACGCCGGGCAAGGCTTCCACGCGCCCGTAGTGAACCTGCAAGTCGTTGGTTTCGAGCAATGCGCTGGCGGTCATGCGTCCACGCCTCCCAGGTAGGCCTCGATCACCTTCGGATCCTGCTGAACCGCAGCCGGTTCGCCCGCCGCGATGCGGGTGCCGAAATCCATCACCACGAGCCGGTCGGCCAGGTTCATGACGAACTCCATGTCGTGCTCCACCAACAGGACCCCCATGCCGGCGGAGCGCAAGGTGCGCAGCAGGTCAGCCAGGCGGCGCTTCTCCTGCAAGCGCAGCCCCGCCGCCGGTTCATCGAGCAACAGCAGCGACGGCTCGCAGCACAAGGCGCGCGCAATCTCGACCAAGCGTTGCTGGCCCAGGGGCAGCGTACCCGCCTCGCGGTGCAGCGCCTCCCCGAGCCCGACCTGATGGAGCGCGCGTGCCGCCCTGCCCCGCAGCCGCGCCTCTTCACGCCGGTTCAGGCGCAGCAGGCTGGCCAGCACACCGCCGTCCGGACGGTGGTCGCCGTGCAGGTGCGCACCGATCGCCACATTCTCCAGCACCGACATGCCCGCCACCAGCTGCACATGCTGGAAGGTTCGCGCGATGCCGCGGGCCACGATGCGCCGTGCCGGCAGGCCCTGGATCGGTTCTCCGGCGAACAGGACTTCACCGCGCGTCAGCGGCAACACGCCGGTGATGAGGTTGAACGTGGTTGACTTGCCCGCGCCGTTGGGCCCGATGAGACCGACGATCTCGCCGGCGTTCACGGTGAGGTCGATGTCATCGACCGCCACGAGGCCGCCGAACTCCTTGCGGGCGCCTCGGACGGTAAGCACCGGCCCCGCATGCGCGGAGAGCGGGACGGTCGCTGGAGGCTCGGCCTGCGCTCTGGCCGACGGCTCGGCGGCCGGTCGCCGCTTGAATCTCGCAGCCATCAGCGGCCAGAGACCGTTCGGTGCGCGCTGAAGCACCACCACCAGCAGGACGCCGAACACGATCAGTTCGATGCTCCCGCCGGTGTTCCATTCGGGTGGCAGCGCCTGCTGCGCCACCTCCTTGAGGAGCGTCACGACGGCCGCGCCGACGATGCCGCCCCACACATGGCCGATGCCACCCAGCACGGCCATGAACAGGTACTCGATGCCGTGGTTCAGACCGAAGGGTGACGGGCTCACCGCACGCTGCACGAAGGCGTAGAGCCACCCCGACAAGCCGGCCAGGAGCGCGGCATAGACGAAGATGACGATCCGCGCCCTGGCGGCATTGACGCCCATGGCCTCGGCCATGGACGCCGCGCCGTTCAACGCGCGGATGGCCCGCCCCGGGCGCGAGTCGAGCAGGTTGCGGATGGAGACCGCACTCAGTGCCACCACGCCCCACACCAGCATGGCGAGCGACCGCTGGTCATCGAATGCAAAGCCGAGGAGGCTCAGGACCGGCAATCCGCTCAATCCATCGTACTTGCCGAGGAATTCGAGGTTGCCGAACAGGAAGTAGAGCGACAGCCCCCAGGCGATGGTCGCCAAGGGCAGGAAGTGCCCCGACATGCGAACCGTGATGGCTCCGATCAGCAGCGCGGAGACGCCGGTCAGGGCCAGCGCCGCCAGCAGCCCCAGCCAGGGAGACAGGTGCAGCACCACGGCGAAGTAACCGGCGGTGTAGGCGCCCATCCCGACGAAGGCGGCTTGGCCGAACGAGGTCAACCCGCCGACGCCGGTGAGCAGCACGAGCCCCATGGCCACCAGGCTCGACAGTCCGATGTAGACGAGCAGCGTGACGACGTACTCCGACACCGGCCACCAGGGCACGCTGGCCAGCAGCGCGGCGGCCATGAGCCACGCCTTGGCTTCGCGCGTCATTCCTCATCTCCATGGCCGCTGGCGAGCGAGCGCCACAGCAGCACCGGCACGATCAACCCGAACACGATCACCTCCTTGAAGGCACTGGCCTCGAACGACGCATAGGCTTCGAGCAACCCCACCAGCAAGGCGCCGAGCGCGGCCGCCGGATAACTCACGAGGCCGCCGAAAATGGCCCCGACGAAGCCCTTGAGTCCGAAGAGGAATCCGGAGTCGAAGAAGACGGTCGCCAGCGGCGCGATCAGCACGCCGCACAGCGCTGCAATGAGCGCCGCGAGCGCGAACGCGGACCGCCCCGCGTCCTCTGCGCTGATGCCGACCAGCTGCGCCCCCCGACGGCAGACCGCCGCGGCCCGCAGCGCCTTGCCGGACAGGCTGCGGCGAAAGAACACATACAACCCGGCGATCAGCAGCAAGGTGACGAGCAGCACGAGCAGGTTCTGGCCTGAGACCGACTGCGCCCCCAGCGCGAAGCGGGCATCCCACAGCGGCTGCGCGCGCCAGCCCTCCGCCCCGAACAGCATCAGGCCGGCGCCCAGCAGCACGAAATGCACTCCGACCGAGATGATGAGCAACACCAGCACGGACGCCTCGGCCACCGGTCGGTAGGCGAGCCGGTACACCATGCCGCCGAACGGAACCACCAGCAGCAGCACGAGCAGCACCTGGACGGCCGTGGGCAGGATGTGCCCCTCCGCCAGCTTGAAGACGCCCAACAGCACGAGCGGCCAAAGCAGGTAGCGCAGTGCGGCGGACGCGAGCCCGCGGGCCGGGCCGCGCCCGCGCCACGCGATGAGGTCCGCCACGAAGCACAGCCCGCCCAGCAGCATCAGCAACCACACGGGTTGCGGCACGGCGGCGCCCTGCAGCGCCACCAGGCTCAGCGCGGCAAAGGTCATCAGCTCGCCCAGGGGAATGAAGATCACCCGGGTGATCGAGAACACGAGCACGAGGCCGAGCGCCAGCAACACGTACACCGCGCCCGTCGTGATGCCGTCCTGCGCCAGCATCAGGAGAATGGTCAGGTCCATCAGCGCACGCGGAAGAAGCTGAGCTCGACCCGGTCGGGGAATCGCGCCCCAGTGCCGATGAAAACGGATTCCATCAGCCAGGCCCATCGTGTGGAGGCCGTCTCGAACCGCGGGGTGGTGCGGAAGTACACCAGGTCCGGATCCACGGCGATGCCCCGGTTGATCTTGTCCACCACCTCTGCCGGCGCCACCCGCATGCCGCGGTTCTCGAGGTAGACCTGGTCACCCTCGTCGGTTTCCACGACGTAGCGAGCTTCGATGTGCGCCTGGGTGGGAGAGCTGATCAACTGGAAGTCCGCGCCGCCGGGCAGCACCCTGCCGAAGAGCAAGGGCCCGTTGAGCCGGCCGCTCACGATGGGAATGAGGCGCCTGCGCCCGACCGGCGTGACGCCGATGTCGATCGGCCGGCCGACCTGGATCACGCAATCGGCAAGGCGCTCCAGGCGGGGCTCGAGCAGCGGATGGTGTGCGTCTTCAGCGCCCACGGCAGTCACTTCAGGACGTTCCACTTGCCGTTGGCGACGCGCACCAGTGCAAACCCGCGCTGGTCGAAGCCGTAGTGGTCCGTCGGCGAGTAGTTCAGCACGCCGTGGGAGATGACGATGTCGCGCTCGGTCTCCAGCGCATCCTTCAACGCCTGGCGAAACTCCGGCGTGCCGGGCTTGGCCCTCTTGAGGGCGGCCGGCACGATGCGCTTGAGCACCAGCTGCGCGTCGTAGGCGTGGGCGCCGAACTGCGTGCGGCTGTCCGGCCCGAACTGCTTCTCGTAGCGGGTGACATAGTCGAGTGCCGGAGCCTTGACCGGGTTGCCACGGTCGAGTTGCTCGGCCACCAGGACCGGACCGGCCGGCAGCACGGCGCCTTCGACGGCCTTGCCGCCCACGCGGATCAGGTCCTTGGTGGCGGCGCCGTGCGTCTGGTAGACGGGGCCCGTGAAGCCGCGTTCCCGCAGGGTGGTCTGGGGAAGCGCGGCCGCCGTGCCTGCGCCGGCGATGAACACCGCTTGCGGCCGGGCAGCGATCAGCTTGATGGCCTGACCCATCACGCTGGTGTCCGACCTTGCATAGCGCTCCACGCCCACCACCTGGATGCCCGCCGCTTCGGCGCGCAGCTGGAACTCCTTCAACCAGGTCTCGCCGTAGGCGTCCGCGAAACCGATGAAGCCCACGGTCTTCACCTTGTCCTCCCGCATGCGCTGGACGATCGCTGTAGCCATCAGGCCGACGGGCTGGGCAATGCGAAAGGTCCATTCACCCTTCCCCTTCGGCAGCTCGATGGGCGAGAAGGCGATCTGCACGGTCTTGCCTTCGGCCGCTACCTCCGACATCGCGATCGAGGGCGCGACGGACGAGGACCCGAGGATGATGTCGACCTTTTCCTCGGACACGAACCGCCGGGCATTCTTGGTCGCGGCGGTGGGATCGGATGCATCGTCGAGGACCACCAGGCGCACCTTCTCCCCGCCGATCGTCTCCGGCCAGTACGGGAGGCTGTTCTTCTGCGGGATGCCGAGCGAAGCGGAGGGCCCGGTCTGCGACAGGCTGATGCCGATGGTGATCTCGGCGCGAGCGGCAGTGGAAAAACCGGTGAGCGCGGCGAACAGGAGCGACAGTGCGCAGGACAGCGTTTGGGCTTGTTTCATGGGTCTCCTCAGGGTGATTCTCGAAAACTCGTCGGGTCAAGGCAGGCGCATTCCCGGGCGTGTCGCCGGTGGCGGCGCACACGGTGCGTTCAGGCGGCGGGCTTGGCGGTGAGGGTGCCGCGCCGCATCTGGTCGAGTTCGATGGATTCGAACAAGGCCTTGAAATTGCCCTCGCCGAAGCCTTCGTTGCCCAGGCGCTGAATGAACTCGAAGAAGATCGGACCGAACTGGTTCTCGGTGAAGATCTGCAGCAGCAAGGCGTCGCGGGTCCCGTCGAGCAGGATCTTGCGACTGCGCAGCGCTTCGAGGTCCTGGCCATGGCCGGGAATGCGCTTGTCGACGAGCTCGTAGTAGGTGTCCAGTGTGTCGAGCAGGCCGATGCCGTTGCGCCGCATGGCGTCCACCGTGGCCGGCAGCGACTTGGCGCTCAGGGCGATGTGCTGGATGCCCTCTCCGTGGTACGCATCGAGGTATTCCTGGATCTGCCCCGCCTGCTCCTTGCCTTCCTCATTGATCGGGATGCGGATCAGGCCACAGGGCGAGGTCATCGCCTTGGACTTGACCCCGGTCACCTGGCCTTCGATGTCGAAGTAGCGGACCTCCCTGAAGTTGAACAGGCGCTCGTAGAACTGCGCCCACTCCTGCATGCGCCCACGGTGCACGTTGTGGGTGAGGTGGTCGATGACGGCGAGGCCGTGGCCCTCGGGCGCGGCCTCGGCGCCTGGCAAGGGCTGGAAGTCGACGTCATAGATGCTGATGTTGCCGATGTCGCCCGGCTTCGCGCCGTCCTTGCCATGCCACCGGTCGACGAGGTAGATGAGCGAATCGCCCACGCCCTTGATGGCGGGGATGTTGAGTTCCATCGGGCCGCTCTGGCCATCGAAGCCCCAGGCGCCCAGCTCCAGCGCGCGCTTGTAGGCCACGCTCGCATCCTGCACCCGGAAGGCGATGGCGCAGACGGACGGACCGTGAAGCCGTGCAAAGCGCTGCGCGAACGAATCCGGTTCGGCATTGATCAGGAAGTTGATCTGCCCCTGGCGGTACAGGGTCACGTTCTTGTGGCGATGTCTTGCGATGGGTTTGAACCCCATGCGCTCGAAACGCGTGCCCATTTCGGCAGGGTCTGGCGCCGCGAATTCGATGAACTCGAAACCGGCCGTGCCCATCGGGTTGTCCCAGGTCTGGAAGGTCATGGTCGTCGCTCCTCGCAAAGGATTCAAGAGATGGAATGAAGCGCCCGGCTCAGCGGTTGGCGAGCGATTGGGGATCGAACCCCGCGAGGCGCTTGTAGTGCATGGAAATGTCCTCGAGTTCCCCGGCCGGTATCACGTCATGGACATCGGCGAAACCGTCCGGCGCGCGCTCGTGCGCGATCTGCATCACCTGCTCGGGGCCGTTCAGGCGGTTGCGCAGCACGATGCCCGCGGTGCGCGGCAGCCGTTCCGCCTCGTACTCGAGCAGGGCTTGGGTCGGATTGGACGCGGCCTGCAGCCGGTCTGCCAGGTAGCGGGCATCCAGGATGGCCTGGGCACTGCCGTTGGAGCCGATCGGGTACATCGGATGCGCTGCGTCGCCGAGCAGCACCGTGCGGCCCGACACCCAGCGGGGCAGTGGGTCCTTGTCGACCATCGGGAACTCGTACACCGCCTCGGCGGAGGCAATGAGCGCAGGAATGTCGATCCAGCCCCAGCGCCAGTCGGCGAAGCGCTCGTCGAACAGCGACTTGGGCACCTGCCGGTTCCAGTCGTTGTGCATGCGCTCAGGCGCCACGCGCAGCTCCGCGATCCAGTTGATGAGAGACCGGCCACGGCGCCGCAGCGGCTCGGAGATCGGGTAGGCGACGAACTTCTGGTCCTGGTGTCCCGCCATGAACATCGAGCGGCCGTCCAGGTAGGGCTCGGCCTCGCTGACGGCACGCCAGAGCATGCGCCCGGAGAACTGGAGCGGATCACGCTCCGGATGCATCTGCCGCCGGAGGGCCGAATGGATGCCGTCGGCGGCGACCAGCACATCGAAGCGCGCACGGTGCGCCGCGCCATCTCGCCCCCGCAGCGTCACGACGGCGCCATCGCCGTCGTCCTCGAACGTCTCGGCGCGCCAACCCAATCGAAGCGCCTGCTCACCGAGTCGTTGCCGCGCCACTTCGGCGAGCAGCATCTGGAACTCACCGCGGTGAATGGAGAACTGCGGCCAGGCATAGCCTGCGGCACGCCCCCTGGGCTCCCGCCAGATCGGCTGTCCGAGGCGGTTGTAGTAGGCGAGCTGCGAGGTTTCGACACCCATTTCCGCAAGCCGATCGAGCAGGCCGACCTCGGTGAGCTCGCGGACCGCATGCGGCAGCAGGTTGATGCCCACGCCCAGGGGCTTGAGGTCCGCCGCAGCTTCCCAGACCTCGCACTCGATGCCCCGCTGATGGAGCATCAACGCGAGGCTGAGGCCGCCCAGGCCTGCTCCGACGATCCCGACTTTCATGGGTTTTCGCGTCCGGCTTGTTGATCTGCCGCAAATGTTATGACCCATAACAATGCGTCGCCATGCAGGAAAACCAGCATGCCGGATCGACGCTGGGAACCCCTAGATTCGACCCCACGCCGGAGGGCGAAGCGGGGGCAAAGGGCGCAACAATTCCCGGCCACGGAGTCCACCTTGCCCTTCCTGCTGCCCCCATTCTTGCGGCCTCACCTCCCGTCAGCGCGCACGGTGGGTCTCCTGTGCCCCGGCGGCTGGTGGGCGTCGGCCGCGGGGTCGCTCTCACGCTGGTTGCTGGCTTCGGCATTCGGGGCGGCTGCCGCCGCGCGTGCCGATTGCATCGACGACGCCGCTGCGCGCCACGGCGTCAATGCGCTGGTCCTGCGCGCCATCGGGTGGCACGAGAGCCGGCTCCGTCCCGAAGCATTGGCGCGCAACACCAACGGCACCTGGGACATCGGCGCCTTCCAGATCAACACCCTTCACCTGGCGCGTCTCGCGGCTGTCGGCATCGACATCCAGGCCCTTCGCGACGGCTGCACCTCGGCCGACGTCGCCGCCGCCCACTACGCCGAGCAGGTGCGCCGCGATGGCAACACCTGGCAGGCTGTCGGCGCGTACCACTCACGCACGCCCTCGCGATCCGCCTGGTACGCGAATGCCATTGCCGACCAGCTCATGCGCTGGCAGGTATTGCCGCGCGCGCCCCTGCCCTTCGACCCGGCCTTCACCCGCTCGCCGGGCCAGGCCAGTCCTGCAGTGCCCGCCGTGGGGTCGCGGGGCGCCGTCGATTCCGTCCCCGTGTCCGTGTTCGACGTCCCATCCGCCGACGAAGCCGACGCTGACAACTGATTCACCAGGAGCCCCATGGACACCTATTCCTCATCCGATGCCGTGCTCAGCACCGACCTTCGCCAGGGCATTGCGTCGTCGGTTCGACACGCCCTGCTCTTCGCGCACTCGATCACCGACATCATGATCCACGAGGGCCGCCCGATGATGGCCAAGTCGGCCAAGGGCACGCGCCCCCTGCACGAACTTTTCCCCTCCATCCCGGACTTCGTCGTCACGCGGGAGCACATCGTCTGCTACCTCGCCGGCTATGTCGAAGGCGAGATCCGGCACGAGAACGTCCAGAAATACTGGGACCACAAGCTCAAGCCCATCCTCGAAGCGCGGCGCACCGCGAACTTCCGGCTCGACGGCCTCGGTGCGCATTCGCTGCGCTACACGCTGTTCCTGCACGCTGGCGGCCAGCTCGGCCTCGCGATGCGCATCACGCCGGCGGCGATCACGCCGCTCAACCAGCTGTCATTGCCGGTGCAGTTGAGGTCGACCCTGAGCGAAGCCACGTCGGGCTTCATCGCCATCACGGGGCCCACGGGCGCGGGCAAGACGGCCACCGCGATGTCCATCCTCGACCATCACAACCACACGCACTCCGGCCACATCGTCACCATCGAAGACCCCGTCGAGGTCCGCCTGCGTCCGCAGAAATGCATGGTGACCCAGCGCGAGGTGGGGTACGACGTCACATCCTTCGCCGATGGCATGCGCGACTCCCTGCGCATGAGCCCCGACGTGATGCTCACCTCCGAGATCCGTGACTCGGAGACCGCCGAGGTGGTGATCCAGGGCGGCGAGTCCGGGTCCCTCATGCTGGCCACGATGCACGGCCGCACCACCACGGGCACCTTGCGCAAGATCCTCAGCTACACCGGCACGCATGCGGTCGTGCTCCGCTCGGTGCTCGCCGGCAGCCTCATCGGCGTCATCCGACAAGCGCTCGTCCCGTCGGTCAAGGGCGACCGCTACCTGCTGGCGGCCGATGTGCTGTTCAACGTCGGACGGGTCACGCAGTTCATCGAGTCGGGGGACTGGATCGGCCTCGAAGCGGCCATCCGCGAGGACAAGCTCGGCGCCAGCGAGTTCATCAGCATGAACACCCGCTTGGCCGAACTGGTGAAGCAGGGCGAGATCGATGCCGCCGAGGCCATGCGCGAAACGTCCGACATGACCGGGTTGAAACGGCGGCTTCAGCAGCGCTGATCAGGCGAGCCGCTGTACGGCTGAGCAGCTGAGCCGCTGTGCGGCTCAGCTGCTGTAGCTGTGGCTATGGCTGTGCGACTGTGCGACTGTGCCGCTAGGCCGTTGTGCCGCGGGCTGCCGTTGGCGGCCGATCCTGGTTCGTGCCGATGCGCAAGGCGCGTCTCCACGCGTCAGGGTGAAGCGACGCCCTGCCCTTGCGCGTCCAGGCCGGCGTCGAGGTGCTTCATCGCCATGGCGACATAGGCGTCCTTTTCCCCGACCGGCGCCACGTAGTGAAGCGCCTCGACCGCGGCCTGGCGTCCTTCGCTTCGGGCGATTACCCAGGCAGCCAGGTAGGCCGACGAGAGGCAGCCCCCTGCCGTGGCCATGCGCCCTGAAGCATGGATGGGCTGGTTCAGCACCTCGACACCCGCCTCCTGGACCCAGGGCTTGGTCAACAGGTCGGTGCAGGCTGGCATTTGCCCGAGCAGACCCAGCCGCGCGAGCACCAGCGTGCCGGAACACTGGGCGCCGATCAGCTGACGCTGGGGATCGAGGCGGATGCGCGCCATGAGGGTCGCATCTTCGACGATCTGACGAGTCAGCATGCCGCTGCCCACCAGCACGGCGTCGGCCGACTCGGCCTCCTCCAACCGGGACTGCGCGCGCACGGTGACCCCGTTCATGGACGTCACCTCGGGCTCGGGACAACACAGCGTCACCCGCCACCCCGGGCGCTTCACACGGTTCAGAACGCCGAGCGCGATGAACGAGTCCAGCTCGTTGAACCCTTGAAACGTGAGGATGGCGATGTGCATGGCCAACTGTAGACGAAGACGTTCAGCCCACGCGAGGCCATCCTGGGGCCTCGGGCGAGCCCGGATGTCAGTCGGATGACCGAGCGCAGCAGCGGCAGCGCATCCGCCCCGGGGGCGCTTCGCGTGCCGACGGCCTGCGGTACGCCCACGCCGCCGCCGAGCCGCCCGCGGGCAAGCGGCGGCCGAGGGCCGGGCGGGCTCGGGACCTTGGCGCACGGTTCAGCCCGCAGGCAGCCGCCATCATCACCCATCACCCATCACCCATCACCGATCGCCATCACGCTTCGCTCGATGGCGGCCAGCAAGGCGAGCATCGCCTCTCGTTGCGCCCGAATGAAGGAAGGGCCGGCATGAAGCCGGCCCCACAGTTCGCGGCCAAGGCAAGCGCCTTGGCCGCGACGATCAGGCCTCCAGCAAAGCCGCGAGGGCCAGCCGGTAGAACCGCAGCGCCACGCCGTGCAGCAGGCCCGAGGCCGCCACGCGGAAGAGCGTTTCAAGTTCACCCGCAGCCGCCAAACGATCGGCGACCCACGCGTGGTCGTCGAATCGCTGCACGACACGCAGGTCATGGGCCATCAAGCGGGCGAGCCAGGTGCCGCTGCCTGCCGCCAACCAGGTCTGCCCCGTCATGCCTTGCAGCGAGGACGGGCGCCGCTCGCGCTGTGCCAGGTAGCGCGCGAACTGCGAATCAGTGTGACGGGACTGCTCGTGATGGAATTGCATCGTCTTTTCCGTTCCGTGCGGAGAACAAAAAAGGCGGACGCGCCTCCCCGCACGGGAGGTGTGTCCACCCCCCGAAGGGAAGAAAGGGAAAACCGCGCCGGACGCCGCAAGTGCGTCACTCGTGCGAGGGCCGCCACGCTGCGCAATGCTGCGCAGACGAAGGCGTTGGTCAGGGATCAGTGCTGCAGGGTTGGGCCTCCTGGAATGAGCACCCCGAACGGACAGTCCCGAGGGAGCGGTCCCTGCGGGGCAAGATGCCCGTGCGATGCGCGGGCGGCGAATGCGGCCCGGAGGGTCGCAGTGGAAACGGCCCCTTGTCGGGAGGCCTGCGTTCGACCGAAGTCGAAATCCAGCCCTCACGAGACGGGCGTCTGCGCCCCCGCTGCCCCTGCTGCCGGGGCCGTATGGGTGCTTCTGCACAGCCAGGCGCCGGGCAGGCGTAAACCCCACGAGCCAAACCGGGGGGCCGCCTGCAACGACGTCCCATGCAGGCTCGCGCGCCGGGGCGGCGAGGTCACGCCCGTCACCTCTCCGCTCGCCTCTCCGCTGGTGCCTACGCTGGTGCCTCCGCTCGCTTTGCCATGCGTCCGCCCACCTCGCGTCGAGTCGCACTCCAAGCCGGCGGCGTCCCAACGGCGCGCTCGCCTCGCGCGGGGCAACCCGGGATCTGCGCGAGGCCGTCCTGCCCGCACATGCCGCTGACGTCGGCGTCTCCCGAGCGGCGGGCCTCTTCCCCCGGCGAGCCGACCGTTTTTTCTGCGTCGACAGGTCGGACTCCGGTGGGTTTCGCTCCACCGCGGCCAAACTGTCAGATACTTTCCGATCGGGCAGGCGTGCCCGGCACCGACATTTGAGGACTTCATGGTTCGTCCAGGCGATACCCCACCCGAGCAGGAGCCGAGCGGCCCCAATTCCGCATTTGGCGAAGCGATCCGCCCGACCGACGGAGAGCGCTATCGCTGGATCGCGGACAACCGCAACAGCGCCGCGCTGCATGACGCGTTGCGCAACGCCAGCGCGTCACACGATTTCGACGACCTCATCGATGCGGCGATGCGTGGGCAGCGAGAGGGCCAGGACGCACAGCGGCTCGCTCGCCCTGCCAAGCCCTTCGGCCGCCGTCGCTCCGACTTCGAATAGGTGCGGCCCTCGGCGCCGTTGACGGAAGGCCGCAGTCGACGCGCCGCAAGGCCCGCACGCGACGCATCGCGCGGTTCGCGTGGAGCCCGAAGGGAAACAGAAATGCCTTCACAAGCATGCCGCGCGCAAATGGAAACGGGCCCCGAAGGGCCCGTTTCTTTTGGCTGTTGGTTGGCGGAGTCGGAGGGATTCGAACCCTCGATGCAGGTTTTGCCCACATACTCCCTTAGCAGGGGAGCACCTTCGGCCACTCGGTCACGACTCCAGCACAGCGCGCATTCTAACCAGGTTTTTGGTCTTCAGGCGCTCGGCTGATCCAAATCGAATGCCTTGTGCAGCGCTCGCACCGCGAGCTCCATGTACTTCTCGTCGATGACGACGCTGGTCTTGATCTCGCTCGTGGTGATCATCTGGATGTTGATGCCTTCCTCAGCCAGGCAACGGAACATCTTGCTGGCCACGCCGACGTGCGAACGCATGCCGATGCCCACGATGCTGACCTTGCAGATCTTCGGGTCGCCCACGACCTGTGCGGCGGCCGTTTGCGGCACGACCTTGGCATTGAGCAGGTCCAGCGTGCGCTGGTAGTCGTTGCGATGCACCGTGAACGAGAAGTCCGTCTTGCCGTCGTGCGAGACGTTCTGGATGATCACGTCGATGTCGATGTTGGCTTCGGCGACGGGGCCGAGGATCTGGAACGCGATGCCGGGCTTGTCGGGCACTCCCATCACGGAGATCTTCGCTTCATCGCGGTTGAAGGCGATGCCAGCCACAACTGCTTGTTCCATTTTTTCGTCTTCCTCAAAAGTGATCAGGGTGCCGGAACTTGCCTCTTCGGCGATGTCGATGTCCCAGGGGGTGAAGCTCGACAGCACGCGCAGGGGCACGCGGTACTTGCCGGCGAATTCGACTGAACGGATCTGCAGGACCTTGGAGCCGAGGCTCGCCATCTCCAGCATTTCCTCGAAGCTCACGGTCATCAGGCGACGGGCTTCCGGCACGATGCGGGGGTCGGTGGTGTACACGCCGTCCACGTCGGTGTAGATGAGGCACTCGTCGGCCTTCATCGCAGCAGCAACGGCCACGGCGGAGGTGTCGGAGCCACCACGACCGAGCGTGGTGATGTTGCCTTGGTCATCCACACCCTGGAAGCCGCAGATGATCACCACGCGCCCGGCAGCCAGGTCGGCACGCACGCGCGCGTCGTCGATGCTCTGGATGCGCGCTTTCGTGAAGGAGCTGTCGGTGCGCACCGGCACTTGCCAGCCCGCATAGCTCACGGCCTCGAGTCCTTCGGCCTGGAGCGCGATGGACAGCAGGCCGACCGAGACCTGCTCACCCGTGGACGCGATCATGTCGAGTTCACGCAGCAACGACGTCGTGGTGGACGCCGGGGACAGTTCCTTTGCCAGGCCGAGCAGGCGGTTGGTCTCGCCGCTCATGGCTGAAGGAACGACGACCATCTGGTGCCCGGCACGGGCCCATTTGGCGACCCGCTTGGCGACGTTGCGAATGCGCTCCGTGGAGCCCATGGAGGTGCCGCCGTATTTGTGAACGATGAGTGCCATGAAAGGGGATGTCGCAGAGGTGGGGGGATGCGCGGCAAAGCGCAACCTCGCATTTTAGCGGCTCGCGGGACTGCCGGTCACGCACCCGTCATGTGGCGGATTGCCAGCGCAGCTGCAGTTGCGCCTGGCCCGGCAGGCCGATGACGCGCGCATCGAGCCCGAGACCGGGTACGAAGACGAGTTGCCCGCCGCTGTAGACGAGCGGTCCTTCCCGCTCCCAGGCCGGCACTCCCGCGGCCTGGTACTGCTTCTTGAGGCTGCGCAGCGGCCGTCCGAGCCCCGCCTGGAACTGCTCGCCGCCTTGCCGCTGCCTGAGCTCGATGTGGCCCAACCAGGCCAGCGGAACCCCGCCTTCGGTGACGCGTCGTGCGATCAACTCACCCTGCCAGCCTGGCAGGCGGTAGCGCCCTGCCCGTGTGATGGAGAGCGCCGATTCGGCGGCCATCGGTGCGGCGCCAGCGGTGGCTTTGCCCGCTGCACCCGGCCCTGCGATGCAGGAAAGCCGGCCGCGATAGCGCCGAAGCGTGCCGCCGTCGACGTCCCAGGTGGCCGGGCCGCGGCCAACGAGTTCATGTTGCAGTCGTTGCACCAGGGACGACGGGACCGACCGGAGCCCCTGCCCGCTCAGCCAGACGCGCAAGGCGTTGACGCGGCGATCCGCATCCAGCTCGGCCCAGGCCGCGAGATGGAGGCCGCGCTCATCCGCGCAGCGCCGGACGTCCTCCGTGCCCACGGCGACGAGGATTCGGCGTGCCTGCTGCGCCCAGCGCGCTGCGTCGCACAAGGCCTGCTCGGCTTGCGGGAAGGCGGCAGTCAAGCTCGGCCACACCTCAAGCCGCAGCCGGTTGCGGGAGAAGCGGGCGTCGGCATTGCTGTCGTCCTCGATGTGCACGAGGCGATGGTCGCGAACATAGTGCGCGATGGCCGCCGAGGACTGCCCGAGCCACGGTCGCAGCCAGGTGATGCCGCTGTGCAGCGCCCGTTCGGGCATGGCCGAGAGGCCCGCCACGCCCCCGCCGCGCAGCGCCTGCAAGAGGAAGGTCTCGGCCTGGTCACGTTGGTGGTGGGCCAGGAGGACGGTATCCGTGCCGGCCTCGAGAGCCATGGCCGCAAGCGCCTCGTAGCGGGCCGACCGGGCCCATGCCTCGACGCTGTCGCCGCGCCGCGGCTGCGACGTCAGGCGCCGGGTGGCAAGCCGGACCGGCAGGCCGGCATCGCGCCAGGCGGAGCACTGCTGTTCAATGTGGGAGAGCCAGGCGTCAGCGTGCTGGCTGAGCCCGTGATGCACGTGCAGGGCGACGACCTCGAGCCCCTGCGCCTTTGCAGCACGCGCGGTGGCGTGAAGCAGGGCCGTGGAATCGCGGCCCCCGCTGCAGGCGACCGCGACGACCCCCCGCACGGTAAGGTTCAGCGCTCTTTGGTGTCGGTGAACCGACCGTAGGACTGCAGCCGCTCATAGCGGCGCTGGAGCAGTTCCTTCGGCTTGAGGTCGCTCACCTGGCGCAGCGCGTCGTTGAGCGCGCGCTTCAGGTGCGCTGCCATCTGCTTCGGATCGCGGTGCGACCCGCCAACCGGTTCGTTGACGATCTTGTCCACGAGACCGAGCGCCTTCAAGCGATGCGCCGTGATCCCCATCGCCTCGGCGGCCTCCGGCGCACGCTCGGAGGTCTTCCACAGGATGGATGCACAGCCTTCGGGGGAGATGACGGAGTACACCGAGTACTGCAGCATGAGGACCTGGTCGCCCACGCTGATGGCCAGAGCACCGCCCGAACCGCCCTCCCCGATGATCGTGACAATGATGGGCACCTCGAGCTGCGCCATCTCGAAGATGTTGCGGCCGATGGCCTCCGACTGACCACGCTCCTCGGCGCCGATGCCGGGATACGCGCCGGGCGTGTCGACGAAGGTGAACACGGGCAGGCCGAACTTCTCGGCCAGCTTCATCATGCGCAGCGCCTTGCGGTAGCCCTCGGGACGCGACATGCCGAAGTTGCGTGCAGCGCGCTCCTTGGTGTCACGGCCCTTCTGGTGACCCACCACCATGCAGGCCTGGCCATTGAAGCGCGCCAGGCCGCCCACGATGGACTGGTCGTCCGCGAAGTGACGATCGCCCTTGAGCTCCTGGAAGTCGGTGAAGATCTCGTTGATGTAGTCGAGCGTGTACGGACGCTGCGCATGGCGGGCAATCTGGGCGACCTGCCAGGGCGTGAGGCTGGAGTAGATGTCCTTCGTGAGCTGCTGGCTCTTCTGGCCGAGGCGCTCGATCTCGTCGGAGATGTCGACAGCGGACTCGCTCTGCACATAGCGCAGCTCTTCAATCTTCGTTTCGAGTTCGGCGATGGGCTGCTCGAAATCAAGGAAGTGACGTTTGCTCATCGGATCGGGGTCCTGCGGTTCGCGCGTTCCGGCAAGGGCACGGAACTGAACTGGGTTTCAACACGGTGGCGCGCAGCAGCGCGCCGCTCACTTGTCAATACTGGACAGGGAGTGGTTCAAGGCTGCGCCAAATGTACCATGTGGCCACTGAGCGGAAGGGGGCCCAGGCCTCCCCGACTTCCCGTGCCTCAGCCCGGGAAACCGGCTCGCCGCTGAAGTAGTTCTGGCTGATGCCCTTCATCAGGCCGACGTCGTCCAACGGCAGCACGTTCGGCCGCAGCAGGTGGAAGATGAGGAACATCTCGGCCGTCCAGCGGCCGATGCCTCGGATGGCCACCAGCTCCTCGATGATGGCTTCATCGTCCATCTGCTGCCATTGCTTGACATGAACCATGCCGCTCTCGAAGTGGCGCGCCAGGTCGAGAAGGTAGTCGACCTTGCGCGCCGACAGCCCGGCTTCCCGGATGCCGGCGGCTTCCACGGCCAGTACCGACGCCGGCTTGACCCGCTCACCGCTGGCGTCGACCGCCGTCGTGAACCGCTCCCACACCGACTGGGCGGCCTTCATGGAGATCTGCTGGCCCACGATGGAGCGGGCCAGGGTCGTGAAGGCGTCGCCGCGGCTCTGCAAGCGCCCGTCCCCGCACAAGGGGATGAGCTTGCGCATCACGCGATCGCGCTTGGCCAGGTGCCGGCACGCCTCGTCCCAGAATTCGGGGGTGACTGCTCGAACCACGTCAGGCCTTCATCCAGGTGGTGCCCTGCGGCGAATCCTGCAGCACGATGCCTTCGTCGAGCAGTTCCTGCCGAAGCCGATCGGCGAGCGCGAAGTCACGTGCCTTCTTGGCTGCATTGCGGGCGTCGATGCGGGCCTGGATGGACGAGTCGTCAGCCGATGCGCCGCCCTGCAGGTAGCTGCGAGGCGCTTGCTGGAGAAGGCCGAGCGTGGCGCCCAGGCCCTTGAGCAAGCCGGCAAGCGCCGGGGATCCGCCTCGGTTCACCTCGCTCGCCAACTCGAAGAGGACGGCCACCGCCTCGGGCGTGTTGAAGTCCTCGTTCATCGCGTCGCGGAACCGGGCCGCGGCGGGCCGGGACCAGTCGACAGGACCCTCGGCCGGCGAGACGGCATCGAGCGCGGTGTAGAGCCGGCGCAACGCGGCGCGCGCATCATCCAGGTGAGCGTCGCTGAAATTGAACGGGCTGCGGTAGTGCGTGCGCAGCATCAGGAAGCGGATGGTCTCGCCGTCGTAGCGCTTGAGGACGTCACGGATGGTGAAAAAGTTGCCGAGGGACTTCGACATCTTCTCGTTGTCGACGTTGACGAACCCGTTGTGCATCCAGAAGCGGGCCGGTGCCCGGCCGTTGGCGCCTTCGCTCTGCGCGATCTCGTTCTCGTGGTGCGGGAACTGCAGGTCCGCACCGCCGCCATGGATGTCGAATTGGTCACCGAGGAGCGCGCAGCCCATGGCAGAGCACTCGATGTGCCAGCCGGGGCGGCCTGCGCCATACGGGCTGTCCCACTGTGCGTCGGCGGGCTCATCCGCCTTGGCGGACTTCCAGAGAACGAAGTCGAGGGGGTCGTCCTTGCCATCCACAACGGCCACGCGCTCGCCGGCACGCAGTTGGTCGAGGGACTTGCCCGACAGCTTGCCGTAGCCCTCGAACTTGCGCACGGCGTAGTTCACGTCGCCGCCCGACGCGCGATAGGCCAGCCCCTTGCCTTCGAGGGTGCCGATCATCTGAAGCATCTGCGGCACGTACTCGGTGGCGCGCGGTTCGATGGTGGGCGGTTCCACGCCGAGTGCGCCGATGTCCTGGTGCATCGCAAGCGTCATCTCGTCAGTGAGTGCGCGGATCGACATGCCGCGCTCGAGCGCCCTGCGGATGATCTTGTCGTCAATGTCGGTGATGTTGCGGACGTAAGTCACCTTGAAGCCGCTGGCGCGCAACCAGCGGGCGACCAGGTCGAACGCCACCATGAGGCGGGCGTGTCCGATGTGGCACAGGTCGTACACCGTGACGCCGCAGACGTACATGCGGACGTGCCCCGGTTCGATCGGGGCGAAAGCCTCGGTCTGGCGACTCAAGGTGTTGTGGATGCGCAAGCTCATCGGCAATGGGAAAAGGCAAGTGCCGCGCCGCGGCGCGAGCGAGCCTGCCAGGGTACACGGGCAAGCACGACACGGAAGCGGGCGGGGATCGGCAGGCGGAAAACCGCAGCGGGCGCTGCGATACAATTTTGTAAGTATACCGGCTGGCCTCTCGGCGGCTTCCCTCGCATGGGTGCCCCCAAGCGCGCTGCGGATGCCGCGTGTCGGTCCTCGAATCCGCTCGCCAGCGTCGGCGCCCTCGCCGTATCGACCGGTCCTTTCCACCCGCTGCCCGGAAGCGCGCCGGAACCGTGGACAATGCGCGGAAATCTTCGAAGGAGTGAATGGATGAACCTGAGCAAGTTCAACTGGCGCGCCACCGTCGTGGTCGCGTGCATCGGTCTCGGCGGCGTGAGCACGGCCTGGGCACAAAAGGTGCGCCTGAACACCTCGCAAGGCGACATCGTCGTCCAGCTCGATGCCAAGAAAGCACCCAAGACGGTGGCCAACTTCGTGCAGTACGTGAAGGACGGCCACTATGACGGCACCGTCTTTCATCGGGTCATCGGCAACTTCATGATCCAGGGCGGCGGCTTCACCGCCGACATGTCCGAGAAGAAGACGCGCGACCCGATCCCGCTCGAAGCCCGCAACGGCCTCAAGAACGAGCGCGGCAGCATCGCCATGGCGCGCACCATGGACCCGAACTCGGCCACCGCCCAGTTCTTCATCAACGTGGTCGACAACGATATGCTGAACGCCGACCGTTCACCGGATGGCAACGGCTACGCTGTCTTCGGCAAGGTGGTCGAAGGCATGGACGTCGTCGACAAGATCCGGGCCGTCAAGACCACCCGCAAGCCGCCGCACGCCGACGTGCCTGCCGAGCCCGTGACCATTCGCAAAGCCACTCTGGAAAAACAATCATGACCCAACACGTCGAACTCCAAACCAACCACGGCACGATCCGTATCGAACTCGACGACGCCAAGGCACCCGAGAGCGTGCGCAACTTCATTTCGTACGTCGAGAAGGGTCACTACGACGGCACGGTGTTCCACCGCGTCATCAAGGGCTTCATGGTCCAGGGCGGCGGTTTCGAGCCGGGCATGAAGCAAAAGCCCACCGACGCGCCGATTCAGAACGAAGCCTCCAACGGCCTCAAGAACGCCCACTACACGTTGGCGATGGCGCGCACCAGCGCGCCCCACTCCGCCACGGCGCAGTTCTTCATCAACACCACCAACAACGGTTTCCTCGACTTCAAGTCGGAGTCGCCGCAGGGCTGGGGCTATGCCGTGTTCGGCAAGGTCGTGGCGGGCACTGAAGTCGTCGACGCCATCGAAGGCGTCAAGACCACGCGCAAGGGCGGCCACGACGACGTTCCTGTCGAAGACGTCGTGATCCAGAGCGCCAAGCTGGTCTGAGAGCGCGAACCCGGACGCCGTGACTTCCGAACCCGAGAGCGCCCAGGCGGCGCAGGTCACGGCGCCCGTTGCCATGGAGTGGGTTCTGCCCGCCCATTGGCAGGCGGTCGACTTCATTTCCGACCTGCATCTCGGCGAGGACACGCCACGCACGTTTGCAGCCTGGGAAGCCCACCTGCTCGGCACGGCGTCAGATGCCGTCGTCATGCTGGGCGACTGGCTCGAGATGTGGGTCGGCGACGACGGCCGTTTCGGCGGCCTCGGGCGCCGCTGCGTGGAGGTGCTGCAATGCGCCAGCACCCAGCGCCACATTGCCTTCATGGCCGGCAATCGCGATTTCCTGATCGGCCCGGCCATGCTGGCCGACTGCGGCCTGCACGGGCTGCCTGATCCCACGGTGGCCGTGGGCTTCGGCACCCGCGTGCTGTTGAGCCACGGCGATGCCCTCTGCCTTGCCGACACCGCGTACCAGCAGTTCCGTTCACTGGTCCGCGCACCCGACTGGCAGCAGCAGTTCCTCGCCTTGCCGGCGGCCGAGCGCGCCCGCATCGGTGCCCAGGTAAGGCATCAGAGCGAGCAGAAAAAGCAGGGCGACTCCTCACCGAGGGACTGGGCGGACATCGACGTGCCTGCCGCACTTGCCTGGTTGCGCATGGCGGATTCGCCAACGCTCGTGCACGGCCACACCCACCGACCCGCCACCGAGTTGCTGGCACCCGGCCGAACGCGTCATGTGCTGTCCGACTGGGACCTGGATCATGCGCCGCTGCGCGCCGAGGTCCTGCGCTGGACTGCATCGGGCCTGCAGCGGGTGGCGCCAGTCGCCCTTCCCGGCTGAGCGCTGGCATGGTGTCGTGGTGGGGCGCGCTTCAGCGCTGGCGAGACCGGAAGGCCCTGCGACAACGGCCCATCCCGGATGACCTCTGGGCCCTGACATTGGCGCGGTTTCCTTTCCTGCGGTTGCCGGAGCCCGATGAGCAGCAGCGCCTGCGGGAACTCAGCACGCTCTTTCTCGACCGCAAGGAATTCCACGGAGCTGGCGGCCTCTCCGTCACGGACGACATGGCGGTCGCGATCGCGGCACAGGCCTGCCTGCCGGTGCTGCACCTGGGCCTAGAGGCCTATGACAACTTCGTGGGCATCGTCGTTCATCCCGGTGAAGTCGTGGCGCGCCGCGAGGTCGTCGACGAGGCCGGCGTCGTGCACCACTACGAGGAGCCGCTCACAGGGGAAGCCATGGACGGCGGCCCCTTGATGCTCTCGTGGGAAGACGTCGCCCAGGCGGGCGACACGGCCGAATGGGGCTACAACGTCGTCATCCATGAGTTCGCGCACGTGCTCGACATGAATGACGGCCAGGCGGACGGTCGACCGCCGCTCGACAACCCTGCCCTCGCGAGGCAATGGGGACCGGCGTTCAACGCAGCGTTCGACGCCTTCTGCCACGCCGTCGACAGCGGACGCGAGACGGTCCTCGACCCTTACGGCGCCGAGGCGCCGGAAGAGTTCTTCGCGGTCGCCTGCGAGGCGTTCTTTGTCGCGCCCACGGACCTTCGGCACGCGCATCCCGACATCTACGAGCTGCTGCGCAACTATTTCCGCCAGGACCCGATCGCGCGCCACTGACGGTGGCGCCCGCGGACGTTCCCCGCGCTGCGGGCTAGATGCACAAAAGCGAACGGGGCCCAAGGCCCCGTTCGTCTGCTCACTCACCACAGGGCGCCTCACGGCGCTCGGCTTCAGCTCGCCGTGGCGGGCTCGGCCTTGGGCTTGTCGCTCTTGCGCGGCGGCTGGATGTCCAGCACCGTCTTGCCATCCGCATCGACGTCGACCGACAGTCGTCCCCCGTCCACCAGGCTGCCGAACAGCAGTTCGTCCGCCAGGGCGCGGCGGATGGTGTCCTGGATGAGGCGTTGCATGGGACGCGCACCCATCAGCGGATCGAAGCCCTTCTTCGCGAGCAGCTTGCGCAAGGCGTCGCTGAACGTGACCTCGACCTTCTTCTCGGACAACTGGCTCTCGAGCTGCAGGAGGAACTTGTCGACCACGCGCATGATGATCTCTTCATCCAGCGCACGGAAGCTCACGATGGCATCCAGCCGGTTGCGGAACTCCGGCGTGAACAGGCGCTTGATATCGGCCATCTCGTCGCCCGACTCGCGGGCGTTGGTGAAGCCGATGGTCGACTTGTTCATGGTCTCGGCACCCGCATTCGTCGTCATGATGATGATGACGTTGCGGAAGTCGGCCTTGCGCCCGTTGTTGTCGGTCAGGGAGCCGTGGTCCATCACCTGCAGCAGCACGTTGAAGACGTCCGGGTGAGCCTTCTCGATCTCGTCGAGAAGCAGCACCGCATGCGGCTTCTTGGTGATGGCCTCGGTGAGGAGACCCCCCTGGTCGAAGCCGACATAGCCCGGAGGCGCGCCGATCAACCGGCTGACGGCATGGCGCTCCATGTACTCGCTCATGTCGAAGCGGATCAGGTCGATGCCCAGGATGAACGCCAGCTGCTTGGCCACTTCCGTCTTGCCCACCCCAGTAGGGCCGCTGAACAGGAAGGAACCGATCGGCTTGTCAGGCTTGCCGAGGCCCGAGCGCGCCATCTTGATCGCGGCGGCGAGGGCATCGATGGCCGGCTCCTGGCCGAACACGACGCTCTTCAGGTCGCGGTCGAGCGTCTTGAGCTTGGAGCGGTCGTCGCTGGACACGCTGGCGGGCGGGATGCGGGCGATCTTCGCCACGATGTCCTCGACCTCGTTGCGCGTGATGGTCTTCTTCTGCTTGCTCTTGGGCAGGATGCGTTGTGCCGCACCCGCCTCGTCGATCACGTCGATCGCCTTGTCGGGCAAGTGCCGGTCGTTGATGAACTTGGCCGACAGTTCGGCCGCGGCCTGCAGGGCGCCCAGGGCGTACTTGACGCTGTGGTGCTCCTCGAAGCGCGACTTGAGGCCTTTCAGGATCTCGACCGTCTGCTCGACGGAGGGCTCGACGACATCGACCTTCTGGAAGCGACGCGACAGCGCGGCGTCCTTCTCGAAGATGCCGCGGTACTCGGTGAAGGTGGTCGCACCGATGCACTTCATCGCGCCGGAGCTGAGCGCCGGTTTCAGCAGGTTGCTGGCGTCGAGCGTGCCGCCCGAAGCCGCACCCGCGCCGATGAGGGTGTGGATCTCGTCGATGAACAGCACCGCATTGGGCTGATCCTTCAGATGCTTGAGCACGCTCTTCAGGCGCTGCTCGAAGTCACCCCGGTACTTGGTGCCGGCCAGCAGCGCGCCCATGTCGAGCGAGTAGACCTGGGCGTCGGCCAGGATCTCCGGGACTTCGTTCTGGGTGATGCGCCAGGCGAGGCCCTCGGCGATGGCGGTCTTGCCCACGCCCGCCTCGCCCACCAGCAGCGGATTGTTCTTGCGACGGCGGCACAGGATCTGGATGACCCGCTCGACTTCGTGCTCACGCCCGATGAGGGGATCGATCTTGCCCTCGCGCGCCATCTGGTTGAGGTTCTGGGTGAACTGGTCAAGGGGTGACCCCTTGCCCTCGCCCTCTTCCTTCTCGCCTTCGGGACTGGAGCCGTCGCTGGCCTTCGGGGTCTCGGGCGGGTCGGACTTCTTGATGCCGTGGGCGATGAAGTTGACGACATCAAGCCGCGTCACGCCTTGCTGGTGCAGGTAGTAGACAGCGTGGGAATCCTTCTCGCCGAAGATCGCCACCAGCACATTGGCGCCGGTGACTTCCTTCTTGCCGCTGCCCGTGGACTGCACGTGCATGATGGCGCGCTGGATCACGCGCTGGAATCCGAGCGTCGGCTGGGTGTCGACTTCCTCGGACCCGCCCACCGTGGGCGTGTTTTCCTTGATGAACTGGGCGAGGCTCTTGCGCAACTCGTCGATGCTCGCGGAGCATGCGCGCAGCACTTCGGCCGCCGACGGGTTGTCCAACAGCGCCATCAGCAGGTGTTCCACCGTGATGAATTCGTGGCGCTGCTGGCGCGCCTCGACGAACGCCATGTGCAGGCTGACTTCAAGCTCTTGCGCAATCATGCGGCCTCCATAATGCATTGCAAAGGATGACCCCCGCGGCGTGCCGCGGTTGCCACCAGTTCGACCTTCGTTGCTGCCACGTCCTTCGTGTAGACACCGCAGACGCCCCGGCCCTCCTTGTGGACCTTGAGCATGATCTGCGTGGCTGTCTCCAGATCTCGTTTGAAGTATTCCTGCAAGACCATCACCACGAATTCCATGGGCGTGTAGTCATCGTTGAGCAACACGACCTGGTACATGCGAGGCGGTTCCGTCTTGGCGGCCTGGCGCTCGGCGACGACAGCCCCCTGCCCGTCATCGGGCAGCGCTGGCTTCGGCGACTGAGGTGGGATCGGCTTTTCCTCTGGCATGGAAAGATTCTATCGAGTTGGCACGTTTGCCGGTCACAGGGATGGATATTGAGCCACCCCCGGGCGCCTCAAGGCCCGAAATGAGGCCCCGCTCACATTTATTTAAGCGGAGCGGACGGCCGGGACCCTCCCCCCCAATCGTTGGTGTTGACAAGCCGACCACGGCAAACCGAGAATTTGTGCACAACAAGGGATCGGGAGAACCCAGAATGACCATCGGAATCGTGAAATGGTTCAACGACGCCAAGGGCTTCGGCTTCATTGAACCGCAAGGCGGTGGCGAAGACGTCTTCGCGCACTTTTCAGCCATCCAGATGGAGGGCTTTCGGACCCTCCAGCAGGGCGAGTCGGTGTCCTACGAACTCGTCCAGGGGCCGAAGGGGCGCCTGGCCCAGAACATTCGTCCCCTGAAGGCGGGTGCCGCCGAGATGGTCGAGGGCGACCTTGACGATGGACCGCTTGCCGAGGTCGCCCCGAGCGAGCACGCGGCCAGCGAACTCGCCGCCACCTGACCCGGCCAAGAGCCGCTGCGAGCGGGGGCCGGGACGGCCCCTCGCAGTCGCGCGCCCACGCTTTGAGCGCACCAGGCTGAGTCGCCTGCCCGACGCATGCTGGCCGCGGGTTCTGCGCGCGCCTTGAGCCGTTGCGACTGACAAACCAATTGGCCGGCAACGGCTGCTGAACCTTGGCCTCGGCCCGAAGGGCGCCACGTCGCAGCCAGTCGCGGCGCGCTTGAGCGTGTCGATCCCGTGCACTCGCAGCTCTGGCCGACGCGGCGCGAGGCATCTCGCCCCCGTATCCCCGCCCTGTTCGAGAGGGTGAGCGGGCTCTCCGCGCCAGCGCCATGTGCCATCGAGAGGCCGTGGGTCTTTCGCTTGACCCCCGCTCGGGCGAAACGCCTCGCTGCCGGCCGGCCGGCGGGCCGGAACGTCGATTGCTCTGCAGCGGCGTCATCAACATCCTGCTCGCCGCATCTTGAAATCGTCTGCCGCCACGCCTGACCACGTCCTCGGCGCCCGCGCACAGGGTGACGGGACGAGCTTCCGCGTCTGGGCTCCTGCGGCCCGGCAGGTTCGGGTCGAACTCGCCGGCGGCTCAGGCGCGCGACGCAACAGCGTGCCGCTCGTCCGGGAACCGGACGGGCACTTCGGCGGCGTGATCGCCGGCATCGGGCCCGGCGCGCTGTACCGCTACCGGCTGGACGATGCGGATTCCCTCCCCGACCCCTGCAGCCGCTACCAGCCGGAAGGACCTCACGGGCCGTCGATGGTGACGGACCCGGGCGCCTACCGGTGGCGGGACGCGCAGTGGCAGGGAATCACCCTGGCGGGCCAGGTGATCTATGAACTGCACATTGGCACCTTCACGACCGAAGGCACGTTCGATGCCGCGAGCCGGGAATTGCCTGAGCTCAAGGCACTGGGCGTGACGGCGATCGAGATCATGCCGGTGGCCGAGTGCGCCGGCCGCTGGAACTGGGGATATGACGGCGTGCTGCTCTATGCGCCGTACCACGTGTATGGCGACGCCGACGCGTTGAAGCGGTTCGTCGACGCGGCGCACGGCCTGGGCCTGGCTGTGATCCTCGACGTCGTCTACAACCACCTCGGGCCCGACGGCAACGTGCTCGCGTCGTACAGTGCCGACTACTTCACCGACCGTTACGCCAACGAGTGGGGCCAGGCCATCAACTTCGACGGCCCGAACAGCGGGCCGGTGCGCGCCTATTTCGTGGGCAACGCCTGCCACTGGATCGGTCAGTACCACCTCGACGGCCTCCGCCTCGACGCGACGCAGAGCATGCATGACGCAAGCCCCCTGCACATCGTGGCCGAGTTGACGGCGAGCGCCCGGGAGACCGCCGCGGCCACGGGGCGTCGGATCGTCGTGGTCGCGGAGAACGAGCCGCAGCAGATTCACACGGTGGACCCGCAGGAGCGCGGCGGGCACGGACTCGACGGGCTCTGGAACGACGACTTCCACCATTCAGCCCGGGTAGCCGCGACAGGACGTCACGAGGGCTACTTTCACGACCACCGCGGCCACGCCCAGGAGTTCGTCTCGGCCGTGAAGCGGGGCTTCCTGTTCCAGGGACAGCACTATGGCTGGCAAAACCAGCCGCGAGGCAGCCAGGTCACGGACCAGCCGGCAGCCGCCTTCATCGTGTTCACCCAGAACCACGACCAGGTGGCCAACACGCTGGATGGTCGCCGGCTGACGCGTCTGACCAGCCCGGCAAGGAACCGGACGCTCACCGCCCTGCTGCTGCTGGGCCCGCAGACACCGATGCTGTTCATGGGACAGGAGTTCGCGGCCAGCACGCCGTTCACTTTCTTTGCCGACCACGTCCCCGACCTGGCCCGGCAAGTGTGGGCTGGCCGTCGCGAATTCGTGGCGCAGTTCGAACCCTTCGCATCTGCCGAAGCCCAGGCGCTGGTGCTCGACCCGGCCGCGGAATCCACCTTCCGTGCCTGCAAGCTCGACTTCACCGAGCGCGCGACCCATGCGCCCGTGTACCGGTTGCACCGCGACCTGCTTGCCTTGCGGCGCACCGACCCGGTGATCGCGGCCCAACGCCGGGACGCCATCGATGGCGCGGTGCTGGGCGACGATGCCTTCATCCTGCGCTGGTTCGACGCTGCATGCGGGGACCGCCTGCTGCTCGTCAACCTGGGTCATGAGCGGCGCGTCAGCCCCGTCCCCGAGCCCCTGCTCGCCCCGCCGCGGGGCCACGCCTGGCGAAGGGTGTGGTCGAGCGACGACCCGGCCTACGACGGGCCGGGCATCACCGAGCCGCAGGTCGCCGATGGCTGGCGGCTTCCCGGCGAGAGCGCCATTTTCCTGCGTGCCGAAGCGCGCGTCGAACCCCCGGAGACCTCTCAAGATGCTGCCTGACCCGATCCAGCTCACCTGGCAGCCGGGCGACGACCCGGCCCCCTTGCGCGACCGCGAATGGCTCGTGACCAACGGCCTCGGTGGTTTCGCGTCCGGTAGCCTTCTCGGCATCGGCACGCGCCGGTACCACGGTCTCTTCGTACCCAACCTCGCCGAGCCCAAGGGCCGCCACATCCTGATTTCCCGGTTCGACGAGGAGATCAGCTGCGGCGATCGCCACGTGACCATCGGCGGCGCCGAGTACCTCGATGGACACCTGCACAACGACGTGCACCGCTGCCTTCGGGAGTTCCGGCTCGACGCGCTGATGCCGACCTGGGTCTTCGAGGTCAACGGCCAGGTGATCGAGAAGACCATCGTCATGCCGCACAACCAGAACACGGTGTGCGTGGTGTACCGGCTGCTCGCGGGGGAACGGGCGTCGCTGCGGCTGCGCCCGTTCGTCGCGTTCCGCCGGCAGGACGCGGTGCTCCAGCCACAGAGTGACTGGCCCTTCGTGCTCACCTACGGGCGCGGGCGCTACGAGATCAAGCAATCCCCGGGAGATCTGTTCGTTCGGTTCCGGCTCAATCCGGGTGGAGGCGTCTTCTCGTGCGACCAGGTGATCGGCGAGAACGCGCTGTACCGCGTGGAGCAGGTCCGAGGCTATGACCACAGCGAGCACCTGTTCAGCCTCGGTTACTTCTCCGCGGAGCTTCGCGCAGGCGAGCCCCTGACGTTCGTGGCCGGCACGCAAGGCTGGGAGACCCTCGACATCGACGGCCCTGCGGCCATCGAGGACGAGCGCCGCCGTGTCGAGGGCCTGGTCGCGCTCGCCCCGCCTGCGGCCCGGACGGGCGTCGCGGCCCGGCTGGTCGCTGCTGCCGACCAGTTCATCGTGGTGCCCGGAAGCCGGCTGGACGAAACGCTCCGCGCCGGAGCCGCCGGCGACCAGGTCAGGACGGTGATCGCGGGGTACCACTGGTTCGGGGACTGGGGTCGAGACACCATGATCAGCCTGGAGGGACTGACGCTGTGCACCGGTCGCCGGCGCGAGGCGCGATCCATCCTCCAGACCTTCTCGCGCTACGTGAAGGACGGCCTGCTGCCCAACCTCTTTCCCGAAGGCGAACGGGAAGCCCTGTACCACACGGTCGATGCCACGCTGTGGTTCTTCCATGCCATCGACCGCTACGTCGCCACCACCGGTGATACCACGCTGCTGAATGAACTCTTTCCGGTCCTCGAGGACATCGTGGCCCACCATGTCGGCGGAACGCACTACGGCATCGGCGTCGATGCGAGCGACGGCCTCATCCGCGCGGGCGCTCCGGGGTACCAGCTGACCTGGATGGACGCGAAGGTCGATGGCTGGGTCGTGACCCCCCGACGCGGCAAGCCGGTGGAGATCCAGGCGCTCTGGTACAACGCGCTGCGCCTCATGGTGGACTGGTCTGCCACCCTCGACCGCCCGCCTCGAGACTGGCTGGCCCGGGCCGAGCAGGCCCGGACGTCGTTCAACCGCCGGTACTGGGACAGCACCACGCGCCAGCTCATCGATGTGGCGGACGGCGAAGACGGGGATGACCCAGCCGTCCGGCCGAACCAGGTCTTCACCATGTCGTTGCGGCACCCGGTACTCGAACGCGACCGCTGGGCCCCGGTCCTCGACACCGTGAAGCAGCAGCTGTGGACCCCTTACGGCCTGCGCACGCTGTCGCCGGGTCATCCCGACTACAAGTCGAACTACCACGGCGACCTGCGCACGCGCGACGCCGCCTATCACCAGGGCACGGTGTGGCCCTGGCTGTTCGGCCACTTCGTCGATGCGTGGCTGAAGGTTCATCCGGACCGCGCTGCGGCGCGAGAGCTTGTCGCCGGACTGCCTGCCCACCTGACCGACGCCGGCGTCGGCAGCATCAGCGAGATCTTCGATGCCGAAGCGCCGTTCCTGCCGCGCGGCTGCATCGCTCAGGCGTGGAGCGTGGCGGAGACGCTGCGCGCCTGGCTACTGACCGAAGAAGGCCCCGGGGCCTGGCCTGCACGACCCTGAACGGGCGGCGCCGGCTCACACCATCGTTCGCCGCAGCAACGGCGTGAGGGCTTCGAGCGAACGGGTATTCAGCACGTCGTCCGGCTCCAGCCAGCCGCGGCGCGCCTGCAGAATGCCCGCGTCCAGGTGGCGCAGCCCTGCCGCATCGCTGGCGGCAGACGAGATGCTGACAAGCACCCCGGCGTCGTGGGCGAGCTGGCAGCCAAGGTCGTCGAGGTCGAGCCGTGAGGGCTGGGCATCCAACTCGAGGTGGCAGCCGCGTGCCTTGGCGTGTCGAACGACGGCCTGCAGGTCGATGTCGCACCCCGGCCGTTCACCGATCAGCCGTCCCGTCGGATGAGCGAGCACCGTGAAATGCCGGTTGTCCATCGCTCGGCGCAGCCGATCCGTCTGCTGAGGCCGCGAGAGCTCGAAATGCGTGCGGACGGCACCGATCACCAGGTCCAGCCGCGCCAGCAGGCGGTCCGGCAGAGCAAGGCGTCCGTCCTCCAGGATCTCCACCTCGACGCCCTTGAGCAACCGGAATCCCTGGAGCGACGCATTGATGCGGTCGACCTCGTCAGCCTGGCGCGCCAGGGCATCGGCGTCGATGCGCGGCAGTTCGCCCTCCGGGGTTGCGGCGTCCGCAATGGCCAGGTAGTCGAGGCCGAGGCTGCGAGCTGCCGAAATCAATGACGCGATGGAGCCAGGCGCGCGCAAGGCGGCGCTGCGGATGTGGAGGTCCCCTCGCAAGTGTTCCGATTCGACGAGGAGTGGCAGCCGGTTGAGGCGCGCGGCCTCCAGTTCGCCGCGATCCTCCCGCAGTTCCGGCGCCAGGAGCGGGAGGCCCAGGGCCTCATAGATCGACAACTCGGTGTCGCCCGCGATCCGGCGGCGACCGCGATGGAGTCCGCGTTCATCGAGCTTGAGCCCGACCGCCGCAGCGTGGCGACGCAAGGCGAGGTTGTGTGCCTTGGAACCAGTGAAGTAGAGCCACGCCGCGCCCAGCTGGGACGGGTCGACCGCCCGCAGGTCCACCTGCAGGCCGGTGTTCAGCACGACGCTGGCCCGCGCGGGTCCGCTGGACAGGACCTCCTGAACGTCCTCATGATGGCCGAAGCGTTCGACAACCTCGCTGGCCGCGAAGGTCGAGACGACGAGATCGAGGTCGCCCACGGAGTCACGGCCGCGCCGCACGCTGCCGGCCACCAGCGCGTGCTCGACCTCCGGCATCGCTGACAAATAGGCGGTCAGCGACTCCGCGACGGGGAGGACGTGAGGCCGGAGCCATCGCCTCGGACGCGCACGATGGGCCGAGGTCGCTTCCAGCACGCGCCGTTCGATCAGGGCGCCGAACCCCGGCACGCTGCGCACGCGGCCTTGCTGCGCGGCATGGTGCAGGTCTTGGAGGGAGCGAATGCCCAGCTTGCTGTAGAGCTGATGCACGCGCTTCGGCCCGATGCCGGGCACTTTCAGGAGTTCGGTGATGGCTTCCGGAAGCTCGCGGTGAAGACGGTCCAGCAGCGGGCAGCTCCCGGTTCGAACGATCTCGGCGATCCGCATCGCCAGTTCCGGATCGATGTCCGGCAGGTCGTGCAGCGATGCGCCCTCGGCCACGAGGCCGTAGATGCTCGGCCGCAGAGCGGCCACGGCGTGTGCGGCATTCCGGTAGGCGCGCGCGCGGTAGAGATTGTCGCCCTCGATCTCGAGCAGGTCGGCGATCTCGCCAAGCACGGTGGCCACTTCTGCGTTGCGTGCGGGCATGTCCCGGTCCTCCGCGGTCGATGGCCTCCAGCGTAGTCCCCCGGTTCGGTGGCCGCTTGCGCTGGCGCAATGAAGCAGCGACACATTGCCTCGGCAGCCGCGCCATTCACGCGGCTCCCTCGGGCAATCGTCGACAGCAAGTGCAGGATCTCAGTGGCATCGGCATTGCACGGCCGCCGCGGCGTGGGCCGGATGGTGTCGGGCCGTGATGCGGCGCAGGTGCTGCACACCGCTCCGATCACGGTCTTGTTGGTGCGCGCGACCGACGCCACGAAAGGCCGACCGGCCCCGCCCACGCGTGCAGCGCGGTCAGCTGTCGTCTGAGGCGGCCGGCATCTCGCCCGGTCCGCCATGCTTGCCGGTACTGACTCGCTTTGCCTGCCGCCCCTGTTGCCCGACCTCCGGAATGAACTGGACCGTTGCTCCCACCGACAGGTGCTCGAAGGGCTGGCCGACGACGTTGCTGGCATCGAAGTAGTACTCGTCACCGTCGCCGGTGCGAATGAACCCGGCTTGCCCGGCACCGTCGAACCGCACAACCTCGCCCCTCACCGGCGTCGGGTGCGTCTTCTCGAAGCCGCGACGCCGCTGCGTCGTGTCCTCGAGCTGGCGGCGCATGTCCTGGTACGCGTCGCGCAGGGCGACGTACACGTCTTCGCTGACGACCCGGTCCACCGCCAGTTCATGGTCCGGCACGGTCACATGGATGCGCACCGCGAACTGCCGACCCTGGTGCTGGTGCTTGTTCAAGTGCTCGATCACCATCCGGCACGACATGATGTCCGGACAGTAGCGGTCCAGCTTGAGCGCCTTCTCGCGCGCCAGCGCCTCGACGGCCGGGGAAGTCTCCATTCCGAGGAACTGGATCTGAAGCGGTTGTTTCATCGGGCGGTCCTGCAGTTGGGTTGATGCCAAGGGGCGAACACGGTGAGCGCGGGGTGCGTCGATGCAGAGGCCCACCGGCCCCAGCATCCCCGCAAGCTTGATGAGGGACTTGCATTTGCGCAACCCCGGCGCCCGGTGACCCGCAAGCCGTGGTCTCTCGCGATTCCGCTTGCCGATGAGAATCATTCTCATTAAAGTGGCGTTGTCCGACGTGGCTCTCATGGGCCACGCCCGGCCGAAGTCCAGCCCACCGCCCTGCCAGCCGCCGCCAGCACGTCGCCATCCCGAAGGAGAGACCCCGTGCCTGCCCGCCATTGCCGTCTTGACCCCCTGCCTTGCCCTGCCACCACGCCCCCGACGCCCCCCCGTTCCATCGCCGCGCCGGCTCGCCCGCATGCAGGGGAGACCGCTGATGTGTGATCACCGGGGTCGCTCGCCCGCGGGAACCGCGGGCCACGTCTTCAGCGCCATCGCCTCACCGGCCGAAGCGCCGGATCCGTTCGGCGGGGTGGCCCTGCCCGACCGGTTGGCCGAGGGCTCACGCCGCACGCGGCTCTGGGAGCTGGACGCCCATGCGCATTGCCCCGTGGTCGGTGTGTGCCTTCCGATCGAATCCCTTCGGCATCTCGTGCCCAAGCTCATGCCCGAGGTTTCCGCGGCGAGCGACTACGACCTGCACTGCCTCGTGGTCACTGCGAGCAAGTCACGCAACCGGGTGGCCGAGGCGCTGCAGAAGGAACTCGACCGTCGCTTTGCCCTCAGCGTCTCGCGCTCGCAGAAGCTGCGCACCACCGAGGCGCTTGCCACCTGGTGGCGGGAGGCTTCACTCGGGCACGATCTCGCAGGCGTCTTGTGGGCGACGCTGTCGCATCCCCGATGTGACGCCGTGTTCACCCACCAGGTGCTCGGTGAAGTTCACATGCGTCAGCACCAGGTCGGCATGGTCAACCGGGTGGACAGCGCGCGCATGGCGGCGCTCGCCCGCGAAGGCGTCGAACTGCAACGGGAACTGGCGGATGCCCGCGAACGCGCACAACGCATGGTGCGTGAACAGTGCGATCGCATCGATGTCCTCGAGGCCGACCGGCTCCGTCTGCGAGCCCTTCTGATGGTCCGGGACAGCCTGGTCGCCCAGCTGCGCGATGACATCCAGTCCCTGGAGTCCGCCACGCCCGCACTTCGCCAGCGCCTGGACCTGGTCGGGGAAAACGCGCGGCTGGCGCAACAGGTCAGAGACCTTCAGCGCGCGGTCACCACCGCGCAGGCCGACGCCGAGCTCCAGCGTGCCCGCGCCGAGCGGTTGGCGAGTCGCCCGGACGCGGTCGAGACGTCCTCAGTGGCCCCGATCAACGGCGACGCGGCCGTCGCCCTGGAAAGCCGGGCCGTGCTCTGCGTCGGTGGTCGCCAAGGCAGTGTTCCCGCCTACCGACAGGTGGTCGAACGCCACGGCGGCCGCTTCCTCCATCACGACGGCGGTGAGTCCGAAGGCACGGCACGCCTGGACGACACCCTGGGTGCCGCCGACCTGGTGCTGTGCCAGACCGGCTGCATCAGCCACGGGGCGTACTGGCGGGTGAAGGACCACTGCAAGCGGACGGGCAAGCAGTGCGTCTTCATCGAGTCGCCAAGTCGCAGCGCACTGGAACGCGCCCTGCGAGAGGCGGCCCAGGTTGCGGCATCGCCGGTGACCAGCGCGGAAGACGTCGCCTGAGGGAATTCGAGAGGCTGCGTTCGCTCGTCGAGCGCGGCGTCCAAACCATCGCAGCGCGCGCGGGATGCCGGCCGAGAGGCGCACTTCGAGGCCGCCGCCTGCCGAGGCTGTCGATCGACCGGGGAAGCCTCCCGGTCTGTCGTCTCCCGCGCCTACTTGGTGAGAATCAGCTTGCCCAGCGAGGTGCGCCGCAGGCGGTAGACCTGGGTGTCGTGCTGAATCTCGATCTCGTCGTCCCCGGCCAGCAGGTCGATGCTGCGCAAACGGCGCGGCGCTGTCGACCGGGGCGGAGGCAGGACGCTTGTCGCGTCATCACGCATGTCGCGCGGTGAACTCGGTGTAGGCGCGTTCACAGGAACTCTCCCAGGGAATGTACGCCGGTGCGCTGCAAGCGCGCGAGCGCCCGGGCAAGCCGGCGCGAGAAGTCGGGGGCGTGAAAGCAAGGCAACATGATTCACTCTAATGCGAACCATTCTTGTTCGCAAGAGAAACCATCGTGGCACCGCGGTGTGCCGGATGAAGCCGCATTGCCCGAGCGCAATGACGCTTCGGCAAAGAACGCGCTCAATGCATTGGCATTCACTGCGGAGCCATCGATGCAAGCCCTCAAGGAACTCTTCACCACCGAGGTCGGCCTGATGAGCGCCGCCGGCCTGACGTTCATGCTGGGCATGGGCGTGTTTTTCATTCGCTACATCATCAAGCACGTTCGGGAGGACGAGGCAAACGCGCGCAAAGGATGAGCGTCCGCCTGCGGACGCTTGCCTTCGGTCCGCCGCCGCGCCACTTCAACGAGACCGCGCCGCGGAGAGTTGATCGCGGGAGACGGGGACCGACATGTTGTACAGGTCGTCGAGGTGATGCCGCGTCCGCTGGACCACGGCGTCGCAGTTGAGCACCTCCGGCACACGTCATGGCCAGGTGGCTCGCAGAAGTCGCCCGGCATGGGAAGGGTGATGTGCTTCGCCGTGCTCACCACCGCCCGCCGCAACCGCTCACGCGTCGTTTCAGGGCGTCGGTCTTCTGGCCGAAGACGTCCCACTCGCCGGCTCGACGCAGACGAACGAGACGGGAAAACAAAAGGCCCCGCTTCCTTGCAGAAGCAGGGCCTTGCAGAACGTCATGCGCCGTCCCGCAACGGGATCACATGTGGTCGATCATCACCTGACCGAAGCCCGAGCACGACACCTGGGTGGCGCCGTCCATCAGTCGAGCGAAGTCGTACGTCACCTTCTTGGAGTCGATCGACTTTTCCATCGAGCTGATGATGAGGTCGGCCGCTTCGGTCCAGCCCATGTGACGCAGCATCATCTCGGCGGAGAGGATCTCGGAGCCGGGGTTCACGTAGTCCTTGCCAGCGTACTTCGGCGCGGTGCCGTGGGTGGCTTCGAACATGGCGACGGAGTCGCTCAGGTTCGCACCCGGGGCGATGCCGATGCCGCCAACCTGCGCCGCCAGGGCGTCGGAGACGTAGTCGCCGTTCAGGTTCAGCGTGGCGATCACCGAGTACTCGGCCGGGCGCAGCAGGATCTGCTGCAGGAACGCGTCGGCGATGGAATCCTTGATGGTGATCTCGCGACCCGTGTTCGGGTTCTTGAACTTGCACCACGGGCCGCCGTCGATCAGCTGGGCGCCAAATTCCTTCTGGGCCAGGGCGTAGGCCCAATCACGGAAGCCACCTTCGGTGTACTTCATGATGTTGCCCTTGTGGACGATCGTGACGCTCGGCTTGTCGTTGTCGATGGCGTACTGGATGGCCTTGCGCACCAGGCGCTCGGTGCCTTCGCGCGACACGGGCTTGATGCCGATGCCCGAGGTCTCGGGGAAGCGGATCTTCTTGACGCCGAAGTCGTCCTGCAGCACCTTGATGAGGCGCTTGGCCTTCTCGCTCTCGGCTTCGAATTCGATGCCGGCGTAGATGTCTTCCGAGTTCTCGCGGAAGATGACCATGTTGGTCTTCTCGGGTTCCTTCACGGGCGAAGGGACGCCCTTGAAGTACTGGATCGGGCGCAGGCAAACGTAGAGATCGAGTTCCTGGCGCAGCGCGACGTTGAGCGAGCGGATGCCACCACCGACCGGCGTGGTGAGCGGTCCCTTGATCGAGACCACGTAGTCGCGCAGCACCTGAAGCGTTTCCTCGGGCAGCCACACGTCAGGGCCGTACACCTTGGTCGACTTCTCGCCAGCGTAGATCTCCATCCACTGGATCTTCTTCTTGCCGCCGTAGGCCTTGGCCACCGCAGCATCCACCACCTTGATCATCACCGGCGTGATGTCAGCGCCGGTGCCATCGCCTTCGATGAAGGGAATGATGGGCTGGTCCGGAACATTCAGGGAAAAATCGGGGTTGACGGTGATCTTCTGCCCGTTGGCGGGCACTTTGATGTGCTGGTACATGAGATTGCTCCGGTCGATGCAATGAGAGGGGTGGAACTCGATAAGCCCTCCGGGATTCTATGCCACGCATGCGGGCCCCGCCTTCGGTCACTGCGTACGTCGAAGGGGTGTCCCGCACCATAATTGCCCCAGCGCAAACGTCCCCCTGAACACGATGTCCACTCTACTTCGCGTCCGCTTCAGTGCCGCCCTGGCCGCCCTGCTCCTCGCCTGTTCGGCTCTCGCCCAGGTCCCCCAGAACCTGCCGGCCATCCCGCTGGGCGCAGGCATCCACAACATCCGGGCCCAGGTCGCCCAGACGGACGAACAGCGCATGACCGGATTGATGCACCGCCCGTCCATGCCGACCAACGAGGGCATGCTGTTCATCTTTCCCGAGCCGTCCAAGCAATGCTTCTGGATGAAGAACACCCTGCTACCCCTGTCCACCGCATTCGTCGCCGATGACGGCACCATCGTCAACATCGAGGACATGCAGCCGCAGACGCTGAATTCGCATTGCTCGAAGCAGCCGGTGCGCTACGTGCTCGAGATGAACCAGGGGTGGTTCGCCAAACGCGGAATCAAGCCGGGCTACAAGCTGTCAGGCGAGCCGTTCAAGTCACGGCAGCCATGAAAAAAGCCGGTCACTGACCGGCTTTTCTTCAGGCGCGGCGGCCGGGAGGCCGCCGAGTCTTCCTTCAGCCTCAGGCGAAGTTCTTTTCCGCGAAGTCCCAGTTCACCAGCGAGGTGAGGAAGGTCTCGACGAACTTCGGGCGCAGGTTGCGGTAGTCGATGTAGTAGGCATGCTCCCACACGTCGACGGTCAGCAGCGCCTTGTCGCCCGTCGTGAGCGGCGTTCCGGCCGCACCCATGTTGACGATGTCGACCGAACCATCGGCCTTCTTCACTAGCCAGGTCCAGCCCGAACCGAAGTTGCCCACGGCGCTCTTGGTGAAGGCTTCCTTGAAGGCAGCGTAGCTGCCGAACTTGGCTTCGATGGCCGCGGCCAGGGCGCCCTTGGGCTCGCCACCGCCGTTCGGCTTCATGCAGTTCCAGAAGAAGGTGTGGTTCCACACCTGGGCGGCGTTGTTGTAGATGCCACCGGACGACTTCTTGACGATGTCTTCCAGGGCCATGTTCTCGAACTCGGTGCCCTTCTGGAGGTTGTTGAGGTTCGTGACGTAAGCGTTGTGGTGCTTGGCGTAGTGATACTCAAACGTTTCCTTGCTCATGTGCGGAGCCAGGGCATCCATTGCGTACGGCAGCGGCGGCAGCGTATGTTCCATGCGTATTCCTTTCGGTGGTTCGAGGGTCTGACCCGGCGATTGTAGGCAGCGGGTGCAGACCTGCTGTGCGGCCGGAATTATCGGTCGTCGGCAGGCTTCATGCTGACGTCGCGCACCTCGGCCGTGGCCGCGCCGTCCGCGAGAACGGCTCGCACGATCTGGCCGGGCGCGAGAGAGGCCGCCGACGTGACGGCCCTGCCCCCGTCGGTTTCGAGCCATGCATAGCCGCGAGCCAGCACGCGCGCCGGATCGAGTCCGTCCAGCCGCGACGCGAGCGACTGCAGCCGCACGCCCGCGCTCGCCAGCGCAACGCCCTGTGCACGCGTCAAGCGGGCCGCCAGGGCGTCATGGCGGAGTGACTGTCGGCGCACGACCTCGCCGGCTGCGCCTCCCAGCCGATGAGCAAGCAGAGAGAGTCGCTGCGTGTGACGTCGCACGCCGTCGGCCGGGCGCATCAGGCGCACGGTAGCGCGGTCGAGCCGCTGCGCCTGCACGTCAAGCACCTGATGCACCCGATTCGACATGACGCCGGCAAAGGCGTCGAGTACATCGAGGCACGCCGTCCTGGTGGGCGCCGCCAGCTCCGCTGCAGCCGTCGGTGTGGGTGCGCGAACGTCCGCAGCCAGGTCAGCCAGCGTGACGTCGGTCTCGTGCCCTACGCCACAGACCACCGGCAGCGGGCAGGCCGCGACGGCCCGCACGACGCGCTCGTCGTTGAAGGCCCACAGGTCTTCGAGCGAGCCACCCCCTCGGCAGACGATCAGCGTATCGACTTCGGCCCGGCGCGCCGCCGTTGCAATGGCCTCGACCAGCGCCGCCGGCGCCTCCGCGCCCTGCACCACGCTCGGGTAGATGACCACCGACACCTGCGGAGCCCGCCGCTGCAAGGCGGTGAGGACATCGTGCAGCGCGGCGCCGCCGCGCGACGTCACCACGCCGATCGTGCGAGGAAACGGCGGCAGCGGCCGCTTTGCATCGGCCGCGAACAGGCCCTCGGCTTCCAGCCGCGCCTTCATCCGGAGAAACTGCTCGAACAAGGCGCCGGCACCTGCTCGGCGCATCGACTCGACGACGAACTGCAGGTCACCCCGCGGCTCGTAGACGGCAATGCGCCCGCGCACCTCCACCAACTGCCCGTCGGCAGGCGTGAAGTCGAGCAAGCTCGCGGCGCGCCGGAACATGGCGCAGCGCAGCAGCGCGTTGCCTCCGTCGGCGTCCTTGAGACTCAGGTAGCAGTGGCCACTGCCCGCCCGGGAGAAACCGGACAGTTCGCCGCGCACCGTGCAGGCCGAATAGCGGGCCGCCAAGGTGTCGGCCACGGCGTGCACGAGCGCGGCGACGCCCCACACGAGCCGCTGTGGCTGTGGCGCCGGGGACTCAATCATCGGGAAAGCGAGCATTGGCGCGGGCCGAGAACTCCACAGCTCGCCGGCACGCGGCCTGAACGTCGTTCGACGCTGTCACGCCGCTTTCACAATCACGCAAGTGCTTGATTTGCAAGGATTTTTTCATGCCTAAACTTTGAGCAATCTGATGGAGGCCCTGATTTTTCGCGGCTTGGCGGCGTTTCGAGCCCACTTTCCCACAAAGTTATCCACAGCAGCGGTGGACTGGCGACAAGGTGGTGCGTGCAATTTTCCGATCGCCGCGGGCTCCGTCAAACGAACCGTTGCACTCGTCGGCAAACTTGGCCGGCCTTCGGGCCATAATCGCCCGTCCCGCCCCGGGTCACCGGGGCCACTTCCCCTCGCAATCACAGCAAAGAGGACCGGATTGTTTTCGATCATACAAGCCGCTGGCTGGCCGATTTGGCCCTTGATTCTCTGTTCCGTCGTCGCCCTGGCGCTCGTCATCGAAAGGCTTTCCAGCCTGCGGCCTTCGCGCGTTGCACCACCCAAGCTGCTCGAGGAGGTCATCTCGGTCACGCGGGCCCACCTGCCCGCCGCCGACGTGGTGAACAAGCTGGCTGACAACTCCATCCTCGGGTCAGTCCTCGCGACGGGCTTGCGCGTCGTCATCGCCGATCCCCGCATCACCGAAGACGTGCTCCGCAACGCCTTCGAGAACGCGGGTCGCGCCGCCGTGCACAAGATGGAGCGCTTCATGAACACGCTCGGCACCATCGCGTCGGCCGCGCCGCTGCTGGGCCTGCTGGGCACGGTCATCGGCATGATCGAGATCTTCGGGTCGCAGGCACCCAGCGGCGGCACCAACCCCGCCATGCTTGCGCACGGCATCTCCATCGCCCTGTACAACACGGCCTTCGGCCTGATCGTCGCCATTCCTGCGCTGATGTTCTACCGCTACTTCCGCGGTCAGATCGACGCCTACACGCTCGAGATGGAGCAGGCTTCCGAGCGCATGGTGCCGCACCTGATGCGGTTCTCGGTCCGCAAGCCCGCCGCTCCCGCGGCCTGACGTCCCGAGGTTTTCGCCATGGCCATGAAGTTTCGCAAGCACCACCCCGAGGAACCGGAGATCAACCTGATCCCGTTCATCGACGTGCTGCTCGTGGTGCTGATCTTCCTGATGCTGTCCACGACGTACTCGAAGTTCACGGAGCTGCAGATCACGCTGCCCGTCGCCGACGCCGAGCGACCGCGCGACAACCCGCGCGAGGTCATCATCGCCATCTCCAACGACGGCCGCTATGCCATCGACGGCCGGGCCATCACCGGCCGCTCCGTCGACAGCCTGGCGCGCGAACTGGCGGCCGCGTCCGGCGGCAACAAGGACACGACCCTGATCGTCTCGGCCGACGCTGCAGCGGCGCATCAGTCGGTCATCGTGGTCATGGATGCGGCGCGTCGCGCCGGCCTGCCCAAGCTCACCTTCGCGGCCCAGGGCAGCCAGTCCAACTGACCGGGGATGAGTGAATCGTCCTTCGCCACGCGCCTGCAGGCGGCGTGGCTGCGCCGCGGGCCCCTGGCCCTGGCGCTCTGGCCGGTATCGCTGGTCTACGGCGCCCTGCAGGGGATTCGTCGCATCGTCTACCGCCTCGGCTGGCTGGCGCAGGAACGCCTCCCCGTTCCGACCGTCGTCGTCGGCAACTACGTGGCCGGCGGCGCCGGCAAGACGCCCACGACCCTGGCCCTGGTGGCATGGCTTCGCAGCCAGGGCCGCATCCCGGGCATCATCTCTCGCGGCTTTGGCCGCCACAGTGACGACGTGCTGCTGGTCACGGCCGGCTCGGCGGCACGGAACGTGGGTGACGAGC
Source organism: Rhizobacter sp. LjRoot28 (assembly GCF_964253025.1). Taxonomy (NCBI): domain Bacteria; kingdom Pseudomonadati; phylum Pseudomonadota; class Betaproteobacteria; order Burkholderiales; family Sphaerotilaceae; genus Rhizobacter; species Rhizobacter sp. LjRoot28. The sequence continues at coordinate 2,126,688 of NZ_CAXUQC020000001.1, forward strand.
CGCTCCTCATGCACCTGCGCTCTCGCGCGCCGGTCGCCGTGGGGCGCGACCGCGTCGCGGCCGGCCTGGCCCTGCTGTCGGAACACCCTGAAGTCGACGTGATCGTTGCCGACGATGGCCTGCAGCACCTGCGGCTGCATCGCGACCTGCAGATCGTGGTGTTCGACGAACGTGGCGCCGGCAACGGCTGGCTGCTGCCGGCCGGTCCCTTGCGCGAGCCCGTGCCGCACCGCGTGCCGGCCAGCACCCTCGTCATCTACAACGCCCCGGCGCCTTCCACCTCATGGCCGGGCCATGTGGCCTGCCGCGAACTGGGTGGCGCCGTGGAACTCGCCGCGTGGTGGCGCGGCGAACCGGCGAGCCCGGATGCCATGGCGGCGCTGGCGGGGCGCCCGGTCGTGGCGGCCGCCGGCATCGCGCGGCCTGGCCGGTTCTTCGGCATGCTGAGGCAGGCGGGTCTTGCCGTCCGGGAACTCCCGCTGCCCGATCACCACGACTTCGCCACCCTGCCCTGGCCACCCGACACCCCCGACGTCATCCTCACCGAGAAGGACGCGGTGAAGCTGAGGCCCGAGACGGTCGGGGCGACCCGAGTCTGGGTGGCCGCGCTAGACTTTGCGCTTGGAGCGCAAGCCGAAGCCGAACTGCACCGCCTGCTGCCGCCCCGGCAGCGGCCCTGAACCGAACACGATTGGAGATCCCATGGAGACGCGATTGCTCGACCTGCTCGTCTGCCCGCTGTGCAAAGGCCCGCTCGAACACCGCCGCCCGCCAACCGACGAGCGCCACGAACTGGTCTGCAATGCCGACCGCCTGGCGTTCCCTGTTCGCGATGACATCCCCGTCATGCTGGAGTCCGAGGCCCGCTCGCTCGACGCCGTACCCGCGGCAACCCAGGCGTGAGCTTCACGGTCCTGGTCCCGGCCCGTTTGCAGTCGACGCGGCTGCCACGCAAGCCGCTTGCTGATCTGGCCGGATTGCCCATGGTGGTCCGCGTGGCGCGCCGCGCCGCCGAATCGTCCGCGGCCCGCGTGGTCGTGGCAGCCGACGATGTGGAGATCGTCGCCGCCTGCGACGCGCACGGGGTCGCGAGCGTGCTCACCCGTGCCGACCACGCCACCGGCAGTGACCGCCTGGCCGAGGCCTGCGAGCAGCTCGGCCTCGACGGCACCGACGTGGTGGTGAATGTGCAAGGCGATGAACCGCTCATCGCCCCCGCCCTCATCGACGCCTGCGCCGCGCTGCTGGCAGACCGCAACGCCTGCGTGATGAGCACCGCCGCCCATGCGATCGACGATGTCGCGGAGTTCCGCAATCCCAATGTGGTGAAGGTGGTGCTCGATGGCGCCGGCCGCGCCTTGTACTTCTCGCGCGCGCCCATGCCCTGGTGGCGAGACGGCTTTGTCGACGGCATCGCCACCCTGCCGTCGCCCGCGCCCCTGCGGCACATCGGCATCTATGCCTACCAGGCGGGGTTCCTGCGACGATTCCCCGCCCTGCCCGCCTGCCCGCTCGAACAGATCGAGTCGCTCGAGCAGTTGAGGGTGCTGTGGCACGGCGAACGCATCGCCGTCCATGTGAGTGCCGAGCGGCCCGGCCCGGGCGTCGATACCCCCGACGACCTCGCGCGCGTGCGTGCGCTCCTGGGCTGACGCGGCCCTGACCGGCAACGCTTCTTTCGCGCCGCAACACGGGCAAGACCCGGGCAAAGCACGTGAGTGCGCGTGCTATTCTTGGTGACAAATGCGGGCCATCGCTGTGCCGAGGGACACCGCCACCGCTTCATCAAAAAGACCGAGGAATTTCCATGAGACTGATCCTGCTGGGCGCACCGGGCGCCGGAAAGGGCACGCAAGCGGCATTCATTTGCCAGAAGTACGGCATCCCCCAGATCTCCACCGGGGACATGCTGCGTGCGGCCGTCAAGGCAGGCTCGCCCCTCGGCGTTGCGGCCAAGAAGGTGATGGACTCGGGCGGTCTCGTGAGCGATGACATCATCATCGGCCTCGTCAAGGAACGCATCACGCAGGCCGACTGCGCCAAGGGCTTCCTCTTCGACGGCTTCCCGCGCACCATCCCGCAAGCCGATGCCATGAAGGAAGCCGGCGTCAAGCTCGACTACGTGCTCGAGATCGACGTGCCCGACTCCGCCATCATCGAGCGCATGAGCGGCCGACGGGTGCACGCGGCCTCCGGCCGCACGTACCACGTCAAGTTCAACCCGCCGAAGGTCGCCGACCTCGACGACCAGACGGGCGAGCCCCTGATCCAGCGTGACGACGACAAGGAAGACACGGTGCGCAAGCGCCTCGACGTCTACCAGAGCCAGACCCGTCCGCTGGTCGACTACTACGCGCGCTGGGCCGCTACCGGCGACGGCGGTGCCCCGAAGTACCGCAAGATCTCGGGCACCGGCACCGTCGAGGAAATCACCGCACGGGCCCTCGCCGCGCTCGGCTGAAGCCGAGCGGCCGGGACGCCTCTTGCCGAAGCCGCTCACCCGAGCGGCTTTTTTCATCCCGCCTCCCTCTCGCCTCTTCGTCCTCACCTTCTGGAGCGTCAAACGCATGGACATCGCATCCCACGCCTTCATCGTCACGGGTGGGGCTTCGGGCCTCGGGGAAGGAACCGCCCGCATGCTGGCCGAACAGGGCGGCCGCGTCGTCATCGCGGATGTCCAGGATGGCCCGGGCCGGGCCTTGGCCGAAGCCATCGGAGGGCGCTACGTCCGCTGCGACGTCACGGACGAAGCGCAGGCCGCCGCGGCCGTGGCTGCCGCGACGGCGCTCGCGCCCTTGCGCGGGCTGGTGAACTGTGCGGGCGTCGCGCCCGCAGCGAAGACCGTCGGCAAGGACGGCGCGCATCCTCTGGCGCTGTTCGAACGAACCCTTCGCGTCAACTTGCTGGGCAGCTTCAACATGATCCGCCTGGCGGCCGAGGCGATGAGCGCCAACGAGCCGCTCTCGACCGGCGAGCGCGGCGTGCTGGTCTCGACCGCGAGCGTCGCCGCCTATGACGGCCAGATCGGCCAGGCCGCCTATGCGGCCTCCAAGGCCGGCATCGTAGGCATGACCCTGCCGATCGCGCGCGACCTGGCCCGGCTCGGCATCCGCAACATGACCATCGCGCCCGGGCTCTTCGCCACGCCGATGTTGTTCGGCATGCCGCAGCCGGTGCAAGATGCCCTCGCGGCCAGCGTGCCGTTCCCGAGCCGCCTCGGGGTGCCTGCCGATTTCGCTCGCCTTGTGCACCAGATCTTCACGAACGACATGCTGAACGGCGAAGTGATTCGCCTGGACGGGGCCATCCGTCTGGCCCCGCGCTGAGCGCGGGCGCCGCCATCGGCCCCCGCACCGGCGTCACTGGAAGCGATACGCCATGGTGAGGCGCACGGTGCGACGGGAGGCGTCGGCCAGGTTCTGCGGGATGATGCCGCCGCCGCTTTCTTCCAGCGCCCGCAAGTCCCGCGGTGGCGCCGTGCCGAAGAGGTTGCGGATGTTCAGGCCGAGCGTGAGGTCCTTCACGCCGGTATAGGCCAACGCGTAGTCGACCGTGATGGCGCGGCGCACCCGGCAATCCCCGGGGGACCAGCCGGCCGTGGCGCAGGCCTCGTCGGTGTACGAGGCGTCGAAATAGTCGCCTTGCAACCGTGTGCCGGCGGTGTAGTTGAGCCGCAGCGCGTTGCTGACCCAGCCATGGTCGAGCGCCGCCGTCAGGTAGGCGCGCCAGCGCGGGTAGCCGTAGCGGCCCGCCAGGTTGTCGCCGTAGGCATTGCGCTCGCTGCTGAACTGCCGGAACTCCCGCAGGAAGCTGCCCTGCATGGACAGGCTCAGGGCGCCGATGGCGGTGAGCACGCGGCTGCGCATGCCCACGTCCACGCCTTGGGCAAGCGTCTTGGCACTGTTCTCGTAGCGACCGAACGTGCCGGACAGCGCGCCGGCCGTCACGCCGTACATCAGCTGCTCGGCGGCGGAGAAACTGCGGTCGCTACCGAGCGGCAGGCGCTGCACCGTGCCGGGGGCCAGCGTGTCCTCCCGGTTGATCAGTGTCTGCGGGGTCATGTACCCGATCTCGTTGCGGCGTTCGATGCGCCACAGGTCCGCCTCGACCTGGACCGACTGCGCCGGCGCGAACACCAGGCCGGCCGTCATGCCCAGCGACTTCTCCGGCTGCAGTCCGGGATTGCTGCCCCGCACCGCAGCCACGCCCGCCGAGCACTCCTGGGTCATCACGATGTCGGCTCGTGCCAGCAGCGGCACGCGGGCCGGATCGTTCTCGGGCAGTGCCTCGGCCTGTGCACGCAGGGCGTTGGCCAGTGCCTCGGCCTGCGGGCAGCGCTTGGGGTCGACGATCCAGTTGTCAAAGGAGTACAGCGTCGTCTGCGAACTCTCCACCAGATTGGGCGCACGAAAGCCCGCCTCCACGGAGCCGCGCAAGAGCAGTGACGGCGAAGCCTCGAACCGAAGGCCCGCCTTGGGCGACACATGCGCCGCAAAGCCGGGGTACTTGTCCACGCGCGCAGCGGCCTGCGCCTCCAGGCGGTCGTTGAGCGGCACATTCGCTTCGGTGAACAGCGAGCCGAAGGTGCGCCGCCCCTGCGTCTCGGCCACGCCGTAGCCGACGATGTCGCCCGAGGCGAGGTTGGCCGATGGCGTGATCGACAATGACTCGTGCCGCAGGTCGAACCCGAAGGCCATGTCGACCGGGCGCCCGGCGAGCGTGGTCACCGGGCCGGAGATGCGCCCGTCGATGAACGCCTGCTTCATGCGACCGGTGTGGGTGAAGGTCGGGAACAGCGCATTCAAGACCTCGGCGCTGTTCGGCTGACCGATGCGGTAGCCGCGGTTGAAGAACAGCGGATCGTGCGGCAGGTTGTAGTCGCCGATCATGGTCTTGAAGCCGCTGTCGCTGTAGGCGCCGCGCGTGCTGTTCACCACGCGGCTTCCCATGACGCCGGCCGCCGTTTCCCAATCGAACGCGCCGCTCGTGCCACGCAGACCGGCGAGCGTGCGGTAACCCGTGCTCTCGACCCGCGTGTGCGAGTCGGCATCGGCGAACCGATACCGGAAGTCCACGTCATCGAGCCCCGTCGGGTTGAGCGGATGCTCGCGCGGCAGTCCGCGTTCGATGAAGAGGCGCGTGCGGCCAGTGCTCGGATCGAACCAGTTGGTGAAGGTCGGCGGGCCGTAGGCCGGATCGGCCAGCGTATAGCGCGTGTCGCTGCTGGCCACCAGGACCTCGGCGAAGCCCTGCACTTCCGGTGCGATCTGCAAGCGGCCCGAGAGCAGCAGGTTGGCCCGTTCGGTGGCCGGCTGGGCCTCCAGCCGCGAATAGCGGTCGTACATGCACAGGCCATCCACCACGTTGGCCGGGGCACAGCCCGGCAGCGCCCCGCCCGCCTCGATGATGTTTCCGGGGTAGCTGTAGGTCGACGGCGACCCGAAGGAAGGAAAGTAGCTGCCCACCGAAGGGTCCAGCTTGCCGAGGACCTCGCCCCACATGACGGATGAGCGCCGGTAGAGCTCGACGTTCATCATGAGGTTGAAGCGGTCCTCCGCGAAGTTGCCGATGCCGGCAGTGATGCTGGCCGAGGACGCGCGGAAGTCGCGTGCGTGCGTCGAGCGCTCATGGCCTGCACGCACGGTGACACCCTGGTAGTCCTTGCGGGTGATGACGTTGATCACACCGGCGATGGCGTCCGACCCGTACACCGCAGCCCCTCCGCTGCGCAGCACCTCGATGCGCTCCACCGCATCGAGCGGCAGCGTGTTGAGGTCGGTGAACATCGCCGGGTCGTCATGCATGGCGAACGGCGACAGGCGTCGCGAGTTCAGGAGCACCAGAGTGGCTTGCTGACCCAGGTGGCGCAACGAGGCGGAGGAGGCACCCGCCGCATAGGAGTTGCTTCCGGTGATGTCCGACAGGTTCTTGTTGGCGCCGGAGGCATGCTGGCTTGCGCCCACCAGCGAGTCGACCACCTCCTTCACCGTGCTCAGGCCCGTGCGCTCGATGTCGGCGCGTGTGAGGACGAGGGTGGGGGTCGACGGCTGGGCCGCGACCTGCGGGATGTTGCTGCCGGTGACCTGCACCTTGGGCAAGGTCACTTCCTCGACGGCATGGGCCAGGAGGGGCAGTCCCGTCGCGAGAGCCAGAACGGCAAGGTTGATGGCGGTTCGTTGCATGTGTACTTCTTGTTCATGACAGCGGCATCGATCGGCCTTCGGGTCGATCGACGCGCCTTCCCCTCGACTCAGGCGATCCGCGGCACGGCAGCCAGGAGCCGCCGGGTGTACGCCGACCGGGGCTGGCCCAAAACGTCCTCGGCACGCCCCGCCTCCTCGATTCGCCCCAGTCGCATCACCGCGATGTGGTCCGCGATGTACTCGACAACGCCGATATTGTGCGTGATGAACAAGTAGGAAACCCCCAACTCGGTCTGCAGGTCACGAAGAAGATTCAGGATCTGGGCCTGCACCGACACATCGAGCGCCGATGTCGGCTCGTCGCAGACGATCAGTCTCGGCTCCACCGCCAGGGCCCGTGCAATGGCGATGCGCTGGCGCTGCCCGCCCGAGAACTCGTGCGGATGCCGGCCCAGCGCATCGCGCCGCAATCCCACCCGCTCGACCAGCGACGCGAGCCTCGCCTGCCGGGCCGTGGCGTCCAGCTCCGGGCGAAGGGCCAGCAAGCCTTCCGCAAGAATGTCGCCCACTCGCAGGCGGGGGTTGAGGGAGGCGAACGGATCCTGGAACACGATCTGGATCGCCGAGCGCAAGGGCCGCAACTCGGCCTCGGGCATGGACAGCAGCTCGCGACCCTCGAAGACCGCGCTGCCGCTCACCCTCGCCCGGCCGCGGAGAAGCTGCACGATCGCCTTGCCGGTCGTGGTCTTGCCACTGCCCGACTCCCCGACCAGGGCCAGCGTGCGGCCCCGGTCGATGGACAGGTCAACACCGTCCACCACCGTGCGAAGAGAGGGTTTGCGCAACAGCCCACCGCGGCCCGTCTCATAGCGCACGGTCAGGCCGCGCACCGTCAGGAGCGTGGCCGCCGGGGCCCCTGTCTCCGGGAACATGGGCTCGCCCCTCGTTCCCTCCGCCATGGCCAGATGCGACCCCGGTGCGCTCGGGGAGACCACTGAGCCTGCGCCCAGGCCGGCACCGTCGTTGAGAAGGCAACGCACCGCGCGCTCCTTCGCACCGTCCACGGGGAGCAGGCCGGGCGGCGTCGTGGCACAGGCGGCGAAGGCCCGATCACATCGCGGTGCGAAACGACAGCCCTCGAAGCGACCGGTCAGGGCGGGAACGGTGCCGGGGATGGCCGCGAGCGGCGTGCCCCGCTTGTGGGCTTCCGGGAGCGAACGCAGCAGCAGCTCGGCATAGGGATGCCGTGGTGCCCGGAAGAACGCCGCCGCCTCCGCGACCTCGACGATCTGCCCGGCATACATCAGCGCCACGCGGTGGGCCAGGCCGGACACCACTGCGAGGTCGTGCGTGATCAGCAGCAGCCCCAGGCGCCGCTCGCGCTGCAGATCGCGCAGCAGGTCGAGCACCTGGGCCTGCAGCGTCACATCGAGCGCCGTCGTCGGCTCGTCGGCAATGAGAAAGTCCGGCTCCGCCGCCAGGGCGATGGCGATCATGACGCGCTGCTTCTGGCCGCCACTCATCTGGAACGGATAGTCGTCCAGGCGGCGCGCCGCATCCGGCAGGCCGACCCGTTCCAACCACCAGGCCGCTCGCGCCCGCGCCGCCGCGCCGCGCAGCGTCGAATGCGCTTCGATGGCCTCGATGATCTGGTCGCCCACCCTCATCACCGGATTCAGGCTCGTGCCGGGCTCCTGGAAGATCATCCCGACTCGCCCGCCGCGCACTCCGCGCATGGCCGATTCGGGCAAGCCCAGCAGTTCCGTCCCTGCCAGCTGAACACGGCCAGACACGACGCGGCCGTTGTCGGGCAGCAGGCGCATGAGCGCCAGGGCGGCCATGCTCTTGCCGCACCCCGACTCGCCCACCAGCGCGAAGGTCTCCCCTCGCTGCAGGCACAGGTCCAGCGCCTCGATGGCGCGAACCAGGCCGCCATCGGCGTCCAGCACCACGCCCAGCTTCCGGACGTCGAGCGCGTCGGGCCGCAAGCCTTCCACGCCTCCGGGTGCCGGCGTCGGCGCGTCACCGTTGCTCATGCAGCCTCCCTTTCCGTCGCCCGTCGACGGGCCCGGTACACCGCCGCCCGCGGATCGAACGCGTCCCGGACGCCGTCGGCGAACAGGTTGGCCGCTAGCACCAGGGCCACCATGAACAGGAAGGCGGCCGTGAACGACCACCACACCACCGGGTCCCGCGACATCTCGCTGCGGGCGAGGTTGATCATGCCGCCGAAGCTGTTCATGCTCGGGTCCACGCCCACCCCCACGTACGACAGCACCGCCTCGTAGAGCACCAGGGCGGAGAAGTCCAGCACCGTCGTGATGATGACGAGGTGCACCACGTTCGGGAAGACATGCCGCGTCATGATGCGCCACGGGCCGACACCGAAGGCCGTGGCCGCCTGCACGTAGTCGAGTTCGCGCAGCTTGAGCGTCTCGGCCCGCACCAGCCGGCACAGCCCGGCCCAGCCGGTCAGCCCGAGAATCACGCAGAGCAGGAAGAGGCGCACATCCGCCCGTTCGGCGCCCGTCTCGAACAGGTCGGGGTGGGTGTCGATGAACACCTGCATCATCAGCACGCAGGCGGCAATGAGCAGCACATTCGGAATCGACGACAGCACGGTGTAGAGGTACTGGACCAGGTCGTCCACCCAGCCTCCCAGGTAGCCCGCCAGGATGCCCAAGCCCACGGCAAGCGGCAGCGTCGCCACCGTCGAGAGGGTGCCGATGACGAACGCCGTGCGGATGCTCTTGAGTGCCTGGAGCAGCACGTCGTTGCCCGTGCGGTCGGTGCCCAGCACGTGGTAGTGGGTGGCAAGCGCAGTCATCACCCCCGCGCCGATGCCGATCGCGATCACCGTCAGGGCGGCCGCCCGCAACGGGAGCACGTTGTCACCGCGCACGAGCCGACGAAGCCGGTGCGCAAAGCGTTCGCGGGCCCGTGCGGCACCCAAGGCCGTCAGTCCGAGCACCAGCAAGGCCGCGACGCCCGCACCGACTGCGGCGCCGAGCGTCGTGCGCGCCGCGATGTCGGGCCAACGCTGCGCGCTGTCATCGTCCAGATGCGCCCCACCGTGGCGCAGCCGACCGTAGCCCGGCGTGCCATCCACACCCTTCGCATGCGACCGACTCGCAAGGGGCGCGGAGTAGCTGACTTCCCTGCCCTCGACCAAGGTCGACAAGGCCAGGTCCAGGACGGACTCGACCTGCGCGGCGTGCGCGGCGTGCCCGTCCTGCTGCGGCAACGCCCGGCGGAAATGCAGGGAGTCGGCCAGGGCCACCATGAGGAACAGCCCGAGCACGAGGCCGGCGCACAGCGTCGCGGGGTTGCGGAAGGCGCGTCGCCAGAGCTCCCGGCGTGCCGGCGTGCGGCGCACGTGCCAGGCGTATGCCAGCAGCGCGAACGCCAGGCCGATCAGCACCCCATCGGACCACAAGACGACAATGCGCGGCCAGGCGGTCATGACAATCGCACCCGCGGATCCGCCCAGGTGTAGGCGAGGTCGATGAGCACATAGGAGCCGATGTACAACAGCGACCCGACGAACACCATCGCCCTCACGATGGCGAAGTCCTGGCCGGCGATGGCGTCGATCACGTAGGCTCCCAGGCCCGGAATGCCGAAGAAGCTCTCGAAGACCAGGCTGCCGAGGAAAACGTAAGGCAGGTAGCTGCCTGCGCTGGTGATGATGGGAATCAAGGCATTGCGAAGCACATGGCGGCCGAGCACCCTGCCCTCGCCCAACCCCTTGGCGCGGGCCGTGCGAACGTAGTCACGCCCGATCTCCTCCAGGAACATGGCGCGGTACAAGCGCCCTTCCCCGCCGAGCCGGGACAGCAGCGACAGGGCCACGGGAAGCACGAGGAACCGGGCCGCATCGAGCCCGGGCGCCCAGCCGGAGATGGGGACGAGCCGGAGCACCCGCGAGAACAGGAACTGGCCCACGATGATGTAGAAAAGGCTGCTCACCGACAGCATCAACACGCACAGGACCACGCCCCAGAAGTCGATGCGACTGTGCCGGAAGAACACCAGCACCAGCGCGAAGACCACGCTCACGAAGACCTGCAGCACGAACAGCGGCACGGCCAGCTGCAGGCTCACGAGCATCCGCCGGCCGATCTCGTGGCCGATGTCGCTGGCCCCCGCCGCGTCCGAGCGTCCGAAACGCAGGGCCAGCAAGGCCACGGACCGGTCCCAGAACACCGTGTCGGTCACGGTCTCAAGGCCGGACGCCCGCTCGTTGAGATAGAGCGGCTTGTCATAGCCGCGCTCGACCTTCCATTTGTCGATCTGGTCCTGCGTCACGCGCTTGCCGCCGATGTTGAGCCGCGCCATGTCGTCCGGCGTGTTGACGCTGAAGAACAGCACGAAGGTCAACACGTTGACACCGACGAGCACGAGCAGGCCGTACAACACGCGGCGAAGGAAATAGCGTGTCATGGGCGGCCTCCGGTCGGCAGTGCCACCTGCCGCTCGCGGCGCAGCCAGGATCGCCGTGCCAGCCAGAGCGCCAGAGCCAGTGCCGCGCCTGCAAGGGCCATGGGCCACAGGATGGGACGGTTCCAGGCGTCTTGCCGTTCGGTTCGCTGGCCGGCGTCCACCCGGTGATAGCGCACCATGTCGCGCCCCATCACGCTCGGCTTGCCGTTCCCGACCCACGGCGCATACGCACCGGCCGCATGCGGGTGATAGCCGAACATCCAGGGCGCATCAGCCTGCACGATGGACACCATTTCGTCGATCAGGCGCTGTTTCGCGGGGCCGTCGTCGAGGAGTTGCATCTCACGGAAGCGGCGGTCGAAGGCGGGGTTCTGGTAGTTGGCGATGTTCTCCCCCTCGTGGAGCGACTTGGCGTTCGGCCCGTACAGCAGGAAGAGGAAGTTCTCGGCATCGGGGTAGTCGGCGACCCACCCACCGAAGAACAGCTGGTGCCGCCCCTGGTGCGTCTTCTCCTGGTACTGGTTGAAGTCGGTCGCCCGGATCTCGAGCTGGACACCGAGCTTGGCGAACTGCTTGGCTGTCCAGTCGAGCTCGGCCTTGATCTCCGGCGTGGGCGCGCGCTGGAAGTCATAGTTCAGCACCAGCGGGCGGCCGCTTCGCGCATCACGCCCTCCGGGGTAGCCGGCCTCGGCCATCAGGCGCCGAGCCTCCTCGATGGAGCGCCGCACCACCTGCCCGTCGACCACTTGGTGGGTGACCGGGTTGTGGCCGGCCACCGTGCCGTGGCGCGAACCGAAGATGCCGGCCGGCAGCGGCCCGTGGGCGGCTTCTCCGGCCTTGTAGAGGAACACGCGGCCATAGCCCTCTTCCCAATCCATGGCGATCGACAAAGCCTGACGCAGCTTGCGGTTGCGCGCCTGCGCGTCGGGGGTGTCCCCCCGACCCACGACCGGGTCGAGCATGTTGAAGCCCATGTACCAGGTGGTGAGGTCGGTGGTGCGCGGGAACTGGAAACCGCGCGACGTGAACCGTTCCCGAGTGGCTTCGGCGTCGTTCATGTCGGCCAGGAACTCCACGCCCCAGTCGAAGCGCTCGACCTCCGGCACGTCGATGTAGCCTTGGGCGAACTTGGATTTGAGCGGCACCCGCTCCTTCTCGATGTTGAACTCCACCCGGTCGATGAACGGCATGGGCTTGCCGCAGTCGGCCAGCAGGCCCGCCTCGCGGTCCCCTGCCTCGCCTTCGCAGGGGTACGGATCGTGGCGGTACAGCGGGTTGCGAACCAGCACGTGGCGCCGGTCCTGCTCATACTCCCGCAGCAGGTAGGCCCCGGTGCCTACCGGCCAACGGGCGAGGCTCAAGCCGTTGCGAGCCATGCCGGGCTGTGCGTAGAACTGGTCGGCCTCCCAGGGCACCGGTGCGGCAAAGCTCATGGCCAGCCAGTACTTCCACTGCGGGTACTTGCCCTTGATGCGGATGCGCAAGGTATGCCGGTCGAGTGCCTGCACGCCCTCCAGTGGCCAACGCCGAAAATCGAGGAAGGGCTTGTCGAGGGAGGCGGGGTCGAGTCCCGCCCGGAGGCGGGCATCTTCCAGGCGGATCCGTTCGCCGTAGGCCTGCAGCCCCACGACGTGCTCCGCAAAGATGCCGAAAAGCGGCGCCTGGATGCGCGGCGTGGAGTGCCGCTTGAAGGCGTACACGAAGTCCTCCGCCTCGACTTCCCGGGTGCCGCTGTGAGCGAAGTCGAAGGGCGAGCGCTTGTCACGGGTGTCGGCTTCGCTCAGGGCGTGGTAGCGGTAGCCTCCTGCGTCATCGCGCGCGAAGGCCGGATGCGGCGCGTACATGACGCCGCGCTTCAGCGGGATGTCATAGACGCTCTCGGCCACCTGGTCGCCGGGGGCGTCGTCCGGAAGGTCGCGGCCCTGGGCGTCACGGTAGTGCGGCGCGACGACCTCCTCGGCCAGCCGCGGGACCAGCGTGTACGGTCGCTTCAGGTAGTGGTACCCATAGAGCGGCTCGTAGACCTGGTAGACCACGGGGGTCTCGTTGTTGGCGTAGGACGCCGTGGGGTCGAAGTAGCGGGGCGAGCGCTCCTGGAACGCCACGAACAGGGTATTGCCGCGCTCGCTGCCGCGCGGATGCGGGCTGTTGTCGCATCCCGCCAGCAGCACCAGCAAGACGGCACCCAGCCAGCGCATGTTCACCGCCGGCGCTTGCGGCCGGCCTCCGACGCGCCGGCGTGCTCGTCGCCACCGTGGTGCGAATGGGCATGGTTGCCATGGTCGACGGCTTCGCCGCGCCCATCGTGATGGTCGTGCCCGTGGTCATGGGGCGTGTCCCATCCGAGGAATGCATCCCGGCCCTGCACGGCAAGTGTCGCCTTGCGCCCGATGGGCAGGCAGACTTTCGTGGGCACATGACCGAAAGGCAGGCCGGTGAGGATCGGCGTGCGGGTCAGGGAGCGCAGGTGGGCGATGACGGTCTTGAGCGAATAGCCGCGGTCCAGCGGCGACTTGGTGAAGGCGGTGAACGAACCGAGCAGGATGGCCTTCTGCTGGTCGAGCACGCCGGCCTGGTGCAACTGCAGCAGATTGCGCTCGATGCGATAGGGGTGCTCGTTGACGTCTTCCAGGAACAGGATGCCCTTGACCTTCGGCCAATGCGGCGTGCCGAGCAACGAGTTCACGACACAGAGGTTGCCGCCCCACAACCGGCCACTGGCCTGCACGCCGTCGAAGCCCTCCTCGGTGCGAAAGCCCACGGCCTCGAGGGCGCCGCTCATCGCTTCGCCGAAACAGTCGGGCGTCACTTCGTCCAGCGCCTCGCCGCCGAAGTCGCCGCAGGCCATGGGTCCGGCCCAGCTTTCGGCCTTGGTGTGCGCCAGCAGGCCCAACTCGAGGGCGGTCATGTCGCTGTAGCCCACCCAGCGGGTGCCGTTCTCCACGCTGCGGGCCATGCGCTTCCAGTCGATGCGGTCGAGCAGCCGCGTAAGGCCGTAGCCGCCCCGGGTGGCCAGCGCCACCGAAGGCGCCTGCTTGGCGATGCGGTGCAGCGCCGCCAGGCGCTCCGCGTCGTCCCCGGCGAAGCGTTGCTCGCGCGAGAGCGCCGACTCATCGATGGACACGTCGAAGCCCTGGCTTGCAAGCCGCTTGGCGGCCCGCCGCAAGGTTGCCGCCTGGGCCACGGCACCGGCGGGGGAGAACAGGGTCAGCGAAGTCATGAATGGGGAGGCTCGGACAGGGGAAAGGGAACCTCGACGGCATCGCCGGTCGGGATCTCGGGAACCGGTTCTTCGGCCGCCGCAACGGGGGCCGGAACTGCGCCCCGCCGCTGGCGGTAGATCTCGCGCCGCTCCGCGAAGAAGTCGCGCAGCACCTGCCCGCACTCATGGGCGAGCACGCCGCCTTCGAGTTGGGTGTGGTGGTTCAGGCGCCGCTCGGCGAAGAGGTCGAGCACCGAGCCGGCCGCGCCGGTCTTGGGATCGACGGCGCCGAACACGACCCGCTTGAAGCGTGCATGCATCAATGCCATCGCGCACATGGCGCAGGGCTCCAGCGTCACGTAGAGCTCACACTCCGGAAGCCGGTAGTTGCCGAGCAGCGTCGCCGCGTGGCGCAGGGCGACGATCTCGGCGTGAGCGGTGGGATCGTGCTCGGTGATGGGACGGTTGTAGCCGGTGGCGATGACCTGGCCACCCCGCATGATCACGGCTCCCACCGGCACTTCACCCACCAACCATGCGTTCTGGGCCTGGTCCAGTGCGATGCGCATGGCGTGTTCGTCGGCAGGGGTGCTCATCGGAGGGGCGGTGTGGAGGAGGCGTGAGCAGCAGCGCACGGGAAACGTCGACGGATTTTATGCGACGGCCCCGGTGTCGGCCTTTGCCGTGACCCGACGATCGCGCCACGCCTGTGCCATTCATCGGGTCAGGCCGGCAGGCCCCGGCATCACCAGCGGCAATCGCCGTCCCTGCTCAACGCGGCCTGCGCCAACGGGACCACGCCGAGCAGCCCCTTGTCCGCATGGGCGCGGCGGCAGTCGGGCTTGCCGGCCTTCTCGATGTCTTCGGCCAGTTTGCTGCGGCGCTCGGGAGGCGGCGGCATCAGGTTGAGCGCGCCACGTGTGCCGGGCGTGACAGGGCGACTTGAAGCCCGCCCCGTGCCCAGGTCGAGGTTCAGCGACGGCGCTGCGCCGGGCGTGGCCGAGGGGACGGGCGGCACCGTTCGCCCGCTCAGGTCCACACCGCCGGCACCCGGCCCCGGTGTGGCGGTCGGTACCCGTACGGCGGATCCGACGGGCGGAGGCGCCGCGGCCGGACCGGGTGCCTGCACGGCTTGGGAAACAGGCGCTGGTGCTGGGGCTGGGGCTGGCGCTGGCGCAGGCGCAGGCGCAGGCGCAGGTGCAGGTGCAGGTGCAGGTGCAGGTGCAGGCGCAGGCGCAGGCGCAGGCGCAGGCGCAGGCGCAGGTGCTGGTGCTGGTGCTGGTGCTGGTGCTGGTGCTGGTGCCGGTGCTGGGGCAGGCGCTGGCGCTGGCGCTGGCGCTGGCGTAGGCGTAGGCGCAGGCGCAGGCGCAGGTACAGGTACAGGTACAGGTACAGGTACAGGTACAGGCGCAGGCGCAGGCGCAGGCGCAGGCGCAGGCGCTGGTGCTGGTGCTGGTGCTGGTGCTGGTGCTGGTGCCGGTGCTGGGGCAGGCGCAGGCGCTGGCGCAGGCGCAGGCGCAGGCGCAGGCGCAGGCGCAGGTGCAGGTGCAGGTGCAGGCGCAGGCGCAGGCGCAGGCGCAGGTGCAGGTGCAGGTGCAGGTGCCGGTGCCGGTGCCGGTGCCGGTGGCGGCGCAGGTGCGGGTTCAGGTGAAGGCGCTGGCGCCGGTGCCGGTGCAGGCGCGGGTTCAGGAGCAGGCACTGGCGCAGGCTCGGTCGCCTTGGTCGCTGCCGGTAGGGGCGCCGGTGCTGGCGCAAGCGCAGGCGCACGCGCAGGTGCGGGTCCGCTCGCGGACGAAGCCGCCCGAGCCGCCACGGCGGCGGGAGACGATGCCGCGTTGTCCGTCGCTTCCACGCGGGCCAGCTCGCGGTCCTCCGACACGCCTGGCGCCGCAAGCGGAATCACGGCAGAGGCCGGCGTGGCCGGCCGCGGCGCCGCCACCGGCGGCCGAACGAGGGTTTCGGCCGAGGCCGTGGGCAAATGGAGAACGGACGGGGCAGCGCGTTCAGGTGGCACTGCCTGTTCGAGTGCAGGCTCGGACGGTGTCGCCTCCCCTCGCGTCGGCCGGTCATCCTCTGCACCGGCGGTCGGTGCCGGAGCCACTGGCGTGGCCGTCCCGTCGCGTGTCCGGCGGCTCTGACCAGGCGGCCCGGTCTTCAGGGAGGGCGGAGCGCTGCCCTCCTCGGATTCGTCGTCAGGCGGCGCTGCAACCGAAGGCGGAAGCCCTCGTTCGCTGGGGGGCCGCGCCGGGGGACTCACCAGCACGACAGTGAGTCCGCCGGATGCAGGCACTCCACCCGGGCTCGTACCGTCGCCGGTCTCGCTGCCAATGAGGGCGACGAGCAGCACATGCAGCAAGGCCGACAAGGTCAGCACCCGGGGGAGGCTCGGAGCGGGCGGCGGTGGACCGAGACCCCGCCGCGTGTCGAGAACCCTCACCGCGGTGCTCCGGCCGATGCTAGGCGGCCCTCACCTTCCGATGGGCGCCGGGCCAGCGTTCGCGTCAGCGCTCGAGGCTGGCAACGACATGCAGGCGTGACGAAGAAGAAGGCGGGCATCGGTCAGGCGGGACGCTCAGGATGAATGAGCCGCACTGTATCAACCAGGCAAGCAGGGCTCGTCCGGCGCGGGAGCATGCCGCTGGCCCGCCGCGCCCGTCACGTCAAGGCGTGTCCGCAACGTCTGCCTGAGGCGCTGCGGCGCCGCGAAGGGGCCAACGCGCAAGAACCTCGTAGCGGCCCTGGCCGATCAGGCTGTCCACGAGGACGAATTCGTTCGCCACCCAGGACACCGGCCCGAAGCCCTCGTCGGCCACGGGCGCATCGCTGTAGAGCAGCGTGAGATGGGGCGTGAACACCTCGTGCCCCTTGGGCCGCCACCCCTCCCGCACGAGGGCCTGATGCAGCCGCGACTGCAGCGCCCGCACCGCGGCCGTGCCGGTCGGGTGGCCCAGCAGGATGCAGGGCCGATGACCTGGGCGCCCGCGAAAACTCGACACGCGGTCGAAGGCGATGGTCACGGGCGGCAGGTCGATCGCCGCAGCGGCCCGAACGAAGCGGTCGATCTCGGCCTCGGGGCGTTCGGCGAAGTCGCCCACGTGGATCAGGGTCACATGGAGGCGCTCGGATGCGGACAGCCTGCCCTGAAGGCCCAGCCGCTGCGCGAACGACTGGCGCCGTGCGACCACGTCGTCCCGTGCGGCCGCGTCGGGAAACACCGCGAAGAAGATGCGGTGGCGCGGTCTCGGGACAGACCCGGGGGCGGCATCGGAAACATCGGACATGGCGGGGGCGCTTCACGGGTCGACTGCGTGGCAGGCGTGCCATGGTGCCACTGTCCCGCGCAAGGCGCCGCGCCCCAAGACCCCGCGGGATCCCAGGCATGGGGCGGGCCCGTACGATGCAGCGCCCGACCGACCTCCGGATTGCCGCGTCTCCTGCGCGGCGACCACCACAGCGACCGAGACCTGACCGTGACCGTGACCGCCGTCCCTCGAGCCCGACCGACGTCCTCCCGCAGCCGCGCGCACCGACCGGCTTCGATCCTCTCGAGCCGCGACATCAGCCGCTCGGGCGTGGCGGCAGCCCATGTCGCGCTGCTTCTCGTCGGCAGCACCCTTGCTGCCGACGCCGCCTTCGCGCAGCCCGTCGGACCGTCAAGCCCCGACACGCCCGCAGCCGCAGTTCTGCCGCCGATCGTCGTCACGGCCACGCGCACCGAAAGCGACGCCTTCGAGTTGCCGGCCTCGATCGACCGCATCGACGGTGCCGACCTTCGCCGGAGCCGCGCCCAGGTGAGCCTGACCGAAAGCCTGTCGGCCATTCCGGGCCTGCAAGCCCGGGAGCGGCAGAACTATGCGCAGGACCTCCAGATTTCAATCCGCGGCTTCGGCGCACGCTCCACGTTCGGCATCCGAGGCGTTCGCCTGTATGTCGACGAGATTCCGGCCACCCAGCCCGATGGCCAGGGCCAGATCACCCACGTCGACCTGGGCACCGTCGGCCACGTGGAAGTGCTGCGCGGGCCGTTCTCGGCCCTGTATGGCAACTCCTCCGGCGGGGTGATCCAGGTCTTCACCGAAACCCCTGCGGGACGGCCCCGACTGAGCGTCGGAGCCGCTGCAGGCAGCGACGGCATGCTGCGGGTGTCGACCCAGGCGACCGGCACCGAGGGCTCGCTGGGCTACGTCGTGGGCGCGAGTCGTTTTCGCACCGACGGCCACCGCGAGCACAGCGCTGCCGACCGCCGCCTGGGGAACGCCAAGCTGACCTGGCAGCCGGACCCATCGAGTCGGTGGACGGTCGTGGCCAACAGCGTCGACTTGCCACGTGCCCAGGACCCGCTGGGCCTGAAGCGCGCGCAGTTCGACGCCGCCCCGCGCAGCGCCGATCCGGCGGCCATCGCATTCGACACCCGCAAGACGCTGCACCAGACGCAGGGCGGCATCATCCATGAGCGTCGGCTGTCGCCCGAGCACTCGCTGCGCGCCCTGCTCTATACCGGACGACGGGGCATCAGCCAGGCCCAGGCCATCCCGGTCGACCCCCAGGAAAATCCACTCCACCCCGGCGGGTGGATCGCCCTGGACCGCCGCTACGGCGGTGCCGACCTGCGCTGGACCTGGCGCACCCGCTGGCTAGACGGCCCGCTGGATGTGGTGGGCGGGCTGGCGCGCGACACGTTGAACGAGCACCGGCGTGGCTTTCGCAACAGCATCGACGGCACCCTCGGCGTGCAGGGGCCGTTGCGGCGCGACGAACACAACCGCGTGACCAGCACCGACCAGTACCTCCAACTGGCGTGGCGGCCGACCGAAGCCTGGTCGCTGCACGCCGGCGTGCGCCAGAGCCGCGTGCAGTTCAAGTCGCAGGACGCGTACGTGGTGGGCAACAACCCCGACGACAGCGGCGGCACGCAGTACCGCGCCACATTGCCCGTTCTCGGTGCCCTGTACGCACTGGACGAATCCGTGCACCTGTACGTCACGGCCGGCCGCGGCTTCGAGACGCCGACGCTCAACGAGCTGGCCTATCGTCCGAACGGCGCGACCGGCATGAACCTCGCCCTGCAGTCGGCCCGCAGCCACAGCGTCGAAGCCGGCATCAAGGCGCGCCTCGGTGCCTGGGGCGACCTGAATCTGGCGGCGTTCCGCACGCGCAGCGACCGGGAGATCGTCACCCTGTCGAACACCGGCGGCCGTGCCACCTTTCAGAACGCCGGAGCCACCGAGCGGCGTGGCCTTGAACTGGCCTGGACGGCGAGCGCCTGGCAGCACCTGCGCGCAGACCTGGCAGCCACCGCCATGGACGCCATCTACCGCGATGCCTTCAGCAGCTGTGCAGGCACGCCGTGCCCGACGCCCAACCTCAACATTCCCGCCGGCAACCGCATCCCCGGCGTGGCGCGAGGCGCCGCCTTCGCCGCTGTCGCCTGGGCCCCGCCCACGGGCTGGCGGGGTGGCCTGGAGGCGCGCTACCTGACCGGCGTGCCGGTCAACGACGCGAACACCGATGCTGCGCCGGCCTACACCACCGTGGCCGCGCACGGCGGCTACGTCATGCAGATGGGGGCCTGGGAGCTCGGCGGCTTTGCGCGTGTCGACAACCTCCTCGATCGGCACCACGCCGGTTCGGTGATCGTCAACGAAGGCAATGGCCGCCACTTCGAACCGGGCGCAGGGCGCACCTGGCTGGTCGGCCTGTCGGCCAGCGTCGGCTTCTGAGGCGGCACGGGTAGCGATTGTCCGGGCATGATGGGCTCGGATTCACCAGCCCGTGCGCCCATGTCACTCGATGCTCCCCTTCCCCGCCGCCGGCATGGCGAGCGCCATCGATCTGACCGTGGCAATGCGTTGCGCGCCGGCGTCCTCGGCGCCAACGACGGCCTCGTCTCCACGGCCAGCCTGGTGCTCGGCGTGGCCGCCGCAACCCCCGACGCAAGCGCCGTCCTGACGGCCGGCGTGGCAGGCCTGGTCGCCGGGGCGATGTCGATGGCCGCGGGCGAATACGTGTCGGTGCATTCCCAGGCCGACACGCAGCGCGCCGACCTGGAGCGCGAGCGCGCCGAACTGGACAGCAACCGGCCGGCGGAGCACAGGGAACTCGCTGCCATCTACGAGGAACGCGGATTGACCCCGGCACTCGCGGCCGAAGTGGCCGAGCAGCTGATGCAGCACGATGCACTCGGCGCCCATGCGCGCGACGAACTGGGCCTGTCGGAGACCAGCCGGGCGCAGCCGGGCCCGGCCGCGCTCATTTCCGCATCGAGTTTTGGCGCAGGCGCAGCGCTGCCCTTGCTGGCCGTGTGGGCCGCCCCCGGCGATGTCCTGCTTCCCGCCGTCGCCCTGTCCACATTGCTCTTTCTTGCACTGCTCGGCGCGACGGCCGCACGACTCGGCGGCGCATCCGCCCTCCCCGGCGCCCTTCGCGTGACCTGGTGGGGCGCCATCGCCATGGGCGCGACCGCCGCCGTGGGCGCCCTGTTCGGCGCCGTGGTCTGAAGCCGAGCGCCTCCCGTCCACCTCGGGGTGGCCCCCTCTCGGCGCCCTGCCTTGATGCAGGACAATCGTCCTCGACACCGGCCGCGTTCTGATGCGGGTCACCGGTTCGGCCCATCGGTGCTCGCGTCCGCGGGTTGGCGACAGGGTGGCCGCCAGCCCACGCCAGCAAGCACCGGCGAAACGGCCGCCCACCATTGATCATCACTACGCAACGGAACTGTCATTCCTCCTCGTCCGCATCCTCGCGCTCCTTGCCCTGCCAGCATGCCCCCCTTCCTCGGCCCTGAACCGCTCCGTCGCATCGCCCATGTCCTGCGCGACGGCCTCGCCGGGCCCGCGGCCGGGGTGCTGATGTTGGTGGCGGCGACCGCAGCGAGCGGCCAGGAGGCGCTGCCCAGCTTCGCCGAACTGGAAGCCGCAGGCGCCACGATCGGCGAGATCCGCGTCGTCAGCCAGAACGTGTTCGACCTGGACGATCCCAAGGAAGACAGGCTGCTCTTTCGCTGGGCCAACGCGCTGCATGTGCGCACGCGCCCCGGGGTGATTCACCGCGCCCTGCTGTTCAAGCCGGGCGAGCCGGTGTCGGTACGGCTGATCGACGAGACCGAGCGGGTCCTGCGCAGCGCGCGCTACATCTACGACGTGCGCTTCCGCCCGGTGGCCTATCGCGACGGCGTGGTGGACATCGAGGTGGAGGCCCGCGACAGCTGGACCCTGGACGTCGGCGTCAGCGCTGGACGTTCGGGGGGCTCCAATTCGAGCGGCATGCACATCAAGGACGACAACCTGCTCGGCACCGGCATGTCGGTCGGCTATGGGCGGTCGAACAACGTGGACCGGTCGAGCGACGAGTTCGAGTTTGCCAAGGATCGCGCCTTCGGCTCCTGGACGTCCATCAGCGTCAAGCACGCCAGCAACACCGACGGTCAGCGCAACGCGCTTTCGGTGGGACGCCCGTTCTACGCACTCGATTCACGCTGGGCAGCCGGTGTTGCCCTGTCCGACGACGACCGCATCGACTCGCTGTACCGCGGCGGCGAGGTGAGCAGCCAGTATCGCCATCGCGTGCAGCGGGGCGAGGTGTTCGCCGGCTGGTCGGCGGGCCTGGTCGACGGATGGGTTCATCGATTCTCTACCGGCCTTGACATGCGACGCGACCGCTACGCCCTGGAACCGGGCCGCATCGCCCCGCCGCGGCTCACCGCCGACCAGATGCTGGTCGGCCCGTTCCTGCGGGTGCAGTCGATCGAGGACGCCTTCGACAAGGTGCAGAACCGCGACCTGATCGGCCGGCCCGAGTTTTTCGCCCTCGGGCTGTCCTCGTCCCTGCAACTGGGCTGGGCAAGTCGGGGACTGGGGTCCACCCGGGATGCCTGGCTGTACTCGGCTTCGGTGAGCCGCGGATTCGAGCCCGCAGCCGGGCAGACCCTCACCGCCGCAGCTGCCTTGAGCGGCCAACTCGAAGAGGGTGCCGTGCGCCGCCAGCACATCGACATGCGCCTGCGGTATTTCCTCCCGCAGGGAAAGCGGTGGCTGTTCTATGCGGCGGCGTCCGGCGATGTCGTCACTCGCCCCGAACCCGAGGACTTGCTGATGCTCGGCGGCGACAACGGGCTGAGAGGCTACCCGTTGCGCTACCAGAGCGGCGAGCGCCGCGCGCTCTTCACCGTCGAGGAGCGCTTCTACACAGGCGTGTACCTCTGGCAGCTCTTTCGCATCGGCGGCGCGGCGTTCTTCGACACGGGACGCGCCTGGGGCGGCGGCAACATCAACACCGACAACCCCGGCTGGCTCAGCAACGCCGGCTTCGGCCTGCGCTTCGTCAGCGCCCGCGCGTCGTTCAGCAACGTTTTGCACACCGACGTGGCCGTCCCGCTGAACGCGGCACCCGACGCGAAGCGGGTGCAGTTCCTCGTCAAGACCAAGACGACCTTCTGACGCGTCGCGCTGGTGGCCGAGGCAACCCAGGGCCTGAGACCGGTGGAGGCCCGTTGCGGATGCTCCGCACGTGCTGGCGCGACCCGTCTTTCGCTTCAGAAGAAGACCGTTGACAGATTCGACCGTCGACCTGAAACTTAACGATACGGTTTAATTTCAACGCCACTCAGGGAGCCGCCATGGCAAGCCTCATCACCCCACCCCGCATTGAACACCGCGCCGCGCGCCACTGCGCCGTGATCCGGTCCGAGGTCACCATGGCCCAGCTGGCCACCGATCTCCCCCCGCTCGGCGATGAAGTGCTACGCGCCCTGACACAACAAGGCATCAAGCGGGCAGGCCCGTGGTTCTGGCGCTATCGCGTGATCGACATGGACGCTTTGCTCACCGTCGACGTCGGCCTTCCGGTCGACGAGGTCTTCGTGACCGAGGGTCGGGTGCTGTCGGACACATTGCCTGCGGGCAACTACCTCACCACACGCTTCCGCGGTCATCCTTCGGGATTGGAGGAAGCGACTGCCGAACTGCTCGCCTGGGGCGACGCCCACCGCGTCACCTGGGCAAAGAAATCACAGGGCTGCGGCGAGGCTTGGGCAGCGCGCATCGAGTGGTACCTCGAGGAGCCGGCCGACATGTCGCAATGGGTGACGGAACTCGCTTTTCTCGTTGAATGAGCGGGTGTCGGTCGACCATCACGGCCGGGTCTGCCCTCATGCCAGCGAAGCGCTCCGGCCCAGCCGTCGGTGATGCAACCACTCCATGCTCATGATGCACACTGCGAGCCACAAGCCTCCGGTGGCGAAGCCCGCCAGCACGTCGCTCGCATAGTGAACCTGGAGGAAGACGCGGCTGCAGCCGATCGTGAAGGCGACGGTCGCCCCGAGCAGCAGCACCGGCAGCTGGGCGGCACGCGGCACGAACCGCATCAACACATAGGCCAGCAGTCCGTAGACCAGCATCGAGCCGGCGCTGTGTCCGCTCGGGAAGCTGTAGCCGGACTCGGACACCGCTTGGTTGTGTTCGTGCAAGGGCCTCACCCGCGCAAAGACGGCCTTGAGCACACGGATCAGGATCCCGTTGGCCGCCACGGCGATGACCCAGCAGATGGCCAACCGCCGATGGCCTCGCCACAACAGCACGACGGCCACGCTGATGCACAACGCCGTGAGCGTCACGGTGTCTCCCAGGTGGGTCACCCACGCGAAGGCCTGCAGCGTGGTGGCCGACAGTTCTTCACGCAGCACCCGGGCCAGCTCGACGTCGAAGCGGCCGAGTTCCTCCGAAGCGTCCAGCGCCTCGGCCATTTCGGCAAAACCCATGGCGGCCAGCACGACGCCGGCGAAGCCGGCGACCAGGCGCAACACCAGCACGCGTTCCCGCGGAAGAGGCTCCGGGGCGCCGTGACGTTCGATCCGCACCCAGATCCACCACCCCGCCACCACGGCGCACATCACCAGCGCGAGGGCGACGCCGAACAGTGGCAAGGCGTGGTGGCCCACGAACTGGGCGAGTTGCAGTTCGTCGTCGAGCATCTCGACATCATCAAGGTCCATCGGCAGATCTCAGCAAGGCAGGTCGGTTGGCGCAACGCCCGGGGGGCGGCGGCAGGAGCGCCCGGGGCGGCCGTTCCAGAGGGCAAGCCGAGGTCCCGACAAGGGCCGCGACGGTCCTGGCCCGCGCGGACGCTGTCCGCCAACCGGTTCGGCAGCGAGCCGAGTGCGCCCCCCGTTCACGATTCGAGCCGGCAGAAGCAGTAGACGAACTGCTGCTGCGAACCCCACGGCGTGGTGTGCAGGTCGACCCGGTCGTCCAGCAACATGAACCGCGCGCCGAACTCGCCGTGCAGGCCCGGCGCGTCGTAGCGCGCCGTCGGCAGACCGCTGCACAGCTCCGGCCCTTCGGGACCGAACGTGCCGACGATGGCAAAGCCGCCCGGCCGCAGGGCGCGCAGCACCTGGGCGACGTAGCGCTCGCGTGCGGCGGCGTCGGTCAGAAAGTGGAACACCGCCCGGTCGTGCCAGATGTCGACTGACCGCGGCGCGAAGTCATGGCTCAGCACGTCGGCCACTGCCCAGTCGACAAGCCGGCCTCGGACGCCGAGCCGTTCCCGAGCCACCTCGAGGGCGCGGGTCGAGAGGTCGAGCACCGAGATGCGCTTGTAACCTGCATCCAGCAGATCGTCGACCAGCGTGGATTCGCCTCCGCCCACATCGACCACGGCCGAAGACGTCGGCAGCCCGGTGCGCTGCACGTAGGCGAGCGAGGCGGTGAGGTGCGGTGCATACCAGCTGACCGCGTCGGGGGCCTTCGCGCGGTAGACGGACTCCCAGTGCTGTTGCGTTTCCATGCGCATGCCGCCTTCACTGTGGGTGAATGGTCGCCCAGCAGGCCCGACCCACGGGCGAGCCAGCGTCAGGTGACAGTGTAGATCGGCCCGCAGCGGGCATCAGACGGCCCCGGCGACCTGCTCCCGCAACCAGGCATGGCCGGGGTCGCGGTGCGAACGCTCATGCCACAGCATCAGCATCTCGAAGCCGGGCACCTCGATGGGTGGCGCGACCACGCGCAGGGCCGGATCGCCGCGCACGAGGCGCGAGGGCACCATGGCGACCAGGTCCGTGCTGGCGAGGGCTGCGCGCAGGAAGAGGAAGTGCGGCACCGACAGGGCGACGCGACGCGTCACGCCCAACGCGGCAAGCGCGGCATCCGCCGCGCCTTGGAAACCGCCGCCATCCGGCGAGACGATTGCATGCTCGAATGCGCAGAACTTCGCGAGGGTAGGCCGCCGTTTCAATCCCGGATGATCCGCCCGGCCGGCGAGCACGTACTGCTCGACGAAGAGCGCCCGGTGTCGCAGGTGCAGGTGGGCCTCGTCGCGCACGTGGAATGCCAGGTCGAGGTCTCCCAGCTCGAGCTGACGCGTGAGGCGGGCCGGCGCGAGTTGCAGAACGGCCAGGCGCGAAGCCGGTGCCGCCGCCCGCAGGGCCGTCAGCGCGGGGAGCAGGATCGTCGATTCGCCGTAGTCCGTCGCCCCCACCCGCCAGGTGGCCTTGGCCTGCTGCGGCTCGAACCGCGGCGCGGCCGTGACGGCCTGCTCCAGGGCGGCCAGGGCCTCGCGCAGCGGCGTTCGAAGGGCGTCGGCGCGCGCGGTCGGCCGCATGCCACGGGGACCGGGCAGCAGCAAGGGGTCGCGAAGGACTGCGCGCAGCTTGGCCAGGTGCACGCTGACCGACGGCTGGGAGAGGTGAAGCCGCTCCGCGGCACGAGTGACGTTGTGCTCCGCCAGCAAGGCGTCGAGCGTCACGAGGAGGTTGAGGTCGATCCGCCGCAGCACATTGGACATCGCAATACCAGGTATGCCAGAAATTCGTTTCCAATATACCTGGCCGACTCCTATCGTGAGCTTCTCAACTGGAGAAACTCGATGAATGTGCTGCTGGTCTACGCCCACCCCGAACCCCGTTCCCTGAACGGCGCCCTCAAGGACTTCGCCATCAGCAGGCTGGAAGGGGCCGGGCATGCCGTGAAGCTGTCCGACCTGCATGCCATGCAATGGAAGGCCCCCCTCGATGCCGATGACAACCTGCACAGGCCAGCCGGCGCCCGCTTCGATCCATCGGCCGACTCCAGGCAAGCCTATCGCGACGGAACGCAAAGCCCCGACATCACCGCAGAGCAGGAGAAACTGCGCTGGGCCGATGCGGTCATCCTGCAGTTTCCCCTCTGGTGGTTCTCGATGCCCGCCATCCTCAAGGGATGGGTGGACCGGGTCTACGCCTACGGCTTCGCGTATGGCGTCGGCGAGCACTCCGACACCCACTGGGGCGACCGCTACGGCGAAGGGTCGCTTGCAGGCAAGCGGGCGATGCTGGTGGTGACCGCGGGTGGCTGGGAGTCGCACTACGGGCCACGCGGCATCAACGGCCCCATCGACGACGTGCTGTTCCCGATCCAGCACGGCATCCTGTTCTACCCGGGCTTCGAGGTGCTGCCCGCGCACGTCATCTACCGCACGGGACGCATCGACGAAGAGAATTTCGGCGCCGTTCAGGAGGCCCTTGGCCAGCGGCTGGACGCACTCGCAACGACGAAGGCGATTCCGTTCAGGCGCCAGAACGGCGGCGACTACCGCATTCCGGAGCTCACGCTTGACCCGGGCATCGCGTCAGGGCAGACCGGACTGGGCATCCACCTCGATCACGCACAACCGTGATCATGCGAGCGACACCACGGAAACGATGTCGCGACGGCGCTCGGTCACGCCATGGCGACAGCGGTTTCTCGCCGCCCCAGAATGGCGCCTCGCAGGTAAGCGAGCAACGGCGACTCCAGGTACACGAAGATGGCGATCGCCGCGACATTGCAGAGCAGCAGCGCCAGCACGATGGCGGCAGCGGCTTGCAGCGAGGTTCCTGAGAACCACCTCGTCGATTTGTCGAAGACCTGGATGATGTAGGGATGCGTCAGGTACAGCGCATAGCTGGAGCCACCCAGCAAGGTGACGATCCTCGGAATCTCGACGCGCTTCAGCACGACCAGCGTGAGGGCGACAAACAGAGAAGACAGGATGCCGAGCTGGAAGAACCGGCTTTCCGAGAATCGGGCTGACGTCAGCGCCACGAGGAGCAAGGGGACGCAGATCTGAATGGACTTGACGGCGTCCTTCTTGACCACGAACTCATAGACCAGCATGCCCAGCGCAAATTCCAGTGCGATGGAATTCCCATAGGCGGCCAGCGGCAGGGACCGATTGCCTTTGCAGAGCAGGTAGATCGTCACCAGGGCCACTGTGCTGATGAGGGCCCGGTGGCTCCTGGAGATCATCAGGGCGGCCCAGAAGATGACGTAGAAGTACATCTCGTAGTTCAGCGTCCATCCCAGGAAGAGGATCGGGTAGTGCCCGATGCCGTTCTTGTCGAACGGGATGAAGAGCAGCGACTTGACCAGGTGCGACAGATCGGCGGTCGTGTTGGCCAGCAGGCTCGGATGCCACATCGCGATGAGGAAGACGCCGATCGTCAAGGCGTAGTAGATGGGGAGTATCCGGATGGCTCGCTTCAGGAGAAACGACTTCGCGCTCGTCTCCGTGGAGAGCATCATCACGAACCCGCTGATGACGAAGAAGATGTCCACCCCGAAGTAGCCTGCGCCGATGGTGGGAATGTGAACGAAGAGGACCGACGTGGCGGCAACGAACCGAAGCAGCTCGATGGAATCGAACTTCGGAGCTGCATGGCCGGGTATCCGGCTCGCCATCGCATGTTCTGTCATCTCACGCTGCTCCCCGCAGTGCTGCCGTTCAGGAATGCATGGCGCGCATTCCCGCAACGACTTCGCAGGGCGGCACCAGGGCGATCCTGCCCAGGGTGTCATCCGCCGTGCCACGAACCCGTGCGGAGCATTGCCGCGACCACGCAATCAAGCAAGTGTCTTTGGTCAATCGCGATTCTCCCCGGCGGTCCGGCCCTGCGGTGCATGCGTTGCCCAGGGTGGCCGCGAGTCGGGTATTGACCAAGGTCGGTGAGGCGTCAGGCAGTGCACGTGCCCACCGCCCATCATGCCCTCGACAAGCAAGGGATCGTCGTTGGGACAGCGTTCGTTTCCTCGCGACGACGCGCGCCCGGACATCGCATCGACGGCCGGGGGCTGCCGCGCCATCCGTGCAGTTCCACCATCACGACGAACCTTCGGCATGGTCGTGACCCTGCGGCGCGCGGTCCCGCCCTCGCCTGCACGCCGCCTTCCCAGGCAGCGAGCGGCGCAGACGGTCGACAGCCTTCGCGCGCCATGAGCGGCCGGGCGCGCGAGAGGCCCGGGTCAGCCCTTGTCGCTTACCTGTCGATCAGCCCGAGCCGCTTGCCTGACGCCGCTCACTCCCACTCGATGGTTGCCGGCGGCTTGCTCGACACGTCGTAGGCGACGCGGTTGATGCCGCGCACCTCGTTGATGATCCGGCCCGACACCTTCTTGAGCAGGCTGTACGGCAGCTCGGCCCAGTCGGCGGTCATGAAGTCGGTGGTCTGCACGGCCCGCAGGGCGACGACGTAGTCGTAGGTGCGGCCGTCGCCCATCACGCCGACGCTCTTGACCGGCAGGAAGACGACGAAGGCCTGGCTGGTGAGTTCGTACCAGGTCTTGCCGGAGGCGGTGTCTCGGGTGTTGCGGAGTTCCTCGATGAAGATGGCGTCGGCCCGGCGCAGCAAGTCCGCGTATTCGCGCTTGATCTCGCCGAGGATGCGCACCCCGAGACCCGGGCCGGGGAACGGGTGGCGATAGACCATCTCGGGCGGCAGGCCCAGGGCCACGCCAAGCTCACGAACCTCGTCCTTGAAGAGTTCGCGCAGCGGCTCGAGCAACTTCAAGCCGAGCGTCTCGGGCAGGCCACCGACGTTGTGGTGGCTCTTGATCGTGGCCTTCTTGCTCTTGGTGCCGCCGGACTCGACGACGTCCGGGTAGATGGTGCCCTGGGCGAGCCAGCGCGCCTGGCGCAGCTTGCCGGCCTCGGCCTGGAACACCTCGACGAACTCGCGACCGATGATCTTGCGCTTCTGTTCGGGATCGCTCACGCCTTGCAAAGCGCCCAGGAACTGGTCGCTGGCGTCGACGTGGATCACCTTCGCGTGCAGGCGACCGACGAACATGTCCATCACCAACTCGGCTTCGTTGAGCCGCAGCAGCCCGTGGTCGACGAAGACGCAGGTAAGCTGGTCGCCGATCGCGCGATGGATCAGGGCCGCAGCCACGCTGGAGTCGACGCCGCCCGACAGGCCGAGAATCACTTCTTCATCGCCCACCTGCTGGCGGATGCGCTCCACCGCTTCGGTGATGTAGTCGCGCATGACCCAGTCGGGCTTCGCCTTGGCGATCTCGAGCACGAAACGGCGCAGCAGGGCTTCGCCCTGCAGCGTGTGGGTCACTTCCGGATGGAACTGCACGGCGTAGTAGCCGCGGGCCTCGTCGGCCATGCCCGCGATCTCGCAGCTCGGGGTGGAGGCCATCACCTTGAAGCCCGGCGGCAGTGCCGTCACCTTGTCGCCGTGGCTCATCCAGACCTTGAGCATGCCGTGGCCTTCGGCGGTGCTGAAGTCCTCGATGGACTGCAGCAGCTGCGTATGGCCATGTGCGCGCACCTCGGCGTAGCCGAACTCGCGGTGATCGCTCCATTCCACCTTGCCGCCCAGCTGCACGGCCATGGTCTGCATGCCGTAGCAGATGCCCAGCACCGGCACGCCCAAGTCCCACACCGCCTGCGGCGCGCGCAGCTCGTGGTCCTCGTAGGTGCTGGCGTGGCTGCCTGACAGGATGATGCCCTTGGGGGCGAACGCCCGGATGAAGTCATCGCTGACGTCGTTCGGGTGGATCTCGCAGTAGACATGGGCTTCGCGAACCCGACGGCCGATGAGCTGGGTGACCTGGGAGCCGAAGTCGAGGATGAGGATCTTGTCGTGCATGGCGCTACGCGGAAGGAATCAGTGAACGGTGCCGGCCGCGGGCTCGAACTCGTGCCGCGGCCGGTGCTTGAAGTGGCGGAACGCCAGCACGGTGGACAAACCCATCAGTGCTGCGCAGAAGAAGAACGGTGCGCCCACCCGCCAGTCGTCCGGCGGGAGGTGCGAGACGAGGCCGAGGAGCGGTGCGCCGATCATGGGCGCCACCACCGCGGCGAGGCTCGCCAGCGAGGCAACGGCACCCATGGACTGCCCCTGCGTCTTGGGATCGGCCGCGTTCGACACGATGCCCTGGATGGCCGAGGCCACGGTGAAGCCCAGCAGGTTGAAGCCGATGACGACATACATCATCCAACCCTCGAAGGCCAGGGCCCACAGCAGGTAGGCGATCGTGCTCGACACCAGCCCGTAGCTGGCCAGGCGAGCGGGCCCGAAGCGCCGCAGCAGCTTCTGCAGCAGGAAGCCCTGCACGAACACCGAGGCCACCCCCACCGCAAACAGCGACCAGCCGTTCTCCTCGGTGGTCCAGCCGAAGCGGAAGGTGGTGTACAGCACCCACGAGGTGTGCAGGACGAACTGGGCCAGGTTGGCCAGGGCGAGCACCGCGACGAGCCCGCCCACGTTCTTCAGACCGCGCAGGTGCCGGAGCGAGGCGACGGGGTTTGCGTTGCGCAGAGAGACCGGGCGCCGCTGCTCGACGGGCAGCGACTCCGGCAGCACGAAATACCCGTAGACCAGGTTCATCAGGGCCAGGCCCCCGGCCACGAAGAACGGCAGACGCACATCGATGGCGCCGAGCAACCCGCCCATCACCGGACCGATGATGAACCCGATGCCGAACATGGCGCCGATCTGGCCGAAGCGTTTGGAGCGGTCGGCCGGCGCGGTGATGTCGGCAACGTACGCGTTGGCCACGGCCACGTTGGCCTGCAGACCGCCGCTGACGAAGCGGATGGCGATGAGCATCCAGAGTTGCGTGGCGAGCGCCGTCCCGAAGAAGCTGAAGGCAAACCCGCAGAAGCCCAGCAGCAGCACCGGCCGCCGGCCGAACCGGTCAGACAGCGCGCCGAGGATGGGCGAACACACGAAGTTGGCCAGGCCGAACGCCACCATGATGGCCCCGTACCAGAACGCCTGGCTGGACCGATCGGTGGTGAACTGCCCGACCAGCACCGGCAGCACCGGGATGATCAGGCCGATCGCCACCATGTCGAGCAGCACGGTGAGCAGGATGAAGCGCATCGCCGCGGGGCGGCTTGCGGCCGCCGGCGCCGCCGGTTGGGGGGTCATGGTCAAGGGCGTTCGACGCGGGCCCGGGCCCGGTCACTCCATGCGGTAGTTGGGAGCTTCCTTGGTGATGGTGACGTCGTGGACGTGGCTCTCGCGAATGCCAGCCGAGGTGATCTCGACGAACTCCGCCTTGTTGCGCATGTCCTCGATGCTCGCCGCACCGCAATAGCCCATCGAGGCCCGCAGGCCACCGGCCATCTGGAACACGATGCTGATCATCGAGCCCTTGTAGGGCACGCGACCCTCGATGCCTTCGGGCACGAGCTTGTCGGCGTTCGGGTTGGCGCCCGTGTTGTCCTGGAAGTAGCGGTCGGCGCTGCCCTGCTGCATGGCGCCGATGGAGCCCATGCCGCGGTAGCTCTTGTAGCTGCGCCCCTGGAACAGCACGGTCTCGCCCGGCGCCTCTTCGGTGCCGGCGAACATGCCGCCCATCATCACGGTATGGGCACCGGCTGCAATGGCCTTGGCGATGTCGCCCGAGTAGCGGATGCCGCCGTCGGCAATCAGCGGGACGCCGCTGCCCTCGAGGGCGCGCGCCACGTTGTCGATCGCGGTGATCTGCGGCACCCCGACACCCGCCACGATGCGGGTGGTGCAGATGGAGCCCGGGCCGATGCCGACCTTCACGCCATCGGCGCCTGCCTCGGCCAGCGCGAGCGCAGCCGAGCCGGTGGCGATGTTGCCGCCGATCACGTCGACCTGCGGGTAGTTCTGCTTGACCCAGCGCACGCGTTCGATCACGCCGGCGCTGTGGCCGTGGGCGGTGTCGACCACGAGCACGTCCACGCCTGCCTTGACGAGCAGCTCGACGCGTTCCTCGGTGCCCTCGCCCACGCCGACCGCGGCGCCCACGCGCAACTTGCCGTGGGCGTCGCGCGCCGCGTTCGGGAAGTTGGTCTGCTTGGTGATGTCCTTGACCGTGAACAGGCCGCGCAGTTCGTCGGCGTCGTTGATGACGAGCACACGCTCCAGGCGGTGCTTGTGCATCAGGGCCTTGGCTTCTTCGAGCGAGGCTCCTTCACGCACCGTGACCAGCCGTTCACGCGGGGTCATGATCTCGCGCACGGGGATCTGCATGCGGGTCTCGAAGCGCAGGTCGCGGCCGCTCACGATGCCGACCACCTTGCCGTTCTCCACCACCGGGAAGCCGGAGATGCCGTGCTGGCGCGACAGGTTGATCACGTCGCTCACGGGCACGCCGGGCGAGATGGTGATCGGGTCGCGAAGCAGGCCGGATTCGTAGCGCTTGACCCGTGCCACCTCGGCCGCCTGCTGCTTGGGCGTGAGGTTCTTGTGGACGATGCCGATGCCGCCTTCCTGGGCGATGGCGATCGCCAGACGGGCTTCGGTGACGGTGTCCATCGCGGCCGAAACCAGGGGCAGGTTCAGGCGGATGTTGCGGGTCAGCTGGGTGGAAAGCGAAGTGTCGCGCGGCAACACTTGCGAGAACGCGGGCACCAACAACACGTCGTCGAAGGTGAGCGCTTTGCCAAGAAGGCGCATGAGGGAAGCTCCTGACGCAAAAGAGAATTATACGGACTCCCGGACCATTGCCACGCCGGGACCACACGCCATTCGACAAGGCGATCCCTCGCACATCCGCCGGGCGACACCGGCCGGCAATAGTTCACGGCCTGCCCGCTCTTCCGCGCTGTGCCACACAAACCGTGACACCCGTGGCGCCCCCGACGCTGCAGGGCGGCACTACACTTTCGGCCATGAAATCCAGCCTTTCCCGCTTCTCTGCGCAGTGGGGCCTGTGCGCCTGTGCTGCCCTGATCGCCCTGGGCGCTGCAACCAGCGCGCAAGCCCAGTGGAAGTGGCGCGACGCCAACAACCGCGTCCAGTACAGCGACCTGCCGCCGCCCAACACGGTGCCGGAGTCCGCCATCCTGCAGCGCCCGAGCGGCGCACGCCGTGCCGCGGCCGCCCCGCAGTTCACGCCGGCCGCCTCAGGCACCGCCGCCGCACCGGAAGCCGCAGCCAGCAGCGCAGGCACCGACCCTGAACTCGAAGCCCGCCGCAAGAAGGCCGAAGCCGACAAGGCTGCGGCCAAGAAGGCCGAGGAAGACAAGGCCAACGCCACCCGTGCGGACAACTGCAAGCGGGCTCGCGGCTACCTGCAGGCCATCGAGGAAGGCCAGCGCATGGCCCGCGTGAACGACAAAGGTGAACGCGAGGTCTACGACGACAAGATCCGCGCCGAAGAAGGCAAGCGCGCTCGCGAAGTGATCGCGAGCGAGTGCAAGTGACGCCTTGAATGGCGAGGGCGCATGTGTTGCGCCCTCCTCCGCTGCGACTGGCCGGAGTCAGGCCTTCATGCGCGCGGCTGCACCGCCCCCGAGCGCCGGCGTGCGCCGGTGCCGCAGTCGGCGCGCCTCCTTCGGGTCCACCGTGAGAGGCCGGTAGAGTTCGACACGGTCCAGGTCGCGCAGGGGCTGGTCGCCATCGCAGTTGCGTCCCCACACCCCCATGGCCGCGTCGACGAGGCCTGGAAATTCCGCCAGCAGGCCGCTGGCCAGCAACGCCTCCCTGGCCGTGGCGCCAGCCGGAAGCGTCAGCTGGATGCGGCGCACATCGTGCGGCACCGGCACCCACACCACCTCCACCCGGATGGCGTGTGCCGCCTCAGCGGGGCCCATACACCTGCTCCGCCCGCTTCACGAACGAGTCGACGAAGGTGTTGGCGATGCGGTCGAAGACCGGGCTCAGCAGCATCTCGAAGGCGAAGTTCGAGAACACGTACTTCAGCTCGAACTCGACCTTGCAGGCCTTCTGCTCGGTGCCTGCGGGCGCCGCCAACGGCAGGAAGCGCCAGACGCCATTGAGCACCGAGAACGGCCCGTCGACCAGCTCGACGGTGACGCTGCTGTCGGGCACGTGGGTGTTGCGGGTGGTGAAGGCATGGCGCGCGCCGGCGTATTGAAGATGCAGTCGTGCCGTCATGCCCTCAGGCGATTCGGCAAGCACTTCACCCCGCTGGCACCACGGCAGGAACTCGGGATACTGGCGCACATCGGTCACGAGACGGTACATCTCGGCCGGCGAATACCAGAGGAGGACGGACTTCTTGATGT
This sequence comes from Rhizobacter sp. LjRoot28, assembly GCF_964253025.1. Lineage (NCBI taxonomy): Bacteria > Pseudomonadati > Pseudomonadota > Betaproteobacteria > Burkholderiales > Sphaerotilaceae > Rhizobacter > Rhizobacter sp. LjRoot28. Next base: position 2,160,726 of record NZ_CAXUQC020000001.1, read on the forward strand.
GCTTCATACAATGAGTGGATTGTATTGACTGCCAGCGACCCCACCTGCCCGCCATGTCCATTGCTGAAAACCGCCGCGCTCGATTCGACTACCACCTCGAGGAACAACACGAGGCTGGCATGGTGCTGCACGGCTGGGAGATCAAGGCCATCCGTGCCGGCCAGGTGCAGCTGACCGACGGCTACGTCGTCATCCGCGACGGCGAGCTGTTCCTGATCGGCTGCCGCATCAACGCCCTGCGCAGCGCCTCCACGCACGTCAGTCCCGAGGCCGACCGCACGAAGAAGCTGCTGATGCACAAGGAAGAGATCAAGCGCCTGATCGGCAAGGTGGAGCAGAAGGGCTTCACGCTCGTGCCGCTCGACCTGCACTACAAGGGCGGCCGCGTTAAGGCCTCCATCGCCCTGGCCAAGGGCAAGGCGGAGCACGACAAGCGCAACTCCGTGAAGGAGAAGGACTGGGAGCGCGAGAAGGGCCGCCTGATGCGGCACAAGGTGTCGGGCGGCAAGGCCTGAGGCGTAGGGGGCCGACCGCCCCTTTCTTCACAGGCAATCGGGTGGGGCATGGCGCGCGGCGCATGCCCGGGGCGCCGGACGCCGGGCGCTACAGGCCCGCCAGCGCCTGCTCGCAGTCCGCGATCAGGTCGGCCACCGCCTCGAAACCGAGCGAGAACCGCACCAGCGTGCCTTGCCAGGCGGCACGGCTGCGCATCGTCGACAGGTCGTACGGCACGACGAGGCTCACCGGCCCGGCCCATGAGAAGCCGATGCGGAAGAGCCGCAGCCGGTCGACGAAGGCGTCAACCTGTGCGGCGCTGTAGCGTGCATCGAACACCACCGAGAACAGACCGGCTGCCTGCACGCTCAAGGCCTGCCAGTTCGCATGGCCGGGCGATCCCGGCAAGGCCGGGTGCAGCACCTGGGTAACCTCGGGTCGCCCTTGCCACCAGGTGGCGAGCGCACGACCCGCGGCGTCCTGGGCCTCGTAGCGCAGGGCAAGCGTCGGCAAGGCGCGCAGGACCAGCTCGACATCGTTGGCACCGACGCCCCACCCCATGCGCATGTGGCTCAGCTTGAGGCGCAGGTGCAAGGCCTCGTCGCGCGTGGTCACCGACCCCATCAGCACGTCGCCGCCGCCGGACGGGTACTTCGTGAGCGCCTGCACCGAGATGTCGACCCCGACCGGCGCGTCGCCCTGCCCCGGCAACAGGTCGAACGGATCGAAGGCGATGCCGGCGCCCCAGGTGTTGTCGAGGGCGCACGGCACGCCCCGCTCGCGTGCCACGCGCACCAGCGCCGGCAGGTCGGGGAACTCCATCGTCACCGACCCGGCAGCTTCCAGCCACACCAGGCGGGTGGCCGGCCGGATCATCGCGGCAAGCGCGGCCGGATCCATCGGGTCGTAGAAGCGGTGGCTGATGCCCCAGGCCGCCAGCTCGTGGCGCGCCAGCTCCTTGCTCGGCCCGTAGGCGTTGTCGGGGATGAGGACCTCGTCCCCGCTGCGCAGCAGCGCCGTGTCGACGAGGGCGATGGCGGCCAGACCACTCGGCACCAGCAGCGCCTGCAGCCCGCCCTCCAGCGACGCGATGCGCTCCTCGAGGGTGAAGGTGGTAGGCGTGCCATGCAGGCCGTAGGTGTAGCCGGACTTGTCCTTCCAGGCGCGCGCGTGCAGCGCCGCCGTGTTCGGGAAGATGACCGTCGAGGCCTTGAACACGCCAGGCGCGGGCGCCTCGAACCCGCCCGGCGGGACGTACGGGTGGTGGATGAGCCCGGTGGTGTGCTTGTCGACGGTCATGCGCTCAGATCGGCTGTGCGATGAGGTCGTGCCCCTGGGCGCCGACGATGCGTGCCTTGGTGAACTCGCCGACCTTCAGGGTCTTGGAGGCCTTCTCGGGCGGCAGCAGCTTCACGCAGCCGTCGATCTCCGGCGCGTCGGCATAGCTGCGGCCCACGCCACCCTTGCGGCCGAGGGCCGGTGCGGAGTCGACGAGGACCTGCATGGTCGCGCCGATGCGGCTGTGCAGCTTCTCGGTCGACACCGCTTCGGCCACTTCCATGAACCGTGCCCGGCGTGCCTCGCGTTCCGCTTCGGGCAGCGCGCCCTCCAGGTCGTTCGCCGGGGCGCCCTCCACCGGGGAGTAGGCAAAGCAGCCGGCGCGATCGATGCGGGCCTCGCGGACGAAGTCGAGCAGGTGATCGAACTCGGCCTCGGTCTCGCCAGGGAAGCCGGCGATGAAGGTGCTGCGAACGACGAGCTCCGGGCAGGCCTCGCGCCATTGCTGCAGACGCTCGAGGTTGCGCTCGCCGCTGGCCGGACGCTTCATCCGGCGCAGGACGTCGGGGTGCGAATGCTGGAACGGCACGTCGAGGTACGGCAACACGAGTCCGGAGGCCATCAGTGGCAGCACCGCGTCGACATGCGGGTACGGGTAGACGTAGTGCAGCCGCACCCAGGCCCCATGGCGCGCGGCCAGTTCACCGAGCTTCTCGCACAGGTCGAGCATGCGCGTCTTGACGGGCTTGCCGTCCCAGAAACCGGTGCGGTACTTGACGTCCACGCCATAGGCGCTGGTGTCCTGGCTGATGACGAGCAGTTCCTTGACGCCGGACTCGAACAGCCGCTGGGCCTCGCCCAGCACGTCGCCGATGGGGCGGGAGACCAGGTCGCCCCGCATGCTCGGGATGATGCAGAAGCTGCAGCGGTGGTTGCAGCCCTCGCTGATCTTGAGGTAGGCGTAGTGCCGCGGGGTGAGCTTGATGCCCTGAGGCGGGATGAGGTCGACGAACGGGTCGTGCGGCTTGGGCACGTGCACATGCACCGCATCCATCACCTCCTGCGTGGCGTGCGGCCCGGTGACCGCGAGCACGCTCGGGTGCATCTGCTGCACGAGGTTGCCGCCGTTGTCGCCCGCCTTGGCGCCCAGGCAACCCGTCACGATCACCTTGCCGTTCTCGGCCAGGGCTTCGCCGATGGTGTCCAGGCTCTCGCGCACCGCATCGTCGATGAAGCCGCAGGTGTTGACGATGACCAGATCGGCCCCGGCAAAGGTCTTGGAGGTATCGTAGCCCTCGGCACGCAGTTGCGTGAGGATCAGCTCGGAGTCGGTCAGCGCCTTCGGGCAGCCGAGGGACACGAAGCCGATCTTGGGGGCGGCCGGGACGGCCAGGGTGGAATCAGTCATCCCGGGATTTTCGCCGATCCGGCGCCCGAGCGGGCCCGGATCCCCTCCAAATCAGCGCTTGGGCTGTGTGAAACCGGGCACGCCCGGGAAAAGCGTCTCTGCCTGCTTGGCCATCTGCTCCTGCATCTGCTGGAACATCTGGCGGGATTGCTCCATGTAGTTGCTCATCACGCCCTGGACGGCCGGCGCCTGGCCGTTGAGGAACTGCGTCCACAACTCGGGATTGATGGTGGCCGGCTCGAGCAGGCCCTTGCTCTGCTCGGCCAGCCGGGCCTGGATGTCGGTGAAGGTCTGCAGGTTCTTCTCGAGGTAGGAGCCCATCATGCCCTGCATCGCCCCGCCGTAGAAGCGGATGATCTGCGCGAGCATCGGGGCCGAGAACATCGGCACCCCGCCGGTCTCCTCCTCCAGGATGATCTGCAGCAGGATGCTGCGGGTCAGGTCTTCAGAACTCTTGGCATCCCGGACCACGAAGGGTTGCGCCGCCAGCACCATCTTCTTCACGTCCGCCAGCGTGATGTAGCTGCTGGTATAGGTGTCGTAGAGGCGCCGGTTGGGGTACTTCTTCAGCACGCGCGGGCTGCCGACGGCGGAGGCCGCGGCATCGGCGTCGGGCGCCTCGGGACGGGGTGGTGCCATGGGGGGCGGGCTCCTGTGAACCTGTTGCGGACAGTGGAACGATTCTAGGAGGGTGCCACAAAACCGGCCGGAGGGGTTTTCCCAGCCCGGATGGAAGCCCGTGCGCCGCGCGTCGATCGTCTCAGGCCACCGGTCGCCCGGAGGGATCGAACTCGGGCCAGAAACGCTGCAGGCCCAGGTCGCTCACCGCCTGCTCGACGAAGCGCTGATCGATCCACCCATCGACGTCGAAGCCCCGCCGGATGAGCTTGTAGCGCAGCGCATCGGTCACGGCCCGGCGGTCGTTCGCCACCACGAAGGGATCGAAGCGAGGCGACAGCCGGTGCGACAGCGGCACGCCGCGGTACTGCGTCTCGTAGGTTTCCGCCGAGACACTGCCCGCCGAGGCCCACAGCCGCAGCACCTCGGCCCGGTTCGCATCGAGCGACGCCCAGTGGGCAGCCTGCACGAAGGCCGTGACCACCCGTTGCGTGAGCCCCGGGTGGGCCTGGGCGAATGCATCGCGCACGAGGATGTGGCCGGACGAGGTGGCGCCCGGGTTGCGCCGTGTGTCGTAGATGACGCGGGCCAGCCCCTTCTGCTCCATGCTGACGAGGCTCAGCGAGCCGATGATGCCGTCGATGTCGCCGGACGCGAAGGCCGCCAGGGTGCTGGCGGGCTCCAGGTTGATGATCTTGAAGTCTCGCTCAGTGAGGCCGTTCTGCTCGAAGATGCGGTTGGCCACCAGCTGGGTGGCCGTGCCCTTGTGGAAGGCGATACGCCGCCCGCGCAGGTCGGTCACCGAGCGCGCCGTGGAGCCCGGCCGCACCGCCACGTAGGCGTCGGTGCGCGCATTCGTCACCATCACGAGCCGCGTACGGATGCCCACTGCGCGGCCGATGATCGAAGGCAGGTCGCCGAGCGTGGTCAGGTCGAGCTGGTCATTGCTCAAGGCCTCGTTGACCGCCGGCCCCTGCCCCTTGAAGAAGGTCCACTCCACGCGGATGCCATCGCGCTTGAGTGCCGACTCGACGAAGCCCCGCGTCTGGGCGACGGACAACCAGCCGCCCGCGACACGCGGCGGATCGCCGACGCCGGCGGTGGACACCCCGAAGCGGATCACGTCGGGCGCGGCCGCCCGCGATGGGCGTACCCAGGGGCCGAGTGAGACCGCAGCGGCCGCGCCGAGCACCGCGCGGCGAGACAGGAGCAAAGACGACATCGAGACACCTCTCAACAGGGAATGGGATGGACAACGAAGGCCACCGGGTGCAAGCCCCGTTCCAGCGCCAGGCGTAGCTTGCTGCGGGTTTCAAGACAGGTGCGGTTGAGGACGCAGCAGCGCGACGCGGCCGGCTGCTCCGCGCGCAGCAGCCGCATCGCCTGCAGCGCCTGCTTCGCCAGGAACCGGCCCCGTGGCATGGTCGCTGCTAAAGGAGGGTCCATGACCGACCCGCAACCTGCCTCGTCGCCCCAGCCGCTCGCCCTGCCACGCACCGACGCGCTCGCCCTGTCCATGCGTGCCAAGGCCCTGACGTTCGACGCCCCGTGCCGGGCGCGCAGCTCAAGCGCTTCGGGCCGCTCTGCAAGCGGCGGGTGACCGCGTCACCTGACCGGCACCGCGGCGGCCAGTGCCTGGACCGCCGCAGCCCCTGTTCCGCGCTTCCCCCCGCATTTCCTTCCATCCCACCTCAGGAACGTCCATGAAATACCGTCCCCTCGGCCGAACCGGCCGCCAAGTGAGCGTGATCGGCCTCGGCACCATGACCTGGGGCCAGCAGAACACCGAAGCCGATGCGCACGCTCAGCTCGATGCCGCCATCGAGGCCGGCGTGAACTTCGTCGACACCGCCGAGATGTATCCGGTGCCACCGCGCCCGGAAACACAAGGCGCGACCGAGCGCCACATCGGCACCTGGCTGCGCCAGGGCGGGCGCCGCGACAAGATCGTGCTCGCGACCAAGGCCGCGGGGCCTTCACGCACCGCCCAGCGCCCGAGCCACATCCGAGGCGGCGCCACCAGCTTCACCCGACAGAACCTGGAGCACGCCCTGAACGACAGCCTGGCGCGGCTTCAGACGGACCACGTGGACCTGTATCAACTGCACTGGCCCGACCGCACCACCAACACCTTCGGGCAACGCGGCTACACGCACGCACCCGACGAGGAAACGGTGCCCATCGAGGAAACCCTGGAGGCGCTCGCCGGTCTCGTGCAGGCCGGCAAGGTGCGACATGTGGGCGTGTCGAACGAGACGCCCTGGGGTCTCGCGCGCTTCCTGCAGCTCGCCGAGGCGCGTGGGCTGCCGCGCGTGGCCAGCATCCAGAACGCCTACAACCTGGTCAACCGCGGGTTCGAGACCGGCCTGTCGGAGTTCGCCCGGCGCGACGACGTCGGCCTGCTGGCGTACTCGCCGCTGGCCATGGGCAGCCTGAGCGGCAAGTACCTCGCCGGCGCGCGGCCGCCCGGCGCGCGCATCACCCTGTTCGACCGCTTCGGGCGCTACAAGGCCGAGCCGGTGGAGCGCGCGACCTGCGCGTACGTGACGCTCTTTCGCCGCCATGGGCTCGACCCCGCGCAAGCCGCCCTCGCGTTCGTCAACAGCCGACCCTTCGTGACGAGCACGCTGATCGGCGCCACCACCCTGGAGCAGCTCGCCGCCAACATCGCCAGTGTCGACCTCGTCCTGTCTGACGAGGTGCTCGCCGGCATCGAGGCCATCCAGGACCGCTACCCGAACCCGGCTTCCTGACGGTCCGTCGATGACCACCCATTCGCTCGGCGAAACCGACCCTTTCGCCCCCCTCGCCGGTGACCCGTTCGCCGACCTTTCCCGCCTGGGTCGCGTCGACGTGCGGGCCATTCCTCGCGTGCTCACCCGGCTCACCCGGCTCGCGCTCAACTACCCATGGCGCTGCGCCGCGGCGGTCGCCTGTGCGCTCGGCGCCGCCGCATTCAACCTCGTCACCCCGATGCTGCTCGGGCGGGCGGTCGACCAGGCTCACCACCTGCTCACCGCGACGGGAGTGCCCGTGGCCGGCGTGCGCGGCGCGCTCGGCCTCACCGCCGCGCTGATCGTCGCGGCCTGCGCCGTGCGCGGGCTGCTGACGGGCCTGCAGGGCTACCTGGGCGAAAGCCTGGCCCACCGCGTCGGGCGTGATCTGCGCCTGGCCTTCTACGAACAGCTGCAACACCTGTCCTTCGCCTTCCACGACCGGGTCCATTCGGGCGACCTGATCGCCCGCGGCATGCTTGACCTCGAGGGCACCCGCATGTACCTGGAAGCCGGCCTGCTGCGGGTCGTCACGCTGACCTTGCTGGTGGGCGCGGGCGCATGGCGCCTGATGAGCGTGGACCCGCTGCTCGGCGCGATGGCCCTCGGCTTCGTGCCCTTCGTGCTGTGGCGGGCGGCTCGCATGGGCTTCCTGATGCGCCTGAGCTGGGACCGGCTCCAGTCGATGATGTCGGACCTCACCCTGCGCATGGAGGAGAACCTGCAGGGCGTGCGCGTGGTGCGCGCCTTCGCCTCGAAGGCCCACGAACTGGCGCGCTTCGATGCCTTGTCGCGCTCGGCGCTGGCCCTGTCCAACCGCCGTATCACCTACCGCATGCGGTCGGTGAGCATCATGAACGTCGCCTACCACGTCGCCATGGGAGCGGTGCTCTGGGCGGGCGGCCTGCGCGTGTCCGCCGGCACCCTGACGGTGGGGCAGCTCACCGAGTTCCTCACCTTCATGACGCTGCTGCAGCTGCCGGTGCGCCAGGTGGGAATGATCGTCAACTCCAGCGCACGGGCCGCCTCGTCCGGCGCCCGCCTGTTCGAGGTGCTGGACAGGGAGCCCGACGTGCGGGACGCGCCCGGCGTGCCCGCGCTCGACATCGGCGCCGGGGTGCTGCGGTTCGAGCACGTCGACTTCGCCTACCCCGGCCGCGAAGGCCGGCCGGCCCTCGCCGACATCAGCTTCGAGCTGCGCCCGGGCCGCACGCTGGGCATCGTCGGTGCGCCGGGCAGCGGCAAGTCGACCATCGCGCAGCTCATTCCGCGGTTCTACGACGTCAGCGCCGGCCGCATCACGATCGACGGGCAGGACATCCGCGGCGTGCGGCTGGACTCGCTGCGCGCGGCCGTCGCCGTCATCCAGCAGGAGAGCTTCCTCTTCGATACCTCGGTGCATCACAACATCGCCTATGCGGCCCCGGGCACCGGAACCGAGGCCGTGCAGGCCGCGGCGGCGACCGCGCAGATCCATGCGCACGTGGCCGGCCTGCCCGCGCGCTATGACACGCGCGTCGGCGAGCGCGGCGTGGCCCTCTCGGGCGGCCAGCGGCAGCGGCTGTCCATCGCCCGCGGGCTCGTGGCCGACCCGGTCGTGCTGGTGTTCGACGACGCCACCTCGGCCGTTGACGCGGCGACCGAGCGCGCGGTGCGGCGGGCGCTTCGGCACGCCGCGGCCGACAAGGCCACGCTGATCGTGGCCCACCGACTCGGCTCGCTGATGCACGCGGACGAGATCCTGGTACTCGACGAAGGCCGCATCGTGGAGCGCGGCACCCACGCCGCCCTGCGCGCGCGCGACGGTCACTACGCGGCGCTGTGGGCGCTGCAGTACCCGGAACGCTCGGCACAACACGAGGAGGCCGCAGCATGACGGCCATGCTGGCCTCCGAAGAACAGGGTGAACAGATCTTCGCCCGCTTCGACACCCGCGTCACCTGGCGGCTGTGGCAGTTCATGCGGCCCTATCGCCGCGCGCTGGCCGGCGCCCTGCTCTCCGTGCTGGCGTACACCGCGGTGCAGGTGGCGATTCCGGTGACGGTGCGGCATGCGGTGGACAGCATGCTCGGCCCCGCCACCATGCCGCTGACGATCGTGATGGCCGCGTTCGGCGTGCTGGTGGCGCTCAACGGCGTGCTGAACTTTCTGCAGGAGTGGGTGGCTGCACGGCTTGCGCAACGGGTGATCTTCGACCTGCGGCGCGCCATGTTCGCGCACCTGCAGGACGTCTCCCTCGCCACGCTCGACCAGACGCAGGTGGGCCGCCTGATGGCGCGCCTGGCCGGCGATGTCAACGCCCTGCAGGAGTTCCTCGAGACCTCGGTGTCGGCGGTGGGTGATCTGTTCCTGCTCGTGGGCATCGTCATCGTGTTGCTGTGGATGGACCTGCGGCTCGGCACGCTGACACTTGCCGCCCTGCCGGCGCTGGTGATCGTGCGATCGGTGTGGCTCCCCTGGGCGCGCGAGACATTCCGGCGCGCGCGCGAGGCCTCGTCGAGCGTGAACGCGTCGCTGGCCGAGAACATCAACGGCATTCGCACCGTGCAGGAGAACCGGCGCCAGGCCGTCAACTTCGCGCGGTATGCCGTGAAGGCCCGCGAGAACCTCGACGCGCAGCTGGGTGCCTCGCGGGCCTCGCAGGTGATGGTGCCCCTCGTGGACACGCTCACCGGTGTCGCGATGGCGGTGGTCGTGGTCGTCGGTGGTCAGCAGGTCACGGGTGGGGCGCTCGGGGTCGGGGTGATGGTGGCCTTCATCTTCTACGTGCAGAAGTTCTTCGACCCGATCCGCACGCTGTCGATGCAGTACACCGTGATGCAGCGCGCCATGGCGGCCGGCCAGCGCATCTTCGAGGTGCTCGACGTGCCGCTGCAGATCGTCGACCGTCCCGGTGCGGCGGATCTCCCGGCCGACATGGCCCCGACGATCTCCTTCCGGAACGTGTGCTTCGGCTACCGACAGGGGCAGACGGTGCTGCACGACTTCTCGCTCGACATCGAGGCGCACCAGACGGTGGCCCTGGTCGGACCGACCGGTTCGGGCAAGACCACCGTGACGGCGCTGCTGCACCGCTTCTACGAGGTCGGCGCGGGGGCGGTGCGGATCGGCGGGCACGACGTGCGGGACGTCACCCTCGCCTCGCTCGGCCGGCACATCGGCATGGTGCTGCAGGAGCCTTTCCTCTTCAGCGGCACCGTGCTCGACAACCTGCGCTACGGCCTGCCGGAGGCCAGCCGCGAAGACGCCATCGCCGCCGCGCGGGCCGTGCGGGCCCATGCGTTCATCGAGCGCCTGCCCCAGGGCTACGACACCCCGCTCGGCCAGCGGGGGCGCAACCTGTCGATCGGCCAGCGTCAGCTGCTGAGCTTCGCGCGCGCGCTCCTCGCCGACCCGAAGATCCTCGTGCTCGACGAGGCCACGGCGAACATCGACAGCTTCACCGAGCAGGAGATCCAGCAGGCCCTCGCCCTGCTGCGCCGTGGCCGCACGACGATCATCATCGCCCACCGGCTGGCCACCGTGCGCGACGCGGACCTCATCGTCGTGATGGAGCACGGCCGCATCGTCGAGCAGGGCACCCACGAACGCCTGGTGGCACGGGGCGGTCTGTATGCGCGGCTGCAGGCCAGCAGTCGCACCTCGTTCGACGACGCAGTCTGAAGGCGCGGCGCGCCGGGGCTCACGCCGCCCCGGCCGTCCGCCCGTCGGCCTGGAACACGGGCCAGTGGCGCTCGAGCTTGAGCGTCCTGAGCGCGGCGCTCAGGTACCGCGTGTCGATCCAGCTGTCGACGTCGAAGCGAGCGCGCGACAGCCGGAAGCGGAAGGCGTGGTCCACCGCCTCGTGATACCGCGCGCGGAGGAACGGGTCGAAGGTCGGGTTCAGCCGAACGCGCATCGGCTGGCCCTCGAAGTCCTCCTTCCAGTGCTCGAACGGCGTGCCGGCGCGCGCCCACAGGCGCAGCACGTCTTCGCGGTGCGATTCGTCGGACGCCCAGTGGGATGCCTTGACCAGCGCGCGGACCACCCGCTCGGTGATGTCAGGGTGCGCCTGGGCGAAGCGGTCCGTCACGAGCAGGTGGCTCTGGCGCGTGAAGACAGGCGAATTGCCCTTGCTGGTGTACAGCACCCGCACCTGGCCCTTGTCGCGCAGGCGCAGGATGTCCTGCGAACCGATCGATGCATCGATGTCGCCCGTCGCGAGCGCCGCGAGCGAACTCGCGGTGTCGAGGTTGACGATCTTCAACGCGCGCTCATTCAGCCCGTGGGCCTCGAGCAGGCGCACCGCCGGCAGGTGCATGTTCGTGCCCTTGAACAAGGCCACTCGCTTGCCGCGCAGGTCTTCGATGCGGCGGGCGGTGGAGCCGGGCGGCACGCCGATGTAGAGGTTGGAACGCGCGCCCGTGGCCACGATCACGCGCGTCTGCAGGCCTGCGGCGCGCCCGATGAGCGATGGCAGGTCGCCCTGCAGGGCGAAGTCCACCTGCTGGTTGGAAACCGCCTCGTTCACGGCCGGGCCCGCCCCCTTGAAGAACGACCAGTCGACCGCGATGCCGTCAGCCCGGAACTCGTCGTCGATCCACCCCTTGGCGTGGGCGATGGCCGCGGAGCTGCCGGAGAAGCTGGGGGGCTGGCCCGCCAGCGGCTGGGCCACGGCGATGCGCACGGAAGCCGGCTTGCCGGCCGCACGCACGAGCAGCGGGACGCCGAAGGTGGCGCCGAGGAGGAGTCGTCGGGAAAGGTTCATCGGGCGGTCCGTGGTGATCAGGAAGTTCCCGACGTGCAGGTGGCGTGCCATCGAGGGCAGTGCCCCGGTGGCGCTTTCGCAGCAGCGGGCCGCCAGCCCTGCGCCGACGCCAGCAGTCCGCTGCTGGACAGGCAGCAAGGCTGGTCCCGACAGGCCTCGACCCTCTGGCCCGGAACCTGCGAACGGGTGGGCATCACCCGTGGCCCCTGCTCACCGGCCAGCAGCTCGTGGTCACCGCCTGGCCGGCCAGGGCCATGGCGGTGACATCGCCGCGCAGCCCGGCCTCGGACCCGCCACGGCCCCTTCATTCGACGCCCCTTCCCCACCTCTCCCAGGAGCCCACCATGACGATCGAACGCCTCAGTCTGCCCACCGCCCGCGGTCCCTTGGCCTATCTTCACGCCGCCCCCACCGCCCCCTCCGCCGACGCACCGCTGCTGGTCTTCCTGCACGGCGGACGCGATCGGGGCGACGACATCGATCTGCTGCTGCGCTGGTCGCCGCCCCGGCAAGTGGCGGCATCGAGCGAACGCCCGTTCCGCTTCATCGCCCCGCAGTTGCCCGCCGATGCGGCCTGGACCGACCGGCCGGACGACGTGCTGGCCCTTGTCGACACGGTGGTGGCCACCCACGGTGTGGACCCGTCGCGCGTCGTGCTCGCCGGGTTCAGTCTGGGCGCCGCGGCGGCCTGGCAGCTGGTGGCCGATCATCCGGCGAGGTTCGCCGGTCTGGTGGTGGCCTCCGGGCGCGTTCCCTCCGGGCTCGCGCTCGACGCCCTCGCCCACACACCGACCTGGGTATTCCACGGCGGACTCGACGACAAGCTGCCTCACGAAGCGACCGAGCGCCATGTGGCGGCGCTGCGGGCCGCCGGTGGCCAGGTCGCGTACACCTTGTACGACCAGAGCAACCACTTCATTTCCGAGCAGGCCTTCCTTGAGCCGGCACTCGCGCCGTGGATCCAGGCCCGACGCCGGTCTGCCGCGCAGGCGCTGGCGGCCTGAGCAAAGCCGCCGCGCAACCGCTTGCCGCTGCGCGGCGGGCCGGCCGGGCCGACCGGGCGGCGCCCGTCCGGCCCACCGGTCATACCTCGACCGTCGTGCCGTCGAAGCGCGTGAAGCGGAATCCCTCGAACGCCTCGTGGAAGGTGTGGCGCTCGTCGCGCAGCAGGGCGATCCCGACCTCCTCGGCCTGCGCAAGCGAAGCGGCCGCGTCGGAGCGCCAGTGGATGCCGGCCCAGTTGCGGCCAGTGCCCAGGTTGGAGGCCAGCTTGTTGAGCTCGCCCCCGACGGTCAGTGGCGGCCCGACGTAGGGAATGAGCCGGGTCGGGTCCGACGGGTCCGGCTGCACCGGATCGGCGATGACGTGGTTCTCGTCGAAGAAGGCCTTCAGGATGGTGGCACCCACGGCCGCGTTCGAGGACGCCCCGCCCGGATACGAGCTGTGGTTCGGCGCACCTTCCGGGTAGGCGCTGGACAGCAGCCGCGTCCCGAACTTCGCGAAGCTGCGGGCCACGGCCTCGGACTGCAGGACTTGCGCATGCAAGGGATCGCCCGATTGCCCGGCCAGGCGGCGGTGCAGGAGCCCGCCGAAGGCTTCCGGGCGCAGGGTGCGCTGCACGAACCACTTCTGCCAGTAGTTCGCCCGGATGTTGCGCGAGGTGGCCGTCGTGAGCAGCCCCTGGATGTACCCGGTTCCCCAGGAGCCCGCAGCGGAAGCGGACGTCTTGATGGCGAGGTACGGGTTGCGCGGATTCAGCGCCGCACCGAAGCCGCCGACCACCAGCGGATTGCTGCTGCGCGCGGTCGCAAGGAGCTGCAGCGCGCCCCAGAAACCGGGCGCGCCACCGCGCACGTACTCGGCCAGGTCCCGACCCGAGCTCAGGTAGCGCACCTGCGGGTCGAGTTCGATGCGGCGCTGGGAAGCGCGGCCATCCTGGTTGGCGAGCCACTCGGCTGCATCGGTAAGAAAGTCGTTGCCAGGCTTTTGCGGCCGCAGCTGGGCGGCGATGAACTGGGGCCCGTACGGGATGTCGCGCAAGAGGAACTGCGAGATGTACGGTCCGTCGAGCACGCCCGGCGGAACGACGTGACGGGCGGTCGAGCCAGTGCGGTCGGCGCGGTTCACGTAGCGGGCCGTGCCCCGAAACAGCAACGGCGGGGTGACGCGGCCGCTGCCATCACGCGGACCGGTGTAGTCCCTGAGCGCGTCGATCTCGCTCGCCGCGGCGAGCACCAGCGGATGCCGTGTGTCGGCGCGGTATTCGTGGAACGGCACGTCGCGCAGCAGCGACTGCCAGTACGCCTCCACCGCCTCCGCCGCGCGCTCGGCGCTCGCCAGAGCCGGCGGCGGGGGAATCAGGATCTGGGGCGGGGTGATCCCCTCGAGGTTGACCGCAAGCGTGCCGAGCGGGTTGACCAGCTTGCGCGTACCACCGAGCGGCACGCGCTCGAAGTCCGCCTGCGACCGGGCGTCGATCGCGCGGCGCAGCAGCACCCAGGCGTTCAGGTCCACATTGCCGCGGGCGTCGTGCGGCAGGCCGCGGGTGTCGGAGCCGATCTTGTCGGGGTAGCGGTCCTCGTCGCCGTTGGTCGGGTGGCGAGGGACTGGCACGTCGTGGTTGGCGCGCGCGCGATCGAGGCGCACACGCAAGGTCTTGCGGCGCAACTGTTCATTCGCATCGCCGCCCGCCGCGCCGCGTACGGCCAGGGCGTCGAGCGGGGTCGCTGCGGACGTGCCGGTGGCGGTGCCGGCTGCTGCAAGCGCCGCAGCGGTGCTGCCGAGGAAGCGGCGACGCGCGGTCAAGGGGTGAGGATCTGTCGGGAAGTCAGCCATGGAATCTCCAGGAAGGAATTGGGGAAGCCCACTTGCGCAAGGCCCGTACCGGGAACTTCCCGGGCGCGCCGCTTCGTGAGCGCGGGCCAGGCTTGGCGGCGTCCACCGAACACGCCGGGGCGCGGCTGCGGCCCACGCACGAGAACATGCGGTGCCTCCAGCATCGGGCCGAGCCGCGTGCCCGGAGCGCATCACTGCAGCGCCCCGGCGCACGCGCCTCGGGTCAGCGCTGGGTCGCGGCGTCGAGTTGCGCCTGCACCCGCGTGCCCTTGAAGAAGGCCGGGTTGGCCTCGGTGTAGAGCTTGTACGGGTTGTTGAAGACGTAGTCCTTGAAGTTGGTCGGGCTGATCACGCCCTCCTCCACCAGGCCCCAGGCCTCGGCCAGTGCGTCCGTCAAGTCCGGCACGTCCCAGTGGCCGACGTCGGAGGAGTAGATCGCGTTCACCTTGGCGCCCAGCGGATTGGCGCGCTCATTGAACGCATGCGCGATCGTGCGGTCGTCCGACTCGGAGCCGAAGAAGAAGTTGTCCAGCCAACGTGCCCGGATGTCCTCGACCGACTCGATGCCGGCGGCCGCGAAGTCCTCGAGCTCCGCGCCGATCGGTTGGCGCGCACCCGCGGTGTAGCGCTGCCCGAGGGTGTCGCGGATCAGGTCCTCGCCTTCGATGGAGCGGCCCTGCGTCAACGATGCGCCGTACGCCTGGAAGAGCCGGGTGAGCTCGGCGCGGTCGGTAGCGGCGGGGTCGTAGTGCTGCAGGCCTTCGAGGCTGCGCTTCTTCCAGCGGTCGACCAGGTGGATGTATACCCGCGCACCCCAATCGGCGCCACCCTCCAGCAAGCCGAAGCGAAGTTGAGGGAAGCGACGGGTCACGCCGCCGAAGAACAGCGCCTTGGCGAACGCCTCGGACCCATCGGCGAAGTGACCGATGTGGTTGTGCATGTAGTTGGAGATCGAACTGCGACCCGTCCAGCCCTGGCTGCCGTAGTGCGTCAGCACCGGCACGCCGAGCTCCACGACCTTCGCCCAGAACGGGTCGTAGTCGTAGGTGCTGTCGAGCCCGTAGAAGTCCTGGTACGAGATGTACTTCTTGAGTTCCGGGTACTTGTCGAGCGGAAACCGCTCGGCCAGCGCCGGAATGGGCCGGGACACGCTGCCCGCGATGTTGATCGCCTTCAGTCCCAGCACGTTCACTGCATGCTCGAGCGCCTCGATGCCTTCCTGCGGCGTGTTGAGCGGGATGCCCGCCACGGGTGTGAGGCGGTCCGAGTACTTGCGCCAGAGGTCGGCATGGTAGTGGTTCAAGGCCCGCTGAAGCGCCGCGCGCTCTCCCGGGTCACGCAAGGCGAGCGGCGCGAGCACGTTGTTGGGAAACAGCACGGAGTAGTCCGAGCCCTGCTCGGCCTGACGTTCGGCGAACAGGTCGGGCAGGTGGTAGGTCGCGACGTCCAGGGTGTTCTTCGTGACGCGTGCCCACCAGGGCGAGCGGATGGTGCGGTAGTGCTGACGTTCCTCGGGCGTCTGTTGGTACCACGTCTTGCCATTGCCCACGCCACCACGCGTCGCGCGGTCCTCGCTCGCATGGCGCAAGCGATCGACGAGGTGCGCGCCGGCGTAGCGGGCGACGTAATCCTCCACGTCAGGCGTGTAGTCGTTGACGTGGATGTCGGTGTCGATGACGGGGTGATCCAGGCGCTGTCGCACGGCGGCGGAAGGGGAGGCTTGGACACGGTTCAGGCGGTCGTTCATGAAGCGGATCTCCGGTGGGTGGGAACCGTGCTCCGCATCATGTGTGCCATCGTTCGAGGCCTGTCGTTGCTTCACCAGACACACATTCGCCGGTCGGGTGGTGGAACTCGTGCAGCGGCCTGTTCAACCGCGCACAGTCACGATTCGTGCGCAGACTCCGCGGGCCGGCCACGAACCTCGGCCAACCACCGGCCGATCTCCTCGACGCTCTTGCGACCGATGTTGCGGACCGTTCGCAACCGGCCTTGCTCGTAGGCCCGGGCCACCGTGTCGACGGTCAAGGGTTGCTTGCGCAAATAGAGGAACTCCGCCTTGAGGCCGTTGGCGGTGCGCACACTGAGGCGGCTGAACGGATCGGGGCTGGCCGCGCGAAGTCGGGCCTCGCGGGCCTCCGCCAGCATCTGGCGAACACGCTGGCGCGTGACCTCCAGCACCGCGGCGATCTCGCTCATCGAGGCGCCGCGTGCGCGAAGCGCCTCGGCACGGGAACACTTGTCATTGCTCATGGACGGTCTCTCGGTGGAAAGGAAGCCGCCGCCGAGCAATCGATGTTCCACCGCGCGCCTGCAGCGCGCTGCTGCTTCGCACGCAACAGCCGCGGCACCGACCTGCGCGCAAGCCAACAGCGTTGTCGCCACACCGGCATGGAATCGCCGGGTTCCGGGCACAAGCGTCGGGCGCGATCCGTGCTCATGCCCGGTACCCGCCCCGGGCCCGACATGCCTTCGACGAACTTGCCGCAAACCACTCGCTTCCGTTTTGCCACATGGTGCCGTGAGAACCGCTTCCTGTTGGTGTTCGCCGTGCTCGCGTCCGTCATGGGCACGAGCGTGGGCACAGCCAAGGTGGTCACTTCCCTCTATGCGCTGCACCTCGGCGCGACCGAATTCCAGCTCGGGTTGATCGCCAGCGGCCAGGTGTTCGGAACTCTCGCGATGAGCGTGCCCGTCGGTTTCCTCGTGGATCACCACGGTCCGGCGCGGCTCTTCGTGATCGGCAGCGTGCTGGCAGGCGTGATCTACGTCGTCATTCCGCTCGTGCCGCATCCGGCCTTTCTGCTCGGCGCCGTCACTGCGATCGGGTTCTTCATGCCGATGCGCTTCGTGTCGCTCAACAGCGTGTTCTTCGAGCAGATCCGCACGCTCGGCGAACACAAGGCCGGATGGTACCGAGGCACCCACATGACCGGCATGTTCCTCGTCGGCCCGGGGCTGGCGGTGGCCCTCGTGGCGGCCGCCGGGTTCACCGGCACCTGGTGGTTGATCGCGGCGAGCTTCGCCTTCACGATCGTGCTGTCGCCGATCGTGCTGGCGCGCTACGCCCGGCCCGGTCGGGGCGGCCGGCGCCCGAGTCTTGCCGACATCGGCCGAGACCTGGCCACCCTCACCCGCGATCGCGAGCTTCGCCAGGTGAACCTGATCGACTGCGCCGCGCAGGCAACGAACGCCTTCAACGCGACATTCATCATCGCCATCGCGCTGAAGGTGTTTCATCGGCCGCCGAGTGAGGCGGCGGCGTACGTCACGGGCCATGGGGTGGTGTTCATCGCCACGCTGTTCATGGCCGGCCTGCTGGTGCGCCGCGTCGGCAGCACGCGGTCCTGCCTGGGCGCCCTCGCGATGGCGACCGTCGGGGTCACGATGCTGGCCCTCGCACCCGAGGCCCGCTGGCTGTGGCCGGGCGTGGTGCTGCTCGGCTTCGCTCTCGGCCTGCTGCAGACGGTGACCCTCACCCGCATCGCGCGCATCGGGGCGCGCCTGGGTCAGGGCAAGGTCTCCGGGCTGAACCTCTTTGCCGGTCCGATGGGCGCGCTGCTGGGCACGTTCCTCGGCGGGCTCGTGGGTCAGGCGTTCGGGCTCCAGCGCGCCTACCTGCTTTTCGTGCCCGTCCACCTGCTGCTGGCCGTCTGGCTCGCACGCGCCTCCCACCCCACTGCCGCCGCCGCGCCCGCCTTGCCATGATCCGTCTCACCCTCGCCTTTCTCGGTCTGCTGACCATCTTCGCGGCGCAGGCCGAACCGCTCGTCATCCGCTTCGGCGTCGCCTCGCCGAGCTACGGCATCCCGCCCGGCTTTGCCGGTGGCGCAGCGGGCGTGGCCCATGCGAAGCGGTTCATCGAGGAGGAGTTCAAGGGCCAGGACGTCAAGGTGGAGTGGATCTTCTTCAAGGGCGTCGGCCCGGCGGTGAACGAGGCGATGGGCAACGGCCAGCTCGACTTCGCCTTCCACGGCGACCTGCCCTCGATCGTGACGCGTGCCAACGGCGTGCGCACGCGCGCCGTGATGGCCGCGACGAGCCGGGCGACGATCTACATCGGCGTGGCTCCGAATTCGCCGATCCACCGCGTGCAGGATCTCAAGGGCAAGCGCATCGCCTTCACCAAGGGCACGGCCTCGCATCTGCCGGTGGTCCGCATTCTCGCCGCCCATGGCCTGAAGGAACGCGACCTCAAAGTGCTGAACCTCGATGCCCCGACGGCACAGGCCGCCTTCCTGGCGGGCGACCTGGACGCCCTCATCGGCGCGGCTGTGGTGCTGAAATTCCGCGACCAGGGGCAGGCGCGCCTGATCTACTCCACCCGCTCGGCGCCCACCTTCACCTCGCAGAGCCACATCACCGTCACCGATGCCTTCGCCACGGCCCGGCCCGACGCGACCCGCCGCGTCGTGCGCGGCCTCGTGCGCGCGGCCCGGTGGACGGCCGAGCCGGCCAACCGGGACGAAGTGATCTCGCTCTGGTCGCGCGCGGGCGTGCCGGTAAAGCACTGGAACGAGGAGCTCGCGGGCGAGCCGCTCGCGGTGCGCACCTCGCCGCTCTACGATCCCTTCATCACCACCCGGCTCCAGCAGGCGCTCGATGACGCCCACCGCTTCCGGCTCGTCCGCCGGGACTTCGACGTCAACGGGTGGATCGACCGGCAATACGTCGACGCAGCGTTGAAGGATCTCGGCCTCGAGGGCTTCTGGACCGCCTACGACGCGGAGGGACGCCCGCTCCCGGGCCCGGCCGGTGTCCCGCCCCGCGGCGCGACACCGCCGCGGGCGTCGCGGCAAGCCGCCGGCGCGGCAGGCTCTCCGCTCAGTCGGGAAATGAGAACCGCCCTTCGGCCACCAGCTCGCTGAGCGGGCGCCGCAAGCTCGGCGACTCGCGCGCCTGCAGGGCCTCGGGCAGCATGGACTTGTCGCCCTGCCGACCCACCGCGATGACCGCCTCCAGCGCATGGTCCGCGGGCACACCGAGGTCGTTGCGCAGGCGTTCGCGGTCGAATCCGCCGATGCCGTGCGTGTGCCACCCGGCCAGCGTGGCCTGGAACGCGAAGCTCGCCCAGGCCGCGCCCGCATCGAACGAATGCGTCGACACGGCGACCAGGTCGGTCTTGCCCGGCGGGACCCACATCGTGCGAGAGAGCACCACGACAAGGGCCGAGGCCCGGCCCGCCCAGCCCTGGTTGTAGGGCGACAGGGCGTCGAACACGCGGCTCCATGCCGGCGTGTCGCGACGGGCGAAGACGAAGCGCCACGGTTGGGCGTTGTAGCCCGACGGTGCCCAGCGCGCGGCCTCGAAGAAGCTGTCGAGGGTGTCGCGATCGATGGTCTCCCCGGTGAAGGCGCGCGGCGACCAGCGGCGCGTGAAGAGCGGGTCGATCGGATGGGTGGTGTCACGACCGGGAGGCAGATCGGTTCGAGCGTTCATGGGCGTCTGGTGGGAAAGCCGCGCGAATTGCGCACGCATCGCCTTGCGATTGCCGTGCCACGCAGCGCGATGCTCCGCCACATCCATCGCAGCAGGGCCGCCGATCCGCTGCTGCGCAGTCAGCCCGAGCGACTTCACGTCGAGCAGGCGCGGACCCCGTACCCCGCCGCCGGCAATCGGGTGACATCGGGACAACCCGTCCACGCTGTGCGCACGCAGGGGTTCTGGTCCAGGCGAGCGGGTGCGTCGTCGGTCGCGCCCGTCTGGCCGCGGCTGCCCGTTCTGATCGGTTGCCGAAGCAGCAGGCGGCACCGCGCCGGGTGTCGCCGACCCAACATCTTCGCCAGCGGGTTGCTGCGCCAGCAGCAGGAACAGCCGCTTTGGCCCGTGCCGTCACTGGCACACCGCTTGCGCTGTGAAGCGCGCCTGCTCCATGCATCCACCCATTCAGAGAGACTCACATGAGCGAACGAAAACTGCGCCTTGGCGCGTTCATCATGGCCACCGGCCACCACATCGCCGCCTGGCGGCACCCCGGCTCGCAGATCGACTCCGGCGTGAACATCGACCACTACATCGAAGTGGCCCAGCTCGCCGAGCGCGGACTCTTCGACCAGGTGTTCGTGGCCGACTCCCCGGGCGTGGCCCACCGCGGGGATGCGGAGTCGTTCAGCCGCCAGGGCCGCGTCTCGTATTTCGAGCCGGTCACGCTGTGGTCGGCCCTGGCGGCCGTCACGAAGCACATCGGGTTCGTTGCCACCGCGTCCACGACCTACGAAGACCCGTTCCTGCTCGCGCGCAAGTTCGCATCCCTCGACCACATCAGCAAGGGCCGTGCGGCCTGGAACGTCGTCACCACGGGGTCGGACCGGGTGTACGGCAACTTCGGCCTCGACGCCCATCCGGAACCGGAGCTGCGCTACGAGCGCGCCCACGAATTCATCGACGTGGTGAAGGGCCTGTGGGACAGCTTCGAGGACGATGCGTTCGTCCGCAATCCGGAGACCGGGGTCTACTTCGACCCGGCCAAGCTGCATGCGGTGAACCACCATGGCAAGCACTTCAAGGTCTCCGGCCCCTTAAACCTGGAGCGGCCGCCGCAGGGCTATCCCGTCGTCGTGCAAGCCGGCTCCTCGGAGCCCGGGCGGGAACTCGCCGCGGCGACCGCCGAGGCAATCTTCACCGCCTGGACGAGCCTGGCCGAAGCGCAGGCCTTCTACAGCGACGTCAAGGGTCGCCTCGCCAAGTACGGCCGCCGCCCGGACCAGTTGCTGATCCTGCCCGGCATCTCGCCGGTGGTCGGACGCACCGAGGAGGAAGCGCAGGCGAAATGGGCGGCGCTGCAGCAGCTCATCCATCCGTCGGTCGGGCTCAACACGATCGCGCACTTCTGGCCTGACGACGACCTGACCACCTGGAACCTGGACGCCCCGCCACCCTACTACCCCGAGCCGCCCAAGGGCCGCAATAGCCGGCAGCACGTGGTGATCGAACTGGCACGCCGCGAAGGCTTCACCGTGCGCCAGCTGTACGAATACCTGGCCGGCGCCCGCGGTCACTGGGTGGTCGTCGGCACGCCGGAAAAGATCGCCGACGAAATGCAGTCGTGGTTCGAGAACGGCGCGGCCGACGGCTTCAACGTGATGCCCCCGGTGCTGCCGGAGTCGCTCGAGGACTTCGTCGAGCTCGTCGTGCCAGAGCTGCAGCGCCGCGGCCTGTTCCGTACCGCGTACGAAGGAACGACGCTGCGCGAGAACCTCGGCCTCGACCGCCCGCAGAACCAGTTCACCGTCGCCCGTCAAACGAAGGCTGCCTGACATGACACGACCTGCACGCCAAATCAAGCTCGGCGCCTTCCTGTCGCCGACCGGGCACCACGCCGCCTCCTGGCGCCACCCCGACACGCCCACCGACGGCGGCACGAACTTCGAGCACTTCAAGAAGCTCGCCCAGCTGGCCGAGGCCGCCAAGTTCGATGCCATCTTCACCGCTGACAGCGATGGCGCCTGGCCGCGCGCCGGGGATCCCGAGGTGCGACGGCGCGCCAGCCAGGGCGGTGGCTTCGAGCCGATCACCCTGTACTCGGCGCTGGCCGCCGTGACGAAGAACATCGGCTTCATCTCGACGGTCTCCACCACGTACAACGAGCCCTATCACGTGGCGCGCAAGTACGCCTCGCTCGACCTCATCAGCGGCGGCCGGGCCGGCTGGAACGTGGTCACGTCGGGCAACCCGCAGGCGGCCTACAACTTCGGGCTGGAGGCCCACCCTGAGCACGGCGAGCGCTATCGCCGCGCAGCCGAGTTCGTCGAGGTGGTCAAGGGACTGTGGGACAGCATCGAGGACGATGCGTTCATCCACGACAAGCAGAGCGGCGTCTATGCCGACCCCGACAAGATCCACGTGCTCGATCACGTGGGCGAGTTCTACAAGGTGCGCGGGCCGCTGACCGTGCCACGCTCACCGCAGGGCCATCCCGTGATCGTGCAGGCCGGCGCCTCCGAACCCGGGCGCGACCTTGCAGCCCGCACGGCAGAGGCAATCTTCGCCGCGTGGCAGACGCTCGACGATGCGCAGTCCTTCTACCGCGACGTGAAGGGGCGCGCCGCCGCCATCGGCCGCGACCCGGACCACATCAAGATCCTCCCCGGCGTGTACCCGGTGATCGGGCGCACGGAACAGGAGGCCCTCGACAAGATCGAGCAACTGCGCGCGTTGATCGATCCGAAGATCGGACTGTCGCTGCTGCAGAGCCTGGGCGGGCCGGACGTGCTCGGCGCGTACGACCTCGACGGGCCCGTGCCCCAGGACCTGCCCGAGACGAACGCGAACAAGAGCCGGCAGAAGCTGCTGCTTGCACTGGCCGCGCGCGAGAACCTGACCATCCGCCAGCTTTACGAGTGGGTGGCGGGCGCGCGTGGCCATCGCGTGATCCATGGAACGCCTGAAGGCATCGCCGACCAGCTGGAGGAGTGGTTCGTGAGCGAGGCGGCCGACGGCTTCAACCTGCTTGCGCCCACCTATCCGGCGGGGCTCGTCGACTTCATCGATCTCGTGTTGCCGGTGCTGCGGCGCCGCGGCCTGTTCCGCACCGAGTACGAGGCGTCGACCCTGCGCGGCAACCTCGGACTGCCGCTGCCCACCAACCGCTACGCTGCGCCGCATTCGTTGGCGAAGGCGGCCTGAGCTCGGCCACTGCAGGCATCGCGACATGCTGCTCTCTAACCAACACGCGGCCCGGCGCCACATGTTCCGCACGCAGCAGCGGAACGGGCGATCGGGCCGCAAACCCCCGAAAACACTGGGTTCTCGCGTGGCACGGGTTCTGCAAACAGGGTCGTCAAACCCCACCCCGAACCCAGGAGTCCTCACGGTGCCCCCTCACAGAACAACAGCCTTGGCAGGCGCCCTCGTGCTCGCGGTCGCGAGCCCCGCGGTCCACGCCCAATCGGCGAAACAACTCAAGAGAGAGATCGACGAGCTGCGCAAGCAGCTCCAGGCCCTCACCGAGCTCACCAAGGCACAAGCCGCGGCAGCGGCCCAGCCGGTGACGCCCCCGGTGACGCCCCCGGTGACGGCACAGGCGCCGGCGCCAGCACCGGCCTCGACATTCACGGCCGCTGCGCCGGAGCCGGCCAGCACCGCCTCGGCGACCCCGGAGCGCGACCAGGCCACGCGTGATGCGGCCACGCCGGCATCGCAGGCCGACATCCAGGGCATCCGCGCCGACATGGAGAACTACAAGTACGAGCAGTCGCGCACGGCCGAACGCAACCGCGCCAGCGTCACACGCAACACGCGGATCGGCGGCACGGTGCAGGTCCGCGGCAGCTGGTTCAATCCGGCGGTTGTCGCCGGCCAGGCCAACGGCGCGACCGGTGGCAATACCACGGCCGTGGCAACCGGCCGTCAGACGAGTTTCGATGTGCCCTCGGTGACGCTTTCGTTCACCGGCAACCTGTACCGTGACTACGCCGAGGGGAAGAACCTCACGTACCAGCTCGGCTTCGCCACCGGCAGCAACTTCGCCGGCAGCCCCACGTCCACCACGAGTGCCACCCGCACCCTCGGCGCCTCCTCCGGAAACGGCTCGCAGTTCAACCTCACGAACGCCAACCTCGCCTACAGCATCGAGCCGACCAACGGCGGCCCGGAAGACCGCAAGGGCGCGATCACCGTGGGCCAGCAGCAGGTGCCCTTCGGCCTGGAGGCGCAGACCACCGAGGAGATCCGCCCCGTCATCACCTCCGCCCAGTTCACCTCTGCGCTGAGTGGCATCAACACCCGGCAGATCGGCGTCATCTACCGCGGCGACGCCTTCGTGGATGTCGACTGGACCAACAACTACCGCTCGGCCCTGGTGGAGTACGCATTCGGGGTGGTCAACGGCTCGGGGCCCAACAAGTCGGACAACAACGGCAAGAAGGACTGGCTCGGCCGCGTGGCCTTCACGCTCCCGGCCGACTACAACAGCTGGTGGCGCGAGCTCAAGCTCGGGGTGTCCGTCTACGAGGGCTACAACAATCTGGCCAACACCACGACCGCGGGCGTCGTGCGCGTCGGCAAGTCGCGCCGCACCGGATTCGACGTGAATTACACCCACCTGCCCTACTCGGTCGCCTACGAGTACGCCCAGGGTGACGACGACGCCTTCACGACCTCCGCCGCCTCCGCCAGCGAGGCCACGCCCACCTTCAGGAAGAAGGCCCGCGGCCAGTACATCAACCTGGGCTACACCTGGGGCGAGCAGTTCCTGACGAGCGAGAAGTCGCTGGCCAAGTACGACGACTATTGGCCCAAGTCGTACCAGGCCTTCGTGCGCCACGACGTTTTCGACAACGACACCCGTTCGACCGTCACAGGTGACAAGACCCGCATCACCACGATCGGCTTGAACGCGTTCTTCGCGGAAACGACCAAGCTGCAGGCGAACTACCTGCAGCAGAAGAACGACCACGGCGCGGCCGGCCCCTCCGCGGACCGCCCCGCCAAGCAGCACGGCCTCCAACTCCAATTCCAGTACGGCTTCTGACGCACCCCATGAAACGACGCACTTTCACCACCGCGCTCGGCGCGGCCACCCTGACCTCGCCCCTTGCCGCCACGCGCGCATTCGCCCAGGACAAGCCTGCGGTGATCCGCATCGGCTTTCCCAACGCCGGCACCGGCGGCCGCCCCCTGGGCGGCGGCGCCTACACCGCCAACGCCCACCACCTGCGCGCCATCGACGAGGAGTTCAAGGGCGATGGCATCCGGGTCGAATGGAAGTTCTTCCCCGGGGCCGGTCCTGCACTCAACGAGTCCCTCGCCAACGGACTGGTCGACTTCGGCTTCGGGCACGGCGACCTGCCGGTGCTGGTCGGCAAGTCGACCGGCCTCAAGCACAAGGTGATCGCGTCATCGAGCCGGGGGGGCGACAGCTACTTCGTCGTGCCGACGGCATCCTCGGCGAAGACGCTGACGGACCTCAAAGGCAAGCGCATCGCCACCTTCAAGGGCACCGCCAGCCAGCTGACACTCAACCGCTGGTTCGACAAGTTCGGCCTGACGGACAAGGACTTTCGCGTGATCAGCCTGGACAGCGACTCGACGCTCGCCGCGCTGTCCACGGGCGACATCGACGGGGCCGTGCGCGCTCCGTTCGACCTGGAGGCCCGCGGCGTGGCGCGGCGCATCCACGAGGTTCTCGACGATCCGTACATCACCCGCCCCGGCACCATCTGGGTCAGCGAGGCCTTCGAGCAACGCTACGCTCCCCTGGTGCAGCGCCTGGTCACGCGGCTGGTGAAGGTGGCCCACTGGAGCACCCAGGAGGCCAACCGCGAACGCCAGTACCAGCTGTGGGCGACGTCGGGCACGCCCTACATCGACTACAAGGTCGCCTGGGACCGCACGCGGGATCTGCGCACGCGCATCAACCCGCTGCTGGACGACTACTACGCGGCCAGCCTCCAGCGGTCGGTGGAGGAAGTGAAGAAGTACCGGCTGGTGCGGCGCGAGGTGTCGATCGACGGCTGGCTCGAGCCCAAGTACCTGCAGCAGGCCTTGAAGGAGCTCCAGCTGGAGGACTACTGGCCTCAGCAGGACGCCGACGGCAAGGTCAAGGTCCCCGGCCGCAAGCTCGCCTGACGCCATGCACGCGACCACGTCACCCTCTGCCATTGCCGTGGCACCGCGGCGCCTTCAGGGGCCCGCGCTCGCCAACGTGGTGCGATACCTCGCGGTCGCCGCGGCCGGCCTGTTGCTGCCTGCTGCGCTCCTGGCGCTGTGGTTGACCGCGGTCCATCGCCAGTGGATGCCCGAACAGATCCTGCCGCCGCCAGCGCTTGTCTGGCAGTCGCTGCAGGAGCTGTGGGCGACCGGCGAGCTCCTGGACCACCTGCTCATCAGCGCAGGCCGCGTGGGATGGAGCCTGCTCATCGGGGGCAGCGCGGGCCTCGCCCTGGGCTTCGGCATGGGCCTGTCACGGACCCTTCGGGCGTACCTCTTTCCGACCTTCGACGTGGTCTCGCAGTTCCCGGTGCTGGGGTGGATTCCGCTGCTGATCATCCTTGCCGGCATCGACGAGGCGCTCAAGGTGACGGCCATCTCCATCGCGGTGGTCGTTCCAGTGGCCATCAACACACTGCACGGCATCGCCAACATCCCGCACACCCAGCTCGAAGTGGCCGCGGTGTACCGCTTCAGCCTGCCGCAGGTGGTACGCCGGGTCGTGCTGCCGTCGGCCGCACCGAGCCTCTTCAACGGGCTGCGCCAGGCCGTGATGCAGGCGTGGTTGACGCTCGTCTTCGTGGAGCTGTTGGCCTCGAGCGAAGGCATCGGCTACCTGATGGTGTGGGGCCGCCAGCTCGGCCAGCTCGACCTGGTGGTGGTCGGCATGGTGGTGATCGGCGCCGTGGGCGTGGGCCTCGACCTGTTGCTGCGGTGGGCCGAGGCGTCCATGCTCGGCTGGCGACGTACCGCATTCTGAGAGGACGGCCATGAACTCCTCCCGCAGCTTCGACTGGCGCGGCCTGGTGCTGCCGCTGCTCCTGCTGGCCGCCTGGACGGTGGCCACGGCCTTCCATTGGGTGGATACCCGCCTCATCGTGCCCCCGGCCGGGGTGCTTCGCACGGCTTGGCGCACCCTGACCGACCCGCAGTTCCAGCTCGGCGTGCTGTACAGCGTGGCGCGCGACCTGTCGGGCTTCGTGATCGGCGCCTCGGCCGGCGTGGCGCTCGGCACCTTGCTCGGCATGTCGCGCTGGGCCGACCATTTGATCGGCCCGACCTTCCACGCGCTGCGCCAGGTCTCGCTGTTCGCCTGGCTGCCGCTGCTGTCGAGCTGGCTTGGCTATGGAGAGGGGAGCAAGCTGGTCTTCATCGCGCTGTCCGCTCTGTACCCCGTGGCTCTCGGCACCTTCGAGGGCGTTCGCGGCATCACGCTGGCCCAGGCCGAGGTCGCGCGCGTGTTCGGCTTCAACCGGTGGCAGCGCGTCTTCCGACTGGTGCTCCCGGCTGCATCTCCGCAGATCGCCAGCGGCCTCACGCTCGGCCTCGTCTATGCGTGGGTCGCCACCATCGGCAGCGAGTTCCTGCTGGCCAACTGGGGGCACGGCCTGGGCAACATCGTCATCAAGGGACGCGCCGCCTTCAACGTCGAACTGATCGTGGTCGGCATGCTGGCCATCGGTCTCGTCGGCACCGTGCTCAACCGCACCGCCGCACGCCTGCAGGCCCGTGCGCTTCATTGGCGCCGTGCCAACGTCTGATCCGGAGAACGCCTGTGTCACCTCCCGTCTCGTCAGCGACCCTCGCGTCGCCCCCGCTCGCATCGTCGGTCACTTCTTCCGCGCTGGCCTCTGCCACGTTGGCGGCGGTTCCTTCGTTGCCCCGTCCCGCGACGCTCGCGTCCGCCGAGCCGCGGACGCCCAGCGCCCGCCAGGTGGTCTGGCGCCGCCGCGGCCTCGACCTCCTGCTGGCCTGGCCGTTCCCGCTGGCGGTCCTGCTCGCCTGGCAACTGGGCACGCAGTTCGAGTTGATCCCGCCGCAGATCCTGCCCGCCCCCGCAGTGGTGGCCACCACCTTCGCCGACCTGTGGTCGACCGGGGAACTGCAGGACCACCTGCTCATCAGCCTCAGCCGGGTGATGTACGGCTTCTCGCTGGGCACCGGTCTCGGTTTGCTGCTCGGCGTGTCCATGGGCCTGTCAACGACCGTGAAGGAGTTTCTCTACCCCACCTTCCGGCTCTTTGCCCAGGTGCCCTCGCTCGGGTGGCTGCCGCTGTTGATGATGATCGTCGGCATCGACGAGGCGCTGAAGATCATCCTGATCTCCAAGGCCGCGTTCGTCCCCGTCACGATGAACACGTACGACGGCCTGCGCAATGTGCCGACCTCTTTCCTCGAGGTGTCACGCGTGTTCAGGTTCACGCGCTGGCAACTGCTGCGCCATGTGGTGTTCCCCTCGGCCCTGCCCCCCATCTGGAACGGGATTCGGTACGCGCTCACGCACGCTTGGCTGGCGCTCGTGGGGGTGGAGTTGCTGGCCTCAAGCGAGGGCCTGGGCTTTCTCATCGTGTATGGCCGCCAGTTGTTTCAGCTCGACGTGGTGCTCGCCGCGGTCGTGGTTGTCGGCGCCATCGGCTTCGCCCTCGACAAGGTGCTGGCGGTCACCGAAGCCCACTTGCTGCGCTGGCGGCGCAACGCCTTCTGAGGAGCTCCCATGAATCCGACCCTTCGCCTCTGGCTGCGTGGCGTCACGCTGCCCATCGTGCTCCTCACCACCTGGTGGGCCGTCTTCCACTTCGGCTGGACCGACACCCAGCTCTTCGTGCCCATCGGCGAGGTGTGGGACACGGCCGTGCGCCTGACCGACGAAGGCTACCTCGGCGCCTCGCTGCAGGCGAGCCTGGGCCGCTTCTTTGCAGGTTTCGCGATCGGCTCGCTCGCCGGCCTCGCGGTCGGCACGCTGCTGGGCCTGTCGCGGCTGTTCGAACGCCTGGTCGGCCCGACGCTGCACACGGTCAAGCAGGTGTCGCTGCTGGCCTGGATCCCGCTCATCTCCGTCTGGTTCGGGCTCGGGGACCCGGCCAAGATCGCCTTCCTGTCCCTGGCAGCGTTCTTCCCCGTGATGCTCAACACCTTCGAGGGCATCCGCAGCGTGCCGCGTGATCTGGTCGAAGTGGCGCGCGTGTTCGCGTTCTCGCGCACGCAGCTGCTGCGGCATGTCGTATTGCGTTCGGCGCTGCCATCCATCTTCACCGGCATCTATCTCGCGCTGCTGTATGCGTGGCTGGCGACCCTGGGTGCCGAATACCTGCTCACCTCGGGCAAGGGCATCGGCAACCTGCTCACGGACGGCCGCGAGCACTTCTGGATGGATCAGGTGCTGCTCGGGGTGGTGGTCGTGGGCCTCGTGGGTTTCGTGCTCAACCTCATTGCGTCCCGCATCGAGGCCCGATCGCTGCGCTGGCGCGGCCGCTCGACCGCGCAGTACTGAATCCCTTTGCGTCCCGTCCCGCTCCATCAGTCACGACATCCGCTCTCCGAACAAGGACCTCCCATGGCACACGCCGGCACCCTCGAAATCCGGAACCTGAACAAGCAGTACCAGGTCAAGGGCGAACCCCTGCCCGTCCTGCAGGACATCTCGCTGACCATCAAGCCCGGCGAGTTCGTCAGCATCGTCGGCACCAGCGGCTGCGGCAAGTCGACGCTGCTGCGGCTCGTCATCGGCCTGGAAGCCGACTACCGCGGCGAAATCCTGCTCGACGGCAAGCGGGTCGTGGGCACGAGCCTGGACCGCGGCATCGTGTTCCAGGAGCATCGTCTCTTCCCCTGGCTGAACGTGCAGCAGAACGTGGCCATCGGCTTGCTGAACGCCTCGGGCACCGAGGCCGCCAAGGCCCGCACCGTGCAGGAACACATCGACCTGGTGGGTCTCAAGGGCTTCGAGACCGCCTACCCGCACCAGTTGTCCGGTGGCATGTCTCAGCGCGTGGCGATCGCGCGGGCGCTCGTCAACCGGCCGGAGGTGCTGCTGCTCGACGAGCCGTTCGGCGCGCTCGACGCACTCACCCGCGGTCATCTGCAGACCGAGCTGGAGCGCATCTGGCGCGCCGAGGGCATCACGGCCATTCTCGTGACGCACGACGTGGAAGAGGCCGTCTACCTGGGCGACCGGGTGATCGTGATGCAACCGCGCCCGGGGCGCATCAAGCGCATCGTCGACGTGCCGCTACCGCGCTCGCGCGACCGGGGTGCGCCCGACTTCGCCGCCATCAAGGACGATGTCCTGAGCGAGTTCGGCGAGTCGCCGCGCCCCGCACTGGTTTCGGCCGCGCCGCCGCGGCCTGACATCGGCAGCTGGCAATTCTCCTGGTGAACGCGATGAACGCACCCGAGCGACATGCTGTTCACCCGCTGCTCGCCGCGCGCTACGGCCGCGATGCCCCGCGCCCGCCCCTGCCTTCGAGCGGCGTCAACGACGTGCTCGCCACCCTGCTCGCCCACCGCTCGGTGCGGGGGTTCGACGCGACGCGTCCCGTCGATCCCGGGACGCTCGAATGGCTCGTCGCTGCAGCACAGTCGGCGCCTTCGTCGTCGAACCTGCAAGTCTGGAGTGTGGTGGCCGTGGAGGATGTCGATCGCAGGCTGCGACTCGCCGGGCTGGTCGGCGATCAAGCGCAGGTGCGCGACGCACCGCTCGTGCTGATCTGGATCGCCGACCTGGCTCGCTTGCAGGCGCTGGCCGATGACCGCGGCGTGCCATTGGACGGCGCGGCGTACCTTGACACCTTCCTGATGGCGGTGATCGATGCCGTGCTGGCTGCGCAGAATGCCGTCACCGCGGCGGAGTCACTGGGCCTCGGCACCTGCTATCTGGGCGCGATCCGCAATCGCAGCGTCGAGGTGGCCGAGGAGCTGGGCCTGCTGCCTGGCGCATTTGCGGTGGTGGGCCTGTGCGTGGGCCATCCTGACCCGGCACGACCAGCGGCCGTCAAACCCCGGTTGCCCCAGGCGGCCGTGCTGTCGCGCGAGCGGTTTCCGGCCGCAACGCCGGATGTGCCGGTGGCCTCCTACGATGAAACGATGGGCGACTTCTACCGATCGCAGGGAATGACCCCGACCGACTGGAGCAGCCATTCGCTCGCGCGACTGGCAGGACCTGAACGACTCAAAGGACGGGACCGACTGGTCGAAGCCCTGGCCCGGCACGGCATCGGCCTGCGTTGAGCCTGACGCGGTCGGCCTGGCGGCATCCTGACGACGGCGATGCCTGGGGGCGTGGATTCAGCTCGCAGCTCGCCGCATCCCCTCCTTGGCCAGACCGTTGGCGGCGACTCGCCCGCTGCGCTGTGGCCTCAAGACGGCCGAGTCGTCGTCGGCGCCGCAGTGCGCGCCGTACCGCGGTGGTTGCTCAGCCGCCAGCCACGGGGACGCAGCCCTCCCGGACATCAGCGCCGACTACCAATATTCGGAATCGTTCGTTGGTGGGCCGAGTGCAGCTGTCTATCGTGGCTCCCGAGCAGTCCAAGCAGTTGTTCACCCTCCACAATCTTCAGGAAGCGTCCTCATGACAATCAGCGCCATCAACGTCCGCAACCAGTTCCGCGGCAAGGTCAAGGAGATCATTGAGGGCCCGGTCGTCTCCGAGGTGGACGTCGAGACGCCGGCCGGACTGATCGTCACCTCCGTCATCACCACGCGCTCGGTCAAGGAACTGGAGCTTCGGGTAGGTCGCGAGGTCGTCGCCTTGGTCAAGTCGACCGAGGTGTCGATCGCCACGCTCTGACGGCGCCGCGGCATGCAGTCGTTCGCCCCCTTCTCCGCCGAACCGGTGCTGACCTTGCCGCCCGGCGAGGGCAGCATCCTGTCGATCCGGGCCAAGGCCCTGCTCTTCCACGATCCCCGCTCGGTTGCGCTGCTCGAGCACGTCGAACGCATTGCCCGCAGCGAGGCGTCGGTGCTGGTGATCGGAGAGACCGGCACGGGCAAGGAGCTCATCGCAAGGCACCTGCACGCCCGCAGCGAGCGGAGAGGTCCGTTCGTGGCAGTGAACTGCGGGGCGTTCAGCGAAACGCTCATCGACGCAGAGCTCTTCGGCCATGAGTCGGGCGCGTTCACCGGCGCATCGCATTCCCGCGCCGGTTGGTTCGAGGCCGCGAACGGGGGCACCTTGTTCCTCGACGAGATCGGCGACCTGCCCCTGGCGTTGCAGGTCAAGTTGCTGCGCGTGCTGCAGGAGCGCCAGGTGGTGCGGCTCGGCTCGCGCAAACCCGTGGCCCTGGACGTGCGACTTGTCGCCGCCACCAACGTGGACCTGCGGCAGGCCGTGGAGGCGCAGCGCTTCCGAGCCGACCTCTACTACCGTTTGAACGTGGCACCGGTGGCGCTGCCCCCGC
Organism: Rhizobacter sp. LjRoot28; assembly: GCF_964253025.1. NCBI lineage: Bacteria > Pseudomonadati > Pseudomonadota > Betaproteobacteria > Burkholderiales > Sphaerotilaceae > Rhizobacter > Rhizobacter sp. LjRoot28. Next base: position 2,192,706 of record NZ_CAXUQC020000001.1, read on the forward strand.
TGCGGGAACGCCCCGGTGACATCCTGCCGCTGGCACGGCACTTCGTGGGCGTCTATGCACCGCGGTTGGGGTTGTCCCATGTGTCGCTCGCCTCGGACGCCGAGGCCGCCTTGCTCGCCTACCCTTGGCCAGGAAACATCCGTGAGCTGGAGAACGTCATCCATTTCGGTCTGGTGGTCTGCCGCGACGGCTTCGTTCGGGCGAGTGACCTTCGTCTCGTCGGCACGTCGGCAACACCCCCCGTGCACGACCCGGTCTCGTCCTTCGCGAACGGCAGGCCCGATGGCTCTCCGAGGGAGACGCCTGCACCTGAGGCACCCTATGCCGCGCTGGAGGATGCAGTGAAGCGGCTGCTCGACGCCGGCGACGCCAACCTGTTTCATGCCGTCAATGAGGCGCTGGTCCGGACGGCGTTCCGGGAGTCGAGCGAGAACCAGGTGCGTGCGGCAAAGGCACTCGGCATCACCCGCAACACGCTTCGAACCTGCCTCAAGCGCTACGGCATGCTGGCAGATTCGTCGCGCCCCGCGTTGAAAGAGGACTCGCTCGCAAGCGAGGGCGATGGGGACCCGCTGCTGCCGTCGGCCTCGGCGTTCTCCGTCCGGCCGGCCATGGGACCCGTGCCCGATCCGCGTGCCGAGCCCTCACCGCCAGGGGAAGACGAGGCCAGCAGCCACCCTGCGCTGGAGGCCCTGCGCGCCTGAGAGCCTGGGCGCGCTCCAGACTGCGCGCCGATTTGGAACCGACGCGGTGTCCGGGCCGCGCGGGCCGCATCGAACCGGGTCAGCGGCCTGTCGTCCGAATCCTACGTTGACGAGCGCTGCAGGCCGCTGGCCGGCGCTTGCGCCGACGGCTACGGTGTCGACTGGTTCATCACCTGGAGCGCCGCCCGTGCCTACGCCTTCGTCCCCCTGGCCACGCACCCTGTGGATCGTTCGACACGGACAAAGCGCCGGCAATGTGGCCCGCGACCTGGCCGAGGCCCACGGCCATCCGGTGATCGACATTGCATTTCGGGATATCGACACACCGTTGTCCGAGCTCGGCGTGGAGCAGTCCATTGCGCTGGGCGATTGGTTCGGGCGCCTGGACCCGGACGAGCAGCCTGAAGTCGTGCTGGCGTCTCCGTATGTTCGAGCCGCCGAGACCGCCCGTCTGGTGGTCGAGCGAACCGGCCGGCCCGCCCCGATGCTGCGCTTCGACGAACGGCTGCGCGAAAAGGAATTCGGCATCCTGGACCGGCTTACCAAGCATGGCATCGAACTGCGTCATCCCGAACTGGCGGCCCAGCGACAGCACGTGGGAAAGTTCTACTTCCGTCCGCCGGGCGGCGAGAGCTGGTGTGACGTGATTCTCCGCCTGCGCAGCCTCCTGGAGATGGTCACCCGCGAGTATGCGGAACGGCGGGTGCTCATCGTCGCCCATCAGGTCATCGTGAACTGCCTGCGCTACCTTCTCGAACAAATGGATGAACAGCGCATCCTGGAGATCGATCGCCAGGGTGACGTGCCGAACTGCGCGGTCACCTCCTACCACCTCGAATCCGACCGGCTGGAGGGGCCAGGCCTCGCACTTCGCCTCGTCAACTTCCTTGCGCCCCTGCGCGACGCCGACATGCCGGTGACGGCGGCGCCCGACCAGCCCGTGGCGCCGAAGCCATGAACGCCGCATCCGGGGGCGGACGCCGATTGCTCACCGACGAGGTGTTGCGCCAACGCGGCATGACCGAGCCTGAAGCGGACGCCGACAAGGAAGGGCGCGGCAATGTACTGGTGATCGCCGGCAGCCGAGAAGTGCCCGGAGCGGCACTGCTGACCGCCACGGCAGCCCTCCGTGCCGGCGCCGGCCGGTTGACGATCGCCACCCCGGCCAGCGTGTCCATGGCCATTGCCATCGCCATGCCGGAGGCGCGGGTGATCGCGCTTGCCGAACGGTCATCCGGTGGCTTGGGGACGGAAGCAGCTTCGCAGCTCGAGGACCTCGCGTCCCGCATCGATGCTTGCGTGGTGGGCCCCGGACTGATGGACGAGGACGCGACCGTCGCCTTCACGCAGTCGCTGATGGAACGCTTCAGTTGCCCCCTCATCCTGGACGCGCAAGCGATGACGGTGTTGAGCCTCGGCACGAGGCCGCGTGGCCCGGTGACGGTCACCCCGCACGCCGGTGAAATGGCACACCTCACCGGTCAAGCCAAACCCGATGTGCTTGCCAACGCGCAGGCGCTCGCCTCGGAGTACGCGCAGCGCTGGCAAGCCGGCGTGGTGCTGAAGGGGGCGACCACCTGCATCGCCTTTCCCGATGAACCGTGTTGGCAACACGACGGCGGAGACGTCGGGCTGGCCACCTCGGGTTCGGGAGACACCCTCGCGGGGCTCATGGTGGGGCTCGCCGCACGGGGGATCGCCCCGCTTGACGCGGCGTTGTGGGCGGTGCGCCTTCATGCGCTCGCGGGCGAACGCCTGACGGCACGCCATGGCCGTCTTGGCTTCCTGGCACGCGAGTTGAGCGACGAGATTCCGGCCGCGATGCACCGCCTGTGCACCGGGGAAGACCGCTAGCTTCGCGTGGCCGTGTCGTGGCTGTTGCGGTGATCGAGCGCGCCAGGGCCGGCAGCCAACCCCTTTGCGGCCGCCCTTGCGCGCCTGGCGGCTAGCGCGTGGACGTCTCACGCTCCTGGTCGGCTGGCGCTTCGCCGTCTCCGGCGTCACCCGCATAGAGCTTCAGCCGGTTGTAGAGCGTCTTCAGGCTGACGCCCAACGCCGCGGCCGCTCGCTCCTTGTGGTTGTCGAAGTGCTCCATGGTCGCCAGGATGAGCTTTCGCTCGGCCTCGGCCATGGAGGTGCCGAGCTTCAGCGAGATCTCGGGGTCGGCGGCGGCCTCCTCACTCGCGGGCGGATTGCGCGGCAGCCACTCGTCGGTGATCGTCGGCCCGGCGGTCATGACGTAGACCCGCTGCACGACGTTGCGCAACTCTCGCACGTTGCCCGGCCAGCGGTAGGCCACCAGCTGCTCGATGGCTTCCGGCGCGAAGCGCTTCACCTCGCCTTCGCGGCGGGCGATGTCGTTCAGGAAGTGCTGCGCAAGCAGCGGGATGTCGCTCGGTCGCTCTCGCAAGGGAGGCAGTTCGATCGGGAAGACGTTGAGCCGGTAGAGCAGGTCTTCACGCAACCTGCCGCTGGCGACGGCCTCGAGCGGTGATCGGTTGGTGGCTGCGATGACCCGCACATCAGCCTGCTGGCTCTCGACGGAGCCCACGCGCGCGAAGGTGCCGGTCTCCAGCACGCGCAGCAGCTTCACCTGCAGCTCCTGCGGCATCTCGGTGATCTCGTCGAGGAACAGCGTGCCGCCGTGGGCGCGCTCGAAGAATCCCTGATGCTGGCGCTCGGCACCGGTGAAGCTGCCCTTCTCGTGGCCGAAGATCTCGCTCTCGATCAGGTTGGGCGACACGGCCCCGCAGTTCACCGCCAGGAACGGGTTGTGGCGGCGGCGGCTCAGGTCGTGCACCGTCTGCGCCACGACTTCCTTGCCCGTTCCGCTTTCGCCCGTGATGAACACCGTGGCGGCCGTGCCGGAGACCCGGGCCAGCTGCTCATAGATGCGCCGCATCTCGTCGGAGCGGCCCCAGATGCCGCCGAAGTGGCCCTCTTGCTCGAGCTCTTCCTTCATCTGGGAAAGCTCGGCCTGAAGCGCGTCCGGCTTCATCAGGCGCGACAGGATGCCCTCGAGCTGCGCGGCCGTCACCGGCTTGATGAGGTAGTCGGTGGCGCCCAGGCGCAGCGCCTGGATGGAGGTGTCGAGGCTGGCGTGGCCCGTGATGAGCACCACCTGGGCGTTGGCCGTCAGTTCGGGATTGTCGAACAGGGCCATGCCGCTGCCGTCCGGCAGCCGCAGGTCAAGCAGCACGAGGTCGGGCCGCTGCAGTGACATCTGCCGGCGCGCATCGCGCAGGGAGCCCGCCGTTGCAACGGTGAAGGGCCCCATGGTGCCGATCAAGGCAGCCATCATGCGCGCGGAGTCGGCATCGTCCTCGACGATCAATACGTGGTTCATGGACAACAGTTCGGTTTGAAACAACTTTAGAGGAAGGGATAGGGAACACCAACCGCAGGGCTTTCATATCCCTGTCAACGAAATATCCCTAATGACGAAACGTCTTATGGCGCTTCATGACGTGTGCAGGAGTTGCTTCAGCTGCGACGGCACGACCGGCTTCACCAGATGAGCGTCGAAGCCGGCGACCAGCGCGCGCCGGACATCGCTTCCTTGTCCGTAACCCGACAAAGCAATCAGGCGCCCGGGATAGCCTGCAGCGCGGGCGCGCTTCGCCAGGGCATAGCCGTCGAGGATCGGCAAGCCGATGTCCACCACGGCCACGTCAGGCCTTTCACTGAGCAGCGAATTGAGGCCGGCCTCGCCGTCCACCGCTGCCGCCACCCGATGGCCGTCGAGCTCGAGCATCGACCGCAGCGCGGTCAAGGCATCGGCGTTGTCTTCGACGACGAGCACCCGCATCGGTCTGGCGCTCGGCGAGGCGGGTCGGACGATCTCGGGCGGAGGTGCCTCGATGCGGCGCAGGCGAACCTCGAATGCGCTGCCTTCCGGGGAACTCGTCGCCGTCACCGTGCCATCATGAAGCTCGACCAGGCGGCGCACGAGGGTCAGGCCCAGCCCCAGCCCGCCCGCCCGACGATCCAGTGTCCGTTCGCCCTGCACGAACAATTCGAAGATCCGTGGCAGCAGCGAGGGCGGAATGCCGAGTCCGGTGTCCACCACCCGAAGCACGGCGTCCGGGCCGTCATCCTCAACGGTCAGGGTGATGCGACCGCCCGGCGGGGTGTACTTGATCGCATTGGTGAGGAGGTTGTTGATGACCTGCTCGATGCGGGTGGGGTCGGCGTCGATCCAGGCGTCGCCCGGCGTCACGGTGATGCTGTGCTGGTTGCCCTCGCCGGTGACGCGCAGGGTGTCGGCCACCCGCTGCACCAGGTTGCCGAGGTTGACACTCTGACGCGACAGCAGCACCTTCCCCGAGATGACGCGCGCCACGTCGAGCAGGTCGTCCATCATGTGGGCCAGATGGCCGGTCTGGCGCGAGATCACGGTGCGCGCCGTGGCGGCGAGTTCCTCGTCCGCATCCACCCGCTCGAGCACCTCCACGGCCGAGGCCATTGCACTGAGGGGATTGCGAAGTTCGTGGCCCAGCATGGCGAGAAATTCATCCTTGGCCCGGTTGGCCGCCTCCGCCTCGAGCCGGGCCGACTGTTCCAGCTTCATCAGCGCCGCCCGCGACTGCTCCGCCTGCTTGCGGGCGCTGATGTCGACCACCGCACCGATGGCGCCGCGCGGCTGGCCACCCGGCGTGCGCAGCGGCGCCGCGTTGGCGATCACGAACACCGAGGGCCGGCCGGGGCTCGCAAGCTCCAGCTCCACCGGACCGACCGCCTCGCCGGTGGCAGCGGCACGCTGCAACGGTTGGCGTTCGACAGGTACCGGCTCGCCGCGGTGCAGCACGGTTCGTTCAGCCGCGCCGGGCGCATCGCTTCGCCCCAGCAATTCCAGCATGGCCGGGTTGTGCAGCACGACGGCGCAATCGCGGTCCTGGGCGAACGCGAGGCCGATCGGGCTGCTGTTGAACAGCGTCTCGAACTCGTCGGCCTTGCGCTGCAGCCCCTCGCGGGCCGTCTGGTCCTGGGCACGGGCGCTCAACAGGGCGTCCCGCAGGCCGGAGATCTCCCGCACGTGAATGCGAGAGGTGGGCGGCGCGGCGCCGGGCGTTGCCAAGGCATGCAGCGGCCCGGTCACGCGGCGGGCAATGAAGAGCGCCAGCACGACCCCCAGCAAGAGGCAGCCGCCGGCCGTGGCGAGCGCGGCCGCCATCGCCTGGCGCTGCGCCGCCCTCACCGGCTTCGACGGAATGCCGACCGAGACGCCCCACCCCAGCCGCGGAATGCGCTGCCAGGCGGTGTAGGTGGAGCCGCCGCCGAGGAGGTCGGTCAGCTGGGTGCCCTGCGCGCTCACGTTCAAGAGCTCCACCGCCTGGTCCGGCAGCGGCACCCCGACGAACCGCTCGGGCTGCAGGGTGCGGGCGATGACGACGTTGCGGGCGTCGAAGACCGTGTTGAAGCCGTCCACCGGCGGCCCCGCCTGCTGGATGAGGTCCTGCCAGACGGAAACGGGAATCCAGACGCCGAGCATGTACCGGAACTCCGAGTCGACATGGACGGGGACCGCCACCACCGTGGCATAGCGTGAATGCTGCCCGTCGACAACGAGGTTGGAGACGATCGGACGCTGGGCGGCGAGCATCTGCTGCACCTCGCTGCTGCCGGGCCCGCGAGCCGCGGACACGCGCAGGCGCGAGGTGTTGAAGAGCACCCTGCCCCGGTCGCGCGCGTCGAGCAGGAAGGCGCTGCTCCAGCTGGACCGCAGCACGGGGCTGTGATTCAGGAAGTGCTCGAACTGGACGACGTCGCCCCGCTGCAGGGAGTCGCTCTGGGCAAGGATGGCGAGCGCATCCATCGACGAGGCGATCTCGCGTTCGACCGTCTGCGCGAGAGAGTTTGCGTTGCGCCGGAGCTCCTCCTTCATGCGCGACTCCTGCGCCGCGACGTTGCCGAAGATCTGGTAGCACATCAGCACGGCGATCGGTACCGTGGCCAGCAGGAGCAGCAGCACGAGGTAGGTGCGCAGCGACGCCGTAGGCCACGACGGCCACCAGCGCCCGAACTTCCCTTCCCCATTGAACATCGGATCTCCCTTTGGGTGTCCGCTGGCTCGGCGCCAGAACGGATTGCGGCAAAAAGCGTTCTCAATCTCGGCACGAACTGCCGCCAAAGCGGCCTGTTCGCGACTGTTGCCCAGGGAATAGCAGCATCCGGGCCCGGCGGCACGGGCATTGCAACTCCACTCGCGACCCGAAGCCATCCCATGCTCCGAGGAAGCCATGAACGCCCTGTACGCACGCATCGAACAACACCAAACCCAGAAGCTGTCGCCTCGCCTTCAGCAGGCGGTGCGGCTGCTCCAGCTCTCGTCGCTCGAGTTCATGCAGGAACTGCATGCCATGCTCGATTCCAACCCGTTTCTCGAAGCGAACGACGCCGAGACGCCGTCTGCCGACGAAACGCCCATCGCAGCGGCCGCCACCAGCCCGGACACCGATGGCGACAGCGATCGCGACGTTTGGCAGGCCGACGCCCGCGGCAGCAGCATCAACCGCGTCAACGGCGAAGGCGGCGACAGCGACGCCACCAACCTGATCGCCGCGCAATCGTCCCTCGCCGACCACCTGCACGGGCAGCTCAACGTCATGCCGCTCCCCTTGCGTGATCGGGTGCTCGCCAAGGCTATTGTCGAGTCCCTGGACGACGACGGCTACCTTCGCACCGATCTTGCCGAACTGGCCTCGCTTGCCGAACTCCATCCCCCGGCATCGACAGAGGAAATGCGCATCGCGCTGCGGCGCGTGCAGGCGCTCGAGCCCGCCGGCATCGCCGCCCGCAGCGTCGAGGAATGCCTCCTGTTGCAGGTGCCTGAGATCGTGCCGCCCGAACAGGCCGAACTGGCCCGTCGCATCATCACCGGTCACCTCGACACGCTGGCCGCGTCGCGCGATGCCTCGGGCCTGTCGCGCAAGCTCGGACTGCCGGTCGACGAAGTGCAGCAGGTCTGCGACCGCATCCGGCGCTGCGACCCGCATCCGGGCTGGCGCTTCGGAGGCGCGCAGATCCAGTACGTCACTCCGGATGTCATCGTCAAAAAGGTCCGCGGCAAGTGGGTGGCCTCGCTCAACCCCACCGTCTTCCCGCGGGTGAAGTTGAACCAGATGTACGCGGACATGTTCCAGCGCCACCGCGAAGGGCACGACGGCGAACTGGCCGGCCACCTGCGCGACGCCCGCTGGGCGGTGCGCAACGTGCAGCAGCGCTTCTCCACCATCCTCGACGTGGCCCAGGCCATCGTGCGGCGCCAGGGCGCGTTCTTCGAGTACGGGATGATGGCCATGAAGCCGCTCTCGCTGCGCGAGATCGCCGATGAGGTCGGCATCCACGAATCCACCGTGTCTCGGGTGACCAACAACAAGTACATGGCCACGCGCCACGGTGTCTTCGAGTTGAAGTACTTCTTCTCGCGGGCGATGAAGGCCAGCAGCGGTGCGGAGTTCTCCGGCACGGCCATCCGGGGCCTGGTGGCCGAGATGATCGAGACGGAGCGTCCGGAAGCGCCTCTCTCAGACGCTCAGATCGCTCGCATGCTGGCCCAGCAGGGCCTGGTGCTGGCCCGCCGCACCGTCACGAAGTACCGGCAGCAGCTGCGGGTCGAGCCCGTGGATCGCCGGCGTCGCGCCACGGCATGACCGGCACGCTCGGGTGGGCGTCGCCCACCGGGCGGCCCACCTGGTGCACCTGCAGGCCGGCCGCCTCCCAGCGCGCGGTCGGCAGTGCGTTGCGGCCGTCGATCACGAGCGCGTCCTTCAGTTGCTCGGCCACCCGCTCCGGCGGGAAGTCGATGAACTCCCGCCATTCGGTCAACAGCACGAGCACGTTCGCATCGGTCAGCGCATCGGCCGCACTGGCCCGCCACTCCAACCGGGCATGGGCGGGCACCGCGGCCACGGCGTTGCGCATGGCGACGGGATCGTAGGCCGCGACCGTCGCGCCTGCGTCGATGAGCTCGCGCAACACGACGAGGCTGGCGGCTTCGCGAAGATCGTCCGTTCCGGGCTTGAACGCCAGGCCCCACACCGCCACACGCAGGCCGCGCAAGGCCGCCCGGCCGCCGTAGGCCTGCGCGAGCCGTTCCACCGGCCAGTGTCGGTGCCGCTCGTTCACGCGTTCCACGGCCGCGAGCACGTCGGTCGGAACGCCCAGGCCGCGGGCCGCATGTCGCAGAGAACTCACGTCCTTGGGGAAGCACGAGCCGCCGTAGCCGATGCCGGCCTTCAGGAAGGCCGGGCCGATGCGCGGGTCACTGCCCAGGCCTTCGCGCACCTCCTCGATGTCGGCGCCCGTGGCCTGCGCGATGTCGGCAATCTCGTTGATGAAGCTGATCCGCGCAGCCAGCATGGTGTTCGCCGCGTACTTGCTGAGTTCGGCGCTGCGCGGTGACATGACGAGCAGCGGCACGCCGCGCCGCGTCAGCGGCTCATAGACCTGCTTCAACACGCCTGCCTCCTGCGCGGTGCGGGCGCCGATCAGGATGCGGGCGGGATTAAGGAAGTCCTCGGTGGCGGTTCCCTCGCGAAGGAACTCCGGATTGCTCAGCACCGGCACTTCCCAATCGATGCCGCGACGTGCGAGCGCGCCACGCAGCGCCGCCCGGGCCGCATCGCTCGTTCCCACCGGGACGGTCGACTTGATGACAACGGCCAGCGGATGAACGATCGACACCGCGATGTCCTCGACGGCTTGCATCAGCGCACGCAGGTCAGCAGCGCCGTGGGCGTCCGGCGGTGTGCCGACGGCGATGAAGACCAGGTCAGCGCCGTGCACCGCGTCGGCCGTGGAATCGGTGAACGACAGCCGACCGTCGCGTGCCTGCGCGGCCACTAAGGGCTGCAGCCCCGCCTCGTAGATCGGGATGGCGCCGCGCTGCAGCGCGTGCACCTTGCCGGCGTCGGAGTCGACCGCGGTGACGTGATGCCCGATGTGCGCAAGGCACGCAGCACTCACCAGGCCGACATAGCCGGTGCCAATCACGGCAATGCGCAGAGAACGTGCGATCGGACTGCTGTCGGACATAGGGTCTCCTTTTCGGTGTGCCCCGAATCGGCAAGCGGCATACCGTCAAGCGACGGTCGCTTCCAGCAGTTCCTCCGCGACTCTCACGACCTGCTGCGGTGCGATCGCCGTGGCACAGCCGTGCCCGATCGGGCAGATGACGTGGGCACAGGGCCGGCAGCTCATGGCTTGCCACAGCACGCGGTGACGGGCACCGTCCCGAGGTGCCCAGCGGGACACGTCCGCGCCCAGGCTCACCACCACGCTGGGCGTGCCCAGCGCTGCGGACACGTGGGACACGCCGGTGTCATTGCACACCAGCAGGCGGCAACGCTGCAGCAGGGCCCCGAGCGACCAGAGCGACGTTCGACCGGCGAGGTTCACCGACGGGTGACGCATCGCCGAAGCCACCTGCCCGACCAGGCCGGTTTCAGCCTGTGTGCCGGTCAGGACCACCGTGTGGCCCGCCGCCGCAAGGCTGTCGGCCACCGCGGCGAACCGCTCGGGCGGCCAACGGCGGGACGGCAGTTGCGCCCCGGCATGCACGCACACGATGGATTCGGCCGCATTCACATCAGGCCAGGCCTCGTGCAGGGACGCATCGTCCGACGCTTGCACGGGAAACTCGAGGTGGGTCCCCTGGCGCGCAAGGCCCAGGTGGTCCGTGAGGCGAAGGAGGCGTTCGATCTCGTCGCCCGACTCCGGCCAGCCACAGTGGGTCGCGCGCTCCGCAGCCCACGCGCCATCTCCCGCAAACCCGGCAACATGCCGCGCGTTGAACAAGGCGACGAGCGGGTTGGTGAGCGTGCCGCTGCCGTGCAGCTGCAGGGCGAGATCGAATCGACGGGACTGCACTTCATGCAGGAAGGCCGGCCATGCGAGCGCATCGGCCTCGCGCTCCGGCAGCCCGGGAAATCCGGGGAACTCGATGAAGCGGTCCACCTGCGCACTGCGCTCGACCCATTGCTTCGCCCAAGGCAAGCCCACCAGGGTGATCTCCGCCCCCGGCCACGCCGCCCTGATCGCGCGAAGTGCCGGCACCGCACACAGCATGTCGCCCAGGACGAGCGCGCGGAAGACCGCAATGCGGTGGACCTGCCCGAATGCGCTTGCGAGGGTGTTCATGCCGCGGTTGCGACGGGCACCTGCATCAGCCGCAAGGTGGCATCCGCCACCGCCTCGGCGGGCACGTTCATGAGGCATGCGTGATGGCGCTCAGGGCAGACGCTCTTCAGGCAGTTGCGGCACGGCACGTCCTCGTTCAGCACGATGCATGGCACGCGCCACGGCGTGTGCTGGGGATTCGTCAAGGCGTAGAGGACAACGACCGGCGTCCCGACCGCAGCGGCGATGTGGGCCGGCCCGCTGTTGTTGCACAGGAGGACTTCGGCATCCGCGATGAGGGCAGCAAGCTCGCCCAGCGTCAGCTCGCCAGCCACCGAAGTGGAAGGGCCGGTCATGCGGGCGCGTGCTGCTTCGACGAGTGCCGCCTCGTCCCGCCCACCGGTGAACACGACCTGACAGCCACTCGCCTCGGCCACCGCATCGGCGGCCTGTCCGAAGCGCTCCGGCGGATAGCGTCGTGAGGCGGCGGTGGCTCCCGGGTGCACGACGAGCATCGGGCGGTGGCAATCGACACCGGCCGCTGCCAGCTTTTGCCGCATGGAAAGGGTCTCGACTTCAGCATGCTTGAAGACCAGCCGCTCGTTCTGAGGCGCGAATCCGACCGCCGCGACCAGGTCGAGTTGCCGTTGCACTTCATGGCGCATGCCGTCCTCGATGCACTCGTTGTCGGGAACCCAGTCGGAGAGCAGGTCATACGGGTTCTCGCGGCAATGGGCCAGCCGCAAGGGAATGCCGGCCAGGCGGCACATCATGGCCGCTGGCAGCGCGCTCTGCGTGCACACGGTGAAGATGATCGCCGCGTCGAATCCCTGGCGTGCCAGCATGCCGATGAAGCGCCGGTCGGCCACCGGCGTCCGCGCCGGCCCCTTGACCCACGGTGCCTCGTACGGAATCACCTCATCGATCATTGGAAGATGCCGGAGCATCGCCACGCCGGACCGCGATCCCATCAACGTCAGCCGGGCCAGCGGTGCGGCTGCGCGAACCGCCGCAAAGGCCGGCGTGGTCATGAGCACGTCTCCCAGGTTGTCCAGGCGGATCAACAGGATGTTGCGCGCCTCGCGCCAGCGAGGATCGAGGAGGGTCATGACGTCACCTTGGAGGTCAGTTCCGCCCACGCGGATGGCACGGTCTGCAGGCCGGTGATCTGACGGGCCGCATCGAGAAGGTCGGCAGCGCGAAGGTGCGGCGTGCGGAGCGGTCCGCCACGCCACACGGTTTCGTTGCCCACGTCCAGCAGCACGGACCGGCAGCCGGCGCGCCGTCCTGCCTCGACGTCGTCGAGGATGTCGCCGACCATCCATGACTGCGAGAGGTCCAGGTTCAGGTTGCGGGCTGCCATCTGCAGCAGGCCCGGTGCCGGCTTGCGGCATTCGCAGGCGGGCGATCCATCCTCAGCGGGTGCATGCGGGCAGGCGTAGAAGCCATCGAGCCGCAGGCCCTCCTCCGCCAGCATGCGCTGCAGGGCCTGTTGCAGCCGAAAGAGCGCGGCGCGGTCGAAGCGCTGCAGGGCGATGCCGGGCTGATTGCTGATGATGACCAAGCGGTGCCCCGTCGCGGCCAGGAGCCGGAGGCCCTCGATGGCGTTCGGAGTGAAGCGCACCAGGTCCGGGTCGACGTTGTAGGGCACGTTCTCCACCAGCGTGCCGTCCTTGTCGATGAAGGCGGCGCGCCGGCGGCCACCGGGCAGTTCGGAAAAGCTCATGTCGATGCAGCGGGCTGCGAGGCGGCCGCCGTCGCCATGGCTTGCGACACGGCCCAGTCAGGCACCTGGACGCGGCGCCGCTCGCGCAGGTCCTCGTACACCTCGGCCAACTGGCGGGCAACCTCTTCCCAGGTGAACATGGAACGCGCCCGGCGAATGCCCGCGCGACCCAAGGCCGCCGCCAATGCCGGGTTCCGGTACAGCTCAAGCAGTCGAGCTGCCAGCGCCACCGGATCGTGCGGCGGTACGAGGAAGCCGGTGACGCCGTCAGTCACCGAGTACTGGATTCCGCCCACCGCGCTGCCCACGACCGGCACACCGCAGGCCATGGCTTCCAGCGGCGTGATGCCGAAGGGCTCGTACCAGGGCGTGGTGGCAAAGACGTTCGCGGCAGCGTAGTAACGGCGCAGCTCGCTGCGCTGGCGCTGCCCCGTGAAGGTCACCCGTGCGTTGACACCGGCCTCCCGTGCGACGGCGCGCAGCCGGCCGATTTCGGGCGTCATGGCCTCGTCAGGCTCGCGCGACTCGCCGCCCACCACCAGCACCCGCGCGGGCACGTCCGGCGGCAGGTGCGCCAGCGAGCGGATCACGTTGTCGACCCCCTTGCGCGGCACGAGACGACCAAGTTGCAGGACGATGAACTCGTTCGGATCGAGGCCGAGCTCGGCGCGAGCGCGGGCGCGGCTCATGGGGCGGAATTCCTCGCTGTCGAAACCGCACGGCACGATGCTCATGCGGCTGCCATCGGCGCCGTAGAGCCGCAACAGGTCCGACCGGTCCTGCGGGCACTCGGCGATGATGTGGTCGGCGTCGGCCGTGAGCTGGCGCTCGATCTCGGTGCGCTCCGGTGGGAAGGCATCGGCCTCGCGCTGGTGTTCGCGCCGCACGAGCCCGAGTGCATGGAACGTCATGACGTATGGCAGGCCGAGCGTCGCCTTGAGGCGGCGGGCGACCACGCCGGACATGAAGAAGTTGGCGTGCACCAGGTCGTAGGGAACGCTGTGGCGCAGAAGCTCCGTGCTGACGCGTGCGAGCGCGGGCATGTAGTCGAGCAGCCGCTCCTTCGGGACGAAGCTCGGCGGTCCGGCGTCGATCTGGATGACGCGCGCCCCGGGGCGGAGGTCCGAGACCGGCGGCACCGCCGCGTCGTCGCGTCGCGTCAGGACATCCACGTGATGACCGGCCTTGGCGAGGCAGCGGGCCACGTTCGCCACATAGATGTTCTGACCACCCGCATCGACGCCGCCGAGAGTGGCCAGGGGGGACGCATGCTCGCTGATCATTGCGATGCGCAAGGGTTCGCTCATGTCGGACTCCGGTCGCTTTGGAATGCGCCGCTTCGGCAAACGGCGTGCCGCTGCTGAACGGCCATGCGCCTTGCGGAACGCCAATTGCCCGAATGAGGTGCGAGGGCGAACCTGCCTTCGCGGGACCGCATCAGAAAGGACAGGAGGGATGCGATGAATACAGGAGATTCCAAACCGCGCGCTGGTTCAGGCGCGGGCCAGACGCAGCCCGTGACGCGACCGGCCGCAGCCGGGAGCCATCAAGTCGGCACTGGAGCCCAGCAGGGCGATGGAGGCAGGGACGGCGAGACGACGGACAGCCGTCCGATGCAGGCATTCAGCGCCTCGTCTTCCCGCCAGCAGGGCGATGCGGACGTTCAGCGCAGGCAGCGGCCCGGCGGGCCCCTGAGCGGCAGGCTGGGCGACTCGCCCGACCAGGCGGGCTCGATGTCCGCCGGAGGCCGGGTGCGCCCCGACCTGGCGGCAGGTGCCAATGCCGGCGCGCAAGGCAACGAGTACGGTCGCTACAGCGGCGGCTATGGTGCCCGGACTCCTTTAGGCGAGGACGCTTGGCGAGCCGGCCGCTCGCCGCACGAAGTGTCCTGGACGGGCCGGCCGGAGCCGGGCCGCCCCTTCGACCCCGAGTACCACCGCTGGCGCGCCGAGCAGGTGCGCCGCATGGACATGGACTACGAGACGTGGCGGCAGGAGCGGTACGACAAGTTCTGCGAGGAGTTCGACCGCTGGCGCGCCGGGCGCGCCGCGGCGACCCTCCCGGTCGCTGGCACCGGTCTGTCGCGGCGCGACGGATCGGGCAACTGACGGGCACCGCGCTCATCCACCGGGATGAGCGCGGCGTTACCGCACTCAGACCAGGGGCGGGTCCAGCTCCCGTGCAAACGAGCGATGGGCACCCAGCGCGGTGATGAACGCCGTCACGGCCTCCGGGTCGGCCCGCAGGGCGGCATCACCGGCCTTGGAAGCGGCGAGGAACAGACCCGGATCGGCGCCGCCGTCGGGCAGCGCCGGCGGCACGCCTGCGGCTTCGAAGAGGGCCGTCGCATCACCGAGCGCCAGGATGGGTTTGCAGTGCCGATACTGGTCCTTGATGAACTCGACCGCCTGTCCCACCAGGGCAAGACGACGGAGCGCGTCCGTGCCATCGGGCAGCACGACGGCATCCCACAACGCGGCGGGGGCGGCCTCCAGCGACACCTCTGCGTGCAGCGTTTCGCCGTTGGAGGCTTCCACTCGACCCAACCTCACGCCCACGTAGCGCGGCACCGCGCCGGCGGTCACCAGGGCATCGTGGGCCGCGCGCAGACTCGCACCATCCGCACCCGGGGCCACCAGCAGCGCCACCCGACGCCCGGCTGGGCTGCCGTCACCCGGACGGGACATGAGGGACAGCGCCGGAGACGCCTTCACCTCCGACTCGGGAATCACATCCAGCGCGCGTGGTTGCGCTGGCGGCACGGCGATGCCAAGACCGGTCGCCACGCCCTCGGCCAGCACCGGGTCCACGTTGGCGAGGACCGAGATCACGCGCTCACGAACCGCCTCGGTCTGGACCCGTGTCAGCTCGAACCGGAAGGCCGCGACGATGTGGTTCTGCTCCACCGGGGTCTGGCTGCGCCAGAACAGGCGCGCCTGCGAATAGTGGTCAGCGAACTTCTCGGGCTTGCCCCGCACCTTGTCCTCGATCACCGGCTCGGGAAAGGACACGAAGCCCATGCGACCGGCCTGGAACGGACACCCCCCGGCCAGCGAGTTCGGCTCGTACGACACGCGGCCGCGGTGGATCGCCTGGCGGTGCATCCCGTCGCGCTGGTTGTTGTGCACCTGGGCCACGGGTGCATTGATCGGGATCTCGTGGAAGTTCGGCCCGCCCAGCCGGGTCAGCTGGGTATCGATGTACGAATGGATGCGCCCCTGCAGCAGCGGGTCGTTGGTGAAGTCGATGCCCGGGATGACGTGGGCCGTGCAGAAAGCCACCTGTTCGGTCTCGGCGAAGAAGTTGTCCGGGTTCCGGTTGAGCACCATGCGCCCGACAATGCGGATGGGCACGAGTTCTTCCGGCACGATCTTGGTCGCATCGAGCACGTCGAAGCTGAAGCCATCGGCCTGCACCTCGCTGAAGATCTGGACGCCGAGTTCGTAGGTAGGGAAGGCGCCGGCCTCGATGGATTCCCACAGGTCGCGGCGGTGGAAGTCCGGGTCGGCCCCGGAAATCTTCACGGCCTCGTCCCAGACCAGGGAGTGCGTGCCTGCCACCGGGCTCCAGTGGAACTTCACGAACACCGCTTCGCCGGCGTCATTGATCAGGCGAAAGGTGTGAACGCCAAAACCCTGCATCGTGCGATAGCTGCGCGGGATGGCGCGGTCCGACATGACCCACAGCAGCATGTGGGCCGACTCGGGCATGAGCGACACGAAGTCCCAGAAGGTGTCGTGCGCGCTGGACGCCTGGGGCATCGCATGGTGCGGCTCCGGCTTGACGGCATGGACGAGGTCGGGAAACTTCATGGCGTCCTGGATGAAGAACACCGGCATGTTGTTGCCGACCAGGTCCCAGTTGCCCTGCTCCGTATAGAACTTGACGGCGAACCCGCGCACGTCGCGCACGGTGTCGGCCGAGCCGCGTTCACCGGCCACGGTGGAGAACCGGGTGAACACCGGCGTGCGCTTGCCCACCGCGGAGAACGGCACCGCCTTCGTGAACTCGGTCAGCGCTTCAGTGCATTCGAAGTAGCCGTGCGCGGCCGAACCGCGGGCGTGCACGACGCGCTCGGGAATCCGTTCGTGGTCGAAGTGGGTCAGCTTCTCGCGCAGGATGAAGTCTTCCAGGGCCGTGGGCCCGCGGAGCCCGGCCTTCAGCGAGTTCTGGTTGTCCGCGACCGGCACGCCCTGGTTGGTGGTGAGCGCGCGCCCGCCGGAGTCCACGCGGACGCGCTGCAGTGGTTCGTTGTTCGGGTTGTATCCCGCACGGGCCGGCCCCTGGCCGAGCTTGTCGGAGGGCGTGTCCTCGGTGATCGTGCTCGCGGTGTCCTGAGGATCCTGGGGTGCCACGGGCTGCCCGGCTTCCGGCGCATGGCCGTTGGCCAAGCCATGCTCGGCGGCCTTCAGCGGGTTGTGCGGCATCGCCTCGGCCAGCGTTTCGGTGCCCGCCACCTTGGTCCCGAGGGCTTGCTGGGCCGGCGTGGGCAGGGTGGCCGCGCCGTCCGCCGTCATGCGCGAGGTCGACGGGCCGGACATCGTGCTCATCACGGAGCCCACGGCCTGGTCGGGCTGCGATGTGTCCGGTGGCACCTGGCTGCCCGCAGGCGGGGGAACGGGCGTTGCGGCGGCAGGCGTGGGAATCTTGCGAGTGGGCATGAGGAGTCCTTGGTATGAGAGAGGAAGCGCAGCAGCGCTTTCTGACCGCCGCAAGGCAACCCGCGTGCCCGACCGGCAGCTCGGCACGTGGATTGCCAATTCGGCGCACACACGGCGGCGGTTCGCCCGTGCCGAAAGGATTCCCATGAGTGAGACCATCCTCGTCCCCGGCGGCGCCGGGTTCCTCGGAAGCCATCTGTGCGATCGCCTCGTCGCGGCCGGACACGAGGTCATCGCCCTGGACGACTTCTCTTCCGGCGAGCGCGCCCACGTGGCCCAGCTCGCTGATGCCCGACGGTTCCGGCTGCTCCGCCACGACATCACCCAGCCGCTGCCCCGCGAGGCCGTGGCGGCGACCCAGATCTACAACCTCGCCTGCCCGGCCAGCCCGCCGCACTACCAGGCTCGGCCCGTGCAGACCACGCTCACGAGCGTGCTGGGACTGTGGCATCTGCTCGAACTCAGCCGCCAGTCCGGCGCCCGGGTCTTTCAGGCCTCCACCAGCGAGGTCTATGGCGACCCGCAGGTGCATCCGCAGACGGAGGACTACGTCGGCCATGTGAATCCGATCGGCCCGCGCTCCTGCTATGACGAGGGCAAGCGTTGCGGCGAGGCGATGTGCTTCGCATACCACCGCCAGTACGCCGTGCCGATCCGGGTGGCAAGAATCTTCAACAGCTACGGGCCGCGACTTCGGCCGGGGGACGGTCGCGTGGTGAGCAACTTCATCGTCCAGGCCCTCACCGGCCAGGCCCTGACCGTGTACGGCCACGGTGAACAGACCCGAAGCTTCTGCTACGTCGACGACACGGTCGAGGGCCTGATTCGGCTGATGAACGGCCCGAGCGAGGGACCGCTCAACATCGGCAACCCGGTGGAGCACACCGTGCTCGAGCTGGCCGAGAGGGTCGTGCGGCTCACGGGGAGCCGCTCCGCCATCGAGTGCCGTCCACTGCCGCAGGACGATCCACAGCGCCGCCGCCCCGACATCTCCCGCACCGAGGCGGTTCTGGGGTGGCGCCCCAAGGTGAGTCTTGAAGACGGGCTGCGCGAGACCATTGCGCACTTCCGGCACGAGCTGGGCGTTGCGCGAACATTCGCCGTTGCCTGAGCCGGTCACCGAAAGCCTTGCTCCGCCTGAACGGCACCGTCCGGCGCGGCGCTTGGCGGGCACGGCGCCGCGCCGGACACAGCGGGTCGACAGACCCGCCCGTCAGGCTGCGATGTCGTTCAGCACGCGGCACCAGTCCGCCACGAAGCGGTCAATGTGAAAGCGTTCAAGCGCGGTGCGTCGGCCGGCCTCGCCGAGGCGCCGCGCTTCGTCCGGGTCTCGCAAGAGACGTTGCATGCCTTCGACAAGCCGGTCGACCCGGGTGTCGATCAGGCCATTCTCCCCGTCGCGCAGTACAGTGACAAGCTCCGTGGTGGCCAGGCCGACGACAGGCGTTCCCACCATCATGGCCTCGATGACCGCGAGGCCGAGGCTGGTGTAGCGGATCGGATTGAAGAAGAACCGGTGTCCCGCCACGCGCTCAGGCAGCAAGTGGTTGGGAACCTCTCCTTCTCCGCCGCACCGCTCACTGCCCATGCCCACGAGACTGAGGGGCACTTCGGCGGCAACCCGCTGGAACACGTCCAGTCCGAGTCGACGGCCCCGTCGGTCGAGGTTGTTCACCACCACGATGCCGCTCGGGGTGTCGCCGCGGTAGCTGGCCTGCGCCAACGGCTTGACGCCATGCTCGACGACCCGCGTCGGGCTGCTGCGGTTGTCCCACATCAACGCGTTGAACGCGGTGACGTGCACGAGCATCACGCTCGCGTCGTCCACCCAATGCGCCGTGTTGGTCGGATGCTCCTGTGGCGGGTCGTGTTCGAGGTAGATCCGCGGCAGGCGGCGCTGCGTTTCACTCAACCACCGGTGCTGGTCCACCTCCCAGGCGTCTCGCGACTGGAAGAGCACGACGTCGAAGGGCATTTCCTTCAACTGATCGACCGGTGCCTCGAACACATTGGGCCCCCACGGCAGCGTGCCGCTGCGACCGGTGTGATGCGGGGTTCGCTCCGCGTCGGTGACGAGATAGAAGTCGTGCGGAACCTGGGTCAGGTAGTACAGGTAGTTGCCGTGCACATGCCACGTGAGGATGCGCAGACGGCGCGATGGCAGGCGCGCGCTCACAGGAACAGCACCCTGAATCGCAGCGCACCGCGAACACGCCAGTACACCGACAGGAAGGGAATGAGGGCAGAGGTCACGAGCATCTCCAACACATGGGCAGGGGTGTGCGCGGTCCCCCGCAAGCGGCGCCAGGCCAGCCGCAGCACCAGTGCACAGGCGATTGCGGCACACGCCGCAGCGGCCGTGCCCGAGCCCATCAGGCCGAGCAACGGCACCGCCAGTGCAAGTGCGACGATCAGGTAGTAGTCCCAGGGCGGAACCGGGCGAATCCGCTCACGGTAGAGCTTGGGGTGCTTCTTGTAGAGCAAGGCGTCAAAGAACGTGTTGCGCTGCTGCCGAAGACACACGCCCCATGCTTCCGGTCGCACGGGATGCTGGACGATGGCGTTGTGCGCACGCCCGACCGGACCCGCCTCGCGCATCAGGCGGAACTGCAGGTCCGAATCCTCCCGCCATGCGCGAAGGAAACGCTCGTCGAAGCCGTCGATCAGGCGCAGCGCCTCCGTTCGGACGAAGGCATTGGCCGTGACGAACTCGGCCGTGGCAAGGCCCTGCGTCATGCGTTCGTGATCCGTCGGGGGAACGGTCAGCGGTGGGACCTGCACCTGGCCGCAGGCCGCGGACCACTCCGGCGAGCGATCCATCGCTGCCGCCCCGGCCGCGAGCCACATCGGGTCGGGGATGGTGTCGTCGTCCGTGAAGGCGATGAGCGGGGCAACGGCCGCACGCCAACCGGCGTTGCGTGCCACGGCCGGACCGCGGCCCGACTCGGGTCGCAGGTAGCGCAAGGTCACCCAGGCCGGCACCTCGGGTCGAAGCGAGTCGACCGCCTGGCGGGTGGCATCGTCGTGTCCGTCGTCCACGACGATGACCTCGAACGGCCCGGCGTCGAACATCTGGGACAGCACCGCCCTGAGGCAACGCAGCAGCAGCGGTGGTCGACGGTAGGTCGGGATGACCACGGAAACCAGCGGGGCCCGCACCTGCGAGGTCATGTGCGCTGCCCTCCCCCCTTGCGGACGATGAATGAACCGATGACGAGGGCGTCGAGTGGCGTGCTGAAGAAGGCCTCGATGGCATCGCGCGGCGTGCACACCACCGGCTCGCCCCGCACATTGAACGATGTGTTCACCAGGACCGGCACGCCGGTGCGCGCGCCGAAGGCCTTCAGCAGCGCGTGAAAGCGCGGGTTGGTGTCGCGATCGACGGTCTGGACGCGGGCCGTGCGGTCCGTGTGGCAAGCCGACGGGATGCGCTCGCTCTGCCCAGGAACCACGTCATAGATGAAGAGCATGAACGGCGAATCGCCGCCGTTGGCATCGGCCGGATGGAACCACGCCGCCATGTCTTCCTTGGGCACGGCCGGCGCGACGGGCCGGAAGTCCTCCCGATCCTTGAGCTCGTTCAGGCGGGCCTGCATTTCCGGATCGATGGGCGATGCGAGGATGGAACGCGCGCCCAATGCGCGCGGACCATATTCCATGCGGCCCTGGAACCAGCCGATCATGAGGTTGTCGGCCAGCAGCGCGGCAGTGGCGGCGGCCAGGTCATCGGCCCGTTCATAGGGCAGCTTCGCCCAGCGCAGCTGGCGTTCGATCTCCTCGTCCGTGTAGCCCGGGCCCCAGTAGGCGTGGTCCATCCGCCAGCGGCGTGGGGCGAAGTGGTTCACCGGTCGGTCCACGCTCTTGTCGATGGCCACCGCAGGCGCGGAGATGGGAGCGACCTCGTTCGGTTCCAGCCGCTCCTTGGCATCGACCCACAGGGCCGCGCCGAGTGCGGTTCCCGCGTCGCCCGCTGCCGGCTGGACCCACACGGCATCGAAGATGCCGCTGTCGCGAAGCCGGGCGTTCATCACGCAGTTGAGCGCCACGCCGCCTGCCATCGCGAGCTGGCGCTCGCCGGTCGACTCGCGCAGCCAGGTCCCGAGCTTGAGCGCCGTGTCCTCGAGCACATCCTGCAGGGACGCGGCGAGATCGAGGTGGTGTTCCCCGAGCGCTTCGCCCAGCGGGCGCTTGGGGCCGCACATGGCCACCAGGTCGATGGGATCGATGGTGTACCGCCCGTCGGGGCCGATGTGCACGTGGGCCTGCAGGGCATCGCGATACCGAGGCGTGCCGAGCGCGGCAAGCGCCATCACCTTGTACTCGTCGCTCGAATGCAGGAAACCGAGGTGCGCGGTGACCTGTTCGTAGAGCATGCCGAGCGAATGCGGCATGTCGACCTCGCCCAAGGCCTCATAGCGGTTGTCTCGATAGCGACCATAGGTGGTGGTGGCGCGCTCGCCGCGACCGTCGAGCGTCATGACGGCGCATCGCTCGAAGGGCGATGCAAGGAAGGCGCTGGCCTGATGGCAGGTGTGGTGGTTCACGAAGTGCCAGCGGTAGGGCGCGGCGTCGGGCCGCACGCCGGAGAGCCGCTTGCGCAGGTGGTGAGGCGCACCGTCGGCGAGTTGCCGCGGTGCGTTGACGATGTAGGCCGCGAAGAGGGGATCCCACGGGTTTTCCCATTCGCCTCGAGGCGCGGCAGAGGGCTCGATCGGAAGGCTCAGCGTGGCCTGCCCAGCGGCGATGCGATTGCCAAGAAATTCTCGCGGGTCGAAGCTATAGGCGACGTGGTCAACGTCCCGAAGACTCACGCCCGCCTGTCGGAGGCAGTCGTCGATGGCATTGAAGGGAAGTTCCCAGGCCGAGAACGGAACCGGCCGCTTGCCATGCTTGATGCGCGTGAAGCGCTCTTCTTCGGATGCGGCGACCACGACACCGTCGACCACGAGGGCCGCAGCGGAGTCATGGAAGGCGGCGTTGATGCCGAGAGTGATCATCGAAAGGCTTCTCCGTGAGATGTCAACGCGAACGGCGGTTGGCGCGCACGGCGTTGAAGATCAGGAGCGCGGCCAGCGCCCCGAGCAGCGCCACGAACAGGGCGCCCAGGCTGAAGACATCGCGGTTCTCTGCTGGTGTCCCGAGGTACGGGGCCACGTACCAGCCGAACAGTGCGGCGACTACCGCGCCGACAGCCACGTTCGGCACGATGCCGTCGCCACGGTCCTTGCGCAGCCAACGGCTCAGCACGGCGCCGAGCACGCCGCCGGCAATGATCCAGACGATGAGATTGATGATGGATTTCTCCCTCAGGGCCAGGAGGTCTCGCGCATCGGCAGCACGGTGACCTCCGGAATCACCGTTTCCTCCGGCTGGGTCAGCAGGAAGCGCACGGTGCGTGCCACGTTGGCGGGGTCCTGCAGCACGGTGGGGTCGATGTCGGGGAAGCGGTCGAGCAGGAAGGGCGTGCGCATGCCCCCGGCGACAACAGCCGACACCTTGATGCCCTTCGGGCGCAGTTCCGCATGGAGCGCATGCGACAGGCCGAGCAGGCCCCACTTCGTCGCGTGATAGGCCGCGGCATTGGGCCAGGCGCGCTTGGCCGCGGTGGAGGCCACGTTGATGATGTAGCCGCCACCGCCCTGCTCGGTCTTGGGCCCCATGGCGCGCGCCGCATGCTTGGCCACATAGAACGGTCCGGTGAGGTTGGTGCGCACCACGCGCTCCCAATCGGCGCCAGACAACTCGTCGATGGGCACCGTGATGTCGATGCCGGCGTTGTTCACCACGGCGTCGATGCGGCCGAAGCGCTCGCGCGTCTGGGCGATCACCCGTTCCACTTGCGCCTCATCGCCGACGTCGAGGTGGACGGCCATGGCGGTGATGCCCTCCTCGCCGAGCACCGCTGCGTGGTTCTCCGCGCCGGCGAGGTCGATGTCGGCGACGACGACGCGGGCACCGTCCTCGCCGAGGGCACGGCAGATGGCCGCGCCGAGTCCGCGCGAACCGCCGGTGACGAGGACCACCCGATCGGCAAGCGTCGGCGTGGCGGTGGGAGAGGTGCTGACTGGGGACATGGCAGGCTCCTTGTGGACTTCAAAACGATTGCAGTTGCAGCGCCTCTGGCATCCGGCGTTCCCAGTGGCGGCCTCAGTCGCGCGGCTGCCCTGCGAAGAGCTGCCGTGTGGCCAGCGCCCCGGCGTGGCGCTCTTTCGCGATGGCCCGCAGCGCGCCGGCCACGGTGATCGCGAACGACTCATCCCACCATGCGTGCGCCCCACTCACTCCGACCACGATGCCGTCGAGGCAGACGCTGCCCCAGAGCAAGGTCTCCGTCTCCCGGACGAGGTGCGGACGCATCGTCTGCAAGGCGTGGCTGTCCATCTGGTGCTGCCAGGCCAGCTGCGCCTTGGCTCGGGCGAACGCCGAGTAGTCGGCGTCCCATCGCGCGCGATCGCCGATGGCGTGCTCGTGGAGGATGGCATCCTCGAAACGATGTGACGCCGGCGAGCGGGCCGGGTCCATGACCACGATGACCAGGAAGCCACTGCCGCAGACCGAAGGGTCCCGCATGGCGCTTTCGATCATGGGCAGCGACATCTCGACGGCCCGGCGGGCGGAGTGAGCGTCAGCGAAGTGGCTTCCGGGAGTGGCTTGGGGCGACGCGGTCATGGGGCTCCTTCATGGGCAGGCTGAGAATGGGTTGCGGCAAGACTTTCACCGTCGCGACGCCGCGCAAGGGTGTATAGCGTGGAGACGAGCTCTCTCGCCTGGACGGGCTTCGTGAGGTGGACCTGGAAGCCGGCCATGAGCGCGCGCACGCGGTCGCCCGACTGGGCGAGTCCGGTCAACGCGACGGCAGGCAGCCGCTGGTCCAGGGGAATGCCGCGCTCGGCTTCGAGCTGACGCAGGCGGTGGACGACCGCGTGGCCATCCTCGTCGCCGAGAACCACGTCGCAGACGAACACGTCCGGCCACAGGTTGGAGGGCCGGCTCTGCAACCAGGCGAGCACGTCCCGGCCGGTGCCGAAGGGCAGGACGGATGCGGCATCGGACTCCAGCAGGGCCGTCAGCGTGTCGCGCGCATCCTTGTCGTCGTCCACCAGCATGACGCGCAGGCCGGCCAGCGGCTGCTCCAGCGGCACGGCCGAATCAACCATTGGCGCAGGGGCTGCGGCGACCGCCCGGAGGGGCAACTCGACGGTGTAGCGCATGCCGTGCACGGACGACGGCTGCACGATGCCGAAGCGACCGCCCTGCCGCTCGATGGTGGAGCGCAGCACGAGCGGGTCGAGCGGCGTGTCGGCCTCGCCCGGCTTGGCAGGCGGGGCGGCCGGACGGGGCACGGCAGTGGCTGGTGCGATGTGGCGTCCATCGGTCACCGTGACGAGCGCATGCCCGTCCCTGCGCTCGAGGCGCAGTTCGATGCGGCCACCGGGTGGCGTTCCCGCGAGCGACCACAGGCACAACGCGCTGAGCGCCTGCGACAGCGTGGTCGGGTCGCCCGTCACGCTGCTCGCCTCACCGTCGATGTCGGTATAGAGCGCCACCTGACTTGCCTCGATGCGCGGTCGCACGCCGTCGATCACACCGGCGATGAGTGCACCGAGGTGAACCGGCTGTCGCGCCATCTCGCGCTCGACGCGCTCGAACTGCTGCTGCTGCCGCTGCAGGTTCCACAGCTGGGCGTACAGGCCGTCGCGGGCCAGCAGGTTCTCGTGGCGACCACGCTCGACGATGCGGCCCTTGTCCATCACGATGATCTCGTCGGCGTTCACGATGGTGGACAGGCGGTGCGCGATGATGAGCGTGCTTCGCCCCTGTGCGATCCGGTCGAGCTCACCCTGGATCGCCCGCTCGGCCCGCGTGTCCAGCGCCGAAGTGGCTTCGTCGAAGATCATGATGGGCGGGTTCTTGAGGAACGCGCGGGCAATGGCGATGCGCTGCTTCTCGCCGCCCGACAGCTTCACGCCCCGCTCGCCGACCATCGTCTCGTACTGCTCGGGAAGCGAGAGGATGAATTCATGCACCTGGGCGGCCTTGGCGGCCTCGATGACGTCCGGGAGGCCGGCGCCCACGCGGCCATAGCCGATGTTGTACGCAATGGTGTCGTTGAAGAGGACGGTGTCCTGCGGCACGATGCCGATGGCCTCGCGCAGCGATTCGGTGCGCACGGCGCGCAGGTCCTGCCCGTCCACCGTGATGCGGCCGGACCTGACGTCGTACAGGCGGAGCAGCAGCCGGGCGAGCGTGGACTTGCCCGAGCCGCTGCCTCCCACCACCGCGACGGTGTGGCCCGCGGGAATGGTGAGGCTTACGTCGTAGAGGATCTGGCGTCCGGGCTCGTACCCGAAGTCGACGTTCTCGAACGACACCATTCCGCCCTGCACCACCAGCGGCGGCGTGTCGGCCCGATCCACGATCTCGGGCTCCTGCGCGAGCAGGTCGAACAGCTTCTCCGTGTTCACGAGGGCATCCCGCGCCTCGCGAAAGACGAAGCCGAGCGCGTTGAGCGGCAGGCAGATCTGGATCACGTACGCATTCACCAGGACAAGGTCGCCCACTGTCATCGCGCCCCGAACCGTCTGCTGCCCTGCGAGCAGCATCACGGCCGCCACGCCAGCCGCGATGACGGCGCTCTGGCTGATGTGAAGCACCGACAGCGCCCGCTGGTTCTGAATGCTGCCGACGACCCATTGATCGCAGATCGCGAGGTACCGGTCGCGCTCGAAGCGCTCGCGGGCATAGGTCTTGACGGTCTCGTAGTTGAGCAGGGTATCGACCAGGCGCCCGTTGGCGCGCGAGTCCATCTCGTTGACCCGCCGCTGCCGCAGCTCGCGGCGCTGGGTCAGGCCCATGGTGAGCGCGGCGTAGACGACAAAGGTGACGACGATGACCAGCGTGAACCACAGGCTGTATCCATACGCCATGACACCGAGCACGGCAGCGAACTCGACGAGCGTGGGCACGACGGTGAAGAGACCGGCGCCCAGCAGGAAGCCGACGCCGCTCGTGCCCCGCTCCACGTCGCGGATGAGCGACCCCGTGTTTCGTTGGCTGTGGAACTTGGGGTTGAGCGACAGGAGGTGAGAGAACGTGCGCTGAGAAAACGCGATGACCGTGCGGCGCGTGACCGGCGCGAAGACGAGGTCCCGCAGTTCGGTGAAGAGCGTCCCTGCGAAACGCAGCAGCGCATAGGCGAGTAGCAAAAACACGGGAAGCACGACGGCCAGCGAAGTGGTCGGGTCCCCGGCGGCCATGGCAGGCACCGACTCGGTGAGCGACTCCGGCCGGCTGAAGCGATCCACCACCGCCTTGAGCAGCAGCGGCACACTGACCCCTGCTGCCTTGGCGAGGATCAACAGTGCGAGCGCAAGGGCGGTGCGACGCCGGTACTTCCAGGCTGCCGCCCACAACTCACCGAACACGCCCTTGCGTTGATTGACGGCCGGAGATTCCATGGCCGCCGAATCGGCAAGGCGTGTTCCCGTCCGGGATCAGCGCCGAAGCGTGCGGCGATGGGTGTAGTGCATCAGGAGGCCGACAGCCAGCCCGGTAGCAAGCGCCGCCGCAGCGACAGGAACACGGCTGCCGGGCGCCTTGGCCCGGTAGCCGCCGTCGATGCCGGAACCCACCGAGGGCGCGAACAGGTTGCCATCCGTGCGCGGTGCCGACTCAGCCTGGTCGAGGTAGCGTTCGACCACCCGCGCGCCCAGCCAGCTCGACAGGGAGGGGGAAATGGCATGGACCAGGCGCAGTGCCGTCGCAGCCGCGCCCACGGTGACCGACGGGCGCGGGTGTTTGGCCAGATCGACCATCGCCCGCGCAGCCAGGCGCGGGTCGTAGATGGGCGGTGCCGGCCGCAGCCGACGGCCGGTGTAGTTCGCCGCATGGGCCACACCGGGCGTGTCCATGAAGGCGGGATATACGTCGCAGACGTGGATGTCGCTCCACTGGCTCAACTCGCCCCGCAGGGCCTCCGAGAAGCCGCGCAAGGCGAACTTGCTCGCCGAGTACGCCGCCGCGTACGGTGCCGCGGCCCAGGCCCCGAGCGAGATCATGTTGATGAGGACGCCCCGCTTGCGGGCGATGAAATGCGGCAGCACCGCGTGCGCGCCGTTGATGTGGCCGATGAGATTGGCCTCGATGACGCGGTGGTGGGATTTGAGCGGCGTCTGCACGAAGCTGCCCACGGCACCCACCCCGACGTTGTTGACCCACACGTCGATGCCGCCGAAACGCGCGACCGCAGCGCTTGCGAGCGCGCGCACGGCGCGCTCGTCCGTCACGTCGGTGGTCACGACGAGAACCTGGGCACCCTGTGCCTGGCACTGCGCCGCGACCTCGTCGAGCACGGATTGCCTCCGCGAGGCCAGCACCAGATCGGCGCCGGCCCGCGCGAAGGCGATGGCCGCGGCGCGGCCGATGCCGCTCGTGGCCCCGGTCAACACCACGCATTGACCCACCAGACTGCGGTTCTTCACGGTCATCGGTCCTCCGGTTCAGGCCTGCATCGGCACGGGCACGTACAACTCAGTTCGAAGCGGCAGAGGCCGGGGGCGACATGGTCGTACCCTGGCCGGCGCTGCCGCCGCTGCTGTTCGTACCGCCCGTGCTGGTGCCGGTGCTGGTGTCGCCGGTGGCCGGGGCGGTCGTCGTGTCGCCGCCCATGCTGCCGCCCGTCGACGTGCCGGGAGCGCCCGTGGTGTCCGGCGTCGTCGGCGTGGTCGGCGTCGTCGTCGTACCCGGAGCCGTGGTGGTTGCATCCGGCATGGTGGTCGCCGGCGGGTTTTCATCGCGGCGGCTGCAGGCCGTGGTCAGAACGGCCGAGGTCAGCAGC
Organism: Rhizobacter sp. LjRoot28; assembly: GCF_964253025.1. Lineage (NCBI taxonomy): Bacteria > Pseudomonadati > Pseudomonadota > Betaproteobacteria > Burkholderiales > Sphaerotilaceae > Rhizobacter > Rhizobacter sp. LjRoot28. Next base: position 2,220,753 of record NZ_CAXUQC020000001.1, read on the forward strand.
ACGGCGAGGGAAACGGTCTTGAGGGTCGTCTTTTGCATGGGATGATCTCCTGGAAGTCGAGTTGACACCCGGCCTGCGCCCGTCGCACGCCGATGCCGGGCTCCGGCAATCAACGTGCCTGGGTAAGCACCCTTCATCCCTCGCGGGCCATGGAGGCCGGTCGCAGCCGTGGCCGGCGTCCGGTGACGCCGTCGCAGCGCGGCCGGTGGCTCAACCCTTGGCGGGCGCGGGCTCCCGCGTCACGAGCCAGATGCCCCAGCACACCAGCACCAGGGCGACCGCGTTCTTCCATTCCAGGATGGCCTCGCCCAGGAACATCGCCGACAGTGCGGCACCGAAGATCGGCACGAGGAAGTTGAACGCAGCCACCGTGCTCACCCGGTTGGCTCGCAGCAGGAGGCTCCACAAGGTGAAAGCGGCAGCTGATAGCAACACCATGTAGCCGAGCAGAAGCACGGACCCGACGGTGAATCCGGTGAGCTGCCCACCGAAGGCCAGGCCGCCGACCAGCAAGGCGGCGCCACCGATGGCGAGCTGGTAGCCCGTCATGACCACGGAGTCCAGATGCTGCGACACCCGCTTGCCATAGATGGATGCCAGCGACAGCACGAAGGCGGCAATCACGACAAAGCCCTCGCCCAGCAAGGTGAAGTCGAACTCGAGCAGGTCCGGTGTGAAGTTCACCACCATCACCCCGGCGAAGCCGATGAGGCATCCCCAGACCTTGTGATGGCTCAGCCGGTCGTTGTGATAGATGAGGTGAGCGAGGAGCACGCTGAAGAACGTGCCGGTGGCATTCATGATGGAGGCCTTGACACCGGTCGTGTAGGCCAGGCCGACGTAGAAGAACACGTACTGCAGCAGCGTCTGCGACAGGCCCAGCAAGGTGACTTGTCCGAGCGTCCGGCGGTCCAGTGAGAGCGCCGCGCCCCGGCCGGTGAATGCAGCGAAGACCAGCAGCACGAGGCCCGCGAAGAGAAAGCGGTAGCCGGCGAAGACCAGCTTGCCCGGCAGGTCACCGGGGGCGATGGCGAACAGCTCGTAGCCGATCTTGATCGCGGGGTACGCGCTGCCCCACAGCAGGCAGCAGAAGGTGGCAACGGCAAACAAGACCTTGCGGTCGGCAAAAACGGAGCGGTTCAAGTCGGAGTCCTGTCCCCGAGGGACGCAAAAGCAGCGATTATGGGATCGTTAACGCCCGGCTGCTCCCAAGGGGTCATCGCCCCCGTCTTACAGGTCAGGTGCTGCCCCGGACCACCAGTTCATAACCGACATCGACGTTGTGCGGCACGTCGCGCTCGCCCCGCATCAGGGCCAGCAGCATGGAGGCCGCGTGGGCACCGATCTGCGCACGCGGTGTCCGCACGGTGGTCAGCGGCGGCAGCATCTGGTCGCTTCCTTCGAGATCGTTGAAACCGGCCACCGCCACCTGCTCCGGCACCTGGATGCCAAGCCGAAGCGCTGCCAGCAGGCCGCCCTGGGCCAGGTCGTCGTTGCAGAAGAAGATGGCGTCGACATCGGGGTGTCGCGCCAGCAGCGCCTCGAAAAGCTCTGCGCCGAGCGCGATGGACGAGCGACGCGGATCGAGCCATTCGAGCGACGCGTCGTGCAGGCCGGCGACCTGCATCGCCTCACGGTAGCCTTCCAGGCGCTGCATCACACGGGCATCGAGCTGTGCGCCGACGTAGGCAACCCGGCGGCGCCCTCGCTCGAGCAGGTGCCGCGTCATGGCGAGGCCTGCCGTCTGCTGGGAGAATCCGACGCAATAGACCTCAGGCGCCGGGCTGATTTCCATCACATGCACGCACGGCAGGCCACTTCCGCCGACCAGTCGCTGACCCGACTCGCTGCGCTCGAACCCGGTGAGGATGAGCCCCGCCGGGCGATGCGCCATGTAGCTTCGAAGCAGCAGTTCCTCTTCCCGCACGTCGTAGTGGGTGACGCCGATCAAGCTCTGGTAGCCGGCGGGCAGCAGCACGCTTTGCACGGCTTCCAGCAGATCGACGAACAGCCGGTTGGTCAGCAGCGGCACGAGCACGGCGACGTGGGAACTGCGGCTCGAGGCCAGCGCGCGCGCGGCCGGATCGGGCACATAGCCAAGACCCTCCGCGGCCGCCTTCACTTTCTCGACCAAGGCCTCACCGACGCCGCGATCCCGTCGCAACGCCCGTGAGGCGGTGATCGGGCTGACGCCGGCCGCCTTGGCCACATCGGCCAGTGTGACGCGGCCGGTCGAGCGTCGCCGGCGTTCGGCCGGCGGTTCCACGGGAGAGTCAGCAGACACGGGGTAAACCCTAGGGTGATTTATGACGATGTGACGACTAGGATAGCGCTATCCAACCGCGACTCGCAAGTCGAAGCAGACAAACCCACGATTCTCCCGCAGGGCGCGCCTTTCACGCGCCCTTTTTCGGACTCGCACGGACAGCGCTGTCCTTCAGCATCACCCACTCCTTTCGACTATGAAATCCGTCGTCTTCATGGGCGTCGCCGGCTGCGGCAAGTCGTCTCTCGGCGCCGCGGTCGCGCAGGCCCTCCGTCTTCCGCTCATCGAAGGGGATGACTTTCATTCCGAGCAAAGCAAGGAGATGATGCGCAACGGCGTCCCGCTGACGGATGCGCTGCGGGCGGGCTGGCTCGAGACGCTGGGGCAGCAACTGCAGGCGCATCCGACCGGCGCCGTGCTCACCTGCTCCGCGCTCAAGCGCTCGTATCGCGACGTGCTTCGCCGACATGCCCCGGGCCTGCGCTTCGTCTTCCTTGCGATCTCGCCCCCCGAGGCGCTGCGGCGCGTCGCCGCACGTGCCGGCGAGCATCTCTTCCCCACCAGCCTGGTCGACAGCCAGTTCGCCACGCTGGAGTCTCCGGTCGACGAAGCCGGCGTCCTGGCGGTGGACGCGACACTGTCGCTGTCTCGACTCGTGACCGACGTCACCGACTGGCTCTCCAAGGACACCGAATGAACACCGGATCATCCCCCCGCCCGCTGTGGCAGCGCAGCGCCGAGACGGCGATGGCGCTGTGCCTGGCCATCATGGCCGCTGCCGTTTTCCTCAACGTCATCCTCCGCTACGGCTTCGGCAGCGGCATCGCAGCCAGCGAGGAGCTCTCGCGCCTGCTCTTCGTGTGGATGGTGTTCATCGGCGCCACGGCCGCCTACCCGCTCGGTGAGCACATGGCCTTCACGGCCCTGCTTCGGCCGTTCGCGGCGCGCAGTCCCGCAGTGCTGTCGGTGCTCACGCGCCTCATCCATGCGCTGGTGTGTGCGGTCTGCGTGCTCATCGCCTGGGGTTCATGGCAGCAAGTGGTGGTCGGTCTCGACAGCCACAGCGTCGTGCTGGGCTACCCGATGGCGCTTCTGCCCCTGCCCGCACTGCTGTGCACTGCGGCCATCGCACTCATGGCGGCCATCGCCTTCGTCCGTAACCAACCCATCGACTTCGGACACGAGTCCGAGGTCGAGTGACCCGGCCTCCAGAGGACCCTTCACATGAACCAAGGTCTCGTGGCCGTCATCTTTCTGGTCGGCATGCTCGCCTTCATGGGCCTGGGCGTGCCGCTGGCGTTCGCCCTCGTGCTCACCGGTGCCTCCATGGCCTGGGTGCTCGGGTTCTGGGACACCCAGCTCTTCGCGCAGAACCTCGTCGCCGGGGTGGACAGTTTTCCGCTGCTGGCGATTCCCTTCTTCATCCTTGCCGGTGAACTGATGAACGCCGGCGGCATATCGAGCCGCATCATCGCCATGGCGCAGGCCTGGGTCGGACACGTGCGCGGAGGCCTCGGCTACGTGGTGATCGGCGCGGCGATCCTGATGGCCAGCATGAGCGGCTCCGCACTGGCCGACACCGCCTCGCTCGCCACCATCCTGCTGCCGATGATGCGCCAGGCGGGCTATCCGCTGGACAAGTCGGCCGGCCTGATCGCCTCCGGCGGCATCATCGCGCCCATCATTCCGCCATCGATGCCATTCGTCGTGTATGGCGTCACCACGAACACCTCCATCTCCGCCCTTTTCATGGCGGGCATCGTGCCCGGCATCATCATGGGCGTGGGCCTTGTGATCGCATGGAAGCTGGTCCTGCGCGGCACCACGCTGCCGGAGGGGCAGCCGATGCCGATGGTGGATCGCCTGAAGGCCACGATGCGCGCCTTCTTCGCACTGCTGATGCCGGTCATCATCATCGGCGGCATGAAGACCGGTGTCTTCACGCCGACGGAGGCGGCCGTGGTGGCGACGGTCTACGCGCTCGTCGTCGCCCTCTTCGTGCACCGCGAGATGAGCTTTGGCCAGTTGCACGGCGTATTCGTTCGCGCCGCCAAGACGACGGCCATCGTGATGTTCCTCGTTGCGGGCGCTCAGGTCGCGAGCTACATGGTGACCCTGGCCGACCTGCCGGCCACGCTCACCGAATGGCTCGGCCCGCTGGTCGACCACCCGCGCCTGCTGATGGCCCTGATGATGGTCGCCCTCGTCGTCGTCGGCACCGCGCTCGATCTCACGCCGACCATCCTGATCATGGCGCCCGTCATGCTGCCGATCGCCACCAAGGCGGGCATCGACCCGGTCTACTTCGGGCTGATGTTTGTCCTCAACGGCGCCATCGGCCTCATCACGCCGCCCGTCGGCACGGTGCTCAACGTGGTCGCCGGCGTCGGGCGCATGCGCCTCGAACAGGTGATCCGCGGGGTGAATCCGTACCTCTTCACTTACCTCGTCATCCTTGGCGTGTTCGTCCTGTTCCCCCAGATCGTGACCGCGCCGCTGGCGTGGATGCGGTAAGCCTCGTTCCCTACTGAAGGAGTTCACCATGAAGTACATCCGACGCACCCTCCTGGCCACCGTCACCGCGGTCGCCGCTGCTGCACTCGCGCCGGCTCTGGCCGCGGCGCAGGACATCAAGCCCCGACTCATCCGCTTCGGCTACGGGCTCAACGAGCAGTCCAACCAGGGCCGCGCCGTGAAAGTGTTCCAGCAGGAAGTGGAAAAACTCTCCGGCGGCAAGATGAAGGTACGTGCCTTCGGCGCCGCGAGCCTCGGTCCGGACGTGCAGATGCAGCAGGCCTTGATCGGCGGCGCGCAGGAAATGATGGTCGGCTCGACCGCTACGCTGGTGGGCATCGCCAAGGAAATGGCCCTGTGGGATACGCCGTTCCTGTTCAACAGTGTCCAGGAAGCCGATGCGGTGCTCGACGGTCCGGTGGGCGAGAAGGTGAAGTCACGCCTGGCCGACAAGGGTCTGGTGGGTCTCGTCTACTGGGAGAACGGGTTCCGCAACCTGACCAACAGCAAGCGCTCGGTCACGAAGCTCGAAGACCTGAACGGCGTGAAGCTGCGCGTGATGCAGAACGCCGTCTTCCTGGACAGCTTCAAGGCGCTGGGCGCCAACGTCGTGCCCCTGCCCTTCCCCGAGCTGTTCCCGGCCCTGGAAACCGGCGCCGTCGACGGACAGGAGAACCCGTACAACACCATCCTGTCGAGCAAGTTCTATGAGGTGCAAAAGTACCTGAGCGTCACCAACCACGTCTACAGCCCGTGGATCGTCACGGTCAGCAAGCGCTTCTGGGACGGCCTCAGCAAGGACGAGCAGAAGGTGCTGATGGACGCCGCCCGCAAGAGCCGTGACTTCGAGCGCAAGGACACCCGCGACGAAGCTGCCAAGGCTCTGGCCGAACTGAAGACCAAGGGAATGGTTGTCAATGAGCTCACGCCGGCCGAAACGGCCCGCATGCGCGACCGCCTCACCCGCGTCAACGCGACGGTGGCCAGCAGCGTCGGCATGGACCTGTGGAAAGAAACCCAGGACCACCTCGCCAAGCTGCGCGCGAAGAAGTGATGTGAACGGACCGGCGCCATGCCGGTCATGGGCTGAAACGCCCGGCGAGCCTGCCCTCTGGGCGGCTCGCCCTCGATGCGATGCTTCTTTCGCTGATCTCAGTGATAGTGCATCGGCGATGCCGGCTCCACCGGCTGCGCGGATGCAGCGGTCGTCCCGGCATCGACATTGCTGGTGCCGCGAGGTGCCTGCGCCTTGGGCGCAACGCCTGCCGCAGACTTCTGGCGGTGGTGGACCATGTACCGATCCCAGGCCTTCTTGGCAAGGCCGGAGGTGATGGCGAAGACGATGAGTTTGCGCAGCATGGTGGTCTCCTGTGGGGGAATGCGTGCTTGTCAGCGTAGTCCCGGCGGAAGCCACATGGCATCGGGCGGCCCCGCTTGCCAGCGTAGGCCGGACCCTACGACTCCCACGCACCGTTCACCGGACTCCGCATGGGAACAATGATTGCCGGCAAGGCGACTCCGATCCATCATCTCAGGAGACGCCAACATGCATCACTCGAAACCTTCGGCTTCCCGCCTTGCCGTGGCCCTGGCGGCGCTCGTCGCCGCCGGCAGCGCCCTGGCCCAGACCTCGGGCACCACGGCCGCGCCTGGCGCGACCAGTCCCGCCACCTCGGCCTCTGCCGCAGCATCGCGGCTGGCCCGCGAAGACGCGTCCTTCCTCAAGCAGGCCGCACAAAACGGCCACACCGAGGTCGAGGGCAGCAAGCTCGCCGCCACCAAGGCCACCACCGAGCCGGTCAAGACCTTTGCCCAGAAGATGGTCGACGACCACACGAAGACCAACACCGAGCTGGCTGCGCTTGCATCCTCCAAGGGCGTTGACGTGCCCACCGAACCCTCCGTCGCCCAGAAGGCCAAGCTCAAGCTGCTGTCAGCGGCCGACGGCGCGGACTTCGATCGCCGCTATGCCGACATGCTCGGCGTAAAGGCGCACGAGGACACGATCAAGCTGTTCCAGAAGGCCGCCTCCGGCGCCAAGGATCCGGAGGTGAAGGCCTTTGCGGAGAAGACCCTCCCCGCCTTGAAGGAGCACCTCGAAATGGCCCGGAAACTGAAGGCCGGCGCGCCGAAGAAGTCCTGACGCGCCTCGTCAGCCCGCCGGCTGCAGCCGGCGTGGCGGCCATTCACGAGCCGCCATCGCCGGCGAGCGAGTGGCCGGCGGCGCTGAACTGCCGCTGCAGGAATTCGGCCAGCCGCACGTTCTGGCTCATGGCGACGTTGAAGCGGATGTGCGGGTCGGATGCAGCACCGTCTGCCCTGAAGTTGGCCCCCGGGCCGAGCACGATCCGCTCCTCATAGGCGGCCCGCGCCAGGGCCGGCACGTCGACCCCTTCGGGAACCCTCCCCCACAGGAAGATCCCGGCGTCGCCCATCGCGTCCAGCCGGACACCGGCGCTGCGCAGGCTTCGCGCGGCGGACACCCTCGCCGCGCCGAGCCGTTGCTGCATGCGCTCGGCATGCTTGCGAAAGCGCCCCGTCGACAGGAGTTCCAGCAACACCAGTTCGTTCAACGTCGGCGTCGTCAGCACGGAATAGATCTTCTGGCGCAGCAGCAACTTGAGCAGGGCCGGCGTGGCGGCGATGTGCCCCAGGCGCAGCGCGGGGCTGAGCACCTTGCAGAAGCTCGAGTAGTAGATGACACCCTCGAGGCCTGACAACTGCGCGAGCCGCGTCGGCTGGCCTGATTGAAAATGCCCATGCACATCGTCCTCGGCGATGAGCACACCGTGGCGCTCGGCGATCTGCAGCACGCGGTGCAGGTTGGCTGCGCTGCTGCTCCAGCCCGTGGGGTTGTGCAGTACCGGCTGGAGGAACATGAGCCGGGGCCGCGTGTCGACGCAGGCGGCCTCCAGTTCGGCAAGGTCCACGCCGTCGGAGCGCCGGGTGACCGGGACGAGCCGCACTCCGGCCTGCCGAAGCCGCTCGAACAGCAGGAAGTAGCCCGGGTCCTCGACGACCACCGCATCGCCGGGCTTCAGGAACGCTCGCACGATCAGGTCGATCGCATGGGTGCTGCCGTAGGTGGTCAGCACGGCGCTCGCGTCCACCGGCATGCCCTGGTTGCGCATCGCCATGGCCAGGCGCTCCCGCAAGGCGCCCATGCCCTGCGGCGGGCAGCGCGCGGCCATGCCGCCGACGCTGCGCGCCAAGGCGCGCTGGACGAGCGATGACGGAATCGCGTCCTCGAGCCAGGCCGCCGGCAAGGCGCCGCCACTGGCCTGCAGCACGCCCGGCCGGAGGTCGTTCGCCTGCTGGGCAAACCAGACCGGCTCATGGGCCTCACCGGCTTCGAGGGGCGCCGCGTCAATGGCCTCGTCCGGTGCCTCGGCGACGAAGTAGCCCGACGTGCCCCGCGACAGCACCAGGCCATCGGCCACCAGCCGGTCGTAGGCCGCAACCACCGTGTTCGGGCTGACCTGCCACTGTGCAGCCAGTTGACGGATCGACATCAGCCGTGCGCCCGGCAGCAGCCGATGCTCGGTGATCATGGCGCGAATGCGGATGTCGATCTGCTCCGACAGGGGCACAGGCGAGTTGCGGTCGAGCGAGAACATGAGGCGATTCTGGCCGATCACGGGAAGAGCCGGTGGGCCGTCGGCAGGCCGTCGCGTTCCAGGCGTCGAAGGCGCCGCTCCAGGTCGGCCAGGTCCGCCGCAGCGGCGAGCCACGCCGTCTCCTCTGAATCCGGGACCCGGCCGTGCGGCATCAGCCAACGCCAGGCGCGGGCCAGGAGGGGGCGGGGTTTCCCCGAGACGGGGAAGGTGAGCGGTTCCAGGGCATCCATGAGCGCTACGATAGGCCTCAGTGCTTCCCGAACCCAGGCACAGCTCCGGGCCACCGGCACGGTGCTGTATCAGTCGGCCCGCTCACACAGCCCCGAACGGACGGACCTCACCCGCGCGAGCCTGCACGGCCCACGCACGCCGGAGTGCCCATGATCCCCGCCACCCTCCAGATCATCCGGGAAGAGCACGCGGCCCTGGCCGCCGTGCTCCGCGGCTTGCAGAACCACGTGATCGACCGTCGGCGCCAACGCGTTCCGCCCGACTTCACCGCGCTGCGGGCCATGCTCTTCTACATCGACGAGTTTCCGGAGCAGCGGCACCACCGCAAGGAATCCGCGGTGTTCTTTCCGAAGCTGCGTGCCCGGACCCCGCTGGCGCGCCGCATGCTCGACCGCCTGGACGACGAACATGCGCGGGGAGAGCGCAACGTGCGCGACCTCCAGCACGCGCTGCTCGCCTTCGAGATGCTGGGTGAAGCGCGCGCGGACGCTTTCGAGCGCGCGGTGGACCTGCACACGGCCTTCTACCTCGAGCACATGGCGCTGGAAGAGCGGAACGTGCTGCCGCTCGCGCAGGAGGTGCTCAGCCCCGAGGACTGGGCCGAGCTCGACAGCGCTTTCGGGGAAAACCGCGACCCCCTCACCGGCCACGCGCCCGAGCCTGCCTACTGCAAGCTCTTCGCGGAACTGGCGACGCTCCTGCCGGCTCGCCGGAGGACAGGCGTCGTGGCAGCCGCGTGATCGGTCAGCGCGAGGCGTTGGCGGGGTCCCGGACCAGGAGCACCGGCACCGGGCTGTCGCGCAGCACCAGCTCGGCGTCGCTGCCCAGGGTGAGCCGTCGCAGGCCCTGCCGTCCGTGGGTTCCCATCACGATGAGGCCGGCGCCACAGGCAGCCACTTCCTGGACGATCACGTCACAGACTCGCATGCCGGGCTCGCAACGGACTGCTGAATCGGCTTTGACGCCGCGCGCCGACGCGGCCGCCTCGGCTGCACGGACCAATCGCTCGCCCTCCAGCCGCCACGCGTCCAGGACGTCCCCGGGCGGCACGGCCATCGAGGCCTCGGCAATGAGCAGCCGTGCATCGACCACGTTCAGCAGGTGCAAGCGCGACCCGAGGCGCGCGGCCAAGGCGAGGGCTTCGTCGAGACCGCGCTGGGCCGTAGGGCTGCCGTCGATGGGAACCAGGATGAGGTCGTACATGGAATCTCCCTCGGAAAAAAGGACCATCGGCAGTGTGGGGGGCGCCGAAGGCCGCCGGCTTGCGGCAAGTCAATCCGGAAACCGGTACAGCAAGCCTTGCCGGCCGGCCTTCAAGTTGCAGCCACCGCTTTGCCGGTCGCCCCGAGCAATCCCGGTCGGCACGAACCGTGCTAGTCGGGCGCACCGCAGTTCCGGCAATCTGCCCCCTTCCGCCATGTCCGCCACCCCCGTGCCCCCCGTCGAGACCCGTCCGCGCGTCCTCATCGTCGACGACCAGGCCGACGCAGCGGACGCCCTGGGCCTGCTGCTCGACGAACTCGGCTACGACACCTCGATCGCCTATGGCGCACTCGAAGCCGTCCAACAAGCCACCCGCTTCCTGCCGGACCTGGTCATGGTCGATCTGCACATGCCCCGCATCGATGGCTTCGACACCGCCCGAGCCATCCGGGCCTGCCGGCTGCCGTCGCAGCCGGTGCTCGTGGCCGTCACGGGGGACATCCGCCCGGATACCCGTCGCGCCGCCGACGAGGCCGGCTTCGACTACCAGTTGCTCAAGCCCACCCCGCAGCCGCTGCTCGAGGCGGTGATGCGGCGGGCGTTGCAGGCCTCCTGACAGCCGGGCATGGGATCGTGGCAGGGCACGGCGCGAACATGGTGGGATCACTTCTTGCCAACTGAGCAACCATGCAACCCGTGACACCCCTGCCATGACACCAACCGTGAACCCGCTTCCCCTGCGAAGTCGCGTGCTGATCGTCGATGCCGACGTCGCGGCCGCTTCCGCGCTGTCCCGGGCGGCGCAGGCGTTCGGCTGCAAGACGGCCGTGGCCTTCGGCGGCGGCATGGCGTTGAGGGTGGCCGAACTGTTCACGCCGGATCTCATCCTGCTCGACCTCGACCTGGAATTGCCCGGCCAGGACGTCGACGACCTGCTTGCGCAGATGAGAGCCGATGGCGGCCCGGCGTCACGGGCGCTGTGCGTGGGCATGACCGCGACGCCACAAGGGATGGGAACAGATGTCGGCGAGTTCATGGGTGTCGACCACCTCGTCCACAAGCCCGTCCCCGGCCGCGTTCTGCACGACCTCATCGCCGAAGTGCGGGAGCGGTCCTCACTTCACCAGCGGCGACCGAAGGGCGTGGTGCCCGAACGAGACCACGCCTGACACGCGACACGTCGACCACCCGCGATGTCGGCCGTCAACCACTCCGGCTGCGAACGACTGATCGACACCACCGATTGGGCGGGCACTCCCCTCGGGCCGCGCGAGTCGTGGCCCCCAGCGCTCCAGACGGCGCTGCACATGGTCCTGCATTGCCAGCTGCCGATGAACATCGTCTGGGGGCCGGCCTTCGTGCAGCTTTACAACGATGCCTACGTGAGCGTACTGGGCCACAAGCATCCGGCGGCACTCGGGCGCCCGGCCGCCGGGACCTGGGCCGAAATCTGGGACACCGTCCTGCCGCTGCTCGAGCGCGTGAGGCAGGGAGAGTCCGTGGGCTGGCGCGACTTCAAGCTGCGCATCGACCGGCACGGCTATCCGGAGGACTGCTACTTCGACTTCTCGTACAGCCCGGTGCCCGACGACAAGGGCGGCGTGGGCGGCGTGCTGATCACCTTCGTCGAGACAACCGAGCGCGTCGCCATGGAGCAGCGGCTCAAGACCAAGGCGCGGGAACTGCACCGCCTGCGCGACGAAAGCCGCGCGCGGGAGGAGCAACTGCAGGCGGTGCTCGATTCGGTGTCCACCGCGGTGATCACGGTGAACGAAGACTTTCACATCGTCTTGTTCAATCGCGCCGCTGAAACGGTCTTTCGTGCCAAGGCAAGCGAGATGAAGGACCGCAGCGTGGACGAGTTGCTGCCGGAGCGGCTTCGGGGCAACCACCAGGCGCTGATGGCGGGCTTCGCCCGGGGCATGTCCTCGGCCCGAGCGCACGGAGTCGACCGCGAGCTGACGGCACGCCGGCTCGACGGCGAGGAGTTCCCCATCGAGGCGGCCATCTCCCGCGTGCGCGTCGCGGGCCGCTTGCTCATGACGATTGCGCTGCGGGATACCACCGAAGCCCACGATCTGCGCCGCGAGCGGGTGGCGCGCGCGTCGGCCGAAGCGGCCAGCGAGGCGAAGTCGCAGTTCCTCTCGCACCTCAGTCACGAGTTGCGCACTCCACTGAACGCGGTCATCGGGTTTGCGCAGTTGCTCCAGCTGGACGCCGCGGCCGCGAACCCGGCCATGGTCCAGAAGTACGCCGGGTTGATTCTGACGTCCGGCCAGCATCAGCTCTCCATGGTCGAGGACCTGCTCGATCTCAGCCGCATCGAGGAGCACCAGTTGGCCGTCTCCATCGAACCGGTGACCGTGTGGCCGACCCTCCAAGGCTGCATCCAGATGCTGGCCGCGCGCGCCGCAGCGCGTGAGGTCACCTTCGACACCTCGCACGCTCACGGCTGCGAGGCACTCGTCAGTGCGGATGCAGGTCGCCTGCGGCAGATCCTGCTCAACCTGCTTTCCAATGCGGTCAAGTACAACCGGATAGGCGGCCGCATCGAGGTGCGGTGCGCAAAGGTCGATGCGGAGTGGACTCGGATCGACATCAGCGACACCGGCTACGGCATTGCGCCCCACCTGCTGGGCCGGCTGTTCACGCCGTTCGAGCGCCTGGGCCAGGAAAAGAGCGCCATCGAAGGGACCGGCATGGGCCTGGTTCTCGCACGCCAGCTCGCCCGGTTGATGGGTGGCGACGTGACCGTCAGCAGCCAGGTCGACACCGGCAGCACCTTCACGCTCTGGCTTCCTGCGGCTGCGGGACTTGCGGCAGGCGTGCAGGTACGTGACTTGCCGCCACCGGGCAAGGAGCCCACCATGACGCCTCGATCCACCGACCAACCCGCCGGCTCGTCCGGCGATCGCTCGCCAACCGAACCCGCCGCGCCCATGGCCCCGGGCGACGAAGCGCCACCCGGCTCGCCGGCCACCGGTGAGACGGTGTGCCCGGAATGCGGGGGCACCGGCCGCATCGGCACCCAGAATTGCGCCAACTGCGCCGGCACCGGCCAGGTGACCGTCGGCATCGGCGGAGCCTGAGACCGACCGCTCTCGACACGGAAACTTCGCATGGAAATCGACCTGCACGTGCTCGGCGCCTACAACACCCTCGCCCACCGCCCGGTGACCGAGGCGTCGCTGATGGCGGAACTCGCCTCACGCGGACTCAGCGCCGCCGACAGCCAGCTCGCCCTGGAGAAGGCCGTCATGGAAGGCGTGCTGGAGCGCGGCGCCGACGGCATCTACCGCAAGCGCTCGAGCGCGGTCGACGCCGAGGTCAAGCACAACGAGACCACCAGCAGCCAGCCCACGGTGGCCGCAGCGCGGCCGTCCGGCCCTGCCCTTTGAGCCTGCGGGGGGCGCGCAAACAGCGAACGCGAAGTCGTCCCGACGTCGCCTGCTTCTAACCCGCGGCCCAATTGAAAAGGCCCCGTCTACACATGTAGACAGGGCCCATCAAATTGGTAGGCGCGATTGGACTCGAACCAACGACCCCCACCATGTCAAGGTGGTGCTCTAACCAGCTGAGCTACGCGCCTGCGAAGACCACGACTATATCACCCTTTTTGGGTCACCGTCTACGGGCAGATCGAACTCCTTCGATTTTCGATACGAGACCCAACACGTGGCCCAGTCGGGCGGCGTCGGACACCTCGACGGTGAAGCTCATGCGGGCGGTGCTGCCCCGCAGGTCGCGCGCCGATTGGGTGTTCACGTTGGTGACGTTCATGCGCTCCTTCGTGAACACTTCAGAGATGTCACGCAGCAGCCCCTGACGATCGGCGGCCTCGACCAGCACGTCCACCGGATACACCACGCCCTTGTCGCTGCGCGGCACGCCCCACTCGACGGCGATGACGCGCTCGGGGACGCGCTGGCCCATCTCGCGGAAGTTCGCGCAGTCGGCTCGGTGGATCGCCACGCCGCGGCCCCGGGTGACATATCCGGCGATCGGATCGGGCGGAGCCGGCCGGCAACAGCGTGCCAGGTTCGTCAACAGCGACTCCATGCCGACCACCAGCACGCCGCCCTTGGGCGCCTCGCCGTCCGGACGCGACCGCCGTGAGGCGATGAGCTCGTCCGGATGCGGCAGTGCTTCCGGCGGGCGCAGCAGCGTCTCGATGTTGCGCAGCGAGTACTCTTCCTTGCCGATCACCTCGAACAGGGCCTCGGCCTGGCGGAAGCCCAGCTGCGCGGCCAGGTCGTCGAGCTTGAGGGCCGTGCGCCCCTCGCGCTGCAACAGCTTCTCCACCGCTTCGCGCCCGCGCGCGATCGTGTGCTGCTGCGCGAGCGCGTTAAACCACGCGCGCACCTTGGCGCGCGAACGATGGCTCTGGAGGTAGCCCAGTTCAGGGTTGAGCCAGTCCATCGATGGCCCGCCCTCCTTCACGGAGATGACCTCCACCGTCTGGCCGCTCTGCAAGCGGGTGTTCAACGGCACCATGAGGCCATCGACCTTGGCCCCCCGGCAGCGGTGACCCAGGTCGGTGTGCACGGAGTAGGCAAAGTCGATCGGCGTGGCGCCCGCTGGCAATTCGATGACGGAGGCCTGCGGCGTGAACACGTAGATGCGGTCATCGAACACCACTTCGGCGCTGGGTGCGTCGCCCGTGTCGCCGCCGGCGCCGACGAAGTCGCGCTCCCACGCGAGCAGCTGCCGCAGCACGGTCTTGCGCGCCTCAGCCAGCTGGGCATCGAAATCGCCGGACGCGCTGACGCCGGCATAGCCCTTGGTGCCGGCCTCCTTGTAGGCCCAGTGCGCGGCCACGCCGTGTTCCGCGTGATCGTGCATGGCCTGGGTGCGGATCTGCACCTCGACGGCGCGCTGCTCGTCGTCGTACACCACCGTGTGCAGCGACTGGTAGCCATTCGGCTTCGGGCGTGCGATGTAGTCGTCGTACTCGCCAGGCACGGGCGTCCAGATCTCGTGCACGTGGCTGAGCACCGCGTAGCAGTCGGGAATGTCCGGCACGATCACCCGCATGGCCCGCACGTCGAAGACGTGGTCGAAGTCGAGGCCCTTGCCCCGCATCTTCTTCCAGATGCTGTAGATGTGCTTGGGCCGACCCTGTACCTCGGCATGGAGCTGATGACGTTCGAGTGCTTCGGCCAGCGTGCAGCGGAAGGACTCGATGCGCTCTTCCCGCTCCAGGCGCTTCTCCTGCAGCAGCCGGGCCACCATCTTGTAGTTGTCAGGCTCGAGAAAGCGGAACGACAGGTCTTCCAGTTCCCACTTGATCTGCCAGATGCCCAGCCGGTTGGCCAGGGGCGCGAAGACCTGCATCGACTCGCGGGCGAGCGCCACCGGGCATTCCCGCTTGGTGCTCGCATAGTGGCGCAAGGTCTGCAGCCGGGAGGCCAGGCGCAGCAGCACCACCCGCAGGTCCCGCGAAAAGGCGAGCAGCATCTTGCGCACGCGCTCGGTCTGCTCGGCCCGTTTCTCGTCCTGCACACGGGCCTCGCGCGCGGCGCGCTGGATCTGCACCAGCTTGCGCGTGTGCATCACGAGGCCGGCATACGAGGGCCCGAACGCCTTGCTGACCACCTCCTCCGGCTTGTTCAGAAAGTCGCCCGCATAGACCAGGTAGGCCGCGGCGCGCATGGACGGCGCGGCACCGATGCCCTCGAGGATGGCCGCCACCCCGTCGGCATGCACCAGGGCATCCTCGCCCGTGTCCAGCGGCTGCCCGTGCAGCAGCGGCTCGGCGAAGGCGCGAGCGCGTTCGAGTTGGGAGCGTTCCTGGGCAGGCGCCTCGCCGCGCCCCTCGTCCGTCAGCTGGACGATGGGCGCGGCGGCCTGGGCACGGTCCAGCAGTCCGGTCTTCATGCGCCGAGAAGGAAGGTGCTCACGGCCCCGATCTGTTCGTCGTTGGTCAGCATGGGCGCGTGGCCCACGCCGGCGAACTCCCGCACGCTTGCCTTGGGGCCGCGCCCGCACATGGCCTGGGCGCTCGCGGCGGTGAGGAGGTCGGACTCCGCTCCGCGAAGCACCAGGGTCGGCGCCTGGATGGCGTCGTACATCTTCCACATCACCGCCTCGCCGGCCTTGGCGTTCTCCGGGGTGAGCTGCGAGAAGGCCACCGCGATGGCCGGGTCGTAGTGCAGCTTGAAGCCCTTGCCGTCCGGGCGCAGCATGGGCCGCGTGAGGGCCAGCCACTGTGCGGGCGTGTGCGGACCGAAGCCACGCGAGATCGCCCACAGCGCCTCGGCGGCCTGCTCCTCGGTGTCCCAATGAGGTGTCTGCCCGACGTAGCTGCCGATGCGGCTGACGGCATCGGCCTCGATGGCCGGCCCGACGTCGTTGAGCACGAGCCGGGTGATGGGCGAACCGCGCAAGGCCGCGACCACCATGCCGATCATGCCGCCCATCGACGTGCCGACCCAGTGCACCTCGGGCACATCCAGACGGGCCACCAGGGCCATCATGTCGGCCGCATAGGCGGGCACCTGGTAGCCCGCAGCGTCCGGCAGCCAGTCGGAATGGCCGCGCCCGAGGACGTCGGGGCACACGACACGGTAGGTGTCCTGCATGGCCCGGGCGAAGGTGTCGAAGTCACGCCCCTGGCGAGTCAGGCCGTGCACGCACACCAGGACGCGGGGATTGGAGCGCTCGCCCCATTCCCAATAGGCCATCCGATGCACCGCCCGTCCGCGCAGGACGGGGACATGGTGGAGGCGCGGTTCGGTCATGCTGGTTCCTGTGATTCGAAGCCCTGCCGGCGACACATGGAACGCCTGGGGCCGACATAATGCCTCGCACTGTATCAACCCCCGGGAGATTCATCATGCTGAAAGGGAAAACGGCCCTCGTCACCGGCTCGACCAGCGGCATCGGCCTCGGCATCGCCCTGACGCTCGCGCGCCAGGGCGCCGATGTCGTGCTCAACGGCTTCGGCGAGTTCGAGGCGGCCCGCGCCAGCGTGGCGGAAACGGGGGTGAAGGTGGGCTACCACGGCGCGGACATGAGCCGCCCCGACGAGATCGCCGAGCTGGTGGCCTATGCCAACAAGGACTTCAACGGCATCGACATCCTCGTCAACAACGCCGGCATCCAGCATGTCGCCAACGTCGAGGATTTTCCCGTCGAGAAGTGGGACGCCATCATCGCGATCAACCTCAGTTCGGCCTTCCACACCACGCGCCTGGCGGTGCCCGGCATGAAGGCGCGCAACTGGGGGCGCATCATCAACGTCGCCTCGGCGCACGGTCTGGTCGCCTCGGCACAGAAGTCCGCCTATGTGGCATCCAAGCACGGCATCGTCGGCTTCACCAAGGCCGTGGCCCTGGAAACGGCCACCACCGGCATCACGTGCAACGCCATCTGCCCCGGCTGGGTGCTGACGCCGCTGGTGCAAAAGCAGATCGACGACCGCGCGTCGCGCGAAGGCATCACGGTCGAGGAGGCCAGCCGCGACCTCCTCGGCGAGAAGCAGCCCTCGCTGCAATTCGTCACCCCGGAGCAACTGGGCGAATTGGCCGTGTTCCTCTGCTCGCCCGGCGCCGCCAACGTCCGGGGCGTGGCCTGGAACGTCGACGGCGGCTGGGTCGCGCAGTAAGGCGTCTCGGGCGGCGACCGACCGCGGTCGCCGCGCCGCTCAGGGCGTCATCTGCACCGTGCCGTTCACGTTCACGGTGACGCTGCCCTTGCCCATCTCCACCGGCAGCGCCTCGTCGGCGGCCATGGCCGACTTGCGCTCCATGCGGGCCGCCATGGCGTACTGGACCGGCTCGTTGGCGCCGACGTTCACCTCCCGGATGACGTAGCCGCCATAGCCGAAGGCCTTGGCGTACTCGGCCGCCTTGGCGCGATAGGCGGTGATCGCCTGCGCCGTGAGGTCGGACTCCACCTTCTCGCGTTGCTCGCGCGACAGGTCGGTACCCACGCGGGCGATCGTCATGGTGCTGATGCGACCGGTCAGCCGGGCGATGCCCGGGATGTCGCGCCCCTGCACCTGCAACTCCGCCGTGCCCTGCCAGCCGGTGATCACGCCCTTGTTGGAATAGCGCGGGAACAGCGAGAAGTTGCCCGTCTGCACCTCGATCTGGCCCGGCCTGGCGACCTTCTTGGCCTCGGCCAGCGCCGCGTCGAGCGCCTGCTTCAGGCCGGACTGGACCGCCGCGGCATCCGTCCCCTCGCGGGTGGTGCTCAGCGTGACGTTCAGCAGATCGCGCGTCACCTCGGCCGTGGCCGAGGCGGCCAGGCCCACCACGCCCTGCGGCTGCGGGGCGGGTTGTGCGGATGCGGCCCAGGGGGCGGCAAGCACCAGGAGGGTGGCGGCAACGGAACGGGTGAGGCGGCGCGTGTTCATCTGGGTCATCGGGATCTCCGAAAAGGATCGATCGGTTCAAGGTCAGCCCGGCCGGTTGCCGGGCAGCCTGCCAGCCTAACGCGTCCGCCGCTCCGGCGGACGACACGCCCTGCAAGGGCGTCGGTGAAGTGCCATCCCCTGACCCGGGGAGGCCCCCCGCCGTCCCGTTTCGCGGCGCCAACACCAGGATCAAGAGTTTGTAACAACCGGTCAAAGCTGCTAAAACCACGTGTGAACGTGCGCACAATCGGCGCCGTTACAAATGACTGGGAGTACAGCATGAGCACCACCGCCAATCAGCGCCCTGACCGCATCGTTGTGGTGGATGACGACGCGCGCATCCGCGATCTGCTGCGCCGCTATCTCACCCAGGAAGGCTTCGAAGTCCTGCTCGCCGAGGACTCCAAGGCGCTCAACCGGGTGCTGACCCGCGAGACGGTGGACATGATCGTGCTCGACCTGATGCTGCCCGGTGAAGACGGCCTGTCGATCTGCCGCCGCCTGCGCGCCGCCAACGACCTCACCCCGATCATCATGCTGACGGCCAAGGTGGAAGACGTCGACCGCATCGTCGGCCTGGAAGTCGGTGCGGACGATTACCTGCCCAAGCCGTTCAATCCCCGCGAGCTGCTGGCCCGCATCCACGCCGTGCTGCGTCGTCGCCCGGCGCTGGAAGCCCCCGGGGCGCCGGCCAAGGATGCCCTCACCGTCACCTTCGGCCCCTTCGAGTTCGACCTGGCCCTGCGCCGCCTGTCCAAGGACGGCGAGCAGATCGCCCTCACCACCGGCGAGTTCTCCATGCTGAAGGCGCTCGTGCGCCATCCGCGGCAGCCGCTGTCGCGTGACAAGCTGGCCCAGCTGGCGCGCGGCCGCGAGTTCGAGCCCTTCGACCGCAGCCTGGACGTGCAGATCTCCCGCCTGCGCAAGATGATCGAGCCGGATCCGGCCCAGCCGCGCTACATCCAGACGGTCTGGGGCGTCGGCTACGTCTTCGTCCCCGATGGCACTGCTTAAACGCAGCACCCGGCGCAAGGGGCCCAGCAAGGGCCCTTTTTTTGCAGCCACGGTCCTCGAGCCCCCGGCCAACGCCATCGCGGGCAGCCTGCCGCGCGGCGCGGTGGCGCTGAGCTTGTTCTGGCGCACCTTCTTCCTGCTGGCCGTGCTGCTGATGGGCGGTGTCTTTGCCTGGGTGCAGACCTTCCGCGCACTCGAGTTCGAGCCGCGCGCCGTGCAGTCGGCGCAGCAGATCGCGAGCCTCGTCAACCTGAGCCGCTCGGCGCTGCAGTACGTGGACGGCGTCGAACGCGTCACCCTGGTCAAGACGATCTCGGCGGGCGAAGCGGTCAAGGTGCTGCCCCGGGAGCCGGGCGACAAATGGGATCCCTTCGAGCAGGACCGCTTCTCCCGTGCCATCGGTTCCGAGCTGCGCTCCAAGCTCGGCCCGGACACCCTCGTGGCCAGCAGCGTCAATGGCATCGGTGGCCTGTGGGTCGGCTTCTCGATCGACCGCGACCCCTACTGGCTGCAGGCCGACCCCACCCGGGTCCAACCCATGTCCGGCAGCAGCGTGATCCTGTGGGTCACCATCGCGCTGTTGGCCACGGTGGTCGGCTCCGCCGGCATCGCCCGCCTGATCAACCAGCCACTGCGCGACCTGTCGTTCGCCGCCAGCCGCATCCGTGACGGCGAGTACGAATCCCAGCTCGACGAGAACACCCTCACCAGCGAGATCCGCCAGGTGAACATGGGCTTCAACCGCATGGCGCGCGAACTCGCCAAGGTGGAGGAGGACCGCGCCGTGATGCTGGCGGGCATCTCGCACGACCTGCGCACGCCCCTCGCACGCCTGCGGCTCGAGGCGGAGATGAGCGTCTACGACGAGGAAGCCAAGCGCAACATGGCGATGGACATCGACCAGCTCGACGCCATCATCGACAAGTTCATGGACTACGCGCGCCCGGGCGAAACCAAGCTCGTGCCGGTGCACGTGAGCAGCCTGGTCGAACGCGAGATGGCCGGGTTCCGCGATCCGAGCCAGATCCGCATCACCTCCAGGGTGGCCATCGACACCAAGGTCATGGCCGACGAGACCGAACTCGGCCGCGTGTTCCAGAACCTGTTCGAGAACGCCCGCCGCTACGGCCGGTCGACCGACACCGGCATCGCCCGCGTGCAGGTCACCTACGCCCGCACCGGCCCCTGGGTGATCCTGAGCGTGCGCGACTACGGTCCCGGCGTCGCCCCCGAGAAACTCAAGCAGCTCACCACGCCGTTCTTCCGGGGCGACGCCGCCCGCACGGCGGCGACCGGTGCCGGCCTGGGCCTGGCGATCGTCGAGAAGGCCGTGCAGCGCATGGGCGGCCACTTCGAGATCGCCAACGCCATGGACGGCGGGCTCATCGCCCACATCCGCCTCAAGAAGGCGCCCTGACCGCCGCAGCGGTCGTGGCTTGCCGGGTCAGGGCTTGAACAGCAGGCACACGGCGCGCGTCTCGATGGACTCGTAGCGGCCGACCGGGCCCATCTTCTCGGCCGTCTTGGCCTTGACGTTCACCTGGTCCAGCTGGATGCCGAGGGCCGTGGCCAGGCGCTGGCGCATGGCCTGGATGTGCGGGGCCATCTTCGGCGCCTGGGCGACGATCGTGCTGTCGACGTTGGCGATCTGCCAGCCGGCCACCCTCACCCGTCGGGCGGCCTCGGTCAGCAAGGCCACCGAGTCGGCCCCCTGGAACTGCGGGTTGGTGTCAGGGAAATGGCGACCGATATCGCCCAGGGCCGCGCCGCCGAGCAGCGCGTCGGTGATGGCGTGGCACAGGGCGTCCGCATCCGAGTGCCCGAGGAGGCCGTGCGTGTGGGGAATCTCGATGCCGCCCAGGATGAGCTTGCGACCCTCGACCAGGGCGTGCGTATCCCATCCCTCGCCGACACGAAAGCGCGGCACCGGTGGTTTGATCATCATCAGCGTGTCCTCAGCAGGCGTTCGGCCAGCGCGAAATCGGCCGGCCAGGTGATCTTGAAGTTCTCGAGCGAGCCCGGGACCAGCAGCGGACGCCGACCGGTGGCCTCGATGGCGCTGGCCTCGTCAGTCACGTCGCCCGTGGCTGTGGCCAGGGCGTCCTGAAGGAGACCGAGCCGGAACATCTGCGGCGTCTGCGCCTGCCACATGCCGGTGCGGCTGACCGTCTCGCCCACCCTCGCTTCCCGCTCGCGCTTGAGCGTGTCCGGCACAGGCAACGCGAGCAAGCCGCCCACCTCGTCCGGCAGGCAGGCGTCGATCAGGGCGTCCACCCACTCGGGACGCACCAGGCAGCGCGCCGCGTCGTGCACCAGCACCCAGTCGTGGGCACGGGCGCCTCGGGCCACCAGTTCGCGCAGCCCCTGGGCCACCGTCTCCGCCCGGGTGGCGCCCCCCGTCCGGCTGACCCACGCCGCATGCCCGGGGGCGCTCGCCTCGAAGCGGTCGTCGTCAGGACTCAGCACCACCAGCACCGCCTTCAGCCGGTCAACCTCAGCCAGCGCAGCGAGCGTGTGGCCGACGAGGCTTCGATCGCCCACGCGGGCGTACTGCTTCGGTCCGTCGGCACCGGCGCGCTGGCCGATGCCCGCGCAAGGGACCAGCGCATACAAATCTGGGGGAATGGAATCGGTCATCGGGCGTTCTCGGGAGGGGGAATTCTATAATTCGGCGTTCACCGCCCCTGGCCGCAGGCCCGGGGCGTTTTGATTTTGTCGATCCGCATGCAGCTACCCCACATCGCCCCCGGCAAACGCTTCACGCTGCCCCGCTCCGTCGGCTCCTCCGACGCCCTGTTGCTGGCGCGCTTCGCCCAAGCGCAGCAGGCCGCCGGGCGCCTGACCGCCGTCTTCACGGCCGAGCCGGCCGACACGCAGCGGCTGGAAGACGAACTTGCCTTCTTCGCCCCCGAGTTGCGGATCGCCGTCTTCCCCGACTGGGAGACGCTGCCGTACGACACCTTCTCGCCGCACCAGGACCTGATCTCCGAACGCCTGGCGACCTTGTGGCGCATCCAGCAGCGCGAGATCGACATCGTGCTGATGCCGGCCTCCACCGCGCTGGTGCGGCTGGCGCCCCCCAGCTTCCTCGCCGCCTACACCTTCCACTTCAAGCAGAAGGAAAAGCTCGACGAGGCGGCCCTCAAGGCGCAGCTCACGCTCGCCGGCTACACGCATGTGAGCCAGGTCGTCTCCCCGGGTGAATACGCCGTGCGCGGCGGCCTGATCGACCTGTTCCCGATGGGCTCGCTCGTGCCCTACCGCGTCGATCTCTTCGGCGACGAGGTCGACAGCATCCGCACCTTCGACCCCGACAGCCAGCGCAGCCTGTACCCGGTGCCGGAAGTGCGCCTGTTGCCTGGTCGCGAGTTCCCGATGGACGACGAGGCGCGCACCGCCTTCCGGGCCCGCTGGCGCGAGCGCATGGAGGGCGACCCGACGAAGGTCCGCGTCTACAAGGACATCGGCACCGGCATCGCCACGGCCGGCATCGAGTACTACCTGCCGCTCTTCTTCGACAGCACCGCCAGCATCTTCGAGTACCTGGGCGAGCAGGCCTCGCTCGTGCTGCACGGCGAGATCGACGAGTCGCTCAAGCGCTTCTGGACCGACACCCGCGAGCGTCACCGCTTCCTGCAGCACGATCGTGAGCGGCCCATCCTGCCGCCCGAGGACCTGTTCCTGCGACCGGAGGACTTCTTTACCCTCGCCAACGTGCACCCGGCCCTGGCGGTGCGCGGGAAGGAGCCCGTCGAATGGGCCCGCCCGCTGCCCGACCTGAGCGTCGACCGGGGCGCGCCGGAGCCGCTCAAGCGCCTGCAGCAGCACCTCGCGGCCACTCCGCACCGGGTGTTGATCGTGGCCGAGAGCGCCGGGCGTCGCGAGAGCCTGCTCGAGTTGCTGCGTGACAGCCGCATCGAGCCGCCGAGCGTCGAGGGCCTGGTGTCCTTCGAGTCCGGTGCGGACAAGTTCGCCATCGCCGTGGCGCCCCTGGCCGAAGGCTTCTTCTGGACGGAGCCCGGCATCCAGTTCGTCACCGAGACCGAACTCTTCGCGACGACGCCGACCACCCGCCGGCGCCGCAAGCAGGAGCAGGTCAGCGACGTCAATGCGCTCATCAAGGACCTGTCCGAGCTCAAGGTCGGCGACCCGGTGGTGCACGCCAACCACGGCATCGGCCGCTATGTCGGCCTGATGAACATCGACCTGGGCGACGGTCCGAGCGAGTTCCTGCACCTGGAGTACGCCGACAAGGCGACGCTGTACGTGCCGGTGGCCCAGTTGCACCTCATCAGCCGCTACACCGGCGTGAGCGCCGACGAAGCGCCGCTGCACCGCCTCGGCTCGGGCCAGTGGGACAAGGCCCGCCGCAAGGCCGCCGAACAGGTGCGTGACACCGCGGCCGAACTGCTCAACCTCTACGCGCGCCGTGCCGCCCGCGAAGGCCATGCCTTCCGCTTCACGCCGCACGACTACGAGGCGTTCGCCGCCAGTTTCGGCTTCGAGGAGACGCCCGACCAGAAGGCCGCCATCCACGCGGTCATCCAGGACATGATCTCCCCGAAGCCCATGGACCGCCTGGTGTGCGGCGACGTGGGCTTCGGCAAGACGGAGGTCGCCCTCCGCGCTGCCTTCGTCGCGGTGAACGCCGGCAAGCAGGTCGCCATCCTCGCGCCGACCACGCTGCTCGCCGAGCAGCACTACCAGAACATCTCGGACCGCTTCGGCAAGTGGCCGGTGAAGGTGGCCGAACTTTCCCGCTTCCGCTCCGCCAAGGAAATCAAGGCCGCGCTCGAAGGCATCGAGGACGGCACGATCGACATCGTGGTCGGCACCCACAAGCTCATCAGCCAGAGCGTGAAGTTCAAGCGCCTGGGCCTGCTCATCATCGACGAGGAGCACCGCTTCGGCGTGCGCCACAAGGAGGCGGTGAAGGCCATGCGCGCGGAGGTCGACGTGCTCACGCTCACCGCCACCCCGATCCCCCGCACGCTCGGCATGGCGCTCGAGGGCCTGCGCGACCTGAGCGTCATCGCCACGGCGCCGCAGCGCCGCCTGGCGATCAAGACCTTCGTGCGCAACGAAAGCAGCGGCACCATTCGCGAGGCCGTGCTGCGCGAACTCAAGCGCGGTGGCCAGGTGTACTTCCTGCACAACGAGGTCGAGACCATCGGCAACCGGCTGCAGAAGCTGCAGGAACTGGTGCCCGAGGCCCGCATCGCCATCGCCCACGGCCAGATGCCCGAGCGCGAGCTGGAGCATGTCATGCGCGACTTCGTGGCCCAGCGCCACAACGTGCTGCTGTGCTCCACCATCATCGAGACCGGCATCGACGTGCCGAGCGCCAACACGATCGTCATCAGCCGCGCCGACAAGTTCGGCCTCGCGCAGCTGCACCAGCTGCGCGGCCGCGTGGGACGCTCGCACCACCAGGCCTATGCCTACCTGCTGGTGCCCGATGTCGAGGGCCTCACCAAGCAGGCCTCGCAGCGGCTGGAAGCCATCCAGAACATGGAGGAGCTCGGCTCGGGCTTCTACCTCGCCATGCACGACCTCGAGATCCGCGGCGCGGGCGAGGTCCTGGGCGACAACCAGAGCGGCAACATGATGGAGGTCGGCTTCCAGCTCTACAACGAGATGCTGGCCGAAGCCGTGCGCTCGCTGAAGGCGGGTCGCGAGCCCGACCTGCTCTCGCCCCTGTCCGTCACGACCGAGATCAATCTGCACGCGCCGGCCCTGCTGCCCGACGATTACTGTGGCGACGTGCACACCCGCCTGAGCCTCTACAAGCGGCTCGCCTCGGCCGAGAAGGCCGACCAGATCGACGCCATGCTCGAGGAGATCACCGACCGCTTCGGCAAGCTGCCCGCCCAGGGCCAGACTCTCTTCGATGTGCACCGCCTGCGCGTGCTGGCCAAGCCGTACGGCGTGATCAAGATCGACGCGGCCCCCGCGCTGATGGTGCTGAGCTTCCGCCCCAACCCGCCGGTGGATGCCATCCGCATCATCGAGCTCGTGCAGAAGAACCGCCACATCAAGCTCGCCGGCAACGACAAGCTGCGCATCGAGCGCGCCACCAAGGACCCCAAGGAACGGGCCCAACTGGTGCGCGACGTGCTGCGCCAGCTCGGCACGCCCAAGGTGGAAGCCTGAGCCGCCAGACCCGCCCTTCCCCGCAGTCCAACACCCTTCGCGCCATGACCACCGAAATCAGCCCCGGCCTCGTGATCCAGGGCTTTCAGCCGCCGCTCGAACTCGACCGCTTCAAGGTCATCGCCTTCGACATGGATTCGACGCTGATCAACATCGAGTGCATCGACGAAATCGCCGACGCCGCCGGCAAGAAGGCCGAGGTCTCGGCCATCACCGAGGCGGCCATGCGGGGCGAGATCACGGATTTCAAGGACAGCCTGCGCCGCCGGGTCGCCCTGCTCAAGGGCGTCCGGGCGGACTTCCTGGACCAGGTCTACACCGACCGCCTGCGGCTGAACCCCGGGGCCGAGGCGTTGCTGACGGCCGTGCACCGGGCCGGCTTGCGCAGCCTGCTCGTCTCGGGGGGGTTCACCTTCTTTGCCGACCGCGTGCGCGAACGGCTGCAGATCCACCGCGCCCAGTCCAACGTGCTCGGCGTCGAGGACGGCCTGCTCACCGGCGAGGTCATCGGCGACATCGTCGATGGTGCCGAGAAGCGCCGGCAGCTGCTGCGGGCCTGTGAGGAAGCCGGCTGCGAGCCGTCGCAGGCCATTGCCGTGGGGGATGGTGCCAACGACCTGCCCATGATGTCGGCGGCCGGGTTGTCGGTGGCCTTCCATGCCAAGCCCAAGGTGCGCGAGCAGGCGATGGTGGCGATCAACCTGGGCGGCCTGGACCGGCTGCTCGAAGTGCTGCGCTGATCTTGCGCTGATCAGGGTCGAGGCGGCGCACGCACACCGGTTGCCGGAGTGCGTGTGGCGCAGGGTGGCGCACCCAGCGAGTCAGGGAAAGCGTACCGGGCTGATGGGGTTTCGCCCGTGGACCGGGTCATCCCCGAAGGGATGCGGGCTCGAACCGCCGGTCCGAGCCCGCCGATCGTCCGTTCAGGACGCCGGCGAAGGCGGGCAGGCGACGTTCGTCGACCGCCCTGCCCGAGTCACCACGCCATCGTTCCTGCGCCGCGGCGACCGCGTTGCAAGGCCATGGCTTGCGGGGAATCGGCAGGTCCTCAGGACGCTGCGGGTGCCGGGGTGGGGAACACCACCTTGCGCGGCTGCGTACCGTCGGCCTTGCGACGCTTGCGGCCGCTGGCGGTCTTGCGGACCTGGCTTGCCGAAATGGTTCTCTTGCCGACGCGCTTCTTCTTTGCCAATGCCATTGCAATCCTCTTGAGTTGGTTGAACCCTCAAGGATACAGGTACGCGAGGCCCCCCGGCGCCCCCGAGCCAGCGATCCTTGATGCAACTCACCCTACCCGGACGGGCCTTCCAGCGCCTCCAGCAGGCCGCTGAACCGGCGCGTGCGCTCGCCCAGCGCCTCCGCGAATGCGCGCTCCCGGCCCGTCACCAGCGTGAACCGCTTGCGGGCCCGGGTGATGCCGGTGTAGACGAGCTCGCGCGTGAGCACGCGGCTGGGGGCCTCCGGCAACACGAGCACCGTGTGTTCGAACTCCGAGCCCTGCGACTTGTGCACTGTCATCGCAAAGGCCGTCTCCACATCAGGCAGCCGGCTCACGCCGATCGAGCGCACGTCATCGCCGTCCAGGAAGTAGACGCGGATGGCGCCCGACGTGCCAGGTGCCCTGAGGGCGATGCCGATGTCGCCGTTGTAGACGCCCGCGCTGGCGATGTTGCGCGTGACCATGACCGGCCGGCCCTCGAACCACTCGCCGCGCGGCGCCAGGGCACCGTCCGCCGCCAGGGCACGTTGCACGGCCGCGTTGAGTCCTTCCACGCCCCAGTCGCCTTCTCGCACGGCGCAGAGCAGGCGGAAGCGGTCGAATGCAGTGAGCACGGCGTGCGCCCACGCGGCATGGCCGGCATCCTCCGGCCGCTGGCCCAGCAGGTCGAGGAAGGGTCGGTAGCCCGCCGCAGCCAACTGCACGGCGACCTGGGCATTGGCGTGACCGGGCCAGGCCAGCACACCCTCGGCCGCAGGCGTGCGGAGCAGCGACGCGGCCCGCGCCCCATCGCCTTCGTTGACGGCCATCGCCAACCGGCCGATGGGCCCATCGAAGCGGCGGCTCTCGCGCAGCATCACCGTCTGTTGTGCAAGCGCCGGCCCGCCGCGCGCAAATCCCGGTGGCAACGCTTGTCCGGTCACCACCTCGGCGTAGCGGGCGGTCTCGGCATCGTAGTGGCCGTGCTCGGCACCACGGCACAGGTCACCGAGCACGGCCCCGGCCTCCACCGAAGCCAGTTGGTCCTTGTCTCCGAGCAGCACGATGCGCGCGCCGGGCGGAAGCGCGTCGAGCAGCGAGGCCATCATCTCCAGGTGCACCATGGAGGCCTCGTCCACCAGGAGCACGTCGACATCCAGAGGATGCGCCGCATCGCGCTGCAGACGCCGAGTGTCCGGGCGCGCACCCAGCAGCGAGTGCAAGGTGCGGGCGCTCTCCAGGTGGGAGGCCCATTCGGTCAAGGCCAGCGCGTCGCCCACCCGGGACTGCAGGTCGACCAGGGCCGAGGCAATCGACTGCTTCAGTCGCGCAGCGGCCTTGCCGGTGGGGGCCGCCAGGGCGATGCGAAGGCGCTCGGGCGCCGGGTCCATTGCCCACAGCAGCGCCAGCAGGCGTGCGGCGGTGTAGGTCTTGCCCGTGCCGGGCCCGCCCGTGATCACCGACATGCGCGAGCGAAGCGCCACGGCGCAGGCGAACTTCTGCCAATCGAACGCAGCGCCTTCGGACGACGCGTCGAACAGGGCATCCAGCCACCGCCGTGCAGCGCCCTCGTCGACGGCCGCGGGGGCCGCTACGCGGGAGCGCACCTGCCGCGCCACACGCTGCTCGTCGATCCAGTGCCGCCGAAGGTAAAGGCGGCCGCCGTGGAGCACCATCGGCGCCGCGCCCTGCGGCGCCCCTGTCTGGGCGTCGTCATCCGGAACGGTCACCGCGAGCGGCTGTCCGTCGTCGATCATCGGCGACGCCCGCAGCGCCGCCTGCCAATCGGCCGCCGACCGCGGCAAGCGCGTCGCGATCGCGCGCCAGGCTTCAAGGGTCGGACCGCTCCAGCCGGTCAGCTCCTCCAGGCGCAGCACGGCCTCCTCGACCACCAGGCAGGTGTGGCCCCGCCCCTCCATGTGCACCAGCAGCGCGGCGGCAGCCAGCACCGGGGCCGGGTCATGGGGAGACAGCTCGTGCACGAAGCGGGCGAACATGTGGTCGAGGTGGCGCAGCCAGCCGGCGTCGGCCCAGCGGTGCAGTTCCGCCAGAAGCTCGGCTGCGGAGAGCGGCGGGCGGCGCTCCGGCGGAAGCAGGTCCTCGAAGGCGTCCATCTGGATGCCGCTCATGGCCCGCCCTCCCCGCTTGGGCCGAAGGCCTGGTCGAGCGCATCGAGGAAGTCGGCGTCCGGCGGCACGTGGTAGCACCCGCCTGCCGGGCCATGGACGCCGCGCAGGAACAGGTACACCGCCCCACCGAGCTGGCGCGCAGGGTCGTAGCGTCGGCCCAGCCGGGCCTTCAGCAAGCGATGCAGGGCCAGCAGGTAGAGCCCCGCCTGCACGTCGTAGCGATGCTCCGCCATCGAGGCCGCCAGGGCCGCGTGGGTGTAGTCGGCATCCCGCGTCCCCAGGGCATTCGACTTGTAGTCGAGCACCCAGTAGCGGCCGCCATGGAAGAACACCAGGTCGGCGAACCCCATCAGCATGCCCTGCAACTCGCGCGCGGGCAGCTGCGGCCGCGCGTGGCCGTCCAGCAGATGGAGCTGGCAGAGCCAATCGACTTCGGCGGTGGGCAAGGCATCGCTCGGGAACCAGAACTCCATTTCGGGCAACAGCCGCTCCAACTCACCGAGCGACGCACCCACTGGCGGCAGCGGCCGGGACACCACGTCGCGCAGCCAGGTGACGACCTCATCGGCCCGGTGGCCCCAGCCCTGGCGCTCGCAGCGACGGCGCAAACGCTCTTCGAGCACGGTGGCGTCCGCCAACGCAAACTGCTCGGCGGCCAGCCACTCCAGCTGGTCGTGCAGGAAGTTGCCCGGCATCGCGCCTCGCGGGAAGGTGTGCCAGGGCTGGGCGGCCACCACCGGGCCGGGCGCCGCCGGCTGGTCGAGCAGGAGCACCTCGTCTTCCCGCACGGCGCCCGCCAACGCCGGCATGGGGGCGCTGGCGATGTGCCGCACGATGGCCGAGAAGCTGCCGACCGTCCAGCGGCGTTCAAACGCGGCCGCGTAGGGCACGGGCCGCTGCAGCGGCGGCAGCACTTCGTGCGCCTTGAGCCGGGTGCGCACCGGCTCCACATCCACCTTCACCGCCACGATGTCGGGGCTGGCCGCGGCCACGGCCTGCACTGCCGACAGCAGGTGATCCACCTCCATCTGTCCCGGGCCACCCAGCAGGTAGCCGATCGCGCTGCGATGGGCCACGCAGTCCTGGGAGTTGCCCACCTTCAGCGGCGACACGCCCACCCACACGGCATGCCGGGCCCGCGTGACGGCGACGTACAGCAGGCGCAGGTCCTCGCGCAGGCGCTCGCGGTCGGCGCGCTGCACGACATCGTCGCTGGGCTCCAGGTGCAGTTCACGGGCCGCGTCGTCGCCCACGAGCTCGATGGTGGTCAGGCCGCCTGGCCGGGCCGAGCGGACCGCGGTGGCGAAGGGCAGCATCACCACCGGGTACTCCAGTCCCTTGCTCTTGTGGATGGTCACCACCTTGACGAGGTCGGCGTCGCTCTCCAGCCGGACGATCTGTTCGTCGGCGGCCTCGGACGGGTCGGCGAGGCGGTCGGCCAGCCAGCGCACCAGCGCATGCTCGTTGTCGAGGTGGGCGCTGGCGGTCTGCAGCAGTTCGGCCAGGTGAAGGTAGTTGGTGAGGCGGCGCTCTCCATCGGGCTGACCCAGCCAGCGCGCCGGCAGCGACAAGGCGTGCAAGGTCTGGCGCAGCATGGTGAGCACGCCCTGGCTGAGCCAGATGCGGTGCAGCTCGCGCAGTTGTTCGGTGCGGGCGTCGAACGCGGTGTCGTCGTCGGCCAGCGTGGCGAGTTCCTCCAGGGTGCGTGCCATGGTGCGGGTTGCCAGCGCCGCTCGCACCAGATGCGCATCCAGGGGCAAGGCCACCGCCCGCAACCAGCGAAGCAGGTCCTGCGCTTCGACGCTGGCGAACACCGAGTCGCGGTCGGAGAGGAACACCGAGGCCACCTGCCGGCGCCGCAGCTCGCGCCGAACGGCTTCGGCTTCGCGTCCGGTGCGCACGAGCACCGCGATGTCGGCGGGCCGCAGTCGTCTCAGCGCGCCGTCGCCTGACATGAACCCTGCCTGCGCATCGTTGAGCCAGGTGACGATGCGTTCGGCGCAGGCCGCAGCGAACCGCCGCTGGCTGCTGCGGCCGTCCAGCAGTTCGTTGTCGACGCACAGCGTGAGCGGTGGCACCGGCCCGGCCGCGGTCTGCAGCTGCTCGTCGCGGCCACGGGCCGCCACCGGCAGGAACGGCAAAGGATTCCCGGCGGCCTCGCGCAACAGGAACGCGCCCGCGCCGCTTCGTTCCTCCGCGCGCAGGAAGAGCTGATTGATGG
The DNA here is from genome assembly GCF_964253025.1 of Rhizobacter sp. LjRoot28. Classification (NCBI taxonomy): domain Bacteria; kingdom Pseudomonadati; phylum Pseudomonadota; class Betaproteobacteria; order Burkholderiales; family Sphaerotilaceae; genus Rhizobacter; species Rhizobacter sp. LjRoot28. Next base: position 2,251,658 of record NZ_CAXUQC020000001.1, read on the forward strand.
CCTCGACCACCCCCGCGGTGGAGCGGTGGTTGGTGCCCAGGACGTAGTGGCGACCCGCCGTGGCGCGGCGCGCGGCCAGGTAGCTGTGGATGTCGGCGCCACGGAATCCGTAGATGGACTGCTTCGGGTCGCCGATCAGCATGAGGGCCGTGCCGGCGTCGTTCTCGGCGGTGCGGTACAGCCGGTCGAAGAGCCGGTACTGGATCGGCGAGGTGTCCTGGAACTCGTCGATCAGCGCCACCGGATACTGGGTGACGATGCGATGGCGCAGGCGCTCGCCGTTGGGGCCGTGCAGCGCGGCATCGAGCCGTTCAAGCATGTCCTCGAAGCCGAAGCGGCCGGACTGCTGCTTGAGGTGCTGCGCCCGGCGCGCCACATGGGCGGCCGCATGAAGCCGCAGTTGCGGCCCCCAGGACGGCTCGGCCATCAGAGTCGCGAAGGCCTCGAAGTCAGCCGGCACCTGCAAGGGTTCCGGGCCTTTCCAGGCCTCGTGCAGGCCATCGGGGACGAGACGACGGGCGCCGGTCTTCATGGCCGCCACCAGCGCCTGCGGCGTCGGCGCCCAGGCCAGCAAGGCGTCGAGCCAGGGTTCAAACAGCGCAGGTCGCAGCCTGGTGCCGTTGAACCGCTTGGCTTCGCACTGGGCATGCAGCCAACGCCGCATCGCGTCGACCCGCTGCGCCCATCGCGGCTTCTGGCCATGGAAGGCCTGGCCCAGCCGGTCGATCAGGTCGCCCAGCGGTTCGCTCCGGGCATCGACCGGCGCATGGCGCAGCAGGTTGCGCATGTCCTCGGCCAGGGCGCCGACATCCTTCCAGACCGACAGCGCGACATCGAGCTGCGTCGCGCTGAGCGGGTACAGGTGCTGACGCCAGTAGTCGCGCACGGCCTCCTCACGCAGACCGCCATCGTCGGGCAGGAGTTCCTCGTCGAACAGGCTGCCGCTGTCGAAGGCATGCTCGCGCAGCATGCGCTGGCACCAGGCGTCGATGGTGAACACCGCCGCGTCGTCCATGCCCTCGGCCGCACTGGCCAGGCGCCATGCGGCCGCGGTTCGCGCCGGGCCATCCGGATAGTCGGCCAGCAAGGCTTGGAGCAAGTCATCGCCCGGCTCGGTCTCGCCGCGGAAGCAGCGCGCCGCCTCCAGCAGGCGCGCGCGGATCCGGTCGGACAGCTCGCGCGTCGCCGCCCGGGTGAAGGTCAGCACCAGCACCTCGGCCGGCGCGAGTGGTCGGGCGAAGGCCTGATCCGGCCCGCCGTGTCCGAGCACCAGGCGCAGGTAGAGCGCGGCGATGGTCCACGTCTTGCCCGTGCCGGCGCTGGCCTCGATGAGCCGGCTGCCCCACAGCGGCAGTTCGAGCGGCCGCAGCGGCTCGCTGCCTGATGTCGACAGGTCCACGGCGTCACTCATCGGTGCCCCCGATCTGTCCGTGCGGGACCACCTGCACGGAAGTGGCAATCCAGGTGACCAGCGGGCCGTAGAGACTCTCCGCGAATGTGGCGAAGCGGCCATCCGCGACGAGGTGCTCGAAGTCGGGATAAGTGCGCGCGAGCGCGGTGTCCGCCACCTCTCCCTCGGCATGGGCGCTGCCCTCGTAGGCGGCGCTCGCGCGGGCGGGGTCGGCGACATGGGCCAGCGCCGTCTTCAAGGCCACCGGTAAGGGTTCGGCCATGCCGGCCCGCCAGGCGGCCATCAGCACGTCGAGCTGGTCGGCAGCCTCTGCCCGAGCGACCGGCTCGACGATCAGGCTTGCGTCACGCCCGACCATCACCCCGGCCACCGGCACCCCGGCCGCTCCGGCCACCAGGGCACGGACCCAGGCCAGCATGAGCTGGTCCGCCCGCGGCGTCGGCGGCCGGCCGCCAGCGAGCAGGCGGTTCGGCATGAGGGCCACCCAGACGATGCGTGTGCCGTCGCTGCGCAGGCCATCGAGCCAGTCCTCCAGCACGACGCCGTCGGCCTCGTGCCGAATGGGCAGCTTGGCGGCCGGCGCGGCGTAGGTGCCCAGCACCTCCCGCCAGCGCGACAGCATCGGTGCGACCGATTGCACGAGCTCCGCCTGGCGGCGTTCGCCAAGCGCACCGATGGGCAGGCGCCCCGCGCGCTGCAAGGCGTCGGCCCGGCGCGAGAGAAGCGCCTGGACGTCGCCGTCGCCCGGGTCGGCGATGAGCTCGCGCACGAGCTGGTACTCCTCGAGACCGTCGAGGCTGAAGGTCTCTTCGTCTTCCGGCACGGCGTCACGGTCGGAGAACACCACGCCGAGCCGGCGGCGGAAGAACTCGCGGACCGGGTGCCGCAGGAATGCGAGCAAGGCATCGATCGACAGCGGCACCGTGCGTTCGAGCGGCACCGGAACGAACGCATGCGCGTCGCCATCACGGCCTTCGTGCGCGGCCCGCCACTCGCGTGCGTGGGTGAAAAGCGCCCCGCCCTCGAAGTAGCGCCGGCTGAACGGCTGCAAGGGGTGCTCGATGGTGCGGTCGGCGAGCACCGGGCCGGACCAGCCGGCCTGCAGGTGATCGCGCAACTGGGACACCAGCACCGAGGGCGGCAGTTCGCTGTTGTCGCGTGCATTGCGGCCGGTCCAGCTGATGTAGAGCACGCGGCGGGCGGACAGCACCGCCTCCAGCATGAGCTGCCGATCGTCGTCACGCCGCGACCGGTCCCCGGGACGTGACTGGCCGGGCAGGCCCATGAGGTCGAAGTCGCTGCGCGTGGTGGAGCGCGGGTAGTCGCCGTCGTTCATGCCGAGCAGGCACACCACCTCGAACGGGATGGAGCGCATCGGCATCAGGGTGCAGAACGTGACCCCACCCCCGAGGAAGCGGCGGCCGACGCCGGGTTCGTCAAGGCCCGACAACCACGCTTCGCGCACCGCGGCGAGCGGCAGGCGCTCATCGAAACCGGCCGTGTCGCAGGCTTCGAGCCAGCGGCGCAGCGCGTCGTCGAGTGCGCCGAGCACCAGGCGGTCCCGCTCGTCCTCGGCCTTGACGAGGGCCACCAGCAGGCCGCGCAAGCGCTCGGCCCATTCACCCGGGGTGACGGGCATCACCGCCGCCTGCCACCACGAGGCCAGCGCATCCACCAGGGCGGCGAGGGATCCGGCGAGCCGCGCCTCGAGCCCGCCCACCTCCGGATACGGCTCGATGCCTTCGAACGGCACGCCGGCCGACACCAACCCGCTCGCGTAGCCCAGCAGCATGCGACGCAGGCCGAACAGCCAGGTGTTCTGCTCGCCACAGGCCCCCAGGCCGAGGTCGGCCCGTTGCGCGCCGTGCAGGCCCCAACGCACGCCGGCGCCCGACATCCACGCGGTGAGGAGGGGCAGGTCGTCCTCGCCGATGCCGAAGCGGCCGGCGATGGCGGGCACATCCAGCAGGTCGCGCACGTCATTCAGGCGGCAACGCTCCTGGGGCAGGCGCATGAGCCATTCGATCGCCATCACGAGCGGGTTGGTTCCCCGCTCGCTCACGTCGGCGATGTCGTAGGGGATGTGCCGGGCATCACCCCGGCCGTACTGGCCGAACACCGCACGGATGGAAGGCGCGAAGCGCTCGATCTCGGGCACCATCACCACGATGTCGCGTGGCTTGAGCGGCGCCTGGCCGGCGGCGGGCGGTGCGGCCAGCAAGGCGAGCAGCTGGTCGTGAAGCACCTCCACCTCGCGCTGGGCGCTGTGGGCCACATGGAAGACGATGGACCGATCGGCCGGCGGCACATCGACCCGCGGGTGCTCGGCCAGAGGGACCAGGTCACGGATGGCCGCCTGCACCTGCTCCAGCAGGGACCCGCCCGGACCGTCGTCGAACAGGTCCACCTGCGGCAAGGGCACCTGCGCCCGAGCGGCCTGCACGTCGTCGAATGCATCGAGCTGGCGGATGAAGTCGCCGCCCTGGCGTCCCCAGGCGGCCAGCAGGGGATGGGCATGCAGGTGCATGTCCTCGAGCGGCACGGCCGCCAGGTCGCGACCCTCACGAAGCGGCTGCCGATGCCGCGGCAGCCGGAGGGCTTCACGGCCCTGGAGGATGTCGGCCCAGTGGTAGCGACAGGGGTTGGGTACCGCCATGAGGACCTGGGCCCGCCGCGACAGGGCCGCCAGCGACTGCAGGGTCTGCATGGGCAGGTGCGACATGCCGAACAGCACCACACGGCGCGCCACAGGGGCGGCCGGGGCCTGGCCCCGCTCCATCGCCTCGACGAAACGCCGGTGCAATTGCGGGCGAATGCCCGCGCGCTGCTCGGGCGCCAGGCCCCCGATCAACTCGCGCCAGAGCGCGGGTTGCCACCGCTGGTCGGCCGGCACCGGTGCAGCGTTCGCGCCAGGCCGCGGAAGCAGGTCGCGCCCGTGCTCCCAGGCGTCGAGCCAGTCGCTCCGGTAGACCTGGTACTGGTCGAACAGGTCGGCCAGGCGCTGGCACAGCTGCAGGCGGCGCACGATGTCGTCGCCCCGCAGAAACCCGGCCAGCGGCTCGAATGCCTCGCGCTCGAGCAAGTCGGGCAGTTGCGCCATCAGGCGCCAGGTGAGCGCGGTCTTGTCGAACGGCGACACCGGCGGCACGGCATCCCGGCCGAGCGCCTGCGCGTACGTTCGCCACAGGAAGCGGGCGGGCAACTCCACCCGCGTCGCCGCGCACACGCCAAGCCGTTCGGCCAGGGCCATCTTGAGCCACTCGGCCACGCCGTTGCTCTGCACGAGGAACACCTCTTCCTCGAGCGGCTCCAGTGGCTGGCGCTGGATCCACTCGAAGAGCGCATCACGCAACAGCTCCGAGCGGTTGCCGTGCAGCACGAGCAGGCCTGGCTGGACGTCGGAGGTCATGGGCGGGTGGGACTCGTTCGAGGGCGGATGCAAGCGGCATTCTCGGTGATGGGCCTGCGCATGCGCTCATGATCACCCGGCGCTGGCTCGCCAGGTGAGCCAGCGAGCCCCCTCGCCGGGGGTCGAGTCGAAGGATGCGCTCAGGTCAGGGCTTCGGCCGAGACCACGATGCCGTCTTCGTCCGCATAGAGCCAGTCGCCCGGGCGGACGGGGGTGCCCTGGATCATCACCGGCAGGTCACGCTGGCCTTCATTGCGCCGCTCGGTGGGCCACGGCATGAGCGCGAGCGCGCGGATGCCGACGTCACACACCGCCAGCTCGGCGGCATCCCGCACGCAGCCGTCGACCACCACGCCGGCCCAGCCGTTGCGAGCCGCTGCCGCACCGATGTTGCCGCCGATCAGCGCGCGGCGCAGCGACCCGCCGCCATCGACCACCAGCACCCGCCCCTCGCCAGGGGATTCCAAAGCCTGCTTCACCAGGGAGTTGTCCTCGAAGCACTTGACGGTCACCACCGGGCCGGCGAACTTGCGGCGCTGGCCGTAGTCGTGGAAGACGGGCGCGAGCACGCGGAAGCGGCCGTCGGTGCTGCCCTTGTGAGCGTCGCAGAGGTCACACGTGGCAAAGGAGGTGGTCATGCGATGGAGACTTTCCTGATGGAGGTTCGGGCGTCATCCCGACGCGCCGGCAGCATCGGCTCGTGCTCCCGGAGGGCGTTCAGGATGACGGCGGTGGACACATCGGTCAGCAGGCCGAACTTCGAGATCACGGCATCGAGGTGCGGCACGTCCACGACGGCGATCTCGAGCAGCCAGCTGCCCTCTCCCGCCACATTGTAGGCATTGACCACCTCGGGGGTCTGCTGCACGAGCTTGGTCACCCGGGCCGACTCGCCCCGGCCGAGCCTGAGCAAGGCGCGAATGCCGTAGCCGAGCTTGCCGAAATCCACGGTGGCGGCATACCCCGTGATGACGCCCGCGGATTCCAGCTTGCGCACCCGTTCGGTCACACCCGGCTGGCTGAGTTGCACCCTTCGGCCGAGTTCTGCCATGGAAAGGCGCGCGTCGCCCTGCAGCTCGGCGAGGATGCGCGTGTCGTGTTCGTCCAGGTGGGGGTGCAAGAGACGCCTCCAGTCGTTCAGTCCATACCCAAGGTTCCATTCGGGAACGTTGAAGGCATCAGTGGCCGACGGCGAAGACTGCTCCGTGACCGCAATGCATTCGAGACTGCGGTTCTTTCAGATGGAACGGCGATGCGGGCAGCGCCCGCAACCGGATCATACCGCCTGTTCCAACGCACCGCTGGGCGGCGCACCCCGTCATCCGGCCCGTCGGGCCAGGGCGGCATCGCGGATGGCGGTCAGCGTGCTGCGGCTGGTGCTGACGTCGGCGTCCAGTCGCAGGTGCAGCAGGCTGGGCCGTCCGCTGGCCAGCGCCGCTTCGAAGGCCGGGGCGAAGGCGGCCGTGGTCGAGACGCTCTCGGCGCGCCAACCGTAGGCCCGGGCCAGCGCGGCGAAGTCAGGGTTGAACAAGACGCTGCCGCTCACGCGCCCGGGGTACTCGCGCTCCTGGTGCATCCGGATGGTGCCGTAGGTGCCGTTGTCGACCACGATGCTGACGAGCCGGCCCGCGCCGTAGCCGGTCGCGGTGGCCATCTCCTGCCCGGTCATCAGGAAGTCGCCGTCCCCGGCGATGTTGACCACGGTGCGCTCCGGATACAGCAAGGCCGCGCCCACCGCGGCCGCCAGGCCATAGCCCATGGCACCCGAGGTGGGAGCCAGCTGGGTGCGTCCGTGATGTTGCAGGCCGTGATAGCGGCAGAAGCGATGCAGCCAGCCGGCATAGTTGCCAGCGCCGTTGGTGTAGACGGTGTCGGCCGGCGAGAGCCGCTGAACGGTCTTGATCACCTCGGCCATGTCGAGCGGCTCGACAGGCTCGGCCACGTGGTTGGCTTCGTAGTCGGCGTGCGCCGCCGCGGTCCAGGCGGACCAGGGCACGGCGACGGGAGCCGCAAGCGTCTCCAGAGCCTTCGCGGCGTTCTGCATGGACGCGCACAGCAGAAGGTCGGCTGCATACACCCGCCCGAGTTCCTCGGGGCCGGCATGCAGGTGGACCAGCCGCTGCGCCGGCCGTGGCGCCTTGAGCAAGGCATAGCCACCGGTGGTCATCTCGCCCAGGCGGGGACCGACGGCGATCACCAGGTCGGCTTCGGCGATGCGGCGTGCCAGGCGCGGGTTGATGCCGATGCCCACGTCGCCGGCGTAGTTGCGATGGCGGTTGTCGAAGGTGTCCTGGAAGCGGAAGGCGCAGCCGACCGGCAGGTCCCAGTTCTCGGCGAAGCGCTGCAGCGCGTCGCACGCCGCCGCATCCCAGCCGCTGCCCCCGGCGATCACGAACGGCCGCTCGGCGGCCATCAACATGGCCCGCAGGTCACGCAGCACGCCGGGTGCAGGCCAGCTGGTGGCGGCCACCGCGCGCGGCAACACCGGCACGGGGGTCATGCGTGTGAGCATGTCCTCAGGCAGCACCAGCACCACGGGCCCCGGCCGCCCCTGCATGGCCGTGTGAAAGGCCCGCGAGATGTACTCGGGCAACCGGTCGGCATCGTGCACCTCGCCCACCCACTTGGCGAAGCCGAGCGTTCCCGGGCCGAACACCTGCCGGTAGTCGAGCTCCTGGAAGGCCTCGCGGTCGCGCTGGTCGCTTGCCACCTGGCCGATGAACAACACCAGGGGCGTGCTGTCCTGGAAGGCGGTGTGCAGGCCGATGCTCGCATTGGTGGCCCCCGGGCCCCGCGTCACGAAGCACACCCCGGGCCGCCCCGTGAGCTTGCCCTGGGCCTCGGCCATGAAGGCCGCCCCGCCCTCCTGTCGGCACCCGATGAAGCGGATGCGGTCGCGGTGCTCGTGGAAGCCGTCGAGCACGGCCAGGAAGCTCTCGCCGGGCACGCCGAAGACGGTGTCCACGCCCTGCGCGATGAGGGCTTCGACGAGCAGGTGGCCGGCCAGCCGGGGCGCAGGTGCGCCGCCGGATGGGGCGCTGGGGGTCAGCGATGGGTCGGGGGCGCCGGCGGTCATGCCGCCACTTTAAGCGCGCCGCGGCGCTGCGCGACACCCACGCCGACCAGCGAGGCCGCCAGCACGCCCATGGCCAGTGTCAGCGCCGAGCCGTAGAACACGCCTTCGGGCATGCCGCGGTCCAGCAAGGCGCCGAAGATCGGCGAGGCCATGGCGAAGCCCAGGTCCAGACCGGAGTAGACCGTGCCGTAGACGCGGCCCGTCGCCCCGGGCGGCGCGGCCTGCTTGATGAGCATGTCGCGCGACGGGCCGGCGAGGCCCGTGCCGAAACCCGCGATGGCCGCCACCGACGCGGCCACGATGCCCGGCAGCACGCCCGAGGCGACGAAGCACAGCAGCGCGGCCGAGGCCAGCAGGCAGATGCCGATGATCTTCTCCAGGCGCTCCGCCCGGTTGGCCATGAAACCACCCACCACCATGCCGGCCGCGCCGAAGAGCATGTAGCCGGTGACCACGAAGGCGGTGGCCTCGATGGGCAGGCCGTACATGTCCTTGAGCGCGGGGCTGGCGAAGCTCTGGATCGCGCTCAGGGCGCAGGTCGAGAAGAAGAAGAACGAGAAGCACAGCCACACCGACGGCAGCTGCAGGAAGGCCATCGGGTGTTCCTTCGCCACGGCTGGCCCGGAACGCACCGCCGACTCATGGGCCCAGGCACCGGCGCGGTCGTCCAGCGCATCGCGGTTCCACCACATGATGCCGATCACGAGCACGGCGTAGGCCGCCATGCTGCCGGCGGCGATGCGCCAGGAACCGGTCGCCGCGGTCAAACCGGTGAGGAACACCGGCGCGAACGCCCAGCCCAGGTTGCCGCTGATGCCGTGTGCCGAGAAGGCGTGGCCGAGCCGGGCCTGGGACACCCGCTTGTTCAGGATGGTGAAGTCGACCGGGTGGAACGGCGCATTGCCGAGGCCGGCCAGCGCCGCTCCCAGCACCAGACCCGGGTAGCCGGCCGCCGTGGCCGTCGCCACCGCGCCGAGCGCAAAGCAGCCCAGGGCCAGGAACAGGATGGGCCGTGCACCGACGCGGTCGACGAGGAAGCCCGACAGCGCCTGGCCGATGCCCGAGATCACGAAGAAGGTGGTCACCAGCAGGCCGAGCTCGGCATAGCTCACCCCGAAGTCCCGGATGAAGAGCGGGAACAGGGGCGGCAGCATCAGGTGAAAGAAGTGCGAGGACGCATGCGCCAGGCCGATGAGGCCGATGGTGCGGGCATCCTGGCGCCAGGGAACGACAGCAGCGGGAGAGGACATCGGGAGCGGTGCCCCAAGGGGCTCGAGAGGGAATGCGCAGACTCTAGGCGCCGGACGGCGGGCGGGGTTACGATAACTTGTCAACTTCTATCGAGATTCAGCCAATGGCCCGCCCTGCCGCCGTCACCCGACCCTCGCCCGACCGCCGACGGGCCAGCGTCCCGCCGGTCGACCCGGTGCGCTACGCCCCCACGGCGGAGCGGCCGGTGCGCGCGAAGGCCCGCAAGCTGCGCGCCGACACCGGCATCGATCCGCACAGCCACCCCTGGGGCCAGCTGGCCTTCTCGGTCACCGGTGTCGTGCGCATGACCGCCGGCCGGGGCACCTACATCGTTCCGCCGTCGCGCGCGGTGTGGATCCCGCCCGGCGTCGAACACGTGGTGAGCGTCGTCGAGGACGCGGAACTGCGCACGCTGTACCTGTACCAGGACGAGCACCACTGCGGCCCCGACGCGTGCGACGGCGCGGACTCGCCTTGGCGCGAATGCCGAGTCCTCGAGGTGTCCAACCTGATGCGGGAGCTGGTGATGCAGCTGACGGTGGAGCCCGGACCCGGCCGGGCGACCGACCGCGAGCACCACCTGAGCGCCCTCATCCTCGACGAACTCCGCCACGCCCAGCCCGTTCCCCTGGGCGTTGACCTGCCGCAGGACAAGCGCCTGCTCGCCCTCTGCGAAGCCGTCATCGAGGACCCCGTGCGCTGGCACACGCTGGAGGACGGCGCCCGCAGCACCGGCGCCAGCCCGCGCACGCTGGCCCGCCTCTTCCGCAGCGAACTCGGCACCACCTTCCTGCAGTGGCGCCAGCAGGTGCTGCTCGCCAAGGCACTGACCCTGGCCGCCCGCAAGGTGCCGATGGCCGTCATCTCCGCCGAACTCGGCTACGCGAGCCCGAGCGCCTTCACGGCGATGGTGCGGCGGTCGGTCGGGGCGCCGCCGAGCCGGTTCTTCACCTGAACGGGTCATGCCCGGCGACCGGTGGCCGTCCGGGCGTTTTTGACGTCCGTCAACGATTGGTCACAATCGCGCCGCCCCGCCCGAGCCCGGCGCGGCCTAGACTTCCGTGACATAGTGCACACGCACACGGCATCCGGAAGGAGACGACCATGCTTTCATCGCTCTTCGGCGAACTGCGCTCGCTGCGAACCATCCGCTCCGATGGCCACGGTCCGGACGACAGCGGGTTCGCCGCCACCGCCCTGATGGAAAGCACGGCCACCGAGGTCAACGACCACGGGCAGATGGTCGACAGCCACCAGAGCGACCTGGTCGTCACGGGCTCGGCCGCCCAGGCCATCCGCGACCACTTCGCCACCACGCGCGCCGACCTCGATAGCGCCAAGCGCCAGATCACCCTGCTCGACCCGACCGGCGTCTGGGCCAACGCGGTGATCAAGGCGCTGTCGGACGCCACGGGCCGCCCGGTGGAAAAGCTCCACCTGCGCGAACAAGGCACCTTGCGCACGCTGGCCGTCATCGAACGCACCACGCTCGCGCGCCGCAACGAAGACACCGTGCGCATCTACCACGCCGACGTTCGCGCTCCGGGCGACGACAACGCCGCCGTGCCGCTCGCCCTGATGGAGCGCAGCCACATGACGGCGGTGATCGTCGGCGCCATGTCACCCCATGCCATCGACGACATGCTCGCCGGACTGCAACGCGCGGTCGCGCACCCCAACTGGCGCTGCCCCACCCTGCTCTTCATGCTGCCGCCGAACGCCGTCTGGATCGCCAACAAGATCGCGATGCAGGAGTGGCCCGGCGCCCTGCGCGTGCAGATCCTGAACGAGGCGCTGACCAGCGCCTCGGCGGTCTGGAATTCGCTCCTCAGCATCTGGAACCATGTGAAGGGCGTTCCGACCTGGCAGCCGCGCCAGGCGCCCAACGCACATGGTCTCGAAGGCTTCCCCATCAAGGTGGCCGACTTCGCCCGCATGCCCGAGCCCCGCCCCCGCTCACCGCTCGATCCGAAGGCGACGGCGCGCGCGCTGTCCATCCTGTCCGGCGTGGAAGGCCTGCTGGGCTGCGCCCTCGTCGATGCCGACACCGGCTTCGCGCTGGCCCGACACGGCCGCGTCGGGCCGCCGGAGCAACTGGACCGGGCCGCTGCGGCCAGCGCCCGCCTGCTGCACGCCCACCGCCAGGCCGCGGCCGACCTGGCCCTGGCCGACCACGTCGACGAGGTCATGAGCAGCGCTGGCGACCGCCACCACCTGCTGCGCAGCGTTGCCCACCACCCGGGCCTCTTCCTGTTCGCGGTGCTCGACCGCCAGCACACCAACCTGGCCCTGGCGCGCTACAAGCTCATGGAAGCGGAGCAAGGTCTCTGAGCTGGGTTCGGGCCAGGAAGGCCGAGGTGCCTCCGCGGGCCGGCCCCATGAGGTGCCGCCTGCTGCCCCGGCCCGGAGCGGTGACAACGAAGAGGCGCCGGCCGGGTCGCCCATGGCCGAGTGGCTTCCTCGTCGGGAAACTTGCGGCGGCACGGTGGTCGCCCCGCCGGCACCCTGCCCTGCGATGACGGGCCCCCTGGGCTACCATTGAAGACTGGGCACGCCGTGCCCATCTGTCTGCGCAGTGCCATGACCCAAGTCCTCTTCGACTACACCAAACAGGATTCCCGCGGCGAGAGCTGCACGGCCCACGCGTGGGCCAAGGTTCCGGAGCCGCTGAGCCCGCCGCAGCGGGACGCCCTGAAGGCGCGCGCCCGCGAACTGCTGAAGGCGCGTGATGCCGTCCTCGTCGCCCACTACTATGTGGACGGCGACCTGCAGGACCTGGCGCTCGAAACCGGCGGCTGCGTGTCCGACTCTCTCGAGATGGCCCGCTTCGGCCGCGATCACGCCGCCCGAACCCTGGTGGTGGCTGGCGTGCGCTTCATGGGCGAGAGCGCCAAGATCCTGAGCCCCGAGAAGCGCGTCCTCATGCCCGACCTGGACGCCACCTGCTCGCTCGACCTCGGCTGCCCGCCCGAGGATTTCGCCCGCTTCTGCGACGCCCATCCCGACCGCAAGGTGGTGGTCTACGCCAACACCAGCGCGGCCGTGAAGGCCCGGGCCGACTGGATGGTCACCAGTTCCTGTGCGCTCGCCATCGTGCAGCACCTGAAGGACCAGGGCGAGAAGATCCTCTGGGCACCCGACCGCCACCTGGGCCGCTACATCCAGGAGCAGACCGGGGCCGACATGCTGATGTGGAACGGCGCCTGCATCGTGCACGACGAGTTCCGCGGCGTCGAACTCGACTTGCTGCGCGCGCAGCACCCGGAAGCCAAGGTGCTGGTGCACCCCGAGTCGCCGCAAAGCGTGGTGGCCCAGGCCGACGTGGTCGGCTCCACCTCCCAGTTGCTCAACGCCGTGCTGCAGATGGACGCGCCCGCCTTCATCGTGGCGACGGACAACGGCATCCTGCACCGCATGCGGCAGCTCGCGCCCACCAAGACCTTGATCGAGGCCCCGACGGCCGGCGCCAGCGCCACCTGCAAGAGCTGCGCACACTGTCCGTGGATGGCCATGAATGCCCTGCAAGGCGTGGTCGACTGCCTGGAGCGCGGCACGGGCGAGATCACCGTCGACGAACCCGTTCGCTCGCAGGCCCTCGGCTGCATCGACCGCATGCTCGACTTCGTGCGCCAGAACCCCTCGGCGATCCAGAAACCCGGCTTCGTCAAGAACATCGGCGCCGCCTGACCCTTTTGCTCCCACGCCTCATGTTCGACTACAACGAAAACCTGGAACAGGCGCGCACGCGCAACATCCGCGACGCCCTGCTCGAAGACGTGGGCCGGCAGGACTGGACCGCGCAGCTCGTGCCGGCGGAGCAGCGGGTGCGAGCCCGCGTGCTGGTGCGCGAGGAGGCGGTGCTGTGTGGCCGCGACTGGTTCGAGGGCTGCTTCGCGGCGGTCGACCCGGGCGCGCGCATCGACTGGCATGCAGACGAAGGCGCCCTGATGGCGCCCGACACCCTCGTGTGCCACATCGAAGCCAATGGCCGCGCGCTGCTCACCGCCGAACGCCCGGCCCTCAACTTCCTGCAGCTGCTCTCGGGCACGGCCACGCTCACACGCCGTCACGTCGACGCCATGGGCTCGGCCTCCACCAACCCGCGCGGTTGCGCGGTGCTCGACACCCGCAAGACGCTGCCTGGCCTGCGCCAGGCGCAGAAGTACGCGGTGCGGGTGGGTGGCGGCAAGAACCAGCGCATGGCGCTCTGGGACGGCATTCTCATCAAGGAGAACCACATCGCTGCCGCCGGCGGCGTGGCGCAAGCGGTGCAGCGAGCTCAGGCACTCCAGTCCGGCGTGGACATCCAGGTCGAGGTGGAGACGCTCGAACAGCTGCGCGAGGCGCTGGACGCCGGCGCGCGCAGCATCCTGCTCGACAACTTCACCCGCCCCATGATGAGCGAGGCCGTGGCCGTGACGGCCGGGCGCGCCCTGCTCGAGGTGTCGGGCAATGTGAAGCTCGACGAGATCGCCGCCATCGCGGCGACCGGCGTCGACCGCATCTCGATCGGCCGCCTGACGAAGGACGTGCGCGCGACCGACTATTCCATGCGGGTGCTCGAGCGGCTCTGAACCCGCCCACCGCGCCGGCGGCCGCACGCGTGTCCGGCGCGGCCGTGGCAGCCGTCACGCTATCGGCTCCCACGAAAGCGCGGGCCGGCCTACAGTGGATGCTTGAGCGCCCCATCCCGGGGCCGCGAGGCGTGACCCATGACTGCCGACTTCGAGTCCATCCACAACTACCATGAGCGTGCCGTCTTCGATGCGGTGCTGGCGGCGCTGCCGGACCACCCGCACCTGCAAGGCAGTGAACTGCTGGCCGACATCGCCTGCGTCGCCCTGAACCGGCTGCCCCCGCGCTACATCCGTCACGCGGTCGACTTCTCGTTCTACCTCAGCGAGAAGGAGCGCAACGAGATCGAGAAGGCCATCAGCGAATCGGTGGCCTTCGCCTTCCAGTTCGTCCAGGCCCGGGCGGCCATGCGCGCACGCTCGTGATGCAAGCCCGGCGGGGCCACAGGCTCGGCCGGCAACGGCGCGAAGCGGCACGGCGCCGCTGAGCGGTCAGCGTTGCCGCGCTGCGGCCGGCAGCGCAGGGGCCTGAGCGCCTCTCTCAGTTGCCCCAGCCGGACAGCACGTCGGGCGCCTTGCCTTCGATGGCCCGGCCGCCGCCCTGCGAGGCGCTCGCGGCCGGACGCACCAGCACCGTGGGGAAGCTCACCGGCAAGGTTTGCGGGAAGTCGCGGCTGTAGTGCAGGCCGCGGCTTTCGTGGCGCATGAGCGCCGACCGCACGATCAGTTCGGCGCAGTCCACGAGGTTGCGCAGCTCGAGCAAGTCGCGGCTGACACGGAAGTTGGCGTAGTAGTCCTGGATCTCGCTGCGCAGCAGCAGGATGCGGTGCAGCGCCCGCTCCAGGCGCTTGGTCGTGCGCACGATGCCGACGTAGTTCCACATCAGCAGGCGCAGCTCGTCCCAGTTGTGGGCGATGACCACCTGTTCGTCGGCGTTCTCGACCTTGCTCTCGTCCCACGCGGGCAGCACCGGATGCGGGCCCGTGCGGCGCGAGAGGATGTCCTCGGCGCAGGTGCGCCCGAACACCACGCACTCCAGCAGCGAGTTGCTGGCCAGGCGGTTGGCACCGTGCAGCCCGGTGTAGGTGGTCTCGCCCACCGCGTAAAGCCCCGGCAGGTCGGTGCGCCCGAGCAGGTCGGTGACCACCCCGCCGCAGGTGTAGTGGGCCGCAGGCACCACCGGGATCGGCTGGCGGGCGATGTCGATGCCGAGCTGCAGGCAGCGGGCATGGATGGTGGGAAAGTGCTCCTTGAGGAAGGCTTCACCCAGGTGGGTCGCGTCGAGCAGCACGTAGTCGACGCCGTGCTTCTTCATCTCGAAGTCGATGGCCCGGGCCACGATGTCCCGCGGCGCCAGTTCGCCCCGCTCGTCATGCTCCGGCATGAAGCGCGTGCCGTCGGGCAGCAGCAGTCGCCCGCCCTCCCCGCGCAGCGCCTCGGTGATGAGGAAGCTGCGCTCCTGCGGGTGGTACAGGCAGGTCGGGTGGAACTGGATGAATTCCATGTTGCCCACCCGGCAGCCGGCCCGCCAGGCCATGGCGATGCCGTCGCCCGTGGAGGTCTCGGGGTTCGTGGTGTAGCGGTACACCTTGCCGGCACCACCGGTGGCCATCACCACGGCCGAGGCGGGCAGTGTCTCCACCCGCTGCGCATCGATGTCCAGCGCGTAGATGCCGTAGCACCGGGCCGGCTCGTCACGCTTGAGATGGCGTGACGTGATGACGTCGAGCGCCATCCAGCGTTCGAGCAAGCGGATGTTGGGATGGCGGCCCACTTCGTCGAGCAGCACGTCGTGGATAGCCTTGCCGGTGGCATCGGCAGCGTGGGCGATGCGGCGCACCGCGTGGCCGCCTTCGCGGGTGAGGTGCAGGCCGAGCGGCCCTTCCGGGTCGGGTGAGAACGGCACGCCCCGCTCGACCAGCCACGCGATCACGTCCGCGCTGTGCTGGGCGATGAAGCGGGCGGTGTGCTCGTCGACGAGGCCGGCCCCTGCATCCTGCGTGTCGCGCACATGGGACTCGATGCTGTCGTCGGTGCCGAGCACACCCACGATGCCGCCCTGGGCCCAGGCGGTGGCCGCTTCGTCGAGGCCACGCTTGGCCAGCACGACCACCGGACGGTGCTCGGCGAGGTGCAGCGCGACGGTCAAGCCGGCCAGCCCCGCGCCGACGATCACCACGGGAAGGGCAGACGACTCGGCTTCGATGGAGGACATGACAGGGAAGCCGCCGTCGCAGCCGCTTCGGGAGTTCTGGGAGACCGCGATTCTATCGAGGCATGGCTCCCGTGACAGCACGATGTCGCTTCGCCGCGTTCGCATCGCCGGCGCCGGCCGCCAAAACGGCTCGTCACATTCAGAAACAATCGGCGATACTTCGGGCAACGGGCCCCGGAGTGCCCGACTCCCGGAGGGATCCCCCGCATGACCGCCATCTCCATGAGGCCCGTTCGCGCCTCGTCCACATCCGGCATGCCCGGCAAGGACGCACCCGATGACTGGGGTTCGACGCGCTCGGAGACGGTGGCGCCCACGCAGTTCGCCCGTGACGAGAACGACTACCTCGCCGGCCCGAAGGACGTCGGACAGATCGGCCGCCACGTGGCCGGCGACCAGCACGAGCTGTTCGTGTCATGCGACCCGGCCGAGGCCGTCCAGCAGCAGCTCGAGCACCTGCGCCCCGAGTACATCGCGCTGCACGACCTGGGCACCGCGTCCACCCGCAAGCTCCTGGCCGGCGTGGCCGCCGCCAGCCAGCGCGCCCTGCAGAAACTGATGATCCGTCGCCAGGGCTTCGGTACCCCGCTGGCCACGCTGGAGTTCCTCGACCTGCCGACCGGCGACGGCCGGTCGCTTCGGGTGTACACCACCGAGGTGGATGCCGACACGGCGACCCGCCACCAGCTGTCGCGTGTGCTTCTTGCCTACAGCCGCCTGGGCGTGGTGATGGTGGGCGACCTGCCGGCCCACCTGCTGAAGTCGTCCCTGGAGCCGCTGCGCGACGCGATGATCGCCGGCCCGTGGCCGAACCGTGAGCTGTTGATGCTGCCGCTTGCCTCCGCGGCCACGCTGGCCCACGAGGCGCCGGCGCTGGCCAACGGCACGGGCGTTCAGGTGCGCACCACCCCACAGGTGACACGGCCGGCGGATGCCTGGTCGTTCATCAGCGGCGCGTTCAACAAGCTGCGCGAACAGGCTGCGCCGGCCGCTGCGCCCGTCCAGCCGACGCCCGCGCCGGCACCGCCCGCGTCGTCGTCAAGCGCCCGCATGACGCCGATGCCGCCGCTTCGCCGTCAGGGCACGCCCGTGGTGGAGTCGACGCTCGGCCGCTATGTCCGCTTGCTGGCCGACCTGCCCGGGGTGGTCAGCTGCTGCGTGTTCGAGATCGCCGGAGGCCGCCCCCTGGTGCACGCCGGCGCGCGCCCCGGTCCCGAGGAGCTCGCCACGCAGGGTGCCTCGCTGCTGGCGGCACTGGGCGGCACGAGCCGTGCGCTCGGCTTCAGCCATGCCCTGCCGGAAGCGGCCATCACCGTGGGCAACCACCACCTCCTCCTGCGTGGCGTGCCCAAGCACCCGGGCGTCGCCCTGCATGCCGTGCTGGACATGCACCACGCCAATCCCACGCTGGCCCGCTTGCAGATCGGCCGCCACGACGCGCTCTTCGACGAACCCTCGTCCTGACCCGCGTCCGGCCTGCGGTCGCATCGACCGACGGGGCAAGAAAAAAAGCGCCGCCCTTGCGGGTCGGCGCCGATCGGCATGACGGGCGGGCGGCATGCGCCGGCCGGGCCGGCGGAAGGCCGCACGCCGGCCTATCCCTCAGTGGACCATGCGGCTGAAGACGAACTCGCCGTCCTCCACGTCCACCGGGATCACGTCCTTCGGACCGAACTTGCCCTCGAGGATGAGCCGCGACACCGGGTTCTCCAGGTGCTGCTGGATGGCCCGCTTCAGCGGCCGCGCGCCGAACACCGGGTCGAAGCCGGCCTTGGCCAGCTCGGCCAGGGCTGCCGGCGACACGTCGAGCTTCATCTCCATCTTCTCCAGGCGCTTCTCGAGCGTCTTGAGCTGGATCCTGGCGATGGACTCGATGTTGGCCCGGTCGAGCGCATGGAACACCACCGTCTCGTCGATCCGGTTCAGGAACTCCGGGCGGAAGTGCTGCTTGACCTCGGCCCAGACGGCGTCGCGAATGACCTCGCTCGGCTGCCCGGCCAGCTGCATGATCTGGTGCGAGCCGAGGTTGGAGGTCATCACGATCACCGTGTTCTTGAAGTCCACGGTACGGCCCTGGCCATCGGTGAGCCGGCCATCGTC
This sequence comes from Rhizobacter sp. LjRoot28, assembly GCF_964253025.1. Taxonomy (NCBI): domain Bacteria; kingdom Pseudomonadati; phylum Pseudomonadota; class Betaproteobacteria; order Burkholderiales; family Sphaerotilaceae; genus Rhizobacter; species Rhizobacter sp. LjRoot28. Next base: position 2,269,694 of record NZ_CAXUQC020000001.1, read on the forward strand.
CAGCACCTGCAGCAGCACGTTGAACACGTCCGGGTGCGCCTTCTCCACCTCGTCGAGCAGCACCACGCTGTAGGGCTTGCGTCGCACGGCCTCGGTCAGGCCACCGCCTTCGTCGTAGCCGACATAGCCCGGAGGGGCACCGATGAGGCGGCTCACCGAGTGCTTCTCCATGAACTCGCTCATGTCGATGCGGATGAGGTGGTCTTCACTGTCGAACAGGAAGCCCGCCAGGGCCTTGCACAGCTCCGTCTTGCCGACCCCGGTCGGACCGAGGAACAGGAAGGAGCCGGTGGGGCGGTTCGGGTCGGACAGGCCCGAGCGGGAGCGCCGGATGGCGTTCGACACCGCGGCAATCGCCTCCTCCTGGCCCACCACCCGCTCATGCAGCTTGCCTTCCATCTGCAGCAGCTTGTCGCGCTCCCCCTGCATCAGCTTGGCAACCGGAATGCCGGTGGCCCGCGCGACCACCTCGGCAATTTCCTCGGCGCCCACCATGGTGCGCAGCAGTTGCGGCCGCCCCTCGGTCGCAGCGCCCTTCTTCACTTCCTTGGCCTGGGCTTCCTTCAGGGTGCGCTCGAGTTCGGGCAGCCGGCCGTACTGGAGCTCGGCCACCTTGTTGAAGTCGCCCTTGCGCTTGAGGTCCTCGATCTGCGTGCGGATGCGGTCGATCTCCTCCTTGACGTGGGCAGAGCCTTGGGCGGCGGCCTTCTCGGCCTTCCAGATCTCGTCCAGGTCGGCAGCCTCGCGCTGCAGCTTGGCGATCTCCTCCTCGATGAGGGCGAAGCGCTTCTGGGAGGACTCGTCCTTCTCGCGGCGCACCGCCTCCCGCTCGATCTGCAGCTGGATGAGCCGGCGGTCGAGGCGGTCCATCAGCTCCGGCTTGGAGTCGATCTCGATCTTGATCTTGGCCGCGGCCTCGTCGATCAGGTCGATCGCCTTGTCGGGCAGGAAACGGTCGGTGATGTAGCGGTGGCTGAGCTCGGCCGCGGCCACGATGGCCGGGTCGGTGATTTCGACGCCATGGTGCACCTCGTACTTCTCCTGGAGGCCCCGCAGGATGGCGATCGTCGCCTCCACGGTGGGCTCGCCCACCAGCACCTTCTGGAAGCGGCGTTCCAGCGCGGCGTCCTTCTCGACGTACTTGCGGTATTCGTCGAGGGTGGTCGCGCCGATGCAGTGCAGCTCGCCGCGGGCGAGCGCGGGCTTGAGCATGTTGCCGGCGTCGATGGCGCCCTCGGCCTTGCCCGCGCCCACCATGGTGTGGATCTCGTCGATGAAGAGGATGGTGCGGCCCTCGTCCTGGGCCACTTCCTTCAGCACGCCCTTGAGGCGCTCCTCGAAGTCCCCGCGGTACTTGGCGCCGGCCAGCAGCAAGGCCATGTCGAGCACCAGCACGCGCTTGTTCTTCAGCGAATCGGGCACCTCACCCGAGACGATGCGCTGGGCCAGGCCCTCGACGATGGCCGTCTTGCCGACGCCCGGCTCGCCGATGAGCACCGGGTTGTTCTTGGAGCGGCGCTGCAGCACCTGGATGGCGCGGCGGATCTCGTCGTCGCGGCCGATGACCGGGTCGAGCTTGCCCTGGCGGGCACGGTCGGTCAGGTCGAGGGTGTACTTCTTCAGCGCCTCGCGCTGCCCTTCGGCGTCGGGGTTGTCGACCTTCTGGCCGCCTCGGACGGCATCGATGGCGCCCTCGAGCGCCTTGCGGGTGAGGCCGCTTTCCTTGAGGACCGTGCCGATGCCCGACTTGCTGTCGGTCGCCGCCAGCAGGAACATCTCGCTGGCGATGAACTGGTCGCCCCGCCGCGTGGCTTCCTTCTCCGCGGCCTGCAGCAAGGCCGCGGTGTCGCGGCTGGCCTGCACGGGCTCGCCGCCCTGCACTTGCGGCAGTTTGCGCATGGCGCCGTCGAGGGCGGTCTGCAGGGCTTGCGCCTTCACGCCGGCGCGCTCGATGAGCGCCTTGGGGCCTTCGGGCTGGGCAAGCATTGCGGCCAGCACGTGGGCCGGTTCGATGTACGGGTTGTCGCGCGCAAGGGCCAGGCTCTGAGCCTCGGACAGCGCGGTCTGGAACTGGGTGGTGAGCTTGTCGAGTCGCATGTGAACAATCCTCCGATTGCGCATCATGTGAGGAGAGCACTGGCCTTTTCAAGCCTCGGCGGGCAGGACCGCCGTCGTCTTTTCCAGGAAGCGTTGCGCCCGGTCAATTCCGGCGTGCGCCTCGATGGCGCGAGCCGCGATCTCGCACCAGGCCACCAGCGCCTCGCGGCTCTGCACCTCGGGGGCCAGCGCCCGCAGCGACTCGTCGCGCCCGCCCAGCATCAGGGTGACGAGGTCGAGCGCGTAGAGCTTCGCGCCGGCCAGTGACAAGGCGGCGGCCGGTTTCGTGACCCGCGCCGGCGGGGCCGCCGCGATGACCGTCGGCCAGGCGATCAGCCCGTCGGCCTGGAGCTCGCCGAAGACGCGGTCGTCCAGCCCCAGGCCCTGGGCGAGGTGCGCCAGTTCGGCGCCGCTGCGGCGGCCATCGACGGTGATGAGCAGCGCCCGACGGGCCCGGTCGAGCCGGGTGTCGCGGCGGGCGAGCCACTCGTGGGCGAGCGGAGTCTTGCGGGGCGACAGGTGGCGTTCCATCGTGTGCGGGGAAGGCGTGGAGCGGGCCAGTGTCCCGACCGGCGATGAACCTTCCATGACACCCGGAACGCCTCGGGCGCCGGGCGTGCAAAGCTCACGCGGCGGCGCCGAACAGCCCGCGTGCCGCCGCCGCACCGAAGGCCGCGCAGCCGAGGGCGCCCACGACATGGGCCGCGGTGTGCACGAGCGCCCATGGCCAGGCGCCTCGCTGGAGCAGACCGAGGGACTCGCCCGAGAAGGCGGAGAAGGTCGTCAACCCGCCGAGGAAGCCGGTGACCAGCAGGAGGCGCATCAGCTCGTTGGGCAGCCGTTCGAACGCCACCAGGGCCACGCCGATGAGCAGGCCGCCCACGCAATTGACGAGCAGCGTTCCGAGCGGCAGCGGCGCGTACGCGCTGTTCAGCCACACGCCCGCGCGCCAGCGCAGCACCGCACCGACCGCAGCGCCCGCGGCCACCGCAGCGCCCTGCAACCAGGCCTGCATCGAGCCGCTCATGCGGCGCCCGCCATGGCCTGCGTACGGGACATCAGGTCGCGATCGCGCCCGCGCAAGGCACTCATGGCGCCACGTTGCCGCTGTCGATGCCCCAGCGCGCCAGGGCCTCGTCGTCATGGCTGCGGGCGTCCACCCAGTGCGCACCTTCGGGCGTGTGCTCCTTCTTCCAGAAGGGCGCCTGCGTCTTGAGGTAGTCCATCAGGAATTCGCACGCCTGGAAAGCCTGGCCGCGGTGGGCGGAGCTGACCACGACGAGCACGATCTGGTCGCAGGCCCGCAGCGGACCGACCCGGTGGATGACCCGGGCAGCGCGGATGTCGAAGCGCGCCATCGCCGCGTCGATCATGGCCTCGATGGCACGCTCGGTCATGCCCGGGTAGTGTTCGAGCTCCATCAGGGAGACGCCCCGGCCCTCGCTGCGGTCACGTACCGTGCCGACGAAGCTCACGACGGCACCGACGCCACCGTCTCCGGCACGCAGGGCGGACACCTCGGCGGCCAGGTCAAAGTCGGCGGTCTGGACGGAGACGCGTGCAGCGGCCGTCATGGGATCAGCCCCCTGTCACCGGCGGGAAGAACGCCAGCTCGGCGCCGTCCGTCACCACGGCATCGTCGCGGCACAGCGTCTGGTCCAGGGCGGCCCGCAGGGCGCGCTGGCCGTCGAGCGCCTGCGCATGCGCCGCATCGCGGGCTTGCAGCCGCTGCCGCACTTCGGCGACGGTCAGGCCGTCCGGCAGCTCCAGCACTTCGCCGGGGCCGAGCGCCTCGCGCAGCGAGGCGAAGAACTTCAGGGTCACCTTCATGCGAGCCACTCCGAGAACGGCACATAGCGCACGAGATCGCCCCGTGCGATGGCCGTCTGCGATGGATTGTCCACCAGGCCGTCACCCCACACCGCCGAGGTGAGCACCCCGGACCCCTGGTTGGGGAAAAGGTCGAGCCCGCCCTGGGCGTTGCGACGCACGCGCAGGAACTCGCGGCGACGGTCGCCGGGCCAGGCGAAATCGGCGCGCACCATCAGCGGCGCCGGCAATTCGGCGTCGGCGCCTTGCAGACGGCGCAGCACCACGCGAGCGGCCAGCAGGAAGGTGACGAAGCTCGAGACCGGGTTGCCCGGCAGGCCGATGAACCACACCGGTTGGTCGCCAGCCCCGCCCTGCCCTGCAGGCCGGCGCACGCTGCCGAACGCGAGCGGCTTGCCGGGCTTGATGGCGAGCTGCCAGAGGTCGAGCCCGCCCTCGGCGAGCAGTGCGGGTCGCAGGTGATCCTCCTCGCCATCGGACACGCCTCCGCTCGTGACGATGAGGTCGTGCCCCTCGGCCGCGCGTCGAAGCGCCTCGCGCGTGGCGTCCAGGCGGTCGGGCACGATGCCGAGGTCGGTGCACTCCGCCCCCGCCGCTTCGAGCAGCGCGCGGAGGGTGAACCGGTTCGAGTTGTAGATGGCGCCGGGCTTCAGGGCCTCGCCGGGCATGGCCAGTTCGTCGCCGGTGGAGAACAGCGCCACCCGCGGCCGGCGCACCACGTCCAGCGTCGCGGCGCCCACCGAGGCAGCCAGGCCGAGCGCCTGCGGGGTCAGGCGCGTACCGGCGGGAAGCACCACGCTGCCCCGGGCCACGTCCTCACCGCGCCGGCGAATCGCAAGCCCGGTCGAGGGCACGATCCCGATCTTCACACCCGCGTCGACCGGCTCGCACTGCTCCTGCATCACGACGGCGTCTGCGCCGTCGGGCACGGGCGCACCCGTGAAGATGCGCGCCGCGCTGCCGGGGGCGAGCGTCGCCCCCACCTGCCCGGCGGCCACCCGCTGGCTCACCGGCAGCACCGTACCGGCCACACCCACGTCGGCCACACGCAGTGCATAGCCGTCCATGGCGCTGTTGTCAGCGGGCGGCACGTCGACCTGGGCCACCACGTCGCGTGCCAGCACACGGCCGAGGCCGTCGAAGGTGGACACGGTGTCGCTTCCTTCCAGCGGCGCGACGGCATCGCGCAGCCGGACCAGCGCCTCGTCAAGCGCCAGCAGCGGCGGACGGGAATTCGGGAGGGTTGTACTCATAGCGTGCGGGGTCCGAAAGCAGGAAGGCCACCACGCCGGCCGCGTCGTCGAGCCGCAGGCGCGGCAGGCCGGTCGGCTCGGGCAATGCGCCCGGATCGTCCGTCGCCACGGCGACGATGAACGGGTCGACCGGGTACTGGACCGGGTGGCCGGTCACGCCACGCCAGACCTCCACCTTCGGCAGGTCGGCATGCTTGAAACCTTCGACGATCGCCCAGTCGCAGCCCGAGAGTTCGGCCAGCATCTGGTGGACGCCCGTCTCGGCCTGCACCTCGTACTCGCGCACGATGGCAAGGCGCCGGTCCGAGGCAATGATGGTCTCGAAGGCGCCGGCCTGGCGATGGCGCCAGGAATCCTTGCCGGGGTGGTCGATGTCGAAGCGATGGTGGGCGTGCTTGACGACCGACACGCGTGCCCCGGTCGCCTTGAGGGCCGGGATGACCTGCTCGATGAGCGTGGTCTTGCCCGAGCCGGAGTAGCCGCAGAAGCCGACGACCTTCATGCCCGGACGACCTGCAGCCGCTCAGGCATGGGTGGCGATGAACTGCTTCACCCGCTCCGCATCGGCCGGCATCGCCTCGAAGCGCTTGGGCAGCTGCTCGATGCCTTCCAGGGCGGCGGGACGTTCGGGTTGACGGCCCAGCGCTTCCACGATGGTGTCGGCGAACTTCACCGGCAGCGCCGTTTCGAGCACGATCATCGGCACCCCGGGCTCCTGGTACTCGGCGGCCACCTTCAGGCCGTCGGCCGTGTGGGTGTCGATCATCGTGCCGAAGCGCGTCCAGGTGTCGCGGATGGTGGCCAGGCGCTCCGCATGGGTGCTGAAGCCCGACTGGAAGCCATACCCGGCGATGCGCGCGAACTGCTCCGGCGTCACGGTGAAGTGGCCCTGCTGCTCCAGTTGCGTCTTGAAGAGGTCACGGGTCGCCGTGCCGTCCCGGCCCAGAAGGTCGAACACGAAGCGCTCGAAGTTCGAAGCCTTGGAGATGTCCATCGAGGGGCTCGAGGTCTCGAAGGTCTCGGCGCTGGCGCGCGGGCGGTAGGTGCCCGTGCGGAAGAACTCGTCGAGCACCCGGTTCTCGTTGGTGGCCAGCACCAGGTGCTTGATCGGCAGGCCCATCATGCGGGCAACGTGGCCGGCGCAGATGTTGCCGAAGTTGCCCGAGGGCACGGCGAAGCTCACCTGCTCGTCGTCGGAGGTCGTCGCCTGGAAGTAGCCGGCGAAGTAGTACACGACCTGGGCCAGCAGGCGTGCCCAGTTGATCGAGTTGACGGTGCCGATCTTGTGCTGGCGCTTGAAGGCCAGGTCGTTGGACACCGCCTTGACGATGTCCTGGCAGTCGTCGAACACGCCCTGGATGGCGATGTTGTGAATGTTCGGGTCCTGCAGGCTGAACATCTGCGCCTGCTGGAACGGGCTCATGCGGCCGAGCGGCGACAGCATGAACACGTTCACGCCCTTCTTGCCGCGCATGGCGTACTCGGCCGCGCTGCCGGTGTCGCCCGAGGTGGCCCCGAGGATGTTGAGCGTCTCGCCACGGCGGCCCAGTTCGTACTCGAACAGGTTGCCGAGCAGCTGCATCGCCATGTCCTTGAACGCGAGCGTGGGGCCGTTGGACAAGGCCTCCAGGTGCAGCCCGGGCTCGAGCGTCTTCAGCGGCACGATGGCGTCGGTCCCGAACACCTCGCGGGTGTAGGTGCGGCGGGTGATCTCGCGCAGGTCATGGGCCGGGATGTCGTCGATGAAGCGCGACAGGATCTCGAAGGCGAGCTCCGGGTACGGCAACGCACGCCACTGGGCCAGCGTCGCCCGGCCGATCACCGGGTAGTGCGTGGGCAGGTACAGGCCGCCATCGGGCGCGAGGCCCTCGAGGAGGATGTCCGAGAAGCCGCGTGGCGCGGCGTCGGCCGCGGCAGCGCGCGTGCTGATGTACTTCATGTCAGCTCAGTTCCTCTTTGCGGATGCGCACGATGGGCGCCAGCACGGTGGGCAGGGCCTGCATCGCGGCGATGGCCTGGTTCATGTCGCCCTCGCGGGTGTCGTGCGTGAGGATGATGACGTCGGTCTGTGCCTCGCCCTCGGCCGACTCGCGCTGCAGCAGCGCGTCGATCGAGATCTTGCGGTCGGCGAGGATGCCGGTGATGCGGGCCAGCACCCCGGCTTCGTCGGCCACCTGCAGGCGCAGGTAGAACGAGGTGACGACCTCCTCCATGGCGAGCACCGGCGTGTTCGTCAGCTCGCCCGGCTGGAAGGCCAGGTGGGGCACGCGATGGTCCGGGTCGGCGGTGTGCAGGCGGGTGATGTCGACCAGGTCGGCGACCACGGCGGAGGCGGTGGGCTCGCTGCCGGCGCCCTTGCCGTAGTACAGCGTGGTGCCGACGGCGTCGCCGTGCACCACCACCGCGTTCATCGCGCCTTCGACATTGGCAATGAGGCGCTTGGCCGGGACGAGGGTCGGGTGCACGCGCAGTTCGATGCCGGTGTCACGGCGCTTGGTGATGCCGAGCAGCTTGATGCGGTAGCCCAGTTGTTCGGCGTAGGTGATGTCGGCCGCCGAGAGCTGGGTGATCCCCTCGACATAGGCGCGATCGAACTGCACCGGGATGCCGAAAGCGATGGCGCTCATCAGCGTCACCTTGTGGGCGGCGTCGATGCCCTCGATGTCGAAGGTCGGGTCGGCTTCGGCGTACCCGAGCCGCTGCGCTTCCTTGAGCACCACGTCGAAGTTGAGGCCCTTGTCGCGCATCTCCGACAGGATGAAGTTCGTGGTGCCGTTGATGATGCCGGCCAGCCACTCGATGCGGTTGGCCGTCAGGCCTTCGCGCAGGGTCTTGATGATGGGGATGCCGCCGGCCACCGCGGCCTCGAAGGCGACGACCACGCCCTTGGCCTGCGCCGCGGCGAAGATCTCGGTGCCGTGCACCGCCAGCAAGGCCTTGTTCGCCGTGACCACATGCTTGCCGGCCGCAATGGCCTCGAGCACCAGTGCACGGGCCACGCCGTAGCCGCCGATCAGCTCGACCACGATGTCGATGTCCGGGTTGGCGATCACCTGGCGCGCATCCCCGACCACCTCGACATCCTTGCCGACGACGCTGCGCGCACGTTCGGTATCCAGGTCGGCCACCATCGCAATGCGAATGCTGCGGCCCGCGCGACGGCGGATCTCCTCCTCGTTGCGAAGGAGCACGTTGTACGTGCCGCTGCCGACGGTGCCGATGCCCAGGAGGCCGACTTGGATGGGTTTCATGGTCAGACCGGCCTCGTGGGCCGCAGTAGGGAGTTCAGGACGCTGGAAAATCAGGTGGCGTGGCGTTTGCGATAGCCGTGCAGGAATCGGGCGATGCGGGCGATGGACTCGGAGAGGTCGTCCGAGTTGGGCAGGAACACCAGGCGGAAGTGGTCGGGGTGGAACCAGTTGAAGCCCGTGCCCTGCACGATCAGCACCTTCTCCTCGGCCAGCAGGTCGTAGGCGAACTGCTGGTCGTCGACGATGGGGTACATCTTGGGATCCAGGCGGGGGAACATGTACAGGGCACCCTTGGGCTTCACGCAGGTCACGCCCGGGATGTCGGTCAGCAGCTGGTGGGCCAGGTCGCGCTGGCGGCGCAAGCGCCCGCCGGGGGCAACCAGGTCGTCGATGCTCTGGTAGCCGCCGAGGGCCGTCTGGATGGCCAGCTGGCCAGGCGTGTTGGCGCACAGGCGCAACGACGCGAGCATGTTCAGGCCTTCGATGTAGTCCTGCGCCGGGCGCTTCTCGCCGGAGACCACCATCCATCCGGCGCGGTAGCCGCAGGAGCGGTAGTTCTTCGAGAGGCCGTTGAAGGTGACGAACAGCACGTCGTCGGCGAGCGAGGCGATGCTGGTGTGCTTCGCACCGTCGTACAGGGTCTTGTCGTAGATCTCGTCGGCGAACACGATCAGGTCGTGCTCCCGGGCAATCTGCACGATCTCGAGCAGCACGCTGTCGGGATACACCGCACCGGTCGGGTTGTTCGGGTTGATCACGACGATGCCCTTGGTGCGCGGCGTGACCTTGCTGCGGATGTCGGCGATGTCGGGCATCCAGTCCGACTGCTCGTCGCACACGTAGTGCACCGGCGTGCCGCCGGACAGTCCCACCACCGCGGTGTGCAGCGGGTAGTCGGGCGCCGGGATGAGCACTTCGTCGCCGTCGTTGAGCAAGGCGTTCATCGCCATGGCGATGAGTTCGGAGGCGCCGTTGCCGAGGTAGACGTCGTCCACCGACACGCCCTGGACGTGCTTGGACTGCATGTAGTGCACGACCGCCTTGCGAGGCGCGAACAAGCCCTTGCTGTCGGTATAGCCGGCCGCGGACGGGAGGTTGCGGATCATGTCCTGCACGATCTCATCGGGCGGCTCGAGGCCGAACGCGGCGACGTTGCCGATGTTCAGCTTGATGATCTTGTGGCCCTCTTCCTCCATCTGGCGGGCCTTGTCGAGCACGGGCCCACGGATGTCGTAGGCGACGTTGGCCAGCTTGCCGGATTTGAGGATGGGTTTCACACGGGCTCCCGGAGGGGTCAAGGGCGCAGCATCGCTTGTGCGGCCGCGCAAAACCTATAATTTAACCATATGAAACTCCATCCCGACCGCCTCGAAGGCGTCAACGCCGTGTTCGGTCACGGACCGGGCGAGATCTCGGTCAACACGACCGTCTACCGCCACAGCGTGATCGTGCCCTGGGTGGGTGAGATCATCGATTGGCAGGTGGCAGGCTTCGAGCAGTTGACCGCCGATCACTTCGCCCGGGTGGCCGCCCTGAAGCCGGAGCTGGTGATCTTCGGCTCCGGGCCGCGCATCCGTTTTCCAGCGGCTGCCCTGATGCGTCCACTGATCGAACGAGGGATCGGCCTCGAGACCATGGACACCGGCGCGGCCTGCCGCACCTACAACGTGCTGGCCGCCGAAGGCCGCTCGGTGGTTCTGGCGGCGGTGCTGTCGGCCGGGACATGAGCGTCGCGCACGGCTGATGCTATCCCCCTAAGTGCGGACCGGTCAGCCCCGGGATCGATAACCGGCCAGGGCTTATAATTGCGGGCTACGCCTTCCCCCAAAGGCGCAACTTCCCAGAATTCTTCATGACGCCAGCCCTCAACAAACCCCTCCCGGAATTTGAAGCGCTCGCAACCGGTGGCGTGAAGTTCACGCCACAGGCATTCGCGGGGCAAACCGTCGTCTTGTACTTCTACCCGAAAGACAATACCCCAGGGTGCACCACGGAGGCCATGCAATTCCGTGACCGTCACAAGGACTTCGTGAAGGCGGGCGCCATCGTCTTCGGCGTCTCCCGCGACAACATGAGTTCGCACGACAAGTTCAAGCAGAACCTGGAACTGCCCTTCGAGCTGATCGCCGATACCGAAGAGAAGCTGTGCCACATGTTCGGCGTGGTCAAGAACAAGATCATGTACGGCAAGAAGGTCAAGGGCATCGAGCGCTCGACGTTCCTCATCGATGGCAGCGGCGTGCTGCGGGCCGAGTGGCGCGGGCTCAAGGTGGCGGGGCACGTCGACGAAGTGCTGAAGGAAGTGAAGGCGCTGAAGAAGGCAGCCTGACCCCGGCGGTTCGCGGGGCACTGTGGGGAGGGGCCAAGGCCCCGCATCGAAAAGCCGGCTCTGCCGGCTTTTTTCAATTCCAGGCCCTCAGCCACCGGTGCGGGTTGAGCGGTCACTCAAGATGTGCATAATCAATTCCATGTTCCTGGTGCCTGAACCCCATCAACACCCATCGAAGCCGCACGGGCGACTGTGCGGCTTTTTTGTTTTCCAGCCAACCTGAACACCCATGCCACTGCCCAAGCCGCCTGCCAAACGTGCCAGTCTCCTGACCCCCGCCGACTTCGAATCGCAGGCCGCGCCCAAACCGGGCAAACGGACCACCCAGAAACACGCCGCGGCCGAGCCCGCCCCTGCGGCACTCGACCTCTACGAGCCGCCCCGCGAAGCCGCGCCCCTCGCGCCCGTGGTGGCCCGCGCTCCGGCACCGCAGCCGCCCCGTCCAGCAGCCAAGCCCCGGGCCCGCACGCCGCGTGGCACGGGCCCCGCGAAGCTGTTCGTGCTCGACACCAACGTGCTGATGCACGACCCGATGTGCGTGTTCCGCTTCGAGGAGCACGACGTCTACCTGCCCATGATCACGCTCGAGGAGCTCGACGATCACAAAAAGGGCATGTCCGAAGTGGCACGCAATGCCCGCCAGGTCAGTCGTGACCTCGACGCACTGGCCGCGAGCCTGACCGACCGACCTGGCGCCGACATGGCCGACGGCCTGCCGCTCGACCACACCGGCCACCGGGAGGCCGGCGGCAAGCTCTTCTTCCAGACGCAGCTGCTCAACGTCGAGCTGCCCGCCGGCCTGCCGCAGGGCAAGGCCGACAACCAGATCCTGGGCGTGGTGAAGGCGCTGCGCGACCAGCACACGGGCCGCGAGGTCGTCCTGGTGTCCAAGGACATCAACATGCGCATCAAGGCCCGCGCGCTGGGCCTGTGTGCGGAGGACTACTACAACGACAAGACGCTGGACGACGGCGACCTGCTCTACACCGGCGTCATGGCCCTGCCCTCCGACTTCTGGGAGCTGCACGGCAAGACGATGGAAAGCTGGAACCAGGGCGGGCTCACCTACTACCGCATCAGCGGGCCGCTCGTCCCGTCGCTCCTCATCAACCAGTTCGTCTACCTGGAGGCGCCCGGCGCCACGCCGCTCTACGCCAAGGTCACGGAGATCACCGGCAAGACGGCGGTGCTGCGCACGCTGCGCGAGTACACCCACCAGAAGAACGCGGTGTGGGGCGTCACCGCACGCAACCGCGAGCAGAACTTCGGGCTCAACCTGCTGATGGACCCGGACTGCGACTTCATCACCCTCACCGGAACCGCCGGCACGGGCAAGACACTCATGACACTGGCCGCGGCGCTGTCGCAGGTGATGGACGATCGACGCTACACCGAGATCATCGTCACCCGCGTCACCGTGCCGGTCGGCGAGGACATCGGCTTCCTGCCGGGCACCGAGGAAGAGAAGATGTCGCCCTGGATGGGCGCCCTCGACGACAACCTCGAAGTGCTGTCCAAGACCGATGGCGGGGCCGGTGAATGGGGGCGTGCCGCCACCAACGACCTGGTGCGCAGCAAGATCAAGATCAAGAGCCTGAACTTCATGCGGGGGCGCACCTTCCTCAACAAGTTCGTCATCATCGACGAGGCCCAGAACCTGACGCCCAAGCAGATGAAGACGCTCATCACCCGGGCAGGTCCGGGCACCAAGATCGTCTGCCTGGGCAACCTGGCCCAGATCGACACGCCCTACCTGACCGAAGGCAGCTCCGGCCTCACCTACGCCGTCGATCGCTTCAAGGGCTGGCCGCACAGCGGCCACGTCACCCTGGCGCGTGGCGAGCGTTCGCGGCTGGCCGACTTCGCCTCCGAGGTGCTCTGATCCGGAACCCCACGGCAGCTTGATCCCGTCCGTCCCGGTGCCAGCCGGGACGGCACCCACACTGCCGCGCTCACGGCTCGTCGACCGACCGAACCGCGCTTGGCGGCCGTGCCTTTGGCGCACTTCGGATGCGTTGGGGGCGGCGTCCTCATCGTCGCTGGGCACACCGCCCCTTGGCGGCGGCTCCCTGACGCACCCTGCGTCCGACGGGTTCAGCTCGTCGCGCCCATCCCGGTCCTGTTGCAAAGTAACCCGTGGTGAAACATGGGAGTGCATGCTGAGTCATCACGGCGCCATACTGTGCTTTGCATCCGGTCCCGCCCCGGAAGCCAAAGGGAAGGCATGCTCACCCATCGACTCACCCAGGTCCCCCTCAGCAGAACTGAACTGCTGGACGCCCTCGGGGTGCGCGACGCGGTCGCCGAGGCGTGCTTCGAGTCGCTCGTCCGGGTGGCGGTCGAGGCCCTTCACACCCCTTCGGCCATGTTGTCGTTCTTCGAGAATGAATGGGTGTGGGTGAAAGCCGCCGTCGGCTGGCAGGACCGTCGGTACCCCACCGGGGACTCGCTGTGCAGATTCGTCGAAGGGATGCCGGGACCGCTGGCCATCCGGGACGTGCACGCCGACCCGCGCTTCGGCAGTTTGCCCGTGGTACGAAGCCACCCGGAAGTCGCCGCGTACGCTGGCATCGCCATCAAGTACGCCGGCAAGTTCATCGGCACGCTAAGCGCCCTGGACACGGTCCCGCGGACCTTCACCCGCGAGGAGTACGCCATTCTGTCGCACCTCGCCTCCGTCACCGAGGGGCTTCTCGACTCCCGCATGGCACGCTGGCAGATGCAGCAGGACGAGATCGAGGCCCGGGCCCTCGCGGAAATCTCGAGCGATTGGACCTGGGTCACCGACCCCGACAACCGGTACGTCCGGATCCGAGGCGCCACCTTTCAAGCCAAGGTGGGACGCACGCCGGAAAGCCTCATCGGCGAGAAGATCCTCGGGGGACCGGAGGTCGACTTCCTGGGGCAGCCCGTCGAGCCGCCGCAATCGTTCGAAGACTTGCTGGCCACCCGCGAACCGTTCGCCAACAGGCTCATCCGGATTCCCACCGCGTCGGGGCACGTCGTGGCCAACCGTTCCGGCGTGCCCCTCGTCCACCGCGGGCGATTCGAGGGCTACCTCGGCGTTTCAACCGACATGACGGCCCTCATCGAGGCAAACAAGCGGCTGCACCAGGCCACGGTCATGAAGGAGGCGGCCGAACGAGCCAGCCAGGGCAAGACGGCATTCATTTCGCAGGTCAGCCATGAGTTCCGGACTCCCCTGAACGCGATCATGGGCTTTACCCAGCTCCTGCAGCTGGACGAGTCTGGCTTCACCGACACGCAGCGCGCTCACCTCGGCCACATCCGGGACGCCTCGGATCGATTGCTCGCACTGACCAACGACATGCTGAACCTCGGGCGAATCGAGAACGGCGTCATCGAGTTGGCTCGCACCGGCGTGCTCCTCGCGCCCATCGTTCGTTCAGCAGCGTTCATGGTGGCCAACGACGCCAGCCGCAAGCACGTCACGGTCGACATCGACCTGGCCGACGACGTCCAGGTGCTGGCCGACGCCAAGGCCCTCGACCGTGTCGTCAGCAACCTGCTGAGCAACGCGGTGAAGTACAACCGCGAATCGGGCCAGGTGCGCATCCACGCCACCTCGGACACCGACACCGTCGTTCTCCATGTCGAAGACACCGGCCACGGAATGACGCCGGCGCAGCTGGCCAAGCTCTACGAGCCGTACAACCGGCTCGGCGCCGAACGCTCCGCCGTGCCGGGCACCGGGCTGGGTCTCGTCATCGCCAAGGCGCTGGTCCAGGCCATGGGTGGCAGCCTCGACGTGACTTCGGCCCCTGAAGCAGGATCCCATTTCCGTGTGAGTCTTCCTCGTCACGACCGCAGGAGTTAATGCGCCTGCATGTGCTCGCGGATCTGCTGCAGCGCGCCCGGGTCTTCCATCGTCGTGAGGTCCCCCGGATCGCGCGCCTCGCAGACCGCCTGGATGGCCCGCCGCAGCAGCTTGCCCGAGCGCGTCTTGGGCAGTGCCGTGACGAAGCGGACGCGCGCCGGACGTGCGACCGAGCCGAGCTGCTGGTCGACCGTCTTCATCACCTCGGCCTCCAGGGCCCGGGCCCGTGCATCCCCATCGGCCAGCGACGGATCCTTGAGCACGGCGAACGCGACGGCCACCTGGCCCTTGAGTGCATCGGCGATGCCGACGACCGCCACTTCGGCCACGGCGGGATGGTGCGAGATGCTCTCCTCGATCTCGCGCGTGCCCAGCCGGTGGCCCGCGACGTTGATCACGTCGTCGGTGCGGCCGAGAATGAAGTAGAAGCCGTCTTCGTCGCGCACGCCCCAGTCGAAGGTGCTGTAGACCAGGCGGCCCGGCACGGTCTTCCAGTAGGTGTTGACGAAACGGGCGTCGTCGCCCCAGACGGTCTGCATGCAGCCCGGGGGCAGCGGCCCCTCGATCGCGATCACGCCCTTCTGGTTCGGGGCGGTGAGCTCCAGGCCGGTGTTCTCGTCGATCAGCCTGACGTCGTAGCCGTACATGGCAAGGCCCGGGCTGCCGAACCTGCCCTCTGCCCGTTCGACGCCGTTGGCGATCGACAGGATGGGCCAGCCGGTCTCGGTCTGCCAGTAGTTGTCGATCACCGGTTTGCCGAGCGCGCCGGTGATCCAGCGCGAGGTCGGCTCGTCCAGCGGTTCGCCGGCCAGGAACAGGGTCCGCAGCGAGGACAGGTCGTGGGTCTTGAGGTGCGATTCGTCGTGCTTGCGCAGCACGCGCACAGCCGTGGGCGCCGAGAACATCACGCTCACGCGGTACTTCTCGACCAGCCGCCACCAGATGCCGGCGTCCGGACGCACCGGCAGGCCTTCGTACATGATGGTCGCCATGCCGGCCACGAGCGGCCCGTACACGATGTAGCTGTGCCCGACGACCCAGCCGATGTCGCTCGTGCAGAAGAAGGTCTCGCCGGGTTGCCCCTGGTAGATGTGCTTCATGCTGGCCGCCAACGCCACGGCATAGCCGCCGGTGTCGCGCTGCACGCCCTTGGGCTTGCCGGTGGTGCCGCTGGTGTAGAGGGTGTAGCTCGGATGCGTGGCAGGCGCCCAGGTGCACGGCACACGGGCATCGAGGTGGCGCTCGCGGAGCGCGCCATAGTCCTCGTCGCGGGGGCTGCTGACGGCCATGGGCGCGAGGCCGCGATCCACCAGCAGCACGCGTTCGGGCTTGTGCTTCGCCAGCTCGATCGCTTCGTCGAGCAGGGGCTTGTACGCCAGCACCTTGCCGCCGCGGCTGCCTGCGTCGGCGCTCACGATGACGCGTGGCGACGCGTCATCGATGCGGTTGGCGAGGCTCGCGCTGGCGAAGCCGCCGAACACCACCGAATGGATGGCGCCGATGCGCGTGCACGCCAGCATGGCGAAGGCCGCTTCCGGAATCATCGGCATGTAGATCAGCACGCGGTCGCCCTGGCCGACACCCAGCGATTGCAGGATCGCCGCCATCCGCTGCACTTCCTCGTGGAGCGCCGCGAAGGTGTAGACCCGCTCCTGGTCCGTTTCGGTGGACACCCAGACGAGTGCGTTCTGCTCGGCCCGCGCCGCGAGGTGCCGGTCGACCGCGTTGTGGCACAGGTTGGTCTCGCCACCCACGAACCAGCGGGCGAAGGGTGGGTTGCTGTAGTCGCACACCTGGTCGAAGGGGCGATGCCAGTCGACGAGCGAGGCCTGCTCGGACCAGAAGCTGTCGCGGTCGTGGATCGAGCGCTGGTAGAAGTCGGCATAGCGGGTCATCGGTCTCTCCTTGGGGCAGGCCGGATCGCCTGCTGAATTGCATCCAGTTGTGTCGCCGTGATGCGGGACGCGATGGCATTGCAGGCCCGCGGACTGACGGGCCACTGACGCAATTCCCCCGGGGAAACCTGATGAGGGCAGACCCTGAGCCCTGCGCGATGCTCATCCGAAGGCTCGAAAAGCCGTGCTAAGTCCGCGTTGTACAAAGGATTTCCGGGTTGACTGAGCCCAGCGCCTTCCCTATGCTCCGCCCCATGTCGACGCTGTACCGCCCTGCCCTGTCCCGCCATGCCGCTCGAGCCGCAAGCCTGTTGCTCGCTGGCGCGCTCGTGAGCGGCGCAGCAGTCGCATCGCCGCAGCCCGGCACCGACCCGCTTGCCGGCCTCATCGAAGACCGCGGCCTGGCCGCCCCCTTCGTGGCCAACCCGAACCCCGGCCACCTGCTGCCGGCCGGCACTGCGCCGGCGGTACAGCGCCCTGCCACCTTTGCGCAGCAGGTACGGGAATCCGCCTCGGGCATGGTCGTGTCGGCAATGAATTTCCTCGGCGTGCGCTATGTGCGCGGCGGCGACTCCGCCGAAGAAGGCTTCGACTGCAGCGGCTTCACGCGCCACGTGTTCGAGAACAGCATCGGCCTCATCCTTCCGCGTCGGGCCGACGAGCAGGCCACCGCACCCGGCCTCGTGAAGGTTCGCCGCGAAGAACTGCAACCCGGCGACCTCGTCTTTTTCAACACCTTGCGCCGCACCTTCTCGCACGTGGGCATCTACGTCGGCGAGGGCAAGTTCATCCATGCTCCGCGCAGCGGCGGCAATGTTCGGGTCGAGAACATGCGGGTGTCCTACTGGGCCAAGCGCTTCACCGGTGCACGCCGCGTCGCCGACAAGCACCTCACGGTGGCTGCGACGCCGCTCCCGTCGTCCCAGCCGGCGATGGTCCACACCTCGGCGCCCGCCACGCCCCCGGCTTTCTCGGCCGCGACCGAGAACCACTGGAACTGACCCCGGACAAGACGCGGTCGTTTCGCTGAGGGACAATCCGGCGATGGTCGCCAAAGTGATTCCGCTCGCCGACCTCCGCCGTCTGGCGAGCACGCCCCCCCCGCCCGCACCCGCGGCCCCGTTCGAGGGCGACTTGCGCGATGCCCTCGGCCGGCCGCTGCACGACCTGCGCATCTCCGTCACCGACCGCTGCAACTTCCGCTGCAGCTACTGCATGCCGAAGGAGATCTTCGACAAGCACTACCGCTTCCTGCCACACGACGCGCTGCTGAGCTTCGAGGAGATCACCCGAGCCGCGCGCGTGTTCGTGTCGCTCGGCGTGCGCAAGATCCGCCTCACCGGCGGCGAACCGCTGCTGCGCAAGAACCTTGAACGCCTGGTGGAGATGCTCGCCGGTCTGCGCACGCTCGAAGGCCAGCCGCTCGACCTGACCCTCACCACGAACGGCTCGCTGCTGAAGCGCAAGGCCCGGGCTTTGAAGGATGCCGGGCTGCAGCGGGTCACGGTCAGCCTCGACGCGCTGGATGACGCCATCTTTCGGCGCATGAACGACGCCGACTTCCCCGTCGCAGACGTGCTCGAGGGCATCGACGAGGCCCACACCGTCGGCCTCGGCCCCGTCAAGGTCAACATGGTCGTGAAGCGCGGCACCAACGACCATGAGGTCGTCGCCATGGCCGAGCGCTTCCGCGGCACGCCCGTGGTGCTGCGCTTCATCGAGTACATGGACGTCGGGGCCACCAATGGCTGGCGCATGGACGAGGTGTTGCCCTCGGGTGAACTCATCGCCCGGTTGGGCGAGGTCTTCCCGCTGGAGCCCCTCGGCGCCGCGGCCCAGGGCGAGACCGCTGCGCGCTGGCGCTACCGCGACGGGCAGGGCGAGATCGGCGTCATCTCCAGCGTGACGCAGGCCTTCTGCCGCGACTGCAACCGCGCCCGCCTCACGACCGAGGGCAAGCTCTTCCTCTGCCTGTTCGGCACCCAGGGCCACGACCTGCGCGCGCTGCTGCGCGGCGACCATGCCGATGCAGCGATCGGCGGCGCCATCGCCGGCATCTGGCAGGGCCGGAGCGACCGCTATTCCGAACTGCGGGCGCAGCTGCCGCCGGCACCGGCCGATGGCGCACGCCGGGTCGAGATGCACTACATCGGCGGCTGAGCCCTCGCCCCTCGATGATCGAGCGCCGCGACATCACGGGTCTCGTGCTTGCCGGTGGACGTGGCGCGCGCATGGGGGGCGCCGACAAGGGCCTGCAGCCGCTGCGCGGCGTGCCGCTGGCATTGCACGCGCTGCGCCGGCTCGCGCCGCAGGTCGAGCGCTGCCTGGTGTCGGCCAACCGCAACCTGCCCACGTACGCGAGCTTCGGTGTGCCCGTGGTGAGCGACGCGCTGCCGGACCACCCTGGGCCGCTGGGCGGGCTGCTTGCGGGGCTGCAGGCGGCAGCCACCGACTGGCTGCTCACCGTGCCCTGTGACACGCCTGCCTTCCCGCTCGATCTCGCGGAGCGCATGGCCACGCAAGCCGTGCTCGATGGCGCCGACATCGTGCTGGCGGCCAGCCGCACGCCCGACGGTGGCCTGCAACGCCAGCCCGTGTTCTGCCTGCTCCGCCGAACGCTCGAACCGGCGCTCGGCAGTTTCGTGCAACAGGGCGGTCGAGGTCTGAGCCACTGGGCGGCGACGCTCGGGGCTGCGGTGGCGGCCTTCGAGACTCCCGAGGCATTCACGAACGCGAACACCCTTGAAGAACTCCAGCGCCTTCACTGAAACGCTGGCCGCCGCGGCAGCTCCCTTTGCCGTGCGCCGGCTCGGCGCGGACGACCTGGCCGACTACAAGGCCTTGCGCGACACCATGCTGCTGCTGGCTCCGGATGCCTTCACCGCCGACCCGCAGAGCGAGTGGCCCAAGGCCGCGGAGGTGTACCAGGCCCGCTTCGGGCTCGGCGGCGATGACCCGGCCACGTTCACCCTGGGCGCGCTCAGCGGCGACCGCCTGGTGGGCGCCATCAGTTGCGAGCATGAGTCGCTGCCCAAGGTGGCCCACATCGGCCACATCGTCGGCATGATGGTGCTTCCGGAGCACGGGGGGCGCGGCGTGGGACGCGCCCTGCTTCGCGGCTGCATCGATCGGGTGCGCACCGTCACCACGCTCGAACAACTCCTCCTGACCGTCACGGCTACGAATCCCCGCGCCATCGCGCTCTACGAGGCCGCGGGTTTCGTGCGCTACGGCACCCTCACCCAGGCGCTGCGCCTGGACGAAGGCGATGTCGACAAGCACCTGCTGCGCCTGATGCTCGCGGCGCACTGAGCTCTGCACCGCGCCTGGCGCGGCGCAGTCTCAGTGCGCGGTGCCGGGCTGGTCGAGCGAGGCCTCGGCAATCTCACCGGGCACGTTCTTGCGCGCCAACAGCATGTACATGGTCGGCACCACGAAGATGGTGAGCAGCGTCCCCACCGTCATGCCGCCCACGATCACCCAGCCGATCTGCTGGCGGCTCTCCGCGCCCGCGCCGCTCGCCAGCGCCAGCGGCAGCGCGCCCAGCACCATGGCACCGGTCGTCATGAGGATGGGGCGCAGGCGCAAGGCAGCGCCGGTGACGACGGCCTCGAGGGTGTCCAGGCCCTGCTGTCGCATCTGGTTGGCGAACTCGACGATCAGGATGCCGTGCTTGGTGATCAAGCCGACGAGCGTGATCAGCCCGATCTGCGAGTACACGTTCAACGTGCCCCCTGACAGCTGAAGCGCGCCCAGCGCGCCCAGCATCGACAAGGGCACGCTGAGCATGATGACGAACGGATCGACGAAGCTCTCGAACTGGGCGGCGAGCACGAGGAAGATGAAGAGCAGGGCCAGCACGAACACGAGGCCGAGGGCGCCGCTCGACGAACGGAACTCGCGCGACGCGCCGTTGAGTTCCGTCGAGTAGCCGGGCTTGAGCACCTTGGCCGCCGTGTCATCCATGAACGTCAGCGCCTCGCCCAGCGCATACCCTGGGGCGAGGTTGGCGGAGATGGTGACCGAGCGCCGCTGGTTGAAGTGATTCAGTTCACGTGGACTGACCGATTCGCGCACCTCGACCAGGGACGAGAGCGGGATCATGGCGTCGCCTCGCCCGCGCACGAAGATCCGCTCGATGTCCTCGGGGGTCGTCCGTCCCGAGACGTCGGTCTGCACGATGACGTCGTACTGCTCCGCCTCACGCTTGTAGCGGGTGACGTTGCGTCCGCCGAGCATGGTCTCGATGGCGCGCGCGACCTGGTCGACCGGAACGCCGGCATCGGCTGCGCGCTTGCGATCGACCTGGATGAAGATCTCCGGCTTGTTCAGCCGCAGGTCGCTGTCCGGCTGCACGATGCCGGGGTTCTTGTTCATCTCGGCCATGATCTGCTGCGCGACCTGGGCCAGGTTCTGGTACGAATCGGAGGTGACGATGACGAAGTTGATCGCCCGCTCGCGAAAGCCCTGCCCGAGCGACGGCGGCGTGACCGGGAAGGCGCTTACCCCCGGCAGGTTGCCGAACTTGGGCAGCATGTCGCGGGCGAGCCACTGGGTGCTGCGGTCCCGCACCGACCAGTCGGTGGTGCGCATGAAGGCCACGCCCTGGGACACGGTCGGGTTGCCGGTCACGACGAACACGCGGTCGAACTCGGGGTACTGCAGGCCGATCTTCTCGATCTCCTGCATGTAGCGCGCGGTGTAGGCCATGGTGGACCCGTCCGGCGCATTGACCGAGGCCAGCACGACGCCGCGGTCCTCGAGCGGCGCGAGCTCGCTCTTGGTGGTGGAAAAGAGCCACCAGCTCGCGCCCGCGGACACCGCCATCACGACCAGCACCAGCCAGCGCCGGCCGAGGGTCCAGCGCAGCGCGACTTCATAGCGCCCCGTCAGCCAGACGAGCCAGGACTCCATCATGCGGTCGAAGCGATTCGGGTTCGGGTTGTGGCGCAGCAGCTTGCTGCACATCATCGGCGTGAGGGTGAGTGCGGTGAATCCGGAGACGATCACCGCCCCGGCCAGGGTGAGGGCGAACTCCACGAACAGGCGACCGGTGCGGCCCGGCGTGAAGGCCAGCGGCGCGAACACGGCGGCCAGCGTCATGGTCATCGCCAGCACGGCGAAGGCCACTTCCCGGGCGCCCTTCAGGGAGGCCTGGAAGGGACTCAGCCCCTCCTCGATGTGGCGGAAGATGTTCTCCAGCATCACGATGGCGTCGTCGACCACGAGGCCGATGGCCAGCACCAGCGCCAGCAGGGTCAGCGTGTTGATGGTGAAGCCGGCCAGGGCCATGAGGGCGAACACGCCAATCAGGCTCACCGGAATGGTGACGAGCGGAATGATGGAGGCCCGCAGGGTGCGCAGGAAGACGAACACCACCACCGCGACCAGCACCACCGCCTCGGCGATCGTCGAGTAGACCGACTTCACCGAACGGTCGATGAAGACGGCGTTGTCGTTCGCCTGCTGCACGACCAGGCCTTCCGGCAGATCCTCCTGGATGCGAGGCAGCACGGCATAGACGCCGGCGGACACCTCCAGCGGATTGGCAGTGGCCTGGCGGATCACGCCCATCGAGACGGCGGGCTTGCCGTTCAGGCGCACGCTGGAGCGTTCACTCGCAGGGCCTTCCTCCACGCGGGCCACATCGCGCAGCCGCACCGAGTGGCCGTTCACGGTCTTGAGCGCGACGTCGGCGAACTGCTCCGGCGTGGTGAGGTCGGTCTGGGCGGTGACGCTGAACTCGCGCTGCTGGCTCTCGATGCGTCCTGCGGGCACCTCGAGGTTCTGTCGCCGCAGCGCATCCTCGACGTCCTGGACGGTGAGCTGGTAGGCGGCCAGCTTGTCGGGGTCGACCCACACGCGCATCGAGAACTTGCGGTCCCCGTTGATCTGCACGTCGGCCACGCCGGGCACCGTCTGCAGGCGCGGCTTCACCACGCGGTTGAGCACATCGGTGATCACGAGCGGCGACAGCGTGTCGCTGCTGAACGCCAGCCAGATGGTGGGCGTGGCGTCGGCCTCGACCTTGGAGATGACCGGCTCGTCGATCGCGTCGGGCAGGCGGCCACGCACCCGCGAGACGCGGTCGCGCACGTCGGCCGCGGCGTCCTCCGGGCTCTTGTCGAGCTTGAAGCGCGCGGTGATGCGGCTTTCCTCGGCGCGCGAGACCGACGTGATGATGTCCACGCCCTCGATGCCGGCCACCGAGTCTTCGAGCACCTTGGTCACCTGCGACTCGATGACTTCGGACGACGCTCCGGTGAGCCGGGTCGTGACGTTGACCACCGGCTCGTCGATGCGCGGGTATTCGCGCACCTGCAGCCGGGAGAACGACACCGCGCCGATGAGGATGATGAGCAGCGACATGACCGTC
Source organism: Rhizobacter sp. LjRoot28 (assembly GCF_964253025.1). NCBI lineage: Bacteria > Pseudomonadati > Pseudomonadota > Betaproteobacteria > Burkholderiales > Sphaerotilaceae > Rhizobacter > Rhizobacter sp. LjRoot28. Next base: position 2,292,563 of record NZ_CAXUQC020000001.1, read on the forward strand.
GCGAACACCGGGCGACGGATGGAGGTCTCGGAGATTCTCATGACCGGTTCCGTTCAGCGCAGCGGCGCGGCGCTGGCAGCAGCCGCCACCTTGGGCCCGCCTGGCGTCGACCCCGCGGCAGAGGCGGGAGCGCCCGACGCCACCGCCTCACCGATCTGCACGATGCGCACCGGCAGGCCGTCGGCCCGCATGACGCGGGATTGACCGGCCGTCACCACGACGTCGCCCGGCTGCAGGCCCTGGGTGATCTCGACCTTGCCTGGCACGCGCAGCCCGAGCCGCGCCTCCAGGCGGCGTGTCGTCGGGCCTCCAGGGCCCTCGACGACCTTGATCACGTACTGGCGTCCGCCCTGGGGCACGAGGGCTTCCTCGGGCACCACCACGGCATCGTCGCGCGACGAGAAGACGATGCGGGCGCGGGCAAACATGCCCGGCCGCAGCAGGCCCTCGGTGTTGGCGATGCTTGCCCGCACCAGCAGGGAGCGGCCGTTGGCCTCGAGTTGCGAATCGAAGGCGTCGACCCGGCCCTTGAAGCTGCGACCCGGCAGGCCGTCCAGCGTGACATCCACGCCCTGTCCGACCTTCAGCCGCGTCAGCACGCTCTCGGGCAGCCGGAAGTCCACATACATCGCCGCGACGTCATCGATGCTGACGAGGTCGGCGCCGTCCTTGACGTAGTCGCCCACGTTGACGAGGCGGATGCCGGCGACGCCGTCGAACGGCGAGACCACCCGCATGCGCAGGAGCTGCGCGTCGGCCAGGGCCACCTGCGCCTGCGCCACCTCGAGCGCGGCGGCGGATTGGTCGACCGCGCTCTGGCTGACGAAGTTCTGGGCGGCCAGGTCGCGATTGCGCTGCAGGTTGGTGCGAGCGATGCTCGCCTGCGCCTTGGCCTGGGCGAGCTGCGCCCGCTGCAGCGTGTCGTCGAGCTGCACGAGCAGCTGCCCGCGCCGCACGCGTGCCCCATCGGTGAAGCCGAGCTTGTCGATGCGGCCACTCGTCTCGGGTCGCAGCATCACGCCCTGGCGGGAGCGAACGGACCCGACGGTGACCGTCTCGTCATTGAGCCGCATCGCCGCCACCCGGGCCACCTCGACGGAGGGAACGGGCTCGGAGGCGGCAGGCGCCGACGCGCCCTGCGCCGCAACCGGCGCGGACCCTCGCCCTGATGCGCCGTCCTGGCGCTGATACCAGTACGCAGCGGCGCTCAGCCCGGCAAGGCCGACCACGGCCACGATCGCGTGCAACTTCTTGATGGTCATGAATAAGGATCTCCGGCGTGCACTCTAGCGATCCGACGCATTTCGTGCACGCGCGCGCAACTCAGCGGGGACTGGCCGAACGGGTGGCAAGCGCCTTGTTGGCCAGGGCATCGGCCCGTTCGTTGTAGACATCGCCGTTGTGGCCTCGGACCCATCGTGTCGTGACTTTTCTCGCATCGGCGGCGGCAAACAGTTGTTTCCAAAGGGCGAGGTTGGCCACCTGCTCGCCCTTCGAGTTGCGGTAACCCTTGCGCTCCCAGCCCGCGCGCCACTCGCTCAGGCCCTTGAGCACGTATTGACTGTCGGAGACGAGTTCCACCGCGGCGCCCACGGGCACGCGGCTGAGCCCTTCCAGCGCCGCAGTGAGTTCGGCGATCTGGTTGGTGCCCGGGCCGATGAACCCGTAGTGGTCGGTCTCGGTGACGCCGTCAGCGGCGATCAGGACGACACCCCAGCCAGCGGGGCCGGGGTTGGAGGGCGCACAGGCCCCGTCGGTGTAAGCGACCCATTTCATGGATGGAAGATTCCCTTGTCAGTGAAAAAAAGCAGAAGTGGTGGTGGGCGCCGCGGCGTGGCCGCCAGCCGCGCCACCGCGAGGAGCAGGAAACGGGAGGGTGCCCGGCGGCCTCGCTCAGCGGTCGGGCGCCTTCGCCCGGCGGGCGCTCCCTTGGCGATGGCTCACCACCGGGGCAGCGGCCTTCACCGCCTGCCGGTGCTGGCGCGCCAGGCCGACGAGCCGCATGCCGCGCACGCGCTTGACGGCCAGCACCATGTAGACCGAGCCGAACACCGGCCACCAGCGTTCGCCCACCCGCTCGGCCCAGGCAAACCGGGTGAGCCAGCGCTCCGACCGCAGGGCGGGGGCATAACAGCCGAACTGCCCGGCCTCGACCTCGAAGCTGAGCAGGCGCAGCCAGTCTCGCAGACGCCGGTAGCCGATGAACTCGCTCTCGCCGGGCAGGAACAAGCCGTCCCGGGCGCCAAAGCCCATCTGCCGACGAAGCCGGCCAAAGCGCTGGCGCACACCCCACAGGCTGTTGGGATTGAAGCCGAGGATCAGGACCTTGCCCTCCGGCATCAGCACCCGCTCCACCTCGCGCAGGGCCAGGTGCGGATCGCGGGTGAGTTCGAGCGCGTGAGGCAGCACGACGAGGTCCAGGCTCTGGCTGTCGAAGGGCAGCGCATCGAAATCGCATTGGAGCACGACCCTCGCCCGCGGAGCCGCCGGCGACGGTGTCATGATCGGAACTTCGTCACTGCCCGGCGACTCCACCGCGAGCGTGGGCTGGTCGATCGCCAGCCAGCGGTGCGGCATGCGGTTGTCGCGCAGGGCGTCGAGTTGGGGCAAGCCGAGCTGCAGCGCGTGAAATCCGAACACGTCGGCCACGCCTCGGTCGAGCTGTGCTTGCTCCCAGGCCAGGAGGTAGCGTCCCGGTGGCGTTTCGAGCCATTGGCCCAAACTTATAATCCCGTCGACTTGTGTCATGAACCTGCTTGCACTGCCCGCCTTTGCCGACAACTACATCTGGATGCTTCACGATGGGCAGCGCGCGCTCGTCGTCGATCCGGGTGAGGCCGAGCCGGTGCAACGGGCGCTCGATGCCCACGGGTTGGCGCTGGTCGGCATTCTAGTGACTCACCACCACGGCGACCATGTCGGAGGCCTCGCGGCCCTTCGGCCCCGGCTGCAGGGGCCCGTGTTCGGCCCGGCCAACGAATCCATTCCGGGGCCCTGCGAGCCGGTCCGCCAGGGCGATGCGGTCGAGGTCATGGGCCTTCGCTTCGACGTGCTCGACGTGCCGGGCCACACCGCCGGCCACGTCGCGTACGTGCAGCGCCCGACCTCCGGCGCGCCGGTCCTCTTCTGTGGCGACACCCTGTTCTCCGGCGGCTGCGGCCGGCTGTTCGAAGGCACGCCCGCCCAGATGCACCAGTCGCTGGCCCAGCTTGCCGCCCTGCCCTCCGAGACGCAGGTGTGCTGCGCTCACGAATACACTCTCTCGAACCTCAAGTTTGCCCGGGCGGTCGAACCCGACAACGCCGACCTGCTCGACTACCTCTCGCGCTGCGAAGCCCTGCGCAGCCGACAACTTCCCACCCTGCCCAGCACCATCGGCCAGGAACGCCTCGTCAACCCGTTCCTGCGTTGCAGCCTGCCGGCCGTCGCGCAGGCTGCGCGCCGCCACGGCGCCGCAAGCGATGAACCGGTGGACGTGCTGGCAGCGCTGCGCCAATGGAAAAACGAATTCCGATGATCTCCTTGCCCTCCCTTCGCCGCCCGGCCTCTTTCGCGGCGCTGCTGTTGTCCCTCTGGCTCGCCGGCTGCGCCACCGTCGCGCCCCCCGCGGAGGAACTGCCCGAGGACGACGTTTCCGACATCGTTCGCGCCGCCGAATCGGCCGCCTCGGCGGCTGCGGCCTCCGCCTCCGCGGCTGCGGCGTCGTCGCCGGCTTCAGCGGCCAGCGAACCGGCGAGCGCCGTGGCGGCGCCCATCGACCCGCTGCGCCCCGACGAGAAGGTGGACCTGGGCTCCGCGGCCGCAACGGTCGACCTGTGGAGCCGGCTGCGCCGCGGCTTCGCCATTCCCGACCTGGACACCCCGCTCGTGCAGAAGGGCGAGCAGTACTACGCCGCGCGCCCGGACTACGTGCAACGCATGACGACGCGCGGCAGCCGCTACCTGTTCCACATCGTCGAGGAGGTCGAGCGCCGCGGCATGCCGACCGAGCTGGCCCTGCTGCCCTTCATCGAAAGCGCGTTCAACCCGCAGGCCGTCTCGTCCGCCAAGGCCTCCGGCATGTGGCAATTCATGCCGGCCACCGGCAAGTACTTCGAGCTGCGCCAGAACGTCTTCCGTGACGACCGTCGGGACGTGCTCGCATCCACGCGGGCCGCGCTCGACTACCTGGGCAAGCTGTACGGCATGTTCGGCGACTGGCATCTGGCGCTGGCCGCCTACAACTGGGGCGAAGGCAGCGTGCAGCGCGCCATCCGGCGCAACCAGCGCCGCGGGCTGCCGACCGACTACCTGAGCCTGCGCATGCCCGACGAGACGCAGTACTACGTGCCCAAGCTGCAGGCCGTGAAGAACCTCGTCGCCCGGCCCTCGGACTTCGGCATCACGCTCCCTCCGCTGGAGAACCACCCCTACTTCCTCAGCGTCCCCATCGAGCGCGACATCGACGTGGCCCTGGCCGTGTCGCTGGCCGGGGTATCGCGTGAGGAATTCCAGACGCTCAACCCGCAGATGAACAAGCCGGTGATCCTGGCCGCCGGCACACCGCAGCTGCTGCTGCCGTACGACAACGCCAGCCAGTTCATCCGCAACATCGGCTCGCACCAGGGTCCGCTCGCCACCTGGACGGCCTGGGTGGCGCCCACCACCCTCCACCCGTCAGAGGCAGCCAAGCGCGTGGGCATGGAGGAGGCCGAACTCCGCGAGGTGAACAAGATTCCGCCCTCGATGCTGGTGAGGGCCGGGTCCACGCTGCTCGTGCCGCGTGCCAGCACCTCCCGCAGCGACGTCTCGCCGCACATCGCCGACAACGCCGTGATGTCGCTGACACCGGATCAGCCCCCGCTGCGGCGCGTGTCGCTGCGTGCCGGCAAGCGTGACACCGTGGCCAGCGTGGCCCGCCGCTACAAGGTCTCACCGAGCCAGGTCGCGAACTGGAACCAGGTGAGCGCCGGCGCCCGCTTCAAGCCGGGCCAGACCATCGTGGTCTACCTCGCCCAGAAGGCCGTGCGCGGCAAGGCCGCCTCGGTTCGCGCGGGTGCCCGCAAGGGCGTGGTGAAGGCGACGTCCGCGGGCAAGGCCAGCTCCGGGTCGCGCAAGGCGGCCTCCGGCAAGACGGCCAAGGGCAAGAAAGCCGCGCCGGCCAAGAAGAGCGTCAAAAACAAGCGCTGAGCGGGACCGCTTGGCGAGCCTCTCACCGAAGGCTCGAGACAGCGCACCGCTCCTCGGCGCGGAGTTTGTTTGCCTGCAGCAAGCAGGCCATCGCCTACCCGTGACGCGGGACGAGGTCGAGCGTTTCGCGGCGGCGCATCAGCGCCGGTCGGTCAGCGCGTGCGCGATGGTGCCCAGGTCCACGTATTCCAGTTCGCTGCCGATGGGCACCCCGCGGGCGAGCCGGGTCACGCGCACGCCGCGGGACTTGAGCGCCTCGGCGATCACGTGAGACGTGGCTTCGCCCTCGGCCGTGAAGTTGGTGGCGACGATGACCTCGTCGACCACGCCATCGGTTGCCCGCTGCATCAGCGCCTGCATCCCGATGTCGGGCACGCCGATGCCGTCGAGCGGGCTCAGCCGCCCCATCAGCACGAAGTAGAGGCCGGTGTAGCTGCCGGTGCGCTCCATCGCTGCCTGATCCGCCGGTGTCTCGACGACACACAGCAGCCGGGCGTCCCGGGCAGGATCCAGGCAGGTGCTGCACACCGGCGCCTCGGTGAAGGTGTGGCACCGCTCGCAGTGCCGCACGTCGTGCAGCGCGGTGTCGAGCGCGGCCGCGATGCGCTGCGCCCCGACACGGTCGTGCTGCAGGAGGTGGAAGGCCATGCGCTGCGCCGACTTCTGCCCGACGCCCGGCAGTTGCCGGAGGGCCTCGATCAGGGCGTCGAGCGCGGACGTGGCCATCGGCGAGCGCTCAGAACGGGAACTTCATGCCGCCGGGCAGCGGCATGCCGGCGGTGAGCTTGCCCATCTTTTCCTGGGAAACCTCCTCGGCGCGACGGATGCTGTCGTTGAAGGCGGCGGCCACCAGGTCCTCAAGCATGTCCTTGTCGTCGCCGAACAGGCTCGGGTCGATGACGACGCGCTTGACGTCGTGCTTGCAGGTCATCGTGATCTTGACGAGACCGGCGCCGGACTGGCCCTCGACCTCGATCGTGGCCAGTTCGTCCTGGGCCTTCTTCAGGTTTTCCTGCATCGCCTGCGCCTGCTTCATCAAGCCGGCGATCTGGTTCTTCATCATGGTGGTGGTCCTCGTGGAGGTTCAGTGAAATTTGACCGAGCCGGGCACGATGCGCGCCGTCTTGAACTGCTGCATCAGGGTCTGCACCAGCGGGTCGTTGTGGATGATCTGTTCGGCCTCGGCCTGGCGCCGAAGGCGCTCCGCCGAGGCGCGCACGGCCGGGGTGTCGGTGGCAGGGCCCGGCTCGAACTCGATGCGCACCGGATGGCCGAGCAACTGGGCCAGCGCCTGCTGCACCTTGTCACGCTGGGCCGGGGCACGCAGCATCTCGCGCTCGACGCGAAGCCGCCAGACCTCGACCCCGTCCTGGGAGGCGACGTCGACGCAATGGGCCTGCATCGCCATCTCGCGGGCCAGTGCCGTGATGGACGATGCTGCGTTGAGCTTGAGCACCGCGTCGTTCCAGCGGTCGCCCAGCGGGGTGGGCGTGAAGGCGGCCGTGGCCATGGGCGCATCGGCCGGCAGCGGACGCCGGGCGGTCGGCGCCACGGCGCCTTCGACCGGCGCCGACGCCGCATCGAGTTCGTCGAGGCTGACGGCATCGCCGCCGGACAACTCACCCTCGAAGGGCTGCTCGTCGACCCAGGCCGGTGGCTCGGGCAAGCGCGGCGTGACCCGAGCCACGGGCGCCGATGCCACCGCGGCGGGGCGCACCGGTTCGCGCGGCGCAGCCGGCGGCGGGACGGTCGACATGGGGGGCGCGACACGCTCGGTGGCCGGGGCAGCCGGTGCAGCCTCCGGTGCGTTGGCCGGAGCCTGCGCAGGTGCACCCGCCGAAGCGACCGCCACCGATGGAGAAATGGTCGGACCCGATGACGCGGGCGACGTGGTGGGCACGGTCGCCGGCTGGGCCACGACGGGCGCGGACTGCGGTGTGGCGGCCCGGGGCGCCGCAGACGCGGCAGGGGGAGGCGCGGCGACCGGCGCGGTTCCCGCACCCACGGCCGTCGGCGAAGGCGCTCCGCTGGCGACCGACGCAGCCAATGAAGAGGCCGCCTCGCTGCCGTGGCGGGTCGCCGTGTTTCCGCCGGCCCCGCCGGCGGGCGCAGGCGTGGCCGAGCCCGGCGGACGGAAGGCGAGCATGCGCAACAGCACCATCACCAGGCCGCTGTATTCGTCCGGGGCGAGGTTGAGTTCGGCGCGACCGTGCAGGACGATGCTGTAGAGAAGCTGAACCTCGTCGGCCGGCAGCAGCGCGGAGAGGCGCAGCACGGTCGGCGTGTCGGGCTCGGCCGGGTCGAGTGCATCGGGCACGGCCTGCACCACCGCCATCTGCTGCAGGAGCTCGGCCATTTCCTCAAGCGTGCCCGAGGCGGACAGGCCGAGCGAGCGGAGGTCGTTGGTCGCGGCGACCACGTCGGCGCCCTGCCCTGCGGCCAGCGCCTCGACGAGGCGCACGGCATGGCTGCGGTCCACCGCCCCGAGCATCTGCCGCACGCCGGCCTCGGTGAGTGCGCCAGCGCCGAAGGCGATGGCCTGGTCGGTCAGCGAGAGGGCATCGCGCATGGAGCCGCGCGCGGCCCGGGACAGCAGGCGCAGCGCGCCCGGCTCGGCTGGAATGCCTTCGGCGGCGAGCACGGCGCCGAGGTGTTCCAGCACCGTCTGCGGTGCCATGGGGCGCAGGTTGAACTGCAGGCAGCGCGACAGCACGGTCGGCGGCACCTTCTGCGGATCGGTGGTGGCCAGCACGAACTTCAGGTATTCGGGCGGCTCCTCGAGCGTCTTGAGCATCGCGTTGAACGCGGTGTTCGAGAGCATGTGCACTTCGTCGATCATGTAGACCTTGAAGCGGCCCATCACCGGCTTGTACACCGCCTGGTCGAGCAGTTGCGAGATCTCCTCGACGCCGCGGTTCGAGGCCGCATCGAGTTCGACGTAGTCGACGAAGCGGCCGCTGTCGATGTCACGGCAGGCGTCGCATACGCCGCAGGGCTGGGCGGTGATGCCGCCCTGGCCGTCGGCACCGGTGCAGTTGAGTGCCTTGGCGAGGATGCGCGAGACGGAGGTCTTGCCCACGCCCCGCGTGCCGGTGAAGAGGTACGCATGGTGCAGTCGCTGCTGGGTGAGCGCATTGCTCAGCGCCTGCACGACGTGCTCCTGGCCCACCAGCGATTCGAAATCACGGGAGCGGTACTTGCGAGCCAGAACGAGGTAGGACATCCGGTGATTCTACGGGCGCTGTCCACCCCCACCGCCTTCGCGTGCCCGATAATCGGCGTTTGGCCAGCCCGCTGGCGTTGTCAGAGCCCGTCCATGAATTCCAAGCCCTCCTCGTCCACCTCCAGCGACACGCTCAGCTATGAACAGGCCGGCGTCAACTACGACCTGATCGACCCGCTCAAGGTCGCGGCCCAGCGGGCGGCGAAAGCGACCGGTGCACACCTGCTGGGCCACGGCTTCAGCGAAGTCGAGGCGTCGCGCGGGGAATCCGCCTATGTGGTGGACGTGGGCCCCTTCTACATCGCCTCCATCGTCGAGTGCCTGGGCTCCAAGGCGCTGGTCGCCGACGAGATGAAGGCCCTCACCGGCAAGAGCTACTACGACGGCATCGCCCAGGACACGATCGCGATGGCCATCAACGACCTGATCACCGTCGGCGCCACGCCGCTGGTGGTGCAGGCCTACTGGGCCGCGGGTGGCTCCGACTGGTTCGGCGACGCCCAGCGGGCGCAAGCCCTGGTCGACGGTTGGAAACGCGCCTGCGACACCTGCAGCGTGGCCTGGGGCGGCGGCGAGACACCGGCGCTCGCCGGCATCGTGGCCGATGGCCGCATCGACCTGGCCGCCAGCTGCACGGGCCTCATCAACCCGAAGGAACGGCTGTCCGTGGGTGACCGCCTCGCCCCGGGCGATGCCATCGTGCTGCTGGCTTCGAGCGGCATTCATGCCAACGGGCTGAGCCTGGCGCGCAAGCTCGTCGAGCGCCTGCCGCAGGGCTACCTTACCGAAGTGTCGCCCGGCCTCAGCTACGGCGAGGCGCTGCTGGCGCCCACGGTGTTGTATTCGCCGGTCACGGAGGCGCTGTACAAGGCCGGCATCGTTCCGCAGTACTGCGCCAACATCACGGGCCACGGCTGGCGCAAGCTGCTGCGCCACCCGGCCACCCACACCTACCGCATTCATGCCGTGCCCGAGGTGACGCCGGTGCTGAAGTTCATCCAGACGCACGCCAGGCAGGACGACCTTGAGGCCTACAGCACCCTCAACATGGGCGCGGGCTTCGCGCTCTTCGTGAGGGCCGAGGATGCCGAGCGCACCGTCGAGGTGGCACGGGCCCAGGGCATCGAGGCGCTTGTCGCCGGCCGCGTGGAAGCCGGCCCCAAGAAGCTGATCATCGAACCCCTCGGCATCGAATTCGGCGACGACGCCCTGCAGCTTCGCTGAGACTTTTGGGCCCGGCCCTGAAAGCGGGGCCGACTGCCCTTACAATCGTCGGTGACGGGCCTCCCCGCATGGAAGCGCGGCCAACCGGGTCAGGTCGGGAACGAAGCAGCCCCAACCGCTGTGACCAGTGCCGGGGTCAGGCTCGTCACCCTTCTTCAAGTGCCGTGATCTGCGCGCCCCCTTGCGCGCCCCCTGCGCGCTTCCGCCCATACCGGCCACAGTCACGGGTCACTCTCACGGCCTGGTGGACAGGGGTCGATTCCCAAGTTCGAGAGCCTCACCGGCCGGCCATCGCGGATCCGCGGCCGGACCTGCGTTCGTTCTGCTTGCTGGCGTGCCTCGCAGTGACACTGCTGCTTCCCGCGGACCTCGCCTTTCCCTTGCCATGACGCGTGCAGACCGACTGAAACCGCTCACCGCCTGGGCGCGACGCGTGAAGCGCGACGGGGTCACGCTCTGGTTCGCCATGCGCCATCCCGGCGTCCCATGGCATGCGAAGGCACTGGGTCTCGTGGTCGTTGCCTATGCGCTCAGCCCGATCGATCTGATCCCCGATTTCATCCCGATCCTCGGGTACCTGGACGACGTCATCCTCTTGCCCGTGTTGATCTGGCTGGCCATTGCCCTGATTCCCAAGCCGGCCCTGGCTCATTGCCGAGAGCAGGCCGATCGGTGGATGGCTGACGAAGGGCGCAAGCCGCGCAGCTTCGTCGGGGGCGTGGTGGTGTTGATCGTGTGGCTCGCCCTGGCGCTGGCGGCGGGGCAATGGATCCTGCACAAGGTGCAGGCCGGATAAGCCGGAAGGGCCTCTTCCGGAAGGTCGAGCGTCGGGTCAGGTCAGCCCAGTGCGTAGCAACGGACACCGTCTTCGCCAGGGCCGACGGCCGGCGATGGCACCACCTCGTCCAGCGCGAGGTTGCGCGGCGTCGGGCACACCGTGCTCGACTTCATCAACTGGTCGACGGTGATGCCGTCTTCATCGAACACTTCGGCCAGGTAGCGATGTTCGCCATTGAACAGCAACGCACGCGGCGCCTCGGTGGGGCCGAGCAACACCAGGTACTTCGCGAGATGGGAGCGGTTCATCAATGCCTCTGACTTCATTTCTTGAATGAGCAGATGCTAGGGATTGCCTGTCCGAAACGCACCACTACGCAGGCGCAATGTGCTGTGAGAAAACGCCGACAGTGCATGTCGGCGGGCAAAGGGCTGCTTGACTTCACGATCCCCTGGACGGTGTCGGCGCGTCGGGCTTCTGATGCTGGTAGGCCTCGTCTGCGGGTGTGCCGCGGTCGGTGTCCACCAGACCGCGCTCAAGGTCGCGGTGCGCCTGCTTCATCTTGCCTCGCGGTTCCGTGTGCTGGCTGTCGGAGGATTCGTCGCGCTCGTGCGGCATGCGCGGCGCGGACTGCGGCACGTCCGTCGGATCGTCGGTGGTCGTCTGCACGGGCCGGGTGTGGGATTGGGGCTTGTCGGCCATGGGGTCTCCAGTTCGCTGCTCTGGGGCAGCACGGCGCACCGCCCTCCCATAGACGATAGGTGCCCGGCTCCGGCCCCACCAAGCGGCGTGAATCCCGCTGGCGTGTAGGACGGCATCAGCCCACCGTCCTTCAGCCTGGAGAACCGCGCCCGACGGCGAATGCCCGTCGGGCGCAGCCTCTCGTCAGCGCATGTACTTGCCGCGCGGGCCGACGATGGTGATCTCCACGAAGGCGGAGCCATGGTGGCGCGTCGGACCATAGTGCAGCGGGAAGCCACCCATGTCGAACTTGCCGATGGACTCCATGCCGGTCAGCACGCTGGCGGGCGTCAGCGGCCGGCCCGTCGCCCCTGCCCGCTTGAGGCCCTCGATGAGCACGCGGGTGTTGAGGTAGCCGAAGAAGTGGTCGTAGTCGACCTCGATGCTGGCACCCTGCATGGCCGCGTTGAAGTCGCGGGTCAGCGGGCTGGCCAGGCGCCACGGATACGGAATGATCTGCGTGTAGGCCATGCCCCGGCCGTCGTCCCCGAGGGCGGCCACGAGGGTCTTGGCATTCGCGATGGAGAGCGCGTAGATGGGCGTGCCCACATGGTTGCGCAAGGCCTTGATGACCGGGACCGTCGAGGGACCGAACGCCATGAGCAGCACCGCCTCGGGCTTTGCTGCCGCCATCGACTGCGCCGCCGCCACCGCGTCGGCGCCGCTCATCTCCAGCGACTGCTTGGCAACGATGTTGGCCCCGAGCTCCTTGGCAACCGATTCCACCACCGGCAGCATCAGCTGACCGAAGGCATGGTTCTGGTAGATGACGCCGAGCTGGCTGCGCTGGGTGGTCAGCAGGTTGCGGATCATCTGCACCACTTCGTCGCGATAGCTGGCCATCGCCGTGAAGAAGTACGGATGGTGCTTGACGCGCAGGGAGGGCGAGCCGCCATAGGCACCGATGAGGGGCACCTTCTTCTCCGCGATGAGGGGCAGGACGGCTGCAATGTTGGCCGTGCTGGCGTAGCCGAACAGCGCGACGCACTTCTCCTCGTCGATCAGCTTGATGGTGTTCTCGACGGCCCGCTTGGGGTCGAAGGCGTCGTCCAGCATCACCAGCTTCAGCGGCTTGCCGGCGATCCCGCCCTTGCGGTTGACCTCGTCGATGGCCAGCTGCTGTCCGCGCAACGGAGCGGTCATGGTGGCCGCAAGCGGACCGCTCAGGTGCACGCTCTGCCCGATGCGGATTTCCTTGGCGTCCTGGGCCCACAAGGGCCCACAGGCCAGCGCGCCGGCAGCAGCCGCGGTGGTTCGAAGCGCCTGTCGGCGCGTCCAGTGGCAAGGCATCATGACTCTCTCCGTCTTCCCGTTGTGGTTGTGGGTTGCCGTGTCATCCACACGTAGCCAAATGAAACAGCAACGGGGCGATTCTTGAGCAGCGCACGACCGTGCACCAAGGGGATTACCCGTGACCCGCGGGCGCATCACGCCATGCAGCGTGACGCGCATCACGTCAGGTGCGTCGGCGAGATCAGAGCGGGTACGAGTTCGTACCCGCTGGCGTTCAGCTGGACTGCTTGAAGGCCATCACGGCCTGGTTGCGCAAGGTGCGCAGCAGTGACAGTTCCTTTTCGCCCAGTTCGATGCCGCCCGGCACCGACTTGTCGGCGTAGATGAGCGCGAAGGGCGCGCCCTTCATGAGCAGGGGCAGGAGCAGGAAGGCCGGCGCATTGACCGACCGGGTGTACCAGGCCGGCAGCCGGCCGGCGATGGTGCCGATCGTGGCGTCGGAGATGAGCGTGTCGGCACCCTTCAGGCAAACGGCCGTGAAGAGGTCCGGCGGTGTGCCCGCGCTGGGACGCAAGGCGACGCGGAAATGCGGTGTCACGCCCTCGACGCCCTGGCCAAGGCCGAAGCGGCCGGTCAGCGTTTCGGTGCGGGGATCCCGCAGGCAGAAGACGATGCGCTGGAAACCGAGGGCGCGCAGCATGGTCTCGAGGATCATGCGCAGCACCTCGTTGAGCTTGAAGTCCTCCACCATGGTGTTGGTGATGTCCTGGATACCGGCGGCCAGCATCGCCGCCGCGTCGGCGGCGGGCGCTTCACGCGGCGCGTCCGCACCGGTCGATTCATCGGCCGGTCGGGTGGCATGCAGCTCGTGCGCCGTGAGACTGTCGGCTGGCGCCGCCGCACCGGTGCCATTGCCCGGCGGAGCGAGCAGCCGCCGCATGGGAGAGCCGGGCTGCACCTGCAGGCCCATGGCCCTCGCCAGTTCCGCCACCCGCTGCTGGGCGAGCACGGCCGCCGCCTGCATGTCGCGGCTGCTGACGCCCAGGACGCGGGCGTAGCGGTCAGCGACGCGCGCGATCGCCTGGCTGGTCTGGCCCGGTTCGGCCTGCAGGAGCACGTCGGTCACTTCGTTGGCGACAAAGGCCACCCAGCGCAGCTGATCGGCCGCCTTGCCCGGCACCTGGGAGGGCACCTCGGTAGGAGGGCGGCGCATGCAGCGTTGCAGGCCCTCGGGCAGGCCCCACGCCTTGGCCACGCCGAGGCCCAATTCCTCGAAGCTCAGGCCGAGGATCCGGAAGGAGGCAGCGGCCTCGCTCTCGATGCTGCGCCCCGAGCCATCGGGCGCCCGGAGGTTGCGAACGGCACGCGCTTCCTCGGGGAAGTAGAACTCGGTGAGCAGGCGTCCGAGGTTCTGGAACATCGCGCCGATGAAGGCTTCCTCGCCGTCACGCGCCGTGGCGCGCAGCTCGCTCGCCAGCGAGCCGGCCATGAGCGAACGCAGGAACTCCTCCTTGAGCAGGTTCGCATGGGCCTTGTCATGCATGTGCTCGAGCAGCACCAGGCTCAGCGCCATGTTGCGGATGCCCGCGAAACCGATCAGTGCCACCGCGCGCGACACCGTGCTGATGCTGCCCCCACCCGCCTGGCTGTAGTGGGCGGTGTTCACCAGCCGCAGCAGCTTGTTGGTCAGCGCCACGTCCTTGAGGATCTCGCCCGACAGGCTGGCGATGCTCTCGTTCTCGGAGTTGGCCACCCGCTGGATGCGCCCGACGGAGTCGGACAGCGCGGGGAAGTCGGTCTTGTGGCGCATGCGCCGGAGCAGGAAGTCGAGCGTGGCGCTGCTGGCCGCCACCGGCGCATCCACGCCTTGGGCCATCACCGCCTTCGGATGAAGCCATTGCTGCAGCGCGTCGCGCAGCTCCTGCGCGCTCGGATGGCGGCGCGAGGGGTCGCGGGCGATGGCCCGCTGGACGATGGCCCGCAAGGCATCGTCGGCCTCCAGCGGCATGCCGTCGGGCAGCGGCAGGTCCTCGTGGGTGACGCGGTACAGGGCGCGGATGGGGTCCCGCTCGGCAATGACCGGGCGTCCGGCCAACAGTTCGGCCAGCACGAGGCCGGCGGAAAACACATCCATGGCGGCCGAGGGCCGCACGCCCTGGGTCGCCTCGGGTGACAGGTAGCCCGGCGTGCCGACGACCTGCTGATGGGCGGCATCGGTGGCGCGCGCCGCGATGCCGAAGTCCATCACGCGTGCGCGCCCCTGGCCGTCGAGCAGGATGTTCGAGGGCTTCAGGTCGCGGTGGATCACCCCGGCGGCGTGGGCCGACTCCAGTGCGTCCAGCACGGGAATCATCAGTTGCACGGCATCGCGGGGTGCCATGGCGCCCTTTGCCCGCAGGTACTCGGCCAAGGTGCGCCCGGCCACGTACTCGAAGACCAGGTAGGCCTGCTGGCCGTGCATGTCGGCCTCGAACAAGGGCACGATGTGCGGATGGTTCAGGCGGCTGACGCTGCGGGCTTCCTGCAGCCAGGCGCCAGCGGTGGCAGCCGTGGCGCCCATGTGCATCAGCTTGACGGCGACCTCGCGCTCCAGTCGGGGGTCGAAGGCCAGCCACACCGACGCCTGCGCGCCCCGGCCCAGCTGGCGGCGCAGTTCGAAGCGGCCGAGACGGGTCGGCGGTGCGGCGAGCGCGGTCATGGTCGTGGGTGGGTCAGAGAACGTTGCGCGCAACGTCGACGCGAGGCGCCGCGGGTGTCGCCACCGTTGCGGCAACGGCGTCGGTCGGCCGCGGCGGTATCGCCACGCCCTTCATGGCCGCCCGCCCCGCCTGCAGGGCCTCGCCGATGTCGCGAGCACTCAGCTCGATGCCGCGCGCGTAGCGCTGGGCCAGCGCGGTGAGCGCGGCGCCGACCTTGGTGGACGGCAAGGTGGTCACGGCATCGACCACCTCGTTGGCCAGGCTCGCCACCATGCGCAGCACGTCGCCGTCGCCGTCAGCGGCCCGCACCGGACGCTGAGTCGTCAGGCGGCGCACCATGTGCAGCACGTCGTCGGTCAGGCCCCAGTGGCGCGCCACGGCAGCGCCGAGCGACTCGCTGTCGATGCCGAGGACGGCGAAGGACGCCGCCTCTTCCGTCATGCCGGGCTCATCGGGCTCACCGACCGCCACGGGCGGCAAGGTGTGCATCAGGTCGCGGATCTGTTGCGCCTCGTCGGGGAAGTGGTATTGCACCAGCAAGCGGCCCAGGTTCTGCAGCAAGGTGACCAGGTACACCACTTCCGGATCATAGCCAGCGGGCCGCAGGGCCTGGGCGGTGTGGCCGGCCAGGCGAACGCGGTCCATCAGGGTGGCCAGCGCCTCGGCATGGGGCTCGGACAAGGGTCCGGGCCAGGGCCGCAGGCTCGATGCCGCCTGCCTCAGGCCCTTCACGCCCACGAGCGCAATGGCACGCCGCAGCGTGAGCACCGGCGCGCTGCCGGAGGCTTGCGTCCCTTGCACCTGGGCGGAGTTGACGTGGCGCAGAAGCTCGAAGCTCAGGGCCATGTCCTGCAGCACCTGCTCGGCCATTTCGTCCGTGCGCTGGCCCTCGGCCATCGCAAGCCGAGCAACACGCGCACCGACCCCGGGCCGGGCGGGCAGGTGCCCGACGGTGTGCAGGCGGTCGAGCAGCAGGGCGAGCGGCCCGCCCGCGTCCTGCGCGGCGGCATCGCGCCAACCGTGCAGCGCCCTCAGCAGCGTGCGGGCGTTGTGGTAGCGGTGGCGCTCCTGGCGGTCCGTCGTGCGGTTGGCGATGGCACGCAGGCCCTCCGCCACCGGCTGCGGCGTGGTCCAGGGCAGGCGGATGATGTCGCGGCCAAGCGGCGGCAGGCGGTCGATCACCTTGGAGGTGTCCGGCTCGTCGAGCGCGGGTGCCCCCGCCAGCAGGTGGTGCATCAGCAGGCCGGCCGTGAGCACGTCGCGTTGGGCGGCCGTGCGGCTGACCCGCAGGCTCGGGGCTTCAGCGGCGGCGCGGGTGCGCGCCGCACCGTCGGAATAGGTCAGGCCGCTCGCGGCGAGGCCCATCACCCGCACGATGCCTTGGTCGCTCACCAGCACCTGGTGGACTTGAAGGTCGCCATGGGCAACGGCTGCCTGGTGGGCGAAGGCGAGGCCCTCGAGCATCTGCAGCGTCCAGTCGACGGCATCGGCGGTGGGCGTCGCGCGCTGGGTCTCCAGGCGCTCGCCGAGGGTCAGGCCGAGCGCCCGATCGACGCTCACATACGGCCAGCCGTCGTGCACGCCGATCTCGATCACATGGGCGAGGTTCGGGTGGTTCAGGCGGGAGCCCTGCTCCACGTCGTTCTTCCAGGTGTGGAGGGCTGTCTCGTCAGCGGGCTGCACGCGAGGCATGGTCAGCATGACCTCCTGGCCCGACCGGGGGTCGAGCGCGAGCCAGCTCATGCTGCGGGCACTCTTGCCCAACAACCGTCGGAGCTCGAAGCGGCCGAACACCCGCGTGGCGGCTGGCTTGGCGACAGGGATTTCGGTGGCGGACATCGGGCGCGACGTGGCGGTGGGCGGAGGCGGTGGCAGTTCTAGCGTATTGGAACCCGGCGCCTGATTCGCGATGCGCGGATGTGGCGCCGGAATCCGTGCCTAATCCCCGTTCTCGCGCGGTTTCGGCAAAGACCTCACGCGTCGCAGCCCGCTTGCCTGCCGCGCTTCGGGCGGGCGCTATGGCGGCCATAGGAAGAACGGCTGAGGCGCCCCGACGTATCCCCGGGGGTTTGTGTCAAAATTGCCCAACCATTCCACTTGGCCTCTGCCAAGTGGCCCATGCCTCCAGGACACGACCATGAGCAGCGAACTGATCAAACACACCACGGACGCTTCCTTTGAAAGCGACGTGCTCAAAGCCGGCCAGCCTGTGCTGGTGGACTACTGGGCCGAGTGGTGCGGCCCGTGCAAGATGATTGCTCCCATCCTCGACGAAGTGTCGAAGGACTACGACGGGCGCCTCAAGATCGCCAAGATGAACGTCGACGAGAACCGTGATGTGCCGGCCAAGTTCGGCATCCGCGGCATCCCGACGCTCATGCTGTTCAAGGACGGCCAGCTGGCCGCCACCAAGGTTGGCGCATTGTCGAAGGCCCAGTTGACCGCCTTCATCGACACTCATCTATAATCGCGCCAACCGCAATGGATGCGGCGTCCGCTGACACCGGCGCACGTCGCTCCACTGCCTGAAGATTTGCCACCCTGCCCGCTTCGGCGGCGCCAGGGTTCGGCCCCCCTCCCCAGCTTGTTTGTTCGTCCGGGCGTGCCCGGAAAATCCCGCAGTGCACACCGGTTCGTTCGGTATCACGCAAGCCGCCATCGGCCGGAACGCCGGCGCCGGTGGCCGTCATTGCAGTGCTGTCCAGCACAACGCGCCAGCCCGACTGGCTTCACCCCAGGGTCCCCACCCATGCATCTGTCAGAACTGAAAGCCCTCCACGTCTCCGAGCTCATCAAGATGGGCGAGGAACTGGAAATCGACGCCGTCACGCGAATGCGCAAGCAGGAGCTGATGTTCGCGATCATGAAGAAACGCGCCAAGGCGGGCGAGCAGGTGTTCGGCGACGGCGTGCTGGAAGTGCTGCCCGACGGTTTCGGCTTCCTGCGGGCCCCTGACGCGAGCTACATGGCTTCGACCGACGACATCTACCTGTCGCCGAGTCAGATCCGCCGCTTCAACCTGCACACCGGCGACGCCATTGAAGGCGAAGTCCGGGTCCCCAAGGACGGTGAACGCTACTTCGCCCTCGTGAAGGTCGACCGGGTGAACGGCCTCACGCCCGAGGAGAGCAAGCACAAGATCATGTTCGAGAACCTGACCCCGCTGTTCCCCAAGGAACAGTTCAGGCTCGAGCGCGACATCAAGGCCGAGGAGAACATCACCGGCCGCATCATCGACCTGATCGCACCGCTCGGCAAAGGCCAGCGCGCGCTGCTCGTCGCCCCGCCCAAGAGCGGCAAGACGGTGATGATGCAGAACCTCGCACACGCCCTCACGGCGAACTACCCCGACGTCTACCTCATCGTGCTGCTCGTCGACGAGCGCCCCGAGGAAGTGACCGAAATGCAGCGCACGGTGCGCGGCGAGGTCATCAGCTCCACCTTCGACGAACCCGCCGCACGCCACGTGCAGGTGGCCGAGATGGTGATCGAACGCGCCAAGCGCCTGGTCGAGATGAAGAAGGACGTGATCATCCTTCTGGACTCGATCACCCGCCTGGCCCGCGCCTACAACAACGTGCTGCCGTCATCAGGCAAGGTGCTGACCGGCGGCGTTGACTCCAACGCCCTGCAGCGCCCCAAGCGCTTCTTCGGTGCGGCGCGCAACATCGAGGAAGGCGGCTCGCTGACCATCATCGGCACCGCCCTCGTCGACACCGGCAGCCGCATGGACGAAGTGATCTACGAGGAGTTCAAGGGCACCGGCAACTGCGAGATCCACCTCGACCGCCGCATGGCCGAGAAGCGGGTCTACCCGTCGATCCTGCTGAACAAGTCGGGCACGCGCCGCGAGGAGTTGCTGCTCAAGCCGGAGATCCTCCAGAAGACCTGGATCCTGCGCAAGCTGCTGTACTCGATGGACGAGATCGAGGCGATGGAGTTCATCCTCGACAAGATGAAGTCGACGAAGACCAACCTGGACTTCTTCGACATGATGCGTCGCGGCGGCTGAGCCCCGACTGCATCACGGGCGAGCGCTCAAATTGCGGCGCGCGCCCTTCCGCGCAGGCTATAATCTGCGGTTTCCCGCATTCTGGAAAGTGCGCCGAAGGGTTCGGTGTGGCTTCCGGGTTCAACAGCGAAAAGGTTCTCCCATGAAAGAAGGCATTCACCCCAACTACCGCGACGTCTGCTTCGTGGACCTGTCGAACGGTTTCAAGTTCGTGACGCGCTCGTGCGCGCAGACGAAGGAAATGACCAAGCTCGACGATGGCCGTGAAGTGCCGCTCTTCAAGCTGGAAACCACGAGCGAATCGCATCCGTTCTACACCGGCACCCAGAAGAGCGTCGACTCCCTGGGCGGCCGCGTCGAGAAGTTCCGCAACAAGTTCGCGCACCTGAAGAAGTAATCTCTTTGGTTGCACGAAGCGGCCTGGGCCGCTTGCGGCTTCATCGCATCGGAAAAGGCAGCCTCGGCTGCCTTTTTTGTTGCCCTGCCGTCGGCCCCTTGTCCCTGTCCGCCTCCACGCCCCGACACGGACAAGCCCGTGCAGCCGGACCTTAGGGCATGATCACGAATTTGCGCCACCGCGACCCTTGAACTCCCCGAACCCTGCCCTGGTCACCGAACGTGCTGCGCAGCGCCTGCCGCGCGTGGCGCTGCTGCTGCTGAGCGCGGCGTACCTGCTGCCCGGCCTCTTCGGCCGCGATCCCTGGAAGAACGCGGACATCACGGCCTTCGGCTTCATGATGGACATCGCCCGAGGCCAGGGCCACTGGCTCGCGCCGACCGTTGGCGGTCTTCCCGCCGATGGCGCCGTCCTGCCCTACTGGCTCGGCGCCGCCTTCATCCACCTGCTGGGTCCCTGGGTCGGCGCGCCGCTGGCCGCCCGCATCCCGTTCGCCATCCTGCTGGGCCTGGTGATGATGCTGACCTGGTACAGCACCTTCCACCTTGCCCGAACCGAAGCCGCCCAGCCGCTGGCATTCGCGTTCGGCGGCGAGGCCAAGCCGATCGACTATGCCCGGGCCGTGGCCGATGGGGCCCTGCTGGCGCTGATCGCCTCGCTCGGACTGCTGCAGCTGGGCCACGAGACCACGCCCGAGCTCGGGCAGCTCTTTGGCGCGGCGCTCTTTCTCTACGCGCTCGCCGCCCGCCCGTACCGCGGCTGGCAGTCACAGGTCGCACTGATGGCCTCCCTCCCCATCATGGCGGCCAGCGGCGCACCGAGCATTGCCATCGCGCTAGGGCTCGGCGGGCTGCTGGTGTGCCGGCAATCGAGCTACGAGCCGGTGCGCCGCCTGATGCTGTGGATCGCGGCCGCGCTGGTGCTGGCGGCGGTGGCCGCAACCGTATTCGGCGCCTGGGGATGGCGCCTGCGCGGGTACGAGCGCATCGGCTCCATCGGTTCGCTGCTGCGCCAGCTGCTCTGGTTCCTGTGGCCCGCCTGGCCGCTGGCCCTCTGGACGCTGTGGCGTTGGCGCAAGCACCTGATGCACCGGCACATCTCCGTGCCCTTGTGCGGCGCGCTCGTGGCGTTGCTCGCCTGCGTGGCGATGGGCGGGTCGGACCGCGCCCTGATGCTCGCCCTGCCCTCGCTCGCGGTCCTGGCGGCGTTCATCCTCCCGACGCTGCAGCGAAGCACCGCTGCGGCCATCGACTGGTTCTCGGTGTTCTTCTTCACCATTTGCGCGCTCTTCGTCTGGGTGATGTACGTGGCGATGCAGACCGGTTGGCCGGCCAAGCCGGCCGCGAACGTGGCCAAGCTGGCGGTGGGCTTCGTGCCTCAGTTCTCCGGTTTCGAACTGGTGCTGGGCCTGCTCGCATCGGCCGCCTGGCTGTGGCTCGTGATGTGGCGCACCGGCCGCAACCGGCATCCGCTGTGGAAGAGCCTGGCGCTTCCGGCGGGGGGTGTCGCGCTGTGCTGGCTGCTGGCGATGACGCTGTGGCTGCCCGTGCTCGACTACGCGCGAAGCTACCGGCCGCTGGTGAACCGTGTCGCGCAGCACGTGCCCGAGGGCCATTGCCTCGCGGCGCCCGGCATGAACGTGGGCCTGGCCGCCGCGTTCGAGTACTTCGGCCGGTACGCGGTGGATGCGGTCGGCGACGAGCAGGCGTCCGACTGCGACATCCTCGTGCTGACCGAGACGCGGGACCGTCCGATCGAGGTCAGCTCGGGCTGGACCCTGGTGGCTCGCGAGGCGCGGCCGACCGACAACGACACCATCGTCGCCGTCTACCGCCGCACCCGCCTCGGGCAGCGCTGAGCGCTGAAGTTCACTCGGCGGGCCGCATGGACCCTGCCCGCGTCAGGCGGCTGAACGCTCGGGCGCGTTGATCTGCGGGGTGCCCGGGTCGCTTCGCCCAGCCCGGACCCGGGCCGGCGGCAGGATCAGGATGAAGCGCGACCCCTTGCCGACCTCGCTGCGAACCTCGAGTTCGCCGCCATGCCGCTGCACCACGTGCTTGACGATCGACAGGCCGAGGCCGGTACCGCCCGTATCGCGCGACCGGCTGCCATCGACCCGATAGAAGCGCTCCGTGAGACGGGGGATGTGCTCGCGGTCGATGCCGATGCCGGTGTCGGCCACCGCCACCTCGCCTGACCCGTCCTCCCGCACCCGCCAGCTCACGGTGATGGCCCCGCCCTCGGGCGTGTAGCGAACGGCGTTGTTGACAACGTTGGTGATGGCGCTGAGGAACTCGGCCTCGTTGCCCGCCACCTGAGCGGGGCACTGCTCGGGGAACTTGAACTGGTGCCGGCCCATGGACAGGCCGGCCGCGTCGGCCTGCGCCTGGGCAAAGAGCTTGGCCAGCGGCACCCAGCGGTCGCTGGCGGGCCGGGGGCTGCCTTCGAGCTGGGCGAGCGTGAGCAGGTCGGCAACCAGCGTCTGCATGCGCTGGGTCTGCTGGCCCATCAGGGTGAGCACGCGCCGGCGCTCGGGCTCGGTGAGCGGCAGGTTGCCCATGGTCTCGATGAAGCCGGCAAGCACCGTGAGCGGCGTGCGGATTTCGTGGGAGACGTTGGCGACGAAGTCCCGCCGCATGGCATCGGCCCGCTCGCGCTGGGTGATGTCGTGGGAGATCACGAGGCGCAAGCCCTCGCCGTAGGTGCGGATGACGATCGACAGGGTGCCCCGGCCGTGGAGATCGGGCATCACGACCGGTTCTTGGGTGCGCTCGAGCTGCAAGGCGGCAACGAAACCGGGCGAGCGCACGAGGTTGGTGACGGGCTGCTGGCGGTCGCGCTTGGGATCCAGCCCGAAGTGGTCGGCGGCCACCGAGTTGCACCAGGTGATCTGGTCGCGTTCGTCGAGCAGCAGGATGCCGTTCGGCGAGGCCTCCATGGCCGAGATGAACTGCTCGAGGCGCAGGCGTTCCTGTTCCGCGCCGCGTTCACGGTTGCGGATGGACCGCTCGACGCGGTAGCCGATCTCGCCCCAGAAGCCGGTATCGCGCGGTGCCGCACCCTCCTGCGAACCGGCCAGCCAGTGGATGAGTCGGTAGCCCCGTACGGTGTCCAGCAAGGCGATGATGCCCACGCCGATCGCTCCGCCGATCAGGGCGCCCAGCAGGGAGGCGCGGATGGGACCACCGGTCCAGTAGCCCAGCAGCCCGCCGGCGGCCATCGCGAGAACACTCGCCAGGAAACGCGGAAACAGCCAGGTCATCGGGACACTCGGAGGTCGACGCTCAGGCCGACAGCGACTGCACTTGGTGCGTGAGGCGGTAACCCGCGCCGCGCACCGTCTCGATCATGTGCGAACAGCTCACCGGGGACAACGCCTCGCGCAGGCGTTTCACGTGCACGTCGACCGTGCGTTCCTCGATGAACACGTGGTCGCCCCAGACGCGGTCGAGCAGCTGCGAGCGGCTGTGCACCCGCTCGGGATGCGTCATGAAGAAATGCAGCAGGCGGAACTCGGTCGGGCCGAGGCGCACTTCCTGCAGTTCGCGCGACACCCGCCGGGTGGCCGGGTCGAGCTTGAGCGGGCCCACTTCCACGGCCGAATCGAGCGCCTCGGGCGCCTTGCGGCGAAGGACGGCGCGAATGCGCGCCATCAGTTCGTGCGTCGAGAACGGCTTGGTGAGGTAGTCATCGGCCCCGGCGTCGAGGCCGGAAATCTTGTCGGACTCTTCCGCGCGGGCGGTGAGCATGATGATCGGCAGTTCGCGCGTGCGCGGAGCGGCACGCCAGCGCTTGGCCAGGGACAGCCCGCTCTGGCCGGGCAGCATCCAGTCCAGCACGATGAGGTCCGGCAGCACCCGATCGACCTGGGCGATGGCCTCGTCTGCGGTGGCTGCGACCACCACGTCGTACCCGGCATGGCGGAGGTTGATGGACATCAGTTCGGCGATCGCCGACTCGTCCTCGACCACCAGGACTTGACTCATGGGTTCCTCCTCAGATGTTGTTCACTTCACCATCGACTCGACGGCTGCGACGGTGTTGTGGCGAACGTCCGTGCCCTTGACGATGTAGATGATGACTTCGGCGAGGTTCTTGGCGTGGTCGCCGACGCGCTCGATCGCCTTGGCGACGAATACCAGGTCGATGCTCGACGAGATGGTGCGCGGGTCTTCCATCATGTAGGTGATGAGCTTGCGCAGCAGTCCGTCGAACTCCTGGTCGATCTGGTCGTCCTGCTTGAGGACCTCGATGGCCTTCTGGGTATCGAGCCGCGCGAAGGCGTCCAGCGACTTGCGCAGTTGCGCGATCGCGAGCTCCGACTCATGGGCCAGGTCGTTGACAGGCAGGCGCAGGCGGCTCGACACGCCGGTGTTGATGAGGCGCTGCACCGTGCGGGCGATGCGTGCCGCCTCGTCGCCCACGCGCTCGAGGTTGGCAATGGTCTTCGAGATGGCGATCAGCAGCCGCAGGTCGCGGGCCGTCGGCTGGCGGCGGGCGATGATGGTCGACAGATCACGGTCGATCTCCATTTCCATGGAGTTGACGCGTTCCTCGTTGCGCAGGACTTCGCTGGCGATGTCGCCGCTGAAGTGGGTCAGCGCATAGACGGCCTGGGCCACCTGGGACTCGACCAGGCCGCCCATCTCGAGCACGCGGGTGGAAATGCCGCTCAGCTCGCTGTCGAACTGGGTGGAAAGGTGTTTGTCGCTCATGTCGATTCCTCGTGTCTGTGCTGATCCGTTGCGCGCGGGGCGAAGCCCGTCCGTGGTGGCGTGGTCAGCCGAAGCGCCCGGTGATGTAGTCCTCGGTGTCCTTCTTCTTGGGCTTCATGAAGAGTTCGGACGTCGGTCCGAACTCGATCAGGTCGCCGAGGTACATGTAGGCGGTGTAATCGGAGCAGCGTGCGGCCTGCTGCATGTTGTGGGTGACGATGACGACGGTGTAGTCGTCCTTGAGCTCGTGGATGAGCTCCTCGATCTTGCCCGTGGAAATCGGGTCGAGCGCGGAGCACGGCTCGTCGAGCAGCAGGACTTCGGGCTTGATGGCGATGCCGCGGGCGATGCACAGCCGCTGCTGCTGTCCGCCGGAGAGGCCCGAGCCGCTCTGGTTGAGCTTGTCCTTGACCTCGTTCCAGAGGGCGGCCTTCTTGAGGGCCCACTCCACCCGCTCGTCCATCTCGACACGGGGCAGCGTCTCGAACAGGCGCACGCCGAAGGCGATGTTGTCGTAGATCGACATCGGGAACGGCGTGGGCTTCTGGAACACCATGCCGATCTTGGCGCGGATGAGGGAGACGTCCTGCCGCGACTTCAGGATGTTCTCGCCGTCGATCGTGATCGACCCTTCGGCGCGCTGCTCGGGGTACAGCTCGAACATGCGGTTGAAGGTGCGCAGGAGCGTGGACTTGCCGCAGCCCGATGGCCCGATGAAGGCGGTGACCTTCTTCTCGGGAATGTCGAGGTTGATGTGCTTCAGCGCGTGGAAAGCGCCGTAGTAGAAATTGAGATCGCGCACCGACAGCTTCGGGCGGTCGGTCACGGCGGGAAGGTCGACTTTGGTGTCCATGGTGTACGCCCCGGGGAATCAGTTTTTGTTGCGGAACAGCACGCGCGCCAGGATGTTCAGCGCGAGCACGCCCACCGTGATCAGGAAGACGCCGGCCCAGGCGAGCTTCTGCCAGTTCTCATACGGGCTCATCGCGAATTTGAAGATCGTGACGGGCAGGCTCGCCATCGGTTCGGTGAGGCTCGAGGTCCAGAACTGGTTGGACAAGGCCGTGAAGAGCAGCGGCGCGGTCTCGCCTGCGATGCGGGCCAGGGCCAGCAGCACGCCGGTGATGACGCCGGCGCGCGCCGACTTCAACGTGATCGTCATGATGACGCGCCACTTGGGCGTGCCGAGGGCGTATGCGGCCTCGCGCAGGGCGTTCGGGATCAGGGTCAGCATGTTCTCGGTGGTGCGGATGACCACCGGGATCACGATCAGCGAAAGCGCGAGGATGCCGGCGATCGCTGAGAACGACTTGAACTGCGACACGACGACCGAGTAGATGAACAGGCCGATGACGATGCTGGGCGCCGACAGCAGGATGTCATTGATGAAGCGCGTCGCGCTGCCGAGCCAGGTCTTCTGGCCATACTCGCCGAGGTAGATGCCTGCCAGGATGCCGATGGGCGTGCCGACAAGCGTGGCCAGCCCCACCATCATCAGCGAGCCGAAGATCGCGTTGGCAAGGCCGCCGGTCTCGGCCATGGGCGGTGGCGTCATTTCGGTGAAGGTGGACCAGGTCAGGCCGCCGATGCCGAGACTGATGGTCTCGAAGAGGATCCAGAACAGCCAGAAGAGGCCGAAGGCCATGGCCAGCATCGACATCGACAGCGCGATGCCGTTGACGAGCTTGCGCTTGCGGTGCTTGGCCAGGCGGCCAGCGTCCATGCGGATGAAGGGCGTGGTGGCGTTCACGTGCGGGATCCTTCGTTCTTCTTCAGGCGGGCCAACAGCAGGCGCGACAGCGACAGCACCACGAAGGTGATGAAGAACAGCACCAGGCCGAGGTAGATGAGCGAGGCCTGGTGCAGGCCCTCACCCGCTTCGGCGAACTCGTTCGCGAGGGCCGAGGAGATGCTGTTGGCGGCCTCGAACAGCGACAGGCTGTTGAGCTGGTTGAAGTTGCCGATCACGAAGGTGACGGCCATGGTTTCGCCGAGTGCCCGGCCGAGGCCGAGCATGATGCCGCCGATCACACCGGTCTTGGTGTAGGGCAGCACCACCTTGAACACCACCTCCCAGGTGGTGGAGCCGAGGGCATACGACGACTCCTTCAGCATGGGCGGCGTGACGGCAAAGACGTCGCGCATCACCGAGGCGATGAAGGGAATGATCATGATGGCCAGGATGATGCCCGCCGACAGGATGCCGATGCCCACCGGTGCGCCGGACACCAACGTCGACAGCACCGGCACGCCGGCAAAGAGGGATTGCAGCGGCTGCTGGACGTAGGTCGACAGCACCGGACTGAACACCAGCAGGCCCCACATGCCGTAGACGATGGAGGGCACGGCCGCCAGCAGCTCGACGGCGATGCCGAGCGGACGGCGCAGCCAGTTGGGCGAGAGTTCGGTGAGGAAGAGCGCGATGCCGAAGCTCACCGGAACCGCGATCAGCAGCGCGATGAACGAGGTCATCAGCGTGCCGTAGATCATCACCAGGCCACCGTACTTGTCTTGCACCGGATCCCAGTCGCTGGTCCAGAGGAAGCTCAAGCCGTAGGCCTGGATGGAGGGAGCGGCGCCGATCAGGAGCGAGACGATGATGCCGGCCAGCAGCAGCAAGGTCAGGATTGCCGCGCCGTGGGCGAGCGCGGAAAACACCGTGTCGGCCCAGGGCGCGGACTGCCGGCGCTCGGGGGGCCGCCCCGTTGGCTCGGAACGGGACATCTTGTCGTTTTCGTAGTGAGATGCGGGAAGTGTAGCGGCCACGGCCCCTCCGGAATGCCCTGGAGGGCGGAGCGTCGAGCGCCCCGCCCCGGATCGATCGGGCGCGCCGGCTGGCCGGCGCGCGGGTGGATCAATTACTTGAACGCGACGGGCTTGCCGCTCGTGTCCTTGATCTCGCCCCACTGCTTGCGCACGAGGTTCTTCACCGACTCGGGCAGCGCCACGTACTCGAGGTCGGCAGCCGCCTTGTCGCCGTTGGTGTAGGCCCAGTCAAAGAACTTGAGCGCGTTCGTGGCCGATGCCGGCTTGTCCTGCGCCTTGTGCATCATGATGAAGGTGGCGCCGGTGATGGGCCACGAATCCTTGCCCGGCTGATCGGTCAGCACCTGGTAGAACGACTTCGCCCAGTCAGCGCCGGCAGCTGCCGACTTGAACCCGGTGTCATCCGGCGAGGCGAATTGACCGTCCTTGTTCTTCAGGAGGGTGAACGTCATCTTGTTCTGCTTGACGTAGGCGTATTCGACATACCCGATGGAGTTCGGCAGGCGCTGCACGAAGGCGGACACACCTTCGTTGCCCTTGCCACCGGCGCCGGTGGGCCAGTTGACGGCCGTGCCTTCGCCAACCTTCGACTTCCACTCGGCGTTCACCTTCGAGAGGTAGTTCGTGAAGATGAAGCTCGTGCCCGAGCCGTCAGCGCGACGCACCACCGAGATGGCGGCGTCCGGCAGCGGCACGCCGGGGTTCAGCGCCGTCAGGGCCGCATCGTTCCACTTCGTGATCTTGCCGAGATAGATGTCGCCCAGCACCTGGCCGGTCAGCTTGATCTGGCCCGGGGCGATGCCCTTGATGTTGACCACCGGAATGACGCCGCCGATGACGGTGGGGAACTGGATCAGACCGTCCTTGGCCAGCTCTTCGTCCTTCAGCGGGGCGTCGGAAGCACCGAAGTCCACCGTCTTGCCGCGGATCTGCTTGATGCCGGCACCGGAACCCACCGATTGGTAGTTGATGCGCGCGCCGGTCGCCTTGTTGTACGAATCAGCCCACTTGGCATACAGCGGAGCGGGGAAGCTGGCACCAGCGCCCGTGACGTCCTGGGCCACGGCGACGCCGGAGCCGGCGGTCAGGGCCAGCGCCGAGAGGGCAACGCGGATCGGAGGGAAGTTCATGTGCATACCTTTCGCATACGGGACTGAGGAGACACGACGGACTGTAAAAGTGGTGTGTGACAGCGACATGACAATTCAAGGCGTCAATTGTCATGAATGCTTGGGCCCCGTCCCCGGGAGTTGTCACACGCACTTCACCGGGTTGTCACATGAGCTGCATAAGCTCGACGTAGCCCGGGAAAACCGGCGTCCGGGGGGATGCTGCCGTGGCCCCATGTCCCTTATCGAGGAGTATCAGAATGATCAACAAACGCACCTGGCTGCTCGCCACCACCGCCGCTGCCACCCTTTTCCTGGCCGGTTGCGCCAACCTGTCCGGACCAAAGTCGGTTGCCGACACCATCGCCGCCGACCCGCAGCTGACGACCCTCAACAAGCTCATCCAGGAGCACGGCCTGGCCGATGCGCTGGCCCAGCCCGGCCCGTTCACGGTGTTCGCCCCGACCGACGAAGCCTTCAAGACCGTGCCGTCGCGCGCCTGGGAATCGCTGGCCAAGGACAAGGACCGGGTGGCCGCGCTGATCAAGTTCCACGTGGTACCGGGCACCATGATGGCCGCCAACATCCGCAATGGCTCCGCGCCTACCCTCAATGGCGCCAAGGTGGCCCTGTCCCAAGCCGGCAATTTCGCCACGGTCGAAGACGCCGTCGTGACGACGGCCGACATCAAGGCCAGCAACGGCGTGGTTCACCACATCGACCGCGTGCTGGTGCCGCCGACGAAGTGAGCTCCTGACCCGGCATCGGCCCGGGTCCTGCCGCGCTTGCCTGCACTCCCGTGCAGGCGACGCTCGATCAGCCGCGCAGCAGCGCGGCCAGACGTTCGGCGCAAGCCTGCGCCTGGGCGGCGTCACGCGCCTCCACCATCACCCGCACCAGCGGCTCGGTACCCGAGGGGCGAATCAGCAGGCGTCCGCTGCCATCGAGTTCCCGGGCGACCGCAGCCTGCGTGTCCGCCAAGCCCGGCGTGGCCTTCCAGTCCTGCCCGGCCTTGAGCCGCACGTTGATGAGAACCTGCGGGAACAGGGCCACGCCGTCGAGCAGCTGAGCCAGGGTCTTGCCGCTTCGGCTCACCGCCTGCAGGATCTGCAGCGCGCTCACGATGCCGTCGCCCGTGGTGTGCTTGTCGAGGGCCAGGAGGTGGCCGGAACCTTCACCGCCCAGCAGCCAGCCGCGTGCCGCCAGCTCCTCGAGGACGTAGCGGTCGCCCACCTTGGCTCGGACGAATTCGACGTCCCTCGCCTTCAGTGCGACCTCGACCGCCATGTTCGTCATCAGGGTGCCGACGGCACCGGGCACGCGCTGGCCCTGCGCCAGACGATCGGCGACCATCACGTAGAGCAGCTCGTCGCCGTTGTACAGGCGCCCTTCCCCGTCGACGAGCTGAAGTCGGTCGGCATCCCCGTCCAGGGCCACCCCGTAGTGCGCCTTGTGCTCCTTCACGGCCTGGACCAGCGCCTGCGGTGCCGTGGCGCCGAATCCGGCGTTGATGTTCACCCCATCGGGATTGCAGCCGATGCAGATGACCTCGGCGCCCAGCTCATGGAACACCTCCGGGGCCGTCTGGTACGCAGCCCCGTGGGCGGCGTCGACCACGATCTTGAGCCCCTTGAGCGACAGGTCGTTGCCGAAGGTGCTCTTGCAGAACTCCACATAGCGCCCGCGCGCAGCCTCGAGGCGACGCGCCTTGCCCAGCTGCGCGGACGGAACCCATTCGGGCTCGTCGAGCAATGCAGTTTCGACCCGACGTTCCCACTCGTCGGGGAGCTTTTCACCGCTCGCCGAGAAGAACTTGATGCCGTTGTCCGCGTACGGGTTGTGCGAGGCACTGATCACCACACCCAGGTCGAGCCGCAGGGCGCGCGTGAGATAGGCAACACCCGGCGTGGGGAGCGGACCGGTGAGCAGCACGTCGACCCCGGCCGAGGCGAAGCCGGCTTCGAGGGCCGATTCGATCATGTAGCCCGAGATGCGGGTGTCCTTGCCGATGAGGACCGTGGGCCGGTCGATGTCGGACTTGAGCACGCGGCCGACGGCATTGCCCAAGCGGAGCATGAAGTCGGGTGTGATCGGCGATTGCCCGACCGTGCCCCGGATGCCATCGGTGCCAAAGTAGGTTCTGCTCATGTCGGTTCCTGCGAATCAGGCAATTATTTCCAGTCCGGGATTGTCGGGCAGTCACGTGGCTGCCACATCCCCCGAACCGGCGGCCTGCCAGACCTTCAACGCGTCGACCGTGGCGGCCACGTCGTGCACCCGCAACACATGGGCGCCCCGGAGCACTGCAGCCAGCGCCGCCGCCACGCTGGCGACCACGCGTTCATCAACCGGGCGCCCCGTCAGTTCCCCCAAGGTTCGCTTGCGAGACCAGCCCACGAGCAAGGGATGGCCGAGTGTGAGCAGTTCCCGCTGACGGGCCAGCAGAGCGAGATTGTGCGCCGCCGTCTTGCCGAAACCGATGCCCGGGTCGAGAACAATGCGTTCGTCCTGCACACCGGCATCCCGGACGGCCCGGGCACGCTCCCGAAGGAATCGGTCCACCTCGGCGACGACGTCGCCGTATGTCGGGGCCGCCTGCATGGAGCCGGGCTCTCCCTGCATGTGCATCAGGCACACCCCGCAGGACGGGTGCGCGGAGACGACTGCCAGGGCCCGCGGCTGCTGGAGCGCAGCGATGTCGTTGACGATGTCGACGCCGAGGTCGAGCGCGGCAGCCATCACATCCGCCTTGTAGGTGTCGATCGACACCGGTACGCCCATCGTCACGGCAGCCTTGAGCACAGGCAGCACCCGCGCCAACTCCTCGGCCAGCGGCACCGGCGTGGCGCCGGGGCGAGTCGATTCGCCCCCGATGTCCAGGATGTCGACCCCCTCCGCCACGAGGCGTTCGCAATGTCGCGCCGCGGCGGACGCGCTCGCATGACTGCCGCCATCGGAGAAGGAGTCCGGCGTCGTGTTCACGATGCCCATCACCTGCGGACGGCTCAAGTCGATGCGGAACCTTGTGGTCTGCCAGATCATGGTGCAGTGGAGCAAAGATGGGTTGGGAGGACGGATCAGCGCAGGAACGGTCCGTAGGTCGGCCGGTGGCAGGCTCGCGGCTCGCATGGAGCGTGGGCGCCCGATGGTCGGGCACCAACGAAAACGGGGCCGAAGCCCCGTTTACGCGTTCATTGAACCAACAACCGTCAGGCGATCAGGCCGCTGCCGGCGCGCTGCCCGGGTTCACCGGCGGCGTGGGGCCGCTCGGCTTGCTCGTGCTGCTGGTCCAGTCCTTGGGCGGACGCGGCGGACGGCCGTTCATGATGTCGTCGATCTGGTCGGCGTCGATGGTTTCCCATTCGAGCAGCGCATTGGCCATCGCGTGCATCTTGTCCTGGTTGTCCTCGATCAGCTTGCGGGCGATGCTGTACTGCTCGTCGATGATGCGGCGGATGACGCCGTCGACCTTCTGCATCGTCTGCTCGGAGACGTTGACCTGCTTGGTGACCGAGCGACCGAGGAACACCTCGCCCTCGTTCTCGGCATAAACCATCGGGCCGAGTTCATCCGTCATGCCGTAACGGGTCACCATGTCGCGGGCGATCTGGGTGGCACGCTCGAAGTCGTTGCTGGCGCCGGTGGTCATCTGGTTCATGAACACCTCCTCGGCAATGCGGCCACCGAACAGCACGGAGATGGTGCTGAGCATGCGCTCCTTGTCGAGGCTGTAGCGATCGCCTTCGGGCAACTGCATGGTCACGCCCAGGGCGCGGCCACGGGGAATCACAGTCACCTTGTGAACCGGATCGGTCTTGGGCAGCAGGCGAGCCACCAGGGCGTGACCGGACTCGTGGTACGCCGTGTTGCGGCGTTCCTCTTCCGGCATGACCATGGACTTGCGCTCCGGCCCCATCATGATCTTGTCCTTGGCGCGCTCGAAGTCGATCATGTCGACGACGCGGGCGTTGCGGCGGGCGGCGAACAGGGCCGCCTCGTTCACCAGGTTGGCGAGGTCGGCACCGGAGAAACCGGGGGTACCCCGCGCCAGGATGTCGGCACGGATGTCCTGGCCCACGGGGACCTTGCGCATGTGAACCGTCAGGATCTGCTCGCGGCCGCGCACGTCAGGCAGGGTCACGTAGACCTGGCGGTCGAAGCGGCCCGGGCGCAGCAGCGCGGGGTCGAGGATGTCCGGCCGGTTGGTGGCCGCCATCACGATCACGCCGAGGTTGGTCTCGAAGCCGTCCATCTCGACCAGCATCTGGTTGAGGGTCTGCTCGCGCTCGTCGTTGCCGCCGCCGAGGCCTGCACCGCGATGGCGGCCGACCGCGTCGATTTCATCGACGAAGATGATGCACGGTGCGCTCTTCTTGGCCTGTTCGAACATGTCGCGGACTCGGGCCGCGCCCACACCGACGAACATCTCGACGAAGTCGGAGCCGGAGATGCTGAAGAACGGCACCTTGGCTTCGCCCGCGATGGCCTTGGCCAGCAGCGTCTTGCCGGTGCCCGGAGGGCCGACGAGCAGCACGCCGCGGGGAATGCGGCCGCCGAGCTTCTGGAAGCGCTGCGGGTCCTTCAGGAAGTCGACGAGCTCGCGAACTTCTTCCTTGGCCTCGTCGCACCCGGCGACGTCGGCGAAGGTGGTGGAGTTGTTGGCCTCGTCGAGCATGCGCGCCTTGGACTTGCCGAAGCTGAACGCCCCCCCCTTGCCGCCGCCCTGCATCTGGCGCATGAAGTAGATCCACACGCCGATGAGCAGCATCATCGGGCCCCAGTTGATGAACATGCTCACCAGCAGGGACTGCTCCTCACGGGGCTTGACGTCGAACTTGACGCCGTTCTTGACCAGGTCGCCCACCAGACCGCGATCCAGGTAGGTCACGGTGCTGCGCAGGCGGCGGTCGTCGGTCGTGATGGCGTAGATATCGCCGCCCACAGGCCCCTCGGGCAACGTGACCGACTTGATGCGCTTCGCGGCGACCTCATCGAGGAACTCCGAATAAGCGATCGGCTGGCCCTGCGCTGCACCCTTGTCGAACTGCTTGAACACGGTGAACAGCACGAGTGCGATCACCAGCCAAACAGCGACTTTAGAGAACCATTGATTGTTCACCGCGGCTCCTTCTTGCCATCAATATCTTCCTCGCCGGCACACGATGTGCCACGCATCCACGGCAGATGGGGACGATTCTATTCCAGTCAAGCCCGACGCCATGTTGGCATGTATCACCTTCCAGCACGGCTATTCCGAGGCTCCGACCGGTTTGCCCGCCAGCTTCCCGCCCGTTTTCAGACCGATTCCCACCAAAAAGGTTTCAGCAGATTTGTCCCGGGAGGCTTTTGGCTTGATGGCCTTGACCACCCTGAAGGTCTTTCGGAAGAGCGCGACCAGGGGGTCGTAGCTCGCGCCATGGAATACCTTGGCCACCAACGCGCCGCCGGGCGTCAGCCGGTGCTGCGCGAAGTCGACCGCGAGCTCGACCAGGTTCTCGATGCGGGCCGCGTCGGCGCTGCCGATGCCGGAGAGATTGGGCGCCATGTCCGACACCACGACATCGACCGGACGCCCGGCCACGGCCTCGTCCAGCTGCGCGAGGACGGCCTCCTCGCGGAAGTCGCCCTGGATGAAGGTGACGCCCTCGATGGCCTCGAAGGGCAGCAGGTCGAGCGCAATGATGGTGCCGTTGAGCTGTCCCGCGGCAGCGCCGCCCGTGCCGGCATCCCGGGGGGCGAAGCGGCGTCGCAGGTACTGGCTCCAGGCCCCGGGGGTCGCACCCAGGTCGACAACGAGCTGCCCGGGCTTGATGAGGCCAAGCTGCTCATCGATTTCCTTGAGCTTGTAGGCCGCCCGCGCGCGGTAGCCTTCCTTGTGAGCCAACTTCACATACGTGTCGTTGACATGGTCATGCAGCCACGCCTTGTTGACCTTCTTGCTTTTTGTCTGCGTTTTCATCGCGATTCCCGTGGCCCAACGATAATAGCGGCATGCCTGCCATCGAACTTACTCCCGCCCAGCGCAAAGAACAGCGCTCGGCCGCCCATCACCTGGACCCCGTCGTCCTCATCGGCGGCGACGGGCTCACGCCCGCCGTCGTTCGCGAGGTCGACCTGGCCCTCAACAGCCATGGGCTCATCAAGGTGCGCGTCTTCTCCGACGACCGCGCCGCACGCGAAGCCATGATGGCCAAGCTCTCGCACGACCTGAACGCCGCGCCCATCCAGCACCTGGGCAAGCTTCTCATCCTCTGGCGCCCGCCGGTCCCGAAGGAAAAGGCCGAGCGCGACGACCGCATGCCCGGCCCGAAGGTCGTCAAGATCCTGAAGTTCTCCAAGAGCGGCAACCACCGCCCTCAGGTCAAGAAGATCAAGGTGCTGGGCAACCAGCGCATCGCCGCCGGCGGCGAAGTCAAGCGCGCTCGCAAGCGCGTGACCAGCGTCAAGAAGACCCAGCAGGCTTGACCCTCGGCGGGCAACGTGGCGCTGCGCGCCTCAGTTGCCCGACGCCGGGCCGCAGGGCGTCAAGCGCGTCGCCACGCGCCCCGCGTCAGTCCGCAGCAGGCCGGCTCGCCGTGAGGCGCCAGGCCAGGGCCAGCACCAGCAGGCCCTTGAACCCGAAGATCGCCACCGAGATGCCGTGCAGCGCGCCGAAGGACAGCATGCCCTCGCCCGCGCGCGCCGCGTCCATTGCCGAACGCAGGCCGAAGTGCCCGAATACCGTGCAGAAGAGCGCACCCATCACCAACAGGACCTCGGTGCTCAGCACCGAGCCCTGGCGGCGCCGCGCCGCATCGCGCGCCTGTGCGCGCACGATGATGAACAGGACGACGCTCATCGCGATGCTGACGTAGGCCTCCCGCCGCAGCATGAAACCCGCCAGGCGGCCGGCCACGTCGGTGGGCACGAGCGCGAATCCCGCTGGCGTGCCGATGGCAGCCACCCCGAGAATCACCCCGGCCCAGACGGCCGCGAGAACGGCCGCTGCGCGTCGCTTCGAAGAACCCGGCACGGCGGCGTCGATCAGATGTAGCGGACGTTGATGATCTCGTAGCTCTTGATGCCGCCGGGCGCATTGACCTCGGCCACGGCGCCGGCTTCCTTGCCGATCAGCGCGCGTGCGATGGGCGAGCTGATGGAGATGCGGCCTTCCTTCAGATCGGCTTCGTCCTCGCCGACGATCTGGTACGTCACGGCGGCGCCCGAATCCTCGTCCTCGAGGTCGACGGTGGCACCAAACACCACGCGCCCTTCGGCATCGAGCGAGCGCGGATCGATGATCTGTGCAGCGGCCAGCTTGCTGTCGATCTCGAGGATGCGGCCCTCGATGAAACCCTGCTTGTCCTTGGCCGCTTCGTACTCGGCGTTCTCGGAGAGGTCACCCTGCGCGCGCGCTTCGGCGATCGCCTGGATCACGGCGTGGCGCTCGACGGTCTTGAGCCGGTGAAGCTCTTCCTTGAGCTTCTCGGCACCGCGTTGGGTAAGGGGAATGGTGGCCATGGTCGAACCTTGAATCGCAATGACGTGATGCTGAAAACAAACCGCCGCCCACTCCCTCGCGGGAGGCCGGCGGCGGCCGACGAAACAGATGTGTGTGTCGAACGAGTTTAGTGCAGTTCCGAGTGCAGCTCTTGCAGGGACAACACCACCAGATCGTCCTGGTGCTTCATGCCTTCGACCGCAGCCTCGCACCCCGCCATGCTGGTGTAGTAAGTGATGCGATTGGCAAGCGCAGCCTGGCGAATGTGGCGCGAGTCCGCGATGGCCGTGCGTGTCTCGTCGACCGTGGTGAAGACGAGCTGGATCTCTCCGGCCTTCAGCATGTCGACGATGTGCGGTCGGCCGTCCTTGACCTTGTTCACCGCACGCACCGGCACGCCGGCTTCGGCAATGGCCGCGGCGGTGCCGCGCGTGGCCACCACCTGGAAGCCGAGCGCGTGCAGTTCACGGGCCAGCACCACGGCCCGCGGCTTGTCGTTGTGCTTCACCGTCAGGCACACCGTGCCCTTGGTCGGCAAGCGGGACCCTGCGCCCAGCTGGCTCTTGAGCATCGCCTCGCCGAACGTGCGGCCCGCACCCATCACCTCGCCCGTGGAGCGCATCTCCGGGCCGAGGATCGGGTCCACGCCCGGGAACTTGTTGAACGGGAAGACCGCTTCCTTGACCGAGAAGTACGGCGGGATCACTTCACGCGGCGGCTTGCCATCCTTGGCGCGCTGCTCGGAGAGCTTCTGGCCGACCATGCAGCGCGCGGCGATCTTGGCCAGCGGCTGACCGGTGGCCTTCGACACGAACGGCACGGTGCGCGAGGCACGCGGGTTCACCTCGAGCACGTAGACCACGGCGTCCGCGCCTTCGCCCTGGATGGCGAACTGCACGTTCATCAGGCCCTTCACGTGCAAGGCCTTGGCCATCAGCACGGTCTGGCGGCGCAGCTCGTCCTGCATGGCCGTCGACAGCGAGTACGGCGGCAGCGAGCATGCGGAGTCGCCGGAGTGGATGCCGGCCTGTTCGACGTGCTCCATGATGCCGCCGATCATGCAGTCCTGACCATCGCTGATGCAGTCGACGTCCACCTCGATGGCGTCATCGAGGAAGCGATCGAGCAGCACCGGCGACTTCTCTGACACCTTGACGGCCTCGCGCATGTAGCGCTCGAGGTCCTTGTCGCCGTGCACGATTTCCATGGCGCGACCACCCAGCACATAGCTCGGGCGCACCACCAGCGGGTAGCCGATCTCGCGGGCCAGCGTCAGGGCCTGGTCCTCTGTGCGGGCCGTGCGGTTGGGCGGCTGCTTGAGGCCCAGCTCGTTGAGCAGCTTCTGGAAGCGCTCGCGGTCTTCGGCGATGTCGATGCTGTCCGGCGTCGTGCCGACGATCGGCACACCTGCGCGCTCGAGGTCGAGTGCGAGCTTGAGGGGCGTCTGGCCGCCGTACTGCACGATCACGCCGACCGGCTTTTCCTTGTCGACGATCTCGAGCACGTCCTCGAGCGTCACCGGCTCGAAGTAGAGGCGGTCGGAGGTGTCGTAGTCGGTCGAGAC
Organism: Rhizobacter sp. LjRoot28; assembly: GCF_964253025.1. Lineage (NCBI taxonomy): Bacteria > Pseudomonadati > Pseudomonadota > Betaproteobacteria > Burkholderiales > Sphaerotilaceae > Rhizobacter > Rhizobacter sp. LjRoot28. The sequence goes on from NZ_CAXUQC020000001.1 coordinate 2,329,673, forward strand.
GGTCTCGGGGTTGCAGTTGACCATGATGGTTTCGTACCCGTCCTCGCGCATGGCGAGGGCCGCGTGCACGCAGCAGTAGTCGAACTCGATGCCCTGCCCGATGCGGTTCGGCCCGCCGCCGAGCACAACGATCTTCTTCTTGTCGGTGGGCGCGGCCTCGCACTCGGCGTCGTACGTCGAGTACAGGTAGGCCGTCTGGGTGGCGAACTCCGCCGCGCAGGTGTCCACCCGCTTGTAGACCGGGCGAACGTTCTGCGCCCAGCGCGCCTCGCGCACGGCATGCTGGTGCGTGCCGAGCAGCTTGGCCAGGCGACGGTCGGAGAAGCCCTTTTGCTTCAGGTAGCGCAACTCGGCGGCGGACAGGCTTTCGAGCGCACGGCCCTGCAGGGCCTGCTCGGTCTGCACCAGCTGCTCGATCTGGGCGAGGAACCAGGGGTCGATGGACGTCTCTTCGTACACCTCGTCGAGCGACATGCCGATGCGGAAGGCATCGGCCACGAACAGGATGCGCTCGGGGCCCGGCTCGCCGATCTCCTCGATGATCTCGTCGCGGTCGGTGCTGCGCTCGGTGAGGCCGTCGATGCCGGTCTCCAGGCCGCGAAGTGCCTTCTGGAAGCTCTCCTGGAAGGTGCGGCCCATGGCCATCACCTCGCCCACCGACTTCATCTGCGTCGTGAGGTGGGAGTCGGCCGCGGGAAATTTCTCGAACGCGAAACGCGGGATCTTGGTCACCACGTAGTCGATGCTCGGCTCGAACGAGGCCGGCGTGGCGCCACCCGTGATGTCGTTGCGCAGCTCGTCGAGCGTGTAGCCGACGGCCAGCTTTGCCGCCACCTTGGCGATCGGGAAGCCGGTGGCCTTGGAGGCCAGTGCCGATGACCGGCTCACGCGCGGGTTCATCTCGATGACGACCATGCGGCCGTCTTCGGGGTTGATCGAGAACTGCACGTTGGAGCCGCCGGTGTCCACGCCGATCTCGCGCAGGATCGCGATGCTCGCGTTGCGCAGCAGCTGGTACTCGCGGTCGGTCAGCGTCTGGGCGGGCGCCACGGTGATGGAGTCACCCGTGTGGATGCCCATGGGATCGAGGTTCTCGATCGCGCAGACGATGATGCAGTTGTCCTTGCTGTCGCGGACAACCTCCATCTCGTATTCCTTCCAGCCGATCAGGCTCTCCTCGATGAGGAGCTCCTTGGTGGGCGAAAGGTCGAGGCCGCGCTTGCAGATCTCTTCGAATTCGTCGGGGTTGTAGGCGATGCCGCCACCGGTGCCGCCGAGCGTGAAGCTCGGGCGGATGACCATCGGAAAGCCCGTGCCACCGATCTCGCGCATGATGCGCTGCTGCACCGCGAGCGCCTCTTCCATCGAGTGCGCAATGCCCGAGCGTGCCGAGCCGAGGCCGATGCCGGTCATGGCGTCCTTGAACTTCAGGCGGTCTTCCGCCTTCTCGATCGCGGTTTCGTTGGCGCCGATCATTTCGACGCCGTACTTGGCGAGCACGCCATGCTTGTGCAGGTCGAGCGCGCAGTTGAGCGCCGTCTGGCCACCCATGGTGGGCAGCACGGCATCAGGCCGCTCCTTGGCGATGATCTTCTCGACCACCTGCCAGGTGATGGGTTCGATGTAGGTCACATCGGCCATCTCAGGGTCGGTCATGATGGTCGCCGGGTTGCTGTTGACCAGGATGACCTTGTAGCCCTCCTCGCGCAGCGCCTTGCAGGCCTGCGCCCCGGAGTAGTCGAACTCGCATGCCTGGCCGATGATGATCGGGCCGGCACCGATGATGAGGATCGATTTGATGTCTTGGCGCTTAGGCATTGGTCTTCTCCATCAGCGCGGTGAAGCGGTCGAACAGATAGGCGATGTCATGGGGTCCGGGAGAGGCCTCGGGGTGGCCCTGGAAGCAGAAGGCGGGTTTGTCGGTGCGAGCAAGCCCTTGCAGGGTGCCGTCGAACAGGCTCACGTGCGTCGGGCGCAGGTTCGCCGGCAGCGACTTCTCGTCGACGGCAAAACCGTGGTTCTGGCTCGTGATGCTCACGCGCAGGTTGTCCAAATCCTTCACCGGATGGTTCGCGCCGTGGTGGCCGAACTTCATCTTGAAGGTGCGCGCGCCCGAAGCCAGCGCCATGATCTGGTGGCCGAGGCAGATGCCGAAGGTCGGGATGCCGGCCTCGATGATGGTGCGGGTGGCCGCGATGGCGTAGTCGCACGGCTCCGGGTCGCCGGGGCCATTGCTCAGGAAGACGCCATCGGGTTTCATTGCCAGAACGTCTGCTGCCGGGGTGCGGGCCGGCACCACGGTGACGCGGCAACCGCGGCTGACCAGCATGCGAAGGATGTTTCGCTTGACGCCGTAGTCATAGGCGACCACGTGGAAGCGTGGATTCTTGAGCTGCGCGAAGCCGGTGCCCAGGGCCCACTCGCCTTCGGTCCACTCGGTGATGTCGCCTTGCGACACGACCTGCGCCAGGTCGAGCCCGGCCATGCTGGGCGCGGCCTGGGCCAGTTCGATCGCCCGCTCGCGGTCAGCCTGGGTGATCACCTCGCCGGCGGACAGCGTGAGGATGCAGCCGTTCTGGGCGCCCTTGGTGCGCAGCACGCGGGTCAGCTGACGGGTGTCGATGTTCGCGATGGCGACGGTGCCCTCGCGCTGCAGGTACTGCGTGAGCGTCATGGTCGAACGGAAGTTCGACGCGCGAATCGGCAGATCCTTGATGATCAGGCCGGAGGCGTGGACCTTGCGCGCTTCGACGTCCTCGGCATTGACCCCGTAGCTGCCGATGTGCGGGTAGGTCAGCGTGACCATCTGGCGGGCGTAGCTCGGGTCGGTGAGGATCTCCTGGTACCCGGTGAGCGAGGTGTTGAACACCACTTCCCCGACCGTGTGCCCCGCAGCGCCAATCGAGATGCCTTGGAAGATTGTTCCGTCCGCGAGTGCGAGAAGAGCCTGTTCTTGTATGGGCAGCAGTGGCGCGGGCACGCGATTCTCCGAATTTTGGCGCGCCCAGCTCTGCTCGAAGAGCTAAAGTCCGGTGGAGAAAACTGGGGGAGTTTTCAGCAGGAAAACCGCGAAGGTTTCGCTGGGCGAGATGGTTGCAGGTAAACCCTCGCATTGTACCCGAGGCGCGAGACGCCGGGTTGAACGCGGCTGGCGGAAACGCCATCAAGGCGAAGAACCTCCGCCTTGGGGGACTTCTCCCCGATGGCGTCAGGGGCTCCCATAATGTCCGCATTGCACCCACTCCGGAAGGACACGCCATGAAGGGCGACCCGAAAGTCATCGAGCACCTGAATGCTCAACTCAAGAACGAGCTCACCGCCATCAACCAGTACTTCCTCCACTACCGGATGCTGAAGCACTGGGGCTTCGACAAGCTCGCGAAGAAGGAGTACGAGGAGTCCATTGGCGAGATGAAGCATGCCGACGCCCTGATGGACCGCATCTTCACGCTCGACGGCCTGCCGAACCTGCAGGACCTCGGCAAGCTGCTGGTGGGCGAGGACACCGTCGAGATCCTCGACTGCGACCTGAAGCTCGAGCGCGGCGCCCAGGCGACCATCAAGGACGGTATCGCCTATTGCGAGTCGGTGCGTGACTACGTGTCGCGCGACCTGCTGCAATCCATCCTCGAAGACACCGAGGAGCACATCGACTTCCTCGAGACCCAGATCGACCTCGTCGCCAAGGTCGGTCTGCAGAACTACCTGCAGTCACAGATGGCGGAACTCAGCTGATCCCGCACGCGGTCGGTGAGGCGTATTTGGCAAAACCTTGCGGCCATCCCGGCTGAGGGGCGAAGGGGCTTGAACTAGGAATCATTCCTATTTATGATTCCGTCCAGCGGTCAGTGTCAAGGCCGCCGGAGTTCCTGACCATGATCGTTTGTGTCTGCCGACGTGTTTCCGACCGCGACATCGAGCGCCATGCCCGCAGTGGCTGCGCCAGCTTCGACGAACTCCAGATGGAGACCGGCGTGGCTTCCTGCTGCGGCAACTGCAACGACTGCGCGCGCGACGTGTTCGACGCCGCGCGGAACGGCACGGCGCCGGTTCACCATCTTCCGGCTCGAATTCCCCTGGCGGCCTGATCGGCCGTCCCGCCTGCAGCCGCAGGCCTGAGCTGCCGTCCCGGGCAGCTCGGCTCCCTTCCCTCCTTGACTGCCATCCCTGCCGCGCGTGATGCCGGCGGAACCTGCGGTCGGCCGCCGGGTCTCATGATGCCGTAGGGCCGGTGGTCGGCCCGATCACAAGGAGGTTCCATGAACGAGCACTTGCAGGCGGTGACTGCCGCCCATGGCCCGTCCGGCACCTTGGCCGGCGACCGAAACCGCGTCCTGCGCAATACCTACTGGCTGTTGGCCCTGTCGATGGTGCCCACCGTGCTGGGCGCGTGGCTGGGGGTCGCAACCGGCTTCAGCCTGTTCGCGGGCAACCCCTTCATCGGCTTCATCGTCTTCATGGGCGTGGCCTTCGGCTTCTTCTTCGCCATCGAGAAGTTCAAGAACTCCAGTGTCGGTGTGGCCCTGCTGCTGGCCTTCACCTTCTTCATGGGCCTGATGCTCTCCCGCCTCATCGGGGCGGTGCTGGGCAACTACAGCAACGGAAGCCAGCTGATCATGATGGCCTTCGGAGGGACGTCGCTCGTGTTCCTCGGCATGGCGTCGCTCGCCACGTCGATCCGCCGCGACATCTCGGGTCTCGGCCAGTGGCTGATGGTGGGCGTGATCGGGCTCATCGTGGCGAGTGTCGCCAACATCTGGCTGCAGATGCCAGCGCTGATGCTGACGGTTTCGGTGCTCGCCATCGTGATCTTCTCGGCCCTGATGCTGTACGACCTGAAGCGGGTGGTGGACGGTGGCGAGACCAACTACATCACTGCCACGCTGGCGATCTACCTCGACGTGTACAACGTCTTCGTCCACCTTCTAAGCCTGCTCGGCATCTTCGGCGGCGACTCCGACTGAGCTTCGACGGAGCCGCGGACAGCTCGCCATTGAAAAACGGGGCCCTCAGCGGCCCCGTTGCTCATTCCGCTGCTGCTGGTGCCGGCGGAGCCTCGCCGGGCGCCCACCGCTCGAACACCGCGATGCTCTCCACATGCGCGGTATGCGGGAACATGTTGACCGCACCCGCCGCAGTGCAGCGGTAACCGCCCTGGTGCTGCAGCAACCCGGCGTCGCGCGCCAGGGTTGCCGGATTGCAGCTGACATAGACGATCCGGCGCGGCAGCTCGAAGCCGGGCGCGAGCGCCGGGTCCTGGTGCAGGTCGACCAGCGCCTTGACCAGCGCGAACGCGCCTTCCCGCGGAGGATCGACCAGCCACTTGTCCGCTGCGCCCTGGGCCGCGAGCAAGGCCGGCGTCATCTCGAACAGGTTTCGGGCGTCGAAGCGTGTCTTGCCCGCCAATCCGTTGCGATCGGCGTTCTCTCGCGAACGCGCCACCAGTGCTTCGCTGCCTTCGATGCCCAGCACCTCGCGCGCCTGGGTCGCGATCGGCAGGGTGAAGTTGCCGAGACCGCAGAACCAGTCGATCACGCGCTCGTCGGGCTGCGCGTCCAGCAAGCGCAGCGCCCGCCCCACCAGCACGCGGTTGATGTGGTGGTTGACCTGCGTGAAGTCGGTCGGCTTGAAGGGCATCGTCAGGCCGAACTCGGGCAGCGTGTAGTTGAGCTCGGGGCCACCCTCCTCCAGCCGGTGCACGGTGTCCGGCCCTTTGGGCTGCAACCACCACTGGATCGCGTGCCGGGAGGAAAACGCGGCGAGCCGCCCGAGGTCGCCGGCACTGAGCGGCTCCAGGTGGCGCAGCACGAGCGCCGTCGTCTCTGCGCCAACCGCGACCTCGATCTGCGGAACGCGGTCGCGGGCATCCATCGACATGACGAGCTCCTGCAGCGGCACGATGAGCGCGGCCAGCTGCGGCGGCAGCACCTCGCAGGTGGTCATGTCGGCCACATAGGTGGACTTGCGCTCGTGGAACCCCACCAGGACGCGCCCCTTCTTGGCGACATGCCGCACCGAGAGACGTGCCCGGAACCGATACCCCCAGGCGGGACCTTCGATCGGACGAAGAAGCCGTTCAGGCTTGACCTTGCCCAGGTGCCACAGGGCGTCTTCCAGGGCGCGCTGCTTGGTGGCCACCTGGGCGCCCACGTGCAGATGCTGCAGCTTGCAGCCGCCACAGGTTCCGAAATGCCGGCACTTCGGGACGACACGTTGCGAACTCTCCCGCCGCAGCGCCGTCATGGTGGCCTGTTCCCAGTTGTTCTTGCGGCGCCCCACGGACACCTGCACTTCCTCGCCGGGGAGCGCCCCGTCGATGAACACCACCTTGCCTTCCTCGTTGTGGGCCACGCCCTGGCCTTCGAGGTCGAGCGATTCGACCTTGAGCCATTCCATTGCTTGAGTCATCCCGGCATTATCCCGCGCCGCCGGACCGGCAATCTCAGAAGAGCGAGTCGCGGTGCACGCCGCTGCGCGCCATCCGCCGGCGCAGCTTCATCAGGGCCTCCTGCTGGATCTGGCGAATCCGTTCTCGCGTCAAGCCCAGGCGTGCCGCCAGCACCTCCAGCGTCTCGGGTTCCCGATCGTGAAGGCCGTATCGCCCGCACAGGACTTCCCGTTCACGTTCGTTGAGCCCTTCGAGCCCGTGGTTCAACAGCACGTCGACCTCGTGACTCAGCGTGAGGCTGAGCGGGTCAAGGGCCGCTTCATCGGCGACGCCGTCGAGCATGGAGTCGGCGCTGTCGCGGTCGAGGGGCGCATCGAGGGACGCCGGCAGCTCCGCCAGGCGGAGCAGCTCGGCGACCTCACGGGCGGAGCGGCCGATCCGGGCGGCGATGGCCTCCACCCTGACCCGTGGCTCGCTGCCATCAGCCGGCTGCTCGGATTCGAGAGCACGCCGCGCCTTGAGGACGTGGTTGAGTTCGCGCACGACATGCACCGGCAAACGAACCAATCGCGCCTGGTGCATGATGGACCGCTCGACGCTCTGACGGATCCACCAGGAGGCATAGGTGGAGAAGCGGAAACCCCGGTCGGGTTCGAACTTCTCGATGGCATGCATCAGCCCGAGGTTGCCCTCCTCGATCAGGTCCGTGAGCGGCAGCCCTCGTCCCAGGTAGTTCTTGGCAATGCTGACCACCAGGCGCAGGTTGCGCTCGATCATCTGCTGGCGGGCGGAGAAGTCGCCGCCCCTCGCCCGGGTGGCGGCATCGAACTCCTCCTCGGGCGTGAAAAGCGGGGCCCGCCTGATTTCCCGCAGGTAGGTCTGCAAGGTGTTGCCCACCTCCGCCTCGCCCGCCGTCAAACCGGTGGCAATCATCGGATCCGGACCGTCGACGGCCGGCAAGGGCGGCATCGGCCCTTCAGCCGGCGTCCCTTCCAATCCGTCGGCATCGGTGTTTGCCATGGTGTTGCCTCCCGCCGATGATACAAGCGCGGGGAGGCGCGACCACAGGACCCACTCGACCCTGCGGGGCATGCGATTGAAGACCCGGCGAGCCCGCCGCCCCTTCGCAGGCGCGGCCGGGGACGGAACGGGCGTCGGCCGGCAAGCGACGAACCGCGCCGCTGGAGGCGCCCGCGCGCTTAGGCGCGGACGTGAGCGTCCCGGCGCATGAATCCGAAATAGGCGCCCACCGCGGCAAGGACGGCGTGGAGCCAGATGTCATGACCGTACAGCGGAATCAGCCCGAACGTCGTGTACAGCCGGGCCGCCGAGATCAGGCCCATCACCGTGAGCAGCGCGTAGCTCACGGCAACGACCTTGGCGTAGAGCACGGCGGCACTTGCAGAACGGCTCGCCGCGAGGCCCCACGCCCCGAACAGCAGGTGCACGACGTTGTGCAGGATGTTGACCGGAAACAGGCCCAGGGCCAGCCCCAGACCGGCGGTGACGGTCACATCAGGGTGTGAGTGCATGGTCGTGAGGCCGGGGATGAACCCGACCACCCCGACCAGCAGGAAGACGATGCCGAAAACGAGAGCAAAGCGGTTGACAGTCATTGCAGCCTCCAGGATTGAGGCCCTCGATCGGCAAATGCCATTCCACCGCCAAAAACCGCGCCGTCGCGCCATGTGCTGGCTGCCGGCCACGTTGGCCCGGCCCATCGATGAACCTCAGAGGTCAACGCCAGTGACTGCGCGGTTGCAGCGGTACGCAACCCCGAACAGCACGGGACCCGCAGACTCCGTCATTCCCGTCAGTCCAGCGCACCCGCTCTTCGTCCAGCGGAGCGGCCGCAGGCCTAGCGAGCAGGGAGAAGTCGCTCGGGATCGACCGGCTTGCCCTGCTTGCGGATCTCGAAGTGCAGCTTCACGCGGTCGGCGTCCGTCGCGCCCATTTCGGCGATCTTCTGGCCGCGCTTGACGTTCTGCTCCTCCTTCACCAGCAGCGCCTGGTTGTGGGCGTAGGCCGTGAGGTAGGTGTTGTTGTGCTTCAGGATGACGAGGTTGCCATAGCCGCGCAGGCCGCTGCCCGCGTAGACCACGCGGCCGTCCGCCGCGGCCAGCACGGGGTCGCCGGCCTTGCCCGCGATGGCCAACCCCTTGCTCCGCACTTCATCGAAGCGGGCGAGAACGGTGCCGTTGGCGGGCCAGAGCCAGTTGACGTTGTCGTCGCCCGTGGGTGCCGCGACGGGAGGCGGCGCGACGGGTGCCGGCGCAGCCGTCGGCGGCGGCGTGGATGCGGGCGCGGAGGCCGGCTTGGGCGCATCGAGGGGACGCGATTCCACCTTCGCCGCCGTCACGGGGCGAGTGGTCAACGCCCCAGGATCGGCCCCCGGCGGGACGACACGAAGCACCTGCCCCACTTCCAGGATGTTGGGGTTCTCGAGGCTGTTCCACTTGACCAGGTCTTTCCAGTTCTGGCCGGTCTCCAGGCCGACCCGGATCAGGGTGTCGCCCGGGCGCACGGTGAAGTAGCCTGGCTTGCCGGCGTTCTCGGCACCAGGCAGCGGTTTCACCGCCTCGGCCGGCTCCGAGGCGGCGGCGCCCGGCAAGGGGACGGCGGCACGGCCGCCAACGTTGCGTTCCTCGACCGGCGCCCGGGACGTACGGCCGGGACCGGCGCAGGCCACCAGTGTGGCGGCCAGGAACAGCGCACCCGAGAAGCGGGCCACCCGGCCCGCCTCTTTCATCCCATCGGCGCGCAGCGCCCCGTCCAGATTCAATCCCATCGGTACCCAAGCCATCAATCGATTCCTGATTTTAAAGGGACGAAGTGCACCGCCTCATGCACCGAGCGGGTGAAGCCCTCGTCCGTCCGATCCACCACCACCAGAACCTGGCGGGAGCCCGATGCGTCGTGCACCGGGGCCACCAAACGGCCACCGACGGCGAGCTGATCGAGCCAGGCGTCCGGAAGCGCCTCGCCACCGGCGGCGGCGATGATGCTGTCATAGGGGGCGTTCGGAGGGTGCCCCCGCATCCCGTCACCATACACCAGCCGGATGTTCATCTGGCGCAGGGGTGCCAGGTGCTCACGCGCCTTGTCGTGCAACGGGCGGATGCGCTCGATGCTCATGACCTGGCGCGACATCTGCGCGAGCACCGCCGCCTGGTAGCCGCATCCCGTGCCGATTTCCAGCGTCTGGCCCAGCGAACGCCGTGCTCGCGCGTTCGCCCCGAGCATGAGCAGCTCGATCATCCGGGCCACCACCGATGGCTTGGAGATCGTCTGACCATGGCCGATCGGCAGGCTCGTGTCTTCGTAGGCCTGGTTCACGAGCGCGGTGTCGACGAACACGTGCCGCGGCACCTGGCGCATGGCCTCCTTCACGAGGTCGTCGCGCAAGCCCGCCTGGGCCAGGCGGTCGACCATGCGCCGGCGAATGCCGGCGGAATCGAGGCCGAGGCCGGACGGTGCCACGTGGCGCGCCAGGTCGCGCGCGGCCTGCAGCAGCGGCTGCTGCGGGCGCAGCAAGGGCCGGGGCTCGCTGCGGTGGATGGCGCCGGCAATGGGCGTCGCCACAGCCTTGGGCGACACGATGGGTTGAGCGGATGTGGGCACGGCCGGGCGAACCGTCGGCACCGCGGCAGCGGGGCGCCGCGCCGGCTTGTGAAGGCCATCGAGCTGCAACGGGAATTTGGGACGGGACGGCGGCTGGCTCATGCGCCGCTCCGACCCTCTGCCCACCGCCGCCATTGCGGCAAACGAGCGTGGTCGGTCAGGTCAACCTGAAGCGGCGTGATCGACACGCGGCCTTGCGCCGTGGCGTGGAAATCCGTGCCCTCGCCGCCTTCGCGCGCGTCACCGGGCGGACCGATCCAGTAGATCGGGTCGCCGTGGGGGTTGGTCTGGCGAATGACGGGCTCGCTCACGTGCCGGCGGCCGAGCCGCGTCACCTCGCGAGGACGCAGGTCGGCGTCGGGCAGGTTCGGGATGTTGACGTTCAGCAGAAAGGGCGACTCGGCGGGCGGCGTCGCCAGCACCTGTTCGATCACCGAGCGAGCCACGCGGGCCGCTGCGTCCAGGTGGGCCCAGCCCTTGTGCACCTGGGAAAAGGCGATGGCCGGAATGCCGAACAGGAAGCCCTCCATCGCCGCCGCGACGGTCCCCGAATACAGGGTGTCGTCCCCCATGTTGGCGCCCTGGTTGATGCCCGTCACGATCAGATCCGGGCGCTCCGAGAGCCAACCGGTGAGCGCGACGTGCACGCAATCCGATGGCGTACCGTTCAGGTAGCGGAAGCCGTTCGGCGCTGTGAAGGCCGAGAGCGGCCGGTTCAGCGTGAGTGAGTTGGACGTACCGCTGGCGTTCTGCTCGGGGGCCACCACGTCGAGCTGGCCCAGGCCTTCGCAGGCTTGGACGAGCGCGGCCAGGCCCGGAGCAAGGTAGCCGTCGTCATTGGCAATCAGGATGCGCATGGCGCGATTGTAAGGACACGTCACCTGCGGGACGGTGGGGCATCTGCACGCTGTTTATGATCCTCGACGCTCACAAGAACCCCGGAGAACAGCATGCAAGTCTGGTTGTGCGAGAACCCCATCGGTCCCGAAGCCCTGGTCTGGACCACGCTTCCCACCCCTGAGCCGCAAGCGGGCGAGGTGCGCATCGCGATCCGCGCCGCGAGCCTGAACTTCCCCGATCTGCTCATCGTGCAGAACAAGTACCAGGTGAAGCCGCCGCTGCCGTTCGTTCCAGGCTCGGAGTACGCGGGCGTCATCGAGGCCGTGGGCGACGGCGTCACCCAGTTCAAGGTCGGCGACAGGGTGGCCACCTTCGGCGGCGGCGGCGGCTTCGGCACCCACGTCATCACCAAGGCGGCGCAGCTGATGCCGCTGCCCGAGGGCTTCGCGTTCGACGATGCGGCAGCCTTCCTCTGCACCTACGGCACCACTCACCACGCCCTGATCGACCGCGGCCAGCTGAAGGCCGGTGAAACCGTCCTGGTGCTGGGCGCCGCCGGCGGGGTCGGCACGGCGGCCATCCAGATCGCCAAGGCGGCGGGCGCAAAGGTCATCGCTGCTGCATCGAGCGACGAGAAGTGCCAGCTCTGCAAGGAGCTGGGTGCGGACGCCACGATCAACTACAGCACCGGCAACCTGCGCGACCAGATCAAGGCCCTCACAGACGGCAAGGGCCCGGATGTGGTCTACGACCCCGTGGGCGGCGACCTCGCCGAGCCGGTGTTCCGCTCCATCGCCTGGCGCGGCCGCTACCTCGTGATCGGCTTTGCGCAAGGCACGATTCCCTCCCTGCCGCTCAACCTCACGCTGCTCAAGGGCGCGTCCATCGTCGGCGTGTTCTGGGGCGAATTCGCTCGCCGCGAGCCGGGCAACAGCGCCCGCGGCCTTGCGGAATTGGCAAGCTGGTACGCCCAAGGGAAGATCAAGCCCGTCATCGACCAGCGCCTGCCGATGTCGGCGCTGCCCGATGCCTTCGCCCGCATGAGCACCCGCAAGGTGCATGGCAAGCTGGTCCTGACAAACGACTGAGCCTGCAGGACGGCCGATGTGCCGAGTCGCGGGATGCGGGCTTAGCAGAAAAATCGACCCGTGCTCCTTCCCCCTGTCAACATTGACAGGGGGCTCTTTCCCTGTCCATTTGTACCGCGTGAGTAAGCTACGATGTGCTTCCTTTCGAAGCTACATCCCGGCATGGCAATCAAGGTCCTGATCGTCGAAGACAACCCCGTCGCGCGCAGCTTCCTGTGCCGCGTCGTGCGCGAGAGCTTCAGCGACGCCATCGTCATCACCGAAGCCGGTGACCTGGAGAGCGCACGTCGCCAGATCGGCGTCGTCGACCCCAAGGTCGATGAGAACTCGCCCGACGTCTTCAAGCTCATCCTGGTCGACCTGGAACTGCCTGACGGCAACGGCATGGAGCTGCTCACCGAACTGGTCCGCTACCCGGCGACCAAGATCGTCACCACGCTCTACTCCGACGACGACCACCTTTTTCCTGCGCTGCAATGCGGGGCGGACGGCTACCTGCTGAAGGAAGACCGATTCGAGGTGCTGGTCGAGGAACTGCAGAAGATCGTTCGCGGCCAGCCGCCTCTCTCGCCGGCGATTGCGCGTCGGCTGCTGAGCCACTTCCGCCAGGGCCCGGGTGGCATGGGCGCCCTGGCCGGCCTGGGCGAACCGGCCTTGCTCAGCGGCTCGGGCTTCCAGAGCAGCCGGCCGCTGCCCCTCGGGCGCGGGGCGCCGCTCGACCACGAGCGCCTCACCCCGCGCGAGAGCGAGGTCCTGACGTACCTCAGCAAGGGGTTCACGATCAAGGAGATCGCGAACCTGATGGGCATCAAGTGGTTCACGGTGAACGATCACATCAAGTCCATCTACAAGAAGCTGAACGTTTCCAGCCGTGCGGAGGCCGCAGTGCTGGCCAGCAAGCACGGCCTGGTCTGACCTGGCGGTGACGCCCCGGTTCTCGATGGATCCGACCGCCGGCGGTGCCGGCACCGCCCCTCCCTCTCGCGCTGCCGACGCACGCCGCAGCAGCGGGCCGGACTCGCTCCTCGACTCCCGCCTCATCGAACAGACGCTCGGCAGCGTCGAACACTTTGCCCGCTGGATGGGCTGGCGGCTTCGACTCCTCGTCGTTGCCGCACTCATCGGCTGCGTCGGCGTGGCGCTGCTCGCTCGGTGGCTGGCGGACAGCCCGCAGTTGCCGGCCGACTGGCAGATGAACCCGGCCGGACAACTTGTTCTTGCCGCCACGTCGGACGAACGGCTGAAGCCCTTTCTCGGCCAGGGACTGGTGCAACTGGCCACGCCCGCCCGCAGCGTGGCGGGCCTGGATGCACTGGCGCTGACGCGTTCGCCGCGCTGGATCATCGAAGACGCGTTGCGCGAGCGGCACCTCGCGATGCACTGGCGGATCGACCACGTGCTGGCCGAGCCGGCGGTCACCCTTCGCTTTGCGAACGGTGGTGCCGTGACGGTCGCACCTGCGCCGCGGGGCCTGGCAAGCCTGGGCGCGATGTTCTGGGTCATGATGACCATCGCCCTGGTGGTCTACCTGGTCGGCATGGTGGTGGCCCTGGCCCATCCTTCCATGCGCACCCTGCTGTTCTCGGTCATGTGTGCCACACAGGCCGGCCACCTCACCTTCATTGCGGTCGAGTCGACGCTCCTGCTCGGATTGCCCGAGCCCTTCGCGCAGCTGGACCTGCCGTGGCGCATCGGCTTCGATCTGGTGATGTGCGCCGCTGTCGTGCACGCCGCCTCGCTGCACCCGCGACGCGTACCAGGCCAGATGGCGGTCGCCTGGCTCGGGTGGTCGGCCATGGGGGCCATCGGCCTGCTGCTTGCCTCGGGGCTGGTCTCCGACATCTGGTGGTGGATCCAGAACACTGTGGCGGTGATGGGCATCGTCACCATCGCGGTGCTGGCGTGGTCGTACCAGTTGCTGCGTCATCCGTTCGCCATCGTCATGCGGCGCTTCGGCGTCATGGCGGTGAGCACCTGGGTGCTGCTGACGGTCGCGGTCGCACTCGCTGCGCTCGACCATGTGCCCTCGGTGCAGCAGCAGGTGGCCGCGGTCGGGCCGGTCATCTGGTACGTCTTCCTGGCGTCGCTGTTGCTGCTGATGCCGCTGCTGTCGAAGTCGCAGCAGGTGATGCGGGAGTTCTCGCTGCTCGCGGCCATCAGCACGGTGGCCACCTCGCTCGACCTGCTGTTCGTGGCGGTGTTCTCCTTCGGGCAGTTCGCCTCGGTGACGCTTGCGCTGTTCCTGTCCCTCGGCTTGTATGCCGGCGCGCGACAATGGGTGCTGAACCGCGTGCGTCACCGCAACATGCTGACGACCGAGCGCCTGTTCGAGAAGCTCTACCGCATCGCGCGGGAAGTCGAGGCCCATCCCGACCGCGCCCCGGCCCTGTTGCTGCACCTGCTCCAGGAATTCTTCGAGCCGCTCGAGGCCGTGGTGGTGGACAAGCGCAGTTCGACGGTGCGGGTCGTGGGAGATGGCTCCACCCTGATGCTGCCCGTGCCGGCGCTCACCGACAAGCAGGTCGGCACACCGAGCTCCATCGTCATGCGCTTCGCCGACCGGGGGCAACGCCTCTTCACCTCGGATGATGCCCGCCTGACCGACCGCATCGTCGAGCAGCTGTGCCGGGCGGTCGCCTTCGATCGTGCCGTCGAGCAAGGACGCAGCGAGGAACGCCTGCGCCTTGCCCAGGACCTGCATGACGACATCGGCGCCCGGTTGCTGACGCTGATGTACAAGGCCCAGTCACCCGAAATGGAGGACTACGTCCGGCACACCTTGCAAGACCTGAAGACGCTCACCCGCGGCCTGGCGGCACCGAGCCACGCGTTGTCACACGCCGCCGGCGAGTGGAAGGCGGACCTGACGCAACGGCTGTCTGCGGCGCAGATCCGACTGGGCTGGCACCTCAACTTCGACCGCGACATCTCGCTCACCGTGGTCCAGTGGTCAGGCCTCACGCGCGTGATGCGGGAATTGGTGAGCAACGCCATCGCCCACGCCGGTGCCACGCAACTGGACATCGAATTCCAGCTCGCCGATGACCGGCTTGTGCTCAGCGTCACGGACAACGGTCAGGGCCGCAATCCACAGGCCTGGGCGCATGGACTCGGCCTCGGCGGCGTGCGCAAACGCGTGAAGCAGCTCGGTGGTGAGGTGGAGTGGCGCGAGGTCGAGCCCAACGGCATCCGCTGCCAGGTCGTCATCAGGCAGCTGTCGGAACGTCCTTGACGCTGCGGGTCGCCCGCGCCGTCCGGGTCCGCACGGGCATCACGTAGTCGGGCTGGAAGCAGCGGTGCTCGCCTTCCTCGAACTCGACTGTCACGCTGGCCGCATCAGCGCACACCACGGTGCCCTTGCCGTAACGCTTGACCCGCACCGCCTGCCCGGTCTCGAAGGCGATGACCGGCGCGGCGAGCCGGACCGGTTCGACCTGCTCCGCAGTGTCCTCACGCGCCTTGTCGGCTTCGAAACCGGCCAGTCGGACGCAGTTGTCGCAGGTGCCGCAACGGTCGAATGACGGCGTCTCACCGAAGTGCGCCAGCAGTGCCTTCCAGCGGCATCCGCCCTCGAGGGCGTAAGCCACCATGCGCTCGAGCGTGGCCCGCTCCTGTTCCCGCTTGCGGACGTACAGCGCGTGCAGCTCGGCCAGCTCGGCGCCCACCAGGCCGGGCCTGCGCAGCACCAACTGCCCCGTGCGGTCGGCGGCGATCACCTTCTCGTGACGCAGCAGGCTGATCACCACCTGGACCTTGCTCAGCGGCACGTGCAAAGCCTCCGACAGCCCAGCCACCGTCCAACGGGGCGCATCGCCGCCACTGCCGTGAAGCGCCCGGTAGATGGCTTCGAGGTCCGACGCGCCGGGATACCGGCCGACGAGGAAGAATTGCTGGACGGCCTTGTCGCCGCGCAGGAAGAGCAAGGTGCAGTCAGCCGGTTCGCCGTCCCGGCCGGCGCGTCCGGACTCCTGGTAGTACGCATCGAGGCTTCCGGGCATCTGGTAGTGCAGAACGAAGCGGGTGTCGGGCTTGTCGATGCCGAGCCCGAAGGCGTTGGTGGCGACCACCACCCTCACCTCTCCGGCCATGTAAGCGTCCTGGACCTCTCGGCGGCGTGCCGCAGGCAATCGCCCGTGGTAACAGGCCACCGACTCGCCTTCCTGCGCCAAGGCGCTGCTGACCGCCTCGACGGCCTTGATGGTCGCGGCGTACACCAGCCCGGGTCCGGAGGTGTCCTTCACATAGCGAACCGCGCGCGCGAGCTTGCCGGCTTCGTCGGCGAGGTGCTCGACGCGGTAGCGGAGGTTCTCACGCCAGATGCCGGTGTTCACCAGCCCGTCCGCAGGAATGCCGAGCAGCCGGGAAATGTCGTCGACCACCTCGGGCGACGCCGTGGCCGTCAACGCGAGCACCGTGGGCGAGCCGAGGGCGGTCCGAGCAAGGCCGATCTCGAGGAACGCGGGGCGGAAATCATGGCCCCATTGCGCAATGCAGTGCGCCTCGTCCACCACGAGCAAGTCAGTGGGGTGCTGGGCCAGCTGCTGCAGAAACCCCTTGTCGAGAAGCCGTTCGGGTGTCACCAGGACGAGCTTCGCCGACCCGTCTGCGACAGCGGTCTCCGAGGCGTCGCGCTCCTCGGACGAGATGGCACTGTTGAGCTGGACCGCGGCAATGCCCATCTCGCGCAGCTTGTCGCACTGATCCTTCATCAGCGCGACCAGTGGCGACACCACCAGCGTGCGGCCTTCCAGCATGAGCGCCGGCAATTGGTAGCAGAGCGACTTGCCGGCGCCCGTGGGCATGACGGCCAGCGTGTTCCGCCGGGCCAGCACCCGTTCGATCACCGCTTGCTGCCCTTCGCGCAGCGCCGAGAGTCCGAAGGTGGAACGGAGCAGCCGCTTGAGTCGCGCTGGCAGCGACGGGGACTTCGAGCCGGAAGGCACGCAGGCTACCGGGAAGTGGATTCGTCGGCCGCTTCGTCGAGGTCTTCCTCGGTGTCGTCGAGCGCGACGTCGCCGAGGTCCTCGACGTCGAGGTCCGCCGCGTCGTCCGGATTGGCATCGATGCGATCGGGCAGGATGTCAGCCCCTTCGAGGGCGTCGTCGCCGAAGGCGGCACCACGTTCGCCGGTGCCTGCGGAATCCGTGTCGCTGCCGAGGTCCGCCGGGAGCGCCCCGATGTTCGCATCGTCGGCCGCCTGATGAGGCCGTTCGCCCTGGACGTCGCTCCCGCTGTCGGTGCTGTCGCTCGGGCCGAGTGCGTCGGTGTCGCGACCGGACGCCTGGGTGGGGGCGCGCTGGCCGCCGAGGATGCTGCTCTGTGCCATGGTGTGTCCTTTGATTCAGCGCAGCCGAGGATGCGCAGTGGGTGCGCGCGGGCTGTCCTCGTGAGGCAGCATGTTGAGCGCGGCGGGCATGGTTTCAGGGGCCTCCGCGAGGTGGCCTTTCGCGAGGTCGAGCATGACGGAGTCGAGCCATGCCGATTCGGCGTCGGTGGCATAGGCGCGCTCCTCGCCGGTGGATCGGCGACGGACGATCAACAGCCCGCCCGCCAGCTTGAAGAGGCTCGCGAGGGCGGACGTCCGGTCGGCCTCGATATCGAAGTCTCGCGGGTCATAGCCCCAGGCCCCAAGCGCACGGCGCAGGCGCTGCGTCTTGTCCTGGAAGGTGGACGGCTTGGTTTCGAGCGGCATGGGACTTCTCCTTCGTCTTTCGTGAGACGTCCATCGTCCCAAAAGGTCCGTGAACTGACTGTAGGACGACGCCCGTTCGAGAGGTCGGTATTGGCGCAAACCGCAGCGCTTTTCGGCCATCGCCGCAATTGCGAGTGCATGGCCGGCTTTATTGCTTCACCGTCGGGCGACGGCCGCCCCGATCATGACCGCTGCACTGCTTCGACAGGGAGCCTCCATGTTCTGTCTCCACCATCCCGTGCCTCACGAAGACTGCGCCGACTGCCGTCCGACCGTGACGCGCATGCGCCCCACCGTGTTTGCCGAACTCGCCGCCGCCGAACTCCATCGCGGCACCGGCTGCTGCGCTGCCTGCGAATACCTCTACTTCGGACAGCCGGCCCGTTGTCCGCGGTGCAGGCAGCCGTTGCACCTGGTCGACGAACCAGGCGACGGTTTGCTGGCGCGTGCTGATGTCCTGCATCTGTCCGCCGACCGGGCGGCATGGTCCGCTGGGCAAGGTCGTCACGCCGAGCCGGCGACGGCGGCCTTGGTGTTGGGCCGGCCTCCCGCGTTGACTTCGCGGGCGCGGACCGCCGAGGCCTGAACCACGGCCTGAGTGGCTCAGCCGAGACGCACGCCAAATGCCGCAAGACTGGCGCCCGCGGCTGCGTCGTCATGCGCGGTTGACCGGGCCGGCTGGCCAGGCGTTCGGATCGAGCCAGCCACTGTGCGGTGCCGCCGCGACGGCCGCCCCTCAGCAAAGGCCCGACAGCATTTCTTGCTGCCGGAGTCGCTGCCCGTCGAGCACGGCCCGGACCGATGGCCAGGCGTCACTTCTCCAGGCCGACGAACTCACCGTCAACGGCAGCGCCTTCGTAGATGGTGACGAGCCCGTGCTGAACGGAGCCGTGGATGATGGCCGTGCACGCCAGATCGAGCCGGCCACGCGCGATGACGGCATGCTCGGCGTGCCCTGCAGCTACCGACCCGGCGATGACGACGGACCCGCTGCCCTCCACGCCACCGAGCACCCGCGCGCCGAGATCGACGACCAGCAGGCCCTCGGTTGCCGTGACACGACCGGTGACCTCACCGCGGACCCAGACGTGCCGAGCCCGGCAATCCCCGGCGATGCGTGTGCCGACAGGCACGACGAACAGGCCCTGGGCGGGTCGCGGCAGATGAAGCCACTGCGCCGTCACGTCGCTGTCAAGCGGCTCGCGAAATGCACCGCCTGCCGGCGCGTGCGCTGGCGCCGGCACCGGCACTTCCGTTCTCAGCACAGGAAGCGCGCGCATTGCTGCAGGCGATGACAGATGCATGGCGGCATGCGTGTCCCGTAGCGCTGCATTCCCGCTGCCCAGATGCAGCCTCAGCGCCAGGCTGGAGCCGGCGGGCGAGCTTCCTCTTGCTGCCGTGCTGGCACGCGCGCTCGAGTCGCTCACGACCGCATGCCGCGGGATGGCAGGCGGCTGGGGGCCGCAAGGCCGGGTCAGGTCCAGCTCGAATCTCATGGGGTTACTCCAGGAGCAAGGTGCCGCGGTCGGTCTCGGCTCGACCGCGCGATGGATCGATGCGCACCACGAGTGCACCGGAAGGCAGTCGGTCACCGAGCCGGAAGCGTGCCGGTACACCCCGGCTGTCGGGAACCACCACGGTGTCGGTGTCGACGATGGCCACCAGCCGTTCCCGGTGCCCGGTCCGCTGCCATGCGGATGCCGGCCGCGGTGTGTCGGCGGGCTCGACCCGCTCCGGCTCGTCTTGCTGCGGCGCTGTGCCGCGTCGCTTCTTCGATGTCGCCGCCGCAACGACCGCACTGCCCTCCGCGGGCCGCGGGCGCGACGACTTGCGGGTGTTGCCCCGTGGCGCGCCCTCCGGCCGCTTGAGCGGCGGATCGCTTCCCAAGCGAGCGTCGACCGCGGTCGGGCGCACAGCGTCCCCTGGCACAAGCATGGCGACCGCGTCCGCATGCTCGCGTGCATCCGGGCCACTCGCGGCTCGCAGGCCGGCGCGCGGGCTGGAAGAGGCGGCGGCAACCGTTCGGGCGTCGTCCCAGATGCCGTCGTGCCAATCGCCCTCTTGCCGCCCAGACCTGGCGCCCGGTTGCGTGCCTGCGCTCGGGCCCGCGCCCGCCACGGGCCCGGTTGGCTCGTGCAAGGCCGGCCCGCCGCCTGCTGCCGAACGGGCCGGTGCGTTCGCCACCGAAGTGGGCATGCGGCTCGGCGCGGTTGGGAGGGGCACTGCGCCGGCCGCCGGCAGACCGTGAAGCCCCGGAAGATCGGAGCCCGGCGCGACGCCAAGGCGCAGTCCCGCCGGCAGGGGGACCGCCGCCTGCGACGCGTCCGTTGTCGACGCGGGCACCGCGGCAAGCTGCAGCGGTGAAGGCCCTGGCGGGGCCGACCGCGCCGCACCAGGGTTGCCCTCGGTCCCGGAAGTCGCACCATCCGGCAGCAAGATGCGATCGACATCGGAAGCCGTTGAATGGCGGCGCACCACGACCCGTGACGGAGGGAGCGCCTTGCCCACGCCCACGCCCACGCCCGCGCCTACGCCTACGCCGGCACCGGCACCGGCACCCGGATCCGCAGACGCAGACGCAGACGCAGCCGCGCTCGCACCCGCAGTCGCGCCCAGGGCCGCCTGCTCAACCGCCCCTGCTTCCATTCCCGCGGCGGTCACCACGCGGTCGCGGCCAAGCAGCCACACGCCCGCCAACAGGAATGCCAGCACAAGGGCTCCCGACCCCAGCAACTTCGCATGCGGGAGGGGCATGGCGGAGGGTGCGACGGAAACCATGCCGCATTCGTGCCATGCGCCCCCATCGCCCTGCCAGCGGCGGCGCCGGCCCGGCAGCCCGACGTCTGCGTGGGCCAGTCGGCCCAGCTTGATGCGAATGACATCATCCCCGGCGGCGCCTGCTGCCGGCGTGGTGCCGGCGACATCGACGGGTGCCAGGCCTGGAAGTGGAGGCCTCCCCCGCTCGCAGGGATCGAGTCCCACCGAACGGCTGGCGTGCAGGGAAGCGCGGGTCACTGCGATCCTCCGCAAGGCCCCTCTGGCCGGAGCAAATCGCCACCGGCGTGTCTCGGCGCTCCCCGCCGCGGGTGCACAGCGAACCGAGCGAAGGCAGGAGGACGAGTGATCGGGCGCAGACGGCACATGGCTGCAGCATGAGCCCACCTTCGTTCACGACTCCCTCGCGAACGATGTGGAAACGCGCCTCGGTGACACGGGCCACGCACGGCAAACCCGGCCCGTCCAGAGGTCGCTCGTCCGGGATCGACACAAGAAGACGGCCCCCGCTCACACAGGGCGAGTCGGGGGCCGTGCTGCTGCCACGGCGAGCCGAGGCAGCAGGGTGGGAGTCGCTTCGCTCAGTCGCGGTCGCGCTTGCTGCCGTTGCGGGCGACACCAAACCGCGTGCCGTTTCCAGGCGGCGCGCAGGTGAAGGTGATCGCGGCGTTGTCGGCGGCCGCATCGGACAGCAACGTGGTCAGGTTGACCGCGGCCTCGGTGGTCTTGTTCGGCACGAACTGGTCGGTGCTTCGGTTGTGCACCCAGCCCTTGGCGACCCCGCCGACGACGCCCTTGGCCACCACCTCGCACTCGACGCGCGGGCTCGTCACCTTGCCGCGGGTGATGAGCAGGTTCAGGCGGTTGCGCACATCGGCCTGCGCGGCATTGGCAGGCGTGACGGTCACCTGCTGACCCACCACCGGGTTCATCTCCGAGTTCATCGCCAGCACGAACTGCTCGACCTGCGCGCGTTGCGTGGCGCTCAGCGTGAAGACCGGCGCAGCGAGGAAGTCGGCCACCGTGCCGGAAGCGCCCGCATTGTCGAAGCCGAAGCCGCGGATCTGGTCACCCAGGTTCGGCACGCCGGCGATCTGCGTGTTGTCCGCGAACATGCCGACCTTGGTGTACATGTTGCGCAGGTGCGGGATCTTCATGTCCTCGTCAACGCCGCCACCTTCGATGGCCAGCGTGCCATCCGTGCCGAAGCGGTTCTGGCCAGCATTCACCACGTGACAGCCGTTGCAGGTGGTCAGCGTGTCGGAGGTGATGGTGTTGTAGATGTTCTGGCCAGCGGCCTGCGCCGAGGTCAGCGACAGGTCGAGGTTCAGGATGGGACTGGGCGGGTACGTCAACTGCAAGGCGTAGTTGGTGAACGCGGCCATGTCGGCGTCCGACAGCTCCGTCGCATTGCCGAGCAAGTCGGTGAAGGCGACGTTGAAGTCCTGGAACGCCTGCTGCTCGATGGTCTCGCCCGTCGAGCGGCTCTGGCCCGTGCGGTCCCCACGCCAGTGCATCGGACCGTTGCCCTTGAGGCCGCGCAGGCTCTGGGTCGTCATCGGGCCCTTCATCGGATGCAGGTTGGTGTTGCGGCCCAGGCGGGGGATGTTCACGTTGTAGGCGCCCGGGTTCTGCACGCGCCGGCCATCCGGGTTGCCCAGGTCCCACGCGAGGTGGTCGAGGTCGCCGAAGATGTGGCAGCCCGAGCAGGACGAATCACCGCGGCTCGAGGTGAGTGCTGCATCGAACAGGAACTTGCGGCCATTCACGACCGAGGCGGGCTCGGGGTTGAACATCTTGACGTGGGCCTGCTCGGTGAAGGTCTGCGTGTTGACGACCGACACGCCGTTGTCGCCGCGCGTCGTCACGAAGGCCAGGTTGCGGGCCGGGTCGAGGATGACGCCCGTGGGCAAGCCGCCGGTGAGCGCGAGTTGGCTGCTGGCCGAAGGGGTGAACGAGTTGCCTTCGAGCTGAGCGGTGCTGAACCGGCCGAGCTTGTTGCTGCCCATGGCCGCCACGTACATCGTGCCACCGTCCGGCGTCACCGCCATCTCGAGCGGCGTGGCCAGCGCCGCCGCCTTTTCGGCCGCGGTCCCCAGCGAGGACGAGTAGTTGATGTGCTTGTTCAGGTGCCGCGGCGAGGCGGTGGTCCCGTCGATCACGGTGATCCGGCTCTCGACGAAGTGGCCTCGCACAGTGGTGGAGCGGCTCCCCGGCCCTTCGAAGCGCGTCAGGTTCAGCGCCTCGAGGTTGCTCACGTACAGCTTGCCGGACTGCGGGTTCACTGCGATGTTGAACAAGGTGGTGCCCACGCCTGTCACGCGGGTCGACGTGACCGTCGGCGTGGTGCCGCTGGTGTCGATCGTGAAGACGTCGTAGTCGGGCAGATTGAGCTTCACCCGCGAGTTCCAAACGCGCGGCGCCGTGCCGGTGCGCGGGTCGCCGCCGTCCACCCAATCACCCGCCGCATTCTTCTGGACGATGAGACCGGTTTGCGGTTGCGTGGTGCCGTCGGCCGCCGTGGTGGGCGGCGGCTTGGCGATGCCGCCCTCACCGATGTCGTCGGTCAGCCCGGTGGTGCGGTTGCCGGAGTTGAAGACGGCTGCGTACACGCGCGTGCCAGCGGCATTCCGGGCCAGGCCACGCAGGGTGTCGCCGAACATGTTGAGCACCGTGACCGGTGTGCCGCCGAGTGTCGTGCCCGGGGCGGTGGTGTTGAACACCCACACGTCCGCGCGGCCGACGCCTTCGGTCGTCAGCTGCGGATCGAACTTGGCATTCTGGCCGCGGTGGGCGGCGGTGATGAAGGCCCACTTGTTGCCGGTGCCGGCAAAGACGATGTCGCGCGGCTCGTCACCGACAAGCAGCGTGTTGACCACCCGCGCCGGGCTGACCGACACGTCGACGACGCTGACGCTGTCCGACAGGTGGTTCACGACCCACAGTTGGTTGTCATTGGCCAGCGCTACGGACACCGGCTCCAGGCCCACCGGGATGGACTCCGTGAGGACCGGCGTGCCGGACGCCGTGTTGTAGACCTCGACCCGGTTGTCGGGCGTATTCACCACGAACAGCCGCAGCCCGTTGCTCGACAGCGCCATCGGACGCACGTGGCCGCTCTCGAAGGTGACGAAGTCGCCCACCGGCGGCGTGCTGCCGGGGTTCCCCGTCGGCCCGCCCGTCCCGTCCACGGACACCGCATTGACGGTGTACGACTCGGTGGAGCTGCTCGCGTTGACGCGGAAGCGAAGGCGGACGTTGGCCTGGCCCCACGCCGAAGCGGGCAACGCGTAGCTGATGCGTGCGTTGCTGGTGACTCGGGTGGACTCGAGCTGGCTGAACGTGCCCCCGTTGACCGAGAACTCCGCAATGCCGCCCTCACCCAGGTCCAGGCCCGCGGTGAAGCGGTCGAACGCCACGGTGACGGCGGTGAAACCCACCGTGCTGATGGGCGCCGAGGTGATGGCGCCATCGGTGCTGAGCGCGGCCGCCGTCATGCGCGCGCCGGCCGAGCTCGTGGCGACGGTGCCCGCCGACGTGAAGCTGCCGAGGCCGCTCGAGAAATTCTGTTGAAAGATGGTGGCGGCGTGGGCGGGTGCGCTGAACGCGCACAGCGTCAGTCCGGCGCACGAGATCATGCCGACGAGCCGCCTGATGGCGGCTCCTCTGGGGTGCTTCATGGTTTGTCTCCTCGTTGTCCTGCAACGTGTGTTGTGGGTGTCACTCGCGAGGCCGGGACGGGCCCGAGCTTGCGAGTGACTACCATGCGTTGCCGGCTGGGTCCGAGGAGGCCCCGTCCATGCCGCCAATCACTGGCGCCGCGATGGTTGCACCATCGTTCATTTCCAGCATTGGCGGATTTCCCTAGTCAGCGGAGCTACTCACGCTCACCGGGCTGTGCTAAGGAAACGTGAAACAGTTCACATCTGTCGGTCGATGACCAAGCGGACCGTGGACGTGCCCGGGGCGACGGGCTCGGTGGCCGCGCTCGTCAGGTCGCCCGCCTGAGGGATCGGCTGGCCGGAACGGGAGATGCGAGCCACGAGCACCACGGCGCGCGCTTTGGATACCGTGCGATCGGGCACCATGGCGAGGGAGTCGTCGAGGGTGAACTTGAGCGGCAGGTCGCCAGCGCGCTTGCGCAGCACGGCAAGCGGGACCCGCGAGCCGTCGTCCGGACGCGCGACGATGAAGAGCACGTCATCCGGCTTGAGCTGCGCCGCCAGTGCGGGCGCGAGCACCACTTCGCCCGAGACGGTCGCGCCGCCTGAAGCCTTGCTGGCGCTCGACTCGCCGGACGCGGTCGACGCCGAAGCCGACGCCGACGCATTGCTCGGCGTCGCCGCGCCCGGGGCGGTCGCTGCTGGCGCAGTGGCCGACATCGCCTCGCCACCCTGGCGACGTGCCTGGTCGATGTTGGCCTGCACCTGGCGCGACTCGTCCGACTCGGGCGGCAGCACCGCCAGCAAGCGTTCCCACTGCAGCACCGCACCCTGCATGTCGCCGCGTCGGTATGCCGAAGTGCCCATCAGCATGAGACCCATCGGGTTCTCGGGTTCGAGTGCGAGCGCACGGCGAACCATGTCCATGGGTTTGCCTTCGAGCTGGTCGCCGGAGGCGGCGGCCAGCACATCCGCATTCTCGATCAGCAGGTCGGCATGCTGGGCCACGAGCGGTGCTGCCCGCTCGAAGGCGGCGGCCGAGTCGGTGAAGCGCTCCATGGACCGGTAGGCGCGGGCCAGCAGCACCCAGCCCTCGAGGTTCTCCGGGGACTTCTCGAGGGTGGCAGCCAACCGCTCCACCGCCTTCAGGATGTGCTCGGGCGTGGCACCTTGCACCGGGGCATCGATGGCGCCGGTGTTGCCCACGCGGCTGTAAAGGCCTGCGGCGCCCAGCGGCACGAGCAGCATGAGCGCAATGGCGGTCCAGCGGCCGGCGCGCGGGTTTCCGGCCGAGGCCGCCACCGCTTCGGGCGCCGCCTCGACGTCCTGCAGCAGTCGGCGCTGCAGCTCGTCGCGGGATTCCTGGTAGCCCGCGGCGGTGAGCTGGCCGCGCGCCAGGTCGCGCTCGAGCTCCTGGAGCTGGTCGCGGTACACCTTGGAGTTCAGTTGCCTGATGCTGAGCGCGCCGCCACGGCGGCCACCCTTCCACAGGGGCCAGAGCAGGCGCAGCAGCACCACGAGCGTCAGGACGGCGGCAACGGCGAGAAAGGTGCTCATGAGCGAAGGTCCGGGGAATCGAGCAGTTGCTGGGCCTGGCGGCGTTCCGCCTCGGAGAGCCCAGGCTCGGCGTGCTCGACGCGGTCGCGCTGGCGACGGCGCAGGAACATCACGAGGAACAGCACCGCCGACAGCAGGAGCACGAACGGCCCGAACCAGAGCAACCAGGTGACGGGCTTGAGCGGCGGCTTGTAGAGGACGAAGTCACCGTAGCGGCTGACCAGGAACTCCCGGATCTCGGCGTCGGTGCGGCCCTCGCGGATCATCTTGCGGATCTCGCGCCTCAGGTCGTTGGCCAGATCGGCCCGGGACCCGGCCAGGGATTCGTTCTGGCACACGAGGCAGCGCACGTCCTCGGAAATCCGGAGCAGGCGCTGCTCGACCACGGGATCCTCGGCCGTCGGAACGGCCTCGGCCGCACGGGCGCCCGTTGTCGAGAACAATGCCAGGGACACGCCCAGCATGAAGACGCGCAGCAGCGCGCCGGCCGACCGGCTGCTCATTGCAGCTCCTTCACCAGCGGACGAATCGTCTGGTCCAGCACTTCGCGGGTGACGGGGCCGATCTGCTTGAAGCGGATCACCCCGGCCTTGTCGATGACGTAGGTCTCGGGCACGCCGTACACGCCGTAATCGATGCCCACGCGGCCATCCGCGTCGACCGCCGACAAGGCATAGGGATCACCGTGGCGCTGCAGCCATTGCTTGGCGTCCGGCGCCTGGTCCTTGTAATTCAGGCCGACGATGGGCAGGAGCTTGTCCTTGGAAAGTGCGACCAGCACCGGGTGCTCCTCGCGGCAGGCCACGCACCACGAGGCCCAGACGTTGAGCATCCACACCTGGCCGAGCATGTCCTTGGGGGTGAATCGTTGATCGCCCTCCAGGCGGGCCAGCTCGAAGGCCGGGGCCGGCTTGCCGATGAGGGGCGACGGCACCTCGCTCGGGTTGCGGTTCAGCCCGACCGCCAGGAAGCCGACCAGCACCACGAAGATGACGAGCGGCCACAGGAAGCGCTTCTTCATGCCGCGGCTCCCTGGGCTGCCAAGGCGGCAGAGCGCGCCTTGCCGAGGCGATAGCGGCGGTCGGCCGCGGCGAGGATGCCGCCCATGCCCATGAGCAGGCAGCCGCCCCAGATCCAGTCGACGAAGGGCTTGTGGTACACGCGCAGGCTCCAGGCCGCCTGGGTCCCGGCGCCGTCGAGCGCCTCGCCGAGGGCGACGTAGATGTCACCGGTGAGACTGGCGTCGATGGCGGCTTCGGTCATGGGCATGGTGGACGACAGGTACTTGCGCTTTTCGGGGTACAGGCTGCGCAGGACCTCGCCGTCGCGGGAGAGTTCCACCTCGCCGCGCTGGGCGATGTAGTTCGGCCCCGGCACCTCGCTCACGCCGAGCAGGCGGAAGGTGTAGCCGCTCACGGTGAGGGTGTCGCCGGGGGCCATGCGCACATCGCGCTCGGTCTGGTAGGCCGACACCATGGTGGCGCCGACGACGAACACGGCAATGCCGCAGTGCGCCAGGTGCATGCCCCAGAAGGACAACGGCGCACTCACGGTGCCGCGGCGGGTCTGCCGGAGGATGTGGACCACCGAGCTGCAGATGATCCAGGCGGCGATCAAGGCGCCCAGCGAAGCCAGCCAGGACCAGGCGCCCATGGAGAACGGCACGGCGACGGCCGCAAGCACCGACACGATGACCGCCGGCCTCAGCAGCTTGAGCATCTCGCGCCAGTCGGCGGCCTTCCAGCGGGCCAGCGGTCCGAAGGGCATGAGCATCAGCAGCGGCACCATCAACGGCCCGAAGACGCTGTTGAAGTACGGCGGGCCGACGGAGATCTTGCCGAGGTTGAGCGCGTCGACGATGAGCGGGTACAGGGTACCGAGCAGCACGCTGCCCGCGGCCGCCAGCAGCAGCACGTTGTTGAGCAGCAGCAGGGCCTCGCGGGAGACCACGGCGAAGTGCCCGCCCGTGGTCACCTTCGGGGCGCGCCAGGCAAAGAGCGCCAGCGAGCCACCCACCACCACGGTGAGGAAGCCGAGGATGAAGATGCCGCGCTTGGGGTCGGTCGCGAAGGCGTGCACCGACGTGAGAACGCCCGACCGGACCAGGAAGGTGCCGAGCAGCGAGAGTGAAAACGCGCTGATGGCCAGGACGATGGTCCAGTTCTTGAACGTGCCACGCTTCTCGGTCACCGCCAGCGAGTGGATGAGCGCGGTGCCGATCAGCCAGGGCATGAAGGAGGCGTTCTCGACCGGGTCCCAGAACCACCAACCGCCCCAGCCCAGTTCGTAATAGGCCCACCAGGAACCGAGGGCGATGCCGAAGGTGAGGAAGATCCAGGCAGCCGTGGTCCAGGGCCGCGACCAGCGCGCCCACGCGGCGTCCAGGCGCCCGGAAAGCAGCGCCGAGATGGCGAACGCGAAGGCCACCGAGAAGCCGACGTAGCCCATGTACAGCATGGGCGGGTGGAACACGAGGCCCGGATCCTGCAGCAGCGGGTTCAGGTCGCGTCCTTCGACCGGCGCCGGCATCAGGCGCGTGAACGGATTGGACGTGGTGAGGATGAACAGCAGAAAACCCACCGACAGCAGGCCGAGCACACCGAGCACCCGCGCCACCATCTCGTCGGGCAGTTGGCGCGAGAACGTGGCGACGCCCAGCGCCCACACGGCGCTCATCAGCATCCACAACAGCAGCGAACCCTCGTGGCCGCCCCACACCGCCGAGAAGCGGTACATGTCTGGCAGGCGGGTGTTCGAATGCTGAGCGACATACAGCACCGAGAAGTCGTTGACCAGGAAGGCATGGGCCAGGCAGCCGAACGACACCGCGATCAGCAGGAAAACCAGCTGAGCGGACGGCCGCGCCAGCCCGATCCATTCGGCTCGCCCGCGATGGGCGCCGAGCAGTGGCAACACGCCCTGGACGAGCGACACGAGCAGCGCCAGCACCAGCGCGAAATGACCGATCTCGGGGATCATGGCTTGAGCGTCCTGGCGGTCTTTTGCGCGGCGTCCACCGCATGCTGCGCCTCGGGGGGCATGTAGTTCTCGTCGTGCTTGGCGAGGACTTCGCTTGCGACGAAGAGCCCGCTCGCGTCGAGTCGACCCTGGGCCACCACGCCCTTGGTCTCACGGAAGAGGTCGGGCAGGATGCCGGTGTAGGTGACGGCGGTTTCGCGCGCGGTGTCGGTGACGACGAACTGAACCGTGAGGTCCTGGCGCTTGACGCTGCCCTCCTTCACCATGCCGCCGATGCGGAAGGTGCGGTCCTTGGGGGCTTCACCCGCGGCAATCTGCGAAGGGGTGAAGAAGAACACCAGGTTGCTCTGGAAGGCATTGAGCACCAGGGCGGTCGCGATGCCGAGGCTCGCAACGCCACCGACGATGAGCGCCAGGCGCTTGTGACGAGGTTTCATGACAGCGAATCCTCCGCTTGTTGACGGGAGGCCGAGCGCAAGGCCCTGGCGCGTCGCACGCGCAAGAGCCAGGCCTCGACCAGAAGGGCCCCGGCGGTCACGCCGAAACTGCCCCATACGTAGGTGGCGTAGCCCCCCATGGAGAGGAACTCACCGAGACTGTGCCACTGCATCTTTGACCCACTCCGCATGCCGTTCGCGTTCGAGAATGATGCTGCGCACCCGGGACAGGGTCGCAGCCACCGCGTACATCCAGCACGCCATCACCATCAGCAGCATGCCCCAGAGCATGAGGCTGGCCATTGACGGAGATCGTGTCACGGACACGGAGGCGCCCTGGTGAAGCGTATTCCACCACTTGACCGAGAAATAGATGATCGGCACGTTCACCACCCCGACCAGCGCCAGCAGCGCACCGGCGCGGTCGGCTCGCCGGGGATCGTCGATGGCGGCCTGGAGCGCCAGGAAGCCGAGGTACAGGAAGAACAGGATCAGCGTGGAGGTGAGCCGCGCGTCCCACACCCACCAGGCGCCCCACATGGGCTTGCCCCAGAGCGCGCCGGTCCATAGCGACAGGAACGCGAACAGGGCGCCGGTCGGGGCCATGGCCGAGGCCATCATGCTGGCCAGCCGCGCGTTGAACACCAGGCCCACTGCGGCCCAGCCCGCCATCACGACGTAGATGAACATCGCCATCCAGGCGGTGGGCACGTGAATGAAGATGATGCGGTAGCCCTCGCCCTGCTGGGCATCCGTGGGCGCGACGAAGAAGGACACCCACAGTCCCACGGCCGCGAACCCCAGCGCGAGGACCGCGAACAGTGTCCACAGCCGGGCGGCCAGAGGATAGAAGCTCTGGGGCGAGGCATACCTGAACCAGTTGATCTTCGTTTTGTTCGTCATTCGTGGGCCCGTGGGGCGGTGGAACGTCCTGGACCGCGCACTGTACCGGCGGCGGCCCGCCAGATCAGTGGGTGGAAACGCTGGGGATGCACCTTATAGCAGGCGCAGCGGCTGACCCAGGCTATTCGAGGGAAATTCGCAGGGCGGCGGTGGTGGCCCAGGGCGCAAAAAAGGCGCCGAGCACGAACATCGCGCCCAGCAGCAACAAGTGGCCCGAGGCATCGAGGCCCGCGGCATCCGCTTCAACTGCACCGGCACCGAAGATGAGCACCGGCACGTACAGGGGCAGGATGAGCAGCGCTAGCAGCACACCGCCGCCACGCACGCCCAGGGTGAGTGCGGCGCCGACGCTGCCGACGAGGCTCAACACCGGCGTTCCAAGCAGCAGCGAGGCGGTGAGCAGCATCAACCCACGGCCGTCGAGGTTGAACTGCAGTCCGAGCACCGGGCCGACCAGCACCAGGGGAAGACCGGCCAGCAGCCAGTGACCGAGTGTCTTGGCCACCACGGTGACGTAGAGCGGGGTCGGCGACAGCAGCATCTGCTCCAGGCTGCCGTCGGCGTGGTCGCTGGCAAACATGCGCTGCAAGGACAACACGGCCGCGAGCAAGGCCCCGACCCACAGGATGCCCGGGGCGATTCGCTGCAGCAAGGCGGTTTCCGGGCCGATGGCCAAGGGGAACAGGCTCGCCACGATGACGAAGAAGACGAGCGACATGAGCACGTCGCTCTTCTGCCGCATGGCGATGCGCAGGTCGCGCTGGAGGACGGTGGTGAAGACGGACAGGTCGCCGGCGTTTCGGGGTTCGGTCATCGGGTCAGCTCCAGCATCTGGCCAGGCTGGCCCGGAATGTCGACGGGCTGATGGCTGGTCAGGACCGCCAGACCACCACGCGCGAGGTGCTCGGCGATCAGGCCGGACAGGAGTTGCAGGGCCTGGCCGTCGATGGCGACGAAGGGTTCGTCCAGGACCCACACGGTGGCGCGGCTGAGGACCAGCCGCGCGAGCGCGGCGCGGCGCTTCTGGCCTTGCGAGAGGAATCGCGTCGGGAGGTCGAGCCGGTTGCCCAGGCCGATGCGCTGCAGGGCCTCGGCCAGCGCAGTGTCGTCCGGACGCTGTCCCCCGAGCGCACACGCCACCCGCAGGTTCTCGCGGGCGCTGAGCATGCCTTGAAGGCCGCTGTCGTGGCCGATGTAGAGCAGCTCTCGACGCCAGCTGTCGCCGAGCGCCGCGATGGGCTGGCCGTCCCAGCGGATTTCGCCGCGGGCCGCAGGCGCCAGGCCGCACAGCATGCGCAACAGGCTGGTCTTGCCGATGCCGTTGGCCCCGGCAACGTGCAGCCAGGCGCCACGGGCAAGTGAGCAGTGCACGCCCCGGAAGAGGAGGCGTTCACCTTTGGAGCAGGCGAGGTCGTGAAGGATGAGCATGGCGGCCTGGATTCTGCAACACGGCGCGAAGGCACCGTGGCAGAGCCGCCCGAGGCTCAGTCCTCTGCCCGGGCCTTCACTCGTCGGCTTCGGCGTCGATGGCCAGGTCGAAGTCGTTGAAGTTCGCCGTCGGACGGGCAATCAGCGGCTTGTCCAGCGGGCGGCACACCCGGCGCTGAAGCCGCTCGAGCCGGTGGGAGCGCTCCATGGCCTGGAAGACTTCTGCCGGGTTCAGCATGAGGGCGAACGGGTTGGCGATGATCTCTTCGGTCTGCATGTGAATTCTCCGGTGAAGAAGGAAAAGTCGATGCATGGACTGTAGGGATCAGGCGGGGCCGCGATAAGTCGTCCCGTCGCCATGGCGCGTGTCAGAAGCGCACTGACAGAGCGGCGGCCGCGGATGTCAGCGCCACCCGCCGGGGCCCGGCGCGCAGCCCCCGCGCCGCGCGGTCAGCGGCGGTCGGCCACCGGAAACAAGCGCTCGAAATTCTCGGACGTTGCTTCGGCGACCGCCTCAACCGCCAGGCCCTTGAGCTCGGCGATCTGCCGCGCCACGAACGGCACGTAGGAGGGGTTGTTGGTCTTGCCCCGGTAGGGCACCGGGGCAAGGTAGGGGCTGTCGGTCTCGATCAGGCAGCGATCGAGGGGCACCCAGGCGGCCACCTCGCGCAGGTCGGCGGCGTTCTTGAAGGTCAGGATGCCCGAGAACGAGATGTAGAAGCCGAGGTCGAGGGCCGCCCGGGCGACCTCCATGGACTCCGTGAAGCAATGGAACACTCCGGCCTCGGCCCCCTCCTCGCCCAACAGCCGCACCGTATCGTCCGAGGCGCTGCGAGTGTGGATGATGAGCGGCAGTCCGGTCGCCCGGGAAGCCCGGATGTGCACCCGGAACCGCTCCCGCTGCCACTCCATGTCGGCCACCGAGCGGCCGTCGAGGCGGTAGTAGTCGAGGCCGGTCTCACCGATGGCGACCACCCGCGGGCGCGCGGCCAAGTCGACAAGCGTGGCGACATCGGGTTCGCGGACGTCCTCGTTGTCCGGATGGACCCCGACGGAGGCCCAGAAGTTGTCATGGGCGGCGGCGAGCCCCTGGACCTCATCGAACTCCTCGAGCGTCGTGCAGATGCACAGGGCGCGGTCGACCTGCGCCTCGGCCATGGCCGCGCGGATTTCGGGAAGGCGCGCCTTCAGCTCGGGAAAGGCGAGGTGGCAATGGGAATCGACGAACATCGGCAGCAACGCGGCGCAGGGCCGCTGCGCCGGTGAGTCAGAGGGTCTGGGTGGGCTTGGCCGAGGCCACGGAGGTGCCCAGGATCTCTTCGATCTTCGCACGCAGCAGGCGCGTCTTCTCGTCGCCGGGGAATCGCACCCCGACACCCTGGGTGCGGCCGCCGGAGGCGTTGGCCGGCGTGATCCAGGCGACCTTGCCCGCCACCGGATAGCGCTGGGGGTCGTCGGGCAGGGACAGCAGCAGGTAGATGTCCTCGCCCAGGCGATAGTCGCGCGTGGTGGGAACGAACAGGCCGCCGTCGGTGAAGGCCGGGATGTACGCCGCGTAGAGCGCCCCCTTCTCGCGGAAGACGAGCTGGATCACGCTCGGCCGCGGCGAATTGGCCACGGCGGCCAACGGGCTGCCCAGCGGGCGGGGGGAGGCGGTAGGGTCGCTCATGACGTTGAGTGTACTTAAAGCCGAGGGGCTGCTGGCACGGGCTGTGCCGACTTCACGCCGCGGCCGGCACAAGCGCACGCTTGGCCTGCAGCACCAGGGATTCGACCATCAGCGGACCGCTCCAGGGGTGCTCCGCATGTCGCAGGGTGGTGCCCAGTTCTCGAGACCATGCGTTGAGCGCCGCCACCGAGCCGGGCCTGGGGAGCGATGCGGCAGGGAAATAGCGGGGGGAGGCGCCGCAGGCCACGCAGAGCGCGTCGTGGCAAAGCTTGTGCAAGGCGTCGAGAAGCCGCGGCAGCGGCCAGGTCGCCAGGGTGCCGGCGTCGCCCTGTGCCACCTGGCGGGGCAGCCGGGTCCAGGCGACGGCATCCAACCCGTCCCGTGACCACGCCAGCGCCTCCAGCGGTTGTCCGCCGGCTGCGGCCAGCAATACCTCCGGTTGGGCCACCTGCTGGCTGGCAAGCCAGGTTCGCGCCAGTTCGGGGTCCGGCAAGGCGAGGGGCACGGCCTGGCAGCGGCTGCGAATCGTGGGCAACAAATCCTGTGGCGCCCCGCAACTGAGGATGAAGCGCGCCTCGCCGGGCGGCTCCTCGAGTGTCTTGAGCAAGGTGTTGCTCGCAATGACGTTCATCCGCTCCGCCGGGTGCACGAGCACGACCTTGCCGCGCCCGCGTGCCGAGGTGGTCTGCGCGAAGAGCACCGCCGCACGGATCGCCTCGACCTTGAGCTCCTTGCTGGGCTTGGCCTTGGAGGCCTTGTCGGAGGCGGCTTCGTCGCCCTGCCATCCGAGCGCCTCCGCGAGCGCTTCGGGCACCAGCACCAGCAGGTCGGGATGGGCTCGCGCCTGAACCAGGTGGCAGGCGGCACACCGGCCGCAAGCCGCATCGGCGCCGGGCGATTCGCAGAGCCAACTCTGGGCGAGCGACAGCGCCAGTTCGAACTGGCCTATGCCTTGCGGACCATGCACCAGCAGCGCGTGGCCGTGCTGGGTGCGCAGCGCCCGGGCCAGCGGACCGGCCAACCATGGCAACGGCAGCGCGCCGTCGGGGCCTACCATCCTCGTGCCTCCAAGCGGGCCGCCAGTTCGGCCCACACCGCTTCGCGCGTGCCCGATGCGTCGATGCGCATGAAGCGCGCCGGATGCTGCTCACAGCGCGCCTGGTAGCCGGCACGAACCCGTTCGAAGAATGCCGTCTCCTGCTGCTCGAAGCGGTCGGGCGACCGGGCGGCGGCACGACGCTCCGCCGCCACCGCAGCTGGGAGGTCGAACCAGACGGTGAGTTCGGGTTGCAGGCCTTCCTGCACCCACTGCTCGAGCGTGGCGAGCACGTGCGGGTCGAACCCCCTGCCCCCGCCCTGGTAAGCGAAGGTGGCATCAGTGAACCGGTCGCACAGCACCGTGTGGCCCGCGGCCAGCGCGGGCTGCACGACCTGCCGCAGATGGTCGCGGCGCGCGGCGAACACGAGGAGCGCCTCGGTCAGCGGGTCCATGGCCGTGTGGAGCAGTTGTTCACGCAGCGATTCCGCGAGCGGGGTTCCACCGGGTTCGCGCGTCAGCACGACATGCTGGCCATGGTCGCGCCATCGCTGGGCCAGCGCGTCGATGTGAGTCGACTTGCCGGCCCCGTCAATGCCTTCGAAGGTGATGAATCGTCCCGCCACGTGAGTCTCCGGTCAGCGCTGGTACTGGTTCACGGCGCGGTTGTGGTCGGCGAGGTTGTCGCTGAACTGGCTGGTCCCGTTGCCCCTTGCGACGAAGTACAGGGCCTTGGTCCGCTCCGGCCGGACGGCTGCGAGCAATGCGGCCTTGCCCGGCATGGCGATCGGGGTGGGCGGCAGGCCCGCCCGCATGTAGCTGTTGTAGGGGCCGTCCGTGACGAGATCGCGCCGGCGCAGGTTGCCATCGAAGGACTCACCGAGGCCGTAGATGACGGTCGGGTCGGTCTGCAAGGGCATGCCGATGCGAAGGCGGTTCACGAACACACCAGCCACGAGGCCACGCTCGGCGGCCGCCCCGGTTTCCTTCTCGACGATGGACGCCAGCACCAGCGCTTCGTCCATCGACTTGATCGGCGTATCAGACGCGCGCTCGGCCCAGGCGGCCTCAAGCTGGCGCTGCATGGTGCGGTGGGCCCGCTTGAGCACGATGAGATCGCTCGCGCCCTTGCTGTAGGCGTAGGTATCGGGATAGAAGCGCCCTTCGGCACGCTGGCCGGGTGCCCCGATGGCGGTCATGAGCTGGGCCTCGGACATGCCCGCGGTCGCCTGCTTCAGGTGCGGCGCTCGGGCCAGCTCGGCACGGAACTGCCGGAAGGTCCAGCCATCGATGAGCCGAACCGTGGCAAGGACCTCGTCGCCGCGCACCATCTTCGCCAGCAGCGCGCGTGGCGTCGTGCCCCGGCCGATCTGATAGCTGCCGGCCCTGATCTTGTTCGCCTGCCCGGACCAGCGGAACCACTCGTACAGCAGGAAGGCATTCGACTGCACGCCGGCCTGCGACCACAGGTTGGCCACCTTGCGCGGCGACGTGCCGGGCTCGATCGAGACTTCGACGGAGTCGGCCGCCAGAGCAAGCGGCGCCTGCAGCCACCAGACGGCGCCACCGACGAGTGCGGCGGCAACAAGAACGAGCAGGACAAGGCAGCGGCGCAGGAACTTCAAGGAGGCAATCGACTGGTCGTCGGGGGCCAAGCCCCCAGGCCCGGGACGGGGTGGAAGGCATGATCATAATCGGCACATGACCAGCCACTTCACCCTCGACGGCGCCGCGCCCCTCGACCACCTGGGCGTCATCCGCGCCAGCGGCCCCGACGCCGCCACCTTCCTGCACGGGCAACTCACCAACGACCTGGCCCTCCTCGACACGCAGCGCGCCCGGTTGGCGGGCTACTGCTCCCCGAAGGGCCGGCTGCTCGCCAGCTTCGTGCTGTGGAAGAACTCGCCGGACGAGGTGATGCTCCTGTGCAGCGCCGACGTGCTGCCGGCCACGCTCAAGCGGCTTTCAATGTTCGTGCTGCGCGCGAAGTGCAAGTTGAGCGACGCCACACCGGATGTGCAGCTGCGTGGGTTGGCCGGGCCCAGCGCCTCGACCTGGCTCGCCGACGCGGCGCCGCAAACGATCTGGGGCCGCACGGAACGCGATGGCGCAAGCGTGGTGCGTCTGCCCGACGTTGCAGGCGCGACCCGCTACCTGTGGGTGGCGCCCGCAGGTGTCGCGACGCCCGAGCTCCCGCCGCTGTCCACGGCAGCCTGGCGCTGGGGCGAAGTGCAGAGCGGCATCGCGGTGATCGAGGCCCCCACGGTCGACCAGTTCGTGCCTCAGATGCTCAACTACGAGTTGCTGGGCGGCGTCGATTTCAAGAAGGGCTGCTACCCCGGCCAGGAGGTCGTGGCGCGCAGCCAGTACCGCGGCACCATCAAGCGGCGGACATACCTGTTCCTTGCCGGCGCGCCCGTCCGCCCTGGACAGGAGATCTTCCACAGCGCCGACCCGGGCCAGCCGGCCGGCATGGTGGTCAATGCCGCTGCCCTGCCCGACCCGGCCGGCGGGAGCGCCCTGCTGGCCGAGATGAAGTTGGCCGCGATGGGCGACGGCAGCCTGCACCTGGGCGCCGCCGATGGACCGATGCTGTCCGCCACGGACATGCCTTACGAGGTGACGACCGAAGCGGCGGACTGATCCGGCTTCGAAATCCATCGCGTTGCCGCGGAGCCTGGGGGCGGCCAGGTCGGCGGCCCCGAGCGCCTTGAGGCGAACGTCATCCCGCCCGCGGATGCACCCGACTGTCTTCGGCGGACGCCCCCCAAACCCGGGGGCGCCACGGCCAGCACTCCACTGACCGTGGACTGGTTCACGGATCGGTGCGGTGAACCGGCCTTGGCACCCCACGAATGCGCGGCTTCGAAATTGTGTCGCATCCTGCACACTCCGCCCCCATCCGCCACTCCGAGCCGTACTTCGTGAGCCCAACCCAGCGCTGTTTCGCCAACGACGTCCGACCTGAACTGTTCGACCGGGAACCGTTTCTCTTCACCCACCAGCTGCTCGGCCATCCGGCGCTCTCGATGGAGAACCTGGGGCGGATGATCCCGGCGCTGCCGGAGCGGCAGGTGCACTACTCGAGCGGTCGGCTGCAGACCAGCGACAACTTCGAGCGCGCCCAAGAGGAACATGGCAACGGCATGTGCATCGAGGAGACGATCGCGACGCTGCGCACGTCGAACTCCTACATCATGATCCGCGAGCCTCAGGAGGACGAGTCCTTCCATCCGCTGTTTCGCGAGCTGGTCGAGGACGTCAACGGCGTGCTGGGTCGCCGCGACGGCGGCCGAGCGCATGAGCCCAAGATGTACCTCTTCCTGTCGTCCCCGAACAGCGTCACGCCGTTCCACATCGACCGCGCGACGAACTTCCTGATGCAGTTCCAGGGGAGCAAGGAGATCTCCGTCTTTCCGCAATGGGATCCGCGCGTGATGACGGTCGTCGAACGCGAGAGCCATGTATCGCGTGGCCGCCACCGTCCGCTGTGGCGGCCCGAGACCCAGGCGCTGGCGACCACGTTCCAGTTCAAGCCGGGCGATGCACTCCACATCCCTTTCATCGCCGGCCACCACGTCCGCAACGGGCCGGAGGACGTGTCGATCTCCCTGTCGCTGTTCTTCCAGACCGACGAGACCCGCCTGCTGACCGACGCGATGGTGTTCAACCACCATCTCCGCGAGCGCCTGAAGCTGCAGCCTGCCGGCGTGGGAACGGCGCGTTGGCGCGACGGCTTGAAGGCCGGCGCCTGGCGGACGGGGCGCAGCGTGGCCCACGCACTGCGGCGCACAGCCTGAAGCCACTGCCCGGGCCGGGAGACCCGCACCGTGACGAGTTGCACGGGTGGCGGCGACAATGCGGCGCGCCGGCAAATAAGCCGGTGATCCGCGTTGATAGTTCACATCCCCGGGTGCCCGCCATGACCGCCGCGCGAGAGTTGTTCATCTACTATCGAGCGAAGCCTGCCGACGCGTCCGCGTTGCAGGCGCAGGTGCTCGCGTTTCAGCAGCGTCTCGCGGCCCTTCATCCTGGCCTCGTCACGCGACTGCTGCGCCGCCCTGAAACGGTTGATGGATGGCAGACCTGGATGGAAACCTACGCCCGGCCCGCGCACCCTGAAGGGGTGTCCGAGGCGATCGAACAAGACATCGCACGCCTGGCCGCGACGGCCGGCGCGTTGACGGGCGCCGCCCGCCATGTGGAGGTGTTCCGCGCATGTGCCTCGTGACCCTCGCGATCGACCAGTCGCGGCGTTTCCCGCTGGTCATCGCAACGAACCGTGATGAGTTCTTCAACCGCCCGGCCGCGCGCTTGTCGTGGTGGTCGCCGGGACCGGGCCTGCCCGACATCCTGGGCGGCCGTGATCTCGAAGCCGGCGGCACCTGGCTCGGGCTGACCGCGGCGGGCCGCCTCGCCCTCGTCACCAACGTGCGAGCACCCGCCGCACGCCGGGACCCCGATGCACCGTCGCGCGGCGAGATCGTCCAGCGCTGGCTTGCGGGTGACGACGCAACCGATCGCTTCTGGATGCGCACCGCCCTGAGTGGCTACAACGGGTTCAATCTGATCGCGGCCGACTTCCAGCGCGGCGACTGCTTCTTCGCCAGCAACCAGCACACGCATCCGTCCCGGCTGGAGCGCGGCCTGTACGGCCTGTCCAACGGCACGCTTGACAGCCCCTGGCCCAAGGTGACGCAGCTGAAAGAAGCGACGCTCGAAGCCCTGACCGGCAGCGAGACGGTGGATGCGCTGGCGGGCCGGCTCTTCGAGGCACTCGCCGACCGCTCCGTCTTTCCCGACGAGGAGCTGCCCAGCACCGGCGTGCCGCTGGACTGGGAACGGACCTTGTCGTCCACCTTCATCCGCACGGCGGACCAGGCCTATGGCACGCGCTGCTCCACCCTGGTCATCACCGAACGCGTGAACAAGCGGCTGGTGACGCACGTGCTGGAGCGCACCTTCACGCCCGCCGGTGGCATGGCTTTGCTGCGCCGCTCGCTCCTCAAGGATTGGCCGCCCCGCTACACCGAGGCACCACCGGTGAACGCAAGCGCCCAGGAAGCCGTGCTCGAGACGACCGACGAAGCGCAGACCCTCGAGATGCCGCTGCGGCGCACTCGCGTGCGCACGCTGCTCAAGCCCGACCCGACCCGGCGGCGACGCGCCGCCTGATCAAAGGGCGCACACCATCTCGACGTGCGGAATGCCGACTTCGTCGAAGACGGATCCGCGGGTGATGAAGCCGGTCCGCATGTAGAACGGCGCCGCCGACAACTGGGCGTGCAGCACGGCCTCCCGGTAGCCGCGTTCGCGAGCGGCCTTCATGAGGGCGTCCAGCACGCCGCGCCCCACCCCGCTGCCCCGCATCGCCTGGGTGACCGCCATGCGCCCGATCTTCGCGACACCGGGCACGTGCTCCAGGAGCCGGCCGGTCGCGAGCGGCGCGCCGAAATGGTTGTACGCCACCGCATGCACGCAGGCGGCATCGGCGTCATCCCATTCCATCTCGGCCGGGATGCCTTGCTCCTCGATGAAGACCTTCGAGCGGATCGCCCGGGCATCCTCGCCGAGCTCGGCCCATTCGCCAACCCGCACCGTGGTCATCGGTCGGCCCGCTTCGAAGTTCTGGAGCAACTCGCGCAACTGTTGCGGCACGGGCAGAGGCGCCTGGGCCGCAGGGTCGGCGAACACGTACACCAGTTCGCCCGTGACCAGCGGTTCATCCTGCCGGAACACCGCCGCATTGAAGACCATCGACGAGTTGCCGATGCGGCCGCAGCGCACGCCGATGTCCAGCACGTCGTCGAACCGGGCCGAACCCTGGTACTCGAGCGTGGACTTGCGCACGAAGAGGTCACCGCCCAGGTACTTGAGCGTGTCTTCGTACGGCGCCGCCATGGCGCGCCAGTAGCCTGAGACCGCGGTGTCGATGTACATCAGGTAGTGGCCGTTGAAGACGACCTTCTGCATGTCGACCTCGGCCCATCGGACCCTCAGTCGCTCGGAAAATCGGAAATCGCTTCGCTTCATGGTGTCTCGAAAGCCCGTTGCAATGCGCCGGCTGCAATCGCCTGCGCCGTAGAGGCCTCGCGCAAGGCGCGGCCCATCTTGATGAAGTCGTGGGTCACGCCGCGGTGGATGTCCAGCTCGACCGGCACGCCGGCCATGCGCAGCCGGTCTGCGTAGGCGACGCCTTCATCCACGAGTGGATCACATTCCGCGAGCACGAGGCACGCCGGCGCAACACCCTCCACGTCCTCGGCCTCCAGGGGCGCGAATCGCCAGTCGCTGCGGGCTGCGGGTGCAATGTAGTTGGCAAAGAACCAGTCGATGGTCGGTGCGTCGAGCAGGAAGCCGCGGGCGAACTCGCGGCGCGACGGGAATGCGGGACCGGTTGCGGTGCCTGGCGTGATGAGCAGCTGCAGGCGCAGGGGCAGGCCCGCGTCGCGCGCCAGGAGAGCGGAAACGGCGGCCAAGGTGCCACCAGCGCTGTCGCCGCCGACGGCTAGGCGGCTCGCGTCAAGACCGAGCGCTGCCCCGCCTCGGTCGGCCAGCCAACGCAGGGCCAGCCAGCTGTCGTCCACCGCCGCGGGAAACGGGTGCTCGGGTGCGAGGCGATAGTCGAGTGACACCACGGCCGCACCGCTGCGGTGGGCGAGTTGGCGGCACAGGCTGTCGTGCGTCTCGATGCTGCCGATCGTGAAGCCCCCGCCATGGAGGTAAAGGAGCACGGGGAGCCTGGCGAGGGACGGTGCGTACAAGCGGGCGCGAAGCATGGCACCGTCGCCGCCGGGAACGTCGACGTCCTCGATGCGGGCAAGGGGCGCGCGAGGCAGATCGAGCACCTCGGCGCCACGCGCATAGATCGCCCGGGCCTCGGCCACGGACAAGGTGTGGAAGGGAGGCTGGCCGGCGCGCTGGATGCGGTCGAGCAGACCTCGCATGGTGGAGGTCAGGGGATCGGGGCGGGAGGCGGGAGGCACAGGGTTCTGCTGGGGCTGCAGCTGACGTGAGGCAGAGCATACTTGCTGTTCCATTCCCTGCTGATGCAAGCCATGGCCACCATTCTTTACCTGACCCAGATCCAGCTCGATTTCGGTGCGATCCGCCTGCTGCCCGAGGAGTGCGAGCGGGCCGGCATCCGCCGACCGCTGGTCGTGACGGACCGCGGTGTGCGGGCGGCCGGCGTGCTCGAACCGGCCCTGCGCGC
The DNA here is from genome assembly GCF_964253025.1 of Rhizobacter sp. LjRoot28. Classification (NCBI taxonomy): domain Bacteria; kingdom Pseudomonadati; phylum Pseudomonadota; class Betaproteobacteria; order Burkholderiales; family Sphaerotilaceae; genus Rhizobacter; species Rhizobacter sp. LjRoot28. The sequence continues at coordinate 2,370,961 of NZ_CAXUQC020000001.1, forward strand.
GCTCGGCGCCCTGCCCCACGCCGTGTTCGACGACACACCGTCCAACCCGACGGAAGCCGCCGTCCGCGCGGCGGTGGAGGTCTACCGCGCGCACGGCTGCGACGGACTGGTGGCCGTCGGGGGTGGCTCCAGCATGGACCTGGCCAAGGGCGTGGCCATCGCGGCCACGCATCCCGGGCCGCTCAAGACATACGCGACCATCGAAGGTGGTAGCCCGCGGATCACCGATGCGGTGGCACCGGTCATCGCCGTGCCGACCACGGCCGGCACCGGCAGCGAAGTGGCCCGAGGTGCCATCGTCATCGTCGACGATGGTCGCAAGCTCGGATTCCACAACTGGCTGCTGATGCCGCGCGCCGCCATCTGCGACCCGGAACTGACGCTCGGCCTGCCGCCCTCGCTCACGGCGGCGACGGGCATGGATGCGCTGGCCCACTGCCTGGAGACCTTCATGTCGGCCGCGGCCAATCCGCCGGCCGATGGCATCGCCCTCGACGGCCTGGAACGGGGCTGGGCCCACATCGAACGCGCCACCCGTGACGGCCAGGACCGCGAGGCCCGGTGGAACATGATGAGCGCCAGCCTGCAAGGCGCCCTCGCTTTTCAGAAAGGTCTCGGGTGCGTGCATTCGCTCAGCCACAGCCTGGGCGGCGTCGACCCTCGGCTGCACCACGGCACGCTCAACGCCGTCTTCCTGCCGGCCGTCATTCGCTTCAACGCGCCAGCCGAGTCGATGGTGAAGGAGCGCCGACTCCAGCGCATCGCGCGCGCGATCGGACTCGACTCCTGCGACGCGGCGGGGCACGCCGTCGCTGAAGCCATCCAGTCATTGAACGCCCGGCTCGGCTTGCCGACCGGCCTGGCGGAGATGGGGGTGACGCCCGGCGTGTTCGAACGCGTGATCGATGGCGCGATGGCCGACCACTGCCACAAGACCAATCCACGCCTGGCCAGCCGTGACGACTACCGCGAGATGCTGGCCGCGTCGATGTGACTCGGCGGCGCGCCCATGAAAAAGGCCCGGCGGCTGTTGCCCCGGGCCCTGTCTCCTCGCACGCGCGGCCTGTCGACCGCGCGGTCCCTCGTGAGGATCAGTGGTTGTCGAAGAACTGTTCGTCTTCGGTCGAACCCTTCAGTGCAGCGGTGGACGCGTCGCGCTCGATCGTCGTCGTCACGGCATCGAAGTAACCCGTGCCCACTTCGCGCTGGTGCTTGACGGCGGTGAAGCCCTTCTCGGCAGCGGCGAATTCCTTTTCCTGCAGCTCGACGAACGCGCTCATGTTGTTGCGAGCGTAGCCGTAGGCCAGATCGAACATCGAGTAGTTCAGGCTGTGGAAGCCGGCCAGCGTGATGAACTGGTACTTGTAACCCATGGCGCCCAGCTCGCGCTGGAACTTGGCGATCGTGGCGTCGTCGAGGTTCTTCTTCCAGTTGAACGACGGCGAGCAGTTGTACGACAGCAGCTTGCCCGGGAACTTGGCGTGGATCGCGTCGGCGAACGCCTTGGCGAATGCCAGGTCCGGCTTGCCGGTTTCGCACCAGATCAGGTCGGCATACGGTGCGTAGGCCAGGCCGCGGCTGATGGCTTGCTCGAGGCCGTTGCGGGTGCGGAAGAAGCCTTCGACAGTGCGCTCGCCCGTCAGGAACGGCTTGTCGTTGTCGTCCACGTCGGTGGTGACGAGGTCACCGGCTTCTGCGTCGGTACGGGCCAGCAGCACGGTCGGCACGCCGGACACGTCGGCTGCCAGACGGGCAGCGACGAGCTTGGCAACGGCTTCACGCGTCGGCACCAGCACCTTGCCGCCCATGTGGCCGCACTTCTTGGCCGAGGCAAGTTGGTCTTCGAAGTGGACGCCAGCGGCGCCGGCGTCGATCATCGACTTCATCAGTTCGAAGGCGTTCAGCACGCCGCCGAAGCCGGCTTCCGCGTCGGCGACGATGGGGGCGAAGTAGTCGATGTCGTTCTTGCCTTCGGACCACTGGATCTGGTCAGCACGGGCGAAGGTGGCATTGATGCGCTTGACGACCTTGGGCACCGAGTCCACCGAGTACAGGGACTGGTCCGGGTACATCTCGCCATTGCTGTTGGCGTCGCCTGCAACTTGCCAGCCGGACAGGTAGATGGCCTTCAGGCCGGCCTTGACTTGCTGCATGGCCTGGTTGCCGGTCAGGGCGCCGAGCGAGTTGACGAAGGGCTCGGTGTTGATCAGGTTCCAGAGCTTTTCAGCGCCGCGCTTGGCCAGCGTGTGCTCGACTTGGAGAGAACCGCGCAGGCGAACCACGTCGGCGGCGGTGTAGCCGCGCTTGATGCCCTTCCAGCGGGGATTTTCGGCCCAGTCTTTTTCGAGGGCAGCGATTTGTTGTTCGCGAGTCAGATTCGTCATGAAGACCTCCAGAGGTGGCAAAGACAGATGAAGAGCAATCCAGTGCCTCAAGCATAGAGAAGATGCAGGGAAGACGGAAGACTTATGTCTTATATAAGACCATAAGCAACTATGAGCAAAAACAATGACTTAGAAGAATGTTTTCTGTATGCGAAATGCGAACTCACCATCAGGCAAAAAATGACGCACCGCAACAGCCGCTGATTTCATGAAGTGAAATGGTTGTTTCTGCATGTGGAATCCGGTCAGGGCCCCGCTGACGGGCATTGAGCGCAGGCAAGCCTGCTTGGTTTCCTGCGCCTAGACTGGTACTCCCTGACTCCAGGAGAGAACCCGATGACGACGAACCCCCTCACCCAGGCGGCCCTCGATGCGTACTGGATGCCCTTCACCGCCAACCGGCAGTTCAAGCAGGCGCCGCGGCTGATCGACCGCGCCGAAGGCATGCGCTTCTGGACGCCCGAAGGGCGCGAGGTGCTCGACGGCATTGCCGGACTCTGGTGCGTGAACGCGGGCCACGCGCGGCCACGCATCGTGAAGGCCATCCAGGAGCAGGCGGCCGAACTCGACTTTGCGCCCCCGTTCAACATGGCCCACCCCAAGGCGTTCGAACTGGCCGAGCGCCTGGTGGGCATTGCACCCCCCGGCCTGGACAAGGTGTTCTATACCAACTCCGGCTCTGAATCGGTGGAGACGGCGCTCAAGATCGCCATCGCCTACCACCGGGCCCGCGGCGAGGGCCAGCGAACCCGCCTCATCGGCCGTGAGCGCGGCTACCACGGCGTCAACTTCGGCGGCATCTCCGTGGGCGGCATCGTCGCCAACCGCAAAATGTTCGGCACGCTGCTCGCCGGCGTCGACCACCTGCGCCACACGCACGATCCGCGCAACCTCTTCTCCATGGGACAGCCCGAACACGGGGCAGAACTGGCGGACGACCTCGAGCGGCTGGTCGCCCTGCACGACGCCTCGACCATCGCGGCCGTCATCGTGGAACCCGTCGCCGGCTCGACCGGCGTGCTGCTGCCGCCGAAGGGGTACCTCGAGCGCTTGCGCGCCATCTGCGACCGGCACGGCATCCTCCTCATCTTCGACGAAGTCATCACCGGATTCGGTCGCCTGGGCGCCCCCTTCGCGGCGACCCGCTTCGGCGTCACGCCCGACCTGATGACCCTTGCCAAGGGACTCACCAACGGCTGCGTGCCGATGGGCGCGGTGCTGGCTCGCCAGGAGGTGTACGACACCTTCATGAGCGGCCCGGAGCACATGATCGAGTTCTTCCACGGCTATACCTACTCCGGGCACCCGCTGGCGTGCGCCGCGGCGATCGCCACGCTGGACACCTACGCCGAGGAGGGCCTGCTCACGCGTGGCTCGGCGCTGTCGGAACCCTTCGGCGCCGCGGCGCACGCGATGCGCGAACTGCCCAATGTGGTGGACGTGCGCACGCTCGGCCTCGTGGCCGGCATCGAGTTGCGACCGATTCCCGGGCAACCGGGTCAGCGCGCCTTCCAGGTCTTCCTGAAGTGCTGGGAGGACGGCGTACTGGTGCGCACCACGGGCGACACCGTGGCGCTGTCGCCGCCGCTGATCATCGAGCCGGAGCACATCGAGAGGATCTTCAAGACCCTGAGCCAGGCAATCAGATCGACAGCGTGATTTGACTTATGCAATGAGGTCGGCACACTGGTTGCATGACTCGGTGAACAGCAAGCCCAACGTGGCACCGCCAATAACGGCGTCACAGCAAGCCCAATGAAAGCCCCCCTTCCCCACTCCCTGGCCCTCACGGGCCGACGCAAGCCCCTCGTGCTGATCCCGGCGTGCAGCCGGATGCTGGGCTACCACCCCTTCTTCGTTGCCGGGCAGAAGTATGTCGATGCCGCCCGGCTCGCCGGCGCGATTGCGCTGGTCGTGCCCTCCGTGGGCGTGGAGGAAATCGATTCCCTGCTCGACATGGCCGACGGCGTCCTGCTGACCGGTTCGCCCTCGAACGTTCACCCCAGCCACTTCGGTGAAACGGTGCACGACGAGAGCCTGCCGCTCGACCCGGTCCGGGACGGCTGGACCCTTCCGCTGATTCCCCGTGCCCTCGCCCGGGGCATTCCCTTGTTCGCCATCTGCCGCGGCTTCCAGGAGGCCAACGTCGCATTGGGCGGGAGCCTCTACCAGGCCGTACAGGAGGTCCCCGGCCAGCACGACCACCGCGGCCAGGTGGACGGGCCTGCAGAGATCCAGTACGACTTCGCCCACGAGGTCGAAGTGATCCCCGGCGGCCGCCTCGAATCCATCGTCCAGGTGGGTGGGTTCCGCGTGAATTCGGTCCACGGGCAGGGCGTCAACCGCCTTGCACCCGGGCTTCGCGTCGAGGCGCGCGCACCTGACGGACTGATCGAGGCGTTTTCGCTGCCTGGCGACACCTTCAACCTGTGCGTGCAATGGCACCCCGAATGGCAGGCCGCGCAGAACCCCATCTCCCGCAAGCTTTTCGAGGCCTTCGGCGACGCCTGTCGCGCCTATCACGACCGTCGCCACCAGCCCGTCCCCGACCGCTAGCGTCACCTGTCTCGGCCGAATGCAACCGGGGACGGCTCCCCGGTCCACGAACGACAACAGGTGAACCATGGTGGCCCACGACAACAGCTTCTCCTTCAGCGACCTCGAGCAGTGGCTCAATGATCGCCACGTGACCGAGATCGAGTGCCTCGTGCCCGACCTCACGGGCGTCGCCCGGGGCAAGATTCTTCCACGCGAGAAATTCACCGAGGACCGCGGCATGCGGCTTCCCGAGGCCATCGTGGCGATCGGCGTCACCGGGGAATTTCCTTCCGCCGGCCCGTACTACGACGTGATCCACGCCACCGACCGGGACATGCACCTGCGCCCCGACCCGAGCACGGTTCGCATCGTGCCGTGGGCCACCGACCCGACGGCGCAGGTGATTCACGATTGCTTCGACCGACACGGCACGCTCATTCCCTATGCGCCGCGCTCCGTGCTGCGTCACGTGTGCGAGCTCTTCGACGCCGAGGGGTGGTCGCCGGTGGTCGCACCCGAACTGGAGTTCTACCTCATCGAGCGCAGCACCGATCCGAACCAGCCGCTGCGTCCCCCACGCGGCCGGAGCGGCCGGGCCGAGACCTCGCGGCAGGCCTATTCGATCGACGCGGTCAACGAGTTCGACCCACTGTTCGAGGACATCTACGACTACTGCCAGAAGATGGAGCTCAACGTCGACACGCTGATCCACGAGGTGGGCGCGGGCCAGATGGAGATCAACTTCTTCCACGACCACCCGCTCGGCCTCGCGGACGAGGTCTTCTTCTTCAAGCGGACCATCCGCGAGGCGGCGCTTCGGCACGAGATGTACGCCACGTTCATGGCCAAGCCCATGGCCCACGAGCCGGGCAGTGCCATGCATGTGCATCAGAGCGTGATCGACACCAGGACGGGGCGCAACCTCTTCAGCAACGCCGACGGATCACCTTCTCAGGAGTTCTACTGGTACATCGGTGGCCTCCAGAAATACACGCCTGCGGCCATGGCGCTCTTTGCGCCCTATGTGAACTCCTACCGGCGGCTGGCGCGCTCCACCGCCGCCCCCATCAACATCCAGTGGGGCACGGACAACCGGACCGTCGGCATCCGCTCCCCAGTGGCCACGCCGGCGGCGCGCCGCATCGAGAACCGCGTCATCGGTGCCGATGCCAACCCGTACGTCGCCCTGGCCGCCACGCTCGCCTGCGGTTATCTCGGCATCAAGAACCGGATCGAGCCCTCGGCTGAATGCCGCGGCGACGCCTATCTCTCCGAATACCAGCTGCCCCGCTCGCTGAGTGAAGCGCTGGGGTGGCTCGCGGACGAGACCGACCTGCACGAGGTGCTCGGCCGGGACTTCATCACGGTGTACTCGGAGGTCAAGGAGATCGAGCACAACGAGTTCATGCAGGTCATCTCGCCCTGGGAGCGGGAACACCTGCTGCTGCATGTCTGACCGGAGCAACCCCATGACGAGAACCACCCGGCAATGGCAGGCAGCGGACGCTGCTCACCACCTGCACCCCTTCACCGACTTCAAGTCGCTGGCCGAGCGCGGCTCCCGCATCATCGTGCGCGGCGACAACATCTACCTGTGGGACAGCGAAGGCCATCGCATCCTCGACGGCATGTCCGGACTGTGGTGTGTCAACGTGGGCTACGGCCGCAAGGAACTCGTGCAGGCTGCGACGCACCAGCTGGAAACGCTGCCGTTCTACAACTCCTTCTTCCAGACGACCACCCAACCGGCCATCGAACTGGCCGAACTGCTCGCGGAAGTCACGCCACCGCAGTTCAACCACGTGTTCTTCTCGGGCTCGGGATCCGAAGGCAACGACACGGTGGTGCGCCTGGTCCGCCGCTACTGGGACCTCATGGGGCAGCCCGAACGGCAGATCATCATCAGTCGACACAATGCGTATCACGGCTCCACCATGGCGGGCGCGTCACTGGGCGGCATGTGGGGCATGCACGAGCAGGGCGGCCTGCCCATTCCGGGCATCGCCCACATCGAGCAACCGTTCTGGTTCGACCATGGCCAGGGCTACACGCGCGACGAGTTCGGCCTGATGGCCGCGCGTTGGCTCGAGGACAAGATCCAGGCGCTCGGTCCGGACAAGGTGGCCGCCTTCATCGGGGAGCCAGTGCAGGGCGCCGGCGGGGTCATCGTTCCCCCCGCCACCTACTGGCCCGAGGTGCAGCGCATCTGCGACCGGCACGGCATCCTGCTCGTCTCCGACGAGGTGATCTGCGGCTTCGGGAGAACGGGCAACTGGTTCGGTTGCGAAACCTTCGGTTTCCGCCCGGACCTGATGACGTTTGCCAAGGGCGTGACCTCGGGCTACATCCCGCTCGGCGGCGTCATGGTCGGCGAGCGCATCGCGCGCGTCATGATCGACCAGGGCGGCGAGTTCCAGCACGGCTACACCTACTCGGGCCACCCGGTGGGCTGCGCCGTCGGCATCGCCAACATCCGCCTGCTGCAGCGCGAGGGCATCGTCGAACGCGTGCGCGACGAGCTCGGCCCTCACCTCGCCTGGCACTTCGGCGAACTGGCCGACCATCCGCTGGTGGGCGAGGTGCAGACCTGCGGAATGATGGGCGCTCTCCACCTGGTTCGCGACAAGGCCACCGATGAACGCTTTCCCTCGCGGCACGAGGTGGGCATGGTGTGCCGGGCGCATTGCTTCGCCAACGGTCTGGTCATGCGCGCCGTGGGCGACCGGATGATCGTCGCGCCCCCCTTGGTGATGACCATCGATCAACTCGACGAGATGGGCGCGCTGATCCGCCGGTGTCTCGATCTCACGCTCGGCGATCTGCAGGGCCGCGGCTGGCTTTGAGGAGGACCTTGCCATGAACGACATCGCCATCGACTGGCACGCACGCGCAGCGCTCCAGGGCCACGACGGTCGCGCCTTCATCGGTGGGCGCCGGGTCGCAGCACGCGACGGCGGCACCTTCGATTGCACGTCACCGCTCAATGGGCGGGTGCTCACGCAAGTGGCCCGCTGTCAGGCCGCGGACGTCGACCTTGCCGTGCAGGCCGCGCGGGCCGCCTTCGAGGACGGCCGATGGGCGCGCCAGTCGCCCGCGGCCCGCAAGCGCGTGCTGCAGCGCTTTGCAGAAGGCATCCTGGGCGCGGGTGACGAACTGGCGCTCACGGAAACCCTCGACATGGGCAAACCCATTCGCCACAGCCTCGGCGTCGACGTACCGGCCACCGCCCGGTGCATCGCCTGGTATGCGGAAGCGGTGGACAAGGTCTATGGGGAAATTGCGCCGACCGGTCCGGACGCGGTGGCCTTGATCACGCGCGAGCCCGTGGGCGTCGTGGCCGCCATCGTTCCGTGGAACTACCCGATGATCATGTCGGCCTGGAAGCTGGGGCCGGCCTTGGCGGCGGGGAACAGCGTCGTCCTCAAGCCGAGCGAGAAGTCTCCGCTGAGCGCGCTGCGCCTGGCCGAACTCGCGATGGAAGCCGGCCTGCCGGAGGGCGTGTTCAACGTGGTCCCGGGTCACGGCACTGAAGCGGGTGAGGCGCTCGCGCTGCACATGGACGTGGACGCACTCGGCTTCACGGGCTCCACTCGCGTGGGCCGCAGGATGCTCGAATACGCCGGACGCAGCAACCTCAAGCGCGTCTTCAACGAACTGGGCGGCAAGTCCGCCTTCGTCGTCTTCCCCGACTCCGACGACCTGCCACGGGCGGCCCGTACCGTGGCCGCCTCCGTGTTCTTTAATCAGGGCGAGTCCTGCAATGCCCCGACGCGCGTGCTCGTCCACGAAAGCGTCGCTGCCGAATTCACTGCCGAGGTCGTGCGCCAGGCGCCTTCTTTCCAACCGGGCGATCCGTTGGACACGGCGACGGAGATGGGCGCCATCGTCGACCGTTCACAACTGGAGACGGTGCTGAGCTATGTGCAGGCTGGCGAGGACGAGGGCGCACGACTGCTGGCGGGCGGCCATGCCGCAAGGGTGGACAGTGGTGGCTGCTTCGTGGAGCCGACCGTGTTCGACGGGGTCGAGAACCACATGCGCATCGCGCGGGAAGAGATCTTCGGGCCCGTGCTCGGCGTCATTCGGTTCAACACCGAGCGTGACGCCATCGCGATCGCCAACGACAGCCCCTACGGGTTGCAGGCCAGTGTGTGGACGAGCCACATCGACCGCGCGCACCGTGTGGCTCGCGCCCTGCGTGCCGGCACCGTTCATGTGAACCAGTACGACGAGGACGACATCACGGTGCCCTTCGGCGGCGTGAAGCAGAGCGGCAACGGCCGTGACAAGTCACTTCACGCGTTCGACAAGTACACCGACCTCAAGACGACGTGGTTCCGGATTGAAGGGGATGCCGCGGGAAACCCGACCGGCTAGACCGTCAAGGGCCCGCGCGACATGGCCGCGATGCCCCGCGGCCCTGCCGCGCGGTGCACCGGATCGGACCACAGTTGGCGCCTGCGGCGCGCCCCGGGCAGGCCGTTCCAGAGACCGAGCATGTGGCGGGACACGTGTTGCCACGGCTCTCCGGTGGCGGCCACCCGCTCCATGTACTCGAGCATGGCGTCCTCGACCACCTCGCGGGTGAGTTCGCTCTCGGCATCGCCAAAGAAGCGGGCATCCCACGCCTGCATCAACCATGGGTTGTGATACGCCTCGCGGCCCACCATCACGCCGTCCACCTGCTCCAGGTGCGCCGCGATCTGTTCGTTCGTGGTCACCCCGCCGTTGATGACGATCGTGAGTAGGGGGAAATCGTGTTTGAGGCGGTAGGCGAACTCGTAGCGCAGCGGCGGGACCTCGCGGTTCTCCTTGGGGCTGAGCCCCTTGAGCCAGGCGTTGCGGGCGTGCACGATGAAGGTGTTGCAGCCGGCCTCCGCGACGGTGCCGACGAAGTCGCGCACGAAGGCGTAGTCCTCCGTGCGGTCGATGCCGATCCGGTGCTTCACCGTCACCGGGATCGACACCGCGTCACGCATCGCCTTGACGCCATCGGCCACCAGGGTCGGCTCGGCCATCAGGCAGGCGCCGAAGGCACCGCGCTGCACGCGTTCGCTGGGACAACCGCAGTTCAGGTTGACTTCGTCATAGCCCCATCGCTCGGCCAGCCGTGCGCAGTGCGCCAGATCCGCTGGCTCGCTGCCGCCGAGCTGCAAGGCCACCGGATGCTCTTCCGCATCGAAGTCGAGGTGGCGCGCCTGGTTGCCGTGAATGAGCGCGCCCGTCGTCACCATCTCGGTGTAGAGGAGTGCGTGGCGCGTCAGCTGCCGGTGGAAATAGCGGCAATGCCGATCGGTCCAGTCGAGCATCGGGGCGACACTGAGGCGATGCATCGAAGGGCTGGCGGGCGCGCGGGAGGAAGAGTCGTGCATGGGTTTCCGTCGTCGAACCCGCCATTTTCGCAGGTCTCCCCGGCCCTTGGCCGTTCGGTGCACCGAACGGCCGGCCATAGCGTGCATCCTTCCCGAGCGAGCGCACGGAGACCGGCCGCTCAGCCGGCGAATTGATGCGCCGCGACGCCCGGACTGTCGGTCTGCACAGCGAACAGGGAGCCCGCCAAGGGTTGGGCTGCGAGCTGCTCGGCACTCAGTTCGTAGCGTGCGCTGGTGATGAACAGGGTGCGCATGTCCTCGCCACCGAAGGCCACGTTGGTGATGTGGGCCGTCGGCAGTTTCACCCGGGCCAGTTCCTCGCCCGTCTGCGGATCGTGGCACGTCACGCAAGCGCCGCCCCAATGGCAGATCCACAGCCGACCGGCTGCGTCGGTGGTCATGCCGTCCGGGTACCCGTCACCGGAAGCAAGCTTCAGCCACAGGCGCTTGTTCGAAAGGGTGCCCGAAGCCAGGTCGAAGTCGAAGGCGTTGACGCGCTGATGAACGGTATCGTTGAAGAACAGCGTGCGGCCATCGGCCGACCAGGTCGGGCCGTTCGATACGGCGTAGCCGGTGTCCATGCGCTCGCATCCGCCGTCCGGCGCGAAGCGATACAGCGCCCCGGTGGGTCGCGTCGCGCCGAAATCCATGGTGCCGGCCCAGTAGCGGCCGAGCGCATCGCACTTGCCGTCATTGAACCGGTTGCCGGGCTGGTCGGCTTCGGGGTCATGCAGGCGCGTGAGCGCGCCGCTGGCCGGGTCGAAGTGGGCAAAGCCGCTGCGCAAGGTCACGGTCAAGCCGGGCGCATGGCGACGCTCGGCAAGGGACGAGATCTCCTCGTCGAACTGCCACTGTGCCCGGGCCCCGCTGGCCGGTGCGTAGCGGTAGAGCGTGCAACCAAGGATGTCGACCCAGTAGAGGGCTTGCTCGCTGGGGGACCACAGGGTTCCTTCGCCCAGCGTGGCGCCAGCGGCCCACAAGCAGCGCGGTTCGCCAAGGATGGTGGGGGACGGCAGGTTCGAGCTCAAAGGATCTCCCGGGGGACGGATTGAAGACGTCGCGGCCGCGCCCGGCACAGGGATCGCCCGCGTTGGAAACGGTCTCATTGTGACCCATCCGGACTGCCCGTCGCCGCGACCCCTGTCAGACGTCCAGCGTGAACACCTCCGCGGCGAGCCGGTCGGAGCGACTGCTGCCGGCCAGCGCCTGATCCCACTCCGCCGAGGCCGCCGTGCGCTCCGGACGCAGGCCCTTGATCATCACGGAGACCTCCTCCGAGGACGCGTCGAACTCACCTGCAGGTTTGCGGTGCTCGGTGAAGAGCAGAGCCGTGCGGGCGCCGTCGGCGTCGATCATCACGAGGTAGCGGGCAGGCAGTCGGTGCATCAGCGGCTCCAGGGTTGCGATGAAGCCAGTCTGCCAGCAAGAAAGCCGACGTGCGCGGCGCGGCTATGACACCCATAGCGAGAATCGCCACAAACGAGAACGATTCGCATCGAGAATGGACCAAGCACCCGTTCCAAGGAGCAACGATGACCACACTGATCGCCTCTGTCCGTCGCCTCGACACCCGCGCGCCCCGTCGCGTGCTGGGATCGATCGTCGTGCTCTTCGGTGCCGCGCTCCTTGGTCTGCAGGCGCTCGACGGGTTCACCCAAGCCCTGTCTCCGGAGGCGATCCGCGCCTTCGAGGGCGGCATGCTGGGCGCGTTGGCCACTGCGCTTGGAGCACTGCCCGTGCTCGTCACCCGACGAATCCCGGAGCGCGTCTCGGACGCCCTGCTCGGCTTCGGGGCCGGGGTGATGCTGGCGGCCACGGCCTTCTCGCTCATCATCCCGGCGCTTTCGGCAGCCGGCGACCTGGGCCACACGAAGTGGGGAGCCGGTGCGTTGGTCAGTACGGCCGTGATCGGCGGCGTGCTGGCCATGCTCTGGCTCGACCGCGCCTGGCCGCACGCCCACTTCGACGCCGCGGGGCAGAGCACCCGAGGACGGTCGCCCGGCCGCCTGTTCCTCTTCGTGATCGCGATCGTCCTTCACAACATTCCTGAAGGCATGGCCGTTGGCGTGGCGGCCGGGGCGCACGCTCCTGGCGCGAGCGGCCTTGCCATGGGAATCGCCATCCAGGACATACCGGAGGGCCTCGTGGTCGCCTTGGCGCTGGTCGGTGCCGGGGTCGGGCGCGGCAAGGCGGCCGTCGTGGGCATGGCGTCAGGCCTCGTGGAACCCGCCGCCGCCCTAGTCGCCGCATTGGCGGTGGGCACCTTCGGTTCGCTCCTGCCCTGGGGATTGGCTCTCGCTGGCGGAGCGATGCTCTTCGCCGTCAGCCACGAGGTGATTCCCGAATCGCACCGCAACGGCCACGAGACCGATGCCACACTGGGCCTCGCACTCGGCTTCTGTCTGATGATGGTGATGGACACGGCGCTGGTTTGAACGGCGCCGGGACGATCCCGGTATCAGTCCGGCCGGGGTGACAACACCCTCGGGTTGATCGGCGTCGGCGGCTGTCCGGCATGGGGTCCGCAGCCGAGTCCGGCGATCAGGTTGTCGCAAGCCAGGTGCGCCATGGCACGCCGGGTGGCCAGCGTCGCGCTCGCGATGTGCGGTGTCAGGACCACATTGGGAAGGCCCAGCAGGGCCGGATTGACCGACGGCTCGCCTTCGAAGACGTCCAGCCCCGCGGCCGCCAGCTGGCCGGCGGCCAACGCCCGGGCGAGCGCCGCATCGTCGACCACGCCGCCCCGCGCGATGTTGGTCAGGGTGGCGGACGGCTTCATCAGGCCGAGCTCGGGAGCACCGATCGCATGGTGCGAAGCCGGGGAGTACGGCACCACCAGCACCAGGTGGTCGGCCTGCTGCAGCAGCTCGGTCTTGCTGACATAGCGGGCGTTCAGCGCCTTTTCGATCGACGGGTCGAGCCGCGAGCGGTTGTGATAGATCACGGGCATGCCGAAGCCGAGCGCCCCTCGCCTCGCGATGGCTTGCCCGATGCGTCCCATGCCGAGGATGCCGAGCGTGGCGCCGTGGACATCGGTGCCGGCGAACATGGTCAGCGACCACTTGGTCCATTCGCCGCGACGCAGGAAGTGTTCCGACTCGGCCATGCGGCGCGCTGCCGACATCATCAGCGCGAACCCGAAATCAGCCGTGGTTTCGGTCAGCACGTCGGGCGTATTGGTGCCGAGCACGCCCCGCTTGTCGAAGGCGGCCATGTCGAAGTTGTTGTAGCCGACGGCGATGTTGCTCACGACACGCAAGCGCGGGCTGGCGGCCAGCACCTCCTCGTCGATGCGCTCGCTGCCGGTTGTGAGGGCGCCGTCCTTCCCGGCGAGCCGGGCGATGAGTTCCGCACGCGGATACACCTCGTCGCGGTCATTCGTTTCGACGTCGAAATGGGCTCTGAGGCGTTCGAGGACATCGTCGAAGACGGCGCGGGTCACGAGGACGGAGGGGCGAATGGTCATGGCGTTTCCAGGGCTTCGAGAGCGCGCACGAGCGCGGCGGGAAGGGATGTCGGCCGGCGCGTCGCGCGGTCGACGTACACGTGAATGAAGTGCCCGCGGGCCGCCGTGAGCGGCTCCCCGGCGGCGAACAGGCCGATCTCGTAGCGCACGCTCGAGCTGCCGCGATGGGCTACCCGCAGGCCGGCGTCCACCCGCTGCGGAAACTCGATCGGCGCGAAATAGTTGCAGTGCGTCTCGACCACCAGGCCGATGACCTCCCCCCGGTGGATGTCGAGCGCACCGGCCTCGATGAGGTAGCGGTTCACCGCCGTGTCGAAGAGGCTGTAGTAGACGACGTTGTTCAGGTGACCGTAGGCGTCGTTGTCCATCCAGCGGGTGTCCAGCGTGCTGAACTGGCGATAGTCGGATCGAGGCTGGGGAGCGGGGCGTTCAGACATGGGGCGGGACGGTTTGCGAGGCGCCCATTAGACCGCAGCCTCTAATGTGCTGCGCCGCAGCAATTAGGGGTTGAAATGCACGCTGCAGTGCGCAATACTTCGGTCATGGTGCAGCGCAGCAAAGGCTGTATCAAGTCCCTGAACCAATGGAGATTTTGAACATGCTGACCCCTGAACAACTGGTTGCCGCTCACAAGGCCAACATCGACACCCTTTTCGGCCTCACCGGCAAGGCATTCGAAGGCATCGAGAAGCTCGTCGAACTGAACCTGCAAGTGGCCAAGGCCGCGCTGGGCGAAGTCGCCGAGACGACCAAGGCCGCCATGTCGGTCAAGGACGCGCAGGAACTGCTCGCTCTGCAAGCCAGCCTGCTGCAGCCCGCCGCCGAAAAAGCCGCTGCCTACAGCCGTCACCTCTATGACATCGCCGCCGCCACGAACGCCGACCTGAGCAAGACGGCCGAAGTGCAAGCCAGCGAAGCCCAGCAGAAGTTCCTGTCCGTCGTCGACAACGCCGTCAAGAACGCGCCGGCCGGCACCGAGAACGCCGTCGCCCTGGTGAAGTCGGCCGTGGCCGCCGCCAACAACGCTTACGAGAGCGTGCACAAGGCAGCCAAGCAGGCCGCCGATGTCGCGGAAGCCAACTTGCAGGCCATGACCACCAGCGCGGTCAAGGCTTCCCAAAGCGCGACGGTCAAGCCCAAGCGCGCGGCCTGAGGGCTGAAGGTGCCGAGAGTGAACTTTTCACGAGGCGGCCTGTCACACCATTGCCGCGGGTGACTCCTCGCGGGTGTTTTGAAGGTTGTCTTCTCGGTACCTGATCGGTATCTTGGGGCCCGGCGGCAACGCCGGGCCCTTTTTGTTTGGGCCTTGCGCCTTCGCTCGATGGAATCCGTCGCCACCAGCACGACGGCGAAGCGCGTCGGCGATCTGCGGCGCCGCCGCCGCCCATGCCGGCCGCTGTACCGCGTTGGGCGGAACGGTGACGGTCAGTGCGTCTTGGCGGCGATCCGGGCGCGAAGGTCACCGAGGGCGGCCGTGGCCGCCGCGCGCCCGGCCTGGATGGACTTTGCGCGCGAGGTGAAGTCGGCCCCCGACACGCCGGCCAGCTTGGGCCGCATGACGACGTCCGCCTCCCGAAGCTCGAAGTGGTTGATGCTGCGTCCCATGATCGCGAAGGTCTGCAGCAGCATGCGCATCGGGTCGCTGGTCGGGTTGCCGTCCGGCACGGCCGAGATGTCGACCGCGATGATGAGCTCCGCACCCATTTGCCGCGCGAACCGCACCGGCACGGGCGACACGAGCCCACCGTCGACGTACTCGCGAGCGCCGATCCGCACCGGCTGGAACACGGCCGGCACAGCACTCGACGCCCGGACGGCGACACCCGGATCGCCGCGCTGGAAGAGGATGGGCTGCCCGCTGTCGAGGTCGGTGGCCACGATGCCCAGCGGCAGCTTCATGCCCTCGATGGTGCGCCCGCCCGTCTGGTCCCGAACGAAGCGGGCCAGCGCCTCACCTCGGATCAGGCCGCGCCCCGGGAAGGCCCAGTCGGCAAACGTCGATTCGTCCATGGTTTGCGCCGTGGAAGCGAGTGCGGCGCCGCCCTTGCCCGATGCATAGAGGGCCGCCACCAAACTGCCGGCCGAGGTGCCGACGACGAGGTCCGGCTTGATGCCGTTTTCTTCCAGCACCTGAATGATGCCGATGTGGGCGAAGCCACGAGCTGCACCGCCGCCGAGCGCCAAGCCGATCCGGGGCGGCTTGGGCACTTTCGGCACGGCGAGAGGGTCCGGCACGGGAATCACCGGCGCCGCCGGCTCCACGGGCGGAGGCACGACCGGTGCGGTCTGGCAGGCGACCAGCGAGATGGCAAGCAGGAGCGCAGCGAGGGATCGCCATGCACGGCAATGGCGGGTAACGAATCGGATCATGGGGCGATTGTAAAAGGCGGGGTCCAGGCTCTTCATTCCCCACAGGAATTAACAATCAACCAAAAAGTACTTCCTCGACATAAGCGCGCTCGCTACATTGCTCCACTGGTTCATGGGCTGCTGCATGCCGTGGGCGGGCTTGGCGATGAACAAAGTACCAGATGGATCCGATTGCAATCTTGAGTGGGTTCGGCGTGGGCGCCATCGTCGGGATGACCGGCGTGGGCGGCGGCTCACTGATGACGCCGCTGCTGCTCACCGTGTTCCGGCTCAATCCGGCGGTGGCGATCGGTACGGACCTCTGGTTCGCGGCGATCACCAAGGTGTCGGGTGCCGTGGCGCACCAGCGCCATGGGCACGTCGACGGCCGCATCACCCTGCTGCTTCTGGCGGGCAGCCTGCCGGCCGCCATGGCCACGCTGGCATTGATGCACTTCACGGGCATCACCAAGGGGTGGGCAAGCGCCCTCACCTTCTCGCTGGGCATCGCCTTGCTGCTCACCGCGGTGACTGTGGCCTTCCGCGGGGTCTGGCATGGCGTGGGCCTCCGGCTGGAGCGGTGGATTCCGCCGTCGCGCAAACCGTTCTTTACGGTCGTCTCCGGTGTCCTGCTCGGGGTGCTCGTCACGCTGAGCTCCATCGGGGCGGGCGCCGTGGGCGCCACCTTGATCCTTCTGCTGTATCCGCGGCTCGATGCCAGGCGACTGGTGGGAACCGACATTGCACATGCCGTACCGCTGACGCTCGTGGCGGGCATCGGACACGCGACAATGGGGCATGTGAACTGGGGCCTGCTGGCCGCGCTGCTGGTCGGCTCCCTGCCCGGCATCTGGATCGGAGCCCAGCTCACGAAGAAAATGCCCGACGGCCTGGTGCGAGCCCTGCTCTGCATCTCGCTCGTCACCGCAGGCCTCAAGGTCATCACCTGACACCAACGCACTTCTAGACGATGTACCAGTACACCTCCTTCGACCGCCAGTTCGTCAAGCAGCGAGCGGCCCAGTATCGGGACCAGCTCGAGCGCAACCAGGCGGGCACGCTTGGCGACGACGAGTTCCGCCCCCTGCGGCTGCAGAACGGCTGGTACATCCAGCGCCATGCGCCGATGTTGCGCGTGGCCGTTCCCTATGGCGACCTGACGTCCCGTCAGATCCGGGGCCTCGCCCGCATCGCGCGGGAATACGACCGCGGCTACGCCCACCTGACCACCCGGCAGAACGTCCAGTACAACTGGATTCCGCTCGACCGCAGCGCGGACGTGATGGACGCGCTGGCCGAGGTGGACATGCATGGCATCCAGACGAGCGGCAACTGCATCCGCAACACCACCACGGACTGCTTCGCCGGCATCGCGCCCGACGAGATCGTCGATCCGCGCCCGTACTGCGAAGTGCTCCGCCAGTGGAGCACGCTGCACCCGGAGTTCGCCTTCCTGCCGCGCAAGTTCAAGATCGCCGTCTCCGGCGCGGCGGAAGACCGCGCGGCCACGGCCTGGCATGACATCGGCCTGCACCTGCTGAAGAACGAGGCGGGTGAGGTCGGCTTCAAGGTCCTCGTGGGCGGTGGCATGGGGCGCACCCCCGTGGTCGGCACCGTCATCCGGGAGTTCCTGCCCTGGCAGCAGATCCTCGTGTACATCGAAGCCATCGTTCGCGTGTACAACCAGCACGGCCGCCGCGACAACATGTACAAGGCGCGGATCAAGATTCTCGTCAAGGCCGAGGGCCAGAAGTTCGTCGACGACGTCGAGCGCGAGTTCCTCAACATCATGGAGCACGATGTCGACGGTCCGGCGCACCTCATTCCCCAGGCCGAACTCGACCGCGTAGCCCGCAGCTTTGTCGTCCCGGAAGGCGTGGCAGCGCGCCCGTCCGACTTCTACGTGCCGGCCGATGCCCCCGTGTCGTTCAAGCGCTGGCTCGAGCGCAACGTGCATGCCCATCGGCTGAGCGGCTACCGTGCCGTCACCCTGTCGCTCAAGCGCCCCGGCCAGGCCCCCGGCGATGCCACCGACACGCAGCTGGACCAGGCCGCCGATCTGGCGGACCGCTTCAGCCACGGAGAGATCCGCGTCTCGCACGATCAGAACCTCGTCCTGCCCTGGATCCGCGAGGAAGACCTCTTCGCCGTCTGGGAGGCCGCTCGCGCCGCCAGCTTTGCCGCCCCGAACATCGGCCTGCTGACGGACATGATCAACTGCCCGGGCGGTGACTTCTGCGCGCTGGCGAACGCCCGCTCCATTCCCATCGCGGCCGCCATCGCGGAGCGCTTCGCCGACCTCGACGAGCTCTACGACATCGGCGACATCGACCTGCACATGAGCGGCTGCATCAACTCCTGCGGCCACCACCACAGCGGCCACATCGGCATCCTCGGCGTCGACAAGGACGGCATGGAGTGGTACCAGGTGTCGCTCGGCGGCTCCGACGGCTCACGCATCAGTGGCGATGCCGCACCGGGCAAGGTGATCGGGCCGTCGTTCGCCGCGGACGAAGTGCCCGATGTGATCGAGGCCGTCATCGAGACCTACCGCCACCAGCGCGCCGCCAACGAGCTGTTCATCGACACGGTCAAGCGTGTCGGGCTCGACCCGTTCAAGGCGGCCGCCAACGCCGCCCGCCGCAGCACCGCCAAGGCCGCCTGACCATGAAGTTCATCGACACCCACCACGACCAATGGCACACCATCACGGGCGAGGACGGCCCCATGGTAACGCTCACCCCTGCGCCGTTCAGCCTGCTGACGCTGATGCAGTGGCATGCGGTTCGTGCCCACTGGCCCGAAGGCATGCCCGTCGGCGTGTCCATCGGGAATGACGACGAGATCGAATCGCTGGCGGCCGACCTGTCCCGGCTCTCGCTGGTGGCGCTGCACTTCCCGAAGTGGGTCGACGGCCGCGCCTACAGCCAGGCACGCCTGCTGCGCTCGCGCTACCGGTTCCAGGGCGAAGTCCGCGCGACCGGCGAGGTCCTGGTCGACATGATGCCCCTGCTCAAGCGCACCGGCTTCGATGCGGTGGTGCTGCGCGGCGACCAGATCCGCGCCGACGCCGAACGCGCCATGTCCTTCTTCCCCGGCCACTATCAAGGGGACGTCGAGGACAACCACCCGGTCTTCGCACGGAGCTGACCATGACCGCCATCGCCCTCTACGATCGGCTGACGCCCGACTTCGACAGCCGCGTCGCCCACGCCGTCAGCGTGTTGCAGGAGGCGGCGCGCGACCATGCGGGCCGCGTCGTCCAGGCCACGAGCCTCGGCGCCGAGGACATGGTGCTGACCGACCTCATTGCCCGGCACGGCGTCGCCATCGCCATCGGCACGCTCGAGACCGGCAAGCTGCACGAGCAGACCGTCGCACTCATTCCGCGCATCGAGCAGCGCTACGGCTTGACGGTCGAGGTGTACCGGCCCGAGGCCGATGCCGTCATCCACTTCGTCAAGACCCACGGCGAACGGGCAATGTACGAGAGCATCGACCTGCGCAAGGGCTGCTGCGGCATCCGCAAGCTCGAGCCCCTGTCCCGCATGCTGGCCGACCGCAGCGCCTGGGTGACGGGCCTGCGCCGTGAGCAGTCGAACAACCGTGGCGACGTTCCCTTCGTCGAGGCCGATGACAAGGGCCGCACGAAATACAACCCGCTCGCGGACTGGACCTGGAACGACATCTGGCACTACATCGCGCTGCACCAGGTGCCCTACAACCCGCTGCACGACGAATTCATGCCCAGCATCGGCTGCGAGCCGTGCACCCGTGCCATTGCCGTCGGCGAGGACTTCCGCGCAGGCCGGTGGTGGTGGGAGGATGAGAAAGCCAAGGAGTGCGGCCTGCACGTCCACGAAGACGCGGCTGCAGAGCCCGTCTCTTCCCTGATTGGAGACCGTTCATGAACGCCCCGCTGACCGTGGAGCAGCTGCTCCCCGAGCTCGACCACACGCACCTCGACTGGCTCGAGGAGGAAGCCATCTTCATCCTGCGCGAGACCGTCGCGGCCTTCGAGCGCCCTGCCCTGCTCTTCTCCGGCGGCAAGGACTCCTGCGTGGTGTTGCGCCTGGCCGAGAAGGCCTTCAAGACACGCGGCGCCGACGGCGAGTTCAAGGGGCGCCTGCCCTTCCCGTTGCTGCACGTGGACACCGGCCACAACTTTCCCGAGGTGATCGAGTTCCGTGACCGCCGCGTCGCCGAGATGGGCGAGCGCCTGGTCGTCGGGCACCTGGAGGACTCCATTCGTCGTGGCACCGTTCGCCTGTCGCACCCGCTCGAGTCGCGCAACGGTCACCAGACGGTCGCGCTGCTCGAGGCGATCGAGGAGCACCGCTTCGACGTGCTGCTTGGCGGCGCCCGCCGCGACGAGGAAAAGGCGCGGGCGAAAGAGCGCATCTTCTCGCACCGCGACAGCTTCGGCCAATGGCAGCCCAAGGAGCAGCGCCCCGAACTGTGGACGCTTTTCAACACGCGCATCAAGCCGGGCGAGCACATGCGTGCCTTCCCGATCAGCAACTGGACGGAGCTCGACGTCTGGCTGTACCTCGCCCGGGAGAACATTCCCCTGCCGAGCTTGTACTTCGCGCACGAGCGCCAGGTGATCCGCCGCAAGGGCCTGCTGGTCCCGCTCACCGACGTGACGCCGCCCGAGGCCGGCGAAACCGTCGAATCGGCCCTGGTGCGCTTCCGCACCGTGGGCGACATGACCTGCACCTGCCCGGTGGAAAGCCCCGCCTCGAACGCGACCGACATCGTGGCCGAAACCCTGAAGGTGACCGTGAGCGAGCGCGGCGCGACCCGCATGGACGATCGCACCTCCGACGCCTCGATGGAACGCCGCAAGAAAGAAGGATATTTCTGATGACCGCCCCCGTTTCCGGCTCCGCCGCCCCTGTGGTCAAGGACCACCGCGCCCTGCGCTTCCTCACCGCGGGCAGCGTGGACGACGGCAAGAGCACCCTGATCGGCCGCCTGCTGTACGACAGCCGCGCCATCCTCGCCGATCAGCTCGACACGCTGGAGAAGCGTGCCGCCGGCGCACCGATCGACCTGTCCCTGCTGACGGACGGGCTCGAAGCCGAGCGCGAGCAAGGCATCACCATCGACGTGGCCTACCGCTACTTCGCGACCAAGCAGCGCAAGTTCATCATCGCCGACGCGCCCGGCCACGAGCAGTACACGCGCAACATGGTCACAGCCGCGGCGGGCAGCGATGCAGCCGTGGTACTGGTCGACATCACGAAGATCGACATTGCCGCACGGCCGGTAGCCCTCCTGCCGCAGACGCGCCGCCATGCGCTGCTCGCCCACCTGCTGCGTGTGCCGAGCATCGTCTTCGCGGTCAACAAGCTCGACGCGGTCGCCGATCCGGCGCTCGCCTTCGAGACGGTGCGCGAAGCCCTGCTGGCCTTCGCGAGACATGCCGGCATCACCGTGGCCGGTGTCATTCCCGTGTCCGCCCTCCGCGGCGACAACGTCACCCAGCCGCTCGACGCCGACTGGTACGACGGCCCGTCGCTGCTGCAGGTGCTCGAGAGCCTGCCGGCATTGCAGGAACGCAAGGACGGCGACTTGCTCATGCCCGTGCAATACGTCGCGCGCGAAGGTGAAGGCACCGGCAACCAGCCGCGCACGCTCTGGGGGCGCATCGCCCACGGCCAGGTGAAGGCAGGCGACGCGATCCAGCTGTTCCCGAGCGGCCAGCAGGCCACCGTTGCTGAAGTGCGCCTGGCCGGTTCCACCGTCGACGTCGTGTCGGCCGGCCAGTCCGCCGGCGTGGTGCTCGACCGGCAGCTCGACGTCTCGCGTGGCGACTGGATCGGCACGCCGGGCACCATCAAGGAAACCCAGCGCTTCGCCGCGACCCTGGCCTGGCTCGACACCGAGCCGGCGGTCGTGGGCCGCAAGTACTGGGTGCGCCATGGCAACCGTTGGGTTCAGGCCCGCATCGCCAGCATCGAAAGCCGCTTGGACATTCACACGCTCGAGGCCACTGAAGCGCACGAACTGGCGGTCAACGAAATCGGCCACGTGGTCATCGAGACCCAGCAGGCGCTGCCGGTGGAAGCCTACGGCCAGAACCGCGTGGGCGGTGCGCTGATCATCGTGGACCCGGCCAGCAACCGCACGAGCGGTGCCCTGCTCGTCAAGGCCGCCGCCTGACCCGGCACGCCGCATGGGCCACGTCGTCTTCATCGGTGCCGGACCTGGCGCAGCCGACCTCATCACGCTGCGCGGGGCGGCCCGCCTCGCGCAGGCCGACGTGGTGCTTTACGACGCCCTCACGGATCCGGCACTGAAGGAGATGGCCCCCGACGCCCGATGGATTCACGTCGGCAAGCGCGGCTTCAGGCCGGACAGCATGGGCCAGGACGAGATCAACCGCCTTCTGGTCGAGAACGCCCTGGCGCATGCGGTCGTCGTCCGGCTGAAAGGCGGCGACCCCAGCATCTTCGGCCGGCTCGAGGAAGAACTCGAAGCGCTGGCGCACGCCGGCATCTCGAGCGAAGTGGTACCAGGCGTCACGTCGGCACTCGCGGCGGCGGCGGCCACGCGTCGCCCGCTCACCCGGCGCGGCAACGGTCGCAGCCTGAGCCTGACCACCGCCATGACCCGCACCGGAGAAGTGCTCAGCAGCCGCACCGCCGACACCGAGGTGTTCTACATGGCGGCCAAGCAACTGGCGGCCTTGTCGGCCCGTCTGCTTGCGGCGGGATGGTCGGCCGCGACGCCGGTGAGCGTGGTGTCGCGCGCGGGCTGGCCCGACAGCTTGCACACCGAACACACCGTCGCCACGCTCGACGACGCCACGCCGCTGCATGCGGACCGCCCTGCGGTGGTCGTGGTCGGTGCAGGCGCCGGAGCGATCGACCCTTCCCGTGACGTCCCTCAAGGTGCCACCCCCGGGGGCACCCGCTAAAATCTCCAGGTTCACCCTCGGGGTGGACCTCAACAGACCCAACTTCTGCATTCCAGCCATGACCCACGTCGTCACCGAAGCCTGCATCCGCTGCAAATACACCGACTGTGTGGACGTGTGCCCCGTCGACTGCTTCCGCGAGGGCCCCAACTTCCTGTCGATCGACCCGGACGAGTGCATCGACTGCGCCGTGTGCATTCCCGAGTGCCCGGTCAACGCGATCATGCCGGAGGAAGACGTGCCTGGCGATCAGCAGCACATGATCAAGATCAACGCCGACCTCGCCAAGGGCTGGCCCAGCATCACCAAGCGCAAGGCGGCGCTGCCCGACGCCGACGAGTGGAAAGACCGCACCGGAAAGCTGTCCGAACTCGTCAAGTGACGTCGCAGTGATCGAGACCGACACCGTCGTGATCGGGGCCGGCCCGGCCGGCCTGTTCCAGGTGTTCGAGCTCGGTCTGCTGGAAATTGGCGCGCACGTTGTCGACGCCTTGCCAGCTCCCGGCGGTCAGCTCATCGAGCTGTACCCCGACAAACCCATCTACGACATTCCCGGTGTGCCCCGCTGCACGGCGCGTGAACTTGTCGACAACCTGCTTCGACAGGCTGCGCCCTTCAAGCCGGCATTTCATCTCGGTCAGGAGGTGAACGGCCTGTCACGCCTGGACGACGGCCGGCTGCGCGTGGAGACCTCCACGGGCACCGTCTTCACTGCGAAGGCCGTGATCGTCGCGGCCGGTGTCGGCGCCTTCCAGCCACGTCGCCTGCCTTTGGAAGGACTCGATCGTCTTCCCGCGTCCGACCTCGTGCACGGCATGCCACGCGCTGGCGCATTCTCGGGACGAGCGGTCGTTGTGGCGGGGGGAATCGACCAGGCCCTGGAGGCCGCACTGGCCCTCACCGAACCAGGCATCGGACAACCGCGCCAGGTGACGTTGCTGCACCGACGCGATGTGTTCCAGGCAGAGGCCGCGACGGTGGACGCCGTCCGGGCCCGCATGGCGGATGGCCGGCTCGCCTTCGTCGCGGGTCAACCCACCGGATTCGAGACAAGCGACGATGGCCACCTCTGCGCCCTGCAGGTCGCCCATGGCGACGCGCAGTCGATGCGCCTTCCTCTCGATGCCCTCGCGGTGTGCCTTGGCCTGAGCCCGAAGCTCGGGCCCATCGCCGATTGGGGCATCGCCATGGAACGCAAGCAGGTGAACGTCGACCCCGGTACCTTCGAGACGAACGTGCCTGGCGTCTTCGCCATCGGCGACCTGGTCACCTATCCCGGCAAGAAGCGCCTCATCCTGTCGGCCTTCCACGAAGCCGCACTGGCTTCGTTCGGCGTCGCTGCCCGCCTCTACCCGGACCAGCGCATCCAGCTGCAGTACACCACCACCAGCACCCGACTGCACCAGTTGCTGGGCGCAACTTCGAGCTGACTACCCGGCGGATTACTTCTTTGCCGTCACGTCGACCAACTCGCTGCCGATGGTCTGCACCGCGGTGCCAGTGATGGTCACGGCTTTCTCCAGCGTGCTGGCCGCGTCGTGGATGCCGAGGCCGAGGTCCAGGGCCACGCCACCGGCAATCTCCACCCACTTGGTCCACCCCGGAATGCCCTCCTGCATGCCCTTGAGCGCCTTCTCGAAGTGCACCTGACGCGCCTGGGCCGCGTCGATCGACTCATTGACTTTCACCGTGGCCTTCAAGACGGCGTCGAGTGCCTTCTCGACCTTGTCCAGGGACATCGAGATCTTGCCGACCTTCTGAGCCGGGAGCGTCTTCTTCGCCACGGCCAGCGCCTTGGCGACCTTGGTCTGCTCGTCCAGCGCCTCGTAGATCTTCTCGGAAAGCTTCTTCGACTCCTTCTCGATCTTGGCGATGTCGACCTTGTGCACCCCGATGTGCGTTTCGCAGTTGCGCAGGCTGGGCGTCTCGACGCCGAGCGCCTTGCTGAAGAGGTTCAACCCCACCTCCTTGCTCCCCTGCAGCACGCGCCCCGACTTCTTCGCCTTCGCGTTCTCTTCGCTCATGAGCTTCTTGAGCGCCCAGAGCTCTCCCTGGATGATCTTCGCGACCTGGTCGGCCTTGAGGGCGAGCTTCAGGATTTCCTGGACGATGCCCGCACCGCCCTTCACAACCCCGAAGATGCCGATGGGCGACAAGGCGCCCGCCGAAACCACCGACACCACTGCGCCGCCCGTGACCACCACCGCCGTCAATGCGATCTTGGCGCCACAACGGGCGCGGAACTTGGCAAGCTCCTTCTGCCCCTTCTGGTAGTCCTTGATGAGCTTGTCGCAGGCGGCGGCCATTTCGTCGCCGATGGCCTGCGCGCCCTTGTCCAGCGTCACCTGCACATCGCGGGTGAAGGCGGCGGCGGCCTTGGGATCGAACTTCTGCGCCTTGGCGTCCGCATCGAGCACCTTCTTCTCGACGTCCGCCATGGCAGTGCGGGCCTTGGCGGCGGCCGCCGTCTGGATCTTCTGGAGCCAGGTCGGATTCTTCGAGAGCGGAAGGTAGAGGGCGTCGTCCAGGTCGATGATCACCTGGACAAGCATGGTGCGCGGCAGTTCGACCCGCTGCAGCTTGCTCCCGATGGACGACTTCAGGTACTTGGCGGCGTCGTATTCGACGGCGGTCCACTTCTTTGTGCCCATGGGCCGGCTCCGGTCTGCTGAGGTGCCCGAAGGGTACCGAGCGACCGGAACGGGCTCAATTGACCAACGTCCTGCGCCGGATCAGGTGGCGCTGACCGGGCGGAACAGCGCGCTGTTTTCCGCAAGCCAGCGCGTCGCGCGTCCGCTGTCGTACTGCGACGGATGAAAGTCCCGCCGGAGGTACTCCCGCCACGGGCCGAAGCTCTCCCGGAACAGACCGTTCCTGCCCAGCAGGTGCCGAGCGGCACTTCGCCAGGTGGACCAGCGCCACAGCGTGCCGTCACGGCGCAGGTTGCGCACCGTCTGAACCATGGCATCGGTGAGGAAGACGACCGTGGCCCGGCGAAACCACTTCACCCGCCAGGCGTGGTCACCGCCGAGCGCGCGGTACACGTCGAAGGCGGTGCTCTTGTGCTCGGTTTCCTCCGCCGCATGCCAGAGCCACAGGGTGCGCAGCCGGGGCTCGGCCCCCGCCAGCACGTCCGGATGCGCGAGAAGCCAGTCGGCGAAGATGGCCGTGAAATGCTCGTTGGCCGCAGTGATGGCAAGCGGGTGCCGCACATCGAGGCCCTCCAGCACTTGCTTGCGAACCAGCGCCTTCGGCCCCCAGGCATTCACAAGGCCTTGTCGCTCCAGGTGATCGTTGAACAGCCCATGGATTCGACGGTGCGTGGCCTCCTGGCCCACGAACCCTTGCACCTCCGCCTTGAGGGCCTCTTGCTTGTCGAGGGGAAGCGCCTTGTGGGCGTTGCGCACCGAGTCGATGAAGAACTGCTCCCCCACGGGAAAGCTCATCGACAAGGCGTTGAAGAACGCAGTCAGGAACGCGTCTCCGCCACACCAGTGACGCGAGAACGGATGTTCCAGGTCGATCAACAGCCGTCGCACCACGAGATCGGTCATCATTCACTCCCTGCTGGATGAAGCATGGTACTGATTCGTACCAGGAAGTCGGATCTTCCAGCCAAGCCACCTCACTGTCAACCCTGCCATCCCGATGTCCGAGACTGCGCCGCCCTCTTCCGTCGACTCGCCTGCCCGACGCCGCCTGCTCGAGGGCATGGCCCGCGCCGTCGCGCAAAAGGGTTACGCCGACACGACCATCACGGACATCGTCCGCGAGGCCGCCGTGTCGCGCCGCACGTTCTATGAGCACTTCGTGGCCAAGTCCGACTGCCTCATCGCCCTCTACGACGCGGCAAGCCACCAAGCCCTGCGCGTGCTTGCCGACGCCATTGATCCGGCGCTGTCCTGGCAAGGCCAGCTCGAAGGCGCGATGCGGGCCTACCTCGGCTGCCTGGCATCGAGCCCGGTACTCCTGCGCACCCTGTTCATCGACATCCTCGCCCTCGGCGCGCCGGGCCTCGCCATCCGCCGTGCGATGAGCCAGGAGATCGCCGGCTTCATCCTGCAGGTGGCGGCACGCCCCAGCTCCACGCCGGCCAGCGCGCCCTTCACGCCAGCGTTGGCGATGGCGGTGGTGGGCGGCATCCATGAGTTGGTGCTCGAGGCCATCGAGCAGGAGCGCCCCGACTCGCTGGAAGCGCTGGTGGTGCCCGCGAGCGAGCTGGTCAGGGCGGTCGCACTGCGGCAAGGGTAAGCCAAGGCCGGCAGGCTGTGGCAGCCGGCCGAAGGCCAGGCAAGCGTCGGCACCGCTCGCGACTCAGCGGTGTCGGTGTTCGCTGTGCGTGCCGGCTAGCCAGTGCAGCTGCTGGCAGGGGATCGCCGGGCGGCCCGGAGCGCGGAAGTGCAGCACGAACGAAAACGCCCCGGCAGGGCCGAGGCGTTCAGGTCGAGCGACGTGTGTGTCTGGAGGCGCGATCCGGAGTCGAACCGGACTAGACGGATTTGCAATCCGTTGCATAACCGCTTTGCTATCGCGCCGTGGGCCGTGCCGATCGTCGAGCGAGACGGCAGAGCTTAGCAAAAAGGGAAGCCCTGTTAGAAGCTTCCCTTTTACTGTTTGGAGCGGGAGACGAGGCTCGAACTCGCGACCTCAACCTTGGCAAGGTTGCGCTCTACCAACTGAGCTACTCCCGCATGGTCTCGACTGAATCAACGTTTTCGCGTCACATCAGCTGAGAACAAGAGTATATGACGGAAGTTGACGGGCACGCAAGCGTTTCGACTCACATTCCCATCAACTTTTTGCCGACTCGCTCAGTGCTTCAACGAGTCGCCCGTCCCTGCCGCGGGTTCGGCCTTGGGCTCCACCTTCGGCGGCTCTTCATCGGCCAGCGGTTGCGGCTTGGACGCAAGTGCCACGTCGAGCACCTGGTCGATCCACTTCACCGGCACGATCTCGAGCTGGTTCTTCACGTTCGCCGGGATGTCCTGCAGGTCCTTGGCGTTCTCCTCGGGAATCAGCACCGTCTTGATGCCGCCGCGGTGAGCCGCGAGCAGCTTTTCCTTCAGGCCGCCGATCGCCGTGACTTCGCCACGCAGCGTGATCTCGCCGGTCATCGCCACGTCCGCACGCACCGGGATGCCGGTGAGCGCCGACACGAAGGCCGTCGTCATCGCAGCGCCCGCGCTCGGCCCGTCCTTCGGCGTTGCACCGTCGGGCACGTGGATGTGGATGTCCCGCTTCTCGAACAGTTCGTCCTTGATGCCCAGGCGAGCGGCGCGGCTGCGCACCACCGAGCGTGCAGCCTCGACGGACTCCTTCATCACGTCGCCGAGCGAGCCCGTGCGGATGATCACGCCCTTGCCCGGCATGACCGCGGCCTCGATCGTGAGCAGATCGCCCCCGACTTCGGTCCACGCGAGACCCACCACCTGGCCGACCTGGTCGCGCTTTTCCGCCTGGCCGTAGTTGTACTTGCGCACGCCCAGGAAGTCGTTGAGGTTGTCCTCGGTGACGATGACCTTCTCGGTGTACTGCTTGAGCTGGATGCCCTTGACCACCTTGCGGCAGATCTTCGACACCTCGCGCTCGAGCGAACGCACGCCGGCTTCACGGGTGTAGTAGCGGATGATCCCGCGGATCGCCGACTCGGTGACCTCGAGCTCCTCGTCCTTCACGCCGTTGTTCTTCGCCTGCTTGGGCAGCAGGTACTTCTGGACGATGTGGAACTTCTCGTCCTCGGTGTAGCCCGACAGGCGAATCACTTCCATCCGGTCCAGCAGCGCCGGCGGGATGTTCATCGAGTTGGAGGTCGCGATGAACATCGTGTCCGACAGGTCGAAGTCGACCTCGACGTAATGGTCGCTGAAGGTGTGGTTCTGCTCCGGGTCGAGCACTTCCAGCAGCGCGCTGGAAGGGTCACCACGGAAGTCCATGCCCAGCTTGTCGATCTCGTCCAGCAGGAACAGCGGGTTGCGCGTGCCGACCTTCGACAGGCTTTGCAGCACCTTGCCCGGCATCGAGCCGATGTAGGTGCGGCGGTGCCCGCGGATCTCCGCCTCGTCACGCATGCCGCCCAGCGCCATGCGAACGAACTTGCGGCCCGTGGCGCGCGCCACGCTCTGGCCGAGCGAGGTCTTGCCCACGCCCGGAGGGCCGACCAGGCACAGGATCGGCGCCTTCACCTTGTCGACGCGCTGCTGCACCGCGAGGTACTCGAGGATGCGGTCCTTGACCTTCTCGAGGCCGTAGTGGTCCTCGCTCAACACCTGCTCGGCGTACTGGAGGTCGTGCCGGATCTTCGTCTTCTTGGTCCAGGGCAGGTTGACCAGGGTGTCGATGTAGTTGCGCACCACGGTCGCCTCGGCGGACATGGGCGACATCAGCTTCAGCTTCTTGAGCTCGGCATCGACCTTCTTGCGCGCGTCCTTCGGCATCTTCGCGGCAATGATCTTCTTCTCGAGCTCTTCCATGTCGGCGCCGTCCTCGCCGTCGCCGAGCTCCTTCTGGATCGCCTTGACCTGCTCGTTCAGGTAGTACTCGCGCTGGCTCTTTTCCATCTGGCGCTTGACACGGCCACGGATGCGCTTTTCCACCTGCAGGATGTCGACCTCGTGCTCGAGCTGCTCGAGGAGCTTCTCCAGGCGCTTGTCGACCGCGAACAGGTCGAGCACGGACTGCTTGTTCTCGAGCTTGAGCGGCAGATGGGCGGCGATTGTGTCGGCCAGGCGACCGGCGTCATCGATGCCGGCGATGGAGGTGAGGATCTCCGGCGGGATCTTCTTGTTGAGCTTGACGTACTGGTCGAACTGTTGCGTGACCGCGCGACGCAGCGCCTCGATCTCGGGCTTGGTGTCGGCCTCGGGCGGCACGGGCGTGACCTCGGCCACGAAGTGCTCGCCGTTGTCGGTGATGCCATGCGTGTTGGCGCGCTGGATGCCTTCGACCAGCACCTTCACCGTGCCGTCGGGCAGCTTGAGCATCTGCAGGATGCTCGAGACGCAGCCCACCTCGAACATGTCATCGGGCTTGGGCTCGTCCTTGCCGGCGGCCCGCTGGGCCACGAGCATGATCTGACGGCCGGCTTCCATCGCGGCCTCGAGGGCCTTGATGGACTTGGGGCGTCCCACGAACAGCGGGATCACCATGTGGGGGAAGACCACCACGTCGCGCAGCGGCAGCAGCGGCAGCGTGATCGGTTCGGCGGGCAATACAGGATGTCCAGACATTGGAACCTCTCTTTCTCCAGCCCATGTAGGGCTCGAGCGTTCAATTGCAAGAAGCCGTCGCGGCGTGAGCCGCTCGGGCGCTCAGGATCCCTGTCTCAACTCAGAACACTCGACGGCTCTCCCCTGGAGGCCCGGCCACGCGGCCTCCGGCTTGGGTCCGTCGAGCGCGTCACGCACTCGCCTTGGTCTCGTGATAGACCAGCAGCGGTTTCGCGTTCTCTTCGATGGTGTGGTCATCCAGCACCACCTTCGCCACGCCCTCGAGCGTGGGGAGGTCGAACATGGTGTCGTTCAGCGACAGCTCCATGATGGAGCGAAGCCCCCGTGCGCCGGTCTTGCGCGCCAGTGCCTTGCGGGCGATCGCCTGCAGGGCCGACGGACGGACCTCGAGTTCCACGGCATCCATGGCGAAGAGCTTCTGATACTGCTTGAGCAGCGCGTTCTTGGGCTCGGTGAGGATCTGCACCAGCGCGTCCTCGGTGAGTTCACCCAGGGTCGCGACGACCGGCAAGCGACCGACCAGCTCGGGGATGAGACCGAACTTGATCAGGTCTTCGGGCTCGACTTCGCGGAAGACCTCGGACACCCGACGTTCGCTCTTCGTGTGCACGGTCGCCCCGAAGCCGATGCCCGACTTCTCGGAACGGTTCTGGATGACCTTCTCCAGGCCGTCGAACGCACCGCCGCAGATGAAGAGGATGTTGGTGGTGTCGATCTGCAGAAAATCCTGGTTCGGGTGCTTGCGCCCGCCCTGCGGCGGCACCGAAGCCATCGTGCCTTCGACCAGCTTCAGCAGCGCCTGCTGCACGCCCTCGCCCGACACGTCGCGGGTGATGGACGGGTTGTCGGCCTTGCGCGAGATCTTGTCGATCTCGTCGATGTAGACGATGCCGCGCTGCGCCTTGTCGACGTCGTAGTTGCAGTTCTGCAGGAGCTTCTGGATGATGTTCTCGACGTCCTCGCCCACATAGCCCGCCTCGGTGAGCGTGGTGGCGTCGGCAATCACGAACGGCACGTTGAGCAAGCGGGCGAGCGTCTGGGCGAGAAGCGTCTTGCCCGAGCCCGTCGGGCCGATCAGCAGGATGTTGCTCTTGGCCAGCTCCACCTCGTCCTTCGACGTGGACATGTGCTTCAACCGCTTGTAGTGGTTGTACACGGCCACCGACAGCGTGCGCTTGGCGGTGTCCTGCCCGATCACGTACTGGTCGAGGCTGGCTTTGATTTCGGCGGGTGCCGGCAGGTCGGACTTCGCAGCCTTGGACTCGGCCGTGTCGGCGGGCACTTCATCACGGATGATGTCGTTGCACAGCTCGATGCACTCGTCGCAGATGAAAACGGAGGGCCCGGCGATCAGTTTCTTGACCTCGTGCTGGCTCTTGCCGCAGAAGGAGCAATAGAGGACTTTTTCGCTCGAGGAGCCTTTTTTGTCGGCCATGGATCTACGCGCTGTGGGGTGGGAAAGGCTAGGTCAATGATAGAGCAAAAGAAAACGGGGCCTTGGGATCGAATAAGGCCCCGTTTCAGATGCAGTTACCGGCCCGGATACACCCTCGGAGGGTTATTTGTCCGGGCGACCAAGTCAGGGATTGATGGGGTGATCACGCTTGCTGATCACCTTGTCGATGAGGCCGTAGGCCTTTGATTCCTCGGGGTCCATGAAGAAGTCGCGCTCCATGTCGCTGCGGATCTTTTCCAGCGGCTGGCCGGTGCGCTCGGCATAGATGCGGTTGAGCTGCTCACGGGTCTTCAGGATCTCCCGGGCATGGATCTCGATGTCCGTGGC
This sequence comes from Rhizobacter sp. LjRoot28, assembly GCF_964253025.1. Classification (NCBI taxonomy): domain Bacteria; kingdom Pseudomonadati; phylum Pseudomonadota; class Betaproteobacteria; order Burkholderiales; family Sphaerotilaceae; genus Rhizobacter; species Rhizobacter sp. LjRoot28. The sequence goes on from NZ_CAXUQC020000001.1 coordinate 2,403,004, forward strand.
CTGGCCCTGCGCACCGCCGGACGGCTGGTGGATCATGACGCGCGAGTTCGGCAAGGCAAAGCGCTTGCCCTTGGCACCAGCCATCAGCAGGAACGAACCCATGCTGGCCGCGATGCCCATGCAGAGCGTCGAGACGTCCGGCTTGATGAATTGCATCGTGTCGAAAATCGACATGCCGGCGCTGACCGAACCCCCGGGGGAGTTGATGTACAGCGAGATGTCCTTGTCGGGGTTCTCGCTTTCCAGGAACAGCAGCTGGGCCACCACGAGGTTGGCCGATTGGTCGTTGACCGGCCCCACCAGGAAGATCACCCGCTCGCGCAGCAGCCGGCTGTAGATGTCGTACGCCCGTTCGCCGCGGCCCGACTGTTCGATGACCATGGGCACCAAGCCCAAACCTTGAGTTTCCAGCGCGCTCATGTGGTGTCCTTGAGAGATTAGTTGCGACAGGTTGGGGTCGATTATGAAACGACAAGAGAGAGGCCACACATCGAAGCGAGAAAGGGTGCCGACCTTCCGGCCTGGCACCCTTTTCCTGTGGCGGCGAAGCGGTGTCAGCCGGCCATCAGCTCGTCGAACGGCAGTGCCTTGTCGCTCACGCGTGCCTTGCTCATGACGAACTCGGCGACGTTGTTCTCGATGACGACGCCTTCGACTTCGGCCATGCGCTGGCGATCGCTGAGGTACCAGCGAACGACGTCGGCCGGCTTCTCGTAGCTCTGGGCGATTTCCTCGATGTGGGCCTGCAGCTGCTCGGGCTTGGCCGACAGGTTGTTGGCACGCACCAGTTCACCCACCACCAGGCCCAGGCGCACACGGCGCTCGGCCTGGTCCTTGAAGACCTCGGCCGGGATCGGCGCCGATTCGGCGTCCTTGACGCCACGCTTCTTCAGGTCGGCGCGAGCCGCTTCGACCATGCGCTCGACCTCGCCGTTCACCAGGGCGGTCGGCAGGTCGAGCTCGGCCACCTTCACCAGGGCGTCCATGACGGCGGCCTTGTTGCGGGCCAGCACGCGGAACTTCACTTCGCGCTCGAGGTTCTTCTTGATGTCGGCGCGCAGGGCTTCCACCGTGCCGTCCGCAATGCCGAGCGACTTGGCGAACGCCTCGTCGACCACGGGCAGGTTCTGCGACTCGATCTTGTTGACCGTGACGAGGAAGTCGGCTTCCTTGCCGGCGACGTCCTTGCCCTGGTAGTCCTCGGGGAACTGCAGCGGGAAGGTCTTCGACTCGCCGGTCTTCATGCCGCGCACGGCCTTTTCGAAGGCCTCGAGCATCTGGCCTTCGCCGATCAGGAACTGGAAGCCCTCGGCCTTGCCGCCGTCGAACGGCACGCCGTCGATCTTGCCTTCGAAGTCGATGGTCACGCGGTCGCCTTCGCTGGCGGGCTCGCCGGCCGGGCGCTGGGCGAAGGTGCGGCGCTGCTTGCGCAGGATCTCGACGGTCTTGTCGATCGCGGCTTCGGTGACGTCAGTGGAGACGCGCTCCACTTCAGCGGTCGACAGGTCGCCCAGCTTCACTTCGGGGTAGACCTCGAAGGTGGCGTCGAACGCCAGCTGGCCCTCGGGCGGATTTTCCTTTTCCGTGATGCGGGGAGCGCCAGCGACACGCAGCTTGGCCTCGGCCGTGGCTTCGGCAAACGCCTGGCCGACCTTGTCGTTCATCACTTCGTACTGCACCGAGTAGCCGTAGCGCTGCGACACGACGCTCATGGGCACCTTGCCCGGGCGGAAGCCGTCGGCCTTGACCGTGCGGGCCAGGCGCTTGAGGCGGTTCGTCACCTCGTTGTTGATGGTATCGGCGGCGAGCGTCAGCGTGATGCGGCGTTCGAGCTTCTCGAGGGTTTCTACGTTCACAGCCATGGTTCGGACTCTCTGGTTTCGTTCGTTTGCTGGTGCGCGGGGGGGGACTCGAACCCCCACACCATTGCTGGCGTCAGGACCTAAACCTGGTGCGTCTACCAATTTCGCCACCCGCGCCAAGCACCTGGAAAATAACAAGGGGAAGCCTGGACTTCCCCTATCGCGATTCGGTCAGCCCGACATTTTAGCCGGTAGTCGCGGGCACCGGTCCATCGGCACTCGCCCGGACCTCATCCTCGGGCCGCTTGACCCTGAACCAGGCCGCGTACATCGCCGGCAACGACAGCAATGTCAGGGCCGTGGCGACGATCAGTCCGCCCATGATCGCCACGGCCATCGGGCCCCAGAAGACGCTGCGCGACAGCGGAATCATGGCGAGCACGGCTGCTGCTGCCGTGAGCACGATCGGGCGACAGCGTCGCACCGCCGATTCGACGATCGCATCCCAGGTCGCGACACCTGCAGCCCGGTCCTGCTCGATCTGGTCGATGAGGATGACGGAGTTGCGCATGATCATGCCCATCAGCGCGATGACGCCGAGCAGCGCGACGAACCCGAAGGGCCGGTTCAGCAGCAGCAGCGCCGCAGCGACGCCCGGCAGGCCGAGCGGCCCGGTGAGGAACACGAGCACCGCCCGGCTGAAGCTGTGCAGCTGCAGCATGAGCAAGGTGAACATGATGAAGAGCATCAAGGGTGCGCCGGCCGCGATGGAGCCCTGCCCCTTGCTGCTCTCCTCCACCGCACCTGCCACCTCGATGCGGTAACCCGGCGGCAACTTGGCCCGGATGGGCTCGAAGAGGGGGTCGAGCTGCGCGCTGACCGTGGCGCCCTGCACGCCGTCCACGATGTCGGCCTGCACGGTGACGGCATAGTCCCGACCCTCGCGCCACATCACCCCCGGTTCCCACATGAAAGACGCCTGGGCGATCTGGCCCAGCGGGATGCTGCGACCGGAATTGGAAGGCACGTATGCATTGGCCAGGTCCGTCAGGGCGAGCCGCTCCTCGTTCGGCGTGCGCAGGACGATGTCGATCAGCTTGTCGCCGTCGCGGTACTGACCGATGGTGGTGCCACTGCTGACCGATCGAGCCGCCTGGGCGATCGACTGGCTGGACACGCCGAGGGCGCGTGCCTTGTCCTGGTCGACATCGAGACGCAGCACCTTGACCGATTCGTTCCAGTTGTCGTTGAGGCCGCGCAGCAGCGTGTTCGGGCGCATGGCCTCCTTGACCTCGTCGGCATACGCGCGCACCTTGGCGGCGTCCGGCCCGACGACGCGGAACTGCACCGGATACGGCACCGGCGGTCCGTTGGGCAGCAGCTTCGGCCGGGCACGAACCTCAGGGAATTCGGTCGCCAGCACCTCGGGCAGTGCGGCGCGCAGGCGCTCGCGCGCCGCGATGTCCGTGGGCAGCACGACGAGCTGGCTCACGTTGCTCTGGGGGAAGATCTGGTCCAGCACGAGGGCGAAGCGCGGCACGCCGCTACCCACCCACGTGGCAACCTGTGACACGCCTTCCATCTTCAGCAGGCGAGCTTCCACCTTGCGGGTGGTCTCCTCGTTGGCCGCGAAGCTCGTCCCCTCCGGGTACCAGAGGTCGACGAGAAGATCGAGGCGGCTGGAGTCCGGGAAGAACTGGTTCTGCACCCGGCTCATGCCGAACACGCCCAGGCCCATGGCGGCGACGGTCAGGCCGATGGTGATCCAGCGGTGGGCGACGCACCAGTGCACCAGGCGCCGGAATCGCTCGTAGAACGGCGTGTCGAACAGCTCGTGAGGCGCACCTGCCTCACCCGCATGCGGTGGACGCTTGAGCAGCAGCGTGCCCAGGTAGGGGACGAAGAAGACCGAGACGATCCAGGAGATCAACAGCGCGACCGTCGTCACCGCGAAGATGGCGAAGGTGTACTCGCCGACCGCCGAGTTGGCCAGGCCGATGGGCAGGAAGCCCACGGCGGTGATCAAGGTGCCCGTGAGCATCGGCATCGCCGTTGCCTCGTAGGCGAAGGTGGCGGCCCGCATCTTGTCGTAGCCCTCCTCCAGCTTGCGCACCATCATTTCGACCGCGATGATCGCGTCGTCGACGAGCAGGCCGAGCGCGATGATGAGCGAGCCCAGCGAGATCTTGTGCAGACCGACGCCCCAGTACAGCATCGCGACGAAGGTGATCGCCAGCACGAGCGGAATGGTGATGCCCACCACCAGGCCCGGGCGCCAGTCGATGGTGAAGCGCCATGACCCGGGCTTCCTGAAGTGCAAACCCAGGCTGACGAAGCTCACGGCCAGCACGATGACCACGGCCTCGATCAGCACCTTGATGAACTCGTTGACCGAGCCCGCGACCACCGACGACTGGTTCTGGAACTGGGTCATCTCGATGCCGACCGGCAGGTCGGCCCGGATTTCCTCCATCGCCACCTTGAGGGAGTCGCCCAGCCCGATGATGTCCCCGCCCTTGGCCATGGAGATACCGAGCGCGATGACTTCATTGCCCTGGTGGCGCACCTTCACCTGCGGTGGGTCCACCGTGCCGCGCCGCACGGTGGCGATGTCGCCGAGCTTCAGGCTCGCGCCACCCGCACGGATGGCGAACGCCTTGAGTTCTTCCACCGAATTGAATTGCCCCGCCACACGCACCTGGACCATGTCGGTGGGCGCGTTGAACGAGCCGGCGGATTCCACGGCGTTCTGCTGCCCCAACTGGGAAAGCACGGCGTTGAAATCGAGCCCCAGCTGGGCCAGGCGGCGCTGGGAGATCTCGATGAAGATCTTCTCGTCCTGCGCGCCGAAGACCTCGACCTTGCTGACGTCCTTGACCTTGAGCAGCCGCTGGCGCACCAGGTCGGCCTGGGTCTTGAGCTCGACGGCGTTGAAGCCGTCCGCCGAGAGTGCATAGATGCTGCCGTACACGTCGCCGAACTCGTCGTTGAAGAACGGGCCGACCACGCCCGAGGGCAAGGTGCCCCGCATGTCGCCGATCTTCTTGCGCACCGTGTACCAGATCTGCTGCATCTCCTTGGGCGGCGAGGAGTCCTTCACCTGGAAGATGATGAGGGTCTCGCCCGGCTTGGAGTAGCTGCGGATCTTGTCCGCATAGGGCGCTTCCTGCAGCGTCTTCTCGATCTTGTCGGTGACCTGCTCGGCGACCTGCTGCGCCGTGGCGCCCGGCCAGTAGGCGCGAACAACCATGGCCCGGAAGGTGAACGGCGGATCCTCGTCCTGGCCCAGCTGGAAGTAGGCGGCCAGCCCGAGCACCATCAGCACCACCATGAGGTAGCGCGTCAGCGCCGTGTGCTCCAGCGCCCAGCGCGAGATGTTGAACGACTTGCGGGGTTCCGCTGCCACGCCCTCGCTCATTTGGCGCTCACCGCAGTCGGGTTGGCGGCGACGGCGGGGGACGACGACCCGGGCTCGACGAACTGCTTGACCTTCTGGCCGGGGTTCAGCACATGCACGCCGGCGGTGACGACAACCATGCCGGGAGCGAGGCCGCCGGTGACGACCGCCTCGTTGCCCTCGGCGCCGGCCACTTCCACCACATGGGTCTTGACCGTCATGGTCCGCGGGTCCAGGAGCCACACCGACGAGCGCCCCTTGTCCTCACGCAGCGCGGACAAGGGCAGCTTCGTCACCCCCTCGGTCTTGCGTGTCTCCGCCACCACCGTGGCGGTCTGGCCCAGGCGCAACGAGCGCGCGTCGCGGCTGTCGCCCAGGTCGGCCTTCACCAGGAACGTGCGGGTGACCGGGTCGGCGGAGGCGGCGACTTCCCGCAGCTTCGCCGGGATGGGCGGGGCATCGCTCCCCCAGGGCCGGACCTTGAGGTTGCCCGGCTGGGCAGCAAGCGACTTGACGACGCCCACCTTGTCTTCAGGGACGGAGAACACCACGTCACGCGGACCATCATGAGCAAGCCGGATGACGGGCGCGCCGGCCGCCACCACCATGCCGGGCTCCGCCTCGACGCCGGTCACGACGCCGGCCACATCGGCCACAAGCGCGGCGTAGGCCGCCTGGTTGCCCTGCACGCTGGACTGCGCCCTCGCCTGATCGAACTGGGCACGTGCCGCCTTCAAGGCGGTGTCGCGCCGCTCCAGTTCGGCCGAGCTGATGAAGCCCTGGTCGCGCAGTTCCTTGAAGCGCTTGTAGTCCGCCTCGGTCTGGTCCAGGTTGGCCTGGGCCGCAACGAGGGCCGCACGGGCGGCGTCCTGGCCCAGCTTGAGGTCTTGCGGATCCAGCTGCGCCAGCAATTGGCCCGGCTTCACCGCGTCGCCCACGTTGACGGCGCGCCGGACGATCTTGCCGCCCACTCGGAACCCGAGCCGCGACTCCGTGCGCGCGCGGACTTCGGCCGCGTATTCGTGCGTGCCGGCCGTGCTGGCCGTCGCGACGGTCATGGTGCGAACCGCGCGGACGGGCGTGGGCGCCGGCTCGGGCTTGGAACACGCGGCCAGGATCGCGAGGCCGAGCAAGGGGACGAAGGATGTAACGCGCATGGAATTCCTCGGCAAGACGAAGCGGCGACGCGCTAAATGACTGACTGGTCAGTAATGTATTCTCGGGCCGAGCGGCCTGTCAACGCGTCATCCCCGTCCGGGTACTGCCACGTGAAGTCCGCACGATGCGGCGACAATGCGCGCCGGATCTTCCTCCACATGAGCATCGAACACTACGAAAACTTCCCCGTTGCCTCGGTGTTGTGCCCCCCGGCACTGCGCGCGCCGGTCACGGCTATCTATCACTTCGCCCGCACCGCCGACGACATCGCCGACGAGGGTGACGCGCCGCCGCATGAGCGCCTGGCCGAGCTGCTCGCCTATGGAGCCGAGCTCGATGTGATCGCCGCGGGCCGCGCGCCGGGTGATCGCTGGGCGAGGGTGTTCCTGCCTTTGCGGGAGCAGCTCGTCAGGCATCGGTTGCCCGTGCCGCTGCTCCACGCCCTCCTCGATGCCTTTCGCCAGGACCTGGTGCAGCACCGCTATGCCGACCGCCAGGAACTGCTCCGCTATTGCGAGCGTTCCGCGAACCCGGTCGGTCGGCTGTTGCTGCACCTGTACGGCGTCGATGATCCAGCGAGCCTCGAGCAGTCGGACCGGATCTGCAGCGCGCTGCAACTCGCCAACTTCTGGCAGGACCTTTCCATCGATACCCGCCGCGGACGCCTGTATGTCCCCGTCGCCGATTGCGACCGGTTCGGCGTGAGCCCGGAGTCCTTGCTGGCCGGAGACGATGCGCCGGCGAGCCGCGCGCTGGTCGCCGATCTTGTCGGATGGACGCGCCAGATGATGCTGGCCGGCAGTCCGCTCGTCCACCGCGTGCCCGGCCGCGCCGGCTGGGAGCTGCGGCTGGTGGTTCAAGGCGGTCTGCGGATCCTCGCCCGCATCGAAGCGATGCAGTTCGCCACCCTCTCCTCGCGCCCGAAGCTTGCATGGACCGACGCGGCCGTGATGGCATGGCGCGCCTGCCGCATGTCCCGCTCGCACCTGGCCCGCCTGCAGAAAGCCTGATGATGACCCCCGAACAGTACGTGCAGGACAAGGCCGCCAAGAGCGGCTCGAGCTTCTACTACGCATTCCTTTTCCTGCCGCCGCCGCGGCGAGCCGCCATCACCGCGTTCTACGCCTTCTGCCGTGAGGTCGACGACGTGGTCGACGAGGTGCAGGACCCGGGCGTGGCGGCCACCAAGCTGGCCTGGTGGCGCAAGGAGGTCGCATCCGCGTTCTCCGGAAAGCCCTCCCATCCCGTGACGTTGGCCCTCATGCCGCACGTTGCGGCCTACGACATCCGTGCGGAACACCTGCAGGCCGTCATCGACGGTTGCCAGATGGACCTGGATCAATCGCGCTACCTCGATTTCGCCGGCCTCGCGCGCTACTGTCACCTGGTGGCGGGCATCGTGGGCGAGGTCGCCTCAGGCATCTTCGGGCGCACCCAGGCCCAGACCATCGCCTACGCCCACCGCCTGGGCCTGGCCATGCAGCTGACCAACATCATCCGCGACGTGGGAGACGACGCGCGGCGCGGCCGCATCTACCTTCCCGTCTCGGAACTGCAGCAGTTCGATGTCAAGGCGCACGAGGTGCTGAATCGCGGCTACAGCGAGCGTTTCACCGCCTTGATGACCTTCCAGGCCGGGCGCGCGCACCGCTGCTACGACGAGGCCCTGGCCTTGCTGCCCGAGGCAGACCGCCGGGCGCAGAAACCGGGGCTCATGATGGCGCAGATCTACCGCACGCTCCTGCGCGAGATCGAAGTCCAGCAGTTTCAAGTGCTGCACCAGCGCACCTCGCTCACCCCCCTGCGCAAGCTGTGGATCGCCGCGAAGACCAACTGGACCGTTCGTTGATGCCCTTCGCACACTCGGTGGCCGTCATCGGGGGCGGATGGGCGGGGCTTGCGGCCGCCACGTCCGCGACGGCGGCGGGCCTGCGCGTGAGCGTCCACGAAATGGCGCCCCAGCTGGGCGGGCGAGCCCGCACCATCGACAGCCACGGCTTGCCGCTCGACAACGGCCAGCACATCCTCATCGGGGCCTACACCGAGACGCTCGCGCTCATGCGCACCGTCGGCGTCGACGTCTCGCAGGCCCTGCTGCGCACGCCGCTGCGCATCTGCTATCCCGAAGGCAGCGGCCTGCAGATGCGCCCTGGCGCGCCCGTGCTCGCATTCCTGGCAGCCGTCGCGCGATACCCCGGCTGGAGCCTGTCGGCCAAGGCCGCCCTGTTGTCGACGGCGAGCCGCTGGGCGCTGACGGGCTTTCGCTGCGATGAAACCTGGACTGTCGAGCGCCTGGCCTCCCATCTTCCGCCGGCCGTGCGTCAGGACCTGCTCGAACCCCTGTGCGTGGCCGCGCTCAACACGCCCGCGAACCAGGCCAGCGCCACGGTGTTCCTCCGTGTGCTGAGGGATGCGCTGTTCAGCGGCCCCGGTTCCGCGGACTTGCTGCTGCCCCGCCTTCGCCTGGGCGAACTCCTGCCCGATCCCGCGGCGCGGTGGCTGGCCCAGGCCGGTGCCAAGCTGCACCTGTCTCGCCGAGTGGAATCGGTGCAGCCCGAAGGCACGGCCTGGCGCGTCGACGGCGAGCGGTTCGACGCCGTGGTCCTCGCCTGCTCGGCGGCGGAAGCCGCGCGCCTCACGGCCGACGTGGCGCCCGACTGGGCGGCGCAGGCCCGGTCACTGCAATACGAGCCGATCATCACGGTGTACGCCAGGGCATCTGGCGTCCGCCTCCCCGATCCGATGATGGCCCTCCATGCCGACGCGGCGCGACCGGCCCAGTTCGCCTTCGACCTGGGTGCCCTGTGCGGGCTGGACGGCCTCCTCGCCTTCGTGATCAGCGGCGCCGCGGCCTGGGTGGGGCGCGGGAGCGACGTCACCCAGACCGCAACGTTGGCGCAGGCGCAGCAGGCGCTGGGTTCTCACCTCGGCTCCGAACTCGTGGCGGTCCGCTGCGTGACGGAGAAACGCGCGACCTTCCTTTGCACGCCCGGCCTGCAGCGCCCCCCAACCCGCATACTTCCGGGCCTCGTGGCAGCGGGCGATTTCATCGACGGCCCGTATCCGGCCACGCTGGAAGGCGCGGTGCGCTCCGGCCACCTGGCCGTGGAAGCCTTGTCATGACACCTCTCGAGAAACCCTGAGACAGCTCGATACGGCGGCACGGCGGCGATTGTGAATTTCGCCATGCAAAACCTGGAGCGATTCGGCGACAATGTCGGCATGAAAAGCAAAGAGGATCAGAAGCCCGCGATCCAGGTGCTCGAGCGCATGTTCTCGCTGCTGGACCTGCTGGCTTCCCACCAGGACCCGGTGTCGCTCAAGCTCATCAGCGAACAGACCGGGCTGCACCCGTCCACCGCCCATCGCATCCTGAACGACCTGACCGTCGGCCGCTATGTCGACCGGCCCGAAGCAGGAAGCTACCGGCTCGGCATGCGGCTCCTCGAACTCGGCAACCTCGTCAAGGCCCGCCTTGACGTCCGTGATGCCGCCCTGGGTCCCATGCGCGAGCTGCACAAGCTCACCCACCAGCCGGTGAACCTGTCGATGCGCCAGGGCGACGAGATCGTCTACATCGAACGCACCTACAGCGAGCGATCGGGCATGCAGGTCGTCCGCGCCGTCGGCGGCCGCGCGCCACTGCATCTCACCTCCGTCGGGAAGCTCTTCCTGGCCCACGATGACCCGCAACGGGTTAGGGCCTACGCGACCCGCACGGGACTGGCGGGCCACACGAAGAACAGCATCACCGACATCACCGCGCTGGAGCGTGAGCTGTCGAAGGTGCTGCAGTACAGCACCGCCCGTGACGACGAGGAACTCGAGCTCGGCGTGCGCTGCATGGCCTCCGCCATCCTCGATGACCAGGGGAAGCTGGTGGCCGGTCTGTCCATCTCCGCGCCGGCCGACCGCCTTGAGGAGAGCTGGCTCGAGCGCCTCAAGGCCACCGCCGCCCAGATCTCCGCGGCCCTCGGGTATCGCAAGTAAGGTCCCGGTCGGGCCCGCCGATGTCCGCGCAGCCCGCGGTCGGCAATCGCGGTTGACGGCCGCAGGCCTCGACACGACGCCAGCTTGCTGACTGTGCCACGCCGGCGCGGAAAGACCTTGCGCTCATGCCGTACGAGCCGCGAATTGAAGCAGCAGCCCCGGTTTGCAAATGAAAACGGCTCCCGAGGGAGCCGTCAGGCCACACACACCGCCTGGGCGTGTGCTCAACACACACGCCGCCAGGGCGTGGGGTCAAAGCCGTCGGCGCCTCAGGAGGTGACCTTGGGCATGGCGCTGGCCGTGGGCACGGCCGGCAGCGTCGGGTTGCCCGGCAGGGAGGGCAGCGAGGGCGAATGGTGATCGGCCAGCGGCAGGGTCTCGTTGATCCACTTGCGCACGCGCTCGGCGTCGCCGATCCGCGAGTAGCGGCCGGCGGAGTCGAGGAAGACCATGATCACCTGGCGGCCGGCGAGGCGGGCTTGCATGACGAGGCAGCGGCCGGCTTCGGAGATGTAGCCCGTCTTCTGCAGGCCGATCTCCCACTCCGGGTTCTTCACCAGGCCGTTGGTGTTGCGGTACTGCAGCTGGCGGTGGCCCACGGCCACCTGGTACTCGAGCGAGGTGGACAGGTCGCGGATGATGCGATGCCCATGGGCGTGCTTGACGAGGGTGGCCAGGTCACGCGCGCTGGACTGGTTGCGGCTCGACAGGCCCGTCGGTTCGACGTAGCGGGTGTCGTGCATGCCAAGTTCGGCGGCTTTCTGGTTCATGGCCGCGACGAAGGCGTGCAAGCCGCCTGGATAGTGCCGCCCAAGCGCGTTGGCCGCCCGGTTCTCCGACGACATCAGCGCCAGGTGGAGCATCTCCTCACGCGTGAGCTGGGCGCCCACGCTGAGACGCGAGCTGCTGCCCTTCTCGGTGTCGACATCGTCCTGGGTGACGGTGAGGACCTCGTCGAGCGGGAGCTTCGCCTCCGTTACCACCACGGCAGTCATCAGCTTCGTGATGGAGGCGATGGGAAGGACGGCTTGCGAATTCTTGCTGAAGAGGACCTCGTTCGTGTCCTGGTCGAGCACGAGGGCGACGCTCGACTTCAGGTCAAGCGGATCGTCGGTGCTGTGCAGACCGGAGAGCTGGCCGAACGACGCCCGAACGGGCTCTGCGCGAACCAGCCGGGCGCGGGAGCGCACCGAGATGGCCTTGCCCTTGCGGACCAGGGAACTGGAGCGTTTCACGGCCGCACGGGTGGACACCGTCTTGCTGCGCACGGCCTTGGCCGACGAGGCCTTCGCCACGACGGTGGGCTTTTTCTTGACGGCGCGCGATTTCGACGCGGCTGCGCCGGCTCCGAGCGGCACCGAAACGGCCACGACCAGCACCATCAGGGCACGCAGAAGACCCGACACAGACTTAGGCGCAAATTGCACGACATCACCCCTTCACGCACAGTAACAACAAGTGTAGGCGATAGAAAAAAGCCGCGCAAGATCAAAAACTTACGCTGCTTTCCTCAACCGCCGTGGTGAGGATATCGGCCATGTTGAGCAAAACTCAACCCTGGGCAGCGACGCGTTCGTTCTTGCTGTGCAACTTGTTCAACGCTGCGAGGTAGGCCTTGGCGGACGCCACGACGATGTCAGGGTCGGAACCCACGCCGTTGACCACCCGGCCACCCAATTGCAGCCGCACCGTCACCTCACCCTGGGATTCTGTGCTTCCGGAGGTGATGGCATTCACGGAATAGAGCAGCATTTCCGCGCCTGATTTCACCTGGGACTCGATGGCCTTGAGGCTCGCGTCCACCGGGCCGTTGCCCTGGGCCTCGGTGTGGTGCTCTTCGGCCCCGCCGGCGAACACCACCTTGGCGAACGGGCGTTCCCCGGTTTCCGAGCGCTGCGACAGCGACAGCAGCCGGAAGTGTTCCTGCTCCGAAGTGACCGACTCGTCCATCACCAGGGCCAGGATGTCCTCGTCGAAGATGTCGCTCTTGCGATCAGCGAGCTCCTTGAACTTGGCGAAGGCGGCATTGATTTCGGCCTCGGACTCCAGCACCACCCCCAGCTCCTGCAGGCGTTGCTTGAAGGCATTGCGCCCCGACAGCTTGCCGAGGACGATCTTGTTGGCCGACCAGCCCACATCCTCCGCGCGCATGATCTCGTAGGTATCACGGGCCTTGAGCACGCCGTCCTGGTGGATGCCTGACGCATGCGCGAAGGCATTCGCACCGACCACGGCCTTGTTGGGCTGGACCACGAAACCCGTGGTCTGCGACACGAGGCGGGAAGCCGGCACGATCTGCGAGGCATCGATGCCCACCTCGAGACCGAAGTAGTCGCGGCGGGTCTTGACCGCCATGACCACTTCCTCGAGAGAGCAGTTGCCGGCACGTTCGCCCAGTCCGTTGATGGTGCACTCGATCTGCCGGGCACCGCCGATCTTGACGCCGGCCAGGGAGTTCGCCACCGCCATGCCGAGGTCGTTGTGGCAGTGCACCGACCAGATGGCCTTGTCCGAGTTGGGAATGCGGCGACGCAAATCCAGGATGAAGTTGCCGTACAGCTCCGGCACGGCGTAGCCCACGGTGTCGGGGATGTTGATGGTCGTGGCCCCGGCATCGATCACGGCCTCCAGCACGCGGCAGAGGAAATCCGGGTCGGAGCGGTACCCGTCCTCCGGCGAGAACTCGACGTCGCCCGTGAGGTTGCGGGCGAACTTCACCGACAGCCGCGCCTGCTCGAACACCTGGTCAGGCGTCATGCGCAGCTTCTTCTCCATGTGCAGCGCGCTGGTCGCAAGGAAGAGGTGGATGCGGGTGGAGGCCCCGCCCTGCAAGGCCTCGGCGGCACGCGCGATGTCGCGGTCATTGGCGCGGGCCAGCGAGCACACCGTGCTGTCCTTGATCGCGTTCGCGATGGCGCGCACGGCATCGAAGTCACCGTTGGAAGAGGCAGCGAACCCGGCCTCGATCACGTCGACCTTCAGTCGCTCGAGCTGGCGTGCGATGCGCAGCTTCTCGTCCTTGGTCATGGAGGCGCCGGGCGACTGTTCGCCGTCTCGCAGCGTGGTGTCGAAAATGATGAGCTTGTCGGCCATGGTGGTGTGTCCTGGAGTTCGGGAATGCGTTCGGGCGTCAGGTGGAATCTTAGGCGACGATGGCCACGGAGGCGGCTTGCGCGGGCTGCCGCCGTGCGCGGACCACGCCCGACAGGATGGCCTTCAGCGAGGCGCTCACGATGTCGGCGTCGATGCCCACGCCGAACAGGCTGGTCTGATCGTCGAGGCGCAGTTCGAGGAATGCGATGGCCCGTGCGTCCGCGCCGCTGCCGATGGCGTGCTCGTGATAGTCGAGCACCCTCACCCGCTCGCCGCGAGCCTGCAGACCCGCCACGAAGGCATCGATGGGTCCTGCGCCCACGCCCTCGACCTGCATCTGCCGGCCCGCTGCGTCGACGCGGGCGCCCAGCGAGACGACGCCGGGCTCCACGCTGGTGATCGCCGGATGGGCGACCGACACCTCGTTCAACGCGTATTCGCGCTCGAAGATGCCCCAGATGTCGACTGCGCTCTGCTCCTTGCCGGTGTCGTCCATCACTGCCTGGACGACCTGGCTGAACTCGATCTGCAGGCGGCGCGGAAGCTCGATGCCGTACTCGGCCTCCAGCAGGTAGGCGATGCCGCCCTTGCCGGACTGACTGTTGACGCGAATGACGGCGTCGTAGCTGCGGCCGAGGTCCTTCGGGTCGATGGGAAGGTAGGGGATGTCCCAGATGTCACCGTCGCGCCGCTGGGCGAAGGCCTTGCGGATGGCGTCCTGGTGGGACCCGGAGAACGAGGTGTAGACGAGGTCGCCCACGTAAGGGTGGCGCGGGTGCACGGGCAGCTGGTTGCAGTGTTCGACACAACGGCGCACCTCGTCGATGTCCGAGAAGTCCAGGCCCGGAGCGACACCCTGCGTGTACAGATTGAGGGCGACGTTGACCAGATCAAGATTGCCCGTGCGCTCGCCATTGCCGAAGAGGCAACCTTCGATGCGCTCGGCCCCGGCCATCAGGGCCAGTTCACCCGTGGCGGTGCCCGTGCCCCGGTCGTTGTGCGGATGGACCGACAGCACGATGTGCTCGCGACGCGCAATGTGGCGGTGCATCCATTCCACCATGTCGGCGAACACGTTGGGCGTGCAGCGCTCGACCGTGGTGGGCAGATTGATGATGCACTTCCTGTCGGCCGTCGGCTGCCAGATCGCAGTGACCGCGTCGACCACCCGCTTGGCAAAAGGCAGTTCGGTGTCCGAGAAGGTTTCCGGCGAGTACTCGAAGCGCCACTGCGTATCCGGCCGAGCGTTGGCCAGGTCGACGAAGAGGCGTGCATGGGTCTCGACCAAGGCCACGACCCCGTCCTCGTCGAGGCCCAGCACCTTTTCCCGCATCACTGGCGCCGTCGCGTTGTACAGGTGGACGATGGCCCGAGGGACACCTTCCAACGCTTCGAAAGTGCGGCGGATGAGGGGCTCGCGCGCCGGCGTCAGCACCTGGATGGTCACGTCGGCGGGAATGCGATCCTCATCGATCAGGCGGCGGAGGAAATCGAACTCGGTCTGAGAGGAGGACGGAAACCCGACCTCGATCTCCTTGAAGCCGACCTTCACCAGCATCTCGAACAGCCGGAGCTTGCGGGCCAGGTCCATCGGTTCGATGAGCGCCTGGTTGCCGTCGCGCAGGTCGGTGCTGAGCCACACGGGCGCGCGGTCCAGCACGGCATCGGGCCAGCGGCGGTCAGCCAGGCGGACGGGCGCGAACGGACGGTACTTCTGCTGCGGTTGCTTCAACATGGAGAGCTCCTGTGAGAGGGTTCGCAACCAGCACGCATGATCGGAAAAAGCAAAACGGCCCAATGCTGGTTGCATACGGGCCGTTGAGACGAGAAAACGAAGACGTGACTGGTCAGCGAGCCCGGAGAACTCCTAGGCCTAGCGACAGGGTGGCAATCAACGTCATGGGTTCGAATATAGCATCACGCGGCCAACCGTGGCGAGCGGTTCGCGTGGATGGCGTGCCGCAAGGCCGTACGCTCACCGATGAAGCCCCTCTTCGTCCGGCTCGTCTGTCGAGGTGGCAATGACGCTCACGGGGCGACCCTTCGCCCGCTTCCAGGCATAGACGCCATAGCCCGAGGCTCCGTAGAGGCAGAACAGTGCGAACAGCACGAACGGCGGATTCAGCGTGATGAGTGCGATCCCGAGGGCGATGGCCACGATGACGATGAAGGGCACCGAGCGCTTGAAGCTCACGTCCTTGAAGCTGTAGAACGGCACGTTCGTGACCATGGTGAGGCCGGCGTACAGCGTGAAGCCGAAGGCCAGCCAGGCGAGCCAGCCGGGGAATGCGTCGATGCCGTTGCGGCCGCCCAGGTAACCCAGGCTGTCCATCACCCAGATGAACCCCATGACCAGCGCCGCGGCAGCCGGACTCGGCAGGCCCTGGAAGAAGCGCTTGTCCACGACGGCGAGGTTGGTGTTGAAGCGCGCGAGACGCAAGGCCGCACAGGCGCAGTAGACGAAGGCGGCGATCCAGCCCGGCTTGCCGAGACCGGTCAGGGCCCACTCGTAGACGATCAGGGCTGGCGCGGCCCCGAAGGAGACCATGTCGGACAAGCTGTCCATCTGCTCGCCGAACGTGCTTTGCGTGTTGGTCATGCGGGCCACGCGGCCGTCGAGGCTGTCGAGCACCATCGCGCAGAAGACACCGATCGCGGCCTGCTCGAAGCGGCCGTTCATGGCCATGACAATGGCATAGAAGCCGCCGAACAGGGCTGCGACGGTGAACAGGTTGGGCAGGATATAGATGCCCTTGCGGCGCGGCCGGGCCGGGGCGTCGTCCACTTCCAGCGTCGGGTTGTCGCCATCGTGCATCTTGTTCACTGCCTCTGGGGTCGGAAAATTCATCGCGCGAAGGATAACTTAGCACTGTCCCGGGGGCCGCATGAACTGCCGTGCCACACGGGTCAAAAAAAACGGCCGCAAGGTTTCCCTTGCGGCCTGCACCGCGCGGCCGGCGAACCGGCCGGGCACATCGATCAGTTCTTGCTCTGGTCGACGAGGCGGTTCTTCTTGATCCAGGGCATCATCGCGCGCAGCTGCTCACCGACCTGCTCGATCGGGTGCTCGGCCGTGAGGCGGCGGCGCGACAGCAGCGTCGGCGCACCAGCCTTGTTCTCCAGGATGAAGCTCTTGGCGTATTCGCCGGTCTGGATGTCCTTCAGGCACTGGCGCATGGCGTCCTTGGTGGCCTCGGTCACGACACGGGGACCCGTCACGTACTCGCCGTATTCGGCGTTGTTCGAGATCGAGTAGTTCATGTTCGCGATGCCGCCTTCGTAGATCAGGTCGACGATCAGCTTGAGCTCGTGCAGGCACTCGAAGTAGGCCATCTCGGGCGCGTAACCGGCTTCGGTCAGCGTCTCGAAGCCAGCCTTGATGAGCTCGACGGCACCGCCGCAGAGCACGGCCTGCTCGCCGAAGAGGTCGGTCTCGGTCTCTTCACGGAAGTTGGTCTCGATGATGCCGGCCTTGCCGCCACCGTTGGCTGCGGCGTAGCTCAGGGCCAGGTCACGGGCCTTGCCGGTCTTGTCGGCGTGCACCGCGATCAGGTGCGGCACGCCGCCACCCTGTGCGTACGTGCCACGCACCGTGTGGCCAGGGGCCTTCGGGGCGACCATCCACACGTCGAGGTCGGCACGGGGAACGACCTGGCCGTAGTGGACGTTGAAGCCGTGGGCGAAGGCGAGCGAGGCGCCCTGCTTGATGTTCGGCTCGACCTCTTCCTTGTAGACGGAGGCGATCTGCTCGTCCGGCAACAGGATCATGACGACGTCGGCGGACTTCACCGCGTCGGCGATCTCGGCGACCTTGAGGCCTGCCTTCTCGGCCTTGCTCCACGAGGCACCCGACTTGCGAACGCCGACGGTCACCTTGACGCCGCTGTCGTTCAGGTTCTGGGCGTGCGCGTGGCCTTGCGAGCCGTAGCCGATGATCGTGACGTTCTTGCCCTTGATCAGGCTGAGGTCGGCGTCCTTGTCGTAATAAACCTTCATCTATCTCTCCTTCAAATCAGTTCAGTGAGGCGGGTCGGGGTGGAATCAGACGCGCAGAATGCGCTCGCCGCGACCGATCCCGCTGGCGCCGGTACGCACGGTTTCAAGAATGGCGGTGCGGTCGATGGCCTCGAGGAAGGCATCGAGCTTGCTGGAATCGCCGGTGAGTTCAATGGTGTAGCTCTTCTCGGTCACATCGATGATGCGGCCGCGGAAGATGTCGGCCATGCGCTTCATCTCTTCGCGCTCCTTGCCCACCGCGCGCACCTTGATGAGCATCAGTTCGCGCTCGGTGAAGCTGCCCTCGGTGAGGTCCACGACCTTCACCACCTCGATCAGGCGGTTCAGGTGCTTGGTGATCTGTTCGATGACGTCGTCGGACCCGGTGGTCACGATGGTCATGCGCGAGAGCGACGGGTCCTCGGTGGGAGCGACCGTCAGGCTCTCGATGTTGTAGCCGCGAGCGGAAAACAGGGCGACCACGCGCGACAGGGCGCCGGGTTCGTTCTCGAGCAACAGGGCAATGATGTGTTTCATGGGTGTCTCGCCACGCGCATCGACCGGCTGGCGGTAACCAGCAGGCCTGGGCGCGGCGCTCCAGTAGAGGTCGTGAGGATGAGGATGGAAGTCGTTCGTCGCATTCCGCGGGCGTTCGGGCGGAAGGTCGTGCCTCCCCGCCCCTGGCCGCGTTCAACGGGTCACAGGTCTTCGGATCCCAGCAGCATTTCGGAAATGCCCTTGCCTGCCTGCACCATCGGCCAGACGTTCTCGGTCGGGTCGGTGCGGACGTCGAGGAAGACGGTGCGGTCCTTCAGGCGGATGGCTTCCTTCAGTGCGGGCTCGACGTCGGACGGCTTCTCGATCTTCAGGCCCACGTGGCCATAGGCCTCGGCGAGTTTCACGAAGTCGGGCAGCGCCTCCATGTAGCTGTGCGAGTAGCGCTTGCCGTAGTCGAGCTCCTGCCACTGCCGCACCATGCCCAGGTAGCGGTTGTTCAGCGAGATCACCTTCACCGGCGTCTTGTACTGGAAGCAGGTGGACAGCTCCTGGATGCACATCTGGATCGAGCCTTCGCCGGTGATGCAGAAGACGTCTGCATCCGGCTTGGCGAGCTTGATGCCCATCGCGTACGGCAGGCCCACGCCCATCGTGCCGAGGCCCCCGGAATTGATCCAGCGGCGCGGCTCGTCGAACCGGTAGTACTGTGCCGCCCACATCTGGTGCTGGCCGACGTCGGAGGTGATGTAGGTGTCACCGTCCTTCGTGAGGCGCCAGAGCGTCTCGATCACGCTCTGGGGCTTGATGACCTCGGTGCTCGGCTTGTAGACCAGGCACTCGCGGCGACGCCACTCGGTGATCTGGTTCCACCAGGCATTGAGCGCGTTCGCATCCGGCTTGGCCTGCGCTTCCTTGACCTGGGCGATCAGCTCCTGCAGCACGTCCTTCACGTCGCCCACGATGGGGATGTCGACCTTCACCCGCTTCGAAATGGACGAGGGGTCGATGTCGATGTGGACGATCTTGCGCTCGACCGAGGCGAAGTGCTTCGGGTTGCCGATCACGCGGTCGTCGAAGCGCGCTCCCACGGCCAGCAGGACGTCGCAGTTCTGCATCGTCATGTTGGCCTCGTAGGTGCCGTGCATGCCGAGCATGCCCAGGAACTTCGGGTCGGAGGACGGGTAGGCGCCCAGACCCATCAGGGTATTGGTGACCGGATAGCCGAGCAGGTTCACCAGTTCGCGCAGTTCGGCCGACGCATTGCCCAGGATGACGCCGCCACCCGTGTAGATGTACGGACGCTTGGCCTGCAGCAGCAGCTGCACGGCCTTGCGGATCTGACCGCCGTGGCCCTTGCGCACCGGGTTGTACGAGCGCATCTCGACCGACGCCGGGTAGCTGAACGGCGTGGTGTGCAGCGACACATCCTTCGGGATGTCGACCACGACCGGGCCCGGGCGACCGGTGCGCGCGATGTGGAACGCCTTCTTGAGCGTCGAGGCCAGGTCGCGCACATCCTTCACCAGGAAGTTGTGCTTGACGATCGGACGGGTGATGCCGACGGTATCGCACTCCTGGAAGGCGTCCAGGCCGATGGCGGCCGTGGGCACCTGCCCGGTGATGATCACCATCGGGATGGAATCCATGTAGGCGGTCGCGATGCCGGTGATGGCATTCGTGACACCCGGGCCGGACGTGACGAGCGCGACGCCCACCTCGCCGGTTGCGCGGGCGTAGCCGTCGGCGGCGTGGACGGCGGCCTGCTCGTGGCGCACCAGCACGTGCTGGATGGCGTCCTGCTTGTACAGCGCGTCGTAGATGTAGAGGACGGCACCGCCGGGATAGCCCCAGAGGAACTTGACCCCTTCGGCCTGGAGGCAGCGGACCAGGATCTCGGACCCGTTCGGGTCGGTGGAGGCGGGAGAAGCGGCCGCGGGGGCGCGCTTGATTTCAGTGGCAGACATGTTCATTCAGAACCTTTGTGAATTTCTCTGACGAAAAACCATCGGTGCACCTCTCCTCGCCTTCGTGGGGCGGGTGTGGTACCTGCTAAATCCAAAACAGGGTGCCCGGGTCGGGCCGCTCATTCGAGATCAAATGGGTGTTGTGCAAGGAGGGGATTATGGCATCTGTTTGTCACACAGGCGTGCACCAACTGCGGCCCTCGAACGGTGCAATGCGATAATCCGCCCCGTTTTGACCATGCCTGACCCCGGGCACCTCGCCTTGGCATCCGACAAAGAACTGTCCGATTTCCTGAAAAGTGTGGAGCGCCGCGCGTTCAAGCGCGTGGCCTACGCCGTGCGGGATGACGATGCAGCCCTCGACATCGTCCAGGACTCCATGATCCGGCTGGCGGAGAAGTACGTCGACCGCCCGGCGGCCGAACTGCCCCTGGTATTCCACCGGATCCTGTCGAATGCGACGATGGATTGGTTCCGCCGCCAGAAGGTGCGCGGCGCACTGTTCCGGAACTTTTCGGAGTTCGATTCCTCCAGCGACGACGCCGATTTCGATCTGCTGGAGACACTTGCCGGCCAGGGCGAGACTTCTGCCACGGAAAGCGCCGCCGACACCGTCTCGCGGGACCAGATCCTGCTGGTGATCGATGCCGAGGTGTCACGATTGCCGACGCGTCAACGCGAAGCGTTTCTGCTTCGTTACTGGGAGGAGCTCGACGTCGCCGAAACGGCGGCGGTGATGGGTTGTTCGGAGGGCAGCGTGAAGACGCACTGCTCGAGAGCCGTCCATTCGCTGGCAGCGACGTTGAAGACCAAGGGGATCACGCTATGAACACCGCCAACCGCCCGAACCTCGCACCACCTCACCAGGAAGCGATCGAGGCGCGCTTCGCATTGCGCGCCGCCGCTCACCTCACCGCGCAGACCGACGCCCTGCCCCAGGACATCTCCGAGCGGCTGCGCGTCGCCCGCGAACAGGCACTCGAGCGCGCACGCGCCGTGCGCCGCGAAACCGCCCCCGAGACGGCCTCCAGCACCGGTCCGGTCCTCACGTGGCCTGGCGCGGGCACCGGTGGGGACAGCGGCTCCGGTTGGTGGGTGAAGCTCGGGGCGATCGTCCCCTTGCTCGTGCTCCTGGCCGGGCTGATGCTCATCCAGGACTGGCACGGCAACAACCAGGTGGCCGCGGCCGCCGAACTCGACACCTCATTGCTGGCCGACGACCTGCCGCCCTCCGCCTACAGCGACCCGGGTTTCGTCGAATTCCTCAAGACCGCCCAGGACTGACTTGACGCACCGGAACAGAATCGTGCCTGCCCGTCGCTCCATCGCTGCCTGGTGTGTCGCGTGCGCCCTCGGGGCCACGGCGGGTGTGCCGGCGCTCGCCCAGACCGCGCCGTCGCGCACCGCCGCCGTGGCGTCCGCCGAAGGCAAGCCCTGGTCGGCCCTCACGCCAGCGCAGCAACAGGCGCTTCGCCCGCTGCAGCGGGAGTGGAACAGCATTGATGCCCTGCGCAAGAGCAAGTGGATCGAGGTGGCCGATCGGATGCCCCGGATGGCGCCGGCCGAGCGGGAGCGCATCCAGGAGCGCATGACTGACTGGGCACAGCTGACCCCGCGTCAACGGGCCCAGGCGCGGTTGAACTACAACGAGTTGCAGCGGCTGCCGGTGGAAGACCGCCGCGCCCGCTGGGAAGCCTACAAGTCGCTCCCGCCAGACCAGCAGCGCCAGCTGGCCGAACGCGCCTCGCCGGCGAAGGCCGCCGCCGCCGCCCGGCGTGAGCGACGCGACGCCTCCTCCGAGAAATCGACGCTCGTTCCCAACACGGCCTATGCGGCCCGACCGACCGCGGTGGCACCGACGGTCGCCCAGGCCCGCCCCGGGGCCACGACCAACCTCGTGACCAAGCGGCCGTCGCCGCCGCCGCACCAGCAACCCGGCTTGCCCAAGATCCCCACGAGCTCCACCTTCGTGGACAGCAAGACACTGCTCCCCAAGCGGGGCGCGCAAGGTGCCGCCGCTCGCTCGGCCCGCGCCGCTTCCGGTCCCCTCGACGTTCCCCGCCCATGACCATTCCATCCGCTGCAGCGGCGCCCGGCGTGTCGCTGCAGGCGCCGAGCCTGCGTCGTCGCTTCGCTTCCCTGGTGTACGAGGTGCTGGTCTGCTTCGGCGTCGCGCTCGTGCCGGGCGCCATCGGCGCGCTGCTGCTCGGCATCACGGGCGAACCCCAGGAAGCGGCCTCACGCGTCATCGCGTTCCTCATTTTCGGCGCGTACTTCACCTGGTTCTGGACCCGCAGGGGCCAGACGCTGCCCATGCAGACGTGGCACATGCGGCTGGTCGCGGCCGACGGGGGCCCGGTGCGCTTCGGGCGCGCCGCCGCGCGTTACGTGGCGGCCTGCGCCTGGGTGGCGCCTGCGGTGGCGCTGTCCTGGGCCAACGGGTGGACGCGCTGGCAGGCCCTGGCGGCGGTCGGTGTCGGCATGGTCGCCTACGCCGCGCTCGCCCGGCTCCATCCGCAGGGGCAGTTCCTCCACGACGCGCTGTGCGGCACGCGGTTGATCGACGCCAAGCCCGCGCCCCGACCGTCAACGCGCTGACGCATGCGGGCGGCACAATCGCCGCCCATGACGAATCCATACAAGGGGCGCATCGGCCTCGACCGGGTCTACCGCGCTCTCGGCTATTCGCTCGACGGGTTGAGCTCGGCCTATCGCGGCGAAAGCGCCTTCCGCCAGGAAACCTGGGCCGCCGTCGTCATGCTGCCGGCGGCCTTCTGGCTTGGACGCACCTGGATCGAGGTGGCCCTTCTCGTGGGCTCGGTGCTGCTGGTGATGATCGTGGAGCTGCTCAACTCGGGCATCGAGGCCGCCATCGACCGCATCTCCTTCGCCCACCACGAGCTCTCCAAGCGGGCCAAGGACCAGGCCAGCGCCGCAGTCTTCCTGTCGGTGCTGCTGTGTCTCGGCGTCTGGTCGGCGACGCTGTACCATCGCTTTCTCGCCTGATGCACGCCGTTCCCCGATGAAAAGTCTTTGCGTCTACTGCGGTTCGAGCCCGGGCACTGAACCGGCCTATGCGGCCGCCGCCCGGCAGGTGGGCACCCTGATCGGCCAGCGGGGCTGGCAACTCGTCTACGGCGGCGGTCGCGCCGGGCTGATGGGCATCGTCGCGGACGCGGCGCTGGCCGCGGGGGCGCCGGTCATCGGCGTGATCCCGCGCAGCCTGATGGTCCGCGAACTGGGCCATGCCGGTCTCACCGAACTTCACGTCGTGGACACCATGCACCAGCGCAAGACGCTGATGGCCGAACGCGCGGATGCGTTCGTCGCGCTGCCGGGCGGTATCGGCACGTTCGAGGAGCTGTTCGAGGTGTGGACCTGGCGTCAGCTGGGCTACCACGACAAACCGGTCGGGCTGCTCAATGTGGCGGGCTACTACGACCCGCTGCTGGGCTTTCTCGATCGCTCACGCGATCAGGGTTTCATCCGGGACGCGCAGCACGAACTGCTCCGGGTGTCGACCGACGCCGGCGACCTGCTGGAGAGGCTCGCCAACGAGGCGGCCCACTCCCCTGCCCCGGACGACTATCGCCTCATCTGACGCGGCTACTGGCATGCCCGCGGACTCCCGCCGGTGACGCAGCAACCGTGAAAGAGCCCGCACGAAGCGGGCCCTGCGGTTCGAACCGACAGTTCACGGCGCCGACGCAGCCTCCGACGCCGACGTGACGACTTGGAGGCACTCCGGCCTGCGTGCCTGCGGCGTCAGACGGCGGCTTCGTCGGTCTCGCCCGTGCGAATGCGAACCACCTGCTCCACGGCCGTCACGAAGATCTTGCCGTCACCGATCTTGCCCGTCTTGGCCGCCTTGACGATGGCCTCGATGCAGCGGTCGACGTCCGTGTCCTTCACCACCACTTCGACCTTCACCTTGGGCAGGAAGTCGACGACGTACTCGGCGCCGCGGTACAGCTCGGTGTGGCCCTTCTGGCGGCCGAAACCCTTCACCTCGGTGACGGTCAGCCCGGTGACGCCGACCTCGGCCAGCCCTTCACGAACTTCCTCGAGCTTGAACGGCTTGACGATCGCGGTGATTTGTTTCATCGGGGTCTCCAGGGAAAAGGTGATATGAGTCGAGTTTACGCGCGGAAGCCGGATGTGATCGGGTACCGCCAATCTCGTCCGAAGGCGCGGTGGGTGATTCGAATGCCGACCGGCGCCTGCCGGCGCTTGTACTCGTTGATCTTGATGAGGCGCGTGACCCGTTCGACATCGGCACGGTCGAACCCGGCGGCCACGATGTCCTCGATGGACTGGTCCTCTTCCATGTAGTGTTGAAGGATGGCGTCCAGCACGTCGTAGGGCGGCAGACTGTCCTGGTCCTTCTGGTCCGGGCGCAGCTCAGCTGAAGGCGGCCGGATGATGATGCGCTCGGGGATCACCTCGGCACCCTGTGCGTTGCGCCAGCGCGCAAGCCGGTACACCAGCGTCTTGGCGACGTCCTTGATGACGGCGAACCCACCTGCCATGTCGCCGTACAGGGTGCAGTAACCGGTGGCCATCTCGCTCTTGTTGCCCGTGGTCAGCACGATACTGCCGAACTTGTTGGACAGGGCCATCAGCAGCGTGCCCCGGATGCGGGCCTGAATGTTCTCCTCCGTGGCGTCCTCGGCTCGGCCGGCGAACTCCGTGGCCAGGCTCTTCTTGAAGGCCTCGAACTCGGGGACGATGGAGATCTCGTCGTAGCGCACGCCGAGCCGGCCGGCCATGTCGCGTGCGTCGATCCACGAGATGTCCGCCGTGTAGGGCGAAGGCATCATCACGGTGCGCACCTTGTCCGCGCCGATGGCATCCACCGCCACCGCGAGCACGAGCGCGGAATCGATGCCGCCGCTCAAGCCGATCAGCGCGCCCGGGAAACCGTTCTTGCCGATGTAGTCGCGTACCCCAGTGACGAGGGCGCCCCAGGCCTGCGCTTCGACCGCCGGCACCGGCGCGATGTCGCCGCGCACCCCGTCGCGGGACACCTCCAGCAGCGTGATCGACTCCTCGAACATCGGCGCACGGGCCGTCACCTCGCCCGTGGCACCCACGGCGAACGAGCCGCCATCGAAGACGACTTCGTCCTGGCCGCCTGTGAGGTGGGCGTAGAGCACGGGCACGCCGATCTCGCGGGCGCAATGGCTCATGCGGGATTCACGCTCATCCACCTTGCCGAGGTGGAACGGGGACGCGTTGAGGACGCACAGCACATCGGCCCCCAGCGCGCGCGCAGCGCGGGGCGGCTCGTTGAACCAGGCGTCCTCGCAGATGTTCAGGCCGAACCTGATCCCCTGCACGTCGATGACGACCGGGGCCAAGCCGGCATCGCGCCCGGACACGAAGTACCGACGTTCGTCGAAGACCTGGTAGTTCGGCAGCTCGCGCTTGGCGTACGTGGCGATGACCCGCCCTTCGCGCAGCACCGAGGCGGCGTTCAGGCGGTGTGGCACCGATTGGGATCGCGTGCGCAACCCGACTGCCGCCTCCAGTGCGTGCGGGTGCCCGACGACCACCGACAATCCGGGCAAATCGGCCAGCGCCGCAGCGCAGTCAAGCAGAGCCTGCGAACATGCCTCCATGAACGCCGGGCGCAGGAGCAGGTCTTCGGGCGGATAGCCGCACAGGCCCAGTTCCGGGGTGAGCACGAGCCGCGCGCCCTGCGCGTATGCACGGCGGGAGAAATCGATGATCTTTCGCGTGTTGCCTGCCAGGTCGCCGACCGTGGCGTTGATCTGGGCAAGCGCGACTTTGACGCTGGATTGAGGAAGCATATGGATCGCAGGGACGGCTCGAACGATTATGTCATCCGGGTGCTGGACAACCCGACCGAGGTCGATGCCGCGGCGTGGGATGCACTCCATGACGCCCAGCCGTCGGCGACGCCGTTCACCCGCCATGCCTACCTCGACGCGCTGACGGCGTCGGGCAGCGCGACCGAGGAGACCGGCTGGCAACCCAGCTTCCTGACGGTGCATCAGGGCGGAGAACTGGTGGGTGCGTGCCCGCTGTACCTGAAGTCGCACTCATACGGCGAATACGTGTTCGACTGGGCCTGGGCCGACGCCTACCATCGCCACGGGCTGGCGTACTACCCGAAGCTGCTGTCGGCGGTGCCCTTCACGCCGGTCCCGGGCCCCCGATTGATGGCGCGAGACG
Source organism: Rhizobacter sp. LjRoot28 (assembly GCF_964253025.1). Lineage (NCBI taxonomy): Bacteria > Pseudomonadati > Pseudomonadota > Betaproteobacteria > Burkholderiales > Sphaerotilaceae > Rhizobacter > Rhizobacter sp. LjRoot28. The sequence continues at coordinate 2,429,100 of NZ_CAXUQC020000001.1, forward strand.
CCCCTGCGCGCCTGGCGCTGCTGCAAGGCATTCGGCAGTTCGCCACGCAGGCCGGTCTGTCATCGGCGCACCTCCTGTTCCTCGACGCCGCAGATCAGGCCGCGGCACAGGAAGCGGGCTGGCTGATGCGCAGGACGGTGCAGTTCCACTGGATGCAGCGCGAACCCACGCCCTACGCCGACTTCGCCGACTTCCTGGCCGACATGACGCGCGACAAGCGCAAGAAGATCCAGCAGGAGCGCAGGCGCGTTCAGGAGGCGGGTATCACGTTCACCGTGCACGAGGGCGAGGCCATCTCGGGCGAGGACTGGGACTTCTTCTACCGCTGCTATACCCAGACCTATCGCGAACACCGTTCGACCCCGTACCTCACCCGCGACTTCTTCGCCCGCATGCAGGGCAACATGGCAAGGAACTGGCTGCTCTTCATTGCCTGGCGGGATGGCAGCCGCGTGGCCGCCTCCCTGATCGCCATCGATCCGGAGCGCGGCCATGCCTTCGGCCGGTACTGGGGCGCGATGGATGCCATCTCGCACCTGCACTTCGAGGCGTGCTACTACCAACCGCTCGAATGGTGCATCGCCCGCGGCTTCCGGCGCTTCGAAGGCGGCGCCCAGGGCGAGCACAAGATGGCGCGCGGCCTGCTGCCAGTCGCCACCTGGTCAGCCCACTGGCTCGCCCACCCGCAGTTCGCCGAAGCCGTCGCGCAGCACCTCGCCCGAGAGGGCGAAGGCGTGGCCGACTACCTCGACGAGCTCAACAGCCGTCGACCGTTCAAGGCTTGAAGTCGCCGGCGTACACCACCACCAGGTCGGACGGCTTGACGTAGCGACGCAGCGCCGCATTCACCTGCTCCACCGTCAGCTTGGACAGGGCTTCATCCACCCGGGCCGACACCTCGAACGTCCGGCCGAGGTACAGGTTGTTGGCCAGTGCCGAGGCCAGCACGCCGTCCTGCGCCCGCGACAGCCGGCGGAACGACAGCAACCCCCGCTGACCGGCAGCAAGCTCGGCGGCCGTGAAGCCTTCCTTGAGCGCACGCGCCAGTTCCTCCTGGAAGGCCGCCTCCACCTTGGCGCGGTTCTGCGGCGCGAAGATGGCGCTTGCCTGCCACTCGGAGTGCGGTTCCACGGAGTTCCACCCGATGCTCGTGCGAACGTCGTACGACAGGCCCTCTTTCTCGCGAATGCGCTTCCACAACCGCGAATTGCCGCCGGCGCCCAGCAGGTAGTTGGCCATCGTCAGGGCCGGGTAGTCGGCATCGGTGTCCGACAGGGGCACCGGCATCCCGGCGAGCAAGGTGGCGTTCTGCTTGTCCGGCGTCGCCAGCATGAACCGCTCGGCCTTCGCCGGCACGATGGGGTTGGGCACACGCGTGTAGGGTTCGCCGCCTTGCCAGTCGCCCAAGGCTTTCTCCAACGCTGCGCGCAACGCCGGCACGTCGATGTCGCCGGCCGCGCCGAACTCGGCCCGCTGCAGCCCGTAGAAGCGGCGATGGAAGGCCTTCACCTGCTCGATGGTGACCGACTCGATGTCCTGCACCATCTCGTCGAAGCTCCGGGCATGGCGAACATCGCCGCGCGGATACGGATTGCCGTGCCGGGCGAGCTGGTTGGCCGCCACGGCGCCCGGCTCGAGGCGCTGCTGCGCGATGGCCGAGAGCGACTGCTGCTTGAGTTCGGCGAGCGCGTCCTCCGGCAACGCCGGGCGGCGCACCATCTCCCCGACCAGCGCGACGGCGTCAGCCAGGTGCTCACGCCGGGTCTGCAAGGTCACCGACACGCTGCCATCGCTGCCGCCCACCGACAGCTCCGTCTTGAGGGCATCGAGCCGGTCCTGGACCTGCTGGCGTGTCAAGGTGGCCGTGCCCTTGTCGAGAAGCTCTGCCACGAAGGCGGGGACGTCGTTCTGGCCGAACAGGGTCTTCTCGTTGCCGAAGTGCAGGCTCAAGGTGGCCCGCACCGCACCGCCACGTGCGCCCTTGGGCAAGACCGCGACCTTGAGGTTGCCGATGTCGAAGCGCTGCGTGCGGCGGTCGATGTTGGCGGGCGATGCATCGAAGGCCTCCACGGCCGAGGCCGCGGCCTGCGGCTTGAACGCCTTGAGCTCGGCGGCCACGTCGACGCGCGCCGGCGTGGGCGCACGCACCGGCTTGTCGGTCGGTACGTAGGTGCCCAGGGTCCGGTTGCTGCGCACGAGGCGCTGTTCGGCCACCCGTTGCACCTCGGCGCGGTCCATGTCGCGCACCCGGTCGCGGGTGAGGAAGAAGAGCCGCCAGTCGCCCTGGGCCACCGACTCGCTGAGCGCGACCCCGACGGTCTCCGGGTTGGTGAAGGCCTGTTCCCAGTCCTTGAGCCACTTGACCTGTGCGCGCTTGAATTCCTCATCCGTCACGGGTTCCGCCGCCACGGATTCCACGGTCGCAAGCAAGGCCACCCGAGCGCGGTCGAGGTCCTGGCCCGGCGCCAGCTGCGCGCCAAAGAGCGTGAAGCCCGGCTCGGCGAGACCTTCGGCGAAGGCGAAGGTGGCGGCCGCCAGTTGCTGTTCGGTCAAGCGCCGGTGCAAGCGGCCGGACGGGGTGTCACCCATGATCAGGTTGATCAGCTCCACCGCCGGATAGTCGGCGCTGGCGCCGGGCGGCACATGGTAGGCGGCGTTCAACAGCGGCACGCCGCCCACGCGATGCAGCGTGACGCTGCGCTCGCCGTCCTGTACCGGGTCGAGGGTGTACTGCACGGGCAGCTTGCGCGCCGGCTTCGGGATGCGGCCGAAGTCACTGGCGATCCATCGCAGCACCTGCTGCGGCTCGAAGCGCCCGGCAACGATGAGCGTCGCATTGTCCGGCTGGTAGTAGCGCTGGTAGAAGGCCTTGAGCCGCGGAATGTCGACGTTCTCCACGTCGGTGCGCGCGCCGATCGTGTTCTTTCCGTAGTTGTGCCACTGGAACATCGTGGCCAGCGTCTTCTCGAAGAGGATGCGCTGCGGGCTGTTCTCGCCCATCTCCATTTCGTTTCGCACGACCGTCATCTCGGTGTCGAGATCACGGCGGGCAATGAAGCTGTTGACCATGGCGTCGGCCTGCCAGCCGAGGTACCAGCGAAGGTTCTCCTCGTTGCTGGCGAAGCTCGCGAAGTAGTTGGTGCGGTCGAACCACGTGCTGCCGTTGGCGGCGAGGCCACGTCGGGTGAATTCGGCCCAGACCTCCGGGTGCTTGGGGGAGCCCTTGAACAACAGGTGCTCGAGCAGATGGGCCATGCCCGTCTCGCCATAGTTCTCGTGGCGGGAGCCCACGCGGTACGTCATGTTGACCGTGGTGGTGGGTTTGGACGCGTCCGGGATGAGCAGCACCTGCAGCCCGTTCTTCAGCCGGTATTCCGTGATCCCCTCGACCGCCTGCACCCGCGTGACGCCGGCAGGAAGTGCCTCGGCCAAAGCGGGCGTGGCGTGGATGAACAAGGCGACCGACAGGCCGAAGGTGAGGCGGAAGATTCGATGCAGCATGGGCAAGGGGGCTCCGACGGCGAAACGAGCAGTGTAGAGCGGTGGGCGCGCACCACGGTTCCGTCTTCATGCCCGAATCGGCGGGGCTATCCTTGACGTCCCGCCCGGCATGCCGAACACCTGAAGCCTTCGAGTCCGCGATGCCACGATCGACGTGCTGCATCGGCCGCGTGAAGCCCATGGCTGATGGCGACGCCCCGCGGGCACGCAGGCGTGCGAAGGCACAAAAAAAGCCGCAGCGAACTGCGGCTTTCGGGGGCATCGCCTTGCTCGGCTGCCAGCGGCAGGCCGAGCAGGTGCGACATCGCTCAGGCCTTCTGCGACTTGGCGTACGCCTCGATGCCGTTGCGAACTTCTTCCTTGGCCGACTCCGGGCCTTCCCAACCCGTGACCTTCACCCACTTGCCGGGCTCGAGGTCCTTGTAGTGCTCGAAGAAGTGCTGGATGGTCTTCAAGCGCAGCGGGTTCATGTCTTCCGGCTTCTGCCAGTGCGTGTAGATCGGCAGGATCTTGTCGATGGGCACGGCCAGCAGCTTGGCGTCGCCGCCGGCTTCGTCTTCCATCTTGAGAATGCCCACCGGACGGCAGGGCACCACGACGCCCGGCACCAGCGGGAACGGCGTGATCACGAGCACGTCCACCGGATCGCCGTCGTCCGAGAGCGTCTGCGGGATGTAGCCGTAGTTGCACGGGTAGTGCATGGCGGTGCTCATGAAACGGTCCACGAACAGGGCCCCGCTTTCCTTGTCCACCTCGTACTTGACGGGATCGGCGTTCATCGGGATCTCGATGATCACGTTGAACTGGTCGGGCGCCTTCGCCCCGGGGGTCACTTTGTGCAGGCTCATGGGTTCTCGGTTCTCTGGTTGAAGCGCGGGGAAACCCGGATTTTATCCGGCAGACGCCCCGACGCCTGACGTTGGCCTTACCGCTGGAAAACACCATGAGGACTTCGACGGCGGCTTCCCGTAGCATGCCCCGCAGCACGCCCCTTGCCGCCCGGCCAAGGGGCGTTCCGGATTTGTCGGTTCCGTTCCAGTAGTCATCCCTCAGACGAAGAAGAAGGAGTCCCCGATGTCCAACCCCCTTGCGCCTAACCTGCTGGCGTACCTGGCCCTGGCCTGCGGCGTGATCGCCGTGCTCTACGGGTTCTTCCAGCGAAGCTGGATCCTCAAGCAAGATCCCGGCAACGCGCGCATGCAGGAGATCGCCGCGGCGATCCAGCAAGGGGCTGCCGCCTACCTGGCGCGGCAGTACAAGACCATCGCCATCGTCGGCGTCGTGCTGGCGGTGCTCATCGGCATCTTCATCGGTCTCACCTCCGCGGCCGGCTTCGTGGTCGGGGCGGTGCTGTCGGGCGCCTGCGGCTTCATCGGCATGAACGTGTCGGTACGCGCCAACGTGCGCACCGCGCAGGCTGCGACCCAGGGCATCGCCCCGGCACTCAACGTCGCCTTCAAGGGCGGCGCCATCACCGGCATGCTGGTGGTCGGCCTCGGGCTCCTGGGCGTCACCCTCTTCTTCCTCTACCTGACCCGCGGGGCCGAGGTGCCGGCCGAGCAGTTGTCCACCACCCTGAAGCCCCTGCTGGGCCTGGCCTTCGGCGCCTCGCTCATCTCCATCTTCGCCCGACTGGGGGGCGGCATCTTCACCAAGGGCGCCGACGTCGGCGCGGACCTGGTCGGCAAGGTGGAGGCCGGCATTCCCGAGGACGATCCACGCAACCCGGCCGTGATCGCCGACAACGTGGGCGACAACGTCGGCGACTGCGCCGGCATGGCGGCCGACCTGTTCGAGACCTACGCCGTCACCCTCATCGCGACCATGGCGCTCGGTGCACTGGTGGTGCCTGAGGCCGCGCTGGCCGCCGTGGTGTATCCGCTGGCGCTGGGCGGGTTCTCGATCATCGCCTCCATCATCGGCTGCAGCGTCGTGAAGGCGAGCCCCGGCATGAAGAACGTGATGCCGGCCCTCTACAAGGGCCTGACCGTCGCCGGTGTCATCTCGCTCATCGGCTTCTGGTTCATCACCGCCGCCGTGGTTCCGAACGATGCCTTGGGTGCATCCACCCAGATGCGGCTCTTCGGTGCCTGTGCGGTGGGCCTCGTGCTGACCGCCGCCATGGTCTGGATCACCGAGTTCTACACCGGCACGAACTACAAGCCCGTGCAGCACATCGCGCAGGCCTCGACCACCGGCCATGGCACCAACATCATCGCCGGGTTGGGCGTTTCCATGCGATCCACCGCCTGGCCGGTGATCTTCGTGTGCATCGCCATCCTGGTGTCGTACCAACTGGCCGGCCTCTACGGCATCGCGGTGGCCGCCACCGCCATGCTCAGCATGGCCGGCATCGTCGTCGCGCTCGATGCCTACGGCCCGATCACCGACAACGCCGGGGGCATTGCCGAGATGGCCGAGTTGCCCAAGTCCGTGCGTGACGTCACCGATCCGCTGGACGCCGTGGGCAACACCACCAAGGCGGTGACCAAGGGCTATGCCATCGGCTCGGCCGGTCTCGCCGCCCTGGTGCTCTTCGCCGACTACACCCACGCCCTCACCGCCCAGGGACTCAACGTCCGCTTCGACTTGTCCGAGCCCATGGTCATCGTCGGCCTCTTCATCGGCGGGCTGATTCCCTACCTCTTCGGCGCGATGGCCATGGAAGCCGTGGGCCGCGCGGCGGGCGCGGTGGTCGAGGAAGTCCGGCGCCAGTTCCGTGACATCAAGGGCATCATGGATGGCACGGGCAAGCCCGAGTACGGCCGGGCCGTCGACATGCTGACGGGTGCGGCCATCAAGGAGATGATCGTGCCGAGCCTGCTGCCGGTGGTGGTGCCCATCCTGGTCGGCCTGCTGCTCGGCCCCGCCGCGCTCGGCGGCCTGCTCATGGGAACGATCGTCACCGGCCTCTTCGTCGCCATCTCGATGTGCACGGGCGGCGGCGCCTGGGACAACGCAAAGAAGTACATCGAGGACGGCCACCACGGGGGCAAGGGCTCGGACGCCCACAAGGCGGCCGTCACCGGCGACACGGTCGGCGACCCCTACAAGGACACGGCCGGTCCGGCGGTCAACCCGCTCATCAAGATCATCAACATCGTGGCCCTGCTCATCGTCCCGCTGCTGCCCGGTGCGATGACGGACAGGACCGACGCGGCGTCGGCCCCCGCGGCCATCGTCGCAGCGGCGCCGACCACGGCGCGCTGAGCGCCCACGCCCACGCGCCAACGGAGGCCTGGGCCTCCGTTCCGCTTTGCGCGCCGGCCTTTCACCGGCCGCTGCGGAGCGCTGCGCGGCGCATGCTGCACAAACCGCATAAGCACAGCACGATTCCGTTGTTCCGTCCGCCATTCGACGCCGGGATACTGCGCCCAGCAGTGTGGACGGCACAGCCTTCCGCGCTCCTTGCCTCAACACCGAAAGGATGAACCATGGCCAGCCTCAGACTCGGCGACACCGCGCCCGACTTCACCCAGCAATCCAGCACCGGGGAAATCCGTTTCCACGACTGGCTGGGCGACAGCTGGGGCGTGCTGTTCTCGCACCCTGCCGACTTCACGCCCGTGTGCACGACCGAACTCGGCCTCACGGCCAAGCTGAAGGACGAGTTCGCGCGCCGCAACGTGAAGGCCATCGCGCTGTCGGTCGACCCCGTGGACTCCCACGCCAAGTGGATCGAGGACATCAACCGCACGCAGAAGACCGTCGTCGGCTTTCCCATCCTGGCGGACGCCGACCGCAAGGTCTCCGAGCTCTACGACCTGATCCACCCGAACGCCAGTACCACGGCGACGGTGCGTTCGCTCTTCGTGATCGATCCGCAGAAAAAGGTCCGCCTGATCATCACCTACCCGGCCAGCACCGGGCGCAACTTCGATGAGATCCTGCGGGTCATCGACTCGCTGCAGCTTACCGACTCGCACAGCGTGGCCACCCCCGGCAACTGGAAGGATGGCGACGACGTGGTGATCGTCCCCTCGATCCAGGACCCGGACCTCATCAAGCAGAAGTTCCCCAAGGGCTACACCGCCGTCACTCCGTACCTGCGCCTGACGCCCCAGCCGAACAAATGAGCTGCCTGCCCGCCGCAGCGCAAGCCGACCGCGGCCTGCGGGTGCGCGGCGGGCCTTTCCTTGCCGTCCCATGAATTTCCAACAACTTCGCTCCGTCCGCGAGGCCGTCCGTTGCGGCTTCAATCTCACCGAGGTGGCCCGCGTGCTGCACACCTCCCAGCCGGGCGTGAGTCGGCAGATCCGGGAACTCGAAGAGGAACTCGGCGTGGACCTCTTCGTTCGCGCGGGCAAGCGCCTCACTTCGTTGACCGAGGTGGGCGCCGTCATCGTTCCCATCGTGGAGAACATGCTGAACGACGCGGAGAACCTGCGGCGCGCCGGCGAGGAGTTCACCCAGCAGGCGAACGGGCGGCTGTCGATCGCGGCCACCCATTCGCAGGCCCGCTATGCGCTGCCCGGCGCCGTACGGGACTTCCGCCAGCGCTATCCGCAGGTGACGCTGAACCTTCATCAAGGCTCGCCCAAGCAGGTGGCCGAGATGCTGCTCTCGGGCGAGGCAGACATCGGCATCGCCACCGAGGCGCTGGCCCGCTACGACAACCTGGTCGCCCTGCCCTGCTACCGCTGGACGCACAGCGTGATCGTGCCGCCTGGCCACCCGCTGCTCGACTCTGAACCCTTGACGCTGGAGCGCCTGGCGCAGTACCCGCTCATCACCTACGGGGCCGGCTACACGGGCCGGCTGCACATCGACGAGGCCTTCGAGAAGGCGGGGGTGCCCATCGACCTGGTGCTCACCGCCATGGACGCGGACGTCATCAAGACCTATGTGGAACTCGGCCTCGGCGTGGGCATCGTCGCCTCCATCGCCTTCGACGAGGAACGTGATCGCACCTTGCGTGCGATCGACGCGGGCCACCTGTTCGCGATCAACCTCACCAAGCTCGCGGTGCGTCGCGGCAGCTTCCTGCGCAGCTATGTCTACGACTTCGTCGAAACTTTCGCACCCACCCTGACCCGCGATGTGGTGCAGCGCGCGATGGCGTCAGGCCCCGGAGAAATCGCCGAAGCCTGAGGCGTACGGGCCGGAGCAGAGCCGGGCCGTGCGCGGGCGGCCCCGAGCCGCGTGCGAGACGCGCCCGCTCATCACGAGGGGCGGCGCCGGCGCACCCGCGGTGCCTGGTGCACTGCACCGCTTGCCGGATTCAGATCAGCGCCGCAGGATCACTCGCCTCGCCGCCCAGCGCATTGCTGCCGGCCGTGAATCGGGTCACTCGACGGGGCAGCAGGTGGACCTTGCTGCCAGGCGCCAGTTGGAGGCGATCTCGCACCGCGTTGTACTCGCTGCGTGCCATCTCCACGTCCACATAGCTGCCGTCATCGAGCCGCTTGAACTCGATGCGAGTCTGGGGCCCGACCGTCAGGGCCTGCGACAAGGTGACCGGCAGGGCACCGTCTCGCGGCTCGGCGAGGATCTCCAGTTCGTGCGGCCGCACATAGCTGACCTCCGCCGCTTCCGTGGCGCCGCCCGGTGCATGACCGAACCGGCCATGGAACAGGTTCACATCCCCCAGGAATTGCAGTACGAACGGGGTGGCCGGGCGGTCGTAGACCTCGTCGGGCGTACCGTCCTGCTCGATGCGGCCCTTGTTCATCACCACCACCCGGTCGGCCACTTCCATGGCTTCGTCCTGGTCATGGGTCACGAAGACGCTGGTCACATGCACCTCGTCATGCAAGCGGCGCAGCCATCGGCGCAGTTCCTTGCGCACCTTCGCATCGAGGGCACCAAAGGGCTCGTCGAGCAGCAGCACCTTCGGCTCCACCGCGAGGGCGCGCGCCAGCGCGATCCGCTGTCGCTGGCCGCCCGAAAGCTGGTGCGGATAGCGGTCGGCGATCCAGTCGAGCTGCACGAGCTTGAGCAGTTCCATGACCTTCTCGCGGATCTTCGCCTCGGAGGGCCGCGTGGCACGAGGCCGGACTCGCAGGCCGAACGCCACGTTCTCGAAGATGCTCATGTGCGCGAAGAGCGCGTAGTGCTGGAACACGAAACCGACGTTGCGGTCGCGCACGTCGTCATGGGTGGCATCGGCGCCATGGAACAGCACGCTGCCGGAGTCCGGACGCTCGAGGCCGGCAATGATGCGCAGCAGCGAGGTCTTGCCAGACCCGGACGGGCCGAGCAGCGCGACGAGCTCGCCTGACGGAATGTCGAGGTTCAGGTTGTCGCAGACGACCGTCGCCCCGAAGCGCTTGTTCAGGTTGCGGATCTGGATGCTCATTGGGGGACTCCTGGGCGCTCGCTGGCGAGACGCACTTCCTGTTTGACGCGGCGCTCGACCACGAACTTCAGCACCAGCGTCACCAGCGCGAGGCCGGCGAGCAGCGACGCCACCGCAAATGCGGCCGCGAACTGGTACTCGTTGTAGAGAATCTCGATGTGCAGCGGCATGGTGTTCGTCTGGCCCCGGATGTGACCCGACACGACCGACACCGCACCGAACTCGCCCATGGCGCGGGCGTTACAGAGGATCACCCCGTACAGCAAGGCCCACTTGACGTTGGGCAGCGTGACCCGGCGGAACATCTGCCAGCCCGAGGCGCCCAGCACGCGGGCGGCCTCCTCCTGCTCCTGGCCCTGGGCCTGCATCAGCGGGATGAGCTCCCGGGCGACGAAGGGAAAGGTCACGAACACGGTCGCCAGCACGATGCCGGGCACGGCGAAGACGACCTTCAGGTCATGCTCGCGCAGCCACTCGCCCATCCAGCCCTGAAGGCCGAACACGAGCATGTAGATGAGGCCCACGATCACCGGTGACACCGAGAACGGCAGGTCGATCAAGGTGAGCAGCACGTTCTTGCCCCGGAAATCGAACTTGGCCACGGCCCAGGCCGCGGCGACCCCGAACACCAGGTTCAAGGGAACGGAGATGGCGGCGGCGATGAGCGTGAGCTTGATGGCCGACAGCGCATCAGGCTCCACGATGGCGGCGAGGTACACCTCGACGCCCTTCTTGAAGGCCTCGACGAACACGGCCACCAGCGGCACGAAAAGGAACAGCGTCAGGAACACCAGGGCCGTGGCGATGAGCAGCCACCGCACCCAGTGGGGTTCCTGGGTGGCGGCGAGCGCGGAGCCGCGGGCCTGACCGGCCTCGGCGCTCGACAGCGGCGTTGAAGTCGTTGAAGCATTCATCGGGTCAGCCTCCCTGGCGCTTGCGCGCCCACGCCTGGATGAGGTTGATGGCCAGCAGCATCAGGAACGACACCACCAGCAGCACCACCGCGATGGCCGTGGCGCCGGTGTAGTCGTATTGCTCCAGCTTGGTGATGATGAGCAGCGGCGTGATCTCGGAGACCATCGGCATGTTGCCGGCGATGAAGATCACCGACCCGTACTCGCCCAGCGCGCGCGCGAAGGCCAGCGCGAAGCCCGTGAGCAGCGCGGGCAGCATGATCGGCAGCAGCACGCGGGTGAATGTCTGCCAGCGCGTGGCGCCGAGGGTGGCTGCGGCCTCCTCCAGTTCAGACTGCAGGTCTTCCAGCACGGGTTGGAGCGTGCGCACCACGAACGGCAGGCCGATGAAGGTGAGCGCGACGAACACGCCCAGCGGCGTGTACGACACCTTGATGCCCACCAGCGCGAGGTACTGGCCGATCCAGCCGTTGGCGGCATAGAGCGCGGTGAGCGCGATGCCGGCCACGGCCGTGGGCAGGGCGAACGGCAGGTCGACGAGCGCGTCGATCACCCGCTTGCCGAAGAAGTCGTAGCGCACCAGCACCCACGCGACGATGAGGCCGAAGAAGGCGTTCATCAAGGCGGCCGCGAACGACGCGCCGAAGGTGAGCCGGTACGACGCCACCACGCGAGGAGACGCCACCGCCTCCCAGAACGCCGGCCATGTCATGGTGAACGTCTTGAGGAAGGCGGCCGACAGCGGGATCAGCACGATGAAGCACAGGTACAGCAGGGTGAAGCCGAGCGCCAGGTCGAAACCGGGCAGCACGCTGTGCCGCTTCAGGAGCGTGCGGGAAAGGAGCATGGGGGAGGCTTGAAAAACGGAAAGGGTCCCGCCGACGCCGTCGGCGGGCCGCGGCGATCAGCGCTTCTTGGCGACCGCGATCACCTGGTCGTAGGTGCCGCCGTCATCGAAGTGGTCCTTCTGTGCCTTCTTCCAGCCACCGAACAACTCGTCCACCGTGAAGAGATTGATCTTCGGAAAGGCCTTGGCGTACTTGGCCAGCACTTTCTCCGAGCGCGGCCGCAGGTTGTGCTGGGCGATGATCTCCTGGCCTTCGTCGGACCAGAGGTACTTCAGGTAGGCCTCGGCCTGCTTGCGGGTGCCCTTGCGATCGACCACCTTGTCCACCACGGCCACCGGGTTCTCCGCCAGGATGCTGGTGCTGGGATAGACGACATCGAAGTCGGCACCGAACTCGCGCTGGATCAGCGGCACTTCGCTCTCGAAAGTGGCGAGGGCATCACCGATGTTGCGCTGGGCGAAGGTGGTGGTGGCCGCCCGGCCGCCGCCGTCGAACACGGGCACGTTGGCAAAGATGCGGGTGACGACGTCACGCGCCTTGGCGGCGTCGCCGCCGCTCTTGAGAATGGAGCCCCAGGCCGCGAGGTAGGTGTAGCGGCCGTTGCCCGTCACCTTGGGGTTGGGGATGACCACCGAGACCCCCGGCTTGCCCAGGTCCGCCCATTCCTTGATGCCCTTCGGATTGCCCTTGCGGACGAGGATGACCGAGGTGGACGTGCTGGGAGCGCTGTTGTTCGGCAGGCGGCGAGCCCAGTCGGCCGCCACCAGATTGGCGCGGTCGTGGAGAAAGTCGATGTCGTTGGCCTGGTTCATGGTCACGACGTCCGCCTCGAGGCCGTCGGCCACGCTGCGCACCTGCTTGCTTGAACCGCCGTGCGACTGGTTGATCGACAGGTCCTCGCCGGTGGTCTTCTTCCAGTGGGCGATGAAGACAGGGTTGTAGTTCTTGTAGAGCTCGCGCGCCACGTCGTAGCTGACGTTCAGCAGCGTCGGGCCGGCGGCGAAGGCCGGGGCGGCGCCCAGGAGAAAGGCGGCCGCGGCGGCGGCGAGGCTGGCGCGGCGGGTGGCGAAGCGGGCGGAGGTCATGTCATCAGGCCTGTGGGAAAAGCAACACCGAATGCTAAGGGAGGCCACCAACCCGCGTAAACAACGCGATTTCTCCTTGCTTAGGCGAAAAACGAATATGGATGCCCCGGACCACCGGACGCGGCAACTGCCCTGGGCTGAGTGCCGCGTCCTGATCAAGGCCGCTGAAGTGCGCGTTACTTGCGGGTGTAGATCTGGTCGAATACGCCGCCGTCCGCAAAGTGGGTCTTCTGCGCCTGCGTCCAGCCACCGAACACCTCGCCGATGGTGAACAGGTTCACCTTGGGAAAGCTGCGTGCGTACTTCGCGGCCACGGCGGGATCAATGGGCCGATAGAAATTGCGAGCGGCGATCTCCTGGCCTTCGGTGCTGTAGAGGTATTCGAGGTAGGCGGAGGCGACCTCACGCGTGCCGCGCTTGTCCACGACCTTGTCGACCACCGCCACCGGCGGCTCGGCCAGGATGCTCGAGGGCGGGTAGACGATGTCGAACTTGCCGTCGCCGAATTCCTTGATGGAGAGGTGTGCCTCGTTTTCCCAGGCCAGCAGCACGTCGCCGATGCCCCGTTCTGCGAAGGTGACGGTGGAGCCCCGGGCGCCCGAGTCCAGCACGGGCACGTTCTTGAACAAGGCCGACACGAACTCCCGCGCCCGGGCGTCGGTGCCGCCGGGCTGGCGGAGCGCGTACCCATAGGCGGCCAGGTAGCCCCAGCGGGCGCCGCCCGACGTCTTGGGGTTGGCCGTGATGACGGAGACGCCCGGCTTGACGAGGTCGCCCCAGTCCTTGATGCCCTTCGGGTTGCCCTTGCGAACCAGGAAGATGTAGGTCGACGTGTAGGGAGCACTGTTGTGCTTCAGGCGCTTTTGCCAGTCCGGCGCGATGAGCTTGGCCTTCTGGGCGATCTCGTCGATGTCGTAGGCGAGCGCGAGGGTCGTGACGTCGGCGTCGATGCCGTCGATGACGGAGCGCGCCTGCTTGCCCGACCCGCCGTGCGATTGCTTGACCGTCACGGTGTCTCCGGTCTTGGCCTTCCAGTGCCGGGCGAACGCAGCGTTGTACTCGGTGTAGAGCTCGCGCGTCGGGTCATAGGAAACGTTCAGCAGCGTGATGTCCTTGGCCGGGCTGGCCGCGGAGAAGGCCAATGCGGCGGCGGCGAGCCAGAGCTGAACAGGACGGAGGCGGGTCATTCGGGTTCCTTGTGGTCTGCGGGATCTGCGGGCGTCCACCCGCGTTGCCCGCATCGTAGGAACGCAAGTGCGCGACGGGAACGAATGAAAGAGCCGATGCTCATTCGATTTTCGATGAAGGCCCTGGTCCCTTCATCGGGCGGCCGCCATGGCACAGTGCCGGACCGCACCTCTTCGATTCGCCCCTCAGCCCATGACGTCCACCCCTGCCGCTTCACCCGACGACGTGATTGCGTTCTGGCGAGAAGCCGGGCCCAGCCGCTGGTTCGCCAAGGACGAGGCCTTCGATGCCACGTTCCGCCAGCGTTTCGAGGCGGCTCATGAAGCGGCGGCTTCGGGCCGCCTGGCCGCATGGGAAGAAGCGGCGGACGGATCGCTCGCCTTGCTCGTCCTGCTCGACCAGTTCCCGCGCAACGCCTATCGTGGCACGGCGCGCATGTTTGCGACCGACGCGCAGGCGCTGGCCCTTGCCAGACGTGCCGTGGAACGGGGCTTTCCCCGGTCTGTGGAACCGGGCCTGCGCGGCTTTTTCCATCTCCCGTTCTCGCACACGGAGGAACTCGCTGATCAGCGGCGGGCGGTGGAGCTGAACGCGGGTGCCGATGCCAAGTGGCTGCACTTCGCTGAAATCCACCTTGAAGTGATCGAGCGGTTCGGTCGCTTCCCTCACCGCAACGCGGTACTCGGCCGCGTGACGACGCAGGCCGAACAGCGGTTCCTCGACGAAGGCGGCTTCGCGGGCTGAACGCCGGTCGTGCCCGCGGGCGCTGCCGGGCACTCGACAGCAGACATCCGGGACCTGAAAGACCTGTCAGCTTGCGCCCCGGGGAAGGACGTGTTCGACTGCAGTATCGAAGCGTGGCCTCGCCGCCTGCAGGGCGCCGCTCGATGCACTTCCGCGCAGCCGCCACCACGGAGCCGTCCATGAACACGCCTTCCGACGACCTCATCGATCTTGCCGCGCCGCTCGCCTCCGATCCGGCCAGCGATTCGCCCGAGACCCTCGTGTGGCGCCTGTTATGCGCTCGAACGCTCGCCGACGTCGACCCTGCCTTGAACGGCATCCCTGCCGATGACCTGGCGGCGACGCTCAGCCGCACGGCCGCCTACCGCACGCTCCCCGCCGACACGGCGGCGTACCTGTGGCTCGCCCGCACCGATGAGGACGCCGACCAGCCACTGCCCCCGGTGAACTGAGCGCCTCGGCAGCGGGTCAGAAGAAGCCAGCCTGCTGGACGCCGCTCACCACGGCCTTCGTCAGCGAGTCGAGTTGCCACTCGAGGTTGTCGGCCTGCCTCGTGCTGGCCTTGCCGGTCCACATGAGCCGACCCGTGGCTGCGTCGGTCAGGCTTGCATTGGCGACGTAGCCCTGGCTGATGCGCGAACCGCCGATCGGGGCCGAGACGCCGAAGCCGCCAAACCCGCGTCCGCCGAAACCGCCGCCCATGCCGATGCCGACCGAAACACCGGAGCCGCCGCCGAACCGCGGTACATCCGGGGTGATGGCGGTCGTGAAGATCACCCGCGCCTTGACGGCGCGCGCCTCGTCACTGGCACGCTGTGCGGTGCGCTCCGCGGAGGTGGGGATCACGGCCGTGTTGGCGCCGAGCGTTCGCAGCTCGGTGGCGACGCGGTCCTGGCACATCTGCCGCACCACGGGCTCATCCGATTCGCAGACCACAAGGACGGTGGCGCCGCGCAGCGACTCGACCGGCTGGCTGTTGTCCTTCCACTGCGCGTCCAGTGGTGCGACGCCGCAGCCGGCGAGCAGCACGCCGGCCAGCAAGGGCGCGACGGAGTGGGAAAGCGAGGGAGTGCGCATGGAAAGAGGCAACATGTTGTTTCTCCGGCAAGCGGCTGTGGCCGCCTTGGCTTTGTACCCGAGGGCCCGTTTCCGTTCCGCCCGGGCCCTCGTCGCCCAGCGTAGCGCGCGACCGGCAAAAGCCGGTGCAGGATTTCGCCGCCCTCTCACGTCGGCGAAATCCGGGAAAAAGTCGGCATTCGCGCGGCCGGCACGCAACAGCCCTGAGACCTCTCCACCGTTCGCATCGAGCGCCCCTTCGGCGGCCTGGGCCTCGACAGGAATCCGGGCTAGTTAGAGCCTGAAGCGCTCACTGTGCGCACCATGAAAGACACCGCATCCGCTGGATTGACGTCCAACTTCTGGGGCGCGGTTCCCGGCGGCCGCATGTCGTTTGCGCCTGCGCAGGCTCGGCGCGGAGCCGCTCCGCTGCACCGAACCGCACGCTCGCCCCTTCAGGGCTTGCCGGCCCGGTACCGGTAGTCCGTCGGGACGAAACTGAACCCCGCCGACTCGCGCCGCAGGTGCCCGATGCCCGGGAATGGCAAGTGCGCTCCGGCGACCATCCGGCGCTGCCGGGCAAGCCGATCGAACTGCTGCTCACGCTGGGACCGCGCCGCCGGCGGTTCGACGTCATAGACGATCGTCACCTCCGGGCGGGCCATCTGCACCGCTTGCACATGCAGCACGTCGCCGATGAACTCGATGGCCGCGCCCTCGCTTTCCAGCACGAAGAAGGCGTGCCCTGGCGTGTGACCGGGTGTCGGCACGGCCCGGACGGCCGGGATGACCGGCGTTGTTCCGGCAAAACCCTTCAGCTTGCCGGCCGCGCGGTACGGCTGCAGGCTGACGTGGGCTTGCTCGAAGTAGATCTTGTCATAGCCACCGACGCCAGCGCGATGGGCCGGGTCGAGAAAGAAGTCGAGGTCGGCCTGCCCGACATGCACGGTGGCGCGACGGAATACCGGGCGCCCGTTCCCGTCGACCAGGCCACCGCTGTGGTCGGTGTGCACGTGGGTAAGGAGAATGTCGTCGACCTGGTCCGGATGGTAGCCGGCGGCGCACAGGCTGGCCACCAGCTTGCCACCCGCCCCCGGGCCGAAGAAGGCCCCTGCCCCGGCGTCGACCAACGCCAGGCGTGAACCTGACTCGATGAGGTACGCATTGATGGAGGCCTCGATCGGATTGCTGAGGAACGCGCGGTGAAGCAGGTGATCGATGTCGTCCTTGTGAGCATCCCGCAGCAAGGCGTGCAGGTCTTGCGGCACAGTCCCATCGGACAAGGCGACCACCGTGACCCCGCCCACCTGGAACCGGTAGAACGCTGCCTGCGATGCCTCGGGCGCGGATGCTGCGCATGATGCGGATGCTTCGCGCGTCCCGGCGGTGGCCGGCCATGCCGAGGCCAGCAACAGCGCACCTGCGAGCGCGAGCGCGACTGCGGACCGCCCGCCCGGAAGGGAACGAGGCGTCGAAGGTCCGCCGACTTGGAAATAAGATGGAATCACGTTCTGGCCCTTTGTTGAAGAGGCCTGAACGATAGGTCCCGAGTGGGCTTGACCGTTAATCGGATTTGGGAATGCGAGGTATGGGGTCCATGGATATCAGGCGCTCGGATCTGCCACTGCTGATTTCACTCGACGCCTTGCTCGAGGAACTGAACGTCACCCGGGCGGCGAGGCGCTTGAACCTCAGCCAGCCGGCCATGTCGGGGCAGCTGGCCCGGCTCCGCGAGCTGTTCGGAGACCCACTGCTCGTGCCCGCGCAGGGCGGACGCGGCATGGCACCCACACGCCGCGCGCTGGAGCTCAAGCCGCGGCTCAACGAGGCGCTTCGGCTCCTGCACGGGGCCGTCCTGCCGAGCGAGGGGTTCGACCCCGCCGCGGCCCGCCGCACCTTCGTCATCGCGGCCAACGACAGCGTCTTCACCATCCTCGGCTTGCCTGCCCTCGCCCGCATCATGGCCCTCGGCAACCCCAGCCTGCGGGTGAGCTTCGTCGGCACGAGCGACGACGACCTGGCGGCGCGCATGGAGCGCGGCGAGGTCGACCTGTTCCTCGGCGACCAAGGCAAAGTGCCTGCGTCGCTGAAGGCGAGGTTCCTGATGAGCGACGGCTTCGAGATGGCCCAGCGCAACGGCCATCCGCGCGGGCCGCGTCCGGCGTCGCTCGACGAGTACTGCAGCCTGTCCCACGTGATGGTGTCGCAGCTCGGGCAGTCCAACAGCCACATCGACGAACTGCTGGCGGCGGTCTCGCGCACGCGCCACGTGGCGGTCACGGTCCCGAGCTACAACCAGGTCGCGCTCGTGCTGGCCAACACCGACTGCGTGGCAACGCTCCCCACGCGGCTGCTGATGCGCTACGGGGCGATGCTGGAGATCCTGCCGGCGCCCATCGACGTGCCGCCGTTCCGCCTTTCGATGGCGTGGCATCCTCTGGCCCAACCGGATGCGGGCCATCAGTGGTTGCGCGCCCTGTTCGTCTCGGTGGCCGCCCTCTCCGGCTCGGCGCCCTGACGATCGGGCCGACCGCCGGCGAGCATGGCATCGTCGTCGAAGGCGGATGCACGGGTCAGCGCGCACCGACAGCCCAGCCGGTGCCACCCGGTCCCTCGGCGCTCGCGGCGCTCAGAGCGATCAGCGCCGGAGCTTGTCCTCGTAGTCCGTGTTGTTCACGTACCCGGCCGATCCTTCCTGGGAAATGACCCTTGCCGGAATCCCGACCACAACGGCGTTGTCCGGCACGTCACGCGTGACGACCGCGTTCGCACCGATCGCGACGTTGTTGCCGATCCGGACGGCTCCGACCAGCTTCGCCCCAGGCCCGATGTAGACGTTGTCGCCCACGATCGGGCAACCCTTGTTTCGTCCGCGATTGGCCTGCCCCAGCGTGACGCCTTGGGAAATGTTGCAGTTCTTCCCGATCACGCTCTCCCCGTTCACCACGATGCCGCCAAAGTGGCCGATGTAGAACCCACTGCCGATGCGGGTGCCCGAGGGAATCGAGATGCCGAACTTGTAGATGAGTTGGCCGAGCCTGAACCGACAGAGCGGAAACAGGGCGAACTTCAGCAGGCGGTGGCGCTTGGTGTAGCCGCAAGTCCGCATCCAGAAGCTGTACTTGAACGCTTCGCCCACCAGCAGGTAGCGGATGAGGGTCAGCGCGTCGGCTTTTCCGGTGATCCGATACAGGTCTGACATCACCAGGTACTTGTACTCACTGAATCTCATGGGTCTCCCTCGTGGACGCGACGACTGCAGCCGCCGGCGACTTGCGGCCGGCATCCCGGACACGGGTGGCCGGACGCACATGGCGCAGCAGTGTAGTGCGACGGACGAACGCGTCACTCGAGGCGCGCGGCATCGGACCGCGGCGCCATGCCTGCGCGGGCCGAGTCCCGAACCGCTTGGGGGACTCGGCGGGGCTCACCCAAGCGGGCTCAACCCACCCAGCGACGCGCGTTGGCGAAGAGGCGCGACCACGGGCTCGGCGCCGACCGGTCACCCGAGGTCCAGCTCATCTGCACGTTGCGGAACACGCGCTCGGGGTGCGGCATCAACGCGGTGAAGCGCCCGTCCGGCGTCGTAACCGCAGTGAGTCCTTCGGGACTGCCGTTCGGGTTGAACGGGTAGGCCTCGGTCGGTGCCCCGTGGTGGTCGACGAAACGCATGGCCCGCTGGACGCGCGTGGCATCGCCGCGCTGGGAGAAGTCGGCATAACCTTCGCCGTGAGCGACCGCGATCGGCATCCGGCTTCCGGCCATGCCGGTGAAGAACACCGACGGACTCTCCAGCACCTCGACCAGACTCAGGCGCGCCTCGAACTGCTCGCTGCGGTTGCGGGTGAACTTGGGCCAGTGCTCCGCGCCCGGAATGATGGGTGACAGGGCCGCCAGCATCTGGCAGCCGTTGCACACGCCCAGCGCGAGGGTGTCCTGGCGCTTGAAGAAGGCCTCGAACTGTTCGGCCAGTGAAGGGTTGAACATGACCGAACGGGCCCAGCCTTCGCCCGCGCCGAGCGTGTCGCCGTAGCTGAACCCGCCACAGGCGACGAACCCCTGGAAGTTCGAGAGCACTGCGCGGCCCGACTGCAGGTCGCTCATGTGCACGTCGAACGTGTCGAAGCCGGCCTTCGCCATGGCGTAGCTCATCTCGACATGGCTGTTCACGCCCTGCTCGCGCAGGATGGCCATGCGGGGCCGCGCGAGATGGAGGTACGGCGCGGCCACGTCCTCCCGAGGATCGAAGCTCAGGTGCAGGTGCAGCCCGGGGTCCTCGGCACGGCCGGCTGCCGCATGCTCGGCATCGGCACAGCTCGGGTTGTCGCGCAACCGGGCAATGCGCCAGCTCACGTCATCCCACGCCTGGTGCAACTCGGCCAGCGGCGCGCTGAACACCGCCTTCGCGTCGCGCCACACTTCCACCAGCCCGCGCTCGTTGGTCTTGCCGATGAAGTGACTGTGCTTGCTCAGGCCGTGTTCCCGCAGGGTTTGCATCACCTCGTTGCGCACGGCGGTGGGCACCTGCAGCACCACGCCCAGCTCCTCGTTGAAGAGCGCCCGCAAGGTGAGCTCGTTGCGGCGTGCGCCCACCTGGGTCGCCCAGTTCTTGGAGTCACCGTATTCGGCACGGCTGTCGTTGATGCCGTCGCCTTCGGTCACGAGCATGTCGACGTTGAGGCTGATGCCCCGGTGCCCCGCGAACGCCATCTCGCAGGCCGCCGCCCACAGCCCGCCGTCACTGCGGTCGTGGTACGCCAGCACGCGGCCTTGCGCCCGCAGCGCGTTCACTGCAGCGACCAGTGCCTTGAGTTGCGCGGGGTCGTCGAGGTCCGGCACGCGGTCACCGAACTGGTTGAGCACCTGGGCCAGCATGGAGCCGCCCAGGCGGTTGCGGCCCTCTCCCAGGTCGATGAGCACCAGCGTGGTGTCGCCGGCTTGCAGTTCGGGGGTCAGGGTAGGCCGCACGTCGGCCAGCGTCGCGAAGGCCGTGACGACCAGGCTCACCGGAGCCGTGACCTGGCGCGTCTCGCCGTCGTGGCTCCAGCGGGTGCGCATGGAGAGGCTGTCCTTGCCCACGGGCACGCTGATGCCGAGCGCCGGGCACAGCTCCATGCCCACGGCGCGGACCGTCTCGTAGAGTGCAGCGTCTTCGCCGGCCTCGCCGCAGGCGGCCATCCAGTTGCAGCTGAGCTTGACCCGCGGCAGGTCGATCGGGGCGGCCAGGAGGTTGGTGATGGCTTCGGCCACCGCCATGCGACCCGATGCGGGGGCATCGAGTGCGGCCAGCGGTGTGCGCTCGCCCATGCTCATCGCCTCGCCCTGGAAGCCGGCGTAGTCGGCCAGGGTCACGGCGCAGTCGGCCACCGGCACCTGCCAGGGGCCGACCATCTGGTCGCGACTGTTGAGGCCACCCACCGTGCGGTCGCCGATGGTGATCAGGAATCGCTTGCTCGCCACCGTGGGGTGCCGGAGCACGTCGAAGGCCACCTTGTCGAGCGAAACGTCGGTCAGGTCGACGGCGGCGAACTGGCGGGACACCCGCTTCACGTCGCGGTGCATCTTCGGCGGCTTGCCGAGCAACACCTCCATGGGCATGTGGATGGCCTGCTCGCCGCCAGGCCCGTCCTCCAGCACGAGCTCCGGTTCGGCGGTGGTCACGCCCACCACCGCGAAGGGGCAGCGTTCACGTTCGCAGAACGCCTGGAAGACCGGCAGGGCCTCGGGCGACACCGCCATGACGTAGCGTTCCTGGCTCTCGTTGCACCAGATTTCCTTCGGAGCCAGCCCCGACTCCTCGAGCGGCACCTGGCGCAGGTCGAAGCGCGCGCCAAGGCCCGCACCATCCACCAGCTCGGGAAAGGCGTTCGAGATGCCCCCAGCGCCCACGTCGTGGATGGCGAGGATCGGGTTGTCCGTACCGAGCGACCAGCAGTGGTTGATGACCTCCTGGGCGCGGCGCTGGATCTCGGGGTTCCCGCGCTGCACGGAGTCGAAGTCGAGTTCGGCCGCGTTTGCGCCGGCCGCCATCGAACTCGCGGCGCTTCCGCCCATGCCGATGCGCATGCCCGGGCCGCCGAGCTGGATCAGCAGCGTGCCGGCGGGGAACTGCACCTTGCGCGTCTGCGAGGCGGAGATCTGGCCCAGGCCGCCCGCGATCATGATGGGCTTGTGATACCCGCGGCGAACGGCGTCGGCGCCCTGGCCCACGGTCTGTTCGTAGACGCGGAAATAGCCGCCCAGATTGGACCGGCCGAATTCGTTGTTGAAGGCGGCGCCGCCGAGCGGGCCGTCGATCATGATCTGCAGCGGGCTGGCGATGTGCTCGGGCTTGCCCACGGGATCCTGCTCCCAGGGTTCGTCCGTGCCGGGCAGGTGCAGGTTGGAGACGCTGAAGCCGGTCAGGCCGGACTTCGGGCGCGAACCGCGGCCGGTGGCGCCTTCGTCACGGATTTCCCCGCCCGCGCCGGTGGACGCGCCCGGGAAGGGCGAGATGGCGGTCGGGTGGTTGTGCGTCTCGACCTTCATCAGGACGTGCACGGTGTCCTCGCGCGCGCCATAGCGGCCGTCTTCACCGGGCAGCCAGCGCTCCACCGACCCGCCCTCCATCACCGAGGCGTTGTCGCTGTAGGCGATGACGGTGTGCTGGGGCGCCAGCTGGTGGGTGTTGCGGATCATCTGGAACATCGAGCGTTCCTGCGGCTCGCCGTCGATGGTGAAGGCCGCATTGAAGATCTTGTGCCGACAGTGCTCGCTGTTGGCCTGGGCGAACATCATGAGTTCGACGTCGGTCGGGTTGCGCTTCAGCCCGGTGAAGGCGTCGACCAGGTAGTCGATCTCATCGTCCGACAAGGCCAGGCCGAATTCCCGGTTCGCGCTGACCAATGCGACGCGACCCTGGCCCAGCACGTCCACGTGGGCCATGGGGCGGCCGGCCTGTTCGTCGAACAGGTGGGCTGCGTCGTCGCGGGCCAGCAGCACGCTTTCGGTCATGCGGTCGTGCAGCAGTGCGGCGGCCGCCTGCAACTCTTCCGCCGCAAGCGGCTTGACCCCACCCAGCAGGCCGCCCTTGAGGCTGAGCCGGAACTCGGTCACCCGCTCCACCCGCTTGATGGCCAGACCGCAGTTGTGCGCGATGTCGGTCGCCTTGGAGGCCCAGGGCGACACCGTCCCCAGCCGAGGTGCCACCACCACCAGGGCGCCCTCGTCGGGACCGGTGTAGGCGTCTCCGTAGCGAAGGAGTTCCTGGAGCGTGTGCCGGGCGGGCTCGGCCAGCGGCGCCTCGCTCCACACCCAGTGCACATGACGGGCCGCAACGCCCGTGATCCGGGAGGACACCGCCTGCAGCCGGGGCAGCAGGGCCTGGGCGCGGAAGGCCGACAAGGCGTTGCCGCCTTCGAAATGCAGCAGATGCTTGGGGGTAGAAGTCACGCTGGAGGGGCTGGTTACGTGGGAAATCCGGGTGGGCGCCGATGGCTCCCGGCCGGTGAATCAGTGATTTTACGGGGTCGATGAGATAATTCCGAGCATGAGCATCGTGATCAAAGACGCCGCCGGGATCGCCGGCATGCGCACCGCCTGCCGGCTGGCCTCGGAAGTCCTGGACATGCTGACCCCGCACATCGTGCCGGGCATCACCACGCGCCAGATCGACCAGCTCGCCCATGACTACATGGTCAACGTGCAGGGCACCGTGCCTGCCACGCTGAACTACCAGCCGCCGGGACATCCGCCCTACCCCGCATCGTTGTGCACCTCGGTGAACGAGGTGGTCTGCCACGGCATCCCGAACGACATCCCGCTCAAGCACGGCGACATCATCAACATCGATGTCACCACCATCAAGGACGGCTGGCACGGCGACAACAGCCGCATGTTCCTGGTGGGCAAGTGCTCCATCGCCGCCAGCCGGCTGTGCAGCGTCACCTACGAGGCCATGTGGAAAGGCATCGTCAAGGTCAAGCCCGGCGCCCGGCTGGGCGACATCGGGCATGCCATCCAGACCTTCGCCGAGAACGCCGGCTACACCGTGGTGCGCGAGTTCTGCGGCCATGGCGTGGGCCAGAAGTTCCACGAGGAGCCGCAGGTGCTGCACTACGGCCGCCCGGGCACGCTCGAGGAACTGGTCCCGGGCATGATCTTCACGATCGAGCCCATGATCAACCTCGGCCGGCGCGACATCAAGGACGACCGCAAGGGCAACCGCCCCTACGACGGCTGGACCATCGTCACGAAAGACCGTTCGCTGTCGGCACAGTGGGAGCACACGATCCTCGTCACCGACACGGGCTACGAGGTGCTCACCCTGTCGGCCGGCAGCCCCCCGCCCCCGGACTTCGTCACCCAGTCCGCGGCCGTCGCGACCGTGGGCTGACGCTCCCATGTCGGCCGTGGCGGAAGCCGTCAGTCCGGCCACCGGCATCGCCGGCTTGCGCGCCCGCTTCCGGGAGGGCAAGACGCGCCTGCTGCAGGAGTTTCGCGAAAGCCGGGCGACGTCCTCCCACGCGACGCGCCTGCTGAAAGCACTGAGCCGCCATGTCGACGGTCTGCTGAGCGACCTGTGGACGCACGCCATGATGCCGCCCGGGGCCGCCCTGGTGGCCGTCGGCGGCTACGGCCGGGGCGAGCTTTTCCCGTACTCCGACATCGACGTCCTCGTCCTGCTGCCCGGCCCCGACGCCTGCGGCAACGACGCCCTGCGCTCGGCCATCGAAGGCTTCATCACCGCCTGCTGGGACATCGGGCTCGAGATCGGGTCGAGCGTGCGCACGGTGGACGAGTGCATTGCCGAGAGCCAGTCCGACGTCACCGTCCAGACGGCCCTGCTGGAATCCCGTTACCTGTGCGGCGCCAAGCGCGTCTTCAGCACGTTTCGCCGGGCCAACCTCGACGCGATGGACCCACGGGCCTTCCTGCGCGCCAAGACGCTCGAGATGCGCCAGCGCCACCAGAAGTACGAAGACACGCCGTACTCCCTGGAGCCGAACTGCAAGGAAAGCCCGGGCGGGCTACGCGACCTGCAGACGCTGATCTGGGTCGCCCGTGCGGCGGGTCTCGGCAAGAGCTGGACCGAGCTGGCCACCAAGGGACTCATCACCCCGTTCGAGGTGAAGCAGCTGCAGCGCAACGAAGGCCTGCTGCGACTCATCCGGGCGCGGCTGCACCTCGTTGCCGGCCGCCGCGAGGACCGGCTCGTCTTCGACCTGCAGACCGCCGTGGCCGAGAGCTTCGGCTACGCGCCCACGCAGGGCCAGCGTGTCTCCGAAGTGCTGATGCGCCGCTATTACTGGGCCGCCAAAGCCGTCACGCAGCTGAACCAGATCCTGATGCTCAACATCGAGGAACAGGTGAACGGTTCGCAGGATGCGCCGATGCAGCCCATCAACGACCACTTCCTCGACCGCGGCGGCATGCTCGAGGTGGCCAGCGACGACCTGTACGAGCGCGAACCGCACGCCATCCTCGAGACCTTCCTCGTCTTCCAGCAGACCCCCGGCCTCGAAGGCCTGTCGGCACGTACCCTGCGCGCGCTCTACAACGCGCGTGAGGTGATGAACAGCAGCTTCCGTCGGGACCCGGCGAACCGCGCGATGTTCATGCGCATCCTGTCGGCCCCGGAGGGCCAGACGCACGCCTTCCGGTTGATGAACCAGACCAGCGTGCTGGGGCGGTACCTCTGGGTGTTCCGCCGCATCGTCGGCCAGATGCAGCACGACCTGTTCCACGTCTACACGGTGGACCAGCACATCCTCATGGTGCTGCGGAACATGCGGCGCTTCTTCATCGCCGAGCACACGCACGAATACCCGTTCTGCTCACAGCTGGCGTCCACCTTCGACAAGCCGTGGCTGCTGTACGTGGCCGCCTTGTTCCATGACGTGGCCAAGGGCCGCGGCGGCGATCACTCCGAACTCGGTGCGACCGAGGTGCGCCGCTTCTGCCGTGACCACTGGATCGACAAGGAAGACACCGCGCTGGTGGAATTCCTCGTGGCCGGGCACCTCACCATGTCCCGCATCGCCCAGAAGGAAGACCTGAGCGACCCGGAAGTCATCGAGGCCTTCGCCCGCCGTGTGGGAACCGAGCGGCGCCTGACCGCGCTCTACCTGCTGACCGTCGCGGACATCCGGGGCACGAGTCCCAAGGTCTGGAACGCCTGGAAAGGCAAGCTGCTGGAAGACCTGTACCGCCTCGCGTTGCGGGCGCTGGGCGGCGCACGGCCGAACGTCGATGCCGAGATCGAGGCGCGCAAGCAGGAAGCGCGGCACATGCTCAACCTGTACTCCATGCTGCCCGACACCGAGCGGCCGCTGTGGGAGACGCTCGAACTCAGCTACTTCGCTCGCCATGATGCGGCCGACATCGCCTGGCATGCCAGGTCGCTCTTCCGGCACGTGAACGGCAGCGAGCCGGTGGTCAGGGCGCGCTTGTCGTCGCTCGGCGAGGGCCTGCAAGTGCTGGTCTACGCACCCGACCGCCCTGACCTCTTCGCACGCATCTGCGGCTACTTCGACGGCGCAGGTTTCAACATTCTCGAGGCGAAGATCCACACCACTCGCGCAGGCTACGCACTGGACACCTTCCAGGTCATCAGCCCGCAGCTCGACCAGCATTACCGCGACCTGATCTCCCTCGTGGAAACCCAGGCGACGCTGGCGCTCAAGGAAACCGGCCCGCTGCCCGAGCCGAACCGGGGTCGCCTCTCACGGCGCGTCAAATCGTTCCCCGTCACACCCCGGGTCACGCTGCGGCCGGACGAACGCGCCCAGCGCTGGATCCTGGGCGTGTCCACCAGCGACCGCTCCGGCCTGCTGTTCTGCATCGCCCGGGTGCTGGCGCGCCACCACATCAACCTGCAGCTCGCCAAGATCGTCACGCTGGGCGAGCGGGTGGAAGACGTCTTCCTGATCGACGGGCCGACCCTGGCGCAGAACCGCGCGCAGATCGCGATCGAAACCGAGCTGCTGGACGCCATCAGCGCCTGAGCCCGGCAGGCAACGCCAGCTTGCGCGGGGCGGAATCGCATCCGCACCTGCCCCGAAAGGCAGATCGCCATGCGGCCTTCTCAAAAGCCCTGTCCCCATGAGAAAACCCGGCGGAAGCCGGGTTCGAGGATGGGCGCCCCGGGTTCACGGAGAGCCCCCGGCAAGAAGCCGGGTTCAAGGACGACCCTTGGCCGGAGCCAGGTTCCCGGTGCACGACGGTCGCTCGCCAGCAAAGCCGCGCGAACGCCGGCACGGCCCCTCAGCCCATGTGCAGGCCGCCGTTCACCGAGAAGTCGGCGCCGGTTGCGAAACCGGACTCATCCGATGCCACCCAGGCCACGATGGAGGCGATGTCCTCCGGCGTTCCGAGGCGCTTGACCGGAATGCCCGCGACGATCTTGTCGAGCACGTCCTGGCGAATGGACTTCACCATGTCGGTGGCGATGTAGCCGGGGCTCACGGTGTTGACCGTCACGCCCTTGTTGGCCACTTCCTGGGCCAGCGCCATCGTGAAGCCGTGCATGCCCGCCTTGGCTGCGGAGTAGTTCGTCTGCCCGAACTGACCCTTCTCGCCGTTGACCGAGCTGATGTTGATGATGCGGCCCCAGCCCCGCTCCAGCATGTCCTCGATCACCTGCTTGGTGACGTTGAACAGGCTCGTCAGGTTGGTTTCGATGACGGCGTCCCAATCGGCGCGGCTCATCTTGCGGAACATGCCGTCGCGGGTGATGCCGGCGTTGTTCACCAGCACGTCGATCGGCCCATGCTCGGCCTTGGCCTTCTGGAAGGCCGCCACCGTGGAGTCCCAGTCGCCCACGTTGCCGACGGAGGCGTAGAAGGTGAAGCCCATCGCCTTCTGCTCGTCCAGCCACTTCTTGAAATCACGGCTCGGACCGCAGCCTGCGATCACCTTGAAACCGTCCTTGTGCAGCCGCTGGCACAACGAGGTCCCGATGCCACCCATGCCGCCGGTGACGTATGCAATCTTCTGGGTCATTAACCTCTCCTTGTGATCAGTGAATGGGGATGACCAGGGTCTCCAGCCTCCCCCGGTGGCCCGCACCGGTCAACCGGGTTCCCCCTCGGAACCGGCCCGTGCGAACCCCGAATCTCCCGACCGACTGAGCACGCTCAGTCGGCATTGACGCGCCGGCGGCTCGCCGCTCAGCGCTCGACGGTCAACGCAACGCCCATGCCACCTCCGATGCACAGGCTGGCGATGCCCTTCTTGGCGCTGCGGCGCTGCATCTCGTGCAGCAGCGTGACCAGGATGCGCGCGCCCGATGCACCAATCGGGTGACCGATGGCGATGGCGCCGCCGTTCACGTTGACCTTGCTGGTGTCCCAGCCCATTTCGTTGTTGACCGCGCACGCCTGTGCGGCGAAGGCCTCGTTGATCTCGAGGAGGTCGAGATCGGTCGCCTTCCAGCCGGCGCGCTGCAGCGCCTTCTGGGAAGCCGGCACCGGGCCCATGCCCATGATCGACGGGTCGAGCGCCACGGTGGCGTAGCTCGCAATGCGGGCCAGGGGCGTGAGCCCCAGCTGGTCCGCCCGCTTGGCCGTCATGACCACGACGCCCGCAGCGCCATCGTTGATGCCGGATGCGTTGCCTGCCGTCACGCCGCCCGCCTTGTCGAAAGCGGGGCGCAGGCCGGCCAGCGCCTCGGCGGTGCTCTTGCGGTTGATGAACTCGTCCGCATCAAAGACGACCGGGTCGCCCTTCTTCTGCGGAATGCTCACCGGGACGATCTCGTCCTTGAACCGGCCCGCCTCCTGCGCGGCCACGGCCTTCTGCTGCGACGCCAGGGCGAAGGCGTCCTGCACTTCGCGGCTGATGCCATGCTTCTTGGCCACGTTCTCGGCGGTGATGCCCATGTGGTACTGGTTGTAGACGTCCCACAAGCCGTCGGTGATCATGGTGTCGACCAGCTTCCAGTCGCCCATGCGCTGGCCGTCGCGCGAGTTCGGCAGCACGTGAGGCGCCAGGCTCATGTTCTCCTGGCCGCCGGCGATGACGATCTCGGAGTCGCCGTCGCGGATGGCCTGGGCGGCCAGCATCACCGCCTTCAAGCCCGAGCCGCACACGGCGTTGATGGTCATGGCCGGCACGCTCTGCGGCAGGCCGCTCTTGATGACCGTCTGGCGGGCGGGGTTCTGGCCCGAGCCGGCGGTCAACACCTGGCCGAGGATCACCTCGTTGATCTGGTCGCCGGCCAGCTTGGCGCGGCGAAGCAGGTCCACGACCACCGCCGCGCCAAGGTCCGGGGCGGCCGTCTTGGCCAGGGAGCCACCGAACTTGCCCACGGCGGTGCGGGCGGCGGCGACGATGACGATGTCAGTCATGGGAGTCTCTCCAGAGGGGAAGGAAGAAATCGGGTGGAGCAGGCGAAGCGGGACGCCATGCGGGCAATGTCGGCTTCCGTGCCCGGCGCGTCAAGATGTCAGGCTTTCTGCTTGACATAGCGTCCGGGCGCCGGTTCGATGGCGCGGTACTTGGTGGATCCGGGCTTCTTGGGTGCGGGCACCTGGGGCCCGCCGTGCCGCCCGAGCCAGGCAGACCAGTCCGTCCACCAGCTGCCTGGGTGCTCGGTCGCGCCGGCCAGCCACTCCTCGTGACTGGCAGGCACCTTGCCGGCCGGACCGATCCAGTGGCTGCGCTTCTTGCTGGCCGGGGGGTTGATCACACCTGCGATGTGACCGGAGGCGCCGAGCACGAAGCGGGACTGCCCCTTGTTGCCGCGCAAGGCCGCCACGTTGCGGAACGCGGCGTCCCAGGGAACGATGTGATCCTCGCGGGAGCCATACACGTAGGCGGGCACGTCGATCAGGCCGAGATCGACCGGCTCCCCGCACACCGTCACGCGCCCGGGCTTGACCAGGTTGTTCTCGAGGTAGGTGTGCCGCAGGTACCAGCAGTACATGGGGCCGGGCAGGTTGGTGCTGTCGCTGTTCCAGTACAGCAGGTCGAAGGCCGGCGGGGTCTCGCCCTTCAGGTAGTTGCCGACCACGTAGTTCCACACCAGGTCGTTCGGCCGCAGGGCACTGAAGGTGCTGGCGAGTTCCTGACCCTTGAGCAACCCGCCGCCGGACGGGCTGTCCGCCCCGATGGTGAGTTCGCGCAGGCGCACCATCGCCTCGTCGATGAAGAGGTCGAGTACGCCGGTGTTGGTGAAGTCGAGAAAGGTGGTCAACAGCGTGAGGCTCTCCGCCGGCTTGCGGCCCTGCCGCGCCAGCACGGCCAGCGCCGTCCCGAGGATGGTGCCACCCACGCAGAACCCGAGGGTGTTGATGGTCTTGGCGTCGGTGATCTCCTGGACCACGTCGATCGCGCGGATGGCCCCCTCGGCGATGTAGTCGTCCCACGTGAGGTGTGCCATGTCGGCGTCGGCGTTGCGCCAACTGACGACGAACACCCGGTGGCCTTGCTCGACTGCATAGCGGATCAGCGAGTTGGTCGGCTGCAGGTCAAGGATGTAGTACTTGTTGATGCAGGGCGGCACCATCAGCAAGGGCCGGCTGTACACCTTGGCCGTCTGCGGCTTGTACTCGATGAGCTGGAACAACTCGTTTTCGAAGACGATGCTGCCTTCGGTGGTCGCCACGTTGCGGCCCACCTCGAACAGGCTTTCGTCGGTCTGCGACATGTGGCCCTGCCGCAGGTCCTGCAGCAGATGGGAAAGCCCCTGCCCGAGGCTGTCACCCCGGCTTTCGACGGCCTTCTTCAGGGCTTCGGGGTTGCTCGCGAGAAAGTTGCTCGGCGCTGCCGCGGCCACCCACTGCTGCACCGCGAAACGCAGCCGCTGCCGCAACTTGTCGTCCCCCTCGACGCTGTCGGCCAGGCGCCCCAGCGTGCGCGCATTGAGCAGGTACAACTGGGCCGTGAAGGAGGCCATCGGGTCGGCCTGCCACTCCGGCGCGGCGAAGCGGCGGTCGGCGAGCGGGGCCGGGGCCGCCGCAGGGCCTCGGCCGGGCGCAGCCTCGGCGCCGGAGGTTGCGCCTGAACCGGGGTTCACCGCACGGTTCCACAGCGCGCTGGCCTGCTGGAGGTACTCCGACTGCAAGGCACCGAGGACCGCGGGTGGCACACTGAGGCCTGACGCGGCCTTCAGCATGTCGGCCGCGGTGCTGCCGAAGGCGCCGAGGGCCTCGGCGATCTGGGAATCGGGGGAAGCGCGGTGGTTCACAGCTCTCCTTGATGGACACTCGGACGGCGGGCGTACTGCATTCCCCGGGCGACAACTGCCCCGCCATTCTCGCCTCAAATGTCACGCCGTGAAACACCATGTACCTCGTAGCGATCGCCTGGATGTATGTCGTACTGATGATGACGGTCGCGGAAGCGACCAGTCCGAACGGCACCGTGCTGGGCGCCTTCTTCACTTTCCTGCTGTACGGCGCGCTGCCGCTGTCGCTCGTGCTCTACGTGATGGCAACGCCCGCGCGCCGGCGGGCCCGCCGCGAGGCTGATGCCTCAGCCGCCGCTGCGGGTGATCCAGACGGCCGCGGCCATCCGGCCGGTGACGCCGTCCCGCCGGAACGAGAAGAACCGTGAGGTGTCCTCGACGGTGCACCAGTCGCCGCCACTGACCTGGCTCACGCCGGCCGCGGCCAGGCGGCCACGTGCCAGTCGCGGCAGGTCGGCCAGCCACTTGCCCGGCCGCACGGGAGCGAAGCAGGCGGCCACGGCGGTATCGCCCGCTGCCCCGAACGCCTCGAGCACGTCGGGGCCCACCTCGAACCGTCGCGGCCCGATGCATGCGCCCAGCCAGACGGCCACTTCCTCAGGCGCACAGACGCCGGCGGCGCACACTTCCCGCAGGGTGGCTTCAAGAACACCGGCCTTCAGGCCGCGCCACCCGGCATGCGCCGCCCCCACCGCCCGCCCGCCGGGGGCGGCGAAGAGCACCGGCAGGCAGTCGGCGACCAGCACCGTACAGGCCAGTCCTGGCTCGGTGGTGACGCTGGCGTCCGCTTCCTCCGGCGTGGCGTCGGAGGCAGCATGGGAATGGGCGAGCCGCACGACGCGCGTGCCGTGCACCTGCTTGAGGAACACCGGGGCCGCCCCCTCGGTCGCCGCGCGAAAGATGGCGCGGTTGCGCGCCACCACGGCCGGATCGTCACCGACGCCCGTGCCGAGGTTGAGACGATCGAAGGGCGGCGTGCTCTGCCCGCCGGCCCGGGTGGACATCAGTCCGCCCACGCCATCGACCGTCCAATCCGGGCGCAGCCAGTCGGGGTGCATCAGGCGGCGTCCGGGCAGGCGGAAGGCTGCGCGCGAGCAAAGGCGTCGAGCGCCATGCAGGCCTCCACGATGCGCATCACCGTGGGCACGTGGTCCAGCCGGCAGTTCATCCGCTGCGCGTTGAACACCTGCGGCACGAGGCAGATGTCAGCGACCGTCGGCCGCTCGCCATGGCAGAAGCGCCCGGTGGCGGCATGGTTCGTCAACTGGGCCTCGACGGCCGCCAGGCCGTCCTCCACCCAGTGGCGATACCAGGCATCCTTCGCCGACTCCTCGACCTTCAGTTCGCGCGTCAGGTAGCGCAGCACCCGCAGATTGTTCAGCGGGTGGATCTCGCACGCCACATCGAGCGCGAGTGCCCGCACCCTGGCCCGGGCCAGCGGATCGGCCGGCAGCAGCGGCGGCTCGGGATGGGTCTCGTCGAGGTATTCGATGATGGCAAGCGACTGCACGAGCGTCGCATCGCCATCCTTCAGCAGCGGCACCAGACGCGCCGGTGTCATGTCGCTGAAGGGGGGCGCCAGCTGCTCGTTGCGGACCAGGTGCACTGGCACGTACTCGTAGTCGAGGCCCTTGAGCGCCAGCGCGATGCGCACGCGGAAGGAGGCCGACGACCGGAAGTAGTTGTAGAGCTGCACGGCGGTGCGCCCGGGCTCAGCGTTCGACGAGCTGCACCCGCAGGCTGCCCACGCCGTCGATGCGGGCGGCGAGCGTGTCACCGATGCCCACCTTGGCCACGCCCTCGGGTGTTCCGGTGAAGATCAGGTCACCCGGCTGCAGCGTCCAGGCCGCAGACACCTTGGCGATGATCTCGGGCACGCTCCAGATCAGCTTGCCGATGACGCTGTGCTGGCGCTTGGCGTTGTTGACGTCGAGGGAGATGACGGTGGCCGCGTTCAGGTAGCACTCGGCGGCGGGGCGGATCGCACCGATGGGCGCGGACTCATCGAAGCCCTTGGAGGTGCACCAGGGCCGCCCCAGTTTCTTGGCCTCGGCCTGCAGGTCGCGCCGGGTCATGTCGATGCCCACCGCGTAGCCCCAGACGTGCGCCAGCGCCGACTCGGCCGGGATGTCGCGGCCGCCCTTGCCGATCGCCACGACCAGCTCCACCTCGTGGTGCAGGTCGCTCGTCAGGCTGGGGTAGTGCATGCGCCCGGTCTCACCCTCGCGCACCGGCAACACGGCATCGGCCGGCTTCATGAAGAAGAACGGCTCCTCGCGGCCACTGCCGCCCATCTCGATCTGGTGGTCCACGTAGTTGCGGCCCACGCAGTAGATGCGGTGGACGGGGAACGTGGCGTCGGGGTCGGTCCCCGCGACAGGAACGGTGGCAATGGGCGGCGCGGTCAACACGTGGCTCATGGGATTTCTCGGGGACGACAGGAATGTCGCCGATGATGCCACGCCGCCGGGGCGTCGTGTGCGGCGCTAAACTGGCCCGATGTTCCAGTACCGCAGCATCAAGCATTGCAAGGCCTGCGGGTCGCCCACGACCTACAAGGTCCCCGCGGACGACTCGCTCGAACGTGCCACCTGCACCGCCTGCCTGACCATCCACTACGAGAACCCGCTCAACGTCGTGGGCACCCTCCCGATCTGGGAAGACAAGGTGCTGCTGTGCCGGCGCAACATCGAGCCGCGCTACGGCAAATGGACGCTGCCGGCCGGGTTCATGGAGCTCGACGAGACCACGGAAGAAGGCGCGGTGCGCGAAACCACCGAGGAGGCAGGCGCCCGCGTCGAGCTCCAGGGCCTGTACACGCTCATGAACGTCGTGTCGGTGGGCCAGGTCCACTTCTTCTACCGGGCGCGCCTGCTCGACACCGACTTCGCCCCCGGACCCGAGACCATCGAGGCCCAGCTCTTCGCCGAACATGAGGTGCCGTGGGACGAACTCGCCTTCCGCACCGTCCGCCAGACGCTCGAGCACTTCTTCGCCGACCGACGTCGGGGTCAATACGGTTTGCTTTGTGCCGATATTCGTTGAGCATTAGGCTTCAACGATGTCCGCACCCGGCAACCCGACCCCTCCCCCACCCGCCGCGGCCCAGTCCGCCGCCGCCGCGCCGCCCGTCACGGCGGATGCCGCCACCCAGCGCCTGCGCGAGGACCTGATCCATCCGGACCCGCTCCTCGACTGCCTGGTCGAGGTGTGTCGGCTGGGCGGCCAGGCCGCCTCGCGTGCGTCCCTGTCCGCCGGGCTGCCGCTCGGCACCAGCGGCAAGGGCCGCCTGACGCTGGAATTGGCCGAGCGTGCCGCGGCGCGGGCCGGCATGTCGACGAAGCTGCAGCGGCTGGCCCTCGACCAGATCGACGCCGCCGCCCTCCCCGCCATCCTCGTCCTCAAGGACAGCAAGGCCTGCGTCCTGCTGAGCTGGAACGCCGATCGCAGCGAAGCCCGCGTGCTGCTGCCCGAGACCGGCCAGGGTTCGGTCGGCATCGGGCGTGACGAGCTGGCCGAGCGCTACACCGGCGTCGTGCTCTTCGTCCGGCCCCATTTCCGCTTCGATGCCCGCACGCCCGAGGTGCGCGCCGTGCGGCGCCGGCACTGGTTCTGGGGCGCGATCCTGGAGCAGCGCTTCGTCTACCGCGACGTGCTGTGGGCCGCCTTGCTGGTGAACCTCTTCGCCCTGGCCTTCCCGATGTTCACCATGAACGTCTATGACCGGGTGGTGCCCAACAACGCCATCGAGACACTCTGGACCCTGTCCATCGGCGTGCTGCTCATCATGTGCGGCGACCTCTTCATGCGTCTGCTGCGCAGCCGCTTCGTCGACGAGGCCAGCGCCCGGATCGATGTGCAGATCTCCGCCCGCCTCATGGAGCGGGTGCTCGGCATGCGGCTCGAGAACCGGCCCGAGTCGGTGGGCTCCTTCGCCTCCAACCTGCGCGGCTTCGAGCAGGTGCGCGACTTCATCGCCTCGGGCACGGTCACGGCATTGATCGACCTGCCCTTCGCGCTGCTCTTCGTGCTGGTGCTCGCCTGGATCTCCCCGTGGCTGGCCCTGCCGGTCATCGTGGCCTTCACCATCATCCTCGTCATGGGCTACGTCCTGCAGCACCGGCTGCACGACCTCTCCCAGACCACCTACCAGGCCTCCGCCCAGCGCAACGCCACCCTCATCGAGAGCCTGACGGGCATCGAGACCATCAAGTCGCTCGGCGCCGAGGGGGTCATCCAGGGACGCTGGGAGCGGGCCAACCTCTTTCTCGCACGTACGAACGTCAGGATGCGCGCCCTGTCGTCGACCGCCAGCTATGGCACCGGCTGGCTGACCCAGGCGGTCACGGTGTCGGTGGTCATCATCGGCGTTCACCTGATCGGCCTGCGCGAACTCACGATGGGCGCCCTCATCGCCGGCTCGATGCTCGCCGGGCGCGCGCTCGGGCCGGCCGGCCAGATCGTCGGCTTGCTGATGCAGTACCAGGGCGCCCGCACTGCCATGGAGTCGCTCAACAAGATCATGGACCGGCCCGTCGAACGGCCAGCCGGCGAGAACTTCATCCAGCGCCCGCAGCTGCGGGGTGACATCGAGTTCCGCAACGTCAAGTTCTCCTACCCCGGGCGCCAGGACAGCGCCCTCGACGGCCTGAGCTTCAAGGTGGCGGCCGGCGAGCGGATCGCGCTCATCGGGCGCGTCGGCTCCGGCAAGTCGACCATCGAGCGGCTGATCATGGGCCTCTACCAGCCGACCGAAGGCGCCGTCCTGCTGGACGGCATCGACCTGCGGCAACTCGACCCCGCCGACGTGCGCCGCAACCTCGGCTATGTGTCCCAGGATGTCACGCTGTTCTACGGCACCTTGCGCGACAACATCACCTTCGGCCTGCCGTACGCGGACGACAGTGCCATCGTCGCCGCCGCCGAACTGGCCGGCATGACCGGCTTCATCAACCGCCATCCGCGCGGCTTCGACATGCCGGTGGGCGAGCGCGGCGAGTCGCTCTCGGGCGGCCAGCGCCAGGGCATCGGCCTCGCCCGCGCGGTGCTGCACAACGCCCCCATCCTGCTGCTCGACGAGCCCACGAGCGCGATGGACTTCTCCACCGAAGCCCAGATCACCCAGCAGATCACCAAATTTGCGGAGGGCAAGACGGTGGTGCTCGTCACGCACCGCACCTCGCTGCTGTCGATGGTCAACCGCGTGATCGTCATCGACGGCGGCAAGATCGTCGCCGACGGTCCCCGCGACCGCATCATGGAAGCACTGTCCACCGGGCGCATCGCGCGCGCCGCATGAACATGACGCCCACCGACCCCACGCCGACCCCGGGCCCCGACGACGCACCCGAGGGCCGAACCTACGGCTTGTTGCGGCGTGCGGGCCTGGCCGTGCTGCGCCCGCTGGAGCGCATCCGCCTGTTTCTCGAGCCCGTCACCCTGCGCCTGTTCGGCCCGCCCGCCGGCAGCGGCGAGCAGGCCGCCCAGGCGGGCTTCACCAGCTTCGAGCGGGAGGCCGACGGCCTGATGTCCCGCCGGGCCACCCATCGTGCCCAGGCCATCGTGCGCGCGGCCGCCGTCATCGTGCTGCTGCTCCTGCTGTGGGCGGCGCTCGCCAAGGTCGACGAAGTGACCCGCGGCGAGGCCAAGGTGGTGCCCTCGCGCCAGCTGCAGGTGCTGCAGGCGCTCGATGGCGGCGTCGTCACCGAGATTCTCGTCCAGGAGGGCCAGGTCGTCGAAGCCCGGCAGCTGCTGCTCAAGATCGACGAGACGCGCGCCACCTCGGGGGTGCGCGAAAGCGATGCGCAGGTGTTCGCCTTGCGAGCGCGCATGGCGCGGTTGAGGGCGCTCGCCGAAGACGCCGCCTTCCAACCGCCGGACGCTGCCGGCGATCCCGAGCAGGAGCGCATCGTCCTGGGCGAACGCCAACTCTACGAGGCGCGCCGTTCGGAACTGTCCACGCTGCTGTCCATCAATGCGCAGCAGCTGCAGCAGCGGCAGCAGGAGCTCGCCGAAATGCGGTCGCGCAAGTTGTCGGCCGAGCGATCGCTGGAACTCGGCCAGCAGGAGCTGGCCAAGACGCGGCCGCTGCTGGCCAGCGGCGCCGTGTCGGAAGTGGAAATCCTTCGGCTCGAACGCGACATCTCCCGGTCGCGAGGTGAGTCCGAGCAGGCGAGTGCCCAGATCGCCCGGGTCCAGGCGTCCATCGGCGAGGCGCAACGCAAGAGCCAGGAAACCGAGATCCAGTTCCGCAACGAAGCGCGCAAGGAACTGGCCGAGGTGCTCGGCAAGCTCAACGCCCTGAATGAAGGCGCCGTCGCGCTGACCGACAAGGTCGACAAGTCGCAGGTGCGCTCGCCGGTGCGCGGCCGAGTCCAGCGGCTGTTCGCCAACACCGTGGGCGGCGTCGTCACGCCCGGCAAGGACATCGTCGAGATCGTCCCGCTGGACGATGAACTCGTCCTCGAGGCGCGCATCGCGCCCAAGGACATCGCCTTCATCCGGCCGGATCAGGCAGCCCTCGTCAAGTTCACCGCGTACGACTTCTCCATCTACGGCGGCCTCGACGCCAAGGTGGAGAACATCAGCCCGGACACCGTCGTCGACGAGCGGGGCAATGCGTTCTACCTGGTGCGCGTGCGCACCCAGCGCGCCAATTTCAGCGAGAAACTGCCCATCATCCCGGGCATGACCGCCGAGGTGGACATCCTCACCGGCGAGAAGACCGTGCTGTCCTACCTGCTCAAGCCGGTCCTCAAGGCCAAAGCCTACGCGCTGCGCGAACGCTGAGCCGCGGCGCGCCTATTGCAGGCCGCCCCCGAGTTGGCCGTGATGCCTTTCACGGTGTGCCGTGCACTTTCTGCACCGAAGCTCGAAATCAGTCCTCAATTTCTGCCGCGGAGCGCCGATATGCCGTCGAAGCGCTGCCGGTGTATCCGGCTGGCGCGGGGGCGCACGCCCTTATTCGCCGTCAGGCATGCATTTCGGGTGATCCTCTTCACGAAATGCCCGGCCACGCGACGAATAAGCCAGCCGATGCCTGAGTAACATCTCGCAACACAAGCAGTAAAGACAAGGATTGCCCATGCCCACCCTGATCCAGACCCTCAACGGCACCGTCAGTGGTCTCTGGGGAGGCGTGGCCCTCGTCCGTGGCCCGGACGGCAAGGTGCGGGTCCTTCAGCTCGGCGACAAGGTGGCCAAGGGTGACGTGATCATCACGACCCAGGACGGCATCGTCGAGCTGACGCCCGATCAGGCACTCCAGGTGGCAGCGGCCCCGCCGTCGACAGATGCCGATTCCGAGCTCGACCGGATCATTGCCGAGGTGGACAACCCCACCGCCGACACCGCACCGGCGGCCGGCCTGAGCGCAGGCGATGGCGGCGGCCTGCAGGCCGGGTTGCGCGTCGATCGGGTGGCGGAAGGCACGACCCCCGCTGCGCTGCTGCCTACCGACTACGCGGCCGCCCCCATCACGCAGCCGGTGGCGGCTTCGGAAACCCAACCCGAGCCGGAGCAGCCAGCACCGCCGCTGGAAGTGACGCTCACGGCGTCGGCCAGCACGGTGGCCGAAGGCGGCAGCCTGACCTTCACGGCGACTGTCGCCACGCCGGTGACCGGTGCCCCGCTCGTGCTCACGCTCACCAATGGCGCCACGGTGACCATTCCCGTGGGAGAGACCTCGGGGACGAGCGCACCCATCCTCGTGCGCCCGGACGACGTCCAGGCCCAGGGCTCGCAAGCCATCGAGGTCGGTGTGGCCGGCGCGACCGGCGGCAATGGTGCCGGCTTGACGCCGACCCCTTCCGTGCGTGCCGACGTCATCGACGACACCGACGTCACTTCGCTGACCCTGACGTCCTCGTCGAGCACCGTCGGTGAAGGCGGCAGCGTGGTCTTCACCGTGGCCTTGAACGCCCCGGTCGCCGGCAGCCCGCTGGTGATCACGCTGTCGAATGGCCAGACCGTGACCATTCCGGTCGGCGCCAGCGTCGGCAGCAGCACGCCGTTCCTCGTCCGCCAGGACGACGTCAGCGCTCAAGGCAACGAGGCGGTGTCCGTTCAAGTCACCGGCACGGCCGGTGGTCAATTCGAAGCGCTCGGTGCTGCACCGTCGGTGGCCCTCACCGTCACCGACACGCCGACCGCCACCACGGTGACCTTGTCCGCGTCGAGCAGCAGCGTGTCGGAAGGCGGCAGCGTGGTCTACACCGCCACCACGTCGAACCCGGTGGCCGGTTCGCCCCTCGTGCTCACGCTCTCGAACGGCCTGACCGTCACCATCCCGGTGGGGGCGAGCACCGGCACGAGCGCGCCGTTCCCGGTGCGCGGCGACGACGCCTATGTGCAGGGCAGCGAAACCGTCACCGTGGGCGTGTCCAGCGCTTCGGGCGGCGACTTCGAGGCCACCTCCTTCACCACCGCCAGCACGCTTGTTGCCGACCAGGTCAGCACGACGACCGTCGCCCTCAGCGCATCGTCGTCCACCGTGACGGAGGGCGGCAGCCTCACCTACACCGCCACGGTGTCCAGCCCGGTCACCGGTTCACCGCTCGTGGTGACGCTCACCAACGGCCAGACGATCACGATCCCCGTGGGCCAGTCGTCCGCCACCGGCGCTGCCTTCGCCGTGCGACCGGATGATGTCCAGCAACAGGGCAACCAGGTGCTGTCCGTCGGGGTCAGCGGCACGAGCGGCGGCAACTTCGAAGCCATCCTGCCGACGGCCACTGCGTCGACCCTCGTCTCCGACAATGCAGACAGCACGACGCTGAGCCTCAGCGCCTCGGCGGCCACGGTGGCCGAAGGTGGGTCGGTGGTCTACACGGCCACGCTCAGCAACCCCGTCGCCGGCTCGCCGTTGGTGCTCACGCTGTCCAACGGCCAGACCATCACCATCCCGGTGGGCTCCTCCACCGGGTCCACGTCGCCCTTCTCCGTCCGCGAGGACGACGCCTACCGTCAGGGCACCGACACGCTGAACGTCGCGGTGACCAACCAGACCGGCGGCAGGTTCGAAGGCCTGACGCTCACCTCGACCGCCCAGACCGCGGTCACCGACGACGGCGACCAGGCCGTCGTCACGGTCAGCGCCTCATCGACCTCGGTCGCCGAGGGCGGTTCCATCGCCTACACCGTGAGCGTGAACGCGCCGGTGACGGGTTCGCCGTTCGTCGTGACCTTGTCGAACGGTCAGACGCTCACGATCCCGGTCGGTGAGAGCACGGTCACCGGCGTTCCAGTCGCAGTCCGTCCCGATGACGCCCAAGCGCAAGGCGTCGAGACGATCGCCGTGTCGATCGCGAACAGCGCGGGCGGCAACTTCGAAGCGGTCAGCGCCACCTCGACCGCGACCACCACCGTGTCGGACAACGTGGCGAACACCACGCTCGTCTTGTCGGCTTCGACGAGTTCGGTCGCCGAAGGCGGCTCGGTCATCTACACCGCGACCCTGAACAACCCGGTCGCTGGCGCTCCGCTCGTGCTGACGCTGTCGAACGGTCAGACGATCACGATTCCGGTTGGCGCGTCCACCGGTGCGACGTCGCCGTTCCTCGTTCGAGCCGACGACGCCTACGTGCAGGGCACGGACACGCTCAACGTCTCGGTCGCCACGCAGACCGGCGGTACGTTCGAAGGCCTCACCGTCACCTCGACGGCGCAGACCGCCGTCACCGACGATGCCGATCAAGCCATCGTCACGGTCTCGGCCTCGTCGACCTCGGTCGCGGAAGGCGGATCGATTGTCTACACGGTCAACGTGAACGCGCCGGTGACCGGCTCGCCGTTCGTCGTGACCTTGTCCAACGGCCAGGTCCTCACCATCCCCATAGACCAGAGCTCCGTCACCGGCTCGCCGGTGGCCGTTCGTCCCGATGACGCCCAGGCGCAGGGCGACGAAACGATCGCTGTCTCGATCGCGAACACCTCCGGTGGCAACTTCGAGGCGGTCGACACCACCTCGACGGCGTCGACGACCGTCACCGATCAGATCGCCAACACCACGCTCGTGCTGTCGGCTTCGACCGGCTCGGTCGCCGAAGGCGGCTCGGTCATCTACACCGCGGCCCTGAACAACCCGGTCGCTGGCGCTCCGCTCGTGCTGACGCTGTCGAACGGTCAGACGATCACGATTCCGGTTGGCGCGTCCACCGGTGCGACGTCGCCGTTCCTCGTTCGAGCCGACGACGCCTACGTGCAGGGCACGGACACGCTCAACGTCTCGGTCGCCACGCAGACCGGCGGTACGTTCGAAGGCCTCACCGTCACCTCGACGGAGCAGACCGCCGTCACCGACGATGCCGATCAAGCCATCGTCACGGTCTCGGCCTCGTCGACCTCGGTCGCGGAAGGCGGATCGATCGTCTACACGGTCAACGTGAACGCGCCGGTGACCGGCTCACCGTTCGTCGTGACCTTGTCCAACGGCCAGGTCCTCACCATCCCCGTAGACCAGAGCTCCGTCACCGGCTCGCCGGTGGCCGTTCGTCCCGATGACGCCCAGGCACAGGGCGACGAGCAGATCGCTGTTTCGATCGCGAACACCTCCGGTGGCAACTTCGAGGCGGTGGATGCCACCTCCACAGCGTCGACCATCGTCACCGATCAGATCGCCAACACCACGCTCGTGCTGTCGGCTTCGACCGGCTCGGTCGCCGAAGGCGGCTCGATCATCTACACCGCGACCCTGAACAACCCGGTCGCTGGCGCCCCGCTCGTGCTGACGCTGTCGAACGGTCAGACGATCACGATTCCGGTTGGCGCGTCCACCGGCGCGACGTCGCCGTTCCTCGTTCGAGCCGACGACGCCTATGTGCAGGGCACGGACACGCTCAACGTCTCGGTCGCCACCCAGACCGGCGGCACGTTCGAAGGCCTCACCGTCACCTCGACGGCGCAGACCGCCGTCACCGACGATGCCGATCAAGCCATCGTCACGGTCTCGGCCTCGTCGACCTCGGTCGCGGAAGGCGGATCGATTGTCTACACGGTCAACGTGAACGCGCCGGTGACCGGCTCGCCGTTCGTCGTGACCTTGTCCAACGGCCAGGTCCTCACCATCCCCATAGACCAGAGCTCCGTCACCGGCTCGCCGGTGGCCGTTCGTCCCGATGACGCCCAGGCGCAGGGCGACGAAACGATCGCTGTCTCGATCGCGAACACCTCCGGTGGCAACTTCGAGGCGGTCGACACCACCTCGACGGCGTCGACGACCGTCACCGATCAGATCGCCAACACCACGCTCGTGCTGTCGGCTTCGACCGACTCGGTCGCCGAAGGCGGCTCGGTCATCTACACCGCCACGCTGAACAACGCCGTGGCCGGCTCGCCGCTCGTCCTCACGCTGTCCAACGGCCAGACGATCACCATCCCCGTCGGTCAATCGTCCGGCAGCAGCGCGGCATTCAATGTCCGCGCGGACGACGCCTACGTCCAGGGCAACCAGACGCTCGACGTCACAGTCGCGAGCCGCACGGGTGGCGCCTTCGAAGCCGTCACCAACACGTCGTCCGCGTCGACAACCGTGACCGACGATGCCGACGCGGCCATCATCACCGTCACTCCGTCTGCCACGTCCGTGGTGGAAGGTGGCTCGATCAGCTACACGGTCGCGGTCAGCGCACCAGTGACCGGCTCGCCGTTGGTGGTGACCTTGTCGAACGGCCAGGTTCTCACCATTCCGGTGAACCAGAGCTCGGTCACCGGCACGCCGGTCGCCGTGCGCCCGGACGACGTCCAGGCCCAGGGCAACCAGACCGTCGCTGTGTCGATCAACTCGACCTCGGGTGGCAACTACGAGGCCGTCACTGCGACGTCCACCGCATCGACCCTTGTCTCCGACAACACCGACAGCACCACCCTCACCCTGACGACCTCTGCATCGTCGGTCGCTGAAGGTGGCTCGATCATCTACACCGCCACGTTGAACAACGCCGTGGCTGGCTCGCCGTTGGTGCTGACGCTGTCCAACGGGCAGACCATCACCATCCCGGTTGGCGAGTCCTCCGGCAGCAGCGCGGCATTCAATGTCCGCGGGGACGACGCTTACGTCCAAGGCACCGACACGCTGAACGTCACGGTCGCGAGCCGCACGGGTGGCGCCTTCGAGGCGATCACCAACACGTCGTCCGCATCGACCACCGTGACCGACGACGCCGACGCGGCCATCATCACCGTCACTCCGTCTGCCACGTCCGTGGTGGAAGGTGGCTCGATCAGCTACACGGTGGCCGTCAGCGCACCGGTCACGGGTTCGCCGCTGGTTGTCACCCTGTCCAACGGACAGGTCCTCACCATCCCGGTGAACCAGAGCTCGGTCACCGGCACGCCGGTCGCCGTGCGCCCGGACGACGTCCAGGCCCAGGGCAACCAGACCGTTGCTGTGTCGATCAACTCCACGTCGGGTGGCAACTACGAGGCCGTGACCGCAACCTC
The DNA here is from genome assembly GCF_964253025.1 of Rhizobacter sp. LjRoot28. NCBI lineage: Bacteria > Pseudomonadati > Pseudomonadota > Betaproteobacteria > Burkholderiales > Sphaerotilaceae > Rhizobacter > Rhizobacter sp. LjRoot28. The sequence goes on from NZ_CAXUQC020000001.1 coordinate 2,472,341, forward strand.
GTCCGCGTCGACCGTCGTCACTGACGACGCCGATAGCACTGCCCTCACTCTCACGGCCTCTACTTCGTCGGTCGCCGAAGGTGGTTCGATCGTCTACACCGCCACGCTGAACAACGCCGTGGCTGGCTCGCCGTTGGTGCTGACCTTGTCCAACGGCCAGACGATCACCATCCCCGTCGGCCAATCGTCCGGTAGCAGCGCGGCATTCAATGTCCGCGCGGACGACGCCTACGTGCAGGGCAACCAGACGCTCGACGTCACGGTCGCAAGCCGCACGGGTGGCGCCTTCGAAGCCGTCACCACCACGTCGTCCGCATCGACCACCGTGACCGACGACGCCGACGCGGCCATCATCACCGTCACTCCGTCTGCCACCTCAGTCGTGGAAGGTGGCTCGATCAGCTACACGGTCGCGGTCAGTGCACCGGTCACGGGTTCACCGCTGGTGGTCACCTTGTCCAACGGACAAGTCCTCACCATCCCGGTGGACCAGAGCTCGGTCACCGGCACGCCGGTCGCCGTGCGCCCGGACGATGTCCAGGCGCAGGGCAACCAGACGGTTGCTGTGTCGATCAACTCGACGTCGGGTGGCAACTACGAGGCCGTCACTGCAACCTCGTCCGCGTCGACCATCGTTTCCGACAACGTCGACAGCACCACCCTCACCCTCACGGCCTCAACTTCGTCGGTTGCCGAAGGCGGCTCGATCATCTACACCGCCACGTTGAACAACGCCGTGGCTGGCTCGCCGTTGGTGCTGACGCTGTCCAACGGGCAGACCATCACCATCCCGGTTGGCGAGTCCTCCGGCAACAGCGCGGCATTCAATGTGCGTGCGGATGACGCTTACGTCCAAGGTGACCAGAAGCTCGACGTCACGGTCGCGAGCCGCACCGGTGGCGCCTTCGAGGCCATCACCACCACGTCGTCCGCGTCGACCACGGTGACGGACGACGCGGACGCGGCCATCATCACCGTCACTCCGTCTGCCACGTCTGTGCTGGAAGGCGGATCGATCAGCTACACGGTGGCCGTCAGCGCACCGGTCACGGGTTCGCCGCTGGTTGTTACCCTGTCCAACGGACAGGTACTCACCATTCCCGTCGGCGACAGCACCGTCACCGGTTCGCCGGTTGGCGTGCGTCCGGATGATGCCCAGGCTCAGGGCGATGAGAAGGTCACCGTATCGATCACGACAACCTCGGGCGGCAACTTCGAGGCGGTGAACGCAACGTCCGTGGCCTCGACCACCGTCACCGACGAAGTGGTCAACACGACGCTTGTGCTGTCGGCTTCGACCGGCTCCGTCGCCGAAGGCGGCTCGGTCATCTACACCGCGACCTTGAACAACCCGGTCGCCAGTGCCCCGCTGGTGCTAACGCTGTCCAATGGCCAGACGATCACGATTCCGGTCGGTGAGTCCACCGGCGCGACGTCGCCGTTCCTGGTTCGAGCCGACGACGCCTACGTTCAAGGCACGGACACCCTGACGGTCTCGGTGACGAACCAGACCGGCGGCACGTTCGAAGGCCTCACCGTCACCTCGACGGCAACGACCACCGTGGCTGACGACGCCGACGCGGCCATCATCACCGTCACTCCGTCTGCCACCTCCGTCGTGGAAGGCGGCTCGATCAGCTACACGGTCGCTGTCAGCGCACCAGTCACCGGCTCGCCGCTGGTGGTGACCTTGTCGAACGGCCAGGTTCTCACCATTCCGGTGAACCAGAGCTCCGTCACCGGCACGCCGGTCGCCGTGCGCCCGGACGATGTCCAGGCCCAAGGCAACCAGACGGTCGCCGTGTCGATCAACTCGACCTCCGGGGGCAACTACGAGGCCGTCACCGCGACGTCCACTGCATCGACCCTTGTCTCCGATAACACCGACAGCACCGCCCTCACCCTCACGGCCTCTGCATCGTCGGTCGCTGAAGGTGGCTCGATCATCTACACCGCCACGCTGAACAACGCCGTGGCCGGCTCGCCGCTCGTCCTCACGCTGTCCAACGGCCAGACGATCACCATCCCGGTTGGCGAGTCCTCTGGCAGCAGCGCGGCATTCAATGTCCGCGCGGACGACGCGTACGTCCAGGGTGACCAGACGCTCGACGTCACGGTCGCAACCCGCACTGGTGGCACCTTCGAAGCCATCACCACCACGTCGTCCGCATCGACCACGGTGACCGACGACGCCGACGACGCCATCATCACCGTTACTCCGTCTGCCACGTCCGTGGTGGAAGGTGGCTCGATCAGCTACACGGTCGCGGTCAGCGCACCTGTCACGGGTTCGCCGCTGGTTGTCACCTTGTCCAACGGCCAGGTCCTCACCATTCCGGTGAACCAGAGCTCGGTCACCGGCACGCCGGTCGCCGTGCGCCCGGACGATGTCCAGGCCCAAGGCAACCAGACGGTTGCTGTGTCGATCAACTCCACGTCGGGTGGCAACTACGAGGCAGTGACGGCAACGTCCACCGCCTCGACCGTCGTCTCCGACGACGCCGACAGCACCACGATCGCCCTCACGGCTTCCGCTTCGTCGGTCGCCGAAGGTGGCTCGATCATCTACACCGCCACGCTGAACAATGCAGTGGCAGGTTCTCCGCTGGTGCTGACACTGTCCAACGGGCAGACCATCACCATCCCGGTTGGTCAATCGTCCGGCAGCAGCGCGGCATTCAACGTGCGTGCGGATGATGCTTACGTACAAGGTGACCAGAAGCTCGACGTCACGGTCGCAACCCGGACTGGTGGCACCTTCGAAGCCATCACCACCACGTCGTCCGCATCGACCACCGTGACCGACGACGCCGACGCGGCCATCATCACCGTCACGCCGTCAACCACCTCCGTGGTGGAGGGCGGATCGATCAGCTACACGGTCGCGGTCAGCGCACCTGTCACGGGTTCGCCGCTGGTTGTCACCTTGTCCAACGGACAGGTCCTCACCATCCCGGTGGACCAGAGCTCGGTCACCGGCACGCCGGTCGCCGTGCGCCCGGACGATGTCCAGGCCCAGGGCAACCAGACGGTTGCTGTGTCGATCAACGCGACGTCGGGTGGCAACTACGAGGCCGTCACTGCAACCTCGTCCGCGTCGACCATCGTTTCCGACAACGTCGACAGCACCACCCTCACCCTCACGGCCTCAACTTCGTCGGTCGCCGAAGGCGGCTCGATCATCTACACCGCCACGCTGAACAACGCCGTGGCCGGCTCGCCGTTGGTGCTGACGCTGTCCAACGGGCAGACCATCACCATCCCGGTTGGCGAGTCCTCCGGCAGCAGCGCGGCATTCAACGTGCGTGCGGATGATGCTTACGTACAAGGTGACCAGAAGCTCGACGTCACGGTCGCAACCCGCACTGGTGGCACCTTCGAAGCCATCACCACCACGTCGTCCGCATCGACCACCGTGACCGACGACGCCGACGCGGCCATCATCACCGTCACGCCGTCAACCACCTCCGTGGTGGAGGGCGGATCGATCAGCTACACGGTCGCGGTCAGCGCACCTGTCACGGGTTCGCCGCTGGTTGTCACCTTGTCCAACGGTCAAGTGCTCACCATCCCGGTGAACCAGAGCTCCGTCACCGGCGCGCCGGTCGCCGTGCGCCCGGACGATGTTCAGTCGCAAGGCAACCAGACGGTTGCTGTGTCGATCAACTCCACGTCGGGTGGCAACTACGAGGCCGTGACCGCAACCTCGTCCGCGTCGACCGTCGTCACTGACGACGCCGATAGCACTGCCCTCACTCTCACGGCCTCTACTTCGTCGGTCGCCGAAGGTGGTTCGATCGTCTACACCGCCACGCTGAACAACGCCGTGGCTGGCTCGCCGTTGGTGCTGACCTTGTCCAACGGCCAGACGATCACCATCCCCGTCGGCCAATCGTCCGGTAGCAGCGCGGCATTCAATGTCCGCGCGGATGACGCCTACGTCCAGGGTGACCAGAAGCTCGACGTCACGGTCGCGAGCCGCACGGGTGGCGCCTTCGAAGCCGTCACCACCACGTCGTCCGCATCGACCACGGTGACCGACGACGCCGACGCGGCCATCATCACCGTGACGCCCTCGGCCACCTCGGTCGTCGAAGGTGGCTCGATCAGCTACACGGTCGCGGTCAGCGCACCGGTCACGGGTTCGCCGCTCGTGGTCACCTTGTCCAACGGTCAAGTGCTCACCATCCCGGTGAACCAAAGTTCGGTCACCGGCGCGCCGGTCGCCGTGCGCCCGGACGACGTCCAGGCGCAAGGCAACCAGACCGTCGCCGTGTCGATCAACTCGACTTCGGGTGGCAACTACGAGGCAGTCACCGCGACCTCGTCCGCATCGACCGTCGTCACTGACGACGCCGATAGCACCACCCTCACCCTCACCGCGTCCACTTCGTCGGTCGCCGAAGGCGGCTCGATCATCTACACCGCCACGTTGAACAACGCCGTGGCCGGCTCGCCGTTGGTGCTCACGCTTTCCAACGGTCAGACGATCACCATCCCGGTCGGGCAGTCCTCCGGCAGCAGCGCAGCATTCAATGTCCGCGCGGATGACGCGTACGTCCAGGGTGACCAGAAGCTCGACGTCACGGTCACAAGCCGCACGGGTGGCGCCTTCGAAGCCGTCACCACCACGTCGTCCGCATCGACCACGGTGACGGACGACGCCGACGCGGCCATCATCACCGTCACTCCGTCTGCCACGTCCGTGGTGGAAGGTGGTTCGATCAGCTACACGGTGGCCGTCAGTGCACCGGTCACCGGTTCGCCGCTCGTGGTGACCCTTTCCAACGGCCAAGTGCTCACCATCCCGGTGAACCAGAGCTTCGTCACCGGCACACCCGTCGCCGTGCGCCCGGACGACGTGCAAGCCCAGGGCAACCAGACGGTCGCCGTGTCGATCAACTCGACCTCCGGGGGCAATTACGAGGCTGTCACCGCCACGTCCACTGCCTCGACTGTCGTCAGTGACGATGCCGATAGCACTGCCCTCACCCTCACCGCTTCCACATCGTCGGTCGCTGAGGGTGGCTCGATCATCTACACCGCCACGCTGAACAACCCGGTCGCTGTGGCACCGTTGATCCTGACGCTGTCCAACGGGCAGACCATCACCATCCCGGTTGGTCAATCGTCCGGCAGCAGCGCGGCATTCAATGTCCGCGCGGACGACGCCTACGTCCAAGGCAACCAGACGATCAACGTCACGGTCGCGAGCCGCACCGGTGGCGCCTTCGAGGCCATCACCAACACGTCCTCGGCAACCACTACCGTGACTGACGATGCCGACGCCGCAGTCATCACCGTGACGCCCTCGGCCACCTCCGTCATCGAAGGCGGCTCGATCAGCTACACGGTCGCGGTCAGCACGCCGGTCACGGGTTCGTCGCTCGTGGTGACCCTGTCCAACGGCCAGGTCCTCACCATTCCGGTGAACCAGAGCTCGGTCACCGGCACGCCGATCGCCGTGCGCCCGGACGATGTCCAGGCCCAAGGCAACCAGACGGTTGCTGTGTCGATCAACTCCACGTCGGGTGGCAACTACGAGGCAGTGACGGCAACGTCCACCGCCTCGACCGTCGTCTCCGACGATGCCGACAGCACCACGATCGCCCTCACGGCTTCCGCTTCGTCCGTCGCTGAAGGTGGCTCGATCATCTACACCGCCACGTTGAACAACGCCGTGGCTGGGTCGCCGTTGGTGCTGACGCTGTCCAACGGGCAGACCATCACCATCCCGGTTGGTCAATCGTCCGGCAGCAGCGCGGCATTCAATGTCCGCGCGGACGACGCCTACGTCCAGGGCAACCAGACGCTCGACGTCACGGTCGCAAGCCGCACGGGTGGCACCTTCGAAGCCATCACCACCACGTCGTCCGCATCGACCACGGTGACCGACGATGCCGACGCGGCCGTCATCACCGTCACTCCGTCTGCCACCTCCGTCGTGGAAGGCGGATCGATCAGCTACACGGTCGCGGTCAGCGCGCCGGTCACGGGTTCGCCGCTCGTGGTGACCCTGTCCAACGGTCAAGTGCTCACCATTCCGGTGAACCAGAGCTCGGTCACCGGCACGCCGGTCGCCGTGCGCCCGGACGATGTCCAGGCCCAAGGCAACCAGACGGTTGCTGTGTCGATCAACTCCACGTCGGGTGGCAACTACGAGGCAGTGACGGCAACGTCCACCGCCTCGACCGTCGTCTCCGACGATGCCGACAGCACCACGATCGCCCTCACGGCTTCCGCTTCGTCGGTCGCCGAAGGTGGCTCGATCATCTACACCGCCACGCTGAACAATGCAGTGGCAGGCTCGCCACTGGTGCTGACGCTGTCCAACGGGCAGACCATCACCATCCCGGTTGGTCAATCGTCCGGCAGCAGCGCGGCATTCAATGTCCGCGCGGACGACGCTTACGTCCAAGGTGACCAGAAGCTCGACGTCACGGTCGCGAGCCGCACCGGTGGCGCCTTCGAGGCCATCACCACCACGTCGTCCGCATCGACCACGGTGACCGACGACGCCGACGCGGCCATCATCACCGTCACTCCGTCTGCCACGTCTGTGCTGGAAGGCGGATCGATCAGCTACACGGTGGCCGTCAGCGCACCGGTCACGGGTTCGCCGCTCGTGGTCACCTTGTCCAACGGTCAAGTGCTCACCATCCCGGTGAACCAGAGCTCGGTCACCGGCGCACCGGTCGCCGTGCGCCCGGATGACGTCCAAGCTCAAGGCAACCAGACGGTTGCCGTGTCGATCAACTCGACCTCTGGTGGCAACTACGAGGCCGTGACCGCGACCTCGTCCGCGTCGACCGTCGTCACTGACGATGCAGATAGCACCACGCTCACCCTCACGGCCTCCACTTCGTCGGTCGCTGAAGGCGGCTCGATCATCTACACCGCCACGTTGAACAACGCCGTGGCTGGCTCGCCGTTGGTGCTGACGCTGTCCAACGGGCAGACCATCACCATCCCAGTTGGTCAATCGTCCGGCAGCAGCGCGGCATTCAACGTGCGCGCGGACGACGCGTACGTCCAGGGCGCCGACACGCTCAACGTCACCGTGTCGGGCCGCAGTGGCGGCAGCTTCGAGGCGGTCACCAACACCTCCTCGGCAACCACTACCGTGACTGATGATGCCGACGCGGCCGTCATCACCGTCACTCCGTCTGCCACCTCCGTCGTGGAAGGCGGATCGATCAGCTACACGGTCGCGGTCAGCGCGCCGGTCACGGGTTCGCCGCTCGTGGTGACCCTGTCCAACGGCCAGGTCCTCACCATTCCGGTGAACCAGAGCTCGGTCACCGGCACGCCGGTCGCCGTGCGCCCGGACGATGTCCAGGCCCAAGGCAACCAGACGGTTGCTGTGTCGATCAACTCCACGTCGGGTGGCAACTACGAGGCAGTGACGGCAACGTCCACCGCCTCGACCGTCGTCTCCGACGATGCCGACAGCACCACGATCGCCCTCACGGCTTCCGCTTCGTCGGTCGCTGAAGGTGGCTCGATCATCTACACCGCCACGTTGAACAACGCCGTGGCTGGCTCGCCGTTGGTGCTGACGCTGTCCAACGGGCAGACCATTACCATCCCGGTTGGTCAATCGTCCGGCAGCAGCGGGGCATTCAATGTCCGCGCGGACGACGCCTACGTCCAGGGCAACCAGACGATCGACGTCACGGTGGCGAGCCGCACCGGTGGCGCCTTCGAGGCCGTTACCAACACGTCGTCTGCATCCACTACGGTGACCGACGATGCCGACGCGGCCATCATCACCGTCACTCCGTCTGCCACGTCCGTGGTCGAAGGCGGCTCGATCAGCTACACGGTCGCGGTGAGCGCACCGGTCACCGGTTCGCCGCTCGTGGTCACCTTGTCCAACGGTCAAGTGCTCACCGTCCCGGTGAACCAGAGCTCTGTCACCGGCTCGCCTGTCGCCGTGCGCCCGGACGACGTCCAGGCCCAGGGCAACCAGACGGTTGCCGTGTCGGTCAACTCGACCTCTGGTGGCAACTACGAGGCCGTGACCGCGACCTCGTCCGCGTCGACCGTCGTCACTGACGACGCCGATAGCACCACGCTCACCCTCACCGCTTCCGCTTCGTCGGTCGCCGAAGGTGGCTCGATCATCTACACCGCCACGCTGAACAACGCCGTGGCGGACTCGCCGCTCGTCCTCACGCTGTCCAACGGCCAGACGATCACCATCCCCGTCGGTCAATCGTCCGGTAGCAGCGCGGCATTCAATGTCCGCGCGGACGACGCCTACGTGCAGGGCAACCAGACGCTCGACGTCACGGTCGCAAGCCGCACGGGTGGCACCTTCGAAGCCGTCACCACCACGTCGTCCGCATCGACCACGGTGACCGACGACGCCGACGCGGGCATCATCACCGTCACTCCGTCTGCCACCTCAGTCGTAGAAGGCGGATCGATCAGCTACACAGTCGCGGTCAGTGCACCGGTCACGGGTTCGCCGCTGGTTGTCACCTTGTCCAACGGACAGGTTCTCACCATCCCGGTGAACCAGAGCTCTGTCACCGGCGCACCGGTCGCCGTGCGCCCGGATGACGTGCAAGCTCAAGGCAACCAGACCGTTGCCGTGTCGATCAACTCGACCTCTGGTGGCAACTACGAGGCCGTGACCGCCACCTCGTCTGCGTCGACCGTCGTCACTGACGACGCCGATAGCACCACGATCACTCTCACGGCTTCCGCTTCGTCCATCGCCGAAGGTGGTTCGATCGTCTACACCGCCACGCTGAACAACGCCGTGGCCGGCTCGCCGCTGGTGCTGACGCTTTCCAACGGCCAGACGATCACCATTCCCGCGGGACAGTCGTCCGGCAGCAGCACGCCGTTCAACGTCCGTGGGGATGACGCCTACATCCAGGGCAACCAGACGCTCAACGTCACCGTGTCGGGCCGCAGCGGTGGAACCTTCGAGGCGATCACCAACACCTCCTCGGCAACCACTACCGTGACTGATGATGCTGACGCGGCCATCATCACTGTTACGCCCTCCGCGACCTCCGTCGTGGAAGGCGGCTCGATCAGCTACACGGTCGCAGTCAGTGCACCGGTCACCGGTGCGCCGCTCGTGGTCACCTTGTCCAACGGTCAAGTGCTCACCATCCCGGTGAACCAGAGCTCTGTCACCGGCGCGCCTGTCGCCGTGCGCCCGGACGACGTCCAGGCCCAGGGCAACCAGACGGTTGCCGTGTCGGTCACTTCCACCACCGGTGGCAACTACGAGGCCGTCACCGCAACCTCGTCGGCTTCGACGATCGTCACCGACGACGCCGACAGCACCACGATCACTCTCACGGCTTCCGCTTCGTCCATCGCCGAAGGTGGTTCGATCGTCTACACCGCCACGCTGAACAACGCCGTGGCCGGCTCGCCGCTGGTGCTGACGCTTTCCAACGGCCAGACGATCACCATTCCCGTGGGACAGTCGTCCGGCAGCAGCACGCCGTTCAACGTCCGTGGGGATGACGCCTACATCCAGGGCAACCAGACGCTCAACGTCACCGTGTCGGGCCGCAGCGGTGGAACCTTCGAGGCGGTCACCAACATCTCCTCGGCAACCACTACCGTGACTGATGATGCCGACGCGGCCGTCATCACCGTCACTCCGTCTGCCACCTCCGTCGTGGAAGGCGGATCGATCAGCTACACAGTCGCGGTCAGTGCACTGGTCACGGGTTCGCCGCTGGTTGTCACCTTGTCCAACGGACAGGTTCTCACCATCCCGGTGAACCAGAGCTCTGTCACCGGCGCACCGGTCGCCGTGCGCCCGGATGACGTCCAAGCTCAAGGCAACCAGACGGTTGCCGTGTCGATCAACTCGACCTCTGGTGGCAACTACGAGGCCGTGACCGCGACCTCGTCTGCGTCGACCGTCGTCACTGACGACGCCGATAGCACCACGCTCACCCTCACCGCTTCCGCTTCGTCGGTCGCCGAAGGTGGCTCGATCATCTACACCGCCACGCTGAACAACGCCGTGGCCGGCTCGCCGCTCGTCCTCACGCTGTCCAACGGCCAGACGATCACCATCCCCGTCGGTCAATCGTCCGGTAGCAGCGCGGCATTCAATGTCCGCGCGGACGACGCCTACGTCCAGGGCAACCAGACGCTCGACGTCACAGTCGCGAGCCGCACGGGTGGCGCCTTCGAAGCCGTCACCAACACGTCGTCCGCGTCGACAACCGTGACCGACGATGCCGACGCGGCCATCATCACCGTCACTCCGTCTGCCACGTCCGTGGTGGAAGGTGGCTCGATCAGCTACACGGTCGCGGTCAGCGCACCAGTGACCGGCTCGCCGTTGGTGGTCACCTTGTCCAACGGCCAGGTTCTCACCATCCCGGTGGACCAGAGCTCGGTCACCGGCACGCCTGTCGCCGTGCGCCCGGACGACGTCCAGGCCCAGGGCAACCAGACCGTCGCTGTGTCGATCAACTCGACGACCGGCGGCAACTACGAGGCCGTGACCGCGACCTCGTCCGCGTCGACCGTCGTCACTGACAATGCAGATAGCACCACGCTCACCCTCACGGCCTCCACTTCGTCGGTCGCTGAAGGTGGCTCCATCGTTTACACCGCCACCCTGAACAACGCCGTGGCCGGCTCGCCGCTGGTGCTGACGCTGTCCAACGGCCAGACGATCACCATTCCCGTGGGACAGTCGTCCGGCAACAGCACGCCGTTCAACGTCCGTGGGGATGATGCCTACATCCAGGGCAACCAGACGCTCAACGTCACCGTGTCGGGCCGCAGCGGTGGAACCTTCGAGGCGATCACCACAACGTCCTCGGCAACGACCACGGTCACTGACGACGCCGATGCCGCAGTCATCACTGTCACGCCGTCGGCCACTTCGGTGATCGAAGGCGGATCGATCAGCTACACGGTAGCCGTCAGCGCACCGGTCACTGGCTCCCCTCTCGTTGTGACGCTGTCCAACGGCCAGGTCCTCACCATCCCGGTGAACCAGAGCTCCGTCACCGGCGCGCCGGTCGCCGTACGCCCGGACGACGTCCAGGCGCAAGGCAACCAGACCGTCGCCGTGTCGATCAACTCGACTTCGGGTGGCAACTACGAGGCCGTCACTGCAACCTCGTCGGCTTCGACCATCGTCACCGACGACAGCGATGTCACGACGGTCTCGCTCACGGCGGCTTCGGGCAGCGTGACGGAAGGGGCGTCGGCCAGCTATACGCTCACACTGAGCGCGCCCTCCACCTCGCCGGTGACTGTGGCGATCAACTACGGCGGCACCGCCTCCGGAGCTGACTACACGGCTGTCACCAACGTCACGATTCCTGCGGGCGCCAGCTCGTATACGTTCACGCTGCCGGTTGTTGCCGACGGACGTGACGAGGCGGACGAGACCCTGACGGTGTCCATTGGAACGATTACCGGCACGGGCGGCTTTGAAGCCATCGCGGCCAGCCCGACGTTCAACACAGTCACGACGACACTGGTCGACGCCGATCCGACACCCGCCCTGTCCATCAGTGATGTGACGGTCAACGAAGGTGCGACGTCGGCGACCTTCACGGTCACCTTGTCCGCCGAGAGCGGCCGCACGGTCACGGTGAACTACGGGACGGCCAACGACACGGCCGTGGCCGGCTCGGACTTCACGAGCACCACGGGCACCGTCACCTTCGCCCCCGGCCAGACGACGATGACGATCACGGTGCCGCTCGTGCACGACAGCATCGTCGAATCCACCGAGACGTTCAGGGTGAACCTGACCGGCGCGGTGAACGCGACCCTCGCAGATGCGACCGGCATCGCGACGATCATCGACAACGACTCCGCACCGGTCATCGACCTGGATGCCAACAATTCGAGTGGCGCGCCGGGTGCCAACTACGCCGTCACGTTCACGGAAGGCCAGAGCGGCGCCGGTGTTCGCATCGTCGACACCGACATGAGCATCACGGATGCCGACAGCACCCTGCTCACGAGCGCCACGATCACGCTGACCAACCGCCAGCCGGGCGACGCCTTGAACCTGGGCAACGACGTGTCAGGCATTTCGGTCAACGCCCTCAACACCAGCACCACGGTGACGCTGACGTTGACCGGCACGGCCACGCTGGCCGACTACCTGCAGCGCATCCAGAACATCACCTTCGTCAACGACAGCGAAGACCCGAGCACCGCACCCCGCACGGTCACCGTGCAGGTGAATGACGGCAACAACACCAGCAACCTGGCCACGACCACGGTCAACGTGGTGTCCGTCAACGACCTGCCGGAAGGCCGCGACATCACCATCAGCACGGCGGAGGACACCGCACGGCCCTTCACCCTCGCCGACTTCCGCCTGAACGACCTGGAAGACGGCAGCAACGCATCCCCTGCCGCAGTGCGCTTCGACACCTTGCCGACGAACGGCACGCTGTACGTGGGCGGCATCGCAGCCACGGCCGGACAAGTCGTCACGGCCGCGCAGATCTCGGCCGGGGCGGTGACCTACGCCCCGAATGCAAACGACCATGGCAATGGCTACGCGGCGCTGACCTTCAGCGTGCGCGACAGCGACGGCGGCTTCGACGCTGCGCCCAACACCGTGACGGTGAACGTGACGCCTGTGAGCGACGGTGCGCCGGTCGCGGCAGCCGACGCCTTCCGCACGACCCTCGGCACGCCGATCACGATCACCCAGGCGCAGCTGCTGGCCAATGACATCCTGCGGGATGACGCCCGCATCACTGGCGTGAGCGCTGTCTCCGGCGGGACGCTGGTCAACAACAACAACGGCACGTACACTTTCACACCGACCACGACCGGCAACGCCACGTTCAGCTACACCCTGACGGACACCGACGGGCAAACGAGCACCGCGAGCGTCACGGTCAACACCGTGATTGCGCGTGACGACCTGGCCACCGTGCACGAGAGCGCCCTGGCCAGCGGCACGGGTGGTGGTGATCTCGTCGCCGCGGGAACGCTGATGGCCAACGACGGCGGCGGAACCGTCATCAACAACATTGTTCACAACGGCACGACCTACTCGGCCGAGAATGGCGTCATCACGGTGGACTCGGCCTTGGGCCGGCTTGTCGTGCAGGCCTCCGGAGCGAACGCGGGGTCGTACACATACACCCTGGAAACGAATGCGAACAACAGCGCCGCAGGCAACGACCTGGCGGTGACCGAGGTCTTCCAGTACACCTCGAACGCCGGCGTGACCGCGTCACTTCGCGTGAACGTCGTCGACGACATGCCGGTGGTGACCGACCACGACATCGCCGTCTCGCAGGTGCCGCTGCCCAGCTACAACCTGGTGCTGGTGCTCGACATCTCCGGCAGCATGACGACCGCCGACTACGGTGGCCAGGTCCGTCGCGTCAACGCGGACGGAACCAGCAGTGTGACCACTCGCCTGACGATGGCCAAGGAGGCCCTGGTACAGCTGGTCGAGCAGTACTACAACCAGTCGCAGTCGGTGGCCATCAAGATCGTCACCTTCTCGGATGGCGCCTCGATCCTGAACAACAACAACGCGTTCACGTCCCTCGCCGCAACGGTGGCCGCCATCAATGGCATCACCGGCACGACCTCCGGCGGCACCAACTACCAGGCGGCGCTGGACGCGGCACGCAGCGCCTACGGCACGGTGAACACGTCGGTCAGCAACGCAACCTACTTCTTGTCCGACGGGGCGCCGAGCACCGGCAACACGACGACGGCACTCAACACCTACGGCAACTTCATCGCGGCCAACGGCATCGATTCGTATGGCGTCGGCATCGGCACCGGCATTTCGAGCACCGACGCGCTGGACGCCATCCACAACGTGGACGGTGACGGCGATGGAACGCGCGATGCGGCCGTGATCGTGCCCGACCTGAACCAGCTGGGCGCCTCGCTGCTCAGCACGGTTCCGCCCGCCTTCGGCGGCAACCTTGTCGGGACGACCGGAAGTGCAGTGGGCTCGGTCCTGGGTGCCGACGGCGGCCAGGTTCTGAACATCACGGTGAAGCTCGACAGCAACGGCGATGGCGTGCCCGACCGTGACGTGACCTTCACGTACAACGCGTCCACCAACCAGATCAGCCAGAACAGCACGTTCCTGACCGGTTTCCCGAAGAGCGGCGACATGCTGACGCTCGGCTCGTCGACCGGCTTCGGCAAGGGCACGCTGATCTTCAACTTCAGCACCGGCAGCTACACCTACTACACCAATGGCACGGCCGCCGAGGGCGACAACTTCACGCTCACGTTCCAGGCGCGCGACGGCGACGGCGACCTGACGCCGACCACCAACCTGAACTTCGTCGTGACCAACGGCGCGCCCATCGCACGGCCTGACACCGACACCCTGCAGATCAACGAGACCCGCCTCGAGGGCAACGTGATCACGGGCGCCGGGACGGACGCAGGGCTTGCACTCGGGACGCAGGTCGCCAGTTTCTCGCAGCGTGGCGACGGCGTGGACACGGCCGTGGACAACGCGGAGGTCACCAGCCTGCAGTTCCAGGGCCGCAGCTTCGACCTGACGACCAACAGCAGTGGCTCGGGCGTGGGCTACACCTTCGTCATCAACAACGGGCAGCTGACGTGGACCGGTTCCGGCGCCAACGCCGGCAGTGTGCTGGTGTTCAACAGCAGCGGCTACTACAACTACACGCCGCCCTCGGCCGCGCTGACGGGTACGCCGCACGACGCTGCGGTCACGAACCAGCTGAGCGCTACAGGATCCGCGAACTCGAACGGCGTGTCCGTCACGGCGGTCGGCAGGCCCGGCGCGACGGGGGTAGCAGTCAACTACGCCAACACGGGTGCAGGCGTATCCAACAGTGGAAGCTCCGCCAACACGCTGGGCGACCTGGAGCGACTGGTGTTCACGTTCTCGACGGTGACGCATCCTTACGGCGTGCAGAACGTCAGCTTCAGCATCAATGCGGGCGCCAGCAACCTCGGGCCGGGTACCGGGGCACTGATCGGCGTGATCGGAGCGCTGACGTACACGGTGTTCGACGTCACCGGCCAGCAGATCGGCCAGTTCTACAGTTCCGGAGAGAACACCGTCACGCTTCCTTCCGAGTACGGCAACATCGGCCGCATCGAAGTCGAGGCCAACAGCGTCGCCGAGGCGCGCATCTCCAACATCTCGTTCGAGAGCATCAACCTCGACAACACGGCCCCGGCCGTGGCGCCGGTCGAGATCGGCTACACGTTGACGGACGACGACGGGCAGTCCAGCACGTCGACGCTGACCCTCGGTGCCATCTCGAACAACATCTACGGCACGAGCGGTGCCGAGACGCTGACCGGCACGGCCGCCAACGACCGCCTGGTCGGTCTGGCGGGCAACGACATCCTGCGCGGCGGTGAGGGACACGACACCTTGGAGGGCGGAGACGGAAGCGACCGCCTGGAAGGTGGCGCCGGCCATGACCGACTGCTGGGAGGCGACGGCGCTGACAGGCTGGAAGGCGGCGCCGGGAACGACGTGCTGTCGGGCGGCCGTGGCAACGACGTGCTTGTCGGCGGCGATGGCGCGGACGTCTTCCGCTGGGAGTTCGCCGAGCAAGGCGTGAACGGCACCCCATCCATCGACACGGTGACCGACTTCAATGTCCTGCCGGCGTCGGCGGGAGGCGACGTGCTCGACCTGCGTGACCTGCTGCAGGGCGAAACTGCGGCCGGTGCGGCCACTGGCAACCTCACCAGCTACCTGCACTTCGACACGGTGGACGGTTCCACCACCATCCAGATCAGCACGTCGGGCGGGTTCTCCGGCGGCTACAACGCGGGTGCCGTGGACCAATCCATCACGCTGCAAGGCGTGGACCTGACGGCCTCCGGCGCGCTGAACACCGACCAGCAGATCATCCAGGACTTGCTCAACAAGTCGAAGCTGGTGGTCGACGGCGGGATGTGATGAGGCCGCGAGGGGCTGCAGCGCGGGACGCGCCTGCAGCCCCCTCGCGAGCGGGCGTACCGCGAAGGACGCCAAGTGAACCTCCGGTCGCCCGGCGGCTCACCTTCGCCATTCATGGGTTCGCTGCGCCGCCCGGCTGCCCGCGGGGCCCCGGGCCCAGGCCCGACCAAGAAGAAGAGGCGCTCAGCCCGGCCCGCTCAGGCGGCTGCTGATGTGCGGCCCGGTGGCGCCATCGAGGCCGCATTCCCACAGGCGCTCGGCGTCCAGCTCGTCGACGACACCTTCGGCGAAGACCTGCAGCGACAGGCCGTGCAGCAAGGTGACCGTGCCGCGCACGAAGGTGGCCCGGTTGTCGTCAGTGCCGACGCCACGCACGATGGAGGCGTCGAGCTTCACGTAGTCGAGGCCGGCCTCGAACAAGCGAGGGATCTGCCCGAGGCGCTCGCCGGCATGTTCAAGGCCCAGCTTCACGCCAATGGGTCGCAGCTGGCGGCTCAGCTCCTGGAGCAGGTGGAAGTGATCCACCGCGGCCGACTCGGCCACCTCCAGCCAGATCAGGCGCGCGGCGCGAGGTGCCGCCCACAGCAGCGCGCGCAGACGGGCGGCGAAGCTGCTGTCGGCCAGGGACGACGGCGACAGGTTCACGCAACGTGACTGGCCGTCGCGGGCAGCGTCGGCCAGCGCAAGCGCCAACGCGCGCTCGTCCACGTCCACGGTGAGTCGGCTGCGGATCGCCAGCGGCAGCCATCGTGCGGCCGGCTCCAGGGTGCCGCCCTCCTCCAGCTGCATGCGCAGCGGACACTCGAGGTGGATGAGCTGGTAGCGACGGTCGACGACCGGAAAGCTCATCAGGCGGACGCGGTCGTGCACCAGGGCCTCGCGGATGCGTTGGCGCCAGGCGCCCTCGCCCAGCAGCGCGACCGGCGGCGAGGCCTCGCTCGCGAGTTCGACGGAGAACGGGCCGTAGCTCTCGGCGCGCGCGAGCGCCGCATCGGCCATGCCCATGACCTGCGCGAGCTTCATGTCGCGGCGAAGTTCGACCGCGCCCAGCGCCACCGTCATCCCACTACCGATGGTCGGCAACACCAGGCGCAGCGCGTCGGCCAGGGCCTGTGCCGTCTCGCGCGCCACACCGGCCACCGGCAGGCACAGCGCGAAATCCGATCCGTTGAGGCGCCCGAGGAAGCAACCATCCACTCGCTCCGCATACGGCCGCAGCGATTGCGCAATCGACATCAGCATGCGGTCCGTGGCCGCGTGGCCCATGGCACGGTTCACGCCCGCCAGGTCGACGACACGCAAGAGCACGAGGCCGCCCTCGGCCGTGCCGTCTTCACGCTGCAGCGCGGCCCCCAACTGCCCGAGGAAGTGGGCGCGGTTCGACAAACCAGTGAGCGGGTCACAGTTGGCCTGCCGGTGCAGCACGTCGAGCTGCGCCGCCTGCGTCTGGAAGGCCACGCGCAGCCGCTCGACCATGGTGTTCATGGCCCGGGTCAGCCGCTGGAGCTCCGGCACGTTCGGTTCGGCGACGGTGACGAACTCGCCCTGCACCAGCGAGTGGGCCTGGCCGACGGTCGTATCGATCGGTTTGCGGATCCGGCGCACCACCACCGTTCCAAGCAGGCCGGCCAGCACGCCGACCGCGGCCAGCGCCAACGCGGTGCGCTGGCTGCTGCGCCACAGTTCGTCGAAGGCGAAAGCGTCCTGGCTCTCCACCTCCACGTGGCCGAGCGCCCGCCAGCCGTCGGAGACCTGGGCCTGGCCGGGCCGGGAGTCGATCGACACCAGGCGCACGAACCAGTCCGGCGCCTGCGCCGGCCCGACCGTCGCCTCGCGCACGAACTTCGGCTGACCATCCGCACCGACCAGCCGGATGCGGCGATAGAAACCCGTGTCGAACTGGGCCGACATCATCAGGTTCATCAGCTGCTCGTCGCCCTTCTGCTGCGACAGGGCAAGTGCCAGCGTCGTGGCGTTGTCCGCGTTCTTGAGTTGCAGTTGCGTCTCGAGGTAGGTGCGGGCCGATTCCACCGCAACGGTCACGCTGCCCAGGAAAGCGAGCAGGACCGTACCGAACATCAGCAACCAGATCTGGCGGATCAGCGACATGCGCGCTCCCTGTCGTGTGTTTGTCTCATTGAAACCCTTCCGCCTGCGCCTTCGCAAGCACTTCCCGCCACCGCGACAACCTCGCCACCGGATTTCCCGCCGGCTGGCTGCCCACACCTTGCCACAGGCCGTCGCCATTGAAACTGAACACCGGTGCCAGGTCCGGACGGCGCGACGCCGGGCGGATCTCGCCGATGAGGTTGTCCAGGATCAGGGGTTCGGCCTCAGGAGTGGGATGGTAGGCGAGGACCATGTGTGCCTGGACCGCACCTTGTGGACCGCCCACCTGGGCACGCACGTAGACGAGGCGCAGCCGGTTCACCGGCATGCCCAGGGTGACCAGCGTGAAGTACTTGGCGATGGCGAAGTCCTCGCAGTCGCCCTGTCCGCGTTGCAAGGTCTCGAAGGGACTGGCCCAGTAGTCGACCTGGTTCCAGACCTCGGTGTCGTCCCGGAACAGCACGCGGCGGTTGTAGAAGGTGTTCACCGCCTGCAGCCGGGCCGCATCGTCCAGTCCGTTGCTGCCGGCGAGCAACTGCTGAAGGGCCTGGGCGCCGGTGACCGCATTGGGTCCCAGCTTGCGCGCGGCGGCCGTCATGCGATCGGCATCCCAGGCGCGCGGCCCGTCGGCAAGGACCGCCAGGACCAATGCCAGCAGGCCGGCTGTCAGCGGTCGCCACGCCGCGACCCGGGACAGCAGGCCCGGGCGGAATGAACGCGACGGCGATGACAAGCGAACGGACGGCACACGGATCCCCGGGGCACCCGCCCCTCAAGGATTGTCGACAAATCCACCCGTGCCTGAAGCGGACTCTCCCTCGGCTTTGCGCGACCTCGGCTACTCTTCGGCAGTCAAACGATCAAGACGTGACTTACTGCCGGACAGGCCTTCATCCGTGGGGATCCTTCCCGATGGCACGCTCACTAAACTCGACCGACCGCGCTGTCGGCCCGCGTGGCCCCGGCCCCCAAGACCCATAGGATCCAGATGCGTTCAAGACAACCGGCCCTGCTGATTGCAATTGCCCTGTGCAGCGCAGGCGCCGCAACCGCCCAGACACCCGATGCGGCCCCGCTGCGCAGCGCGGTGCAGAAGGCCATCAACGCCAACCCCGACGTCACGTCGCGATTCAACGCCTACCGGGCTTCGGTCGACGCGGTCGATGCCGCGCGCGCAGGCTACCTGCCCCGCCTCGACCTGAACGCGAGCGGCGGTCGCGACCGCGACAGCATCGACAGCCGTACCCCCGAGACGCAATCCACCAACCGCGCCGGTGCATCGCTGACGCTGAGCCAGTTGCTGTGGGACGGCCTGGCCACTCGCAACGACGTCGGCCGCCTGGGCCACGAGCGCACTGCCCGCTATTTCGAGTTCCTGGACGCGGCCGAACAGACCGCGCTGGAGGCCGCGCGCGCCTACATCGACGTGCTGCGCTACCGGCGCCTCGTCCAGCTGGCCGAGGAGAACTTCGTTCAGCACCAGAGCGCGTTCAACCAGATCCAGTCGCGTTTCAAGGCGGGGGTGGGCCGGGGCGTCGACCTCGAACAGGCCGGGGCGCGCGTGGCGCTGGCCGAGTCCAACCTGAACACCGAGATCTCCAACCTCTACGACGTGTCGACGCGCTACCAGCGCATCGTGGGCGAGGTGCCGCCAGAGGCGCTGCCGATGCCGGGTGAGTTCAAGGCCGGTGTGCCGGGCTCGGTGAACGAAGCGGCCGACGAGGCGATCCGCCGCAGCCCCGCAATCAGCGCCAGCATCGAGGCGCTGCGCGCGGCACGCGCGCTCGCTTCCATCCGCGAAAGCGCGTATCAGCCGAAGGTCGAGGCGCGGTTGCGCGCCGGCGCCGGAAAGAACTTCGAAGGCGTGCGCGACCAGCGCAACGACACCACCGCCGAGGTGGTGCTGAACTGGAACCTCTTCAACGGCGGCGCCGACCAGGCGCGCATCCGCCAGCAGGTCAACCTCGTCAACCAGGCGGCCGACCTGCGCGACCGCGCCTGCCGCGACGTTCGCCAGACCGTGGCCATCGCCTTCAACGACACGCGCAAGCTCGTCGACCAGCTGCAGTTCCTGGACCGCAACACCCTGGCCATCTCGAAGGCGCGCGATGCCTATCGCCAGCAGTTCGACATCGGCCAGCGCAGCCTGCTGGACCTGCTCAACTCCGAGAACGAGCTCTACACCGCACAGCGCTCGTACGCGAACGCCGAGTTCGACTTGAGTCTGGCCTACGTGCGCACGCACGCCGCGCTCAACAAGCTGACGCCGTTGCTCGGTGTGACGCGCGACGCGCAGCCCCCGGAAGACGCCCAATCGTGGCAGGCCGGTGACGACCTGCCCGGCCGCTGCCCGGCCGAAGCGGTGCCCACCATGACCATGGACACCGTGCGCCTGCGCGAGCGTGCCGCCGCCATGACGGCGCCTCCTCCCGCAGCGGCCAATCCGACCTCCGCGCCGGCCGCAAGCACGGGGCCGGCGCCGAGTCCCGCCCGCCGGCCGAAGAACTGACCGGCCGCGGCCGCCCGCGGGTGGAGATCGGCAAAAGGGCCGCGTGAGCGGCCCTTCCTGAAACGCCCGAGCGCGCGGCCGGTCAGCGCTTGACCGGCGGCAGGTCGGTGCAGGCGCCCTCGAAGGCTTCGGCGGCCATGCCGATGCTCTCACCCAGGGTCGGGTGCGGATGGATGGTCTTGCCGATGTCCACGGCATCCGCGCCCATCTCGATGGCCAGGGCCACCTCGCCGATCATGTCGCCCGCATGGGTGCCGACGATGCCACCACCGACGATCTGGTGGGTTTCCTCGTCAAAGATCAGCTTGGTGAAGCCCTCGTCGCGACCGTTCGCGATGGCGCGGCCCGAGGCGTTCCAGGGGAAGTGGCCCTTGCGAACCTTCATGCCCTTGGCCCGCGCCTCGTCTTCGGTCACGCCCACCCACGCCACTTCGGGGTCGGTGTAGGCAACGCTCGGAATCACGCGGGCGTCGAACTCGGCCTTGTGGCCGGCGGCCACTTCGGCGGCCACATGGCCCTCGTGCACCGCCTTGTGTGCCAGCATGGGCTGGCCCACGATGTCCCCGATGGCGAAGATGTGCGGCACGTTGGTGCGCATCTGCCGGTCCACCGTGATGAAGCCGCGCTCGCCCACGGCGACACCGGCCTTCTCGGCGCCGATGCGCTTGCCGTTCGGCACACGGCCCACCGCCTGCAGCACGAGGTCGTACAGCTGCGGTTCCTTCGGTGCGCCCTCGCCCTCGAAGCTGACGCGAATGCCCTCGGGCGTCGCCTCGGCCCCGACGGTGCGGGTCTTCAGCATGATGTTGTCGAAGCGCGGGGCGTTCATCTTCTGCCAGACCTTGACCAGGTCGCGGTCGGCGCCGAGCATCAGGCTGTCCTGCATCTCGACGACATCGAGGCGGGCACCGAGCGTGCTGTACACCGTGCCCATCTCCAGGCCGATGATGCCGCCACCGATGACGAGCATGCGCTTGGGTTGCTGACGCAACTGCAGCGCGCCGGTGGACGTGACCACCCGCGGGTCGTCCTTCGGCAGGAAGGGCAGCTTCACCGCCTCCGAGCCGGCGGCGATCACCGCCTGCTTGAACTTGATCGTCTTCACGCTGCCATCGGCGGCGCGCACGCTCAGGTGATACGGATCGACGAACTCCCCGTCGCCCTGCACCACCGTCACCTTGCGCATCTTCGCCATGGCCGCGAGGCCACCGGTGAGCTTGCCGACGACCTTGTCCTTGTGGGCGCGCAGGCGGTCGAGGTCGATCTGCGGTTCACCGAAGCTCACCCCCAGAGAATCGAAGTGGCGCACCTCGTCCATGACCGCAGCCACGTGCAGCAAGGCCTTCGAGGGAATGCAGCCGACGTTCAGGCACACCCCACCCAGCGTGGCGAAGCGCTCGACCATCACCGTCTTCAAGCCGAGGTCGGCGGCACGGAAGGCGGCCGAGTAGCCGCCCGGGCCCCCGCCGAGCACCAGCAGTTCGCACTCCAGGTCGACGCTGCCGGCATGGGCCGGGGCGGCGGTCGGTGCGGCGGCCGGTGCCGGTGCAGGAGATGACGAGGCTGGCCCGGCCGGTGTCGGCGCGGCAGCCGCGGCAGGCGCTGTCTCGGCCGAACCAGCGGCTGCCTCCAGGGTCACGAGGGACGTGCCTTCGCGCACCTTGTCGCCCAGCTTCACGAGCACCTCCTTGACCGTGCCCGCCTGGGGCGACGGAATCTCCATCGAGGCCTTGTCGCTCTCGACGGTCACGAGGGACTGTTCGGCCTTGATGGTGTCACCGGGCTTGACCAGCAACTCAATGACGGCCACTTCGGAGAAATCGCCGATGTCCGGCACCTTGATGTCGATGAGCGACATGGGGTTGTCTTTCTGTGAGGGTGCGGAAGGCTTACAGCAGCACGCGGCGGAAGTCGCCGAGGATCTGCGCGAGGTAGGCGTTGAAGCGCGCCGCTGACGCGCCATCGATCACGCGGTGGTCCCAGCTGAGGCTGAGCGGCAGCATCAGGCGCGGCTGGAAGGCCTTGCCGTCCCACACCGGTTCCATGCTGGAACGGCACACACCCAGGATCGCCACCTCGGGCGCGTTGATGATGGGGGTGAAGTAGCGCCCGCCGATGCCTCCGAGCGAAGAGATCGAGAAGCAACCGCCGCTCATGTCGGCCGGGCTCAGCTTGCCGTCGCGTGCCTTGGCGGCCAGCGCATTCATCTCCTGGGAGATCTGCAGCACGCCCTTCTTGTCGGCATCCTTCAGCACGGGCACGACCAGTCCGTTCGGCGTATCAGCCGCGAACCCGACGTGGAAGTACTGCTTGAGCACGAGCTGCTCGCCTTCGAGCGAGGCGTTGAACTCCGGGAACTTCTTGAGCGCCGCTACGACCGCCTTGATGAGGAAGGCCAGCATCGTCACCTTCACGCCGGACTTCTCGTTCTCCTTGTTGAGCTGAACCCGGAAGGCCTCGAGCTCGGTGATGTCGGCATCGTCGTGGTTGGTGACGTGCGGGATCATCACCCAGTTGCGGTGCAGGTTGGCGGCCGAGATCTTCTTGATGCGCGACAGGTCGCGCCGCTCCACCGGGCCGAACTTCGCGAAGTCGACCTGAGGCCAGGGCAGCAGGCCGGGGAAGCCGGCGCCGCCACCTGCCGCGGCCGAAGCGGCAGGGGCGCGGGCCGCCTGCGCCTGGGTGCGCACGTCGCCGGCCATCACGCCCTTCACGAAGCCGTGGACGTCCTGCTGCGTGATGCGACCCTTGAGGCCCGAGCCCTTGACTTCCCCGAGCGGAACGCCGAGCTCGCGGGCCAGCTTGCGGATGCTGGGAGATGCATGGGGCAGGCGACCCGAAGGCGGCGGCGGCTCGGCCGCGGGCAGCGCGGCCGTCGGAACGACGCGTTCCACGGGCGGCGTGGACGGCTGCTGTCCAGCGGCCGCAGGCGCGGACGCAGGCGCAGATGCAGACGCTTGCGCCGCAGCAGGTGCGGGGGCCGCTGCCGCCGGGGCGCCGCCACCGGACACTTCCAGAATGGCCAGCACGCTGCCCTGGCTGACCTTGTCACCCAATTGCACGCGGACTTCCTTGACCACGCCGGCGTGAGACGAGGGGATTTCCATCGAGGCCTTGTCGCTCTCGACGGTCACCACGCTCTGCTCGGCCTTGAGCGTGTCGCCGGCCTTGATGAACACCTCGATGACCGACACGTCCTTCGAGTCGCCGATGTCCGGCACGGCGATCTCGATGGTGCGCGTGCCGCCTGCTGCGGGCGCCGGGGACGGCGCCGCCGGTGCCGGGGCTGCTGCAGTCGCGGGAGCTGCCGCTGCAGCGGCCACCGGTGCGGCAGCGGGTGCAGCAGGAGCAGGAGCCGCAGCGGCATCGCTCTCCACCGTCAGCACGATCGTGCCTTCGCTGACCTTGTCACCGAGCTTGACCTTCAGTTCCTTCACGACGCCCGCGGCGCCGGAGGGAATTTCCATCGAGGCCTTGTCGCTCTCGACCGTCAGCAGGGACTGGTCCACCTTGATCGTGTCGCCGGACTTGACCAGCAGCTCGATCACCTCGACCTCCTTGAAGTCGCCGATATCCGGGACCTTGACTTCGACCAATGCCATGTTGTTCTCCGATTCTTCTGGTCGTTCAGGCGTAGAGCGGGTTGATCTTGTCGGCCTTGATGTCGTACTTGGCAATCGCCTCGGCGACCTTCGCCGCGGGGACGGTGCCCTCCTCGGCCAGCGCCTTCAGTGCGGCCACCACGATGTAGTGACGGTTCACCTCGAAGTGCTCGCGCAGCTTGCTGCGGAAGTCGCTGCGGCCGAAGCCGTCGGTACCGAGCACCTTGTAGGTACGGCCCTTCGGAATGAAGGCGCGGATCTGATCCGCGTAGCTCTTCATGTAGTCGGTCGAGGCGACGACCGGCCCGGCGTGCGGGTCGAGCTGCTGGGTGACGAAGGGCACGCGCGGCTTGTCGGTCGGGTGGAGCAGGTTCCAGCGTTCGGCGTCCTGTCCGTCGCGGGCCAGTTCGTTGAAGCTCGGGCAGCTCCACACGTTGGCGGCCACACCCCATTCGGTTTCGAGCAGCTCCTTGGCCGCGATCGACTCGCGCAGGATGGTGCCGCTGCCGAGCAGGTTGACCCGCGGCGTCTTCTTGGCCCCGGCCTGCAGCAGGTACATGCCCTTGATGATCTGCTCTTCGGTGCCGGCCGTCAGGCCCGGCATGGCGTAGTTCTCGTTGAGCAGCGTGAGGTAGAAGAACACGTTCTCCTGGCGCTCGACCATGCGCTTCAGGCCGTGGTGCAGGATCACGCCCACTTCGTGCGCGAAGCTCGGGTCGTAGCTGATGCAGTTCGGGATGGTGCCCGCGAGGATGTGGCTGTGGCCGTCCTCGTGCTGCAGGCCTTCGCCGTTGAGCGTCGTGCGGCCCGAGGTGCCGCCGAGCAGGAAGCCACGTGCCTGCATGTCGCCGGCCGCCCAGGCCAGGTCGCCCACGCGCTGGAAGCCGAACATCGAGTAGTACACGTAGAACGGGATCATGATCCGGTTGTTCGTCGCGTACGACGTGGCCGCGGCGATCCAGCTGCTCATGCCGCCGGCCTCGTTGATGCCTTCCTGCAGGATCTGGCCGGCCTTGTCCTCTCGGTAGTACATGACCTGGTCCTTGTCGACCGGGGTGTACAGCTGGCCCTGCGGGTTGTAGATGCCGATCTGGCGGAAGAGGCCTTCCATGCCGAAGGTGCGCGCTTCGTCGACCAGGATGGGCACCGTGCGCGGGCCGAGCTCCTTGTCGCGCAGCAGTTGCGTGAGGAAGCGGACGTAAGCCTGCGTCGTCGAGATCTCGCGGCCTTCGGCGGTCGGCTCGAGCACGGCCTTGAAGGTCTCGAGCGGCGGCACGGTGAACTGCTCCTCGGCCTTGGGGCGGCGCTGCGGCAGGTAGCCGCCGAGCGCCTTGCGGCGCTCGTGGAGGTAGCGCATCTCGGGCGTATCGTCGGCCGGCTTGTAGAACGGCACCTCGGCGATCTTGTCGTCGGGGATGGGGATGTTGAAGCGGTCGCGGAAGACCTTCACGTCCTCGTCGACCATCTTCTTGGTCTGGTGCGCGGTGTTCTTGCCTTCGCCCGTCTTGCCCATGCCGAAGCCCTTGACCGTCTTGATCAGGAGCACCGTCGGCTGGCCCTTGTGGTTCACGGCGCGGTGGTAGGCGGCGTACACCTTCTGCGGGTCGTGGCCGCCTCGGTTCAGGCGCCAGATGTCATCGTCGCTCAGCTTGGAGACCATCTCCAGCAGCTTCGGATGGCGGCCGAAGAAATTCTTGCGCACGAAGGCGCCATCGTTCGCCTTGAAGGCCTGGTAGTCACCGTCGACGGTGTCCATCATCACCTTGCGCAGCAGCTCGTCCTTGTCGCGGGCGAGCAGCGGATCCCAGTAGCTGCCCCAGAGCAGCTTGATGACGTTCCAGCCGGAGCCGCGGAACTCGCCTTCGAGTTCCTGGATGATCTTGCCATTGCCGCGCACCGGGCCGTCCAGGCGCTGCAGGTTGCAGTTGACGACGAAGATGAGGTTGTCGAGCTTCTCGCGGGCGGCCAGGCCGATCGCGCCCAGCGATTCCGGCTCGTCCATCTCGCCGTCGCCGCAGAAGACCCACACCTTGCGCTTGGAGGTGTCGGCGATGCCACGGGCGTGCAGGTACTTGAGGAAGCGCGCCTGGTAGATGGCCATCAGCGGCCCGAGGCCCATCGAGACGGTAGGGAACTGCCAGAACTCGGGCATCAACTTCGGGTGCGGGTAGCTCGAGATGCCCTTGCCGTCGACTTCCTGGCGGAAGTTGTTGAGCTGCTCCTCGGTGATGCGGCCTTCCATGAAGGCGCGGGCATAGATGCCCGGAGAGGAGTGCCCCTGGATGTACAGCAGGTCACCGCCGTGCGTTTCATCGGCGGCATGCCAGAAGTGGTTGAAGCCGGCGCCGAACATGGTGGCCAGCGACGCGAACGAGGAGATGTGACCGCCCAGGTCGCCACCGTCAGCAGGGTGCAGCCGGTTCGCGCGGACGACCATCGCCATCGCGTTCCAGCGCATGTAGGCGCGAAGGCGCTCTTCCATCTCGAGGTTGCCGGGGCAGCGCTCTTCCTGGTCCGCGGGGATGGTGTTGACGTAGGCCGTGTTGGCCGAGAACGGCATGTCGATGCCGACCTGGCGCGCATGGTCGATCAGCTGCTCGAGGAGGAAGTGCGCTCGCTCGCCACCTTCGGTCTCGATGAGCGCCGACAGCGCGTCGAGCCACTCGCGGGTTTCCTGGGAATCGGCGTCGTTGGCAGACGCGCCCAAGAAGGATTCAGGCAGGGCCGACATGCATCTCTCCTATTTCACGGTTCTGAAGGTGGCGCGGAGTGTCGCACAGGGTTGAGCAATTCTCAAATGGCGCAAGTTGCTTTCATATAATGGAATTCATCTCTCGCCCTAGTCGTTCTCCCCATGTCGCAATGCGAAGCGGCACGGCGGCTTCCGCGGCGGCCACCCTCGATAATCCGCCGATGCAGCCTGCGAAAGAAGTTTCTGTTCCGTCCCACCCTGGCGACGACTTGGCCAAGCGCCTTTTCGGGACGTGGTGGCGCCGCCAATCCCCGTCCCGCCAGGATCGCTACGCCACGCTGGGCCCCCTGGTGTCAGTGCTCCTGTTCCTTGCCGCGATCATCTCGGCCTTCTGGTACCTCCGCAATGAGGAACTGGAGCGGGAGCAGGAATCGGTCAAGCGAGACACCGAGATCGCCCAGCAGCAGGTGCGCCTGCGCCTGATCGAGAGCCAGGAGCAGCTCATCCGCATGGCGCGCGAGATCGCCACGCGAACCATCAAGCCCGAGGGCTTCCCCCAGCCGGCGGCCGGCTTCGCCCGCGAGCGGCCCGAGATCACCCACCTGCTGTGGGTCGATGCCCAGCGCAACCGGCGTGCGAGCTACTCCAGCGCCAACATGCACATGCAGGTGGAGAGCACGCCGGAAGAGCTGGAGCGCACGCAGCCGCGGCCGGGCCTGGAACGGGCACCCGAACGGGCCTTCGAGGCGACCCAGCAGCTGCGCTACCCAACCTACTCCGCGCCCTACCAGAACAGCTTCGGCGCCTGGGTGTTCCAGTTGCAGGTGCCCCTGATCGACAGCAACCGCTTCGCCGGCACGCTCATTGCCGAGTATTCGGTGGAGGCGCTGGTGCGCTATTTCATCCCGTCCGACGTGGCGAACCGCCATGCCGTGAGCGTGATCGACTCCGACAACAGGGTGCTCTCCAGTACGGTGATGCTGCCGCCGGGCCAGGTGCTGCGCCCGCCCTCCATCCTCTACGACGTGCCGCTCGCGCCGGCCGGCAACGGCCTCAAGCTGCGCGTGCACGGCTACCGCACCTCCATCGGCCTCATCAGCAACACGCTCTTCTGGATGGTGGCCGCCCTCAGCACGCTGACGGTCTGGATGCTGCTCGGCACCTGGCGCCACATGCGGCGCCGGTTGCAGATGCAGAACACGCTCATCAGTGAGACGAACTTCCGCCGGGCGATGGAGAACTCCATGCTGACCGGCATGCGCGCCATGGACATGGAAGGGCGCATCACCTACGTGAACCCCGCCTTCTGCGCCATGACCGGGTTCAACGAGCAGGACCTGCTCGGCCACCTGCCGCCCTTCCCCCACTGGCCGCCCGACCGCCACGACGAGAACATGCGCCTGCTTCAGCAGGAGCTGCAGGGGCGAAGCCCCGCGGGCGGCATCGAGGTGAAGGCCATGCGCAAGGACGGCAGCCTGTTCGACGCCCGCATGTACGTCTCGCCCCTGATCGACCCGCGCGGCGTGCAGACCGGCTGGATGACCTCGATGACCAACATCACCGAGGCCAAGCGGGTGCGCGACCAGCTCACCGCGTCGCACGAACGCTTCACCACCGTGCTCGAAGGACTCGACGCGGCGGTGTCCGTGCTGTCGGTGCAGCAGGGCGAACTGCTGTTCGCCAACCGGTCGTATCGTCTCTGGTTCGGCGCGGACGCGCGCGGTCACGCCACCCTGGCCGGCGCTGACTCCGGACCGGTGCAGATGGGCGACTACGGCGACTCCGTCGACAGCTTCGGCGGTCTGCCCACCCAGGAACTCACCGAGGCCGGATCCGACCCGCGCGAGGTGTTCGTCGAACCCCTGCAGAAGTGGTTCGACGTGCGCGCGCGCTACCTGCAATGGACTGACGGCCGCCTCGCCCAGATGCTGATCGCCACCGACATCACGAGCCGCCGGCACGCCGAATCCCAGGCGCAGCAGCAGGCCGAGAAGGCCCAGGTGACGAGCCGCCTCGTGACCATGGGCGAGATGGCGTCCTCGGTGGCGCACGAACTGAACCAGCCGCTCACTGCCATCACCAACTACTGCAACGGCATGGTGTCGCGGGTGAAGTCGGATGCGATCGAGAAGCCCGACCTGATCGCGGCGCTCGAGAAGACGGCCAAGCAGGCCGAGCGGGCGGCCCAGATCATCCGCCGCATCCGCGCTTTCGTGAAGCGCAGCGAGCCGCGCCGCGAGCCGTCGCAGGCGGCCAGCATCGTGGACGAATCGGTGGACCTGGCCGGCATCGAACTGCGCCGCCGCAACGTGGCACTGCACGTCTATGTGGCGCAACGACTGCCCACCCTGATGGTCGACCCGATCCTCATCGAGCAGGTGTTGCTGAACCTGCTGAAGAACGCGGCGGAAGCCATCGACTCGGCCGGTCTGCCCTTGCCCCGGCGCAACATCGAGCTGCGGGTGATCCCCCGACACACGCCCGAGGAGGGCGGCGTGATCGAGTTCGCCGTCACCGATTCCGGGCCTGGCCTGAAGGAGGAAGTGCTCGGGCGCCTGTACGAAGCCTTCTTCTCGACGAAGGTCGAAGGCCTCGGCATCGGCCTCAGTCTGTGCCGTTCGATCATCGAGAGTCACCGGGGCCGGATCCGTGCCGAGAACTTATACAATGGGAACACCGTGGTCGGTTGCCGTTTCAGCTTCACGCTGCCCGTCGAAACCGCCAAATCTCCCGGCCTTGAAACAGCCTTGACCTGAGCCCCGAATTCATGAGCTTGATTCCGAAAAAAGGCACTGTGTACGTTGTCGACGATGACGAGGCCGTGCGAGATTCGCTCCAATGGCTGCTTGAGGGCAAGGACTACCGGGTGAAGTGCTTCGATTCCTCCGAAGCCTTCCTGTCCCGCTTCGATCCTCGCGAGGTGGCCTGCCTCATCGCCGACATCCGCATGGACGGCATGAGCGGGCTGGAACTGCAGGACCGGCTCCTCGAGCGCAAGTCGCCCCTGCCGGTCGTCTTCATCACGGGCCACGGCGACGTGCCCATGGCCGTCACGACCATGAAGAAGGGCGCGATGGACTTCATCGAGAAGCCGTTCAAGGAAGAGCAACTGCTGAACCTCGTCGAACGCATGCTCGACCAGGCCCGCAGCGCCTTCTCGCACCACCAGGAAGCCGCCAGCCGCGATGCCCTGCTGTCGCGCCTGACCACCCGCGAGTCGCAGGTGCTCGAGCGCATCGTCGCCGGCCGCCTGAACAAACAGATCGCCGACGACCTGGGCATCAGCATCAAGACGGTGGAAGCGCACCGCGCCAACATCATGGAAAAGCTCAACGCCAACACCGTGGCCGATCTGCTCAAGATCGCCCTGGGCGCGCAGTCCAAGGGCTGAGCCCCGTCTCCCATCCAAGGGCCGCTTCGCAGCGGCCCTTTTTACTTGCATCATCGAACCGAGAGGACCCGCCCATGACCACCGCCCGCCTGATCGACGGCACTGCCCTGTCCAAGCAAATCCGCGCCGAGGTGGCCACCCGCGCGGCCGCCCTCACCGCCCGCGGCCACCAGCCCGGCCTGGCCGTGATCCTGGTGGGCGAGGACCCCGCCAGTCAGGTCTACGTGCGCAACAAGGTCAAGGCCTGCGAAGAGCACGGCCTGCGTTCGGTGTTCGAGAAGTACGACGCCACGCTGTCCGAAGCCGACCTGCTGGCGCGCATCGCTGCCTTGAACGCCGACCGCAGCATCCACGGCATCCTGGTGCAGATGCCCTTGCCCAAGCACATCGACTCGGCCAAGGTGATCGAGGCCATCGACACCCGCAAGGACGTCGACGGCTATTCCGTGCTCAGCGCCGGCGAGCTCATGGCCGGCCTGCCCGGCTTCCGGCCCTGCACCCCCTACGGCTGCATGAAGCTCATCGAGTCGACCGGCTTCGACCTGCGCGGCAAGCATGCGGTGGTGATCGGGCGCAGCAACACCGTGGGCAAGCCCATGGCGCTGCTGCTGCTGCAGGCCAACGCCACCGTCACCGTCTGCCACAGCGCCACCGCCGACCTCGGTTATCACACCCGCCAAGCCGACGTGATCGTTGCCGCCGTCGGTCGCCGGAACACCTTGACGGCCGACATGGTCAAGCCCGGCGCCATCGTCATCGACGTCGGCATGAACCGCAACGACGAAGGCAAGCTGTGCGGCGACGTCGACTTCGCCGGCGTCTCGCAGGTGGCCTCGGCCATCACGCCGGTGCCTGGCGGCGTCGGACCCATGACGATCACGATGTTGCTCGTGAACACCATCGAGGCCGCGGAACGCGAAGCGGCACAATGAGTCGAACCGCTGCTGCCTGAGCGCCGGCTTCCCATGACGGAGTCCGGATCAGGCCCATCCCTGCTTCAGAAAGGCTCCGCATGACCAACCCGCTGCTCGCCCGTCACGACCTGCCGCCCTTCGCCGACATCCGCCCGGAACACGTCGGCCCGGCCATCTCGGCGCTTCTGGCCGAAGCCAACGCCGCGCTCGAACAGGTCACGAGCGACGCAGTGCCGGCCGACTACGACGCCATGTCGGCCGTGCTGGACGTCGCCACCGAGCGCCTCGGACGGGCCTGGGGCGCCGTGGGCCACCTGAACGCGGTGGCGGACAACCCCGCGCTGCGGGCGGCCTACAACGAAAGCCTGCCGCTCGTCACCGAGTTCCACACCCGCCTCGGCGCCGACGAGCGCCTGTACGCCAAATACAAGGCGATCGCCGCCAGCCCGGCCGCGAAGTCGCTCAACCCGGCCCGGCAACGCGCGCTCTCCAATGCCATGCGCGATTTCGTGCTGTCGGGCGCCGAACTCCAGGGAGCCGATCGGGAGCGCTACGCCGCGATCCAGGACCGCCAGGCCGCGCTGTCGCAGAGCTTTTCCGAGCACGTGCTCGACGCGACCGACGGCTTCAGCTGCTTCGTGACCGAGGCCGAGCTCGCGGGCGTTCCCGAGGACGTGAAGGCGGCCACCCGTGCGGCCGCCGAAGCCGAGGGCCAGGCCGGGCACAAGCTGACCCTGCACCTGCCCAACTACCTGCCGGTGATGCAGTACGGCGAGAACCGCGCGCTCCGTGAGCGCCTCTACACGGCCTATGCCACCCGGGCCAGCGACCTGGGCAAGCCCGAGGTCGACAACAGCGCCGTGATGCGCGAACTGCTCGCACTTCGGCAGGAAGAGGCGCGCCTGCTCGGCTACGCCAACTTCGCCGAAGTGTCGCTGGTGCCCAAGATGGCCAACTCGCCCGACGAAGTGATCACCTTTCTGCGCGATCTCGCGCGCCGTGCACGTCCCTACGCCCAGCGGGACCTGGCCGAGGTCCGCGAGTTCGCCGCCGCCGAGCTGGGTCTGCCCGACCTGCAGGCCTGGGACCTGGCCTATGCCAGCGAGAAGCTCAAGGAGCGCCGCTACGCCTTCAGCGACCAGGAAGTCAAACCGTACTTCACCGAGACCAAGGTGCTGCAAGGCCTGTTCGGCATCATCGAAACGCTGTTCGAGGTCAGCATCCGGCCCGACACCGCACCCGTCTGGCATCCGACCGTCCGCTTCTTCCGGATCGAACGCGCGGGGCAACTCGTCGGCCAGTTCTACCTCGACCCGTACGCCCGTTCCGGCAAGCGCCCCGGCGCCTGGATGGACGACGTGCGCGGCCGCTGGGCCCGTCCGGAGGGCAGCACCCAGACCCCGGTCGCCCACCTCGTGTGCAACTTCGCCTCGCCGGTGAACGGCAAGCCGGCGCTGCTGACGCACGACGACGTGACCACCCTCTTCCACGAGTTCGGGCACGGCCTGCACCACATGCTCACGCAAGTGGCCGACATGGGCGTGGCGGGCATCTCCGGCGTCGAGTGGGATGCGGTCGAGCTGCCCAGCCAGTTCATGGAGAACTTCTGCTGGGAATGGGAGGTGCTCAAGCACCTGACCGCTCACGTCGACACCGGCGAACCCCTGCCCCGGGCGCTCTACGACAAGATGCTGGCGGCCAAGAATTTCCAGAGCGGGCTGCAGACCCTGCGTCAGGTGGAGTTCTCCCTGTTCGACATGCGCATCCATGCGGAGCCGGGCAGCGAGGACCGCATCCAGCAGGTGCTCGACGAAGTCCGGGCCGAGGTGGCCGTGGTCAAGCCGCCGGCGTTCAATCGGTTCCAGCACGGCTTCTCGCACATCTTCGCCGGCGGCTACGCGGCGGGCTACTACAGCTACAAATGGGCCGAGGTGCTGAGCGCCGACGCCTGGAGCGCCTTCGAGGAGACCGGCACCTTGAACCCCGAGACCGGGCGCCGCTACCGTCAGGCCATCCTGGAAGTGGGCGGCAGCCGCCCCGCGCTCGAGAGCTTCAAGGCCTTCCGCGGCCGGGAGCCACGCATCGACGCCCTGTTACGTCACCAGGGCATGGCTTGATACAGTGCGGCCAGAGCCTTTCCCGCTGTCCCCTTTCCTTCCGGAGCCACCGATGACCCGAGCATCGCGCCATTCCCTATCGTCCACTGCCGCCCGGGCTTCTCTGTTTGCAGCCGTGTGCCTGACGGCCCTCGGCACGATGCCCGCACACGCGCTCTACAAGGTGGTGGGGCCGGACGGCAAGGTCACGTACACCGACCGCCCGGCCTTGGGAAAAGAGAACAAGGTCGAGAACGTGACGCCGATGACCTCGGGCGGCCTCGCCGACACCAGCACCCTGCCCTTCGATTTGCAACAAGTTGTGCGGCGCTACCCGGTGACGCTCTACACCGCCCGCGACTGCGCTCCATGCGACAGCGGCCGGCAGCTGCTGCGCCAGCGCGGCGTGCCGTTCGTCGAGCGCACCATCAATTCGGAAGCGGACAGTGCTGAACTGCGCCGCCTGGTTGGCAAGAACGACCTGCCCTCGATTTCGATCGGCGCGCAGGTCGTCAACGGCTTCGCGCCGGCGGAGTGGGCAAGCTACCTGGATGCCGCAGGGTATCCCAAGACCTCGCGCCTGCCTTCGAGCTACTCGGAAGGCCGCGCCACGCCGCTGACCGAGCCGCGCACTGCCCCGGCACCCGCCCCGGCACCGCGCGCCGCCTCTCCCGCACCGGCGACCGCCACCCCCGCCCCTGCACCGGCCCCGTCGCCAACCGGCATCCGGTTCTGAGTCGACCTGCGCCCCCCGCGCTGGACGCCGTGCAGCCGGCGTCAGGCGGGTTCGTCGTCCGACGGCAGCGGCAGCAGCGCCTGGGCACGTGACTCGGGCAACGCCTCCACCGAGCGCAGTTCACGCGCCATGACGCGGCTGCGGCGTTCGGCCATCTCGATGCTGCTGCTCGCCTCGTCGAGCTTCTTTCTCGTCTTGGCGAGCGCCTCGCCGAACTTCTGGAACTCGGTCTTCACCGCACCCAGCACTTCCCACACTTCCACCGACCGGCGCTCGAGCGCCAGCGTGCGGAAGCCCATCTGCAGGCTGTTGAGCGTGGCCAGCAAGGTCGTCGGGCCCGCCAGCATCACGCGGTGCTCCCGCTGCAAGGCCTCGACGAGGCCGGGCCGGCGCAGCGCTTCCGCATAGAGGCCCTCGGTCGGCACGAAGAGGATCGCGAAGTCGGTGGTGTGCGGGGGCGCCAGGTACTTGTCGCGAATGGTGCGGGCTTCGGCGCGCAAGCGCAGTTCGATGGCGCGGGCGGCCGCCTCGCTGGCCACCGGATCGGCGCGCTCCTGCGCGTCCAGCAAGCGCTCGTAGTCCTCGCGCGGGAACTTGGCGTCGATGGGCAGCCACAGCGGCACGCCATCGGTGCGCTGCCCCGGCAAGCGCAGGGCGAACTCCACCCGCGCACCGCTGCCCGGCACCGTCTCGACGTTGGTGGCGTACTGCTCGGGCGTGAACACCTGCTCCAGCAAGCCGGCGAGCTGCACCTCGCCGAAGATGCCGCGCGTCTTGACGTTGCCCAGCACCCGGCTGAGGGAGCCCACGTCGCGTGCCAGGGTCTGCATCTCGCCCAGGCCCTTGTGCACCTGATCCAGCCGATCGGCCACCTGCTTGAAGCTCTCGCCCAGGCGCTGCTCCAGCGTGGCATGGAGCTTCTCGTCCACCGTGGCGCGCATCTGCTCGAGCTTGCGTTCGTTGTCGGCCTGGATGGCGGCGAGCTTGGCTTCGACCGCCGTGCGCATCTCGGCCATGCGGTGGTCGGTGGTCGCGGTGAGCGCGGCCAGCTGCTCGGCCAGCGTCGACGAGAAGCGCTGCAGTGCCGTCGCCTGCTGCTCGGCCATGCGCGAGAGTGCGCCGTCCTGGGAGCCGGTGGCATGGCGCAAGGTCTCGGCCATGGATTGCTGGAAGAGCGACAGGGTCTGGGCCAGCTCCTGTCGGGTGCCGCGGGCGCTGCGGTCGACTTCCTCGCGCAACTCGCGCTCGCTGCGCTCGTTGTCGGCACGGGCTTCGTCGTGGAACTGGCGCAGCAGGTCGTCGGGCGACTCACGCCGCCACACCGCGATCAGGACGATCACGAGCAGGACGAAGAGAACAAGCAGCAGGCCGATGGCGATCCAGTCGAGGGGCATGCCCTCGATTGTGTCAGGCACGGCCGGCTGCGTGATCGATGCCATCGGCGAAACGCCCGTAGAGGACGGAGGGCATGTCATGGCCCATGCCGTCGATCACGTCGAGCGTCGCCCCGGGGATCCGGGCATGCAGGTCGACTCCGGCCTGGACGGGAATCATCGGGTCGGCACGGCCGTGGATGATGTGGCAGGGAGGGCGCAGCGCCGGCAACAAGGGGCTGCGGTCGCCGTCCGTGGCGATGGCCACGAGTTGCCGAGCCGTGCCGGCCGGCCGGTAGGCGCGTGCCATGTCGAGCTCGAGGCGCTCACGCAATTCCGCGTCGTCCATGCGATGCGCCGGCCCTTCGATGAGGCGGAAGAAGGCTGCACGTGCCGCGATCACCGCCTCGGCGTCGTCCGGCCTGGGGGGTCGCGCCAGCATCGCGGCGCGAATGCGCCATGACGGCCCCGGCACCCGGCGGGCGCCGCTCGTGGTCATCATGAGCGTCAGGCTGGCGAGCCGGTCGGGGTGACGGGCGGCGAGGTGCTGGGCAATCATCCCGCCCATGGAGGCGCCGCACACGTGGGCGCGCCGGATACCGAGGGCATCGAGCACCCCGAGGGCATCACGGGCCATGTCTTCCAACGCATACGGCCTGCTGAGCGGCAGACCGAAGGCCGAGCGTGCCGCGGCCAGCGGCAGGTTGGGCATGCCCAAGGCATCGAAGTGCTGGCTCAGGCCGGCGTCGCGGTTGTCGAAGCGGATCACGCGATAGCCGCGCGACACCAGCACGTCCACGAAGCGATCGTGCCAGCCGGTCAGCTGCATGCCGAGGCCCATGATGAGCAGCAAAGGCTCGCCCTGGGGCGAGCCCCTGACATCGACCTCGATCGAAATTCCGTTGGACTGGACCTGCATGTCGGATGTGCGAGGGGCCGGCGACTGCGTGGCAGTGGCCGGCCCCCCGGGGTGACGCTCAGTCGCGCGAAGCGCGCTTGCGCTCGTGCTCCTTGAGGTAACGCTTGCGCACGCGGATGGACTTCGGCGTGATCTCGACCAGTTCGTCGTCGTCGATGAAGTCGACGCCGTATTCGAGCGTGAGGTCGATCGGCGGCGTGATCTTGATCGCGTCTTCCTTGCCGGACACGCGGAAGTTCGTCAGCTGCTTCGTGCGCGTGGCGTTCACGACCAGGTCATTGTCCCGGTTGTGGATGCCGACGATCATGCCCTCGTACACCGGGTCGTTCGCCTTGACGAACATGCGGCCGCGGTCATCGAGCTTGCCCAGGGCGTAGGTGAAGATCTCACCGTCGTCCATCGAGATCAGCACGCCGTTCTTGCGGCCGCCGATGTCGCCCTTGTGCGGCTCGTAGCCGTCGAAGATGTTGCTGATGAGGCCGGAACCACGCGTCAGGTTCATGAACTCGTTCGAGAAGCCGATCAGGCCCCGGGCCGGGATGCGGTACTCCAGGCGCACGCGCCCCTGGCCGTCCGGCTCCATGTTGACGAGTTCGCCCTTGCGCTCGCCCAGGGCCTGCATCACGCCGCCCTGGTGGCCCTCTTCGATGTCGGCCGTCACGAGCTCGATCGGCTCGTGGCGCACGCCGTCGACGTTGTGGAAGACCACGCGCGGCTTGCTCACGGCGAGTTCGTAGCCTTCACGGCGCATGTTCTCGAGCAGGATGGTCAGGTGCAGTTCACCCCGGCCCATCACCTCGAAGATGCCGTCTTCGTCGGTTTCCTTGACGCGCAGCGCCACGTTGCTCTGCAGTTCCTTCTGCAGGCGGTCCCAGATCTGGCGGCTGGTGACGAACTTGCCTTCGCGGCCGGCCAGCGGGCTGGTGTTCACGCAGAAGTTCATCGTCAGCGTGGGCTCGTCGACCTTGAGCATCGGCAGGGGCGACGGGTTGGTCACGCTGGTGACGGTCACGCCGATGCCGATGTCCTCGATGCCGTTGATCAGCACGATGTCGCCGGGGCCGGCTTCAGCGGTCTGCACGCGGTCCAGGCCCTGGAACGTCAGCACCTGGTTGACGCGGCCACGCACGGCCTTGCCATCGGGGCCTTCCATGACCATCACGTCCATCGACGGCTTGATCGTTCCCTGGCTGATGCGGCCCACGCCGATGCGGCCCACGAACGACGAGTAGTCGAGCGCGGAAATCTGCAGCTGCAGCGGAGCGCTCGGGTCGCCGGCGTTCGGCGGCACATGGCGGAGGATGGTGTTGAACAGGGCCGACATGTCGGGACCCCATTGTTCGCCCGGCGCACCTTCGGTGAGCGAGGTCCAGCCGTTGATGCCGGAGGCATACACCACGGGGAAGTCGAGCTGCTCGTCGTTCGCGCCGAGCTTGTCGAACAGGTCGAATGCGGCGTTGATGACGGCGTCGGGCTTGGCACCCGGCTTGTCCACCTTGTTCACCACGACGATCGGCTTGAGACCGAGGGCCAGGGCCTTCTTGGTCACGAAGCGCGTCTGCGGCATCGGGCCTTCCTGGGCGTCGATCAGCAGCACCACGCCGTCGACCATCGACAGCGCACGCTCGACTTCGCCACCGAAGTCCGCGTGTCCCGGGGTGTCGACGATGTTGATGTGCGTGCCTTCCCAGCTGACCGCGCAGTTCTTGGCCAGGATGGTGATGCCGCGCTCACGTTCGATGGCGTTGTTGTCCATCACCGTGTCGACGACCTTCTCGTGTTCGGCGAAGGTGCCCGACTGGCGAAGGAGCTGGTCGACCATGGTGGTCTTGCCATGGTCGACGTGGGCAATGATGGCAATGTTGCGGATCTGTCTGGTAGTCATGCTGACGTTCTCTCTGAATGTTCCTGCTTCTCGGGCTCTTCGATCACCAGGAGGCCTTTCACCTCCGTCGGGCTCAAGAGCCTCGTCGAAATCAGTTCTCCGGCCGTGACCCGGGCGCTGCCCAGGAAGGCCTTGGGTTCGGGGCCGTAGACGCGCACCTGGGGCGCATCGTCGAGCGGCACGCGGCGGCGCAGCCCGGTGAGGAAGCGGCCGGCCTCCTCGCTGTCGAGGCGCACGACGGGCGCATCGGCCAGCAGCGCATCGGCATCCATCAGGAGCCGGTCGCGGCCGGCCTCGTCGAGCTCGGCGAGCTGCGCCAATGTCACCGCTCCGTCGAGGCCGAGCGGGCCGCTGCCGGTACGCCGCAGCGCCGCCAGGTGGGCACCACATCCGAGCGACTCGCCCAGGTCTTCGGCCAGCGTGCGAATGTACGTGCCCTTGCTGCAACGCACGTCGAGCGTGACGAGCTCATCCTGCCGGGAGACGATGTCGATGGCGTGAATCGTCACGCGGCGCGCAGCGCGCTCGACCTCGATGCCCTGGCGGGCGTATTCGTACAGCGCACGGCCGTCGCGCTTCAAGGCCGAGTACATCGGCGGCACCTGGTCGATCTCGCCCGTGAGGCCCGCACAGGCCGCGGCGAGTGCCGCGTCGGTCACGGCCACGGGGCGAACCTGCAGCACCTCGCCCTCGGCATCGCCGGTGGTCGTGGTGGCACCCAGGCGGAGCGTCGCCAGGTAGCGCTTGTCGGCGTCCAGGCTGATCTGCGAGAACTTGGTGGCCGCGCCGAAGCACAGCGGCAGCAAGCCGGTGGCGAGCGGATCCAGCGTGCCGGTGTGGCCCGCCTTCTCGGCGCGGAACAGGCGCTTGGCCTTCTGCAATGCGTCGTTGCTCGACAAGCCCAGCGGCTTGTCGAGCAACAACACACCGTGCACCGCGCGGCGCGGCACGCGGGGTCGGTTGTTCTGAAGCGACGCGTTGACCATGCTCACTGGCTCAGTCGTCCTTGGCTCGCGTGGCATTCGCCTGGGCGATGAGCGAGCTCAGCTCAGCCGCCCGTTCGGTCGTGCGGTCGAAGTGGAAATGCAGCGTGGGCACCGTGTGGATCTGCAGGCGCTTGAAAAGGCCGTTGCGCAGGAAGCCGGCCGCCTCGTTCAGCGCTTCCTCGGTCTGCTCGACGTCACCGACGAGCAGGGAGAAGAACACCTTGGCATGGGCGTAGTCGGGCGTCACCTCCACGGCCTGGATGGTGACCATGCCGACGCGGGGGTCCTTCAGGTCGCGGATGAGGTCGGCCAGGTCACGCTGGATCTGGTCGG
The DNA here is from genome assembly GCF_964253025.1 of Rhizobacter sp. LjRoot28. Classification (NCBI taxonomy): domain Bacteria; kingdom Pseudomonadati; phylum Pseudomonadota; class Betaproteobacteria; order Burkholderiales; family Sphaerotilaceae; genus Rhizobacter; species Rhizobacter sp. LjRoot28. The sequence continues at coordinate 2,511,796 of NZ_CAXUQC020000001.1, forward strand.
CCACGCGGAAGCCGCGGTTGGGAATGGATCGTTTATGTCGCATGTGATGCTCCTCGCGGACTGCCCCTGAAACACAAACCCCGCCCTCTTTTGGAAGGCGGGGCAAGGGAGAGGTCCCGCGTTGCCGTTACAGCGTCCGGGCCACTTCCTTGACTTCGAAGAACTCCAGCTGATCACCTTCGGAGATGTCGTTGTAGTTCTTCAGCTTGATGCCGCACTCGAAGCCTTCCTTGACCTCGCGCACGTCGTCCTTCAAGCGGCGCACCGATTCGACTTCGCCGGTGTAGACCACCACGTTGTCGCGCAGCAGGCGGAAGCGTGCGTTGCGGCGGACCAGACCCGACGTGACCATCGAGCCGGCCACGGTACCGATCTTGGAAGCCACGAACACCGTGCGGATCTCGGCCGTGCCGATGACTTCCTCGCGCTGCTCGGGGGCCAGCATGCCGGTCATCGCCGCCTTCACATCGTCCACGGCGTCGTAGATGATGTTGTAGTAGCGAATGTCGACACCGTTGTGCTCGGCCAGCTTGCGCGCGCCGGCATCGGCCCGCGTGTTGAAGCCGATGATGACGGCCTTGGAGGCGATCGCCAGGTTGACGTCGGACTCGCTGATGCCACCCACCGCGCCGTGCACCACCTGCACCTTGACTTCCTCGGTGCTGAGCTTGAGCAGCGACTGGGACAGCGCTTCCTGCGAGCCCTGCACGTCGGCCTTGATGATCAGCGGCAGCGTCTGCACGTCGCCCTGGCCCATCTGGTCCATCAGGTTCTCGAGGTTGGCGGCCTGGCGCTTGGCCAGCTTCACGTCGCGGTACTTGCCCGAACGGAAGGTGGCGATCTCGCGCGCCCGGCGTTCGTCGCTGAGCACCATGAACTCGTCACCCGCCTGCGGCACTTCGGTCAGACCCTGAATCTCCACCGGAATGGAAGGACCTGCCTCGGTGATCGACTTGCCGTTCTCATCCAGCATGGCGCGCACGCGGCCATAGGTGGAGCCGGCCAGCACGACATCGCCGCGCTTGAGCGTGCCCGACTGGATCAGCACCGTCGCGACCGGGCCGCGGCCCTTGTCGAGCTGGGCTTCGACGATCAGGCCCTTGGCGAGCGATTCCACCGGCGCCTTCAGTTCGAGCACTTCGGCCTGCAGCAGCACCTGCTCGAGCAGGTCGTCGATGCCCATGCCGGTCTTGGCCGACACGGAAACGAACGGCGACTCGCCGCCGAACTCTTCCGGCACGACTTCCTCGGCCACGAGTTCGCTCTTCAAGCGCTCGGCGTTAGCCTCGGGCTTGTCCATCTTGTTCATCGCGACGACGATCGGCACGCCGGCCGCCTTCGCGTGGGAGATGGCTTCCTTCGTCTGCGGCATGACGCCGTCGTCGGCGGCCACCACCAGGATGACGATGTCGGTGGCCTTCGCACCGCGAGCACGCATGGCCGTGAAGGCCGCGTGACCCGGGGTGTCGAGGAAGGTGATCATGCCGCGCGGGGTGTCCACGTGGTACGCACCGATGTGCTGCGTGATGCCGCCGGCCTCGCCGGAAGCCACGCGGCTCTTTCGGATGTAGTCGAGCAGCGAGGTCTTGCCGTGGTCGACGTGACCCATGACGGTGACCACCGGGGCGCGGGGCAGCACCTCGTGGTTGGCGTCGGTGTCCTGCTCTTCCAGGAACGCGTCGGGATCGTCCAGCTTGGCGGGGAACGCCTTGTGGCCCATTTCTTCCACGACGATCATCGCGGTTTCCTGGTCCAGCTGCTGGTTGATGGTGACCATCTGGCCGAGCTTCATCATCGTCTTGATGACTTCGGAGGCCTTCACGGACATCTTGTGGGCCAGGTCGGCCACGCTGATGGTCTCGGGCACGTGCACTTCCTGCACCTGCGCCTCGACCGGCGCCACGAAGTTGGAACCGGAGTCGCCACGATCGCCACGGCGGCCGCCGCGCGGCGCGCGCCAGCCCGGACGGTTGCCACCGCCGCTGTTGATGGTCTTGAGGCCGCGCTTCTTGGCGGCGTCATCGGCCCAGCTGGACGACAGCTTCTCGGACTTGACCGACTTCTTGTCGCCCGGCTTGGCGGCGCCAGGGGCGGCCGCGGTCGTGCCAGGAGCCGCCGGCGTGCCGGCAGGCTTGTGGATCGTGCCCTTGATGCCTTCCTTGTTCGGATCGACCTTCGGCGGCTCTTCCTTCTTGGCCTGCAGCACGCGCTTGGGCGCGTTCATCATGGCGCGGATGGCGGCGGCTTCGTCTTCGGCGGCCTTGCGGCGCTTGGCGAGGTCGGCAGCGCGCTGCTTCTCTTCGTCGACGACGTCGGCGGCCTTGATCACGCGCAACGCCGGCTTGGGCGGCTCGGCCGGGGCAGCCGGTGCGGCAGCGGCTGCGGGTGCAGCAGCGGGCGTCTCGGGTTCGGCGGCAGCCTTCTTGCCTTGCTGGGCGGCGGCGGCAGCGGCTTCGAGGGCCGCCTTGGCAGCAGCAGCCGCGGCAGCCTCGGCCGCTTCACGGGCACGCTGCTCGGCGGCTTCGCGTTCGAGGCGCTCCTGCTCCTCGCGCTGGCGACGCTTCTCGGCGAGTTCCTCTTCCTGGCGGCGCAACTGCTCCGCCTGGGCACGGGCCTCGTCTTCGCGGCGGCGCAGTTCGGTGTCATCGACGACCGGTGCCGCGGGTTCCTCCGCAGGTGCGCTTTCATCGCGCTTGATGAACGTGCGCTTCTTCCGCACCTCGACCTGGATGGTGCGAGCCTTGCCGCTGGCATCGGCCTGCTTGATCTCGCTGGTCGACTTGCGGGTCAGCGTGATCTTCTTGCGGTCGCCGGCAGCGGTGCCGTGCGATGAACGCAGGAAATCGAGCAGCCGCTCCTTGTCGGACTCGGTCAGCGCGTCATCGGTGGACGCCTTCGCGACTCCGGCCGATTGAAGCTGCTCGAGCAGTGCCGCGGCTGAGCGGTTGAGCTCGGCGGCGAACTGGGCGACGGTGGTCACAGCCATTGTTTATATCCTTGCTTGGTACGTGCAGTGCGGCTTCGGTACGGAATTCTGGAACCCGGTCGTTGGAAGTCAGGTAGTGAACCAGTGCTCACGCGCCTTCATGATCAGCGCCTTGGCCTGGGTCTCGTCGACGCCGGTCATCTCGGTGAGTTCGTCCACGGCGAGATCGGCGAGATCGTCGCGGGTGTGGATGCCACCGTCAGCCAGCTTGGCGATCAGCTCGGTGGACAGGCCATCGAGGTCGCGCAGATTCTGCGACACGTCTTCCATTTTCTCCTCGCGAACGATTTCCATCGTCAGCAGGGCGTCTTTGGCGCGGGTGCGCAGTTCGTTGACGGTGTCCTCGTCGAAGCCCTCGATCTCGAGCATTTCCTGCATCGGGACATAGGCGACTTCTTCCAGGCTGCCAAACCCTTCGGCGATGAGGATGTCGGCGACTTCCACGTCGACGTCGAGCTTCTCGACGAAGAGCTTGCGCAGGCTGTCGGACTCTTCGCTCTGCTTGGCCTGCGATTCCTCGGCCGTCATGATGTTGATGCGCCAGCCGGTCATTTCGGAAGCGAGGCGCACGTTCTGACCACCCCGGCCGATGGCGATGGCGAGGTTCTCCTCGTCCACGACCACGTCCATGGCATGCCGTTCTTCATCGACGACGATCGACTGCACGTTGGCCGGCGCCAGCGCGCCGATCACGAACTGGGCCGGGTCCTCGGACCACAGCACGATGTCCACGCGCTCGCCGGCGAGCTCGTTCGTCACCGCGTTGACACGCGAACCCCGCACGCCCACGCAGGTGCCGATCGGGTCGACACGCTTGTCGTGGGAGATGACGGCGATCTTGGCGCGCGAACCCGGGTCACGGGCGCAGGACTTGATCTCGAGCAGGCCCTGCTCGATCTCGGGAACTTCCTGGGCGAACAGCTCGATCATGAAGCCGGGCGCGCTGCGCGACAGCAGGATCTGCGGGCCACGCAGCGTGGGATCGACCTCGGCGATGAACGCACGCACCCGGTCACCCGAACGAAGGTTTTCCTTCGGGATCATCTCGCTGCGCTTCAGGCGCCCTTCGATGCGGCCGGACTCGACGATGACATCGCCCTTGTCGAGGCGCTTGACGGTGCCGACGAAGATCTTGTCGCCGCGCGACAGGAAATCGGTCAGCAGCTGCTCGCGCTCGGCATCACGGATCTTCTGCAGGATGACCTGCTTCGCCGCTTGCGCACCGATGCGGCCGATGGTGACGGACTCCACCGGCTCCTCGATGTAGTCGCCCACCTCGATGTCGCTGATCTGCTCGAGTGCCTCGAAGTGCAGGATTTCCGAATCCGGCAGTTGCAGGCCCGCTTCATCCGGAACGACGTGCCAGCGACGGAATGTTTCGTACTCGCCGCTCTCCCGGTCGACGGTCACGCGGATGTCAACCTCGCCGCCATGCAGCTTCTTGCTGGCCGAGGCCAGGGCGGCCTCCACGGCGCCGAACACCACTTCGCGATCCACGCTCTTCTCGCGTGAGATGGCGTCTACCAGCATCAACAGTTCGCGGTTCATTGCTTACGATCTCCGTCAGTTTCATCAGCCTGCGCCTGTGCATCCGGCGCGGCATCCGCGGGGGCCGGCTGGAACCGGCGACCCTTGAAATCCACGACCGGCACCAGGCGGGCCTCCTTCACCTCGTCAAGCGAGAAGTCGAGCGCCTGCTCGACCTTGCCGGCGGTGAACACCAGACGCCAGCCCTCGCCCAGGGCCTCGAGGAGGCCCTTGTATTTTTTTCTGCCCTGGAACGGGACTTTCAAGGTCAGTTCGATTTCCTGACCTGCAAACCGCGTGTAGTCGGCCGCCTTGTTGAGCGGACGGTCGAGACCGGGGGAGGACACCTCGAGGCGTTCGTAGGGAATGCCCTCGACCTCGAGCACGTGCTGGAGCTGGCGCGTCACGCGCTCGCAGTCCTCGACAACGATGTACTCGCCCGCGGGATCGTTGGCGACGCGGTCGATGTACACGCGCAGCAGCCCCTTGGGGCTGCGCTCGCAGTCCACAAGGTCGTAACCCAGTCCGGTCACGGTGCTTTCAACAGCAGCTTGCCAATTCATCCAGTCGTCGGTCCTGATACCTGAAGCGCTTGGTCAGGCCGTGCCGTCGCTGCCCGGATGTGGGCCTCACCGCAAAGTCGATCAAGCAAAAAAAAAGGGCTGGAAAGAATCCGCCCATGCAGTTTTCTTGAGAAAAACGAATTGTAGCGCGGGCCGGTGTTACCGGCAAGGCCCGGAGCTGTCAAGAGCGAGGGGGCCCCATCGGACCGGCGCTCATGCGGAGGTCGGCCGGGCGCGCGTGGCGTGTGCCAAAATCCTGCGCTCTTTCACCTAGACGGAGTCACCATGGGCTTTCTGGCCGGCAAACGCTTCCTGATCACCGGCGTGCTTTCCAATCGATCGATCGCCTACGGCATTGCCAAGGCCTGCCGCCGCGAGGGCGCCGAGCTCGCCTTCAGCTATGTGGGCGAGCGTTTCCGCGACCGCGTTTCCGAATTCGCGGCCGAGTTCGATTCCAAGCTGGTGTTCGACTGCGACGTCGCCAACGATGCCCAGATCGACCAGATGTTCGCCGACCTGGCCCAGACATGGCCCGAGTTCGATGGCTTCGTGCATGCCATCGGGTTCGCGCCGCGCGAGGCGATCTCCGGCGAATTCCTCGACGGGCTGAACCGGGAGTCGTTCCGCATCGCGCACGACATCTCGAGCTACAGCTTCCCGGCCCTCGCCAAGGCCGCCCTGCCCCACCTGCGGCCGGGCGCCGCGCTGCTGACGCTCACCTACCTGGGCGCCCTGCGCAGCATGCCCAGCTACAACACCATGGGCCTGGCCAAGGCCTCGCTCGAAGCCAGCGTGCGCTACCTGGCCGCCAACCTCGGCCCGAAGGGCATCCGGGTGAACGGCATTTCCGCCGGCGCGATCAAGACGCTGGCCGCCTCCGGCATCAAGAACTTCGGCAAGATGCTCGAGATGGCGTCCAATTGCCCGCTCGGCCGCAACGTGTCGATCGACGACGTCGGCAACGCCGCGGCCTTCCTGATGTCCGACCTGGCGTCCGGCATTACCTCCGAGATCACCTACGTGGATGGCGGCTTCAGCCAGACGGCGCTGTCGGGCATGAACGGGGAGTGATCCCGCGCGACCCAGGCCGACCGCGCGGTCGGCCGGGCACCGCGGCTTTGGAGCCGTGATCGCCGGAAACGACAAGGGGCCGCATCGCGGCCCCTTGTCGTTTGGTACGCCAGGCCGGGCCCGATCAGGCGTCGTCGCGCACGCAATCCACGTAGTAGCTGTGGGTCTCGGCGTCGCCGTCTTCTTCCACCAGGCCGTGCACGTCGGTGTCGAACCCGGGGAACTGGGCGTTGAACTCGCGGGCGAAGCGCAGGTAGTCGACGATCTTCCGGTTGAAGCGCTCACCCGGGATCAGCAGCGGGATGCCCGGGGGATACGGCGTCACGAGGGACGCGGTGATGCGGCCTTCCAGGTCATCGATGGCCACCCGCTCGGTCTGGCGGTGGGCAATCCGGGCGAAGGCATCGCTCGGCTTCATCGCCGGCTGCAGGTCCGACAGGTACATCTCGGTCGTGAGGCGGGCGATGTCATTGCGGGCGTAGGCCTCGTGGATCGCCTGGCTCAGGTCGGCCAGGCCCATGCGCTCGTAGCGCGGGTGGGTGGCGACGAACTCCGGCAGCACGCGCCACAGCGGGGCATTGCGGTCGTGGTCGTCCTTGAACTGCTGCAGCGCGGTGAGCAGCGTGTTCCAGCGGCCCTTGGTGATGCCGATGGTGAACATGATGAAGAACGAGTACAGCCCCGTCTTCTCCACGACGACGCCGTGCTCGGCCAGGAACTTGGTGACGATGGCCGCCGGAATGCCGGTCTTGGCAAACTTGCCCGACATGTCGAGCCCCGGGGTGATGATCGTGCTCTTGATCGGGTCGAGCATGTTGAAGCCGTCGGCCAGGTCGCCGAAGCCGTGCCATTTGGCGCCCGCCTTGAGCATCCAGTCCTTCGGTTTGCCAACACCTTCCTCGGCGATCTTGTCCGGGCCCCAGACCTTGAACCACCAGTCCTTGTCGTACTCCTGCTCGACCTTGCGCATGGCGCGCCGGAAGTCGAGCGCCTCGGAAAGGCTCTCCTCGACGAGCGCCATGCCGCCCGGGGCCTCCATCATGGCCGCCGCCACGTCGCAGGACGCGATGATCGCGTACTGCGGGCTCGTGGAGCTGTGCATCAGGTAGGCCTCGTTGAAGAGGTGGCGGTCCAGCTTGCGGGTCTGGGAATCCTGCACCAGCACCTGCGAGGCCTGGCTCAGGCCGGCAAGCAGCTTGTGCGTGGACTGGGTGGCGAACACCAGCTGGTCCTTGGGGCGGGCGCGGTCGCGCCCCATGGCGTGGTAGGTGCCGTAGAAGTGGTGGAAGGCGGCGTGCGGCAGCCACGCTTCGTCGAAATGCAGGGTGTCGATGTAGCCGTCGAGCCCGTGCTTGATCGTCTCGGTGTTGTACAGCACGCCGTCGTAGGTGCTCTGCGTGAGCGTCAGGATGCGGGGCTTGACGGTCTGGGCGTCCACGCCCGAGAGCAGCGGGTTGGCGGCGATCTTCTTGCGGATCGCCTCGGGGGTGAACTCCGACTCTGGAATGGGGCCGATGATGCCGTAGTGGTTGCGCGTCGGGCGCAGGAACACCGGCACCGCGCCCGTCATGATGATCGCGTGGAGGATGGACTTGTGGCAGTTGCGGTCGACCACCACCACGTCGCCCGGCGCCACCGCGTGGTGCCACACCATCTTGTTGCTGGTGCTCGTGCCGTTGGTGACGAAGAAGCAATGGTCCGCATTGAAGATGCGGGCGGCATTGCGCTCGCTTTGGGCGATGGGGCCCGTGTGGTCGAGCAGCTGGCCGAGTTCGTCCACGCTGTTGCAGACGTCGGCGCGCAGCATGTTTTCGCCGAAGAACTGGTGGAACATGCGGCCGACCGGGCTCTTCAGGAAGGCCACGCCGCCGGAGTGCCCGGGGCAGTGCCAGGAGTAGGAGCCGTCATGGGCGTAGTCGACCAGTGCGCGGAAGAACGGGGGCGCCAGGCCGTCGAGGTAGCTCTTGGCCTCGCGGATGATGTGGCGCGCCACGAACTCCGGCGTGTCCTCGAACATGTGGATGAAGCCGTGCAGCTCGCGCAGCACGTCGTTCGGCAGGTGCTGCGAGGTGCGGGTCTCGCCGTACAGGTAGATCGGGATTTCCGCGTTCTTGAAGCGGATTTCCTGGATGAACTTGCGCAGGTTCAGCACGGCGGGGTCGATGTCAGGACCACCGGCGAACTCGTTGTCGTCGATGGACAGGATGAACGCGCTGGCACGGCTCTGCTGCTGGGCGAACTGGGCCAGGTCGCCGTAACTGGTGGCGCCGAGAACCTCGAACCCCTCCTTCTCGATCGCGTCGGCCAGCGCACGGATCCCCAATCCGGAGGTGTTCTCCGAACGGAAGTCTTCGTCGATGATGACAATGGGGAAACGAAAGCGCGACATGGCTGCTCCAAGGGGGCGGAAACGGGCGAAAGCGCGAAGTGTAGAGCGAGTGCATGACGCTGTGGGCGAGCCGCTTACACTGCCCGCGCCCCACGCGGGCATTGACGACGAACTACAACACGAGGAGCGGGGATGGACCTTTCGATCGCGACATTCTGGTGGGTGGCTGCCGGCGCCGTGGTGGCGGCCGAACTGGCCACGGGCACCTTCTACCTGCTCATGTTCGCCCTGGGCCTGGCGGGGGCGGCCATCGCGGCGCACCTCGGCCTGTCGCTGCCCTGGCAGATCGCCACGGCAGCCATCGTCGGCAGCGGCGCGACCGCCCTGTGGCACCTTCAGCGGCGCAAGCAACCGCGCTCGGCGCCGGTGGCTCAAAACCGCGACGTGAACCTCGACATCGGCGAGCGGGTACAGGTCGACGCCTGGCTGGGCGACCACACCGCGCGCGTCGCCTACCGCGGCAGCCAATGGCGCGCGCGCATCCAGCCTGGCGCACCCGAGGCCGCCGGCCAGCACCTCGTGGTGGCGGTCGAAGGCAACTGGCTCGTGCTCGCCCCCCTCCCTCACTGAATCTACCGCTGTATCACCCAGGACTCCTCATGGAAATCGCACTCATCCTTGCCGTCATCGCCGGCATCTTCATCTTCCGCACGTTCAAGATCGTGCCCCAGCAGAACGCCTGGGTGGTGGAGCGCCTCGGCAAGTTCGACCGCACCCTCACGCCAGGCCTCAAGTTCGTGGTGCCCTTCATCGAGCGGGTGGCCTACAAGCACTCGCTGAAGGAAGTGCCGCTCGACGTGCCCAGCCAGGTCTGCATCACCAAGGACAACACCCAGCTGCAGGTCGACGGCATCATCTATTTCCAGGTGACCGACCCGATGCGCGCCAGCTACGGCTCGAGCAACTACGTGTTCGCCATCACCCAGCTGGCGCAGACGCTGCTCCGCTCGGTGATCGGCAAGATGGAGCTCGACAAGACCTTCGAGGAGCGCGACCAGATCAACGCACACGTGGTCAACGCGCTTGACGAGGCCGCCGCCAACTGGGGCGTGAAGGTGCTGCGCTACGAGATCAAGGACCTGACCCCGCCCAACGAGATCCTCCGGGCCATGCAGGCCCAGATCACCGCCGAGCGCGAGAAGCGTGCCCTGATCGCGGCCTCCGAGGGCCGCAAGCAGGAGCAGATCAACATCGCGACCGGTGAGCGGGAAGCGTTCATCGCCCGTTCGGAAGGCCAGCGCCAGGCCGAGATCAACAGCGCCCAGGGCGAGGCGGCGGCCATCACCACCGTGGCGGACGCCACGGCCGATGCCATCCGCAAGATCGCCGAGGCGATCCGCCAGCCGGGTGGCATGGAGGCCGTCAACCTGAAGGTGGCAGAAAAGGCCGTGGACGCCTATGCCCACCTCGCCAAGACGAACAACACCATGATCGTGCCCGGCAACATGACCGAGGTCGCCACGCTGATCGGCTCGGCGATGACCATCATGAAGCAGCGCACGCCGAACTGACCATGGCGCTCAACGTGCTCGGCGGCGAACTCATCGCCTGCTCCTACGATCCGCTGACCGGGTTCTTCCGGGACGGCTGCTGCCACACCCGCAGCGACGATGTCGGCACGCACGTGATCTGCGCCAAGGTGACGGCGGATTTCCTCGCCTTCTCCGCACGCCAGGGCAACGACCTCAGCACGCCGCAGCCGGAGTACCGGTTCCGCGGCCTGCAGCCGGGCGACCGCTGGTGCCTGTGCGTGCTGCGCTGGAAGGAAGCACTCGATGCCGGCGTCGCCCCGCCCGTCGTCCTGCAGAGCACGCACGAGCGCGCCCTTGAATTTGTCACGCTCGCCCAGTTGCAGGCCCACGCGGTGCAAAAGGTAGGCTAAACTCGCGGGCTCCGGAGAGATGGATGAGCGGTTTAAGTCGCACGCCTGGAAAGCGTGTGTGGGTTAATCCCCACCGCGGGTTCGAATCCCGCTCTCTCCGCCACTGATTTCATCGGCCTTCCGGCCGATGCGCGAACAAGCCCCGTGCACCCCGTGCCCGGGGCTTTTTTCGTTGGGCGCCGCGCTCGCCGCTCGGTCTCTGCCCGCCATTCCGCCCGCCACTACGCGCGCCATTGACCGGCCGCGACGAACCACCGGCTCACCGCGCCCGCGCGCACGGCAGCCGCCGCTTCCGTGGCCGGCGAATCCACTCCCGCTGATGCGTTCGAGGGCCGGTGGCCGCCCGTTCTCGGAATGCAGATTGCCGGCAGCGAACTCCACGTTTTCCCAACCACGGAGGTTCGTTCATGGATTCCAAAGACGATCGATCGCCCTCGGCCACCCGCCGCAACGCCATCGGCCTGCTGGGCGCCGGCCTGGCCACGGCGCCAGCCTGGGTCGGCAGCGCACAGGCCCAGACGGAGATGGGCGCGGCGCGCCACGGGGGCGGTCGGCCGCGGCCGCCGCTGGCCGACCCGCGCAACCTGTACCCCAAGCCCCCGTTCCCGGTGCAGCAGCAACCCTGGCCCGGGCTCGCTTCGCGCATGACACCGGTTCCGGACCATGGCGAACGCAGCTATGTCGGCTCCGGCCGGCTGGCCGGCCGCAAGGCCTTGATCACCGGCGGCGACTCCGGCATCGGCCGGGCCGCGGCGATCGCCTATGCGCGCGAGGGTGCGGACGTGGCGATCGGCTACTTGCCGGCCGAGGAAGAGGATGCCAGAGAAGTGCTGCGGCTGATCCGCGCCGAAGGCCGCCGCGCGGTGGCCCTGCCGGGCGACATCCGCGACGAGGGGTTCTGCATGCAGTTCGTCCAGCGTGCGGTGAGCGGGCTGGGTGGCCTCGACATCCTCGTCAACAACGCCGCACGCCAGCGCGCGCAGAAGTCCATTGCGGACATCACGACCGAGCAGTTCGACGCCACGCTGAAGACCAACCTCTACGCCATGTTCTGGATCACCAAGGCCGCCCTGCCCCATCTGCCGGCCGGCGCGGCCATCATCAACACGGCGTCGGTGGTGGCCTACCAGCCCCCGGCCGAGCTGCTCGACTACTCGACCACCAAGGCCGGCATCGTGGCCTTCACCAAGTCGCTCGCCAAGCAGCTGGCCGAGAAAGGCATCCGGGTGAACGCGGTCGCCCCGGGGCCGTTCTGGACGCCCCTGCAGCCGAGCGGCGGCCAGTTGCCCGAAGACCTGCCCACGTTCGGGGCCGACACGCCGTACGGCCGGCCGGGTCAGCCGGCGGAGATCGCTCCGCTCTTCGTGACCCTGGCCTCCACCGAAAGCAGCTACGCCTCCGGCGAGGTCTTCAGCAGCACCGGCGGCCGTTCGGGGCCCTGAAGGGCAGGGCCCCTTGCCTCGTCACCTCAGGGGTTGCGCGGGTCGAAGGTGGTGTCCACCAACAGCGGGCCCCCCGGGAAGTGGGCGGCGACGCCAGCCCATGGGGTGAACTTGAGGTTGGTGGCCGCCTCTTCGCCGTCCAGGTCGTTCAGGTCGTCGTTGTAGCCGTCCTGCGTGATCAGGAGGCCGCCGGGGAACCCGGGCAGCGCCACGTTGGTCACGTCGGCGCCGTCGCACTCCTGCACGGCATCGATGCCGAGCGCCGCGTTCTTCGGCACCGAGAAGCTGCCGAGGTACGCATTGCCGCCATCGCGGCTGAAGACCGCGAAGGTATCATCACGCCCCGGCGTGGCCAAGGTGGGCGCCTCGCCATGAGCCTGGCCCTGGCTCGACGCCAGCAGGTAGCCCTTGCCGTCCGCGGCGTAGTACAGCGTGAGGCCTTCGACGTCGCGGGCGACCGGGCTGTCGGGCTTGAAGGCGGTGGACTCGACGAAGGGCGCAGCTTCGGCCACCCGCGTCTTCAGGTCGATGCGCCAGATGCCGACGTCCTCCTGTCCGGCGTAGAGCATGCCCCGCTGCTGGTCCACCACCATGCCTTCGAACTGGGGGCTGAAGTCCTTGGTCGGGTCGTCGTCGTTTTCCTCGGTGAGGTCCTGGCCACGCCAGACGTACGGGAACTGCCAGGTCGTCACCGGCTGCATGCCGACGCTGCCGTCAGCGCGCGCCACGAGTTCGAACATGGAGACGACGGACTCGTTGTTCTGGGCCACGACGGCGAAGAGCTTGTCGTTGGCGCGGTCGCGCCAGAGTGCGAGGCCATAAGCGGTGTTGTCGCCGTCGTTGGGGTTCGGCACGGTGGCGCCGGTACGGTTCGCCGGATCCGGTCGCGTGGGGAAGGTGCGGCCGATGGCGGGATCGGTGATGTCCACCAGCGGCGAGGTGGTCCGCGAGGCGTCGACCTTCCAGATGCGCAGGCTGTCCTGGAGGCGGTCGGTCGCGACGACCAGGTCGACCCGAGCGCCGTTCAGGTTGAAGCCGTACTGCACGTCGACGTTGTTGAAGCGGTTGGCCGGTTCACCCTCGCCATCGAACGAGATGTCGACTCGCTGCACCTGCCGCGCCTGCAGGTCGAAGACGCGCAGGCCGCCACGCTTGGCTGCGGCGATGACGAGCGACTTGGCACGGTCGTCCGGGTGCAACCAGACGGCCGGGTCATCCATGTCGGCCAGGCCGGTCTCGTTGGGCGTCTCAAGGACCGGCTCGAGCGCGGTGACGGTGGTGGACGGACCGTCGTCGCCCCCTCCCCCACACGCGTGCAAGGCGAGCAGGCAGGCCGCACCCAGTACCCAACGTCCCAGTTGAACCGATGTCATTCGTTGTCTCCCGCCCGGTGGTGGGCAAAGCCCGGCAGTGTCCAGGGCGGGTGTGACCTGCTCGTGACGGGCGAATGAAGGCCGCTGCGTCGCGGGGTCTCAGCGTGCGCTGGCGCTTGCCCGAAGCACGCGGCGCCAGGCCGGCTCAGTCGCAAGGGTCGAACCGGTCGTCGACGTGGCGCCCTGGCTCGCACCGGCACTGCCGAGTGAGCCCGGGGTGTAAGCCGTCAGGCGCTCGAGGGAGGACAGCTTCTCACCCATGCCGACCAATTCGCTCTTGCGCTGGACCCAGCCGACCGAGGGCGCAAACCACGCATCGCCGGTCTCGGTGGCATCGAATGCCAGGCCATCGCTCGACCGCCGTACCGTCAGTTCAAGGACCCGCCGGACATGAACGGCGGTCGGAAAGGTGCCGAACGGCACCGTGACGGACTCGACGCCGACTACTTGCACCGACGAGTACAGAGAAACCAGTTCATTGCGGCCGTCGCCGTCCAGGTCTTCGCCGAAATCAAGGCCGGTCTTGTCGAGCTGAACGAACGGGGCACCGGCCGTCAGCGGAAAGCGCAGTTCCCAGTAGGGCACGAGGGCCTTGCTGAGCACGTCATCGGCCGCGGCAAGCACCGCCACGCCATTCGCATCCTTGACCAGCGCCTCCTCGATGACCGTCGTCTGGCCACCCGCCACGACACTCTCCCGCAGCACGAGCGCCGTCGCGCCGCCGACATCGCGGGTCGACGGGATGGTCACCGTGGTGCTCGTCGGGCTGCTGTTGGCGCCCTCGGTGATCGTGCCCTCGAATTGCCAGCTGTGACCCACGGCCAGGGGCAGGTGGTTCTGTGCATCGCCCGGGCCAGCCGTGCCGAGCGTCACGGGCACCTGCGCTGACGCGGCCGGTGCGGCGTCTCCGCCTCCACCACCGCCGCAGGCGCTGAGGACCAGCACGGTGCCGGCCCATGTCGCGGCAGCCAGCAGGCGGGGCCGGGCGACCTTGCCTGAAGACCGGTTCGTCTTGGCCGCATCGTGGAACTGCATCATCTCCGACTCCTTCGTGATCGCGGCGAACTGCGCCGCAGGAGAAGAAGGTAGTCGGAACAGGCACGCGCACGGTGACCGGACGCAACCGAGACCGATCGGCGTTGCGCGCCCCCGCAAGCAGGGGGTGCGCGCAACGCCGTTGCCTGCTGCCAGGCGTCAGTGCCCCTGGTTGGGCGACCCGCCGCCCATGCGCGCCTTGGTCTGGTTGGCACTGCCGACATGCGCTTCGCGGTCGTGCCGGCTCTCCGGTGTGCGCTTCGCCTCGTTCTTCTGCGTGGCTTCCTTGCTGGGCTTGTTGTGCTCCGGATGCTCCGGATGCCGGTTGTTCGATGAGTTCGACATGGCGTTCAGCTCCTGCGTGGGATGGAGATTCCAGCCTATACCTCTGCGCACGCACCGCAATCGCCGACACGCCGCACCTGCACGTCAGCAAACGCCTGCAAGCGCCGCAGCGCCGCGTCACGTCACTTCACTTTACTTCACGCAGGTGAGCGCCGGAGCCACGGCCGACTTGTTTCCCGCGACGACGCACTGCAGCGCGCCGCAGGAGCAATTCTGGAGAAGGCCCCCTGCCGCACTGACGGCCTCGGAGCACGTGCAGGCCGGGGGCGTGAGCAGGGTCAGGGCCGGCGTGCCCGCGGGCTGCGCCACCGCAGTCGCGCCGCCGATGCCGAAACCGAGTGCCAGCGCGGCCCCGAGCGAGGCGAGTGCGCCACCCGCTGCAGCGAGCGCGACCGCGGGAAGGTTCTTCGATGCCATGGCGATCTCCTGAGGCGCCGGCACGCCGGCAGCGGCTCATTCTGCAGCCGGAGCGGGACGGCCGCACCAGCCATCCCCCACGAACGGGGGTGTTGTGAACAACCCGTCTCCCCCCAAACGCGTGTTCCGGGCGGACGCACACGTTCGCAAAATATGGTCACACCGATACACCGGAGGAAACACATGGACGCGACTTACCTGCCCGCTTTCGATCAGGCCATGCAGTTCCTTTTCGAACGCCACGGCAACTCGATCAGCGAGGACCTGGTGCAGGCCTACTGTGCCTGCGGCTACCTGAAGGAAGTCGACGGCGTGCTGACGCTGACCGACGCCGGACGCGCCGAGCTCCGCCGCCGTCGTCGGACCGTCACCGCCAGCTGAAGCCGGCCGGGCTGCTGTCGGATATTCCCGACAGCAGTCCGCGCAGGCACCCTACCCCGTCCGCAAGGCTCTGCGCCGAGACTCCGCCTCATGGGGCAGCACGCTGCCCTCCACATCGGTTCTCGGAGAACAGCATGAACGACCGGACGCAGTGGCACGAATCAGCCCTCCCCATGGATGGCCGGCAGATCATCGTGCGCACCCGCCACCTGCCTGACGGCTGGGACTGGCAGGTGCAAATGGACGAGGAGTCGCTCTCCAACGAGGGCGGGCTGTCCGACACGCAGGAGCGCGCCATCTCGGCCGCCCTGCACGAAGCCGCAAGCCGCATCATCTGAGGTCGAGGTGATGA
Source organism: Rhizobacter sp. LjRoot28 (assembly GCF_964253025.1). Taxonomy (NCBI): domain Bacteria; kingdom Pseudomonadati; phylum Pseudomonadota; class Betaproteobacteria; order Burkholderiales; family Sphaerotilaceae; genus Rhizobacter; species Rhizobacter sp. LjRoot28. The sequence goes on from NZ_CAXUQC020000001.1 coordinate 2,527,559, forward strand.
GCCGGCGCCACGAGCCCATGCCACCCGGCAAGCCGGAGCCCGGCGAACTCCCGGTCGAACCCGACCAGGGGGCACAGCCGCCGCCGGCGTCACCCGACGAGGGCGAACCGGAGCTGCCGGCGCCCACCTGAGTGCCGGCCGAGGGCGATCAGCTGAACAACCGGCGCGTCACCGGCGCGCCGGCGGCGAGATCGCGCGCCTCGAGCGCCTCGTAGAGACGGCCGAGCTCGGCGCCGATCGCGGCGAAGCCCTGCGGGCTCAGCGGCTGGCCGTTGTCGTCGACGATGGCAGCGTCCATGCCCAGGGACAAGGCTTGCGCACTCGCCTGCCAGGCCGAGAACGGCTCGGCTGCGGCTTCGGTCTGCGGCACGTCAAAGCTCAACGTCACGTCGCGCACGGCGGCCTGGTTCGGGTCGTCGGCAAGCGCGGCCTGCGCGTCGAAGCTCAGCACGAGCACGGGGGGCGCACCGTCATCCACCGAGGGAAGCACCAGGCGCCCCGGCACCATGCCGGGCACGAAGCCGTGGCGCGCCGCATGCTGATGGATGTAGCCCACGCTCCAAGCGGTCATGCGCGCGTGGAGGTGGATGGCCAGTTGCGCGTCATGCTGGCTGGCAAAGGCGTCGAGTTCGCGTCCGCGGGCGACGGCGTCGAGCATGTCGGGAAAGTCGACCAGCGCGCCGATCAGTTCGGCGAAACCCTGGATCTTCTGCACGAATTCCGAGTACTCGATCTCGTTCAATGCCCCGGTGCGGTTGGCCAGTTGCACGCCCGCCTGGAACTCGCCATAGCGGCGGCCCGGCAGCGGCATTTCCCACTGGCCCGTCTCGGTGTTCAAGCCCTCGATCAGGAAGGGCTTGGTGCCTGCCCGGCGTGACGGTGGCAGGTGAGACAGGACCATGTCCCCGCTGATCGGCGACTCGATGGTGAGCAGGGCGATGGCGTCGATCAAGGCATCGATGCGCACGCTGGGCTTGCGGGCGATCAGCAGTGTCTCGGGGGTCGGCTCGTCGCCGACCAGTGCGCCCGAGGGCTCGGCCGGGTTGTCGCCCAACGGAACATCGGCCAGCACCGGCTCCCGAGGCTCCAACGGAGGTGCCGGTGGTTGCATCGGCCGCAACGGGCCGGCGCGACGCGCCTGCCACGCGCCATGGGCCACGACCCCCGCGAGAACGATGCCGCCCACACAGGCGAGCGCAATGGTCAGGTTGTCCATGAATCCGGTTTCCTCAAGCTGCCTGGACCATGCCGACGGCAGCTTCCATGTCGACGGCGACGATGCGCGAGACACCCTGCTCCTGCATCGTGACGCCGATCAGCTGCTCGGCCATCTCCATCGCGATCTTGTTGTGGCTGATGAAGAGGAATTGCGTGCCCGACGACATGGTCTTCACCAGCTTGGCATAGCGTTCCGTGTTCGCATCGTCCAACGGGGCATCCACCTCGTCGAGCAGGCAGAACGGCGCCGGGTTGAGCTGGAAGATCGCGAAGACCAGGGCGATGGCGGTCAGGGCCTTCTCGCCACCCGACAGCAGGTGGATGGTGCTGTTCTTCTTGCCGGGCGGTTGCGCCATGACTTGCACCCCGGCGTCCAGGATCTCGTCGCCCGTCATGATGAGCTTGGCGTTGCCCCCGCCGAAAAGGCTCGGGAACATGCGACCGAAGCCGTCGTTCACCTGGTTGAAGGTGCTCATCAGCAGGTCGCGCGTTTCCAGGTCGATGCGGTGGATGGCGCTTTCGAGCGTGTTGATGGCTTCGGTCAAGTCGGCGTTCTGGGCATCGAGGAAGGTCTTGCGCTCCCTCGACGACGTGAGTTCGTCGAGCGCGGCCAGGTTGACGGCGCCAAGCGCCATGATCTCCCGGTTGATCCGATCGATCTCACCTTGCAGGCCGTACAGCTTCACGCCGTTGTCGGCGATGTTGATGGCCAGGGCATCCAGGTCCACGCCCGCTGCGACCAGCTGCTCCATGAACTGGGCGCCACCGAGCTGGGCGGCCTGCTCTTCGAGCTGGAGCTTGGTGATGCGGTCGCGCAGCGGCTGCAGGCTCTGCTCGTGCGACAGACGCTGCTCGTCGAGCCGGCGCAGCCGCAGCGTCAGGTCGTCGTATTCGCTGCGCTTGGCGGCCAGGGCCGACTCGCGCTCAAGGCGCAATGACAGCGCGGCTTCGAGTCCCACCTGTGCCGACGCATCGGTCAGGCGGCCGAGCTCCTCGCGCAGCTGTGCTTCGGACTGGGCATTGCCCTGCACCTGCTGGGCGGCCGTCTCCAGGCTGCGCTGCAACTCGCCCCGGCGAGCGGCCAGGGCGCGGGAGGCGAACTGGGCCTCCTGGGCTTGGCGCTCCAGGGAGCGCAGCTGCTCGCGGGCGTCGGCCAGGCGGCGTTCCGCGGCGATCACGGCTTCTTCCAGCTCGGCGTGGCGTTCCTGGGTGGTGGCCAGCTGCATGTCGAGCTCCTCGAAGCGGGCCTCCCCCGTGGCACGACGCTCGTTGAGCTCCTCGATCTGCGCGTCGATCTCGGCGAGTTCCTCGTCGAGCTGGCCCCGACGGGCGCTGGTCTGCTCGGCCAGCTGGGACAGGCGCAAGAGCTCGACCTGCAGCTGGTGAGTGCGCGTCTGGGCTTCTGCCGCATCGCGACGCGCCGTCACCAGGCGCTGCGAGGCGTCGGTGTAAGCGGCCTCGGCCCGCACCAGGCCGCCGCGCGACTCCTCGGCGATCAGCGTCTGGGCCCGCAGCTGGCGCTCGAGGTTCTCGATTTCCTGCGCACGCGCCAGCATGCCGGCCTGCTCCGAGTCGGGCGCGTAGAACGACACCGAGAACTGGGAGACCGCATGCCCTTCCCGGGTCATGATCATCTCGCCGTGCGTCAGCTTGTCGCGCGCGGCCAGGGCGTCCTCGATGCTGGCCGCGGTGTAGACGCCCTCCAGCCAGTCGTTGAGCAGCGCCTTCAGCCCGGCGTCTCCCAGGCGCAGCAGGTCGGAGAGGCGCGGCAGGGTCTGGTGGGTGTTGGCGATCGCCGCCTGGGGCGGGCTGTAGAAGGCCAGCTTGGCCGGCGGAGCGTCGAGCGCGAAGGCGCGCACCGTCTCGAGGCGGCCGACCTCGAGCGCGCTCAGTCGCTCGCGCAGCGAGGCTTCGAGCGCCGTCTCCCAGCCGTTCTCGATGTGGATCCGCGTCCAGAGACCCTGCAAACCGTCGAGGCCATGGCGCGCCAGCCACGGTTTGAGCTTGCCTTCGGTCTGCACCTTCTCCTGCAGTGCGCGCAGGGCGTCGAGCCGCGCGCTGAGGTCGGCCTGCTTGCCCGTGTCGGCATTCACCTGCTCCTGCCTGGCGCGGCGATCCTCGTCAAGTGTGGGCACCTGTTCGGTCAGCTCGTGCAGGCGCTCGTCGGCCACCGCCTGCGCCTCCTCGGCAACGCCGAACTGCGCGCGCAGGTCGCCCAGGCGGTCGAGGTCGGGCACGGCGAGCTGACGGCGTTCGGCGTCGAGTCGGTCGCGGCGCTGCTGGAACTGCCGGTTCTGGTCGTCGAGGCTGCGGCTTTCCGCGGCCAGGACCTGGATCTGCTGCTGCACGGCCGCCACCGCCGTGCGTTGCTCATTGCTGCGCGACTGCGCGGCGCGCAGCGCATCTTCCACACCGGGCAGGTTGCCTGCCTGTTCCTCGGCCTGGGCCGCGAGCACTTCACTCTGCTCCTCGGCCGCGGCGATCTGTTCGGCGATGGTCTCGAGTTCGTCCTGGGCCTGGGCCTGGCGCTCCGCCCAGGTCTCGTTCTGCACCTTCAGCTCGACCAGCCGTTGCTCGACCCGCTGGCGGCCTTCCACCACATAGCGAATGCGTTCCTCGAGGCGACTTACCTCCAGAGCCGCCTCAGCCAGCGAGCCTTGCGCCGTGTGAAGCTCGTCACTCGCCGCGTAGTGCGCCTGGCGAACCGTCTCGAGTTCGGCCTCCCCGTGCCGCAGCTCGGCCACGCGGGCCTCCAGGGCGTTGGTGGCCTCCAGCACATCGCGGCGCACACGCTCCTGCTCGCTCGCTGCATCGCGGTGCTTGAGGAACCAGAGCTGGTGGAGCTTGAGCGTGCCGGCCTCCTGCAGGCCGCGGTAGCGGGTGGCGACCTCGGCCTGCTTCTCGAGCTTGTCGAGGTTGGCGTTCAGCTCCCGCAGGATGTCTTCCACGCGGGTGAGGTTCTCCCGCGTGTCCTTCAGGCGGTTCTCGGTCTCGCGGCGCCGTTCCTTGTACTTGGACACCCCGGCCGCCTCCTCGAGGAAGAGCCGCAGTTCCTCCGGCTTGCTCTCGATGATGCGGCTGATGGTGCCCTGGCCGATGATGGCGTAGGCACGCGGGCCGAGGCCGGTGCCGAGGAACACGTCCTGCACGTCACGGCGCCGCACCGGCTGGTTGTTGATGAAGTAGCTGCTGGTGCCGTCACGGGTGAGCACCCGTCGCACGGCGATCTCGGTGAACTGGTTCCACTGGCCGCCGGCGCGCGCATCCTCATTGCTGAAGACCAGTTCGACGCTGGCGCGGCTGGCCGCCTTGCGGTTGCCCGAGCCGCTGAAGATCACGTCCTGCATGGACTCGCCCCGCAGCTCGCTGGCCTTCGATTCCCCGAGCACCCAGCGCACGGCATCCATGATGTTGGACTTGCCGCAGCCGTTCGGGCCTACCACCCCCACCAACTGCCCCGGCAACTGGAAGTGCGTGGGCTCGGCAAACGACTTGAAGCCGGACAGCTTGATGGAGTTCAGACGCATGGAAAGGAATCGTGCCCTGACGGAGTGGTGGCCGCGTGCCGTGCGAGGCGCTGGCGGATGCGCCTAAGTACTTGATTCTTCTATCAAATATCGCCTCTTGGCGAGCCTTCGGCGAGGCGCGATGATACCATCGCCCCTCTCTGCCGAAACGCCTCGGCCCACCTCCTGCCCACCAGACCGTCATGGCCAAGATGTCCTCCAAAGTCGCCCCGCCCACCTCCAAGCCCGTCACGGCGGTGGGGGAGCGCGCGAAGCCCGCGAAAGCGCCGAGCGCCCCGAGCAAGCAGCTCGACGTGTTTCCCAACCCGAGCCCCAAGCGCGACTACGCCATCCAGTTCCAGGTGCCCGAGTTCACCTGCCACTGCCCGCTCACCGGCCAGCCCGACTTCGCCCACTTCACGATCGACATGATCGCGGACAAGCTCTGCATCGAGCTCAAGAGCCTCAAGATGTACATGTGGAGCTACCGCCACGAAGGGGCCTTTCACGAAAAGGTGACCAACGACATCCTCGACGACATCGTCCGCGCCACCGACCCGCGCTTCGTGCGGATCACCGCCAAGTGGTACGTGCGCGGCGGCATCTACACCAACGTGGTGGCCGAGCACCGCAAGAAGGGCTGGAAGCCCGAGCCGGTGGTCGTCATGCCTGCGCACGCCGCGGCCACCGGCCTCGCCTGAGCGACCGGCAAAAACCCGCCGCGCCACTCGCCCTCGGGCGAAGGCATTGCGGGTTGGGCAAGCTTGACGGAGGATGTGCGCCCCAGCCCCCACTTCCCCGAAAGGACCCCCATGGCCACCCCCCGCAATGTCGCTGTCATCGTCGGCAGCCTCCGCAAGGCCTCGGTCAACCGCAAGCTCGCGCTGGCCATGGCCGAACTCGCGCCGCCTTCGCTGAAGCTGTCCATTGTCGAGATCGGCGAGCTGCCGCACTTCAACGAGGACTGGGAAGCCTCTCCGCCCCCGGCCGTGACGGCCTTCAAGTCGGCCATCGAGGCGGCTGATGCGGTCCTCTTCGTCACCCCCGAGTACAACCGTTCGGTGCCCGGCGTCCTGAAGAACGCGATCGACGTGGCGTCGCGCCCCTACGGCAAGAGCGCCTGGAACGGCAAGCCCGGCGCCGTCGTGACAGCCTCGCCCGGCGGCATCGGCGGCTTCGGTGCCAACCATGCGCTGCGCCAGTCCTTCGTCTTCCTGAACGTGCCCATGCTGCCGCACGAGGCCTACATCGGCAGCGCCCACACCTTGTTCGACGACGCCGGCAAGCTGGCCAACGACAGCACCCGACAGTTCCTCACCCAGCTGCTGAACCGGTTCGCCGGCTGGATCGAAAGCAACCTTGCCCACTGACATCGCCCCCTCGGCGGACGCCCCGCCGGCCCGCCCGGCCTACCAGAAGTTCGACGTCGCCGTGCGGCCCAGCGCCATCGACGGCCAGGGCGTGTTTGCCCTGGAGCCCATTCCGCGCTGGCGCAAGATCGGCGAGATCCGGGGCGAGTCGATCAGCGTGATCGAAGCGCGCATCCGCGCCACCCGACATGAGCGGGTCATGATCGTCGAGACGTCCGCGGAACATGCGATCGATTTCCACAAGTCCACCGACCCGATGCGCTACACCAACCACTCCTGTGCCGCCAATGCCCGATTGAGCGTGGTGCGCGGCCGGGTCGAGTTCTATTCGCTGCGAGCCATCGCGCCGGGCGAGGAGATCACGGTCAACTACGGCGAGACCCATCACGAGGGCCGGCTCGCCTGCCGCTGCGGAGCACCGGGCTGCGTCGGCCGGCTCTGACAGCGTCACGATGGCGTCACCACGGGCGCTTACGGTCCCCGGTTTCAACAGGAGAACGACCCATGCGCCTTTCCTTGCCCGGCCTGGCCCTCGCCTGCACGCTGGCCCTCACGGGGCTGGCGGCTTCGGCCCACGAGCCGCACCGTCACGGCCACGACCGCGCTGACGCGCCGCTCGTGATCGGCCACCGGGGTGCCAGCGGCTACCTGCCCGAGCACACGCTCGAGAGCTATGCGCTCGCGATCGAACTGGGCGCCGACTTCATCGAGCCCGACGTCGTCGCCACCCGCGACGGCCACCTGATCGCCCGGCACGAGCCCAACATCACCAACACCACCGACGTGGCGAGCCGCCCCGAGTTCGCGAGCCGTCGCCGCACCGCGGTGGTCGATGGGGCCACCGAAGAGGGCTTTTTCGCCTCGGACTTCACCCTCGCCGAGATTCGCTCGCTGCGCGCCCGCCAGGCGTTCGGCGACCGGCCGCAGGCCTTCAACGGGCAGTTCAGCGTGCCGACGCTCGACGAAGTCATTGCCCTGGCCAAGCGCCGCGGCCGTGAAGCCGGTCGCACCGTCGGCGTCTACATCGAGACCAAGCACCCGACGTATCACCAGAAGCTGGGCCTCGCGCTCGAGCCCCGGCTGCTGGCCGCCCTCAACCGCGCAGGCTGGAACTACCGCGAAGCGCCGGTGTTCATCCAGTCGTTCGAGCAGGCGAACCTCAAGCAGCTGCGCCGCATGACCCGAGTGAAGCTCGTGCAGCTGATCGATGCGAACGACGTGAAGCCGGACGGCTCCCTCGACTTCACCGCGCCCTACGATCGCCCCTACGACTGGACCGCCTCGGGCGACCCCGCGCTGCTGGCCCGGACCTTCGCCTACCTCACGACCGACGCCGGCCTGCGCGAGGTTCGCAGCTATGCCGACGGCATCGGCCCCTGGAAACGCTACATCGTGAGCACCATCGCTGACCCCAACGGCACCGGGCCGGGCGAAGCGCGCCTGAAGCTGGCGCCACCCACCGACCTGATCGCCCGGGCTCACAAGGCGGGCCTGCTGGTGCACGCCTACACCTTCCGCAACGAGGCCTCGCGCCTGCCGAGCGACTATGCCGGCAACCCGGTGAACGAGTACCTGCAGTATTTCGCCCTCGGCATCGACGGCGTGTTCTCGGACTTTCCGGACACCGCCGTCGCCGCGCGCGTGCTGCACCGCCTGAAGACCGACCCGGACTACGCCGACTGCTACACCGGCCAGGCGCCGCGGCACTGGCGTTGCGACTGAGCGGCGCGCAGCCCCCTCGCAGGAGGTGGGAGGCCGCCCGTCCGGAGACGCTCGCAGGCTGGATAATCGGGGGATGAATCCGCTGCTGACCCGCCTGCATCCCTACCCCTTCGAGCGGCTGCGCGCGCTCACGCGCGACATCACGCCAAGCCCGGCCCACCGGCCGATCAGCCTGGGCATCGGCGAGCCCAAGCACGCCACGCCGCAGCTCATCAAGGACGCGCTGGTGGCAGGTCTGGGCGGCCTGGCCGCCTACCCCGGCACCGCGGGGGAACCCGCGCTGCGGGAGGCCATGGCCGGGTGGATTCACCGCCGCTACGGTGTGGCGGTGGACCCTGCCACCCAGGTGCTGCCGGTCAACGGCTCGCGCGAGGCCTTGTTCGCCCTGGCCCAGACGGTGATCGATCCGTCGAAGCCGGGCGCCACGGTGGTGTGCCCCAATCCGTTCTACCAGATCTACGAGGGCGCAGCCCTGCTGGCAGGCGCGTCGACGCACTACGTCAACAGCAACCCGGCCCGCAACTTCGCCCCGGACTGGGACACCGTGCCCGATGAGGTGTGGGCCCGCACCCAGTTGCTGTACGTCTGCTCGCCCGGCAACCCCACGGGCGCCGTCATGCCCCTCGACGAATGGCGCCGCCTGTTCGAGCTGAGCGACCGCTTCGGCTTCGTGATCGCCTCGGACGAGTGCTATTCCGAAATCTACTTCCGCGAGGAACCGCCGCTCGGTTCGCTCGAAGCGGCCACCCAGCTCGGCCGGCCGGACTTCCGCCGCCTCATCGCGTTCACCAGCCTGTCCAAGCGCTCCAACGTGCCGGGCATGCGCTCCGGCTTCGTCGCGGGCGATGCCGAACTCATCAAGCAGTTCCTGCTCTACCGCACCTACCACGGCAGCGCCATGGGCCCGGCCGTCCAGCACGCCAGCATCGCCGCCTGGAACGACGAAGCGCATGTCGTCGACAACCGGGAGCAGTACCGGCGCAAGTTCGCGCAGGTCACGCCGGTGCTGGCCGAGGTACTGGACGTCGCCCTGCCGGACGCCGGCTTCTATCTCTGGGCCGGTGTGCCGGGGGACGACATCGAGTTCGCGCGCCAACTCCTGGCTCAATACAATGTGGCCGTGCTGCCGGGCAGCCTGCTGGCCCGAGAAGCCCACGGCATCAACCCCGGTGCCGGCCGCATCCGGCTCGCGCTGGTTGCCGAAGCCGAAGAATGCCTGGAAGCCGCCCATCGCCTGGCGGCCTTCACCCGATCCCTCGCCCACTGAACAGCGTCCACCATGACCCAACAGCTCCAATCCACCATCGAACTCGCCTGGGAGGCGCGCACCTCCATCACTGCCGACAACAGCCCGGAAGTGCGCGAGGCGGTCGACACCGTCATCAACGACCTGAACGCCGGCCGGCTGCGCGTTGCCGAGCGCCAGGGCGTGGGCCAGTGGACGGTGAACCAGTGGGTGAAGAAGGCCGTGCTGCTGTCGTTCCGCTTGAACGACAACAAGCTGATCCAGTCGGGCGGCCTCAACTTCTTCGACAAGGTCCGCCCGAAGTTCGCCGACCTGGACGAGGCCGAGATCCGCGCCACCGGCGTGCGCATCGTGCCGCCGGCCGTGGCCCGCCACGGCGCCTACGTGGCCAGGAACGTGGTGCTGATGCCGTCGTACGTGAACATCGGCGCCTACGTCGACGAGGGCACCATGGTGGACACCTGGGCCACCGTCGGCTCCTGCGCCCAGATCGGCAAGAACGTGCACCTGTCGGGTGGCGTGGGCATCGGCGGCGTGCTGGAGCCCCTGCAGGCCAACCCGACCATCATCGAGGACAACTGCTTCATCGGCGCGCGTTCCGAGGTCGTGGAGGGCGTGATCGTCGAAGAGAACTCGGTCATCTCCATGGGCGTGTTCATCGGCCAGAGCACCAAGATCTACGACCGCGCCACCGGTGAAGTGACTTATGGCCGGGTTCCGGCCGGTTCGGTGGTGGTGAGCGGCAGCCTGCCGAGCGCCGATGGCAAGTACAGTCTGTACTGCGCGGTGATCGTCAAGCGCGTCGATGCGCAGACCCGCGCCAAGACGAGCATCAACGACCTGCTGCGCAGCTGATGCAGGGGGCGCCGGCCATGGGGAACGGCGCCGCCCTCACATGACGCCCCGTGCCGCCGGCACGGGGATCTGACGAGCCTGAACAAGAGGACACGATGGCATCGAGCAATGGCGGCAACATGGAGCGGGTGCTCCGGCTGATGGCGGACAAGCACGCATCCGACGTGTACCTCTCGGCCAACACCCCGATCCTGATCAAGATCAACGGGCAGATCCTGCAGCTGAGCGACCAACCGCTCACGCCATCGCAGCCCCGCCAGCTTCTGGCCGAGCTGCTGACGCCGAGCCAGCTCGAGGACCTGGAAGACACGGGCGAGCTGAACGTCGGCATCGGCATCTCCGGTGTCGGCAGCTTCCGGCTCAGCGCCTTCCGCCAGCGCGGCTCGATCGCCGCCGTGTTCCGCCACATCCCGCACGACATTCCGGCGCTGGGCAGCCTGAACCTGCCGCCCATTCTCAACACCCTGGTGCTCGAGAAGCGCGGGCTCATTCTCCTCGTGGGCGCCACGGGTACCGGCAAGAGCACGACGCTCGCCGCCATGCTCGAGCAGCGCAACCAGCAGATCGCCGGCCACATCCTCACCATCGAGGACCCGATCGAGTTCATGTTCACCAACAAGCGCTCGATGGTGAACCAGCGCGAGGTGGGCCGCGACACCCAGTCGCTGCAGGTGGCCCTGAAGAACGCGCTGCGCCAGGCACCCGACTGCATCTACATCGGCGAAATCCGTGATCGCGAGACCATGACGGCCGCGATCTCGTACTCGCTGTCGGGCCACCTGGTGGTGTCGACCCTGCACGCGAACAACAGCTACCACGCCCTCGGCCGGATCCTGTCGTTCTACACGCCGGAGTCCCGCCCTGCCCTGCTGGCCGACCTGGCCTCGGGCCTGCGCGCCATCGTCTCGCAGCGGCTCATCCGCGCATCGGCCGGCGGCCGCATGCCGGCGGTGGAGGTGCTGCTCAACAACAAGCTGGTGTCCGAGTTCATCGAGCAGGGCGACTTCAACGGCGTGAAGGAGGCCATGGAGAAGTCCCTGGCGGAAGGCTCGCAGACCTTCGAGGCCGAACTCGCCCGCATGATCACCGAGGGCTTCATCACCCGCGACGAGGGCCTGGCCTATGCCGATTCGCCCACCAACCTGATGTGGCGCCTCGCCAACGACATGGAGCCCGTCTCCCGTCTGGCCCCCAAGAAGGAAGAGCCGGACGCCGACCAGCCCACCTTCACCGAGATCACCCTGGACGTGCCGGGGGACGACGGCCGTTCGAGCAGCTTCGCCTCGCGCTTCTGAGCCTTCCCCCGATCGCCTCTCTTTGCACCGCCGCATGTCCGCCACGCTCGAACTCACCGAAGCCCTGCTCGCCTGCCCGTCCGTCACGCCGGAGGACGGCGGCTGCCAGGCGCTGATCGCGGACCGCCTCCGCCCGCTCGGCTTCCACTGCGAGACGATCGAGAGCGGCCCGGCGTCGTTCCGTGTGACCAACCTCTGGGCGCTGCGACGCGGCCAGCCGGGCAAGAAGCTGCTGGTGTTCGCCGGCCACACCGATGTCGTGCCCACCGGCCCGCTGGCCCAATGGACGAGCGACCCCTTCGTGCCCACGCACCGCGAGGGCAAGCTCTTCGGGCGCGGTGCCGCCGACATGAAGACGTCCATTGCTGCCATGGTGGTGGCCGTGGAGGAGTTCGTCGCCGCGCACGGGGACACCTGCGGGAGCATCGCATTCCTGCTGACCAGCGATGAGGAAGGCCCGGCCGTCGACGGCACGGTGAAGCTCGTTGAACTGCTGCGCGAGCGCAATGAGCAGATCGACTACTGCATCGTCGGCGAGCCGACCTCGGTGCACACCCTCGGCGACGTCATCAAGAACGGTCGGCGCGGCTCCCTGTCGGGCAAGCTGACCATCAAGGGCGTGCAGGGTCACATCGCCTACCCGCAGCTCGCACGCAACCCGATCCACCTCGCGGCGCCGGCCCTGGCCGAACTGGCCGCCCTCGACTGGGATGCCGGCAACACCTACTTCCCGGCCACCAGCTGGCAGTGCTCCAACATCCACGCCGGCACCGGCGCAACCAACGTGATTCCGGGCGAGCTGGTGGTGGACTTCAACTTCCGCTTCTCGACCGAATCGACCCCGGACTCGCTCAAGGCCCGCGTGCGCGCCGTGCTGGACAAGCACCACCTGGAGCACGACATCACCTGGTCACTGAGTGGCGAGCCCTTCCTCACGCCGGTCGGCGAACTGAGCGAGGCGCTCACCGAAGCCATTCGCCACGAGACGGGGTTCACCCCTGAGCTGTCCACCACGGGCGGCACCTCCGACGGCCGCTTCATCGCCAAGATCTGCCGCCAGGTGGTCGAGTTCGGCCCGCTCAACGAAACCATCCACAAGATCGACGAGAACGTCGACGTCTCAAGCATCGAGCCGCTGAAGAACATCTACCGGCGGACCCTGGAGAACCTGTTGTCATGACCCTGATCGAATTCATCACCGCGCAAAGCGCCCGCCTGAAAGAGGCGGGCGTTTCGTTTGGGCACGGTACGACCAACGCCTTCGACGAGGCGGCCTGGCTCGTCACGTGGGTGCTGGGCATGCCGCTGGACGCGCTCGAGACGCAGGCGCAACGTGCCATCACCCCTGCCGAGTTCACCAAGGCGGATGACCTCATCACCCGCCGCATCGACACCCGCCTGCCGGCCGCCTACCTCACCCAGCAGGCCTGGTTGCAGAACGTCCCCTTCTATGTGGACCAGCGCACCATCATTCCGCGCAGCTTCATCGCGGAACTGCTGGCCGACGGCGAAGGCGACGGCACGCTCGACGCATGGCTGTCCGACAAGACCCACAGCGTGCTCGACCTGTGCACCGGCAATGGCAGCCTGGCCGTGATCGCCGCCATGGCCTATCCGGAGATCACCGTCGATGCCTCCGACGTCTCCGACGAGGCCCTGGCCGTGGCCCGCATCAACGTGGAGCAGCACAAGCTGACCAAGCGGATCACACTCTTCAAGTCGGACCTCTTCGCCAATGTGCGCGGCCCCTACGACCTGATCGTCTGCAACCCGCCCTACGTGAACGCCGACAGCATGGCGCAGTTGCCCGCGGAATACCGCCACGAGCCGGAGCTGGCCTTGGCCGGAGGTGACGACGGCATGGGGCTCGTGCGCCGCATCCTGAAGGATGCGCCCGGCTACATGACCCGCGACGCGGTGCTGGTGCTCGAGATCGGCAACGAGCGCGAGCACTTCGAGGCAGCGTTCCCGCGGCTCGAGGTGGCATGGCTCGAGGCCAGCGCTGGCGCCGACCAGGTGCTGCTCGTCACCCGCGAAGGTCTGCTGCGCGGGATGCGCTGAGCCAGGCCCGCCCCCCGCGACCGGGCCGGCCACGCCCGAGCCCTCAGGCAGTGGCGGCCAGCGCCACGGCGAAATCGTCTTGCAGGTCGGCGTAGTCCTCGATGCCGATGGACAGGCGGATCAGCGATTCGGCGATGCCCATGGCTTCGCGCCGCTCCCGCCCCATCTCGAAGAAGATGGTGTGGGCCACCGGAATGGCGAGCGTGCGGTTGTCTCCGAGGTGGCTCGACTTGATGACCACCTTGAGCGCATCGAGGAACGCGAACGGATCACGCCGGTCCTCCAGCTCGAAGCTCATGAGGGCGCCGAACTGCCGGAACAGTTCACGCGCCCGCGCGTGCTGTGGATGTGCCTCGAGGCCGGGGTAATGCACTTGCACCACGCCAGGTTGCGCCGACAACCAGGTGGCCAGGCGCAGTGCGTTGTCGCAGGCGCGGTCCATGCGCAGGGCGAGCGTCTCCGCCCCTGTCGAGATGCGGTGCGCGGCTTCGCCGCTCAGCGTGGCGCCCATGTCGCGCAGCCCCTTCTTGCGGACCTGCAGCAGACCCCAACCCGCTGCAGGCCCCTTGCGGTACGGCGGCAGGATGTTGGGGTACCGGCTCCAGTCGAAGCGCCCGGTGTCGGTGACGGCACCGCCCAGCACGTTGCCGTGCCCGCTGATCGACTTGGTGAGCGAGTTCACCACCAGCCCGGCGTCCACGGCGGCAGGCTGGAACAGGTAGGGCGTCGTCATGGTGTTGTCGACGACGAACAGGATGCCGCGTTCTGCGCACAGGCGGCCGATGCCGGCGAGGTCGGCCACCTGCGTGCGCGGGTTGGCCACCGTCTCCGTGAACACCATGCGCGTGTGCGGCCCGATGGCGGCCGCCACCGCCCCCGACTCGGTGGCGTCGACGAGTGTCACCTCGCAGCCCAGGCTTTCGATCGTCTGCAACAGGCTGCTGGTGTTGCCGAAGAGAAAGCGACTGGCCACCAGATGGTCGCCCCGGCGCAGCAACGAGAGCAGCACGGCGGCGATCGCACCCATGCCGGTCGCGAAGGTCACCGTACCGGTACCGCCCTCGAGCATCGAGACCTTGCGCTCCAGCGCCGCCGAGGTCGGGTTGCCCTGGCGGCCGTAGACATGGCCGCTGCGATCGCCCTGGAACACGGCCGCGAGGTCGCGGGCGGACTCGTAGCCGAAGGCCACCGCCGTGTGCGTCGGCTCGTGCGTCGCACCGTGTTCGACGCCCTTGAAATGGTCGGCGTGCAGCAGCCTGGTCGTCAGTCCCAGCGTCATCGGAATGTCCTCATTCGGTGTGTCGGTCAGAATCGAGCCCTGTCGATTTGATTTCACCATGATTGTCCTCAAGAACATCACGCTGCGCCGTGGCACGAAGATCGTGCTGCAGGACGCGAGCGTCACGCTGCAACCCGGCGAAAAAGTCGGCCTCGTCGGCCGCAACGGCGCTGGAAAGTCGTCGCTCTTTTCCCTGCTGACGGGGCGCCTGCAACCGGACGGGGGCGACGTCGCCATGCCGCCTCGCTGGCGGATGGCCGAGGTGGCGCAGTCCATGCCCGAGACCGACCAGCCGGCGACCGACTTCGTGCTCGAGGGCGACACCCGCCTGATGGAGGCGAACGCCGCCCTGGCCGCCGCCGAAGCGGCGGACGATGGCAACGCCATGGCGGAAGCGCACCAGGCGATCAGCGAGGCCGGGGGCTTCGAGGCGCGGCCTCGCGCCCAGGCGCTGCTGATGGGCCTCGGCTTTCGCATCGACCAGGTCGACGACCCGGTGAACAGCTTCTCCGGCGGCTGGCGCATGCGCCTTCAGCTGGCGCGCGCGCTGATGTGCCCAGCCGACCTGATGCTGCTCGACGAACCGACCAACCACCTGGACCTGGACGCCCTGGTCTGGCTGGAAGCCTGGTTGCAGCGCTACGAAGGCACGATGATCGTCATCAGCCACGACCGCGAGTTCCTCGACGCCATCACCCGCGTGACGGTGCACCTGGACGAGACGCGGCTCACCCGCTACACCGGCAACTACACCGCGTTCGAGGAGATGCGGGCCGAGCGGCTGATGCAGGCGCAGGCCAACTTCGCCAAGCAGCAGGAGCGCATGGCGCACCTGCAGAAGTTCATCGACCGGTTCAAGGCCAAGGCAAGCAAGGCCAAGCAGGCGCAGAGCCGGGTCAAGGCGCTGGCTCGCATGGAAAAGCTGGGGCCGGTGCTCACGAGCAGCGATTTCCAGTTCGAGTTCCGCGAACCGCAGAGCCTGCCGAACCCGATGCTGGCGTTCTCCGACGTGTCGTGCGGCTACGCCGGCATCCCCATCGTGAGCCACATCAACCGGTCGGTGCTGGCCGGCCAGCGCATCGGCATCCTGGGCGCGAACGGCCAGGGCAAGTCGACGCTCGTGAAGACCATCGCCAAGGAGATTCCGCTGATCCACGGCGAAGTCACCGAGGGCAAGGGCCTGTCGATCGGCTATTTCGCCCAGCAGGAGCTCGACGTGCTGCAGCTCGACGACGGCCCGCTGATGCACATGGTGCGCCTGGCGCGCGACGTCGGCCCGGCCGGACGCGAACAGGAGCTGCGCGACTTCCTGGGCTCGTTCCGCTTCGTGGGCGAAATGGTCACGCAGGCGGTGGGGTCGCTCAGCGGCGGTGAGAAGGCGCGGCTGGTGCTGGCGATGCTCGTGTGGCAGCGCCCCAACCTGCTGCTGATGGACGAGCCGACCAACCACCTGGACCTCACCACCCGCGAAGCCCTCAGCATGGCGCTCAACGAGTTCGAGGGCACCGTCATGCTGGTGAGCCACGACCGGGCCCTGCTGCGTGAGGTGTGCGATGAGTTCTGGCTGGTGAGCGGTGGCGCGGTCAAGCCGTTCGACGGCGACCTCGACGACTACCAGAAGTGGTTGCTCGACACGTCCCGCGAGATGGCCAAGGCCGCCCGCGAGGCGGGCTCCGCCAAGGTCAAGGCTCAGAAGGCCGCGGCTTCCGCTGCGGCTGCGGTGGCGGCGGCCCCCTCGCCGATCGTCAAGGAAGACCGCAAGGCCAACGCCCAGCAGCGCCAGAAGCTGGCCGAGCAGGCCAAGCCGTTGAAGACGGAGCTCGCGACCGTCGAGCGCCGGATCGAGACCCTGGGTGCGGAAAAGGCCAACATCGAGGCCGCCGCGGCAAGCCCGGACCTGAGCCCGGCCCAACGCGTGGAGCAGGGCAAGCGACTCAAGCAGATCGAAGCGGAGACGCAGGCGGCCGAGTCGCGCTGGCTGGAGCTCACCGAGGCGCTCGACGCGCTGTCGGCGGGATGAACGAACGGCCGGTCGACTTGACGACCGGCCATCCGCGCACGGTCCGGCTCAGGCGAGCTTGAATGACCCGACGGCGTCGACCAGCAGGTCGGCTTGCTGCCTGAGGCTTTCGGCCGCGGCAGCAGACTCCTCGACGAGGGCAGCGTTCTGCTGTGTCACCTGGTCCAGCTCGGCCACTGCGTGGCTCACGTGACCAATGCCGGCGGTCTGCTCGTCGGTGGAGTTGCCGATCTCTCCGATCAGGTCACTGACGCGGCGCACCTGGTTCACGATGTCCGTCATGGTCTTGCCGGCGTTGTCGACGAGGCGCGAGCCTTCCTCGACCTTCTCGACGCTGGCACCGATCAGCGTCTTGATCTCGCGGGCCGCCTGGGCGCTTCGCTGGGCCAGGCTGCGCACTTCGGCGGCGACGACCGCGAAGCCGCGCCCTTGTTCGCCGGCGCGCGCCGCCTCCACCGCTGCGTTCAGGGCAAGGATGTTGGTCTGGAAGGCGATGCCGTCGATCACGCCGATGATGTCGCCGATGCGATGCGAACGGCTGGCGATGTCACCCATGGTGGCCACCACCTGGGCCATCACCTCGCCGCCGCGCGATGCCACGCTGCTGGCCGAGCCGGCCAGTTCAGCAGCGGCATGGGCATTCTGCGCATTCGCCCGCACCGTCTCGGAAATCTGCTGCATCGACGCGGCGGTGCGCTGGAGGTTTGCGGCCTGTTGCTCGGTGCGCTGACTGAGGTCGGCGTTGCCGGCGGCGATCTGGTCGGAGCCGGTGGCGATGGAGTCGCTCGACGCCTTGATGCTCTGCACGACGCCGGCAAGCTGGTGCATGGAGCGGCCCAGTTCACGCAGCATGAGTCCGATCTCGTCTTCGGTGTCCACCCGCACGTCGTGGGACAGATTGCCTCGGGCGAGCGCCTCGGTCGCAGCCAGTGCGCTGCGCACCGACCGGGAGGTGGTGTGGGTCACCGTCACGATCACCCACAGGCCGAGCGTGCTGCCGGCGAACAGCACGAGACCCAGCAGGCCACCCCACATGCGGGCGTTGTCGCCATCCGCGGCGATGCGGTCGCGCAGGCGCTCGAAGGCCACGTTGTTCAGCGCGAATTGTGCGTCGATGTGGCGCGTCATCTGGGCGAAGTAATCGGCAGACGAGACGGTGAACGATTCGGCGGCGAGCACTGATTTCTCGGTGAAGGCGAGGGCCTCGCGCGACGCCGCTTCCGACGCTTCGATGGCCGCCAGCAGGGGTTTGTCGGCCGGGCCGAATCCGCCGTCGGCCACCTTCGCGAAGGCGACATGGGCACGGGCCGCGGTGCGGCTGGCCTGCTCGACCAGCATCGCCAGGCGCAGCCGGTCTTCCGGCGCCAGGCTGCCCTGGGCGACATGGGCCGACGCGCTGCCACGCACCGTGGCCAGCATTTCGGTCATCACGGGGAGCTCGCCGAGCACCGCCTTCGTCAATGCATGCACTTCCGGCGTCGAGCTCATGGCCAGCGTCGATGCCTCGTTGACGTCTTCGAGCAGGTCGAGTTGCTCGGCGATCAGGGCAGTGTGCGCCTTGAAGCTCGCCGGTGGCGTCACGCCGCCGCCGGAAGCCACGGCGGTGGCGAGCTTCTGCCAGTCGGCCTGCACGGCGTTGAAGCGGTTCACCAGCCGCCGGGTCTGGTACGGTGCGAGGCTCGCGTGCAACTGCTTCAGGGCGGCGTCGACCTGCTGCTGCTTCTCGGCGCGGGCGCCCGCACGGGCGGCATCGCCGCCGAGCACGGCCGCGGTGAGGCCGCGGTGCTGCTGGGTCAGCTGCACCAACGTCAGCACGTCGGCGGCCGGCTTCATGCCGGCCAGTTGTGCGTCATAGCTGCGGGTGAGGCCCGAGATCGTCCACACCACCATGCTCGCGGCAGGCACCACCATGGCCAAGGCCAGCAGCCCCAGCACGGCGAACTTCTGCCACATCTTCAGTTTCCCAACCCAACGTCTCATGCTCAGTCCTGGAGTGTCCCGTGCGGGAGCCGTCGGCTCCGTTCGCACCATGGGGTCCACATCGGCCGAAACCGCCGGCGACTTGAGCGGTTCGGCTCAACTCGGCGGCAGGCCGCTTGATCCAGGCCAAACGCGGGTCCGCGGGCATCCTTTTTTGGCCCATGTCCCCTCGTCGCGCATGGCGATTTCATTGCGAACAATTGAATTGCATTCGATTTGATAAAGTCCGCCCATGCGTTCGACATGCCGGACGCTGCCGAGCCTGTCGACTCGGCCCTGCTGCCCCTCTCAAAGGAACGACCATGAGCCTCGAAAAAGTCCTGTACACCGCCACCGCCACCTCCACCGGCGGCCGTGAAGGCACGTCACGTTCGTCCGACGGCGTGCTCGACGTGAAGCTGACCACGCCCAAGGAACTGGGCGGCAATGGCGCCGTGGGGACCAACCCTGAGCAGTTGTTCGCAGCGGGCTATTCGGCCTGCTTCATCGGCGCGATGAAGGTCGTCGCCGGCAAGATGAAGATCGCCCTCCCGGCCGAGACGTCGATCACCGCGGACGTGGGCATCGGCCCGATTCCGGCCGGCTTCAGCATCCAGGCTGCCTTGAAGGTGTCCATCCCCGGCGTCGAGCGCGCCGTCGCCGAGCAGATCGTGCAAGCCGCCCACCAGGTGTGCCCGTACTCGAACGCCACCCGCGGCAACATCGACGTCACGCTGACGGTCGTCTGATCGTCTCCGGCGGCTCCCTCATCGGGGCCGCCAGCAACGCCCTGCTCACCCGGTCGACCGCATCAGCTCCAGCATGAGCTCGATGCGCGCCTTGGCCGGCGTGAGATCGCCCACGTCAGGAAACGGGTCGCTCGATCGAGGCACCATCGCGCCGTCCCGGCAGCGGGTCGCCCGGCGTACCGCCACCCCCTTCGACTGCGCCCTGAGCAGGGCAGCCTCCAGCGCCTCGTGCAGCGTGCCATTGCCGGTGCCCACTGCCACGATGCCGCGCGTGCCGATCCCGCACAGCGCATCCACCAGGGCGCCGTCCACGCCGGCATGGCTCACCACCAGGTCGACACGCGGCCAGTCGGACGGGTTCGCCGGCAGCCAGTCGAGACCGAGGGCCACCTCCCGGGGCACCTCGCGCCGCCACGACACCTTCCCGTCCCGCAACTGCCCGAGCGGCCCGGCCGAGCCGCTCGAGAAGGCATCGAGGCGCGTCGGGTGAGCCTTGCGCACGTCACGCGGCCCGAACACCACGCCGCCCATGACGACGAGCACGCCGTGCGCACTCGCATCGGCCGCCAATGCCACCGCGTCCCGCAGGTTGCCGGGCCCGTCCGGCTCGGCCGCCGTGGCCGGGCGCATGGCGGCGGTGAACACCACCGGTTTGGCCGGGGCCAGCACGCGTTGCAGGAAGAAGGCCGTTTCCTCGAGCGTGTCGGTCCCGTGGGTCACCACCACGCCGCCGACCTGAGAGGACGCCAGGTGAACCGAGACCCGCTGCGCCAGCTGCAACCACACGGCGTGGCCCATGTCCTTGCTGTCGACCTGGGCGACCTGCTCGCACACGAGGCCGGCCGGCAGCCCCGGCACGGCCTCCAGCAGCGCGGCCACCGAGAGCTGCGCCGCCCGGTAATTACGCTCGTCGGCACCGGGCGGGCTCGTCCCCGCGATGGTGCCGCCGGTGCCGAGCACCACCACGGTCGAATTGACGTTTTGCATTTTTGATTCAGCTGGATAAAAATACAGCCACTGGATGAACGTTCAGCTGCCGAAGAACACCACAAGGATGGCCATGCAAGACGTCCCGAAACTCACCGACCGCCAGCAGCAGATTCTCGATCTGGTGCAGAGCGCCATCGAGCGCACCGGCGCCCCTCCGACCCGCGCCGAGATCGCCGCCGAGCTCGGCTTTCGGTCCGCCAACGCGGCCGAGGAGCATCTGCAGGCGCTGGCGCGCAAGGGCATGATCGAGCTCGTCGGGGGCACCTCGCGCGGCATCCGCTTGAAGTCTGACACACTGCGCGCCCTCAATGACACGCGGGGCCGCCAGTACACCCTGCCCCTGCCGAGCCTCGCGCAGCTGTCGCTCCCGCTGGTGGGTCGGGTCGCTGCCGGCAGCCCCATCCTGGCCGAGCAACACATCGACCAGACCTTCCTCATGGAAGCCAGCATGTTCTCGCGCCGGCCCGACTACCTCCTCAAGGTGCGCGGCATGAGCATGCGCGACGCCGGCATCCTCGACGGCGACTTGCTCGCGGTCCAGAAAACCAAGGAAGCGAAGAACGGCCAGATCGTCGTGGCCCGGCTGGGCGACGACGTCACCGTGAAGCGTTTCAAGCGCACCCGCGGCGGAATCGAACTCCTCCCGGAGAACCCGGAGTTCGAGCCCATCGTGGTCCCGCCCGACGCGACCGACTTCGAACTCGAAGGACTGGCGGTCGGCCTCATTCGCAACTCGGCGTTCATGTAGCGCCATGGCGGCGATCAAGGCCCCGAAGGCGCACTCGCCAGACCACTGCGAGCGCCTGGAACAGTTGCCCAACATCGGGCCTGCACTGGCCGACGCCTTGCGCCGCCTCGGCATCCAGCATCCCCGCGAGCTGCGGGGCAAGGATGCCTACGCCCTGTACCGCGAACTGTGCCAAGTCACCGGGCATCGCCAGGACCCTTGCGTCCTCGACACCTTCATGGCGGCCACCGATTTCATGGCCGGCGCGGCGCCCGCACCGTGGTGGGCGTACACCGCCCGGCGCAAGGCGGCGTTCGGCTCGCTCTGAGCGCGCGCAGCCACGGCATCCCGGGCGGCTGCACGCTGGGCGCTGCCCGCGACACTCCCCGCACCGGCCCGGCTGCTTGTCAGTCGGCTTCAAAGTCCGCGGCGCGTGAGTCCGGAACCGGCACACGCGCGGCGGGCACATGACGAACCCGTTTGTCCACAACCGATTCGCTTGCGGCCTGAGCGCAACTGACGTGCGCCGATCCCTCGGCATGCGCCGCAGCGCACCGGTTTGCCGAGAGGGCCACCTGCCGCTGATCCCTGCGACGGCCCCGGCGAGGTGCGGGGCACGCGGTCTCATCCCGGGCGTCTTGGCAGCGGTCTTGCTAGGGTTTCCGCCAATTCTTCGAAACATCCAGCAACCTCATCTTATGCGGCCATTTGTACCGACACTCATCGCATTTTTTCTGGTCGTATTGGCCGGCTCTGCCACACCGACGCTCGCAGCCGATGCGCCGACGCCCTACCCGGCCGACGCCAAGGCCTGGCCGGGCGAAGGGGCCATCCGGGTATTCGGCTGGATGACAGAAGACCGCAAGCGGTTCTGGAAAGAGCGGGAACGCAAGCAGGGCGCGCTGGTGCTTGCCGGCGACTCCCTGCTTGGAGGCTGGAAATCCGCCGAACAGGATCTGGCGCCCGCCGTCGTGGCCAACCGCGGCGTGGGCGGCGACACCAGTCGCGGCCTGGTGTTCCGATTCCAGGAGGATGTGCTCGACCTGAAGCCGAGCCGCATCGTGCTCCTGATCGGCGGCAACGACCTCAGCGCGCACCAGGACCCGCGGCAGACCGCCCGCAACATCGAGCGCGTGCTGGATGCAGCAGCCGCGCAGGATCCCAAGCTGCCCGTCGTTCTGTGCACCCTCACACCGCGCGCCAACCCGGCCGCGCCCGTGAAACCGGGCGACTTCGACGCCCTCAACGGCCACATTCGCCGCATTGCCGCCGCCAGGCCGAACGTCACCCTGCTGGACCTGCAACCCTGGTTCACCGCGGCAGATGGCAGCCCGGAGGCGACCTACTTCGGCAAGGACCGCCTGCACCTCAATGCCAAGGGGTACGAGCGCTTCCACGAAGCCCTGCGGACCGTGGTGCCCGACGGCCGTTGATGCGCCTGCGCGCGTCCACCCCCAACCCTTCACAAGGACCGTGAGATGAAGTCTGACTCCGTTCCCGCCGCCGGGCAGCCACCGGCACGTTCCCTCCGCACGTCGGAGGCCGCCACCGCCTACATGGACGGCCTGCGTGCGTTGGCCTCCAACCTCGTGGTGCTGTCCCACGTCATCCTGGTGTTCTTCAACAACGAGCTGCACTTCTGGGGGCGGGGGCTGGCGGTCACCTTCCTGTTCATCCTGTCCGGCTTTCTCATCACGCAATCGCTCCTGATTCGCTCCCAGAAACCGGGCCCTCACCTCCCCAACTTTCTCGCCGACCGGATGGCGCGCATCCTGACGCCGCTCGTGCCCGTCATGCTGATGATCGCGCTGCTGAACGCCACGGTCATTGAAAGCCGCATGGGCGGCGACGGGCTCAACACCGGTTTCATCGCACTGGCCGGCAACCTCCTGCTGCTGTTCGACTACCCCGTCTTCCAAGCGCTGAGCATCGTCGGCATGGACGTCCCATGGCGAATTCGCCCGTACAACACCGCCGAGCCCTACTGGACGGTTGCCATCGAGTTCTGGTTGTACGTGGCCGCGGGCCTGCTCGTCTACGTGCTGCTGCTGAAGGAGCCGATCCGCCGCCACTGGGCGCTGCTGCTCGCGCTGGTCAGCCTGCCGGTGCTGGTATGGAACGCCGCTGACGGTGCCGGCAAGGCGCTCTCGCTCATCTGGATCCTGGGCGGGGTCGCGGGCTTCATCGTCGTGCGGGCCGGGCGCGACACCCCCGTCGCGCGTTCGCGCAGTCTGTGGCTGTGGCTGACCGGCTTCGGGGTCGTCGCGCTCGCCGGGCGCATGGTGAAGATTCCCTTCGATCCCTACGACCTGCAGACGGCCTTCCTGATCGTCGTCATCTTCCTGGGCGTTTTCCTGCGGCTCAATCGCGCCACCACCGCATGGAAGGTGCCGGCCAAGCTGTCCTCGTTCCTCGCCTCGTACAGCTACAGCCTGTACCTGGTGCACAACACCGTGCTGGTGCTGGTGTTCGAGGCCACGCGTGACACGGCCATCCCGAAGGCCGCAGCCGTCGCGATCGCCGTGGCGCTGGCCCACGGGATCGCCTGGCTGGTCTACCAGGCCTTCGAGAAGCGGCATCGCACGGTCGGCAGCTGGCTCAGGCCGCGCCTGAACCGGGCGCTGCTTCCCGCCGCGGCCGTGGCGGCAGCCCAACCCGCCGCCCCATCGACCGCCGGAGCGAGCGCCGCAGCACCCCACCGGCCCGTGGCCGCGCCTGCACCCCTGCAGGGGCCAGCGTCGGAACCGTCGCTGGCCCCGTCGCAGCAGCCCTCTCCCGCCGAGGTCCTCACGGGTGCGGTGGCGGTGGCAGCGTCGACCGTGGCAGCTGGCCTGGCAGCGGCCACCGAGGTGGGGCGGGCGGCCGCGACCGAGGCGAGGCTGACTGGGACCACCGAACCGGAGGCCGAGCCCGGTGCCGTGCTGCCCCCCGGTTTGATGCCCCAGTAGGGCGCCCGGCGGCCCAAGCGGCGCCAGGCAAGCACGTTTCCGGGCCCTCACTCGGGAACGCGCGACAATCCGGCCGTACGCGGCGGGAGATGATGCACCTCACAGCACGGTTCTGCCGGGTCTGCTACCTTTCGCCCCCCGACAACGAATCCAGGAGACCTGCGTGAGCAGTCTGCAACAAGGCCTCCGCGCACTGACCCCGGACGCACTCGCCGCGATCCGGCGCGGAGTGGAGAAGGAGAGCCTGCGCGCGCTGCCCGACGGCGGCCTGGCACTGACCCCCCACCCCGCCGCACTGGGGTCGGCCCTCACCAATCCCAACATCACCACCGATTTCAGCGAATCGCAGATCGAGCTGGTGACCGGGGTGCATGCCGGCGTGGACGGGGTGGTGGACGAGCTCACCCGCATCCACCAGTTCGTCTACCGGGCGATCGGCGACGAGATGCTCTGGGTCGCCAGCATGCCGTGCGGCCTGCCGGTGGACGAGACCATCCCGCTCGGCCGCTACGGATCGTCCAACGTCGGAAAGGCCAAGAGCGTCTACCGCATGGGGCTCGGGCACCGCTACGGCCGCCGCATGCAGACCATCTCGGGCATCCACTACAACTGGTCGATGCCGGGCATCACCAACGACGGCTACTTCTCGCTCATCCGGAACTTCCGTCGCCATTCCTTCCTGCTGCTCTACCTCTTCGGCGCGTCGCCGGCGGTGTGCAGCAGCTTCGTGGCCGGACGCGAACATGAATTGCAGGACCTGGCGGGCCGGTCGTTGCACATGCCCCACGGCACGTCGCTGCGCATGGGGCGCCTGGGTTACCAGAGCGATGCGCAATCCTCGCTGTCGGTGAGCTACAACGGACTCGAAGGCTACGCCGCATCGCTGCAGGACGCCCTCACCCGACCGTACCCGGCCTACGAATCGATCGGCGTGCGCAACCCGGCTGGCGAGTACAACCAGCTCGCCACGAGCCTGCTGCAGATCGAGAACGAGTTCTACGGCACCATCCGCCCGAAGCGCACCATCTTCTCCGGCGAGCGCCCCCTACACGCCTTGCGCGAGCGTGGTGTGGAGTACGTCGAAGTGCGCTGCATGGACCTCGACCCCTTCGTCCCCGTCGGGATCGCGGCGTCCACCATGCGCTTCCTCGATGTCTTCCTGCTGCATTGCCTGCTCAGCGACAGCCCGCCGGACACACCGGAGGAGATTGCCACCCTCGCCCGCAACCAGCACCGTACCGCGGCCCGCGGGCGCGAGCCCGGCCTGCGGCTCGAGCGGGGCGGCGCCGAGGTCACGCTGCTCGAGTGGGCCGAGGAAGTGATCGACGCCTGTGCGCCGCTCGCCCAGGCGCTCGACGAGTCGTTGCGAACCACGGGCCATGCCGAGGCCGTCCAGGCCGCGCGGACCGCGCTCCGCGACCCCGCCTCGCTGCCATCGGCTCGGGTGCTTGAAGCGATGACCGCCGAGCACGCGGGCTCCTTCACCGACTTCGCGCGCCAGCGGTCGTCGCAGGTCAAGGCCCACCTCACGGCGCTGCCCTTTCCCGAAGCCGAAGCTGCACGGCTGGCCGCCATCGCGCGTACCTCCATCGAGGAGCAGGCCGCCATCGAGGCCGCAGACTCCATGCCCTTCGAGGTCTACCGCACCGCCTACCTCGACACCTCCCGGCTGGGCGGGCCCCGCGTCACGCCCAAGGCCTGGTGAAGGCCCATGACGCAGGAGTCCGACTCGCCGCCTCCCTCCACGCTGCGCCCGGCCTGGGCGAGGCACCTGTGGCTCGTCGCCGGCTGGTCCGCGATGGTGCTCGGTTTCGTCGGCCTGTTCCTGCCTCTGCTGCCCACGGCGCCGTTCGTGCTGGTGGCTGCCTTCTGCTTTTCCAACGGCAGCCCGCGCTGGGAGCGGTGGCTGCTCTCGCACCCGCACTTCGGTCCGGTGACGCGCGAATGGCGTGAGCACCGCGCCGTGCCGCTGCGGGCCAAGCAGGTCGCCACCGTCATGATGTCGATCAGCTCGGCCGGTGCCTGGTGGGTACTGCCGGAGCCGTGGCGTTGGTTGCCGGGAACGGCATGCCTGGCCGTGGCCGCGTGGCTGTGGTGGCTGCCCACCACCCCGCCGCGCCGCCGGCACGACTGACCCTGCCCGCCTCCGGCGCCGGGCTCACCCCCTTACGTGGGGGTCGAGACCGCAACCGACCGGCCCTTTGGGGGATGCGGCCGCGCCACGCATCCGGAACACTCCCCACCTTGCCGCGACCGATGCGGCTTGCAGGAGAGGAGATCCGCATGAACACGACGCTCGCCCCCCGTCCCGCCGCCACCGTCAACGCCTCGCGCGTGGACCTGTACATGCCCATCCACAAGGCCATGCGCAACTTCATGGCCGACACCCTCCTGCGCGTGGGTCGCATCGACGTCTTCGACGACGAGGACATGCACCAGGCGCTGGTGCAGCTCGACGAACTGCTGCACTTCTGCACCGCGCACATCCGCCACGAGAACGAGTTCATCCATCCGGCCATCGAATCGCAGATGCCCACGGGAGCCAGTCGCACCGCCGAGGACCACGACACCCACATCGAGAGCATCGAGGTCCTGCACAACCAGGCCCTCGCGCTGCGCGCTGCGCGCCCGGAATCACGCGGCACGCTGGCGCAGCGGCTCTACCGCCATCTCGCACTCTTCATCGCCGAGAACCACCAGCACATGCACGTCGAGGAAACCTCGAACAACGCGGTGCTGTGGTCGCACTATGCCGACGACGACCTGCGGGAGGTCCAGTGTCGGCTGCTCGACACGCTGGCACCGGCCGAGCACCTGCGCATGGCGCGGTGGATGGTGCCGGCCTTGTCCCCCGCCGAGCGGGCGGGCTTCATGAGCGGCCTGCAGGCCCGCATGGCGCCGGACGCCTTCCAGGCCGTGCTCGACACCGTTCAGCCGCACCTGGACAGCAGTGGATGGATCAAGCTGATGCGCGCCCTCGGCCGCACGGCAATCGTCAAGTACGCATGAATCGACGCACGGCCAGCCCGCGGCGCCTGCCCGAGCTCGCCCCGCACCCGGCGCTGCGCCGCACCTTCCCATGACTCCTCACGGAAAGCCGAAATGAAACGATGCCTCTCCTGGCTGGCGCTCGCCGCCAGCGCCGCCTTCTTTGCCGCCTGCGGGGGCGACGACGCCCCGCCCACCCAGGAGCCGTCAGGCGGCGGACGCATCACGGGCCAGGTGGTCCAGACCGACACGGACGAACCGCTCCCGAACGCCAGCGTGAGTGTCGGCGACCGCAGCGTCCGGACGGGTCCGGACGGCCAGTTCGTCCTGGACGGTCTGCCCGCCTCCGCGACGGCCAGTGTCAAGGTGGAGGCGGCCGGTCACGGCGCCAACGTCGCACGCGTCGCAGTGTCGCAGGGTGACACCGCCGAACTGCGCGTGCGCCTCGTCAAGCTGGCCCCTGCCCGGGCAATCGACGCCAGCGTCGCGACCACCTTGACCCTGGCCGGTTCGCCCGCCCAGGTCATGTTGCCGGCCGGCGCGCTGGTGGACGCCGAGACGGGCGCTCCGGTGTCGGGCACGGTGTCGGCGAGCCTCACGGACATCGATCCCGCGAGCGACCCCGGACGCATGCCAGGCGCCTTCACCACGGAACAATCCGGCGAGGTGCGCTCGATCGAGAGTTTCGGCGCGGTCAAGGTGGACCTTCGCGATGCCAACGGCCGCCGCCTGGACCTGGCGCCCAATCAAACTGCCACGGTGCGGATTCCCTTGTCGACCCGCTCGCCCAACCCGCCGGCCACCGTGCCCCTGTTCCACTTCGACGAGACCACGGGCTTCTGGACGCAGGAAGGGAGCGCCACCCTCAAGACCGGTGACGGCGAGCCGTACTACGAAGGCACGGTGAGCCACTTCAGCTACTGGAACGCCGACATGGTCGCCGACACCGTGTGGCTCGATGGCTGCGTCGTCGACGAAGCCGGCAAGCCGGCTGGCCGCGTGCAGGTGAGCGGAAGCGGGGTCGACTATTCGGGCCTGACCAGCGCCATCACCGATGCCGAGGGCCGCTTCCGCATGCAGGTGCGCAGGAACTCCACGACGGCCGTCTGGGCGGCCACGCTGGACCGCGTCACCACCGTGCATGACGTGGCCGTCGGCGCGACCGACATGACCATGCCGGCCTGCATGAAGCTCGGCGCGGCCAACGCCGGCACGCCGGGCAAGCTCGCCCCCCGCCTGCTGCAGAACCCCCGCAACACCACCATCGAGGTGGACGGCTACGCGTTCTTCACCGCGGTGGTCGAGGGCACCCAACCCATGCAGTACCAATGGCGCCGCAACGGCCAGCCCATCGACGGCGCGGTCAGCAGCGTGCTCTTCGTCGGCCCTGCGCTGGCGACGGATGACGGTGCCGTCTTCACGGTCACCGCGACCAACGTGGCGGGCACCGTGACGAGCACCGGCGCGACGCTGACGGTCAGCACCACCCCGGTCGCTCCCGCCATCCTGCTGCAACCGCGGCCCCTCACCGTGAACGCAGGCGCCGCAGCGGTCTTCACGGTCAGCGCAACGGGCAGCAACCCCCTCGCCTACCAATGGCGACGCAATGGCATCGACATCGCGGGCGCGACGCAACCGCTGCTGTCGATCACCGCGAGCGATGCCGACAACGGCGCGGTGTACAGCGTGGTGGTGCGGAACACCGCCGGCACGGCCACCAGCGGCGGGGCCCAGCTGACGGTGGTGTCATCGACCTCGCCACCGGTCATCGTGGCAGGACCCGTCGGCCGGGTGGCCTCGGTGGGCGATTCCGTCACCTTCTCGGTGGCCGCCACCGGCAGCGGACCGCTGACCTACCGCTGGCAACGCAACGGTGTGGACATCGCACAAGCGACCGGGTCGACGTACACGCTCAATGCCATCGCCGCATCGGACCACCTCGCCGCGTTCCGCGTCGTGGTGAGCAACGCGCATGGCAGCACCCCGAGCGAGGCGGCGGTCCTGACGGTCAATGCGGGCACCAGCGACCAGACCGAACGCGTGCTGCGTCTCTTCGGCGAGTGGAGCACGGGCCTGATGGCCGTCACGGCGCCGCTCAGCGTCACCGACGAGGACTTCATCGTGTTGCCTGCGGCCGAGGTCTGCAGCACCGGCTCGGTGACCGCCACCCTGGACGGCGGCGCCCTCCCGGCTCCGGGTCAGACCCTGCCCTTCGGCACCCATGCGCTTGCGGCCCGCTTCAGCACCTGTGGCACCGATGGCGCGGTGTTCGATGGCGCGAGCAGCGTCACCTACACCATGAACGACACCGCCCTGCGCACCGGCAGTGCGGACGCCACGGTGACGGACTTCGTGCACCAGGGCACGGACCCGAACGGCGACGCCCAGTCGATCCGGACCAACGGGCAGGCCCGCATCGAGTTCGACGGCAGCCTCGTCGGCACGACCGAGACCACCAACATGCGCTTCATCCCGGCGAGCGGCTTCAGCTTCGCGCAAGTGGACTCGGGCCTCGCCTCCACCGCCGTCAGCGGCAGTGTCTCCACCCGCTTCGACGAAGTTGGCGGAATGGCCACCCGCATGCGCCAGGACTTCAGCGCCTACACCTTCACCCGCGGCGGCGTGACTTACGTCTTCAACGGTTTCGTGGCCTTCGAGTTCAACGGCACCACGGGCGCCACCGGCAGCGGCACGGTGTCCATCACGGCCAATGGCGTCGAGGTGGCCCGCATCTCCGGAACGCAGGCCGGCTATGGGGTCGAAGTGCTCAACGGCGGCATCCCGGCGAGCGCGGGCCCGTTGTCTTCGGGCGCCACGACCCGCCGCACGGCAACCATCGCCCCGATGACCGGCATGCCACGCATGCGCGCCGTGGCACGCTGAAGACCTCGCGGCCCGCCGTCATCGACGCGGGCCGCGGACCGGGCGGCCGCACGGCCGCCCCATCTCAGGCGGGCACGGTGCCGCTCTCCCGGTGGATTGCACCTTCGCCGTCGATGGTCAGGAAGTCCACGCCCTGCTCGCGCAGGAAGTCGTGCGCGCCGTCACCGATCAGCATGGCGATCGTCGTCAGCGCCCCGGCCGCCAGGCAGGTGGGCCCGGCCACGCTGACGGACTGCCAATGCGACACCGGCCAGCCGGTGTGCGGGTTCAGGATGTGGCAGTAGCGGCGTCCGCCTTCGACGAACGCACGCTCGTAGTCGCCGCTCGTGGCGAGGGCGCCGTGGGTGAGCTCAATGGACGCGATCACGCCGCCCGGCTCACGAGGATGGGCGATGCCCAGGCGCCAGGGCGAGCCATCGGCGGCCGGGCCGATCAGGCATACGTCCCCGCCCAGGTTCACCGTACCGCCGGGCACCCCGGCCTCGCGCAGCACGGTGGCCGCGCGATCTGCGGCGTACTCCTTGCCGAAGCCGCCGAAGTCGAGCTCCATGCCCGCACGCGCGAGTGACACCGACGCACCGTCCCAGCCCACCTGACGCCAGCCGATCAAGGGCAGCAGCGCCCGCACCGCATCCGGGGCCGGCACCCGCGCTGCCTTGAAGTCCCACACCCGGCGCAGGATGCCGGAGGTGATGTCGAAGAGGCCGGCGCTGGCGTCGAACAACTGGGCGGCAAAGCCGAGCAGGCCGGCGGTCTCCACGTCCACCGCAACAGGACGACCGCTGCCGGCCGCCGCATTGATGCGCGAGACGATGCTGTCGGGGCGATAGCGGGAGTACTTCGCCTCGATCCGGCGCACCTCGTCGATCGCGCGCCGGGCCGCCGATTCGGCGGCGTCGGCCTCGACGCCGCACAAGCGCAGCTGACACACCGTTCCCATGGCCTGGAACTCGAAGCCATGGTCAGGCGCACCGGGGTGCGGCGGATGCGGACGGGCCGGCGAGTTCAAAACGCCTTGCTCACGCCCACCTGCACGATGTCGGCATGCAGGGTGTCGACACCCGGCGAGCCCTTGCCGCCCAGCCGCCAGTCGGATTTCTGCGTGTAGCGCTCGTACTTCAGGTCGCCCGTCCAGTCGTGCAGCTGCACGGCCACCTTCACGCCGAGGGTGAACGCCCCGAAGGCCGACATGCGGTGGTCGGTGGTGCTGTAGACCGGCGTGCCCGGACAGGCCGGGAAGACGGTCGGATCCGGGGACGGATCGCAATAGAAGCGCGCCGCTCCCTGTGAGTGGTAGCGCAGCGAAGGGGCCAGCGACCAGAGGTCGGCCACCGGCTGAACCCAGACCGCCTCGGCGGTGTGGCCGGTGACGCCGAAGCTGTCCTTGTAGAAGCGGTAGCTGCCGCGCACCGTGCTGCCGAGCGACGGCACATGGTGGTTCCAGCGCGCCAGCACGGTGCCCTGGCGCCGCAGGTCCGGCCGGCGGTCGCCCGACTTGTAGGGATCGTTGAAATGACCACGGCCGTGGCGGTAGGCAACGTTCAGTTGCACCACGTCATTGGTGCTCAGCACCCGGGTCATTCCCACCATGGCTTCGTTCGTCCGGCGCCTGGCCGCGAGCGACGGGTCGTTGCTGGAGCCGATCTTGTCGCGCGCGACGCCGACACCCGCATGCCAGGTGGTGTTGTTGTCCTCGCTGGACACGCGGCCCTCCAGCGCTGCGGCGTTGGAGTCATAGTCGTTCTCGTGGGAACGGGCGACGCCGACCGCCACGGCGCCGCGGTGGAAGTGGCGGGTGACCTTGACGTCACCGGCTTCACGCCGATCCTTCATTCCGCCCGGGGCCTGCGTCGCGCCCGAGACGGAGCTGTAGTAGCGAGGCGTCGCGCCCGACACGTCATCCACGGTGCCACCGGCTTCGAGGGTCCAGTCGCTGCCGACCGGCGCCATGACCTGCACCGAGGGGGCCTTGACGGTGATGCGGTCGAAGCGCTCGCCGGTCGGCCGTGGCTCGTTCGGGTACGTGGCCTTCGTCTCTTGAAAGTCCTTGTAGTACAGGTACTTGAGTGACACCGAGCCCTTGTCGGGCGCGGTCTCCGCCCGCGCAACGGACGGCAGCACCCCCGGCAGGCTGAGCGCCGCGGCCACCACCGAACCGAAGCGGCGCCACGCCAGCCGCTCAGTTGCAGCCACAGCCACCCCCGCCCACCCCGGCGCCGCCGCTGGCGTTCTCCTTGCTGGCGTAGATGTGCAACGCGTTGCGTTGCTCCAGGGCGTCGCCACCCATGGACATCGCCGGCTTGGCCAGCGCGCCCTTCTCCCAGGGCTGCGGCGGCGTGAACGCCGAACAGCCGGCGAGGATCAGGACCAGCAACGCCGAAATCGACACGAGTTTCATGTTGTTCCCCGGAGCCTTGAGCAGTGCTCTGTGTTGTGTGTCGTGTGTCGTGCGCGAAATCGTGTGCCGTGCGGTCTGCCTGGGGGTGAGTCAGGACGTCCCGTCAGCGCACCGGCGGCAGCGCCGCCACGATGGCCGCTTCGAGCGCTTGCCGTTGTTCGGGCCGAAACCCTTCGTGCACCCGTACGACCCGGCCGTCCGGCCCGATCAGCACCGAACTGGGCATGCCCTTGAGGGCGTAGCGCCGTGCGGTCTCACCCGTCGGGTCGAAGCCCACCGGGAAGGAGGCCGGCACCTGCGCGAGGAACTTCTCCCCATCCGCGCGCTTGGCATCCAGGTTGACGGCCACGACCTGCAGACCCCGTTCGCCATAGCGGGCCTGCATGTCGTTCATCCAGGGGAAGGACTGGCGGCACGGCCCGCACCACGACGCCCAGAAGTCGAGGTAGACGAGCTTGCCCTGCAGTGGCGCCAGGCTCACAGGCCCCTTGCTTCCTGGCAGTTCGATTGCGGGTGCGGCTTGGCCGGACTCCACCGCCTGAGCGCGGAATGCCGTGGCCATGCCGGCCAATGCCAAGGTCAAGGCGACGACTGCCACCGCCCACCGTTCCCTGCGCCTGACTTCCATTGCGATACCTTCCCTTACGTCCCGAGGGCCGCGAGGCCCCATGGTTCGTACATAGCAGGAGGCTTGCCAGGCTGGCGCGCGTGGCGCGCTGCCGCCTTCACCGGCGCAGGCGCACAGAAATGGTCGGACCGGGTGCCGGGAATTGTCACCGGCGAACCGGTTCAGCCGGTGCGGTCGTCCTCGCCGCGGGCCTGGCGGGTCTGCAGCAACACGCGCTGCGGCCCGGGGAACTCCACCTTCTCCGAGGTGAGCGCGTCGAGGATGGCGAGGTTGACCTCGGCCTTGACCCGGTCCTGATCGTTGTTCGGGTCGGTGAGCCAGTAGCGGATGGTCAACTCCATGCCGTTGGCGACGAAGTTGCTCAACTGCACGAAGGGCTTGAGCACGCGCGGGTTTCCGGCCAACGCGGCTTCGAGCTTCGGGCCCAGGGCCCGCACGTCGGTGCCGTACGCCACCTGCAGGACCACCGAGATGAGCACCTGGGACTCGGCCGTGGCGAGGGATGCGTTCTCCACGCGCTGCACGATCAGCATCTCGTTGGGCACGATGGCCTCGCGCCCGTTGGTGGCCCGGATCACGGTGTAGCGCGTCCGGATGTCGGTGATGCGGCCCTCGAAGTTGTCCACCTTCACCATGTCGCCGATGCGCAGGCTGCGCTCGGCCAGGATGACGAAGCCGCTGACGTAGTTGGCCGCGATCTTCTGCAGGCCGAAGCCGATGCCCACGCCGGCGGCGCCCCCGAGCACGCTCAGCGCAGTCAGGTTGATGCCCACCGCCGACATGGCGAAGATGAGGCCGATGAAGAGCAGCACCGCGCGCACCACGTTGGCCACGACCTTGCGAAGGGAGAGGTCGTTGCCGGTGCCGCGCACCAGCTTCTTTTCGATCGAGGCGGACACCCAGAGCGCCAGGACCATGACCACGGCGGCCGTCAGCGAGCCTTCGATCATGGTGCGCACCGACACGTTGGCGCCGCCGATCTTCAGGTAGACCTTGTCGAGTTCGTCCAGCACGGCGGGCATCACGCCCGTGATCCACAGCACGGCAACGATCCACGCCAGCCACGACACCGTCCGCTCGAACGCACGCGCCCATTCCGATTGCGGGAAGGCGTGGGACAGCACTCGCACCAGCAGGCGGATGGCCACCAGCGAGCTGAGAATCGGAATGGCGACCTTGAACACCGCGCCCTTCAGCACCACGCCGACGAGCAGGTACTGCGCAAGCAGGGCGAACACGAGGGCCAGCACCGGGAACAACACGCCATCCACGGTCTTGCGCCCGAACAGCACCGACCCCTCGAACCTCACGATGCGGCGAAGCCCCTTGCAGACGAGCCAGGAGCCGAGCAGGCAGGCGGCCAGCACCGCAGCGCCCATGAGCGCCGACGGCGAGGTGAGTTGGCGCAGCAGGATGTGAAGGTCGTCGAAGTTCATGAAAGCGGCAGGCAGGAAGACATCCCCGGATCACGCGCGCCCGGGGCAGCAAGGCGGGCGAGGGTCAGAGGTCGGCGAGCACCCGCAGGTGGGTGGCCACGCTGCGCGACAGGGCGCTCAGGTCATAGCCACCTTCGAGACAGGAGACGATGCGCCCCCCGGCATGCCGATCGGCCACTTCCTTGATGCGGCGGGTCATCCACTCGTAGTCCGCCTCGACGAGGCCGAGCTGACCCAGGTCGTCTTCGCGGTGACCATCGAAGCCGGCGGAGATGAACACCATCTGCGGCTTGAAGGCTTCGAGGCGAGGCATCCACATGGCCTCGATCATCTCGCGGATCTCGTCGCCCCGGGTGTAGGGCGGCACGGGCACGTTGACCATGTTGGGGCCGAGCGGCACACCGCCGCTGCCGGGATACAGCGGGTGCTGGAAGATGCTCACCATCAGGATGCGGTCGTCGCCCGCCACGATGTCTTCCGTGCCGTTGCCGTGGTGCACGTCGAAGTCGACGATGGCGACCCGCTTCAGCCCCCGGCGGTCGAGCGCATGCCGCGCGGCGACCGCCACGTTGTTGAAGAAGCAGAACCCCATGGTTTCGTGGCGCGTGGCATGGTGGCCGGGCGGGCGCACCGCGCAGAAGGCGTTGCTCACCTCGCCGTCGATCACCGCGTCGGTGGCAGCCACGGCCGCACCGGCGGCCCGCTGGACGGCGCGCCACGTGCCCGGCGCTGCCACGGTGTCGGGGTCGACCGCCCGGGACTCTCCCGCCGCTTCGATCTGCGACAGCATGTCGCGCAACTCGGCGATGTAGCCGTTGTCATGGGCAAGCGCCACGTCGGACAGGTCGACGAGCGGCGCCTCACGGTGCTCCAGGGCGACGTCGAGGCCGCTGGCCAGGAGAAAATCGCTGATGGCGCCGAGCCGCTCCGGGCACTCCGGATGGCCGCGGCCCATGTCATGACCGGCGCATTCGGGGTGGCTGTAATAGGCGGTTGCCATGCGTGTCTCGTGTTGCGGTTTCGGGTAAGGTGCGCGGCATGACACACCCAGACGCCTTCAGTAGTTGCAGTCCACATTGTCCGCCGGCTTCGGCGGCCGAGGGCCCGGTCACATGGTGAATCCCGATCTTGCGCCGCGCCTCATCGGGCTTATCGACCAGATTAGCACGATCATCGTCGGCAAACGTCCGCACATACGCGACTGTGTGGCCTGCCTGTTGGCCGGCGGCCACCTGCTGATCGAGGACGTGCCGGGGGTCGGCAAGACCACCCTCGCCCACGCCTTGTCCGTGTCGCTCGGCCTGCGCTTTTCACGCACCCAGTTCACCGCCGACCTGATGCCGTCCGACCTGGTCGGCGTGAGCATCTACGAGCGCAGCAAGGAAGGCTTCGTCTTCCACCCGGGGCCCGTCTTCGCGCAGGTGCTGCTCGCCGACGAGATCAACCGGGCCGGGCCCAAGACCCAGAGCGCGCTGCTCGAGGCGATGGAAGAGCACCAGGTCACCGTCGAGGGCGAAACCCGTCCCCTGCCGGTGCCCTTCTTCGTGATCGCCACCCAGAACCCCACCGACCAGCTCGGCACCTACCCCTTGCCCGAGTCGCAGCTCGACCGCTTCCTGATGTGCCTCACGCTCGGCTACCCCGACCAGGCCAGCGAGCGCGCGCTGCTCGCCGGCACCGACCGGCGCGAGGCCATCCATGCCCTGCAGCCCGTCATGACCCCCGAGGAACTGGTGGCGGCCCAGCAGGAGGTGCTCAAGGTCCACGCCTCCGATGCCTTGCTCGACTACCTGCAGTCGCTCATCGCCGCCACCCGCAGTGGCAAATGGTTCGTCGACGGGCTCAGCCCGCGCGCCGGCATCGCGATCCTGCGGGCGGCCAAGGCCATCGCGTTGCTCGACCAGCGCGACTACGTCGCGCCCGACGACGTGCAAGCCATCCTCCCACAGACCGTCGCGCACCGCCTGGTGCCGGTGGCCGGTGCCGGCCGTGGTCCCCGTGAACAAGTGCGCGCCATGCTCGAAGCCGTCGCCCTGCCCTGAATCCCGCGCGGTCTGAAGGCGCTGCCCAGCGAGGGCGGCGCCTACAATTCGCGCCCTGCTCCGAAGTTTCCCCATGTTCAAGAACGTCCTCATCTACCGCATCTCCCAATGGGACGCTTCGTCCCTCGACCAGATCGAAGACCGCCTCGCGGCCGGGCGCTTCATGGCGTGCAGCGCCACGCAGCCCGAGTCCGCCGGTTGGGTGCAGCCTCGCGGCGACAAGCACACGTCCCTGATGGAGAGCATCGGTGGCCAGCTCATCCTGCGCCTGGCCGTCGAGCGCAAGGCGGTGCCGGGCTCGGCCGTGAAAAGCCGGCTGGAGGAGCGGCTCGACAAGATCGAGCAGGAGACCGGTCGCCGTCCCAAGGGGAAGGCAGCCAAGGAAATCAAGGAAGAGGTCCTCCAGGAGCTGCTTCCGCGTGCGTTTCCCAAGCGCGGCTCACACCTCATCTGGATCGACCCGCAGGCCGGCTTCGTGATCGTGAACGCAGGCAGCGTCAAGGGGGCCGACCGCATCATCACCCTGCTGGTCGAAACCCTCGGCGGCGGCATCGTGCTGCGCCTCGTGCAGACCCAGGTCGCCCCGGCCACGGCCATGGCCGAGTGGCTGCAGTCGAAGGAGGCGCCGGCGGGCTTCACCGTCGACCGCGAGTGCGAGCTCAAGCAACCTGACAGCGAGAAGTCCGCCGTCCGCTACGCCCGCCACACCCTCGACATCGACGAGGTCGGCGAGCACATCAAGCAGGGCAAGCTGCCCACTCAGCTGGCCATGACCTGGTCCGACCGGGTG
Organism: Rhizobacter sp. LjRoot28; assembly: GCF_964253025.1. Taxonomy (NCBI): domain Bacteria; kingdom Pseudomonadati; phylum Pseudomonadota; class Betaproteobacteria; order Burkholderiales; family Sphaerotilaceae; genus Rhizobacter; species Rhizobacter sp. LjRoot28. The sequence continues at coordinate 2,564,669 of NZ_CAXUQC020000001.1, forward strand.
TCGTTCATGCTCACCGAAGGCATGGCCATCAAGAAGATCAAGCTCCTCGACGTTGTCACCGACGAGAAGACCTCTGCCAACGCCAGCAAGGACGACGACGGCTTCGACGCCGACGTTGCCATCAGCACCGGCGAGCTGCGCCAGCTGATCCCCGACCTGCTGGCCGCGCTCGGCGGCGAGCAGGACAGCACCCTGGCTGCCGTCACCAGCACGGCCACGGCGCCGGCGCGCCCGGACAAGCTCGCGGCCTGAGCGACCTCGCCGACCAAAGAAAAGGCCACCCGAGGGTGGCCTTTTGCTTTGCTGCTGGCGATGGCGTCATGCGCGCCATCTGCCCGCGACCATCGCTGCGCACCCCGGCGAGGGTGCACCGGCCTCCAGCGCAAGCCGGAGGCCGCGGTGATCAGTACGGGCAGGTGTTGCGGCGGTCGGACACCTCGGTCGTGTTGACCGTCGCGTTGTACTCCGCACCGCACAGGAAGGTGCTGTAGCGGGTGTCGTTGTCGACAAAGCGCTTCACCCACGAGATGCCCAGCTTGCCCAGGGTCTCGTAGTGCCCGCCGCCGTTCATCACGCAGAAGTGATCGTCGCCGCGCATCTCGACGTAGTTCTTCTTGGTGCTGGACGGGATCGCGTTGTAGAACGGGCTTGCGTGCGAGGAGACCCCTGCGATGGCGTCGTTCTGGCAGGCGAAGATGAAGGTCGGCACGCTGATGCTGCGGAAGGCCAGCGACGAGGTGTTCCACGGTGCCATCGGAATGGCTGCCTTCAGCGACGGGTTGTCGGCTGCAGCGATGAGGGTACCTCCACCGCCCATCGAGTGGCCGGCCACGGCGCGGCGGGTGCCGTCGACCTTGCCGTACAGCGGGCTGGTGCTGCGGTTGCCTTGCGTGACCACGTGGTTCAGGCCGGCCATGAGCTGCGTGGCGCGGCTTCCCGGCTGGTCGTACAGGGAGTTCGTCTCGATGACGATCACCACGAAGCCATGCGAGGAGAGGCGTTCGCCCCAGAAGTACATCGTGGAGGCGGAGCCGGTGAAGCCCGGCGACACGGCGACGACGCCGTACTTGCCCGCGGTGGTGGGATACCAGATGCGGCCGCCACCGAAACCGGATGCGGAAAGCCTGGAGACGTCGACGGTGCGAGTGGCAAAGGTGCCTGCGCGCTCGAGGGCCGATGCGGTCGGGTCCGGACCCTTGGCGTACTGGGCGAAGGCAGAGGCCGTGGTGAGCAATGCGGCGGCAACCGCCGCAACGCGGAACTTCTTGAACATGGTGTCTCCTGTTATGGATGGAATGATTTCCGACCCGGGCATTCGCCTGGGCCGGCCGCAGGGGCTTGTCCCGGACCTTGATGAATCAAGGTCCATGCGCCTCCGTCGACCGGAGTGGATATTCCCAGATCGGCGATCCAAAAGAATTGGAAGTTTCCCTACGAACCCGCTTGAGTATTCAAACCGGTACACGCTTCACCCCTGCAAAACCCATGGAATTTCGTGCACTCCGAGGGTAAGCACTTTGCCTTCAGGTATATGCGCGTGAATATGTTCTGCCTGACAGACCTGTCGTCGCGGTGATTATGTTCTGTCTGTCAGACCGTTTTGACGCGTGAATATCATTCGCCCCGTTCGGCTGTCGGGCAAGCCTCGACCGGCTTCGAGGGGCGCAGCGACCGCGAGGGCGAACCCGACTGCGCAAACCGGCCCGGTGCCTTATTCTTCACGGCAAGCGCCCAACGAAGGCGCCTCCTCACGAGAACGGAAGAGACAAACCATGCTGATCGTCACCAACAAGTCGAGGCGGCTGCCGCTGGCCCTCGCCGTCGCGGCCGGCTTGGCCGGCATCGCGGCCATCATCTGGCTGTCGTCGGGCGGCGCGCTCGGAGATCGCCCGGCCGTGCCATCGGCGCCTCCGACGCCTGCCACCCCCACCGCACAGGTCAACGCGCCGGCGCGTCCGCTCGGCCTGCCCGGCATGGGCGCCGACCTCCCACCTGCCCCTGCCGAGGACCCCGCCCGGGTGTTCGACCTGGGCTATGCCGGCGGCCTGGTCATCGATCCCGGCACCGTGACCGCGCTCGATCGCCTGCACACCCTCCTCGGCGAGAATCCGACGCCGGACGACATCGCCAAGCTCGAGAACAAGCTGCGCGAAGGCCTGCCCCGCGAGGAGGCCGAGAAGGCCATCAACCTCTTCCGCGGCTACCGCACCTACAACACCGCCATGCGAGAGGAGGTCATGCAAATGGGCATTCCGACCACCCGGGCGGAAGCTGACGCGCTCATCGCGCGCATGGAGGGCATCCAGCATCGCAGCTTCGAACCGCAGGCGGTCGACGCGATGTTCGGCGACCAGAACAGGCTGTCGCGGACCGTGCTGGACGCGGCCCTGATCCAGATGGATCCGAACCTCACCCACGCCCAGAAGAAGGAGCAGCTCGACGCCCTGCGCGCCACCGTGCCCGAAGCACAACGCAATTCCATCCCGGAATTGCCCGCCGAGCCGCCGTCGTCCCCGACGCAGTGAGTCTGCGGGGCAGTACGATTCGCCGATGCCGTCTGCCCCGAGTGCCCGCCTCTTTCCCCTGCTCCACCCGTTTGCCGCCATCCGCCAGCGCTTTCGCGCCTGGTGGCTGCAGCGCCTGCCCTGCACCGACACCCAACTGCTGACCCAGGGCAACATCTACATCCTCCCCACGGGGGCGGGACTGATGTTCGGCGCCACCTTGATCGTGCTGCTCCTGGCCTCGATCAACTACCAGCTCAACCTGGGCTACATCCTCACCTTCCTCCTGACAGGCAGCGGCGTGGTGTCGATGCACCTGACGCACAGCACCCTGCGCGGCCTGACGCTGCAGCTTCGCTCGCCGCAGCCGGTGTTCACCGGAACGCCCGCGGTGCTGGACGTCACCCTGGGCAACACCGGCCGGGCCCGCTTCGGCATCGGCCTTCGCGTGGAGTCGCAGCCGGCCCAAGGCCTGACCTGGACTGACGTCGAGGCCGGCGGGCACGCCCACGCCCAGGTGAGCTTCGTGCCGCCGACGCGCGGCCTTCACCCGGTTCCCGCCCTGGTGGCCGAGACCCGTTTCCCGCTCGGCCTCTTCCGCGCCTGGGCGGTATGGCGGCCGGCCGCGCGCGTCCTGGCCTACCCCGCCCCTGAGCACCCGGCCGCGCCCTTGCCGGTGAGGCGGGCAGCGGGACACGGCAAGTCCACCGCCCGGCGCGCATCCGACGGCGGCGAGGTGGAAGGCGTGCGCGGCTACCGCCGCGGCGATCCGCTCAAGCTCGTGCTCTGGAAGAAGGCTGCCCGCCAGCTGGAAACCGGTGGTGAGCTGGTCAGCCGCGACACGAGCGCGGTCGCCCAGCAGGACCTGTGGCTGGAGTGGGACCAGTGTGCCGGCTTGCCGCCGGAGTCCAGGCTCTCGCGACTTGCAGCCTGGCTGCTGGTTGCCGAGCGTGCCGGCACGCCGCACGGCCTGCGCCTTCCCGGGCTGCAGATCGAACCCGACGTGGGCGACGCGCACCAGCGCCGCTGCCTGGAAGGGCTGGCCCTGTGGCAATGACGACGACCCTTCCCCGCTGGCGCGGTCTTCGCCACTTGCCGCGCGAGGCGCGTGACACGCTGTTCCTCCTGGTCGTCATTGCCTGGACGGTGCTGCCGCACGTGGGCCATCTGCCGCTGTGGTGCTCCCTCCTCACCGCCACCGTGCTGATGTGGCGCGCCTGGCTCGCCGCCACCAACTCGCCGTTGCCCGGACGCTGGCTGCCGGTGGCGGTGCTCGTCGTGGCCACCGCCTGCACCTTGTTGTCCTTCCGCACCCTGCTCGGCAAGGAGCCCGGGGTCACCATGGCCGTGGTCCTGATGGCCCTGAAGACCCTCGAACTGCGCGCCCGGCGCGATGCGTTCGTGGTCTTCTTCCTCGGCTTCTTCCTCGTGCTCACGCATTTCCTCTATTCGCAGTCCCTGTTGGTGGCCTTTGCCATGCTGGGCTCGGTATGGGGCATGCTCACCGCGCTGGTGCTGGCGCACATGCCCGTGGGCCGCCCGCCGCTGCGACAGGCGGGAGCGCTGGCGTTGCGCACCGCGGCGCTCGGTGCACCGGTCATGGTGCTGCTGTTCCTGCTGTTCCCGCGGATGGGCCCGTTGTGGGGCGTGCCGCAGGACGCGCTCGCGACCACCGGGCTCTCCAACGAACTCAGCTTCGGCTCGGTGGCGGAGATCGCCACCGACGACCGCATTGCCATGCGCCTCCGGTTCCCTGACGGCGCCCCGGCGCCGAGCCAGCTCTATTTCCGCGGGCCCGTGCTCACGCGCTTCGACGGCCGCGTCTGGTCGCCTCTCAACACCGACTACCCGTTGCCGCCGCGCGACGAGGGGCTGGTCGTGAACGGCCAGGGCGTGCGCTACGAGGTCACGCTCGAACCGTCACGCCTGCCGGTGCTGGCACTCCTCGATGCGACGCCCGCGTTGCCACGGCTCGACGGCCTGTGGACGCGCCGGCGCGAGGACCTCGGCTGGGCCACCAACCGTCCGGTGCGAGAGCGTATTCGCTTTGCAACGACGGCGTACCCGAACTTTCGCCTCGACGCCGACGGCCTGTCCCAGGCCGCCAACGCCGAGGCGCTGCGGTTGCCCGAGTCGGTGGCGCCGCGCACGCGTGCCTGGGCGCGGGAACTGCGGGCACAGCCGGCACTGGCGCGCGCCGATGCGGCCGCCCTCAGCGCCGCCGTGATGCAGCACATCCGCAGCAGCGGCTACACCTACACCCTCGCGCCGGGGGCTTACGGCGAAGTGGATCCCGCGGCCGCCATCGATGAGTTCTGGCTCGACCGTCGCGAGGGCTTCTGTGAACACTTCGCTGCCACCTATGTCGTCATCCTGAGGGAGCTTGGCGTGCCGGCTCGCATCGTGACCGGCTTTCAGGGAACCGACCCCACGGTGGTCGACGGCTTTCACATCGTCCGGCAAAGCCAGGCCCACGCCTGGGCGGAGTACTGGCACCCGGCACGAGGCTGGACCCGGGCGGACCCCACCGCGGCGGTGGCACCCGAACGCATCTTCAGCAGCCGCAACCTGCGGCCGCCACCGGGATTGATGAGCGGCGCCATCGACACCGTCAGCCCGGAGCTCAGTGCGCGGCTGCGCGCGCTGTGGGAGTCGGTCGACAACCGGTGGAACCAGTGGGTGCTGAACTATGCACGCGGACAGCAGCTCGACCTGCTGTCCCGCCTCGGCTTCACGGCGCCGAGCTGGCAGGACCTGGCCCGGTTGCTGGTGCTCGTGCTCACCGGCTTGAGCCTCGCCGGCGCCGCCTGGGCCTGGTGGGACCGCCAGCGCCAGGACCCGTGGCGCCGCCAGGCCCTGGCGATCGCTGCCCTGCTGCGCCCGCTCGGCATCGAGGCGGCGCTGCATGACACGCCGCGGCAGTTGGCCATGCTCGTGGGACAGCGCTTCGGCGACGCGGGCGAGCCGCTTGCCCGGTTGCTGCTGAATCTGGAGCGCGAGCGCTACGGCCCATCCGCCATCACCCGGCCGTCGAGCGCCTGGCTTTCGGCGCTGCGGGGCGCATCGCGCCGCCTGCGTTCTGCCGGCCCCATCACCTGATAATCCATCCATGCGATTTCCACGCGCTTCTTACCCCGTTCTCGCCCTGGCCCACGGGCTCGGCTTCGCGTTGCTGGCGCTGCCTGCCGCCGCACAAACCGGCGCGCCCCCGAGCGTGCCGCCCGCATCGGCCACCCCGACCACCCGTTCCGCCGTTCCCGTGCGCGACGACAGCGCGCCCGACGTCGTCACCTACGGCCAGCGCGAGGACGTCATGCGCTTCGGTGCCGAGCTCGCCGCGCGGCGGGGGCTCGACGTCCAGTGGGTCCAGCGCCATCTGGCGGAGTCGCGCTACGTGCCCAGCGTGGCCCGATTCATCATGCCGCCGCCTGCCGGCACGGCCAAGAACTGGGCCGCCTATCGCGCCCGCTTCATCGAACCGGTGCGCCTGCGTGCCGGCACGGCGTTCTGGCGCGAGCATGAGCGGTGGCTCGTCCGGGCACAGGCGATGTACGGCGTGCCGGCGGAGATCATCGTCGGCGTGATCGGCGTGGAGAGCATCTACGGCCGTCACATGGGAACCTTCCGCGTCATCGACGCGCTGGCCACCCTGTCGTTCGATTTCCCTTCCGGTCGCCGTGACCGCAGTGCCTTCTTCCGCGACGAGCTCGAGCAGTTCTTCGTGATGGCCCACAGTGAAGGCCTGGACCCGCTCGCCCCCAAGGGCAGCTACGCCGGCGCCATGGGCATGGGCCAGTTCATGCCGAGCAGCTGGAACAAGTTCGCCGTCGACTTCGATGGTGATGGGCGCATCGACATGAACCACAGCCCGGCCGATGCCATCGGCAGCGTCGCCCACTTCCTGGCCGAGGCCGGCTGGCAACGCGGACAGCCCACCCGCTACGTGGTGAGTCCACCCGTCGATTCGGTGGACCGGGCCGCCCTGCTGGGCCCCGACATCCTGCCCACCTTCTCCGCCCAGGAATTCGCCGCCCGCGGCGCCGTGCTCGAGCCTGCAGGTCAGGCACACGAGGGCAAGCTCGCCCTCGTCGAACTGCAGAACGGCGATGCCGCCCCAAGCTATGTGGCCGGCACCGCGAATTTCTATGCGGTCACGCGCTACAACTGGTCGAGCTATTACGCGCTCGCGGTAATCGAACTCGGCGAGACCATCGCGCGACTGCGACATACCGACCGCTGACGACCGTGGCCTGGACCGTGCCCCGGGGACGTCGCAACGGCCGGCGTTCCTACGGCGCCTCCGGGCTCAGCACAAGCCGCTCGTCGCTGACGGACGCCGGCCAGAGCGGAACGTCGCGCACTTGTGCCCACGGTTCGACGAAGCTGCGATAGCGGGGCGAGAAGACGTTGCCGGACTGGCCGGTGGACAGCATGATCCGCGAGCGAGCAGGGTCCGCCAGGTCGTACAGCCCCCGGAACGATGCGCCATGCTCCGAGACGTAGAGCGCGCCGGTCACGGGATCGGGCCGCATCCGCACCTTGGAGACGTTGACGGTGTAGGTGTCGCCGCCCACCGGCACGCGGGTCTCGAACAGCCATGCGAGGGCCGCGACCTTGCTGAACGGCCGGTGCTCCGAGCGAGCCTCGTGGGCATCGCCCCAGCGCCAGGTGGCGACATCGCTGCCATGGCGCGATTGCAGCTCTTCGAGCGCCTTCTCGAACGCCCGGTCGATCTGCTGGGCGCAGGTCTCGGCCGGCCCGGTGACCTTGTCGTCGCACCACCAGGCGTCGTGCCGCAGCAGCACCGCTTCCAGCGCCTCGCGGAACGTGCGCGTGCCGAGCTGCACTTCGAACAGCGGCTGCCCGACCTCGTCGGCGAACACCGCAGCAGTCAGGTGGCGTGCCCAGGCCCAGAAGATGAGTGGCGCCGCCTTGTCGGCGGACATCGTGGCGTCGAACGCGGCGATCTCGTGGCGGGCCGCCTCTGCGAGCGGGTGCGTGCTGCGGACGCTGCGCAGCAGCGGCAGCAGTCGGGCCGTGGCGCCAGACCACTCGTCGGCCTGGATGGCGCGCAGGCTGTCCAGGTCATGGCGCTCGCGAGAGGCCAGGAGCTCGACGATGCGGGCGTGGCGGTAGGGCACCGTCCATTCGCTGGTGATGAAGTGCGGGTACTCCGGGCCATGTACCCGCTGGTTCGCCGTGGCCACGAAGCCGCGCGGCGGATCGATGTCGCGTGGGGTGAGCGCCGGGTCGAGAAAGCCCGTCCAGTCGTAGCGCGTCTCCCAGCCGGGGGCCGGCACCAGTCCCTTGAGGTCGTGGTCGGGTCCGCGCAGCGGCACCCGACCGGCCGCGACCATGGCGATGCGGCCGTCGACATCGGCCACGACCATGTTCTGCATCGGCGCCACGTAGCGCCGGGCGATCTCGAGGAAGCTGCCCACCGACTCCGCGGTGTTGAGGGCAAGCCCGGTGTCGATGGACCGCACGTCGGGGTCGAGCGCCGTCCAGCGCATGGCAATGGCGTAGCCCCCGGTGGCAGGGCCCGTCAGGCCGTCAGTGGGGCCGCCGGCGTCGGAGATCACCGGCCCGTGGCGGGTGCTCCTCACGGTCACGGGAACATCAGGCTGGCCCCGCACCCGGATCGTTTCCTGCGCGGTCTCGAAGCGCGCCCAGCCGGTCGGCGTCTGGTACTGCATCGGGTCGCCGGGATGCACGCGCTCGAGGTACAGGTCCTGCACGTCGGGCGCGGTGTTCGTGAAGCCCCAGGCAATGCGCTGGTTCTGCCCGAGGACGACCATGGGCAACCCAGGCATGGTGGCACCGGCGACCTTGAATCCGGGCGCCTCCAGGCGCGCGAAGTACCACAGCGCGGGCGCGCTCAGCTTCAGGTGCGGGTCGTTGGCCAACAGCGGCTTGCCGGTGACGGTGCGCGAGCCGTGGACCACCCAGTTGTTGGATCCGACGCCATCGATGCCCGACGGCGGCGCCGCCCGAACAGCCGCCTGGGCCAGGCGGCCGTCCACCTGCAGGCCGCGCATCAGGGCCGCGTAGTCGGCGGTGGCGAGGGGCTGCTCGCCCGGGTACGGCGGCAACAGCTGATTGATGCGTTCCACCGGCAGCGTCAGTGCCAGTCGCATGCGCAGCAGTTCGGCGTTCCAGTTGCCGCCGAGGTCCCAGGCCATCATGGTGGTCCAGGCGATGGTGTCCTGCGGGGTCCAGGCCGCGGGCTGCAGGCCGAGCAGCACGAATTCGGGCGGCCGCGCCTGCAGCCCCCGCTGCAGAAAGGCATTGATGCCGGCGGTGTAGGCCAGGACGGCGGCACGCGCGTCGGGGCCCGAATGCGCCCACTGCGCCTCGGCCGCCCGGCGCACACCCAGGGCACGCAGGAAGCGATCGGTGTCGAGTGCCGGTTCGCCAAAGGCCTCGGCCAGCCGGCCGGAGCCGATGCGGCGGTGCGTCTCGAGCTGCCAGAGGCGGTCCTGGGCATGGGCGAAACCCAGGCCGAACAGCACGTCGTCGCGCGACTGGCCGCGGATGGTCGGAATGCCGTCGGCGTCGCGCTCGATGGTGATGTCGGCTACCGGGCCCGGTACCCGCAGCACGCCATCGGTGCGAGGGAGCACGCGCCACGCGTAGACCGAAAGTGAAAGCGCTGCCAGCACCAGCAGGGCCAGTCCCCACAACGCCATGCGGCGCAGCCATCTCAGCATTCGCGTCTCCCTTGCGCCTGCGACGCGCCTCCCGATCGGGCGCGGCCGATTGTCGCCCGCGCGGCGCCGCTTGCGTCAGGCGATTCGGCCGAGGAAATCCGGCTTGCCGAGCGGCACGCCGTTGTGGCGCAACAGCCCGTAGGCGGTGGTCAGGTGGAAATAGAAGTTCGGCAGCACGAAGTGCTTGAGGTAGGCCTCGCCCTTCATGGTGAAGCTGCCGTCCCGGCGCGGAATGGTGACTTCCTTGTCCTCGGTGCCGTCGATCTGGTCCGGGCGGACGCCTTGAACGAACTCGGCGGTGCGGGCGATCCGTTCGCGCAGCTGCGCGAAGCTGGTCTCGTCGTCGGCGAAGCTCGGGGCCTGGATGCCCGCCAGCCGGGCGACGCAGAATTTCGGGCCGTCGCAGGCGATCTGGATCTGCTTCACGAAGGGCAGCATGTCGGGCGCCAGCCGGGCGGCCATCAGCACGGATGTGTCGAACTTGCGCTCGGCGGCATGCGCCTCGGCACGGTCCAGCCATTGGGCAAGGTTGCCGAACATGTGGGTGAACAGGGGCACGCTGGCGGAGTACATCGAGATGGGCATGGGTTCTCCGGATGGATGTGAGGGCCGATGCTACTTCGCCCGGCCCCGTCCTGCACAACGTGCACAATCACGACAGCAGTCCCAACGCCAGAAGCCCCGTGAACATCATCATCCTCGACGACTACCAAGACGCCGTGCGCAAGCTCAAGTGCGCGGCGCACCTCGAGCACCTGAACGCCAAGGTCTTCACCAACACGGTGAAGGGCATCGGCCAGCTGTCGGTGCGCCTTCGGGACGCCGAGGTGCTCGTGCTCATCCGGGAACGGACCCAGTTTCCCCGGCAGCTGCTCGAGAAACTGCCGAAGCTCAAGCTGATCGCCCAGACCGGCCGGGTCGGCCCGCACATCGACCTGGAGACCTGCACGCGGCTGGGCATCGCGGTCGCCGAAGGCGTGGGCTCCCCGGTGGCTCCGGCCGAACTGACCTGGGCGCTCATCATGGCGTCCATGCGGCGGCTGCCGCAGTACATCGGCAACCTCAAGCACGGCGCCTGGCAACAATCCGGCCTCAAGTCGGCCTCCATGCCGCCCAACTTCGGCATCGGCACGGTGCTGCGCGGCAAGACGCTCGGCATCTGGGGCTACGGGCGCATCGGCCAGCTGGTGGCCTCGTACGGCCGCGCGTTCGGCATGGAGGTGATCGTCTGGGGCAGCGAAGCGTCCTGCCATCGCGCCCAGGCCGACGGCTATGGCACGGCGCCGTCGCGCGAGGCGTTCTTCGAGACCTGCGACGTGCTGTCGCTGCACCTGCGCCTGGAAGACGGCACCCGCGCCATCGTCAAGCCGGAAGACCTCTCCCGCATGAAACCGACCGCCCTGCTGGTCAACACCTCGCGGGCGGAGCTCATCGAGGAAGGTGCGCTGGTGTCGGCCCTGAACCGTGGCCGCCCGGGCATGGCCGCCGTCGACGTCTTCGAGAGCGAACCCATCCTGCAGGGCCATCCGCTGCTGCGACTCGAAAATGCGGTGTGCACGCCGCACATCGGTTACGTCGAGCAGACCAGCTACGAGGTGTACTTCAACGCGGCGTTCGAGAACGTCGTCAACTTCATCAACGGCAACCCGACCCACATCGTCAACCCGGAGGCGCTGAAGGTGATGCGCGGATGAGCGCCGCGGCCTCGGCCCACCAGCGGGTCTCACAGGCCCGCTGGGCGCTCATGTTCGGCAACTTCACCATCGGCTGCGGCGTGATGGTGGTGGCCGGCTCGCTCAATGACCTGATCCGTTCGCTGGAGGTGAGCGTCGCGCTGGGCGGGCAACTCATTGCCGCGGCGGCGATCGTCATGTGCATCGGCGCGCCCGTCATGGCAGCCGTCGTCGGCGGCTGGGATCGGCGCCGCCTTCTCACCTTCGCCCTGGCCTGGTACGCCGCCGGCCACCTGCTGAGCGCCCTGGCGCCCAATTACTCGCTGCTCATGCCGGTGCGCGCGCTGTGCATGCTGTCGGCCGCCGTCTTCACCCCGCAGGCGGCTGCCGTCATGGGACACGTCGCGCCGCCCGAGGAACGGGGCCGCTCCATCATCTTCATCTTTCTCGGCTGGTCGGTCGCTTCGGTGGTGGGCATGCCCGTGCACAGCTTCATCGGCGAAGCCTACGGCTGGCGCTGGGCCTTCGGGCTGGTGGCCGTGCTGTCCACGGGTGCCGCCTGGTGGGTATGGCGCGTGATGCCGGCGGGCCTGGAGTTGCCCGCCATGAAGCTGGCCGCCTGGCGCGAGGTGTTCACCCACCCCGTGCTGATGGCCATCATCGCCGTCACGGCCCTCACGAGTGCGGGCCAGTTCAGCGTGTTCGCCTACCTCGCCCCTTACTACCGGCAGGTGCTGCAGGCCGACGCGGCCCAGACGAGCGGCCTGTTCTTCTGGTTCGGCGCCTTCGGCCTCCTGGGCAACCTGCTGCTGTCGCGCTACATCGACCGGCTGGGCGCGGACCGCATCGTGGCCGGCTCGCTGGCGCTCATGGGGCTGAGCCTGTTGCTCTGGCCGCTGGCCATCACGCTGCCCCTGATGGCGGCCATCATGGTGCCATGGGGTCTGGGCGGATTCGCCTCCAACTCGGCCCAGCAAGCCCGGCTGGGCGGCGCGGCGCCGCAGTTCGCCTCGGCCCTGATGGCCCTCAACACCTCGGCGATCTACCTTGGCCAGGCCATCGGCGCGGCCGGGGGCGGCGCCCTGGTGGCCTCCAACGTGGCCGCGGGCGCCACGCCACAGGACAGCTATGCCCAGCTGCACTGGCTCGGGTTGTTGTGGATCACCGCGGCACTCGGCCTCAGCGTCTGGGCACACCGCGAACTCGGACGCCGGGGTGGACGTGCCTGACACCGCCCTCCCGCTGCAGGCGCCACGGTCCTGCAGTCACCTGTTCTGGGTCTTCACCCGAACGGCATTGCAGGGCTTTGGCGGCGTGCTGGCCGTCGCGCAGCAGGAACTGGTCGAGCGCGAACGCTGGCTCACCCGCGAAGAGTTCATGGAGATGCTGTCGGTCGGACAGGTGCTGCCCGGCCCGAACGTGGTCAACCTCTCCATGATGATCGGCGACCGGTTCTTCGGCCTGCGCGGGGCCGCCTCGGCGCTGGCCGGCATGCTCGCCCTGCCCCTCGTGCTGATGCTGCTGCTCGCCGTCCTGTACGGCCAGTTCGCTGACCACCCCCAGGTGAGCGGCGCCTTGCGCGGCATGGGTGCGGTGTCTGCAGGGCTCGTGCTGGCGACGGCGCTCAAGCTGGTTGGAACACTGCGCAGGAATGCCCTGGGGTTGCCGCTGTGCCTGGTTCTTGGCGCCCTCACGCTGCTGATGGTGGCCGTCCTCAAATGGCCGCTCGCCTGGGTGGTGCTCGGGCTGGGCCCGATCGCCGTGGCCATCGCCTGGTGGCGCCTCGCGCCATGACTGCCGTGACCACCGCCGCATTCACGGCCGCCGACCTGCTGCCGCTCTTCCTGCATTTCCTGGTGCTCAGCCTGCTGGCCGTGGGGGGCGCCATCACCACCGCGCCCGACATGCACCGCTACCTCGTGAGCGAGCAGCACTGGCTGAGCCATGAGCAGTTCACGGCGTCGGTAGCGCTGGCCCAGGCCGCGCCGGGTCCGAATGTGCTCTTCGTGGCCGTGCTGGGCTACAACGTGGCCGGCCTGGCGGGCGCGCTGGCCGCCATGACGGGCATCATGCTGCCGTCGACCACCCTGGCCCTGTGGGCCACGCGATGGGGGCGCTCTCGCAAGGAAACCCGTGGCGTGCGGGCCTTCACGGTCGGCATGGCGCCGCTCACCCTCGGGCTGCTGCTGGCCACCGGCTGGGTATTGGCCCAGCCCGCGCTGGAACATCCCGGCGCCATCGGTCTGGTCGCGGTGTCGGCCGTCGTGATGGCACGCACCCGGCTGAGTCCGATGTGGCTCGTGGCGGCCGGCGCCGTGGTCGGGGCGCTGGGCTACGCCTGAGACGCCCCCGAGCGCCGCGTCAGGCGGCCAGCGCCTCGTCCACCACACGAGGGAGGTCGGCCAGGTCGTTCTGGACTTCCGGCGTCATGCCGTCGGGGCACTGCTCGAAGGCGCTGTCGGCGTACCAGACCTCGGTGTCGCCGCCGACCCCGCGCCGCACCACCACACTCAGCAGCAGCGCGGGCGGCCCCGTGTCATCGTCCATGGACACCGGCGTGCCGCCCTGGGAGGACTCGAGCACGATGATGAGCCGACGTTCGCTGGGATCGCGTGGCGCGCGCGCCGGGTGCCCCTGGTGGAGGCGTGCCATGACGGGCAGGCCGTGTCGAAGCGCCGTGGCCTCGATGCGGGAGACGGTTTCCTCCACGCTGTAGCGGCTGACCCGCGTGTGGACATGCCGGTCCTCCACGCCCAGGGCCCGCGCTCCACCGCTGAGCGCAGTGAGGATCATCGCGGCCCCGCCGGTCATCCAGAAGCGAAACGGATTCTTCATCGAGAGCTCCTTCGCACGCTGAGGTACGCACCGTACTCGGGGCGCAGGAGCCGATCAAGCGCCGCTCGGCGCAGCCAATGTAATATTTTGTATCCTAGGGGCTGGCGTGCCTGCAGACGGAACAGCCGCGGCGGCGGGGCCCCTACCCTGTTGCATCGCAGCAGCCGTCACACGCTCCCGCCCCGGTCCTCGACGAATCGTTGGCAGCATTCCCCCGGGCAATCTGGGGGATTGTCTTCAATCCGATTCCGGCCGCCTCCGCTGCCGCAGGGCTTCGTAGAGGCAGATGCCGCTGGCCACGGACACGTTGAGGCTTTCCACCGCGCCGAGCATCGGCAGGTGGACGAGTTCGTCGCAGGTCTTGGTGGTGAGCTGCCGCATGCCGCTGCCCTCGGCGCCCAGCACCAGCGCCACCGGGCCGCTCAGGTCCACGTCGAAGAGCGAGCGTGTCGCCTGGTCGGACGTGCCGATGATGCGAATGTCACGCTCCTTGAGCTCGTTCAGGGTACGGGCCAGGTTGGTGACCATGAAGTACGGCACCGTTTCGGCCGCACCGCTGGCAACCTTCGCCACGGTGGCGTTCACGCCCACGGCATGATCCTTCGGGGCGATCACCGCGTGCGCACCGGCACCATCGGCCACTCGCAGGCAGGCGCCGAGGTTGTGCGGGTCGGTGATGCCATCGAGGACCAGGAGCAAGGGCACGGCCTCGACCGCATCGAGCGTATCGTCCAGCGAGTGGCTCATCGCGACCGCCTCGACGCGGGCGGCCACCCCCTGGTGGCGGTGCGTGCCGCACAGCTTCTGGAGACGGTCATCGTCACTGTCGACCAGCCGGACGCCGGCCTCGCGCGCGCGCTCCAGGAACTGGCGCATGCGCTGGTCGCGCCGGCTGGCGTCGAAGTGGATTTCCGTGACGGACTTCGGCGCGGTCTTCAAGCGCACCGTGACGGCATGGAAGCCGAAGAGGATCTTGTTGCTCATGCCGGCATGGTAGCCGGTGCGCCCGTGGGGAACCGCCTTCGGCTCGGCTTCAGGTCAGCACTTTGTCGACCACGGCGACCAACTCCGCGTACTGGAACGGCTTGGCAAGGTAAGCGTCGCAACCGGCCTGGAGAATGCGCTCTGCATCGCCCTTCATCGCCAACGCCGTGAGCGCGATGACCTTGATGTGGGCCGTGGCGGGGTCGGCCTTGAGCTGGCGGGTGACCTGCAGGCCGTCGAGTCCGGGCATCTGGACGTCCATCAACACCATGTCAGGCCGCCCCTGGCGGGCTTGCATCAAACCGGCCTCGCCGTCGGTCGCGGTCAGCACTTCATGTCCGGCCCGCTGCAGGAGCAGTTGTGCGAGCTTCAGGTTCTGTGGGTTGTCTTCGACCACGAGCAGCTTCGCCATGGTGTCACTCCGTCGGGGTTGTGCGCTGCCTGGCCAGTGCGCGTTTCACTTCAGCCAGCAAGCTGGAAGGCAGGAAATCGGATTTCTCGAGCACCTGCTGAACCCGGCCGGACAGCATCGCGCGGTCCTCCAGGGTCAGCAGTTTCGCGGTGAGCACGATGACCGGAATTTCGGAAGTCTGGGGGTCGGCTCGCAGCGCCCGCACGACATCGAAGCCGGACACGCTGGGCATCATCAGGTCGAGCACGATCAAGGCCGGCCGTTCCCCACGCGCCAGGTCGAGCGCTTCTGCGCCACCGTAGGCACCCACCGGATGAAAGCCGGCCAGTTCGAGGTGCTTGCTGACCAGCGTGACGGCCTTGGGATCGTCGTCCACCACCAGGACTCGCGCTCCGGGGCGCTGCCCGTTGAGGTCGACCGACGCAACCGCCGCCAGCAGGTCGTCCGGGTTCACGGGCTTGGTCAGCACTTGTGATGCCCCCATTGCGAACCCGCGGCGACGTTCGTCAGTGATCGACACGATCACCACCGGCACATTGCGCGTGTCGGCATGCTCCTTGAGCTTGCCCAGCATGTCCCAGCCGTCGGCGCCCGGCAGGATGATGTCGAGCACGATCACGGCTGGCGTGTGCTGGCGGGCGAGGATGAGGCCCTCCTCCGCCGTCCGCACCAGCTCGACGGCGTAGCCCTCCTTTTCGAGCAGGCCGACGATAAACGTGCCGGCACGGGGGTCGTCTTCCACGACCAGCACCCGCTGTGCCTCGCGAGGCGGCGCAGGCTCAGGTTGCGCCATCACGATGGCGCGGCCGGTGACGTCGGGGACCGCCGCGACCTGCTCGGAAGTCGGCACGCGCCATGGCAGCCAGACCGTGAAGGTGGAGCCCTGGCCGGGTTCGCTGGTCACCATGACGCCACCGCCGTGCAGCTCCGCCAGGCGCTTGACCATCATGAGGCCGAGTCCGGTGCCCGCGAACTTGCGGGACAAGCTGGAGTCGATCTGCACGAAGGGCTGGAAGAGCCTTTCGAGGTCACTGGGCTGGATGCCGATGCCCGTGTCGGCGACGCTGATCATGAGGTACGCCGAATGCCGGTCGATCTCGGGGGGCGCGAACACCCGGGCGTGACGGTGCTCGGTCGCCATGCGGACCTGCGCCGCGGTCACCCTCGACATCGTCAGGGTGACGTGCCCGCCTTCAGGTGTGAATTTCACGGCATTGGCGAGCAGGTTGTAGACGATCTGCTTGGCCTTGCGCGGGTCGACCATCACGCTGCCCAGGTCCGGCGGGCACACGGCTCGCAAGCGAACGCTCTGGGTCCCGGCCTTCTCGCGCATTACCGACACGCCGCTGCTCGACAGCTGTGCGACCTCGAGGGGCGCCAACTCGAGCGGCGAGTGGCCGGACTCCACCTTCGACAAGTCGAGGATGTCGTTGATCAGCGAGAGCAGGTGCTTGCCGCTCGTGAAGATGTCCGTGATGTACTCGGTCTGCTCCGCGGTGAGGTCGCCCACCATGCCGTCCTTGAGGATCTCGGAGAACCCGATGACCGCGTTGAGCGGCGTGCGCAGCTCGTGCGACATGTTGGCCAGGAACTCGCTCTTCATGCGGTCGGCCTTGCTGAGTTCCGCGTTCTTGAGCTGGATGTCCTCGCCGCGGGCGCGCAGCTGGTCGGCCAGCAGGTTCAGCTCGGCCATCTGCGCGAGGTTGTGTAGCGCGACGCCCCACTGGGCCGCCAGACGCTCCACGAAGCGGCGGTCGCCGTCCTGCACCGGACCGGCCGTGGCCAGCGAGAGCACGCCACACAGGTTGCCCTGGAAAGCGACGGGAACGAACAGCAGGGACGCAGGGGCAAGGCGCGCCAGGCCGGTCTCGATGCGCAGGCCCGAGGGGTCGTCCAGGTTGTTGACGACCACGGTCTTCTGGTCGCGCGCCGCCATGCCGAGCGGCCCTTCACCGTTGCGGACCAGGGGTTGAAGATCGTCCGGCGCGCCGTGCGAGGCCACCAATCGCAGCGCGCCACCCAGTTCCTCATGGTCGTAGTAGGCCGAGCAGATGAAGGCCGGGTTGCCGGAGAGCACCTCCAACGTGCCGGTGATGACGGTGTCCTCGTCCGGCTTGCCGTTGTACAAGGTGAGCGCGCGCGCATGCAGGTCTTCCTGCCGCTGCGTCACCCGCACCTGGTGCTCGGCCGCCTGCCGTGCCAGCAGGTCGCGCCGCACGCGCCAGTAGATGATCGGCATCGACACCAGCAACAGCACGATCAAGGTCGAGAAAAGCGCACCGGTCACCGTCGCCCGCTCGTTCTCGACGTTGGCTCGATCAGCGAGCAGCCGCCGCTCTGCATCGACCATGGCGGCGAGCAAGGGCCGAACGCGCTGCAGCACCGCCAGGCCTTCGTCGAGCCGCGCGACCGGATCGAAGGACGTGCCGTTGCGCAGCAGGCGATCGGTGTCGCGGATGATGTTGAGCCGCTCCATCATCGCCCTGCGCAAGTCTGCCAACCGGTCTTGCTGGGCCGGGTTGTCGGCGGTCAGCCGCGACACGTTGCTCGTGCTCGTGTCGAAGGCGGCCAGGGCTTCGTCGCGATCGGTCGCGAAGGACGGGCGTCGGGAGAGAATGAAGGCGCGATGAGCCGACTCCGCGCGTTCGAGGTTGGACTGCAGCGTGGTCACCTCGCTGATCACCTGCTGCGTGTGGTTCACGAAGTTCGAAGCTGTCAGCGTCTGCTGTGCGAAGTTCCAGGCGAACCCGGCCAGCGAGAGGATCAGCACGGCGCCGGCCGACAAGCCGAACAACGCCCACTGACGTACAGACAGGTGCCCCATCGACGCTCCCAGGATGACAGACCGAGATCGAGCTGGTCCCGGTGCAACTGCACGGCACCCGCACCGTGGTTCGGTGTCTGGGGCCGGCTCCCTTGTCGCGCCGGGATGATCCAAGGTTTAACACAGGCCTGCGCCGCCGGGAACCTCGGTCGACCCTAAGGCACCGGAGGTCCCGAGGGCGAGCCGCTCAGGCCAGGGCCTGGCGCAGTGCGATCCAGCCGGCAAGCAGGCCGAAGAAGAGAGGCTGGTGCACCATGTAGACGCTCAAGGACCAACGTCCCGCGATGGCAAGCCACGCGCCCGGTCGCGGCACGTTGCCGCTCAGCCAGTGCGGTCGACGGGCCAGTATCCATTGGCCTGCCGCCATGCCCCACCACATCACGCCCAACCAGGGGAGGACGGGCACGAAGTCTTCGGTCACGGGCTTGCGCGTGACGAGCCCGATCCACTGCGTGGCGCGCGTGTCGAACCATGGCGACTGCACGACCTGCGGCAGCAGGACGGCGGCCAGGCCGAGCAGCCACAACCAGCGGCCTGCCGGCGCGGTGACGCGCACGATGATCAACATCACCGCGATGCCGTGCAGCACGCCGAAGGTGATGAAGCTGCGCGGAAAGATGAACCACGAGCCGATCGTCACCAGGAGCGCACACGCCGCCACCTGCGCCCAGCGGCGCCAGAAGCGCGGCCACCGCTGCCCTTGCGTCCAGGCAACGGCCTGGCCGAGACCGGCGCAGAACAGGAACAGCGACACGATGGCGGTGCGCTGGCCGGTCCAGAAGGGATCGCGGTAGAAGTCTTCGCGAATGAACCGGAAGTGGTTCAGGTCGAAGCAGAAATGGAACACCACCATCCACACGACCGCGATACCGCGCAGGGCATCGAGCCGGTCGAAGCGAAGCGATGGCGAAGGTGATGGGTTCACTGGGTGCGCGTCAGCGGTTCGATGCGGGCGAGGTGTTCCAGGAAGCGCGGCGCCGACTGGAAGCCGATCACCCGGGAACCGGGGATCTCCCCACCGGCGGGCGGAAAGAACAGCATGGCCGGGGGACCGAACAGCTGGTGGCGGCGAAGCAGCTCCTTGTCGGCCTCGCTGTTGGCCGTCACGTCGACCCGAAGCAGATTCATGCCCGCGAGCTTTGCCCGCACGGCGGGGTCGGTCAGGGTGAAGGTCTCGAACTCCTTGCAGGAGACGCACCAGTCGGCATAGAAGTCGACCATCACCGGCTTCGTGGACGTCCGCACCGCTTCGTCGAGCGCGGCCAGCGTGGCGATGGGCGCGAACCGCAGTTCCGCCTGGCCTGCCGCGCCGGCTGAACCGGTCGGTCCGGCCGCCAGGTGGGCGAGCGGCTGCAACAGGCTGCGACCGCCAGAGGCCACGCCCACCAGCTGCATCGCAGCCAGCAGCGAGAGGCCGATGCCCACCCCCTTGGTCAGCGTGCGCCCGGGATGGCCATGGCCGTGCCCCTGTAGCGGCTCGAACGCCCCCAGGTAGACGCCACCGGCGAGCAGCAGCACCGCAGCGGCCACCATGACGACCCAGACCGGCAGCACCGGGGTCACCATCCACAGCGCCACGCCAAGGAGCAGCAGGCCGAAGAAGTGCTTGACGTGGCGCATCCAGGCGCCGGTGCGTGGCAGCAGTGTGCCGGCCGAAAGCCCGACCAGCAGGAGCGGCACACTCATGCCCACCGCCATGGAGAACAGCGCGGCACCGCCAAGCACGGTGTCGCGCGTCTGGCTGATGTAGACGAGGGCCCCGGCCAGCGGCGCGGCGACACACGGTCCGACGATGACGGCCGAGAGGCCGCCCATCACGAACACGCCGATGAACTGTCCGCCCTTGAAGCGGTTCGATGCGGCGGCGAACCGCTGCTGAAGGGCCTGCGGCATCTGCAGTTCATAGACGCCGAACATCGAGAGCGAGAGCGCCGCGAGCAGCAAGGCGAAGGCGCCCAGCACCCACGGGTTCTGCAGCGCTGCGCCCAGGCCTTCGCCGAGCAAGGCGGCAGCGACGCCGAAGGCGGTGTACACGATCGCCATCCCCAGCGAATACGACAAGGCGAGCGAGAAACCCCGGGCGCGCGAAACGCGCTCGGACTGCCCCACGATGATCGACGACAGGATGGGCACCATCGGCAGCACGCAAGGCGTGAACGACAGCAGCAGCCCGGCGAGCAGGAAGACGCCCCCCACCGACAGCAGGTTGCGGGAAGCCAGCACGCGACCGAAGGCTTCGTCTCCGGCAGCACCGGATGCGCCCGTGCTCGTGCCCGCGCCGGTGCCAGTCGCCGATGGCATCTCGGACGCGCTGCGGACGCCACCGCCGGTCAGCGCAGCAAGCAGGCCTCCGCCGCTGGATGCCGTGGCAGCCGGCACGGCGTTCGGCAGATTGACGGCCAGCAGGCCCGCCGGTCCGGCCTCGACCTGGACCGTGCGCTGCATGGGCGGATAGCACAGGCCCTTGTCGGCGCAGCCCTGGCTGCCGACCTGCAGCTGGAACGCGCCGGGCTGCAGCGTCGACGACGGCACGCTGACGACCACCGGCACGCGCTCGCGCAGGCTCTCGACATCCTTCTCGAACGTCGCGTCGTACTTGACCGTGCCGCGCGGCACGGTGGTCTCACCCAGCGCCACGCTGGACGGCTGCGCCGTAACGGTGATCTTGTCGCGATACAGGTAGTAGCCGGGCGCGACGTCGAAGCGCAGCTCGATGCGTTGCGCGTCGAGCAGCCGGACTGCCAGCGGAAAGGCCTGCTCCGGCGGCAGGTACTTCTCCTCCGCACTCCAGACGGCGGGCGCGCAGGTGGCCAGCAGCACCACGCAGGCGCCCAGCAGGCGGTTCGACAGGGAACGCAAGCCCATGATCTCGTTGCTTTCGTCGCGGCCACAGCGCCGCGCATCCCTGGGATTGTAAAAACTTCGGGACGTTCCCCGTGACAAGGCGTTTGATCTGCAACAGCTGGGCAGGATCACACGCGCACGGTCGGCCGTGCCTGACCCGGCCGCGTGCTGGCCGCGCAGGTCAGCACGCCATGCCGGCGGCTGAACCCGCGCCCGGGTTCACCGGCGGCCGGACAGCGTCCCCTGCCAGAGCGTGGCACCCGCCTGGTCCACCACGGTTAGGTCCTGCCAGTTGCGCCGCGCGACCCGCAGCACCACGCAGGGGTGGGACAGCGCCGAAGCCGTCATCGCATCGGGTGCCGGCGCGGAGACGTTGACGGCCAGCCGGGCGTCGCGTCCCTGCAGTGACACGCTGTCGCTGCTCGCGGCGACCTGATGGCCCAAGGTGGGCTTCATGCCGATCGACACCACGATGAGCTGGTCGCGGGACCAGTCGACCGGGGTACCGGCCGCACGTTCGGCCGTGCCCTGGGCCAGCGAAGACCATTGCGCAGCCGACTCGACGAGCCACGCCGCAGGACGGTCGCCAGCGAGAGGGCACTGTGCGTGGCTGCGCGCGGACGCAATGGGCCAGCGCGTGGCCTCTTCTCCGGGCGCCGCGCAGGCCACCATGCCGATCGTCACGCCGAGTGTTGCCAGCAGGCTCAGGCAGCGCGTCATCGTGCCGCACCTGCCGCCAGGCGCCTGAACACGCGCGGCGGCTCCGACGTGGCCCCTGCGCCTGCCGTACTGACGCCCCCATAGGGCGAGAGCTCGAAGTCGATGTCCGTCCGGTTGCCGGTGAGTTCGAGCACGGACAGACCGGCCCCGAACTGCGGGTAGCCGCCGCAGGCCTCGCCGCGCTGGCACAGCAGGTTGTCGTTGTCCAGGTCCGTGCCGGCCACGATCTGCACCCGCGACAGCTTGATGCCGGGCAAGCTCCAGCTGTACTTGCCGTTGACCGCGTTGGCGGCCACCTGCCCCACCGGTTCCTCGGTGGCGGGGTCGATCACGAGCACGTAGACACGGCCGAAGTCCGCGGCCGGCACCGCACCCGGCGCGAGCTTCTGGATGCTGATCTGCACGTCGAAAGCGCGCGCGCTGGTCGTGACCCGCAGCGTGGCAAAGGTGCTTCCCGTCGGCAAGCTGTCGCGCGACACCGTCACGGTGTAGGTGCCGAGGTTCGCCGCGTCGACCGCCACGGGCGTGACGGTGACGGCGGGGCTGCTGCTGGTCACGGACACCACCGTTTCGCCGGACGCTCCGCCTTGAAGGGCGAGCGTCAGGTCCGCCGTGGTGCGCAGTGCGCCGAAGTCGATGGAGGAGGGTTGGGCCACGATGGTGCCAGCGATCGGCACCGGCGCCGTCCCCGAGGTCGCGAGGGCCTCGGCGACAGCCTTGTCGGCGTTGATCAGGCCAAAACCGAAGGCGCTGTCCCGCCCGCCGGCGCCGAGGTCATCGGTCAGGCGGCCGGCGGCGAGCAGTGCATCGATCTGTTCGACGGTGATGTTCGGGTTGGCGAAGCGCATCATCGCCATCACGGCCGCCACGTGCGGCGTGGCCATGGAGGTGCCCATCATGCCGCCGTAGCTCGGCACCCGGGTGCTGCCGTTGAAGTCGCCGAGCGTGCTGAACACCTCGTCGGGCAGACCGGTACCGGTGGTCGACTGACGCGAGTCGCCGCCGGGAGCGGCCAGGCTCAGGGCGGGATCGGTGTTCGAGTAGAACGCGCGCTTCTTGGTGGCGTCCACGGCGCCGACCGAGATCACGCCAGGGCAGTTGGCCGGTGCGTTGTTGGCCGAGGCCGTTTCATTGCCCGATGCGGCCACGACGATCACGCCGGCCGCCCGAGCCTGATTGATGACGTCCGCATACACGGCCGGGCAGCTGCGCGTTCCGCCGAGGCTGAGGTTGATGACGTCGGCGCGGCGTTGCGGCAGGCGGCCCGACACGTTGGCCAGTCGCGCGGCGTACAGGATGGCTTGCGCGATGTCGTTGCTGCTGCTCGTGTCGGCACCCTGGGCGAAGACGCGGATCGGGCGCAGCTGCGCCATGGGCGCGACGCCCGCGACGCCATTGCCATCGAACGTGAGCGCCGCCACCGTGCCGGCCACGTGCGTGCCGTGGAAGCCGGTCGGGTCGCCCGGGCGGCTGGGGTCGTCGGCGTTGGCGAGGAAGCTGCCGTTGCCGCCGGTGAAGCTCGCCGCGTCGACGATCTGGGACTGCAGGTCGGGGTGATCGGCCACGATGCCACTGTCGATGACGGCCACGATCGGGCGCTGCGTCAGTTGGGCCGCCAGTGGCACGAGGCGGTTCATGGCAGCCGGCAGGCCGATCATCTCGTAGTGCCAGCGCTGGTTGGCGTACAGGCGATCGTTGGGCGGGTATGGGCCGACGAGCGCCGAGGCGGTCATGCGGTAGTTCGGCTCGGCGTAGTCGTAGAGGCCGGTGCGCGCCAGGTGCTTGGCGTAGGTGACGGTGTCGATGACGTGCTGGAACGCAGGCGGCAGGCCGCGCGCTGCGCGCTTGGCGGCGTGGGCCGCGGCAGTGCTTGCCGAGCCTTCACCGGAGGCCAGTTGCTTGGTGCGTTCGCCGGTTGACGGGTTCGACAGGCTGGCCAGGCGATCGAGGGCGAGCGCGCGTTCAGCGTCATCGGCCGGCAGGCGCAGCAGACCGGGAACGCCGGCGGCCGTGGCCGCCACGCTCAGGCCGCCGGCGCGCAGAGCCCGGGCACGAGCCTGATCACCCGCTTGCGCATCGGCGCCCGCGGCCGAGCGCGGCTTGGCCACGATTTCGCCCGCCACCATCCCGCCGGCCGTCTGGACGACGTTGCTGCAATTGCCGCCCTCACCTGGAGCGCCAATGCGCATGTTGTAGAGGGCCGCGCCGGTGTAGGCCACGACGGCGATGTAGTGACGCCCCGGGCGCTCGATGCGCAAGCATTCGTAGCTCCGCTGGCCATCGGACACGCCGATGGGCGGGGAATCGACATTGGAGCCTTCTGCGAAGACATAGAGGTCGACGTCGTTGACGGTCGGATCGGCGCTGAATTCGAGCTCGATCACCTGACCGGCCTTCAAATCGACCTGGAATCCGTCGAGTTCGTCGCCCACCGAGAAGTTGGGACCCTCGGGGCCTTTGCCGGGCAGATTCACCGAGCCCAGCACATAGACCGGCGACATCAGCTGTTGCGCGGTGGCGAAGCTGTCGTTCGCCTTGCGTCCCGCCTGATTCGGATCGTTGCTGTCGGAATCGACCGCGGAGGTTTCGGGCACGGTGAGCGTGCCGCCGAGCGTGTAGCCCTCGGCCGGTGGTTCGACCGGACCACCACCACCGCCACCACCGCCGCACCCAGCGAGCACCACCAGAGCGGAGGCGAGCAGCGAGTTGAAAATGCTTGTCTTGACCATGAAGCGTTCGGGCTCTGCGGCCCCCCTGATCTGCGCAAAACCCGATCGTAGCCCGATGCGCCCCGATGACCGACCAACGAAGTCCCTACGGATAGGGGGCCCGAATGGGGGGATTGCAACCGGGTGTGAGCCCCGCCGGTGGCAGGCGTTCGGGTGCGCCGCAGCGCCACGAGGTTCCGCACGGCCTCGCCGGCCGGTCGTCAAGAGGCACGGCCAAGCCGCCTGGCCGCCAGGTGCGCGGCCCGGCCGGCCGGCCGGCCGGCCGGGTTTAGGATGCGCCTTCGATGGAGCCGTGCGTCAAGTCAGGCGACCGAGCCGCGTCCGGCCGCGAGCGGCGGCATGTCCACCTTCACGTCGCCGCACTGCGCACGATGGCGCAAGGTGTGGTCCATCAGCACGAGCGCGAGCATCGCCTCGGCGATGGGAGTGGCGCGAATGCCGACGCACGGGTCATGGCGGCCGAAGGTCTCGACCATGGTGGGCGTGCCGTGCAGGTCTACCGACGGGCGGGCCGTGCGGATGGAGCTGGTCGGCTTGATGGCGATCTCGACGGTGATGTCCTGCCCGGTCGAGATGCCGCCCAGGATGCCGCCGGCGTTGTTCCCGCCGAAGCCGGTGGGGTGGAGTTCGTCGCCGTGGGTCGTGCCGCGCTGGCTGACACTCGCGAAGCCAGCCCCGATCTCCACGCCCTTGACCGCGTTGATGCCCATCATGGCGTAGGCGATGTCGGCGTCGAGCTTGTCGAACAGGGGCGCGCCGAGGCCCACCGGCACGTGCCGGGCGGCGACGGCAATGCGCGCGCCACAGCTGTCCCCGGCCTTGCGCAGCTCGTCCATGTACGCTTCGAGGCGCGGGATGTCCGTCTGGTTGGCGGCGAAGAACGGGTTCTCCGGCACATGCGTCATCGACTCGAAGGGAATCTCGATCTCGCCGATCTGCACCATGTGGCCGTCGAAGGTGGTGCCGTGCTGTTCACGCAGCCATTTGCGGGCGACCGCACCGGCGGCGACCATCGGCGCCGTCAAGCGCGCAGACGAGCGACCGCCGCCGCGCGGATCGCGCACGCCGTACTTGTGCCAGTAGGTGTAGTCGGCATGCCCGGGGCGGAAGGTCTGCAGGATGTTCCCGTAGTCCTTGCTGCGCTGGTCGGTGTTGCGGATCAGCAGGCAGATGGGCGTGCCCGTCGTGCGGCCCTCGTACACGCCGGAGAGGATCTCGACCGCGTCAGGCTCGTTGCGCTGCGTGACGTGGCGGGAGGTGCCGGGCCGGCGCCGATCGAGTTCGGGCTGGATGTCGGCCTCGGAGAGCGCCATGCCCGGAGGGCAGCCGTCGATCACGCACCCGATGGCAGGGCCGTGGGATTCACCGAAGTTGGTGACGCAGAACAGGGAACCGAAGGTGCTGCCGGACATGGGGATGGTGACCGAGGGGACGGGCTGGCATTTTACGCCGCGCCCTGCCCTGCGGCGGCACGGCAGTCACGAGGGCCCGGGCTCGCGCAACGCGGTTGCACGCGCCGAGCGCACAGCGGACGTTCAGAGTTGGGTCTGCGGAACGGTTTGCTCTTCGCCAGCCGGCCAGTCCCGGATGTAGGCCTTGAGCATGCGGTTCTCGAAGTCCTGCGTTTCGACCACGGCGCGCGCGACGTCGTAGAAGGAGATCACGCCCATCAGCGTGCGTTGCGTCAGCACCGGCATGTAGCGGGCATGGCGGTCGAGCATCATGCGGCGCACTTCGTCGATCTCGGTGTCGGGGGTGCAGGTCAGCGGATGGTCGTCCATCACGCCTCGCACGGTGGAGTTGCCCACCGACCCGCCATTGCCGACGATGGCCAGGATCACCTCGCGGAAGGTCAGCATGCCGACCAGGTCGCCATGGTCCATCACGACCAGCGAGCCGATGTCGCGCTCGGCCATCGTCTCCAGTGCATCGTGCAGGGACTGATCAGGCGAGACGGTGAACAGCGTGCCCCCTTTGACACGCAGGATATCGGCGACTTTCATGGGAGCTCCTTCCAGGCGATTTCGAATCAATATAGCCCGAAACCCGGATCCGCAACACCCCTCGCGGCCGTTCCCGGCGTGATCCGGCGGAAGGGGATTCCCCAGGTCTCCGACGTCTTCACGGCACCCCGATCAGGTCCTGGAGCTTGATGTCGTCGAGGCGGGCCTGCTGCCAGAAGGGCGCGACGCCGGCCGTGCGCTCCACCAGCACGCGTCGCAACAGGGCTTCGGCCGACGTGGCGGAAGGGTCGCAGAGCAGCACGTAGCGCGCACCGCCCTCCTCGTCCAGGCGGCCGAGCCAATCGATCTCGACCAGGCTGTCGAGCAGCGGTTCAATCTGCAGCGGGTCGGTGCGCAAGGTCTCGGACAACTGTGCGGCGCTGAGCCCGTGGTGGGGCGCGCGGCGCGCCAGCGCGAATTCGCGCAGCATGGCAATCGCGAGCTCGAAGCGGAAACCCGGCACCTCCGGGCGGCGCACCACCCGCATCTGCAGGCTGGGCGCATAGGCGGTCACCACCGCCCCCAGCAGCACGATCACCCAACCCAGGTAGATCCAGATCAGCAGGATGGGCACGGTGGCGAAGGCGCCGTAGATGTTGGCAAAGCTCGGCACGTTGCCGAGGTACAGCGCGAGCCCTTTCTTCGCGACTTCAAAGCCCGCGGACACGAAGACGCCGCCGGACAGCGCATGCCGCCATCGGACGTGCGTGTTGGGCACATAGCGAAAGAGCGCCGCCATGCCGCCGGCCAGCATGAGGAACTCCAGCACGTTGAGGAGGAAGGTCACGCCGCCCGGCATGGCGCCGACGAAGCCCTTGGAGGCCGAGATGGCATAGGACGTGAGCGACAGGCTGACCCCGAGCAGCAAGGGCCCGAGTGTCATGCAGGCCCAGTACACCAGCACCCGCTGCGCGATCGGGCGTGGCTTGGGCACGCGCCAGATGGCATTGAGGGTGCGATCGATGGTGAGCATCAGCGTCACCGCGGTGAAGACCAGCAGCACGAGGCCGAACGCGCCCAGCCGGTTGGCCTTGCTCGCGAACTGGGTGAGCGCATTGAGCACCGGACGCGCGATGTTGTCCGGCACGAGGGCCTGCAGAAAGTACTTCTGCAGCGAATCCTGGAACTTGGCGAAGATCGGGAAGGCAGTGAACAGGGCGAGCATCACCGTCACGAGCGGCACGAGCGAGATGAGGGTCGTGAAGGTGAGGCTGCTGGCGGTGACGCCGAGGCGGTCTTCGCGAAACCGCAGACGCAAGGTCAGCAGCGTCGCGCGCCATGGCCAGTGCTGGAGTTCGGCGAGTCCTTCGGCCAACTGGGTGCGCCAGCTGGCCTTGAACGAGGGGGAAAGGTTCATTGGTGGCATCATATCCAGCGATGAACTCTGTCTCCGTTGTCGACTGGACCCGCCGCTGTGCGGTGGCGAGCCTGCTGGGCCTGATCGTGCTGGGCCTCGCCTGGGAACTCTGGCTGGCACCCATCCGCCCGGGAGGTTCCTGGCTCGCGCTCAAGGTGCTGCCGCTCGCCTTCCCGTTGGCGGGCCTGCTCAAGAACCGCATGTACACCTACCGCTGGCTCAGCCTGATGGTTTGGCTGTACTTCACCGAAGGCGTGGTTCGCGCCGCCAGCGATCGCGGCCTGAGCGCCGCACTGGCGGGCATCGAGGTGCTGCTGTGCACCGTGCTCTTCGCAGCCTGCGCCGTGCACGTCCGCTGGCGGCTCAAGCATGCGCCCCGGGTCGAGCCCGCCCCTTCGAAAGCCCTCTGATGAACCCTGTCCTCGAACTTCTCCGTGCCGCTGTCGGCCCCGCCAACGTCCTGACGGAGGGCGACCTCAGCGCCTGGGAAGTCGACTGGCGCAAGCGCTATCGCGGCCGGGCGCTGGCCGTGGTGCGCCCGGGCTCCACCGAGCAGGTGGCGGCCGTCGTCAAGGCCTGCGCCGCGCACGGCGTGCCGCTGGTGACCCAGGGCGGCAACACGGGACTGGTCGGCGGCTCGGTGCCGGACGCCTCGGGTACCCAGGTGCTGCTCAGCCTCACGCGGCTGAACCGCGTCCGTGAGGTCGACGCAGCGAACCTGACGATGACCGTCGACGCCGGCTGCATCCTGCAGACCGTGCAGGAGACCGCTGATGCCGCCGGCCTGATGTTCCCGCTCAGCCTCGCGGCCGAGGGCAGCTGCACCATTGGCGGCAACCTTGCCTGCAACGCCGGCGGCACGCAGGTGGTGCGGTACGGCAACGCCCGCGACCTGTGCCTGGGCCTGGAGGTGGTGACCTCGGCCGGCGACGTGTGGAACGGCCTGGCGGGCCTGCGCAAGGACAACACCGGCTACGACTTGCGCGACCTCTTCATCGGCAGCGAAGGCACGCTGGGCATCATCACGGCCGCCACCCTGAAGCTGTACCCGCGCCCGGCCGCGGTGATGACGGCCCTGGCCACGGTGCCGTCGATGGAAGCGGCGGTCGCCCTGCTCCAGGCGGCCCAGTCGCGCCTGGGCTCCGGTCTCACCGGCTTCGAGGTGATGAACGGTTTTTCCCTGCAGCTCGTTCGGCAGCACTTCCCGCACCTGCGGCAGCCCTTGCCCCCCTCGGAATGGACGGTGCTGCTCGAACAGTCCGATGCCGAAGGCGAGGCCCACGCGCGCAGCCTGTTCGAAGGCCTGCTGGAGGCGGCGCTGGAGTCGGGCACCATCACCGATGCCGCCGTGGCCGAGACCATCGACCAATCCCATGCGATGTGGCACCTGCGCGAGTCGATTCCCCTGGCCCAGGCCGAGGAAGGCCTCAACGTGAAGCACGACATCTCGCTGCCCATCTCCCGCATTCCCGAGTTCGTCGAACGCACCGACGCGGCCCTCACCGCCCGCTGGCCGGGCCTGCGGCTGGTGAACTTCGGGCACCTGGGCGACGGCAACCTGCACTACAACGTGCAGGCCCCGGCCGGCGGCTCGGCGGCTGATTTCCTGCGCGAGCACGAAGCCGGCGTGAATGCGGTGGTGTACGACGCGGTGACCGCGCACGACGGCTCCATCTCGGCCGAGCACGGCATCGGCATGCTCAAACGCGAGGAACTGGTGCGCCGCAAGTCGCCCGTGGCGCTCGGCCTGATGCGGGCGGTCAAGCAGGCGCTCGACCCTCACGGGCTGATGAACCCGGGCCGCCTGCTCTGAACGCAGGCTGAGCGCCGCCCTTTACTGGAGCGGGCCGCTCGGGGTCTCGGGCAGCGGGATGGAGAGCACATCGATGCCCTCCTCCTGCAGCGCCTGACGGTCCTCGGGGGTGGCCCGGCCGCGGATCGCGCGCTCCTCGGCCTCGCCGTAGTGAATGCGGCGCGCTTCCTCCGGGAATCGCTCCCCGACATCGTCGGTGTGCGCGAGCACATGCTGCACGGCGCGCATCCACAGCGACTGCATGGTGAGGGCCTCGGGAGAAACGGGCGTCACGCCGTCGTGCCCGGACGGCTCGGCGTGTTCGCGCGTGCGGGAGATGCTGATGCGCGGTGCGCTGGGCATCTTCGACACCTGACCGTCGCCGCACAGCGGGCACGCGACCAACCCGCGTTCCAGCTGGGACTGGAAATCGGCCTCTGATGCGAACCACCCTTCGAAGGTGTGATCCAGAGCGCAGCGCAGGTTCAGGACTTTCATGCCGGCATTATCGGCACATGCGGGCTCAGCTTGCAGGCTGCCACTGTAAAGTCCACCGGCCCGACTGCCAATTTTGCAGCCACATCAACCCGATGAGGGTCTTGGCATCGGTGAGCGCCCCGGACGCCGACCCGTCGAGCAGCTCCTCAACGCTTGCGGACTGCACGTCGAGGAATTCGCCGTCGTCGAGATGCTTGTCGCCCAGCGTGAGCCCGCGGGCGAACCAGACTTCGATGCCCTCGTTGGAATAGGCAATGGCGTTGTGCAGGATGCCGGCACGCGCCCACTCGGCCGCCCGGTAACCGGTTTCCTCGGCGAGCTCCCGTGCGGCGCAGGCGGCAGGCGCCTCGCCCGGGTCGAGCTTGCCTGCCGGAAACTCGATCATCACCCGACCCAGGGGATAGCGGAACTGCCGCTCGATGACGACCCGCCCATCGTCCAGCAGCGGCACGATCATCACCGCGCCCGGGTGCACCAGCCACTCGCGAGTGGCAGGCCGGCCGTCCGGCAGCCGGACCTGGTCGCGACGGATCTCGAGGAAGCTGCCCTGGTAAACCGTCTCGGACCGAACGAGGTGCTCGGCGAGATGGTGATCAACGGGCAAGGAGGCGGCGTCGCTCGACATGGGCGCGGTTCACCCGCGCTGGCGCGTGAGGTAGCGCCACACGAAGCCGGGAAAGGCCAGGGTCAGAAAAAGGAAAGCCATCGCGGCGTAGAACTCCCAGCCCTGCGCATGCAACTGGCCCAAGCGGGATTCGAGCGCCATGCCCAGGCCCAGGGTCAGCCCGCAACCCACGAAAAGCTCCAGCAGCCGAACCAACCAGTGCTTGCGCCCCGTGGCCCGCGGGCCCACCACCGCGATGCGTTCATTGACGAACGGCAGGTTCGCCATCACCACGGCGACGGCGAGCACCAGGGCGATGTCCGCGGACGCGTTCATCCGAGGGAACTCAGCTCTTCAGCGCGTTGACGATGGCGCCCGCGCACAAGGCCATCAGGCCGCTCGGCAGGATGCCGAACAGCAGCGCGGCAAACCCGTTCAGGGCCAGCACGGCCTTCACGTCCACCGGCGCCACGATGGGCGATGCGTCGGTCGGCTCGTCGAAGTACATCACCTTGACGAGGCGCAGGTAGTAATACGCGCCCACGAGCGACAGCAGCACTGCCACCACGGCCAGCACGATGTAGCCCGTCACGTTCGTCGTGATGATGGCCTGCAGCACCGACAGCTTGGCGTAGAAGCCCACCGTCGGCGGAATGCCCGCCAGCGAGAACATGAAGATCGCCATCACGCCGGCGAAGAGCGGGCTGCGCTTGGCGAGGCCCTTGAAGTCGTCGATCTGTTCCGCCTCGAACCCGCGACGCGACAACAGCAGGATCAACCCGAAGGTGCCGAGCGTCGTGAACACATAGGTGACGATGTAGAACACCGCCGAGCCATAGCCGTTGGCCGCCGACAAGGTGTTATTCGCAATGACCGTGGGCGCGAAGCCGAGCAGCACGAAGCCGATGTTGCTGATCGTCGAGTACGCCAGCATTCGCTTCAGGTTGGTCTGGGCGATTGCCACCAGGTTGCCGATGAGCATCGAGCCCACCGACAGCAGGATGATCATCTGCTGCCAGTCCGCGGCCAGGCCGAGCAGGCCTTCGACCAGCAGCCGGAACATCATCGCGAAGGCGGCCAGCTTCGGCGCGCCGGCGACCAGCAGGGTCACGGCCGTGGGGGCACCGTGGTACACGTCGGGCACCCACATGTGGAACGGCACCGCACCCAGCTTGAAGGCCACGCCCGACACGACGAACACCAGGCCGAGCGCGAGCACGGCAGGGTTGATCTGGCCGGTGACGATGGCGTCGAACACGCGCGGAATCTCGAGGGATCCGGTAGCGCCATACATCATCGACAGGCCGTACAGCAGGAAACCGCTCGCGAGCGCGCCCAGGACGAAGTACTTCATGGCCGCTTCGGTGGCAGGCGCATGGTCGCGACGGAGCGCGATCAGGGCGTACAGGGACAGCGACATCAGCTCGAGGCCGAGGTACATCACCAGGAAGTTGTTCGCCGAGACCATCACGCTGATGCCCAGCATCGAGAACAGGCTCAGGGTGAACAGCTCGCCCTTGAGCATGTCACGCTCACCGGCATAGGGGCGTGCATAGACCAGCGACACCATCGTGCACAGGGCGGCGAAGAAGGCCAGCAGGTGCCCGAGGGAGTCGCTCACCACCATGCCCTGCATGGCGTAGATGGCATCCATGTCGAGGTATGCGAAGTGCATCCCGGCCACCACGGCCAGGGTCAACTGCGTCAGGGCATAGGTCGTCGTGCGGCGCGGGCTCTTCACCCACAGGTCGACCATGGACACCACGAGGGCCATGGACAGCAGCACGAGCTCGGGGTAGATCGCCAACCAGTTCATGTCGTTCATTGTTTCGTTCCCGAGGCCTGATCAGTTCAACTTCGAGACGGCCACGTGGCGGAGCAGCTCGGTGACGCTGGTGTGCATCACGTCCGTGAAGGGCTTGGGGTACACGCCCATCCACAGCACGGCCACCGCCAGCACGGCGAGCATCAGGAACTCGCGGGCATTGATGTCCGACAAGGCGCGGACGTCATCGTTGGCGACCGGCCCGAAGTACACCCGCTTGATCATCCACAGGGTGTAGGCCGCACCGAAGATGAGGGCCGTGGCGGCGAGCGCGCCGAGCCAGAAGTTCATCTTCACCGTGCCGAGGATCACCATCCACTCGCCCACGAAACCGGCGGTGGCGGGCAGGCCGCAGTTGGCCATGCCGAAGAACACGGCGAAGGCGGTGAACTTGGGCATGGTGTTGACCACGCCGCCGTAGCTTGCGATCTCGCGCGAGTGGACGCGGTCGTACAGCACGCCGATGCACAGGAACATGGCGCCGGACACGAAGCCGTGCGACACCATCTGCACCAGGGCACCCGATACGCCCAGTTCGTTGAAGACGAAGAAACCGAGGGTCACGAAGCCCATGTGGGCGATGGATGAGTACGCCACCAGCTTCTTCATGTCCTGCTGGACCAGGGCCACGAGACCGATGTAGATCACGGCGATCAGCGACAGCGCGATGATGAACCAGGCGTACTCATGGCTCGCGTCCGGGGCGATGGGCAGCGAGAAGCGCAGGAAGCCGTAGCCGCCGAGCTTCAGCATGATGGCCGCCAGCACGACCGAGCCGCCCGTGGGCGCCTCGACGTGGGCATCGGGCAGCCAGGTGTGCACCGGCCACATCGGCACCTTGACCGCGAAGGCCGCGAAGAAGGCGAAGAAGAGCAGCGTCTGCGCCGGCAACGACAGCGGGAGGTCGTGCCAGGTCTGGATGTCGAAGCTGCTGCCCGACTTGTAGTACAGGTAGATCAGCGCCACGAGCATCAGCAGCGAGCCCGCCAGCGTGTACAGGAAGAACTTGAAGGCCGCGTAGACCCGGCGCGGGCCGCCCCAGATGCCGATGATGATGTACATCGGGATCAGCGTGGCCTCGAAGAACACGTAGAACAGCAGGCCGTCCATCGCCGAGAAGACGCCGATCATCAGGCCCG
Organism: Rhizobacter sp. LjRoot28; assembly: GCF_964253025.1. Classification (NCBI taxonomy): domain Bacteria; kingdom Pseudomonadati; phylum Pseudomonadota; class Betaproteobacteria; order Burkholderiales; family Sphaerotilaceae; genus Rhizobacter; species Rhizobacter sp. LjRoot28. The sequence continues at coordinate 2,598,122 of NZ_CAXUQC020000001.1, forward strand.
ACAGCACCAGGAAGGCGCCCATGTACTGGTTCACGCGGTCGGTGATGACCTCCCAGCCGGCAATCACCACGATGATGGTGATGAAGGCCGTCAGCAGCACGAACCACACCGAGATGCCGTCGATGCCCAGGTGGTAGTGCGCCTTGAAGCGCTCGATCCAGAACTCACGCTCGGGGTTGGCCGAGTTCTCGACGAACTGCATGGCCGCCGTGGTGGTGTCGAAGCCGGTGATGAGCGGCAAGGTGACGAGGAAACTGACGATGGCCGCAGCCAGCGCGAACCAGCGCACCGCGCCCGCATAGCGGTCACGGCCGAAGGCCAGGAGCAGCACGCCGGCGAACACCGGCAGCCAGATGGCGAGACTCAACAAACCCATGTTCTTGTTCTCCGTGACCGCTTACTGGCCCAGCGGGTTGCTGAGGTAGGGCCACAACTGCCAGGTCATGAGGCCGACGACGCCGAGGATCATGACGAGCGCATACCAGTAGAGGTGGCCGGTCTGGACCAGGCGAACCACCGAGGCCAGGCCGCCCACGAGGCGTGCCGAGCCGTTGATCACCGCGCCGTCGATCAGGGCCGCATCGCCGCCCTTCCAGAGGCCGCGCCCCAGCAGGCGTGCACCAGCGGACAGCACGTTCTCATTGAACCAGTCGAAGTAGTACTTGTTCTCGAGGATGCGGTTGATGAAACCGGTGCGGGCCTTGATGGCGGCCGGGATCTCGGGCTTGACCATGTAGAAGACGTAGGCGAGGACCACACCGGCCAGGGCCAGCCAGAACGGGGCGGTCTGGACGCCGTGGGTCGCCATCGCGACGGCACCGTGGAATGACGCCCCGAGCTCCTTCATTGCCGGGTGCAGATCGCTGTTGATGAAGATGGCATCCCGGAAGAAGTCGCCGTAGAGCATTTGCTTGATCGTCAGGCCGCCGATGAGCACCGAAGGAATCGCCAACAACACAAGCGGCAGCGTCACCACCCACTTGGATTCATGCGGCGTGTGCGCATGGCCATGACCGTGGTCGTCGTGGTGGTCGTGCTCGCCCGGGAACGGCTTGTGGTGGAAGTGCTCCTTGCCGTGGAAGACGAGGAAGTACATCCGGAACGAGTAGAAGGCCGTCACGAACACCCCGGCCAGCACGGCGAAGTTGGCGAAGCCGGCGGCTGGCAGCGTGCTCAGGTGCACCGCCTCGATGATGCTGTCCTTCGAGTAGAAGCCCGAGAAGAACGGCGTGCCGATGAGCGCGAGCGAACCCAGGAGCGACGTGATCCAGGTGATCTTCATGTACTTGCGCAGGCCGCCCATGTTGCGGATGTCCTGGTCATGGTGCATGCCGATGATCACCGAGCCCGCCGCGAGGAACAGCAGGGCCTTGAAGAAGGCATGGGTCATCAGGTGGAACACCGCCACCGAGTAGGCCGAGGCACCGAGCGCCACCGTCATGTACCCGAGCTGCGACAGCGTCGAGTAGGCGACCACGCGCTTGATGTCGTTCTGGATGATGCCGAGGAAGCCCATGAAGAGCGCCGTGATGGAGCCGATCACGAGGATGAAGTTGAGCGCGGTGTCCGACAGCTCGAACAGGGGCGACATGCGCGCCACCATGAAGATGCCGGCCGTCACCATGGTGGCGGCGTGGATCAGCGCGGAGATCGGGGTCGGGCCTTCCATGGAGTCCGGCAGCCAGACGTGCAGCGGGAACTGCGCGCTCTTGCCCATCGCGCCGATGAACAGGCAGATGCAGATCACCGTGATGAGCATCCAGTCGGTGCCGGGGAAGCCCAGCTTGGACAGCTCGTCCGCCTTGGCGAAGACCTCGGTGTAGCTGAGCGTGCCCGCGTAGGCGACGATCAGGCCGATGCCCAGGATGAAGCCGAAGTCGCCCACCCGGTTCACCAGGAAGGCCTTCATGTTGGCGAAGATGGCCGAGGGCTTCGTGTACCAGAAACCGATCAGCAGGTACGACACCAGGCCCACCGCTTCCCAGCCGAAGAAGAGCTGCAGCAGGTTGTTGCTCATGACCAGCATGAGCATCGAGAAGGTGAACAGCGAGATGTACGAGAAGAAGCGCTGGTAGCCGGCGTCTTCCTCCATGTAGCCGATGGTGTAGATGTGCACCATCAGCGACACGAAGGTCACCACGCACATCATCATGGCGGTGAGGCCGTCGACCATGAAGCCGACTTCCATCTTCAGGCCGCCGAGCACCATCCACTCGTAGATGGTGGCGTTGAAGCGGGCGCCGTTGATGACATCGTTGAGCGTCATCGCGGACAGCACGAAGGCAATGGCCACGCCCAGGATGGTGGCGATGTGCGAGCCGCGACGGCCCACGAGCTTGCCGAAGAAGCCGGCGATGACCGCACCGGCGAGCGGTGCCAGCGGCACCGCGAGCAACAGGTTCTGGTTGAGTTGTGCAGACATGTTCAGCCCTTCAACTCGTCAAGTTCTTCGACACTGATGCTGGCCCGGTTGCGGAAGAGCACCACCAGGATGGCCAGACCGATTGCGGATTCGGCGGCCGCCACGGTGAGGATGAAGAAGACGAACACCTGTCCGGCCATGCGGTCGGCCACCGCAGGCAGGTAGTGCGAGAAGGCCACGAAGTTGAGGTTCACGGCGAGCAGCATGAGCTCGATCGCCATGAGCAGCACGATCAGGTTCTTGCGGTTGAGGAAGATGCCGATCACCGACAGCGCGAACAGGATCGCGCCAACCGACAGGAAATGCCCGAGGGTGATCGGGCCCAAGGCCAGGCTGGTCATTTGGTTTCTCCGGCGGGCGGCTGGGCGGCATCGGGCACGGCAGGCGCCTCGACCACGGCGTCCATCTTGACCATACGCAGGCGGTCGCGCGCCTTGACGCGCACCTGCAGGGAGGGGTTCATCGACTTGGTGTCGCGGCGGGGGCGAAGCGTCAGCGCGATGGCGGCGATGATGGCAATCAGCAGCAGCACCGCAGCGAGCTGCAGCGGGTACAGGTACTGGGAGTAGATCTCGATGCCGAGCAGCTTGGTGTTGCCGAGGGCCACGTCGCGGGCTTCGGGCGCCGGCGCGTCGCTCAGACGGAAGCCACCCAGCAGCACGGCCGCCATCTCGAGCACGATGACCACGCCGACGAGCGCGGCCACCGGAAAGTGCTTCCAGAAGCCCTCACGCATGCCGTCGACATTGATGTCGAGCATCATCACGACAAAGAGGAACAGCACCATGACCGCCCCCACGTAGACGAGCACGAGCGAGATGGCGAGGAACTCGGCACGCAGCAGCATCCACACGCAGGCGGCGGACACGAACGCGAGCACGAGGAACAGCGCCGCATGAACGGGGCTGCGGGCCGTGATGACCCGGAAGGATGCCGCCAGCAGGATGGCGGAGAAGATGTAGAAGAGCGCGGTGGTCATGTCCATGGGTTCGATGGCGCCGGGCGACCGCAGGGTCGCCGAGCCGCCGACCGGTGAGGGTCAGCGGTAGCGGGCGTCAGCCTCCTTGTTGGCGGCGATCTCGGCCTCGTAGCGGTCACCGACGGCCAGCAGCATGTCCTTCGTGAAGTACAGGTCGCCGCGCTTCTCGCCGTGGTACTCGAGGATGTGGGTTTCGACGATGGAATCCACCGGGCAGCTTTCCTCGCAGAAGCCGCAGAAGATGCACTTGGTCAGGTCGATGTCGTAACGCGTGGTGCGGCGGCTGCCGTCGTCACGCACCTCGGACTCGATCGTGATGGCCAGCGCCGGGCACACTGCTTCGCACAGCTTGCAGGCGATGCACCGCTCTTCGCCGTTCTCGTAGCGACGCAGCGCGTGCAGGCCGCGGAAACGCGGGCTGAGCGGCGTCTTCTCTTCCGGGAACTGGATCGTGATGTTGCGCGAGAAGAAGTGCCGGCCGGTCAGGGCCAGGCCCTTGAACAGCTCGATGAGCAGGAAACTCGAAAAGAGGTCCTTGATGGAGGCAACTGCAGCCATGGGTATCACTTCCAGATGTTGTACGGCGACTGGATCCAGAGACCCACCACCAGCAGCCACACCAGCGTGACCGGAATGAAGATCTTCCAGCCGAGCCGCATGATCTGGTCATAGCGGAAGCGCGGGAACGAAGCGCGCACCCAGAGGAAGACGGTCACGACGACGAACGTCTTGATGCCGAGCCAGATCCAGCCCGGAATCATGTTGAACGGCGCCACGTCGAAAGGCGGCAGCCACCCGCCGAGGAAGAGCGTCGCGGTGATGATCGACACCAGGATCATGTTGGCGTACTCGGCCAGGAAGAACATGGCGAAGGCCATGCCCGAGTACTCGATCATGTGACCGGCCACGATTTCCGATTCACCCTCGACGACGTCGAAGGGATGGCGGTTGGTTTCAGCCAGGCCCGAGATGAAGAACACCACGAAGATGGGCAGCAGCGGCAGCCAGTTCCACGAGAGCATGGTGAGGCCCATCTCGGCGAAGGTGCCGCGGCCCTGCTGCAGCACGATCTCGGACATGTTCAAGGTGCCCGACACCATCAGCACCACGACCATGCAGAAGCCCATGGCGATCTCGTAGCTGACCATCTGCGCCGAGGCCCGCAGCGCGCCGAGGAAGGCGTACTTCGAGTTGGAAGCCCAGCCGGCGATGATGACGCCGTAGACTTCCATCGACGTGATGGCCAGCAGGAGCAACAGGCCGGCGTTGACGTCCGCGAGCACGACCTCCGGGCCGAACGGCACCACCGCCCAGGCGGCGAGTGCCGGCATGATGGTCATCACGGGGCCGAGCAGGAAGAGGCTCTTGTTGGCCGCCGTCGGCATGATGATCTCCTTGAAGATCAGCTTGACGGCGTCGGCGATGGGGGTGAGCAGGCCGAGCGGGCCCACGCGGTTCGGGCCCGGACGGATCTGGGTCCAGCCGATGGCCTTGCGCTCCCACAGCGTGAGGTAGGCCACGCAGATCATGAGCGGTGCGACCACCGCGATGATCTTGACGAGCGTCCACACGACAGGCCAGGCGCCGCCCAGCATGCCGCTACCGTAGGTGGTGATCGAGTCGAGCATGGTCAGGACGTCCTCAGGCTTTCTCGACGGTGATCGGGCCGAACATCGGGCCCATGCCGGCGGTGGCCGGATGGCCGGCCGGCACGCGAACCACGTTGGCTGCCAGCGTCGGGTCGAGCTGTGCCGTCATGACGGCGATGGCCTCGCCCTGCGAGACGCGGACGGCGGCCGTGCCGTTCAGGCCCAGCTGAGCCCAGAGGTCGGACGACAGGCTCGCCACCGGAGGACGCGCGTCCCGGGTGAGCTGCAGCGACGTGGCGCGACGCACGAGGGAATCGGCGCCGTAGATCATCACGTCGGAGATGCGCTCGAGGCCGGAACCGGAGGCCGCGGGCTTGATGGGCGCACTGCAGCGGTTGCTCAGACGAGCCGGCACGGTGGACAGGTCGCCCAGGGCTTCCGCACGCACTTCCTCGGACGTCTCATGCGAGAAACCGTCGAGCTGCAGCAGGTTGCCCAGCACGCGCAGCACCTTCCACGCAGGGCGCGTCTCGCCCAGCGGCTTGACCACGCCATGGAAGCTCTGCACCCGGCCTTCGGCGTTGACGAAGGTGCCGGAGGTTTCGGAGAACGGCGACACGGGCAGCAGCACGTCGGCCACGTCGAGTGCCGCGTTCTTGAACGGCGTCATCGCGATGACGCAGTCGGCGCCTTGCAGCGCGCGCACGGCCAGCGCCGGATTGGCGGCGTCGAAGGCGGGCTCGACGTTCAGCAGGATGCAGGCCTTGAGTTCGCCCGACAGCATCTGCTGGGCGTTCAGGCCGCCCTCCCCTGGCAACGCACCCACGAGCTGCGCGCCCACGGTGTTGGCGGCTTCGGTCAGGTAGCCGACCGACGCGCCCGTCTGCTCGCCGATCCAGTTGGCAAGCGACAGCAGCGCGCTTGCCTGCGGATGCTGTGCGGCGGCATTGCCGAGCAGCACGGCCCGGCGCTCGCCGGACAGCAGCGACGCAGCGACCGCACGGGCGGCATCGGTGACGTTGGCGCTGACGGGCGCCGTTGCGCCCTTCTCGGCGGCAACAGCGGCGGCGATCTCGGCGAGGGTCTGCACCCACGCGCTCGGCGCAACGGCGATGCTGCTGGCCATCGGCATGTACCAGTCATCTGCGACGGCATGCAGGCTGTGCACCTTGGCACCCTTGCGGGCGGCATGGCGCAGGCGGGCCGCGAACAGCGGATGGTCCTTGCGCAGGAAGGAACCCACGACGAGCACACGCTGCAGGTCGGACAGCGATGCGATCGAGGTACCCAGCCAGCGCACGCCGTCCGGGGCGGTGAAGTCGGCATGGCGCAGGCGGTAGTCCACGTTCGGGCTGCCGATGCCCCGCACCAGCTTGTTCAGCAGGTGCAGTTCCTCGACGGTGCTGTGGGCCGAGCCGAGCGCGCCGATGGCACGCACGCCATGCTGCTGACGCACGCCATCCAGCGCGCGGGCGACATACTCGAGCGCGGTGGTCCAGTCGGTGGCCTGCCACTCCCCGTTCTGCTTGATCATCGGCTGCGTGAGCCGATCGTCGCTGTTGAGCGATTCGTACGAGAAGCGGTCGCGGTCGGCGAGCCAGCATTCGTTGACGGCCTCGTTCTCCAGGGGCACCACCCGCATGACGCGGTTGGCCTTCACCTGGACGATGAGGTTGGCACCGGTGCTGTCGTGCGGGCTCACGCTCTTGCGGCGCGACAGCTCCCAGGTGCGGGCGCTGTAGCGGAAGGGCTTGCTGGTGAGGGCACCGACCGGGCACAGGTCGATCATGTTGCCCGACAGCTCGGAGTCGACCGTGTCGCCGGCAACCGTGGTGATCTCGGAGTGTTCGCCCCGATGGATCATGCCGAGTTCCATCTTGCCGGCCACTTCCTGGCCAAAACGGACGCAACGCGTGCAGTGGATGCAGCGGCTCATCTCCTCCATCGAGATCAGCGGGCCGACGTCCTTGTGGAAGACGACGCGCTTTTCCTCGTTGTAGCGGGAGGTCGAGGCGCCGTAGCCGACGGCCAGGTCCTGCAGCTGGCATTCGCCGCCCTGGTCGCAGATGGGGCAGTCGAGCGGGTGGTTGATGAGCAGGAACTCCATCACCCCCTGCTGGGCCTTCAGCGCCTTCTCGCTCTTGGTGCGCACGATCATGCCCTGCGTGACCGGCGTGGCGCAGGCCGGCATCGGCTTGGGCGCCTTCTCGATGTCGACGAGGCACATGCGGCAGTTCGCCGCGATGGAGAGCTTCTTGTGGTAGCAGAAATGGGGAATGTAGGTGCCGGCCTTGTCAGCAGCATGCATCACCATGCTGCCCTCCTGCACCTCAACCTTCTTGCCGTCGAGTTCGATTTCGATCATGTCGTGTGTCGCCTTGCGGGTGCCGCTAGACAGAAGCGGGAACCGTGGACGTCTTGTGCTCGATCAGGTGCACGAATTCGTCGCGGAAGTGTTTGATCATGGCGCGCACCGGCATGGCCGCTGCGTCCCCGAGCGCACAGATGGTGCGGCCCTGGATGTTGTCGGCCACGGAGTTCAGCAGCTCGATGTCTTCCATGCGGCCTTCGCCATGGGCAATGCGGTTGACCATGCGGTACATCCAGCCCGTGCCTTCGCGGCAGGGCGTGCACTGGCCGCAGCTCTCGTGCATGTAGAAGTACGACAGGCGCAACAGGCTCTGCACCATGCAGCGGGAGTCGTCCATGACGATCACGGCGCCCGAACCCAGCATGGAACCTGCCTTGGCGATCGAGTCGTAGTCCATCGTCAGGTCCATCATGATGCTGGCAGGCAGCACCGGTGAGGACGAACCGCCCGGGATCACGGCCTTGAGCTTGCGGCCCTTGCGCACGCCACCGGCGAGCTCGAGCAGCTTCGAGAAGGGCGTGCCCATCGGGATCTCGAAGTTGCCGGGGCGCTCGACGTCACCCACCACCGAAAAGATCTTCGTGCCGCCATTGTTCGGCTTGCCGATCTCGAGGTAGGCCTGGCCGCCGTTGCGGATGATCCACGGCACCGCGGCGAAGGTCTCGGTGTTGTTGATGGTGGTCGGCTTGCCGTACAGACCGTAGCTGGCCGGGAACGGCGGCTTGAAGCGGGGCTGGCCCTTCTTGCCCTCGAGCGACTCGAGCAGCGCCGTCTCTTCACCACAGATGTAGGCGCCGAAGCCGTGCGCTGCGTGCAGCTGGAAGTCGAAGGCGGAGCCGAGGATGCGCTCGCCGAGGTAGCCGGCGGCGCGGGCTTCCTCGAGAGCCGCCTCGAAGCGCTCGTAGACCTCGAAGATCTCGCCGTGGATGTAGTTGTAGCCGACCGTGATGCCCATCGCGAAGGCGGCGATGGCCATGCCCTCGATGACGATGTGCGGGTTGTGCATCAGGATGTCGCGGTCCTTGCACGTGCCCGGTTCGCCTTCGTCGGAATTGCAGACGAGGTACTTCTGGCCCGGGAACTGGCGGGGCATGAAGCTCCACTTGAGGCCGGTCGGGAAGCCGGCGCCGCCACGGCCCCGCAAGCCCGAGGCCTTGACCTCGGCAATGACCTGGTCCTGCGTCATCGGCTCGCCACCGGCGGCGCCCTGCAGGATGCGACGCAGCGCCTGGTAGCCGCCACGGGCCTCATAGTCCTTGAGCGACCAGTTCTTGCCATCGAGGCCGGCATAGATCTGGGCACCGATGTGGCGGTCGTGGAAGCAGGTCTCCTGGCCCTTGGCCTGGAACTTGGAAAGATCGAGCTGGGGTTGCATGGCGGGGGCCCCGGTCACTTGACCGCGGAGCGCAAGGTGTCGACGAGTTCGTCGAGGCGCTCGGTGGTCATGAAGCTGCACATCTGGCGGTCGTTCACGAGCATCACGGGCGCGTCGGCGCAGGCGCCCAGGCACTCGCTCTTCTGCACGGTGAACAGGCCGTCGGCCGTGGTACCGCCCGGCTCCACGCCGAGCTTGCTGCAGAGGTGGTCGAGCGCCGTCTGGCCGTCGCGCAACTGGCACGGCAGGTTGGCGCAGACGTTCAGCTTGAACGTCCCCAGCGGGTGCTGGTTGTACATGTTGTAGAAGGTCGTGACCTCGTGCACCGCGATGGCGGGCATGCCGAGGACGTCGGCGATCTGGCGCTCGGCCTCGGGCGTCACGTGGCCCTGCTCCTGCTGCACGATGGCCAGGCATGCCATGACCGCCGATTGCCGCTGGTCAGCCGGGTACTTCGCGACCTCCCGCGCAAAGCGCGCAAGGGTGGCGGCCGAGGGGGTGGCGTCAGTTGAGCTCATCGAATTACCTGTCAATCTCGCCGAACACGATGTCCATCGTGCCGATCACGGCCACGGCGTCGGCGATCATGTGACCGCGCGCCATTTCGTCCAGTGCCGCCAGGTGGGGGAAGCCCGGCGGACGGATCTTGAGGCGATAGGGCTTGTTGGCGCCGTCGCTCACGATGTAGATGCCGAACTCGCCCTTCGGATGTTCGACCGCGGCGTAGGCCTCGCCTTCCGGCACGCGGAAGCCTTCGGTGAACAGCTTGAAGTGGTGGATCAGGTCTTCCATGCCGGACTTCATGTCCACGCGCGGAGGCGGCGCCACCTTGTGGTTGTCGGTGATGACCGGGCCCGGATTGGCGCGCAACCAGGCCACGCACTGCTGGATGATGCGGTTCGACTCGCGCATCTCGGCGATGCGCACGAGGTAGCGGTCGTACGTGTCGCCGTTCGTGCCCACCGGCACGTCGAAGTCCATGTTCGCGTAGACGTCGTACGGCTGCGTCTTGCGCAGGTCCCAGGCGATGCCCGAGCCCCGCAGCATGGGGCCGGTGAAGCCGAGGTTCAGCGCGCGCTCGGGGGAGACGACGCCGATGCCGACGGTGCGCTGCTTCCAGATGCGGTTGTCGGTGAGCAGCGTCTCGTAGTCGTCGACGTTCTTCGGGAAGCGGCGGCAGAAGTCGTCGATGAAGTCGAGCAACGAACCCTGGCGGTTCGCGTTCATCGCCGAGATGGCCTTGGCGTTGTGGATCTTGGACGCCTTGTACTGCGGCATGCTGTCGGGCAGGTCGCGGTACACGCCACCCGGACGGAAGTAGGCCGCGTGCATGCGTGCACCCGACACCGCCTCGTACATGTCGAACAGGTCCTCGCGCTCGCGGAAGCAGTAGATGAGGATGTTCATCGCGCCGCAGTCGAGACCGTGCGCGCCCAGCCACAGCAGGTGGTTGAGCAGGCGGGTGATCTCGCTGAACATCACGCGGATGTACTGCGCGCGCACGGGCACGTCGATGCCCATCAGCTTCTCGATGGCCAGGCAGTAGGCGTGCTCGTTGCACATCATCGACACGTAGTCGAGACGGTCCATGTACGGCAGGCTCTGGATGAAGGTCTTGCTCTCGGCAAGCTTCTCCGTGGCCCGGTGCAGCAGCCCGATGTGCGGGTCGGCACGCTGGATCACTTCGCCGTCGAGCTCGAGCACCAGGCGCAGCACGCCGTGGGCCGCGGGGTGCTGGGGACCGAAGTTCAGCGTGTAGTTCTTGATCTCAGCCATTAATGCAGACCACCGTAGTTGTCTTCACGGATGATGCGGGGAGTGATTTCGCGCGGCTCGATCGTGACCGGTTGGTAGATCACGCGTTTCTGGTCGGCGTCGTAGCGCATCTCGACGTGGCCGGAGGTCGGGAAGTCCTTGCGGAACGGGTGCCCGATGAAGCCGTAGTCGGTGAGGATGCGGCGCAGGTCGTCGTGGCCGTCGAAGAGGATGCCGTACAGGTCGAACGCCTCGCGCTCGAACCAGTTGGCCGAGTTCCAGACGGGCGTGACCGAGGCAACGCTGGGCAGATCGTCCTCGGGGCAGAAGACCTTGAGGCGCAGACGCCAGTTCTTCGAGACCGACAGCAGGTGCGACACCACGCAGAACCGGGCCCCTTCCCAGGTCATGTCCTTGTAGCTGAAGTAGTCGACGCCGCAGAGGTCGATCAGTTGCTCGAACTTGAGCTCGGGGTGGTCGCGCAGCTGGCGGGCGACGACGAGGTAGTCGGCCGCCTTGACGGTGAGGGTGAGTTCACCGCGATCCAGGCGCAGGGCGTGGACCGACGGCCCCAATTCGGCCTCGAGGTGGGCCTTCAGTGTTTCGATTTTGCTCATGGCAACAGGTCCTCAACGCGCAATCGTGTTTTCGCGGCGAATCTTGGCCTGCAGTTGCAGGATGCCGTAGAGCAGTGCCTCGGCCGTGGGCGGACAGCCCGGCACGTAGACGTCGACCGGCACGATGCGATCGCAGCCGCGCACGACGGAATAGCTGTAGTGGTAGTAACCGCCGCCGTTGGCGCAGGAGCCCATCGAGAGCACCCAGCGTGGCTCGGCCATCTGGTCGTAGACCTTGCGCAGCGCCGGCGCCATCTTGTTGCACAACGTGCCGGCGACGATCATCAGGTCGCTCTGGCGCGGACTCGGACGGAACAGCATGCCGAAGCGGTCGATGTCGTAGCGTGCCGCACCGGCGTGCATCATCTCGACCGCGCAGCAGGCCAGGCCGAACGTCATCGGCCACAGGGAACCGGTCTTGGACCAGTTGATGACCGTGTCCAGGCTGGTGGTGACAAAACCTTCTTTGAGAACGCCTTCGATGCCCATACTGCTACCTCGCGATCATTCCCAGTCCAAGGCGCCTTTTTTCCACTCGTAGGCAAAGCCGACGACGAGGACGCCCAGAAACACCATCATCGCCCAGAAGCCAACGGGTCCGATTTCCTTCAACGACACTGCCCATGGGAAGAGAAAGGCAATCTCGAGGTCGAACAGGATGAAGAGAATGGCCACCAGGTAGTAGCGCACGTCGAACTTCATGCGAGCGTCTTCGAAGGCTTCGAAGCCGCATTCGTAGGGGGAGTTCTTGGCCGTGTCAGGACGACGCGGGCCGAGGAGGAAGCCGAGAACCTGGGGAGCGACACCGACTGCCGCCCCGACCAGGATGAACAGGATGACGGGCAGGTACGGGTCCAGATTCATGGGAGGGCTTCAGGTCGCTAGGGACAACGATGAAACGCGGCAAGGCGCGTTCCATCGAAAGAGATCTGGTGCCGACGGCGAGACTCGAACTCGCACAGCTTTCGCCACTACCCCCTCAAGATAGCGTGTCTACCAATTTCACCACGTCGGCGGTGCACTTTTCACAGCGTCTGGATCGCGTGAGGATTGCTCCCCAGACAGCCACAAATTCTAACCTGAAATTCGTGGGTTTTCCCAGGGGCCCACAAGCTTTCTACGCACAAATTTGAGAGGACATTTGATAAATGTCCCCCTGCCCCATCACTTCGACGCGGCAGCAGCCGGCACCGATGCAGCAGCCGAAGCGGCAGCAGGGACGGCAGGCACATCAGAGGCAGCAGGCGCCGTCACGGCGGAGGCTGGCGTCTGCACGGCCGAGGCCGGCGCGAGGATGGCAGAAGGAATCTGCGTCGGTGCGCTGGCGCCTTCGGCCGCGCGGTCGAGCACGCTGCCGCCTTCGGGTGCCGTGCGGCTGCTCGAGAAGTACACGAGCGCCAGCGTGCAGCAGAAGAAGATGGCGGCCGCAATGGCGGTCGAGCGCGACAGGAAGTTGGCGCTGCCGGTGGCACCGAACAGGCTGCCCGACGAACCGCTGCCGAACGACGCCCCCATGTCGGCACCCTTGCCGTGCTGGATGAGCACCAGGCCGATCATCACCAAGGCCGCCAGCATCTGGACGACCAACACCACGTTCAACAGCATCTGCATTTCTTGTTGCTCCGGAAAATTACTGCGCAAGGCCGAACGTTCAGTTCGCTGCCTTGCAGATGGCGGCGAAGTCCGCCGCCTTGAGTGATGCGCCGCCGATGAGGCCGCCGTCGATGTCGGGCTGGGCCATCAGTTGCGACGCGTTGTCGGGTTTCATGCTGCCGCCGTAGAGGATCAGCATTTCATCGGACTTGGTGGTGGCCGCGTGCAGCTGGGCACGCAGCAGGGCGTGCACGGTCTGCGCTTGCTCGGGGCTCGCCGTCTTGCCGGTGCCGATGGCCCACACGGGCTCGTACGCCACGACGATCTGCGAAATGCAGTGGCCGAGCGCGTGAATCACCGCCGACAACTGGCGCTTGACGACGTGGTCCGTTTCACCGGCCTCGCGTTCGGCCAGGGTTTCGCCCACGCAGACGATGGGCACGAGCTTGTGCGCCAGCGCCGCCTTGGCCTTGTCGGCCACGAGCTGGTCGGACTCGCCGTGGAATGCACGCCGCTCGGAGTGCCCGACGATTACGAAGTGGCAGCCGAACTCGGCCAGCATGAGGGGGGACACTTCACCCGTGAACGCGCCGGACTCGTGGGCGGAGCAGTCCTGCGCGCCCCAACGGATGCGGCTGCCCTGCAGCGAGAGCGCGACATCGGCCAGGTAGGGAAACGGTGCGCACACGGCGACATCGGCATCCCAGGGACCTGCGGCGTTCAATCCGGCCAACAGCTCGGCATTGGTCGCGCGGCTGCCGTTCATCTTCCAGTTGCCGACCACGAGCTTGCGACGCATTGTTCCTGTTCCTTTCACCACGTGAGCACCAGCTTGCCGATGTGCTGGTTGGATTCCATCAGGGCATGGGCCTTGTCCGCCTCGTCGGCGACGAAGGTGGCGTGGATGACCGGCCGGATGCGGCCGGACTCGAGCCACGGCCACACCGTCTGCTTGAGCGATTGCGCGATGGCGGCCTTGAAGGCCACCGGCCGCGGACGCAAGGTCGAACCGGTGACGACCAGACGCCGACGCAGCACGAGGCCCGCGTCGATGCGCGCGTCGACGCCGCCCTGCACCGCGATGATGACGATGCGGCCATCCTCGGCGAGGCACTGCAGTTCGCGCGCGACATAGTCGCCCGCCACCATGTCGAGCACGACGTCGACGCCTCGACCTTCGGTGAGGCGTCGGGCCTCTTCGACGAAGTCCTGCGTGCGGTAGTTGATCGCGTGGTCCGCGCCGAGGCCGATGCAGGCCTGGCACTTCTCGTCGCTGCCCGCGGTGGCGATGACGGTCGCTCCCCAGGCACGGGCCAGCTGGATCGCCGTCACGCCGATGCCGCTCGTGCCGCCCTGGACGAGGAAGACCTCGCCGGGTTGCAGCCGCGCACGGTCGAACACGTTCGACCACACGGTGAAGAACGTCTCGGGCAGGCTGGCCGCTTCGATGTCGCTGAAGCCGGCGGGCACGGGCAGGCACTGGCCCACCGGTGCGACGCACAGCTGCGCGTAGCCGCCGCCGGCCACCAGGGCACAGACGCGATCGCCGACGGCCAGGCCCGCGGCCGTCATGGCTGCCGCATCACCCTCGACGATCGTGCCTGCCACCTCCAGGCCCGGCAGGTCGGACGCACCGGGCGGCACGGGGTAGAACCCCTTGCGCTGCAGCACGTCCGGGCGGTTCACGCCGGACGCCGACACGCGAATCAACAGCTCACCGGCCCCAGGCACGGGGTCGGGGCGCTCGGTCGCACGGAGCACCTCGGGTGCACCGTAGGACGTGATCTCGATGGCTTTCATCGCGTGGGCGTCCGAAGGCCGATCACTCGTTGCCGGCAGGCTGCTGATCGCGATCGATCAGGGCCTTCATCGACAGCTTGACGCGGCCCTTCTCATCGGTCTCGAGAACCTTGACCTTGACGATCTGGCCTTCCTTCAGGAAGTCGGTGACCTTCTCGACGCGCTGGTGGGCGATCTGGCTGATGTGCAGCAGGCCGTCCTTGCCCGGGAGCAGGTTCACCAGGGCGCCGAACTCCAGCAGCTTGGTGATCGGGCCTTCGTAGATCTTGCCCACTTCGACTTCGGCGGTGATCTCTTCGATGCGCTTCTTGGCGTAGGCCGCCTTGTCGGCGTCGGCCGAGGCGATCGTGATGGTGCCGTCTTCGCCGATGTCGATCGTGGTGCCGGTCTCCTCGGTCAGCGCACGAATGGTGGCGCCGCCCTTGCCGATCACGTCACGGATCTTCTCCGGGTTGATCTTCATCGTGTACAGGCGCGGCGCGAACTGGGACACCTCGGTCTTGGCCTCGCCCAGGGCGCTGGTCATCTCGCCCAGGATGTGCAGGCGAGCTTCCTTGGCCTGGGCCAGTGCGACCTGCATGATCTCCTTGGTGATGCCCTGGATCTTGATGTCCATCTGCAGGGCAGTGATGCCACCGGTCGTGCCGGCCACCTTGAAGTCCATGTCGCCGAGGTGATCCTCGTCACCCAGGATGTCGGTCAGCACGGCGAAGCGGTTGCCGTCCTTGATGAGGCCCATGGCGATGCCGGCCACGTGGGCCTTCAGCGGAACGCCAGCGTCCATCAGGGCCAGGCAACCACCGCACACGGAGGCCATCGACGACGAACCGTTCGACTCGGTGATCTCGGACACGACGCGCATCGAGTACGGGAACTCGGTGCGGTCCGGCAGGACGGCGACGAGTGCGCGCTTGGCCAGGCGGCCGTGGCCGATCTCGCGACGCTTCGGCGTGCCCACGCGACCGGTTTCGCCAGTGGCGAACGGAGGCATGTTGTAGTGCAGCATGAAGTGCTCGCTGAACTCGCCGGCGAGCGCATCGATCTTCTGCGAGTCACGGTCGGTGCCGAGGGTCGCGGCCACCAGGGCCTGCGTCTCGCCACGGGTGAACAGCGCCGAGCCGTGCACGCGCGGCAGCACGCCGTTGCGGATCTCGATCTGGCGCACGGTGCGGGTGTCGCGACCGTCGATGCGCGGCTCGCCGGCCAGGATCTGGCTGCGAACGATGCGGGCCTCGATGTCGAACAGCACGTTGTCGACCTTGACCTTGTCGAAGTCGGCGCCTTCGGCGGCGAGTGCGGCCAGCACGCCGGACGTCACTTCACGCGTGGCCTGGGTGCGGGCCTGCTTGGAGCGGATCTGATAGGCGGCACGCAGCTTCTCTTCGGCCAGGGCCGTGACCTTGCCGATGAAGGCTTCGTCCTTCGCCGGCGGCTGCCAGTCCCACGCCGGCTTGCCGGCGTCGCGCACCAGTTCGTTGATCGCGGCAATGGCGATGTTGCCTTGCTGGTGGCCGAACACCACGCCGCCGAGCATGATCTCTTCGCTCAGTTGCTGGGCTTCGGATTCCACCATCAGCACGGCGGCTTCGGTGCCGGCGACGACGAGGTCCATCTTGGAGTCGAGCAGCTGGGTCTTGCCCGGGTTCAGCACGTACTCGCCGTTGATGTAGCCCACGCGCGCAGCGCCGATCGGGCCGTTGAACGGGATGCCGGAGATGGCAAGGGCCGCGCTGGAACCGATCAGGGCGGCGATGTCGGCCGACACTTCCGGATTCAGCGACAGCACGTGGATGACGACCTGGACTTCGTTGTAGAAGCCTTCAGGGAACAGCGGGCGCAGCGGGCGGTCGATCAGGCGCGACGTGAGCGTCTCGAGCTCGCTCGGGCGGCCTTCGCGCTTGAAGAAGCTGCCGGGGATCTTGCCGGCGGCGTAGGTCTTCTCGATGTAGTCGACGGTCAGGGGGAAGAAGTCCTGGCCTGGCTTCGGGTTCTTGGCACCGACGACGGTGGCGAGCACGACGGTGTCTTCGATGTTGACGATGACGGCGCCGCCGGACTGGCGGGCGATCTCACCGGTCTCGAGCGTGACGGAGTGCTGACCCCATTGGAAGGTCTTGGTGACTTTGTTGAACATGCTCATGCATTTCTCCTGTGTGTTCGGCGCCTGGTGGGCGGCGCTACAACCCGGAGTGGCTGCATCCTGGCGCGATGCCATTCCATGGACGCTCCGGCGCGTTGCCGCGGGAACGTCGATGGAATGACACATCGTCATCGGTGGATGGCCGGACTCCAAAACAAAGAGCCTGTGCGGGATACCCCAGACAGGCTCTTTCGGGAACTCATGAACCGGAACGCTGCGCCGGAACTGCTCGCAAGAAGGGGTTCACGCGTTCCCGTACGATCACTTGCGCAGGCCCAGCTTCTGGATCAGGGCCGTGTAGCGGTCAGCGTCACGGTCCTTCAGGTAAGCCAGCAGGCTCTTGCGGGTGTTGACCATCTTCAGCAGACCGCGGCGACCGTGGTGGTCCTTCAGGTGGGTCTTGAAGTGGGGGGTCAGCTCGTTGATGCGAGCGGTCAGCAGGGCGACCTGGACTTCGGGGGACCCGGTGTCGTTGGCGCTGCGTGCGTTGGCCTTGACGATCTCGGCCTTTTGTTCGGTGGTGGACATCTGCATGTTTCCAGGAATACCCGGCGCGGCCCTGAGTTGGCGGGCCAGCGGTTTCGGGTGGGTTGACTTGCGGTAGCGGGGGAAACCTCCCCGCGCCGTGCGAAAGCCCTTGCGGGCCGCTCTGGCCCCTTGAGGCGCAAAGCCGAATGATTATAGCGGAAGCTGGGCGCCCTGCGGACGGGCCCTGGGAACCGTCGACAAGCCGGCATTTCACGCTCGCGCCGACCCCGGGACGGAGCCGCGGTTTTCAAGTCCCTTGAATTGCCGCGGCGCGGGCCAACGTCGGAGGTCATGGGCCGGCCGCGAACGGCGTCCCTCACCACCGCATCACCAGGAGCATGCCATGTTCGTCTTCCCCGCCACCGTGCCTTCGTCTGCCGCAGCCCGCCGCGCATCCGCCAGCCCGCTGCTGGACGCGCTGTTCGCTCAAGCGGCCCCCACCGGGGGCGCGGTCCGCGCCCCCGCCATGGACGTGAGCGAGGATGCCGCCGGCTACACGCTGGCCTTCGAAGTCCCTGGCGTCGCTCGTGAGTCGCTCAAGCTCACCATCCACGGCCGGCGCGTCGCCCTGAGCACCGAATCCCCCGCCGGGCCACGGGCCGACGCACCGCAAGCCGATCAGGCGGGCAAGGGCGAGACTCGCGTGCTGTATCGGGAGCGGAGCGCGCCCCGCTACGCCCGGACCGTGGTGCTCCCCGCGGAAGTCGATGCGGCGAGTGCGACGGCCCGTTTCGAGAACGGCGTGCTCAGCGTCACGGTGGCCCGCCAGCAAGCCGCCGGCGCACGCCAGGTCACGATCGGCTGATGCACGCGCCCGGCCCGCGTGTGCCCCGGCCGGGCCCGCTCGTCAGGCGGCGGCCAGCTCCCAGCGAGGCCGCACGTCGAAGCCCTGGTTGAGCGCAGGCTTCGCGCCCCGCTGCAGGCGCATGGCGGCCGCGAGGGCGATCATTGCCCCGTTGTCGGTGCAGAGGGAAAGCTCCGGGTAGTGCACCCTCACCTCCCGCTTGGCACATTCGGCATTCAGCTGGCTGCGCAAGAGCGCATTCGCACCCACGCCACCAGCCACGACCAGGCGCTTGAGGCCGGTCTGCTTGAGGGCCGCCAGCGACTTGCGCACGAGCACCTCCACGATGGCCTCCTGGGTGGCGGCCGCCAGGTTGGCCTTGTCCTGCTCGCACACGTTCGACAGGCGGAGCAACTGGGTGCGCACCGCCGTCTTCAGTCCGGCAAAGGAGAAGTCCAGGTTGCCGCTGTGAAGGAGCGGGCGCGGCAGCGTGAAGGCCGACGGGTCGCCGAAGGCAGCCAGGCGCGCGAGGGCCGGTCCGCCGGGATAGCCCAGTCCCATCAGCTTGGCCGACTTGTCGAAGGCCTCGCCCGCGGCGTCGTCGATCGTTTCACCCAGCAATTCGTAGTGACCCACGTCGTCCACCCGCATCAGCTGGGTGTGACCGCCCGACACGAGCAGCGCCACGAACGGGAACTCCGGCGGATCGGAGGCCAGGAAGGGCGACAGCAGGTGCCCTTCGAGGTGGTGAACACCGAGCACCGGCTTGCCGAGCGCCGCCGCGAGCGAGCAGGCCACGCCGGCTCCGACGAGGAGCGCGCCGGCCAGACCCGGCCCGCGGGTGTAGGCGATGACGTCGATGTCGCCCAGCACCAGCCCGGCCTCCCCGAGCACTTGGCGAGCGAGCGGCACGACGCGGCGGATGTGGTCCCGCGATGCCAGCTCGGGCACGACGCCCCCGTAGGCCTGGTGCATGTCGATCTGGCTGTGCAGCGCATGTGCGAGCAGTCGAGGCACACCGGACGCGCTGGCATCGACCACTGCCACACCGGTTTCGTCGCACGAGGATTCAACGCCAAGGACCTTCATCGGGGCAGTGTAGCAAGCCGTGACTTCGTGCCTGAATCGAAAAATACTTTCACTCTGTCACAACTTCGACCACGGGTTTTCCCGAGAATGAGGGGCTTACCGTATCGTCCGCCCATCGGCAATGGACTACCCTGCGGTCTTCCCACGCCCCCACCCGGGGCGTCGGGCACAACAACAAGCTTGATTCTGCAGTTGGGAACGCGCATGAAGGAATATCGCCTCACCTCGTGGCCGGACCTCCCGCCCACGTACCAGGCATCGCCGTACCGGCGCATGCTGAGTGACATGTCGCACCGCTATGTCTCGCTGTCCCAACTGGTGGCGAGCAGCGGCGT
The DNA here is from genome assembly GCF_964253025.1 of Rhizobacter sp. LjRoot28. Lineage (NCBI taxonomy): Bacteria > Pseudomonadati > Pseudomonadota > Betaproteobacteria > Burkholderiales > Sphaerotilaceae > Rhizobacter > Rhizobacter sp. LjRoot28. Next base: position 2,617,499 of record NZ_CAXUQC020000001.1, read on the forward strand.
GCGCCGCAACGACGTCCGCCAGTTCATCGACGTGCTCGAGTCGCGCGGCCTGCTGGCCGAGCGCGAGCTGTTCGTATCAGACACCCTTCTCGACTCCTTCCGCCCCTTCGGCGACTGGGTCCGACGCAAGCTCAATCTGTCGCACGGCAGCCGCTGACCTCGCCACGCCTTGCTGCAAGCCCGCCTCGGCGGGCTTTTTCACGCCCGAGGCACGCCGACTGGCGCAGATGTTGCTGATCCGCGCGTCATGAGCCCCACGCGCCCTCCCCTCGGTCCCGCCGCGGCCCTTCGCATCGTGATCGTCGCACCCGACTCCCTGTTGGCCGACGGGACCGATACCCGCGCCTTCACCGAAGCCGAGCGATCCCGCGCACTGCGCATCGGCTTGCTCGAGAGCGGCTACAACATCGTCGCCGTGCTGCCTGCCGACGTCTTCCTGCCTGACCGGCTGGCCCAGATCGCGCCGGACATGATCATCGTCGACGCCGAGAGCCAGGCGCGTGACACGCTGGAGCACGTGGTGCTGGCCACGCGCGAAGCCCGCCGCCCCATCGTTCTCTTCACCGACGACGAGGACACGTCCCATGTCGGTGCGGCCATCGCCGCGGGGGTGACCGCCTACGTGGTGGCCGGGATGGCGCCGGACCGCGTCAAACCGGTGCTCGAGGTGGCGATGGCCCGCTTCGAGCACGAGGAGGGCCTGCGCCGCGAGCTGGCAGACGCTCGCACCGAGCTGTCCGATCGCAAGCGCATCGACCGGGCGAAGGCGCTGCTGATGAACCGGCACCACCTCTCGGAGGAAGAGGCCTACGCCCGCCTGCGCAAGACCGCGATGGACCGTGGCCTGCGCCTCGCCGAGGTGGCGCAGCGGTTCATTGACGTGAGCGACCTGCTGGCCTGAAGGCGGGCGCGCCGGCACCACCTGGGTGCACGGCAACGCGCCGAACCGGTCCCCGAGGTTGGCACAGGCTTTGCAATTCACTTCGCGAAGGATCAACGGCGATCCTTCGACATGACACCAGTGGCGCCAACGGCGGTGCTGTCTGGTGGGACGACGGCGTCCCCACGCATCCGGGCCTGGCCCAGGTGACGTGCGGACGCCTTTTTGTTTTGTCTTCCTGCTTTGCAGACCACAGAGAACCAGCCATGACCCGCCCCATCGACCGAAAGAACCTGATGAGCCGTCGAACCCTGATCAAGGCTGCCGCGAGCAGCGCCGCAGCCATCGTCCCGGGACTGCCCTCCGCCGTCTACGCCGCCGGCTCCGACAAGCCCGAGAAGACCGAGGTGCGCATCGGCTTCATTCCCCTCACCGACTGCGCCTCCGTTGTGATGGCGTCGGTGCTGGGCTTCGACAAGAAGTACGGCGTGAAGATCATCCCGACCAAGGAAGCGTCCTGGGCCGGCGTGCGTGACAAGCTTGTCAACGGCGAGCTCGACATGGCACATGTGCTGTACGGCCTGGTGTACGGCGTGCACCTCGGCGTGGGCGGCCCGAAGAAGGACATGGCCGTGCTGATGAACCTGAACCACAACGGGCAGGCCATCACACTGTCGAAGACGCTGGCCGACAAGGGCGCCGTCGACGGCCCGTCACTCGCCAAGCTGATGGCGCGCGAGAAGCGGGAGTACACCTTCGCCGGCACCTTCCCGACCGGCACGCACGCCATGTGGATGCACTACTGGTTGGCGGCCTCCGGCATCAACCCCATGTCGGGCGCCAAGCTGATCACCGTGCCGCCACCGCAGATGGTGGCCAACATGCGGGTCGGCAACATGGACGGCTTCTGCGTGGGTGAACCGTGGAACCACCGCGCCATCATGGACGGCATCGGCATCACCGCCAACACCACCCAGGACATCTGGAAAGACCACCCCGAGAAGGTGCTCGGCACCACCGCCGACTTCGTAAAGGCCAATCCGAACACCGCACGTGCCGTGACGATGGCCGTGCTGGAGGCCAGCCAGTGGATCGACGCCAGCTTGCAGAACAAGCTGAAGATGGCCGAGACCGTGGCCCAGAAGGCCTACGTGAACACCAGCGTGGATGCCATCAACCAGCGCATCCTCGGCCGCTACCAGAACGGCATGGGCAAGACCTGGGACGACCCCAACCACATGAAGTTCTTCAACGACGGTGCGGTGAACTTCCCCTACCTGTCGGACGGCATGTGGTTCCTCACGCAGCACAAGCGCTGGGGCTTGCTCAAGGAGCACCCGGACTACCTTGCCGTCGCGCGCCAGGTCAACCGGGTGGACCTGTACCGCGAGGCCGCGAGCGCACTGAAGGTGAGCGTCCCGAAGGACGTCCTGCGCACCAGCAAGCTCATCGACGGCACGGTCTGGGACGGCCGGGACCCGAAGAAGTACGCCGATGGCTTTGCCATCAAGGCCTGAGCACCCCACCCTGCCCCACGAGGAGATCATCATGGTCAGTGCCGTCTTCCATTCCCCGCTCGACGCCGCCGACGAGGCGCGCGCCGAGGCGGCCTCCCGCCCCAAGGTGCCCGCCGCGAGCGCCCCGCCCCCCCCTGTGCCACGCCCCGCCTTCGATTGGCGGGGTCTCTGGCTGAGCGTCATCCCGCCCGTGCTGGGCGTGGCGGCACTCATCGGCATCTGGGGCCTGCTCACGATGAAGAGCACCACGTTCCCCACGCCACTGGCGACCTTCAAGGAGGCGGTGGTCCTCTTCTCCGACCCGTTCTACAGCAATGGGCCGAACGACCAGGGCCTCGGCTGGAACATCCTGTTTTCCCTGCAGCGGGTCGCGGTCGGCTTCGGCCTCGCCGCCCTGGTGGGCATCCCGTTCGGTTTCATGATCGGGCGCTTCGAGTTCCTGAACCGGATGTTCTCGCCGCTGATCAGCCTGCTCCGGCCGGTGTCGCCCCTCGCCTGGCTGCCCATCGGCTTGCTGGTGTTCAAGGCCGCCAACCCGGCTGCCGTCTGGACCATCTTCATCTGCTCCATCTGGCCGATGATCATCAACACCGCGGTGGGCGTGCAGCGGGTGCCGAGCGACTACCTCAACGTGGCCCGGGTGCTCGACCTGTCGGAGTGGAAGATCATCACCCGAATCCTGTTCCCTGCCGTGCTGCCTTACATGCTGACCGGCGTGCGGCTCAGCGTGGGCACCGCGTGGCTCGTCATCGTGGCGGCGGAAATGCTGACGGGTGGCGTGGGCATCGGCTTCTGGGTGTGGGACGAGTGGAACAACCTCAACGTCACCCACATCCTCATCGCGATCTTCGTGATCGGCATCGTCGGGCTGTTGCTCGAGTGGATGCTGGTCTCGCTCGCCAAGCGATTCACCTACGACGACGTCTGAACCCGGAGCCTCCACCATGAAGAACTTCATTCAAGTCCAGCGCGCCGAGATGGTGTTCAACACCCGCAAGGGCCGCTTCCACGCGCTGCGCGAGATCGACCTGACGGTCGCCCGTGGCGAGTTCGTCACGCTCATCGGCCACTCGGGCTGTGGCAAGTCGACCCTGCTCAACCTCATCGCGGGATTGACCTTGCCGACCAGCGGGGCGCTGCTGTGCGACAACCGGGAGATCGCCGCGCCCGGCCCGGAGCGCGCGGTGGTGTTCCAGAACCACTCGCTGCTGCCGTGGCTCACCTGCCACGAGAACGTCTTCCTGGCCGTGGAGCGGGTGTTCGGCGCCAGCGAAACGCGCACGCAACTCAAGGCCCGCACGCAGGCCGCACTCGAGCTCGTGAACATGGGACATGCGGCGAGCAAGCGTCCGCACGAGATCTCGGGCGGCATGAAGCAGCGCGTCGGCATTGCCCGGGCACTGGCCATGGAGCCCAAGGTGCTCCTGATGGACGAGCCCTTCGGCGCGCTCGACGCCCTCACCCGCGCTCACCTCCAGGACGAACTGCTCAAGATCGTGCAGCGCACGCAGAGCACGGTGGTGATGGTGACGCACGACGTGGACGAGGCCGTGCTGCTGAGTGACCGCATCGTGATGATGACCAACGGCCCGGCGGCCACCATCGGCGAGATCCTCTCCGTCGAACTGCCCCGGCCGCGCGACCGCGTCGCGCTGGCGGAGGACCCGACCTACGTCCACTACCGCAAGGAGGTGCTCGACTTCCTGTACACGCGGCATGGTCACGTGGAGCGGGCCGCCGCCTGATTCCGGGTGCAGGCCGATCCCTGCGGCAGCTCTCGCCGCAGGGGACTGAACAGAACAAGATCACCGTTGGGGGTACGCCTTGAGTTCGTCCGTCACATCCGGCCTCGCGCTCGAAGGCGCCCGGCCTGCTTCACGCACTGCCCGGCGAGCGCCTCGTCCGACGCTCGGGTTCACGCTCGGCAAGTACCGCGAGATCCTGATCGCCGTCGCGTTCTTCCTGCTGTTCGACCTGGCGGTGCTGGTGCTCAACTTCTACGTGTCCTACCAGATCGCGGAAGACGCCGTCTCCATCAACCTGGCGGGACGCCAGCGTATGCTGACGCAACGCCTGTCGAAAGCGCTCTTCAGTGCGGAGCTCGCGGTGGTCAACGGCGCCGTTCCGACGCCGTTGACCGATGAACTGCGAAGCGGATCCAAGCTTTTCGACGAGACCCTGTCCGCCTTCCGTGAGGGGGGCTCGGTCACCGGAGGCGACGGCAAGCCGGTGGCCCTGGTGGCGGCGGCAGGCCCGCGCAGTGCGGACATCCTGGCGCGGAGCACGACGCTGTGGCGCCCCTGGCACGAACGCCTTCAACCCCTTGTCGATCCGGAGCGCCCGCCCTCGGTGGAACAGGTGCGCACGGCCGCCACTTACGCTCGCGACTACAACCTGACCCTGCTCGGCCTGATGAATGAACTGACCACCGACCTGGAAGCGGCTGCCAGCGCGCGAGCCTCCCAGCTGCGGCTGGTCCAGACGGCCGGCATCGTGCTCGCGCTACTGAACTTCCTCTTCATCCTCTTCAAGTTCATCCGGCGGCTGCGGCAGTCGGACCAGGCGACCGAACAGGCCAACGGCGAGACCCGCGAGATCCTCTCGGTCGTTCGTGAGGGCCTGTTCCTCGTGACGCCCGAGCTGACCCTCGGCAGTCAGCTGTCGCAGTCCGTGCCCGCCATCCTCGGCCGCCCTGTCGCGCCCGGCGACCGATTCCTCGACCTGCTCGGCCCGATGGTCTCGCCCGCCACCCTGGAAGACGCCCGCGGCTACATGGACCTGCTCTTCCTCCCGCACATCCAGGAAGACCTGGTGCAGACGATCAACCCGCTCACCGAAGTGGAAGTGGCCACGACGGATGCCCTCGGCCAGCGGCAAACCCGCCACCTGTCGATGCGCTTCAACCGGGTGCCCTCCGAACAGGGCATCCGCCACCTGCTGGTCACGGTGCAGGATGTCAGCGCACGGGTCGCGCTCGAGCGCCAGCTGCATGGCGAGCAGCAGCGCGCCCAGCGGGAGTTCGACCTGCTGGTGCGCGCCTTCGAGGCGGACCCGACCGCCCTGCGCGGCTTCATCGATCGCGCCGAAGCTGCGTTGCTTGAAGTCAACGACCTGCTCCGCCAGGCCGAGGCCGGCGCAGACGCGCGACAGCTGCGCCGCACGGTGGATGCGATTCACCGGCACGTGCATGCGGTCAAGGGCGAGGCCTCGATGCTGGCGCTCGACCTGCTGGCCGCCAGCGCGCACGAGTTCGAGACACAGATCCAGTCGCTTCGGGAGGCCGGCACGGTGAGCGGTGAAGCCCTGCTGGCCTTGCCCCTGCCCCTTGAAGCGCTGCTCCTGAGGCTTCAGGCCCTGCGGCGCTCGGTCCTGCGGGCACCGCCCGCGTTGGCCGCGGAGCCACCGGCTGCCCCGGTTGACTTCGGCGCACCGCTCGCCAAGCTGGTGGCCCGCATCGGCGATGAACTGGGCCGGCCCGCACGCCTCGTCGCCTCGCTGGCGCCGCTGGCCGCCTTGCCGGCCGACACGCACGAGGCGCTGCTCAAGATCGCGCTGCAGCTGGTGCGCAATGCGGCCGTTCACGGGGTGGAGGCGCCGGCGCGCAGAGCCGCGAGTGGCAAGCCGGCCGTGGCGACCGTGGAGGTCACCCTCCGGCGCGATGAGGGCGACCATGTCGAGCTCGCAGTGCGCGACGACGGGTCGGGTGTCGACGTCGCACGGATCAGGCAGCGGCTCATCGAACTGGGCTGGTTCAGCGACACCCAGTTGGCCGAGATGAGCCCGGCCCAGCGCCTGGCCCAGATCTTCCGGCCCGGGTTTTCAACCGAGACGGAGCCGACCGAACACGCCGGCCGGGGTGTCGGTCTGGACATCGTCTCCGCCGAGGTCCGTCGGCTCGGCGCTCGGCTGCTGGTCTCGACGCGGCCGGGCCACGGCACCACCTTCCGCGTGCGGCTCGCCGTCTGAACGAGGCCGATGCCATGAAGCTGCTCGTCGTCGACGATTCCAACATGGTGCGCTCGCGCATCGCCCGCATCGTCCAGGGCGGCGCCCTGGGCCCGATCACGCTCGTCGGCCTCGCGCGCGACGGCACGGAGGCGCTGCGGGCGGCCCGCCAGGCGCGCCCGGACCTCGTCACCATGGACCTCACCATGCCGGGCATGGACGGGCTCACCTGCATCCCGGCCCTGTTGGCCCTTCATCAGCGCGCGCGCATCCTCGTCATCAGTGCCCTCGATGACAAGTCCACCGCCATCCGCGCGCTGCGGCTCGGGGCCCACGGCTTCCTCCCCAAACCCTTCACCGACCAGGCGCTGCAGATCGCCCTGCTCGGCCTCATCCAGCACAAGGGCTGAAACGATGGTCTCGCTCAAGGAATCCGACCTGCGGCTGTTCGTCGACTCGGTCCGCCGCTATTTCGAGGTGACCAGCCGGGTGGCACCGGAAATCACGTCGGCCTTTCTCGGCATCGGCGACGTCCCGGCACACGAGTTCAACGGGATCGTCAGCTTCTCCGGCGCGTTCACCGGCGACGTCACCGTCTCCCTGCCGCTGCGCGCCGTCTCGGAGCTGCTGCTCATCCAGCACGAGACCCGCCTGACCGAGGCCAACCTGCTCGATGCCGTGGGCGAAATCGCCAACACCCTGGCCGGCAATGCACGCCGGACACTGGGCGAGACCCTGGACATCTCCGTGCCCAGGACCGTGCGCGGTGCACAGCTTGCGGCAACTCGGGTGCGCCGACATCCCTATGTGATCACCTTTCGGTGGAACTCCTACCCCGGAATGGTGTGCGTGGACCTGTTGGAGGCCGCTTGAGGGGAATCGGTGGCTGGCACATCGATTGCTGATGTCCGGATGACAGTGACTGTTCGTCGACTGTCTCCTCAGTAGGGCCCCTGCCCTTTGTGCACCCGCCTGGCCCCTCCCGGGGTCAGGCGGCTTTTTTTCGGCCGCGGACGACGCGGCTGGCCGTCAGTGGTTTTCCTTGGCGTGGTTGATCGAGTACTTGGGAATCTCGACCACCAGGTCCTGGTTGGCGACGATGGCCTGGCAGGACAGGCGCGAGTTGGGCTCCAGCCCCCAGGCCCGGTCGAGCAGGTCTTCCTCGGTTTCCTCCATCTCGCCCAGCGAGCGGAAGCCCTCGCGCACGACGACGTGGCAGGTCGTGCAGGCGCAGCTCATGTCACAGGCGTGCTCGATGTTGATCTTGTTCTCGAGCATGGCCTCGCACACGGAGGTGCCGGTGTCGGCCTGGATCTCGGCGCCCTCGGGGCAGTACTCGGGGTGCGGAAGGATGCGGATGATGGGCATGTTCAGACTTCTTCGACCCGCTTGCCCGTGAGGGCCTGGCGCAGGCTGCGGTTCATTCGTTCGGCGGCGAAGGCCTCGGTGCCGTCGGCCAGCGCTTCCACGGCGGTGTCGATGGCACGGTGGTCCTCGCCGTTGCGCAGGCGCTCCAGGTCGTCGAGCAGGGCGTCGATCTTCGTGCGCTGATCAGCGTCGAGCAGATCGCCGTCGGCAGCCAGCGCCGCCCGGGTGGCGAGCAGCATGCGTTCGGCTTCCACCTGCGACTCGCGCAGGCTGCGGGCCTGCATGTCGGACTCGGCGGTGGTGAAGCTCTCCTTGAGCATGCGGGCGATGTCGTTGTCGGTGAGCCCGTAGCTGGGCTTCACCGTGATCGCCGCCTCGACGCCCGAGGTCTCCTCGCGGGCGGCAACGCTGAGCAGTCCGTCGGCATCCACCTGGAAGGTGACGCGGATGCGGGCCGCGCCGGCGGCCATCGGCGGCATGCCACGCAGTTCGAAGCGGGCGAGCGAACGGCAGTCGCTCACCAGTTCGCGTTCCCCCTGGACCACATGGATGGCCAGCGCCGTCTGCCCGTCCTTGAAGGTGGTGAAGTCCTGCGCGCGTGCCGTGGGAATGGTGCTGTTGCGCGGGATGATGCGCTCCACCAGTCCGCCCATGGTCTCGAGGCCCAGGGACAGCGGGATCACGTCGAGCAGCAGCATCTCGTCCGCACCGGCGTTGCCGGCCAGGGCGTTGGCATGCAGGGCGGCGCCAAGCGCCACGACCTCGTCCGGGTTCAGGTTGGTGAGCGGTGTCTTGCCGAAGAACTCGCCCACGGCGCGCTGCACCTTGGGCATGCGCGTGGAGCCGCCCACCATCACGACGCCGACCACGTCCTCGCGGGCCGAGCGCGCGTCACGAAGCACCTTGCGCATGGCGGTGACCGTGCGGGCCACCAGCGGCTCGGTGATCGTCTCGAACTGGTCGCGCCCGATGCGCACCGAGAGTTCGCCGCTGCTGAGCGGACAGGCGAGCGTGGCATGGTCGGCCGCAGACAGCTTTTCCTTGGCCGCGCGCGCTGCGACCAGCACGGCCCGCTTGTCTTCCGGGCTCACGGCCTGCAGGTTCGCTTCGGCGAGCGCCCAATCGGCCAGCGCACGATCGAAGTCGTCACCGCCCAGTGCGGAGTCGCCGCCCGTGGCCACGACCTCGAAGACACCCTTGGACAGGCGCAGCAACGAGATGTCGAAGGTGCCGCCCCCGAGGTCGTAGACGGCGTACAGGCCTTCTGAGCCGTTCTCGAGGCCGTAGGCAATCGCCGCAGCAGTCGGTTCGTTGATGAGCCGCAGCACGTTGAGACCGGCGAGCTGGGCCGCGTCCTTGGTGGCCTGGCGTTGGGCGTCGTCGAAATAGGCGGGCACCGTGATCACGGCGCCGAACAGGTCGTCGGCGAAGGTGTCCTCGGCGCGGTGGCGCAGGGTGGCGAGGATCTCGGCCGACACCTCCACCGGCGACTTCACCCCTTCGACCGTCTGCAGTTGCACCATGCCGGGCGCGTCGACGAAGTCGTAGGGCAGCTTCTCTCGCCCGTCGATGTCGGGCAGGCCGCGGCCCATGAAGCGCTTGACCGACACGATGGTGTTGCGGGGGTCGCTGGCGGCCTCGTTCAAGGCGTCGTGGCCGATGTGGCGGCGCCCGCCGCCGAGGTAGCGCACCGCGGACGGAAGGATCACGCGGCCCGCGTCATCGGGCAGGCACTCGGCCACGCCGTTGCGCACGCCAGCAACCAGGGAATGCGTGGTGCCGAGGTCGATGCCGACGGCGATCCGCCGCTGGTGAGGATCGGGGGCGCCCCCGGGTTCGGAAATCTGAAGCAGTGCCATCTTGTCATTGTCCCAGCTGCTCGAGCCGGCGGTCGATGTCGGACGCGAAGCGCTCAACGAACATGAGGGCTCTCACCTGGCGCGCCGCGGCGGGGAAGTCGTGATCGGTGTCGATGAGGCGCTGCAGCTCGGCAAGGCCTTTGCGGTGGTGTTCGGCCACTTCGTCGTTCAAGGCATTCACCGCCTCGACGGTGTCCGCCTCGTCAAGCGACTCGCGCCACGCCATCTGCTGGATGAGAAACGGGCCGGGCATGGCCGTGTTGCGCTCGGCGTCGATCGACGTGCCGGCCAGTTCGCATAACAGCGCACCCCGCCGCAGGGGATCCTTGAGACGCTGGTAGGCCTCGTTCACCCGCACCGCCCACTGCATCGCCACCCGTTGGGCCGCGCCGCCTTCGCCGACGAAGCGGTCGGGGTGGACCTCCGCCTGCAGAGCGCGCCAGCGGGCATCGAGCGCGCCGCGGTCCTGTTCGAACCGGCGCGGCACGCCAAAGAGTTCGAAGTCGTCGCTGTCGAGCTTCATGAGGCAGGGATCCGAAAGAGTGGAGCGCGTCGAACGTGAAAAGGCGCGGCTCGCGGCCGCGCCCTTCGGGTCCGCGAGACGGGAGAACTCAGACGCGGAAGGACTCACCGCAACCGCAGCGGTCTTTCTCGCGCGGGTTGTGGAACTTGAAGCCTTCGTTGAGCCCTTCGCGAACGAAGTCGAGTTCGGTGCCGTCGAGGTAAGGCAGGCTCTTGGGGTCGATGAGGACCTTCACGCCGTGTCCTTCGAAGACCACGTCTTCCGGCGCCACGTCATCCGCATACTCGAGCTTGTAGGCGAGGCCCGAGCAGCCGGTGGTCTTGACGCCCAGGCGCACGCCCACGCCCTTGCCCCGCTTGGCGATGTAGCGCGACACGTGGCGCGCGGCCGCTTCGCTCAACGTGACAGCCATGTTCAATGTGCCTTTGCCGCCGCGGCGCCCGGTGCGGACGTCTTGGCCCGGTAGTCGTCCACCGCTGCCTTGATGGCGTCTTCGGCCAGGATCGAGCAGTGGATCTTGACCGGCGGCAGCGCCAGTTCCTCGGCGATGTGGGTGTTCTTGATGGCGAGCGCCTCGTCGAGCGACTTGCCCTTGACCCACTCGGTGACGAGCGAGCTGGAGGCAATCGCCGAACCGCAGCCGTAGGTCTTGAACTTCGCGTCCTCGATCAACCCGGTGCTCGGGTTCACCTTGATCTGCAGCTTCATGACGTCGCCGCAGGCCGGCGCGCCCACCATGCCGGTGCCGACCGTGTCGTCACCCTTCTCGAACGATCCCACGTTGCGCGGGTTCTCGTAGTGCTCAACCACTTTTTCGCTGTATGCCATCTCAATACTCCTAGTCGTTCATGCGGCGTGTGACTCGGCGCGACGTCAGTGGGCAGCCCACTGGATCGAGCTGATGTCCACACCGTCCTTGAACATCTCCCACAAAGGCGAAAGCTCGCGCAGCTTGGCGACACGTTCCTTCAGCGTGGTCACCACGTAGTCGATCTCCTCGACGGTGGTGAATCGGCCGATGGTCATGCGCAGGCTCGAGTGCGCGAGCTCGTCGCTGCGGCCAAGGGCGCGCAGCACGTAGCTGGGTTCCAGGCTGGCCGAAGTGCAAGCCGAGCCGGACGACACGGCGATTCCCTTGATGCCCATGATCAACGACTCGCCCTCGACGAAGTTGAAGGACATGTTCACGTTGTGGGGCACCCGCTTCTCGGGGTGGCCGTTCAGGAAGGTCTGCTCGATGCCGGACAGGCCGGTGATCAGGCGTTGCTGCAGCATGCGGATGCGCTCCTGCTCGGAGCCCATCTCTTCACGAGCGATGCGGAAGGCCTCGCCCATGCCGGCGATCTGGTGGGTGGGCAAGGTGCCCGAGCGCATGCCGCGCTCGTGGCCACCGCCGTGCATCTGGGCTTCCAGGCGCACGCGCGGCTTGCGACGAACATACAGTGCGCCGATGCCCTTGGGACCGTAGGTCTTGTGCGAGGCCAGGCTCATCAGATCGACCGGCAAGGTGCTCAGGTCGACGGGCACCTTGCCCGTGGCCTGCGCCGCATCGACGTGGAAAATGATCCCGCGCTCGCGGCACATCGCCCCGATGGCGGCGATGTCCTGGATCACCCCGATCTCGTTGTTCACGAACATGACCGAGGCGAGGATGGTGTCGGGACGCAGCGCGTCCTTGAACCGGTTCAAGTCGAGCAGGCCGTCTTCCTGGACATCGAGGTAGGTGACCTCGAAGCCCTGGCGCTCGAGCTCGCGCATGGTGTCGAGCACGGCCTTGTGTTCGGTCTTGACGGTGATGAGGTGCTTGCCGCGCGTCTTGTAGAAGTGTGCAGCGCCCTTGATGGCCAGGTTGTTGGACTCGGTGGCACCGGAGGTCCAGACGATTTCGCGCGGGTCGGCGCCGATGAGCGCCGCCACATCCGACCGGGCCTTCTCCACCATGGCCTCCGCCTCCCAACCCCACGCATGGCTGCGCGAAGCCGGGTTGCCGAAGTGCTCGCGCAACCACGGAATCATGGCATCGACGACGCGCTGGTCCACCGGAGTGGTCGCGCCGTAGTCCATGTAGATCGGGAAGTGCGGGGTCATGTCCATGGCGTCAACAGGAAAAGTGGCTTGCTTACTTCGAGAAGGCGGTACCGAGCGCGAACACGGAGTTCGGAGCGGTGATCTTGATCGGCTTGACGACCGGCTGGGTCGAGATGGCGCGCTTGACCGGGTGCTCCTCGATGGAGACGCCCTTGGCGAGCTGCTCGTCGACAAGCTTGCGCAGCGAGATGGAATCGAGGTACTCGATCATCTTGCTGTTCAGGCTCGACCACAGGTCGTGCGTCATGCACTTGCCGGTGTCCTCGCCCATGCAGTTTTCCTTGCCGCTGCAGCCGGTGGCGTCGATGGGTTCGTCCACGGCCACGATGATGTCGGCCACGGTGATTTCTTCGGACTTGCGGCCGAGCGCATAGCCGCCGCCGGGGCCGCGGGTGCTCTCGACGAGTTCATGGCGGCGGAGCTTGCCGAACAGCTGCTCGAGATAGGACAGCGAGATCTGCTGCCGTGCGCTGATCGCGGCCAGGGCCACGGGCCCGGTGTTCTCGCGCAGGGCGAGGTCGATCATGGCGGTAACGGCAAAACGGCCTTTGGTGGTCAGTCGCATGGATTCCTCCTGATGCCCGGGGGCAAACAATCAACGAGAGCGTTAGGGGGTACTTCACGCTTGTCGAGCGCCCGCTGTTGTAGCGGGTAAACCCCCGGCTTTATTCCGACGGCGTTACTCAAGTATACATGAAGCCTACCGATTCGGTCGGCTTTGGTCCCGGAAGTTCCCCTCAGGCTTGAGGGAGTCGGGACCGCAGGTATTCGAGAACTCCGTCACACGAATCCTCGATCAGGTCGAGCACGCGGTCAAATCCTTCCGGAGGGCCGTAATACGGATCGGCGATCTCGGACTCCGCGAAACGTCGCCCGTGAGCGGCCAGGCGGCCGAGCCGCCCCACCAGGGACGGGTCGCACCGGCGGGCCAGGATGGCGAAGTTGTCCTCGTCCATGGCGAGGATGAGGTCGTGGCGCTCGAAGTCGGCGGGCACGAGCGCCCGGGCTCGCAGCGCGCTGAGGTCGTAGCCGCGCCGCAGTGCATGGGCCACCGCGCGCGGGTCGGGCGGCTGCGCTGCATGCCAGGTGCCGTGGGTGCCGGCGGAGGCCACCCGCACCCGGTCGGCCATGCCGGCCTGTTCCAGCTTGTGGCGCAGCACCGCCTCCGCCGTGGGCGATCGACAGATGTTGCCGGTGCACACGAACAGGACGCCATAGGGCCGGTCGTCCCCGGCCGCGTCGTCTGCGGGCGCAGGTGCCGTACCGGCCCGAGGGTCGGGATCGGTCGGCGGCCGGAAAGGCCAGAGGCTCTCCCAGCGGATCATGTCGGACGGGTGGCGGTCACCGGCCGATCGTAGCCCGCCACAGCCCGGCGGCGCGAGGAAGGAAGTCGCGGCTCGCACGCCTCATTTCTTGCGGCCCTTGGGCGTCGGGGCGGTCGCGGGACCCGAGAGCACGACGTTGTCGGTCCCCGGCGCGCCGAAGGCCTGCTCGCGCAGGTGGGCCAACTGGTCGCGCACGCGTGCCGCCTTCTCGAATTCCAGGTTGCGCGCGTGCTCCAGCATCTGCTTCTCGAGCTGCTTGATGCGTTTGCCGAGATCCTTCTCGGACATGACCTCGACCTCTGCGGCCGCCTGCGCCGCCTTGAGGTCTTCCTTGGCCGACTTCTCGGAGTACACGCCGTCGATCAGGTCCCGCACCTGCTTGGCCACCGAGCGCGGCGTGATGCCCATCTCCTCGTTGTGCGCCTGCTGCTTGGCCCGACGCCGCTCGGTCTCGCCGATGGCGCGCGACATCGAGTCGGTGATGCGATCGGCATACAGAATGGCCCGGCCGTTCAGGTTCCGGGCCGCCCGGCCGATGGTCTGGATCAGCGAGCGTTCCGAGCGCAGGAAGCCTTCCTTGTCGGCGTCCAGGATGGCCACGAGCGAGACCTCGGGGATGTCGAGGCCCTCGCGCAGCAGGTTGATGCCGACCAGCACGTCGAAGGTGCCCAGGCGCAGGTCGCGCAGGATCTCCACCCGCTCCACCGTGTCGATGTCACTGTGCAGGTAGCGCACCTTCACGCCGTTGTCGGTCAGGTAGTCGGTCAGCTGCTCGGCCATCCGCTTGGTCAGCGTGGTGATCAGCACGCGCTCGTTCTTCTCGACCCGGATGCGGATCTCCTGCAGCACGTCGTCCACCTGATGGGTGGCCGGGCGCACCTCGACCATCGGATCGACGAGACCGGTCGGGCGCACCACCTGCTCCACCACCTGGCCGGCATGCTGCTTCTCGTAGTCGGCCGGAGTGGCGGACACGAACACGGCCTGACGCATCTTCTTCTCGAACTCCTCGAGCTTGAGCGGCCGGTTGTCCAGCGCCGACGGCAGGCGGAAGCCGTATTCCACGAGGGTGGTCTTGCGAGCGCGGTCGCCGTTGTACATGCCGCCGAGCTGGCCCATCATCACGTGGCTCTCGTCGAGGAACATGATGGCGTCGCGCGGCAGGTAGTCGACCAGCGTGGACGGCGGCTCGCCGGGCGCGGCCCCCGACAGGTGGCGGGTGTAGTTCTCGATGCCCTTGCAGTGGCCGATCTCCTGGAGCATCTCCAGGTCGAACCGGGTGCGCTGCTCGATGCGCTGGGCCTCCACCAGCTTGCCGGCAGCGACGAACTCCGCCAGCCGGTCGCGCAGTTCGAGCTTGATCGACTCGACCGCCGACAGCACCCGGTCGCGCGGCGTGACGTAGTGACTGGACGGGTACACCGTGAAGCGCACGATCTTCTGGCGAATGCGCCCGGTCAGGGGGTCGAAGAGCTGCAGCGACTCGATCTCGTCGTCGAAGAGCTCGATGCGGATGGCCAGCTCCGAGTGCTCGGCCGGGAAGACGTCGATGGTGTCGCCCCGCACCCGGAAGGTGCCGCGGCTGAAGTCCATGTCATTGCGCTGGTACTGCATGCGGATCAGCTGTGCGATGACGTCGCGCTGATCCATCTTGTCGCCCGTGCGCAAGGTCATCACCATGCGGTGATAGTCGCTCGGGTTGCCGATGCCGTAGATGGCCGAGACGGTGCCGACGATGATCACGTCGCGTCGCTCCAGCAGGCTCTTCGTGGCGCTCAGGCGCATCTGCTCGATGTGCTCGTTGATGGCGCTGTCCTTCTCGATGAACAGGTCGCGCTGCGGCACGTAGGCTTCGGGCTGGTAGTAGTCGTAGTAGCTGACGAAGTACTCGACCGCGTTCTTGGGAAAGAACTCGCGGAACTCGCTGTAGAGCTGCGCCGCCAGGGTCTTGTTGGGCGCGAAGACGATCGCCGGCCGGCCGAGGCGGGCAATCACGTTGGCCATGGTGAAGGTCTTGCCCGAGCCCGTCACGCCCAGCAGGGTCTGGAACGACAGGCCGTCGTTCACGCCCTCGACCAACTGGTCGATGGCGGTCGGCTGGTCCCCGGCCGGCGGATAGGGCTGGTAGAGCTGGAACGGCGAATCCGGAAAACTGACGAATTCGCCCGCCGGCGGTGAAACCACGGTGGCGATGTCGTTGGAAGTGTCGGAGATTCCGGCCATGACAGATAAAATCCTCGGGTTATCCCGCGCCGCGGTGCTCGCAGGCCAATCGCGCAGGGTAGCCCAAATCCAAAGTTTGCTCTACTGACAAGGACTGTCCATGACATCGCTGTTCACTGCCGTCGAAATGGCCCCGCGCGACCCCATCCTCGGCCTCAACGAGCAGTTCAACGCCGACCCGAACCCGGCCAAGGTCAACCTCGGCGTGGGCGTGTACTACGACGACAACGGCAAACTGCCCCTCCTGAAATGCGTCCAGGAGGCGGAAAAGCAACTGGTCGAATCGGCCAAGCCGCGCGGCTACCTGCCGATCGACGGCATCGCTGCCTATGACAAGGCGGTGCAGGGCCTGGTGTTCGGCGCCGACAGCGCCATCGTCACCGAGGGCCGGGTGGCCACCGTGCAGGCCGTGGGCGGCACGGGCGGCCTGAAGATCGGTGCCGATTTCCTGAAGCGCATCAACCCGAACGCCACCGTCCTGATCAGCGACCCGAGCTGGGAAAACCACCGCGCGCTGTTCACCAATGCCGGCTTCAAGGTCGAGACCTACCCCTACTACGACGCCGCCAAGCGCGGCGTGAACTTCGATGGCATGCTCGGCGCGCTGAACGCTGCGCCGGCCGGCACGATCGTCGTGCTGCACGCCTGCTGCCACAACCCGACCGGCTACGACATCACCCCCGCCCAGTGGGATCAGGTGGTGGCCACCGTCAAGGCGCGCGGCCTCGTGTCCTTCCTCGACATGGCCTACCAGGGCTTTGGCGAAGGCATCCAGGAAGATGGCGCCGTCATCCAGAAGTTCGTGGCCGCCGGCCTGGACTTCTTCGTGTCGACCTCCTTCTCCAAGAGCTTCTCGCTGTACGGCGAGCGTGTGGGCGGCTTGAGCGTGGCCTGCCAGTCGAAGGAAGAGGCTGGCCGGGTGCTGAGCCAGCTGAAGGTGGTGATCCGCACGAACTACTCCAACCCGCCCACGCACGGCGCCCAGGTGGTGGCCACCGTGCTGACCACCCCTGCCCTGCGCGCGACGTGGGAAGAAGAGCTTGCGGGCATGCGCCTGCGCATCAAGCAGATGCGGGTGGCCCTCCAGGACAAGCTCAAGGCCGCCGGTGTCAAGCAGGACATGAGCTTCATCACCCAGCAAAAGGGCATGTTCAGCTACTCCGGACTGAACCAGGCCCAGATGCAGCGCCTGCGCAGCGAGTTCGGCATCTACGGTGTGGATTCCGGCCGCATCTGCGTGGCCGCCCTCAACAGCAAGAACATCGACGCTGTGGTCAAGGCGATCGCCCAGGTGAGCTGAGCGGATCGGGGCTGACCCTCAAGGGGCATGTCGCGCAAGTGACATGCCCCTTCCGCTTTGCACGTCTGGCGGACAAAAATCGCGTTTTTCCGGCCTTGAACCCGGCGCCGTCCGACGCACGATAGGATGCAACTGCCTAGAATGCTGCAATGCACAACGCGTGCGCCGCTTCGGTCAGTCGTTGAAAGGATCGCCGTATGCTGTACCAGCTCTATGAATCCCAGCGGGCCATGCTGAGCCCGTTCTCCGAGTTCGCCTCGGCCACCTCCAAGCTGTACAGCCATCCGCTGTCGCCCCTGGCGCACACGCCGCTGTCGAACCGCCTGTCGGCCGGCCTCGACCTGATGCACCGGTTGTCCAAGGAATACGAGAAGCCGCCCTTCGGCATCACCTCGGTCAAGGTGGACGGCCGCGATGTGGCGGTGCAGGAGCAGGTGGCGCTCGAGAAGCCCTTCTGCCGCCTGCTGCGCTTCAAGCGCTTCACCGACGACCTGGACCTGCTCACCAAGATGAAGGACCACCCGGTGGTCCTGGTGGTGGCGCCCCTGTCGGGCCACCATTCCACGCTGCTGCGCGAGACGGTGCGCCAACTGCTCGTCGACCACAAGGTGTACATCACCGACTGGACCGACGCGCGCATGGTGCCGGTGGAGGCGGGTCCGTTCCACCTCGACGACTACGTCATCTATGTGCAGGACTTCATCCGTCACATCGGCCCTGAAGTGAACGTGATGTCGGTGTGCCAGCCCACCGTGCCGGTGCTCGGCGCCATTTCGCTGCTGGCCACCAACGGCGAGTTCACGCCGCGCACCATGACGATGATGGGCGGCCCGATCGACGCCCGCAAGTCGCCCACGGCCGTGAACAACCTGGCCATGAACAAGAGCTACGAGTGGTTCGAGAACAACGTGATCTATCGCGTGCCGACCAACTACCCCGGCGCCGGGCGCCGGGTGTACCCGGGCTTCCTGCAGCACACCGGCTTCATCGCCATGAACCCGGACCGCCACCTCACCTCGCACTACGACTACTTCCTCGACCTGATGCGCGGTGAGGACGAAAGCGCCGAGTTCCACCGGGCCTTCTACGACGAATACAACGCCGTGCTCGACATGCCCGCGGAGTACTACCTCGACACCATCCACACGGTGTTCCAGGACTATTCGCTCGTGAACGGCACCTGGGAAGTCAACGGGCAGCTGGTGCGGCCGCAGGACATCAAGACCACGGCGCTGCTGACGATCGAGGGCGAGCTGGACGACATCTCGGGCGCCGGCCAGACGCGCGCCGCGCACGACCTGTGTTCGGGCATCCCCGCCGACCGCCAGTTCCACTACGACGTGATCGGTGCCGGCCACTACGGCATCTTCTCCGGCCGGCGCTGGCGCGAGCACTGCTATCCGCAGGTGCGTGACTTCATCGCCCGCCACCAGCAGGCCCAGGCTCAGGCACCGGCCAAACGCCCGGCGCGAGCGGCTGCGGCCGCCCGCACGGTGGACTCCACGGCCTCCGCCAAGCCGGGGGCCAAGCGCAGCCGCTGAGCACGTGACCGCCCTGGACGACCTCGCCGAAGCGCTCGACCGCGCCCTGCCGCAGACGCAATGCACGCGCTGCGGCTACCCGGACTGCCGCAGCTATGCCCAAGCCATCGCTGCGGGCGAGGCCGGGATCAACCAGTGCCCCCCTGGAGGTGCGGAAGGCGTGGCCTCGCTGGCCCGCCTGACGGGCCGTCCGGCCCTGCCGCTGGACCCGGCCCACGGTCGCGAGGGCCCGCGACAGCTGGCCGTCATCGACGAGGCGTGGTGCATCGGCTGCACCTTGTGCATCAAGGCCTGCCCCGTCGACAGCATCATCGGCGCGCCGAAGCGCATGCACAGCGTGCTCGATGCACTGTGCACCGGCTGCGAGCTCTGCGTGCCCGTGTGCCCCGTCGATTGCATCTCGCTGGTGGACGCAACCCCCGGACACACCGCCTGGGACGCCTGGAGTCAGGCGCAGGCGGATGAAGCCCGCGAGCGCTTCGCCTTCCACCGCATGCGCCTCGTGCGCGACAAGGCGGAGAACGACGAGCGCCTGGCCCGCAAGGCGGCAGCCAAGCTGGCGGACCTGCCCACCGCCTCGCGCATCGAGGATCCTGCGGCGCTGGCGCGCAAGCGCGCCATCATCGAGGCCGCGATGGCCCGCGCGCGGGAACGGCGCGGCACGGGCGACTGACCGGCCGGCGTCGACTCGCTCGGCGCAATGCCGATGCCGCTGGCCACGGCACAATCGCCGCCCATGAAGATCGCCGACATCGCCCCCTTCTTCGCCACCCTGAAGGCGGCCAACCCCCAGCCCAACACCGAACTCGAGTACACCAACGTGTTCGAGCTGCTGGCGGCCGTGCTGCTGTCGGCTCAGGCGACGGACGTGGGCGTCAACAAGGCCACGCGGCGACTGTTCGCACGCGCGAACACGCCGCAGAAGATGCTCGACCTCGGGCTCGACGCCGTCACCGAACACATCCGCACCATCGGCCTGTACCGCACCAAGGCGCGCAACCTGATGGAGACCTGCCGCATCCTCGTCACGCAGCACGGCGGCCAGGTGCCTCGCACCCGGGAAGCGCTCGAAGCCCTGCCCGGCGTCGGCCGCAAGACCGCCAACGTGGTGCTCAACGTCGCCTTCGGCGAGGCCACCATGGCCGTGGACACACACATCTTTCGCGTGGGCAACCGCACCGGGCTGGCCACGGGCAAGACGCCGTTCGACGTGGAGATGAAGCTGCTCAAGCGGGTGCCCGTGGAGTACATGGTGGATGCCCATCACTGGCTCATCCTGCACGGCCGCTACATCTGCCAGGCACGCCGCCCGCTGTGCGAGCAGTGCCAGGTGCTGCGCTACTGCGACTCGGCGCCACCTTCACTGCTGGCGCGCCAGAGCGCGCCATAGCGCGCCCCGGGGGGCCAGTCGCCGGGCTCGCGTGGCGGGCCCGACCCGGCCAGCACGCGGGCCGCGGCGTTCATCCACCCGGCGTGGCCGACGATCCAGGCATTCGGGTGCTCCCCGATGAAACCGGCACAGCGCGCCATGAGCATCACCACCGATTCGCCGCCGCCGGGCGCGTGATCGGCAAGGTCGCGGCACCAGGCGTCGACCTCCTGCGTTCCGATATCGTCCCAGGGGCGCCCGTCCCAGCGGCCGAAGTCCACCTCGAGCAGGCGCGGGTCGATGTGGTGGGTCCAGCCCCAGCGGGACAGCCAACGTCCCACATCGGCGCAGCGCCGCAGGGGCGATGTCCAGATGACCCGCGGCGCCCCCTCGCGCCGTGCCTGTGCGCGGATGCGGTGCGCCAGGCGACGGCTCCGCCGCCGATCGACGGTCACGTCCGTGCGGCCGATGCAGCGGCCGATCACCTGATCCGGGCGCGCATGCCGCCAGACGCTGATCATGCGCCCCACCCCATCGACCGCAGCCACACGAGCCAGCCGAGCAAGGCGAGGCATTCGGTGAGTTGCTGGGTGGCGCCCAAGGTGTCGCCGGTGAACCCGCCGAGCCGGCCCTGCCACCAGCGACGGCACCCCCAGGTGCCCGATGCGGCAAGCGCCGTGGACAGCAGCAGCGGGACGGCCCAGGCGACCTGCCAGGCCGTGATGGCAGCGGCCGCGAGCGCGACCCAGCCGAGTGCCACGAACAACCCCCGACTCGACACGCCCGTGGCCAGCGGCTTGGCCTTCGACTGGTCGACATCCCCGGCGTAGGGCAAGGTGCGCAGCAGCACCACCGCCGCGCCCCGCGACACCGTGTGGCCGAAGATCAGGGCCGGCACGGCCAGCGCCAACGGCAGGCTGGCCAGCAACGCGGCCTTCAACCCGAGGACCAGCACCAGCCCCACGGTGCCGTAGCTGCCGATGCGCGAGTCTTTCATGATCTCCAGCGCACGCGCCCGGCTCACATGGCCTCCCAGGGCATCGCAGGTGTCGGCCAGGCCGTCTTCATGGAAGGCCCCGGTGAGCACCACGGTGGCCATCATCGACAGGACGACGGCCACGAGGGGCGACGTCAGGCCCCACGCGCAGGCGAGCACCGCCGCGCCCACCATGCCCACGCACAGGCCCACGCCGGGGAAGTGCCGGGCCGACGCCTGCAACCATGCCGGCGAGAAGCCCACCCATGCGGGCACGGGCACACGGGTGAAGAACTGCACCGCGACGAGGAACAGCCGCAGCTCGTGGTGCAGGCGCGCGCGCATCAGGCGCCGTCCGCGTCCGAGATGCCGGCCGACTCGAAGCTCGCCATCTCGCGCAGCAGCTGCACCGCGCTCACGAGCAGCGGCCAGGCGAGCGCCGCCCCCGAGCCTTCGCCCAGCCGCATGCCGAGGTCGAGCAGGGGTTCGACGCCGAGGTGCCGCGTCATCACACGGTGGCCCGGCTCCGCCGAGCTGTGCGCCCAGATGCAGCGCTCGAGCACGGCCGGCGCGACGCGGGCGGCCCAGAGGACAGCGGCGCCCGTGATGAAGCCGTCCACGAGAATGACGCGTCGCTCCGCTGCAGCCTGGAGCACGGCGCCCGCCATCATCGCGATCTCGAAGCCGCCGACGCAGGCCATCAGCGCCAGCGGATCGGTCACCCCGTCGTGAAGCGCGAGCACCTGGCCGAGGACGTCCAGCTTGCGCGCGAGGCCCACGTCGTCGAGCCCCGTGCCGCGGCCCACGCAATCGGCCAGCGGAGCGCCTGTGAGGCGAGACAACAGCAGTGAGGCGCTGGACGTGTTGCCGATGCCCATCTCGCCGAACATGACCACGTTGCCGGGCAGCTCGCGCACGATGGATGCGCCCGCCTGCAGCGCCTGTTCGCACTGGGCCGCCGTCATGGCCGCGCCCACCGAGGCGTCCGCCGTGCCGCGGCCGACCTTGCGATCGAGCAGCCCGGCCCGGGAGGCAAAGTCGTGGTTCACCCCGGCGTCCACGACGGTGAGCGCGAGGCCGTGCTGCCGCGCCAGCACGCTCACCGCCGCGCCGCCCGCGAGGAAGTTCTCCACCATCTGCCAGGTGACATCGGACGGAAAGGCCGACACGCCACGCGCAGCAAGGCCGTGGTCCGCGGCGAACACCACCAACTGGGGCGACTGCAACGCCGGCTGCTCCGTGCCGAGCACGCAGCCGATCTGCACGGCCAGCGCCTCGAGGCGGCCCAGCGAACCGAGCGGCTTGGTCTTGCGGTCCATGCGATGCCGCAAGGCGGCAGCCAACACGGTGTCGGCCAGCGGTGCAACGGTGGGAAGGCGGTGGGTCATGCGGTCAGGGGGCTGGTGAAATGGATGGAAAGGCAGGCGCCCGGTCGAGCAGGCCCGCCAGCGTGCCGGGTTCGAAATGCCGGTCGATGAAATCCGCGAGGCCATCGAAGACCTGCGGCAGCGAGCGCGCCGTGGCCCCGAAGAGCGCCTGCAGCACCGCAGGGCACTCGAAGAGGCCGTGGGCATACACGCCCAGTACGTTCCGGCGCTGCCAGCCGATGGCGTCGCCCGCCGGGTTGTGCAGCACGCTCGAGAAGTCCGCAAGGCGGGAGGCTGACGCCCCTTCGGACGGGGCGGTGCGTCCCTGGCGAATCTCATAACCCTGGACCTCGACGCCCGACAGTGCCGACCAGGCGCCACCGGCGCCGGCGAAGCGCGCCCGCGTGCGGCACAGGCGCTTGTCCGCGGCGAAGCGGGTGGTCAAGGGCAGCAGACCGAGGCCCTGCCCTTCTCCGTCGACGCCATGCGGGTCGAGCAGCGCATCGCCCAGCATCTGCAGCCCGCCGCACACACCCAGCACCGGCCGGCCGTTGGCCGCATGGCGCTGGATGGCGTCGGCAAGTCCGCTGGCCTGCAGCCAGGCCAGGTCGGAGCTGGTGTGCTTGGAGCCGGGCAGCACCACCCAGTCGGCAGCCGCGAGCGCTTCGGGGCTGCGGGCCCAGCTCAGCCGCACGCCGGCCAGGCCGCGCAGGGGCTGGAACTCATCCAGGTTGCTGAGGCGCGGATACGCCACCACGGCGATGTGCAGTCCCTCGCCCCCGGGCGCCTCGTCGAAGACGCCGTCTTCCTCGGGCAAGCCGTGCCCCCGCCACATCGGCAGCACGCCGACTGTGGGCACCCCGGTCAGGGCCTGCAGTTGGGCCGGGCCCGGCGCGAGCAGCGCCGCGTCGCCGCGGAAGCGGTTCAGCACGAAGCCGCGCAGCAAGGTCCGTTCGGCGGCCGGCAGCAGCTGATGGGTGCCGTAGAGGTGGGCGAACGCGCCGCCGCGGTCGATGTCCGTCACGAGCAGGCAGGCGGCCCCTGCCTCGCGGGCCGTCCGCATGTTGACGTAGTCGCTCGCGTGCAGGTTGATCTCCGCGGGCGAGCCGGCGCCTTCGATCACCACCACGTCATGCTCGGCCATCAGGCCGTGCAGCGCCTGCTGCGCATGGGGCCAGAGCACGTCGCTGCGCGCTCGCCACGGCACGGCGGCCAGATCGGGCCGCACCTCGCCCAGGACGACCACCTGGCTCGCCGTATCCCGCTCGGGCTTGAGCAATACCGGGTTCATGCGCACCTCGGGTGCGGCTCCGGCCGCCAGCGCCTGGAAGTACTGCGCACTGCCGATCTCGCCGTACCGCCCGCCGGGGCCCGGCACGACCCGGGCGTTGTTGCTCATGTTCTGCGCCTTGAACGGCGCCACCTTCAGGCCCTGGCGGGCATACCAGCGGCACAGCGCGGTCGCGAGCCAGCTCTTGCCCGCGTTGCTGGTGGTCCCGAGCACCATCACCGCGCGCGCCGTCATGCCATCACCGCCTGCCACGCCGCACGCAAGGCGGCCTGCGCGTCGGGCGGCTGCACCGACAGGCGCACTGCGCCGGGCAGTCCCATGTCGGCCGTGTCTCGCAGCTTCACGCCCTGCGCGCGCAGCGACGGCAAGAGCGCGGCGGGTGCCTCGACGCCGGGCCAGCGCGCCACGAAGAACGGGGTGACGCTCGGCTCGCACGCCCACCCGAGCGACGCACAGAGCGCCAGCTGCTGTGACTTCCAGGCACTGAGCCGCTCGCGGCTCGCGGCAAGCCAGGCCGGCGTCTCGGCGGCGGACCAGGCAGTGAGCAGGGCCACCCCGTCAGCACCCAGCGGCCACGAAGGGGCCAGGGCCACCAAGGCCTGCGCCAGCTCGTCGGCGTCGACCGGTGCCACGGCATAGGCGGCCCGCACGCCCGTCATGCCCAGGGCCTTGTTGGGTGACAGCAAGCGCCAGGCATGTTGCGGCACCGGGGGTGCCGTCCCTTCCAGACGCAGCGGCGCATACGCTTCGTCCACCACCAGGACCGCATCGGGCCGCACCGAGGGAATCCGCGCTGTCTTCCCCGTTGGACTTGCCGGTTCCGTCGCCCACACGAGCGTGGCATCGCCGGCTGCACCGAGCGGACGCAGGCGCCACTGCCGGGCCGCCCGCGCGTAGTCGCCGTACCCCGGGGACGGTGTGAAGACGCTCGCTGCCGGCGCGCGCTGGTGCACGGCCGCCGTCATGCGGCCGATGAACTCGCTTGCACTGGCCGCGACGACGATGCGATCGGCGCACACACCGTGCAGCGCACCGAGCCGTTCGCGCAACGCGGCCGCCGACGGATCCGGGTATCGCGCGCGGTCCGCCTTCCGCACCGCCTCCCATGCGTGTGGCGCCGGTCCGCAGGCGTTCGCATTGGTCGAAAAATCCCAGCGCGGGACGCCCTGCGCATCAGGCCCGCCGTGATGCGTCGCATGGTTCGCTGGCAGCGTCACGGACGCCTCCCGGGCGTGGCGCCGCTGGCGGCGGAAGCTGGCGGCGCCACCGGCTCGCCGGACGCTGGCGCCGTGATCGTCTCCGCGACCGGGGCTTCGGCAACGAGTTGCGGGGGCGCGTCAGGCCTTGAGATGCGCACCAGTCGGGCACCGCCGCGGTCGAGACACCGGCCCGTCAACGCGGCCAGATCACCCTGGCCACGCGGATGCTCCGCGTAGGCAACGACCTCGCGGCCCCGCACGAAAACGAGGAGGCTGATGGCGTCCTGGCTGCCGATATCGCTCTTGTCCTCCACCGCCCAGTCGAATCCCAGCACCTCGCGCGCCTGGCGAGGCCCCGAATAGGGACCGAGCACGCACACCCGATCCCAGTCGAGCGGGGCCACCTCGGTCATGTCGATGGGCGATGTCGCCGAGTCGACCGCGACGGCCAGACGCTGGCTGATGCGCCAGCCACTTCGTTCACACGCGGCGAGCGCCAGGCTGGCGGCGAGAAGGATGAGCGTGGCGAGGCGAGGCATGGAGGTCGTGAGTGGCAGGCGGTGAAAACGCGTCAGGCGCGGATGAACAGGCACGCGGCCACGGCGAGGCCGATCGCAAGCCAGGCGCTGCGGGTGGCATGGGCCAGTGCCAGGGCAACACCGCGCTCGTCGGGCACGGGGGCCTGGGGATTGAGGCAGTACACGCCCGGCTTGCCCAGTCGGACCCCGAGTCGCAAGGCCATGGCCGCCATGGGCCAACCCCCGTTGGGCGAAGGCGTGCCGCACGCATGGCGAGGCAGACGACGCCATTCGGCGCGCGGCGCGCCGATCATGATCAGGCCGGCCGTGATGCGTGCGGGAATCCAGGACAGCACATCGTCGGCCCGTGCCGACCACTTGCCCGCCCATTCCCACGGCCCGCGGTAGCCCCACATCGCGTCCATCGTGTTGGCCAGTCGGTAGAGAGCGGCGCCGGGCAGGCCGCCCACCGCGAACCAGAACAGAGGCGCCACGAGCGAGTCGTTCAGGTTCTCGGCCAAGGTCTCGATCGCCGTCTCGCGCACGGCGGGTGCTTCGAAGGCACTCACATCGCGGCTGACCAGACGTGCGACGCACTCGCGTGCCGCAGGCAGGCCACTTGCGAAGGCCCGTTCCACGGCCGCCACCTCGTCCCGCAGCATGCGCCAGGCAAAGGCGGGCTTGAGCAGCAGCGCGAGCAGCGGCACGCCGCACCACCACGGCAGGGCGCGCAAGGCGGCCTCGGCCAAGGCGGCCAGCAGCAGCACGCCGAGCGCCAACAGCAGCCAGACGCAGGCACCGCTCACCAACGCCGCGGGCGGCGCCAGCGCGCGCACCTGCCGGCCGAGCGGCGCGAGCAGTCGTCCGAGCCACGCCACCGGGTGCCACGCATTGCGCGGCTCGCCGAAGGCGAGGTCCAGGCCCCAGGCGCCCAGCAGGGCGCCCGCCGACCACAGCGCCGCCTGCGTCACCGCCTCAGTCCTCGATGCCGCGCTGGGCCGGGACACCCGCGTTGAAATGGTGCTTCACGAGCGTCATCTCGGTCACCGTGTCGGCCAGGTCGATCAGCTCCTGCGGGGCGTTGCGCCCGGTGAGGACCACGTTCACGTGCGACGGCCGCTCGCGCAGGCAGGCCAGCACCGGCTCGAGCGGCACCCAACCGTAGCGCAGCGGGTAGGTGATCTCGTCCAGCACCACGAGGAAGTGCTCCCCTGCGCGGATGGTGGCCTCGGCCCGCGCCCAGCCATCCCGGGCCAGCTGAGCCGAGTGCTCCAGGTCCTTGCTCTTCCAGCTGAAGCCGTCGCCCAGGCCCTCGATCGGCACGCCGAGCTGCTCGAACACGCGGTGTTCACCGAAGCGCGCCGAGGGCACCTTCATGAACTGGTAGATCTTCACCGTCTTGCCGCGGCCATGGGCACGCAGCGCGAGGCCGAAGGCGGCAGTGCTCTTGCCCTTGCCGTCACCCGTGTGCATCAGCACGAGGCCGCGCCGGCCTTCGGGGTCCGGGCGCTCGTAGCGAACGTCGGTGGGAGGTTGTTCGATGTCCATCAGTGTCTCCGTGGAGGGCGCACTGTAGCGCCCGTTGAAAGCAGGGGCCGCTGCGCTGGCGCAAGGGACCCCTTCATGGTGTGCGGCCCGACAGCCGCGGCAAGGCCACCCACCCGTCGTCGGAACGGACGATGCGGATGGCGCCGCCAAAGACGGCCACCAGCCGATCGTGCAGCGCGGCGTCTCCGCAGGCGCCTTCGGCGGCGACCCGCCCCTGCGCCATCACCACCAGCCGGTCGGCCAGCAGGGCCAGGGGCAGGTCGTGCAACACGCTCACGACGGTGCGGCCCTCTCCCGCCAATCGCCGGAGCAGGCGCACCAGCGCCACCTGGTGCGGCGGATCGAGGTGCGTGGTCGGTTCGTCGAGCAACAGCACCGGCGCGTCGACGGCCAGGGCGCGCGCCAGCAGCACCCGCTGCCGTTCACCCCCGGACAGGTCGCCCAGCCGGCGCTCCGCCCAGCCCGTGCATTCGGTGTCGGCCATGGCGCGGGAGACCGCCGCCTGGTCGGCCGGCCCCGGCGTGCCGAAGAGGCCGAGATGCGGAAGGCGGCCCAGCATGACGATGTCGCGCGCGGTCAGGTCCCCCGCGGCCTCGCCCTGCTGGGCCAGCCAGGCGGTGTGGCGCGCGCGTTCGGCCAGGTGGCAGCGGGCCAGCGCGCGGCCGTCCATGAGCACCTGTCCGGCCTCCAGCGGCAGCAGGCCAGCCATGGCCCGCAGCAAGGTCGACTTGCCCGCGCCGTTCGGCCCGACGATGCAGGTCCACCCCGGCTCCAGCGCCAGCGAGACGCCGTCGATCACGGTGCGCCCACCGAGCGAGACGCGCAGCTGGTCGGCGGCCAGGCGATGGCACAACGTGCCCGTCATGCGAGCCGCCTTCGGTGCAGCAGCCACAACAGGTAGCCGCCGCCCAGCACCGCGGTCAGCACGCCGACCGGCAACTCCTGCGGCGCCACCAGCGAGCGCGCAAGCACATCCGCCGAGAGCAGCAGCGCCCCGCCCGTGCCGGCACTGGCCAGCAGCAGGAAGCCGTGGGACGAAGGCGCGAAGCGCCGCACGAGGTGCGGCGCCACCAAGCCGACGAAGGCCACCAGGCCGGCCTGCGAGACGGCCAGGCCGGTGGCCAGGGAAATGGCGAGCACCATCACGACCCGCACACGTCCGAGGGACAGGCCGAGGCTGCGCGCGCTGTCCTCGCCCAGGGCGAGCGCGTCGAGCGCGCGGGCATGGCGCCAGGCGAGCGGCGCCGACAGCATGAGCCCGGCAGCCAGGATGCCGCAGGCTTCCCATCCGAGAAACCCGGTCGAGCCGAGCAGGAAGGCCTGCTTGCCGCGCAGGGCATCCGGCGCGAGCGTGGTCACCATGTCTGTCGCCGCCCCCAGCACCACGCCGACGATGACGCCGGCCAGCAGCAGGCGCACCGTGTGCTGGGCGCCGCGCGCCAGCACCAGCGACAAGGTCACGCCGACGCAGGCGCCGATAAAGGCGGCGCCCACCAGCCCCACGCGCGCCAGCACGGTGGCGGTGGCCAGCCCGGCCGCATGGCCCGAGAACGCCCCCACCCCCAGCACCAGCACCACGCCCAGCGAGGCGCCGGACGCCGAGCCCAGCAAGTACGGGTCGGCCAGCGGGTTGCGGAAGAGTCCCTGCGCGATTGCGCCCGCCAGTCCGAACAGGGCGCCCACCAACCAGGCGCCGATCGAGCGCGGCGCGCGGATGCGGCCGAGGATGAGTTCGCCGTCAGGCGACGTGCCCAGCTGCCACAAGGCGCTCAGGGACCAGCCGTCGCTGCCGGCCGCGAGCCCGGCCACGACAGCGCCCAAGCTCAGCGCCAGGAGCGCCCAGGCCAACCGGCGGCGTCGACGGGCATCCGGTCCAGAAGTCACGGGCCCTGCTCCGCCGCGCCCAGACGGACCAGGCAGTCGGCCAGCAGCGATGCCGCCTCGCCCAAGCGCGGCCCCGGGCGGATCAACAGTTCATAGGGCCCCGGCGCAAAGGCGCAGGTCGTCCGGTGCTGCAGCGCCCGCAGGGATGACCAGCCGGGACGCCCCGGCATGGCATCCACATTCTCACGCGTGGCCATGATGATGTCCGGCTGGGCACGCAGCACGTACTCCGGATTGAGTTTCGGGAACGGGCCCAGCTTCGGATCGACCACGTTGCCGAGGCCGAGCCGTGACAAGGTCTCGCCAATGAAGGAGCCGGGCCCGGCCGCATAGGTGGACCCGTCGACTTCGAAGTAGACGCGCTTGCCACGCAAGGTCGCGGGCACGCGGGACCGCGCCGCCGCCATGGCTTGTTCGATGCGGGCCCAGGCGGGCGCCGCGCGCTCGGGCGTGCCGAGCAGCGCCGCGATGCGCTGCAGGCCCAGGTGCACGTCGGCGTGGCTGTTCGAATCCATCACGAACACCGGCACGCCGAGCTGCTCGAGCCGGTCGACCACCCGGGCCGAGGGCGCGGCAATCACGACGTCGGGCCGCAGCGCCACGATGCGCTCGACCTGGGCGTCCTCGATGCCGCCGAGCTTGGGCAGGCGCACCACCTCGGGCGGCTCGTTCGAGAAGCGGTCGGTCCCCACCAGCCGGTCGCACCCCCCGAGCGCGCAGACGCCCTCGGTGAGCGACGGCATGAGCGACACGATGCGCGCAGGTGGCGCAGGCAGCGTGAGCAACACCCCGCGGTGGTCAACCAGCTTGACGGGCGCTGCTGCCGCCACCAGCGGTGACAGCAGGCAGGCCAGCGCCCAGCGCCGCGCCAGACCGAGAGACCTCATGCGCCCTCCTCCGTCGCCTTCACCACCAGCGGCAGCCCCGCCACCATGAGCGTCACGCTGGCGCAACCACGCGCGACCCGCTGGTGCAAGCGCCCCAGCTCATCGACGAAGCGCCGCGCCTCGGACGTCATCGGCGACAGGCCGAGCCCGATCTCGTTGGACACGAGCACGACCGGTCCGGGTGCGCAGGCGAGCGCCGCGAGCAGCGCATCGCAGGCGACGTCCAGTCCCGTCGCATCGAGCGGCGCCCCTTCCATCGGCATCAGCAGGTTGGTGAGCCACAGCGTCAGGCAGTCCACCAGCACCATCGTGTCGGAACGGCTCAGGCGCGCGACCTCCGCACCGAGCGCCCGCGGTGCCTCCACGGTGCGCAGGCCGGGCACCCGCCGGGCCCGGTCTTCGCGGTGGCGGTCGATCCGTGCCGACATCTCGTCGTCGCCCGCGAGCGCCGTGGCCACGAGGCAGGCGCTGCGCCCGGGAGTGGCGAGCCAGGCGGCCGCCAGTTCCTCGGCACGCCGCGATTTGCCACTGCGCTGCCCGCCCAGCAGCAATTGATGCCGCGGGCGGGCCGCACCCGTGCTCAGCGCGACGGTGTCCACCGCACCCCCACGTAGGCGGCCTGGGGCTCGGTGTTGAACCCGCCCGCCGTCTGGTACTTCCGATCGAAGAAGTTGTCGATGCGTGCCTGCAGGCGCCATTCGTTCGACAAGCGGTGCGACAGGTCGAGGTTGACCACCGCATAACCCGGCAGCACGGTATCGGTCGTCTCGCGATCGAAGCGCTTGCTGGCGGCGATCCATTGCATGCCGACCGTCGTGTCTCCGAGTTCCTGTTGCACGTCCAGCGTGGCATGCCGGCGCGCACGGCGGGCGAGCACCCGGCCGGTGTCGGCGTTCTTCGGGGATTGCAGGTCGATGGACCCAGCCACGCGCAGGCCCTCGTGCGCAAACACGGTGGCCAGGGTCAGGCCCTGCAACGTGGCTCGTCCGACGTTTCCGTAACAGCCCCAGGTGCTGACGCAGGTGCCCGGGGCACCATAGATGATCAGGTCGGCGACCCGGTTGCGGTAGGCGGTGATGCTCGAATCGAAGGCGCCGGCCCGGTGTTTCAGTGCCAGTTCGATGTTGCTGCTCGATCGCTCCGCTTTCAGCGCCGGTTGACCGGCGGACGGCCCCGAGTCACTGAAGCGCTGGTAGAGCGTCGGCGCGCGGAAGGCGTTGCCCACGGAAGCGTGCACGCGCCAGCCGGCGGCGATGTCGGCGCCCGCGGCTACGGTGCCGGTGGTGGCGCTGCCGAAGTCGCTCTCCTCGTCGTGCCTCACGTTGACCTGCACGGCACGGCCTGCGTTGCGCCACCCGTAGCCGAGCGCCAGGGAGGCCAGGGTGCGATCCTGGATGGGCGCCCCGAGCAAACCGGTGTTCTCGAGCTGGTCCTCACGGTGCTCCACGGTCACGTTGAACCCATGCGAGCCGAGCTGCACGTCGTTCTGCCACGTGGTCGTGCGCACGCGCGTGTCGGTGATGTACGCGGACGGGCCGGTCTCGTAGTGATCGTCCGACTGGCCGAAGCTCACGAGGCTCGTCCACTCTGGCACGAAGCGGGCCGACCAGGCGACGCGCGCGGTGTCGAGGTCGTGCACGCAATGATCGTCCGTGACCCCGGACACATCGCATTGCGCATCCACATGGCTGCGCAGGAAGGACGCCTCCAGTCGATGCGCCTCGCCCAGGGCCAGGCCGAAGCGGCCACTGCCCCCGTTCGACACGTGACCGTCCCGGTCCGGGTTGCCTGCCGGACGGGCGTTGAAGCCGTCGCTGCGGGCGGTCTGCCCGGAGACGGCGAAATCGAAGGGCCCGGTCCCGCCCGAGATGCCGGCATCGCCAGTCACGGTGTTGAAGGCACCGGCCACCACACCGGCATCGCCGCGCAAACCCGGCGCGCCGCGGCGCGTGAAGATGTGGACCACGCCGCTGATGGCATCGGACCCGTACACCGCGCTCGCCGGGCCGCGCACGATCTCGATGCGCTCGATCTGGCTCAGGGGAATGGCCTCCCACGTGGCGCCGCCCGTCGACTGCGAATCGACCCGCACGCCGTCCACCATGACGGCGGTGAACCGGGTGTCACCGCCACGGATGAACACCGACGTGGTGCCCGCCATGCCGCCGCTGCGGTTCATCTCGATGCCCGGCACGGCGCGCAGCACATCGGCCACGCCCACCGCGCCTCGCCGCTGCAGGTCCTCTCGCTCGAGCACCGTCACGTCGGAGAGCACCTCCCGCAGGGGCACGGGCGTGCGGGTGGGAGTGACGACCACGGGTTCAAGCCGCGTATCGGCGGGGGCCGCCCATGCGGCGGCGGCCCAGGCCAATGTCAAGAGGCCAGGCATCAGCGGGCGCGCATGGCGCCGGAAAGAGAAGTTCATGAGAAAGGAAGACACAAGTTCCGGGCGCCCGCTTCCCCGCAGGCACCCGACCATCGGCCTCGAGGAAACGAGGCCGCCCTGTTGGCCGGTATCCGGGCTGGCGGCACGACCTGTGTGGCCTTCCCAGGGCTTGGGGCCCCAGTGGCTTTTGCACTCCAGGTTGAATCGGCGTCAACCGATTCGTCCGCTGACCGTTGCGGGGGCAGCGCAGGCGGGGGGCGTGGTCCGTCGGACTCGCTCCCTCTGCTTCCCGTTTAACTGCGCCGGCGTGAAGACCGACGCTGCACCAACGAGCGGCATTGTAGAGGGCCTGCTTCGGGCCCCCTACAATGCCATCAGTCCGTCGTCACCGAGAGCCCTCGCTTGCCATGTCGAAGACCCAAGAACTTGCGGAACGCGTGGAGCGCCTGCTGCTGCGACATGAAGAGCTCAAGCGAACGCACGACCTGCTCGCACAGCAGCTCACCACCGTCACCCAGGAGCGCGACAACCTCCGATCGCGCCTGAACGCGGCCCGCGCCCGCATCGATTCGCTGCTGCAGCGGCTGCCGGCCGGCAACCCGGCCGACGCCCCGGCCGAGGCGCCTGCCAGGGAAGACGAATGAAACAGATCGAAGTGACGATCATGGGCCAGAGCTACATCCTCGGCTGCCCCGAAGGTGGCGAGACGTCCCTGCTCGAGGCCGTGAGCACCGTCGACCGCGAAATGAGCGCCATCCGTGACGGTGGCCGCGTGAAGGCGCGCGAGCGCATCGCGGTGCTCGCGGCGCTGAACCTCGCCTACGCGCTGGCCGAGCGGCCCGCCGCGCCGTCGAGCGGCATCGCGGCGCCCTCCCCGGCCGACGAAGCGCATGTCGACGCCCTCATCCGTCGAGTTGACCAGGCGCTCGGCGCCGACGGTCAACTGCTGTGACGCAAGACCACTTTGCGATGACCGGCGCCCGCTGCGGCAACGGGTCGGCGCGTAGAATGGATTCGTCCGTCGCGTTCGCGTGAGTTTTATATTTCCTTGAACCGATGCTCGCAAGAGCAAGGGCTTGGAACATCGCCTGGCAGGTGCGATCGTCTCGCGTCAGATGAACCCGAAACCAGGCTGACCTCGCCCACCTGAACTGCCTGGGTTCAGGAATGCGGCTCACGGTTCGCGGCGGACACCCTCTTCCTTCGACTGCGCGCTTGTGCCGCGCTCGTGCCGCGCTCGTGCGGCGCTTGCTCGCGCTCCTATCGCGCGTGGGCCATGCGCGCAGCGTGCATGCATGGCGCGTCCCTTGCACCCGTTCTGCACTGTCCGCACACGACGCGCTGCGGATGATGCGCGCGACCGCCTCATCGGTCCGCGCCGCAGGCGAACGCGCAACGCACCACCCTTGTTCTCATCGATCCACTCGGCGGTTCCGTCGCGACAGCCGCCCCGATTTGCGATGATGGCGGTCTCCGGGCAACGGCGCGTGTGTGCATCTCGCACCCCGGCCACCGTGTGACCTGAACCTCACCTCCCTGCACCACCATGTCCCCACAGTTCTGGCTCATGAAGAGCGAACCCGACGAGTGCAGCATCGACGACCTGGCGGCAGCGCCCGGGCAGACGGTGCCCTGGATCGGCGTGCGCAACTACCAGGCGCGCAACTTCATGCGCGACAACATGCGTCCTGGCGACGGCGTGCTCTTCTACCATTCGTCCTGTGCCGTACCCGGTGTGGCCGGCCTCGCCGAAGTAGCCAGCGCCCCCTACCCCGACCCCACGCAGTTCGACCCCTCGAGCCCCTACCACGACCCCAAGTCGTCGCCCGACGCGCCGCGATGGCTGCTGGTCGACGTGAAGCTGCGCCGCAAGACCCCGCTGCTCACCCTCAAGGCGATGCGCGAAGACCCGGCCCTCGCAAGCATGGCCCTGCTGCGTCCCGGCAGCCGCCTGTCCATCACCCCGGTCACCGAAACCGAGTGGCAGGCGGTGTGCAAGCGCCTCGACGCACCCGCCTGAGCCAACCGACCGGCCCGTCAAGCCCGCAAGCGAAGCAAAGCGCCCATCAAGCCACCCGCGAGCCCGGGTTTCCCGGGCGACCCGGGGCGCCCCTCGGGGGCAGGAACGAAGTGACTGGGGGGCCAAGACTCCAGCAGGACGACCCGGGGCGCCCCCGCGGGGGGCAGGAGCGGGAGCGACGTGGGGGCCTATTGTTTGGATTCGAACCGGATGCTCGCCAGCGTCACCAGGTTGCCGCCACGGCGCTGCGCCTCGGCCAGCGCCGAATCGGCCGCGTCGACAAGTTCTTCCTGGCTGTGGGCGGTATGGGGAAAGCTCGCCACGCCCATCGAGACCGTGAAACCCAGGTCTTCGCCGTTGAGCATGACGATCTGGGTGGCGCACTGCCGGCGCAGGCCTTCCATGCGCGAATGGGCCGTGGCGAGGCCGACGCCCGAGAGCAGCACGGCGAAGCGGTCTTCACCGAGCCGGCATGAGCCGTCCATCGCACGCGTGTTGCTGCGCAGCAGCCGTCCCAAGGCCTCCAGGATGCGAGCACGCGCTTCCTCGCCCAGTGCGAGGGCCCGCTCGGACAGCGGATCGAGCGCAACCGACACCATCGCGAATTCGCGGTGCTCGCGCGAAGACAGGTCGACCTCTCGCCGCAGCTGGTCTTCGAAATGGCCGCGCTGGTAAAGGCCGGTTGCCCGGTCCTTCAAGGAGGTGTCCTGGAGTTCGCGGCGCTGCGCTTCAGCGGCCTGCTGCTGCGCCTCGAGCTGGGCCAGCGCCAGGGCCAATTGGGCCTCGAGCTGGCGCTGCGCCGTCATGTCGATCCACACCACGGCCAGGTGGCGTGCGGGCGCGCCGTCGGCAGATGCCAACGGCAGGCGCGTGACGGTGAACTCGCGCTTGAATTCGCCGGTGTCGATGCGGTGCTCGCTGACCTGGGGCAGCGTCTGCACCATGGCCGACTGGTCAGCTGCCCGCAAGGCGTGCAAGGCATCGGTGGGCGCCCAGTCTTCGTCGAGCAGACCGGTCAGGGGACGCCCGACGAGCGAATCCATGCGGTCGTTGCTGTGCACGTAGCGGCCGGTGGCCGCTTCCTTCACGGCAAACAGCGCATCGGTGCGCTCCAGCAGCGTGAGCAGCACGACGCCCAGCGCTTCAGGGGCGAGCCCCAGCGCCTGGGCCAGGCCCGCCGCGCGTTCGGCACGCGCCGACAAGGCCAGCTGATTCGATTCCGTCATTCGTTTTCTCGTCCGTGCCCGCAGGCAGTGTGTAGGCCTCGGGGCCCGGCGGGCAGCCCTGTCCGGTGGATCTCACCGGTGTCTATTTATGCACTGCTGCGGGACTCTGCAAACCCCTAGCTTGATCATAGCGGCCGGTGAGACCGGCGCCCGCCGCTGGCCGCCGCACCACCCGAATCACGGGGGGAAGGATGCCTCGAAACGGGGCCCTCACCTTGCCCGAGCCGACCGCAATGCGCCGGCGGCTCCCTGAAGCGGGGCGCGTCGCGCCCCGTCGGCTGGCATGGCTTTCGCATCGGCAGGCGCACAACAAACGCGTCCGCCCTGCGTTGGGGCGCTCGCACACTGAGGATTGCCCGTGACCGGTTTCAAAGCCTTCCTGAAGTCGGGGCACAGCCCGACGCTGTTCGCCTCGTTCCTGTACTTCAGCTTCTCATGCTGCATCTGGGTGCTCAACGGCGCCATGGCGCCGTTCATCAGCGAGACGTACTCGCTGAGCCCGGCCGAGAAGGGCCTGATGCTTTCGGTCCCCATCATCGCGGGCGCCTTGATGCGCTTCCCGCTCGGGGTGCTGGCGCAGTACATCGGCCGCAAGAACGCCACACTCGTCGAAATGGGCCTCATCGCGGTGGCCATGCTGTTCGGCTTCTTCTTCGTCGATTCCTTCAACGACCTGCTCGCCATGGGCGTACTGCTCGGGATCGCCGGCGCGAGCTTCGGCGTGGCGCTCTCGCTCGGGTCGGGCTCGTTCCCGGCGCGGCACAAGGGACTGGCCATGGGGCTGGTGGGTGCCGGCAACATCGGCACGGCGGTCTCGGTGCTCGTGGCGCCGCCCCTCGCCCAGGCCTTCGGTTGGCAGGCCGTCTACGGCATCGCGGCCGTCGCGATCGCCATTCCGATGGTGGTGATGGTGCTCTTCGCGCAGGAGCCTGCCGACGTCAACCACCATGCCAGCTTCCGCGAGCACGTCGCCTGCTTGTTCGAGAAGGACGGCTGGGCCTTCAGCCTCATCTACGGCATCACCTTCGGCGGCTTCATCGGTCTCACCACTTTCCTGCCGACCTACTACTTCGACCAGTTCGGCGTCAGCAAGGTCGAGGCAGGCCAACTGACCATGCTGGCCGCCTTCATGGGCGCCACGGTGCGCGTCTTCGGCGGTTGGATCTCCGACCGGCTCGGTGGCATCAACACGCTCACGGCCGTGCTGGCCATCGTCGTCGTCACGCTGGTGGCCTGCGGCTTCGCGGGCGGCTCGCTCGCGTTGTCGACGCTGCTCTTCATGCTGTGCTTTGCAGCGCTGGGCGCCGGCAACGGCGCACTCTTCCAGCTCGTGCCGCTGCGCTGGCCGCTCAGCACGGCCGTGGCCGGTTCGATGATCGGCGAGATCGGTGCCCTCGGCGGGGGCCTGGTGCCCAACGCCATGGGCCTGTCGAAACAGCATGCGGGCAGCTATGTGTGGGGCTTCCTGCTCTTTGCCGCGCTGGCCCTGGCGGTGCTGGTGATGATGAGGCGCATGCAGCTGCGCTGGACGCGCACCTGGGCCGAGAAAGGCGGGCGTGCACGCCCGCACGTGGCCGAGCCCGTCAGGTCGGCAGGAACAGCAGCCACCAGACCAGCATCAGGTTGAACAGCACCGACATGGCGCACGCCACCTGCCACAGCACCACCGGATCGCGCACCGCCATCGGTGTGGCCGCTGGGGCGTTCAGGGGGCGTGACGCACCGCGGTCGAGGGCGAGCGCCAGCTCCTCCGCGGTCTCGAAGCGATGGCGCTTGTCGAGCGACAAGGCCTTCAGCAGCACGTGGTCTAGCCAGATGGGCACGTCGGGGCGCACGCGCGAGGGCGGCTTCGGGTCGCGGCGATAGCGCTGTTTCTGGTACGGCTCGATGTTGCCGAACGGCAGGTGGCCGGTCAGCAGCTGGTAGATCGACACCGCCAGGGCGAAGAGGTCCGTCTGCGCGTCCACCGGTTCGTCGTCCCAGAGCTCGGGGTTCATGTAGCTGGGCGTGCCCGCGTGCAGGCTGCGCTGCTCCTCCGGCTCGTTGCCCGAGAGCGCCACGCCCAGGTCGAGCAACCGCAGCTCCCCGTCCCGTCCGAGGTGCAGGTTCGACGGCTTGACGTCGCGGTGGATCACGCCGAGACGGTGCAGTCGCCCGATGGCGCGAACGGCCGCGCGGGCCCAGGCGACCGCGTCACCCACTGCGACCCCGCCCGGCCCGACCCGGGCGGCCAGGGTCTCGAGCGTCTCACCGTCGTGCCAGTCGTAGAGCAGGTAGAACGCCGTCGGTCCGGCGGGCTCGCGCAGGCGCGCAAAGCCCGAGTCGCCTCGCTCACCCACGCGGGCGGCAAGCCAGGCTTCATGCGCCAGCATCGCTCGCTCCTGGGGGTCGCCCGCACGCGAGGGGTGCAGCGTCTTGAGCAACAGCCATGCCCCATCCGCCACGCACCGGACCCGGTACGCCAGGTGAACGCCGGAGTCGGCCACCAGCGACTCGACGACGAGCCCGTCCACCGCATCCCCCGGCTTGTATTTAGGCGGCACTGGCAGCTGACGGCTGCGCACCAGCGCATCCTCCAGCCGCGAGCGGGCCAGGCCCCGCACCCTCAGCACGAGCGCGGTCGCGTTGTCCTGGCTGCCTGCGGCCAACGCCGCGGCGACGAGCTGCTCGCTCGCCTGCTGCACGTCGGGCTCCGACGCCAGCGCCCTGAGACGCGCCGCGCCGAGCCGCCCGTGCACGCCATCGGAAACGAGCACGAAGGTGTCCCCGAGCTGCAGGTCACCCTGCAGGTAGTCGATGCGAACCGCATCGTCCTGCCCCATCGCGCGGGTGAGCTGGCTGCGCAGGTCGGGATGGTCGATGCAATGGTCCTGCGTGAGCTGGCGGCACTCGCCGCCGCGCAGAAGGTAGGCGCGGGTGTCGCCGACATGTGCGACGGTCCAGGTCTGCCCGCGCAAGGTCAACGCCGTCAAGGTGCACATGGCCGCACCGGACTGGCGCCGGTTGTGCGCGGCAAGCCAGGCGTTCTGTGCACCGATGATGCGATCGAGCACCACCGTCGTGTCCCATGTGGGAGGCGCAGCGAAGTAGTCCTGCACCAGGGACGTGACGCTGGTCTGCGCCGCCATGCGGCCCTGTCCGCCGCGCGAGACGCCATCGGCAATGGCGGCCACGAAGCCGAGCGCCTCGTCGTGGGGCGCCGGAGGCACGGCGGCACCGAAGTCCTCGTTGCGCTCGCGCGGGCCGGCCTGGCTGCAGTGGCCGATGTCGATGTCGAAGCTCATGAGGGCGTTGGATGCACCTTGCGAGTGCCGAAGTGGAAGGCGGGCCAAAAGAAGCAAGATGCCTGCCCGTAAACAGTGCGGCCATCGCACCATGGCACCACATTGCAGCCGATGCGAGCCCCGAAAACTGGCACCGTGCTTGCTAACTCCCTTGCACCGAGGAGACAGCGAGGACAAGCGGCATGAAGAAGATGAAGCTCGTGATGGTGGGCAACGGCATGGCCGGCGTGCGCACGCTGGAGGAGCTGCTGCGCCTCGCACCCGACCGCTACGACATCACGGTGTTCGGCGCAGAGCCGCATCCGAACTACAACCGCATCATGCTGTCGCCCGTGCTCGCGGGCGAGCAGACGCTGGATGAGATCGTCCTCAATCCCCTTGCCTGGTACGAGGACCACGGCATCACCCTGCACCTGGGTCGCAAGGTGGTGGAGGTCGATCGCCGGCGCCGCATCGTCCGGGCCGACGACGGAACCGAGGAATCCTACGACCGCCTGCTGATTGCCACCGGCTCCAAGCCCTTCGTGCTTCCCGTGCCGGGCCACTCGCTGGAGGGCGTCATCGCCTACCGTGACATCGCCGACACCAGCGCCATGATCGAGGCCGCCACCCGCTACCGCCATGCGGTCGTGATCGGCGGGGGCCTGCTCGGCCTCGAGGCGGCCCACGGCCTGATGCTGCGCGGCATGCAGGTCACGGTGGTGCATGTGGCCCCCTGGTTGATGGAGCGCCAGCTCGACGACCAGGCCGCCTCGCTCCTGCGCGCGACGCTCGAATCGCGTGGCCTGCGCTTCATGATGGCCGCACACACCCAGGCGCTGCTGGGTGATGCGGACGGCCGCGTGAAGGCCGTGCAGTTCAAGGACGGCTCCGAGATTCCGGCCGAGCTGGTGGTGATGGCCGCCGGCATCCGCCCCAACACCGAACTGGCCGAGAAGATCGGCCTGCACTGCCACCGCGGCATCGTCGTCACCGACACCATGCAGACCGTGACGGACCCGCGCATCTACTCCGTCGGCGAGTGTGCGGCCCACCGCGGCGTGGCCTACGGGCTCGTGGCCCCGCTGTTCGAACAGGGCAAGGTCTGCGCGACGCACCTGGCCGAGTTCGGCATCGGCCGCTACCTCGGCTCGCAGACGTCCACCAAGCTCAAGGTCACCGGCATCGAGCTCTTCTCCGCCGGCAACTTCATGGGAGGCGACGGCTGCGAGGAGATCGTGCTCAACGACCCCTACGGTGGCGTCTACCGCAAGCTCGTCATCAAGGACGACCGCCTGGTGGGCGCCTGCATGTACGGCGACACCGCCGACGGCAGCTGGTACTTCCGCCTGCTTCGCGAAGGGCGCAGCATCGGCGCGCTGCGCGACCGCCTGATGTTCGGCGAGCCTGCCGGCCATGCCGAGGCAACACCGGTGCCGTCCGTCAAGGCGCCGCCCTCCCCTGCATTCTCCTGACGTCGACCGTCTCACGGCCTCGCCGCCGGGCAAAGACTGCCCGGGGTCGCCGCATCCTTGAACGAGTTCCTGCATGACTGAAACGCGATCAACCTGTCCGTACTGCGGTGTCGGCTGCGGGGTCATCATCGAGTCCGAT
Source organism: Rhizobacter sp. LjRoot28 (assembly GCF_964253025.1). Taxonomy (NCBI): domain Bacteria; kingdom Pseudomonadati; phylum Pseudomonadota; class Betaproteobacteria; order Burkholderiales; family Sphaerotilaceae; genus Rhizobacter; species Rhizobacter sp. LjRoot28. The sequence goes on from NZ_CAXUQC020000001.1 coordinate 2,657,616, forward strand.
GGCGCCCAGATCACCGGGGTGCGCGGCGACCCCGATCATCCGGCCAACTTCGGGCGCCTGTGCACCAAGGGCAGTTCGCTGCACCACACCGCGGCCGCGCCCATCACCCTGCAGGCGCGGCTGCTGCAGCCGGCCCTCCGACCGCAGCGGGGCGATGCGCCGCACGACATCAGCTGGGACTCGGCCCTCGACCTTGCCGCGGACCGCTTTGCCGCAACGGTGCGCGAGCACGGGCCGGACTCAGTCGGCTTCTACATCTCGGGCCAGTTACTCACCGAGGACTACTACGTCTTCAACAAGCTGGCCAAAGGCCTGCTCGGCACCAACAACATCGACACCAACTCGCGCCTGTGCATGAGCAGCGCCGTGGCCGGCTACAAGGCCACGCTGGGGGCCGATGCGCCACCGGCCTGCTACGACGACATCCCGCACGCCAGCACGCTCTTCATCACGGGCGCCAACCCGGCCTGGGCGCACCCCATCCTCTACCGGCGCATCGAGGATGCACGCGCCGCCAACCCGTCCATGAAGGTCATCGTGGTGGATCCGCGCCGCACCGACACCGCGGGCGCCGCCGACCTGCACCTCGCCATCCAACCGGGCACCGACGTCGCCCTCTGCCATGGCATGCTCAACGTCATGCTGGCCGAAGGCTGGGTCGATGGCGCCTTCATCGCGGAGCACACCACGGGCTTCGACGCCCTGCACCAGCGTGTCCGCGACTACCCGGCTGCGGTGGCCGCCCGACTCTGCGGCATTGCCGAAGCGGACCTGGCACAGGCCGCGCGCTGGTTCGCCAATGCCGGCGGCCGAACCCTGTCGCTCTACTGCCAGGGCCTCAATCAGAGCAGCAGCGGCACGGCCAAGAACGCCGCGCTCATCAACCTGCACCTCGCCACCGGCCAGATCGGCAAGCCCGGCGCGGGCCCTTTCTCGCTCACCGGACAACCCAATGCGATGGGCGGGCGGGAAGTGGGCGGCATGGCCAACCTGCTGAGCGCCCATCGCGACCTGGGCAACCCGCAGCATCGCGCCGAAGTGGCGCGCCTGTGGGGAGTGCCGGACGTGCCTGGAAAGCCCGGCAAGACGGCGGTCGAGATGTTCGAGGCGGCGGCCGCCGGCGAGATTCGCGCGCTGTGGATCAGCTGCACCAACCCCGCCCAGTCCATGCCCGACCAGACCCTGGTGCGCCGCGCCCTGCAGCGCGCCGAGTTCGTGGTGGTGCAGGAGGCGTTCTCCACCACGGCGACCTGCCAGTACGCCGACCTGCTGCTGCCCGCCACGACCTGGGGCGAGAAGGACGGCACGGTGACCAACAGCGAGCGGCGGATCTCGCGCGTGCGCCCGGCGGTGCCACCGCCCGGCGGCGCACGCCACGACTGGGCCGCCGCCTGCGACTTCGCCCGGCGCCTCGAGGCGCGGTTGCGCCCCGGCCTGCCGTCGCTCTTTCCCTACGCGTCGCCCGAAGCCGTCTGGAACGAACACCGCGAGAGCACGCGCGGCCGTGACCTCGACATCACTGGCCTGTCCTACGCGCGCCTGGCGATGCGCCCCGCGCAGTGGCCCTTCCCGTCCGGCGCCACCGAGGGCCGACTTCGCCTGTACGAAGACGGCGTCTTTCCCACGAGCGACGGCCGCGCGCGCTTTCACGACGCGGCGTTCGTGCCGCTCGCCGAGGGCCGCGACGGCGACTACCCGTTGTCCCTCACCACCGGCCGACTGCGCGACCAGTGGCACGGCATGAGCCGCACCGGCACCATCGGCCGGCTGTTCGGTCATGTGCCCGAGCCCTCGCTCGACATGCATCCGGCGGACCTGACGCGCCTCGCGCTGGCAGCGGGCGACCTGGTTCAGGTCACGTCACGCCGCGGCAGCCTCGTCGTTCCGGTTCAACCGAGCGACGAGGTCGCGGAATCACAGGCCTTCATGGCGATGCACTGGGGCGAGGAATTCCTTTCCGGCCGTGCAACCGACGGCACCGTCCTGCACGGCGTGAACGCGCTGACGACATCCGCGTACTGCCCCATCTCACGACAGCCGGAACTCAAGCACGCCGCCATCCGGGTGCAACGCGCCGACCTGCCCTGGCGGCTGCTGGCGCTCGCCTGGCTGCCCAAGGACCTCGCGCTGCGCGCGCGCGAGCAGCTCAAGGCGCTGATGGGCGAGTTCGCCTTTGCCAGCTGCGTGCCGTTCGGCCGGGAGCGCACCGGGGTTCTGCTGCGCGCCGCCGGCCCTGAGCCAGCGCCCGCCGAACTCCTGCAGCGCATCGAGCGGATCATCGGCCTCGATGAGGGGCAGGCCCTGCGCTACGAAGACCGGCGCCGCGGCCAGCGCCGCACGATGCGGCTCGCCCCCATCGACGGGCAGACCCAGCTGCAGGCCTTCCTGCTTGGCGGCGACATCAGTGCAGAAGTCTGGTTGCGCCCGTTGCTGCAAGACGAGCTGCCCGCCCAGGCCTACGGCCGCCTGCTCCTGGTCCCCGGCGCCGAAGCGCCCGTCGCGGTGCAGGCCCGGGGTCGGCAGGTGTGCACCTGCTTCAACGTCACCGAACCCCGCATCGTCGAAGTGCTCGCCCGCTGCGACGGCCCGCCCGCGGAGCGTTTGCTGCAACTGCAGACCGAGCTGAAGTGCGGCACCAACTGCGGTTCATGCGTGCCGGAACTCAAGCGCATGGTGGCGCAGGGAGTGGCCGTCGCGTAGGACCGCAACTGCGCGACCGTGCAACAAGGGTACGCGGCCATCCCGTCGTGAAGCTGGCAACCGAGGCGGCAACGATGGTGTCTACCGAAGACTCGGGTGGACATCGCGCAAGCGACCCCACGCTCGGTGTGTGTGTGCCCGCGGTCGGCACCCCAGTGACTTGACGACCCCTTGGCAGCAGCCCCCGCTGGGGCAGGCGCACCGTCGCCCGCGACAAGTGGCCGCGCAGGGCACTCTCCGACTTGACCGCCCTGCCGCATTCCCGCGTCGGGAATGTCCCATGTCTGGGTTTCCGACAGGCCGTGCCATCATCGCCGCCCGCAGTGAGGGAGTGCTCCCATGACGCAAGCCTCTTTGTCCGACTTCGAGATGGATTCCGGCCATGCCCTCGTTGCCGCGATTGCGTCGGGGCGAATCAGCGCGCGCGAAGCTTGCGATGCGGCGATCGCGCGCATTGAACGACTCGACGCCACGCTCAACGCGGTCGTGGTCCGGGACTTCGACCGCGCGCGCGAACAGGCAGCGATGCGGGACCGGCAACGCGCGCAAGGCGACCGGCTACCACTGCTCGGTCTGCCGATGACAGTCAAGGAATCGTTCGACGTCGCCGGCCTGCCGACCACCTGGGGGCTGCCGCCGTTCCGAGACTTCCGGCCGAAGAAGGACGCGCTCGCCGTCGAACGCCTGAAGGCTGCCGGCGCCGTCATCCTCGGCAAGACCAACGTGGCGCCGTCGCTCGCCGACTGGCAGAGCACGAATCCGGTCTACGGTCGGACCGTGAACCCACACGATCCCTCGCGCGGCCCTGGCGGGTCGTCGGGCGGCTCGGCGGCGGCGCTCGCGTCGGGCATGGTGGCCCTCGAATGCGGTTCCGACATCGGCGGTTCGATTCGTGTCCCTGCCGCGTTCTGCGGGGTGTTCGGCCTCAAGCCGAGCTTTGGCCTGGTTCCCAGCCAAGGGCACGTGTTTCCCGGCACCGACGGTGCCGAAGTGGACCTGGCGGTGGTCGGGCCATTGGCGCTCAACGTCGTCGACCTTGAAATCGCTCTGGGCGTTCTCGCCGGCGCGGGTTCCATGGACAGCGTCGCGTGGCGCGCGGATCCGCCGGCCCCGAAGGTGCGGGGCCTTGCCGATTGCCGACTGCTGGTTCTCGACACTCACCCGCGGGCCCGCACCGATGCCGTCATCCGCGACGCATTGGAAGGCCTCTGCCGCAATGCGTCACGCGCCGGCGCAGACATCGCCCGCGAGAGCGCGCTGCTGCCGGACCTGGGCATTGCGCACGACGACTACGTGGCCATGCTGACGGCAATCGTGACGCGCGGTGCGCCAGACGTCGAGAAGGTGCTCTCGGCACACGAGTGGTTCGACCTGCTCGACAAGCAGATCCGGCTTCGCCGTCAGTGGCAGGCCCTGTTCGAACGCTTCGACGCTGTCGTCGCGCCGACCTTCGGCACCGTGGCCTATCCGCACATTGACCTTCCGGACATGGCCAGTACGACGTTGATGATCGATGGCGAGGCCACGCCCTACGGCGCACAACTGGCCTGGCCTGGCGTCGCCACCTTTGCCAACCTGCCGGCGACCTCGGCACCGATCGGCTGCACGCCGGACAGGTTGCCAATCGGTGTCCAGGTGATCGGCCCGTTTTTGCAGGACCGGACGACAATCTCCATCGCCGGATGGTTGAGCGCGCTGCAGGCCGATTGACCTTCGGCTGAAGGGTCGTTGACGCTGTCGCGACGTGCTCGTCAAGCGTCTGCCGGCAGAGGCCGCCAGCAACGGGCCCGAGCTTGTCTTCCACTGCGCGACTCACCAGGCGGCTCGGATCGCTTTCCTGCAACGACAGCCGGGGCATTCCGGAACGCCTTTGCAGCGCCCGAAGCTTCGGCGCAGATTGAGGCCTTCGCTCCATCGGCCTCTTCCATGATCCAAGCCCATCTCGTTGGCGCGCGTCCATTGGCGACGCTGCCACGCTTGCACAACCTGCTGCTCGCCGCCGGCATCGTCGTTGCGACAGGGTGCACGACGGTCGCGCCACAAGGACCACCGGTGGAGGAAGTGGACGCTGCGGCGGTGCGCGGCTGCACGGCAGTGGGTGAACTGAACGCGCGCAGCCTGCGCGACAGCGGCTCGCCTGCGGCCGACCTGCAGCGCGTACGGGAACAGCTGCTCGCCGAGGCACGGACGTTGGGCGCGACGCACCTGGTGCTCGCGGAGCGCGACCTTCGCTATGCCCTGGCAACGGCGCGCGGCACTGCATACCGTTGCGGCTGACCGCTCGCGCCGCCACCCGCTTGGCATGCCGTCGGCTACCACGCCAATCCGGGCGCGTCGCGGAAGGACGCGTTGCCTTGCAGGGTGACGCTCGGGTTGCGCGGCGTCCCGCGTGGGCTCCTAGAATCGGCCGACACGGCAAGCCTGGGCTTCTGGCCCGGCTCTTGCTGAATCCACGCCAGGAACCCACCCATGAGCATCAGCGCATACATCAAGGAAATCGGCCGCGGCAAGGACGGCGCCCGTCCGCTCGACCGGGCGCAGTCCCGGGACCTGATGGCGCAGGTGCTGGACGGCCAGGCCACCGACCTGGAGGTCGGCGCTTTCGCCGTCGCGATGCGCATCAAGGGCGAGACGACCGACGAGCTCGCGGGCTTTCTCGACGCGGTCACGGAGCGCTGCGTGCCCTTGCAGGCGCCCGGCCCGGCGGTCGTGCTGCCGTCGTACAACGGCGCGCGCAAGCTGCCCAACCTCACGCCGCTGCTGGCCTTGATGCTGGCCCAGGAGGGCGTGCCCGTGCTCGTGCACGGCATGCCGGAGGACCCGACCCGAGTCACGACGGCGGAGGTGTTCCACGACCTCGGTCTGCCGGCCGCCACCTCGCCCGAGGAAGCCGCGCAGGCCTGGGCCCGGCGCGAGCCGGTGTACATGCGCACCGACCGCCTGTGCCCGCCGCTTGCGCGGCTGCTGGACGCCCGCTGGGTCATCGGCCTGCGCAACCCGGCCCACACCGTGGCGAAGCTGCTGGATCCGTTCAGCAGTTCGGGTTCAGTGCGCATCGTCAACTACACCCACCCGGAGTACGCCCACATGCACGCCGCCTTCCTCCAGCACATCGGCGCCAATGCGGTGCTGATGCGCGGGACCGAGGGCGAACCCGTCGCCGATGCGCGGCGCCTGCCCAAGCTCGACGTGTTCGTGCGCGGCGAGCCCCGCCCCGACCTGTCCCTTGGCGCGCACGAAGGCGTGCTGCGCGAGCTGCCGGTGCTGCCGCGCACCTGCGATGCGCCCACGACCGCGCTCTACATCCAGTCGGTCCTGAGCGGCGAGAAGCCTGCACCGGAACCCTTGCTGCGGCAGGTGGACTGCCTGCTCAAGACCCTGGCGGCCGTGTCCGGCACGCCGGCCGCCCAGGCCGGTGCATCCGCGTCGTCGGAGACAGCCGCCTGAGACCGCGCCGGCGGCCCCGCGGCGGCCCGCGATAATCCCTGCCTTTGCCCGCGCGACCTGCGGCGCCTTCCCATGCATTCCTACGACGCCGTCGTCATCGGCGCCGGCGCTGCCGGCCTGTTCTGTGCCGGCATTGCCGGCCAGGCCGGCGCGCGCGTGCTGGTCATCGACCATTCGGCCAAGGTGGCCGAGAAGATCCGCATCTCGGGCGGCGGCCGGTGCAACTTCACCAACCGCGATGCCGGCCCGGCCAACTTCCTGTCGGACAACCCGCGCTTCTGCCGGTCCGCCCTCGCCCGCTACACGCCCCAGGATTTCATCGCGCTCGTGCAGCGGCACCGCATCGCCTGGCACGAGAAGCACAAGGGCCAGCTCTTCTGCGATGAATCGGCCGAGGACATCATCGCCATGCTGCTGCGCGAATGCGATCAGGGGCGCGTGACACGCTGGCAGCCGTGCGGCGTCCAGGCCGTGCGCCAGGCGGGTGCGGCCTTTGAGGTCGATACCGATCGCGGCGTGGTGCGCAGCGCGCGGGTGGTGGTCGCCACCGGCGGCCTGCCCGTGCCGCAGATCGGCGCCACCGACTTCGGCCTGCGGCTCGCCCGCCAGTTCGGCCACCGGATCATCGAGACGCGGCCCGCGCTCGTGCCCTTGACCTTCGATTCGGCCGCATGGGCGCCCTTCGTGCCGCTGGCCGGCCTGTCCCTGCCGGTCACGATCCGCACGGGTCCCGCCAAGGGCGGCGGCGAATTCCTGGAAGACCTTCTCTTCACCCACCGGGGCTTGAGCGGGCCGGCGGTGCTGCAGATCTCGAGCTACTGGCGCGGCGGCACGCCGATCACCATCGACTTGGCGCCGGGCCAGGCCCTGGGCACGGCCCTGCGCGAGGCCAAGCTCGCCTCGCGGCGCAAGGTCGGCAACGAACTGCTGCGCTTCCTGCCTGCGCGCTTGGCCGAGGCGTGGCTGGGCGAGGAGCCCGGCCTCTCCGATCGCCCGATTGCCGAGACCAAGGACAAGGACCTGGACCGACTGGCCGCGAGCCTGCAGTCGTGGCAGCTCACGCCGAGCGGCACCGAGGGCTACCGCAAGGCCGAGGTGATGGCCGGCGGCGTGGACACGCAGGGGCTGAGCTCGCAGACGCTGGAGAGCCGCAGCGTGCCCGGCCTGCACTTCATCGGCGAGGTGGTGGACGTGACCGGCTGGCTGGGCGGCTACAACTTCCAGTGGGCCTGGGCCAGCGGCGCCGCGTGCGGTCGTGCGATCGGGGCCGCGGCCGCCGCCGACAGGGCCTGATCGCCACGAAATCGCGGGGCCGGCCCGAAATTGCCCGACAATGCCGGGTTGGCGCGTCGGCGCCTTTGAACACCCCCAGCTCGCGGCTCATTCACACCATGGCAACCATTCTTCAGCAACTGCCTGCCGGCCAGAAGGTCGGCATCGCGTTTTCCGGCGGACTCGACACCAGCGCGGCGCTCCACTGGATGCGCAACAAGGGTGCGATCCCCTACGCCTACACCGCCAACCTGGGCCAGCCGGACGAGCCCGACTACGAAGACATCCCGCGCCGCGCGCTGCAGTACGGTGCCGAGGCGGCCCGCCTCATCGACTGCCGCAGCCAGCTCGTGGCCGAAGGCATCGCCGCCCTGCAGGCCGGCGCCTTCCACATCTCCACCGCCGGCGTCACCTACTTCAACACCACGCCGATCGGCCGCGCCGTCACGGGCACCATGCTCGTGGCCGCCATGAAGGAAGACGACGTCAACATCTGGGGTGACGGCAGCACCTTCAAGGGCAACGACATCGAGCGCTTCTACCGCTACGGGCTGCTCGCCAACCCGGGCCTGAAGATCTACAAGCCCTGGCTCGACCAGCAGTTCATCGACGAACTCGGCGGCCGCGCCGAGATGTCGGAGTTCATGCGCCAGGCCGGCTTCGCCTACAAGATGTCCGCCGAGAAGGCGTACTCGACCGACTCCAACATGCTCGGCGCCACCCACGAGGCGAAGGACCTGGAGCTGCTCAGCAGCGGCATGAAGATCGTGCAGCCCATCATGGGCGTGGCGTTCTGGCGCGACGACGTCGAGGTCAAGCGTGAGGAAGTCACGGTTCGCTTCGAGGAGGGCCACCCGGTCGCCCTGAACGGCGTCGAGTTCGCGAGCCCGGTCGACCTGCTGATGGAAGCCAACCGCATTGGCGGCCGCCACGGCCTCGGGATGAGCGACCAGATCGAGAACCGCATCATCGAGGCCAAGAGCCGCGGCATCTACGAGGCCCCCGGCCTCGCGCTGCTGTTCATCGCCTACGAGCGCCTGATCACCGGCATCCACAACGAAGACACCATCGAGCAGTACCGCGACAACGGCCGCCGTCTCGGCCGCCTGCTCTACCAGGGCCGCTGGTTCGACCCGCAGGCCATCATGCTGCGCGAGACCGCCCAGCGCTGGGTGGCCCGCGCCATCACCGGCGAGGTGACCATCGAACTGCGCCGTGGCAACGACTACTCGATCCTGAACACGGTGTCGTCCAACCTCACCTACAAGCCCGAGCGCCTGACGATGGAAAAGGGCGAGTCCACCTTCTCCCCGCAGGACCGCATCGGCCAGCTGACCATGCGCAACCTCGACATCATCGACACGCGCGACAAGCTGGAAACCTACGCCAAGGTGGGCCTGCTGTCGCCGGGCACCGGCACGGCCATGCCGCGCCTGGGCGGCACCGAGAAGTGATGCAGGCGGGCACGCACTGACGAATGGCTTGCGCCAGCCAAAGACGGTGTCTATAATCGCCGTCTTTGCTGGCAAACCCGCGCGTCGATTCGTCCAGGCCTTGAGGCTGGATTCCGGAACCTCCACTTCGAGACACCGGGCGAACACCGAGCGCACAAACATCTGGATCTATGACTTCGATTCGCGTTAAAGAGAACGAGCCCTTCGACGTGGCCCTGCGCCGCTTCAAGCGCACGATTGAAAAGCTGGGCCTGCTGACCGACCTCCGCGCCCGCGAGTTCTACGAGAAGCCCACGGCTGAGCGCAAGCGCAAGAAGGCTGCCGCCGTCAAGCGCCACTTCAAGCGCATCCGCAGCATGCAGCTGCCGAAGCGCCTGTACTGAGCCCTCCCGCTCAGCACGCCAAGCCCGCTCATGCGGGCTTTGTTGTTTCTGCCCTGCCCCTTTCAACTTACCTCATTCACCTTGCGCCCGACCCGCTCGCTCGCCCCCCGCTGAATCTGCCCGCGACCCGCCGCGCCCTTTCCGTACCGACCCAGGAGCCGCCATGAGCCCCCTCAAAGACAAGATCAACGACGACATGAAAGCGGCGATGCGCGCCAAGGATTCGGCCCGCCTGCTGACCATTCGCGGGCTGCTGGCCGCACTCAAGCAGAAGGAAGTCGATGAGCGCGTCGAGCTCGACGACGTGGCCGTGATCGCCATCGTCGACAAGCTGGTCAAGCAGCGCAAGGACTCCATCACCCAGTTCACCGCTGGCGGCCGGCAGGACCTGGTCGACAAGGAAAGCGCTGAACTTGCGGTGCTCGAGGCCTACCTGCCGCAGCGCATGGGCGCCGACGAAGTGGCCGCCGCCGTGGGCGCGATCGTGGCTGAGCTGGGCGCCGCGGGCCCCGGCGACATGGGCCGCGTGATGGCCGCTGCCAAGGCGCAACTCGCCGGCAAGGCCGACATGGCCCAGGTGTCCACCGCCGTCAAGCAGGCCCTGGCCCGCTGAAACCACGTCCGGAGGCCAAGCGATGAGCGAACCCACCCTCCAACGCCTGAGCGATGAGGTCTGCGCGACGGCGCAGTTGCAGCCCGAGGCGATGGCCTGGGCGGCCGCCCAGGGCTTTCGCAGCGTGATCAACAACCGTCCGGACTTCGAGCACGGCCCCGACCAGCCGACCAGCGCCGCCATGGAAGCGGCTGCTCGCGACGCCGGCCTGGCCTATGTGCACCTGCCGGTGGCCGGCGGCTACCAGTCGCCCGAAGAGATCGCCCGCTTCGGCGAACTGCTGGATTCGCTGCCCAAGCCCATCCTGGCGTTCTGCCGCAGCGGCGCCCGCGTGGGCAAGCTGTTCCAGGCGGCCAGCGCATCGCGCCCGTGAACCCCGGGGCGCCCGATGCCCGGCCGCGCGGCCGGGGTGCGGTTGACCCTTCCCGTAGTCCTTTTCCTCAGCGGGTGTTCGCATGAAAGCCTTGCTCCTCCTGTCCCGCGGCATCGACTGGCTGACCCACAAGACCGGCTGGATCGCCGCCGTGGCCGTCATCGCCTCGTGCCTCATCAGCGCCGGCAACGCCATCATCCGGTTCATCTTCAGCAACAGCTCCAATGCCTGGCTCGAGATCCAGTGGTACCTCTTCGCCGCCTGCGTGATGCTGGGCGCGGCCCATGTGCTGAAGGTCAATGAACACGTGCGGGTCGATGTGATCTACGGCCGGCTGAAGGGCCGCGGCAAGGTCTTCATCGACCTCTTCGGCCTCGTGTTCTTCCTGCTGCCGGTCATGACGCTGATGCTCTGGCTCTCGTGGCCCTACTTCGTCGGCATGTACCAGTCGGGCGAGGTGTCGGGCAACGCCGGCGGCCTCATCCGCTGGCCGGCCGTGCTCATGCTGCCGCTCGGCTTCGGGCTCGTGCTGCTGCAGGGCGTCTCCGAGATCATCAAGCGCGTCGGCTGGCTGCTCGGCGTGCACGACATGGACACCACCTACGAAAGACCGCTCCAATGAGCATGCAAGATTTCGCCCCGATGATGTTCGGGGGGCTGATCCTGGTCATGCTGATCGGCTTCCCGGTGGCCTTCTCGCTCTCCGCCCTCGGCCTGCTGTGCGCCTTCATCGCCATCAACATGGGCTGGTTCCCGCCCGCGTTCATGACGGCGCTGCCGCTGAACGTGTTCGGCATCCTCTCGAACGACCTGCTGCTGGCCATTCCGTTCTTCACGCTGATGGGCGCCGTCCTCGAGAAGTGCGGGCTGGCAGAGGACATGCTCGACTCCATGGGCCAGCTCTTCGGGCCGGTGCGCGGCGGCCTCGGCTACTCGGTGATCATCGTCGGCTTCATCCTCGGCGCCATCACGGGCACCGTGGCCGGACAGGTGATCGCCATGGCGATGATCTCGTTGCCGGTGATGATGCGCTACGGCTACAACATGCGCTATGCCACCGGCGTGCTGGCGGCCTCGGGCACGATCACCCAGATCGTGCCGCCGTCGCTCGTGCTCGTGGTGCTGGCCGACCAGCTCGGCAAGTCGGTGGGTGACATGTACCGCGGCGCCTGGGGCCCGTCCATCCTGCAGGTGGTGCTGTTCGCGCTCTACACCTTCCTGCTGAGCCGCATCAAGCCGGGGCACGTGCCCGGCGTGCCGAAGGAGGCGCGCACGCTGGACGGCTGGGCGCTGTGGAAGAAGTGCCTGCGGGGCATCATCCCCTCGGCCATTCTCATCTTCGCCGTGCTCGGCAGCATGGGCGGCCTGCCCGGCATCGACATCGCCGTGGCGACGCCTACCGAGGCGGGCGCCATGGGGGCCGTCGGCGCGCTCATCCTGGCCGCGCTGCACGGACGCATGAACTGGCCGCTGATGAAGGGCGCCATGGCCGGCACCATGCGCATCACCGCCATGGTGGTGTTCATCCTGATCGGATCGCGTGTGTTCTCGCTCGTGTTCCAGGGCGTCGACGGCGGCCTGTGGATCGAGCACCTGCTGACCAACCTGCCGGGCGGCCAGACGGGCTTCCTCATCGTCGTCAACATCTTCATCTTCTTCCTGGCGTTCTTCCTCGACTTCTTCGAGATCGCATTCATCATCCTGCCGATGCTGGGCCCCGTGGCCGACAAGATGGGCATCAACCTCATCTGGTTCGGCGTGCTGCTGTGCGTGAACATGCAGACGAGCTTCATGCACCCGCCCTTCGGCTTCGCGCTGTTCTACCTGCGCGGCATCTCCGATTCGCTGTTCAAGAACGGCTCGCTGCCCCGCAAGGTGCTGTCGTCCGACATCTACCTCGGCGCCATTCCCTGGGTGATGCTGCAGTTGCTGCTGGTGGTGATCGTGATCTTCGTCCCGCAGACAGTGACCTTCCTGCTCGACGAGGAGGTCAAGGTCGACCTGGACAAGGTGCAGATCGAGGCGCCCGTCGAGGAGATGGCACCCGAGCCGTCCACCGACGACATGAGCGATCTCTTCAATGAGACCCCGGCGGAGCCCGCGGCCGCACCGGCTTCGGCGCCGTGAGTGACGCCGTGGCACCGGTCGGCCCGAACGCCGAGGCCGCACCCAGCGCCGAAGGCCCGGCCTTTCCGGTCGTCGTTCGCGCGCTGGTGACGGCGCTCACCGCCTGGGTGTTCGCCGCCGGCTGGCAGGCCATGGACAAGCCCGCCGTGCAGCAGGCCTCGTTCGAGGCGAAGGCGCTCGTCGCGGCCGGTCTCGCGGTACTGGTGATCGTCACGCTCTGGGTCTGGCGCAGCCGCACCGAGGTAAACGCGGAATTCATCCGGCAGACGTGGATCTGGCCGAAGCGGGTGGCGTGGGCCGATGTCAGCCACGCGAAGATGATCTACGTGCCCTACCTCGCCTGGCTGGTGGCGCCCCGCTTGGTGGTGCGTTCCGGCGCCGGCATGGTGACCGTCTTCCATGCGGCCGACCATGAGCTGCTCACCACCTTCACGCACTACGCCTTGTCGCCGGGTCTGCGCCAGTCCGCGCGCTGATCCCCGGTGGCTCGATCAGAGGTAGCGCGCCCACAGGCTGTTGCTGAACCGGCCCGCCGGGTCGACCCGCGCCTTGAGTGCCCGCAAGGCCTGCACCTCCGGATAGGCGCGTTCGAACTGCGCCCGGGTGGCGTGCAGCTGGTAGGGCAGGTAGTAGCGCCCCTCGTGCGCCAGCGCCAGGTCAATCAACTCGCGCGTCCACATGCCCACCGCCTCGCAGGCCTCGTCCGAGGTGCGCTGCTTGTGGTAGAGCACGAAGGAGAAGACCTCCTCCCGCGCCCACGGCAGCAGCGCGACGGTATCGGCCGGCGTGTGCCGCACCGACACGTTCACCACGTGCACCCGGTGCCGCTGCAGCACCTGGGCCATGCCCTGCACGAAGGCCTCGAAGTGGCGCGGCGGCACGAAGTACTCCTGCAGGGCGTAGGTCGTGATGCGGCGCGTGCGTGGCTCCAGCTCGGCGACGTCGAGGCTGGCCTCTCGATTGAGCCAGCACACCGCCGGTGAACCGAGCCGCAGGGGGTCGATCACCTTGCGGCGCAAGCCACCCCCGCCCGGCAACTCCGTCACCGCCCACAGGGCCGTCTGCTCCAGGCCGTGGCTCGCCCCGTGAGGCGTCAGGCGCAGCGGGTCCGTGACAGCGGCGTCCGTGCGATGCCAGGTCACGCACACCGGCCGATCGAAGGCCGGCGGCCGCAAGTCGGCGTTGTGCAGCACGCTGGTGGCGTGGCCGCGGACGGCCTGCTCGAAGTGGGCGCGGTACGCCGCCAGCGGCAGCTCCTTCACACGCCGCTCGATGCGCACGTTCTCCGCGAGGGCCAACTCCACCTCCACGATGACGCCCACCGCGCCGTACCCGCCGATCGCCGCGGCAAAGAGCTCGGGGTGCTGCTCGCGGCTCGCCTCCACCACCGAGCCGTCCGCCAGCACCAGGGCCAGGGCCTGCACGCTCTGGCCCACCGGTCCGTGGCCCACGTAGCGGCCGTGGGCGTTGACGGACACTGAGCCTCCCACGGTGAAGTTGGCGTAGCTCTGCATGGTGTGGACGGCCAGGCCCAGCGGGTCGAGCACCTCCTGCAGCGCGCGCCAGCGCATGCCGGCCTGCACGCGCACACGTCGCTCGTCGGCACGCAGCCAGACCAGCTGGTTCAAACCTCGCAAGTCGAGGTGCAGGCCGTCCGCCACGGCGACCTGCCCTCCCATGCTGAAGCGCCCGCCCCCGACGCCGATGGCGCCGGGCCAGGCCGTGACCATCGCCGCCACTTCCGCCACCGTCTCCGGCCGTTCGATGCGGGCCACGGTCACCGGATAGAGGGCCGTCACGTTGTCCACGCGAAGCACCAATGGCGCCGCGCCGAGCGCCGGCGCCAGCATGAGCAGGCCGGCAGCCCCCAACGCCTGCACGAGCCTTCGGCGGGCGGGATCGGTCGGCGCATGCGGCTCCCCGGCGAAGGGCTCGATGGCTGGCGGGCGGGACGAATGCGGCGGCGACATGGGTGCGGAGTCTGCCAGCACCGGCGCGTAGGCGGAGCCCCTCCGAGGGGCGAACCGGACCTGACCGGCGACAATCGGGTTCTGGCTCCGGCCCACCCTGCTCTGCCCTGCTCCCTGGCTTCCAGCTCCATGCCCATGTCCGTCTCTCCCGTGCCATCGGCGCCCTTCGCTGCCGACCCCGACACCCACCTCGTCACCCTGCCCAACGGCGTGAGGGTGGTGACCTTGCGCCTGCCGAATGTGGAGAGCGTCCAGATCAGCGTGTTCGTGCGAACCGGCAGCCGCCACGAGAGCCGACTGCTCAACGGCATCAGCCACGTCGTCGAGCACATGGCGTTCAAGGGCACCACCTCGCGCAGCTGCCAGCAGATCAACCTCGACGCCGAGCGCCTGGGCGCCGACGTCAACGCCCACACCGACAAGGACCACACGGCGTACCACATGCGCGGCCTGGCCCGCGACGCCGCGCGCTTCGTCGGCATGCTGGGCGACATCGTGCGCAACAGCACCTTTCCCGAGGCGGAGCTCGAGCGCGAGCGGCAGGTCATCCTGCACGAGTTCACCGAGGACGAGGACGATCCGCTGTCGACTGCCTACAAGCTCTTCGACAAGCTGTGCTTCGGCAACCACCCGCTGGCGCAACCCGTCATCGGCACGCGGCGCAACATCGAACGATTCACCCGCGACGACCTGCTCGGCTACGTGCAACGCCAGTACACCGCCGGCAACGTGATCGTGGCCATTGCGGGCAACGTCGACCCCGACGCCATGGCGCGGGAGGCCGAGGCGGCGTTCGGCAGCATGCCCGGCGGCCCGGAGAACGTCGTCCCGCCGCCCGCCCACGTGGGCGGCGCCGCGACCAAGCGGCAGCCGGGCTTCAGCCAGACCCACGTTGTCCTCGGGTACCCCGTGCCCCGCCTGAGCGAAGACCACCAGGCCGCCGTCGTCGCCGCAGCGCTGTTCGGCGACGGCATGAGCTCGCCGCTCATGGACGAGATCCGCGAGCGTCGCGGTCTCGTCTACTACGCCTCCTGTTCCGCGGACGTCTTCGACCTCAGCGGCCAGTTCGTCATCGAGGCGTCCACCTCGCCGTCGCAGCTGCAGGAATGCGTGGCCGGCATCGCCGGCCTCCTGGCCCGCCAGGTCGAGCGCATCGATCCCGTGGACCTGGAGCGCGCCCGCAACCAGATCGCCGTGCGGCAGCTGCGCACTCACGAACGGCCGGTACGCCGGCTGGAAGCTGCTGCGCAGGACGTGTTCGCCTTTGGCCGCGTGCGTTCGCGCGCCGAGATGGCAGCCGGCATCGAGGCGGTGAACGCCGAACAGGTGCGACAGGCCTTCGAGGCGCTGCTCCAGGCGAAGCCCGCCATCGCCGTGGCGGGCAAGGTGCCGGCCGGCACCAGCCACCGACTGGAAGAACTGATGGCCGCGGCCCGACGCTGAAGCCCGAGGCGCCCTGCCACGAAGGAGCGGCGAGGCAACGTCCGGTTACCCGGTGGGTGTCGCAGGGCCTTGGCATGGTGGGCGCCCAGGCCTATACTGTATGCAATCACAGTCCATGGAGACCGCCATGATTGCAGCGTATCGCCAGACCTACCGTCCCCGCCCGGCCCTGCCTCTGCCTCGATGGGCGCTCGCTCTCTGGCACTGGCTCTGAGCCGGCAAGCCGGCTCGGGCGCTTTCCTTGGCCGTACCGGCCAAGGTCGATCAACCCCCTGCCGTCAGCGCATTGCGCGTGCGTGGCGCACGTCAGGCGGCGTCTGGTAACTGCGCAATGAGCTTGTCGAGCGTGATGGGGTAGTCCCTCACCCGCACGCCCGTCGCGTGGTACACCGCATTCGCGATGGCCGCGGCCACGCCACACAGACCCAGCTCGCCCACGCCCTTGGCCTTCATCGGCGATGAAATCGGGTCGGTCTCGTCCAGGAAGATCACCTCCTGGTGCGGAATGTCGGCATGCACCGGCACCTCATAGCTGGCGAGGTCGTGGTTCACGAAGAACCCGCGCCGCTTGTCCACGGCCAGCTCCTCCATCAACGCGGCCCCCACGCCCATGGTCATCGCGCCGATCACCTGGCTGCGGGCCGACTTGGGGTTGAGAATGCGCCCCGCGGCGCACACCGCCAGCATGCGCCGCACCCGCACCTCGCCCGTCGCGGCATCCACTCCCACCTCGACGAAGTGGGCGCCGAACGTGGACTGCTGGTAGCGCTTGTCCAGGTCGCCGTATTCCATGAAGTCCTCGACGACCAGCCCTTGGCCGCCCGCCGCCTCGGCCAGCGGAACGGCGCGGCCGCCATCTCGCACTTGGGCATCCGCGAAGACCACGTCGGGTGACGTCATGCCCAGCTTGGCAGCCACCGCCTGGCGCAGCTTCATGCAGGCCGCATACACACCGGCCGTCGCGCTGTTCGCACCCCACTGCCCGCCCGAGCCGGCCGACACCGGGAAGGTGGAGTCACCGAGCCGCACCACCACCTGCTCCAGCGGCACGCCCATCACCTCCGCAGCGGTCTGCGCAATGATGGTGTAGCTGCCGGTGCCGATGTCGGTCATGTCGGTCTCTACCGTCACCACGCCGCGCGCATCGAGCCGAACCCGCGCCCCGGACTTCATCACGAGGTTGTTCCGAAAGGCCGCAGCCACACCCGTGCCCACCAGCCAGCGGCCGTCCCGCGTCTGCCCGGGCGCCGGGTTGCGCGCGGCCCAGCCGAACTTGTCCGCGCCGGTGCGCAGGCATTCGATCAGGCGTCGCTGCGAAAAGGGCCGCGCCGGCTTCTCTGGGTCCACCTGCGTGTCGTTGCGAATGCGGAACTCCACCGGGTCGAGCTTCAGCCGTTCGGCCATCTCGTCCATCGCGATCTCGAGCGCCATCATGCCGGGCGCCTCGCCGGGCGCACGCATCGCATTGCCCTCGGGCAGGTCCAGCACGGCGAGTTTCATGGACGTCATGCGGTTGGCGCCGGCGTAGAGCAGCCGGGTCTGGTTGACCGCGGTTTCCGGGCCGCCGCCGGGCAGGTCGCCTGACCAGCTCTCGTGCGCGATCGCGGTGATGCGGCCCTCGGCATCGGCACCGATGCGAATGCGCTGGATGGTCGCCGGCCGGTGCGTCGTGTTGTTGATCATCAGCGGCCGCTGCAGCGCCACCTTGACCGGGCGGCCGGTGGCCCGCGCGCCGAGTGCGGCCAGCACGGCATCGGTGCGCACGAAGAGCTTGCCGCCGAACCCGCCGCCGACATAGGGCGACACCAGGCGGACCTTCGCCTTGGGGATGCCGAGCGTCTTCGCCAGGTCGCCCGTGCTCCAGTCGATCATCTGGTTGGAGGTCCATACCGTGAGCCGATCGCCCTGCCAGGCGGCGGTCGATGCATGCGGCTCCATCATCGCGTGGGACTGGTCCGGGGTGGTGTACGTGACATCGAGCGTGACCGGCGCCGCCGCATACGCGCCGGTGAAGTCGCCCACGGCGGTGTTCGACGGGCCGTTGAAGTCGTTCGGCTTGGGTGGTTTGGCACCGGCCTTCGCATTCGTCAGGTCGTACTGCCCTCGGGCGGGTTCGTAGCGCACGTGCACCAGTTGCGCGGCCGCCCTCGCCTGTTCGAAGGTTTCGGCCACGACCAGCGCGACGGCCTGGTGATAGTGCTGCACGCCCGGCCCGGCCAGCAACCGAGCCGTGTTGAAGTTGCCCTTGCCCAGCTTGCCGGCGTTGGCGGCGGTCACCACGCCCAGCACACCGGGCGCGGCGCGCGCGGCCCGATCGTCGATGGACAGGATCCTGCCTTTCGCGATGGCAGATCCAACCACCACGCCATAAGCGGCCTGGGGGACGGCATCGTGTCGCTCGTAGGCATAGCGGGCCGTGCCGCTCGTCTTCAATGGGCCGTCGATGCGGTCGGTGGGCCGTCCCACCACCTTGAGCTGATCGATCGGGTTCGTCGTGGCAGGGGTGTCGAATTTCATGGTCAGGTCCTCGTCGAGGCGATCACGGCGCCGAGCGTGCGCTCGACCAGGGGCAGCTTGAAGGCGTTGTCCTCGGTGGGTCGGGCGCCCGACAGCAGCTTGGCCGTCACCGCCTTGGCACCCCGTGGCAGATCCGCTTCCGCAGCCTCCACCCGCCACGGCTTGTGCGCCACGCCGCCCAGTGCGACGCGGCCGGTGCCATCCCGCTGCAGGATCGCCGCCACCGACACGAGGGCAAACGCATAGGAGGCGCGGTCCCGCACCTTGCGGTACACGTGCGTGCCACCCGCGGGCGGCGGCAGGGTCACCGCGGTGATGAGTTCACCCCGCTCGAGGGCCGTCTCCACGTGTGGCGTGTTGCCGGGCAGCCGATGGAAGTCGGCAATGGGGATGCGGCGCGACGAGCCCTCCGCCCTGACCGTCTCGACCGTGGCGTCCAGGACCCGCATCGCGACGGCCATGTCGCTCGGGTGAGTGGCAATGCAGGCCTCGCTGGTGCCGACCACCGCGAGCTGGCGGCTGTAACCCCCGATCGCACTGCAGCCGCTGCCGGGCTGCCGCTTGTTGCAGGGCTGGTCGGTGTCGTAGAAGTAGGGACAGCGGGTGCGTTGCAGCAGGTTGCCGGCCGTGGTGGCCTTGTTGCGCAACTGCCCCGATGCGCCGGCCAGCAGGGCGCGCGACAGCACCGCGTGGTCGCGGCGCACCCGCTCGTCGGCCGCCAGATCGGTGTTGCGCACCAGCGCCCCGATGCGCAGGCCGCCCTCCGGCGTCGCCTCGATGCGGTCGAGGCCGAGGCCGTTGACATCAATGAGGTGGGTGGGCGCCTCGATGCGCAGCTTCATCAGGTCCAGCAGGTTGGTGCCACCGGCGATGAAGCGGGCGCCTGGCGTGCGGGCGGCCGCGGCCGCGGCCTCGGCCGGCGAGCGAGCTCGTTCGTAGGTGAAGGGATTCATGCGCGACTCCCGGCGACCTCGGTGATCGCCTCCACGATGTTGGAATAGGCGCCACATCGACAGATGTTGCCGCTCATGCGCTCGCGCAGCTCCGCCTCCGAGAGCAAGGGTCGAACGGTCAGGTCGTCGGTCACGTGGCTCGGAATGCCGGCCCGCACCTCGTCCAGCACGGCCACGGCCGAGCAGATCTGGCCGGGGGTGCAGTAGCCACACTGGTAGCCGTCGTGCTTGACGAAGGCGGCCTGCATGGGGTGCAACTGCCCCGGCTGCCCCAGGCCCTCGATGGTGGTGATGCGCGCGCCCTCGTGCATCACGGCCAGGGTCAGGCAGGTGTTGATGCGCCGTCCGTCGACCAGCGCCGTGCAGGCGCCACACTGTCCGTGATCGCACCCCTTCTTGGTGCCAGTCAGGTGCAGGTGCTCCCGGAGCAGATCGAGCAGCGAGGTGCGCGTGTCGACGTCCAGCGTGTGCGCCTTGCCATTGACCTCCAGGGTCACGCTCATCGTGGGCACGTTGCCCGCGGCCAGCGATGGCCGTGCGGGCGCCTCGGCACTGGCCGCCGGCGCGGTCGCAGCAGACGTGGCAGCACCGGCAATCAGCAGGTCACGGCGGGAAATGGGGAAGTCGGCGGACGGGTCCATGGCAGATCCTCACGGAAGTAAAGGCGGGGGGCGCGATCCAGGGACAAGCCGACGGCGGTGGCTCGAGTGGAACCGGCTCCTGTCAACGGAGCAAGGCCAGAGCAGGGCAAGCGCTGTTCCCGAACGCGACGATCGTTCAACGTAGCCCGGCGCGCCGCCTGCAGTAGATTCGGGGGTCGAACCGATCGCCCCTGCCGCCATCCATGCCCGCCTTCCGCTGCGCCCCTTTCCCTGCCTCCATCGTCCTGGCGATGGCGACCGTCCTGGCCGGATGCGCCGGACCGGCACCCGCGCCCAGACCGGACGGGCTCGGACCCACCGAGGCGCGCCGCGCGGTGACGGCGCTGCTGCAGGAGCGGGTCCCCGACCCCGCCGGCTGGGCCACGGACATCCACGCGGCCCTGGCCACCCTCGAGATCCCCTCCACGGTGCCCAACCTGTGCGCGGTGATGGCCATCGTCGAGCAGGAGTCCGGCTACAAGGCGGACCCTGCCGTTCCGGGCCTGTCATCCATCGCGTGGAAGGAAATCGAGCGCCGCGCTGACGAGGCTGGCGTGCCGATGCTCGCCGTCCGGGCCGCACTGAGCGTCGACTCCCCGAACGGCCGCAGCTATGCCGAGCGCTTGAACGCGGTCAAGACGGAAGGTCAGTTGAGCCAGGTCTTCGAGGACTTCATCGGCATGGTGCCGATGGGCAAGCGCTTCTTCGGCGACAGCAACCCCGTGCGCACGGGCGGGCCCATGCAGGTCAGCATCGCGTTTGCCCGGGCCCACGCCGAGGCGCGGCGCTACCCCTACGAGGTGAACGACTCCATTCGCCGCGAGGTGTTCACCCGGCGCGGCGGCCTGTACTTCGGCGCCGCCCACCTGCTGGGCTACGAGGCGCCCTACGACGCGCCGATCTACCGCTTCGCGGACTTCAACGCCGGCCGCCTCGCGAGCCGCAACGCCGCCTTCCAGAATGCCCTGGCCGTGGCGACCGGCCTGACGCTGGCCCTTGACGGCGACCTCGTCTCTCGCTCGTCCGATGCACGCATGGGCGAAACCGAGCGCGCTGCAATGACCATCGCCGGCCGGCTCAAGCTCAGCGAAGGCGACGTGCGACGCGCCCTCGAACGTGGCGACGAAGCGAGCTTCGAAACCACCGCGCTCTACGAGCGCGTGTTCGCCTACGCCGAAGAACTGGACGGCCGCAAGCTGCCCAGGGCCGTCGTGCCGCGCATCGCCCTCAAGAGCCCCAAGATCACTCGCAAGCTGACCACCCAGTGGTTCGCATCGCGGGTGGATGAGCGGCACGGGCGGTGTATCGAGCGGCTCGGGACACTGGTGCGCCGTTGAACCCGCGTTAAAGTTCATGATGTCGAAGTGTGATGCTTCATGGAAGGCCCGCTCCCACCGTGAAGCGCCCTTGGCATTCGGCGCTGAAGTTCCCAGGAGACGGAGTGATCGATTTCGAGCGTGTAGCGCGGGCCTCCGATGACTTCTGGTCCGACGTCGAATTCGATGAAGTGCAATGCCAGGTCGAGCGACTGTCACCTGATGAGTGGGATCGATTCGAGCGGCAAGTCGTGCTACTTGCAGGCGACCTGCAAGAGCGCATGGCATACCTCCTGGGCGGCATAGACACCGTTGCAAGTGCTCGCGTGCTGCTGAAACTATGCGCTCGCCCGGAGCGGGCCGCCGTATTGACCGCCCGAGAAGCCGTGCGCAGCTTGAGCCTCCCAACGGTCAAGCTGGCCGCTCTGGATCTGTGGCCTTCAGTTGTTGGTGCCACGACCAACCAGGTTCTTGACTGGATTGAACGCTGGCAGCCAACGCAGTGCCGATAGAAGGCCGACCAAACGCTTCCAGCCTGAAGGGGACCGCCGACATGCACAGCGGAAGCAGACGGTCTCCAAGCACCACGCTCCACACGATCGAGGGAGCAACATTCCGGGCAGTCGATACTGTGAAGTAGCAACATCCGCGGTACGTGGTCCTGACACAATCGCAACCTCCATTCCATTGGGTCAGCATGTATGAGCCCCCGTACCTCTTAAGCGTCACCTCTGGTTCCGATGGTCAATCGGCAACCGTGCACGCGGATCGCGATGGCTTGGAGTTCTTGCGAAACCGCCTGGACGCGCTCCTGAAAAGCCTTGACGCCGGCGAGTGCGATCATGAACACCTCCGCTCTGCGGATTGCGCCGGCTTCGAATTGACCACGTCGATGCTCGCTAGCGAGCGGGAGGACAACCATTGTTCCGTTCACCATGTGGAGGTGTATGCGTGGACCCAGGAGTGGAAGTCCAACCACCTGTTGTAGGGGCACTCTGCGATTGACGAGTGCTGCTTCCCCCAATCAGTACAGCGAGGTGCTGCAGACCGCTTTCAGCGCCTGAACCGGGCGTGCAGCGCTAGCATCCCCACATGGACTCTCCACCGCCCCACACCTGATCTTGCCCCTGCATTCCCGGACGCAGCCTATGCGCAATGTAGCGCCGGTTGTTCGAGCTGAGGGCGGCGGGATTGCTCAGCAAGGTGCCGCCTGAACTCGCGCGGCGATTTCATCTTGAGGCTCGAGTGCGGGTGTATCTCGTTGAAGTGTTCGAACGCGGCCGGAAGCTGCGCCAGCACGACGACGGCATCGCTCAGGTCCATCCGGCTGACGTAGTCGCGCTTGAACGTGTTCACGAAGCTCTCGGCCATGCCGTTGCTCTGAGGGCTGCAGACCGGCGTGTTGATCGGCTTGAGTCCCAGCGACCTGGCCACGTTCCTCGTAGCGTGAGCGATGTACGCGCTGCCGTTGTCGCTGAGGAACTCCAGCGTGTGCGTGGCAGGGATCGCCTCAACGCTGCCGAAGCGCTTCTCCACGGCCTCGATGAGCATTTCGCAGACCGGCTCGCCAGGCAGGCCCTTGCCGTTCCACGCGCGGAAGGCAAGGATCTCTCGATCACAGCAGTCCTTCGCGAAGGTCGCCGTCACCGTCTCGCCGGAGTCGCACTTGATCTCGAACCCGTCGGAACACCAGCGCAGATCGCTCGCCGGCACCGCGACCTTGCCCTCATGAGGCCTGCTGGACTGGCGACGCCTTGGGGCTCTGGGCAGCAGCAGCCCGCTGCCGGACATCACGCGGTACGCGCGCTTTGGATTCACGCGCGCTCCGCCGACCCTCGCGCGTTGGCGGTTCACCAGCGCGCAAGCGCGCCGATAGCCGTAGCTGGGCAACGCAGCGATCTGCTCGCGGATGTCCGTCAGCAACTGCTCGTCGGTGTCGGGCGTTCGCTGCGTGCGGCCATCGGCCCACGACTCGGATCGGTTCGCGCGTGCATGAACGTTTGATCGCGCCAAACCGAGTGCCTCGCACACGCGCGTCATTCCTCGTCCCCGGGCAACAAGGGCGAGCGCGCAATCCACTTTTTTTCGGCGGCGTACTCCACTGCTTCCTTGAGGATCTCGTTCTCCAAGGTCTTCTTGCCGAGCACGCGCTGCAGCTTCGCGATCTCCACCCGCGCCGCGGCCAGCTCCGACGCCGGGACCACGGCCTCGCCGGCGGAGACGGCCGTCAGAGCACCTTGCCGTTCGAGCTTGCGCCACTGGAACAGCAGGCTGGCCGACACGCCTTCCTGTCGGGCCACGAGCGACACGCTCATGCCGGGCTCGTACGTGCGCTTCACCAGCGCGGCCTTCTCGACCAGGGACCAACGCCTGCGGCGCTGGTCCCTCGTGATGACCTCGATGGTCTCCGTATGCCTAGTCATACTCACAGTCCTATTCCTATCCGTAAGATAAGCGATAGGCTGCGTCCGGTCATTCAGGGGGCCAGCTCACACCGTGCTCGCTCGCCAGGTCCTTGCACACCTTGCCTTGCCTCAAGGCATGGATCACTGCGTCCAGATTGCCGTCGTCGACCGATCTCGCGGCGAGTGTGAAGAGAACTACTTCATCA
The DNA here is from genome assembly GCF_964253025.1 of Rhizobacter sp. LjRoot28. Classification (NCBI taxonomy): domain Bacteria; kingdom Pseudomonadati; phylum Pseudomonadota; class Betaproteobacteria; order Burkholderiales; family Sphaerotilaceae; genus Rhizobacter; species Rhizobacter sp. LjRoot28. Next base: position 2,681,436 of record NZ_CAXUQC020000001.1, read on the forward strand.
GGGGACAGAAGAGTTCGTTCGACTCTGTTCATCACTTTGCTGCGGTGGCACTGCTTGCGATCATTCGCCATCAAGGATTGACGGTGGAGGCACTGGATGGGCTGGAGGTCGCGACCTGTGATCCGGAACCGTGGATGATCGCGTACGACCGCCGCCTGCGGGCAGGGTCGGCTCTGTGCTTTCCACGGGAAGAGATCCTGGGTTTTGAACCTCCTGCGGAGGTCCATCGGCTGCTCTGGCTTGAGCCAAAGCTCAGCGGGACGGAAGAGTGCTTTGCGTGCGAGTCTTCGACAGACTTCGTATTCCTGTATTGGCACACGACGGGGTGAGGACGCCTGCGAACCGGCCCCTTCAACCTGAAGCGGCTCTGTCGCCCCGACAGCGAAGGACGCTATCCACACGTCAGCGAAAACTGACGAGGGTGAAATCGTCGTTGAAGTGGAACACGGTCCTTCTCGGCTCGCTCGGATCTTCGCGCTCAATGGCCACAAGCCCTCCTGCAGCGTGCTTCTCGACCAACAGGAGCTCGACTTCAGGCGGAGTCGGCTGCTCTTCGTCGTCGTCGTCCTGCGCGGCCTCGCGCTGCTTCAGCCATTCGATCAGCGGCACCCACCTTTGAAAATCAGGGGTCGGTCGAAAGAATGCCGTGATCCATGGCGTTTCGTACGAGAGGAACTCCATTTGGCCCAGCACGGTCGGTCCGACGACCAGCTCCCAAACCTGCAAGCGCTTTGCAGGCGATTGCGCGTCGCGGCGCCTTGAACCAAATGGAGCGAGGGAGCGGAATGCGCTGAACAGTTTCATGCGCACAGCTTACCTGCGGGACGCCGGAGTCGATGACCGCGGTCAGCCTGGAACAGACGATCCCACTCTATCGGACACTGCCGCCGTGACGGACGCGGGCAACCCGCTGGCACCGCGCGTCTCGAGGGCCGGGGTCGGGTCTGCCTTTTTGCATCGCCAATGCGGATCTGCAAAATGGGAGACTTGACCCTACTTTGTTGTAATCAAGTCCGCCCCCGCTTGTTCGAGCCGCCTACCATTCATCATGGACAAATTCTTGCTGCAGCAGCAGGTGCTGGAACGTCTCGCAGCAGACCTGCTGCAAGCCGAACAGGCAGCGCGGGCGGCCCATGAAACGGCGACTCACGAAGAGAACGTTTCCGAGAACAGATACGACACATTGGGTCTCGAGGCTGCCTACCTCGCTACCGGCCAAGCTCGTCGTGCTGAAGCGATCCGCCAAGCCATGGCGAACTGGCGCCAATTCCGCCCGCTCCCCTACGACCCCAGCAAAGGCATACAGCTCGGCGCGCTGGTATGCCTCGCTGACTCCGATGACAAGCAGCAACAGCTCTTTCTCGGCCCGGATGGGGGCAGCATGAAGCTGATCAGCGGCTCGCGGCTCGTTTAGGTCATCAGCAGCAAAGCCCCGTTGGGCATGGCCATGCTGGGCAAATGCGAGGGTGATCAGGTGTCGATACCGATCCGACAGCAGTTTGAGGTGCTGCGGGTGCTTTAAGCCGCCAGCAAGTTCACGCCGAATCGATCAGAAAGAGCTCCCATGAGGGCATGGGCCAGCGGACGATGCTGCACGATCCGGCAGGCTCCAGGACCGTGGCTCTGCTTCCGCTGTCAGGCTCAAACAGACGATCCCGTGGTCTCAGACGTTGCCGCTGTGACGGTCGTGAGTGACCGATTGGGCAGCGCGTGTCTCGGGCCTCACTGGCCAGGCACAACTGGAAGGGCCGGGGTCAGGTCTGCCTTTTTGCATCGGCCAATGCCGATCTGCAAAACGGGAGACTCGACCCTCCCTTGTTGCAGGGATGAATTGACCCTGTCCTCCGCGACCGCCATCGTCTCTCTCCTGCGTGAAACCGCGCCGGGAGTTCGCCCCGGCGGGCGAGTAACTTTTCTGCTGGTGCAGAAACGTCACCAAAAGAGCACCTGAACACCAGCTTCAGCTTATTCGGCCCTGCTGCTCCTTCTCCGCGGGACTCGCGCGGCGAGCGCCGAGGACGTGATGACGCCAGGACTTCTCGCCAGGCTCGGCCTCGCGGGGTCTGCCTCCGTGAGCGCTCGATTGAATCGAGGCATGCGCGTCGTTCCGCGGAAGGCGGAACATCCTGCTGAGTGTTAGCGCGTCCGTCTGCGTGCACACGCGGAGATCTGCAAAGGGTCGGCCGAGCTCAACGTCCCGGATGATCCTACAAAGTCGGACTCGTGCCTCGGGCCTCCCATTGAGAGACCGGGTATGGGCAGCAGTCCGAGACTTGAGCTCCACGCGGGCCACGGCGGGTGCCATCCGACTGGCCGCTGTGCTTGGTGTCCGCACGTCCCGTGTCATGGCGGCACCCTCCCGGGCCGCCGCCATGGCCATCAACCCGTCGCGATCAGAGCTTCGCCGACTGCATGAAGCTGTCGAAGCGCGCCTCACAGAACCGGAACCACAGGTTCTGGTCCTTGCGGAAGGTCGAGTAGTCGGCGTAGATCTTCTTCCAGGCGGGGTTGCTGGCGGACAGCTCGGCGTAGACCTCCATCGACTCCTTGAAGGCGGCGTCCATCACGGCCTTGGGGAAGGCGACGAGCTTGGTCTTGTTCGCCACGAGCTGCTTGAGGGCAGCAGGGTTGCGGCCGTCGTACTTGGCCTGCATGTCCATGTGGGTGTAGGTCGAGGCGGCCTCCACGATGGCCTTGTATTCGGGCGACAGACCGTCCCAGGCCTTCTTGTTGATGAACATGTCGACCTGCGGGCCGCCTTCCCACCAACCGGGGTACACATAGAAGGGGGCGACCTTGTAGAAGCCGAGCTTCAGGTCGTCGTACGGGCCGACCCACTCGGCTGCGTCGATCGTGCCCTTCTCGAGCGCCTGGTACACCTCGCCGCCCGGCAGGTTCTGGGGCACGCCACCGAGGCGCTCGATGATCTTGCCGGCGAAGCCACCGATGCGGAACTTCAGGCCCTTCATGTCGGCCAGGGTCTTGAGCTCCTTGCGGAACCAGCCCCCCATCTGGGCGCCGGTGTTGCCGCAGGGGAAGTTGATGAAGTTGTAGTTCGAGTAGAACTCGCGCATCAGCTTCAGGCCGTTGCCCTCCATCATCCACGAGCTCATCTGGCGGCTGTTGAGGCCGAACGGAATGGACGCGCCGATGGCGAACGTCGGGTCCTTGCCGAAGTAGTAGTACGGCACGGTGTGGCCGCACTCCACGGTGCCGGCCTGCACGCCGTCGAGCACCCCCAGCGGCGGCATGAGTTCACCGCCGGCATGCACCGAGATCTGGAACTTGCCGCCCGTCATCTCGCCGACCTTCTTGGCGAACACCTCGCCGCCGCCGTAGATGGTGTCGAGCGACTTGGGGAAGCTCGATGCCATGCGCCAGCGCACGTTGGCCTGGGCGTGGACGACGGCCGGTGCGGCCCCGGCCGCCAGCACGCCGGCGATGCCGGTCTGGCGGATGAAGGAACGACGTTCCATGGAAACTCCTGGTCAAGAACTAAGGGTTTGCCCCGAACGGGGCAGATCGGCGGGATTCTAGGAGGGGGCTCCTGCCACTCCGCCCGGTATTTACCCCGGTCGTGCGGCCCCCCGCGACGTCGCAATCGCTGCGAGCCGGCTTCATCGGTCAAACATCACGAGCCGGCGATCTTCATCCGGTCGATCAGCACGGAGCCGATGGTCTTGGTGCCCATGGTGTAGGCGTCGGCGCCCACCGCCACGATGCCCTTCAGCATGTCGCGCAGGTTGCCGGCGATGGTGATCTCGTGCACCGGGTAGGCGATGCGGCCGTTCTCGACCCAGAACCCGGCGGCTCCGCGGGAGTAGTCGCCGGTCACGTAGTTGACGCCTTGCCCCATGAGCTCGATGACGAACAGCCCGCGGCCGAGCTTGCGCAGCATGGCGTCGAGGTCGTCGCCGGCCTCGGTGAGCCGGCTGGTGAGGACGAGGTTCTGCGAGCCGCCGGCATGGCCCGTGGTGCGCATGCCGAGCTTGCGCGCCGAGTAGCTCGACAGGAAGTAGTTCTGCACCACGCCCTCGCGCACCACGTCGCGCACCTGCGTCAGCACGCCTTCGTCGTCGAAGGGGGCACTGCCCTTGGCGCGCGGGATGTGCGGGTCTTCGTGGATGTCGAGGTGCGACGCCATGGCGGGCTTGCCCAGGCTGTCGAGCAGGAAGGTGGACTTGCGGTACAGGGCGCCACCGCTGGTGGCTTGCACGTACGCCCCCAGCAGGCCAGCGGCCAGCGTGTTCTCGAACAGCACCGGCACTTCGCAGGTCTTGATCTTGCGAGACTTCAGTCGCGACAGCGCCCGTTCGGCGGCATAGCGGCCCACGGCCTCAGGTGCGGCCAGTTCGTCGGCCGAGCGCATGGAGCTGTACCAGGCGTCGCGCTGCATGTCGTCGCCGCCGCGGCCGGGCAGCGACGCGATGGGCGCCACCGACAGCGAATGACGAGAACTCGCATAGCCCCCGCGGAAGCCGCGCGTGTTGCCAGCGAAGAAGTGCGACTGCTGCGCGGAGACGCCGGCGCCTTCGGAGTTGGTGATGCGCGGGTCGGTGGACAGCGCGGCCGCTTCGCAGCGGAGGGCCAGTTCGGCGGCGCCCGCCGCATCGATCGCCCACGGGTGGAAGAGGTCCAGGTCGCGCGCGGCTTGTTCGGGCGTCGCGAGGTCGTCGGCCTCGGGCAGGCCGGCAGCCGGGTCCTCCGCCGTGAAGCGGGCGATGTCATAGGCGGCCTGCACCGTCTGCTCGAGCGCTGCGCGGGAGAAGTCGGACGTGCTGGCGTTGCCCCGCTGGCGGCCGATGTAGACCGTGACGCCGAGGGACTTGTCCCGGTTGCGCTCGACGTTCTCGATCTCGCCCTTGCGCACCGAGACCGACAGTCCCGCACCTTCGGACACCTCGACCCCGGCTTCGCTGGCCCCGAGCTTCTTCGCATGCGCGAGGGCGTCTTCGACCAGTTGCTCGAACGTGGCGCGTCCGTACGAAAAACCGTGGGCGGGGGTCTGGGAGGTGGGCATGCGGTCAGGGCCGGAAGCTGGGAAGAAAAGAGGGCCCGCAAGGGCCGCGGCTATCATACCGGCGACAATGGCAGCAACCATCCCGGCAGGGCCGTTCCGGCCGGGTCCGAGGCCGGCCAGGGCGCCTCGCCCGCTTGCCTCACCGCCCTGCCCGTTCTGCTGCACCTTTCGCCCGCGCCCCTCATGCCCTCCCCCGACGACAACGCTCCCGACTACGACGACCCCGGCTACGAGCGGCCCAGCAAGACGCGCCTCAAGCAGGAGTCGCACGCGCTGCAGACGCTCGGCGAGCAGCTCGTCGCCCTTTCCGAAGGCCAGCTCCAGAGCCTGCGCCTGGACGAGCCGCTCCTCGATGCGGTGCAGCAGTACAAGCGCACCCGCTCGCATGAGGGCCGACGCCGGCAGATGCAGTACATCGGCAAGCTGATGCGCCGCGTCGAGGTCGAGCCCATCCGCGAAGCCGTGGCCGCCTTCCAGCTGGGCCACGCGAAGGACTCGCTCGCCCTGCACCAGGCCGAGCGCTGGCGTGCCGAACTCATCGCAAGCGACGACGCGCTCACCCGCTGGACGTCGGAGCACCCGGACACCGACCTGCAGCAGCTGCGCAGCCTGATCCGCGCCGCCCGCAAGGACGCGGCCGCCGAGCCCGAGCAGCGCAGCGGCCGCGCCTACCGCGAGCTGTTCCAGTTCATCAAGACCCACACCGTCTCCGACCAGGAATCCGACGAAGCGCCCGACCATGACGCCGACGAGTGAGCCCACCCCCACCTTCGAGCCGGTGCGCATCGGCCTCGTGTCGGTCAGCGACCGCGCCTCCAGTGGCGTCTACGAGGACAAGGGCATCCCCTCGCTGCAGGCCTGGCTGGCCCACGCTCTGTTCAATCCGGTGGAGTGGGAAACCCGCCTCATCCCGGACGACCAGTTCACCATCAGCGCGGCCCTGTGCGAGCTGGTCGACGTGGCCGGCTGCGACCTCGTCTTCACGACCGGAGGCACCGGGCCCGCGCCGCGCGACGTGACACCCGAGGCGACGCTGGCCGTCGCCCACAAGGTGCTGCCCGGCTTCGGCGAACAGATGCGCCAGATCAGCCTCGCCTTCGTGCCGACCGCCATCCTGTCGCGCCAGACGGCGGTGGTGCGCGGCAAGTCGCTCATCGTGAACCTGCCGGGGCAGCCGAAGTCGATTGCCGAAACGCTCGAGGGCCTGCCGCGCGCCACCCCACCCGTGCCGGGCATCTTCGCCGCCGTGCCGTACTGCGTCGATCTGATCGGCGGTCCGTACCTGGTGACGGATGACACGGTCTGCGCCGCCTTCCGGCCGAAGTCGGCGCGGCGCAGCTGAGCCGGTGGGCGGCCCCGCGGGTTGATGCGGCCTTGAAGCGCTCACGGATCACTGCCATCATGGCCTGGCCTCCCCACCCCTGAAGGAACGCCCCGATGGTCCCGCCTGCCCAGGCCGTCCCGCCCGCCGACACGCCACCTCGCGTGTCCCTGGACGGTTTTCTGGACGCAGTGGAAGACGCCATCGCCGTCGCTTCGGCCGCCCCCCAGCTGCTGCAGCACCTTTGCGAATGTGCCGTCACGCGGGGCGGCTTCGTGTCGGCCTTCATCGTCAGCCCGAACGCCAACGTGGGATGGCTCGCCGTGGAGGCCGCCGCAGGCTTCCAGGCGGCGCGGCTCGGCGAGATCCGCTTCCTGGCCAAGGAGATTCCCGGCGACCCCTGGGGTTGGGTGGCGCGAACCTGGCGCAGCGGTGCAGGCTGCGGGCCGCACGCCGCCACCGCCTGGCCGGCGCTCAAGGCGCACGCCCCCGACGCCACTGGCCTCGCCGTCGCCTTGCGGCGCCACCATGCACCCACGAGCGTGCTCGTGCTGTGGTCGGAGGGCGCCCCGTGCGACGCCGTGCTGCTGGCGCGACTGCAGCGCATGGGCGGGCTGGTGGGCGTCGCGCTCGACAAGTTGCTGCTCGAAGCCGAACGCGCGGCGTCCGGACAGGAGGCACGACAAGCGGAGGAGAAGTACCGCGCCATCCTCGACACCATCGAGGACGCCTACTACGAAGTGGACGTGCGGGGCAAGCCGGTCTACCACAACGCCGCCTTCAACCGCATGCTGGGCTACGAGCCGGGCGAGATGATCACCAGCGACAACCGCGTGCGCCAGACGCCCGACATGGCGGCCCGGGTGTTCAAGGCCTTCAACGAGGTCTACCTCACCGGCGTGTCCCGCCGCAACGAGGAGTGGGAGTACGTCCATCGCAAGGGCCATCGGGTCCAGGTGGAAGGCTCGGTGCAGCTGGTGCGCGATCCGCACGGCCGCCCGGTCGGCTTTCGGGGCATCCTGCGCGACGTCACCGAGCGCCGCCGCATCGAAGCCGAGCTGCGCGAAAGCGAGGCGCGCTTTCGCGCCCTCACCAGCATCTCGTCCGACTGGTACTGGGAGCAGGACGTCTCTCATCGCCTGGTGCGCATGGAGAACCGCCACGCCCGCACCGACGCCTTCCAGCAGACCTTCATCGGCCGCCCGATCTGGGAGAGCCAGGTCAACCTGCACGATGGCAGCAGCTGGGAGGCCTACCGCGCCATGCTGGACGCCCACCAGCCCTTCCGGGAAGTGGTGATGCAGGGCACGCTGCCCAGCGGCAAGACGTTCTACATCAGCGTCAGTGGCGAGCCAATCCGCGATGCGGCCGGCCGCTTCACCGGCTACCGGGGGGTCACGCGGGAGATCACCGCGCAGATGCTCGCCGAGGCCCGCGCCCAGCACATGGCCTCGCACAGCAGCGTCACGGGCCTGCCGAACCGCGCCATGTTCGGACACCTGCTGTCGCTCGCCATCCCCACCGCCCGCCGCTATGCGCGCCAGTTCGCGGTGCTCCACGTGGGCCTGGATCGCTTCCGTGCCATCAATGACAGCCTTGGCCACGCCGCGGGGGACCAGCTCCTCCAGGCCGCCGGCCAGCGCCTGCGCGACACTTTGCGCGCCAGTGATGTGGTCGCCCATGTCGGTGGCGACGAGTTCGTGGTGCTGCTGCAGGAGGTCGAAGACGCGGCGCAGGTGGCGCGCGCGGCCCGCAAGCTGCTGTCGGCCATGCTCACGCCGTTCCCGCTGCTGGGTTTCGAATGCCGCGTGACCGCCAGCATCGGCGGGGCGCTCTACCCTGTCCACGGTGAGGACGAGACCTCGCTCCTGCAGCATGCCGACGCGGCCCTGTACCAGGCCAAGGATGAAGGGCGCAACGTCTTCCAGATCTATGACGACGCCCTCGACAGCCGCTCGCTCGAGCGCCTGGCGCTCGAGGCCCAGTTGCGCGGCGCACTGGAGCGGCAGGAGTTCACCCTGCACTACCAACCCAAGGTCGACCTGCGCCTGGGCCACATCTGCGGCGCCGAGGCGCTGCTGCGATGGCACAACGCCGCCCTCGGCCACGTGCCGCCGGCCACCTTCATTCCGGTGGCCGAGGCCACGGGCCTCATCGTGCCCATCGGCGCCTGGGTGCTGCGCGAAGCCTGCACCCAGGCCATGGCCTGGCAGCGCGACGGTTTGCCCCCGCTTCACGTCGCGGTCAACGTGTCGGCCCGGCAGTTCCATGACCAGCACCTGCTGGAGACCCTGCAATCGGTGCTCGCCGAGACCGGCCTCGCACCGCAGTACCTGGAACTCGAGATCACCGAGGGCATGATCGTCCACGACGTGGAACGGGCCCGGCGCCAGATCGAGGCCATGAAGGCACTGGGCGTGCGCCTGGCCATCGACGACTTCGGCACGGGTTATTCCTCGTTCGGTCAGCTCAAGAACTTCCCCATCGACACCTTGAAGGTCGACCGCTCCTTCGTGCGCGAAGTCGCCAGCCACCCCGACGACCAGGCCATCGCCTCGGCCATCATCTCGCTCGGCAAGATGCTCAACCTGCGGGTGGTGGCCGAGGGCGTCGAGACCGAGGCCCAGCGTGATTTCCTCGTCGCGCGCGACTGCGACGAGATGCAGGGCTACCTCTTCAGCCGGCCCGTGGAACCGGGCGCATTCGCGGCCCTGCTGCAGGCGCACGCCGCCGCGCCGCCGGCCTGACAAGACCGCATCGCGGGCAGCACCGCCCGCACAGGGTAGAGTTCGCCCCCTGAGCCGCGCCGCGGTGTCCGTGTTGTTTCCATGCCCGCTCCCAAGCCCGACTCCCTGCCCGACCCCCGCCATTTCCGCCGTCTTCCCGCGCACGTCACTGCCGAACAGCTGCACCGCATCCGGCAAGCGGCCTACCACCTGCCGCAGGTGGTGACTCCCCTGGATTTCGTGCCCGAGAACACCCCTGACTTCGAGGACCACCTCGACGGCCTGGGCTTCATCGAACTGCAGGAGGTGGTGCCCGGTGCCCGCCCCAGCCGCTGGATCCATCCCGACCTGATCGACGTGGCCATCGCCCAGCTGGATGCGCTTGCAGCCCAGAAGGACAAGCTCAAGGGGAAGGTCATCCGCGCCGTGATCCTCGACCGCACGGCCACGCTGGAGACGCTCGGCATCACGCGGCGCGGCATGGCGTGGGAACGCAACGCGCGCCAGGTGCTGACGGTGCCGACACCCGGCTGGCAGGTGCCGGTGCACTTCCTCGTGCCGCAGGCGGCCGAGCCGGTGTGGGCTTTCTACCGAGACGGCGACAAGGACGCGCTCATCGGCGCCCTGGGCGACCCGCCGGCCTACGAAGACGCCGAGGCGCTCATCGCCCATCTGGAGCAGCTCGCACGCCACGGCGAGGCCCACCGTCCGCACCAGCTGCCCTCGCTGTTGCCCGGCCTGCTCGCCGAATGCGCCAAGCCCCAGCCGCTCGATTCCTTGATCGCCGGCTGCTCGCGCGCCCTCGTGCGCTGGGAGCACCGGGTCAAGGAACTCGACACGCTCGACAGCCTGACCAGCGAACTGGCCTTCCACGGCTACCCCGACACCTTTGCCAAGGCGCGTCGCCTGGGCCGCAAGGTGCGGCTCTTTGTCGGCCCGCCGAACAGCGGCAAGACCCACGCCGCGTTCGAGCGCCTGGCCACGGCCGGCAGCGGCGCGTACCTCGCGCCGCTCCGCCTGCTCGCGCTCGAAGGGCGGGACCGGCTGCAGGGGCGTGGCGTCGCCTGTTCCCTGCTCACCGGAGAGGAAAGCGTGCCCGTCGAAGGCGCGGGGCTGGTGTCGAGCACCATCGAGATGGTCGGCACGAACAAGCTCATCGACGTGGCTGTGATCGACGAAGCGCAGATGATCTTCGACCCGTCGCGCGGCTGGGCCTGGACCCAGGCCATCGTCGCGGTGCCGGCCAAGGAGGTGATCATCATCTGCTCGGCCTACGCGGTGACGGCCATCGAGAACCTCCTGGGCCTGTGCGGTGAGACGAGCGAGGTCATCCGCTTCCAGCGCAAGCAGCATGTGCAGTTGCTGCCCGGGCCGGTTCCCCTGGCCAACCTGAAGAAGGGCGACGCCGTGGTCGCGTTCAGCCGCCGCGACGTGCTGACCATCCGGGACCGCATCGCGGCCGCCAACGGCCTCACCGTGTCGGTCATCTACGGCGCCCTGCCACCGGAAGTGCGCCGCCGCGAGGCGGAACGCTTCGCCACCGGCGAATCGCAGGTGCTGGTGGCGACCGATGCCATCGGCATGGGCCTGAACCTGCCGATCCGTCGGGTGCTGTTCTCCACCATGAACAAGTTCGACGGCCAGGGCGACCGCTCGCTGACCGAGTCCGAGGTGCACCAGATCGCGGGCCGTGCCGGCCGCTACGGGATGCACGAGGAGGGCTTCACCAGCGTGCTGGCCGAGGCCGAGCCGTCGGCCATGAAGATGCTGCGTGAACTGCTGCCGCGCCAGCCGCGCGCCCCGCGCCAGTTCAAGGCGCCCGTCGCACCGAACGGCTGGCACATCGACACCATCTCCTCCCGCCTGGGCAAGACCCGGCTTCGCGAAGTGCTCGGCATCTTCATGGGCCAGCTTCAGCTCGACAACGCGCACTTCGAGGTGGCCGAGCTGGAGCAGATGCTCGAACTCGCCGACCAGCTCGACCGCACCGCGGGCCGCCTCACCCTGCGCGAGCGCTTCACCTACGCGCAGGCCCCGGTCGACACCCGCACCGAATCTCAGGTCGAAGCCTTCCTCGGTTGGGCCCAGGCCCATGCCACCGTCGGTCGCGCGGGTCAGCCCTGGTTCCTCGACAGCGTGGATGAGCACAGCCGCCTCGATCGCATGGAGCAGGCCCTGCGCTCATGCACGCTGTGGCTGTGGCTCGACCTGCGCTTCCCCGGCATCTACGGCCACGTCGACGCGGTGGTGAGCCTGCGCGAGCGACTCAACGACGGCATCGAGCGGCAGCTCAAGGGCAAGAAGCCGTTGGCGTTCACGCGCTCACGGCGCTGAACGGTCGCCGAAAAAGCACGATCCGGGACAACCGCGGGCGCTTGACCCTTGCCGTTCGCTCCAGTGTTGGGTCGCCGAGTTGCACGTGAAGCCCGCTGCTGCATGTCCGCAATATGGGAGACCCGACACCGCGGCGCTCGACCCCACGGCGCTGCGACCCCACGGCGCTGTCACCGCAAAGAAGGTGCAGTGGCGTCAAACGAAACGGCCCCGCGTCAGACGCGAGGCCGGTGTTGCACGAACCCTTGAGTCCCCGCCGCGCCTCGAATGAGGCCGCGGGGACTCGGCGATCAGCGACCGTCGCGGTCGGAGTCGCCCGGGATGGCGCGTTCGACCGAATCGCTCACGCGCTGCCATGCATCGCGCGTGGCGTGCTTGGCGTGTTCCCACTGAAGGCTCGAGCGGCCGCGCGAGGTGTCCCAGTCGCGGCCCAGGTCGTTCTCGACCTCGTCGAAGCGGCGGCCCGGATGGCGGTTGTACGCCTCCGCACCATAGCGATAGGCCGGGCCGTAGTCGTCATAGGTCTGGCCGCTGGCCACGTAGGGACGGCCCGAGTAGTTGTCGCGCCAGTAGGTTTCCTCGACGTCCGGGTCGGCCGCCTTGGCGACGCCACGGCCAGCCATTGCGCCCACGGCCGCACCGGCCACGGCACCCACCACCGCGCCCACCGGCCCGGTCATCCCGCCAATCGCTGCGCCTGCAGCCATGCCACCGGCCACGCCGCCCGCGGCGCCGCCCACGGCAGCCCCCACGCCGGTGGCCGTCTTCTTGGTCTTCTCGTCAATGGTGTGCGAAGTCATGTCTTGCTCCTTGAAAGAAGCCCGCCGGTTGGCGAGCGGTAAAGACAGCTTAGGCACTCCACCCGCCGGCGCACATCGGCCATGTCTGATCACCCTGTCAGGATTCACTGACGCACCAGAGAGCCACTACCTGCTCATTCGGGCGCAACTCGAGGTCAGCGATTGGTGCTTACACACCGCTCCTTTGCGGCACGGCTGCGGCGCGTAGGGGCGGGCATCACCTGCCCGGCGCGCCACCTCAGTCGGTGGAGGGCGGCGCAATGCTGTGGCGTTGTCCGATGCGATGTCTCCGCGGCACCGCCGCGCCGGGTCTCGGCCCGGCAGCCGTAGCACTTTCTTGTCGCGACAAGAAAGTGCTCAAAGAAGCGCCTGAACACCAGCTTCAGCTTATTCGTATCGTTGGTAATGTGAAGGTCTTACGCGCGGTGAACGCCGAGGACCGGAGCATGCCAGGACGTCTCTCCAAATCTGCTTGATCAGAAGCTCTTGTGTTCGGGCGCTCAACTGCCAACAGCGCCCCGCGCCGCATCAGCCGGCCCTCGTGCAAAGGCCGTGACGCCGAGCCCAGCGAAGCGCCCATCAAGCCACACGCGAGTCCGGGTCTCCCGGACGACCCGTGGCGCCCCCTGGGGGCAGGAGTGAAACGACTGCGGGGCCAACATTCCAGCCGGACGACCCGGGGCGCCCCTTGGGGGCAGGAGTGAAACGACTGGGGGGCTCACTTCATTAATTGGTTGAGCCGCTCAGCATCAAAACACTCGGTGGTCTGCGCGTCGGTGGGCAGGCAGTCCTGCTTGACGGGCGAGAGGCGTTCGATGGCGGCCCAGAGCATCGCGATCTGGTGGGCATTGCCGGCGGCGTTGTCGATCAGGCCCTTCATGGCCTGCGAGAGCGGGTCGTCGTTCTGGGTCACGCCGTAGGCGGAGAAGCCCATGCGGGCGGCGGCTTCCTCGCGCTGCGCTTCCACTTCCTTGAGCAGCACGCGGGCGGGGTTGCCGACGGCGGTGGCACCCGCAGGCACCGGCTTGAGGACCACGGCGTTTGACCCAACGCGGGCGCCGTCGCCTACGGTGAAGCCACCGAGCACTTGCGAATTCGCGCCCACGATCACGCCGCGGCCCAGGGTGGGATGCCGTTTGGCGCCCTTGGTGAGCGACGTGCCGCCCAGGGTCACGCCCTGGTAGATGGTGCAGTCGTCGCCGATCTCGGCCGTCTCGCCCACGACGACCCCCATGCCGTGGTCGATGAAGACACGGCGGCCGATGGTGGCACCCGGGTGGATCTCGATGCCGGTGAAGAAGCGACCCAGGTGCGAGATGAAGCGGCCCGCCCAGCGGAAGCCCCGGCGCCAGAAGGCGTTGGCCCAGCGGTGCATGACGATGGCATGCAGGCCGGGATAACAGGTGAGCACCGTCCAGGCAGAGTGCGCGGCGGGGTCGCGCTCCAGGATGCAGGCGATGTCTTCACGAAGGCGCTGGAACATGGATCGTCGGAGAGGGTTCGGCCCCGCAGTGTACCGGCGGGCACCGGGCTGCGCCCCGGTGGGGTCGGCTACGCCGAGGGGGCCATCGCCCGCGCGATGCCCCGCAGGATGTGGACTTCCTCGGTGGTCAACTGGGCGCGGTTGAACAGCTGGTTGAGCCGGGGCATGAGCTTGCGCGGCGCGGTCGGATCGAGGAAGCCCACTTCGGTGAGGGCGCGCTCCCAGTGGGCGAGGAGGCCGGTCACGGCGGCGGCATCGGCCAGCGCCGGATCGACGGTGCGGGCCGCCACCGCGAAACCGCCCAATGCCTGGCGCCAGTCGTAGGCCAGCAGTTGCACCGCCTGGGCGAGGTTCAGCGAGCCGTAGTCCGGGTGCGTCGGGATGCTGAGGCAAGCATGGCAGCGGTAGACGTCCTCGTTGGACATGCCGTATCGCTCGGACCCGAACACGAAGCCCACACGGTGGCCGCCGGCCGCAAGCTCCGGCAGCAACTCTCGGGGCGCCCGCGTCGGCGGACCGAAGTCCCGCGGGGTCATGGCCGTGGCGCAGGCGAAGGTGACGCCGTCCAGCGCCTCGGTGAGCGTGGGCACGATCCGCGCGCGAACCAGGATGTCGGCCGCCCCGCTGGCCATCGCCACCGTCTCCTCCTGCACCAGCACGTCGGGAAACCGGGGCGCCACGAGGACCAGGTCCGAGAAGCCCATCACCTTCATGGCGCGGGCGGTGGACCCCACGTTGCCCGGGTGGCTGGTGTTGACGAGAATGAAGCGGGTGCTGTCCATGGAGGCCTTCGTTCGGCGCGACATTCGCCCGGCAGGACGCCATGGCACGCGCCATTCACAATGACGAAACCCTCATGCCGAGGGTAAACTCGCATTATCCGCACGGCGATACCCTCGCCGCTGCTCGCTCTTTCTTCCTCGCCGGCCTCCCTTCCTCCTTTTGCAGGACCACCCATGTCGCAAACGCTTCACCCGATGCTCAATGTCGCCGTCAAGGCGGCGCGCGCAGCCGGGTCGCTGATCAACCGGGCATCGCTCGACCTGGACCTGCTCAAGGTCAGCACCAAGTCCCCCAACGACTTCGTCACCGAGGTGGACCAGAAGGCCGAGGCCATCATCATCGAGACCCTGCTGGGCGCCTACCCGGGGCACGGCATCCTCGCCGAGGAATCGGGCCGCACGCATGGCGCGCCCCACAGCGAATACGTCTGGATCATCGATCCGCTCGACGGCACCACCAACTTCATCCACGGAATGCCGTACTACGCGGTGTCCATCGCCCTCGCCTACCGCGACCAGATCCAGCAGGCGGTCGTCTACGACCCGACCCGCAACGACCTGTTCTACGCATCGAAGGGGCGTGGCGCCTTCCTGAACGACAAGCGGCTGCGCGTCTCGCGCCGCACCCGCATGTCGGATGCCCTCATTGGCACCGGTTTTCCTTTCCGCAAGGGCGACAACTTCAAGCGCTACATGAAGATGTTCGAGGACGTGATGGTGAGCTGCGCCGGCCTTCGCCGCCCGGGCGCCGCCGCGCTCGACCTCTGCTACGTGGCCGCCGGCAACTACGACGGCTTCTTCGAGACCGGCCTGAACCCATGGGACATCGCCGCCGGCTCGCTGATGATCACGGAAGCCGGCGGCCTCATCGGCAACTTCACGGGCGAAGCGGACTTCATGTACCAGCGCGAGGTGGTGGCCGGCAACCCCAAGGTGTACGGCCAGCTGGTAGGCTTGCTGTCGAAGTACAGCCGCGTCATCAGCGACGACAAGAACACCCTCGGCGTCGAACCGCTGGATGCCGCCGACCAGGCCGCGCAGACCCTGCCTGACTGGAGCCCCGAGGCCGCCCTCGCGAAGGCCGAAGCGGACGCGCAGTCGCCCGAGGCGCGTGCTGCCGCGCTCAAGAAGCGGGCGGTTCGCATCCGCAAGTCCGACGTGACGCCCAACGACGACGCGGGACGCTGAAGGGCAGCGGGGCCAGAAGCAAGCGTGCGCGGCGTCGCCCGACGCCGCGCACCGTACGCGCTGATCATGATGTTGCGTCGAATCGCGCAAGCGATGGCGCACTACGGCCCAAGCTTAATGACGGCCACGTTCTGACCGGGGGACCACTCTTCGACAGGCACTCCACTTGCCGCGCAGCGCAGCACAACGGAGGACGCCATGGCAGTCACACTGCATCCGGTTCGAACGGCTCACCCACTCGACCACGTCCCTGGCTTGCGCCATCTGCGCGAGCAGGCCTGCAGGCGGCACTTCGCCGACAACCGGGACGAGAACCTGTTCCTCGGTGTCTACGAGAGCTTCGAGGCTGCGGCCCGCGACGCGCCGGGCACGCGCCCCCTCGGGTACGACAACGCCGCCTCGGCCGAGCTCTACCTGCCCTGCCTCTACCCCCATGACTACCCGGCGCTCTTCTGGCTGACGCGCTCGCTCGACGAGGGTCTGCGCAGCATCTTCGACCTCGGGGGGCACATCGGCCTCAAGTACTTCGCCTTTCGCCGCGTCCTGCCCTACCCGCACGACCTGCGGTGGACCGTGTGCGACGTGCCCGCGGTGGTCACGCGGGGTCGCGAACTCGCCACCGCCCGCGATCCCGACGGCCACCTGAGCTTCACCACCGATGCGAATGCCGCGAGCGGCCAGGACGTGCTTTACCTGTCCGGCAGCCTGCAATACCTGCCGCAGCAGCTGAGCGAACTGCTGGCCGGCCTGCATGTCCGGCCTCGCCGCATCGTGCTCAACATCACGCCGGTCCATCCCACACAGGGCTACATCACGCTCAACAGCATCGGCACCGCGATCTGTCCCTACCGGGTGATGGCACGTGACGAGTTGCTGCACGAGGCGAGTTCGCTCGGCTACGTGAAGCGCGACGAATGGGAGAACCCCGGCAAGCGCCTGACCCTGCCGCTCACCACCGGGCTGGACCTGGACCACTACACGGGTTTCTGCTTCGACCTGGCGGTGTGATCCTCCGTCCACAGCCCGTCCACCGCGCGCCCCCAGGGCGCCCCCAGCTTGTCCACAGGGTTGCGCACAGCCCGGCCGTTGCAACGGGCTGCGCGGGCGCGCGTGTCCACCGCGTGTCCACCGGCCGCCCACAGCCTGCCCCCGGCTTGTCCCCAGGGTTGCCCACAAGGGCGGACCGCCAAAGCGGCGGAAATGTCGGCGCGATCGCCAGCGGGCGGCCGCCGTGCTGGACAATACGCCGCTTCGCCCACCCACCGCCCCCGCACGGCATGACCGACGCCACCACGCTTCCGGACCTCAGCGCCCACACGCCCATGATGCAGCAGTACCTGCGCATCAAGGCGTCCTTCCCCGAGACGCTCGTGTTCTACCGGATGGGCGATTTCTACGAACTGTTCTTCGAGGATGCGCGCCGGGCGAACCGCCTGCTCGACATCACCCTGACCACGCGCGGCCAGAGCGGCGGCGAGCCGGTGGTGATGGCCGGCGTCCCGGTGCATGCGGTCGAGAACTACCTCGCCAAGCTCATCAAGCTCGGCGAGGCCGTGGCCATCGCGGAACAGGTCGGCGATGTGGCCACCGCCAAGGGCCCGGTCGAACGCAAGGTGGTGCGGGTGGTGACTCCCGGCACGGTGACGGACACCGAACTGCTCGCCGACAAGCGGGACGCCCTGCTGCTGGCCTTGTCACGGCGCAGCCAGCGCGGCGTGGTCACCTATGGCCTCGCCTGGCTCGGGCTGTCGAACGGGCAGCTGGGGCTCACGGAGTGCAGCGAGCGGGAGCTGCCGGGCTGGTTGTCGCGGCTCAATGCCGCAGAAGCGCTGGTCGACCGCGATGCCGTGCCGCCCGCGCTCACGCAAGCGCGGCTCTCGGTGACGCACCGGCCGGCGTGGCAGTTCGACACGACGCTCGGCGAGCGCAAGCTCTGCGAGCAGCTCGGCGTCAGCACGCTGGCCGGCTTCAATGCGCACGACGTGCCGGTGGCGCACGCGGCCGCCGCGGCGCTGTTGAGCTATGCGGAGCACACGCAGGGGCAGGCCCTGGCGCACGTGCGCACCCTGGCCGTCGAGCGGGCGAGCCACCTCATCGACCTGCCGCCCAGCACCCATCGCAATCTCGAGCTGACGCAGACCCTCCGTGGCGAGGATTCGCCCACCCTCCTCTCGCTGATCGACACGTGCCTCACCGGCATGGGCAGCCGCGCCCTGCGGCACTGGCTCACGCACCCCTTGCGCGATCGCACCGTCGCCATGCAGCGGCACGACGCGCTCGAGGTGCTGATGCGCGGCACGCTGGATCCGCTGCGCGAGGCCCTGCGCGGCATCAGCGACGTGGAGCGCATCACCGCCCGCGTGGCGCTGCGCCAGGTGCGCCCGCGCGAGATGGCCGGGTTGCGCGCCACGCTGGAATCCTTGCCCCGCCTGCGCGAGACGGTGCCCGTGGGCAACTCGGTGCTGCTCGATCGGCTGGCGGAGGGCTTGTCGCCTGCGCCCGCGATCGAGGCACTGCTGCGCTCAGCGATCGCCGAAGAACCGGCCGTGCAGCTGCGCGACGGCGGCGTCATCGCTCCCGGCTTCGACGGCGAGCTGGACGAGCTGCGCGGCATCAGCCAGAACTGCGACAGCTTCCTGCTCGAACTCGAAACCCGTGAACGCGCGCGCACCGGCATCCCGAACCTGCGGGTGCAGTTCAACCGGGTGCACGGCTTCTACATCGAGGTCACGCAGGGGCAGGCCGCCAAGGTGCCGGCCGACTACCAGCGCCGCCAGACGCTCAAGAACGCCGAACGCTTCATCACCCCGGAACTCAAGGCGTTCGAGGACAAGGCGCTCTCGGCGCAGGACCGGTCGCTCGCCCGCGAGAAGCTGCTCTACGAACAGGTGATCGACGGCCTGCAGGCCCACATCGAGGCACTGTCAGCCCTGGCCCGCGCCCTCGCCTCGCTCGACGCCCTTGCAGCGCTTGCCGAGCGCGCGGGGACCCTCAACTGGTGCCGCCCGCAGTTCGTGCGCGAACCCTGCATCTCCATCCAGGCCGGCCGTCACCCGGTGGTGGAGGCGCGGCTTCAGGAGACGGGGGGCGGCAATTTCATGGCCAACGACTGCCGGCTCGACGCCACCCGCAAGATGCTCGTCATCACCGGCCCCAACATGGGCGGCAAGAGCACCTTCATGCGCCAGGTGGCGCTGATCGCGCTGCTCGCGGCGATGGGCTCGTTCGTGCCGGCCGCGCAATGCCGCCTGGGGCCGATGGATGCCATCCACACCCGCATCGGCGCGGCCGACGACCTGGCCAACGCCCAGTCCACCTTCATGCTCGAGATGGTCGAAGCCGCGGCCATCATCCACGGCGCCACCGAGCACTCGCTGGTACTCATGGACGAGATCGGCCGCGGCACCTCCACTTTCGACGGCCTGGCGCTGGCGGGCGCCATTGCCAGCCACCTCCACGACCGCAACAAGGCCTTCACCCTCTTCGCGACGCACTACTTCGAGCTGACGGAGTTTCCGCTCAAACATCCGCAGGCGGTGAACGTGCACGTGTCCGCCGCAGAGAACGGGGACGACATCGTCTTCCTCCACGACATCCAGCCCGGGCCGGCCAGCCGCAGCTACGGCGTGCAGGTGGCGCGCCTGGCCGGCATGCCGGCCACCCTCGTCCGCCAAGCCCGCAACACCCTCTCGGCCCTCGAGACGAGCAAGGAGGCCGCGAGCGCCCAGGTCGACCTCTTCGCCGCACCCGCGGCCGTGGCGGCGCCCGAACCGTCCGACGTGGACCGGGCGCTGGCCGGCATCAACCCCGATATGCTCTCCCCGAAGGAAGCGCTCGAAGCGCTGTATCGCCTGAAGAACCTCCAGACGCTGGAAACCGCCCCATGACCTATTGCATCGGCATCAAACTCGACGCGGGCCTGGTGTTCCTGTCCGACTCCCGCACCAACGCGGGCGTGGACCAGATCAGCACCTTCCGCAAGATGATGGTCTACGAGAAGCCTGGCGACCGCTTCATGGTGCTGCTGTCGGCCGGCAACCTGTCGATCTCGCAGTCGGTGCGCGAGATCCTGCAGGTCGAGAAGCTGGACAACGGCAACGAGCCGCCCATCACCATCTGGAACGCCACCAGCATGTTCGACGTGGCGCGCGTGCTGGGCAGCGCCATTCGCCGCATCTACGACCAGGACGCACGGGCCCTGCAGCATGCCGGCATCGACTTCAACGCCTCGCTCATCCTGGGCGGGCAGATCCGCGGCGAGCCGATGCGCATGTTCCTGGTCTATTCGGCCGGCAACTTCATCGAGGCCACGCGCGAGACCTGCTTCTTCCAGATCGGCGAATCGAAGTACGGCAAGCCGGTGCTCGACCGCATGATCAACCCGCACACGCCGCTGGACCAGGCGGCCAAGTGCGCCCTGGTGTCGATGGACTCGACGCTGAAGTCGAACCTGTCGGTCGGACTGCCCCTCGACCTGCTGGTCTACGAGGCCAACACGCTCGCCACCGAGAAGATCGTCTGCATCGACGAACACAACCCGTACTTCGCGATGATCCGGGGCGCCTGGGGCCAGAAGCTGCGCCAGGTGTTCGAGGCGATCGACGAACCGCAGTGGGGTGCAGACGCCGCCACCTACCCGCTGCGCTCCCCCAGCCGCTATGAACCCATGGGCAAGATCCACGGCCCCGGTGACAAGATCGTCTGATGCCCAAGAAGAATCCTTCCCGCGCTCCGGCCGCCGCGGCACCTGCGGCGACGGGCTCACTGCCCCCCATCGTCTTCTCGCACGCCAACAGCTTTCCGGCCGGCACCTACCGCAAGCTCTTCGAGGTCTGGCGGGCGGCAGGCCATGAGGTGCATGCCGTCGAGAAGTACGGCCACGACCCGAAGTACCCGGTCAGCAACCACTGGCCGCGCCTGCGCGACCAGCTCATCCATTTCGCCGAGAAGGAAGTCGGGCGCCCGGCCTACTTCGTCGGCCATTCCCTGGGCGGCTTCCTGAGCGTGCTCGCCGCCGCCCGCCGCCCCGACCTGGCCTGTGGCGTCGTGCTGCTCGACTCGCCCATCATCGGCGGGCTGGTGGGCACCATGGTGCAGTTCGCCAAGTCGACCGGCTTCGGCGCCCGCTTCTCGCCGGGCCACGTGTCACAGCGCCGTCGGCATCACTGGCCGACGGTCGAGGCGGCGCATCACCATTTCGCCAGCAAGGACGCCTTCGCCCGCTGGGACCCGGACGTGCTGAAGGACTACATCGCCTGCGGCATCGAGCCCGCGCCGCCGTCGATGGAGCGCGGTCACACCCTGGCGTTCCGGCGCGAGGTCGAGACGGACATCTACAACACGCTGCCGCACGACATCCCCCGCTTCCTGCGTTCACACCCGCTGCAGTGCCCGCTCGCCTTCATCGGTGGCACGCGTTCCACGGAGGTGCGCCAGGTCGGCATGCTGGCGACCGAGCGCATCGCGCACGGCCGGGTAT
Organism: Rhizobacter sp. LjRoot28; assembly: GCF_964253025.1. NCBI lineage: Bacteria > Pseudomonadati > Pseudomonadota > Betaproteobacteria > Burkholderiales > Sphaerotilaceae > Rhizobacter > Rhizobacter sp. LjRoot28. Next base: position 2,702,569 of record NZ_CAXUQC020000001.1, read on the forward strand.
CCTGGATCGACGGCACCCACCTCTACCCCTTCGAGCGGCCCGACGAGACGTCCGCCGAGGTGCTGCGCTGGCTATCCCTGTTCGAGGCCCCAGCCGCCTCCTGACCACGCCTATAATCGCGCTTTACCACCAGGGCATTCGTCGAATCGATGCCAGAAGCAATGACCAAGTTCGTCTTTGTCACCGGCGGTGTGGTGTCCTCGCTGGGCAAGGGCATCGCGGCTGCATCTCTCGCGGCGATCCTCGAGTCTCGCGGCCTCAAGGTCACCCTCCTCAAGCTGGACCCGTACCTCAACGTCGACCCCGGCACGATGTCGCCGTTCCAGCACGGTGAGGTGTTCGTCACCGACGACGGCGCCGAGACCGACCTCGACCTCGGCCACTACGAGCGCTTCATCACCACCCGGATGAAGAAGGCCAACAACTTCACGACCGGCCAGATCTACAAGAGCGTGCTCGAGAAAGAGCGCCGCGGCGACTACCTCGGCAAGACCGTCCAGGTCATCCCGCACGTCACCAACGAGATCCAGGACTTCGTCAAGCGCGGCGCCGGTCTCGGCGGCGACAACGAGGTCGACGTCGCCATCGTCGAGGTCGGCGGCACCGTGGGCGACATCGAGAGCCTGCCCTTCCTCGAAGCGGCGCGCCAGATGAGCCTGCGCATGGGCCCGAACAACACGGCCTTCGTCCACCTCACCTACGTGCCGTGGATCGCCGCGGCGGGCGAGCTCAAGACCAAGCCGACCCAGCACACCGCCCAGAAACTCCGCGAGATCGGCATCCAGGCCGACGTGCTGCTGTGCCGTGCCGACCGCCGCATCCCCGACGAAGAGCGCAGCAAGATCTCGCTCTTCACGAACGTGCCCGAATGGGGCGTGATCTCGATGTGGGACGTGGACACCATCTACAAGGTGCCCCGCATGCTGCACGAGCAGGGGCTGGACGGCCTCATCTGCGACAAGCTGCGCATCAACACGCCGCCGGCCAACCTGAAGCGCTGGGACGCCCTCGTCAACGAGGTCGAGAACCCCAAGCAGCGCGTCAGCATCGCCATGTGCGGCAAGTACACCGACCTGTCCGACTCCTACAAGTCGCTCAACGAGGCGCTGCGCCACGCCGGCATCCACAACCACGCCAAGGTCGACATCGACTACGTCGACTCCGAGACGCTCACGCCGGACAACATCAAGCAGCTCGCCCGCTTCGATGCCATCCTCGTGCCCGGCGGCTTCGGCAAGCGCGGCGTGGAAGGCAAGATCCTGGCCGCCCAGTTCGCCCGCGAGCACAAGATTCCCTACCTGGGCATCTGCCTCGGCATGCAGGTGGCCACCATCGAGTACGCCCGCCACATGGCCGGGCTCGACGGCGCCAACAGCACCGAGTTCGAGGCCGACGCCAAGCACCCGGTCATCGCCCTGATCGATGAATGGCAGGACGCCGACGGCTCCATCCAGAAGCGCACCGCCCAGTCCGACCTCGGCGGCACGATGCGCCTCGGCGCCCAGAGCTCCGACGTCAAGCTCGGCACCCTGGCCCACGAGATCTACGGCGACGTGGTGACCGAGCGCCACCGCCACCGCTACGAAGCCAACGTGAACTACCTCGACCGCCTGGCCGAGGCCGGCCTCGTCATCTCGGCCCTCACCCAGCGTGAGCGCCTGACCGAGATCGTCGAGCTGCCGCGCACGGTGCACCCGTGGTACATGGGCGTGCAGTTCCACCCGGAGTTCAAGTCCACTCCGTGGGACGGCCACCCGCTGTTCAACTCCTACATCTCCGCGGCCCTGTCGCACCAGGCCGACCGCCTGGCCGGCACCGCGGCAGCCCAGGCGGCCGCATGAGCGCCGCCTTCACCCGCAACGAAAGCGAGGTCGCGGCATGAAACTCTGCGGATTCGATGTCGGCATCGACAAGCCCTTCTTCCTGCTCGCCGGCCCCTGCGTGGTCGAGTCCGAGCAGCTCCAGCTCGACGTGGCCGGCACGCTGAAGGAAATCACCTCGGCGCTCGGCATCCCGTTCATCTTCAAGAGCAGTTACGACAAGGCCAACCGCTCGTCGGGCTCGACCTTCCGTGGCCCGGGCATGGAAAAGGGCCTGGAGATCCTCGCCAAGGTGCGCCGCGAGCTGAACGTGCCCGTCATCACCGACGTGCACTCGGAGGCCGAGGTGCCGGCCGTGGCCGCGGTGGTCGACGTGCTGCAGACGCCCGCCTTCCTGTGCCGCCAGACCGATTTCATCCGCGCCGTCGCCCAGAGCGGCAAGCCGGTGAACATCAAGAAGGGCCAGTTCCTCGCCCCCGGCGACATGAAGAACGTCATCGACAAGGCCCGTGCCGCCGCGCGCGAGAAGGGCCTGCCCGAAGACAACTTCCTCGCCTGCGAGCGCGGCGTGAGCTTCGGCTACAACAACCTCGTGAGCGACATGCGCTCGCTGGCCATCATGCGCGAGACCGGCGCCCCGGTGGTGTTCGACGCCACCCATTCGGTGCAGCTGCCCGGCGGCCAGGGCACGAGCTCCGGCGGCCAGCGCGAGTTCGTGCCGGTGCTGTCACGCGCGGCCGTGGCCGTGGGGATCTCGGGCCTCTTCATGGAGACCCACCCCGACCCGGCCAAGGCGATGAGCGACGGCCCGAACGCCGTGCCGCTCAAGCACATGCGCGCGCTGCTCGAGCAGCTCGTGGCGCTCGACCGCGTGATCAAGCAGCAGCCCCTGCTCGAGAACGACTTCTCCTGCTGAGCGGGTGGTGACCCCATCCGCCCAGTGTCCGCCCCGTTTGCAAAACTAGACCAAGGAACCCCGAATGAGTGCGATTGTTGACATTGTCGGCCGTGAGATCCTCGACAGCCGTGGCAACCCGACCGTCGAGTGCGATGTGCTGCTCGAGTCCGGTGTCATGGGCCGTGCCGCCGTGCCCTCGGGCGCTTCCACCGGTTCGCGCGAGGCCATCGAGCTGCGCGACGGCGACAAGGGTCGCTACCTCGGCAAGGGCGTCCTGCGCGCCGTCGAACACGTCAACACCGAGATCAGCGAAGCCGTGCTCGGCCTCGACGCCTCGGAGCAGGCCTTTCTCGACCGCACCCTGATCGACCTGGACGGCACCGAGAACAAGAGCCGCCTGGGCGCCAACGCGACGCTCGCCGTCTCGATGGCCGTGGCCCGTGCCGCAGCGGAAGAAAGCGGCCTGCCGCTGTACCGCTACTTCGGCGGCTCCGGCGCCATGCAGCTGCCCGTGCCGATGATGAACGTCATCAACGGCGGCGCCCACGCCAACAACAACCTCGACCTGCAGGAGCTGATGATCATCCCCGTGGGAGCCCCGAGCTTCCGCGAGGCGATGCGCTACGGCGCCGAGGTGTTCCACGCCCTCAAGAAGATCATCCACGACAAGGGCATGAGCACCGCCGTCGGTGACGAGGGCGGCTTCGCCCCCAGCATCGCCAGCCACGAGGCCGCCATCCAGCTGATCCTGGAAGCCATCGACAAGGCCGGCTACACCGCCGGCGAGCAGATCGCCATCGGCCTCGACTGCGCCGCCAGCGAGTTCTACAAGGACGGCAAGTACGTGCTGCACGGCGAGGGCCTGACCCTGTCGGCTGGCGAATGGACCGACATCCTCGCCACCTGGGTCGACAAGTACCCGATCATCAGCATCGAAGACGGCATGCACGAGGGCGACTGGGACGGCTGGAAGCACCTGACCGAGCGCCTGGGCCAGAAGGTCCAGCTGGTGGGCGACGACCTGTTCGTCACCAACACCAAGATCCTGCGTGAAGGCATCGACAAGCGCATCGCCAACTCGATCCTCATCAAGATCAACCAGATCGGCACGCTGACCGAGACCTTCTCGGCCATCGAGATGGCCAAGCGCAACAACTACACGGCCGTCATCAGCCACCGCTCGGGTGAGACCGAAGACTCGACCATCGCGGACATCGCCGTCGGCACCAACGCCGGCCAGATCAAGACCGGCTCCATGAGCCGCTCCGACCGCATGGCCAAGTACAACCAGCTGCTGCGCATCGAGGAAGACCTGGGCGACATCGCCACCTACCCCGGCCGCGCTGCGTTCTACAACCTGCGCTGATCGTCGAGGGCTCCCGCGTCGTGCGCTTCGTCACCCTGGCACTGCTGGCCTTGCTGGCCTTCGTGCATGCCGAACTCTGGTTCGGCAAGGGCGGCGTGCCGCGCGTGATGGAGCTGCAGGCGAAGTTGTCGGCCCAGGAGGCCGACAACGACGCCGCCAAGTCCCGCAACGAGCGCCTGGGCGCGGAAGTGCGCGACTTCAAGGAAGGCCTGGAGATGGTCGAAGAGAAGGCGCGCTTCGAGTTGGGCATGGTCAAGCCGGACGAGATCTACGTCCAGGTGACGACCCCCAAGCCCTGAAGCCCGTCGCCCTCGTCGCACCGCTTTTCGATGGACACCTTGCTGCAGGCCCTGCAGCCCCTTTTCGCGACGGCGTTTTCGCCGTGGGGGGCGCCCGTCAGTTGGCTCGAGCTCGCGGGCTGCGTGCTCGCCATCGCGATGGTGGTGTTGAACATGCGCGTCAACCCCGCCGCGTGGCCCCTGGCCATCATCAGCTCGCTGATGTTCTTCGCGCTGTTCTGGAACAGCCGCCTCTACGGCGAGGCCGGCCTGCAGATCGTCTTCGTAGTGGTGGCCGGCTGGGGCTGGTGGCAATGGCTGCGCGGCCACGCCGAGAACGGCGAAGCCCTCGAGGTGCGGCACCTGCGGCCGGCAAGCCGGCTGAAGGTCCTGCTCACCCTGGCCGTCGCCTGGCCCCTCATCGCCCTCTTCCTCGACCACGTCACCGACACCGACGTGCCGTGGTGGGACGCCTTCCCGACCGCCGCGAGCCTCGTCGGCCAATGGCTGCTCGGCCGCAAGTACGTGGAGAACTGGCCCACGTGGGTGGCGGTCAACGTGGTGAGCGTGGGACTCTTCGCCTACAAGGGCCTGTGGTTCACCACGGCGCTCTACCTCGTGTTCGTCGCGATGTCCTTCTCGGGCTGGCGCGCCTGGCAACGGCTCGCCACCGTTCGCTGACGACGATGGCGCTGACCGTCGCGCTGCTGGGCGCCGAGAGCACCGGCAAGACCACGCTGGCTCACCGGCTGGGCGAGGTGCTGGCCGCCGAAGGCCACCGTGTGGCGGTGGTGGCCGAGTACCTCCGTGAGTTCTGCGACACCCGGGGCCGCACGCCGCGCCCCGACGAACAGGCGGGCATCGCCGCCGAACAGACCCGCCGCATCGCCGAGGCAGCGCAGGACCACGACGTCGTCATCGCCGACACGACGGCCCTGATGATTGCCGTCTACAGCGATCACCTCTTCGACGACGACTCGCTCTACGCGGCCGCCTTGCACGCGCAGCGAGGCTATGGCCTCACCTTGCTCACGGCGCTCGACCTGCCCTGGGAGCCCGACGGCCTGCAGCGCGACGGCCCCCATGTGCGTGAACCGGTGATGCGTCGGGTGCGCGCCGCGCTGGCGCGCGGGGCCGTGTCGTACGCCATCGTGGCGGGGCAAGGCGATGCACGGCTGGCCTCGGCACTCACCGCGGTGCGTCACGCGCTGGAGTGCCCCGACCCCGCCTACGAAGGCCGCGTCAACCCGCGCTGGCAATGGGCCTGCGACCGCTGCAGCGACGGCGACTGCGAACGCCATCTGCGCCTGCCGCGAGGCTGACCTCACCGCGCCTCACTTTCCGGCAGCGGCCTTTCGTCCGGGCATTGCGGCCCGGCGTTCGGGGCCCGACGCCGCGGGCCTGCGGGTCGATCGGGCGCCGGCCGTCCCGGCACCCTGCCGGCTGCGTCCTGACGACACGGGTTCCGGCCGCGCCAGCTCGTCCACGGGTTCGGTCGATGCCTGCATCTCTTCCCTGAGCCAGGCAAGGAACCGCGCGCGGCGCGGATCGGCATCGAAGGGGACCGGCGAGAGCAGCACATAGGCCGAGCCGTCCGGTACGAAACCCAGCGGCGCCACGAGACGGCCGTCGCGCAGGTCGTCGTGCACCATGTAGGCCGAACCGAGTGCCACACCCAGCCCGGCACCGGCCGCCTGGAGGCTCAGGTAGAAGTGCTCGAACTGGCTGCTGCCCGCCGCGCGCATCGGGCGTCCCGAGACGTCCGCCCAACGCGGCCATGCACTCGGACGCGTCCGCGCGTGCAGCAGGGGCACCGCCTGGCCGTCTCGCACGGCCTGGGCCAGGGCAGGCACGCACACCGGCCCCATGCGCTCCTCGGCCACCTGCTCGGCGTGGCAGTGCTCTCCCCAGTGGAAATCGTTGCGGCGCAGCGCGACGTCGACCCGGTCGCGCGCGAAGTCCACCTTGCCACCGGCCGTGAGCAGGTGGACCTGGTGCGCCGGGTGCCGCTGGCGCAGGCGCGCCAGGCGCGGGATGAGCCAGCGCATCGCGATCGTCGGCTCGCACGACACGACGAGCGGCGACGACTCCTCCGGCGCGCGCAGCGCGCGCATCGCCTCGGCCAGCGTTCCCATGGCCGCGGTGCAGGCCTCCAGCAGGCGCGCCGCCTGCGGCGTGCGAAAGACCGCGCGGTTGCGTCGCTCGAAGAGCGTCACGCCGAGGGCGGTCTCCAGTTGCTTCACCTGGCGGCTCACGGCGCCATGGGTGACGTGCAGCTCCTCGGCCGCCTGGACGAAGCTCTCCAGGCGTGCCGCAGCCTCGAACACCCGCAGGGTGTTCAAGGGAGGCACGCGGCCGTCGAACGGTGACTTTTTCTCACGCATGCGCGACAGGATAAATCGATTTTCACCCGCTGTCTCTCCCGCAAGAATCGGCTCCGACGCCCTGGAACCCCATGGCGCCTAGTGCCACAAAGGAGAGGACCCAATGATCACGAGCTTTGAGAAAGCGGCCGAAGTGCCGTTCAATGCGCCGATCGGTGAGACATCGGAAAGCGATGTCGACCGGGTGTGCCGCACGATTGCCCGCAAGGATTTCTGCTTCATTCCCGCCGCACGCACCGAGGGACTGCTGCGCGGCCTGCGCGAAGATGCCCTCAGCGACTGGCCCGCGTTCCACGACAGCTGGGACGACATGCCCGTCGACGGGTACATGGCCGATGGCGGGCGCTATCGCCGCCGCCGCCACGCCACGCTGAGCGCGCTGCCGTCCAGCCGCTGCTTCCAGGTGCAGCCGCACCAGCCCCACTACCAGAAGCTCGACTACAACCCGCTCAACGGCGGCATCGCGCGCCACTACGACCCCATCCGGCCCGACGTGCTTGCCGGGCACACGCTGCACACCCTCATCACACTCGGGTGCGAACTGTTCGGGCGCCTGTCGCCCTACTCGCCCTGGCACATCGAAGTGCATCAGTTCCGCATCGAGGCGCAAGCGGGCGGCACCGGGCACCCCACGCCCGAAGGCGTCCACCAGGACGGCGTCAACTTCGTGATGATGGCCATGGTGCGCCGGACCAACATGGTCAACGGCTCGACCACCATCTACGACCGCGACAAGCAGCGCCTCGATCAGTTCACGCTGCAGCAACCGCTCGACCTGGCGATCGTGAATGACGAGCGGGTCTTCCACGGCGTCACGCCCATCGTGCAACTCGATGTCGGTGCGCCCGCGATCCGCGACGTCCTTGTCATCACCTTCCGCCGCAAACCGTAGTGATCCGGCAGGGCGCCTCCGGGTGCCCTGCCCCGCGCCGGCATCGCCGGCGCCGCGCTTGCGCCCATCCGCTGTCCCGTCATGCCGCTCACGCGGCACGCCCTTCAACCTCTCACCCAAGCGAGCCCATCATGGTCGAACTTCTGGCTGTCGCCGCCATCACCATCCTTGCCGTCATCAGCCCGGGGGCCGACTTCGCCATGGTCACCCGCAACAGCCTGCTGTACGGGCGGTCCGCCGGCCTGCTGGCCTCGCTCGGTGTCGCGGTCGGGGTGCAGCTGCATGTCATCTACACCATGCTGGGTGTCGGCCTGCTCATCCGCAACTCCCCGGAGTGGTTCGACCTCATCCGCATGGCGGGCGCGCTGTATCTGATCTGGGTCGGCTACAAGACCTTCACCAGCCGGCCAGCCGTCGATGCCGACGGCGCGGCCGCGCGCATCAACGGCTTCCAGGCCCTGCGCACCGGCTTCTTCACCAACGCGCTCAATCCGAAGACCACGCTCTTCGTGGTCAGCGTGTACACCCAGGTGGTGGGCCCCGACACGCCGCTCGCCCAGCAGATCGGGTACGGCCTCTTCATGTCGGTCGCCCACCTGGCCTGGTTCAGCCTCGTGTCGCTCTTCTTCTCCGAAGCCCACCTGCGCGAGCGCATGCTCCGCCGCCAGGTGCTGCTCAACCGCGGCATCGGTGGCGTGCTCGTGGCGCTCGGCCTGTGGCTCGCCCTCAGCCCCGCATCCCACTGACCATCCACGAAGGACGACCCATGGACATCGCCTGCATCGACCTCGAAGGGGTGCTCATCCCCGAACTGTGGCCGCACATCGCCGAGCGCACCGGCATCGCCGAATTGGCCATCACCACCCGCGAGGAGCCCGATTACGCCCGCCTCGTGCAGCGCCGCATCGCCCTGCTGCGCTACCACGGCCTGCGCCTGCGCGACGTGCAGCGCATCGTGGGCGATGCCGCGCCGCTTCCGGGTGCCATCGGCTTCATCGAGGCGCTGGGCGCCACCCACCGCATCGTCCTCGTCTCCGACGCCTTCCAGGACATGATCCTGCCCCTCTGGGACGCCCTCGGCCACCCCGAACTGCGCTGCCATCGCTTCGTGTGCGACGCCAGCGGCTTCGTCGCCAGCGCCCGCTACGCCCGCGCGCGCGGCAAGCACGAGGTCATCGAGGAGTTTGCCGCGGCGGGCGCACGCACCCTGGCCGTTGGGGATGCGTTCAACGACCTGACGATGCTGCGGCAGGCCACGCAGGGATTCCTCTTCCGCCCGTCCGCGGAAACGCGCCAGGCTGCCCGCGACCTGACCGTGGCGCACTGCTACGACGACATCCTGTCCGCCCTCATCCCTGCGAAGGCCTCGGCGGCGCTGTCACTTCATTGAGTCATCGAAGGGTCCGTCGAGGGCCGAGCGTCGAAGCAGGAACTCATCGTTGGCCGCAGCGGCAACGTGTCGATCGACCGGGCCCCGCTGAAAGAGGGCGTGCATCGGTTCAATCGTTGCGCGACCTGTCTGCTCGAATGACATCTCCGGATGCGGAACAGCCGACCGGACCCCGGTCGGCGTTCCGCCGGCGGGGAGCGCCGCCGAACGGTTGCCTCATCGATCGCCTGGCGGCGCAGGTCACTTGGTGTCGACGCGGGCGAACGGGCTTGGCGCATCGCGCAGCGCGCCGCAGGCGGCTGGCCACGCCGGGTCTGCCGGGTTGAGCGCGGTGCGCAGATAAGCCCACGTCATCTGCGCGACCGCCTCCACGCGCGCCGGGCTTTCGTCGGTCGTCTCAGCCGCGTCGTAGCCGGAGATCCCGCCGAGGATGTGCTCGCCCCCGAACACGGTGAGCAGGTCCTTGGGGCCGGGACTCAGGGTGTAGGCGCCTTCCCGATACGCCGCCTGGTCGGAGAACATCGGGTTGATGTCCCGATCGCCGACGACCACGAGCGCAGGAGCGGTCATCGCGGAGAAGTCGAGCGTGCGCAGGATGGGGTAGCGGTCCCGCGCGGCCCCGGTCAGGTAAGACGGGTTGCCCGGCCCCGCGATGATGACGCCGGCGGTGATCCGCGGGTCGCGCAGGTCGACCACGGTACCGGCCGCATCGGTCAGGCGCTGGCCCAGCAGCATGCCCGCGGTCATGCCGCCAAGCGAGTGCCCGGCGACGGCAACGCGACCTTTGTCCATCCGACCGCCCAGCCCCGGCACGGCTTCCTCGATCGTGTCCAACGCGTCGAGGAGGCGTGTCATGTCCTCGGCGCGAGAGCGCCAGAACAACGCGCCTTCCGGCCCGTTCGGGTCGACGACGCCACGCAGGGTCGCTGACGACAGGTGGGTCGGCTGGATGACGACGAAGCCGCGCGCGGCCCAGTAGCTTGCGAGCGGCCCGTACCCGTTCAGCGACGACAGGTTGTTGGACGAGCCGTGCCCGTGCGAAAGAAGAACGATCGGGAGGTCGCTGCCGGTGACCGGGGCGGACACGCGCACCTGAAGCCGGACGGCGCGCCCGGGCGCGGGCAGCGCGATCGGGGCAAGGGACACGACGGGCACGGGCGCGACGGACGGGATGGTGCCGACGGACGAGATCGATGTAGACATGAGGCGGTTCCTTCTGAGGTTTGGTTGGGATTCGTTTGCCTTGCGCCGCGGACCGGCCGTGCAACCGACAAGCCAACGATAGCGCCCGTCACCCGGACTGAATACAATGCGAAGTCCATAGTTCATGTTAGAAAGTCCAGACATGGTCGATCCGCTCGCCGAGGTCGTTTCGCTGTTGCGGCCGAGCGCGCCCTTCGCCAAGGTGGCCACCGCCGCGGGACCGTGGAGGGCGAGGCGCGCGGAGGCAGGACGCCCGTTCTTCTGCGCGATCGTCGCGGGCGCGACCCGTCTCACCGTCGCGGGTCAGGAGCCCCTGGTGCTCGAGGAAGGCGACTTCGTCCTCGTGCCCGCCGCCTTCGACTTCACGGTGACGAGCCTCGAGCCGCCCCCGGAAGACGAGGAGACGGCGTACGTGTTCCGCCCCGACGGCGAGATCCGGCACGGCGACCCGGACGCGCCCCCCGACGTGCGCATGCTGGTCGGCTATTGCGTCTTTGCGTCGCCGGACGCCCGATTGCTGGTGTCGCTGCTGCCGCAGCTCGTGCACGTGCGCGGCGAGCCGACCCTCACCACGCTCGTGTCACTCGTCCACGCGGAGTTCCGCGCGCGGCGCCCGGCGCGGGACGTCGTGCTCGCCCGCCTGCTGGACGTGCTCCTCATCGAGGCGCTTCGCTCGGCGCCGGACCACGCGGCCTCGCCCGGCCTCGTGCGCGGACTCGCCGACGAGCGACTGGCCGCGGCGCTCCGGCGGATGCACGAGCAACCCTCCGCGTCGTGGACCGTCGCCCAACTCGCTCGCGAGGCGGCGATGTCCCGGTCGGCGTTCTTCGACCGGTTCAGCCGGCTCCTCGGCGTGACGCCGATGGACTACCTGCTCGGATGGCGCATGGCGCTCGCGAAGCGCCTGCTCCGCCGCGACGGCGCCACGGTCGCCGATGTCGCCGGACGCGTCGGCTACGGTTCGGCCAGCGCGTTCAGCGTCGCGTTCACCCGCCATGTCGGCTGCCCGCCTGCGCACTTCGCGCGACACGATCGTGCAGCCGCGCGCGACGGTCTCGACACGGCTGAAGTCAGCGCCTGACCGATGAAAACTGCCGGCCCGACGTCGAGGCGAGAACCGCTGCCGTGGACACGCGCCTTCATGTTCGTTCGGCAGGCGACCGGCGCCGGGCCGTATGCGGCGCAGGCGGGTTGGGCGCCGACGCGCGCTGCGTCGGCGCAGGGCAGGCACGAGGTCAGCAGGAGCTTGCCGCGGCGGGCGCCTGCAAGGAGCCCGCTACGCGGAGGCGGGGTCGTCCGTCCGTCCGCCGGAACGAAGCGCTACGCTCGGTGGCGACGGCTTGAACGTCCAGGGCCGGCCGGCGCCCGGGGCTCCGGTTCGTGGCTTCGAGGACGAATGCGCGCGAGCAACGCCAGCCCTGCCAGCGCCAGCGCAGCCGAGGACGGCTCGGGCACCGGGGCCGCCACCAGGTTCAGAACGAACGGTCGGACCTGCCCGCCCCACGTGCCTCGGCCGGCGATATCACCCTGCTCGTTCATCTCGAAGCCCAGAAGGTCGGTCCAGCCTACGGTGCTGGACGGATCGATCAGGGACTGCAGCGTGAAGGAACCTGCGTTGGGCACGTGGAGAAAGCTCTCGAAGCGCCCGGGGCCCTGCGATTCAAGCGCCGAAGTGCCCAGCACCCAACCAGCATTGTTGAAGTCGTAGACGACGTTGCCCACATCGCCCTGTGAACCCGCCAGCGTCGAGAAGCGCCCGTCTCGGTACATCTGAACCCGCAGGCCGATCTCGTCATGGACCGTCATGGCCACGTCACCCTGATCGTTGAGAAACGCATACGGCGAAAGCACGCGCATTCCGGCAACGAGCATCGTGGACCTGCCCGTCGACGCGTCGTGAAGGAACATCTCGGGACCGTCGGCCTGTGCCAGCACCAGCACCTGCCCGTTGTTGTTGATGTCCACGGCCGCCCCGGAATGCGGAAGAACCGCGACCTCCCCACCAGCCATGCGAACGAACGGCTGCGCCGCTTCGGCAAAGCCCACGAGTCCGGCCACATCGCCGCGATCATTGATGCTGTACGCCACGCCGTACGAGCCGTCGAGGGGCACGGATTCGCCACGTCCTTCCGGGCGGAAGATGTAGGCCTGAGGCCAGAACTGACCGACAGCCACGCCACCGGCGTTGAGATCGTGAACGGGCGCGATCCGAGGCTCCCCTCGCGCACTCGGCGGCATGAGGGCTTGGTAGCCGGTCTCGCGCGAGTACAAGTACGGGAACAAGCCCTGACCGCCGTCCGACCCGGCGTGGTACCACGACATGGCAATCTGCCCGGCGTCGTTGAACCCCGTCATCTCGCCGAACCAGGCTTCGCCCCCGCTGACTTCCAGCGGCGCGATCGCCTGGAGTCGGTAGCGCGGCGCGGCAAGCGCCCCGGTAACGGCACCGAGACAAGAAGCGAAGGCCAAGGCCCATGCGCAAATGCGAAGCGACTTCATGCGGGCATCTCCTGCGGTGATGCACCGACTTTAGTCCGGCCGCCCCAATGTTCCAGCACTTTCCCGCTGCGAGGTCTGGTTCGACCGTTCCTTGCCATCGCTTCGAGTCGGAACGTTCGGCAGATGGCTTTGTGCTTCGCGCCTCACCCCCCCCCGACTTGCAGGGGCCCGTGCGTCAAACGCTTTGACGAGGCCAGGAGGTGCACCTAAGTTGGAATATCGCAACCTGCGGCGCTTCAAGGAACGACCATGAACGACGGACGAATCCTGCGGGCCTCAGGGTGGGCCTTGCTGTGGTCCTTGTGCCTTGCCGCGCTGCCCGCGGCCGCTGCGCCCCGCTACACCCTCATCGACACCGCCACGTTGATTCCCGGGCACACCTTCCAGGCGGCGGCCCTCAACGACCGCGGCGCCCTGGTCGGCACGCGGGGCGATGGGCATGCCGTGATCGTCACCCCTGGCCAGGGCGAGCCCATCGACATCGGCACGCTGCCGTCGCAGTCCCCCGGGTTCGAGACGCGGCCGGTGCCTGTCGCCATCAACAACTTTGGGCAGGTGACCGGAACCGTCTACTACAACACCGACGAGAACGATCCCCCGGTGATCGTCCGCGGCTTTCTCTACACCCCGGGCGTCGGCATGACCGACATCGGGTTGCTGCCTACGCAGTACCTGCCGACCACGTATGGGGTGGACATCAACGATCGCGGCGTGGTCCTCGCCATGTCGGTCGGCGGAACCCGGTGGGAGACCATCACGTTCTCGCTCGGCCGCGGGTTGGAAGTCCTCCCCACTGCGCTGGACGTTCAACCCGAAGGCATCAACGACCGCGGGCAGATCCTGGGGTCCCTCCTGACGGGCACCCAGCTGGCAAGCTACATCTACGACCGCGGCGCGGTCACTCAGCTCCAGGGCTCCGGCGCTGCGTACGTCTACGCGTACGACATCAACGATCGCGGGTGGGTCACGGGCGGGATGTCCCGTGACCGAGTGCGTGGCCAGGCCTTCCTGTACAAGCCGGGCACTGGCATCGTGGACCTGATGGCGAGGGGTGCGAATGACGGCTTCATCAACACCTACGGCGTCGCATTGAACAACCGGGGGCAGGTGGTGGGTTCGGGATGGGACGGACGTGACACGGCGGGCTTCTACTACGACAAGAAGACCGGCATCGTTCGATTGTCCAAGCTCGTGGAACCGGCCGACATGGTGGGGTGGCGTCTCTGGGACGGCTTTGCCATCAACAACCGGGGACAGATCCTGGCGTACGGCTTGCGCGACGGAAGCAACGTGACCACGGTGGTCCTGCTGACGCCAGTGAAGAAGGCGGGGCCCGACCACGACCACGACCACGACGACGACGACCCTGATCACGATCACGATCACGGCCACGGCCACGGCCACGGCACCCCCCCGCGTGGACGTTGAGCGGCCGGACCGGTGGGCGGCGGATGCCCGTCGTGCGGCCGGGGGACTGCCACTCGGGCCGCGCGAACTGCTTTCCAATGGTCTGGCTGAGATGCTCACCCAGACCGATGCGTTGACCGGTTGATTCCGCCGCCTGATGCGACCGCGACGGGCAGCAAGCCGAAAGCGGTTCTCGGGGCGCCATGCGCCTGGTGCAGACGCCGCAGAGCACAGCGACTAAGGGCTGCCGTCCATCAGGCCTCGACAACCAGCAGCGCCTGTTTGCGCAGGCTAGCGCCCCGCGTCGAACCGCTTCCTTCGCGGGGCGACGGCTGCAAGTCGCTTGGCCAGCCCCGGGCAGACTCGTGCCTGGCCTTCATTGACCCTGGCGTCGGTGAAGTCACGGCTGGTGAGCCCCCGACGCAGCCGGCGTTCCGCGCAGGCGAGGCACAGCATGCCGTCGACCTTGTGGTTGATGGAGCGCCACAGGCCAGGTCGCAGCATGTAGTACTGCTCGTTCGCGTACGTATCGACGTCGCAGTCCATCCACAGCCATCGAGCACGGCCCTCGGCGATCTTGCGACGATCATCCATCGGTGATTGAGTCATCTGCAGCCCTTCGCTCCAAACCGTAGCCGACCGGCGCGAACGACGGCTTTCCCGCCCTTGGCATGGCCTCGGGAACGTCCGCAACGGGTGCACAGCCGTCCTGAGCCAGGGGCTAGTGGGTGCGTGTCATCGACGGGCCGATGCGAGGGCGCCGCTCCCAGCGCGGCCCGCTCAGGTCGCTGTCCCCATCAAGGTCACCAGCACGACCACCACGCCGATCGTCATGTTGATCGCCACCCAGCCGCGCACCGACGCCAGCGCGGCGGCTGCGGCGGGCCAGTCCTGCGCGGCGCGGGCACGCTGCACCCGGCGGAACAGGGCGAAGCGGATGTGGCCGAAGATCAGCACCATCACCACGCCGAGCACGGCCATGATCAGCCACTCGAGCGGCATGTTGAACGGCAGCCCGGTACGGCGCGTGGTGGAGGCCACGCGCCAGACCATCCAGCCGCCGCTGGCCAGCAGCACGACGATGGACACCTCGACCATGCGGAAGAAGCGACCGAGGGCGGTGGCGACGACCGGAACCCGCTCGGCGGGCTGCAGCAGCGCCGCGGCGGGGTGAAGGCAGAAGAGCGTGAAGAACATGCCGCCGAGCCAGACCACGGCTGCGAGCAGGTGGATCGTCTTCAACAGCGCGTAGACCATGGGGTGTCCTGGTGTCAGTTCAGCGAGGTGGAGCCGGGCGGCTGGTCCCGCGCCGGGACGAAAAGCTCGCCGGCATCGATGGGATCGAAGACGTACTGGCGACCGCAGAAGTCGCAGCCCACCTCGACCTTGGACTGCTCCTCGATGATGCTGTCGACCTCTTCCTGTCCAAGGTTGCGCAGCATGTCCGACACGCGGTCCCGCGAGCAGGTGCAGGCGAAGCGCGGCATGGCCGGCTCGAAGCGGCGCACGTCCTCTTCCCAGAAGAGCCGGCGCAGCACGGTGTCGGCGTCGAGCGTGAGCAGCTCTTCGCTCGTCAGCGTGGCGGCCAAGTGCGCAATGCGGTTGTAGCCTTCGTTGATGCCGATCTCGTCCTCGTTGCTGGCCGTGCCGAGGTTGCGCGAACCTTCGACCGGCAGGCGCTGGATGAGCAAGCCGGCGGCGATGTTGTCGTCGGCAGCCACGATCAGCTTGGTGTCGAGCTGCTCGGACTGCAGCATGTAGTGCTCCAGCACCTCGCTCAGCTTCTGCAGCGGCTCGCGCTGGTCGCCGTGGAGCGCCACGACGCCCTGGTACGGCTGCTGGCCCGGCACGCGGCCCTGCGGGTCGAGCGTGATCGAACAGCGGCCGCCGCCCTTCACGTTCACCAGCGCTTCGAGCTGCGCGTCGTCGGGCACGTCGCCCACCACCTTGGCCGTGACGCGGAACGCCAGGTCGCTCTGCACCTCGGCCACCGCCAGCTTCACCGGCCCGTCGCCGAACACCTGCAGCACGATGGCCCCGTTGAAGCTGATGTTCGATTGCATCAGCACGCCCGCGGCTGCCATCTCGCCCATCAACCGGCGCACCGGTTCCGGAAATTCATCACCGGCTTCGCGACGGCGCTTGAGCACCTCCTGCCACCCTTCGGTCAGGCGCACGAGCATGCCGCGCACCGGCAGGCCCTCGAACAGGAACTTGTGCATTTCGCTCATCGTTCAGCCGATCTTCTTCAGGCCCGCCTGGTAGCGGCGGGCGTTCAACACGTAGTGGGCAGTACCGCGCGCCATGCCGGCCTGCTGCTCGGGCGACAGCGTCTTCACCACCTTGGCGGGTGAGCCCATGATGAGCGAGCCGTCGGGAAACTCCTTGCCTTCGGTCACCAGCGCACCGGCCCCGACCAGGCAGTTGCGGCCGATCCTGGCCCCATTGAGCACCACCGCCTGGATGCCGATCAGCGAGCCGTCGCCGATGGTGCAACCATGCAGCATCACCTGGTGCCCGACGGTGACGTTCTCGCCGATGACCAGCGGGAAGCCATGGTCCGCATGCAACACGGAGCCGTCCTGCACGTTGGAGTTGGCGCCCACGGTCAGGCGCTCGGTGTCGCCACGGAGCACGGCCCCGAACCAGACGCTGCTGTTCTCGGCCAGCGTGACCGCGCCGATGACCTCGGCGCTGTCGGCAACCCAGGCGGTCGGGTCGATGTCGGGGATTTCGTCGCCGAGCTGGTAGATGGCCATGGTCCGTTCCGGGGGCAAAAGCCATAATTCTAGGGATGAACCCGCGCGAACGTGCTCTGGCCGTCCTGGTGCTGTCCGATCCGGCCGAAAAGGCCGATGCGGCGCGCACGCTCTACGCGTCCCTCGACCTCGCCGACCTCGACACCGACGTCGAGATCGCGGCGCCCGCCGACCTGCCCGGCCGGCCCGCCCGGCCGGTGCTGCGGCCGGCGCGCGAGGTCCCGTCGCGCAGCCCGTTCACCCTCGAAGGGCGGGCGGCGCTGCTGCACGCCATCGCCCACATCGAGTTCAACGCCATCAACCTCGCCCTGGACGCGGCCTTCCGCTTCACCGGCATGCCGCCCGCCTTCCATGCCGACTGGCTCCGCGTGGCGAGCGAGGAAGCGTTGCACTTCTCCCTGTTGCGGGAGCACCTGCAGTCGCTCGGCTTCGACTATGGCGACTTCGACGCGCATGACGGCCTTTGGCAGATGACCCAGCGCACCGCCGGCGACGTGGTCGCCCGCATGGCCCTGGTCCCGCGCACGCTGGAGGCACGCGGCCTGGACGCCACGCCCCCGCTGCAGGCCAAGCTCGCCCGGGCCGGCGACGCGCGCGCCGTCGAGATCCTCGACATCATCCTGCGCGACGAGGTCGGCCACGTCGCCATCGGCAACCACTGGTACCGATGGCTGTGCCGGCGCGATGGCCTCGACCCCATCGCCCACTACGCGGTCCTTGCCGAACGCCATCAGGCGCCGAAGGTGCGTCCGCCCTTCAACCTGGAAGCACGCGCGGCCGCCGGGTTCAGCGCCGAGGAAATCGCCTACCTCACGGGGTCGGGCGAGGCCTGAGACGCTGCCGTCGTCGCCCGCTTCGCGGCGGCCGGCAGGGGGAATCCACGCCGCGCATCGCGGCGCCCGGGAGCGGGACGAGGGCAAGGCACGCCCCTTGCCCTGAACGCCCGCCGGGCGACCCCGCCTGTGGCATCAGCACCGTATTCCATGAACTTTCGACTTTCCCGCGCCCTGAGACCGCTGAAATCATCCCCTGCCTCCCGGTCGGGGGGGCATGGCGGGGGCGGCACGCCCTTGACGCCAGCCTTGCGCGGCCTGGTCAGCACGCCCCGGGTACCGTACCCCGCGCTCGAACGCCCCTTGCCCGCGGCGGGCGCTTCCCGATGAGTTCCGCCTCGCCGTCCCGGCTTCGGGGTGCGATGGCCGCCGCGCTGCTGTGCGTGCTGCTCGTGGGTTGCGCCACACGCGACGACGACCGGAAGGAGGGGTCCCCTCCCCCGCCAACGCCCGTGAAGCTGCAGGTCGAAGCACCGCGCCCCCTCGACGAACTGCTGTCCACCCACCTCGACGTGGCACGGCTGGGGGTCATCGCGCCCGACGCGGCGCTCGACGAGACCGAGCTTGCGCGGCTCGTGGCGGCCACGCCGGCGCAAGCCCGTGAGCTGCTGAAGACCGAGGGCTACTTCAATCCGACCATTCAGGTGGAGCGGGTGCCGGGCGAACGGCCGGTCGTGCGGGTGCGCGTCGAGCCGGGGGCCCGGGTCCACGTCGGCGAGGTCAGCATCCGGGCCGAGGGCCCGCTGGCCGAGTCGGCCGCCCGAGGCGATGCACACGCCGCCACGGCCACGCAAGCCCTGCGTGAGAACTGGCCCCTGCCCCCGGGCGCGCCCTTTCGCAACCCGCTCTGGAGCGGCGGCAAGCGTGACGCGCTCGCGCAGCTGCGCGCACAAGGCTACCTGGCCGCTGAATGGCAGGAGACCGCGGCACGCATCGACGGCGAACGTCAGCGGGCCGAGCTGTCGCTCGTCGCCGACAGCGGGCCGCTGTACCGCACCGGTTCCTTGCGCATCCGCGGCCTGCAGGCGCACGACGAAGAGACGATCCGCAACGTTGCCGACTTCGACCCCGGCACCATTGCCACCGAATCCCTGTTGCTGGACTTCCAGGAGCGGCTGCAGAACACCAACCTCTTCGACCGGGCCACGGTGATCGTGCAGCCCGACGCCGCCGACCCGGGGGCCGCCGTGGTGGACGTGCGGGTGCGCGAGCGCAAGCTGCAGGAGGCCACCTTCGGCATCGGCGTGAGCGCCGACGTGGGCGTGCGCGGCACGGTGGAACACGTTCATCGCCGTCCCTTCGGTTGGGCCGCCATTGCCCGCAACAACTTCGAGTTGTCGCAGCTGCGCAATTCGTGGCAAGGCGAACTCAGCACCCACACCCTCCCGGGGTTGTGGCGCAACCTCGTCGGCGGCGCGGCGGAGCGCATCGAGTCCGACACCGACACCGTCGTGTCCGGACGGGCCCGCATCGGTCGCGCGCAGGATACCCGCGCCATCGATCGGCTGGTGTTCCTCGAGTTCGAGCGCTCGTTGACTCGCGGGCCCGCAGGCCGTGAGCAGGCGAACGCGCTTGGTCTCCACTATCACGGCATCTGGCGCGATGTCGACGACCCGCTGCTGCCCACGCGCGGCCATGTCTGGGTGGGCCAGGTCGGTGCCGGCGTGGCTGAATCGGAGCCGGGCGCGCGTGGCCCGTTCTCGCGGCTGTATGGCCGCTACCGGGGCTACTGGCCACTCGGCAACCGGTGGTTCAGCCAGGCTCGCATCGAACTCGGCCAGGTGTTTTCGCGCGACGATGTCTCGGTGCCGGAGTCCATGCGCTTTCGCGCGGGCGGTGACAACTCCGTGCGCGGCTACGCCTTCCGATCGCTCACGCCACAGGTCAACGGGGTCGATACCGGCGGGCGGGTCGTCTTCACAAGCAGCGTGGAGGTGGCGCGCCCGCTGCTGGCCCGCATGCCCGAGCTGTGGGGCGCCGCCTTCGTGGATGCCGGCCGCGCCGCCGAGCGCTTCAGCGACCTGGACCCGGCGGTGGGCGCCGGCGTGGGTCTGCGCTACCGCAGCCCCATCGGCCCGGTCAGCCTCGACGTGGCCTACGGTGAAGAGGTGCGCAAGTTCCGGCTGCACCTGAACGTGGGCGTCACCTTTTGAGCGCGGCCGTGGCGACCACTTCACCTCCACCTTCGCGACCCCGCCGCCGGTGGCTCGTGGGCACGCTCGGCGTGCTGGGCGTCGTGGCGGTGGCGGTGGGTGCCGGCATCGTCTGGCTCAAGACGGACACCGGCGTCGACTGGGCCTTGCGCCAGGTCCCGGGCCTGGCGTTCAGCGGCATGCAGGGCCGTCCGGACGGCGGCGCGTTCTCCGCTGACCGCATGACCTGGACGTCGGCCACCATGACGGTCACCGCGGAAGCCATCAGCTGGCGCGACCTTCAGTGGCAGCTTCGGCCTCATGCAGGCGCCTTCGTGGGCATCACCCTCGTGGAGCCGCGCGCGCGGCGGGTGACGGTGCAAACCCGACCCGACCCACAGCCCGCCGCGGCACGTCAGGGCGCACCCGACAACGTGCGCCTGCCGCTCGAACTCGATGTCCGGGGCCTGGCCGTCGAGACGGTCCAGTTCAATGATCTGCCACCGATCGAGTCGCTCCGGGCGGATGTCCACCTGGGTGCCGAAGATGGCGGCCTGCACCGGGTGCACCGGCTGTCGGCCCGCATGGCGCAACGACAAGCCGACGTCCGGATGACGCTTCGCACCACCCAGGACATGGCCCTCGCCGGCATCGTCACGGTGGCGAGCCTGCCCGGCGCGAGCCAACCCTTGCAGGCACAGGTCGACCTGTCCGGCACCTTGCCGCGGCCGCAGTTGCGCGCCCGGCTGGATGCCGGTGCCGGCGCGCAATTGCAGGCCAATGCCACGCTCGCGCCCTTCGACGCCTGGCCCGTCGTGGCTTTGGCGGCAAGCACCCGTGACCTCGACCTGTCGACCTTGTCGGCCGGCCTGCCGGCCACGCGCCTCACCGGCACCGCAACGGTCGAGGGCGACGGCGGGCGCCAGCCCACCGGCGTGAGGCTGGACCTGAGCAACGGCCTGCCCGGCCCCTGGAGTGCGCTGCGCCTGCCGCTGGCCGAAGTGCAAGCCGTGGTGCAAGGCAACCCGTCCGACCTCTCGCGGCTCGACATCGCGGCCCTCGACGTGCAGCTGCACGGCGCGCGGCCCGCCGGCCGCGTCAACGGCGGAGGGCGTTGGCAGCAGACGACGCTGACGCTGGACCTGGCCCTGGCCGACGTGGAAGTCGGCCAACTCCATGAAGCTGCCACGCCGGCGCGCCTCAGCGGCCCGCTGCAATTGCGCGTGGACGGCTTGCCCGTGCCCGGCAGCGCCTCGCCCGACGCGGCGGCCACCGGGCTGACCGCCACGCTGAAGACCGACCTGCGCGGCACCCTGCGCCGCCGCGCCAACCAGCCGGTGCAGGTTCGGCTCGATGGCGTTCTCGCCCTGCCCACGGACGGCAGTCTCCACGCGCGCGATCTGCGTGGGTTGCTGGCGGCCGGCTCGGCACAGGCCGAATTCGAGGCCGATGTGCAGCGGGAAGCAGCCGGCACCTGGCGCGCCCGCAGCAAGGGCCGCCTCACGCGCTTCGATCCGTCCGACTGGTGGACCGGGCCCGGCGAGGCGACCGCCTGGCAGCGCGGGCCGCATGCCTTGAACGGCGACTGGCAGGTGGGCCTCGCGGTGCCGCCGACGGCGGTCGCGGCGCCGGCGCCCGCATCGGCCGCGGCCTCCGGCGCACCCCTGCCCGCACGCGCCTCTCCCTCGGCCGCCTCACCCCCTGCCAGCGCGGTGCCGCTGCGCGACTCCCTGATCGCCCTGACCGGCGATGCCACCGTGACCCTGCGTGACAGCCGGCTGGCCGGCGTGCCCTTGCGCGCCGACCTGGCATTCAAAGCGGCGGACCGCAGCGCGCGCCTCGACGCGAAGGTGGGCGCGGGCAGCGCCCGGGCCGCCGCGGCGCTCGCCATCGCGGCCGACCCGAAAGCCGACCGCGGCGAGGTGGACATCGACGCGCCGGCCCTGGCGGCCCTGCGTCCGCTCTTCAACCTGATCCCCGGTGCAGACACCTGGGCGCCGCGCAGCGGCACGTTGCAGGCCAAGGCCAATGCCGCAGGCGAGTGGCCGGCGCTGCGCACGCAGGGTGAGGTGCGCGCCGAGCGAATCGACGGCGGCAGCTGGCGCCTCGGCACCGCGCACGCCGAATGGACGGCCGCACCGGCCGATCCGGCTGCGCCGCTCAAGCTCTCGCTGCGGGCCGCGACGCTCGCGCGCGGCGAGCAGCGTCTGGACCGCCTGGAGGCCGAGGTCGACGGCAGCCTGCGGCAGCACCGCATGAGCCTGCTGGCCACCAGCCCGCTGCGCCCCCCGGCGTGGACGGACGCGGCCTTGTCGCAGGGGCAGGCTCCAGCCCGCGGCGGTCGCCTCGCGCTGCAGGGCACGGGCGGGTGGACGCCGGCCAGCCCGGGAGGCGGCGAGTGGCGGGGCCGTTTCGACCAGATTCGCGCGGCGCCCCCGACCGACGGATCGACGCCTTGGGTGGATGCACGCCAGCTCGAGGCGACGCTGCGCTTCGGACCGGCGGGCGAACTCGCCCAGGCCGCCCTCGCGCCGAATTCGGCCCAACTGCTCGGCGCCACGCTGCGCTGGAAACAGGCGAACTTTGCCGCCGGCGCGGGCGAGGCCCCACCGCGGGTCGAACTGGACGCCCAGCTCGATCCACTGCCCGTGGCACCGTGGCTGGCCCGTCTGCAGCCGCACATGGGCTGGTCCGGGGACCTGCGGGTCGGGGGGCATATCAAGGCCACGAGCGCCGAGGGTTTCAATGCCGACATCGTCCTGCAACGCCAAGGCGGTGACCTGCGCCTGGCCGACGCGGCCGGTGTCCGCGACCTCAACCTCACCGAACTGCGCCTCGCGGCCACCGCGCGCAACGGCGCCTGGGCGCTGACCGAGGCCGTCCGCGGCGGCGGCCTGGAGCTTGCCGGCCAGCAGACCCTGCGCGCCGACCCGGCCGCCGTGTTCCCCGGTCCGGACGCACCGCTGGCTGGCACGCTGCAGCTTCGCGCGGCCGACCTCGCGGCGCTCCGTGCCTGGCTTCCCGCCGGCTGGCGCATCGGCGGCCGCCTGCAGGCCGACGCGCGGCTCGACGGCCGGCTCGGTGCACCCGAATACCGTGGACGCGTTACGGGCAGCGGCCTGGAGGTGGCGCACCTGCTCGAGGGCGTGAAGCTGAGCGGTGGCGAGATGGCCCTGTCGCTGGAAGGCGAGCGCGCCACCCTCGAGCGCCTGATCTTCCGCGGCGGCGATGGCACGCTCGTGGCCCAGGGCGGCGCCCAGTTCGGGGCAAGCCCCCAGGCGCGGCTGCAGGTCAAGGCGGAGCGCCTGCTCGCGCTCGGCCGCGTCGATCGCCGCGTGGTCCTGAGCGGCGACGCCACCCTGGCCATGACGGCGAACGACATCGACGTGGACGGCCGGTTCACCGTCGACGAGGGCCGCATCGACATCTCGCAGGCGGACGCGCCCGCGCTCGACGAGGACGTATCGGTCATCGACGTGAACAGCCGGACCACACCGACCTCCCCGGACGACGCCCCGCCCGGCGCGCTGGCCCGCGCAGACGTGCAGATCGCGGTCGACCTCGGCCAGGACCTGCGCCTGCGCGGCCGCGGACTCGACACCTTGCTGAAGGGCCGCCTGAACATCACCACGCCGGGCGGCGAACTGGCCGTCAACGGGCGGCTGCGCACCGACGAAGGCACCTACACCGCCTACGGCCAGAACCTCGCCATCGAGCGCGGCATCATCACCTTCAATGGAGACGTCGCCACACCGCGCCTCGACATCCTCGCCGTGCGGCCCGACATCGACGTGCGCGTCGGCGTGGCCGTGCAAGGCAGCGCAGCCGACCCGCGGGTGCGGCTCTACAGCGAGCCGGAGATGAGCGAGATGGAGAAGCTTTCCTGGATCGTGACCGGCCGCGAACCCGAGGGCATGGGCCGCGCCGAGACGGCGCTGCTGCAGCGCGCCGCACTCGCCCTGCTGGCCGGCGAGCGCAGCAACCCTTCAGGCGGCACTTTGAAGAAGCTCGGGCTCGACCAGCTGTCGGTCGCCCGCGGCGAGTCCGGCGAACTCAGCGACACGGTCGTCACCCTCGGCAAGCAGCTGTCCAAGCGCTGGTTCGTCGCCTACGAAACAGGCCTGAACGCCGCCGCCGGTTCATGGCAACTCATCTATCGCGCGGCACGTCGCTTCACCTTGCGGGCGCAGAGCGGTGAGGACAGCGCGGTGGATGTGATCTGGACGTGGCGGTGGAATTGACGGCGTCGCCGCATCGGGCGGGCGTTATGGCGAGGTCTGCGGCGCAGACCCCGTGCGGGGCGGAGGTTGCTGCCGTGCAAGATGGCAGGCCTGACCCCGCTGCGCTTACGGCGCCCTGATCCAAAGCCCTCCAGCGCGCGGCGCCACGTTCGGATGCGGCTCTCATCGACGCGGGCCGCGAGCCGAGCGCGGGTGGCCTTGTCGTGAGCAAAGTCTCGAGCCGGTATCGTTTGCTTCGCGCCACGGCACACCGCACGGGTCGGCGGCTACACTGCCCCGCACAACAACCGGCCGCCTTGCGTCTGCGACGGTTCGATCCCTCCTGGCGGCGCTCTCCTTGCCGCTCGAACGAATTGAACCGCGCACGCGAGCGCAGGCTCGACAACGCAACCCAGGGAGGGATCTCATGTTCATCAGAGCAGGGCTCGGCGCACTTGCCGCATCGTCAATCATCGCGCTGGCTGCATGCGGCGGCGGCAGCGACAATGACACCCACGAAGCACCGAAAGACAACCGCCTGACCGTGAGCGTCGACAAGACGTCCGTGTCGTGGCGGTACTCGCTGCTTGAAGGCACCCGGTCGAGCCCGGCTGTGGTCTTCACCGGGCGGGGCACTGCCAGCTCGCTGTACATCCTGGCCGTCACGCCGTCCGGGCAACCCGATCCGAACATCTTGCGAGTGAGCATCGTCGTCGATCCCGTTGCATCGACTGCCACTGCGTCCATCGTGCCGGCGGACGGCCTCGCCGTCGGCACCTACACCGGCACATTGGTCCTGAAGGCCTGTCCGGTGATCGATTGCGCCACGCAGTACGCGGGGTCGCCGCAGACGATCGACTACAGCTTCCAGGTGTACAGCGACATCTCCATTCTCCCGAACGAATACACCGCCGTCCTGCCGCCTGCAACAGCGTCCTCGCCATTCGATGTTTCCGTGAGCCTGCCGTCAGACGTGTCCGCCTACACGGCCACACCGTCCGACAGCTGGATCACCGTGACCAACGTCCGGCCGCGGATGTTCACCATCACGCTTGCGCCGGGCGCCGTGGGCACGCGCAGCGGCTCGGTGCTGGTGGCGGCCGGTGCCTACCGCACCACCTTGACCGTCGTACAAAGGGTCGAATGACAAAAGCCCGATGCTCGGCCGGAGGCCGGGCAGCGGTCGTCGTCTTCACTCGGCCAGCGTACCGCACGCCGCAGCGCGGCGCGTGTCGACACACGCTGGCTGTGTCCACCCCAGCAAGCTGACCCGCCAAACGCCCATGCCTGCCACCATGAAACACCGCATCGCAGCCCTCCTCCTCGCCGCGCTGACCGGGACTTCCGTCTCGGCCCAGATTGCCATCGCCTCGCCGCCCGTCATGGTCGAGAACGAGGTGACCTGTACGAACATCGATCTCGAAAAGCGTGTCCCCTGCTCGGACTCGACCTTGTTCTTCCACGAGGGCGCCGGGCTTGTGCAGCAGGCCTACAACGCGCGGGACTACGCCAAGCTCGATGCCCTCTACGAGCAGTGGTGCACCGGAAAGGACCGATTTCCCGACGGCCGCTGGAAGCTCACGCAGTACGGCCAAGGGCTGCGCGACAACTTCGTGGCCTGGAACAACTGGGCGCGCGACCTGAAGGCCATCAAGGCATGGCAGGCGGCACGACCGGGATCAGCCGCGGCGGCGTTCGCCGAAGCGACCTACTGGCACATCTACGCGTGGCACGCCCGGGGAGAGGGCTACGCCTCGACCGTGGCGCCCGAAGGTTGGGAGCTCTTTCGCGAGCGGATGGCCAAGGCGGTGGCGGCTGCAGAATCCGAAGTGCTCACGTCGGGTTCGTGTGCAGCACCGTATGCATTGCGGTTGGACCTGTTGACCGAGACCGGCGCACCGGAGGCTCGCCTCGTCGCCTTGTACGAGGAAGCGGTGAAGCAGCACGGTGAGTATCACGCCATCCACTTCGCCATGGCGAGGCACTACCAGCCGAGGTGGGGTGGGAGTGCGGCAGCCTACGAACGCTTTGCGCAACGGGTCGCCGAACAGACCCGGGCCTTCGAAGGCATGGGCATGTACGCGCGCCTCTACTGGCTCGTGGACTATCGTCAGAACCTGCCGTTCGTCAACGAGCCCGGACGCAATCCTTCGTGGACCAAACTCAAGGCGGGCTACGAGGACCTGATGCGGCGTTACCCCTCCAGCATGCACAACCTGACGAAGTTCGCCGACGTGGCCTGCCGGTCGCCGGACGGCGAGCTCTACCGGACCCTGCGGACCGCCATCCATGGCTATCACGCGGGCGCGGAGTTCGTTGACCCGGTGGACGTCTGCGACCGTCGGCATCGCTGGACGCCGCCGAAGGACCCTCAACCCGGTTGATGTGCGCCGATCCCCGGTGCATGCCCACGCCTGCGCAGCGCTCTTGCAGCGGCGTCACGCACCCGCTTCACGCCGGACGCTGCAGCGCAAACACGCCCGGATACGCCGAGACGGCCCCCTCCGCCGTCACCTGCAGCACGGCCCGGTAGTCATGCACGGGTGACTCGTAGGCATACGTGGTGTCGGTGAGGCGCTGGTAGCGCTGCGGCAGGCGCTGCACGCGCAGGCTCGGGATGTCGAGGTAGACGGTCTGCACCTCGGCGTGCTCGCCGATGGCGAGGCCGAGCCTGCGGATCGACAGCATGTTGGTGGCCGGGGTGAAGCCGAGGTCGAGGTCGATCAGTCCGGCCAGTGCGGGCCGTTCGCGCCCGTCGACCCACCAGCGGGATTGGCGGTCCGACTCGAAGGAGAGCCGCACGGCTCTCGGGCCGACGCGGCCCTCGACCCAGGCACGCCTGAACCGGAACGCCGGGCTGGCCACCACTTCGTACTGCAACTGACACACGAGATCGGATTCCGCGAAGGCGGCCATGCCCGTCCAGCGGCAGGCCCTCGCGGACGCTTCGAACCGGCACGCATCGTGGCCCGGTGAATCGAGTCGGCTCCACAGGAAGTCGATTGCATGCATGACGGTCATCCGGACGTCGAGCCCGCTGGCGGAGGCGCAACCGACTTCATCACAGCAGTCCCGGGTTGTTCCGCCACACGGATCCGGTCAGGGCGCAGGCCAGCGTCACCCAGGCGAGGTACGGCAGAAGCAGCACGGCGGCCACGCGCCTCACCCGCCAGAACAGCGCAGCGGTGATGGCGATGAGCACCCACAGCACCAGCACCTCGGCGAACGCCAGGGCGCCCAGCCGCCACGCGAAGAAGAGCCAGGTCCACAAGGCATTCGCGGCCAGTTGCACCAGGAACAGCGCCAGCGCCGCACGGCGCGGCCCGCGCTCATGGGCCCGCCAGACGAGCCACGCCGCCACGCCCATCAGCAGGTACAGGACGGACCACACCGGGCCGAAGGCGGATGCGGGTGGCGCCCAGGCGGGGCGCACGAGCTGCGCGTAGAAGGTGCTGGAGTCCATGGAGGCGACGGCGCCGGCGGCAGCCGCGACGAAGACCACGGCCAGCCAGCCGAGGAGGCCCATGAATTGCGCGAGCGAAGAGCGTGTAGGCATTGGCGGCGGCCCTGCGGGTGAAGGAAAGCGCGCCATCAGCGTCCAGCGCGCGAAGCCCTCCCACTGTGCACCATGCGGCCCACCCGCATGGTCAAGCGGCTTTGCAGGTGCCGGGCATCCATCTCCGGCGACGGACGCGGCCGGTGATCAGGCCGTGCGCGCCAGGATCGCTTCGTACACCTCGAGATCGTGCTTGGAAAAGCAGCAGAAGGTCACCTCGACCACGCCCTGTCCGTCGAAACTTCGGACCGTGGACACGGCGATGTGGGCGGCCTCGTTCACGGGGTACCCGTACACGCCGGTGCTGATCGAAGGAAAGGCCAGCGTGCGGACACCGTGGGCCGCCGCCAGTTCCAGCGAGCGCCGATAGCAGGCGGCCAGCAAGCCGGGCTCGCCGCGGGCGCCGCCGTGCCACACCGGCCCCACGGTGTGGATGACGTGCCGCGCCGGCAACCTGAAGCCGGGCGTGATGCGCGCATCTCCCGTGGGACAGCCACCGAGGTCGCGGCAGGCGGCCAGCAAGGCCGGGCCAGCTGCCCGATGAATGGCGCCGTCCACCCCGCCGCCGCCCAGCAGCGAGCTGTTGGCGGCGTTCACGATGGCGTCGACCGCCAGCGTCGTGATGTCGGCCTGGATCGCACGCAGCCGGGCCGGCATGCTCAGCGCCCCCGCCAGAAGAGCCCGTCCAGGTCCTTCATCGTGAGCTGTCGCCAGGTGGGCCGGCCGTGGTTGCACTGGTCGGCGCGTTCGGTGCGTTCCATGTCGCGCAGCAGCGCGTTCATCTCGTCGATCGTCAACTGGCGGTTGGCGCGCACGGCGCCATGGCAGGCCATCGTCGACAGGATCTCGTGCTGGGCGCGCTCGATGACGCTCGTGGCGTCGAACTGGCCGAGCTCGGCGATGACGCTGCGTGCCAGTTCCACCACGTCGCCACCGTCCAGCGCGGCCGGCCGCGACCGCACGGCCAGCGTGGTGGCCGACAGCGCGGAGATGTCGAGGCCGAGGCGGCGAAGGTTGTCACCCTGAGATTCCACGGTCGCGATCTCCTCGGCGGTGGCCGAGAAGGTGGCCGGGATCAGCAGCGGCTGCGTCTCGATGTCGGCTGCGCCCAGGCTCGCCTTCAGCCGCTCGTAAACGATGCGTTCGTGCGCCGCGTGCATGTCGACGATGACGAGGCCTTGGTCGTTCTCGGCGAGCACGAACACCCCGCCCACCTGGGCCAGCGCACGGCCGAGCGGCCAGTCGCCGGTCGGCAAGGCCGTTGCGGGCGCCGCGGCCGGTCGGCTGGCGGCTGCCTGCCATGCGGCCGGCGGTTCCTGGGCGAAGAGCACCGCGGCCTGTTGCAACCCGAGCCCCACCTGCACCCCCGGCCGGAAGTCGCGTCGGTCGGACGAGGCCTCGCGGTACGCCACGGGCGCCGGTCCGCGCGCCCACATGTCGTTGTCGGCCGCGGCCAACGCGTGGACGGCGTCGGGGCCCTCCATCGAGACCTGCAGCGGCGTGGTCGTCAGGGGCGCGCCTCCTGCCAGCGCCTGCGAAGCGGCAAGCGCCGACTCCACGGCGCGGCGCATCGCCTGGTGCACCTCGCGCGAATCACGGAAGCGCACCTCGATCTTGGTCGGATGCACGTTCACGTCCACCCGGTCGGGCGCGATCTCGACGAACAGCACGTAGGACGGCTGCCGGCCACCGTGCAGCACATCCTCATACGCCGACCGGATGCCGTGCGCGATGAGCTTGTCCCGCACATAGCGGCCGTTGACATAGACGTACTGCTGGTCGGCCCGCGCCCGAGCGGCCGCCGGAATGCCGGCGCGGCCGGACACGCGCATCGGCCCGAGCACCATGTCGACCGGCCGGCTCTGCTCGACGAAGTCGCCACCGAGCACGTCCTTCAGCCGCTGGTCGAGCGGCGCGCGTCGCCACTGCTGCACGAGCTTGCCCTCGTGCCACACCGCGAAGGCGACATCGGGCCGCGTCAAAGCGTGGCGGCGCACGGCGTCGACGCAGTGAGCCAGCTCGGTGGCGTCGCTCTTGAGGAACTTGCGGCGGGCCGGCGTGTTGAAGAAGAGCTCGCGCACCTCCACGCTCGTGCCCACCCCGCGGGCGGCCGGCGCCAGCTCCCCTGAGCGGGCATCCAGCCGCTGGGCATGCGGCGCACCGCCCGTGCGGCTGGAGATGCTCACCTCGGCGACGGAGGCGATCGCGGCCAGCGCCTCGCCGCGAAACCCCATGGTGAGCACGCTTTCCAGGTCGCTCAGCGAGCCGATCTTGCTGGTGGCGTGGCGGCGCAAGGCCAGCGGCAGGTCGGTTGCCGGGATGCCATGGCCGTCGTCCTCGATGAGGATGCTGCGCACGCCGCCGCCCACGAGCTTGACCACCACCTCGGTGGCGCCGGCGTCGAGGGCGTTGTCGACCAGCTCGCGCACCACCGACGCGGGGCGCTCCACCACCTCGCCCGCGGCGATCTGGCTGATGAGTTCATCGGGCAACTCGCGGATCGGGCGCGGTGCGGACGGCTGCAGGACGGCGTTCATCCCATCATTGTAGGGAGCGGCCACCGGCCTCAGGGACCCGCGACCGACGAGGGAATGCCAACTCGTCACCGCCCCCTCACCCGGGGGTCGGTCACCGAGCGATTCATCCGGGCATCACGCCCTGCCGTGATAATGCGCCGCATGGATATCGCCGCCTTCCTCATCGACTTCATCCTGCACGTCGACGTGCACCTCGCCAACTTCGTGGCCACCTACGGCACCTGGGTGTACGCCCTGCTGTTCGCCATCATCTTCGTGGAGACCGGGCTCGTCGTGATGCCCTTCCTCCCGGGCGATTCACTGCTCTTCGTGGTGGGTGCGCTGTGCGGGGCCGGGCTCATGAGCCTGCCCATCGCCATCGGCCTGCTCATCGTCGCGGCCATCCTGGGCGACCAGCTCAACTACAGCATCGGCCGCCACTTCGGCCCGAAGGTGTTCCAGTGGGAGAACTCCCGCTTCTTCAACAAGCGCGCCTTCCAGCAGGCCCACGCCTTCTACGAGCAGTACGGCGGCGCCACCATCATCGCCGCCCGCTTCATGCCCTTCCTGCGCACCTTCGCCCCCTTCGTGGCCGGTGTGGCCGAGATGACGCGCAGCAAGTTCACCCTCTTCAACGTCGTCGGCGCCCTCCTCTGGGTCGGCGGCATCGTGATGGCCGGCTACCTCTTCGGCAACATCCCCTGGGTGAAGGAAAACCTCGACAAGATCATCTGGGCCGCGATCATCATCCCGGGGCTGCTGGTGTTGTTCGGGGCGTGGAAGGCCAAGCGGCGCGCCGCGGCGCTGGTGGCCTGAGGGGCCGGTTGCCCAGTTCCGCCGGCCCGCGGTGCCGTTGAACGCGAACGGAAACGGTGGTTTGGCTGGCAACGTTCAACAGGGCTTTGCGGGAGTCGGTTCATGCGTGAGAACCACGCGGGCGATTTGGTAGAACTGCTGTCGTCCGTGACCGGTATGCACAGCGAATGCGTACCCGCGCTGATGCCTTTGACTAAGACTGCAACTGGCCAGTAGCGGCCGGCCGTGATAGGCCGCTCCGGAGTAGGCTGCTCGGCACCGCTGCCTCAAAGGATGCCTTTCGGGCCAGTGCAATTCGATGTGTGTGCGCGCCATTTGCGCACCTTGTCGGGATCCCCACGATCGCAGTTGCGGTGAGCCAATCCGCTGGTGAACACCTGCATTTGCTCGTTTCGTCGCCCGTCCGGACGGCCCGTCCATGGCGACGCGTATCCTACGATTCCATTCCGACCACACCCTCCATCGCCATGAAGTTCCCCTGGACCGCGCCCACTGCGAGGGACATCGTCGACGAGGTAGACGCCCTCAGCCACAACCAGCGATTCCGCCGGATGATCGAGCTCGGACGGCAGTCGGCCCGGAATCATCGACTGACGCAAGCGCTGCAGACGTTGGCGGACTCGGAGGTCCACTACGAGCGGATGCTGGCCTTGATGGCCGCGTCGGGGTCGCAGGACGCGGGCGTCGTGGCCAGCTTCCTGTGCGATCCGTCTCAGTCCCTCGCCCTGCGCGCCGCCCGACTTGCTACGCGGATAGTTCCCGACGGCGTGTTGCTGAAGCGGATGCCTGATTTGGCGCCGCGCTGTCGCCAGACACTGGCCTGGCGGCTCTGGAAGGCGGGCCGGGCCCATGTCAACGATGCGCTCGAATCAAAGCTGTCGCAGGCGGACCGTTTGCACCTTTTGCCCTGGACCAGTGACGCGTTCATCACTGCAAGGCTGGGCACGGACGAACTCGCAGCACTCGCACCGTCGCGATGGGCGACGCTGGCCCAGCGGCTGCCAGCGCACGTGCGGGACGTACTACTTCGTGAACTCGATGAAGCGGAGCCCGTCTCTTACGTTCTCCGCATGAAAGTCGTGGCAGCGCTGCAGGGCCTGTTACGCCAGGACCGCGTCGCGGGACTGACGCTGCTCGTGGCCGCCGCAGGCCGGATGCCGATCGCGACGCTTCCCATGGCCCGCTACGCCGCCTACTTCCCACAATCGGTGGCCGGCATCCTCCTGAATCACGGGGGAACGGCGCGTGTCGACTTAGCGGTCAATGTGCTGAAAAGGCTGGATCCCGAGACCGTATGTTCGCTGCAAATGGCGGACTCGCTGCGGAACCTGCAGGCCGCATTCCCTCGGCTGACCCCAGTTCAGCGCGCGGCGCTCTACGGTGTCGCCGGTGAGGGGTGGAGAGCGCCCAGCGGGGCGGTGCCCATCTCGCTGGTGCGCGCCTTGCCGCAGGAGACGCGGCAGGCCGAAGCGCGCCGTGCTTTCTCGGCACGCCTCCTTGAGACCGAGCCGATGACGCGCGTCGCTTACCTCGGCTGCCTGCCGTTTGCAGAGGCGTCGCAACTGGCGCGGCCGTACCTGTCGCAGCCGGACGGCGAACTGCGCGCCCAGGCTGTGGCTGCGGTGGTCCACGCCGCCCGCTACGAATCCGCGAGCTTGGACGCCGTGCTCGAATTCTGCATGGCTCGTGACAACGAGCAGGATCCGGTGCGGCTCACGATGTTCACGACACTCGCGGCGCTGCCCGTCTCGCGCTGGGACGCGAGGCATTTGCCCAGCTTCACTGCGCTGATTGACGCGGCGCTTCGAGCACGCGACTGCTCGTCCATGACGATGTCGGCCGCGGTGCAGTGGCTCATGGGGGTCATCGTCCAGCACCCCGATTTCGTCGCGACCACCTTGCCCCGCCTGGTCGAGCGCCTGGGCGGCGTTGGCAGGATCGGCGCGTCCCATTGGGAATCGCGCATGAGTGATCGGGAGATGCGGCAAGTCGCACCGCCGCTGATGCCGATGCTCGAGACCTGGGTCCAGCGCAACCAGGGCGGCGTCGCCGTGCGGTTGATCCTTGCGTTCGGTCGCCGGGCTAGGGCCGTCGAGTCCTTCACCGATCTCCTGTTCGCGCTTGCCCGGGACGGCCGTGCCATTGACGCCCGATCGGGGCTCGAGGCACTGGCGCACATCGGCCCTCCGAAGCAGGTAGACGAATGGATCCCGTCTTTGCTCGATCGCGAGCCCGGCTGGATCACGATCGGCACCGTGGCGCAGCACCTGCATTGGAACCGGCAAGACCTCTTGACGCCGTTCCTGACCGCGCGCCAGTTCAGCGGCCGCTTCTCCTCCGCCCAGGCGGCCTTTCTGCCTGTCTTTGAGCGCGGCTTCGAGCGTTGGACCGCCGCTCAGCAGCAGCGCTATGGCGACTCACTGCTCGCGATCCTGAACAGCTCCAAGCGGAACGCCTGGGAACTCTATGGCGTTGTCCAGCGATACGCGGCCATGCCGTCGCTCGCCCTGGATCCGATTGCTCGGCTCGCACGCCTGGACTCCCCGGACGCGGCGCTGCGCGACAAAGCACTGGAAGCACTCGGGCGCACAGACGGCGGGCGTGGAGTGCCCACGCTGGTCTCCGCGCTCGACGATGCGCGTGCCCGCGTCGCGATCTACGCCTTGCGGCAATCGGTGGTCGCCATGCCGGCTGCGGAGGCACTTCGGCTGATCGGCCAGGTGCCCCGGAACAAGGTCACGGTCGCCAAGGAGATCGTCCGGTTGGTCGGCGACCTGCGCAGCGACGCAGCGTACGACTTCCTCGGAGCGTTCGAGGAGGATGCGTCGCTGCACCCGGACGTGCGGATCGCGCTGCTGCGCGCCTATTGGAGCTTCCTCCACCGACCGGAAACCTGGCTGCGCTTTCGCACCGCGGCGCTCGACGGCCCTCCGGCGCTGGCACGTTCCACGATCCGGGTGCCCCAGGTCGGATTGACGCCCGAAGGCCAGCACGCCTGGGGCCAGCACATGGCCCTGTTGCTTCGACATGCCGACGCGCTCATCCGGAAGGAAACCCTGGAGCGCCTCGTGCAGATGCCGCCAGCGAGAGGAGAGTCGTCCCTGCGTGATGCCCTGGTCGGGCTGCTTGGCGATGTCGACTCCGCGCTGGTTCAACTGGCGGCGCAGGTCCTGCTCACAACCTACGGCCGCACGGCTGGCCAGGCGTTGGCAGCTGTTTTCGCCGCGGTGCAGCGGCCCCATTCGCTCGCGGCCATCGTCTCGGCATACTGCCATCTCCGCCGCGAAGGCGCGGCGGAACTGAGCACCTCCGCCGCCCCACTGGTGGACGCGCTGATTGACCGACGATGGCACATTGGCCAAGCGGTCCAGGTGGCGCTCACGGTCCTGCCACCGGAGCCGGCCCTGGATCTGCTTCGACGATTGCAGGCCAAGGGCTTTCTGCACCCGGGCGTCGTAGCCGACGCGGTCGCTTCGATGGCGCAGTGCGCCGCTGGCCGAAGCGTGCAAAACCTTGCCGCGATGGAAAGCGCGCTGGGCGCCGAGCCGTCCGGGGCGCTTCGTCGCATCGGGTTGAGCCTACTGTGCGAGCTGGCCGCGAAAGGGGGCTGGACGACCGAAGCGCGCGGGCGACTGGAGACGTATCGCGGAGATCGAGATCAGTGGGTGTCTGATACGGCGGATCTGGTGCGTGTGCCAAGCGAGGTGGCGGACGGGTATGAGACAGGAGAGTGACCCCCTTTCATTAGACTGATCTCGACCAAGCAACTCCCACCCTCGCTGCTTGTGGACCTGCACGGGTGTCAAGGATGGATACGACAAGCGGCAGCGCGTGCCGTTGAGCTCGTCAAAGCTTTCGACCGAGCCAGGTCAACGATTGATTCGGCATGGCAGCACGCTTTTCTTCGAATCGCGAATGTACCCGGCGCGACCGAGGTCAAGGCGTATTTCGGCGGCTCGCGTGGCGTTGAAATCGTCGACGTTATCGCTCACAAGCCCTTCATCCATTGGGCGTGCGGGATCGCCGGCCAGATATGCGATTCGCTTCAATCAGCCCGTCCGTTCAAGGTAGCACTGGTTGAGCTCAATGCCGATTTATCTTGCGAAATGAAGTACGAATTTCAGAATCCGCAGCGATGGGCAATCTCGAGATTGAAAGGCGGATCAGGGCTCCCGGCCGAATACTGAAATCGGGGAAACAACCACCGCTTTTCGCCGGCTAATCCGACATGCCGAAGGGTAGCAACGGGACGGTAACGGCCCATCGTCGGTCCAACAGTGTGCACGGCTTCGCGACGATCCAGTTCGGGGCCGCGGACCATCCTGAGAATTCTGCGCAGACCGGCGTTGACTCAGGCGCACTCAAAGCGATCCGCGCGTCGGACTTGCATGCGGGACGCCGCCTGGTCGTCAGGTCGTAGTAAAGGGCCTTCACCACGCGAACCGCGGCTTCGCCGCATCGGCCCGCGCCGCGGGGGCGGTCAGCGCTGCCTGATCGCCAAGGACCGAGCGGCCCCCAAGCGCCGAGACACCGCAGCGTTCAGCTCCCGGGTGAGCGGGTTCCATCGTGCGGAGATCTTGTCGAGGTCCGCGGTCAGCCGATCGGCCGTGGCGGTCTCGCCCCGGGCCAGGCACCAGATGGCGTACTCCGCCTTGGCTTCATACGTGCCGTGCTGTTCGATGGCCGCATCGAAGGCCACACGGGCTTCGGCGTCCCGCGACGTGCCCGCGTACGAACGCGCGATGAGCAAGGCCACCGCGTCCGGGCGGAAGTCGGGGCGCTCCGCTCGCAAGGCTTCGAGGTGGCGCAGGGCCTCGACATAGCGCTGGCATTCGACGAACGCGCGTGCTGCGCCGAGGCGAATGTCGGGGTCCGAAGCGAAGGGGCCGTGCAGGCAGGCCTCATAGCGCTCGGCCGCCTCACCGGCATCACCCGTGTCGAGCAGTGCGGCCGCCAGGCGCAGCTGGTTCTGAGCCGTCGGCGCCTCGTCCAGCGCGATGCGCGCTTCGCGCACTTCACGCGTGGGATCCAGCGCTCGCGCTGCGGCCGAGACGGCCCGCAGGGCACCCCGCTCCATCCGGGAATTGGGCAGGTAGACCCCGAAGAGGTACACGAGGCTGCCCAACAGCGGGAAGGCGAACAAGATGAACAGCCAGTACATCTGCTGGCGTGTGCGGATGGCATGGATCGCGCACAGCAACGCGAACACGACGTGAAGCCCCAGACCTGCGAATGGCATCGCCCCTCCCCTTTTGTATTGTTGGCGTTTGCGACCGGCATTCTGGCGCAAGCCCGACGGGCGTTCCACCGCAGACTCTGAAAAAACTGGCGGCCGACTGCCACGCTCCACGAAAGAAGGTCGCAACGCTCGATTGCCTCCGCATCGCAACGATTGGAAGGCCATGCGCCGCTCCGAATTGGGCTGGGATTGCGGACTTGTTCAGTGCATGAGTGCTCAAGGCCGTCGCGACAATGTCGATATAGGGTTTACCCCCATTTCGACACAACAAGGGCCACGAGCCCTTCAAGCCATGACCACGTTCCGCTACCTGCTCCGCGCCTTGCGCCTCATGTTCACTGCCGAGACCTTGGATCAGCGAGAAGAGAAGTTTCTCTCCGGGGCGTCCGACCACGCCGACCTGGAGCGACGCATCGCTGCGCACTCGCGCGGCTTCATGGCCTTGATCCCGTCGAGCACCGGTCGCTGAAATTCCAGGTCAGTTCTATCGACCTTTCAGGTGCCCGCCTGCCGTCCCGGTTGGCGCGGCGACACATGCCGTCCATCGGCGCTCGGCCGCGGCAGTGCGTTGCAGCGACCGACTGGATCCGCGGGCGTGACGCAGCCATTCGAACGCCTTGAGCCGCGGGTTCGACAGCGCCTTGGCCGAGCAGCAGCAACTCCGAACGACCCGTTCAGAGCTGCCGATTGCGCGCCAGCGGCGGATTCTTCGCGAAGTACCGTCGAATGCCCACCGAGAGCGCCTCAACCAGTTCAGCCTAGTAGTCCGGGGGCGTCGGGGTCAGGTCCGCCACTTTGCAATCCTATGGACGTCTATACAAATGCGCGGCCCCCACGATCGCAGCCTCGGCGCAGCGCGCTGGATCAGCCCACGCGACGTCGCACGCCCCAGCCGATGCCGGCAAATCCCAGCATCATGAGCAAGGCGCTCGCAGGCTCGGGCACGGGTGAATGCAGCCCCTCCTGGAACACCATGTCGTAGTCAGAGCGCAATTCGCCTGCTGCGAAGTTGGTGATCAGCAGTTCACCGCCAGCATATGAGTTGTCGGTGGTGATCCGGATGCCGAGGGAGCCTGTGAGGATGGCGAGCTCGGCAACGTAGGTCTGGCCCGGGTTCAGGGCGAGGCGCTCGTTGAGGTCGAAGTGGAACCAGAAGCTGCCCGCCTTGTCGACGAGTACCGGGGCGGACTCGGCCAGGATGTTGCCGCTGAGCCCGTCGAAACCCGCGAGGCCGTCGCGAACGCGCACCACCACGTTCGCCTCGAATCCGCCCAACAGAAAGTCAAAGGCGTCGACTGCGGACAGGCCCGCGGTAAAGGACTGACCATAGGAGTTTGGCGCGATGTTGCCGCCGGTGCCCGTGAAGGGACCCGGGTTGGCCTGGTCGATGGTGGTGATGGGTGCCGCCGTGGCGGCAAGCGCGCTGATCAGCAGGACCGCGGGCAAAAGCCGAGCGGTCAGTGAGCGCAGGGAGGGCGTGGTCATGGAGGTTCCTTCGATGAGACAGGACCGCAAGACACTGCGGGTCGCGCTGAGCGGCGGTCGATCACCTGGCGCGGCGCGGAGTGCACTACCCCCGGCGCCGCCGAGTTGTACCATGCACGCCCCGTCTGCGGGGCATTGATTTCCGAGACGACCAGGCCAGTCCCAAGCCCGATTGACCGGGTTGGGTCCATGCCCGCCAGTCAGGCGCTTTTCCATCCGTGCCCGTGGCTGCGGCGCGGCTGCTCGATAGGCAGGCGCTGAGGAACACCAGAGCTCTGCAGTTGACGAATGCAAGGCCGACTTGAAGGTGCTCTCCGCCTGACGCCCTTCCTCGCACAACTCCGGCCGTGGATTCAGCAGCCAAACGAAGCACAGCCAACGTCAACCGAATAGTTCAGAGCTGCCGATTGCGCGCCAGCGGCGGATTCTTCGCGAAGTACCGTCGAATGCCGACCGAGAGCGCCTCCACCAGTTCAGCCTGGTAGTCCGGGTCCCGCAGCTTCTGCTCTTCCTCCGGATTCGAGATGAACGCCGTCTCGACGAGGATGGAGGGGATGTCGGGCGCCTTCAGCACGGCGAATCCGGCCTGCTCGACGTTGCGCTTGTGCAGGCGCCCCACCTTGCCGATCTGGCCCAGCACCTCGTTGCCGAGCTTGAGGCTGTCCTTGATCTGGGCGGCGGTGCTCATGTCGAGCAGGGTGCGCATCACGGTGGCGTCGCGGGCCTTGATGTTCACGCCGCCGACGATGTCGGCCGCATTCTCCTTGTTGGCCATCCAGCGCGCCGCGGCGCTGGTGGCGCCGCCTTGCGAAAGGGCGAACACCGAGGCGCCGCGGGCCTGGGGCTTCATGAAGGCGTCGGCGTGGATGGAGACGAAGAGGTCGGCTTGCACGCGGCGCGCCTTGCGCACGCGTTCGTGCAGGGGCACGAAGAAGTCGGCATCGCGGGTGAGCATGGCGCGCATGCCGGGCATCTTGTTCAGGCTGTCGCGCAGCTTCAGTGCCACCGCCAGCACCACGTCCTTCTCGCGCAGCCCGCTCGGGCCGATGGCGCCAGGGTCTTCACCGCCGTGGCCGGGGTCGAGGGCCACGATGATGAGGCGGTCGATGCGCTCCTGGGTGGTGGGCGGCGGGCGCGGCGTCATCATGGGCGGCGTGGATGCCGCCGGTTCCGGGCTGCTGGCCGCCCCGCCCGGTGGGCGCGGCAGCGGCGGCCGGCCCATCTTGCCGATGAACTCGCCGAGCGCGTCCTGCACCGCCTCGGCGGCCTGTTGCTCCGCCGTCTGCTTCTCGCTGATGAGCGCCAGCAGCGGGTCGACCTCCTGCACGGGGTGCAGGTCGAACACGAGCCGGTGCTGGTAGGCGGCCACCGGGTCGAGCGTGAAGAGCTGCGGTGCGGTGGCCTGCTTCAGGTCGAGCACCAGGCGCACGACGCGGGGCTGGTTCTGGCCCACGCGCACGCCGGCGATGTACGGGTCGTCCGACTTGACCTTCCCGACGAGCTCGCGCAGCGCGGGGCTCAACTCCAGGCCATCGATGTCGATGACGAGGCGGCGCGGGTTGTCCGCCATGAAGTGCTTGACGGACAGCACGGTGTCGGACTCGAGCGTCACGCGGGTGTACTCGTCGGCGGGCCAGACGCGCACGGCCACGAGCGAGGCGCCGAAGGCGATCTCGGCGGAGCCGAGGCTCAGCACGACGCTGCCGAGCGCCTGCAATGCGGTGCGCCGCTTCACGGCAGCAGCTCCAGGCCGAGGGGGGTGCAGGCGGAATAGGTCACGCGGCGTTCGTCTCCGGAAAGCGGGACGAGTTCCATCCGCAGGTCCGGCACGGGCAGCAGGCCGGCGGCCTGCTCGGGCCATTCGGCGAGCTTGAGGCCGGCGCTTGCGAACACGTCGCGAAAGCCGGCGTCCTCCCATTCCTGGGGATCGTTGAAGCGGTAGAAGTCGAAGTGCCAGACCTTGCGGCCCGCCGGTTCATAGGCTTCCATCACGGCGTAGGTGGGGCTCTTCACCCGACCCGTCACGCCGAGCGCCTGCAGCAGATGGCGAACGAAGGTTGTCTTGCCGGCACCCAGCGTGCCGTGCAACTCGATGTAGGCCTGCGCAACCGCAGGGCGCGCTGCGAGCTCGCGGGCGGCGGCGGCGCATGCCCCCTCGTCGGGCCAGTGCTGCGTGCGGGTTTCTAGAATCGGCAAATGACGGACGTCCGGATCGAAGACAAGGAACTCCAGGCCTCGCTGGTCGAGCAGCTGCGGGGCTGGGCGCGTGCGCTCGGATTTTCACAGATCGGCGTGGCCGATGTGGATCTGTCGTCGGCCGAGCCGGGTCTTTTGGCCTGGCTGCAGGACGGCTTTCACGGTTCGATGGCCTACATGGCCACCCACGGGCTGCGTCGCGCCCGTCCGGCCGAGCTGGTGCCGGGCACCGTGCGCGTCATCACCGCGCGCATGGACTACCTGCCACGCGACTTGCCGGACGGCTGGCAGGCCGTCGAGTGGCAGCGCCTCGACGAGCCCACGGCGGCCGGCGTCTCGCTCTACGCGCGCGGCCGGGACTACCACAAGGTGCTGCGCAACCGGCTCCAGAAGCTCGCCGACCAGCTGGCGGCCGAGGTCGGCCCGCTCGGCTACCGCGTCTTCACCGACTCCGCGCCGGTGCTGGAGGTGGAGCTCGCGTCGCGCAGCGGCATCGGCTGGCGCGGCAAGCACACCCTCACCCTGCACCGCGAGGCAGGCTCGATGTTTTTCCTCGGCGAGATCTATGTCGACCTGCCGCTGCCCTTGTCCGAACCGGTCAGCGCCCACTGCGGCGAATGCCGCGCCTGCATCGACGTCTGCCCCACGGGCGCGATCGTGGCGCCGTACCGCGTGGACGCGCGCCGCTGCATCTCGTACCTCACCATCGAGCACGACGGCGCCATCCCGGAGGACCTTCGCCCGCTCATGGGCAACCGCATCTACGGCTGCGACGACTGCCAGTTGGTGTGCCCCTGGAACAAGTTCGCCCAGCGCAGCACCCTCCCCGACTTCGACGCCCGCGCGCCACTCACCCACCCGGACCTGCTGACGCTCTGGCGCTGGACCGAGGACGACTTCCTGCGCCACACCGAAGGCGGCCCCATCCGCCGCATCGGCTTCGAGCGATGGCAGCGCAACATTGCCGTGGGTCTGGGCAACGCGCTGCGCCAGGTCTTGACCCCGGAACAGGACGACGAGATCCGGCACGCCCTCGCCGCTCGGCGCGAGGCTGCCACGGAACTCGTGCGCGAGCACATCGACTGGGCCCTGCGCCACGCGCCGCGCCGCTGACTGCGGCAATCAGGGTCTCAGGTCACCCATCCGAGCACGGCCAGCCACCACGGGATGCTCACCATGCCGATGAGGATGGAGAGCGACACCAGACCGGCCACGAAGGGCCCGTCGCCGCCCATGCGGGCCGCGAGCACATAGGCGCTCGAGGCCGTCGGCATGGCAGCGAACAGCACGACCACCAGCCGCTGCTCGGGCGGCAGCGCGAAGGCGATGGCCAGGCCGATGCCGATCATCGGCAGCACGGCGTGCCGAATGGCAAGGAAGGTGGCGCCCAGCACCGGGGCGGACTTGAGTCCGCCGAGCCGCAGGCCGGCCCCCACCGCGAGCAGGCCGACCGGCAGCGCCGCGACGCCGATGCGCTGCAGGGTGGTGCTCACGGCGTCGGGAAAACGCACGCCGGCGAGGTTGGCCGCCAGGCCGAGCAAGGTGGCGACGATCAGCGGGTTGCGCACGATCTCGCGGGCGTACGACTGGCCACCGTGGCGCGCCAGCGGCCACACGGCCGCGACGTTGCAGATGGGCACCCCGAAGGCCATGAGCAGGGCCATCCAGGCGACGCCGGTCGGCCCGCCGAGTCGCTCCGCGAGTGCCAGTGCGATGAAGGAGTTGAAGCGGAACGACACCTGTGCACCGGAGGCATGCAGGCGGCCATCCACGCCGGGCCACAGGCGCACCGCATAGGCGAGCGCCACACCGCACAGCAGCGTGGTGAGCCCCGCGGCCGTCAGGCTCATGGTCTGAGCCGGCTGAAGCGGGCTGCGCACCACCGAGTTGAACAACAGCACGGGAAACAGCAGGTAGTACACCAGCCGCTCGGCGGCTTCCCACACGCTGCGGTCGAGTGCCGTGAAGCGGCACAGGAAGAAGCCGCAGGCGATCAGCAGGAAGTCGGGCAGCAGCAGCAAAGCGGTGGACATCCGGCAAGTGTGCCAGCCGCGACGCTGCGTAGTTTCCACAGCCCGCGAGCGCCAAGGCGCGTGCAACATGCCACGTCACAGGCCTTCCGGGGCCTGCCGCCTCGGGCACATGCGCGATACTCCGACGATCCGGAGACTGCAGCGCCCGCAGGGGTGCCAGCCCCGACTCTTTCCTCATTCCAGGAGATTCGCCATGCAACGCAGAACCCTCGTCGCCACCGCCGCTGCCGTCATGCTGGGTGCCACGACCAGTGTCTGGGCCCAGTCCACCTACCCGACCAAGAACGTGCGCCTGGTGGTGCCCTTCGCCCCGGGCGGCACCACGGACATCATCGCCCGCGTGCTGGCCGAAAAGCTCAACGGCCCGCTCGGCCAGACGGTGATCGTCGAGAACA
Source organism: Rhizobacter sp. LjRoot28 (assembly GCF_964253025.1). Taxonomy (NCBI): domain Bacteria; kingdom Pseudomonadati; phylum Pseudomonadota; class Betaproteobacteria; order Burkholderiales; family Sphaerotilaceae; genus Rhizobacter; species Rhizobacter sp. LjRoot28. The sequence continues at coordinate 2,744,886 of NZ_CAXUQC020000001.1, forward strand.
AGGCGGGCGGCGGTGGTTCCATCGGCGCCAACGAAATCGCCCGTGCGCAGCCTGACGGCCACACCCTGGGCATCGCGACCGTGTCGACGACAGCGTCGAACCCCGCCATCAATCCCAAGATCGGCTACAACCCGCTGACCGACTTCACGTCGATCACCAACGTGGCCGCCACGCCGAACGTCATCGCGGTGCACCCGAGCTTCCCGGCCCGCGACTACAAGGGCTTCATCGCGGAACTCAAGAAGCACCCTGGCAAGTACTCGTACGCCACCTCGGGCACCGGCGGCATCGGCCACATGCAGTTCGAGCTCTACAAGAGCCTGACCCAGACCTTCGTGACGCACATCCCGTACCGCGGCGCGGGCCCCGCCCTCAACGACACCGTGGCCGGCCAGGTCCCGATGATCTTCGACAACCTGCCCTCTGCCCTGCCCTTCATCAAGGACGGCCGCCTCATCGCCATCGCCGTGGCCGCGCCGACGCGCCTGGCCGTGCTGCCGAACGTGCCGACGTTCAAGGAAGTGGGGCTGGAGCCGGTGAACCGCATGGCCTACTACGGCATCCACGGCCCGAAGAACCTGCCCAAGGACGTGGTCGACAAGGTGTACGCCGCCGTCAAGAAGACGATGGAAGACCCGACGGTCAAGCAGCGCATCGAGGCCACCGGTTCCATCCTCGTGGGCAACACGCCGCAGCAGTTCACCGCCCAGACCGCCGCCGAGTACGAGGTCTACAAGAAGGTCGTGGCCGCGCAGAAGCTGACGCTCGACTGAGCCGGGCTTGGCCGCCACGCCGCTGCAACAGAGCCAGGGCGCCATCGACCGCTTCGTCGATGCGCTCTGGATCGAGGACGGCCTGGCGGCGAACACCCTGGCGGCCTACCGCCGGGACCTGACTCTCTACGCGCAGTGGCTGGCCCGCGAGAAAGACCGCTCGCTGGACGACACCACCGAGTCCGACCTGCGTGAGCACGCCGTCGCGCACCATGCGGGCCGCAAGTCCACCAGCGCCAACCGGCGCCTCGCCGTGTTCCGGCGCTACTTCCGCTGGGCGCTGCGCGAGCGCCTGGTCACGGCCGACCCCACGTTGAAGCTGCTCGCGGCCAAGCAGGCGCCGCGCATTCCCAAGGTGCTCAGCGAGGCGCAGGTGGTGGCACTTCTCGATGCGCCCGACGTGTCGCAGCCCCTGGGCCTGCGCGACCGCACCATGCTCGAACTCATGTACGCGAGCGGCCTGCGCGTGAGCGAACTGGTGACGCTCAAGTCGGTTCACCTCGGCCTCGACGAAGGCGTGCTGCGCGTGACGGGCAAAGGCAGCAAGGAACGGCTCGTGCCGTTCGGCGAGGAGGCACATGCCTGGCTGCAGCGCTACCTCGCCGAGGCCCGGGCCGAGATCCTGAAGGGCCAGGCGACCGACGCGCTGTTCGTGACGGCGCGCGGCGGCCCGATGACGCGCCAGATGTTCTGGCAGCTGGTCAAGAAGTACGCACTGCAGGCCCACGTGCTCGTGCCGCTGTCGCCGCACACCCTGCGCCATGCGTTCGCCACCCACCTGCTCAACCACGGCGCCGACCTGCGCGCGGTACAGATGCTGCTCGGTCACGCCGACATCTCCACCACGACGATCTACACCCACGTCGCCCGCGAGCGCCTGAAGTCCTTGCACGCGGCACACCATCCCCGCGGCTGAACACACGCCCGGCGCCGCGTGTTCCAATCTCGCATGGCCACGATCAAACTCAAGAAGCCCGCCACCGCGGGCCGCCCTTCCGACCGCCCGCTCGACCGCCCTCCGGTGCGGGGCACGGGCTCGGGAGTGCGCAAGCCGCGCCCGACCCTGGCCGAAGCGGAGGCCCAGCGCGCCGAGCGCGAGGCCCGCTACCAGGAGCAGCTGCGCCAGCGGTTCGGCGACAACCCGCCCCCCCGGTTCATGAGCCGCGAGGACGGCCCGCCCGGGCGCGGCCCGCGCAACGACCGGCCCGGCGCACCCCGCGGACGCGAGGAGGCCCCGCGTGGACAGGGGCGGCCCGATGAACGCGCCCGCGCGCGCGGCTTCGACGACCCCCCGCGCCCGCGTCGCCAAGCCGACGATCCCGCCCGCGCTCGCAGTGCCGGGCCGCGGCAGGACATGCGAGACGACCCCCGTTCACGTCCCAGCGGGTACGGCCCGCGCGACGAGGACCGCCGCCCGCCCGCGCGTCGCGATGCCCCCATGGGCCGGCCCACCGGTCGCCCGGCGGGTGGCAACAGCGCCTTCGGTCCGTCGGGCGATGGGCCCCGCGGTGGGCGTGACGACCGCCGCCCCGGGTCGGACGAGCGCGCGTCCCGCGGACGCGATGACCGCCCGATGAGCGGACGCGACGACCGCCCGATGACCGCGCGCGATGAGCGCCGGCCGCCGGTGCGACGCGAAGCGCCGGCGCCTCACGGCCCGCGCCCGTCCGGACGCAACAGCGCGTTCGGGCGCGACGATCGGCACGCGCCGCCTCCGCGCCAGCACGGGCCTGCGCGCTCGCGGCGCGATGACGACGAGGACGACGACGAGCAGGTGCATCCGGAGATTCCGGGCAGCATGCGCCTGTCCAAGCGCATGAGCGAGATGGGCATTGCGTCCCGTCGCGAGGCCGACGAGTGGATCCCCAAGGGCTGGGTGCGCGTGGACGGCCGGGTGGTCACCGAACTCGGCTCCCGGGTCATGCCCGACCAGCAGATCACGATCGATGCGAAGGCGCGCCACGTGCAGGCCCAGCGCGTGACGGTGCTCATCCACAAGCCCGTCGGCTACGTGAGCGGCCAGGCCGAGGATGGCTATGAGCCCGCCTATGTGCTGGTCAAGCCGGAGAACCAGTGGCGCGAGGACCAATCGGGCATCCGCTTCCTGCTCTCGCACCTGCGCAGCCTGGCACCTGCCGGCCGCCTGGACATCGACTCCACCGGCCTGCTCGTGCTGACGCAGGACGGCCGTGTGGCCAAGCAGCTGATCGGCGAGGACAGCGAGATCGAGAAGGAATACCTCGTTCGGGTGAAGAGCCGCGACGGCGAACCGCTGTCCCAGCAGTCGCTGGCCCTGCTCAACCATGGGCTGGAACTCGACGGCGTGCAGCTGCGCCCGGCGCAGGTCGAGTGGGTCAACGACGACCAGCTGCGCTTCGTGCTGCGCGAAGGCCGCAAGCGCCAGATCCGCCGCATGTGCGAAGCCGTGGGCCTGGACGTGCTCGGCCTCAAGCGGGTGCGCATCGGTTCGGTGATGCTGGGTGACCTGCCGCCCGGACAATGGCGCTACCTGCGCCTGGACGAGCGCTTCGGCTGACCTCGCCGACGGCCTGAACGCGCCGCGGCCGCGCTGACGGCTCGGCGCGCGCAGGGATCAGGCGGGTCGCATGAAGCCCAGGTCGCGCTGGAAGTTGCGCAGGTTGGGGAACACCAGGTCGAGCTGGCTGTCGTTGGCCCCGAACCACCTGCCGAGGGTGCCGCCGATCTGGTCGACCGACACGCCCGGCAGGAAGGTGCCCGAGCCGACTTCATCGTCGTGGTTGAGGCCGACCTGCGGGAAGCGCCCGTAGATCTCGCCGCCCTTGACCGCCCCGCCGTACACGAAGTGGTGCGCACCCCAGCCGTGGTCGGTGCCGTCGCCGTTGCTGGCGAAGGTGCGGCCGAAGTCGGATGCGGTGAAGAGCGTCACCTGGTCGCGCACGCCGAGCGTGCCCAGCACACCGTCGAAATACGCGAGCGCATGCGACACCTGCGTCATGCGCTCGGCGTGCGAGCGGTTCTGCAGGTCGTGCGTGTCGAAGCCGCCCAGGCTCACGAAGAACACCTGGCGACGCACGCCCAGCCCGCCCCGCGCGCCGATGATGCGCGCCACGGTGCGCATCTGGGCGGCCAGCGGGTTGGCGGCATAGCCGCGGGTGGCGGGACTGAAATACGAAGACGGCGCGGCCACCGTGGAGTTGCCGAAGGCGGCATTGAACGCGGCCTGCGCGTCGATGCTGCGCTTGGCGAGCACCGCATGTTCGCGGGCCAGCAGGTGCGGTTGCGCATCCGGCGAATTGCCCTGGGTCAGCAGCGACCGGTACGCCGCCGTCGCCGCCGGCGAATTGAAGAGGGTGTTCACCACGCCTTCGATCGGAAGCGCTCCGGCACTGCCCACCTGGTACTGGTACACCTGCTGTCCGGCGAGGAACTGCACGTTCCCCGAGACCGAGATGCTGGTGAACACCGTGCTGCTGTTGGACGACGCCAGCATGTCGCCCAGCCGCCCGCCCCAGCCGAACTTGGCGCCTTCCGGGGCCAGGGTCTGCCAGGTGCTTTGCTGATCGTTGTGGGAACCGAGCTTGGCCGGCAGCGGCTTGGACTTGGCCCGCACCTCCGCCTTGGTGACGGGCTGGATCAACGGGCCGGCGTTGGCCACCACGGCCAGCCGCCCCTCGCGGAACAACGACTGCACCGCACTCATCTGCGGATGCAGCGCGAAGCTGCGCGATGCGTTCTCGGGTGAGGCGGTGAAGCCCGGCTCGATGGGCAGCACGCCACCCAGCGCGGCCGGACTGGCCCAGGGTGCGGTGAGGTCCTGGGGCGTGCCCACCGCCTTGAGCGCGATCGGATCGGCGCCGGTGGAACGCACCGTGGTGTAGGCCTGCCAGGACGCGGTGTCGGTCGGCAGCACCATGTTGGCGGAGTCGTTGCCGCCATGCAGGAACAGGCAGACGATTGCCTTGTAGTCGCCGGACTGGGCGGCCGCGGCGTTCATCGCCGCCAGGTTCATGGCGAAGGGCAATGCGCCCGTCCCCACCGAGCCCGACAGGACGGCGGCCCGGCGCAGGAACTCGCGCCGCGAGGCGCCGGAGAATGCGGAGTGGGAGGTCATGGGGCTCACTTCTGGATGATGTACTCGGGAGAGGCCATGGTCAGCAGGATGGCGATGCACACTCGGTCGCGCCGGGCGGCGTCGACCGACGCCTGGTTGGTGGACGTCGGCGCAGGCAGGCTGCGGCCGTTCACGGCGCCGACGATCAACTGGCGCTGCGAGGCGCTCATCTGCCCGGACATCAACACCAGGTTGAGCCGGTCGACCAGCGCGCCGGCGTCGTGTGCCAGGGCGAGCTCGGCGCTGAAGTCCGGCTGCACGTCGCGGCTGCTGTTGGCGACGAGCCAGGCCGCACGCAGGTAGTTCACATAGCCGGCCAGGGTCACCTCGTTGGCCAACTGCCATTCGGGCGCCACCAGACCGGCGGCCGCCGCGGCGCTGTTGGGCGGCGTGTAGCCCGGCCGGTAGAAGTTGAAGACCGACGGCGCCTGCAGCACCGACTGGCTCAACCTCGACTGCAGGTCGGTGTCGCCGATGCCGGTGAAGCGGCCGCTGGTCGACTTGGCCGCAAAGGCACGCAGGAAGTGCGACAGGCGCAGGATCGGCTCGCGCGGCTTGCCGAATATCGTGCTGCCACTTTGGTAGGTGCGGGCCTCCGGATCGAGCAGGATGGCGCGCCACACGGCCTTCATGTCGCCGCGCACGCCGCGTCCGTTGTCCGCAAAGGCCGTCGCGACGCGGGCCACATAGGCCGGGCTCGGATTGCTCGTGACCATGCGCTGGATGAGCTGGCGACCGATGAACGGCCCGACGTTCGGGTGCTGGAACAGCCGGTCGAGCGCCACCTTCAGATCGGCCTCCGGGTTCGAGGTGCCACTGGCCGAAATGACCGTGCCCAGGAAGCGCTTCTCGCTGGTGGAATGGAACTTCGCGTAGGACTGCATCGGCCGCCAGTCGCGCTCCAGGTGGCCGTCGAGGCCCTGGAAACGGCGGTCGGTGCGGTCCGCGAGGTTGGCGCCGGCGTACCAGCTCCAGCCGGTGAAGACCTTGGCGAGGCCTTCGATGTCGGCATCGCTGTAGGTGTCCACCGGGCCGGGCTTGGGGGTACCGTCCGCGTTCAGTTCATGCAGACCGATCGTGAACAGCTGCATCACCTCGCGGGCATAGTTCTGGTCGGCATTGCGGCCGGTGACCGGGTCTTCCTTCTGGTTGCGCAGGGTGCTCAGGTACACGCCCATCATCGGGTGCAGCGTCACGCCTTCCAGCAGGTCGCGGAAATTGCCGAAAGCACGCTCGCCCAGCATGTCGTAGTACGACGCCACGCCGCGCGGACGCGCGGTGAGCGACGGCTCGACGAAGGACACGACGAAGATCTGCGACAAGGCGAAGGCCGCCCGCTGGCGCAACTGGTCAGGGCCGTTGATGGCCTGCTGCCAATAGCTTTCGCGGAAATGGCTCGGCGTCACGGTCGACCCGTTGGCGGCCAGGTTGGCGGCCATCGTGTCCATGTACTGCCGATGGAGCTGTTGCGGCTGGGCGAACTGTTCGTCGAGCCACACGGCCGGGCCGCTGGCGCTCACCCGAGGGATGTCGGCGGCCGTCGGGCCGTAGCTGGCCTGGGCCAGGAAGCGGGCAGCGTCCACCGGCGACACCGGCCCCGGTTCGGCGGGAGCGGGAGCGGGTGCCGGGCCGGGGTCCGGGGCCGGTGCGGGCCCGGGCGCCGGCGCAGGTGCAGGTCCCGGCGCGGGAGCAGGAGCCGGAGTAGGAGCAGGCGCAGGAGCAGAGCCGTCCGCCGGAGGGTTCGGCGTCGTTGACGGCCCCCGACCCGGGTCCGTCCCGGGCGCGGTGTCGACCGGCGCTGGCGCGGCGACATCACTGCCACCTCCGCCACCTCCGCCTCCCCCGCACGCCACGAGCACGCTCAACCACAACACGCCGAGACCCGAACGGGCTCCGGCCATCCAACCATTTCCACGCGTAACCACCGCTGACTCCTGTCCCCCCGGCGGGCCGCAGGTCGCTCTGATCCACCCATCGTGCAGGTGGCCGGCGTGCTGGCCCTCTGGAATTGTCAGGCGGGGCCGGTCGGGCCAAAGGAAGGAACAGACGGTGTGCGCGGCCGCTTATTCGCGCGTCGCCGCGCTGCTGCAGCGGGCCGCAGCCAGTCAGACCGCCGACAGCTCCATGGTCGCGCCGGCCGCGCGCAGGCGGCGCAGCAGCACGGGTCCGAGGCCGCTGGCCGGCGTGAGCACCCCTCCGTCGGGCGGCAACTGGTCGATGTCGCGGGCGAGCGCCAGGGCCGACTCGCAGACGAACACCGTGGTGGCCCGGTTGCCCGGATCGCCCTTCATCGCGACACGGGCCCGCAGCAGGCGCCCGGACTGGCTGTGGCCGACCAGCTCACAGCGGAAGCCGCCGTTGTCCATCTGCGCCTCGCTCGGCCCCTCGCCCGGCTTGGGCGCGAGGCGGGCGGCCAAGCGCCTGCCCGCGGGGTGGCGCATCAGGCTCTGCATCAGCCCGAAGGCACCGCCCAGCGCGTAAGCCATGGCACCGGCCGCGGGGCCCGGGCCGAAGCGCTGGTACTCCTGGTAGCGAAAGCCCGGTGCGCAGGCGGTGTCGCCGCGCGCCTGCAACAGCGCGACGCTGCGCCGGACGACCCGCGTGTTGACGGGGCCCATGAGGAAGGGGCCGACCCAGGCGCGGAAGTCGGTATGCACGCGGGGGCGCGCCGGATCACGATGCAGTGCCGGGTCTGCCGGGGAGGTACCGGCCGGGTTCAGCAGGAAGGGGTCGGCCAGCCGCTCGCCTTCGCCAGCGTCCATGAGGTTGAGCATGGAGGCCACCGTGCCGCCGTTGAAGCCGCCCCGCATGGAGAAGGCGGCGTTGACTTCGGCGCACGGCTCGGCGAACCGGTCGCGCATGCCTTGGGTGAGCAGCCAGGTGCCGAGGTCGGAGGGCACCGAATCGAAGCCGCAGCAGGGAATGATGCGGGTGCCGTCTTCGCGGGCCTGCGCGTCGTGGCGGTCGATGAGCGAACGCACCCAGGGTGTCTCGCCGGTGATGTCGACATAGTGCGTGCGATGGCGCACGCAGGCGTCCACCAGTGCCGTGCCGTACAGGGCGAACGGGCCGGCCGTGCTGAGCACGACCCGCGCCTGGCTCGCCAGTGCATCGAGCGCCGCCGCGTCGGCCGCATCGGCGACCACGATGCCGGCCTGCGCGGCACCGGGGCCGGCGGCGGCGCGCACGGCTTCGAGCCGCTTGGCATCGCGACCGGCAAGCGCCCAGCGCAGGCCGGCGCCGTGGCGCGCCAGGTAGGCGACGGTCTGGCGGCCCACGAAGCCGGTGGCGCCGTAGAGGATGAGGTCATGCGAACGAAACGTCATGGCGCGATTGTGCCGTCGGAGCATTCCCACATCCCGTCGCGACGATGCGGGATGACGCGCACCGTCGCAATGTCGGCTAATGGGAGGTCTGCCACGGATGAACACCGCCATGCTGGAACACCTTCCCGACACCGTCGGCCACGCGCTGCGAGAGCAACGCGCCGGCCTCGACAAGATCGCCTTCAACCAGGTGGACCTTTGCCAGGGCGCGGGCGCCTTGCAGGTCGGCAGCCTGGCCTTCACCGACCACGGCCCGATCCCGAGCGACTACACCGCCGATGGCGTCGGCCTGTCACCGCCGTTGCAGTGGACGGGCGTTCCGGCGCAGGCGGCGTCCGTGGTGCTCATCGTCGAGGACGCGGACGCGCCAACGCCACAGCCGCTGGTGCACGCCATCGTCGTCGACCTGGAGGGCGCCGACGGCGCGCTCGCAGCCGGCGCGCTGCCCAGCCCGGGACACGATGCCCAGGCGGACATCACGCCAGGGCGCAACTCCATGCTGCGTGCACGCTGGCTGCCGCCCGATCCACCGCCCGGACACGGGCCGCACCGCTATGTCTTCCAGGTGTTTGCGCTGGAGGAAGGGGCGGCGCTCAGCGGCACACCGGGACGGGGCGCGGTGCTCGAAGCCCTGCGTGATCACGGGCTCGCCGGCGGCTACATGATCGGGGTCTACGAACGTCCGGACGGCAGCATCCCCTTGGCCGACGCCGCGACGGTAACGCAGCGCCAACAGGTGTAGCAGGCGGCGCTCAGGCGCCGATGCGGCCCGACGCGAATGCGGCGCGGTCGATGTCGCGCAGTTCCACCGCGCATTGCACCAGCATGCCCTCTGGCCAGTCGGTCTCCTGCTGGAGCACCTGCAGCAGCCGATCGACGATCTCGCGCTTGACCTCCGGTGTGCGACCGCTGAGGAGCAAGAGCTTCACGTGCACGAAGGCACGGTTCCCGGGCTCGGTCCCGATCTGGAAGTCGTCGAACGCGATGGCCCGGCCCTTGATGTCGAGTTCCTTGGCATGGCCGGTGTCGACCAGCGCCTGGTGGAGCCGCAACAGCAGTGCGCGCGGTGCAAGGGCAGTCAGGTTGGCGGAGTATTCGACGGTGAGATGCGGCATGGCGGGAAGGGGTGCGAAGGACCGGAAGGGGAAAGCGGGAGGCAGGAAAGGCCCGCACGATGGCAGACCCACCCGCCCTTCGTCAAGCCGCGCGGCGCACGAGCCCCTCCCACCAACGGTGCAGGCAAGCCACCGCCTCGGCCAGGTCGCCGTGGTTGGGCACCACTAGGGAGGCTGGCACGGTCTGCACCTCGCGACCGAGCCGACCCGCCACGGCCTCGGCGCTCTCACGCTGCCGCGCCGCCAGCCGCGCTGCCAGCACGTCGGCCGGTGCGGTGACCTGGACGACGTGGGCGCCCGGCGCACTGTCTTTCAGCTCCGTAAGGTGCGCGCGCGAGCCGTTCATCACCACCCAGCGGCCCTGGGCCAGCGGCGCAAGGTCGGTGTGCCGCACGCCGTAGTGCAAGCCGTGCGCCGACCACCAGAAGGCCAGCTGGCCCGCACGCCGGAGCCGCTCGAATGCGGCGACATCGACGGCCTCGTGGTCTTCGCCGCCGGGGTCGGCCGGCCGCGTGATCACCCGGCGCACCTGCAGCGGTGCGGTGCCGGGCGGCAGGCCGGCGCGCCAGGCCTTGAGCAGGCTGTCCTTGCCGGCGCCTGAGGGCCCCACCACCACGATGAGCCGCTCGCTGCCTTGAATCGACGGCGCCGGGCCACCGAGCGGGAAGCGCCGGACCAGTTCGAAAGGCCGGCCTGGTGCGGGTTCGCGGAACCACGCGAGCTCCCCGAGGCCGAGAGGCACCGCCAGTGCGCTGGCAAAGTGCTGCTGCGCCTCGGCCTGCAGCGAGGCTTTCAGCGCCGCATCCGCGTAGGGCATCGAGTCGCTCAAGGTGAGATGCGGTTGCCAGCGGGACAGCACATGCGCGTAGCCCCATTCGTCGAACAATCGAATGCCCTCGGCGTCCAGCCCCCGGATGCGGCGCGAACGCTCCTCGGGGCTGACGGGCGCGCGGAACACGTCGAGGCGGGTCACCGCGTCGGCGGCCATCGCCATCAGCGGTGCGGGAAGCGGTGGGGCAGGACACAAGGCCATGAAGTCGCGAAGCCAGGTGACCGACAGCGTCGGCATGGTCGCGTCGCCATGGCGAGCGGCGAGCGCGGCCAGCGCGTCCATCCATGCGGTCTCGTCGGCGCCATCGCGCCAAGCCATGGGCGCCTTGACGGTGGCGTGGAAACCATAGCGCCACGGTTCTTCACGGTGCGAGGGGGCCCGGCCCGGCGGGGTGCCCGCCGCCGGGTCACGGCCCAGCCAGTTGCAGCCGGCGCGCCAGAGCGGGTGACCTTCGGCCGGCACCCAGTAGACGGCGTGGCGGGCGGTCATCGGAGGTCTCCCTCGGCGTCCACCGTGAGCTGCACCGCGTCGGCGGCGAAGAGGGTGGTGCCCGCCTCGACCGGCACGCCGCTCAGGTCGGCGTTCATGTACTGCACCACCAGCACCGGTTGCGTCACCGGCCTGGCCAGCGCATCGGCCTCGGCAGCGGTGGGCAGCCGGGTGGAGATGGTGCTGCGCACGCGGACATAGTCGGCGATGCCGAGCGCCCGCAGCGCTGCCGTGATGGCGCCGTGGACCACGAAGGCCTCGCCCATGCCGGCCAGCCGCGGACACGGGAAGGCCGAGGTGCTGATGCCGATCGGTCGGCCACGCACCGAGGCACGCGTGTACAGCAACTCGACCTCGCTGGTCGCCGTCACCTTGAGCGGGCCGCTCCACTCGCCGGCAGAGGCGCGCTCGTGGGCCAGCAGTTCGCGTTGCGCCCGTTCGCCGGCCTGGGCCACGTTCTCGCTCATGCGGGTGCGGCGCTGCAGCGCGTAGTCGAGCACCAGCTCGCGCACATACGTGCCGCTGCCATGCACCACCCGCAGGTGCCCCTCGCGCACCAGCGCCTGGACGGCCTGGCGCAAGGTGTGCCGGTTCACCTCGAAGCGCTGGGCCAGCGCCGTCTCGTTGGGCAGGCGTTCGCCCGGGGCGAAGCGCCCGGTCACGATCTCCTCGCGCAAGGCCTGCGCAATGGCCTCCCAGCGTCGCGCACGCACCCGTTCCAGGGCGGCGTCTTCGGGCATCTCCAGCGATGGCTGCATGGTCAATAAAGTGTCATGGACCGAGTTGATACTGGCAGCATCCTAAAGTCATCTAGATGACATCGCGATGAACACCACTTCTCCGCTCCCTCTGCTCAGCCCGGGCGGGCCTCGACAGGCCTGGCTCCAGCTGCTGGCGCAAGCGCCTCGACAGGTCATGGCCGCCCACGCCCCGCCCGTGCTGGCGGACCACCGCTTCGAATGGCTACGCCGGCCCGAGATCGGTCTGGCCATGGTACGCGCCCGCATCGGCAACACCGGCGACCGCTTCAACGTGGGCGAGGCCACCGTGACCCGCTGTGCCGTGCGCCACCCGGGTCGCGATGGTGAGGCGACGGCCGGCGTCGGCTACGTGCTGGGACGAGACGCCGAGCGGGCCGAGTGGATCGCCTCGCTCGACGCCCTGCTCCAGCGGCCGGCCCTGCACCCCGAACTGGCGCAGGCCGTGCTCGCACCGCTGGCACGGGCGCTGGCCGAGCGGCGTGCCGCCGATGCCGCACGGGCGCACACCAGTCGCGTCCAGTTCTACACCTTGCAACCGGAAGGCACGCGATGAATGACCTGCACGCCGCTGCGGCCCTGGCCGACCTGCCGACTGCCTTCGCGAACCCGGTCCACGACGCCCAGTCGGTGTTCCGCCGCCTGCTGGAGGCCATGGCGAGGCCGGGCCGGATCGAGGCGATCGACGCCACGGCCTGCGGCACCCTCGGCCGGCTCGGCATCAGTCCCGCGGCCGCCGCCGTACTGCTCACGGTGGTGGATGCCGAGGTGCGGCTGTGGCTCGACGACAGCCTGCGTTCGCCACGCCTCGCCCAATGGCTGCGCTTCCATGCCGGCGCCCAGCTGGTGGAGCGCGCGGCCGAGGCCGACTGGCTGATGCTGGCCGCGGCCAGCGCAACGCCCCAGCTCTGGGCCGAGGCCCGCATCGGCACGGACGAGGCCCCGCACCGCTCGGCCACCCTGCTCATCGACGTGCCATCCCTGGGCGCCGGAGCAGGCCTCTCGCTGCGCGGCCCCGGGATCGAGACGGTTCACACGCTCGACCGCTGCGGCATCGCCTCACCCTTCTGGCAGGCCCGCATCAACAGCGAAGTCGATTTTCCCCGCGGCGCCGACCTGGTGCTCGCCTGCGGCGAGCGCGTCGTCGCCCTGCCCCGCTCGACCCGCCTCACGCTGGAGGACTGATCATGTACATCGCCGTCAAAGGGGGCGAAGCCGCCATCGCCGCCTCCTGGCACTTGCTGGCGGAGGCCCGCCGGGGCGACCCGGCCCTGCGCGAACTGGAAGTGGCGCAGGTGCGCGAGCAGCTCGGCCTGCTGGTCGACCGGGTCATGGCCGAGGGCTCTCTGCATGATCCCGAGCTGGCGGCGCTTGCCCTCAAGCAGGCGCGCGGCGATGCCATCGAGGCGGCCTTCCTGCTGCGTGCCTACCGCACCACCCTGCCCCGCTTCGGGTTCACCGAACCGGTCGACACCGCCGCCATGCGGGTGCAACGCCGGGTGTCGGCCATCTTCAAGGACCTGCCGGGTGGGCAGCTGCTCGGGCCCACCTTCGACTACACCCAGCGCCTGCTCGACCTCAACCTGCTGGATGCAGCGGCGACCGCGCCCAGGCATGGGCCGGCGACATCGCCGACCGTCGCCGCACCGGAGGAGGACGCCCAGGCCGAGCCGGCCCTGAGCCGTCTCGTGGCCGAGGGCCTGGTCGAGCCGGCGCTGCCGTCGGCCGGTGACCCCGAGCCGCCCGATATCACCCGCGATCCGCCGGCCTACCCGCTGCCCCGCAGCGCGCGGCTGCAGATGCTGTCGCGTGCGGACGAAGGCTGGTTGCTGGGTCTCGCCTATTCCACGCAGCGCGGCTATGCCAACACCCATCCCTTCGTGGGCGAGGTGCGCCATGGTGCGGTGCCGGTGAGCCTCGTGCCCGACGAGCTCGGCTTTCCGATCGAGATCGGCGAGATCGAGCTGACCGAATGCCAGATGGTGAACCAGTTCGTGGGCAGCGCCAGTGCACCGCCCCAGTTCACCCGCGGCCAGGGCATCGCCTTCGGGCACGCAGAGCGGCGCGCCATGGCAATGTCGCTCGTCGATCGCGTGCTGCGGGCGGACGAGTTCGACGAGGAGCGCACGAGCCCCGCACAGCAACAGGAGTTCGCGCTGCCGCACGGCGACAACATCGAGGCCTCCGGGTTCGTGCAGCACCTGAAGCTGCCCCACTACGTCACCTTCGAGTCGGAGTTGCAGATGGTGCGGGCGCTGCGCGAGGGGCGCCCCCTGCCCGCCGCTTCCCTTTCCGTCGACGAGGACGCCGACACATGAACGCCCACACCACCTCCCAGCCGGCGCTCGCCGCCGGCTACAACTTCGCCTACCTGGACGAAGGCACGAAGCGCATGATCCGCCGCGCGCTGCTGAAGGCGGTGGCCGTGCCGGGCTGCCAGGTGCCCTTCGGCTCGCGCGAGATGCCGCTCGCCTATGGCTGGGGCACGGGCGGCATCCAGGTGACGGCGGCCGTGCTCGGCCAGGGCGACGTGCTGAAGGTCATCGACCAGGGCTCCGACGACACCACGAATGCGGTGAACATCCGCCACTTCTTCGCCCGCACCACCGGCGTGGCCACCACCGAGCGCACCCGCGACGCCACGGTCATCCAGACGCGCCATCGCATCCCCGAGGCGCCGCTGCGCGAAGGCCAGGTGCTCGTGTTCCAGGTGCCCCAACCGGAGCCGCTGTACCGGCTGGAACCGCGCCGGGCGGAAGCCACGCGCCTGCATGCCTACCGCGAGTACGGCCTGATGCATGTGAAGCTGTACGAGGACGTCACCCACTGGGGGCGCATCGACGGCAGTTATGACCACCCGGTGCTGGTGAACGGCCGCTACGTGATGTCGCCCTCGCCCATCCCGAGCTTCGACAACCCGAAGATGCACCGCATGCCGGCGCTGCAGCTGTTCGGCGCGGGCCGCGAGAAGCGTCTGTACGCGGTGCCGCCCTACACCGATGTGCGCAGCCTCGACTTCGAGGACCACCCGTTCCAGGTCGCCGCCCAACCCCATGCCTGCGCGCTGTGCGGCAGCACCGGCAGCTGGCTCGACGAAGTGCCCCTCGCTTCGGGTGAATCGCTGTGGACCTGCTCCGACACCGACCACTGCCGCGAGACCCAGGACTTGCAAGGACACGCTCCCCGATGAACATCACCGACATCCATCTGCGCGACGCCACCGCACGCGACGTCCCGGACCTCCTGATGCTGTACGAAGCCGCCGGCCTTGACCGCCCGGGCGACAACGATCCGGCGGCTGCCGCCACCTACTGGTCTGCGCTGCGCAAGGCGGGCGCGCAGGTGCTGCTCGCCGTCGACCCGCAAGGCCAGGCCGTGGGCACCCTCACCCTGTTCGTGCTGCCGCTGCTCGCTCATCGCGCCGCGCCGGCGGCGCTGGTGGAGGACGTCGCCGTCCATCCCGCGATGCAGGGCAAGGGCGTCGGCCGCCTCCTCGTGCACGAGGCCATGGACCGGGCCCAGGCGGCCGGTTGCTACAAGCTGGCGCTGTCGTCCAACGAACGCCGTGAGGCCGCGCATGCCTTCTACGACAGCCTCGGCTTCCAGCGCCACGGCTTCAGCTTCGTCGTGCCGCTCGGAGGCACGCGATGAGCGCCGCCGAACCGCTGCTGCAGGTTGACGGGCTCGGGCATCGATTTCCGCACCCCGGCGTCAGCGAACGCTGGGCCGTGCGCGACGCGCAGCTCGCCTTGCATGCCGGCGAGGTGGTGGCCATCGTGGGTGAATCGGGCTCGGGCAAGAGCACGCTGCTCAACTGCATCGCCGGTCGCATCACGCCCACCGCCGGCCGCGTGCACTACCGCGCGGCCGACGGCCGCTGGCTGGACGTGCACGCGCTCCCCGAGCGGGAACGCCGCACGCTGGCCCGCACCGAGTGGGGCTTCGTCGAGCAGCACGCGGCCGAGGGGCTGCGCATGAATGTCAGTGCGGGGGCCAACGTGGGTGAGCGCCTGATGGCCCTCGGGGAGCGACACCACGGCACGCTGCGGCAGAGCGCCTGCGACTGGATGCAGCGGGTCGAGCTCGATCCGGCCCGCGTGGACGACAACCCGCGCGACTTCTCCGGCGGCATGCGCCAGCGGCTGCAGATCGCCCGCAACCTGGTGACGGGGCCGCGCCTCGTCCTGATGGACGAACCGACCTCGGGCCTCGACGTCTCGGTGCAGGCGCGACTGCTCGACCTGGTGCGCGTGCTCGTGTCGCGCATGCAGCTGTGCGCGCTCATCGTGACGCATGACCTGGGCGTGGCGCGCCTGCTGGCCCACCGCACGGTCGTCATGCGTGAAGGCCGCATCGTGGAGCAGGGCCTCACCGATCGGGTGCTCGACGACCCGCAACATCCCTACACCCAACTGCTTGTTTCCTCGGTGGTGATGCCATGACCGCGCCTGCCTCGACCCCTGCTCGCCTGCAAGTGCGCGGCCTGCACAAGACCTTCACCCTGCACCTGCGCGACGGGCTGCGCCTGCCCGTGCTGCAAGGCGTCTCGCTCGACGTGGCGGCCGGCGAGTGCGTCGCGCTGGTCGGCCCGTCCGGCCAGGGAAAGTCCACCCTGATGAAATGCCTGCACGGCAGCTACGGCGCCGATGGCGGCGAGGTGCTGCTGCAGCGTGATGACGGCAGCACGCTTGACCTGTGCAACGCCACCCCGCAGCAGGTGCTGCAGGTGCGTCGGCGCGAGATGGCCTACGTGAGCCAGTTCCTTCGCGTGGTGCCCCGCGTGCCCGCGCTCGACGTGGTGGCCGAGCGCCGCCTGCACGCCCGCGCCGACCTGGCCGACAGCGCCGCGGCGGATGCCGCGCTGGTCGAAGCGCGCGAGGCGGCCCGGGCCCTGCTGGCCCGGCTCGAACTGCCCTCGGGCCTGTGGGACCTGCCCCCCGCGACGTTCTCCGGAGGTGAACAACAGCGCGTGAACATCGCCCGCGGCTTCATCGAGCCGGCCTCCCTGCTGTTGCTGGACGAGCCGACGGCCTCGCTCGACAGCGCCCGCCGGCGCGTCGTGGTGGAATTGATCGAGGAGGCCAAGGCCCGCGGCGCCGCCGTGGTCGGCATCTTCCATGATGAAGAGGTGCGCGACGCCGTCGCCACCCGCAGCGTGAACGTGAGGCACCTGGCATGAACGCATCGACCGACGAACTGATCCTCGACAACGCCCGCCTGGTGCTCGGCCATGAGACCTGCCACGGCCACGTGGTCGTGCGCAACGGCCGCATCGCCGCCATCGGCAGCGGCCCGGCCGGCGTCCCCGGCGCGGTCGACCTGGGCGGCGACCTGCTGCTGCCCGGCCTGGTCGAGATGCACACCGACAACCTCGAACGGCACGTGATGCCGCGGCCGCGCGTCTACTTCCCCATGCAGTCCGCCGTCCAGTCGCACGATGCCGAAGTGGCCTCCGCCGGCATCACCACGGTGCTCGACGCCATCGGCGTGGGCGACCCCTATGGCGACGGCTTCCGGGCGCGCGACCAGAGCGCCTTGCTGGACGTGCTCGACCGCCTGGAGGCTGCAGGCGCCCTGCGCGCCGACCACCTCATCCACGTGCGCTGCGAGCTGCCGGCCCCCAACGCCCAGGCCCTCTTCGAGCCGTTCTCCCGGCACCGCCGCCTGCGCCTCATCTCGCTGATGGACCACACGCCCGGCCAGCGCCAGTGGACCGACATCGAGCACGCCCGCATCTACTACACGGGCAAGAAGGGCTGGAGCGACGCCCGCTTCGAGGAGGAAGTGCGCGTGGCGCCCGAACGCCAGGCGCAGTACGCCACGCCCAACCGCGCCTGGTTCACCGCCTTCGCCCGCGAACACGGCGTGGCGCTCGCCACCCACGACGACACGACGCTGGCCCATGTCGACGAAGCCGTCTCGCTCGGCGCCTCCATGAGCGAGTTCCCCACCACCCTCGACGCCGCGCGCCACGCCCGCGCCCGCGGCCTGTGCACCGTCATGGGCGCGCCCAACGTCGTGCGCGGCGGCTCCCACTCCGGCAACGTCGCCGCGATGGACCTCGCCCGCGCCGGCGTGCTCGACGCCCTCTCCTCCGACTACGTCCCCTCAAGCCTCCTGCAAGCCGCATGGCGCCTGCGCGACGAAGCCGGCTTCTCCCTCCCCGAAGCCGTCGCCGTCGTCACCCGCGCCCCCGCCCGCGCCTGCGGCCTCGACGACCGCGGCGAGATCGCGGTCGGGCTCAAGGCGGACCTGGTGCGGGTCATCGAGATCGATGGGATGCCGGGGGTGCGGGAGGTGTATCGGGATGGGCGGCGGGTGGCCTGAAGGCCCCGTCGCTCGCGCGTCGATCGCCGGCTTGGCGAACCTTCCAAGCCGCGCTCAGACCACCTTCATCTCGACTGGGCGCCGATCAGAGCGCGAGCCCGGGCGGCACCTCTTCCAACCGCTGGATCAGTCGCGTCGACCCGCCAACCTCGAGCGCCACGGGCTCATTTGAGAAGTGCCATGGCCCACACGTCATGCACCTCCTCTTTCACGACGCTGGCACGCCGGCGAAGCCCCTCTACCTCGAAGCCAAGTTTCTCGTAGAGCGCTTTTGCCCGAACGTTGTCGTCACGCACTGAGAGTTCGATGCGGGTAAAGCCACGCGTCCAGCTCTTGGCGACGGCCGCCTCCATGAGGCGTCGGCCAAGGCCTTGTCCTCGCCACTCGCTCAAAAGACCGATGCCTAACGTGCCGATGTGGGAACGAGACTCTCCCATCTGCGGCGCGACATCGCACCACCCGACCACTCGCGACTCAGCGACGGCAACCACGTAGGGGCAATCCTGCGCAAGCAAGCTTCTGTAGAACGCAAGGGACGACTCCCAAGCTGGAGCGCGAACGAACGCCAAGTACTTCCCCTCCGAGGCGACCGCGTCAATCACACGGTAGACCTCGGGCAAATGACGCTCTTCGGTGGGAACTACGTGGAGGTCCATGGCGTGGTGAACTGAAACATGGGGAGCGCAGCCTAGCATCCCGGAACAAGCGGACGCCTGGACTGAGCATTCTCGCCAGCTTGGCGCAACCTTCCGTCGGTCACGCGCCGAAAACTCGGGCAGATCGCGGTAGACAGGCGCAAGGGTCTCTCTCCTTGCATAGGCATTCGTGCTCACGGCTCGGATTTGCAATCGCGCTCCTGCGAGTTCGCGACTCAACGGTTCGTTTGCGAGAAGCGCTGGTCGATCCGAACGCCGGAAGACGGTTGAGGCAGGAGCAAGAGCTTGCCCTTGTCGAGGGAAATGATCATCCGCACGACGCCCATACCCAGCGCTGTACCTACGCCAGGCTCAAACGGCGCACCGTCCGGTGGCAGTTCCACACTGGGGCTCGCTAATGAGAGGACCGGTTTGAAAGTGCTACAGGATTCGTCCCTTGACGACGGGTTGAACGGCTGCACGACCATCGTGTTGACATTGAGGTCGCGGTAGAGTCGGAACGAAGGCACGGTGCTGCCGCGCTCGATCCAGACACCCCCTGCTTGCACGAAACGCTTGCCTGCCGTCACGGGGTTCGAATTGACGATCACACAATCTCCTTGCCCCCTGTAATAGGTGCCCCGGTCGTCTTCGAACTCCGGGACATAGGTTCCGGCAAGGAGTCCTCGCACCGCCCCAGCTTCGGGCCTCGGCAAGTCGGACTCAGCCGAGATGTCGTAAACGAAATCCTGGTCGAACGTGATGTTGCGCGTCTCACTTGCACGACGCAGCGAATCGGTTGGAACGGTTGTAGCGCACCCCGCCAGTGCCAGCGTGCAAAGCGCCGCAGTGAAGACACTCCAACGATCGGTCATTGATACGTTCATAAGCCTCTTGGCAAGTTTTTCAGAACGGGACGATTGTCTACTGCTCTGGCTCAAGAAGCTGACCGCAAAGCGTGGAATGGCGAGCTAGCGAGCTGGGAGATCAGATCAACCTGGCTCGCAACCGTGCGGACAGCAGATCGATCAGCGAGACACTCGCCATCAGCATCAGCAGCACCGCGGCGGTCTGGGCGTACTGGAAGCCGCGGATCACTTCCCACAGCACCATGCCGATGCCGCCGGCGCCGACCATGCCAACGACCGAGGCGGAGCGGACGTTGGCCTCGAAGCGGTAGAGGGTGTAGGAGATCCACAGGGGCATGACCTGGGGCAGCACGCCGTAGAGGATCTCCTCGATGGGATGGGCGCCGGTGGCGCGGATGCCTTCCACCGGCTGCGGGTCGATCGCCTCGACCGCCTCGGAGAACAGCTTGGCGAGGGTGCCCGTGGTGTGCACCCACAGGGCGAGCACGCCGGCGAAGGGGCCCAAGCCCACGGCGACGACGAACAGCAGCGCGAACACCATCTCGTTGATGGACCGGAAGGCATCGAGCAGACGACGCGCCGGCTGATGCACCCACCAGGGTGTGATGTTGCCGGCGGCCAGCAGGGCCAGCGGCACGGAGCAGACGATGGCGAGCACCGTGCCCCAGAGGGCGATCTGCAGCGTGACGATGAGCTCGTCGAGGTACATGCGCCACTCGCTGAAGTCGGGCGGCAGGAAGCCACTCAGGTACTCGCCCATGTTGCCGGCATCTCGGAACAGGTCGAGTGGGCGCATGTCGGCGCCCTTCCACGAGCCGGCCAGCAGCGCCAGCACACCGGCCCACAGCAGCAGCTGGAACCAGGAAGGGCGCGGCGGCCGCGGCACGGGGCTGCGCCCTGCGGTGGAGACTGAGGGAGTGGCGGCAAGCAGGGTGGTCATGGGCGAGTCCTCGGGGGCTGGCACGTCATCGCGGCATCAAGGGCGCGCGAGCGCTCAAGGGGTTGTCGGTCGGGCCAGCTCTGCCAGGCGGGCGTCGATGTCCTTCAGCTTGCGGCTGCGGTCGTCGGCGGCGAGGGCGGTGTCGGCCTCGACCTTGCCGCGCTCGCGGGCCAGTTCCAGCTGGCGGATGGGGGTGAGCTGCAGGTTGTCCGAGGCGACGAAGCCGCTCAGGGTGAGCTTGGCGAGGTGGCCCTTCTCGCGGGCATCACGGCCGTAGCCCTCGAAGAAGGCGCGTACGCGGGCCTTGGTGTCGGCATCGAGGTCACGGCGCCACACGAGCGGATCGCTCGCGATCAGCGGCGAACGCCACACCTCGCGCAGTTCCGCCGCCTTCTCCGGCATCTTGATCTTCATGCGCTCGACGCCGTCGCTCGCGACGGTGGCCACATCGATCTGGCGGCCGGCCACGGCGAGGATGTTCGTCTCGTGGTTGCTGCGCACGGCGCGCTTGAAGTCGCGCGTCGGGTCGACCTTGTTGGCCGCGAAGGCGTAGAAGCCCGGCACCAGCGAGCCGCTGGTGGAGTTCGGGTCGCCGAAGCCGAGGGTCAGGTTCTGGCGGTTGCGCAGCACGTCGTCCAGCGTCTTGTGCGGGCTGTCCTTGTGCACGATCATCAGGCTCCAGTAGCCCTGGGTGCCGTCGACGTTCACCACGCGTGCGAACACCTCGCCGCTGGCGCGGTCGACCGCCTCCATCGCGGACTTGTTGCCCATCCAGGCGATCTGCACCTTGTTGAACCGCATGGCCTCGATGACACCGGCGTAGTCGGGTGCGAAGAAGGTGTTGACCTTCATGCCGACGGCCTTCTGCAGGTCCTCGATCACCGGCTGCCAGGCCGCCTTGAGGTTGCTCGACGATTCGGTCGAGATGAACCCGATGTTGAGTTCACGAGCCTGGGCGGCCACTTGGGCGGGCTGCACCAGGCCCAGCACGGCGGCGGCGATGCCCGCGAGGGCGGCGAGGTGGGAACGGCGTTTCATGGCGGACTCCAGCGGAATGGGAAGGAACAATGGGAAGGGGCGAAGCGAGCCGTACGCGAGGATGTACGGCCAGAACGGACTGATGCGGCACGACCAAGCCGGCGCCGCCGCATCTCGATCACGACGACATCAACGGCGTACTCAGGCGGCCTGCATGAGGGGCAACGCCGCCGAGCCGGCGGGCGCCTCCGTGCGGCCCGCCGGACGGCGCAGTGCCATCTCGGGGAACAGCTCGTCGGCCTGCGCCCCGTAGAGCGCCTGCAGCCGGTCGAGGGTGAGTTCGTGGGTCGGGCCGTCGAAGACCACTTCCCCCGCACGCAACGCCACGGTGCGTGGGCAGTAGGCGAAGGCGTAGTCGACCTGGTGAAGCGACACCAGCACGGTGGCGCCCGAGCTGCGGTTGACCGAGGCCAGCAGCTCCATCACCCGGCGGCTGGAGGACGGGTCGAGCGAGGCGATGGGCTCGTCGGCCAGCACCACCTTCGCGCCCTGGACCATGGCGCGCGAAATGGCGGCCCGCTGCTGCTGGCCGCCCGACAGGGTGGAGGCGCGCTGCCAGGCGCAGGCTTCGATGCCGACATGCTGCAGCGCCTCGTGCGCCCGCGCCAACTCCGCGGCGGGAAAGCGCCGCAGCAGCGTGCGCCACATCGGCAGGCGGTGCAAGGCGCCGGCCAGCACGTTGGTCATCACGGGAAGGCGCTCGACGAGGTTGAACTGCTGGAAGATGGTGGCGATGTCGGCGCGCAGCGCACGCACCTCGGGCGACAGCCGGCCGCCCTGCTGCAGGGCGCGCCCCTGCACGCGGACTTCCGACTGGCTGCCGGCGTCGCCGCGGTGCAGGCCGCACAGGTGGCGAAGCAGCGTCGACTTGCCCGACCCGGATGCACCCAGCAGCGCGACCATCTCGCCGCGCTGCACGCGCAGGTCCACGCCCCGCAGGGCAGCCTTGCCGCCAAAGTGCTTGCGCAGCCCCTTCACCTCGATTGCCAGTTCAGCCATTGCGGACCTCGGAGACAGTGTCAACAAGTCAAATCATCTAGATGACTCGTGACCGCGGCGTGAATCGCACGTGACGGTCGCATGACGGGGCGGGACGCCCACCGGCCCGGCCGCCCGATCACGGGGTTGCGGTCGGCGCCAGGAGCGGGGAACATGGGGGCTCGAACGTCGTCACACTGCCAGCATGAATGCCGCCCCACCCGATGGGATTCCCTCCTCCCGTCCGCCAGCGACCGACGCCCGCCTCGGCCAGTGGGCCGAGCTGCTCGCGGAGATGTCCGCCCTGCACGCGAAGCTCGAGTACATGCGCCTGATGCTGCGCCTGCAGCAGGCCGACGCGCCCCCACCCGACGCCGCGGGCTGACCCACCGCGCGACCTGCGCGATCGGCCGGCTTGCCGCGAGGGTGGCCGGCCACGCGCCGGCGACGGCGCGCGGGCCCTGATACGCTTTGGCCCGTGACTTCCGCATCCCGCGTTCCGCTCAAGGGGCTGTGCCTGGCCGGCCCCACCGCCTCCGGCAAGACCGCCTGCGCCCTGGCCATTGCCGATGCCCTGTGCGGTCGGCGCCCCGTCGAGATCATCAGCGTCGACTCCGCCCTGGTCTACCGCGGCATGGACATCGGCACCGCCAAGCCGACGCCCGCCGAGCGGGCCCAGGTGCCCCACCACCTGATCGACATCATCGAGCCCACCGGCGCCTACTCGGCCGCCCGGTTCGTGGCCGATGCGCACCGGCTGGCCGACGAGATCCGCGGCCGAGGCGCCCTCCCCCTGCTCGTGGGCGGGACCATGCTGTACTTCAAGGCCTTGTTCGATGGCCTGGACGACATGCCGGCCTCCGATCCCGCCGTGCGCGCCGCCCTGGATGCCGAGGCGGCGGCACGGGGCTGGCCGGCGCTGCATGCCGAGCTGGCCGCGGTCGACCCGGTCACCGCCGCGCGCCTGCCGCCGACGGATGCCCAGCGCATCCAGCGGGCGCTGGAAGTGCACCGGATCAGCGGCCGACCGCTCTCGTCCTTCCACACCACCCGGCCGGCGGGCGAAACACCGCCGCTCATCGCGCTCGAGCCGACCGACCGCGCCTGGCTGCACCGGCGCATCGGTGAGCGCTTCGAGGCGATGCTGCGCGACGGCCTGCTCGATGAAGTGCGCGCATTGAAGGGGCGCGGCGACCTGGACCCGCAGATGCCGTCCATGCGCTGCGTGGGCTACCGTCAGGCCTGGGAGGCGCTGGACACCGGTGACCTGGACGGCCTCGGCGAGCGGGGCGCCGCCGCCACGCGGCAGCTGGCCAAGCGCCAGATCACCTGGCTGCGCAGCATGCCGCAGCGTCACGTCGTCGCGTGCGATGCGCCCGACGCCACGGCGCAGGCCGTGGCGCTGGCCCTGCAACTGGCGGACACCGTGCGATGAACGACGCCACCGCGTTGGTCGAAGTGCGCGGGCTGGCCAAGGCCTACCCCGCCCAGCCGCTCTTCAGTGGCGTGGACCTGCGCCTGGCGCGCGGCGAGTTCGTGGCCATCCTCGGCGAGTCGGGCGTCGGCAAGTCGACCTTCCTGAACTGCCTGGCGGGCCTGGATGCGGTGGACGCAGGCGAGGTGCGCGTGGCCGGGACCGAGGTGACGGCGCTCGACGACACCCAGCAAGCGCTCTTTCGCCGGGCCCACCTCGGCTTTGTCTTCCAGGCCTTCCACGTGCTGCCGCACCTGAGCGTGGCGCACAACGTGGCGCTGCCCCTGCTGCTGCAGCGGCGCCCTGACGACGCGCGCGTGGCCGAACTGCTCGACGCGGTCGGCCTGGGCGACATGGGCGCGCGGCTGCCGCAAACCCTGTCGGGCGGACAGCTGCAACGGGTGGCCATCGCCCGCGCGCTGGTGCACCGGCCAGCCCTGATCCTCGCGGACGAACCCACCGGCAACCTCGACCCCTCCACCGCCACCCGGGTCATGGACGTGCTGGTGGACCAGGTGCGCGAGCAAGGTGCGGCCTGCGTGCTGGTGACCCACTCGCGCACGGCGGCCGCACGGGCGGACCGGGTGCTCACGCTCACGCCCACCGGCCTCGTGGCCTGACCCATGCTCGGCCTGCTGCGCCAGCTCTCCTGGCCCGAACTGCGGCACCACCCGTGGCGCAACCTCGCCGCCCTGCTGGCCGTGATGCTCGGCGTCGCACTGGCCTTTTCAGTGCACCTCATCAACGCTTCGGCGCTCAGCGAATTCAGCGCGGCCGTGCGTTCGGTCAACGGGGACCCGGACTTCGAGCTGCGCGCGCAACGCGGCGGGTTCGAGGAAGGCCTGTACGGTCGGGTCGCTTTGCACCGGCAGGTCGCCGTGGCGAGCCCGGTGGTCGAGGTCGAGACGCGGGCACAGGGAGCAAGCGGCAGCATTCCCCTGAAGCTGCTGGGCATCGACGCGCTGGTGGCGCCGACCGTGTCCCCTGCGCTGCTGCCCCGGCCCGAGGCCGGCGCCGACCGCCTCGCCACGCTGGCCCCGGACGCGGTGTTCCTCAACGCAGCGGCTCGCCAGGCGCTGGGCAGTCCCGCACGCGTCGTGCTCCAGACCCCGGCCGGGCCCGTATCGCTTGCGGTGGCCGGCACCGTCACCGCTCCGGGCGGCCCGCTGGCGGTGATGGACATCGCGGGCGCTCAGGAGCGGTTCGGCTGGCTAGGGCGCTTGAGCCGCATCGACGTGCGGCTCGTCGCGGGGGCGGACCGTGAGGCCGTCCTGAGGGCGCTCGACCTGCCGGCCGGCGTACGGGCCGCGGCGCCCGATGAAGCGGCACAGCGGGTCTCCAACGTGTCGCGCGCCTATCGGGTCAACCTGACGGTGCTCGCTCTGGTGGCCCTCTTCACCGGGGCCTTCCTCGTTTTCTCGATCCTGTCGCTCTCGGTGGCCAAGCGGCAGGGGCAGTTCGCCCTGCTCGGCGTGCTCGGCCTGACGGCCCGCGAGCGACTGGGCCTCGTGGTGGCGGAGTCGGCCCTGCTCGGCGCCGTCGGCAGCCTGCTCGGACTGGTGCTCGGCACCGGCCTCGCCGCCCTGGCGTTGAAGTGGCTGGCCGGTGACCTCGGCGGTGGCTACTTTCCGGGCGTCGCGCCCCGCCTGCAGTTCAGTGGGTCCGCCGCCCTCGCGTACGGCGCGCTCGGCATCGTGGCCGCGGTCCTGGGCGGCTGGCTGCCCGCGCGCGCGGCGCAGCGACTGGCCCCCGCGCTGGCCTTGAAAGGCCTCGGCACCGGCAGCGGGGCCACGCGCCCCTGGCTCGGCCCCCTGTTGATCGCCGCTGGTGCGGGCCTGGCGCTGCTGCCGCCGATCGCCGGCGTGCCGCTTGCGGCCTACGCGTCGGTCGCCTGCCTGCTCCTGGGGGGCATCGCCTGGGTGCCTGCGGGCCTGGGACTGGTGCTCTCGCTGACACGCGCGCCGCGGCACCCGCTTGCCCTGCTGGCCGTCGAGCGGGCACGGCATGAGCGCCACACGGCCACGGTGGCGGTGGCCGGCGTGGTGGCAAGCCTCAGCCTGGCCGTGGCATTGACGGTCATGGTGGCGAGTTTCCGCGAGGCGGTCACCGCCTGGCTCGATACCGTGTTGCCCGCGGACCTCTACGTGCGCGCCGGCGGCGGTGTCGATGGCGCGGCCCTGCCGCCCGCCCTGTTGACGGGTGCGGCCACCGTCCCAGGTGTGAGCCGCGCCGAGCCGCAGCAGGTGGTGCAGGTGACGCTGGACCCTCGGCAGCCGCCGGTGGCCGTGGTCGTCCGCCCCTTGTCCGACCCGGCGCGTGAACTGCCGATCGTCGGCGAGTTGCTGCGGCTGCCGGACGGTGCGACGCCAGCCTTCGTGAGCGAGGCCATGGTGGACCTCTATGGCGCCGCGCCCGGCCGCCAGCTGGAGCTGCCCCTGCCCGATGGTTCGCGTGCCACCGTGTACGTGCGCGGCGTTTGGCGCGACTATGCCCGCCAGCATGGCGCGGTCATGTTGCGTGCCGTCGACTACGTGCGGCTCACCGGTGACCGCCGGGCGAGCGACCTGGCGTTGTGGCTGCATCCCGGCACCGAAGCCGCCGCCGTGCAGCAGGCGCTGCGTTCGCTCGCACCGCCCGACGCGCCGCTGGAGTTTGCCTCCCCGGGTGAAATCCGCCAGACCTCGCTGCGCATCTTCGACCGCAGCTTCGCCGTCACGTACTGGCTTCAGGCGGTGGCCATCGGCATCGGGCTCTTCGGCATCGCCGCCAGCGGCTCGGCGCAAGTGCTGGCCCGGCGCAAGGAGTTCGGCCTGCTGAGCCACCTCGGCCTCACGCGCCGCCAGATCCTCGCCGTGGTGGCGATGGAAGGCGGCGTGTGGACGGCGGTGGGGGCGGCACTCGGCCTGCTGCTGGGCATCGCGGTGAGCGTGGTGCTGGTCAAGGTGGTGAATCCCCAGAGCTTCCACTGGACGATGGACCTGCTGCTGCCATGGGATCGGCTGCTGGCCCTGTGCCTGGCCGTGCTGCTGGCTGGCACACTGACCGCCTGGGCTTCCGCCCGCAGCGCCGCCTCCCGCCAGATGGCCTTGGCCGTCAAGGAGGACTGGTGACCGACCACGACGCACGAGAGCCCATGCCGATGCCCATGACCTTGCCGCCGCTCCCCTCCCCGCTCATCGACAACCTCAAGGTTCGCCTGGCCGAGCCGCATCGCCACTACCACACGCTCTCCCATGTGGAGTCGCTGCTCAAGCACCTGCACGAGTGGCGCCACCTCGCCGAGCGGCCCGAGATCATCGAGGCCGCCATCTGGTACCACGACGTCGTCTACGACCCTCGCCTGCAGGACAACGAGATCGCGTCGGCCGACATCGCCCGCTTCGAGCTCATGTCCATCGGCTGGCTCGGGGTCGACGTGGAACGGGTCGCCGGCCTCGTGGAGGCGACCCGACACCACGCGGTCGCCGATGGCGATCGCGACGGCTGGCTGTTCCTCGACCTGGACCTTGCCATTCTGGGCGCTCCGGCGGACGCCTACGATCACTATCGCGATGCCATCCGCGCCGAGTACGCCTGGGTGCCGGAGGAACGCTACCTCGAGGGGCGTGCCGCCGTGTTGCGCGGCTTCCTCGAGCGTGACGCCATCTACCGCACGCCCGCCTTGCAGGCGGCATGGGAAGCGCCCGCGCGCGGCAATCTTGCCCGCGAGTTGCAGTGGCTGCGCCGCTGAGGCGGCCGTTCCGGGTCATCAGCTCGAGCCAAAAGGCGGGCGGCGAGGGCATGGGCGGTGCGCGGCTCGGTTGCAAGCCCGCCGCGCACAGAACGTGTTTGTCATGATATATAGAGACAAAACAGCGCTTCTTGTAATATTCTATCGGCATGCCAAAGACCGCTCGGGCACTCCTTCAACTGCCCCCCGCCACCACGGCTGCCCTTGAGAAACTCGGCGCCGACCTGGCCGTGGCCCGGCTGCGCCGCAAGGAATCCCTGCGTTCCTGGGCCCAACGCATGGGTGTCACGGTGTCCACCCTGCAGCGGCTGGAGGCGGGCGACCCGTCCGTGAGCATCGGCATCGTGGCCACCGCGCTGTGGCTGATGCAACGCGATGGCGAACTCCGCCACCTGGCCGCCCCCGAGCACGATCAGGGTGCCCTCGAGATGGACGTGCGCGAAGCCGTGCAGCTCGGCCGTGCCCGCGCTCAGGTGGCGGCAGAGGCGCGCTTGCGCAGCGAGGGCGCATCGCCGCCCCGCGCGCGCAAGCCGAAGGCCTGACATGCGCCTGGACGAGTTGTCCCTCTGGTACCTGGGCGATCCGGCAGCGCCGCGCCATGTGGGCGCGCTCAGGCTGGTGGCTTCCGGCAAGGGGGTGTCGCTGCGCTACGCCGCGGAGTGGCTCGCACACGGCTTCCCGCTCAGCGAGGACCTTCCCCTGGTGGACACCGAGTTCCTGCCCCCGGGCCGCCTGGGGGGTGACGGCGCCCGCGCGGTGGGCGCGGTGGACGACGCACGGCCCGATCGCTGGGGCGAGAAGGTCATCCGCTTCGTCGACAAGCCCAAGCGCCTGTCCTTGATGGAGTACCTGTACTACGCCGGAGACGACCGCTTCGGCGCACTGGGCGTCTCGGTGTCATCTGTCCGCTACGAGCCCCGGGCCGCGGGCCCCTTGCCGCGCCTGGCGGATGCGCAGCAGCTGAGCGACGTGGCGGCCAAGATCGAGGCGGCCGAGCCCATCACCGCCGTCGAGGCCCGCATCATCGCCGGCGGCGGCAGCCCGCTCGGTGGCGCCAAGCCCAAGGCGCTGATCGACATCGACGGCGAGCAGTGGGTCATCAAGTTCTTCAACAACGAACCCGTCGACTCGCCGCTCATCGAGCACGCCACCCTCACGCTCGCCGCCAAGGCCGGCATCACCGTCGCCGAAACGCAGCTCGTCCGCCTGCAGGGCACGAACGCCATCGCCGTGCGCCGGTTCGACCGCCTGCCGGGCCGGCGCATTCACGCGATCTCGGCGGGCACCGCCATCCGGGCCGCCACGCCCGCGGGCGCCGAACCCGAACTCGGCTACCCGGAACTCGCCCGCATCCTCCGCCGTGTCGGCATGGCCCAGGACGGACTGAACCAGCAGGACGCTCGCGAGCTCTTTCGCCGCATGGTGTTCAACATCCTGGTCGACAACACGGACGATCATGAGAAGAACCACTCGCTGCTGGTGGTCGACCCGCTGGCCAATGGTCGGCTGCGCCTGGCGCCGGCCTACGACGTCCTGCCGACCAACTCCGGTCAGGGCTACCAGGAGTTCATCTGCGGCACGGCGGGACGGGACGCGACCCTGGCCAACGCCATGTCGGAGTGCATCGCGTTCGGCCTGATGCCGCCCGAGGCCGCGCGTGAGATCGCGGACGTCATCGCCGTGGTCGACACCTGGCAGGCGCACTTCGCGCAGGCCGGCGTCACCCCGCGTGACATCGCGACGCTCGCCGAGCGCATCGACGGCGAGACGCTGCTGGCCGAACGCCGGGGCTTCGATCCCGCCGCGCATGGCAGCCGTCCCACCCCCCGCAAGCGGCCAGGTCCGTTCCGACGCGGCTGACCGGCCCGGGACCACCGGTCGCACCCCCGCAGCGGGCTGGCGTCAGAACACCGGTTCGTCAGACAGGTCGAGTTGGGTCAGGTACAGGCGCAGATCGAACTCGTACTGGTGGTACTGCGGCTCCATGTGCAGGCACAGCTGGTAGAACGCCTTGTCGTGGTCGCGTTCCTTCAGGTGGGCGAGCTCATGCACGACGATCATCTTCAGGAACTCGGCCGGCGTCTGCTTGAACAGGCTGGCCACCCGGATCTCCCGCTTGGCCTTGAGCCGATTGCCCTGCACCCTCGACACGGTGGTGTGCGTGCCCAACGCATGCTGGATCACCTTCAGCTTGTTGTCGTAGGCCACCTTGGCGAGCGGCGCCGCGTTGCGCAGGTAGCGGTTCTTCAGGTCGAGCGTGAAGTCGTAGAGCGCGCCGTCCGTGCGCACCTCATGAGGCGCGCCATACCGATCGCGCAACACGGCCGCGAGCCGGCCCTGGTCGATCAGCTCCTGGACGCTCGCCTGCAGCGAGGGGGAATAGGCAGTGAGGTACTTCAGCACGCCATCATGCTAGCGCGCCTTCGCACAGGTAGGATTCGATCCGTGCCACGTGCACGTCGCACACCCATCGGCGGCGCACTTTCCCGCCGCCCCACCCGGAGCCCTTCGCATGTCCCTGCAGACCTGGCTGCTCTATACAGCTGCCGTCCTCGTCCTGATCGTCACCCCCGGCCCGAGCGTGCTCATGTGCGTCACCCACGGCGTGAACCACGGTGCACGACGCACCCTGTTTTCCGCGCTGGGCAGCATCACCTCGGTGGTGGGCATCATGGCGTGCTCGGCCCTGAGCGTCGGCGCGGTGCTCGCGGCGTCCGACGGCCTGTTCCACGTCGTGAAGTGGTTCGGGGTGGGCTACCTGTTCTACATCGGCGTGACGGCCTTCCGCGACACGACCTCGCGCCTGGAACTGCCGACCGCCCGCAGCACCGGCACGCGCCCGGGTGCGCTGTACGTGAAGGGCCTGCTCGTCGGGGCCAGCAACCCGAAAGCGCTGCTTTTCTTCACCGCGTTCTTTCCCCAGTTCCTCGACCCCGCCCGGCCGCAGCTGCCGCAATTCCTGATCCTCGGTGCCACCTTCGTCGCCTTCGAGCTGGCCTCGCTCATGACCTACGCCAGCTTTGCGGCGCGCCTGGCGCCCTGGCTCGTGCAACGGGGCCGCGCCCGCTTGTTCAACCGCATCTCGGGGGCGGCCTTCGTGGGCGCGGCCATGCTGCTCGCCACCGTCAAGCGCGCATCGCGGGAGGCCTGAGCATGGTGCAGCCGCCGCTCTACATCGCCTCGGTGCCGGTCTTTCGCCGCTACCTGGGCCGGCTTGCCCTGCTGGTGGGTGCTGCTGAACAACATGCCTCCCGGACCGCCACGGCCGAGGCTGACCTGATGGCGGCCCGGCTGGCGCCCGACATGCTGCCCTTCGACAAGCAGGTCGAGATCGCGGCCAACTTCGCCGTGCGGACCTGCTTTCCGCTCACCGGGCGGCCCGTGCCGCCGTTCGGCGACTTCCCGGCCAGCTTTGCGGGCCTGCGCGCGCGCATCGTGCATGTCACCGGTCTGATCGAGGCGCTCGATTCGGCCGAGTTCGCCGCGCCCGCCGAACAGTTGCAGGACACCGCCGGCGAAGCCCGCCTGTCACTGCCTGCCGAGGAGTTCCTGCTGCAGTACGCCGTGCCGAACTTCTTCTTCCACCTCTCGATGGCCTATGCCATCCTGCGCCAGCGCGGCGTGCCCGTGGGCAAGGGCGCCTTCGATGGATACCATGTGTACCCCTCCCCTCGCTGAGTCGACACCATGGACCTGACCCCCGAATTCGTTCTGGCGCATACGCGCGCCTGGGTCGACCGCGCCGTGATCGGTCTCAACCTCTGCCCCTTCGCCAAGGCCGTGCAGGTGAAGGGGCAGGTGCGCTATGTCTACAGCGACGCCGCCGACGAACAGGCGTTGCTCGACACTCTCTGCGGCGAACTGCACTACCTGGCCGAGTGCGATCCGGCCCGCACGGACACGACCGTCATCGTTCACCCGCACGTGCTGAACGACTTCGAGGACTTCAACGATTTCCTCGACGCGGCCGATGCGGCGGTGGAGCAACTCGGCTACGCCGGCGTGCTGCAGGTGGCGACCTTCCACCCGTCCTACCAGTTCGCCGACACCGAGCCCGACGACGTCACCAACGCCACCAATCGCTCGCCCTACCCGACCTTGCAGTTGCTGCGCGAGGCAAGCGTCGACCGCGCGACAGACACCTTCCCCGAGGCGGACGCGATCTACGAGGTGAACATGCAGACCATGGCGTCGCTGGGCCCGCAGGGACTGGCCGCCTTGCAGGCGCAGATTCGGCACGATGCCGAAGCGCCCGCCGCACCGGCGTCCAGGGAAGATTCGCCCGGCCCGGTGGTCTGAGCCGAACGTGACCAGGCGGGCGCTCCTACGGTCGGCCGCGCGGCGGCCGTCCGGGCTCGACCACGATGACGATGGGTGGGTCACTCGGGGCGACAGGTCCCGTGGCAGCCGGCGGCACGCCGGTGTCCACGCCGGACGGGCCGGCAGGCTCGATGCCCTCGGCCCTGGCCCAGGCACTGCGACCCTGGTGCACCACCTCGCACCAGCCTTCGGGCACGCCACAGCCTCGCACTTGAAGCGGGCTGCCGCGTGCCACCCGGGCCAGCACGGTCCGGGTGAACCCAGGGTCTGCCCACAAGTCCATCGCCACGCGAGCACGCGCCGGCACCGGTGCAACGGTGCTGTAGACCTTCTGTGCCGAGGCATCCTCGGCCGGCAGGGCGAAAGCGAGGCCCCAGGCCAGGCCCGCGCACAGGCTCGTCATGGCGGCACCCGATCTCATCGCTTCTCCTTGCGCGCACGCTGCGCCACGTCCTACGGTGCGTCGCCGCCCGAACCGACATACCGGACCGAGGGCTGACGCCACAGTAAGCATATCGGCCAAACGCCGGTTCCGATTGACAACTCTTTGGAGGACACCATGAACAAGGACCAAGTCGAAGGACGGGTTGAACAGGCCAAGGGCCACATCAAGGAAACCGCTGGCAAAGCCGTCGGCAATGACCGCCTGGAGGCCGAAGGCAAGGTCGACAAGACCGCGGGCCGCGTGCAGTCCGGCGTCGGCGATGCCAAGGAAAAGGTCAAGGACGCGATCGACAAGATCTGATGTCGCTTGATTCACGGGGCGGCCTGCCTTGGCAGGCCGCCCTGCCGTCATTCGCCCTTCCCTGGAATGCCGATGCGATCCCTCTCCTCGATCCCGCCCGATCCGATCACGCCCGACCTGCCACCTGTGGCGCCCCCCGCGCCGCCCACCGAAGCACCGCCGCCGCCCGCCATCGACGATCCGTTGGGGCCAGGCGGCATGCCATCGCCGGTACGCGACCCCGGCGCACCGGCTCCAGCAGGCTTTTGATGGCCCCGCCCTCGACGCGGGTACGGCATGGGCCGTCTGCTTCCATGACATAACGCCATTGCCACCCCGATGGAGATCCTCATGCCCCGTCT
Source organism: Rhizobacter sp. LjRoot28 (assembly GCF_964253025.1). Lineage (NCBI taxonomy): Bacteria > Pseudomonadati > Pseudomonadota > Betaproteobacteria > Burkholderiales > Sphaerotilaceae > Rhizobacter > Rhizobacter sp. LjRoot28. The sequence goes on from NZ_CAXUQC020000001.1 coordinate 2,777,669, forward strand.
CGCCGCAGTACGCAACGCCCTGGCCGCCACGACAGCCGCAAGCGTCCTCGCCCTGGTGACCGGCTGCGCCGTCAATCCCATGGGCGGGAACGACCCGACCTTCAGCGCCACGTTGTCCGGCGCGGCGGAGGTGCCGCCGGTGCAAACCCCCGGCACCGGCATGCTGGAAGCACGCTTCGACAAGGAAACCCAGCTGCTGCGCTGGAAGCTCAGCTACAGCGGACTGAGCGGCCCCATCACCGCGGCGCACTTTCACGGGCCCGCCACGGCCGGAATCAATGCCGGAGTCGCCTTGCCCCTGAAGCCGCCGCTGACCGGCAGTGTGCAAGGCGAAGCGACGCTCACCCCGGTGCAGACCGCAGACCTCATGGCCGGCAAGTGGTACATCAACCTGCACACGGCGGCCCATCCGTCGGGTGAAATTCGCGGGCAACTCAATCCGACGCGCTGAACAGCGAGCCTCGTCCGGCCGAACTGACCGGATGGCTGTGCTCGCTCCAGGCCGCCTCCCTCGGCGACGGCCACCCCTTCTGCTGCCCTGACCCATGGCCCCACGCCGCGCCGCCCTGCCCTGGGGCCTCGCCCTCCAACGCACGCTCGGTGCCTTCACCCGTGCACACCTGCGTGCCAGCACCAAGGCCGTCCAGGCGGCCGTCAAGCCAGCACTGGACCGACGCAAGCCTCCGCGCGGGCAGGGCGACTGGATCGCAGGCCTCGCCACCGTCCCGGGCGGCATGCGCCGCTTCCAGCTGTATCGCCCGCCGGGCATCACGTTCACCGAGCGGCTGCCCCTGATGGTGATGCTGCACGGCTGCGGCCAGGACGCGAAGAGCTTCGCCGTCGGCACGCGGATGAATGCCCTGGCCGCGCGCGAAGGCTTCTTCGTGCTCTATCCCGAGCAGGACCGGCGCGCCAACGCCCACGGCTGCTGGAACTGGTTCGACACCCGTTCGGGCGGCGCCCAGACGGAAGCGCGCATCGTGCTCGCCGCCGTCCAGCAGGTGTGCCTGCTGTACCCCATCGACCGGGAACGGGTGGCACTCGCGGGACTGTCTGCCGGGGCCAGCCTCGCGGCGCTGCTCGCCACGCAGCAGCCCGCCCGGTTCAAGGCCGTCGTGATGCACTCGGGCGTACCGCCTGGAATGGCCTCGTCGAGCGCGACCGCACTTGCCGCGATGCGCGGACACCGCAGCGCGGCCACGCCCGAGCCCGGCGCTGCGCCATGGCCTCCACTGCTGGTGATCCACGGCGCCAACGACCGCATCGTGTCGTCCGACAACGCGGGCGCGGCCGCCCGACTCTGGGCGGAAGCCGCAGGGGCGCGGGCCGCCGCGCCACGCCAGGTGCAGCGCGGGAAACGGCACGCGATGACCGTCACCGACTACAAGCTGCGCGGACAGACCGTGGCTTCGCTGTGCGAGGTGGATGCCCTCGGGCACGCGTGGAGCGGGGGCGCGGCGCGCAGCGCCTACACCGACGCCAAGGGGCCTGACGCCTCCCGCCTCGCGTGGGCGTTCGCCTCGCGGCAGTTCGACAAGCCATAGCAGCGTAGGTGGCAGAGCGTCGCGTTCGCTCAGTCCAACGATCGAGGCCGCCGTCACATCGCGCAACAACCTGATGGACCACACCGCCTGCGGGCGCCGGCGCCCGTGCGAACATCGAATCTTCGTTCCACCGCCCGACCACCATGAAGCCCTTGCACCTCCTGTCGGCCGCCACCCTGGCGAGCCTGTCAATGCTCGGCGCCGCCCAGGCGCAAAGCACCCTGAAACCCGGTTTGTGGGAGCAGGTCTCCACCATCCGCAGCGACAGCGGCCAGATCGAGAAAGCCATGGCGGAAGCCCAGGCCCAGATCGCCAAGCTGCCCCCCGAGCAGCGTCAGCAGATCGAGAAGATGATGGCCGAACGTGGCGTGGGCATCGGCGGCACCAGCACCACGCTGCGCCTGTGCCTGAGCGCGGCGGACCTCGAGCGCGGCAACATTCCGGTACAGGCGGGCGACTGCACGCAGAAGCTCGTGTCGCGTGACGGCAGCACGATGAAGGTCTCCTTCCAGTGCGACACCGATCCGCCCTCGAGCGGCACCGGCGAGATCCGCATCGTGAGCCCCACGGCCAACGAGATGACGGCCACCGTCGAGACCACCGTCAACGGCCGACCGGATCGCCTGCACACGACGCAGAAGGGCACCTGGCTGGGTGAGGACTGCGGCCACATCCGCCGGCCTGCGCCCTGAAGGCGCACGGTCCGACAGTCCCACGGGGCGTCGGCCGCTCCTGGCGCCCACGGCGGACGGCTAACCTTTCCTGGTCGCAACCTTGAAAGGAAGCTCCATGAAGACGCTGCTGTTGATGGCCGTGGGCGTGCCGCTCCCCGTGATCCTGCTGATCTGGTGGCTGACCTGATCAGGACGCCGGTGGCGGCGTGACCAGCGCGGCCACCACGTCCGATTGCGTGATCATTCCGACCAGGCGTTCACGCTCGCCCAGGATCGGAATGTGATGGTGACCCGTGCTGCCGAACAGGGGCACGAGGTCCACCAGTTTGCGGTCCTGGCTCGCGACGCGCACCGTGCGCGTCATGATCTGGCCCACGACCTCGGGCTTGTCCGAGTGGGTACGGCCGCTGCCCAGCACCAGGCGGCGCATCTTCATGCCGAGGCCTTCGTGGAAGTCCAGTTCGGCAGCCCGCATGAAGTCGGCCAAGGTCACGATCCCGACGATGCGAAACAGCCGGTCCACCACCGGCAGCGCCTTGATGCGCCGCTCGCGCAGCAGCGCCCACGCTTCCTCGAGGGGCGTGCCGAATTCCACCGTCACCAGATTGCGCGACATCACGTCGCTGCACCGCACGTCCGACAACCTGCGCTGGTAAGCCTGTGAACGGGTTTCCTCCAGAAGGGACTGCAGATCGTCGCGGCTGATGTCGAGCACCTGGTTGTAGCGGGCCAGCACGGCATCGAGGTCGTCCTGGGCCTTGGGCGGCAGCACGGCAAGCTGCGCGTGGGGATAGCGCCGGCCGGTGGCGTTGTTGTAGACCACCCCGACCGCCGCCAGCAGCACCGAATTGAGCAACACCGGAAACAGCACGTAGACCGGGTCCGTCACGCCCGCCAGCACCATCAGCAGGGCCGACGCCCCGCCCGGCGGGTGCAGGCAGCGCAGGGCGAACATCAAGCCGATGGCGAGCGCCACGGCGAGGGCGGCCGCCCATTCGGTGGAGCCGCCCCAGTGCATGCAGGCCACGCCCACCAGGGCCGACAAGGTGTTGCCACCCACCACCGCCCACGGCTGCGCCAGCGGACTGGCCGGCACGGCGAACACCAGCACCGCGCTTGCGCCCATCGGGGCCACGAGCCACGGTGAGGCCCCGGCGAAGTGGGAGATCAGGGCGGTGACGAGGAGGCCGATGCCGGCGCCTCCCATGCCGCGCAGGCGTTCGCGGGCGTCGACCGCCTGGGGCGCGGGCCAGAAGGCCTTCCACCAGGGCAGGCCGGAGGACGTGGAGACCGATGAATGCATGAGTCGGGACCGGAACTTGAGCAACCGCGCATCCTAGCGCTTAACGCGCGGGAAACACGGGATGCCCCGGACAGTGCTACAACGCGAATCTCACGAACTGCCCCCCGAGGACCCCGTTGGCCTTCCCGAACTCCCAAGCCCTGCGCCGGCCCGTGCGCCTGCTGGCGACCGCCCTTGCCTGCGCCGTCCTGGCCGCCTGCGGCGGTGCCGGCGACACGGATGAAGACAGCGGCGACTACACCGCCCGCGCCCAGGCCGCCACCGCCACTGCGCAGAGCAGCGCCAATGCCTGCGCATTCATCCGCCCCTTCTACTGGGAGGTGGGCGACCGCAGCGCGGCCCGTGCCGGCGGCTCGGTGAACTCTGTCACGAGCACGGTCTCCTACTCCGCCACCACGGCGATGCCGGTGGCATCGGCGTCCAAGTGGCTCTATGCGGCCTACGTCGCCCAGCGCCGCGGCGGCCAGGTGACCGCCGAGGACGCCGAGTACCTGATGATGCGCAGCGGCTTCACCACCTTCGACCGCTGCCTGGCGGGCGAAACGGTGGGCGCCTGCGCCGCCGACGCGGCCAACAGCAAGTACACCGAGGCCCACGACCTGAAGTTCTTCTATGGCGGTGCGCACATGCAGCAGCATGCCGATCAGCTGATGGCGCTCGGCGCGTACAACAACACGACGCTTGCCGGCGAAGTGCGCTCCCTGCTGGGCAACGACATCGCCCTCGCCTACCTCCAGCCGCAGTTGGCCGGTGGCGTGCAGACCACGGCGGCCTCGTACGCCGTCTTCCTGCGCAAGCTGATGCGGGAAGACCTCTACCTGGGTGAACTGCTCGGCGTCCAGGCGGTATGCACGAATCCCACGACGTGTGCCACGGCCTTGGCGACGCCGATTCCGACCACCGAAAGCTGGCGCTACGGCCTCGGCCACTGGGTCGAGGACGTCAACGGCGACCACGCCTTCAGCAGCGGCGGCGCGCTCGGCTTCTACCCCTGGATCTCGGCCGGCAAGGCGCACTACGGCGTCATCGCCCGCGTGGACAGCCAGGACGCCGGCTACGACTCGGCGCGTTGCGGCCGCCTGATCCGTCGCGCCTGGGAAACCGGCATCACGCAGTGATGCGCGGGGATGCGTGCGAGCGCCGCATGGCGCCTCGCACGGTCCCGCAACGACGGCCCGCGCCGGCGGGCCGGTCGTGATCAGCCCGGCTGCACCGAGCCCGCCTTGGGCAGCGGACGGAACAGCTCGTCGAAGTCCTGCGCATTGAGCGCGGCATCGCTCGCCACGCCGGACAGCAGCATGTCGGCCAGCCCGGCCTTGCGGGCCTGCAATTCGAGCATCTTGTCCTCCACCGTGCCGTCGGCCAGCAGCTTGTAGACGAACACCGGCTTGTCCTGCCCGATGCGGTAGGCGCGGTCGATGGCCTGCTGCTCCACGGCGGGGTTCCACCACGGGTCGTAGAGGATGACGGTGTCGGCCGCCGTCAGGTTCAAGCCCACGCCACCGGCCTTCAAGCTGATGAGGAAGAGCGGCACGTCACCCGTCTGGAATTCCTCGACGAGGCCCGCGCGGTCCTTGGTCTCACCCGTGAGCAGCAGGTACGGCAGCTTGAGCCGCTGCACTTCCGCCTCGATCAGCGTCAGCATCTCGGTGAACTGGGAGAACAGCAGGATGCGCCGGCCATCCTCGACCAGGGTGGGCAGCAGGTCGAGCAGCAGCTCCATCTTGGCCGAAGGCGCCACCTTGACCGCGGCATCGCCGCCGGTCTTGATGAGGCGCGGGTCGCAGCACACCTGGCGCAGCTTCAGCAGTGCATCGAGCACCATGATCTGGCTGCGAGCCAGGCCCTGCTTCTCGATGGCCTCGCGCAGCTTGCTGTCCATCGTCGCCCGCACCGTCTCGTACAGGTCGGCCTGGGCGCCCGACAGCTGCACGCGCAGGTGGGTTTCGGTCTTGTCGGGCAGCTCCTTGGCCACCTGCTGCTTGGTGCGCCGCAGGATGAAGGGCCGCACACGGCGCGCCAGGTGAGCGGCGAGCGCCGACTCCTGCCGCTTCTCGATCGGGTTGCGGTAGTGCTCGCGGAATTCCTTCTCGTTGCCGAGCAGGCCCGGGCAGACGAAGTCGATCAGGCTCCACAGTTCGCCCATGTGGTTCTCGAGCGGCGTGCCGCTCAAGCAAAGGCGATGACGGGCGCGCAGGCCCTTGACCGAGAGCGCCGCCTGGCTGCGCGCGTTCTTGATGCGCTGCGCCTCGTCGAGCATCAGGTAGTGCCACTCCTGGGCGGCCAGGGTATCGGTGTCGCGCACGGCCAGCGGGTAGCTCGTGATCACCAGGTGCACGTTGGGGATCTTGGCGAAATGCTGCATGCGCTGCGGACCATGCAGCACCAGCACCTTGAGCTTGGGCGTGAACTTGTGGGCTTCGGCGGCCCAGTTCCCGATCAGGCTGGTGGGCACGATGACGAGCGACGGCCGGTCGAGGCGACCGGCATCGAACTCGCCCTGCATCAGGGTGAGGGCCTGCAGCGTCTTGCCGAGGCCCATGTCGTCGGCCAGCACGCCGCCCAGCTGGGCGCGGCGCAGGAAATCCATCCACGACAGGCCGTCTTGCTGGTAGTGGCGCAGCGTGGCATTGACATGAGGCGACGGCGCCACGGCCGGCAGGCCTTCGCCGGTGCGCAGTGCGCGCACTTGCTCGATGAGCGCCGTGAAGCTGGTCGGCGCCGTGACCTTGGCACCGACGGACAGGTCGTCCATCGCGCCCAGGTCGTAGCGGGACATGCGCAGCGGTGCCTCGCGGCCGTTCGACTCGAACACGGTGCGCAGCCAGTCCATCAGGGGTGCAACGCGCTTGACCGGCACGCGCAACAGGCGCTGGCGCACCGGCCGGCCCGGCACGGCGGGTTCATTGCCGGGCCACGGCACCAGCACATCGCCCTCGGGGTCACGCAAGGCGGCGTCGAGCTTGAGCCAGCCCGTCTGCACGAGGCCCACCAGCAGCGGCACCAGGTCGACCGGCTGCCCTTCGACCGTCACCTTCAGTCCGAGGGTGAACCAGTTGCCATCGAGTGCCTCCTCGACGTCCACCGCCCACTCGTCGGCGTTGTGCATCTCGTAGGGAAAATCCTCGGCGAGCTCGATGGCCCATCCGCGCGCCTGCAACTCCGGCAGCTGCTTGGCCAGCAGCATGGGCCACTGGTCGCGCAGTTGGGGCACGAGCACCAGCGGCTGCCCTTCGAGCGCATGCGGCGCCGTGTGGGCGGCGCGCGCCCCGACCTTGGTCAGGCGGTTGTGGGCGAGGCCGGCGGCCAGGCTCCATGGGCGAAAACCGAGCTCGTTGAACAGCACCAGCAGCGCCGCGGCCTCTTCCTTGCCCTGGCGGGTGAAGCGCACGACACTCCGTTCGCCGGGGTGCGCAGGATCCGGGCGCTCGGCCAGGGTCTGCTCGGCATTGCCGGCGGGGTAGTGGTACTCGAGGGCGGTGCCGGTGTCCGGCACGTAGCGCAGGAAGAACTGGGCCGAGGCCTGGCGCAGCGTGGTGTTGCGCGAGGCGTTCGAACCGTAGCGATGGTGCAGCAGCGCCTCGGACGCCACGTCGACGCACGTGCTCAGGCGCAGCACCGGCACCAGGGGCAGGCTGCCGAGGTTCTCGACCGGACGCTCGACGGCGCGAGGCGGGGGCGGCGGCGGCGTGCCGCCCAGGGGCCGCACGCCGGGCGCCTGCGCCGGGTTCTTCTTGCGGCGGATCTCGCGGGCCTCGAACGCCATGAGCGCGGCCGCCACGTGCGGGCAGTTCAGCCCGACAGGACAGGTGCAGTGACCCTGCACGCGCAGGCCGAGCCGGTCCACGGGCAGCGTGATGCGCTGGTCGTAGGCGGCAAGGCCGATGCCCTGCATCCGCGTGAGCAGCGTGCTGCCGTGGGTGTGCATCGACAGCACGGCCTGTTCGGGGTTCAGGGCCATCGCCCGCGTCAGGGTGACGCGGTCGAACTGCTGGCCGAAATCAAAGTCAGGGGGAAGGGAAAATTCGATCATGAGCAAATGGGCGGCAACCCTCGATTGTCGGGCAGGACGGAGGCACTTTTGAGCTTGAATCGGCGCAATCTGATGTTTTCGCTGGCTTGCGTTCCCAATTGGGGCTTCTCGCAGGCCATGACAGCCCGCCCGGCGGTTCGACTGCCGGGCGATTTCGGTGCCCACCCCGGCGAACGCACGGAGTGGTGGTACGTGACCGGCTGGCTTGCGGCAGCCGGCCGCACCTGGGGATTCCAGGTGACCTTCTTCCGCACGAGCACGGGCATCGCGGCCGGACATCCCAGCCGATTCGCTGCCCGCGAGCTCGTGTTCGGCCATGCGGCGCTGACGGACGTTGCCGCCGGACGGCACCTGCATGCCCAGCGGGTGGCGAGGGCCGGGTTCGACATCGCCTCGGCGGCCGAGGGCCGCACCGATGTGCGCCTTCGCGACTGGCATCTGGTGCGCGAAGGTCCGGTCGACCGGGGCCGGTACACCACCGAGGTGGCCGGGCCGGAGTTCAAGGTGATGCTGACGCTGGAGACCACGCAGCCACCCCTGCTCCAGGGCGAGGCCGGATGGTCGCGCAAGGGCGCCGACCCCGCCCACTTCAGCCTCTACTACAGCGAGCCGCAGCTGGCCGTGCTCGGCACCTTGGAGCAGCAGGGCCGCCGCACCAACGTGACGGGCCGCGCCTGGCTGGACCATGAATGGAGCACGGCACTGATGGAGCCGGGCGTGGTCGGCTGGGACTGGATCGGCATGAACCTGGACGACGGACGCGCCTTGACCGCCGCGCAGTTGCGTCGCGCCGACGGCAGTGCCGCGTTCGCGCTCGGAAGCATCCGCACGCCTGGCGAGGCGCCCCGCTCGTTCGCCGCGCACGAGGTCGTGTTCACGCCGGGCCGGCGTTGGACGAGCCCCGCTTCCCAGGCCCGCTACCCGGTGGAATGGACGATCGACACCCCGGCCGGGCAATTCCATGTTGCCACCCTGCTTGATGCACAGGAACTCGACAGCCGCGGCAGCACGGGCGCATGGTATTGGGAAGGCCTGAGCCAGTTGAACGATGCACAGGGCCGCCGGCTCGGCCTCGGCTACCTGGAGATGACCGGCTACGCAAGCCGACTGGTGCTGTGAGCGGCCCTTTCCGTTGAATTGGCCACGGCAAACCGCGTTTATCCGCGGGCCGTTCGCCGGGCCGAAGTCCACAATGTGGGATACGCCTGAAATCACCATGAGCGCAACCCGTGACCCCCGCCAGTGGCCCGCCCGCACGCGCGTGCGGGTGACAGCCTGCGTGCTCATCGCGATGGCCGCGCTGGCAGGCGGCGAATACCTCGCACGGCAGCACTCGGCGACGGACCGCGCCAGCGCGGGCGAAGCGCTCCAGGGCACGGTCAGCCAGTTGGCCCAGCGCCTGTCGCTCGAGATGGCCGACCGCGTGCGTGACGTCAAAGCCCTGTCGGAGCTCGACGGATTGCGCGCGATGGACGCGCCCGACGACATTCGAGCCACGCTCGAGAACGCCCGCCGAGCCATGCCCGTCTTCGCCTGGTTCGGACTCACGGACAGCTCGGGCACGGTGGTGGCAGCCACGGATGACATCCTGGTCGGGAAGTCGATCGCCAGCCGTCCCGTGTTCCAGAACGGCATCAAGGCCGTCTGGGTCGGGGACGTTCACGAGGCCAAGCTGCTGGCCAGTCTGGTGCCTCATGCGTCCGACGAGCCCGTCAAGTTCGTCGATGTGGCCGCGCCGGTCCGCGGGCCGGACGGCCAGCCGCAGGGCGTGCTCGCCTTGCACTTGAGCTGGCAGTGGGCGGACCTGCTGCGGCAGTCGGTGCTGCGCCCGCGCGGTGCGCCGCGTGCCCTGCAGCTCATGGTCGTGGATGCGCGCGGTGAACTGCTGTTGCCACCCGAGAAGGGCGTCGAGTCGACCGGCCTGCCCGCATCGACCGTGGAGGCCCTGGACGGACGTTGGTCCGTCGAAACGTGGAACGATGGCCGAGAGGCGTTGACGAGCGTGGCCCGGAGCCGGGCGTCCGGCGACTTCCCCGGCTTCGGCTGGCGCGTGGTCGCGCGCGATGTGCAGGCTGCCGCCAGCACGTCGGTGCAGGCGGCCCGGCCCCTGGCTTATGGAATCGCCCTGGGGGCGGGTGCGGCGTTCGCGCTCCTGGTCTGCTGGGCCGCCGGCCACCTGGTGCCGGCACCGCCTGCGGGGCCGCGCCGTCCCGGCGACGGCACGAACCACTCGACCGGCCTGCGCCACCAGCGCCGCAGCGACAGCCAACCTTCCGGAACCGGCCGGGCCCGCACCTTCGCGCCGCCACGCGACGGTTCGAGCACCATCCCTGCGGTGCTGAGCGCTCAGCGCGATGCGCTCACCGGGCTCTGGGACCGCACCATGCTCGCCGAACTGCTCGAGCGCCTGGCGTCGCCCGGCATCGAAGATGAACGAAACGGCGATGACCCGGACGAGACGGCCACGACGCCGTCCCCGGCCGCCGCGTCACCCGAGGAATACTGCCTGCTGAGCATCGACCTCGACCAGTTCAAGGTCGTCAATGAACGCTACGGCCATGCGGCCGCCGACCAGGTCCTCGCCCAGGTGGGACGCCGCCTGCGCCACGTGGGACGCGAGGAAGACTGGGTCTTCCGCCTCGAAGGTGACCACTTCCTCGTGATGCTGCGCTGCCCTGAAGGCGAAGGCGCGACGCTGGCCCGGAACATCGCCCGTCGCGTGCTCCATGAGCTCCAGCGCCCCATGAGCTACCGCACCCTCACCAACCTGCGCGTCACGGCCAGCGTGGGCGGCGCCGTGTGGCGCCCGTCGCTGGGGCCGGCCGACGACGCCTTGGCGCGCGCCGACGAGGCGCTGCAGGCGGCCCGTCGCAGCGGGCCGGGCTTGTTCCGCCACCACGCCGGCATCATGCCGGCGCCGACCGATCCGGCAGCATCGACCGAGACCACCACCGAATCGGCGGCGTCGCGGCTGCGCGCCTGAGACGCCCCCGGTGGGCGTGCCTGGCTGCGGCGTGGGCCGCCGTTCAGAGCCGCAGGAACCGCCCCCGCGCGGCCTCGGTGATCGCAACGACGCAGGGGTGGGTGATGCGTCGCTCGACCGAGATAGCGAAGAACTCCTCCACGAGCTCCTCGGTGCGCCCCACCACCTCCACGCCGTATTGCTCGCAGGTTTCCTCCTCCAGCACCCGCGGCGACATGAAGACGCCGCGCCCTTCCCGGCCGAAAGCCTTCATCAGCGCAGCGTCGTCGAACTCGCCGATGGCCCGCGGATGCACCTGATGCTGCGTCAGCCACAGCTCCAGGCGCTGCCGCATGGCGGATGAGGCGCCCTGGATGAGCATCGGCGCGCCGTTGAGGTTGGCCGGGAATTTGCCCTTGAGCGTGCGCATCAGGCCCGGCGCCGCGAAGAAGCTCATCGCCGTCGTGCCCAGTGCGTGATTGAAGGCTTTCACGCTCAGTTGGCGGCTCATCGGCTCGTCGGCGATCACGATGTCGATCCGGTGCACTGAAATCTGGGCGAGCAGGTCCTGGAACTTGCCCTCGGTGCAGATGAGGCGCACGGTCTCGGGCAAGCCAAGCGCGGGTTCGAGCAGCCGGTAGGCAATGGACTTGGGCACCGAATCGGCAATCCCCACCCGGAACTCCACCACATGCTGCTCGCTGGAAGCCACGCCGATGGCGGTTTCCATTTCGGCGGCCAAGGCAAAGATCTGGTCCGCATAGCCGAGCGCGACCCGCCCTTGCTCCGTCAGTTCCAGCCGCCGCCCACTCTTGCGGAAGAGCTTGCAACCGAGGCGATCCTCCAGGAGCTTGATTTGCCCTGAGAGGGTTTGCGGGCTGATGTGAAGCTGTTCGCCCGCCCGCACGATGCCTCCCGCCTTGGCGGTCGCCCAGAAGTACTGAAGGTGTTTGAAATTCATCGGCAGGCCTCGGACGCTTCGGCTTTTTCGGACTATACGATCGGAAAGAACGAATTTACGCGAAACGTGTGCCGCCCCTACAGTCGCGGTTTTCCAAGATTTCGAACTGCCATGGACTTCCTCCTCGACCCCAACGTCTGGATCGCCTTCGGAATGCTGACCGCGCTGGAGATCGTTCTCGGCGTGGACAACATCATCTTCATCTCGATCCTGGTCGGGCGCCTGCCTGCCGAACAACGTGACCTGGCGCGGCGCCTCGGCCTGGGCTTCGCCATGCTTTCCCGCCTGGGCCTGCTGTTCTCGCTCAGCTGGGTGATGAGCCTCACCAACGACCTCTTCAGCATCGCGGGTCAGGGCATCAGCGGGCGTGACCTCGTGCTCCTGCTCGGCGGCCTGTTCCTGCTCTACAAGGCCTCGCACGAGATCTTCGTGGAAGTCGAAGCCCGCGAGCAGGACAACGCGGACGCGAAGTCCGGCACCATCGTGAGCGAAGGCGCCAAGCGCGGCCTCCTCTGGGGCATCGTCGGCCAGATCGCCATCATCGACATCGTGTTCTCGCTCGACTCCGTGATCACCGCCGTCGGCATGGTCGACCAGATCGAGGTGATGGTGGCCGCCGTCGTCACCTCCGTGGGCGTCATGCTGTTCGCGGCCAAGCCGATCGGCGAGTTCGTCGACCGCCACCCGTCGGTCAAGGTGCTCGCACTCGCCTTCCTGGTGATGGTCGGCATGGCGCTGACGGCCGAGGCGTTCGAGGTGCACATGCCCAAGGGCTACATCTACGCGGCGATGGCGTTCTCGCTGGCGGTGGAGTCGCTTAACATCCGCGCGCGTGCCAAGCGGATGGCGAAGGCGTGAAACATCACCTTTTCTCGAAGTGACGCTACCGGAAATTCGCATTTACACGAAGTGTTGAGAAGCCTCAGAATGCTTCATCGCTTCCCTTCACTGAAAGGATCTTCATGAACCAGTCTCTGCAAACCGCTTACGGTTTCGGCACTTCCACCGAAGCCCGCAACCGCGTCCTGCGCAACACCTATTGGTTGCTCGCGCTGTCCATGGTGCCGACGGTGCTCGGCGCCTGGATCGGCCTGGCCACCGGTCTCGTCTCGGGTCTCTCGGGCGGCATCGGCGCCATCGTCTTCCTGGGCGGCGCGTTCGCCTTCATGTTCGCCATCGAGCGCACGAAGAACTCGGCCGCCGGCGTGCCGGTGCTGCTGGCATTCACGTTCTTCATGGGCCTGATGCTGTCGCGCATGGTCGGCATGGTGCTCGGCATGGCCAACGGCGCCGGCCTGATCATGATGGCCTTTGCCGGCACGGGCGCCATCTTCTTCGGCATGGCCGCGCTGTCGTCGGTGATCAAGCGTGACCTGACCGCCATGGGCAAGTGGCTCTTCATCGGCGCCATCATGCTGCTGGTGGCCGGTGTCGCGAACATCTTCCTGCAGTCGAGCGCACTGATGATCACGATTGCCGTGCTGGCGATCGGCATCTTCTCGGCCTTCATCCTGCACGACCTCAAGCGAGTGCAAGACGGCCTTGAAACGAACTACATTAGCGCCACCTTGGGTGTGTACCTCAGCCTCTACAACGTCTTCCAGTCGTTGCTGATGCTGTTCGGACTGGCTGGCGGCCGCGACGAGTAACCGCTTCCTGACCGACCTCGGGGCCTTCGGGCCCCGTTTGTTTTTGCGCAGGAGAACGTCGCCCCATGCACCCTCGCTCCGGGGCGGCGCTGTCGGACGTCCTGTTCGACATCGCCGCCGACACGACACGCCCCCGCATCTCCATTGGCGAGCTGCTGCAGGCCCTGGACGACCGCGCCCTCGCTGCGCTGCTCCTCATCTTCGCGCTCCCCAACGCCATTCCCATGCCCCCGGGCACCTCGTCCGTGCTGGGCACCCCCCTCGTCTTCCTCACCGCTCAGCTGACGCTCGGCCTGTCGCCCTGGTTGCCGCGCTTCATCGCCAACCGCTCCGTCTCGCGGTCCGATTTCTCGGCCGTGGTGGCGCGGCTGGCGCCGTGGCTCGCGCGTGCCGAGCGCCTCCTGCGCCCGCGCCTGCTGTGGCTCACCTGCGCCGTGGGCGAACGCCTGATCGGCGCGGTCTGCCTGTTCCTGGCCGTGGTACTCGTGCTGCCGATTCCCTTCGGCAACATGTTGCCCGCGGCGGCGATCAGTCTGCTGGCGCTGGGCGTGCTCGAGCGCGATGGCCTGTGGGTGATCGCCGGCCTCATCACCGCGGCCGCCGGCACGGCGCTCGTGGCGGGCGTGCTGGCGGGCATGGCGAAGGCGGCGATGTTCCTGATCGCCGCCTGGTTCTAGGCGTGTGTCGGGTCAGTCGGCCAGGACCGGCTCGACCGACATGTCGTCACGCGGGCGGCGCCGGGCGCCGACCGTGGCGGTGGCCACCATCTGGCAGGCAATCTCGCCAATGCGCTTGAGCCCCGCGCGGTAGGCGTCGTCCCATCGCCCGCCCACGCCGAGGCGGATGCAATGTCGATAGCGGTCGGTGGCGCTGAACATGGTGCCGGGCGCCAGCACGATGTGCTCGGTCCGGCAGGCGCGAAAGAGCGCCAGCGAGTCGATGGCCGGGGGCAGCTCCACCCAGAGGATGAAGCCGCCCGGGGGATCCGTCACCCGCGTGCCGGTCGGAAACGTCGTGGCGATGATGCCGCGTGCCTCGTCGACGCGTGCGCCCACGGTGGCCCGCAACTGCCGGAATCCCGCCTCGGTGCCCGGTTGGGTGAGCAGGTCGGCCATGGCCAGTTCAAGGATGGCCGTCTGGGCGCCGCTCGTGGCCGCCTTCAGGCCCTCCACCTTCGCCTGCCATCGTCCGGCCTCCACCCAGCCCAGGCGAATGCCCGGAGCCACGGTCTTGGAGAACGAGCCGCACATCATCACGTGGCCGGTGGTGTCGAAGGACTTCACGGCGCACCGCATGTGGTCGTGCTCGGCGAGATCGTTGTAGAGCACGTCCTCGATGAGCGGCACGTCGTGTCGCGACACCATGCGCGCCAGCCGGGCGCGGTCGTCGAGCGACAGGGTGGACCCGATCGGGTTCGACAGGGTCGGCACGACGAGCACGGCCTTCACCGGCTGCGTGTCGAGCGCCAGCTGGAGTGCGTCGAGCGACATCCCGTGCTGCGGGTGCGTCGGGATCTCGAGCGCCCGCAGGTGCAGGTTCTCGAGGATCGTGAGGAAACCGAAATAGGTCGGCGACTCCAGCGCGACGATGTCCCCGGGCTGCGTCACCGCCCTCAGGCACAAGGTGATCGCCTCGATGCAGCCGTTGGTGATGACGATGTCGCGGCTGTCGAGCTCGCAGCCCATGCGCAGGGCGTGCCGCGAGATGGCCCGCCGCAGGGATTCCTCGCCCCCGCCGATCGGGTAGTGGCACAGGCTGCGGCGATGCCGTTGCGCTGCCCGGGTGACCGCACGGCGCACCCGGTCCTGGCTGAACAGTTCAGCGCTCGGGCAGGCGGCGCCGAAGGAGAGGTAGTCCGGATCGTTGGCCAGGCGCATCACCTGCACGGTGAGCGAACTGACGTCGACCTCCCGGCTGTCGACGGGCGGGTGAGAGGTCTCGGGCTGCGGCAGCGTCGGTCCGCGCGTGGCGACGAAGTAGCCGGAGCGCGGGCGGGCCTCGATCAATCGGGCGTCCTCCAGCGAGCGGTACGCCTGGATCACCGTCGACAGCGAGACGCCCTTCTGTCGCGCCATTTCGCGCACCGACGGCACCCGCTCGCCGGCGGCGAGCGTGCCGCTCCGGATCGCCCGGGCGATCGTCTCGGCCAGCTGGAGGTAGAGCGCACCATCGGAAGACATGATTCCATTCTGTACTGCCACATCGGGAGCGGACCAGTACAGATGCGCACCACTGCGACCGACACAGGTCCCGCGCGGGCGCCAACTGTGTGCACTGATCTGGTCAGGCCCTGTGTCTGGCGGGAGGGCTCGGGCAGCCCTAACGTAGGCACCATGAACACCCTCACAGCCCCCTCCCCGGCTTGCGCCGCCCTCCGGACCCCCGATACACCGGCGGCACGCGCGGCCATCGCGCCCTTCCGGATCGCCCCGGGTGCCGTGCTGACGCTGCGTCAGGGTCGCGACATGCGTGTGGAGGTGATCGAGGGGCGTTTGTGGATCACCGCCGAGGGCGATGCCCAGGACCACATCGTCGGACCGGGCGGACGGCACTCGATGGGCCGGATCGCGGCGGTGGTGATGGAAAGCCTGGGGCCGACCCCCGCCCTGCTGCGCATCGTCCCCGACCGCTGAGCCGAACGGGGCCGCCCCGGGCCCCGAGGTCCGTCAGTGGGCGCCGCCGGCGTCGGCCGTGCCGCCGCCCGCACGCGGCCGCGTGGTCCACACCATGCCGATCAGCAGCAGGAAGAGCACGGCGGACACGTAGAAGATGTCCGTCGCGGCCATCGTGTACGCCTGCTGGTCCACCAGGCGGTTGAGGACGGCCAGCGCCTGGTCGGGCGTGTGACCGGCAGCACCGAGACCGCCCAGCGCCCTCGTTGCCGCGTCGTTCGACGGATTGACGGCCTCGGCAAGGTGAGCGTGGTGCATCACCGCTCGATTCTCCCAGGCGGTCGTGAAGATCGACGTGCCCATCGCGCCGGCCGTGATGCGCACGAAGTTGCTCAGTCCGGCGGCCGCAGGCATGCGGTCGGGTGTCAAGCCCGAGAACACGATGGCCTGCAGCGGGATGAAGAAGAAGGCCATCGCGGCGCCTTGCAGTACCGTGGGCAGCAGGACGGTGGCGAAGTCGGCCTGCACGGTGAAGTGGGATCGCATCCACAGCACGAGCGCGAAGCCGACGAAGGCAACCGTGGCCAGGCGCCGCGGGTCGATGCGCCCGACGTTCTTGCCGACCCACGGTGAGAGCACGATGGCCAGCAGACCGACCGGCGCCAGCGCCAGGCCGGCCCACGTGGCGGTGTACCCCATGTACTGCTGCAGCCACAACGGCATGAGCACCACATTGCCGAAGAAGAGCCCGTAAGCCACGGCCAGCGACACGGTGGCCAGCGTGAAGTTGCGCCGGGTGAAGAGCCGCAGGTCCACGATCGGGTTCTCCTCGGTGAGCTCCCATGCCAGGAAGAAGAGGAAGCCCACCGCGGCCACCACCGCCAGCGCGATGATCTCGCCCGACTCGAACCAGTCGAGTTCCTTGCCCTTGTCGATCATGATCTGCAGGGCACCGACCCACAGCACCAGCAATGCCAGGCCCACCCAGTCGAGTGGCACCCGGCGCGGTCCCGGATCCCGCTTGCGGTAGATGGACCAGGCAGCCGCGGCCGCGAGCAGGCCCACCGGCACGTTGATGTAGAAGATCCAGGGCCAGGCGATGTTGTCGGTGATCCACCCCCCGAGCAGCGGACCCACTACCGGGGCCACGAGCACGGTCATCGCCCACATCGCCATCGCGGTGCCGGCCTTGGCGCGCGGATAGCTCGACAGCAGCAAGGTCTGCGAAAGCGGAATCATGGGTCCGGCCACCAGGCCCTGGAGCACCCGGAACGCGATCAGCATGCCGATGTTCGGCGCCAGGCCGCACAGCCACGACGCCAGCACGAACAGCAGGATGCTCGCAATGAAGAGCCGCACCTGGCCGAAGCGCTGCGTGAGCCAGCCGGTCAACGGCACCGAGATGGCGTTGGCGACCCCGAAGGACGTGATGACCCAGGTGCCCTGCCCCGGGCTCACGCCCATGTCGCCCGCGATGGCCGGAATGGAGACGTTCGCGATCGAGCTGTCGAGCACGTTCATGAACGTCGCGAGCGACAGGGCGATCGTGCCCAGCACCAGTTGGCTGCCGGTCAACGGCGCAAGTTCGGCCGGAGCGGCAGCGGAAGGCGATGACATGGTGTGGCCTTCGAAGGATCAGTGGGCACGGGCCAATGCGGGTGACGACGAAGCGGCATGAGCCATCGTCCGGCCGTCGACCGACCCGCTCGCACCCGGGGCCGGGCGGCGGCCGAGGTTGGCCGCGATGATGTCCTGTACCGCTTGGTCCGCCGCGGTGTCGACGGCTGCCGAGGCCGCGGGCGCCGCGCCGATCGTGGCGCGCGGGACGTCGGCCAGCATCTTGCCGGAGGTGTCGCTCACGTCGACGCGCGCCTCGATCGACAAACCCACCCGCAAGGGATGCGCCGCCAGCTCGCGAGGGTCGAGCGACACCCGCACCGGCACGCGCTGCACCACCTTGATCCAGTTCCCCGTGGCGTTCTGGGCTGGCAGCAGCGCGAAGGCCGCACCGGTGCCCGCCCCCAGCCCTTCGACGTGGCCGTGGTACTGCACCTGCTTGCCGTAGAGGTCGGCCTGCATCGTCACCGGTTGTCCGATGCGCAGGTCCTTCAACTGGCTTTCCTTGAAGTTGGCGTCCACCCAGACGTGGTCGAGCGCGATGACCGACAGCAACGGCGTGCCGGCCTGCACGCGTTGACCCACCTGAACGTTGCGACGGGCGACATGGCCGTTGACCGGCGAGACCAGCGCGACACGTTCGAGGGCCAGGTGCGCCTCACGCACACGGGCCGCCGCACGGAGCACGTTCGGGTGCTCCGCCACGGACGTGTTGTCGGTCAGGGACTGGTTGGAGGCCAGCTGTTCGCGGGCCGCGAGCACCGCCGAGTTCGCGGCAGCGACCGCACTGCGAGCGGCTGCGAGCTGGGCATTGGCATGATCGAACTCTTCCTTGCCGACGGCACCGGTGGTCACCAGCGGCGCACGGCGACGCACATCGTCCTCGGCTCGGGCCAGCTCGCTCTTCACGCGTGACTGCTCTGCCTCCCGCAGGGCGACCTGCGCCTTGAGCGCGGCGTTGTTCGCGAACAGGGTGCGCACTTCGCGCACCGTCTGGGCGAGCTGCGCTTCGGCCTGATCCAGCGCCACGCGAGCGTCGGCGGGATCGAGCATGACCAGGGACTGGCCGGCCTTGACGAAGTCCGTGTCGTCGGCCTCGATGGCGACGACGGTGCCGCTCAGCTGCGGAGTCACTTGCACGACGTGCGCCTGCACGTAGGCGTTGTCGGTGTGTTCGAAGTGGCTGAGGACCAAGGCGTAGTAGGCCCCGTACGCCACGCCGGCCAGCACGACCGCCGCAGCGACGGCAGTGAGGGCAAGGCGACGCTTGGAGCGGAGATCGGAGCTGGGTTGGGCTGGGGTCGTCATGGGATTTCCTGGAAGAAGTTGTCGCTGGTCGCGAGGTCGGGTGGCTCAGGGGGCGGTGAACCCGCCACCGACCGAACGAGCCAGGGCGGCCTGCGTGTCGAGGACGCGGGCCTTCAGATCGGCGGCCGAACGGCGCTGAGCGAGCAGGGAGGACTCGGCTTGCAGCACGGTGAGGTGGCTGCCCAGCCCCGCGCGATAGCGCTGAGTGGCCAGGTCGTAGGCCGCTTCGGCCGCAGCACCTGCCTCGCCCTGCAGCTGCTGCTGGCGCTCGATGGAGCGCAGGGAGCTGAGCTGGTCGGCCACGTCCCGCACGGCGTCCAGCACCGCGCCGTTGTAGGCGGCCACCGCGGCATCGACGTCGGCGGTCTTGCCGCGCAGGCTGGCGCGCAGCCGCGCCTGGTCGAACAGCGGAAGGTGCAGCGCCGCGCCGGCTCCGTACTGCCGGCTGCCGCCTTCGAGCAGGCGATCGAGCCCGATGCTGGACAGTCCGACGAAGGCCTGCAGGTTCACATTGGGGTAGAACGCTGCGCGCACCGCGTCGCTGTCGTCGATCGCTGCCTGTGCACGCCAGCGGGCGGCAGTGACGTCTGCTCGTCGGGCCAGCAGGTCGGCCGGCAAGGTGCCTGGCAGCACGAGCGGCTTCAGGCCAGACAGTCGCGGCGACAAGGCGTCAAGGGCGTCGGGCGCTTGCCGGGTCAAGGCAGCGAGCGCATGCCGAACCCGCGCGATCTGTTCATCGACGGCCTCGACCTGCTGACGCGTCTCCGGGATCGAACCCTCACCCTGGCGCAGTTCCACCTGGGTGTCCAGGCCGGCCCGGACCCGTTGCCGGATGAGCGCGAGCATCTCTTCGCGCTGGGCAAGGGCCCTGACGTTGACGTCACGCTGCGCGACGAGACGCGCGAGCTGCATGTACGCCTGGGTCACCTGGTGGGCCAGCAGAAGACGTGTGGCCGCAACGTCGGCCTCGGCTGCCTGGCGCAGGCCCACGGCGGCTTCCAGCTGCGATTGCTGGCGACCGAAGAAGTCGAACTCATGGGAGAGCGTCAGTTGCAGGGTGCCGCTCGACGCCGTCGATCCTGCCAGGGGCTTGGGCACCATGCCGTTGGCCGTGTAACGCTGCCGCATCGCCTCGCCGCTGGCACTCGCCTGCAGGCCCGTTGCCGCATCGGCGCCCTCGACGCCGGCATGCGCCCGGCCGAGGCGAGCCACGGCGGCGTCGAGTGTGGGGCTGCCCTCCAGCGCACGCGCCATCAGGCCGTCGAGCGCCGGGTCACCGAACCCGCGCCACCAGTCATGGTCGATCGACGCAGGAGGGGACGGGGGCGACTCCCCGCGCAAACCCAGCGATGCCGGGTCGAGTTCGCGGCTCTGCGGCGCAATGCCGGCCGGACTGGCGCAACCCGCCAGCACAAGCAGTGCAGCGGAAGCCAGCGCCGCCAGCAGGGCGGTGCCAGTGAGCCATGCGGCGAGGGCCGGTGGCGGGGGCGATGAAGGGCAATGCATGACGGACGGTTCGCGAAAAGGTTGACAGGGCTTTAGTTGCCTAGGCATCTAATGGTTTAAAAAAACGGGGCAAGCGTTGCGTCAGCCCTGCTCAGGAGGGTCGCGCAGCGACTCGCCGTTCTCCAGCATGCGCAGCAGATACCCCTTCAGGGCCTGCCATTCCGACTTGGAGAACCCGGCCAGATGGGCATTCATGACCTCGGACAGCGCCTCGGGAATCGATTGGGCGACTGTCTCCCCGTGGGGAGTGAGCTCGACGTTGACGACCCGGCGATCGGTGGCCGAGCGGATGCGGCGGCACAGGCCCTTCGCCTCGAGCCGGTCAAGCAGGCGCGTCGTGGCACCCGGGTCCATGTGCAGCTCGCGGGCGAGCTCGGCCACGGTGGACGCGCTGCCCATCTTCAGCTTGAAGAGAGGCGCCCACTGCGCATGGGTGAGCCCGACGGGCTCAAGGCGCCGCCCGGTGTGCTGGGTGAGACTCAGCAGCACGCGCCGCATCAGGTAGCCGACGCTTGCCTCGGCCGTGTAGTTCTCGGCACGATAGAAGTCGGCAGGCGCGGCAGGTTTGACCATGTGTCGAATTTACATGCCTAGGCATACATTGTCAAGGCAGTGGACTCCGGCCGCCTTGGGGTCGTGCGATCCGTTCCCCATGGCTACACTGCGGCATGCCTGCCCTCCCCGCCACCGACCTGCGCGACCCTCCCGTCACGGCCACCGACCCGAAGCCCGCACGCAATGTCAAGTCGCTCTCCGGCCTCGGACCGTTCCTGAGGCCCTACCGGGGCCGCATCGCCCTGGCCGCGTTCTTCCTGGTCATGGCGGCGGTCACCACGCTGGTGTTTCCGATCGCGCTCAAATCCCTGATCGACCAGGGCCTGGTGTCGGCCGATCCCGGCGCGCGCGTCCTTGCCCTGCGCGGGCACTTCCTCGCGCTGTTCGCCGTGGGCGCCGCCCTCGGTCTGTTCTCGGCCGCGCGCTTCTACATGGTGACTTGGCTGGGTGAGCGGGTGACGGCCGACCTTCGCAATGCGGTCTACAGCCACGTCATCCGCCAGAGCCCCGAGTTCTTCGAGACCACGCAGACCGGCGAGGTGCTGTCGCGCCTGACGACCGACACAACACTCGTGCAGACCGTCGTGGGCTCGAGCCTCAGCATGGGGTTGCGCAACTCCGTCATGGGCATCGGCGCCATGGTGATGCTCGTCATCACCAACCCGGTGGTGATGACGCAGGTGCTCGCCATTCTTGTGCTCGTGGTGTTGCCGTCCCTGTACTTCGGCCGGCGTGTGCGCAAGCTGTCCCGCGCGAGCCAGGACCGCGTGGCCGACGCCAGCGCCATCGCGGCCGAGGTGCTCAATGCCATTCCGGTGATCCAGAGCTACACCGCGGAATCCCGCGAATCCGAGCGGTTCACCGCATCCACCGAGAGCGGCTTCGCCACCGCGGTTCGCCGCACGCGGGTCCGCTCGGGCCTCGTCGCCTTCATCATCACCGCCACCTTCGGCGCGCTGCTCTGGGGCCTGTACCAGGGCACCCAGGCGGTGATCGCCGGTGAGATCTCCGCCGGCCACCTGGGACAGACGGTCGTGTATGTCGTCATCCTGGTGAGCTCGGTGGCTGTGCTGGCCGAGGTGTACGGGGACCTGCTGCGCGCCGCGGGGGCGACCGAACGCCTGATGGAGTTGCTCGCCGCGACCTCTCCGATCGTCTCGCCGGCGCGCCCTGCGAGCCTGCCGCTGGTGCGCGGTGGCTCGGCGGTGACCTTCGATCATGTCGACTTCCATTACCCGTCGCGCCCGCAGCATGCCGCGCTTGCCGACTTCACCCTCCACCTGCGCGCCGGCGAGACCGTGGCCCTGGTGGGGCCCAGCGGCGCAGGCAAGACGACCGTGCTCCAGCTGCTGCTGCGCTACTACGACGCAGCGCGCGGCCGCGTGTGCATCGACGGCGTGCCGGTGAACGAGCTGACCCTGGAAGCCCTGCGCGCCCGCGTGGGCATCGTGCCGCAGGACAGCGTCATCTTCTCCGCCGACGCGATGGAGAACATCCGCTATGGCCGGCCCGATGCCACCGACGAGGACGTGATGGCCGCCGCACGCGCGGCCTTCGCCGACGAGTTCATCCGTGCCCTGCCCCAGGGCTATCGCACCTTCCTCGGCGAGCGCGGCGTGCGGCTCTCGGGTGGCCAGCGGCAACGCATCAGCATCGCCCGCGCCATGCTGAAGAACCCGCCGTTGCTGCTGCTCGATGAAGCCACCAGTGCCCTGGATGCCGAGAGCGAGCGCATGGTGCAGGCGGCGCTCGAATCCGCCATGAAGGACCGGACCACCATCGTCATCGCCCACCGGCTTGCCACCGTGCAGAAGGCGGACCGCATCGTCGTGCTCGAGCATGGCCGCATCGTGGAGACGGGCACCCATGCGGAACTCGCCGCAGCGGGCGGCCTCTACTCCCGGCTGGCCGCGCTTCAATTCGATGCTTGAGCGTACGCAACCGTAGGCCTCGGCCGACAGGCGACGCTACAGGTGTCCGACAGACGCCCGGTGGGAGCGGCCAGATACTGCGCTCAGCCGGGCCCCCAAGTACCCGTTTGAGGAGATACCAAGATGAACAATACCCGATCCATCCGTGCCGCCGTGCTGGGGCTGAGTGCATCCGCCCTGTTCCTGGCCGGTTGCGAGAACATGAGTGAACGCCAGAAGGGCACGGCGCAAGGCGCCGGCATCGGCGCCGTCGGCGGTGCCGTCATCAGCGCGGCCACCGGCGGCAAGGCCGGCACCGGTGCCGTCATCGGCGGGGCCGTCGGCGCCGTCGCGGGCAACCTGTGGTCCAAGCGCCAGGAAGACCGCCGCAAGCAGATGGAGCAGGCCACCGCCGGCACCGGCGTCGACGTGACCCGCACGCCCGACAACCAGCTCAAGCTGAACGTGCCGAACGACGTGTCCTTCGACGTCAACAGCGCCGCCATCAAGCCGCAGCTCCGCGGCGTGCTCGACAGCTTCGCCAGCAGTCTGCAGGGCGACCCGAACGCCGAGGTGACCATCATCGGCCACACCGACAGCACCGGCAGCGATGCCATCAACAACCCGCTGTCGCTGGACCGTGCCCAAAGCGTGCGCGACTACCTGTCCGCACGCGGCGTCGCCGCGTCCCGCATCCAGACGGCGGGCCGTGGCGCACGCGAGCCGGTGGCCAGCAACGCCAACGACAGCGGCCGCGCGCAGAACCGCCGGGTCGAGATCTTCATCCGCGAACCGGCCTGATCGGCTTCACCGCCTACGAACGAGGGCGCCCGAGGGGCGCCCTTTTTCATGGCGACCGCACGGGCCGGCCCTCGTCGCGGCACCGCCCCATCAGCCCGCGGCCTTCTTCATCTCATCCGCCCGGGCCATCACGGTCGCTGCGTACTCATCGGCCTTGATCACCCGACCATACGAGTCGGTGGTGCCGGGCGCCCAGTTGTCCCCGCCGTTGTACTTCTGGAGCATGTTCTGCGTGTCGCCGCCCTTGTCCGCCAGGATGACGGCGGCCATGGCGACCTGGTCCTTCGGGTTCGCATGGTCGTAGGCGTGCCCCATGCTCGCCTCGAACTTGCCGGCATAGGCGTCGCGCGTGGTGGGCTCGACCTGCATGAGCCCATCGCCCGCACTCGGGCTGCCGGCCAGACCATTGCCGAACCGGCTCTCCTTCTCCATCTGCGCGGCCAGCACGAACGGGTCGACGCCGGTCTTCTTGCCGGCCTCCACGCAACTCTGCCACTGCTCCGACGACATGCCCGCCGGGCCCTTGCCCGCATCGAGAGGCGCGTGCGTGGCGGCCGGCGCTTGCGCCTGCGCGGCGGGGCGATCCAGCCCGGCCGGGGCCGGGTCTGTGACACCGCCCGGGGCCTGCGCCGCCGCAGGTGCCGGGGATGCTGCCGCGGGAGCTGCGCCTGCCTGTCCCTGCGCCGGCGCCGGTTCGCCGGCCGAACCACCGGCGCCTTGAGGCTTCGGCGGTCGCTGGCAGGAGAACGCGTCCGGCGTGGAAGGCTGTGCCCCGGCGCCGAAGTTCTCCAGCAGGTCGCTCAGGCCCTTCATGACCTGCGGGTCCTTCATCATCTCCGTCACGAGTTGAGCGACCGCCTGCAGGATGGCGTCGTTGATCCTCGCCTGAACGTCCTCAGGCCGGGATGGCGCCATCGCAGGAAACTGCGACGGGCCGACGAGGAGGTGGGGCGCAATGGGTTGCTGCTGTACGGCGAGGTGCATCGGAGGTCTCCTGGAATCGGGAGGTTCCATGCTGCGCAGGCGGCACCGTCATCCGGCGTGGGCAAGCGAAGCGGTGCACGGAAGTCCGAAAGTTCGCCCCTCGCGACGCCCTTTCGTCTCCGGGACTGCGCGCCGCGCACGCGACATGCACGCTCGCCGGTGGAGGCCCCACCATGACCACGCTCGAAGCCCGCCCGCCCCTGCACCAACTGTCGACATGCCTGTTGCTGGGGCATCAACTGGGCCAGTCCGACGACACGGCACCCATCACCTCGGCACTCGTGCGCGCCTTCAACGGCGAGCGCGAAGTGCGCGTGTTGACGGCCATCGGCACGCTGCTGCGCGGCGACGCCACCGCGGCCCAGGCCGAGCTTGCCCGTGAACGCCTGTCAGGCGACGCCGACGCCGGCACCCTGGTGTTCGCGCTCGCCGATCGACTGGCGGGCGACGGCGACGCGTGGCGCCGGCCGGTGGACCACGTGCTCGCCACCAGCAGCGAGCCTGCATTGCGCTCGCTTGCGTACCTCATTGAAGCGTCAGGGCCGACGTGAGGCGAGGACATGGCCGGGCGGATTCCACTCGCCGCTGTTCCTCGCAACGAAGGCCGAGACAATACCCGCGCCCTGTGAAGCCAGTCTTGCTCAAACGGTCCGTGGGCTCCATCGGGGAAGTCACAACCCGGGTTTCGGTCTGGCGGCTCCCCGGGGCACACAAGCCAGTTGTTCAAGCATGACAGGTATCTCGCTGCTGTCCTCCCCCGAGGCGCTCCGTTGGACAAGCTGAAGCGGACATTGCGCCCCAGCCCCCGGCGCCCCGACACGGAGTGCGTATCGCCGGTCCTTGACGGAATCAAAGGCGACGACGGAACTGCAACTGCGGGCATCGCGGAGCGACATGATTGCAAGCACCGCCTTCTCTCCCGCTGGAATCCACACGCCTGTCAAGTTCAGGTTGGACAGAAGCGGATTGCCCTTGCTGACCACAACGAGTTGCTCAGAGTCGACGAACAAGGGGTTCATCAATGCCCCGTCGCACGAGTGCGCGGCAATACGTCGGTCCACGCGAACCGCACCGGACAAGACGCTCTCTTCTGCAAACTCCACCTGCAGGTGCGCGCGGTCTGTCACCGTGGGCGGAATCTCATAGGGGCGCTGGGAAGCGCATGCGGTGAGCACAATTGGAAGCGCAACTGAGAGAGAACGGAAGTTCATCGCTGATCGAGTCCGGTTGGTGTTGGCGCGCGCATCGTATTGGCGCAACGACAGCAATCCTCGGGGAGATTGTTCTGGTTTCGTCCAGTCGCCCCGGCTACGTGTGACGGAATCCACGATCCGAGTTACACCGGCGCCGATCCCATAGTGCCAAGGGCACCCGCGCTGCCGTCGGCTAGATCCAGCATCGCGGTCGGCGCGCCGCCACTCGAGCGCCGCAGTTGGGCTCCAAACGTGAAAAAGCCCGCAGCAAGGCGGGCTTCGGGAATCTGGTCGTGGGCTCTTTCGCGGCCCACGTTTACGGCACATTGCGTGTGCTCTTCTTGTTTTTCTCGTCGTTCGAACATCGACGCGCCGCTGCAAGTCCGGCTTTGCCTGTACAGGCGCTGGCTCGTCAGTTCGAGCCAGGAGCCCGCAGTGTAGCACGGGGGCAGGCGCTTTCGAGGCGGGCTCGGCCATAATCGCCGGTCATGCCGGCGATCGACTTGCCGGTGCACGGCGCTAGGCGCGCCGAACCGCAGCTGCCCCTTTCATGCGCCACCCTGAATCCCAATACCTCGACATGCTGGCCCGCGTGCTGGAGTCCGGCGACCCTCGCGTGGACCGCACGGGCGTGGGCACGCTTTCGCTCTTCGGCGAGATGGCCCGGTTCGATCTCTCCTCGGGCCAGGTACCCATCCTCACGACGAAGAAGGTGTTCTGGAAGACCGCGGTCAAGGAGATGCTGTGGTTCCTGACCGGCGGGACGAACATCCGTGAGCTGCTCCAGGACAACGTGCGCATCTGGACGGACTGGCCGCTCCAGAAGTACCGGCAGGCCACCGGCCACGACCTCTCGCAGGCCGACTTCGAGCAGCGCGTGCTCGACGACGAAGCCTTCGCTGCACAGTGGGGCGAGCTGGGTCCGGTGTATGGCAAGCAGTGGCGGCGCTGGCTGGGGGCGGACGGCAAGGTCCATGACCAGATCGCCGGTGTGATCCACAGCTTGAGGCACAACCCGTCGAGCCGCCGCATCCTCTTCCATGGCTGGAACGTCAGCGAGATCGAGGGCATGGCCCTGCCGCCCTGTCACCTGCTCTACCAGTACCACGTGTCGAGCCAGGGACGGCTGAGCTGCATCCTCTATCAGCGCAGCGCGGACATTCTGCTGGGCGTGCCGTTCAACTGGACGGGCGCCGTGGCCCTGCAGCTGATGCTGGCCCAGCAAGCCGGCCTCACGCCGGGGGACTTCGTCTGGATGGGGGCTGACGTCCACCTGTACAAGAACCACGTCGAGCAGGCGCGCGAACAGCTCTCGCGCGCCCCTCGCCCGCTGCCCCGCATGCGGCTGGCGGTGCAGCGCGACAGCATCGATGACTACCGCGTCGAGGACTTCGTGGTCGAGGACTACGACCCGCATCCCCCGATCAAGGCCGACGTGGCCGTCTGAAGCGGAAAGCCCGCCACGCAGGCGGCGGGCTTTCCGGGCCCGTGGATCAGGCGGCCGGCTTGCAGGACGGCAGCGACCAGTTGGCCGGGCGATCGACGCCCGCACGGGTGTTCTGGCCCGAAGGCACGAACCACACGTCCTGCACGAGGCCGTAGCTCTTGCCGATCTTGCGCAGCTCGCAGGTCTGCCACATCTTGGCAATCTCGGCGTTCACTGCCTTCACCAGCTCGGGGTTGTCCTTGCTGAGGCCGAACACCACCTGGCCGAGGCCGGTCAGCAGCGGAAACTCCGGCGAGTTGTCGGTGAAGGCGTTGAACTTCAGCTTCCACTGCGGGTTGCGCGAGATCGCGTACTGCATCACCGGCGGGTCGCCGATCACGGCATCGATGCGCCCGGCCAGCAGGTCACGCACGGCCGCATCCGAGGTGTCGTAGAGGGCGACCTGCAGGCCCTTGATCTTGCGCATCTCCGGAATGAAGGAGAAACCGGTGATGGTGCCGACCTTCTTGCCTTCCAGGTCCTTGAGGCTCGACCAGTTGTTCTTGTCGAGCTGCGTGATGCCGTTCTTGAAGTAGTGGATGGGGTCGCTCAGCGCCATGATCTTCGCGCGCTGCTCCGTCCAGCCCATGGTGCCGGCCATCACGTCGACGCGCTTGGATTGCACCGAGGCGATGGTGCCCGACCACTCCATCAACGCCGGCTTCACCTTGAGCTGCGCGGCCTCGCTGATGCGTTGCAGGATCTCGCCGTCGTAGCCCACCATCTTGCCGTCCTGGTAGCCCGTGCCGGGCATGTCGCCGGTGAAGGCGACGGTCAGCATGCCCTTCTCGATCGTCTCGACCTTCTGGGCCATGGCGGGCGTGGTGGCCGTGAAGAAGGTGGCCAGCGCGGCCAGCCCGACGGCGATGCGGATGTGTCGATTCAACATGGATACTCCTGGTATGGGTGCCGTCCCTGGATCAGAACGTGAGCGAAATATAGGGATGGCGGCCTCGTCTGAATTGCAGGTGCTGACGCTGGAATTGCACGTTTGCGACAGCGCGGGAAACCCCCGAGGCCTCGATTCGGTGCGGCACTGTGCCCGTGCCGCGGACAAAAAAGAAGGCCCCGGCGCAGCAGCGGCGGGGCCTGGCAGAGATAAAGGTGTTTCAGGCCGCGAAGCGCACCAGTTCGTCGGACAGCTTGGCAGCGCTACCAGCCGCCAGCGTGAGGCCGAGCGCGCCCTGCCCTGCGTTCACGAAGAGGTTGGTCGAGGCCAGGCGCCCGATGCGCGGCAGCGAGTCCGGCGTCGCCGGTCGCAGGCCCGACCAGGGCTTCGGTGACTCGGTCCGGCACATGCCGGGGTACACCGCCTCGACGCTGTCGATCATGGCCTGCACCCGCGATTCGGGAATGCTCATGTCGTAGCCGGTGATCTCGGCCATGGCCGCCACCCGCAGCGCGTCGCCGAGCGGCGCGAACACCGTCTTGCGGCCGAGGTGGGTGACACTCGCGCGCGGCCGGGCCTCGCCCCGGAACGGCAGCGTGATGCTGTAGCCCTTGACGGGATACACCGGCAGATGGAATCCGGCCTCGGACGCCAGCGCCGCGACATGCGGGCCGGCGGCCAGGACGAAGGCGTCGGCCGAGACGTCGCCACGCGAGGTGCGCGCGGCAACGATGCGACGCCCCTCCCTCACGAAGCCGTTCACGCGCGTGTTGAACGAGGTGCGTCCCCCGAGTGCGCCCATCGAATCGACCAGCGCCTGGCACAGCCGGTAGGGGTCCGCCACGCACTCGTCGGCGGTCCAGATGCCCCCGGCCACGCCGTCGAGCCGCTCCCCCAGGGCCGGCTCGCGCGCACGGCACTCCGCGGGCGACAGGACCTCCTGCCGGCAGCCGAGCTTGGCCTGGAAGGCCACGAGCGCGCGCTGTCGCGCGAACGTCGCCTCGTCCGGACACAACACCAGCTTGCCGTTCTCCACGAACCCCACCGACCAGCCTTCCTGCTGCATCCAGCCATCGAGCACGCGGCGGCTCAGCTGGGCCAGGTGCAGCAGCATCGCCGTGCCGCGCCGGGCCGTGCCGGGTCGGCAGGCCGCCAGGAACTGCAGCCCCCAGGCCCACTGCCGCCAGTCGGCACGCAGGCGAAACTTCACGGGCGAGTCGGGTTCGAGCAGCATCTTGGGCAACGACCGCAGAGTGCCCGGAGACGCAAAGGGTTCCGCGTAGCTGTAGCTCAACTGGGCGCCGTTGGCGAAGCTGGTCAAGAGCCCCGGCTCCGCGGCCGCATCGATCAACTCCACCTCGAAACCGGTCCGGGCGAGCTGGTAGGCACTCGCGCATCCCACGAGGCCCGCGCCGATGATGCAGACCTTCATGTGAGCGCACCCATGGCGGTGTCCGCATGGTCGGTCAGCAGCCATCCCTCCCGGGCGCGCGCCAGCACGAGCTGCGCCGTGGCCACGTCGGCCAGGCCGACGCCGACCGACTTGAAGACGGTGATGCCCCGCCGCTCCAGGTGCCAGGGCGCCTCGCCGCCGAAGAGCTGCGGCAGGTCGACGTAGCGGCCGGCCTGGTGGCGCTCGCTCCACAGCACGATCTCGCCCGCTTCCACCAGGCTCTGCGGCTTCCACTCGACGATGATCCGCTCGGCGCGCGACATGGTGGTGTCGTCCAGCTCGCGCACCTTGGGCGTGCTGGTGCCGATGGCCGCGACAAAGGCGCCCGGTGCAAGCCAGGCACCGTCGAACACCGGTTCGGCCGAGCGCGTCGCGGTGACGACGATGTCGGCATCGCGCACGGCGGCCTCGGCGGCCGAGATGCGCACGCGGGCACCGGTCGCCTGCTCCAGGCGCTTGCACCACGCCGGGTTGGCGAGCGGGTCGACGACCGCGATGTCCTCGAAGCGGAACCGCTCGCACAGGGCCTGCGCCTGGGAGCGGCCCTGCAGACCGGCACCGAACAATGCCAGCTTGCGGGCCCCGGGCGCCACCGCGCGGGCCGCGACCATGGTCGTGATCGCGGCCGTGCGAAAGCGGGTGAGCTCGTTCCCGTCGAGCACGGCGATGGGTGTGTTGGTGGCCAGGTCGAAGAGGATGACGGAGAAGCTGAACTGCCCGCCCACCGTCGGATAGACCTTGATCCCGGCCACGTTGCGGGCCGCCCAGACGGCCCCCATGGAGCTCAGCTTCATGCCCGCGCAGTCGGTGCGTTGGCGAGGGTGCACGGCGGCCCGCCCCTCCGCCAGGTCCTGGAAGGCCTGGGCGAGGACTTCGGTCACGCCGCGGAAGTCGAGCAGTTCAGCCACTTGGGCGTCGGAGATGTGCAGCATGTCGTCTCGATTCGATGCAAAGAGGGTCAGTCGAGTCCCGGCGGAACCGCCTTGTGCCACGGCGTTGCCTTCTCGAAGGCATGGGCCACGCGAAGGATCAGGGGCTCGGCCATGGGGCGCCCGATGAACTGCACGGACACCGGCAGGCCCTGCCCCGACTGGCCGGCCTGGACCGCGATGGAACACAGGTCCAGCAGGTTGACGAAGCGTCCGAAGCGGGAGAGCGGCGTGGACTGTTCGTCCACCTCGCTGACCGGGATGGCGGTGATCGCGTTCGTCGGCATGACGCACACGTCCACGCCCTCCATGGCATCGATCATCGCCATGCGGGCCTTGTCCCGCATCTTGAGCAACTCGATGTACTGCGCCGCATCGATGTCGCGGCCCGCGAGGATGCGGCGCTGCACGTTCGGGTCGAAGACCAGGTCCTGCTCGAAGAGCTCACCCAGGTTCGCATAGCCCTCGGCACTCATCAGCTTGCCGGCAATGCGCATCGACTCGGTGAGCGACTGGGGCAGCGGCCGTTCGACGAGCTGCATGCCGAGACCAGCCAACGTCGACAGCGCGCGGTCGTACAGCGCCAGCACGTCCGATTCGATGGAGTGCCGTTCGGACGCCGGCAGCACCCACACGCGGGTTCCACTCACGTCGTGCTCGATGCCGCCGAGCACGCGCCGCACCGGCGCCTGCAGGCTTGCCGTGTCACGCGGGTCGGGACCGGCGATCACGTCCAGCATCAGGGCGGCGTCCCGCACGCTGCGGGTGATGGGCCCGACGGTGTCGTGCGTCGGGCACAGCTCGACGAGCCCGTGCCGACTCACCAGCCCGTGGGTGGTCTTGAGCCCCACCAGCCCGCACAAGCCCGCGGGGATGCGCACGGACCCGCCCGTGTCGGTGCCAAGGGCCGCCGTGCACAGACCCGCGGCAACCGCCACCGACGAGCCGCTGCTGGAACCGCCGGGCACGCGATGCGTCTGCAGGTCCCAAGGGTTCCACGGCGTGCCCATCACGGTGTTGGTTCCCCAGCCGCCGAAGGCGAACTCGACGGTCTGGGTCTTGCCGATGATCACCGCGCCGGCCGCACGCAGACGGTCCACCACCGTGGCCGTCAGGCTCGACAGCTTGGCCGGCAGGGCACGCGAGCCGGCGCCGAGCATGTGACCCTCGATCTCGAACAGGTCCTTGATGGCCACCGTCACGCCGTGCAGCGGCCCGAGCCGAACGCCGGCCCGCAGCATGCCGTCCAGGGCGCGGGCCATCTGGCGGGCCTCGTCCCGGTACACCTCGACGAAGGCCTTGAGCCGCGGCTCGAGCCGGTCCATCCGTGAGAGCTGGTACTCCACCAGTTGCTCGCTGGTGAACTGGCCGTCGCTGATCGCGGCAGCGGTGTCTTCCAGCGAGGCGTGCGCAAAACGTTCGATCGTGCTCATGTCGTCCCCAGGGCGCGCCGGCCGCGCGACAGCTTCTGCCCCAGCAGGCGAGAGAGCATCGACAGCGGAAACGCGATTGCAAAATAGATCAGCCCGACCAGCACGAAGATGTGCAACGGCAGGAAGTACTCGCTCGACATCGCCCTCGCGGCCAGCATGAGCTCATCCGTCGCGATGAGCGCGCACAGCGAACTGTCCTTGAGCAGCGACACGTAGCAGTTCACCAGCGGCGGCAGCATCACCCGCAGGGCCTGCGGCAGCACCACGGCGGTGAAGATCTGGAACGGCGACATGCCGGCCGCCAGGCCCGCTTCGCGCTGGCCACGGTGCACCGCGTCCAGCCCGCTGCGAAACACCTCGGCCACGTACGCCGCGCCCTGCAGCCCGAGGCCGATGACGCCGGCCCAGTAGCCCGACAGCGTGAGACCGAAGCTCGGCAGGCCGAAGTACAGCGCGAGCAGCAAGGCCAGCAGCGGCACCGCGCGCAGGAACTCGACCACCGCGTTGGAGGCCACCCGCAACGGCGCGAATCGCGACCGGTTCATGACCACCAATGCGGCGGCCAGCACCAGCGCAAGGAGAAAGCCGAAGGTGGAGATCTCCGCCGTGATGCGGGCCGCATCGAGCAGCCGGGGCCACCACTCGGGCAGGTGGTCCCGGTAGACCTGGAGGAAGTCGTTCATCGTCCCACCCCCATGCGGCGCTCCATGCGGCTGAACATCCAGCTCACCGGAAAGACGATGCTGGCATAGAGCGCGATGGCGCTCGCGTAGATCAGCGGCGTCTGGAAGGTCGAGGTCACCAGGCTGCGCGCATAGAACATGATCTCCGGCGCGGCGATGGCCGAGGCGATGGAGGTGTCCTTGATGAGCTGGCTCGCGTAGTTGCCGATCGACGGCAGTGTCAGGCGCAGCATCTGCGGCAGCACGATGCTGCGCAGCGCCTGCATCGGCGTGAGGCCGACGGCGAGCGCCGCCTCCCGCTGGCCGACGTGCAGGGCCCGCATGCCGGCGGAGAACACGTCGCATAGCACGGCCGCGCCCACGAGGCCCAGGCCGATGATGGCGGCCGTCTTCGGCGAGAAGCGCACCCCCACCGAGGCGAGGCCGAAGTAGAGCAGGAACAGGTGGGCCAGCGCCGGCACGTTGCGCATCCACTCGATGTAGGCGGCAATGGCAAGGCGCACGACGCGGACCTGCGTGAACACGTTGACCAGCGCCAGCAGGAGGCCGAGGACGAACGCGATGAGTCCGGCGCCAACGGCCACCTGGGCCGCCGTGAGCGCGCCGGCCAGCAGCGCCGAGATGATGTTGGGAAATGCGTCCATCATCACGCGGCCCTGGCAATGGTGGGGTCGCCGTGGCCCACCTGGCCGAGGAAGGCGCGGGTGCGCTCCTTGGCCGGATGGTTGATCACCTCGGCCGCCGGGCCTTCCTCGACGATCACGCCGCCGTCCATGAAGATGACGCGGTCGCCCACATCACGGGCGAAGCGGATCTCGTGCGTGACGAGGATCATCGACAGGCCCTCCTCGGCCAGCTCGCGGATCACGCCCAGCACCTCGCCTACCAGCTCCGGGTCGAGCGCCGACGTGGGCTCGTCGAAGAGGATCAACTTGGGCTTCTGGGCCAGTGCACGGGCAATGGCCACCCGCTGCTGCTGTCCGCCCGACAGCCGCTCGGGATACTCGTCGGCCTTGTGCCGCAGGTGCACCTTCTCGAGCATGGCCTCGGCAAGCTCGTAGGCCTCGGCCCGCGACAATCGCCCGGACTTGATGGAGGCCAGCGCCACGTTGTCGCGCACGGTGAGGTGCGGCCACAGGTAGAACAGCTGGAACACCATGCCGATCTCGCTGCGTTGTGGTGCCAGCTCGCGGTCGGTCATGGTGCGGATGCGCCCGCCCGCGGTGCGCACCTGACCGATGTGTTCGCCCTCGAGGACGATCTCGCCGCCGCTCGGCTTCTCGAGGTAGTTCACGCAGCGCAGGCAGGTGGACTTGCCTGACCCGCTCGGGCCGATCAGGGAGAGCGTCTCTCCCTTGCGCAGATCGAACGAAATGTCCTTCAGCACCTCGATCGGGCCGTAACTCTTTTTCAGTCCCTTGACCGTCAGCAGTATGTCGTTCATAAAATCGCCTCGCCAATCAGAAGATGACAACGCGATCCTAGGAACGTTTGCGCAAACCCGATGGCAGGGCGGTGCGGCGACATTGAACATATGCGACATCCCGGGAAAACACCAACCGACCTCCTGCCCGACGACGCCCCCCGCCTGATCGTCAACCGCCTCGACCAGGCGCCCTCGGTCACGCGCCCGGGCCGCAAGCCCGCCTCTCAGGCCGAGCTGCGCATCGGCATCCTGCTGTGGCCGGGCTTCCCCTTGTTGTCCCTGGCGGGCCTGTGCGACGGCCTGCGCCATGCCGCCGACCTGGGCGACCAGAGCCGCCAGAACCGATGCTCGTGGGCCATCCTGGGCAAGGCCGGTGAGTCGGTCACCGCGAGCTGCGGGGTGAAGGTGCCGGTGGATCTGCCGTTCTCGGCGCCGCTCGACTACGACTACATCGCCGTCATCGGCGGGCTGCTGCCGCAGATCGCGAGCGTCGATCCGGCCCAGGTGGCCTTCCTGCGCGACGTGGCGCGCAGCCAGGTGCCCCTCATCGGCATCTGCACCGGCAGCTTCGTGCTCGCCCGCTTCGATCTCCTGAACGGTCACGCCCCCTGCATCCACCCCTTCCATGTGGACGATTGGGAGAGCCTGCACCCGTCGCTGGCCTTCGAGACCCGGTCCCACTACGCGATCGGCTCCAACCGCATCACCTGCCCGGGTGGCATTTCCATCGTCGAGCTGGCCGCGGAGCTGGTGCGGGTGCACTGCGGCGCCGACCGCGCGGCGAAGGTGGTGCACCAGATGACGGTCACGGCGGAACGCACCGCGTCGCACATGTCGCGGGCCCATGCGCTGGGCTACGACACGAGTGACCATGACAAGCTCCGCCAGGCCATCGTGCTGATGGAAAAGAACATCACGACGCCCCTCGAGATCGCCGTGATCGCCAAGCTCGTGAAGTCGAGCAGCCGCCAGCTCGAACGCGTGTTCCTTGCGGAGACCGGCACCAGTCCGTCCGAGTACTACCGCAACTCGCGCCTCAAGTACGCACGCTACCTGCTCACCACCACCGACCTGCCGGTCGTCACCATTGCCGGGGAGAGCGGCTTCTCGGACGCGTCGCACTTCATCCGCCACTTCCAGCAGCTGTACGGCATGGCGCCGGGTCGGCTGCGCAAGGCCTTGAGCGGAGCCACGCCCGCCGTCTGAGCGGGCTGCAGCGCGACCCGCGGCTTCGTCTGCCGCGTCGCGCCTTCGTTCGACCACCGTCCCGGCGGGCGTGCGGTCTCCAGACTGGTGTCATCCGATCGTCACACGACACCACGAGGTTCGCCGATGCCCAATCCCACCGTCTCGCGTCCGAGCACGCCACCCCTGCCGACGTCTGTGCAACCGACGGCGCACCCGGACGTTGCGCCATCAGGTCCGGGGGGCAGCACGCCGGCCAGCAAGGCGCTGGTTCGTTTCGAGGGCACGCCGGGGCTGCCGTCGCGCCGCACGTCGCTGAACGGCAGCGAGGCGGCCACCGCGACGTCGGCGGCGTCGACCAGCAGCGCCGTGACCGCGACCCGTCGGCGCAGCAGCGCCGCACTTGCCAAGGCCCAGACCGACCGCGCCGCCGCCCAGATGGCCGAGCAGATCCAGAGGCTGGCCATGAAGGAGATCGGCTCGCTGGAACCCGCGGCCGTGCGGACGTACTTCGAGAACAACGTCTCCCGGCTGCTCGGCGCGCAGGCGCCCGCACAGGAGCGACTGCTGCGGCTCTTCGCACAGGCCGGCATCCCTGACGGCGAGCGCATCGTCACCGATGCGATGCAGGCGGCCGACCGCACCATGATGGCGGCGCTGGGCAACGGCGAAGGCCCGTCGACCGCGCTGCAGCGGCCGGCCGGGCCGGCGGACGACGCCGCGCTGCAGCGGCTGTTCGATGCGATCGACCAGATCCGCACGGGCAGCGTGTCGCCCCCCGACGAGTCCCGCATCGAGGAGCTGTCGAGCGACAGCTCGGTGACGTCCGCCGAGCCCCCCGAGGCCCCGAGCCCGGCCGGCGGTGCCGACGACAACGCCTCGCTTCACGCGCATTTCCCTCCGGAGGAGGTGAAGACGGCGGTGGACCGCCTGACCGAGGCGATCAAGGACATGCCGGACTTTCTCGCCCGGGTGATGAACAACCGGGACTTCGACAGCAAGACCGCGCAGTGGCTGGCCACGACCGGCAACGTGTTCCTGCGCAACCTCGCATCGGTCGGCGTGACGACCTTCGGTCGAGAGTTCCTTGCGTATGGCATCGAACTGGCGCTCGAACGCCACGGCGTGTCGGAGCCGGTGCGCCGCGGCATCAGCGCACTGGCCGGGCCGGGGTATCCCACCCTCACGCACCTGATCGGCGCGTACCGCGACGTGATGGACGGCGGCGCCAGCAAGGAGCAGCTCCGCGACGCCCTGATCGGCCGCGGCATCTCGGTCGCCACCGGACTCGGCGCCTTCTTCGCGGAGGAGGCCTTCGGCCTGTCCCACACCACCACGGCCACCCATGTGGCGATGACCGCGTACACCCATGCGCGCGACGTCGGGGTGCAGTCGTGGCTCCGCTTGCCCGCCGCCCAGGACCCGCCGGAAGACAAGACGCACTTCATGTTCATGAGCGTGTTCTACGGCCTCGACCAGATGATCGTGCCGATGCTGATGCTGATGCTCGCGCCGAACTCGGGTGCGCGTGCCGCACGCGCCGGGCTCGGCATGGCCGACGTGGCCAAGGCCGCGGCGATCCGGGCCGCCCTGAACACCGGCGGCGAGATGGCCGAGGACCTGGCCAACGAAGGCAACCGGGCCATCCGCGCCGGCCACGCGCCCGAGGTGGGTCTGCAGGTGGATTTCAGGCAGCGCCATTTCGTGAACGCGCTGCTCGGCCAGCAGTCGGTGCGCAGCGACATCATCTCCGAGGCCCAGAGCTTCGTGCCGCTGATCGCGTCCAAGATGACCGACGCCGGCAAGTCGTCCAACCAGATCCTGATGGTGACCGCGCTGATGATCGGGCTCATCAACGGCGTGCAGTACTGGCCGTTCGCCAAGGGATTCTCGGCGCAGCCCAAGGTCACACCTCGCTCGCCGGACATCGAGGAGGGGCATCCGCTGGACGATCTCGCCTCGTCCTCGTCGTCGCCTTCACCCTCGGCCGCAACCGCGCCCACGCCTTCGACCGACTCGCTGGAGATCGAGGAGCTCGACCTCGATGACCCGCGCACGGCCGAGCTCTCAGCGGTCGACGTGACGCCCGAGATCGAGGAACCCGACGGTTCTTCCCTGCTCCGCAACGCCATCTGACCTCCCTGCCCGTCCTTCTGGAGAAGCCATCATGTTCAAACCCGTCAGCACCCAGTCCATCGCCTCGTCGTCCCGCCAACCGCTGGTCGATGCCCCCTCGACGTCCTCTGCCGACAAGGGCAAGTCGACGCAGCGCCCGGGGATGGACACGCCCTCGCGAACGTCCAGCCTGCACGGCGGCGCCCCGGTGCGCTCCAGCACGGCCATCGGCGGACTGACGAGCTTGATCGCCGGCAAGAAGGCGGCCACGCCCCTGCCGACGCCGGCCCCCAAGGCCTCCCTCGACGTCGATGCGATGCTGCAGGAGACCGCCCGCACGCGCGCCGTGTTGAACATGAGCGCGGTGCGGCGCAACATCCGCCGCGGCCTCGCCCTCGTGGGCAGCGACGGCGTGACCCGCGTCCCGGCGCGCGGCGGCGCCGTGCTCAAGGCCGACGGCTACGGCCTCAACGGCAGCAACCCGGCGGCCATCGCCAAGGTGCTGGTGTCCGAAGGCGTGCGCGACATGTTCGTGGCGGAGCTCAGCGAGGCGGTGAAGCTGCGCGCGGCCTTGAAGAAGGAACGGCCGGACCTGGCGGACGACGTCAGCATCAACGTGCTGGGCGGACTGGACATGGACGTGAACCCGAAATGGCTGATCGACCACGACATCACGCCGGTGCTCAACAGCGTGGCCCAGGTGCGCAAGTGGAACGACATCGCCGCCGGCCTGAAGGCCGAGGGCAAGCTGCCGCCGCAAGGGCTGGACTGCATCCTCCAGTTCGACTCTGGCATGAGCCGCACCGGCATCGGCGGCGACCAGGTCGATGCGTTGCTGGCGGCCATCAGGAACGGCGAGCTGCCCCACATCGCCCCGCAGCTGATGATGTCCCACCTGGCCGCGGCCGGTGACGCCGATCCGGCAACGGAGAACCCCGCCACCAAGGAGCGCAGCCCGGGCGACAAGACCCTGGCCCAGCTGGCCCGCTTCGATGACATCGCGGCCCGCCTGAAGCAGCACTACCCCGGCATCCAGGAGTCGCTGGGCGCCTCGTCCACCGTCTTCCTCGGCAAGGACCTGCACAAGAACATGGTCCGCATGGGTGCCACCTTCCATGCGCAGGCACCGTTCGAGACCGACACCAACCCGCTCGAGCCTACCCTCACCGTCACCTCGAAGCTCGGGCCGTTCCAGAAGTACCCGCCCGGCGCCAAGGTCGGCTACGACGGCACCTACACGGTGACGCGCCCCGGTGGCGAGGTGCTCGGCACCATCCCGGTGGGCTACCGCGACCTGCTCCCGCCCGGCGACCGCTGGAACCACCAAGGGGATGGCGGCAAGCTGCCGACCGTGCGGCTGCGCACGCCCGACGGCACCCTTCATCCGTGCACCTTCGCCGGCAAGTTCTCGATGGACATGTGCGAGATCAACCTCTCGGACATCCCGGAAGACCAGTTGAAGGAAGGCCTCGACGTGGTGCTGATCGACGACAAGGTGAGCACGGGCCAGTTCGCCGCCCAGTTCGGCGTGGGCGCCTCGTACCTGCAGACGAAGATCGCGAGCGACCGCGTGGCCATCAGCCACGTCGAGACGGAACCGTTCCCCTCCCCTGCTGCCGAGCCGGTCGTCGAGGCGTCGCCCTGGTCGAAGGCGGGCCGCGCGGCGCGCAGCGCGCCGAGCGTCGCGGCGCCGGTCTGACCCGCACCGACCGTTCTGCCCGCGGGCCCGTGGCGCGATGCGCCCCGGGCCCGCGGCCGTTTCAATCGTCACGCGAGGACAAGGGGGCTGCTCATGGGCGGGTGATGTTCGGGAAAACGAGGGCAGGTCAGGCGCAGCGAAGCGAGGCCGCGCGGGTCAACGGAGCGTCACGAACGCGCCCTACGTTGGCGGGTGATGCAGCCCTCCACACACCGCACGCCATGACCCACGACAACCTTTCCATCCGAAGCGCCCGCCCCGCCACGCCTGCAGACCCGGCATCGCCCGCCGCTCCGCGCGCGTCGACCCAGGCGCCGTCGCGCAGCAACTCGCTGGCGCATCGCACGGATGGTGCGGCGCCCACCCGCACATCGTCCGGCGACCTGTCCATCCGTCCGCGTCAATCGGTGGCGCTGGTGCCGCTCGATCGCACCGGCGCCGCGGTCGCGACCGACGCCGCCGCGCCCGTGGTCGACGTCGGCCTCGCCCGCACCCTGCCCGAGTTCCAGCGCCGGCTCGACGCGCAACGCAACCGCCCGGTGAACCTCGACGAGGCCGCCGCCGTCATCAACGCGGTGCGGCACAACCCGCTGGCGGGCGGCGAGGCGCCGAAGGCCCACAAGGACCTGGCAGCGCGCGCCACGCCCGACATGATCACGCGCTGGAATCGCGCACTCGGCCTCTCCGCCGAGCAGGAGGCTGCGATGACACGCGTCGCGGCCCAGGGCGGCCGCTGGATCCCCACGAGCGGCTCGGCGTTCCAGGCGGCGCTCTACGGTGCCATCCCTTTCGCCGCCCTGAAAGCGTCGCCGGTGCACGTGCTGTACGCGAGCCTGGCGGCGCTGGTGGCTCAACCCTTCGTGACGGCCGGCCTGCAGACACCCATCGTCTCGGCCATCACGCTCATGCGGCAGAAGGGCGCCCCCATGGTCAAGATGCCGGGCAACCTGAAGGCGAAGGAGACGCTTCCGGAAATCGAGCGGCAGATCAAGACGCTGGAGGCGGACGCCGCGCAAGACGCTCGGCAGATGAACGCGCTGATGCAGCGGCTGGCGGCAAGGCATGCCCGCCATGACACCGGCACCGAGGCCGGCGAGGAAGCGATCGGCGCGTTCCTCGCCGCCCTGTCACCGGACGAGCGCAGCGAAC
The DNA here is from genome assembly GCF_964253025.1 of Rhizobacter sp. LjRoot28. NCBI lineage: Bacteria > Pseudomonadati > Pseudomonadota > Betaproteobacteria > Burkholderiales > Sphaerotilaceae > Rhizobacter > Rhizobacter sp. LjRoot28. The sequence goes on from NZ_CAXUQC020000001.1 coordinate 2,817,728, forward strand.
TGGAGGCCCTCCAGCAGCGTCAGACGGACCGGGCGGTGGAGGTCGGACTCCTGGTGATGGATGCCTTCCGGCTCGAAGGCATGCAGGACCGGCAGTTCAACTCCACCCTCGCCCAGGCGCCGTGGCGGGTCGCCCGCTCCATGAGCGGCATCTATGCACCGGCGCTGCAGGCCGCGGGGGCGCCCGCCGCCGCGGTGACCGCGACGTCCGTCGTGCTCGCGTTTGCCGCCATCGCCGGTCAGCATCATGCAGCGGGGCTCGACGAGCAAACCGCCCAGGCCGACGAGCACAAGCTCGGCCTGCTCTATGGCGATCTCTTCACCCCGCAAGGGCAGGCCGACTGGAACGCCGGACGACCGGTCACCGCCGCAGGGATCGATGAAGCGAAGTTCCGCAACCTGATCGCCGAACCGGAGACCACGATTGCCGGCCGGGTGGCCGCCCACCTCGCGGTCCACCGAGACGACCTGCAGGCCCGACTCGATGCCCTGGGGCCCCACGCCGCCACGGACGACGATGCCGAGCAAGGCCGGCCCGAGGTGGAAACGCTGCGCGCGAGCATCGCCGAATGCGAGCACGACATCGGCCTGCTGCAGGCCGGGAACGTGACCGACCTCAGCGCCGGCGGGCATGCCCGCCAACTGCTGGCCGATGTCATGAAGGACACGTCGGTGGCCTTCGCCTGGCGCGAGGGCGTGGCGAAGCTTCGCTCGCCGCTCGAATACTCCGCGCAGCTCGGTCAACGGTTCGCTGCGCAGTTCGCCTTCATCGGCGCCGGCGGCGCAGGCGCGGTCGGCCTGGTGCGGGGCGTGGGCGCCGCGGTGGGCGGCACCAGCACCATGGCGGCGGGGGCGCAGGTCGCACTGTCGGTCGGCGCCGGCGTGCTGGGCGCGTTCTCGGCCCTCACGCAGTACACGGCCGTCAACGTCAAGAACGCGCGACGCGACCGTCAAGGAGACGACGCCGGGCTGCTTGCGCAGGTCGCCCGGGGCATCGTGAGTCCACTGTGGCAGCGCCATGCCACCCAGGCCGGCCATGCCGCAACGCAGGCGGGTCATGCCGCGCTGCAGCACGACCGGCGGGTCCTGACCGACGTGCCGGACGGGCCGCTCGCCGAGGCGAGCAACCCTGCGCCCACCGGCTCACCCCCGCGCGGCTGAGGCGGTCGCCGCGGCGATCCATCGCCTGCCGCAGGTGAATCCCACGTTCGGAGGGTTGTTCACGCATGAAAGTATCGGTGACCTCCGGAGCGTATCGGTCCGGAGGTCAGGGTCGGCCTATTCTCTGCCCTGCCGCCACCCCCGATGGGGGTGACGGCCCGCGACACCAGGCGTCCCTTTTCACGATGGAAGTTCACCGTGCAACAAGCCACCTGCCATGCGTTCGACAATGTTGAATTGAGGGCCGGCGAACGCCGGTTGCTGATCGATGGCAAGCCGCAGCCGCTGGGCGCGCGGGCCTTCGATGTGCTGATGACCCTGGTCGCCCAGCGCGATCGGGTCGTCTCGAAAGACGAGCTGCTCGACGCCGTCTGGCCCAACCTCGTGGTGGAACAGAACAACGTCGCCGTGCAGATCGCCTCGCTGCGCAAGGTGCTTGGCGCCGCCGCGATCACCACCATTGCCGGCCGCGGCTACAAGTTCTCGGGAGGTATGGTGCGCACGGTGCCGGCTCCAGGCCATGCTGCCGCGCCGTCCCCCGGAGTCGCGCCGGCGGTTCGCGATGCGGGCAAGGCGCTCCTCGGTCGCTCGGCAGACGTGCGGCGTCTGGCCGACCTGCTGTCGCAGCACCGCGTCGTCGCCCTGACGGGCACGGCAGGCGTCGGCAAGACGAGCCTTGCCCAGCGGCTGTTGTGCGACGTCGCCCACCGCTATCCCCAGGGCACCGTCTGGATCGATCTCACGCCCAACGACATCGACGCCACAATCTTCCGCAGCCTGTCGAGGACGCTCGGCATCGAACCCTGCAAGGACGATCCCCTGGAGAACCTGCTCCAGGCGCTGCCCGTTCGCAAGGTGCTCGTCGTCATCGATGCGGTGGAAGCCGCCCCCGACGAGGTGGCCCGTGCCGTGCAGCTGCTGCTGCGTCGGGCACCCGGACTCTCCTTCCTGCTGGTCGGCCAGATGCGCCTGCGCCTGCGCGACGAACAGGTGCTGCGGCTCGAGGGCCTGCCGGTACCGGTCAACGACGTGCCGCCCGACCAGGCGCTCGGCTTCCCTGCCGTGGCTCTGTACGCCGCACGCGCTGCCCTCAGGGACCCGGCCTTCGTGCTCGACGAACACAACGTGCGACCGATCATCGCGTTGTGCCGTGCCCTTGATGGCCTTCCGCTCGCCATCGACCGGGCCGCGTCCGCGCCGGCGGAAGGGCCCGATGTGCTTCAGCTGGCTCTGCAACGCAGCCATGACCTCCTCCCCGAGCGGGAACGCGCGTTGTTGCGCCGACTCTCCGTCTTCGAGCACGACATGCCGCTCGAACGGGTGCTGGCCGTCGCCGCGGGCGACGACGGCGCCCTCGACACCTGGGCGGTGCTCGACGCCCTCACCGAACTGGTGGACCGCTCGTTGCTGTCCGTGATACCGGGCGAGCCACCGCGCTATCGACTGCTCGCGTCGACGCGCAGGTTCGCCGCCGCCCAACTGTCGGCGTCGGGAGAGTTCGCCGCGTACCAGCGACGCCACCGCATGGCGCTGGCCCTTCCCGATCGTCCGTCGCCGATGTCGGTCGACCCGACATCGTCGACGGGCCACGCGCCGCATCTGCAGTCCGCCTGAACCGGCCCGCGCAGCGGGCCGGTACCTTGGCGACTCAGTTCGCGGAAGCTGAAGCAGACGCGGATGCCGACGCCAGGGCCTCCAGCTGATAGCCGCGGGCGTACACGCTGCGCAGCACGACGGCGTCGCCCGCGCACCGCTTCAGCTTGCGGCGCAGCTGGTAAACGTGCTGCTCGATCGACCGACCGGCGATGTCTTCGTCGGCCTCCCAGATGTGCGCCAACCGGCGCCGCGTGACGAGTGCGCCCGCCGACTGGAAGAGGCAGCGGGCCAGCGCCATCTCACGGCTGGTCAGTTCGACGCATCCGCGCGGGGCCACCAGGCGCTGGCCCGCCACGTCCAGCGTGCACGGGCCACACGAGGGAGCGGCGGCCTCGGCCCGAGTCGTGCCGGCACGGCGCAGGGCCGCATGCACGCGCGCGGCCAGCTCCGGCGCACCGCAAGGCAAGGCCACGAACTCGTCGGCCCCCGCGTCCAGCGCGACCGCCGCCGACGGCGCCGTCGCCCCGATGCCCACGACCGCGGTGGTGCGGCCCGACACGTCGTGCAATTGCGAGATGAGGCCGGACCAGTCGTCCTCGGGCAGGTCCACGTCGAGGAAGAGCAGACGCCCCATCTCGCGACGCCAGCCTCGCAACAAGGCCGCCACGCCGTTGAAGGCCACCGCCTCCACCCCCACCGTGGTCAGCAGGGAGCGGAAATGGTCACGCCCGCCGCCTTCCATCATCAACACGCCAGCTCGTTCCAAGACCTACTCCTGTCAATGAACGCCGTTGTCCGCGGGTGCGGTGTCGCGTGCGTCGCCTTGCAACGTGCATCGCAACCGCCATGCCAACACTGTCGGGCCATCGACGCTTCATCGCCACCGTGAAAACACGAGGCTCGAGGGGGTCAGATGATGCGCGTCATCCCAAGACTGGGAAGCTGCTTGCAAAAGGCGTCTCGTTTTCGAGAAATCCGGCTCGCCGACCGCGAGCCGGGGCCGGCGTGCGCCCATTGTGGGGAGGGCGCGTGAAAGGCGTGTGTCTTCGCGGGCGCCCGCCTGCACTGCAATGGCGCGTCAGGCCCGGTGCGGCCAGCGCTCAACCGTCCACCTTGTACATGGCCGGGTCGATGTCGAGCCCCTTGAGCTTGCGGTAGGCCGTGGCGAGCGTCATGCGCAAGGCCTTGGCCGCCTCGCGGACCGAGCCGCCATGCTGGCGAAGCGCCGCCTGCAAGAGGCTGCGCTCGATCATGGCCATGGACTCCTCGAACGACCGCGAGGCCGCGGCAGTGTCGCGCCCGTCCACCGACAGAGGCAGGCCGAGCACATGGCGCTCCGCACAGCTCTTGAGCTCTCTCACATTGCCCGGCCAGTGGGCGCTGAGCAGCAGCTCATGGTGGTCGGCCGTGAGCGGCGGCACCGACATCTCGTAGCGCATGCCCGCCTGCCGTGCGAAGTTCTCGAACAGGGAAATCACATCGCCGAGCCGGTCTCGCAGGGGCGCCACGGTCAGCGCCACGACGTTCAGGCGGTAGAACAGGTCGGCCCGGAACAGTCCCTTGCGGCTCAGGGCCTCCAGGTCCACTTTCGTCGCGGCCACGACGCGGAAGTCCACCGGCACGGCCTGGTTGCTGCCCAGGCGCTCGACCTCGCGCTCCTGCAGCACCCGCAGCACCTTCGCCTGCAACGCCAGCGGCATGGCCTCGATCTCGTCGAGGAACAAGGTGCCCTGGTTCGCGTACTCGATCTTCCCGATGCGCTGGCGCCCTTCCCCGGCGAAGGCGCCCGACTCGTTGCCGAAGAGTTCGGCCTCGAACAAGGCCTCCGGAATCGCTGCGCAGTTGACCGCCACGAAGTGGCCCATGCGGCGCGAGAAGTCGTGCAGGCAGCGGGCGACGAGTTCCTTGCCCGTGCCGGTCTCCCCTTGCACGAGCACGTCGACCGGGGTGGGCGCGAGGCGCAACACGAGGTCGCGCAGCTCCCGCATGGCGCGGCTGTCGCCGCGCAACACTTCGCCGATCCCGGAGGCCGCGGCCAGCTGGCGCTTGAGCTGCCGGTTCTCCAGCAGCAAGGTGTGGCGGTCGGCCGCCCGGGTCATCACCGCCAGCAGGCGTTCGCGGCTGAACGGCTTCTCGAGGAACTCGTAGGCGCCGGCGCGAATGGCCTGGATGGCCGTGGGAATGTCGCCGTGTCCGGTCATCAGCACCACCGGCAGCTCGGGGTCGATCGCCTTCACCCGCTCCAGCACCGACAGCCCGTCGGCGCCGGGCAGGCGCAGGTCCGTCAGCACCACCGACACCGGACCAGCCGCGAGCAGCTCGACCGCCGCCTCGGCCGAGCCGCAGGGCAGGACGGAGAAGCCGGCCAGTTCGAGCGAGCGCTGGACGGTGTGCAGGAAGGCCTGTTCATCCTCGATGACGACCACGCGCCTCGAGGGGAAGGTGTCTGGGGCAGCGATGGATGGGGTCATGGTGATGGCGGGTGGGGCGCTGCGGCCAGCGGCAGCGTGATGTCGAAGGCCGCGCCGGTCCCGGGCCCGGTGCGCGCGGTGAGGTCGCCGCCCATGGCCCGAAGGGCGTCTCGTGACAGCGCAAGGCCGAGACCCAGGCCCTGTCCGGCGGCCTTGGTGGAAAAGAACGGATGGAACAACCGGTCGTGCACGGCAGGAGGAAGGCCCGGGCCATTGTCCTGCACGGTCAGCTTCACCTGCCGCGCGCCGAGGGTGCAGCTGAAGTCGATGCGCCGATGCGGCTGCGCCGCCAGCGCATCGATCGCGTTGTTGACCAGGTTGACCACGACGTGGATCACCTGGGCCTCGTCCGCCTCGGCCCACACGTCTTCCCGCAAGCGATGAACCTCGCACGGAATCTGCGCAAGGCGAGCCTGCAGCAGCTCGAGCGCGACGTCCACGACACGGCCGAGCGCCACCGGCCGCAGCGGGGCGTTCTCCCGCACCGGAAAGGCCGCGAGCTTGGACGCGACCACTTCCAGGCGCTCGCCCAACTGGTGCATGGAGCGCAGGCTCTCGCGCACCTCGTCCGCGTGTCCATGGGCCGCCAGTTCGATGGTCGTCTCGGCGAGCAGCCGGATCGACGCGAGCGGCTGGTTCAGCTCGTGATTGACGCTTGCGACCAGATAGCCGACGTTCGAGAAGCGCTGGGCATAGGCCAGGGTCTGCTCGGTATCCCGCAGGTCTTGCTCCGCCCTCGCGTGCAGCGCCAGCAACTCCAGGCGGACCGCCACCTGCACCCGCTCCTGCTCGGCGTCATGGCGCAGCGCCGAGGCGAAGGCCTCGTAGGCCCCCTGGCTGTCGCCGTGACGTTCGAGCGCATCGGCCAGCAGTCGCTCGGCCGCCGCCAGGCGGGCCACCCCGGCCGTCCGCGCGAGTTGACGCACGGCGCTGCGGGCGCCGGTGATGGTGGCGGCGACCCGACCCTGCGAGGCTCGCAGTTCCGACAACCGCAGCCAGGCCAGGCCCAGCCAATCGGGCGCGTTCAGCCGCCGCGCGATGCGCAGCAGGCGGGCCAGCGCAGCGCGCTGTCGCGGGCCGTCGCCGCGTTCGGCCGCCACCATGGCCGAGATGTCATGCACCAGCGCGGCCTGTCCGTTGGAGGCGTCGTCCACCTCGGCAGGGTCCGGCAGCACCGCCGCCGCCGCGTCCAGCTGCTGCTGCGCACCGTCGGATTCGCCCACGGACTTCAGCCGACGCGCCAGCAGCAGGCGACTGTACGCCTCACCGGCCCCCAGCCGATGCAGCAGGTGCGTCGGCGCGGGATCAAGGCGCGCGCGGGCATGCCCCGCGAAATGAACCGCGGCCAGCAGGTTGCCCTCGCCGCGATAGGCCGACGCGAGCAGCGATTCACACCGGGCGGCTTCGGTCGCGAGGCCCATCCGCTCGAAACGATCGCGCGCTTCGGAGAGGAGCGTCTCGGCCAACTCGTGCTCGCCCACCTCCAGGCAGCACCGGCCGCGAAGCTTGAGCACCTGCGTGGCGCCCCATCGGTCGTCCAGCCGCTCCAGCAGCGGCTGGCCTTCGATGCACAACGCGTACGCCCCACAGGCGTCGTGCCACCTCAGCAGCAGCACGGCCGCACGGTGCAGGCAGTGCGGAAGCACGCGGTCATCGGCCTGCATGCGGGCGGTCGAGATGGCGTGGCGGAGGAGGCGGCGCGCCAGGGCGACGTCGGTGGTGGCATGCGTTTCCGCCGAGGCCAGAAGCGACTCGAGGTCGTCCGACAAGCCGTCCTCCGCCGGCCGATGGGGCCACAGCGATGGACGATCCTCAGGGGCGGCAAGGGACGAGAGGGCGGGCGGCACGCGGCGCGGCGGACAGTGGGGACCGGTGGGGACCAGCGCGGAACGCGAGAAGGTCGCGCTGCAGTGGATTCGGTTCCGAGCCTAACAAACTTTCAGGCGCGAAGCCACGCGTAGTCCCCGGCGGCGATGCCCTCGAACATGTCGTCGACCGAGGTGCTCATGTGGTCGCGCCAGTATCGGCCGTGCTCCGCATAGTGCACGAGGGTGTCGGCGAACCAGGCCCCGTCGATCTCGTCGCCCATCGGCACGCGCAGGATCAGCAGGACGCCACCGGTGTCGGGGTTCACGCCGAGCTGCGCCTGGTCCTGCGCGTACACCAGCAGGTTGGACTCCAGCATCATGCGAAAGACGCGCAGGGTGCGACCGGCGGTGACGATGCCGTAGTCGAACTGCATGTACAGGGCGGTCGGATCGTCCTCGAAGTGGTCGAGCAGCACGGTGAAGCCCTCGACCTCCAGCGTCTTGGTCTCGAGCACCACCTTCGGGTCACCCAGTTCCGTGTGGGTGCACAGTTCGGTGACAAGGGCTTCGTATCGTTCGTAGGTCATCGCTCGGGCTCCCGGAGGGGTCGCAAGGCGCGGGACAGCGGCTGCGCCATGCGCGCGAGAACGGCGATGCGCACGAGCGTGTCTTGCCGCTGGGCGGCCGTGCGCGGCCGCTGCAGGTCGAGCAGCACGAGGGGCAGCAAGCAGAACAAGGTCTCGCGCATCGGATTGGGGAGCAGGCGGTGGCCCGCCGCACCGTTCGACAGCCCGACCAGCACCGCCCGCACCGCCCCCAGCCCCCGCTCGTCCAGGCCTGCCCCTGGATGAGGCGATGCGGCGTGCACCGCACCGACCTGGCCCAGCCACGGCCGTCGCCATCCGACGGTGCCCGGCCCTCTCGCCACCTGGAACAACCGTGTGGCGAGTGCCCGCCGCAGCGCCGGTTCACCGCCGGATGCGAGCGCGGCAGCCGCCCAGTCGGCCCGCAGCACGGCTGCGGCGCCTGGCCGGTCGGCCGCCACGGCGGACGTGACACCCCGTGCGAAGGCGCGTCGTCGACCGGCGCCTGCGGCTGGCGCCGAATCCTCCTCGCGGGAAGGACGGTCGTCATCGGACGATCCCTGCTGTCCGCCGCGCTCGCCGTCTCGCCGGTGCACCCGCTGCCCGCCGGTCTCCTCGTTGCCGCCGTCCATGACATCGGAACGCCGGCCGTCTCGTTCGATCGCTGTCTGCAGCGCCTGGCTTTCGGCGGAGGCCACGCCGCCCGGGGGCCCGGAGCGAGGCTTGAGTTTGGCCAGCATCGCCTTCGCCATGCCGCCGGGGCGCACCATGGCGAACGAGGTGCGCAAGGTCGCACCCTTGTAGTGAGCCACCTGGTCGCCCGGCCGGTGGCCAGGCGCGGCGGCACCCTGGCCGGCGGGCTGCTGCGAGGTGTGGGCCACCGTGGCGGCGCGGATGCCATGGGTCGCGTTCGTGTGCATCGGTTCTCCTCGAGGGGTCACGCCATCGCGAGGCGCATCATCGAGTTGGCGAACTCGAGGATCATGCGCGCGCCCCACGGGGCGGCCAACAGGAGCGTGATCAGCACCGCGATCATCTTGGCGCCCTGCCCGATCGCCTGCTCCTGGAGCGACGTCACCGCCTGCACGAAGGCGATCAGCAGGCCGACCGTCGCCGCCACCAGCACCGTCGGCAGCGACACGAGCAGGCACAGCAGCAGCGCCTCGGAGGTGACCCGCGAGATGTCTTCGGTTCCCATGGCCGCGCTACCGGTAGGTCAGCACCAGGCCGTGCAGCAGCACCGACCAGCCGTCCATCACCACGAAGAGCAGCAGCTTGAACGGAATCGCCACCTGGGTCGGCGTCACTTGAGACAGGCCGAGCGACAGCAGCACGTTCGCTACCACCAGGTCCACCACGACAAAGGCGAGGTAGAGCAGGAAACCGATCTTGAAGGCTTCGGTCAGCTCCGACAGCGTGAAGGCGGGCGCGAGGATGATGAGGTCGTCCTCACGCACCTGCTTGGCGCGTTCGGGCGTCCAGACTGACGACACCGACTTGAGGAAGAACGCCTTCTCGCGGGGATGGGCATGCTTCGCAAGGAACTTGCGAACCGGCTCGCGGGCCGCCTCCATCACCTGGGCGACCTGACGGGTGCCACCGCCCGGCTCGTGCTGCTGCCGCTGCAGCGCGTCGAAGGCGTCCATGAACATCGGCGCGACGATGTAGACCGACATGATGATGGCGATGCCGTTGAGCACCATGTTCGGCGGCACCTGCTGCACGCCGAGCGCATTGCGCACGAGCCCCAGCACCACGACGATCTTCGTGTACGAGGTGACCATCATCGCCGCGAACGGCAGGAAGCCGATCGCGAAGATGACCGCCAGCAGCGGAACGACTTCAATGGCGGGTTCGTTCTGCATCGCGCGGCGCCAGGTGGGTGATGCGTGCGCCCAGGCGGTCGCCGACGGCCACCAGCTCGGCCAGGCCGATCACGCGGCCACAGGCAACGAGCCGGACGGGTGCGCTGGCAAGCGGCGCCGAAAGCTCGATCACGTAGCCCTGCCCCAGCGATTCCAGCTGGGACAGCGGCACCGCGGCAGTGTCCACCTCGAAACGCACAGGCACCTCGAGATCACGCGGAGGCGACGACAGGTCCTCCTCGGCCAGCCCCGACCCCGCGTCGGCCTCGTCTTCGTCGATCATGCGTCCTGCTCCTTGAATGGTGAGGAATGTGTCTTCCACGGTGGCGTCGGCACACCACCGTCGGCCAGCCGGTGCGCCGAAGGTGACGTTGCAGGCCACCCGGCTGTCTGCTCCGCCCGACGCGAGCAGCAGCACGTCGCCCGGCGCGATCGAGTCGAGGATCGCGAGGCGAACCGGGCGTCGCGACAGCAGCACCCGCCCCGGCATGGCCATGGCATGCGCAAGGCGGGACACGAAGCGCTGCGGCTCGAGCCGCTGCCGAAACCCCTGCAGCAGCACCTCCGGCAACCGGGTGCAGACGAAACTCCCGACCGGTTGGCCGTGCCGCATGGCGCGCACCCAGCCGCCGGCCGGCACCTCGTCGTGGCGGTCCTGCATCGCCACCAGCCCGGCGACGCGAACGTCATGGAGGCCGAAGGCGCCGAAGACCTCGACCAGTGGCTGCATGACGGCCTCCGCGGCCAGGGCCTGCAGCGGCGCCGGGATGTCCGATCCCATCGCGGCCGCGAGAGCGAGCGAGGCCAGCTCCGGTGCGCAGAAGCAGGCTTCCACCGGTCCCTGTGCCGTCACGAGCGACAGGCGGTGAACCGGATCGGCGGGTGCGGCCGCCAAGGGCACGAACTCGAGGCCATCGAGTGCATCCCACCACGCCGCGCGCAGCCGGCGGTCATGGCAGAGCCGGCTCGCCGCCGCCGCGGCGGGCTCGATCCGCACAAGCCGCTTGGCAAGGGGGGTCGTCACGGGAAGGCCGGTGGGTGTCATGGGGACTCGAAGGTGATGGAGATGTCGCGGCGGCGCGCCATCGTGTTCTGGAGGACCTGCAGCAGCGCCTCTCGTCCCCTCGACAATAGGTCGAGCGCGGTCGGATCGCCGACCTCAAAGCGAAGGGTGAGCCAGTGGGGCGAAAGACCGAGGTTCAAGGTCGTCGCAGGCAGCACGTCGGCGCGCAGGCCCATGCGGACCTGCCACAACTCCCCGTTGTTCACGGCCCGGTCGTTGCAGAAGCCCGCGATCGTCAGCGCCACCTCCCGCATGGCGTCACGGCAGGCCGCCTCGGGCGCGGCGGCCGCGAGCGCAAAGGCAGCCGGCGGTGCGACGGGCGGCGCGGTCGGCTCGCCGACCAACGAGTCGGCAGTCGGCTCGACCTCCTCCCCATGCAGCGCGGCGTCGTCGTCCGGGTCGCGTTCGATCTCGTGCCGGCAGCCGCCGGCACCGCCGTCCATGGCCGCAAGCGCATCGGAGTCCACGACCTCAGCCGGCAGGGGCCGCCGCTGCTGCAGGAGCTCGGCAAACCGCAGGGTCGGCCCGGTGGGCGCGAGCCCGCGCGTCGCTCCTTGCGGACTGGCGGCGGGCAAGGGGGCAGCGGGCCGGACGGCGGGCTTCGTCATCGCGACCGAAGGGTCAGAGGGTCACGCGCCCGAGCGGCTCGAGCCGGACCTGGGGACCGAGCTCCTGGAACGAGTACACCGCCAGCCACTTCATTTCCGACTCGACGATGCGGCGCACATAGCGGCGGATGTCCATCGAGGTCACCACGGCAAGCCCCGGCTGCGGTTCGTCGCCCGCCATGCGCCGGATGTTGCCGGCGATGGCGCCCATGGTGTCGGGCGGCAGGGCCAGGTAGTTGCCCGCCGGCGTGGGCTTGATCGCCTCGCGGATCATCTTCTCCACCATCGGGTCGAGCAGCACGGCGGACAGCGCGCCCGTGCCGCCGGTGGCCCGGTGCGTGAGGTAGCGGCCAAGGTCCCCTCGCACGTACTCGGTGAGCATGAGGATGTCCTTTTCCTTCGGGCCCCAGACGATGAGGCTCTCGCAGATCGCCCGCATGTTGCGGATCGGAAGCTGCTCTTCCAGGAGCCGGCGCAGCACTTCGGAGATGCGCTGCAGCGGCAGCACCTTCTGCGCCTCGGCCACGAGTCCCGGATAGTCGACGCCCACCCGCTCCAGCACCCACTGGACCTCCTGGATGCCGAGGAAGAGGTGCGCCTGCTCGTGAAGCACCTGCACCGCATGCCGGGCGATGGCCTGCTCATGCGACAGCACACCCGGCTCACCGGCCTTCACCAGCGCCGCGGCGTCGGAGTCCGCGATCCAGAAGCTCTCGCTCTCCCCGCCCGCGGGACCGCCTATCTCGCAGCGGGCGATGAGTTCGGTCGACGGCTGCACGACGAGGTGGCGACCGGGCTGCAGGCTGCCCTCGCTCGCCGGCACGTCGTGCACCAGCACCTCGTAGGTGTTGTCGGCCAGCGCCGCCTGGCGCCAGAGGCGGATGCCCGGGAACGGCAGGCCGAGGCGCTCCTGCAATGAACTGCGCTCGCGCTCGAACGCCGCGCCGAGCAAGGCGCCATCCAGCGAGGCCGCCAGCGTGCCCGACAAGGTCACGGCCAGCGGGCAGCTGAAGGCGGCCGGCGCATCCTCGATGCCGCCCGCCTCGCCCTTGGCCCCTTCCCGCTGCAATCCCTTGAACGGGCTGGCCTCCGGGTCGGCGCGGCTGCCGCCCTTGAGCTTGCGCGCCACCAGCACCAGCACCACGGCCAGCACGACGAACACGTACCAGGGAAAGCCGGGTACCGCGGCAAAGCCGCACAGCAGCGCCGCCGCCAAGTAGAGCGCCTGCGGGTTGGACATCATCTGTCCCGCGATCTCGGCGCCCAGCGCCTTGGGCTTCTTGGCGTCGTCGGCCACGCGCGTGATGATCACGCCCGCGGCCACGCAGATGAGCAGCGAGGGAATCTGCGACACCATGGCGTCGCCGATGGACAGCACGGCAAAGAGGTTGGCGGCCTCGGCTGCGGGCATGTTGTGGTACGTGATGCCGATGACGATGCCGGCCAGCAGGTTGATCGCGGTGATGACCAGCCCCGCGATCGCGTCGCCCTTGACGAACTTCATCGCCCCGTCCATGCCGCCGTGCAGCTGGCTTTCCATGGCGAGGTGGGCCCGCTTGATGCGGGCCTCGTCACCGGTGAGGTGGCCGGCCCGGAGGTCGGCGTCGATGGCCATCTGCTTGCCGGGCATGGCATCGAGCGTGAAGCGCGCCCCGACCTCGGCCACGCGCTCGGAGCCCTTGGCGATCACGATGAACTGCACGATGGCGATGATGAGGAACACCACGATGCCCACCACGAGGTTGCCGCCCACGACCAGGTTGCCGAAGGCCTCGATGAGGTGGCCCGCATCGGCGTGCAGCAGGATCAGCTTCGTGGAGGCGATGTTCAACGCCAGGCGGAACAGGGTGGTGAACAGCAGCAGCGACGGGAACGAGCTCAGCGCGACCGCATTGGGGATGTAGAGGGCCACCATCAGCAGGAGCACGCTGACGGTGATGTTCACGCCCAGCAGCACGTCGATGACGAAGGTGGGCAGCGGGAAGACGATCAGGGCCAGGATCGCCACGATGGCCGCCAGCGTGCCGATCTCCTCGCCGTAGCCCTTCTTGCCCACCGGGCGGGTGATGGTCTGGCTCACGTTGCGGCCCCTCCTGCGTTGGTGTCGCCCGGGCGGCGTGCCATGCGGTCGACCCAGCGCAGGACCGCGGCGACCGCCTCGAACAGTTCCGCGGGAATCGCCGCGCCGAGTTGGACCTTGTGCAGCGCCCGCGCGAGCGGCGGGTTGGCGAACACCGGCACGCCGAGCGACTCGGCCAGGCGGCGGATGCGCAGGGCCTCCTCGTCCAGGCCCTTGGCCACCACGACGGGCAGTCCCGTCTCGTCCGGGTCGTACCGGATGGCGACCGCGTAGTGGGTCGGGTTGACGATCACCGCGCTGGCCGAGGCCACCGCCTTCTTGGGTGGCGGGCCGTTGGCGTTCTCGCGCTGCAGCTGCTTGCGCTGGCCCTTGAGTTGCGGGTCGCCCTCCTGGCCCTTGTGTTCGCGCTTGACCTCGTCCTTGGACATGCGCTGGTCCTTCATGAAGAGCCAGCGCTGCATGGCGTAGTCGACCGGGGCGAGTGCGATGAACAGCACCAGCGCGATCATCAGCATCTTGAGAATCGCCGACCAGGCGATGGTGCCGATCCCGGCCACCGACTGATAGGTGGCGCCTCCGATCAACGGCAGCAGCATGAGGATCACCTGCCAGACGGCCACGCCGATGATGATCGCCTTGGCCAGCATCATGAGGAAGGTGAGCAGCGACTTGACCGAGAAGAGCTTCTTCGTTCCGGCGACCGGGTCCAGCTTCTCGGGCTTGGGGGCCACCGCCTCCATCGCGACCAGGAACCCGACATGGCTCATCAGCCCGAGGGCGGCACCCACGGCCGCGACGATCACCAGCGGGACGACCGAGATCGCCGTTTCCAGGGCCATCTCCTTCATCCGTCCGAAGATCTCGTGCAGCGGCATGTCGCCGTCCCCGAAATCGAGCGCGCGGCCAAGCAGTCGACTGAGCCGCTGGGCGATGCCGTCGGCGGTCACCTGCAGGACGATGATCACGCCCAGCATGGAGCTGGCCACCGCCACGTCCTGGCTCTTGGGGACCTCGCCCTTCTCGCGTGCCTTGTCGAGCTTGTGCTCGGTCGGCTCTTCGGTCTTTTCGTCGGACATGTCGTCTCGGGTTGAGGCAGGACGGTGGGCTGGCGGGCCGGCCATGCGTGCACCGACCAGCGCAGACTAGGGTCCGCTGCACCGCCGCCCGGCCGCACAGCCGAAGCCCGGTATGGAAACGCGACGGCAAGCTGTCTTGACAAGCCGGCGCACCCGCGCCACGCTGGCGCGATGCCCCTGCGTGACCCGCACCGATGACCGCGCCCCATGCCGATACGCCCGGCGTCGATGCCTCGCTTGCCCTGCCAAGCCCGGCCATCGCGCCGGTGCGCGACCTGCCCGAAGGGCTGCGGCTGTCGGCGCAGGCGGTCAGCGACGCGCGCCGCGACGGTGCCCCTGACGACGTGCTCGGGCATGCCTTGCTCCGGCAGGCGCACTACGCCTACCGCCTGTTCGACTACGCGCTCGCCTACGCCTCGGCGCTGGATGCCAGCGCCGCACTGGCCCGCTGCGGCGACAGCGCGGGGCAAGGGCGTGCCCTGAACTACTGCTTCATCACCAGCATCGAGACCGGCGACCTGGTGCGCGCCATGGAGCACTCGACCCGGGCGCTCGCCTTGGCTGAAGCCCTGGGCGATTCCTTCCAGCGCGCCACCTTGCTGCACAACCAGTCGGTCGTCTTCGAGATGGTCGGCGACCATGACAAGGCGCTGGCATGCCTCAGCCAGTCCGCTCGCCTCCACGATGCGCTGCCCGACGGCGGACCGGGCGCCTTCTTCGCCCACGTCAATTCGGCCGGCATTCACCTGGCACTCGCCGAAGCCGCGGCGGCGCGCGGCGACGACGCCGCGGCCGAGCGGCTCCGCAACGCGGCCGCGGACGAACTCCCGCCGCTGCGGGCCGATGCGGCCCCGGCGGCCTTGCAGACCTGGTTGTCGATCCACTCGCGGCTCGGCAATCTCGCTGCAGCCGCCGAAGCCGCCCGCATCTGCATCGCCAAGGCGCGGCGCAACCGGTCCAGCGAGCGGTACCGCACGTACGCCATGCTTGCGCTGGCCGACTACCACCTGGGTCGTGAGCGCCCGGGGCGCGCCGTGCTGTGTCTCGAGAACGCCGTGCGCAAGCTTCGCGCCGCCCGCAATCAGTCGCACCTGGGCGCCACCGAGCGGCGGCTGGCCGCGCTGCAGGCTGGGCTGGGCCGGCACGAAGAGGCCCTGCGCTGGCTTCGCCTGGCCGAGGCGGACAACAGCCGGCTCCAGGCCGAACGCAACGAGGTGCGCTGGAGCTTCGCCGAATCCGACCGCGACGCGAAGCGCCGGCGCCACCTGAGGGACGAAGTGCTGGTGCACGTTCAGCGGCTGGATGTCATCGGACGCCTGATCGCCGAGATCCACCATGCCCTGGCCCAACCGCTGGCCGCGGCACGCGCCACGCTGCAGCAGCTGCTCGCCACCTCCGGCCTGCCGCATGATCCTGCCCGCCTGCGCAGCGCGCTCGACGACGTCATTGCCCAGGTGGATGCCGCGGCCGCGCTCGTGCGCCAGTTGAAGATGTTCTCCTACCGGGCCTCGCCGCAGCCGAGCGAGGTCAGCCTCCGCCTGGCGCTGGAGCAGGCCTGGAACGATGCGTCACTCTGGCGGCGGGGCGCTGCCCGCACCCTCACGATCGACGCACGTCAGCGGCCGGTCGTCAACGTGGACGCCCAGCGGCTCGCGGTGCTGTTGCGCATCCTGCTGATCGAAGCCGACGGGGTCGCGGCGCCACGCGACCTCCTGGCGACCATCGACAGCGACGAGGCCGCATGCGACATGGTCATCTGCTGCGGCAGCGGTGAACTGGCGCGGGTCGCGGGCCGGGTGGGCATCACCTTGTGTGCCGAGATCGCCCACGAGGTGGGCGGTCAGCTGCGCTGCGAAGCCGCGCCCGGTTCCGGGGTGAAGCTGCACCTGCGGCTGCCCATCATGAGCAGCCCGTGACCCGAGGCGGCGCCGAGGCACCGCCTGCGCGGTAGACCTCGTACCAGGACAGCACCGACTCGACATACTGGCGCGTCTCCGGGTACGGCGGAATGCCGGCCCACCGCGCCACTGCACCTTCGCCGGCGTTGTAGGCCGCAATGGCCAGGTCGAGGCGGCCGGGATAGCGCTGGTGCAAGCCGCGCAGGTGGCGCGCGCCGGCGCGCAGGTTCGTGTGCGGGTCGAGCAGATCGCGCGCGGGGTCGGAAATCCCGAGGCCGCGTGCGGTGGCCGGCATGATCTGCATCAGCCCCATCGCGCCCTTGTGCGACACGGCGTGCGGATTGAAGGCCGACTCGACCCGCACGATGGCCGTGACCAGCGAGGCATCCAGACCATGGGCCGCCGCCGCCTCCTCGATCAGGCGGGCCAGCGTGCCGTCCACGCGTGCGCTGCGGCGGACGCTGGCCCCGGCCAGGGTCAGCCCGCCGCCCCAGACGTCGTCGGGCCGCGCCGTCACCGTGCCGCAGCCTTCGTCCGGCTCCAGCTGCAAGGCGCTGCCCACCGCCGGCGGGGCCAGCACCAGCCCCTTGCGCGGCCAGGCCTCGGCGCCGAGGCACGGCAGCATCAGCAGCCAGCCGAGGATGAGCCCTTCACGCATGGATGGCCGCCGGCACCTCACGGCGCGCCAGCGTGTCGGCCGGGGTCTCACGGAAGTGCTTGCGGTACGACGATACGAGCGTCGATCGATTGCGGATGCCCCAGCGTGCGGCCGTCTCGATGACCGTCGGGCCGCATCCCTCCGCGCTCAGAAGATCGTCCCGGATGCGTTCGACGCGGCACCGGCGAAGCACCTCGACGGGCGTCATCCCGAGGTGCATGCGAAACGCGGACTGCACCGCGCGCTCGCTCACGCCGATGTGGTCCGCGATCTCGCGCACGCTGAGGTCGGCGCGGTCCATCTGCGAGACGAGGTAGCGGTAGGCGCGCCGGTACTTGGCGGGCAGCGCGAGTTCGGCCGCGTCACGCGTCTCCGTCACCCGGCCTTTCGCCGTGGCCACGGGAGCCGGAGCCTGCGTCTCGCTGCGCAGGCAGCGGGCCGATTCGAGGGCGTAGCGCTGGTAGTGCCGGAGGCACTCGTCGGCCTGGCCCGTCATCTCGCACAGCTTGGCCCGGCAGTACGACAGCTCGAAGTTCCAGCGTTGCGGGCCGGCATCGTGCGCCGTGCCCAGCGGCTCGATGAGGCTGCGGGCCAGCTCCGGGTGATGGGTCGCGATGGCCACCAGCGCCCCTTCCAGGCGCCCTTCCCGCTCGGGCCCGGCCAGGTGCATGCGACGCAGCCAGGCGAGGTAGTCGTGCACCGAGCCGAGACTGCGCACGTCGCCCGCGCCGGCTCGCACCAGCACCGCCAGGTGGGCAAGCCGCTGGGTGAGCAGGCCGTGCCCGACGGCCGCGGCGAGGCAGGCGTGCAGCTCCGACACCACGGCGCCGGCATCGAGGCGAGCGCCCGCATGCGCGGCTTCGGACTGCCAGAAGGCGTGGTCCGCCAGCGCGCCGTTCGTGCGAATCGCGCACTGGGCGGACAGTTCCGCCCGCACCATGCGCACGAAGAGGCGCAACGCACCGGCAACACCGGGGGCGCTGGCGGCGCCCGCGCCATCCAGGCGGGCGGCCGCGTCGCCCAGGGCCAGCGTCGCCATCTCGCCCCGACCGAGGGCATGGTGGGTCAGGGCCATGCCGGCCAGCGCCTCGACCTGTTGCGACAGCGTGGCGGCATCGTCCTCCACCACGCGCTGGAAGCTGTTCGCGGCAGCACCGAAGCGGCGCTGGTAGAGGCTCAGCATGCCGATGTTGCGGCACGAGATCACGCGGACCTGGCCGCGGGGCGAGGCCGTCGCGGCGACGAGGGCCTGGCGGTACAGGTCCTCGGCGTCCTCGGCGCAGTCCTGCGCCAGCATCAGGTCGGCGCTCAGGCTGGACAGCTCCACCGCCGCCTCGCCCTGCCGGGTGGCCATGGTCTCCAGGGTGGACAGGGCCAGCGACGCGGCGGCCTTGGCGCGGCCGTCGAGGATCATGGGCAGCAGGTCTCGCGCGGCGGACGACCGGGTCATCGCGGTCAGCAGGCAGAAGTACATCATCGCTCCTTGTGTCGGGTGTGCGGGTGGCTGGGATGGACCCATGCTAGGAGCGACAAGTCGTGCGAAATTTCATGAATCGTCAGGCGAATCTCGTAACCCGGCGTGAGAAACGACCTGGCCTCTTCTTCGCATTCGTGAGAAAGACCAAGCACCCGACCGCCCCCTCCACCGCCGGGCACGGCGCCGCCGAAGCACCGTCCGGAAATCCGAAGTCACCGCCTCGCAAGGATGCGATTGTCGAAGGGCGCGACGCGCGCCGGCGCGCGTCCGCATCCGCCTGACTTTTACAAAGGGGCCCGGTCAACGGCCGGGCAGCAGGTTCTGCAGGCGCGGCGTCAGGTCGGTCGGCAGGAGGAACTGCCGCACCTCGGCGATGAAGACACCCGCCAGCAAGGCGAGCAGCAGCATCGCGACGGCGCCCTTGACCGGCTGGGACAGCGAGTTCGGCTCCAGCTTGTCGGCCGCGCGGGTGACGAGCCCGAAGCCCACGTCGATGAGCACGAGCACCAGCAACACCGGTGCGGCGAACTTCACCGTCATGGTCATCATGCCGTCGACCTCGTTGAGGAAGAACACGTCCGAGAACCCCTGCATCGACGGCAGCGGCGACAGCAGCGGCCACAGCCTGAACGATTCGAAGAGCGCGCCGAGCAGCACCAGCATGCCGCCCATGGCGAAGAACACCGCGATCACGAGGTGCAGCAAGGTGTCGGAGACGGGCGTGCTCTGCTGGCCGCTGAGCGGGTTGGTCAGCTGGACGTTGTTGTAGCCCGCCTGCGTGTCGATCAGGGCGCCGACGCATTCGGCCACCCAGAAGACCGTGGAGGCCGCGAAACCCAGCATGAGGCCGATGATGGCCTCCTTGACCGCCAGCATCAGCCAGGTGGAGGCCGACAACGCGCCGGCATCCTGCCATGACATGCCGGCCGCCACGAACATGCCGAACAGCACCACCATGCCGTTGCGCACCATGCCTTGCATGGCGTCGCCGGCGGTGGCCGGCAGGATCAGGAACACGATGAAGAAGCGCAGGCTGCACAGGGCCACGGTCTTCAGCAGGTCGCCGAACGCCGCACCGACGTGCATCATGTCGAGCTCAGGCATGGTCGGCCGTGTCCTGCGATGCCCGGCGGCGCCCGCCGATGCGTGCGCTGGCCATCTCCTCGGCCTCCTCGTCGGCCGCTTCGTCCTCGGCCACCAGCTTGCGGGCGATCGCCTCGGCGATGCGCGCCTCGAAGCGCTCGACGCGTTCGTTGTTTCGCCGCACCGCCGCCTGGGCGATGCGCACCTCCTGCGCCTGCCGTTGCTCGCTCGACTCGCATCGCTTCAGCACCTTCTCGCCCTCGGCCCGCTCGGCGATGCAGGTCTCGATGGCGATGTCGATGGCCTTCACATGGGCGGGCGTGAAGGCTTGCTCGAACAGTCGCGCGCGTCCCTCGACCGCCTGCAGGTGACGTGCGATCGCATCGTCACGGCGCTCCCGCGCCGCGGCGGTGTCGGCCACGCAGCGGTCCATCGCCGCCCGCTGATCGGCCAGCGTCTTCTCGAGGACCTTGCCTCGCCGGCGGCGGATGTCGGCGAGCACACGCAGGCTGCGGATCGCGTTGTCGGCCATGGGCGCCTCACTGCACCAGCGACGCGAGGTGCGCCAGCGTGTCGTCGAAGGGGCGCAGGTCGCTGGTGGCCTGGTTCAGGAAGGCGCGGATGTGCTCGATGCGCTCGACGGCCATGTCGGCCTGGGCGTCGTTGCCCGGCTTGTACTCGCCCACCTGCAGCAGCATCTCCACCTCGTCGTACTTGGCCATCAGACGGCGCAGCGT
The DNA here is from genome assembly GCF_964253025.1 of Rhizobacter sp. LjRoot28. NCBI lineage: Bacteria > Pseudomonadati > Pseudomonadota > Betaproteobacteria > Burkholderiales > Sphaerotilaceae > Rhizobacter > Rhizobacter sp. LjRoot28. The sequence continues at coordinate 2,837,892 of NZ_CAXUQC020000001.1, forward strand.
GGCGGCCATCGCGACATGCTCGGCCGGCACGATCTGCGTCATCACGCGGCTCAGGCTGCCGAGCACGTCGATCGCCGGGTACTGGTTCTTCGCGGCGATGCGGCGCGACAGGATCATGTGGCCGTCCAGGATGCCGCGCACCTCCTCGGCGATCGGGTCGCCGCCGCTCTCGTCCTCGGCCAGCACCGTGTACAGGGCGGTGATGGAGCCTCGCGCACCCATGCCGGTCCGCTCCAGGAGCCGGGGCAGTTCTGCAAATACCGAGGGCGGAAAGCCCCGCCGTGCGGGCGGCTCGCCCGCGGCGAGGCCGATCTCCCGCTGTGCCCGTGCAAAGCGGGTGAGCGAGTCCATCATGAGCAGCACCTTCTGCCCCTGGTCGCGGAAGTACTCCGCCACCGCGGTAGCCACATAGGCCGCCTTCGCGCGTTCGATGGAGGAGCGGTCGGACGTGGCGCAGACCACCACCGATCGCGCCATGCCTTCGGGGCCCAGGATGAACTCGATGAACTCGCGCACCTCACGGCCGCGTTCGCCGATGAGGGCGATCACGCTCACGTCGCACTGGGCGCCGCGGGCGAGCATGCCCATCAACGTGCTCTTGCCGGCACCGGCTGGCGCGAAGATCCCCATGCGCTGACCTTCGCCGAACGTCATCAAGCCGTCGATGATGCGCACGCCGGTGGGCAGCGGGTGCTCGATCATGGCCCGGCTCATGGGGTCCGGCGGGTCGGCGAAGACCGGCCGGTCCTCCACACCGGCGATGGGGCCCTTGCCGTCGATCGGGTCGCCCAGGCCGCTGATCACCCGCCCCAGCAACCCCGGCCCGACCCGCACCGACAGCGGCTTGCCGGTGCCGAGCACACGGGTCGCATCGTTCACGCCGGTCAGGCCGCCGAACGGGGAGAGCACGGCGCCTCCCTTGCCGAAGCCGACCACCTCGGCGCGCTGGATGCGGCGCCCCCGCGTGTCCTGCAGCTCACAGAGTTCGCCCACGCGCACGTCCAGGCCACTGGCCCGGATCAGCGTGCCGACCACTTCGAACACCTTGCCGGTGCGGGTCAGTACCGACTCGTGCTTGAGTTCGTCCTCGAGGGCTCTGGCAAAACGCAGCAGGTCGGTCATGGCGCAACGCCGGGTGGGCGCTCAGTGGCGGATCGTGAAGCCACTGTGGCAGCCCCGCGCGGCTGGCGCCGGCGGGCCGGCGAAGGCACGACCGCCCTGCCGAACGCTCAGGCCGCGTCCGACGTGGCCAGCGGCTGCACCTGCTCGTCGTTCTGCGCGGGCGGCACCTGGACACCGGCGGCGGAGGTCTCCAGGCCGACGACCTCTGCCGCCGCGGGGGCCGCGACCGCAGAGGCCGGACCGTCGTCAAGCAACAGGTGTTCGGCGGCACGCTCCATCGCACGGCGGATGGCCGCCAGCTGCGTCTTGAGCCCGGCGTCGATCAGGCCTTCGTCCGACTCGAACAGGCAGCTTCCGGGGGGCAGGGCCGAGTCCGCCTTCACCTCGATCTGCAGGCGGCCGGTGGCACAGGGGGCGAAGGCGGTCACCGCGGCCAGCGCGCTGTCGAGCTCGGCGGGGTGGACGCGCAGCGTGGCCATCGGCACGTCGCGGACCAGTTTCGTGATCGCGGCGAGGGCGCGGTTGAACAGGGTCACCCTGTCCTCGTGCTCCACGATGCGCTCGAGTGCGAGGGACACGATCTGGCTCAGGCGCTGCGTCTGGCGGATCAGGCTGCGCTGCGTGGAGGCGGCCTCGCGCAGCGCCGACTCCGTCCAGCGTGCCGCGGCCGCCTCCATGCCTTCGTTGAAACCCGCCTCCCGGGCCTGCTCGCGCTCGAGACGGGCCGCGGCCAGCTCGGCCTCCACCTGGGCCCTGGCCTCGGCACGCAAGGCGTCGATCTCCGCACCGACCCCCGCCAGCAAGCGCTCGCGTTCGGTGTGCAGCGATCGAGCCGCGTCGAGCAGGTCGGTCAGTGCGGCGAAGTCGCCAGCGCGGACGAGGCCGTCCTCGACACCGACAGTGCACGATCCATGTCTGAACCAAACAACCATGCCAACTCCGGAAAGTAGTCTTGAAGTCGATCGATGACCCGGCCGCCAGCTGAGGCCGCTGCCGGCGTGCCGGGGTCCGCCGTGACGCCCGGCGGGAGACTCAGGCGCACCATCGTGATCAGCACCGGATGGCGCCAGGCCGCTTGGGCGCACAAGGCGCGGAACCCGTCGGCGGCCAGCCGCTCGGGATTCACCTCCACGGCACCCAGAGGGGCTGCGCTCTGCAGCCCGCGCACCGGACCGTCCAGCACCTTCTCATAGGCGCTTTCGCCGATGCCTTCGATCAGCAGGTCACGCACGAGACGTCCCACCGAACGCCGCACGCTGTCGCGTCGGCCTTCGAGGGCACAGGTGGCCAGCACCTTGAGCAGCGTCGCCCGGTCGAGCAGCGCCAGGCGATGCGCCGGCGCCTGGAACGCGTCCAGCGTCGGCCACTCGAGGCCGTAGGTGCGGGCGAGGAGGTTCGCATGCCGTTGCGGCGGAACGCGGGCACACCATTCGGCGGCGTGCGGCCCGAGGCGGGCCGTCGCCGCATCCACCCAGGCGGGGTGAAGCTCGGACGGCCAGGCCCGCGCCTTGCGGTCGACGGCCTGCAGCAGGCGGCGAACGCTGTCGATCATGCCGAGACTTCCTGCCCGTCACCGGCGTCGCGGCCGATCAGCTTGCCGGCCGGGCCGCGCACCGCCGCGGGCAACCACCCGGGACGGAACATCGCGATCGCCAGCAGCAGCACGAGGCTGCCGACCAGGGCGAGCAACGCCACCACGGCGGGCGGGGCGAACGGCTTCTTGTCGACCAGCTGGCGGACGCCGGCGGAGAGTGGCGCGGCCGCCACGACCGTGACGTTCACGTTGTCGTAGGAGAGTCCCTCCACGCTGCGCATCACCAGGTTCTTGACGATCGGCACCAGCGTGGCCACGTTGGCCTCCGGTCGGTGCTTGATGAACACCGACGCGCTGGACGGCTTCACGTTGTCGGCCAGCGGGTCGTTGTTGGGCAGCACGACGTGCACCCGTGCGGTGATGACGCCATCGATCGCCGAGAGCGTGGCCGCGAGCTCCTGAGAGACCCCGTGGATGAAGCGCACACGCTCTTCCGTCGGCGTGGAGATGAGGCCGTCCTTCTTGAAGACTTCGCCCAGGCTCGCATGGGCCTGGGCCGGCAGGCCGTTGGCCCGCAGCACGGACAAGGCCTCGCCGAGCTGGTCGCCTTCGACCGAGATGGTCCAGGTCTTGCCGTCAGGCGACTTCTTGGACGCGTCCAGGCCCGCCGTGAGCAGCACGCCCAGCATCTCGTTGGCGTCGGCCTCGGCGAGCTTGGAATGCAGGTCCTGCTTGCAGCCCGCCAACGCGAAGGCCAGCATGAACAGCAGCGTGCACGCCAATGTCCGCGGGATGCGAGGAATGAGCATGTTCGGCCTCATGGTCACTGGTTCTTGAGCAGCGACTGCATGCTCTTGTTGGTGCCCGAGGCCACGGACGTGGCCGCCTGCAGCCGGAAGGCTCCGATGGATGCGGAGTTGCTCACTTCGATGGATGCGGCGACGAACTCCTGCGGACTCATGTAGGGCGACTGGGCTCGCAGCTCGGCCACCTTCTCGTGGGTGTGGCGAAGGAACTCCTCGCCGTTGGCCATCATGTGCGTCAACAGGCTCTCGTTCGGGCCGGACGGCGTGGGCTCGACCGGATTCGGCGCATCCATCATCGCGCGGAAGCGGTTCGTCAGCTCCTCGATGGAGGGGCCGCCCGGAGCGGGCTGCGACAGCGACTGGGCGGGGCCAGCGCCCGACAGGGGGGCCACCTGACCGATGGCGGCGATCGCCGCGACGGGTTCGACGGGGTTCATGGCGAAGGCTCCTGTGGAGGGAGGAACAGCGAACGGCCGCAGTTCAACAGGCAACGCCCATGTACTGCGACATCATGAACGGCATCGTCGTCGCCGGCGCCGCCGTCGCCTCCTCCTCGGCCGCCTCTTCAGTCGCCTCGAACGGATCGCCGCGTGCAATGCGGTCGAGGAACTCGAGGATCGAGTCGGCCTTCGGGTCGGCGGGCAACCCGCGCGCGTCCTCCGCGTAGGCGACCCACAGCCCGTTGCGCTGCTGCTGCAGCACCAGGGCCAGCATCGCCTTCACGATGGCGGTGTCCGGGCTGCGTTCATCGGCCTCGTCGAGCAGCAGGCGGGCGCCCTGCAGGTCGCCGCACTCGATCAGCTGCTGCGCTTCGACGACGGCGAGCTTGGGTGAATCGGGCCGCAGGCGGCGGATGAGGCGCAGCACGGGCAGGGTCTGCTCGTCCGCCTCGAGCTCGCTGCCCACGTAGAAGATGGCGGCAAGGGCGTCGACGAGCGGCTTGTCGGTGGGGGCTGAAGTCATGTCGGTCTCCGATCCAGTCGCCTGGACACACGAATCAATGAAGTGGGGACGGTGGTCGCCGCCACGCTCGATCACGAGGACCGAGACGTGGCTTGCGGAACGGTCGATCTCAGGCGGCCTGCTTCATGCCGCCTTGCTTCTGCATGTCCTGCAGCAGCATGTCGACCAGCATCTTGATCATCTCGGCCATGCCGGCCTGCTGACCACCCTGGGCGCCACCCGCACCCTCTGCGCCGCCCGCACCCTGCGGACCACCGGCGCCCTGGGCGCCACCGCCCTGGCCCGCCTTGTTGGCCTCGGAGTTCTTCTGGCCCTGCTCGAGGATCTGGCGCAGCAGTTCGTACAGGTCCATGCCCTGGCCCGGAGCCGGCTTCTGCGTGCCGGCAGCGGCCGACTTGGCCGCGTCGCATGCCTCCTTCAGCTCGTTCAGCGCGCCGGCGGTGTCGCCCTTGCTCAGCTTCTCGAGGCACTCGATGCAGTTCTTCAGGACATCCAGCTTGCCGGTGTTGGCCGGTTCGGCGGTGGCGAAGCCGCTGATCTGGCCCATCTTCATGTCGCTCATGTTTCGCTCCAGATGAAAGTCGAGGGTGGGCGGACGCTCAGATGGCGCCCTTGAGGAGTTCGGACGCGGCCTTGCGGGCGTTGTTCAGCATGGCTTGCGTGTTCATGGCCTCGTTGGCCTTGGACATCTTGTCGGAGTTGCCGATCTGCGTGTTGGCCATGCTTTCGCCGGCTTGCGTTGCAGCGCCGGATTCGGCGGCGGTGGTGGTGGCGCCAGAGGCGGAGTTGCCGACGGTCGAAACTGACATGGGGTGTTCCTTTCAGCGATGGTGGAGGTTCAACGTGAAGGCGGCGAGATCAGATCGCGCCCTTGAGCAGTTCGGAGGCAGCCTTGCGGGCGTTGTTCAGCATGGCCTGCGTGTTCATGGCCTCGTTGGCCTTGGACATCTTGTCGGAGTTGCCGATCTGCGTATTGGCCATGCTCTCGCCGGCCTTGGTGGCGGCGCCCGATTCGGCGGCGGTGGTGAGCGCGCCGGAGCCGGAGTTGATCATGGCGTTGGTGGACGGGTCGAGCACTTGACCCAGGGTGGTACCGGACATGGAATTTCCTTTCGGGAACGAAGTGATTGCAGCCTCGATGCCGCCCTCTCGCGGAGGACGGCCTTGGCGCCGGCTGCAGGTGGCGCCTAAGCCTGGAGATAGGGTTGGTCGAGAAGCTGCCGCGCGAAGCGGCGGGCGTCGTCGTCGTTGCTGATGGCCAGCGTGCGTTCGCACACCTGGACCCATTGCGGATCGCCGCCGATCTTGAGGGCCATGGCCACCGACACCTTCGCCGGCTCGGCGCCGGGCCAGTCGTCCATGCCCTCGTCGAGCAGGTCGCGCGCAGGCTGCGCATTGCCGCCGATGGCGCTGGCGAGCGCCAAGCTGATGCGCAGGTGACGGCCGTCGCCGAGCATGGCCGAGAGCGTGCGGAAGACGCTGTCGACGTCATCGGCCTGGGCGTGCATCTGGCCGACCATCATCGTGGAGATCAGCTTGCGCACCAGCTCGACCTGGTACATCAACGGCGACGGGGGCTGCGGTTCGGCCACCCGCGGCATCGACGCGAAGGGCATATGGAAACGCTCGAGAACGATCATGGTCGGCTCCTGAGTGCAACGGAGGGTTCGGGGTCGGCGCGGCGCCGGCGGTTCAGACGTGCAGGTCCGAGCCGTGGGCCTTCTGCCAGGCCGCCAGCAGGATGCGGCTGGAGGCGGCGAAGGCGTCGGCCAGCATCTGGGCGTACTGCTTCTGCTCGTACTCGGTCGTGCGCAGCTGCATCTCGCGGCTCTTGATCTCGGCCTGGCGGAAGTACGCCACCAGCTGGCGCGTCTTGTCGCCCTCGCGGTCCTGGAAGATGGTCATCTGCAGGTCCTTGAAGTCGTCGATCAGGCTCACGGGCGGGTTCAATGCTTCGGTGCTCATGGGGTGGCTCCTTTCAGGGAAGTGGCACGGGCGGTGGTCATCGCCGGGGGACGGGCATCCGCGGCCGGCATCGCGGCCGGTCGCGGCGGGAACAGTTCGGCCGGCGCGGTGCGCACGGCCTCGATCACGATGTGCTTGACGCCATCGCGGGTCTGGACAACCGACAGACCTTCCTGCTGCGAGCGCGACAGGATCGGCCCGAGCGGATCGTTCGGAAAGATGCGTTCGAAGCTGGCGTTGACCTTGGTGACGGCGGGCGCCAGGTCGGCCGCGATTCGATCCAGCGCAGCCCTTGCGGCCCGCTCATCCGTCACTTCGGCGGTGACAGAGAACACGCCGGCCCCCTCGTGGCGCACCGTCGGGTTGGTCAGTCCACCGGTGCCGCGCAGCGTCTCGGCGATCGCCGTGGCCACGGCGAAGCGCGGCACCACGTTGTAGGGAACGCGAAGGGCCTCGATGGCGGCGCGGCCGGCGGCGGCGTCCTGGGCGTCTTCAGCGAGCCCGGTGAGATAGAGCGTGCCGTTCTCGGCGACGGCGACCAAGCGCCCACCCGTGACCCGGTCGAGTTCGTGCTGGACGAGTGCGCGTGACGCCTCCAGCGTCGGCAACGGGGGCGGCGTGGCCGACACCTCGAAACCGGGCCAGGCCATCACCGCTGCCGACATCACGCCCGCGGCGAGCATGGCGGGCACGAGCCGACGGGGCAGTCGGTCGCGTGCCCAGCGGGCCACGCGCTTCGGGGTGGGCGCGAACACGAGCGACAGCAGTTCCACGTCGCTCGGCCAGGCCCCGTCCACCGGGCCGACACACAGCACGATGCCGTCGAACTCGCGAGGCACCAGGTCCGCGAGCACCAGGCGCTTCTCGCCTTCCGCCCGGCCACCGGCTTCCCCCGGCGCGGCGAACCAGCGGCAGTCCACCTGACCGCTCGACACGCTGAGCTCGAGCGGCGCGAAGGTCCAGTCGGTCAGCAGAATGTCGCAGTCATGGGACGCGCCGACCACATGGACGCCGTCGGCGAGGTCCAGATGAGCGCCGGCGTGTCGGCCGGTGAGGATGCGCAGGCGCGTCATGATGTGTGCTCCGGCATCGAGCCTTCGGCAGTGGACGGTCGCGATCCGGGCACTGCCGCCAGCGTGGCCGGTGCAGGCAGGCCGCGCCACCACGAATAAGAAGGCGCCACGGCTGCAGGCGCCGGCAGGACCGCCGGTGCGGGAGGTGCGGGAGGTGCAAGGGGTGCAGGCGGTGCGACCGGTGCGCCGGGCCCGACAGGCTCCGGCCGGGAACCCGGCAGAGCGCCCGCCGCGGCGGCCGGCGGGAACGCCGTCGCGCCGCTCGCGCCGGAGGGGCGCGACTGCGCCTGGGTTGGCACCTGGTTCACGAGCTTCGGGGTGATGAGGAACAGGCGCTCACGGCGCACCTTGTTGCCCTCGTCATGGCGGAACAGCGCGCCCAGGAACGGCACACGGGCGAGTCCCGGCAGGCCGCTGCGGCCATCCACGTCCGATTCCACCGAGATGCCGCCGATCAAGAGGCTCTCGCCCTCGAGCAGTGCCGCATCGGTGCGGATCTCTGTCTTCTTGATGATGGGGATGGAGTCGACCACCGCCCCCTCGAAGCTGCCGTCCTCGATGAACAATGACAGGCGAACCTCCCGCCGCTGCGGCGTGGTGACGATCTGCGGCATGACCTGCAGCGTGGTGCCGGCCTCGACGGTGAACAGGTTGGCGTCCAGGTTGCCGGCCACCCGCACCGAGGCCTGGCGCTTGTCCACCATGCTGGCGGTTCGATTGGCCATGCCGAGCACCTTCGGGCGCGCCACGATGCGGGCCTTGCCCGTGCCTTCCAACGCCCGGATGCGCGTGAGCAGCGAGCGCCCGGCATCGGCCACGAGCGTGGTGACGTTGGGCACGCCGATGTTGACCGAGGGGCCCGTGCCCGAGCCGGTGCTCGGGCTGCCCGGGGACACCGCCACGCTGCCTCGGGTGCGGGAGTACTCCCATTCGATGCCCAGGGACTCGAAGGACTCGGTGCTGACGTCGATGATGGTGGCCTCGATCTCCACCAGGCCTTGCGCCACGTCGAGCTGCCGGATCAGCGCCTGGTACTGGCCCATGCGCTCGGGGACACCGCGCACGATGATGGCGTTGGAGCCCTCGTCGGCCTGGAAGAAGGGGGTGTCGTCGCGTGCGGCCTCCATGCCGGCCTCCGGCACGACCAGGCGGCCGGCGGGATCGCGCACGCCGTCCTTGCGGGCCGGCCCGCTTTGCGGATCATCGGCCCGCGCACCATAGGTCTGCTCCATGGCGCGGCGCTTGTTCGGGTTGCCCGTGTACACCTCGTTGCCGGGCGCGATGTTGGCCTCGGGCGCGCCGCCGGCGGCCCGCGAGCCCCGGGAGAACAGGTTGTTGAGCGTGCTGGCCAGGCCGGGCACGCGGACGTTCCCGGTGACGCGGTCGGCGGCTACCACGTTGTTCAGCGGGAACACCCGGATGGCGGAGCCGACGCGGTCGCGTGCGGTGCCGTCCAGCGTGTCGATCACGGTCTGCACGAGTTCGATGTGGCGGGGCGGGCCGTACGCCAGCAGCGTCTGCTCCGCATCGTTGAAGCGCAGCGGATAGCGAGGGTCTCCGAGACCCATCGACGAGAGCATGCGTCGCACGGCGGCACGGTTGTAGCCGCGCATGCGGAAGACCCGGCTCTCGATCATCCGCGACGGGTAGACGAACAGGGTCACGCCGTCGTAGTACCAGATGATTCCGTAGCTTTTGGACAGCGCCGTGAGGAACTCCTCGGGCCGTGCGTTGAACTGCCCGTTGACCGACCCATCGACCCCGGCGTCGACCACGATCGACACCGACTGCGCGGCGGCGAAGTCCTGCAGCACCTCGGTGAGGCGCTTGCCATCGGCCCGGTAGACGAAGCGCTTGCCGGGGAAGGCAGCGTTGGCCGACAGGGTCACCGCGATCAGCAACACACCCACGAGTTTGGCGAAGCGCATGACGGAAGGGACTCCGGTTTTCCTCAGGTGGCACGCGGGACGTGCCGTTCGATGGGCTCTACGTTAGGGGCCGGTCTCGGCGCGCGAGGCGCGCCGGACGAAGCGGACACCGGTTGGGCGAACCGGGCGTGCGCTCAGATCATGTGGAGCTGGCGCCAGATCGGCGCGCGCAGCGCGAGGATGTCGTCCACGGCGCGACCGATCTCCCGCAGCTCGGTCTCGCGGTCCGGGAGCGGCTCGTGGTGCAGGATGATGGGTGGGCCCTGGTCGGTGAGCACCTGCCAGATCCACTGGGTGAGCGCTTGCCGGTCGACCGGATGCGCACGTTCGCAGAGCGCGTGGTAGACCAGCCGCTGCAACGCACTGGAACTCACGCCCGAACCGAGCAGGGGCGAGGCCAGCGCCTGGTAGCGGTCGTTGAGCACCGCGTCCTGGGCCACTTCGGTGTTGAGGCGAACGGTGGCCGCCTTGGCGGGCGACTCGGTGCTGACGATGAAGGGGGCGCCCTGGTCATGCCACACGAGGAGGGCCACCACGTTGGCGATGGCGTCGGGCGGGCACTTGTTGCGCTCGGCCAGTTCGAGCACCGACATCGGGCCGTCCTCGAGCATGTCGAGCAGCGGGCTGGCAAAGCCGGTCTTCGGGTCGTCCACGGGCTGGCCGAGCGTCGCGAAGCGCCGGGGCACGGTCAACGCCACGCCGATCTGGTCCCACCACTGCTGGCGGCGCGCCGGGCTCATGCGGCGCGCGCCCCGGATGAAGATGTCGCTGCGGAACGCGGTGTTCTGGATGTAGTCGAGCACGGTCTCCCGCAGGAGCGGGTCGTCGATCGCTTCCACGATGGTGCGCTGGTCATCGGGCAGCTGCTTCGGATCGACGTTCATGCACAGCTCGGCCGACGCGGCGAAGTCCAGCTTGGCGGCGGCGAAGTCGCGTACCACGTCGGCGTGATAGAGCGCCTGCCACGAGGCGTTGAGGTACTCGTGCGCCAGGTACACCGGCTTGTCCTTGGCCCAGGAATCGAGCCGGCTTCGCAGCACCGTGCTGTCCTGGTTGGAGGCGAAGTAGTACGCCTTGGCGTCGACGAGCTGGTCGATCAATGCCTTGGCCTGCGAGACCTGGGCACCCAGGCGCCGTGGATGGGCACGTGCGTGCTCGATCACCAGGCGCTGAAGCGGCGTCGCCGCCGACCAGCCAGGCATCGCGTTGTAGCTGACATAGAGAATGCCACCGGGCTTGAGATAGCGCGCCACCAGGTCGACGATGTGTCGCCGGTTCTCGGGATTCACCCACGAGTAGACGCCGTGCATCGTGATGAAGTCGAGCGGCGGAAGGTCGGCGGCACCGGCCGCCAGTTCGGCAAAGCTGTTCTCGAGGTGGGTCACGTTGTCGAGCGATGCCGCGCCGGCCAGTTCCTGCGCCGTTACCACGTGGCCCGGCATGAAGTCCGCCGCGTAGAACTTCGCATGCGGATTCGCCGCAGCCAGCACGTTGGCCGTGAAGCCCTGACCCGACCCGAGCTCCAGGTAGGTGAACGGTTTGCGGGTGTCGACGGGCTCGAACCCGTTGAGCGCGCAGGCCACGCTCAGGTGGACCGGGCTCTGTTTGCGGAAGAACCCGCTCGTGTAGGCCTCTTCGACCACGTAGCCTTCGTTCCAAGCCATCTCGTCGCTCCTCTGTGTCGATTGCGGTGACCGCAGTCTCGCGAGCCGGGGCGGCGCTCGGGAGCGACGGACCGAAGCGGACGCCGGCCATGCGAACCGGGGATGCCGCCTTCGCCCGCCACCACATCGCTTCGCCACCGCGGCCCGTGCCTCCGCTGCCGACGCCTAAGGTGGCTGCACCATCACTTCGGGAGCGTGACCATGCCGGTTCCAGCCGCCGCCAGCGCCGCCGGCGCTGCCATCAGCCAACTCGCCACCCGCGTAGCGCAGTCGGAGACCGCTCGCGACATCGCCAAGACCGCGGCCACCAGCACCGCCGAGCGGCTCACCCAGAAGGCCCTGCAGGGACTTGACAATGGCCGTCCGGCAGCGCGTACGAGCGACAGCGGCACCGGCCAGACCATGGCGCCGCGCAAGCACCTCGTCGTGCGCAATGCAGCACCGGAGTCACAGTCGCAGCCCGGTGACCTGCCGCCCCCGACGTACGAACAGTCCCAGACAGGCCGGCATGGTCGGTTGACCACCGATGCGGACCTGCCGCCCAGCTATGAGCAGGCCATGTCGGGGCGACTGGATGGCCCGCCGAACTTTCCGGCCGAACCGCCCACGTATTCGAACGCCACGACGGCGCGGCTCGACCGGCCGTTCGACATGCCCGCCCAGGTCCCGACCGCGGTGCACCAGCCGGCCGCGAAACCGCAGCCCCAGCACCTCAATCCCGATGCCCTGCCCTTCATGAAGGACGACGGAACGTGGGTCTCGGCGAACGACCCGTCGAACCCGGCCCATCACCGGCCTGCGCCGGCGGGACGCCAGGACGCGCCGCTCACCTCTGCGCGACTCGACCGCCCGTTCGACCAGCCCGCCGACATGCAGCAGTTTGCCCGCCCAGCGCGCCCCGGGCCGGCGCGCCCCCAGACGCTCAACCCGGATGCACTGCCGTTCATGAAGCCGGACGGCACCTGGGTCTCCGCCCATGACCCCGCGAACCCGGCGCATGCGCGCCCTCAGCCGAGGCCTCCCGTGCTGCCACCGCGCCAGGCGCTGCAGACGCCGGCGGCCGCCGCGGCACCCGCCTCGACGCCTGTGGCTGCGGCGCGGCCCCATGCGCTGGAGTCGCAACCCAAGCGCTCGTCCTTCCGCCAGGCGCTGCGCAGCTTCTTCGGTGGCTCCAAGGTGAGCGAAGTGAAGGCGCGCCCCGAGCCCAACACGATCGCCATGATCGGCGGCCGGTATAACGGCCAGCCGGTGGAGATCCGCCTGTCGCGCCGGGACACCCGCGCATTCCAGCAGCAGCACGGCATCGCCAACCGCGACTTCGACGTGCTTCAGTACCTGGCCTGGGAGAAGTCGCGCCAGAACCCGATGCGCCCGGCCAATGTCCAGGTGCGGCTCGGCGGCTTCGACACCAACCTCACCACGCTCGACCTCAACGAGATCGAGTTCAACCAGTACGATGCGAATCGGCGTGCCATCGCGGGATGACCTGAGCCGGCCGGCCGCGGGCCCGGCCGTCGATGGCACGTGTGTTGCAAGTCCGGCCCGCTCCGACCGCGCGCCCGTTCGTTTTTACCGTCCCCTGCGCCTATCCGGTCGGATGCCAGCGCCTGACCGTCCTGCACCTCTCCGACCGCTGTACCGTGCTCGTTGACCAGCGCCAACTGCTGGTCGATGGCGACCGCGTACGCGTCGGCTCCCGAGCCTTCGACATCCTGCTGACGCTGCTGTCCCGGCCCGGCGAGGTGGTGACAAGAAATGACATCATGGCGGCGGTCTGGCCGGGATATGTCGTCGATGACAACAATCTGGCGGTCCACATCAGCGCCTTGCGTCGGCTGCTCGGGCCCGGTGCGATCTCCACGGTGCCCGGCAGCGGTTACCGGTTGACCCTTCCGGTGACCGCGGCGCAGAGCCTGTCGGCGCCGGGCGCGCCACCGGCGATGCCGCCCCTCGCGCTGGTGGGTCGGGACCTCGATCTGGAATCCCTTCGCGAGCTGGTGCACCACCGGCCACTCGTCAGCCTGGTGGGCGCCGCCGGCATCGGCAAGTCGGCGCTCGCCCTGCGGCTCGTACAGGAGCATCGGGACACCTTCCTCCACGGGGCGGCCTGGTGCGACCTCGATGCCGTCGTGGAACCGGCGTCCGTGGCCGGCTGCATCGCCCGGGCGCTGGCGCTGCGCCAGCCAGCAGGCGACCTGCCCGAGGCGATTGCGGAGGCCCTGCGTCCGCTTTCCCTGCTGCTCGTACTCGACGGGGTCGAACGGGTGGTCGACGAAGTGGCTCGCCTCGTGAGCCTGCTCATGCGCGCGGCCCCTGGGGTCCGTTTTCTCGTGACCAGCCAGTCGCCCCTTCGGCTCGACGACGAGCAGGTGCTGCGGCTGCAGCCCTTGTCGATCCCGGCCTCCACGGCCACGGCGGCGCAGGCGCTCGAACACGGCTCGGTGCAGCTGTTCGCGCGACGGGCCGCGCAGGGCGCCGAGGGGTTCGGCCTCACGGACGCCAACGTGGCCGACGTCATCACCATCTGCCGTCGCCTCGACGGCATCCCGCTGGCCATCGAACTCGCCGCCGCAAGGGCGCCCACACTGGGAACCGGTGCGCTGGCCGGCCTGCTCGACCATCGCTTCCGCCTGTTGCGCTCGTTCAACCGGTCCATCTCGGCGCGGCACGCCACCTTGCGTTCGGCGCTGGAGTGGAGCCTCGGCATGCTTTCGCCCAACGAACGGGTGGTGTTCCGGCGTGCCGCCGTGTTCCAGCGCGGGTTCTCGAGCGACATGCTGGTCACGGTGGCCGCCACGGATGGACTTGGCGCGGAAGCCGTGCTCGCCGCATTGCGCTCGCTGGTCGACAAGTCCCTCGTGCACCTCGACGCCACGGGCACCGAGCGCTTTCGACTGCTCGAATCCACCCGCTCCCTCGCCCAGGAACACCTGCAGGAGGCCGGCGAGCTCGACGCGATGCGGCAGCGACACGCCGGGGCGGTGGTCGCTCGCTTCGCCGCGGCGCTGGGTGACTTGCATCGGCCCGGGGTGCGACTCGACCACCTGAGGGCCGCACTCGAAGCGGACCTCGACAATGCCATGGCGGCGATGGCGTGGAGTCTCGCGCACGACGCCGTTGCCGCATGCTCGTTGATGCCCGCCCTGAGCTTCGCCGCGGCGGAGTCCCGCTTCCAGGAGATCCGCGCCCTGTGGGAGGCCACGGCGTTGCTGCTGCAGGACGAGCTCCCGGTGCCGGTGCGCGCCGCCTGGGACCTGGGCCTGGCGCTGTTCTGGTGGAACCGCGACGTCGACGCCATGGATCGTTCGGCCACCCGCGCGGCCGCCCTCTTCGACGCGCTCGGCGATGCCAACGGCCACCATGCCGCCCTTGCTGCGCTGCTGGTCGTGGCAGCACGGCGGAGCGAAGGCGTGGAAGCCCGGCGCGCGAGGCTCGCCGACAGCATGCAACCCGGCCTGTCGCTCGAGTCCAGGCGCCACGCCGCATCGGCCCGCGCCATCGCCGCCGCGGTCGAGGGCAACGCCGAAGCCGCAACGACCTTCCTCACCGAGACGCTGGCCCTCGCCCATTTGATGGGCGACTCGCTGAACGTGGCCAACGCCCGCATCAACCTGCTCGATACCGCACTGGGCCAGGGTCGTGTCGATGAGGCGATCTCGCAGGGCAAGGCCGTGGTGGCCCAGTTGAAGGAGGCACGCCGTCACGGGCTCCTCGGCGTGGCCCAGCTCAACCTGGCCGCGGCCCACGCCGTCAAGGGTGCGACGTGCGAGGCGTTGGCCCTCGCACGCGAAGCGTGGCCCCTCGCCGTGGCCGAAGGCCTTCAGCCCTACTGGGCGGACCACCTTGCGCTGGCCTGCGCGAAGGCGGGACGGCCCGCGGACGCCGCGCTGCTCCTGGGCTTCGGTGATGCGGGCTACGAGGCCTATCACACGGCTCGCGTGGCGAACGAGTTGGCTGCGACGCGTCAGGCAGAAGCGCTGGCGAGGCCAGCGCTGGGGAGTGATCGCTTCGACGCCACCCGCGCCCGAGGTCGAAGCCTTCAGGCCGATGACGTGCGCCGCCTGCTGGTGGTCAGCGCGCCGGATTCACCGGTGGCTTGAGGTCCGGGGGGCGGCTCGGTGCAGCGGGTGCCAGCGCCAACTCTTCCTGCCAGTCCGGACGGGCTCGACCCAGCACCACCCGCAGCGCCTGGGCGGAAGACGCACGCAGTTCCGCTGCTGCCCCCAGGGATGGCGGCATGTCGTCGAGCCCGTCCGACGGCCAGCCCGACAGTCCGGCGTCGCCGGCGAACAGGTCCCGCTGGAAGAGGGGCGAAAAACTCATCGTCGACTCCTGGAATTGTTGTGACTGCTGAGCAACGAGTGTCCGCACATCGCGCTAAATCGTCCTCAAAGCGGGATGAATCGTTCTGAAGATCTGCGTCGAATTGCAAGATCGGCCCGTCCTGCGGGCGCAGATTCCTGTGCCGAATGACGCACCCATGGTCCGCACTTCGGACCGCGCAACGCGGCTTCGTGATCGGGACGTCCGGTCCGGGGCCCCGCCCCTACCGTCCCAACATCGCGACTGACCGCAAGGCGGCATGGAGGGCCCGCTCGCCGGGCTGGTCCGCGTCGGCTTCGGCCGTCGTCGATCCGCACCGGCGCGACCGGCGTTCCCCTCCAACCACCGAAGGACCTTCCATGAACACGACCGTCTCGCGGCATCCGCCATCGGCCCAGTTCGCAGCGCACGGCGCCGCGATGCAGGGTTGCACGCGGCAGCCCGCCTCGCAACGCAACCCCGCCATGCCGTCTCCCCTGGCGGCCGCCATCTGGGGCGCGGCCATGATGATGCTCAAGTCGCAGCTGCAAGGCGCCCAGGGCGCCCAGGGGGCTGGCGCCGGCTGCGGTGCGGCCGGCGGCGCCCTCGACAAGCCGACGGCCTCGCCCGCGCTTGAGAATGTGAATGACAAGCCGGCGGCCCGGCCCCAACAGGGCGAGCTCGATTTCGCCAAGTTCGTCGAACTCGTGCGCCAGCTTTGCAACTCGGCCTTCAGCGCGGGCTCGGGCATCAGCGTCGGGCAGTCGCAACAAGAGGGCGATCCCTGCCTGGCCCGTCCCGAGGCCGATGCCGTCGACCCGGCGGTGGAGCAAAAGCGCATGGAGACCATCGCGATCCTCGGTCGCCATGAAGGCAAGTTCAAGAAGGCCGTCGACAGCAACGGCCTCGACAAAATGCTGAAGGACGAGAAGACGCCGCCGGACCTCAAGCGCGCCATCCAGGACCTCAAGGCCGACCCGCAGATGATGGAGGCGCTGGACAAGGCCAAGACGGGCAAGACCGACGGCAAGATCAGCGCCAAGGACATCAACATCCTGCAATCGAACTCGGCCAACAAGGCGTTCGCCGAACAGAAGGCGGAGGACTTCGAGCAGACCTACATCCCGTCGGACAACAAGGATCCGAACGCCAAGCCGAGGCCGATCACCAACAACGACGCCCAGCGCGAACTGTTCCGCTACTCCGACTACCTGCCCAAGCATGTGTCCCGCGAGAGCCTGCAGAAGATCGTCGACGGCACGGCCGAGCAGGGCAAGTGCCCGCCGCAGCTCGTGGCCGCCGCGAAGTTCTACGTCGACAACCCGGCCGCCTGGGAAAAGGACATGGGCAAGGGCCCGGACGAGTCGATTCGCAAGGACGGCATCTGCAACCGCTTTGCCAAGTCGATGGAACTGACCGCCGAGGAGGACAAGACCCTCAAGGTGCTCGACGAGAACCGCAGCACCTTCTTCGGCAAGGGCAACCTCACGGACGCCAAGCTCAAGCAGATCGCCGAGGACCCGGCGGCAAAGCCGGAAGTCCGCGACGCCGCACGCGCGCTGCAGGACAAGAAGGGCTCGCTGCTCCATGCCATGCTGGACAACGGCAAGCACGGCCATGGCGGCAACATCATCCACGCGGCCAACGACCGCAGCATCGGCCAGGGCGACCTGAACCGCGTGCTGGAGCAGCGCAACAAGACGATTGCACCGGCAGAGAAGACGGCCAGCGCGGCCGAGCTCGCGGCCGCCGAGAAGACCGCCAAGACGGCGCAGTCAGGGCGCGCCGCGCCCACGGCAGCCGCCCAGGCCGCCCAGGACATGTCCGACGGAACCTACAACCAGCCCGACAACAAGACGAAGAAGGGCGGGCAGTTGCGTGACATCGCCAACTTCTTCCTGAAGGCCTACTCCTTCATCACCAACATCGCGTCATCGGTGCTGAGCGCCGTCGCCGCGCTCAAGATCCCGGGGCTGAGCCAGCTGGCCGCCGTGGGAGCGATGGGCGCCCAGGCGGCGTCCGGTCTTGCCAAGATCGGCTCCGCCGCACTCGAGCAGGGTGATGTGAAGGGGGCAGCGATCGGCGCAGGCATCGGCATGGCGACAACCGCGGCCGGCCTCGTGATCCCGGGCGGCGGCAAGATCGTGGGCGAAGCGGCGGAGAACGCGGCCAAGGGCGGTGCGAAGACGTGGTCCACGCAAGCGGTGAACAACTCGACCGACATCACCAACGGACAGGTCGCCCAGGTGGCCGGCAAGGCAGCGGCGACGAGCACGGCGACCACCGCCGCGTCGACGGCGTTCACCGAGTCGGGCGCCAAGGCCGAGGTGACGGGCCAGGCCACGAACCAGGCCCACGCCTACCAGCAGCAGCACGCCTGATCGACCACGGAGCGCCTTGGCATGACTTCCATCATTCCACCCCCCGCCTTCGTGTCCGACGAGGTGTTCGCGGCCCTGGTCGGTGTGCTGTCGGTGGCGGCCGATGATGCCGCCTCGGACGACGTGCTGGTGACGCTGCAGGTGCTTCAGGCCGCGCGGCCCGAGCGCCCGGAGCTGGCCCTGGCGCTGGCGCAGCGGCATCTGCTCGCCGGGCAGCTGCAGCCGGCGCGGGACACGCTCGAGGCAGCCGAGCCTCACGCGCGCGACGTCCCGCTCGTGAGCGCCCTGCTCGCCTACACGCTGCATGCCCAGGAGGATCCGGCATGGCGCTTGCGCGCCTTCGAGGCCGATCGGATGGCCCAGGACGACCTCGGGCGCACGATCCTGGCGGGCTTGCGAGAGGAGGCCAACGCCTGAGGCGGTCGGCCAATCACGGCATGGGGGCCGGCGTACGCCGGCCCCTTTTTTTTTCCATCTGAGCCGGGATGGCGCTTCTCATGAAAAAGGGGACCGGCGCGATGCCGGTCCCCGATCGGGCGAGCGCATGCCCGCGCGAACGTCAAGCCGCCACGGACAACTGGGGCAGCACGATCAGGTGAGGCGCCAGGTAGCCGGAGGGCACGTCGCTCGCCACGCACTCGCAGCGCTCCAGATGCTCGAGCTTGAGCAGCAAGGCGGTGGTGGCGGCACGCAGCGCCGGTGGGTGAGGCCCGGCCAACTCGGCCTGCAGCATGGCGCGTTGCAATCGCAAGCCCCGGGCCGGTGTGGCGGGGGCGTCTCGTTCAATCCTGTCGAGCAGTTCCTGGGTGAGCATCAAGTCCTCCTTCCGGACCCGTCTCGGGTGCGGGCCCGTGACACTCACTATTGCCGTTGGCAACCAGTCGTAACGCCATGCATCCGAAGTGCGAGCCACCCGGACGAAGTGGCACGCGGGCACGTCGCGGAGCGGGTCAAGCGCCCAGGTGCGCGGCGATCTTGGCGACGTTGCCGGCGAAGCGTCCCACCCGCAGGGCCGAGGCGACGAGGTCCACGGCATCAGCCTGCCGGGCCAGGCCCGGCGGCTGGTTGGCATGGAACGCGCGGCATCGCGCCTGGTGCTCGCGGTAGAAGGCGTTGTCGCGGTCGATCGACTGCATCAGGTCGCCCAGGGCCCCGAGCAGCTCGGTGGTCTCGCGCCGCATGTCGGCGTGGGGGTCCGGCTCGCCCGGCGCAGCCGGGGGCAGTGCCGCCAGCGACTTCATCAACTCGTCCGCCTGTGCGTACATGGCTTGCGCCTGCTTGTCGACACGGGCCGACTTGGCGAGGAACTCGTCGAGCTTCTGCTCCTGGTGGTGGACCGATCGGACGAGCTTCTGGGTGAACGGGATGTGCACGGCCGACACCATTTCCCGCGTGCGGGTGCGCCAGGCATGCGCACCGCCGCCGTCCTCGGCCTCCCCGGCCTGCAGCTTGACGAGCGCGGCATCGCCCTTCTCGATCGAACGGGCCGCCTGCTCGCGGTCCTTCACGAACTGCTGGACCGTCTGCCCCATGCGAAAGAGGGAGTACGCCGCCTTGGCCGGGCTCAGCGGGTTGGGCAGCAACGCCGATGTGGCGGTGTTGGCAGCCACCGAGACGGTCTGCATGGTGAGCTTCACCCCGAAGCGCACGTTGCTGGCCAGCAGGGCGGTGTCCCGCTGCTTCTGCATCGCCCATTCCTGTTGCACCGCCTGGTCGACACGGGCCTGCTGGGCCGTCGCCACCATCCGGCACACCGACTCGAAGGTGCGTTGCCGCTCCGCGGCCTCCTGGGGCGACGCGGGCGGGCGGGCCGCCATGGCGTCGTCGAACTCGCGAATCGCAGCCTGGACTTCGCGCGACGACGCCTGGATCGCCTCGAAGGCCCGCATCTGCAGGCGTTGCAACACCACGCTTTCGCGTCCTGCACCGTAGTGCGCGAGCAGGCGCGGGTCGTCGCAGGTGACGGAGACGGTCATCGGTGGCACGCGCACCCGCGAGGTGGTCAGGTTCCCGGCGAGGTCGACGCTGGCCAGCACGGCCGGCTGCGCCGCCGGCGTGGCCGTGCGGTCGCGCAGGGCGCTCAGCTTGCCGAGCGTCGCGGTCAACGGCTGCCTGGCGGCGAACTGGCCCATCGGGGTGGTGGTGCCGATGGTCGGCGCAGGCCGTGCCTGCGGAACATGGGTGGGGCGCGGAGGGAGCGGCGGCGCCTTGGCGGGCGCGCGGTTGCCGGCCTCCGCGCGCGGCCCGTTCTCCGGCTTGTCCGCGGTGTGGCGGCTCAGCCAGGACGGCATGCTCAGGTGGAAGTGTCGCAACGGTGGAACCTCTGCGAAGAGTGCGCGGAACCGTGGCCATGCTGGTGTGCAACCGAGAGGCAGCGATGCGGAAACCCGAAGCGGCGACCGGGCCGGCGAAGTGGGCGCCATGGCTCGGAACGTCCGGGCGTGCTCTGATCACGCAGTGAGCAGTGGCCGTCGCAGCGCGATAACATGGCAGGGTTCCGCACGGTGTGGCGCGCCCGACGGTCGCTCGGTCGCTCTCCAGACGCCAAGCCCCGCGGGGCCTGGATGAGCTTTGCGGGCTCCCCTCCCGTGCATGCCTTTTGCCCCGATCCGCTGACGATGACCCGACTGTCGATGTTCCCTGGCGTCACCGAACGGCGCTCGCCTTGTGAAGTCCGCTCCGATGCGGCAACGGGACCCTCGGCGCGCGCAGCGGCCGGCCATCCTTGCTGCGGCAAGGTCATTTCAAGAGGATTCGCCTGAATGCGCATTGCCCTGGTGGCGGCCGTCGGCCGCAACGGTGAGATCGGTCGCGACAACGACCTCCTCTGGCGCACCCGCGAGGACCAGCAGCGCTTTCGCAGCACGACGCTGGGCCATCCGGTGGTGATGGGGCGGCGCACCTGGGACTCGCTGCCCGCGCGTTTCCGTCCCCTGCCCGGGCGACGCAACATCGTGGTCACCCGCAATCCGGCCTGGTCCGCGGACGGTGCCGAAGCGGCCCTGTCCCTGGACGCGGCCCTGGCCCTGGCCCTGGCGGGCGACGCGACCCAGGTCTTCGTGATCGGAGGCGCCCAGCTGTACGCGGCCGCCCTGCCCCTGGCGGACGAGCTGGTGCTCACGGAAGTGGATGCAGCGTTCGAAGCGGACGCCTTCTTCCCCGCGTGGAACCGGGCGGCCTACACGGAAGTCTCCCGCGAACCGCACACCGATCCCGAAGGCCGTCCCTACGCGTTCGTGACCTACCGCCGCAAGCCCTGACGGCGGGCGGCGGAATGCCGCTTGCCGAACGCTGGCAACAACAGCAGCAGGAGGACCGGCATGGGCATCACCGTCAGCGATCAGATTCTTCAGCGACTGCACGCCTGGGGCGTGCGCCGCGTCTTCGGGTATCCCGGCGACGGCATCAACGGCTTGGTGGGTGCCTTCGGCCGCATGAAGCAGGACATGAGCTTCGTGCAGGCGCGTCATGAAGAACTGGCCGCCTTCATGGCCACGGCCCACGCGAAGTACACCGGTGAGGTAGGCGTGTGCCTTGCGACCTCCGGCCCCGGCGCCATCCACCTGCTGAACGGCCTCTACGATGCCAAGGCCGACCACACGTCGGTGGTGGCGATCGTCGGCCAGGCAGCCCGCTCGGCCATGGGCGGTGACTACCAGCAGGAGGTCGACCTGCACAGCCTGTTCAAGGACGTGGCACACGAGTACGTGCAGACCGCCATGGTGCCCGCCCAGGTGCGACACCTGGTGGACCGTGCCATGCGCATCGCGCGCGACCAGCGGGCCGTGACCTGCATCATCGTGCCGCACGACTTGCAGGAACTGCCCGCCGTGGAGACACCTCCCCGCCAACACGGGACGGTGCACACCGGGCTCGGCCATGCGGCCCGCCATGCCCTGCCGGGAGAAGCGGAACTCCAGGCCGCCGCCGACGTGCTGAACGCCGGCGAGCGGGTCGCCATCCTCGCGGGCGCAGGTGCACTGCAGGCGGGTGATGCCCTGCTCCAGGTGGCCGACCGGCTCGGTGCCGGCATTGCGAAGGCGCTGCTCGGCAAGATGGTGGTGCCGGACGACCTGCCCTTCGTGACTGGCGCCATCGGCCTGCTGGGCACCCAGCCGAGCTGGGAATTGATGAACGGGTGCGACACCTTGCTGATGGTGGGCTCCAGCTTTCCCTATTCGGAGTTCCTGCCGGCCGAGGGGCGCGCCCGCGGCGTGCAAATCGACATCGACGGTCGAAGCCTTTCGCTCCGCTACCCGATGGAGGTGAACCTGGCGGGCGACAGCCGCCTTACCCTCGAGGCCCTGTTGCCACGGTTGCAGCGCAAGACCGATCGCCGCTGGCGCACCCACATCGAGGAGAAGGTCAAGGACTGGTGGCGCGTGCTGGAGGCGCGCGCCATGAACGAGGCGAACCCTGTCAACCCGCAGCGGGTCTTCTGGGAACTCTCTCCTCGCTTGCCGGCAGACAGCATCATTGCCTGCGACTCGGGCACCTGCGCCGCCTGGTATGCCCGCGACCTGAAGGCCCAGCCCGGCATGCTGGGCTCGCTGTCCGGAGGCCTCGCCACCATGGGCGCCGCCATGCCGTATGCGCTGGCGGCCAAGATGGCGTTCCCCGGCCGGCCGGCGTTCGCGCTGGTGGGCGACGGGGCGATGCAGATGATCGGCATCAATGCGCTCGTGACGGTGGCGCACCGGTGGCGCGAATGGCAGGACCCCCGCCTCATCGTGCTGGTGCTCAACAACGGCGACTTGAACATGGTGACGTGGGAGCAGCGCATCACGGCGGGCGACCCGAAGTTCGCTGACTCCCAGGATCTGCCGGCCTTCCCCTACGCGGAGTACGCCCGACTGCTGGGCCTCAAGGGACTGCGCGTCGACCGGCCCGACGACGTGGGGCCGGCCTGGGACGAGGCGCTCCGGGCCGATCGCCCGGTACTCGTCGAGGTGGTGACGGACCCGACCGTGCCGCCGCTGCCGCCCCATGTCAGCGCCAAGCAGGTGCGGCACTACCTGAAGGCCCTGTTGCAGGGAGACGCGGAGGCGCGTCAGGTCGTCGCGGCCAGCTTCCGGGAACTGTGGGACGGCTGGACGCACGGCAAGTCCTGACGACCCGCAGGGGCGCGTCTGCAGTTGCTGCGAGTACGATGCGCGCTTGCCTGCAGAACCTCACATGGGTGCCCCTTGAAGATCGCCACCTGGAACGTCAACTCCCTCGCCATCCGCCTGCCGCAGGTGCTCGACTGGCTTGCCGCCCATCAGCCGGACGTGCTGTGCATCCAGGAAACCAAGCTCACCGACGACAAGTTCCCGGCCGCCGAGATCGAGGCGGCCGGCTACCGGGCGGAGTGGTTCGGCCAGAAGACCTACAACGGTGTGGCGCTGCTGTCGCGGACGCCGGCGACGGAGGTGGTGCGCAACATTCCCCTGCTCGACGACCCGCAGGCGCGCGTCATCGCGGCCACCGTGGACGGCGTGCGGATCGTCGGCGCGTACTTCCCGAACGGGCAGGCGCCCGGCACCGAGAAGTTCGCGTACAAGATGGGCTGGATCGACGCGCTCAACCGCTGGCTGGCCGAGGAGCTGGCTCGGCACCCGCGGCTCGTGCTGCTGGGTGACTACAACATCGCCCCGGAGGACCGGGATGTGCACGACCCCGTCCTGTGGGCCGGCCAGATCCATTGCACCGCCGAGGAACGAGCGCAGTTCGCCGGGCTGGTCGCGCTGGGCCTGCACGATGCCTTCCGCCTCTTCGAGGACCAACCGCCGAAGCCCTGGACGTGGTGGGACTACCGCAACCTCGCCTTTCGCAAGAACCAGGGGCTGCGGATCGACCACATCCTGGTGAGCGACGCCCTGCGCGGCAGCACACGGCAGTGCGTGATCGACAAGGCGCCGCGCAAGAACGAGCGACCCAGCGACCACGCACCGGTGATCGCCGAGATCTCGTTGGACTGACCGACGCGAAAGGAGGCCACGGCGGCCTCCTGTCTTGCGGGACGGTTCAGTCTTCCAGGCCGAGTTCCTGGATCTTGCGGGTGATCGTGTTGCGCCCGATGCCGAGCTTCTGTGCCGCCTCGATGCGGCGGCCCCGGGTGATCTCGAGCGCGGTGTGAATGAGCTGCGCCTCGAACTTGCGGGTGAGCGTGTCCCACACGTCCGGCATGCCGGCCTGCAGCATGCTGCGTGACTCGCGTTCCAGGTCGGACAGCCAGTGCGTGGGCATGGGTGCGGCGACGGCCGGTGCGGATGCGGCCGCGGTCGGCGACATCACGGGCTCGATTGCGCTGCCGGACAACGCGGCCGAGAGCGGCCAGCTCGCCGGCATGGGCGCGGGGGCGGTGTTGTGCTCGACGGCATGCCCCTCCACCAGCACGGGCGCCTGCGCCACGGGGCGCGCCTGCGACGGCGCACTGGCCTCGCCGCCCATCAGCTCAGGGGGCAGGTCTTTCGGCTCCACCACCTGCGCCGGCGCCATCACGGTCAGCCAATGGCAGATGTTCTCGAGCTGCCGGACGTTGCCGGGGAAGTCGAACTGCATCAGGCGCGCGAGCGCCGCCTCCGTGATGCGCTTGGCCTCGACGCCGAGTTCCTTGGCGCTCTTCTGCATGAAGAAGCGCGCCAGGGCGGGCACGTCCTCTCGCCGCTCGCGCAGCGCCGGCAGGCGCAGGCGGATCACGTTCAGGCGATGGAACAGGTCCTCACGGAAGGCGCCGAGCTTGACCCGCTCCTCCAGGTTCTGATGGGTCGCGGCAATCACGCGGACGTTGCTGCGCAGCGGGTTGTGCCCGCCGACGCGGTAGAACTGCCCGTCGCTGAGGACGCGCAGCAAGCGCGTCTGCAGGTCGAAGGGCATGTCGCCGATCTCGTCGAGGAACAGCGTGCCGCCATCGGCCTGCTCGAAGCGCCCGCGGCGGGTGGTCTGTGCCCCGGTGAACGCACCGCGCTCGTGGCCGAAGAGTTCGGACTCCAGCAGGTCCTTCGGGATGGCCGCCGTGTTGATGGCCACGAAGGGGCCGGCCGCGCGCGGGCTGTGCTTGTGCAGCGCATGGGCGACGAGCTCCTTGCCGGAGCCGGACTCACCCGTGATGAGCACGGTGACGATGCTCTGGCTCAGCCGGCCGATCGCGCGGAAGACGTCCTGCATGGCCGGCGCCTGGCCGAGCATCTCGGGCATCTGCGCGGTGCGCTCGTCGAGCACTTCCTCGCGCATGCTTTCGTCGACGGCACGCCGGATCAGCTCGACGGCCTTGGGCACGTCGAAGGGCTTGGGCAGGTATTCGAAGGCGCCCCCCTGGAAGGCGCTGACGGCGCTGTCCAGGTCGGAGTAGGCCGTCATGATGATGACGGGCAGGCCTGGGTGGCGCTCCTTCACCTGCGTGAGCAGGTCGATGCCGGAGCCGCCCGGCATGCGGATGTCGGAGACGAGCACCTGAGGTGCTTCGGTATCCAGCGCGAGCAGCACGTCACGCGGGTTGGTGAAGCTGCGGACGGCCAGCTCCTCGCGGGCCAGTGCCTTCTCCAACACGAAGCGGATGGATTGGTCGTCGTCAACGATCCAGATGGGTTTCATGCCGTGCCTGTGGTTGTGCTCCCCCGACACGAGCCGCAAGGCTCAAGGCAGAGGAATCACGATCTTGAAAAGGGTCTGGCCCGGTTGGCTTTCGCATTCGATCATGCCCTGGTGTTGTTGCACGAACGTCTGCGCCAGCGTAAGTCCCAAGCCCGACCCGCCATCGCGTCCCGATACCAGAGGGTAGAAGATGCGATCCCGGATCGACTCGGGGACACCCGGGCCGTTGTCATCGATATGCAATTCCAGTGCCAGTCGGTAGCGTTGCTTGCCCAGCGTGACCTGCCGTGCGATGCGGGTGCGCAGGATGATGCGGGCGTCGCCCTCGCCGATGCGGTCGACCAGGGCCTGGGCCGCGTTGTGCGCGATGTTGAGCACGGCCTGGATGAGCTGTTCCCGGTCGCCACGGAATTCGGGGATGGAGGTGTCGTAGTCGCGCTGGACCGTGAGGCCGCGCGGGAATTCGGCGAGGATCAGTGAACGCACCCGTTCACACACCTCGTGGATGTTGACGTCGCTCACCACATGGGGCTTGCGGTGCGGGGCGAGCAGGCGGTCGACGAGGGCCTGCAGCCGGTCGGCCTCGTTGATGATGACCTGGGTGTACTCGGTGAGCGCCCGCGAATCGACTTCCATCTCGAGCAGCTGCGCTGCGCCGCGAATGCCCCCGAGCGGGTTCTTGATCTCGTGGGCCAGGTTGCGGATGAGTTCCTTGTTGGCCTGGGCCTGGCCGAGTGCGCGCTCTTCGCGGTCCTGGCGGGTCTGCTGCTCGATCTCGACGAGTTCGACGATGACGAGCTCGCCGGCATCCATCTGGTTCACGATCACGTGCACTGGCAAGGGTTCGCCGTGCGCGGCGAGAGGCCGCTTGAGGAGGCCGTCGAAGCGACTGGTGGAGAAATCGTTGCGAGACACCGCGGTGACGGTGTCGCGCACGATCTGCGCCTCGACGAACCAGTCGAACAGGGAGCCGCGCAGCACGTTGCGGCGCGAGAGCCCGAGGACGTTCTCGAAGGCCGCATTGGCGAACACGCAAGCGCCGTCGTGCTGGACCACCGCCACCATGGTGGCCAGGTGATCGAAGGCATTCCAGGCCGAACTGGCGCCGGCTGGCAGCGCCGACGACGAGACGGTGGTCACTGGAGCTTGCCGAGTTCCCGCTTGAGCGCGGCGACGTCGCTTTCCTTGCGCGCCAGGCTGGCCTTGAGTTCGGCCACGCGGTCGAGGTACTTCTGGTAGTTGCGCTCGTCGCCGCGACGCTCCGGCTCGCCGTTGTTGTATTCCTTCTTGAGGGCCGCCAGGGCTTCCTCTTCGCGGCGCAGCTCGAGCTCGAGGATGCGGCGCGCGTCGTTGTCGCGCATGCGCTGGTCGTTCGGGTCGACGCGGGCGTCGGGGCGCGGCGAGGTGGCGGCCGGGGACGTGCCCGCTCCAGCCGACGGGGCCGCGCTTCGCCGCGGCGAGGCAATCACGGTGATGGGCGCGCCCTCCAGCGTGGTGCAGCCCTTCTCCTTGGCTTCCTTCGCCGACAGGCTGTCGGTGTAGAGCACGGGCGTGCCCGGGCAGCGGTAGACCGGCTTGCCGGACTCGCTCTGCGCGAAGGCGCCCCCGCTGGCGCATGCCAGTGCGAGGACCATCGCGGTTGTTTGACCCACTCGGCTCATGCGCATCACCTTTGTCTCATCCCTCGTGCAGCCATCGGAACACCTCATTGTGGCCGAACATGCCGCTCCTGGGGCAGACCCCGCATGTCACCAGACGTTCCCCTGGGCAAACGTCAACAAATCACGCCCCAAGCAAAAGGGACGGCCGAAGCCGTCCCTTTCGTGCGCTGCAGCGAGGCGGCCCTCAGGCCGCCGCGTGCATCACAGGCTGTAGTACATGTCGAACTCGATCGGATGGGTGGCCATCCGGAAGCGGGTCACTTCCTGCATCTTCAGGTCGATGTAGGCGTCGATGTACGAGTCGGTGAACACGCCACCCTTGGTCAGGAACGCGCGGTCCTTGTCGAGGTATTCCAGGGCCTGGTCGAGGCTGTGGCAGACCGTCGGGATCAGCTTGTCCTCTTCCGGGGGCAGGTGGTACAGGTCCTTGCTGGCGGCTTCGCCCGGATGGATCTTGTTTTCCACGCCGTCCAGGCCGGCCATCAGCATCGCCGAGAAACCGAGGTACGGGTTCATCAGGGGATCCGGGAAGCGGGCTTCCACGCGACGGCCCTTCGGGTTCGCCACGTAGGGAATGCGGATCGAGGCCGAGCGGTTCTTCGCCGAGTAGGCCAGCTTCACCGGGGCTTCGAAGCCGGGGACGAGCCGCTTGTAGCTGTTCGTGCCGGGGTTCGTGATGGCGTTCAGCGCGCGAGCGTGCTTGATGAGGCCGCCGATGTAGAACAGGGCGAACTCGGACAGGCCGGCGTAGCCGTCACCGGCGAACAGGTTCTTGCCGTCCTTCCAGACCGACTGGTGCACGTGCATGCCTGAGCCGTTGTCGCCGACGATCGGCTTCGGCATGAAGGTGGCGGTCTTGCCATAGGAGTGAGCCACGTTGTGGATCACGTACTTCTGCAGCTGAACCCAGTCGGCGCGCTGGATCAGCGTGCTGAAACGGGTGCCGATTTCCATCTGGCCGGCGTTGGCCACTTCGTGGTGGTGGACTTCGACGGGGATGCCGAGCGACTCCAGCACGAGGCACATCTCGGAGCGCATGTCCTGCGCGCTGTCGACCGGCGGCACGGGGAAGTAGCCACCCTTGACGGCCGGGCGGTGGCCCGAGTTGCCGTGCTCGTATTCCTTGCCCGTGTTCCAGGAGGCTTCCTCGGATTCGATCTTCGAGAAGCAGCCGGACATGTCGTTCGACCAACGCACGTTGTCGAAGACGAAGAACTCGGGTTCCGGACCGAAGAAGGCGGTGTCACCGAGGCCCGAGGCCTTCATGTAGGCTTCGGCGCGCTTGGCCAGCGAACGCGGATCGCGCTCGTACGGCTTGCCGTCGCCCGGCTCGATCACGTCGCAGGTGAGGATCAGCGTCGGCTCTTCGAAGAAGGGGTCGATGTTCGCCGTGTTCGGGTCAGGCATCAGCTGCATGTCCGAGGCTTCGATGCCCTTCCAGCCCGCGATGGACGAGCCGTCGAAGGCGTGGCCCGACGTGAACTTGTCTTCATCAAAGTGGGACACGGGCACGGTCACGTGCTGCTCTTTGCCGCGGGTGTCGGTGAAACGGAAATCGACGAACTTGACTTCGTTTTCCTTCACCAGATTCATCACGTCGGCGACGGTCTTTGCCATCAGGAACTCCTAGCGAGGCGCTTTTGGGCGGGGGTGGATTCGGTGGGTGAACAGGCTTTTCAGTCCCTGCGACGGGTGCTGAAATGCGCACAGGAATGTAGCAGAAAGCATGCCCGAAACGACCCCGACTCGGACAGGGCCGCACGGCTTTCGAGCGCGGCGCATCGCACGCCGGAGCATATGGCCGCCCCGCGACGCACGGCCCTGAAACGGCGACAGGAATGGCCACTATTCGCACCAGACCAGGGCGAATCACGGGAGGTTAGCGCACCAATTCAGGGCCCATCTTTGCACCATGCTGGCGCAGGCCGGCCACCAGGTGGGCGTACGCCGGCGCCAGCAGGTCGCCACTGCCCTTCACCCCGAGCTCGATATGTCGACCGTGCTGAGGATGATCGACGCTTGGCAGGCTGAACACCTTGATGCCCGGGAAGCGAGCCTCGACGTCTTCCATGAGCGGCGTGAGCGCCGCTTCCATCGCGCCGTAGACGATCACCGATTGCTCGCGCTGGCGATCGGCACGGTGGAGGTGAGGCAGGCGTTCGTCGAGGACCCACTCGATCATCGGCCAGGCCATGACGGGGAAGCCCGGCACGAACCAGACCGCGCCCTCGCCGGCCTTGACCGAGAAACCGGCGATCTTGTTGTAGGGGTTCGGGATGATGTCGGCGCCTTCCGGGAACACGCCCATGTTGAGGCGGTGGATGTTGTCCGAACGGTCGGGTTCGAAGGGCACGCCCTGCTCGGCCGCGGTCTCGCGCATGCGTTCCAGGATCAGGTCGCGCGCCCGCGGATGCAGCGCCAGCGGGCGATCGAGGGCGCGGGCGGCGCTCTGCCGGGTGTGGTCGTCGGGCGTGGCGCCGATGCCGCCGCAGCTGAACACCATGTCGCCATGGCGCTCGGCCGCCGCGAAGGCGTCCTTCAGGTCGGCCGCGATGCGGTCGGGGTCGTCGCCGACATAGCGCGCCCATGCGAGCGACAGGCCACGTGCGCCGAGCAGTTCAATCACCTTGGCCAGGTGCTTGTCCTGCCGCTTGCCCGAGAGGATTTCGTCGCCGACGATGATGAGGCCGAAGTTCATGGCAGGTTCAAAGGGGTGGAAGGAGAGGAGGCAGGGTCGCGTCCTCGGGCTCGGTGAGTCGGGGCCCGAGGACCGCAGGCGCCGCATCGCGCTCGGCGCGCAGGTTCTGCAAGGCCGACAGCGCGAAGTGGGCGAACCAGAGCGACGAAAAGGCGAACACCAGGGTGTAGATCCAGATCGCCACCGGGATCAGCACGGGAGCCGCCGCGACGAACATCCAGCCCGACGCCCAGACCAGCGAGGGTGCCGCGCCGAAGTAGCCGGTGATGATGCCCATGCCCACGAGTGCCGGCCGATGGCGCTTCACGAGCTCCCGGCGCTCCTCCCGGCTGGCGTGGTCGGCCAGCACGTCGTAGGTCAGCACCCGGTACGTGAGCCAGCCCCAGATGAGGGGCGGAAGCAGCAGCACGAGCGGCGGAATGAGCCAGAACGGCATCGAGATCACAATCGCCACCAGGGCCACGACGGTGGCCGCGGCCCCGCCCAGCAGGCTCGACAGGAACGAGCCGCCATGGAGCTTCGTCAGGCTGGGAAAGCGCCGGGCCGCGACGAGGTTGACCATGGCCGGCGTCATGAGCGTGGCCACCGCCAACAGCGACAGCACCACGATGACCGGCGTGGCGACCAGCACCACGACCAGCGGCGGCAGCACCGCCTTCAGGCCCGAGAGCCCGACGCTCGACAGCCATTCGTGGGCCGCGTTGACGAGCTTCCAGGAGTCCAGCATGCCCGCCACGGCATCCATGGCCGGCTCCCAGAAGAACCACCCGGCCCCGAAGCCCAACGCCACCATCACCACCAGCGGCAGCAGCGAGTACAGAATGACGCGGAAGTGCAGGCAGTACGCCGCGGCACGCCACAGGGAATCGAGGAACAGGGTCATGGGAGCAGGATAACGGGCCGGCGGGCGGGCCGCCGGCCATCGCGTTACTCGTCGTCGCCGCCGAGCAAACCGCCGAGCAAGCCGCCGGTGGCGAAGCCGCCGAGCACCGAGCCTTCGCCCTGGCCGCCACCGCCGCGCTGGGGCGCTGCCGCGAACACGCGCGACGCCAGGCGCGAGAAGGGCAGGCTCTGCAGCCAGACCGTTCCCGGGCCGGTGACCTTGGCGAAGAAGAGGCCTTCACCGCCGAACAGGGCCGTCTTGATCTTGCCGACGTACTGGATCTCGAAATTGACGCTGGGGGTGAATGCCACCAGGCAACCCGTGTCGACCATCAGCGTCTCGCCGGGCTGCAGGTCCCGGCGGACCACGGTGCCACCGGCGTGGACGAAGGCAAGACCATCGCCCTCGAGCTTCTGCATGATGAACCCCTCGCCGCCGAAGAAGCCCACCGACAGCTTCTGCTGGAAGTGAATGCCGAGCGACACGCCCTTGGCGGCGCACAGGAACGCATCCTTCTGGCAGATCAGCATGCCGCCGAGCTTGGACAGGTCCATCGGCAGGATCTTGCCCGGGTACGGTGCGGCGAACGCCACGCGCAGCTTGCGGGAGGACTGGTTGGTGTAGACGGTCGTGAAGAGCGACTCGCCGGTGATGAGGCGCTTGCCGGCGCCGAAGAGCTTGCCGAGGAATCCGCCCTGCCCGGCCGAGCCGTCGCCGAAGACGGTGTCCATGCCGATGCCGGCGTCCATGAACATGAGGCTGCCCGCTTCACCGACCGCTGCCTCGCCGGGGTCGAGCTCGACCTCGACGAACTGCATCTCCGAACCCTTGATATCGAAGTCCACCACGTCCATTGCCACGTTGATCTCTCCAGAAAGTTGCTTCGCCGGGGGGCCGACTCCACCCTTTGGGGGGAGCCGGTGGGGTGCGCCTCGTTCCTCAGGGGGAATCGAATCTCGCGGGCGCACCGGAAAATCAAGCCCGGATTCTGACACTGCCATGGACCTCCACCCACCCACCCTGCTGCTGTGCTCCGTGCTCGCCATGGGCATGTCGGCGTGCCTAATGGTGCTGTTCGGTTTTTCGCAACGCACCTACCGGGGCTACTGTCACTGGACGGCCGCGCAGGCGCTCGCCACCGTGGGCCTGGCGCTCCACCTGCTCCGGGACAGCCACCCCGACCTGCTGCCCCTGGCCAACCTGCTGATGCTGCAGTGGCCGGTCCTGCTGCTCGCCGGCCTTCGCCGCTTCTACCAGCGCAGCGGCATGGCGCTGCCCGCGGCGTTCGACTGGGCCCTGCTCGTGGGCTGCTACCTCGTCTGGTTGACGACCTGGGTGGCGCAGGCCGACCTGGTCTGGCGGATTGCCGCGTTCTCGTTCGCCGCCGGCACCCTGCTGCTCTACACCGCCACGCTGCTCGCCCGGCTCGACGACTTCGCCACCAGCGCCGGGCTCAAGACGCTGACCGTGGCCCTCGGCGTGTCATGCGCCATGCACGTCTGGCGGCTGTTGCAAGGCGTGTTGCTGCCTCAGGACCCGGACTCGACCCAGCACCTGCTGCTGGCCGGAGCCGGGATCGTCGTGGCGCTGTCGCTGGTGATGGTCTACCTCGCCCTGCTGCTCACCTACGAGCGCACCCAGCACGACCTGGGCGAGTCGCAGCGGCAGCTGCGCGAACTCGCCAACATGGACATGCTCACCCAGGTGCCGAACCGGCGCCACTTCCATGAACTGGCCACCCGCAGCCTGACGAGCCACGGTGCCGCGGGCGCCGCCCTGCTGATGTTCGACATCGACCACTTCAAGGGCATCAACGACCGGTTCGGCCACAAGGCCGGCGACGAAGCCCTGTGCGAGGTGTCGCGCAGCGTGCGTGAATGCCTGCGGGTCGGTGATGTGGCCGGGCGTCTGGGCGGCGACGAATTCGTCGTGCTGCTCCCGGCCACCTCCTCCGCCGATGCCATCGCGGTGGCCGCGCGCATCGTGCACCCGCTGGCGGGCGATCGCCCGGTGCCGGTGGGGCTGAGCTTTGGCGTGGTCGAAGTCCACCCGGGCGAAACCATCGACGCCGCGCTTCACCGGGCGGACCAGGCCCTCTACGAGGCGAAGCGGCAGGGCCGCAACTGCGCCGTTGTCGCGCATGGCGATGACGACAACCCGGTCTTCGCCGAAAGCATGCCGTTGGGCCTGATGCCGCTCTGAGCGGCGAACCCGGCTCGCCGGGGATAGACTGGGGCAGCAGCGCCGCATCGTGCGGTCGCCGCCCGCCAGGAGGTCCCCGCTTTCATGCAGTCCCTGCTGAACCTGCTCGCCGCCATCGCCCTGCTCGTCTGGGGCACCCACATCGTCCGCACCGGTGTGCTGCGGGTCTTCGGAGAAAACCTCCGGCTCGTGCTGTCACGCAGCTTCGGCAACCGCTTCAAGGGCCTGGCCGCCGGATTCGGGGTCAC
Organism: Rhizobacter sp. LjRoot28; assembly: GCF_964253025.1. Taxonomy (NCBI): domain Bacteria; kingdom Pseudomonadati; phylum Pseudomonadota; class Betaproteobacteria; order Burkholderiales; family Sphaerotilaceae; genus Rhizobacter; species Rhizobacter sp. LjRoot28. The sequence goes on from NZ_CAXUQC020000001.1 coordinate 2,870,897, forward strand.
CACCGTCGTGCAGTCAGGCACGGCCACCTGCCTGATCGTCGCCTCGTTCGTGGGCAAGGGGCTCGTCACCACCGCCGCCGCGCTGGCCGTCATGCTCGGGGCCGACGTGGGCAGCTCGCTGATGGCGGTGGTCTTCTCGTTCGACCTGTCCTGGCTGTCGCCGCTGCTGATCGTGCTCGGCGTCGTCATGTTCATCACACGGCAGGCGAGCGTCGCCGGCCGCATCGGGCGCGTGCTGATCGGCCTCGGCCTCATCACCCTCGCCCTGCACCTGATCGTCGAAGCCACGCGCCCCATGACCGCTTCGCCCGCGGTGCGCGCGCTGCTGGTGGCGCTGCCGCAGGAGATCCTCCTCGACATCCTGGTCGGCGCCGCGTTGACGGTGCTGTCGTACTCCAGCCTGGCGATCGTGCTGCTCACCGCCACCCTCGCCGAGACCGGCCTGCTCACCGCGCCGGTGGCTCTGGGACTGGTGCTGGGCGCCAACGTGGGCAGCGGGCTGCTCGCCTTGTTCGCAACCAGCGGTCAGCGCGCGCCGGTGCGCCGGCTGCCCGTCGGCAACCTGATCTTCAAGGCCATCGGCGTGCTGCTCACGATCCCGTTCCTGGGCCATGCCCATGTGCTGCTCCAGGAGTGGGTGCCGAGCGTGCACCAGCAGGTGGTGACCTTCCACCTCGCCTTCAACATCGCACTGGCCCTGGTCTTCATCGGCTTCACCCACCCCATCGCCCGCTGGGTGGACCGCTGGCTGAGCGACACCGACGTCGACGCGGCCTCGACCCGTCCGCGCCACCTCGACCCGATGGCCCTGGCCACGCCGTCGCTTGCGATCAGCTGTGCGGCCCGCGAGGCGCTGCACCAGGCCGACCTTGTCGAGACCATGCTGCGCGGCATCATGCCGGTGATCCGGAACAACGACCTGCAGCTCGCCGAGCAGCTGCGGCGCATGGACGACGCGGTGGATGACCTCTACGCCGCGATCAAGTTCTACCTCACCCAGATCTCGCGAGAGGCGCTGTCAGAACGCGAGGGGCGACGCTGGGCCGACATCATGTCGTTCACCATCAACATGGAGCAGGTGGGCGACACCATCGAGCGCGTGCTCCAGGACGTCGAGGACAAGAAGGTTCGCAAGAACCGCAGCTTTTCGGACGCCGGCATGGCCGAGATCGCTCACCTGCACGACGCGCTGATCGCCAACCTCCGGCTTGCGATGAGCGTCTTCCTTGACGGCCAGGTGCGCGACGCCCAGCGCCTGCTCGAAGAGAAGGCTCGCTTCAGGGACCTGGAACACGAGTACGCGGCGACGCACCTCGCCCGCCTGCGGGGCAACACGGCACAGAGCATCGAGACGAGCTCACTGCACATCGACCTGATCAGCGACCTGAAGCGAATCAACTCGCACATCTGCTCCATCGCCTACCCGATCCTGGAGTCGGCCGGCGCGCTGTCGAAGACGCGCATCCGGCAGTCCCAGTTGATCGAGCCGGGGGACACCCGCTGACAAGCAAGTTCCATTCTGGCGTCAGGCCGACGGGTCCTTGCCCCGCGTGCGCGACACGCCGGTGAACATGCCGATGCCCAGCAGGATCACCGAACCGATGGCGACATAGAGCGTGGGCACGCCGGCGACGACAAGGCCCCAGGCCACGCCGCCGATGAAGATGAGAAACCCGGTCAGGTAGAGCGCAAAGGACATCGCGTACTCCGGTGGTGACGACGCGACGATGATGGCCACCGCGCCGATCGCCGGGGAGCGGACAAGCCGGAGTCGTCCTGTAGGGCAACGCCTTGCAGTGCCGACGGCGAAGCGGCAGGACAAGGGTCGGGCCCGGCCCGAACCACATGGCGGCACGGCGGCCGGGGGTCGGGCAAAAAAAAACCAACCGGGGAAACCGGTTGGTTTTTGAATGATGGTGGAGCCGGCGGGAATCGAACCCGCGTCCGCAAGCCATCGCCGGGCAGTTCTACATGCGTAGTTGTCTGATTTGGTTTTAAGTCCCTGAGTCGCGCAGCAACACGCTACCCAAGAACCGAGTCACTTGATTTGATCCCGAAGTGAGTGACCCACCTCGGGACGAGCCAATGTGTATGACTTCGCAGTCTTCGGGTTACCCCTCAGACCCAGCCCATCGGCCAACTGTTGCGAAGCTCACCGGTTTTAAGCGGCGAGGGCGTACGTAGAGTCGTTCGCAGTTACTTTGATCCAGTGGATTTACGAGCGAACTGGTGCTCGGCATGCCCTGATCCGACTCCGCACCCGCGTCGAAGCCAGGTCGGCCCCAGGAATCAAGTAGTTTAGGTCATTCCGGGCAGTTTCAAGAGCTCATCGGGAACATTGATGATGTGGTCGGCGCCCCATGCGTCGATCGGCTCGCCCGTGCCCAGGTAACCCCACGACACTGCCACGGTGCGCATGCCAGCCGAACGGCCCGCCTGCACGTCGCGCAAGTCGTCTCCCACGTAGAGGCAGGTCTCGGGCAAAAGGTTCAACTGCCGTGCCGCCTCCAGGAGCGGGGCCGGATGAGGCTTCGAGTGGGGCGTGGTGTCACCGCTCACCACCGTCGCGGCGCGCCGGTCGAGGCCGAGCGCCTTCACGAGTGGGGTGGTGAACCGCTGAGCCTTGTTGGTCACGATGCCCCAGGGCAATCCTCGACCCTCCAGCGCTTCGAGAATGCCCTCCACCGCCGGGAACACGCCGGTCCCGAAGGTCATGCGCGCTTCGTAGCGAGCCAGGAACTCGTCGCGGAGGGCAATGAAGTCGGCGTGCTCGGGCTGCACGCCAAGTGCCACCCCGACCATGCCGCGGGCACCCGTGCCCACGAGCGGTCGGAAGCGCTCATAGGGCAGCGGCTCGAGACCGCGCGCCGCGCGCATCTCGTTGCCCGCGCCGGCAAGGTCGGGCGCGCTGTCGACGAGCGTGCCGTCCAGATCGAACAGCACGGCCCTGACCGGCGACATCATGCGGGACGCCGACACGCGACGAGGTAGTTCACGCTCGTGTCGGCCGAGAGCCAGTAGCGCCCCGTCAACGGGCTGTGCTCCATGCCACGGGTGGCCGTGATGTCGAGCGCGGCATCGCGGCACCACTGGGCCAGTTCGCTGGGCCGGACGAAGCGGCCGTACTCGTGCGTGCCCTTGGGCAGCATCTTGAGCAGATGCTCGGCCCCGACGATGGCGAACAGGAAGGACTTCGGGTTGCGGTTGATGGTGGAGAAGAACACCCACCCCCCCGGCTTCACGAGCGTCGCACAGGCCTGGACGATGGACGAGGGATCGGGCACGTGCTCGATCATCTCCATGCAGGTCACCACGTCGAACTGGGCGGGCTGCTCGGCGGCAAGGGCTTCGGCCGCCACCTCGCGGTACTGCACCGAGGGAGTACCGGCCTCCATGGCATGCAACTGCGCCACCTTCAGCACCTTGGTGGACAGGTCGATGCCCAGCACGTCGGCGCCCTTGCGGGCCATCGCGTCGCTCAGGATGCCACCGCCGCACCCGATGTCGACAACCTTCTTGCCGCTCAGGCGAGCCTGGCTGTCGATCCAGTCCAGGCGCAACGGGTTGATCTGGTGCAGTGGGCGAAACTCGCTTTCGGGGTCCCACCACCGGTGGGCCAGCTCGCCGAACTTGGCGAGTTCTTGGGGATCGGCATTCGTCATGGTGGGAATGGTACCTCCCTCAACCGCGCGCGCAGCATTACGGCGCAGACAAAGAAAAACCCCGCCGAGGCGGGGTTTCTGGCAACCCCGTCGAGACGGGATTCAAGTCATCGCGAAGCGATTACTTGCGGGTGCGCGTACCGACGACTTCGATTTCGACGCGGCGGTTCTTCGCCTTGCCTTCCTTCGACTTGTTGTCGGCGACCGGCTGCTTCTCGCCCTTGCCTTCGGTGTAGACGCGGTTGGTCTCGATGCCCTTGCTCACCAGGTACTTCTTGACCGACTCGGCGCGCGACACGGACAGGCGCTGGTTGTAGTTGTCAGAGCCATCGGAGTCGGTGTGGCCGACAGCGATGATGACTTCCAGATTCACGTCCTTGGTCTTGGCAACCAGGTCGTCCAGCTTGGCGCGTGCGTCCGGCTTCAGCACCGACTTGGCGGTGTCGAAGAAGGCGTCAGCAGCGAAGGTCACCTTCTCGCTGACCGGGGCCGGCGGGGCCACCGGCACGACAGGCGCGACCGGCGCCGGAGCGGCCGGGGCGGGTGCGGGAGCCGGAGCGGGCGCGGGAACAGCCGCGGCCTTCACGGGAGCGCCGTCGCAACCTTCCGTCGCAGTGGCCGGCGTCCAGAAGTTGTTGCGCCAGCAATATTCGCCCGTGCCGTTCTTCCACGTCTGACCGGAGCTGTTGACCCAGTTTTGGGCGAAAGCACCGGTTGCAGAAGCGGCGAGAGCGGCCGATGCGAAGAGCGATGCGACTTTATTGAGTTTCTTCATGATTCTCCTCTCAAGGGAAGGTGCAGTGTTCTGCAAAACGTCCAAACCGGAATCGGAAAGAGACGGGCGACTCCTCGATTTCTCGAGCACTCACCACCGACGCCGGATTGTGCCATAGGGTATTCGGACCTCTGGATTCTGGCCGTGACCCCGTTCTTTGTCAGTGCGCCTGTTGCGCTGGAACGACATCGCAGCCGAACTAGAATCCAGGATTGCGCAGGCAGGTCCGCCTGTGCTCCCCCGTTCGCTTTGACGCCGAGACCGAATGACTCAGTTCGCCAAGGAAACCCTGCCCATCAGCCTCGAGGAGGAAATGCGGCGTTCGTACCTGGATTACGCGATGAGCGTGATCGTGGGCCGCGCCCTCCCCGACGCGCGTGACGGCCTGAAGCCCGTCCACCGCCGCGTGCTCTACGCGATGCACGAGCTGAACAACGACTGGAACCGCCCGTACAAGAAGTCGGCCCGTATCGTCGGTGACGTGATCGGTAAATACCATCCGCACGGTGACCAATCGGTGTATGACACTGCTGTGCGCATGGCTCAGGACTTCTCCCTGCGCCACATGCTCGTCGACGGCCAGGGCAACTTCGGCTCGATCGACGGCGACAACGCGGCGGCCATGCGGTACACGGAAATCCGCCTTTCCAAGATCGCCCACGAGATGCTGGCCGACCTGGACAAGGAAACCGTCGACTTCGGCCCCAACTACGACGGCTCCGAGAAGGAGCCGCTCGTCCTGCCGTCGCGACTGCCCAACCTGCTCGTCAACGGTTCAGGCGGCATCGCGGTGGGCATGGCGACCAACATTCCGCCGCACAACCTCAACGAGGTGGTCGATGCCTGCCTGCACCTGCTCAGGAACCCGCAGGCGACCATCGAGGAGCTGATGGAGATCATCCCGGCGCCCGACTTCCCGACGGCCGGCATCATCTATGGCACGAGCGGCGTGCGCGATGGCTACCGCACCGGCCGCGGCAAGGTGGTGATGCGCGCGAAGTGCCACTTCGAGGACATCGACCGCGGCCAGCGCCAGTCGATCATCGTCGACGAGATTCCCTACCAGGTGAACAAGAAGACCCTGCTCGAGCGCATCGCCGAGCTGGTCCACGAGAAGAAGATCGAAGGCATCAGCCACATCCAGGACGAGTCCGACAAGTCCGGCATGCGGGTGGTGATCGAGCTGAAGCGCGGTGAAGTGCCCGAGGTGGTGCTCAACAACCTGTACAAGCAGACCCAGCTCCAGGACACCTTCGGCATCAACATGGTGGCCCTGATCGACGGGCAACCGAAGCTGTGCAACCTGAAGGACCTGATCGCGGTCTTCCTCGAGCACCGCCGCGAGGTGATCAACCGTCGCACGGTCTTCGAGCTGCGCAAGGCGCGCGAGCGCGGTCACGTGCTGGAAGGCCTTGCCGTCGCACTGGCCAACATCGACGAGTTCATCGAGACCATCAAGACCTCGCCCACGCCGCCGGCCGCGAAGCTGGCGCTGATGAGCAAGTCCTTCGATTCATCGCTCGTGCGCGAGATGCTCACCCGCGCCGAGGGCGAGACGCCCGGGGGACGCGAGGCCTACCGTCCGGAGGGCCTGGCCAAGCACTACGGCCTGCAGCCGGACGGCCTCTACCGTCTGTCGGACGACCAGGCGAGCGAGATCCTGCAGATGCGCCTGCAGCGCCTCACCGGCCTCGAGCAGGACAAGATCGTCGCCGAGTACAAGGACGTCATGGCGCAGATCGCCGACCTCCTCGACATCCTCGCCACCCCGTCGCGCGTCACCACCATCATCAGCGACGAACTCTCCGCACTGCGCCTGGAGTTCGGCCAGACCAAGGTGGGCATGCGCCGCAGCCAAATCGAGCACAACGCGCAGGACCTCGGCACCGAGGACCTGATCACGCCGACCGACATGGTCGTCACCCTGAGCCACACCGGCTACATCAAGAGCCAGGCACTTTCGGAGTACCGGGCACAGAAGCGCGGCGGACGCGGCAAGCAGGCGACCCAGACGAAGGAAGACGACTGGGTCGACCAGCTCTTCATCGCCAACACGCACGACTACATCCTGTGCTTCACCAACCGCGGCCGGGTGTACTGGCTCAAGGTGTGGGAAGTGCCCACCGGCTCGCGCAATTCGCGCGGACGACCGATCGTCAACATGTTCCCGCTGCAGGCGGGCGAGAAGGTCAACGTGGTGCTGCCGCTCACCGACGGCTTCCGCAGCTTCCCGGCCGACCACTACGTGTTCATGGCGACCGCCCAAGGGGTCGTCAAGAAGACCTCGCTCGACGAGTTCAGCAACCCGCGCAAGGCCGGCATCATCGCCGTCGACCTCGACGAGGGCGACTTCCTCATCGGCGCGGCGCTCACCGATGGCAAGCACGATGTCATGCTCTTCAGCGACGGCGGCAAGGCCGTTCGCTTCGACGAGGACGACGTACGCTCGATGGGCCGCAATGCCCGCGGCGTGCGCGGCATGACCCTCGAGGAAGGCCAGAGCGTCATCGCCATGCTGGTGGCCGAGGACGAGTCGCAGAGCGTGCTCACCGCCACCGAGAACGGCTACGGCAAGCGCACGAGCATCGTCGAGTACACCCGACACGGCCGTGGAACCAAAGGCATGATCGCGATCCAACAGTCCGAGCGCAACGGCAAGGTGGTCGCGGCCACGCTGGTGCGGCCGGCCGACGAGATCATGCTCATCACCGACAAGGGCGTGCTGGTGCGCACACGCGTCGCGGAAATCCGCGAACTCGGACGCGCCACCCAGGGCGTCACGCTGATCGCGCTCGATAACGGAACCAAGCTGATTGGTTTGCAACGCATCGCGGAAAACGATGCCAACCCCGAGGCTGGCGAAGAGCCGCCCACTGACGAGACCCAAGCATGAAGAAATCCCTGATGATCGCGCTGCTCGTGGGCGCTGCAACGTCGCCGGTCCTGGCCCAGAACACCCCGGCGGCAACGCCGGCGCCGGCCGCCGCGCCGAGCGCTGCCAAGAAGCAGCTGCTCGACCGCCTGGTGGCCCTGCAGCAGCCGGGCCTCGAGAGCATGGCCGTCGGCCTCACCGAGCAGCCGCTGCGCCAGATGCTGGGCGCCGCGCAGCAAGCGCTCGGCCGCGTGCCGGAAGACAAGCGACAGGCCGCCATCACCCAGATCGAAGGCCTGGCCAAGAAGTACTCCGACGACATGCGCCCGATCGCCAAGGAGAAGGCCGCCAAGCTGGGCCAGTCGGCACTGGGCCCCATGCTGAACGAGCGTTTCACCGAGGACGAGCTCCGCCAGCTGCTGGTGGCCCTCGAAGCCCCGGCCTACAAGAAGTACCAGGCTGCGCTGCCCGAGCTCGGCAATGCCTTCACCGAGCAATTGGTGACGGAACTGCGCCCGACCGTCGAGCCCAAGATGAAGGCCCTCGAGCAGAGCGTCTCCAGCGCACTCGGCCTGCCCGCCAATGGCGACGCGGCACCGGCCAAGGGCAAGGCGCCGGCCGGCAAGGCATCGCAGCCCAAGAAGTAAGTGACGTCGCCCCGGCGACCCTTTCCCGAGCTCACGACAACATGACGATGGCACGTCCCTACAACTTTTCAGCGGGCCCGGCCGCACTGCCCGACGAGGTGCTGGCGCAAGCCGCCGGCGAGATGCTCGACTGGCACGGCTGCGGCATGGGCGTGATGGAAATGAGCCACCGCGGCCGGGAGTTCCAGTCCATCGCCTCCCAGGCCGAGGCCGACCTGCGCGAACTGCTGGCCGTGCCCGAGCACTTCCACGTGCTGTTCATGCAGGGCGGCGGGCTGGCGGAGAACGCCATCGTGCCGATGAACCTGTCGAAGGGTGGGGTCGCCGACTACGTCATCACGGGCTCGTGGTCGCAGAAGTCGCACAAGGAGGCGCAACGCTATTGCGAGGCGCGCACCATTGCTTCCAATGCCGACACCCGGCACACCTCGCTGCCCGACCCGGCGCAGTGGCAACTGAGTGCCGATGCCGCCTACGTGCACGTGTGCGGCAACGAGACCATCCACGGCGTGGAGTTCCAGTCGCTGCCGGACCTGGCCGCCCTTGGCAGCCAAGCTCCCCTTGTCGTCGACTTCTCCTCCAACGTGCTGTCGCGCCCCACCGATTGGTCCCGCGTGGGACTCGCCTACGGCGGTGCGCAGAAGAACATCGGCCCGGCCGGCCTCACGCTCGTCATCGTCCGCGACGACCTGCTGGGCCACGCCCTTTCCATCTGCCCGTCCGCCTTCAACTACCGGACGGTGGCCGACAATCATTCGATGTTCAACACGCCGCCCACCTACGGCATCTACATCGCCGGCCTCGTCTTCCAATGGCTGCGTCGGCAGACCGAGGGCGGCCTGCACGGCGTCGCCGCCATGGAGGCACGCAACGTCGCCAAGTCCCGGTTGCTGTACGACTACATCGACGGTTCCGGCTTCTATGTGAACAAGGTCGACCGGGCGTGCCGCTCGCGCATGAACGTGCCCTTCTTCCTGAAGGACGAACGGCACAACGACGCCTTCCTTGCCGAGGCGCGTGACAAGGGGCTGCTGCAGCTCAAGGGCCACAAGTCGGTCGGCGGCATGCGGGCCAGCATCTACAACGCCATGCCGCTGGCCGGCGTGCAGGCGCTCGTCGGGCACATGCGAGAATTTGCGGCACGCCATGGCTGAAGTACCGTCCGCCCCCCATCCCGAACTGCTGGCGCTGCGCACCCGCATCGACACGGTCGACCGTGAACTGCTCGACCTCCTCAACCGCCGGGCCCGCCTGGCCCTGGAGGTCGGCGAAGTGAAGAAGCGCGAGGGCTCGGTGGCCTTCCGCCCCGAGCGCGAAGCCCAGGTCATCGACGGCCTCAAGGCCGTCAACCCCGGCCCGCTCAAGTCCGACAGCGTGGCGCCCATCTGGCGCGAGATCATGTCCGCCTGCCGGGCACTGGAAGCGCCCACCCGCGTCGCCTACCTGGGTCCGGCCGGCACGTTCAGCGAACTGGCCGCACTCGGTTTCTTCGGCTCGTCGATCACCCAGGTGCTTTGCACGAGCATCGACGAGGTGTTCCGCGCCACGTCGGCCGGGGCCGCCGACTTCGGCGTCGTGCCCGTCGAGAACTCCACCGAGGGGGTGGTCGCGCGCTCGCTCGACCTGTTCCTCACGACGCCGCTGCACATCGTCGGCGAGACCAGTCTGTTCGTACGCCACAACCTGCTGCGCCGCGACAACTCGCTCGACGGCATCCAGGCGGTGGTCGCGCATCCGCAGGCGCTCGCGCAGTGCCACGGCTGGCTCAGCAACCACCTGCCGAACGTCGAACGCCGGCCGGTGTCGAGCAATGCCGAGGGCGCCCGGATGGCGAGCCACGATCCATCGCTCGCCGCCATCGCCAGCGACCGTGCCGGCAGCGAATATGGCTTGCACATCCTCGCCCCGGCCATCCAGGACGACCCGCACAACCGCACGCGCTTCGCGATCGTCGCGCACCCGCATCGCCAGCCCACGCCACAAGCCTCGGGCCACGACTGCACGAGCCTCGTGGTGTCGGTCACCAACCGCCCGGGCGCGGTGCACGACATGCTGGTGCCGCTCAAGGAGCACGGCGTGTCCATGACGCGCTTCGAGTCGCGTCCGGCCCGCTCGGGCCAATGGGAGTACTACTTCTACATCGACCTGCAGGGCCACCCGGATCAGCCGGCCGTGGCCACCGCGATGGCGGCCCTGCGCAAGGTCTGTGCGTATTTCAAGGTGCTGGGCACCTATCCCGTGGACGTGCACTGAGTGCGCCGCCTCGCGAAAACCCGACAACAACCAGAAGAAAGCCCTCGCACGATGTTCAACCAGCTTGGCGTGATCGGCTGCGGCCTGATGGGCGGATCCTTCGCGCTCGCGCTCAAACGCGCCGGGCTCGTCAAGCGCGTCATCGGGTACAGCAAGTCGCCCTCGACCACTGAGCGGGCCAAGAAGCTCGGCGTGATCGATGACACCGCCGAATCGGCGTTGCTGGCCGTCTCGGGTTCCGACATCGTGCTGATGGCCGTGCCGGTCTCGGCCAGCGAAGCCACCTTCCGTGCCATTCGCCATCTGGTCGAGCCGGGCGTGCTTTTCATGGACGTGGGCTCCACCAAGCGGGATGTGGTCGACGCGGCGCGCCGGGTCCTGAAGGATCGCCTGCCGTCGTTCGTCCCCGCCCACCCCATCGCCGGCAAGGAAGTGGCGGGCATCGCCCACGCGGACGCCTCGCTCTACAGCGGCCGGCAGGTCATCATCACCCCTCTGCCCCAGACCGACCCCGAGCTCGTGCAGAAGGCCACCGACGTCTGGTCGGCCATCGGGTCGCAGGTGCTGCGCATGACGCCGGAGAACCACGACGCCGCCTTCGCCGCCGTGAGCCACCTGCCGCACATGCTGGCCTTCGCCTTCTTCAGTTCGGTGGCCAAGCAGCCGGCGGGACGGGACTTCCTCTCGCTGGCAGGCCCGGGTTTTCGCGACTTCACCCGCATCGCCGCGAGCGATCCGGAAGTCTGGCGCGACATCCTCATGTCGAACCGCGAAGAGATCCTCAAGCAGTCACTGCGCTTTCGCCATACCCTCGACGCGATGGAGCATGTCATGAAGACCGGCAACGTCGAGGCCCTCGAAGACCTGATCCGCAACGCCTCGGATGCCCGTGCGAACTGGCAGATGGGCGCGGCCAAGCCCGGGTCGGGACGCTGATTGCCGCCTGGCGTCCCGCACCACCCGCGGGCCAGGCGCATCTCTTCCCTCCCGAGCGGCCGCTGCCCGTTGCGCCAACCGCCTGTCCGACGGCTCGCTCGAACTCATCAGCCCTTTCGCAGTCCACCCGCGACGCCCATGTTCACCACCCCCTTCCTCGACCTGCCTCCGCTGCGTGCCGCACAGGGCACCGTCCGGCTGCCCGGCTCCAAGAGCATCTCCAACCGGGTGCTGCTGCTTGCCGGCCTGAGCGAAGGCACGACGGTCGTTCATGACCTGCTGGACTCCGACGACACCTCCGTGATGCTGGACGCGCTGCGCACGCTCGGCTGCGGCGTGCAGGCCGACGGCGAGCGCTGGCACATCACCGGCCTGGGCGGGCGCCTGTCCGCGAAGTCGGCATCCCTCTTCCTCGGCAACGCCGGCACGGCGATGCGCCCCCTCACCGCGGCGCTGGCGGTGCTGGCCGCAACCCAGGGCGGCGAGTTCGAGGTCAAAGGCATCCCGCGCATGCACGAGCGCCCGATCGGTGACCTGGTCGATGCGCTGCGCCAGCTGGGATGTCCCGTCACCTACCTGGGCAACGAGGGCTATCCGCCGCTGCGGCTCGGGCCTGGGAACGGCGCGCTGTCGACGGCCTCGCCCATCCGCGTGCGGGGCGATGTCTCCAGCCAGTTCCTCACCGCCTTGCTGCTCGCCCTGCCGCTGGTGACGGAACAGGGGCCGGTCACCATCGAGGTCGAAGGCGAACTGACCTCCAAGCCGTACATCGAGATCACCCTCAACCTGCTGGCCCGCTTCGGCATCGCCGTCGAGCGTGATGGCTGGCAGCGGTTCACGCTGCCGCAGGGCAGCCGCTACCGCTCGCCGGGCGACGTCCGCGTCGAGGGAGACGCGTCCTCGGCGTCCTACTTCGTGGCGCTGGGGGCCATTGCCGCCCACGGCGGTCGCACCGTGCGCATCGAAGGCGTGGGGGACGACTCCATCCAGGGCGACATCCGTTTCGTCGACGCGGCCCGGGCCATGGGTGCCGATGTCTCGAGCGGGCCGGGGTGGCTCGAGGTTCGACGCGGCGCGTGGCCGCTCAGGCCCATCACCCTCGATTGCAACCACATCCCCGACGCCGCCATGACGCTGGCCGTCATGGCGCTCTTCGCCACCGGGACGACCCGGCTCACCAACATCGCGAGCTGGCGCGTCAAGGAAACCGACCGCATCGCCGCCATGGCCACCGAGCTTCGCAAGCTGGGCGCCGTGGTGACCGAAGGCGCCGACTTCATCGAGGTGGCGGCGCCGGCGCGCTGGCAACGGGCGGCCATCCACACCTACGACGATCACCGGATCGCGATGTGTTTCTCGCTGGCGGCCTTCAATCCGCTCGCCGCCAACAGCCTCGGCGTGCCGGTGCGCATCCTTGATCCCCGCTGTGTCGGCAAGACCTTTCCGGACTACTTCGAGACGCTCTTCGGCGTGGTCGAGGTCGACCCGACGGACGTTCCGGTGCTCACGATCGACGGGCCCACGGCATCGGGCAAGGGAACCCTGGCCAGCGCCGTGGCCATTTCGCTGGGCTACCACTTCCTCGACTCCGGCGCGCTCTACCGGGCGACGGCGCTTGCCGCCCGCGAGGCAGGCGTTGCCGAGACGGACGAGGCCGGCCTGGCGGCCGTGGCGTCCGGCCTGCGGCTGCGATTCACCGGGCATGAGATCTGGTTGGGCGACGTCGAGGTGAGCGACGACTTGCGCCGGGAGGACGTCGGCGCCATGGCGTCGAAGGTTTCCGCCTTTCCAAGCGTACGCGACGCCCTGCGAGCCTTGCAGCTCTCCCACCGCCGCCTGCCCGGCCTCGTCGCCGACGGACGTGACATGGGCACCGTGATCTTCCCCGGCGCAGACCTGAAGGTCTTCGTCACGGCCAGCGCCGCCGTGCGCGCCGAGCGCCGGTATAAGCAATTGATTTCTAAGGGAATTCCGGCTAATATCGACAGTCTGCGTGCCGATCTCGAGGCGCGTGACGCCCGAGACCAGTCCCGGACCGTCGCGCCGCTCAAGCCGGCCGAAGATGCCAAGCTCTTCGACAACTCCGAATTGCCGGTCGACCAGTGCGTCGCCCAGGTGCTCGAGTGGTGGAATGCGAAGCAGGCGTTCGCGGCATCCTGACCTTGAAAAAGGCCGGGCCACCCTGAGCTCCACCCGTTCACCCCGTCGCTTTCCCTCCTGCGCTGCATGCGCGCCGAAGCGACGGATTGTTCAACCTAACCCGCAGCGCAAGCTGCATCTGGATCGTCCCCCATGTCCCAAACCCAAACCAGCGCCGCCGAAGGTATGGAATCCTTTGCCGCCCTGTTCGAAGAATCTCTGAACAAGTCGGAGATGCGCACCGGTGAAGTCATCACCGCGGAAGTCGTCCGTGTCGAACACAACTTTGTCGTGGTGAATGCAGGCCTCAAGTCCGAAGCCTACGTGCCCATCGAAGAATTCAAGAACGACCAGGGCGAGCTCGAAGTCCAGGTCGGCGATTTCGTGTCCGTGGCCATCGACGCCGTCGAGAACGGCTATGGCGACACCATCCTGTCCCGCGACAAGGCCAAGCGCCTGGCCTCGTGGCTGTCCCTCGAGAACTCGCTGGAGTCCGGCGAATTCGTGAGCGGCACCGTCAACGGCAAGGTCAAGGGTGGCCTGACCGTGCTGGTCAACGGCATCCGCGCCTTCCTCCCCGGTTCCCTGCTCGACACGCGCCCTGTCAAGGACATGAGCCCGTTCGAAGGCAAGACCATGGAGTTCAAGGTCATCAAGCTCGACCGCAAGCGCAACAACGTCGTGCTGTCGCGTCGTGCCGTGGTCGAAGCCTCGATGGGCGAAGAGCGCAGCAAGCTGCTGAGCACCCTGTCCGAAGGCGCCATCGTCAACGGCGTGGTCAAGAACATCACCGAATACGGTGCGTTCGTCGACCTCGGCGGCATCGACGGCCTGCTGCACATCACCGACATGGCCTGGCGCCGTGTCCGCCACCCGAGCGAAGTCGTTCAGGTCGGCCAGGAACTGCAGGCCAAGGTCCTCAAGTTCGACGCCGAGAAGAACCGCGTCTCGCTGGGCATCAAGCAGCTGGGTGACGATCCGTGGCACGGCGTGTCCCGCCGCTACCCGAACAGCACCCGCCTGTTCGGCAAGATCACGAACATCGCCGACTACGGCGCGTTCGTTGAAATCGAGCCGGGCATCGAAGGCCTGGTCCACGTTTCCGAAATGGACTGGACCAACAAGAACGTTGCGCCGAACAAGATCGTCTCCCTGGGCGACGAAGTCGAAGTCATGGTCCTCGAGATCGACGAAGACAAGCGCCGCATCAGCCTCGGCATGAAGCAGTGCAAGACCAACCCGTGGGAAGAGTTCTCGGGCACGGTCCAGCGCGGCGATCGCGTCAAGGGCCCGGTCAAGTCCATCACCGACTTCGGCGTGTTCATCGGCCTGTCCGCTGGCATCGACGGTCTGGTGCACCTGTCCGACCTGTCCTGGCACGAGCCGGGCGAAGTTGCCGTGCGCAACTACAAGAAGGGCCAGGAAGTCGAAGCCGTGGTGCTGGCCGTCGACGTCGAGCGCGAGCGCATCTCCCTGGGCATCAAGCAGCTCGACTCCGATCCGTTCACGTCCTACACCTCGGTCAACGACCGTGGCCAGACCGTGACCGGCAAGGTCAAGACGGTGGACGCCCGTGGCGCCGAGATCGAACTGAATGCCGACGTGACGGGCTACCTGCGCGCCTCGGAAATCAGCCGTGACCGCGTCGAGGATGCCCGCAACGTGCTGAAGGAAGGCGACGAAGTCAACGCCATGATCATCAACGTCGACCGCAAGACGCGTTCGATCCAGCTGTCGATCAAGGCCAAGGACAACGTCGACCAGCAAGAAGCCATGCAGCGCCTGTCGGCCACCAGCGAGCGTGAGAACGCTGGCACGACGAGCCTGGGCGCCCTGCTGCGCGCCAAGCTCGACAACCAGAACAACAGCTGATCGCTGTCGTTCCGGCGCCGAACCCCAGGACCTGCAGGACTGAATGACACGTTCCGATCTCGTGACCCAATTGGCCGAACGCTTCGGCCAGCTGACCCATCGCGACACCGAGTTCGCCGTCAAGACGATCCTGGATGCGATGTCCGATGCGCTCGCGCGCGGACACCGCATCGAGATCCGCGGGTTCGGCAGCTTCTCGATCAACCGCCGACCGCCGCGGGTGGGGCGCAATCCCCGCTCCGGTGAGCAGGTGGTCATTCCCGAGAAGCTCGTTCCCCATTTCAAGCCGGGCAAGGCGCTTCGAGAAGCCGTCGATGCCCATGTACCGGTGGTCGACCCCACCGAAGCCGTTGTGCCGCGCGCCCTGCCCTCCGCAGCGCCTGCCGCCGCGCCGACCGCTGCCCCTGCACCCTCCTCGCCCGACGCCCAGGACGCCTGAGTCCGCTGCGCTGATCGGGCTGCGCTGTCGCTGCCCGCATCGATGTCGCAGGCAAGCCTGTCGAACACCTGTGTTCGACCTAGAATCCGGCTGGGAGAAGCGATGCGATCTTTAGTCTGGCTCGTTCGAGCCGCCCTCTTTTTCACGCTGTTCGCGTTCGCGCTGAACAACCAGCACGAAGCCGGCATCCGGTGGTTCTTCAGCCACGAGTGGCGTGCGCCGATGGTGTTCATCGTGCTGGCCGCCTTCACCTTGGGCGTGGTCGTGGGCGGCCTCGCCATGGCGCCGAGCTGGTGGCGCCACCGCCGCGTGGCACGCCAGCACCAGGCCCTCCGCGAGGATGCCGCGATGCCCACGTCGCCCGCGCCCACCGAACCCCTGACACCGATCGAATCCGACCCCACCCGACATGGCGTTTGACCTCCAATGGCTGCTCATCGGGCTGCCCATCGCGTTCGCCCTCGGCTGGCTGGGCTCCCGGCTCGACCTTCGCCAATGGAAGCGTGAGCAACGCGAATCGCCGCGCGCGTATTTCAAGGGCCTGAACCTGCTGCTCAACGAACAGCAGGACAAGGCGATCGACGCCTTCATCGAGGCCGTGCAGCACGACCCCGACACCACCGAACTCCACTTCGCGCTCGGCAACCTCTTTCGCCGGCGCGGCGAGTACGAGCGAGCGGTGCGGGTGCACGAGCACCTGCTCGGTCGCGCCGACCTGGCCCAGGCCGACCGCGACCGGGCCCAGTACGCACTGGCCCAGGACTTCATGAAAGCAGGCCTCTTCGACCGCGCCGAACAGGCCTATCAGGCACTCGACGGGAGCGCCTTCGACACCGAGGCACGGCTGGCCCTGCTGACGCTGCACGAGCGCTCACGCGCCTGGCGGGCCGCCGTCGAGGTGGCCCAGAAGCTCGAACGCAGCGGCACGGGCTCGTTCTCCACCCGCATCGCGCACTACTGGTGTGAGCTGGCCCTGGAAGCGGACGCGGCGCAGCACCCGGAAGATGGGGACACCGCCCTGCGTCACGCCCGGCTGGCCGCCCCCCACCTGGCGCGCCCCCTGGTCATCACCGGGCAGCGCGCGGCCAGGCGAGGCGACCTGAACGGTGCGCTCAAGGCATGGAACGAGCTGCTGGTCGCCCAACCGACCGCCTTCAACCTCGTGGCCAAGGACTACGCTGCCACCGCGCTGGCTGCCGGCCAGGCCGACGCGGCACTGGACCGCCTGCGCGAGCTTTATGCCCGCGCGCCCACCATGGACCTGCTCGCCGCCATCGCCATGCTCGACCCTGCACCCGAGGGCCAGCGCGTGCGCCTGTTCCGACACCTGCAGGACCAGCCCACCTTGTCCGCGGCACAGGAGCTGCTGCGTCAGACCACGGCCGCCGATGGCGTGGCCCCGCTGACAGCCGAAGAGACCCAGGGCGTGCGCGACGCCGTCGGCCGCGCGGCCAAACCCCTGCAACGCTATCGCTGCGCCGCCTGCGGTTTCGAGGCCCAGCACTATTTCTGGCAATGTCCCGGCTGCCTGAGCTGGGACAGCTATCCGCCGCAACGGCTGGAGGATCTCTGATGGACAAGCGCCCCTCGCGTGAGCGGGTCCTGGCGGCCCGTGTGCTGGTCGTCGGCGACGCCATGCTCGACCGCTACTGGTTCGGCGCCGTCGAACGCATTTCGCCGGAGGCGCCGGTGCCGGTCGTGCGCGTCAGCCGCGAGGAGGAGCGCCTGGGCGGAGCCGCCAACGTCGCGCTCAACGCCAAGACGGTCGGCGCGCAGGTCACGCTGCTCACCGTGGTCGGCCAGGACGAACCGGCCCGCAAGCTGCAGGCGCTGCTCGAGGCCCAGGGCGTGTCCACCCTGCTGGGCCATGACCCCCAGCTGTACACGATCGTCAAGCTGCGGGTGATCGGGCGCAACCAGCAGCTCATTCGCGTTGACTTCGAGAACGCGCCCGACCACGAGGTGCTGCACAGCATGCTGGCCGACTACGAGCGGGTGCTGCCGCAGTTCGACGCGGTGCTGTTCTCCGACTACGGCAAGGGCGGCCTGACGCACATCCCGCGCATGATCGAGCTGGCGCGTGCCGCCGGCAAGCCGGTGCTCGTCGACCCGAAGGGCAGCGACTACACGCGCTATGCCGGCGCCACCGCCATCACGCCGAACCGGGCCGAGCTGGCGCAGGTCATCGGCACCTGGCGCGACGAAGCCCAGCTGCACGAGCGCGCCCAGGCCTTGCGGAATGAACTCGGCCTGGAAGGCCTGGTGCTGACCCGCTCCGAGGAAGGCATGTCCCTGTTCGATGCCGCAGGACACACCCACGTGCCGGCGCAGGCGCGGGAAGTCTTCGACGTCACCGGCGCCGGCGACACCGTCATCGCCACCCTGGCCGTCATGCTCGCCGCCGGCCTGCCGCTGCGCGATGCGATGCCCATCGCCAACCGGGCGGGCAGCATCGTGGTCGGCAAGTTCGGCACCGCCTCCGTCTCGTACGACGAACTGTTCCCTGGAGAATCGACATGAGAGTCGTGGTAACCGGCGCTGCCGGCATGATCGGCAGCAACCTCGTTCACGGCCTCAATGCGATCGGCATCGACGATGTCATCGCGGTCGACGACCTCACCGACGGCCCCAAGTACCGCAACCTGCTTGGCGGCGGGATCAGCGACTACTTCGACCGCAGCGATTTCTACGAGCGCTTTGCCCGCGGCGAGTTCGGCAAGGTCGACGCCGTGTTCCACGAGGGCGCCTGCTCCGACACCATGGAGCACAACGGCCGCTACATGATGGACACCAACTACCGGTGCTCCAAGGGCCTGCTCGACGCCTGCCAGCGCCAAGGCGTGCGGCTGCTCTACGCTTCATCGGCCGCCACCTATGGCGGCAGCGACACCTTCCGCGAGGAGCCGGCCTTCGAGCACCCGCTCAACGTCTACGGCTACTCCAAGCTGCTGTTCGACAACGTCGTGCGCCGCATGCTGCCCGGCGCCACCTCGCAGGTGGCCGGCTTCCGCTACTTCAACGTCTATGGTCCGCGCGAGCAGCACAAGGGCCGCATGGCCTCGGTGGCGTTCCACCACTTCAACCAGTTCCGCGACACCGGGCGGGTGAAACTGTTCGGCGAGTACGGCGGCTATGGCCCGGGCGGCCAGACCCGTGACTTCATCCACGTCGACGACGTCGTGGCCGTGAACCTGTGGTTCCTGCAGAACCCCGGCCACAGCGGCATCTTCAACCTCGGCACCGGCCGCGCCCAACCGTTCAACGACGTGGCCGTGGCCACGGTGAACGCATCGCGTGCGTTGCAAGGCGCACCGGCCATGCCACTGGCCGACCTCGTCCAGCACGGCTTCATCGAGTACATCCCGTTCCCGGACGCGCTGGTCGGCAAGTACCAGAGCTACACCCAGGCCGACGCCACGCGGCTGCGCGCCACCGGCTGCGACCATGTTTTCGCCGATGTCGCCACCGGGGTGAAGCGCTACGTGGAGTGGCTCAGCCACCAAAAGGCCTGAGTCCCGACGGCGGCCCGCCGACTGCGACCTTTCGAGGCCCGTGGCGGGGGCGTCCGAGCCGGCAGCTTCCTAGAGTGCGACCCAGGGACACGGACTGGCCGTGTCCCCTCCCTCCACTCCAAGGAAATCCCATGTTCAAGAAGCTGCTGTGCGTGCTCGCCATGCTGACGGCCCAGGCCGCCTGGGCCGCGGTCGACGCCAACAAGGCCGACCAGGCCACCCTCGAGACCGTCAAGGGCATCGGCCCGGCCGTCTCCACCCGCATCCTGGACGAGCGCAAGAAGGGTCCCTTCAAGGACTGGCCCGACCTGGTCGACCGCGTCAAGGGCGTGGGCGAAGGCACGGCGGCCCGCTTCTCGAAGGAGGGCCTGACCGTGAACGGAGCCGCCTTCACCCCGACCGAAGGTGCCGAGAAGCCCGCGCGCCGCGCACCCTTTGGCAAGGCCGCGCCGAAGGATCAGGCCGCGGCGGACCCGAAGCACTGACGGGCCAGGCGCGCGGCGCTCACTGCAGTTCGGTCGTGTAGAACCCGCTGTCCTGCACCGGCGAGGGCGGCGCTTCCGGCCGCTCCCAGCCGAAGAACGCGATGACCTCCTCGCGCCGCGACATGGTGTCGGCCACGCCGAGCCCCACCAGGTCGCGGGTGTAGGGCGCTTCGAAGAGCAGGTAGCTGGCCAGCGCCGCGCCGCGGGCGTCCTCGCCCTTGCCGGACACACCGACACCTCGCAACAGCGCCCGCACCGGCGGCGGCAGGCTGTCGAGGTGACGGGCGGCCAGGTCGTCCAGCCGCTCGGTGGGCGCGATCACCAGCACGTCGATCGGGCGCAGCGTCGTCTGGGCGCGCGCCTCCTCGGGCAAGAGCGCGAGCGTCTTGTTGATGCGCTGCAGCCGCTCGACGTCCACGGCCAGCGCATCGAGGAAGATGTTCGAGAGCGCATGGCCGGCGATCTGCGCCAGGTTCGGGTAGGTGCCCTTCACCTTGCGGCGCCCGGCCGGCTCATGCATGCGACCGGCACCGATCACGAGGATGCGGCTCGCGCCGAGGTGCACCGCGGGCGAGATCGGTGCGCTCTGGCGCATGGAGCCGTCCCCGAAATACTCGGTGCTGTCGTCGAACGCCAGCGGCACCGGGGGAAAGACGAACGGAATGGCGGCCGACGCCAGCAGGTGCGGCACGGTGATGGTGTCGCGCACGGCCACCCGTTGTGAGCGGTTCCAGGGCACGAAGTCCTTCACGGAGTCGTAGAAGGTGACGTGGGTGCCCGAGTTGTAGCTCGACGCGGTCACGGCGAGCGCCTGCAGGTGGCCGCCCTGCATGAGCGACTGCAGCCGATCCACACGCACCATGGCTTCGAGCAGGCCCTCGAGGGGCGAGTTGTCGAGCAGCGAACGCTGTCGGGCGCGGCGCCAGCGGGCGATGACCCACCCGAGCGACATCATCGTGAGCCAGCGCGCCCCGGTGCGGATCACCCCCAGCGCGTCCGACCGGTAAACCTGCTCGGCGCGGAAGTTCTCCCACACCTGCGACAGTTGATTCACCGCCTGGTCGTAGTCGTCGCAGTGACTGGCCAAGGCCGCTGCATTGATGGCCCCCGCCGAAGTGCCGGTGATCACCGGAAAGGGATTCTCCTTGCGCCATGGCGCCACTTCGCGGCGGATCTGTGCGATGGCCTTCAGCACCCCCACCTGGTAGGCCGCGCGGGCGCCACCCCCCGTGAGGATCAGGCCCGTCACTGCGTCATCATTCTGCTTCGGCATGGAATCAGTGTAGACAGCTGACGCTGCGGCGCTGCTCGGGATCGGCCCCATCCGTTGTGGCGACGCCGCAGCCCGCGGGCATCGCCATCGCGGCGACCTCCAACTTCATCACGCTCGTTCCGCTCGTCGAGACTCGAGCCGTGCAAGCAGTGCACGCCCCCCTCATCGGCTGGGCGCTGTCGCCCGCCTACGCATGCCGGGCTCATGTGACAGCGGCGGCCCGCAGGCCGCCGCTTCAGGCTGAATGCCGAACCGCCGGACGCTCAGTGGCGGCCGTGGTGGCCGCGGTCGTCATGGCGATCATGGCGATCGTGCCGGTCATGCCGATCGTGGCGGTCATGCCGATCATGCCGGTCACGGCGGTCGTGCCGGCCGTGATGGTGATGATCATCCCGGTCCCAGCGGTCGCCGCGCGCCCGGTGCGACGGATGGTAGTGACGCTGGTACCAGTCTTCGCGCACGAAGTACACCGGCTGGCCACAGGCGTTGTAGCGCCCGCAATAGCGCCGCCAGTCATGCGAGTGGCGCTCCGGCACGCGCAGGTAGATGGGACGGCGGTCGACGACCACGGCCGGTTGGCTGATCACCACCGGCTGCGGATAGATGACCACCGGTGCCTGGGGCACGTTGCCGATGTCGACGCGCCCGTAGACCCCGGGCTGGTTGACGCTCACCGACACCCCAACGCTCGGGCCGGCCCACGCCGTCGCACTCACCCAGGCCATGCCCAGCGCCCACAAGATTCTCTTCATCAATGTTCTCCGTGAAACCGAATGGTTCGCATCGTCAACGTCGTCGGGGCGCCGCCCGATGACACGGCTTCAGTCATAGACCACCACCGACTTGCCATGGCTGCCCTGCTGCCAGCGTTCGAGGGCGGCATCCGTGGGGAAGAACCGTCCCTCGTCGCCGAGGTCCAGCTCGCCGGAAGCGCCCTCGCGTTGCAGCACCAGCCGCACCGGCAGGCCCTGGGTGATCGGCCCCTCTTCCGTCTCGATGCGCCGGCTGGGGTGTTCACGCAGCACGTCCACCACCGGCGGCACGCTGCCGTTCACCTCCACGCGCAGGTACTTGCCGAAACGGCAACGGGCGGTTGCGAGATCCCACACCTGTTGCACGTTGAGCCGCATGCCGCCCGAGAAACGGTCCGGCTGCGCCTTGCCCAGCACGATGATGAGTTCGTCGTCGCGAAGCAGGTCCTTGTTGGCGTTGAGCAGGTCCTCGTTGGCCACGGCTTCGATGGCCTCGCTCTTGTCGTCGAGCTTGAAGATGGCGACCCGGCCGCGCTGGCCGTTGATGACGCGCAGGTCGCTCACGATGCCGGCAAGGATCTGCGGCTCGCGGGAGTCGATGAGGTCGGCGATGGCGCGCTTCGCGAACCGCCGCACTTCGCTCGCGCTCTGGTCGAACAAGTGGCCCGACAGGTAGAAGCCGAGCGCCGTCTTCTCCAGGCTCAAGCGCTCCTTGATGCTCCAGGGCCGCTCATTCACGAGCTCCGGCTCGGCCGTCGACGAGGCATGGGAGTCGTCGAAATCGAAGAGCCCGCCCTGGTCGGCGTGGGCCGCCTGCGAGTCGGCGTATTCGAATGCCAGGCCGATGCTGGCCAGCACCTGCGAGCGCTCGGGGTGCAGCAGGTCGAAGGCGCCGGCCTTGACGAGCGCTTCCACCGTGCGCTTGTTGATCCGGCTGCGGTCCACGCGCGCGGCGAAGTCGAAGATGCTCTTGAACGGCCCGCCCTCGCGGCGCGCCTGGATGATCGCCTCGATTGCGCTCTGCCCGGTGCCCTTGACCGCGCCCAGGCCGTAGCGAACCACCTTGTCCTCGACCGGCTCGAACCGGTAGTTGCCGGTGTTGATGTTGGGCGGCTCGAAGGTGATGCCGAGGTTGACCGCATCGTCGTGGAAGATCTTGAGCTTGTCGGTGTCGTCCAGCGCGACGCTCATGTTGGCCGCCGTGAACTCGGCCAGGTAGTGCACCTTCAGGTAGGCGGTGTGGTACGCCAGCAGGGCGTAGGCGGCGGCGTGCGACTTGTTGAAGCCGTAGCCCGCGAACTTCTCCATCAGGTCGAAGATCTCGTTGGCCTTGGGCTCGTCGATGCCCTGCTTGGCCGCGCCTTCGGCGAAGGTGGCACGGTGGGCCACCATCTCTTCGAGCTTCTTCTTGCCCATCGCGCGGCGCAGCAGGTCGGCGCCGCCCAGCGAGTAGCCGCCGACGATCTGGGCCACCTGCATCACCTGCTCCTGGTAGACCATGATGCCGTAGGTCTCCTCCAGCACGCCCTTCATCAGCGGATGGGGGTACTGGACCTCCTCGCGGCCGTGCTTGCGTGCGCAAAAGCTCGGGATCAGGTCCATCGGGCCCGGGCGGTACAGCGCGACGAGCGCGATGATGTCCTCGAACACGCTCGGCTTGGCGTCCTTCAGCATGCGCTGCATGCCGGAGCTTTCCAGCTGGAACACGGCGACCGTCTTGCCTTCGCTCATCAGCTGGTAGGCGCCCCGGTCGTTGAGCGGGATGTTCTCGAGGGCGAAGTTCTCCTGCTTCGGGCGTCGCGCGCGGATGTAGTCCTTGGCGAGCTCCAGGATGGTGAGCGTGGCCAGGCCCAGGAAGTCGAACTTCACGAGGCCGATGGCCTCGACGTCGTCCTTGTCGAACTGGCTCACGGCACTGTCACTGCCGGGCTGCATGTACAGCGGGCAGAAGTCGGTGATCTTGCCCGGCGCGATCAGCACGCCGCCGGCGTGCATGCCGATGTTGCGCACCATGCCCTCGACGCGCTCGGCCAGCGCCAGCAGTTCGGCAACCTCCTCCTCGTTCTTCTCGCGCTGCTCGAGCTCAGGGGCTTCGAGACGTGCGTAGATGACGCTGGCGTCGGGCTTGTCGCCCGGCCGCTTGAGCGTGACCGTCTTGCCCGGCGGGGCCGGGACCAGCTTGGCCACGCCGTCGACGTGCCCATAGCCCATGCCGAGCACCCGACCCACGTCCCGCAGCGCGGCCTTGGCCGCCATGGTGCCGAAGGTGGCGATCTGGCTGACGGCCTCGCGGCCGTACTTGTCCTTCACGTAGTCGATGACGCGGTCGCGGTTGCCCTGGCAGAAGTCGATGTCGAAGTCGGGCATGGACACCCGCTCCGGATTCAGGAACCGTTCGAACAGCAGGTTGTAGCGCAGCGGATCGAGGTCGGTGATCTTGAGGGCGTAGGCCACCAGCGAGCCCGCGCCGGAACCCCGTCCGGGTCCGACAGGGCAGCCGTTGTTCTTGGCCCAGTTGATGAAGTCGGCCACGATGAGGAAGTAGCCGGGGAACCCCATCTTGAGGATGGTGTTGATCTCGAACTCCAGCCGTTCGACATACCGTGCGTTTTCCTTCTCGCGCGCGACGGGGTCGGGGAACAGCTGGAGCATGCGCTCCTTCAGCCCCTCGTGGGAGGCGTACCGGAAGTAGGCCTCCGGGGCCATGCGCTCGCCGTTGACCTCCGGCGTCGGGAAGTCGGGCAGCTGCGGCTTGCCGAGCACGAGCGTGAGGCTGCAGCGACGGGCGATCTCGACCGTGTTCTGCACGGCACTCGGCACGTCGGCGAAGAGGGCCTCCATCTCGGCCTGCGTCTTGAAGTGCTGGTCGCGGCTGAAGCGCTTGATGCGCCGCGGGTTGGTCAGCGTCTCGCCTTCGGCGATGCAGGTTCGTGCCTCGTGGGCCTCGAAGTCTTCCGGGGTCTGGAACTGCACCGGATGGGTGGCGACGACGGGCAGGCCCAGCTCGGCCGCCAGCGGCACCGCGGCGCGCACATGCGCTTCGTGCCCGGCGAGGCCGGCGCGCTGGAGCTCAATGTAGAAGCGCTGGGGGAAGAGGTCGGCCAATCGGCGCGCGATGCTCGCGGCGCGCTGGGTGTCGTCCGCCAGGAGCGCTTGCCCGACGGCGCCGAGGTCGCCGCCGGACAGGACGATCAGCCCGCCGCCCAGGTCGGCCAGCGATTGCCAGCGCACCCAGGCTTGCCCGCGCTGGGCGTCGTGCACCCAGGCGCGCGAGAGGAGCTCGCAGAGGTTGTGGTAACCGGTCTTGTTCTGGGCCAGCAGCAGCAGGCGGCTGGGCTGCTTCTCGCCCGCGGCGAGGTCGGGCTCGAGCCAGACGTCCGCGCCCAGCAGGGGTTTCACGCCGGCCTTGCGTGCTTCCTTGTAGAACTTGACGCCGCCGAACATGTTCGACAAGTCGGTGATGGCCAAGGCGGCCTGGCCGTCGGCCGCCGCGGCAGCCACCAGTTCGTCGATTCGCAAGGTGCCATCGACGACGGAGAATTCGGTGTGGGTACGGAGATGAACAAAGGCCATCCACGCATTTTAGAGAGCCGGCGCTCCGTAAAATGCGCAGGTGGATCCGACTTTGCAACCCATTCTCAACATCTCCGCCTATCGCTTCGTGCCGTTGACGGACCTGCTCGCGCTGCGCGAGAGCATTCGCTCACAAGCCGCTGCCCATGCCCTGAAGGGAACGGTGTTGCTTGCCGAGGAGGGCATCAACCTCTTCCTCGCCGGCACGCCAGAAGGGGTGCGTGCGTTCGTCGATGCCTTGCGCGAAGACGCCCGCTTTCGGGAACTCGAGCCCAAGGAAAGCTGGTCGGAGACGGTGCCGTTCGGCCGCCTGCTGGTGAAGGTCAAGCAGGAGATCATCCGCATGAACCATCCGCACCTGCGCCCCTCGGCTGGCCGTGCGCCCGCGGTCGATCCGCGCACGCTGTCGCGGTGGCTGGACGCCGGGCGCGACGACGAGGGCCGGCCGGTGGTCATGCTCGACACCCGCAACGCATTCGAGGTCGACCACGGTCGCTTCCGCGGTGCCATCGATTGGCGCATCAACCGGTTCGGCGAATTCCCCGATGCGGTTCGGGCCCACGCCGACAGCCTGAAGGGCAAGACGGTCGTGAGTTATTGCACGGGCGGCATCCGCTGCGAGAAGGCGGCGCTCTTCATGGCCGAGGCCGGCATCGAGCACGTGCTCCAGCTCGAGGGCGGCATCCTCAAGTACTTCGAGGAAGCGGGCGGCGCGCACTTCGAGGGCGACTGCTTCGTCTTCGATGAACGTGAGGCGCTCGCCGCGGACCTGTCCGCTCGACAGCAGTAGCGGCCAGGCTCACCCCGGGCTCAGCCGTTGAGCACGCCCAGTACGTCGGAGTGGAACTCGCGCTGGAACAGGATGTAGATGACGCCTGCGGTGCTCAGCATGAACATCAGCGGCGAGAAGAACCAGCCGACGGCGGCGAACGACATGTAATAGGCGCGCAGTCCGTCGTTGAAGGTCTCGGCCGCCATGCCGACCACCCGCCCGGCCTTGTTGGCAAAGGCTTCGCGCGACAGCCCCTGCGCTGCGAACTGCGAGGCCTCGGGCGCGGACGCCACGAGCAAGGCCCCGAAGGTGTACTGCCGCATCGACCAGGTGAAGCGGAAGAAGGCGTACACGAAGACGACCAGCAGCAGGATCACCTTCATGTCGAAGATGAGGACCGAGGCCGAGGCGGCGAAGGGAATCTCGCGCACGAGTTCGCTGGCCTTGTCGCTCGTGCCGAGCACGGCCAGCAGGCCTCCGATGATCAGCACGGTGGTGGAGGCAAAGAAGGACGGGCTGGTCGAGAGGCTCTGCACCACGGCGCCGTCGAGCACGCGCACTTCGCGGTACGTGGTCTGCAGCATCCACTGGAGTCGCACGCGATTCGTCGCGGCCAGGATCGACGGTCGGGTCAGCGCCCGGTCGCGGGCGAACCAGGCGTAGCCGGCCCATCCACCGAAGAACACCACGAGCGCTACCCAGTCGATCCAGGGCAGCAGGCCGATGACTTTGAGCAAGGGATTCATGACGCAACTGTAGCGCCCGGATCCCCTGCTTCGCACAGTGAACGGCGATACGCCCCGCGATCAGGCGGCGAGGTCGAACACGAGCACTTCCGCATCCTTGCCCTGGGCCAGGCGCACCGAGGTCTCGTCGCGCAGCGTGACGGCGTCGCCTGCCTGCAGGGACTCGCCGTTCACCTGCACCGCACCCCGCACCACATGCACGTAGGCAAGGCGCCCGGGCGCCAGCGCCAGCTCTGCCGCCTCGTCTCCGTCGAACAGACCAGCGTGGATGCTCGCATCGGCATGCACGGTGACCGCACCGTCCCGGCCATCGCGGCTTGCCACGAGCCGCAGGTGGCCGCGCTTGTCGTCAGCCGAGAAGTGCTTCTGCTCATAGCCGGGCGCGATGTCCTTCGTGTCCGGCAGCAGCCAGATCTGCAGGAAATGGGTCTCGGCCTGCTCGGCGACGTTGAACTCGCTGTGCCGGATGCCGCTGCCCGCGCTCATGCGCTGCACGTCGCCCGGCACGATGCGCGCCCCATTGCCCAGGCTGTCGCGATGGCCGAGGGCCCCGGACAGCACATAGGAGACGATCTCCATGTCTCGGTGGCCGTGGGTGCCGAAGCCCGTGCCGGGCGCGATGCGGTCCTCGTTGATGACGCGCAGGTTGCCCACGCCCATGTGGCGGGGGTCCATGTAGTCGGCGAACGAGAAGCTGTGGAAGGACTTGAGCCAGCCGTGGTCGGCGTGGCCTCGTTCTGCGGATCGGCGAAGGGTGATCATGGTGTGGCTCCTTGGTGTGCATTCACTGTAGGGAGCGGGCGCGCACCGCAGGTCGAGGTGGCATGAAGCATCCGTTCAAATAAGATGAACGACTCTGACCACGGCTTCGCCCGCCCCATGACCACCGCCCGCAACGTCCTGACGCCCGACGCCCTGTCCATGCTGGAGGTGATCGCGCGCACCGGGAGCTTTGCCGCCGCAGCCCGCGAACTGGGCAAGGTGCCCTCCGCCCTCACCTACAACGTGCGCCAGCTCGAGGATGCCCTCGACGTGCTGCTCTTCGACCGGGCCTCGCGGCAGGCGAAGTTCACGGCCGCCGGCGAGGAGCTACTGAACGAGGGCCTTCGCCTGCTGGAGCAGATGGAAGCGGTGGCCAGCCGCGTCAAGCGGGTGGCCACGGGGTGGGAGTCGCAACTCACCATCGCCGTGGATGGCGTCATCTCGCGCCTGACCGTCTTCGAGTTGTGCGAGGCCTTCTATGCCTTGCAGCCCGAAGGCGTGACCGGCGGCCCAGGGACACGCCTGCGGCTGCGCACCGAGGTCCTGGCCGGCACCTGGGAAGCGCTGGTGCGAGGGCACGCCGATCTGGCGATCGGGGTCGGCACCGAGCGGACGCTGCCGCCCGGCATCCAGATGCAGGCGCTCGGCACGCTCGACTTCGTGTTCGCGGTCGCACCCCATCACCCGCTCGCCTCGGCAGAAGGCGTCATCAGCGATGCCGAACTGCTGCGCCACCGCGCCGTGGCGGTCGCGGATTCAGCCCAGCACCTCGCGCCCCTCACCGTCAACCTGCTTCCCGGCCAGGACGTCCTCACCGTGGCCAGCATGCAGGCAAAGATCGAGGCCCAGATCCGCTGCATGGGCTGCGGCTTCCTGCCGGAGCCGTTGGCGCGCGAACACATTGCCGCCGGGCGACTCGTCACCCGGCCGGTCGAGCGGGCCATTCCGCCGGCGCGCATGGGCTACGCGTGGCGAGTTGCCCCGGCCGTCGGCGGGTCCCGTCGAGGCGGCCTGGGCGAGGCCTTGAAATGGTGGCTCTCGCAGCTCGAAAGTCCGGCCACCCGCCTGGCGCTGCTCGAGCGGCACGGCGGCCCGCTGCAGCTGGGCCTGGACTGAGCGCCGCGGCCGACATGACCGCCCTTTATCGCGGACGCTTCGCGCCCTCGCCGACCGGGCCGCTGCACGCCGGCTCGATGGTCGCGGCGTTGGCGAGCTGGCTGGACGCCCGCGCGCACGGCGGCCGCTGGCTGGTGCGCATCGAGGATGTGGACCTGCCGCGCTGCGTGCCCGGCATCGACAGGATCATCCTCGGACAGCTTGCCGACTGCGGGCTGCAGCCGGACGAGCCGCCGGTGTGGCAGTCGACCCGCGGCGCGCACTACCAGTCGGCACTCGATCGCCTCGTTGCCGGCGGCGTCGCCTACCCCTGCGGCTGCACCCGGGCGGACATCGCCGAGGCCCTGGCCCGATCGGGCCAAGCCAAGCACCGCCATGGCGAACTCGTCTACCCCGGCACCTGCCGGGGCGGATTGCACGGCAAGCCGCCCCGGGCCGTGCGCCTGCGCACCGATCTGCCGTCGGTGGAATGCCCGCTGCGCTGGAGCGACCGCCGGTCAGGGGCCCAGGCGCAGGACGTCGCCGCGCAGGTGGGGGACTTCGTCCTTCGCCGAGCCGATGGCCTGTGGGCGTACCAATTGGCGGTTGTCGTCGACGACGACGCGCAAGGCATCACTGACGTGGTGCGGGGCGAAGACCTGGCCGACAACACACCGCGGCAGATCCTGCTGCAGCGCCTGCTGGGCGTACCGACGCCGCGCTACCTCCACGTGCCGCTGGTGCGCGACGCAAGAGGCGAGAAGCTGTCGAAGCAGACCGGGGCCGAGGCGGTGGATACCGTCCGCCGGCCGCTCCAGGCGCTGCAAGCGGCCGGCGCCGCGCTGGGCTTGCACCTGCCCGCGGCTTCGTCGCCAAGCGAATGGCTGGGCCCGGCCGTGCAGGCGTGGGCCGCGCGCTGGGGTGCGAGCGCCCCGGAGACCGCGCGCTGACTCAGTCCTTCTGGACCGCGCCCAGGATCCCGTCGCGCGTGCTGCCGCGCACCTTCGGGCCGATCCACACCTTCATCAGCATCGGGAAGAAGCTCTCGCCCATGATGGTCTCGCCGACGCGCTGGCCGTTCAGGGTGAACTGGGTGCTCTGCGTGGAAGGGGTGTAGTCGACGATGATCTCGTCACCCTTGAAGACCTTCTTGCGGTTGCCGAACACCGTACCGAGCTGGGAGGTGGCGACGATGTTGGCCGAGAACTCGGCCGTCGGCACGTTCTGGCGGATGCGGTCGAGCATGGCGTTCGACAGGTCGCGGGCGGACACGTCGCGCATCATGAAGAAGTGGATGCGCTTGACGCCCTTCTCGGCCACCGCGCCCTCCATCGTCGTCTGCTTGCGCGGGAGGTAGAAAGCGACTGCCGTGGACTTGGCGGACAGGACGCTCGACACCGCGGCCCCGTTGAGTTGCAGCACCTGGCCCTGGACCACGGCGGTGTCGGCGAACTTGAAGCCTTCCACCTCGACTTCGGCGCGGGCCGCGCCGACCGCCACGAAGGCGCAGATCGAAACGAAGGCACGCCAGGAGGCGGTGAAAGAACGGGGCATGACGGTTTCCTTTGACAGCGGGATGAAACTTCGGCGAAGCAAGGATGTGCTCGCAGCATTTAACTGTAAGCGCTTGTAGGGCCGGGAACCGTCACACCCACCCGCATGGGGGAGCAAGACGTGAACTTCACACGTGCATATGTTGCTCGAAACGAACGAACGTTCGATCGTTTCTGGAAGCACGATATATTCGCGCCCTGGCTCCGTCCGGGGCACCCGTTCAACCGAGAGATCTCATGACCGCGACGACTTTCCCCTGCCGCCTGGCCCTGCTTGCATCGGCCCTGGCCGCCGCCTGCAGCCCGGCCTTCGCCACCGAACGAGGCCAGGTCCGTGCCCTGCTCGGCGCACCGTCCTTCGAAATGGCCACGCCCCAGTTTCCGGGCCTGTACGGCCAGCTCTGGTACCAGCGCTACCAGGCGGACAAGTTCATGGACGATGCGGGCAACGAACTGACTCGCAACGCCGGTGGCGTCCCGGTCAAGGTGCAAGCCAAGGTTCGGGCGGATGTGCTGGCGCCCCGCCTGACCTACGTGACCGAGCAGATCATCAATGACGGTCGCCTCGGCTTCTCGCTCGCGCTGCCCATCATCAGCCAGCGCACGACCGTGACCCTGTCATCCGATGTGCCGGCGCTCGCTCCGACCCTGGCAGCTGCCAGCGCCGCGCAATCGGGCGAGCAGAGCGGTCTCGGCGATGCCGAGATCAGCGCCTTCCTCGACTGGCAACAGGACGAGTCGCGCATCGTGGCCGGTCTGGCCCTGGGCGTGCCCACCGGTGACTATGACAAGAACCGCGCCGTGAACCCGGGCGCCGGTGACTTCTGGACCATGCGACCGCTGGTCGTCGCGTCCCGCGTGTGGGAGAACGGTTTCGAGATCGGTGCCCGTGCCACCTACTCGATCAACAGCATCAACCGCGAGACGGACGTCCGCTCGGGCCAGTACCTGCATGCCGACTGGGCCGCGATGTACCGGGCCAACGACCTGTGGCGCTTCGGCGTGCAGGGCTACGTGCTCAAGCAGACCACCAATGACCGCGGCCCGGGTGTGGAAGCCCATGGCAACAAGGTGCAGGCCCTGTCGGCCGGCCCGCTCGTGGCCTACACCTCGGAAAGCGGCACCTGGGCCGTCGACATGAAGGTGATGCAGGAGTTCGCGGTGCGCAACCGCCCTGAAGGCCAGCTCGGTTGGCTGCGCCTGAACCTTCGCCTCGACTGAACGAAGCGGAAACCCGGGAACGGTTGAGGCGGCTCCGGGCCGCGTCAACCGCAACCCTGCGACGAACCGGCCCGGGAGGGCCCGGTCGTCAGGCGGCCGAGCGCTTGCGGGCCGTCACCTCGATCTCGATCCGCATGCGCGGGTCGACGAGGCCGGCGGAGATCATGGTCGCCGCCGGGCGGATCTCGCCCAGGTAGCGCCGCATCACCGGCCAGCAGCTGGAGAACTCCGACGCCACCGGCAGGATGTAGTGGATGCGCACGACGTCAGCCAGGCTCGCGCCGGCTTCCTTCAGCGCCACCTCCACGTTGCGAAAGCACTGTTCCGCCTGGTCGACGACGTTGTCGGCGATGGTCATGGTGGTGTAGTCGAAGCCGGTCGTGCCGGACACGAACACCCATTCACCGTCCACCACGGCGCGGGAGTAGGCCATGTCGTCTTCGAAGGTCGAACCGGAGCTGATCAGTTGGCGAGCCATGTAACTGGAGTATCTACTGGAAAACCAGGATGATGGCACACCTGAGCCGGCTCACGTCGCCGTGAATTCGCGCCAGGTCTGGCCGTCAAGCGACGAACGGCCACGCTTCCGGGTTATCTTCCAACGCTGAACGACCGTCTTTTCAGAGCTCCGAGCCTTCACCTTCCCGCCATGCGAGTCAAAGACCTCCCCCAGCCGTCGCCCCTGCCCCTTGCTGCCGGTCGCAAGCCACGGCTCACGCTGAAGGACGTTGCCGCCGCATTGAACGTCAGCCGCACGACGGTCTCGAATGCCTTCAACCGGCCCGAGCAGTTGTCGGAAGCGCTCCGCACGGACATCCTCGCCAAGGCGCGCGAACTGGGCTATTTCGGCCCGGATCCCGCCGCCCGCGCGCTGCGCAGCCGCGAGGTGCGCCAGGTGGCCGTCGTCTTTCACCATGACTTGCGCTTCGCCTTCGACGACCCGCTCAGCATCGCCTTCCTGCGCGGCGTGGCCGAGGAACTCGACGCCCGCGGCATGACCATGCAGCTCATCCCGAAGATGGGCCGCACGGTGTCCCTCGCCTATGCGTTTCAGACCACGGCGGACGCACTGGTCGTCTACGCGGAGATCGACGCCGAGTTGGCACCCGAGGTGAAGGCGTTCAGCAAGCCCATCGTGCTCGTCGACACCGGCGTGCCCGGCGTGCCGTCGGTGCGCATGGACGACCGCGCCGGAGCGGCGTCGGCCATGGAACACGCGCTCGCGCAACGGCCTGACCGCGTGCTCGTGCTGTCATTTCCCCTCCACGAGCGGCAGCGCCGGCACCGGCTCGACCTGCGGTCGCAGCGCAGCGCCTCCGTCGCGATGGAACGCAGCCACGGCTACGTCGGCGCCGCGCACCGGCAGGGCTTCGACCTGAACCACATCGACTGGCTGGAGATCGACGAAACGCAGTTGGCCATCGAGATGGAGCGCATCGGGACCTATCTGAAAGACCTCCCCGACGGCACGCGCCTCGCCGTGCTGGGCATGGCCGACACCATGGCGCTCGTGGCACTCGAGGCCCTCAAGGGCAAGCACCGGATCCAGGTCGTCTCGGTGGTCGGGTTCGACGACATTCCGGCCGCCGAGGCGGCGGGGCTCACCACCATGCGCCAGGACGGCGCGCTGAAAGGCCGACTCGCCGTTCGGCAGGTGCTGGACGGGCAGAAGAGCGATCCACTCCCTTTCGACCTGGTCGTGCGTCGCACCTGACGGCCGAGGGCACTCGGCCACCTCCGCCTCACCGGGCCTGGCGTCCGGCGCGACGCCAGGCCGTCAAGGCGTCGATGGAGACACACCCCTGGGCTGCGGAAGCGCTGACGGTCGTGCAACCGATGCGGCGTGCCCAGTCGCGCTGCGCCTGCGTGTCGACGCCCGCGGCCACCGTGCGGAACGCACGCGCCTCGCCCAGCGCCACCAGGCACCGCGCCAGGGCGTCGCTTGCAGCCGAGGGCGAGTCCGCGAACGCGCCCACCTCGATGGAGAGCACGTCGATCGGCGTTTCCACCAGACGCAGCAGGCTCACGTCCTGCACGCCAAGGCCGGCCACGCCGAGCCCGACGCCTGCCGCATGCAGGGCATCGAGCACGCCGAGCCGCCCATGCCGATCGTCCAGCAACGTTGCGGGCAGTTGGAGCACCAGTCCCTGGGCCAGGGTGCGGTCGCCCGACAACTGCTGAAGGGATTGGGCGAGCGAGGCACCCGCGTCGCCCATCAACGAAACGCCGATGCGCAGCGGTGGTAGGCCATCGGCTCGCCAGGCCTGTGCCTGTCGACCGGCTTCAGCGACCAGCCAGCGGTTGACGCGGTCAGCGAGGATGGGATCCTGCGCCACATCGAACAAGGCGCGCAGCGGCTGCGGCGTGCCGCCGTCTCCCGGCCACCGAAGCACAGCCTCCGCCGCCACGACGCGCCCGCTCGCGAGGTCAACGTCCGGCAGGTAGTCGAGGCCGAGTTCGCCGCAGGCCAGCGCCTCGTGCAAACCGCTGAGGCGTGCCAGTTCACGGTCGATCTGAACCTGCAGTTCCGGCCGGTTGAACCGGCAGGCGTCCTTGCCGCCCTTCTTGGCCTCGTACATGGCGGTGTCGGCCGCCTTCACCAGGGCGGCACCGTCGTCACCATCGGCCGGATGGACCGCCACGCCGACGCTGGCGCCGACCTGGTGTCGGCGTCCGGCATCATCGATGGGCAACCGGGCGGCGGCCGTCAGCTTGCGCCCGATCGAGAACGCGTGCAGCGGTGACTGCAGGCCTTCGACGACGGCCACGAATTCGTCCCCGCCGACGCGCGCCACCATGTCGGACTCACGCAGGCACGCCTTGAAACGTCCGGCCAATGTGCGCAGGACCAAGTCACCGGCATCGTGACCGCCGGTGTCGTTCACGCCCTTGAATCCATCGAGGTCGATGAACATCACCGCCACATGCCCGCCGCCGCGGCGAGCCCGCCCGAGTGCCTGGTCGAGCGCCTGCTGCAGCCCGCTGCGCGTCGGCAGGCCGGTGAGTTCGTCATCCACGCCAGGGGTCGGGCGGTCACCCCGCTGGCTGATCTCCTGTTGCGCCGCCACGAGCTGGGCGAGTTGCTGCGCCAGCTCGCCCCGTGCGCCCGACACCCGCCGCATCACGAACCAACCGGCCAGGCCCAGCGCTGCCAGCGCGGCGACCGCCGCGCCGCCCATCAGCAGCAGGCCCCTTTGACGGCGCTCCTCCGTCTCGAGCCCGATGGTGAAGTCGGCTTCCACGCTGGGCGGCGCGGTGAACACGGTGCCGGTGTTCTCCAGCACCCAGACTTCTCGACCGTGGCTGGCGAGCACCACGCTCTGGTCGCCAGGAAAGCTCTTCACCTCACCCCGGTGGACGATGAACTCGAAGCCCTTTCCGGAGGGATCGACCGGCACATCGAAGTACACGCCATAGGCGTCGACGCCGCTCGGCTCGAGCGGACGGTCCCAGGTCACATCGCGGGACAGGCGCAGATGCGGCCCCCACACGTGCAGGCCCCAGCCGGTGTAGTCGTGGCTCGGCCGGTGGAAGTGCACGCGCACCACCCCGGCCTCGACCGGCGCCGCCTGAACCAGGCTGCCGACCAGGGCCAGCACCCAGAGGCAGACCAGGCGTGCCAGCCAGCGTCCCATCGGGCGGCTGGCGGCAGCCCGTGGCATGAGGCGAACCGGGAGAGCATGCATCGGAGAATCCAAGGTGAAGGAGACGTTCATCGACTTCGGCACTCAGGCCACACGCTGAATCGGCAGCGAACGCCCAATGAGGCAAGTGTCACGCCCGCAGCCGATCGCACGCCCGCATCAGCCCGGTGCGCTGCGAATGCGGCCGAGGAGCACCCGGATGCCGGAGCGCATCAGCTCCTGCACCACCGGGTCGGACCGATGCGCGTCGTCGATCGCGATGGTGAAGGTGACGTAGGCATCGTCCAGCCCGAGCCCGCCGGCCGATTCGTGGACCCGGACGCCATCCTGCTCACTGACGACGGGCGGCTCGAGGTAGGCGACCCCGCCGTTGCCGTCCACCGGAAACGTCGGAAGCGCTCTCTTGCGCGCCAGATGCTCGATGAACTCGCGTCCCACGCGAGGCCGCTCCTTCACATACGCCTTGAGCGAATGGTAGGTGAAGCGGAGCATGAACTGCTCCGGGTTGGCCGGCGTCAACACGATGGTGTTGCCGTTGTCCTCGAAAGCCTGTCGGTAGCCGTTCGGCACGTTCATCGACCAGGTGGCGGGCACCGCCCGATCGGCCGCCTGGACCTGGGAGGTCCAGGCCATGCACGCGAATACCAGTGACGCCAGCCTGCGAACCGGCATCCACCGGCAGATCCATCCCATCGACATCCGTGTTCACTCCTTGTCAGCGTGATTGTGCCGGCAGCGGCGCGGCCGGACGGCGGGGCCGCCATCGCCGCTTCGCGAACTCCGATGCGCGCCCCGGGGTCGGGTGCATCCGACTGGCGCCCTGCGTGGCTGCGCGGGGGACGTCAGGCCGCGGTGCGACGGGTCAAGGCCAGCGAGGCGGCAAGGCCCACGAGGATGCCACCGCACAGGCGATCGAGCCGCTGCAGGCCCTTGCCGCCCAGCCATCGCAAGGCATGGGCGCCCGTGAGGGCGTAGGCGAGCATCACGATGAAATCGAGCCCCACGAAGACACTGCCCAGCACCAGGTACTGCGTCAACTGCGGCATCAGCGGGTCGATGAATTGCGGAAAGAAGGCCGACACGAACAGGTAGCCCTTGGGGTTGGTCACCGCCACGAGGAAGCTGCGCATGAAGAGGCCGCGCGCCGCACCCGCCCCCGCGGTCGCGCCCGGCTCGGGCAGTTCCAGCTGCCGTCGCGACCGCAGCATGCGCCAACCCAGCCAGGCGAGGTAGGCGGCCCCGACCCACTTCACCACCGTGAAGGCCGCCTCGGACGCCGCCAGCAAGGCTCCCATCCCAAGCGCCGCGGCCGAGACCAGCACCACGTCGGACACCATGGCGCCGGCCATGCCGGCCAGCGACAGGGTCACGCCGTGCCGAGCCCCGTTGCCGAGCGCGAGCAGCACCGTGGGCCCGGGCAATGCGATGGCCACCAGCGCGACGCCGGAGAAGAGGATCACGGTCTCGACCATCATCACGATCCTTTCAGAGGCCGGCCCCCTTGGCCATCAGCGTGGCGCATGCGACCACGGCGACGAAGGCGAGCAGCTCCAGCTTGACGAGGCGGATCAGCGTGCGGTGCTTGCCCGCCGGCAACACCGGCACCTGGCCCCGGCGCGTCTCGCGCCCCCACCGGATGAACACCACCGTCGGATAGATCGACAGCAGGCCCAGCAGCACGAAGAAGGTCAGCTTGGCGTGGAAGAACGGCGTGGCCAGGTAAAAGTCGAGGCCCTTTTCGTAGCGCCAGGCGCGCAGCAGTCCGGCCACCAGCACCAGCACCGCGCTCATCCCGTACCAGCGGTCGAGCTGCTGCAGGCGCCGGGCGTCTGCCAGGTCGGGCGTGCGGCGCAGCAGCAGCCATTCAGCCAGCAGGGTGCCGAACACGCCGAAAGCGGCCGTGAAATGAAGGAACGAAATGAAGGACGCTGTCAGCATGAAGGACTCGGGGGGTCCCGCTCAGGCCAGGGGCTGGCACAGGCCGGGGCCGTGCGGCGCGCTGCTGAACGCCACCATCGACTCGGCCCGGGTGGTGAACGCGGCCCATGCAGGGTGGGCGGCTGCGGGCACGACCTCCGGCAGCATCGCCTGGATGAAGGTCCAGGTCACCGCCGCGGTGACGCCGGCCTGGTCGATGGTGTCAGCTTCGCAGGCCAGAGGGCGTTGCCGCAAGTCGGTCTCGAGCGCGGCGCAGGCCGCGAGCAGTTGACCGGTCACCCGTGTCAGCCAGGGATCGTGGCGCTTTTCCGAAGGCCGCAGCTGGTGCTCATAGACCATCTGCACGCTCTTCTCGCAAGCCGCCAGCCCGAGGCCGATCATGCGCAAGGCATGCTGCTGCTCGGCAAGGCCCTCGGGCATCAGGTTGCGGTGGCAGGGCATGGCCTGCAGGTACTGCAGGATGAGCGTGGAGTCCATCAGCACCTCGCCGTCGTCACAGACCAGGCTGGGCGCCTTCACCACCGGGTTGATCGCACGGAACTGCTCGAAGGTGCTGAAGACGGACACGGACGCGTGCTCGAAGGGCAGCCGCATCAACTGGAGCGACACGGCCACGCGTCGAACGTAGGGCGAATCCAGCATCCCGACCAGTTTCACGGCGACTCCGAAAACGATGAGGCGGCCAGTCTATGCCAAGCCCTGGCCCTCCGGGTGGCGAAGACAGGCCTCAATCGGCGATGAGGCGATGGCCGAGGCTGACGACGTCGTCCTGCCGGTAGCCCAGGCGCGCATAGAAGGCGAGCGCCGCCTGGTTGCTGCCGCGCACCTGCAGGTTCAGCTTGGGGCAACCTCGCTCGATGAGCAACGTTTCCAGGCGCCGCATGATGGCCTCGCCCAGCCCTTGCCGCTGGCATGCCGGCTCCACCGCGAGGTAGTTCACCCAACCGCGGTGGCCGTCGTAGCCGCCCATGGCGGTGGCCACGACGCGCTCTTGCAGCGTCCCCACGATGAACAGTTCGGGTTGCACGGTGAGCTTGCGCCCGATGTCCTTGCGCGGATCGTTCCACGGGCGGGTGAGGCCGCAGGCCTCCCAGAGGGCCAGCACGGGCTCCAGGTCATCGTCAGCATAGGGGCGCAGTTCGAAGGTCATGAGGGGCGATCTCGAGAAGCCGGCTCAGCAGGCCAGGGAGTCGGTGAAGCGCGCGTCGGGTGGCACGATCAACGCCAAGGAGAGGACGTCTGCATGAAAGACCGTTCCATTGGCGAATCGCAGTTCAAGGGAGGCGGGGCCGTGGCACTGGAAGTCGAGCGGCAATGCTTGCAGCCCGTGCCCGCCGTACCGCAGGCAGCCCGACACCAGCCGACCGACGCACCCACAGTCAGGCCCGGGCCACGGCCCTCCGCTGGCCACGAGTCCGAGCCCGGCAAGGTGGCGGAACGCCATGCCCAGACCGCCTTCGCGCGGACCGCTGACCTGCGCCGCGGCAAAGCGCACGTGAAGCTGATCGCCCGCCAGCCGAACCGCTGCGACCTCGGAATCCGCGAACTCGAAGGCGGGGGTCAGGAGGGCTCCCCAGCGGGTGGCAATGCGGCCCCGCGTTCGCCCAGCAGTTCGCGCAGCACCGAGCGGTGGCAGCGCGTCTCCACCTCGCAGTAGCAACCCACGGAGAAGTTCGCACGGTGCGACAAGGCGGCCAGCAGGGTCAGGGTGCGGTCGTTCTCGGGCTGGTTCATTTCGGCACGGTATCGGCGGACGAAAGCGGCCCAGGCCGCATCCGATTCAGCGCCGAGCGCGAGCTTGACCGTGTCCGCGGACGGCGCAAGGTTCGGGTACCAGACGTCGAACCAGTCTTCGCTCGCGAAGCTCGTCTTGGGCACACCACGCGGCGGCCGTCGCACCGTGCCGATGCGCAAGCCTTCGTCGGGCAACCGCGGGCCGCCCAGCCTCACCACTCGAACAACCAAGTTGACCTCCCCGACCAGACCGCCTCTGAAGGCCGCAGGCTACCGCGCCTGCGCGCCGGACGCACTCCCCTGAACGGCTGACACGATTGCCAGCGCCGGCCGGCTCGCCGATACTGTACGAAAATACAGCCGCATCGCGCAACCGGCCGCTCTGCCAAACAGCCAACGGCTTGCGCCCACCCGTCCGCCTTCCCGTGAATTCGCCCCCACCGCGTTTCATCGCCCACCTCGACATGGATGCCTTCTATGCATCGGTCGAGCTGCTGCGATACCCCGAGTTGCGCGGGCAGCCGGTCGTGATCGGCGGCGGGCGCGACCAGGCGCCGGTCCTGCAGCCCGACGGCACGCGGCGCTTCGCCAGGCTGCGCCACTACGCCGGCCGAGGCGTCGTCACCACGTCCACCTACGAGGCCCGGGCGCTGGGGGTGCATTCGGCGATGGGCATGATGAAGGCCGCACAGCTGGCACCCGACGCCATCCTGCTGCCGGTCGACTTCGACGAGTACCGCAAGTACTCGCGCTTGTTCAAGGCAGCCGTGCGCGCCATCGCGACCCA
Source organism: Rhizobacter sp. LjRoot28 (assembly GCF_964253025.1). Lineage (NCBI taxonomy): Bacteria > Pseudomonadati > Pseudomonadota > Betaproteobacteria > Burkholderiales > Sphaerotilaceae > Rhizobacter > Rhizobacter sp. LjRoot28. Next base: position 2,910,339 of record NZ_CAXUQC020000001.1, read on the forward strand.
GGTCGAGGACCGGGGCATCGACGAGATCTACATCGACCTGACCGACCTCCCCGGTGTCGCAGACGACCGGGGCGAAGCGGCCGGCCGGGCCCTCAAGCAGGCGGTCCTGGACGCCACCGGCCTCACCTGTTCGGTGGGCATCACGCCGAACAAGCTGCTGTCCAAGATCGCCTCCGAGCTCGACAAGCCGAACGGCCTCACCCTGCTCAGCGCCGCCGAGGTGCCCGAGCGCATCTGGCCGATGGCGGCGCGCAAGGTCAACGGCATCGGACCCAAGGCGAGCGAAAAGCTCGCCGGCCTCGGTCTCCACACCATCGGTGACCTCGCCCGTGCGGACCCGGCCTTCCTGATCGAGCACTTCGGTCGCAGCTACGGCCATTGGCTGCACACCGCCTCGCACGGCATCGACGACCGGCCGGTGGTCCTCTTCAGCGAGCCGCGCTCCATCAGCCGCGAAACCACGTTCGAGCGCGACCTGCACGCCGTGCGCGACCGGCCACGCCTGACCGAGCTGTTCACCACGCTGTGCGTCAAGCTCGCCGGTGACCTGCAACGCAAGGGCTATGCCGCCAAGACCATCGGCCTGAAGCTGCGCTTCGATGACTTTCGCATCGTCACCCGCGACATCACGCTGCCCGCGCACACCTGCGACGCCCGCAGCATCCGGCGCGCCGCGGGCGAATGCCTGAAGCGCGTGGACCTGTCGCGTCGCATGCGGCTGCTCGGCGTGCGAGCCGGCAACCTGGCTCGCCTGGCGGACCTGCCGCCCGAGGGCACCCCGCCCCCCGCACGGGAGCCGGAGGTGCCCTACGCGGCATCGCTGCCCCTCTTCGACGAACCCGGACCCGGCCCGCTACGGGTCGCCCCTGCTGCGGACTCCGCTCCGGCTGTCGTAGAGTGGCAAGCTCTTCCCGAAGGACCACCATGCCCGTGATCACGAACATCGAAGACCTGCGAGTGCTCGCTCGCAAGCGGGTGCCGCGGATGTTCTACGACTACGCCGACTCGGGTTCGTGGACCGAGAGCACCTACCGCGCCAACGAGGCCGACTTCCAGGCCATCAAGCTGCGTCAGCGAGTGGCGGTCAACATGGAGAACCGCAGCCTGCGGACCACCATGGTGGGCCAAGACGTGGCCATGCCGGTGGCGCTCGCACCCACCGGCCTCACCGGCATGCAGCACGCCGACGGCGAGATCCTCGCGGCCCGGGCGGCCGAGCGCTTCGGTGTCCCGTTCACCTTGTCGACCATGAGCATCTGCTCCATCGAGGACATCGCCGCGCGCACCCACCGGCCGTTCTGGCTGCAGGTCTACGTGATGCGCGACCGCGCCTTCGTCGAACGGCTCATCGACCGTGCCAAGGCGGCCAGGTGCAGCGCCCTCATGCTGACGCTCGACCTGCAGATCCTCGGGCAGCGCCACAAGGACATCAAGAACGGCCTGTCGGCGCCGCCCAAGCCGACGCTTGCCAACCTGATCAACCTCGCCACCAAGCCGCGCTGGTGCTGGAACATGCTGCAGACACCGCGTCGCGGTTTCGGCAACATCGTGGGTCATGCCAGTGGCGTGGGCGACCTGTCGTCGCTGAGCGCCTGGACGGCCGAACAGTTCGACCCCGCCCTCAGCTGGTCCGATGTGGAATGGATCAAGCAGCGCTGGGGCGGCAAGCTCATCCTGAAGGGCATCATGGACGAGGAGGACGCGCGCCTGGCGGTTGCCAGTGGTGCGGATGCGCTGATCGTCTCCAACCACGGCGGCCGGCAGCTCGATGGCGCGCCGTCGTCCATCGCGGCGCTGCCGGGCATCGTCGATGCCGTGGGGTCGCAGATCGAAGTCTGGATGGACGGCGGGGTGCGTTCGGGGCAGGACGTGCTCAAGGCGGTGGCCCTGGGCGCGCGCGGCACGCTCATCGGGCGGCCGTTCCTCTATGGGCTGGGCGCCATGGGCGAGGCCGGCGTCACGCGGTGCCTCGAGGTGATCGCCCGTGAACTCGACCTCACCATGGCCTTCTGCGGCCACACCGACATCCGCCGCGTGGGGCGCGACATCCTGCTGCCCGGCGCCGGGGTGCCGATGCGCCGCTGATGCCGCCCAGCGCCCGGCGTCACCGCGGCGCCCAGCGGGCCTGAGCCACAGAACCACCGTCGACTACAGCTGCCGCGCCTCGAAGGTGTTGCACTGCTGCACGCTGCCACTCGCCAGGCCCTTCTTGAACCAGGCCACCCGCTGCGCGCTGCTGCCGTGCGTGAAGCTTTCGGGCTGCACCGTTCCGTGAGACTTGCGCTGCAAGGTGTCGTCACCAATCTGGGACGCCGCATTGAGTGCCTCTTCGACATCGCCCGACTCGAGGATCTGCCGCGAGGCATCGGCATGATGGGCCCAGACGCCGGCGAAGCAGTCGGCCTGCAGTTCGAGCCGCACGCTCAGCGCGTTCTGCTCGGCCTGGCTCACCCGGCCGCGGGCACCGTCGACCCGGTCGGTGATGCCCATCAGGTGCTGCACATGGTGCCCGACCTCGTGCGCGATGACGTAGGCCTGCGCAAAGTCGCCGGGTGCGCCCAGGCGGGTGCGCATGGTTTCGTAGAAGCTCAGGTCGATGTAGACCTTTTCGTCGCCGGGGCAGTAGAACGGCCCCATGGCGGACTGCCCGGTGCCGCAGGCCGTGGGCTCGCTGCCCCGGAAGAGCCGCAGCTTGGGCTCGCGGTAGGTGCTGCCCAGCTGGCGGAACTGGTCACGCCACACGTCCTCGGTGTCGGCCAGCACGGTGGACACGAAGCGGGCCATGGGATCGTCGGCGGGCGGGGCACCTGCAGGTTCCTGCTGCACGGCCACGGGCGAGCCGCCACCACTCAGCAGCCCGAGCACCGTCAGCGGGTTGATGCCGAAGATCCAGCCGGCCACGAGCGCCACCACGATGGTGCCGATGCCCACGCTGCGCCCGCCGCCAAAGGGCAGGCCTCCACGGCCACCGCCCTGGCGGGCGTCCTCGACGTTGTCACTCTGGCGATTGCCTTCCCACTTCATGTCCGGCTCCTGCGGCCGGGAGGCCGCGTCAGGTCTTGGGCAGGGTCACGCCGCGCTGGCCCTGGTATTTGCCACCTCGGTCCTTGTAGCTGGTTTCGCACACTTCGTCACTCTCGAAGAAAAGAACCTGCGCACAACCCTCGCCCGCGTAGATCTTGGCAGGCAGCGGCGTGGTGTTGCTGAACTCGAGCGTGACATAGCCTTCCCATTCGGGTTCGAACGGCGTCACGTTGACGATGATGCCGCAGCGGGCATAGGTGCTCTTGCCGAGGCAGATGGTCAGCACGTTGCGCGGGATGCGGAAGTACTCCATCGTGCGCGCCAGCGCGAAGCTGTTGGGCGGAATCACGCAGACGTCCGCGTTGATGTCGACGAAGCTGCGCTCGTCGAAGTTCTTCGGGTCGACCACCGTGCTGTAGATGTTGGTGAACACCTTGAACTCCGGCGCGCACCGGATGTCGTAGCCGTAGCTGCTCGTGCCATAGCTCACGATCTTGCTGCCGTCGGCCGCCTGCCGGACCTGCCCGGGCTCGTACGGCTCGATCATCCCGTGCTCCTCCGCCATGCGGCGGATCCACTTGTCGCTCTTGATGCTCATGTTGAAGGTCCCGCGGCTCGACGTCAGACGAAAGCCCGGATTGTAGGGATCCGGGCGAACCCGGCGCCACGGGCACGTCAAACCGACCGGCCGGGATGGCGCCTGCGCCCCGCCGCCCCCTGCCCGGCTCGATGCAGCGGCCCGGTTCTTCAACGATCGCCTTGCGCCGGACCACCCCGGCGTGACGAACGGGAGCCCTTCCAGAGCACGGCCCACGCCCCAAGGGGCGCGAACGCGGCGACCAGTTCGGTGCCGGCCGCAGTGAGCCCGTAGCCGCCCTCTACACGGTCGACCAGACCGGCTTCACGCAACTCCGCAAGCCGCTGGTTGAGCACGCTCGGAGAGACCTCGTCGCAATGGGCCTGCAGGGTGCGGAAGGTCATCGGCGACGCATTGAGCTCCCACAGCAGCCGCAGTGTCCAGCGACGCTGCAGGATCTCCATCGCCTCGTTGATGGCCTGCTTGGCGAACACGATGTCGGGGTCGGAGGCGGGCTGCATGCCTCGATGCTATCAAATCAGTAGTGATTTTCCGCTAGCCGTGGCATGCTACGGATTCAATAGCATCGGAGCCGCTCATGACCCGCATCGCCCCCGTCCACGCCCCCTTTTCCCCCGACATTGAACCGGTGCTCGCCGAGCTCACGCCGGCCGGCATGACCCCTCTGGTGCTGTTTCGCACCCTGGCGCGCTCGCCGCGCGTGTTCAGGAAATTCCGCGCAGGGGCGTTGCTCGACAAGGGCCCGCTCTCGCTTCGGCATCGGGAGCTCGTCATTCTTCGGACCTGCGCGCTCGCAGGCAACGAGTACGAATGGGGCGTGCACGTCACCTTCTTCGGCCCCCGCGCAGGGTTCACCGAGGCGCAATTGGCGGCCACGGTGCATGGCGCCGGCAACTGGGACGCGCCCGAAGCGGCTCTCCTGGCCGCGGCCGAGCAGCTGCACGACACCACTCGCCTCGATGACGAAGCATGGGGCGCGCTGCGTGCGCACTTCGACGAACCCCAGGTGCTGGAAGTGCTCGCAGTGGCCGGCTTCTACCGCACCGTGAGCCTGTTCGTGAACGCGCTGCAGTTGCCGCTGGAGTCGTACGCGGCGCGCTTCCCGGCGCGTCCCTCCGGTGCGCGCAACATGTCGTGACGCCGCGCCGGCCCGTCGAGGCCGCATCCGATCCAACGCACCCGGGCCTGGTTTGCAGCTGGATCTTCGGGCGCTTCCCCCGCCCGGAGTGCCTCGCATGCTCTGCTGCGCGTGCAGGTGATCGGGTGCAGGAAACCCCGCAGACACCATGCCCGTGCAGGGGCGCACAATGGTTCCACGACCGCGGCCCCTCGCCGCATCCGGAGGACGCGCCATGAGCCAAGCTCGCACCGCCATCGACCTGCTCGCCAAGTACGCCGTGTACCACCGCGACCAGCGCAACATCGCCACCCACTTCGTGGGCGTGCCCATGATCGTCTTCGGCATCGGCGTGCTGCTCGCGCGGGCCCGCGTCGACATCGGCGACGTCACCGTCTCCGCGGCCTGGGTGGCCTTCGCCCTGTCAGCCGTCTGGTACCTGACCCGCCGTGGTGCGTTCACCCTCAGCCTCGCGGTCACCGCGGCCACGGGCGTGATCATCCTGGCGGCGCATGCCGTGTCACGCGGCAGCGTCGGCGCCTGGCTCGCATGGGGTCTGGGCACCTTCATCATCGGCTGGATCATCCAGTTCATCGGCCACTACTACGAGGGCCGCAAGCCCGCCTTCGTCGACGACCTCGTCGGCCTGCTGGTGGGCCCGATGTTCGTCACCGCCGAAGCCTTGTTCGCCCTCGGCTGGAACAAGCCGCTGCATGCCGAGATCGAGCGCCGCGCCGGCCCCACCCACCTGCGCAACCTCGTCAGCATTTGAAGCAGCGGGCCCCCGGCCTGCCATCCCTGCTGCCATAGGCCATCGCCACTCGTCCGCTGGCGTTGACTTGTCATTGCGTCCGCCGACCTGAGGCGCACTGTGCACGCGCTCGACCGCCGTCGCAGTACGCACGGCCTGGCGTCATGCCCCGGATGCCACCGTCCTTGGCGAGAGCCGGTGGCACGTTTCGGGTCGGGGGCCCTGCATCAGCGTCGGGGTGACGTGCAGCCCGCTATTTCCCCTCGCTCACGTGCTCGCGAAGCAGTTCGAGCGCCATTCCCGCTGGAAACCAAGCCCGTTCCCCTTCATTCGTCGAATTGATGAATGCCAGCCATTCCTGCAACGCGCGAAGCTGATCGCCCGAGAACTTGTCGAATCGCTCGGCTTTCCAGACCTCGATTTTCTCGGCCCGGCGCGAGGCGGGCGTCAGGCACTCGACGGCGTGCATGGCGACATCCGAGTCTGGATAGGCGAGCGTGGCCAAGGCCAGGGCTGGCAAGAGAAATCGCACGCCTTCCGAAGTCAAGTACAGCGACCGGCTGAAGTAGACCTCGCTGAGCTTCTTCAAGTCCACTTCCTTCCACGCCCTGCCGAGGCAGGCATCGTGCAGAAACTGGGCTTCATCGTGCATGGAGGGCAAGCTCACCTGCAGAAAATCCTCCGACCACCTGACCTTCTCAGGGAAAGCAGCGGACAGGCGTCCTGACAAATCATCGGCCGAGCTTGGCATCTTCTGGTCCTGTAAGGCGGCAGCCACATTTGATCTGCTTGATTCTGTAGCAAGCCGCGATGGCTTTTCTTTTCTTCCCTTCCTCCTGGCATTTCGAGTGTGCGCTGCAACTGCATGGGTTGCGCTCCGGTCCCAGCGAGATTGCAAACGCCTCGCCGCCGCACAGCGCAAGGTGTCGCCGCCGCCTCTCGCGACCCCGATCCCGCAGCCTTTGCAACCCGCAACTCGCATCTCGCATGGCCCCGCGCCGGTCCGTGGACGAGGTGCTCCACGACCGCGGCACCGCGCGCCATCTCCGCTTTGGTGCAGTGCGAAGGCACATCGCTTGCTCTCTGGGGCTTCGGCTCGCGGACACATCCACGGCCGGTGCGTCTCGACCGGCAAGCAGTCTCGGATTCGTGTCCGGAACGTCGAGCCGAAGGTCCGTGTCCATCCGGCATGCAGCGTCTTGCAGCATGCCGTTGGATGCGGTCGTGCGACATCACCCTCGGGCGCCAGGGCGCCCATCTCGTCAGGGAGACGAAACATGCAGAAGATTCTTCCGAAGCTCTCATCACCAGGCCGCAAGGTCTGGCTTGCCGCCACGGCGGCCTCGGTGGCAGTCGGCCTTGCGGCCTGCGGCGGCGGCGATGACGACGTGGCCGTGCCCAACTGTGCGCAGCAGGTCAACGACACCGCCGAGAAACTGGCGGCGTGCGTTTCACTCACCGGCGTCAAGGCTCACCTGACCGAACTCGACCGCATCGCCAAGGCGAACAACGGCAACCGCGCCTCGGGCACGCCAGGGTTCGATCAATCGATCGACTACGCCATGAAGGTCTTCAACGACGCCGGCTACGCCGTCACCCGCACGACCTTCTCGTTCGTCTCGTTCACCGACAACGGGGGCAGCGCCCTGCAGCAGGTGGCTCCCGCCCCGGCAGCCGATATCGCGCACAACGTCATGTCGTACTCGGGCACCGGCGACGTGGCCTCGGCCCCGGTCACCGTGGTTCCCAACCTCGGCTGCGACGCGGCCGACTTCACTACCTTCACCGCCGGGCACATCGCCCTCATCAGCCGCGGCACCTGCCCGTTCGGCCAGAAGGCCGCCAATGCAGCGACGGCCGGTGCGGCGGGCGTGGTGATCTACAACAACGCCGAAGGCGACCTGAACGGCACGCTGGGCGATGCCTTCGCCGAGAACATCCCGGTGGTCTCGGTCACCCAGGTCCTCGGCCAGCAGCTCGCCGCCACCCCCGGCCTCACGCTGCGCATCAAGGCCGACACCACCCGGACCACGACGACCACCTACAACGTGCTCGCCGAATCCAAGGCCGGTGACCCGAATGCGGTGGTCATGGTCGGCGCGCACCTGGATTCGGTGCACGAAGGCGCAGGCATCAACGACAACGGCACCGGTTCGGCCGCCATCCTCGAGACCGCGGTGCAGATGGCCAAGGTGACGCCGAAGAACAAGCTGCGCTTCGCGCTGTGGGGTGGCGAAGAGTCGGGCCTGCTCGGCTCGACCGACTACGTCGACACCCTGCCCGACGCCGAGCGCGCCAAGATCGTGCTGTACCTCAACTTCGACATGATCGGTTCCCCGAACCCGGGCTACTTCATCTATGACGGTGACAACTCGGACAACACCGGCGAGGCCGCCGGCCCCGCGGGCTCCGACGCGATCGAGAAGGCCTTCGAGGCGTTCTACACCGAGCGCGGCAAGAAGTTCAAGGGCACCGACTTCGACGGGCGCTCCGACTACGGTCCCTTCATCGCGGCCGGCATTCCCGCCGGCGGCCTGTTCACCGGCGCCGAAGGCCTGAAGACGGAAGACGAAGTGGCGCTGTGGGGCGGCCAGGCCGGTGTCGCCTACGACAAGTGCTACCACGCCGCTTGCGATGACATGACCAACCTCAACGACGACGCGCTCGACCTCAACTCCGACGCCGTCGCCCTGGTCACCCTGCGCTATGCCAACAGCACCGAGGGCATCCCCGCCCGCGTGGCCGGCAATTCCGCTCGGGTCAGCGCCTACAAGCCGCCGGCCGACATGCGGCCGAAGCACCTGCCGAAGCTGAAGTGAGAACCGGGCCGCTGCGCGCTTGCCGGGAGGCAGGCGCTGCATGCGGCCCTTTCAGCCGCGGCCCGAATGTGGCTTGATGCAAATCCGGACCGCTGGCAGGAGGCGAGCGGGTCAACTCGGCAGCGTGCGCGAGCTTGCTGCCGAGCGGTGCGCCGCGGGGCCACTCAACGGTCTGCGACGCTGGCGTGGGCCACCAGCGCATCGATGGCCCCCGGCAACACCGGCTTGACCAGGTGAGCGTCGAAGCCCGCCTCCAGCGACCGGCGCTTGTCCTCTTCCTGGCCCCACCCCGTCAAGGCGACGATCATCGCGCCGCTGGTCCCCGCTTCCTGTCGCAGGCGGCGGCACACCTCGTAGCCATTCACCTTGGGCATGCCGATATCGAGGAGCACCAGGTCCGGCTTGAACCGGGCCGCGACATCGAGTGCCTCGAAGCCGTCGTACGCGGTCAGGGTGTGGTTGCCCGTCATCGTCAGCATCATCGCCAAGCTGTCCGCGGCGTCACGGTTGTCATCCACCACGAGAATCCGCTTGCGCCCGCTGTCGGCGATCGGTTCCTCCTGATCAGTCGCGGCCGGCATGGCCATTCCCGAGGCCACCGGGAGGTGGACGACGAACTCGCTGCCAGAGCCGAGCCCCTCGCTTCGGGCTTCAACCGCCCCGCCGTGCATCTCGACCAGCCGCTTGACGATGGACAGCCCGATGCCCAACCCGCCGTGTGACCGTTCGAGGTTGCTTTCCGCTTGGGAGAACATGTCGAAGACCAGCGGCAGCATGTGCGCCGAGATGCCGATACCGTTGTCCCGCACGGAGACGATGGCCTCGCCTTCGACGTGTCGAACGGTCAATTCGATGCGGCCACCACGCCCGGTGAACTTGCTGGCGTTGTTCAAGAGGTTCGAGAACACCTGAGCCAGACGGGTCAAGTCGCCCTGCACGATGATCCGGCCCGGGAACAGGTCGACCAGCAGCTCTTGATCGCACTTCGAGATGGCCGGCCGATTGGCCTCGACAGCCTGCGCGATGGCCTGCGCCAGATCGACCCGCTCACTGCGCAGTTCGATCTTGCCCCGGCTGATGCGGCTCAGGTCGAGCAGGTCCTCGATGAGATGCACCATGTGCCCGAGCTGGCGCTCCATCATCTCGCGGACTCGCTCGATCGCTTGAGCATCGCCCGTTCCCAGGCGCATGATCTGCAGGCCGTTGCGAATCGGGGCCAAGGGGTTTCGGAGTTCGTGCGCCAGGGTGGCAAGGAACTCGTTCTTCCGCTGATCCTGCTCTTGAAGGCGTCCGACCAGCCGCTCGCGTTCCTCCTCGGCGTTCTTCCGGTCCGTGATGTCGGCCACGGTGCCGTCGAAACTCACTGCGCGGTTGATCGAGCCGCTGGCGTCGATGTGCGACCGTCCTTTGGCGGCGATCCAGCGGAGAGATCCGTCCGGTTGAACGATCCGGTATTCAATCGCGTACGGAGCGGGGTCGTCCGGGCGGGTTGCCGCAGCGATGGCCTCCTGCACGGCCGGAACGTCGCCAGGGTGGATGATCGCAAACAGCTCGGGGTAGTCCGCCACGGCGGCGCCGAAGATCGTCCGGAAGCGGGCGTCGCTCTGGATGGCCCCTGTTGCCAGATCGACATGCCACATCCCGACTTCGGCGGCTTCAAGGGCCAGCTGCCGCCTCACTTCGCTGGCCGTGAAGGCCTCCTCTGCCTGCTTGCGTTCGTCGATGTCGATGACCGCGCCAACCATGCCGAGGTATTCACCCGTGGCCGTGAACCGGGGCCGGCCCACGTCGAGCGCCCACCGGTATTCACCGCGAGCGCCACGGAGCCGGTACTCCAGGCGAAACTCCTCCCGGCTGGTATTGGCCCTCAGGAAGATCCGCGCGGCCTCCGCCTGGTCGTCCGGGTGGGTGGCACTGGTCCAGCCCAGGCCGAGGGCTTCCGCTTCGGTCTGGCCGGTGAACGAATACCACTCGCGGGACAGGAACGTGCAGTGGCCGGTGGGGTCGGTCTCCCACAGCATGGCGGGAACGGCGTCGGCGAACGCACGGATGCGGGCCTCGCTCTCGTGCAGTGGATTCATGGTGTGGCTGGCTCCAGCGGGGCGTAGACGCCCACGGTACGACGATTCAAATGCCGCTGCTGCTCTTTGGCTTGGCGTCGCTCCGCTCAGCTCGCTCGCAGTCCTGCGTTGAGGATTGTCCGCCGGATACGAGCCCGCGGCGGCCCTCCGGTGAGATGACCGCTTCGGCTTTGCAAAGCGGACGCTCCGGCCGGAGTGTCATGCCTCCGACCTCGCTGGCATGTCCAAGCCATCCACACCAGAAAAGACCGGGCAGCACGCTTAGCCTTGCCCGCCGGCCATTCAAGTTCCGGGACAGGCGCTCACCCGGCTGGGCAACGCCATGGCCCGTCGACATCGGGCCGGGCGCTCAGGTGTTCTTCGACACCGTGATGGTCGGGAACTTGGCCGAGAAGTCCTTGGTCTGCTGGGCAATCTTGACCGCCACCTTCCGCGCCATGGCCTTGTAGAGGCCGGCAATCTCGCCGTCCGGTTCGGCCACGACGGTGGGCCGGCCGGCGTCAGCCTGCACCCGGATGCCGAGGTCCAGCGGCAGCGCGCCGAGGTAGTCCATGCCGTACTCGGCGGCCATGCGACGGCCGCCGTCGTGACCGAAGATGTGCTCCACGTGGCCGCAGTTGGAGCAGACGTGCATGGCCATGTTCTCCACCACGCCGAGGATCGGCACGCCGACCTTCTCGAACATCTTGACGCCGCGCTTGGCATCGATCAACGCGATGTCCTGCGGCGTCGTCACGATGACCGAGCCGGTGAGCGGAACGCGTTGCGCGAGGGTGAGCTGGATGTCGCCGGTGCCCGGGGGCATGTCGATGAGGAGGTAGTCGAGGTCCTTCCAGCGGGTCTGGCGCAGGAGCTGGTCCAGCGCCTGGGTGGCCATGGGGCCGCGCCAGATCATGGCGTTGTCCGGTTCCACCAGGAAGCCGATGGAGATGACCTGCACGCCATGGTTGCGCATCGGCTCCATGGTCTTGCCGTCGTCACTCTCCGGCCGTCCGGTGATGCCCATCATGGTGGGCAGGCTCGGGCCGTAGATGTCGGCGTCGAGCAGGCCGACCGAGGCACCTTCCGCGGCCAGCGCCAACGCCAGGTTCACGGCGGTCGTGCTCTTGCCCACGCCGCCCTTGCCCGAGGCCACGGCGATGATGTTCTTCACATTGGGCAGCAGCTGTACCCCGCGCTGCACGGCATGCGACACGATGCGGCTCACCACTTGCACATCGACCTTCTGCACGCCCTCGACCGTGCGCACCGCCGCCTCGAGGGTGGCCTTGAGTCCGGCCTCCTGGCTGCGCGCGGGATAGCCGAGTTCCACCTCGAACGACACGTCGCCGCCCTTGATGCGCAGGTTCTTGAGCTGGCGGGTCGAGACGAAGTCCCGGCCGGTGTGGGGATCGACGACCGTCTGGATCGCCGCGGTGATCGTCTGCTCGCTGAGGGCCATGGGTACTGATCTGTCGCAGGGGAAAGGAATCGCGCCAGTCTAGCGCCTCGCAATGCCCCTTCCGCCACCCGTCCGCCGGGCTGCCAGGCGGACGCGGGACGCAGCCTGCCGGCCCTGAGGGCGAAGGCAGGCCACTAGAATCGGGGGCCCTCGTGCCGCACGGCCCGGCGCCTGCCAGAAAAGACCACCATGACCCGCAAGCTGTTCGTCACCACCGCCCTGCCCTACGCCAACGCCCCGTTCCACATCGGCCACATGATGGAGTACATCCAGGCCGACATCTGGGTGCGCTTCCTGCGCATGCAGGGCCACGAGGTGCACTTCGTCGGGGCCGATGACGCCCATGGCGCGCCGATCATGATCGCCGCCGAGAAGGCAGGCAAAACGCCCCAGGCCTTCGTGGGCGAGATCGCTGCCGGCCGCAAGCAGTACCTCGATGGCTTTCGCATCGCCTTCGACAACTGGCACTCGACCGATGGCCCGGAGAACCATGAACTCGCCCAGGAGATCTACCGGGCCCTGCGCAAGGAAGGCCTGATCGCCGAACGCACCATCGAGCAGTTCTTCGACCCGGTGAAGGGCATGTTCCTGCCTGACCGCTACATCAAGGGCGAGTGCCCGAAGTGCGGCGCCAAGGACCAGTACGGTGACAACTGCGAATCCTGCGGCGCGGTCTACCAGCCGACCGAGCTGCGCAATCCCTATTCGGCGCTGAGCGGCGCGACGCCCGAGCTGCGCAAGAGCGCCCACTACTTCTTCCAGCTCTCCTCCGACCGCTGCGTCGACTTCCTGAAGGAATGGACGCACGCGCCGGGACGCCTGCAGCCCGAGGTGCTGAACAAGATCCGCGAGTGGTTCAACGTCGACGACACCGGTCGCGCGGGCCTGGCCGACTGGGACATCAGCCGCGATGCACCGTACTTCGGCATCCGCATCCCCGACACCGAGGACAAGTACTTCTACGTCTGGCTCGACGCTCCCGTGGGCTACCTCGCGTCGCTGAAGAACCACTTCGGCAAGACCGGCCGCGACTTCGACGCCTTCTTCCGCGACCCCTCGGTGGAGCAGGTGCACTTCATCGGCAAGGACATCACCTACTTCCACACCCTGTTCTGGCCGGCCATGCTGCACTTCAGCGGCCGAAAGACACCCGACCACGTGTACGTGCACGGCTTCATCACCGTGAGCGGCGAAAAGATGAGCAAGAGCCGTGGCACGGGCATCTCGCCGCTGCGCTACCTCGAGCTCGGCATGGACCCGGAGTGGCTGCGCTACTACATCGCCGCCAAGCTGAACGCCCGCAACGAGGACATCGACTTCAACCCCGATGACTTCATCGCCCGCGTCAACAGCGACCTGGTGGGCAAGTACATCAACATCGCGAGCCGGGCCGCCGGCTTCCTGAGCAAGCGCTTCGGTGGCACCTTGTCGGCCGACGTCGGTGTCGAGGGCCGCATGCTGCTCGATGCACTGCGCGCCCACCGGGCCGAGGTCGAGCGCCTCTACGACGAACGGGAGTTCGGCAAGGCCTTGCGCGAGGTGATGCTGCTGGCCGACAAGGTCAACGAGTACGTCGACCAGAACAAGCCCTGGGAGCTGGCCAAGAAGCACGGGGAAGACGCCGTGCTGCACGACGTCTGCACGGTCTGCATCGAGGCCTTCCGCCTGCTCACCATCTACCTCAAGCCGGTGCTGCCGGGCCTTGCCGCCCAGGTGGAGGCGTTCCTTCGCGTCGAGCCCCTCACCTTCAGTGACGTCGAGCGGGCCCTCGGAGGCCACACCATCGGGGCCTACCAGCACCTGATGCAACGCGTGGACCCCAAGCTCCTCGATGCACTGTTCGAGCCGCCGGTGGTGGCCCTGCCCCCGCCGGGCGGGGAGCCGATCGCCCCGGAAATCAAGATCGACGATTTCGCCAAGGTCGACCTGCGCATCGCAAAGATCGTGAACTGCGAACACGTCGAGGGCTCCGACAAACTGCTGCGCCTCACGCTCGACGTGGGCGAAGGCCGCACCCGCAACGTCTTCAGCGGCATCAAGGCGGCATACCAGCCGCAGGACCTGATCGGCAAGCTCACGGTCCTCGTGGCCAACCTCGCGCCGCGCAAGATGAAGTTCGGCGTGAGCGAGGGCATGGTGCTCGCGGCCTCGCATGCCGACGAGAAGGCCAACCCCGGGATCTTCGTGCTGGAGCCGGGCGAAGGTGCCACCCCGGGCATGCGCGTCCGATGAAGCCGACCGGCCATCGGCAGATGGCTCGGTGAACAGGGTCGGCGGCGAGATTATTCGCCGCCGCCTCGCCGCGACGTCACGCCCATGATGTAAGCTTTTCGATACAACATCGACAAGTTCATCAGGGAACGAACACGTGGGATTTCTGGACGACCTCAAGCGTCAGGCTGACGCCCTCAAGACGCAAAGCTCCTTCGACGCCGCCGCGGTAGCACGCAACACGGCGCTCGTCGAAGCCGCCTGCAAGGCGACGCTGCACTACTTCATGGAGCTGGCGCCCCAGCTGAACGTGCTGCAGCTCAAGCCGCGCATTCGCTTCTCCCTGGACAGCCGCACGCCGCTCGACAACCTGGCCCGGGGCGACTTCATGGTCGACTCGCGAAAGCAGCGCCTGCGCGATCAGGACGTCTTCGACCACCTCGTCATCCACGGCCAGCAGAAGTCCGGCCAAGTGATGACCATGACGAAGGACTTCCCGCCCGAGATCGAGCGGCTGGAGTCCCGCCTTCGCCAGGCCGGCATCACGGCCGATGTGGAAACGCGGCGCGATCCCGACAAGGGCCGCCTGCTGCATGTCAACTTCCGCTTCACGGCCGACGTGATCCTGATGGTCAAGGTGTTTCCCGAGCACGACCAGGGCCGCCTGCGCTTCCAGATGGTGAACCTCGACGGCCTGGAGACCGTGACCGCCGAGTTCCCGGCGCATGCCGTCACCACCGGCCTGCTCGACGAGCTGGCCCGCTGGCTCACCGGCGACATGAGCCACGGCTTCCTCAAGGCAGCCGAGGGCGTGAAGCGCGTCGAGGCCTGAGGCCAGGTCAGCGAGCTTTGGCCCCGGCCTTTGCCCAGGGCGTTCAGCTGGCCGTGTTGCGCGGGTCCTGCACGGTGGTGGTGGTGGTGAGCCGTCCGTCCTTGTCGAACGTGGCCCAGAAGAGCTTGCTTTCCTGGCCATCGAGGAAACGCCACTCCCACACCTCCTCCGCCTTGAGCGGAAAGGCCTGCACCTTGCCCGGGGCACCCAGGGCCTGACGGACCTGGGCCTGCGTCGCGCCTGCCTGGAGCCTGGCGAAGTTGGCCGGGGTCAAAAGCTGGCGCAGCGACGCCATCTTGCCGTCCGGCCCGATGACGATCTCGTAGTTGACGTGGCCCTCGGGTTGCCGGGTGTACTCCAGGCGCAGCGACCCGTCTGCCAGGCGCTGTTCGACCGTCGGTTCGCCGAACTGGCCCCGCACGTCCGATTCGTTCGAGAAGCCCTCTTCCAGCTTCTCGATGCGCCGGGCGTCGCACGCCGCGAGCGAGGCTGCCAGCAGTGCCACAACGATGAATCCGCGTGCCATGTCCATCCCCGGTAAAATCCCTGACAGCCACTTTAACGCCCCCGGGCGAACGCTCACCATGCCGCTGTTCTGGAAGCCTTACAAGTCCGACATCTCCACCTTCATCGACAGCCTGAAGGAGAAGAAGCCCACCCTGGAAGCCGAGCAACGCCAGGGGCGCGGCCTGCTGTGGGACCGTCCGATCGACGCGGACCGCCAGGCCGAGTACCGCGCCTCCCGCGTGCCGCAGCAGCCCTACGTCTACCAGACCAAGCGCTGAAAGCAGCCGCGCGCCGGCCTTCGCCCGTGACGATGGACACCGCCCTGTCCCAGTCGCCGCCCGATGCGATCTCGCCCAGCGTGGTCGACAACGTCGCGGTGGCCCGCCTCTATGGCGAGCCCCTGTTCGCGATGCCGACCGACCTGTACATCCCGCCGGATGCGCTGGAGGTGTTCCTCGAAGCCTTCGAGGGGCCGCTCGACCTGCTGCTCTACCTGATCCGCAAGCAGAATTTCAACATCCTCGACATCCCCCTGGCCAGCGTCACCGTGCAGTACCTGGCCTACGTGGAGCAGATCCGCAAGACCAACCTCGAGCTGGCGAGCGAATACCTGCTGATGGCCGCGATGCTGATCGAGATCAAGTCGCGCATGCTGCTGCCGCCGAAGAAGTCGGCCGAGGGCGAGGAGGCCGAGGATCCGCGCGCCGAACTCGTGCGCCGGCTGCTCGAGTACGAGCAGATGAAGCTCGCCGCCGCGCGGCTCGACAACCTGCCCGTCATCGGGCGTGATTTCCTGCGGGCCCAGGTGGCCGTCGAGCAGTCGCTCGTCACCCGATTCCCCGATGTCGAACCCGACGAGCTTCGCGCGGCGTGGCTCGACATCCTCAAGCGCGCCAAGCTCAACCAGCACCACACCATCACCCGCGAGCAGCTCAGTGTGCGCGAGCACATGAGCATCGTGCTCAAGCGCCTGCAGGGCCGGCGGTTCGCCACCTTCGAAGACCTGTTCGACGTCTCCCGCGGCCCGCAGGTGCTGGTCGTCACCTTCATCGCGATGCTCGAACTGTCGCGCGAGCACCTGCTCGAAGTCACCCAGGCCGAGGCCTTCGCCCCGATCTACGTCCGGCTGGCCTACCAGCCGGCCTGAACCCTCACCATCGCCCGGACTGCGCCCGCCTGCGCAGTCCACCTTTCCGAGAAAAGGTCCGAGACATGCAAGAAGCCGCCGTTCGCATCCATCCCCGCCCCGAGGGCCGCCCGGCACAGGACAAGCCGGCCGAGCGCTGGTCCGTCGAAGCCATCGAGGCCTTGTTCGACCTGCCGTTCCCGGAGCTGATGTTCCAGGCGCAAACCGTGCACCGCGAACACTTCAGCCCGACCAACGTCCAGCTGTCCACCCTGCTGTCCATCAAGACCGGCGGCTGCCCCGAGGACTGCTCCTACTGCCCGCAGGCCGCCCGCTACGACACCGGCGTGGAAGCCAGCAAGCTGATGGAAGAAGATGCCGTGCTGTCGGCCGCACGCGCGGCCCAGGAGGCCGGCGCCACCCGGTTCTGCATGGGCGCGGCCTGGCGCAGCCCCAAGGACCGGGACGTGGAGAAGGTCGCGGCCCTCATCGCGGCGGTCAAGGGCCTCGGCATGGAGACCTGCGCCACCCTGGGCATGCTCGACGAAGGGCATGCCGAACAGCTGCGCGACGCCGGTCTCGACTACTACAACCACAACATCGACACCGCACCCGACAAGTACGGCGACATCATCAGCACCCGCCAGTTCGAGGATCGCCTCGACACGCTGAACAAGGTGCGCGGCGCAGGGGTCAAGGTCTGCAGCGGCGGCATCGTGGGCCTCGGCGAGACGCGCCAGCAGCGCGCCGGCCTGATCGCGGCCCTGGCCAACCTCGACCCGTACCCCGAGTCGGTGCCCATCAACAACCTCGTCCAGGTGGCGGGCACGCCGCTGCACGGCAGCACCGGCATCGATCCGCTGGAGTTCGTGCGCACCATCGCCGTGGCCCGCATCACCATGCCGCTGTCACGCGTGCGCCTGTCGGCCGGCCGCCAGGAACTCGGCGAGGCCATCCAGGCGCTGTGCTTCCTGGCAGGCGCCAACTCCATCTTCTACGGCGACAAGCTGCTCATCACGGGCAACCCTGATGTCTCGGCCGACCGCAACCTGCTCGACAAACTCGGGATGACCACGTCATGAGTGACCTCGCCCAGCCCCGCAAGCCCGTCACCCTCCACCGCCTGCGCGAGATGCAGAAGGCCGGTGAGCCCATCACCATGCTGACCTGCTACGACGCGAGCTTCGCGCGGGTGCTCGATGCCGCCGGCGTGGACTGCATGCTGGTGGGCGATTCGCTGGGCATGGTGCTGCAGGGCCAGACGAGCACGGTGCCGGTGACGCTGGACGAGATCGCCTACCACGTGCGTTCCGTCGCCAGTGCCCGGCCCGCGGCCTGGCTCATCGGTGACCTGCCCTTCGGCAGCTACCAGGAGTCGCCGAGCCAGGCGATGCGCAGCGCCACCGCCCTGATGCAGGCCGGCGCGCAGATGGTGAAGCTCGAAGGCGGTGGCTGGACGGCCGAGACGACCCGCTTCCTGGTCGAGCGCGGCGTGCCGGTGTGTGCGCACCTCGGCCTCACGCCGCAGTCCGTGCACGCACTCGGTGGCTACCGCATCCAGGGCCGCGGCGAAGACGCGGTCGCCACGCTCGTGCGTCACGCCCGTGAGCTGTCGGACGCGGGCGCCGCCATGTGCGTGCTGGAACTCGTCACCTCCGAAGCCGCCAGGCAGGTCGCCGAACAGGTGTCCATGGCCACCATCGGCATCGGCGCAGGGTCCGGTTGCGCGGGGCAGGTGCTCGTGCTCCACGACATGCTGGGCATCACCCATGGCAAGCTGCCGCGCTTCGTGCGCAACTTCATGGAAGGGGCGCCGTCCATCGCCGCAGCCGTCGAACGCTACGTCGCCGACGTGAAAGCACGCCGCTTCCCCGACGACGCCATCCACGCCTACTGACCTCACCGAACGCCATGCAGATCCTCCACACGATCGACGCCCTGCGCGCTGCACTGCCCGGCGCCGGCCGCTGCGCCTTCGTGCCCACCATGGGCAACCTGCACGAGGGGCACCTGTCGCTCGTGCGCCAGGCGCGCACCCATGGCCTTCCGGTGGTGGTGAGCATCTTCGTCAACCGCCTGCAGTTCGCGCCGCACGAGGACTTCGACACCTACCCGCGCACGCTCGCACGCGACGCCGACCTGCTGCGCAGCGCCGGCGCCAACATCGTCTTCGCGCCCGACGAGGCCGAGCTCTACCCCCAGCCGCAGACGTTCAAGGTGCAGCCCGATCCGGCCCTGGCCGACATCCTCGAAGGGCACTTCCGCCCCGGCTTCTTCACCGGGGTCTGCACCGTGGTGATGAAGCTCTTCCAGTGTGTTCAGCCGCAGGTGGCGGTGTTCGGCAAGAAGGACTACCAGCAGCTGATGGTCATTCGCCAGATGGTGCGCCAGTTCGCCCTGCCGATCACGGTGGAAGGCGCCGACACGACCCGCGCCGACGACGGTCTCGCCCTGTCCTCGCGCAACGGCTACCTGAGCGAAGCCGAACGGCAGCAAGCCATCGCCTTGTCGCAGGCCCTGCGCTTCATCGCCGATCGCGTGCGCCTCGACCCCTCGTCCCTCGCCCAGGCTGAGTCCGAAGCCACCGACGAACTGCGCGCCAAGGGCTGGGCGCCCGACTACCTCACGGTGCGGCGCCGCACCGACCTGCTGCCCCCGGCGGCCGACGACCTGGCCTCCCCCCTCGTCGTCCTCGGCGCCGCCCGGCTCGGCACGACGCGCCTCATCGACAACCTGGAGTTCTGAGCGGGTTCGCTTTAGCCATCGCGGGCAGGGACGGAGACCTGGCGCCGTTGCTACAAGTAGTGGCCGCGTCCGCCCCGATCACGCGCCGGGGCTTAGCCGCTGCTAGCCGCTCATGCCGAGGTACATCTCATCTGCAGACCATGTCTCGGCGGCACGGCCGCGCCGGGTCTCGGCCCGGCAGCCGAGTAACTTTCTGGCGCGCCAGAAAATCACCAAAGAACGCCTGAACACCAGCTTCAGCTTATTCGTATCGTTGGTAATGTGAAGGTCTTACGCGCCGTGAACGCCGAGGACTTGAGGAAGCCAGGACGTCTCTCCAGGTCTGCTTGATCAGTAGCTCTTGTGTGCGGCCGCTCAATCGCCAACACCGCCCCGCGCCGCACGAGCCGGCCCTCATGCCAAGGCCGTGCCGCAGAGCCCAGCAAGCGAAGCGAAGCGCCGTTCAAGCCACCCGCGAGCCCGGGTCTCCCGGGCGACCCGGGGCGCCCCTCGGGGGCAGGAGCGAAGCGACTGGGGGGCCAACAGCTACCCGCCACGGACACCCAGCTTGAACCCGATCATGGCGCGCAGCTTGTTGGGCACCACCGGCTTGACGAGCAGGTGGAAGTCGTGGGCCTGGGCGTCGGCTTCAAGGCCGCTCATGGTGCTGCCGGTGACCATGATGGCGGGGACCTGGAGGCCGAAGCGGCCGCGCAGGGCCTGGATGGCGTCGAGGCCGGTGTTGCCGTGTTCCAGGCGGTAGTCGACGATGAGGAGGTCGGGCGCCTTCGCGTCGGACGGAGCCGTCTGGGCCCAGGCGCGGCTGGCCTCGACCGTCTCGAACGTCGCGACGGTCGCGCCCCATCCCTTGAGCAGCACTTCGAGGCCGCCGCGCACGGCCGGCTCGTCCTCGACGACCACGATGAACTTGTGGTCGAGGGTGAGGCCGAGTGGCGCCTTGCCGGAAACGCTGGCGGTGGAAATGGAGCGCGGGGCCTTGCCGATGGGCAAGGTGACCGAGAACACCGTGCCCCGACCCACTTCCGAGCGCAGGGTGAGCGGTGCACCGATGAGGTCGGCCAGGCGCTTGACGATGGCAAGGCCCAGCCCCAGGCCCTTGCGCTGCTGCGGCGACAGCACCTCGCTGTGCGGCACCTGGTAGAACTCTTCGAAGATGCGGGTCTGCTCGCGCTCGCGGATGCCGACGCCGGTGTCCCACACCTGCAGCACCATGCGCCCGTTGCGGCGCCGGCAGCTCACGAGGATGCTGCCGTCATTGGTGTAGCGGATGGCGTTCGACACCAGATTGCGCAGGATGCGTTCGACGAGCACCGGGTCGGCGTAGACGTTGTGGTTCTCGCCGCGGAAACGCAGCGCCAGGCCCTTTTCGAATGCCGTCGGCTCGAAGTGGAGGCGCAGCTTGCGGAAGATGTCGCCGATGTTGAAGTGCTCGGGCGTGACGTCGACCCCGCCGGTGTCGATCTTGGTGATGTCGAGCAGCTCGGAGAACAGGCCCTCGAGTGCATCCACCGAACCGTTGATGCTGGTGACGAGGCGGGTCACTTCCTCGTCATGGCTGCGTTGGCGCAGCGCCTCGGCGAAGAGGCCCATCGCGTGCAGCGGCTGGCGCAGGTCGTGGCTGGCGGCGGCGAAGAACTGGGTCTTGGCCCGGTTCGCCACCTCGGCCTCCTGGCGGGCCTCGTCGGCCGCGGCCTTCTCCGCCCGCAGCTGCACCAGCAGCTGGTCGGCCCGGACCTTGATCTGCAGCAGGCCTTCGAAGTTGCGGCGGTAGAGGCGGCTGAGCGACACGGTGATGCCGAAGATGAAGATCAGCACGCCGGCGAGGAACAAGTCTTCGAAGGTGGCGGGCCACGCCACCTTGACCACCAGCGGCACGAGCGCCAGCACGCAGAACTCGTAGAACGTGTGGTGCTGCGGCGAGAGGATCTGCATGGCGGCCATGCAGAAGCTGTAGATGGTGAGGATCAGGCCGATCTTCTCGGTGGCCCCCCCGTAGCTGTAGAAGAACCAGGCCGCCCCGCCCCACAGCACGCCGGCCGTGAGGGTGCTGTAGCGCCAGCCCTGGTAGTACTTGAGCAGCCGCTCCTGGGTGGTGGGGCGCTCGCGCAGGAAGGCGCGGTGCAGGTAGCTGCGCGCCAGGCCGAGGGCGAACAGCAGGCCCAGCCAGCTGAGCAGCCCGGTCGCCGGCACATGCTCCCAGTACAGCACGGCCACGACGGCCGCGCCGGCCGCACTGGCTGCCTGCGTGGTGGGCAGGTAGGAAAAGATGTTCTGGACCCGCTCGGCCGAGGCCTGGTCGTCGAGCATGGCCTTCACGGCCGCATGGTTCTCGGCCGCGGCCGACGCAGCCTCCGCGGCGGTCGGCGTGGGAGCGGGCGTGGGCAGCGCGCCTGCGGCAGGAGGAGACGATGCCATGTTCAACGGATGGGTGAGGAGCTGGTGCGCCAGGTCGAGAAGCCGCCGTGCTTCTGGCTCATCTGGCTGACGGCCAGCACGGCCTGCGTGCGGGAGCTCACGCCGAGGGCACGCAGCACGGCCGCGACGTGATCCTTCACGGTTTCGACCGACAGGCCGAGTTCGCGGGCGATGAGCTTGTTGGGATTGCCCTGCAGCAGCAGCGCCAGCACGTCGGTCTGGCGCGGCGTGAGGCCCAGCGATGCGAGGCTGGGTTGCTGCTGGAAGCTGCTGTCGGCCGCCTCCCGCTTGACGACGTTGAGGTCGGCGGGGCGGTCGGCCTGGGCCGAGAACGAGCTGTCAGCGCCGATGTTCATCGGCGGCACGTAGATGCCCCCGGACATGACCATGTGCAGCGCCTCGAAGAGCGTGTCGTTGGACGCCCGCTTGGGTACGAAGCCCATGGCGCCCTGGTCGATCGAGCGGATGACGTCGCTCGCGCGATCCGAGGCCGAGACCACCACCACCGGCAGCGCCGGGTAGGCGGCACGGAACTCCACGAGCAGGTCGAAGCCGTCGGCGTCGCCCAGCTGCAGGTCGAGCAGGACGAGGTCGAAATCGGCGTCGGCCACCAGCGTTTCGCGCGCCGCGCGCGCACTGCCGACGCCCACGACGGTCACGTGATCGCCCAGACCCTGGATCACGGTCTGCAGCGCGGAAAGGATCAGCGGGTGGTCATCAACCAGCAGCACTTTCATTCTTGTCTCTCCCAGGCGGATGCCACGACCGGCGATCGTACGCCGGATGGCCTCGGGAGCGAGGCCCCTCCAAAGGGGGAAAGGAGCCGCGAAGCGATGCACGCCCGGTGTCCGGCGGCTGCAAAGAGGCCGCCGTTACCACCCGTTTCCGTCGCCGATGACCGGCGTGGTGAACCGCCTGTCGCCGTTCACAGTGTTGAGCGCGGATGGTGGCGCTGGCATTGGTTTGCGCACCATGTGAACGGCTGTCTGCCCGTGCCATTCATGGTTCCTGGCCTTGCTACCAGGCCGGTTCACGTTTGCTGATCTGAACGACCGCTATGCCGCCTGAAGCGGACCGTCGCGCTGGCCCGGACATTGCCGCCCGCCTGCTTGCGAGTGCCCCCCGAGGGGTACTTGTCTCAGACTTTCGCAGCGAAACATCGACCCGCTCGCCCGGGCCAGCTGTCACGGACTTTGTTGACAGGAACACCGAGAAGGCCCGATCACGTGCTCAGCTGTTTCTCAGCGAAACTCTTTCCGCTTCTCGTGGGCCTGCCTTAGCCGCGGCGGACCGCCCGCATCCCTGGCAACGTGGGCACCACCTCGCGCATCAGGGCGACGAACGCACGCAGCCGAGGCGGCTGCAGCTGGCGCGTGGGGTACACCAGCGAGATGGGCAGCGGCGACGCCCCCCATCCCGGCAGGAGCCGCACCAGGCGCCCCCCGGCCAGGTCGTCGAGCACGGCCCACTCGGAGACCAGCGTGACGCCCAGGCCGCGGCGGGCCCCGTCGATGAGGGCGAAGACGCTGTCGGTGCCCATGCGGGGGTGGAAGGGCACGGTGATCGGTTCGCCACCGGCGTCGGGGACCAGTTCGATGGCGTCCCGGTAGAAGGTGGTGAGCGCCAGCCAGGGCAAGGTCGACAGCGCGGCACGCAGGGTGGCGGGCGACCGGTCGAGGCCTTCGGGCAGCAGCGCGGCCACGGACGGCGCGGCCACCAGCAGGCGCGGCACTTCGGCCAGCTGGACGGCGACGAGGTTCGGGCGCTCAACCTGGCCCACGATCAGCGAACAGTCGACCGGCTCGCGGCTGAAGTCGGGCAGCTGGTCGTTGAGCATCCACTCCACCGACACCTGCGGGTGCTGCTTCAGGAACAGTTCGAGCGGGGCCATCAGCTGGCCCTGGCCGAAGGCGTGGGGCACCCGCAGCCGCAGCGTACCGCGCAGCGCAGCGCCGTCGCCGGCGGCGTCGTCGGCCAGGGCGCACCAGCGGTCCAGCAGCGCGCGGGCCTGCACGATGCAGCGTTCGCCTTCCTCGGTGAGCCGAAGGCCCCGGGTGGACCGTTCGACGAGCCGGGCCCCGAGCAGGTCTTCGAGCTGCTGCACACGGCGGCTGACGGTGGGCTGCGTGGTGTCGAGCAACGCGGCCGCGGCGGAGAAGCTGCCGGCCTCGGCCACGCGCAGGAAGGTTTGGAGCAGGGCGATGCGGTCCTGGCCGCTGTCGCGGGGAGTGTCGTTCATGCGTGAAGGGTATAGCGCTTGTGCGTGACGGGTGGCTACCCAGGCGGAGGCTCGCGCCGAACAATGCCCCACGCACCAACGCCCCTGTCCCGGAGATCCCATGACCGCCCTCCCCCTGTCCGCCGCGACGGCCCGTCCGGCCGCCGAACCCACGGCACCGCCCACCGCGCTGGTCCTGCTGCTCGCCGCCTCCGCCGGCCAGGGCGCGGCGTCGCTTTACTACGCGCAACCGATCCTGGCGCCGTTGGCCGCGGACCTGCACGCCACCACCGCGCAGATCGGCGCCGTGCCCACATTGACCCAGCTGGGCTACGCCGCCGGCATCCTGCTGCTGACGCCGCTCGGCGACCGGTTCGACCGACGCCGGGTCATCCTCGTCAAGTTCGCGTTGCTGGTGCTCGCGCTGCTGCTGTGCGCCGCGGTGCCCACCCTGCCCGCCTTCCTCGCCGCCAGCGCGGTGCTCGGCCTGACCGCCACGCTAGCGCAGGACGTGGTGCCGATGGCCGCGACCCTGAGCCCGACAGCGCACCGCGGCCGCATCGTGGGACAGGTGATGACCGGGCTGCTGCTGGGCATTCTGTTGTCGCGCGTGGCGAGCGGGGTGGTCGCGGACCGGTTCGGGTGGCGGTGGGTCTACGCGGGCGCGGCGGCGTCGCTGGCCGTCGCCGGCCTGGCCAGCTGGCGGTGGTTGCCGTCGGCGCCTCCGGCAGAGCCCACCACGTACGGCGCGCTGATGCGATCGCTCGTGGCGCTCTGGCAGCGCCTGCCGGCCCTGCGCCGTTCGGCCGTCGCCCAGGGCCTGCTCGCGCTGGCCTTCAGTGCGTTCTGGTCGACGCTCGCGGTGATGCTTCACGACCGCTTCGGCATGGGCAGCGCCGCCGCCGGTGCGTTCGGCCTGGCCGGGGCAGCCGGCGCGCTGGCAGCCCCGCTGGCGGGTCGCGTGGCCGACCGGTGGGGCCCGGGGCGCGTGACACGCTGGGGCGCTGCGCTCGCCGTCGTGGCCTTCGCCGCGATGACGGTGGTGCCGTGGCTCGACAAGATGCCCGCCCTGGTGCTGCTCGTGGTCACCGCGGTCGTGTTCGACTTCGGTGTCCAGGCGGTGCTCGTCGCGCACCAGTCCATCGTCTTCGGCCTCGACCCGGCGGCCCGCAGCCGGCTTAATGCGCTGCTGTTCACGGGCATGTTCATCGGCATGTCGGCGGGGGCGGCGCTGGGCAGCTGGGTGCTCGCGATCGGGGGATGGGTGGCCGTGGCGGGCATGGCCACGCTGGCCAGTGCCGGGGCGTTGGCGGTGCGGATGGTGGGGCCGCGCGATTGAGCGACGGTCTGGCGAAGACGCCATTCGTGAATCCGTGGTTCAACTCACGCCGTCATCCCGACGAACGTCGGGAACCACTGCATCGCCGTGAGACCCCTGTTGCGAGCGCCACCGGTGGACCCCGTCATCGACGGGGTGACGGTGGTGTGAAAGTGCCTCGCGCTGTTCGGCAGAGGGTACCGTCCTCCGACGTGATGACCCGGGGCGAGGCTGCATTCCCGTCGCGGGATGCAACCCCTTCTCGACGCCATCGCCTCGGCGGACCTTCCCCTAGACGCCCGGCGCATCTTCCCCGGCCGCGGCGGCCTGTTCCCGGGGCTGCGAACACTGGGGGTTCGACGCTTACCCGCCGGTGTGGGTGCTGACCAGCTTCGGGCCCGCGTCCGACAACCAGCTGGTGGCGATCGGCAGCTGGGCGCAGGTCGCGCCCGGCCACCCGTTGAACCGGGTCTTTCAGTCACGCCAGGAAGGCCGTGCCGTGACCTTGGCAAGCCGGTCTCGTGGTGCCGACCGGGCGCGTGCGACGTCCGGGACACCGGACGGGGCCCTCCGGCTCAAGGCTCGCCGCGCATCATCGGAGCCCGCAGCGACCTCGCCTCAGTCGCGCGCCGCGGCCGCGGGTGTGGCGGCAGGACGGCGACGGCCGGGCGTGTCCGAAGCCGGGCGTCGGCCCGGTTCACCAGTACCGGCGCGACAGCGACTCCGCCACGCACACCGGCTTCGTGCCGCCCTCGCGCTCCATCGTCGCCTCGACCGTCATCTGCGCCCCGCCCTCGAGCGGCTCGTAGGCCACGAGCTTGAAGCGGCCGCGCACCTTGCTGTTGACGGGCACGGGTGAAGGAAAGCGCACCTTGTTCAGCCCGTAGTTGACCCCCATGCGCGTGTCCTTGACGGAGAAGGCCGACGCCGTCATCTCGGGCAGGAGGCTGAGGGTCAGGAAGCCGTGCGCGATGGTGGTGCCGAACGGGCCCTGGGCCGCGCGCGCCGCATCGAGGTGGATCCACTGGCGGTCGCCGGTGGCCTCGGCGAAGAGGTTGATGCGTTCCTGGTCGATGGTGATCCAGTCGCTCACGCCCAGTTCCTGGCCCACCAGGGCCTGCAGGTCGGTGATCTTCTCGAAGGTCTTCGTCATGGTTGGTTGATCCAGTCGATGAGGGGAGCCCATTGGTCGACATCCCGCTGGACGCGGCCAGGGGCCACGTCCCACAGGGTGAGGCCGCGGGCGGCGAGGTGAACATAGTTCTGGGTGTCGCGCAGGAACGCGACGATGGGCACGTCGAGCGTCTCGAGGAACTTGTGCAACTGATC
The DNA here is from genome assembly GCF_964253025.1 of Rhizobacter sp. LjRoot28. Taxonomy (NCBI): domain Bacteria; kingdom Pseudomonadati; phylum Pseudomonadota; class Betaproteobacteria; order Burkholderiales; family Sphaerotilaceae; genus Rhizobacter; species Rhizobacter sp. LjRoot28. The sequence continues at coordinate 2,936,871 of NZ_CAXUQC020000001.1, forward strand.
GGCCGCGATGGTGCCCTCGCGGGCCCGCATGCCGACCAGGCCCAGCTTCACCCGATCGCTGCGGCGATGGGCCTGCAACTCGCGCACAAAGGCGTGGGTGGCATGGATGTCGAAGACGCTCGGCTGCAGCGGGATGATGATGCGGTCGGCGAGCTTCATCACGGCATCGAGCCGCTTGCCGTGAAGGCCGGCCGGCGTGTCGATCACCGCGTGGGTCGTGCCCTTGGGGGGGCGCACGATGTCGTCCTGGTCGATGTCCCAGCCGGTGATGGGGGGCAGCCCCGGCGGGCGCAGTGCGAGCCAGGTGCGCGTCGAATGCTGGCGATCGAGGTCGCCGAGCATCACGGCATGGCCTGCGGCGGCCAGGCACCCTGCGAGGTTCGTCGACAGCGTGCTCTTGCCCACGCCGCCCTTCGGATTGGCCACCACGATGACCGGCATGCGTCGCTCCTGAAGTGTGAGACAGTCTGCTGTTCATGTTAACGGTCCGCACGGCGCGGCTTCATCGAGACTTCCCCCGACCATGGAACATGGCACCGACTGGCTGACCAGCAGCCTCGTCTACCTCAGCGCAGCCGTCCTCGCGGTCCCCCTCGCCAAGAAGCTGGGACTCGGCAGCATCATCGGCTACCTCGTGGCCGGCATCGCCATCGGCCCCTGGGGCTTGCGATTGGTGACCGACGCACAGGACATGCTGCATTTCGCCGAGTTCGGCGTCGTGCTCATGCTCTTCCTGGTCGGGTTGGAACTGGAGCCTCGCCGCCTCTGGGCCCTGCGCAAGCCCATCTTCGGATGGGGCAGCGTGCAGCTGGCCGGGTCGGCCGCCGTGATCGCCGGCATCGCCCTCGCCTTCGGCATCGGGTGGCCGCTCGCACTCGTGGCAGCCCTGGGCCTTGCCCTCTCGTCCACGGCCATCGGCCTCGGTGTCCTCGCCGAGCGCAACCTGATGGGGACGAGCAGCGGCCAGAGCCTGCTGAGCGTGGCCTTGCTGCAGGACATCGCCGCGATTCCCATCCTGGCCCTCGTGCCGCTGCTGGCCGTGACGACCGCGCCGGCGGCGCCGGAAGGCGCCGGCTGGATGACGGCCGCCAAGGCGCTCGGCACCGTGGTGGCCATCGTGCTGGGCGGCCGCTTGCTGCTGCGGCCGGCCCTGCGATGGATCGCCCGCAGCGCCACGCCGGAGATCTTCACCGCCACGGCCCTGCTGCTCGTGGTGGCCACCGCCTCGCTGATGCAGGCGGTGGGCCTGTCGATGGCGCTCGGCGCCTTCCTGGCTGGCGTGCTGCTCGCCGAGAGCGAGTACCGCCGTGAACTCGAGACCGACATCGAACCGTTCAAGGGCCTGCTGCTCGGCCTCTTCTTCATGGCCGTCGGCATGAACGTCGACTTCGCGGTCGTGCTGGCGCAGCCGCTGGCGATCACGCTGATCGTGACGGTGTTCCTCGCCGTGAAGGCCGCCGTGCTGTGGGCCATGGGCCGCGCCATTCCCCTGCCCGGTCCGGAGCGTCCCGTCTTCATCCTGCTGCTGGCGCAGGGCGGGGAGTTCGGCTTCGTGGTGTTCCAGGCGGCGCAGCAGGCCGGCGTGATCGATGCGCCGACCTCGTCCGTGCTCGTGGCTGCAGTCGCCCTGTCGATGCTGCTGACCCCGTTGCTGCTCGTGGCGGCGGACCGCTGGTGGATCCCCCGGCTTGCCACCGGGACGTCCCGGCGCAACGCGCCCACCATGGACGAAGCGCAGTCGGCGCCGGTCATCATCGCGGGCTTCGGCCGCTACGGCCAGGTGGTGGGCCGGCTGCTGCATGCCAACGGCATCGGCTCCACCGTGCTGGATCACGACGCCGAGCAGGTCGAGACGGTGCGTCGCTTCGGCATCCCCGCCTACTACGGCGACGCGACGCGCCTGGACCTGCTGCGCACGGCGGGTGCGGCCCAGGCCCGGGTGATCGTGGTGGCCATCGACGACGTGGCCCAGAGCTTGAAGGTGGTCGACCTGGCTCGGCATCACTTCCCGCACCTGAAGATCGTGGTGCGTGCCCGCAACGTCACGCACTACTACGGTCTGCGTGAGCGCGGGGTCACGCTGATCGAACGCGAGACGCTCGACGCGGCGCTCTTGAGCGCCCGCTCGGTCCTCGAGCTGATGGGCTGGGCGCCCACCCACGCCGCACAGCAGGCGCAGCGCTTCAAGCAGCACACCGTCGAACTGATCGAGGAGATGGCGCCGCATGCTGGCGACGAGGGCAAGCTGATCGCGGTGGCGAAACAAGGGCGCGCCCAGCTGGAGGCGCAGTGGGCGAAGGAGCGGGCCCAGGCCCTCGCGGGCGCCACACAACCGGCAGGCATCGGGGCCGAACCGACTTCGGGCGCCGGGACCGCGCAGTCGACGCCGATCGAGGCTGCCCCGCCCGGCGGAAAGCCGCGGGAGCCGGGGCCACTGGCAACCTGAGTCGGACGTCGAACCCGGCCTCTGTAGCCGCCGTCCGGGCATGGCCTGGGCGGCAGCGGGGCGACGTTGTCAGTAGGCCGCTTCGAAGATGGCTTCGATGTCGGCCTGCGACAGCTTCTTGGGGTTGGTGTAGCCCGAGCCGTCCTTGATGGCATTGGCCGCCATCAGGGGGAAGTCTTCGCGCTTGACGCCCAGCTCCGAGAGGCGAGCCGGGATGCCGACCGTCTTCGCGAGGTTGCGCATCGCCTGCACCGCGGCCTCGGCTGCCGCCTCCACCGACATGCCGGCCGTGTCCACGCCGAGGGCACGCGCCACGTCCGCCAGGCGCGCGGCGCAGGCGCTGGCGTTGACGGCTTCCACATGGGGCAGCAGCATCGCGTTGCACACGCCGTGCGGCAGGTTGTACTGGCCGCCCAGCTGGTGCGCCATCGCGTGCACATAGCCGAGCAGGGCGTTGTTGAACGCCATGCCCGCGAGGAACTGGGCATAGGCCATCTGTTCGCGGGCCTCGAGGTCTTCCTTGCCGTTGGACACGGCGCGCGGGAGGAACTGGCCGATCAGGCGCATGGCGTGCAGCGCGCAGGCGTCGGTCACCGGCGTGGCCATGGTGGACACGTAGGCCTCGACCGCGTGCGTCAGGGCGTCCATGCCCGTCGCCGCCGTCAGCGAGGCCGGCATGCCGCGCATCAGCTCGGGATCGTTGACGGACATCAGCGGTGCGATCTGCCGGTCGACGATGGACATCTTCAGGTGCCGCGTCTCTTCGGTGATGACGGCGAACTTGGTCAGTTCGCTCGCGGTGCCGGCGGTGGTGTTGATGGCCACCAGCGCCAGCGGGGGCACCTTCACCTTGTTGAGGCCGCGGTAGTCCATGACGGAGCCGCCATTGGTGGCGAGCACGGCAATGACTTTTGCACAGTCGTGCGGCGAGCCGCCACCGAGGGAGACCAGGCAATCGGAATTGGAGGCCTTCAGCACGGCGAGGCCCGCCTCCACGTTCGACACCGTCGGGTTCGGCTGCACGCCATCGAACACCGCGACTTCGAGGCCGCGTTCGCGCAGGAGCGCGGCAATCTTCTCGGTCACCCCCAGCTGGGTGAGCGGTGCGTCGGTGACGATCAATGCGCGCTTGAAGCCGCGGGTCTGCAACACCGTCATGGCGTCAGGCAGGCAGCCTGCCCCCATGAAGTTTTCGGCGGTCATCATGAAACTACGGGTGGCCATGTGTCTTTCCTCGGTAACCTTGCGACAGTCCGCTATTCTGCGGCATCTTTGCACGGGCGTTCACGATGCGCTGTCACGCCGGAGACCCGCCCCCGCGTCGGCGGCCTGCCAGCCTGGTCAATGCAGGCGACAATCGGGCATGTTCGCCCCTTCACAGCACGACGTGCGCCGCTTTTTCTGCGACGCCTACCGCAAGCAGCGCGACGGCAGCCCCGTCACGCCCCTCGAAGCCCTGGCCGCCGACTGGATCGCCGAGCACCCCGAGTACCACGGCGACTTCGCCGATGCCGAGGCGGCGCTGGCCGCCGTCTACGACCCCGACCTGGGCCGCGAGAACCCGTTCCTCCACCTGTCCATGCACCTGTCGATCAGCGAGCAGGTCAGCATCGACCAGCCCCGCGGCATCAAGCAGGCCTACGAGCTGCTCGCGGCGCGCCGCGGCTCCCGCCACGACGCGCAGCACGAGGTGATGGAGTGCCTCGGCCAGATGATGTGGGAGTCGCAGCGCAGCGGCCTTCCGCCCGACGGCGACAAGTACATCGACTGCGTGCGCCGTCGTGCCACGCAGGACTGAGCGCATGACCGACTCCTTCATCGCGCTCGGCATCTCGCCCCGCCTCGCCGAGGCCGCGAATGCCGTCGGCGCACACGAACCCACGCCCGTCCAGCAGGCCGTCATCGGACCGGTGCTCGAGGGGCGCGACGTGCGCGCCCAGGCCCGCACCGGCACGGGCAAGACACTCGCCTTCGTCCTTCCGCTGCTGCAGCGTTTCACCACGGCGCCCATCACCACGCCGCGGCGGGTCTCCGTCCTCGTGCTCGTGCCCACACGGGAGCTGGCGGTGCAGGTGGCCGAGAGTTTCGAATCGCTGGCGCCGGGACTGGCACGCCCGCCGCGCGTCGAGTGCGTGTTCGGCGGCGTATCGATCAACCCGCAGATGATGGCGCTGCGCGGTGGCGCCGACATCGTCGTGGCCACGCCCGGCCGCCTGCTCGACCTGGTGCAGCACAACGCCGTGCGCCTGTCGAACGTCACCACCCTGGTGCTGGACGAGGCCGACCGGTTGCTCGACAAGGGCTTCGCCGACGAACTGAACCTTGTGCTGACCTTGCTGCCGCCGCGTCGCCAGACGCTGCTGTTGTCGGCCACCTTCCCGGCCGCCGTGCGCACCCTGGCCGACAGCCACCTCACCGATCCGGTACAGGTGGAAATCGCTGACGAACCGCTCGCCGTGCCGTCCATCGCACAGCGCGCGTTCCTGGTGGACGAAGGCCGCCGCACCGCCCTGCTGGCCCACCTCGTGCGGCAGGAGGGATGGACGCGCGTGCTGGTGTTCGTCGCCTCCCGCCACGGCAGCGAACACCTGGCCGAGAAGCTGCGCCGCCGCGACCTGAAGGCGGCCGCCTTCCACGGCGACCTCAGCCAGGGCGCCCGCACGCGGCTGCTCGAGGACTTCAAGTCGGGGCACGGCCAGATCGTGGTCGCCACCGACATCGCATCGCGCGGCATCGACATCGTCGAGCTGCCCGTCGTCGTCAACTACGACCTGCCACGCTCGGCCGCCGACCACGTCCACCGGATCGGCCGCACCGGCCGCGCGGGCGCCGAGGGGCTGGCGGTGAGTTTCATCACCGCCGCCACCGAAGCCCACTTCCGCCTCATCGAGAAGCGCCAGGGCGTGAGGGTGCAACGCGAACTCGTGCGCGGTTTCGAGCCGACTGAGACGGCCACCGAGGCCCAGGCCACCGGGGGCGTCAAGGGCGCGCGCAAGAGCAAGAAGGACAAGCTGCGGGAGGCCGAGGCCGACGCGGCGGCGGCTGCGGCCGCGGTGCGCCGGCGCTGAAACCGCGGGGCTGTCCTCAGCGGCGGCGGTCGATCCAGCGCGCGAGTTCGTCGGCCGAGGGCGCCAGTGCCTCGAGCACTTTCAGCGCCGCGAACGCATCGTTGGCCGCATAGGTCAGCTGGCGGGCGTCGAGCTGCGCGACGGACCAGTTCGAGGTCGTGGTCCGCTTGGACTTGCTGAAGCTCAGGCCGGCGGCCACCGCCATCGCACCGCGAACGCCAATCGTGCGCGGGTAGCCCTGGCGGCTGAAGACCGTGTCGAGGTCGATCACCGGCCGCACCTCGACCCCGAGGCGCGCCCGGATCTGCGCATGGTCGCTGTGCAGGCCGAAGCCGACCTTGACCACGTCCTGCGATTCGAGCACCTGCCGCACGACATCGAGGCAGGCGTCCACCCGCAGCTGGAAGATCCAGGCGTCGGTCGGGGTGGCCAGTTGAATGACGTCGGGGCCGCCCGACACCTCGCCCGCGGTGAAGGTGGGCTTCGATTCGGTATCGAACCCCACAAAGGCACAGCGTCCCAGCTCGGACCACGCGGCATCGACCTGCTGGGCCGTCTGCGGCACATGGATGCGCGACAGGGGCAGGCCCGCGAACGGAGGCAGGAGTGCCGATTCCTCCTTGGAGGGAGGCATCTTGCGGGACATCGGTGGGCGGAATCCTCGGTTCATCGATCCGCAGTCTACTGGCCCGCAAGCCGGCATGGGCCCCGCGCCCGTCGCCCGGGAATTTCCACTCGGGTCGCGCCGGCGTGTGGAACATCGCAAAGCGCCTTAGCATGTTCTGCAGCGCACCCTGGAGCACGACCATGGCCGACGACAACGTCGAACCTCCGGCATGCCGGACCCGCGACCGGCTGCCCCACCCCTGCCGCGACGAGCAGGCTGTCGTTCGAGCCCTGCTCGGTCAACTGCCGTCCAGCCTGTCCTGGGATTCGGTCGCCGCGCGCGCCGCGCCATGGGTGGCCGCCGTCCGGACACAGCCGGCACCGTTCTGGGCGCTGGAGTCGCTCCTGAAGGACTACCCGTTGTCGAGCGCCGAAGGCATCGCCCTGATGCGACTCGCGGAGGCGCTGCTGCGGGTGCCGGATGCAGCGACTGCCATGGCGCTCACGGCCGACCAGCTTCGGCAGGCCGATTTCGCCGGCCCGGCCTCCTCCGACCACCCCGTGATCGCCAACCTGTCGTCGAGCGTCATCGGACTGTCGCGCCGGCTGCTGCCGGAGGGTGAGGCGCCCGGCGGCTTGCTGCAGCGGCTGGGCGCCCAGACGGTGGTGGCGGCTACCGTGCGGGCGGTGCAGCTGCTCGGCCGGCAATTCGTGCTCGGCCGCGACATGCCGGACGCCCTGGCCGAGGCACGGCGCGCACGTCGGTCCGGGCCCGGCCCGGGTTTCAGCTACGACATGCTCGGCGAAGGAGCCCGCAGCGATGCCGACGCGCTGCGGTACCTGGCGGCCTACCGTCAGGCGCTTGCGCACATCGCGCAGCACGCACAGGGCAACGGTCCCGAGGAGCGCGACGGCATGTCGATCAAGCTCAGCGCCCTTTTTCCTCGTCATGAGGAGGCCCAGCGGGGACGGGTCATGGATGTGCTCCTGCCGCGGGCCATGTCCCTCGTCGAGGCCGCCGCGGATGCCGACATTCATCTCACCGTGGACGCCGAGGAGAGCGACCGGCTGGAGCTCTCACTGGATGTCTTCGAGGCGCTCGCGCGCCGCGCCCACGCCGCCTTTCCGGGCTGGCGCGGCCTGGGTCTGGCGGTGCAGGCCTATCAGTCGCGGTCGCGCGAGGTGGTCGACGAAGTGGTGCGACTGGCTCGCAGCCGTGGCCAGCGCTTCATGGTGCGCCTCGTCAAGGGGGCCTACTGGGACGGCGAGATCAAGCGGGCGCAGGAGCTGGGCCTGCCGGCCTATCCGGTGTTCACGCACAAGCACCACACCGACATCGCCTACCTGGCCTGCGCGGCGCGCCTCATCGAGCATGCCGACGTCGTCTACCCGCAGTTCGCGACGCACAACGCGGGGACGATCGCGGCCATCCAGGCGATGGCGCGGGCGGGCAATGCCCCTCACGAACTGCAGCGCCTGCATGGCATGGGCGAGGCGATCTACCGCGAAGTGCTTCAGGCCGGAGATGCGCGGGTGCGGGTCTATGCACCGGTCGGGGAGCACCGTGACCTGCTGGCCTACCTGGTGCGGCGCCTGCTGGAGAACGGCGCCAACTCCTCCTTCGTGCATCAACTGACGGACGACGCGGTGCCGGTCGAGCAACTGCTCCAGTCGCCCCTGCACGTGGCCGAAGGCAGCGGCGTGCCACTGCCGGCCGCGCTCTACGGCTGGGATGGCCGCTCGGGTCGCCGCAACGCGAACGGCGTCGACCTCGCCGTGCGCGCCGATCGCGCCCTGTACGAGCAGGCCGTGGCCGAGGTTCGGGTAGGGCCGGTCCCCGAGGCCCGGGTACAAGACGTGGGCAAGGTGATGGCCCACCTGCACCACGGCTTCGCCCCATGGGCGGCACGCCCGCTCGCCGAGCGCGCCAGCGTGCTCCGTCGCGCGGCCGACGCGCTGGAGGCTCGCGTGCCGGAGTTCTGCGGCCTGCTGGTGCGCGAGGCCCACAAGACCCTGGGCGACTGCGTTGCCGAGGTGCGCGAAGCCATCGACTTCTGCCGCTACTACGCCGACCTGGCCGAAGCCAGCCTGGCCAGCCAGCACCTGCCCGGCCCGACCGGCGAAACCAACACCTTGCACCTGCGCGGCCGCGGTGTGTTCATCTGCATCAGCCCCTGGAATTTCCCGCTGGCGATCTTTGCCGGCCAGGTGGCTGCCGCACTGGTGACGGGCAACGCCGTCGCGGCCAAGCCTGCCGAGCAGACACCTGCGGTGGCGGCGCGGTTCGTCACGCTGCTGCATGCCGCGGGCGTGCCGGGCGACGCCCTCGCACTGGTGCACGGCGCCGGCGACACCGTCGGGGCCGCGCTGGTTGCGCACCCGCTCGCGGCTGGCGTGTGCTTCACCGGGTCCACCGCGGTGGCGCGGTCGATCAACCGGGCCATCGCGGCGAAGGACGGTCCGATCGTGCCCCTGATCGCCGAGACCGGTGGCATCAACGCCATGGTGGTGGACAGCACCGCGCTGCCCGAGCAGGTCGTCGACGCCGTCGTGCAAAGCGCCTTTCGCAGCGCCGGCCAGCGTTGCTCGGCGCTGCGGCTGCTGTGCGTTCACGAGGCCATCGCGGAGCAGGTGATCGACCTCATTGCGGGCGCCTTGCGGGAATTGGTGGTCGGTGACCCGGCCTGCGTGGCCACCGACGTGGGGCCGCTCATCGATGCGCAAGCGCACGCCAGCATCTCGAGGGAACTGGAGCGGCTCGCCCTCACGGCCCGGACCGTCGCGCGTGCCCCGCTGCCTGCGGGCCTGGAAGGAAACTTCTTCGCCCCGGCTGCCTTCGAGATCGATGGCATCGAGGCGCTGAAGGAGGAGGTGTTCGGGCCCGTGCTCCACATCGTGCGCTGGTCGGGCGATCCGGCCGACACGATCGCCCGCATCAATGCGCTCGGCTACGGGCTGACGCTGGGCCTGCAGACCCGCATCGACTCGCGCGCGCTGCGCCTGGCTGCCCTGGCGCGCGTCGGCAACGTCTACGTGAACCGCAACATGATCGGCGCCGTCGTGGGCGTGCAGCCCTTTGGCGGCGAAGGCCTGTCCGGCACCGGGCCGAAGGCCGGCGGGCCGCACTACCTGCTGCGTTTCTGCGCCGAGCAGACCGTGACCATCAACACCGCAGCGGCCGGCGGCAACGCGGCATTGCTGTCGGGTGCCGCTCCGGCATGAGGGCCGTCAGGCTGTCGCCTGGCGCACGGCTTCAGGCACATCGCAGCGCGCCGCCACCTCATCGGCGAGCACCGTGAGTGCGCGCCGGTCGATGGCGCGCAGGGCCGCGGCCCGGGACGGATCGTTCACCGGCCAGAAGGACGCGGCCCCGAAGTCGCTCAGCAACGCGCCACCCCGACCGTCGACCAGCAGGTTGTGGGCGTACAGGTCTCCATGGCTGAGTTCGCAGGCATGCAGGTGATCGAGGGCCGACGCGGCCGAGCGCAGGATGGCCAGGGCCCGGTCGCCCGCGAAGCGTTGCCCTTCGGCGTAGATGTCCCGCGTGCAACTCGCCATGCTCGGCGGGCCCGCGAGGGGTGACCACGCCGAGCCGAGCAGCGGCAGCACGAGGCCCGGTGTTCCGGCGGGATGACCGTCGATCACGCCGTGCACGCCCAGCAGCCCGTCGTGTCGGCCGGCGGCAAGGGTGGCGGCCATCTCGCTGCGCGGCAGGCCGTCGCTGGTGACGGCCCCCTTGAACAGCTTCACCGCGACGTCGAGCGGGGGGCCGTCAGGCTGGTTCCAGCGCGCCGCGTGGATGTGCCCCGAGGCGCCTTCACCCAGGCGTTCCCCCACCTGCAGGTCGTGCCACCGAATGGCCTGGCCCGCCGTGGTCACCGCCGCTTGCTCCCGCGTCGCATGAAACGGGTTGCCCGCATGCGCGAGCCAGGCCAGGCGGGGAAGCGCCAGCAGTGCGTCCGGCAATGCGTCCTCCGCGCGCTCGAAGGCGTTCGCCGCCAGCCGCACCAGTTCCAGCCGATGCAAGCGGTGCAGTGCCGAGGGCAGGCGGCGCAGCCGGTTGCCGGCCAGCATCAGCTTCTGCAGGCGGCTGCATTCGGTGAGCGTGTCGGGCAACGACGAGATGCGGTTGTCGGTCAGGATGAGCCAGCGCAGGCTGGGCGAGAGGCCCTCGGGCGGCACCTCTGCGATGAAGTTCGCCTTCAGGCCGAGCGTGTCCAGCAGCGGCAGTCGGCCCAGCACCGCCGGAAGTGCGGCGAGCCGATTGCCGGAGGCGAAGACGGTGTGCAGGCGTCGGCACTCGGCGAGCTGCTCGGGCAAGGTGACCAGCGCGTTGCCCGACACGTCCAGCACCTCCAGGGTGTCGGCCAGCGCCAGCACCTCGGGAGGGAGTTCGGTCAGACCGAGACCACGCAGGTCAAGCCGAGTCGCGCCTTGCAGCCGGCCGGACAGGAGCCGGGCCAGCGTTTCGGCGGGGGTCAGGGGTTCGCTCATCGGGACTCGGAAAAGGGGGGCCGCATTGTGCCCGGACGGGCGTCCCGCCAGACCGCCTGTCGCGTCAGCGCGATCGAGGCGTGAGCCGGAGGCGAGCCGGTCCTGAAGCGAGACGGTCCCCCTCGAGCGGACCGCTCGACCAGGCCCTGAGGTCTTCAGCGCGCGGCCGACGAGGCGGGCGCTGCGCTGGGCGGCGTCGCGTCCGCCCCCGCCGGCCGGCCGACGTCGGCGGGCGCCCGGTCCTCGGCGATGATGGTCTCCAGCGTGCCGCCACCGAGTGCCGTGCAGTCCGTGGGCGGCGTGCCGTTCCAGCGGATGGCCGTACCGCGCACCACCGGGCGCACGAGCCGCCACGGGAACAACCCGAATCGTTGACCGGCGTCGTAGTCCACGACGGCGTGCGCCCCGAGGCCGCGTGCGCGCTGGGCCAGTTGGGGCAGGATGTCGGTGACCTTGCCGTAAGTGCCCTTGCCCACCTTGAGCTTGCGGACCACGGTGTAGCTCACGTCGCCCGAGGGCCGGCCGGGAATGAAGCAGAACTTGGCGAGGCTCTCGTCGATGCGGACGGGAGGCGCCGCTTGCGACTCACCAGCCGCCGGCACATCGTCAGCCGGTTCGGTGTCCTCGGCGTCGGCGGCCTGGGCCGAGACGGAGGCCATCGCGAAGGCGAACCCGAGCGCGGCAAGGCGCAGGCGCGTGGAAAGGGCACTGGATGACATGAAAGCTCCCTGAATGGTCGTGTTGTTGCCCGCACGCTGCGGAGCCCATGACACTAACCGATGTCTTCGGCCACGCCGTGCCTGGCTGTGCGGCAGAGTGCACGGCCTTGCGCGCTCGCCTTGCCGCTCGGCGGCGCGCTCCGGGTTGCGGTTGCCCGGCCCCATGCAATCCGCGCCATTGTGGACACGCGAAGTCGGCGCGCTGTCCGACACGCCGGCTTCTGCCGGCTTGCTACGCTGCCGGCACCTCGAACCACCATTGGAGATTCACCATGGGCATCATCTGGACCATCCTGATCGGCTTCGTCGCGGGCCTCATCGCACGGGCATTGATGCCCGGACCGAACCCGATGGGGTTCATCCTCACCGCCGTGCTGGGCATCGTGGGTGCGCTGGTCGCCAACTTCCTCGGCCGCACGATGGGCTGGTATGGCGACGGTGAAGGCGCCGGCCTCGTGGCCTCGGTCATCGGCGCCCTGATCGTTCTGTTCGTCTACGGCCTGATCGCCAAGCGCCGCACGCCCTGACGAGCCTGACCTGCCCGGCCGAGCATGGCCGGGCAGCCCGCATCACTTCGCGCCCTTGGCGTCGACGGTGATCCAGCTCCACTCGAGCCAGTTGTCCGCCCGGTGCACCACCGACACGTTGGCACGGGACGCCCAGGGAATCACCTGGCGGTGCAGCGGCAGGTGCAGCACCTGTTCGTTGTGGTGCCGCAGGGCATCGCGCACCAGCTGCTCGCGCTTCTTCGGATCGGCTTCGCGGCTGGAGGCCGCGGCCAGCTCGTCGAGGCGGGCGTCCTTCACGCCACCGAAGTTCCAGGATCCGGTGCCGCCCTCCCCGCGGCTGCGCAGGATGGGGGTGAGCGTTGTCTCTGCGTCGGTGATGGAGCCGCCCCAGCCCAGCAGGTACATGGACGTGTCGAGCTTCTGCAGCTTGGGAAAGTACAGGCTGCGCGGCATGGCGTTCACGCGCACCTTCACCTTGAGCCGGGCCCACATCGCGGCCAGCGTCTGGCAGAGCTCCTCGTCGTTGATGTAGCGGTTGTTGGGGCAATCGAGCGTCACCTCGAAGCCGTCGGCATAGCCGGCGTCAGCCATGAGTTGGCGGGCGGCAGCCAGGTCGTGCGGCAGGCGCTTCTCGATGGCGGGGTCGTTGTAGGCGCCGAGCGGAGAGGGCGTGATGCCGCCGGTCGGCAGCGACTGGCCGCGCATCAGCCGGGTCTTGATGGCCTCGATGTCGATCGCCTGGTACAGGGCGCGGCGCACCCGCACGTCCTTGAACGGGTTCTTGCCCTTCACGCTGCCGTACAGCAGCTGGTCTCGTGACTGATCCATGCCGATGAAGAGGATGCGGTTCTCCGGACCGTCGATCACCTTCACGCCAGGGGTGTTGCGCAAGCGAGGCACGTCCTGCGGTACCGGGTCGAGCACGAAGTCGATCTCGCCGGAGATGAGGGCCGCGGTGCGGGTCGCGTCGCTCGCGATGGGCGTGTACACCACCTGCTGCAGGTTGCCTTCGAACTTGCCCCACCAGGCCGGGTTGCGCTTGTAGACCGTCTTCACATCCGGCTGGCGTGACACCAGCATGAAGGGGCCGGTGCCGTTCGCATTCAAGGAGGCATACCCTTCGGACTTGCCCTTGAAATCGACCGGCTCGGTGGCCTTGTGCTTCTCTGCCCAGGCGCGGCTCATGATGGGCAGCGTGGTGAGGTGCTGCTCGAACACCGGGTTCACCTGTGGCAGGTCGAACTCCAGGGTCAGCGGATCGACCTGACGCGGCGTGCCGAGTGCCGCGGCGTAGACGCCGATGTCGGAGGTTCCGGCCCGGGCGCGTTGCACGGAGAAGATCACATCGGCCGCAGTGAACGGCGAGCCGTCGTGAAAGCGCACGTTCGGGCGCAGCTTCACGCGCCAGCGGGTGGGAGCCACCTGCTTCCATTCGGTGGCCAGCACGGGCACGAGTTCGAGGGTCTTGCCGCGGTTGATCAGCGTCTCGTAGACCTGGCCGTTCATCTGGTTGGTGAGCGACTCGTTCTGCGAATGCGGGTCCATCGTCTGGGCATCACCCTGGGATGCCCAGCGCAGGGTCTGCGACAGCGCGGGACTCGCCAGCGCAAGGACGAGGGTAGCCAAGGCGAACGATCGGCGCATCTGCGGTCTCCTGTGCAAAGACCCGCAGTTTAGAGGCGCACCTCAAGGGCCGTGCGCCGCACGCCCCTTGGCCTTGCGGCGGCCCCTACTTGCCCAGGCGCTTGAGCGTCTCAGGGCCGGCCCACAACTCGTCGAGGTGGGTGAATTTCCACTGGGCGTTGGATTCCCGTGCGGCGATCCGGTCGCTGCAACCGGGGTGCGCCAGGTCGAGAAGCTCCGGCGGCAGGTGCAGCTGCGAGCGGGTGGAGAAGAACACCCGCACGACGGGCGTCACCAGCGAACGCTCGTTCTGGGACACCACGACCGCAAGACGGCCGGACTGCAAGCGCACGAGCGAGCCGGTGGGGTAGATGCCGAGGCTCTTGACGAACGCCTGGAACACCGCGTCGTCGAAGTGCCCGCCGCGCCACTCGGCCATCTTGCGGATGGCCTCGGCCGGGTCCCAGCCCGCCTTGTACGGGCGGTTGGAGGTGATGGCGTCGTACACGTCGCAGACCGCGCCCATGCGCGCCATGCGCGAGATCTGCTCGCCCACGAGCCCGCGCGGATACCCGCTGCCGTCCATCTTCTCGTGGTGATGGAGGCAGACGTCGAGCACGGCGACCGGCGCAGTGCCCCCTTCGCGAAGCATCTCGAAGCCACGCTCGGGATGCGACTTGATGACGCGGAACTCGTCGTCGGTGAGGCGCCCGGGCTTGTTGAGCACGTCGAGCGGCATGGCCGCCTTGCCCATGTCGTGAAGCAGACCGGCCAGGCCCGCGAGGCGCGTCTCCTGCTCATCGGCACCGAGCTGGCGCGACAGCGCAATCATCAGCGCGCACACCGCCACGGAATGCATGTAGGTGTAGTCGTCGTGCGTCTTGAGGCGGGCCAGGCTCACCATCGCCCCGGGATTGCGCCACACCGAACTCGCGATCTCGTCGACGAGCGGCAGGCATTCCTCGGCGTCGATGGCCCGGCCGAGCCGCGCCTGCGAGAAAAGCTCGGTCACGGCCTGGCGCGACTTGCCGATGAGGGCCGACGCTCGCCGCACCTCCTCGGCGAACTCGGTCGACTCGGGCGGCGCCACGGGCGCCGCGGGTGCGCTTGCCGGCCGGGCCGCCCCAGGCGCCGCGGCACCGTCGCCCGCGGCCTGCCGCTCGGCGGCTGGTGGCGCGACGGCCACGTCCAGGCCTTTGCCGGTGTCGATCCAGCACTCGGTCACGCCGCTGCCCTGCAGCTTGCCCAGGTCGACCGGATCCTCGAGGACGAACTTCGTCTTCCAGAACGGATGGTCCAGCCACGCGCCGCACAGGGAATGGATGTGCATACCGAGGCGCACGTCGCGGACGGCAATCTTCTTCAGCATCGGGCGAGGCGGGACAATGACAGTCCTACAGTGTGCGTCGGGAGGCATTCGCCTGCCTGACGACGGCCGCGACGGACGAAAAAAAGGCCGCACAGTGTGCGGCCTTTCTCGGTCAGGGGCACCAGCGCCCCTTGCGCATCAGCGGAAGCGGGGCTGTGGCTGGACGGTCAGGTCGGACTTCAGGGAGCCGATGTACTTGGCCATCTGCTTCAGTTCGTCATGCGTGAAGTTCTGCACCTGGGCCGTCATCGTCGGGTTGGCGCGACCGATGTGCGGGTTGTTGGCCGTCTGGTACGCCTTCAGTGCGACATAGAGGTAGTCGGGGTGCTGGCCGGCGAGCTTCGGGTAGTCGCCGATCGGCGTGTTGTAGTTGGCACCGTGGCAGGACACGCAGTTGCCCTTGTCGAGCAGCGCCTTGACCTGGGCGGACGGGGCGGCGACCTCGGCCTGGGCGGCAGCGACGCTCTGCTTCTCGTAGAAGGCCGACAGGTCGGCGATGTCCTGCTCGGTGAGCGAGGCGGAGATGGCCTTCATCGTCGGGTGCCGACGCTCGCCCTTCTGGTAGGCCACCAGGGCGGCCGTGATGTACTTGGCGCTCTGGCCGCCGATCATGGGCACTTTGTGCACTTCGGGGAAGCTCGACTGGTAGCCCGGAATGCCATGGCAGCCGATGCACATGGCCGCCTTCTTCTCGCCGGCGGTGGTGCTCGCGGCCTGCTGAGCCTGGGCCGAGGCCATGCCAGCCAGTGCGGCGATCACCACGGGAATGAATTTGGAGAACGACTGTTTCATGGTTCGGCTGGGCGAGTCTTCGGACAGCCGGCGATTATAGGGGCCCTTATACTGACCCGACACCCTGCTCAGACTCCACCCTCAACCGACACGCACGTATGAAGTTCCAAGGCTCCGAAAACTACGTCGCCACCGATGACCTGATGCTCGCCGTCAATGCCGCGGCCACGCTGAAGCGCCCGCTGCTCGTCAAGGGCGAGCCGGGCACCGGCAAGACGATGCTGGCCGAGGAAGTGGCGCAAGCCATGGGCCTGCCCCTGCTGCAGTGGCACATCAAGTCGACGACCAAGGCCCAGCAGGGCCTGTACGAATACGACGCCGTGAGCCGCCTCCGAGACAGCCAGCTCGGGGACGAACGCGTGAAGGACATCCACAACTACATTGTGAAGGGCGTGCTCTGGCAGGCCTTTGCGGCCGATCAACCCGTGGCGCTGTTGATCGACGAGATCGACAAGGCGGACATCGAATTCCCGAACGACCTGCTGCGCGAGATCGACCGCATGGAGTTCTACTGCTATGAAACGCGCGAACTCATCCGCGCGAAGCACCGGCCGCTCGTGTTCATCACCTCGAACAACGAGAAGGAACTGCCGGACGCCTTCCTGCGCCGCTGCTTCTTCCACTACATCAAGTTTCCCGACGCCGACACGATGAAGTCCATCGTCGACGTGCACTTCCCCGGCCTCAAGCAGGAGCTCCTCACCGCCGCCCTGCGCCGCTTCTACGACGTGCGCAACCTGCCGGGCCTCAAGAAGAAGCCCTCCACTTCGGAGCTCATCGACTGGCTGAAGCTGCTCGTGGCCGAGGACATCCCGCTCGACGTGCTGCAGTCCAAGGACGAGAAGGTCACGGTTCCCCCGCTGGTCGGCGCGCTGCTCAAGAACGAGCAGGACGTCTCGCTGTTCGAGAAGCTGGTCTTCATGCAGAAGCACAACCGGTGAACTGGCTGGCACCCGTCACCCTGGAGGGCACGAACGCCACCCTGGCCCCGCTGTCGTCCGCGCACGTGCCGGGGCTGGCCTCGGCGATGCAGGACGGGGAGCTGTGGAAGCTCTGGTACACCTCCGTCCCCGCGCCCGAGGTGTTGGCCCAGGCGGTGCAGGACCTGCTCGCCCAGCGTGACGCGGGCCGTGTGCTGCCCTTTGCCGTGCTTGACGCGGCCGGTGTGCCCGTGGGCATGACACGCCTCATGAACCTCGATCCGGTGCACAAGCGGCTCGAGATCGGCGGCACCTGGTACGCACGACGGGTGCAGCGCAGCGCCCTCAACACCGAGTGCAAGCTCATGCTGCTGCGGCATGCCTTCGAGCAGCACCAGTGCATCGCGGTTGAATTTCGCACGCACCGGTTGAACGCGGCAAGCCGGCGCGCCATCGAACGGCTGGGCGCGCAACTCGACGGCATCCTTCGGGCCCATCAGCGCACCGCCGACGGCAACCTGCGCGACACCGCGGTCTACAGCATCACCGCGGCCGAGTGGCCCACGGTGCGCACGCACCTCACGTGGCAGTTGCAGAGACCGCGCTGAGACCGGGCGCGACGCCTGCCAGCACCACGCGGTTGCGGCCGGCGGCCTTTGCCGCATAGAGCGCGGCATCTGCCTCGGCAATGAAGGTCTCGACCGACTGGCCCGGCTGCGTCACCTTCGCCACCACGCCAAGGCTGACCGTGATGGGCGTGCGCTGCCCGCCATGCTCGAACACCAGGGCCTCGATGGCCAGCCGGACGCGCTCGGCCAGTTCCACGGCCTGCTCTGCCGCGGTGCCAGGCAGCACGAGGGCGAACTCCTCGCCGCCGAAGCGGGCGACCAGGTCGGTCGCGCGGCCCACGGTGCGGCGCAGCGCCGCGGCCACGAGACGCAGGCACTCGTCGCCCGCGACGTGACCCAGGGTGTCGTTCACTTGCTTGAAGTGGTCGATGTCGACCATGACGAGCGCGAGCGGTGTGTGCGTGCGGTGCGAGCGTTCGACTTCCTTGGCCAGCACATCGTCGAAGTAGCGGCGATTGTGGGCACCCGTGAGCGAATCCGTGGTGCTGAGCCGGCCGAGCTCGACATTGGCCTTTTCCAGATCGGCCAGGGTGCGCTCGAGCTGCAAGGTGCGGTCGCGCACGCGTTGCTCCAGCGTCTCGTTGGCGCGGGCCTGCAAGGCGATGGCGTGCTCCTGCGCCTGGATCTTCTCCTCGCGTTCGAGGCGGACGCGCTCGGTGAGGTCGAGCGCCTCCCGCTGGGCCGCCTCGCGCGACTCGCGGTCGCGGCGGATCCGGTCGGCGAGCGCCAGCGACAGCAGCACGATCTCGACGACGAATCCCACATGCTGCGCATTGATGGTGATCCAGTTGCCCTCGATCGCACCGACGAGCGTGAGCACGGTCATGACCGTGCCCACGGCGATGGCGAACCAGGCCAGCGCAAAGTAGCGGGCGTCCCGGTTCCCCTGGTAGACGAGCACGATCGACGAATAGATGGCGAGCAAGGTACCCACCAGCACCATCACCACCATCACGGCCGACAGCAACAGGGACGAGAAGAAGGCAGCGCCCACCAGGGCCGTCGCCCAGAACGCGACCAGCACGTTGTTGATGATGCGCAGGTGACGCATCCCGTGGCGCAGGTCGAGGAACAGGCGGAAGAACACGCACGCGGCGAGGAAGCTCGATGTAGCCGTCACCTCGTAGGCGTGCTGGAGCCACCAGTCACTGTGCCCCCACAGGTAGAGGGCGCCGTATCCGGTGACGCTGAGTTCGTAGAACAGCACCGACAGCAGGTACACGCTGTAGATGGCGTACATCGGCGCCCGGGCGAACACGGCGAGCGCCGCGTTGTAGAGGAACATCACGCCCAGCATGCCGAAGAGCACGCCCATGAGCACGGCCATGTCGAACCGGTGCTGCTGGAAGTCCTTGGCTTGCCAGACCACCAGCGGTACGTAGAGTGCGGCGTCGGAAGCGACCCGCATCACGTACTCCCGCGTCTCGCCCGATGGCAGGTCGAGCGCGAAGACGAAGGCCGGGTCTTTCAGCGGCTTGGACGCATCGGTGACGCCCGAGGCCGCCCGGTGGACGGCATCCCACGCGCCGGTGGCCGGGTCGCGCGAATGGAGGTCGACTTGCTCCAGCAGGGGCGATTCGATGCCGAGCCACCAGACCTTCCCTGGGGCGGCATCGTTGCGCACCGAGAACCGGACCCAGACGGGTCTGATCTGGCGCGAGACATTGATCTTGCGTCCGCGGTACGCCTTCCAGCGGCCGGCGTTCTCGGGCGCCACCACCTGCTCGGCCGTCAGCGACTCGTCGGGGCCCTCGAAGAGCAGTTCCACGCCCTGCTCGATGCGAACGGGCTCGGTGCCGCCGGCCAGCACCGCCGAAGGCAGGCCGACGGCCAGGCAAGGCGACGCCGGCAGCACCAGTGCTGCGAGCAGCAGCAGCCAGAGCAGGGCGAACCCTGACGGGCGTGTCTGGCGGGATGCGAGGGACATGATGAGGCGAACCTCGGAGGTGGGGAGCGTGACGACGGGTGACGGCCAGGGATTGCCCGCCGTGACCGTGATGTCACTGCAGGCCATTCTGCCGTCCGCGGTTGCCGGCCGGGCCGGAAAAAACGGCAGCTTTCCAGGCCTTTTCCGCTTTATTCCGGCACGCCGCACCTGCCGGCTCCGGGAGTGGCGCCTTCGAGAGACACCCGGGCATGGTCTGGTACCCGCGGATGCATGAGAATCACGGACTATGCTGATCAACTTCTTCTTCACCCTGCGCGCGGCCAAGCTCAAGGTCTCGGTCAAGGAGTACCTGATGCTCCTCGAGGCCGTGAAGTCCGGGGTGATCGACGACGAGGGCGGCCCCACCGTCGACCGGTTCTACTACCTGGCACGCACCTCGCTCGTCAAGGACGAGGCCCAGTTCGACAAGTTCGACCGTGCCTTCGCCGCCTACTTCAAGGGCGTCGAGTTGCTGGCCGACTTCACCCGCGACATTCCCCTCGACTGGCTGAAGAAGAAGTTCGAGCTCGAACTCTCCCCCGAGGAACGGGCCCTGATCGAGAAGATGGGCTGGGACGAGCTGATGGAGACCCTCAAGAAGCGCTTCGAGGAACAGAAGGAGCGCCACGAGGGTGGCAACAAGATGATCGGTACCGGCGGCACCTCGCCCTTCGGCGCCTACGGCTACAACCCTCAGGGCATCCGGATCGGCCAGGACAAGAGCCGCAACAAGAGCGCGGTGAAGGTCTGGGACCAGCGCCAGTTCAAGGACTACGACGACAACCTCGAACTCGGCACGCGCAACATCAAGGTGGCCCTGCGCCGGTTGCGGCGCTTTGCGCGCGAGGGCGCGGCCGACGAACTCGACCTCGACGACACGATCCGCTCCACCGCCGCGAATGCCGGCTACCTCGACATCAAGATGGTGCCCGAGCGGCACAACAAGGTGAAGGTCCTGCTTCTGATGGACGTCGGCGGCACGATGGACGAGCACATCCACCGCGTCGAGGAGGTGTTCAGCGCGGCCAAGGCGGAGTTCAAGCACCTCGAGTTCTATTACTTCCACAACTGCGTCTACGACTACATGTGGAAGAACAACCGGCGCCGCTACAGCGAGAAGTTTCCCACCTGGGACATCCTGCGCAAGTACAACAAGGACTACAAGCTCATCTTCGTCGGCGACGCCACGATGAGCCCGTACGAGATCCTCCAGCCGGGTGGCAGCGTGGAGTACAACAACGAGGAAGCCGGAGCCGAATGGCTGCAGCGGCTGACCAACGCGTTTCCCAAGTACGCCTGGATCAACCCCGAGCCGCAGGGCGTGTGGGGCTACCGCCAGAGCATTTCGGTCATCCAGCAGCTGATGAACAACCGCATGTTCCCGCTCACGCTGCAGGGGCTGGAAGGGGCCATGCGGCTGTTGAGCAAATGAGCGTGCGACAGGACGTCGCCCGTCGGCTGGGCGGCGCTTCGCTGTGCCTGGCGCTCGGTGCCTGCGGCGCGCTGCCGACCCAGGACCCCAACGCCGACGGCGGCGCCACCGTGTCGGGTTCGGCGGCGCCTCGCCCTGCCCCGGCCCCAGGCGCCGCGTCCGCGCCCGCAGGCGGCGACGCCGATGCCACCTACCGGCTGGAAGTCCAGGCGCCCGGCGAGCTGCGCACCTTGCTGCTCACCTACCTCGACCTCTCCCGATTCCAGGGTGAGACCCAGGCCGAGTCCATCACGCAAAGCGAGCTCACCCGCCTGGCCAACGCCTCCCCCGCGCACGCCCGCTCCCTCCTCGAGACCGAAGGCTACTTCGCCGCGGAAGTGAATGTCGTGCGGGACACGGGTGACGACGGCATCCCGATCGTCCGGCTCACGGTCGAGCCCGGCCCGCGCAGCCGGGTCACTTCGCTGGCCATCGCGGCGCAGGGAGACCTCAAGCGCCAGGCCGACGCCGGCAACCGCGACGCGCAGTCCCTGTTGCGCGAGCTTACCGAGAACTGGGCGCTGCCGCCGGGCGAGCCGTTTCGCCAGGCCGCCTGGAATGCCGCCAAGAACGGCACGCTCGCTGCGCTGCGGGCGGGCGGCTATCCCACCGCGACCTGGGGCAACACCGAGGCGCGTGTCGATGCCCGCGCCCACACGGTGGCGCTGTCCGGCGAGATCGACAGCGGCCCGCAGTTCATCCTCGGCCAGCTGCAGGTCGAAGGCCTCGAACGCTACGACGAAAGCGTGATCCGCAACGTGGCCGATCTGCCGCCGGGCACGCCGTACACCGAGAAGCGCTTGCTCGACTTCCAGGAACGCCTGCTGAAGTTGGGCCTTTTCGAGACCGTCACCGTCGACATCGAGCCCGACCCGGCACAGGCCTCCTCGACGCCGCTGCGCGTGCGGGTGCGCGAGCAGAGCCTGCAGCAGGCCACCACCGGCTTCGGCTACAGCGACACCACGCGTTTCCGCGTCACGCTGGAGCACCGTCACCGGCGCCCGTTCGGCTGGAACGGGCAGGTCTACAACAAGCTCGAGCTCGGTGGCACGCGCCGCGCCTGGGAGGGCGAGCTGATCGCCAACCCCGACGAGGACGGCTATCGCAAGCTCCTCGCCACCAGCCTGTCGCGCGAGGAAGCCGCGAGTGAAATATCCCTTGCCAACCGCGTGCGCATCGGGCGTTCCCTCGACACCGAGCGCATCGAACGCCTCGTCTTCGCGGAGTGGCTCCTGAGCGAGCTGCGCCGGGCCAACGGCGTGGAAGAAGCCACCCGGGCGCTGTCGGCCAACTACCACTGGGTGTGGCGCCGGCTCGACAGCGTCATCCTGCCCACCAAAGGCCTGTCGTCCTCGCTCCAGGCGGGCGTCGGCTACGCGCGTTCGAACTATGCGAGCCAGGGCATGTTCACCCGGCTGTACGCGCGCAACACGCTTTACTGGCCGCTCGGCGGCAGCTGGTTCACCCAGGTGAGGGTGGAAGCCGGCCAGGTGTTCGCCGCCGACCGGGTCGGCATCCCGGACCCATTGCTCTTTCGTGCGGGCGGCGACGAATCGGTGCGCGGATATGCCTATCGCACCCTCGGGCCCACGCGTGATGGCGTGCTGGCCAGCGGCCGGGTCCTCTTCACCGGCAGCGCCGAGATCGCCCGCCCGTTCACCCCGCGCCTGCCGAGTCTGTGGTGGGCCGCCTTCGTCGATGCCGGCAATGCAGCCGACACCTGGCAGGAGCTCGATCCGGTGCTCGGCTACGGCGTCGGCCTGCGCTACCGCAGCCCGGTGGGCCCTCTGCGCCTGGACCTCGCCTACGGGCAGGAAATCCGCAAGGCGCGCTTGCACCTGAGCGTGGGCATCGCGTTCTGACGTCCCGGCTGCCATGACCGACGCGAACTCCGAACCCCAGGCGTCGCCGCCCCCGCCCGCCGAAACACCGCCTCCGGCACGTCGCCGACGGCGGGCCGGGCTGTGGATGGGTCTGGCGGCCATGGTCCTCGTCCTGGTGATGGTCGGGTCGGCGCTGTTCGGCGTGTTCTGGGCCGTGGGCGACGCACGCGGCACCGCCTGGTTGCTCGCGCGGCTGGCGCGGGCTGGTGTCGGGGTGCAAGTTGTCGACCCGACCGGTCCGCTCATCGGGGACTTCAGTGCGCGCCAGGTCGTGGTCAAGGCCGGCAACACCACGGTCACCATCGACGAGCCCGCCTGGAAAGGCCTGACGGTCGCCTACACGCCCTACCCCGCCACCTGGGCGCGGCTGAAGGCCAGGGCGCTGCATGCGCGGCGGGTGACGGTCGAGGTGCGCTCGAGCGGCGACAACAAACCGATGACGCTGCCGGGCAGCCTGCAGTTGCCTGTCGAGATCGACGTCGACCTCGTGACGGCCGATGAAGTGATCGTCCCGGGCCTGGCCGGCTACCCGCTTCGCGAGGCGTCGGTGGACGTGCACATGGGCATGGACGGGGGCCGCGTGCACCGATTCGGCAACGTGAGCGTCCGCGCCGAACCGCTGCTCATCACCGGAGAGGGACGCATCGGCACCGTCGGGGACAAGGCGCTCGCGGTGAGCCTCGACGCGGTGCAGGCCCCCCCTTCACCCGCCTCGGCCGGCCAGCCACTGCCGACATGGGCCCGCGCGCTCCGCGAGGACTGGCAAGGCCGGCTGCGCGCGAAGGGGCCACTGGCCGCCTTCGACACCACGCTCGAAGTCAAGGGCAAGGGCCAGACCCTCGACGCATCGGCAACCGTCGAGCCCACCGCGCCGTGGCCGCTGCCCCGTCTCGACCTGAAGACCCAGGCGTTCGACGTCTCGGCGCTCGTGGCACGCGCGCCCATCACCGCCCTCACCGGCCGGGTCGAGATCGCGCCGGTCGACAGTGCCAAGGGCGCGGCCGGCGGGCTTCATGTCGAGGGCAGCCTCGTCAACACCCGGCCCGGCAGTCTTGCCGAAGGACACCTGCCGGTGCGGAGCCTGAAGGCCGACTTCTCCGGACAGGCCAGCGCGACCGGGCCGCTCGACATCAAGGCGTTCGAGGCCTTGCTCTCCGACGGGCGGCGCGACGCCGGCGTCCTGCGGGCCACCGGCCATTGGGATGAGTCCCGTTTTTCGCTCAAGGCGGAACTGGCCCAGGTGCGGCCGTCTGCGCTGGACCCGGCACTGCCGGCCATGACCCTGAGCGGCCCCATCACCGCGGCCGGCACCTGGCCCGAGGGACCGGACGGACAACGCGGCCGCGTTCCCGTCTTCACCGCGCAGGCAGACCTGGACGGGCGGCTCGCCGACTTCGACCGCGACGTGCAAGTCAACCTGGATGCCTCGGGCGACGGCACGCGCGTGGAACTCAGATCACTGGAGGCCCGCTCGGGCGACGCCCGGGCCGCCATGGCGGGGACCGCCGAACGCAGCCCCAACGCCTGGCGAGTGCGCACGCAGGCCAGCCTGGTCGACTTCGATCCCAGGCCCTGGTTTCCGGGCGCCCCCAACTCGGCCTGGCAGGCTGGTCCGCACCGACTCAACCTGAAGGCGGATGCCGACCTGACCTTGCCCGACCTGGCGGCAGGAGCCCGCAAGCCGACCCCGCTGGCGCGGGCAGCCAGCCTGCGCGGCACCACCCGGGTCGACATCACGCCCAGCATCCTGGCGGGGGTGCCGACGTCGGGCAGCGTGTCGCTGGCGCATGCGGCCGCCGCTGACCCGGTGACCGTGGAGGTCGCCCTCAACATGGACGGCAACCGCGTCCAGGCGGAAGGCCGCTTGAGCCCCGACGTCGACGGCGCGCGTGACGAATGGACGGCTCAACTGGACCTGCCGGTTCTCGCCCGCCTCGCTCCCGTGCTGCAGTTGGTGCCGGGGGCCAGCCGGACCGGCCTGCTGGAGGCGCTGAACGGCAGCCTCACGGGCAACACCGCCGTGCGCGGGCGTTGGCCGGACATGCGCTCCACCGGTGAAGCCCGTTCCGCAGCGTTGCGCGCGGGCCCGCTGAACGTGAGCCGTGCGGACCTGCGCTGGACCTTCGGCACGCAGATCGACGCCCCGCTCGATGTGGTGGTCGGCGTCGAGCAGGCGAGTTGGGGCACGCAGCAGGTCAATGCCACCCAGATCCAGCTCAAGGGCACGCCGGGCAACCACGATTTCCAGTTGCGCAGCGAACTGCGCGCCGTCCCGCCCGCCTGGGCCGAGGGACTGAGCCACCGCGTGCCACCGCCGGCCGGCGCGCCCACCCGCACCCTGGTTTCGGTCAACGCCCATGGCAGCCTGAGCGGCGGACCGCTCACACCCGAGGGCGACGCGCCGCCCCTCTGGCGTGGCACCTTGCAGCAGCTGGACCTGCGCAGCAGCCAGGCCGGCGCAACCCCGTGGGTGCGCACCGGCAACGTCGCGCTGGAAGTCGAAGGCGGCCCGTCGCCCCGCTTCGTCATGTCCGCCGGCCGGGCAGACATCTTCACCGCCGGCTTGCGCTGGGACCGCATCGAGTGGCATCCCGAGCAGGGACTCCGCACCCAGCAGCTCGACATGCAGGCCGAACTCGAGCCGCTGGCGGTTGCTCCGCTGCTGTCCCGGGCCCAGCCCGAGTTCGGCTGGGGGGGAGACCTGCGCATCGGCGGCAAGGTCCTCGTGAAGCAGGCGGGCGACTTCAGCGCCGACATCGTGCTCGAGCGGGTCAGCGGCGACCTGACAGTGACCGACGACGGCGGCACGCAGGCGCTCGGGCTCAGTGACCTTGTCCTTTCGCTCAACGTGCAAGACGGCGTGTGGACCTTCACCCAGGGCCTCGCAGGCAAGCGCCTGGGGGTTGCGGCTGGCGCCTTCGTGGCACGCACCTCGCCGCAGCGCGCCTGGCCTGATGCCGATGCGCCCTTGCAAGGCGTCTTCGAGGCGCAGGTCGAGGACCTGGGCACCTGGGGCGCGTGGGTCCCGACGGGCTGGCGGCTCGGCGGACGCATGCGGACCACGGCCGGCCTCGGGGGCCGCTTCGGTGCGCCCGAGTACACCGGGCAGATGATCGGCAGCGGCATCTCGGTGCGCAACGTGCTCGAGGGCGTCAACGTGACGGGCGGGGAAGTCGACATCACCCTGCGCGGCGACACCGCCCGCATCAACAAGCTCACCGCCCGCGGAGGCTCCGGTGCCATCAACCTGATGGGCGACGCAAGCTTCGGCGAGTCCCCGGAAGCGCGGCTCCAGCTGAAAGCCGAGGCGTTCCAGCTGTTGGCCCGGGTGGACCGCCGCATCGTCGTCTCCGGGCAGGGCGAGGTGGCGCTGGACCGTGAGAACGTGCGCGTCGAAGGCCGCTTCGGCGTCGATGAGGGCCTGATCGACTTCACCCGCTCCGATGCACCCGCGCTCGGGGGCGACGTGGTGGTGGTCAACCGCAGCGACGATGAACCGGAGGCGGTGCCGGTCCCCCAACGCCATCGCAACGTGTCGATCAACCTGGCCATCAACCTGGGCGAGCGCCTGCGCCTGAAGGGCCGCGGCATCGACACCGGCTTGCAGGGCGAACTGCGCATCAGCACCCCGAACGGATTCCCGTCCTTCAACGGCAGCATCCGCGCCGTCGGGGGCACCTACGCGGCCTATCAGCAGAAGCTGAGCATCGATCGCGGGGTGATCAGCTTCAACGGCCCGGTGAACGACCCGCGGCTCGACATCGAGGCCACCCGGCCCAACCTGGATGTGCGGGTCGGCGTCACCATCACGGGCTCGGCGTTGAGTCCGCGCATTCGCCTCTTCTCGGACCCTGACATGTCGGACATCGACAAGCTGTCGTGGCTGATGCTCGGTCGCGCGAGCGATGGCCTCGGCAGCTCGGACACCGCCCTGCTGCAACGGGCCGCAATGGCGCTGCTCGCCGGCGACAGCCCGGGCGTCACCGACCAGGTGTTGTCCACCTTCGGCCTCGACGATCTCTCGGTGCGCCAGACCGAGGGCGACACGCGGGACACGGTCGTCTCACTGGGCAAGCAGCTGTCACGCCGCTGGTACGTGGGTTACGAGCGGGGGCTGAACGCCACCCAGGGCACATGGCAACTGATCTACCGCATCGCCCGACGCTTCACGCTGCGGGCCCAGTCGGGCCTCGACAACTCGCTCGATGTGATCTGGACCTGGCGCTGGGACTGAAGGGACGGCGGAACGGGCCAGGTGATTCGCCTGGTGCACCGCATCAGCACCCCGCGAAGCGGCTCTGCGATGTCCCGGTCAACGGCAAGCGGACGCCATAAAAGCAAATGGCAGATGGATGTCGGTCGCCGCGTTGGCCCCCACGTTTGTCGATAGGACACGGGAGACTGGCGATCACAACGACTGCTGCTCCGCCGCAGGGTGCGTGGACAGCAGGATGGGAACGACGGACACCAACGATGCGGATGCCCGGGGCCGGTCACCGCCGCGGCCTCGTGTCGGCGTTCACGATTGACAGCGGGCGGCCAGGGGCCTGAGCGGATCGGAGTTCAGCCGCGCTCGGCGACGAACGGGTGCTCGATCTGGAACTCGCCGGCCGTGTCCTTCACGATGCGCACGATGACGGGCAGCATGTCGTCCGGACCGACCCAGGTCGAGCCACCCCGGGCGCGCTCCTGCTGTTCAGGGGGAATGGCGACGAAGTGGGTTCCGTCGCGGTAGTCAGGGTCGGCCTGGAGGCGCCGATTCAACTCGGCGATGTACTCGTCGTTGGTCAGGGTCTTCATCGGATGTCCTTGGACGAAGGCACCGCGAAGGGTTGCCTGAGCGGCCTCTCAGCCGGCGCCCGGCGAACCCCTTGGCAGCTCAGCTCAGCTCGAGCGGCATCTGGTGCTCTTCCTCATGGGGAAGGATGGACGCCAGCGCGCGTTCGGTGGCAGCCAGTTCGTCGGCGATGCGGTCGATGCGCGGCCGGTTCCATGCCGGGGCCGAGTAGGCCTCTTCGAGTTCGTAACGCAGTTGACGGTACTTGCCGTTCAGCTCGTTGAATCCCATGAATCGCTCCTTTTGGGTCTCTGCTGCGGTGCAGTATGGGCCACGTGAAAACCCTAGGGTGTAGGACAACAGGCGTCTTGAGGGAGCGAAATGCGCGCAAATGTTTCGTTGCCATCCGGTTGACGACATGGTGCGCCATGTCGCTCAGCGCATCAGCATTCCCATGGCACCCCAAGCCCAGCCGACGCCCAACGGCAGCAGCAGCACGATCGCCGCCCAGACGAACGCGTAGCGGGCCCAGCGCGCGCGCCGGTAGCGCAACCGGCGTCCAGGACCGAGCAGGCCGTCGGAGGTGGCGAACGAAAGGTGCCCGCGCAGTTCCGTGCTGGCACGGGGCGTCTGTACTGGAGAACGAGGTGCCGTTTCCCGCGGTGAAGGCGGAATCACCCGGCCGCCGACGGCGGACCAGCCACGGGACGGCATGCTCACTGCCAAATCGTCTGTCATGTGAAAGCTCCCCTATCGATGCACCCGTTTCGAGGCCGGGCCTGCCGAAGTGTGAACGGACGTGTCCTGGCGCACGGTAGGCAAGCGGCGTTCCCGCGTGTCGGCGCCGTCCGACAACGCGCGTCGGAATCCGCCGCGCTGCCCGGAGTAGGGGCGGAAAAACGGCCCGGGTGGACGCTTGCGCGGTTCGCAGGACGTGAGGGTCCGCTCGCGGTCGGCTTAGAATGCGCCGCCCGGCCCTCGCCGTAGTTCAATGGATAGAACGGCCGCCTCCTAAGCGGCAGATACAGGTTCGATTCCTGTCGGCGGGACCATTCGCAGCGGTGGTCTCATCGCCATGGTCGTGCGCGGCGGGCAGCCTTGCGCTTCGACGCCGGCACCGTGCAAACCGATGGTTTTGCGGCAGGTTCACGGCCCGCCCCCGACGCTCAGGTCGGGCGACCAGCGCGGGGAAGTTCGTCAGCGTAGTCCTCGGCTGCCTGCTCCGGGTCCATGTCGCCCCATTGGGCGAACTGGCTGGAAGCGATGACGCTGGTTTCGAACTCCGACAGTCGCGGTTCGATGTCGCGCAGCGCAACGCGGAAACGACGTACCCATTGGGACTCGAGACAGGCTGGCAACCGCCACCTCACACGCATGCTGGACCTCCTTGCACACGCCCGCAGGCAATTGGCGCTCCCGCGCCCCGCCAACGGCGTGTCTCAAGACGTGCGTTGGTCCAGTGAGCGCGCCTCGGCGCCGAGCAGGCGGCCAATGGCGGCCTCTCCGCGGACGTCTGCTGCAGTGCGTGGCTCGCTCGCGGGCGGGCGGGCTGGCGCCTGCTCGAGCGCGGCGAGTTCCTCGTCGACGGCAGCGGACACGGACACGGCGTTGTCGTAGGCCGCCTCGACCGACACCTCGCCCACTGCCGAGGCCAACACGGCCTTGAGCAACCAGGCAAGGCCGAGGAACAGCCCGATGCCGATCACCGCGAACGCGGTGAGAAGAACGCCATGGACCCACGGGTCGGTGGCGAACGAGAAGCCGATGGCCGATGCCAAACCGGAGGCTCCGACGGCCGGCCGCGCGCCGGCGCCGAGGAAGTCGCCAATGGCCAAGGCATAGCAGATGAGGAACACGACGGCGAACAGGTACTGCAAGACACCCATCGATTCCAGACTGTGGTGAAGCTCGCTCATGAGGGCACCCGAACGTTGTGACGCGGCTCCATACTGCCATTGCCGTGCGACAACGTGCGTGACAAAACCCCCGGGATTCCCCCGGTTATGAAGGGACCCTCCCCCGACTTCCGGGGGACCGTTCCAACATCACGCATTTGGCCGTCGAGCAGGCGCACCGCTTGCCAAGCGCGCTGGTATCGGTCATCAATTCGGCGGTCTTCCTGAGCGGCGATGCAGGCGCCGCGCCGCACTGCCGACATGTGAAACCCGCGTGAACTTCCGTGCCCGAAGCCCCTCAAAGCGAGGGTCTCGCGTCATATACTGAATTGAAGTCTTTTCGTTTGCCGGTCGTCCGGCCAGGAGCAGGTCATCTATGGGTTCGAAATTGAAGGTCGCCGGCTGGGTCACGCTCGGGGCTGTGGCCGGTGCGCTGACGACGATGCAGCTCCAGGCGACGGCCCGCAACACGGCGTCGCAGTTCCCCCTCGAGGAAATCCAGCAGCTGTCGAATGTCTTCGAGCTTGTGAAGAGCACCTATGTCGTCCCGGTGGACGAGAAGAAGCTCATCACTGACGCCATCGGCGGCATGGTGGCCGGGCTCGACCCGCACAGCCAGTACATCGAGCAGAAGAGCGTCAAGGAATTCTCGGAAGGCATCACCGGTCGCTTCGTCGGCGTGGGCATCGAGATCGGCATGGAAGACGGCCTCGTGAAGGTCATCACCCCGATCGAAGGCTCGCCCGCGTTCAAGGCCGGCATCAAGAGCGGCGACCTGATCACCAAGGTGGACGACACGCAGGTCAAGGGCCTGACGGTCGAGCAGGCCGTGAAGAAGATGCGCGGCGAACCGAATACGAAGGTCGTCCTGACGATCTTCCGCAAGTCGGAGTCCCGCAGCTTCACCGTGCCGATCGTGCGGGCCGAGATCCAGGCCCAGAGCGTTCGCGCCAAGGTGGTCGAGCCGGGCTACGCCTGGGTGCAGGTGCGCCAGTTCCAGGACAAGACCGTCGAGGACTTCGTCCGCAAGGTCGACGAGGTCTACAAGCAGGACCCCAACCTCAAGGGCCTGGTGCTCGACCTGCGCAACGACCCGGGCGGCTCGGTCGTGGCCTCCGTGGCCATTGCCTCGGCGTTCCTGCCGCCTGACGTGGTGGTGGTATCGACCAAGGGGCAGCTGGCCTCGTCGAAGTCCGTGCTGAAGGCCACGCCCAAGGACTACCTGTACTACGAGGGCCGCGGGCTGCTGCGCGCCTTGCCGCCCGATCCGCTGCGTCGCCTGCCGGCCGGCATCAAGACGGTGCCGATGGTCGTGCTCGTCAACGAAGGCTCGGCCTCGGCGAGCGAGATCGTCGCAGGCGCCTTGCAGGACCACAAGCGCGCCGTCGTCATGGGCGCGCAGACCTTCGGCAAGGGCTCGGTCCAGACGCTCATCTGCCTCGGCCCGGAACCGCAGCGCATCGACCGCTGCCCATCGGCCGCTATCAAGATCACGACCGCGCGCTACTACACGCCGGCCGACCGCTCCATCCAGGCCAAGGGCATCGTCCCCGACATCATGCTCGACGAGACCGCCGAAGGCCCGCTGTACTCGGCCCTGCGCACCCGCGAAGCGGACCTCGACAAGCACCTGCAGAGCGGCCAAGGCGAGGAAGAGAAGGACCTGGCGCGCGAGAAGGCGCGCGAGGAAGCCCGCAAGCGCTACGAAGAGGAAGCCGCCAAGGCGGGCAAGTCGCCGCTGAAGCAGCCGCCCGAACTCGGCAGCCCGGAAGACTTCCCGCTGATGCAGGCGCTCAACCAGCTGAAGAACAAGCCGGTGCAGGTCTCCAAGACCGCCACCGAGCGCAAGCCGGAGGACGCGACCACCTCGCAGTGAGTCGCCGAGACCGCAGGAACGACGCCCGCCTCCGTGCGGGCGTTTTTCTTGGCGGACGGCGGGTATCCTCTGCCCATGAACGACGACCAGCTGCTGCGCTACTCGCGGCACATCCTCCTCGACGACGTGGGCATCGAAGGCCAGCAGCGGCTGCTCGACGCACATGCCCTCGTGATCGGTGCCGGGGGCCTTGGTTCGCCCGTCGCGCTGTACCTGGGCACTGCCGGCGTCGGGCGCATCACCCTGGTCGACCACGACACGGTGGACGTGACCAACCTGCAGCGCCAGATCGCCCATGATCTCTCGCAGGTCGGCCGGCCCAAGGTAGCCTCGGCCGCGCGGTCGATCGCGGCCATCAATCCGGACGTCCGGGTGGTGGCCCTGGCCGAGCGCGCCGACGCGCGACGGCTCGCCGAGCTCGTGGCCGACGCCGACGTCGTGCTCGACTGCTGCGACAACTTCGCGACGCGTCAGGCCGTCAACGCCGCCTGTGTCGACCATCGCAAGCCACTCGTGTCAGGTGCCGCGATCGGGTTTGACGGCCAGGTCTCGGTGTTCGACAGCCGGCGGCCGGAGATGCCCTGCTACGCCTGCCTGTTCCCTCCCGACCGCCCCGCCGAGGAGGCACGCTGCGCCACCATGGGCGTCTGGGCGCCGCTCGTCGGCATCATCGGCAGCCTGCAGGCCGCCGAAGCGCTCAAGCTGCTGGCCGGTGTCGGCACCTCGCTTGCCGGAAGACTGCAGATGCTCGATGCGCGGCACATGGCCTGGAACGAGATTCGCATCGCCCGCGACCCTGCCTGCCCCACTTGCGGCGCTCACGCCGCCCACTGACACCAGACCCCTCTCCGGCGTGATCGCCGCGTTAAGCTGCACACCATGAACAAAAGAGCCGAACTGACTGCCCGCAATTTCCCGTCTGCCCAGCAGGAAGCCGAGACCGTCGCACCACCCTCTCGCTACGACGGGCCGGAAAGCTCCTACCGGCTTGCCTTCACCGACACCGACTTCCTGCTGCGCGACGAACTGCGCCCGGTGCGCATGCAGCTCGAACTGCTCAAACCGGAACTCGTGCAATCGGAGCTCGGCATCGAGTCCACGATCGTGATCTTCGGCAGCGCCCGCATCGTTTCCCGCGAGGTCGCCGAACGCCTGGTGGCCGACGCCACCTCGGCGGGCAACGAGACGGCGCTTGCACTGGCCCGGCGGCACCTCAGGATGTCGCCGCACTACGAGGAAGCGCGTCGGTTTGCCCAGATCGTCACCACCCGGTCCCGGTCGATGGCTTCGCCCGTGTATGTCGTCACCGGTGGCGGCCCGGGCATCATGGAGGCCGGCAACCGCGGCGCCCATGAGACGGGCGGCAAGAGCATCGGCCTGAACATCGTGCTGCCCCACGAGCAGGAGCCCAATCCGTACATCACGCCCGAACTGTGCTTCCAGTTCCACTACTTCGGGCTGCGCAAGATGCACTTCCTGATGCGCTCCATCGGGCTGGTGTGCTTCCCCGGGGGATTCGGCACCCTCGACGAGATGTTCGAAGTCCTCACGCTCATGCAGACCGGCAAGTGCCGTCGGCGGCCCATCCTGCTCGTCGGGCGCGAGTTCTGGTCCAAGCTCATCAACTTCGACTGGCTCGTGGAGACCGGCATGATCAGCGAAGTGGACCTGCAGTTGTTCCGCTATGTCGAGACCGCCGAGGAGGCCTGGGCCGTGCTCGAGGCCGAGTACGGGTTCGACCACCGGGACACCGAACCGGGTTCGATCGACGTTTGAACGGAGGCCCCGTCATGGACACCGGCATCAGCATCATTGGCGCGCCGACCGACGTCGGCGCAGGCACTCGCGGATCCAGCATGGGCCCGGAGGCGCTGCGCGTGGCCGACATCGGCCCGGTGCTGAGCCGCCTCGGCTTCGACGTGGTCGATCGAGGCAACCTCAGCGGCCCGCCCAACCCGGGCCTGGCACCGGTCGACGGCTACCGCCACCTGCCCGAGGTCCTCGCCTGGAACCTCGCCGTGCACGAAGCCGTCTACGCCGAGCTGCAACTCGGGCGCCGCCCCTTGCTGCTCGGCGGGGACCATTGCCTGGGCATCGGCTCGATCAGTGCCGTGGCGCGGCATTGCCGGGAGAAGCGCCGCAAACTGCGCATCCTCTGGCTCGACGCCCACGCGGACTTCAACACCCAGGCCCTGACGCCGAGCGGCAACCTCCACGGCATGCCGGTCGCCTGCCTGTGCGGGCATGGCCCGAAGGAGTTGATCGAGATCGGCGGGCACGTGCCGGCCATCAGCCCGAAGTGGGTGCGGCAGATCGGCATCCGCAGCGTCGACAAGGGCGAGAAGCAGTTCGTCCACGAGATGGACCTCGAGGTCTTCGACATGCGCTACATCGACGAGATGGGCATGCGGCACGCGATGGAGATCGCGCTGGCGACCATCGACGCCAACACGCACCTTCACGTGAGCTTCGACGTCGACTTTCTCGACGCGGACGTCGCCCCGGGCGTCGGTACCACGGTGCGCGGTGGCCCCACCTATCGCGAAGCCCAGCTGTGCATGGAGATGATCGCCGATACCGGGCGCATGGCCTCGCTCGACGTCATGGAACTGAACCCGGCCCTCGACGTGCGCAATCGCACGGCCGAAGTTGCCGTGGACCTGATCGAAAGCCTGTTCGGCAAGAGCACCCTGATGCGCCGCCGCTGAGCCGCAGGCCCGTCGCCGCCCCCGTCAACCCTTTCGCCCGCCCTTGCCCATGACCCCTGTCCGCCAAGTCGCCGTCATCACCGGTTCCTCGTCCGGCATCGGCGCAGCCACCGCCCGTCTCTACGCCAGCAAGGGCTGGAACGTGCTCGTGAACTACTCGCGCAACCCGGTACCGGCCGAAGCCGTGGCCGCCGAATGCCGCGCGCTCGGGGCAGACGTGCGCGTCGTGCAGGCGGACATCGCCTCCGACGCCGATTGCCGTCGGCTGGCCGCCGAGGCCGAGGCGGCCTGGGGCCGTGTCGACGTGCTGGTGAACAATGCCGGCACCACGAAGTTCGTTCCGCTGCGCGACCTGGACGCGTTGACCGCCGAAGACTTCCACGCCATCTACGACGTCAATGTGGTGGGCAGCTTCCACATGACGCGCGCGCTCGTGCCGCTGATGCAGCGCACGCCGGGCGGCGGCATCGTCAACATCTCGTCCGTCGCCTCGATGATGGGGCGGGGCTCGTCCTTGCCGTACATGGCATCCAAGGGTGCGCTGAACGCCATGACGATCGCACTGGCCCGCGCGCTCGGCCCCTCCCTGCGGGTCAACGCCATCGCCCCCGGCTTCGTCGAGACGCCGTGGCTCAAGGCCGGGTTGGGCGACGACAAATACGAGGCCGGGGCCCAGGCGTATCGCCGAGGCGCGGTGCTCGAGGCCGTCATCCAGCCCGAAGACGTGGCGGATGCGGCCTGGTGGCTGGGCGCAGGCGCCGCGAAGACCACCGGCGAGGTGATCCTGCTCGACGCGGGGCTTCGACTCGGGCGCCTCTGATGGCCATGGGCGCCCGCCCCCGCTGAGACGCTCAGAAGCTGCGCGACACGCCGAGCACCCCGCCGATCGGCCGGCGTTCACGCACCAGCGGGCTGTCCCCCGCATCGCCCTCCCACGACGTGACGGACAGCGCACCGAAAGCACTCCACTCGGCATTGATGGCCCATCCGAGGGAGACCGAGGCACGCAGCTCGGTCAGGCCACCTTCCGGGCTGTACGCGGGCCGGTCGGCCGTGGCCCGATCGGCCGGCACGCCGAAGTAGTCCTGGACGATGTTCGCGTTGCCGAAACCCGCGGAAACACCCACGCCCGCGCGCCAGTTCGGCGAGAGCATCCAGCCATACTGTGCGCCCACATCGAGCTTGAGGCCGTCGTGGTCGCGGCCGGCACCGTAGCGCACAGAGGTCGTCAGCGACAGCTCGCGGCTCAGGTTCCAGTTGAAGAAGCCGCCCAGCTCGGGCGACGCATCGATGTCGTCGAGGCCGGCCAGCACCGGAGAACGACGCGACTTGCGACCGAAGTCCCCCGTCAGGCGCACGCCGTACTGGAATTCCGGCGACGCCGAGGGGAAGACATAGCCGATCCCGTTGCCCACGCCCGCGAACCAGCCGTTCGACCAGCGGTAGTTGACCCAGGGCAGCACGCGCAGGCGCTCTTCATCCGCACCGGGATAGGCGCGCCCGGCAATGGCCGCGAGGCCCACCTGCCCGCCCGAGGCGGTTCCGGGGCCCAGCCGCACGGCGTCGAACGCCTGGGCGGAGGCAGCGGTAGGCAACGCAAGGAACGCAGCGGCGGCAGCGGCCGAGACAAGGAGAGGACGAATCATCGATGGCTTTCAGTGAAGGGCGGCAGGCCGCGCGGGGTGAGGGACAGGTGAAAAGGGGGGCGGCGGCAGATCAACGAAGGGTAGCCCTGCGAGCGGGCGGCCGAGGGCATGGGCCATGGCGGCGACGAAAGTCTCGCGGTGTCTCGACGGTCGACGCAGCGGCGGCGAACACCCCGCGGCGGTGGCGGCGAGCGCTCCGTTCTTCGCGTTCATACGGTCCGCCCTCGCGCCCGCGCCCGGCGCTCCAGGCATGGCCTTCGCGCACCAGCCATGCGCCGATGTCGTGCCCGTCGAGGTGAAGCCGGCCCAGCGTGCGACCGTAGTCGTCGCGGCCCACGGACTCAACCTCCACCTGACGACGCAACAGCCGTGCGGTCAACGCGGCCGTGGCCTCGCTCCCGCCCGCCTGGCACCGCTCGGGTGCGTCCAGGCCGACCAGCCGGACCGCCACCGGACGCTGGCCGGGAGGTCGAACCCATACGGTGTCGCCGTCGGTCACGCGGCTGACGGTGCCATTGAGGGTCGCGGCCACGCCCGGGCCGGCGAGGCAGCCCGCCAGCAAGACGACTCGGAACAAGACTTGAAACCACGGCATGGCCGGCATTCTCGGGCAGATCCGATGACAGTGCAGTGTTCGCCCCAGCCGGCACTCGGTAGTGGCCCTCAGGCAGCTCGATGGGGATAGGGGGATACTGGCCCACCGGCGGGCCACGGCAGCGATGGCCGCGTCCTGCTCGGGCCACCAGCGCGCTGCGGCGCAATCGAGATCACGATGGACGGCATCCCCGGCGGAGACGGACAGGACAGCGCGCACTTCATGCGGCACCTCGTCGACCACGTGCCGGCCATGCTCGCCTACTGGGACCGCGACCTGCGGTGCCGTTTTGCCAACCGGGCCTACCTTGCCTGGTTCGGCGCCGACCCCGACAACATGCTCGGGCGACACATCGCCGATTTGCTCGGGCCGGATCTTTTCGCACTCAATGAACCCCACATGCGGGCCGCCCTCGCCGGCACGCCGCAGGAGTTCGAACGCGCCATCCCGGGGCCGGATGGCGTGATCCGCCAGAGCCTGGCGATGTACCTCCCCGACGTGGTCGACGGCGACGTCATGGGCTTCATCGCGTTCGTCACCGACATCACGGCGCTCAAGCGCAAGGAAGAGGCGCTGCGGCGAAGCGAGGCGGCCCTGCGCGAGGCCCAGCGGCTCGGGCAGATCGGGAGCTGGCAATGGGAACTGGCCACCGGCGTCGTCACCTGGTCCGAGGAGATGTACCACCTCTTCGGCCGCGATCCGTCTGATCCGCTGCCGCCGCCAGCCGATCGGGCCGCGCTGTACGCACCTGACAGCTGGCAGGCGATCCAGGTGGCGGTGGCCGACGCTCTGCGCACCGGCGATCCCTACCGGCTCGAAGTCCAGTACCGGCATGCGAGCGGCGAACTGCGCTGGATGGAGGCTCGCGGCGAGGTCATCCGTGACGCCTCCGGCGCCACCGTCCGCCTGCAGGGCACCGCGCTCGACGTCACGCCGCGCCGCACGAACGAGGCAGCCCGGGTGCAGCTGCAAGTCGCTGAAGCGGCCAGCCGCAACAAGTCGGACCTGATGTCCCGTGTGAGCCACGAGCTGCGCACGCCCTTGAACGGCATCCTCGGATTCGCCCAGCTGCTGCAGGCCCGGGCCGAAGTCGATCCCGTGCAGCGGTCATGGATCGAGGCCATCCTTGCCAGTGGTCGTCACATGCTGGCGCTCGTCAACGATGTGCTCGACATTTCGGCGGCCGAAGCCGGGCGCATCGAATTGCGTCGCGAGGCGCTGGACGTGGGCGCACTGCTCGGCGAAACCCTGCAACGTGCGCGTGCGGCAGCGGCGCCCGCAGCCATCACCGTCATCGGCCCGCCTGAACCCGTCCGGCCCGCCAGCGCCTGGGGCGACCCCACGCGCCTGCGCCAGGTGCTCGACAACCTGCTGTCCAATGCGGTGAAGTTCACGCCGCCCGGCGGTCATGTTCGACTGAGCGTGGGCGCGAAGGGCAAATCGCTCGTGCTGTCGGTGAGCGACACCGGCACGGGCATGGATGCGACGCAGCAGGCGCGGCTCTTCATGCCCTTCGACCGGCTCGGGGCCGAACGCACGCGCATCCCCGGAACGGGCCTCGGCCTGGCCGTCACCAAGATGCTGGTCGACCGGATGGACGGCACCATCACGGTCAGGAGCGAGCCAGGCCAGGGCACCACCTTCACCGTCACCCTGCCGGCCGGCGTGTCGTGACAGCGAGAGCGATGGGCGGCAGAGCGACCGGACCGCCTGTACGCCCACCCGTCTAGGCGCCGACGATCCAGCCTTCCAAGGGGTCGCTGTCGGGCGGAATGCCGTGGGCGGGCTGGTCCAGCGCCCAGGCGGCGAAGACCATGCAAGCGACCGCGTCCAGACGGTCGCCCGAGGCATCCGCCACCAGCGAATCCCTCATCGCGTGGCTCATGCGCAGGCGCAAGCCAAGCCGGGTACGTCCCTGCTCCAGGGCCTCCACCAGGTCCTTGCGGGCGATGAGGCGCTCGGGCGTCTGCCGCGCCTTCTCGTCACTCTTGTACGAGCGGCTGCCGATCAGTTCGCGCGCCAGCAGTCCGGGGTAGGCCTCGAGGGCCAGCCGCGCGGGATCCCCTTCGTGAAGCCCCGGCAGGCTCACGCCCGAGTCGATCAGCAGCGGCACACCGGCATGCATCATCAGCGCGACGGGCGGGTTGACCCATTTCATCGAAGGCGAGCAGCCGGCCGGCCGTTCGGTGGCCCGATGGGCGAACTTCGCA
The DNA here is from genome assembly GCF_964253025.1 of Rhizobacter sp. LjRoot28. Lineage (NCBI taxonomy): Bacteria > Pseudomonadati > Pseudomonadota > Betaproteobacteria > Burkholderiales > Sphaerotilaceae > Rhizobacter > Rhizobacter sp. LjRoot28. Next base: position 2,975,034 of record NZ_CAXUQC020000001.1, read on the forward strand.
CCCACCGGTCGCCCATTGCAGAACGCGGCGAAGGTCTCACGCACCGCCTCTCGCGACAGGCCGCGGTAGTGCGTCATCGCGTCCAGCCAGCGGTCGGGCCAGCCCAGGTGCTCGATCAACTCCCGCGACAGGCCGAACGGCAGGTCGAAGCCGCCGATCCAGGGCCCCGGCTCCCGCAGCCAGGCGGCGAAGGTGTCGAAGTCGAAGTGTTCATCCAGCCGCTCCAGCCGAACCACGGGACCGGCGCGCCGGCCGATCGCCACGGTGATCGGCTTGCGTCGCGTCGGGCGGCTGGTGAAGTCGACGCCGGCAATGAGCCAGTCCGCCCCAGTGGGCGGTGCGGCGCTCATCGCACCGGTTCACGCATGGTGACGAACTCCTCGGCCCCGGTCGGATGGATGCCGATGGTGCGGTCGATCTGGGCCTTGGTCAGCCCCGCCTGCACCGCGACCGCGAACCCCTGGATCACCTCACCGGCGTCGGCGCCGACCATGTGCATGCCCAGCACGCGATCGGTGGCGGCGTCCACCACGATCTTCATCAGCGTGCGCTCGGTGCTGTCGCTCAGCGTGTGCTTCAAGGCCTTGAACTCGCTGCGGAACACGCGCACCTCGCCATGCAAGCGGCGGGCGCGCTCCTCGCTCATGCCGACGGTCGCGATGTTGGGATGGGTGAACACGGCGGTGGCGATCGCTTCGTAGTCGATGGGCGGACGCTGCCCGTCGCCGAAGAGGTGATCCACCAGCACCATCGCCTCGGCCAGGGCCACGGGGGTCAATGCCTTGTGACCGACCAGGTCGCCGATGGCCAACACCGACGGAATGGCGGTCTGGAATCGGGCATCGACGGGCACGGTTCCCTCGGCGTTCAGGGTGATGCCGAGTGCCTCGAGGCCCAGCCCCTCGGTCAGCGGCAGGCGGCCCGTCGCCTGGAGCACGGCATCCACCTCGACGGTGTGCCCGTCGCTCAATCGCACCACCTGCACGTCGCCGCGCCGTTGCACCTCGGCCACCGTGGCGTTCAATCGAACGGTGAGCCCCTTCTTGCGCATCTCCAGATCGGCAAACCCGGCGATCTCCTCGTCGAAGCCGCGCAGGATGCGCGGGCCGCGGTGCACCAGCGTGACCTGGCTGCCCAGGCCCTGGAAGATCGATGCGAACTCGCACGCGATGTAGCCGCCGCCGACGACCAGAAGGCGGCGGGGAAACGGGTCGATGTCGAAGAGCTCGTCGGACGTGATGGCCCACTCGGCGCCCGGACCGGACGGCCGCTGCGGTCTGCCGCCCGTTGCCAGCAGGATGTGGCGCGCCGTGAAACGCTGCTCCTCGCCGTCGTGGCTCTTCACACCCACCGTGTGCGGATCGAGAAGCCGCGCCCAGCCGCGCACCAGCCGGACACCCGCGCCCGACAGCAGCTTGTCGTAGACCCCATTGAGCCGGGTGATCTCCGCGGCACGGCGGGTCCGCAGGCGCTGCCAGTCGAAGCTCACTTCGCCGACGTGCCATCCGAAGCCGACGGCCTCCTGGAACTGTTCATGGCAATGCGCCGCATGGCTGTACAGCTTCTTCGGGATGCAGCCGAGGTTCACGCAAGTGCCGCCGAGCGCGCTGCCCTCGGCCACGATGACCCGCGCTCCCCGTGCAGCGGCCATGCGGCTGGCGCGCACGCCGCCACTGCCCGCACCCACCACGAAGAGATCGCAATCGAACGAGTCCATGGCACCTTCCTTCAGGCCGCCACATGGCGGCTCGTGCATGATGCCTCGTCCCGCGAACCGGGTCACGCGAGGGGCTGTGGGGCGAAGTTCGCCTCGAGCCAGGCCTCGACCGCCTCCATCGCCTGGCGCTTCGCCGGCCCGAAATCCAGTTCGTGGCTTCCCTCGGGCACCAGGCGCACTGCATAGCCCGGACCGTCCAGCCGCCCCCCGAGCACCGTCGGCAGGAAGGTCTCCTCGAACTCGATCCAGCGGTTGTCCGCGGTGCCGTACACGAAGAGCTGTGGAACGCCGCGTTCGCGCAGCGTGGCGAAGGCCCGCAGGAAGTGGGGATTCGGCTGGCCTCCCGCGGTCGTGCCAGCCGGGGCGCTGATCGAACCCGACGGCCGGACCGGCAGCACGGCCCCGAGGACGTTGCGCCCGATGTGATCGAAGTCGCTCTGCCCACTGAACACGCGGGCCCAGGCGGCGGGGGACACCAGCTTCTGGGCGTAGTTGCGCAGGCGCCTGCGCGCCACTTGCGCCTGGGGCACGTTGCGGTCGCCGGGCGGTCCGATGGTCAGCGCGGGCAGGCCCAGGGCAATCACGCCTTGCACGTGACCTCGGGTATCGCGAGACGCGGCCAGCTGCGCCGTGATGCCGCCACCGCACAGTCCGCCCAGCAATACGCATGTGGCGCCATGCCGCTCCCGCAGCGCCGCAGCCGCCAGCAGCGCGTCGTCGGCGAAGTAGCCCTCTTCCAGGCGAGCGCTCAGCGTGCCCGGCGGCACGACGGACAGCGTGCCGTCGCTCTCGCCGATGCCCGCCGGGTCGTAGCGCAGGACCGCATGGCCGAGCGCGGCCAGGCGGCGTGCCAGCAGCAGGTTGAACCGGTGCGAGCCGACCCGGTGCTTGAAACCGGAGGGCAGCAGCACGACCGCCGTGCCGTTCGGGCGCCGGGCTGCATGGAGGACGCCTCGGCGCACCAGACCGTCAGGGCCCGTCAGCTCGAATGGATGCTCGTTCACTGCGCCTCCTCGGACACGAGGGCCAGGCACAGCGCGGTGAGCGGCGGCGGCAGCTCCCAGAAGCGCAGGCCCTTGTCGAGGAAGGCGGCGACTTCACAGAGGTGGACCTGCACCCCGGGCAGGCCGCCCAACGCCTGCACCTCGCTCGGCACGCCCGGCCGACCCGCGCGCGCGACGCCGATGACGTCGGTCCGCCGTGCGCGGCCCGTCAGCGAGGGAAGGAGGCGGGCCGCGCGCAGGCTCTGCGCAAACGCCCGCCCGACCTCCTGACCGAGCAGGCTGACCGGTTCATCGCGATCGAGCTGCGCCGCGAGTTCCGCGGGCGTCTGGCGCAGCCGGTTGTAGCAGCTCAACTGCATGGTGGTGTGGCCCTTCAGCAGCTTGTCGAACCAGCGCCCACCCTCGACGACAGGCTCGATGAGCAGCAACCGGTCGGCACCCGCACGTTCCGCCGCCGCAGCCGCAACGAGTGAACCGGAGCCGAGGGACACCAGCACCAACTCCAGCCCTCCGCCGAAGCGCGCTCGCGCATGCGCCACGGCATCGAGCGTGTCGTCGATCCAGTCGTCCAGCCCGAGCGCGCGGGCCTCGCCTTCGCTGTCGCCCTGTCCTTCGACATCGAAGCGGACTGCGGCGTCCCCAGCGGCGGCGACCGCGTCGGCCAGCTCGACGAAGACGCGCCAGCCGAAGGTGGCGTCCTCGAGCAGCGCACTGCAGAAGACCCAGAGGCGGCGTGGGGTCCCCGTCGGCGCGTGGAACGCCCGGTACAGTGAACGGCCGCGCCGATTGACCACATGCCCACGTTCCATGGGTCCGAGCACGAACGGCGAGGGATCAGGCATGGCATCCAGGGACTGAGGGGGCGGCAAGCCGCCAGGGTGGCGCGGATGCTAGCAAAGGCGCCTCGTCTGCAGCGCCGACGACCGCTGCGGAGGTGTAACAAGCAGGTACATCATCGCGACGACGCCGGTGTCGCTCCGGCCGCATCACACCGAGAGCGGCGGCGTTGCCATGGCGCGAGGGCGTCCCAAGCGAGCCGCCGTGTCGCCCGCGCCGATCAATAGCGTCCCGTCGCTCCGGCAACCCGCAGGTAGAGGCGCGCGCACCAGGCCACCCACCACCGGCGCACGCGCGCGCGCACGCCCGTCGGATGCGAGCCGAGGCTGGTGTCGATCTCGCGCGATGCAGCCGCCGCGGCATCGAACTCCGCCGCCAAGGCGCGGGTGAAGGCGGCGTCCCGCACCACCACGTTCGCCTCGAGGTTCAGCAGCAGCGAGAGGGGATCGATGTTGGAACTGCCGACCGTGGCCCAGTCGTCATCGACGAGGGCCACCTTGGCATGCAGGAAGGCGGGCGTGTACTCGAAGATGCGCACGCCATCGGCCAGCAGTTCGTCGTACAAGGCCCGCGCCGCCAGCGCGGCGATGCGGTAGTCCACCTTGCCTTGCAGGAGCAGCCGCACCTCCACGCCGCGCCGGGCGGCCTGTCGCAACACGCGGCGGAAGGCCCGGCCCGGATAGAAGTACGGCGACATCAGGTCGACCCGAACGCGCGCCTTGCGGATGGCGTCGATGTAGCTGCGCTCGATGGCACGCCGCCGACGCAGGTTGTCGCGCAGCACGAAGGCCGCGCGCACGGGGGCCAGGGCCTGAGCACCCGGACCGGGTCGCGCCTCGTCGTCCATGCGAAGCCGACGCATCAATCGGCGGGCTCGCGCGACCGGTTCGGCACTGCGGGCCAGCGTGGCCAGTTCGTGGCGAAAGTTGCTGCTGAGCCGGGCACGAGTGAACAGCGCGCGCACCGCCTGCTCGACGGGCGCCACCACCGGCCCGCGCACCTGCACCGCGAAGTCGAGGCGGGGTGATTCGCTCCACCCGTGCACCAGGTCGTAGCGGTCGTCGATGAGGTTGATGCCCCCGACGAACGCGACCGTGCCATCGACGACGCACATCTTCTGGTGCAGGCGACGCAGCTGCCCCGGTCGAAACCAGCTCCACCAGCGCTCCAGCGGACGGAAGACGGCCAACTGCACGCCGGACTCCTCGAGCAAGGGTCGCAACCCCGGCAGGTCGCTTCGGCACCCGAAGCCGTCGAGCACCAGCTTGACCTGCACGCCCCGGCGCGCCGCATCGGTGAGCGCGCGGGTCACCTCTCGCACCGCGCCTTCGTTGGTGTAGATGTAGGTCGCCAGCCAGACCTGGTGGCGCGCCATGCGGATGCCCTCGACCATGGCCGCGAACAGCTCGTCGCCTCCCTTGAGCAGCCGGGCCTGGTTGCCGCCACTGAAGAGCGGGCGAACCGCAGCGCGCGTGAGCGAGGTGTCGGCCGACCTCATTCGCGTTCGAGTGCGAGATCGGCCACGAGGGGCAGGTGGTCGGACATGCGCGCCCACGCCGGCCCGCGTGGCACATGCACGCTGCTGCAGCGCAGGCCGCGCAGGTAGATGCGGTCCAGCGAGAACACGGGCACGCGCGAGGGAAAGGTGCGCGGCAAACTGCCTTCGCGTGGCTCTGCGCGGCGCAGGCCCATTGCCTTCATCGGTGCACCGAGCCGCTCGCCCCAATCGTTGAAATCGCCAGCGAGCACGAGACATTCGTCGGTCGGTACGTGCTGCGCGATGAACGCCGCGATGCGGTCCACCTGGCGCACCCGGCTGGAGTGCATCAGGCCGAGGTGGGCCACGATGCCGTGAACCCGCGTGCCGTGCCAGTCGATGGGCACATGCAACAGGCCACGCTGCTCGAACCGGTGGTCGGAGACATCGTGGTGGCCCGGGTCTCCCATCGGCCAGCGCGACAGCAGCGCGTTGCCATGCTCGCCCTCGGGCGTCACGGCGTTCGTTCGGTAGGCCACGTGGTAGCCCTCGGGCGCGAGGTAGTCCGACTGGCTGGCGCGCGGCCAGCCTCGATGCGGGTCGGGGAAGGCGCGCGCCTCGCCGTGATGGAAGTGCCGCACTTCCTGCAGGAACACCAGGTCCGCATCGAGCGCCTCGATGCCGAGCACGAGGTTGTGGATCTCCAGGCGCCGGCGGGGCCCCACGCCGCGCACGCCCTTGTGGATGTTGTAGGTGGCCACGCGCAGCACCTCGGGGCCATGGAGGGAACTGGGGGCGAAGGTCGGCGGGTTCATGCGGTGAATCGGGGCAGTTGGAGGATGGCCTCGGCGTTGGACGGCGAGAAGCAGCGGTCGGCGGCCTCGCGCCACGGCAGCCATTCGAAGCGGGTGTGTTCGCGCGGCGCCAGGGTGACCGGTGTGCCCTCCGGTACCAGCAGGCCGAACACATGTTCGTTGTTGTGCGTGACGCCCGGTGCATAGCGATGCCGCCACACGGGATAGATCTCGTAGACGTTCTCGATGCCCCAGTCGCGCAGGTTCTCGAGCGGCACCTCCGGTGAACCGGCCACGATGCCGGTCTCCTCCGCCACCTCGCGGATCGCGGTGTCGCGCAGACGCTCCTCGGGAAAGTCGATCGACCCGGTGACGCTCTGCCAGAAGCCCGGCTGGGCGGCCCGCTCGATGATGAGCACCCGGCGCGCGGGATCATGGATGACGACGAGCACCGAACGGGGAATCTTGTGGCGGGCGGGGACGGACGGGGGGGCTGGCATGGCGCCAAGGATACCGGGCAGCGAGCGTGCCGCGCAGCGCCGGGCAGCGCGCCCCTGCGCCACGTCAACGCTGAAAGACCCCGTGCCCGCTGGGCACGGCCGTGAGACCAGCCGCAATCGAGGGGCCTGCAAAAAGATGCGCGCAAAAGGGGATGGGCGACACGGCTGCCATCCGCAAGAATGCAAGGTCTGCTGAAAGGATCCTCGTTCATGTCCCCATCGCTCTTCTGGACCCGGCGCGACGCGCTGAAGGCCGCCACCGCGGCCAGCCTGATGGTCGGCTTGCCGTCCCGCTCGCAGGACGGAGAGATCCGCATCGGCCAGAGCATCCACCTGAGTGGCCCGATGGCGGCCACGACAGCGCTGTCCCTCAAGGGCCAGGACCTGGCCATCGAGGAGGCCAACCAGCAAGGCGGCATCAATGGCCGCCCGCTCCGCCTGATCCAGCTCGACGATGGCTACGATGCGGCCCGCTGCATCGAGAACGTCAAGACCCTGATCGACAAGCACAAGGTCGTCGCCCTGTTCGGGCTGGCCAACAGCCAGGCCATTGCCGCCACCTTGCCGCTGCTGGCCGAACGCCACGTGCCCTTGATCGGCCTGTACTCCGGCTCGCCCGCACTGCGTGCACAGCATCACCCCTACCTCTTCACCACCGCCGCCAGCTTTCGGGACGAAGTGGTCCAGATGGTGCGCAACCTCGTCACGCTGCAGCAGGGGCAGATCGGGGTCGTCTACCTCGACAACCCGTTCGGCCAGCTGATGATGCCGGTGGTGGAACAGGTCATCCAGGAGAACGGCGCCACGCTGGTCGGTCGCCAGCCCCTCGATGCGAGTGGCAGCAACGCCGTTGCCGCCGCGCAGGCCCTTGCGGCCAAGCAGCCGAAGGCCGTGCTGATGATGGCCTTCGGGCCGCCCACCGTGAGCTTCGTCAAGGCCGCGCGCAAGCAGATCGGCGTGCCGGTCTACGCACTGTCCATCACCAACGTCGCCTCGCTCATCGAGGCCATGGGCGAGGACGCTCGCGGCCTGGCCATCACCCAGACGGCCCCCTACCCCTGGCGCGAGACCACGCCGCTCGTGCGCGAATTCAATGCGGCCGCGCGCAAGGCGAAGGTGCCGGTGGCGTACGAGTCGATGCTGGGCTACCTGACCACGCGCGTGCTGATCGAAGGCCTGCGCCGGGCCGGCAAGGCCCCGACGCCCGACAGCGTCACGCGCGCGATGGAAGGCATGACCCGGGTCGATCTGGGCGGCTACGAGGTGGCCTACGGCCCGAAGAAGCACCACGGGAGCCACTTCGTCGAAATCACCATCGTCGGCCCGGACGGCAAGTTCCTGCGCTGACCGCCGTGTTGGCCGGCGCCACCGCGCGCCGGCCGGGCCGGGCGACAATCCGCCATGGCCTGCGCTCCCGTCCACCGCGCCCGCGTGCTGCCCACCCCCTGGGCCGGCATCCACGCCTGTGAGCTCGACAGCGCAAGGCACTTCCCGCGCCATTGGCACGCGACGCACGGCTTCGGTGTGCTGGACGATGGCGCACAGCAGTCGGCCAGCGGACGCGGCGCCGTCGAGGCCTTCGCCGGCGACGTGATCAGCAGCCATCCGGGCGAAGTGCACGACGGCCGGCCATTGGGCAGCCCGTCCCGGCGGTGGCGCATGCTCTATGTCGAGCCCGATTGCATGCGGGACCTGCTGGCCCCGCCCGATGCCGACCGTGCAGGCGACCTGGCCATCGTGCGGCCCGTCATCCAGGACCCACGCCTGGCCACCGCGCTGCGCCAGCTGTTCCTGCGGCTGGACCAGGCACGGCCCGGCGACGGGGTCGACGGCATGGCCTGTGACGAAGCCCTGGCCCGGGCCACCCATTGCCTGTCAGCCCACGTCGAGCATGCGCCGTCGGTGCGCGACGCCGATGTCAACCTGGCGCAGGTGCGGGACCGGCTCGCCGCCGACCTGCTCGCGCCACCGACCCTGGCCGAGCTCGCGGAACAGGCCGGACTGAGCCGCTACCAGCTGTTGCGCCGTTTCGAGCGGGCCCATGGCGTCCCGCCGCACGCCTGGCTGCTGATGCAACGTGCCGAGGAAGCACGCCGCCTCATCCGGCAGGGACTGGCGCTGGCAGACGCGGCCGCCGCCACCGGCTTCGCCGACCAGAGCCACCTCGGTCGGGTGTTCCTGCGCCAGTTCGGCTTCACGCCGGGTGCGTGGCGGGCTGCAATGGCCCAATCGCCAGGGGTTCGACACCCCGGCTGAAGTCGTCAGACAACGTTTTCAGAATTCGTGCACGGACTCGCTCGCAATCCGCGGGTTAACCCGCGAATCGCGCCGGACGGGTCGCACCAGAATCGCCGGCAGTCATCAGACGACCCGCCCACCAACTCCTGAAGGCTCCAGTGAAACGGCACCTCTCCTCCCTCCTCCTGGCGCTCACCGCTGCGCTCCCGTCACTCGCCTGCGCCCAGACGGAGTTGCGGGCCTGGAACATCCATCCCGATGGCTATCCGGTGAGCCAGGCCATGGAGGCCTTCGCGCAGAACGTCGAACGCCTCACCGGCGGCCGCTACAAGGTCAAGGTCCACTCCAACGGCGTGCTGGGTGACCAGCCCAAGGCCGTGCAGATGCTCAAGCAAGGCGACATCGACCTGGCCGAGTTCAGCCTGGGCCCCCTCGCCGAAGCGGCCCCGGGCACCAAGGTGCTGACCCTGCCCTTCCTCTTCCGCGACGCCGAGCACATGTTCCGCCAGCTGGACGGCAAGCTCGGCGAGCAGTTCGTCACCAAGCTGAAGACGGCCGGCTACGTCGTGCTCGGCTGGTACGACGGCGGTGCGCGCCACTTCTACTGTGCCAACAAGCAGATCCGGCAGGCGGGCGACTTCCAGGGCCTTCGGATCCGGGTGCAACAGTCCGAGACCGCCATGGAGATGGTCAAGCTGCTGGGCGCCACGCCCGTCGCGCTGCCCTACAAGGAGGTGCAGGACGCCCTCCGTTCCGGTCGCATCGACTGTGCCGAGAACAACCTGCCGTCGTACGAATCGGCCGGCCACATGGGCGTGGCCAAGCACATGTACCTGTCGAGCCACACCGTGAGTCCCGAGGCCCTGGTGATCTCGACCGCTGCCTGGGAGCGCATGAGCGACAGCGACCGCAACCACTTCATGACCGCCGGCAAGCAGTCGGCCCAGACCATGCGGCAGCTCTGGAAGGCACGCGTCGAACAGGCCCGCGTCAACGCCGCCAAGCAAGGCACCGAGTTCGCCGTCATGCGCGACTACGGCCCGATGGTGGCGAAGATGCGCTCGCTGCACGACAAGTACTTCCAGGATCCGGTGACCCGGCAAGAGCTGTTCACCATCCTGAGCCAGTGAGGTGAAGGGCCGGCGTTGCGCCGCGTCGAAGCGGCTGGCAAAGTCGGCCCTGCGGCCCCGGAATGCCAGTCCATCACGGACGACGGGCGCCGTCACCTTCCGGAACGGAGCGCCATGGCCAAGTACCTGATCTCGTTTCCCAGCGCGGCGATGGTCGTCCCCGCCAGCGACTGGGACGCGGTGGTCCGCGATTCACACGCCGTGATCGCCGAGACGAAGGCAGCCGGGGTCTACGTGTTCGGCGGCGGGATCGACGAGGGTGTACCGCCCGTGCGGGTCTCGGCCGACGGCACCATTGCCGAAGGCAGCTACCCGGATGCACGCCCGCTCAACGGCGGCTTCACCGTGCTCGAACTGCCTTCGCGCGACGATGCCATCGCCTGGGCCGCGCGCCTGGCGCGGGCCTGCCGCTGCGACCAGGAACTGCGCGTCTTCGGGTACGACCCCGACTCCTGAGCGCAGCGCCTTGAAGTCCGACGCCGCGCGCGACCGGACGACGGTTCAAGCGGGTCGCGCCGCGCAATGCCAGCCGCAACCGTCGGCATGAACGCCGACGCGTCGGGACGCTTCCACCCTGACCCGGCGCCTGCCGCCTGCCGCCCGCCGATCGCCTGCCCCGCGGCCTTCAGCCGTGCCCGCAGGCCGCCCGGCTCACTGCCCACCGAGCCTGAAGCTGCCCATCGCCTGCGTCAGCTGCCGCGCCTGACCCTCCAGGCACTCGGCTGCCGCGGCCGACTGCTCCACGAGCGCGGCGTTCTGCTGGGTCATCTGGTCGAGCTGGATCACGGTGGCGTTCACCTGGCCGATGCCCTGGGACTGCTCGGCCGAGGCCGCGCTGATCTCGCCGATGATGTCGGACACGCGCTGAACGGACCCGACGATCTCGGTCATGGTGTGGCCGGCGTCGCCCACCAGGCGGGAGCCCGCCTCGACCCGGTCGACGCTCGCGCTGATGAGGTCTTTGATCTCGCGTGCGGCCGTGGCGGCTCGGCTCGCCAAGCCCCGCACCTCGCTCGCGACCACGGCGAACCCGCGGCCCTGCTCGCCGGCCCGGGCGGCCTCGACGGCCGCGTTGAGGGCGAGGATGTTCGTCTGGAACGCGATGCCGTCGATGACGCCGATGATGTCGGCGATGCGCTTGGAGCTCGCATGGATCTCGGTCATGGTGGACACCACCTGCGAGACCACCGAGCCGCCGCGCGCCGCCACCTCGGCGGCGGACGACGCCAGCTGGTTGGCCTGCTGGGCGGCGCTGGCAGACTGCCGGACGGTCTCCGTGAGCCGTGACATCGAGGACGCCGCCTGCTGCAGGCTCGAGGCCGTCTGCTCGGTGCGTTGGCTCAGGTCCTGGTTGCCGCTGGCAATCTCGGTGCTGGCCGTGGAGATGCTGTTGGTGGTGGCACGCAGCCGCTCCACCGTCTCGGCCCAGCGGCCCCGCATCACCTCCAGGCTGGCCAGCAGCTGACCGGTCTCGTCCTGGCTGTCGGAGGCAATGCGATGGGACAAATCGCCATCGGCCATGCGGTCGGCCTCGTCGACGGCGCGGCGCAGCGGCAGCTTCACGGAACGGGTGATCATCCAGGCCGCCAGGCCGCCGAAGGCGATGGCCAGCGTGGCCACGACCAGCAGCACGGTCACGCCGCGATCCGCCTGCTGCACCAGGGCCTGCTCCTGCGCCGCGATGACGCGGGCCGTGCTGGCCTCGAGGGCGTCGATGTCGGCGAGCCACTGCGTCTGTGAGCGGCTCCACGCTTCGAGGTTCACCCGCAGTTCCAGCCGGATGAGGACCGCGATGTCCTGCACCGCCGTGATCGAGGCCGCCTGCTTCACCGCGGCCTGGAACACCGAGGCCGCGGCCTGGCGGTCCTGGGCGAGCTTGGCGAGCTGCGCCTTCTCCGCGGCATCGGCCGTGGCGGCAAAGTCCTGCGCGAGGCGGTCGTAGGTCTCGTAGGCGGCGGTGAGCTGCTTGAACTCCTTTTCCAGGTCTTCAGGGCTGGTCAGGATGCCGAGGTTGCGCATCGACATGGCCGACTGGTTCACCTGCTGCTTCATCTGCACCACGCGGTCGATCTTCGGGCGCAGTTGCTCGTTGATGGTGAGCACCCGGTGTCGGGTGTCGCGCATGCTGACGACCGACACGGCGGTCAGCACGGCCAGCAGGCTCACCACGACGCCGAAGCCGACCGACAGGCGACGGGAGATGCTCATGTTGCCGAGGGCAGCGAAATTCATGCAGTGCTTTCGATCGATGACAGGGAATCAAACGCCTCGGCGACGGTGCACCTGCGCCGGGCGCAGCACCCCGAGGGGACGGGCTTCTCGATGCTGATATCGGTAACCGCAGGGGGCGGGAGGACCCCGGGTATTCCCTGACTGCACGGCGCCGCGCGGCACGGTTTCACGAACGGCCGCAATTTCGTTCCAGACGGCCGGGGCGCGGCGCCGCAGACTCCGCACCGAATCCACGACCCCGGAGCGATCCATGGACATCGACTACGTGCACGGCTACGCGCCGACCGAAACCCAGCGCCTTGGCGACCAGGCGCGCACCCTGGCGGAGCTGCTTCATGGCGGCACTCACTACGCCGAGGGCACCGACGTGCTGGAAGCCGGATGCGGCGTGGGCGCGCAGACCGTGGAACTGGCACGCCGGCACCACGGCGCCCGCATCACGGCGATCGACCTGTCGGCCGACTCGCTCACCGCGGCGCGCGAGCGCTGCAAGCGGGCGGGCGTGTCAGGCGTGACGTTCGAGCAGGCCGACATCCTCGCCCTGCCCTGGACGTCGAGGCGCTTCGACCACGTCTTCGTCTGCTTCGTGCTCGAACACCTGCCGGACCCGGTGAGCGCGCTGCGCGGCCTGCGACGGGTGCTGCGCCCGGGCGGCAGCATCACCGTCATCGAGGGTGACCACGGCACCACCTGCTTCCACCCGGACAGCCACGCGGCGCGGGAGGCCATCGCCTGCCAGGCAAGCCTTCAGCAGCGTGCCGGTGGCAATGCACTGATCGGGCGACAGCTGCACGCGCTGCTGAACGACGCCGGGTTCCAAAGGCCGCTCGTCGCCGCCCGCACCGCCTATGCCGACGCCAGCCATCCCGGCTGGGTCGAGGGGTTCACCCGCCGCACCTTCATCCCGATGATCGAAGGCGTGCGCGAGGCCGCGCTGGCCGGCGCGCTCATCTCACCGGAGCGTTTCGACGCCGGCATCCAGGCCCTGCACCGCACGGCCGAACCCGATGGCAGCTTCTGCTACACCTTCTTCAAGGCGATGGCGCGCGAGCCGGCGGGCTGATCAGCCGCCCCTGCACGGCAGGCGGCACCCTCGAGCCCCGGCGAGTGCTATGGCACCCACCCGGGCCCGGGCCGTCAGGCGTTCGCGGCCTGCGGATTGCGCAACCGGATGTGCAGTTCGCGCAGCTGCTTCTCGTCCACCGGGCTCGGTGCGTGCGTCAGCAGGCACTGGGCGCGCTGCGTCTTCGGGAAGGCGATCACGTCACGGATGCTCTCGGCCTTGGTCATCAGCGTGACGAGGCGGTCGAGACCGAAGGCCAGGCCACCGTGCGGCGGGGCGCCGTACTGCAGCGCGTCCAGCAGGAAGCCGAACTTGAGCTGGGCTTCCTCGGGGCCGATCTTCAGTGCGCTGAACACCTTGCTCTGCACCTCGGCCCGGTGGATACGCACCGAGCCGCCGCCCAGTTCCCAGCCGTTGAGCACCATGTCGTAGGCCTTGGCGATGCACTTGCCCGGATCGCTGTCCATGTAGTCCTCATGGCCGTCCTTCGGGGCGGTGAACGGGTGATGCACGGCGTTCCAGCGGCCGGCTTCGTCGTCACGCTCGAACATCGGGAAGTCGACCACCCAGAGCGGCGCCCAGACGTCGTCGAACAGGCCATGCGAACGGCCGAACTCGCTGTGGCCGATCTTCACCCGCAGCGCGCCCAGCGCGTCGTTGACCACCTTCTCCTTGTCGGCACCGAAGAAGATGAGGTCGCCGTTGGCGGCCTTCGTGCGGGCGAGGATCTCGTTCAGCGCCGCGTCGTGCAGGTTCTTGACGATCGGGCTCTGCAGGCCTTCGCGGCCCTTGGCCACGTCGTTGACCTTGACCCAGGCGAGGCCCTTGGCGCCGTAGATCTTGACGAACTCGGTGTAGCCGTCGATCTCGCCGCGGCTCATGTCGCCGCCGCCCGGCACGCGCAGCGCGGCCACGCGGCCGCCCGGGGTGGTGGCGGGCGTCGAGAACACCTTGAAGTCGACGTCCTTCATGACGTCGGTGAGTTCGGTGAACTCGAGCTTGACGCGCAGGTCGGGCTTGTCCGAACCGAAGCGGTGCATGGCTTCGGCGTACTTCATGACCGGGTAGGCCGGCAGGTCGACGTCGATCGCGCTCTTGAAGACCTTGCGGATCATGTCCTCGAACATGGCGCGGATCTCTTCCTCGCTGAGGAAGCTCGTCTCGATATCGATCTGGGTGAACTCGGGCTGGCGGTCGGCGCGCAGGTCCTCGTCGCGGAAGCACTTGGTGATCTGGTAGTAGCGGTCGAAGCCGGCCACCATCAGCAGCTGCTTGAAGAGCTGCGGGCTTTGCGGCAGGGCGAAGAACTCACCCTCGTTCACCCGGCTCGGCACCAGGTAGTCGCGCGCGCCTTCGGGCGTGCTCTTGGTGAGCATCGGCGTCTCGATGTCGATGAAGCCGTTCGCGTCGAGGAACTTGCGCACCTCCATGGCCACGCGGTAGCGCAGGATCATGTTCTTCTGCATCACCGGGCGGCGCAGGTCCAGCACGCGGTGGGTCAGGCGCGTGGTCTCGGAGAGGTTGTCGTCGTCGAGCTGGAAGGGCGGGGTGATGCTGGGGTTGAGCACCTCGAGCTCGTGGCACAGCACCTCGATCTTGCCGCTCGTGAGGTTGGCGTTCTCGGTGCCGGCCGGGCGCGCACGCACCTTGCCCACGATCTTCAGGCAGAACTCGTTGCGCACGCCTTCGGCGGCCTTGAACATCGCGGCACGGTCGGGGTCGCAGACGATCTGCACCAGGCCTTCGCGGTCGCGCAGGTCGATGAAGATCACGCCGCCGTGGTCACGGCGACGGTGCGCCCAGCCCATCAGGGTGACGGTCTGGTCCATCAGGGCTTCGCTCACGAGCCCGCAATACGTTGTTCTCATAGGTCTCTCCAGGGTCTGGGTCTTCGCTGCGGGCACGGCGCCAGCGGCGGGGTATGGGGTGGTTCGGTGGCGGAGGGTCAGGCCGGGCTCATGCCAGGGTTCGAGGCCGCGCCGTTCATGTCACGTGGATGTGATTCTCGGGCAAGGCCGTCTGCTGCATCGGCGGCGCGACCACACCCATCGAGATGACGTACTTCAGCGCCTCGTCGACGCTCATCTTCAGCTCGATGACGTCCGCGCGCGGCACCATGAGGAAAAAGCCGGACGTGGGGTTCGGTGTCGTGGGCACGTACACGCTCAAGTAGTCGCCGCTCAGGTGGACGGCGGCCTCGCCGCCCGGCTTGCCGGTGACGAAGGCGATGGTCCACGATCCCTGGCGCGGGTACTGCAACAGGACCGCCTCGCGGAATGCATTGCCGCTGCTCGAGAACAGCGTGTCCGACACCTGCTTGACCGAGTTGTAGATCGACTTGACGATCGGGATGTTGCTCAGCACCCGGTCCCACTGGCGAAGCGCCCACTGGCCGAAGATGTTGGTGGCGAACATGCCCGTCAGCAGCAGGCCGACGGCCATGACGATCACGCCCAGCCCGGGAATGCGGCGCAGGCCTTCGAGGACGTCGCGCACCGGGCCCCACGGCAGCACCGCCTGCGCGGCCGTGATGACGCTGCCGAAGAGGCCATCCATCAGGCCGAGCACCGAGTACAGCACCCACAGCGTGATGGTCAGCGGCATCCAGACCAGCAGGCCGGCGAGGAGGTATTTTTTCAAGAGGTTCCTTGGGAGGGCGCGGCGACGGCGTCAGGAGCCGGTCTTCGGGGCCGGGCTCGGTGCGGCCGGCGCGGGCGCCGGGCTGGCGGCCGCCGGGGCCGCCGCCGCTGCCGGCGCCGGAGAAGCCGCGGGCGCCGGGGCGCTGCCGCCTTCGGCCGGCGGCGGGGTGGCGGTGGAGGCACCGCCGCGGAAGTCGGTCACGTACCAGCCGGAACCCTTGAGCTGGAAACCGGCCGCCGTCACCTGTTTCTGGAACGCCGACGCCCCGCAAGCGGGGCAGACCGTCAGCACGGGATCGGAGATCTTCTGCAGCACATCCTTGGCGTGTCCGCAGGCTTCGCAGCGATAGGCGTAGATTGGCATGGCTAAGCCTTTGATTCAAAACAGAAAATTATAGTCCCCCGGGGCACCTTCCGGTGCTCCGGCATGCGCGCGCCCGGCCACGGGTATCAGGCCTTCTCGGCGCCGGCCAACAGATTGTGGCCGCCGTGCCGATTCGCAAGAACCTGGGGCGCCAAGGTACCCGCCACCATGCCCACGATGGCCGCCGCAAAGCCGGCCAACTGGGCCGGGAACGCCTCGCCGAGCGCGGTGTTCAGCAGCACCAGCCAGGTGCCGATGCCGAGCACGATGGAGGTCACCGCGCCCTGGGTGGTGGCCCGCTTCCAGTACAGGCCGAAGGCGAGTGGCACCACCGCGCCGACGAGCGTCACCTGGTAGGCGCCGGACACCATGTCGTAGATGGGCGTGCCCTCCAGGGCGATGGCGTAGGCGCAGACGCAGGCGCTGAACACGAGCACGGCCACCCGCATCGTGAAGAGCTCCTGACGGTCGTTGATGCGCGGGAAGAACTGGCGCCAGATGTTCTCGACGAAGGTGACCGACGGCGCGAGCAGGGTGGCCGAGGCGGTGGACTTCAGTGCCGAGAGCAAGGCACCGAAGAAGATGACCTGCATGGCGAACGGCATGTGCTCCAGCACCAGCGTGGGCAGCACCTTCTGCGGGTCCTCCTTGATGAGGGTGGCGGCCTGCTCCGGCATGATGATGAGCGCGCTGGTGACGAGGAACATCGGCACGAAGGCGAACAGGATGTAGGCCACGCCGCCGATGACGGGCCCGCGCGTGGCGGCCTGGATGCTGTTGGCCGACATGACGCGCTGGAAGACGTCCTGCTGCGGAATCGACCCGAGCATCATCGTGATCGCCGCGGCGATGAAGAAGGCGATCTGGGTGAAGGTCGGCTCGGGCCAGAACTTGAACAGGTCGCGGCTGGAGGCCAGCGCGATCACCTTGTCGGCGCCGCCCGCCTGTTCAGCCGCAAACAGGGCGATCACGCTCAGGCCCACCACCAGGATGATCATCTGCAGGAAGTCGGTCACTGCCACCGACCACATGCCGCCGAACAGGGTGTAGGCCAGGATGGACACCGTGCCGATCACCATGCCCACCGGAATGCTGATGGCACCGGCGGACAGCAGGTTGAACACCAGCCCGAGCGCAGTGACCTGCGCCGACACCCAGCCGAGGTAGCTCAGGATGATGATCAGCGAGCACACCAGCTCGACGCCGCGCCCGTAGCGCTCGCGGTAGTAGTCGCTGATCGTGAGCAGCGTCATGCGGTACAGCTTGGCCGCGAAGAACAGGCCCACCAGCACGAGGCAGGTGCCCGCACCGAACGGGTCTTCCACGATGGCGCCCAAGCCGCCTTCGACGAACTTCGCCGGAATGCCCAGCACCGTCTCGGAGCCGAACCAGGTGGCGAAGGTGGTCGTGATGATCATCACGAGGGGCAGATGCCGCCCGGCGATGGCGAAGTCGGCCGTGTTCTTGACACGCTTGGCCGCCCACAGGCCGATGCCGATGGTGACGAGCAGGTAGAGGAAGACCAGGGTCAGCAGCATGGGGAAGGTGTCTCCAGGAGCGCTTGGCGCGGGGTCCGACGGAAATCGAAGTGGGCGGCATTATCCCCGCAAGCGGTGTGCCATACCGTGGCGCCAACGCACGGGCGTCGAATATTTCGACATGGCGTGTCGCACCCCCCAGAACGGCGGGCACCGTCAACCGGAGACGCCCGGATGGTGAGGGGCCCGGGCGACGCGCAGCATCGTCAGCCCACCCCCGGGCCCACGCGGCGCGCACCATGCAGGACCACCACATCTGGGTCTCGAAGTCCGACCGGCTGGCCCCCCTCGCGACGGAGCCGGCCTACCGCCCCGAGAACCTGGCCCATTGGACGGGCGTGCGCATCGTGCGCTACCGGATGCCGGCCGAGGTGCACGACCGACACGTTCGCGCCGACCATCCCATCCTCACGCTGATGTGCCAGGGACGGGCCTCCGCCCGCCTGCGCATGGGCCTGGACGACAGCAGCACCGAGTACCGTGCCTTCGACATGATGTGCTACAGCGGCCGCCGGGAAATCACCTCGGCGCAGTGGAAGGCGAGCGAGGCCACCCTCATCTCGGTCGAGCTGGACCCCGCGCGGCTGGTCGCCGTGGACGGCGGCGACGCCCGCTTCGCCCGCGACACGCTGGACGGCACGCCCCGGTTCACCGATCCCGACCTGGCCGCCCTCATCCTCGCGCTCTGGAAGGAGGTGCACGCCGGGTGCCCGCAGGGCAAGCTCTTCACCGACAGCCTGACCCTCGGGCTTGCAGCCTACGCGCACCGCCGCTTCGGGCGGCTCGCCGACGATCGCCGGGAGGCCGGGGCGGTGCTGGCCGTCGCCCAGTTGCGGCGGGTCGAGGACTACATTCGCATCCACCTGGCCGACAGCATCGGCCTGGCCGATCTGGCGCGCGAGGCGGGCCTCAGTCGCTATCACTTTTGTCGCCTGTTCCAGAACACCGTGGGGCGCAGCCCCTACCAGCATGTGCTGCGCGAGCGGCTGATTCGTGCGCACACGCTGCTCAGCGGTACCTCGCTGTCCATCGCCGAGGTCGCCCTCGCGGTCGGCTTCTCCAGCCAGAGCCACTTCGCGGCTGTCTGTCGGCGTGTCCTCGGTCGCTCTCCCCGCGAGCTGCGCGAACAGCGCTGAACGCACGGTCGCCGCCGCTGCGGGCCGTCACCATCGTGCGCCGCGGTGCGCACGATCCTGAAAGACCGCCCCACGTGCGCTTCCTACAGTCAGGCCGCGCCTCGAGCTCCGCGGCGCCTGCGCTCGCGGCGCTCGGCCCGCGGGCGGCCCAGTGACTTGGCCGACGCGACCACGCCGCCCACAGAGCGGCAAATCCTCCTGGAGACATGTCCATGCACACGCCCCTCACACGCCTTGCCGCGGCAAGCGCCCTCGCCCTGTCCGCACTGCTCGTGCTGCCGGCCACACACTCGCAGGCCGCCGTCTGCAACACGAGCACGCTGGCCGCCGGCAACCACAGCTTCACCGTGTCACACGGTGGTCTGACGCGCAGCTACCGCCTGCACATCCCGCGCAACCTGACCACCCCGGCCGCGGTCGTGCTGAGCCTGCACGGCCTGGGCAGCAGCGCCTCGGCGCAGCAGTCCGACAGCGGCTGGGACACCACCGCCGACAACGCCCGCAGTTTCGTCGTGGCCTACCCGGACGGGGTCGACAACGCCTGGAACGTCGCGGGGTTCAACGCCGGTGTCGACGACACGGGCCTGATGAAGGCGATCGTCGACCATGTCTCCGCCCGCGTGCGCATCGCGCCGAACCGGGTCTACATCAGTGGAACCTCGCTGGGCGGCGGCTTCTCGCACAAGATGGCCTGCACTGAGGCCGACTTCTTCGCCGCGGCCGCGCCCGTGGTCTTCCACCTGCACAGCAGCCCGCAGGACTATGTGTGCGCGCCCTCGCGGCCCATCTCGGTGCTGGAGTACGCCGGCACACGCGACCTGCTGGTTCGCTACAACGGCGGCACCAGTTCGGTGGCCGGTCAGACCGTCACCCACCTGTCGGCCAACGCGAGCTTCCAGAAGTGGGCGGAGCTCAACGGCTGCACGGGCACCCCGACCACCACCTGGTCGTTCCTGTCGTCCAACAACAAGCAGTACCGCAACTGCAATGGGGGTGTCGTGGTGGGCCTTGCGAGCCTGGCCTGCGGCCACGGCTACTGCACCAGCACCAGCTTTGGCCGGCCCTCGGACGATGCCTGGAAGGTGTTCAGCACCCAGGTCACGCCGGGCTTGCCGGCCGACGCCTGCAGCCGCTGATTCGTCGCGCTCCTGCGCCGAACCGCCGACGGCAGCCCCACGGCGCACGCGCAGGCGTCCCATCGGCGCTCCGGCACACCCGCGCCGGGCGCCCCTCTTCGTTGCATGAAGGCAAGCTCATGAACCACCTGCTCTCCCGCTGGCTGCCGACGGCATGCGCAGCGGCCTTCCTCATGGCCTCGTCACAGCCAGCGCTCACCGCGGTGCTGGCCGAACAGGCCTTTGCCACCGGACTCGGCCCGTACGCAGCCAGCGGGAGCGTCTCCACCGGCAGCTACGGCGCTCGCCTTCGCGGCGGCAGCGGCCCCGGGCGATTGACCGGCCCGGCGATCGACACCACCGGGCACGGCCGCCTTCGCGTCACGGTGGAACGCGCCACGAGCGGACTCGATGCGGGCGAGGCGGCCACCATCACCGCGACGATCGCCGGCCAGACGCGAACCCTGGAATCGACGGCGAGCGCCTCGGGGGCGGCCGTGTTCGAACTCGGGGACGTCACCGGGCCGGTGGCGCTGCAGTTCACGGTGAACGCCAGCAACGCGCTCGAAACCTTCACGGTCGCCCGCCTGCGGCTGGAAGGCGAGCCGACCCCGCCTTGCGACGGATGCGAGCCAGTGCCTTCGGCGCACACCATCGTGCCTGACCCGAGCTGGACGTGCGGGCTGCCTGGCGGCATTCCGGACCCGGCCCGCGGCGCGGCCGTGTTCACCACCACGCTCGCGGCTGATCCGCCACGCCGGGTCGGCGCGACGCCGTATGGGCAGCGCCATGTCACTCGCACACAGGGAGGCACGCTCGCCGGCGGAGGCCTGACGGGCAGCGTGCTGCCTGGCGCGCTCGACTTCGAACTCCTGCTGCCAAGCGGTGCGGTCGAGCAGGAAGCCCGCTACACCCTGCGCGCACCGGACCAGACGCTGATCTACCTGCGCACCTGCGGCGTGGCGGATGGGGCCGACATCCGTTTCGTTGCGGAGTTCGAGGCACCCTCCGCCAGTGCTTGGCAGTGGCTGAACCGCGGCACCTATGTGGGACGGCGGCAGGTGACGCCCCAGGGCATCCGCCTGTCGGTGCATGAGGTCTCGGCCACGGCGCCGCCAGGCGATCCCGTCGTGCGCGTTCCGGCGGACCCTTCCCTGCCCCAGCAAGCCTGGAACTGCGGCCCGCCGCCAGCGGGCACCGCGCAAGGCAGCCAGGTGCTGCAGGCCCGGGTAAGCATCGGCAGTTCGCAGACGGTGGGCGAGTCCAAGCGCGGACGACGCAACATCATTCCCATCACCGGCGGGACCCACAGCGGCGCCCTGGGCAGCGGAGCCGTCGATCCGGGTGGGGCGGACCACCAGTTGACGGTGGCCGGCGAGCTGCAGATCGAGGCGCGCTACACCGTGACGGCCGCGAACGGGGAGACGGTGGTGGTGCGCAACTGCGGTGACTTCGCCTCGGGCTCGCTGACCGCCGTGGGCTTCGAGGCGCGCACGGACGGCGCCCACGATGCGCTCAACCGGGGTCGATACGTGGGCACCATCGCCCCGGGCCTCGGCCGCGTCACCATCACGGTGTACGAGGCGCGTTGAGCCCGACGGCCCTCGGGGCTCACAACCGGGGAGTGAGAAGGAACCAGCCGAAGCGCGCCGGCTCGCCCTTGGGCGGGCGGGTTGGCGCCGCTTCGTTCTGGGGCGAGGCCAGGGCGGCTGCGGGCGGACGGCCGCCCCGGTGCTCGTGGCGCTGCTGCGCCCTGACCATCATCTGGGCAAAGGAGAGGGTCTTGGACAAGGTCTTCATCGGATTCTCCTGAGTACGTCGGCCGGCCTCGTGGGCCGGGGCGATGTCACTGTGGACCGGGTTCCGGGCAGCGCGAAGTCGGTTGCGACGAGCGGTCCCCGATCTGCGTGAGCTGCCTGCGGGCGCCGTCAGCGGTTCGCCGGCGCCATGGCGCGCGGCATGCCGCCCACGCGTTCGAGGGCTTCGAGGCGCAGCGCATCCAGGCGCAACGCCTGCAAGGCGTTTTCGAGGGCCGGCGACAGGGCCGAACGGGCCGCGGCAGCGCGGTCGGTGCAGGGGGCGTCGCTGCAGACCCACCAGACCTCCACCCTCACCTCGCCGGC
Organism: Rhizobacter sp. LjRoot28; assembly: GCF_964253025.1. Lineage (NCBI taxonomy): Bacteria > Pseudomonadati > Pseudomonadota > Betaproteobacteria > Burkholderiales > Sphaerotilaceae > Rhizobacter > Rhizobacter sp. LjRoot28. The sequence goes on from NZ_CAXUQC020000001.1 coordinate 2,996,941, forward strand.
CATGATGTCGTGCGACGCGTCGTCGGCCCACAGCGCGCTCGTCAGCGCCTCGCGCACCTCCTGGCCCGCCAGGTCGAGGTCGATCACCGCGCCGCAGTCCACGGCGGCCACGATGCGCGCCACCACGACGCCACCGGGGCCCGCCGACAGCTCGACGACGCAGGCGGCGACCGCCCCGCTGGCCTCGCCCAGGGCCACGCCGCGTGCCTGCCCAGGAGACAACGATCGGCTCCACCGGGACCGGGCAGCGGCTTCGTCCAGCACGCGGCGCTCACGCGATCCGGCCGGCAACAGCTCCCGGCGGTATTGCACGGGATCCCGCCAAGCCTCGCGGGCGGCCCGGTCGATCTCGCATTCCGGGGCCACCGGCCGGGTCGCGACCACGCCGGGCGTCGCGGCGGACGTAAGGGTCGGCCCTTCCGACCCGGGCGCGAAAGGCTGGGGGCGCCGGGGCCACAGGCGGGCCCAGCCCGGCAGGCTCCCCGACTGCCTGCCCGCATCGCGCGGGAGCTTGCATCCCGGAAGGTTCAACTCGATCATCGCCCTCTCCTGAATCCGTGTTCGTGCCGCATCGTGCGGCGGCGCCATTAAGAAGTTTTTAATGGCTCGTCCGCACACTGCGGTTCTGCCTCGGCACTCACTTCACACGCACGCCCATGCAACTGCTCCTGGTCGAAGACGATGCAATGCTCGGGGCCGCCGTCCAGGCGGGCCTCGAACGCGAGGGCTATCGCGTCGACGCGGCGACCGACGCCCCGGCCGCCCGACTGGCCCTCGGCGACCACGGCTACGCGGCCGTGCTGCTCGATCTCGGCCTGCCCGGCGGCTCGGGACTCCAGGTGCTGCGCGGCATGCGCGAGCGCTACGACACCACGCCGGTGCTCATCCTCACGGCCCGCGACAAGCTGAGCGACCGCATCGAAGGTCTGGACGCCGGCGCCGACGACTACCTGGTCAAGCCCTTCCAGCCCGATGAACTCAGCGCCCGGCTGCGCGCGGTGCTGCGTCGTGCCCAGGGCCGCGTCGCCCCCGAACTGGTGGTGAGGTCGGTGCGCCTGGACCCGGCCCGCCGCGCGGTGACGCGCGATGGCGAACCCGTCTCCGTGAGCGTGCACGAGTACCGCACCCTCATGGCGCTGATGGAACGTGCGGGCCGCGTCGTCACCCGCGCGCAGTTGGAGGAAGCGGTGTACGGCGGCGAGAGCGCCATCGAAAGCAACACCGTGGCCGTCTATGTGCACCAGCTGCGGAAGAAGCTCGGCGACGAACTGATCACCACCGTGCACGGGCACGGCTACCGCATGGGAGACGCACGATGATCAAGCTGTGGACGATCCGATCGCTGCGGGTGCGCCTGCTCATCAGCCTGATGCTGGCCATCGGCATCGTCTGGGCCATCTGGATCGGCTGCATGGTGGTGCAGATGGCGCAGCAGCAATCGGGCCACTGGGACACCATGATGCAGTCCGTGGGGCAGCAGATCCTCCGCTCCGTGCCGGCCAGCATGGGGCCGGCCGCCGCTGGCCGGCCCCTTCGGCTGCCCGACGCGGTGCCGATGCGCGAGGAGCACCTCAGCTACCAGGTGTGGCATCGCGACGGCCACGTGATCCTGCGCTCGGCCGATGCGCCCGAGGTGCCATGGGTCCCCGTGCGCTTCGACGTGCCGGACTGGCTCGGGAAATCGGAAGCCGGCGGCCAGCCGTGGCGGGTCTACACCATCAGCGACGCCTCGGGCGAGGTGCAGGTGCAGGTCGCCAAGTCGCAGCGCACGCTGGATGCGGAGCTGTCTTCCTGGTTCGGCGGGAGCCTGGCCGTGGCGCTGCTGGCGATGGTGCTGCTGGGCACGGTGTCGTGGTGGACGATCTGCTGGATGCTCCGGCCGGTGCTCACCGTTCGGCGCGCGCTCGACTCCCGGGCCGCGCTCGACCTGCAGCCCTTGCCCATGGCGGGGCTGCCGCAGGAACTGCGGCCGCTCGTCGAGGGCTTCAACCAGTTGCTCGGCCAGCTGGACACCGCGCTGCGCGGCGAGCGGCGCTTCCTCGCCGACGCGGCCCACGAACTGCGCACCCCGCTGGCCGTGCTCACGACGCAGGCGCGCCTGGTGCAGTCCGCCCGCACGCTCGAGGAAAGCCGCGCCTCGGCCGAGCCCCTGCTCTGCGGGATCGAGCGCGCGTCGCGGCTGACCGAGCAGCTGCTCGACTCGGCCCGCCTCGACGCCTCGCCCAGCGACACCCAGCCGGAGGTGGCCCTGCACGAGATCGTCGAGATGGTGGTGCAGGACTTCGATGCATCCGCCCGCCAGGCGCGCCAGCGCCTGCAGCTCGATGCCGAGGCGTGCGCCCTGCCGGTGGACGTGGACACGCTGGGCGTGCTGCTGCGCAACCTGCTGGACAACGCGCAACGCTACAGCGGGCCCGGCTCGCGCATCCAGGTGGCCTGCCGCCGGGTGCCCTGCGGCACGGGTTGGTGTGTGGAACTGGCGGTGCGCGATGACGGGCCCGGCGTGCCGTCCGGCGAGCTGGCCCGCCTGTTCGATCGCTTCTACCGCGTGCCGGGCACGCCCGGGCGGGGCAGCGGCATCGGCTTGTCGCTCGTGGCCCGCATCGCCGAGCTGCATGGCGCCGACGTGGAAGCCGGCACGGGACTCGACGGCCGCGGCCTGGGCATCAGCCTGCGCTTCGTGCGCTATGCGGCGCGGCCGCCGGCGCCCCGGGTGGGCTCGGCACCGATGCCGCTCGCCCTCAACCCCACGCCGGTCCGCGGACCAGCCACCACATGAGGCCCGCGCCGCCTGCCACGCCGAGCATCGCCGAGATCAGGGCGATCAGCAGCCGCTCGGTTCGGCGCTGCTGCGACACCATGCGCAGCAAGAGGGCATGGTCGTCTCGTGCAGGGCGTTGCAACGCCTGGTGCAGCAGGCGGGGCAGTTCGGGCAGCAGCTGCACATAGCGCGGCCCTTCCTTCTTGATGCCTTCGAGCAGGCCGCGCCAGCCCACCTGCTCGTTCATCCAACGTTCCAGGAAGGGCTTGGCCGTGTTCCACAGGTCGAGCTCGGGATCGAGCTGGCGGCCCAGCCCCTCGACGTTGAGCAGCGTCTTCTGCAGCAGCACGAGCTGCGGCTGGATCTCGACGTTGAAGCGGCGCGAGGTCTGGAACAGGCGCAGCAGCACCTGGCCGAGCGAGATGTCCTTGAGCGGCCGATCGAAGTGCGGCTCGCACACCGCCCGAATGGCGCCTTCGAGCTCGTCGACCCGCGTGCCCGGCGGCACCCAGCCGCTTTCGATGTGCAGCTCGGCGACGCGCTTGTAGTCGCGGCGGAAGAAGGCGATGAAGTTCTGCGCGAGGTAGTCCTTGTCGACCTCGGTCAGCGTGCCCACGATGCCGAAGTCGAGCGCGATGTAGCGGCCGAAGCTCGCCGGGTCCACGCTCACCTGGATGTTGCCCGGGTGCATGTCGGCGTGGAAGAACCCGTCGCGGAACACCTGGGTGAAGAAGATCGTCACGCCGTCGCGGGCGAGCTTCGGGATGTCGACGCCGGCGTCGCGCAGGCGCTGCGTCTGGCTGATGGGCACGCCCTTCATGCGCTCCATCACGATGACCGTCTGGGTGCAGTAATCCCAGATCATCTCGGGCACCAGCAGCAGGCCGAGCCCCTCCATGTTGCGTCGCAGCTGGGCGCCGTTGGCGGCCTCGCGCACCAGGTCGAGCTCGTCGTGCAGGTAGTTGTCGAACTCGGCCACCACCTCGCGCGGTTTGAGGCGCTTGCCATCGACGGACAGGCGCTCGATCCAGCGGGCCAGCGTGCGCAGCAGGGCCATGTCGTCGTCGATGACGGCCAGCATGCCGGGACGCAGCACCTTCACGGCCACCTCGCGGCCGTCCTTCAAGGTGGCGAAGTGCACCTGCGCGATGGAGGCGCTGGCCACCGGCTCGGCCTCGAAGGTGGCGAAGATGGCTTCGATCGGCCGGTTGAAGGCCCGCTCCACCAGCTGGCGGGCCACGGCGGCCGGGAACGGCGGTACGTCGTCCTGCAGGCGTGCCAGTTCGTCGGCGATGTCATCGGGCAGCAGGTCACGGCGGGTCGACAGCACCTGGCCGAACTTGACGAAGATCGGGCCCAGCCGCTCCAGCGCCTCGCGCAGGCGCTGGCCGGGCGGCGCATGCAGGCGGCGCCCGACGGTCACCACCTTCACGAAGGCCCGGACCCACGGCTGCCGGAAGCCCGACAGCGCCACCTCGTCAAGGCCGTAGCGAAGAACCGTGACGATGATGTAGAGGAGCCGGGCGATGTGCCTCATCGCGGGCCGCCGCGGGCGACGAGGTCCTGCAAGCGGCGAGCGGCGAAGGTGAAGCCCGACGACAGCGCGCCGGCCGCCCGCGACAGCTGGTGCGCCGGGCCCTGGCCGATGATGCGGGCGAGGTCGTCCTCGATGTCCCAGCGCAGGTTCTCGATGAGCCAGCTCACGTCGGCCGCGAAGGCGGAATCACCTTCGATGTTGACGCTCGGGCGCTCGCCGGCGAACCATTGCGCGGCCAGGCGGGCCGGGTTGGACGCGTCGAGGGAGACGCGCAGGTCGGGCGCGGCGGGCGGCGTTTCGCCAGCCCATTCCAGCAGTCCGGCCGGCGTGACGGCGAAGGCCACCACGGGCGGCGCCGGCAGCAGCGACGGCCAGCCCGTCCAGTGCAACTGGATGGTGCGCCCGGCGTGCGGCCGGAGGCGGTCGGTCGCGACCGTCTCCGCGGCGATCACATGGTTGAGCAGCAGGGTGATGCGCTCCATGGCCGCGGAGCCGAGCGAGGAGGTGATGGCATTGAGCATCCGGCGATTGTAGGGTGGGGCCTGAACGCCCGAGGCGAACCCTGGGGGCATTCATCGAGGGGGATGCGCCTGTCATGGGGCCGGCCCTATCATCGCGGCGCAGCACCGCCCGTCCCACGACCTTCAGCCCCTTCAAGAACCCTTCATGGCTCGCATCCTGCTCACCGGTGCCACCGGCTACATCGCCTCCCATACCTGGCTTGCCCTCCATGCGGCCGGGTTCGACGTCGTCGGGGTCGACAACTTCTCCAACAGCTCGCCGCGCGTGCTGGAGCGCCTGGCCGAGCTCGGCGGCATGACGCCCGTGTTCGTCGAAGCCGACGTCACCGACAAGGCGGCCATGGACCGGGTGTTCGATCAACATGCGATCGACGCGGTGGTGCACTTCGCCGCGTTCAAGGCGGTGGGCGAGTCCACCCGCATGCCGCTCGCCTACTACCGCAACAACATCGGCGGGCTGGTCACCGTGGCGCAGTCCATGCAGGACCACGGCGTGCACCGCATCGTGTTCAGCTCCTCGGCCACGGTCTACGGCCAGCCGGAGCGCCTGCCCATCACCGAGGACTCGCCCCTGGCGGCCACCAGCCCCTACGGCACCACCAAGCTCATGGGCGAGGAACTGCTGCGCGAGCTGGAGCGCTGCACGCCCCAGTGGAAGGTGGCCTACCTGCGCTACTTCAACCCCGTGGGTGCCCATCCCAGCGGCCGCATCGGCGAAGACCCGAGCGGCATCCCGAACAACCTCATGCCCTACGTCACCCAGGTGGCCGTGGGCAAGCGGCCGCGGCTTCAGGTCTTCGGCGGCGACTACGCCACGCCGGATGGCACCGGCGTGCGCGACTACATCCACGTGATGGACCTGGCCGACGGCCACGTCGCCGCGCTGCGCCACCTCATCGACCGCGACGCCTCGGTGACCGTCAACCTCGGCACCGGCCAGGGCTACAGCGTGCTCGAAGTGATCAAGGCCTTCGAGGCGGCCAGCGGTCGTCCGGTGGCCCACGAGATCGTCGACCGCCGCCCCGGCGACGTGGCCGAGTGCTATGCCGACCCGACGCGAGCACGGGAAGTGCTCGACTGGACCGCGCGTCGCGGCCTCGCCGACATGTGCGCGGACGCGTGGCGCTGGCAGAGCGCCAATCCGGAAGGCTATCGCTGAATCGGCACGGGAGACCATGGACAAGGAAGTCGTACGGGTCCTCATCCTCGAGGACGACCCTGATATCCGCGAGGCGTTCTCGCTCCTGCTCGAGGCCGACGGCTACACCGTCCAGGCCTACGGCGACGCCGAGTCCGCACTCGCCGAGGCGGCAGGCTTCCAGCCGGCTGCGGTGCTGGTGGACTTCGCCCTGCCCGGCATGGACGGAGCCGATTTCACCGCCCAGCTGCGCCGCGAGCTGGGCACCGAGCTGGTCGTGATCGCCGTGACCGCCGCCTCGCGCCCCGAGGACCACGAGCGCCTGGAGGCCGCCGGCATCGACTTCCTGCTGCCGAAGCCGCTGGCCGCCGAACGGTTACGCCGCTTCCTCCCCCCACTGAACGGCCGCGCCTGACGCGGCCTTCGCCCCAGCGGCAGCGCCGCGTCAGCGTGACGCCGCTGCGCGCGCCGCCTGCAGGATGGTCTCGTGCAGCACCTGCGGGTCGGCCGGCTTGACCAGGTGCCCATGGAAACCGGCCGCCGCCGAGTCGCGCAGGTCCTCCGGCTGACCGTAGCCCGTGAGCGCGATCACCGGGGCCCGGCCGGCGAGCGCCCGTCCGACGTCGATGCCGCTGCCATCGGGTAGGCCCAGGTCGCTGACGACCACATCGAAGCGCTCGCGCGCGGCGAGCGAGAGGGCGTCCGAGCAGGTGGCGGCATGCAGCACCACGTGTCCCAAGGGCTCCAGCGCCATGCGCAGCGCGTCGGCCGCGTCGAGGTTGTCCTCGACCAGCAGGATGCGGTGCCCGGCCGGCGCCGGTCCCGCCTGCGGCTGCGCGTTGGCCGCGGCTTGCGTGCCCGCATCCGTTTGCGGCGTCGGGCTCGCGGCCTCGCCGTCGCATCGGGGGGTGACGGGCGATCCGGTCGCATCCAGGGCCGGCAGGCGGAGCGTGAAACGCGCACCCTGCCCTCGCCCGTCGCTCTCCGCCGTGAGGGTGCCACCATGCGCCTGCACAAGACCGTCGGCAATGGCCAGCCCGAGACCGAGCCCCGGGGCGCCGTGACCGTCACCGGTGCCCTCCTGCTCGAAGGCGCCGAAGATGCGCGGCAGCGCTTCGGGAGCGATGCCAACGCCGGTGTCACTGCAGCACAGGACGAAGCAACCCGCCTCGTCCGCCGTGCGCAGCGTGATGGCGCCGCCGGCAGGCGTGAACTTCACGGCGTTGCGCACCACGTTCCAGACCACCTGGTGCAGGCGGGCCTCGTCACCCAGCACCTGCGCACGCGCCGCGGCGAGGTCCAGTCGCAGGTCCAGGCCCTTCTCGTCCAGCGACTCCCGGACCATGCCGACGATGTCCTGCACCAGCTGGTGCATGTCCACCGGCAGCTTGCGCAGCCGGATCTTGCCGGCCCCGATGGTCGTGACGTCGAGCAGGTCGTCGATCAGGCGCGACTCGATGGCGACGTTGCGGCGGATCATGGGCAGCAGGTGACGAAAGCGCTCCGGCACCTGCGCCACGCGCTCCAGCGCATGCGCCGCGGCGGAGATGGGCGTGAGCGGGGTGCGCAGCTCGTGAGAGAGCATCGCGAGAAAGCGGTCCTTCGCCCTGTTGGCGCGCTCCGCTTCTTCCTTGGCGGCCTGCAGCGCGGCAGCGTGCTCGTAGGCGGCCGTCACGTCGTGGACGATCTTGCAGAAGCCCGACGGCGCACCGTCGTCTCCGAAGAGGGGCGAGACGATGCCTTCGGCCCGCAGCCGCGAGCCGTCGGCGCGCAGCATCCAGCGGTCGCACTCGGCCTTGCCGGCCTCGAGCGCCAGCGCCAGCTCGGCGGCGAACACGCCGGCTGCCTGGTCATCGGCCGTGAACAGGCATTCGGCCGAGCGCCCGAGCATCGCCGCACGGTCATGACCGAAGATCTCGCGGGCGGCGCGGTTCCAGGCATGGATGCGACCTTCACCGTCCAGCAGGATGACCGCGTAGTTCTGAAGCGAATCGACGACGCGGCCATAGACGCCATCGGCCACGCGCAGCTGGGCTTCGGCGCGCTCGCGCCCCTCCCGTTCGGCCGCCTCGCGCAGCGCGCGGTCCATCACGAAGGCGAGACGATCGAGCCGTGACTTGCTCACGTAGTCGGTGGCGCCCCGCTTCATCATCTCGACCGCGTTGTCCTCGCCGATCACGCCGGAGACGAACACGAAGGGCGTGCGAGGGGCGAGTGACTGCGCCGCCGCGAGCGCTTCCAGGCCGCTGTAGCCGGGAATCTCGTAGTCCGACAGGATGAGGTCGAAACTGCGTGACGCCAGCGCTGCCAAGTATGCCGCGCCATGGACGGCCCACACGACTTCGGCGTCAGGGTGCGCCGCCAACAGATGCTCGCGGAGGAGCTCCGCGTCGAAGCGCGAGTCCTCGAGCACCAGCACCCGGAGCGCAGCCGGCTCACTCATACCGGCGGCTGGCCTTGGTGGAGCCGGGCGGGGGCTCGTTCAGCACGGCCCAGAACACACCCAGGTCGGCAATCGCGGCGACGAACTGCTTGAAGTCCACCGGCTTGACCACGTAGGCATTGACGCCAAGTTCGTAGCTCTTCAGCACATCCGACTCCTCCTGCGAGGAGGTCAGCATGACGACGGGAATGCTCCGCAGGGCAGGCGTGCTGCGAACGACGCGCAGCACTTCGAGTCCGTTGACCTTGGGCAGCTTGAGGTCGAGCAGGATGACGGCGGGGTTGCCCTCGATGCGATCGGCATGCTGGCCCTCGCGCAGGAGGTAGTCGAGCGCCAGCGCGCCGTCACGGACGACGACGACGTCATTGGCGAGCTGGCTTCGTTCAAGCGCGACGAGCGTCAGTTCGAGGTCGCGCTTGTCATCCTCAACCAGCAGGATGGGTTTCAGCATTCAATCACCTTCTTGGGAAAACTCGGGAATGGTCAGGCCGAACGTGGCGCCCCGGTTCAGTTCGCCGTGCGCCCATACCTCTCCGCCGTGTCGCTCGACGATGCGCCGCACGCTGGCGAGGCCGATGCCGGTGCCGGGGAACTCCTCGGAATGGTGCAGGCGCTGGAACACGCCGAACAGCTTGGCGACATAGGCCATGTCGAAGCCGGCGCCGTTGTCGCTCACCTGCAGCCCGCACTGCCCGGAGCGGCGGATCACCTCGATGCGAATGCGCGCCACGGCGCGGTCGCGGGTGTACTTGAGCGCGTTCTCGAGCAGGTTGCGGATGGCCACCTGCAGCAGGAAGGGGTCGCCCTGCAGCATCGGCAGCGGTTCATCGATGTCCCATTCCACCTGCCGGTCGCCGGCATGGCGGGTGAGCTCGCGCACCAGGTCGGCCACCAGCACCTGCGTGTCCACCGGACGCCGCTGCAGCGCGGAGCGCCCCATGCGGGAGAACTCCAGGAGCGCATCGACCAGCTGCCCCGCGTACTGGGATGCTTCCTTCACGTGCGACAGGTAGCGCTGCGACCGTTCGCCGAGCTGCTTGCCCTCGGTATCGAGCACCAGGTCGACGTAGCCGGAGATGTGCCGCATCGGCGCCCGCAGGTCGTGCGAGACGGTGTACGAGAAAGCCTCGAGCTCCTTGTTCAGCTTGCCGAGCTCGGTAGCGGCCTCGGCCAGCTCCTGGGCTCGCCGGAGCACGATGCCGATGAGCGCCTGCCGCAGCTCGCCGACGGCGGCAAGCTGGGTCGCCGACCAGGGCAGCGAGTGGCCGCGGATGGTCTCGCGCCAGCTGGCGAAGCTGCGCCGCGGGTGGATGCGCTGGCCTGCGCCGACCTCCTTGCGGGGGTCACCAGCCCACTGGATGGTCTGCAGGATCTCAGGGCGGAACCAGAGAATCACGTGCCGGTGCACCTGCGAGATCGACAGGCCCAGCACACCGGCGGCCACCGCCAACGATGAGGCTGCGGCAGGTACCTCGCGGGGGAGTTCATCAGTGGCGACAACGACGTCGTCCTGCCGAGTCACCCAGGTGGCGATCTCGCGGATCGTCGTTTCGTCCGGAACGCTGCCGACCGACCAGCACGCCTCGTCGAGCACCACCGCTGCGCCCGAGGCGCCGGCCAGGTTCATGAGGGCGGCCGGCTCTTCGACCAGGCGCTGCAACGATGCGTCGCTGTCCGCCAGGTGCGACACGATGGCCAGCGTGAGGCGACGCAGTTCGTGGCGAACGGCGACGTCTGCGCTGTCCTCCTTGGCTTCGATCTGCAAGGACAGCAAGCGGCCCAGGTGCTCGCACGCCACGCGCACCGGCAGGCCCAGGTACCGCGGTGCATGGTCGTGACAGGAGACGAGGCCCCACAGTCGGCCGCGGACCACGATGGACACCGACATGGAAGACAGCGTGCCCATGTGCCGCATGTACTCCAGGTGCACAGGCGACACGCTGCGCAGGCTGGATCCGGTCAGGTCGAGCTGGTCGGCGCGCCACTCCGGGTCGATGCCGAGCAGCGGCACCGGCAGGTAGTTGGCGTCCGCGATGAGGCGGATGTGGTTCTCGCAGTAGAGCGCCCGCGCCTGGGGCGGGATGTCGGAGGCGGGGAAATGGTGGCCGGCGTACGAGTCGTAGCCAGGGTCGAGGGCCTCGGCCAGCACCTCGCCATGGCCGTGGTCGTCGAAGCGGTAGAGCAGGCAGCGCCCGAAACCGGTCAATCGCTTCATCTCCTCGACGGCCAGGACGACGAGCCGGGACAGGTCGGCAGCGCCCTGGAGGCGGGGCAGAAAATGACGCGCCAGCGAATAGATGGGCGGCTCCGCACCGAGCGCCCAGGCCGGCTCGAACTCGACGATGACCAGCCCGCCGCGGACGTGTCCGCTCGCGGTGTACGACGCGTCATCGAGCCGCACGTCCCCGAGCGCCATCGGGGCGTCGTGAGGGGCCAGCCGGGACAGGTCGAGCGCGGACACGGCCTGCGCCGCATCCTCGGCACGCCGCCAGTTGGCGCTGTACACGCAGACCCGCCCGTCGGCATCCAGCACGACCATCCGGCCGTGCGGCTGGATGGCCCCCGGGATCCGGATCGGCTCCGAGGCGCAATCGTCGAGATCAGGCAGCGAGGACAAGAGGTTCATCGAGTCGGGCCCGTACAGTGGAAGCGAGGGCGTCGAAGGTCTGGACGGCCGCGACGCAGGCGGCTTCGAGATCGACAGGGTCGGTACCCACCTCGATCTCGAGCTGCTCACGAAACTCGCGCCACATGCGGCCCGTCAGATCGCCCCAGCCGAGAAAATAGGCTGAGCCGGTGCCTTTCCCCTCGCCGAAGCGGCCCGCCAGCTGCCGGGCGATCACCTGTCCGCCGAGCGCCGAGCCTTCGATGACGTACATCGAGCCGAACGCGGCGGCGCGCGATGGCAGGTTCGGCAGCGCGGCGGCTGCAGCGGGGGTGCGTTCCAGACCCAGCGTGGCCAGGTCCTGGTGGAGGAATGCGCGGCGCGACCGCGCCATGAACCCGCCGTGCAATCGCTCCGGAAGCGCCGACATCACCGCCGGCTCCCAGGCCGACAGAAAAACATCGAAGCCGCACAGGATGGCGGCATAGCGGTCACGGTCGATCTGCGCGTCGAGGCGCAGCAGGGATTCAATGGCCCCATGGGAGGCTGCCGTCGCGTGGCGAAGGGCGGTCAGGGCGGCAGGTCGGGGCGCAGCTTCCATGCAGTTGGCGGGTCGGAACGGGCGAGGCAGAATCGCGACGTCCGACATCGTACACAGGGTAGAGGGCGGTGTCCCGGCCGCCGCACCGTAACCCCCGCGCGGCCGTGCGGCATCCGCGTTCCGGGAACCGCAGCGAGACCGCTACCGCAGGCCTCGGGCGAGGCGGGCGCCGGCGGCCCACAGCGCCGCCTTGGCGCCGTCCCGCCATGCGTTGCGCCCCACCGGCGCCGGGGCCAGATTGAGCCGGCGCAGCCTTTCGTTCAGCACCATGGCCTGCGTCATGCGGCGCGTCTCATCGGTGTTGAAGATGATCGACATCGAGATGGAGACCTCGCCCGGCCCGTTGCGCACATGGTGGCCCGCGACGAACGGGATGTGCAGCGCATCGCCCGGCGCAAAGCGGAAGGTGGTGCCGAGCGGCTCGGCCTGCGCGTCCCAGATGGGGCGCGGCCCCGCATGCGCAACGAACCCTTCGCGCACGGTCGAGGGCATCACCCGGTCGTCCCAGGCCGGGAAGACGGTCACCTCCTTGCTGCCCTGGAACTGCATCAGGATGGTGGAATAGCGGTCGATGTGAAACGGTGTGATGCTGCCGGGCGAGGCGATGAAGAGGTACAGGGTGGCGCCATGGGCGACGCGCCCGACCCGTCGCTCGCGCATCAGTTCCTGCACGTCGCTGACGAGTTCGCGGAACAGGGGCTGGAACGAGGCATCGGTTTCGGCGGCGCGCACCATGATGTAGGAGTCGGACGTGCGGATGGTCTCGATGGTTTCCTCGATCGACAGGCCATTGGCGTGGTCGACGTGGGCGCGGTCGAAGTCATCGCCGCGCTCGAGCCGGCCGCTCGAGTAGTAGACCTGGGACGCCGGCAGCGCCGGGATGGCCCGGCCGAGGTTCTGCAGCGACAGGGCCGGATGCCCGAGCAGGCGGTGCCGGAAGGTGAAGGGCTCCCGGTCGAGGAGGTCGCGCCGGATGTCAGCGGCGAAGGAGGCCAAGGGCGCCGCGCGGGAAGCGCGCCGCGAAGCGTTGGCAGTGTCCGTGGCGGTGTTCATGCCACCAGTTTGGCGCGGCGGCGCGGCGGCCGCATCCACACGTTCGCGGGGCGGGAAAATCCCGTGTCGCCCCGCCCTCCGCCGACGAGGAGAAGCTCGGCCCGTTCACAGCGTGGAGACCTCGAACGTGTTGCGCCCTGCCCGCTTGGCCCGGTACAAGGCCTCGTCGGCGCGGAACATGAGCGACGCGGCGTCGTCCTGGCCGGCCGCGGACACCACGACGCCGATGCTGGTGGTGACGTTCAACGGCATCGCCCCCACCATCACGGGCGTCGTCATGCTGGAGATGATCTTGCGCGCGACGCCTTCGGCTTCCACGCCCACGTTGAGTCCCTCCAGCAGCACCACGAATTCGTCGCCCGCCAGCCGGGCTACCGTGTCGGTCACGCGCACACAGGCGCGCAGGCGGTCGGCGAATTCCTTCAGCACCGTGTCGCCACCCTGGTGCCCGAGCGAATCGTTGATGCTCTTGAAGTGGTCGATGTCGAGGAACATCAGCGCAAGCGGCCGGCTGCTGCGCCGGCTGCGGGCAATCGCTTCAGCCAGGCGCTCGTCCAGCTGGCGCCGGTTGGGCAGCCCGGTGAGTGCATCGCTGCGGGCCAGTTCGCTCATGCGTGCTTCGGCGGCCTTCAGCGCCGAGATGTCCGCACTCAATGCATAGACGCCGGCGACACGCCCGTCGGGCTGGCGATCGGGGATGTACTCCGTCTTCAGGTAGCGCGTCGTTCCCCGCACGGTGTTCTCGATCTCGAAGGTGACCTGCTCGCCGCGCAACGCGCGCTCCAGGTGCTCCTGCCGTTCGGCATACAGCACGGGACCGATGGCATCGCGCAGGTGCCGGCCGACGAGCCGGGACGGGTCGACCCCCAGCCAATGGCGATAGGTGGCATTGCAGAACCGCATGACGCCATCGGCGTCGATGTAGGAGATGAGCACCGGCAGGTTGTCGGTGATGGTGCGCAGCCGGTGTTCACCGGCCGCCCTCGCCTGCTCCGCCTGCTTGAGCGGCGTGATGTCGAAGGTCATGGCGTAGAAGCCGCACACCTGACCGGCGGCATCGAGCTCCGGAACCAGGTGCGCCTGGAAGTTCTGCCGCACGCCGCGGAGCTCGGCCTCGGCTTCGACGGACGAACGCTCGCCTGCACGCACTCGGGCCAGCGCCGGCTCGTGCTGCGCATACAGCACGTCGCCGAGGGCCGAGCGCATGGTGTATTCGTGGAGCCGCGACCGGTCCAGACGCAGGGACCGGATCGCCGGCTCGTTGGCGAACAGCAGCCGCTCGGTCAGGTCGAAGTGCCCCACCAGCGCCGGAATGCCATTCGTCACGTCGGTGAGGCGGCGTTCGGTGGCCTCGCGGCGTTCGATCTCGGCATGCAACTCGGACCGGCGCTGCGCGAGCGACGCCGTCATCTGGTCGAAGCCCCGGGAGAGGCGGCCCAGCTCGTCCCGCGATTCGAGCCCCACGCGGGCCTCCAGATCGCCAGCCTCGACGGCTGCCGCCGCCTGCTCGATGCGGGCAAGGGGCGAAACGAGCCGGCGGGCCACCACCACCACCTGGCCGAAGAGCAGCACGAACACCAGCACCAGCGAAGCCACCGAGATCCAGCGGAATCGGCGGGTGGCCGCCTGCTGGGCCTCGGCCGCATCACGCGACCACCGGTAGATGCCGTCGGCGAGTGATTGGGTCTCCAGGATCATCTGGTCGACCAGGAAGTCGGCGCGCCGGGCCGAAAAGGCGGTGTCGGGCGCGGATGGAATCTCGGTCAGCTTCGCGAACAGCGCCGGCAGGCGCGCCACCGAGTCGCGCAACGCGCGGTGAGCGGCCTCGGTGGTGGAGGCGGGCACCGCGCCTCCCAGCACGGCCGTCAGGTCACGGTGGCGTTCCTGCCACTGGGTGGCCACCCGGGCCTCGAAGTAGCGCGGGTACTCCTGCGTCAGCAGCAGCAACGCGGCCGCATGGCGCGCGGCGTCGCGCGAGTGCTCCTGCTCGATCTCGGCCTCCTGCGCGGCGACGCTGGAGCGCCAGGAGAGGACGCCCACCACCACCGCCACGGCCAGGGCCAGGACGACCGTCAGCTGGAGCTGGGTGCGCACGCGCATGGCCGGTCGTCAGCGGCTGATGCCCACGGCCGCCGGATTCACCATCGACAGCGGTCGGCGGTGAAGGATGGCGAGGAAACCGGGTGCCGTGCGCCCGGCCACGTGCCCCTCGCGCATCGCCCAGCGAGCCTCGCTCTCGAGCGTGCGCAGCAGGGCCTGGTCAAGTGAGAGGCGAAACACCTGTTGCGGCCAGACCCAGCGCACGAAATCATCGTCGGCGTCGAGCCGGCGCGCGAGGATGGCGCGTGCCCGGTCGGGATGCCGGAGGATGAACTGTTCGGCGTGCTGAAGCGCGGTCAGCAAGCGGGCCAGCTCGGCATCCCGCGGTCCGGCGAGCGCGCGCTGCGCCACGAGGTTCATGGTCGCGGTGTAGTTGCCGGCCTTGGGCAGCACCACCGCCTCCTGTTTCATGGACCGCACGATGCGGTAGCCGAACGGCTCCCAGGCCGCCACCGCGTCCACCTGGCCGGATTCGAGCGCGGCCTGCAAGCCGTCCCCCTGCAGCGGCACGAGCGTCACGGCCCGAGGCTCGACCCCATGCATGAGCAACAGCGTGTCGAGGAAGTACTGACCCGCGGTGCCGACGACCAGCCCGATGCGGCGCCCACCCAGCTGGGTGGCCGCCGCCACGCCACTGGCGCGCGAGGCGATCAGTTTCAGGTCCTCGGATGTCGTCGCCATGGTCGCGATGACGACGAAATCGCTGCGCTTGAAACTCGCCAGCATGACGGGAACGTCTCCCACCGTCGCCAGGTCGGTGCGGCCATCGAACACGAGCCCGATGCACCGCTGTCCGCCGACGCAGTCCGTCGTGCGGACCTCGAGGCCCTGCTCGCGGAACAGGCCCTCGGCCTCGGCCACGTAGATGGGCAGCGACAGGGGCGATCGTGCCACGCCGATCGACAGCGCCTGGGCCACGGCCGGCAGCGCCATCAGCAGGACGGAGGCCGTGGCCAGTCCACGCAAGAGCCGGCGGCTGAAGCCTTCCGGACGAGAGGCGTGGTCTGGGCAGTCGAACGGCATCGGCAAACTCCGGGTCGGGCGGACAGCGAATCAGCGAGCGAGACAGACGAAACAATGGACGGCACCTGCGCAGGCGCAGGCATGCCGGGCCGATGCCAGTCCCGCCCCGGTATACCTCAGGGACGGGCTTTCACGCGAACACGTCATCAAGAGACCCTGCCGCCGCGCCTGCCGAGTCGCGGGACTTGCCACGGGGCGTGAAGTGCGCTTGGAGTCCGAGCGCGGCAGAGCGCGCGCCCCGCTTCAACGTCCGAACGGGCGCTGCAGCAGCGTTGCCAGTTCGGCATCCGTCAACGGCGCGATACCGGTCTGGAATCGGCGGTTCAGCAAGTCGACGAGTGCCCGCGCCCAGAGCGCGTTCCAGGCGGTGCCCGCATGGCCGTCGGCCAGCGTGGCGAACCGCGGGGCGTCGCCCGAGGCGTTGGTCACCTGCAGCGGGCCGAAGGGCACGCTGCGGTAGGCGGGCGTGCCTTCCGCGTCCCTGCCGCCCCACAGACCGGCGAACCAGGCGCGATCGTCGAAGAAGGCGAACTGGGGCCGCTCGGCTGCCAGCCGCTGCAACGCCTGGTCGAAGCGATCGAGCCCGGCCGCGATGTTGGCCAGGGCGGCCGGGCTGCGCCAGCGGGCGTGGTACGGACCCCAATGGGCGTTGTCGAAGATGCCGACCAGCACCACGCGCGCCTGCGGGTGGGCCCGGCCGATGGCTTCGGCGGCGGCGCGCACCTGGCCGACGCAGGCATCGATGCGGCCGGCCACCTCGGGGTCGCGTGGGTTGAGCGACAACCGCTCGAGGTCGGCGGCCCGGCCGAAGGTGTTCACGCCGATGCGGATCACCACCACGCCCCCGCGCCAGCGCGCCGGGTGTTCGTCCATCAGGCGCAGCAGTTGCGGCACCTGGCGGGAGGCGCCGCCCCAGAGGTCTTCGCAACCCTGGCCCGACACGGCGAAGTTGTGCAGGTGGTCCAGTTTTCGGGGCGCCCGGGCATCCAGGCCCACGGCCCGGAGCGCACGTGCAAGCCGGCCGAAGGTGCCGGTGTCGGTGCGCGGGCCCAGGTCCAGCGCCTGTCCGCGCAGCGCGGCCAGCACTTCGGTCCACTGGTAGGTCGTGGCGCGTTGCGCACCCCCTCGTTCGGGTGATCCGGGGGGGAAGGCGCGGGTGTCGTGATAGCCGTGGCTGTCGGAGTCGCCCACGACCGCGAGCGCGATGGGCGATGCAAGGGCGTTCACGGGCGTCAGGGGCAGGTGCAGGGCAAGTGCCGGGGCCAGCAGGGCCAGGGCACGCCTCAATGTTCGGGGCAGGGGCATGATCTGGCACAAGTGTCGGCCATCCCTCCCCTTGTTCACACTCACGCATTCGGGGGATTTGCACCGGGAACCCCCCGGACATAATCAAAAACATACCCGAGCCCGTGCGCCACGCAGCAAGCGTTCGTGCCCGCCGGCGCGCCGGCAACCACTGCGCGCACACCCGCTCGTCCAGGCTGCGGCATCACCTGCAGCCTGAGCCCTTTACCCACTGGACGGCCGCCGGCTGCTCCACCCGACATGACCGCACGTCGTCCTTCCCCCGCCGAGTCGCCCAACGCCCCGCGCGCCCTTGCCTCCGTGTTGCGCGATGCCGCCCGTCGGTGGCCCACGGCCGCGGCGCTCGAAACGCCGCTCACCTCGCTCACGTACGACGCACTGCTGCAGCATGTTCACTCGCTGTCGGCCCGCCTGGTGGAATCGGGCTTCCGTCCCGGCGACCGCATCGGCATCGCCGCCACCCGTTCCGCCGACACCATCGTCGCGATCCTGGCGGTGGTCGACGCCGGCCTGGCGTACGTCCCGCTCGACCTCGCCTACCCGGCCGACCGGCTGCAGGCGATGCTCGAGGACGCCCGTCCCCGCGCCGTGCTGGGCGATGAGGCCGCACTGGCCGAACTCGGCCGGCTCGCGGGTGCCTTCCCGACGCTCGCCCATCCGGCGCCGGCAGGCGACGCTCCCCATGGCGTCGCTCCGGACCTGACCTACGTGCTCTTCACGTCGGGCTCCACCGGCCGGCCCAAGGGCGTGGCCATGGGCGCCGCGCCACTGGCCCACCTGATCGACTGGCATGCCGCCCATGAGCGGCTCGGCCGCCCCGCCCGCACGCTGCTCTTCGCGCCGCTGTCGTTCGACGTGCATTTCCAGGAGATCTTCTCCACCCTCGCCTGCGGCGGCACGCTGGTGATGGTGCCGGAGGCCGTGCGACGCGACCCGGCCGCGCTGCACCAGGCCCTGGTGGCCCAGCGCATCGAGCGCATCTTCCTGCCCTACGTGGCCTTGCAGATGATCGCCCAGGCTGCAGGCGACGACGTCCCCTCGCACCTCACCGACGTCATCAGTGCCGGTGAACAGCTGCAGGTGACACCGGCCATCCGCCGACTCTTCGAACGCCTGCCGCACGCGGCGCTGCACAACCACTACGGTCCGACCGAAAGCCACGTCGTCACCGCGTTGGAACTCACGGGGCCGGCCGGCACGTGGCCCGAGATCCCGGCCATCGGCCAGGCGCTGCCGCACGCGGTGCTCGCGCTGTGCGACCCCGAGACCGGCCGGCCGACCGAAGGCGATATCGGCGAACTGCTCATCGGGGGCGCCACCCTCGCCCACGGCTACCTGGGCCGGGAAGACCTCACCGGCGAACGCTTCCGCACCGACATTCCCGGATTGCCCGGCCGCTGGTACCGCAGCGGCGACCTGGTCCGCACCGACGCCCATGGCGTGCTCACCTACCTGGGCCGCGCCGACCAGCAGCTCAAGGTCGATGGCTTCCGCATTGAACCGGGCGAGATCGAGCTCGTGCTGATGGCCCACCCGGCGGTGCGGGATGCGGTCGTGACCGCGCCTGACATTCCCGGTGCCGGCCGCCAGCTGGTGGCCCACCTCGTGCTCGACGCCGGCCAGGACGCCCAGGCGCTGGTGCCGGCCCTGCGGTCTCACCTGCGCGCACGCCTGCCCGAATACATGGTGCCGGTGCGCTTCGTCGCGCTGGCGGCCCTGCCCACCACCCCGAGCGGCAAGATCGACCGTCGTGCACTGCCGCTGCCGGCGGCCGCGCCGGCGCGGCCGGTCGATCGCTCCGACCTGCGCGGCCTGTGCCGCGCGCTCTGGCAGGAACTGCTCGGTCTGGACGCGCTCGCCGACGACCAGAACCTCTTCGACCTCGGCGCCCGATCGCTGCTGGTGCTGCGCTTCGTCTCGCAGCTCAAGGAAGCCGGCATCGGCCACATCGGCGTGGCCGACGTCTACGACCGCCCCACCGTCGCCGGCATCGCGGCCAGCGGCCAGGCCGCGGGCCGCCGCCGCTCTGCGGGCGCCTCGCGACGCGAGGCCACCGCGGGCATTGCCATCATCGGCATGGCGAGCCGCACTCCGGGTGCCGCGGATGTCGAGGCCTTCTGGAACAACCTGCTCGCCGGCCGGGAAGGCATTCGTCACTTCTCGGCCGCCGAGCTGGACGCCTCGGTGCCGGCCTCGCTGCGCGAGCGGCCCAACTTCGTGGCCGCACGGGGCGTGCTGGAAGACGCCGACCGGTTCGATGCCGGGTTCTTCGGCCTGCCGGCGCGCGAGGCCGCGGTGACCGATCCGCAACAGCGCCTGCTGCTCGAGCTCAGCTGGACGGCGCTGGAGCACGCGGCCGTCGACCCGTCCCGCCAAGACCACCGCATCGGCGTGTACGCCGGCACGGGCAACAACAGCTACATCACCGCCCTGCGCCAGGAAGACCCCGAGCTCGCGCAACGCTACGGCGAGTTCGCGACCATGCTGGCCAGCGAGAAGGACTACGTCGCGACGCGGGTGGCTCACCGCCTGAACCTGAACGGTCCCGCCGTCAGCGTGCACACCGCCTGCTCCACGGGGCTTGTCGCCGTGGCGCAGGCCTGGCATGCGCTCGCTGCCGGCCAGTGCGACATCGCGCTCGCCGGCGGCGCCAGCCTGAGCGTCCCGCAGCACACCGGCTACCTGCATGTCGAAGGCGGCATGGAATCGGCCGACGGGCATTGCCGCCCGTTCGATGCCGACGCCACCGGCACGGTATTCGCGAGCGGCGGTGCCGTGGTCGTGCTCAAGCGACTCGAAGATGCGCTCGCCGAAGGCGACACCGTCTACGCGGTGATCCGCGGCGTCGGCCTGAACAACGACGGCGGCGACAAGGCCAGCTTCACGGCGCCGAGCGTGAGCGGCCAGGCCGAGGCGATCCGCATGGGTCTGGACCACGCCGGCCTCAGCGCCCGCAGCATCGGCTACGTGGAAGCCCACGGCACCGGCACCTCGCTCGGCGACCCGATCGAGGTGGCCGCCCTCACCCGGGCCTTCCGCGAGGACACGCCGGACGCGCAGTTCTGCGGCCTCGGCTCGCTCAAGGGCAACCTCGGCCACATGGTCGCGGCCGCGGGTGTGGCCGGCCTGATCAAGGCGACGCTGTCGCTGCACCGTGAAGTCATTCCCGGCACGCTGCACTTCCGCAGCCCCAACCCGCAGATCGATTTCGCAGCATCGCCATTCCGGGTGGTCGCCGGCAGCACGCCGTGGCCGCGCAAGGCGGACGAGCCGCGCCGAGCCGCAGTGAGTTCCTTCGGCGTGGGCGGCACCAATGCGCATGTCATCCTGGAGGAAGCCCCGGCCGTCGAGCGTTCATCCCTCGTCGGCAACGGAGCGGCCCAGGCTGCCCGCTGGGTTCTTCCGCTCTCGGCCCGGGACGCCGACGGCGTGACCGCCCGTGCACGCCAACTGGCCGCACACCTGGAGCAGCACCCCGACCTGCCACTGGCCGCCGTGGCTGCCACCTTGATGCGCGGGCGTCGGCCCATGGCGCACCGCCAGGCCGTGGTGGCCGGCAGCACCGCGCAAGCCGTGGCGGTCCTGCGTGCGCTCAAGTCGCCGGTCGAGGTCCTGCCCTCGCCGCGGCTGGTGTTCCTCTTCCCCGGCCAGGGCTCGCAGCATCCCGGCATGGCCCGCCAGTTGTGCGACGAAGCGCCCGCCTTCCGTGAAGCCTTCGAGCGCGTGATGGCCGTGGTCGAACCGCAGCTGGGTGTGCCGCTGCGCGCGTGGCTGGTCGATGCCGACCCTGCCGACGACGCGGTGGCGCGCCTCCTTGCCGAGACGCGCCATGCGCAGCCTGCGCTGTTCGCCGTCTCGATCGCCCTCGCCCACTGGCTCGACAGCCTCGGCGTCGAGCCCGACGCGATGATCGGCCACAGCATCGGCGAGTACGCCGCCGCCTGCCACGCCGGCGTGATGTCGCTGGAGGACGCGACGGTCGCCGTGATCGCCCGCGGCCAGGCGATGTTCGCGCAACCCGGCGGTGCGATGCTGGCCGTGCGCACCGGCGCCGACACGCTCGGCCCGCTGCTGCCCGCCGGTGTCGAGATCGCCGGGCACAACGCGCCGGCCCTCACCGTGGTGGCCGGCAGCGTAGAGGCCATCGATGCCTTCGCGCAGCAGCTCGAGGCACGCGACATCGGCACGACGCGCCTGCGGGTGTCTCACGCCTTTCACAGTGCCGCCATGGACGATGCCTTGCCGAGGGTGCGGGCTGCCCTGGCAGGCACGACGCTGCAGCCTCCACGCCGCACCGTCTACTCCTGCGTCAGCGGCGCGCCCTTGGCCGCGGACGAAGCGCGCGACCCCGGCTACTGGGCCGGCCAGGTGCGAGCGCCCGTGCAGTTCACCCGGGCCGTCACCGCCGAACTCGCCCAGGGCGACCACACGGTCTTCATCGAAGTGGGCCCCGGCCAGGCACTCACCGCCTTGCTGCGCCAGCACCGCGGCATGTCAGGCAGCGTGCCGCGCCAGGTGGCCGTGCTCGGCCCCGCCAACAACCCGGGCGAGCCCGCGGCTTCGGCCCTGTCGGCCATCGGCGCCCTCTGGTCGCTCGGCGTACCGATCGCCTGGCCCGTGGCCGCCAGCGCACAACGCGTGGCCCTGCCCACCTACCCGTTCAAGGACGAACGGCACTGGTTCAAGCGCCGTGCGGCGCCGGCCACTGCCGAGACGCCTTCCTCTCTTCCTGCCAGCGCCGCCGCGCTGCAGATCGCCCCTGCTTCCACCGCCGCCGTGCCCGTTGCCATGACCCGTCTCCCACGCCTTCAACAGGAACTCCAGCGCATCCTGAGCGACGTCTCCGGTGTGCCGGCCGAAGACATCGACCGCAGCGCCAGCTTCGTGGACCAGGGCCTCGACTCGCTGTCGCTCACGCAGGCCACGCTGGAGCTGGAGCGGGTGTTCGGCGTCAAGCTGCGCTTCCGGCGCCTGCTCGAGGACCTGAACGACATCGACAAGCTCGCCGGCTTTCTGGATGGCGAACTGCCCGCCGACCGCTTCGCACCGCCGCCCCCGGCCGAGACCGCGCCCGCCGTCCCGGCGGCCGCGGCGCCGGCGCCCGCTTCCACGGCCCCGTCGGCCATGCCGGCGCCGGTGTTCGCACCGGTGGTCGGAGCCGCAGGCGCAGGCGTGCAGCAACTGATCCAGCAGCAGATGCAGCTGATGGCGCAACAACTGGCACTGCTGGCGGGCCAACCGTTGGGGCTCGCGCCGTCCGCCCCTGCCGCACTGCCCGCCGTGCAGGCGCCCGCGCCCGCTGCGGAGGCACCGGCCGCCGCTCCGACTCTGGCGGCCGAGATGGCAACGACAAGTCCCGAGCTGTCGCGCCAGGCCCTGGTCGAGAAGCCCTTCGGCGCCTCGCCCCGCCTGACGCTCGAGGCCGCCCGCAACTTCACGCCGGGCCAGCAACGCTGGCTGGACGACTTCATCGTCCGCTACAACCAGCGCTCGGGGCGCTCCAAGGCGTTCAGCCAGGAGCACCGCAAGCTGATGGCCGACCCGCGCGTCGTGACGGGCTTCAACCCGCTCTGGAAAGACCTGGTCTACCCCATCGTCGTCGACCGCTCGAAGGGTGCGCACCTGTGGGACCTGGACGGCAACGAGTACATCGACCTGCTCTCCTGCTTCGGCGGCAACCTGCTGGGCTACCAGCCGCCGTCGGTCGTGGCCGCCATGCATGAGCAGCTCGACCGGGGCCTCGAGGTCGGTCCGCAGCACCCGCTGGCGGCCGAGGTCGCGCAGCTGATCTCCAGCTTCACCGGCATGCAGCGGGTCGGCTTCTGCAACACCGGCTCCGAGGCGGTGATGGGTGCCATGCGAGTGGCCCGCACGGTGACCGGGCGCAAGACGATCGCCATCTTCAGCAACTCGTACCACGGCATCTTCGATGAAGTGATCGTGCGCGGCACGCGCCAGCTGCGCTCGCTGTCGGCCGCTCCCGGCATCCTCGCCAACGCCGTCGAGAACGTCCTCGTGCTCGACTGGAACAGCGAGGAGTCGCTGCGCGTGCTGCGCGAGCGCGGCCATGAGCTCGCGGCCATCATGACCGAGCCGATCCAGAACAAGTACCCGACGGTTCAGCCGCGGGAGTTCGTCCGCGCCCTGCGCGAGATCGCCGACGCCTCGGGCTGCGCGCTCATCTTCGACGAAGTCGTCACCGGGTTTCGCGTGGCCCCGGGCGGCGCACAGGAGTTCTACGGCGTGCGTGCCGACATCGCCACCTATGGCAAGGTCATCGGGGGCGGCCTGCCGTTCGCGGCCATCGCCGGCAGCGACCGCTGGCTCGACGCGCTCGACGGCGGCCAGTGGCAGTACGGCGACGATTCCTATCCAGAGGCGGGTGTCACCTACTTCGCGGGCACCTTCGTGCGGCACCCGCTCGCGCTCGCTGCCGCGCGTGCCACCTTGCGCCACATCCAGGCAGGTGGCCGGGGCTTCTACCAGGCGCTCAACGACCGGACCCAACGCCTGATCGACCGCCTCAACGCCGCCTTCGCCGTGCGGGGTGCGCCCGTGCAGGCGGTGCACTGTGCCTCGCTGTGGCGCCTCAGCTGGGACGACAACCAGAAGTTCGTCAGCCTTTTCTATTACCTCGTGCGCTATCACGGCCTGCACCTGTACGAGCAGTTCGGTCACTTCGTCACCGAAGCCATGGGCGACGCCGAGACCGACCGCATCTTCACCGTCTTCACCGACGCGCTGGACGAACTGATGGCGCTGGGCTTCATCACGCCGCGCGAAGGCGGCCCGGCGCCGAAGGGCCCCGGGGACAAGCCGGCCACGCCGCAGGAAGCGCCGCTCACCCCGGGCCAGACGGAGCGCTGGCTGGCGGGCAGCTTCGATCCCTCGGCACGGCGTGCGCTGAACGAATCCTTCTGCGTGAGCCTGTCGGGCGACGTGGACCGCGCTGCACTCAAGGCGGCGGTCCTCGACGTGCTGCGCCGTCATGAGGCCTTCCGCGTGCGGTTCGACCTGGAGGAGCCGCTGCAACGCCTGTCGCCGACCTTCGAGCTGACCATCGCCGACGTGGACCTGCGTCAGCTCCCCGATGCCGACGCCGCGCTCGACGACTTCTGTGCCCAGGCAAGCCTGCGCGACTTCCCGGTCGAGCATGCGCCCCTGGCTGCGGTGAGCCTGCTGATGCTCGGCGACGGTCGCACCGTCGTCCACGTGGTGGCCAGCCACCTGGTGTTCGACGGCTGGGCCTCGAGCGTGTTCAATGCCGAGCTCGCCGTCGCCTACCGTGCCCGCAGCACCGGGCTGCCGCCGGCGTTCAAGCCGGCGGAGTCGGCCCTTGCCTTCGGCGTCGCCGAACAGGCACGCTTCAGCTCGCCGGACGCCGAGGCCGACCTCGCCTACTGGCGCGACGTTCTCCGCGATGCTCCGGCCCCTCTTTCGCTCGGTGACCGCAGCCCCGGCGCCGAGCGCACGTTTGCCGCCGATACCGTGCGGGTGCGACTCGACGGCGAGGCGCTCGCGCGACTGCGCGCGCAGGCCAAGCGGGAGTCGGCCACGCTCTTTCAGGTGCTGCTCGCGGCCGTCACGGCCGTGCTGTACCGGCGCAGCGGGCAGGACGACTTCGTCGTCAGCATTCCCTACGCGAGCCAGAGCCTGCAGCGCCACGGCCCCCTGATGGCCGACGGCGTGCTCGACCTGCCGCTGCGCCTGCGTTGCACGCCGGACGACGACGGCCAGACGCTGCTCAAGCGCGTTCGCCACCACCTGATGGACGCGCTCGAGCACCCGCTGATGACGCAGGGCACGGTCGCCCGTGCGCTGGGCCTGCGCAGCGCGGGCAGCCGTCCGCCGCTCACCGGCATCTACTTCAACCTCAACCCGCGCATCGACCTCTCGGCCTACGCACCCCTCACCGCGACCCTGCACGAGGGCCGCAAGCAGGGCATCCTCAGCGAGCTGTTCTTCAACTTCTACGAGAACGACGATTCGCTCACGCTGGACCTGCACCACGGCAGCGAGTTCTTCAGCCCGTCGCTGGCGCAGTCGCTCGCCGACGAGCTGGTGGGCCAATGCCGTCGATGGGCCGACGGCCTCGAGGGTGCGCTCGATGCCCAAGGGGCCACCGGTCCCTCGGCCGCGATCGACCCGCGCCTGATCGCATGGAACGACACCGCCGTGCCACTGGAGCCCCACCCGCGGCTGGAGGTGTGGGTGGCGCGACAGGCGCTGCGAACACCGGACGCCACCGCCCTGGTGGCCGCAGACGGATCCCTCACCTACCGCGCGCTCGATGAGCGCGCGAATCGTTTTGCGCAGCTGCTGCGCGAGCGCGGCGTGGGTGCCGGCGCGCTGGTCGGCGTGTGCCTCGGGCGCGGCGTCGACCTGGTGCCGGCCCTGCTGGGCGTGCTCAAGACCGGTGCCGCCTACGTACCGCTCGACCCCGGCTTTCCGAAGGAGCGGCTGCAGTACATGGCGGAGGATGCCTCGCTGCACACCGTGATCACCGAGCGGCGCCACGCCGACCTGGCCGGCCTGCCGCGCGAGCGCCAGCTGCGCGTGGACGATGACGGCGCGGCGCTGGCGGCCGCTGCGTGCACGCCCGTGGACGGTCCATCGGGCGGCTCGGACGACGCCCCCGCCTATGTCATCTACACATCCGGCTCCACCGGCCACCCGAAGGGCGTGGTGCTGCCGCAGCGGGCGGTGTGCAACTTCCTCGCGAGCATGCAGCGCCAGCCCGGCGTGCACGCCGGCGACCGGCTGCTGGCCGTGACCACCTTGTCGTTCGACATCGCGGTGCTGGAGCTCTTCGTGCCCCTCGTGAGCGGCGCCTGTGTCGTGCTGGCCCAGCGCGAGGACGCGATGGACGCCGAGGCGCTGGCCGAGCTGATCGGGCGGCACCACATCAACGTGATGCAGGCCACGCCCACCACCTGGCACCTGCTGCTCGATGCCGGCTGGCAGGCGCCCGCCGGCCTGCGTGCCTTGTGCGGCGGCGAGCCACTGCCGCCCGCGCTGGCCACCCGCTTGCTCGCTGCGGGCGTGGAGTTGTGGAACATGTACGGCCCTACCGAGACGACGGTCTGGTCGACGCTGGCCCGCATCCAGGACGCCGGCCAGCGCATCACCATCGGCCGGCCCATCGACAACACGCAGGTCTGGGTGCTCGATGAGCAGATGAACCCCTGCCCCGTCGGCGGCGAGGGCGAGATCTGCATCGGCGGCACGGGCGTGGCGACCGGCTACTTCAATCGGCCGGAACTGACGGCCGAGCGCTTCGTGGCCGATCCCTTCAACAGCACGCCCGGTGCCCGCCTGTACCGCACCGGCGACCTCGGACGCTGGGGTGAGGACGGGCAGCTGCACCACCTCGGCCGACTGGACTTCCAGGTGAAGGTGCGTGGCTATCGCATCGAGCTGGGTGAAATCGAATCACGCCTCGCCGCGCTGCCGGGCGTGGCCCGCACCGTGGTGATGGCCCGCGAGGACGAGCCCGGCGACGTCCGGCTGGTGGCCTACGCGGTGCCCGCCGCCGGCGTGGCGCTCGACAGCGGCGCGCTGCGGCAGGCGCTCAAGGCGGGCTTGCCCGACTACATGGTGCCGCAGCACGTGGTGCTCATCGCCACCATGCCGCTGCTGCCGAACGGCAAGATCGACCGCAAGGCGCTGCCCTCGCCCGCGGCCGCACCGAGCCTTGCCGTGCCGGCGGTCGTCGCGAACGCCTCGCCGGCGGTGACGCCGGCCGAAGCCGCCGCCCCGGTGGCCGGCGCGGCCGCTGCACCCGCGGCCGCCCTGCCCGCCGACCTTGCCGACCGCATCGCGGCCGTGATGGCCGAGGTCCTGGCCGTGCCGTCGGTCGGCCTCGACGACCACTTCTTCGAACTCGGCGGCCACTCGCTGCAGGCGGCCAAGCTGGCCTCCCGCGCAGGCGCCATCGTCGGCCGCCGGCTGTCGCTGCGAACCCTGTTCGAGAACGCCACGCCCGCGGCGTTGGCCACCGCGCTGCAGGCCGCCACGCCTTCGGCATCGACCGCCGCTCCCGCACGCCTCATGCGCGTGCAGGCCCGAGCCGAGCAGCGCGTTGCGCCGCTGTCGCTGATGCAGCAGCGGCTGTGGTTCCTTGAGAACATGACGCCCGGCACCCCGTTCAACCAGCTGCCGTCCGCCCACACCCTGCGCGGGCCGCTCGATGTGGCGGCCTTCCAGCAGGCGTTCCAGCAAATGGTGGAGCGCCAGAGCGCGTTGCGCTCGGTGATCGAACGCACGCCCGAAGGGCCCCGCCAGCGGGTGCTCGACCACGTCAGCGTGACCTGGTTGCCCGTGGAGGACGTGCGCCACCTGCCGACCGAGCAGCGCGAGGTGCACATCCGCGCGCGCATCCTCGAACTCACGCAGCAGATCATCGACTTCGAGCAGGGCCCGCCCTTCCGCGTCCACCTGTTCCGCCTGGACGACGACCGGCATGTGTTCTTCTTCATGGTGCACCACCTCTTCTGGGACGGCTCGTCGTTCGACCTGCTGTACCGCGAGATGGCCGCGCTCTACGCGGCCCTCCGTCATGGCAGCCCAGCCACGGTGCCGGCGCTGGCCGTCAGCTACGGCGACTACGCCGAATGGCAGCGCGAATGGATGCAGGGCGACGAACTGGCCGAGCAACTGAGCTTCTGGCGTGAGACGTTGACACCGCTGCCCGACACCCTCGAGCTGCCGACCGATCGTCCGCGTCCGGCCGAGATGAGCGGCGATGGCCGCTCGCACAGCACCATCCTGCCCGCGCCGCTGGTCGAGGGCCTTCACCAGCTGGCGCGCCGCCATGGCGTGACCCTGTCGACCGTGGTGCTGGCCGCTTACGCGCTCGAGTTGCACCGCATGTCCGGGCAATCCGATTTCGCCATCGCCACCCCGGTGCGCGGCCGCGAACAGCCCGAGGTCGAACCGCTGATGGGCTTCTTCGTGAACGCGCTGCCGCTGCGCATGCGCCCGGAGCCGGGCACCGGCTTCGACCGCTGGCTGCGCCAGGTTCAGGACACCGTGGGCCGTGCCTTTGCCAGCCCCGATGTGCCCTTCGAGCACCTCATCCAGGCGCTCGGCGTGCCACGGGACGCGAGCCGTCCCCTCGTGACCCAGGTGCTCTACTCCTTCCAGGACGTGCGCGAGCGAGCGGTGCAGTGGGACGACGTGGCGCACTCGCGCTTCGACATCCAGCTGCGCGGCTCGAGCCACGACCTCAGCCTCTATTGCGTGGAGCTGGCCGCCGGTTTGGAAGTGGCGCTGACCTACAACAGCGACATCTTCGATCCCGAAACGGCGGAGCGCTTCCTGCTGCGACTGGAGCACCTGCTGCGCCAGGCCCTCGAGACCCCGGCGCGCCGGCTGGCGGACTTTTCGCTCGCAACGCCCGACGAAGCCGCGACGCTGGCCGCCTGGAACGCGACGCACGCGGACTTCATGCTGGACGCCACGGTGCATGCGCGCATCGCCGAAACGGCCGCACGCCATGCCGCCGCCACGGCCATTCAGCAGCCCGCTCTCGGCGCGGTCAGCCACAGCGAGCTCGACGCACGCGCGAACCGGCTGGCCCATGCACTGCGCGCGCGTGGCATCGGCCGCGGGGCGCTCGTGGGCCTGTGCCTGGAGCGCGGCATCGAGATGGTCGTGGGACAGCTGGCCATCCTCAAGGCCGGTGCCGCCTACGTGCCGCTCGACCCCGCCTATCCGACGGACCGCCTCGCCTACATGGCCGAGGACGCCCGGCTCGCCCTGCTGGTGACCGAGTCGGCACTCGTGCATGCGATCGACTGGCCGCGCAGCAAGTCGGTGCTCATCGACATCGACGCCATGGCGATCGCGGGCCAGCCCGATGCAGCGCTGGCCGCGGACCCTGCCCACGACGCAACCCCCGAGGACGCGGCCTACGTCATCTACACCTCCGGCTCGACGGGCAAACCGAAGGGCGTCGTGGTGCCACACCGCGCGGTCGTGAACTTCCTCGACAGCATGGCGCGGGTCCCCGGCCTCGCACCGGGGGACCGACTGCTGGCGGTCACCACGCTCAGCTTCGACATTGCGGTGCTGGAACTGCTGCTGCCGCTCGCCGTGGGGGCGGAAGTCGTGCTGGCCTCCCGGGACGCCGCGGTAGACCCGCAGGCCTTGCGCCTGCTGGTCGAATCGACCGAGGCCAACGTGATGCAGGCCACCCCTTCCACGTGGCGCATGCTGCTGGAATCGGGATGGCAGGGCCACGGTCGCTTCAAGGCCCTGGTCGGCGGCGAGGGTCTGCCGACCGACCTCGCCACCAAGCTGCTCGAACGCACCGGCCAGCTGTGGAACATGTACGGGCCGACGGAAACCACCGTGTGGTCGACCTGTTGGCAGGTCCAGTCGCCCGAGCGCGGCATCTCCATCGGCCGGCCGATCGCCAACACCCAGGTCCATGTGCTCGACGAACGCCTGCAGCCCTGTGCGATCGGGCTGCCCGGCGAGATCTACATCGCGGGCGACGGCGTGACGACGGGCTACCTCCATCGACCGGAGCTCACGGCCGAGCGCTTCGTGCCGGACCCGTTCCGCCCCGGCCATGCGATGTACCGCACCGGCGACCGCGGGCGCTGGCGCCATGACGGCCTGCTCGATCACATGGGCCGGCTCGACTTCCAGGTCAAGGTGCGTGGCTACCGCATCGAGCTCGGCGAGATCGAGAGCAACCTGGCCGCCCATCCCCAGGTGGGTCGCTCGCTGGTGATCGTGCGCGAGGACCAACCGGGCGACCTGCGCCTCGTGGCCTACGTCGTGGCGCGGGGCACCGCCCCGACCACCGATGCGCTTCGCGAACACCTGAGAGGCAACCTGCCCGAGTACATGCTGCCGCAGCACATCGTCTTCCTCGAAGCGATCCCGCTGCTGCCGAACGGCAAGACCGACCGCCATGCGCTTCCGGTGCCGGCCGCCACCGTGGCCGCCACGACGCGGCGCGACGTCGTGGCACCGCGCACCGACGCGGAAGCCGCCGTGGTCGAGGTCTGGAAGTCCCTGCTGGGCGTGGAGCAGGTCAGCGTCACCGACAACTTCTTCGACCTCGGCGGGCATTCGCTGCTGGCCATGCGGGCCGTCATCGAGATCGAGAAGCGGCTCGGCCTGCGGCTGAACGTGCGCCGGCTGATCTTCGAATCACTGGCCCAGATTGCCGGCGGTGCGAGCGACGCGGGGCAGCCCCCTGGCGCCCGGGACGATGCGCCCGTCACGCTTGCAGCGGCGCAGGCCCCGCACGCCACCGGGGTGCCGGCGGGCGCCAACGGCGGACGACCCGCGGCAAAGGGGCTCTGGGGCCGGTTGATGGGCGCCTTGCGCAGCAACGACCACCACGCCTCGCCATGAAGCGGCTGATGGCGCCGTCCGCGGCGCCGACGCAGTTGTGGTGGACCGACCTGGATGAGGATGCGGGCGAACCGGCCGCCGGCGCTGCCGTGCTGTCCGAGCCCGAACGCGCACGGGCCGCCCGCTTCATCCATGAGCGACACCGGCGCCGCTACACGGCCGCGCACGCGGCGCTGCGCCGGCTGTTGTCGCAGCACACGGGACGCCCCGCCAGTGAACTGATGTTCGTCGACGGGCCGTTCGGCAAGCCGGCCCTGATCGGACCCGACCCGGGCGACGGGTTGCGCTGTGCGTTCAACATGAGCCACTGCGAGAACCTGGCGGTGTTCGCCGTGGCGCCCGAGGGCGAGATCGGCGTCGATGTGGAACTGCTGCGCCCGATGGACGACGCCGACGCGCTGGCCCGCCATCACTTCACCGCGAACGAGCAGGCGGCGTTCAACGCGGCAGCACCCGCACAGCGAACGCTGAGTTTCCTGTACGGATGGACCCGCAAGGAGGCCTGCCTGAAGGCGATCGGTTGCGGACTGGCGGTGGAACCCCACTCGTTCGAGGTGGGTCTGTCCCCCGGATCGCGGGAGGTGAAGGTGCAGGCGCCACACGGCGCCGTGGTGGTCGATGTAGAGTCCGTGGTCGATGGCGCGCGCGCCGTCATCTCGTGGGCCCGACTGCGGCCCGGCCACTGCTCCTCATGATTCCTTTCCGCTTCGGTCCGCCTTCCCGCCAGCTCCATGGCGTCCACCATCCCGCCGCGCCCGGCCGCTCTCCTGCGCCGGCCGTACTGATGTGCAATCCGTTCGGCCAGGAGGCCGTTCGCACCCACCGCATGTACCGCGTCCTGGCCGATCGACTGGCCCGCGGCGGTGTCCACGTGCTGCGCTTCGATTACCACGGCACGGGCGATTCGTCCGGTGACGACACCGACGGCAACCTCGACATCTGGCAGGAGGACATCCTGCTGGCGCACCAGGAGCTGCAGCGACGCGCGATGGGCGCGTCGGTCAGCTGGCTCGGTGCCCGCCTGGGCGCGAGCCTCGCCGCGCTGGCGTCCATGAAGGCACCTGCGCCGCCGGCCCGGCTGCTGCTCTGGGAGCCGATCGTCGATGGCCGCGCCTACCTCGGTTCGCTTGCCGCTCAGCATCGCACCGCACTGCGGCAAAGCTTCGGGCTCGTCCCGAAGGTCTTTCAGCGGCCCCCCGTGAACGAGGCATTGGGATTCGGCATGAGCGACGCGCTCACGAACGGCCTGCAGGCACTCAAGCCCTCCGCGCTGGATGCACTGCGCTGCCCGGACATCGTGGTGATCGCGCCGGGCCGTGACGCTGCCGCCGCCCAGCTGGCCTCGCGTTGCCGCTCACAGGGCAGCAACGTGCAACTGCAGGCCTTCGATCACGCGTTCGACTGGGCCTCGGAGGAGGCGTTGAACACCGCGCTCGTGCCGCAGGAAGCGGTGAAGCTGTTGGCCACACTGATCGCCCCGGAGGCGTGAGCATGAACGAAATTCCACTGGTCTTCGGCGCCGAACGCCACCTCGTGGGCACGCTCGCCCTGCCCTCCGGCACGCCGGCCGCGGCCGCATTCGTGCTGCTCAATGCAGGCGTGGTGCACCGCATCGGACCGCACCGCATCAACGTGAAGCTGGCGCGCCACCTCGCTTCGCAAGGCTTCGCCAGCCTGCGCTTCGACCTGTCCGGCCAGGGCGACAGCCGCGTCTCCTCCGCGTCGGGCGACTTCCGCGAGCAGGCCGTGGCCGACATCCGGGCCGCCATGGACCACCTCGAGCGCACGGCCGACGTGCACCGCTTCGTCATCGCCGGCATCTGCTCCGGCGCGGACAACGGCATGGCCGTGGCCGCCGCGGATGCTCGCGTGGCTGGCCTGTGCATGCTCGACGGCTATGCCTATCCCACGCCGAAGACGCGCTGGGTGCGCTACCGCCGCCGCCTGGGCGGCCCCATCCTGAGCGCCGTCTGGCCCTGGATCAAGCGGCGCCTCGCGGCTGCACGCACGGGCCCGGGCGACATGGCCGCGGACGGCGGACGTGCCCATCCGAGCCGCGAAGACTACGCGCGCACGATGCAGGCCCTGTCGGACCGCGGTGTGCAGGTGTGCGCCGTGTTTTCCGGCAGCATGCTGCCGCAGTACAACTACGACGGGCAGTTTCAGGACGCCTTCGCGGGCCACGGTTTTGCGACCCAGGTGCGCACCGAGTACTGCCCGACCATCGACCACACCGTCACGCCGCTCGCCGCACAGCGCCAGCTGCTGGAACTGGTCGGCGACTGGGCGCGCCAGCTGAAGTGAGCATGGGGCGCTGCCGCGCCATTCCCCGCCGTCCCGGCGGGAAATCGCCCCACGGCCCGCCGGCTCGCCGGACACTCGGGGCATGACGCGCCTCCCTGCCCTGCTCGCCCTGTTCGCGGCCATATCGCTCACCGCCTGTGGCAGCGCGCGGCGTGCGCCCGCGCCGGTACCTCCGCCGCCGCCCGCGCCCGCACCCTCACCGGTGAGTGCGGTGCTCCAAGGGGAACTGAGCTACCGGGCCCGGGTGGCGCTGCCCGCCGAGGCCGAAGCCCTGGTGGAGCTCCGTGATCCGCTGATTCCGGGCGCGCCGCCCGTCGCCTTCACCCGCTTTGCCCTGAGCGGACGGCAGGTGCCGGTGCCCTTCGAACTGGCCCTCGCCAACATCCCGCGCGCGAGCGGCGCCCGCTACGAGCTGCGAGGCAGTCTGTGGGTCGATGGCCGCATGCGGTGGGTGGGGCCGGCCACGTCGGTGACCGCTGCTCCCGGGAGAGTGGGCGTCGGCACGCTGTGGTTGGAGCCGGTGCAGCTGACGCCGGCCGCCGTGACGCGCTTGCGCTGCGGTGAGCGGGAGGTGTCGCTGGAGCGGGTCGACGACGTCTGGTGGTTGCGGGCCGACGGCGCGGCCTGGGAACTCAGGCCGCTGCCCGCGGCCGCGGGCACGCGCCATGTGGCCGCCGGCGACCCGGGTACCAGCCTCTGGCAGCACGACAACGAAACCCGCGTCACGGTTCGCGGGGAAACCTATCCGGCGTGCCAGGCCATCGGCACGCAACCCGGCCGCTGAAGCGGCGCGGGCCGATCGGGTTCAGCCGCGGCGCTCGGCGTCCCGGACATACCAGGCGACGGCCTGCTTGAGGCCGGCGTGCACGTCGTGCGTCGGCGCGTAGCCGAGCAGTCGTGACGCCTTGCTGATGTCGGCGAGCGAATGCCGCACGTCACCGGCACGGAAGTCCTGGTACACCGGGGCCGCCACCTGCAAGGCGGGACGCTCGACGGCGAGCGAGCCGGCGATCGCCGCATGCAACTGGTTCAACGTCGTGCGGTCGCCCACCGCCACGTTGTAGACCTGGTTCGAGGCGTCCGGGTCGTCGGCGATGCCAGCCCGCAGGTTGGCCTGCACGACGTTGTTGATGAAGCAGAAGTCGCGCGACGTTTCACCATCGCCGTTGATGAGGCAGGCGTCGCCCTTGAGCATGGCCGCCACCCACTTCGGGATCACGGCGGCGTAGGCACCGTGCGGATCCTGGCGGGGCCCGAAGACGTTGAAGTAGCGCAGCCCGATCGACGAGAGGCCGTAGGTGCGTCCGAAGACATCGGCGTACAGCTCGTTGAGGTATTTCGTGACGGCGTAGGGTGACAGCGGCCGTCCGATGACGTCCTCGACCTTCGGCAAGGTGGGCGAATCGCCATAGGTGGAGCTGGACGCCGCGTACACGAAGCGCTTCACGCCCGCATCCTTGGCGCCGGTCAGCATGTTGAGGAAGCCGGTGGCGTTGGCCCGGTGCGTCGTCAGCGGATCCTTGATGGAGCGCGGCACGGAGCCCAACGCGGCCTGGTGCAGCACCACATCAATGCCCTCGCAAGCACGGCGGGCGGTGTCGGCGTCGGCAATGTCGCCTTCGATGAACTGGTGGCGCGCCCAGGCGGCTTCGCCGACCGCCTCGCGCACCTGCTCGAGGTTGTGTCGGTGGCCGGTGGCGAAGTTGTCTAGGCTCGTGACCTGCTGGCCCGCGCGCAGGAGGTTCTCGAGCAGGTGGGAACCGATGAACCCCGCACTGCCCGTGACCAGCCAGCGGCGTGGCGAGGCCTCGACCTGGGCGAGGACCGTCTGCAACGCGTCCATCACAGGCGCCACACGCTGATGCCGCGCTCGCGCAGCGCTGCGGCGTCGGCCTGCGCCTTCACGTCGACATAGAGGCCGCCGGGAGCGAGCTTCTCGACGTACGCATCGACCGTGTGGGCCTTGAGTTCCTTGTGGGCCACGGCAGCGACGATGGCGTTCGAGCGCGGCAGGTGCTCCCATGAGACCAGGTTGACGCCGTATTCGTGCTTGGCTTCCTCCGCCGAGCACACGGGGTCGTGCACGTGCACCGTGACGCCGTACGACTCCAGCTCGCGGATGACGTCGATCACCTTGGAATTGCGCAGGTCCGGGCAGTCTTCCTTGAAGGTGAGGCCGAGCACCGCGACGTTGGCGCCCTTCACCTGGAAGCCGGCCTGGATCAGGTTCTTGATGGTCTGTTCGGCGATGTACTTGCCCATGCCGTCGTTGATGCGGCGGCCCGCCAGGATGACCTGCGGGTGGTAGCCCATGCGCTCGGCCTTGTGGGTGAGGTAGTAGGGATCGACGCCGATGCAGTGGCCACCGACCAGGCCCGGACGGAAGGGCAGGAAGTTCCACTTGGTGCCGGCCGCCTCGAGCACGTCGATGGTGTCGATGCCGATGCGGTGGAAGATGAGCGACAGCTCGTTCACCAGCGCGATGTTCAGGTCACGCTGCGTGTTCTCGATGACCTTGGCCGCCTCGGCGACCTTGATGCTGGCGGCCTTGTAGACGCCGGCCGTGATGACGGCGGAATAGATCTCGGCCACCCGGTCCAGCGTTTCGGGCGTGTCGCCGGACACCACTTTCGTGATGCTGGTGAGGGTGTGCACCTTGTCGCCGGGGTTGATGCGCTCGGGGGAGTAGCCGACGAAGAAGTCCTTCTTCCACTTCAGGCCCGACTCGGCCTCGAGGATGGGGATGCAGACCTCTTCGGTGGCGCCCGGGTACACCGTCGACTCGAACACGATGGTGGCGCCCGGCTTCAGGTTGCGACCGACGGAGGTGCTCGAGCCGACGAGCGGCGAGAAGTCGGGGTTGTGCGCGTCGTCCACCGGCGTGGGCACGGCCACGATGACGAAGTCGGCGTCGCGCAGGGCGGACGGGTCGGTCGTGACGGTCAGCTGCGACGCGGCCTTGAGGTTCTCGGTGCTCACCTCGCCCGTCGGGTCGACGTGGCGCCGATAGGCTTCCACCTTCGCGACGGACAGGTCGAAGCCGATGGTCCGGAACTTCTTGCCGAACTCGACGGCCAGGGGAAGGCCGACATAGCCGAGTCCGACGATGGCGATAGTGGTCATGGTGTGCGTTGGATGAAAGGGAGGGAAATGAACCTCGGGGACGCCGGGTGCAGGACGAAGTTGCGAGCGACCGCTTCGGTCGGGCTGCGCGCCGAGCCGGTTGCCCGCCACCGATGCGCCGTTGCGCATGGTACGCGAGCCGGTACCTCCGCCCATGTCGTTTCACCCTCGAAGCTGGCCCTGCGCCAGGCGTGGTGTTCACCCGGTCAAAGCCGGCGCCCACGTTCGCGATCAGTCGGCGCCTGGGTCAGGATCATCCCGGAGGGCGGGGGACCGACCAATCCCTGACTCACGGGGTCGAACCAGCCACACCGGGGGCTTGCGAAGACGCGAAAAAGCCCCCTGGCTTTCGCGAGGGGGCTCGAAGGAAGTGCCGAGATTTACTTCAGCGCGCCGGCGGGAATCTCGACCGTGTAGGTCTCGACGTCCATCTCGCTGCCGTTACCCCAGTTGGAGTTGAACGCCACGCGGGTGAAGTCCCGGTTCACGCTCGCCACCGGAGTCGTCCAGTAGCCGTTGGCACCCGAACGGTGGTGGGCCAGCGTGTAGACCTTCGGATTGGCCGCCAGTTGGACGGCGAAGATCTTGCGATGCTGCCAGTTGAGGGCGCCGCTGTCCGCGTAGGTGCTCATCACGACCCAGCCCTTCTTGTTGAACGCCTTGCCCGACACGTGCAGGGCCGTCGCGCCGCCGTTGAGGTAGGTGTTCACGAGGGCGGTACGCACACCGGTGCGGATGTTCATCATGAACACGTCGCCGCTGTTGTAGTCGATCGCCACGTAGGCGTCGTCGCCTTCAGCCGTCAGGGCGATGTCCGAGTGCTCCGACTTGTTCAGCAGCTGCTTCTTGGTGCTGAAGTCGCGGGAGAACGCGGTGGTGCCCAGGGCGCCGTCGCTCGACACCACGCAGTAGTTGCCGCTCGGCGTCATGCTCACGTGGTCCGGACGCTCGCCGTTCGTGTTGTACATGCCCAGGATGGTGTTCGTGTCACGGTCCCAGGTGAAGACCCCGACGCTGCCCCAGCTGGCGTTGTCGACCATGAAGCACCAGTAGCGGCCGTCCGCCGAGGGCGAACCTTCCGAACGGGTCCAGGCTGCCGCGGCGCCAGGCCACTTGGCCTTCAGGCGGGCTGCGAAGTCGCCGACCACGCGGGTCGCCCCGGTCGTGACGTTGAGCTCATGCAGCTTCATGCCCAGGCCGAACGACGGAATGTAGTACAGCAGGTCCGGGTTGGTGGCGTGCCACTGCGGTTCGGCATCGGCCGCCGGGCCGCTCAGCGTCTTGAGACGAGCGCGGGTGTTGGCGTCATACAGGTGCCAGAAACCGTCGCTCGCGGCGATCAGTTGACGGGTGCTGTTGGCGTTGAAGGCCTGGCGACGCGAGTAGTCGTTGCGGGCAAAGCCGGTCGTGCCGTCAGCCGTGTGGCTGGTCGCACGCACCACGCAGGTCTTGAAGTTGGGATCGGTGATGGCAACACCCTTGGCCGGCTTGGCCAGGGTCGTCACGGTGTTCGCCACGCGCGTGGTGTTCAGGGCGAAATCGCTGCCGTAGAACGTCGAGCAGGCAGGGCTGAGCGAGCCGGTGGTCGTCGGGGCCGGTGCGGGCGCCGGTGCAGGCGCCGGAGCAGGAGCAGGAGCCGGTGCAGGCGCCGGAGCCGGTGCAGGAGCCGGAGCCGGTGCGGGAGCCGGTGCCGGAGCCGGAGCAGGTGCAGTGGTCGTGGTCTTCCAGGTGGCCGTCGTGCCGCTGACCGTCAGCGTCTTGTAGACGCGGGTCTTGTTGCCGGCGGTGTCGGTCACCGCAATGGTGATGGCGTTGTCACCGCTCAGGACGGGAAGGGAGTCAATGGCCCAAGCGGCAGACTTGGCCACGTTGCTCAGGCTGGCGACGCCAGAGACGTTGTTGCGGGCGTTCCACCACGAAACGCGTGCCACGGCCACGTTGTCAGCAGCAGCGCCGGTCAGAGTGCGGGTCTTGCCCACGAGGTTCCAGCCGCCCGATCCATTGATGGAAAGGGTCGGGGCCACGGTGTCGGCACCGAGCAGCTGAACGGTCGATTCCGTTTCCGCGCCATCGGCGGAGGGAGCCATGTCGGCCACTTGGCGAGCTGCGTCGCCGGTCGTGGCATTCGTGCCTTCGGCTGCTCCACCGCCACCGCCGCAAGCAGCGAGGGCCAGGAGAACGATGCCTTCGGCAACAGCGGTCATGCCAAACTTCAGGGTAACTTTCATCTCAACTCCGTCGATAACTGGGAAAACAATGTCCTGGGGGTCAACTGAGCCCCAGTGGCGTAGCAGTGCTGAAAGCGAAGGAACCGACGGGATCGGTGAGACGCAGGGCGCGTATCGCAACACACTGCCGTCTGATGCTTGCCAGACTCCCGTCTGGGCGTTTTCACATCAACGGCATTCATCAAATGCAGGACTGAAGTGTCGCCCCGGCCCATGGAGGGTCCGTAACGAGACCCAGAGCCTGTAACAAGCGCACGGGAGTGTCCTGAGGAGCTCCGATGTCGTGTTTACCGACCGACTCCCCTGGGTAAGGGGAGTGGAGCACCCCCGCAGTCGCGGGGGTCGCCGCTCGGTTCAGGCCCGTTTTGTTGTTTTTACGTCGTGAAGTGCGACCGTTTTGTTACCCAAAACAACATTCCGGGCGATTTTTGGCTGCTGGTTCGCGGAAAAGGCGGCCAGCACTGGCCCCGAAAATGCAATTCGCGGCCGAGGAGCACTGGGTCTGTCAAGCTTCATCCGCCGGTATGACGCCCTCCGGTGCGCACCCCGCCGGGGCCCGGACACGCTTCAGCCTCCTGACCACCGCGCGCGGGCCCCGGAAACGAAGCCGGCCCGCCAATGGCGGGCCGGACAGGGGCAGGAGCACGGGCTCACCCCGGCTGGGGGATCACTTCAAGGCAGTGGCCGGGATCTCCACGACGTAGTCGTCCACGTCCATCTCGCTGCCGTTGCCCCAGTTGGAGTTGAACGCCACGCGGGTGAAGTCCCGGTTCACGCTTGCCACCGGCGTCGTCCAGTAGCCGTTGGCGCCCGAACGGTGGTGGGCCAGCGTGTAGATCTTCGGGTTGGCCGTCAGCTGCACGGCCATGATCTTGCGGTGCAGCCATTTGAGCGCGCCGCTCTCGGCATAGGTGCTCACCACCACCCAGCCCTTCTTGTTGAAGGCCTTGCCCGAGATGTGCAGTGCCGTTGCGGTGCCATTCACGTAGGTGCTGAACAGGGGCGTACGCGCCCCCGTGCGGATGTTCACCATGAACACGTCGCCGTTCTGCGAGTTGTAGTCCACCGCCACGTAGGCGTCGTCGCCCTCGGCAGTCAGCGCGATGTCCGAATGCTCCGACTTGCTCAGCAGCTGCTTCTTGGTGCTGAAGTCGCGGGAGAACGCGGTCGTGCCCAGGGCGCCGTCGCTCGACACCACGCAGTAGTTGCCGCTCGGCGTCATGCTCACGTGGTCCGGACGCTCGCCGTTCGTGTTGTACATGCCCAGGATGGTGTTCGTGTCACGGTCCCAGGTGAAGACACCGACGCTGCCCCAGCTGGCGTTGTCGACCATGAAGCACCAGTAGCGGCCGTCCGCCGAGGGCGAACCTTCCGAACGGGTCCAAGCTGCCGCGGCGCCAGGCCACTTGGCCTTCAGGCGGGCTGCGAAGTCGCCGACCACGCGGGTCGCCCCGGTCGTGACGTTGAGCTCATGCAGCTTCATGCCCAGGCCGAACGGCGGGATGTAGTACAGCAGGTCCGGGTTCGACGGGTGCCATTGCGGTTCGGCATCGGCCGCCGGGCCGTTCAGCACCTTCAGGTGAGCGCGGGTGTTGGCGTCATACAGATGCCAGTAGCCGTCGCTTGCGGACACCAGTTGCTTCGAGCTGTTCGCGTTGAAGGCCTGGCGACGCGAGTAGTCGTTCCGGGCAAAGCCCGTCACGCCGTCGGCCGTGTGGTCCGTCGAGCGGACCAGGCAGGTGCGATAGGTCGGCTCCGCCACCGCCACGCCCTTGGTGGGCTTGCCGAGCGACACCAGTGAGTCGAGCGAAAGCAAACTCGTCAGCGAGAAGCTGTTCGCATAGAACTTGGCGCACGCCGGGCTCAACGCGGCACCTGATCCGCCCGTCACGGGAGTCGGCGCCGGAGCGGGCGCGGGGGACGGCTTCGGGGCGGGCGCCGGAGCTGGCGACGGCGCGGGAGCCGGGGCCGGAGCGGCTGTGCCGCCATCCAGCGGGCGTACCAGGCTGAGTTTCGTGCGGGTCTTGTTGCCAGCGGCATCGCGCGCGGCCACATAGATGACGTTGCGGCCCGGGGCCAAGGTCAGTCCATCGATCGTCCAGGTGACCGACTTGCCATTGGCGCTGCGCCGGGCGTTGCCCTTGGCGCCGCCGTTCCAGTTGTACCAGTTGACCTGCGTGACCCCGACGTTGTCGGACGCGGTGCCGGTGATGGTGCGCTTGACGTTGGCCTTGACCCAGGTGCCCCCGGTGACCGAAATGGCCGGAGCGGCCCGGTCCTGTGCTGCGGCGAGCACGTTGGCTTGTCCGGAGCCTTCAGAATCCGCGTCGTCGCCGAAGAGCGCCTTGTCGACCTCCGCTTCCTGTTCGGGCGACAGGGCTTCGGAGTTCGCGTCGCCGTTTGCCGCGACCGCGTCGTCGGTGGACGCCGACGCCGTCGCGTCGGGAGAACCGCTCCCGCCTCCGCAAGCAGCCAGGGCAAGCAGCAACAGGCCGGATGGGACGGCTTTCAGGCCGGACTTCGCGAGTTTTCTCATGTCGGGGGACTCCGTGATCTGTCGTGAGAAACAACGGCATCGAAACCGTTGCTCGTGAATGGGACCTGGGCGGTACTGCGGCCTCGAGGTCAGTCGCGCACTGTGTTGGGGAACGTCAGGGCCCGAGGCCGATTCGCTCCGTGGCGACGAAATGCAGGCCGCAGGTTAGCGGCGTGTCCTCGAACACCCGTAACGAAACCCAAGGCGGAGAGTCCCTGCACAGGGCCCTGCGGACCCATCTCGCAAAACGCCGAATCTCGAAGAAAGCCCGCCAATGCTTGCGATGCGGGCTTCCGGGAACGCCTTCCCAGGCGTCAGCGGACTCCTACGCGTCCGTTACGTTCGAACACATCTAAGTCCGAGAAAAGTCGAATGGAGCGTGATGGATGCCGCACTTTCGGGCGGAACTTCGCCCCAGCGGGCGGATCCGCCGTCGAAATCGTGAACCGGGGCGGTGCACGGCACCGCCGGTGTCACTTGAGTGCGTCGGCCGGGATCTCGATGACGTAGTCGTCCACGTCCATCTCGCTGCCGTTGCCCCAGTTGGAGTTGAACGCCACGCGGGTGAAGTCCCGGTTCACGCTTGCCACCGGCGTCGTCCAGTAGCCATTGGCACCCGAACGGTGGTGGGCCAGCGTGTAGATCTTCGGGTTGGCCGTCAGCTGCACGGCCATGATCTTGCGGTGCAGCCATTTGAGCGCGCCGCTCTCGGCATAGGTGCTCACCACCACCCAGCCCTTCTTGTTGAAGGCCTTGCCCGAGATGTGCAGTGCCGTTGCGGTGCCATTCACGTAGGTGCTGAACAGGGGCGTACGCGCCCCCGTGCGGATGTTCACCATGAACACGTCGCCGTTCTGCGAGTTGTAGTCCACCGCCACGTAGGCGTCGTCGCCCTCGGCAGTCAGCGCGATGTCCGAATGCTCCGACTTGCTCAGCAGCTGCTTCTTGGTGCTGAAGTCGCGGGAGAACGCGGTCGTGCCCAGGGCGCCGTCGCTCGACACCACGCAGTAGTTGCCGCTCGGCGTCATGCTCACGTGGTCCGGACGCTCGCCGTTCGTGTTGTACATGCCCAGGACGGTGTTGGTGTCACGGTCCCAGGTGAAGACCCCGACGCTGCCCCAGCTGGCGTTGTCGACCATGAAGCACCAGTAGCGGCCGTCCGCCGAAGGCGAACCTTCCGAACGGGTCCAGGCTGCCGCGGCGCCAGGCCACTTGGCCTTCAGGCGGGCTGCGAAGTCGCCGACCACGCGGGTCGCCCCGGTCGTGACGTTGAGCTCATGCAGCTTCATCCCCAGGCCGAACGGCGGGATGTAGTACAGCAGGTCCGGGTTCGACGGGTGCCACTGCGGTTCGGCATCGGCCGCCGGGCCGTTCAGCACCTTCAGGTGGGCACGGGTATTGGCGTCATACAGATGCCAGTAGCCGTCGCTTGCGGACACCAGTTGCTTCGAGCTGTTCGCGTTGAAGGCCTGGCGACGCGAGTAGTCGTTCCGGGCAAAGCCCGTCACGCCGTCGGCCGTGTGGTCCGTCGAGCGGACCAGGCAGGTGCGATAGGTCGGCTCCGCCACCGCCACGCCCTTGGTGGGCTTGCCGAGCACCGCCAGGGCATCGAGGGAGAGCGCGCTCGCCAGGTTGAAGGTGGACGAATAGAACCGCGTGCAGGCCGGGCTCATGCTCGCGACACCCACGGCCGGCGCGGGCGTCGGATCGGGTTGCGGCGTCGGCGTCGGGGCGGGGGCTGGCGCAGTGACGGGTGCGGGTGCGGGTGCGGGGGCCGGAGCAGGGGCTGGCGCCGGTGCCGGTGCCGGCGCAGTGCCGCCGTTGCCCGTGGGAACCTTGGATGGATCAGTGGGTGTCGACCCGGTGTCCGCACCGGGCGCGGCGTCGCCATTGGCCCCGCCGCAGGCCGCGA
Organism: Rhizobacter sp. LjRoot28; assembly: GCF_964253025.1. Classification (NCBI taxonomy): domain Bacteria; kingdom Pseudomonadati; phylum Pseudomonadota; class Betaproteobacteria; order Burkholderiales; family Sphaerotilaceae; genus Rhizobacter; species Rhizobacter sp. LjRoot28. The sequence goes on from NZ_CAXUQC020000001.1 coordinate 3,039,505, forward strand.
GCGCCAGGCAGGCAAATGCCTCGACCACAGCCGTCGCAACGGCTTTTCGGCTCAGGTTCATGTGACACGCTCCCCATCGAATCCAATAAACCCATGACCTGGGCCGTCGACCGGTGCCCCTTGACGGTGTGCCCGGTCGTGTAAGTTGTCGCAGGGTAGTGCCGAACCCGCCCATCAGATGTAACCGGCTGCACACGGCTGTAACCAGCAGAGGGTTACCGAGACACCGCGCCCTGGTCGCACGGCACCCCTGTTGAGCAATTCGTCACGGCTGCCCCGGCCCGCCGCCTCTCCGGAGGCGCGAGCGGCAGTTACAACGCACAGGCCGCAAGCGCGACTTCATGCCCAACCGCGCGCATTGTAATAAGCCAGCCCGATGATCTCGTGCAACACATCGGCAAAGTTCAGCGCACCGCGCGCGTTGGGCAACCAGGCGCCCCATGCGGGCTCGGCCAACTGTCGGTAGTCACATCGATGGGGCTGGACCCGCAGGCCGAGCCGGTTCGCCACGCCGAGCGCCCGCGGCATGTGCATCGCGCTCGTCACCAGCCAGACCGGGCCGGCATGTGCCTGGATCACCGGCGCTGCCGCGCGCAGCTCGTCGTGCGTGCGGGTGGCACCCGAGCGCACGCGGACGGCCGAGGCCGGCACGCCCAACTGGATGGCGTGTCGGGCCATCACCTGGCCCAGTGAGGCGCCCGTGCCTTCATGCCCATCGACGTCGCCGGCGAAGAGCAATGTGCCGCCCACGCGCCGCCACAGCGATACGCCTTCCAGCAATCGTTCCCAACCGGCATCGTCCAGGCGGGCGCGCAAGGACCCGCCTCGTGTGCTCACCTCGCCGCTGGCCATGACCATGATCAGTGGCGGTCCCTCGTCGGCGCTGGCCGGCGCGATCTCGAGCGGCAAGGGTCCCTCCAGCGCGCGCAGGCCCAGGTTGGCCACCGCAGGGGTCGAGAAGATCCAGGCCCAGGCGGCGAGACCGGTCAGCAGCCACCGCGCAAGCGGCCCCCAGCGATCACGCCGCCGCCACACCGCCACGGACGCCACGCAAAGCCCGACAACGAGGTAGGTGCTGACCGGCAGCAGCGCGTCGGTCCAGGACGTGAAGAACGCCTGCATGACGGCGGGGTCAGCGCGTCAAACCAGGAGGCAGGACGATCATGTACGCGTCCACGTCCATCTCGCTGCGGCTGCCCCAGTTGGAGTTGAACAGGACGCGGGTCAGGTCGCGGTTCACCGAGGCCACCGGTGCGGTGAAGTACTTGTTGTACTGGCCTTGGGTGCGCGCCAGATGCAGGATGCGGGGCCGCGCCTTCAACTCCACCAGCATCACCTTCCGGTGCAGCCACTGCGGGGAGGAGGCGCCGTTCTCGGCATACGTCGAGACCACGGCCCATCCCGGCACGCGGTGGGCCCGTCCGGACACGTGGAGCGCCGTGGTCGTGCCGCGGGTGTAGGTGTCGAACAGGTCGGTTCGCGTACCCGTGCGCAGGTTGACCATGAACAGCGGCCCGCCCCGGGCGTTGTAGTCGATGGCCACGTAGGCATCGTCCCCCTCGGGGGTGAGCGCCAGGTCCGAGTGTTCGCTCTTGGCCTGCAGCTTCACCGGATTGCGGAAGTCCCGGGTGAACGCCGTCGGGCCGTCCAGCCACGACACCACGACATGCCGGCCGCTGAGGCTCATGCTGAGGTGATCCGGGCGGTCCCGTCGGTTGGACGCGAGGTCGTAGGTCGCGATGATGTGGTTTTCCGCCAGGTCGAAGGTGAAGAGGCCGAGGCCCTTCCAGTCGCCGCTGTCGACCAGGAACGCCCAGTAGCGGCCATCCGCCGAGGGCGAGCCTTCCGAACGCGTCCACACCGCATTGGCAGCGGGCCAGTGCGCACGGATGCGACTCGCGAAATCGGCGACTTCCCGGATCTCGCCGTTGCGCACATTCGTCACGAGCAGCTTCATGCCCACCCCGTTGTTGGGAAGGAAATAGAGCAGGTCGGGATCGGTGGGGTGCCATTGCGGCTCGGCATCACCGGCAAGCCCCTTCAGCTGGACGACATGATCGAGCGTGCGGCCGTCGTACAGGTGCCAGTGCCCATCGCTCGCCACCACCAGCACCCGCGAACTGTCGGCGTTGAAGGCCTGGCGCCGCGAATAGTCGTTGCGTGCGAACCCGCGCGGCGGCTCGTCGTCGTGCGCCGTCAGCCGGACCACGCACGTGCCATAGACGCCCTCGCCCACCGGTTCGCCCTTGGGGGGTCGTGCCGCGGTCGGCCCATCGGCCGGCGCGACGTGCTGTCCGGCGAGCGGCCGCCAGGATTTGGCATACAAGGAAGCGCAGCGGGGCTCGACCGGCTCCGCCGGACGAAGCAGCTTGGGCTGCGCGGCGCACGCGCCGCCCATCAGCGTCAGGCCGGCAAGCAAGCCGGCGAGCGATCTCATCCAGTGGTTCATGGAAGCTCCTTGGTGGAGGGTCAGCGGGAGTCGTCGACACCGGGGCGACCAGCCAGACGGCGAAGCTTGTGCAATGCCCGCCGACTGAACAGGACCTTCGCCCGGGGGCGGAGCCAGAACTGCAGGAACACCACCGCGCGGTAGAACAAGGCGTATCCCGGAAGATGCCACAGCCGCAACGCGTGGCCCCCGGACATCATGCGCCGATGGCCGGTGAGCTGAGGGCGCCCGTCATCGGCAATCCGGACATGCTCAAGGGTGACCTCATTGACCTTGCCCGCCTCCACCGCGACGGTCAGCACCGCCGAACGACGATGCCGCGCCTCGGGCACGAACCGGTACGCCTGCTCCAGGCCCTGCCAGACCACCCGCTGCTGCAGGCCGGCGATCGTGATCCCGCCAAGACCGTAGGCGATCACCCCGTGGCGGTAGCGCTCGCACCCCTGCAGCACATGAGCGTGGTGGCCGGCCACCACATCGGCGCCCGCCTCCACCAGCTGGCGGGCCATCCGCACTTGCGCGGGACTCGGCCACGCCACGTGCTCGTCGCCCCAATGGACCGAGACGACGAGCAGATCGCAGCCCTGGCGGGCGGCTGCCACGCGTGCCGTCAGGTCGGGCGCTTGCAGCGAAAGCACAGCGCCGCCTGCATCGCGGGCCGGGTGCGTGCTGTCGCAGGTCACGCCGATGAAACCCACCCGAAGGTCATCGAGCCGCACCACGCTGACGGCCGCCGCCTCGGCAACGTCGGCGCCGGCACCGAAGACCTGAAAGCCGGCGCCCCGCAGTCGGTCCCTGCTTGCCTCGAAGGCGGCCCGGCCGAAATCGAAGACATGGTTGTTCGACAAGGACAACACGTTGAACCCCGCCCGGCGGAGCACCGGCAGCCATGCGGGATCGACCGGCATGCGGATCTTGTCCGGGGGCAACAACGGCCGCTCGGCGAGGGCCACGCCCTCGAAGTTGCCGAACACCACCTCGCTCCCGTTCATGGCTCGTGCCAGATCATCGAAGAACGCGTCGCGCGCTGCCGGCTCGAGCGCATCGAGTTCCCCGGAGAGGAACAGGTCGCCGACGAAGCTCAATCGCCGGCTCATCACGCCATCATCCGGGGCCGCGGCTTGAGCGCCTGCTCAGCCGCAAGCTCTTGCTCGATCATGCAGCGCATGCGACTCACCAGCGCCGTCAGCACCCAGAGGTTGCCCATCATGTCGCCGAAATTGAACGCGCTGCCGAAGGTGTTGGCGATGATGAACGCCACCATCGCCCCCTTGAACCCGGAGGCAAGCGCCTTCTCGCGCGCGCTGCGCGCCACCTTTGCGAGTTTGGAGCCCTCGCGGTACATCATGAAGATCATCAGCAGGTAGGCGAACTCCCCCAACGGGCCCATCTCGGCCAGCACCAGAACGTAGTAGTTGTGGGCATCGAGGTTGCTGATGGGACTGTAGTTGCCGATATGGTGTTTGAACCGCTCCAGTCCGACGCCCATCGGGTTGTCGTGCCACATGGCGATGGCGCCCTCCCAGAGCACGTAGCGGCTCTCGGTCGATTCATCCTTTTCGCCGGTTTCCTGTTGTTCCTCTGAGCCCAGCAAACGCTCGACCGCGGATTCGGGCGCCCACACCGGGAAGGAGAGCACGACGGACGCGATCACGACGAGGACGGCCTTGCTCGCTGAAGCGCCCATCAACATCACGCCGGCAGCCAGGGCGTAGTACGACTTTCGCGAGTAGGTGTAGAACAGGCCCAGCACCGTGATGGCCATGGCACCGGCGAGCCCGAGCTTCAGGAACTTGCGCTTCTGGTAGAGAAGCTCACCGAAGATGATCGGCGCGTACTGGGCGTAGAACACGCCCGCGGTGTTGGACGACTGCCAGCCGTGGCCGAACGGCCCGGACACCCGGGCGCCCGTGCTGTAGCTCGTGGCACCCAGCGCGATGTACTGCCGCACCGCCTGCAGGCCGGCGACCGCGGTGACGATGATGAGCGCCCAGTAGACCCAGTCCAGCGTCTTGCGATCGCGCACGGCATGGAAGTACAGGAAGTACAGCCCCATGTAGAACACATGGTTCTTGTAGAAGATGACGTCGTTGAGCGATGCCGGGACGTCGCCCATGATCATCCCGTTCACCATGGCCATCAGCGAGACGAGCCAGAAGAAGAACAGGTAGTTCCGCAGCGGCGCCGAGCGCGGCGGGTCCGTGAATTTCGGCCGGGCCGCGAAGAAGAGCACCAGTGCGATCAGGAAGAAGATGTTCAGCAGATTCACGCCCGGCAGCGGCGTGAACTGGAACCGGCGCATGTTGGGCATGAACGCGACCAGCACCACCAGCATGTACATCAGCATGCGGGGGTGCGGAACCGCGCTGGAGGGCGATCGGGAGTCCACGGATGATCTGTTGATGTGCACGGATGATGAAGGTCAGTCGAGCGCCTTGATGAAGCGCGCCGGATTGCCGCCCACGAGCGTCATGGGCGCCACGTCGCGCGTGACGACGCTTCCGGCGGCCACGACCGAACCCTTGCCCAGGGTCACGCCCTTCAGGACGATGGCGTTCGCGCCGACCCAGACATCGTCCTCGATCACGATCGGCTCTGCGACCGGATTGTGCCGCTCGCGGTCTGCCACCGCCACGCCGTGGCCATCGCTGTCCAGGATCATCACGTTGGCGGCGATCAGGCAGTTGCGACCGATCCTGATGGATCGGGTGGCGTGGATCGAGGCGCCGTTGATGCGACTGTCGTCGCCGATTTCGATCAGGGCTTCGGGCGACACATCGACCATCAGCCGAACCGGGTGGAACATGGCGGTGTGATAGCCGCGATCGTGCGAGCGAAGCGTGACGCGCTGGCCGAGCACGATGCGCCCGCAGATGCGCTCGACCTTCGGCCGTCCGGCCAGGCGGAGCCCGTCGCCCGCCTCGACGCCCTGGCGCCGCAGCCACGCCACGTCCAACCGGTGCTGCACGCGGTGCTGCCAGGCGTCCCGCCATCGGGCTATCGACAAGAGGTGGCCCAGCTTCATGGCTGCACCTTCGAGATCGTGAAGCGGAACTTGCCCGAGGCGGTCACCGGGATGGCATCCACGTGGTCGATCCGCAAGCGAATCTGCTCGCCGAACACCTTGCACAGCTCGTCGCGGAGGAAGTTCTCGGTGTCGTCGCGCCAATGGGAGGCGTTGCGCACGATGCTCAGCTGGAACTCGTCCACGGTCTCCTGGACCAGCTGGAAGCGTGCAATGCCATCGATGCCGTAGAAAAGGTGGGTGAAGTACTCGCCGTGAACCTTCCGACCGGCCGCCGTGGTGAAGAAGTCGCTCGAGCGGCCGAACAACCGGGTGAGACGCGAACCGGGTCGCCCGCAGCGGCAGGCCGCTCCGTCGAGCTGGCCGACGTCCCCGATGCGGTACCGGATGAGCGGCATCCCGAAGTTGTTCAGGTTGGTCACGATGAGCTCGCCGCCCTCGCGGTCCCCGCCTTCCTGTGCCTCGACCACCATGTCGAGTTCATTGACGTGCAGCCCCTGGTGCGCGTCGCATTCGGCGGCAATGACGCCGACCTCGCGGCTGCCGTACCGGTTGAACACCTTCACGCCGAACGCCGTCTCGATGGTCTGGCGCATGGCATCGGTCAGCGTCTCCGCCGAGGTGACGACGGACTTGAGCGGGTAGCGCGGGCGCAGCTTGTTGGCGATGAGGAACTGTGCGAACAGGTGCGCCGAGCCGGCGTAGCACACCAGCACCTCAGGACGGAAGCGCGACAGCGCCTCGTGGTACTTCGCCATGCGCGCCTCGGCCATGTCGAAGGAGTCGTACACACGGAAGTTGCCGAGCACGCCCCGCACCCTGGCCTTCCAGCCCTGGTTGTCACGCTCGTTGTCGCCCGGCGCGCCCCAGAGGTACGCCGTGCGCGCACCGCGGCGCCAGCCCGCCATCGAGTCGGTGAACTGGCCGCTCGCGACCTGGTGCACGAGCCAGTTGCGGTCCTGGTAGAAGTTCACCGTGAGCCCGGTCGAGCCCCCGGTGGAATTCAGGTTCAGCTCGGACTTCGCATGCGCGGTGGAGACCATGCGCTCGCGATGGGCGATCAGGTCCGCCTTCTCGAGGATCGGAAGGACCTTGAGGTCGTCGGTCGAGCGAACCTTCGAAGGGTCGAGGCCGTGGTCGCGGAACAGGTCGGTGTAGTACGGACAATGCGCGTTGGCGTGCTGCAGCAGGGCGACCAGCTTTGCAAGCTGGCGCTCCCGCAAGGTGTCGGCCGGGATGAACTCCGCCGCCAGACGCTCGGCATAGGCCTTCGCCACCGCGGACGCGAATCCGCCCTTCTGCCCCAAGAGCCGGTAGCCCACCTCGCGGCTCAGCCAGGCCGGCAATCCTCTGTCAAACATGGATCTACTTCCTTCCGGGGAAACGCCTTCGCCACTTGTCGACGACGAATTGCGTTTCCTTCATGCGCGCCAGCAGGGCCAGCGCAAAGAACACCAGGAGCCCGAGCCCGGCGAACGTGGCCGTGAGGCCGGCGTATCCCCAGCGAGAGCCGCCGAGCGTGTGCAGATCGAGGCCGCGCACCGTGAACCACAGCAGGCCGCAGGTCAGCACGCCGAGCGCCACGCTCAGCAGCATCGGCCCGACGGCACGGCGGACGACGTCCGGGCTCACCAGCCGGCGCAGCACACCATAACTGATGAACACCGAGATGAAGAGCGACAGGCTGCTGCCGATGGCGATGCCCGCGAGCCCCAGCCACTGCATGAGCACATAGGCGAACACCGCGTTCATCGCGAGCTGGATGAACCCGATGATCACCTGCGCCCAGGGCCGGCCCAGCGCGTGCAGCACCTGGAAGTTGAAATAGGCCAGTGCCCGGCCGATGACACCCAGTACCAGGCAGGACAGGACGACGGCCGTACTGGCCACGGCGCCATCGGAGAACTTGCCGTACCCGAACAGCACCCGCACCACGTGCTCGTCCAACGCGATCAGGACCGCGCACACCGGGGCCAGCACGAACACCAGGATGCGGGCTGCCAGCACGTGGGCATCGATCACCGCCGACCGGTCCCCCTGGGCGTACTTCGCGATGGTGGGAAAGAACGTCGCCTGGATGGACCCCGCGAAGATCTCGATGGGCAGCATCGCCACCATGGCGGCGTACTGGTAGACCGACACGCTGCCCGGCGCCAGGTAGGACAGGTAGACCTGCGAGATGATGCCCATCGCGATGCCGCTCAGCGCGCCCACCAGCACCGGGGCGACGCCGCCCAGGTACTCGCGAAAGAGCGGCAACCTGAAGGCCAGGCTCGGGCGGATGTGCCGGGCCAGTTCGGCTCGGCACGACCACGCCATGACGGCGGCCTGAAGTGCAAATCCGAGCACGGTTCCCACCGCCAGGGCCGTCACGCCCCAACCCTGCGCGAACAGGTAGATGGCGGCGATGGCGGTGACGTTCGTCGTGATGCTCTCGAGGGATGCCGCGACGAACCGCTGCTTGCAATGGGCGATCGCGGTCAGCATGGAGATGGCCACGACGAAGAGCAGGCTGAACACGGTGATGCGGAGCAGGTCGGCCGCCGTGGCGGCCACCTCGGGCGTCAGTCCCGGCGCCATCCAATGCACCAACCAGTCGGGCCAGACGTACAGCACGGCGGCCATGAGCACCGACACGCCGACCGCCCCCGTGAACAGCACGTTCGCGGCCTGCCACAGCGACCGCTCGTCACCGCCGGACACGCGGCGCATGAAGAACGGCACGAAGGAGGTCACGAAGGCGCTTCGCAGGAACAGCGGCAGGATGTTGGGAATGACGAACGCCACCCAGAAGGCGTCCAGGCCGCCCGACACGCCGAAGATCGAAGCGATGGCCACGGTCTTGAACACGGCCATGCCCTTGCCGGCCAGGGATGCCACCGACATCCAGGCGGACGCCCGGACGTTGCCGCTCAGTTCCCCGCGCAGGCTCACCGGACAGCCCTCGGCCCGAGGGTGCGTCGATCCATGCGCCGTTCGCTGGACGCCGCGACGATGACGCGGCCGCCGCGCGGCGCGCGTGGCACCGACTCGTGCCTCATGACGAGGCGCTTTCGGGGCCCGGGATCTGGCGCGCCGTGCTGAGGGCCCGCTTCAGGTCGGACACCCGCGTGTCCGGCATGCCGACCCGGGCGAGGGAGAACAGGTTCAGCGCGTTGCGGTCGTTGACGCCCCGCGTCGTGGCGACGGCGTACCGGAAGCCGGCCTCGGCCGCGGCCGCCTCCGCGTCGGCGTTCTTCCAGCCGGCGGGATAGGCGAAGCCGTTGATGGGGGCATCGCACAGGTTCTCGAGCACCGCACGCGACGCCTGCATCTCCTCCCGAACGACCGCCGGCGACTCCAGGGTCAGGTTGGGGTGACGCACCGAATGCGCACCGATCTCCACCCCCGCCAGGTGCATCTGGCGGACCTGGGACGACGTCATGCGACGAGCCACCGGCACGCCCGGGCGGGCCGGCGCCAACTGCTGCTCGATGCGGGACACGATGGCCAGCACCTGCTCGATCGGAAGTGTCCAGAGGCTGTCGAGCAGGCGCTCCACCGCGGCCTTGCGCTGCCACCGGCCCAGCGACAGGCGCTCCTCCGCCAACGGCAGGCCCACCTCGCCGGGAACGAATTCCCGGCGCGAGGTCGAGGCCACCGCGCTGATCACGCGGTCCCACCACAGCGGCTCGTCGTCGTCGAGCCCGCCGGTGGGCACGAAGAGGGCGGCCGGGACGCCGTGCTGCCGGAGCACGGGCAAGGCCGTGGTGAGGTTGTCGAGGTAGCCGTCATCGAACGTGACCGACAAGGCGCGATCCGGCAACGATTCACCCCGGCTGAGGCGGTCTACCGCCGCCGACAGACCGATGGGCGAGAAGTACTGGTTGAAGTAGCGCAGCTGCTCGTCGAAGTGCCGGCGTGTCACGCACATGCCCAGCCCGAACGGGTCCATGGCCACGTCGTCGATGACCCGGTGGTACATGACGATGGTCCAGCTGCTGGCCGACAGGTGCTGACGCAGCTGCCGGTCGTACAACCCCAGCTGGTCGAGCACGGGCGAAGCGAACCGCTTCAGCAGCGACTTGGCGCGATCGGCGATCAATGGACGCCCCGGTCGGAAGTGTGGAACGAAGCCATGCGAAACGTCATCCCGCAGGCGAGAGGAAGCGCCGAGCCCACATCTCGTAAGTCAGCAGCAACCACAGCTGCTCGCTGTAGTCGTGCGTGCCCGCGAGGTGTGCGTCCACGCAGTGGCGGACGCCGCGCTCGTTGAAGATGCCGCGTTCGCGGAAGCTCTGATCGGTCAGGGTGTCGAGCATCAGCTCCTTGAGGTCATGGCGAAGCCAGCGGGCCACGGGAATCGCGAACCCCTGCTTGCGCTTTTGCATGACCTCGGCCGGCAAGAGGGCGCGGGCGACCTGCTTGAGCAGGTACTTGCCCGTGCCGTCGCGCAGCTTGTACTCGAACGGAATGCGTGCGACGAAGTCGATCAGCTCGTGGTCGAGCAAGGGCGCCCGCGCCTCCAGCGACGTGGCCATCGTCATGCGATCCACCTTGACCATGATGTCGTCGGTCAGGTACGTCGCCATGTCGCCCGCGAGGATGCGCTCCATGTCGGAGCCGATGTCGCTCCGGCCGAAATGGTGGCGGACCCGCGCGAACGGGTCCATGTCGCCGACCTCCGGACGCAGCAACATGGCCAGGTCGTCGCGGGTGTTGAGCGCCACGCCGGACAGGTAGCGGTCGGGGAAGGGTTGGCTGAGCCGCTGGCCCACCCGGCCCAGGCGCAGGCCGCGTCCGCCGGGAACCAGGGCGCCGGCCAGCCTGAGGGCGGGCCCCGCGAGGCCGAGCGAGCCGCGCCGGATGCGCTCGAGTTGCTCGTACTTGCGGTAGCGCTCATAGCCCGCGAACAGCTCGTCGCCGCCGTCACCGGACAGCACCATCTTGACGTGGCCCGCCGCCAGCTTGGACACGAGGTAGGTCGGGATGGACGATGAATCACCGAATGGCTCGTCGAAGTACCAGACCAGGTCCTTGAGCATCGTCACGGCGTCGGCCTCGACGATCAGCTCGTGGTGTTCGCTGCCGATGTGATTGGCCACGGCCCGCGCATCCGGCAATTCGTTGAACGCCGCTTCCTTGAAGCCGATGGTGAAGGTCTTCACCGGCGCACCGAGGTTGCGAGCCATCAGCACCGCGACCACGCTCGAATCGATGCCGCCGCTGAGAAAGGCGCCGAAGGGCACGTCGCTGACCAGGCGCACCTTGACGGCATCCTCCAGGTGGGCGATCAGGCGCTCGGTGAGCGTGGCCTCATCCAGATCCCACTTGGGCTCGAAGGCGGGTTCCCAGTAGCGCCGCAGGGACGTGGCGCCGCCCTCCACCACCAGGCAATGCGCCGGCGGCAACTTGTGCACGCCTTCATAGATCGTCGCCGGCTCGGGCACATAGCCCATGGCGAAGTAGTCCTGGGTGGCCGTGGTGGACACCCGCGCCTCGAAGCCCGGCACCTCGAAAAGGCATTTGAGCTCGGACGCGAACGCGAGCACGCCGTCCCGCGTCACGGTGTAGAACAGCGGCTTCTTGCCAACGCGGTCGCGTGCCAGCACCAGCCGGTTGCGGCGCAGGTCGAGGACCGCGATGGCGAACATGCCGCGCAGGCGCGCGAAGCAGGCGTCACCGAACTGCTCGTACGCATGCACGATGCATTCGGTGTCGGTGTGCGTGTAGAACGTGTGGCCCAAGGCCTCCAGCTCCCGGCGAAGCTCCCGGAAGTTGTAGATCTCGCCGTTGAACACCACCTGGATCGACCGGTCCTCGTTGTGGATGGGCTGGTGTCCGCCCGCCAGGTCGATGATGCTCAGGCGGCGCATGCCGATCTGGGCGCGCTCGTTCGAGAAGGTGCCCTGGTCGTCAGGTCCCCGGTGGACGATGCGCTGGCACATGGCCTCCACGATGCCGGGTGCTGGCAGCCGCCCGTTCTGGAGCGCGTAAATTCCTGCTATGCCGCACACGGCGTTCCCCTGGTTTCCTGAACAGATTGGTAGTGATTCATCGGGCCCGCCCTTCGTGGCCGTAGAGCTCGAGCAGTCGCCCGATGACGGCCGCATTGGAGGCATCCGCCGTCACGAGTTGCCGGGCGTTCTCTCCGAGGCCGCGCAACTCCTCGGCGCCGAGCTTGCCCGCTTGTTGAAGGGCGACGCGCAACTGCGCAACGTCGCCCGCAGGGAACAGCCACCCGGTGCGGCCATCGATGACGAAGTCCTCCGTGCCGCTGACCCGGCTGCCGATCACCGGCAAGCCGCTCGCCATGTACTCGAGCAAGGTGTTCGACAGGCCTTCCGCGCGAGAGGTCAGCAGGCCGATGTCGGCGATCGCGAGAAAGCGCTCGACCGTCTTGGTGGGGCCGGCGAAGACGACCTGCCCCGCGATGCCGAGTTCGGCAGCCAGCGCCTCCAGTGCCGGGCGCCGTGATCCGCTCCCGACCAGCACCAGCGCGACGTCGTCGCGGCCCTGGAAAGCGCCCGCCCAGCCGCGCAGCATGAGCTCGAGGTCTTTCTCGGCCTCCAGGCGTCCGACATAGACGCCGACGAGTCGACGCTGACCGCACACGGCCGCCCGGTCGTCGGGGTTGCGCGCCAGGGTCGCGAAGCGCGCGGTGTCGACTGCGTTGGGAATGCGGTGCACCTTGCCGGCGTCGAACCCCGCCTCGACCAGCATCCTGGCGATCTGCGAGCTGGTCGCCTGATAGAAGTCGGCGCCCCGCATCAGGTGGCGCTTGACCCACCCGGTCCAGCCGGCCTGGGGGTCGAGGATGCCGCCGACCATCTCCGTCATGCCGGTCAGCTTGATCAGGACCGGCTTGCCCAGCAGCCGGCCCATGACGCAGGACACCGCGGCCATGTTGCCGGCGATGTGGGCATGGATGAAGTCGTAGTCGCCCCGGAGGCGAAAGAGCCGCCAGGCCAGCTTGACCAGCATGACGGCGGCGCCGACGGAGCGCAGCTTGGGGTAGGCGATGCGCCAGACCTCGATGCCGTCCACCCGGTCGCGCTGCACCTGGGGCCCGTAGCCCACCATCGGCACGAGGACGGACACCGCGACGCCTCGCTGCGGCAGGTGCAGCCCGAGCGTGCGCACCTGGCTTTCCGCACCGCCGCCGCCCGGCGTCGGGAACACGCTCTCCAACACCATCAGCACGCGTGTCTGCATGTCAGGCAAGCAGTGGGTCGACGTATTCGCGGTGCCACAGCTCCAGCATCAGCAGCATGTAGATCTCCGAGGCGTGGTCCCAGGCACCGCGTTCATGCCGCTCGATCAGGTGGCGCACGAACGCGGGCTCGCAGTACCCCCGGGCGATCGCCTGGGGCGACAGCACGATGTCGTGGACCATGTCGTGGAAGGCGCCGCCGCGGCGCATCCAGACGCTCACCGGCAGGCCGAAGCCCTGCTTCTTCTTCTTGCGGATGGCTTCCGGCAGGATGTCCCGCGTGGCCAGCTTGAAGAGGAATCGCTTTTCCAGACCGCGCACCTTGTCGGCCACGGGCAGGTGTCCCGTGTAGTCGATCAGGTCCCGGTCGAGGTAGGGGAAGACCACCTGCACGCCGGCGAGCTTCGCCGCACGCACCACCTTGACCACGTCGTTGTCCGCGATCGTCATCTTGAGGTCGAGGTACATCAGGCGATGCAGGTCGTCCGCGGCATCGGAGGCACGGAAGATGTCCCGCTGCACGTCGAGGGAGTCGTCGCGCTGCAGGTGCGAGCGAAAGCCGGCGGTCAGCAGCTCGTCGAAATGGTCGGAGGCGAAGGAGTCGTCGCTGTAGAAGCGGTCCGGGTTCGGCATGCTGCCGCGCTCGACGAAGTTCTTCACCCGGTTGGCAAAGCGCGAATCGAACCCGCTGAACGCCTTCGCTGCCAGCGACCCCATCGCGCGCACCGGCGACGGTGCGCGGAAGTAGCGCTCGAAGATCTGGTCCTTGCGGTAGCGCTCGTTGCCGCCGAAGATCTCGTCCCCTCCATCCCCGCCGACCAGGACGCCAACGCCCTGACGGGCGGCCAGCTCCGCGCAATAGAAGGTCGGGATGGCCGAGGAGTTGCCGAACGGCTCGTCGTAGGCCTGCACCAGCCGCGGGATCAGCGACACCGCGTCCTTCTCGCCCACGCGGCGTTCATGGGCCTTCAGCTTGAAGGCCTCGCTCGCGATGCGTGAGAACGGCAGCTCGTCGTAGCCTTCCTCCTCGAAGCCGATGGAGAAGCTGTTGACCGGGATGGCGCCGCCCCGTGACAACATGCTGGCGATGCTGGAGCTGTCGGTGCCTCCGCTCAGGAAGGCGCCCCAGCCCGAGGTGTCGGTGCTGCCATAGTGGCCGAGGGTCTCGACCATCTTGTCGCGCAAGCCCGCGGCTCGCGATTCATCGGTGCCCTTGAAATCGGCCGGATAGTGCGCGTCCCAGTATTTGACGAGCGAGGAGCGGCCGTCGATCGACTCCAGGCAATGGCCCGGCGGCAGCTTGCGGACGCCTTCGATCGCGCTGTGCGGCGCCGGCACGAACGAGAAGTTGAGGTAGTGGTAGACGGCCTGCATGGAGACGGCAGGCTTCACGAGCCCGGCGCGCAGCAGGAGCCGCAGGTCGGTTGCCACGGCGAGGCCGGCCGGCGTGTCGGCGTAGTACAGCGTGCAACTGCGGAAGGTGTCCGTGGCGGCGAGCAGCCGGCGCTGGCGTGCGTCCCACAGCACATAGGCGAATCGGCCGCGCAACGCCTTGGCGGACCACTGCTGGCGGGTGATCCAGTGCTGGAGGGTGGCCGCCCGGACGTCGGTGCCCGGCGGCTGGGTGCCGCCCGGTTCGATGGCCAGGCCCACACCGCCCAGCTCTCCGGTGGCGGCGAACCCGACATCACCGCGATACCAGACGTTGACGCCGGGCGCGGGGGCCTCGTGGCGCACCTCCGGGGACACCCCCGGCCACGGCGCCCAGGCCGCCGGGTCGGCCAGGCGGCGCGCCGCCTCGGTGGCATCGCCCTGCCCCATCAGCACCAGAAAGTCGCCTATCGTTCCCGACATGTATGTTCCTGTTCGATCGATGCTCAACGCGGCGCGCCCGAGGCACGGGCGGCTTCGCGATAGTGTTGTTCGTAGGCCTGGGCCATGGACGGAATGCTGAACGCCGCTTCGGCCCGCTGCCGCGCGCCCTCCCCGAGCCGCTGCCGCAGCGATGCGTCGTGCGCCAGCCGTTCGATGGCCTCGGCCAGCGGCACCGCCTGGCCCACGTCGAACAGCAGCCCGCTGCGATCATGCTCGATCAGTTCGACGTTGCCGCCGGCCCGGGATGCCACGACAGGCTTGCCGCCCATCATTCCTTCCAGGATGACATTCGACAATCCCTCACGTAGGGAGGGAAGCACCAGGGCATCGGCCGCTTCGATCAGGTCGGCCACGTCGTCGCGCTGACCGAGCAGCCGAACCACGCCGTCGAGCGACAGCGTGCCGATGCGGGCCTCGAGTTCGGCGCGCAGCGGCCCGTCACCGGCCAGCGCGACCCGCAGGCCGGGCAGGCGCTCACGCAACCGGGCCACCGCGTCAAGCAAGGTCGGTACGTCCTTGTGCACCACCAATCGTCCGACGAAGAGCACCAGCATGCCGTCGGACGGCACGCCGAGCTCCTCGCGCAGGGCGCTTGCCCGGCCGGGGCGAGCGGCCGTGGCCTGCACGCCGTTGTAGGTCACTCGAATGGCGGAGGACGGCAGGCCCATGCGCTCGGCGGCGAAGTCGGCGCCCATGCGTGAATTGGCGACCACCCGCTCCGACTGGGCCGTGACCCAGCGCTTGACGCGCCAGTGGAAGCCGGCATACCACTCGTAGACGCCGCGCACGGAGGAGATCAGCGCCGGCCGCTCGCGCCGGGGCAGCAACCGGCGCGCCACGGCGCCCCAGAGTTCACCTGAAAAGGCAAAGCACTGCATCACGTCGAAGCGCTCCTCGCGCAGGATGCGCACCAGGCGCCAGACGAAGCCGGGGTCGACCCGGCCGTGCTTCTCGACCTGGATCACCCGAACGCCGGCCTGCTCGAGCTCCGTGACGAAGAAGGACGGGTTGCGGAAGAAGAGCACCACGGGCTCGAAGCGCGATCGATCGAGCTGGCGGGCGATGTGCACGATCTGCCGTTGGGTGCCACCCACCTCCATCTCGTCCGTGAGCAGGAGCACACGCAGGCGGCGTTCGGGTTGCATCGGCTGGGTTCGGACGTTCATGCGGGAACGGATTCGATGGCGTCGAGGAGCTTGCGGGCCTCGGTCGCGATGTCGAAGTGCTGCTCGACGGTGCGCCGGCCGTGTTCCGCCATGCGTCGAGCGGAAACGGGGTCGGCCAGCAGCTGCTGAACGCAGTCGGCGAGCGCCTTGGCGTCTCCGGGGTCAGCCAGAAGGCCGGATTCGCCATGCGCCACGAGCTCCGGAATTCCCGAAACCCGGGTGGACACGACGGGCAAGCCGACGGCCATGGCTTCCATCAGCGCCACCGGGATGCCATCGCGGTCGCCACGCGTGGTGACGACCGACGGCAACACGAACATGCTTGCACGCGAGAGCGCGTCGCGCACTTCTTCCTGCTTGCGGGCGCCAAGCAGGGTCACGCGACCGGTGAGCCCGGCCGCCGCGATGCGGGCTTCGAGGTCGCCGCGCAGCGGGCCTTCGCCGATGATGCGGCACTCGAACGCCACGCCGCGATGGGCAAGCACCTCGCACGCATCGACAAGGTGGCGAAACCCCTTGATCTCGTCCAGGCGCCCGACGGCGAGGATCAGGCCGGGTTCCCGGCCCTCGGGGGCGAACGTGAACGAGGCGGGGCGCACGCCACAGTGAACGATGCGCATGCAGTCGAGGGCACGCGGCGAGATCTTGTCGGCGAGGTAGCGGCGGTTGAATTCGGAGATGGTCACCCCGAAGGCGGCACGGTTCATCTTGCGGGCGATGAGGTGGTCTTCGAGGAAGATGTCGTGCGCGTGCGCAGTGAAGCTGAAGGGCGTGCCCAGGCGCTCGGCGGCCAGCATCGCCGACGTCGACGGATAGGTGGCCCAGTGGGCGTGAAGGTGATCCGGCGCCTGCGCCCGCAGCGTGGGCAGGATGCCGAGGGTTCGCCACCAGACCACGACGGACTTGCCGAGGACCTCGGGATGGCGACCCAGCCCGCGCGCCAACTGCGCCAGTGCGCCGATCTCCCGCAGGGGATGGCGCAGGCACTCACCCAGGGCGTTCAGCCAGCCGCGCACGCCGGTCGCCGGGTACACCACGCGATCGAGCAGGGCCCGGGCATCGTTCTGCACCAGCTTCTCCACCGGGTGCTTGAGTGAAACGATGCGCACGTCCACCCCCAGGCGGATGAGCTCGTCGATCTCGCGCACGATGAAGGTCTCGGACCAGCAGGGGAAGAGCGAGGTGAAGTACAGGACGCGCTTCTTGATCGGGGCGTTCACGGTTGTCCCTTGCTGCGGTCAGCGCCATTGGCGGGGTGGGACTGCCAGAGGTGGCCGTCGCGCTGGGAAAGAAACTGCCGCAACCCGAGCACGGCATAGGCGTTCAGCAGCACGAAGGCCGACGCCAGCTTGGTGACGCGCCAGGCTCCGACCGCAGGCCAGAACCGCCCCGCCAGCGGGAGCCCGTAGCCCGCCACCTGGACCAGGAGGAACACGCCATAGCCAGCGCTTCGACCCACCAGCGCCAGGTTGGCCAGCAGCAGCGCGAGCATGGCGAAAGGCGCGATCAGGCGAAGCACCTTGTGCGACATGAACTGAACGAAGATGGGGTTGCGCCAGGGCACGAGCAGCCACGGCATCATGGCCATCAGCTGGTAGTTGCCCGCAAGCGTGCGGACCTTGCGCATCTGCTCCTGTGCCGGCGACTTGGACGCCTGGTCGTAGGCATGCGCGCGACCGTCGAAGACGGCGCGGAAGCCGGCCCGGACGGCCTGCATGGGAATGGCCACGTCGTCGAGGATGGTGCGCTCGGAAATGGGCTGGAAGCAGGCTCGCCTCAGCGCATAGAGCGCCCCGGTCACGCCCGGAGCCGAATGGACCAGCCCCTCGCGCTGGCGAATGAACTTCTCGTACCGCCAGTAGGCATCGACGCCTTCCCCGAAGGGCGTCATGTCGTCGCGCACGAGCATCAGCTCGCCGCTGACGGCACCCACCCTGGCATCGGCCAGGTTTTCGAGCAGGCAGCGCACCGCCTCGGGATTGAGCATCTGCCGGGCGTCGGTCAGGACCACCACCTCCTCGGTGCAGCTGGCCACGGCGTCGTTGAGGCAGGCCGCCTTTCCCCGCCGGGTGCTGAACGGCAGCACCGTGACGTTGGCATGTCCCAGGGCCACGATGCGGGCACAGGTGTCGTCGGTGGAACCGTCGGAGGCGACGACGATGCGCAGCCGGTCCGCAGGGTAGTCCTGCGCCAGGCAGGTGGCGATCTTGCGCTCGATGCGGGCGCCTTCGTTGTGTGCGACCACGATGATCGCCACCGGCGGCTCGAAGGCACCACGACGGACGGGATCGGGCCGCAGGCGCGCCCACACCGCCACGCACAGCGGGTACCCCGCGTAGGTATAGGCGAGCAAGCCCAGCGCGAACCAGAACACGAACTCGATCACGGCCGGCCTCAGGCGTCGCGGCCGCTGCCGAGCAGCTGGGCCCGCAACCGGTCGTAGCGCTGATTGCCGAGCAGGCGCTTGGCGGACGACAGCACCGCATGGCGCGCGCGCCGGTTGGCCATCTCCCAGCGGTCCTGCCGCATCCAGCGGGCCACCTGCGCGTCGGCCGTGCCCAGCAGCACGGCCAGGCGGGCGATGTCCCAGGGGCCTTCATCCCGGTGCCAGAGGCCGACACGCGAAGAGCACACCGCGCTGTAACCGGCGCGCCGCGCAACGCCGGCCATGTCAGCCACCACCCGTCCGCCAGGGGGCGCAAAGATGGTCACCGGCGTGCCGAGCTGGTCCTCGATGGCCTTGCGGGAGTCCCCCAGTTGCGCATCCACCTCGCCCGGCGCCAGGTCATCGAGGTAGACATGCTGCTGGCCATGGGACTGGATCGACATGCCGGCGGCAGCCATGTCGCGCAGGTCGCTCCATCCGAGGTAGTGCGGCGTGCCGACATTGGAGGGGTTGATGAAGAAGTCGGCGCTGCCGCCGTGGCGCGCGATCAGTTCGGCCGCCGGGCCGTTGCTCGCATGGCCGTCGTCGAAGGTGAAGGCAACGCAGCGCTCGGCGCGGTCGCGGCGCAGGATGTCGGCCACGCTGCGCACGGCCAGGCCGTTGTCGCGCGCGAGCGCCAGATGCGTGGCGAACTGCCGGGACGAGACGGCGTAGTGGGCATCGGCGCCTTCGCAGGCGCCGCGCTCGTCGCCCACGGCGTGGTACATCAGGACGGTGATGGCGTCATTCATGGAAGGCTTCGGTCGGTGTCAGGCGTTGCACACGCCGGGCGCGGTCAGGCTCTCTCGCTGAGCAGGCGCGCCGCGGGAGCGCCCTCAGGACGAAGGGAGGCCTGGCCAGCCGGGTCGGCAAGCCATCCGCGAAGGTGGCGCGCGACGGCAGGCGCGGCGCCGCCGTCGGGATTGCGCGCGTCCCGTGGAGGCTGTGCCGGGCCGAGGTCGGTGGCGTTGAGCGGCAGCCAGGCCATGGCGGGATCGGTCACCATCGGCGCCTGGCCCTCCTCGTCGACGAGCAACACCTTCTTGCCCAGGGCGAACGCCACTTCGACCAGGTCGTCCTGCGCGTCGGTGACAAGGTGCGACGCGCGTTCCAGGATGGGCAGCTTGGCCGAGAAGACCGGCAACGACGCCAGCGCGATGCCCGAGCGGGACAGCACGGTGCCCAGGCCCTGGGCCCGCAGCGCGGACTGCGTCTCGCCGCAGACCAGCCAGAGCATGGAACGCTCGCCCCGCACGCGGGACAGCATCAGCACGAGTTTGCTGAGCGAGGCCGCCGCCAGGCGCCCTTCCCCGACGCGCGAGGTGACCAGGATGAAATCGGACCCGAGACCGTGGTGGGCCATGAGGGCGTTGGCCAGCGTGCCCGCGGTCTGGGCCGCGGCGACGCCGTCGAGCAGCACGCTGCCCACGACCTGGATGCGATGCGCCGGCACCCCGCTCTGGGCGAGCGCCAACGAGGCGACGCGCGTGGGTGCATACAGCACGCTCGACAGCCGATCCAGCACGTCGGCATTGATGCGCGGGCCCGGAAAGGACTCCGGCGGCAAGCTGCCGGCGTCGACCCGGAGCGACGGGATGCCGCGGCGAATGGCCAGCATCACACACGAGACGAGATCGTCCGACAGCCCGAGGGGCACGACCGCGTCGGGATCGAACTCGTCGAGCAGCGTCTCGAACCGGAGCACGCTGTCGGCGGTACGGCGGGCCGCCCCACCGGACTGCACGCCCAGATGGACTTCGAGCGAGGGCAGGTCCACCGCCTCGGCATAGTTTTCCACCGGCCCGAGCTGCTGGGCCGTGCGGCAGCCGACCACCACCACGCGGCAGGCGGACTCTCCCTGCTCCAGCGCCGAGGCCAGCAGCGCGGCCTTGAAGTAGCTGGCCGGCGAGTCGACAAGGCACATGACGGTGCGCTCGCCCTGCACGTCGAGGCGCGCGATGCGGTGCAGGGCCAGGGACCGCTCGGGCTGCTCTGCGGGGCCGGGCATCGGCACGGGCACCACGGTGCGGGGCTCCGCCACGCGCTGGGCACGCGGCTCCGCCGGCCGCACGGGAGCCATGGCCACCGTTGTTTCGCCGACCTCGTCGCGCAGTTCGCGCGCGATGCGCACGATGTGGTCTTCGTCGATGCGGTTCAGGTTCTCGAGGAACGCCGACAGCAGCAGCCGGTTGCACAGCAGGTTGATGCGACGCGGAATGCCGCCGGTGGCCTGGTGGATGCGGGGGAAGGCGGCATCCTCGAAGCTCGGGTTGCCCTTCCAGCCCACCCGGTTCAGGCGGTGCTCGATGTAGCGACGGGTTTCGTCGAGGTCGAGCGGCCCCAGGTGGCACGACGCGATGACGCGCTGTCGCAGCTGTTCGAGCCGCTGGGACTCGAGCATGCCGCGCAGTTCAGGCTGCCCCACGAGGAAGCTCTGCAGCAGCGCCTGCTTGCGCAGCTGGAAGTTCGAGAGCATGCGAAGCTCTTCGATCGCATCCATGCTGAGGTTCTGTGCCTCGTCCACGACCAGCAGCGCCCGCTTGTTCTTGATGGCGAGCGTCATGAAGAACGCTTCGAGCGTGGAGATGAGGCTGGCCTTCGACTGGGCACCCGGCTGGTGAGGAACACCGAAGGCGGTCAGCATGGCCTGCAGCAGCCCGGTGGCATCAAGCTGCGTGCTGGCGATCTGGGCGGCCTTGACCTGGGTCGAGTCCAGCCCTTCGAGCAGCGTGCGCACGAGCGTGGTCTTGCCGGCACCGATGTCCCCGGTGACGACGATGAAACCCTCTGCCTGGTGAACGCCGTATTGCAGGTACGCCAGCGCGTTGCTGTGCCCCTTGCTGCCGAAGTAGAACGTCGGGTCGGGGTTGAGCTGGAACGGCGGGGCACTGAAGCCGAAATGGGTTTCGAACACCGGAGGACCTAGAAGCGGTAATGGAGGCCGAGCGTGGCACTGTTGGCCGAAGCCGACGACGGACGGGACGGCTCGGCCGTCTCGAGGACATGGTGCTGGACGGACAGGTTCACGCGGGTGCGCGGCGACATGGCATGCGAGGTACCGATCGAGAACACCTGATCACGCGACGCCCGCATCGCATCGGCACCGATGCCACGCGAATCGTCGAAGCGCCAGGAGGCGTCGAGGGACGACAAGGGCGTGACGCGGAAGGTGGCCGAGAGCTGACCGCCGTACTGCCGACGGTCCCCCTGCACGCCCGGGACCTCGATGTCACCGTCGCGCCGCAACTGCACGAGCTTCCGGTAGTAGGCCGAGAGGACGAACACCGAGCGCCGCCCCATGATGCTCAGCATCCCCGAGGCCGTGGTGGAAAGCTGGGGCCGGTTGACGTGCAGGCCGACCGGATCGGCCAGGTTGGCCGGCAGGCCGTAGGCCTCCAGGGCCGCACGCACGAGCGCCTCGCGCTGCGAGGGCGTGTAGCCGCGCGACCGGAACATCGCGTCGAACTGTTCACCGATGTTGCCGGACAGCTGCACCGCTTCCGGCTGCGTGAGCGGCTCGCGGCTGCCGGACAGCGTCAAGCCGAAATTGCGATGGCGGTGGTTCCACTGGGCGTTGAAGCCGGTGCCGAAGAAGCGCTTGCGCACCTCGGCATCGAACACGGACCGCTCCAGCGGTGCCCAGCGCACGCGCACGCCGAAATCGGAATCGGTCTGGCTGCGCCCGAGGAAGTGGCTGCGTTCGGCGCCGCCGAGCAACCAGGTCGTGACCTGGGGCGTCACGGCCATGCTCACCGAGGCGCGCGCGTTCTCGATGCGCACCACGTCGTCGTCCTGGTCCTGGTAGCGCAGCAACTCCCGACCGCCCTCGAGGCCGAACCCGAACGGCTCGGGCTGGCGTTCGATGCGGGCCAGCGTGCTCTGCGAGTAGGAGTCGCCCTCCTGCCCCGTGGACGGCACCTGCGAATAGGAGCGCCGGGCCCAGATGTTGTCGCTGCGCAGCAGCGTGTTCCAGCCGGACGGGCGGCGCTGCTCGAGCCGCGGGCTCAAGCGGTAGATCGACGTCTCGACCTGCTCCTCCGACGGCACATCGGCCGTCTGCACCGAATACGGCGACTCGGCGCGGCGGTCGATGTCGATCCCGCCGTCGAGGAAAAGCAGGTTGTCGACGAGGGTGGTCTGCGCGGCGAGGTTGACCCGGGGCTGGGTGTAGTCCTCGTCGGTGTGCTTGATGTAGCGAACGTGGTCGAAACCGACGGTGGCATCCAGGCGGACCCGCGCGCCGCGGGTTCGCATGCTGAGCCGGGGGCTCACGCCGAGGATCAGGTCCTTGCCGGATTCACGGTCCAGCCGCCCTCGGTCGGTGCCGGTGGCGCGGGTGATCAGTTCACCTTCGAGGAACGTGGTGCGCGAGACCCGCGGTGCCACCAGGGGGTTGCCTTCGACCGGCTGGCCCAGGCCGCGCTCGAGCCCGCGAACCGGGGCCGAGCCGCCGGGCGGCTGCACGCCGGCGGGAGGTGCGGCGGGCACGGCGCCTGGCGTGCCGAGAGGCGGCAGGGGCTCCGGCATGCCCGGCACAGCCGGCGGCGCCAACGGATCGGGCGCCACGGTCGAGCTTCCCGGGACGGGCATGGTCCCCGGCACGCGCAGGCCTTGCGCCTGCACGGAGCAGATGCCGGCCAGCAGCAGCGACAGCAGGGTGCCGGTCTGCAACCGGCGCTGAACCGACGCCGGCAGCCCGCTGCGGCGGCCGGTCACGCGGCCCCCTGCATTTCGGCGTACATCGAGTCGGCGCCGTAGCCATACACCACCCCGCCGTTGGACTCCTTGCTCTTGTTGAGCGCGGTCATCACGACGGGGCAGGATTCCACCTTGGACATGGCCTGGGCGAAGGCCGCCGCCGGCGTTCGGCCGGCTTCCGCCAGCACCACCACCTGGCCGGCCCGGCTGGCCAGCACCTGGGCCTCGCTCGTCATCAGCAAGGGCGGCGCATCGAAGACGATGATGCGATCGGCATAGCGGGTGGCGAGCTCGTCCAGGAATTCGCCCATGCGCGTGCTGGCCAGCAGCTCGGTCGTGTGGACCGAGCGGTTGCCTGCCGGCAACAGGCTGAGCTTCGGGACGTTGGTCCGGAGCATGACCTCCGCCGGGTCGAGCGCCGGATCATTGAGCAGGTCGAGCAGGCCCCGGCGCGGCGCCAGGCCCAGGCGGCTCATGACGGCCGGCTTGAGGATGTCGGCCTCGATGAGCAAGGCCGACGCATCCAGCTCCATGGCGATGCTCAGCGCGAGGTTCATCGCGAAGAAGGTCTTGCCCTCCCCGGCCAATGCGCTGGTGACGACGACCAGGTTCGCGTGGTGGACGGGGGCCGCACCCTTCCCCTGGGCATTGCGGATGAGCGGCCGCTTGATGGCGCGGAATTCTTCGGCCAGCTGGTTGTTGTCGTTGCCAGGCACCAGGTACCCGGCATCGGCCAGTTGTGTCAGATCGAGCTTCACCACTTCGGATTGGCGGCCGCTCGGCACACGCGCCGGTGCGGGTTTCACGGCCGGAGCGGGCGCCTCCGGCCGGGCCTGGACGGCGTCCACCGGATCGACGGCGGCCATGCGGGGAACCTCGTCGCCCGCGGCCGCCGCACGCGTGGCCGCGGCCTCCGGTGATTCGGTTTCCCACGGGATCGACACGCCGGCGCGGCGAAGTTCTTCGAGGCGCTTGGCGGCTTGCTGAATCGTGCTCATCGGAATCTCCAGGTCAGACGCCGTACCAGGCGATCATCGCGACCCACACGACGTGAGCCACGACGAAGAGGCCCATGACGCTGGCGAAGCGGAAGACATCTTGCCGTCGTTGCTCGCGTTGCTCCGTCCCGCGCAGCAGGGAGACGGAGCCGAGCACCGGCCGGGACGCCAACTGGTGCATCTGCGAAATGGAATCGACGGTCGGCTTCAGCCGACCCAGCCCGAAGACGGCCGCTGCCGCGAGCGCCAACGAGGCGAACATGGCGAGCACGGCCAGGATCTTCCGGCTCGGGAACACCGGCTTGGGCGCCACGCGAGGCGGCTCGACGATGCGGAAGTCGGCGAGGTGGGAGGATTGATCGATCTTCACGCCCAGGGAGGCGGCCTCGCGGCGCGACACCAGCTGCTCGTAGTTCTTGCGGACGATGTCGTAGTCGCGGTTCAGCTGCGAGAGGTCGGCCTCCACTTGCGGCATCCGGCTCGCCAGGCCGCGCACCTGCTCCAACCGGCCTTCCTGCACGGCCAGTTGCGAGCGCAGCGAGGCGATGTTGGCCTCAGCCTCGGCCAGTGACACGCGCAGGCGTTGGTAGACCGGATTGGTGGCGGCGGAGCCGCGGCTGCGACCGCCCTTGGCCGGCCCTTCCTGTTCGTCCTTGATCTGCTTTTCCATCGAGGCGATCATCCGGCGCGCGCTCAGCACGTCGGGGTGGTCTTCGGTGTATCGGCGCAGCAGGTCGTCGAGGTTGCGGTACTGGGCCTGCAGCCGCTGCTCGAGTTCGGACGGCGCCGCGGCCATGTTGCTCGGCATCGACTCCGGGGGCAGCTGCGGGTCTTCGGCGGCCAACTCGCGCTTGAGCGCGTCACGCGACTGCTGGGCCGACGACAGCTCCAGCTTCAGCTTCGCCACCTCGTCCGACAACGAGGCCAGCCGGGTGAAGTGATCCTGGTTGGCCACGCCCGTGACCCCGAAATTCTGCAGCTTGAACTCCTTCAAGCGGTTCTCTGCCTGCACGAGCTTCGCCTCGTAGTCCTTGATCTGCTCCTCGATGAAGCGGCGAGCCTCGGTGGAGTCGCGCTGCTTGGTGTCCTCGCTCGAGGCCACGAACACGGCGACGAGCGCTTCCACCAGACGCTGGGCCCGACCGGAATCGCTGTCGCGGTAGCTGATCGTGAAGAGGTTGCCACCCCCGCTCGGCGTGACCTTGATGGCGTCCTTCAGGCGCTCGACGGCCATGTCGTAGCGAGGCGGCGGCGGACGCTGCAGGCCGATCTTCGGGTCTTCGTACAGCCGCTCGACGTTGGGACGCGAAATCAGCGTGCGCGCGAGCATGCGGACCTGCTGGTCGATGTCGGGCTGGAAGGCCAGGCCGGCCATCAGTGGCTTCAGGACCGTCTGGGTGTCGACATAGATGCGCGCCGAGGCTTCGTAGCGGTCGCGCACGAAGAACAGCATCGCGCCGAAAAGAAGGGCAAGGGCCCAGGCGATGGCTGCGACGAGCCAGCGGCGATCCCACATCCGCCGCACGTCGTACCGCATCATCGTCAAGAAAGTGTCCATGGCCTGTCGGGGTTGCGTCCGGGAGATACTTCAAAGTGCGCCGCGCCGGGACCCGTCGGGTCCTGATCGATGGCGCCGGCACGCGGAGCGTTGCATGCGATGGCAAAAGGTCGAGCGGGTGCCGGAGCAGCCGCTCAGACAGCCGCCCGCGGTGACGGGGCGGCAGAAGGCCGCGTCGTCAGAACCAGCTTTGCGGCACGATCACGATGTCGCCCGGCAGCACGGCCACGTTGGCGGAGATGTCGCCACGCTTGAGCAGGTCCTTGAGGCGGACCGAGTACTGCTTGCCGTTCTCCGAGCCGCGCACCAGGACGGCACCGTTGCCGTCCGCGAAATCGGTCAGGCCGCCGACCTGGATCATCACGTCGAGCACGGTCATGTTCTGGCGATAGGCCACGGCCTGCGGACGGGCGGCTTCACCGACGATGCGAATCTGGTCGGAGTAAGTGCCCTGGAAGCCGCTCACCACCACCGTCACCACGGGATCACGCACGTACTTCGCCAGCACGCCCTCGACCTCGCGGGCCAGGTCGGCCGGGCTGCGGCCGGCGGCCACCAGGTCTTCGACCAGCGGCGTGGAGATGCGGCCATCCGGACGCACCGTCACGTTGGACGACAACTCCGGGTTGCGCCACACCACGATGTTGAGGGTATCGAGCGGGCCGATCTTGTAGCGGTGATCGGGCGAGGCGGCCGACTGGGGGGCCGCCGGATAGCTGTTCAGGGAGCCGCAGGCCGACAGGAGGACGGCAGAGAGCAACGCTCCCCAGAGCAGCACGACACGCTTGGCAATCATCTGAATTTCCCTTTGCAATCCACTGGAACCGAAGCGCATGCCGATCAATGAGCACCTTCACGGAAGAGCACGACGCTCACCGTTTCAATCAGCACCAGGAGATCCAGCAGCAAAGAGTTGTTCTTCACGTAGTAGAGGTCGTACTGGTGCTTCTTGCGCGCGTCATCGACCGATGCGCCATAACTGTAACGAACCTGCGCCCAGCCGGTCACGCCTGGCTTGATGCTGTGGCGCACATCATAGAACGGGATGATTTCCTTCAGCTGCTTGACGAAGGTCGGGCGCTCGGGGCGCGGGCCGACCATGCTCATCTCGCCCTTGAGCACGCTGAAGAGCTGCGGCAACTCGTCGATGCGGGTCTTGCGGATGAAGGCGCCCACGCGGGTGACGCGCGCATCGTTCTTCTGCGCCCAGACGGCCTGGCCATCCTTTTCGGCGTCGGTGCGCATGCTGCGGAACTTCAGGCACATGAAGCCCTTGCCGCCCAGGCCGACCCGCTCCTGGCTGTAGAGCACCGGCCCCGGGCTGTCGAGCTTGATGGCGATCATGGTGATCAGCATCACCGGCGAGGCCACCACCAGCAGCACCGACGAGCTCACGATGTCGAAGGTCCGCTTGGCGATGCGGCGGGCGCGGCCCTGGACGAAGCCATGGCCGTAGACCAGCCAACTGGCCTTCAGGCTGTCGATGGGCACTTCGGACTTGGCCCGCTCGTAGAACCCCGCCAGGTCGAGGATGGGGATGCCCCGGATGCGACAGGCCAGCAGCTGGTCCATGGGAACGCCGCCACCGCGCTGTTCGCGCACGGCGACGATGATCTCGTCGACGTTGTGGGCCGAGACGATCTCCTCGATGGACTGGGCGCCGGAGAACACGGGATGGCCGCGCATCGTGCCGCTCTGCGCCTCGGCGGCGTCGGTGGCGAAGAAGCCGACCACATCACGCTCCACGCGCTTGAGGGTCATGAGGTCGGTGGCCACGCTCTGGGCCTCCGGCCCCGTGCCGACGATCAGCACCCGCGGCGTCGTGGCCAGGCGACGCATCAGGAACAGCGCGCTGCGCACCACCACCAGGCCGATCAGCAGGTACAGCACGACGGACAGCATCAGTTGATGGGCGTAGCCGCTGCTCGCCAGCTTTTCGAGCACGAGGTAGGTCAGGCAGCCGCCGACGACGAGCGCCACCAGCGTGCGGCGAAGCATGGAGCCGAAGCCGATCGGCGTGGGGCGGTACAGGCCCACGAACGCGTACAGCAGCGACATCACCATGGCGAAGCCGCTGGCGATGAGGAAGAGGTTCTGGGTGGAGATCTCGGGCGAGCCGGGCACCAGCTGGAGGGAGGAAGCGGCGAGCAGCACGGCGAAAAAGCACAGCAAGCCGTCGGCAACCATGCCGGCGAACGTTGCGATGGACACATGCAGCTGGAACACTTTCAGCATTTGGCTCTTCCTGGTGCGTTGCGCTTCTTCCCTGGCCGCACGGCGGTTGCCGGCGTTCGAGGGCACGCAATCAGTGGTTGCAATTTTCGTTGCGGAGCCCCCCTCCACCATCCTCCAATTGAGGGTTCCCCCCCTGGTTCCGGGGGGGCGAATTGACCTACGTCACCTCGTGTCGCCACGAGGCGCCGGCCCTTACGCAAGAGCCGGTCCAGCCTCGCTCCACGCTTTGAAATGCGCCGAATCGCCTCACCGGCTGCGCCCGTCTGCACAACGGCCCGCTCCGCCGGCCGGGCGAACCGACGGGCGAGCGCGGAACAGAGCGTCGGCTTGCCGGGCGTCAGCCCGGCAAGCGCGCCGAATTTGCCGCGGGCCGGTTGGGGTGACGGCAGGATGTACAGGCGGGGCCACACCCGCCCGCTCGCTGGGGTGACGACCTCAACCGGACCGGCACGACGCCGTCTCCCGACGGCTCGGCCCGCGCGAGGCGTTGTCCCGCACCCACACTGTCAGCACTTGATGCCGACGTGAAGGGCGACGACGCCCGCGCTCAGGTTGTGGACATCCACGTGGGCGAACCCTGCTGCCTTCATCAGGCCCTTCAGTTCCTGCTGCCCTGGATGCATGCGGATGGACTCGGCCAGGTAGCGGTAGCTTTCGGCGTCGCCCGCCACGACCTGCCCGATGCGCGGCAGCACCTTGAAGGAATACCAGTCGTAGGCCTTCTCCAGCGGCTTCGCCACCTTGGAGAACTCCAGCACCAGCAGTCGACCGCCCGGGCGAAGCACCCGGTTCATCTCGGCCAGCGCGCGGTCCTTGTGGGTCATGTTGCGCAGTCCGAAGGCCACGCTCACCACGTCGAAGCTGTTGTCCGGGAACGGCAGCGCCTCGGCGTCGCAGATGGAGGTCGGCAAGACCAGGCCTTCATCGAGCAGACGGTTGCGGCCCTGGCGCAGCATGGCTTCATTGATGTCGGTGTGCACCACCATCCCCTGCGGCCCCACCTTCTTCGCGAAGGCGCGGGCCAGGTCGCCCGTGCCGCCGGCGATGTCCAGCACGCGGTCTCCCTGGCGCAGGCGGGCGATGGCGACGGTGTACGCCTTCCACAGCCGGTGCAGGCCCATGGACATCAGGTCGTTCATGACGTCGTACCGGGATGCCACCGAGTCGAACACGCCGCGCACGCGCGAGGACTTCTCGCGCTCGTCGACCGTCTGGAAACCGAAGTGGGTGTTGCTCATGCGTGGGCCTCAGGGGAAATCAGTGCGAGTGGCCGCAACCCGGAGCGGGCGGCGGCGCCATCTCGGCGTCTCGGGACTTGCCGGCTGCTGCCAGCCGCTCCTCGTACTGCCGCCACAGCGCCTCCTGCTGCGACCCGAGGAAGTACAGGTACTCCCAGGTGAAGAGGCCGGAGCTGTGGCCGTCGGTGAAGGTGGGCTGGAGGGCGTAGTGGCCGACCTGGGCCAGGTCGGCCAGACCGACGTCCCGTTTGCCGGTCTGCAGCACTTCCTGCCCGGGGCCGTGGCCCTGCACCTCGGCCGAAGGCGAGTAGACGCGCATCAGTTCGAAGGGAATGCGGAAGCTGGCTCCGTCCGCGAAGCCGATCTCGAGTACGCGCGACTGTTCGTGCACGGTGATCGAGGTGGGGTTGGGCGTTTGGGCAGTCAGGCCGGCCATGGGAATTCGCGCGTCACGGGAAACGCCGAGTGTAGGCCCAGGCCGTCACGACTCGGCAACGGCCGCCCGCACCGCCGCGTCGAGCGCGTCGAGGGACACGCCCAGGCGCTCGCTCGCCGAGGGGAAGACCGCCCGCTGGCGCTGCCCCCACACCGGTTGAGGGAAATGGCTGTCCCAGTCGAAGCGGGCGATGACATGCCAGTGCAGGTGCGGCACCACGTTGCCCAGCGTCGCCAGGTTCACCTTGGTCGGCCGCAAGGTCTCGCGCAGGGCCCGCTCGATGCGTGTGACGGCCTCCATGCAGGCCGCCCGCTCATCCGCCTCCAGGTCGCTGAACTCGGCCAGGTGCTCCGTCCAGACGAGGCGGTAGAAGGCCGGGAAGTCGGTGTCCACCGCACGGATCACCCGCCAGCGCCGGCCCTCGGCGACGGGCACGCCCCCCGCCGATGTGCACAGCTCGCAGGCAGGTTGCAAGGCCATCAGACCAGCACCCGCTCGATGCCGCCCGCGTTTGCCTGTCGCACGTAGTCAGGCATCCAGTCGGGTCCGAGGATCTGGTTGGCCATCTCCACCACGATGTAGTCGGCTTCCAGCAGGCCGTTGTTCAGGTCGTTGCCGAAACGGTTCAGGCCCTGCAGGCAGGACGGGCAGCTGGTCAGGATCTTGAGGTCGCCCTCGGCGCCCTGCGCACGCAGGGTGGCTTCATTGCGGCGGATTTCCTCTTCCTTGCGGAAGCGCACCTGGGTGGAGATGTCGGGGCGCGTCACGCCCAGGGTTCCGCTCTCGCCACAGCAGCGCTCGCTCTTGACGACGTTGTCGCCGATCAGCGCCTTCACCGTCTTCATCGGGTCCTGCTGCTTGAGGGGCGTGTGGCAGGGGTCGTGGTACATGTACCCGCCCTGGCGCGGCAGCGTGATGCCCTTCTCCAGCAGGTACTCGTGGATGTCGATGATGCGGCAGCCGGGGAAGATCTTGTCGAACTGGTAGCCCTGCAGCTGGTCGTAGCAGGTGCCGCAGCTCACCACCACGGTCTTGATGTCGAGGTAGTTGAGCGTGTTGGCCACGCGGTGGAAGAGCACCCGGTTGTCGGTGATGATCTTGTCGGCCTTGTCGAACTGCCCGCTGCCCCGTTGCGGATAGCCGCAGCAGAGGTAGCCCGGCGGCAGCACGGTCTGCACGCCGGCGTGCCACAGCATCGCCTGCGTGGCCAGGCCGACCTGCGAGAACAGGCGTTCGGAGCCGCAGCCGGGGAAGTAGAAGACGGCCTCGGTGTCGGCGGTCGTCGCCTTGGGGTTGCGGATGATCGGGACGTAGTCCTTGTCCTCGATGTCGAGCAGGGCGCGCGCCGTCTTCTTGGGCAGGCCACCGGGCAACTTCTTGTTGATGAAGTGGATGACCTGCTCTTTCACCGGGGCAGGACCCACGCTCGAGCGCGGCGCGGCCGTCTGCTTGCGGGCCAGGCCGCGCAGCAGGTTGTTGGCCATGCGCTGCGCCTTGAAGCCCACGCCCACCATGCCCGCACGCAGCAGCTTGATCGTCTCGGGGTTGGTGGCGTTGAGCATCATCATCGCCATCTTGTTGCCCGGGCGGAAGCTCTTCTTGCCCATCTTGGTCAAGAGGTTGCGCATGTTCATCGACACGTCGCCGAAGTCGATCTTCACCGGGCACGGGGTCAGGCACTTGTGGCAGACGGTGCAGTGGTCGGCGACGTCCTCGAACTCCTGCCAGTGCTTGACGCTCACGCCACGGCGGGTCTGCTCCTCATAGAGGAAGGCCTCGACCAGCAGCGAGGTGGCGAGAATCTTGTTGCGCGGGCTGTACAGCAGGTTGGCGCGCGGTACGTGGGTCGCGCACACCGGTTTGCACTTGCCGCAGCGCAGGCAGTCCTTCATCGAGTTCGCGATGTTGCCGATGTCGCTCTGCTGCATGATGAGCGACTCGTGGCCCATCAGGCCGAAGCTCGGCGTGTACGCGTTGGTGAGGTCGGCCTTCAGGCTGCTGTCGCGCAGCAGCTTGCCCTTGTTGAAACGGCCCTCCGGGTCGACCCGCTTCTTGTACTCGGTGAAGTCGCGGATCTCGTCGTCGGTCAGGAACTCGAGCTTGGTGATGCCGATGCCGTGCTCGCCGGAGATGACACCGTCCAGCGAACGCGCCAGCACCATGATGCGCGCCACGGCCTCGTGCGCCGTCTGCAGCATCTCGTAGTTGTCGCTGTTGACCGGGATGTTGGTGTGCACGTTGCCGTCGCCGGCGTGCATGTGCAGGGCGACCCACACCCGCCCGCGCAGCACCTCCTTGTGGATGCGGCTGCATTCGTCGACGATCGGCGACAGGGCCGAGCCGGCGAAGATGCGCTGCAGCGGCGCGCGGATCTGCGTCTTCCAGGAGGCCCGCAGGCTGTGGTCCTGCAGGTCGAAGAAGAAGCTGCGGCCGGTGTCGGGCTGCAGCACGTCGAGGCCGTGCAGCCATTGCTGCCACAGGGTACGCACCTCGCGCAGCAGCGCCAGGGCCTGCTGCACGCGGTCCTCAAGGAGCTCGGCGGAGGCGATCTCGCCCGCGTCGTCGCTCTTGCCCAGGGGCAGGTTGCCGCGCAGGAAGAAGTCTTCGAGTGCATCGACCAGCGCGAGTTTGTTGCGCAGGCTGAGCTCGATGTTGATGCGCTCAATGCCGTTGGTGTACTCGCCCATGCGGGGCAAGGGGATCACCACGTCCTCGTTCACCTTGAAGGCGTTGGTGTGGCGGCTGATCGCCGCCGTGCGCTTGCGGTCGAGCCAGAATTTCTTGCGGGCATCCGGGCTCACCGCCACGAAGCCTTCGCCGGCACGGCTGTTGGCGATGCGCACGACCTCGCTGGTGGCACGGGCCACCGCATCGGCATCGTCGCCCGCGATGTCGCCCACCAGCACCATCTTCGGCAGGCCGCCGCGCTTGCTCTTGGTGGCGTAGCCCACGGCCTTCAGGTAGCGGTCGTCGAGGTGCTCGAGGCCGGCCAGGATGGCGCCACCGGCACGGGCCTCGGCGAACATGAAGTCCTTGATCTCCACGATGGAGGGCACCGCGTCCTTGGCGTTGCCGAAGAACTCCAGGCAGACGGTGCGCGTGTGCGCCGGCATCTTGTGCACCACCCAGCGGGCGCTGGTGATGAGGCCGTCGCAGCCCTCCTTCTGGATGCCCGGCAGACCGGCGAGGAACTTGTCGGTCACGTCCTTGCCGAGACCTTCCTTGCGGAAGGTGCGGCCCGGCACCTCGAGCCGCTCGACACGCTCGACCGTCTTGCCGGACGCATCGAGGTACTTGAGCTCGAAGCGCGCCAGCTCGGCATCGTGGATCTTGCCCAGGTTGTGGTCCAGCCGCGTGACTTCCAGCCACTTCGCCTCGGGCGTGACCATGCGCCACGACGCCAGGTTGTCGAGGGCGGTGCCCCACAACACGGCCTTCTTGCCACCCGCGTTCATGGCGATGTTGCCGCCGACGCAGGAGGCCTCGGCCGAGGTCGGGTCCACCGCGAAGACGAAGCCGGCCCGCTCGGCCGCATCCGCCACGCGCTGCGTGACGACGCCCGCTTCGGTCCAGATGGTCGCCACATCGTGGTCGAGACCGGGCAGGCGCACGTGCTCCACCTCGGTCATCGCCTCGAGCTTCTCGGTGTTGATGACCGCGCTGTTCCAGGTGAGCGGGACGGCGCCGCCGGTGTACCCGGTGCCGCCTCCGCGCGGGATGATGGTGAGGCCGAGTTCGATGCAGTGCTTGACCAGCGCGGCCATCTCGGCCTCGGTGTCGGGCGTCAGCACCACGAACGGGTACTCCACCCGCCAGTCGGTGGCATCGGTCACGTGGGCGACGCGAGACAGCCCGTCGAACTTGATGTTGTCGCGAGCGGTGTGGCGTCCGAGCACCTTGGTGGCACGGCGGCGCAGTTCGGCAACCTGCTCGAACTGGTCGGCGAAGGCCTTCACGGCAACGGTGGCCGCGTCGAGCAGCTCGCCGACGGAGGCGTCACGGGCAGGGTCGGTGCCTGGCGTGCGACGCTGCTGCACTTCACCCAGCCGGTGGTTCAGGGCCTCGATCAGCAGGCGCCGACGCTTCGGGTTGTCGAGCAGGTCGTCCTGAAGGTAGGGGTTGCGCTGCACCACCCAGATGTCGCCGAGCACCTCGTACAGCATCCGGGCGGAGCGGCCCGTCTGGCGCTCCTCGCGGAGTCGGTCCAGCAGTTCCCAGGCGCGCGGGCCGAGGATGCGGATGACGATCTCGCGGTCGGAGAAGGAGGTGTAGTTGTACGGAATTTCGCGCAGCCGGGGCGCGTGGTCCGGGGCGTGCGCCGCGGCGGCGATGTGATTGAGCGGGATCGGTGCGTTCATGACTGCCAGGCAGCGACGGCGCCTGTATTGCACTTGGACACGAATGGTACCGCAGCGGGCGGCCGGCTCCGGCTCTCCCCAGGGGCGAGGACCGGCACTGCACCACGCCGGGGCGGCGGGTAATCCCCGATGTCGGCGGACCGACCCGAAGGACATAAACCAGCGTGTCACATAATTTTGGCCAACTCGTCGGTTTTTCCGGCGTTTCGCCGCGCCGTTCCTGGAGCCTTCATGACCTCGACTTCCCTCACCCTCGCAACCGGCCTGGTGGCCCTGGCCGCGGCCCTGCCCGCCCAGGCGCAGACCGACATCCAGTGGTGGCACTCCATGACCGCCGTGAACGGCGAATGGGTGAACGACCTGGCCCGCGAGTTCAACGCGAGCCAGCAGCGCTACCGCATCGTCCCGACCTTCAAGGGCAGCTACGACGAATCCATGACGGCCGCCGTGGCCGCCTTCCGTGCCGGCAACGCGCCGCACATCCTGCAGGTGTTCGAAGTGGGCACG
Source organism: Rhizobacter sp. LjRoot28 (assembly GCF_964253025.1). Lineage (NCBI taxonomy): Bacteria > Pseudomonadati > Pseudomonadota > Betaproteobacteria > Burkholderiales > Sphaerotilaceae > Rhizobacter > Rhizobacter sp. LjRoot28. Next base: position 3,073,665 of record NZ_CAXUQC020000001.1, read on the forward strand.
GCCACGATGATGGCCGCCCGCGGCGTGGCCGTGCCCGTGGGCCAGGTCATGAAGGACGCCGGGCTCAAGTTCGACCCGACCGCCTACATCTCGGCCGTGGCCGGCTACTACACCGCCCCGAACGGGCAGATGATCAGCTTCCCGTTCAACAGCTCCACGACGATCTTCTATTACAACAAGGACGCCTTCAAGGCCGCAGGCCTCGACCCGGACAAGGCGCCCACCACCTGGCCCGAGGTGGCAGGTGCCGCCGCCAAGCTCAAGGCGTCCGGCCACAAGTGCCCGTTCACCACCGCCTGGCAGGGCTGGACCCAGCTGGAGAGCTTCTCCGCCTGGCACAACGTCGAGTTCGCCACCAAGCGCAACGGCCTCGCCGGCCTCGACGCCCGACTGGCCGTCGACTCCCCGCTGCACCTGCGCCACATCGAGAACCTGGCCAACATGTCCAAGCAGGGCCTGTTCGTCTACAAGGGCCGCGGCAACGTGCCGGAGGCGTCCTTCGTCTCGGGTGAATGCGCGATGGTCACCACGTCCTCGGGCTTCTATGGCAACGTCAAGAAGAATGCCCGCTTCGGCTATGGTCTGGCCGCCCTGCCCTTCTACCCGGACGTGCCCGGCGCCCCGCAGAACACCGTCATCGGCGGCGCGAGCCTGTGGGTGATGTCGGGCAAGAAGGCCGAGGAGTACAAGGGCGTGGCCGAGTTCTTCCAGTACATCTCACGCCCCGAGGTGCAATCGGCCAGCCACAAGCGCACCGGCTACCTGCCCGTCACCACCGCGGCCTACCAGCTCACCGAGAAGTCCGGCTTCTACAAGGAGAACCCGGGCACCGACGTGGCGGTCACCCAGATGATCCGCAAGGTGACCGACAAGAGCCGCGGCATCCGCCTGGGCAACTACCTGCAGATCCGCACCATCGAGGATGAAGAACTCGAACAGGTGTGGGCCGGCAAGAAGTCGCCGAAGGAAGCACTCGTGGCCATCACCAAGCGTGGCAACGAACTGCTGGAGAAGTTCGAGCGGGCGAACAAGCGCTGAGCGTGGAAAAACGAGTCGTCTTCAAGTCGACCTGGCTGCCTTGGGTGCTGCTCGCACCCCAGGTGGCCGTGATCGCCGTCTTCTTCTTCTGGCCGGCGGCGCAGGCCCTGCTGCAGTCGCTGCAGCAGGCGGATGCCTTCGGCACGTCCGTCGAATGGGTGGGGCTCGACAACTTCCGCGCGCTCTTCAATGACGAGAGCTACCTCGCGTCGTTCCAGATCACGGCGGTGTTCTCGCTGCTCGTGGCGACGCTGGGCATCAGCCTGTCGTTGCTGCTCGCCGTGTTCGCCGACCGCATCGTGCGCGGCACGACCTTCTACCGCACGCTGCTCATCTGGCCGTATGCCGTGGCGCCCGCCGTGGCCGGCGTGCTGTGGCTCTTCATGTTCGCGCCCAGCATCGGCATCGTGTCGTATGCGCTCAATGCCATCGGCTTCCAATGGAACCACCTGCTCGACAGCGACCATGCCATGGCGCTCATCGTCGCGGCCGCCGTCTGGAAGCAGATCTCCTACAACTTCCTCTTCTTCGTGGCCGGGCTGCAGAGCATTCCGAAGTCGCTGATCGAGGCGGCGGCCATCGACGGCGCGCGCCCCTGGCGGCGCTTCTGGACGATCCAGTTCCCCCTGCTGTCGCCGACCACCTTCTTCCTGCTGGTGATCAACGTGGTGTACGCCTTCTTCGAGACCTTCGCCATCGTGGACGCGTCCACGCAGGGCGGGCCGGGCCGTGACACCGCCATCCTCGTCTACAAGGTCTACTACGACGGCTTCAAGGCGATGGACCTGGGCGGCTCGGCGGCGCAGTCGGTCGTGCTGATGGTCATCGTCGTGGCGCTCACCGTGGTGCAGTTCCGTTTCGTCGAGAAGAAGGTCAACTACTGATGGTCGAACGCCGTCCCACCCTGGGCCTGCTGGCCCATGCCATCCTGATTCTCGGCGTCATCATCGTCGCCTTTCCGCTCTACATCACCTTCGTGGCGTCCACCCAGAGCGCCGAGGACATCGTCAATGCGCCGATGTCCCTGCTCCCCGGGCCCCACCTGGTGGAGAACTACACGGCGGCGCTGACGGGCCGGAGCACGGGCGCCGGCTCCACGGCACCGGTCGGCCGCATGATGCTCGTGAGCCTGATCACCGCCCTGGTCATCGCGCTGGGCAAGATCGCCATCTCGCTGCTGTCGGCGTTCGCCATCGTGTACTTCCGCTTCCGGTTCCGCATGGTGTTCTTCTGGGCCATCTTCATGACCCTCATGCTGCCGGTGGAGGTTCGCATCGCGCCCACCTACCAAGTGGTGGCCGACCTCGGGCTGCTCAACAGCTATGCCGGGCTCACCGTGCCGCTGATCGCCTCGGCCACGGCGACGTTCCTCTTCCGCCAGTTCTTCCTCACAGTGCCGGACGAACTGCTGGAGGCCGCGCGCATCGACGGCGCCGGGCCGATGCGCTTCTTCCGCGACATGCTCGTGCCGCTCTCGCGCACCAGCATCGCCGCGCTCTTCGTGATCCAGTTCATCTACGGCTGGAACCAGTACCTGTGGCCGCTGCTGGTGACCACCGAGGAGTCGATGTACCCGGTGGTCATCGGCATCAAGCGGATGATCGGCGGCGGCGAGGCGGCCAACGAATGGAACCTCGTCATGGCCACCGCGGTGCTGGCCATGATTCCGCCGGCGCTGGTGGTCATGCTGATGCAGAAGTGGTTCGTCAAGGGCCTGGTCGACACCGAAAAATAAGATCGACAAGACAAACGCAAGACAACACGAGAAGAGCAGTCCACATGGGTTCCATTTCCATCCGCGGCGTCACCAAGCGCTACGGCATCAAGGGGCACGGCCCGGCCGTCATCCACGGCATCGACGCCGAGATCGCCGACGGCGAATTCATCGTCATCGTCGGACCGTCCGGCTGCGGCAAGAGCACGCTGCTGCGCATGGTGGCCGGCCTCGAGGAGATCTCGGGCGGCGAGATCGCCATCAGCGGGCGGGTCGTCAACGACGTCGAGCCGTCCGAGCGCGACATCGCCATGGTGTTCCAGAACTACGCGCTCTACCCGCACATGAGCGTGTACGACAACATGGCCTACGGCTTGAAGATCGCCGGGGTGCCGAAGGACGAGATCCGCAAGCGGGTCGACAAGGCCGCCGGCATCCTGCAGCTGTCCGCCCTGCTCGAGCGCCGACCCCGCGAGCTGTCGGGCGGCCAGCGCCAGCGGGTGGCCATGGGCCGCGCCATCGTGCGCGAGCCGGAGGTGTTCCTCTTCGACGAACCGCTGTCCAACCTCGACGCCAAGCTGCGAGCACAGACCCGCATCGAGATTCGCAAGCTGCACGCCGAGCTCGGCGTCACGTCCCTCTTCGTGACCCACGACCAGGTCGAGGCGATGACGCTCGCCCAGCGCATGATCGTGATGAACGCCGGGCGCGTGGAGCAGATCGGCTCGCCCGATGCGGTGTATGCCCGGCCGGCCACCACCTTCGTCGCCGGCTTCATCGGCTCCCCGCCCATGAACCTGGTGCGCGGCCGCGCCGCGGGGAGCCACTTCATGGTGGGTGACCACCGGCTGCCCCTGCCGGCTCCAGCCCCGCGCGAAGGCGATCTGATCCTGGGGCTGCGTCCGGAACACGTGGCCCTGGACGCCGCCGAGGGTGGCGCGGGTTGGCCCATGCAGGTCGACCTGCTCGAGATGCTGGGTGCCGAGCGGCTGGTGCACGGCCAGCTCGCCGGGACTGATTTCACGCTCCGGCTCGATGGCACGCTGACCCCGCCGGCCGAGCACAGCACCGTGCGGCTACAGTGGCTGCCCGACCACCTGCACTGGTTCGACGCGGCCACCGGCGCTCGCATCGACCCCTGACCCATGGCCCTGCCCGACTGGCCCTACCCCCTGTGGATCGCCCACCGCGGCGCCGGCACCCTCGCACCGGAAAACACCCTGGCGGCATTCCGCCTCGGCGCAGCCCACGGCTACCGTGCCTTCGAATGCGACGTGAAGCTGAGCGCCGACGGCGTGCCGTTCCTGATCCACGACGCCACGCTGGAGCGCACCACCTCCGGACGCGGCTCTGCCTGTGACCTCGACTGGGGTGCCCTGTCGCGCCTGGACGCGGGCAGCTGGCACGGCCGCGCCTGGGCCGGCGAGCCGCCGCCTTCGCTGGACAGCATTGCCCGCTTCTGCCTGCGCAACGGGTTCGCACTCAACATCGAACTGAAGCCGCCAAGCGCCGAGGCGGCAAAGGCCACCGGCCGCGCCGTGGCGGCGGCTGCCGCGACGCTGTGGTCGGGCGAGGCGCGCCCGCCGCTGCTGAGTTCCTTCAGGCCCGAGGCGCTTGCCGGTGCGCGCGAAGGTGCGCCCGATCTGCCGCGCGCCCTGCTGCTCGACGAACTGCGGCCCGGTTGGCTCGACACCGCGCTCGACCTGGGCTGCGTGGCGGTGGTGTGCCATCACCCGCTGCTCGATGCGGCGAGCGTGGGGCGGCTGCACGACAACCGGCTGCGCGCCCTCGCCTACACCGTGAACGATCCGGCCGAAGCCCGGCGCCTGCTGGGGCTCGGGGTGGACGGCCTCATCACCGACGCGGTGGACCGCTTCTCAGCGGGACCCGGCGTCCGCGACTGAGCCGGCCACCCAGGTGCCCGCAGCGGCCGGGGCGACCGCTGGTAATGAGCTGTCGGCGTGGTCACGGTCCGGCCGCCGCCAGGGGTCGACGTGGATCATCACGTTGAGCACCGGATGGCGCGACATCACGCGGGCCCGGGCCTCCACCGCGATCTCGTGACCGGCCTCCACGGTGATGGCCGCATCGACCTCGAGGTGGGCATCGACGACGATCATGTCGCCCATCTTGCGGGTGCGCACATCGTGCACGCCGGCCACACCGGGTGTGCCGGCCAGCGTCTCGCGGATCGCGGTGACCTCCCGCTCGTCGGCTGCACCGTCCATCAGGTCGTGCAGCGCGCGCCAGGCGAAACCCCAGCCCATGCGGGCCACGAGAAAGCCCACGATGGCGGCGGCGATCGGGTCGAACAGCGGGTAGCCCGCCAGGTTGCCGGCGATGCCCAGGCCCACCACCAGCGACGACGCGGCGTCGGCCCTGGCATGCCATGCGTTGGCGACGAGCATGCCGGAACGCACCTTCTTGCCGACGGCCAGCATGTAGCGGAAGAGCAGCTCCTTGGCGACCAGCGTGCCGCCGGCCACCCACAGCGCCGCCACGTGCACGGTGGGAACGGACTCCGGTGACTCCAGCTTGCCCACGGCCGACCACAGCATGCCGAGGCCCACGGCCAGCAGCAGGCCGCCCAAGACCAGTGACGCCGCGGTCTCGAAGCGCTGATGCCCGTACGGGTGCCCTTCGTCGGCGGCCTTGCCGCTGTGGTGGCTGGCGAAGAGCACGACGAAATCGGCCACCAGGTCGGAGAGCGAATGGATGCCGTCGGCCACCAGGCTTTGCGACTTGGCCATGACTCCCACCACGATCTGCACCACGGTGAGCACCAGGTTGACGACCACGCTGGTCCAGGTGGTCCGGGAGGCCGCCGCCTTGCGTTCGGCCTCGGCCTGAGGTGTGTCGGGAGGATCGGAGTTGTCGGAGCGGTTCATGGGCCGGGCGGCAGCGGCCGGGCAGGATGCGCGCGGGCCGGGGCTGACAGTGTGTCGGGGCTCGCCATGGTACCGCGCGCGCCCCGCCGCCTCACATGGGCGCGGCGCCCTTGCGCGTGCGCTGCTGCTCGGTGAATTCGCGTGCCGTCTCGGCAGCGGCGGCCTGCAACCTGGCCATCAGCGGCCCCATGCGCTCCTGCATCAGCCCCATGGTCTTGGCCATCACGGCGGGCATCTTGTCGACGAAGGCGCGCCCGGTGGGGCTTTCATAGAAGGTGATGAGGTCGTCGACCTCGCGCTGGGTGAAGGCTTCGCGGTAGACCTGCAGGTTGAAGGCCTTCATGCGGTCCCAGGCCAGTTCCTCGGCGAGGATGATCTCGGTGCGGGCCGCCAACCGGTTGATGAGTTCGTCGGCCTGGGCACGCTGCTCGGCGTCGAGCGTCTGGCCATCGAGGGCCTTGGCCATCATCGGCTTGAGCGACGCCTTGACCTGCGCGATGACGGAGTCGTTCATGCGCTCGGCCTGGGTGACGGCGAGCAGGCGCTCGAGGGACGGGTCGCTCGGCGCCTGGGCCCAGCCGGCAACCGAGAACAGTGCCAGGGCGAAGGCGAGCAGCAACGATTTCATGCGGAGACCTCTTCAGGTAGGGAGACGGAAAGGCGGAGTGCCTCGATGGACCATCATCGCATCGGGCGTCGCCGGCTGCACCGCTTCACGGCCCCCCTTTAGTGGGGCTGGCGGGGCACGACGGAGGGCGTCGCGCCCCGGTTGTCATTGGCCGATCACACCGCAGGCCAGGCGCGCGCCGCCACCGCCGAGCGGGGCCGGATGATCAGCATGGTTGTCGCCGCCCGCGTGAACCATCAGCGCACGTTGGCGCACATCCGACAGCTTCAGGCGCGGCGCGAGCACAGGCTGCTGTGCCGTCCCGTCGGCAGCCACGTACAGGGGCGGGAGGTCGCCGAGGTGACCATCGCCCCAGGGCTCGCCATGCCGTTTGCTGCCTTGGGGGTCGAGGTGGCCGCCCGCGGCCAGGGCCGGCACGGGCGCACCGTCCTTGTCGGCCGGGGCACAGGAGCCGTTCTCATGCACGTGGAACCCGTGCAGCCCGGGCGGCAGACCCTTGAGCGTCGGATGGAAGGCCAGACCATGGGCCGTCTCCACGATGCGCACCGAACCGACCGCAGCGCCCTGCCCCTGTTTCTCGGCGATGTGCAGTGCCACCGTCGTCTCGGCGGCCATGGCCATCGGGGCGGCCATCAGGGCCAGCGCCAGGGTCAACATTCTCTTCATCGGGAATCCTCCATGAGTTCGGGGTGAGCGGCCACTGTAGGGCGGCTCGCCCGCGTGCGCCAGTGAGGGGCGCATGCGCCTTCACGGCGATGGGCTATTCGACGGGTCGTACGCGCTGACTCGGGCGGGCGGCATCCAGTTCGCCAGGACCGCATGCAACTCGGCCGGCTCCAGCGGCTTCCTGAACACCAGGTAGCCGTCTTCCTCGGCCTGGACCAGCTCTGGAGCATCGAACTCGCCACTCACCATGGCGCCACGCGCCTGCGGGCAGCGGGCCATCAGTTCCTGCAGCAGCGCAAAGCCATCTCGCTCGTTGCCGAGCCGCAGGTCGCACAGGATCCCATCCGGCATGAAGCCATCGTCGAGGCAGGCTCTGGCCTCTGCCGCCGAGCGGGCCACCCGGGCGGTCACGCCCCACGCCGCCAGCAACGCCGACCAGCCGGCGCCGATCTGCGGATCGTCGTCCACGAGAAGGCAGCGGCCGCGCAGGCCGGCATCGCCGGGTGCGACGGCCCGCGCCAGTGCCGGCGCGTGCGTGGGCACGGCGACGAGGTCCACCCAGAACATGGATCCTCGGCCGGGCGTGGAGTCGAACCCGAACCCCGCGCCCATCAGTTCGGCACACCGCGCCACCACCGCGAGACCCAGCCCATGCCCGCGGCCGGCCTGGGCGGGCTGGACCGACTGCTCGGCACTGGCGCTGCGAAAGAAGGGCGAGTAGATGCGGTTGCGGTCCTCCGGGGCCACGCCGGTGCCCGTGTCCCAAACTTCCAGCCGCCAGCGCGTGCCGTTCGCCCGCGCGCCGACCAGCACCCCGCCCTGGGGTGTGTAGCGCAGAGCGTTCTGGACCAGGTTGAAGGCGATCTGCCGGAGCAGGGTCGGGTCGCCGGCGACGATGGCCTCCCGGCGGCGCGGCACATGAAAGCGCAGCCGCAAGCCCAGGGCCTGCGCGTCGCGTCCGAACACCGTGGCCACGTCGGCAAAGAGGTCGCCGAGGGGCACCGGCACCGCAGCCGGCGCATACGTGCCCGCTTCGATGCGCGAGAGGTCGAGCAAGGCATCGAACATGTCGATCAGCGAGCGGGCGCAACGCTGCACGTCCTGCAGCACCGGCGTGAGCCCTGCGTCCGCATTGCGCGTCAGGGCGGCGTCGACCAGCATGCCGAGGGCGTGCACCGGCTGGCGCAGGTCGTGGCTCGCCGTCGAGAGGAAGCGCTCCTTCTCGGCCAGCGCCTGCTCGGCGCGGTCCCGCGCCAGCCGGTACTGCTCGGCCAGGGCAGCCCGTTCGCGTTCGAGGGCGAGCTGTTGGCGGACGAACTGCTGGGTGCCCCAGGCATGGCGGCAGATCAGCAGGCCGTACAGCAAGGTGACGATCAGCAGGAACGGCCACCGGTTCGGGAACACCCACGGCACGGCGGCCGCCATGGGCACGAAGCAGCCGGCGAGGAAGCGCAGGAACACGCCGGGCACCGTCGCCAGGAAGGCGGACGCGGAAGCGATCACCCCGCACAGCACGAGGTAGAGCAACAGCTTGAACTCGTAGCTTCCCTCGCCCATCGTGAGGAAGATGGGCGCGGTCCAGAACAGGCCATTGAGCAGGGCCAGGCGGCCGAACCAGGGCTCCCACCGCAGGGCCGCGGCGTCGCCCTCCACCGCGAGGTCCGCCTTGAAACGACGCCGCAGCACGAACATGGCAACGGCGAAGAGGGCGAAGCCCGCCCACCAGGCCAGCATCGGTCCGGTGGAGGCCGAACGACCATGCACCCACGCCAGCAAGCCGGGCAGCGTAAGCGCCGCGACCTCCGACGACCCGCGGCTCGCCATCGACTCGAGCAGCCGCCGGCGCGCCGGCAGGTCGATCGAGGGGGCCGGCACGGCAGCGGAAGGGGACAGGGGGGGCAGCATGGGGCGGGCGCGTGGTCGGACCCGCATTCTCCACGCCCTGGATGACGGCTGCTCAGCGGGCCGTTCGGCCGCCGGGGACCTGCGCGCTCGGGTTCACAGGTTGCGGCAGGCGATGCACGTCAGGCAGCCGCAGGCGCCGCCGGCTGGTCGTCCTCGGCCATCACGTGGCCCGCGAACCGGGGCAGGTCATCGGTGATGTCGAACCAGCTGGCCTTGGAGGCCGTGAAGATGTGGGCACCCGGCCGGATGGTTGGCGCGTCGGTCAGGGTGCCCAGCGTGACGTGGACATAGGCGCCATCGCGGACGATCGAGTACAGCAGTGACCCGCAGGCCCTGCAGCGGATGTCGCCCGCCTCCGGCGCACCATGGATCAGCAACCCGCCCTGCCCGTGTGTGAGCGCCAGCCGGTCACGCGCAATGCCGGCGAAGGCCTTGAAGGCCGAACCGGTGGCCCGGCGGCAATTGCCGCAGTGGCAGTTCAACGCGTACTCGAATGCGTCGTCCACCGCATAACGCACCGAGCCGCACAGGCACTGCCCGCCAAGCCGCCGAACGCCAGGGCTTTCAAGCCGCTCCATGCAACGCCCCGGCCACTTCAGCGGGAACCGATGGCACGGTGGACGCTCGCACCGGCGCGGCCTCCGGATGAAGATGGACCGCAAGCCACAGGCTGCCCTCGGCGACGCGGCGCACTGTGTGCGGCGTGCCCGCCGGCAGGAAGAGATGGTCCCCGGCCTTCAAGGCCACCGGGGCACCGGCCACCTCCAGGTCGGCCTCACCGCATACCAGCAGCACCCATTCGTCCTGCGCCTGGCATTGCTCGGCCGGCGAGATGTCGGCCGAACTGAGGATGCGCTCGACGACCAGGTTGCGGTGGGACAGCAGCGTGTCGAAACGTTCGCCCTGACCCGGAGGGATGGCGTCGTTGAACAGGTTGCCGATTTGCATGGTGGCGGGCTCCTGAGGTCTGCGTGGGAGGTTGGAATCGTAGCGAAGCCGTGCCACGCCGGCCAGACCCGGGTTTCTCAGAGGGCGCGCCACTCATCAAGGCAGTGCGCCGCCAGCGCGGTGACCCAGGGCGGCTCGGTCGGGTCGAAGGCCAGACCGAACGCCGGGCTGACGACGAAGCCGGCGCGACGGAACGCCTCCGGGTCCTGCGCCGCCACGAAGTCCGCCAACGCCGCGAACGGCACCGCCACCGTCCCCAGGTGCAGCACCGGCGACCGCGCCGTGATCTCCTCCAGGCGGCCGTTGTCCTGGAAGCGGAACACCACCTCGCCATAGTCGAGCGCATTCAGGCCGACCGCGTTGCGCTCGGCCCGCATCGGCTCGCCGCGGACGGCTCGCACGTCGGCCGCCGTGGCGGTGAACGGCGTGCCGTCCACCTCGACGAAAGGCTTCACCCTCATGGTGGCGGCGTTCCCGTGCGGCTGGGACGTGGCGACACCGCCTCAGAGGTCCGGCGCATAGCGCCGCAGCATGTCCTCTCGCGACTCGGGGGGCACCACGATGCCGATCTGGTCGCCGATGATCTGCCCGGCCGTGGGAAGGAGCTCCCTGTCCTGCCGGGCCGAGGGCTCCCAGAGGCGCGAACGCAGGAATGCCTTGGCGCAATGCAGGTAGGCGGACTGCACCGTGACCCGCACCACCGTGCGGGGTGTGCGGCGTTCGTCGGTGCAGGCCGCGAGATCCTGCTCGTCGAGGGACACCACGGCGCGGCCGTTGACCCGGAGCGTTTCATCGAAGCCCGGAATGAGGAACAGCAGCCCGACCTGGCCCGTGGCCACGATGTTCTCGAGCGAGTCGAGGCGGTTGTTGCCGGGCGCATCGGGAATCAGCAGGCTGCCGTCCACCGTCACCTTCACGAAGCCGGGCGCGCCGCCTCGCGGCGAGGCGTCGAGGCGATGCTGTTCATCGCCCGTCGCCAGCAGCACGAAGGGCGACAGCGCGATGAAGCGGCGGCAATGCACGTCGAGCGCGGCAATCTCCTTCTTCACCGCCCGTTCCTTCGGCGCCGGGTACAGGGCGCGGAGCGCCTCGAGGGTGTCGACGTGCATGGTGGCCTTTCCGGCATCGCGCCGTTCGCGGGTGCGGTTGCAACCCGTCTCAGAAATCGTACTTGTCCGTGAAGAACATCGACCCCTTGTACGACAGGTGGGTGTTGTCGCGGTAGAGCCAGTCTCCGGTGAGTGACTGCGGAAAGCCGGTCAGGAAGCGGTGGGTGCGGAAGACCTGGAGCCCCGTCCCCGCCGCGCCCTGCGCCAGCACGCGATCGTAGCCCGCGAAGTCCAGCTCGAAGATGCCGGGCTGTCGGCAGGGTGCGGTTCCGGGTTCGCGCGTGCTGCGCATCAGGCAGCGTGCGGGCTCGCCCTTGGCCAGGTTCGGCATGTCGTACAGCACCACCACCCGCTTGCCCGCCGCCTCGAACCGGGCCACCGTCCGTTGCAGCGCCCGCCCGAGGAAGACCTCCCGCGCCAGGCTTCGGGGCAGCTCGCCCTTGACGTCGAACAGGTCGACGTCCTCCCGCAGGTAGGCGGCGTGATGGAAACTCAGGTAGACCGTTCGGATCGAGGGGGCGGCGAGGATCGCCTCGTACAGCGCGGCCGTACGTGCATGACAGCGCAGGTAGCCATGCACCGGGTGCTTGCCGATGTCGATGTCGAGCAGCGGCACGCAGCCACCCACGCCCTGGTGCAACAGGTTGCGGCCGCGCGCACTCAGGTAGGCATCCAGGCCGGGGTGGAAATGGTTGGAATGCGAGTCGCCGATCAGCGCGTCCGTCGGGTCGCTGGCCGCCTGGTTGATGCGGCAGTAGTGGTCGCCCTTGAACTTGCGCAGGCATTCGGCGTCGGCGCTGAAGGCGTCCGACCACGCACCGTCCCGGAGGTAGGGCTGCAGTTCGGGGAAGCGCTGCGCGAAGCCCTCGCTGCGCGCGCCGGCGATGCCGAATGCGAGCAGCCCGGCCGCAGCCACCCCGGCCATGGCAAGGGCCGGTCGCTTGCCGATCTGCTTGCGACGGAACGGCGCCTCCACGTACTTCCAGCTGAGGAAGGCGAGGAAGAGCGACACGCCGATCAAGCCCAGCATCAGCGCCAGGGTCGGTTCCGCCGGACTGCGATGCCGTGCGAACGCGAGGAGTGGCTGGTGCCAGAGGTAGGCGCTGTAGCTTACGAGGCCGATGCCCACCAGGACCTTGCTGCCCAGGGCACGTCCGACCCAGGTGTCGGGCGAGGCGTACAGGATGATCAGGCCGGCGCCCACCGTGGGAAGCAAGGCATAGAGGCTGGGGAATGGCGTGGTCTTGTCGAGCACGGTGACAGACACGACGATCAGCAGCAAGCCCGCCAGGCTGCCCCATTGGGCGAACGAGGGGCGCGGCGGCACACGGTCCGCCCGGGCCAGGTGGAACGCGATGAAGACGCCGATCAGCAGTTCCCATCCGCGCGTGGGCAGCAGATAGAAGGCGGAGTTGGGCTTGTTGTAGGCGCCCCAGTGGGCGAGCCCGAGGCTCAGCACGAAGGCCACCACCAGCGTCCACACCATCCAGCGCTTGCCCCAGCGCCAGGCCAGCATGATGAACACGGGAAAGAAGAGGTAGTACTGTTCCTCAACCGCGAGGCTCCACGTATGCAGCAGCGGGTTGAGCTCGGATGCGTTTCCGAAGTAGCCGCCACTGCGCCAGAACAGCAGGTTCGAGGCGAAGAAGAGCACCGCCACCACGCTCTGCGAGAAGCCGTGCATGTCGGCCGGCAGCAGCCAGAGCCAGGCGAACGGGATGCAGGCGAACATCACCACGAAGAGCGCCGGGAGGATGCGGCGGGCACGCCGTTCATAGAAGCGCCCGATGGTGAAGCGGCCCGCCTCCTTCTCCGCCAGGATGATCGAGGTGATCAGGAAGCCGCTGATGACGAAGAAGATGTCGACGCCAACGAAGCCGCCGTCGAACCCCGGGGTGCCGGCATGAAACAGCAGCACGGGTAGCACGGCCAGCGAGCGCAAGCCATCGATCTCTCTTCGGTATTCCATCGCAAAGCGGTCCGGTCAGTGGGAACCGCGCATTCTGTAACACCGCACGGTCCGGAATATGAAACGCCGTGCGTCAGAGGCAAATGTTCGTCGCCGTCACATCCGAAATTCGACGTGAACGACGCATTCCCTGCGTCGTGCCCATCGCTGGGATCAGTCCTCGCTCAGCGCTCCGTCCTGGTCGTCGAGCAGTTGCGCGATGCGACGGGGATGGTGATTGAGGAAGTCGCGCGTGACCGCATAGTGCTCGGTGTCCTCGTAGGCCACCTCGGTGACGCCCGTGCCGTCGAAGAGCAGGATGCGGGCGTTGGGATAGGCGAGCAGGATGGGCGAATGGGTCGCGATGATGAACTGCGACTGCGACTGCACGAGCCCGTGGATGGCCGACAGGGCCGCGAGCTGCCGGTTCGGCGAGAGCGCCGCTTCCGGCTCGTCCAGGAGGTACAGGCCCTGGCCCTTGAACTTGTGCAGCAACAGCGCCATGAAGGCCTCGCCGTGGGAACGCTGGTGCAGCGACGTTCCGCCGTAGCCTTCCAGGTAGCCGACCTCGTCCATGTAGGTCGCCACATTGAAGAAGCTCTCCGCACGCAGGAAGTACCCGTCGCGGGGTTTGCGAAAGCTGCGCGAGAGGCGCAGCGACTCGTGAAGCGACGAGACGGAATCGGTGGTGGCCACGCGGAAGTTGCGCGTGCCGCCCTCGGGGCTGAAGCCGAGCGCCATCGCGATGGCTTCGAGCACCGTGGACTTGCCGGCGCCGTTCTCACCCACGAAGAAGGTGACGTCCGGATGAAAGCGCAGTTCGCCCATCTCGCGCACGGCGGGAATGCCGTACGGATAGTCGCCCGTGTCCACGTCGACGTCCGGACGCAGCGACACGCTTTGCAGATAGGGCTTGGCGGCCAGGCTCATGCGAGGCCGCCCTTCATTGCGAAGCCGAGGCTTGCAGCGGCGTCTGCTGGTGCAGGGCCAGGCGCCATCCCTCCGCGCCCTGGCGCACGTAGACGGAACTGCACTGCGCGTCGTATGGCGCGGCGCCGTTCTCCCGTGCGGCCCTGGCCTGGTACACCAGCACCACCACATCCGCCGCGGGCCGGGCAACGTGCACGGCGGCGAAGCTGACCGCCTGCCATCGCGGCGCCTGCTCGATGGATGCAAGGGTGCCGGCGGTCCAGCACCCCTGCGGGCGGCGCGAACACCATGAGCGCGTCGGCGGCCAGGGCCTGGCGATAGTGCTCGGCGCCGCCCCGCCAAAAGCGCTCCTCGATTGCCAGCAGGGTCTGCTCGTCCATCACGTCATCTCCACCTCTTCGTCATCGCACTGCTACCGATCGGGCGCAGTCTACTGACTCCCGCTGCGGCATCAAGCGCCCTGCGCCATCAGTCCGCAGGTCACAGCCAGCGGCGCACCCGCGCGGCATAGTCATCGAACTCGCTGCCGAAGCGCTCGCGCAACGCCCGCTCCTCCGGCCGGATCTGGAAGACGGTGATGTAGACCATGAACGCCAGCGGGCCCAGGAAGGGCAGCAGCGCCGACAGGTACACGCCCCAGGCGAGCAGGAACAGCACCATGCCGACGTACATGGGGTTGCGGCTCCAGCGGTAGACGCCGTCGGTCACCATCGCGCTCACGCGCTCGGGACGAAGCGGGTTGACCGTGGTGCGCTTGGTGCGGAACGCGCGCAAGCCGGAAAGATCGAAGGCGAGGCCCGCCGCCACCAGCAGCGCAATCAGCCCGTACCGCAAGCCGTTGGCCAAGGGCAGCGCGGGCCCGACGCCAGCCGCCGCCCACATGCCCGCAGCCACCGCAACGCCCACGAGCGGAGGTGGAATCCGGTGATCGAGAAATGCCATGACGAGGATCCTGTTGGCGCGGTCGGAAGGTCAGGCTTGAAGCGCGCCCGGGCCGCCGCAGAGCATAGCGCCGGCCCATCGGGCCGTCATGCCGATGGCATACCGCCGCGGCCATCACCCTTGACGCGTGCCTCGACCTCGAACGGGTTGTCGAGGTAAGGCCGGCGCCCGCGCAGCCACTGCCACAGGCTGCACAGCGGATACGCAGCGAAGAAGATCAAACCCCAGCGTTCGTACTGCCGCACGTGGCCCCGCTCATGGGGTCCGATGTGGCGCAGTTCCTCCGCGGTGACCGCCAGGATCACGTGACCGAACACGATGCCCCGAAACGGCAGGCGGCCGGCGCGGCGCCCGCAATCGGCCAGGCGTTCGCGGTAGGTCACCTCCCACGCGCCCTGCCGCCAGCGTGCGCTTCCGCCCGAGGCAAGGAGCACCAGCGCAGGCAGGCTGCCCACGAGCGAACAGGGCAGCGCCCACAGTCGGGCGAGCGCCTGCGGCCAGGTCATCGCCTTGCAACGCGGCCGCGCGGTGTACGGCCGTTCAGGCGCCGGAGCGCGCGAGCCACAGCAGCAGCAGGCCGACGGCGGCCGGCAGGGCCTGGATGTAGAGGATCTTGCGGCTGGCAGTCGCGGCGCCGTAGAGGCCCGCCACCAGCACGCACAGCAGGAAGAACACCTTGATCTGCCAGCCCGCGGTGCCCATCGTCAGTCCCCAGACCAGTCCCGCGGCCAGGAACCCGTTGTACAGCCCCTGGTTGGCCGCCAGCACCTTGGTGGCCCGCGCCTGCTCGAGCGACTGACCGAAGGCCCGCAGTCCGGCCGGCTTGTCCCAGAGGAACATCTCCAGCACGAGGAACCAGGCGTGCAGTGCGGCAACGAGCCCGACCACGATGTCCGCGACGAAAGCCAAGCCCATGAAACGCTCCCTGTGATGGTGGTGCCGGCGCGGCTGATGGTACCGGCTGGCGTGGGGTCGCAGTATCCGGCAATTCAGCCCCTCCCGCAGCGAGGGCCGCGTCGCTCAGGGCGCGATACGCCCGGGCTTGAAGTCGAGAAAGGAAAACACCGCCTCGTGTCCAGCGCCCTTGGGGCTGCAGGCATAGAGCCCGGCGACGATCGAGGGCGCTGCGGCACGGTCGAGCAGCCGTGCCATGCGGATCTGCTCCCACTGCCGGCCGTCCATGGACGACTCGACAATGCAGTCGCAGGCCTCGGCGCGGATGCGGAACCACACCGTGTCGATCGCCTTCGCCAGGGGCTGGGTGGACCAGTCCGAGTACTGCGCGTTGGTGACCACGGCCCCCAGGCGGTTCATGCCGTCGGGCTCGAACTCCACCGAGGTCTTGAGCCAGCACCGCGGCGACAGGCGCACCATCAGGCCGGCCTGGTCGTACTGGTGGACGGGCCGGGAGGTGACACGGGTCGTCAGCACGAAATCACCCGTGGTCTCCAGGCCGAGCAG
Source organism: Rhizobacter sp. LjRoot28 (assembly GCF_964253025.1). Classification (NCBI taxonomy): domain Bacteria; kingdom Pseudomonadati; phylum Pseudomonadota; class Betaproteobacteria; order Burkholderiales; family Sphaerotilaceae; genus Rhizobacter; species Rhizobacter sp. LjRoot28. The sequence continues at coordinate 3,089,842 of NZ_CAXUQC020000001.1, forward strand.
ATGGCCGTTGTCAGCCTCGAAACCATAGTGCGTGCGCTGCCAGAAATCGGTTCCGGCCTCGGACCGCAGCCGCAGCCCGTCGGCGTCGAGCCGCCAGGTCGTCGGCTCTTGGTACCAGCGCAGCCGCGGGTGCAGCGCCGGGCCGGTGAACGCCTCGTGCAGCGGCGCATCGTCATGCGTCGCGGAGACGTCGGGGGACTTGGGTGTGTCGTGGATCATGGTCTGTTGCGATCAGGTCGAAGGCGCAGTGGGGCGACGCGGTCTCATGGATCGCGCCACAGGTTGAGGGCGAACTTGCCGAGGAATGCGGCGAGGCCGAGGAGCAGCAGCGCCGGCACGAAAATGGCCGAGCCGTCCGCCTCCACGCCGCGCACGGTGATGGCATACGGCGCCACGCCCGGCGCGTAGGCATCGCTCCAGTAGAAGGCCGCCGTCTCCGCCAGCAGCCAGATGCCCGCAAGCAGGCATGCGAGCGCGGCGATGCCGAGCACCGCGGCCCAGGCTCTCATGCCAACCCGGTCGCGCCGGCTGCCAGCAGGTTGACCGCAAGACCTGCAACCGCCCCGGTGGCCCAGCCTGTCAGCACTTCCACCGCACGGTGGCGGCGCAGCCACCAGCGGGACCATCCCACCCCCAGGGCGAGCAACAACACCAGCGCAAAGGCCGGTGGGCCGGGCCACAGCAACGCTGCAGAGAACACCGCGAACGCCGCATGCAGCGAGACCTTCATCCAGCGTCGCAGCAGTTGGGCGAATGCCACGATGGCACCGCTCAGTCCGAGGCCCGCGGCCATCACACCGTCCTCGCCCGCGGCGGCCAGCGCCACGGCGCCGCCCAGCAACAGCAGCAGGAGGAACCGGTTCAGTTCATGCCGTTCGACAGGAACCGAGGCGTCGGGGTGTTGCCAGCGACCGGTTCGCACCCGCCACGCGCTGAAGCCCATCACGCAAGCCGAAACGGCAAGCGTCGCGGCCGCGCCGACGGCAAGCGCCCGGACGGGCGCCTGGTGAAACCATGCACCGCCCGCCACCGCAGCCGGCATCAGCAAGGCGGGATGTCCGACGACGGACAGGGTGCGGGCCAGCAGCGTGACACGACTCGCGCTGCGCCCATCGCTGGCGGGCGATGACGATGAGGCGCCCGGTCCGGTGCCGGCAGGCGCTGCGGACAACGGCACGCCGGGCAGCCGAGCGGTCTCGTCCTGGGCAAGCCGGCTCACGTGCCGGCGTGTCCGGGCGGATGGGCCAGGAACCAGTCCCGGATCTCGGGCATGGCAGGTTCGAAGCCGCCCGGCGCGGAGAAATTGAGCACGCCGGCGCGCACGTCGCCACGGTTCTCGAAGTCGTGCTGCATGCCACCCGGCACCAGAACGAAAGCGCCCTGCTCCGCATCGATCCAAGCCCCGTCCACCAGGATGCTCATCGTGCCGGCAAGCACGTAGAACACGTCGTCTTCCTCGTGCGAATGCGCGCCGGGCCCGGTGGTGTGCGGCTCGAGCCACCACTCCGAGATGGAATACCGCTCGGCCGACTCGGCCCCGTCAGCCTTGAACACGGCCTGGATGGCCCCCATGGCATAGGTACGACCGCCGCCGGGCGGCAAGACGACAGGGGCGCGGCGAACAGGTTCAGCGGGCATGGCGGTTCACTCGGGAAGTCAATGGGCCGGGACGCTGCCACGATTGTGCTCGGCTCCGCGCGATGACGGCCACTTGCCATGACGCCAAGCGGGATTCCCCAGCGGCCTTCAGTGCGGCCGGCCTCATTGAGCGGAGAAGAAGCGAACCAGCGCGACGGCAAGCGCGAACAGGTAGCCGCAGGCGAAGCGGTCGATCCGCAGCAACGGCTCGCCGCGGCGTGCTCGCCAGGCGCCGAGGGCGGCCATCAGCCCGCCCACCGCGATCGGCGTGAGCACGAGGTTCGCCACCCGCCAGGGGGTTCCGACCAACAGGTGGGGCACCACGAACAGGCTGGCCACACCCAGCAGCCCGCCGAGGATCAGGTAGCCGAGCGCGGCAAGCCATGGATCGGCGTGCCGACGGAAGGGTTCGGCCACGGCGTGAGCGCCCAGGTTGAGCAAGACCTCGCCCACCGCCTGGAACAGGAACTCGCCAAGTACCTCGATCAGGAATTCAAGCATCGGTCGCGACCGAGGCGCGGGCGTTGCGCCCAAGGGATGGGCTCAAGGTCAGTCCGTGGCGGAGAAGGCGGGATTGAAGACGATTTCCCAGACGTGGCCGTCCGGGTCCTGGAAGTAGCCGGCGTGGCCGCCGTAGAACGTCGCCTGCGCCGCCTTCACGATGCGCGCGCCTGCGCGAGCGGCGCGGGCCATCACCGCATTGACTTCCTCGACGGAATTCACGTTGTGGCCGATGGTGAAGGCGGGCGGCCCCTCGCCGGCCGACACGGGCAGGCCGCTGTCGGCCGCCATGCTGGCGCGCGGCCACAGGCCGAGCTTGAGGCCGGGCTGGAGCTGGAAGAAGGCAACCGCCCCGTGCTCGAACTCCGTGCCGATGATGCCGGCCGTCGTCCAGCCGAGGCCGTCGCGGTAGAAGGCGACCGACCGCTCGAGGTCGTCGACGCCCAGGGTGAAGACCGTGATGTGCGGATTCATCAATCGCTCCGTCGGACTGTTCCTGTGGTTCGCGCCTGGCCGGCAGGCTCGATGTCGTGCACGCGCTGCCGCCGTCGAAGGGGCCGCAGTGATGCGCATCATAGAGGCAGGAAGACCCGCTCCGGCGTCACGGGCCGCACGGCACAGCGGACGTTGCGCCACTCGAACCGCTTGCAACGCGCGGCGTCTGGCCGCGCTGAACCTCAGCCCGGCAGCACGAACGTGGGCAGGCGCAGCTCGAAGGCAATGGCCGCCAGCCGAGTGGCCGCGACGGTGATGAAGCCGCCCGCGAAGGCCCCCGCCGTGGGCACCTTGGCCGCCCGCAGCAGCAGGTACACCCCGATGCCGGCAATGGCGGCCGAGGCGTAGATGTCCTGGCGCAGGATGAGCGGCACCTTGGCGGACAACAGGTCGCGCAGCACCCCGCCACCCGAGCCGGTGAGGGTACCCATCAGCACCACCACGAGCGGTCGGCAGCCTGCCTTCTCGGCCACCTGCGCTCCGGAGACGGCGAACATCGCAAGACCGAGCGCGTCCGCCACCAGCAGGGCGTCCATGGGCACGGGAAGGTAGTGCACCCAGGCGACGGTGGCGGCGGTGGCCGCGATGATGGTGTAGAGCGGCACCGAATCCCGGATCCAGAAGATCGGATGACGCCCGAGCAGCACATCGCGCAGCGTTCCACCGCCGACCGCCGTGATGGAGGCCAGCACGAGCACGCCGAGCACGTCGAGGCCGGCGGCGATGCCGGCCAGCGCGCCACTGGCCGCGAAAACGGCGACACCAAAGAGGTCGAACACGTAGAGGAGCACGGTGCGGATTGTGCCGCGTCGCCAAGGCGCTCCGTCCGACGCCTGTTCGCTTCGCCGCGAACTAGACCGGCAGCAGTGTGGCCCGTGGCCAGGCGCGGATGGCCAAGGCCCTGCCCGGCGCGGAAGCATTGAGCGGGCTGACGTGGAGCTGGCACCCGGTGGATCGCCGCGCGGTCCGGCCCGGTGAAGCGCTTCTCCCGCTCACACCTCGATCCAGCCGCGAAAGCCGCGTGCCGCGTAGTACGAATCGGCGCCATTGTGATAGATGAAGGCGCGCCCATACCGCTTGTCGCCGAACAGCGCCCCGCCCCGACTGCGCACCTCGTCCGGTGTGGCAAGCCAGCTGGACGTGCGCGTGTCGAAATCGCCCAGGGCCTGCAGCGCCTGGTACTGGGCCTCGGTCAGCAGTTCCACCCCCATCGCCCGGGCCTCGTCCAGCGCGCTGGACCGTGGCTTGTTTTCCTTGCGCGCGGCGAGTGCCTTGCCGTCGTAGCAAAGGCTCCTGCGCTCGGTCGGGGTTTCTGCCGAGCAATCGCAGAAGACCACCCGGCCCGTGGACGGGTCCCGGCCGATCACATCGGGTTCCCCGCCGGTGGCCTCCATCCCGGCCAGCGCCTTCAGCGCTGCCGGGTGATTCTCCAGACGCGTCTGGATCTCGTCCCACGCAAGGCCCGCATGGCGCTCGGCATGGGCTTCGAAACGGGCTTTCAGGGTTCCGAGCAGGTCGTCGGTAGACGCAGTCTTTGGCATGTCAAACCTCCTTGTTGGATGGCGGCGCACCGCTGCAGGGTTCGCGCGCGGCGGTCTTGTCAAACGGCCTTCCCGGCCGCATCACCCGAGCCGCCGGGACTCCGGCCCGGTCTCGAACCGCGGCACCTCATCGTCGATCGGCCACCACGCCGCCTTCTCGCCGACGAAGTACTGGGCCGCTACCTTCACGTCCGTCGGCCCGTCCAGCAGGCCCAGGCGGATGCGCAGGATGTCGGGCAGTGCGTCGCGCCGGCTGTAGACGGGCGAGCCGCAGGTGCGGCAGAAGACGCGGTGCTTGCCGGGCGACGATTCGAACGAGCTCAGCAGGTCTTCACCCTGCTCCAGCACGAAGTCGTGACGCCGAACGGGGACGTTGGTGGCGAGGGCGGTGCCCTGTGCCTTGCGGCACTGGCCGCAGTGGCAGACCTGAACCGGCGGCAGGTCGCCGAGGACGGCGAACCGCACTCCGTTGCAAAGGCAGCTTCCTGAATGGCGACGCATCGGCACTCCCGTATCACGAGGCGATCACGATAACCCAAGCACCGTGGCGACCACCAGTGGTCAGGTGGTGGAGGTCCCGGCGTGCGCCCTGCGTGAAACCTGAATGGCCGCAGCAGACATACCCCGACGACCACCACGGACTGCCCGACCGGACCGAGACAATCCGCACGCCGCATACGCGACGAGGGTCCGGACCAAACCGCCGGACCAGGGGCCGATCAGGCCAGGCGTTCCCGCAGGTCCGCCATGGCGGCGAGCCAGGCCCCATGGTCATCGCCCTCGGCCCAGAGTTCATCGAGTTCCGAGTCGGCAGCGGTCACTCTGTCGAGCGCGGCGAGCGCTTTCTGTCGCAGCTCGTCGCCCGGCGCGGGCGGCGACTGCTGCAGCCACGCGTCGGCCGCCTCGGTGTAGGTCTCGGTGTCGCCCGGTCGGCCGAGCAGGCAGGCGACCAGTTCCGCCGCCGCCACGGCACCTGCGGCTTCCGGGACTTGGAGATACGCCGTGCCCACCTGGAGGACCGCATCGAAGGCTTCCTCGATGGGCTCCAGGCCTTCTGCTTCCTCGAGCGCATAGGCCCAGTCGGCGGCGTCGTCGTTTCCAAAAGGCAGTACGGACCAGGTTCCCAAGATGATCTCCGGTGGCTGACAAGGCCGGACAAAAGCGCCGTCGCGCTCGCCGGCGGCGCGACGGTGAGTCATTGCGCGGTGCGGCGAAACGGCAGTGTGCTCAGTTCACCCGATCGCCGTAGCGGATGGTGACGAGCTTGCCGGATTCGAACTGCAGCGAGGTCATGAACTGGCCACGGCCCGGGTTGAAGGTCCAGTCGTCCACCCGCTGGCAGCTGTCGACGTTGACGACGGTCGAGCCGTTGGCCGAGCGCGTCGCGGTGCTGGCCTCCACCGGTTTGCAGAAGCTGTCCTTCACGACCGGCTCTCCGCATTTCTGCAGCACCGATGCCTTCGAGTCGCCGAGGTTGACGAGATCATTCTTGCAGCGGAAGGATTGGGTCTGGGCGGACGCGCTGCCGAGGGCGCCGACCAGCGCGGCGGCGACGAGGATGAATCGGGGATGACTGTGCACGGGGCCTCCGGATGCAACGGATGAAGTGGCCGATCGGGTCCCGCCTTGCGGCGACACCCTGGAGCTTGGGCTCTCCCGACGCCCCACGGCCGGACGCGTCAAGCATACCGCCGCGCCACGCCTCACCGTATCCCTCAGGTGCCGCTGATCGCCCCGTTTGCGGCGGCCGCAGGCCGAGGAGCGTGCGCGTTCAGGTCGACACGCGCAGCAGGCGCCGCCCCAGTGCGAACAGCAGCGGAATGGACGCCAGCAGAAGCACAGCCGTCGCGGGAGCGAACCAGACCAGGCGGGATCCGTCGACAAACCCCTGCGCCAGCGCCTGGTGGAGGAACAGCCCCCCGAGAGGGAGGTTGAACAGGACGGCGGTGGCCGTGCCGGGCAGGTACCGGCGCAGTGCGACGGTGCCCGCCACATGCGGCACGAGGACGTTGACCACCATCGCGAACACGTACCCGGTGAACAGATGCGCCCAGAGGCTCTTCGCTTCGGCGGAGAACGCCAAGGTGGCCAGGACGACGAGCACGCCCGACAGCACCGTCACCGCGAACGCGAACTCGCGGCGGCCCACCGGCGCGTGCCAACGTCCGGCGGTACGGGACCACGCCGGCAGGTACAACGCCTCTTCCAGGTTGTGCGCGAGCACGCCCGCCGTGAAGAGCCAGGCCAGGGGTTCGAGCGTCAGCTGCATGGCGGTATCGCGGTGGGCGCCGAGGTTCGTGGCACGGTCCGGGCGCGGTCCCCGTGGCATGCCAGCTTCCAGGTCGGGCCGAAGGGGAGCATGCCTCAGTGTGCCAGCTACTCGGCGGCGATGGCCTCGATCTCCAGCAACCACGCCTCGTCGAAGATGCCGGCAATGAGCACTGTCAGCGCGGGGGCATGCTGCCCCAGCACCTGCTCACGGACAGCGCGATTCGGCGCCCGTGCAATCGCAATGCGCTATGGCTTTCGGGCCAGGTGCCAGGCGACCAGGGCATTCGCGTGGCCATGGCCCAGTTGGTGCTCCGTCTTCAAGTGCGCCACCAGCTCCATGTGCTTCAGTGCCCCGGCATCCTCGAGCACCTGCATCCAGTGATCGATCGGTTTGCCGTAGGTCTTCTCGATGGAGGGAAAGTAGGAGGCCGGTCCCTTGACCTTCTCTGGTCCCTTCTCTGGTCCCTTCCCTGGCCCGTTCCCTGGCCCCTTCCCTGGCGTCCTCTCTTGCGTTGCCATTCATCGCTCCCTGGGTTCAGTCGACCGCTTCCGCGCGATTCCCGATCTTCGTCACTCGGGCAGATGGCAAACCGCTTCGATGTTGTTGCCTTCCGGGTCGATGACGAACGCGCCATAGTAGTTGGCGTGATAGTCCGGCCGCAACCCGGGTGCGCCGTTGTCCTTGCCGCCGGCCGCGATGGCCGCTCGGTAGAAGGCATCGACCTGCGCGCGGTTGCTGGCCCGCCATGCCAGGTGGCAGCCCGATGTGGAAGCCGGCCCGCCGTGCGGCGAAGGGCCGTCGATGAACCAGACATCCGCCTTCTTGCCGTCCGGCTGGGAAGCGTCCGGGTAGGCGAACCCGACCATGTTGGCGCCGTAGTTGCCTTCGAAGCAGACGCTATAGCCGAGAGGCTCCAGGGCGGCGCTGTAGAAGGCCTTCGCGCGGGCAATGTCGCGGACGCGGAATGTCATGTGGTCCAGCATGGAAGCTCCTTTTTGTTGTGAACGCCGGATGGCACCGCGGCACTGTACATTCATACAGCCACTTCAACAAGGTGGGATCGCCGCTTCGAGAATGAAAGGCGCGTCGTGACCTTGAGACCACCTCGGTCAACGGCGCCGTGCCTGACCGGGCTCGGCTCGGCATGGTCGGTCAGTTCATGGCAGAACCGAGTGGTGCTCGATCTTGCAGACCTCCGCATGCTTGCAGGATCCGATCAGGTAGCGGTAGCACACTCGCGCGACGGCACCGACCTTCGGCCATCGCCTGCGCGGTAGAACGCTCTGGTAGTCGGGGGTCTCCGGAAGGAAGGAGATGCGTTCGTCCACGCGCGGACACTGAGCCCCGGCCGGCGCCTTCACTGCCGCCACCCGCCCGGCGATGCGTTGTGCTGCACGCTGGACCTCGTCCACGTGTACCGACAGTTCACAGATGACCCACCGCGTCTGTGAACAGGCGCCTCCCCATGCGACCGCCAGCAACAGCGCGGTGACGATCCGCAGCGGTGCGGCGGTACGGAGCGTCCGCTCAGGCATCCGATGCGTCGTCGACGGCATGTCGTTCGTGCGCGGCCTCCACCGCTTCCGCGATCCGCCGGGCTCGCGTCTGCGGCTTGACCGCATCGTCGATACGTCGGATGAGGTAGCTGCGTCGGCCCGGCGTCAGGGACTCGAAGGCCCGCACCGCACCTTCGGCCTTGAGCGCACGCATGAGGTCCTCCGGGATCGACACCTCGGCCCGGTCCAGGACGGTGACGCGGAGGTGAATGCGGTCGCCCACCTTCGTGCCGGTTTCCTGACGCACCTTCGCCTTGATGCGAATGAAGTGTTGACCGCCTCCCACTGGAAAGAGGCTCACCTGGAACGGGGCGGAGTCGTTGACCCGCGCCATCACAAGGACGGGGCCGCGCGTCCCCAATGCCTCGGTGATCTGCGCTGGCACGCGCACGGCGCAGTAGTCCATGCCCTCCGCCCAGGTTTCGAGGTCGGCGTCGAACGCCAGTTGCAGTCCTGCGCGCGGTGGCTGCGCCATGGTCGGCTCGGCGCGGGGCGTGCGATCCATCCTCTACCCTTGCAATGTCACCGCGTCACTGCACCGTCGCGTCGTCCGGACGCAAGGTAAGCTGGGCCCGTTCCTGGTCCGTCTTCTCGAGCCACGTCTTCCAGCCTTCGGCCTGGCTCTTCGTCACGGCGTCGTTGATCTTCTCGAAATACGCCCGGCCCTCCGGCGTGGCCTCGACGAAGCGGGTATTGGAAACCCAGGAAGGAAAGTCCTTGGACTGGACGCTGTAGTCCGATCCGCCCGCGGTCTGAAGCGGACGCAGTTGGAACCCGCGGCCATAGATGAAGCGAACGAGCACGTAGTAGCGTTTGCCGGCCTCGACGTTCGCATCCAGGTAGTGCGCAATCATCCCGGAGTGATTGGCCATCAGGCGATGCTGACCCGGGGACAGGAGCACGGCGGCTTTGCTGTGCGCACCGGTGATGGCCAGCAGCGTCCGACCGCTGTCGGTGACGTCGTACAGGGCCACGGGAGCCGCGCCCTGGATCGAGTTGATGGGCTGCAGAAACACGACCTGCGCCTTGTCACGCGGCGGAGGCGGCAGGCTCTGGGTGGCCGCCTCGGTGAACATCGGCTTGGGCGGTTCCGTGGCGCAGCCGGTCAGGGCGACCAGTGCAAGTGAAAGCAATGCGGCGATAAGACGTTTCATGGTGGGCGCAGGTCGTTGATCGAAAGGCTCGGGGGCCATGCCGCCGGCGAGCCGGCGAGCAGCATACCGCTCTTCCGGATGCCTGCCTCCGCCGCCACGGGTGCGCCAAGCGACCCGTTGCCGCGGTGCATCGGCGCAGCGCCGGCCCCTCGCGCGGGCCGGGCCCGCCGCCGTCAACGGCCCGCTCGGTCCGGTCGCGCCACTCTCAGGGAAACGCGCGTGTGGTGAAGTTCATGGTGGTAGGCGGCACGGCACGCCTTGCCCCGCTCGCTCGGGCGACCCGCCTCGTCGAGGTCCAGCTGGGCGATCCGTCGCCTCAGCTCGCGCGCCGTCTGGGTGATGGTCCACGAGGATGCCGAGGCGCAGATGCGCGGGACTTCGCCTGACGTCAGCTGGGCCAGTACGAGTTCGGTGCATGTGCCCACGGCCACGCGAAGCGATTCCTCGTGCAGACGGGCTGCCTTCGGCAGCGTTGTCCGCACCAGTCCCACGGCGAGGCCGACCGCCGCGGGCTCGCAGTCGGCCGCGCGCTGGTTCAGGGCTGCCATGTGCGCGGGCTGGGCGAGCAGGCTCGCATTGACACGGTCTGCGCCCCTGCTGCGCAACTGCTGCGACCAGTCCGGCGCGGCCAGCCCCGACGCTTGCGAATGCACGGGCAGGACCAGGCAAAGCGCGGTCAGGCCGGCACGCAGACACAGCAGGGTGATGGTGGAGTCGGAGGCCATGGTCCTTCACAAACGGGCGCGCCGGTCACATTGTCGTCGGCACGACGGGACGGCGTAACGCCTTCGATGCCATGCAATCCGCGTCGCCGTGAAAATTCCAGCACCGCCGACGCCCGCGACCGGGCGCGAAGGAACAATCCTTGCCGGGAGCGCACCCCGTCTTTCGGAGCAGAACATGGCTGAGAAAGAAAACTTGCAGGTCGTCCAGAGCGCGTTCGAACGGCTTGGCGCCCAAGATGCCGAGGGCTTCATGGCCCTGCTGTCGGACGACGTCGAATGGGCCACCCCCGGTCCGCCGGACGTTCTGCCCTTCGCCGGCACCCACCGCGGACCACGGGCCGTCGCGGCCTGGTTCACCCAGCTCAACGAACTCGAGGACGTGCAACGCTTCCAGCCCACCGACTTCCTGGCTCAGGGCGACAAGGTCGTGGTGCTTGGCGAGTCGCGGGTCCGGGTCCGCGCCACTGACCGGGTGATCGACGACCACTGGTTCCACGTCTATACGGTGCACGAGGGCAAGATCACCCGATTCCGGGAAGCGTATGACACTGCAGCCGAAGTCGCTGCGCATCAGCAGGGCCAGTGCGGCACGGCAGGCGCCGGACCAAGCTCCCGTTCGCCGGCGGCAGCTCGACCTATGCCACCGAGCACTTCCTGACCGTCTCCAGCGTTCGGGTGGTGATGTCTTTCCCGAACGTCCGCTCGAGCAAGGTCATGAAGATCGGTCCCTTCTCGTCCGGCACATAGGCCGAGAACACTTCCGTGCCCTCCAGGCCGAGGATGGCCGCCTGCCCCTGCTTGACCGGCAGCGCGACAACCCCCTCGTGCGGCCGACGCAGGAAGGTCACCACGGGCTTGGCGTTGGCGGACAGCGCGAACTCGGCAAAGGGCGCGCCTTCAACGAGCGACCGCAGAAAGAAAGAGGGGCGCACGATGGTCAGGAATGCCTTGCCGAGCACCCGCTTCATGGCCTCTTCTGCGGCGGCCTCCAGTTCCGGCACGACCGCGGGAGACGCGGAGAACGCCACATTGCCACTCGACAGCAACGTCCTCACGTCGACGAAGCCGGCCGCCTCGAAGCTGCGCTTGAGCTCCGGCATCTTGCAATTCATCGGGCTCACGCCCCGAAGGAATGCGACATAGCGTTGCACGGATGCTCCCAACGTAGTTGTAGTGGCGGTGGTATTGATGGCAATGGATCGAACAGCTCGATCCCGCTGCAGGGTCGGCAATCACGCTGCCGCTGCAGCACGAGGCGCCGCACCCAGTTCAGCCGGCTGGCCGGCGGTAGCCCTTGTACGTGATGAACAGCCCTGCCCCCAGCAAAGCCGCTTCGAGCGCCATGAAGTGCCAGCTGCTCGCGTTCCCCACCGCATTCCGGTAGTGAACCGCGCCGAACATGCGAACCAATCCGAGCAGCAGGAACGCCCAGCCTGAGAGCGTCACCAGCACGGTCCAGTCTTTCGCCCAGGTGTTGTGCACGCGGACGATGGCCAGCCCGGCGACGAACAGGAGAACGCCCGAGAGGTAGATCACCGGCGGCGTCTGCGCATCGTAGAGATGGGGTTGCACCAGCGGAAACTCGGCGAGCAGCACCGCCACCAGGGTAGGCCCGACCAGGGCTGCGATCTGCCTCGACGTGGACATCGTTCATCTCCGAAACGACCATGCGCGCCATGGCACGCTGCCGTGGCATCTCACTGACCCGACCGATCATCATGCGCTGCCGAGCGGTCCAAGGGAGCCCTTGCCGTCGCAGGACACCGGTGAGCCGGGGGCCTGCACCGGCCTGAGACGCGCGCCTCGCGCCGCCGTATCGCCCAGCTCCGCGAATGCCCGAGCTTACCGCCACGACCCGAGCGAGCATTGGACCTTCATGTCCAACGCCATGCCCACGGCCGCACCGATCAGCAGCGATGCGACCGGAAGGAGGAAGAACAGCAATTCCCTCCGTTCACTGAACCAACGATGCGCCGAGAGTGCGAGCGCCACGCCCGTGCTGCTCGCGAACACCAGCAGCACCACCGCGAGCACTTTGGAGCTGACGAACATCACCAGGCACAGCGTCAGCAGCGTCGCCAATGCGCCGTGGCCGACGCCTCCGCAGGCGACCGTGCTGTATCCCCACACGGCCGAGACCGTCGACGCGTAACCCAGGGCCGGGAAGAACCACCAGGGCAGCCCGGGTTCAGGCGACGATTCACGGTCGGAGGTGCGCATCAAGATTCGGCTCGACTTCCTGCATCAGGCGGCGACCCGGCCTCCCGCGAGTCGAACGCGCTCAGCGACAAACGAACGCAGTTCTTCGGACACGCAGTCGAGCGGCAAAGTGCTGAACTGAGCTTTCGAGTACAGCAGCAACCAGACCGTGTCGAACTGCCAGAGCGCCTTGACCGAGGACCACGGCAGGGAGGCCGTCCCGAGGTTCGAGGTGAAGGTGAAAGAGGAATCGTCAGCGAGGAACACCGCCCGCGCATCGCCCATCCTTCGAAGCTTGCTGAGCGCATGGCGATAGTGGGTGAAGTAGAGCGCCACCGCAAACGACATCGCTGTGAAGAGGATCATGGCAAGCGCACCCGCGAACCACGACGCGTCGCCCTGCGCCACCAGCATCACGAGACCCAGTGCCACGACGACAAGCGCGATGACGAACCCGATGCCGAGCGAGCGCCGCCAGAACGCACGGGCCGCGTCACGCAGCACGCGTTCCGTGTAGATGAGGGTCGTCTCGTAGGCCATCGGTCAGGTGTCCGCGGATTCAGCGCAAGGAGGCCCAGCATATCGCGGCGAAACGCCATGGCGCTGCGTCATGAGTCAGGACATCAAGCCGATGACGGCCAACGCCATCAGCGCATAAAAGGAGCCGCCAACGAACGTCAAGCCCAGGCGGGTGATCACACGCTCCCCATCGCGCTTGAACGACAAGGCCCCGGCCATCCCGTAGACGCTGTCCTCACTGCCATTCAAGCAGACTGCGCGCCAGCGTCCCACGCGGGTGGCTTTCACCACCGCGCGCCCGGTGTAGGCCAGGCCGACTGGCACCAACTCGGCAAGAAGATGGAAAACGCCCTCGACCATTGCTTCTCCTTCTTGAGCTTCCCATGTTCACGGGCCCCGCCCGTAGGGCGGCGCTGAACGGACCTCGTCATGGTAAGGCCCTCGCAGCCATTTGCACCTGACTCGATCACACCGCTCCGAGGCCGGCGCAGGACCTCATTGCAGTTTCGGTGTCCGTTGCCCGGGTTCTCGATCGCCTGGCCCGCTCGCCCGCTGCGCGTTACTTCTTCACCGTCACGCACTTGCATTTGTACAGGAATGCCTCGCCGGTGCGCCCGGCCGCGCCGCAAGTCGCATCGCAGTTCGCCTGGGTCATTCGTTCCACGAACCAGGTCGGCCCCAGCACCACGAGCAGGATCGCCACGCACCCGACCACCCTTCTGCCGAGCCGCCTCACCTCATCGCGTGACCACGGCCGAGTTCGTCGCGGGTAGGGGCCGAGCTGGCCGCTGACAAGACACCGCGAGCAGGCATCGCACTGCAGCCATGTGAAGTACCGCCAGTTGATCCACTGCCCGATCGCAGCGGTGGCCAGTACACCGATCCCGGGATGGCTCAATGACAGTCCCAGGCCGGCCAGGACAATGCCGCCGAGCAGCGGCAGCAGTGGCAACTGGAAGACCGGCCTTTCCTTCTTCGCCGGCGTCGGCTTGTCACCCAGCAGTGTTCTCGACAGGCCGCCTCCGCAGTGGGGGCAGGTGTAGCGCCCGAAGATCACGGTTGCCCTGCTCCACGATGAGATGGCTTGTCTACACGCAGTGCGCAGGCGCCACCCGCTGAGCCCGGACGAAGATCACCAGGCATGCGGCGCGACCCACAGCGCGATGGGCGTTGGCCGAAGGCAAACCTCACGGCGCGGGCGCCGCCTGCAACACCGACCACCGGCCGTCCTTGAACAGATAGAGGGCTGCCGACACCCCGAGCCTGCCACTGCTGGCATGCAGCTGGCGAACGCCGCGACGAAGACGTCCCGCGGCGGCCTCATCGCTCAAGGGAGCGTAGAGCAGACTTCCCCGCTTCGGCACGGCGACGACCACGCCGCCCGGGTGCTCGCCGAGCAGTGCCTGCCAGAAGGCGCGGTCAAGGAAGTAGGAGCTGACGAGATCAGGGGACGCGCCGCGAACCTGCATGAGCCCTGCTTCCCACGGCGAAGCAACGGGATTGCCGTACACCCGCTTGATGTTCCCGATGGCAAGCGCGAGGGCTTCGTCCACGGATGCAATTCCCAAGCGCTCAAGGTCCGCCGGTGTGGCGTTGATCATGCTCCGAGGGCCATCGAACACGAAGCGGATGTGCGTGTCCCCGATGAACTCCCATGAGGCCAGCTCGATTTCAATCTCCCGCCCGTCGGGCAACCGGCCCTTGGTCTTGCCCATCGGCTTGAACGCGTCATCAAGCCGATTCGCCCCGGCCGACTCGCGAACGACGACCATGAAGTTGTCGCGCGAGGCGACAGCTGAGGGCGCGCCTTGCGCAAACGCACCAGCGTTGAAGTGAAAGAGGATGGCGGCGAGGGCGGACAGTCTGCGAAGAAGGTGCATGGTGAGCGGATGATGGAACCCTTGAGTTTGATGCGAGGACATCGACAACGTCGCTCAGGGGACCCGAACTGGAACCGAGGGTGGGCTGTGGCGGCGCGTTCGTTCGGACGCCGCTGGAGCGATTGGGGCTGCCGACGGCCCGGGCTCGCCTCGGCCGTCGGCCGGGTCGACCAGCCTCCAGGAGTGCGCCTGCCGTCGGCCCGTCAGTGCAACCGCCCACGGCCCCAGGCGCGCCGGGCAAATTTCTCGCTCGTCGCTAACGCCGAACGAGCGGGTTCGCGGTGAGCGGCATGGCGCGGGTCAAGCGGTGTAGCCCTCGACGGGACGCTAGGCGCGGGCGTGCAGCATGAGGTAGCTTCGTACCGTCGTTCTGTCGCCGCCGGACAGGTTCTTGGCCAAGGCTTGAACGGTGTAGATCGGGCCCCATGGAATGCCCCACCACCCGAAGAGCAGGCTGGCCACCGTGTAGCCCATCTTGGTGAATCCCACGTTGTCACGCCCAGCAACGTAATAGCGTGAGGGAATCTTGAAGGACAAGATCACCACGCTTGCCGCCAGAAGAAACCGCGTCACTTCGGTATCGCCGGTGATTCGAGCGCCCCGGTACGACGCCCCTCCGGCCAGTATCCTTTCACCGTTCGCTTGCAACCACGATTCGAACTCGGACAGGTCTCGCTTCACCCTGCTGGTCCGGACAAACAGGAAGAAGAACAGGGCTGCGCCGCCCAGCGATACCGCCACCAGTGCGGGGCGCGAGAGCGCCGCTGTGTTTGGATCAAAGAAGAACAGTGCCTTGAGGCCGGCTGCGGCAAAGACCGCGCCGACAAGAAGTGACAACCAGCGCATGCGTACTCCCCGTTTTTGAGTTGAATTCGTTCCCATCCGCAGACCGCGGTCGCCCGCACGTTGCATCTGGGTCCAGCGAGGCTTGAGTCCAGCTCGACCGGGAACGCATACTTGCTTCGCGCTCCGCCTCAAAGCGCTCTTGGCGGCGCGAGCTTACCTGTGTCGCATGACCTGCCGCACCGCAGCCGATCGCTGCGACGTGCAAATGTCACAGCCCTGCATGTGCGCAAGCGCGGCCCTTTGAAGCAGCATCCACCGAGCCGAACCAGAGCCAGCGCTGCCCGACGCTCGACCCATTCACGGACGCGATCGGCGGCGCGATCACCGCGCTGACAAGCCCGACGGGACGGCCCAGTGCTGCAGACGAACAAGGGCTTGGGCGGCGGGGCCGCTCAGGGTGACTTCGGTCCGTGTGACGTCGAGCACCTGCCCGCCTTCTCTACCTACCGTCATGCCGGGTCGAACCACATGAACCGAACCGTCAGGCGCCTGGATGAAGGCGAAGCGCCTGCCGTAACCCTCGATGTACCCGCGGGAGGTCAACTGGCTCAGCTCGTATGTCGTCAGCGGCTGGCAGCTTTTCGGCCCGCTGTCTTGGCGCTCTGCGCAGCCGTGGGTGGCTTCACGCAGCGCGCGTGCCCGGCGCTTCGCGGCGGACGCGGCCTCGTCTTCGAGTGCGGTGCAAGTTCCCTGGGCGACGGCCCCGCCGACGGACTGTGCGCCCGTGCCCCCGAATGCAGCGGCGATCGCCCTGAGGACATCATCCCCCGAAACGTTCAGCACGCGGACGACGACCCGGCTTGCCCGAGGCACAAACTCGGGCTCGCCCCCTCCACCACCCTCCGTCGAGGCGACCGCATCGACGATCTCTCCAACGGTGGCATCCGGCAGGCGTGCTGAGAATCGCCCGCCCGAGCCTGGAGTCAGGTTCTCGACTTCGCCCGCAAGGCACGGCGACAGGACGAGGATGCGCCGACCGAGTATGACTCCCCGCAGCGCGACATGATTCGCCAGCTTGCGCAACAGGTCGTCGATCGATGCATAGTCGGTCGCGAACGACGCCGGGACATCCGCTTGAGGCACTGTCGAGACCACGTTGAAGTTGACGGCCTCGGCAACGGCGAACAACAGCGTCGTCGGGTCAATCTGCCGCACATCGATCCGACCGCCGACCTGCGCCGGTTGCGGTTCAGCCATGGCCGATCCGGCCAAGAGCAAAGCGGTGAGGCACGCGGCGCCGTGGGCGGCAATCCGCAGGGAAAATCGGCAACGGAGGTAGGCCATGGAGAGAGGAATTCAAGCGCTGGTGGAGCGATTCTGACTGCAGGGCGTTCGGCGATCCGAAAGTTCCGACAAGCCGCTACGAGAGGTTCATTGTGGGGATGTCTTTGGCCTTCTCGTCGGAGCTTCAGCGGCCATGAAAAAACGCTCGGGCTGCGTCCCTGCCGGCGCCTGGATGGCTTGCCGCGCTACGCGCGATGAATCCCGCCGGTCTGGCCATCAGCCACCGAGACACCGAGACACCGAGACGGTTGGCCGTTTCAACGATGAACGGGACGACTTCGTCGGGACGCGAGAACGAGATCGCCAACATGCCCATCTCGCGTGCGAAGTTGTTGATCATCGGCCCGTCTGCCCATGGGCTGTTCGCGATCCGTCCGCCAGTGCCACCGTTGAAACCAGTACCGCATAGACGGGATCGAACTTGCGGACAGCATTGCCAATTGTCTTGAGCATGAGCGGGTCCTGCGATCAGGCCTTAGGGGTGAGAGCATCTGGAGCGGCGAGACGCTCGGCGGAATGACAGTGATCACATGGATCGGCCGTCCCGGCGCTCCCCTCAAGATCCGCCGCGGGCCAGAAGAGCAAGCGCGCCGACCACCAGAAATACCAGCCACGAAAGATGCTTGCCGCGGGTGAACCACAGCGGCAACGATGCAGACAAGAGCGACGTCGTACCGATGATCGTCAGGACATGTTCTTCGGACAGAGTCCCTCGATCCGCCACAAACAACATCGCCGCCACGCTCCACCAGACCAAGGTTGTCAGATGCCAGGCAAAACGCAACGTGCCCACCGTGAACGCCGTGTCACCGAACAACTTGGGCAAGGTCGTTCTCTTGAACAGCCGGATGAGAATGTAGCGCTCGCCGAGGTACGAATGGGCGAGGCCCGTGAGGAAAATCAGGACGGAGGCCAGGAGGAGCATGGACATGTGCGCCGGGTTGCTTCTGCAGGGCCATTCGCAGGCTCAGGCAGAACGATGTCGGGGTCTTCACGCGTGGGCGGTATCACTGCCGCGACTGCGGCCAGCATAGCGTGCTGGCAACCATGGAAGTCGATTGAGGTGCCGAGGCCCGGTCGCCGCGCATGATCTCCGACGCAAGGACCGTGGGTTTACGCCGCGCCAAAGGTGCTGTTGCCGAACGCATGTGGCCCTGCTGAGCGGGTCTCGATGAGCGCGTTGCCAGCGCGTCAGATCCCCTCAGTTTTGAAGAGCTGGCTTGCTGGCGACTTCACGGCTCACCGCCAGGCGCCGGCGGGCGAGTGAGGCGACTCGATCCGCCACTCTATCGGGACGATGACATTCAGGTCCGCCGCCGCATCACCGGACCCGGCGCGATCAAAGCGACAGGTCAGCACGTAGGCGACCGAAGCGTCGTCCAGCCGAGGGAATCCTGAAGGTCTGATGATTCTCGGAAACCGCGCCTGACCCTCCGCGCCAACGGTGACCTGCACCACCACTCGACCCGTTTCCTCCGCGCGCAAAGAAGCGATCGGGTACTGAAGCGTGGCGCAGCTCTTCTTTTCCAGCATCGGCGGCTCGCTTCCGGCATGCGTACCTGCGCTCCCGGAAGGCACTTCGGCCAGAGCTGCACTTGCCGCCGACAGGCAGACCAAAAGGGTGGAAGCAATGACTCTCATCGGCAGCTTGCGCTCTTGGCAATGCGGCATGTTCGAACAGCGGGCTCGGCGCTGCATTGATGGGTAGTCGGCCGAGCTGGCCTCGACGGTCCGTCGCCGCGTGCCCATCGTGACGCCAAGCAACTCCGCGGCCTGCAGGTCCAGTCGTCCGAAGTTCATGATCCGTCCGGCGCGTCAAGGATCGCCCCAACCGACTGGCTGAGAAGCTCGACGAGCTCCGGATCCATGTACTTGTATTCGTCCGGGATGTCGAGCACGTGGATGGGCAAGTTCTCCACCAAACGCCGGTACTCACTGAACAAGCGGGACTTGTGCTTCTCTTCCATGACGAAGACGACTTGCGCCCATGTCAGATCGCTCACCGACACCGGGTGCCTGGCGTTCGGGCTTGTTCCGGCGGAGCGCACCGAAAGCGCCGGATGCTTGCGCCATACCCGCTCCGCGGTCGGGCTTCTCCATTGATTCCGGCTGCAGACAAACAAGACGTTCGTCTGCGTCGAGTGCTCGGGTTTCATGTGCTTCTCCTGAGTATCGCAAGCCTCGGAAACATGCGGCAGGATGCTCGGCTGGCCCCAACCAAATTCCTGCAGGGCTGGGCCGGCCTTCAACGGCAAGCTTCGCTTCTGACCCAGGCCGCAGCATCCGGTCGGCAATGCCAGTTTGGCGGGTAGGTCCGCCAAAGCGGAATCAGCATTCAACGCATCGCCTTCGCAGGACTGAAGCGTCCTCTCACCCCTTCAACGAGCCCCGAGCCAGTGCTGGGCCGGGATTGGAAGGAGCGAAGTACAACGACATGACCACCAGGGCCGAGCTGAACAACGCGCCCAAACCCCAAAAGATCTTCGCGATCCGGTACAGCGAATTCTGAGATTCCGGAGAGGCCACTGTCTTCCCTTTGTACTCTGCAGCACGACCCAATGGCCTGCCAAGCCGACGTTCTGAAGCCAGACATGCAAGACCGCAGTGGCCGGAACCGGTTCTCGGCAAAGACCTGGCGCGTTGGTACAGCGAATTCGGATCTCCGCATGCGCCGCTCCGGACAGTACGAGATAGGCGATGCCCTTCATTTCGATGCGCCTTGCCACAGGCGTGGATTCCCGAGCCTTGTGAAGCTGAAGCTTTGTCGGGAGGAGGAACCACGTCGCGACCAACACGAAGGCGCCAGCGATGAAACACCAGCGAACAAATCTGAAAGGAATATCCATCCGGCTTAACGTATCACTCTAGCGGCTGAAGGGAAGGACAACGCCTGGATGCCGATGGCTGCCCTTGGAGGAAGAGCCGGTGAACTGCTCGGCGTTTCCAACCATTCATTGGTGCAAGGCGCTTTCGGCTGCCGACCAAGCGCTATTGTTGTTCAAACTCGTTCGTGGTCAAGGAGTCGAGGCGGCCGCGGCGCGGGCAGCGTTGTAGTGGACAGCGCCAAGCTTTACGCACCAGCCCCTCGGTCACCGCCCCACGCGCTCAACGCTCGGTCGAAATTCTCTCGATCGCATGCTCAGCCACCTCCCGTTCGTCGGGCTCTTCCCACGCATCACTGGCCAGCTCGAAGAAGGACGGCGGCACCACCATGGAGAACGTCGGCCCTTGTTCGACATTGCGGCGCATCACGCGCTCGCGCCGCACGTCACGCGATGCGGTCAGCCAGGACACCGCCAACTCGACCCCGGCATCCTGGGCTCTTTCGTAGAACGCCTCGCGGCTGCGCCGCTCCACCAGGCCCAATTCCAGCACCGGCGGCACGCCGCAAGCATGCAGCGCCTGTGCATGACGCCAGATGTGGTCGAGCAGACGCGCCTTGCGCTCGATGTACCAGGGCAGCAGGTCGGTGCTCGGCCGGTCCGGACTGAAGAGCCTCACGAACCAGTCGTCCAGGGCGATGTGAACGCCGCCAAGGCGGGCCGCCAGCGCCGCAGCGAACGTTGACTTTCCGGCGCCGACGGGTCCCTCGATGAGGTGGATCTTTGGCATGGGCAACAACTCCTTGTAGTCGACGGGCGGCGCAAGGTCAGTGACGCGGTCTACCAGATGGCGGCCGGCGCAGGGAGCGCGTAGCACGCCCCCAATCATCCACCGCCGTGCGTTGAGCACACACTGGCGATTGCGCTTGAATGACAAGGCCGCGGACGTCGCCCTTCCCTGCCGTTCGCTCGCACGGCGCGGCGCGAACTCCGGAGGCTGGCGCCTACTGCGGGTGCCCCCCTGTGAAGACAAGAGGGACCTGCATCACCGTGGCGAGAACGAATCCAATGCCTTCTTTCACTCACTCTCTCCCGTTGCCGCCCGGATCGCGGCGGGTCTACCCACGGGGCCGCCGGTCTTCTCATTTTCGTAAGCCTCCAGCGCAAGAAGCAAGCTGGTGCGGTGAGTTCTCGCAACCTCTTGCCAGTGGAGCCCGCTGAGCGCGCCCTCCAGCGCCCACAGCAGGTTCAGACTGGCGCGCGGCTCCACTCGCTTGACCATGGCATACGCCTTGACAGCACCCAGCCGCGCAAGTTGCTCGTGCGACGTGATACCGGCGCAAACAAGGAACTGCGCCGACGTCGCACCCAGGTTGTTCAGTCGACTGAGAGATGCAGATGGGGCCGAATCGTCGACAGAACGGGGTGACAGATTCTTTGCCATAAGACTAACCGTGCAGGTTCACCCGAGGCGGTCGTGACCTGCCATGTCCACCGGCTCGGCGGTTCCTCCGGGCGCGGCTCGGGAGCGCCGGGGCACACGCCACGATGTCGGGGTCGACTCGGCGCGTGGCGATGTAGCTGGAGCAGATGGCCTCGCAGAGCGCGGACGTGGGGTGGCTTGGGACCGCTGCTCCCATCGCGGCGACAGGCCCAGCGGCAGGGCCGGACCTCAGGCTGAAGCGTGGAGCTGGCATATCGACCCGCATCGCCGCCTCATCGGTGGAGGTTCATGAGGAAATTCGGAATGGCGCCACGCTTGACCTTCTTCTCCCAGATTGACAGCCAGAGACTGCCGCACTTCCAGAACGAGCGGCATTGCTCGAAGTAGGCCAGCACGGTCTCGGATTCGCCCTCCTCGAGAAGCTTCCTCGCGAGTTGCATCGTCGGGCCGAACGACCCCAGCTGCGGTGAACCGCGCACGGCGCCGGACGCGTGCAGCGCTTCGATCGCCACGGGAATGCACCTTCTCTGCAGGGCGATCAGACCCAAGACGGTATGCCCGGCATGGAGCGCGTTGCCGCAGTTCCAGCTCTCGTTGAACTGGTGGGCCAGCGAGATGCAGCGTCGCGCAAACCGTTCCGCGTCGTCAAGGCGTCCCAGGTGATACGCGGCCGATGCGGCTCGCGGCAACGCATGGAAGAGTTCTTCGTCGGTGGACGCATCCGCCAACCGCGCCAGTACCTTGTCTGCATGCCGCAGCACGGCTTTGTGGACTCTCCGTCGCATGGCGGGCGTCACCACAAGCCGCTCGCTCTCGACTTCCCAGCTGATCTGCTTGACTTGGCGTTTGGGCATGAATGCGCTCTACGTCCCGACGGGGGCGGCTTGCAGGGCCATGTCCGCTGCGACGCTTCCGAATGGTGAGTGAGAACGGCCGACCCATGAGGGAGCCCAGCCACGCGACCGGACCTCGGGACTGCCGCTCACGAGACCACCAGCTCTACCGATCCGGCTTCGACCTCGATCAGGCCACGAGCCAGAAAGATGTAGCTCGTGCCAGGCGTCTCGCCGGTGACCCATTGGGTCACATTGCCTGCACCCGCGTGATTCCTGAGTTGATTCAGGTCGATCAGCTGATTGATGCGACGGACGTCAGCAAAACGGAGTGTGCCCAGGACTCGTTCGCGGGCCTCGGCGTCGGCATAGAAAGCCAAGGCAACCTCAACAGTCCCGCGTCGCGTATCCATCGCCAGGCCCAGCAGCTCTGCGTCATGAAGTTCAAGCTTCTGGATGTCCATGGCACCGTTCAACGTTTGTCATGAGGAGATGCGGAGGAGCGCGGGGCGCCCGCTGGCATTGGCGCAGATGGTTTCAGTTCAAACGGATGGCCGATGGCATTCGGCCCGGCCCCAATTGCTCCCGCGAGGTACTCGGAGGTTCGTCGCTCGGCAGTATGGCACTGGTCGGTGGTTCACCCTCGCGGACAGGCGCGGCGCGGCGTCGCTGGTCACCTGGCAGCGCAGGTCCACCTCGTCGACCTTCGGCAAGACATCGGCGGCACGGTAATGCTCGCGCGGATCAGACGACCGGCCCTCGACCGGCACAAGGAGGCCACAGCACTTCGAACGACTGGCACAGGACGGGCGTCGCATCATCGAGCGCGCCACCGAGCCTCTCGCAAACCAGGGCGAAATACTCCTTGTGGGCCCCTCGCCAGTAGGCGAGGCTGCCATCGCCTTCACCTTCTCGCGCCGCAAACGTCGCGGTGACTCGCGCGAATGGCACGACATCGACCTGCGTTCGTTCGATGATGGCGACGGGGTCGCCCGCCCCATTGAGAATGATGCTGAGGTCCCCTTTCTTCGGCAGCGGCTCACCCAGCGAGGTGTACTCCACAGGGAGGCTCGTGGTCGCGCGCTTCTTGCCGGCCACCACGAGGCTTGCCAACTCATCGGCGAGCTCACCCTCACCGCCAAAGCCGAAGGCATCGGGCTGCGCCCTTCTTCTGGGGTCCTCAGGCGCCAGCGAATCCAGGAACTGCGACCAGAACGCCTGGCACTTGATCTTGTCGAGCGGCATATGAAAGGACCTTTGCGAGGTGTTGGGAGG
The DNA here is from genome assembly GCF_964253025.1 of Rhizobacter sp. LjRoot28. Classification (NCBI taxonomy): domain Bacteria; kingdom Pseudomonadati; phylum Pseudomonadota; class Betaproteobacteria; order Burkholderiales; family Sphaerotilaceae; genus Rhizobacter; species Rhizobacter sp. LjRoot28. Next base: position 3,112,826 of record NZ_CAXUQC020000001.1, read on the forward strand.
CCAGGCTTCGATCATGCGGCCGCCGACGTGAGGCGCGGACCGCCCGCCGTTCTTGGACCCGCATGAACCTGATCCTCATCCCGCCTTGCATAAGCAGCAGGTCGTCGCTCCGTCGTCGTTCGGCGGGCGGCCGTCGACGTGAACCTCACCGCCGGATTCAGGCGCCGACGGGTGTGCACAGCTCGACCAAAACGCCATCCGGGCACCGAACGTAGGAGACGACCTGTCCCCACGGTTTCTGCTGCGGCGCCGCCAGCGCCATGGCGCCAGTCGAGACAGCCTTGGCATGTGCCTCGTGAACGCTGTCGGTCACGAGGGCGATCTCGAAACCCAGCGGTTGGGCCGAACTGCTGGCATGCACATGCCCAGCAGGAAAGTTCATCTCGCCGAGTTCATGTGCGGCAAAGGCCAACGTCGTCTCACCGGTCTGAAGCTCGCCGTAGGTGCCGCTCTCATGAAGGAACTTGCGCTGCATGCCGAATGCCGCTTCAAAGAATTCCAGGGACGCCGCGACATCGGGCACGTAGATGATGGTGTAGCCAAGCTTCAAGATGAGTTCCTTTGGCAAAAGCGGGCCGGACTGGGGTTCAACAGCAGGCGCGGCGTCCGACTCGCCTCTGCCGCGTCAGGCCGACCCATGGATGGAAGCCACTTGGCTTCGACTTGCACCGCAACTCCGACTTGTACTACGCACGTCAAGCCACCGGAATCCCATGGTCACGAGCTGCGGGGGTCAAGGCCCCCGGTGACAGACTCCTCCTTTGCTTCACCGTCAGCGGCCTTGGGCACCGCGTCGAGCGGACGACAAGTCCCGTGGCGCCCAGGAACAAGCCCCTGGCACTCCTGCTGAGTGGAAAGGTCAGACATCCGACGGGAAGGCGAGGAATTCGAAAGGGACCGACTCGGTCAGCCACACCCCGTTTTCAGACCGGAAGAAGGAATACCCAAACTCGTGCATTGCTCCTGCCCGGACCGAAAGAACTACCGGCTTGCCATGCCGCTTGCCGACGTCACTGGCTGTATCGCGAGTTTCAGACAAGTGCACATGGTGCCGCGACCCGCGCCAGAGACCGTTGGAACGAATCGAATCAAGGAACCGGGTCGCTGTGCCGTGAAACAGCTCATCAGGCGGCACGACCTTGACGAGTCCCAGCTCGACCTTGACCGAGTGGCCTTGGTTGGCGCGGATCGACAGACCGTCATCACTCAACGCAAACCGTTGCTTCTCGCTCTCGCGAACGACCTGCTCAACCAACTGGCGAGACAGGGGGCGTCCATGCGCGGTAGCCAGTCGAATGAGTGCGTCGATGCTGGCCCAGCCGCCTTCGTGCAGCTGCAGGCCGATCGTTTCTGGAGAATGTCTCAAGACAAGACTCAGGAACTTGCTTATGGATTCATGTGACTCTGACATACGCCTTGTTTCCCGACATGTGACGCGAACGCGCTCGGAGCAACGGTGAATACGAGCACCGGCTGGGTGCTAGACGGCCGGTTAATCCGCTTGTGGCTCATGGAAGGTGACGAGGTTGCCGTCGGGGTCCAGGATGCCGAACTCCATGTTGCCCCACGGTGTCATGGCCAGAGGAGCATTGGGGTGAACAATCCCATGCCCGGTGCACCGCGCGAACAGCTCGCTGATCCCTTGGACGCCGATTCTGCACGCTGTCGCCTCAGCAATTCTCCTGTCCGAGCAAGCCCAGAAATGAATGCTCACGGGTCCAGCGGACACGATCCCGTAAGACCCTTGCTCAGCGTAGACCTCGGCGAAACCGAGCTTGGCGCAGAAGAAGTCGACACTTCTATTGATGTCCAAGGACGCCAGCACGGGCGTCGCGCTCACAAAACTACCGGTACCCTGCATCGCCAATCCTCATTCGAGCCGCGAAGACGCCATCTCGGCGCCGAGAAGTGCGTCCAGCATCGACGCGAAAATTCGTGGGGGGGCAAGCCGACGTCACGGACCTTGCCGGCAAGTTCAGTCCGCACTTGCGTTGGGCGCAAGCTCGTCGCACCCCTCGCAGACACAGACCTCGATGCCCCCGCCCAGAAACCTGCCCGCGTGGGCACTCGGATGCTTGGCGGCGATCTCTGCGGCCTCGTTGATGTTCGATGCCTCAACGAAGAAGAACGCTCCGATGCGATGCCCGTCCGGTAGGTACGGCCCGTCCGCAACCTGCGGGTCGGCGTCGGTGTCGCCGGACGAGTCCATTGGCCGGATCGTCTTCCATGCTCGCGGATCCGACAGGGCTCCGATGGCACCGAGGCGCCCGGACTCCTGCCACATCCGGTAGTGCGGTTTGCAGACCGCAGCAAGCTCTTGCGCCTCGTCAGCCGACAAGGCGTTGGCGACTGCCGGGTCGTAGTAGCACAGACACAGGTATTTCATTCGTTCGCTCTCCTCCAGCTTGATGCGCAGTGCCACGCAAGCGCCTCCCTGCGCGGAATGCTTCGAGCGGGTCGACAACCCCGCCTGCCTGGTTCATCAGCGCCCTCTCGGATTCGCGGACCGCAACGCGCGGTCCTGACATGCGACATGCGACATGCGCTGTGTACGAGCACAGCAGCCGGAGGACCTCTGCCCATCGAAAGGGCAAAAGCGTGCTCACCTCAGGCGTTGACCTCGATGGGAGTTCCATCCGGGACGATGCGCCAGATCTCCTCGACCTCATCGTTCGTCACTGCGATACACCCGGCCGTCCAGTCGGAGATCAAGTGCAGGCGCCCGATGGCCCCCAAGCCATTCCGAATACCGTGGATCATGATGAGACCGCCGGGGTCGACACCCGATGCCCTCGCTCTAGCGACCTGTTCAGCGCTGGGATATGAAATGTGCAAAGACAAATGATATTGGCTCTTCCGGTTTCGCTTGTCGATCACATAGCTGCCCTCAGGCGTCTTGCCATCACCTTCGACTTCTTTTGTTCCAACCGGGTTGAAGCCGAGCGAGACGCGGTACTCGCGCAGCAGTGCCCCGCCTGCGTACAGTCGCAGCCGCCGCTCCGCCTTGTGCACGACGACCCGATCCGCCATCACGCCTTCGGGCAATGCAGCATTCGGCCAATGCGCGTACGCGGCCACTGCGGTCAGCAGTGCGATAGCGAGGGCAATGAGATTCCGCATGCGAGAGATCTGTCGGTTGTCTGAGGGGTGGGGCATGGTGCGCGGAGCCTTTCACGTCCGGTCAGTTCAATAGAGATCAATGGTCGGATCCCCGATGGCCACCCCAAACTGCTCCACTCATGGCCACCCAAACTGCTCCAGGCAGGACGGGGCAATTATGCGGGGTCTGCCGTGCCGCCCTCGATCTGAACGTTGACCGCATGGGCGGTCTGTTCATAATGCGGCCACGGGCTGCGCGCTGCATCCACTGCCGTGCGTAGACACCGCGTCAATAACGAAAAAACATCAGGGGGTTCCACGTGGACAAGGAAAACGTGCTCGGGCACCGAGGAAGGTGGGGCGCGCGCGTCGGTTTCGTCGACCGGATGCGCCATTGGCTTTCAGCGGGTCTGTTGGTGGCGTTGGCAGGGTGCGGTGGCGGGGGCGGTGGAGCCACTCCCGCCGCCGTGACGGAACCGCCCCGCCCCGAGGTGACCGTGTCGGCCGAACGCATGTCGGTGTCCACCGGTGGTGCAGGCGTCACACTCCACGCGACAGTCCGCAACAGCACCGAGACGCCGCTCTGGGAACTGCAAGGTCCCGGCAGCCTCAGCACAGGCCAGGGGGCTTCGGTGATTTACCTGCCGCCCGATCCAGAGGAGCACAACGTTGCCGCCGAAGTCACGGTGACGGCCTCCTTGCCTTTCACCGGAGGCGGGCTTGGCCGTGTGACGCTGTCCTTGTCTCCCGTCGAGGTGCAGGGCCTGACCTGGACCCGCGCTCGCCCGCCGGCCGGGCGCTGGCGTGACGTCGCCTGGGCGAACGGCGCCTTCGTTGCGGTCGGCAGCTACACCGACGCCCAGTTGAGCGAAACCGTCGGACCCAGCGAAGGGCTGGTGATGTACAGCCGCGACGGATTGGCCTGGTCGCCACAGCGCTTGCCCGCAGGGACGAAACCTCTGGCAGGCGTCGCCTGGGGCGCCCAGGGGTGGCTCGCGGTGGGGGACTACGGTGCCCATTGGACCAGCGTCGACGGACAGTCGTGGTCCGAATTGCCCCGCGCGCCCATCACCGGCAATGTGCAGCAGGTGTTCCACGCCAACGGCATGTACGTCGTCGTCGCGGCGGACGGCACGCACGTGTCCCCGGATGGCCAGGTCTGGAGCCGGACTCTGTCCGGAGGCGGCGGTGCCATCGCGTACGGCAATGGCGTGTTCGTCGCGAGCAGCGATTCCTTCCTGGATCGGAGGACATGGGTCAGCACGGACGCGCTCGCGTGGACGCCGATTCCGACGGCGCCAGCGGGCATTCGGTCGATGGCATTCGGCAACGGGCGCTTCGTCGCCAGCTGGGGTGGATCCACACAGTTCATCAGCGTCGACGGGCAGAACTGGCGCCAGGTGAATGCCGGTGCCGACGTGGCGGGCCCCATCAATTTCGCAGGCGGCCTCTTCTTCGCGTCTGGCCAGCAATCGATGTCCTATTCAAGCGACGGTGAGCAGTGGCTCACGCGCGTGGCGCCGGATCTGCACCACCACTTCGCGAAGGTGGCCGCGTCGCCGGACCGATACGTGCGCGTCTCCCGCCTCGGCGCGATCGGCTCGAGCGCCAACGGCAGCGATTGGGTGGACACCGTGGAAGGAAGCCCCGGTCACCTGCAATCCATCACCGTCGCGGACGGCCAGTTCGTGGCAGTCTCGAGCCGCGGCTGGGCCCTGGTCAGCGCCGACGGGCTGGCCTGGGAGCGCCGCCACCTCACCATCGGCCCGATGACCCGTTTCCTGGATGCTCGCGCCGTGGCGCATGGCGGCGGCGTCGTCGCGGCGTGCGGACAAGGGGTCGATCTGCGTGCCAATCCGGAGTGGGAAGAGCCTGGCGCCGCGGCCTTCACGTCGAGCAATGACGGGGGGCGAACGTGGACGCCGGCCCTTTCTGGCGAGGTCATCGGGATCTGCGCCAGCCTGGTCCACGACGGCCGCCGCTTCCTCGCGGTGACCACCGCCGGCGAGGTGCACGAAAGTCTCGATGGCTCGAGCTGGTCTCTGCTGGCACGCTTGAACGGTGATCCCATGGTCCAGGCCGTCGCGTTCGGCGGCGGCCGCTACATGGTCGTTGGCGATCGCGGGTTCGTGGCCACCAGCACGGACGGTCAGACATGGACCGAACAGGGGGCCGTCGGTGTTCCCTTGAACGCGGTGGGCTACAACCTGCGGGCCGTCATCCACGCGGCGGGACGGTTCATCGCCGTCGGCCCGTTTGCACTGGAGAGCCCGGACGGCATCTCTTGGACACCGCTCTACATGCCGGCCGGCGCGGGGGGTCTCCTCGCACTTGCCCATGGACAGGACCGGTATGTGTTTTCGAGTGAGAGCGGCCAGGTGGTCACCGGCTCCGGCGGGCCGAAGTGGCACCTGCGGGACAGCGGCGTCACCGGTCGATTGCTGGCCGTCGCTTTCGGGAACGGACGTTTCGTTGCCGTCGGCCACAACGGGGTGGCGACGGTGTCGTCTCGCTGAGACGGGGGGGCACTGCGGGCTGCCGGCTCGGCTGCCCGCAGTGGCACGCCTCAATGGCCTTTGGTGTCAGTGCTTCCAACGCTTCTGGCTTCAGCGGCCGGAGGGATAGAACGGGACACGCCTCACGACGTGCGCTGAGTATTCAGCTGACGAGAACGAGAGCCCCGGCGAAACGGCGCGCTGGTGAAAGGGCTGACCAGCAGTTGGGCCAACAGAGTTGGCTTCACGTGAGTAGAGAGTCTAGCTGCGGCAAGCTTCTGTTGTCTAGAGGTGAGGGGCTCAAGTGCAGCGAGCATCTGAGCGGGCTGCGAGCGCCGTCGCCCCAGGCTCTCCGGCGCGGGGGAGAGCCGGCCTGCTGAGCTCAGCCTCCGCGCGCTGTTCTGCACGCCCGATGGCCACCCCAAACTGCTCCAGGCAGGATGGGGCAATTATGCGGGGTCTGAGGTGATGGCCAGCCGCGCGGCGGCCTCCTTGAGCCGGTAGCTCCTGCCCTCGAACTCGAGCATCGCGCAGCGGTGCATCAGCCGGTCCAGGACGGTGGTGACCATGGTCGCGTCGCCGAGGTATCGGCCCCAGTCCTGCACAATGCGGTTGGAGGTGATGACGACTGACCGGCGCAGCTTGTAGCGCTGGTGCACGAGGGTCTGCAGCAGATCGGCGGCGTGCTCGCTGATACGCCGGGGGAGGAACAGATCGTCGAGTACCAGGAGGTCGGCGCTCACCCACCTCTTGAGCTGCCGCGCGCGTTCCTCGGTGTCGGCGATGCCATAGCGCGCGAACGCGCTGTCGGCCTCGACGTAGCAGACGTCGTAGCCCTGCAAGGTGGCCTGGTAGGCCACGGCCTTGGCGATGTGGCTCTTGCCCGTGCCGGGCTTGCCGACGATCAGCGCGTTGGCCCCTTCTCCGACGAACTTCAACGTGTGCCGCTCGAAGCAGGCCGCCCGCGGCAGCTTCGGGTTGAAGCGCCAGTCGAAGTCGGCAACCTGCGGCCGCTCGTCCAGCCCGGAGAGCTTGAAGCGCCGCGCCATCAGTCGACTCCGACGACGATCCATTTCGTCCTGCAGCAGTGCGGCCAGCGTGTCCATGAAGGGCTCCTGGGCGGCCTGGGCCTGCATCACGCGGGTCTGCAGGGTCTCGGCCATGCCCGAGAGGCGCAGCTTGCGCAGTGTGAGTTCGATGTCGTTCGTGTTCATGCGAAGAGGTCTCCTTGAGGGATGGACGCGGCAGCCATGGCGAACAGGTCGCCGTACTCTTGCGGGCTGCGGATGAGGTCGTGGTTCTGCGTGGTCACCGACGCCTGCGCGGCGTCCGCCGCGGCCTCGTCCATGCGCTGCAGCGCAGCGGCCACCAAGCGCTCGGTGATGGCCTTCACGTGGCGGTAGCTGTGCAGGCCGTCGTCAAGCGCCTGCGCGCACGCGGCGTCCACCATCTGCCGTGGGTAGCGGTCGGCCAAGTGAACGATGCCCCACAGCTTGCGTTGGCCCACTCGACCCTCGATGGCGAACAGCATCTGGCACAGCCGCGCGGCCTGCGCGCCGATGGCGTTGGCCTGCTTCAGGATCGAGCGCGTCTCACGCGAGGGGTTGAAGACGCGCTCGGCCTCCGGCAGCACCACAGTGCCGGGTCGCTCGGCGCGCGCATGCGTGCGTAGCAGCGCCTGGGTCTGCGGGTCACGGATCTCCAGTCGACGCTCGTACAGCCGCACCAGCACCTTCGTGCCGATGGTGGCTGGCCGTGCTGCGTAGCTGCAGTGATCGACGCGCACACAGCCGTCATCCCAGATCGTGCGCTGCTGGTCGGTGAAGTACTGCATCGGCCACTCGGCCAGCGGCTGCAGGTGGGCGCGTTCCTCCTCGAACATGGCCTGCACCTGCCGGCGCTCTGAACCATGGATGCGCGAGGCAGCCCACTTGCTCTCCCAGTGTTCCAGGTAGGCGTTCTGCTCCTCGATGGTCTCGAACCGTTTGCCCTTGAGCGCCGTGGCCTGCGTGTGGCCGATGGCGTTCTCCACGGTGCCTTTGCGGTTGGGGTCACGCACCCGCGCCGGGTCGGCCACGACCTCGTAGTGGGCCAGCGTTGCGGCGTATACCGGGTTGAGCAGCGGCTCGTAGAGATCCGGCTTGAGCACGCCTTCCTTGAGGTTGTCCAGCACCACATAGCGGCACGAGCCCCCTGACCTGCCCGGTTTCTTCGGACCAATAATTTCTAGGAAGATGGCTCCCCATCCGAGAGGAGCCCATGAGAAAGAGTCGATTCACTGAAGAGCAGATGGTCGCCATCCTGCGAGAGGCCGACAGCACGAGCGTCGGCGAGGTCGCCAAGAAGCACAAGGTCAGCGAGGCGAGCATCTATGCCTGGCGCAAGCACTTTGGCCAGCTGGAGGCTGCCGACGTCAAGCGGTTGAAGGCACTGGAGCTGGAGAACGGCCGCCTGAAGAAGCTGCTCGCCGAGGCGGCGCTCGACATCGAGGTGCTCAAGGAGATCAACGCAAAAAAATGGTGAGCCCGCAGAGCAGGCGCCAGCAGGTAGACCTCGCATGCCAGCGAGGCCTGTCCAAGCGGCGAGCCTGTGGGCTGATCGGAATGGCGAGGTCGACATTGAGCTACGAACCCACATTGCCAGCTAAGGACGCGCCCATCGTCGCTGCCATGCGCGAGCTGTCCGGGCAGTACCCACGCTATGGCTACCGGCGCATTCGCATTTTCCTGCGCCGTCGAGGCTTCGAGCTGAGCTGGTCGCGCACGCATCGCATCTGGCGCCAAGCAGAGCTGCTCCTGCCCAAGCGGCGCCCGAGGCGCCGGATCGCTGCAGGCAGGCCTCGGGCGCACACGCCGTTCAAAGCGAACATGGTTTGGGCCTATGACTTCGTGTTCGACACGACGGCCGCAGGGCAGCAGATCAAGTGCCTGACGGTTGTGGACGAGTACACCCGTGAATGCCTCGCCATCGACGTCGCGGGGTCCATCAGATCGGCCCGTGTGATAGAGGTGCTGACGCGCTTGGTTAGCCTGCACGGTGCGCCGTTGTTCATGCGTTCGGACAACGGCCCCGAATTCGTCAGCCACGCCATCCTCGAGTGGATCGCCCAGGCGGGCATCGCGACGTCCCTGAGCGATCCCGGCAAGCCGTGGCAGAACGGAACCGACGAGAGCTTTAACGGCAAGTTCCGGGACGAGTGCCTCTCGCTGGAGTGGTTCCGCTCACGCCGAGAGGCGGCGGTCGTCATTGAGGCTTGGCGTCGCCACTACAACGCAGTCCGCCCGCACAGCAGTCTGGAGTACTTGACCCCGAACGAGTTCAAACAGCAATATCGCCCCGTCCCCAACCGAGCCGTCCTCCAGGAATGAATGGCTCGAAGAAGCCGAGCAGGTCAATCCTACCGAGGTGCGTGGCTGATGGGCATCCAAGAGGCTGCCGGAGTTCCATTACTGACCCCACGCGTTTTCGGGTCGGGTAACGATCGTGGGATGGCTGGCGCGGACGGCTGACCATTCTTCTTGCTCCAACTTGGTCGGCCAGTGAAAGAACGTCCGCGCTGGCGCGGCTAGCCTGGCTTCCGACTCGTCGACTTCGCCAAACTCTTCGTGAATCTGGGCTTGCTTGAATGCCTCGAACATCGCTACGAGCGGCGGATACAGGTCAAGGCGGTCACTCCTGAAGCGGATGCCGAACGATTCCATTGTGGACCTCCGACGCCTGACGTTTGACGAAGTCAGCGCCGTCAGGCGTTCGCTTCAAGAAAGGGTGAAAGCTCATTTCATGATCTTGCCCCTGCATTCCCGGACGCAGCCTATGCGCAATGTAGCGCCGGTTGTTCGAGCTGAGCGCGGCGGGATTGCTCAGCAAGGTGCCGCCTGAACTCGCGCGGCGATTTCATCTTCAGGCTCGAGTGCGGGTGTATCTCGTTGAAGTGTTCGAACGCGGCCGGAAGCTGCGCCAGCACGACGACGGCATCGCTCAGGTCCATCCGGCTGACGTAGTCGCGCTTGAACGTGTTCACGAAGCTCTCGGCCATGCCGTTGCTCTGAGGGCTGCAGACCGGCGTGTTGATCGGCTTGAGTCCCAGCGACCTGGCCACGTTCCTCGTAGCGTGAGCGATGTACGCGCTGCCGTTGTCGCTGAGGAACTCCAGCGTGTGCGTGGCAGGGATCGCCTCAACGCTGCCGAAGCGCTTCTCCACGGCCTCGATGAGCATTTCGCAGACCGGCTCGCCAGGCAGGCCCTTGCCGTTCCACGCGCGGAAGGCAAGGATCTCTCGATCACAGCAGTCCTTCGCGAAGGTCGCCGTCACCGTCTCGCCGGAGTCGCACTTGATCTCGAACCCGTCGGAACACCAGCGCAGATCGCTCGCCGGCACCGCGACCTTGCCCTCATGAGGCCTGCTGGACTGGCGACGCCTTGGGGCTCTGGGCAGCAGCAGCCCGCTGCCGGACATCACGCGGTACGCGCGCTTTGGATTCACGCGCGCTCCGCCGACCCTCGCGCGTTGGCGGTTCACCAGCGCGCAAGCGCGCCGATAGCCGTAGCTGGGCAACGCAGCGATCTGCTCGCGGATGTCCGTCAGCAACTGCTCGTCGGTGTCGGGCGTTCGCTGCGTGCGGCCATCGGCCCACGACTCGGATCGGTTCGCGCGTGCATGAACGTTTGATCGCGCCAAACCGAGTGCCTCGCACACGCGCGTCATTCCTCGTCCCCGGGCAACAAGGGCGAGCGCGCAATCCACTTTTTTTCGGCGGCGTACTCCACTGCTTCCTTGAGGATCTCGTTCTCCAAGGTCTTCTTGCCGAGCACGCGCTGCAGCTTCGCGATCTCCACCCGCGCCGCGGCCAGCTCCGACGCCGGGACCACGGCCTCGCCGGCGGAGACGGCCGTCAGAGCACCTTGCCGTTCGAGCTTGCGCCACTGGAACAGCAGGCTGGCCGACACGCCTTCCTGTCGGGCCACGAGCGACACGCTCATGCCGGGCTCGTACGTGCGCTTCACCAGCGCGGCCTTCTCGACCAGGGACCAACGCCTGCGGCGCTGGTCCCTCGTGATGACCTCGATGGTCTCCGTATGCCTAGTCATACTCACAGTCCTATTCCTATCCGTAAGATAAGCGATAGGCTGCGTCCGGTCATTCAGGGGGCCAGCTCATTTCAGTCCCCTTGTAGGTGCGGCGGATTCTCTGCGTTCTGCCAACTCGCCGGGTCTGCGCCCTGCCCCAACCGCGATTTTCCCGGGAAGCGTTGCCCCCACAAGAACAAGCCGACGACAAGCCCCCCAGCTACCGGTACCAACCAAACGATGCACAACTGGGCTACTACCTGCCCGTGACTGTACAGATGACTCTTGGCAACAGCGGTGGACACGGCGACGTTTGCGACCGCCAGCAAGAGGAGCGGAACGAGCCAGGTCATTCGGTCTGTTCTAACGTTTGATATGAGGCACGTGCAGGGGCGAGAGCCCTGGGACCTGCCGCGCATTGGAAGGGTCAGGCATCACTGCCCGGAGCGGCGTGGCAATGCCAACCATGGCCAAGAGAGGAACGAGCCACGAAAACAGCAGGGTCGCCTCGGCGATGCCTAGGCGCCGGAAGCCCCCGCCTCCAGGCCCACCCCACCCAGTGAGAAAGTGGTGGACCATTGCCCCGCACGCGACCGCCACGGCCAAGCCTACAAGACCGCCGACGAATGCTCTTTGGTACCAATACCCTTTGATTCCTGATCGCGTCAGCAAGCGGAAGATTCCTCCGAAGCACAAGCCGAGGAATGCAATGACGAGAAGCAGTGGTGAGACTTCAAGCAGATCTCTCGGGTGCCTCGCAAGCGGCAGTGTTGAGAGAAGAAGGAGGGCAGACGGCAGAGCCCACAGGGCAGCGCAGACGATTGGGCGTGGCAAGTGTTGGAGCCGATGCGATTGCAAGATCCAGCGGCAGCCGAAGAATGCTGTGCATGCAGCAGCCATCAGGGCAAGAAGAAAGAGTACGAGCGCAGGACTCGCTGCGGTGTCGCTCATGATGAACAACGCTCGAGATGGGCCGCGGGACGCGGTGGGTGCAGCCCACCGTGGCACGTCCGCTCGATTGAAGGGTTACGCGTCACTTGAGTGCGGCCTGCAAGATGCTGCCTAAGACGATGCCGAGAAGTCCGAAAAGTAGCGGGGACAACCATCGGCGCTCCTGTTGGTGAGCAATTTCTCGGCTGTGCAACTCAATGGCGGTCTTCATCAGTGCCTCAAGCTGGTCGGACGTGAGAGGCTTTCGAGTGAGCTTGCCCCTTTGATCTTCGCCAAGAGTCGAGATCTCATCGTGCGTGAGATCGCGACCTTGCTCGTGACTGTAGGTGCGGTCGTAGCCGTGACGCCACCGCAGCGAAACCCATTCATCGCTTAGGCGAAAGAACTCAGGGTGCTCGGAGAAGATGACTCTCCAATCCTTGGCGCTTAAGGGTCCGCCCAGCTTGTCGACCCAGGCTTCGTACTTGAGACTGGAAAACGTGTACGCACCCATGAGCTGAATTGCTGCCAGAACATCGGGCAAGCGGCGGCTATTGCTGAGGTATGGCGACGGGTGTGCGTCCATGATATTTGGCGTCTAGCGTTTGCCATGGGCCGCGGGACGCGGGGGACGAAGTCCGCCGTGGCACGTCCCTTCGATGGATGGGTTGGGCCGCGTTGCACTCGGGCTCCGAATCAACATGCAATCACCTTCTGTGTTGGAACACCATGGGCGTCTCGACCATGCCTATTCCGTGGAACGCATTGCGCCCCGGTGCCGGGCCGCGACGAAGAACAGGAACGAAATGAACAGCGTAGCGGCAACTCCCACTACGCTCCCCTTGCTATTCACCAAGGCATCGTATGAAAAGATGGTTGCAAGGGCCAGCGAGGACAGACCACCAACCCGAAGGGCCAGCGGCGACATCACTCCGCCGGCCCGACGCACACCTCTACCGAAGAAGATTCGATACGCGATCGTTAGTCCCCACAGTCCAACGAACAGCGCCACCGCCGCAGTTGCGACCACCGCGTGTGTTGCTCCAGTTCTGACGATGCAAACCCAGACTCCGAATGCGCCAAGCGACGCGAACGGCAACGAGGCCACCGCAAGCGCGACACCTGCCAACTGTTGCGCCCGCCTGGAAGTTGCCTGGCCTTCCCACATATCTATGCCTAGCGTTTGACTTGAGCGGCGTGACGCTGCAGGCGATGCCTCCTGTGGCGCGGCCGCTCGAAGGAAAGGTCAGGCCGCATTCTTGAGGCGAACCTTATATTGATCAAGCTTCGCACCGAAGGCCGAAGTTGCTGCGCGGGGCAGGACCAATGCTTGAATGCGATCAATAAACAGGTAGCAGTTGACTTCATCGTCGGCCCGATCAAGGAAGCCCGACCAAGGGATCTCAGTTGTTCCACGGGCCGAGGTGACCCGCAGGTGCGAATCCGAGAGGGAGACCGTCTGCTCGGAGAGAAAGGCGCCGTCGGGGGCAAGCGTCTGCCGCCTGAACGCGCTCTGCGCCGCATACGGCGTGGCCATGATGGCGACAACAGCGATCACGAGCAAGACCGCGAGCCGTTCGAGCGCGGGTGACGCTTCTGGGAACGCCTGCATTACTCTTACGTACGCCGCCCCCGCCGACCCAATGCACATCCAAACGAGCACTCGGAGTACGAACGCAAACGTGAATGCCGAACCACTTGAACGGAACCGCTTCGAGACGATCTTCTGGAGTCGGGCGAAGTCGGAGTCGGTTAGAGAGAAGGTGGCTTGCATTGTGGCGGCCTGACGTTTGAAAAGAGCGGCGACTCCAAAGTCACGAAGCCGCTTTGGTGATGCCGCTTGAGGGATGGGTTAGGCCGATGCATTGACGAGATCCTGAGTTCTTCTCACCGCAGCGACGAGCAGCTGGTCATCTTCTCTTCGGTGTGCAGCGCGCCCATAGCCTTCGTAGAAGCGAACGACCTCGACTCGGCCCAGCACACGAGGGAACCAGATCACGATCGGTGTGTGATTCTGCCCGCCTCCCCGTGTGCTGTGCACCTTCCGGGCGATACCTTTCGAACTGAGCCAATCGGACCGCGAGGTGATGTTGACGACCATTGCCTTTTTGCCAAGCGACGAAACAACATGCGTTTCGAAGTGGCCCTGCCATCTGGGACTGTTCGAGTACACCGCCAATGCGCGGACGCCCCTGCGCCCGAGAGTTAGCTGCCAAGCCGCGAACGCTGTCAATCGAAGAACCGGTGCGAGGAACAGCCTTCTGAGAACCACTGGCGCCACTACGAGCGCAACCGCGGACATGACAAGTATTCGAAGAACCTTCGACATGGCAGTGTCTAGAGCCTAACGTCGGAGTTGACCGGCACGCAGCGGCATTGCGCCGCGAGACGTATGCTTCCGCGCACGGCTCGCGGCGCAATGCTGTTGCGTGTCCGTGTCGAACGACTTGTTAGACCGCAGCGGGCTACTCATACTGGCCAACTTGATAGCCAAGCGCTTGGATCTCGCTTGATGTGGGATTCCGAAACTTCACAATTGGAACTTCACGGCAGCTCGGGCAGACACATGCCGGATCTTGCCAGCCAAAATGCACGGCGTGCTCCAAATCTCCGAGCATCGGATACACAGTCCCCACCTCATCGCACACTAGGACAACGGCACCGCATTTTGGGCATGCCGAGAAGCACAACTTTCCTTGCAGCGCACAACAGGCGCAGCGCGGACTTGTCAGGCACCAAGTGGGTTGATCAATCTGCATTCTGCGGTCTAACGTTTGACATGAGCGGCGGGACGCGGAGGGCGAAGCCCGCCGGGGCACGTCCGCTCGATGGATGGGTTAGGCGGGCCGATACTTAACCTCTCGTCGAACAGAGGCCGGAGCACCGCCAAATTGCCGACCAGCTTACCTCGCCACCTAGGGGCAGCGCGACCGCCCTCCCGCCGAGCTGGAACGCTGTTCCTATAAATGACCGCATGCTCAGTCCGTCAGATTGTTTACGCAGGCTGGCTTGATCTGGCGAACCGTTTCCTCAGGCACTGTGTCCGAGCCGCCTTTCGCGTCAGCGTATCGCTCGACTGTCACGCCGCACTGGTTCCCTTGGACGCTGAATCGTGATTTATACCGTTGCCCGGCAGTCGGCTTGAATGCGATAGTAACGTTACACTGCGTATCTCCAGAAGGATATATCACCGAATATGCGTAGGTGTGAACAAAGTCCTTTTCCGCAGCGATCAACTTGTCAACGCCGGTACGTGGATCCGAGCCGTCCAAGAAAAAGGATGCCAGTCTGTTGCCATACGGACTCTTCGTGCAAGCGACATCGTCATAAACTTGCACTCTCACACCGATCCTAGTCGTGCTTATATTCAGCGACGCCGTTGGCGAGTTTTCGGGGACAGAATAACGTGTTACGCAGGCGGACAGCAATGTACTGCACACCAAAATGCTTGCTTTGAAAATATTCACGGCTTCCCCATGGTCGTTTGTTCTTTAATCGCAAATCCGGCTAACTGATAATCAGCAAGGCCGGCATGCATCAACACTATAGCAGTGCCTGACAAACGAATTCCGAGGAATGGGGCGCACGGGCCGACAGTAGCCCTAACCTATCGCCACGCGGTCACGACGGGAGGATCGCCCCGCGGCCGCCGGCAATCAGAAGCGGCGTACCCTCCTGAACACCTAATCACAGCCTGGCGGCACGACACCCGACGGACCTGCGTTCACGCCGCGCCGAAGTGCACTGCCAGAGCGAACTAGTTGACGATGGAACTCCCGAGCCGGCCTGCGACGAATAGCACGATGAGGGACGCCATGACAAAGCAGGCAAACTTAAGAATCGCGAGAACTCCATTGCGCAAACCTCTTGTGTAGAAAAGGTAAGCGACATGCGCAACAAAGAAAAGAATCGGCCAAAGCGCGGCGAAGACGAAAGCTGACGCCTCGGGTTTGCCATGCGCCGGCGCATCGGCTTTCGCCCACGATAGGAAGATTGCCCCAAGACCCACAGCTGCCATTAGGGACGCGAGCTGCGAACGAAACTGGTTCGCTCCAAAGTCAGCGGTATGCGAAACGGTGTTGACCGCAACGACCAAGACTGTGACGAGCCAGACAACACCCGAGGTGAGGTGCCAATGTGTGCGATTCATATCCGTCTGCGGAGAAAGATCAATTCGAGTCGGCTGGGGGACGAGATGCCATGCGGCGTTACGAGGGCCTCCGCCCTTCACCTGTGAGTGCGAGCCTAACGTTTGACATGAGGGGCGGCCGCAAGTGGGCGAAGCCCGCTTGTGGACGTCCCCTCGATGGAAGGGTTAGGCGTCAAGTCGGAGTAGCTCACGCCATTGCCTTGCGTTCGCACACGCCGGATCGATCGGGCCTGTGAAGTTATCGGTGAAGGGCATCCATTGCCAGTCTTCTGCGCCCGGACACCCCAGAGGCACCCAGGCTTCAAGCAGTTCGGCGAACGATGCTGCAAGGACATGGCCGTGGCCTTGCCCGTCGTCGTGGCTCAGGTAGACAACCCTCCCTTGCAAAGCTGCGTCAAGGTCGATTGCAAGGTAGTCACCGTTCCCTACTTCGTGGAACGCGAGTTTGTTGTGCCACACCCGATCGTAGGGATCATCTGGATTCTTGAATACGGTTTCAATCCACTGCTGCTTGTCTCGGGCGTACTGGACCAATAGAGGTAGAGACCAATGTATGTCGCCCGAGAAGTTCTGATGAAACGGCTCCGGGAAACGCCTGTCCTTAGGTGCGAACCAGCGAAACTCGACATGCGCACTAGCAAACGCGAGCACATCCCGCAGGCTGGAAGGAAGTTCGATTCGAAGCTGATGCTCGACCTCGACGAGCTCCGCCTCGGATGCAGGTGGTCGGAAGACGAGAGGACGCGCATCGAAACCTTGGCGCGACAAGGAACTGAGGATGAAGCGAAGACGACTTTGAAGATCCATGGCGGTGTTATTGACGCCTAACGTTTGACATGAGCGGTGGCCGACCGGCGTAGCCGGTTGGACATCCGCTCGATGGAAGGGTTAGAGATCACGCGCCACGTACGATCGCTATTTTCTTGGTCGAATCGGAAGTAGCGCCAAACATGCCTTTGCAACCGTAGTGGGCGAGTCAGCCGATTCGTTGTGCTTCTTCGCGTACTTCAGATAGGCCTGCGTTGAAAGTGACGCTGGTCCCATGGACTCTTCGAGCAACCAATCCATGACCGCACCGCCATCCTCCGTCAGGGTGACAGTGCAGACCTTAATCGGTTGTCCGGCTGCCTCAGCAAGTGGCTCCGCGAAGTCCAAGAACTCCTCCACGCCAGCGGCAGTATTCGAGAACGTTCGCTCGACGAAGCCCGACTTCGTTTCGACAGCCGCCGAGAATCCTGATGCAACTATGAGCAGTGCAAGAACGTTTGTCATCGTAATCTCTAACGTTTGATATGAGCGGCGGCACCTAAGTGGCGAAGCGGCTTTGGTGACGTCCGATCGACGGATCGGTTAGGCACAACCTTCCTCGGCAATGGCGGCCAAACAAGCTCGCGCCCAGTCGGCCTTGCCTGGGTCGCTCGTCTTCTCCGGATCGAAGTACCACTCGTACATTTCGTCCGCTGTGGCAGGGAATCTCTCATAGTCCCACGCCGAATCGTCCGAGAACACGAAACCATTGGTCAACTCAGCAAACACCGCCGCGAGGATCCCATAAGCGAAGTTAATCACTGCAGGTTGCCCGGTGGATCGTCGGAACGACCAGTAAGAACCGCTAGACAGACAAGCCAAGATTTCGCCCTTTCGTTTCCGTGCCGGACCATGCTCTTCAAGCACAGACTTCCAGTAGTCGAGGTCGTCGGTCGAGATCGACATGTAAGACACGTCCGTGCCCCCAGCGACCCCATCAACAAAGAACCACGCATACTCGGACGAGTCCCAGATCGCTGGGCGGGAAACATCAATCGGCACCATTTGATGAGTGCCGTTGCCTTGCACTGTCACGCCCAGTTCTGGCGTCGCACGCACGCCGCGCGCGAGCAGATGTTGTTGAACGCGTCGAGTCCCGAGATCCAACACCTCGGCGAACGACGGCGCGACTGTGGTGCGTGGGTAGACCTCAAACGTAGTGGACATGGCGCCTCCGTGAGGCCTAACGTTTTACATGAGCGGCGGGACGCGGCGGGCAAAGCCCGCCGTGGCACGTCCGCTCGATGGATGGGTTAGGCGGGCCGATACCCGATCCTCTTCAAACACAAGCCGCAGCACCGCCAAGATGGCCAGCAGCATAACGCGCAGGCCGAGCAGAAAACTTGGAAACCGATCAATGCAGCGTGCGAATGCCGCAGCTGTTAGCAGTGAGGGAACGGCGCCGACGCGGCCCGCTTTACGCCGACCTCTGCGGTTGACTGCCGGCGTTGCCGGCGAACACGATGCCCAGCGCCACGAGCCACTCCGGCGCGGCCCTTCCCTCGCGAACTTTCAGGGCGTTGCCGAAGCACAGGACCCAGCACCGCTCGATGTGAAGGAACGGCACGACTGAGCGAGAAACCAATAGCTGCGCAACGAGCCGCTCACCGCATGGCCAGAGCTTGCCCTCGGGCGACCGACGACGACAAGTCGCGAAAGCTACTGCATGCATTGCCCGAGCTTCGCGGCTAGCAGGCCAACGAACACAGACGCGCGACGCTCGCGACGTTTGGCAACGCGCACAGCACGAGCGAAGCCGACGCGAACCGCAGCGTCACGAACGGCTCTGGCCTTCACCTGTGAATGCGAGCCTAACGTTTGACATGAGCGGCGGGACGCGGTGGGCAACGCCCGCCGCGGCATGTCCGCTCGATGGATGGGTTAGGCGGGCCGATACCTGAACCTCTTCAAACACAAGCCGCAGCACCGCCAAGGTGGCGAGCAGCATAACGCGCAGGCCGAGCAGAAGACTTGGAAACCGACACTGCAGCCTGCGAATGCCACAGCTGCTGGCAGCGAGGGAGCGGTGCCGACGCGGCCCGCTTTACGCCGACCTCTGCGGTTCTTGCCAAAGTTGCCGGCGAACACAATGCCCAGCGCCACGAACAACGCCGGCTTGTCCGTTCTGCCGCGCGCTTGCGCTGCCTTGCCGGAGCACCAGGCAAGGGACGGCATGCAGTAGGCGAACGTTGCGCGAGCGCGCGAATAGATGATGGCCCAGCAAGCCGGCGCACCAACTGACGGCCTACCCTACCAGCACCGGCGATGAAGACCGGCGCCACATGCCGGTGGCGTTGGCCTGAGCTCCACGAAGAAGCAGGCCAGCCGTGACCATGCGCGCCGCGCTCGCGCCGTTTGGCACGGCGAACAACACGAGCTTAGCCGGC
This sequence comes from Rhizobacter sp. LjRoot28, assembly GCF_964253025.1. NCBI lineage: Bacteria > Pseudomonadati > Pseudomonadota > Betaproteobacteria > Burkholderiales > Sphaerotilaceae > Rhizobacter > Rhizobacter sp. LjRoot28. The sequence goes on from NZ_CAXUQC020000001.1 coordinate 3,131,761, forward strand.
GCGAGTAGCAGCGTCACGAACGGCCTTGGCCTGCACCTGTGAATGCGAGCCTAACGTTTGACATGAGCGGCAGGACGCGGCGGGCAAAGCCCGCCGTGGCACGTCCGCTCGATGGATGGGTTAGGCCTCACCGCCTTGGCACGCCGGGCCTACGCGGCCTCCGCGTGCAGACGAACGCCCAGCGCGCGAGCAACTTTCAGAACTGTGGCGAAGCTTGGGTTTCCGTTCTCGCTGAGAGCCTTGTACAGACTTTCTCGGCTCAAGCCCGCATCACGTGCAACTTCTGTCATACCTTTGGCGCGAGCGATATCGCCTAGTGCTCGGGCGATTCCCGAAGCGTCGTCAGGCGCCTCAATGAACCAAGCATCGAGGTAAGCCGCCATCTCTTCAGGCGTACGCAGTTGTTCTGCCACATCGTAGGCGACAGTCTTGGTCTTTTGGGCGGGCTTTGCTTTGGCCATCGCGATACTCCTAGAGGTTTCGTGCAAGCGCAATTGCGGCTTTGATGTCCTGTGCCTGACTGGACTTGTCTCCGCCGGCCAGGAGGATGATGAGCTCACCGTTCCTCTCTGTGTAATAGACCCGGTACCCGGGACCTACGTCGATCTTGAGCTCGGAGACACCGTCAGTGAGATTGCGATGTTGTCCGGGATTGCCATGCACAAGACGATCAACGCGCACTTGGATACGAGCGCGACTTGCGCGATCCCTGAGCCCATTGAGCCAATCTCGATAGACCTCAGTGATCTGAACGCGCATGGCGAACTGTATTCTATAGGATACAAACCGTCAACCTCCATCGGTCCAAGCTCGCATCGATCGTCGGGCGAACGGCATGATCGGCGCCCTGGCGAGGGCAGCGTCACGGATTCAAGGCGAACAGCACGAGCGGCGCCGGAGCGGAGCACAACGTCACGATCGACCGCGGCCTTCACTTGTGAATGCGAGCCTAACGTTTGACATGAGCGGCGGGACGCGGTGGGCGAAGCCCGCCGTGGCGCGTCCGCTCGATGGAGGGGTTAGGCTGCAGCGGAGCCATACAGGGCGAGTTCGCGGGAAAGGAGGTAGCAGCAATAGGTCCACAGGACCACTGAAAGCACGAGGGCCAAGCCACCAGACGCCACAGCGAGCGCCAAGGATAGAGCATCCCCCGCCAAAACCATAGAACCCAAATAGCGTTGCCGTCCGACGGTGCTGCGCGCCTCCGAATAGCGTTGCAAATCAAACGCAAGTACGACGACATAGATGCCCGGAAATATGCCCAAGGTGAGCACCGTGAGAAGCACACCTTTTGCAAATCCCACGCAATGTTTGCCCGTCAACCGCCCGATGATGTGCCCGTCACGAAGGACTGCGTAAGCTCCATATATGCCAAGCGTGAGGAAACAAAGCCAAACGAGCCGCCGGTGTTCATTGCCGTGCCTCGGCGCAACTGTAGGATCCCTCAAGTCGCTTGCCATTCTGATTGCCCCCTACCCTACAAGCGCCCGCCATGGCGAGCGGCGACGCATGCCGCTGCGTTGCTCGATTTGCGCGAAGAAGCAGACGACGGAGCCATGCGCGCCGCGCTCGTTCGGCATGGCCAACAACAGGAGCGTTGCCGGCACGACTAGCAGCATCCGAACCGCTCCGGCCTTCACCTTTGCATGCGAGCCTAACGTTTGACATGAGCGGCGGGACGCGGCGGGCAAAGCCCGCCGGGGCACGTCCGCTCGATGGATGGGTTAGGCCACACGTCACAACACATGGCCAAAGTACTCTGCAAGCTTGGATTGATTGATGCCAGACTCAGCGCGCCACCAGCAGGCCGGGTATGGCATGTCAACGAAGTGCCGGTCGGGAAGTTGGCGCTGATCGATTGGTACGAACGCGTCCGAGAAGCCGGGATGAGCCGGAGTTCCAAGGATTCCGCAGAAGCCGAGTATTGCGATCACGACATCGCGTTCGGCCTTGTTGGACTTCAGAACCTTCCCGAAGTACGAGTGCAGCGCTCCACTAGTAGCCTTTGACGGTGCAGCGTCGATTGCCGAGACCATTGTTCGGAAGATCCGGATGTCCTCGACGGTTGGACTGGGAATGGCGGCTTCCAGAAAAAGGCCCAGATCCAAGGCAGCGTACGCTACTTGGTCGTGTCGTACGCCACCCCACTTAAATCGTTCGAAATTTAGAACGTTCAAGTCTTGCACGCGCTCGCGCAGATAGAAGCCGCAGACCTGACAACGATGTTCACCGGTTCCGGCATTGTGGGCCGGGAGGTGTTGGAACACTGCGTAGCTTCCCAGGGCAGAGCGCCAATCGAGCCTGCGCGATGAAAGGCTGGCAAGGAAAGCATCAGCAACTTTGCGCCGATTGAGCCGTTCGACCAAGCTCGAGAGCTGCTTCAGAGTCTCGGCGTGATCCAGCTCGAGCGGTTCGAACATCATCCGCTTCGACTTCGCATACGCGAGGTCCTCCGATGAAGCACCCTGCTCGGTATCGGCCTTCCAGCCTCCAGGCGCCCAAAATGCATCCAACAGGATCTTCAGCGCTCGTTCATCCATGCCGGTGGCCTTGGGGTCTAACGTTTGACATGAGCGGCGGGGCGCGGTGGGCGAAGCCCGCCGCGGCGCGTCCGCTCGATGGAGGGGTTAGGCATTGCCATGCTCATGGTCCCACATAAATCACCGGCCCATCCCTAAGCGAGGCGAGAACACCGAACGCCCCATGCCACCAGTCCCAGCCAATAGGTAAAGTGCCCAGCAGATTGAGAAAGCAAAATGCAGCGAAGTGCAATGCGATGAGAATGCCTGAGACAGGCCAAGCCCTGTAACCAGATTCAAGAACCTTCGCGCCTCTGTAGACACAGGAAACGGCGAAGCTCAGGAGAATAAGAACTGCCGTGAACAGCGCGCCGAAACCCAGGCCGGCAACTAGCGCAATACCTGCTACGCCAAACAATGCGCCGCACATCAACCGCTGAATTCCGCAATCCACATCGGCGCTCAATACCCAGAAGCAAATAAAACTCGCCACACCAACGATGGGTAGAAGAAGAGCCCGCGACGATCTGGACGGAAGTAGATTTAACGTTCCCAACGTTTTCCTCACCGGGCCTAACGTCAATTAGATTGCTCAGGATGCTACGCCATCGCAGGTCGAGCAACTCGACCAAGCCTAAGAGATCGAGAAATGCGACCGCTGCTCGTCGCACCTAACGGAATAGGCGGCATATCGCCCCGACCTTGCGGCTCCCTGCCGAACGTCGCCTAACAGCATCCGCCCTAAACGGCGCACTGGCGAAGGCTATGCGCCGAAGGGAGGCCTAAGAATCAGCGGATGGAAACAAGCGATGCCGCAACGCCCGAGGAGGACGGAGCCGCGTTCATCGGCCCGCCGCGGCCGCCCCGCCTGCTCGACCAGCTGCGCACGCACCTCCGCACTCGCCACTACAGCATCCGCACCGAGCAGCTGTATGTCGATTGGGTCCGCCGCTTCATCCGTTTCCATGAGATGCGCCACCCGCGCGACCTGGGGCCTGGCGAGGTGGAAGCTTTTCTCTCGCACTTGGCCGAGGTGCGCGGCGTGTCCGCCTCGACGCAGAACCAGGCCAAGGCCGCACTGCTCTACCTCTACAAGCAGGTGCTGGACCTCTCTCTGCCCTGGCTCGATGAGGTGGTGCAGGCGAAGACGCCGAAGCGGTTGCCGGTGGTGCTGACGGAGCGGGAGGTGCGGGACCTGCTGGGGCAGCTGAACGGGCCGATGTGGTTGATCGCGAGCCTGCTCTACGGCACGGGGATGCGGCTGATGGAATGCCTGCGGCTGCGGGTGAAGGACGTGGAATTCGCGCGGCGGGAGATCGTGGTGCGCGAAGGCAAGGGCAACAAGGACCGGGTGACGGTGTTGCCGGAGAACCTGATCGAGCCGTTGCGAGCGCAGCTGAGCCGCGCGAAGGCGGTGCATGACCGAGACCTGGCTGCGGGGTTCGGCGATGTGCACCTGCCGCATGCGCTGGCCGTGAAGTACCCGAAGTCGGGCCGCGCGTGGGGGTGGCAGTGGGTGTTCCCTGCGGCGGCTCGGTCCGTCGATCCGCGCAGCGAGCCGCGTGTCGAGCGCCGCCATCATGTGCAGCCGGAGTCGGTGCAGCGGGCGGTGCGTGAAGCGGCGCGGCGCACGGAGTGCGCGAAGCCCGTGTCGCCCCACGTGCTACGGCATTCGTTCGCCACGCACCTGCTGCAGTCGGGCTACGACATCCGGACGGTGCAGGAGTTGTTGGGCCACAGCGATGTGAGCACCACCATGATCTACACCCACGTGCTGAACCGTGGAGGCCGGGGCATTCGAAGTCCGCTGGATGCCCTCTGACCGCGATGCCGGCCGCTCCGTGCAGGCATCGGTCAAACCACGAGGGGAGGTGATCCTCAGGCAGGAGGCCTGACCACGGTTGCGCATGCTTCCGGGCACCGACGCGAAGGTCTCGGTCCCGAGCGAACGGATCATTGTGGGGACTGGCCGCAGAGCTTAGCGGGCGCCGCGTTGCCGAGAACCGTGGACAGAGGACCGAGGACAGAGGACCGATGACCAATCACGGCGCAGTCGCCAGCGCTCGGTCCGTGCCCATGCCGGCCAATGCGCCGCCCGCCCGGCCCTTTTAACGCGGCCGAAACACCGGCGCCTCGATGAACTCCGTTTCCCCGTGCACCTGCCCCATCCGCTGCGCCGCCCACTCGTCGGCGGCCTGGGCGATGCGGTCCTTGCGCGTGGACACGAAGTTCCACCACATGTGCCGGTGGCCGAGCGGCTCGCCGCCGATCAGGACGAGGCGCGCGCCGTCCGGTGCGGTCAGCGTTGGCGTTGCGCCTGGCGGGAGCACCACCATCTGCTGCGGTTCGATGCGCGTGCCGTCGAGCAGGAACGCTTGATCGATGCCATACAGCGCCCGCTCGGGCGCGGCGTCCGGCACCGTCAGCGTCGCGCTCGGCGATAGTGCCATGTCGACATACAAGGCCGGCGACAAGGTGGGAACCGGCGAGCGTTCGCCGAATGCGGCACCCACCAGGATGCGCAGCGTGGCGCCATCCTGCGTCACGCCCGGAATGGCGTCGGCCCCAGTGTGGCTGAACGCCGGCGGGTCTTCCTCATGCTCGGCCGGCAGGGCGGCCCACAGCTGCAGCCCATGGCTTCGGCGCGTCACGGCCCGCAGGTCGTCCGGCGTGCGCTCAGAATGCACGATGCCGCGGCCGGCGGTCATCCAGTTGATCGCACCCGGTTCGATGCGCTGGACCACGCCGGTGCTGTCCCGGTGCATCATGGCGCCCTCGAAGAGGTAGGTGACGGTGGCCAGGCCGATGTGGGGATGGGGACGCACGTCATGGTCGTCCGCAGGCCCTGCCTCGACCGGACCGAAATGGTCGAAGAAGAGGAACGGGCCCACGGCCTGCCGCTGCACGGCCGGCAACGTGCGCCGCACGGTGAAGCCGGGCGAGAGCGTCTTGGTGTGCGGCTTCAGGAAGACGAGGTCGGCGGCGTCACCCATGGATGCTCCGGCTTCAGCTGCGGTAGTCCGCGTTGATCTTCACGTACTCGTAGCTGAGGTCGCAGGTCCAGACGGTCGACGTTGCGGGCCCGCGCTTCAGGTTGACCCGCACGGTGATCTCGGCCTGCTTCATCACTCGCGCGCCATCTTCTTCGCGGTAGGCCGGGTTGCGGCCGCCGTCGATGGCAACCGACACGTCGTCGAGGAAGAGGTCGATGCGGGTCTGGTCCAGGTCGGCGATGCCGGCGTAGCCGACCGCGGCGAGGATGCGGCCCAGGTTCGGATCGCTGGCGAAGAAGGCGGTCTTCACGAGCGGCGAGTGGGCGATGGCATAGGCCACCTGGCGGCACTCGTCTTCGGTGCGGCCGCCGTCGACCTGCACGGTGATGAACTTGGTCGCGCCTTCGCCGTCACGCACGATGGCCTGCGCCAGCTGTTGAGCCACGGCGACGACGGCGTCACGCAGCAGTGCGCCATCGCCGCTGTCCAGCGAAGTGATGGGCGCGTTGCCGGCCTGACCCGTGGCCACCACGACGAAGGAGTCGTTGGTGGAGGTGTCGCCGTCGATGGTGATGCGGTTGAAGGACAGGTCGGCCGCGGTCGTCACGAGCTGTTGGACCAGGCCGGGCGCGAGCGCCGCGTCGGTGGCGAGGAAGCCGAGCATGGTGGCCATGTTGGGGCGGATCATGCCGGCGCCCTTGCTGATTCCGGTGATCGTCACCGTGCGGCCACCGAGCGTGATCTGCCGCGACGCCGCCTTGGGCAGCGTGTCGGTGGTCATGATGGCCTCGGCGGCGACGGCCCAGTTATCTTCCTTCAAGTCCGCGATGGCGGCAGGCATGCCGGCGGCGATGCGGTCATTCGGGAGCGGCTCCATGATGACGCCGGTCGAGAACGGCAGCACCTGCTCCGGGGCCAGCTCGAGATGCCGCGCGAGGGCCACGCAGGTGGAGAAGGCGCGCACCAGGCCGTCCTCGCCCGTGCCGGCGTTCGCATTGCCGGTGTTGACGACCATGGCGCGGGTGCCGACGCCTGCGGCGAGGTGCTTCTGGCACAGCTGCACGGGCGCGGCACAGAAGCGGTTGCGGGTGAACACGCCCGCGACTTGCGAGCCCTCGGCGAGGGTGATGACGGTGAGGTCACGTCGGTTCGCCTTGCGCACCCCGGCCATGGCGATGCCGAGCTTCATGCCGGGCACGGGGAACAGGTCGCTGGGGTTGGGGGCTTGCAGGTTGACGGGCATGTCGGGACTCGGGGGCGGTCGGTGGAAAGGAGTGGAAAAGGAGCCGGCGCGCATGCTGGTCATGCGGTAGGCACCTTGCCACTCGGCGCGCAGCCAGCGTAACGCCAAGCGCGCCGATCGCAAAGTACCGTGCCAGAAAAAACGGAGCCCGAAGGCTCCGTGTCGGAACTCCACTGCGGTGGAGCTCGGGTCAGCGTCGCGGGGCGATCAAGTCAGCTTGCCATGGCACTGCTTGTACTTCTTGCCGCTGCCGCAGGGGCAGGGGTCGTTGCGGCCGACCTTGGGCAGGCCGCCGCCAGGGAAGGTGCTCGCATCGGCCTCCTGGACCACGCTGCCGTCCTCGGCCGGGTGGGTGTAGGTGACGTTGCTGATGGCCTCGGCACGGTCCTCGATGGCCTCGGCCGCTTCGGCCGCCTGCTCCTGGCTCTGGATGCGCACCGTCATCAGGATGCGGGTGACGTCCATCTTCACCACGTCGAGCAGCTGGCTGAAGAGCTCGAAGGCCTCGCGCTTGTATTCCTGCTTCGGGTTCTTCTGGGCGTAGCCGCGCAGGTGGATGCCCTGGCGCAGGTAGTCGAGGGCGGCCAGGTGCTCGCGCCAGTGCTGGTCGATCGACTGCAGGAAGATCATGCGTTCGAACGGCAGGAACTGGTCGGCGCCGACGCGCTGCAGCTTCTCGTCGAAGGTGGTGTCGCCGGCCTTGACCACCATGTCGACGATCTCGTCGTCGGTGATGGCATTGCTCTTTTCCACGGTGGCCTTGAGCGGCACCTCGAGCTGCCACTCATCGCGCAGCACGCGCTCCAGGGCGTCCAGGTCCCACTGCTCTTCGAGGCTTTCGGCCGGCACGTAGGTGCGCACGACGTCGGTGAGCGTGCTCTTGCGCAGGTTCGTGACCTGCTCGTCGAGCGTGGCCGCCTCCAAGATCTCGTTGCGCTGCTGGTAGATGACCTTGCGCTGGTCGTTGGAGACGTCGTCGTACTCGAGCAGCTGCTTGCGCACGTCGAAGTTGCGCGCCTCGACCTTGCGCTGGGCGCTCTCGATGCTGCGCGAAACGATGCCGGCCTCGATCGCCTCGCCCTCGGGCATCTTCAGGCGGTCCATGATGGCGCGCACGCGGTCGCCCGCGAAGATGCGCATCAGCGAGTCTTCGAGCGAGAGGTAGAAGCGCGAGGAGCCCGGGTCGCCCTGACGGCCGGAACGGCCGCGCAGCTGGTTGTCGATGCGGCGCGACTCATGGCGCTCGGTGGCGATGATGCGCAGGCCGCCGGCGGCCTTCACCTGCTCGTGCAGGCCTTGCCACTCGTCATGCAGCTGCTTGGCGCGGGCGGCCTTCTCTTCCGGCGACAGCGAAGGGTCGGCCTCGATCAGCTGCACCTGGCGCTCGACGTTGCCGCCCAGCACGATGTCGGTGCCGCGGCCGGCCATGTTGGTGGCGATGGTGATGACACCCGGGCGGCCGGCCTGGGCGACGATCTCGGCCTCCTTGGCGTGCTGCTTGGCGTTCAGCACCTGATGCGGCAGGCCCGCCTGCTTGAGCAGCCCGGAGATCAGTTCGGAGTTCTCGATGGACGTGGTTCCCACGAGCACCGGCTGGCCGCGCTTGTGGCAGTCGCGGATGTCCTCGATGACGGCGTTGTACTTCTCGCGGTCGGTCTTGTAGACGAGGTCGAGCTCGTCGCGGCGGGCGGTGGGCTTGTTCGGCGGGACGATGACGGTTTCGAGGCCGTAGATTTCCTGGAACTCGTAGGCCTCGGTATCGGCCGTGCCGGTCATGCCGCCGAGCTTGCCGTACATGCGGAAGTAGTTCTGGAAGGTGATCGAGGCGAGGGTCTGGTTCTCGCTCTGGATCTTGACGCCTTCCTTGGCCTCGACGGCCTGGTGCAGGCCGTCGGACCAGCGGCGGCCGGTCATGAGGCGGCCGGTGAACTCGTCGACGATCACCACCTCGCCATCCTGCACCACGTAGTGCTGGTCGCGGTTGTAGAGGTTGTGCGCGCGCAGTGCGGCGTACACATGGTGCATCAGCGAGATGTTCGCGGCGTCGTACAAGCTGGCACCTTCGGCCAGCAGGCCGGCCTCGGAGAGGATGCGCTCGGCATTCTCGTGGCCGTCTTCGGTGAGGTAGACCTGGTGCGACTTCTCGTCGACCGTGAAGTCGCCCGGCTCGATGACGCCTTCGCCGGTGCGCAGGTCGAGCTCGCCGATCTGTTTCTTGAGCTTGGGCACCACGGCGTTGATGCGCACGTAGAGCTCGGTGTGGTCTTCGGCCTGGCCGCTGATGATCAGCGGCGTGCGGGCCTCGTCGATCAGGATGGAGTCGACCTCGTCGACGATGGCGTACTCGAGGCCGCGCTGCACGCGGTCGGCCGTCTCGTAGACCATGTTGTCGCGCAGGTAGTCGAAGCCGAACTCGTTGTTCGTGCCGTAGGTGACGTCTGCGGCGTAGGCGGTCTGCTTCTGCTCGCGCGGCATGTTGGGCAGGTTCACGCCGACGGTCAGGCCCAGGAAGCTGTACAGCTTGCCCATCCACTCGGCATCGCGCCGGGCCAGGTAGTCGTTGACGGTCACGACGTGCACGCCCTTGCCGGTCAGGGCGTTCAGGTACACCGGCAAGGTGGCCATCAGCGTCTTGCCTTCGCCGGTGCGCATCTCGGCGATCTTGCCGTTGGTGAGCGCCATGCCGCCGATCAGCTGCACGTCGAAGTGCCGCATCTTCAGCACGCGCTTGCCACCTTCACGGACCACGGCAAACGCCTCGGGCAGCAGCTGGTCGAGGCTTTCGCCATTGGCCACGCGCTGCTTGAACTCGACCGTCTTGGCCTGAAGGGCCGCGTCGTCCAGGGCCTCGAACTGCGGCTCCAGGGCGTTGATCCGCTGCACCACCTGACGGTACTGTTTGAGCAGCCGGTCGTTGCGGCTACCGAAAATCTGGGTGAGAAGCTTGGGCAACATGCAGCTTGGGGGAAGTAGGGGCTGGAAGGCAGCGGGCGAACATGCGAAAGGGCCGGGCATCACCCGACCCACAGGCTCGATGGAGCCGTCGAGCATCGGTACGTTCCCTCGAGGGAGCGCGCCCATCACGTCGGCTCGGCGGCAAAGCCGCGGATTTTAGCACCGGGGTTCGCCGTGCCCAGGACGGGCCGGCGACGGGTTTCAGTGGCCGGCCGCGGGGGCCTTGGCCTGCGCCGCGTGGGCGCCATGCGGCAGATCGAACGGCTCGAGGCCCTTGCCGGCGAGGAACTTCGCCGGGTCCTGCAGCACCCCCTCCACCATGACCTCAAAGTGCAGGTGCGGCCCGGTGGATCGGCCCGTGCTCCCCACTTCGGCGACTCGCTGGCCGCGCTTGACCAGGTCGCCCGGCTTCACCAGGATGCGCGAGGCATGCGCATAGCGGGTGACGAGCCCGTTGCCGTGGTCGATCTCGAGCAGGTTGCCGTACGCGGGGTGCAGGTCGGCCGAGCGCACCACGCCGCCAGCCGCCGCCATGATCGGGGTGCCGGTGTCGGCTGCGAAGTCGAGCCCGGTGTGCAGGGCGGCGCGGCCGGTGAAGGGGTCGCTGCGGAAGCCGAAGCGGGAGCCCACCGGCGCATCCACCGGGCGCGAGTTCGGAATCATCAGCGAGGCCAGGCGGCGCTCGAAGAGCCGCGACTCCACGAGCGTGAAGAGATCGTTGCTCTGGTCGGCCGTCAGATCGAGAGAGGCGACCAGCGCGTTCAATTGGTCGAGGGACGGGGACGAGGCGGGAATGAACGGGCCCCCTTGCCCACCCGGCTTGGCCGGCGCGGAAGGTGCGACCATCTGGCGCAGTTCATCGGGTTTGAATCCGGCCAGGCCGGACACCCGCTCACCCATGGCCTCCAGGCGCACGAGCTTGGCCTGCATCTCGCCCACCTTGCGCGCCATGGCGTCGAGGTTTTCGCGCATGAAGCGGTCGCGCTGGGCGAATTCGTCGCGCACGACCAGGCGCACCACCTGGCTGACGACGGGCCATCCCTCCCGTGCGGCTTTCAGGAAGACCGCGTGGTAGATGGTGCCGGACAGGCCCATCAGCAGGATCACCAGCGCGAGCAGGCCGGCTGCCAGCTGCAGGCGGTTGAAGCTCAGGACCCGGGTTTTGGCCAGTGTCCCGTGGGTGATCAGGATCTGCATCTCGTTAAACTCCTTGCGGTGAACCCTCGGCGCCCCATGACCCCCAACGCCCTTCGCATCGAAGAGGCGATGAGCCGCAGCTCGCCGCTCGCCCGCCTCCAGCACCTGCTGAAGGAATCGGAGGCCCGCCTGGCGGTCGTCCGATCGGTCGTGCCGTCAGCGCTCGGTCCCCACCTGAAGGCCGGCCCGCTCGATGAAGAGGGCTGGACCCTGCTGGTCGCCAATGCCGCCGTGGCGTCGAAGCTGCGTCAACTCATGCCGCGCCTGGAAGAGGCCCTCCGGGCACGGGGACTGCAGGTTACTTCAATACGTTTGAGGGTTCGGTAACCGTTTGCCTCGGGCGAATGCGCCGGTCTGAGCATGCTCGCCGGCTACCGGCCGCGGCCAAGCCGCCGCACAGGCCAGGCAGCAGCGGGCTGCAAGCGGCACGGCACCGAACGACTTCAGATGATTTTGAAGCGCATCACCCGGGCTCGGGCGCGCTTTTGCGTGATGCACGTCACGCCTTGCGCGCGACGTCTGGAGATGGTGCCCCCGGCAGGAATCGAACCCGCGACCTTCGGTTTACAAAACCGCTGCTCTACCAGCTGAGCTACAAGGGCTGAATCTGTGATTCTAGCGGCCGAAGCCGGTCACTATTTGATGCGTTTGAGCGAGGGACGCCCGGTGCCCGGTGCGGGCGGTTCGGGCGGCGTCTCGTCGTCGCCTGCGTCCCGCTCGACATCGGCGGGCTGCGGCTGCGTCTGCGGCTGAGCCGGCCGGTCCGTGCTGGCCAGGCGGAGCCCGCCCGCAGGCGCCGCCCGCTCGCCGGATGGGCCGGCCTCGCCACCCGGCGGCTCGACCGCCGACGGCACATGTGCCTCGGTCGGCGCCGGGAACGCCATGCCTTGCCCGTTCTCACGGGCGTAGATGGCGATCACGTGGTCGACCGGCACGACGATGTCGCGCGAGGTGCCGCCGAAGCGGGCCTTGAACTCGACATACTCGTTGCCGAGCTTCATGCCGGTGGTGGCCTCGAAGCCCACGTTGAGCACGATCTCGTTGTTCTTCACGTACTCCATCGGCACCCGCACGCTGGCGTCGACGAACACCGCGATGTACGGCGTGAAGCCGTTGTCGGTGCACCAGTCGTGCAGGGCACGGATCAGGTACGGGCGGGTCGAGCTGCCACTGTTGCCGGGTGCGGAAGGAATCATGGGACCAGGATCTCGTGCTGCAACGCGCTCACTTGCGCATGACCTTCTCGGACGGCGTCAGTGCCTCGATGTAGGCCGGACGCGAGAAGATGCGTTCGGCGTACTTGAGCAGCGGCACGGCGTTCTTCGACATGTCGATGCCGTAGTAGTCCAGGCGCCACAGCAGCGGGGCGATGGCCACGTCGAGCATCGAGAAGTCGTCGCCCAGCATGAACTTGTTCTTGAGGAAGATGGGCGCGAGCTGCGTCAGGCGATCGCGGATCTGGGCGCGGGCCTTCTCGAGCTGCTTGTCGGTCGGCTTGGCGCCGCGCGACTCGAGCACGTTCACGTGCGCGAACAGCTCCTTCTCGAAGTTCAGCAGGAACAGGCGCACGCGGGCGCGGGCGACCGGATCCCCTGGCATCAGCTGCGGGTGCGGGAAGCGCTCGTCGATGTACTCGTTGATGATGTGCGACTCGTACAGGATGAGGTCGCGTTCGACGAGGATGGGCACCTCGTTGTACGGGTTCATCAGCGCGATGTCTTCGGGCTTGGCGAACAGGTCGACGTCGCGGATCTCGAAGTCCATGCCCTTTTCGAACAGAACGAAGCGGCAACGGTGCGAATAGGGGCAGGTCGTTCCGGAGTAAAGCACCATCATGGTGACGGCTCCTTTTGGGCTGGCAATGAAGTCGTGAAAAGCGCAAACGGAGCAGACGGGCCGCCAGGGCGGCCTCTACTCCGTCGTCGCACGGGAACATGCCGGGCAACGGGCCGCCAAGCGGCGACCCGTCGGGCCGGTCGGTTTACTTGACGTCTTTCCAGTAGGCGGCGTTCAGGCGCCAGGCAATGACAGTGAAGATCGCCAGGAAGATCAGCACCCAGACGCCCAGGCGCACGCGGTGGTGCTGGGCCGGCTCGCCCATCCACTGCATGTAGGCCACGAGGTCGGCCACGGTGTCGTCGTACTGCTGGGTGGTCATCGTCCCCGGCGTGATCTGCTCGAAGCCGACGAAGCGGTGATGCGTCTCGGTGCCGCCGTGCGGGTCCTTCTCCTCGACGTACTTGGCCGCGCGCTGGCCCTGCAGCTCCCACAGCACGTGCGGCATGCCGACGTTGGGGAAGGCGAGGTTGTCCCAGCCGGTGACCTTGGTGTCGTCACGGTAGTAGGTGCGCAGGTAGGTGTAGAGGTAGTCCGCACCCGAACCCTTGCCGATGTCCGCGCGCGAACGGGCGATCACGGTCAGGTCGGGCGGCGTGCCACCGAACCAGTCCTTGGCCTGCTTCGGGTCCATGGCGATCTTCATCGTCTCGCCGACCTTCTCGGTCGTGAACATCAGGTTCTGCTTGATCTGTTCCTCGGTGAGGTTCAGGTCGCGCAGGCGGTTATAGCGCATGAACGCGGCCGAGTGGCAGTTCAGGCAGTAGTTGACGAAGAGCTTGGCGCCGTTCTGGAGCGCCGCGACGTCGGTCATCTTGGCCATCGGGAACTTGTCCCAGGCCACGCCGCCGCCAGCCGCGGACGCCTGCGTCGACATGCAGAGCGACGCCAGGAAAATCAGGATCAGTTTCTTCATGGTGTGGATTCCGTTGGGCGTCGACTCAGTGGGCGTGGAAGGTCACGCGGTCGGGCACGGGCCGCGACTGGCCGATGCGGCTCCACCACGGCATCAGCAGGAAGAAGCCGAAGTAGAACAGCGTACCGATCTGGGAGACGCGCTCGCCGACCGGCGACGGCGGCTGCACGCCGAGGTAGCCCAGCACGAAGAAGACGAAGACGAAAACGGCGTACATCCACTTGTGCCAGGTCGGGCGATAGCGGATGGACTTGGCTTCGGCGTAGTCGAGCCAGGGCAGGAAGAACATGATGACGACGGCGCCGCCCATCACGACCACACCCCAGAACTTCGGCTCGAAGACCAGCAGCAGCGCACACGCAACCAGTGCACCCACGGCGATGATCATCTTGCCCATCGCCGAGAAGCGGCCCTTCACCAGCGCCACGACGGCACCCAGAGCGACCAGGGCGACGAGCACGTAGACGAGCTCGGTCGTGGTGGCACGCAGCATCGAGTAGTACGGCGTGAAGTACCAGACCGGCGCGATGTGCAGCGGGGTCTTGAGCGGGTCAGCCGGAATGAAGTTGTTGTACTCGAGGAAGTAGCCGCCGAACTCCGGTGCGAAGAACAGGATCGCCGAGAAGGCCATCAGGAACACGCCAACACCGAAGATGTCGTGCACCGTGTAGTACGGGTGGAACGGGATGCCGTCGAGCGGGCGACCCAGGGCGTCCTTCTTGGCCTTGATCTCGACGCCGTCCGGGTTGTTCGAGCCCACTTCGTGCAGCGCGATGATGTGCGCGACGACGAGGCCCAGCAGCACCAGCGGCACGGCGATGACGTGGAAGCTGAAGAAGCGGTTCAGGGTGGCGTCGGAGACGACGTAGTCACCGCGGATCAGCAGCGCCAGGTCCGGGCCGACGAACGGCACCGAGGCGAACAGGTTCACGATCACCTGGGCGCCCCAGTACGACATCTGGCCCCACGGCAGCAGGTAGCCCATGAAGGCTTCGGCCATCAGGCACAGGAAGATCGCGCAGCCGAAGATCCAGACGAGCTCGCGCGGCTTGCGGTAGCTGCCGTAGATCATGCCGCGGAACATGTGCAGGTACACGACGATGAAGAACGCCGAGGCGCCCGTCGAGTGCATGTAGCGGATCAGCCAGCCCCAGGGCACATCGCGCATGATGTACTCGACCGAGGCGAACGCCAGGTTGGCGTCCGGCTTGTAGTGCATCACGAGGAAGATGCCGGTGACGATCTGGATGACCAGCACCAGCAGGGCGAGCGAGCCGAAGATGTACCAGAAGTTGAAGTTCTTCGGAGCGTAGTACTCGCTCATGTGCTCTTTGTAGAGCTTGCTGGCCGGGAACCGGTTGTCGACCCAGTTCATCAGCTTCTCGCCCATCGGGGCGTTGGCGGCGACTTGTTTGAATTCAGCCATGGGGAAAATCTCCTGGAATGCCGTGTCTGACTGCGGTCAGGCCTTTTTGTCTTCGCCGATGATCAGGCGGCTGTCAGACAGGTACATGTGGGGCGGCACTTCGAGATTGTCCGGTGCGGGCTTGTTCTTGTAGACGCGGCCAGCCATGTCGAACGTCGAACCGTGGCAGGGGCAGAAGAAGCCGCCTTCCCAGTCGTTCGGCAGCGAGGGCTGCGGGCCGGGGGTGAACTTGTCCGAGGGCGAGCAGCCGAGGTGGGTGCAGATGCCCACGGCCACGAGGAACTCGGGCTTGATCGAGCGGTACTGGTTGCGCGCGTACTCGGGGGTGAGCTCGGCGGGCTTGCGCTCGGAGTTCGGGTCGGCCAGCTGGCCCTCGATCTTGGCGAGGGCGTCGAGCTGGGCCTTCGTGCGGCGCACGACCCAGACGGGCTTGCCTCGCCATTCGACGGTCAGCTTCTCGCCTTCCTTGAGGCCACCGATGTCAACCTCGACAGCGGCGCCGGCGGCGCGTGCGCGCTCGGACGGCTGGAAGGTGCTCACGAACGGGACGGCGACGGCACCGACTCCCGCCACACCGGCACAACTGGAGGCAATGAGCCACGTGCGTTTACCGCTGTCGACTTGCTGGTCACTCATGGGATTCCTCGAACGAAGACTTCTGATCTTGGGTAACCCGGAATTCTAATGGAGGTGTCAAGGGGTGCGACGAAGAGTTCGCTTGAGCGGGGTTGCGAACCGTCAACAAGGTGATTCAGGTCGCCCGTGCCGGGTGCGCCTCGGCCTCGTCATGGCCGGCTTCGCAAAGATCATCAGCGGGGGTCACAATACGCGGCGGGTCGCCACCGGCGGCTGCCAACCAACAGGAGGGAGAGGTATGAGTTTCGTCTCGGAGTTCAAGCAGTTCGCCATCAAGGGCAACGTCGTCGACCTGGCCGTGGGCGTGATCATCGGCGCGGCGTTCGGGCGCATCGTCGACTCGATCGTCAAGGACCTGATCATGCCGCTCGTGGGCAAGGTGGTCGGCGGGCTCGATTTCTCGAGCTACTTCATCATGCTGTCCGACCCGCCCGCGGGCTACAGCGGGCCGATGACGTATGAAGCGCTCACCAAGGCCGGTGTGCCGCTCTTCGCCTACGGCAACTTCCTGACGGTGCTGGTGAACTTCATCATCCTGGCCTTCATCATCTTTCTGATGGTCAAGCAGATCAACCGCCTCAAGCGCAACGAGCCGGCGCCCCCGCCGGCCGCGCCGCCCGAGGAAGTGGCCCTGCTGCGCGAGATCCGGGATTCCCTGAAGCGGTAACCCCCCATCCCGGGGTCGCCTGCCCCGGGGGCTGCGGGGCGTGAACTGCTTGGCACCCGGCGAATCACGGGTGTTGCGCCCGCGCAGCGGGTGGCCCTGGTTTGGGCTCATACTTGCAGGACCTGCGCGTCGGCTTGGCCGCCTGCGCGCCTGTTCCCGCGTCTCTGTTCGAAATGAACCTGACCGATCCACGATCCCAAGCCGCCTTCGATGCGGCGATCAACCACATCCGAACGACCACCGCGGCCGTGGCGGATCGCGTGGCGACGCACCTGGGCATCCTGGCGTCGGCGTCCACGCGCATCATCGAGCGCGACGCGCTGATCACCGCCCAAATCGACCTGCGGCGCAACATGAGCACCTACGTGCTCGTGCTGGGTGACACGCTCAGCAAGCGGCTCGCCCGCGAAGTGAACCCGGACCGCGACAGCCGCCGCCTGGCCGAGACCGACTGGCAATCGCTCAGCCTCGTCGACGACAGCCAGGTCGAGGAGCAGATGCTGGGCGACCGCATCGCCCAGGCCATCACCCACGGCTGCGAATGGGAGCTGCGCGACCTGGCGGCCTACACCGGCGCGATGCTGGGCCTCGGCCGGGCCGACCACGACCGCAATCCGCTGCGCCCCGAAATCGTCGGGGCCGCCGTCTACCGCGGCATCACGAGCGTCACCAACGACCTCGAGACGCGCAAGCTCATCGCCCGCGAACTCGGCAACGCCTTGTCCAAGGTGATGCCCACCTGCTACGCCGACATCGTCAAGGACTTCCGGGCCCGCGGCATCGTGCCGGTGAGCCTGTCGGTTCGAGGAGTCGAAGGCCCCGGCAACGACATGACGCGCGACCGCGTCATCTCCGGCTACGACACCCTCCGCGACACCGGCACCTCCACCCGCGCCGGCGCGTTCGGCCCCACCTCCGCATCGGGCTTCGACAGCGGCGCCCTGCCCCACCAGACCGGCCCCGGCGGCCATCCCTCGGTGAGCGGCGTGCGCAGCGGGCCGGGCAACTGGAACGCCAGCACCTCGGGCCGCGGCCCCGGCCCGGCCAGCGGACGCTTCACCCCCCGGCCCGGTGTCTCGCCGCAGGCCGACGCCGAACTGATGACCCTCATCCGGCGGCTGACCTTCCTCGCCAGCCGCCCCGCCGACCTGACGGACGGCGCGACGGGCAGCATGCCGATGGATGCGGGCGCGAGCGGCTTCGGGGCAAGCCGCGCCGGCAGCACGGGTGCGGGCGGAGGCGGAGGCGGAGGCGGCGGCGGCCAGCCTGCGCTGATGGCCGTGAACATGATCCGCGCGCACCGCGACGAGCTGCGCGAGGCCTCGACCGGCACGCTCGACCACATGGTCATCGACGTGGTCGGCAGCCTTTTCGACCAGATCCTGTCCGACCCGCGGGTGCCGCCGCAGATGGCCCGCCAGATCGCACGCCTGCAGCTGCCCGTGCTGCGCGTCGCGCTGGCCGACCAGACCTTCTTCTCGTCGCGCAAGCACCCGGTGCGGCGCTTCGTCAACCGCATCGCCTCCCTGGCGCTTGCCTTCGAGGACCTGGACAGCGGCCCCGGCAAGCAGTTCCTGGCCCGCGTGCGCGACCTCGTCCAGGAGATCGTCCAGGGCGACTTCGACCAGATGGAGGTCTACACCGCCAAGGTCAACGCGCTCGAGCACTTCATCGCCCAGCAGGCCAAGGACGACGCCAACCAGTCATCCGAAGCGGTGTCGGTCGTCAACGACAAGGAGACCGACCTTCGCGTGCAGCAGCGCTACATGCTGCAGCTCCGGACCGCGCTGGTGCCCCTGCCCCTGCAGGACTACCTGCGCGACTTCCTGGCGCAGGTGTGGAGCCAAGCGCTGGCGCACGGCACGCGCAAGGAAGGTCCGCAGTCCGAGCTCGTGCAGCGCCTGAAGCGCGCCGGGCGCGACCTCGTCATGAGCGTGCAGCCCAAGGGCTCGCCGGCGCTGCGCAAGAAGTTCCTCATGCAGCTGCCGCCGCTGATGAAGGACCTGAACGAGGGCCTTCGGCTCATCGGCTGGCCGGAAGCGGCACAGAAGGAGTTCTTCGGCAAGCTGCTGCCGGCGCACGCCGAGTCCCTGAAGGGCCAGCCGCTCACCGAGCTCGAATACAACCTCCTCGCCAAGCAGCTGGAAGGCGTCTTCAACACGCCGGTGCCCGAGCCCGACGCGCTGCTGCGCGACGTGCCCATGACCAGCTCGGGTTCGGCACCCATCGAACCGCACTTCACCCCCGAGGAAGCGCAGCGCATCGGCCTCGTCGAGGAGAGCGCGGTCAACTGGTCGGGCGAGATCGACATCGACCTGTCCGCCGGCCCCGACACGGAGCCGGCCCCGAGCGGGCCCGACACGGCGCCGGCCGACCTGGACATCGACCTGTCGGCGCTCGGCATCGACATCAACCTCGACGCCCCGCCCGACCCGGCCGAGGCCCCCACCCAGGGCCCGGGCCTGATCGACCACGTGCGCCTGGGCTTCGCCTACCAGATGAACCTCAACGGTGAATGGCAGAAGGTGCGCCTGAGCTACGTGAGCCCGGGGCGGGCCTTCTTCGTGTTCACCCGCGGCAAGCGCCACACCGAGACGGTGTCGCTCACCTCGCGCATGCTGACCCGCATGTGCGAGACGGGCCGCTTCCGGGCCTTCGAGAGCGCCTACCTGATGGAGCGGGCCACGGCCCGGGCACGCAAGCAGCTCGCCGCGCTCACCAAGGGCAAGTCCGAGAAGCCGAGCGACCGCGCGCCACTCGGCAAGCGCTGAGCCGGGCGCCGCCCGGCCGAACGCCGGTCGACCCGGTCTTTCGCGGCACGGTCGAGCACGGCGCCGGCCGGACTTCAGCCCGGCGCGCGCTCTCGACCTTGGGCCACCATCTCGCGCGCCATGCGCATCGCCGCCAGCAGGCTGGACGGGTCCGCCCGGCCGGTGCCTGCCAGGTCGAAGGCCGTGCCGTGGTCGGGGCTGGTGCGAGCGAAGGGCAGGCCGAGCGTGACGTTCACGCCTTGCTCCACGCCCAGGTACTTCACCGCGATGAGTCCGTGGTCGTGGACCATGGACACGACCACGTCGAACTCGCCGGGGTGCGAGGCCACGTGGCGGGCGCGCATGAAGACCGTGTCGGGCGCGAAGGGCCCTTGGGCGTCGATGCCGTCCGCGCGCGCAGCGGCCACCGCCGGGCCGATGAAGCGCAGTTCCTCGTCCCCGAAGTGGCCGCCCTCACCCGCATGCGGGTTGAGGCCGGCCACGGCGATCCGGGGTCTGGCGATGCCGGCCGATTGCATCGCGCCATGGGCGATGCGGATGGTCTGCAGCACGCCGTCGAAGTCGAGCGCATCAATGGCGCGCCGCAGCGACATGTGGATCGTGACGAGGACCGTGCGCAGCTCGTCGTTGGCCAGCATCATGCGCACTGGTGGCAGTGGCGCGCCGGCGTCGACCGACAGCGCCTGCAGCATCTCGGTATGGCCCGGGTAGGGCACACCGGCCGCCGCCAGCGCTTCCTTGTGGATGGGCGCCGTGACGATGGCGCTCGCCTGCCCGGCCCGAACGACACGCACCGCGGCCTCGATGCAGGCGGCCGCGGCGGCGCCTGCGCGCGCGTCGATGCGACCAAAGGGCACCGACGCCAGGTCAGGCGGCAGGCCCGGCACCTGCCACACCGGCACCGTATCCGCGGGCCAGTCCGCCGGCAACTGCGGTGATGTCACGGGCAGTACCGCCAGGCCGCCGCCGATGCAGGCGACCGCTCGCCGCATCACGCCGACGTCCCCCACCACCACGGCCGGGCCATTCGGCGCGCCGGAGAGGAAGGCCCGTGCGACGACCTCCGGGCCGATGCCCGCGACGTCGCCCTGGGTGATGAGCAGGGAGCCCTGAGCGGTCATGCCGGGTTGCCGATCTCGATGAAGGTGTGCTCGAGGCCGAAACGCTCGGCCAGGTGCGCTCCCAGCGCAGGCGCCCCATAGCGCTCGCTCGCGTGGTGGCCGCAGGCGATGAAGCTGACGCCCGTCTCGCGCGCGAGGTGCGCCTGCGGCTCGGAGATCTCGCCCGTCAGGAACACGTCGGCGCCCGCGGCGATCGCCGACTCGAAGTAGCCCTGCGCACCGCCGGTGCACCAGGCGACGCGGCGCAAGGGGCGACCTGCCTCGCCCTCGGCCAGCACCGGCTCGCGGCCCAGTCGCTCGGCCACCCGGGCGGCCAGGGCGCCTGCGGTGAGCGGCTCGCTGGCCGTGCCGATGAAGCCCAGCTCCTGTTCGCCGAAGCGGCCGTCGGCCTGCCATCCCAGCCGCTCGCCGAACCGGGCGTTGTTGCCGTACAGGGCGTGGGCGTCCAGCGGAAGGTGATAGGCCAGGAGGTTGATGCCGTGGCGCAGCAGCAGTTCGATGCGCTGCTTGAGCCAGCCGGTGATGCGGCCGTCATGGCCCTTCCAGAAGAGGCCGTGGTGCACGAGCAGGGTGTCGGCTCCGTGCGCCACCGCCGCCTCGATCAGCGCGCGGCTGGCCGTCACGCCGGAGACCAGGCGCTGCACCTGCGGCGCACCCTCGACCTGCAGGCCGTTCGGCCCATAATCTCGGAACTTCCCCACCTCGAGCAGGGTGTTCAAGTACGACTCGATGTCGGTGCGTGGGGTCATGGAACAGGATCTCGGTGATGCGCAAAACGTGGCTCATTTTCTCCCAAGCGGTCACCGTGTCGGTGGCGGTGTTGTTCGTGGTGGCCACGTTGAAGCCGGATTGGCTGCGCCGCAGCGGCCAGCAGGGCATGCTGCCCAACATCGTGTCCATCATCGAGGCGCCCGCCGACTCTGCCAGCGGCGTACTGCGCGCCCAGAGCTACAGCGCCGCAGCCAAGCGCGCCACCCCGGCGGTGGTCAGCATCACGGCCAGCAAGGCGCCAGCGCGCAACCCGCACAGCAACGACCCCTGGTTCAAGTTCTTCTTCGGTGACCAGGGACCCAACGAGACGCAGCCCCAGGTCGGGCTCGGCTCCGGGGTGATCGTCTCGCCGGAGGGCTACCTGCTCACCAACAACCACGTCATCGAGGGCGCCGACGACATCGAGGTGCAACTCGCCGACCAGCGACGCGCCCGCGCCGAGGTGGTGGGCACCGACCCCGAGACAGACGTCGCCGTCCTCAAGATCGACCTGGACAAGCTGCCCGTCATCACCTTCGGCAGCGCCGACACGCTCGAAGTGGGCGATGTCGTGCTCGCCATCGGCAACCCCTTCGGCGTGGGCCAGACCGTCACCTCCGGCATCGTGAGCGCCCTCGGGCGCAACCAGCTCGGCATCAACACCTTCGAGAACTTCATCCAGACCGACGCCGCCATCAACCCCGGCAACTCGGGTGGCGCCCTGGTCGATGCCCAGGGCAACCTGCTGGGCATCAACACCGCCATCTACTCCCGCAGCGGCGGCAGCATGGGCATCGGCTTCGCCATCCCCGTCACCACCGCCCGCCAGGTGATGGAAGGCCTGATCCGGGACGGCCAGGTGACCCGAGGCTGGATCGGCGTCGAACCGCGCGACCTGACGCCCGAGATCGCCGAGACCTTCAACCTGCCCATCGAGGAAGGCGTGCTGATCACCGGCGTGCTGCAGAACGGCCCGGCCAGCGCCGGCGGCCTGCGCCCGGGAGACGTGGTGGTGAAGGTCGGCGACGCCGATGTCACCAACACCTCGCAGCTCCTGACCGCCGTGGCCGCCTTGAAGCCCCGCGAGGTGACCACCATCCGCGTCCAGCGCGGCGACAAGGCGCTGGAGCTGAAGGTGACCGTGGCACAACGGCCGAAGGCCCCGCCGCGGCAGGTGCAGCCGGAGTGAGCTGAGGGCGGGCGATGCGTACTATCACGAGCGCCCCCCCGCCAATCCCTTCAGCCTTGGCGAAGGAACCGGGTCGTCGCCATCATGCGCAGGTTCTTCGACGCGTTGATCGATGGTGTGTGCATGACGCGCATGTCCATCACGAAGACGTCGCCCGCCCGGCCGCACATCTCGACCACCTCCACGCCCAGTTGACGCAGATGGTCGGCGTCCGCCCCCGCTCTAAGCGCGCTCCGGAGTGCCGTGCCGCGGGCGGCTGTCCGGACCTCGCGGCGATGTGAACGCGCCAGCGCGAGCGTGGCTCCGCCGCGAGGCGCGACATCGTCGAGAAGGAAGAACACCTGGATGCCAGGCAGTCGGTCTGGCGACGCCGTGGCCACGTCGACGTGCCAGTTCAAGCCCTGAAGCGTCCAGTCACCCTGCAGGGGTGGCGACAGCAGGAATTGAATATCTGCCTGAGTCGACAGTGCTGAATCACCGAGTTCCGCAACCAGCGAAAGCAACGCGGGCGTCAGCAGAAGGTCCTGCAGTGCTCGAGGTTTCACCGCGGCGCCAAGGCGCGTGATCTGCTGGAAGACGGGAAGTTTGCGGAGCCGCCCATATCCCGACGCGCCCAGCCAACGCTCGACCCGCTCCAGTATCTCTTCACGGGCGCCCGCCAAGCGCGAGGCCGGAAGAAGGCCTCGCAGGCGCACACAGCCCTCTTCGCTGAATCGCCTGGAGACGTCCGCTGCAGCGGGCGACGATGGCGATGCGCTCTTCCTGGCAATCGAACCGTGCATGAACCCAGTTTATTCAAACCCGGCGACCTGGTCAGGCGGTGGACTCGCAAGCTGTGGGGTCAGGTCCGCCATTTCGCAGCTCTTGGCGTGAGCGAGCCCCTCGCGAAGTCCAGGTGGGGCCGCGATTGATTTCAGCAGCTGCTCAATGGGCGGGGCGCGGACGGTGCGAAATGGCGGACCTGACCCCGCCTTGCTGTCCAGCCGCTTCGTGAGGGGTGCGAGGCCAACGGATGCGAATTGGCGGGCCTGACCCCGCCTGTTGCTGACCCCCGCAGGTTCCGGCAGGCAGTCTCAGGCGACCGGCATGTCCTCGTCCGCCGGCGGCTGCGTCTTGCGGATGAAGATGACGGCGGCCCAGATGCCGGCCTCGTAGAGCAGGCACATCGGGATGGCGAGCGCCAGCTGGGAGACGACGTCGGGCGGCGTGATGACGGCCGCGATGATGAAGGCGATGACGATGAAGTAGCCGCGGAACTCCTTGAGCTTCTCGATCGACACCAGGCCCATGCGGGCCAGCAGCACCACCACCACGGGCACCTCGAAGGCGGCACCGAAGGCGATGAACATGCTCATCACGAAGCTGAGGTAAGCCTCGACGTCCGGCGCGGCGGTGATGCTCTTCGGGGCAAAGCTCTGGATGAACGTGAACACCTGCCCGAAGACGAAGAAGTAGCAGAACGCCACGCCGAGGAAGAACAGCAGCGTGCTGGAGATGACGAGGGGCAGCACGAGCTTCTTCTCGTGCAGGTACAGGCCCGGGGCGACGAAGGCCCATACCTGGTACAGCACGACCGGCAGCGCCAGCAGGAAGGCCGCCATGAGCGTCACCTTCAGCGGCACCATGAACGGCGAGATGACGCTGGTGGCGATCATCGCGCCGCCGGACGGCAGGCTCGACACCATGGGCATGGCGAGCAGGTCGAACAGGCCCGTGGGGCCCGGCCACAGGGCCAGTGCCCCGAAGCACACGCCGATGGCGATGACCGCACGGATGAGGCGGTCCCGCAGTTCGATCAGGTGCGAGACGAAGGGCTGTTCGGTCCCTTCCAGTTCGTCATTCATGGGAATCCCGGCCCGCGGTCGGGCAACGTGCGATGTGGTCGGGGGTCATCGGTCAAGCCGATGAACGCGGTGGGCGGAAGCGGGCCACCCGGGCGGCGCCGGACTGCGCGCGATGGCGCACGCCGTTGCGCTGCTTGTACCACTGCGGCATGGCCGTACGGCGCAGCCGCCAGTTCTTCTTGGGGTGCTTGTAGCTCGGGACCGGCGGGGTCAGGCCTTCGTGGTAGTCCCCGCTGAAGGGCGCCGGCTCGGCATCGTTCCAGCTGCTGTTGAGCTCGCTCGTGGTCTGGTGGATCTGCTCCGACACCGATTTCTCGACGTTGCGGGCCGCGTCCTCGAACTCGCCCTTCATCTTCTTGAGCTCGTCGAGCTCGATGGAGCGGTTCACCTCGGCCTTCACGTCAGAGACATAGCGCTGCGCCTTGCCGATGAGGTGGCCGACAGTGCGGGCCACCCGGGGCAGTTTCTCGGGGCCGATGACGATGAGCGCGACCGCGCCGATGAGGGCGATCTTGTCAAAACCGAAGTCGATCATGCTGGAGGGGCGCCCGGTTCAGCGCAGCGCCAGGCGCGTGCGAAAGCTCACGACTTGGACTTTGCTTCCACGTCGACGGTGTTGGGGTCGGCGGCCTTGTTGGTCGTGACCTGCTGGGAGGGAGCGGCCGGGTCGGCGCTGGCCGAGCCGTCTTTCACGCCGTCCTTGAAGCCCTTGACGGCGCCACCCAGGTCGGAGCCGATGTTCTTCAGCTTCTTCGTGCCAAACACCAACACAACGATCACCAGCACGATGAGCCAGTGCCAAATGCTGAACGAACCCATGACGATCTCCTGAAGGAATACGAGGATTTTAGGCGAAGGAAGAATGCGGCGGCTTGACGGCCGACATCATCCCTTGGCCCAAGGCCGGGGCCCACCGATCACGTGCATGTGGAGGTGATAGACCTCCTGCCCGCCGTCGGACCCGGTGTTGATGATGGTGCGGAACCCGTTGGTCGCACCATGCTCGCGCGCCAGGCGCGGCGCCAGGGCGAGCATCCTGCCCAGCATGCCAGCGTCTTGTGACGGGTCGATGTCGGAAAGTGTAGCGATGTGCGCCTTGGGGATGATGAGCAGGTGCACCGGCGCCCATGGCGCAATGTCGTGGAAGACGAGGAACTCGTCGTCCTCGTAGGCCTTGCGGCTCGGGATCTGGCCCGCGACGATCTTGCAGAAGATGCAGTTGTGGTCGACGTTCATGGGAGGCGGCACCCTCAGTTCGGAAGCGGCGTGTTGGAGTTGAGGTTCACCCAGCCCCGCACGATGCGGTAGAGGAACCAGATGGAAATCAAGGTCCAGGCGATCCAGCCGGGGGCCACGAGCAGGAGCCACAGGGGCGCCGTGACCACATAGGCCACACCTGCCCACAGGACCGTGCTGATGCGCCAGCGGAAGTGCGACTCCTGCCACGTGCCGGTCGCATCATCCTTCTTCACCAGGTCGAGCACGAAGGCCACGATCAGCAGCACGATGCTCGCCTGGGCGCCCGGCAGCAAGGCGCAGACGGCCACGAAGGCGTGCAGCGCGTAGCTGATGTGGCCGATGGTCTTGAGCGACCGTTCCTTCTGAGTCAGGCTGATCAGTTCGTTCATGTGCCGTCCCCTTCCCTTGCCTGGAGCTTGCGGGATGCGAACTCCTCCAGCCCTGAGAGTCCCTCGCGCCGCTCCAGTTCCGCCAGCACGTCGGCCGGCTTGAGCCCGAAGGCCTCGAGGGCGAGCATCGAGTGGAACCACAGGTCGGCCACCTCGTAGACCACCTTCTTCGGGTCGCCGTCCTTGGCGGCCATCACGGTCTCGGTGGCTTCCTCGCCGATCTTCTTGAGGATGGCGTCGGTGCCCTTGCCGAACAGGCGGGCGACGTAGCTCTTGTCAGGGTCGCCTCCGCGCCGCTGAGCGATGACTTCCGCAAGCCGGGCCAGGGTGTCGTTGCCGTGGGAGGTGCTCATTTGTAGATGTGCTCCGGGTCTTTCAGCACCGGCTCGACCGTTTGCCAGGCGCCGCCTTCGTACTTCTTGAAGAAGCAGCTGTGCCGGCCGGTATGACAGGCGATGCCCGGCTCGTGCCCGCGCTGGGTGACCTTCAGCAGCACCACATCGTTGTCGCAGTCGAGCCGGATCTCGTGCACCGTCTGGATGTGCCCCGATTCCTCGCCCTTGTGCCACAGGCGCTTGCGTGAGCGGCTCCAGTACACCGCTTCACCGAGTTCGGCGGTGCGGGCCAGTGCCTCGCGGTTCATGAAGGCGAACATCAGCACGTCGTTCGTGCCGACTTCCTGCGCGATCACGGGCACGAGCCCCTGGGGGTCCCACTGGATGTCGTCGAGCCAATTCATCGGGCCAGTGTAACCATCATGCGGCGTGTGTCGCGCCCGCGAAGCCGCGCTCCTCGGCGAACCACTGCAGCACCGGCACCGTGCCCGGCAGCACCGGTCGAACGGCCACCGGCAAGGTCTGCCAGGCCATGGCCTGCTGCTCGCGCATCTCGAAGTCGCCGGACCACTCGTAGACCTTGCAGAAGTGCAGTCGCACCCGGGCATGAGGGTAGTCGACGAGCTCGATGCGCCAGGGGTGCACGGCGCCGATGGTGATGCCGAGCTCCTCGTGCAGCTCGCGGCGCAATGCCGCTTCCACCGATTCGCCGGCCTCCAGCTTGCCGCCCGGGTACTCCCAGTAGCCGGCGTAGACCTTGCCCTCCGGCCGCGAGGTCAGCAGGAAGCGGCCATCGCCGTCGATCAGCACGCCGACGGCCACGTCGACGGGCGCGCGCTCGCCGCTCATCCGCGCCTCCCGCTGAAGTCCTTGGCGAACTGGAAAGCCACGCGACCCGAACGCGACCCGCGCTCCAGCGCCCAGACCAGGCTTTCCTGGCGCGCGGCGACGATGTCCTCTTCGGACACGCCGTATCCGCGCAGCCATTGCGCCACCACGGCCAGGTACTCGTCCTGGCTGAAGGGGTAGAAGCTCACCCACAGGCCGAAGCGCTCGCTGAGCGAGATCTTCTCCTCCACGCCCTCGCCGGGATGGACCTCGCCGTCCTCGGTGTGCTTGTAGGTGAGGTTTTCCTTCATGTACTCGGGCAACAGGTGGCGCCGGTTGCTGGTGGCGTAGATGAGGAGGTTGTCGGCCGCCTGCGAGACGGTGCCGTCGAGGATGGACTTCAGTTCCTTGTAGCCGGCTTCGCCGTCGTCGAAGCTCAGGTCATCGCAGAACACGATGAAGCGCTCGGGCCGCTCCGCCACCAGGTCCACGAGGTCGGGCAGGTCGACGAGATCGGCCTTGTCGACCTCGATCAGGCGCAGGCCCTGGTCAGCGAACTCGTTGAGGCAGGCCTTCACGAGCGAGCTCTTGCCGGTGCCGCGGGCGCCGGTCAGCAGCACGTTGTTGGCCGGGTGCCCGCCGACGAACTGCGCGGTGTTTCGCAGCAGCCGCTCCTTCTGCGGTTCGACCTCCACCAGGTTGTCCAGGCGGATGTGGGCCACGTGGCGCACGGGTTCGAGCCGGCTGCCACCGGCGCGCTTGCGGTAGCGGAACGCCACGGAGGCGGACCAGTCCGGCGCTTCGAGCGGATGCGGCAGCACCGCCTCCAGCCGCGTGATCAGCGCCTCGGCGCGGGTGATGAGGTGTTGCAGGGCGTCAGGGGCGAGGGGCATCGGCGGCGGCAGGCAAACAGCGAAGCCGGCCAGTTTACCGGCCGGCGCCCTGGTGCCCCGCCCTGCCCGACCGCACGGGCCGCCGGGTTTGCCTGCTTGCGTAGGGTTTTCGGTTCGGTGCAAAGTGCCGGCACCGTCACCGCCGCCCGGCCGCGTGACGGACACAAGAAAACCGATGGAGACTTGACGATGCTGTTTGATCGAAAGCGCACGCTGCGCATGGGCCTGGCCGCCTGCCTGCTGACCCTCGGCTCGGCCGCAACGGCCGCCCACAAGGCGCAGGACACCCCGGTGGCCTGGGTGAATGGCCAGCCAGTCCAGCGGACCACCCTCGTGGAACTGCTCAACCAACGTGCCGGCGCGGCAGCCGCCACGGCACCCGGCCGCCCCCTCGCACCCGTCACGCTCGCTGACCGGCAGCGGGCGCTCGACGACATCATCCAGATGGAGCTGCTGATGCAGCGGGCGGAGGCGGAAGGTCTGACCCGCCATCCGCTCGCCCGGGCCGAGCTCGAATTCCAGCGCGACCAGGTGCTGGGCCAGCGCCTGCTGCGCCTGCTCGCCCAGGAGACGCAGGCCGACGAGTCCGAGGTGGCCGCGCGCCACCGCGAGATGAAGACCGAGCACCTGGTGAGCGCCCGCCACATCCTGCTGCGCGACGAAGCGGCCGCCCGCAAGGCCATCAGCCGGTTGCAAGGCGGAGCGGCATTCAAGGCGCTGGCCCGCGAGCTGTCCCTGGACAAGGACACCCGCGAGCATGGCGGGCTGCTGCCCACGTCCGACGCGACCGCGTTCGTGCCCGCATTCGCCGAGGCCACCATCACGCTCGCGCCGGGCGACTACACCCGCACGCCGGTGCAGACCGACTCGGGCTGGCACGTCATCCTGCTCGAGTCTCGCAAGAGCACCGAGCCGCCGACGCTCGAAGCGGCCCGGGAGTGGCTGACGCCGCGCATCGTGCAGGAGAAGGTCGATGCACAGGTGGCGGCGTGGCGCGAGGCCGCCGACGTGAAGCTGCTGCAGCCGCTGGATGACAAGCCGCTCGATGACGTGTCGGGCGACGTGGCGACGATCGATGGGCGGCCGGTGTCCCGGGCCATGCTCGAGCAGCTCGTGCTCGCGCGCAACGGCATCGAGGGTCCGGCGCCATCGTCGGGGAGCAGCAAGGCTGCGACGCGCATCGTCGGGCGCGAAAGCACCCTGGACGAACTGGTCATGGTGGAGTTGCTCGCCCACAAGGCGCGCGAACGCGGACTCGACAAGAACCCGTCGGTGATGGCCGAGGCCGAGCTCCAGGCCAAGACGGCGGGCGGCCGGATGTACGTGCGCCACCTCATCGCCCAGACGCAGGTGAAACCGGCCGAGCTGCAGGCCGTCTACCGCACCGACGTGCCGCCCCACGACTTCAAGCTGAGCCAGATCGTCGTGGCCGATGAAGCGCAGGCCCGCGAGCTCATCGCCGAGCTGGGCCGCGGCAAGCCGTTCGCTGACCTGGCGCGCGAGCACTCGATCGACGAGGGGACGCGCGCGCAGGGCGGTTCACTCGACTGGCGGGCCGTTCACGAAATGAAACCCGAGGTGGCCGCGGTCGTGCGCAAGCTCAAGCCCGGCCGCCATGCCACCGCGCCGGTGCACACCGACATCGGCTGGCACGTCGTCCGGCTCGACGCCCGGCGGACGTCGGCCAAGCGACCCGACCTGAAGGAAGCGAGTGCATGGCTCGTGCCGAAGGTGCTGCACGACAAGGTGCAGGCGCGGCTGGCCACGCTGCGGGCGCAGGCAGACGTGAAGATGGTGCAGTGAAGCCGGTCCGCCTGGGGCGGGCATTCGCCGCTCCGCTCATCGATGAGACGCCGTCCGGTGCGGGCGCGGCACCCCGGCCGCGCGGGCCTCAGCCGACCAGCAGGTTCAGGGCGGCGTCCAGGTGCTCGACCGGGTTGCGCTTGAAGCCCGAGCGGGCGTAGCGCTGCAGTCGGCCGACGACGAAGCCGGTCAGGACCGAGGCCTGCGCATTGGCATCCACGGTCGGTGACGCCGACCCGGTGGTCTCGGCCGCGCTGCGCAGGCTCTGGCGCAGTTGTGACTCGATGCGGTCGAAGAACTGGTTCATGCGCGTCACCAGCCGCTCGTTCTCGAAAACCAGGGCGTCGCCCACCATGACGCGCGTCATGCCCGGGTTCTTTTCGCTGAACTGCAGCACCACCGTGAGGATCTGGCGCGCCTGCATCGCCCCGGACGGTTCGCGTTCGGCGATCTGGTTCACGAGGGTGAACACGCTTTGCTCGATGAACTCGATCAGGCCCTCGAACATCTGCGCCTTGCTCGCGAAGTGTCGGTACAGGGCCGCCTCCGACACCTCCAGCCGGCCGGCCAGGGCCGCCGTGGTGATGCGCTCGGCGCCCGGCTGCTCCAGCATGGCCGCGAGCGTCTGGAGAATCTGCACCCGGCGCTCGCCCGGCTTCGGGCGCTTGCGGGCAGGGGCCTCGACGGTGCCGGCGGGAACTGCGACCGAATCTTCAGGGCGGGGCGAGGTGTCGGTCATTGCAGTCTCTGGGTCTGTTCACACACGACAGGGGCAGTTCGATGCGGCCGGACCGGCACGCGAATTCACTGGCGAAACGGGCCAAAAGCGGGCGGATCACGGGCTGAAACTAGGGGTTGTCAGAACCCTTGGAGCTCCCGTAGCGCCCGGATTCTGGCACACACATAGGGGGGCCTCGGGCAAGGGTGAACACCGACTTCCGTGCTGGATTTCGCACCCTTCAGGTAGCGCTGCATCCACACCGTGCGCATGCCGATGCCGCGTGCCGAGCGTTGGTGCTGCAGCGTGTCTTCGACCAGGATGCAGCGCGATGGTGGCGTCTTGAGTCGTGCTGCCACGAAGCGCAGCATGCGTGCGTCAGGCTTCGGGCGTGGATGGCCGAACATGTGCATGTCCTCGATGCACAGGATGCCGTCGAAGCAGTCCAGCAACCCGAGGGTGGTGAGCACGCGCAAGGCATAGGCGCGCGGCGCATTGGTCAGGATGTACTTGCGGCCGCGCAGCCGCCGCAGCGCGGCGCGGTCATGGCTGCTGGTGCGCAGCCGCGCCTCCAACCCGGGCAGGCGGTGCGTCTCTTCGAGAAAGTGATGGGCCTTGACCCCGTGGTGGCGAACCAGGCCCAGCAGGGTGGCGCCGTAGCGGTCCCAGTAGTGCTGGCGCAAAGCCGACGCCTCGGCGTGCGGCAGCTTCACATGCTCGACGATGTAGTCGGTCATGGCCTGGTTGGTCGGACCGAAGGCCGCTGCGGACGCGTCATGCAGCGTGTTGTCGAGGTCGAACAGCCACACGGTGCGGGGTCGGGACATTCGGAGACATCGTGGAGGGGGTTTGCCGCATTGTTGCAGGGCCGGGCCGGCGCTACAAAGATGCGACGCCAATGGAGGCCTGCATGCACCCCCTGCTCTCCCGGGTTCGATTCCTCACTCGTCGCGCCTGGCTCGCCGGCGCCTTGGCCGCGGGAGCGCTCAGCGGGCTCTCGGGCTGCGCCTGGTTCGCCGGCCCGCCGACCGACTACGTCGCGACCTGGAATGCCTCCCAGCAGGACCGCTTCGAGCGCATTCCGCTGCCTGGATGGCAGAAACCTGAAGAGGCCGGCTTGCAGGGCCAGACTCTGCGCCAGGTGGTGCGGGCATCGCTCGGTGGCGATGGGGTCCGGGTCAAACTGTCCAATCGCTTCGGCCGCACACCTGTCACCTTCGACGCCGTCCGCATCGCACGTGCCACCGCCGCCTCCAGCATCGACCCGTCCACCGATCGGGCCGTCACCCACAACGGACTGGCACGCATCACGCTTGCACCGGGCACCGAACTCTGGAGCGATACGGTGGCGCTGCCGGTCAGCGCCCAAAGCCTCCTCGCCGTCAGCATCCAGGCCAGCGGGGCCGCGCCCTTCGGCACCCAGCACACCTTGGCAAGGCAGACGGCCTACGTGGTGCCAGGGGCGCTGGCGAGCGCCACCACCTTCCCCTATCCGCAGTTCCTCGGCTCGTATCACTGGCTCGCCGGGGTGGACGTCATCGCGCAGGGCCGCCCGCCGGTGCTGGTGGCCTTCGGCGACTCCATCACCGACGGCTATGCGGCCAGTGCCGACCAGAGCCGCCGCTATCCCGATGTTCTCGACGACCGGTTGAAGGCCGCCGGCCTGCGCATGTCCGTGGTCAACGCCGGCATCTCGGGCAACCGCTGGCTCAACGACGTCATCGGGCCCAGCGGCGAATCCCGCTTCGTGCGCGACGTGCTGGAGGTCTCGGGTGTGACGCACGCCGTCGTGCTGCTGGGCGTCAACGACATCGGCTTCGCCCAGTTCGCGCCCGACCAGGCCGTGTCGGCCGAGTCGCTGATCGACGCCATGCGCACCGCCATCGGCAAGGCCCGCGCCCGAGGCGTGAAGGTCATCCTCGGCACCCTGCTCCCCTACGAGGGCGCCCGCTATTTCAGCACCGCGGGGGAAACCAAGCGGCAAGCCGTCAATGCCTGGATCCGTACCCCGGGCCATGCCGACGGGCTGGTCGACTTCGATGCCGCCGTGCGCGACCCGTCGCGGCCTTCCGCCTTGAAGGCGGCATACGACAGCGGCGACCACCTGCATCCGAACGACGCCGGCTACGCCGCGATGGCCCAGGCGGTGGACCTGACCTTGCTGCGCTGACGCTCAGCCCTCGCGGCGGCTGACCGGGTGGCATGCTGAGGATGTGACAGCGACGCGTCGTCGCGCCGTGGAGTTATTCCGTGGCGAGCCCGCGTGGCAAGCGGGCCAGGGCTGGCCCGATGGCGGCAGTAGGGAGCTTCCTACCTGCAGTCGGGGCGCTGCCCGGGTGGTCATGGGCATCGCATGGCGCGATAAAGGCGGTTGGACGGGGCGGCATGT
The DNA here is from genome assembly GCF_964253025.1 of Rhizobacter sp. LjRoot28. NCBI lineage: Bacteria > Pseudomonadati > Pseudomonadota > Betaproteobacteria > Burkholderiales > Sphaerotilaceae > Rhizobacter > Rhizobacter sp. LjRoot28. The sequence goes on from NZ_CAXUQC020000001.1 coordinate 3,164,418, forward strand.
CGCTGCCCCCACCACCTGAGGAGATCGCCATGACTGCCACCACCCAAACCACCGGACGTCCCTGCATCGCGGCTTCGCGCGTCGAGGGCACCACCGTCTACAACGACCGCGGGGACAAGCTGGGCTCGATCGACGACCTCGTGATCGACAAGGTCTCGGGCCAGGTTCGCTACGCCACCCTCGAGTTCGGCGGCTTCCTTGGCATGGGCACCGACCGCTACCCCGTGCCGTGGCAACTGCTGACCTACGACACCGAGCGGGACGGCTATGTCGTCCCGCTCGACAAGGCGCAGCTCGACCGCGCCCCGAAGTACGGCATGGGTGAGGACCCCGAGTTCAACGACACGTATGGGCGCCGCGTCCACGACTACTACGGCGTCGCCATCGATTGACCGTGCGGCCACGCCGGCCGCTTCACCGGCCGGCTGCGCATTCGCGCCGCGGGTTCGGCCCACCGGACCGGTCCCCGAAATCCGCGACCCGAAACCGCATTTCTTTAGTTCGACCCTCAAACCAACTAAGGGATTCTCCTCTCTCAACCCCCCGGCTACCCCGCTTCATACTGCGCCCGAGCCGGCACACAGCGGCCTCGCCTCAAGCGTCCGGGCAATCGAAGCGACGCATCCATCGAAGCTGGGGGAACCGACATGAAGACCTTTCACAAAGCGCTCGCGGGCGCCATGTTCTCGGCATTGGCCAGCACCGCCCTGGCGCAGGCCACGGTGGGCGTGAGCTGGTCGAATTTCCAGGAGGAGCGGTGGAAGACCGACGAGGCCGCGATCAAGGCGCAGCTGGCCAAGCTGGGTGCCAAGTACATCAGCGCCGACGCCGGCGGCTCGCCCGAGAAGCAGATCTCCGACATCGACAGCCTGCTGGCCAAGGGTGCGACCTCGCTGATCATCCTCGCCATGGACAAGGACGCCATCGTGCCGGCGCTGGCCAAGGCGAAGCAGCGCAAGGTGCCGGTGGTGGCCTATGACCGCCTCATCGAACAGCCCGGCGTCTTCTACATCACGTTCGACAACAAGGAGGTGGGCCGCCTGCAGGCCAAGGCCGTTCTCGCCGCCAAGGGCAGCGGCAACTACGTGATGATCAAGGGCTCGCCCACCGACCCCAATGCCGACTTCCTGCGCGCGGGCCAGCAGGAAGTGCTGGCCGACGCCGTGGCCAAGGGCGCGGTGAAGATCGTCGGCGAGGAGTACACCGAGGGCTGGAAGCCGGAGGTGGCGCAGAAGAACATGGAGCAGATCCTCACCCGCAACGGCAACAAGGTGGATGCCGTGGTCGCGTCCAACGACGGCACCGCCGGCGGCGCCATTGCCGCGCTGTCCGCACGCGGCATCCGCGGCGTGCCCGTCTCCGGCCAGGACGGCGACCATGCGGCGCTCAACCGGGTGGCGCTCGGACTCCAGACCGTGTCGGTCTGGAAGGATGCCCGCGTGCTCGGACGGGAGGCAGCCGACGCCGCGGTGGCGCTCGCCGCCGGCAAGCCGGTCGCCGGCGCCGTCACCTGGGCGGAGGGCGAGAAGAAGGTGTCGATGAATTCGAAGTTCCTCAAGCCGGTGGCCATCACGGCCGCCAACCTCGACACCGTGGTGCAGGCCGGCTGGATCAGCAAGGCCGACCTCTGCCGCAACGTGGCCGCGGCCACGGCGCCAGCCGCCTGCAAGTGACCCCGCTGACGTCGGCGCCTGCGCGCCGACGTCCTTGTCGACGACGTTGCGCCCCTTTCCACGATGTTGAACCACTTGCAGATCAGCGCCCTCGACCTGCGGCTGACCTTGATGGCGGCCGTGCTCGTTGCGATGGCGGTCGTCTTCCACATGCTGAGCGGCGCGTTCCTCACGCCGGAGAACCTCTACAACCTGGCCCAGCAGACCGCCGTCGTCGGCATCGTCGCCACCGCGGTCGTGCTCATCATCGTGGCCCGCCACATCGACCTCTCGGTCGGCTCGGTGCTCGGCTTCGTCGGCGTGCTGATCGCCTTCCTGCAGTACAGCAAGGGATGGCACTGGGTGCCGGCCTCCCTGGCCGGCCTGGCGGTCGCGCTCGTCGTCGGGCTGTACCACGGCTGGCTCACGGCCTTCCTCGGCGTGCCGTCGTTCGTGGTTACCCTCGGCGGCCTGATGTCCTTCCGGGGTGCGGCGTTCCTCGTGGCTGACGGCAAGACGCAGCCGGTCACCGACCCCGACTTCCTGGCCTTGGGCGGCGGACTCGACGGCGCACTGGGACCGACCTGGAGTTGGCTGCTGGCTGCGGCGCTGGCCGTTCTCGTGGTCCACAACATCGCGGCGCGCCGCCGCAGCCGGGGCCGTCACGGCTTCTCGTTGCGGCCGCTGTGGTTCGACGTGCTGCTGGGGGCGTTCCTCGTCGCCGTCATCGTCGGGTTCGTCGCCCTCACCTGTGCCTATCAGCTGGACGGCAAGCCGGAGGCGCAGGGCGTGCCCGTTCCCGTGCTCATCTGGGGCACGGTCGTGGCCGGCATGGCCTTCATCGTGCGACGCACGCGCTTCGGTCGGTACGTGTTCGCCATTGGCGGCAACCCGGAGGCGGCGTTGCTGGTGGGCATCCCGGTACGCCGGGTCGTCCTGAAGCTGTTCCTGCTGTTGTCGGTGCTCGTCACCGTTGCTGCCGTCGTGTCCGTCGCACGCCTGAACGCGGGGACCAACTCGCTCGGCTCCAACATGGAGCTCTACGTGATCGCGGCCGCGGTGATCGGCGGCGTCGCGTTGTCGGGTGGCAGCGGCACCGTGCTGGGCTCGGTGCTCGGCGCCCTCATCATCCAGTTCCTCGAAAGCGGCCTCCTCCTGCTGGACGTGGGCATCGGCACCCGCATGGTCATCATCGGGCAGGTGCTCATCGCCGCCGTGGTGTTCGACGTGCTCTACCGCCGCTGGACCGGCGATCGGACGGCGGCATGACCACAACGCCTTTGATCGCGCTGCGCGGCATCCACAAGGCCTTCGGCGGCGTGCGCGCCGTCGACGATGTGTCGCTGCACCTGAACGCCGGCGAAGTGGTGGCCCTGCTCGGCCACAACGGCGCGGGCAAGAGCACCTTGATGAAGATGCTGGCCGGGGCCTACCCGATCGACGCCGGCGAGATCGTCGTCAACGGCAACGCGGCGCGCATCGCGTCGCCCGCGGCGTCGCAAGCCTTGGGCATCGAGACCATTCACCAGACGCTGGCCCTGGCCGACAACCTCGACAGCGTCGCCAACCTGTTCCTCGGCCGGGAGTTGCTCACCCGCTGGGGCACCATGGACGACGACGCGATGGAGGTGGCCGCACGCGAGGTCTTCCGCCGCCTCAACCCCAACTTCACGAACATTCGCGTGCCGGTGCGACTTCTCTCCGGCGGCCAGCGCCAGGTGGTGGCGATCTCCCGCGCGCTGCACTTCAATGCGCGGGTGCTCATCATGGACGAGCCCTGCGCCGCCCTCGGCCCGCACGAACGCACCATGGTCGCCGACCTCGTGCGCCGCCTCAAGGCGAGCGGCGTCGGCATCTTCCTCATCACGCACGACATGGCCGAGGTCACCGAACTCTCCGACCGCTACGCCGTCATGAAGAACGGTCGGCTCGTCGGCGAAGGTGACACGGCGGGTACGACCGAGGACGAACTCCTGGCGCTCATCATCTCCGGCCGGCGACCGCAGCGCGCCGCTTAGAGGCGAAGCGGCTTGCCGTGGCCGTTGTCCCTCACGGGAACGAGGCTCGGCGGCACCGCCGCGCCGGGACTCGGCCCGGCAGCCGAGTCCCTTTCTGGCGCGCCAGAAAGGAACCAAGAACGCTTGAACACCAGCTTCAGCTTATTCGTATCGTTGGTAATGTGAAGGTCTTACGCGCGATGAACGCCGAGGACTTCGCCAAGCCAGGACGTCTCTCCAGGTCTGCTTGATCAGAAGCTCTTGTGTGCGGGCGCTCGATCGACAACACCGCCCCGCGCCGCACACACAGGCCCTCGTGCCAAGGCCGTGCCGCCGAGCCCAGCAAGCGAAGCGAAGCGCCCCTCAAGCCACACGCGAGTCCGGGTCCCCCGGACGACCCGTGGCGCCCCCTGGGGGCAGGAGCGCCAGCGACTGGGGGGCCAACAGTCAGTGGCTGCGGATCATCGTGCCGTAGGCCTGCTCCGAGAGGATCTCCAGGAGCATGGAATGCGGCACGCGGCCGTCGATGATGTGGACGGCGTTGACGCCGTTCTTCGCGGCGTCGAGGGCGGAGGCGATCTTGGGCAGCATGCCGCCGCTGATGGTGCCGTCGGCGAAGAGGTCGTCGATCTCGCGCGCCGAGAGGTTGGTGAGCAGCTGGCCGGACTTGTCGAGCACGCCGGGGATGTTGGTCAGCATCATCAGCTTCTCGGCCTTGAGCACCTCGGCCAGCTTGCCGGCGACCACGTCGGCGTTGATGTTGTAGTTCTCGTTGTGCTCGCCGAAACCGAGCGGCGAGATCACGGGGATGAACTGGTCGTCCTGCAGGGCCTTGACCACCGACGGGTCGATGGAGACGATCTCGCCGACCTGGCCGACGTCGTGCACCAGGGTGGGGTCCTTGTGGTCCACCATGCGCAGCTTGCGGGCGCGGATGAGCCCGCCGTCACGGCCGGTCAAGCCCACGGCCTTGCCACCTGCGACGTTGATGAGGCCCACGATGTCCTGCTGCACCTGGCCGGCGAGCACCCATTCGACGACTTCCATCGTCTCCTCGTCGGTGACGCGCATGCCCTGGATGAAGGTGCCCTTCTTGCCGATCTTGGCAAGCGCGTCCTCGATCTGGGGGCCGCCCCCGTGAACCACCACCGGGTTCATGCCCACGAGCTTGAGCAGCACCACGTCTTCGGCGAAGTCCTGCTGCAGGGCCGGATCGGTCATGGCGTTGCCGCCGTACTTGATGACGATGGTCTTGCCGTGGAACTTGCGGATGTACGGCAGCGCCTGGGCCAGGATCTCGGCCTTGTCGCGCGGCGCGATGTGGGACAGGTCGGGGCCGCCGTCAAGCTCGGGGGCAGGCTTGGCAGCGGGGGGCTCGTTGTTCATTTGGCGGGCTTTCCGAAGAAGGAGAAAGTGGGACTCCGGCAAATTGTAGGGCGCGGCGGACCGAAGGAGCGCGCCGCGTAGAGTCGCCGCCCTAAACAAGACCGCACGCCGCTCCTATAGTGGGCCCTCATCCGACCGAAGGACCCCCGATGGTGAAGAAGACCGACAACCCCGATTTCGTGAACACCGTGCGCGACTCCGCCCAGCAGATCTGGCTGGCCGGGCTGGGCGCGTTCGCCAAGGCCCAGGCCGAAGGCAGCAAGGTCTTCGAGTCGCTCGTCAAGGAAGGCAGCACCGTGCAGCGCAAGACGCAGGCGGCTGCCGAGGACAAGTTCGGCGACGTCGGCGCCCGAATGAGCGGCATGGCGGGCGAGATGGGCGCCAAGGCCACGCAGCAGTGGGACAAGCTCGAGTCGATCTTCGAGGACCGCACGGCGCGTGCGCTGGAACGCCTCGGGGTGCCGACGGCGCGCTACGTGCAGGCGCTGGAGGCGCGCCTGGCCGCGCTGGAAGGCGTGGTGGCCGCGATGAGCGAAGCCAAGGCCGCGCCGCAGGGTGCGGCGGCCAAGCGGGCGGCCAGCAAGCGCGCGCCGGTCAAGCGCTCGGCAGCGCGCAGCGAAACCGCGGCCACGCCGCGCAAGACGCCGGTGCGCAAGCGCAGCGTCTGACGTGACGCCGCGGCCGGGTCAGTCGCGCGGCGCCTGACCCGCCTTGTCGCCGGCAGGCGGCGCGTCGGGCTCGACGGCGGCCTCGTCGAGCGGCGTGCGGTCGCTGCGCCCGGTGAACGAGCGCTCCCACTCCTCGCTCGCGCGCATGAAGGTGGTGACGCTCGCCTCCTCGACTTCCACTTCGCCTTCGGTGGCGCTGCGACGGACGGCGTCGCGTTCGTTCTCGACGCGTTCGCGATCGGCCACCGCCACGGCGGCCTTGGAGCGCAAGGTGGAGAGGCCCTCCACCGACCAGTCGGTGACCAGGGTGTCGAGCTGCTCGAGCGCGCGCCGGATCACCTTGACGGGCAGGTCGTCGAGGGCGAAACGCCCACGCTTTTCCAGGCCGCGCTCGAGCGCGCGCGCATGGCGCATCACCTGGCGAGACTCGGGGTGCTGGTCGAGCACCGCCGCCAGGTCTTGCCGCACGCGCTCCAGCTCAGATTTGTCGAGGGTGGACGCCCGGCGCGGCGTGCGGGCCTCGGGTTCCCGTGCCGCTCGCCCGAGCAGGCGTTGGATCCATCGGCGGGCACGGGCCCAGGTGCCGGTGGCACGGGCCGCGGGCCGTTTGGCGGAGGATGGGGTCGGAGCGCGCATCAACACGGGGGCAGGATCGGTTCAGTCACAGCAGCCATCGTGCCACACCCGCGCGCACAGGCCATCCCCCCAACACCGCTACAGCCACGCAGTGAACGCGGTCAAGGACGCATATCGGAGGAACTTGCCCACGGCCATGTAGGCCAGGCAGGGCCAGAACGGCAGGCGCAGCCAGCCCGCCACCGCGCACAGCGGGTCCCCCACCACCGGCACCCACGCGAGAAGGCAGGCCTTGGGCCCGAAGCGGGTGAGCCAGCGCAGGCCGCGATCGTGGCGGGGCGCGTCGGCCAGGCGCTCGTAGGCGCGCTCGGCGCCCCGCCCCATCCACCAGGTGACGGCGCCTCCCAGGGTGTTGCCGAGGGTGGCCGTGGCCAGCGCCGGCCAGAGCAGCGACGGGTCGAGGCGCAGCAGGCCGAAGAGCACCGCCTCGGACCCGAACGGCAGCAGCGTCGCCGACACGAAGGCGGAAACGAAGAGCCCCCCGAGGCCGTAGGCGGGCACCAGCAGCACCGCCTTCATCGACTCGATCAGGGTGTCCATGGCGGGGCATTATGCGCAGTCGGAAATGTCGTCCGGCCCCCTGCCGCCAGCGGCTATACTCTGCCTCTTTTTTCGGCAGACCCCACCCCCCTTTCGCCCGCTGCGCGCCATGAACATCGGCCCCATTTCCCTGCCGAACCGCCTGTTCGCCGCCCCCATGGCCGGGGTGACGGACCGGCCGTTCCGCCAGCTGTGCAAGCGGCTGGGCGCGGGATACGCCGTGAGCGAGATGGTGACGTCCCGGCGCGAGCTGTGGACGAGCCTCAAGACCTCGCGCCGCGCCAACCATGACGGCGAAGTGGCGCCCATCGCCGTGCAGATCGCCGGCACCGAACCGGGCATGATGGCCGAGGCGGCCGCGTACAACATCGACAACGGCGCCCAGATCATCGACATCAACATGGGCTGCCCGGCCAAGAAGGTGTGCACCAAGTGGGCCGGGTCCGCCCTGATGCAGGACGAGCCGCTCGCGCTTCAGATCGTGGAAGCGGTGGTGGCGGCCTGTGCCCCGCGCGGCGTGCCGGTCACCCTCAAGATGCGCACCGGCTGGTGCAACACCGAGCGCAACGCCGTGGCCATCGCCCGGGCCGCCGAACAGGCAGGCGTCGCCATGGTCACGGTGCACGGCCGCACCCGCGAGCAGGGCTACACCGGCCAGGCCGAGTACGACACCATCGCCGCGGTGAAGCAGGCGCTGCGCATCCCGGTGGTGGCCAACGGCGACATCGATTCCCCGGAGAAGGCGCGCGACGTCCTCGCCCGAACCGGCGCCGACGCCTTGATGATCGGCCGGGCCGCGCAGGGCCGGCCCTGGATCTTCCGCGAGATCGGCCACTTCCTCGCGACCGGCGAGCACCTGCCGCCGCCGAACACCGCCGAGGCGAAGGCCTGGCTGCTCGAGCACCTGCTCGACCACTACGGCCTCTATGGCGAGTACGCCGGCGTGCGCACGGCGCGCAAGCACATCGGCTGGGCGGTGCGCGCCCTGCCCGGCGGCGAGTCCTTCCGCCGCTTCATGAACACGCTCGAGACCTGCGACACGCAGGTCCGGGCCGTGACCGACTGGTTCGACGAACTGGCCGGTCAGCACCCGCGTCTGCCCACGAACGCCGGCGGGGTGCCTACCGCAACCGAAGAAGAACACACGACATGACAAACCAACACTGGGGAGCGTTTCCCACGGAGGCACGATGAGCAGGAAGCACATCGAGGAGTGCATCCGCGACAGCCTGGAGGCCTACTTCAAGGACCTGCGCGGCGTGGAACCCACGGCCATGTACGAAATGATGCTGAAGGTCACCGAGCGCCCGCTGCTCGACGTCGTCATGAAGCAGGCCGACGGCAACCAGAGCAAGGCCGCCGAATGGCTCGGCATCAACCGCAACACCCTGCGGCGCAAGCTGCTCGACCACAAGATGATCAAGTGACGCGTCGGGGCGCTTCGCCCCGCGCGCCAACCCGGCCCTGCCGGGCGCCTGTCTCGCCCCCCGTGGTGAGACCCACTTCCGAAAGCTCTCCATGCAAGCCCTCCTTTCCGTCTCCGACAAGACCGGCGTCCTCGACTTCGCCCGCGAACTGCACGCCCTGGGCATCAAGCTGCTCTCGACCGGCGGCACCGCCAAGCTGCTCGCCGATGCCGGCCTGCCCGTCACCGAAGTCGCCGACCACACCGGCTTTCCCGAGATGCTCGATGGCCGCGTCAAGACGCTGCACCCGAAGATCCACGGTGGCCTGCTGGCCCGCCGCGACCTGCCCGAGCACATGGCGGCCATCGCCCAGCACGGCATCCCGACCATCGATCTGCTGGTCGTGAACCTGTACCCGTTCGAATCGACCGTGGCCAAGCCCGGCTGCACCCTGGAAGACGCCATCGAGAACATCGACATCGGCGGCCCGGCGATGGTGCGCTCGGCAGCCAAGAACTGGAAGGACGTGGCGGTGCTGACCGACGCTTCCCAGTACGCCGGCGTGCTGGCCGAGCTCAAGGCCGGCGGCAGCGTCAGCACGAAGACGAAGTTCGCCCTGTCGGTGGCGGCGTTCAACCGCATCTCGAACTACGACGCGGCCATCAGCGACTACCTGTCCGCCTTGACCTACGAAGGCGAAGGCACGCCGACCCGCAGCGAGTATCCCGCCCAGAGCAACGCCCGCTTCGTGAAGCTGCAGGACCTGCGCTATGGCGAGAACCCGCACCAGAGCGCCGCGTTCTACCGCGACCTGCACCCCGCTCCGGGTTCGCTCGTCACAGCGCGCCAGCTGCAGGGCAAGGAGCTCTCGTACAACAACATCGCCGACGCCGACGCCGCCTGGGAGTGCGTGAAGAGCTTCGACACACCGGCCTGCGTGATCGTCAAGCATGCCAACCCCTGCGGCGTCGCCGTGGGCGCCAACGCCGCCGAGGCGTATGGCAAGGCCTTCAAGACCGACTCCACCTCCGCCTTCGGCGGCATCATCGCCTTCAACACCGAGCTGGATGCCGCTGGCGCTGCGCTCGTGGCCAAGCAGTTCGTCGAAGTGTTGATCGCGCCGTCGTTCACGCCAGAAGCGCTCGCGCTGTTCGCCTCCAAGCCCAACACCCGGGTGCTGCAGATCGCGCTGCCGCCGGGCGGGGCCACCGCCTGGGACCAGGGCCGCAACCTGCAGGACGTCAAGCGGGTCGGCTCCGGCCTGCTGATGCAGACCGCCGACAACCGCGAGCTCGCCACCTCCGAGCTGAAGGTCGTGAGCAGCAAGCAGCCGACGCCCGAGCAACTGACCGACCTGCTGTTTGCCTGGAAGGTCGCCAAGTACGTGAAGAGCAACGCCATCGTCTTCTGCGGCGGCGGCATGACGCTCGGCGTGGGCGCCGGCCAGATGAGCCGCATCGATTCCGCCCGCATTGCCAGCATCAAGGCCGAGAACGCCGGGCTGACCCTGCAAGGCTCGGCGGTGGCAAGCGACGCCTTCTTCCCGTTCCGCGACGGACTGGACGTGGTGGTGGACGCGGGCGCCACGGCCGTCATCCAGCCGGGTGGCAGCATGCGTGACGACGAGGTGATAGCCGCTGCCAACGAGCGTGGCATCGTGATGGTGCTCACGGGCGTGCGCCACTTCCGTCATTGAGGCATCGGTAACATCGGCTTCATGACACGTGCAGAAGCCGTTGGCCTCGCCCTCTCCACCCTGGCCCGCCTCATCACGGGGGCCCAGGGCCACTGGCACGGCTGCTCGCCCAAGGCCGAGCAGCGCATCTACTTCGCCAACCACCAGAGCCACTTCGACTGGGTGCTGATCTGGGCCGCCCTGCCCCGCGACCTGCGGGCGCATACGCGGCCCATCGCCGCACGGGACTACTGGACCGCCTCGCCGCTCAAGCACTGGATCACCCGCGAGGTGTTCAATGCCGTCTACGTGAGCCGCACGCGCAGCGAGGACGAAGACCCGCTCGAGCCGCTCGCCGAAGCGCTGCGCAACGGCGACTCGCTGGTGATCTTCCCGGAAGGCACCCGCGGCAACAAGGGCGATCCGGCGGCATTCAAGGCCGGCCTGTTCCACCTGGCCGAGCAATTCCCGGACGTCTACCTCATCCCGACCTGGATCGACAACGTGCAGCGGGTCATGCCCAAGGGCGAGGTGGTACCGGTGCCGATCCTCTGTTCGGTCACCTTCGGCGCACCGGTCCGGCTGGAGCCCGGCGAGGACAAGCGCAACTTCCTGAGCCGCGCCCGTGACGCGGTGCTGGCGCTGAAGAAGGAGGCCGCCTGATGGGCGCGCTGCGGCAGCTCACCGTCACCGAGCAGGTGGGCCTGCTCTTCGTGACCATCTTCGGCGTGCTCACCCTCGCCAGCATCGCCATCATGATGCGCTCCCTGCGCGACATGACGCCGGAACGACGTGCTCTGCACGACCGCCTCGTGGGCGACCTGCGCGCCGTGTGGATCGGCACGGTGCTGTTCTGGATCTCCTGGGCGCTCGGCGCGGTGGTCGCCACCCTGCTCTTCGCCGTGGTGTCGTTCCTGGTGTTTCGCGAGTACATCACCCTCACCCACACCCGCCGGGCGGATCACCGCGCCCTGCTCGCGGCGTTCTTCGTCGTGCTGCCGCTGCAGTACGTGCTGGCCGGCGGCCGGGCGTTCAACCTCTTCTCGGTCTTCATCCCGGTGTATGCCTTCGCGGCGCTGCCCATCCTGGCCGCCCTGGGCAACGACCCCACGCGTTTTCTCGAGCGCACGGCCAAGATCCAGTGGGGCACCATGGTCTGCGTGTACGGCATGAGCCATGCTCCCGCGCTGCTGCTGCTGAGCTTTCGCGGCTATGAGCAGCGCGGCGCCTTCCTCGTGCTGTACATCGTCCTCGTCGTGGCCGTCGCGCAGGTGGCCCAGGGTCTTGCCAGCCGCCGCATGCGGCGCCGCCCGGTGGCCCGTCACATCAGTCGCAGCTTCTCGTGGCGTGCCTGGGGCACAGGCGCCCTGGCCGGTGGCCTCGTGGGCGGCCTGCTCTACTGGGTCACGCCGTTCAAGCCGCCACAGGCCTTTCTGATCGGCGCCATCGCGGCCGGCTGCGGCACCCTCGGTGAGCTGGTCGTGAAGGCGATGAAGCGCGACGCGGGCGTCAAGCGCTGGGGCAAGGGCTCGGTCACCGGCGCCGTCGGCCTGCTCGACCGGGTGGCCGCCCTGTGCTTTGCCGCACCGGTGTTCTTCCACTCCGTCCGCTGGTATTTCGGCGCATGAGAGTCCTCGGCATTGACCCTGCGCTGCGGACCACCGGCTTCGGCGTCATCGATGTCGAAGGCACCCAGCTGCACTACGTGGCCAGCGGCACCATCAAGACCGATGCCGTCGACGCCGGCCTCCTGCCCGCCCGGCTGAAGATCATCTTCGACGGCGTGCGCGAGATCACCGAACGCTACCAACCCACCTGCGCTTCCATCGAGATCGTGTTCGTCAACGTGAATCCGCAGAGCACGCTGCTGCTGGGCCAGGCCCGTGGGGCCGCGATCACCGGCCTGGTGGCCGGCGGGCTGGCTGTGTCGGAGTACACCGCGGTCCAGATGAAGAAGGCGATCGCCGGCCATGGCCAGGCGCAGAAGGCGCAGATCCAGGAGATGGTGATGCGGCTGCTGCAGCTGCCGGGCCTGCCCGGCAAGGATGCCGCCGATGCCCTCGGACTGGCGATCTGCCACGCCCATGCTGCGCGCGCCTTCGCCGCCATCGACCGCGCCACCCAGCGCGAGGCCCGCACGACGGCGCAGTACAAAGGCGGCCGCAGCTACTGAGGCCCGAGCCGGCGCCGGCCGGGGCTCACGTCGCCGACAGCAGCTCCAGCAGCGTGCGCGCCACCACCTTGGTGGCCCCTCGCAGGTCGTCGAGCACGACATGCTCGTCTGCCCGCTTGGCGTTCGATTCGAGCAAGGTGCGTGGCCCTGCGCCGTAGATCACCGCCGGGATGCCGTGCTCTCCGTAGAGGCGCGCATCGGCATAGAGCGGCGTGCCCTGCTCCGGCACCGGCTCGCCGAACAGGGCCTCGGCATGGCGACGCAGCGCGTCCACCAGCGGTCGGTTCGCCGGCAAGGGCTTGAGCGGATGCGCCAGCAGCAGCCGCCGCACCTCGACCGTCACGCCCGGGCAGCCCGCAGCGGACTCTGCAATGACACGCCGCACCGCGGCTTCCACCTCGGTCGGTGTCTCCTCCGGGATCATGCGGCGGTCGAGCCGCAGCACCACCTTGCCCGGCACCACGTTCGTGTTGCTGCCGCCCTCGATGCGCCCGACGTTCAGGTAGGGGTGCGCGATGCCAGGCACCGTCGAACGGATGCCGCGGTGCACCTCGTTGAGTGCATACAGGGCCTGGAGGATGTGCACGGCAGCCTGCAGCGCATCGATGCCGGTGTCCGGAATGGCGGCGTGAGCAGCCCGGCCGTGCACCGTCACCTCCAGCTGAAGGCAGCCGTTGTGGGCCGTCACCACCTGGTGGCTGAAGCCGGCGGCCACCACGTAATCCGGCCGGGTGAGCCCCTGCGCGAGCAACCAACCGGGGCCGAGTTCGCCGCCGAATTCCTCGTCATAGGTGAAGTGCAACTCGAGCCCGCCCTTGAGCGGCAGCCCGAGCGACTCGAGCGCCCGCAGGGCGAAGGTGAAGGTGGCGAAATCGCTCTTGCTGACCGCGGCGGCGCGGCCGTACAGGCGGCCGTCGACCACTTCACCCCCATACGGATCGTGCGTCCACCCTTCTCCCGGCGGCACCACGTCGCCATGGGCGTTCAACGCAATCGTGGGGCCGGGCCCGTAGCGGCGCCGGACGATCAGGTTGGTGATGGACCCGAGGCCCGCCGCCCGCACGGTGTCGGCCGGCACCGGGTGCGCTTCGGCGACAAGACCGAACCCGGCCAGCAGGGCCGCCGTGCGCTCCGCGTGCGGTGCGTTGTCACCGGGCGGTGTGTCGGTCGGCACGCGCACGAGCTGCTGCAGGAAGGCCACCTCCTCGTCGAAGTGGGCGTCGATCCAGGTGTCGAGGGCGTCGAAGGGAAGCGTCATGGCGTGGGCATGGCCTGGGCCAGCTGGTCGATGAGGTGCTGGAAGGCAACGACGGCCAACTGCGCGTCGTCGCTGGTGACGGTCTCGAGCGGGTTGTGGCTGATGCCGCCATTGCCGCCGCGCACGAACAGCATGGCCTGCGGCATGATCTCGTGCAGCTTCATCGCGTCGTGGCCGGCCCCGCTCGGCAAGCGGAACACCGGCACGCCGGTGGCCAGCACGGCCGACTCCCAGCGCAGCTGCCAGGCGGCGTCCGACGGCGCGGCGGCGGCCCGCAAGGTCTCCTCGATCTGCACACGCAGGCCTCGCCGCTCCACGATCCCGTGCAGGGCGGCCAGCACGTCGGCGGCCAGGGCGTCACGTGCCGCATCGGTGCCGGCCCGCAAGTCGAGGCTGAACCGGCAGCGGCCCGGCACCACGTTGATCGAACCGTCGGGCACGTCCACCATGCCGATGGTGCCGACCACATCGGGCTGGGCCGACGCGCGCTGCTCGACGTAGAGCGCGAGCTCGGCCACTGCCAACGCCGCATCGCGACGGCGGTCCATGGGCGTGGTGCCGGCGTGGCTCGCGACACCGGTCACCTCGCCGCGATAGCGCACGCTCCCGTTGATGGAGCTCACCACGCCGAGCGGCAAGTCGAGCTCGGTCAGCACCGGCCCCTGCTCGATGTGCACCTCCACGAAGCCGAGGTAGCGTGCGGGATCGCGGCGCACGGCGTCGATGCCATCGACATCCAGCCCGGCCTCGGCCATGGCCTCGGCCAAGGTATGGCCGCCGGCATCTCGCTGCTGGAGCCAGCCGCGATCGAAGCGGCCCGTCACCGCGCTGGACGCGAGGAAGGTTGCCGGAAAGCGCTGCCCTTCTTCCTCGGCGAAGGCGACGAGCTCGATGGCGAAGGGCAACCGGCGTCCCCGCAGGTGGAGCTCGCGCACGGCGGCCATCGGCACGAAGATGCCCAGCCGGCCGTCGTAGCGGCCGGCGTTGCGCACGGTGTCGAAATGGCTGCCCGTCAGCAGACGCGGAGCCTCGGGGCTTGTGCCGTGGTAGACCCCGACCACGTTGCCCACGGCATCGACACCCACCTCGTCGAACCCGCAGTCGCTCATCCAGCGCTGAAGCTGCGCCTGGCAATCGAGGTGGGCCGGCGTGAGGTAGGTGACGGTGAGCTGGCCGAGCGGTTCGAACCCCGGGTCGGTATGCCGGGCCAGCAGCTCGGCGCAGTCCCACACCTGGTGGCCGAGGTGCGGCTCGATGCCCAGCTTGTCATTCAGCCGCAGTTCGGCGATGCGGTGCACCTGACGCAGGCACTCGCCGAACTCCGCGTCCGGATGCGCCGCCAGGCGCCGCTCCAAGGTGGCGATGATCTCCTGGCGCGAGAGGCCCGTGCCGCGCGGGCCCCGCACGGCCACGATGAAGGGCCAGCCGAACCGGGCCCGGTAGGCGGCGTTCAAGTCGCGCAGCCATTGCAGTTCCTCGGGCGAGCAGGCCGTGAGGCCCGCCCGCCGTTGCTCCTGGGCCGACTCGGCGGTCAGCCCGCCCTCCTCTGCCAGACGGCCGGCCAGTTCGGGGTGCGCCCGCAACAGGGCGAGCTGCGCCTCGCGAGGCGCCTCGCGCACCGCACGGGCCATGAGGTACTTCAACTGCGCGGCACTCGCGAAGGGCCGCTCATCGACGACGGCCTCCGCCACCCAGGGCGACAGTTCGTACAGGCCTTGCAGCCATTGCACCGCCGCATCACGCGGCGCGGCGTTGAGAGCGTCGAGGGTCATGAAGCATCCTGCGGTGCGGGGTGATGCGCTCGCCAGTGGCGCGCGATGTCGATGCGGCGGCACACCCAGACCTGCGGATGCTGCTGCACATGGTCGAGGAACCGCACCAGGCCCTTGAAGCGGCCCGGGCGCCCGAGCAGGCGGGAGTGCATGCCGATGCTGAGCATCTTGGGCCGGTCCAGGCCTTCGGGATCACCCTCCTCGTAGAGCACATCGAAGGCGTCGCGCAGGTACTGGAAGAAGTGGTCGCCCGTGTTGAAGCCTTGCGGCGAGGCGAAGCGCATGTCGTTGGTGTCGAGCGTGTACGGCACCACCAGCCGCTGTTCGGTGACGCCATCGCTGCGCAGCACCGGCATCCACAGCGGCAGGTCGTCGCCGTAGTAGTCGCTGTCGTACTCGTAGCCGCCTTGGTCGGCCAGCAGCCGGCGGGTGTTGGGGCTGTCGCGGCCGGTGTACCACCCGAGCGGCCAGGCGCCCTCCGTCAGCTCGCGGATGACGCGGGTGCTGAGCGCCATGTGCTCGCGCTCCTCGGCGGGCGGCATCTGCTGGTAGTGGATCCAGCGCCAACCGTGATTGGCGATCTCGTGCCCCCCCTCCACGAAGGCACGGGTCAGCTCCGGATGGCGCTGCAGGGCCATCCCCACGCCGAAGATGGTGAGCGGCCAACCGCGACGCTCGAACTCCCGCAACAGCCGCCATGCGCCGGCGCGTGTGCCGTATTCGTAGATGGACTCCATGCTCAGGTGGCGGTCGGGATACGCCTGCGCGCCGATGATCTCGGACAGGAAGGTCTCGGAGGCCGGGTCACCATGCAGGACGTTGTTCTCGCCGCCCTCCTCGTGGTTCAGCACGAACTGCACGGCGATGCGTGCGCCGCCGGGCCAACGCGCGTGCGGCGGGTGGCGGCCGTGGCCGACAAGGTCGCGCGGGTACGCCGGCGCAGGGCCGGGAGCGGAAGCAGGCAGGTCGGCGGAGGTGGTCATTGGCTTTCTGGATGGGGCCGCAGCACGGCGGCGAGGTCAGGCACGCGCGGCAGGGTCTGCAGGTTGTGTTCCACGTGCTCCAGGTGCGAGACCATCAGTCGCTCCGCCGCTCGGGCGTCGCGGCGCTCGATGGCGTCGACGATGGCCACATGCTCGGCCCAGGAGTGCTCGGCCGAATGGGCCGACTGGTACATGAGCGAGATGAGCGAACTGCGCGAGAGAAGGTCACGCAGGATGTCGGCGAGGGTGTCGTTGCCGAGCAGCCTGGCCAGCGTGACATGAAAGTCGGCGAGCAGCCGCGTGCGGCCGGGCACATCAGTGCGCTGCACCGCCGCGCGCTCCGCCTCGAGATGGCGGCGCAGCAGGGCGACCTGCTCGGCGGAGAGGCCGGCGGCGACACGGCGAATCATCGCGCCTTCGAGCATGCGGCGCACCTCGAACACCTGTCTTGCCTCCTCCACGCTGGGCTGGGCCACGCGCGCGCCGCGGGATTTCTCGAGCGTGATGAGCTTGTCGCGGCTGAGTTGGTGCAGCGCCTGCCGCACGATGGTGCGTGAAACCTTGAAGATGTCGGCGATCTTCTGTTCTGCGAGCCGCGTGCCGGGCATCAGGCGGCGCTCGACGATGGCGGCCGTGATGGCGTCGATGATGCGCTGCGCGATGTCGCGGCCGGACGCACCGGGGCCGGGCACCACGGACAAGGCCGGGGCACGCGATTTGCGGGGAACAGGGCCGGTTCGGGGCATGGGCGGGCAGCGCTCTGGAGCGGGCTTGCGTGGGCACACAAACTGTATACACTTTTGAGACTGCTGCAACCCCCGGTGTCGACCGACGATGGCCCAACTCACCACCCATGTGCTCGACACGATGAACGGCTGCCCTGCCGCAGGCATGCAGGTCGCCCTCTATCGCCTGGATGGCGCCAGCGCCGTGCTGCTGCGCGAGGTCACGCTCGACGCCGATGGGCGGGCGGGCGGCCCGATGCTCGATGCCAACGCGTTCCGTCCCGGCCGATACCGTCTTGTGTTTCAGGTGGCCGCCTACTTCCGCGGGCGCGGTGCGACGCTGGCCGAGCCACCCTTTCTTGAAGAGGTGCCGATCGAATTCGGCATGGACGCCCTGCAGCCCCACTACCACGTGCCGCTCCTCGCCAGCCCCTGGTCCTACACCACCTACCGCGGCAGCTGAGCGGCGTCGCCGATTCTGTATACAAAACGAGCGCGCCGCTGATGGACGTCTACCTGCTTGACTGGCTCAACCTGCTGCTGCGCTGGGCGCACGTCATCACCGCCGTGGCATGGATCGGCGCCTCGTTCCACTTCGTCGCGCTCGACAACAGCCTGACGCCGCCGGCGGACCCTTCGGCCCGTGACAAGGGCATCGGCGGCGAACTGTGGGCCGTGCATGGCGGTGGGTTCTACCACCAGCAGAAGTACCCGGTGTCTCCCCGGACGCTGCCCGAGCGTCTGCACTGGTCGATGTGGGAGAGCTATTCCACGTGGCTGACCGGATTCGCCCTGTTCACCGTGCTCTATCTCTTCAACGCGAGCACCTTCCTGATCGACCGCACGGTGCATGACTGGTCGCCTGCGGCCGCGGTGGCCTCGGCCCTCGGCCTGCTGGCGGGCTTCTGGGCGCTGTACGACCTCATCTGCCGGCTCTTCGGCCAGCGTGCCCACGGGGACAGGGTGGTCGGCGCGCTCGTCTTCGTGCTCGTGGTCGCCTCCGCCTGGCTCGCCTGCCAGCTCTTCGCCGGGCGGGCCGCCTATCTGCTCGTGGGGGCCATGCTCGCCACGACCATGAGCGGCAACGTGTTCTTCTGGATCATCCCCGGCCAGCGGAAGGTGGTGGCCGCGCTGCGCGCCGGCCAGCCGGTCGACCCGGTGCATGGACGCCGCGGCAAGCAGCGCAGCGTCCACAACACCTTCTTCACCCTGCCGGTGCTGATCGCGATGCTCAGCAACCATTTCGGTTTCCTGCATGGGTCGCCCCACAACTGGTTCTGGCTGGTGCTGGTGATGCTGGCCGGTGCGCTCATCCGCCTCTCATTCGTGCTGCGTCACAAGGCGCTGGCCTTCGGACAGCCGGTGCCGTGGCGTTGGGCGTGGTTCGGGGTTGCGCTGCTGGGCGGTGTGATCGTCGGCATGGCGCCCGCGGCACGCCCGCAGGCCGCCGCCTCCACGCCGACGTCGGCCACCTGGCCCGCCGTCCAGGCCGTGCTTGCCGAGCGCTGCATCGGTTGCCACAACGCCGGCCTTGCCAACAAGGGAATCGCCCTGGACGACGCCGCTTCGGTGGCGCGCCATGCCGTGCAAGTGCACCAGCAGGTCGTGACGCTGCGGCAGATGCCGCTCAACAACGCGACGGGCATGACCGACGCCGAGCGCGACCTGCTGAAGCGCTGGTTCGAGGCGGGCGCCTCGACACGCTGACCCGGAGCGACCCGGGACGACGCGCCGTCAAGGCGCCGAGTCCGCAGTCGGCGCCGGGCGACGGCCGTACCCGGCATGAGCAAGCAGCAGGCGTTCGACGTCACCATGGTCCACCGGCTTGACCAGGTGCGCGTCGAATCCGGCCTCGGTGGACCGTTGACGGTCCGCTTCCTGGCCGAACCCGCTGAGCGCGATGAGCAAGACGTCACCGCCCGCGGCATCGGCCCGGATCGACCTTGCGGCGGAGAGCCCATCCAGGATCGGCATCGCGATGTCGAGGATGGCGGCATGCGGCCGGAACTCGCGCGCCATGGCGACGGCACTCGCCCCGTCGGAGACGACCCGGGTTTCGTGGCCCGCGATTTCCATCAACATGGCGAGGCTCTGTGCGGCGTCTTCGTTGTCGTCGGCAATCAGCACGCGTTGCGCCAGGCCACGTGCGGCCGCCACCCCGCTCTCCGCCCCTGCTCCTGCCCGGCTGGCGGTCAATGGCGCGGCGATCGGCAGCCGCACGAGGAACACGCTGCCGAGGCCCAGGCCCTCGCTCCGGGCGTCCACGCGGCCGCCCTGGGCCTCGACGAGGCGGCGCACCAGCGTGAGGCCGATGCCCAGCCCGCCGCTGACCTGGGCGTGCGATCGATCGACCTGCTC
The DNA here is from genome assembly GCF_964253025.1 of Rhizobacter sp. LjRoot28. NCBI lineage: Bacteria > Pseudomonadati > Pseudomonadota > Betaproteobacteria > Burkholderiales > Sphaerotilaceae > Rhizobacter > Rhizobacter sp. LjRoot28. The sequence continues at coordinate 3,183,647 of NZ_CAXUQC020000001.1, forward strand.
GAACATGTTGAAGATGCGGTCGAGCTGGTCGGCGCGCAGGCCGATGCCGTTGTCAGCCACCCGCATCAGCGCCCACTCGCCTTCCCGTTCGAGCGAGACCGACAGCCGGCCGCCGGTAGGTGTGAACTTGGCGGCGTTGTTGAGCAGGTTGGTGATGACCTGCGCGAGTCGCACCGGATCGGCCAGCACCACCAGGTCCTCGCCCGGCAGCGTCAGCGAAAGTTCATGCGAGGCCTGTTCGATGAAGGGGCGGCTCGCATCGATGGCCAGGCTGATGGCCGAAGCCAGTGACACCCGCTCGGTCTGCAGCTCCACCGTGCCCCGGCTCAAGCGCGACAGGTCCAGCAGGTCATCGATCAGCCGGACCATGTGCTGCAACTGTCGCTCCATGAGGGCCCGGGTCTGCGCGATGACCGCCGGCTCGTCCCCGCGCAGCCGCTGAAGCGCCAGTGCATTGCGCACCGGGGCCAGGGGATTGCGCAGTTCATGGGCGAGCGTGGCCAGGAACTCGTCCTTCATGCGGCTGGCCTCGGCCAGCTCGGCGTTCAGCAACCGGTAGCGCTCCTCGTTCGATCGCAGCTCGGCCTCGGCGGCGGCCCGCTCGACCGCCGTGCGCGTTCGTGACGCAGCCTCGTGCATGAAGGCCAGTTCCTCGGCGGTCCAGTGCCGCGCCCGCTCATCGTGCACGAAGAGGACCGCCACCAGGCGTCCGCCTTCGAGCACCGGCACGTTGACGAAGGACCGGGCGTGCAGCGCCTCCAGGGCCGACGCCGACTCGGGGTCCGGCACACCCGGATCGAGCCGGACGTCCTGCACCACCGTTGCCTCGCCGCGCCGCAGGGCGTCGATGTGCTCGCCGTAGGCGGCCAGCGGCGTGATGCCGGCCAGCGACTCCACACCATCGGCGACCCAGTCACGCGCGACGTCCAGTTCTCCGGTGTCGTGCTGCACGGTCCCGTAGGCCGCCCGGCTGGCCTGCAGGTTCATGCCCACGATCCGTGCGCCCTCATAGCCCGCCTGGCCAGCGCCGGCCAGGCGGTCGGTCAACGCGGCCAGCGCATCGCGGCGGCGCTCGAGGCGAACCCGTTCGGTGATGTCGTAGCCACCGGTGAAGATGCCGGCCACCGTGCCATGCTCGTCCCGGACGGGCTGGTAGAGCAGGTCGACGTAGCGGTCCTCGGTTTCACCGGTCAGGCGAATGCGCAGTCCCTGGGCCGAGAACGCCTCCCCCTTGCGGTAGACGTCGTCGACCAGCGCGTGGAACCCCTGCGTGGCCAGCTCCGGAAAGGCGTCCTTGAAGCGTTGGCCCACCAGCGGGCGATCACCCGCGATGTGGACGAACGCGTCGTTCACGTACTCGTAGACGTGCTCGGGTCCTTTCATGAGGCCGACGAATCCGGGCATCTGCTGGAAGATCAGCCGCTGCCGTGCCGCCTCCTCCGCCGCGCGCCGCGCCGCCAGGACCGACTCGGTGATCTCGAAGCCCTGGTTGAACAACCCGACGATCTCACCGGTCTCGCCACGGATGGGCGAGGCGCTGAAATCCCACCACGTCACCTCGGCTCGACCGCGCCGCATCATGGGCAGCTCGACATGGCGCTGCGAAAAACCTTCGCCCGTGGCCATGGCGTGCATGAACGCCGGCGCAACCTGCTCCCACGCACTGTCCCAGACCTCGGCCACCGGCCGACCGAGCGCGGCGGGATGCCGGTCCGCCATGGAAGGGATGTAGGCGTCGTTGTAGAGCATGCGCAACTCGGGGCCCCACAGGACGGTGCCGAGCACCGGGGAGTTGAGGCACACCGACAGCATCGATCGCAGCGACTGGGGCCAGCCGTCCGGCGGTCCCATCGGCGTGGCGGCCCAGTCCTGCGCCCGCATCAGCGCGCCCATCCGGCCGCCGCCGGAGAGGAAGGAATGGCGGTGGGGGTCCCTTGCGGGCAGGGATGGGCGGCTGGCTGGCATCCCGCAGCATATCGTCTCCTCGTCGGCGTCGCCGGACGAGGGACCGGCGCTCAGCCGCCGCGGTTGCGCATGAAGTCGGCCGTCTTGAAGAAGGAGTCGTTCAGCCGGGCGCGCAGATCGGGGTCGACACCGAGTTCTTCCATGGCCTGGGCCATGCAGGCGAGCCATTCGTCGCGTTCGCGCAGGCCCACGGTGAACGGCATGTGCCGCGCACGCAGCCGCGGATGGCCGAAGCGCTCGACGTAGTGCGCCGGTCCGCCGAGCCACCCGCAGAGGAACCAGAAGAACTTCTGCCGGGAGTCGTCCAGCGAAGGCGGGTGCAATGCACGGATGCCGACGTAGCCGGGTTCCAGGTCCATCAGGTCGTAGAAGCGGTCGGCGAGCGCGCGCACGGCGGACTCGCCGCCGATCCATTCGAAGGGGGTGTCGTAGGGAGCAGACATCAGGGGCTGGACAGGCGGGTGGCCATGGCGACGATGGCCTTGGCGGCTTCGCACCCGGGGAAAGTCTCGATCATCAACTGGCGTTTCTGCACCGCTTCGCGCACCGAGGGGTCGGAAGGAATCTCGCCGATCAGCTCGAGTCGGAACGGTTGGGCGGGCGCGGCCAGCATCGGTGTGACGAAGCGATCGACCACCTGCTGCAGCTGGCTGCGGATGGCACGCCCCTCGCCCGCGCGGCCGACCTGGTTCACGACCATCAGCACGGCATGCCGCTGTTGCTGGGTGGCCAGCACCTTGATGGTGGCATAGGCGTCGGTGAGGGATGTCGGCTCGGGCGTGGCCACGACCAGCACCTCGTCGGCCAGCGACACGGCGTACAACACCACGTCGGAGATGCCGGCGCCGGTGTCGATGATGATGCGGTCGAAGCGAGGCGCGACGGTCTCGATGATCTCGAGCAGCTGGTCGCGCACTTCGGGCGTGAGGCGTGAGTACTCGACGAGGCCGGACCCGGCCAGCAGCACCGAGAAACCGCCCGGCGCCGGCAGGATGGCGTCGGCCAGCTGCGCCCGGCCGGTGAAGACGTCGTGCAGGGTGATCTTGGGCGACAGGTTCAGGACCACATCGAGGTTGGCCAGTCCGAGATCGGCATCCAGGACGAGCACACGCTCGCCCATGCGGGCCAGCGCCGCGGCCAGGTTGGCGGACACGAAGGTCTTGCCCACGCCGCCCTTGCCGCTGGTCACGGCCACGATGCGCGCCCGCTTGCCTGCGCTCGCCGCGAGCGGGCTGGAGGAGGTGGTGGGCGTTGTCATGGTTGGGAGTCGAAGTCGTGGAACTGGGACGTGCCGAACAGCAGCCCCTTTTCTTCTGCGGTGACCATGGACACCGGCGGTTGCTCCAGGCAGGCGCGGTTGCGGCCCTCGGCCTTGGCCCGGTAGAGCTGGCGATCGGCCCGCTCCATCCACAGCGCGATGGACGATCGCACCCACTGTGGTGCGAAGGCGCCACCGATGCTGATCGTCACGGCCAGGTCCTGCTGCGTGGGCAGCCGCACGCTGCCTCGTTCCACCTTGCGACGGATGCGCTCGGCCACGGCCTGGCCGAAGGCAGGCGGGCAGTTGGGCAGGATGACGGCGAATTCCTCGCCACCGTAGCGGGCCACCGTGTCCATGGGGCGCACGCAGTCGAGGAGCGCGTCGCCGACGAAGCGGATGACCTGGTCGCCCGCGGCATGGCCGTGGGTGTCGTTGACCTGCTTGAAGCGGTCGATGTCGACGGCCAGCACCAGGGCAGGTTCTCCCACGCGGGCCACGCGGTCGATCTCGCGCGACAGCGCCAGCTCGAAATGCCGGCGGTTCGCGAGCCCGGTGAGCGGATCGCGGCTGGAGAGGTCGCACAAGGCGTCGACCACGGCCTGAAGCCAGGCGGCCGAACCTTCGGGGCCGGCGTTGTCCAGGCGGTGCCCCGACTGGGCCAGCAACTGCAGCGCGGGCGCCAGGTTGAGCCGTTGCGGGCCCTCTTCCTGTCGGAAAGGCGCGGCCGGCGACGGCGCGGCAGCCGGGTCGGAGGGGTCGGAATGGAGGGGCGGATTCACTGCAGACGGCCTGATGCGGCGCAGTCTAGCAGCGGCTTCCGGCCCGAGGAATGAGAGATGCACCTCGATTCCGGCGCACCTCGGTCGTTTGACACACCTCAAGCTCCGCAGACTCCTGGCCGATATACCCAACACGTCCGAACCGCGTTGCCCGCGGTGCGGATGCGTTCAACCGTTCAACCCTGGAGCCTTCATGAGCGCTGCACTTCCTGCCGAACTGGCCGCCCTGCGCAGCCTGGCCCAACCCGGCGGGGACCAGGAATTCGCCTTCGGTGCCGAGGACTTCGAGCGCGTGCGCGCCCTCATCTACCAGCGCGCCGGCATCAGCCTGCATGCCGGCAAGCAGGCGATGGTCTACAGCCGCCTCTCGCGCCGCCTGCGCGAGACGGGCCAGACCTCCTTCGCCCGCTACCTGCAATGGCTGCAGAGCGCCACCGGCGCCGCCGCCGAGCAGGAATGGCAGGAGTTCGTCAACTGCCTGACCACCAACCTCACCTCGTTCTTCCGCGAGGAGCACCATTTCGTTTCCCTGCTGGCCGACCTCAAGGCGCGCGCCGGGCAGAACCTGCGCATCTGGTGCAACGCCGCCTCCACCGGCGAGGAGCCCTACACGATCGCCATGACCTGCGTGGAGGCGCTGGGCGCCAATGCGCCGGTGCGCATCATCGCGAGCGACATCGACACCAAGGTGCTGGCCACGGCCAGCCGCGGCGTGTACACCGCCGAATCACGCGGCCTCACCCCCGAGCGGCTGCGTGCCCACTTCCTGCGCGGCAAGGGCGAGAACAGCGGCTCGATCCGGGTGAAACCCGAACTCGCGCGGCTCATCGAGTTCCGTGTCCACAACCTGATGGACACCCGATGGTCGCTCGGCGAACCGTTCGACATCGTGTTCTGCCGCAACGTGATGATCTACTTCGACGCCCCCACGCAGCGCAAGGTGCTGGAGCGCATCCATGCGGTGATGAAACCCCGCGGCCTGCTCTTCGTGGGCCATTCCGAGAACTTCACTGAATCGAAGGATCTCTTCCGCCTGCGTGGCAAGACGATCTACGAGCGTGTCTGACGCCCCGGGCGAACGCACCCTCACCTCCTGGCGAAACCGGATCCTCCCATGGCCCTTCTCTCGACGACCAGCCCGCCGCCCTCACGGCTCGAGCGGCTGAAGGCCGCCCCCCGCAAGCCCGGCGAGGCCTCCTTCTTCTTCTACGACGCCCACTTCAAGAACGATGCGGTGAAGATCCTGCCCGGCGAGTACTTCGTGCACAACGAAGACATGCTGATCATGACCACGCTCGGCTCCTGCATCGCGGCCTGCATCTACGACCGCAATGCCAAGGTGGGCGGCATGAACCACTTCATGCTGCCCGACGGCGCCGGTGACTCCGGCCGCTACGGCTCCTATGCCATGGAACTGCTCATCAACGAGATGATGAAGCGGGGTGCGAGCCGGATGACCATGGAGGCCAAGGTCTTCGGCGGCGGCCAGGTGGTGAGCGGCATGACGACGATGAACGTCGGCGAGCGCAACACCAGCTTCGTGCTCGACTACCTGAAGACCGAACGCATCCCCGTCGTCTCCAAGGACGTGCTCGACGTGTACCCGCGCAAGGTGTGCTTCCTGCCCGGCAGCGGCAAGGCCATGGTCAAGCGCCTGGCGCCCACGAACGTGGATTCCCTCGTGGCGCAGGACCGTGCGGCCGCCCAGCGCGCCGTGCCCGCGGCCACCGGCGGCGGCTCGGTCGACCTCTTCTGACAACACTTCAAACTCCTCGAGCGAGCGCCCTCGGGCAAGGAGAACCCAACATGGAAAAAACCCGCGTGGTGGTGGTGGACGATTCGGCCCTCGTCCGCAGCCTGCTTACCGAGATCATCAATCGCCAGCCCGACATGGTCTGCGTGGGTGCCGCGGCCGACCCGCTCGTGGCGCGCGAGATGATCCGCGAAACCAATCCGGACGTGATCACGCTGGACGTGGAGATGCCGCGCATGGATGGCATCGACTTCCTCAGCAAGCTGATGCGCCTGCGCCCGATGCCGGTCGTCATGGTCTCGACCCTGACCGAACGCGGTGCCGAGGTAACCATGCGCGCGCTCGAGCTGGGCGCGGTGGACTTCGTCGCCAAGCCGAAGATCGGGATCGCCGACGGCCTGCGGCTGCTGGCCGAGGACATCACCGACAAGGTGCGCATCGCCTCGAAGGCCCACATCCGCAAGCACCACGCGCCGACGCCGGCGGCCCCCGGAGCACCCGCTGCGGCCCGCCCCGTGCCGGTCGCCGCGATCGGGCGACTCTCGACCGAGAAGATCATCTTCATCGGCGCCTCCACCGGTGGCACCGAAGCCACCAAGGAGGTGCTGGTGAACCTGCCGCCGGACAGCCCGGCCGTGGTCATCACCCAGCACATGCCGCCCGGTTTCACCCGCAGCTATGCCGCGCGCCTGGACGGCCTGTGCCGCATCAGCGTGAAGGAAGCGCAGGACGGCGAGCGCATTCTTCCGGGCCATGCCTACATCGCGCCGGGAGGCTTTCACCTGAGCGTCGAGCGCAGCGGCGCCAACTACATTGCCCGTGTGCAGGACGGCGAACCGGTGAACCGCCACAAGCCCTCCGTGGAGGTGCTGTTCAAGTCGGCCGCCCGCGTGGTGGGCCCCAACGCGGTGGGCATCATGCTGACCGGCATGGGCGCCGATGGTGCGCGCGCCATGAAAGAGCTGCGGGATGCCGGCAGCTACAACTACGTTCAGGACGAGGCCAGCTGCGTGGTCTTCGGCATGCCGCGTGAAGCGATCAATGCAGGCGCGGCGCACGAGGTGCTGCCGCTCACGCAGATCGCGCCCAAGCTCATCGAGCGACTGCGCTCGACCTCTGGCCTGTCGATGAACCGGGTCTGAGCGGTCAGCCGCTGGACGGCGGGCGAAGCGCCTGCGCCTTTCAGCGCGTCGCAGCAAAAGGGCGGCCTCTCGGCCGCCCTTCTTTCATTTCCGCCCGGAAGTCCGCCTGGCGAGCCGCTCGGCGCACGTCGACGGCGTCGCCTCAGGGAATCGCGACCACCAGTGACTTCTCGTCGCCGGCTCCATCGGCGCGACAAGCGATGTAGACGGTCTGCGCGCCCGGCGTTCCGAAGCTGGTTGTCTTCGTGTGCAAGCGTCCGTCCGAGGAAGCCGTCAGGTTGTCGTACATGGCGCCATACGGCGTTCCCGCCTGGGTGCCCATGCGGCATTTCGCGGCCACGTTCGACGTGAGCGAGAAGCTCGCGGCGTAGCCTGACCGCGTGACGGTGCCAAGCGTCAAGGCGAGCGGCGCCGAGCCCGGGTCGGGCACCTCCGGCGTCCCCGTGCTGCCGATGAAGACCCACGACGGCAGGCCGACCATGTAGCTCGACGCCGGGCCCTGGTCGTTGAAGTTGGTGGCGAACAGGATGCGTGAACCATCCCGGCTGATGGTGGCCTGGTGTTCGCCGAAATACCCGTCGGTGCCGAGTTGCCAGCGGTCCACCACGCGCGTGTGGGCGACGGCGTACTGCTTGCCGCCCGGCTTGAGTTCCACGAGCATCAGCTTGCGGTACGGCGCCTCGAGCGTGGTGTCAGGGCGCACCCCGTAGTCACGGTAGTCGTCGTAGGTGCTGATCAATGCCCACCCGGGGCGACCGAAGGCTTGTCCGGAGATGTGGGCCGCATACGCGGAGCCGACTCGCGGGTACAGGGACATGATGTCGAAGCTGCCGCCGGTGGCCAGGTCGATGGCTCGGATCTGCTTGCTGCTGTAGTCCGTCACCACGTAGTAGTCCTGGCCGGCCGGACCGAAGGCCAGGTCGCTGTGCTCGCTCTTGTCGAGCAGCTTGCGGTGGCTCGAGAAATCACGCACGTAGGCCCGGGTGCCGAGTTCCGGTCGGTTGTCCCACGAGGGCACCGCGTACTTGCCGCTCGGCGACATGCTGATGTGGTCCGGGTAGGCGTTGCCGAACTGGGATGCGTCCAGCATGCCGAGGATGGTGTCCGTCTCGCGGTCCCAGGTGAACAGGCCGTGGATGGTCTTGACCTGGGTGGCCTCGTCGTAGTGGCTGGCCATGAAGGCGAAGTAGCGCCCGTCAGCCGACGACGTGCCCTCCCCCTTGGTCCACACCTGCGTGGCACCCGGCCAGCGGGCCTTGATGCGCGCCCGGAAGTCGCCGATGACCTTGTCGTCCGCATCGGTCTCCACGTTCTTCTCGTACCAGACGAGTCCGCCTTCGCGACCGGTGTACCAGAGCCTGGACGGGTCGGTCGGGTGCCAGATGGGTTCGCACTGGCCCGCCATGTCGCGCAGCGCGCCGCCAGTGCCCTTGCGCGGCAGGACCTTGAAGGTGTTGGCGTCGTACAGCAGCCAGAAGGAATCCTCGGAGTGAGCGAGGTAGCGCGTGTTGTCCGCATTGAAGGCCTGGCGACGGCTGTAGTCGTGGCGCACGTAGCGTGACGGGCTGCCACGGTCGGAGGCGATGGTGGCGCGGTAGACCCGGGTGCCGAACACGGGGTCGACGTAGCTGGGCGCGGCCAGGCTCGTGGCCTTGGCCTGCGGTTTCGCCACCGCGGGTTGCGCCTCCTTGCCGAGCGGCTTGAGCGAGAAGGTGCTCGTGTACAGGCTGTCGAAGGGGTTGATCGTGTCGATCGACACCGCGTCGATGAACGTGGCGTGGTTGCCCGCGAAGGTCGTGCCCAGCTTCAGGGTGTACGACCCCGCGGCCGGGACGGTGACGTTGGCACTGACCAGGCGGGTGAATGCGGTGGAGGGGGGCGAAAGAGGTCCGCCCACCGGACGATCGTCCAGCCACACCTGCACCGGGTTGACGGCGTTGCCGGCGCGGCGCGCCGCCATGAACGACACCCGGTAGACCCCCGGCGTGAGGGTGACGGTGCGCGACACCCGTGCGTCGGCGCTCTTGAGGAATGCGGTCTGCTGCCCCTCGGGCGCGGTGCCCGCGGTGAAGGCACTGCCATTGCGCTGGATGCCGCTGCCGGTGACCCCGGCAAAGGCCCAGCTGGAGCCGACCGGCTTGTAGGTGTGGGTGGCCGCCGGGAGCACCGGTGCCTCGAAGCCTTCCAGGCCTGCGGCCGAGGCGCTGGTGACCATGGCCAGCATCGCGCTCGCCGAAGCGAGCGCGCCTTGCCACCGTCTCTCGTGCCTGCTCGCGCTCGCGCCCGTCCGAAGTCCGCGCCGTGAAGTCGTCATGTCCGCCCGTTGAAGTCGATTCGGCGGCCATCATGCGGACGGGCTCACGCACTGTCGAGCGGCCTTACGGCCGGCAACCATTGCGATTGGGGCTCCCCTCGAACGGGGGTTGTCGGCAGCGATGCAGGCAGCGATGAAAGGCCGGGCGGACCGGTGGACGTCGAGCGTCCACGGTCGCCCGAGCTGCGTCAGCGGACCGTCAGGAGCGTACCGGTGCGGAAGGCGCCCAGCGACGACTCCCACGCCTGCGAGCGTGAGGCGTTGTCCGCGTTCGCCGGCCGCACGCTGTAGCGAACGTCGGTGCGCAGTTTTTCGGCTGCGTCGGGCAGCGCCAGCAGCACGTCGTACGTACCAGCGGGCGTACCGGCAGGCAACGTGAAGGCGGCCGATGCGGTGCTCGTGGTCCCCGGCAACCAGGCCCTCGGATCCACCGCCGGCACCGGCACCCGCACCACGCCTCCACCCGTGCGATGGCGAAGCACCAGCACGACGGCTCGCGGGTTGTAGGCACGCGCCCAACCGACGTTGCGCACGGTCAGCAGCAGCTGGCCGGCCTGGCCGGCCGCCACCTCGGCGCTGTGGCGCAAGGTGTCGAGCTCGAAGCGGTAGCCCAGCCGGCGCTTGACCTCGGCCATGCAGCCCTGCGTTTCCCAGCGGGCATGGAACGTGTCGCGGTAGTAGTCGTTGTTCAGGTAGCTGAGCGAGAACTGCTTGCCTTCGCGAAGGATGTCTTCGCAGGTGGTGCGCGGCGCCGGGTTCGGTTCATCGGCCGGATTGCAGGTCTCCCCGCCGAAGGGCGTCACGGCTGACACGGCGGCGACGTAGTCCCGTTCGCGCGCGCGGGTGCTCGCGTTCTCGCTGTAGGTGCCGACGTCCGTCGTCGAGGCCAGGAAGCAGTCGTTGTGCACGCCGATGCGGCTTGCCGCCGAGCCGTCGCGCCATGCCGGCACCTGCGGCGCCCACTGCATCAGGTACGCCGGGTAGCGCAGCTGCAGGAAGCGGTCAGCCGGCAGCGCGTCGAGCAGCGCATCACGGATGGCGGTGCGAGGGCTCGCGGCCGTGAGGCCGTTGGAAGAGGTATGCCATTCGCCCCACGCCCCGATGAAGCCGGCCTGGAGGTAGGCGATGACGTCGGCATTGGCGGTCAGCACCGGCTTGAGCTGGGCGATGTGGCCGAGCACCCGCGTGAGCGGCGCATCCTTGACGTTGCGGTACTCGGTTTCGCTCTCCGGGTAGTTGTAGAGGAAGCGGGGCACGAGCTTCAGGCCTGCACGCCGGGCGATGGCGAAGCGCTCGGTGAGCTGGGCCAGCACGCTGTCCGGCAAGGCGCTGGCCGCATAGGCATCGAGACGCACCGGTGCATACACCACCCGGTAGCCGGCGCGGAACTGCGCATCGGCATCCGCCTGCGTCCACTGGAGCAGGTTGTCGGCCGCCCAGGTGTACATGCCGCGCTCGGGGTTGCCGAATTCGGCGGTGCTGGCGATGAAACTGGTTTCGGTGGACGTGGCGGGGGCGGGGGCGGGAGCGGGCGCGGGTGCGGGGGTGGGCGCCGGGGCGGGAGCAGGAGCCGGTGCGGGCGCAGGTGCCGGTGCAGGTGCAGGTGCAGGTGCAGGTGCCGGTGCCGGTGCCGGTGCCGGTGCAGGTGCAGGTGCAGGTGCCGGTGCAGCAGCGGCCGGCATCCGGAACGCCTGCTTGCCGTCGGACGTCGAACACGCGCGCATCGAAAACCCGAGGGTGCCCAGGCCGGAGGGCGCCGTGAGGCACAAGCGGCTCGAGGGGTTCCTGAACTGCACGAGCGACGTGCTGCCTGCGCGCGGTTCCACCTCGAAGTGCTGGCGCGTGAGCGTGGTCCGGCAGTCGCCGAGCTCGACGAAGGCGCCTGCCCCGGTGCCGGTCGCGGTCACACACAGCCCGGTCTGCGCATTGCGCAAGGCATAGGTCGACGTGCCGGCGGCAACCGGCGTGAAACTGAACTGCTGTGCGGCGCTGGCGGTGCTGCATGCGGCGAGCCGAACGTCCCAGCTCGCTGCAACGGCTTCGACGCAGGCTCCGGTCGCGTTCGCCACGATGGGGGTGGCCGTGGTGCCCATGCGGACGGCTGCCGCCCCGGCCAGGCCGCCTGCGTCCGTCACCGGGGCGGCGCCTTGCTCGGCGGGCGTGGCATCGACATCGGTGCGCTGGGCGGTGGCGCCTTCGCTCGCGCCACCACAGGCCGTGAGGAGGCTGGTGCCGGCCAGGGTTGCGACAAGGGCGGCGAGCCGGCGCACCTTGTGGGCGCGGGCGTGGTGGGTGGTGGCGGGGATCATGGGTCGGCCTCGTGCACGGATGGGATGCCGTGCGGCCGGTGGGCAGCGCAGGGCTCGCGGGCCCGCAGTGTCACTGAGAAGGACGAGGCAAATGTGACCTTGTGTTGGGCACGGTTCCATTGCGGCGACGCTGAGGTCGAGGGCGGCCCGCCGGCACGCCCCGGGTTGCCCGCTCCAGGGCGCTGCGGTCAGCGTGCTCGCCCTGAACACGCCCGGTTGCCGGCTGCAGCAGATCGTTACCGGTAAAGACCCGTCCGTGTCGGCGTCGCTGTACGTGCGTCGATGACGCCGCGCGCTACAGGAACAGAGCCTGCAAGTCGTTCAGGAAGTCGAAACCTCGTTCAGTGGGCTCGACGCGAACGAAGTCCCGCGTGATCCACCCCCGCGCCTCTGCCTCGGCCAAGGGCTTTTGCAGCGCGGTGAGCGGCAGGCCGGTGCGCTCCGTGAAGCGAGCGAGTTCGAAGCCTTCGCGCAGCCGCAGCGCGTTCAGCATGAATTCGAAGGGCAGCTGGCTGCGCTCGACCTCCTCGTCGCGCGCCACCGCCTGGCCGGCCGTGGCCTGGGCCATGTAGCGCGCAGGGTCCCTGAAGCGGATCTGCCGCACCACCCGGTGCGGCAACGACAGCTTGCTGTGGGCGCCGGCGCCGATGCCGAGGTAGTCGCCGTAATGCCAGTAGTTGAGGTTGTGCTGGGAGCGGTGACCCGGACGGGCGAAGGCTGACACCTCGTAGCGTTCGAGGCCTGACGCGGCCGTGCGTGCGGTGATCAGGTCGAGCATGTCCGATGCCGTGTCGTCGTCGGGCACCGCCGGCGGGAACTTGGCGAACATCGTGTTCGGCTCGATGGTCAGGTGGTACACCGACAGGTGCGGCGGCGCATGCGCGAGCGCCTGCGACAGGTCGGCTTCGAAGCGCTCGAGGTCCTGCCCCGGCAGCGCATACATCAGGTCGATGTTGAAGGTCTCGAAATGCGCGCGGGCCTCCTGCACCGCGGCCAGCGCCTGGGCTGCATCGTGCACCCGGCCCAGCGACCGCAGCAGCGCGTCGTCGAAGCTCTGCACGCCGATGGACAGGCGGGTGACGCCTGCGGCACGGAAGGCCTTGAAGCGGTCGCGCTCGAAGGTGCCGGGGTTCGCCTCCAGCGTGATCTCGAGCGCGGGCTCGAGCGGCAACCGCGCGCGCAGGTCAGTGATGAGCTGCTCGATGGCGGCCGGAGAGAACAGGCTCGGCGTGCCGCCGCCGATGAAGATGCTGTGGATGCGGCGGCCCCAGATGAGCGGCAGTGCCGCTTCGAGGTCGGCCCGCAACGCCGCCAGGTAATCCGCCTCCGGCACCGTCTCCCGCGACTCGTGGGAGTTGAAATCGCAGTACGGGCACTTGCGGATGCACCAGGGCAGGTGCACATAGAGCGCGAGCGGCGGCAAGGCGCTCAGCGACAGGGTGCCCGGGCGCATGTAGCGCGCCACCATGTCGGCTGCCACGCCCGGCTCCTCAGCGGCCGCCGGCAGGATGGGGATGTCAGCCAAGGTGCCAGACCTCGCGCATCAGGCCGAGCATCTGGCGTGCGGCGATCGCACGGTGGCTCACGGTGTTCTTCACCTCGGCCGGCAGTTCGGCCACGCTCGCCGAGAGTTCACGAATGAACAGCAGCGGGTCGTAGCCGAAGCCCGCGCTGCCGCGCGGCGCTTCGAGCAACTCCCCGTCCCAGCGGCCGAAGGCGATCAGCGGCTCCGGATCGTCGGCGCTGCGCACGGCGACGAGGGCGCACACGAAGCGCGCCCGCCGGTCGGTGTGGGCCAGCATGTTGGCCAGCAGCACGCGGTTGTTGTCCGCATCGGTGCGGGGCCCGCCGAAGAGCGTCGCGTAGCGGGCCGACAGCACGCCCGGTGCGCCACCCAGCGCATCGACGCACAAGCCGGAGTCGTCGGCAATGGCGGCGCGTCCCGACGCACGGGCCGCATGGCGGGCTTTCTCGAGCGCGTTCTCCACAAACGTGCCGTGCGGTTCCTCGGCCTCGCCGATCCCGAGCGAGCCCTGGGTCACCAGGTCGACACCGAGCGGGGAGAACAGCGCCTGCAGTTCCGCCAGCTTCTTGCCGTTGTTGGATGCGAGCACGAGCTGCATGGCGCGCCGCCCCCCGTCAGCCGGCCAGTGCCTGGCGTTGGGCTTCGATGAGTTCGCGCACGCCCTTGTGCGCCAGCGCCAGCAATTGCGACATCTCGGTGTCGCTGAAGGGCACGCCCTCGGCCGTGCCCTGCACCTCCACGAAGCCGCCACCGGCCGTCATGACGACGTTCATGTCGGTGTCGCACACCGAGTCCTCGATGTATTCGAGGTCGAGCAGCGGCGTTCCCTCGACGATGCCGACGGAAATGGCGGCCACGCCTTGGCGAATGGGCGACTCGACGAGCTTGCCGGCTTGCTGCAGGGTGCGCACGGCGTCGACGGCCGCCACGTAGGCGCCGGTGATGGCCGCGGTGCGGGTGCCGCCATCGGCCTGGATGACGTCGCAATCGAGGTGGATGGTGCGCTCGCCCAGCGCCTTGAGGTCGAACACGCAGCGCAGCGAGCGGCCGATCAAGCGCTGGATTTCCTGCGTGCGGCCGCTTTGCTTGCCGCGCGCGGCTTCGCGGTCGCTGCGGGTGTGGGTAGCTCGCGGCAGCATGCCGTACTCGGCCGTCACCCAGCCCTCGCCCGAGCCCTTCTTGTGCGGCGGCACCTTCTCTTCCACCGAGGCGGTGCACAGCACCTTGGTGTCGCCGAAGGCGATGAGCACCGAACCTTCCGCGTGCTTGGTGTAGTGGCGGGTGATGGTGACCGGGCGCAGCGCGTCGGCGGCGCGGTTCAGGGGGCGGGTGAAGGACATGGAGGTCGGCTCGGTTTGAAAGCAAAAACGCCCCGCGATTGTCGCGGGGCGCGGATGGGGCGGGCGGCGCTCAGGACTTCTTCTGGGACGAGCGCTTGATGGCTTCGTTGATCTCGCGGATGGAGCGCTCGATCTCGGCGTCGTCGAGTTCGTCGGCGGGCGCCTCACCCATCACGCTGGCCTGGATCGTGGAGGCAAACACCTCCTCGCCCAGCGACTGGGTGGAAATGCCACCGCTGCTGTCGTTGTCTTCGGCCGATTCCCACTCCATGGCCAGCACGGTGACGTTGTCACTCTTGGCACCGCCATTGCGCAGGGCCTGCTCGACGAGTTCCGGTACGGCATCGGCAATGCCGTTGCGCGCCAGCTGCTCGGTGATCACCGCATCGCTCACCGTGCCCCACAGGCCGTCGGAGCACAGCAGCAGCCGGTCGCCGCTCTGCAGCAGCAGCGGGCCGACGGTGTCGACCACCGGCTTGCCGGGGCTGCCGAGGCAGGTGAACAGCACGTTGCGGTTGAAGCGCTCCGGCATGGGCACCACGTGGCTCATCGTCTCCTGGAGTTCGGAGTACGAATGGTCGCGGGTGCGGGCAATGAGCTTGTCGCCGCGCACGAGGTACAGGCGGGAGTCACCGCAGTGCGCCCAGTAGGCCGAGTTGCCCTGCAGGACGCAGGCGACCACGGTGGTGCGAGGGGTGTCGATCAGCGCCTTCTGGGTGGCGTAGCGCAGCAGCTGGTGGTGGCCGGCGATGATGGCTTCGTGAAGGAAGCGCATCGGCTCCTTGAGCGTGGGCTTGGCATCGCGCTGGAACATGGCCGCCAGCGTCTGCAGCGCCAATTGGGACGCGACCTCCCCTTCCGGGTGGCCGCCCATGCCGTCGGCCAGCGCGAAGAGACCGGAATCCCGCGTGTAGCAATAGCCCATGCGGTCTTCGTTCTTCTCGCGCCCGCCCTTGCGACTGACCTGGTAAACGGAAAATCGCATGGTTCAACTCTTGGCGGTCAGGTTTTCAAGCTGGAGCTTCAGTCGTTCGCTGAAGCTGAGTTTGGTATAGCGCCGTTCGGTCTCGCGCGCCAGTTCTTTTTGCAGCGAGAACACGCTTTGCGGACGCGACAGCGGATCGAGGGACATGCACCACTCGGTCACTTCGATCAGGTTGTCGGAATACACGTTGCGCAGGCGCGAGAGACTCAGCGCCAGGCGGTCTTTCTCGATGCGTTGCGGCGAATCGTTGGGCGGGTAGCCCTGCATGCACGCGTAGATGCAGGCGCCGATGGCGTAGATGTCGGTCCAGGGCCCGAGCGTGCCGTCGCGGCGGTACATCTCTGGGGCGGCGAAGCCCGGCGTGTACATCGGACGGATGAAGTTGCCTTCCTTGCTCAGCACCTCGCGCGCCGCGCCGAAGTCGAGCAGCACCGCCTTGTTCTCGTTGGTGATGAAGATGTTGGCCGGCTTGATGTCCAGGTGGAGCATCTTGTGCTGGTGCACGATGCGCAAGCCGCGCAGGATCTCGTCGAACAGCGAGCGGATGGTGGACTCGCGGAAGACCTTGTCGCGCTTCAGGTCGCGCGCCGTGACGATGAAATCCTGCAGGGTGTCACCCTGCAGGTAGTTCATCACCATGTAGACGGTTTCATTCTCGCGGAAGAAGTTCAGCACGCTCACCACGCTCGGGTGGCTGATCTGCGCGAGCGACCGGCCTTCCTCGAAGAAGCTCTTCAGGCCGAGGCGGTACAGTGGCTGCTTCTCGGGCTTGACCCGGGGAGTGAGTTCGCCCGGCGCACGCTCCGCCAGCGAGGAGGGGAGGTACTCCTTGACGGCCACGAGGTGGCGATCGGCGTCTTCGGCGAGGTACACCACGCCAAAGCCACCGGCCGCCAACTTCTTGATGATCTGGTAGCCGCCGACCACGGTGCCGGATGGCAGTGGAGCGGGCTTCGGCTTTGACATAATCGAATTTTGCAATGCGATAAATTGAATGCCAGTCTACAGCATGACCGGGTATGCCAGCGCCACCGCCGGGGCGCAATCCGCGACGGATGCCACAGCGGCTGGTGACGGGGCCGCGGCCCGCCCCTCCCCTGGCGCGACCTCAAGCGTGATGGTCGAACTGCGCTCTGTCAACGGGCGCTTCCTCGATCTCGGCTTCCGCCTCCCCGACGAGTTCCGGTCCCTCGAGCCCGCCCTGCGCGACCTGATCACCAGCACCTTCCGGCGCGGCAAGATCGAACTGCGGCTCAACACCCATCGCGAAAACGAAGGCAGCTGGCCGCAACCCCAGCATGACCAGCTCAATCGCCTGAGCCGGCTGGAGAGCACGGTGCAGAGCTGGCTGCCCAAGGCGCAGCCGCTGTCGGTGCACGAGGTGCTGCAGTGGTGCAAGGGCAGCGCGCCGAGCGAGAAGCTCGACGACGCCGCCCTCGACGCGGCCCGCCGCTGCGTGGCCGGCCTCCTCGAAGCGCGCGAACGCGAGGGCGCCAAGACCGTCACGGTGCTGATGGAGCGCGTGAAGCGCCTGCGTGAGCTGGCCGTCGAGGCGGAGCCGCTGGTGCCGGCCGCGATCGAGCGCCAGCGGGAGCGCTTCCTCGAACGGTGGCAGGAGGCCCTGGCCGCGGCCAACGCCACGCAGACGATCTCCCAGGAGGCGCTCCAGGAGCGTGCCATCAACGA
Organism: Rhizobacter sp. LjRoot28; assembly: GCF_964253025.1. Lineage (NCBI taxonomy): Bacteria > Pseudomonadati > Pseudomonadota > Betaproteobacteria > Burkholderiales > Sphaerotilaceae > Rhizobacter > Rhizobacter sp. LjRoot28. The sequence goes on from NZ_CAXUQC020000001.1 coordinate 3,200,706, forward strand.
GGCCGCCGCCTTCTCCATTCGCATCGATGTCGCCGAGGAGCTGGCGCGCCTGCGCTCGCACCTGGACGAGATCGCCCGCCTGCTGAAGAAGGGCGGCGAGGTGGGCAAGCGCCTCGACTTCCTCATCCAGGAGCTGCTGCGCGAGGCGAACACGCTGGGCTCGAAGGCGTCGTCCATCGAGCTCACCAACATCTCCGTGGAAATGAAGGTGGCGATCGAGCAGTTGCGGGAGCAGGTGCAGAACCTGGAGTGATGGCGCCGCAGCGAGCGGGGCGGCGGCGGCCGAGGTCGCCCGCCGACATGGCCCGCTCGTCGCGCCTCTCCACACACGGCAACCCTGTTGCCTCATCGAGGGCAGGCACCGCAATTGCCCTGCGGGCGGCATGCATGCCGTCATCACCTTCTCATCACTGCCGCTGTGGCTGGGCGCTGTTCTCAGCGACTGGGCCTACGCCCGAACCGACCAGGTGCAATGGACCAACTTCGCTGCCTGGCTCATCGCCGGCGGCATGATGGTCGCAGGCATCGCCCTGCTCTGGGCCCTTGTGGCGGTTGCCGCCGGTCGCCTGCGCGCTTCGCGCCCGTGGCCGTACCTTGCATTGTTGGTGACCACCCTGGTGCTGGGCTTCGTCAACGCTCTGGTGCATGCACGTGATGCCTGGGCGGCCATGCCGACGGGGCTCGTGTTGTCGGCAGTGGTGCTGCTGGTGGCCATCCTCGCCAGTGCCCTCGGGCTGGCGGCCCTGCGTCGCGGAGGTGCCGCATGAGCCGCTTCCTCGCCACGCCCCGGCACCTGATGCGGCGCCACATCGGCAGTGGCGCGCCGACGCTCGCCGCGCTCTTCCTCGTTGCCGCCTGCGGCGATGCGTCGGTCGGCACCCCGCAGATCGGGCCGAACCCACAACTGCCGGCGCCCCACCGCGGCCTGCTGCCGGACATGACGATCGCCGAACCGTCCCCGTGGGGTGACCGTCAGCCGAAGGTGCCGGAGGGTTTCACCGTCTCGGCCGTCGCCGAGGACCTGAAGATCCCCCGCCAGATGCTCGTGCTGCCCAATGGCGACCTGCTGGTGGCCGAAGGCAAGGGTGGCGGCGCGCCCGCCCTCACCCCCAAGGACCTGGTGGCGAGCGTGATCAAGTCACGGGGCACGAGTTCGGTAAAGGGCGGCAACCGCCTGACGCTGCTGCGCGATGCCGACGGCGACGGCCGCTACGAGGGTCGCTGGGTGTATGCCGAGAACCTGAACGCGCCCTACGGCCTCGCGCTGGTGGGCAACAGCCTCTTCGTCGCCAACCAGGACGCCTTGGTGCGCTTCGCGTACCAGCCCGGCCAGACGCGAGCCTCGGCGCCCCCCGTGACCTTGACCCGCCTGCCCTCGGAGATCAACCACCACTGGACCAAGGCCCTGACGGCGAGTGCGGACGGGCGCTTCCTCTACGTCGGCATCGGCTCCAACAGCAACATCGGCGAGCGTGGCATGGAGGTGGAGGAGAGCCGCGCCCAGGTGTGGGAGGTCGACGCACAAACGGGCGCCTCCCGCGTCCATGCCACCGGGCTGCGCAACCCGACGGCTCTAGCCATCGAGCCCACGCAGCGCCAGTTGTGGGCGGTGGTCAACGAGCGGGACGAACTGGGCGCGGACCTGGTGCCCGACTACCTCACCTCGGTGCGGGCAGGCGCGTTCTACGGTTGGCCCTATGCCTACTGGGGACCCAACGTCGACACGCGAGTGCGCCCCCCTCGGCCGGACAAGGTCCAGGCGGCTGTCCGTCCGGACTATGCGCTGCTGTCGCACTCGGCGCCACTGGGCGTTGCCTTCTCGAATGCGGAGATGGGCAACCCGCGCTTCGCGGAGGGCGCCTTCGTCGGCATGCATGGCAGCTGGAACCGCGAAGCACCGGTCGGCTACAAGGTGGTCTTCGTGCCGTTCCAGAACGGGAGGCCCAGCGGCGAGGCCATCGACTTCGTCACCGGCTTCCAGGCCGACGGCAAGACGATGGGCCGGCCGGTCGGGGTGACGGTCTCGCCCCGCGGCGAGCTGTTCGTCGCCGACGACCTGTCGAATGTCGTGTGGCGCGTGGCACGTCGGCGCGACTGAAGCGGGGCCGCAGCGACCCGGTCGCACCTCTCTTTCGAACGTCGTGCGCGTCGCGCCGGGCTAACGGATGTCGAGCTCTACGCTGCGACCTGCCGCCAGCACCCCGCTCCGTTCCCCGTGCCGCCACCCGAGCGAACGCGGCCCCTGGGCTTCGCACGCCAACTGCAGGCGCCGGCCCCGTAGCCGTAGCCGCAGGCGGTGGCCGCGCACGTGCACCACCGTCGTCACGTCGTCCAGTTCATCAGGCGGTTGCGGCCGCAGTTCGATGCCCTGGGGGCCAAGCCACAGGCCGAGGTAACAGCGCTGCAGCACGTCCCAGCAACCGCCCATGGCGCCGAGGTGCAGCCCTTCATGGGTGCTGCTGCCCGGGCCGGCCGCGAGATCGGTGTCGAGCGCCTTGCGGAAATGCCGCCACGAGGCCACCGGGTCGTGCGCACACAGCGCCCCTGCCAGAACCACCCGCGACAGACTCGACTCGTGGCTCACGAGCGGCAGGTAGTGCGCGAGGGTGCGGGCCTGCCAACCTTCGTCCAACTGCAGTCCCAGGTGACGCACCAGGTCGTCCACGCCATGCGCGCCGAGCAGGTGAAACAGCATCGGCACGTCGGGCTGCTTGATGACCTGGTAGCGATTGACGTCATCGCCCCGGGCCATCAGCCACCAGTCCTCGCGTTGACGGGACTCGGGCGGCGGCAGGTTGGCATCTTGCGGAGGGATGAGGCGATCAAACCCGTCGAACTGCGACAGCACGTCGCCCGCGAGCCGCGGCAAGGCGATGCGGCGGCTGGCGTCGTGCCACGTCTCGATCTCCGCCTCAGGGAGGGCGGCATGGCGCTGCAACGCCTGCCAATGGCGCACGTCGAGGTGCGCGGGCAGTTCGGCGGCGCACCGGAGCGTCCACGCCGCCATCGCGTTGGTCCAGGCGTTGTTCGACAGGCCCGGGCGTGTGGCGCCCGGAGGGCGCTCGTGGTACTCGTCGGGCCCCATGACGCCGTGGTACTCGAGGCGGCCGTCGCTGCCCTCGGTCGCGCACGAGGCCCAGTAGCGGGCGATCTCCACGATGAGCAGGCCGCCGCAGTGGACGAAGTGCTCGGCGTCTCCGGTCGCCAGGTACTGCAGCCACGCATCATGTGCGATGGTGGCCCCGATGTGGCGCTGCAGGAAGGTGTGGTCGGACTTCCACCGGCGGGCAGGCGGGATCCACTGCGCCTGCGGTGTCTCCTCGTCGCCGGTCACGGCACTGCGCCAGGGAAACATGGCTCCGGTGTGCCCGGCCGCTTGTGCCGCACGGCGGGCCGCACCCAGGCGGGCCGATCGGTATTCCAGCCAGCCGGCAGAGACCTCGGGCAGCCGGACGCAGGTGAACGGAAGGACGAAGCCGGCGTCCCAGAACACGTGGCCGAAGTAGCCCTCCTGCCAGCCGCGCGACGGCAGTCCGACGTCGCGCGTGGCCGCCTGCGGCGAGCCGGCTTGAAGCAGGTGAAAGGCTGCGAATCGCAGGGCGCGCTCGAGCGCCGCGTCGCCGCACGCGGCCACGACCCGTTCCCACAACGCCTTCCACGCCTCGCGATGCGCGTCGAGGGGTGTGGCGTGGGAGGCCGACCATGCCATCGCGTCGGCGGGCGCGGGTCCGCTGCCATCGGTGGGTGAGACGCGGACCCACAACAGCAGCTCGAAGGCCTGCCCGCAGGCAGCGTGAAGCCGCTGCGTCGACTCGAGCGGTGCGTCCGCGGCAAGGCGTTCCGGGGGGCTCATCGCCTCGCCGGGCGGCACGGTGACGAGCCCGTTGGCGATGTGCACATGGCGCCGGCCGTCGAGGGTGTCCGCCCGCACCGCCATCGCGGCAGGTGCGCTCGCCACACCGGGCATGGGCGTCACCCGCAGGTGCACGCCCTCGTAGGCGGCGGTGCGGGAGAGCTTGGCATTGCGCACTGCGGTCTGCAGGCGCGCCCCGGCGACGACCGCCCCGGACCAGTCCAGCGGCGTCACGCACCAATGCACCCACGCCAGGCCCGCTTCGGCCATGCTGACCGCGCGCGTCTCGACCACTTGCGTGCGCCGGCCGGCAGCGTCGGCCGACGTCCATTCGCGGCGCGCCACGCCTTCGGCCATGTGCAAGGTGTCCCGGCGCGATTCGACGTGGCCACCGCCGAACCATGTCGCCTCGCCTTCGTGCCGAAAGCTCAGCCCGAACGGATCGGGCAAGCGGGCGAGCGCGGTGATGGGCAAGTCGCGCCCTTCGATGCGCCGCACGGCATGGTTGTAGAAGCCCGCGACATACAGGCCCGGGTAGTAACCGGGTGCCTGCCGGGGCGGCGGGGCGGCGGCCTCGCCATGCTCGTGCGTGCCGCCGAACGCCGCTTCCGGCGGGGCGGCCCGCACGAACAGCAACCCGTTGCCAAGCCCCAGCAAGGACTCGCGCTGCGGCTGGGTTGCCGGGTCAGGCGGGTCGAAAACGAGTCGCCACGGGTCGTCGTGAGCCATGCGCCCTCGTCAGCGGCCCTTGGCCCGGCCGAAGCTGCCGGGCCAGGGTTCACGCTCGCGCGCCAGCGCCATCCGGGCATCCAGCGCCTGGCGGTCAGGGTAGGCCGGCTGGGAACCGTAGCCGGCCACGGCCATCTCGCCGGCGGCCACACCGTGCACGGCGGCCGTTGCGACATCGCACCCCGACAGCAGGGCGACGGCAAAGGCACCGGTGAACGCATCACCCGCGCCGGAGGTGTCGACGACTTTGTCCGGCGCGGCCGCTCCCTGGTACCAGCAACGACCGTCATGCAGCACGAGACACCCACCATCCTCCAGCTTGACGCACACGCACCCGGGGCCGAGGTCGGCCAGTCGACGAGCGGCCTCCTGAATCGCATGGGGATCGGATGAATCGGGCCGCTCGGAGAGGCCTGCCAGCGCGAAGGCCTCTTCGACGTTCGGGGTGAGCACGTCGACTTCGCGCAAGATCTCCAGAGGGACGTCGTTCGGGAACGAAGGATCGACGACGACTCGAATGCCGCCTTGCCGGGCTCGCGTGATGGCCTTGGAGGCCGCGTCCGGGCTCACCTCGAAGTCGACGGTCAGCACCGAGCCGGATGGCGCGGCCGCCACACGGCTGGCGACCTCCTCCGCCTCTGCTGCAGAAAAGGCCAGGTTGGATCGGCCGGCGAGCACGATGCGCTTCTTCCCGTCCGGGGGCACCGTGATGATGGACACGGCCGTGCCCGGGGCCCCGTGCAGGACGCCGTCGAGATCGACGCCGGCGTCCCGTAGCGGCTGCAAGGCCTGTGCGGCGAGGTCGTCCGTGCCCACGCGCCCGAGCAGCCAGGCGGCACATCCCAGCCGGCGGGCGAGCGCCGCCCGGTTCGCCGCCTTCCCGCCCGACAGGCGCACGAGGTCGTGTGCTGCCAGCGTCTCCTTCGCACCCGGCGCTTCGTCCGTGCGCATCTCGAAGTCGGCATTGATGCTGCCCAGCGACAGCAGCACGGGGTCCCGCTCGTCCAGCGGCTTGTCCATCGACGCTCACTCCTGCCTGGTTGAACCACACGGCAGGCGATCCCGGGCATCGTGCCGCTCGCCTGCGTGCGCTTGGCCCCGCTTTCGGCCAAACGAAGTGCCTGACCGCGCTCAGATGCGGCGTCGCTTGAGGCGCTTCAGCTTGAACAACCGCCAGACGGCTTCCAGCTTGAGCGTCATGCGGCCCACGGGACGGCGCAGAAAGGGCACGTCCTGCGCGATGAGCAACAGACCCAGGGGCAGGAATTCGATGCCCACCACCGGCAGAAACCACAGCACGCTGGCCGCGATGCAGAGCAGACCGAGCGGAATGCGGATCCAGCGTGACTCCGGCGCGGTCACCCAACGGATGGCGCGGCAGACGGGGTTCGGAACTTCCCTTTTCAGGCCTTCGACAGCCCGGTCGAGTTCGTCGGGCCGGCGGTCATCGGTGCCGTTGTCGGTGGGCATGCGGTTCAGGGGCATCTTTCGGGTGGCCAAGGTGCGGTCAGCGAGCAATCGGGCTGCCCGCTGCCGGTCGGCACGGTCGGCAGTGTCACCGGAACGTCGACTCTTGCCGCTGCCGCCCTCCCCGTGCACGCGCCGACGCCGGGCCGACTGATAGACTGCCGGTCGCGGTTTCGCACCGCCCCACTCCCCGCATCGACGATGGACTACCCCGGCAACCTCTTCGTCGTCGCCGCCCCGAGCGGCGCCGGCAAATCGAGCCTCGTGAAGGCCCTGCTCGAGCTCGACTCGCACCTCGTGGTGTCGATCTCCCACACCACCCGGGCGCCGCGCGGCCAGGAGCAGAACGGCCGCGAGTACCTCTTCGTGGACACCGCCACGTTCCAGAAGATGATCGACGACGGCGAGTTCTTCGAATGGGCCGAGGTGCACGGCAATCGCTACGGCACCTCGCGCGCCGCCATCCAGGAGCGCGTGGCCGTGGGCCAGGACGTCGTGCTCGAGATCGATTACCAGGGAGCGCTCCAGATCAAGAAGCTGTTCCCGAACGCCATCCTGATCTTCATCCTGCCGCCGAGCTGGGACGAATTGAAGCAGCGGCTGACCCGCCGCGGCGAAGACGCCCCCGAGGTGATCGCCCAGCGGTTGGTGAACGCCCGCATCGAGGTCGACCAGGCCCGGCACTTCGATTTCGTTATAATCAACGCCCTGTTCGAAACAGCGCTGTTCGATCTCAAAGCGATCGTTCACGCGCAACGGCTCAAGTACGCGGTGCAGAAGAAGGCCAAGCCTTCGGTGTTTGCCGCGCTCGGCCTGAACTGATCGCCTTACCCGGAGTGACCCATGGCCCGCATCACCGTTGAAGACTGCCTGACCAAGATCCCGAACCGCTTCCAGCTGGTGCTTGCCGCGACCTACCGCGCCCGCATGCTGAGCCAGGGCCATGCCCCGAAGATCGAAACCAAGAACAAGCCCGGCGTCACCGCGCTGCGTGAGATCGCCGCCGGCGAGATCGGCATCGAGATGCTGCGCAAGGTTCCGGTCTGAGCGCCGGATCGGCACCGTCAAAGCGGCCCTTCGGGGCCGTTTTTCATTGGTGCGACAACCCTTTGCGTCGTGCCGGCCGGCATTCCGGGCTAAATTAGCACCATGGGTGCCCCGACTTCCTCATCGCTGCGAAAACCCGACGCCGCCGGCTCCGGCCGCCGCAGTCCGCCCGAACCCATGCCTGCGGCCGCCACCGACGCGGCCGCAGCCTCGTTTGCCGCCCTCACCCACAAGCTCGACTACCTCGAGCCGCATGACATCAAGCGCGTGCGCGACGCCTACCGCTTCGCGGACGAGGCGCACCTGGGCCAGTTCCGCGCCAGTGGCGAGCCCTACATCACCCATCCGATCGCGGTGGCCGGCCTGTGCGCCGACTGGAAGCTCGATGCGCAGGCCATCATGGCCGCGCTCATGCACGACGCGATGGAGGACTGCGGGGTCACCAAGGCCGAGCTGATCGAGCGCTTCGGGGCGGCCACCGCCGACCTGGTCGACGGGCTCACCAAGCTCGACAAGCTGCAGTTCTCCACCAAGGAGGAATCGCAGGCCGAGTCGTTCCGCAAGATGCTGCTCGCGATGGCGCGCGACGTGCGCGTCATCCTCATCAAGCTCGCCGACCGGCTGCACAACATGCGCACGATGTCGTCGATGGCCGAGTCCAAGCGGGTGCGCATCGCCCGCGAGACGCTCGACATCTACGCCCCCATCGCGCACCGCCTGGGCCTGAACCAGACCTACCGCGAGCTGCAGGAGCTGTCGTTCCAGTACCTGCGGCGCTGGCGGCATGCCGCGCTGTCGAAGGCGGTGCTGCGCGCGCGCGGCTACCGCCGTGACATCGTCGAGCGCATCCAGCGCGAAGTGGAAAAGGCCTTCCAGGACCAGGGCGCGCAGGCGCAGGTGTACGGCCGCGAGAAGACGCTGTATTCCATCTACACCAAGATGCGAGAGAAGCACCTGAGCTTCGCGCAGGTCAACGACATCTTCGGGTTCCGCATCGTGGTCGAGACCTTGCCGGAATGCTATCTGGCGCTCGGCGTGCTGCACCAGCTCTACAAGCCTTTGCCCGGCCGCTTCAAGGACTACATCGCCATCCCGAAGGCCAACGGCTACCAGTCGCTGCACACCACGCTGGTCAGCCCGCTCGGCACGGCGGTGGAGTTCCAGATCCGCACGGAGGCCATGCACGCCGTGGCCGAGAAGGGCATTGCCGCGCACTGGGTCTACAAGGCCGGCGGCGGCCAGGTGCAGGACGCCCAGCGGCTCGGGTCCATGTGGCTGCAGTCGCTGGTCGACATCCAGGACGAAACGCGGGATGCGAGCGAGTTCCTCGAACACGTCAAGATCGACCTCTTCCCCGATGCCGTCTACGTGTTCACGCCCAAGTCGAAGATCATGGCGCTGCCGCGTGGCGCGACGCCCGTCGACTTCGCCTATGCCATCCACTCCGACATCGGCGACCACTGCGTGGCCGCCAAGGTGAACGGCGACCCCGTGGCCCTGCGCACCGAGCTTCGCAGCGGCGACGTGGTGGAAGTCATCACGGCGCCCGGGGCCCGGCCAAACCCCGGCTGGCTCAATTTCGTTCGCACCGGCCGCGCGCGTTCCAAGATCCGCCACTACCTGAAGAACATGGAGCAGGAGGAGTCGGAACTGCTCGGCGAGAAGTTGCTGGCGCAGGCACTGCGTGCCGAGGGCCTCGCGCTGCCGCCGCCCGACGCGCCCGATGCCCCGGCCGGCGGCCTGTGGCAGCAGCTCACCCGCTGGAGCGGCAACCGCACTCGCGAGGATCTGCTGATCGACGTGGGACTCGGTCGCAAGATCGCCACCATCGTGGCCAAGCGCCTGGCCCAGCTGATGGCAGAGCATGGCGTGAAGCCGGACGCGCTGACCCTGACCATGGGACGGTACGCGGCGGACGACGCCACCCCGACCCAGGGCCTCGTGGTCATCGACGGGGCCGAAGGGGCTTCGGTCCAGCTGGCCACCTGCTGCCGGCCCATCCCCGGCGACGCGATCGTGGGCTACCTCGGTCGCGGCGAGGGCTTGATGGTGCACACCGCCGAGTGCGGCGTCGGCAAGCGCCTCTTCGAGCGCGACAGCGAGCGCTGGATGGACGTCGACTGGGCGGAGGAACCGACCCGCGCCTTCGAGACGCGCGTCAGCATTCTGCTCAAGAACGGCAAGGGGGTGCTGGCTCAGGTCGCCGCGGCCGTGAGCGCTGCTGAAGCCGACATCACCCACATCGAGATGGGCAACGAGCCGGCCTCGGAAACCGCCGAACTGCAGCTGCTCATCAGCGTGCGCGACCGCCTGCACCTGGCCGACGTCATGCGCACCTTGCGCCGCGCCAGCGCCGTGCTGCGGGTCACTCGCGTCCGCCCCTGAGCTGCCTGCCCGCGGTGTTGGCGAGCGAGGCCGTCGGGCACGTCGGCGATGCCCAGCCCGCCTTCGGGGCCTGCAGCATGAGCAGGCTGTTGTCGAAAGTCAACGGGCCGGGCACGTCGATGGCGACGTGCTCGCGCCGCTTCCGGAATTCCCAGCGGTAGCGCTGCGCGCCGCTGCGGCCCTGACGGCAATGGCGCCCTCTTGCCGCATCGGTCCGACGCGGCAGCACCTTCACCGACCCGCGTTGTACGGCGCAAACACCTCCACCACCCAGTCCACGAACACGCGCAGCTTGGCGCTGAGGTGCCGGTTGGGATAGGCGACGTGGAACGGCATGGGCGGCGGGGCCCAGTCCGCCAGCACCTCCACCAGGGCACCGCTGTCGAGGTGCGCCTGCACGATGGGCCCGAAGGTCTGCACGAGGCCGAGTCCGGTCAGCGCGGCGTTCACGTGGGCGGTGCTCTCGTTGACCGAGATGCGGCCCTGGCCCTGGACCTCGACGCGCTCGGTGCCGCGCACGAACGTGGCGGGCACCTGCCGGCCGGACTGCGCGGAGAAGTAGCTGGCCATCGCATGGCGCCCGTTCATCAGGTCGTGGGGCGTGGCGGGTGCCCCGTGGCGCGCCAGATACGCCGGAGCGGCCACGGTCACGAAGGCCATCTGTGCGATGCGGCGCGCCACCAGCGTCTGGTCGGAGATCGCACCCCCTCGGATCACGCAGTCCACCGCTTCACCCACGAGGTCCACCGGGCGGTCGCTCACGCCCAGGGCCAGGTGCACGCGCGGATGGCGCTCGAAGAACGCGGGCAGCTGCGGCATGACGATCAGATTGGCCACCACCGACCCGATGTCCACGCGCACGCAGCCCCTCGGCTGCGCCTGCGTGCCGGCCAGGTCGGACTCGATCTCGTCGAGCTCCGCCAGCAAGCGCGACGTGCGCTCGTGGTAGGCCGCACCTTCCGGCGTGACCGTCACGCGCCGCGTGGTGCGGTGCAGGAGCTTCACCTGGAGATGCGCCTCCAGCTGCTGGATGAGCTTCGTGACGGAAGGCTTGGGCATCTGCAACTGGTCGGCGGCGCGGGTGAAGGTGCCGGCCTCGACGACGCGGGCGAAGACGCGCATGGCGGTGATCTGGTCCATCGCCCATTATTCGCGGATCGGAAACAGACATGTGCCGTTCAGCGGCTTTGTCGGGCAGAGCTTCCCCTCAACACTGCACGCTCTCTCCCACTCCGAAAGAGCTTCTCCATGACTTCCCGACTCACCGACAAGATCGCCCTCGTCACCGGCGGCACCAGTGGCATCGGTCTCGCCACCGCCAAGCGTTTCGTGGCCGAAGGCGCCCATGTCTTCATCACCGGCCGTCGCCAGGCCCAGCTCGATGCCGCCGTAAGCGAGATCGGCTCCAACGTCACGGGCGTGCGCAGCGATGTGTCCGACCTGGCCGACCTGGACCGCCTCTACGACACCATCCGCACGGAGAAGGGCCGGCTGGACGTGCTCTTCGCCAATGCCGGCGGCGGCCAGGTGGCGGCCCTCGGCGAGATCACCGAGGCGCACTTCGACAGCATCTTCGCAACGAACGTCCGGGGCGTCGTGTTCACCGTCCAGAAGGCATTGCCGCTGATGTCCCGCGGCGCCACCATCGTGCTGAACGCTTCGACCACGTCCATCAAGGGCACGCCCGGCTTCAGTGTCTACAGCGCGAGCAAGGCGGCGGTGCGCAACCTGGCACGAAGCTGGGTGCTGGACCTGAAGGAGGCCGGCATCCGCGTGAACGTGCTCAGCCCCGGCGTCGTGCCCACGCCGGCCTACGAGTTGCTGGGACTGAAGGGCGATCAGCTGGCGGGCTTCATCGAGATGCAGGCGCGCACGATCCCGCTGGGCCGCGTGGGCGCCACCGACGAGATCGCCCGGGCCGCGGTCTTCCTCGCCTCGGACGACAGCAGTTTCGTCAATGGCGTGGAGCTGTTCGCCGACGGCGGGATGACGCAGGTGTGACGCCAGCGTCATCGCGGTGATCCGCAGAATCTCCCTGGCGGTGCGCACGTCGCACCGGGCAGCACTGCCAGGGCCAGATGGCCGCATCGTCCGCCGTCCGCAGGCCAGAAGGGTCGGCGCCCCGTCGTGCAGCGGGTTGCCACTGTCGCCACGCACGAGGCTTCGTCCGCCAGCCCTGTGAATCGAAGATGGCTGCCGGACGTGCCGCGCGGTCACCGGTCCGCGCCGTTCACTCAGTCGTTGCGAGGCGCGGGGTAGCTCACGGCCAGCACCTCTAGGCGCTCGAGCCCGCCGGGCGTCATCAGCTGCACCTCGTCGCCCACATTCGCCTTGAGCAAGGCCCGGGCGATGGGGGCGATCCAGCTGACCTCGCCCTGGCTGCTGTCGGCCTCGTCGATGCCCTTGATGGTGATGGTGTTCTGTTCCCCGCGCTGCGTCTCGTAGGTCACGGTGGCGCCGAAGAACACCTGCTCGCGGCCGTGGTGCAGCGAGGGATCGGTCACCTCGGCGATGTCGAGCCGCCGGGTGAGGAAGCGGATGCGGCGGTCGATCTCGCGCAGCCGCTTCTTGCCGTAGAGGTAGTCGCCGTTCTCGGACCGGTCACCGTTCTTGGCGGCCCAGGAGACGACGTCCACCACCTTCGGTCGCTCGACGTCGAGCAGCTGGATCAGTTCCTTGCGCAGCCGCTTGTAGCCCTCGGGCGTCACGTAGTTCTTGCTGCCCGCCGGGATCTGCGGGAGGGCGATGTCGTCATCGTCGTCGCCGTCGGTCTCTTTCGTGAAAGCCTTGCTCATCCTCGAATCCTCTCACCTTTCACACTCTGCCCCGCACGCCCAGGGGCTTTTTGGGCATGATGGCAAGGGGACGTTCACTTCTCCTCGCCACCAGCTTCGATGACTCTCGACATCCAGACCGTTCTCATCGTGCTGCTCGCCAACGCCGTGGCCACGGCCATCGCGCTGCCGGTCATCATGGGGTGGCGGGTGAGTCTGGCGGCTCGGGCGTTCCAGGGGGCATCGGTCGCCCAGGCCCTGGGCTGGCTCGCGTTCCTCGTGGCCACCCGCATCGACGACCGCTTGATGTCGTCGTTGTCGATGGCCTGCCTGAGCGGGAGCTTTGTCCTCCTGTGGGTGGCCCTGAACGGGTGGCTTTCGGCACGGCCCGGGCGGGTTCCCCTGATGGTCTTGGCCGTATTGACACCGGCGGGCTACTTCCTCAGCTTCGACCACTATGCGCTGCGCGTCGGATGGTCCAACGCCGGGCTCACGCTGCAAATGCTGATCCTGTGCGCAGCGCTGGTGGCACCTGCACCCCAGGCCAGCCGCCGATGGCGCGGGCTGGTGCTGCTGTGCATGCTGACCCTGGCTGCCGTTACCGCGTGGCGAGGCGTCCTCGGCGCCTTCTTCACCGCGGAGTATCCCTTCTACCGGGCCACGCACCCGGTGAACATGGCAGCCGCGTTGCTGTATCACGTGGCACTGGCCATGTGCACCATCGGCCTGCTTGTCGCCTGGCGCGAGGAGGCGGAGCGCAGCTTGAAGCAACAGGCGCAGACCGACGGGCTCACGGGCCTGTTGAATCGTCAGAGCTTCGGCGAACGGGCGGAGAAGATCGTCGCCACTGCCCACCGCTACGGCGATCCGCTCTCGCTGCTGATGCTGGACGTCGACCACTTCAAGCGCATCAACGACGGCTTCGGCCATGCCACCGGCGACGACGCCTTGCGCACCATGGCCGCCGCGCTGAGTGCCTGCGTGCGTGGCGGCGACCTGATCTCGCGGCACGGGGGCGAGGAGTTCTGCGTCCTGCTCAACCGCGCCGGCCTGGCCGATGGGGACCGGTTCGACGACCGCCTGCGCGCTTGGCTTCGCTCCGAAGTCGAGAAGCTGCCGCATGCCCTCGACTTCAGCGGCGGGCTGGCAGAGCTGCAGCCCGACGAATCCGTGGACGCGCTGCTGCGGCGGGCGGATGCGGCGCTGTACCACGCCAAGGCGGCCGGCCGGGGCAGGACGAAGCACGCGGACATCGCGTGATGTAGTGCACACCGGCCCCGCGCGCGGGCTGCACGGCCCTCAACCCGGCCAGGTGCAGGCCGATAGCCACTGCGACGACTGGCACATCCGCCGTCCAAACCCGTCCCTCCGCCATCGAGGGCACTGCGCACACGATGAGCATCCGACCGGCCCTCGCGGCTCCCCTGACACTGCCGTCAACCCCACTTCCGGACACCGGCGTGCCGGACAGCCCGGCGTCGGCCGCACGTTGGGCGCGCGCCCTGGAAGGCATGGCGCCGGTGGGCCGGGTGCGATGGCATCCCGACACCGATCGACTGAGCCTGTGCCCGGTCGCCCATGCGATCTTCGACGTCGCCCCCGGCGCCAGCTTCGACATGCGCACCCTCATGTCACGCCTGCGCCGCGGTCGGCTGGGCGTGCTGCGGGACGGCTGGCTCGACGCGGTGCGAGCCCTGACGCCGGAAATCCGCCTCGAGCTGCCCCTGCTGCTGGAGGACGGCGCCTGGCGCCAGGTGTCCGTGGTGGCGGTGCTGGCCTATGGCGCCGACGGCCGGCCCGAAGCGTGCGATGCCGCCATCCAGGACGTGACCGAGACCCACCGGCTGTCCTATCGCCTGACCGAGGCCGAGCGCCGGCTCGACGAAGCTCAGGAACTGGCTCATGTGGGCCATTGGGAATGGGACTTCCTGCGCAACCAGGCGCAGTTCTCCGATCAGGCCCGGCGCATTCTCGGCATGGCGCCGGACAGCCAGCCGGACCTGCGCGAGTTCGCGGCCATCATCCCGGCAGACCAGCGCGACGGCATCGTCGAGGCCTTCGGCACTGCCATTCGCAGCCGGCAGCCCAGCATGCGCTACTCGTACCACGTGCTGGATGCACAGGATGCGCGCCATGACTTCCACGGCGTCGTGCGGCTGGTGTACGGGCGTGACGGCGCACCGCGCCGCCTGCTCGGCACCATCCAGGACGTCACCGAACTCAGCGCCTACCGCGAGCGCCTGCACACCCTCGCCAACTTCGACTCGCTCACCAAGCTGCCCAACCGCACGCAGCTCATGGAGCGCACGCGCATCGCCATGGGCGACGCGCTGCGCGACGGGCGCATGTTCGCCGTGCTGGTGCTGGACCTGGACCAGTTCAAGCATGTGAACGACTCGCTCGGCCATGCCAGCGGCGACGCCCTGCTGCAGCAGGCCGCCAAGCGGCTGAGCCGCAACCTGCGCGAGCACGACATCGTGGCGCGCTTGGGCGGCGACGAGTTCGCCGTGCTGCTGCCCACGGTGCGGGCCGCAGCGGACCTGGGTGCGATCGCGGACAAGCTGCTGCGCGCGTTCGAGCCCCCCTTCCGCCTGGACGGCCAGGAGGTGTTCGTGACGGTGAGCGTCGGAGCCGCCATCTTCCCGGCCGACGCCAGCGAGGCCGACACCTTGCTGCAGCACGCCGATGCCGCGCTTTCGCAGGCCAAGGCCCAGGGCCGCAACAACGTCAGCTTCTATTCGCCGCAGCTCACGGTCCAGGCCTCGGCGCGACTCGCCCTGCAGACGGCGCTGCGCCAAGCCATCGGCAGTGGCGCGCTGCAATTGCACTACCAGCCGAAGTTCGAGCTGAACGGCAGGCGGCTGGTGGGCGCGGAAGCGCTGATGCGCTGGCAGCACCCCGAACGCGGCATGGTGTCGCCACTGGACTTCATTCCGATCGCCGAAGAGACGGGGCTCATCGTGCCCATGGGCGCCTGGGCGCTGCAGGCGGCGTGCCGTGCCGTCGTGGCGTGGAACCGCGGTGCCACGCATCCGGTGAAGGTCGCGGTCAACCTGTCGGCGCGCCAGTTTGCCGGCGGGCAGCTCGTCGCCACCGTGATGGAGGCCCTGGCCAGCGCCGGTTGCGCGCCCCAATGGCTCGAACTCGAGATCACCGAGAGCCTGCTCATCGACAAGCGCAGCTCGGTCCGGGAAGACCTGGAGACGCTGGCCGCGGCCGGCATCACGATCGCGCTCGACGACTTCGGCACCGGCTATTCGGCGCTCAGCTACCTCACGCACTTCCCGGTCCACACCCTCAAGATCGATCGGTCCTTCGTGAAGGACCTGCCGGACAACCGGCAGAGCGGCGAACTCGCCAAGGCCATCGTGTCGCTCGGCCGCAGCCTGAACATGGAACTGGTGGCGGAAGGGGTGGAGACGGAAGAGCAGGCGCAGGTGCTGGCCGCCCTCGGCTGCCAGCTCGCGCAGGGCTACCTGCTCGGCCGCCCCATGCCGCTGGAGGCGTTCGACGCCCTCGTGGCCGCCGCCTCGGCCTGACGGCAGCCCGACGGACGGCCTCAGGCGTCGAACGTGGCGCCGCCGTCGACCCGCAGGTCGTGCATGGTGATGTGGCGCGCGCGGTCCGAGGCGAGGAAGCACACCGACTCCGCAATGTCGGCCGGCGTGGCCAGGCGCTGCAGCGGAATGCCGAGGCGGTATGCCTCCGGCGAGCCGGCAATGACGGCCGCCGCACGGTCTTCACCGTGCCACAGCGCCCGCTGCATCGCGGTGTCGGTCGAACCCGGGGAGACGAGGTTGCAGCGCACGCCGTGCGGCGCCAGCTCCAGCGCCAGGCAGCGCATGTACTGCGCGGTGGCCGCCTTCGACGCGGCGTAGGCCGCCATGCCCGTGCGGGGGGTGCCCGCCGCGTTCGACCCGACGGTCACGATCGCACCACGGCGCCGGGCCGCCATGCCGGCGCCAACGGCCTGACACAGCCGGACCACGGCCCAGGTGTTGACCGCGAACGTGGCCTGCCAGTCGGCCGGGCTGGATTCCAGCGCGCTGCCCGGTCGGAGCACGCCGGCCACCTGGGCCAGCACGTCGGGCACGCCGGCCGCGCGGGTGAGGTCGTCCAGCGCGGCGTCGATGTCGTCGGGCCTTGCCAGGTCAGCCACGAGCGCGAGCGCGCCCAGTCGCCGCGCCTCGGCCTCCAGTCGCGGGGCATCGCGGTCGAGCAGGGCCAGGCGGGCGCCACGCGCGGCGAAGGCCTCGGCCACGGCCAGGCCGATGCCCTGCGCCGCGCCAGTCACGAGCACGAGTCGTCCATCGAATTCAGGGGTCGTCATCTGCTTCTCCTTGGGCGGCGCCCAGCCAGCGCCAACTGTTCAATCCGCGGGCACGACCACCGGGGCGCCGTCGCCCGGCCGCTGCAGCACATGCACGTCGACACCGTACAGCTCGCGCACGAGCGCCGGCGTGACGATGGCCGAGGGACGGCCGACAGCCACCACGCGGCCGTCCTTCATGGCCACGAGCCGGTCCGCATGGCGGGCGGCGGCGACCAGGTCGTGCACCACCATCACCACCCCGCGACCGGCCTGGG
Organism: Rhizobacter sp. LjRoot28; assembly: GCF_964253025.1. Lineage (NCBI taxonomy): Bacteria > Pseudomonadati > Pseudomonadota > Betaproteobacteria > Burkholderiales > Sphaerotilaceae > Rhizobacter > Rhizobacter sp. LjRoot28. The sequence goes on from NZ_CAXUQC020000001.1 coordinate 3,217,548, forward strand.
CGAGCGCCCGCACGCGTGAGAACACCTCGGCCTGGTGCCCGAGGTCGAGCATGCTGGTGGGCTCGTCGAGCAGCAGCCACGGCGTCTCCTGGGCCAGCGCCATGGCCAGCCAGCAGCGCTGCCGCTGGCCGCCCGACAGCTGCTCCAGCAGCCGGTCGGCAAAGGGCAGCACCCCCGTCGCCTGCATTGCCGTGCGCACCGCCTGTTCGTCCGCCGCCGACCACTGCCGCCAGAGGCCCTGGTGCGGATGACGTCCGAATCGGACCAGCGCGGCCACCGTGATGCCCTCCGGCGCAGTGGGCGACTGCGGCAGGAGCGCCACGTGGCGCGCGGCCTCCTTCGGCGTGCGCGCATGGACGTCGTCTCCGGCCAGCAGCACCCGGCCGCGCGACGGGCGATGCAGCCGTGCGATGCAACGCAGCAGCGTCGACTTGCCGCACCCGTTGGGCCCCACGATCACACTGACTTCCCCCACTCGCAACTGAAGGTCGATGCCTTGCAGCACCGGGCGCGTGCCGTGCGCGGCGAAGAGGGTCTGGATGTCGAGCAGGCTCATGCGGTGGTCTTCCGGTGCAGCAGCCAGAGCAGGAACGGGCCGCCCAGCAGGTTGCAGATCACGCCGACCGGCAACTCGGCCGTCGGCAGCAGGATGCGCCCGACCGTGTCGGCGGCGAGCACCAGCGCAGCGCCGGCAAGCGCGGCGCCGATGCAGGGCACGCCGCCGCCAGCCAACCGGACCGCGATGAGGGGCGCGGCCAGGGCGACAAAGGCGACCGGCCCGCACACCGCCACCGCAAGGCCGGCGGCCAGCGTGGCCAAGCCGAGGGCCTGCCATTGGGTGGGGCGCAGCGACAGGCCGAGCGATGCGGCCAGGTCGGGGTCGAACTGAAGCAGGGCCAGTCGGCGGCCCAGCCACCAGCAGCCGGGTGCGACCACGGCCAGCGCCAGGGCCAGCGGCGGCACCGACTCGTCGCCGCGGCCTTGCAGGCTGCCGATGGACCAGGCGTACAAGGCCGCCGCATGCTGCAAGGTCTGGCGCGACAGCAGCAACTCGGTCACCGCGTGCAGCAGCGCCGCCACCGCCAGGCCGACGACCAGAACGCGCTGACCGCGCGTGCCCATGCCGCCGGACAGGCCGAGCAGCAGGGCAGTGGCGGCCACGGCACCGGCCACGGCAATCCACCAGGGGCCGAGCAAGCCGTTGCCCCCGGCGATCAGGGCGGCGAGCATGGCGAGCGTGGCGCCGTCGGACACGCCCATCAGGTCGGGCGCTGCCAACCGGTTGTGCATCAGCGTCTGCAGCAGCAAGCCGCCAAGGCCGAGCAACGCACCGCACAACATGGCGACCACGATGCGAGGCCAACGGAACTCCCACACCAGCAAGGACGTGGCGGGTGGCGCCTCACCGCGCAGCAGCGCCAGCAGGTCGGCCGGGCCGAGCCAGGTGGATCCGGCTGCCATGGCAAGCCCGCACAGGATCAGCAGCACGGCGCCGAACAGCGCCGCGGCACGCATCGGCCGACCGGCCAGCAACAGCGACACCGGGCCCCATCGCAGCACCCGAACGCCGGGTTCAAGCACCGAGGGGCTCATGCCGCATGCCGCCCGGCGCGCCGAGCCATCCAGACGAGCAGGGGCGCGCCGACGAAGGCCGTGAGCACGCTGACCGGGGTCTCGAACGGCAGGGCCACCGTGCGGGCGCCCAGGTCCGCCACCAGCATCAGCGCCGCGCCCAGTGCCGTGGCCATGGCCAGCTGCAACGGGAGCGTCGCACCGACCGCCGCGCGCGCGAGGAACGGGGCCAGCAGCCCGAGGAAGGCCACCGGCCCGGCCAGCGCGACGGCCCCGGCGGTGAGCACGGTGGTCGTGCAGGCGACGGCCAGGCGCAAGCGCGCCGGCCGGTGGCCCAGGCCGCTCGCCACGTCGTCACCCAGCTGCAACGCGGCCAACGGACGAGCGCACAGCGCAGCGGCGAGCCAGCCCAGCGCGATGGCCGGCGCCACCCAGGCCACCATCTCCAGCGTGACGCCGGCCAGCGAACCCTGCTCCCAGAACCGGTACTGGTCGAAGCCGGATTGCTGTGCCAACAGGATGGCCGACGTCACCCCGTGAAAGCTCGCGCCGAGCGCAGCGCCAGCCAGCACGAGACGCAGGGGGCCGTCCGCGCCGCGCGTGGCCCGGGCGGCCAGCAGCACACCTACGTTGCCGAGCGCCGCGCCCGCGGCGGCCCAGGCAAGGTAGCCGAGCCCGGTCTCGGCCCCCATCCAGGCGATGCCCACCACCACGCCGAGCGCGGCGCCGGCGTTCACACCGAGCAGCCCCGGTTCGGCCAGCGGATTGCGGGTCACCGCCTGCATCAGCACGCCAGCGGCCCCGAGTGCGCCACCCACCAGCACCGCCGCGAGCAGGCGAGGCAGGCGGAGCGACCACATCACCGTCTGCAGGCGCTCATCGGCGCGGGCCGCACCGTCACCCCACAGGAAGGCCAGGCCATCACGAAGCTCCACCTGACCGGCGCCGATCAGCATGGAGGCCAGCGCAAGCAAAGGCAGGGCAAGGCCCACGCCCAATGGCGTGCGCCGACGCCGGCGCGTCACTGGGGCACGGGCGCCATCGCGCGCTCGATGTCGTCGATCACCGCCATCGCGGCCAGTGGGCCGCCGAGTCCGGTCCACAACGAACCGTCCACGATCACGGCGTGGTTGCGACGCACCGCTTGCAACTGGCCGAAGGCCGCGCTGCGCCGGGCCGCATCGAGTGCACTGCGGGCCTGGCCGGTGGCAGACAGCGTGCCGATGAAGAGCCAGTCGCCATCGATGCGGTCCAGCGCCTCGAGGCTGAGCGGCGGTGAATGCCCGGCGCCCGGCTCCCGCTGCGCGGACGGCCGCGCCAGGCGCAGGTCGGCCAGCACCCGGCTGGCAAAGGAATCGGCCAGCATGTAGGCCGGCCCCTGCGGGTTCCAGCGCACCACGCTGACCGTGGACTCCGCCTGCGGGCCGAGCCGCGTGCGTGCGGCTGCACTGCGCTCGGCCGCACGGGCGAGCACCGCGTCAGCCACGGGCTGGCGGTCGATCACGGTGGCCACACGACGCAGCGCGAGCTTCCAGTCTTCCCCCGGCTTGAAGCTGACCACCGTCGGGGCCACCTTGCGCAGCTGCGCGAGCAGGCCGGGGTCGGGCACGCCGCCCGCAAGGATGAGGTCGGGTTGGGCCGACAGCAACTGGTCGAGCACCGGCGAGCCGAAGCTGCCGATGACCGGAATGCCGGCGGCGGCCTTCTCCAGGTAGCGCGGCACGCCCACCTGCCCTCGCCCGCTGGTCGTGGCGACCGGACGCAAGCCCAGGGCCAGCAGCGCGTCGAGGTCGAACTCGGACAGCACGACCACGCGTTGCGGGCGGACCGGCACCTCGACGACCGTGCCGTGCGCATCCGTGACGGGCCGGGCCTGTGCGCAAGCGGCGAGAAGGCCGAACGCCAACGCGAGCCATCGCAGTGCCGCCCTCATCGTGCGGCCCCTTCGGTCGCCGACTCCGGGACGGCGGGCGCTACCTCCAGCTCATCCATGATGCGGTGACGCTCGGCGTGGTACGCCTCTTCGGTGAAGCGGTCCTTCCAGTAGGGCACGGCATAGAGGGCGCTGCGCGGCACGCCTCGCTCGTTGAGCAGGTGGTTCCGGATGGCCACGACCTGCCGGCTTTCGCCGGCCAGGCTGACCGACAGCTCGCCATCCGCCCAGCGCAGCGACCGCACGGCATCGAGCAGGCGCGTGCTGCTGCCCGCCGGCCCTTCGCCACGCACCAGCCATTGCAGCTGTATCCCGGCCGGATGGACCAGCGGCAGCACCTCTGCCGCATCAGCCACCTCGACGAAGGCGTGCCCGCGCGCCGTGGCGGGCAACTCGGCGAACACGCTGGCGATCATGGGCAACGCGCTCGGGTCGCCGACGATGAGGTGCCAGTCGGCCGACGGCCGGCAGCGCGGTGGACCGCCGGGGCCCGCAACGCCGATGGCGTCGCCGGGCACGGCATGCGACGCCCAGCGCGATGCCGGGCCGTTGTCGCCATGCAGCACGAAGTCCACGTCCAGCTCGCCCGCATGAGCATCGAAGCGGGCCACCGTGTAGGTGCGCGAGATCGGACGCACATCGTCAGGGGGCCAGACCGGCCCCTGGGGCCCCAGGGTCGGCAGCACCGGTTCGGCCTGGCCCTCGCGTGCCAGCAGCAGCTTGATGTGGGCGCCGTCGCTGCCGGTCGGGAAGCCGGCCAGCGCCGGCCCGGACAGGGTCACACGCCGCAGGTGCGGCGTCAGGTCGCGGGTTCGGCGCACGCGAAGCAGGCGGGGCGGGGTGCGGGGCGTTTCACTCATGAGGACAAATCGGAAAGAAGGTGATGGGCCAGCACGCGACCGACGTGTGCCAGGGGCGCAGGCTGGCTCATGCCGGCGTGGGTGCTGTCGATGTCGGTCACGTGCAGCTGGCCGCTGACATGGGGCCGCCAGGTGCGGCAATCCGGCGCGTCCTCGGGGCGGCGAGCGGCGCGCAGGTAGATCACGTCGCCGTCGAAGCGCGCGTGGCGCACGCCGCGGTACAGGCGCATGGTGTGCAAGGCGGTGTCAACCAGGCGATCGACGAGCGCTTCGTCGTACGCCGCGAGGGTGCTGCCCGGCGCGCGCAGACGTTGGCGCATCTGGTCGGCACCGAGCCGCGCGCCGCCAGGGTCGTGGGGCGAGGCCCCGATGACGTCGAGCACGGCTTCGAGCGCGTCGGCAAGCGAAGGTGCCGGCCGGGCAGCAAACGCTTCGCTGGGATAGGAGTCCATCATCGCGAGCAGGGACACCGTCTCGCCTTGCGCCTGCAGGCGCGCGGCGATGGCATGCGCGAGCCCGCCGCCGGACGACCAGCCGAGCAGGCGATACGGACCGGCCGGCTGGCGCTCGCGCACCCTCGCCGTGGCGGCGTCCGCCATGGCGTCGAAGCTCTCGGGGGCCTGACCCGTGATGCCCTCGGCCTGGATGCCGCACAAGGCCACGCGAGGCAGCGCCCGCGCGAGACCGAAGTAGCACCACGACAGGCCCTCGGCCGGGTGCACGCAAAAGAGCGCGGGGCCGTCGCCCGGCTGGATGGACATCAGCGGCTGCAGTTCACTGCCTGCCGCGGCGGGCGGTGGCGCATGGGCGACCGGCGCATCGAGCGCTGCCGCCAGGTCCTGCACGGCAGGATGCCGGAACAGCAGGGACACCGGCACGTCCCGTCCGAGGGCGAGGCCCAGGCGGTTGGCCACCTGGATCGCCTGAAGGGACTTGCCGCCCAGTGCGAAGAAGTCCGACGCCGACGTGAGGGACGCAGCACCCAGCACATCCCGCCAGACCGCCATGACGGTGGACTCGGTGGGTGTCGAAGCTTGGGCGTCCGCGCAATCCTGCCTGTCGGCGGTCGGGGCCGTCGCCCCGGCCATGGCCAGGGAACGCAGCCGGGACCGATCGACCTTGCCGTTGAGGTTGCGGGGCAGGCGCTCGATGCGCACGAAGCGGGACGGGACGGCCACCGAGGCGACACGCGCCGCCGCGTGCGAGCGCAGTGCGGCGTCGGTCACCCCGTCCTCGCCAGCGATGAAGGCCACGAGGCGCAGACCGTGCGTCGCACGGTGCGGCACGACGGCCGCCGCGCGGACGCCCGGAACGGCCAGCAGCGCCGTTTCGATCTCGGCCGGGTCGATGCGGTGGCCGCTGATTTTGAGTTCGTCGTCACGCCGACCGAGGAAGCGCAGCTGGCCGTCGCCGCCCAGCACCACCTGGTCGCCGGTGCGGTAGGCACGCGGCGAATCGGGCAGTCCGCGCAGTGCCACGAAGCGCTCGGCACACCGCTCCGGCTGGTTGAGGTAGCCCTGGGCCAGCGTGGGCCCGATGACGCAGAGTTCGCCCGCCACGCCCGCCGGCACGGGCTGCAAGCGCTCGTCGACGACGACGAGGTCCACACCGGGAAGCGGCGTGCCGATGGGCACCGGGCCGTTGTCCGTTGCAACGGCGCCCTCGCCGGCGAGCGCGGCCGTGGTACAGATGACGGTGGTCTCGGTGGGTCCGTAGGTGTTGAGCAGGACCACCCCACCCGCCCGTGACCGCCAGCGGGCCAGAGGTTCGGCCAGTGCCGCCTCGCCGCCGATGATCACGAGCCGGAGGCTGTCGGGCAAGGCGAGCCCTTCGCCCACGGCGTGGGCCAGCTCATGCCAGAAGGCGGTGGGCAGGTCCAGCACCGTCAAACGCCATTGGGCACAGGCGCTCGCGAAGCGGCCCATCGACTCCACCATGGCGTCGGTGCGCAGCACCAGCGTGGCACCGCTGCACAGGCTGACGAAGATCTCCTCCACGCTGGCATCGAAATGCAGGGGAGCGAACTGCAGAACCCGGTCGTCGGCGGTGATGCGATATCGCACCCGGGCCGCGGCGACGAAGTGCGCCAGGGCCGCGCGCCCGATGGCCACGCCGTTGGGTCGGCCCGTCGAACCGGAGGTGTAGAGCACGTAGGCGAGCGCATCGCCCGCCACGTGCAGGGGCTCGCCCTGGCGCGGCTCGTAGCCCGCGTCGTCGTCGAGGTTCAGGCAACGCGGGCCGGCTGGCACGGCGGCCGACCAGCGCGACGTGGTGACGACGAGCGCCGGACGGGCGTCGTCGATCACCAGGGCCAGTCGCGCCGGCGGCCCCTCGGGATCGATGGGGACATGGCTGGCCCCCACCCACATCACGGCCAGCAGCACGGTGACGGCCTGCATCGAGCGCGGCAGCAACACCGCCACCCGCGTCCCTTCGCCGGCGCCCTGCGCCGCCAGGTGACCGGCCAGCGCCTGCACGGCGAACAGCAGCTGCTGGTAGCTCATGCTGCGCCCGTCGTGTTCGATCGCGGGCTTGGCGGGCTGCAGGCGCGCCTGCTCGACCAGTGCCTGGAGCACGTCCTGCGCCGGCGCCGCCAGCGGCTCGCCCTGCAAGCGGCAGGATGCCGTGGTGGCCATCACGTCGGCCAGCGGACGACGGGGCGCGGCGGCGAGGCGGTCGAGCAGCACCAGCAGGTCGTCGCGCCACGCGGCGACCGCCTCGGCGCCATAGGTGAGCGGGTTCGCATCGAGGTCGAACTGCCAGGTGTCGCTGCGCGGAGCGATGGTGATGGAGAGGTCCTCCACCGGCCCGGCCGATACCGGCTCGGAGCGGGCCGTGATGCCGGGGCCGAAGTCCAACGGTCGCTCGAACGGCATGAGGTTCACCACCGGGCCGAACAGTCGCGCCGGTCCGCCGTGCGTTGCCAGGTCGCGACGCAGGCGTTCGTAGCGGTAGCGCTGGTGCGGGCGCTGCAGGCGAACGCGCGCAGCCACCGCTTGTGCCAAGGCCAGCACATCCGCCGCGGGATCGACCTCCACCGCCAGCGGCACGATGTTCATCGCCATGCACGGCACCCGCAGTGCGACGGATCCGAGCCGGTTCATCACCGGCAAGCCGAGCCGCAGCGACCGGGCGCCCGTGCGGTGGTGCAGCCATGCGCTCACGCCGGCCAGCAACCAGGCACCGATGTCGACACCCCCTGCCGCGGCGGCGTCCTTCCACGCCCCCCAGCGGGCGCCCGGAACGACGCCCCGACAGCGCCGCACCGTGCGCGACGGCGGGGCCGGCGGCGCCAGCGCCGCGGGCTCGGCGGCCCCTGCGAGTGTCTGCAACCAGAAGGCACGGTCCCGCTCGGCGGCATCCGAGCTCTCGTAGCGGAGGTCTTCGTCCACCGCGCGTGCCAACGACACGGCGCCGGCCTCCCCGCTGCGAAGGCGGTAGCGTTGGGCGACCTGGCTCGCCACCAGCGCATGGCCGAAGCCATCGAGCGCGATGTGGTGCGCCATCAGGAACCAGCGGTGGCGTTGCGGCCCGAGCCGGAGCAAGGCCGTCGCGAACAGCGGGCCGTGCGCCAGGTCGATCGGTCGGGCGAGGACCTTGTCCATCCAGACCTGTGCCGCCGTCTCGGGGTCGGCCTGGTCGCTCAGGTCCACCTGTTCCACCTGCCATCGTGCCGGACGATGAACCGACTGCAGCACCGAGTCGCCCTCTTGCCGGTAGCGCATGAAGAGGGCATCGCAGCGGTCGAGTTCGACGCGCACGGCCTCCACGAACGCGGTGGCATCCAGGGGCCCGTCGAGGCACACGCTTTCGGCAGTGAGGTAGGCGGGGCTGTGCAGGTCGGTCTGCTGGCCGAGCCAGATGCCGTGCTGTGCCTGCGTGAGCGGCAGCGGCACGGCGCCTTCGTGCAGGCCGAGGTCGGACGCGCCCACCTCAGGCGGCCTCGGTCGCGGTGAGGCGCGCCCACCAGCGCTCGAGCGTCGGCTCCTCGGCCAGGTCGACGAATGTGAGCGGCGTACCGGCCCGGCGCCAGCGCTCCACGAGCGTCATGAGCCGGATGGAGTCGAGCCCGCAGTCGAGGAGGTTGTCGTCGACACGCAGGTCGTGCGCGGGCATGTCGAGCAGGACGGCCACCTCGGCGCGCATGGCCTCCAGGCTCACAGGCGGCGCCAGCGTGGCGGCCGCGGGTCGGAGCGCCTGCAGCACCGATTCGGTGGACGTCACCACGCCGCAGCGGCCCACCACGTAGTCGAGTGCCATCCGGTGCTCGTCGAGCGAGAAGTCGGCCACGGCATCGCCCACGAAGAAGGGCTGGATGTCGTTCATGAAGGCGGCGCCGGCGGTCATCATGCAGCCGATGTGGGCGTAGACGCCGGTGATGATGAGCTGGTCCCGGCCCTGGGCACGCATGCGCTCGCGCAGGTCGCTGCGCTCGAAGGCGCTGTAGCGCCACTTCACCAGCACGGTGTCGTCCGGCCGAGGCGACAGTGCGGCGACCACGGGCGCTTGTTCAGGAAGGCGGGTGATGCCGGGGCCCCACCAGTCCTGCAGCAGGCCGCGCTCGGCGGCCGACTGCTCGGCCGGCTGGGCGGTGTAGACGACCGGAACGCCCACCCGGTGGCACGCCTCGCGCAGCCGCGCGATGTGGTCGATCAGTTCCGGAACCGGCGCGGCACTGCGGTCGAAGAAGTCGACGAAGTACTCCTGCATGTCGTGCACCAGGAGCACCGCGCGGGCGGGGTCGAGGCGCCAGTCGACGCGATTGGCCGGCAGTGAATCGGCGGCCGGCATGGGGTAGGAGGCAATGCGGGGGATGGTCATGGCGTGATGAAGGTTTCGCGCAGCGCGCGCTTGTTGACCTTGCCGACACCGGTCTTCGGGAACTGGGTGACGAACTCGATGCGGTCGGGAATCTTGAAGGCGGCCAGGCCGCGCTCGCGCAGGAAGCGGGCGAGGTCCTGACTGCGGGGCGCTTCGCCGCGCGGGACCACGAAGGCGCAGGTCTTCTCGCCGAGGAAGACGTCGGGCATGGCGACGAGGGCGGCGTCGTGCACCGCCGGGTGAGCCAGCAAGTGGTTCTCCACCTCCTCGGCGGCCACCTTGTCGCCGCCGCGGTTGATCTGGTCCTTGGCGCGCCCTTCCACCACCAGGTGACCGGTCGGCAGGCGACGCACGAGGTCGCCGGTGCGGTAGAAGCCGTCGGCGGTGAAGGCGCGCTGGTTGTGTTCGGGCGCGCGGTAGTAGCCGCGGATGGTGTAGGGCCCGCGGGTCAGCAGGTGGCCCACCTCGCCGGCGGGAACGTCGCGATCCTCGTCGTCCACCACGCGGACCTCATCGGCCGGCGAGATGGCCCGGCCCTGCGTGGTCAGCACCCGCTCCGGCGGGTCGTCGGCGCGGGTGTAGTTGACCAGGCCTTCGGCCATGCCGAAGACCTGCTGCAAGCGGCAGCCGAGTTCGGTGCCGATGCGGGCTGCCACTTCCGGCGCCAGCTTGGCGCCACCCACCTGAAGCACTCGCAGGCTGGAAAGATCGTGAGGCGTGGCAGCCGCGGCCTCCAACCAAACCATGGCCAGCGGCGGCACGAGGGCCGTGTCGGTCACGCCCTCTTGGGCGATCAGGGGAAAGGCCTCGTCAGGGGCAGCCCGGCGCGCCATCACCACCTGCCCGCCCGCATGGAACACGCCGAGCGTGCCGGGCGAGCTGAGCGGAAAGTTGTGCGCCGCCGGCAGGGCGCACAGGTACACGGTGTCGGGCCCGAGGCCGCAGATGGCAGCGCTCTCGCGCACGCTGTAGCCGTAGTCGTCGTGCGTGCGGGGAATGAGCTTGGGCAGGCCGGTGCTGCCGCCCGAAAGCTGGAGAAAGGCCACGTCGGCTGGATCGACGGCTGGCAGCGGCACAGGGTCGATGTCCAGCGTGTCGAGGGCGATGAAAGGCCCCGGTTCACCGGCGACGATGACGTGGCGCAGCGTCGGCGCCTCGGCCTGGACCGATTGCAGCAGCTGGCGATGGTCGAAGCCGGCCTCGCGATCCGGGATGAAGCACGCCACCGCGTCGGCGTGCCGGGCGAAGTAGCTCAATTCGGCACGACGGTGCGCAGGCAGGGCGAAGATCGGCACGGCGCCCATGCGAAACAGCGCGAACACCGTGCTGAAGAACTCGGCGATGTTGGGCAGCTGCACGATCACGCGGTCGCGCGGGCGGATGCCCAGCTTCAACAGGCCCGCCGCGAGGCGTGACGCGCGATCGTCGAGGTCGCGGTAGGTCCAGCGCCGCGCGCCGCACACCAGGGCGACGCGGTCACCGTGTGCCGCGGCACCCACGGTCAGCATGCGGTCCAGGGTTTCGCCTCGCCAGTAGCCTTGGCGCCGGTAGTGCGCGGCGAGGGCGTCCGGCCAGGGCGTGAAGCCGTCCAGGTAGCGGCCGGTCATGCCGCCAGCTCCAGGTTCATCGCGTTGAGCATGGTGCGCAGCTTCGCCGTGGTTTCGCGGAGCTCCAGCGCCGGGTCGGATCCTTCGACGATGCCTGCGCCGGCGTAGAGCGTGGCCGACGTGGCGTCGATCTCGGCGCAGCGGATCGTGACGGCCCACTCCCCGTCGCCATCGGCATCGCACCAGCCCACCAGGCCCGCAAAGAAGCGCCGGTCAAAGCCCTCCGTTCGGTTGATGAAGTCGTGGGCGTGCCGAGCCGGGTGACCGCAGACGGCCGGCGTCGGATGCAGGTCGAGCGCGAGTGCGAGGGACGATTCGGCGGGGTCGCGAAGCTCGCCCGTGATGCGCGTTCCCAAGTGCCACATGGTGGGCGTGGAGACCAGCGACGGCCGCGCCGGCACGTCGAGCGCGCGACAACGTGGGGCGAGGCGGCGAGCCACGGCGTCGACCACGATGGCGTGCTCGTGCAGGTCCTTGGCCGAGGCCAGCAACGCCTCGCCTCGGGCCTGGTCTTCTGCCGGGTCCTGTGCACGGGGCACCGAGCCGGCCAGTGGATGGGAACGAACCGCCACGCCCTTGCGCGCGAGCAGCAGCTCGGGGCTTGCGCCCATCAACGTGCGGCCGCCCGGTGCATCGTCGAGGTCGACGGCGAACGTGTAGCCCAACGGGTTGCGGGCCATCAGCTTGCGGATGAGGGCAGGCCGGTCGATGCAGGCATCGACGTCGAGCGAGCGGGAGAGCACGACCTTGTCCAGCTCGCCCGCCCGGATGCGCTCCAGCGCGAGGCGCACATGTTCGCAGTAGCCCTCGGGGGACGGCTGTGCGCGCGCGGCCCGGGCGGCTTGCGGCGAAGCCGCCGCACGCGGCGACGCCATGCGCTCCACGCCATGGCCGAACACCACGCCGTCCGGCACGAAGAGCCGCGCGGGCCGATCGGTGCGGAATGGCACCGCGCCGAGGAGAAGCGGCCGGGCGGCGCCGCTGCGCGCCACGTCGTCGAGCAGTCGGCGGGCACGGCTGACGAGCGTGTCCGCCGGCCCGTCGGGCAGCACGGCATGCACGCCCTGGCTGAGCACGCTGCGCTCGGGTGAGGCGAACACGCCGGCGCCCGGACGGTACAGACGCAGCAGTTCGCCTGCCGTGGGCGCGAGCAGCGACGGGTCGGCGACGCGATCGTTCATGAAGAGCTCCTTGGAGGGGGACGTTGCGCGCGGGCCGCATGGCGGCGTGGCGGCGTTGTGGTGTGCGATGTCTCACGCTATAGTAAAGCTTAATGCGAACGATTCGCAATAACCAAATTACGTCATGCAGGGCTTGCATGACGTGCCTTGCCACCTTCCGGCCTCCGGCCGTTCCCGCTTCTCCACTCCCGCGCTGACCATGACCTTCCGCACGCCCCTCGCCCGCCGCCAGCCCGTCGGCCTCGCCCTTCATCCCCTCACCCTGGCGCTGCTGGTGGCAAGCGGCCATGCCGTCGCGGCCGACGAGGTACCGCCGGCGAGCGGCACGCAACTGGACCCGGTGGTCGTGACCACGCAGCGCGGCCGTGACACCAACACCGTCGTGCGCGCCAAGCGCATCGAGGTGGAACAGGCGGTGAACCTGCAGGATCTCTTCAAGCAGACGCCCGAAGTGACGGCCAGCGGTGGCGTGCCCGCCGCGCAGAAGCTCTACGTGCGCGGGCTCGGCGAGCGCATGCTGACCATCACGATCGATGGCGCCGCCCAGGCGGAGGCGGCCTACCACCACGCGAGCCAGGTGATGATCGAACCCGAATTGCTCAAGCGGGTCGAGATCGAAGCCGGCACTGGTGCCGCGACGGCCGGCCCGGGCGCCCTCGCAGGCGCTCTGCGGTTCAAGACCAAGAGCGCCCTCGACCTGTTGCGGCCCGGCGAGCGGGCCGGTGCCCTGCTCAAGGGCAGCTACCAATCGGTGAACGACGGCAAGAAGGCCAGCGCCACGGTGTTCGGCCGGCTCAATGACCAGGTCGACGTGCTCGTGAACGCCACCGAACTGCGGACCGACGTCTACGACGACGGCAACGGCAACCCGGTGCCCAACAGCAGCAGCGAGGGCTCGAACGCCTTCCTCAAGGGCGGCGCCCGCGTCGGCGAGGATTCACGACTTGAATTCACCTACGAGAAGCGCGATGACGAAGGCCTGCGCAGCAACAAGACCAACCTCCTCCCTGCCGCCTTCAACCCGAGCCAGCGCCAGCGCGCCGAACGGGAGTCGGCCACCTTCAATTTCGAGCACGCACCGGACAACCCCCTGCTCGCCCTGCACGCGACCGCCTACATCAACAAGAACACCATCGCGCTCGACCCCGATGCAGCCACCGGACAGGACATCGGCAGCAAGACGCAAGGTCTGAACCTGTCGAACGTCTCCAAGCTCGGCAGCCACACGCTGACCTACGGCTATGACCACCGGCGCGACGTCGGCTCGGCCCTGACAGCCGGCACGCAGCAGGCGAACGAAGAGGCCCAGGTTCACGGCGTTTACCTGCAGGACGACATCGCCCTGTCGGACCGGTGGCAGCTCGAACTGGGTGCCCGCTACGACGACTACCGCTACACCGACATGGTGGGCCAGGTCTTCAAGTCCGATGGCGTGTCGCCGAGCGCGGGCCTCAGCTTCTTCGTCACCGACAACCTCACCCTGCGGGTGGGGCACGCCCATGCGCTGCGCGGCGTCGGCATCATCGAGCCGTTCCTCAAGCAGTTCCAGACCAACGACACGAGCATCGAGGCCGAGAAGGCCCGCACCTCCGAGATCGGCGCCGCATGGCAAAGCGGCCCATGGCAGGCCGCCGTGACCGTCTACCGCCAGGTCATCAAGAACTACATTGGCTACGACGCCGTGCGCGACAACATGGGCGACGTCAAAGCCAACGGCTACAGCGCAAGTGCCGGCTACAAGGCCGAGCGCTGGGGCGCGAGCCTGGGCGTGTCGGAGACCAAGCCGAAGCTCAACGGCGCGCCGCTCACGGACGGCGACTCGCTGCTGCTCGGCAATTCGACGGGGCGCACCTGGGTGGCCCAGTTCGACCAGCAATTCCCGAACAGCAACCTGAGCGTGGGCTGGACCGGCCGCCTGATCGAGAAGCTCACCCACGTGCCCGAAGGCGCACCGGACAAGCCGGGCTACAACGTGCATGACGTCTATGCGCAGTGGCTGCCGCTCGGCCGCGACGACCTCACGCTCACCCTCACCGTCAAGAACGTCTTCGACCGCCACTACTACGAGCAGGGCAGCTTCGGCTACCACCCGCGCTGGGGCACGGTCGCGGGCTTCCCGGAAGCCGGCCGCGACATCCGCGCCACGGTCGCGTTGCGCTTCTGATGGCGGGCGCCGCCGCTGGGGCCGGCCGCATCATCGGGCTGGTGGCCTTGCTGCAGTTCGTCTACCTCGTGGACTTCCTGCTGCCCTTGCCGCTCGGTCCCGACCTCGCCCGCGCCTTGCGGTTTCCCGCCGACCGCCTGGGCTGGCTCTCGGCGGCGTACACCGTCTCGGCGGTGGCCGCGGGGCTGCTCGCCGGCCGGTGGCTGGACCGCTTCGACCGCCGCAGTGCGCTCGTGGTGCTGCTCGGCCTCTTCGCGGCTGCCACGGCGGCCACCGCGTGGGCCGATGGGCTGCCCGGCCTCATGGTGGCGCGCGCCGTCACCGGCTTCGTCGGCGGGCCGCTGGTGGCCGTGGGCATGGCGGCGGTGATCGACAGCTGCGCGCCCGAGGCGCGGGGCGCGGCCATCGGCAAGGTGATGATCGGCTTCTCGGCCGCGGCCGTCGCCGGGATCCCGGCATCGCTCGAGCTCGCCCGTGTCGGCGGCTGGGCGGCGCCCTTCCTGGTGACGGGCGGCCTGGCGCTTGTGCTGGCCGTAGCAGTCGCGCGCCTGATGCCGGCCCTGCCCGTACGCGCCGCGAGCGCTCCCATCTCCTTCCGGCAGTTGCTGTCGCGGCCGGCCGTGCGGCAGGCGTGCGCCCTGCAGGCGGTGTGCGCCTTCTCCGCCTTCCTCGTCATTCCAAGCTTCAGTGCCTTCCTGGTGCTCAATCTCGGCGTGCCGCGGTCCCAGCTGGGCGCCTTCTACCTCGTCGGCGGTCTCGCCGCCCTCGTGGCCCTGCAAGCGCTCGGTCGGCTCGCCGATCGCCGCGGTCCGGTCACGGCCGTGGCGGTGGCCTCGGTGGCCCTCGGCATGGGCCTGGCGCCCCTGCTCGGCGTTGCGGTCGGTGCGGCGATCCCCGGCGTGTTGCTGGCCTTCGTCGCGTTCATGGCCGGCAATGCCGGCCGCAACGTGGCCTTGGGCGCCGCCACGAGCGGCGTGCCGGCGCCGCAGGAGCGCGCCGCCTTCATGGCCCTGCAAAGCATCTCGCAAGACCTCGCCATCGCGCTCGCTGCGGTGGTGGCCACCAGCCTCCTCACCGAGGCGGCCGACGGCCGATTGGAGAACATGCCGGCGGTCGCTGGACTCGCGCTCGCCCTGGTCGTTGCGCTGCCGATCGGCGTCGCCACCGTCTTCGGACGGCGCGTCAGTCCGGCAACGGCCGGTAGCTGAAGTGGTCGAAGTCGGCGTGCAGGCGCTGCCCGCCGAGGTCCTGGCACGCCAGCCCGATGAAGTTGCCGGTGAAGCCGAAGCTCCGCGCCACGCTGCCCTCGAAGCGCGTGGCGTGCTCGTCCGACAGCATCGCGGTCTGCAGGGCGTGGCCGATGTGGCGCCACGGCCCCGCGTCGAGCGCGTACTCGAACGAGAACAAGGCGCCGTCAAAGCGGACCCGCAGCCGCACCGGCCCGCGTTCGCCGATCGGCACGGGCAATGCCGGCTCGGACGGGATGCCGCGGTCGTTCACCATCAGGCGCAGCACCCGTCCGCCGTTGCGTTCGTCATGGGTGACGTGCAGGTAGGCGTGGTTCTGGGTGTTGTAGTAGGCGACGAGGCCGGCCGTCTGCTGGAAACTGGTGGGCTCGAAGTCCACCAGGGTTTCGGCCTCACAGCGAAAGTGCTGCTGCCGGCGAGCGACGAGGCTCTGGTCGAACAGAGACATCAGTGACTCGCGACCAATCAGGCGCAGGTGCCCCGGACGGGCGCCGAGTGACACCCAGTCCTCGCTGAAAGGCACGCGCAAGGCATTCCAGTGCCCCGACAGCGTCGGCCCGTTGAAGTCGTCGCGCTCTGGTTCCGCCTCGAAGGGCGCGGGCGGGAGCGCCGGCGCGGCGAGTTCGCTCGCGGGCGCGTTGCTGCCGTGGGCGAGCCGCGGCCAGCCGTCCTCCGTCCACGTCACTCGCTGCAGCGCGGTCTCCCGCCCGAGTGGACAGTGGAGGTTCTCGTAGCGGCTGGGCGGTGCGGCCGGCGGCGCCTGCCGCCATTCCACCGGACGCCCGCACAGGTGGGCGAGGTACCACTCGCCGTTGCCGGCATCCACCAGGCTGCCATGCCCGGCGCGCTGCAGCCCTGCGGGATCGGACTCCCAGGCGGTCAGCAGCGGATGGTGCGGGCTCAGTTCGTACGGCCCCTCGATCCGCCGCGACCGCGCGATCGTCACCGCATGCTCGTAGAACGTGCCGCCTTCCGCCGTGAGCAGCACATACCAGCCATCGCGCTTGTAGAGGTGCGGCCCTTCCACGACGCCGAGCGAGGTGCCGGTGAAGATGCGGTGCACCGGCCCCTTGAGCCGCTGGGTCTCCCGGTCCCATTCCTGCAGGAGGATGCCGCAGAACGGGTCGTGGCCCGGACGGTGGTCCCATTGCATGTTAAGGAACCAGCTGCGACCGTCGTCGTCATGGAACAGCGAAGGATCGAAGCCGCTGCTGTTGACGTGCACCGGCTCCGACCAGGGCCCTTCGGGCAAGCGGGCGGTAACGATGTAGTTGTGCGTGTCCTTGTGGGCCCCGATGGTGCTGCGCACGTTCGTGTAGACCATGTAGAACACGCCGTCGTGGTAGCTCAGGCACGGGGCCCAGATGCCCGCGCTGTCCGGGTTGCCGCGCAAGTCGAGCTGGCTCGTGCGGGTGCAGGCATAGCCGAGGTGGCGCCAGTGCCGCAGGTCGCGCGAATGGTGGATGCGCACGCCGGGCCACCACTCGAAGGTGGAGGTGGCGAGGTAGAAGTCGCTGCCCACCCGCAGGATGGACGGGTCGGGATGGAAACCCGGCAGCACCGGGTTGATCAGGGCGTTGGGCGTCATGCGGGCGCTCCGGCGGTCAGACGAAACGATTGACCCAGTTCTCCAGCGCCTCCTGGCGGCCGGACACGGGGCGCGTGTCGGTGTTGCGCTCGAGCGCGCGGTCGGCCAGGCCGTCGAGGTCGATCGCGCCGTTGCGGATCGATTGACCGAGCGGGCCCTCCCAACCGGCATAGCGCGCCTGGACCGCGCGGGCCAGCCCGCCGTCCTGGATCATCTGCTCGGCCACGAGCAGGGCCCGCGCGCACACATCCATGCCGCCAATGTGACCATGGAACAGATCCTCCGGATCGAGCGACTGGCGCCGAACCTTGGCATCGAAGTTCAGTCCGCCGCTGGTGAAACCGCCGCCGAGCAGCACGTGGTACAGCGCGAGCGCCGTGTCGGACACGTTGTTGGGAAACTGGTCCGTGTCCCAGCCGCATTGCATGTCGCCGCGGTTCATGTCGAGCGAGCCGAAGATGCCGAGGGCCACGGCGGTGGCGATCTCGTGCTCGAAGCTGTGGCCGGCCAGCGTGGCGTGATTGGCCTCGATGTTGACCTTCACGTCCTGCTCCAGGCCGCGGGCCTTGAGGAAGCCGTAGACCGTGGCGACGTCGAAGTCGTACTGGTGCTTCGTCGGCTCGCGCGGCTTGGGCTCGATGAGGATCGGCCCCTTCAGCCCGATCTTGTGCTTGTGCTCGACCGCCATCGCGAGGAAACGGCCGAGGTTGTCGAGCTCGAGCTTCATGTCGGTGTTGAGCAGCGTCTCGTAGCCTTCCCGGCCGCCCCAGATCACGTAGTTCTCACCCCCCAGTCGCTGCGTGGCGTTCATCGCCTCGCGCACCTGCAGCGCCGCGAGCGCGAAGATCTCGGGATCGGGGTTGGTCGCCGCACCGCTCATGAAGCGGCGGTGGCTGAACACGTTCGCCGTTCCCCAGAGCACCTTGAGGCCGGTCCGCACCTGGTGCTCGCCGAGCACATCGACCATGCGGCGCAGGTTCTCGACGCTCTCGCGCGGCGTGGCGCCCTCGGGTGCCACGTCCCGGTCGTGGAAGCAGTAGTAAGGCACCCCGAGCTTCGAGAAGAAGTCGAAGGCCGCGGCCGCCTTCGCGCGCGCCGCTTCCATGGGATCGGCAATGCGCTGCCACGGCCGCTCGAAGCTGCCGTCATGGGCGAACGGGTCGAAGCCATTCCAGCAGAAGGTGTGCCAGTAGCAGGCGGCGAAGCGCAGGTGCTCCTCCATGCGGCGGCCCAGGACGATGCGGTCGCGGTCGTACCAGCGGAAGGCGAGCGGCTCGGTGCTGTCGGGGCCGGCGTGGCGAATCGGTTCGATGTGGGCGAAGTAGGTCATCGGATCTCCGTGCAGACGGAACAGGGTGGTGGATCAGGCGAGTGCCGGAAAGCTCTCGCGCAGCGTGGGGTACAGGCGCTTGAATCGGTCGTGGCGGGCCAGCAGCCGGTCGGCCCGGGCCGCGTCGGGGCTGAAGATGCGGCGCAGCGCGGGCGGGCGGCAGGCATCGGCCTCCGTCGCGCCGTCCGCCAGCCAGGCGAGGCGCGCGGCACCGAGCGCAGCACCCGCTTCCGCACCCTCGAGGGTGACGAGTTCGGTGCCGAACAGATCGGCGTGCAGCTGCACCCAGTAGTCGCTCCGTGCGCCGCCGCCGACCACGGCCAGGCGGCGAGGCGAGGCGCCCGCCGCACGCAAGGCGTCAAGTCCATCGAGCATGCCGAACGCCACGCCTTCGAGCACGCTGTAGCAGGTGGACGCGGCGTCGGTGTCGTGCGACAGGCCGAACAGCACGCCGCGCGCCTGGGCGTCGTTGTGGGGGGTGCGTTCGCCCGACAGGTAGGGCAGGAAGAGGGGCGCGGCCAGCAGCCGCTCGTCGGGCAGTTCGACCATGCGGCCGATGAGCTCGGCCTCGCTGCTCGCGCCGGTGAGTCGCGTGACCCAGGCGAGGCTGGCGGCGGCCGACAACATGACCGACATCTGGTGCCATCGGCCGGGCAAGGCGTGGCAGAAGGCGTGCACCGCGGAAGCCGGGTTGGGTCGGAAGCGCTCGTTGACGACGAACACGACGCCGCTGGTCCCGAGCGACACGAAGCCCTCGCCCGGCTGCGTCGCACCGATGCCGACGGCGCTCGCGGCGTTGTCGCCTGCCCCGCCGGCCACCACCACGCCGGGCGGCAGGCCCCAGGCGGAGGCCACATCGGGCAGCAGGGTCCCACTCGGGTCCGTGCCTTCCAGCAGGCGCGGCATCTGGGCTTCGTCCAGCCCCGTGAGCCGCAGCAAGGGCGCTGACCAGCGGCGCTCCGCGATGTCGAGCCACAAGGTGCCCGAGGCGTCCGACATGTCGGTGGCGCGCACACCGCAAAGCCGGAAGCGCAGGTAGTCCTTCGGCAACAGCACGATGCCGATGCGGTCGAACACGGCGGGCTCGTGTTGCTTCAACCACGCAAGCTTCGGTGCGGTGAAGCCCGGCATCGCGAGATTGCCGGCCAGGCCGGTGAAGCCGGGCAGCGTCGCCATCATCGTGGCGCACTCGGCCGCGGAACGGGTGTCGTTCCAGAGGATGGCGGGACGAAGCACCTGGCCGGCGGTGTCGAGCAGGACCGCGCCGTGCATCTGGCCGGACAGGCCGATCGCCCTCACCTTCGCCCACTCCGCCGGCGCCCGCTCCCGCAGGCGCGCGGCCGCACGTTCCGCCGCGTGCCACCAATCCACCGGATCCTGCTCGCTCCAGCCGGGGCGCGGGCGCGACACCGACAAGGCCTCGCCAGCGGTCGCGCAGACCTTGCCTGCGTCGTCCATCAGCAGCAGCTTGACTTCAGAAGTTCCGAGATCGAGGCCCAGGTACATGCGATTCACCCTTTCAGTCGTTCGAATGTATATTCGTTCGACCGTCGAAGTAAATAGGGAAATCGCGTGGAAGCCCGGGTTTGGTCGCCCGATCGACCCGTCGTCGGGCGCCTTGTCGAACGGCCTTACTCGAAGGGGTAGCGCACGCCCACGCGCGCGCGGATCTCATCCATGCAGCCCAGCACCGCCAGCGAGTCGGCCCACGGCATCACGGTGCTCTCCAGCGCCCCGCGCGCCATGCAGCGTTGCACCTCCTGAACCTGGTACTCGAAGCCGTTCACGAGGTAAGGCGAGAAGGAGGCCACCGGCGCTTCGCCATGACGGAGCAGGATGGCCTGGCCCGTGTCCCAGAAGGGCTCGGTGATGAGGATGTCACCCTGCTCGCCCTTGATGGTGAAGCAGTTGTACAGCCGCGAGGTCATGCTGGCGTGCATGCGCAGCTCGACGCCCTGCGTGCCCACGGCCACGCGCGCCTTCAGGTCTTCATCGACGCCGGTTTCGCCCACGGTGGCGGACGCCTCCAGCAGGCGCAGCGGCCCAGGGAAGAGGTGCTGCGACATGGAAATGCAGTACACCCCGACATCGAGCAGCGCCCCACCGGCCAGGTCGGCGCGGAACAGGCGGTCGTCCGGGTTGCGGGTCTGCGCGTAGCCGAAGTAGGTTTCGATGTCGGTGACACGCCCGATGCGTTCCTCGTCCAGCCATTGGCGCACCTGGGCGTACACCGGAAGGAAGCGCGTCCAGAACGCCTCCATCACGAAGCGCTGGTGTTCGGTCGCGGCGGCGAAGACGCGCTGCGCCTGGGGGACATTCACGGTGAGCGGCTTCTCGCAGAGCACCGCCTTGCCGGCCTGCAACGCAAGGATGCTGAGGTCGGCATGCTGGGTGTGGGGCGTGGCCACGTAGATCGCGTCGACCTCCGCGTCGCCGAACAGGGAGGCGTAGTCGCCATAGTGACGCTCCGCGCCATGGCGGCTGGCGAAATCACGTGCCCGCGAAGCGTCGCGGCTGGCAGCAGCAACGAGCCGCGCACCAGGCACGGCCGACAGGCTTTCGGCAAAGCGGTTCGCGATGCGGCCGGGGCCGATCACGCCCCAGCGGACGAGGGTGTCTGACATGAAGACTCCGAGGAGATGAAAGGCCCGAGCGGCGGGTCGCCGCTCAGGCCGGAACCGGCGTGGTTGACGCCGGCGGGATGCCCGCCCGCGCGGTAGGCGCTTGCGAATAGGGACGCAGCAGGGAGTGCAGCACGAAGGCGGCGCCGCCGACGGCCGTGGCCAGTTCGGCATGGCGGGCGACGCGCACTTCGGGTCCGGGCAAGCCGGCCTGCGAAGCGAATTGGCCGAGGCGGCTGATGGCCGCGTCGAGGAACTGGTCTCCGCCGAGCGCGACGGCTTCGCCGCCCAGCACGATGACCTGGGGGTTGAACGTCGTCCAGACGTTCTGCAGCAGCACGCCGAGCATGTCACCTGCCGCGCCGAAGGCGTCGCGCGCCTTGGCGGCGCGCTTGCCGAGCAAGGTCTTGAGCGCCGGACGATCGATCCGACCGTCGCCGGTGAGACAGCCGGCGGCGGCGGCCACGGCACGCAACCCGACGTACGCCTCCGCGCAACCCAGGCGGCCGCAGGAGCATGGCCGACCGTCGACGAACAAGGTGGTGTGGCCGATCTCGCCCGCCGAGCCGGTGGCGCCGGTGAAGAGCGAATCGTTGAGGATGATGCCGGACCCGACGCCCACGCCGCAGCTGACGTAGACGAGGGGATCCTCGCTCGGCCGGGTGCCGAACTCGGCCTCGCCCACGGCGGCCAGGTCGGCTTCGTTCTGGTAGTAGACCGGCAGGCCGCCCAGGCCGGCGGCGGCGAGCTCGGCCCGCAATCGGCGGCCCACTTCCACGCCGCGCCAGCCGATGTTGGGCGCGAGCTGCAGCACGCCGGAGACGGTGTCCACCGCTCCGGGCAGCCCGACGCCGATGCCGAGCAACTGGGCGCCGCCGGCCTTCACCTTGGCCGATTGGCTGGTCACCATCTGCACCAGCTGATGGCAGGCCGCATCGGGTTCGCTCGAACGCAGGGCGGCCTGGTTCACCTCGAGGACTTCACCCCGGATGGACGTGGCGACCACGCGGATCGTGTCGGTGTCCAGTTCGGCACCGATCAGCACCAGCTGCCGACCGTCCAGCCGCAGCGGGGTGGGCCGCCGACCGAGCGCACCCGTGACGAGCGCATCGTCTTCCGCGAGCCAGCCTTCGTCGATGAGTTCCTTGATGAGCAGGCTGACGGTGGACTTGGTCAGGCCGCTGCGCATGGCCAGGTCGGCCCGGGACAGGCCGGATTCGTCGCGCAGCAGCCGCAGCAGCGCCATGCGGTTGAGGTTCTTGACGAAACGCTGGTCACCCGTCATCGGGGCACTGGACATGGCACGCCTTCACGGAATAAGCCCGGCCGAGCCCATTCGGCCGGGTTCCGAATCATTGCACATCGCGCGGCGCCGGGCGGCCGCGCGAGGTGCCGCCGCGTCAGCGCCGCACGCGCCGCTTCAACTGGGCGTTGGCATCGGCCAGCGCGGCAGCCACCGGCTTGTTGCGCTCCAGCACATCGTCGAGCGCGGCCGCGGTGATCTCTGCGGCCACGCCGTCGTAGCGGTCGGGTTTCAGCGCCGGAATCCGGGCCGCTGCATCGGACCACAGCAGGCGGGCCTGCTGGCCGCCAAGGTAGGGAATGGGCTCGTTGAGGAAGGCCTTGTCCTGTGCTTCGACGATGGCCGGGTACGCGCCCATCTTGCGGAAGGACAGCGTCTGGATCTCCTTGTTCGTGGTCATGAACTTGACGAATTCCCACGCCGCCTGCTTCTGCTTGCCGGTCTTGGGAATCGCGTAGAACGAGCCACCCCAGGACGCGAACGCGCCGTTGGGCAAGGGCGCCGCGCGCCACTGGCCGGCGGCCTCCGGATTGAGCCAGTCCGTCAGGTGGCCGGCGAGCCAGGCGCCCATCATCTGCGACGCCAGGCTGCCCCGGCGGAAGGCCTCGCGCCACTCGGTGCTCCAGGGGGCAATGCGGGCGTCGATGTCGGCCTTGCGTGCGGCCGCAGCGAGTTCGAAAGCCTTCTGGAAGCGCGGGGAGTCGAGCTGCGGGCGCCCCGCCTTGTCGAAGTAGAGGCCCTCGCCCGGCTGGACCGTGGAGCGGATGTAGATGGTGTACAGGTCGGCTGCGCTGGTCAGGGTGTAGGCGCCGGTCTTCTCCCGCACGGTCTTGCTCGCCGAAATGAAGGACTCCCACGTACCGGTCAGCTGCTCGGGCGTCACGCCCGCCTTGTCGAGCAGGTCCTTGCGGTAGAAGAGCGTGCCGGGGCCGATGTCGGCCGGCAACGCCGCCACCGCCCCGCTGCCGTCCATGCCCTGGGGGAAGGCGAAGGGATGGAACAGCTGCTGCATCGACTTCGCGTTGTAAGGCGCGGCGCCCAGGTTCTCCAGCCCTTTCGATTCGGCGAACTTGCCGATGTAGTTGATCTCCAGCCCCATCACGTCCGGCAGGTTGGACCCGGTTGCGAGGGCGGCCGTCATCGCGTTGTGGTGGTCCGGATAGCCAAGGCTCACGAGCTTGATCTCGACCTCCGGGTGGAGCTTCTTGTAGAGAGGAATGGCGAGCTTCACCGATTCGTCGAAGCTCGGGAACGACGCCACGGTGAGCGTCACCGCCGGCGCGGCGGATGCAAGCGGGCCGAAGGCGAGGCTGGCTCCCGCCACGAGCAGCGCGCGGCGCCCCGGCAAGTGCTGCCCGAGGCGGGCGATGGAGCGAACGGCACGGGTGCCGACAGGCGTGGCGGTCGGGTGGGTGAAGGTGTTCATCGGGGCGTCCTCACAGGTGAGAGATCCAGGGGCGACGGCAGTGTCCGGCCCAGAACTTAATTCGTGCATTAGGGAAACTAATTAAGGGATGGTGGCCGAAAACCGCGGCTTCGATGGCTCACGCCATGACCCAGCCCCGCCGCACAATCGACCCCATGGACACCTCCAACACCCCTTCCTCGCTGCCCCGCCTGATCCTGATTCCCCGGGACGTGCCGCTGGCTGAAGCGCGCGCCGTGCCGCACACGCTGCGCGCCGTGGCGTCGGCGGTCCGCACGGTGAACGCCTCGCGTCCCCAGCTGCCAGGGCTTCATGTCGTCAATTCATCGCGCCTCGACGGCGCGGTACTCGTGGAGCCGGGCGGCATGACGGCCGCCGAGGTCAAGGCCGCCGCGCCGGGCATGAAGGTCTACGAGGAGCACTGGTACACGCTCGAGGGCTTTCACCTGCGCCTGCCTCGTCTTGCCCGCTCCACCGCCAAGGCAGGGGCCGGGGCCGAGCGTGCCTTCACCGTGACGGTGCAAAGCGCGGGCGCGGCGCTGAAGGACGTGGTCGTCACTGCCGTGGTCGATTCGGCCACCGGCGTGGTGACCGAAGCCACCACCGACCGCTACGGGCGCGCCCGGCTGCGCCTGGGCGCGAAGGTGAACCGGGTCGAGGCCTTGCACCTGAGCCCGCTGCACGGTGCCTGGCCCGTCGTGCTGGCCGACCAGGGCGTCGGCGGCGACGGCATGGTGGTGGCGCTGCCGCCCATCATCGAGACCGTTGCGGATGCACGTGGCCTCATCCATGGCAAGCCGCGCGCGGGCGCCGGCAAGGGCGTCGCCGTCGGGGTCGTGGACACCGGCGTCGGGCGCCATGCCGCGCTGCACCTGGCCGGTGGGCGCAACACCACCGGCGAATCGCCCCGCCGCAGCAGCGACTGGCACGGGCACGGGACGCACGTGGCTGGCGTGATTGCCGCGCGGGCCAACGGCTGGCGGCGGGGCGAGGCCCCGGCGGCCGCGCTGCACGCCTACCGGGTGTTCGAGGAAGATGCCGAGGCCGCCTCGTCCTTCGCCATCAGCACTGCCATCAAGCAGGCCGCGGTCGACGGCTGTGACCTCATCAACCTCAGCATCGGCGGCGGCCCGGCCGACGGCGCCATCCGTGACGCGGTGGACCAGGCCTGGGCCATGGGCAGCGTCTGCGTGGCGGCCTCCGGCAATGATGGACGTGGCCAGGTGGACTACCCGGCCCGCTACCCCCGCACCCTGGCCGTCTCGGCCATCGGCCTCGAGGGCAGCTGGCCGGAGGGTGCGGCGCAGGTCGCACACGTCGGGCGGCATCGAGGCATGCAGATCGGGGGCAAGACCGTCTTCTTCGCCACGTTCTCGAACCGCGGATCGAAGGTGGCGCTCACCTCCCCTGGGGTCGGCATCGTCTCGACGATCTTCAACGACCGCTGGGGTGTGATGGATGGCACGTCCATGGCCACGCCGGTCGCGACAGGGGTATTGGCCCGGCGCCTGGCTGCCACCCCGGCAGTCCGTGACCTGCCTCGCGACGCCCGGCGTTCGGAGGCCATCCTGGGCCTGGCACGAGCCCATGCCCAGGACGTGGGACTGCCGCGAGATATGCAGGGAGACGGTCTGGCGCGATAATCGCGGCATGGACCGCTATGTCTTCTACGCCAAGGAATCCCTGGACCCCCGAACGCTGCGTTCGGCCCGAGACACCGCCAGCGCCATGGGCGTGACGGTGCTTCAGTCCGGCGTGGGCACCATGCTGCTGGAAGCCGCACCGGAAGACGTTCGCAAGGTGGCCCGCGCCCTGCCCCAGTGGCGCTACAGTGTCGAGCGCCGCGCCACCCGCATTCCCGAGCGCCCGGTGGCCGAGCGGGTGCGCCGCGCCGCGGCGGCACCCGCCCGCTGACGGGCGGGGATTCCTCCCCTCCCCGTCGCGCGCTCCCCTGCGCGCCGTCTCCCCCAGCACCGCCTCCTCCGAGCACGGCCTGCTCCGAACGACTCGGAAGCAGGCCAGCGGCCCTTACTGCCAGGTGTCGGTTCGCGTGGCGGAACCGCCCGCGGCCGGCGTCGTGAAGGCGCGGTTCGAACCGCTTTCCCAGACCGTGTTGCCACCGCCGTCGCGCTTGATGTACTTGTACTCGAGCGCGGTGCCCGCGGGCAGGGAGAAGGTGGCCTGCCACTGGTTCGACTGGCCGGAGCCGGTGCCCGGCACCACCGTCATGGCCTTGGCGCTGGCCGGGGACCATGAGCCCAGGGCCGCGTGGTTGCCGACCACGTAGACGTTCTGACCCATCACCGTGCTGGCCGTCGCCTTGAACGTCACGGA
The DNA here is from genome assembly GCF_964253025.1 of Rhizobacter sp. LjRoot28. Classification (NCBI taxonomy): domain Bacteria; kingdom Pseudomonadati; phylum Pseudomonadota; class Betaproteobacteria; order Burkholderiales; family Sphaerotilaceae; genus Rhizobacter; species Rhizobacter sp. LjRoot28. Next base: position 3,243,535 of record NZ_CAXUQC020000001.1, read on the forward strand.
GGCCGCACCGGCCCCCGGGTCACCGCCGCCGCCGTCCCCCACCTTGGCGCCGACATGCAAGGCGACGGCGCTGTACGCTGCCGCCGCGATGTTGGCCGCTCCGCTCGCGTTGACGGTGACCACCGCGCCCGTGCAGCCTCCGTTCACCAGGTCGCCGCTGATCACATCGCAGTACTGGCCCGCCGGCAGCCCGGTCGTGAAGCTGCGCGACAGCGCCGAGCCCTCCTTGTTGATGACCACGAATCCCTTGTCACCACGACCGAAGGCAATCTGGTTGTTGCCGTTGTCCCACCAGTTGTCCACCCGCCAGCTGGCCTGTGTGGCATTGCGGAAGGCAACCATGTTGGCGATCGGACGGAAGCGGTGCTCGCACACCCATCCGCCGCGGGTCTGGCTGAAGCAGGCCGGTGCGCTCACGCCGCCGTCCCACGGACCCCGCGTGGAGCCGTCGCCGTTGTGCGGCGGGCCGTAGCTCGCGTCGTAGGAACTGCCGCTGTTGACGAAGGCGTAGCTCGACATCACCTGCGGGTAGCCATAGGGCCAGGCCAGCATGAACACGTTGGCCAGGTCGTACGTCGCCCCTGCGTGGTAAGTGAGGTAGTTGCCGCCGCCACCGTGGCCGCGCTGCTTGTCGTGGTTGTCGATGAACGGCACGCCCTTGGCGCTGGGTGACAGGCCCCAGCTCTCGCCGAAGGTCCTCAGGTCCGCGAGCCGGCCGTTGAACTTGGCCGACACCTGCGCGCCGTACTTGAACTCCAGCACGTTGGCCCGGTTGCCATCGAGCCCGAAGTACTGGCTGGGCTGCACCTTCTCGCCATCGGCCTGGATCACCTCCAGGTACCAGAAGGGGCGCGTCGCCACGCGACTGTTGACGGTGTCGATGATGGCGCCCAGGTCCGCCGGGTCGATGTGCTTGGCGGCATCGACCCGGAAGCCTCGCACGCCGATGTTGACGAGGTCGACCAGGTAGTCCGCGATCTTGCCGCGCACCTTGCCGCTGCCGGTGTTCAGGTCCTGAAGGCCGGAGAGTTCGCAGTTGAACACCCGCCAGGCGTCGGTGGTGTAGTCGCTGCCGTTGATGCCGCAGACCGGCTTGTGGAAGTCATTCGTGTCGTAGGGCACACGGGGATAGTGATGGTGGCTCCACGCATTGCCCGCACTCGAGCTGCCACCCGTGCCGCCGGACATGTGGTTGATCACCGCATCGACGTAGACGCTGACGCCCACCGCCTGGCAGCGGTTCACCATGTTGACGAACTCGCTGCGCGTGCCGCTGCGACTGCGGTCCAGGCTGTAGCTGACCGGCTGGTAGCGCATCCACCAGGGATACGGCGCACCGTCGCCACTGGCGATCCAGTTGTGCTCGTTGGGCGGCGAGACCTGCACGGCGGCGAAGCCCTTGGGGCCGAGGTGCGCCTCGCACTCTCGGGCCACATCGGTCCACTTCCATTCGAGCAGGTGCACGAAGGCGGTCCGGGGGGTGGCCTGCGCCTGCGCAGCGGACGCCGCCGCCAGCAAGGTCGCGGCAAGCGCGCCTTGAAGGCCGCGGCGCAGGGACGAACGAATCCAGGCAGGCGCGTGCGCGCCGGCCGAATGATCAACGGGTGACATGGGATCTCCTCGAACGAGGCGCGGTCAGCGCCTTCTGATGGGGTTCATCGGATCGCACCACGTTCCGGACCGCCGTGCGTGACGAAATTCTGAATCGGTTAAGAATCAGCGCCTAGTGCGTTCGCGTAGGGACTTTCCCTGGAGACGTGTCAAGCCGTCAGGCTCGCCCGTGCGACCTCACGCGGGCCAATAGGCCCCGGCGTAACCGCGGTGAGGATTGCCGTAGACCTCCCTCCCCGCGTCGCGATGCGCCGCCATGAAGGCCGCGACCGCCTCGGGTGAGCCGCCCTTGAACATCTCCTTGATCCGCCCTTCCGGAAGCCAGGCGCGATAGCGCACGGGCACCCCGGCATAGGCAGCGCCTTCGGGCAGATCGACGGGCACGGTCGTCGGGTCGAGGAAGCGGCTTTCCGCGAATTCGCTGTCGATGTGACGCCGCACGCGGGTAGCGGCGTCGAGGATGCCGTCCATCACATCGGTGAGGCTGCGGCCGGTGATGCGGGCCTTCCAGGAGGCCCGCAGGAACAGCAGTTCGTGCGGATCGACGCCAGGGCATCGCCCCTGGTACCCCGCCGTGAGGCAATGGTCGCTTGCGGCCAGCAGGCGCTGTGTTTCGGTCGGCTCGCGTTCGAGCAGCGACAGCACCTGCCCGAGCGAGGAGCCCAGCAGGTAGTCTTCCGGCGCCGAGGTGTAGCCGGGGTCTCCGGGGTGATGGTGGTCCACCCGAACGAGCGGCTCGCGGCCGGTCATCCGGCACTCCACCCAGACGGCAGGCACACCGGGGCGAAGCACTTGCGCTCTTGCCATGCCGTCCGGCCCCACCTCCACCACGCCGTCGGCGGCATAGGCCGTCATGGGCGTGCACCGCCTGCCGTCGCGGGCCGCATGCACGCGGGCGAATCCCGCTTCGCGCACGACGCGCTCGATCTCCCGCATCTCGGGGTCCTGTGCGCCGAGCACGAAGGTGGTCTCGCGGTCGCGGGTGACGAGGCTCATGGCGTGAGCCTCCGAAGGCCCGAGGCCACGCGAGGGTCGTTCACACCGCCTCCTGCAAGCGCCGCCACAAGGTGGTGCGGCTGATGCCGAGCTTCTCGCAGGCGAGCGTGCGGTCGCCGCCGCATGCAGCCAGCACATCCCGAGTGTGGCGCGCTTCATGGCTGCGGCGGCGTTCGATCAGCGGCAGCACGGGCGGCGTCGCCTGGAACCACTCGGGCACCAGTTCGCGCAAGGCCTGTGGCGCGCCCGAGGCCAGCTCATCGCCATGCACGACCAGCCGCTCGACGATGTTCTCCAGCTCACGCACGTTGCCGGGCCAGGCGTATGCCGCCGACTGGGCCAGCAGCTCCTGCCAGACCGGCTCGAGCGGCGCCGCCGGCATGCCCACGCGCGAGGACACCTTCTCGAGCAGATGGCCCCAGAGCTGTGGCAGGTCCTCCCGGCGCTCACGCAAGGGAGGCAAGGTGACCGAAAGAATGTTCAAGCGGTAGTAGAGATCACTGCGGAATTCGCCCGCCGCGACCATTGCCTTCAGGTCGCGGTGCGTGGCGGCGATGACCCGCACGTCGATGGGAACGGGCTCGGTCGCCCCGATCCGCAGGATCTCGCGTTCCTGCAGCACCCGCAGCAAGCGCGTCTGCAGCGAGACCGGCATCTCGCCCACTTCATCGAGAAAGATGGTGCCGGTGTGGGCCGCCTCGAACAGGCCGGCGCGCCCGCCTCGCCGGGCTCCGGTGAAGGCGCCCTCGTCGTGGCCGAACAGCTCACCCTCTAGCAGGGCCTCAGGGAACGCGGCGCAGTTGATGGCCACGAAGGGCTGGCGACGGCGGCTGCTGGCGTTGTGGATGCCCTGGGCCAGCAGTTCCTTGCCGGTGCCGCTCTCGCCGACGATGAGCACGGTCGCCTGGCTGCGCGCGCAATGCGCTGCCCGGGCCTTGGCCGAGGTGATGGAAGCGCCGCTGCCGATGAGATGTTCCAGTTCGTAGCGTGCCGTCGGATGGCGGGGTGACTGGCGCGCCCGCAGGTGGCGGTCCACCCGGTGGATGGAGACGGCATCCTGGCAGGTCAGCACCGCCCCGGTCAGCCGGCCTTGCTCCAGGATGGGCATGCGGCTGGCGACCAGCGTGCGGTTGCCGTGCCGGTGGATCTGTTCCGCCTCATCGCTGGCATCGCGCAGCGTTGTCGAAAGGCTCAGCTCCGGCGCCACCTCGCTCAGCTTGCGACCGAGCAGCTCGGCGGCCGGGGCGCCCAGCAGGCGCGCCATCGCCGGGTTCACGTTCTCGATGCGCTCCTGCAGGTCGACGGCCACCACGCCATCGGTGAGCCGGTCCAGCACGGTGTTGATGCGTTCGCGCTTGGCCGCTTCGATGCGGGCGATGCGGGCCATTTCGACCGCGTCGTCGATGGCCTCCCGCACCGCGTCCTGCGAGTAGAGGAACACCCCCACCATGCCGGCCTCGTCGGCGAGGTCGGCGACAAGGCCCGGTGCCACCACGGCCTCGATGCCCTGGGCTTTCAGTTCGAGCACCAGGCCGCGGGCGTCTTCCTCGGTGGCATAGCTGCGCTGCACGATGCCGAGCCCGAACAGGCGGTCGAACTGCTGGACTTCATCCGGTGTGTCGCCATAGGTGACGAGGGCAATGCGCTGCGCCACGCTTCGGGCGCGCCCGAGGGCTCGCATCACATCGAAGCCGCCCACCTTGACCAGCACCACCGGCACGTCGAGGTGCTGGCGCAGGTAGGCGCCATTCGAGCCGGCCGCCACCACCACATCGACCTCGCGTCGGCGCAGTTCCGCGACGGCGTCGCCGAAGCCGCGGTCCAGCACGTCGACGTCGGCCACCGCCTTGTACGCCGGCGCCACCGCCTGCAGCAGGCCCTTCAGGCGGTGAAAGCCGACGGCCACGATCCTGGTTCCACTCATTTCATGATTGGAACACAGGCGTTTCATCGTTGAAACAAGCTCGCGTTTCAACCGCTTGCTGTGCAGGGGGTTTTCCTTTGAAATCAATCGCTTGGGCCGGTCCACCTCAACGCTCGGCCCGTCGGCACGCCCCTTGCGCTGCAAGGGCACCCCCTCAGGAGTCAGCCCATGTCCAGCATTCCCCAGCCCGCCAGCGCCGGCGCCCGCTTCCGCGAAGCACTGAAGGACGAATCCCCCCTGCAGGTCATCGGCGCCATCAACGCCAACCATGCCCTGCTGGCCAAGCGCGCCGGCTACCGGGCCATCTACCTCTCCGGCGGCGGCGTCGCGGCCGGATCGCTCGGCCTGCCGGACCTCGGCATCAACACGCTCGACGACGTGCTCACCGACGTGCGCCGCATCACCGACGTCTGTGACCTGCCGCTGATGGTGGACATCGATACCGGCTTCGGCCCGAGCGCCTTCAACATCGCGCGCACCGTCAAGAGCCTGATCAAGTTCGGCGCGGCCGCCTGCCACATCGAGGACCAGGTGGGCGCCAAGCGCTGCGGCCACCGCCCGGGCAAGGAGATCGTGTCGACCGACGAGATGGTTGACCGGGTACGTGCTGCCGCCGACGCCCGCACCGATGCAAGCTTCTTCCTGATCGCCCGCACCGACGCCATCGCCGTGCAAGGGGTGGACGCCGCCATCGAGCGCGCGGTGCGCTGCGTCGAGGCCGGGGCCGACGGCATCTTTGCCGAGGCCGCCTACGACCTGCCGACCTACCGCCGTTTCGTCGACGCGGTGAAGGTGCCGGTGCTGGCCAACATCACCGAGTTCGGCCAGACCCCGCTCTTCAGCGTCGAGGAACTGCGCTCCGCCGGGTGTGGCATGGTGCTCTACCCGCTGAGCGCGTTCCGGGCGATGAACAAGGCCGCCGAAGCCGTCTATACCGCCATCCGTCGCGACGGCCACCAGAAGAACGTCATCGACCTGATGCAGACGCGCCAGGAGCTGTACGAGCGCATCGGCTACCACGAGTACGAAGCGCACCTCGACCAGCTCTTCGCCAGCCGCAAGTCCACCTGATTCCAGCACCTTCGAGGAGACAACCATGTCCCAGGACACCCCGACCACCGGTTTCAAGCCCAAGAAGTCCGTCGCCCTGTCCGGCACCGCTGCGGGCAACACCGCGCTGTGCACTGTGGGCCGCACCGGCAACGACCTGCACTACCGCGGCTATGACATCCTCGACCTGGCCACTGCCTGCGAGTTCGAGGAGGTGGCCCACCTGCTGGTGCACGGCAAGCTGCCGAACATCGCGGAGCTTGCCGCCTACAAGGCACGCCTGAAGGCAATGCGCGGCCTGCCCTCCGCCTTGCGTGCGGTGCTGGAGCAGCTGCCCGCGGCCACTCACCCGATGGACGTGCTGCGCACCGCCGTCTCCACCCTCGGCTGCGTGCTCCCCGAGAAGGACGACCACGCCCACGCCGGCGCCCGAGACATCGCCGACCGCCTGATGGCCAGCCTGGGCTCCGCCCTGCTCTACTGGTACCACTTCAGCCACAACGGCCGGCGCATCGACGTCGAGACGGACGACGACTCCATCGGCGGTCACTTCCTCCACCTCTTGCACGGCAAGGCGCCCTCGGCCGAATGGGTGCGGGCGATGAACATCTCGCTCAACCTCTATGCCGAGCATGAGTTCAATGCCTCGACGTTCGCCTGCCGCGTGGTGGCCGGCACGGGCAGCGACTTCTATTCGGCGATCGCCGGCGGCATCGGCGCGCTGCGCGGCCCCAAGCACGGTGGGGCCAACGAGGTGGCGCTCGACATCCAGATGCGCTACGACACGCCGGATGAGGCCGAGGCCGACATCCGCGCCCGCGTCGAGCGCAAGGAAGTCGTCATCGGCTTCGGCCATCCGGTCTACACCGTGAGCGACCCGCGCAACAAGGTCATCAAGGAAGTCGCGCGCGAGCTGTCGCAGGCCGCCGGCAGCACCAAGCTCTTCGACATCGCCGAGCGGCTGGAGTCGGTGATGGCCGACGCGAAGAAGATGTTCCCCAACCTCGACTGGTTCAGCGCCGTCAGCTACCGCATGATGGGCGTGCCCACCGCGATGTTCACGCCGCTGTTCGTGATCTCGCGCACCAGCGGCTGGAGCGCCCACATCATCGAGCAGCGCATCGACGGCAAGATCATCCGCCCGAGCGCCAACTACGTGGGCCCGGAAGACCAGCCCTTCGTCCCCCTCAAGGACCGCCCCTGACCGCGAGGCGGTAGATCACACCCGGACCCGGGACGGCTCACAGCCGCCCCACCGCCGTCCCTTCATCCGTCGCGAGCCCACCATGAACACCGCCCACCGCAAAACCCTGCCCGGCACCTCGGTCGCGTACTTCGATGCGCGCGAGGCTGTCGATGCGATCGAGCCCGGCGCCTACGACCGCCTGCCGTACACCTCCCGCGTGCTGGCCGAGAACCTGGTGCGGCGCTGCGAGCCCGCCGCGCTGGTGCCTTCGCTGCGCCAGCTGATCGAGCGCCGCCGGGACCTCGACTTCCCCTGGTTCCCGGCGCGGGTCGTCTGCCACGACATCCTCGGCCAGACGGCCCTCGTCGACCTGGCGGGCCTGCGTGACGCCATCACCGCCCAGGGTGGCGACGCCTCGCTCGTGAACCCGGTGGTGCCGACGCAGCTGGTGGTCGACCATTCGCTGGCCGTCGAGTGCGGCGGCTTCGACCCCGACGCCTTCGCCAAGAACCGCGCCATCGAGGACCGCCGCAACGAGGACCGCTTCGACTTCATCAACTGGACGAAGAAGGCCTTCAAGAACGTCGACGTCATCCCGCCGGGCAACGGCATCCTGCACCAGATCAACCTGGAGCACATGTCGCCGGTCGTGCAGGTCAAGGACGGCGTGGCTTACCCGGACACCCTCGTCGGCACGGACAGCCACACGCCCATGGTGGACGCGCTCGGCGTGATCGCCATCGGCGTCGGCGGCCTGGAGGCCGAGACGGTGATGCTCGGCCGTGCCTCCTGGATGCGACTGCCGGACATCGTCGGCGTGGAGCTCACCGGCCGCGCCCAGCCGGGCATCACCGCGACTGACATCGTGCTCGCGCTGACCGAATTCCTGCGCCGGGAGAAGGTCGTCTCCGCATGGCTCGAGTTCTTCGGCGAGGGCGCAGCCGCCCTCACCCTGGGCGACCGCGCCACCATCTCCAACATGGCCCCGGAGTTCGGCGCCACCGCGGCGATGTTCTCCATCGATGAGCAGACGCTCAAGTACCTGCGGCTGACCGGCCGGGAGGACGCCCAGGTCGCGCTGGTCGAGACGTACGCCAGGCAGGCCGGCCTCTGGTCGGACAACCTGAAGACCGCGGAATACGAGCGCGTGCTGCGCTTCGACCTGTCGAGCGTGGTGCGCAACATGGCCGGGCCCAGCAACCCGCACAAGCGCCTGCCGACCTCCGAGCTCACGAACCGCGGCATCGCCGGCCACTGGCAGGACGTGCCGGGCCAGATGCCCGATGGTGCCGTCATCATCGCGGCCATCACGAGCTGCACCAACACCAACAACCCGCGCAACATGATCGCGGCCGGCCTGCTGGCGCGCAACGCCAACCGCGCAGGGCTCACCCGCAAGCCCTGGGTCAAGAGCTCGCTCGCCCCGGGCTCGAAGGCGGTGACGCTGTACCTGCAGGCCGCCGGCCTGATGCCCGAGCTGGAAAAGCTCGGCTTCGGTGTGGTGGCCTACGCCTGCACGTCCTGCAACGGCATGTCGGGCGCACTCGACCCCGTCATCCAGCAGGAAGTGATCGCCCGTGACCTTTACGCCACGGCCGTGCTGTCGGGCAACCGCAACTTCGACGGCCGCATCCACCCCTACGCCAAGCAGGCCTTCCTGGCCTCGCCGCCGCTGGTGGTGGCCTATGCCATCGCCGGCACCATCCGCTTCGACATCGAGCGCGACGTGCTCGGCACCGACGCCCAGGGTCGCCCCGTGCGCCTCGAAGACCTCTGGCCGACCGACGAGGAGATCGACGCCGTCGTGGCCTCGAGCGTCAAGCCCGAGCAGTTTCGGCAGGTCTACATCCCGATGTTCGCCAAACAGGCGGACGACGGCCTGCAGGTCAGCCCCCTCTACGACTGGCGCCCGCAGAGCACCTACATCCGCCGCCCGCCGTACTGGGAAGGCGCGCTTGCCGGCGAGCGCAGCCTGCGCGGCATGCGGCCCCTGGCGGTGCTGGGAGACAACATCACGACCGATCACCTGTCGCCGTCGAACGCCATCCTGGCCGACAGCGCGGCCGGCGAGTACCTCGCCCACATGGGCCTGCCGGAGGAGGACTTCAACTCCTACGCCACCCACCGTGGCGACCACCTCACCGCCCAGCGCGCCACCTTCGCCAACCCCACCTTGCAGAACGAGATGGTGCGCGAGAACGGCCGGGTGAAGGCCGGGTCGCTGGCGCGCATCGAGCCCGAAGGCCGGGTGACCCGCATGTGGGAAGCCATCGAGACCTACATGGCCCGCAAGCAGCCGCTGATCGTCATCGCCGGCGCCGACTACGGCCAGGGCTCCTCGCGCGACTGGGCGGCCAAGGGCGTTCGCCTGGCCGGCGTGGAGGCCATCGTCGCCGAGGGCTTCGAGCGCATCCACCGCACCAACCTCGTGGGCATGGGCGTGCTGCCGCTGGAATTCCTGCCCGGCACCAACCGCCTGACCCTGCAGATCGACGGCAGCGAAACCTTCGACGTGGTGGGTGACCGCCACCCGCGCGCCACGCTCACCCTGGTGATCCACCGCCGCAGCGGCGAGCGGGTCGAAGTACCCGTCACCTGCCGTCTGGACACCGCCGAGGAAGTGTCCATCTACGAGGCCGGCGGCGTGCTGCAGCGCTTCGCGCAGGACTTCCTCGCCGCCACCCAAGCCGCCTGAACGAGACCGCCCATGGCCCACGCACCCCAGATCCGCATCCCCGCCACCTACCTGCGCGGTGGCACCAGCAAGGGCGTCTTCTTTCGCCTGCAGGACCTGCCGGCCGCCGCCCAGGTGCCGGGCGCCGCACGCGACGCCCTGCTGCTGCGGGTGATCGGCAGCCCCGACCCCTACGGCAAGCAGATCGACGGCATGGGCGGGGCGACCTCCAGCACCAGCAAGACGGTGATCGTCTCGCGCAGCGAGCGCTCGGGCCACGACGTGGACTACCTGTTCGGCCAGGTCTCCATCGATGGCCCCTTCGTCGACTGGAGCGGCAACTGCGGCAACCTGTCGGCGGCGGTCGGCCCGTTTGCGATCGCGAGCGGCCTGATCGACGCCTCGCGCATTCCGCGTGACGGCGTCGCCACCGTCCGCATCTGGCAGGCCAACATCGGCAAGACGATCATCGCCCACGTGCCGATGACGGGCGGCGCGGTGCAGGAGACCGGCGACTTCGAACTCGACGGCGTGACCTTTCCCGCCGCCGAAGTGCAGCTGGAGTTCATGGACCCGGCCGCCGACGAGGAAGGGGCCGGCGGCTCCATGTTCCCGACCGGCAACCTCGTCGATGAACTGGATGTGCCGGGCATCGGCCGGGTGCGCGCGACGCTAATCAACGCCGGCATCCCGACCATCTTCGTAGACGCCGCTGCCATCGGCTACACCGGCACCGAACTGCAGGACGCCATCAACGGCGACCTGAATGCGCTGCAGCAGTTCGAGGTGCTGCGCGCCCACGGCGCGGTGCGCATGGGCCTGATCAAGGACGTGTCGGAAGCGGCGCGTCGCCAGCACACGCCCAAGGTCGCGTTCGTTGCGCCCCCGGCCAGCTACACCGCATCCAGCGGCCGCACGGTCGCCGCCGAGGACATCGACCTGCTGGTGCGGGCCATGTCCATGGGCAAGCTCCACCACGCCATGATGGGGACCTGCGCCGTCGCGATCGGCACCGCCGCGGCCATCCCCGGCACGCTCGTCAACCTGGCGGCCGGCGGCGGCAAGCGTGAGGCGGTCCGCTTCGGCCATCCCTCCGGCACCCTGCGCGTGGGCGCCAAGGCCACGCAGGTGAACGGCCAGTGGCAGGTCACCAAGGCCTTGATGAGCCGCAGCGCGCGGGTGCTGATGGAAGGCTTCGTGCGGGTGCCGAGCGACGGGCTTACCGCCTGAAGCGCCGCAACACTCTCGCGTCAAGCGCGTTCATGCCAGGCCATGGCAGACTGTGCGCTTTCGAGGTGCCTGCCGTGCATGAAGTCGTTTCACCCGCGTCCGTGGCCGCCGGCCTGTCGGAGCACTGGTCGCCCCGGGTCGTCGCCGAACTGGACGATTCGTTCGTGAAGGTGGCCAAGGTCCAGGGCTCCCTGGCCTGGCACAGCCATGACGATGAAGACGAACTCTTCTTCATCCTCAAGGGATCCCTCACCATCGAGATGGAAGACCGCACGGTGGTGCTCCGCGAGGGCGAAGCCTTCGTCGTGCCGAAGGGCGTGCGCCACAACCCGATCGCCGAGCAGGAGTGCCACATCATGCTCATCGAGAAGAAGTCGACGCTGCACACCGGCCGCGAGGTGACTGCCCGGACCCGCAGTCTGGCGGAGCAGCTGCGCCCGGTCTGAGCGCCTTTCGCACGGGGACTTCGACGCGGTCGGAGTTGGTCGCTCCATCAGCGGGTGAGACCACCGCTCCGGGAACCTATCAGACCTCCGCCCGCCACCCGCAATGCGGAGGGCACGGGCGACCAGCCGGGACGGTCCGGAGCATGATCGGAAGTCACCGCTCCTTCCATTCACGAACAGCGTCGACCGAACGCTCGGACCAGCCCGATGGCAGCGGCGCTTGCTTCCACTGCCGCATCAGGGCGGCATTGCGCACGTCCGAAGCCAGCGCATTCAGGAAGCGCTCGCCCTCGAGTGCGTAGGCTGCAACCTGGTCCTCGTTGAGCCTTACCGTGGCGCTGAACGAGACGGCCCCGTGCTCGATCAGCACGTCGAGGAACCGCTCGGCGCCGTCCTCGAAGAGGAACCAGGACCACGGTGCTTCAGCAACGACCTTCATTCCGGCTCCGTCCTTGATTGCATGCGCCGCCAGCGTGCAGTCCGGGCCGAGTCGGCAGCTCACGCGCGCCCCGGTGCCAGACCCCAATGCCACTTCCGGCTCGTCGATGGCTCGGCACCGCTGGCGGGCTTACGCCGGCTCGAACGCTACCACCGCCTCAATTTCCACCGCGAACCCCCGGGGCAACGAGCCGACACCAACCGCGGATCGGGCGTGCTCGCCGCGTTCGCCCAGCACGGCCACGAAGAGGTCCGAGCAGCCGTTGATGACCTCGGTGTGCCCGGTGAAGTCGGGCGTCGCGTTGACCATGCCCAGCAGCTTGACCACCTGCGTGACCCGATCGAGCGAACCGAGCGCCTCCTTGATCTGCGCCAGCAGCAGCAACCCGACCTGTCGCGCATGCTGCTGCGCCTCTTCGACCGAGACCTCCGCGCCGACCTTGGGCACCTTCGTCGCGGGCTCGCGCAAAGGCCACCCCTTGCCCGACAGGTAGAGCATCGAGCCGGCCATGACGTAGGGCCTGAAGTTCCCGCGGGGCTTGGGCAGTTCGGGCAGCTGCAGGCCGAGCGAGGCCAGTCGTTCATCCACGGTCATCGTGTTCCTTCGAGGTCGTTGGCAAGGCGGGGAGTGTCCGGCATCCGGGCAAAGGCTGCAGGCGAAGGGGCGAAGCCAGGGCCCGCCCGACGAGGCAGCACCCGTACTCCTAGGGCATGTCCTGAAGGGACGGGCCGACCACCGGGCGATAATTGAACGTCGCGCGGATCCGACGGGCCCGCGGTCATCCGCCGGGCGCGCGGTGGCCCGCGCCGTTCGCTCCTCCGACCATTGCGTAGTCCATGTCCACCTCCGCGCCCGACGCCGAAGCGTCCCCCGCCCCCGAACCCCGCTCCCTGCGCCTCGAAGACTGCCTCATCGTCGGAACGATGGCGGCCCTGGCGCTGGTCACCTTCGCCAACGTGCTGGTGCGCTACTTCACCAGCGCCTCCTTCGCCTGGACCGAGGAGATCTCCGTTTTCCTGATGATCGTGCTCGCGCTGGTCGGCGGCTCGGCGGCCGTCGCGCGCCAGTTGCACATCCGCATCGAGTTCTTCGCCGACGGCGGCTCGGAGCGGCGGCGCCGCACGCTGGCCCGGTTCGGTGCGGCGATGGTGGCGCTGCTGTTCGGCCTCATCACGGTGCTCAGCGTGCGGGTCGTGTGGGACGACTACCGCTTCGAGGAGACGTCCCCCGGCATCGGAGTGCCCCAATGGTGGTACTCGATCTGGCTGCCGGTGCTGTGCGCCCTGACCACCGTGCGCGCCCTGCAGGTGCTGGCCCGACTGCGGGGCCGGCCTTCGTCGCCGAGGGCGCCGCTGTGATCGTCGCCCTGTTGTTCATCGCCTTCCTCGGCATGATGTTCCTGGGCGTGCCCATCGCGGCCGCACTGGGACTCGCCGGGGCGGCAACCATCGCGCTGGCCAACGCCGAGGTGCCCTGGTTCGGCTTGCTGGCCGTGCCGCAGAACTTCTACGCCGGCCTCGGCAAGTACCCGCTGCTGGCCATTCCCATGTTCGTGCTGGTCGGCTCGATCTTCGATCGCTCCGGGGTGGCACTCCGGCTCGTCAACTTCGCCGTCGCCATCGTCGGGCGGGGTCCCGGGATGCTGCCGTTGGTCGCCATCGCCGTGGCCATGTTCCTTGGCGGCATCTCCGGTTCCGGTCCGGCCACCGCAGCGGCCGTGGGGGGCGTGATGATCGCGGCCATGGCCCGCGCCGGCTACCCGGCGGCGTTTTCGGCAAGCGTCGTGGCCAGCGCTGCAGCCACCGACATCCTCATCCCTCCATCCGTCGCGTTCATCATCTATTCGGTGCTGGTTCCGGGCGCTTCCGTGCCGGCCCTGTTCTCGGCCGGCATGATCCCCGGCGTGCTGGCAGGCGTCGCGCTGATCATCCCCGCCGTCTGGTTGGCGCGGCGCCACAAGATGGGTGGCGCCGAGGCCGAGTTGCCGCGTCCGCCCTTCTGGCGCAGCCTGCGCGAGGCCTCGTGGGGGCTGGCTGCACCGGTCGTGATCCTGGGTGGCATGCGTGCGGGCTGGTTCACGCCCACCGAGGCGGCCGTGGTCGCGGTGTTCTATGGGCTCTTCGTCGGCATGTGCGTTCACCGCACCATGGGCGTACGCGACCTGTTCGTCGTGCTGCGCGAGGCCGGCGAGTTGTCGGCGGTGATCCTCATCGTGGTGTCGCTCGCCGGGGTCTTCGCCTTTTCGCTGTCCACGCTCGGCGTGATCGACCCCATCACCCGGGCCATCGTCGAGTCGGGCCTGGGCGAGCGCGGCGTGATGGCGCTGCTGATCGGGCTGCTGCTCGTCGCCGGCATGTTCCTCGACGGCATCTCCATCTTCCTGATCTTCGTGCCGCTGCTGATGCCGATCATGCAGCACTACCAGTGGGACGTGGTGTGGTTCGGCGTGGTGCTCACGCTCACGGTGGCCATCGGGCAGTTCACGCCGCCCATGGCGGTGAACCTCATGGTGTCGAGCAAGATCGCCGGTGTGCGCATCGAGCAGACCACGCGCTGGGTGCTGTGGTTCGTCTTCGCCATGACACTGGCCATGCTGCTCGTCGTGGCCTTCCCGCAGCTCGCGCTCTGGCTGCCCGCCAAGCTCGGCTATTGAAAGGTCCACGTCCCTGCTCGTCCGATCCCCTTTCCTTCAACCGGTGGCCAACCATGAAACTGCGTACCTTCCTCGCCTCTGCCGTCGCTGCGGCAGCCGCCCTCGCCTTCACCTCGCCGGCCGTCCATGCCCAGGCGGCGTACAAGAGCGAGTACCGCATGTCGCTGGTGCTGGGCCCCGCCTTCCCCTGGGGCAAGGGCGGTGAACTGTGGGCGGCCAAGGTGCGCGAACGCACCCAGGGCCGCATCAACATCAAGCTCTACCCCGGGGTGTCGCTCATCCAGGGTGACCAGACGCGCGAGTTCTCCGCGCTTCGCCAAGGCGTGATCGACATGGCGGTCGGCTCGACCATCAACTGGTCGCCGCAGGTCAAGCAGCTCAACCTCTTCTCCCTGCCCTTCCTGTTCCCGGACTACGCCGCGGTCGACGCCGTGACGCAGGGCAGCGTGGGCAAGAAGATCTTCGGCCTGCTCGAGAAATCCGGCGTGGTGCCACTCGCCTGGGGCGAGAACGGCTACCGCGAGGTGTCCAACTCCAAGCTCGCGATCAAGTCGCCGGCCGACCTCAAGGGACTGAAGATCCGCGTGGTCGGCTCACCCCTTTTCCTCGACACCTTCACGGCGCTGGGCGCCAACCCGACGCAGATGAGCTGGGCCGACGCGCAGCCGGCCTTCGCCAGCGGCGCCGTCGACGGCCAGGAGAACCCGCTGGCCGTGTACCAGGCGGCCAAGCTGCACAACGTGGCGCAGAAGCACATCACCATCTGGGGCTACGTCAACGACCCCTTGATCTTCGTCGTCAACAAGGAAGTCTGGAACAGCTGGACGCCGGCCGACCGCGAGATCGTCCGCCAGGCCGCCATCGACGCCGGCAAGGAAGAGATCGCGATCGCCCGGCGCGGCCTCGTCGAAGCCGACAAGCCGGTGCTCAAGGAGATTGCCTCCCACGGTGTCACCGTGACCCAGCTCAGCCCCGCCGAGCGCGAGGCCTTCGTGAAGGCCACGCAAAGCGTGTACGCCAAATGGAAGGGCCAGATCGGCGCCGACCTGGTGAGCGAGGCCGAGAAGGCGATCGCCGCGCGCAAGAAGTAAGGTGCGGCCGAACCCGTCGGCGGCCTGCCGGTCGCCGGCGAGTCCACTGGGCTCCGATGGGCTCAGCGGCCGAGCACCAGATGGCGCCCATGCAGCGCCGTCCCGCCGTCTCCCAACAGGAAGCGCACCGCCTCGGCCGCCTCGGCGAGCGGCGTCCACGCGCGCGTGTCGGCGCCCGGCATGGCCGCCCGATTCGCCGGTGTGTCGAGCACCGAGGGCGCAAGGCTGTTGACGGCGATGCCCTCATCGGCCAGTTCGGCATCCAGCGATTCCACCAGGCGCTGCAAGGCCGCCTTCGACGCGGAGTAGGCTCCCTTGAGGGCATCGCCCCGGGCCGCCGCAGCCGCTGACACCGCGACCACCCGCCCGCCACCCGCTGCTCGAAGGAGCGGGGCAAAGTGCGTTGCCACATTGACGAACGACCACGCGTTCAGGTCCATCAGGCGGTCCCACATGTCGCGTGACAGCCCATGCACCGGCTCACCCATCTCGAAGCCTCCGGCCACATGCACCAGCGCGTTCACACAGGCGAAGCGGCGAGCCACGGCGGCGGCCGCCTCGGCCATGGCCGCCGCATCCGTCACGTCGGCAGCGAGACACACGTCTTCGTCACGCCCGACCGGCACTGTGCGGTCGATGCGGACGAGTGCGACACCCGGCGCGGCGAGCGCCTCACAGACCGCCGCGCCGAGCGCGCCGGCCGCGCCGGTGATGACGATGACACGCTGAGTCGAGGAAGGGTTCATGCGGCACTCCGGAACGAGGGCCGTATCGTGGCACAACGCAGCGGCTGACGGCGATGCAGGTGTTGTCGGTCAAGGTTGATGCGCCTCCTGCGGAGTTGATGGCTCGCTCCGAGGATCGCGAGGGACCGCTTCTGGAAGCGGTTAGATCTCCACGTCGTGAATCTCCCGACTGAGCTGGCCCCCTGAATGACGGGACGCAGCCTATCGCTTATCTTACGGATAGGAATAGGACTGTGAGTATGACTAGGCATACGGAGACCATCGAGGTCATCACGAGGGACCAGCGCCGCAGGCGTTGGTCCCTGGTCGAGAAGGCCGCGCTGGTGAAGCGCACGTACGAGCCCGGCATGAGCGTGTCGCTCGTGGCCCGACAGGAAGGCGTGTCGGCCAGCCTGCTGTTCCAGTGGCGCAAGCTCGAACGGCAAGGTGCTCTGACGGCCGTCTCCGCCGGCGAGGCCGTGGTCCCGGCGTCGGAGCTGGCCGCGGCGCGGGTGGAGATCGCGAAGCTGCAGCGCGTGCTCGGCAAGAAGACCTTGGAGAACGAGATCCTCAAGGAAGCAGTGGAGTACGCCGCCGAAAAAAAGTGGATTGCGCGCTCGCCCTTGTTGCCCGGGGACGAGGAATGACGCGCGTGTGCGAGGCACTCGGTTTGGCGCGATCAAACGTTCATGCACGCGCGAACCGATCCGAGTCGTGGGCCGATGGCCGCACGCAGCGAACGCCCGACACCGACGAGCAGTTGCTGACGGACATCCGCGAGCAGATCGCTGCGTTGCCCAGCTACGGCTATCGGCGCGCTTGCGCGCTGGTGAACCGCCAACGCGCGAGGGTCGGCGGAGCGCGCGTGAATCCAAAGCGCGCGTACCGCGTGATGTCCGGCAGCGGGCTGCTGCTGCCCAGAGCCCCAAGGCGTCGCCAGTCCAGCAGGCCTCATGAGGGCAAGGTCGCGGTGCCGGCGAGCGATCTGCGCTGGTGTTCCGACGGGTTCGAGATCAAGTGCGACTCCGGCGAGACGGTGACGGCGACCTTCGCGAAGGACTGCTGTGATCGAGAGATCCTTGCCTTCCGCGCGTGGAACGGCAAGGGCCTGCCTGGCGAGCCGGTCTGCGAAATGCTCATCGAGGCCGTGGAGAAGCGCTTCGGCAGCGTTGAGGCGATCCCTGCCACGCACACGCTGGAGTTCCTCAGCGACAACGGCAGCGCGTACATCGCTCACGCTACGAGGAACGTGGCCAGGTCGCTGGGACTCAAGCCGATCAACACGCCGGTCTGCAGCCCTCAGAGCAACGGCATGGCCGAGAGCTTCGTGAACACGTTCAAGCGCGACTACGTCAGCCGGATGGACCTGAGCGATGCCGTCGTCGTGCTGGCGCAGCTTCCGGCCGCGTTCGAACACTTCAACGAGATACACCCGCACTCGAGCCTCAAGATGAAATCGCCGCGCGAGTTCAGGCGGCACCTTGCTGAGCAATCCCGCCGCCCTCAGCTCGAACAACCGGCGCGACATTGCGCATAGGCTGCGTCCGGGAATGCAGGGGCAAGATCACTTCACCACCACCTGACCCCACGTTTCCCATCCCAGCAAGAACGACTGGTAATCAGGTTCATCCGCGTCCCGTTCCTGTAGGCGCTGCGTTTCAGCACGGTGCACCTCCTCCGGGATGAGCGAGTCATCGAAACAGGCGAGGTAAACAACGCGTTGCCCAGACGGCGCGAGCGCGCGCTCTAGGACAAGGCTGGGTAGGCAGGCGCGCAGTTCCTCGCGCAAGCGATCCGAATCTGTGGGCAAGGCGAGCCTCCCTGGCTCTTGTGGTCTTAAGACGTACCGCCACTTAGTGCGACACGCGGCATTTGTGCCGAAAGATACCAGACGCATAGAGCGCGGCTTTTGACGACGGCGGGAGGAGAGAGGGTTCCTGCCTAACGCGGTGAGAAAATCACAGATTGCAAGTTCGCGCTGAGTCGGCGACGCCGAGGCCGTCGAGAGAGAGTTCGATGAAATGGGCCTGTGCTCGCAAGCGTTCCAGCGATTGCTGCAGCCCCACGGTTTCGGTCTTCTCGTAACCTGCCCCGAAGTTGGCTCCATCAACGGTCACGCCTGAAAGGTCTTCACCAGAAAGGTCCACGCCGGGGAACTGGCGTTCCGCTAGGTCGTAGCGACGCATGAGCTCTTCGCGAGACGCCGGCACTTCGAATGCGGAACGAACGTTCATGGGCCGATTGCAGCCCGGTGCCAACGACCTCTTCCGCTGCCTTGCGGCCGGCAGGTTCAGCCTGAAAGCGGCCGCTCAAGCGCAAGTTGAGTACCTCGCCGCGAGGCCGTCGAGCGTTCTGACCAACTCTTCGAGGCCAGCCCACTGCGCAGGCAGTTCATCGAGCCAGACCAGGGTCAAATTGCTAAAGAAGGACGAAACCTTGAGGGTGTGGGTAGTCGGGTGGAACGCTGGATATTCCTGTGGGACCATACCCACCTGTGCTGTTCGCAGCAACCCAAGCACGTTGCAGGCATCCGTGGACGCCAGTTCAATATCTGGTCCCTGTCGCGTGTCCTCAAGCGAGGGGGACTGCATCCAGTCCGTTCCTTGAAATCTGCGGCTCCAGAGCCGGGCGCGAGCGCCAGCCGTCTGTTCGTGAATCTCTACCATCACGTAAACGCACCACTGGTCTGGCCGCTCGAACGGGGCGGAGGTCTTGTACTCGAGAACGTAGCTGTTCATGACGCGGCTCGGGGATGGTCTCCGATCGTACCTGCGACCCGGAGGCGATGTACGCCGCCGCCGACCTGCGGCCGGCCGCCTCAGGCTGGAAGCAGGCGTTCGAACTCAGCGGCTCTCAGCCGAGCCGGTTCGCATACGACTGCAGCAGCGGCAGCAGCTCGCGATACGCGGCGACATGAGCATCGGAACCTGAGTGGCGAGCGGCCCGTGCCTTGAAGAAAAGCTCTGCCCGAGTTTCTTCAAGCGTGGAGCGTTTCGCTGCCCGCGCGAACCCGGCGGCCGCCTCAAAGGACCCGTACACCTCGTACGCGTTGAACGACATCGCGAAGCGAAAGATGGCTTCTTGATCGTCGGCTGCGGGCAGTTCCATGCGGTCTATAGGGCGGGTGAGGCGCACATTGTCACTCGGATCATGTCCGCTTCCGCTGCAAAACAGCCACTCGGATCAGCGACTAGGAACCTGCCTGGTCGCAAGATCAGGAACCAGGAACCGCACGTCCCGACAGGACCTCACCGCTGCTGCGCAGACGGATGCGCGCGAGATCATCAGCATGTCGTCAACGATGAACGGCAACCGCGGGCATCAAAGCGCCCCGGTCTGGTCCATCGCGCCCCAGACCTCGATCGCCTGAACCATCTCGTCATCACAGCCATGGTCCGAGATGGCAGCCGCGCGCGTGGCGAGCAGATGCGACAGCAGCAGCGACACGGCGCGGCGCTGCGCCGGTGAGCACCACCGGAGGAACTTGTTGTCGGCGCCCGCGTAGGTGAGATGGAACAGCAACTGGTCGCCATACCAGCCCTGGTCATGCCACGCCGCGGGCATCAGGGCGAAGCGCGCGAGCGTCGGGAACAGGTAGCCGATGCCCTCGCCGTCACAGAAGTTGAGCGGGTCCCAGCCGGCATGGCCGAGGTCCTCGCGTCGAATGGTCTCGCGGGTGCGCGCCCTGAGCGTGTCGTCATGCTCCCGGCACTCCTCGCAATGCGTGAAGTCGGTGAAGTGCTCCGGCTTGCCGATGGGGGCGAAGGCCTCGGTCACCTCGCGAAGCGCCGCTTCGTCCGCCGGGCTGCCGGGCCACGCCGCGGCGCAGGCGTGGAGGTGCGCGAGCCATGCAGCGGCTTCCTTGGCGGCGCAAGGCACGGCCTGCAGGAGTTCCTGTGCCGCGAGGGTGGGCGAGCCACCGGACAAGGCCTGGACGACCCGTTCGAAAAGCACGGGGCCGACGACCAACTGAGGCACGAGGACCCTGCATGCGTGGCAGGGACGGAATGCCGACGCCATGGCAGCGAAGCGGCCGTTGACGGGCTCAGCGGTAGAACGCTTCGACCTTGCCCTTGAGCTTGATCATCACCGGTTGGCCCTTGCGGTCGACCGTGCGGCCGGCGGGCACGCGCACCCAGCCTTCGCTGATGCAGTACTCCTCCACGTCGAAGCGCTCCTTGTCGTTCAGGCGGATGCCGATGTCGTGGGCGAACACGGCGGCCACGTGGTGCGGGCTGCGCGGATCGATGGAGAGGCGGTCGGGGAGCGGCGGAGCCTGCGTCGTGTCGTTCATGGTGGTTCGGCGGGAAACCGGAAATGCGTGAAACCGCCATTTTGATCCAGCCGCCCGCGACGCGAACGCGCCGCGCCGGGAACCGGTCGCTCGCTCCATCCTTCGCCCACCCGTCGATCACCCGATATGCATCTGCGAATCGCTTCGTTGGCTGGCGACGTGCGCCGTCCTATCGTGAGCCCACCTCACCACCGCAGCGACCACCACCATGCAGATCCTGAGCCTCTCCGGCAGCCCATCGACTCCCTCGCGTTCGGCATGGATGCTGCACTTCGCACAACAGCACCTGGATCCGCAGACCCAACGCAGCCGGCACGTGGCACTGCGGGACCTGCCCCCGCAGGCCCTCGTCACCGCCGACACCCGTGACCCCGCCGTCAGCGCGGCCCTGTCGGCCGTCGCCGAGGCCGAGGTGCTCATCGTCGCCACCCCCATCTACAAGGCGGCCTACAGCGGTCTGCTGAAAGTGTTCCTCGACCTGCTGCCGCAAGACGGGCTGCGCGGCAAGACCGTGCTGCCACTGGCGACCGGCGGCAGTCTGGCCCACCTGCTGGCACTCGACTACGCACTCAAGCCGGTGCTGTCGGCGCTCGGAGCACGCGACATCCTCGACGGGGTGTTCGCGACGGATGCCCAGTTGGTCTCCGACGGCAAGGGCAACTACACGGCCGACGCGGCGCTCGCGACGCGGCTCGAGCGGGCCCTCGCGCCACTGCAGACGCGCGCGCAAACGCGAGCACAGGTGCCCGAGGCCTCGCGGGCCGACCTGCGCAGCCTGACACCGCCGGCCGTGATCCTCGCGCCCCCCGAGGGCCTGCGCTGTCCCGCCTGATCGGCGACACAGCGTCAGCAATCCAACGCCATTGACCTCGCCCGACCGCCTGACTGGCGGCCGGTGGGACCGGCTCGCCCTTCGAACGCCGAACGGCGCCGGACCCGAACCCTTCGACAGGAAAGACACCACGATGAACGCTTCGACCTTGCCCCGCCGCCATGCGCTTGGCGCGTTGGCCGCCGCCCTGGCCGTTGCCGGACTGGGCTTCGGCTCGGCGCCCACGGCCCATGCCCAGACCCGCCCCACCACGCTGCGCATCGGCTTCCAGAAGTACGGCACCCTCACGCTCCTGAAAGCCCGCGGGGACCTCGACCGCCGCCTGGCCGCGCAGGGCATCAGCGTGCGGTGGACCGAGTTTCCCGCCGGCCCGCAGTTGCTCGAAGGGCTGAATGTCGGCTCGGTGGATTTCGGCACCGTCGGGGAGGCGCCGCCCATCTTCGCGCAGGCCGCCGGGGCCGACCTCGTCTATGTGGCCAACCAGCCGCCCGGGCCGGCCGGCGAGGCGATCATCGTGCCGAAGGACTCGGCGCTGCGCAGCGTGGCGGACCTGAAGGGGCGCAAGGTCGCGCTCAACAAGGGATCCAACGTCCACTACCTGCTGGTCAAGGCGCTGGAGAAGGCCGGCCTGCGCTACACCGATGTGCAGACGGTCTTCCTGCCGCCCGCCGACGCCCGGGCGGCGTTCGAGCGGGGCAGCGTCGATGCGTGGGTGATCTGGGACCCGTTCCTCGCCGCGGCCGAACGGCAGATCGGCGCGCGCCAGCTCGCCGACGGCACGGGCCTCGTGTCGAACCACCAGTTCTACCTCGCAGCCCGTCCGTACGCCGAACAACATCCGCAGGTGATCGCAGCCATCGTCGAGGAACTGGCCCGCCTGGACGGCTGGGCCGAATCGAATCCGGCTGCGGTCGCGGCGCTGCTCGCGCCGCAGATCGGGCTCGACGTCGCCATCACCGAGCAGGCGGCGCGCCGATTTGCCTACGGCGTGCGCGCCATCACGCCCGAAGTGGCCGCCGAGCAGCAGAAGATTGCGGACGCCTTCCATGCCTTGCGGCTCATCCCGAAGCCGATCCGCATCGCGGACGCCCTGCCGCGCGCCCGCACCACGGCCGCCGCACCGGCTACCGGAGCCGCGCGATGAGCGCGCCATCCGTCATGACCCGCCGCGCCGCCCTGCGCATCCTGTCGCTCACCGCGGCCAGCTGGCAACTGGCCCCGGCGCGCGCCGCGTCCCCAGCGACCCCCGCCCTGCCCGAGTTGCGCATCGGCTTCCAGAAGGGGTCGGTGAACCTGGTGGTGCTCAAGCGCCAGGGCTGGCTGGAAACGCGCCTGCCCGCCACGCGCGTGCAGTGGATCGAGTTTCCGGCCGGACCGCAACTGCTAGAGGCCCTGGCCGTGGGCAGCATCGATTTCGGCGCCACAGGGGACTCGCCGCCGGTCTTCGCGCAAGCGGCCGGCAAGGTCCTGCACTACGTGGGGGCCGAGCCCTCCAAGCCGGACAGTTCGGCCATTCTCGTCAAGCCCGACTCGCCGCTGCGCACGGTGGCCGACCTCAAGGGCCGCCGCATCGCATTGCAGAAGGGGTCGAGCGCCCACTTCCTGGTGCTGCAGGCGGTGCGCCGTGCCGGCCTCGCCTGGCAGGACATCGAGCCGGTGTACCTGCCGCCCTCCGATGCGCGCGCCGCCTTCGAGCGCGGCGCCGTCGATGCCTGGGCCATCTGGGACCCCTACTACGCGGCCGTGGAGGTGAGCAGCACGGTGCGGGTGCTGACAACCAGCCGGGGTCTCACCGGCAACAACAGCTTCTACCTGGCATCCCGCCGGCTGGTGGAGCAACCGGCCGCCTTGCAGGCGCTGTTCGTCGCGCTCACCGAGGCCGACGCCTTGGTGCAGGCCCGGCGCGACCAGGCCGCGCGGCTCTACAGCGAACTGTCGGGCCTGGGGCTGCCGGCCGTGGAGCGCATGCTCGAGCGGCGGCCGGCATCGCCCGTCGGCCCGCTGACGCCCGCACTGCTCGAAGAACAGCAGCGCGTGGCCGACGCCTTCACCCAGCTCGGCCTCATTCCCCGCCCGATCCGCATCGCCGACGCCGTGTGGTCGCCATCCCGCGCCATCGCGTCCCGTTCCTGAATCACTGCATTGCCTGAGCGAGACCCACCATGAAGATTCTCTGGTTCATCCCCACCCACGGCGACTCCCGCTACCTGGGCACCACGCGCGGGGCCCGCGCCGCCAGCTTCGACTACTTCAAGCAGATCGCGATCGCCGCCGACAGCCTGGGCTACGAAGGCGTGCTCATCCCCACCGGCCGCTCCTGCGAGGACTCCTGGGTGATTGCCTCCAGTCTGATCGATGCCACGCGGCGCCTCAAGTTTCTCGTCGCGCTGCGCCCGGGCCTCGTGGCGCCGGCGCAATCGGCCCGCATGGCCGCCACGCTCGACCGCCTCTCGGGCGGCCGCCTGCTGGTCAACCTCGTCACCGGCGGTGATGCCGATGAGCTCGCCGGTGACGGCCAGTACCTGCCGCACGCCGAACGCTACGAGCAGTCGTCGGAGTTCATTCGCATCTGGCGCGAGATCCTTGCGCGTTCCCACGACGGCGAGACGCTGGACTTCAAGGGCAAGCACCTGTCCGTCGACCGCGCCAAGCTGCTCTACCCGCCCGTGCAGCGACCGCATCCGCCGGTGTTCTTCGGCGGCTCGTCGGAGGCGGCACACGAGCTGGCGGCCGAGCAGGTCGACACCTACCTCACCTGGGGCGAGCCGCCCGAGGCCGTCGCTGCGAAGGTGGCGGACGTCCGCCGGCGCGCCGAGGCGCGCGGCCGCAGCCTGAGCTTCGGCATCCGCCTGCATGTGATCGTCCGCGAAACCGAGGACGAGGCCTGGGACGCCGCCCGCGAGCTGGTCTCGCACCTCGACGAGGCCACGGTCGCGGCCGCGCAGGCGAAGTTCAGCCAGATGGACTCCGTCGGCCAGCGCCGCATGGCCGAGTTGCACCAGGGCCGCTTCAACCGGGCCAATGTGCGCGAAGGGCTGGAGATCGCACCGAACCTCTGGGCGGGCGTCGGCCTCGTCCGCGGCGGCGCAGGCACCGCGCTCGTCGGCAACCCGCAGCAGGTGGCGGATCGCATCAAGGAATACGCGGCACTGGGCCTCGATCATTTCGTGCTGTCCGGCTACCCGCACCTCGAAGAGGCCCATCGCTTCGCCGAACTCGTCTTCCCGCTGCTGCCGATCTCGCTGCGCGAGAAGCTGCCGGGCCAGCTGCTGACCGGCCCCTTCGGTGAAGTGGTGGCCAACGGCGACGTGCCCCGCGTTTCACAAAGCTGAGGAGCCGAACATGACCGCATTGACCGCCTCCGACGCCGCCCTCACGGCGCCACCACCGGTCGCCGCCCGACGACTCCACGGCTTGCGCCAGCGGGCGTTGCCGTGGGCCTTGCCGGTGCTCATCGTCGCGGCCTGGGAGCTCGCCTCCCGCGCCGGCTGGCTGTCGCCCCGCATCCTGCCGGAACCGTGGGCCGTCGTCACGGCGTTCTGGAACCTGCTGCGCTCCGGCGAACTCGGCCAGCATGTGGCCGTGAGCACCGGCCGCGCGCTCGCGGGCCTGGCCATCGGCGGGGGCCTGGGCCTCGTGCTGGGGCTGCTCACCGGCAGCTTCCGAACCGCCGAGACGGTGCTCGACACCACGCTGCAGATGGTGCGCAACATCCCGGCCCTCGCCCTGATCCCCCTCGTGATCCTGTGGTTCGGCATCGACGAGACGGCCAAGCTGTTTCTGGTGGCCGTGGGGGTGTTCTTCCCGATCTACCTCAACACCTTCCACGGCATCCGGTCCGTGGACCGCGGCCTGATCGAGATGGCGCGCAGCTACGGGCTCGAAGGCGCCGCGCTCTACCGGCACGTGATCCTGCCGGGCGCCCTGCCCTCCGTGCTCGTGGGCCTTCGCTTCTCGCTCGGCCTGATGTGGGTGCTGCTCATCGTGGCGGAGACCATCTCGGCACAGGCGGGCATCGGCTACCTCACGATGAACGCCAGAGAGTTCCTGCAGACCGACGTGGTGCTCGTGGGCATCGTGCTCTATGCCCTGCTCGGCAAGCTCGCCGACACCCTGGCTCGCGGCCTCGAGCGGCGCTGGCTTCCCTGGCACCCCGGCTATCGGGGTGCTGCATGACGACGTTGAAGGAAGCTTCCATGCTGACTGTTCCCCGCGCCCTCGGACCCGCCGCCCTGCGCCAACCGGAGACACCGTCCCCTCGCGCACCTGCCGCCTCGCCGGCCGATGCCGACCGCCGCGCGGCCCCGGCTTCGGCAACCCGCGGCGTCGCACTTCACCTGTCGGGCGTTGCCAAGCGCTACGGCGCGCGGCCGGTGCTGGACGACATCCACCTCGACGTGACCCCGGGCGAGTTCATCGCCGTGGTGGGCCGCAGTGGCTGCGGCAAGAGCACGCTGCTGCGGCTCGTCGCCGGCCTCGAGCAGGCCGACGGCGGCCAGATCCTGCTCGACGGCCGGCCGCGCGCGGCGGCCGGTGACGCCATCCGCATCATGTTCCAGGATGCGCGGCTGCTGCCCTGGAAACGGGTGCTGGACAACGTGGCGCTGGGGCTTACCGGTCCGGACGTGCTCGGGCGGGCGCGCGAGGCACTGGCCCAGGTGGGCTTAGCCGAACGGGCGGACGAGTGGCCCGCGGTGCTGTCGGGCGGCCAGCGCCAGCGCGTCGCCCTGGCCCGCGCCCTGGTGCACCGGCCACGGCTGCTGCTGCTCGACGAGCCGCTCGGCGCACTGGACGCCCTGACCCGCATCGAGATGCAGCAACTGATCGAATCACTGTGGCGCGAACACGGGTTCACCGCCCTGCTGGTCACCCACGACGTCGGCGAAGCGGTCGCCCTGGCCGACCGCGTGTTGCTGATCGAAGGCCAGGAGGTGGCACTCGACCAGGCGGTCACGCTGCCCCGGCCACGCGCCCGCGGCCAGGCGGCACTCGCAGCGGTGGAGGAGCAGATCCTGCAACGGGTGCTGCACAACCCGGCCGGCGACGAACCGCCGCCTGCCGCGCCCGACTGGCCTGCGCCGCACGCATGGCGCTGGGCGGTATGAACCCGCCCGCCTCACGCGCCGAACCCATTTCTCATCTCGCCTTCATCGGCACCTTTCGACCCCACAGGAGCATTCCATGACCATCGCCGCCATCAACGTTCGCAACCAGTTCCGAGGCACCGTTCGGGAGATCATCGAGGGGCCGGTGGTCTCCGAGATCGACGTCGAGACGGCCGGCGGGCTGATCGTCACCTCGGTCATCACCACGCGCTCGGTCAAGGACCTCGGCCTGGCCGTGGGCAAGCCGGTGATCGCGCTGGTGAAGTCGACCGAAGTCTCCATCGCCACGCTGTAGGAGGTGCCATGAGGCAGCGTGAGGGGGTGCGACTGCTCATCGTGCCCGGGCTGCATGGCAGCGGCGAGGCGCACTGGCAGACCTGGCTTGAGGCCCGGTACCGCGGCGCCCGGCGGGTGGAGCAAGCCGATTGGAGCGTGCCGGACCTGCCCGCGTGGTCCGCACGCATCGCCGAAACGCTGGACGCGGCCCCCGGCGTGCGTTGGGTGGCCGCCGCCCACAGCTTCGGCTGCCTGGCCCTCGCGCACCACCTCGTCACCCATCCCGCCAGCGCGGTGGCGGCCGCGTTGCTGGTCGCCCCCGCGGCGCCGGCGCGGCTGGGGGTCGAGGCGATCACGCCGCGCACCCGGCTCGCACGGCCCGGCATGGTCGTCGGCAGCGACACCGATCCCTGGATGAGCGCCGGCGAGGCCCGGACGCGGGCGCGGGAATGGGGCCTGACCTATCGCCACCTTGGCGACGCCGGCCACATCAACACCGAAGCCGGCTTCGGCCCCTTGCCACCGGCACGCCAATGGATCGACGCGCTGGTGCGCCGGCTCGAACGCGACGCCCGCGTCACCCGTGCCGACGTCCGGGAGTTCGCCTTCGCGGTCTGATTCGCTGCGCCGCGACGGCGCGATGGCGCGCCGCCGCGACCGTCGCTCCAGCGCCGTGGCCGGGCACTGCAGGTCAGCGATCCACCTGCCCTGGCAGGGACAGGTTGCCCGACGCCACCTTGAACACGTCGACCACGCACAGCAGCGGCGCATGCACGCTGGCGTTGACCCGCAGTGCGGCGGTCACGCCATCGAAGCGCGCGCCCTTCACCGCACCGAGGTCGTCGAAGGGCACCCGCACCTCGACTTGGCCGGCCTTGAAGACGGGGCTCCACCCGGGGCTGTCGATCAGCAGCGGCAGGCCCGGCCACGTCTTGGGCAGGCGCGGACGCGTGCCCTCGGGAATGTCGCCCACCTTCAGGGCGCCGGGACCGCACTGCGCATCGGGTTGCAGCACCACCCAGTGCGAATGCCAACGCTTGCCGTCATTGCCCGTGTCGCCGTCACCGTCCTCGTCGAAGAGCGGCGTGTCGTCGAAGTCGGGGTGGGAGGTCACCGCGAACGCCAGCGTGCCGGCGCCCGGTTCGAACCCGACCACGGCCGGGTCCAAGGTCGTCGGCCACACGTACGAGAACACGGTGCTGCCGGCCAGCTGCCCGTGCCGACCGGGGCGTTGGGCGCCCGCGCGGCCGGACACGGCCATGTGGAACACGGCCGTGTTGCCTTCAGTGCGAATGCGGGTGTGGACGATGTCGAACGGCGCCTTGACCGCCGCCGCGGGCTCAGAGGCGATGCCGCCGGTATGCGCACCGTCGTGGGCCTGCGCCGACACACCGGCCAGCATCGCCCCGCCGACCAGCGCAGCCTTCAAGGCCACGCCATGGCGCGAACGCCGCGGACGCATGGGTCGAACCGGGTCGAGGGTCGCGTTGCAGGGGCAAGGGTCACGGAGGGCTGCGGACATGAGCGTCTTTCGAAGGTTGAGGGTGGAAGCCGATCGCGTCGGCCTGGATGCCAGTGTCGCGGCGGCTGCCGTATGATCTGCATCCATTCGTCCACATTGCTTACCTGATCGTCCAAGATGCCGCCCCTCGACCCCGCGCCACTGGACCGCCTGTCCGCCGTCCTCGACCGCTTCCGCGTGCGGGCCAGCCTTTTCCATGCCGGTGCGCTGTGTGGCGTCACCCACTTCGACGCGCGCCCGGGACGCGCTTTCCTGCATGTGCTGCGCGACGGGCAGCTGGAGGTTCGCCACAAGGCGCGCAGCGGCGCACCGCGGCGCCTCGTCGTCACCGAACCTACCCTGCTCTTCTACCCACGCCCGCTGGAGCACGACTTCCACAACCCGCCGCGGGAGGGAGCCGATTTCGTGTGCGCCACGCTCGACTTCGAAGGCGGGGCGGCCCATCCGCTCGTCCAGGCATTGCCCGCCGTCATCGTCCTGCCGTTGCGGGCGGTCGACGGCCTGGAGGCCACCCTGGGCCTGCTCTTTGCCGAAACGGTGCGGGTGCGTTGTGGCCAGCGGCTGCTGGCCGACCGGCTGTTCGAGGTGCTCGTGCTGCAGCTGCTGCGCTGGCTGGTCGACCACCCGGAGCAGGCCGAGGTGCCGCCGGGCCTGCTGCTCGGTCTCGGGCACCCGCGGTTGGCCAGGGCGTTGACCGCCCTGCACGAACACCCGGGTGCCAACTGGTCGCTCGCGGCCATGGCGCAAGTGGCCGGCATGTCGCGCAGCGCCTTCGCCGAGGCCTTCAAGGCCCAGGTGGGTTGCCCGCCGGCGACCTACCTGCTGCAGTGGCGCGTGGCCCTCGCCCAGTCGATGTTGCGGCAGGGACGCAGCGTGAAGGAGGCCGCCGATGAGCTGGGCTATGCGAGCGCCGCCTCGTTCTCGCGCGCCTTCACGCAGCAGGCCGGCCAGCCCCCCACGGCGTGGCGGCAAGTGCAGGCCTGACGTTCCTCATGGGCAAGCGCCCGGCGCTTGGCACGGCCGGGGAAGCGGCGTAGGCTGGCTCCGGCTCGGGACCGACGTCTCGAGGCTGGTCCATCCCCGTCCCCCCACTCCGCAGGAAGCTGCCATGGCCAACCACGTCTACAAGCTCATCGAAGTCGTCGGATCGTCCACCTCGGGCACGGACGACGCCATTCGCAACGCGATTGCCGCCGCGGCCAAGACGGTGCGGAACATCGACTGGTTCGAGGTGGTGGAGACGCGCGGCCATGTGCAGGACGGCCAGGTCGCTCACTTCCAGGTTACGGTGAAAGTGGGCTTTCGCCTCGAACCCTGAGCACGGTGAACGGCGCCGAGCCGGGTGCTCAGCGCCGCCGCGTCTCGTCGAGAAAGCGCGACTGCATGCGCTGCGAGTGCGAGCTGCGCCGCCAGTCCGTCGATTCACAAGCGCGCCGATACGCCAGCAGCGCCGACTGGGCACGTCCCAGCACGCTGTCGGCCGGATAGCCGTGCTCCTGACGTTCGCCATAGGCATGGCCGGTCAGCAGCGCCATGCCCTCGCCGACCGTCTCGGCGGTATGCACATGGAAGCGCCCTTGCGCCACGGCCTGCACGACCTCGCCTGACAGCATCAGGTTGCGGCGGTTGCGCCTCGGGATCAGCACGCCCTGCTGCCCGTCGAGCCCGAGCAGCTCACAGGTCCGGAAGTAGCCTTCGATCTTCTCGTTGATGCCGCCCACCGGCAGCATCTCGCCATGCTGGTTGAGGGCCCCGGTGACGGCGATGCCCTGGCGCAACGGAAGGCCGGACAGGGCCGACAGCAGCGCATAGAGCTCGGCGCACGAGGCCGAGTCGCCCTCCACGCCGTTGTACTCCTGCTCGAACACCACCGAGGCGTCCAGCGCCAGCGGTGCGACGTGGGCAAAGAGGCTGGCCAGGTGCCCCTGCAGGATGAGCACCCCTTTGTCATGGATGGGCCCCGACAACTCCACCTCCCGCTCGATGTTCAGAAGGCCCTCCTCGCCGGCGTAGGTCGTGGCGGTGACACGCACAGGGAGGCCGAACTCATGGTCGCCGAGGTCGACGACCGAGAGGCCGTTGACCTGCCCGACCGTCTCGCCGCCGACCTCGATCAGGCGGTCGCCGTCGACGATGGCCTGCTGAAGGCGCTGCTCAGGGTAGTCGTTGCGGTGGCGGCGGGCGTCGAGCGCGGCCTGCACGTCCTCGACGTCGACGCTCGTCGCGCCCCGACCCCGGGCATGGGCGGCGCTCTCCAGCACCAGCGCCTCCGAGCGGCCGAAGTGCGCACTCTGTCGTGACTGGTCCTCGGCGTCGCGGTGGGTCTGTTCGATGATCCGGGCGACTGCCCCGGCCGTGAAGTGCGGCAAGCCGAGGCGGTGGCACGCGTGCGCCACGAAGATGGCCGTGGCATGGTGCGTCTGCGGCGTGGCGGTGAAGCGGTCGGCGAAGTCCACCTTGCAGCGGAAGTGCCGGGTGAACTCCGGGTCGCCTTCCTGCACGACGTAGTAGTCCTCGACCGAGGCGACGAGCACGATCTTCACGTCCACGTCCACCGGCTCGGGCTGCAGGGACACCGCCGCAATGGGCGCCAGCACCATGCCCGGCTCCTCGATCTGCAAGCGCCCGCTGCGCAGGAAGCGGCGCAGCTTCTCCCACACCTGCGGGTCGGCGAGCAGGTCGCGCAGGTGCAGCAGCAGGTAGCCGCCGTGGGCCTTCAGGAGGCTGCCGGCGCGCACGCGCGAGTAGTCGGTCACCAACACATCGTTCTCGGAGGCGTACTCGACGCTGCCGAAGAGATTCCGGAAGAGCGGGTTGTCTTCGGTGATGACCGGCGCGCCCGTCTGCCCGTGGTGATCGACGACGATGTTCACGCCCAACCGGGCGATGAGCGCGGCCAGGGCCGGCAGCCGCAGCTCGTCGGCTTCGCCCGCGGGCTGGAAGAGTTCCAGGTTGTCGAGCACGGCGTCGCGCAGTTGCTCCAGATGGCGGCTGAGTTTCACCCAGTCCTTGATCTGCTTGCGCAGCCCGTTGCGGATCGTCGCCAGCTCCTGCTCCAGCAGCGGCCGGATCAGCTGTCGGCGAAGCGCGGCCAGTTGTTCGTTCACCGCGAGTTCGCGTGCATGACTGCGTTCGAGGAAGCGACTCACCTCGCCGCGCAGCGCCGCCTCGGCCGCCTCGATGGCCTGTCGCTGTTCCGGCGCGAGCGCCTGGGCCGCCTCGGCCGTGAGGGGTTGCCCCGCGGCGTCGTGCTGCACGAAGACCATGCGCCCCTCTTCGCGGGCCAGGCCGAAGTTGCGGGCGGCGGCGTAGGCGCTGAGTTCCGCATAGGCACGGTCTTCCTCGGTACGCGCCAGGGTCTCGATGCGCTCGCGATCGACCACCGCCTCGCTGGCCAGCAGGCGCTTGGGCACCTCGGCCTGCAGGCGGCGCGCCAGATCGGCCATGAGCTGGCGCAGCAGGCGGCCCTCGCCGGCCGGCAGTCGCAACGCGCGCGGACGCTCGGGTTCCTCGAAGTTGTGCAGGTAGCACAGGTCGGGCGGGACGGCCCGCCGGGCGGCCTGGTCGCGCATCATTCGCGCCATCAAGGAGCTGCGGCCGCTGCCGACGTCGCCGAGCACGAACAGGTTGTAGCCGGGCGCATCCATCTGCAAGCCGAAGCGGGCCGCCTGCTCGGCGCGTTGCTGGCCGATCCAGGGCAGGGGCAGGTCGACCAGCTCACGGGTGTCTTTGAACCCGAGCGCGGCGGGGTCGACGCACAGGCGCAACTCGGCAGGGGTCACGGTGGCAAGGGGCATGGGCGGGTCTGGAAGAGGTCCGGACCATTGTGCATCCGGCCTCATGTCTCAGGTCTCTGTCTCTGCTCGGTCTCACGCCGCAGGCCTCCCGCGCCATCGGGCCCGACTACGCCGCTGCGTGCGTCAATCGCGCCGCCTGCGGCCGGCGAAGTCACTCGAAGACACGCCTGGGCGTGCCGATGTCCAGGGTGGGACCTGGTCGTTTGGAAGATTCTCAATTGCTGAACTCAAAGGGAGCATCTGGAGCCGACTTAGGCATGAGCACTCGAAGCCCCACCTGGCAGGCCCCATGCTTGGCTCCGCAGGGCCGTGACCGGTCTGGCGGCTCTCGCAACGAGGTGTCTCCCCAAGCGGATCGAATGCTCGGTGCAGAATTTCCTGAAGGAAGTCAGCCTCTTCAACCAGGTCTTCGTCAAGGCCGCCGATGGCAAGCAGACCGTCGAGCAGCATCTGAAGGGCACGGCCGGCAGCTGACACTGTTTCAGCGACGCCCGATTCGGCAGGTCGGGTGGAATGACCCAGGCGTTAACGGCACATGGCGCCGGCCGGCGCCCGACTGAAGGATCAGAACTATCGCTACTTTTGCTGACCGCCGCGCTCCGAATGTGGAGCGCGAGCACCGCCTAAACTCGCGGCGTTGCGGTCCAGCCAGTGTGGGATTCGGCCTACCCACGTCATGGTGCAGCACCGATGGAACGCCGTGCACGGAGGGCTCAGACTTCGCCAAACTGCTGCCCTTGGGGAAACTCATGCGTCTTGCCAGCCACGCAATTTTCTTGACATTCGCAGCCTTGCTCGCGGGCTGTGCCGCGCCCAAAGCCATTGACGGAAAAGCCCTCGCCCAAGACGAGGGCCTGGTCATCCTGAGCGTCGTGTCCAACCAGCCTGGCGGGCTCCACTATGAGGAAGCCTCGCTGTCGGCCCTGGAGAGCGCAGCGATGTTCATTGGCAAGAAGATGTGGGTAGACGTCCGTAGAACGCAAGCGCCCCAGCTGGTAGTGTTTCCGGCAAAGGCAGGGGAGTACCGCGCCCACAGATTAAAACTGGGTGACGCGTACGTGAACTTCAACGGTCGAACGGTGACCGTGAAAGCGGGCGCCGCCAACTACATCGGCCGGGTCCGTATCGAGCGCATGACATTGCGAGGCTACTCGTTCGCCGAAAGCTACGAGGTCGCGGAGGACAAGCCAAAGTACGAGGCTCGCTATCCAGGCTATGCAGCGCTACTCCCGTTCGAGGACGGGTTCGCGCGTCGCGGGTCCGCACCCGAAAAGTAGGCTGGGCGGCGCCGGCGTCACGCGTGGGGAACCGGAGTTCCTAAGGTAGACGACGGGTCGGTATGAAGTTGTTCACTCAGTGTCGGTCCAGCATCGACCAACCCGGCGGGCGGCCTGTCGCAGCCCCGATAGCGAAGTGACCGAACCAGGTTCCATACGTCCTCCGCCCGAAGCGGCCGCCTGTCGGCAACGCTGCGGTGAACGACCCTCACGAGGACGTGCGTGCTGACCTCAGCCCAGGGCCACGCCCTTGAGGGCCCGCTCGACCGCGGTCTTGAGCTTGCCCACGTGAAGCGGCTTGGGCAGGTAGGCATCCAGGCCATGCTGGGCCGCCTCGGCCGCGCTGCCACTGGCGGTGACGGCCACCACCGGGAAGGGGGTCAGGCCGCCGACCCGCTGGGCAGCCTTGATGCGCCGGGTGGTTTCGTAGCCGTCCCACCCCGGCATCTCGATGTCCATCAGGACCAGCGCAGGTTTCTCGCGAGCGCAGCGGTCGAGCGCCTCCTCGCCGGAAGCCGCTGTGACGGTGCGATAGCCGAGGATGCGCAGCAGGCCTTCGGCCACCAGCAGGTTCACCTCGTTGTCGTCGACGACGAGCACCAGCGGCGCTTCGGGCTGCTTGAGCGGCAAGGGGCGCGAGGCGCCCGGGTCGGCGGGCGCGAACTGGTGCGACAGGTCCCAGAGCTCCGAGGGCAGCATCGGGATGACCCGGACTTCCTCGTCGCCCAGGTGTCCGCCGATGGCCGCCGAGCCGGCCGGCACGGCAAAGATCACCTTCGGGCTGCCCGGGCAGGACTGCCGCAAGCGCAGCGCATCCATTTCCGAGAGTTGGTCGGACTCGAAGAGGACGATGAGGGACGGCGGATGCACGAGGCCCGTCTGCACCACGTTCAGAACGTCGCTGCACCGCTTGAAGATGGAGACGTCCCAGCCGAAGCGCCGGAAGCGTCCGGCAGGCCCCTCGGCCGCCTGGGGGAGCGAGTGCACGAGGAACACCGGTTCGCCGTCGACATAGGGTGCCGGCGCCTCGCGCAGGCGCCCCGGTCCCTCGAAGGTCAGTTGCACGAGCGCCGCCGACGCGGACTCTCGCGCCACCCGCAGCGTGGCGCCGGTGAAGGGACAGGCGCTCACGCTTTCGTCGGCCGAGGCCCCGGGCTTGCAGTCCAGGCGGTCCAGGACCGCCGCCACGGCGGCGCGTGAGACCAGTTCCCCCGAGGCGATGACGTTCAGCGTGAAACGCACGCCCAACCCGTCGATGGACGCCTCGGTCTTCGCCAGCATCACCATCGTGCCGCGCGCGAGCAGGTCCATGCCGGCATACATGGCCCGGTGCATGCTGCGCAGGTGCGCCTCGACATTGCCGAACATCTCGGACGGTGCCCCCAGGTGGTCGAAGTACACCATGTAGTGCTTCGAGATGGCCTGAGCGAGCACGGGCCGCGCCGCCAGGGTGACGAGCTCGCCAAAGTCGAAGGTGGCTGCGGGGGCGTCCATGGAAATCGGAATTGCGGTACGGCTGGCAAGCGCGTGCGGTGGAAACCCACGAATGTACTCTCCCGCGCGGGGGTCGGGCAGCCACCTGCCCGGGGGCGGCGACCGTTCGTCGGCCGTCCGTCCGCATGCCACCGAGGCGCCTCCGAAAGGCCGGTTCTCGCCCAGCTTGCACACCGGTGCGCACACCGCTTGCCATCGGCTCTGCACGTGTCACCATGCGGGTCTCGAGCCAGCCGATCATGGAACCCCCACCGAACGACGCCGCCAACGACCCGAAGGCCGCACCGCTGCCCGGTGCGCCCGAGGGGCTGCAGGCCATGCTCGATGGCCTGCCCGACGCGTTCTTCATGATGGATCGGGCATTCCGCTTCACGTTCGTCAACCGCATCACCGAGCAGTTGCTGGGCGTTCCGCGCGAACGCCTCATCGGACAGGTGGCCTGGGACCTGTTCCCCGCCTCGGCCGGCGGCATCTCGGAGCGCGAATATCGGCGCGCCATGGACGAACACGTGCCGGTGGCCTTCGAGGAATACCACGAACCGCTGGGGATCCACGTCGAGGTGCGCGCGTTCCCGGATGCCGACGGCATCGCCGTGTTCGTGCGCGACGTGACGGCTGAGCGCCGTACGCTGCAGCGGCTCCACCTGCTCGACATGTGCGCGCAGAACCTGAGCGACGTCGTCATGATCACCGATGCCGATCTCGACCGCCCCGGACCGACCATCATCTACATCAATGCCGCCGCCGAGGAGATCACCGGGTATCGGATGGACGAGCTCATCGGCAGGAGCCCGCGGATGCTGCAAGGTCCCGACACCGACCCGGCCGCCCTGCATGCGTTGCGCAAAGGCCTCGACGCTGGCGAACGGGTCCGGGCCGACCTGCTGAACTACCGCAAGGACGGCAGCCAGTTCTGGGTCGAGATGACCATCTCGCCCGTCACCGACTCGTCCGGGCGGCGCAGTCACTTCGTCGCGGTGCAACGCGACATCACCGAGCGCAAGCAAAACGAATCGACGCGGCGTGAGCTGGAAGCGCAGTTGCGCCAGGCACAGAAAATGGAGTCGATCGGCACCCTCGCCGGGGGCATCGCCCACGACTTCAACAACATCCTCAGCGCCGTGCTGGCCAACGTCGAGTTCGCACGCGCCGACCTGCCGCCTGACAGTCCCGCGCTTGCGCCGCTCGGGCAGATCCGGCACGCCAGCGTGCGTGCACGCGCGCTCGTCCAGCAGATCCTTGCCTTCGGCCGGCGACAGGTGCAGCAGCTCGTCGACCTGCCGCTCGCACCGATCATCGAAGGCGCCGTCAACCTGCTGCGGTCGACCCTTCCCGCCAGCGTCCGTCTGGACATGCGCCTCACGCGCGCGCGGCTCGCCGTCACGGCCGATCCCAATCAGTTGGAGCAGGTGGTGCTGAACATCTGCACCAATGCCTGGCATGCGCTCGACGGCCGACCCGGGGTCATCGAAGTCGGACTCGATGAAGCGCCGCCACGGTCGTCCAACCTCGAAGGGCAAGCCGCCGAGCCGCCAGGTGCATGGGCGCACCTCTGGATCCGGGACACCGGCTGCGGCATGGACGAGGCCACGCGAGCGCGGGTCTTCGAACCGTTCTTCACCACCAAGCCGGTCGGACAGGGCACGGGCCTCGGCTTGCCCGTCGCCCACGGCATCGTGGCCGCCCATGGCGGTTCCATGGCGGTCGAAAGCGCGCCGGGTCGAGGCACGACCTTCCACGTCTACCTGCCGTCTCATCTCGGTGCCGAGGCCGAAGGGGAACCGGATCTTCTGGCGAGCGACGCGCCGGTGCACGGGCACGGCCAGCGCGTGCTCTACATCGACGACGACGAGGTCGTCGTGCTCATGGCCGAGCAGTTACTGTTGAGGCAGGGCTTCCACCCGACCTGCGTCAGCCGTCCGCGCGACGGCGTGGCCGCGGTCGCCAAGGATCCAAGCGGATTTGACGTCGTCGTCACCGACTTCAACATGCCGGAGATGTCGGGGGCCGACGTCACGCGCGCCGTCAAACGCATCCGGCCCGACATGCCGGTGATCATCACCTCGGGCTACCTCACCGACGAACAACACGCGCTGGTCCGGCAACTCGGTGCCATCGGACCCATGAGCAAGCAGAACAGTTTCGAGGAGTTGGGCGCATGGATCGTGCGCGCCACCATGGCGCACGCGTGAGCACGTGCAGGGCCGGCAGGCGCGCGGTCGCCGCGATGCACGTCGACGCGACGAATGGGCAATCTGGCAAGGACCGTGAGGCCATGGGACCACGAATGGGCCCGGTTGCCTACAATCCAACCATGCTCACGATGACCCTCTGCCCCCACGGCGCGCCGGCCTTGCCGCGCTGCGCAGCGCCGCATGCCGCGGCCTGGGCACGGCATGCGCGTCGCCGGTTGACACCCGCACATTCCTGAGCCCGGCGGTCCGCTTCTCTCCCCCCAAAGCGCAAACCTCCACCGCCGGGCCACCCTTCGCGCAGTAGCGAATGCCGTCCCACCGGGGCGTCGTTCGCCCACGATGGAGTGCTTCCATGCCTGCACGCTTCAGCGCCGAGCGCACGCTCGCCGACCTGCGCCTCGACTTCGAGGGCCGGAACGTCACGGGCTTCCTGAAACGCCTGCGCGTCCATGACCGCGCGCCAAGCGCGGCATCGGTTCGCGTCACGGTGACGCCACCGGTCCATCAAGGGCTGCGTCGCGGTGTCACACCGCGCCTTGCGGGCTGACGCTCGCCGTCCTGTTCAGCCGGCTCGCACTCCGGTACCGCTTGCGCGGCTCCCGCGCACCGCGCTGGTCGCACGCCGCCCGCAGGCCCGCCGCGGGCAGCGCCTCGCCGCGCCCCTCCTGAAAGGCAATCCATGGTTTTTCAATCCGTCCTCGCCGTCACCGACTTCTCCATCGCTGGCGATCGCGCCCTGACCCGCGCCGCGATGCTCTGCGCCGCCCATGGCGCATCCCTCCGCCTCGTGCACCTGGCCTCCCCGGGCGACGCTGTGCCACACGATGCGGCATGCCGGCTCGCCCAGCACGCTCGTCAGCTGTCGCGCCGCCATGCCGTGACGGTCCGCGGCCCGGGCCGCGCCGGCCTCGCGCTCGACCAGGTGATCGACGAGGCGGGCCGGGCAGACCTCGTCGTCTGGGGCTGCGCGCCGATCACCGGGCTGCAGGCCTTCCTTGCCGGCCGCCCGCTCGACGTGATGCTGCGTCGCAGCCGTCGACCCGTGCTGGTGGTCGGCCCCTCGGCACCGCGGGCTCATGCCAACGTCCTCGTGGCGGTCGACTTCAGCGGCACGGGCAGCCTCTTGGCACGTCTGGCTGCGGCGCTCGGCCCGCGAGCCGCCATCGAACTCTTCCATGCGCTCGACACGGCGAACGAAGGCAAGCTCCGCTATGCCGAGGTGTCGCAGCGAGCGATCGAGACCTATCGCCAGGACTGTCGCCGCTTCGCCCAGGGCCAGTTGCGCCGGCTGACCGAGTCGGCCGGGCTCTCCGAGCGGGCCCCGCGATGCGCGCTGGGGCACGGCGAACCGGCGCAGCTGATCCGCGCACGACTGGCGCAAGGCGGAACCGACCTCGTCGTGGTGGGAAAGCACCCGGCCTCCCGGCTGTCGGACCTGCTGTTCGGCAGCGTCGCCGGACGCCTGCTTCGCCGCCCATTGACGGATGTGCTTGTGGTGCCGCACGACATGGAACTGCCCTCGGCAGTCCGGGGCGCTGCGCGGCTTGCACCCGGTGCCCTCGCGTGGCCGCGCGTCCGGGCCGGCTCCGTGCCGATTCACGCCCGCTCGGCTCCGGAGC
The DNA here is from genome assembly GCF_964253025.1 of Rhizobacter sp. LjRoot28. Lineage (NCBI taxonomy): Bacteria > Pseudomonadati > Pseudomonadota > Betaproteobacteria > Burkholderiales > Sphaerotilaceae > Rhizobacter > Rhizobacter sp. LjRoot28. Next base: position 3,281,971 of record NZ_CAXUQC020000001.1, read on the forward strand.
GCAGCGGGCGGTCACTGGCCGCAGCGGACCGTTGATGAAGCAGCGCGGTCCTGCACGGACCGCGCCGATCAGCGGCGGCGGGCTCGCTGGGTGCCTGACGCCTTGGGCCGACGGGTGGTCTTCGGCGCGACGGGCGCCGACGCTGCCGGCCACCAAAGCTCGGTCCACAGCCGCGTCATGTCCTTCGTGCCCTGGTCGATGGTGCGCCGCGTCTGGCGGGAGGCCTCGGCGCTCGCCTGGGCGCGCGCCTGAGAGGCCACCGCATTGGCGCCGCTCAGCCACATGCTGAGCCAGGGGTTCTTCTTCAGCCAGGGATTCTTCATCGCGCTCTCCGCTTGCCAGCACACCATCGTAGGCGCCGGTTCGAGGGGCCGCTGTAGGACATGCGCGCCCCTCGGCCGCGGACGTGCCCGCAGCGCCCGATCAGCTCAGGCGGTGGGAGCCGTCAACCCGGGCGAGCGCCGGCACCGCGCAGCAAGCCTCCCACGGTGCCTCGCACGGCGGCCTGCGTGGCCAGGGCGATGACGATCGCACCGATCAGCGACGCCGACGTGCCGGCGCGCGGCAGCAGCCACGCCAGCCCGGCGCAGAAACCGGCAAAGGCATAGAGGCCCGGCACCATGGCGCGCAGCAGCGCCGCGGTGAAGGCAGCACCCTGGCTGCGGTGCGAGGACACTGCCATCACGCTGGTGAGCACCGGGTAGGTGGTCACGAGACCGCTCCAGCCGGCGCCGAGCGCGGCGGCCACGCCGGTGATGAGCAGAGTAAGCAAGGCCCCGACGACCATGCGCACACCGAGGTCGAGGGCGGTCAGCGGCCGTGACACCGGCACGGCGTGCACTGCCGGAAAGGCACGAGGCGCCGCCAGCAGGGCCCCGACGGCCACCACGGCGGTGACGGCCGAATTGCCCAGCGGCAGCAAGGACAACAGCAGGACCGCAAGGCCCCACGCCCCCGCGGCCGCCATGAGCGAGACGCCCCAGTGCCGCTGCCCACAGCAGCGGGCGTAGGTGACGGAGAAGCACAGGACGGCCGCGACCGCGGCCAGCGAGGCCGACGCCGCCTGTGCACCGAACGCGGCGCCCTGCTCCACCGTGAGGAACCACAGGATCGGCCCTGCGACCACCGGCAGACCGGTGAGCCGGCCGGCCACTGCCGGTCCCCAACGACGCCCGGCCAAGGAGTTGATCAACAGCAGGAGGGGAACGAGCGTCAGTTTCAGGAGCAGCATGAGCGACAGAGCCGGAAAGCAACCGTCATTGTGACCGGACCGCCGCGCACGCCCTCATCTGAGGCGCTGCACCACGCGGGCCGTCACCTCGGCAATCACGGCATTGCGGGTGGCGGCGGGCGCCGTGCTGCCGGTGTAGTAGACGGCCAGCACGATGGGCTCGCCGGACGGTGGCCACAGCAGTCCGACGTCATTGGTCGTGCCGTTCTCGCCGCCCCCGGTCTTGTCGGCTGCGGTCCAGCCGGCCGGCAGGCGGGCGCGCATGCGGTCGCCACTGGTGCGGGTGTCGCGCATCCATTGCGTGAGCTGCGCCTTCGAACGCGCGGACAAGGCATCGCCAAGGAGCACGCGCTTCAGCGTGGCAGCCATCGCCGCGGGCGACGTGGTATCGCGCGGATCGCCCGGCCGCGCCTCGTTCAGCGCCGGCTCCGTGCGGTCAAGCCGCGTGACCGTGTCGCCCAGGGTTCGAACGTGCCGAGTCAGGGCGGCCGGTCCGCCAAAGGTGCCGAGGATGAGGTTGGCCGCCGCGTTGTCGCTGACGGTGATCGTCGCTTCGCACAGGGCGGCGAGCGTGATGCGACCGGCGGCCACATGCTCGGCGGTCACGGGGGAATGGGGCACCAGGTCGGTCGACGAGACCGGCAGCTCACGGTCCAGCCGCTCGACGCCCTGGTCGACACGGTGCAGCACCAGCGCGGCGGCGAGCCACTTGAAGGTGCTGCACATCGGAAAGCGCTCGTCGAGCCGGTGCCCGCCCGAGCGGCCCGTCCGGGTGTCGAGGACGGCCACGCCGAGGCGCCCGCCCGCTTCACGCTCGATCTGCTCGATTCCCCAGGAATTCCGGGCCCATGAGCCATCGGCCCAGCCGGTCGCCAGCAGTCCGGCCGCCGCATTGAATGTTCGCCTGTCCATCGTCTTGTCCTTTTCCTGGCCGGGGTGCCGGCCGTTGATGTGCTGTTGGGAGCCCGCACGATAGCCACCCGCCCCGGCGCGGACAAACGACGATATCGAGGCCGAGCCCCAAGAAAAACTGGGGCGGCCGCGGGCAGAATGGCCGCCATGCAACTGCCGCTCAACGCCTTGCGCGCCTTCGAGGTGTCGGCGCGCCACCTCAGCTTCACCCGGGCCGCCATCGAACTCAGCGTCACCCAGGCGGCCGTCAGCCAGCAGGTCAAGAACCTGGAGGAGCGCCTGGGCGTGCCCCTCTTCCGGCGCCTGCCGCGCGGCCTGGCCCTCACCGACGAAGGCCAGGCGCTGCTGCCGGTCCTGGCCGACTCGTTCGAGCGGATCGGCGCGGTGCTGACCCAATTCCAGGAAGGGCATTTCCGCGAGGTGCTCACGGTGGCCGCAGTCGGCACCTTCGCGGTCGGATGGTTGATCCCGCGCCTCGAGGCCTTCCGGCAGGACCACCCCTTCGTGGACCTGCGGCTCTTCACGAACAACAACCGTGTCGACATCGCCGGCGAGGGCCTCGACTTCGCGATCCGCTTCGGCGACGGCGCCTGGCACGGCACCGAGGCGGAGGCCCTGCTCGACTCGCCGCTGTCCGCCGTCTGCACCCCGGCCACGGCGAGACGACTCCGCCGGCCGGCAGACCTTGCGCGCGAGACCTTGCTGCGCTCCTATCGGGCGGACGAATGGCCACGGTGGTTTGCGGCCGCCGGCCAGCCCTGCCCGCTGCTGCGCGGGCCGGTGTTCGACTCCTCGCTCACCATGGCCGAGGCCGCGCTGCAGGGCGCCGGCGTGGCCCTGCTGCCCGCCGGCCTGTTCGCCGGGGAGCTGCGCGGCGGCCGACTGGTGCAGCCGTTCGACGTGTCGGTGAGCACCGGACGCTACTGGCTCACCCGCCTCAAGTCACGCCGCATGACCCCTGCCATGCGCGGCTTTCGCACCTGGCTCCTCGACGCGGTGGCCGACAGCCCCTGACCAGCCTTTTTTAGAAGTGCAGGGTCACCGCACCGCTCACGCGGTAGTCCGCTTCCACGATGGGCATCCAGTGCCATTTGTCGAAGGTGGTGCAGGGATGCGAGATGCCGAGCGCGATGCGCTCGCCCACCACGGGCGGGGCGGCGTCACCTGCGGGGTCGAAGCGCAGGTAGGCGTGCTGGTCGTTCAGGGCGGTGATGGACCATCCTTCCGGGGCCGCCGTCGGACGCAGGGCGCCGTGCGGCGCCCGCCACACCGGCACCGGCAGGCCGAGGTCGAAGGAGACGTCCCGCTTGCCGGCATTGAGGATGGCCAGGCCCGGCTCCGGGCAGGACTGCACCAGCGCCCACACCTCGAGCGCCGGGCGCAGGCTGGCGTCGCACGCGCAACCGAGGCGGCCCTCGACCCGATGCACCATGCGCCGGTAGAAGCCGTGGTCGTGCGCCAGGTAGCAGCCCGAGCGAAGCAAGCCGCGCACCGGCACGCCGATCGACGGGACGAGCCGCGTCGCCACCAGGTCGAAGAGTGCTGAACCACCGGCCGACACCAGCACCTCCGTGCCCGAGAAGCAGCCCGCGGCATGCGCCTGCTGCACGACCGACGCCACATCGCCCATCAGCGCGCCCGCGCTCGCCGCGTCGGCTGCGTCGTCACCCTGGGCCAGCAGGCCCTCATAGGCTTCCACGCCGACCAGCCGCACCGCCGGGCTGCTCTTCAGCCGCGTCGCCAATGCCAGCGCCTCGCCCGGGCTGCGGCAGCCCGTACGCCCACCCGCAAAGCCCATCTCCAGCAGCACCTCGAACGGGGCAGCGCCGGGCTGGCTGGCAAACCAGTCTTCCACCCGTGACAGCTGCGCCGCCGAATCGACGAGGAACACGACCCGCAGGCCGGCGTGTGCCTGCAGCAGGTGCTGGATGCCGGCCAGGTCGACCGCGTCGAAGACCTGGTTGGCGATAAGCGTGTTGCGCGCGCCTGCCGCCACACCGATGGCGAGCTGCGTGACGTTGGCGAAGGTCAGGCCCCAGGCCCCGGCGTCGAGTTGGCGGGCGAACAGCTGGGGCGACATGGTGGTCTTGCCGTGCGGCGCCAGGTCGACGCCCCAGCGTCGGGCCTGCCGCTGCAGCCAGTCGAGGTTGTGTTCCAGGGCCTCCCGATGCAGGACCGCCAGCGGCAACGGCAGGTCGCCCGCCAGCACATGCCAGCCGAGCTCGTCGACCTCGCTGCACCGCAGCGGCCGGTGGCCATGCGGAAACCCCTTGAGGCCGGGTTGCAGCAGCGGATCGAGCAGGTCGTCGGGATTCATGGGCGGCGTCGGAAGCTGCAACAAGGCCGCATCATCGCGAAACCCGCCAGGAAAGCAAACCGAGGCCCCTACACTCGCTTCCCCTGCTCCCGCTCGTCCGTGGTTCCGATGCCCGCTCTCGCTTCCTCCCTCCGTCGCCGCGAGCTCTTGCTCGTGTTCATCACCATGCTGTGGGGTGGCAGCTTCCTCGCGGTGCAGAGCGCGCTGCAGTGGAGCGGCCCCTTCGGCCTGGTGGCGGTGCGCTTCGGCCTTGCCGCGCTGCTGCTGGCGCTGCTCCTGCGCCGTCGATTGGGTGGGCTCACCCGACAGGAGCTGAGTGCCGGCGCAGTGACGGGCACCGCCCTCTTCTTCGGCTACTCGCTGCAGTGCGTCGGCCTGGAAACCATCTCGAGCAGCAAGTCGGCCTTTCTCACCGCCTTGTACGTGCCCATGGTGCCGCTGCTGCAATGGGCCTGGTTCCGGAGGGCGCCGGGCGCAGCCGCCTGGCTCGGCATCGGCCTCGCGTTCGCGGGCGCCGTCTGCCTGTCCGACCCGAGCCGCCTGAACGGCATCTTCGGCATCGGTGAAGCGTTGACGGTCGCGGCGGCGCTTGCCGTGGCCTTCGAGATCCTGCTGCTCAGCCACCTGTCGCGCGGCTGCGACCCGCTGCGCCTGGCGTTCGTGCAGATGGCTTTCGTGGCGATCGCCTGCACGGGCGTGGCAGCGGCCCGGGGCGAAGCCCTGCCGCAGCCGACGCCGCCGTTCCTGCTGACGATCGCCGTGCTCGGGGTAGCCACGGCGCTGATCCAGTTCGCCATGGTCTGGGCCCAGCAGCAGGTGTCGGCCACCCGGGCCACCTTGATCTACTCGCTCGAGCCCGTGTGGGCAGGTCTGGTCGGCCGGCTGGCCGGGGAACAGCTCGGGCCGCTCGGCTTGTTCGGCGGGGCGCTGATTGTCCTCGGACTGGTGGTGGGTTCGCGGCGCCAGGCCGACGGTCCGGCCGAGGCGGACACCGCCAAGGTGTCACCCGCCACCTCGGGCGCGTCGGAGCCGGTCAGGCCGGAAGCGGCGTAACGGGCGCATGGGCCAGGATCGCACGCGCCTGCGCCAGCACGCGCGCCGGCGTGATGCTGTCCAGGCAGGCACTGCGACTGCCGTTGTGGCGGTCGCATCCCGCACGGTTGCAGGGCACGCACGACTGCTCGCCCTGCAGCAGGATGACGTTGCCGTTGCGCTGCAGCGGGCCGCGCGACTGGTACGGGATGACCGGTTCGGACGGCCCGGCGGCCCACGGCCCCCACAGGCGGGGGTCGATGGGCCCGAAGAGCGCGATGACCGGCACGCCGCAGGCGGCGGCCAGATGGGTGACGGAGGTGTCTGGTCCGATATAGAGCGCCGCGCCCTTCAGCAGCGTGGAGAGCTGGCGGAAGTCGAAGTCGCCGGCGGCGGGCAGCACCGATGGATGCGAGACGGCAGCGGCCACCTCGGTGACGGCGGCGCGGTCTCCTGCGGAGGGCCCGCCGGTCAGCACCACCGTCCAGCCCTCGCGCGCCAGCGCGCCGGCCACGTCGGCGAAGTACGCGAGCGGCCACTGCTTGTAGGTGACGATGGACGGCACCTGCAACACCACCGGCCGGCTGACATCGGTGTACGGGGCGGGCAAGGACCTGCCGGGCGGTGGAACCACCTCCGCAGTCCTCGCGCCGCCCCAGGGATCGAGCAGGCGCAGCTTGTCGATCAGCACATGGGAGCCGGTGAGTGGAATCGGGTGTTGCAGCAGGGCCCGCTTCCACCACGCCTTGGGCTCCGGCGGCACGAGCCCCGCGCGATAGCGGCCTGCCACGAAGCCGTAGAGGTGCGCCCGGTCGTTGTACTGGGCGACCAGGGCCAGGTCATAGCGGCGCCAGAGGCGGCGGATGAGCGACAGCGACTGGCGCCAGGTGCTGCCCGCCTGCACCTCCACCCGTTCATGGACGTCCGGGTTGCCGTCGAGCATGCCCAGTGTGCCGGCAAAGCCCAGCACGTCGATGCGGGCCTCGGGCCAGCGCTCGCGCGCCGCATGGATGAGCGGTGTGGTGACCAGCACGTCGCCGATCTGGCGGGTGCAGATCACCACGATGCGGTCGAACTTCTGTCGACGGGCGGCGCGCCCGGGGGATGCTGTCATCACGCTGTGCCCGGCCTCGGGCCCTCCATGGAAGGCGCCATTCTGCGCGAAACGGCACGCCGTTTCGCGCGGCAGGGAACACGGGCGAGCGGTAGGCAGCGTCAGGAAATGCCGGCCGTCATCTGTTTGCAGACATTGACGCCCACGTCGGTCAGGCGGAGGTTGCCGCCATTCCATTCGAACCACTCGAGGGTGACGTAGTCCTCGATGTCCGAAGGCGCGATGTCGGCGGCGCGCCGGTTCTTGAGCAGCGTGACCGTGGCCAGCAGGGAACTGCGAAGCGCCTCACGGCGCGGTGCAGGCAACGAACGGGAATGCAGTGTCAGCATGGCGGACCCTCCTCGGTGTCGCCTCACGATACCACCTCCGTTCGACGCCACGGTGACGTGATGCGTCCGGCCGCCAACGCGCCGCTTGGCATCGACGGTGACTCAGTAGCCCCGCTCCGGCCGAACCCGGCCCGTCACCGCGTCGCCGCGCTCCAGCGCCGTGATGCCCGCGGCGATCTGGCGCACCGCCTCTGGCCGCAAGGTGGCCGCGGCGATGTGCGGCGTGAGGACGATGCCGGGGTGAGCCCAGAAGGGATGGCCTTCCTCCGCGGGTTCGTTGCGGCAGACGTCGAGCGTGGCGCCCGCCAGCCGGCCGCTGTCCAGCGCCGCGAGCAGGTCGGCTTCCACCACGTGCTCGCCACGGGCCACGTTGATGAAGTACGCCCCAGGGCGCAGCGCGCCGAGGACGGCGCCGTCGATGAGGTCACGGGTATCGGCCGTGAGCGGCAGCATGTCGACCAGCACGCGCGTGTCGGCCAACAGTCGCTGCAGGCCGTCGGGCCCGTGATGGCACCTGATGTCGGGGAGCGTGCGAGGCGTGCGTGTCCACCCGGCGACCGGGAATCCGAGTCGTCGCAGGGCCTGCGCGACCGGCGTGCCGAGCGTGCCCATTCCCAGGATGCCGACCGGCCAGTCGGCGTGCGACTCGGCTGGGTGGGCCTGCCAGCGCGCCGCCGACTGTTGCCGTGCGTACCGGTCGAAGCCACGGAACCGGTGCAGGACGGCCTGCACCACATACTCCGCCATCTGCGCACCCATGCCGGCGTCCTCGAGCCGGACCACCGGCACGCCGGCGGGCAGGTGCAGGGCCAGCAGGGCATCGACGCCCGCGCCAGCGGCAAAGATGGCCCGCAAGCGGGAGGCACCGTCGAAGAAGGCCTGCGGCGCGCGCCACACGACGGCATAGTCGGCGTCGCCGCAGTCGCCCGCTTGCACGTCGGCGCCAGGCAGCGCGGCGCGCAGGTCGGACACCCACGGCGCGGCCTGCGCGGGCTCGGTCCCGAAGCAGCAAGCAATCTTCACGGCGATCCTCCAGTTGGGGGCCGCATGCTACCTGCCTTGGCGAACGGCGGCACGTTCAGTCGTCGTCGTCGTGATGATCCAGCGACTCGGCGCCCGTCGTCGGCAGCAGGCCGCTCGGGGCCTGCTGCCACTCCCAGGCGATGTAGCCCAGCACGGATGCCAGGAGCAAGGCGGCGAGCCAGCCACGATTGTTGCGCACCAGGTCCGGTCCGGGCCCTGCGCTGCGGCCGGTGAGCATCGGGGCCGCCTCGTTGCGGCGCCGCAGCAGGCTCAGTCCCGCGATGAGGGCCAGGTGGCCGAGCACCACCATCAGCATGGCGTTGCCGAAGAACTCGTGCACTTCCTCGAATGCTTCCACGAGACCCAGGGCGTCGCCCCACTCATGGAAGGTGACGACACCGCTCAGCACCAGCGGCAGGATGAGCGCCATGAGCAGGGCCATGGCGGCGGCCATCAGCAGGTTCTGGCCCTGCCGCCAGTTGACGGACGCAGCGCCCTCGGTCCGCCGCAGGGTCTTCCACCAGGCGGGTGCGGCCGTGAGCTTGCGCCACAGCGCGCCCAGGCGCGCCTGGCGCGGCCCCGTCAGCCCGTAGACCACCCGGAATGCGAGCAGGCCGCCAAGCGTGTAGCCGAGGGCCACGTGCAGCGCCCGCCAGCGTTCACCGTCACCGGTGAGGTAGGCGCCCACGAAGGCGAGCGCGAACAACCAGTGAAACATCCGGATGGGCGCGTCGATCACGCGCCGACCGGCCGGGCGCGTTGCGGCGGCCGCCGAAGAGTCCGGGGCGGGGCCCGCGGCGGCGTGGGAGGTCGTGTGGGTCATGTCGTCGTTCTCCGGAGTTCAGTCATTCCAGGCACGGCGCTGGCGGGCATTCAGCCCGGCCGGCAGCCGAAGGTCCTCGTCGTCGAACTCGCCCCGTTCGGCGCCGGCGTGGCAGGCCGCGCACTGGGCGGGGCTTTTCACGCTGGGCAGGCGCCAGACCGCAGGCTCGATGCCACGGTGCTTGCGCTCGAACCGGGCCGACCGGGTGATGCGGTCGGCGGGCGGTGCTTCAGCGGCACGCCGACCCTCGCCCGCGTTCTGTGCGAGCCAGCGGTCGATGCGGGCCACGAGCGCCGGCTCGAGGGAGGCGTCGCTGCGGTAGTGCTTGTCCAGTCCCTCCATCTGCCGCCGCCAGGAGGCCGCCGGCAGCAGCGCGGGCGGGTAGGCCACGTGGCAGGCACCGCATTCCTGCACGTACTCGGGCAGCGGATCGACCGGCATGCGCCGATGGTCACCGGCGAGGGCGGAACCGCCCTGCACGAGCGAAGCAAGCACGAGGAACGCGGCACCGGCCCGGCGTCGGCGCAACAGCGGGCTGAGGGTGGGGTATCGCATGTCGTTCCTCTCGTTCATCGAGACAGGCTGGTCAGGTAGGCCAGCACATCGGCCTTCTCGGCCGGAGTGCACTCCCGTCGCGCCACGTCCTTGCAGTTCCGTCGGAACCACTTGTCCACCTTGGCCGTGTCGGTGAAGGCCTTGGGATTGAAGGCCGGGGCGAGCGGCGCGATCGACTTGCCGGTGCTCTCGTGGCGGCCGGGTGCGGTGGGCGGGTTGCCGTGGCATGAAGCGCAGGCCCATTCGCCCCCTTGGCGGGAGACGAAGAAACTCCGTCCGCGCTCGGCGCTGGCGGGCGTGCCGGCCAGCGTGCTGAAGCGCTCGAGCTGGCGTGCCGCGGAGGTGTCGGCGGCCAGTGCCGCGGTGGCGGCCGCCACGGCCAGTGACGCTAGGCTCAAGGCCGCGGCGGCGTGGCGCAAGCGCGGGACGGGTGCGCTGCCAGCGCGGTCGGGGTGGTTCATCGGGAGTCCTCCAGGATCGTCATCGACAAGGGATGAGGGATTCTTCGGCGCGCCGCTTGAAGGCAGCCTGAAGCCGCCGTTCATCTGGCGTTCAGCCAGCCGGCGCACAATTCGGCCATGCTCGAACACCGCCCTGCCGAACGCGTGCGCCGCCTGGCCGGCGTGCGGTGGCGCGGCATCGCCTTCGTGCTGCTCGCCGCCACGTTCGGCGCCCATGCCGACGACCGCCGGGCGGCTAGCCACGACGACCGGGACCACGACCGGGCGCGTGCGGCGGTGCAGGCCGGCGAGGTGCTGCCCTGGCCGACCGTGTTCGACCGCCTGCAGCGCACGCACCCGGGGCAGGTGCTCGACCTGGAACTGGAGCGCGAGGACGGCCGGTGGATCTACGAGGTCCGGCTGCTGCAGGCGGACGGCCGGCTGCTGAAGCTGGAGGTGGATGCCCGCACCGCCGACATCATCCAGGTCAGGCACAAGGACCGGCACGACCGGCGCCGACCGGAGTCGGGCCGGCCATGAGGATCCTGCTGGTCGAGGACGACCCCACGCTGAGGGCGCAGCTGCGCACCGGCATGCAGGAGGCCGGTTACGTGGTGGACGAGGCCGACAACGGCCGCGACGCCCAGCACCTGGGCGAGACCGAGTCCTTCGATGCCGCCGTGCTCGACCTCGGCCTGCCCGTGCTCGACGGCCTCAGCGTGCTGCGCCACTGGCGCGATAACGGCCACGCCCTGCCGGTGCTCATCCTGACGGCCCGCGACACCTGGCACGAGAAGGTGGCCGGCATCGACGCCGGCGCGGACGACTACCTCGCCAAGCCGTTCCACATGGAGGAGCTGCTGGCACGGCTGCGCGCGCTCATTCGTCGCGCGCAGGGACTGGCCTCGGCCCGACTGCAGTGCGGCGCCCTGGCCCTCGACACGCGCAGCAGCCGCGTCACCCTGCACGGCAACCCGGTCACCTTGACGAGCCATGAGTACCGGCTGCTCGCCTACCTGATGCACCGCCCCGGCCAGGTGGTGTCGCGCACCGAACTCAACGAACACCTGTATGCGCAGGACTTCGACCGCGACTCCAACACCATCGAGGTGTTCGTCGGTCGCCTGCGCAAGAAGCTTCCGGCCGACGCGATCGAGACCGTGCGCGGGCTGGGCTATCGGTTGGTGCCCGTCGAATGAACGGCGCCGCACCCCGGTCCGCGGCGCGGGAGCGACCGGGCGCGGCGCCGAGGTGGCGTTCGCTGCGCGTGCGCCTGCTCGCGGCCACGCTCGTGGCCTTGTTGGTCGCCCTGGTGCTGGCCGGCCTGCTGCTCGCCAGCCTCTTTCGCGACCATGTGATGCGGCAGTTCGAGGACGGCCTGGTGGCTCAGCTCGATCAGGTCACCGCGCGGCTCGAGTTCGACACCACCGGACAGCCCCGGATCGATCCCGCCTCGCTGAGTGATCCGCGCTGGTCCCGGCCCTACTCCGGGCTGTACTGGCAAGTCGACGACCTCCGGGCCGAGGCGCCGCGGCGTGCGGTGCTGCGATCGCGCTCGCTGTGGGACACCGAGCTCGCCGCGCCCGCCGACCAGGTACCCGACGGCGCGGTGCATGTGCACACCGTGCCCGGCCCGGGCGGCACGCACCTGTTGCTGGCCGAGCGAACCGTTCGGCCGCGCGACCCTCCGGCGCCCACGCTGCGCCTCCTGGTCGCCGCAGACCTCGCGGGCACCGAGGCGGCGGTGGATCGCTTCAACGGCGTGCTGGCCTGGTCGCTCGCCGTGCTGCTGCTCCTGTTGTGCGTGGCAGCGCTCGCCCAGGTCGCGGTGGGGCTGGCCCCGCTGCGGGCCCTGCAGCGCGCGCTCTCGGACGTGCAGGCCGGCCGCGAGCCGCGGCTGGCGGGGCACTTCCCTGCCGAGGTCCGGCCGCTGACCGATGACTTCAACCAGGTGCTCGACCGCAATGCCGAGCTGGTCGCCCGCGCCCGCACGCAGGCCGGCAACCTCGCCCATGCCATCAAGACGCCGCTGGCGGCCATGGCCCAGGGCGCGGCCGCCGCCCGCAAGGACAGCGGCGCCGCCGCCGAACTGCCCGACCTGGTGATGGAGCAGGTGGCGCTGGCCCGTCGCCATGTCGATTGGCAGCTGGCGCGCGTCCGGGCGGCTGCGGCGCAGGGCGGGCCGAGCCAGCGGGTGCCGGTGGCCCCGCTCGTGGCCGGCCTGCTGCGCGTGCTGGACAAGGTGCACGCCGACCGGGCGTTGAACCTGGCCGCCCATCCCATCGACCCGGCGCTCTCGTTCAGCGGGGACGGGCAGGCGCTGCAGGAGATGCTGGGCAACCTGCTGGACAACGCCTGCAAGTGGGCGCGCCATGAGGTGCGAATCGCCGTGCACGCCCGGACCGGCACTGCCGGGCCGGGCGATGCGGAAGCGAAGACCGGCGCCCCGCTGCTGGAGGTTCACGTCGACGACGATGGGCCCGGCATCGCCCCGGAGCGGCGTGAGCTCGTCATGCAGCGCGGCACCCGGCTGGATGAGACCGTGCCCGGCAGCGGACTGGGCCTTGCCATCGTGCGCGAACTGGCCGAGCTGCAGGGCGGCGCGGTGGCGCTCGGTACGTCGCCGCTCGGGGGGCTGCGGGTCAGCCTGACGCTGCCCCGGGCCGACTGATGCGGCGCATCGGCATGGCCACGCCGGCGCGGACCGGGCCGGGCCCGGCTGCCCGCCGTGTCGATGCGCCAGGCGTCTAGCCGGAAGGTCGGCGGGATGCCGTGCCGGCTTGGCTTACCATCACGCCCACTCCGCACGGCACAACGCCTCCCATCCCTTGAACCCGCTTCTTTCGCCTTCCGCTGTCCGCCGACGCAGCGTGCCTGCCCATGGATAAGCCCGTGAACGCGCCCGCCGTGCGGCACACCCTGTTCGACGACGCCCAGGCCCTCGTCACCGGCACGCTGCTGATCGCCCTCGGCGTCGCGATGTTCCGGCACGCCGGCCTCCTGACCGGCGGCACCGCGGGCCTGGCCTTCCTGGTGCACTACGCCACCGACCTGCGCTTCGGCGCCGTCTTCTTCGTCATCAACCTGCCGTTCTACTGGATCGCCTGGCGGCGCATGGGCCGGGTGTTCACCTTCAAGACCTTCGCCGCCGTGGCGCTGGTCTCGACCTTCACGGAGCTGCAGCCGCTGGTGCTTCGCTTCGAGTCGCTGCATCCCCTGTATGCCGCCGTGATGGGTGGCTTGCTGATGGGGGCCGGCTTCCTGATCCTGTTCCGTCACCAGGCCAGCCTGGGCGGCGTGGGCGTCGTCGCCCTGATGCTCCAGCAGGAGCGCGGCTGGAGCGCCGGGCGCATCCAGATGGGCGTCGATGCGGTCATCGTGCTGGCCGCCCTCTTCGTGGTGGAACCCGGGCGCATTGCAGCATCCCTGGTCGGCGCGCTGGCGCTCAACCTCACCCTGGCGGTGAACCACAAGCCGGGCCGCTACGTGGCCATGTAGGTCGTTCCCATGCCTGGCGGCGGTCCTTGCTGCCACGCAACATGACCCGTCGACCGAGGACGGGTACGTCGCTTGCCTGAAGGGGGCCACCGGTGGGGTGCACGCGCACTCCTCCGGCCTTCAGGAGAGCGAACGCGTGATCACCGACCAGGACCTGTACCTCTTTGCCGAAGGCACCCATGCCCGGCTCCACGACCGCCTCGGCTGCCACCTGCTGCCGCAGGGCGGTGCGGACTTCGCCGTGTGGGCACCCAATGCGGAGGCCGTGTCGGTCATCGGTGAGTGGAACGGATGGGATCCGTCGGCCGACCGGCTCGTTCGCCACGACAACCGCAGCGGCCTGTGGCATGGCCGGGTGGCCGGCGTCCAGCGCGGTCAGGTCTACAAGTACCGGGTCATCGGACCCGGGCGGCATTACACGGTCGACAAGGCCGACCCGCATGCCTTCGCGACGGAGCTGCCGCCGGCCACCGGCTCGCGCGCCTGGACGCTCGAATACGACTGGAACGATGCCGAGTGGATGCGTGACCGCAAGGCACGCAACGCGCTGGGCGCGCCGGTGTCCATCTACGAGGTGCACCCCGGCTCCTGGCGGCGCGAGGACGGACGCATGCTCGGCTACCGGGAACTCGCCCACGCACTGGCCGACTACGTGACCGAGATGGGCTTCACCCACGTGGAGCTCATGCCGATCACGGAGCACCCGTTCTACGGCTCATGGGGCTACCAGACCACCGGCTACTTCGCGCCGACCGCCCGCTATGGCACGCCGCAGGACTTCATGTACTTCGTGGACCACCTGCACCAGCGGGGCATCGGCGTGCTCCTCGACTGGGTGCCGTCCCACTTCCCGACCGACGAACACGGCCTGCAGTACTTCGACGGCACCCATCTCTACGAGCACGCCGACCCGCGGCAGGGCTTCCACCCCGACTGGAACTCCAGCATCTTCAACTACGGTCGCGGCGAGGTGCGCAGCTTCTTGATTTCCTCGGCCCTGTTCTGGCTGGAAACCTACCACCTCGACGGCCTCCGCGTCGACGCCGTGGCGTCCATGCTGTACCTCGACTACGGGCGCAAGCACGACGAGTGGATTCCGAACCGCCACGGCGGCAAGGAGAACCTGGACGCCATCCAGTTCCTGCGGGCGCTCAACGAGGCGGTCTACCGCGAGCACCCCGACGTCATGACCGTGGCCGAGGAGTCGACCGCCTGGCCGCAGGTGTCGCGCCCCACCTCCTCGGGCGGGCTCGGCTTCGGCATGAAATGGAACATGGGCTGGATGCACGACACGCTCGCCTTCATGCGCGACGATCCCATCCACCGCAAGTACCACCTGGGGCGCCTGACCTTCTCGCTGATCTACGCCTTCAACGAGAACTTCGTGCTGCCGTTGTCGCACGACGAGGTGGTGCACGGCAAGGGCTCGCTGCTCGACAAGATGCCCGGCGACCCCTGGCGCAAGTTCGCCAACCTGCGTACCCTGCTCTCGCTGATGTGGACCCACCCGGGCAAGAAGCTGCTCTTCATGGGCGGCGAATTCGGCCAGGGGCGCGAGTGGACGCACGAGGGGCAGCTCGAGTGGCAGCTGACCGACCTGCAGGAGCACCGCGGTGTGCAGCGCATGGTGGCCCAGCTCAATGCGCTGATGCGACGCGAGCCGGCGCTTCACGAGATGGACTTTTCTCCGGAAGGCTTCGAGTGGGTCGAGGCCCACGACGCGGAAGCTACCGTGATCGCCTTCATTCGCTACGGCCGCGGCGGCGCGGAGCCCGTGCTCGTGGCGATCAACCTCACGCCCATGCCCCGTTCCGCCTACCGCCTGGGCGTGCCCCGCGCGGGGCACTGGCGGGAGATCTTCAACTCCGACGCGCAGGACTACGGCGGCAGCGGCTGGGGCAACCTGGGCGGCGTCAGCTCGAAGCCGGCGCCTTGTCACGGCCGGGAGCACAGCGTGGAGCTGACGCTGCCGCCGCTGTCCACCGTGGTGCTCAAGCATGAACCGCAATCCGACCGCTGAACCCCGTCTCCCCGAGCACGGCCGCATTCGTGCCGTCATCGATGCCGTGCTGCCCGTCGTGGACGGCGGGCGCTTCGCCGTGAAGTGCGTGGCCGGCGAACCCTTCGAGGTGACGGCGCACTGCTTCACCGACGGCCATGACCTCGTGCGTGTGCGATTGCAATGGGGTGCCGACGGCGACGAGCAGCCGACCGAGGTGGAGATGGTGGCCACCGGCAACGACGAATGGCGCGGTTGCTTCGTGCCGCTCGCGCCGGGGCGCTACCACTACCGCGTGGCGGCCTGGGTCGACAGCGTGCGCAGCTGGCGCCACGAACTCGTCCGCCGGGTCGATCCGGAGGACATCCGGGTGGCCGCCCTCACCGGCGCCTCGCTGCTGGCTGCCACCGCTCGGCGGGCGACGCGGCGCGAGGACGCCGAGCAACTCGACGCCTGGGTGACCCGCCTGCGCACGCAGGCCGCCGCCCGCGCCAGCGACCCCGTGGCGTTGAAGGCGCTCGCGCTCGACGAAAACCTGGCCGCTGTGGCCGACCGCTACCCCGACCGCAGCCTGCAGACCGTTCACCCGGTCGCGCTGCCGCTCGTGGCCGACCGGCCGCGGGCGCGTTTCAGCGCCTGGTACGAGCTCTTTCCGCGCTCGGCGTCATCGCAGCCGGGCCGCCACGGCACCTTGCGCGACGTCGAAGCGCGGCTGCCTTACGTGGCCGACATGGGATTCGACGTGCTCTACCTGCCGCCCATCCACCCGATCGGGCGTGAGCGGCGCAAGGGTCGCAACAACACGCTGGTGGCGCTCGAAGGCGACGTGGGAAGCCCCTGGGCCATCGGCGCACGCGAAGGCGGCCACGTCGCCATCCTCCCCGAACTCGGCACGGCCGAGGATTTCCGTCGTCTCGTCGCCTCGGCCCGCAAGCTCGACATCGACCTGGCGATGGACATCGCCTTCCAGTGCGCACCGGACCACCCCTGGGTGAAGGAGCACCCGGGCTGGTTCCGGCACCGCCCCGACGGCAGCGTGCAGTACGCCGAGAACCCGCCCAAGAAGTACCAGGACATCTACCCGTTCGACTTCGAATGCGACGACTGGCAAGGCCTGTGGCAGGCCTTGAAGGGTGTGTTCGAACACTGGATCGGCGAGGGCGTTACCGTGTTCCGGGTCGACAACCCGCACACCAAGGCCTTTCCTTTCTGGGAGTGGGTCATCGGGGAGATCAACCGCGCGCATCCGGAGGTGCTGTTCCTGGCCGAGGCCTTCACCCGTCCCAAGGTGATGCACCGGCTGGCCAAGCTCGGTTTCTCGCAGTCGTACACCTACTTCACCTGGCGCAACACGCGCGAGGAACTCACGGAGTACTTCACCGAACTCGCCCACGGCCCGGGGCGCAGCTATTTCCGGCCCAACGTCTGGCCGAACACGCCGGACATCCTCAACGAACACCTGCACGGCGCCAACCGCGCCACCTTCGCCATGCGATTCGTGCTCGCCGGGCTGCTGTGCAGCAGCTACGGCATCTACGGGCCGGCCTACGAACTGCTGGAGAACCGGCCACGCGAGGCGGGCAGCGAGGAGTACCTCGACTCCGAAAAGTACCAGCTGCGCCACTGGGACCTGGACCGGCCCGACAGTCTGCGCCCGCTCATCACGCGGGTGAACCAGATCCGGCGCGCCCACCCGGCCCTGCACGACAACGCAGGCCTCCAGTTCCACCCCGCCGACAACGGCGAGTTCCTGGTCTGGTCGAAGCAGACCGCCGACGCGGACGACACCGTGCTGGTCATCGCCAACCTCGACCCGCACAACGTCCAGTCGGGCTGGGTGGACCTGGATCTGGATGCGCTCGGCATTCCACAGGATGCGGCGTACCAGGTGCGCGATGTGCTCAACGGCGACAGCTACACCTGGCGCGGCGCTCGCAACTTCGTGATCCTGGACCCGGCGCGCACGCCGGCCCACGTCTTCCATGTCACGCCGCATGCACGCAGCGAGCAGGACTTCAAGGACTTCGTCTGAAAGCGGGGAGCCGATGAACGCACCGTACACGCCACGCCTGGAAGACGCCGAGCAAGGCGCCACGATACCGGTCACCGACGAGGCGCTCTGGTACAAGGACGCGGTCATCTACCAAGTCAACGTCAAGGCCTTCTTCGATTCGAACGACGACGGCGTGGGTGACTTCCGCGGCCTGGCCAGCAAGCTGGACTACATCAAGGAGCTGGGCGTCAACACGCTCTGGCTGATGCCCTTCTATCCGTCGCCCCTGAAGGACGATGGCTACGACATCGCCGACTACCACGACGTGCACCCGCAGTACGGCACGCTCGACGACTTCCGCACGATGCTCGACGAGGCCCATCGGCGCGACCTCAAGGTGATCACCGAGCTCGTCATCAACCACACCTCGGACGCCCACCCCTGGTTCCAGGCCGCCCGCCGCGCGCCGCCCGGTTCGCCGGAACGCGAGTTCTACGTCTGGAGCGACACCGACCAGAAGTACCAGGGCACGCGCATCATCTTCACCGACACCGAGACGTCCAACTGGACCTGGGACCCGGTGGCCAAGGCCTACTTCTGGCACCGCTTCTTCAGCCACCAGCCCGACCTCAACTTCGACAACCCGGCCGTGCTGGAAGCCATCTTCAAGACGATGCGCTTCTGGCTGGACATGGGCGTCGATGGCTTCCGCCTGGACGCCATCCCGTACCTCGTCGAGCGGGACGGCACGAACAACGAGAACCTGCCCGAGACCCACGCCGTCATCAAGCAGCTGCGCGCGGCCATCGACGCCGACTACCCGAACCGCTTCCTGCTGGCCGAGGCCAACCAGTGGCCCGAGGACGTGCGGGAGTACTTCGGCGATGGGGACGAATGCCACGCGGCGTACCACTTCCCGCTGATGCCGCGCATGTACATGGCCATCGCCCAGGAGGATCGCTTCCCGGTGGTGGAGATCATGCAGCAGACGCCGGACATCCCGGACGCCTGCCAGTGGGCCATCTTCCTGCGCAACCACGACGAGCTGACGCTCGAGATGGTGACGAGCAAGGAGCGGGACTACATGTACAACACCTACGCGGCCGACCCGCGGGCCCGCATCAACCTCGGCATCCGGCGGCGGCTGGCACCGCTGATGGACAACGACATCGAGCGGGTCAAGCTGATGAACAGCCTGCTGCTGTCCATGCGCGGTTCGCCGATCATCTACTACGGCGACGAGCTCGGCATGGGCGACAACGTCTTCATCGGCGACCGCAACGGCGTGCGAACCCCGATGCAGTGGTCGCCCGACCGCAACGCCGGGTTCTCGCGGGCCGACCCCCAGCGCCTGTACCTGCCGCCCATCATGGACGCCATCTACGGGCACCAGGCGGTGAACGTCGAGTCGCAGATCCGCGACCCGTCTTCGCTGCTCAACTGGATGCGTCGCCTGCTCGCCATGCGGCAGACCAGCCGGGCCTTCGGCCGCGGACAACTGGTGTTCCTCAAGCCCGGCAACCGCAAGGTGCTCGCCTATCTGCGCGAGCACGACGGCGAAGCCATCCTGTGCGTGGCCAACCTCGCCCGCACCGCGCAACCGGTGGAGCTCGATCTCTCCCGCTACCGCGGTCGCGTGCCCGTCGAGATGCTCGGGCGCACGGCCTTCCCGCCGGTCGGCGACCTGCCCTACCTGCTCACCTTGCAGGCCTACGGCTTCTACTGGTTCCGGCTGTCCGAGAACGCCGAGGTGCCGAGCTGGCACACCGAGGTGCTGCCCACCGAGGAGCGGCCGGTGTTCGTCCTCTTCGACGGCTGGTTCAGCCTGTTCCGCGAGGAGGTGGTGCCCTGGCGCATCGGGCTGGCGGTCAAGACCCGCAACACCTTCGAGACCGACACCCTGCCCCGCTACATGGAAGGCCAGCGTTGGTACGGTGCCAAGGGAGACGCCATCAAGGCCGCCCGCATCACCGAGCGGGCCGTGTGGGATCCGTCGGGTGACGGCAGCAGCACGGGCGGGGGCTGGCTGCTGCCGCTGATCGAGGTGGAAGGCGGCAGCGAGAACGGGCGCTATTTCGTGCCGCTCGCCCTGGCCTGGGAGCGCGACAGCGAGGAGCGGCTGCGCCTGCTCGCCCCCGCAGGCGTCGCCCGCATCCGCCAGCAGGCCGAAGTCGGGGTGATGGCCGACGCCTATGCCGACGAGCCCTTCTGCCGCGCGCTCATCGGTGCGATGGGCCGGGGCACGGACGTGGCCGGCACCGCTGGCACCTTCGAGTTCCGGGCGACCAGTGCATTCCGCAAGCTCGGCGCCGACGACATCGCCGAGCTGCCGTTCAGCCGCGCGCAGGCCCAGACCAGCAACACCATCGTCACCATCGGCGAGCGCCTGTTCCTCAAGGGCTACCGCCGGGCGCGCCCCGGCATCAATCCCGAAGTGGAGATGGGGCGCTTCCTCACCGAGGTGGCCAAGTTCCCCAATTGCGTGCCCATCGCCGGCACCCTCACCCACGTGACCCGCGCCGGCGAACCCACGGTGCTCGCGAGCCTGCAGGCCTACGTGGCCAACCAGGGGGACGGCTGGGCCTACACGACGAACTACCTGCAGCGCCACCTGGAGCTGTGCCGCACCAGCATGGAAGCCGTCCCGGCCGATGTCCACGGCGGCTACCTGGAACTGGTGCGCACGCTCGGCCAGCGCACGGCGGAACTGCACCTCGCGCTCGCCACGCGCAGCGGCGACCCGGCATTCGAACCGGAACCGCTGAACAACGCCGACATGGCGGCGCACGGCACCCGTCTGGCATCCGATGTCGCCGCCGCCCTGGCGCGGCTTCAGGCACGGCAGCAAGACCTCGGTGGAGACTGCGCCGAGGACGCCAAGGCGGTGCTGGCCGCCCGTGACCGGCTGCTGGGCCGGGTCAACGCGCTGACCTCCCGCGTTCCGGCGGCCCTCAAGACCCGCTTCCACGGCGACTACCACCTGGCCCAGGTGCTGCTCACGAAGAACGACTTCATCATCACCGACCTCGAAGGCGAACCCAGCCGCTCGGTGGAGGAACGCCGACGCAAGGACTCCCCCCTGCGCGACGTGGCCGGCATGCTGCGCTCCTTCAGCTATGCCCGCCTGACCGCCTTGCGTGCCGCAGCGACCACGGCGGACCAGTGGGCGCTGCTCTCGCCCCTATCGCAACAGTGGGAAACCGAGGTTCGGCAAGCCTTCCTCGCGGCGTACGATGCCACCGCGCAGGGCGCCGGACTGTACGAGCAGCTGGCTCCCGGGCACGGGCTCCTCGGCCTCTTCGAGCTGGAGAAGGCCGTCTACGAACTGCAGTACGAACTCGACAACCGCCCTGACTGGGTGTGCATTCCGCTCCAGGGCATCCTGGGCGTCATCGGTGCTGCCTGAGGCCACGAGGAGAAAACGCAATGGAAAGAGTGGATGTCTTCCTCGAACCGCTACGGGCCTTCCTGCTCGAGATCGGCGCATTCCTGCCCCGGCTCGGCGTGGCCGTGCTGGTGCTGCTGGCCGGCTTCCTCATTGCCAAGGCCGCCCGCTTCGCCATCGAGAAGGGCCTGCGCTCGGTGAACTTCCACATCGTGACCCAGCGTTCTGGGCTGGACGGCTTCCTGCACAAGGGCGGCACCGAAGTCGACACCATCGGCGTGTTCGGCGCGCTGGCCTACTGGGTGGTCATCCTGGCGGCCATGATCGTCGCCTTCAACGGCCTGGGCCTCACCTACGTGACCGAGCTGCTCGGCCGGGTGATGTTGTTCGTGCCCAAGGTCATCGTGGCGCTGCTCATCATCGCGTTCGGCACCTACTTCGCCCGCTTCGTGGCCAATGCGGTGCGCACCTACTGTCGAGGCATCGGCATCCGCGACGCCGATTCCCTCGCTCGCCTGGCCCGCTATGCCATCCTGGCTTTTGTCATCATGATGGCGCTCGACCAGATGGACATCGGTGGCACCCTCATCCGCCAGGCCTTCCTCATCGTGCTGGGCGGCGTGGTGCTCGCCCTGGCGCTGGCCTTCGGGCTCGGCGGAACCAAATGGGCCGCCGAACGACTCGAACAATGGTGGCCTTCCCGCCCTTCCGACCCTGACCGCTGACATGGACGACCCGACCCCCGCCCTGCCGATCTCCGGCGCAGCCCCACCGCCCGGGGCCACGGCGGACGCCGCGCTGCTGGACGAGTGCGCCGTGCAGTCGCTCGCGCTGCTGGAACGAAACCTCTCGCCGCAAGGGGTGCTTGCGGCCAGCCGCACCGCGGCGGCCGAGGCGCGCAGCTACACCCGCATCTTCGGCCGCGATGCCGCCATCTGCGTGCTGGCCATGAGCGGCAGTGGCGTGCCGTCGCTGGAGCGCGGCGCCATCGACAGCCTGGCCGCCCTCGCCGAATTCCAGGCCCCCAACGGGCAGATCCCGAAGTACGTCGACCCGGAAGGCCGCGACGCCGACTTCTGGTACCTGGGCTGCATCGATGCCACGCTGTGGTGGCTGATCGCGGTCGACCACGTGCGCCGCACGAGCCCGCTCACCGAAGAGGTGTCGCGCTGGGGTCCCCAGGTGAGCCGCGCCATCCAGTGGCTGCTGGCGCAGGAGCACCAGCGCTTCTTCCTGTTGCAGCAGAACGAGGCCAGCGACTGGGCCGACATCATGCCGCGCTCAGGCTTCGTGCTGTACACCAACGCGCTCTGGTACCACGTCAAGGGCCTGTACGCCCTCCCGCACCGTGACGAGACCTGCTACCACTTCAACCACCTCTTCCACCCCGACCAGAGCGACCTGCCCGAGTACCGCCGCAGCCGCCTGCTGAGCCACTACGCCCGCCGCGAGCGGCGCAACGACGACCTCTACCTGAGCTTCGTGAACCTCTCCTTCGCGGGTGACGAGGGCGACGTCTTCGGCAACGTGCTGGCGGTGCTGTACGGGCTGGCCAACCGGTCCATGGCCAAGCAGGTCGTCAAGACCCTCTGCGAAGCGGGCGTGGGCGACCCCTATCCGGTGCGCACCGTCGTGACGCCCATCGATGACAACCACGCCCTGTGGCGCGCGTACATGGGCCGCCACATGCAGAACCACCCCCACCAGTACCACAACGGAGGCATCTGGCCGTTCGTTGGTGGGTTCTGGGTCATGGCCCTGGCCAACATGGGCCGGCTCGACCTGGCACACGCCGAACTGGTGAAGGTGGCGCGGGCCAACCAGGCCGACGGCTGGCGGTTCACCGAGTGGTTCCACGGCCAGACGCTGGCACCGGTCGGCATGCTGGGCCAGACCTGGAACGCGGCGACTTTCCTGCTTGCGCGCGACGCGCTTCAGGCGGCCCAAGCGGAGCCGGCCTCGGCCTGAAACCCCGTCGGCGGGTGGGAACGCCCCTTGCCCTTGTAACTGCTGGATACCCCAATTGGTCGCCAGGCAAGGAGCAATGATGACGGCAAGACACAAGGTACTGGCGTTCGTGATGGCGGGTGGCGAAGGCACCCGACTCCATCCTTTGACACTCGAGCGGTGCAAGCCGTCGGTGCCGTTCAACGGCAAGCACCGCCTCGTGGATTTCGTGCTGAGCAACCTCGTGAACTCCGAGATTTACTCGGTGTACCTGCTTGTTCAGTACAAGTCGCAAGCGCTGATCGAACACGTGCGCCAGAGCTGGACGCTGGCACGCGTGATTCCCGACCACTTCGTCACGGTGGTGCCACCGCAGATGCGCAATGGTCCCGAGTGGTTCCAGGGCACGGCCGACGCCGTGTCACAGAACCTTCACCTCATTGAAACCTCGAATGCCGACTATGTCGCCGTGTTCGGGGCGGACCACATCTACCGGATGGACGTGCGGCAGATGATCGACCAGCACGTGCGCGAGCGTGCGGACGTGACGGTCGCGACGTTGCCCGTGCCGCGCTCGCAATGCCGCTCGTTCGGCATCGTGGAAACCGACGCCGACCTGCGCATCGTCGACTTCAAGGAGAAGCCGGACACCACGCCGGGCATGCCCGGCAAGCCGGGGCACGCCCTGGCCTCGATGGGCAATTACATCTTCTCCACCGACGTGCTGCTCAACGAACTCCGCCGCGCCCGCGATGCCGGCGAGCGCGACTTCGGCCGCGACTTGCTGCCCCGCATGGTGCGCACGCACCGCCTGATGGCCTACGACTTCACCGAGAACGTGATCCCCGGGACCGCCTCCTTCGAGGAGCCGGCCTACTGGCGGGACGTCGGCACCATCGATGCCTACTTCGCGGCCCACATGGACACGCTCGGCGCCGAGCCGCGCTTTCGCATGACCAATGCGCAGTGGCCCATCTACGCGAGCCAGGACCCATCGGAGTCCGCCCAGATCGAGTCGGGGGAGATCCGTCGTTCGGTGGTCGGCTCCGGCTGCGTCATCACCGGTGCCCACCTCGACCATGCCATGCTGCGACGGGCGGTGCGGGTCCAGGCGGACGCACGAGTCGATCACTGCATCGTGATGGACCGCACCGTGATCGGCGCCGGCGCCCAGCTTCGCAACACCATCGTCGACCAGGACAACGTCATCCCGGCGGGCGAGCGCATCGGTCACGACCTGGCGGCCGACCGCGCCCGTTTCCATGTGAGCGAGGGCGGCATCGTCGTCATTCCGCGCGGGCACTTCCCGGCCCGCCGAGCAAGCTGACGGGGCGCCGATCTTGACCGCCCCCCGCCTCGAGACTGGCCGCCCCTATCCCCTCGGCTCCACCTGGGACGGCCAGGGAACCAACTTCGCGCTGTACTCCAGCGTCGCCGAGGGCGTTGAACTGTGCCTGTTCGACGAAACCGGCACCCACCAGACCCACTGCCTCACCCTGCACCGTCGCACGGGCAACGTGTGGCACGCCTACCTCCGCGGCATCGACCCGGGCACCCGCTACGGCTGGCGGGTCCTCGGCCCCTACCGGCCGGAAGAGGGCTTGCGCTGCAACCCGGCCAAGCTGTTGCTCGACCCCTATGCGCGCAAGATCGTCGGGACCATCGACTGGTGCTCCGCCATGTACGCCTACGACCTCGACAGCGAGGAGGAGGACTTCGCCTTCAATCCCGAGGACAGCGCGCCCTACATGCCCAAGTGCGAGGTCGTCGACGAGTCCTTCGACTGGGGCAGTGACCGACGACCGGAAGTGCCCTGGTCCGAGACAGTCTTCTACGAAGTTCACGTCAAGGGGTTCTCGAAGCAGCTCGAGTCGCTACCGGAAGAGCTGCGCGGCACGTATGGCGCGCTCGCGTCGGACGTGGCCATCGCGCACTTCAAGGCGCTGGGCGTCACGTCGATCGAGCTGCTGCCCATCCACGCCTTCGTGGACGACCAGCGGCTGATCGAGTCCGGCCTGCGCAACTACTGGGGCTACAACACCATCGGCTTCTTCGCTCCCGACCTGCGCTACAGCATGACGGGGACCATCGCCGAGTTCAAGGGCATGGTGAAGCTGCTGCACGCGGCCGGCCTGGAGGTGATCCTCGACGTGGTCTACAACCACACGGGCGAAGGCAACCACCTCGGCCCCACCCTCAGCTTCAAGGGCATCGACAACACCACCTACTACCGGCTGAGCGCCGAGGAGGCTCGTCACTACCACGACGTCACCGGTACCGGGAACACGCTCAACACCTTCGCGCCCGAGGTCCTCACCCTGGTGATGGACAGCCTGCGCTACTGGGTGACCGAGATGCACGTCGACGGCTTTCGCTTCGACCTGGCCGTGGCCCTCGGCCGCGGCGCCTACCACTTCGACACCTGCAGCAGCTTCTTCGCCGCCGTGGCGCAGGACCCCGTGCTGAGCCGCGTGAAGCTCATCGCCGAGCCGTGGGACGTGGGCGAAGGCGGCTACCGCGTCGGCGGATTCCCGGTCGGCTGGGCCGAGTGGAACGGTCGCTACCGCGACACCATGCGCTCGTTCTGGCGCGGCGACGAAGGGGCGTTGCCGGAGTTCGCCCAACGCCTGTGCGGTTCGGCCGACCTCTTCGCCCACAACGGCCGGGGCCCGACCGACAGCATCAACTTCATCACCGTCCACGACGGTTTCACCCTGCGTGACCTCGTCAGCTACAACCACAAGCACAACGAAGCCAACCAGGAGGACAACCGCGACGGCGAGTCACACAACAACAGCTGGAACTGCGGTGTCGAGGGCGAGACGGACGATCCCGAAATCCTCGAGTTGCGGGGCCGTCAGCAACGCAATCTGCTGGCGACGCTCTTCTTCTCGCAAGGCACGCCCCTCCTGCTGGCCGGCGATGAACTCAATCGCACGCAGCGCGGCAACAACAACGCCTATTGTCAGGACAGCCCGATCAGCTGGATCGACTGGAACGACCCGGGCGCACCGGAAATGTTCGCGTTCGTCCAGCGGTTGACCGCACTGCGCCGGGAACTGCCCGCGTTGCGGCGGACCACTTTCCTCAACGGGTGGGCCGACGAAACCGATGGCAAGCGCGACATCGCCTGGATCAATGCCGACGGGCTGGAAATGGACGAGGCGGAATGGATGAAACCCATTGCCCGCAGCGCCGGCGCGGTGCTGTGCGGTCACATGACGGGCGAGATCGACGACGAAGGCCGGCCCGTCCGGAGTGCTTCGGTGCTCCTGCTGTTCAACGCCTACCACGATGACCTTCCGTTCGTCATTCCACCGCACCGGGACACCCGCTGGACGCTGCGACTCGACACCACGTTCGAGCCCGAGCAGGCGCCTGAGCGGACCGAATGGCAGGCCGGCGAGGTCTACACCATGACCGGCCGCTCACTCGTGCTGATGACGCAGCCCCCGGAGGCTGAATGAGCGGGTCCCCCACCGAACGCCACGTCCACCGCATGCCGTTCGGCGCCGAGCTGCATCCCGGCGGTGGCGCGCACTTTTCGTTGTGGGCGCCTGCGCCCATGAACATCAGTCTCGAGTTCCGCGGTGCCACGGGCGATCTGCGCATCCCGGCCCCGGCCGATGCACAAGGCTGGCGAACGGTGGTTGTGCCCCAGGCGCGCGCGGGTGACCGCTACCGCTGGATCCTCACCACACCCGACGGCGACATCGCGGTGCCCGACCCGGCCGCGCGGGACAACCCCGACGGGGTCTTCCAGCCGTCGCGCCTCCACGACCCCGCCGCCTTTGCGTGGGAGGCCGGCTGGAAGGGCCGACCCTGGCATGAGTCGGTGACCTACGAGCTGCACGTGGGCACGTTCACCCGTGAAGGAACCTTCGACGCGGCGGCTCGTCAGTTGCCGGTGCTGGCCGAGCTGGGTGTCACCTGCGTCGAACTGATGCCGCTGGCCAGCTTCCCGGGACGCTTCGGCTGGGGCTATGACGGCGTGCTGCCGTTCGCGCCGCAGGCCACCTATGGGGAACCGGATGCGCTCAAGCGTTTCGTGCAGGCGGCGCACCGGCTGGGCTTGATGGTCATGCTGGACGTGGTCTACAACCACTTCGGCCCGGACGGCAATTTCCTGGGTCTCTACGCGCCCGCCTTCTTCACCGAGCGGCACCACAACGCCTGGGGCGCCGCCCTGAACTTCGACGGCCCGGACAGCGGTCCGGTGCGCGAGTTCTTCATCCACAACGCCCTCTACTGGGTCGAGGAGTACCGCATCGACGGCCTGCGCCTGGACGCGGTGCACGCCATGCGTGACGACAGTTCGCCGGACATCCTCGAAGAGCTGTCGACGCGCGTGCGCGCCGCGGCAGGCGATCGCCATGTGCACCTCGTGCTGGAGAACGACACCAACGATGCCCGCCGCCTCCCTGGCAGCCCGCGACCGGGCACCTACGACGGGCAGTGGAGCGGCGACTTCCACCACACCGTGCACGTGGCCCTCACGGGTGAGGGCGAGGGCTACTACGCAGAGTACGTGCGCACGCCGCTGCCTCAGTTGGCGCGCTGCCTCACCCACGGCTTTGCCCGCGAGGGCGAGCCCCACCTGAATGCCGCCGACCGGCATGCCGCCAACCCGCGAAGAGCAGCGACCAGCACGGTTCACCTGCCGGCCACCGTCAACTTCCTGCAGAACCATGACCAGGTGGGCAATCGCGCGATGGGCGAACGCCTGCTGTCACTCACCGGGGATGCGCCCGCCCGCCTGGCTGCGAGCCTGCTGCTGCTGAGCCCGCCCACGCCCCTCTTGTTCATGGGCGAGGAGTGGGGCGCGGAAACCCCTTTCCTCTACTTTGCCGACTGGCAAGGGCCGCTGCGGGACGCGGTCACGCAAGGCCGGCGCCGGGAATTCGCCCACTTCGCGGCCTTCGCGGACGAAGCGGCCCGCGAGCGCATTCCCGATCCCTGCAGCATCGACACCTTCGAGCGCTGCAAGCTCGACGTCGACACCTGGTCGGCCGACGCTGCGCACCAGGCGTGGTTCGCCTACCACCGCGACCTGATCTCCCTCCGCACGCGGGACCTCGTCCCTCGCCTTCCCTTGCTGGCCACCGGCCGGCACGAGTCCCAGTTGCTGGACGGCGAGATTCTGGCCGTGCAATGGCGCTTCACCGACGGCGCCACGCTCGAGCTGATCGCCAACCTGGGCGGCAGCCCGGTCGACTGGGCCGATTCCGCCCGGCCCAACGCCACCCTCTGGCACATGGTCGGCGACGTGTCGCCGTTCCGGGTCGGCGCCTGGTCCGCCCGCTGGCGCTGGCTCCTTCCCACCTGACATGACCTCACCCGAAGCCTCCCACCGCCCCCTTCGCCAACTGAGCGAACGCCTCGGCGTCGCCGCTGCGTACCACGACTTCTGGGGTCATCCCAAGCAGCTCGACACCGCCCAGCTCAGCCGCTTCGTCACCGCCATGGGCGTGGACGCACAGGACGATGCCTCGGCCGAACGGGCGTTGCATCGCCTGGAAGACGACGCAACGGCGCACCCGCTGCCCGCCGTGCACGTGATGCGCGCCTCGGCACCCAAGCCCCTGGCCGTGGGCGAAGCAGTGCAGCCCGGTGCCATGTGCACGCTCATCACCGAAAGCGGCGAGACATGGCAGGGCCGCGTCGACAACAGCGCGCCGGGCCGCCGCTCGATCACCCTGCCCGAGCCCCTGCCCCTCGGCTATCACCGCCTGCAGGTCGCAGGCGTGGCCGATGCCTGCACCGTGATCGTTTGCCCGGACCGCTGTCATGAGCCGCCCGGCCTCGCTCACGGCGAGCGCTGGTGGGGACCCACGGTGCAGCTGTATGCCGTCCGTTCGGCACGCAACTGGGGGATCGGCGACTTCACCGACCTGCAGGCCACGCTCGACATGGCTGCGGCCGAGGGCGCGGCCTTCGTGGGCATCAATCCCTTGCATGCCCTGTTCCCGCATGACCCCGAACGGGCCAGCCCCTACAGCCCGTCGAGCCGCATCGCGCTCAACGCGCTCTACCTCGACGTCGAAGCCATCAGCGAGTTCCTCGGTTGCACGGCCGCACGCAACCGGGTCCGCAGCGGGGATTTCCAGTGCCAGCTGCAGCGCCTGCGCGATGCGCCGCACGTCGACTACAGCGGCGTCGCTTCCGCCAAGCGGCAGGTGCTGGAGCTGCTCTATCGCCATTTCCGCGATGTCGAACTGGCACGGGACACACCGCGTGCGCAGGCCTTCCGGCGCTTCCAGCAGCAGGGCGGTGCCTGGCTGCGCGCCCACGCGCTCTTCGACGCGATCCAGGCGCACCTGCACGCCAATGACCCCGCCATCTGGGGCTGGGTCTGCTGGCCGCCCGCCTACCGCGAAGCCGGCAGCCCGGAGGTCGTCGCCTTCGAGCGGGAGCAGATCGAACGCGTGGAGTTCTTCGAGTACCTGCAATGGCAGTGCGACGCCCAGCTCGCCGCCGTCGCATCCCACGCGCGCGCGCTCGGCATGCCGCTCGGCCTGTACCGCGACGTTGCCGTGGGCGTGAACGAGGGTGGCTCCGAGACCTGGGGCCGGCCCGGGCTCTACGGCCTTGGCATGAGCGCCGGTGCGCCGCCCGAGGCCTACAACCCGGCGGGCCAGTCCTGGGGCCTGCCGCCCATGGTGCCGTCGCGACTGCGCGAGCAGGCCTACGCACCCTTCAGCGAACTGTTGCGCGAGAACATGCGTCACGCCGGCGCTCTGCGCCTGGACCATGCCATGGCCCTGCAGCGGCTGTTCTGGGTTCCCTCCGGCGCTGACGCCCGCGAGGGCACGTACGTGAGCTACCCCTTCGAGGACCTGCTCAACGTGCTGGCCCTGGAGAGCGTGCGCAACCAGTGCCTGGTGATCGGCGAAGACCTGGGCAACGTGCCGGAAGGCTTTCGCGAGACGGTCGCGTCGCGCGGCGTGCTGTCGTACTGCCCGCTGTACTTCGAGCGGAACTCCCAGGGCCGCTTCCCCGCCCCCGGCGAGTGGCGGGCCAACGCACTGGCGGTCGTGGGCACCCACGACCTGCCGACCCTGCGCGCCTGGTGGCGTGGCGACGACATCGAGACCCGCTCCGCCTTCGGCCTCTACCCCGACGAGCAGCAGCGGCACGACCAGATCATCTCCCGGGCCGAAGAGCGCGTCCGGCTGCTGCTGTCGCTCGAGAGCGAGGGACTCATGCCGGCAGGGGGAAGCCTGAACCCGGCCACCGTCGACGACAA
Organism: Rhizobacter sp. LjRoot28; assembly: GCF_964253025.1. Taxonomy (NCBI): domain Bacteria; kingdom Pseudomonadati; phylum Pseudomonadota; class Betaproteobacteria; order Burkholderiales; family Sphaerotilaceae; genus Rhizobacter; species Rhizobacter sp. LjRoot28. Next base: position 3,311,815 of record NZ_CAXUQC020000001.1, read on the forward strand.
CGACACACGGTTGACGGAAGCGGTGTACGCCTTCCTCGGCCGCGGCCAGTCCCGCCTCGTGGGCGTGCAGTTCGAGGACGTGATCCAGCAGCTCGAACAGGTCAACGTTCCCAGCACCACCGAAGAGACCTATCCGAACTGGCGGGTGAAGCTGAAGCTGCCGCTCGAGCAGATCGGGCTCGATGCACGCTGGCGCGCGGTGACGGCCCGGCTGCGCGAAGGGCGCTCCCGCTTCGCGCCGACAGGCCGGGGCACCGCCCTGCCGTCGCTCGACACCGCCTGCATCCCGCGCGCGACCTATCGCATCCAGTTCCACGCCGGCATGCGCTTCGAGGCGGCCACCCGCCTCGTGCCGTACCTGGATGCGCTCGGCGTGAGCCACCTCTACGCCTCGCCCTACCTCGCCGCGCGGCGCGGCAGCACCCATGGCTATGACATCGTCGACCACAACGCGCTCAACCCGGAGGTGGGCACACCCGAGGACCACGATGCCCTGTGCCAGGCGCTGACCGCCCACGGCATGCACCAACTGCTCGACATCGTGCCCAACCACATGGGCGTGCTGGAGGCCGACAACGCCTGGTGGCTCGACGTGCTGGAGTGCGGCGAGGCTTCGGCCCATGCGGCCACCTTCGACATCGAATGGAATCCGGCGGCCCCTGAACTGCGCGGCAAGGTGCTGCTGCCGGTGCTCGGCGACCACTACGGCCGGGTGCTCGAAGCCGGCGAACTGAAGCTGGCCTTCGACGCCGCGGCCGGTGCCTTCCACATCGCCTACTACGACCATCGGTTTCCGCTGGATCCCCGCAGCTTCCCGGATGTCTTTGCCGCCGTGGCACCACCGGACGACGGTGAGTCGGGCCAGGCGCTCGCGGTGGTTCAATCGCTGATCGATGCCTTCGCCCACCTGCCCGAGCGGGACAGCCGCGACACCGCCCTTCTCGCGATGCGACGGCGAGACAAGGTGCTGCACAAGCAGCAGCTGGCCGACGCCTGCGCGCGCCACGCCTGGCTGCGCGACTGGATCGACAGCTGCGTCGCGCGGCTCAACGGCACCTCGGGCACACCGTCCTCCTTCGATGGCCTGGACCATCTCATCGAGCGGCAGGCGTATCGCCTCGCCTTCTGGCGGGTGGCCGGGGACGACGTCAACTACCGGCGCTTCTTCGACATCAGCACGCTGGCCGCGCTGCGCATGGAGCGTCCCGAGGTGTTCGAGGACACCCACCGCACGGTGCTGCGCTGGCTGGGCGAAGGGCGGCTCTCCGGCTTGCGCATCGATCACCCGGACGGCCTTGCCGACCCACGCGGCTATTTCGAGCGCCTGCAGCAACGCCACCAGCGCGTGCTGATCGACGCCGGCCGCGCGCCGCGGGCCTTGTACGTGTCGGTCGAGAAGATCCTTGCCGAGCATGAACACGTGCCCTCGGACTGGCCGGTGCACGGTGGCACGGGCTACCGGTTCTCCAACCAGGTGAACGGCGTCTTCGTCGATGGCCGCCATGAGCAGCGCTTCGACGAGATCCACGCCCGCTTCATCGGTTCGTCCGACTCGTTCGACGAGATCCTTCGCGAGGCGAAGCTGCTGGTGATGTCGACCGCGCTCGCCAGCGACCTGCAGTGGCTCACGGAGGCGCTGTTCCGCATCGCGCAGCGTGAGCGCACGAGCCGCGACTTCACCCGCAACCGCCTGCGGGCAGCGCTCGTCGAAACCGCAGCCGGCTTCCCCGTGTACCGCACCTACATCGGACCGGCCGGCGTGGAAGACCGTGACCGCCAGCACACGGCCTGGGCCGTGGCCGAAGCCAAGCGCCACAGCCCGGCCTCGGATGTGAGCGCCATCGACTTCCTGCAGGACGTGCTGCTGGGGGCCCCGAGCCTGGCCGATGCGACGCGGCGCGCCGAGGCGCTCGCCTTCGTGTCGCGCTGGCAGCAGTTCACCGCCCCGGTCATGGCCAAGTCGATGGAGGACACGGCCTTCTACCGTTACCACCGGCTCATCTCCCTCAACGACGTGGGCGGCGACCCGCGACGCTTCGGCATGTCGGTGTCGGCCTTCCATGCGGCCAACGTGGCACGCTCGCGCTTCCTGCATCACACGATGCTCGGCACCTCGACGCACGACAGCAAGCGCTCGGAAGATGTCCGGGCGCGCATCGACGTGCTCTCCGAAATTCCAGATGCCTGGGAGGCGGCGGTGCAACGGTGGTCCGCGATGAACCGGCCCCGTGCGGAGCGCAGCGACTCCGCCATCTCGCCGGCCGACGAATACCTGCTGTACCAGACGCTCGTGGGCGTCTGGCCGCTGGGCGAGATCACCCCCGAGGTACTGGGCGACGTGCGCAGCCGGGTGCAGGCATACATGCAGAAGGCGGTGCGCGAGGCCAAGGTCCACACCAGCTGGATCAACCCGAACGAGGCGTCCGAGTCGGCCCTGGCCCGCTTCATCGACCACCTGCTCGGGACCCGCGATCCGAACCCGTTCCTCACCGACTTCGAGGCCTGGATGGCACCGGTCAGCCGCTTCGGGTGCTGGAACGGCCTGAGCCAGGTGGCGCTCAAGCTGACCTCGCCCGGCGTGCCCGATGTGTACCAGGGCTGCGAGGTGTGGAACTTCAGCCTCGTCGATCCGGACAATCGGCGGCCGGTCGATTTCGACGCGCTTCGAGCGCAGCTGCGCGCGGTGCTGGCGTTGTACCAGGGCGACCGCCTGCCGCCCGAGGCGATCGACCGCCTCGCGGCGGGCCTCGACGACGGCCGCTTGAAGCTGCTCATGACCGCCCGGCTGCTCGCCCTGCGCCGCACCCTGCCGCAGGTGTTCACTGGCGGCGCGTACCACGCCCTCGACATCGACGGGCCGGCGGCATCCCACGCCATCGCCTATGCGCGCCAGCATGACAGCGGCACGGTGATCGTGGTGGCGTCGCGGCTGCTCAGCACGCTGAGCTCGCACGATCCGGCCGCCCTCTCGCCGCAGTGCTGGGCCGGCACGCAGGTGAGCTGCCCGCCCGCACCGCCCAGCGGCTGGCGCGACTGGCTCACCGGCCGCCGCATCGACGGCGGGTCTCCAGGCGGGACGGACCTGCTGTCCCTCGACCAGCTGCTGGCCGACTTTCCCTTCGCCGTGCTGGTGCCCGCCACCTTGCACGACCCCCTCGTGTCCTGAACCGGAGCCCATTCGTGCCCTCGGCCGTCCCGTTGAAGATCTTGTTTGTCACGCCGGAGTGCGCCCCCTGGGCCAAGACCGGCGGTCTCGGCGACGTCAGCGCCGCCCTGCCCCAGGCACTGATGCGCCTGGGGCACGACGTGCGCGTGCTGATGCCCGCCTACCGCTCCATGCGCCCGCTGCTGGCGCAGGCGAAGCGCCGCCACACCTGGCCGGCCGAAGGGCCCTGGCCCGAGGCCCAACTCGCCGAAGTGGAGGCGGGCGGCCTGTCCCTGCTGCTGCTGGACTGCCCGGGCTTCTACGATCGCCACGGCAGCCCCTACGGCGACCCGGGCGGTCCCGATTTCGAGGACGGCGCCCGCCGCTTCGGCTTCCTCAGCGCCGTGGCCGCCCGCCTGTCGATCGATCCCTCTCCCCGGCGCGGCTGGCGTTGGCGGGCGGACGTGCTGCACGCCAACGACTGGCCCACCGGCCTGGCCCCGGCCTACCTGGGACTGGATCGCCACCGGCAGGCGGTCAGCGTCTTCACCATTCACAACCTCGCATTCCAGGGCATGTTCCCGGTGGAACGCGGCCTGTCGATCGGCTTGCCGCAGAGCTGGATGTCGGTGGACGGCGCCCTGCACTGGGGCCAGCTGTGCCTGCTCAAGGCCGGGGTGCGTTACGCCGACGCCGTGACCACCGTGAGCCCGACCTATGCCCGCGAGATCCAGGAGCCGGAGATGGGCTTCGGCATGGACGGCATGATGCGGGCCCGCGCCGCCGACCTGCACGGCATCCTCAACGGCATCGACCCCGAGTCCTGGAACCCGACCCGCGACCCTCTCATCGTGCAGCACTTCGATGCCAACTCGCTGGAGGGCAAGACGGTCAACAAGCTGGCGCTGCAGCATCGGCTCGGCCTGGCCGAATCGAATGAGCCGGTGCTCTTCGGCATGGTGAGCCGCCTGACCGAGCAGAAGGGTGTCGACCTGGTCCTCGACAACATCGACTGGCTGACCGAGCAGGGCCATCAGGTGGTGGTGCTCGGCAAGGGCGAAGCGCGCTTCGAACAGGCGCTGGCCCAGGCGGCCGCGCGGCACCCCGGGCAGGTGTCGGCCATCGCCGGGTTCGACGAAGGCCTCGCCCACCTGATCGAGGCTGGCAGCGATGTGTTCCTGATGCCCTCGCGCTTCGAGCCCTGCGGGCTCAACCAGATGTACAGCCAGGCCTACGGCACGGCGCCGATCGTCCGCGCGACAGGCGGCCTGGCCGACTCGGTGGACGACGCGCAGCCAGGCACCGACAAGGGCACCGGCTTCGTCTTCCAGGAGCCGACGGCGATGGCACTGCGCGAGGCCCTGCAGCGCGCCCTCACGCTGCGTCAGGATGGCGACGCCTGGCGCGCCCTGCAGCGGCGGGGCATGGCCCGCCGCTTCGACTGGGCGTTGAGCGCGAAGCGCTACGAGGCACTCTACCGCAAGCTGCAGATGAGGCAGCGTCCGTCGGCCTGACCATCGAAAACGCCAACCGGCGGCTCAACCGCCAGGGAACCGCTTGAACCGCTCGGCCAAGGCGGGACCCGGGCACTTGATCTTGAGCCAGTCGTCGCTGCGCAGGCCCGGCTGGTACGGCGACGCGAGCCGCTTGGCCACGATGCCCTCAAGGCCAAGCCGCAGCGCATGGGCGAACAGCGCTTCGCCATCCCCGTCGATCGCATCCACCACCTTGATGCCCGGCAGGTCACGCAGCGCTTCCAGGTGCAGGCGCCGCTCCGCGAGTGGCCGGTCGACCAGCCGGCGCCCGCCCGCCATGAGCACATCGAAGACGAGGTAGACCACCGGCTCGGCGGCAAAGGTGAGCGGGCCGTGCACGCGGCGCCGCAGTCGCTCGAAGTCGGAACGCCCGTGCTCATCGAGGATGCACACCTCCCCGTCGAGCACCAGGCCGGGGCCCGCAAGGCACCGCAACGCGGCGACGACTTCCGGGAACCAGAGCGTGGCGTCGGCACTGTTGCGCGTCTTGAGCTTCACGTTCTGCGCGCGAACGCCCGCGAGCAGGCGGTAGCCGTCGTGCTTCACCTCGAACGACCACGCGGGATCATCGAAGGCCGCCGTGGCTTCGTCGACGAGCATGGGCTCGAATCCATCCACCGGATGGGTGCCGGCCCGCAAGCGGGGCACCGGCTGCAACAAGGTGCGTGGCGGCGAGGCGAGGGGCGGATCGACCCGCCTGAAGGACTTCTCGAAGGTGACCATGGCCCCGAAAGGCAAGTCCCGTTCCCGGGCGGCTGCCACGGCAGGTTGGACGGCATGTCCCTTGCCCATCGGCCACCGGTGAAGCTGCGCGGTGGATGGCTTCGCCGATGACGAGGATTCGACATGAAGACTGTGGTGTTGTTCCAGGGCGGCGGTGCCTTGGGCGCTTTCGGATGCGGGGCGTGGGAGGTGCTCGCGCCCTGGCTTGCGCGCCGGGGCGATCGGATCGTGGCCCTGGCCGGCTCATCGATCGGTGCGCTGAATGCCGCGGTGGTGCGCACCCACCTCGACGCCCCGGACAGCGGCGTGGAGGCGCTGACGGCACTGTGGCGCGAGCGAATCGCCACGCCGTCGATTCCCTTCGCCGGCATGGCCTGGGGAGACTCGGAGGCCGCCGCCTGCCTGCGAAGCTGGAACGGCTTCCTCACCGGCATGCTCGCCGGCAACCGCGGCCTCTTCGTGCCCCGGTTCAGCACCTGGAACCCCTGGTCCATGCTGCAGCGGCTCCAGCAGCCCCTGTACGATCGCTCGCGCATGTGGGCCTTGCTGGAAGAAGTCGCCCCGCCCTACCGAAGCCACGCGCCCCAAGACGTGCTGCTGGCCGCCGGCAGCTCCCAGATCCGCGATGGCAGCCTGCGCTTGAGCGACAGCGACAGTGCCGACGTGGGACCGCGCGAGGTGGCCGCGAGCGCGGCCTTGCCCTTGCTCTTCGACCCGGTGGAGATCGACGGCGAACTGCAATGGGACGGCGAGATCGTGCGGCGGTCCCCCATCGGCCCCCTCGTGCACAAGGTGCGCGACAGCGGCCGTGTCGCTCCGGGAGAACCGCTGCAGCTGATCACCATCGAGCAGTTGCCTCGCCCCATGGAACGCTTGCCCGTCTCGGGCCCGGAGATGGCCTATCGAGCCCTCAACCTGGGCCAGGTCGACAAGCTGGTTCCATCGGCCGAACTGGTGGCGTCCGAAGGTGTGCGGTGGGTTCGCATCGCGAGAGAACCGCTTCCCTGGGACGGCATCGCCGGCCAGTTCGACTACTCGCCGCAGCGCATCGATGAGCTCATCGCACAGGGTGCAGCGGACGCGAAGGCGGCTCTCGGTGGCGCTTCCGATGCCGTGGCGAAATCGCTTCGGCTAGCGGGTGCGGAACCAGACCACCACGCTGCACTTCCGGGCTGAGCCGGCCAGGCCGGCCGCCCTTCATGACGTTGCTTCGCTTGCCCCCGTACCGTTTCCCGCATCACCGCCACGCAGCAGCAGCGTGACGAGCAATGCCGAGTCGGCGCGCGCCCGCACGGAGTGCCGCTGCGCTGCCGGCAGCACGACGAGATCACCCGCCCTGAGCCGGCGGGTGCCGCCCGGCATCACCACCTCCACATCGCCTTCGATGCAGTGGATCGTGCACTCGTCGTCCACGTGGTGTTCCGGCATGTCGGCATGGTTGCGCAGGACCAGGTGAAGCAGTTCGATGCGGTCGGTCTTGATGAGCGCGGTGCTGACACTGTCCTTCAATCCGTCGCCGAGCGGGCGAACGCCGATGACGTCGAGCAGTTGGGCATGGGGCAAGGCCATGGGATCTCCTGTGAATGAAAGTCGGTAGAACCTCGGAACGGGCTGCCGTTCCGGTTCTTCCTGGAGGCATGTGGGATGCCCAGCTCGGGGTCGGCTGCGGTTCGCCCGCGCGTCGTTCTTGCGCGGCGCGGGTACGGGGGTTGCCAAGTGAGCGCATCGCCCTACCGAATCAGACCATGGTCCGCATCAGTTACCACGCCTCGCATGAACAGTTTGCTCCGTCCCGGCTGGTGCCGCTGGCGGTGGCCGCGGAGTCGGCGGGGTTCGACGCCGTCTTCTGCTCCGACCACCTTCAGCCCTGGGCGCCCGAGCAGGGGCATGCCGGGCACACCTGGACCTGGCTCGGTGCCGCGATGCAGGCCACGCGTCGCGTGAGCTTCGGCACCATCACCGTGCCCGGCGGCTGGCGCTACCATCCCGTGCCGCTGGCGCATGCCATCGCCACGCTGGGCGAGATGTTCCCCGGCCGTCTGCCCTGGCTGGCCTTCGGCAGCGGCGAGGCGGTGAACGAAGCAACGGTCGGCGCCGGCTGGCCCGACAAGGCGGAACGCAACGAGCGGCTGCGCGAAGGCGTGGACATCGTTCGGCGGCTGCTTGCCGGCCAGACGGTCGACTGCAGCGGCGCGGTGCGCGCCGAAGGCGCGCGCCTGTGGGACCTGCCCCCCGATCCGCCGCGGTTGTTCGGAGCCGCCATGAGCGAGGCGACCGCACGTGCGCTCGGAGCCTGGGCCGATGGGCTGCTCACGATCGGGCGCGACCTGCCGCGGCTCGAGCGCATCATCGCCGCCTTCCGGGAGGGTGGTGGCGAGGGGAAGCCGGTGCACGTGAAGCTTGATGTGAACTGGGGCGTCAACGACGAGCTTGCGCTTCAGGAGGCGTGGCAGCACTGGCGCTTCAATGCGCTCGACAGCGACACGAATACCACGCTGCGACAGCCGGCCGACTTCGTGGCTGCAACCGCCGGCTTGCGGCCGGCCGACCTGCACGCCCACGTGCTGGTCTCGAACGATCCCGGCCGCCACATCGCGCACATCGACGCCTGCCGCGCCCTCGGCGTCGAGTCGATCGATGTGCACCAGGTCGGCCTGGACCAGCACGGCTTCATCGAAGCCTACGCGGCGCGCGTGTTGCCGCATTGCCGCGACTGACCGCCACGGCCCTGCCCTGCCACGTTACGGGGTTGCGCCGTCAGCGGCACGCGCGTGCTGGTGGACGCGGCACGCGTGGGCAAAGGCCTCCAGCATCCGGCGATAGAACGGCATCTCGGCGAAGTGCCATTCAGGGTGCCACTGCACGCCAAAGGCAAAGGCCTTGGCGTCGGCCACCTGCACGCCCTCGACGAGGCCGTCCGGCGCGCGCGCCTGGGCGACAAGCCCTTGGCCCAGGCGGCTGATGCCCTGGCCATGCAAGGAGTTCACCCGGGCCCGCGTGCCACCGGCCCAGCCTGCGAAGGCGCTGCCGGGCTCGAGAAGCACTTCATGCCGCGGAGCGAATTGCAGCTCAGCCGAGACACCTTCCGGTTCTCGATGATCGTCGAAGCCCGGTTCAGCATGCAGTCGCTGGCACAGGCTGCCACCGAGGGCCACGTTCATCTCCTGCAGGCCGCGGCACACGCCCAGCAGCGGGATGCCCGCGGCCACCGCCGCACGCACAAGCGCCATGGTCAGTCGGTCCCGGCGGGGGTCGATGAGGTCCGAGTCCAGCACCGCGCCGCCAAAACGGGTGGCCTCGACGTTGGAGGGCGACCCCGTCAGCAGCACGCCATCGACCAGGGGCAGCAGCCCGGCCACCTCGCTCTCGCCGGCCATGGGAAAGAGCACCGGTTGCATGCCGAGCTGGCAGACCGCGAGCGCATAACGGTCCGCCAGGACGGTATAGCCCCCCGGATCGGAGAGGTCGAGGTTGCGGTGGCAGGCCGGCAGCCAGACGAGCGGCTTGTTGGCTGGCATCGGGGCAGTCATGCGTGCGGCGCGCTCAGCGGGCACAGCGATAACTGCGTGCCACCGACGAGGCCGGGGCGTACGGGAAGTTGGCGTCGCCCCAGACGAGGTGCGTCGCGCCATCCCGGCGCGCCTTGGCGAGCAATTCCGCCCGGGTTCGGGCGATGCTGGCTTCGTTCGACTCGCCGAGCCGGGGTCCGAGGCTGCCCAGGTTGCCGAGCAGGCTGCAGCCCCTGACCTCCGTCGCCGACGACACCCGCACCGGCGGCGTTTCCGGCACGGGCACTGGCACCGGCGCCGGCGGCGGGGGAGCAGGAGCCGCAGGGGTGGGGGTGGGCGGGGACGGGTGACGACGCGGCGCGGGCGACTCACAACCGGCCAGCACGACCAGCGCCACCAGCAGTGCGACGCACCCACGCCATCCCACGTGAGGCGGTGCTGCGCAGGGAAGGAGTGAGGAGGAAGGAAGTGCCGGCACGGTGGCGCCAGACACGGCCGGGGAGTGCGGCAGGGCGAAGGAAATGAGACCGGAGACCATGACGTCGAGCCCGAGGAATGGCCTCCACCTTATCGGTCGCTGCGCCAAGGCGACGTCATCCCGCTTCTTGTCCCCTTGTAGGCCGATGCCTTCACCACGCCGCCGTCGGCGCTCATCGCGCCTTCCGGGGCACCGGTCTGTCATCACGGGGACAGGTCCGTGGCGGTTTTTTCTCGGTGTCTGCCCCCATGCGATTTTCTGCACAGCCGTCCAGAATTCATCGGCCCGCGAATCGCGGTTCCCACAACGGAGACAACCATGACCTCGACCCTTGCCGGCCTTCCGCGCCGCACCACCGCGGCGCTCGCCGTGCTCTCGCTGGCCCTCGGGCTGGGCGCCTGTGGCGGTGACGACGACACGCCGGCACCGGCGCCGGCCGATCCCAACACGGTGGCCACGGCCAACGGCCCGGTGAAAGGTGCCGAGCGCACCGGCATGCGCAGCTTCTTCGCCATCCCGTTCGCCAAGCCCCCCGTCGCCGCGCTGCGCTGGACCGCTCCCCAGGCGCCGGACAACTGGACGGCCCCGCGCGAGGCCACGAAGTCGGCCGCGGCCTGCCTGCAGACCAGCGCCAGCCCGTTCCGACTTTCCGACGCCAGCGAAGACTGCCTGTACCTCGACGTGCATGTGCCCACCGGCGTGACGGGCCCGCTGCCCGTCATGGTCTGGATCCACGGTGGCGCCTTCAACACCGGCGGCACGGCCACCTACTCCGACCCGTCGCCGTTGGTGAGCAAGGGCGTGATCGTGGTCAACATCGCGTACCGCCTGGGAGCGATGGGCTTTCTCGGCCACCCCGCGCTGGCCGATGCCGCTGGCGCGGCCGGCAACTACGGGATGATGGACCAGCAGGCCGCGCTCGCCTGGGTGCAGGCCAACATCGCAGCCTTCGGGGGCGACAAGGCCAACGTCACCATCTTCGGCGAGTCGGCCGGTGGCATGAGCGTCATGACCCACCTGGCCTCGCCAGGCTCCAAGGGGCTCTTCGCCAAGGCCATCGTGCAGAGCGGCGCCTACGGTGCCAACACGCAACTGACCGCCGCGCAGTTGCAGGCCACCAGCACCACCGTGGTCACCGAAGCGCTCGCCGCGGCCAACGTCACCTGCGCCACGGTGGATGCTGCTTGCCTGCGCGCCCTTCCGGCCGCCGTCGTGAGCACGCAACTGGCCACCGCGTTCAACAAGTACATGTCGAGCCCGGTGCCTTCGGTCGACGGCAAGGTGCTGACCGAAACGGTGAAATCCGCTTTCCAGGCTGGCCGCAACCATCCGGTGCCGATGATCAACGGCAGCAACGAGGACGAGTACCGCCTGTTCGTCGCGATCGGCGAACTGGGTCGCCGCGCGACCGGCGACGCCACCCCTGCCCTGACGCCCGCCGAGTTCAGCGCCAGCGTGCAGGGTTTGATCGGTGCGCAGACCGCGCCCCTGGTCGAGATGGCCTACCCGCTCGCCAGCTACGGCAGCGACCCGCTCACCCAGCCGAGCCTCGCCCTGAGCGCCGTCGGCACGGACCTGGTCTTCGCCTGCAACGCGCTCCAGCTCAGCCGTCGCGTCGGTGTGACGCAGGCCGCTCCGATCTGGATGTACGAGTTCCGCGACCAGACCGCGCCCGCCGTCGTCGGCAACGTGAACGGCAGCTACGCCTTGAGCTTCCCGCAAGGTGCCGCCCATTCGTACGAGCTGCAGTACCTCTTCAACACGACCGACCTCGCGAACGACGAGCGGCAGGCCTTGAAGAACTCGCTGACGCAGTACTGGACGAACTTCGCGCGCACCGGCAATCCGTCCACCGGCGGCACCGTGCCGGCCTGGTCGGCGTTCACCGCCGGCGCACCCGTGGTGCAGCATCTCGATGTGCAAAGCGGCGGCGGCATCACGGCGTCCACCGCGGCGGCGTTCGAGACGCAGCACAAGTGCGCCACCTTCTGGACCGGGCTGACGTTCTGACGCCCTGTCGGGGCCACCGTGCAGGCGGCCCCGACCAGACCTCTCCGAGCAACCGGCGCCGCGAGCCCGGTTGCCAAGGGAAGGACGAGACGCTCCGAGCGCCGCGGTTTCGACCGGCGTCCACCAGGCTACGAAGCCGGACGTCCAAACGGGCACCTGCCTGAGCGCGGATTGATCCCAGTCAGCGGAAGACGCCGTCATGGGAGTCACCATGGGGCAGCGGTCCAGAGCCGCACCCCATCTCCCCATGCGCCAGGAGTTCGCCATCTCTCGTCATGCCCGCCCTTGCTGGCCGATGCCGGCGCCACGCAATCCGCATCCAGGTGGTGTGTCAAGCGCTGTAGAGCGGCCAATGCGAGCGTGCCAGCCCTTGCCCGGGCTGTCGGCAGCTCACCGGATCTCACATCAGCACCGCGTCCCCAAGGGGAAACCGCGTTGCGGCCCTGCATATCCTCCGGCAGCGCCTCCATGGCAGGCGGCGGCACGGCTGCCCAAGGCCGACGACTTTGAAAGACCGCCCCAAGTCCACCCCGGCACTTGCTCCCGCGACGCGTGACCGCTGACGCACACCCCAACAGGCTTCCAACATGACCGACGCCAGCGCTGCCCCGCTCTCTCTGCTCCACCTGCCGCCTCGATTTCTCTTCTTCACCGGCAAGGGCGGGGTGGGCAAGACCTCGCTCGCCTGCGCCTGCGCCCTGGCTCTGGCAGACGCCGGTCGCCACGTGCTGCTGGTAAGCACAGACCCCGCGTCCAACCTGGACGAAATGTTGGGCGTTCCGTTGTCGGGTCAGCCGACGCCCGTCCCCGGGGCGCCCGGGCTGGCGGCCATGAACATCGATCCGGAGGTCGCCGCCGACGGCTACCGTGCGCGCGTGATCGCCCAGATGCCGGAAGCCAGCTCGGACGTAGAGCGCGGAACGGTGCGCGAGCAGTTGTCCGGCGCCTGCACCACGGAGATCGCGGCCTTCGATGAGTTCATCGGGCTGCTGGCCGGCGACCTGCCCGACCACGACCACGTCATCTTCGATACCGCTCCCACCGGCCACACCTTGCGGCTGCTCAGCCTGCCCAAGGCATGGACGGGGTTTCTGGAAGGGAACGACCGCGGTGCGTCCTGCCTCGGCCCCCATTCCGGACTCAAGATGCAGGAGCAGCGCTTTCGTGCTGGCCTGCAGGCGCTCGCCGATCCCGTGCAGACGGCCATCGTCCTCGTCACGCGCGCAGACGCGGCGGCGCTGCGTGAAGCCGCGCGCACGCACGGTGAGCTGCTGGCGCTCGGCCTGCAGAACCAGCGGCTGGTGGTCAATGCCTGGTTCCAGGCCACGTCGCCGGACGATGCCGTGGCCGCCGCCCTGCAGCGGCTCGGCGAGGACGCACTCCGCGCCCTGCCCGCTTCGTTGGCACGCTTGCCCCAGGACCGCGTGCCACTCCGATCCTTCGACATGGTCAGCCTGACCGCGCTGCGCGCCTTGCTCGACCCGAAGGTGACGCCGCCGGCCGCGCCGCCCCTGCAGACGGCTCCTGCTCCCGAGTTGCCCTCACTGCACGCATTGGTCGATGAGCTCGCGCGCGAGGAACGGGGCCTGATCATGGTCATGGGCAAGGGCGGCGTCGGCAAGACGACCGTCGCCGCCGCGCTGGCGGTCGCCCTCGCCGGACGGGGCAAGAGCGTGCACCTGTCCACCACCGATCCGGCGGCCCACCTCGCCTCGACGCTCGAAGGCGGTGTGCCGGGCATGCAGGTCGACCGCATCGACCCGGCGATCGAGACGCAGCACTACATCGATCGAATCATGGCCAGCCGCGGCCGGGACCTCGACGAAGCCGGCCGCGCCCTCCTGCTGGAAGACCTGCGCTCGCCCTGCACCGAGGAGGTCGCCGTGTTCCACGCCTTCTCCCGCATCGTCAGCGAGGCGCGCAGCGCCTTCGTCGTGCTCGACACCGCGCCCACCGGCCACACGCTGCTGCTGATGGACGCGACCGGCGCCTACCACCGCCAGATGACGCGCGAGTTCGAGGGCACGGCGTCCGCGCGCGTCATCACGCCGCTGATGCGGCTGCAGGATCCGACGTACACCCGCATCGTCATCGTCACCCTGCCCGAAGTGACGCCAGTCTCCGAGGCCGCCGGCCTGCAAGAGGACCTGCGCCGCGCACGCATCGAACCCTTCGCCTGGGTCGTGAACCGCAGCCTGACTGCGTCGGGCACGCGGGACCCGCTGCTGGCCACACGCATCGCCGGCGAAGCCGCACAGATCGCCCGTGTGACCGGCGGGCTGGCTCGGCGGACCTATGTGCTGCCCTGGCAGGCCGAGCCACCGGTCGGCGTCGCCGCGCTGTGCAGGATCACCGACACGTGCCTTCCCGCGGCGCCACAGGCACGCTGAACCGTCGCGGCGGAGAGCCGTTGCTTGTCCGACAAGCTGCTCAAGCCCGGCGCCCTGGAAGGCGGCCGATCGCGCCTGAAGGGCGCCACGCCGGCTCCGTGTGACCTTGCGTGGCAGCACCTGCTTCGCCCGCTCCCGCCGGTGAACGACTCAGCTTCGCCGCTTCCACCAAAGTCACGGACCGCTCGCCGTGAAGCCCTTCAGAACGAGGCCTCGAGCCATGGGCCAGCCCGTCCCCAGGAATGGGCACGGTGCCGGGTGTTCCTTCACCGCCTGACGGCGCGCTCAAGCACGTGAGGCCAGAACCTGCTCCACGCGCTCCTGGCTCCATCCTCTCAGAGCGCTGAGTCTGCTCGGGACCTGCGGTCGTTCACTGCGCTGGCGCCTTAAGTCGTCGAACGGGGGCCCAAGTGGTAGTTTCAATCGAGACTGATCCTCGCTGCCGCGACGATGTCCTTGTAGAGGGCTGCTTGAGGCTTGATGAAGGCTCGCATCTCCTGGCCCTTCATCGGGGCAGTACTGATGCCAGACTCTTGAAGCTTGGTCTTGACCTCCGCCTGTTCCAGGGCTTCCAGTAGCGCCTTCTCGTAAGTGGCGATCGTGGCAGCCGGTGTCCCGGCCTTGACGAACAGGCCCTGCCAAAGAGGCAGCGCGACGCCGGTGAACCCCTCTTCCTCGCCGATCCTCCTGACGTTGGGCAACAGCGGAACTCGAGCGTCGTCTGACACCGAGAGCGCTTTGATCTTCTTGTTCTTCAGGAAGGGCATCGCGGTCGAGAGGACCAGGATCGCGCTGTCGACCTGACTTCCCACCAGGTCATTGACGATCTGCGCGCCGCCTCGGTACGGGATGTGCAGCATCGGCACTTTGGTCTTGGTCGTGATGAGGGACCCGTAGAAGTGCTGCATCGTCCCGATTCCAGGCGTCGCATAGCTCATGTCGCGGTTCGCCTTGCGAAGGCCACTCACGAGCTCGGAGAGCGTGTTGTACGGAGACGAGGCCGGAACGGCGAAGATCATGGGGACGGTGGTGAGCCGACCGACCGGAGCGAAGTCGCGGTCCCAGTCGTGCTTCACTTTCGGGTTGACCATGGGAACGACGACAGTGTCCGTCCCGCCCATGTAAAGGATGCTGCCGTCGGCCGGCCCATTGAGAGTCTTCTGGATGGCAAGCACGCCGCTCGCGCCGACGACGTTTTCGATGATGACTTGGCGGTCGAGGCGCTTGCCCATCTCGGCGGCGACAACTCGGGCGATGAAGTCCGCGCTACCGCCTGCCGAGTAGCCCACGACCAACGTGATTGGCTTGTCTGACTCTGCTTGGGCGCTGGCGCACAGCGCCGTCAAGAAAGCGCCGGCCAACAACGTCCTGATCTTGTGCTTCATACGTATCCTCGGTTGTGGAGAGAAGGGCTTGCAATCAGAAGGTGTGCTTCATGCCGAAGTCGAACGCCGTGAGCCGCGTCTGCGCCACCTGCTTGGCCGAGCCGACGTTGCCGTAGATGAGCGTGCGCTTGCTGAGGTCATACTGCGCGCCGCCCGACATGAACCTCGAGTCGCTGCCATTGGCCGGCCGCAGTTCAGCAAACGAACCGTAGACGCGGCCGAACCCCGTCGGAACCAGCGCGGAAAAGGTGAGCGATTTGGCCGCGCCGTTCACCCCGCCCTTGACCGTCGTGAAGCTGGCAGAGGGACGGACGAAACCCAGGTCGTAGGTCGCACCCACGAGCGCCATGTTGGTGTCGCCATCGAGCCCGTCATAGGCCAGACCGCCCCAGAGCTTGCCCAGCTTGACCTGGACGTTGGCAGCTTCACTGCGCTTGCGCCTGCCTTCGCCGAGACCCGTCGATGCTTCGAAGGTAACTGGACCGAGCTGCGGGGACTTGTACCCGACGCTGTTCGCCCAGCGGATGTTCGAGGCTTCCACGCTGGTCGCCACCGGCGTGTAGTTGGCATAGGTGTAAGCAGCGCCAGTCTGGCTCACGTAGCTCCATGCCGTCGGGTCGACATTCAGTGCAACCCAGTACGCCGGAGAATATTCCCGGCCCGCATAGACCTCGCCCAGCGATTTGCTTCCGAGTGCGACGACCGAGCGACCCAGCCAGAAGACATTGGCGTTGCTCGACGTCCCGGTGTCCATGGCGAAACGATGTTCGATCTGGAAGCGGGCGTATTTGCCGTCTCCAAGGTCTTCGCTCGCGCGGAACCCGATCCGGGAAGTGTTGCCGGCCTTCACGACCCAGTCGTCCGCGGGGCCGGCGCCATTCAATCGCGAGCCAGGCGTCGTGCCGTCGTTCGACTTGGCGATGCCCATGTCAACGATGCCGTAGATCGTCAGCGCGCCTTGTTGCGCCCAGGAAGGTGCAGCAACGGCGGCGAGGCAACCGAAGGCGACGGTTGCAGATTGATGCCGGCTGGCACGAATGAAAGTGGTGAGCACTTGGTTCTCCGAAGCTAGACGTGTACTGCGTATTGCATGGTGCGTACGCAGTGTACGCCATGCGTTTGGCAGGCGCGACACATACAACGGCGGTATTTTCCCTAGGAATCACGGTTTCACTGAGCACCAGTGCGTCGACCGAAAACTGCACGAGTACAATACACTTCGTACATTCAAGAACTGGAGTATGGAATGCGTGTAGGCATGTTCGAGTCGTTCATCACCCAGCATTGGTTCTCGGCGCAAGCCAAGGCCATCTGGAGCGACGAGGCAACACTTCAGGCGTGGCTGGATGTGGAGGCAGCACTTGCCCAAGCGCAAGCGCATCTGGGGATCATTCCCTCGGAGGCCGCCGCTGTGATCGGGAAGATGGCCCACGTTCGACATTTCGACTGCGCGCAGCTATCGCAGGACATCGCGTTCGCGCAGCACCCCCTGGTGCCGGTCCTTCGACGCTTGGAGCAACTTTGCGGGGAGCCGGCCGCGGGCTACATCCACTGGGGAGCGACCACGCAGAACATCTTCGACACCGCGAGCGCGGTGCAGATGCATCGATCCCATGCATTGACCATGGGAGGCCTGTCGGCGGGCATGGTGGCGCTTGAGAAGCTCGCCCTGGAACACAAGGACGCCCCGATGGCGGGTCGAACCCACGGACAGCATGCGCTGCCAATGACGTTCGGCTTCAAGGTCGCTGCGTGGCTCGATGAGCTGGGGCGCGCGAAGGACCGTCTCCATGGGCGGCTGAATGAATCGTTCACCGCCAGCATGGGCGGCGCCATCGGCACATTTGCCGCTGTCGGCAGCATCGGGCCGGCTGTCGAGGCAGCCGTTGCCACCCAGTTGGGCCTCACGCCCCCGACCGGGCTGCCCATCCGAAGCGCATACGACCGAGTCAGTGACTACGTGTCTGCACTTGCGATGCTGGCGGCAACCCTCCAGAAGATTGCTCAAGACATCGTGTTCATGCAACGGACAGAGATCGGTGAAGTCGCCGAAGCGTTTCACATGGGCAAGGTCGGGAGTTCCACCATGGCGCAGAAGCGCAACCCGTCGACCGCGCTGTTGCTGATCAGTCTGGCGCGCATGCTTCGCTCCCGTGGACCCGTTGCCCTCGAGGCCATGGTTCGAATGGATGAGGGCGACTCTTCATCGACGAACGTCACCGACATCCTTCTCCCGGAGATCGGCATCCTTGCTGCGTCTGTGTGCGAAACCTTCGCAAGCTTGGCGCAAGGACTGGTTGTGTTTCCGGACAAGATGCACCAGAACCTGGAACTCACCAACGGATTGATCGCATCAGAGTCCGCCATGATGCAGCTCACTCAATTGATGGGCCGCCACCAGGCGCATCATCTTCTGTATGAGGCCGCCCAAAGGGCGCAAAGTTCTGGCATGCCTTTCATTGAGGCCATCCTCTCCCATCCACACTTCACCACACACAGCATCCCCGCAGGTCTGGCGGAGTCGCTCGTGCCCACCAAGTACGTCGGCTCGTCGGCCGAGTTGACGATCACGACGGTGGAAAGAGTCCGCGCCGGGGGCCAATCGCCAGGATGAGGCATACGCACCGCAACACGGATGGCCGCCATCCCGGCCGCAGCCATGCTGCCTTGGCGGCACGGAAGCGAACGATCCACGGGATCCGCCGAAGGGGGCGCGTTCACGCGTATGGCGGTATGCCTACCGCCGCCCCTGGCTTGAATGGGGAACGAAACGTCAGGCGTCCGGCGGCACACCCTTGATCGGTGCGAAACCAGGTGAGCCGACCGACCGGCCGGCCCGGTGGGTCACCGGCGTGAAAGCTATGCCAAAAGGCGCGCTCGGTTTTGCCCAACGGCGCGCTATCGCGGCGTGGAGTTGGTCGACCTGGTCGGCAACACTGCAGCCAAAGACTTCGAAGAAGTCGCCGTGCTCGTTCGACATGTCAGTCCGGCCAAGGAGTACCACGCTGAGAGCGCCCGGTACATCGATCCCGCGCGCCGAAAGAAGGGACCGAAAACGAGAGCCGTCCTCAATGCCCCAAACCACAACGGCGGTGAACGGTAAGCGGCCTTCGCCGTCCAACTTGCTTGTCAACTCCTCCACGAGCGCCTCGGCATAGTCGGAGTCGGGCCCGTGGGGCACCGACACGCTGTACAGCTCCAGATCAGCACGACTCTCCTTGAGACTGTCGAAGCGTCGTTTACCCAGTTCGTTCGCGAGAAAGGGCGTGGACACCGTCGCATAGCCGATCTTCGTGTGTCCACCTTCAATCAGGCGCGCGACGCTGCGCGCGACCGGCTCGCCCCATTCGGTGCCGACCACCTCGACATCAGCCCCCATGAGGGCTGCACCGTCAATGGCGAGAACGTCGGTGCGCTCCTTGATCGCAGCCAGCAGGTCGATGGTGACGGTCTTGTACGAGGACTGCAAGACGCACGCGTCAAGTCTGGGCAAGCTTCTCAACACCGTCCGCGCATGCTCCGGATCGGTATACGAAACCTCGAGCACCCGATGGCCTTCGGATGTAAAGCGCCGGTGAAGCGCCTCCACAAGGACGCGCCCACGCATGATGCTGATGGAGCGCCTCAGCAACAGGATCGAGCGTGCAGTCTGCTGGCGCGCGCGACCGGTATGGGCAGATGCGCTCCCGGCCGCTCTTCCTTCAGAGCCTGAACCGGCATTGGCAAGGAAGTACGTCCCCCTCCCGCTTTCCGAAGCAATCAGCCCGCGGTCCTTCAAGTGCTGAAAGCACCGTTGCACCAACACCTGCGACAGGCCAAAGCGACGCATGAGGTCGCGGATCGGGGGCACCCGGTCTCCGGGTTGGGCCGTAGCGGCCAATTCTTCGAGGAACCGCTCGAGATCGGCCTGGGAGCTCTTACGCATACATTAACGATACAACACATCCAACCGATAAAGTCCTCGGTTCTCCCTGCTCGGTGAGCTGCGAGCTTGTAGGCGTAGGGCCCTACACACTACACCCGAGCGCCCTGAACCGGGCACTTGAAGGGGAGGCTGGCTGGCCGGGATTGATGCGGCGTGTGCGAAGGGGCGCGAGGTCGGGCGCGGAACGAAAGAAGAGGTCCTCAATGGCCGCGCCGGTCAGGCTGTGGCCCGGGCCACCGACAGCAATGCCCTGCCGTTGCCACGCACGTAGTCCGACCTCAAGCCGGCCACCATCGCATCCCACGCGGCCTCGCTCGAGGTGATCGCCCAGCTGGTTTCCTTGATGATGTCGAACCAGGTGAAGGCGCGGACCTGCGGCCAGTGCGGCAACTGCGCGAACATGGCCTGGATCCACGCCGCCTTGTCGCCGCCGGCCTCGGAACTGGCCATCTCGGCCAGGAGCACGGGCTTGTCGGGCGCGATGCGGGCGGCGATGGCGAGGGCGTTCTCGAAGACGTCGCGGAAAGGTGTCCAACGCGACCACGGCTGGCTGACACCGAAGTTGTAGCCGTCGATGCCGACCCAGTCGACCACATCGGCGCCCGGCCATGCGAGGGCCGGGTCGTTCCACCGGGCTTGCGGGGTGCTCTGGTTGTTGAAGCACCAGACCCATTGCACTTGCGTGGCCCCCGCCGCCCGCACCCGCTCGACCACGCGGCGATAGGCCTTGACGTAGAGGTCAGCGGACTGGCCGTTGCGGGCCATGCCCCAGGGATACCAGTCACCGTTGAACTCGTGGCCCCAGCGCAGCATGAACGGCAGGTTCAGCCGCGCCGCGGCCGCCCCGTAGTCGGCGAGATAGGCGTCCCACTTGCCGGCGACGATGTCGGCAAGGGGAATCGCTTCGTCGCGCGCGCCCCACGGCTCCCAGGTCACCTGCGCGGCCATGCCTTGTTCAGCGAGGTAGCGGATGGCCGACTCGGGAAAGGGCGCGCCGAAGCGGGTGAACCACATCGCGGCGGCCGGCTTGAAGCGGTAGTTCTCCTGCGCGGCGTCCACGACGTCCATGACGCCGGCTTCGCGGAACACGCCGAAGAACACACCGCGGGAGGCGCCGGGGTCGGTGTCGATGCGGATGGGCAGCGGCTCGGACGGGTTGCCCGGTGTCGACGCCGTGGTCGTTGCCGTGCTGCAGCCGGCCAGCGGCCAGGCCGCCGTGCCGAGCGCCGTGGCGCCACCTGCCGCGAGCAGGCGGCGTCGTGTCAGGTCGGGAGAAGGTGAATGCGGAAAGGTCATGCCGGGGTCCTGAGCAAGCGTGTGGTGCGCGCGTCTGGAACCGATACCAGCGCGCCGACATGCTAGCGGCAAGTGCTCGCTCGCGGGAGGGGGAGAACGATCGGACTCCGGGTGACACCGGCCTTGGCGACTGCGACGCAGCGCTGTCCGGCGACCGTCCCCGACAACACCGAAGGCTCACCCGGGCGCGCTGGCGACGGCTACGACTGAAGCGAGCGGTGCCTTGCTAACGGCCTCTGTCTAAGCCCGCTCACGCGCTTGACCGGAGCACCCCGCCAGATCATTGCGTCGACCCCCGCAGTCATCGAAGAAACTTCCACCGGATGACGTGTCGATACGGACGAGACGGACCGAAGAAGCACGACGGCTGCGGCCACTCCGGATGATTCGGGCTGTCCGGCAGGAATTGGGGTTCGAGCGCGACGCCTGCGCAGGCCGGAAGCGGCACGCCATGGCGCGACGGGATCCCTTCCAGATACTGCCCTGCGTAGAGTTGCAACGACGGCAGCGTCGAGTACAGCTCCATGCCGAGCGTGCCGTCCGGGGCAGCGAGGGTACAGAGCGGGTTCTGCATGCCGGAGCACGTCGGATCGATCAGGAACGCATGATCGTAGCCACCGGCAACCTGCTGCTGCGCATCCTTGAGCCAGTCGTCCGCGAGGCGCTTCGATTTTCGAAAGTCGAAGGAGGTCCCCGCGACCGACACCAGGTCACCCACGGGAATCAAGCCCCCATCCACCGGCAGATAGTGCTCGGCGTTCACGGAAAGGCGATGCTCGCGCACATCCGAGGGTTCGCCGCCCAAGTTGTAGTACGCATGGTTCGTCAAGCAGACGGGACTCTCTTCGCTGAGCTCCGCATGTGCGTTCATCTCGATGGTCGACTCGTCGATCAACCGGTAGGTCACGACGACCTTGGCCTCCCCGGGAAACCCCTGGTCGCCCGCGGGCGACGTGAGCGACAAAGTCACCTCGTCGGACGAACGCTTCCGGATGTCCCAGAGTCGCGTGTGAAAGCCCTCGGGCCCGCCGTGAAGCTGATGGGGCGAACCGACGTTGGGGACGAGGGTTCGAACCTGGCGCTCGTGCACATAGCGGGCACCGCCGATGCGATTGGCATAGCGACCGACGGTGGCCCCGATGTACGCGTTCCGCGCCTGGGGCTCCGTCATGGTGTGGCGACCCAGCAGGACCTCTCGCTGCCACTGGCGCCCGAGCGGCACGCGGCAACTCAACCAGGTCGCCCCCAGGCTGGACAGCGAGAGTTCGAGGCCTCCCGCACGGAGCGTGACGACTGTGGGTTCTGCGCTGCTCATCAGGTTGCGTGCAAGACGCTTCGGTTGCTGCGGCGAGCAGGATACCGTGCGTGAGCCTCGGTGATCGGACGCGCATCGCCGCCGCCAAACTTTCATCGGTCGATAACCGTTTGCTGGCCCACGAGACCGCGGACCAGATCGATCTGCAGCGGCGCACTCTGCATTCATCGACGCACACCGCATGGCAGTCGGCACGCCGGAAGCGCAGGCTGAGCGGCGGGACCTGCGGCACAGCGCCACTGCAGCATGGCGGGTGGAGCTGCACACGGCGCTGGAGAAGATCAGCGAAGACACGGGCCGTTGGAACTGGAGCCCGGCGACGCGAAGGAGGAACAGCGGCAGATGGGAAATGCCAGTCCCTCAAAAGTCGCCGCACAAAGAAAAACGGGTCAGTCCTTTCGGACTGACCCGTTTCTCTAGAACTAGAAGTTCTGGTGCGGCTGGCAGGAATCGAACCCACGACCCCTTGGTTCGTAGCCAAGTACTCTATCCAGCTGAGCTACAGCCGCGAAGCCTTGAACTATACACGATGTTTTGTGAGTCACGCAAGTGCTGCCGCGTTTTTATAGCAATCCGCTGCACGCTTCTCATCGGACTGCACTTCCGCCAGGCGTGCCAGCAGCAGCCAGGCATGGCGGCGCGCGTTCAGTGGCAGCTCGCGTGAGGACGTGGCCTGCTCGAGCAGCACGCGGGCCTTGCCCCACAGTTCGCGCTCGGTCCACGCGCAGCCCACGGCATACGCCACCGCGGCATCGCGCGGCAGTGCCGTGACGGCCGTTTCGAATCGGGGCAGCCAGTCGGGGCCGATGCCGGCCACGCATTGCACCAGGGCCTCGGCCACACCGGCGCGTTCATCGGGCAGCAGTTCGGGCAGGCGGTCCCAGAAGGGGCGCAGCCACGCACGCGCTTCGGTGGCGCCACCGTAAAGCGCGAGGCGGCTCGCCGCGCGGGCGGCCACCAGCGGGTCGCGGCGGTCGGCCGGCTCCAGGGCGAACCAGACGCGGCGGACCTGGTCGGCATCGCGCGCGCCGTCGAGCGACTCGAAGGCGAGTGCACGCAAGAGGCCCAGCGCAGCGCCCTTGGAGAAGCCCTGGTGCTTGGCGAGCAGGCGCGCCGTCTTGAGTGCTTCATGCGGCTGGTGGGCCAGGCGCGTGGCCTGCAGCTTCAGGCGCAGCGCATGCGTGCGGCGCGCGACGCCGGGCGGCAGTTCGGCGAGGAGTTCCAGCGCCCTGCCCGCGTCGCGGTCGTCGAGGGCCCACTCGGCAGCCAGCAGTCGGGCGCCTTCCTCCGCGGGCCGCGCCAGCGAGCTGCGGCTCGACAGGTCGAGCGCGGCGCTCAGCGCGTCGTCGCGACGCGCACGGTCCTGCAGCTTGTGCAGGCTGCCGGCGGCGAGCAGGTGGCCGAGCACGGTGAACTCGTTGTCCTGGACCAGGTCGGGTGTCTCGGCCTGAATGACGAGGGCTCGCTGCGCCGCCTTGTGGGCCCGGCTGTAACGCCCCCCGAAGTACTGGGCAAGGGCTTCGCGCAAGGCCGCCTGGGCGGTGCGATCGCGACGGGCGACGCGCCATTCATGGGCCCGCCGCGGCAGGCCGACCAGTGCGTTGATGGCCTGGATGGCGCTCACGAGCACGAAGCAGGTGCCGACCAGCGCCAGCAGGAAGAGGTTCAGCGACACGTCGGTGCGTTGGTGTCCCCAGTAGAAGGACACGAGCCCGTCGTTGGCGCCGAGGCTCGACGCCGCCACGACGGCCACCGCGAACAACAGGATGAACCAGATGACGGCGCGCATCGGTCGCAGCCTCACCGCTTCAGCGCCCGGCCGCCGCAGCGGCGAGCGCAGCGAGGGTCTCGTCGGGCCGCGGCAGGCTCACGTTGCGGGCGCTCGCCGTCACCTGCTTGACCAGTTCGGCGGCCACGGTGGTGCGGCGCGAGCTGCGATCGAAGTAGCGGTCGAGCATGGCCTGCACCGCCTTGAGGTCGGTCTGCGTGGTGTCGAACTGGCGGCTCAGCAGCGCCAAGCGGGCGTTGAGCAGACGCAGCTTCAGGTTCTCGCGGAGGAAGAAGGCCTGGTCGGGCGTGAGCAGGGCCGCCTCGGGATGCTCGATGTGGGTGACCCGCACCAGCGAGCGAACCTCGGACCACACCCGTTCGATCGCCCCGTCCCAGCCGGAGCGCACTGAGCCCCACCAGGACGCCGGCCCGCTCGCCGCGGGGGCAGCCGGCGTCGGCTGCTGCGGCGTGGGCCGGGAAGGCTCCTTGCGCGAGGCCTGGGCCAGCAGGGGCAGTTCGTCGACCAGCCGCACGACCTCGTCGAGCTTGATCGTGAGGGTGGAGATGTCGGGCACGCCCACGGCCTTCACCCGGTCCATGTCGCGGGCCAGGGCGCGTCGAACGCCGTCGAGCCGCGGCTGGCTGTGGCGGGCAAGGCGCTCGTCTGCCTGCTTGAGGGCCGACACCAGCGGCTCGGCACTGCCGGTGATGATGGATTGGTGCTGCGCGACTCGCAGGCCGGCCTCGATGTCCACGACGAGGTTCTCGTCGCGCGAGCGGGACAGCGAGTGGATCAGCTCCTCGAGCTGCGTGCGCTGCAGCGCCACCTCGGCAAGGCGCGCCTCGAGCAGCGCCACCTTGGCCGCGCTCTCGCGGGCGGTGTCCTGGGACTGCTTGGCCAGCAGGCGCGCCTCGGTGGCCTGGCCCTGGGTGTCCTGCTGGCGGCGGGCGAGTTCCTGCTCGATCGTGCGAACCCGCTTCTGGGCCGCCAGGGCAATGGCCAGGCTGGCCAGCAGCGCCAACGTGAAGATGATGCCCAGCACCGTCGCCCACACTCGGCGTGGCCGGGGCGGCGACGCGGGCACGACGGGAGGCAGGGCCGGTCCGGCCAGCGGAGGGTCGAGGGGCAGTGGGGTGTCGTTCACGCCTGGGATTGTATGCATCCCACCACGGCCGGCAGGGCGGGCCTGGCCTCGACCACACGGCCGAAGCCGGCCTGGCGCGCCCGCTCGGCGATGCGGGGGTGCGTGGCGAGCGCATGGGCGTCGGACCAATCGGTGCCCGGTGCGAGCGCATCGAGGTGGTCGATGGCCTCGGAACTGCTGAAGAACCACAGGTGCTGCGCCGGCTCGGCCAGGGCGCGCGCGAGGATGGCGGCGCCCGACTCGTCGAGCCGCGGGGCGGCCCGCTGGTAGGCGGCCACGAAGCTCAGGGTGGCGCCCCGCTCGGCGAGCCGGGCGGCCAGCCAGTCACGGCCGCTCGTGCCGCGCACGACGAGCACGCGGCTGCCTTCCCATGGCAGGTCACCGATCACCTGCCAGAGCGACTCCGAGTCGAACTGGGCGGCATCCGAGGGCGGCTCCACGATGGCTGCGGCCGGCACGCCCAGGCGCTTCAGGGCCGCCGTGGTGCCGGGACCGGGAGAGCCCGCCAGCACCCCCGCGGGCCACGCACGGTCCGGCGGCTGCAGGGCGAAGAAGTGGGCCGCGGCGTTCGGGCTCACGAACATGACGAGCTTGAACGTGGCGAGGGCCGCCCAGGCCTCGCGCACGGGTGCGCCGTCGGCGGGCGGCTCGATGCCGATCAGCGGCAGCGCCTCGGCCTCGATGCCGGCCGCTCTCAGGGCCTCGACCCATTCACCGGCCTGCCCGGCCGGCCGCGTGACGAGCACCCGCACGGCGCGCCTCAGGCGACCGGCAGGTAGCTGGCGGCGCCCTGCGCTCGAAGGAGGTCGGCCGCCTTCACCCCGAGGGCCGTGGCCGCCGATTCGTCGGCCGCAGAGCCGGAGGTCTCGGCGCGAAGCAGGGGCCGCGTCGTGGATTCAGGATCGCCCAGGGCCACGGACACCTGCAAATTGGCGCCTTGCCAGACCGCATGCGCGGCCAGCGGCATGCTGCAGCTGCCGCCCAGCGAGCGGGAGACGGCGCGCTCGGCGTGCACCGCCAGCCAGGTCGGCCGATGCGTCAATTGACCGAGCTGGGCACGCAATGCCGTGGCATCCGAGCGGACCTCGATGCCGAGCGCGCCTTGCCCCGCGCAGGGGATCATCTCCTCGGCCGAGAACACGCTGCGGATGCGGTCGCCCATGCCGAGGCGCTTCAGGCCGGCGGCCGCCAGCACGATGGCGTCGAACTGACCTTCGTCGAGCTTGCGCAGACGGGTGTCGAGGTTGCCGCGCACCGGTTCGATCTGCAGGTCCGGGCGGAGTGCGCGCAGCTGCACGACGCGGCGCAGGCTGGAGGTGCCCACGCGGGCGCCCTGCGGCAGATCGGCCAAGGTGGCGAAGTTGTTGGACACCAGCGCGTCGCGCGGATCCTCGCGGTCGAGCACGCAGGCGAGTTCGAAACCCTCGGGCAGCTCCATCGGCACGTCCTTCAGCGAGTGCACGGCGAGGTGGGCCCGGCCCTCCTCGAGCGCCGTTTCCAGCTCCTTCACGAACAGGCCCTTGCCGCCGACCTTCGACAAGGTGCGATCGAGGATCTGGTCGCCGCGGGTCGTCATGCCGAGCAGGTCGACCGTGCAGCCCAGGCGGGCCTGGAGCAGGTCGCGGACATGTTCGGCCTGCCACAGGGCGAGCCGGCTCTCGCGGGTGGCGATCAGGAGGGAGGTGGAGGTCTCAGGCATCGCGAAATGCTATCAGGCGCACGGCCCGGCGGCGCGGCGCCGGATGCGCCTTCCTTGACGCCCATTAACATTGCGCCCTCTCTCACAAGGAAAGCCATGGCATCCCGCTCGAAAGTCGATACCCCTGACAAGAACGGTCCTCTGATCGAGGACATTCGGCTCCTGGGCCGCATCCTCGGTGAAGTGATCCGGGAACAGGAAGGCCGGGCCGCCTTCGACCTGGTCGAGCGGGTGCGCCAGCTATCGGTGGCCTACCGCTTGAAGAGCGACGTGCAGGCCGGCCGGGCCCTGGACCGGCTGCTGAAGAACCTGAGCAGCGACCAGACGGTGAGCGTGATCCGGGCCTTCAGCTACTTCTCGCACCTGGCCAACATCGCCGAGGACCGGCACCACGTGCGCCGCCGCGAGCACCACGAGCAGCAAGGTCACCTGCAGGAAGGCTCGGTGGCCATGGCCTTCGAACGCCTGGCCCAGGCCGACATCCGCGCCAACGACATCGCCCGCACCTTGCGCCAGGCGTTCATCTCCCCCGTGCTGACCGCGCACCCGACCGAGGTGCAGCGCAAGAGCATCCTCGACGCCGAGCGGGCCATTGCCGAGCTGCTGCAGGCCCGCGACAGCGTGCACTCCGAGCGCGACCTCGCCCAGAACGAACTGCTGTTGCGCGCCCGCGTGACGCAGCTGTGGCAGACGCGCATGCTGCGCTACACCAAGCTGACCGTGGCCGACGAGATCGAGAACGCGCTGAGCTACTACCAGTCGACCTTCCTGCGGCAGATCCCGCGGCTGTACGGCGACATCGAGGAGGCCCTGCCCGGCCAGGAGCTGGGCAACTTCTTCCGCATGGGCAACTGGATCGGTGGCGACCGCGACGGCAACCCGAACGTCAGCGCCGAGACGCTCAAGATGGCGCTGCGCCGCCAGAGCGAGACCGCGCTGCGCTTCTACCTGACGGAGGTGCACGAGCTGGGCGCCGAGCTGTCGCTGTCGCTGATGCTCAACCCGATCAGCCCCGCCCTGCAGGCGCTCGCCGAGCGCTCGCCCGACCAGAGCGACCATCGCCAGGACGAACCCTACCGGCGTGCGCTCATCGGCGTGTACGCACGCCTCGCGGCCACCCTGCATGCCCTCACCGGCACGGAAGCGCTACGCCACGCGGTGGCCCCGCAGAACCCGTACGCCTCCAGCGACGAGTTCCTGGCCGACCTGCAGACGGTCGAGGCCTCGCTCACGGCCCATCACGGACAGGCCCTCGTGGGCCCGCGCCTGCGCCCGCTGATCCGTGCCGTGCAGGTGTTCGGCTTCCACCTCGCCACCGTGGACCTGCGCCAGAGCTCCGACAAGCACGAGGCCGTGGTGGCCGAGCTGCTGAAGGTGGCACGCTTCGAGGACGACTACAGCGCGCTGGACGAGGCGGCCCGCCGCAACCTGCTCGTCGCCGTGCTGCATGACGCTCGTCCGCTGCGCGTGCCGGCCGCGGCCTACAGCGACCACACGCGCGACGAGCTCGCCATCTTCGAAGCCGCGCTGCAGATGCGCCAGCTGTACGGTCGCGAATCGCTGCGCCACTACATCATCTCGCACACCGAGGACGTGAGCGACCTGCTCGAAGTGCTGGTGCTGCAGAAGGAAGTGGGCCTGCTGCGTGGCACCCTGGATGACAGCGCGGAGGCCGACCTCATCGTGTCGCCGCTCTTCGAGACCATCGGCGACCTGCGCAACGCCGCGCCCATCATGGAGGCGTACTACGCGCTGCCCGGCATCGCGGCCATGATCAAGCGATCGGGCCGCGAGCAGGACATCATGCTGGGCTACAGCGACAGCAACAAGGACGGCGGCTTCTTCACCAGCAACTGGGAGCTCTACCGCGCCGAGATCGCGCTCGTCGAGCTGTTCGCCGGCCTGCGTGATGCGCATGGCATCACCCTGCGCCTCTTCCATGGCCGCGGCGGCACCGTGGGTCGCGGCGGCGGCCCGAGCTACCAGGCCATCCTGGCCCAGCCCCCCGGCACGGTGAACGGCCAGATCCGCCTGACCGAACAGGGCGAGGTCATCAACTCGAAGTACGCCAACCCGGAGATCGGCCGGCGCAACCTCGAGACGCTGGTGGCGGCCACGCTCGAAGCCACGCTGCTGCACCCGACCCAGGCGGCGCCCAAACGCTTCCTCGAAGTCGCCGCGCAACTGAGCGATGCCAGCATGGCGGCCTACCGCAAGCTGGTGTACGAGACCCCGGGCTTCACCGACTACTTCTTCTCGGCCACCCCGATCCGTGAGATCGCCGAGTTGAACATCGGCTCGCGCCCGGCCTCGCGCAAGGCCACGCGCGCCATCGAGGACCTGCGCGCCATTCCCTGGAGCTTCAGCTGGGGCCAGTGCCGCGTCGCCCTGCCCGGCTGGTGCGGCTTCGGCACGGCCATCGAGAAGTTCCTCGGCAAGGATCCGGCCGAGCGCAAGGAGCGCCTGACCGTCTTGCGCCGCATGCACAAGCAGTGGCCGTTCTTCCGCACGCTCATGTCCAACCTCGACATGGTGCTCGCCAAGAGCGACCTGGCCATCGCCGCCCGCTATGCGGAGCTGGTGGAGGACAAGAAGCTCGGGCGCCGCATCTTCTCGGCCATCGAGGCCGAGTGGGGGCGCACGAGCGAGGCCTTGTCGCTCATCACGGGCGAGACCCGCCGCCTGGCGTCGAACCCGTCGCTCGCGCGCTCCATCGAGCACCGCTTCCCCTACCTGGACCCGCTCAACCACCTGCAGGTCGAACTGATGCGCCGGCACCGGCAGCGCGTCGAAGGCGATCCGCAGAACGAGCGGGTGCAGCGCGGCATCCACATCTCCATCAACGGGGTGGCGGCCGGACTGCGCAACACCGGCTGAGGCCAAAGGCCCCGGCACGTCCTTCGGGACGACCGGGGCCGGCGGCGCGCGCCTCGGAGCGTGCGTCGGGTGTGTCTGCAGCGTCAGTTCGCCGACGGTTGTTGCAGCAACTGCGCGACCACGCCGATGGCGATCACCTCCGGCTCCTTGCCGGCAATGCCCGGCACGCCGATGGGACACGTCATGCGGTCGATCACCGAGGCCGCAAACCCGCGCTGCTCGAAGCGATGGCGGAACCTCGCCCGCTTGGTGAGCGAGCCGATGAGGCCGAAGTAGCCGAAGTCGCCGCGCTGCAGGATGGCCTCGGCGATGCGCTCGTCGAGGTCGTGCCGGTGGGTCAGCACGAGGTAGTGCGCACCGGTCGGGGCATGGGCCACCTCGGCTTCCACCCCATCCACCGCCACGCGGCGGATGTGGCGTGGCCATGGCTGGCCGTCGATGAGCGCCGGAAACTCGTCCTCGCGCTCGTCGATCCAGTCCACCGTGACGTCCAGTGGCGCCAGCAGCCGCGCGATGGCCCGGCCCACGTGGCCGGCGCCGTACAGCTGCAGGTGAAAACGCGGCCGGCGGACCCAGCCCGCCATGGCTTCAGCGCCCAGGGGCTCGAAGCGCAGCAGGACCACGCCACCGCAACACTGACCGAGTGCCGGCCCGAGCGCCTGGCGCTGCTCGCGCGGCTGCAGGTGCGCGTCCTTCAGCATGGCGCGCGCCGTGGCGATCGCCTGCAACTCGAGGTGACCGCCGCCAATGGTGCCGACGCAGGCCTCGGCCGACACCAGCATGCGCGTGCCGGCATCCCGCGGCACCGACCCCGACGCTTCGCTGACCGTGACGACCACCGCCGGCCGACCTTCGGCCAGCCACGCCGATGCGGCGTCGTTCAGCATCCGGCGCGCACCGCGTCGACGGCCCGCAGGATGGCTTCCGGCGTGGCCGGGGCATCCAGCGGCGGATCGACGCGATGCTCGCCCACGGCCGAGATGGCGTCCCGGATGGCGAAGAACACCGAGAACGGCAGCAGCAGCGGCGGCTCGCCCACGGCCTTGCTGCGGTGCACGGTGTCCGCCGGGTTCTCGGCATCGTGAAGCCGCACGTCGAAACGGGCGGGGCAGTCGTTGGCCGTCGGGATCTTGTAGGTGCTCGGGGCGTGGGTTCGCAGATGGCCCGCCAGGGCCGAGCCGTCGGCCGGGTGCCACACCAGCTCCTCGGTGGTGAGCCAGCCCATGCCCTGGATGAAGGCGCCCTCGATCTGGCCGATGTCGATCGCCGGGTTGAGCGAGCGCCCCACATCGTGCTGCACGTCGGCCTGCAGCAGGCGCCACTCGCCGGTCAGGGTGTCCACCATCACCTCACTCACGGCCGCACCGTAGGCGAAGTAGAAGAACGGTCGGCCCCGCATCGCCTCGCGATCCCAGTGCAGGCCCGGGGTGGCATAGAAGCCGTCCGACCACAGCTGGACGCGCGCGAAGTAGGCATCGCGCACCACGTCGTCGAACGGGAAGCTGCGCCCCCCCGCCAGCAGCCGATCGTTCGCGAAGTCAACCTCGTCCGACGCGACGCCCTCGCGCGCCGCCAGGAACTCGGCCAGGCGCTGGCGGAGCTGCCGCGCCGCATCCTGCGCCGCCTTGCCGTTGAGATCGGCGCCGGTCGAGGCCGCGGTGGCCGAAGTGTTCGCCACCTTGTCGGTGTCCGTGGCGCTGCACCGGACGCGCTCGAACCCGACGCCGAGCTCGTGGGCCACCACCTGGGCCACCTTGGTGTTGAGCCCCTGGCCCATCTCGGTACCGCCGTGGTTGACGAGGATGGAGCCGTCCGCATAGATGTGCACGAGGGCACCGGCCTGGTTCAGGTGGACGACGTTGAACGAGATGCCGAACTTGACCGGCGTGAGCGCAAGCCCCCGCTTGAGGACGGGGCTCGTGGCATTGAAGGCCGCGATGGCGGCGCGGCGGGCGCGGTAGTCGCTGCGGACTTCCAGCTCCGCCGTGAGCGGCATCAGCAGGTTGTCTTCCACTGTCTGCCCGTAGGGCGTGACGTTGCAGTCACCGACACCGTAGAAGTTGGCCCGCCGGACGTCGAGCGGGTCGCGGCCGAGCCGGCGCGCCACCGAGTCGATGATGTACTCGATGGCGATCGCTCCCTGCGGGCCACCGAAGCCGCGGAAGGCGGTGTTCGACTGCGTGTTGGTGCGGCCGGAGAAGCCGTGCACGGCCACGTTGGGCAACCAGTAGGCGTTGTCGAAGTGGCAGAGCGCCCGCGTCATCACCGGCGCGGAGAGGTCGGCCGAATGGCCGGCCCGTGACACCATGGTGACCTCGGCCGCGAGGATGCGTCCTTCGTCGTCATGGGCCACGTCATGCGTGTGCTCGAAGCAGTGGCGACGACCGGTGATCATGAAGTCGTCGTCGCGGTCGGGCCGCAGCTTCACCGGCCGCCCCAGCCGCACGGCCGCGATGGCTGCCAGGCAGGCGAAGACGGCGGACTGCGACTCCTTGCCACCGAAGCCCCCACCCATGCGCCGGCAGATCACCTGCACCTGGCTCGACGCCCGCTGCAGCACGCGCGCCACGAGGTGCTGCATCTCGCTCGGATGTTGGGTGGAGCAGTAGACGCGCACGCCGCCGTCTTCCTGGGGCAGCGCATAGCTGATCTGCCCTTCCAGGTAGAACTGCTCCTGGCCGCCCACGAACCAGCGGCCCTGCAGGCGGTGCGGCGCATCGGCCAGTGCGCCTTTGATGCCGCCCGGATGCGATGTGCGCACCAGGTGCTGCGGCGGGACGACGTAGTCCCCCGCGGCATGGGCTTCGGCCGGCGTGAGCACCGGCGGCAGCGGGTCGATGGCCAGCACCTCGCGGGCACGGGCCGCGGCGCGACGCGCGGCATCGCGACTGGTGGCGATGACGGCGAACACCGGCTGCCCGGCGTAGCGCACTTCACCCTCGGCCAGGATGGGGTCGTCGTGCTCGATGGCGCCGCAGTCGTTGGGGCCGGGCAGGTCCGCGGCACTCAGCACGGCAACCACGCCCGGCAGTGCACGCAAGGTGTCGAGCGACATGCCCGTGATGCGCCCTCGGGCGACGGGCGACAGGCCGAGCGCGGCATGCAGCGTACCGGCCAGCTCGGGGATGTCGTCCGTGTACGGCGCTGCGCCCGCCACGTGAAGGTGGGCCGATTCGTGCGGGCGGCTGGCGCCCGCACGCGCCGCGGTCGCCGGTTCGGCCATGAGGAAGGAATCGATCGGCTGGTTCATGTCAACTCCCCTGCGGCAACACACGACCCATGCCCGAGAACACGCTGGTGGCCGCCGCGGGCAGCGGGTCGACTTCCCGGGTCTCGAGCCAGAAGCGGGTCAGCAGGTTGCCGGCCACCTGCAGGCGATAGTCTCGACTGGCGCGAAGGTCCGAGAGGGGCGAGAAGTCCGCCGCAAGGGCCGCCCGGGCCGCATCGACGGCCGCCTGCGTCCACGGCTGGCCTTGCAGCGCCGCTTCAGCCGCCCGGGCACGCTGGACGGTGGCGGCCATGCCGCCGAAGGCGATGCGGACCTGCGCCACCCGGCCCGCGGACACCGAGAGCGAGAGGCCGGCGCACAGGGCGGAGATGTCGGAGTCGAAGCGCTTGCTGACCTTGTAGGCCCGCACCGTCGCGCGCGTCGTCGGCACGCTCAGGCCGAGGACGATCTCGCCGGGCTCCAGCCGGTTCTTCAGGTAGCCGGTGTAGAACTCCGAGAGCGGCATGCGGCGCACCCTGCCCTCGCGGGCCAGTTCGATCTCGGCATCGAGCGCCATCAGCACCGGGGCGGCGTCGCCGATGGGCGAGCCGTTGGCGACGTTGCCCCCCATCGTGCCGGCATGGCGGATGGGTGGCGACGCGAAGCGCAGCCACACCTCGGTCAGTGCGGGGTGCCGCGCGGCGAGCGCTGCCCAGGCCCGCTCGAGCGACACGCCGGCCCCGATGTAGAGGTGCTGTGCGGTGTCCTCCAGGCGCTGGAGCTCGGCGACGCGGCCGAGGTGGATGATGTCGCCCAGGTCGCGGAACTGCTTGTTGACCCAGAGCCCCACGTCCGTGCCGCCGGCGAGGAGCCGGGCACGGGGCAGCTCGGTGAGCACCCGCCACAGTTCGGCGAGGCTTGTCGGCGCGTGGAAACGATCGACACGCCCGCCCGCGGCCGGGTTGACCGCTTCGTAGGCAAGGCCGTCCTCCCCCCGATGCAGCGCGCGCAGCGTCGCCTCGACCGCACCCGGTGCCAGCTGCACCGGCGGCAGGTCGAACATGCGTTCGCCGGCATCGAGGATGGGCCGGTAGCCGGTGCACCGGCAGAGGTTGCCGGCGAGTTCATCGGCCAGGTCCTGTCGCGTCGGTCTGCTGCCCGCGGCGGTGTGCCGTTCATAGGCCGACCACAGGGACATGATGAAGCCGGGCGTGCAGAAGCCGCACTGCGAGGCGTGGCACTCGACCATGGCCTGCTGCACCGGATGCAGTGACCCGCCGGCCATCGGCTTCAGGTCTTCCACCGTGAAGAGGGCCTTGCCGTCGAGCGTGGGCATGAACTGGATGCAGGCGTTGACCGTCGACAGGGCCAGCCGATCGCCCTGCAGTTCGCCGACCACCACCGTGCAGGCGCCGCAGTCGCCTTCGTTGCAGCCTTCCTTGGTGCCGGTGCAGCGCGCATCCTCGCGCAGCCAGTCGAGCACGGACCGGGTGGTGGCGATGCCGCTCACCTCGACGACCTGGCCACGGTGGAAGAAGCGGATGGGAGCAGTGGTCATCGGGGGCGGTGCGTTGCGGAGCGGGATAATGTGGGAACGGCGGCATCCCCGTGCAGGCACGGTGCCGATACGATGTGCGGATGCGCGCGTCGAAACAGGGGCCCTCCGCAAATCTTATGACACCGTCCGTGGAATTCAACACGGTCACCCGCCGGGTTGGCATGGAACAAGCATGCGCCATGCCGACCTTGACCCACTGCCAGCTGCCCGCTTTCGCCTGACCATGGCTGCCCCTCATCCCCGACGCCTGGCGCTGCGCGGCGACCTGCTCGACTTCACGTCCGCCCCCGCCTGGGGCGACGTGGACGCGGCCGGCGCCGTGCGCTTTCGCGCCGACCACTGGCTGCTCATCGAAGCCGGCCGCATCGTCGGAGCGCGTCCTGGCGCGGAGGCACCCGATGACAGCTGGTCGCGCGTGGACCATCGCGGCAAACTGATCCTGCCCGGCTTCATCGACACCCATGTGCACAGCCCGCAGCTCGACGTGATCGCCAGCTATGGCACGGCCTTGCTCGACTGGCTGGACACCTACACCTTCCCGGCCGAGCAGCGCTATGCCGAGGCCAGCGAAGCCGATGCCGGCGCCAGCCGCTTCCTCGACGCGCTGCTCGCCCACGGCACCACGAGCGCGGTCGTCTTCGCCACGGTGCACAAGGGCAGTGCCGACGCCCTCTTCAGCGCAGCCTGTGAGCGCGGCATGCGGCTCATCACAGGCAAGGTGCTGATGGACCGGCATGCGCCGCCCGCCCTGTGCGACGACGTGGTCCAGGCCGAACGCGACTGCACCGACCTCATCGAGCGCTGGCACGGCACCGATCGCCTCGCCTATGCGGTCACCGTGCGCTTCGCCCCGACCAGCACCCCGGCACAGTTGGCCATGGCCGGGCGCCTGTGCGCCACTCACCCCGGCATCTACATGCAGACGCACGTCGCAGAAAACCGCGACGAGGTGCGCTGGGTCGGCGAACTGTTCCCGGAAGCGCGCAGCTACCTCGACGTCTACGCACGGGCCGGCCTGCTGGATGCACGGGGCGTCTTTGCCCACGGCATCTGGCTCGATGCGGCCGACCGCGCCGCGTTGCATGCCGCCGGCGCGCTGATCGCTCACAGCCCGTCGTCCAACCTGTTCCTCGGCAGCGGCCTCTTCGACTGGCGGGCCGCCGAAGCCGCCGGCGTGGCGGTGGCGGTGGCCTCCGATGTGGGCGGCGGCACCAGCCTGTCGATCCAGCGCAACCTGGCCGATGCCTACAAGGTGCAGGCCATGGCGGGCGAGCGGCTCACCGCATGGAAAGCCTTGCATGCCGCCACGCGCGGCGCGGCCGTCGGCCTGGGCCTTGCCGACGAGATCGGCTCGTTCAACGAAGGCTGCATGGCCGACGTGTGCGTCTGGGACTGGGCCAGCGGCGCGGTGGCCGAGCGACGGCTCGACATGTGCCGCGCACTCCATGAGAAGGTCTTTGCCTGGATGACCCTCTCCGACGAACGCAACCTGGTGGCGGCCTATGTGGCCGGCGTACCGCGCCGCGAGCGCCACCTGTCCGTGACCAACCTCCCGACCCCATGCTGAGACTCGAACTGCAGGACATCAGCAAGCAGTACCCGGCCGTGAAGGCCAACGACCGTGTCTCGCTGCGCGTCAAGCCGGGCGAGATCCACGCCGTGCTGGGCGAGAACGGCGCCGGCAAGTCGACGCTGATGAAGATGATCTACGGCGCCGTCCGGCCTGACGGCGGCACGATTCGCTGGAATGGCGAGGTGGTGAACATCCGCAACCCCCAGGAGGCGCGCGCGCTCGGGATCAGCATGGTGTTCCAGCACTTCAGCCTCTTCGACGCCCTGACCGTGGCCGAGAACGTGTGGCTGGGGCTCGACCGCGGGCCGTCGCTGCGCCAGGTGACGCGCCGCATCGGCGAAGTGGCCGGTGTCTACGGCCTCGACGTCGACGCCTCCAGGCCGGTCCACACGCTGTCGGTCGGCGAGCGCCAGCGCGTGGAAATCGTCCGCGCGCTGATGACCCAGCCCAGGCTGCTCATCCTGGACGAGCCCACGTCGGTGCTGACCCCGCAGGCGGTCGAGCGCTTGTTCGTCACCCTGCGCCAGTTGGCCAACGAGGGCTGCAGCATCCTCTACATCAGCCACAAGCTCGACGAGATCCGCTCGCTGTGCCACCACTGCACGGTGCTGCGTGGCGGGCGGGTGACGGGCGAGGTGGACCCCACGCTCGAGACCAACGCCAGCCTGTCGCGCCTGATGATCGGCGCGGAGCCGCCGGCGCTGCGCCAGCGGGCGGCAACGCCCGGCCGGCTGGTGCTCGACGTGCGGTCGCTCAGCTTGCCGCGGCAGGACCAGTTCGGCATGTCCCTCGAGGGTGTGTCGCTGCAGGTTCGCGCCGGTGAGATCGTCGGCATCGCGGGCGTTTCGGGCAACGGGCAACAGGAACTGATGGCGGCGTTGTCGGGCGAGGACCCGCGCGCGGCGGCCGACAGCATCCGGCTGTTCGACACCTCCATCGGCCAGCGCTCGCCGCGAGAGCGGCGCGCCGCCGGGCTGCACTTCGTGCCGGAGGAGCGCCTGGGCCGCGGCGCGGTACCGGGCCTGTCGCTCGCGCAGAACACCTTGCTCACACGAACCGGGGCGGTGCGGCCGAGCGGCTGGATCGACACCGGCAGTGTCACCACGCTCGCCCGCCAGCTGATCCAGGCCTTCAACGTGAAGGCGGGCGGCCCCGGCGTGCCAGCCAGCAGCCTGTCGGGCGGCAACCTCCAGAAGTTCATCGTCGGCCGGGAGATCGAGGCCGGCCCCAAGCTGCTCATCGTGTCGCAGCCTACCTGGGGCGTCGACGTGGGGGCGGCGGCGCAGATCCGCGCCAACCTGGTGGCGCTGCGCGACAACGGCTGTGCGGTGCTGGTGGTGAGCGAGGAGCTCGACGAGCTCTTCGAGGTCGCCGACCGGCTGCACGTGATCGCCAAGGGTCGACTGTCCCCCGCCATTCCCACGCGCGAGGCCACGCGCCCGCAGATCGGCGAATGGATGTCCGGACTCTGGGACGCGCCCTCGACCGACGCCATTACACGGAATTCCCTGCATGCTGCAACTTGAAGCCCGCCCGGCCCCGAGCCGTGTGATGTCCATCGCCTCACCGCTGCTGGCGCTCGTCATCACGACGCTGATCGGCATCGCGCTCTTCGTGCTCCTCGACAAGGACCCGGTGCGCGCCCTGCAGATCTTCTTCGTCGAGCCGGTGAAGAACGGGTACGCGCTGTCCGAGCTGGCCCT
The DNA here is from genome assembly GCF_964253025.1 of Rhizobacter sp. LjRoot28. Lineage (NCBI taxonomy): Bacteria > Pseudomonadati > Pseudomonadota > Betaproteobacteria > Burkholderiales > Sphaerotilaceae > Rhizobacter > Rhizobacter sp. LjRoot28. The sequence continues at coordinate 3,349,059 of NZ_CAXUQC020000001.1, forward strand.
GAAGGCCACGCCGCTGATGCTCATCGCGCTGGGCCTGGCCGTGTGCTTTCGCTCCAACGTCTGGAACATCGGTGCCGAGGGCCAGTTCATCATGGGCGCCGTGGCGGCCGGTGGCGTGGCGATGCTGGCCGAGCCGGGCATCGGCGGCTGGTTCGTGGTGCCGGTGCTGGCGGCCGGCGTGCTCGGCGGCATGGCCTGGGCCGCCGTGGTCGCCTTTCTGCGGGACAAGGCCAACGCGAGCGAGATCCTCGTGAGCCTCATGCTCGTCTACGTGGCCACCCTGGTGCTCGGCTACCTGGTCTACGGTCCCTGGAAAGACCCGGACGGCTACAACTTCCCGCAGACCATCCGCTTCGCTGCCGACACGCAAGTGCCCAAGCTCTTCACCGGGTTGCGCATGAACGTCGGCGTGCTGGGCGCGCTGGTGGCCGTGGGCATCTTCTGGGTGTTCCTCTTTCGAACCTATGCGGGCTTCCAGCTGCAGGTGGGCGGGCTGGCGCCGGCCGCAGCCCGCTACGCCGGTTTCTCCTCGCGGCGCGCACTGTGGACGGCGCTGCTGCTGTCGGGCGGCATGGCGGGTCTGGCGGGTGCACTGGAGGTGGCCGGCCCGCAAGGCCAGCTCACCCCCTATGTGCCAGCCGGGTACGGCTTCGCGGCCATCATCGTGGCTTTCGTCGGCCGGCTGCATCCGGTGGGCATCGTGTTCTCGGCCATCCTGATGAGCATGTTCTACATCGGTGGTGAACTCGCACAGACGCGCATGGGGCTGCCCAAGTCGCTCACCGGCGTGTTCCAGGGCCTGCTCCTGTTCTCGCTGCTCGCCTGCGACACGCTGGTGCACCACCGCCTGCGCTGGCGAGGCCGGCGTGCGGCAAGCCCATCGGCCCCTGTGGTGGAGGCGGCGTGATGGACGCGCTGCCCCTGCTCCTCGCGACCACCCTGAGCGCCGGCACGGTGCTCGCGTTCGCCGCCCTCGGCCTGCTGCTGAACGAGCGCGCCGGCGTCGTGAACCTCGGCGCCGAAGGCATGATGCTCGTCGCGGCGCTCGCCGGCTTCGCCACCGCCGTGCAGACCGGCAATGACTGGCTCGGCTTCGCGGCCGGCATGGGCGCCGGCGCAATCATGGCCGCCGCTTTCGGCCTGCTGGTCATCTGGCTCAACACCAACCAGTACGCCACCGGCCTTGCGCTGAGCCTCTTCGGCGGCGGCTTCTCGGCCTTTCTCGGCATCGGCTACACCAAGGAAACGCTGCCGGCGCGCACACAGCACGACCTGTTCGGCCTGGGCGACCTGCCCTTCGTCGGCACGGCCCTGCTGCGCCAGCATCCGCTTGTCTACGTGGCCATCATGCTGACGCTCGCGCTGGCCTGGTTCCTCTACCGGTCACGCGCCGGACTGGTGCTGCGGGCCGTCGGGGAGTCCCCCGAATCGGCACATGCGCTGGGCTATCCGGTGCGGCGCATCCGCCTGGCCGCGGTGGTGGCGGGCGGCGCGCTGTGCGGCCTGTCGGGCGCCTACATCTCGGTGGTGTACACGCCGCTGTGGGTGGAGGGCATGGTGGCCGGTAAGGGCTGGATCGCATTGGCCCTGACCACGTTCGCGACGTGGCGTCCGGCACGGGTATTGCTCGGCGCCTACCTGTTCGGCGGGGTGACAATGCTGCAGTTCCACCTGCAGGGCGAAGGGGTGGACGTGCCCAGTCAGGTGCTCAGCATGCTGCCCTACCTGGCGACCATCGTCGTGCTGGTGCTGATCTCCCGCAATGCCGCGTGGATCCGCGTCAACATGCCGGCGTCGCTGGGCAAGCCCTTCTCGCCCGGGGGCTGACACCGACCTGCAGTGGTTCCATCACTTGTTCCAACGCCTGCCTTCGCCTTGATCCGAATCTTTCCTGGAGTACACATGACCCACCTCTCGAAACGTGCCCTGCTGTCGATCGCAGGATGGTCCACCATCGCGGCCACGGCCGCCCTGGTGGGCTGTGGCAAGAAGGCCGACGACAGTGCGGCCGCCCCGGCCCCGGCCGAACCGGCGTCCGCAGCCGCCGCGGCGCCCGCGAAGCCGGAACCCCTCAAGGTGGCGTTCGTCTACGTGGGCAACATCGGCGACGGCGGCTGGACCTTCGCCCACGACAACGCACGCAAGGAACTGGAGAAGGAATTCGGCGACCGCATCACGACGAGCTATGTCGAAAGCGTGCCGGAAGGTGCCGATGCGGAGCGCGTCTTCCGCGACCAGGCCCAGCAGGGTGCCAAGCTGATCTTCGGGACCACCTTCGGCTACATGGAGCCCATCCTCAAGGCGGCCCCCGACCTGAAGGACGTGCGCTTCGAGCACGCCACCGGTTTCAAGACCGCCGAGAACGTGCGCACCTACGACAGCCGCACGTATGAAGGCGCATACATGGCCGGGATCATCGCCGGCGCGATGACCAAGTCGAACACGCTGGGCGTGGTCGGCTCGGTGCCCATTCCCGAGGTCATCCGCAACATCAACTCCTTCACCCTGGGCGCGCAGAGCGTGAACCCGAAGGTGAAGACCAAGGTGGTGTGGGTGAACGAATGGCTGAACCCGCCGAAGGAATCGGAAGCGGCCACCTCGCTCATCAATGGTGGCGCTGACGTGCTGATGCAGAACACCGACTCCAACGCCGTGCTCAAGGCGGCCGAGAGCAAGGGCAAGTACGCCTTCGGCTGGGACAGCGACATGACGTCGTACGGCCCGCAGGCGCACCTGGCCTCGGCGATCATCAACTGGGCACCGTACTACATCAAGGCCACGGGCGAAGCGCTCGACGGCAGCTGGAAGACGGGGAGCGCGTGGTGGGGCGTGAAGGAAGGCGCCATCGACATCGTGTCCATCTCCGACAAGGTGCCGGCGGAGATCAAGGCGAAGGTCGAAACCGTGAAAGCGGGTCTGAAGGACGGCTCCTTCTCCATCTGGAAGGGCCCGATCATGGGCTCCGACGGCAAGGAAGTGCTGAAGGCCGACCAGATCGCCGACGACAAGTTCCTGAGCGGCATCACCTTCTACGTCAAGGGCGTGGAAGGCAAGGTGCCGGGCAAGTAAGCTTCTCGCCGTTGCACCCCCTGCCGCAGGCCGCCTCGTGCGGCCTGCGGCCCTTCGGGGCCGAATTTCTGTCCTGGCCACCCGACCGGCCACCCTGCTGCGGAGCACGCCATGAACCCGACCCTCCTCGACACCCTCCCCCGCGATCGCCTGCCCGCGCTGCTGCAGGCCATGCCCAAGGCCGAACTGCACATCCACATCGAGGGTTCGCTCGAGCCGGAACTGATCTTCGCGCTGGCCGAACGCAATGGCGTGACGCTGCCCTATCCCGGCGTGGAGGCGCTGCGCGCGGCCTACGCCTTCACCGACCTGCAGAGCTTCCTCGACATCTACTACGCCGGTGCCAGCGTGCTGCTGAAGGAGGACGACTTCTTCGACATGGCGATGGCGTACTTCCGCCGCGCGGCCGCCGACAACGTCGTGCATGCCGAGTTGTTCTTCGACCCGCAGACGCACACCGACCGCGGCGTTCCATTCGAGACGGTCATCAACGGCCTGACGCGCGCCTGCCAGACGGCCCGCGAGGAGCTCGGCGTGAGCGCCCTGCTGATCATGTGCTTCCTGCGCCACCTGAGCGAGGAAGCGGCGTTCGACACCTTGGCGCAGGCGACGCCGTACCTGGACCGGATCACCGGGGTGGGCCTGGACAGCGGCGAACGAGGCAACCCGCCGGAGAAGTTCGCCCGTGTCTTCGCACGCTGCCGTGAACTGGGCCTGCGCCTCGTGGCGCACGCCGGGGAAGAAGGCCCGGCCGAGTACATCCGTGCGGCGCTCGACGTGCTGAACGTCGAGCGCATCGACCATGGCGTGCGCTGCGTCGAAGACCCTGCGCTGGTGGCGCGCCTGGCCGCGCAGCGGATTCCGCTCACGGTCTGCCCCTTGTCCAACGTGAAGCTGTGCGTGGTCGGCACCATGGCCGACCACAACCTCGCGACCTTGCTGGACGCGGGCCTCTGCGCCACGGTGAACTCGGACGACCCGGCCTACTTCGGCGGCTACATCAACCAGAACTTCCTCGAAGCCTTCGCGGCGCTGCCGCAATTGAACGCCCGCCATGCCCACACGCTGGCGCGCAACAGCTTCGACGCAAGCTTCGTCGACGGCGACACCAAGGGCCGTTGGCGTGACCGGCTCGATGCGGTGTTCGAGCGCGCCGCCAGCTGATCTGCCAGGTTCCGGCGGGCCCTGAGGGCCGCCGTCTGCGACAATGCCCGTCCCGAGCGCCTGCGTGCCCCCGCAGGCGTTTCTGTTTCCATTCATCCCGGGGCCATGTAGAGGAACACCATGTTCAAAAACCTCGCTCGCGCCAGCCATGGGCTGGTCGCGCTTGTCGCTGCGGCGACGCTTTCCCTGGCGGCCCAGGCACAGAGCCCTGCCGTGAAGCCTCCCCTCCCCGTGGCGTTCGTCTATGTCAGCCCCGTCGGCGAGGCCGGATGGACCCACCAGCATGAGCTTGGCCGGCGCGCCATGGAGAAGGCGCTGGGCGGCCTGGTGACCACCACCGCGGTCGAGTCGGTGCCCGAAGGCGCGGAGTCCGAGCGCGTGCTGCGCGACCTCGCCAGCCAGGGCCACAAGCTGGTCTTCGCGACCAGCTTCGGCTACCTGGAGCCCACGCTTCGCGTCGCCGCCGACCACCCGGACGTGCGCTTCGAGCACGCAGGCGGGTACCGCACGGCGCCAAACGTCAACACCTACAACGCCCGCTACTACGAGGGTCGCTACCTCGCGGGCTACCTCGCCGGCAAGATGAGCAAGAGCGGTGTCGCCGGCTATGTGGCCGGGTTTCCGGTACCCGAGGTGATCCAGGGCATCAACGCCTTCACCCTCGGCATGCGGGCCGCACGGGCCGATGCCCAGGTCCGGGTGCTCTGGCTGCAGACCTGGTTCGACCCGCCCCGCGAACGCGAAGCCGCGCTGGCCCTCGTCGCCCAGGGGGCCGACGTGCTGACCAACCACAGTGGCTCGGCCGCCGTCGCCCAGACGGCGCAGGAGAAGGGGGTGCGCATGGTGGGCTACCAGAGCGACATGCGCCGTTTCGCGCCCGACGCTCAACTCACCGCGGTCACCCACCAGTGGGGTCCGTACTACACGCGCGTGGCACGCGCTGTCCTGGACGGCCGCTGGCAGCCGGTGCCCGTCTGGGGCGGCATGAAGGACGGCTTCGTGGTGCTGGCGCCATTCCATCCGGACGTCCCGGCACCGGTGGCGAAGGCGGTGCGTGCACGCGAGGCCGACATCATTGCCGGTCGCTTCCACCCTTTTTCCGGACGACTGATCGATCAGTCGGGCCGCGAGCGCCAGACCGGCGGCACCATCAGCGATGGCGCCCTGGCCACGATGAACTGGTTCGTCTCGGGGGTCGTGGGTACACTGCCCAAACCGTGACAGGTTGCGCACTTCACGGCATGGGGCTTGCTTTTGGGACGGCTCCGTTGGTGTTCCAGAAGAAGACATGACACAGACAACCTCCTCCCTCCTCCGTTCGGTCGGCGGCCTCGCCGCCGTGCTGTGCTGCCTGCCCGCCTTCGCCCAGGACGACCCGAGCCCCTACTACTTCGGTGTCAACCAGGCCGTGACGGGTGACTGGAACGTCTTCCGGTCTCCCGACTCGCAGCCGGCCTCGCGGGACATCATTTCGTCCACGGGTCTGCTCGCCGGCATCGACCAGCCCTTCGGCCGCATGCGGCTGAATGCCTCGGCTGCCGTGAACGCCAACCGGTTCAAGAACAACAAGCAGCTCAACAACACCGACCACAACACCCGGCTGCAGCTGGATTGGGCGTCGGTCGAGCGGCTCTCGGGCGACGTCGTGGCCTACGACCGACGCAGCCTCAACCGCTACGACCTGAGCACGCCGGAAGGCACGCAGCAAAGCAAGGACTTGCTCCACGTGACCGGAGCCGCGGTGCGGGCCCGGGTCGGCGTGGTGACGCTGCTCACCCTCGACGGTGGCTACTCGTACGAGCGCGCCTCGCATTCCCTCGAGTCGCTGTCGAACCGGGACGTGCAGCAGGGTGCTGCCCACGTCGGCCTGAGCGTTGCTCCGAGCGACCTGTGGAGCGCCCGCATCGGCGTGCGCCGCACCGATGGCGAGTACCCCAATTTCCTGGGAGCAGGCGGGGTTCGCCAGGCTGACGAGTTCAACCGTGACGACGTGGACCTCTCCATGACGTGGGTGCCCACCAGCAACAGCAAGTTCGATGGGCGCATCAGCTCGACCCGTGAGGAACACTCGGTGCAGGGCCAGCGCGACCGGCGCTATGTCACCGGCCTGGTGGGTTACGACTGGACGCTGACCGGCAAGACGCGGCTTCGCATGCACTACTCGCGCGACAGCAGCGCCGGGCGCAGCGACACCGACCTCGGCCTCCTCACCGAATCGAGCGACACCCAGGTGCGCGACAGCGTGGGCCTGCGCGCCTTCTGGGACGCGACCTCGAAGATCTCCGTCAACGCCGGCGTGAACCACAGCCGGCGCAAGCTCGACAACGCCTTCACCCTGAGCGACGGCACCACCTCTACCACCGACGCTCGCACCGCGCGCGACCGGCTGACGGCCATCTCGCTCGGCGTCAACTACAAGCCGCTCCGCGGCCTGGCGGTCGGGTGCAGGGTGATGCACGAGGAGCGCTCGGTGCAGGGCGACGACGTGAGCACCACCTACCCGTTCGACGCCACGGCGGCCACCTGCAACCTGCAGTGGACCTTGCGCTGAGCCACCCGCTGCGCCAATGAGAAGGCCGCCCGAGGGCGGCCTTTTTCATGTCGCGCAGCACTGCTGCCATGCCGTTGAATCCGTCCGGCGACCGGTAGGCCCATGGCGGGTCACTCCGGCCTCCGCGACCGAGCGGCCGGAACGGCTCTCGGCCCCTGAGGGCACCGGGCCATCGGCGGCCCGACCGGGCCGCCGCCACTGCTGCCGGTCAGGCCCGGGCGTCGCCCCAGCGCAGGGTGCTGGTCTCTTCGCCCGGATAGGTGGTGTGGCCGGTGCGGTCCACCACATACTGCGGCGAGGCGATCAGGTCCTCGAACACCGCGCCTTCGGAGAGGCGGGTGTAGTCGAACAGGATGCTTCGGACGAGGCGGCTGTTCTTGCGGATGACGCAGCCGTGACCCAGCCAGGCCGGGCCCTCGATGGTCGCGCCGTCCTCGACGCTCACGCCGGAACCGATGTACACCGGGCCGGTGACGTTCACCTTGTCCCAGTTCACGCGGGTGTTGAGCCCGACCCACACGCCCGGGCGCACCTCGGTGCCGGGCATGTCCATCTGGGCGACTTCGCCGCGAAGCACGCGCTGGCACACCGCCCAGTAGTCGGTCACGCGGCCGATGTCGATCCAGTTGAAGTGGCGCTTCTGGGCGTAGAACGGCAGGCCCTGCTCGGCCATCAGCGGGAAGAGTTCACTGCCGATGTCGAAGACCTTGTCCTTCGGCACGAGTTCGAGCACCTGCGGCTCGAACAGGTAGATGCCCGTGCTCGCGAGGGTGGACAGGGCCTCCTCCGGCGACGGCTTTTCCTGGAACTGGGTGATGCGGCCTTCCTTGTCGGCGACCACGATGCCGTAGTTCTTCACTTGCTCGCGCGGCACGTCGAGCGCCACGACGCTGGCCATCGCCTTCTTCGTCTTGTGCTCGAAGACGGCGGCCTGGATGTCCAGGTCGATGATGGCGTCGCCGCAGACGACGATCGTGGTCTCGTCGAAGAAGCCGCTGTGGTCCTGGATGCGGCGCATGCCGCCGGCCGAGCCCATCGGCTTCGGAATGATGTCGCCGTGCTCGCGAACGCCTTCGAACGAGTAGCCGATGTTCACGTTCCAGCGATGGCCGTTGCCGAAGTAGTTCTCGATCTTCCAGTGGTAGTGGGCGACGTTGATCATGATGTCGCGCACGCCGTAGCGCGCCAGGTGCTCGATCAGGTACTCGAGCACGGGCTTGCCGAGGATGGGAATCATCGGCTTCGGCAGTTGCTTTGTCAGCGGTCGTACCCGCGTTCCCTGGCCGGCGGCCAGAATCATCGCTTTGGTCATGAGAGAAGTTCTCCTTGGATTTCGCGAATGCCGCAGCCAGGCACATCGCCGGGGGCCGAGTGCCTGAAGCTCGCAGCGGGGACGTTGAGGGTCAGCCGGTTCGGCCGTACGTGTCTTCGAAGCGGACGATGTCGTCCTCCCCGAGGTAGCTGCCCGACTGGACTTCGATGATCTCGAGGTCCACCTTGCCGGGGTTGGCCAGACGGTGTGTCTGGCCGAGCGGGATGTAGGTGCTCTGGTTCTCGCTGAGCAGGATCTTCTTGTCGCCGCAGGTCACCTCGGCCGTGCCGGTGACGACGATCCAGTGCTCGGCGCGGTGGTGGTGCATCTGCAGGCTCAGGGTCGCACCCGGCTTGACCATGATGCGCTTGACCTGAAAGCGAGGGCCGGCGTCGATGCTGTCGTACCAGCCCCACGGGCGGTACACCTTGCGGTGCAGCGTGTGCTCGTGCCGTTCGGCTGCGCCGAGCTGCCCGACGATCTTCTTGACTTCCTGGCTGTGCGCGCGGTCGGCCACCATCACCGCATCTGCGGTCTCGACGACGACCACGTCCTTCAGGCCAACGACGCTGACGAGACGACTGCTGGCATGGACCAGGGTGTTCTGCGAGTCGTGCATCATGACGTCACCCACCTTGGCATTGCCGTCGGCGTCCTTCTCGGCGACTTGCCATACCGCGTCCCAGGCGCCGAGATCGTTCCAGCCTGCCGCAAGGCTGACCATGCAAATGTCAAATTTACTGCCGGGGCAGCGCTCCATCACGGCATAGTCGACGGAATCCGACGGCACGGCGGCAAATTCCGCCTTGCCGGGGCGCACGAACTGCGCGTCGACAGCGCGGGCAGCCCACGCCTTCTCGGTGGCCTCGACCATGGCCGGCTGGAAGTGGCGCAGCGCTTCGAGCCACACCGACGCCTTCAACACGAACATGCCGCTGTTCCAGCTGTAGTCGCCCTCGGCGATGTAGCGCTGCGCCGTGGCCTCGTCCGGTTTCTCGACGAACTGGGCGACACGGTCGGCGCCTTCACCGGGCGTGCTGCGGATGTAGCCGTAGCCGGTCTCCGGGCGGTCGGGGGTGACGCCCAGGATGGCGATCGAGCCTTGGGCGGCCAGGCGAATGGCCTTCTGCAGGGAGCGGGTGAAGGCTTCCGGGTCGGTGACGGTCTGGTCGGCCGGGCTCACCACCAGCACGGGATCCTGGCCGTCTTCGAGGGCTTGCAGCGCGGCCAGCGTGAGGGCAGGCGCCGTGTTGCGTCCTACCGGCTCGAGCAGCAAGGCGCGGGGACTGACACGGGCTTCACGCAACTGATCGAGCACGAGGAAGCGATGCTCCTCATTGCCGACCACCAGGGGATCCCCGATGGCGATGTCGTTGTCGCCGAGTGCGGCCAGACGCGCCACGGCTTGCTGGAACAGGCTCCGGTTGCCCGACAGCACGAGAAACTGCTTCGGAAAGCCGGCACGGGACAGCGGCCAGAGCCGTGTGCCGCTGCCGCCGGCCATCACGACGGGCAACACGGAAATGGATGGGGACATCAACGACCTCGCCTTACGTTGGATTTCATGGACCCGCCTGGCCTCATGGGCCGGCGGGTGTCTCAGGGTTTTTCCCGAGCAGCCAATGGCAAGATCCGGGCCACCGCGCAGCAGCCCGGATCGCGCTCATCAGAAGATGCTTTCGCGCACGTAGATGATGTCGCCGGGAAGCAGCGGCGTGTCCATGGACGGCTCCGAGATGTTGACCTTGCCCGCGGCATCGCGCCGGTGCAACTGCAGGCCGCGCTTGGTGCCGCGCTGGGTGAGACCGCCGCCGGCTGCCAGGGCTTGCATGATGGTCATGCCGCGCTCGAGGCGCAGTTGGCCACCGCGCTGCACTTCGCCATAGATGTAGAAGGTCGGCATGCGGTCGATGAAGATCGAGTCGCCGTTCATCACGACCGGGTCTTCCGTACCGGGTCGACCGCTGAAGAGTGAGGGCAGATCGACCTCCTGCCGGAAAGCTTTACCGTCGCGTGTGCCGGACAAGGTGACCGTTTCACTGCCGGCGGCGGTCACGCCTCCGGCCAGGGCGACGAGGTCGCTCAATTTGAGGCCGGCCGTTTCAATGGGATAGCGCCCCGGGCGGTTCACCTGCCCGAGCACCGAGACCTGGTGGCCGCGTACCTGGGCCACCACCACGTTCACTTGCGGGGACTTCAGAAAATTGCCGTTGCGCAACCCATCGGCGATCGTCTTCTCGGCCGCCGTCACACTCATGCCGCCGAGCTTGACCGGGCCCAGCAGGGGATAGCGCACCGTGCCGTCCTCGGCCACGCGCGCTTCAAGGGAGAGATCAGGGTTCTGGTAGACCGTGACCTTGACCAAGTCTCCCGGGCCGAGCACGTATTCACGCGGCACCTGAACCGGCGCGCTGGCGGCCGGCGCCGCGGTGGGCGCGGGCGTGGCCGGCGGCGGGGGCGGGGTCTGCGCGGCGGTGCTGAAGGACAGAAGGCACAGGGTCAGCGCGACCCACGGGCGGCGAGAGATCGAGGGCGAGAGGGCTCTGAGGTTCATGGACGTTCTGGTTACCTGGAACACGGGAAAGTGTCACTTTCTAGCAAGCACCGGGCCCGAACGCGTCGTCCCTCAGCCGGTGAGCCCGTCGACGATGTGGGCGTAGATCATGACGTTGACGAACAACAGCACCAGAACCATCGAGAAGCGGAACAGCTTCAGCGCCAGGCGACGCCAGTCGGAGTCCTCGTTGGCGACGTAGACGGCCCAGCTGATGCCGCTGCACAGCAGCAGCAAGCCTGCCAGACCCAGGACGACCCAGCTGAAGATGACCATTCGTTCGCGCGTTCGGTGTGTAGTGGTTCTTGATTCAGGTCGCGCGCCTTCACACGAGCAGCGCCAGCCGCTCGAGGATCAGCACCGCGAAGAAGGCCAGGCCCGCGATCACGGACCACTTGAGGATCACGAGTCCGAAGCGGCGGTACCGCGCCTGTCCCGTGCCAATGTACAGGGCGAAGCTGACGATGGCCGCCACGCCCAGAAGAAGAAAGATCCAGCGTGCGATCAGCATGCCGGCCGATCACCAGGCGGGAGCCAGTGCGGCCAGGCCGGCCGGCGCGTCCCGCTCGTCTTCGAAGCTGACGATCTCGAAGGCGGTCTGGTCGGCCAGGAGGGCGCGGATCAGCTTGTTGTTGAGCGCATGGCCCGACTTGAACGCGGTGTAGGCGGCCATGAGCGGGTGCCCGGCCACGTGCAGATCGCCGATGGCGTCCAGGATCTTGTGCTTCACGAACTCGTCGTCGTAGCGCAGTCCGCCCGCATTGAGCACCCGGTAGTCGTCGACCACGATGGCGTTGTCCATGCTGCCGCCGAGCCCGAGGCCGCGCGAGCGCATCAGTTCGACATCCTTCGTGAAGCCGAAAGTGCGGGCGCGGGCGATGTCGCGCTTGTAGAAGCCCGAGCCCATGTCGAAGGTGAACTGCTGGCCAGTCTGGTTGACTGCCGGATGGTCGAAGTCGATTTCGAAGGTGAGGGTGTAGCCGTTGTGGGGCTCGAGGCGGGCCCACTTGAGGCCGCGCCCCTCCCCTTCCCGGATCTCGACCGGCTTCAGCACCCGCAGGAAGCGCTTCGGCGCGTTCTGCAGTTCGATGCCGGCGCTCTGGAGCAGGAAGACAAAGGAGGCTGCCGAACCGTCGAGGATGGGCACTTCCTCGGCCGTGATGTCGACGATGAGGTTGTCGAGCCCGAGCCCGGCACAAGCCGACAGCAGGTGCTCGATGGTGTTCACCTTCGGGGCGCCTGGGTCGCCCCCGGGCGAGATGGTGGTGGCCATGCGGGTGTCGCACACCGTCTCGGCACGCACCGGAATGTCGACCGGCACGGGCAGGTCGATGCGCCGGAACACGATGCCGGTATCAGGGGCAGCGGGACGCAGCGTCAGTTCGACGCGCTGGCCGCCATGCACCCCGACCCCGACGGCGCGGGTGATGGCTTTGAGGGTGCGTTGTGCAAGCATGACCATGATTTTAAGCGAGCGAGCGCCAACCGGCGGATGCCGGTGACGATCGTCACCATAGGGTGAAGCGATGGGCTCCCGGCCGAAGCCGGAAGCCCGCCGCGTCAGTCAGCCTGCTTGCGCAGGAAGGCCGGGATCTCGATCTCGTCCATGCCGTGGCTGGCGAGCGCGTCGACCTTGGCCGCGGCCGTGCGACCGTTGCGCCACACGCTTGGCACCGACAGGCTGCTGTAGTCGTGCGACACGCCGCCGCTCGCGGCATGCACCGGCTGGTTCAGCACCGGCAGGTTGTCGGTCCCGGTGCGTTGCACGGCTTGGGTGTGCACGACGCTGATCGGAGCCTGCTGGCGGCGGGCCGGGCTCAGGCCCGTGGCAATCACCGTGACGCGCAGCTGGTCGCCCAGGCTTTCGTCGTAGGCGGTGCCATAGATCACATGGGCGTCGTCAGCGGCGTAGCGGCGGATGCAGTTCATCGCGTTGCGCGACTCGCTCAACTTGAACGTGCTGCGGCCGGCGGCGATCAGCACCAGCACGCCACGCGCGCCGGAGAGGTCGATGCCCTCGAGCAGCGGGCAGGCCACGGCGCCTTCGGCTGCCTTGGCCGCGCGGTCCGGACCGCTCGCCACGGCCGTGCCCATCATCGCCTTGCCCGGCTCGCTCATCACCGTCTTCACGTCCTCGAAGTCGACGTTCACGAGGCCGGGGATGTGGATGATGTCGCTGATGCCGCCCACGGCGTTGCGCAGCACGTCGTTGGCGTGCGCGAACGCCTGGTCCTGGGTCACGTCGTCGCCCAGCACGTCGAGCAGCTTGTCGTTCAGGATGACGATCAGCGAGTCGACGTTCGCTTCGAGTTCGGCCAGACCCGTGTCGGCCGCCTTCATGCGCCGGTTGCCTTCGAAGTCGAAAGGCTTGGTGACCACGCCGACGGTCAGGATGCCCATCTCCTTGGCCACGCGGGCGATCACGGGTGCGGCGCCCGTGCCGGTGCCGCCGCCCATGCCGGCGGTGATGAAGAGCATGTTCGAGCCGGCAATGGCCTCGCGGATGCGGTCCACGGCCTCTTCGCCAGCGGCGCGGCCGGCCTCCGGCTTGGCGCCGGCGCCGAGGCCGGTGGAGCCCAGCTGGATCAGGTGGTGAGCCGTCGAGCGGTTGAGGGCCTGCGCATCGGTGTTCGCGCAGATGAATTCGACGCCTTGAACGCCTTGCGCAATCATGTGGTCGACCGCGTTGCCGCCGCCGCCACCCACGCCGATGACCTTGATCTTGGTGCCCAGGTCGAATTCTTCGATCATTTCGATTGCCATGTTGTTCACTCCATTCGGGGTTGCAGTTGCCGTTGACTGGAAAGTCGATCTTTGAAACTTCTTCGTGCCGCTGTGGTGGGGTTCGCGTCTAGCCGGACCCCGCGGTCTTCTCCCGTCGTCTTGCTGGCGGCCCCCGGCTCTCCAGCAGGTGACAACCCAGGCTTTCACAGATGTTGGTGCTCATGTCCGCGTCCGTCGGGGTTGTGTTCTAGAAGTTGCCCAGGAACCAGTCCTTGAGGCGACCAAAAAGCGTTTTCACGGAGCCCGCCTGCTGAGCCGCCTTCATGCCGCGGGTGCGGCCGAGGCGGGCTTCGTCAAGCAGGCCCATGACGGTGGCCGAGCGCGGGCTCGCCACCATGTCGTGCAGCGCGCCGTGGTAGGTCGGGATGCCCTTGCGCACCGGCTTGAGGAAGATGTCCTCGGCGAGTTCCACCATGCCCGGCATGACGGCGGCGCCACCGGTGAGCACGATGCCGCTCGACAGCAGCTCCTCGTACCCGCTTTCGCGGATCACCTGGTGCACGAGCGAGAAGATCTCCTCGACCCGCGGCTCGATCACGCCGGCCAGCGCCTGCCGGCTCAGCATGCGGGGTGCCCGGTCACCGAGGCCCGGCACTTCGAGCTGCTCGGAGGGGTCGGCCAGCAGCTGCTTGGCCACGCCGTACTCGACCTTGATCTCCTCGGCGTCCTTCGTCGGCGTGCGCAGCGCCATGGCGATGTCGCTCGTGATGAGGTCGCCCGCGATCGGAATCACCGCGGTGTGGCGGATGGCGCCGTCGGTGAAGATGGCGACGTCCGTCGTGCCTGCACCGATGTCGACCAGCGCCACGCCCAGGTCCTTTTCGTCGTCCGTCAGCACGGCGTGGCTCGACGCGCTCGGGTTCAGCACGAGCTGGTCGACTTCCAGGCCGCAGCGCCGCACGCATTTGATGATGTTCTCGGCAGCGCTCTGCGCGCCGGTCACGATGTGCACCTTGACCTCCAGGCGTCCACCGCTCATGCCGATCGGCTCCTTCACCTCGTGGCCGTCGATCACGAACTCCTGCGGTTCCACCAGCAGCAGCCGCTGGTCGTTCGGGATGTTGATGGCCTTGGCCGTCTCCACCACCCGCGCCACGTCGACCGGCGTCACTTCCTTGTCGCGCACGATGACCATGCCGGTACTGTTCTGGCCGCGGATGTGGCTGCCGGTGATGCCGGTGTAGACGCGCGTGATCTTGCAGTCGGCCATCATCTCGGCCTCCTTCAGCGCCTGCTGGATGGACTGCACGGTCGCGTCGATGTTGACCACCACGCCCCGCTTGAGACCGTGTGCCGCCGCGATGCCGAGACCGGCGACGCGGAGCTCGCCGTCGGGCAGCACCTCGGCCACCACGGCCATGACCTTGGCCGTGCCGATGTCGAGTCCCACCACGAGGTCTTTGTATTCTTTGGCCATGTTCTCTCTCAGTTTCTTGCTGCGGGCGCGCCGGCTGCGGCGGCCTGCGTCGTCGTGGTGATGCCCTTGAGCCGCAGGGCATAGCCCTGGTTGTGGCGCAGGTCGGCGAAGACGAGCGGACGCTGGTAGCGCGCGATCACCTGGCCCACCGTGCCCACGAAGCGCTCGGTTCGGGCCACGAGCTCGTCTTCCGTTCCCCGGCCCAGCTCGACCTCGGCCCCGTTGTCGAAACCGGCGCGCCAGGAGCCCCGCCCGCTCATCGCCAGCGTCTGGATGCGCAGCTCCAGCCGCTGGAAGACGGGGCTCAGGCGGTGGTAGGCTGACAGCACGAGCGGGGCCGTGCCCTCGGGCCCCTGCAAGGTGGGCAGCCCTTCGTCCTCGACGTCGCCGATGTTGGCCTGGAAGACCTCGCCGAAGGTGTTGACCAGGCGATCACTGCCCTCCTCCATGCTCCACAGCGCGGCCGCACGGTGCTCTTCGAGGGCGACGCTCAACCGGTTCGGCCACACGCGGCGCACCACGGCCTGCCGCACCCAGGGCACGTTCTGGAAGGCCCGCTGGCCTTCGGCCAGGTCGAGCGAGAAGTAGTTGCCGATGAGGTGCGGCAGGGCGTTGGTGCGGATGGTGGACACGCTGTTGCGCGTCACGTCCCCCTCCACCCGGATCGCGCGCACATCGAACACCGGTTGCCGCACCAGCCACGTCACCACACCCACCGCACCGATCAGCGCGGCCGCGCCGAACAGCACCGAGGCGGTGATGTTCAGCAGGCGCACGTCGAACGGGCGCTCGCGCGCGTCGTCCTGCGCGGCGGGGTTGGCGAAGTTGGCGCGGCGGACCATGACGTCAGGTGGTGGAGTCCAGGGCGGCGGTGGCCAGCAGCTGCACGCACAACTGCTCGTAGCTGATGCCGGCGGCCTTGGCCGACATCGGGACGAGCGAGTGCGAGGTCATGCCGGGCGAGGTGTTGATCTCGAGCAGGAAAGGCTTGCGGTCGCTCTTGCGGATCATCAGGTCCGCACGTCCCCAGCCGCGGCAGCCCAGGGTGCGGTAGGCGGCGACGACGATGCGCTGGATCTCCCGCTCCTCGGCGTCCGGCAAGCCGCTCGGGCAGTGGTACTGGACGACGTCGGTGAAGTACTTGTTCTGGTAGTCGTAGGACCCATCGGGGGCCGCGATCCGGATCACCGGCAGTGCCCGCGCCTGCGGTCCGGTGCCCAGCACCGGGCAGGTCACCTCTTCGCCGTCGATGAACTCCTCGCACAGCACGTCGGGGTCGTACTTGGCCGACAGCGTCACGGCGCCGAGCATCTCCGAGTCCTTCGTGACCTTCGTGACGCCGATGGAGGATCCCTCGCGCGGCGGCTTCACGATGAGCGGCAACCCGAGCTCGCCCGGCACCGCGTTCACGCGCGCGGCATCCTGCTCCTCTGGCGCCAGGCGAACGTAGCGGGGAGTCGGCAGGCCTTCGGCCACCCACACCCGCTTGGTCATCACCTTGTCCATGGCGATGGCGGAAGCCATTACGCCGGAGCCGGTGTACGGAATGCCCATCAGTTCCAGGGCGCCCTGCACCGTGCCGTCTTCGCCGTGGCGGCCGTGCAGCGCGATGAAGCAGCGGTCGAAGCCCTGGCGCTTCAGCTCGGACAGGTCCTGCAACGACGGATCGAAGGCGTGCGCGTCGACGCCTTGCGACTGCAATGCGGCCAGCACGCCGTTGCCCGACATGAGCGAGATGTCCCGCTCCGCCGAACTGCCACCCATGAGCACGGCCACGCGGCCGAGGGCCAACACATCCGGTGAGGTAGTCATGCAGCCTCCTTGAGAAGTTCGAGGACCTGGGCCGGCACCGAGCCGATGGTGCCGGCGCCCATGGAGATCACGACGTCGCCGTCGCGGGCGTGTTCGAGGATGGCCGACGGCATCTGCGCGATGTCGTCGACGAAGATGGGGTCGACCTTGCCGGCCACGCGCAGGGCGCGGGCCAGGGAGCGGCCGTCCGCCGCGACGATCGGGGCCTCGCCGGCGGCGTACACCTCGCCGAGCAGCACCGCATCCGCACGGCCCATCACCTTCACGAAGTCCTCGAAGCAGTCGCGCGTGCGGGTGTAGCGGTGCGGCTGGAAGGCGATCACGAGCCGGCGACCCGGGAACGCCCCGCGCGCCGCGGCGATGACAGCGGCCATCTCCACTGGATGGTGGCCGTAGTCGTCGATGAGGGTGAACTGCCCGCCGGCGGGCGCCGGGTGGTCGCCATAGCGCTGGAAACGGCGACCGACGCCATGGAACTCACCCAGGGCCTTGACGATCGGGGCGTCCGGCAACTCCAGCTCCGTGGCCACTGCCACCACCGCGAGGGCATTGAGCACGTTGTGCTCGCCCGGCAGGTTGAGCGTCACCTCCAGGTCGGGCAGGACCACACCGTTGCGGCGCTGCACGGTAAAGCGCATCTGCCCGCCGGCGAGGGCCTGCACGTTGACCGCCCGCACCTGCACGTCCTCTCCGAAACCGTAGGTGACCACCGGCCGCGACACCATCGGAATGATGGAACGGACCCCGGGGTCGTCGCCGCACAGGACCGCGGCACCGTAGAACGGCATGCGGTGCAGGAACTCGACGAACGCGCTCTTCAGGCGGCTCAGGTCGTGGCCGTAGGTGTCCATGTGGTCTGCGTCGATGTTGGTGACGACGGCCAGCACGGGCAGCAGGTTCAGGAACGACGCATCGGACTCGTCGGCCTCGACGACGATGTAGTCGCCGGAACCCAGGCGGGAGTTGGCCCCCGCCGCATTCAGACGCCCGCCGATCACGAAGGTCGGGTCGAGCCCCGCTTCGGCCAGCACGCTGGTCACGAGCGAGGTGGTCGTGGTCTTGCCGTGGGTCCCGGCGATCGCGATGCCCTGCTTCAGGCGCATCAGCTCGGCGAGCATCACGGCCCGCGGCACCACCGGCACCCGCCGGGCGCGTGCCGCGATGACCTCCGGGTTGTCGCCCTTGACGGCCGTGGAGGTGACCACGGCTTCGGCCCCGGCGATGTGCGCGGCGTCGTGCCCGACGTGCACCTTCATGCCCAGCGAGGCAAGGCGTCGCGTGACGGCGTTGTCGCTCTGGTCAGAGCCGGAGACCGCGTAGCCAAGGTTGTGCAGGATCTCGGCGATGCCGCTCATGCCGGCACCCCCGATGCCCACGAAGTGGATGTGTTTGACGGCGTGCTTCATGCGGTCAGCTTCTCGAGTTCGTCGGCCACGCGAGCGGCGGCGTGCGGGCGCGCCAGCCCGCGGGCCCGTGTGGCCATGGCCAGCAGCCGTTCGCGGTTCAGGCCAGCCAGCAGGTCGGCCAGCGCACGCGGGCTGAAGTCGGCCTGGGGCAGGTGCAGGCCGGCATCGTGAGAGGCCAGCCATTCGGCGTTGTCGCGCTGGTGGCTGGTGGTGCTCACGATCAGCGGCACCAGCACGCCGGCCACGCCGGCCGCGCACAGTTCGCTGACCGTGACGGCACCGGCCCGGCAGAGGATCAGGTCGCAGTCGGCCAGGCGCTCGGCCATGTTGTCGATGAACGGAAGCACTTCGGCTTCCAGGCTCATGGAGGCGTATCCCGCTTGCACGGCGGCGAGGTTGGCCTGGCCCGTCTGGTGGGTGATGCGCGGACGCTGGTCGGGCGGCAGCAGCGCGAGCGCCTGCGGCACCGTGTCGTTCAACACGCGTGCGCCGAGGCTTCCGCCCACGACCAGCATGCGCAAGGGACCGGTGCGGCCCGCGAAGCGCTGCTCGGGCGCCGGCAAGGATTCGATCTCCGCCCGCACCGGATTGCCGGTGACCAGGGCGCCGCGGGTGCTCGCAGCCGCACGGCCATCGAAGCCGAAGCCGATGCGGTCCGCCACCGGCAGCAGGGCCTTGTTGCTCATCAGCAAGGCGGCATCGGCATTCACGAGCATCAGCGGCTTGCCGAGCAGCGCGGCCATCACGCCGCCGGGAAAACACACGTAGCCGCCCATGCCGAGCACGGCCGAGGCGCGGCGCGCGCGCAGGATGCGCAGGCAGCTGCCGAAGGCGCCCAGCATGCGCACGCCACCGGTCAGGGTGTGCACCATGCCCTTGCCGCGCAGGCCGCTGAAGGTGATGTTGTCCATCGGAATGCCCGCCGGCGGCACGAGCTTGTTTTCCATGCCGTGGGTGGTGCCCAGCCAGCTGATGGTCCAGCCGCGTTGCTGCATCTCGCGCGCGACGGCCAGGCCGGGAATCACGTGCCCGCCGGTGCCCGCGGCCATGATGACGAGGTGGCGCGCGCTCATGCCCGCCCTCCCCGCATCAGCTGCCGGTTCTCGATGTCCACCCGCACCACGATCGCCAAGGCCACAAGGTTCATCAGGATGGCGGACCCGCCGAAGCTCATCAGCGGCAAGGTGAGGCCCTTGGTGGGCAGCAAGCCGAGGTTCACGCCCATGTTGATGAACGCCTGGCCGCCCATCCAGATGCCGATGCCCTGGGCGAACAGCCCGGCGAACACGCGGTCGAGCGCAATCGCCTGGCGACCGATGTGGAAGAGCCGGCGCGACAGCCAGAAGAAGGCCACGATGACGCAGGCGACGCCGATGAAGCCGAGCTCCTCGCCGATCACGGCGAGCAGGAAGTCGGTGTGGGCCTCGGGCAGGTAGTGCAGCTTCTCGACGCTCGAGCCGAGCCCCTGCCCGAAGATCTCGCCCCGTCCGAATGCAATCAGCGAGTGGGACAGCTGGTAGGCCTTGCCGAGGGTGTACTTGGCGTCCCACGGATCGAGGTAGGCGAAGATGCGCTCGCGCCGCCACGGGCTCGTCGAGATCATGATGACGAACGCGGCCACCAGCACCAGCGTGATCAGCAGGAACATCCGGCCATTGACGCCGCCGAGGAAGAGGATGCCCATGGCGATGGCGGCGATGACGAGGAAGGCGCCCATGTCCGGTTCGGCCAGCAGCAGCACACCGACCACGCCGACGGCGATGGCCATCGGGAAGACGGCGCGGAAGAAGTTCTCCTTCACCTCCATCTTGCGGACCATGTAGTCGGCGGCATACAGCGCCATGGCCAGCTTGGCGAGCTCCGACGGCTGGAAGTTCATCACGCCGAGCGGAATCCAGCGACGCGCGCCATTGACCTCGCGCCCCACGTGCGGAATGAGCACGGCCACCAGCGCCAGCAAGGTGACGACGAAGATCCATGGCGCATAGCGTTCCCACAGACTGAGCGGGAACTGCACGATGACGATCGCGGCGACGAAGCCGATGACGATCGACATCGCGTGGCGGGTCAGGAAATGGGTGGATGCGTAGAGCGTGAATTTCGGGTTGTCCGGCAGCGCCACCGACGCCGAATACACCATCACCAGGCCGAGCGCCAACAGGGCCACCACCATCCAGACCAGCGGCTGGTCGAAGCCTTGCAGCCGCACCGGCGTACCGGTCGGCCCGCTCCAGTCGCGGATGGGCACGCTCGTGTCGCGACGGAACAGCGCGCGAGCCCGCTCCTTCAGCGCGTCCAGGCCCAGGCGTTCGGCCAGTGCGCTCATGCGACGGCCCCTCCCCGGTCGGCCACGATGGCGTGCACTTCGGCGATGAACACGTCGGCACGGTGAGCGTAGTTGCGGAACATGTCGAGGCTGGCGCACGCCGGGCTCAGCAGCACGGCGTCGCCGGACTGGGCCCGCTCGAAGGCCCAACGCGTGGCGGACTCGAGGCTGTCGTGCCGCTGCACGGGGACGCTGCAGTCAACCAGCACGGCTTCGATGGCGGCGGCGTCGCGGCCGATGGTGGCCACGGCGCGCGCATGGCGCTCGACCGGCGCGCGCAGCGGAGAGAAGTCCTGCCCCTTGCCGTCACCGCCCAGGATCACGACGAGTCGCGACGGGGCCTTGTCGGCGCCCAGCCCGGCAAGCGCCGCCACGGTCGCGCCCACGTTGGTGCCCTTGCTGTCGTCATAGGCCTCGATGCCGTCGACGGCCGCGACGAACTCGACCCGGTGCGGCTCGCCGGTGTACTCGCGCAGACCGTGGAGCATGGGCGCAATGGGGCAGCCGATGGCCGTGGTGAGCGCCAGCGCCGCCATCGCGTTCGCCGCGTTGTGGCGGCCCCGCACGCGCAATGCATCCGCCGGCATCAGGCGCTGGATCACCAGGTCTTCTTCTTCCACCGCGGCACCGCGCTTGCGGCGCATGACGGGTTCGTCGCTGACCAGCGCGCGCACCAGCCAGGTGATGCCGTTCTGCGTCAGGAGGCCATAGTCGCCAGGACGCTGCGGCGCCTCGAGCCCGAAGCGGACCACCTGACGCTCGACCGGCTTGGCGAAGCGGCCCTTGCCAGCCACCGGCGCGGGCACCATGGCCATCACCGCCGGGTCGTCACGGTTCACCACCATCACGGCCGTGTGGCCGTGAATGCGGGCCTTGGCCGCGGCATAGGCATCCATGGTCCCGTGCCAGTCGAGGTGGTCCTGGGTGACATTGAGCACCGCGGCGGCGGACGGCTCGAATCCCTTCACGCCGTCGAGCTGGAAGCTCGACAACTCCAGGACCCACACTTCGGGCAGGTGCTCGAAGACCGGGCCGGGGGGTGGGGGCGGAATGAGGTGGGGCGGCGGGCCACCGCCGGAGATCTCGACCTCGGCCTCCTCGGTGACGACCGGCAAGAGGGGGTCCGCGGCGTCAACCGGCAAGCCCGCCGCGACCTGGGCCGACTCGTCGTTCAGCGCATCCGCTGCCTCGGCGCCGCCCGAAGCTTCGGGTTCAGCGTCGTAGTCGTCGGCCGCCACATCGGATGTCCCGTCCTGCCCGGCGTCGGCCGAGAGGTCGTTGACTTCGCCCAGCCGATCTTCCTCGTCGACGGTCACGTCGGCGGTGTCGGGCACGGGCACGTCCAGCCGCGCCGCGCCGGACGCGGCTTGCGCGGCAACGGAGGCGGCGGGCTCGACGACGTCGTCGTCGACCTTCCGTGTGTCGTCGGCGTCCACCGTGGCCGCCTCGATTTCGGGCGCGGGCTCCAGATCCAGGGCGGCCGCCAGGGTGTCGAGCATGGTCGGGCCGATGTTGCCGGCCACTGCCACCCGCAGTCCGGTGCGCTCCACGAGTTGCGCCGTCATGGACGTGGTCGTCGTCTTGCCGTTGGTGCCGGTGATGGCGATGACCTTCGGCGCGTAGCCCCGCTCGGCCTTCAGTTCGGCCAGTGCGGCGGCGAAGAGGTCCAGCTCGCCCTGCACGGGAATGCCCGTCGCGCGCGCTTGCTCGATCAAGGGTGCCAGCCGGTTGTCCGTGGGCGCCAGGCCGGGGCTCTTCAAGACCAACCGCACCGTGGTGAGCAGTGCCGGGTCCAGCTCGCCGGAGAGGCGGCGGGCATCGGGCACCTGTTCGGCAAGCGCCTGCGCGTGCGGCGGGTTGTCGCGCGAATCCCAGACCGTCACGGCCGCCCCGAAGCGGGCGCACCAACGCGCCATCGCCAGCCCGGAATCCCCGAGCCCGAGCACCAGCACCGAGACGTCTTTCAAGTACTTCATCAGCGCAGCTTCAGACTTGCCAGGCCCACGAGGCACAGCAGCATGGTGATGATCCAGAAGCGCACAACCACCTGGGTCTCGCGCCAGCCGGACTTCTCGAAGTGGTGGTGCAGCGGCGCCATCTTGAAGATGCGCCGCCCCGTGCCGTACCGCTTCTTGGTGAACTTGAACCAGGAGACCTGCAGCATCACTGACAGGGCCTCGACCACGAAGATGCCGCCCATGACGGACAGCACGATCTCCTGGCGGGTGATGACGGCGATGGTGCCCAGCGCGCCGCCGAGCGAAAGCGCGCCCACGTCTCCCATGAAGACCTGGGCCGGATGGGTGTTGAACCACAGGAAGGCGAGGCCCGCGCCCGCCATGGCGGCGCAGAAGATGAGCAGCTCGCCGGCGCCCGGGATGTAGGGGAACAGCAGGTACTTGGAATAGACGGAGCTGCCCACCACGTAGGCGAACACGCCCAGCGCCGAGCCGACCATGACGACCGGCATGATGGCCAGGCCATCCAGCCCGTCGGTGAGGTTGACGGCGTTGCTGCTGCCGACGATCACGATGTACGTGAGGATGATGAAGCCGAAGACGCCCAGCGGGTAGCTGATGCTCTTCACGAAGGGGATCATCAGGTCGGCCTTGGGCGGCAGGTCGTTCGAGAACCCGCTTTGCACCCAACGCAGGAAGAGCTCCAGCACGCGCAGGTTCGAGGTCTCGGAAACGCTGAAGGCGAGGTAGAGCGCCGCGATGAGACCGATCAGCGATTGCCAGAAGTACTTTTCGCGCGAACGCATGCCCTCGGGGTTCTTGTTGACGACCTTGCGCCAGTCGTCGACCCATCCGATGGCGCCGAACCCGAGTGTCACGAGCATCACGATCCACACGAACCGGTTGCTCCAGTCGAACCACAACAGCGTGCTCACGGCGATGCCGAGCAGGATGAGCACGCCACCCATCGTGGGCGTGCCGCTCTTGACCATGTGCTCGGCCACGCCGTACTCACGGATGGGCTGGCCGATCTTGAGTGCGGTCAGGCGCCGGATGACCCAGGGCCCCATGGCCAGACCGATGAGCAGCGAGGTCATGGCCGCCAGCACCGCACGGAACGTGAGGTACTGGAACACGCGCAGGAACCCGAGCTGCTCGGGATAGGTGGTCTGCAGCCACTGGGCGAGGCTAAGCAGCATGAGTGTTTCCTTGATGGCTGGATGGCGGCACCGAGGCCGTGAGGGCGGCGACGACCTGCTCCATCTTCATGAACCGGGAGCCTTTGACGAGCACGGCGCGTGCGGCCGGAGCCGCCGCCAGCGCGGCGATCAGTTCGGGCACGCTCTCGAAGTGACGGGCGCCGTCGAAGGCATCGGCAGCATGACGGCACAGCTCGCCGACCGTCCAGAAATGCTCGACGCCACGCGCCTGGGCATAGGCGCCGACCTCGGCATGGAACGCCGGCCCCTGATCGCCGACCTCGCCCATGTCGCCCAGCACCAACCAGCACGGGCCGGGCATCTGGCTGAGCACGTCGACCGCAGCACGTGCCGAATCGGGGTTGGCGTTGTAGGTATCGTCCACCAGCGTGACCGTCTGGCCGTGCAGGGTGGCAGTCTTGAGCTGTGATCGGCCCTTGACCGGCTCGAAGGCCTCCAGGCCGCGCACGACCGCTTCCAGTGGCGCGCCGGCGGCCAGGGCGCATGCCGTGACGGCGAGGGCGTTCTTGACGTTGTGCTGCCCGGCGATGCGCAGGCGCACGTTGCTGGTTCCCGCGGGTGTGCGCAACACCATGGCCCAGTGGTCGCCCATCCAGTGCGCATCCGAGGTGACGTCGGCATCGCCCTCCAGCGCGAACGTGAGTTGAGGCCGCGTGCCGGCGAGTTCGCGCCAGACCGAGGTGAAGTCGTCGTCGGCCGGAAACACCGCCACGCCAGCAGGGCCGAGCGCCGAGATCACCGCGCCGTTCTCCCGGGCGACCGCCTCCACGCTCGCCATGAACTCCTGGTGTTCGCGCTGGGCGTTGTTCACCAGGGCCACGGTGGGCGCGGCCATCTCGGCCAGCCACGCGATCTCGCCCGGGTGGTTCATGCCGAGTTCGACGACGCCCGCCCGATGCCAGAGGGTCGCGTCCTGGCGCAGCCGAAGCAGGGTGAGCGGCACGCCGATGTCGTTGTTGAAGTTGCCTTGCGTCGAGAAGGCGCCCGTGCCGACCCAGGCCGCGAGCACGCTCGCCAGCATCTGGGTGACGGTGGTCTTGCCGTTGCTGCCGGTGACGGCAACGAGGGGCAGCGTCATGCTGGCGCGCCACGCGCGGGCCAGTTCACCGAGCGCCCGCTTGCTGTCGGCCACGAGCA
Organism: Rhizobacter sp. LjRoot28; assembly: GCF_964253025.1. Taxonomy (NCBI): domain Bacteria; kingdom Pseudomonadati; phylum Pseudomonadota; class Betaproteobacteria; order Burkholderiales; family Sphaerotilaceae; genus Rhizobacter; species Rhizobacter sp. LjRoot28. Next base: position 3,373,769 of record NZ_CAXUQC020000001.1, read on the forward strand.
CGCCCGGCATGCCCGCCTCGGCCAGCGCACGCTCGGCAATGGCGGCAACCGCACCGGCCGCACGGGCCTGCGCGAGAAAGTCGTTGGCATCGAAGCGCTCGCCGCGCAGCGCGACGAACAGGTCACCGGCCTGCAGGGTCCGCGTGTCGGTGTGCACCCGTTCAATGGCCACATTGCCATCGCCCACCAGGGTGGAGCCGGGCACCCACAGGTGGGCCTGGGCCAGCGTCATCATCGTCATGCGGGCCTCCCGGCCAGCGCAGTGCGGGCCTCATCCAGGTCAGAGAACGGGTACTTCACGCCGGCGATTTCCTGTTCCGGTTCGTGTCCCTTGCCGGCGAGCAGGATCACGTCGCGGTGACCGGCGTTGCGCACCGCATGCACGATGGCGGCGCGCCGGTCCTCGATCACCACGGCTTGTGCATCCGCGTCCATGCCGTCGGCAATCTGGCGCAGGATGTCCGCTGGCGGCTCGTGGCGGGGGTTGTCGCTCGTGACCACCACGTGGTCGGCGGCGCGGGCGGCGATGGCGCCCATCAGGGGTCGCTTCGTCGCGTCGCGATTGCCGCCGCAGCCGAACACGGCCCACAAGCGGCCGCCGCGTTCGTGCGCGAGCGGGCGCAGGGCGGCCAGCGCCTTCTCGAGTGCATCGGGGGTGTGCGCGTAGTCGACCACCACCTCCGGGCCGTCGGTCCCGCCGGCCACGCGCTGCATGCGTCCGGGCACGGGCGTGAGCGACGCGCACGCTGCTGCGGCATCGACGAGCGACACGCCCAGCGCCCGCAGCGCGCCGATCACGGCGAGCACATTGGACGCGTTGTAGTCGCCGATGAGACGCGTCTGCACTGCCACGGCATGTGCGCCTTCGTTGAGCGTGAAGGCCAGTCCGCCGTCGCGGTAGTGAAGGTGGCGGGCTTGCAGTCGGGCGGCATGGTGCGCCTCGGCACTGAAGGTCCACACGTCCATGGCGGAGCCGTCGAGGCGGCGCGCCAGCGAGGCGCCCTGCTCGTCGTCCACATTGAGCACGGCGGCGCGCAGCCCGGGCCAGTCGAAGAGCCGGGCCTTCGCTTCCCAGTAGGCGGCCATGCCACCATGGAAGTCGAGGTGGTCGCGCGTGAAGTTCGTGAAAACGGCCACCTCGATGCGCGTGGCGGCGAGGCGCTGCTCCACGATGCCGATGGACGAAGCCTCGATGGCGCATGCCGTCATGCCGTCGTCGGCGAAGCGCCGGAAGGCGGCCTGCACGGTGACCGGGTCGGGCGTCGTGAGGCCGGTGGAGACCACGCGCGCCTCCGGCGCCGTGGCCGTAGGCGGCTCGCCGATGCCGAGCGTGCCCACCAGCCCGCAGCGCTGGCCCAGCAGGCTCATGGCCTGCGCCACCCACCAGGTGCAGGACGTCTTGCCGTTGGTGCCGGTCACGGCCACCACCTTGAGGCGACGGGTCGGGTGGCCCTGGAAGGCATCCGCCAGCGCGCCCGTGGCCGCCTTGAGGTCGTGGACCGCGGCGCAGGTGGCGCCGTCGAGCGGGAAGCCCTCCGCGCCGTCGGATTCGACCAGGCAGGCGACGGCCCCGGCGCGTAGCGCGGCGGGCACGAACTGGCGGGCATCCACGCCGTAGCCGGGCCAGGCGATGAAGGCGTCGCCGGGGCGCACGCGGCGGCTGTCGGTGGCCAGGCCCGTGGCACCGTGCGCCCGCAACCAGGCGACGGCAGCATCCGTGTCGCGGAGCAAGGTCAGAGGGGTCGTGCTCATCAGAAGCTCTCCTCCACGGCCGGCAGACTCTGGGCCACGATCTGCGGACGGACCTCGAGGTCAGGCTGAACACCCATCGAGCGCAGCGTCTTCTGCACCACCTCGCTGAACACGGGTGCCGCCACCTCGCCACCGAAGTACTTCCCCGCACCGGGCTCGTCCACCATCACCGCCACGATGATGCGGGGATTGCGGATCGGTGAGAGGCCCACGAACCAGGAGCGGTACTTGCGCTCGGCATAGCCCTTGCCTTCCTGCTTGTGCGCGGTGCCGGACTTGCCGCCGACCGAGTACCCCATCACCTGTGCCTTGGGCGCAGTGCCGCCCGGGCCGGCGGCCATCTGCAGCATCTCGCGCATCTGCGCCGCCGTCTCCTTCGAGATGACGCGCACGCCTGGCACCCGGCCGTCGGGACCGAGTTCGGGGTTCTTCAACAAGGACACCGGCAGCATCTCGCCGTCATGCGCGAAGACGGTGTAGGCGCGCGCGATCTGCAGCAGGCTCGCCGACAGCCCGTACCCGTAGCTCATGGTGGCCTGTTCGATCGGACGCCACGTCTTGTAGGGACGCAGCCGGCCTGTCACCACGCCCGGAAACTGCACGTGCGGGCGTTGCCCGAAGCCGGCCTGGGTGAAGATCTCCCACATCTCGCGCGGCTGCATCTGGAGCGCGATCTTGGCCGTGCCGATGTTGCTGGATTTCTGGATGACTTCGGCGACGGTCAGCGGCCCGTGGGGGTGCGAATCGGAGATCGTGGAGCCATGGATGGTCATGCGACCCGGTGCCGTCTGGATGACGGTGTTGCGGTTCACCCGGCCGCTGTCCATCGCGAGCGCCACGGTGAAGGGCTTCATCGTGGAGCCCGGCTCGAAGACGTCGGTGACGGCGCGGTTGCGCAGCTGCGCACCGGTGAGGTTGCGACGGTCGCCGGGCACATAGCTCGGGTAGTTGGCCAGCGCCAGCACCTGGCCCGTCTGGGCGTCGAGCATGACGACGCTGCCCGCCTTGGCCTTGTGCATCTGCACCGCGTCGCGAATGCGCTGGTAGGCGAAGGACTGGAAGGTGGCATCGATGGACAGCTCGATGTCGCGACCGTCGACCGGCGCGACGGGTTCGACCATGTCCTCGACCACGCCGCCCAGGCGCGTGCGCACCACGCGACGCGAGCCCTTGCGGCCTTGCAGTTCCTTCTGGAACGCGAGCTCGATGCCCTCCTGGCCGCGCTCCTCGGCATTGGTGAAACCCACCACGTGGGCAGCGGCCTCGCTGTAGGGATAGTCGCGCCGGAACTCCGACTGGACGGTCAGGCCCTTGATGCCGAGCGCCATGACATCGCGGGCGACCTGTTCGTCGAGGTTGCGTCGCAGCCAGACGTAGTTGGGGTTGTCGTCGATGCGGCCATCGAGCTCGGACAAGCTCATGCCGAGCAGGCGGGCCAGCTTCTGGCGCTGCGCACGGTCGGCCGAGAAGTCCTTCGGCAGCACGGCCAGCGACTTGGACGGCACGCTCACCGCGAGCAGCTGACCGTTGCGATCGAAGATGCGACCGCGGCTCGCCGCCAGGGGCAGCGTGCTGGCGTAGCGCATCTCGCCCTGCTTCAGGAAGAAGTCGTTGTTGGCGATCTGCACATACCCGGCCCGGCCCACGAGCGCGACGAATCCGAGGCCGACGAGACCGACGAGGAAGCGCGACCGCCAGGGCGGCGTCTTCGAGGCCAGCAACGGGCTGGTCGAATACATGACGCTGCGCACGCTCGGCGGTGCCAGGCGGGAGGCGGCGCTGCGGCGGCTCACGGTGCGACTCCCGATGCGCCCGGCGCGGGCGCGTAGGTCACGTACTCGGTGACGGCCGGCGTGGCCGTGCGCATGGCGAGCTTGTCGCGCGCGACGTGCTCCACCCGCAGCGGCGTGGCCTGCGACTGCTTCTCCGACTTCAGGCGCTCATGCTCGATGTCGAGCTTGCGCGCGTCGTTCTGCGCGATGTCGAGGGCGATGTAGAGGCGCCGCGCGTCGTACGACACGCGGACCAGGTAGAGGCTGCTCAGGATGAGGGCCAGTAGCAGGGCGAGGTTGAGGCGGGTCACGACGCGGCCCCTCCGACAACATCGGTCCGCTCGGCCACGCGCATCACCGCCGAGCGGGCGCGCGGATTGCGGGCCACTTCGGCGTCTGACGGCTTGACGCGCCCGAGCGATGCCAGGCGACTGGGCGTCGGCTCGGCGAACGGGGCGCGGCGATCGAATACCGAGCGACTCTCGCGGGCGATGAGCGTCTTGACGATGCGGTCTTCGAGCGAGTGAAAGCTGATGACCACGAGTCGGCCGCCCGGAGCAAGCAGCTCCACGGCCGCGCTCAGCCCCTGTTCGAGTTCCTCAAGCTCGCCGTTGACGAAAATCCGAAGAGCTTGAAAGGTCCGCGTTGCAGGGTTCTGGCCCGGTTCGCGGGTGCGGACCGCACCAGCCACGAGACTGGAAAGCTCGGCGGTAGTGCGTACGGGTTGGCCGGCCGCGCGCCGAGCAACAATCGCCTTTGCAATCGATAGAGCAAACCGTTCTTCCCCATGGTTCTTGATGACCTCCGCGATCTGGCGCTCGTCGGCGCGGGCCAGGAAATCCGCGGCGCTTTCGCCCCGCGTCGTGTCCATGCGCATGTCCAGCGGGCCGTCGAAACGGAAGCTGAAGCCACGCTCGGGGTTGTCGATCTGGGGCGATGAAACGCCGATGTCGAGCAGCACGCCGTCGACCCGGTCGAAGCCGGCTTCGGCGATCACGTGGGCCATCTGCGCAAACGGCGCGTGGTGAATGGAAAAACGCGGGTCATCGACCCGCGTGTTGCCTGCGCTCGCAGCGATCACGGCTTCGGGGTCGCGGTCGATGGCCAGCAGCCGCCCTCCCGGACCGAGCCGTTCCAGCAACAGGCGGGAATGCCCGCCGCGCCCGAAGGTGCCGTCGACGTACACGCCGTCCGGGCGGGTGACGAGCGCCTCCACCGCCTCCTCGAGAAGAACGGTGTCGTGGGTGAATGAGGTCTCGCGGGGCGTCATGGCTGTTCAGCCCTGGAAGTCTTTCAGCGCATCAGGCATCTCAGATTCGAGGACCTTCGCTTCCTGTTCAGCGTAGGCGTCGGCGTTCCACAACTCCAGCCGGCTGCCCATGCCAATGAGCACGACGTCCTTGGTGAGCCGGGCTGCGGCACGCAGCTCCGGGGAAATGAGCACGCGGGAGGATGCGTCGATGTCGACGTCCATGGCGCTGCCCAGAAAGATGCGCTTCCAGCCGTCGGCCGACATGGGCAGCGCGATGAGCTTGTCGCGAAAGGTGTTCCACACCGGGCGAGGAAAGACGAAGAGGCAACCCGCCGGGCTCTTGGTCAGGGTGAGCTGCGGACCGGCTTCAGCGAGCAGCACATCGCGCTGGCGCGCCGGAACGGTTACCCGTCCTTTGGCGTCCAGCGTCAACGCGGACTGTCCCTGAAACCTAAAATCTGCCACAACGACCCACTAAAGTGCACTTTATGGCACTTTATCTGACGGCTTGCCCCCCGTCAACGCAACTTGTAAGAAAAAATCAATGAAATCAAGAACTTAGGAACGACTGTGAAACAGGTCGTCGCCAAAAGCGCTGTAGAAATAAGGACTTGCACCGGGCAATGAAAGTGTTGGCTTAGAAGCCGACGGCCGGAACCGGACCGGAGAAGCCGGTCCCGTACGCCCCGGGATGCCAAGTTCTTCACACGAAGCGGGGCCTTCCGCCGCGACGGCGACCACCAGCGGCGTGCGGCTTCGGCCGGAACATCCGTGTCGGCAACGGCCACTCGCTTCGACCATCGCAGGAAGCCCCCTTTGGTGGGCGGCCGCGGTGACTTTCAGCCTCAGGGATGGCACCGACGCTGGCTAGACTGCCGTCCGATGATTTCTCCGGCCCTCCAACGTCTGCGCCTCGACGACGCCCTCGAACAGGAGCGTCGCGTCACGGTCGCGTCGCGCGCGTCCCGCAGTCTCGGAGTGGCGGTGCTTGGCTTGCTCGGCCTGACGTTCGCCCTGGTCGCGGCGATGCCCCTGCTCCTCGCCGTTGCGCCCGACACGCGGGACCGCTTGGACGAGCCGGTCGCGATGATGGCGCTGCTCGCACTCCTGCCGCTCGGCGCAGGTGGCTGCTGGCTGTTGTGGCGGCACGCGAGGACGGCCCGCATGGCAGAGATGCTCGTGACCGACCTGGCCCTCATCACCTCGGGCCTGGACGGCTGGCCGGTTCACCTCGCCTGGTCGTCCCTTCGGCCGAATCCCGCGCCCGGGGCCCGTACCGACGTCGAGCTCGTCATGGCCAGAGGAGACAGCGCCCACCATGAGCTTCGCTTCTTCACGGCCGGCCCCGGATCCGTCGAATCTGCCGCGGTCGAGCAACGCATTCCGCTCGCCGCCTTGACCGTGCCGCACCTTCACTTCGGCAATGGGCACGAACTGGGCCGCGCCCTGCTGTTGCAGCTGGCCTCGAGCGCGACGACCGCGCTCCGCATCGACTCCGAAGTGTTCGTGCACCTGGGAGTGCATCCCCGGACCTGGTTGCCGATGCCCTGGCCGAGGCGGACTCGCCGTGTGCTGTACGTGATGGCGATCGTGCCGGCCGGCCTATGGATGTGGCAGGCGGCATGGCCGGCGCCGATCTGGCAGCTGGTGGGCGGGACCGTTCTGGCCCTGGTGGCCGGCGCTCTGGCCTCGGTGCTGCTCTTCCGCGCTGCGTTTCCCTGGCTTCATGCAGGGCCGTGGCAGTACATGGGATCTCACGCCTCGTCAGAAGGGCCCGCTTCCGGTGCATCACGCAGGAAGGGCCAACCCAGGAGTTCCGCCAAGCGGTGAACCACCCAGCGGGCTTCGTCGCCCGAAACGCCGGAGTCGGCTGACTGAAGGCCGCGAAGACACCGCTCGAGCACGTCCGATTCATCGACGCCCAGTTGGAACAGCAGCCCGCGGGCGTGGTCAACCAAGTGACAGGCCAGGTCCTCGCAGGCCTCGTAGCGCTCGCGCACGGTGCGCAGGGGCGCGGTCAGTCGATGGCGGGCATCGGTATACAGGGCAAAGAAGGAGGGCGGGACATCGATCTGGTACTCGTCGGACATGGTGCGCGTTTGTACCCCATGCGCCCGCCCGAACGTGCGCTTGGTGGGGAACAGGCGACGAAGCCTGCGACTCAGTTCGCCAATGCGATATCCACCGACGCGAGCAGCGCGGCCGGGTCGTCCACGACCACTTCGACGGGAGCCCGTTCATCGAGCCGGGCATTGGCAGCGCTGAACCAGACGGCGATGCCCCAGCCGTCCAGGGAGGATTCGAGGGCCCGGGCGACCTGCCGCACCTCGGCACGCAGGCTCATGTCGGCCAAGTCGAACTGGAACAGCGGTACCCACAGCTCGCCACGCCAGTCGAAGGCGATCACTTCGCGCGAGACGATCCAGCGTGCCAGGCGCGAGACGTCACCGGCACCACGTTGCGCCAGCAATTCGGCCACTTCATCACCACGCACGAGTCCGCCCGTTTCCCGAAAGGCGCGCAGCATCGAGACGAAGCAGCGATCTCGGCCGGCGTCGCCCGGCAGACCAGGCGCCGGCTTGTCCTGCAGCACGAGGTGGCGCAGCGAGACAGGCAGTTGGCGGGCGGTGGCGTCGGCGTGGATGGCGGTCGGCATGGTGAGCGGCTCCGGAAGGGGCGTTGGGCTGTGCTGACGATAGGCGGACGCATCGCTTCCCGGCAGCAGTGGCGCCCTCAAGCGCTCGTCGGGCACCCACCTACGGCGGCGTAGGACAAGCGGCCATGAGGTCGAGCCGCGACGATCCCGCGGTCGTCACGTGATATCCATCACGCTTTGCATGCCTTCAGCCGGCGCGGACATGACTTTCGGCCATCGAACTGCAACGTCTGCTTACCTAAGCTTGCCGGTCCTGTCCGGACCGCGCGATGGTCCGCCCTGTCAAGGTAGCCGGAGACTCCGATGCGCATTTCTACCCTGTGGGCTGGAGCCCTGGCGGTCGTCCCGCTGTGGGTCATGGCTGCCACGCCTTGGGCCACCACCACCATCGTCGATGGCGACGCACAGCTCGTGCGCGAGGCCGTGAGCCACACGCTGTCGGAAGGCGTGCGGCTGTCGCGGGAGGACATCATTCATACGGGTCCCGCGACCCGCATGGTGCGGGTTGAATTCGCAGACGGCGTCATCTACGACCTGGGACCGGAGACGCGCCTGATGCTGGCACCGCCTGCCCGCGCACGCGGCAAGACCATGGCACGTGGCTACCTGCTCCAGGGACTGGTGAAGGTCGGATTGCCAGGCAGCAAGGCGGCCGACGAAACGTTGCTGGCGTCGCCACGCCTCGAACTCTCCAGCGTGGCCCGTGGCGCCGTGGTCAAGGTGGGGGCGAACGAGGCTGCCGTGTTCGCCGAATCGGGCGAAGCGGCCCTGGCCGAACGCCGGGACGGCCGCCTGCAGTCGCCCCTCACGCTGAGGAACGGGCAGTTCTATCAGCGGGTGGGTGACGGCCGCGCCCAGGTGATCGGGAGGCCGGCAGCCGCGTTCATTCAGGCCCTGCCCCGGCCCTTCCTCGATACGCTGCCTTCGCGCCTGGGCCGCTGGTCCGCGCGAGAAACGACGCCCCGGCGCACCGGCGCGCTGGCCTTCGCCGATGCGCAACCGTGGCTGGACGCCGAACCGGCGCTGCGCACCGCCTTCGTCAGCCGCTGGCGAGGGCTGGCGCGGGACCCCGATTTCCGCGCCGGCCTGCTGGCCGACATGAACGCGCATCCTGAGTGGGACCGCGTGCTCTTCCCCGAAAAGTACCGTCCCAAGGTGCCCCCTGCCCCCGTCCCGGCGGCCAGCCGCTGACCCCGTCCACCGTCGATCCGCCGAACGCCATGAAGCTCCTCCTCAAGTTCAACCTCGTCTTCCTGATCGTCTTCGCGCTGGGCCTTGCGGCCTCCGGCACCATCGCGCGCAAGCTGCTGCAGGACGGCGCGCACGAAGAGGTGCTTGACCGCGCCCGGCTTCTGATGGAGAACGCCCTGGCCGTCAGTGCCTACACCGCGAACCAGGTCGCGCCTTTGCTCGAGACGCAGATGAAGTACACCTTCCTGCCGCAGTCGGTGCCGGCCTATTCGTCCACGGAGGTGCTCCACGCCCTGCGCAAGGCGCATCCGGAGTACGCGTACAAGGCCGCGATGCTCAACCCGACGAACCCGCGGGACCGGGCCCAGGACTGGGAGGAGGACGTGATCCTGCAGTTCAAGCAGGATCCGGAGCGGACCGAATTCATCGGACAACGTGACACGCCGGCCGGCCGCTCGCTCTACATTGCCCGCCCCATCAAGATCACCAACCCGAACTGCCTGCGCTGCCACAGCACCGTCGACGCCGCGCCGCCGCCGCTGGTGGAGAAATACGGCCCGGCCAACGGTTTCGGCTGGACCATGAACGAGCCGCTCGGCGCGCAAGTCGTGTCGGTGCCGATGTCGGTGCCTTTGCAACGCGCTGACCGGGCGTTCGGTGTCGTGATGGCGCTGCTGGCCGGCGTGTTCCTGCTGATCGGCGCCGCGCTGAACCTGATGCTGTGGCAACTGGTCATCCGGCCGGTGAGCCAGCTCTCGAAGCTGGCCGACCGGGTGAGCCTGGGCGAGCTCGACGCTCCGGAGTTCAAGGCCCGCTCCCGTGATGAAATTGGCGTCCTCTCCGAATCCTTCACCCGCATGCGCAAGAGTCTGGTGCACGCCATGAGAATGCTCGACTCCTGAACGACGGGGCCCGTGGGTCGATGGCGATGAAACATCCCGAAAGGCTTGGCAAGTACCCGATCACCGGCGTGCTCGGTGAGGGTGCCATGGGCATCGTCTACAAGGGCCACGACCCGGTCATCCAGCGGCCGGTCGCCATCAAGACCATTCGCAAACAGCTCGGCGTCGAGGATCCGTCGGGCACGTCGGCAGCGGCCCGCTTTCGCAACGAGGCGCAGGCCGTGGGCCGTCTGCTGCATCCGGGCATCGTTGCCATCTACGAGTACGGCGAGGATGAAGAGACCGCCTACATCGCGATGGAACTCGTGCAGGGCCGCACGCTGTCGCAGGTGCTCGAGGCGAACCCGCGCCTGCCCGAGGCCGACGTGTTGCGCATCATGGACCAGCTGCTGGCGGCACTCGAAGTGGCCCACCACCACGGCGTCTGGCACCGCGACATCAAGCCGGCCAACATCCTGATCACCGCCTCCGGGCAGCTCAAGATCACCGACTTCGGCATCGCACGGATCGAGTCGGTTGCACTCACGCAGGTCACCTCGACCATCGGCACGCCCGGCTACATGGCCCCGGAGCAGTACCGCGGCGACGAGGTCGATCACCGGGTGGACCTGTTCGCCGCGGGCGTGCTGCTGTACCGCATGCTGACCGGCGAGCAGCCGTTCCGCGGTTCGGTCGAGGCGGTGATGTACCAGATCCTGCACCGCGAGCCGACGCCCCCGAGCCAGCTGCCGGGCGCCATGCGGCCGGCGTCTTACGACGCGCTGGTGGCCCGGGCGCTGGCCAAGGACCGGGTGGCGCGCTTCGAGAATGCGGCCGAGTTCCGCGCCGCGCTGGAGCAGCGCACGCGCGCGATTCCGGCGGAAGAGGCCATGACGACCGTGATCGTCCGGCCGGGCGGCGCGCCCGAGGACCTGCCGGCGCCGTCGCCCGCCGATGTCGCCACGACGCCGGTTCCGGCGCTGCAATCGGCGACCGTCCCGCCCGGATGGGACGCACAGTCGCTGTCACGGGTCGAGCAGGCACTGGCCAGCTTCGTCGGTCCCGTGGCGAAGGTGCTGGTGCGACTCGCAGCACGGCAAGCCGGCGACCTGCCGGCGCTCACCTTGGCCCTGACCGATCACCTGCCCGACGAGCAGGACCGCGCCCGTTTTCTTGCCAAGGTCGCCGAAAGCGGCATCGCGCGCGGCACCGGGCCGGGCGCGAGCACTCGACCCACCACGCCACCGACCGCCCCGCCTTCGGGCGGCGCGACGGAGCCGCTCGCCCCCGAGGTGGTGTCCCACGGCCTCAAGGTGCTGACAAGCCACATCGGCCCGATCGCGGCCATCGTGGTCAAGAAGGCGTCCGCAGGTACGCCGTCCAAGGACCGCTTCTTCGACCTGTTGGCGCAGCATGCGACCGAGGGCGAGGAACGCGAGCGGCTGCTGAAGGCGCTGCGCTCGCTGCGGTCCGGCTGACCGCCGCGCGCGCGGCGGAGCTCAACGGCTGTCGCGCTCCTCGCCGTCGTCCTCGTCTTCTTGCTGCAGGGGCGAAGATCGCTCCAGGTTGGGCGCGAGGATGGGCAGCAGGAAGAGGATGAACAAGGCCATCACGGTGGCCATGATGGCCGTCACTTCGCGCCCAAGGCCGGCCGCCATGCCAATGGCCGCCGTGAACCAGATGCCGGCCGCCGTGGTCAGCCCCTTCACGTGCGAGACGCTGTCGCCCTTCCAGATCGTGCCGGCACCGAGGAAGCCGATGCCGGCCACCACGCCCTGGATCACCCGTGTCATCTCGGCCGGCTCGACGCCGCTCTGGAACGGGATGAGCACGAACAGGGCAGAGCCGGTCGCGACGAGCATGTGCGTGCGCACGCCGGCCGCCTTGCCTTTCTGGCCCCGCTCGTAACCGAGCAGTCCGCCGAGCAGCGCCGCCAGCAGCAGGCGCACCGACACGCGGGTGAAGTCGCTCAGGTCGGCGATGTCCGAGAACTCCACTGCAATCGTGTCGGCGACCACTTCCCAGCTCGATGCCATTGCTGCGCGCTCCTTCGTGCATTGACCTTCAATGATGCCCCAATCCGGGGAATGACCGCTCTCGTTGCATGACAACCCCTAGGGCGAGCAGTTTGGTGTCGCAGGGTTTCAAGTGTTTCTCACGGCAAGCAAAGCCGCCGCACAGGGGTTTTGAATCTAGTATTCAAGCCGACCTTCAACGGGCCGCCATCCGCGCCAAGCCCATGAATTGAAAGGCGAATTGCGTCTCGGCAAAATCGACGATCGCATTTGTCATCACGTGGTCCTGCGAATATCGCCAGCACGGCGGTACCCATTATCAGAAATCCGAGACGAGGAATATCCCATGAAAAACACCTGGATGGTCTGCGCCTTTGCCGCAACCGTGACCCTGAGCTCGCAGTCGGCCATTGCCGCGGCACAAGGCTCCGCCGCCGAAGCGAAATCCATGCTGCAGAAGGCCGTCGCCGCCATCAAGGCCGACAAGGCGCGTGCGCTCGGCCAGATGTCCCGCGGCGACGCTGGTTTCCGCGACCGAGACCTGTACCCCTTCTGTGGCGGCGCCGATGGCACCTTCACCGCTCATCCGACCCTCACGGGCAAGAGCATGAAGGACCTGAAGGGCGCAGACGGCGAGCCGGTCGGCACCCGGTTGTACGACTCCGCCAAGGAAGGCGAAATCACCGAAGTCGAATACGCCTGGCCCAAGCCGGGAGCCAAGGAGCCTTCGCCGAAGATCAGCTTCGTGACGAAGGTGGGCGACCAGGTCTGTGCGGTCGGCTACTACAAGTAAGGCGCTGGCTGCCCTTGCGCTCTGCGAGGGCAGCCCGTAACGGGCGCGAGCGCTGCACAATCGCGCCCCATGGCTGTCCAGTACCTCACCGAATCCGCCCGCCGGCAATCGCAGCTCGACCTGGTGGCCCGTGGTCATGAAGTGGAGGTCGGCACTCCAGACGCATGTCCCCTGCCCCTGGCCGATCTGCTGCAGCTGCATGCAGGTCATCCGGCCGTGGTCTCCGTGCATGACAGCGGCCTCACGGCCGTCGTCTACTGCGTTCGCGCGAAAGGGCACGACTGGGCGGTGAAGCGCGCACGCCCCCGCTGCCTGGTGAACAACGTCGATGGACAGACCTCGTTCCTCAACGAAGTGCAACGCCGGGCCGAGCTGACCGCGCTTCGCCATGCGCCCGGCGGCGGGGAGCGTTTCGCCGGCGTGATCGACACCGTCTATGCATCGGTGCGCCGAGGCATCATCGTGTCACCCTGGATCGAGGGAGAGCCTGTCCTTCAATGGGACGAACGCCGCCTCGAACAGGTGTTCGACACCGGGCGCGAACTGGTGCGCGCCGGCTTCTTCGAGTGGGACTTCTGCCCTGGCAACGTGATGGACGACGGCCGCCGCGTTCACCTGTTCGACTTCGGCTACATGTACCGCTTCGATCCGCTGCGCCACTTCAACAGCGCGGGCGACGGCCTGGCCGCACCGCAGTGCCACCTTGCAGAGCGCATCGAGACCCGACATGCCTTCGCCGCCTTCCTCGAGCTGGAGGCCAGCCGGGGCGTCGAAGCCGCACTCGAGGCCTTCCGGATGGAAAAGCGCATCGCCCTTCGCACCTACCGCAGGCTGGCGGCCGAACTTCGCGACGACGGCGCGAGCGATGCGGTCTGCCGGTGGCTGGGCGGCATCGCCGACAAGTGGGACCATGCCCTTGCGGGCGACTTGAACGCCCTCTACCTCGAAGAGGGATGGCGCTCCCACGTCATCGACCTGGAGGACGACCTGAACGGCCAGACCTGCACGCCTGCCACCCTTCGGCGCACCGATTGGCTCCTGTCCGCCCTCGATACCTCGCACATGGCGTTGGTGAAGGCCGGCGCCCTGTTCGGCAGTGACCAAGGCCTCAGCGCCACCGAGCTTCGCTCGGTCTATGAGGCCAAGCGCCGGGCCGCGCAGGGTTTCCAGACGACGGCGAAGGCGGCGTGACGCGCCGTCACGCCATGGTCGGCCTCACCAGTTGGCTTCCCGCTCCGGCGTGGCCGTGATGCGGTGCACCGTGAGGTCGGCGCCCTCGAACTCCTCTTCCTGCGTCAGGCGCAGGCCCATGGTCACCTTGAGCAAGCCGTAGACGATGAAGCCGCCCGCCAGCGCCCAGGCAACACCAAGGGCCGTGCCCACGAGTTGCGCCCCGAAACTCACACCGCCTCGGCCTCCGAGCGCCGTTGCACCGAAGATGCCGGCGGCGATGCCGCCCCAGGCGCCGCACAGCCCATGCAGCGGCCACACGCCGAGCACGTCGTCGATCTTCCACTTGTTCTGGGTCCAGGTGAACATCAGGACGAACACCGCGCCGGCGACGGCGCCCGTACCGAGGGCGCCCACCGGGTGCATCACGTCCGACCCGGCGCAGACGGCCACCAGTCCGGCCAACGGCCCGTTGTAGGCGAAGCCCGGGTCGTTCCGGCCAAGCAGCACGGCCACCAGCGTCCCGCCCACCATGGCCATCAGCGAGTTGACAGCCACCAGGCCGGAGATCTTCTCCACCGTCTGAGCGCTCATCACGTTGAAACCGAACCAGCCGACGGCCAGCACCCAGGCGCCCAGCGCGAGAAAGGGAATGCTGGACGGCGGATGCGCCGAGATGGCGCCATCCTTGCGATACCGGTTGCTGCGTGCGCCCAGCAGCAGCACGGCCGGCAGCGCGAGCCAGCCACCCACCGCGTGCACGACGACGGAACCGGCAAAGTCGTGGAACTCGGCACCCGTCGTCGACTTGAGCCAGGCCTGCAGACCCAGGTTGCCGTTCCAGACAAGCCCTTCGAAGAACGGGTAGACGAGCCCGACGATCACCGCCGTGGCCACCAACTGCGGATGAAAGCGCGCCCGCTCGGCGATCCCGCCGGAGATGATGGCCGGGATGGCGGCCGCGAAAGTGGCCAGGAAGAAGAACTTCACCAGGTCGTAGCCATTGCGCTGGGCGAGCGTCTCGGCATCGCTGAAGAAGTGCACGCCATAGGCCACCGCATAGCCGACGAGGAAGTAGGCCAGGGTCGAGACGGCGAAGTCGACCAGGATCTTCACCAGCGCATTGACCTGATTCTTCTTGCGAACGGTGCCCAGTTCGAGAAAGGCGAAGCCCGCATGCATCGCCAGCACCATGATGGCGCCGAGCAGGATGAAGAGTGCGTCGGTGCCTTGTTTGAGTTGCTCCATCGTGGGTTCCTGAGGGGTCGAGAACGGCCCTTCCACCCTCGCGCATGCACTCGAATGGTGATCCTGGCCGGATTGGCACCGGCAGGAAGCAGCTTCTGTGCCGCTTTGGGGCGCTGCTGGCGACCTCTGGCCGCACGCTTCTAGCGCACGGTCTGCGATCGAGCGCACCAAACATGAGCGCGCCGCGAACACCGCAGCACGTCAGCGACTCACTGCGGCCCCTTGATGAGGCGTCCGCCGAGTGGCTGGACCGGGCGCGCGTTCATCGGATAGAGCCGGGCGAAGATGCCGAGCTGCTCGGCGGAGACGGCCACCGGGCTTTTCATCACCATCCACAGCACGCCCTCGCGGCAGGGCGGCGTGGTCATGGAACCCATGTACGTGAAGTACCGGCGATCGGACGGCAGCAGCGCCGAGAAGTCCAGCGTGCCGCGGGCCGGCACTTCCTCGCCTTTCTCCAGCGGGAGGTTGTTCCACACCGACTGGATGACGGGCTGGTCCGCACCGCGGTCCAGCAGAACGGCGACCACGGCGGTTCGACCTTCGGCGTCACGGTGGACCAGATGAGCACCCATGTCGAACTGGCGTCCGTTGATGCGCTCCTCCGCCGGGCGGCGGAACTCGACGTGCTCGAGCACATAGCGCCGTCCCATGACCTCGATGGTGCTGCCGGCCGACACGTTGACCCTGACGGTGCGGCCCGTGTCGAGCACTCCGAAACCGGTGGCCTTGTAGTCGAATCCGATCGGGTCGAGCACCACGCCGATGCCGTCGCGGATGTCGATGGGACTCTGCCGCTGGCCCGCGGCGCACATGGCGTAGTCCGGTCGCAGCCGCGCCCAATGGTCAGGCCCGGTGGCCCCGTCGTAGGACCAGCCCGGACCCGATGTCATCGGCCGTTCGGAGCGCCCGTTGCGCACAGAGGATGCCCCGCGCGATGCCGACGCTTCGGACGCGCGCGCCGGCACCCTCACCTTCACGACGCCGGTGAGTTCGTCGTTCTGGACCTGCGAACCGAGCTTTTCCGCGAGCCGCTCCCGCAACCGCTCCATCGCCTCGGGGGAATCGTCGATCGCGCGGGGGCGCGACAGGACGCCAGGGGTGGACTCGCGCCCGGGCTGGGGGTCTTTCAATGAGGCAGGTTTGCCGGGCGAGGTCTTCAACGCGGGCACGTCCGCGGCGAGGGCCACGGCAGCGCTGCACAGCAGGCTGCCCGAGATCAACAGGGCCGCCAGGGGGCGCATCGGTAAGGGCATCGGGTTCTCCAGTGGGCAGCCAGTTGGATACCCGGCTCCCGCCCCGATATCGGCTGGTCCGGCATGCCGCTTGAGCCGCTGGCCGGGTTGTACCCGAACGTGCTCCGGTGAAACGAGACCTAAGTCACCTTGCGCTTGACCCACAGCCACGACACCGCCCCGATGCCCAGCATCGACAGCGAGGTGGCTGCCAGTCCGACCGTCGAGTGCATCACCAACGGCGCAATCACCCCGGCCACGATGCCGTTGGCCGTGCTGCCGATGAACGCCTGCAGGGAAGACGCCATGCCGCGCCGCTCCGGGACCAGGTCCAGCACGAGCAGCGTCACCACGGGCACCATCATGGCCCAGCCAAAGGAGAAGATCGCCACCGGGAACATCGCCCACCACGCCGCCGGTTCGAAGGTCAGGTTCAGCAGCAGGTTGATCACCGAGACGACGAACATGATGACGAAGCCGTAGCGGATCTGATGCTTCGGCTTCATCACGCCCGCCCGGCGACCGGAAATCCAGGCCCCGGCCATGATGCCGGAGATGGAAAGCGTGAAGAACCAGAAGAACTGGCCAGGACCGAGGCCCAGGTGCTCGCCCAGGAAGACCGGCGCTGACAGGACGTACAGGAACATGCCATTGAACGGCACGCCGCTCGCGAGGGCCAATGCCAGGAACCGCGGGTCGGACCCGAGCTGCCAGTAGCCCTTGAGCAGGTGCCTGACGTTGAAGGGCTGTCGCTGGTCGACATGCAGCGTTTCTGGCAACAGCCGGAAGTTGGCGATCCAGAGCAAGGCCCCCACGCCGGTGAGGAACCAGAAGATGGCATGCCAGTTGGCATGCACGAAGAGGAAACCACCCACCATGGGCGCCACCGCCGGCGCCACGCCGAAGTAGATGGTCACCTGCGCCATGACCCGTTGCGCGTCGGCGGGCGGGAACATGTCGCGGATCACGGCGCGCGAGACGACGATGCCTGCCCCGGCGGAGATGCCTTGCACGGCGCGCCAGAACACCAGCGCGCCGATGCTGTCGGCCAGCGCGCAGCCCGCCGATGCCACGGTGAACAAGGCCACCCCCCAGAGCACGACCGGGCGTCGACCGAAGCTGTCGGAGAGCGCCCCGTGAAACAGGTTCATCACCGCGAACCCGAACAGGTAGGCCGACAAGGTCTGCTGCATCTGGACGGGCGTGGCCCCGACCGAGTCCGCGATGCCCTTGAAGGCCGGGAGGTAGGTGTCGATCGAGAAGGGGCCGAGCATGCCCAGGCATGCAAGGAGGACGGCGAGGGCCCAACGCGGGGCGCGCCAGAGGGAGTCGGCATCGGGATTCATAGGCTCGACGCAGTTTAGCGGGACGCGGCCCGGGCAGCAGCCCCGGCCCGACCGGACCCCACGGACGAGACGGGTTGTTCAGCCGGCCGGATGGCTTGATATGATGCCCATCATTCCATCGACTCAAAGGAGACCGCCATGCCCCATGCCGTGATTGCAGGCTACGCCCGCACGCCGTTCCATTTCGCCCGCAAGGGCGCCCTCGTCGGCGTGCGCCCTGACGATCTGGCCGCCGCTGCCGTGCGTGGCCTCATCGAGCGCACCGGCGTGGTGGCCACGGACATCGAGGACCTTCTCCTGGGCTGCGCCTACCCCGAGTTCGAGCAAGGCGGCAACATGGCCCGCGGCGTGGTGTTCCTGGCCGGACTGCCGGAGGCGGTCGCCGGCGCGACCGTCAACCGCTTCTGCGGGTCGTCCATGACGGCCATCCACATCGCCGCAGGCCAGATCGCGATGGGGGCCGGCGAGGTGTTCGTGTGCGCCGGGGTCGAGTCCATGACACGGGTGCCCCAGGCGGAAACACGCGCGTCACCCAACCCGCGGCTCCAGGCCGACTGGCCGCAGGTCTATTGCACCATGGGGGAAACAGCGGAGAACGTGGCGGCGCGCTTCGCCGTCAGCCGCGTGGACCAGGAACGACTCGCTGTCGAGTCGCACCAGAAGGCGGCCAGCGCCCAGGCGGCAGGTCGCTTGTCGGACGAGATCGTACCGGTGCACACCCTGGACGGATGGGTTGAACGGGACGGCTGTGTCCGGCCCGCCACCAGCCTGGAAGGCCTGGCCGGGCTGAAGCCGGCCTTCCGTCCGGACGGGGTCGTGACCGCGGGTACGTCGTCCCCGCTCACGGACGGCGCCGCGGCCGCCCTGGTCTGTTCGGAGGACTACGCCCGCCGCCACGGGCTGAAGATCATGGCGCGCATCCGGGCCACGGCCGTAGCGGGCTGCCCGCCGGACATCATGGGCATGGGTCCGGTGCCGGCGACGCGCAAGGTGCTGGCGCGCGCCGGACTCACCGTCGACGACCTCGCCGTGGTCGAGATCAACGAGGCCTTCGGGAGCCAGGCCGTGGCCTGCCTGCGCGAACTGGGCATCGACCGGCGACGGGTCAACCTCGATGGCGGCGGCATCGCCATCGGTCATCCGCTGGGCGCCACCGGCGCCCGGATCACCGCCAAGGCGGCCCAACTGCTGTCGCGCGGCGGCGGACGCTACGCGTTGGCGACCCAGTGCATCGGCGGCGGTCAGGGCATCGCCACCCTGCTCGAAGCGGCCTGAGTCAGCGCCGGCTCACTGCACAGGACCGAGGTGCAGACGGCGCTTGAGCGAATCCCGGGAGGCTCCCAGGATCGCCGCCGATGGCGCTGCGTCGGCGATGGACCGTGCCAACACCACCGCGCCCACCATCTCCGACAGCACCGAGACCGCCAGCGCACCGGCGTCCGGCTCGCCCGCATCGGCCAGCACGGCCGCGATGCGGCTGGTGAGCGCGGCCGCGCCGCGTTCGAAGGCTTCCCGCGCGGGCGCGCCGAGCCGCGGCAGGTCGGCGGCCATGGCCGGAAGCGGGCATCCGACGTCGCGGCGGTCGCGGTGCAGTTCGGACAGGTACATGTCGATGTAGGCCGCGATGCCCTCGGCCGGCGTACGGTCCTTCAGCACGCGCTCGACGTTGGCAAGCGCTTCCGAGAACATCTGGCCGATGGCGGCCACGAGCAGTTCGTCCTTCGAGGCGAAGTGGGCGTAAAAGCCGCCGTGGGTGAGCCCGGCACGCGCCATGATCCCGGCGACGGCCACGCGGTCGGGGCCGTCCATCCGGATCGCCGAAGCCGCTTCCTTGAGCACGCGTTCGCGGGTCTTCTGCTTGTGTTCGGCGGTGTAGCGCATGACGCGTGTCCAGTTGGCGGATTGGGATGATGACTGTCATCCTACCCCGAACGGGCACGCGCAGGGCGTTGTGCCCGACGTGAAAGTGTGAAGCGAGCCGATAGGCCGGATTCTGTGCGCCGGCGCCCTTTCAGGCGCCGGCGTGACCGCCATTCCTCTGGGCCGTGCATCACTGCACGGCTCGATGCCACCTACCCGCCAGCTCCGCGGAGCCACATCATCGCTGGCCTATTTGGTGTTGCTGCGCGTAGAGATTGCCCGTTTCACCCGGCCACCGCGCTTGCGCTCGCTGGCCGACTCGTCTCTGTTGCTCTGATCCTCACCTCGCGGTGGACAGCCGTTAGCTGCTACGCCGCCCTGTGCAGTCCGGACCTTCCTCCAGTGCGCCCTTTCGAGCCTTGCACCAGCGGCGGTCTGGCCCGCTTCACCGCATGATTATCGGCGCAACGGGCGAAACACCGAGGTGTCGTCGTAAAAAGAGGCGGAATCGTTGCCAGGCCACCAGCCCGGCACGCCGGCCAGCGGTAGCGGCAAGTGCGCCCGACTCGCCAGGTACTCCGGCGTGAGGGCCCTCACCAGGGCCTGTTCGGGATCATCCCCCTCCGGCAGCAGCCACACGTGGGCCGTGATGGACTTGTGCGGTGAGAGCATCAGCTTTTCCATCAAGGCGTGGCCGACCAGCACGAGACGGGCTTCGTTCCATGCCGGGCGCAGGTCCACGAACAGCCGTCGCCATGCACGAGCCTGCAAGGCCTCGGTCAGACAAGCCGGTGCCTGAAGGAAGGCGCCGTTCTCATCCAGCAGGGTCAAGGCGTCCCGGACGGCACCGCGTCGTGGCCCGATGCCATGGCGGCTGATCTCCTCCGCCTGGCGCTCGTTGAGGTGCCGCTTCAGTTCGGGAAATCGGCACCAGACCATGCCGTTGAGGAGGTCGTGCGGGTGTTCCCGGCTAGGCACGCACGCCGTTCGGGCAATGAAGGCCTCGTAGGCTTCTCCTTCGGGCAGCGTCGCCTGCGGCACGAAGGTGAGCGGCCCGGCAGACAGGCCCACCCCCGGCTCGAGGGCTCGGTTGAGCAGGTCTGCCACGGTGTCGGCTGGCCGGCGCAAGACCGCCAGACGCCGGCCGGTGGCCGCCCACGCGGCGAACCAGGGCGGCGCCGCCGCCTCGTTCGCCAGGAAGGCGAACGCCTCCTCGAGCACGTTCAGCCCTTGGGGAGGCCGAGGTACTCGACCTTGTTCGGCTGCTGCTCGGGGGTCAGCAGAAACCAGTCCGGGTACTTGCGGAACAGCCGTGTCGCGGGCGCTCGGCTTCCCAGCAACTGCTCGGAGCGAAGGCGCTCGGTGGCGATGCCGAGGTCCATCTTGTGGCCTCGCACGAGTTCAGGGAGCACAGCCAGGAGGGTGCGCAGGTCGTCCGGCATGGGCGGCCGCGGGGCAGGTGCCGGTGCTGGCGCGGGCGTCGCAGCGTGCGCCGGCGCGACGGCCGCGGCCGTGGCCTTGGTGCGACGCGTACGCGCGGGCTTTGCGGGCGTCGCCGCCACCGGTTCGGGCGCGGCCACCGGGAAAGGGACCGGCGCCGGTGCTGGAACCGGGACAGGTGCGGGCGCCGGCATCACAGGCGCTTCGCTGGACCGGCTTCGCGCCCCACCGCGGGTCGACGTGGTGCGCTTGCGGGCGGTCGCCGGAGCCGCCGCCCTGGCCTTGCGGTGCTCGATGTCGACGAACCCGTCGTACACCCCCTTGGATTCGTCGCCCGTCTTGCCGAGCTGGCCGATGCCCTCGACCCGGCAGCCCTTCTCGCGCAGCCGGATGACCAGCGGGGCGAAGTCGGAGTCGGACGACACGATGACCACCACGTCGGGCCGCTCGGCAACCACCAGGTCCATCGCATCGACGGCCAGCGAGATGTCGGTCGAGTTCTTGCCGGTGGACAGGTTGACGATCGGGCGGATCGACAGCGACTTGAAGAGCTTCTGATTGTTGAGGGCCGACTCCGGCGTGCAATAGGCGCGGCGCACGTGGATGGCACCCCGGTCGGCCATCACCTTCTCGACCGCCTGCTCCATGACGTCCGGGGAAACGTTGTCGGCGTCGATGAGGAGCATCACGCGGGTTTGCGAGTTCATGCGACGACCTTCCAGGTGAGCGTTTCGCCGGCACGCAACGGCTTGAGTTCGGTGTCGCCGAACGGAAGGGATTCCGGCAGCGTCCAGGGTTGCTTGCTGAGCGTGATCGTTCCCTGGTTGCGCGGCAGGCCATAGAAGGCCGGGCCATGGAAGCTTGCAAAGGCTTCCAGCCGATCCATGCGGCCGACCGCATCGAAGGCCTCGGCATACAGCTCGAGGGCCGACAGCGCGGTGTAGCAGCCGGCGCATCCGCTCGCGTGCTCCTTCAGGTGCGTCGCGTGCGGCGCACTGTCGGTTCCCAGGAAGAAGCGGTCGCTGCCGGAGGTGGCCGCGGCCACCAGGGCACGGCGGTGCTCCTCACGCTTGAGCACCGGCAGGCAGTAATAGTGCGGGCGAATGCCGCCGGTGAAGATGGCGTTGCGGTTGTACAGCAGGTGGTGCGCGGTGATGGTGGCCGCGGTGAAGGCGTCGGCCTGGTTCACGTACTCGGCGGCTTCCCGGGTGGTGATGTGCTCGAAGACGATCTTCAGTTCAGGGAAGTCGCGGCGCAGCGGAATGAGCTTGGTGTCGATGAACACCTTCTCGCGGTCGAACAGGTCGATCTCGCTGTCGGTCACTTCACCATGCACCAGCAGCGGAAGGCCGGCCCGCTGCATGGCTTCGAGAGTCGGGTAGGTCTTGTGCAAGGAGGTCACCCCGGCATCGCTGTTCGTCGTGGCGCCGGCCGGGTAGAGCTTCACGGCCACGACACCGGCTGCCTTGGCCCGCACGATCTCTTCGGGAGGCAGCACGTCGGTGAGGTAGAGCGTCATCAGGGGCTCGAAGGACACGCCAGGCGGCACGGCGGCCAGGATGCGGTCCCGATAGGCCAGTGCCTGCGCCGCCGTCGTCACCGGCGGCCGCAGGTTGGGCATGATGATGGCGCGGGCAAACTGCCGTGCGGTGTCAGGAACCACGGACGCCATGGCAGCGCCGTCACGCACATGCAGGTGCCAGTCGTCGGGACGGGTGATGGTCAGGGTGGTCAGCGCCCCCGCGGGGGCTGCTGCGGAGGGGGCGGCACCCTGAGTGGCCGCATGGATGCTGGAGCTCATGCCGCGATTGTCTCATCGCGCCCCAGGGCTGACAGGGTCGCCCGGTCGCCATCGGCTCGGTTTTGCGCTACGGTGAGCGTCTCCATGGCCCGTCGAAAGCCCTCCATGCGCCGCCTGCCCTCGCCTGCTCCCTGCACCGCCGGTTCGCCAGCCGGCTCGCTTGCCCTCCCGCTTGCCCTCCCGCTCATCCTCGCGATCTCCGCCTGTGCGTCGCCCCTTGTGGAGGGACCGCCTCGAAAGGAAACCGTCATGGCGGTGACGTCGACCCACCAGCTGATCCGCTTCAATGCCGGACAGCCCGGTCGGCTGCTGTCGAAGGTGGCGCTCAAGGGCCTGCAGCCCGGCGAGTCGGTACTGGGCATCGACTACCGGGTGGCCAAGGGCGAGCTGTACGCGGTCAGCAGCAGCAACCGGCTCTTCCGCGTGAACCCCACGACAGGCGTGATGGACCGCGTCGGGCAGCCCTTCGCCGTGCCCCTGACGGGCACCCACTTCGGCGTGGATTTCAATCCCACCGTCGACCGGCTGCGCATCGTCAGCGACAGCGGCCAGAACCTGCGCGTGCACCCCGACACCGGTGCGGTGGTGGACGGCAATCCCGACATGGCCGGCGTGCAGCCGGACGCTCCGCTGGCGTACGTCTCCACGGATGGCAGCGATGCGGAACGGCCGGCCGTGGTGGCCGCCGCGTACACGTACCACAAGACCGACGACAAACTGACGACCAACTTCGCGCTTGACGCCGCCTCCGGCACGCTGGCCGTCCAGGGAAGCCGCGAAGGAATGGCACCAGTCGTGTCACCCAACACAGGCCGCCTGACCCGCGTCGGGACCCTGGGCGCCGGTCCCTTCGACCGCGCGGCCTTCGACATCGCCGATGTCAGCGGCGCAGCGTTCGCCAGCCTGAGCGGTGGCGATGGAACCGGTTCGCGCTGGGTGCAGATCGACCTCGCCACGGGCCAGGCTCGCCTCATCGGCACCGTGGCCGGCGGCGAAGTCATCACCGGGATCGCCATCGAACCCTGAGCCGACTCACGCACCTCGCATTCCCGTGTTGCGAACCGCTCCTGTTCGTGTATGCTCCCGCGCACAGTTGTACGCAAGACAGTTGTTCGATGTGATCTGCCAGCCTGTGCCGGAAGTCCGTGACCCGTTCTTGAGTGTTGCTGCACGCCGGAGCGTGTGCTCCGACGGTTCTTTTTTCCACCAATTGGATTTCCATGACGACTCAAACCGGTACCGTGAAATGGTTCAACGACGCCAAGGGCTACGGCTTCATTGCCCAGGACGCAGGCGGCGCTGACCTCTTCGCTCACTTTCGCGACATCGTCGGCACGGGCTTCAAGACCCTGACCGAAAACCAGAAGGTCGAGTTCGAAGTCAAGCAAGGCGAAAAAGGCCTGCAAGCTGCGAACATCCGCCCGCTGTAATCGCGCGCATGTGACATCAAACGCGGCCCTTCGGGGCCGCGTTCGTTTTTGGGGCGCTCATCTTCCAACACGGTGCGCCGTCAAGCGGGCGCCTCGGTCCGAGGAACCGACGGTCCGTCAGGCTGCCCCTCGTTCCGGGGCACAAAGCAAACGGCCCGCCGAAGCGGGCCGTCGTCCTGCGAGGTCGTGCGGCTCAGTGCTGCAGGATCTTCGAGAGGAAGTCACGGGCACGCGGTGAACGGGCTTCGGTGTTGCCGAAGAATTCGTCACGCGTGCAGTCCTCGACGATCTTGCCGGCGTCCATGAAGATGACCCGGTGGCTGACCTTGCGGGCAAAGCCCATCTCGTGGGTCACGACCATCATGGTCATGCCTTCGCCAGCCAGGGTGACCATCACGTCGAGCACCTCGCCCACCATCTCGGGGTCAAGCGCCGAGGTGGGCTCGTCGAACAGCATCACGATCGGGTCCATGCTCAGCGCACGGGCGATGGCCACGCGCTGCTGCTGGCCACCCGACAACTGACCCGGGAACTTGTCCTTGTGGGCCATCAGGCCCACGCGGTCGAGCATCTTCAGGCCGCGCGCCTGAGCGTCGGTGGGATTGCGGCCCAGCACCTTGATCTGCGCCAGCGTCAGGTTCTCGGTGACGCTGAGGTGGGGGAACAGCTCGAAGTGCTGGAACACCATGCCCACGCGGCTGCGCAGCTTGGGCAGGTTCGTCTTCGGATCGGCCAGCGAGATGCCGTCGACGACGATGTCACCCTTCTGGAAGGGCTCGAGCGCATTCACGGTCTTGATGAGCGTGGACTTGCCGGAGCCGGACGGGCCGCAGACCACCACCACCTCGCTCTTGTTGATCTTCGTGCTGCAGTCGGTCAGCACCTGGAAGCTGCCGTACCACTTGGAGACGTTCTGGATGTCAATCATGGCGAGACTCATCGAATGATTTGGATGCGCTTCTGGAGGGCCCGGACGCCCATCGACAAGGTGAAGCAGATGGCGAAATAGACCACGGCGGCGAGCAGATAGGTCTCGACCGGACGGTTGAAGTTCTTGCCCGCGACCTCGAAGCCCTTGAGCAGGTCATAGGCACCGATGGCGTAGACGAGGGAGGTGTCCTGGAACAGGATGATGGTCTGCATCAGCAGCACCGGCAGCATGTTGCGGAACGCCTGCGGAAGCACGATGTAGCGCATGACCTGCGGATAGTTCATGCCCACCGCGTAGCCCGCATTCACCTGGCCCTTCGGCACCGACTGGATGCCAGCCCGCATGATCTCCGAGTAGTAGGCCGCCTCGAAGAGCGTGAACGTGATGACGGCCGACACGTCGGTGCCGAGCGGCTTGCCGATCAGCAGCGGGATCAGCAGGAAGAACCACAGGATCACCATCACGAGCGGGATGGAGCGCAGGGTGTCGACGTAGATCTGCGCGGGGATCGCGAGGAACTTCTTGCCCGACAGGCGCGCCAGCGCCAGCAGGGTGCCCAGCAGGATGCCGCCCAGCATGGCCACCAGCGTGAGCAGCAGCGAGAAGTACAGCCCGTTGAGGATGAACCCCCGGATGAACTCCCACGACAGGAAGGAGAAGTCGAGGTTCATTGACCGGCTCCTGCCATGCCGGGCACGGCCGCGCGGTGCTCGATGAAGAGGGCCAACCGGTTCACGATGAAGGCGGAGACGAAGTAGAGGCCCGTGACGGCAAGGTACATCTCGACGCCGCGCGAGGTTTCCTCTTGCGACTGCATGGCGAACAGCGTGAGTTCGGAGATGCCGACGGCAAAGGCGACGGAAGAATTCTTGATGATGCTCATCGCCTCACTGGTCAAGGGCGGAATGACGATGCGGAAGGCCCGCGGCAGGACGACGTAGCGATAGGTCTGCACCGTGGTGAGGCCGAGCGCCAGGCCCGCGTAGCGCTGACCCTTGGGCAGCGCCATGATGCCGGCGCGCACCTGCTCGGCCACGCGGGCCGAGGTGAAGAAGCCGAGCGCGAACACCACCAGCATGAAGCTCGGCACGCCACGCAGGCTGGTGAACAGCTGCGGAAGCACGTGGTACCAGATGAAGATCTGCACCAGCAACGGCACGTTGCGGAAGACCTCCGCCCAGGCGTTGCCCAGCCAGACGAGCGGCCGGCTCGGCGTCGTGCGGGCAATGCCCATCAACGAACCGACGACGAAGGCGACGATCCATCCGAGGGCGGCCACGGACAGGGTCCAGCCCCATGCCGACAGAAGCCACTCGAAATAGGTGATGTCACCCTCGGGGCCGAAACAACTTGGATAGACGGCGTCTTCGATCGTGCTCTTGCAGAAGACCTGCCAGTCCCATGTGGAACTCATGTGCAAACTTTCTAATGTTCAGGACTGCGGTTGATCCAACCCGCCCTCCAGCAGGACCTGTGCCAGCGCCGGCAGCCAGCGCAAGCCGCCGATTGTGGCGCGCGCCACCGGCTGCTGGCAACAGGCAGACTTCGCGTTTTCCCGCACCCACGAAGTGCCGCCCCAAACGCACATGCGGGCCGAAGCCCGCATGTGCGCTAGCCGGAGAAAGGCGGGGCCTTACTTCTTGTACGACTCGGCCGGATTGTCGTTCGGGTTGGCGATCGCCTTCTTCAGCGACTCGCTCATCGGCATGCCGACCACGTTGCCACGCGGCGGGATCGGGCCGGTGAACCACTTGGCGTACATCTTGGCCAGCTCACCGCTGCTCATCAGGCCCTTGACGGTGTCGTCGACGACCTTCTTGAAGGCCGGGTCGTCCTTGCGGTACATGATGGCGATCGGCTCTTCGCTGATGGTCTCGCCGACGATCTTGAAGCCCGACGGGTTCTTGGAGTTGACGATCAGCCCGGCCAGGATGTTGTCATCCATGACGAAGGCATCGGCGCGGCCCGACTCGACGAGCAGGAAGCTGTCGGCGTGGTCCTTGCCCAGGACGTCGTTGAAGTTCACCTTGGCGGCGCGCTCATGCTTGCGAAGCAGCAGCACCGAGGTGGTGCCGGTGGTGGTGGCCACCGTCTTGCCGTCCAGGTTGGCCAGCGAGTTGATGCCCGAATCGGCCTTGACGGCGATGCGCACGTTCGTGACGTAGGTGGTCGGTGCGAAAGCCACGTCCTTCTGGCGCGTGGCGTTGTTGGTCGTGGAGCCGCACTCGACGTCCACCGTGCCGTTCGTGACGAGCGACACGCGGTTCTGCGAGGTCACGAGCTGGTACTCGACGGGCAGCTTGGGGTTGCCGACCGCCTTCTTGACCGCCTCGGCGATCTGGTTGCAGACGTCGACGTGGTAGCCGACGTACTTGCCGTCGCCGGTGGTGTAGGCCAGGGGCGCCGAGGAATCGCGCGTGCCGATGACGAACTTGCCCGACTGCTTGACCTTGGCCAGCGTGTCCGACTGTGCCCAGGACGCGGTGGCGGTGGAGGCCAGCAGTGCCAGGGTGATCCAAGCCATCTTCTTCATTCGAACTCCTTCAGGAAGGTTAACGGGACAGGGTACCAAAAACAAATTGAATCACTCATACGTTTTAACCACATTGGAATCCCGCAAGAAATCCCACAGGGATTGCGCGCCAGGCTTGGTGTGGCGGGCGACCTCCGGGCGTTCCCGGTAGATGCGCACCTCCATGGACAGCTCGCAAGCCCCGGGCCCGGTTGCCCTCACCAGACGCTGGTTGAGCAGTTCCTTTTTCACGGAACTGCCAGGCAGGAAGGCCACGCCGTGGCCTTCGAGGGCCATGGCCTTCAGGCCTTCGGCCATGTCGGTCTCGTAGATGGGATCCAGGTTGAGTGGCACGGGCGACTGCTTGATGATGAGTTCGACCAGCCGCCCCAGGTAGGCCCCCGAGGCGTAGCTCAGGAACGGCACGCGCTCGTCGTGGGGCGCAGGTAGCCGGAACAGCGGCCGCCCGGATTCATCCCCCCGCGCGTAGGGTGCCAGCACTTCGTGGCCGAGGCTCAGCATCTCGTAGCGGTCCGGGTTCAGCGCGAGCGGCTGGGACGGGTGGTGGTACGAGATGAGCAGGTCGCAATTGCCCTCGGTGAGGTGCAGCACGGCGTCATGCACGTTGAGGGCGATGAGCCGGCTCTTGAGCGCACCGAAGCGCTGTCTCACATCCATGACCCAATGGGGAAAGAAGGTCACCGCCAGCGAATGCGGCACGGCGAACTCGATCATGTCCTGCCCCGCCACCTGGTGGGCATGCATCATGTTCCGCGTGGCCTGCAAGGCGCCCAGGATCTCGAGCGCCTGCGCCCGGAAGGCGACACCTGCCGGGGTCAGCCGCGTCGGGTAGGAGGAGCGGTCGACGAGGTCGGTACCGGCCCAGGCCTCGAGCGACTGGATGCGCCGGGAGAAGGCTGGCTGGGTGACGTGGCGGAGCTGGGCCGAGCGCGAGAAGCTGCGCGTCTCGGCCAGGCTGACGAAGTCCTCAAGCCATTTGGTGTCCATCAGCGCCCTCGCGAACTCCGGTTGGCGGTTGGTCGTCCGACCCGCTTTGCTGCAGCCGCCACATCGCAGCATAGCGGCCATTGGCCACGAGGAGCTGAGCGTGCGTGCCGCGCTCGATGACGCGGCCCTGCTCCATGACGAGGATCTCATGCGCATCGACGACCGTCGACAGACGGTGCGCGATCACCAGGGCCGTCTTGTTGCGCGCAACGCCCTGCAGCTCCGCCTGGATGGCCCGCTCGTTTGCGGAGTCGAGCGCCGACGTGGCCTCGTCGAAGATGAGGAAGGGTGGATTCTTGAGCAGCGTGCGGGCGATGGCCACGCGCTGCTTCTCCCCGCCACTCAACTTCAGGCCGCGCTCGCCGACGATGGTGTCGTATCCCTTGGGCGTGGAGGCGATGAAACCGTGGATGCGTGCCGCGCGGGCGGCCTGCTCGATCTCGGCTTGCGTCGCCCCGGCCCGGCCGTAGCCGATGTTGTAGGCGATGGTGTCGTTGAAGAGCACGGTGTCCTGCGGCACGATGCCGATCTGCCGGCGCAGGCTCCCCTGGGTGACGTCGCGCAGGTCCTGTCCATCGATGGTGATGCGCCCCTCATTGACGTCGTAGAAGCGATAGAGAAGTCGCGCGAGCGTGCTCTTGCCCGACCCGGACGGGCCGACCACAGCGACCGTCCGGCCCGCCGGAATCTCGAAGCTCACGTCGTGGAGGATGGTGCGGTCGGGCTCATAGGCGAAGGACACGTGCTCGAAGCGCACGGCCGCACCGGTGACTCGCAATTCAGGGGCATCGGGCTTGTCGGCAATCTCCCGGTCGCGCTCGAGCAGGGCGAACATCTTGTCCAGGTCGGTCAGGCTCTGCTTGATCTCCCGATAGATCACGCCGAGGAAGTTGAGCGGGATGTAGAGCTGGATCATGAAGGCGTTGATCATCACCAGATCGCCGAGCGTCATGCGGCCCTCGACCACGCCGGTGGTGGCGCGCCACAGCATCGCCACCAGGCCCGTCGCGATGATGAGCTGCTGGCCGGTGTTGAGGATGGACAAGGTGGTCTGCGACTTGAGCGCGGCACGGCGCAGGCGCTCCAGGCTCTCGTCGTAGCGACGCGACTCGAAGTCCTCGTTGTTGAAGTACTTGACCGTCTCGTAGTTGAGCAGCGAGTCCACCGCCCGGGTGTGGGCGTGGGAGTCGAACTCGTTCATCTGTTTGCGGAACTGGGTTCGCCAGTTGGTGACCGTGACCGTGAAGACGATGTAGAGGACCAGCGCCGTGAGGGTGATCCATGCAAAGCCGGCATCGAACTTCACGGCCAGCAGGCCGAGCACGAGGCTCACTTCGATCAGGGTCGGGAAGATGCTGTACAGCGAATAGGAGATCAGCGAGTGCACCGCCCGGGTGCCCCGCTCGATGTCCCGCGTCATGCCGCCCGTCTGGCGCTCGAGGTGAAAGCGCAGGCTCAGGTCGTGCAGGTGCCTGAAGGTGCTGAGCGAGATGCTGCGCGCCGTGCCTTCGGTCGCCTTGGCAAACACCAGTTCGCGCAGCTCGCCGAAGAGCGAGGTGGACAGGCGCAGTGCGCCATAGGCCACGAGCAGCCCCACCGGTACGACCAGTGCGGCTCGGGCATCGCCTGCCGGAATGGACAGGCTGTCCACCAGCGACTTGAGCAGCAAGGGCACGCTCACGTTCGCCACCTTCGCCGCGATCATGAAGGCCAGGGCGATGCCGACGCGCCAGCGATAGCGCCACAGGTAGGGGAAAAGCTTGCGCAGCGTGCGCCAGTCGGAACGCGGTCCCGCCGGTGCGGCCGGCGCGCCGGCCTCATGGGGTGTCGCCGGAAGAGAAGCAGGACGCATGGTGAAAGGTCAGTCTGTCTGAGGAAGCTGGCGACAGTGTGCCCAAACATGGGACGGCGCGCCGCCAGCCCCGCCATTTTCATGGCCTGCCGTTCATGCCGCCGGATCGGCCGACTGTCGGGCCAGCGCACCGCGCGCGGCCCGTTGCGGCACCATCACGCCACTCCGGCAAGCCCGCCTGAGTTCCCGCCCACCCTGCCCGGAGATCGACGTGTCCCCGACCGAGATTCGCCAAGCCCCCGCCCGCGCCGTGCTGCGCAAGACGCCGCCCCAGGGCCTGCGGTTGCGCCGCTTCAAGCGGCAGCTGGTGCCCGGGCTGCTCCGCAGCAATGGTGCGGCGCCGGGCCGGTCCGGTGGACTGCGCAAGCCGAGTGTCCTGAGCGGCAGGGTGTGACCCATTGCGCGTTCGCCGGTCGAACGCATCAGTGCACGAACCCGCGAGGTCAGGGACAATCGGGGATTGCCCGAACCGATGTCCCCGATGAGCGTCCCTGCCCCCACTCCCGCCACTGCTGAACGCATCTCCCTGCCCACCGACGGCTACCTCGCCATGCGTGTGGCACCGATGCCGTCGGACGCCAATGGCAACGGCGACATCTTCGGCGGCTGGATCATGGCCCAGGTCGACCTGGCCGGCTCCACCCTCCCCGGCCGCATTGCCAAGGGCCGCATCGCCACGGTGGCGGTCAACCAGTTCGTGTTCAAGCAGCCGGTCTCCGTGGGTGACCTGCTCAGCTTCTACGTGCATGTGGAGCGCATCGGCCGCACCTCCATCACGGTGCGCGTGGAGGTCTATGCCGAACGCAATCCTGCAGACGTGCAGGTGTTCAAGGTGACCGAGGCCAATCTCACCTATGTCGCCATCGACATGCAGGGGCGCCCGCGCGAGATTCCGAAGTCCGAGGACTGATCGCTCCACTCAAGGCGCAGCGGGCCTTCGCCGGCGGGCCTCGGCCTGCGCGAGCAACTGTCGGGTCGGCGTCGTTTCAGTCAGCCGCGGCACGATCTGCGTGCTGATGATGGCGGCGAGCTGTTCTGCCCAGAGTGCGTACACCGCAGGGCCCGGGTGGAAGCCGTCATCGGCCATCAACACGCTGTCCGTGGCCTGAAGGTTCTCGTAGGGCAGCGGAAGCCACCAGCGCTCGGGCCAGCGCTCGCACCACTCGGCCAGTGCCTGGTTGTAGCGTCGTTGCCCGTGCACCGGCACCCAACGCAGCGGGTTGGGCAGCGCAAACGAATGCACCGGCGGCATGCCGCAGTGGACGATGTGCTGCACGCCGGCAAGCCGCGCCGCCGCGCGATCCAGTTCGTCGAGCTGCTCCAGCCAGCGACGGGTCGACTCCTGCGCAATCATCTCGGTCAGGCCCAAGGTCGTGACCATCACGTCGGCCGGTCGAAGCGGCAGTCGCCGCAGCGCCTCGGTGGACTGGGCGGTGTTGTCGCCTCGGCGTGCGATGACCTGCCAGACCACGGCGCCACCCAGGCGCTGCGAGAGGGCCTCGCCCAAGCGACCCGAGAGCGCCTGGGACTGGCTCTCGGCGCCCACGCCAGCCGCGGACGAGTCGCCGACGATGAGCACCCGAAGGCACACCCTGCCCGTGCCCGAGACGCCTTCTCGGTTCCCGGCGGGCTCGGGCAGGTTCGCGGCGCGCCGCTGTACCGCCTGGCCTTGCCGGCGAACCCACGGGCTCAGCAGGGCGCGAACGACCTTGAAGAGCACGTGAACGAGGAGCGGAACGAACGCGTGCCCGTCAGCTGAACTGGCTGAAGTCGGGCTTGCGCTTCTGGAAGAAGGCGCTGAAGGCTTCGCGGGCTTCCGGCGAACTCAGCCGGGAGGCGAAGACCTCGTTCTCCGCCGCGATCGCTTCCCAGAGCGCGTCGGGGTCGGCCCGGCGCATCAGCTGCTTGCTCTGGCGGATGGCCGAGGGCGGCAGCGCGTTGAAGCGCTCGGCCATGCGGCGCGCATGGTTCACCACCTCGCCGGCGGGCAGCACCGCATTGGCGATGCCGCAGTCCACCGCGTCCTGACCGGTGAAGGGATCGCCCAGCAGCAGCTTCTCGGCCGCGCGGCGCTGGCCCATCAAGCGCGGCAGCAGCAGGCTGGAACCGAACTCGGGCACGAGGCCCAGGCTGACGAAGGGCATGGCCAGTCGCGCCTCATCGGAGACATACACCAGGTCGCAGTGCAGCAGCATCGTCACGCCGATGCCGATGGCGCCGCCCGTCACGGCTGCCACGACCGGCTTGTCGCAGCCGGCCAGCGCCTTCATGAACTGGAACACCGGAGACTCCGTCAGCGAACCGGCGCGCTTCATGAAGTCCTCGAGGTCGTTGCCGGAGGTGAAGATGCCAGGTTGCCCGGTGATCAGCACGGCACGGACAGCGCCGTCCGCCTGGGCTGCGTCCAGCGCCTGGGCCATCTGACCGTACATCTCGGCGGTGATCGCATTCTTCTTCTCGGGGCGCGCGATCTCGATCGTGCAAACGCCTTGCAGAACGGCAGTCTTGATGGTCATGGAGAACTCCTGAAGGGGGTGATCTTACGGGACGCGGTCGCATGCGGGTGCGCGTCCGCCGGGGTTCCGCAGCGCGGAGGTGTGAGCAAGGTCGTGATGTGCCGGTTCGCTGCGCCGCGAGGCCGTGGCCCCGGGGTGCGAGGGCGTGGCCGATGGGCCGAGCGCCCATTGCGTTGCACATGACGAATCGAGCAGCGACGTGGATGGCTCGCGGGCATGGAACGGAGAAGGCCGAAGCGCCACGGTGTCGCGCCGCACCGCAGGCCGACGAGTGATGCAGCAGCCCTCGAATGCGGCAATGCGCGACCGCGTTGCCGTGCTGCCGGTCTCCCGACCAGCGGCGCACGCTTCCCAAGACGCGACGCACAACGCCGGCCGTGGCGGACGAACAAGAAGCCTGTCATCACGGCCCTCCGATTCGGCCCGCAGGCCGGCCGTCGCTGCAGTCCGATCGAATCGACCGGACTGCTGAGTGGCACGTCAGACGCGCTCGAAGATGCCGGCAGCGCCTTGACCCGTGCCGACGCACATGGTGACCATGCCGTACTTCAGGTTGTGGCGGCGCAGCGCGTGCACGACGGTGGCCGCGCGAATGGCACCCGTGGCGCCCAGCGGGTGGCCGAGCGCGATGGCGCCGCCCATGCGGTTCACCTTGGACGGGTCGAGCTCGAGCGTGTTGAGCACGGCCAGGGACTGGGCCGCGAACGCCTCGTTCAGTTCGATCCAGTCGAGCTGGTCCTTGGTCAGGCCGGCGTAGCGCAGCGCGGCCGGGATGGCTTCGATGGGGCCGATGCCCATGATCTCGGCCGGCACGCCCTTGGAGGCGAAGCTCACGAAACGCGCCAACGGCGTCAGGCCGTACTGCTTCACCGCCTTCTCGCTGGCCAGGATCAGGCAGCCGGCGCCGTCGGAGGTCTGCGAGCTGTTGCCGGCGGTCACGCTGCCCTTGGCGGCGAACACCGCCCGCAGCTTGGCCAGACCCTCGAGCGAGGTGTCGGGACGCGGGCCCTCGTCGATGTTGACCGTGCGCGTCTTGGTGGTGATGCCACCGGTGGCGAGGTCGGGGAAGCGCTCGGTGATCTCGACCGGCGTGATCTCGTCGTTGAACTCACCGGCAGCGATGGCGGCCAGCGCGCGCTGGTGCGACTGCAGGGCAAACGCGTCCTGGGCTTCGCGGGACACCTTCCACTGCTTGGCCACGTTCTCGGCGGTCAGACCCATGCCGTAGGCGATGCCGATGTTCTCGTCGCGGGAGAACACCTCGGGGCTGAACGACGGCTTGTTGCCGCCCATCGGCACCATGCTCATGCTCTCGACGCCGGCGGCGATCATGACTTCGGCTTCACCGACGCGGATGCGGTCGGCGGCCTGGGCCACGGCCGAGATGCCGGACGCGCAGAAGCGGTTGACGGTGATGCCGCCCACCGAGTTCGGCAGGCCGGCGAGGATGGCGCCGATGCGGGCGATGTTCATGCCCTGCTCGCCTTCAGGCATCGCGCAGCCGACGATCGCGTCCTCGATGGACTTCGGGTCGAGGCCCGGCACCTGCTTCATCGCGCCATGAATGGCGGCGACCAGCAGCGCGTCGGGACGCGTGTTCTTGAAGTACCCCCGGCCGGAGCGCCCGATGGGCGTGCGCGTGGCGGCAACGATGTAGGCGTCTTGCACTTGTTTGCTCATGTTCTTGCTCCGTTCAGTTGCGGACCGGCTTGCCGGTGGACAACATGCCCATGATCCGCTCTTGCGTCTTCGGGTGCTCCAGCAGGCCGCAGAAGTGCTTTCGCTCGAGGCCCATCAGGTATTCCTCATCGACCAGCGAGCCGGCTTCCACTTCGCCGCCGCACACCACGTCGGCGATCAGGGCGCCGATGTGGAAGTCGTGCGCGCTGATGAAGCCGCCGTCGCGCATGTTCGCGAGCGACGCCTTGATGGTGGCGATGACCGAACGGCCGGCGACCGGGAACTTGGCGCGCAGCGGGGCACGGTAGCCGCTCTCGAACATGGACTTGGCCTGTTGCACGGCGACGTACAGCAGTTCGTCCTTGTTCGGCACGACCACGTCGCCCTCGACCAGGTAGCCGAGCTTGCGGTTCTCGATCGCGCTCGTGCCGACCTTGGCGGTGGCCGCCGAGGTGAAGGTCTCGCGCAGGAAGGTGAAGAGGTCGGCGTTCGCCCCGTTGGTGGCCGCCAGTTCGGCCGCACGGCGGGCGATGTAGGTCAGGCCGCCGCCGCCCGGGATCAGGCCCACGCCGACTTCGACCAGGCCCATGTAGCTTTCCATCGCGGCGACGCGGCGTGCCGAGTGAACGGCCAGCTCGCAGCCACCGCCGAGCGCGATGCCGCGCACGGCCGAGACCACCGGCACCTGCGCATAGCGGATGCGCAGCATGGCGTCCTGCAGCTTCTTCTCTTCAGGAGCAATGCCCTTGGCACCGCTCTTCATGAAGACCGGCATCAGGGCTTCGAGGTTGGCGCCGGCCGAGAACACGTCGTCTGGCGACCAGATCACGAGGCCCTTGTACTTCGACTCGGCCAGTTCGACGGCCTTGACGAGGCCTTCGGTCACCGTCGGGCTGATCAGGTGCAGCTTGGCGGTGATGCTGGCGATCAGCACGTCACCGTCCAGGGTCCAGACGCGGACTTCGTCGTTGCGGAAGACTTCGGTGCCGGCCTTCAGGGCCTCGGTGGCGCCGGCGCCTGCCACGTCCTCGGGGAAGTGCTGGCGCTCGTACACCGGCAGCTTGCTGCGCGGGACGTATGCGTTCTTGGTCGGGCTCCACGAGCCTTCGGCCGTGTGCACGCCGTCGCGGCCGTCGAACACCCAGGCGGGCAGCGGTGCACGGCTCAATGCCTTGCCGGCGTCGATGTCGGCCTTGACCCACTCGGCTACCTGCTTCCAGCCGGCTTGCTGCCAGAGCTCGAACGGTCCGTTGGAGGCGCCGAAGCCCCAGCGGGTGGCGAAGTCGACGTCACGCGCGGTGTCGGCGATGTCGGCCAGGTGCACCGCAGCGTAGTGGAAGCTGTTGCGCAGGATGGCCCACACGAACTGCGCCTGCGGGTTGCTCGATTCGCGCAGCAGCTTCAGGCGCTCGGCCGGGGCCTTCTTCAGGATGCGGGCCACGATGTCGTCGGCCTTCTTGCCGCCGGCCACGTACTCGCCCGTCGCCGGATCGAAGCGCTGGATGTCCTTGCCGACCTTCTTGTAGAAGCCCGCACCCGTCTTCTGGCCGAGCGCGCCCTTGCTGATCAGCGAGGCGAGCGCGGCCGGGGTGGCGTAGCTCTCGTAGAAGGGGTCGTCCTTCAGGTTGTCCTGCAGCGTCTTGATGACGTGCGACATCGTGTCCAGCCCCACCACGTCGGCGGTGCGGAACGTGCCGGAGCTGGCGCGACCGAGCTTCTTGCCGGTCAGGTCGTCGACGACGTCATAGGACAGGCCGTAGTTCTCGGCTTCCTTGAACGTGGCCAGGATGCCGGCGATGCCGACGCGGTTGGCGATGAAGTTCGGGGTGTCCTTGGCGCGCACGACGCTCTTGCCGAGCGCGGTGGTGACCAAGGTCTCGAGCTGGTCGATGATCTCCGGCTGCGTGGTCGGCGTGGCGATGAGCTCCACCAGCGACATGTAGCGCGGCGGGTTGAAGAAGTGGATGCCGCAGAAGCGGGGCTTGATGGCCTCGGGCAGCACTTCGGACAGCTTCGTGATCGACAGGCCCGAGGTGTTGCTCGCGATGATGGCATCGGGCGACAGGAACGGGGCGATCTTGGTGTACAGGTCGAGCTTCCAGTCCATGCGCTCGGCGATGGCCTCGATGATGAGGTCGCAGCCGCGCAGCAGTTCGCTGTGCTCTTCGTAGTTGGCCTGCTCGATGAGCGCGGCGTCTTCCGGCACGCCGAGCGGCGCGGGCTTGAGCTTCTTCAGGCCTTCGACGGCCTTGGTCACGATGCCGTTCTTCGGGCCTTCCTTGGCCGGAAGGTCGAACAGCACGACCGGGACTTTCACGTTGACCAGATGGGCGGCGATCTGGGCCCCCATCACGCCGGCGCCGAGCACGGCTACCTTGCGCACATTGAATCGACTCATGTTTTCTCCTGGAGGATGGATGGGTTCGGACCGCGCCTCACTCGGCGCGGACCCACGTTTGCGTGCGGCCGAAGATCGGGGAGCCGACGTAGCCGCGCACCTCCAGCTTCTTGCCGCCTTCGATCGGGGTCAGACGCACCTTGTACGTCTTGCCATTGGCCGGGTCGAGGATAGTTCCCCCTTCCCACCGGTTGCTGTCAGCCTCTTCGCTCTTCTTGACGCCACGGATCAACTGCAGGCCGACGAGCGGCTTGCCCTTGCGATCGTCGGTGCACTTGTCGCACACCCTGGTCTCGGCGTCAGGCGTGTCGATCAGCTTCTCGAGCCGGGCGGTGATGACACCGTCCGCCTCGGCGATTCGCACGAACGACTTTTCCTTCTTGGTGGAATCGTCGATCGTCTTCCACAGGCCCACGGGCGTCGGCTGGGCCGACGCCGCGAGGGCAACGAGAGAGGCCGCGAGGCCGCACAGCACACGTTTCATCGGATGGCTCCTTCAAGCACCGGGGAACGGGAGGTTCTTGCCACTCAGAACCAGGACTCTTCCATTTCCACGAGCGTCGGCAGGCCGGCGCGCGCGGTGCGGATCAGCGATGCCGTCTCGGGCAGCAGCTTGGCGAAGTAGAAGCGGGCCGTGGCCAGCTTGGCCTTGTAGAACGGATCGCCGCTGGACTCCTTCTCGAGCGCCACCTTGGCCATGCGAGCCCAGAAGTAGCCGAACACGAGGTGGCCCACGACGCGCAGGTAGTCGACAGCAGCCGCGCCCACCTCGTCCTGGTTCCCGAAAGCCTTCATGCCGACTTCGGTCGTCAGCTTGACGACCTTCTCGCCCAGGTCGGCCAGCGGGTTGATGAACTCCTGCATGGCTTCGTTCGTGCCTTCGGCCTCGACGAACTCCTGCACCATCTTGCCGAACTTGCGCAGCTTGGCGCCGTTGTCGGCCAGCACCTTGCGGCCCAGCAGGTCGAGCGACTGGATGGTGTTCGTGCCTTCGTAGATCATGTTGATCCGGGCATCACGCACGTACTGCTCCATGCCCCACTCGGCGATGTAGCCGTGGCCACCGAACACCTGCATGCAGTGCGAGGTGGAGATCCAGGCGTTGTCGGTGATGAAGGCCTTGATGATCGGCGTGATCAGCGCGACCATCTCGGCCGATTCCTTGCGCACGTCGGCGTCGTCGGAGGAAAGTTCCTTGTCGAGCTGCAGCGAGGTCCACATGCCGAGAGCGCGGCCGCCTTCGGCGTAGGCGCGGGCGGTGAGCAGCATCTTGCGCACGTCCGGGTGCACGATGATCGGGTCAGCGGCCTTCTCGGGCGCCTTCGGGCCCGACAGCGAGCGCATTTGCAGGCGATCCTTCGCGTAGGCGACGGCGTTCTGGTACGCCACTTCGGTGAGGCCGAGCGACTGCATGCCGACGCCCAGGCGGGCGGCGTTCATCATGACGAACATCGCGTTCAGGCCCTTGTGCGGCTGGCCCACCAGCGTGCCATTGGCGTTCTCCAGCACCAGCTGGGCCGTGGCGTTGCCATGGATGCCCATCTTGTGCTCGAGGCCGGCGCAGAAGATGCCGTTGCGCGAACCGATGCTGCCGTCGGCGTTCACGTTGAACTTGGGCACGACGAAGAGCGAGATGCCCTTGGAGCCGGCGGGTGCGTCAGGCAGGCGGGCCAGCACCAGGTGGATGATGTTCTCGGCGAGGTCGTGCTCGCCGGCCGAGATGAAGATCTTGGCGCCGGTGATCTTGTAGGTGCCGTCAGCTTGCGGCTCGGCCTTGGTGCGCAGCAGGCCGAGGTCCGTGCCGCAGTGGGGCTCGGTCAGGCACATCGTGCCCGTCCACTCGCCGCTCGTGAGCTTCGGGAGGTAGGTCTTCTTCTGCTCGTCGGTGCCGTGGGCGTGCAGGGCCTCGTACGCGCCGTGAGACAGGCCGGGGTACATGGTCCAGGCCTGGTTGGCCGAGTTCATCATCTCGTACATGCACTGGTTGACCAGGTGCGGCAGGCCCTGGCCGCCGTAGGCCGGGTCGCAGCTCAGCGCAGGCCAGCCACCTTCGACGTAGGTCTTGTAGGCTTCCTTGAAGCCCTTGGGCGCCGTGACCTCGTGCGTGTCCTTGTTGAGCGTGCAGCCTTCCTGGTCGCCCGACTGGTTGATCGGGAAGATCACTTGCGAGGCGAACTTGCCGCCTTCCTCGATCACCGCGTTGATGGTGTCGGCGTCGATGTCAGCGTAAGGCGGCAGCGTCTTGAGTTCATCGGTCACGTTCAGCACTTCGTGCATCACGAACTGCATGTCGCGCAGGGGCGGGGTGTACTGGGCCATCATGAACTCCTAGCAGGAAAGTGAGAGGAAAACGAGAGATCAGCCGCGCGCCTTGCGGGCAGGCTGGGGAGGGGAAGTGGTGAGCGCCAGGCCTTCGGGCGTGGCGTAGTAGCTGACGACGCGCTCGAACGAGCGGCGTGCCCGGTCCAGCGCACCGGGAATGCGCAGGAAGCGGGCGTCGTGGTGCAGGGCGAGGATGAGGCCGTGGACCTCGAAGATCATCTGCTGGCCGTCGGTGTCGGCCCGCAGGTGCCCTTCGGAGATGGCGAGGCCGATGGCCTTGCCGAGTGCGGCCTGCCACGAGGCGACCATCTCGACGAGGGCATCGCGCACCGGCCCGGGGCGATCATCGAACTCGACCGCGCCGCTGATGTAGATGCAGCCGGAATCCAGTTCGACGGACACGCGCTTCACCCAGCGCTCGAACAGCGCGCGCAGACGGGGCAAGCCCCGCTGCACCGGCATCGCCGGGTGGAAGACCTCTTCCTCGAACTTGGTGTGGTACTCGCGGATCACGGAGATCTGCAGCTCCTCGCGCGATCCGAAGTGCGCGAAGACGCCGGACTTGCTCATGCCGGTGACGTCGGCGAGGGCGCCGATGGACAGACCTTCGAGTCCCATGTGGGCAGCCAGGCTCAGCGCGGCGTCGAGGATGACGGCGCGGGTCTGCTGGCCTTTCTGCTGGCCGCGCGGAACGGGCTTGGTGAGCTCTCGAGCAACGCGGGGCGTGATGGGGGTGGGGTCGGTCACAGGGCGGGAAAGAAACGAACGATCGTTCTATTTTGCAGAAAATCCGCCGCCGTGTCTGCAGGGAGACAGTTTTTTTTTGCGGGATGCGCACAAAAACCCATCCTCGCTTGGACACGCCGCCATATCGCCAGGGTTAACCCGGAGGCCAAGCAGCCGCCTTCCATCGCTTCTGCTTGCCTTCCTTCGATGAGCCCGTGATGACAAGCCGGGGATCGTGGCAAAACAGTCGACAACTCCGTGCTGCGGTGCTGCAACCGGCCGGATTGGATTACGCTCGCAACAAGGAGATCATCCCGTGGAAGTGCTGCAACTCGATGTGTCGGGCCGACCGCAGTCCTGGATCTCGGCCAAGGAAGCGGCGGTGTTGTACGCCAGCGATGGCATCGCCTGGACGTTGGGAGACGCGTTCTACGTGCTGCGCGGCGGCATGCAGCGCGTGACGGGTCTGCAGTCACGCATCGAGGTGCATCCGATCGTCGCGGTGCGCGGCGCGGTGCCCAGCCGCGCCTGGCGGCAGTCCCCTGCCCTGTCGAACCCCAAGCTCTTCGCACGCGACCGTCATGTGTGCGCCTACTGCGGCGGCCACTTCCACACGGACGACCTCACGCGGGAGCACATCGTCCCCACCTCCCGCGGCGGCGAGGACAGCTGGATGAACTGCATCACGGCCTGCCGCAACTGCAATGGCCGCAAGGGCAACCGCATGCCGGAGGAGGCGCGCATGTCCTTGCTGTACCTGCCGTATGTGCCCAGCCTGCACGAGGACATGATCCTTCGCGGGCGGCGCATCCTCGTCGACCAGATGGAGTTCCTGCTGGCGAGCGTGCCCAGGAGCAGCCGGCTTCGGGCTTGAAGCGCTCGCCTCAGGCCACCGGGGCGCTCGGCGCCCCGGCTGTCTTCATCCCCGAAGGCGGCGCATCAACCCGGCGGTTGAACCGTCCAGACCCTCCGTCTGGCCCGACGTCAGGCGAGGCAGCAGGTCGTTGCACAAGGCCTTGCCCAGTTCCACGCC
Source organism: Rhizobacter sp. LjRoot28 (assembly GCF_964253025.1). NCBI lineage: Bacteria > Pseudomonadati > Pseudomonadota > Betaproteobacteria > Burkholderiales > Sphaerotilaceae > Rhizobacter > Rhizobacter sp. LjRoot28. Next base: position 3,414,589 of record NZ_CAXUQC020000001.1, read on the forward strand.
CCACTGGTCGAAGCTGTTGATGCCCCAGATCGCGCCGCTCACGAACACGCGGTGCTCGTACATCGCCACGAGCGCACCCAGCGTGTGCGGGTTGAGGTGATCCAGCAGCAGGCTGGTACTCGGGCGGTTGCCCGGGAAGCTGCGGTGGCGCGAGAGCGTCCCGGCATCCAGCTCAGCCGACGCCGTAGGGGCCTTCTCGCCGGCAGCCTGCGCCGCCGTCTTGCCCAGCATCAGCGCCTGGCTCTGCGCCAGCCCGTTGGCCAGCAGCTTGTCGTGCAGGTCGCTCAACCCGTGGGTCGGATGCTTGACGAGGATGAACTCGACCGGAATCACGTCCGTCCCCTGGTGCAGCATCTGGAAGTAGGCGTGCTGGCCGTTCGTTCCCGGCTCGCCCCAGACCACAGGGCTCGTGCCGAATGGCAAGGCCTCGCCGTTTGCATCGACCGACTTGCCGTTGCTTTCCATTTCCAGCTGCTGGAGGTACGCCGGCAGGCGGCGCAGGCCCTGGTGGTACGGCGCCACGCTGCGGCTGCCGAAGCCGTGGAAGTTGCGATACCAGACGTCGAGCAGGCCGAGCACCATGGGCAGGTTTCGCGCGACCGGCGTCTCGGCGAAATGCCGGTCCATGGCGTGGGCGCCAGCCAGCAGTTGCCGGAAGTTGTCGCCACCGATCGCGATGGCGATGGGCAGACCGATCGAGGACCACAACGAATACCGCCCGCCCACCCAGTCCCAGAAGCCGAAGGTGGTGGTGATGCCGAACGCCGCGGCGGCTTGCACATTGGTCGTGGTCGCGACGAAGTGCCGGGCCACATCGGTGCCGCCATTCGCCTCGAACCAGGCGCGTGCCACCTGGGCGTTGGCCATGGTCTCCTGGGTGGTGAAGGTCTTGCTCGCGATGACGAACAAGGTCTCCGCCGGCTTGAGCCGACGGAGCACGGGCGTGATGTCATGCCCGTCGACGTTGGAGACGAAATGGAAGGTGATGCCGGGGTGCGCGAAGGCATCGAGCGCCGGGATCACCATCTGCGGGCCGAGATCACTGCCGCCGATGCCGATGTTCACCACATGCCGGATGCCGCTGGCCGCAGTGTCGCGGACCTGTTCGGCAAAGCCGAGCATCGCGTCCAGCACGCGGTGCACCTCGTCGCTGTGAGGCCCCTTGTCGCGAGGCGCGCGCAACGCGGTGTGCAGCACCGCCCGGCCTTCGGTGGTGTTGATCGGGTCGCCGCGCAGCATGGCGTCGCGTCGCCCTTCCACGTCGCACTCGCGCGCCAGGTCGGCGAGGAAGTGCAGCGTCGCGGTATCGATGCGGTTCTTCGAAAGGTCAGCGAAGATGCCCGGCGCCTCGAATGCCAGCGATTCGAACCGCCCCGGGTCGCGCGCGAACGCTTCGCGGATGTCGAACTCGCGGCCGTGGGCCTCGTAGTGTCCGGCCAGGGCGGCCCAGGCTTCGGTGCGGTCGCAACGGGTGCTCATCAGGCGAGGCCCTCGATCATCTTGTCGAGCTTGCCGGCGTCGGCGGCGAAGGCGCGGATGCCCTCGGCGAGCTTTTCGGTGGCCATGGCGTCCTCGTTGAGCGCGAAGCGAAAGCTCGGCTCGTTGAAGGTGGCCGCATGGATCGGCGCATTGCGCGCGGTCTCGGGGTCGAGCACGCGCGGCAAGGGCTCCTCGGATGCCTGCAGGCGGGCGAGCAGGTCCGGGCTGATGGTGAGCAGATCGCAACCGGCCAGCGCCTGGATCTGCCCGAGGTTGCGGAAGCTCGCACCCATCACCTCGGTGGCGATGTCGAACTTCTTGTAGTAGGTGTAGATCTGGGTCACCGACTTGACACCCGGATCATTGGCGCCGGACTGGGCCGCTTCATCCCATTGGCTACCGGCCGACTTCTTGTACCAGTCGTAGATGCGGCCCACGAATGGCGAGATCAGGCGGACACCCGCTTCGCCGCAGGCGACGGCCTGGCAGAAGGAGAACAGCAAGGTCAGGTTGCAGTGGATGCCCTCATGCTCGAGGATGCGGGCGGCCTGGATGCCCTCCCAGGTGGAGGCGATCTTGATGAGCACGCGGTCGCGCCCGATGCCGCGGGCCTCGTACAGCCCCATGATGCGACGCGCCCGCGCGACGGTGGCGGCGCAGTCGAAGCTGAGGCGCGCATCGACCTCGGTGGACACGCGGCCCGGCACCACCTTGAGGATCTCCATGCCGAAGCGCACCAGCACTTCGTCGAGCACTTCGTCGAGCCGCGCGCCCCGATGGGCCGCCACTGTTTCGGTCAGCAGCGGTGCGTAGTCCGCATGCTGGACGGCCTTCAGGATCAAGGAGGGGTTCGTCGTGGCATCGCGCGGGGCGAAGGCAGCCAGCTCCTTGAAGTTGCCGGTGTCGGCCACGACGACGGTGGATTGCTTGAGTTGCTCGAGTTGATTCATGAAATGCGGGGCTCCGACGGATGGCCGGGCATTGCAGCCGGGCGCGTTGACGACTCAGGATACTTCGCCCCTGCAGCTTTCCGGGGCAACACCTGAGTGTATCGGTGGCTTTGTGCGTCGGCCGCTCCAAAGGGCCCTGCCTGCCGGCAGGACCACCGGGAACCGCGAAAGCGAAGAGGCTGACCGCCTGGCTTCACGCCACCCGAAGCGCAGTCGATGGCGCGACGAGGCGGTCCTCGAGGGTTCACGGTGGGCCGGGCGTACACGCGACGCCGACCTGTGAGTGGCGACGGGACGCACCCTGCGAGGGAAGGTCCGCCGGTGTGTCCCGGCGGCGGGAATTCAGGCGGACACGACCGTGTCCGTCGGGGCGTCCTCGCCCACCGGCAGCAGCAGCGAGTCAACCCCGTAAAGCCGCGCGAGTTGCGACAGCTTCTGAGGCGCCTGCCGAACGACGAATCCCTTGCCCCACGCCTTGGCGAGCCGCTGGCATTCCAGCAGCACCGCCAGGGCACTGGAGTCGAATCGCTGCAGACCCGAAGCGTCGACCACGACCAGCGTCTCACCAGGCGCCTTCGACTCCTGCTGCAGTGCCTGCCCGAGCATGCGCTGCGTGTCCCGCGCCTCGGCGCTGGTGATGGTGGCCGGAAGGATCAGCATGTGATGCGGCTCAGCTGCGATTCGCAGCCGACTTGTTCAGGTCTTCGAGCATCTTGATGACGCCGTCGATGCCGCTCTGGCTGACCACGGGCTTGAACTGGCCCTGGTAGGTCGTGACGAGCCACAGACCCGAAACGTTCACGTCCCAGATCTTCCAGCTGTCACCTGCCTTTTCCAGCCGGTAGTCGAGCTGGATCGGCTGGCCCTTGCCGCGGATCTCGCTGCGCACGAGCACGTTCGATTCGTCGGAGACGTCGCGCACCGGGCGCACCTCCACCGTCTGGTCCTGGACCTGCGACAACGCGCCGGCGTAGGTGCGGAGCAACAAGGTGCGGAATTCCTCCTGAACCTTCTTCTTCTGCTCAGGGGTGGCCTTGTTCCACTGCGGGCCGATGGTCTTCGACGTCATGCGCACGAAGTTCACGTGCGGCAGCACCTTGGACTCGACGAGCGCCGAGATGCGAGCCAGGTCGCCCGACTGGATGGACTTGTCGGCCTTCGCGGCATCGAGCACTTCACCGGAGACCTGGCGAACCAGGGCGTCAGGTGTTTGCTGGGCTTGAGCGGCGCCCGCGATGGCCACGAAGCCAACGGCGGCGACCCACGACATCAGATGTTTCATTCGCATTCGAGTTCCTTTCAATGACCGGCCGGGATGCCGGGTTGGATGCACCACGGCCGGAAGAGTTCGGCCGGTGTGCCGGCACCAGAGGACAACGCACCGGCCCGTGGACCGGTTGTCCTGATCAAGCGGCTGATTGTGCGGGGCCGGACGCCGGCATGCCCGGCGTAGGGGCGGAAGCCGGGGCATCGACGGCGGGCGCAGAGGCTCCAGGCGCCGCTGCGGGTGCGGAAGCCGGTGCAGCCGCGGGTGTCGGGCTCACACCGGAAGCGGGCTCGGCCGCGGGCTCGGGGTCGGCTTCGAAGGCCTCGTCCTCCGATTCCGGCGCGTTGCCGTCATGAACGAGGCTGCGCCGGCGCTGGAGGAAGGCGTCGCGCACGAAGGAATAGCGGTCCAGCGCCATGTCGTCCAGCATGCGGCCGGTTGTCAGCAGGTTCGCCCGCTCATTGAGCAGGCCGAGAAAGACGATGCTGTACTGGGTCGAGGTGTCGCTGAAGGCGAGCGCCGGGCCCACGAAGCGGTCGACCGGCAAGGCCAGGGAGTCGCGCACGGTCGAAGGGCCCAGCAGGGGCCAGACGATATAGGGCCCAGGCCCCATGCCCCAGCGCCCCAGGGTCTGGCCGAAGTCCTCGCGCTGACTGTCGATGCCGAGTTCGGTCGCCACGTCGAAGAGCCCGCCGATGCCGAACAGGGTGTTCGTGCCAACGCGGACGAAGTCCTGCGCACCGTTGGCCAGCTTGCCCTGCAGCAGGTTGTTCACTGCGGACCAGGCATCGGCGAAGTTGCCGTAGAAATTCGTCACGCCCGTGCGCACCGGTTGCGGCACGATGTTGGCGTAGACCTCCGCCACCGGGCGGATCACGGCCGTGTCGACGGCATCGTTGAACGCGTAGACCTTGCGGTTCCAGTTTTCCCAGGGGTCGGCTTCCGGGTTCGGTGGCGACTTGTACATGCCCAGCATGGAGGCCGTCGTGGCGCACCCGCTGCCGAGCGCCAGCACGACGGAGGCCAGGCCGGTGGCAAGAAGACGCTTCACTTCTTGGCTCCCGGGGCCGCTGCCGGGGCGGCCGGTTCGGCCGCCTTGCTGTACAGGAACTGGCTGATCAGGTTCTCGAGCACGACCGCATCCTGGGTCTGCTTGATGGTGTCGTTGGCCACCAGCACCTTCTCGTCCACGCCCGGTTCCAGGCCGATGTACTGCTCGCCGAGGAGTCCGGCGGTGAGGATCTTGGCGATGCTGTCCTTGGGAAACTCGAACTGCCGTTCCAGTTGCAGTTGCACGCGCGCTTGGTAGGTCTTGGTGTCGAAGGTGATCGACTCCACCCGGCCGATGACGACGCCTGCGCTCTTGACCGCCGCACTCGGCTTGAGCCCGCCGATGTTGTCGAACTTGGCCGTAACGGCATAGGTTTCGCCGAAGCTCAAGCTGAGCAGGTTGCCTGCGCGCAGGGCCAGGAACAGGATGGCCGCCGCACCGATGATCACGAACAAGCCAACCCACACGTCATGACGAGATTTTTGCACCGTCATTCTCCTCAAATCGAAAACATCATGGCCGTCAGCACGAAGTCGAGTGCCAACACCGAAAGTGACGCCATCACCACGGTGCGGGTCGTGGCCTGAGCGACGCCCTCCGGAGTGGGCTTGCAGGCATAGCCCTGCAGCAACGCGATGAAAGTCACGGTGAAACCGAAGACCACGCTCTTGATGACACCGTTGCCCACGTCTTTCCAGACGTCGACACCGCCTTGCATCTGGGACCAGAACGCTCCCGGGTCGATGCCGATCAGGCCCACGGCGACCAGCCAGCCCCCGAGGATACCGACCGCACTGAAGACGGCGGCCAGCAGTGGCATGGCGACCACGCCACCCCAGAAACGGGGCCCGAGGACGCGCCGCACCGGGTCGACCGCCATCATTTCCATGGCGACCAGCTGCTCACCCGCCTTCATCAGGCCGATCTCGGCCGTGAGCGAGGTGCCAGCGCGCCCGGCGAACAGCAGCGCCGTGACCACCGGACCGAGCTCCCGGACCAGGGACAGGGCCACCAGCAGGCCGACGGCTTCGGCGGACCCGTAGCGTTGCAAGGTGTAGTAGCCCTGCAGGGCCAGCACGAAGCCGACGAACAGCCCCGAGACGGAGATGATCGAGAGTGAGCGGTTGCCGACGAAGAACACCTGCTCCGACACCAGGCGCGGACGTCCGAACGTGGGGCCTGCCAGTCCGACCAGGCGGAAGAACAGCCGGGTGGCCTCGCCGATGTCGGCCAGCTTGCCGCGCACGGCGAGACCGACGGCTGCGGGGTTGAGCCAGTTCATTGCGCGGGCCCTCCAACGCCGAAGTCCTCGGCCAACGGCACCGCAGGGTAGTGGAATCGCACCGGGCCGTCGGGCAGCCCACCGACGAACTGTTGCACCAGCGGATCCTCGCTGTGGCGCATGTCGTCGGGCGTACCCTGGGCAACGACGCGTCCGTTGGCGATGAAGACCACGTGGTCGGCGATGAGGAAGGTCTCGTCCACGTCGTGCGACACGACGATGCTCGTCACGCCGAGCGCGCTGTTGAGCTCACGGATGAGGGTGGCGGCCACGCTCATGGAAATCGGGTCGAGGCCGGCGAAGGGCTCGTCGTACATGATCAGGTCGGGGTCGAGCGCGATGGCCCGGGCGAGCGCCACCCGGCGCGCCATGCCGCCCGACACCTGGGAGGGCAGCAGGTCGCGTGCCCCGCGCAGGCCGACGGCATTGAGCTTCATGAGCACGAGGTCGCGCACCATGCTTTCGCTCAGGTTGGTGTGCTCGCGCAGCGGAAAGGCCACGTTGTCGAACACCGACAGGTCGGTGAACAAGGCGCCGAACTGGAACAGCATGCCCATGCGACGGCGCACGGCATAGAGGCCGTCGGTGTCGAGCGACGCCAGGTCGACGCCGTCGAACAGCACCTGGCCCCGCATGGGGGCCAGCAGCCGCCCGACGAGCCGCAGCACGGTCGTCTTGCCGCCACCGGACGTGCCCATCAACGCCACCACCTTGCCGCGCGGCACGGTCAGGTTGACGTTCTCGAGCACGACCTTCTCGCCGTACCCGCAGGTGACGTCCCGCAGTTCGATCAGCGGCTCGGAGGGGATGACAACGGGGTCGACGGGGGCTGGACTCATTCGCCTGATAGGGGAGCGCGGGCGGATGAATTGTCCGCAAGCGGCCGATGATAGGGCATCTGGCGAGGCAGGGTTTGCACGGGTTCTTGCTGCAAGGTAAACGCCGGTGACGGACTTCACTCGGGTGTTGTATCGCCGCGATCGAACTGGACTTCGATGCGGATCAGGGAGCGTACGGGACGGCCGTCGACTTCGCCTGGGGTAAACCTCGCCGCCAGGAATGCGCGGCGGGCGGCGCCCTCCAGAGGGGCGGGCAGCCCGGGCGGCTCCACCCGAATGCGCTGCACCCGGCCCGTCTCGTCAATGAACAGCGCGAGCACAGCGGTATAGCGGCCCTGCTCGTCCTCTTCGAACATCGGGTACGTGAGCACGACGGCGTCCCGGGGCGCGGGCCCGCGGGTGAGCTGGCCCCGCCGCAGATAGGGCGTCTCGTCGAAAGCGTCGTCGGCAGGCTGGGAGCCCGCTGGCGACGCTCCCGACGACGCGGAAACGGAGGCGGCGCCCGCCGGGTTCAAGGCGGCGGCGGGCGGCGATATCGACGGGTCGGCCGCTTTCTCCCGAGCCAAGCCGGGTGCCGGCGGCGGGTCGAGGGGCATGCGGTTGTCCTCGGAGGCGGATTCGCTCAGAGGGGATGCATCGAACTCGGCCGGCGAAGCGGGTTCCGCTGGCGCTTCGGTGGCTGTGCCGAGAGTCGCGTCCGGCGCCGGACGCGGGGAAGGCTCGCCGGCTACCCTGTCTGCTGGCGATTCTGGGAGCGACGCCTCCGCCATTCCGGCTTGCTCCGGGGCAGGCACGGGCGTGGGCGCTTCGACCGTACGGACGCTGAGCACGCGACTCGACGCCGGCCGAGGCTCCGCACCCCCGGCCGTGCGATCGGTCCACGCCGCCGCGAGCAGCCAAGCTCCGTGCACCGCCACGGCGAGCGCCACGCTCCACCAGAACCCGCGCTTCATGATTCCTTCCGCGTAAGCAAACGGGCCCGGCATCGCTGCCGGGCCCGCGGTTCAAACAAGAACCTACCAGAGGGTCATTCGATCAGCTCGCGCCAGGCCGCTCGGCGCAATTTCTTGCCGTCGCCTGCACCTTCTGGTGGCGGTACGTCCTTGACATGCTGCTTGCCATCCTTGTCCGTCCAGATGATCTTGCCGCCGTTGCTGCCATCGCCGGGTCCTTGCTCCTCGGGAGAGAAGATCCGCTCGCCCTCCACCACCAGGGAGTCGAGCTTTTCGGTGGCCCGTACCTGGCCGTCACGGCTGATGTAGTGCAGGTTTGAGTGCCCCCCGCTCTGGCAGGGGTCCTTCGCCTCCGGGACGTTGGAGGCAAATGAGATCAGCCCGTTGAACTGGATGCCATCGACGTTCACCCGCTCACGGGCCTCGGTCGTGTCCTTGTACATGCCGCTGCTCTTGCTGTAGTCAAGTTTGTCCTCGGTGAGGTCCTGGCGGGGCGTCAGGAAGGAGCGCAGCGAGGCGCTCTTGTCCGCGGTGTTGATCTCCAGATCGTCCTTCACCAAGTAGATCGCCTGCTTGTTCGAATAGGGCGAGCTGGCCGGGTACACGTCCAGGTCGCTGCCGTGCAAGTGCTTGCCGGTGCCGAACGACACCAAGGTGCGGTCATCGGCCGGACGAGGGCCGAGCGCCGTAAGCACCGGACGCGTCGTGATCGGCTGGATCTTGTTCAGCGCATCGCGGGCCACGCCCAGGCGAATGGCCTCATGCCCGGTCGGGTCGATGCGGTCGTCCAGATCGAAGCGCCACAGGTTGCCCAGCATGTCGCCACCGTAGATGCGACGGGTGGTGTTATCAGTGTCGGTATGCAGCCAAGCGTTGATCTTGCCCAGGTTGCTCGGCGTCGTCACCGTGCCAAACGCTTCATCAGTCTGCGAGGCAGGCGTGCCCGCCGCGATCGGCGAGAACGACAGCGGCTTGCCCGTCAGCACATCGAGCACGTAGAGGTAGCCGCGACCGTTGCCTGGAGCCACGTTGTTGTAACCCGAGGTGAACACTGCAACCCACTTGCCGTCCTTCAGCTTGGTAACGATCGGGTTGCCGAACGACAGGCCGAGGTTGGCGTCGTCACTGACCGAGTACTCCCAAAGCAGGCGCGGGCTGGCCGGGTTGGTGACCTCGATCGCATAGAACTGGCGACCGCCGCCGCCCAGCCCACCAACCAGCACCGTGCGCCAGGTGCCCGGCTTGCTGTCGCCGTCCTTGGATGGTTCGAAGACGTCGGCCAAGGTGGGCGATGCGTCCACGAAAGCCAGATGGTTCTTGTCGTAAGCGGCATCCGCCAGACGCCACAGGTTCGGAATGACCTGAGTCGGCACGAACGCCCATTCCTCGTTGCCCGAGGAAGCATCGAACGCATGCAGCATGCCATCGTTCGCGCCCACATAGACCATCGGCTTGCGCTTGAGGTTGGACTCGACGAAGCCGGCATAGCCGCTGTCGGTGTAGCGGAAGGGCGGCTTGCCGACGAACACCGGCGAGCTGTTGACGATGTCACCCAAGATGGACTTGCGATAGCGGAAGACGCGCTTCTCCCTTGTCATGGAAACTTCTTCGCCGCGCAGATAGTTAACGAGGTTCGGGCCGGTCACCAACGTCTTGTCGACCGTGGAGCATTGCGTGAAACGGGACTCCACAGCCGTCGCATCCGCGCAGCGATTGTCGAAGTGCGCGCCGAGTCCGGCGCCTTTCAGGGTCGTGTAGTCGAAGTCGGCGAAGGACCCAGCCTTGTTGAAGTAGATCGTCCGCGCCGAAGTCCGCGTATCCAGGCGCTCGGCCGCGCGCCACTCGGCATTCTTTTCTGTCAACTCCGGAAGTTCGACGGCGCCAGTCTTGTCGTCGAACTTCATCCGATAAGCCCGGAGGTCGCCTTGCCAGGGGGTAGTGACCACCTGATCCGCATCGATCTTGAACTCGTAAACGGGCATAAACACCTGGTCATCGCCCGGCGTCGGCGAAATGGAACTCACGGCCGCAGCAGCTGCAGCGCCAGTGCTGTCGCTGGCGGAGGCAAGCGCTGCTTTCAGGCTTTCGACCACCTCGTTCGGATTTGCCGCGCTGTAATAGCGCCCACGACCATTCACGGCGGCATGCCATAGGTCGTCGATGCGGGCCACCACGCTATTGCCCGCGTTAAGAGGGTTTGTTAGGGGATCAGGCCACGTCACCGACTTCAAGGTGTCCATGTTGTAGTCTTTGTTGTACGTGAGAATGCCGTTCACGCCCAGGCCCAGCGTGATGGTGTTCATCCGCTGGGGCACCGTTTCCTTCACGTCCGGATCGAAACTGATCCGCTTTTCATAGTTCTCGAGATCCGGGCGGAGGTCCGTCTCGTAGTAGTACTGCGCGATGTCGGCCAGGGTGTACGGGAACGCGTCCTGATAAGGAGCGCCCTTGCCCGCGTCACCATCCGACAGACTAAACTCCGAACCATCCGGCCGAAGGGGCTTGTAGTTGCTGGGTTCGGCCGCGGTGTTCCAGTAGCCGTCCGTCGTAAGCAGCGCGAAGTTGCGCTGGCAGATGTACTGAATCGGGTCTTGCTGGTTGGTCAGCTTGTTGGCGTAGTAGCGACCTGCCTTCACCAGCGCGGGGCGCAGGGGGGTGTAGGTTGAAAAGGTCGCCTTGTAGAGCTTCTCCAGAACGGCCGTGCGGTGCGTCTTCGGATTGGTCTTCGAGATGGGTTGGTCGAAGTCGCCGACGTTGTGGAACTTGTCGCCGTCCGTCACTGCAGTGCTGTTGATCGTTGTGAAACCGACGCGGTACTTGGATGCGTCGATACCGGCCAGCGCGCGACCGCTAGCCGACTTCATCATCAGCATCCGCGTGCGGTAGAACGAGTACCAGATTGCATACTTCGTCCGCATCGCGGAGTCGGTGATCGAGGTCACTGGGGTCAGCCCGGCGCACTTGGTGGCGGTGCCGGCAGTCACTCCCGTGGTGTAGTAGAACTGCGATCCGCCAGCCGAAGACCACTTGGGTGCCTTCGAAAGGTCGACCTTGTTGGACCCCGTGTTGAAGCCGTCCACCAGCGCCGCCGTGAATGACGGAGTGTCAAAGGGACCGGAGCCATCAGCCTTGGGCGGGACTACGTATGTTCCCGCGGGGTCGAAAAACACCTTGTTCAGCGCCGAGTGGCCGAAGCAGTTGCCTGTGTAGACGGTGCCACCGTTCGTATTCTCCGGGATGAAGTCCCGCTCCATACTCCCGGAGTCATCCAGGATGAACATCAGGTTCACCCGCGGCGGCTCAGGGCTCAAGGTGCCCAGGGGCACGGAGGAGATTTGGGCAAGGGCGGACCAGGCCGGAGCGGCGATCAGCCAGCCGGCCACCACCAGGAGGGCGCGGGCCGACGAGGCCTTCGTGCTCAGGGAGCGCTGGGAAATGCTTGAGTTCATGGTGTCCTCAGTTCTAGCAAGCGGGGCTCAGCTGGCGGGCGCCGCCGGCGTCTCTTCGCCGTCGTAGTTGTGCACGATGGCTTCGGTGTAGGTGACGGCGTCGCGTGCGCCGTCGGTCCGGACGATGATTCGGTAGTACACCGCCATGCCCATGGACTTGGCGTACATCGGTTCCTTGTAGTTCAGTTCGCCGCTTTCAGAGGTGTCTTCCGACTTCTGCGAGGTGGGGCCGAGGCAGTCGGCCGTGCCGCCATCCATCGTGCACATCTTCATGACGAGGTAACGGGCCGACAAGCCGTTGGGAATCGTCAGCGCGGTGGCGATCGGCTTGACGCACTTGGCGGGTGCTGGGTCGGCATCCTTGCAGCCGTCGAGCTTCCAGTCGATTTGCGTGCGCTTGGCATCGGTGCCGTTGCCGGTGATGTCGAGCAGCGGGAATGAATCGACGTAGTAGCCGTCGGCCTCGACCGACTTCTCGAGGAGACCGTCCGCCTGCCCCTTCTCCAGGTAGCCCATTGCCAGGCGCATCGCCTCGTCGCTCGCCATCACGGTGTCTTCTTTGAAGCCCATGTTGCCGAGGATCAAGGCGCCGGTGTCGACCGAACGAACCAGCGCCACCGCCGCTAGCGACAGGGCTACCAGGGTCATGAGGGCGAACAGCATCGACACGCCGCGCACGGCGCGGCGCATCGATGAACGAACGCGGAAGGCGTGAAATGATTGGATGGTCGGCATGTCAGTTCAGCTTCGATTGCCAGAGCACGTTACGCAGGGGCACCACGGTCTCGTAGACCTTGTAGCGGTAGTGCCTCCATTCGGCCTCGGGTTCGTCCGTTGCCCAAGCGAAGGTCATGGGGTCCTCGCCGTTGAAGGTCCAGGCCGGCGCGGCTGCCGCGATGGGTTCCTTCTCCCGCTGGGCGCTGCGTGAAACCACGGCGATGCGCACGGCCAGCACCGACTGCCATTCCGCTGCGTTCGTGGGTTGCACCCGGTCCCAGGTGGTGACCACGCCGTTCGCACCCTTGCCGTACACCGCCTGCAGGTCGACGATCTGGCTGAACATCGGCTGGGGGTCGGTCCAGGTGTTGCTGGCGGAGACGAACGAAGTGCGGGTGAGTTCGTTGTTGACGATGCTGTACAGGTCGTTGACCAGGCTGCCGGCGTTGACGATCACGCTACCGGCCTTGTAGCCCGCGTCCGGGAACGGGGCCTGATCGGGTGCGCTGTTCCAGGCACCGCCGTCGCCGGATAGGTGGCTGAGCTCCCGCCCCGCGGGAGCCGGGTTGGCCGCGAAGATGCTGCACCAGTTCACCGCCGGGTTATTGTTCTTCGCGATGTCGGACGGCACGGCGATGAGCAGGTCACCGGCACGAGCCGCGGTCGAAACGACGTTGCGCATCACGAAGGAGGTGTCAGCCTTGCCATGGTCTTCCGCGAGCAGCAGCGGCAGCGCGAAGTCGCGAGCGTTGCTGCGCATCACGCGGATGGCATCGGGCGCGCCGTCGTCGCCACCATCGATGATCTGCAGCGGGGCGAGCATCCAGGCGGCCTCATTGGCCAGTGCCGCACCGTTGAAGCGTCCCTTGATCTGGCAGCCCGTCGCGAACGCTGCACCGGTCAGGCCATAGCCGGACATGCGGATTTCGCGCTGGAGCGTCGACAGGGCAAGCGCTCCATTGACCTGAGCATCGGAGCCGCTGGTGGTGGTTCGCTTCTGCTCCTCGGAGACGGCCATCACCTGCGTGATGATCACGACCGACAGAAGACCGATGGTCATGCCCACCAGAAGCTCGATCAGGGTGACGCCGCGCGATGCGCGAGGCGATGGCCCCGCGGCGGGATAAAGGCGTTTGAGCATCTTCACGTCAGTCTTTCGGCGGTTGGCCAGACACCGCAGTCACGGTGCGAAACGCATGGCGCCCGTCCTTCTCGGGCTCACCGGGCGTGATCCACGCCAGGACGATCTCCGTGCGGCCGCCGTCCACCAGCTTGACCTCGGGCGACACGGCGCCGGGCAGGCGCTCGGCCACGCGGTCGAGCCATTGGCTGCAAGGGTCCAGGGACTTGCAGGCGTCCGCGTCGTGGTAGGCGGCGAGGTTCTCGGTATCGACCCACATCCGGCCGACCAGGTCCTGGGCGAGCTGGGCCGCTTCGGCGCGGTAGTTGGCTTCGGTCTGGGCTTTCACCATCGCAGCCTGCAGGCCGACGAGCCCGAGCACCCCGATGGAAAAGATCATGATGCCGACGAGGGCCTCGATGAGGACCACGCCGCGAGCGCCGCGGGACTGGGCGACAGAGGCCGAACGCCGTCGGTGAGCGCGCAGAATCGGCTTCATTTGGCGTCGTCCGCTGGGCATTTTCTCGGGTCCTTGGTGTCGTTCACCTTGGGGTCGCACATCCGCGCACTGCCCTCGGGGGTGATGCGAATCTGGAGCGGGCGGGTTTCCTCGTCCGGCTCGGTCGAGGTGACTTCGATCCGCGCGATGCCGCCTTCCACGGGGACGAGGCGACCGAACTGGTTGAAACCGATCGTGTGGGCCTCGGCACCGTCGTCGTCGACGGCCGTGACCACCGTCTTGGTGCCGCCCTGGCCAGCGGCCGTCTTGGCGAGGATCATAGGATCGTCGGTGGTGGAAACTGCTGCTCCACACTTGCCCGCGGGGTCAAGGAAGCTCACAACCCAGGAGCTGCCAGCACCGGACAGGGAGCAGCTGTCGTCGAGGCTGGCCGGGTCGTCCACTGTGACAAGAGAAAAACGGACGACTCGGTTGCGGCGCACAGCTTCTTCGCGAGCCTTGTCGAGTCCTCCCTGGATGGAGCTCGCGATGTTGCGAACCTGCAAGTTGCGCTGCCAGCTGCCGATGTCGGGAAGCACGGCCATCAGCAGTACGCTGAGCAGCGCGATGGTGACCATCAGCTCGACCAGTGTGAAGCCCTGATCGCGCGACGGCACGGCGGGGGCGATCAGTTGCATGTCGACTCATCCCGGGTAAGCCAGCAGTCCTTGGCAACGGTCTGGCCCTTGAACTTGGTGGTGGTGCGGTTGTTGTCGTCATCGATGGTGTAGACGTGGCCATCGGTGGGGGACCTTTTCTTGCCTGAGGCGGTGATCCTGAAGCCGGCCCCATCATCGAGGAGCTCGCACTCGTACTCAAACTTGTTCGACTCCTTGCTGCCTTCGATCGAGAAATCCGACCACTTCGGCGGATCGCCAGCCGCAGGTATGCCGCACTTGGCGTTGCCGTAGTTCCGGTTGTCCTGGAAGAACTGCTCCATCTTGATGCGGTAGTCCGACATCTGGCTGAACGCCTCAGGCAGTCGGCCCCGGCGGGTGTACTCGCCATACGACGGAATGGCCACGGCGGCCAGGATCGCGATGATGCCGACCACGATCATGACCTCGATCAGCGTGAAGCCGCGGGCGGCGCGATGGGACAGTCGGTTCATGGGATTCATGGGAGGATTTCCTTCGGGTGGATTTTGGCGAAGCGGGCGGGCGGCGTGTGGCCGCTCATCTCATCGAGACTACCGTCCGTCCGGGCGCCGAAACGCCGGAAAAGCCGGCAAACCATGAAAAACGGCCGCATTGAGCGGCCGTTTCATGGGCGGTGCAACACCGCCAGGGGGAGCGCCGGTCAGCGCGGCAGGTCGCTCGAACCCATCAGGAACTCGTCCACCGAGCGGGCGGCCTGGCGGCCCTCGCGGATCGCGCGCACGACGAGCGACTGTCCGTAGCGGACGTCACCGGCGGCGAACACCTTGTCGACGCTGGTGGCGTAGCCGCCAGTGAAGTCGGTGCTGGCGCGGGCATTGCCGCGGGCATCCTTGTCGACGCCGAAGGCCTCGAGCACGGAAGCCACCGGGCTCACGAAGCCCATGGCAAGGAACACCAGGTCGGCCGGCATCACCTGCTCGGAACCGGGCACTTCGGTCATCTTGCCGCCTTGCCACTCGACGCGCACGGTCTTCAAGGCCTTGAGCTTGCCCTTCTCCTTGCCCTCCCCGCCGATGAACTCCTTGGTGGCGATCGCGAACTCACGCTGACAGCCTTCCTCGTGGCTCGAGCTGGTGCGCAGCTTGAGCGGCCAGTAAGGCCACACGAGCGCCTTGTTCTCCTGCTCGGGCGGCATCGGGGTCAGCTCGAACTGGACCACGCTGGCCGCGCCTTGGCGGTTGCTGGTGCCCACACAGTCGCTTCCGGTGTCGCCGCCGCCGATCACGATCACGTGCTTGCCTTCGGCGCGCAGTTGCGCCTTGAGCTTGTCGCCCGCGTTGACCTTGTTCTGCTGGGGCAGGAACTCCATCGCGAAGTACACGCCTTCGAGGTCGCGCCCCGGCACGGGCAGATCACGCGGCTGCTCGGCGCCGCCTGCCAACAGCACGGCATCGAACTTGGCCTTCAGGTCGTCGGGCGAGACCGTTTCGGTGGCCCAGTTCGTGACCTTGCTGCCGGCCGGCAGGGAGCCCACCATGACGCCGGTGCGGAACGTCACGCCTTCGGCCTTCATCTGCTCGACGCGGCGGTCGATGTGGGACTTCTCCATCTTGAAGTCCGGAATGCCGTAGCGCAGCAGGCCGCCGACGCGATCGTTCTTCTCGAAGACCGTGACGTCGTGGCCGGCACGGGCCAGCTGTTGAGCGGCGGCAAGCCCGGCGGGGCCGGACCCGACGATCGCGACCGTCTTGCCCGTCTTGACCTTCGCCGGACGGGGCTTTACCCAGCCTTCGGCCCAGGCGCGGTCGATGATCGCGTGCTCGATGCTCTTGATGCCGACCGGGTCGTCGTTCACGTTCAGCGTGCAGGCAGCCTCGCAGGGCGCGGGGCAGATGCGGCCGGTGAACTCGGGGAAGTTGTTGGTCGAGTGGAGCACCTCGATCGCGTTCTTCCAGTCGTCGCGGTAAACGAGGTCGTTGAAGTCCGGAATGATGTTGTTGACGGGGCAGCCGTTGTTGCAGAACGGCGTGCCGCAGTCCATGCAACGTGCGCCCTGGACCTTCGCTTCATCGGACTTCAGGCCGATGACGAATTCCTTGTAGTTCTTGACGCGTTCCTGAACCGGGGCATAGCCCTCCTCAAGACGGCCGTACTCCATGAAGCCGGTGACTTTTCCCATGATGCTTGCTGACTCCTGGCGTATGCGGTTCAGGCCTTGGCGCGGCTCTTGCCGCCGGCCGGCTTGTCGGATGCTTTGGCTTTGGCGATGGTTTCACCGGCCTGGCGGGCCGCGTGCATCTCGCCAAGGGCGCGCTTGTACTCGTTCGGGAAGACCTTGACGAACTTGCCGCGCGACTCGCCCCAGGTGTCGAGGATCTCGCGCGCACGAAGGCTGCCCGTCCAGCGGTGGTGGTCTTCCAGGAGCTTCCGGAGCGTGGCCTCGTCGGACTGCCCGAGGTGCCAGGTGGACGCTTCACCGGTGGCCTCTTGCTCCTTGGTGGTGGGCACCTTCTCGAGCGACACCATCGCGGTGTTGCAGCGGCTGGCGAACTGGCCATCCTCGTCGAACACGTAGGCCACGCCACCGCTCATGCCGGCGGCGAAGTTGCGTCCGGTCTTGCCGAGCACGGCGACCGTACCGCCCGTCATGTATTCGCAACCGTGATCGCCCGTGCCCTCGACGACAGCCGTCGCACCCGACAGGCGAACGGCGAAGCGCTCGCCTGCCACGCCGCGGAAGAAAGCCTCACCGCTCGTGGCGCCGTACAGCACGGTGTTGCCGACGATGATGTTGCGTGCTGCGTCACCGCGGAAGTCGATGCTCGGGCGCACGATCACGCGCCCGCCCGACAAGCCCTTGCCGGTGTAGTCGTTGGCGTCACCGATCAGGTACAGGGTGATGCCCTTGGCCAGGAAGGCGCCGAAGCTCTGCCCGCCCGTGCCTTCGAGCTGCATGAAGATGGTGTGGTCCGGCAGGCCCTCGGGATGACGGCGCACCAGCTCGCCCGACAGCATGGCGCCGACCGTGCGGTTGACGTTGCGCGTCTCGGCGATGAACTGCACCTTCTCGCCACGCTCGAGCGCAGGCAGGCACTTCTCGATCAGCTTGACGTCGAGTGCGCGGTCGAGGCCGTGGTCCTGCACGTCGACATGGCGGCGAGCCACTTCTGCCGGCGCGCTCGGCTGATGGAAGATGCGGCTGAAGTCGAGGCCCTTGGCCTTCCAGTGCGCGATGCCCTTGCGGGTGTCGAGCAGGTCCGCGCGGCCGACCAGCTCGTCGAACTTGCGGATGCCCAGCTGGGCCATGATCTGGCGCGCTTCCTCAGCCACGAAGAAGAAGTAGTTGACGACGTGCTCCGGGCGGCCCTGGAACTTCTGGCGCAGCACCGGATCCTGCGTGGCCACGCCCACCGGGCAGGTGTTCAGGTGGCACTTGCGCATCATGATGCAGCCCTCGACCACCAGCGGCGCGGTGGCGAAGCCGAACTCGTCGGCGCCGAGCAACGCGCCGATGACGACGTCGCGGCCGGTCTTCATCTGGCCGTCGGCCTGCAGGCGGATGCGGCCGCGCAAGCGGTTCAGCACCAGGGTCTGCTGCGTCTCGGCCAGGCCCAGTTCCCACGGGGTGCCAGCGTGCTTGATGCTCGACCAGGGTGAGGCGCCCGTGCCGCCGTCATGGCCGGCGATCACGATGTGGTCGGCCTTGGCCTTCGCCACGCCAGTGGCGATCGTGCCCACGCCCACTTCGGACACGAGCTTGACGCTGATGTCGGCCCGCTTGTTGGCGTTCTTCAGGTCGTGGATGAGCTGCGCCAGGTCCTCGATGGAGTAGATGTCGTGGTGCGGCGGGGGGGAGATGAGGCCGACGCCCGGAACGGAGTAGCGCAGCTTGCCGATGTACTCGGAGACCTTGCCACCGGGCAGCTGGCCGCCCTCACCCGGCTTCGCGCCCTGGGCCATCTTGATCTGGATCTGGTCGGCCGAGGACAGGTACTCGGCGGTGACGCCGAACCGGCCGGAAGCGACCTGCTTGATCTTGGAGCGCAGCGAGTCGCCCGCATTGAGTTCGTAGTCGACCTGGACGTCGCCACCCGGCATCAGGTCGCTCATCTTGGCGCCCTGGACGATCGGGATGCCCTTCAGCTCGTTGCGGTAACGGGTGGCGTCTTCGCCGCCCTCGCCCGTGTTCGACTTGCCACCGATGCGGTTCATCGCCACGGCGAGCGTTGCGTGCGCTTCGGTGCTGATGGAGCCGAGCGACATGGCGCCGGTCGCAAAGCGCTTGACGATCTCGGCGGCCGACTCGACCTCGTCCAGCGGAATGGCCTTGCTCGGGTCGAGCTTGAACTCGAACAGACCACGCAGCGTCAGGTGGCGGCGCGACTGGTCGTTGATGATCTGGGCGTATTCCTTGTAGGTGTCGAACTTGTTCGACCGGGTGCTGTGCTGCAGCTTGGCAATGGCATCGGGCGTCCACATGTGCTCTTCGCCCCGCACGCGCCAGGCGTACTCGCCGCCAGCGTCCAGCATGCCGGCCAGCACCGGGTCGTCGCCGAAGGCGGCCTTGTGCATGCGCAGCGCTTCCTCGGCGACGTCGAACACGTCGATGCCACCGACCTGGCTGGCCGTGCCGCGGAAGTACTTCTCGATCAGGCCCTTCTCCAGGCCGATGGCCTCGAAGAGCTGCGCGCCGCAGTAGGACATGTAGGTCGACACGCCCATCTTGGACATGATCTTCGAGAGACCCTTGCCGATCGCCTTCACGTAGTTGTAGATCGCCTTGTCGGCCGACAGGTCGCCCGGCAGGTCCTTGTGGATGGCGACCAGCGTCTCCATGGCGAGGTACGGGTGCACGGCTTCCGCGCCGTAGCCCGCCAGCACGGCGAAGTGGTGCACTTCGCGGGCCGAGCCGGTCTCGACGACGAGGCCTGCCGTCGTGCGCAGACCCTCGCGCACCAGATGCTGGTGCACGGCGGAGAGCGCGAGCAGCGCCGGGATCGCGACGTGGTCACGGTCCATGTGACGGTCGCTGATGATCAGGATGTTGTGGCCACCCTTGATCGCGTCGACGGTTTCGGCGCACAGCGAGGCGAGCTTGGCCTCGACACCCTCGTCACCCCAGGCAAGGGGATAGGTGATGTTGAGTTCGTAGCTCTTGAACTTGCCGTAGGTGTACTTTTCGATCTCGCGCAGGCGACCCATGTCGGCGAAGTCGAGCACCGGCTGCGACACCTCGAGCCGCATCGGCGGGTTCACCGCGTTGATGTCGAGCAGGTTCGGCTTCGGGCCGATGAAGGACACGAGCGACATCACCACGGCTTCGCGGATCGGGTCGATCGGCGGGTTGGTGACCTGGGCGAACAACTGCTTGAAATAGTTGTAGAGCGGCTTGTTCTTGTCGGAGAGCACGGCCAGGGGCGAGTCGTTGCCCATGGAGCCGGTGCCTTCCTCGCCGGCCTGCGCCATCGGGCTCAGCAGGAACTTGATGTCCTCCTGCGTGTAGCCGAAGGCCTGCTGGCGGTCGAGCAGCGGCTCGCTGAACTGGCTGGCGGTGCCGGTCGCGTCGATCGAGTCGAGGCGGACGCGCACGTTCTCGATCCACTGGCGGTAGGGCTTGGCGAGGGCGAACTGGTTCTTCAGCTCCTCGTCGTCGATGATGCGGCCCTGCTCGAAGTCGATCAGGAACATCCGACCCGGCTGCAGGCGCCACTTCTTGACGATCTTGTTCTCGGGAATCATCGGCAGCACGCCGGACTCCGAGGCCATCACGACAAGGTCGTCGTCGGTGACGATGTAGCGCGAAGGACGCAGGCCGTTGCGGTCGAGGGTGGCGCCGATCTGCCGGCCGTCGGTGAAGACCATCGACGCCGGGCCGTCCCACGGTTCCAGCATGGCGGCGTGGTATTCATAGAACGCGCGACGACGGTCGTCCATCGTGGCGTGCTGTTCCCAGGCCTCGGGAATCATCATCATCGCGGCGTGGGCGAGCGAGTAGCCGCTCATGGTGAGCAGCTCGAGCGCGTTGTCGAACGTGGCCGTGTCGGACTGGCCTTCGAAGCTGATCGGGTACAGCTTCTGCAGGTCGTCGCCCAGCACCGGCGACTTCATCACGCCCTCGCGGGCCCGCATCCAGTTGAAGTTGCCCTTGACGGTGTTGATCTCGCCGTTGTGCGCAACCATCCGGTACGGGTGAGCCAGCGGCCACTCAGGGAAGGTGTTGGTGGAAAAACGCTGGTGGACGAGGGCCAGCGCCGAGCTGGCGCGGGGATCCTGCAAATCCTTGTAGTACTTGCCCACCTGGTCCGCCAGCAGCAGACCCTTGTAGATGATCGTGCGGCAGCTCATGCTGGGCACGTAGTACTCGTGGCTGTGGGTGAGCTTCAGGCGCTGAATGGCGCTCGAGGCGGTCTTGCGGATGACGTAGAGCTTGCGCTCCAGGGCATCCGGCACGATCACGTCCGGGCCGCGGCCGATGAAGACCTGGCGGATGATCGGCTCCTTCTCGCGCACCGTGGGCGACATCGGCATCTCGGCATCGACGGGCACGTCGCGCCAGCCCAGGAGCAGCTGGCCTTCCGCCTTGATGGCGCGTTCGAGTTCCTGCTCGCAGGCAAGGCGCGAGGCGTGCTCCTTGGGCAGGAAGATCATGCCCACGCCGTACTCGCCGGGCGGAGGCAGCGTGACGCCCTGTGCGGCCATCTCGGCCCGGTAGAAGTCGTCGGGAATCTGGATCAGGATGCCCGCGCCGTCGCCCATCAGCGCATCGGCACCCACGGCGCCCCGGTGGTCCAGGTTCTCCAGGATCTTCAGGCCCTGCTCGATGATGCTGTGGGCCTTCTGCCCCTTGATGTGCGCGACAAAGCCGACGCCGCAGGCGTCGTGCTCGTGGGTCGGGCTGTACAGACCGTGTTCGGCGGCGGCTTGGCGCTCTGCGGCGTCGGCAGAGCCTGGGATGGCCTGGTTCATGGCGCACTCCATGTCGTGAAGAGGGGATACCCCGAGGATACTTCAGACACCCCTGCCGTCACAACGCAAACAATTAGGGTCAGGCACTGATTCTAGGTCACCGTCTGGTTTTCCACCCTTAATTGGGGACAGTCATTTCAGCCTTTCGGGGCCGACCGCGTTTCAGCGGCGCGAGCCGCCTGTCCGTCAGCTGCGCCAACGATGCCAGGAACCCTTCGCTTCCGACGGGCCAGCCTTTCAGCACGGCGTTGCTCAGTTCCGAGCGCGTCCGCTCTGCCATTCCTGCCTGGAGTCGCGAGCGGTAGGCAGCCTCCCGGTCGAAGGGCGTATTGCCCAACGCCCAGTAAACGGGGTGATCCGCCACCATGGGGTCGTGACGCCGTCCGAGGTGATGTCCGAGGCTCGATACGGTCGGCGCGCCGCCCGCCTCCCCGATGTGCGAGCCGCCGTCGTTTTCCACGAAGCTCATGGCATCGAGCAGCCGGGCTGACGGTTCGACGACCGTTGCGCGGAAGCGTCCCTCCCACAATCCCCCGGTGCGGCCATGTCGCCTGTTGAACGCGGCGCCATAGCGGCGGCCGAGCACTTGCATCATCCGGCCGAGTGACTCGGCCTTCGGAGGCGTGGCCAGCAGGCGGACTTCCTCGTCATACAAGGCGTAGGCGTGAAGCGAGACACCCTCGGATCGGGCGGCCTCGCCGAGCAGGGTTCGAAACAGCAAGCGGTCCTCGTCGTCCAGGAACACGGCCTGGCGGTTGTGCCCGCGCTGAACCATCAGGTGCGGGAGGTTCGCGACGCTGAGGCGTGGAAGGCGCGCCATGCCGGATCAGTCGAACAGGCGGCGGCCGGTCAGGCGTTCGTGTTCGCGCAAGGCGAAGCGATCGGTCATGCCCGCGATGTAGTCCGCCAGTTCGCGGAGTCCGACACCTTCCGCACGAGCGCCACCCCGCAGCCACTCCTCGGGCGCACCGCGGTACGCATCGAACAGTTCGCGGATGACGACCTTGCCTCGGTCGGTGGTTTCCACCACCTGCGGATGTCGATACAGGTTGGTGCGGAGGAAGCGCTTAAGGGAGGTGCTCTCCTCCGCCATGGACGCCGAGAAGCAAAGCAGGGGCGGCGCCGCCCTCGCTTCATCGGCACTGCCCG
Organism: Rhizobacter sp. LjRoot28; assembly: GCF_964253025.1. Lineage (NCBI taxonomy): Bacteria > Pseudomonadati > Pseudomonadota > Betaproteobacteria > Burkholderiales > Sphaerotilaceae > Rhizobacter > Rhizobacter sp. LjRoot28. The sequence continues at coordinate 3,436,909 of NZ_CAXUQC020000001.1, forward strand.
GCGCGGCCGTTGCCAGAGCCTCTTCGGTGGAACGCAGCACGTCGTACACCTGCTCCGACAGCATTCGGCGGATCGACTCGAACAGCAGGCGGCGGCCGCCCAACCGCGGATGCTCGGCGAGCGCTTCCGTCAAGAACCGCTTGAAGAGCGGAACGTCCTCGAGCTGTTCAAGCTGAATGAGGCCGGAGCGCACGCCGTCGTCGACATCATGGGCGTTATAGGCGATCTCATCAGCGAGATTGCACAGCTGGGCCTCGAGACTGGGTTGAGTGCGGTTAAGGAACCGCTGACCCACGCCCCCAGGTTCGCGGGCGACGAGCCGCCTGGCATTCGCTGCCGAGCAATGCTTGAGGATGCCTTCGCGCATCTCGAAGCACAGGTTCAAGCCGTCGAAGGCGGGGTACCGTTCTTCCAGACGGTCGACCACCCTCAGGCTTTGCAGATTGTGCTCGAAGCCGCCGGAGGTCGGGTCTGCGTTCAACAGACATTCGTTGAGGGCGTCCTGCCCCGCATGTCCGAACGGCGTGTGGCCCAGGTCGTGCGCGAGCGCAATGCCTTCGACCAGATCCTCGTTGAGACCGAGCGAACGGGCAATGGACCGACCCAGCTGCGCCACTTCGAGCGAATGGGTCAGGCGCGTGCGGAACAGGTCGCCTTCATGGTTCAGGAAGACCTGCGTCTTGTAGACGAGTCGCCTGAAGGCCGTGCTGTGAACGATGCGGTCGCGGTCGCGCTGGAAGTCACTGCGCGTCGGTGCGGGCGGCTCCCGATGGCGGCGCCCCCGGGATTGCTCCGGATGGCAGGCGAACGGCTTCAGCATCGGCGTGGCATCGGTCCGATTCACCCGGCATGGGCGGCCAGCACCTCACGCACGACAGCGTCCGGTGCGGGTCGCATCGCGGCGCGCCCCGGCGCCTCGATGACCACGAAGCGGATCTCACCGCCCTCCGCCTTCTTGTCGACGCGCATCAGCTCGAGGTAACGGTCGGCGCCGAGCGCCGGGCCTCGAACTGGCAGGCGGGCGCGCACGATCAACCGGGTCAGGCGGTCAACATAAGCCTGGTCGATCAGGCCCAGCCGCCGAGAGAGGTCGGCTGCCATGACCATGCCGCACCCCACACCCTCGCCATGCAACCACTCCCCGTACCCAAGGCCGGCCTCGATGGCGTGGCCGAAGGTGTGGCCGAAGTTAAGGATGGCGCGCAGTCCGTTCTCGCGCTCATCCTGGCTCACGACCCAGGCCTTGATCTCGCATGAGCGCTTGATCGCATAGGCAAGCGCCGTCTTGTCGCGGGCCCAGATCGCGTCGAGGTTGGTTTCGATCCACCCGAGGAACGCGTCATCGGCGATCGGGCCGTACTTGATGACTTCGGCCAATCCGGCGGCGAGCTCGCGGTCGGACAGCGTGTCCAGTGTGTCCAGATCGGCCAGCACGCGCAGCGGCTGGTAGAACGCGCCGATCATGTTCTTGCCGAGCGGGTGGTTGATGGCCGTTTTGCCGCCGACGGACGAGTCGACCTGGGCGAGCAGCGTTGTCGGCACCTGAACGAAGGGAATGCCCCGCATGTAGCTGGCCGCGGCGAAGCCGGTGATGTCGCCGACAACACCGCCACCCAGCGCGAACAGCACCGTCTTGCGATCGCATCCGGCGCCCAACAGGTCGTCGAAGATCAGGTTGAGTGAGGCCCAGTCCTTGTGGGCTTCACCGTCCGGAAGTTCGAGGATGCGGATGCTCGGATACACACCCTTCAGACACGCCGCCAAACGTTGTGCGTAGAGGGGACCGACTACCGAGTTCGTGACGATCGCGGCCGTGGCGGCCTTCGGCAACCCTTCGAACTGGGCAGGTCCATCGAGCAGACCCGAGCCGATGCGGATGTCGTATCCGCGGTCGCCCAGGTCGATGGAAACGGTCTGCAAGGAGGGAGGGTTCATGCGCGCTAGTTTAGCGTGCACCAGGCGAGGCCCACTGTGCGCCGCTGGCGCTGCGCTAGGGGATCAGGGACTGATCACCCGGCGCCTGTGAGCCCGGCACCGCGCCCGAAAGTTCGAGCTGCATGACCAGCATGTTCACGATCGCGCTGACGGATGGACGGCCTGTATCGAGAACGAAATGGGCGACATCGCGATAGAGCGGGTCGCGTTGCGCGAACAGCTCTCGCAGGCGGCCGAGCGGGTCCGGCACCTGCAGCAAAGGCCGCTGGGTGTCATGGCGAAGGCGGCGAAACAGCTCTTCGGGCGTGGACCGCAGGTAGACAACGTGGCAGCGCGCGCGAAGCGCTTGCCGATTGGCTTCCCGCAGCACCGCGCCTCCGCCCGTCGCCAGCACCTCACCGTGGCCGGCACAGCAATCTGCAATGACCTGGGACTCGATGTCCCGAAACGCTTCCTCGCCCTCTCGCTCGAAGAACGCGCGAATGGAGCAGCCGAGGCGCTGCTCGATGACCGTATCCGAGTCAACGAGCTTGCGCTTCAGACGCCGGGCAAGCTGCCGCCCTATGGTGGACTTGCCACCACCAGGCAGCCCGACCAGAGCAATGTTCATGTCGTCCGACACCGCTTTCTACCGGACTCCAATACTCAGGCCGGCGCCGAACTGATGACGCCCCCGTTGGGACGAGCACACTTCACGGCGTGGCGGTCGCACTCGCCGGCTCGTATCCAATCTCTACCGTCGCCGTTCGCTGGAACTTGTCCACTACGGTAATCACGCCCGGCTTCAGACATCCACCAAGGTACCGAACGGTGAAGCTCTCTCCCTTACCGACTACCGTCTTGCTGACCTCCAGATATTGAGGATAGGAGTTCGCAACCTGATACGGTGCGGTGCCGCCGAACACGAAGATTTCGACACTGCTATTTGTCGGCGGACATACTCCCTCAGGCGTCCCGGTGGCGGCCGTCAGCGTAGAGCTGTCAGGGGCAACCGAGAAGTCCGAAAGAGATCCGGACTCATCATCGGAGCCGCCGCCGCAGGCTGCCAAAATCACTGCGCACGTCAAGGCAAGCGCCGCTTTGGAAAAATCACTGACTTTCATTAATTCACCTTTAAGTCGTATATGCCGAGAGTCAACGACCAGCCGCCGAACGATCGTTGATCACCTTAGGGGTAATGAAGATCAGCAGTTCAGTCTTGTTGTTGGCGCGCCGCTTGGTCTTGAACAGATTGCCGAGATAGGGAATGTCTCCCAGGAACGGAACCTTCGTCACATCGTCCCGTTCGTCCTGCGTAAAGATGCCCCCAATGACGACCGTCCCACCGTTCTCGACCAACACTTGGGTGCGCACATGCTTAGTGTTGATCGCCAGCCCTGCAGCAGTCGTTCGACCCACGCTGTCCTTGTTGACGTCCACATCCAGGATCACATTGCCTTCGGGCGTGATCTGCGGCAGCACCTCGAGCTTGAGATTCGCCTTGCGGAACATGAGGGCGGTCGCGCCGCTGGAAGTGGCCGTTTGATATGGGAGCTCCTCGCCTTGCTCAATCAGAGCCTTCACCTGGTCAGCGGTGATCACGCGGGGGCTCGACACGATCCGCCCCTTGCCGTCCGCCTCGAGCGCTGAAAGCTCCAGGTTCAGGAAGCGGTTGGCCGCGGCACTGAACAAGGACAAGGCGAAGCTACTCGCGCTGTAGTCGTTGAAGCCACCAGAGGGCAGGTTCACAAATTGGGTATTGCTGTAGTCAATGTCATTGATGTCGACTTGACCGTTGCTGGCCCCAACCGACTCCAGGTCGCCACCGATCGCCGCCCGATTGTTGCCACCAATGCTGTATCCCGGCACACCGCCTCGCACCCCGCGCAAGTCGCTCGCTCCCAGCCGAACGCCGAGCTGACGGCCGAATGAATCGCCGGCCTCCACAATCCGCGCCTCAATGAGCACTTGACGAACCGGAATGTCGATCTTGACGATCATGCCCTGGATCTCTTCGAGCTTCGATGGCGTGTCGGTCACGAAGAGCTGATTGGTGCGCGACTCCGAGATCACGCTGCCACGAGTTGACAAGATGCGGGTCGCGGCACCGGCGCCGCCGCCAGCGGACTGGCCCGACAGCCCCTTGGCAACGTCTTCCGCCTTGGTGTAGTTCAGTTGGAACGACTGGGTACGCAACGGCTCAAGCTGGGCAACTTGCGCTTTGGATTCAAGTTCCGCGCGTTCCTTCGACGCCAGTTCTTCCTTCGGAGCGATCAAGATCACGTTGCCCGACTTGCGAAGGCCCAGGCCTTTGGCTTGAAGGATGATGTCAAGCGCTTGATCCCACGGCACGTCCTTGAGACGCAGGGTGACGTTGCCCGTCACCGTATCGCTCGTCACAACGTTGAAGTTCGTGAAGTCAGCAATCACCTGGAGCAGTGCGCGCACCTCGATGTTCTGGAAGTTGAGGGACAGCTTCTCACCAGAGTAGCCCGGCCCTTGGACGAGCTTGTTCGGGTCGACCTTCTGCGCGCGCACTTCAACGACGAACTGGTTGTCGGTCTGGTAGGCGCTGTGCTCCCACGCACCACGCGGCTCGATCACCATGCGGACGCGATCGCCGCTCTGGAATGTTGAGACCGAGTTCACCGGCGTGCCGAAGTCGGTCACATCCAGGCGACGACGGAGGCTTTCGGGCAGACTGGAGCGGAGGAATTCGACAACAAGATTTTGACCCTGTTGACGAATGTCCACTCCCACCTGGCTGTTGGACAAATCAACGACAACGCGACCGGCTCCGTCCGCGCCACGACGGAAATCCACGTTCTTCAGCGGAAGCTGAGCCTGATTTTGATTCTCCGCAAATCGGACGGGCTCAGTGGCGGCCACAGCAGCAGTGGCCACAGGAGCGGGACCGCCCTGGGCGGTCGGCGCATCGACGAACACGAGGAGAACCTTGCCTTGCAGTTGCGCACGATAGTTCGCCGCCTGCTTCAGGTTCAAGACGAGTCGCGTCCGACTGCCGCCCTGCGCCACATTGATCGACCGGACATTGCCCTGGTTGATCTCGACGGACGATTTGCCGATGGCGTTCGTCACGCCGGGCAGATCGAGTGCAATGCGCGGCGGCGTCTGCACGGTGAAGCCGGCCGGCACGGCGGCCAGCGGTTCTGAAAGTTCGATCCGAACCATCTCCGAACCGCCTTGCGACGTGGCATTGACGGATTGGATTGCGTTTTCGGCCCAGGCCGAGAACGTTGCCCCGACAAGGACCACCAGGGCCGCTGCGCGTACCCGCCACTGACTCACCATCTGATTCTCCTGCATGCTCTTCATCGCGCCTTCTCCTGAAGTTGGAGGGAGCTGATGCGCTCGATCCATTCGCCTGCCGCGTCCTGAACGACTTCCCGGTACGTCACTTCGGTTTCAGTGATCGACTGGATCTTTCCGTAGTTCTGGCCGATGTACTCGCCAACCTTGACCTGGTACAGCAGCTTGTTCACCTGCAGCAGCGCGTGCTGCCGACCTTGCTTGGTGACGCTGCCCACCATCACCATGCTGTCCACCGGATAGGCCTCTAGCGGCTCCTTGCGGCGATTGACTTCACCGGCGAGCAGTGAATTCACCTGCCGCGCTTCCTGCTTGAGGGCCACGCTCAGCTTCTGGTTGCTGAACGGTTCCACGGAGGTGGCCACCAGATAGGGCTGCGGGTCAAACTTCTTGGGCGGGGACAACGGCGTCACGTTCGGTTTAACCTCGCGGCGCTGCTGGTCCATCCAGCCCTGCAACTCGTCCTGGGCGTCGCCACAGGCGACCAGGGCGCTGGCGCTGAAGACGACCGCCGCAATGCGAACGCCGTGACCCAGTGGATTCCAGTTCATTTCTTGGCCCCTTGCTTGGTGCCTTGCTTGGCCTTCGAACCAGCCTTCTTGTCGCCGGCCCTTTGCTGCATCACCTCGTCGCTGTCGAGGTAGCGGTATGTTCGGGCCGTGGTCTCCATCGTCAGGACACCGGTTGAATCCTTGGCATCCTTAGGCGCAGTGATCGTAAGGTTGTGTAGCGTCACAATGCGGGACAAGTTGGAGACATCGGCGGCGAAGGCGCCAATGTCGTGGTAGCGGCCCGAGACCCGCACAGAAATGGGCAGCTCGGCGTAATAGTCCTTGACCAGGACTTGGCCCGGACGGAACAGTTCGAACTGGAGTCCGCGTCCGATGCCGGCTTGGTTGATATCGGAAAGCAGCGCGTCCATTTCAGCCTTGCCCGGTAGCTGCTTCTCCAATTGCGTGACGTACTCCTCAACCTGGAGCTTTTGCTTGCGCAACTCTTCCAGGTTGACCGCCTGAGTGAGCTTGCTCCGGTAGTCGGCCTTAAGGACCGGCTCACGGGCACGCTCGGATTCGAGCTCGTCGTTGGCGCCTGAAAGCACGGCAAACCATGCAAGACCCACAATGAGGGCGGCGACGAAGGCCCAAACCGCAATGCGCGGCAGCAGCGGCCATTGGCCAGGTTCGTTGGGGTTCAGACCCTTGAACTGGGAGGCGGCTGCCCCGAAGACCGAGTTCAGGTCGATGTTTGCAGATTTCGCTAGCGATGCCATGGGGACCCCGTGTTCAAGGCTTCCGCGCCGGCTTCGCCGACGTCGGCTGCGACGCCGCAGCGGCCGATGCCTCTGCCTGAGGACGCTTGATGCTGACGCGCATCGAGAAGTCGTACAGGCGACGAACTTCGCGGCTGGCCCCTTGGACCGTCGCGACCTTGATCTCGACCAACTCGGGACGGGTCAACCACTCGGAGTTGTTGCCGGTATTGCGAAGTAGTTCGGAGACACGCTCATTCGTTTGGGCCACGCCAGTGAGCGTCAGCACCTGACCATCCTGCTTGACAGCCGTGTAGTAGATGCCCTCGGGCGTCTGCTTGACGAGCTCATTCAGCATGTGGACCGGAATGTTGCGGTCGGTCTGGAGGTCTTCGACCGCTTGCTGCCGCGCCTTGAGCGCGTCGATCTCGGCACGAAGGGTGGCGACGTCCTTGATTTCGGCTTCAAGCTTGCGAATCTCTGCCGCGAGGAAGCTGTTCCTCTCTTGTTGCGATGAGATCATCTGTTGCAGGACCACGTACCACAAGGTCGCCACTACGACGCCGACCGCGGCCGCGAGGCCCAGGCCCAGGAAGAAGGCCGCCTTGCGCCGCTTGCGCTTTTCCTCCCGGTGCGGGAGCAGGTTGATCAGAATCACTGCAGGAACCTCCGCATGGCCAGGCCGCATGCAGTCAGGTAGGAGGGAGCCTCCCGACGCAGTTTGCTTTCACGCACAGCGGAACCGAGCTTCATGTTCTCGAACGGATTCACCACCATCGAGGCGAAGCCGGTCAGCTCCGTCACACGGTCCTTGAGACCCGGCAGCGTGGCCGTGCCACCTGCCAGCATCACGTAGTGCACCTTGTGGTGCGGCGTGCTGGTGAAGAAATACTGGAGCGCCCGGCCGATCTCCTGCGACAGGCTGTCGACGAAGGGGGCCAGGATGGAAGACTCGTAGTCTTCAGGCAACTCGGCCGACAGCTTCTTCTGCTCGGCCTCTTCGAAGGAGAAGCCGTACTGCCGCGAGATCAGCTGCGTGAGCTGCGAGCCCCCGAAGGCCTGGTCGCGGTCGTACAGCATCTCGTCGTCGCGCAGCACCTTGAGGCTGGTGGTGTCGGCACCGATCTCGAACAAGGCGACGAGGGCATCCTTGCCTTCGTTGGGCAGCGACTCGATGAGACGACCCATGGCGAGTCGGGACGCGTGGGACTCGATGTCGAGCACCATCGGCTTCAGACCCGCGGCTTCGGCAAGCCCCTGGCGGTCCTGCACGCGGTCCTTGCGGGAGGCGGCGATGAGCACCTCCACATCACCGACGGACGTGGGGCTCGGGCCGATGACGGAGAAGTCGAGACTCACCTCGTCGAGCGAGAAGGGGATGTACTGGTTGGCTTCGGCCTCGACCTGCAGTTCGAGCTCCTGCTCGCGCAAGCCGGCCGGCAACATGATCTTCTTGGTGATCACAGCCGACTGGGGCATGGCCAGCACGACCTGCTTGGTCTTGGTGCCGCTCTTGGCAACGACGCGACGGACCGCCTCGGCGACCTCGTCGAACTTTTCGATCTGACCGTCGGTGATCCAGCCTTTTTCAAAGCTCTCGGCAGCGAAACGTTCCAGGACGTAGTCGCCGGAAGCGGTCTGGCCGAGCTCGACCAGCTTGACGCTGGAGGAGCTGATATCCAGCCCGATCATGGCCGGATGCTTGCGGCCTAACAAGATGTCTAGGAAGCTCACGAAGGCATCTCCCAGGGCGCAAAAAACAAGCGCTGGATTGTTAAGAAGTTACTTCAATGCTAGCAGTAAACCCTTTGTGCAACAAAGAAATTTCCTTTTCTTGCATCTCATCTGCGTGGCGAAACGCACACTAAAAAAACGGTCAAAAAATGTCACATGAGGGTCCGCCAAGCGGCCTTTCCGGGTTGTCCCGAAGCCGCCCGCTGACGACCCGTTAAGCAGTTCACACTTTGCGGCAAGCGTCGCGGAGGCGGTTCATATAATCAAGGCGACCCTAGTTGGAGTTTCATGAGCGAATCCACCCGCGCGACGCAGAACAACGCAACCTCTTCCCCCGGGCCGAAGGTGTCTGGCGGCCCCCGATGGCTCCGCTGGGCCGGTCGTGTCGCCCTCTGGTGTGCCGGAACCGTGGCGGCCGGCACATTCGCCGTACTCCTGCTGGCGGGCGTCGCCCTCGCCGTTGCCTATCCTCATCTGCCGCAGATCAGCGGCCTCGTGGACTACCGGCCGAAGCTGCCGATGCGCATCTACTCGGCCGACGATGTGCTGCTGGGTGAGTTCGGCGAAGAGCGCCGCAGCTTCACGCCGATCGGCCAGGTGCCCAAGATCATGAAGGACGCGGTGCTCGCCATCGAGGACGCCCGGTTCTACGAGCACAGCGGGGTGGACTACAAGGGTGTACTGCGCGCCGGCCTGGCCCATCTGGGCGATGCCCGCAGCCAGGGTGCCTCCACGATCACCATGCAGGTGGCGCGGAACTTCTACCTCTCCACCGAGAAGACGTTCACCCGCAAGATCTACGAGGTTCTGCTGGCACTCAAGATCGAGACGCAGCTGACCAAGGACCAGATCCTCGAGGTCTACATGAACCAGATCTACCTGGGGCAGCGCGCCTACGGATTCGCGGCGGCCAGCGAGATCTACTTTGGCAAGCCGCTGCAGTCTCTGACCATTGCCGAGGCCGCCATGCTGGCCGGCCTGCCGAAGGCGCCCTCCAACTACAACCCGGTCAACAATCCGCGTCGCGCAACCATCCGCCAGCTGTACATCATCGATCGGATGCTGGAGAACGGCTTCATCACGCCTGAGCAGCATCAGGAGGCTCGCGGCCAGCGCCTCACGTACCGTGCGCCCTCCGAGGTGGCAGTCCATGCCGAGTACGTTGCGGAGGCCGCCCGCCAGATGCTCTACGCGCAGTACGGCGAAGACGCCTACAGCCGCGGCTTGAACGTCCACCTCACCATTCGCGCGGCCGAGCAGAACATCGCCTACCGCGCGCTGCGCAAGGGCATCCTGGAGTACGAGCGCCGCCAGTTCTACCGGGGCCCGGAGGCCTACATCGACCTGCCTGCCAACGCGCGCGACCTCGACGCCCGCGTCGCCGAGGCACTGGTCGACCACCCGGACAACGACGAACTGCGGTCCGGCGTCGCACTCGAGGTCTCTCCTCGCAAGGTGGTCGCCATGCTGCAGAACGGTGAAACGGTCACCGTCACGGGCGAGGGCCTGAAGCCGGTCGCGTCCGGACTGTCGGAGAAGGCAGGCCCGAAGATCCGCATCCGGCCGGGCGCGGTCATCCGGGTGGTGAAGGGCGCCAAGGGGGACTGGTCAGTGACACAGCTTCCCGAAGTCGAGGGAGCGTTCGTCGCGCTCGACCCGCGCACGGGCGCCATCCGGGCGATGGTGGGCGGCTTTGACTACGCGAAGAACAAGTTCAACCACGTGACACAGGCGTGGCGGCAACCCGGCTCCAGCTTCAAGCCGTTCATCTACTCCGCATCGCTGGAAAAGGGCTTCACCCCGGCCACGGTGATCAACGATGCACCGCTGTTCTTCAACGCCGGCACCACGGGCAGCCAGCCCTGGGAACCCAAGAACTATGACGGAACCTTCGACGGTCCCATGTCGATGCGGCGTGGCCTGGCGAAGTCGAAGAACATGATTTCCATCCGCATCCTGCAGTCGATCGAGCCGGCCTTTGCGCAGGACTGGATCACCCGCTTCGGATTCGATGCGGACAAGCATCCGCCCTACCTGACCATGGCGCTGGGTGCGGGGTCCGTCACTCCGTTGCAGATGGCAACCGGCTACGGCGTGTTTGCCAACGGCGGCCACCGCCTGGATCCCTTCCTCATCAGCAAGGTCACGGACGCAAAGGGCAAGCTGCTGACCGAGGCTCGTTCGCAGGCCCTGGACGACAACAATCGTGCGATCGACGCCCGCAATGCGTTCGTCATGACGAGCCTGCTTCAGGAAGTGACACGCTCGGGCACCGCTGCACGAGCCCAGGGCACTCTCAAGCGCCCTGACATCTACGGGAAGACCGGCACCACCAACGATTCACTGGACGCCTGGTTCGTCGGCTACCAGCGCAACGTGGTCGCTGCCGTGTGGATCGGTTACGACACCCCGCGCAAGCTGGGTGCCCGCGAAACCGGCGGCGGGCTGGCCCTGCCCGTGTGGATCGACTTCATGGTCCCGACCCTCAAGGGCGTTCCGGTCGAAGAGCCCAGCGCACCGTCAGGCCTGGTCAATCTCGGGGGCGAGTGGTACTACGAGGAGTACACCCATGGTGCCGGCATCAGCAGCCTGGGCCTGGACGACAAGTTGCCCGTGGCGCCCAGCGAGGAAGAGAAGAAGGGCATCCTCGATCTGTTCAAGAACTGAGCCGCATGTCAGGCCCGGCGCGCTGGCACTCAGCGCCCGGTTGCGTGCAGGAAATCGACCGGACGACCAGTGGGCCTTCACTGCCCAAGCTGCGTCACGACGTCGTCGGAAACTGCAACGGCTGGCCGCACTGCTCGCTCGCGCACCGGGACAGGGCCGCAAACAGTTCCTCCCCGTTGCGGTCCAGCCAGCGCCCGTTCACATGCTTGTAGTGGTAGCCGCCCGACCGGGCGGCGAGCCACAGTTCGTGCAACGGCGGCTGGGTGTTCAGGACCAGATGACTGCCGTTGGGCAACGACAGCTCCAGCAGTCCGCCGGTGCGATGGCTATCGATGTCGACGACGTCATCCTGGAGCCATTGGTCGACCGTCGCCTCGACGGAGGCGAGCACTTCACCGGCAAGCGCATGGAACTCGGCATCGGTGAGCGGTGTGGGGACGATGTCAGCAGTCATGGGGCCGGTAGAATTGAGGGATGTTGCAACAGCATTCCAGTGTAGCGGCGCGCCTGCTGACGATGCTTCGAGTGGGTCCTTTGCTTCTTGCCATCGCCGTCAGCGGTTGTGGGCAGAAGGGGCCTCTGTCGCTCAAGGCCGGCCAGCAGTTGCAGCGCCCACCCTCCCGTCCTGTCACCTCCCCTGCCGCGCCACCCGCGATGTCACCGACCGACTCGCCGGCAACGGCACCCATTCCCGCCGCACCGGCCACCCCTGCACCGGTGGTCGATGCAGCCTCCCCTGCGCGCTGAACTGATCATCATGACGCTCCCCGGCTCACCTCACCTGGCCTATCGCGGCCCGCAGCTCTTTGTAGAGGGTCGCTCGCTGAACGGATTGGCCAGCGAATTCGGCACGCCCTTGTACGTCTACTCGAAGGCCGCCATGCTGGACGCGCTTGCCGCTTACCAGCGCGCACTCTCCGGTCGCGACCACCTGGTGTGCTATGCCGTGAAGGCCAATTCGAACCTCGCCGTCCTGCAGGTCTTTGCCCAGGCCGGCTGTGGATTCGACATCGTCTCCTCGGGCGAATTGCACCGCGTACTGGCGGCTGGAGGGAAACCCGAGAAAGTCGTGTTCTCCGGCATCGGGAAGACCCGGGCGGAGATGCGCCACGCGCTCGAGGTGGGTGTGCTGTGCTTCAACGTCGAGAGTGAGTCGGAACTTGAAGTGCTGTCCGGGGTGGCCACCGAGCTCGGCCGCGTCGCCCGGGTGAGCCTGCGCGTGAATCCGGATGTCGATGCGGGAACGCACCCGTACATCTCCACCGGGCTGAAGGGCAACAAGTTCGGGATCGCCCACGAGCGTGCCGTGGCGACCTATCGCCGCGCAGCCGGCCTTTCCGGCCTCGAGGTGGTGGGCATCGACTGCCACATCGGTTCGCAGATCACGGACACCACGCCCTACCTGGACGCGCTCGACCGGGTGCTCGACTTGGTCGAGGCCGTCGAGGCGCAAGGCGTGCCGATCCACCACCTGGACCTCGGCGGTGGGTTGGGCATCACCTACACCGACGAGGTGCCGCCTTCGGCCGAGGTGCTGGTTCGCCAGCTGCTCGCGCGCATCGACGGTCGAGGTCATGGCCACCGCAAGGTGGTGTTCGAGCCCGGGCGTTCGCTGGTCGGCAACGCAGGCGTCCTGGTCACTGAAGTCCTCTACCTCAAACCGGGTGAGCAGAAAAACTTCTGCATCGTCGATGCGGCCATGAACGATCTGGCCCGCCCGGCGATGTACGAAGCGTACATGGGCATCGTGCCCTGCGCCCGCCGGGACATGCCGGCGACGCGGCTCGACGTCGTGGGTCCTGTGTGTGAATCCGGCGACTGGCTCGGGCGGGACCGCGATCTGGCGGTTGTGCCAGGTGACCATGTGGCCGTGCTGTCCGCCGGCGCCTATGGCATGAGCATGGCCAGCAACTACAACAGCCGCGGTCGCGCGGCCGAAGTCCTCGTCTCGGGTGAGCAGGCGTGGCTGGTTCGTGAACGCGAAGACGCAAGCGCACTGTTCAAGGGCGAGCACCTGATCACCTGACGGAGCCGCAGCGACACTCGGTCAGTCCCGTCCCTCCTCGACGGCATGGCAGGCGACCCACGTGACGCCGACAGGTCGAAAGGCCGGGCGTTCAACGCGACAGCGTTCGGTAGCGAGCGCACACCGCGGATGGAACGGACAGCCAGGCGGAACCGCCGCCGCTTGATGCATCTCGGCAACGGGGACTTCCGGCTCGCCGGGGCGGAAATCCAGGTCGGGCACGGCATCGAGCAACAGGCGGGTGTACGGGTGGCGCGGGCGCTCGAACAAGGCTTCAACAGGCGCTCGCTCCACCAGGTGTCCGAGGTACATCACGCCGACCTCGTCGCTCATGTGGCGCACAACGGCAAGGTTGTGAGAAATGAAGAGGCATGCCATGCCGCGTGCCTGCTGCACATCCTTGATCACGTTCAGGACCTGAGCCTGCACCGAGACATCGAGTGCGGAGGTGGGCTCGTCGCAGACCAGGAAGGCCGGCTCGGTGGCAAGCGCCCTGGCGATGGAGATGCGCTGACGCTGACCGCCTGAGAAGGCGTGCGGATAGCGGGCCGCATCCGCCGGAGAGAGCCCGACCGCCGTCAGCAACTCGGCGACCCTGGAGGCCGCTTCTGCAGCCGAGCGCACCCGGCGCAGCACATGCAGGGGTTCGGCCACGATCGCGCCAACCACCCAGCGCGGGTTCAGGCTCGCGAACGGATCCTGGAAGACCATCTGCACCTGTCCACGATGGCGAGGGGACAGCGTGTTGCCATCGATGCGGACTTCGCCCGCGCTGGCAGACTGCAGCCCGACCATCATCCGGCCCACGGTCGTCTTGCCGCTACCCGATTCGCCCACGAGCCCGAAACAGCGCCCCCGCTCCACGGTGAACGACACCTGGTCGACCGCCACCAGTTCGCGCGGTCGCGCCGACCGCGACCAGTCGCCCCACCTGCTGCTCGTGGCAAACCGCTTGACCAGGCCGATCGCTTCGGCAACTTGCCCGCTCATGCGGATTTCTCCCGTCGATGCAGCCAGCAGGCGGCCCGGGTCTGGCCCGCCTCCAGCAGATCCGGCCGCTCCACGTCACACGGACCGAACGCGTCGGGGCAGCGGGGATGGAACGCGCATCCGGGAGGAATCGCGTCGAGGCGCGGCATCGTCCCGTCGATCTGCTGAAGGCGTTTTCGACGCACCTTCGTGCTCGGAATGGCCGCCATCAGGCCCCGCGTGTACGGGTGTGCCGGTGCTTGCACGACGCTGCGCACAGGCCCGATCTCGACCACGCGGCCCGAGTACATGACGGCGACCCGGTCACAGGCCTGAGCGATGACGCCCATGTCGTGCGTGATGAGGATGACGGCGAGCCCCCGTTCGCCGCACAGCCGCTTCAGCAACAAAATGACCTGGGACTGCACGGACACGTCAAGTGCCGTGGTCGGCTCATCGGCGATGATCAACTGGGGTTGAGCCGCGAGGGCGAGCGCAATGACCACCCGCTGGCGCATGCCGCCCGAGAACTGATGCGGATACTGATCGAGCCGCGCCTCGGCGTCCGCAATGCCCGTCTCCTGCAGGAGTTCGGCAGCGCGCAGACGCGCCTGCCGGGCGCTGAGGGGCAGATGCATGCGGAGTGTCTCGACCAGCTGCTGCCCGACCGTGAAGAGCGGATCCAACGCGGTCAGCGGGTCCTGGAAGATCGCTCCGATGTGCCGTCCTCGCAGTGCGATCATGCCGTCACCCCGGAGATCGACCATCTGGCCATCGAACTGCATCCGGCCCGCCGAGACGCGCCCCGGTGGATCGATGAGGCCGAGCAGCGCCGCGCCGGTGAGTGACTTGCCGGCGCCAGACTCTCCGACGACGCCGAGGATCTCTCCGGCACCGATCGTGAAGGAGACATTGTCCAATGCGGTCAGGATCGATCCGTCAACGCGGAACTCCACCCGAAGCCCCTCCACCGCCAACAAGGGTTGACTCATCGGAGCCTCGGGTTCAAGGCGTCGCGCAACGCATCGCCCACGACGTTGATGCAGAGCACGAGGAGCACGAGCACCGCGCCGGGAAAGAGGGCGATCCACCAATCGCCCGACAGGAGCAGCTCGTTGCCGATGCGAATGAGGGTGCCGAGCGAGGGCGAAGTCGATGGCACGCCGACCCCGAGGAAGGACAGCGTCGCCTCGATCAGGATCGCGGTGCCGAACTGCAAGGTGGCCAGCACCATCACGGGTCCCATCACGTTGGGCAGGAGGTGGCGTCGGATGATGCCGAGCGAGCCCACGCCAATGAGGCGGGCTGCGGCGATGTAGTCCTTCTCACGCTCCACAAGCGTTGAAGCTCTCGTCGTGCGGGCGTACTGCACCCAACCTGTCATCGCGATCGCGATCACGAGCACCACGACTGCCACGGCGTCGTGCCCGCCGGGCACGAGCATCCTTCCGATGCCGTCCACCAGCAGGGCGACCAGGATGGGAGGGAAGGACAGCATCACATCGCAAGCCCGCATCACGAGCGCGTCGAGCAGCCCGCCGCAATAGCCGGCAATGACCCCCAACGTGACGCCGACCAGGAGCGACACCGTTACGGAGGCGACACCGACGATCAGCGACACCCGCAACCCGTACATGATGGATGCCAGCACGTCGCGCCCCTGCCCATCGGTTCCCAGCACGTGACGCCACTCTCCAGCCTCGATCCAGCCCGGTGGCAGACGGGCACTCAGCAGGTCCAGCGTCTCGAGGTCGAAGGGGCGGTGCGGCGTCAGCACAGGCGCAAGCAACGCGGCCAGCATCAACAGGGCGAGCACGACCACGGCGAGCACCACCGATGGCGACCGCAGCATGCGTTCGCCGGCTTGCGCCCGCCAGGAGGAAGACGAATAGGACACGCTCATCGACGATGCGCTCCGCCCTTGAGGCGTGGGTCGATGGCAAAGTAGATCAAGTCGACGGTGGTGTTGATGAGCACGAAGACAAGGGCGATCAGGCACAGGTACGCGGCCAGGACCGGCACATCGGCGAAGTTCACGGCCTGAATGAAGAGTTGCCCCATGCCCGGCCATTGAAAGACCGTCTCCGTGACGATGGAGAACGCAATCAACGAGCCCAACTGGAGGCCGATGACCGTGACGACCGGAACGAGGGTGTTGCGCAGTGCGTGGGTGAAGTAGACGATGCGATTCGAAAGGCCCCTGGCTCGGGCGAAGCGGATGAAGTCCGACCTCAGCACCTCGAGCATCTCGGCGCGGACCAAGCGCACGATCAACGCAATCTGGAATAGCGACAGCGTCACGGAAGGCAGCAAGAGGTGTCGCCAGCCATCCAGGGTCAGCAGGCCCGTACTCCAACCATGAATGCTGACGGTTTCCCCTCGTCCGAAGCTCGGCAGCCAGGGCAGCACCACCGAAAAGGCATAGATGAGCAGGATGCCGATGAGGAAGGTGGGCAGCGACACGCCAAGCAGGGAGGCGCCCATCGCAGCGTGCGCACCCCAGCTGCCACGCCGCAATGCCACCCAGACCCCCAACGGAATGCCGACGCCGATGGCGAGCAGCGAAGCGATCAGCGCCAGTTCGAGCGTTGCGGGGAGCCGCTCTGCAAACAATGCGGCGACCGAGCGGCCTTGCCGCAGACTCAGCCCGAACTCCCCCTGAAGCGCGTTGCCGACGAATCGGGCGAACTGGATCGGGAACGCACGGTCAAGCCCCAGATCGGCACGGAGCTGTTCGCGCTGCGCCGCGGAGGCCTCCTGGCCGACCATCTGCGCCACGGGATCGCCCACGAACTGGAAGAGCAGGAAGGCCAGGAACGCCACGGTGAGCAGCACCATGGCGCTCTCCATCAGGCGTCTGATCAGGAAACTGCGCATCGCGCGATGATAGGTCCATGGAAGGAACGCTCGCATGGCACGCTTCATCGGACGACGTCGAACCCCGTGAAAACGCAGGTCGGCAGAGCCCACGTCGTGCGAGCAGATCTGTCGCCCCATAAATGGAAAGGCCCGCGGCTTTCGCCGCGGGCCTGACGTCTTGCAGGGCAGGCTGCCAACTGGCAACCGAGGCCGCTGGCGAATCGCCAGTGACTTCGATCAGAAGTTGTGCTGGAGGCCGATGTCGTAGCCGATCTTCTCCGGATCGCCGGCCGGCGTCGTGGCCTTGCTGTCATGCGCCACGTCGACGAACAACTTGGTGCGCTTCGACAGGTTGTGGTGGTAGCCGAGGCCGGTGCGCTGGTTCAGCTTGACGCCGCCGATCTTCAGGTCGGCGTAGCCGATCTTGATGTCGCCCGTTCCCACAGCAATGTTGGCGCCCACGAGGTAGCCGCGAACCTTGTTGTTGGTCGGCGTATTGCGCTTGCCTTCAGCCACACCGCCGCTGAGCGTCACCGTACCGAAGGTGTAGCGCGCGCCGACGTTCAGCAGTTCGTCTTCGACACCCGTCGGGTCTTCGTAGGCGATGCCGACCCAGAACGGGCCGCCCTGGTACGAACCAGCGACGCTGTACGGACGGTCAGCACCGGTTGCCTCGGCGATGTCGGCCGAGAAGGTGAAGCCCGAGGCGGTCAGTGCGTACTTGACCGAGTCGGCCACGCGGATCTGCCCAGGAGCGCCGGCGGCCGGAGCGCCTGCAGCGTGGCCCATGCCGATGTCGCGCAGCTTGGCAACCGTCTCACCGGCGAACGGGTCGATCTGGTTCTGCACGGTCAGGAACGACGACGTGTACTGACGACCGAGCGTCAGGGCGCCGTAGGGAGTGCGCAGGCCGACGAACGAGAAGCCTTCCCAGAACCGGGTGGTGGTGGCAGCAACCGGGGCAGCGCCGCCGCCGTAGTTGCCGGTGTCAGGTGCGAAGCGATGTTCGAAAGCGAACAGCGCGCCCATGCCGCCGCCCAGGTCCTCATAGCCGCGGAAAGCGATCCGGCTGCCGGCCGTGTCGAACACTTGCTTGTCCTTGGTGCCGATCGGCTTGCCAACAGCCTGGTCGATCTTGCCGAAGATGGTGACCGACGACTGCGCCGAAGCGGCACCCGCGAATGCGCCGAGCACGACCAGAGCGAGAAGGGATTTTTTCATTGCGACTATCTCCATGAGTTTTGAACAAGAGGTCCCGATCCGGGCTTCGGCACATACAAGCCGATCGGGCCGAACTCCTCAGCGGAAGTTGCCTTATTGCACCAGACCGCCTCCTCGCTTGCCAAGTTAGTGTTGCCCCTCAGCAACGAGCATTTACGCCTATTGGCGCCCCATTTGGCCCTCTTTGGCGCGCAAATACAGGGTTTTCTCTGAGATGCCTCGGGTATCCTCGGGGGTCATGAGTACCGCTTCGCAAGACCTTCGCCACCATTCATCGCTGGACCGCTGGCTCATCGCCGCCGACAACGCACTGCGGACGCTGTCCGGTGCCGGACGCGCCGCCGAGCCCGCTCCGCCCAGCATGCAGAGTGGCTCAGCCACGGCCCTGTCCGATGAAGAGCGACGCCTTTCGGGCTCACTGATGCGGGTGAATCACGTCGGTGAGGTTTGCGCCCAGGCGCTCTACAACGCACAGGCGCTCACCGCACGCGACGCGGGGTTGCGCGGCCAGTTCGATGCGGCCGGCCGTGAAGAAACCAACCACCTGGCCTGGACCGAGTCCCGGCTGCACGATCTGGGCGACCGGCCGAGCCTGCTCAACCCGCTGTGGTACGCGGGCGCCTTTGGCATTGGCTGGCTGGCGGGGAAAGCCGGCCCGCGCTGGAGCCTCGGGTTCGTCGTGGAAACCGAGCGCCAGGTCGAAGCCCACCTTGCCTCCCACATGACGCGCCTGCCGGTCGCGGACCTGACATCACGGGCCATCGTGGCGCGAATGAAGGACGATGAAGCTCGCCATGCCGACGAAGCCGAATCAGCTGGCGGTCATGCGTTGCCAAAGCCCGTGCAGCTGCTCATGCGCTTTGCAGCGAAGGTGATGACCACGACCGCGCAGCGCATCTGACCAGGCGCGACCGACGCGGCCACTGGGTCAGGCCTGAATCACTTCGTGGCTGGTGGTGATCTCGGCCGTCTTGGCCAGCATGATGCTGGCCGAACAGTACTTCTCGTGGGACATCTGGACGGCGCGCTGGACAGCGGCGTCAGGCAGGTCCTTGCCTGTGACCGTGAAATGCATGTGAATCTTGGTGAACACCTTCGGGTCCACGCTCGCGCGCTCGGACGTCAGCTTGACCTGGCAGCCACGGACGTCGTGTCGCCCGCGCTTCAGGATGAGGACGACGTCATAGGCCGTGCAACCACCGGTACCGGCAAGCACCGTCTCCATCGGGCGCGGCGCCAGATCGCGGCCGCCTCCGTCGGGCGCGCCGTCCATCATCAGCACATGACCGCTGCCGGTCTCCGCGACGAACCCCATGCCGCTGGCTGCAAGCCAGTTGATCGTGCATTCCATGCGTGTTCCTGTGAACGAAAAAAGCATCCCGGCCTCCATGCGAGCCGAGCGAAAAACCTGCCAACTCCCGCGAAACTGGCGTCGAAATACCCCCGAACGGGTTATTGCGACGCAACATGTCAAGTATTACACTTCCGCCATGGATGTTAAGTTGAACGTGAACATCCGCCGATTGTCTCCTCCACCTCCTCCATTGGTGGATTCAGCCCAAGGCAGCAATGCCTTGGGCTTTTTTTCGGCTGCCGTATGATCCGGCGCCCCGTTCGCTGCAGGAGAATCCCATGGCCGGCTCAGCCCGCCCCTCGAAGTCACCTCGCGCTTCGACCGATAGCCGATCCAAACCGCTCGGGTTGCCCGATTACCTGCAGAAGATCCTGACGGCCCAGGTCTACGACGTCGCCCGCGAAACCGCACTCGACGTGGCGCCAAAACTGTCGAAGCGCCTCGGCAACCAGATCCTGCTGAAACGCGAAGACACGCAGCCGGTCTTCAGTTTCAAGCTCCGCGGCGCGTACAACATGATGCGGCAACTGAGTCTTGCCCAGCTCAAGCGCGGCGTCATCTGCGCCTCGGCCGGAAACCACGCACAAGGCGTGGCGCTGAGCGCGCGCCACCTCGGCTGCACCTCAGTCATCGTGATGCCGGTCACCACGCCTGAACTCAAGGTCGAGGCGGTGAAGGCGCTTGGCGGCGAAGTGGTGCTTCACGGCGAGAGCTACTCCGATGCCTACCAGCATGCGCTCGATCTGGAGCGACGCCGCGGGCTCACGTTCGTGCATCCCTTCGACGATCCCGAAGTGATCGCGGGCCAGGGCACGGTCGCGCTCGAGATCCTGCGCCAGCATCCCGGGCCCATCGACGCGGTCTTCGTGGCCATCGGCGGCGGGGGGCTGGTGTCCGGCGTGGCCGCCTACATCAAGTCCGTGCGTCCGGAGATCAAGGTCATCGGCGTGCAGACGACGGACTCCGACGCCATGGTGCGCTCCGTGGACGCCGGCAAGCGAGTCACGCTGAACGACGTCGGCCTGTTCTCGGACGGCACTGCAGTCAAGCTGGTCGGCGAGGAGACCTTCCGCCTCACCCGCACCTTGGTGGACGAGTTCATCCGCGTCGACACCGATGCGGCATGCGCCGCCATCAAGGACATCTTCGACGACACGCGCAGCATCGTCGAGCCGGCCGGTGCGCTGGGTGTGGCCGCCATCAAGCAGTACGTCGAGCAGCACAAGGTCCGTGACCAGACCTTCGTCGCCATTGCCTGCGGCGCGAACATGAACTTCGACCGGCTTCGCTTCGTCGCCGAGCGCGCCGAGATCGGCGAGGAGCGCGAGGCTCTTTTCGCGATCACGATTCCCGAAGAGCGAGGGAGCTTCCGCCGCCTCTGCGAACTGATCGGCGACCGTAGCGTGACCGAGTTCAACTACCGCATTTCCGACGAGAAGGAAGCGCATGTCTTCGTCGGCCTGGCCATCCGCGGCCGCAACGAATCGGCGAAGCTCGCGCGCAGCTTCACCCGCCATGGCTTCACTGCGGTCGACCTCAGTGACGACGAACTCGCGCACCTGCATGTGCGCCACATGGTCGGTGGTCGCTCGGAACTGGCCCGGGACGAACGCCTCTACCGTTTCGTGTTCCCCGAACGCCCTGGCGCACTCATGCGCTTTCTCTCCCACATGCATCCGAACTGGAACATCAGCCTGTTCCATTACCGGAACCAGGGGGCTGACTATGGTCGCACCCTGATAGGCCTTCAGGTCCCGCGGGGCGAGCGCAGGGCGTTCACCGAGTTCCTGAAGACGCTGGCATACCCCTGCGTGGACGAGACCGATAATCCCGTCTACCGCTTGTTCCTGCGCTGAACCGAAACCTGCCGAGTCATGCTCAACGTCGCATCCGCTCACAGGAACTCCGCACGCCGAGCCAACCGGTTCGAACGGCCTGCTGCCTGATCGATGCCATGTCTGCCAACCGTTCTTTGATCAGCCCGACGTCGAACTCGCTGCTCGAGCAGGCCCTTCGTGACAAGCTGAAGCGGCGCAGCGAGATCACGGGCAAGCTCGGTGAGCTCGAGCCACTTGCGGTGCGCATCGGGCTCATCCAGAACACCCTGAAACCGCGCTTCGAGTCGCCGCAACTGGCGCTCTTCGCAGCGGATCACGGCTTGGCCGTGGACGGCGTGTGCAGCAACGCATCGGGTCAGCCCTCGACGGCCTCACTCGTGCAGGACCTGCTCGGCGCGCGCCTGCCGGTGTCGGTGTTCGCGCGCATCCAGGGCATGGCACTCAACGTGGTCGATTGCGGCGTCGCCGAATCGGTTGCGGCGCACCCCCGACTCCTGGCCCGCAAGATCGCCCACGGCACGCGCAACCTGCGCGTGACGTCCGCCATGTCACTCGACCAGGCCCATGCCGCCATCCGCGCCGGCATGGAGATCGCTGACGCCCTGCCGGGCAACGTGATTGCTTGCGCCGGCATGGGCATCGGTTCACACGAGAGTGCCGCGCTCGTCCTGTCGGGACTTTCCGGCGATCCCATCCGGGGTCTCGTGATGCCGCAGGTGCCGTTGTCGACGGAGGCGGACGCGCTCCTCACGATGGTCATGACGACGGCCCAAGGACGGCACGGTCACCTCACCGACGCCGTCGAGGTTCTGGCGGCGTGCGGCGGCTTCGAGATCGCGATGATGGTCGGTGTGATGCTCGTCGCGGCAAGCAAGCGGCACCTCATCATGGTCGACGGCTTGCCTGCCTGCGCAGCCTTGATGGCAGCTGCCCGCATCGCACCCACCGTCACCGACTACTGCGTGTTCTGCCGCAGCCACAGCCATCCGGGGTTGACGCAGGCGCTGTCGTTGTTCCATGCCATGGCGCTGCTGGAACTCGGCATGGAAAGCACCGACGGCACGGGAGCGACACTCGCCTACCCGCTGGTCCGCAGTGCGGCAGCCCTGCTGACCGATGTCGCGGAAGGGGAGGATCCCGGCCCATCCTTGCCTGCTGCCATGAACAGCCTTCCCCACGCTGGCAAGGCGGCGGTACTCCGCTAAGCCGGTCCCGGCGAGACGAAATCAGCGCTGGTATCGCTCGGCACGAGACCGGCCCGGCGAGCCGTCAGGTCCGCCCGGCGCGCCGGGGGGAGGCATTCCGCCTGGCATGCCTGCAGGGTCCGGCACGGGCGGCGCGGCGTCAGGGGGGAACGCAGCCGGGGCAGGCTGAGGCGTAGGAGGAGGAGGAGGCGGCGGCGGCGCGACGGAAGGCGGCGGCGTGATCTGCAACTGCGACGGATCCACCGGGCTGAGCGTGCCAGTGGCCGCATCGGGCATGCGCGGAATCTCGAGCGTGAAGGCAGCCGGTCCGTCCGCCGGCCCGAGGGCGGCAGTTCGCAGGCCGACCGACTGCAGCACAAGGCGATCCTCGACGCGAGCCCCGGCGCGATAGGGGCGCGGCGGTTTCCCGTCCACGGAGATGAGCGCAACGCCAGGCCCCGCGCCCTGCACCGCGCCAGGAGGAGCCAGCACGCCGAGCAGCTTGAAGCGGGTGCTTTCCGGCGGAGGGGCAGCGACAGCAGCGACCTGCTCCATACCGAACAGGCGAGACAAGTCGCTTCGAGCGGTGCCGGCGTCGACGACGGCCACGGCATGGGCCGGCGCCGGGGTGGGCCGCACGAGCAGGCGCATTCCCCAGAAGACGATTGCCCCCGCGACGAGGGCCCAGACTACGAAAGCTGACAGTCTTGCAAGCATGGGAGAATTATCATCCATTGCCTGAACCTGCAGACACATTCAATGATCATGAAATCCCTGTCCCTGGCTTCCAAGCAGTCCCGCGGCCGCTCGATGCGCGGCTTCACCCTCATCGAACTGATGGTCGTGCTCGTGATCATCGGCGTGCTGGGCGCACTCATCGTGCCCAACGTGCTCGATCGCGCCGCCGGCGCCCGCGTCACGGCGGCCCGCACGGACGTCAACAACCTCATGCAGGCGCTCAAGCTCTACAAGCTCGACAACCAGCGCTATCCCTCGAGCGAGCAAGGCCTGAAGGCGCTGGTGGCCAAGCCGACCGTCGGTGTCATTCCGCCGAACTGGAAGCCGTACCTCGACAAGCTGCCGAACGACCCGTGGGACCATCCCTACCAGTACGCGAACCCCGGCGTGAAGGGCGAGATCGATGTCTACAGCTTCGGCGCAGACGGCCAAGTGGGCGGCGAAGGCAACGACGCCGAAGTCGGCTCCTGGCAATAAATTGAAAACCAGCGCACGTTCCGGTGGCTTCACGCTGATCGAACTGCTGCTGGTGGTGGCGCTGATTGCCGTGGCGTCGAGCCTGGCCACGTTCGCGCTGCGCGACCCCTCCAGCACGCAGCTCGAGAACGAGGCCGCCCGCCTGGCGTCGCTGCTGGAGTCGGCGCGCGCGCAGTCACGCGCCACCGGACTGCCGGTGCGCTGGGAGCCGCGACCGGTGGCACCTGCCACCGAGGGCTTCCGATTCGTCGGTCTGACGCCCGGCAACGAGTTGCCCGACGGCTGGCTCGGCGAAGGAGTTTCCGCCGACATCATCGGGAAGCCGGCGCTCGTGCTGGGGCCGGAACCCATCATTGGTGCCCAGCGCATCGTGTTGCGACTGAACAACCAGCGCCTGGTGCTGGCCACCGACGGGCTCGCACCATTCCAGGTGTCGTCGACGGAAGAGCCTGCCGCATCATGAGACGCTCCCCTGCGCGCGGCTTCACCCTGATCGAGGTACTCGTTGCCCTGACGATCGTCGCGGTGGCCATCGGTGCCGGCATCAAGGCTGCCGGATCCCTCACCCAGAATGCCCAGCGCTTGTTCGACGTCAGTGCGGCTCAATGGTGCGCGGAGAACCAACTCACGGGCATCAAGCTGACCCACCAGTTTCCGGGCGTCGGAGACTCCGACTTCTCCTGCGAGCAGCTCGGTGCGCCGTTCACCGGCAAGCTGATCGTCCGTCCCACACCGAACCCGCTGTTCCGGCGCGCGGACGCCCAGGTCTTCAACGAGGCCGGTCAGCCCCTGCTGACGCTCTCCACCGTGGTGGCGAGGTTCTGATGCCAGGCGTTCATCTGGCGCGACAAGTCCGGGGTTTCACCCTGATCGAAGTGCTGATCGCCATGTCGATCATGGCCATCATCGCCGTGATGTCATGGCAGGGGGTCGACGGCATCGTGCGGGCGCGCGACATCAGCCAGGCCCGCGTCGACCAGGTCCTGCGGCTCGGTACCGTGCTCGCCCAGTGGGAGCGCGACCTCGATTCCGTCCAGGAAACGGGATCCACTGTGCCGTCGCTTCGCTTCGATGGGGCGCGCCTCACGCTGACGCGCCGCGTCGAAGGTGGCGTTCAACTGGTGGTGTGGTCGCTGCGTGAGGGTCAGTGGTACCGCTGGGCCAGTCAACCGGTCACGCAGGCGCGTGCGCTGCAGGACCTGTGGATGACGAGCCAGCAGTTCCTCGGCAACGAGGCCGGACAGTTGAGGACGCTGTCCGACGTCGTGCAGTGGCAGCTCTACTACTTCCGGGACGACGCCTGGACGAACGCCCAGTCCAGCGCCGGCGCGCCTGTCGAGGCGCCACCCCCGCAGCCCGGCCAGGGTGGGCAGCCGCCGCCAGCGCAGCAGGTCGTGGAACCGCTGCCGCAAGGCGTACGCTTGGTGCTCGCCTTCGGCGGCACTCAGGGCTTGAGCGGCACGCTCACCCGCGACATCGCCATGGCGCCCCAGCAATGAGTCCCGTCCGCCCCCCGCATGGGTCCCGGCAACGCGGTGCGGCGTTGCTGATGGCCCTCATCATCGTGACGCTCATCTCGACGCTCGCCGTGTCCATGGTGTGGCAGCAGTGGCGCGCCGTGCAGGTGGAGACGGCTGAACGCGCCCGTCAGCAGTCGGCATGGATCCTCACCGGTGCGCTGGACTGGACCCGAATCATTCTGAAGGAAGACGCACGGCGCTCCGGCGGCGGCATCGACCATCTCGGCGAGCCTTGGGCCGTACCGCTCGCCGAAGCCCGGCTGTCGACCTTTCTCGCCGCCGACAAGGACAACACCGACGACGCGCCGGAGACCTTCCTGTCGGGCCACATCATCGACGCCAACTCGCGGTACAACCTGCGCAACCTGGTCGACCCCACCGGCAAGCTGGTGCCAGCCGAGGTCGAGGTGCTTCAGCGCCTGTGCAGCAGCCTGAGCATCAGCGTCACCGTGGCCCAGGCGATCGCTACCGGGCTCAAGGATTCCATCGGCGCCGTGCAGGTGCCGCCGCCCCCCGACGTGAACCCGAATCCGCCGCTCATGCCGACCCGGCTCGACCAGCTGTCGTGGTTTGGCGTCGACCCGCAGACCCTGCGGCTGCTCGAGCCCTATGTCATCCTGCTGCCGGAACCGACGAAAGTGAACCTCAATACGGCGCCGCGTGAGGTGCTGGCGGCGGTCATTCCCAATGTCGACCTCGGCTCGGCGGAGCGCCTGGTGCAGGTGCGCCAGCGGAGCCCGTTCAAGGACCTGACCTCGGCGCAAGCCAACCTGGCCGGCATCACGCTGAGCGCCGACAAGGTGGCCGTGACAAGCAACTACTTCATCGTCACCGGACGGCTGCGCCTCAACACGCAGGTGCTCGAACAGCGCTCGCTTGTACGTCGACAGGATGGCAACGTTGTGCCACTGTCAAGGGAGTGGGTCAATTCGAACGATCCCGGTTGACGCGCCCCCAATGCAACGCGGACTGTAGCAATCCGTTGTAAGCCCTTGATTTTCGAAGGTTCCGCCGTGATCAATGCCTACAATGCCGCATTTTCGTTCCTCCCCTCATGAGCACACTCGTCGTTCAGATACCGCCGCGGCTGCGCCTTCAAGGGCACAGCGCTGACGCGGGCGACTCGGAAGCGCGCGCCGCCACCGAGTACCGCTATGCGCTGAGTCCGGACGGCCTGGTGCTCGGCGCCCAAGGGCAGTGCGCCGCGTCGCTGCTGCCCAAGGCCTCCATCGTCGTGGCGGTGCTGAGCGACGCGGACGTCAGCTGGCACCGGATCACGCTGCCCAAGGCGCCCGCCGCGCGCCTGCAGATGGCCCTGGTCGGGGTGCTCGAGGAAGCACTGCTCGAGGATCCCGAATCGGTGCATCTGGCCGTCGCGCCCATGGCGAGCGTCGGCCAGTCGACATGGATCGCCGCCACCGACCGGGCCTGGCTCGCCGGCGAGCTGGCGTACCTCGAGAAGGCGCAGGTCTTCGTCGACCGGGTGGTTCCCGCATCCTGGCCCGATGATCCGCCCACCGGCCACTTCTCCGAAACGGCCACGGCCGGCGGCGACGCCGGCGGCAGCGCGAACCTGTCTTTGAGCTGGGCTCATCCCGAGGGCGTCGTGCTGATCAGCCTGAAGGGCACGCTCGGTCGAAGCCTGCTCCCGAATCCCTTGCCCGAGAACGCACGCTTCAGCGCCACGCCAGGCGCCGCGGCTGCGGCGGAGAAATGGCTCGGCGCCCCGGTGGCCGTGATGAACGACGCCCAGCGGCTGCTGCTGTCGGCCCGTTCACTCTGGAACCTGCGTCAGTTCACCCTGGCGCGCAAGAACCGCGGCTCACGTGCCTTGCGGGATGTGTGGCGGCAGTTCCTGCGGCCCGATTGGCGTCCGCTGCGGTACGGCCTCGTGGCGCTGGTGGTGGTCCAGCTCGTCGGCCTCAACCTCTGGGCGGCGAGCCAGCGCAGCATGATCAACAGCAAGCGCGCCGCGATGGGACAGGTGCTGCGTGCCGCGCATCCCCAGATCCAGGGCGTGCTGGATGCCCCGCTGCAGATGCGCCGTGAAACCGACACGCTGCGGGCCGCCGCGGGCCGCCCGGGAGAGTCCGACCTGGAGCCCCTGCTCTCGGCCGCCGCTTCAGCATGGCCGCCGGACCGGCCACCGGTCGAGAACCTCCGCTACGAACCGGGCCGACTGACCCTGTCCGCCCAAGGCTGGGCTCCCGAACAGATTGCCCAGTTCACCGACCAGCTCCGCCCGAGTGGCTGGCAGGTCGAGTCCACCAATGGCCTTCTCACCCTGAGCCGCACCACCGCCGGGCTCGCCCCATGAACGACAAGACGAAGCTCTCGCTGCCTCCCGCCATGGCAGCCGCCCGGACGCAGGCCCAGGACCGCTGGCGCGCCCTTGCGCCCCGTGAACGGCTGATCGCCACGATCGCACTCGTGCTCATCGGCGTCGGACTGGTCTGGTCCGTGGCCGTGCAGCCGGCGTGGCGCACGATCGGCGAGGCCCCGGCTCAGATCGATCGACTGGACGCCCAGCTCCAGGCCATGCAACGCATGGCCGCGGAGACGCGCGAACTCCGCGGTGTATCCCCGGTCGGTCCGGCCCAGGCACACGACGCGCTTCGTTCGGCCACTGAACGACTCGGGGCCGAAAAGGCCCGGCTGTCGCTGCAAGGCGACCGCGCCACCCTGACCCTGACGGGCGTGACGGGCGAGCAGCTCAGCCACTGGCTCGGCGAGGCCCGCAGCGGCGCCCGTGCGAGGCCCGTGGAGGCGCAACTCACGCGCAGCGCAGGCGGCTATGCCGGCACGTTGATCGTCGCACTCGGAGGCACCAACTGATGGTCCGCCGCCTTGTCGTGCGCCGCCCGCGTGGCCGGCGCTTTGCCAACAGCATGGCCCCCACGGGCTGGGGTGATTCCACCTACGCCGAGACCGCCTGGGAACGCTCGCGCAGCGCCGCCACGCGCTGGTCGGTGTTCGGCGGACTGCTGGGCCTGTTGATCGCCATGGTGGCCTTCGCGCCGGCCGAGTGGCTCGCCCGCGCGGTCGGCTCAGCCACCGAACAGCGGGTGCTCTTCACCGATGCCCGGGGCACCCTCTGGAATGGCAGCGCGGTGGTCGTGCTGACCGGTGGCGCCGGAAGTCGTGATGCTTCGGCCCTGCCCGGCCGCTTCGAGTGGTCCCTCGGCTTCGCCGGCACCGGCTTCGCTTTGAAGGCGCGCCACGCGTGCTGCCTGAACGACACCGTCACCCTTCGACTCAAGCCCGGGTTCGGGCGCTTCTCCGCCACTCTCGTGCCACCGCCGGGCTGGGTGGGCCAGTGGCCCAGTGCCCTCCTGTCGGGTCTGGGGACGCCCTGGAACACCCTGCAGCTCGGCGGCCACCTGCGCGTGCTGTCACCGGGCCTCACCGTGGAATGGGTACAGGGCCGCATGCTGCTGGATGGCGCGCTGGATGTGGAACTGATGCAGGCCTCCTCGCGCCTGTCCACGCTCGACACGCTGGGCAGCTATCGCCTCAGTCTCGTCGGCAATGCGAGCCGGCCGGGTGAACCTTCGCAGGTGCGATTGATCACTGTGGAGGGCGCGCTGCAACTGTCGGGTGCCGGCACCTGGACCGCGAACGGATTCCGCTTCCGTGGCGAAGCGACCGCGGCCGAGGCGCATGCCGCAGCGCTGTCGAACCTGCTCAATATCATCGGACGGCGCAGCGGCGCACGTTCCGTCATTTCGATCGGATAAGCATGAACAAGCGCCCTCTCCTTTCGTTGCCACGGCGCCCGCTCACCACGGCGGTGGCCGCTGCGATGCTGTACACGTCGCTTGCGCCCTTGCCCGCTGCCTTCGCGCAGACCCCGGCCAAACGCTCGCGCGCGGCTGAGCAGCAAGTCACGCTGAACTTCGTCAACGCCGAGATCGAAGGTGTGGCCCGCGCCATCGGTGCCATGCTCAAGCAGCAGTTCATCGTGGATCCGCGCGTCAAGGGCCAGATCACGCTGTACAGCGAGGAGCCCCTGACCACGCGTGAGGCCTACCTGAACTTCCTCGCCGCCTTGCGCGGACAGGGCTTCACCGTCGTGGAATCCGGCGGCCTCTTCAAGGTGGTGCCGGAGGCCGATGCCAAGTTGCAGTCGGGCACCGTGTCCGTCGGACCGGTGTCGCGCCGCGGCGACCAGATCATCACGCAGATCTTCAAGATCAACCACGAGAACGCCAACAACCTCGTGCCGGTGCTGCGCCCGCTGATCAGCCCCAACAACACCATCAACGCCAACCCGGGCAACAACACGCTGGTCATCACCGACTATGCGGACAACCTGGCGCGCATTGCCAAGATCATCGCCGCGATGGATACCGCCAGCGCCGGCGACATCGAGATCATTACGCTCAAGCACGTGGTCGCGTCAGACCTGGCGCCCACCATCCAGCGCTTGAGCGATGCCACCGCCACGGGTCAACCCGGGCAGCAGGCACCGCTGCCCGGCGGCACCTCGGCGCCCGCCATCCTCGTCGACTCGCGCAGCAACTCGCTCATCGTGCGGGCGCCGAATCCGGCGCGGATGAATGCGATCCGTGCGCTGGTGGAAAAGCTGGACCGCCCCTCGGAGAACACCTCGCCGATGGGCAACATCTACGTGGTGTACCTCAAGAACGCCGACGCCACGAAGCTGGCAACGGTGCTGCGCGCGGCACACGGGGCCAACGCCACGGCCGGCACTGCCGGCGCCGGCGGTGGGGCGGCCATGTCGGGCGGCACCTCGACGCCCAACCAGCAGAACAACCAGGCCAACTCGGCCACGGGCGCCAGCGCGCAATCCACCGCGCCGGTGTCGGCCTCCGCCGCGCCGTCGACGGGCGGCTTCATCCAGGCCGACCCGGCCACCAACTCACTCATCATCACGGCCCCCGAACCGCTGTACCGCCAACTGCGTGCCGTGATCGACCAGCTCGACTCGCGCCGCGCGCAGGTCTACATCGAATCGATGATCGTCAAGGTGGACGCCAACAAGGTCGTCGACATCGGCGTGCAGTGGCAGGGCATCTCCGGGGACAAGGGCGACAGCACCATCTACGGCGGTGGCACGAACTTCGGCAGCGGCGCGGCCAACATCATCACCGCCTCGGTCGCCACGGCCCAGGGCCGCTCGGCCATCGGCACGGCCCTCGCCAGCGGGGTGCCGGGCGGGTTCAACATCGGCCTGCTGCAGAAGATCGGCGATTTCTACACCCTGGGCGCGTTGGCCCGCTTCCTTGAAACGAACGCCGACGGCAACATCCTCTCGACGCCCAACCTCGTCTCGCTCGACAACGAGGAAGCCAAGATCGTGATCGGCCAGAACGTGCCGTTCATCACCGGTTCGTACGCGAACACCGGCGGTGGCACCTCCACCACCAGCCCGTTCCAGACCATCGAACGCAAGGACGTCGGCCTCACCTTGCGGGTCAAGCCACAGATCGGCGAGAACGGCACCGTGCGCATGACGATCTATCAAGAGAACTCGAGCGTCGCGACCACGTCCGCTACCGCAGGCCCGACGACCGACAAGAGCGCCATCGAAACGACTGTCGTCGTGGACGACGGCCAGATCATGGTCTTGGGCGGCCTGCTCAAGGACGAGTACAACGGAACGGTGTTCAAGGTCCCCCTGCTGGGCGACATCCCGATCCTCGGTGCACTCTTCCGCGCCGACAACCGCACCCGCACCAAGAGCAACCTGATGGTGTTCCTGCGGCCTGTGGTCATGCGCGATCAGCAGCAGGCCACCGACCTGAGCCTCGACCGCTACGACGCCATCCGGGCCATGCAGCAGCGCACCGGCCCGATCGAGCAGAAGTCACCGGTGCTGCCCCCCATCGTCGTGCCCACACCCGGCCAGCCGGCCTCCACGGTGCCACCGCCGCTGTCCGAGACCGCGCCAGTGGTGCCGCGCAATCCGTCGCCGACGGCGCCTGCTCCGGCAGCGCCTGCCGCGCCTGCACCCGCGACACCTGCCGCTCCGGTGAGCCCGGCGCCGGCGCCCACCAACTGAGGCCGCCATGGGAGCCCGCCACCCCCTTCCCTACGCCTATGCGAAGGCCCACACCCTCCTGCTGGAGGACGACGGCGAGCGCCTGATGCTCTGGGCGCCCGAGAACGTGTCGCTCTCCGCCCTCGGCGAGGTGCTGCGGCTGTTCTCGGTCGACACGCTGGAGCATGAGTCGGCGTCCACGCTGGCCAACCGCATCGCCGCCGCCTATGCGGGTGGTGAGTCGAGCGCGGCCACCGTCATCGGCGAAGTCGAGAGCCGCGTGGACCTGAGCCGGATGATGCAGGACCTGCCCGCGGTGGAAGACCTGCTCGAGGCGGCCAACGACGCGCCCATCATCCGCATGCTCAACGCCTTGCTCACCCAGGCGGCCAAGGATGGTGCGAGCGACATCCACATCGAGCCCTACGAGCGTTCCAGCTCGGTGCGTTTCCGTGTCGACGGGACGTTGCGAGAGGTCGTGCAGCCGAACAAAGCCCTGCATGCGGCGCTCATCTCGCGCCTGAAGATCATGGCCGAGCTCGACATCTCGGAGAAGCGCCTGCCGCAGGACGGCCGCATCTCCCTGCGTATCGGGGGCCGGGCGGTGGACGTGCGGGTCTCCACCCTTGCCTCATCGCACGGCGAACGCGCGGTGCTTCGCTTGCTCGACAAGGGCGAGTCGAAGTTCACCCTCGAAGGTCTGGGCATGGGGGGCGCCACGCTTTCGCGCTTCGACAAGCTCATCCAGCAGCCGCACGGCATCGTGCTCGTGACCGGGCCGACCGGCTCCGGCAAGACGACCACGCTGTATGCATCGCTCGCCGGCGTCGACACCGCCACGACCAACGTGCTCACCGTGGAGGATCCCGTCGAGTACGAACTGGCCGGCATCGGCCAGACGCAGGTGAACTCCAAGATCGAACTCACCTTCGCCAAGGCCCTGCGCGCCATCCTGCGCCAGGATCCGGACGTGATCATGATCGGCGAGATCCGCGACTTCGAAACCGCCCAGATCGCCGTGCAAGCGTCACTGACGGGTCACTTGGTCCTGGCAACGCTCCACACCAACGACGCCCCCAGCGCCGTCACCCGGCTCACCGACATGGGCATCGAGCCCTTCCTGCTGAGCTCCAGCTTGCTCGGCGTGCTGGCCCAGCGGCTCGTGCGCAAACTGTGCCCGCACTGCAAGATCCAGGACGGCAAGGGCCAGTGGCACCCGGTGGGCTGTGCCGAGTGCGGCCACAGCGGCTACAAGGGCCGGACGGGCGTGTACGAGCTCATGGTGGCCGACGACCGCGTGCGGGCCCTGATCCACAACAAGGCCCCCGAAAGCGAACTCATCGCCACCGCCCGCCTCGGCGGCATGCGGTCCATGCGGGAAGATGGCGACCGCCTCGTCGCCGAGGGCATCACTTCGCCCGAAGAAGTGCTGCGCGTCACACGCGAGTAAGGCCCACCGCAGATGCCCGCGTACAAGTTCGAGGCGCTCGACAGCGCCGGCAAGTCCACCACCGGGCTGCTCGAGGCCGACAACGTCAAGGCGGCACGGGCCCAGCTCCGTGCGCAGTCGCTCGTTCCGCTCGACGTCACCCAGGTGGTCAGTGCCGGCACGCAGACCAGCGGTCTGTCGATGTCGCGCAAGGTGTTCACCTCGACGAATCTGGCGGTGTGGACACGGCAGCTCGCCGGTCTGGTCGGCTCCGGTCTGCCGCTCGAGCGCGCGCTCACGCTCCTCAGCGAGGAAGCGGAAGACCCGCGACAGCGTGAACTCGTCGCGCACCTGCGCAGCGAAGTGAACTCCGGCTCGCCCTTCGCCCGCGCGCTGTCCAGCGCGCCTCGCGAGTTCGACGACGTCTACCGTGCAGTGGTCGCCGCCGGTGAACAGAGCGGTGCGCTCGGCCGCGTGCTCGAGCGCATGGCCGATGACCTAGAGGAGCGCCAGGCGCTGCGCGGCAAGCTCATGGGCGCCACGCTCTACCCGGCGATCGTGTCCGTGATCGCCGTCATCATCGTCATCTTCCTCGTCACCTACGTGGTGCCGCAGGTTGCCTCGGTGTTCGTCAATTCCAAGCGCGCCCTGCCCTTCCTCACCTCGGCCATGCTCGGCTTGAGCGCCTTCCTGCGCAGCTACGGCTGGCTGCTGGCCCTGGCGCTGGTCGGCGCGGGTGCTCTGCTCAAGCTGGCCTTGCGCAGCGAGGCGTTCCGCATCCAGTTCGATGCCGGGCTGCTGAACATGCCCTTGTTCGGCCGCCTCGCGCGAGGCTACAACGCCGCACGATTTGCCGGCACCCTGGCCATGTTGGCGGGCGCCGGCGTTCCCATCCTGAAGGCACTGCAGGCCGCGGCCGAGACCCTGTCCAACCGCGCCATGCGGGCCGACGCGCTCGACGCCCTGGTGCAGGTCCGCGAAGGCGCCCCGCTCGCCTCGGCCATGGCCGGCAAGAAGCGCTTCCCCGGCCTGCTGGCCATGTTCGCCCGCCTGGGTGAGCAGACCGGCAAGCTGCCGGAGATGCTGGACCGTGCGGCCGGACAGCTCGGCCAGGAAGTCCAGCGTCGGTCGATGCAGATGGCCACCATCCTCGAACCCCTCCTGATGGTGGTGATGGGCGGCGTCGTGATGGTGATCGTGCTGGCCGTCCTGCTGCCGATCATTCAGCTCAATACCTGGGTGAAATAGGGCCCCCCACGTCGCGTTGCTCCTGCCCCCCCGAGGGGGCGCCACGGGTCGCCCGGCTGGAATGTTGGCCCCCCAGTCGCGTCGCTCCTGCCCCCAGGGGGCGCCACGGGTCGTCCGGGGGACCCGGACTCGCGTGTGGCTGGAGGGGCGCTTCGCTTCGCTTGCTGGGCTCGGCGGCACGGCCTTGGCACGAGGGCCGGCCGCCGCAGCGCGGGGGGCGGGGTTTTCGATCGAGCGCCCGAACACAAGAGCTTCTGATCAAGCAGACTTGGAGAGACGTCCTGGCGTGCTCCGGTCCTCGGCGTTCACCGCGCGTAAGACCTTCACATTACCAACGATACGAATAAGCTGAAGCTGGTGTTGACAGCGTTCTTTGGTTCCTTTCTGGCGCACCAGAAAGGGACTCGGCTGCCGGGCCGAGACCCGGCGCGGCCGTGCCGCAGACGCACAGCTTGCAGACGAGCCCACTCGGGCCCACGCCCATTGCCAATCCTCGGCGGGCGGACTTCAGCACCCGCGTCACCGCAAGCAGCGGGCACGCGGCGTGCTGTGTGAGATGCGGCTTCTTTTATGGGTTATTCAGGAAGCGCCCTGGCGACGGGGCGTGGTTGAATGAGTCATGGTTGGTTCAGGAGGTTGCATGAGCACATCCAACGATCTGGTCACGGTTTCTTCGCGAGGGGGCATTCCGATCGCCCGCATGCGCAGTGTCTATCGGGTCGACGACGTCGGGCGCAAGCTCGATCGTCTCCCCGAGAAGGAGCACGAGAGCCTGCGCTCCACCTACGAGCGCATGATCGAGAAGGGCCCGGATCGCTTCCAGGTGAAGCCCGCCGGCCTGCCGGCGATGGAGCACCTGTACGAGGACCTGCCGAACTTCGCCCAGGTCCTGGACGATGTGAAGCGGCAGCTGGCCCTCTGCGAAGACAGCCGCGACGCACTCGAGATCACCCCGCTGCTGCTTCTCGGTGCGCCGGGCATCGGCAAGACGCACTTCGCGCGAGCACTTTCACAACTGCTCGGCACCGGCATGGGGTTCATCTCGATGAGTTCCATGACAGCCGGTTGGGTGCTGTCGGGGGCGTCCAGCCAATGGAAAGGCGCGCGGGCCGGCAAGGTGTTCGAGACGCTGGTCGAGGGCCAGTACGCCAACCCGGTGATGGTGGTCGACGAGATCGACAAGGCGGGCGGCGAGCATGCCTACGATCCCCTGGGCGCCCTCTACAGCCTGCTCGAGCACGACACCGCCGGCAACTTCATCGACGAGTTTGCCGAAGTGCCGATCGACGCGAGCCAGGTCATCTGGGTCGCGACGGCCAACGATGCACGCGCCATCCCCGACCCGATCCTTAACCGCATGAACGTCTACGACGTCATGGCCCCCGATCGCGACCAGGCCCGGCAGATCGCCGCGAAGCTGTATCGGAGCATCCGCGCGGACCACGGCTGGGGCAGCCGCTTCGACGAGGAACCAGGCGCCGATGTGCTCGACCGCATGAGCGAGATGGCGCCGCGCGACATGCGGCGTGCCTGGATGACGGCCTTCGGCAACGCCAAGCTCGATGGCCGAGGGCAGGTGCACCCGCGCGATCTGCCGGACACCGGGGCCAGGCGTTCACCCATCGGATTCATGCAGTGAACGGCGGCGGCAACAGCCGCTTGCTCGTCTCGCCCCTCCTGCAATCCGCCATGGTTGGCCGGTCTGCCGGCCTTGGCGCTACGATGTGCCCATGCCCGCCACACTCGACCACCAGCTCGTCGTCGCCATTTCTTCGCGTGCCCTGTTCGACTTCGAGGAAGAGAACCAGTTGTTCGAGGCGCGCGATGACCGGGCCTACATGCAACTGCAGCTCGAACGGGTGGAGCTGCCGGCCAAGCCTGGCGTCGCCTTCTCCCTGGTCAACAAGCTGCTGAGCTTCAACCGCGTCCCGCCATCACCGTCGGTCGAGGTGGTGATCCTCTCGCGCAACGACCCGGTCTCCGGGATGCGGGTGTTTCGTTCGGCGCGCCACTACGGCATGCCGATCCAGCGTGGGGTGTTCACCCGGGGCGAGTCGCCCTGGCGCTACCTCCGCCCCCTGAATGCCCACCTCTTCCTGTCCACGAACGAAGCGGACGTGCGTTCGGCGCTCGGGGCGGGCGTCCCGGCCGCTCGGGTGTTTCCCCACTCGGCCCGCGCGTCGGACGCGCACCCGAACGAAGTGCGCATTGCCTTCGATGGCGATGCCGTGCTGTTCTCGGACGAGGCCGAGCAGGTGTTCCAGCGCGCCGGCCTCGATGCCTTCCAGGCGCACGAGGTGGATCGCGCGGGCATCCCGCTGGCCGCAGGTCCTTTCAAGCCGCTGCTGGACGCGTTGAAACTGCTCCAGGAGAAGGCATCGTCCGGCATGCGCATCCGCACCGCCCTGGTGACCGCGCGCAGCGCACCGGCGCACGAGCGGGCCATCCGCACGCTGATGGAGTGGGACATCGAGATCGACGAGGCGATGTTCCTCGGGGGACTTCCCAAGGGCGCGTTCCTGCGCGAGTTCGAGCCGGACTTCTTCTTCGACGACCAGACCGGTCACATCGAGAATGCGTCGGCCCACGTGCCGTCCGGACACGTGGCCTCGGGCGTCACGAACCTGAAGGCGATGCTGGCCGTGCCGCCGCTGCCGACCGTGCCCGATACTGCCTGAGCCATTCGAGCCCGACACTCGTGTCGCCCCGCGGGCGGTACTCGCAACCGATGTGGCCGTCGTAGCCGGATGCTGCGATCTCGTCCAGCAAGTGGGTGAGATTCAGCTCGCCTGCATCAGGCTCCTGGCGCGAGGGGACCCCGGCAAGTTGCACATGCCCGACGCGACCGCCCGGGAGGTCGCTGCGAAGGCGCATCGTCAGGTCGCCTTCCACGATCTGGCAGTGGTAAAGATCCAGCTGCACCTTCACGTTGCCTGCGCCCGTGGCCCGAGCGATGTCGTGCGCTTCCCGTTGGCGACTCACGAGGTAGCCCGGCATGTCGCGCGGATTGATGGCCTCCACGAGTAGGTCGATGCCGTGCGGCGCGGCGCGTTCCGCCGCCCAGGCCAGGTTGTCGATGTAGAGGGCCCGCTGGGCGGCGGGGTCAATGCCATCGTGCAGACCGCTCATCACATGAAGGCGCGGGCACGACAGCGCCTGGGCGTATGCCAGGGCCTGCTCGAACGCGCTGCGAAAGCGAAGCACGTGCCCCGGTCGCGCAGCCAGGCCCCGCTCACCGGCTGCCCAATCACCAGGTGAGACATTGAAGAGGACCTGGCGCAGTCCGTTGTCCTTCAGGCGGCGAGTCACTTCGTCGGCCGGGAACTCGTACGGAAAGAGGAACTCGACCGCATCGAATCCGTCGATCGCAGCGGCCTCGAAGCGATCGAGGAAAGGCCGGTCCGGATAGAGAAAGCTGAGGTTGGCGGCGAAGCGGAGCATGCAGGCGAATATAGCGCCGCCTTGCCGGCGCTGATTCGACCGCTTGCCCCCGGAACCGGAACCCCGGGTTCAGCGCGAACGGCCGTCGTAGCGAATGGAGTCGACGACCCCGCGCTGGAAGCGGACCGTGGCGAGGAGGTTGCCCGGGCCCCGGTCGTACATCCACTCGTCCACCAGCTCGCAAGGTGCGATGTGAGGCGGGAGGACGACAGGATACGGCGACCACGGCACGGCGGCCATGACGGGCTTGCAGAAGGTGTCCTTCAGCATGGGCTCGCCGCACTTCTGCATGACCGAGATCTTCGAATCTCCCGTGCTGGCGATTTCTCCGTTGCAGCGCAGTGACTCCGCCGAGGCAGCGTTGGCGAACATGAGGGCAGCCGCGCCAGCTGCAGTGCGCAGCACCAGGCGGGTCAAGGGCCATCCCATGCTCGGAAAGGTGATACGTCGGTCCATGACGTCAGTGTGCCGGGCTCCCGCCGGCTCGGCAAGCCGCCGAAACGAAGCTCAGGATCCCTTGAGCACGCCGGCTCGAAGGGCGTTCAGCATCGCCTGGGCCGGTTGCGTTTCGGGCAGGACATACACGACGCCGCGTTGGCGGCCCAGCACGGGCTTCACCACGGTGTCGTAGAAGGCGACGGGCACCACGATGCACCCGAGCGAAACGCGGTTGTCGGTCGGGCTCGGCGTGGCGAGACGCTGCTCCCGGCGTTCCTGGGCCGCGCCGGGTCGGACGCGGTGGATGGCAATGGCAGCGTTGTAGTCGACCCAGACGATGTCCTCGCCATCGAGATTGCGGCCAGGCTCGGAACGGAAGCGCCCTGCCGGCGTCGTGCGTTCATCCGGCGCCAGTTGCGAGACGCGCTGCCCGGCGCCAGGGACGGAGTGGTCGCCGGGGGCCAAACCGAGGAGGGCCGGCGACGCGCCGATCAGGCGGCCGTCGCCGTGGAACACGAACAAGCGAGCGTTCTTCTTGTCGACGATCGCAAATGGCAGGGCACCGTGGTCGACGGCATCCAGCACCCACGACAAGGTGGCGCGCGTCTCGGCCGAGGCCTGGACCGGTGCTGGAGCGACGACGCGTTCGGTGTCAGCCGCATGGCCCAGCACCGCCTGCACCGCCAGCGTCAAACCCATCCACCACCGTACTGCACCCACCCGCATCGCCTGCCCCACTGCATTGCACAAACAAAAACCGGGCGAGACCCGGCTTCGGAAGTGCAAATGCTATCAACCCTGTCGCTGATCAGCGACAGGAAAGGCGGGGCAAATTGCCGCCTATTCAGAGGAATTCAACTGGGTGCCCGAGCGGTGACGTTGGACTGGCGATATTTGGATTTCACGTCGTAGGAAGCAGCGAACACCTCGTTCAGCGGCAAGGTCTCGGGCAGGACATAGACCACCCCCCGTCGCCGGTCGAAGCTGGGCTTCACATAGGCGTCGTAGAACGAGGGCGGCACGTTGATGCAGCCGTACGAGATGCGGTTGTCCTCGGGCGTCGGGGAGGCCAGCCGCTCATGCCGCCGCTCCTTCGGCTCCAACGCGCGGAGCCGGTGCATCGAGACCGCGGCTTCGTAGTCGATCCACACGATGTCCTCGCCCTGGGCGTTGCGTCCCGGCTCGGCAATGAACCGTCCGGCGGGCGTGGTGCGCTCTTCGGGCCGCACCTCGGAGATGGGGCGTTGTCCGATCCCTGCGACGGAATGGTCGCCCGCGGCAGCACCGAGCAGCACGGGGGTCGCGGCCTGGAGCCGACCGTCGGGCTCGAACAAGTAGACGCGCGCGTCCCGCTTGTCGACGATGACGAACGACATGCGCTGGTTGTCGCCGGAGTCGGCCACCCAGTCGGCGACGTGTCGTGCCGCTTCCGATGGCACTTCCATGCCGAAGTCGGCGAATCGGGGCATTCGCGGTGCAGCGGCCAGGGGGGCCGTTGCGCTCGGTGGCGTGAGTGCCGTGCGAGCGCCGCCCACGGGGGGCAGCAGCACGGCAAGGGCAGCAGCTCCCCAGACGACCCCTTGTTTGAGGCCGTCCAGGATCGCTTGCGGGGATGAACTCTTGGAGCTCATGTCAAAGTGCCGGAGGCCGCTCACGCGACCAGCCGACATCAGTTGCGGTCGGCTTGCGGAGCACGCTCGCTGTCCATGTTGGACGAGTTGTCAGGCGTGCTGGAGAGCGTACCGGTGTCGCCGGTGCTCGACATCGTGCCGGTGTCGCCGGTGGTCGACGTGCTGCCGGTGCCAGCGCCGGTGGTCGACGAGGTGCCGGTGTCGCCCGAGACCGGAGCCGAGGTGGACGGCGTGGTCGAAGGCGTCGTGGAGGTGGAGTCCATCGGCTGCGACTGCGTGGCGCCGTCGGCGGCCGGCGTGGACGAGCTGTCGGTCGAGCTTTGCGCGTAGGCGAAGCTGATGGCGCCCACGAGGGCGGTGGCGGCAGCGATCGAGCTGAGGGTCTTGGATGCATTCATGTCGTTTCTCCTGATTCAGTGCCGTAAGGCACAGCGGGTGGGACAGATGACCGGCCTTTCGAACCGGCTGAGGACCACTTTAGAAGCGACGACTGTGGACGTCCGTCGGTAGGCGGCGGACGGTGCTGTAGGACAAGCCCAGTCTGCGGGCGCAGGCTTTAAGCCCCGTACCAGCACCGGGAATCGTCCAGGGAGCGGGCTGCGCCGGCATGGCGGCACAACAAGCCACGACCGCCCGTTGCAGGCTACCGGTCGGTGCTGACGGCTGCGGGCGGGGCGCTGGCTTCCGCCCTCCAATGGGCGGCGAGGTCCCTCATGGAACCCAGGGCCAGAGCGAGGAACGCCGCTGCGCACAGCCGGTAGGTGAGCCGAGCCCAGCCATCCCCGAGGCGCGCGAACAAGGCGCCCACGGCATACGCGCAGAAGAACGCCCACACCAGAGATGAGAGCATGAAACCGCAGAAGAAGGTGGTGTAGTCCTGGGGCGTCGGATCGCTCACGCCCACGGCGCCCATGGCGCTGCCCACCGCCGCCCAATAGGCCAGGTTCTGCGGATTGGTCACCGACAGGGTGACACCGGCCTTGAGCGCCCGACGCGAGCTGCCTCCTGCTGCCGGCGCAACCACGAACTCGCGGCCGGCTTGCCGCCAAGCGTCGACCGCCAGCCACACGAGGTAGGCCGCACCCGCCAGGCCGATCGGCAGCTGGAGCCAGCGCAACTTGAGCACGAGGCCCACCCCGAGCAGACCGAGCACCGCCCAGAGCGCGTCGCCCGTCAGCGATCCGACCTGCACGGCAAATGCCGGGCGAAACCCGCCGCGCGCGCCCTGGCGCACCGTTTCGGCGAACACCGCACCGGGTGCAGCGTTGAAAACAAGCCCCAACAGGAAGGCCGAAATGAAGAGGGTCAGCATGGAAGGCGGTGGTCAGGTGGGCGACGGGGTGGGGCATGAAACCTGGTGCCTGTGCAGCCGCCAGGCACCGCCCACAGCCTAGCGCAAACCATGCCGGCATCGCCGCCGCCCCCCTCTTGATTCCGGCAGGCCTGCCACCAATTCGGTGTCCGACGGGCCCGGCGTCCCGCCGCGGCCGTCCCTGATCACTGAAAGGAGGATGTCATGAACGACACGATGTTGAACTTCCCGGGCACGCTTTTCGGCGAACTGGAACGTCTTCAGCGGCAGCTGGAAGACACCATGGGCAGCGGTCGGGCCGCCAGCATCCGGCCGGCGGCGCCTGGCGCCTTCCCGGCCATCAACGTGGGCAACACGCCGACGAGCGTGGAGATCTATGCCTTCGCCCCGGGGGTCGATGCGGCGGCGCTCGAGCTGACGCTGGACCGCGGGGTGCTGATCGTCGCAGGCGAGCGCACGGCACCGGACACCGGTTCGGCTGAACACCGCTTCGCTTACAGCCGCGAGCGGCCATTCGGCCGGTTCCGCCGTGCCATCACGCTGCCGGACGACATCGACCCGTCCCGCGTCGAGGCGAAATACCAGGATGGCGTGCTTCGCGTCTCGGTGGCACGGCGCGCGGAAGCGCAGCCGCAGCGCATCGCCATCCAGTGAACCGCTCATCTCTCACTCGCTGACAAAGGAGCCGAACACCATGAACACCGTTCAAACCCGCAACGACACCCGTCACGCGCCATCCGCGACGACGGGTTCCACGCCAGCCGACCGCACTGATTCGCGGGTGCTGCTGCCTCGCGTCGACGTGATCGAGGACGACGCCGGCATCACTCTGCTGGCAGATGTCCCGGGCGTGCCGAAGGACCAGCTCGAGCTGAAGATCGAGGGCGACACACTGACCTTCGAGGGGGCCATCGCGCCACTCACGCCCGGCCAGCTCGAACCCGTGTATGCCGAGGTCCGGGTGCCGCGCTACCGTCGGGCGTTCACGCTCAGCCGGGAACTCGACGTCGCGCAGATCAGCGCCAGCATGAAGGACGGCGTGCTCACCCTGCGCATTCCGAAGCAGGCGCACGCCCAGCCACGGCGAATCCCCGTGCAGGCCGCCTGATCGGCCGGCCCGCTGCCCTGGCTGCTTCGGCCGGGCGGCGGGCGGTGCTGATAACATCCCGGGCCTCTTCGAAAGTGCCCGCTCCATGTCCAAGCCGTCGACCTCTCCTGCCCCGTACAAGCCCGAACCCATCAGCGGGTACACCGAATGGCTCCCGGAGGCGCGCCTCGTCGAACAGCAGTGGATGGATCACATCCGCAAGGTGTTCGAGAGCTACGGCTTCTGCTCCATCGAGACGCCGGCTGTCGAGGAGATCGAGGTGCTGTCTGCCAAGGGCGGCGATACCGAAAAGGAAATCTATGCGCTGCGCCGCCTCTACGACGCGCCGCAGGATGCCGAGCCTCGGGTGGCGTTGCACTACGACCTGACCGTGCCGATGGCTCGCTATGTGGCCCAGCATTACAACGACCTCGTCTTCCCGTTCAAGCGCTACCAGATGCAGCGGGCCTGGCGGGGAGAGCGTCCGCAGGAAGGCCGCTTCCGCGAGTTCTATCAGTGCGACATCGACGTGATCGACAACGAAGAGGTGTCGAAGAGCTTCGACGCCGAATTGCCGATCATCGT
Source organism: Rhizobacter sp. LjRoot28 (assembly GCF_964253025.1). Classification (NCBI taxonomy): domain Bacteria; kingdom Pseudomonadati; phylum Pseudomonadota; class Betaproteobacteria; order Burkholderiales; family Sphaerotilaceae; genus Rhizobacter; species Rhizobacter sp. LjRoot28. Next base: position 3,479,164 of record NZ_CAXUQC020000001.1, read on the forward strand.
GTACGAAGTGCTGCAGGGCCTGGGCGTGGGCCCGTTTTCGATCAACGTCAACAACCGCAAGATCCTGCAGGGCTTCTACCAGGGCCTGGGCATCGAGCAGATCACCGAGGCGATCCGCATCGCCGACAAGTTCGACAAGATCGGTGCGGACGGCGTGAAGCGCTCGTTGGTCGAGCAGCTCGGCATGGCAGACGACGTCGCTGCCAAGTGCGTCGCGCTGGCGCAGATCCGCACCAGCGATCTCGGCTTCGTCGAGCAGGTGCGTGCCCTGGGCGTTCAGTCGGCGTTGCTCGACGAAGGCATCGAGGAACTGCGCTTTGTCATCGACCACATGAAGGACATTCCGCCCGGCCACATCTGGGCCGACCTGTCCATCGCACGGGGCCTCGACTACTACACCGGCACGGTCTACGAAGGCAAGCTGCTCGACTACCCCGGCTATCCGAGCGTGTGCTCCGGCGGGCGCTATGAAAACCTGGTAGGGGCCTACCTTCGCAAGAAGCTGCCTGGTGTCGGCATGTCGATCGGCCTCACCCGCATCTTCTCGAAGCTGCTGAAGGAAGGCAAACTGCCGGTGGGGCCCAAGTCACCGACGCAGCTGCTGGTGGCGTTTCCTCAAGGCGCGGAGCGGGACATGGTGCGGCGTGTCGCTGCGGAATACCGCGCGCGCGGCGTGAACGTGGAGATGTACCACGAGGACAAGAAGACGCCGAACCAGCTGCGCTACGCCTCGCGCAAGGGCATCCCTTACGTGCTCTTCCCCGGTGTCGATGGCGCACCGCATCAGGTCAAGACGATGGCCACCGGCGAGCAGGTGGAGGTCGGCGCCGACTGGCTGCCGACCTGACGCTTCGGCCGACCGGCGTAACAGGCGACGAGGTGCCATCAGGCACCTCGTCTCACCGCGATACCGCCGCGATCACGCCATGGCGGACATCAGGCTGGCCTCCTCGGCCGTCAGGCGTTCGACCAGGGCGCGCACATGAGCCAGGTGGCGGGCCTCCTGTTGCAAGGCAACGGCGAACTGCTTGGCGATGTCGGCATGGCCGGAGCGGTCGGCCAGGTCGATGAGCATCTCCCAGCCGGCGTTGTCCAGCAATTCGGCATCGAGCATCACGTGGAGTGACTGCACGAGCGACGTGCGCGGGTCGTTCATGGCCTGCACGAGTCCCATGCTTTCAACCCCGACCAGGTCGGCGCACGGTGTCTGAGCGGTCGGGTCCGCCCCCAGCTGCCGAATGGCATCCACCACCATCATCATGTGCTGCGCTTCCTCGTCGTGGAACTGCGTCAGCGCCGCCAGGTCCGCCGCGTCTAGCGGCTCGTCGGCCACGCTGCACTTGGCCAGCAGCGTCTCGTAGAGGCGCACGCCGCCGCGCTCGAAGGCCAGGCGTTCGCCCAGCTTGTCGATGAGGACTTGCGGACGTTTGCCGGTGATCATGTCGACGCCCGACTTGAGCACGCCCTTGACCGTGCCGGGTGGCGGAACGGAACCGAGGGCGTCGGCTTCGTCGGCATAGTCCGCCCGCACCTGCACGTCGCCACGGGCGCTGGTGTCGACGGCCCCGAAGGCCTCGAGCCCCGCTTCCATCTCCGCCGTGTCCTTGGGCGACATGTGAATGCCCGTCTTGTTGCCGCCCAGTTGTGTAGAGTTTTCCATCTGTGTGTCCTTCGATCTGTAGGGGGTTCGCGCTCAGGCGGCCTTGGCGACGTTGAGTTCGGTACCCGGTCGCCAGCGGTAGCCGCCAGCCACGAGCTCGGTGGGCGAGCCCTCCGAATTGAGGTGGCGTCGGTACTCGATCGACCGCGGGTTCTCCAGGGCCTTGTCGACGAACTGCGTGCCGTCGGCCCGCAAGTCCACCTCCGCGGCCAGCACCTGGCGCACGAACTCGCGCTGCGAGGTGATCGGAATCGGGTCGGGAAGAACAGCCGGCAGGATCTCCGCCACGTCCCGCTTCTCGATGTTCTGGAAGTGCTCGATGGCCACGTGCAGCTGCCCCAGCTCGTAGTCGAGGAAGCGCTCCCACAGCGCCTTGATGCGCGGGTTGGTTTCCTGCATGGCGCAGCCGTGGTAGTTGTAGACCTCGGTTGCTTCGTGCAACACCCACTTCTCCAGCCACGACTCGTGCGGGTCGATGATCGACTCGTACTGGGTGGTGTGCTGCTCTTCGATTGAAGCGATCTCGGCGTACAGCAGCCGCGCCATCGGGTCGGAGAACAGCGGTCCGACGTTCATGTAGTAGTTGTGCGTCTGCTGCTCCGCCGCCATGATGGTGAGCGCATGCAGCTTGGACAGGGGCGCCGCCGTTGTGCGGTCATAGTGTTCGCGCAGGTCGTCGAGCGGGTCGCGGTGCTCGTCGACCGTCGGGCGTCCCGGCAGGATGTCGGTGTAGCTCTGCAGGATGTTGTTGGCGTCCTTGCCCTCGAGGCGGTCGAGCAGCGCGGAATAGCGGTGCATGTGGTCGAAGTCCTCGAGCAGGCCGAAGCGGTACACCTGCGCCAGGTACGGGTCCGGCTCACGCAAGGCCACGCCGGCCGTGACATCGATTGCCACCTGCTCATAGGCGATGGTGGTCTCGAGGGGTGAGTGGTCGGCGCCGATCAGCCAGTTGATCGTGGTGGCCTGGTGCTGCTCCACGCGCCGCAGTTGAGCCAGCACGGGTTGCAGCGCCTTGTTCATCCGCGCGCAAGCGTGGGAAAAGCGCAAGGCTTCCATCTCCAGGCCATTGTTGAGGATGATGTGCACGCGGGTGTAGGCATCGTCGTCGAGCTTGCTGATGGGCTTTTGCACCATGTCGCGCCAGGTGAAGCGCTGTCGATCGAGCGGCGTGCCGCGGTTGTCGAGAATGTTCAGTGCCATGGGTACTCCTTGTGTGGGGCTGGGTGGCGGCGGGCGGCTGGACTGACACGCCGCGCGGCAAGCGGTGTGCCGCGGGCGACCGGGTTCGGCCGGTCCCGCCGTCCGACGAGGACGGTTGCCGGGATGTGCTTCCGGGCGCAGTGGCAGCCCGATCGGCGCTGCATCGGCGAACGCCGGGCGCACGAGGAAAGCGGGCTATTCGATCGGGCCGCTCAGGATTTGAATGGGCATGGTGACTCCTTCGAATGGGTCTGCCCATGCGGCAACCCGCGTGCCGAAAACCGCTGCCCGACTTTCAACGCGGCGTTGTCTGACGGCGCGTGCGAAGCGTGATGGACCACCGCAGCTCGTCGGTCGGTGCCACGCTGTGTTGCCACTGCCAACGCGCGGGCCCGCCGATCAGATAGGCAGACCGCGGTGCCACGTGGGCCGTCAGTACCTGGCGCCGGCTCTTCGTCCCGGGAGGCCAGGGCCGGAACCGCAGGCGTGCCCAGCCGCCGAGCGAGACGCCGGCGACCAGCTCGAAGTCCGGGACGTCGCGGTGCCACCCCAGGGGCGTGCCGGCGGCGTAGCGGGACACCAGTGCGTCCTCGAACAAGCGCGCCTCCACGCCCGCCAAGCCGGCGATGCGCGACCTCAGCGGGATGAGGAAGTCGGGAAGCGGGTCGCCGGGCAGCAGGGTGTTGGTGTCGAAGTCGAAGCGGCTGCCGAAGGACAGCACCTCGCGACGGGCGGTGTAGCCCTTGTACTGCGCGGGCGCCAGCGGCAGCTGCCCGACCGCGGCGATCAGCGCGGCCTCTTCCGTTTCGTCGATGAATGCCGGCTCGTAGTGCCAGCCAAGCGGCCATCCCCCGCCGTCGTCGTCCTCATCGAAGAGATTCCGCTGTCCGTCCATCCCGCGCAGATGGGGATCCGCGAACGGATCGCAACCATCGGCGCTCGCGCGTCAGGCCGCGATGACCGTCAACGGTTCACCGTCAGCCGGCGTCGCCGTGGCGGCGCCCTGCCGCATGGCAGCAAAGAGCGGCTGGCGAGCAGCCAGTTCGTTCGGCGTGCCGATGTCGACGATGCGGCCTTCGACCATGAAAACCACGCGATCGAAGTGCGGCAACAACGCCATGCGGTGCACGGCGGAGACGATGCACGCATCCGGGCAGGCGGCATCCAGTCGCTCATGAACGAGTTGCTCGGTCAGCGCGTCCAGTGCGCTGGTCGGCTCGTCCAGCAACAGCAGCGAGCTGCCTCGGGCCGCCAGCACGCCCCGGGCCAGCGCCAGCCGCTGGCGTTGTCCGCCCGAGAGGTTGAATCCTCGCTCGGACATCGGGGTGTCCAGGCCGCGAGGCAGGTCGGCCAGCACGCCATCGAGCGCGCTGATGTGAATGGCGCGCGACAGGTCGGCTTCGGCCACCTCTTCGTCGAAGGCGAGGTTCTCCCGCATGGTGGCCTCGAACACCTCGGCTTCCTGCGGAATGAGCGTCGCGACATCCGCCAGGTGGCGCCTGCCGAGTTGCGCGACCCCATCGACTTCCACGTGACCGCGGTCGGCGTCGTATAGCCCCGCCATGACACGCAGCAAGGTGCTCTTGCCGGAGCCGCTCGGCCCGACCAGCGCGATCCGCTCACCACGCTCCAGGCGCAACTGGATGCCCTGGATGCCGCCGCGCTCCGCTTGTCCATGGCTGAAGCCGAGGCCATGCAGTTCGATGCGCTTCCAGTCCGGAGGCAAGGCCGGGCCGCGCTCGAGCGGTTCGGGCGCGTCGCGGATGACATCCGCGCTGGCGAAGTCGGTCTGCGTGCGCGCGAGGTTCTGGTAGTTCGACGCCATGGCGCCCAGCACCCCTGAGGCCTGCTGGGCGTACTGGTAGACCATGAAGAGGCTGCCGATCATCAGCGTGCCGCCCGCCGCAGCGGCGGCCGACGGCGTGGACGACATCGCGTAGACGACCACGAGCCCCCAGGTGAGGCCGAGCATCATCAGGTCGACGGCGCACCACTTCCATTCGTTCAGCACGATGGAGCGGCGCAGCGGCTCGAAGATCGCCAGCATGCGGTGGTCCAGCAAGCGGCGAGTGGCTTCCTGCAGGCGCAGGCTCGCCACGGCCGAGATGTTGCCGACGAAGTCGAGCAGCCGGGCGGCGTAGCGCCGGTCGGCCTGGTTCTCGCGTGCGGCCAGGCGCATCAGTGCGCGGTCGAAACGGACGATCATCACGGCCGTGAAGACGAAGCCGCACAGGGCCAGCGCGCCGGTCATGTGAGACAGCAGCATCAACGCCACCAAGGGCCCGGCGATGTTGATGAAGTTCTGCAGGTAGATGAACTGGCTTTGCGTGAAGCTGCCCAGCGCCGTGCTGGCCTGGTGAACGCGATGCTGCAGGTCCCCGGAATGGTGGCGTTCGTGCCAGGTGAGCGGCGCGTGGCACAGTCGCTGGTACAGCGCATCGGCGACGCCGCGGCGCACGCGCAGCGCAACGGACCGCTCCATCACCCGGGCGGGACCATGCAGCAGCCACATGCCCACCTGGAGCGCGACGATGGCGGCGATCCAGCCGCCCGCCGCCGGCAGGCCTTTGCGCCCACCCACCTGGATGCTGTTGATGGCCTGCGCCGCAATCCACGGCGAGCCCAGCTTGAGCAATTGCGAACTGCCCAGCAGACCGAGGGCCGCCACGAAGCGAAGCCTCGCCCCACGCGCATGCGCCCAGACGTGGCGGTAAAGCGTGGCGAGCGGCGTTGGAATGAGTTGCGCGGCGGCGTGGGACATGGTGGTTCGCGAGGCGGTCGAAGGACCAGCGCCTGCACTCTACGGGTTCACCCGCGGGTTCGGCAGTCAGGGCCGCGCCATGGCGCGTGTCCGAATCTGCCTGACACGACCCGCACGCACTCGAGCGGCATGAAACCGCGGCGTCTTCCCGGGACAGGGCCGCTTGCCTGTAGAGTCGTGGGGCCGAACTGATCCCGATGTTGCCCGATGCCTCGTTGCCCCGCTGCCTCGCCGGCCTGCCCCCAACGCGCCGCGACATGACAGCCGCCCGCATGCTCATCTGCAGCCTGCCGCAGGCGCGCGACGTATTCGCCGACGTGGCCGCGCGATTGCGTGCGGCCGGCCAAGCATTCCGCCCTGCTCCGCCCGAGCCGGACAACTGCTGCGGCCGGGGCTGCAACGGGTGCGTCTGGGAAGGCTTCTATGCCGCGGCGAACTACTGGCAAGACGACGCTCTCGACCTGCTCGAAGCCCGCGGCCGGCTTTGCGCTCACCCGTCGCACTTGGCGCCATGACCCTGGATCACCTCGCTCCCCTCCTCGATCACTTCAAGGTGCGGGCACGACTGTTCCACGCAGGCCCGCTGTGCGGCAGCCCCCACTACGGTGCCGGCGCCGGTGTCGGCTTTCTCCACGTATTGCGCGCCGGCACGCTGGAGATCGTGCACCCGGCCGGCGAGCATGGGCTGCCAGCGCGGCTGCACCTCACCGAGCCGACGCTGCTGCTCTACGCGCGTCCGGTGCCTCACCAGTTCATCTGCTCGGCAACGGCCCCCGCGGACCTCGTCTGTGCGTCCATCGCCTTCGAAGGCGGCGCGCAGCACCCGCTGGTGCAGGGCCTTCCGCCCTTGCTGAGCGTTCCGCTCCAGGCCTTCGGGAATGCGCACCTGAGCTTGCAGCTGCTCTTCGACGAGGCGGACGCGGTGCGCGCCGGCCAGCAGCTGCTGGCCGACCGGCTGGTCGAAGTCGTGTTGGTGCAGGTGCTGCGCTGGCTGCTGGACAGCGACATCTCGCGCCGACCTCATCACGGCCTGTTGGCGGGACTCGCCCATCCTGGCCTTGCGCGGGCGCTGACGGCCATGCACGAGCAGCCGGCGCAAGCGTGGACGATTGCGGCACTGGCCCGTGAGGCCGCCATGTCGCGAAGCGCCTTCGCTCTGGCGTTCAAGCGGACCGTTGGTGAGCCACCTGCCGCGTACCTGTCGCAGTGGCGGCTGTCGATCGCCCGCCAGCGCCTGGCGGCCGGCCACCCGCTCAAGCAGGTGGCCGGTGATGTGGGCTACCAGAGCGCATCCGCACTGTCGCGCGCCTTCGCGTTGCGCGAAGGCGCGTCTCCGCGCGAATGGCTGCGCGGTCAGGCCGGCCCGGCCTGACCGGGCCGGCAGGCGACGTCCGCGCGTCGCCTCGACCGATCACCAGTTCTTCTGCTGCGAGACCCACTTGCCCGTCGTGAACGCGCCGCCTGGCGCCAGGAAGCTGGCGCGACGGTCGGTCTCGTCGGCCAGATGCCAACGCAGCCAGGCCACGATGGCCGGCAGGCCTTCTCGCGCAGCGTTGATGTGAGTCGCGCCGGTGATCACCGTGAAGAAGACGGGCGTGGTCGTCGCGGTGTAGTCGTTGCGGCAGTTCGGCGTGGCGGTGGTGTCCTCGGAGCCACAGATGTATGCCGCCGGCTTGCGCAGGTTGCGCGAACCTTGGCCGTCGAACGAGCCGCCCGCCACATGGATGGTGGTCTTCAGGCGTGGGTCGCTCGCGATGGCGAAGGTCCCCACAGAACCCCTCGAGTGACCGCCCGCCGCGATCCGAGCGGTGTCGATCTTCTGGTAGTACGGACTGGCCGGACGGCCGTTCTCGGCGATCAACCAGTCGATGGCGGCCTTCATCTCGCTGCCGCTGCTGGTCGAGGTTTCCGAGTAGACGATGAAGCCGTGGGACGCGATGCGCCGCAGGTGGAAATCGTAGTTGCTCGGTCCGGTGCCTGCACCAGGCCCCCAGATGAAGACGGGGTGCTTGAGGCCGTTCGCGCCGAGCGTGGCGGGGTGCACGACCCAACCCGCCCGCGCGGGACCGGTGTTCGTGGCCGCGTTGGTGGCAAACGGCCCGTCGGCGTCCACGCTGCTCACGGGCGGCAGCGTACCGCCGCCGGTCGGAGGCGGCTCGTCGCCGCGTTGCCCGCTCAGCACGATGTCGTCGACCGTGTAGCTCTCGAGGCCGCTGCTGCCGGACACGGCGAAGCGCAGGCGGATCTGTGCCTGGTTGGCCGCTGCCTCGGGGAGCGCGATGGTGGTGGGCCCGAAGGCCGACCGCGTGGACTCGAGCGTGGTGAACGCGCCGCCGTTGATCGACACGGACGCGACACCGGCCTCGCCGAGGTCCAGGCCGCTGGTGCTGCGGGAGAATGTGAGCGACAGGCGCGACACACCCGTCGTGTCGATCGGGGCGGAGGTGATCGCGCCCTTGCCAGAGCCGAAAGCTCCCGCCAGCCGCGCGCTGGCGTCGCTCACGTACACACTGCCACTGCCCGAGAACTGGCCGAGGCCGCCGTCGAACCGTTCCTGGAACACGACGGTCTGGGCGCTGGCCGCGGCGGCCAGCAGCACCAGCGCCGCACCGAGCGCGCTGTTGCGCATCGAGATGAAAGTCATGCCGAGTCTCCTTTTGCTTGGTCGATGGCGAAAACCGCCGCGAACGGCGCAGCGCACCCTCGTCGCCAGCGGAGGGTGCGGGAGGGCCCGGCCGACGTGGGTCAGACCCCCGGGGTCCACACGGCACACTTGTGCGCCGCCTTGAAGTCGTTCACCACCGTGCTGCCCGCGGGACGCAACTGCAGCACCGGCTCGGTCGTGACGTCATAGCGGGGCCAGTTGCTGCTTCCTGCGGCGTTGGGATCGCCAACCCGGCTCTTCACGAAGCGCGACCAGTAGCCGACCATGTCCTCGGCCAGGGCCTTCTGGGCATCGTTCAGGCGAGCCGTGCTGGGCAGGTCGAACAGGTACTGGATCTCGGCCGCGTGGTAGGACCGGAACGGAAAGCTCACGGGCGCCTGGAGCGCCATCGGTGCGTCCGGATCGTTGAACTCGTAGACGTAGGTCGGCACGCCGGTGGCGGCGATCTGCCGGGCGGCCTTGCGGGTGCCGCACGCAAAGAGCGAATCCGTGACCGCCGCCGACAGCGCCAGCGGGCGCTGTCCACCGTAGGCGGCTGCGGGATAGAGAGCCGCCACGCTCGCCCCGGCCGCGCCGAAGGTGGCCGTGAACCGGGCGGCCAGATCCGCATCGGTGGCCAGCAGGTTGATGTAGCCCGCGCTGCCTGGCAGCCTGAGTGCGCTCGCCGGAGAACCGGGCGCCACGCCGACGTTGTTCATGGCCGTCTCCTCGCCCGCAAGCAAGGACGTGTACTCGTCGGTGGTGTTGCCGATGAGGACAGGGACCTGCGCGATGCGCCCCTCCGCAACAGCCGCCTGGTTTCCCCGGACCAGATACTCGCCGTCGACGTTCGGCGCATTGGTGGCCGAGAACGTGGCGGCGCTCTGCTTGTCGATGATGCTGGCAAGCGGCAGCGCCCGCAGGCAGGCGGCCGCGTTGGCATCGTTCGGGCAGGCGAATGCGGTCTCCGCAAGCGCCGCGCCGCCGGCCTGTGCCGCCGCGCCGGTCGGCTGGTCGGTCACCGGCCCGCTCTGGAGGATCGCCTTGTGGAACAGGCCGGCTGCATGGGAGGTGTTCAGTTGCGTGAGCACGCTGGCCGCACCAGCGGACTGGCCCGCGATGGTGACCTGGTCCGGGTCGCCGCCGAAGGCGGCAATGTTGGCTTTCACCCAGCGGAGGGCCTGCGTCTGGTCCATGACGCCGTAGTTGCCGGCGCGACCCGCTTCGTCGGCCAGGGCGGGGTGCGAGAGAAAGCCCAGCGCGCCCAGGCGATAGTTCACCGTCACCACGGTCACGCCTTGAGCGGCAAGGCGCGCGGGAAGGTAGCCGTTGCCTTGCCCGTACTGGAAGGCGCCGCCGTGGATCCACACGAGCACCGGGTGCGGTCCGGGCGAGGTGGGCGTGAAGACATTGAGGTAGAGGCAGTCTTCCTGCCCGCCCGCGGCGCCGTAGGCCGACATCGGAGAGGTATCGCGCTGCGGGCAATGGGGCCCGAACGACTTGGCGGCGCGGGTGCCGGTCCATGCGGCCGGCGGCTGCGGCGCTTTCCAGCGAAAAGCACCGACAGGAGGCGCCGCATACGGAATGCCGAGGAACTGCTTCATGGTGCCGGAGGCCGACAGGCTGCCCTCCACCACGCCGAGTTGGGTGCTCGCCGTCGGCGCGGCAGCCGGTGGGGCGGTGGCGTCGTCGTCTCCGCCACAGCCGCCCATCAGGGTGGCCAGCGCCAATGACACGGCCATGGCCAGGGATTGCTTCGTCATGTTGTTCTCCAGGGTGGCTGCGGTCCGTGTCTCTCCACCGGACGCACGGCGACTCTAGGAACCCGGCCGCCTCCGGTCTTTCACGTTCTTGCGACGACCGGCGCAAGCTTGTTGCAGGCGAAAAGCGCCGGAGCCTCCGTGACGCCCGGTGCGAGCGGCCCGGCGGGTCGCTCACGGGTCGGAAGGAGCCGAGGGGAAAACACCGACAGGGACTTCCCTGAACCGGACGGCCCGAATCGTCGGGCCATCCGGCCGACGACGGATCAGTCCACCACCAGGCTGTAGCCTCCGCCCGTGCTCCCGGTCCCGCCGCTCACGAAGTGCACGCGGATGAGGTACGTCGCCTGCGTGGTGCCGCTGTTGCGAACGGCCAGGCTGTCGAGCTGCCCGGTGCCATTGGTGCTGCTCGCCAGCAGCGCGCCGCCGCTGCTGTACACCTGGAGGTCGTAGTTGGACGTGCTGTTGGGCGTCAACCTCGCGCCCAGCGTGCTGCCGGGGTTGATCGGCACGCGGAAGTAGTCGTTGTCACCCAGGCTGGCCATCGTGCCGGTGATGGTTTCGCCTTCACGGGTGGCCCGTGCGGAGGCCGTGCCGTCGTTCGGCTCCATCTCGTTTCCGGCCGGCTCCCCGGTGCTGCCCCCGCCCGCCGCATTGACGGCCGCAGCGGCATTCACGATGCCGGCGCCGCACTGGCTGCAGCTCGACGGGAACGGCCTCGCCGTGCTCCTCAGCCGCGACGCCACCTCGTCGGGCGTGAGCGCCGGATTGCGCGACAGCATCAGCGCGACGACGCCCGCGACGTGCGGTGCTGCCATCGACGTGCCCTGGTAGTACGCGAAGCTGTCCCCCGCGGGCCCGCGGCTCCCGGCGTTGAGGGTGGACAGGATGCCGTTCGCCGCGCCCGAGGCCGTGTCGCCTCCGGGGGCGGCCACCGAAACCGCCGCGCCGAAGTTGGAATAGGACGCCCGACCGCCATTGCGGTTCGTGGCCGCCACGGCAATCACGCCGGCACAGCTGGCCGGTGAGAAACCCGATGCGTTGGTGTTGCTGTTGCCCGCGGCGACGACCACCACGGCGCCGCGTCCGCGCGCCGCGTTCACCGCGTTCTGCGACGTGGTGTCGCAGGCCCCTGCGCCGCCGAGCGACAGGTTGAGCACCTTGGCCGGCGTGGGGTTGGCGGGCATGCCGGACACGGGGGCGCCCGCGGCCCACACGATGCCGTCGGCAATGTCCGAGGTGTAGCCACCGCATTGACCGAGCACGCGCACCGGCAGCACCTTGGCGCCGAACGCCACGCCGGCCACGCCACTTCGGTTGTTCGTCACGGCGGCGATGGACCCGGCCACGTGCGTGCCGTGCCAGCTGCTGTTGCGGGAGGGCGAGAAGAAGCCGCATTCGCCGAACGACGACCAGTCGCCCGGATCGCGGGCGTCGCTGTCACGGGCATTGCCATCGTTGGCCATCGCGGTGTCGCGAATGAAGTCGTAGCCCGGCAGCACGTTCGCGGCGAGATCCGCGTGCGGCCGGAAGCCGGTGTCGATGACGGCGACAACCACGCCCGCACCCGTGGCAAGGTCCCACGCCGGCGGCAGGTTCAAGCCGCCCGTGGCCTCGAAGTACTGCCACTGCTGACCGTACTGGGTGTCGTTGGGCGTCATTTGTGTCGTGAGGATCCGGTCCGGCTCGGCGTACTCGACGCTGGGGTCCGCCGCGGCGATCTCGCGGGCGAGCCGCGCCACCTCGCTGTGCGGCAGGCGGCGCTCGAGGCGCAGGACGTGGGCATCGAATGCTGCAACCCGCACGTGTTCAAGCCGCTGGCCCAAACGGAGGGCCACCTCCTGCGCCCGCGCATGCAGACGCTGGCGGTCCGGAGTCGCAGCGCCCGCCTGCGCGCCGGTCTCGACCGCGCGGTATTTGACGATGAGGCGATCCGTGGGTGGGGGTTCCACGCCCCCGCCTTGCGCAAAGGCCGGTGCAACGAGCGCGGCCGACGTGAGAAGCGAATGTGCGAGGGTGTGCAGGTAAACGGCACGCGCGCGCCGGCGGCGCCAGGGGGTCGCAGTCATGGGTTGTCTCCTGTCTGTGTTGTGGATGTGCAGCGCGCCCGGATGTGTCTCCGAGCTTGTCCATGCGTTGCGCTGTCAGCCTCGCGCAATCGGTCGAGGGCGTCAACGCGGTGCTTTCCCTTCGCCGGTCCATCGCGCGACGCATTCCTTAACGGGTGTGACCGCGATGGTTCCCATACATCAAGGTCCGAGGGTCGCCATCCGGACTTCACTGTGAGAGAATGGGAACGATTCGCATTAGCCATCGTCAACCGGGGTCATGCCGCTGTGCACGCTCATTCCCTCTACCGTGATCACCACCCTTGGCTGCAAGGTCTGCTGCGCAAGCGGGTCGGCAACCGCGACGATGCAGCCGACCTGGCGCACGACGTCTTCGTCCGCATCATGGGTTCGGCGCTGCGAGCCGACGAGATCCGCGAGCCCCAGCGCTACCTTGCCACGATGGCGCGCGGGATGGTGGCCGACTTCTTTCGCCGGCGCTCGCTCGAGCAGGCCTATATGGAATACCTCGCCGCCCAGCCCGGCGATCTTGCCCCCTCGGCCGAGGCCCAGGTCATCGTTCAACAGACGCTGGTTGCCGTGGACCGCATGCTGCTCGGCTTGCCCGACAAGGTCAGGCAGGCGTTCCTGCTGGCCCAGTTCGGCGACATGAACTACCCGGAAATCGCAGGGCAGCTGGGCATCTCGGTTCGCACGGTGAGCAACTACCTCACCCGTGCACTCGAGCACTGCTGCCTCGGTTCGGCATGAGCATTTCGCTCGACCCCGACCGGCGGGCACTGAGTGAAGCCGCCGCATGGCATACCCGCTTGCGAGACGTCGCAGCTTCTGACGCCGACCAGCGCGCCTGGTCCGCCTGGCGGGCTGCCGACCCGGCCCACCAGCGGGCCTGGGACAAGGTGCTTGCCGTCAGCGCGCAACTGAGTCGCCTCCCTGCACCGCTGGCCCTTCAGGCATTGGGCCCACGGCCTCGTCGCCGGCAGGTGCTGCGCGCGTTGGTGCCGCTCGCCGTGTCAGGCTTGGTGGGCTGGGCCAGCTGGCGAACCGTTCCCTGGCAGGCGCTGCAGGCGAAGCACCGCACGCGCGCCGGAGAGCGACGCGAGTTTCAGCTGCCGGACGGCTCCTCCGTCGCGATGGACACCGACACCGCCCTGGACGAAGCTTTCGATTTGCAAGGCCGATCCTTGCGACTTCATTCGGGCCGCATCCTCGTGACGACACAGCCTGACCCGCACGGGCGTCCCTTCAGTGTGCAAACACGCGAAGGCCAAGTTCTGGCCTTGGGCACGCGATTCTCGGTGCAGGCAGTGCCGGGCCTCACCCGTGTGGCCGTACATGAGAAGGCCGTCAGACTCCAACCGCGCTCCGGCGGGCCTCGGGAGTTGAGGCACGGCGAGCAGGCGCAGTTGTCCGAACACGAGGTCTCTGCGCCAATGCCTCTGGATGCGTTCGCCGGAAGCTGGGCCGATGGAACACTGGCCGTCGTGGACGCTCCGCTCGGCGCGCTGGTGTCGGAACTCGCCCGTTATCGGCCAGGCCGACTCGTCTGCGAAGCGGCCGTCTCCGGAATCCGCGTGTCCGGCACCTTTCCGCTCGACGATACCGATCGAGCACTCACCGCGCTTGCCAAGAGCTTTCCCGTCACGGTGACCTACCGGACGCGACTGTGGGTCTCCGTGGGGCCACGTTGAGGCCTTCTTCCAGGGCCGCGTCATGCCTTGCAAGAAGAAAGTTTGAACCGCGTTTGCAGGATGACTCCTCCTCATTCGACATAGCGCTTGAAGCCGTTCATCCAGCCTGTCGTCCAGAGGAACATCCATGTCATCCCGCTCCGCCCGCCGCACCGTTCACGCGCTCCGTCCCGCTGCGCTAACCCGTCTGGCACGCGCCGCCCTCGCCTGTACGGCCCTTGCGCTGACCGGCCCTCTCGCTCCCAATCTCGCCCATGCGCAGGACGGGCAGGTCGCGCGCCACTACGCGCTCTCGGGCGCGCCGCTCGCCGTCGTGCTCACGGAGTTCGCCCGGTCAGCCGGGGTCGTTCTGTCCTTCGACGCCACGGCCCTCCGGGGGCGGCAATCGGCCGGATTGCAAGGCACGTACACCATCGACACCGGTTTCGCCACGCTGCTCGCCGGTTCGGGGTATCAAGTGCTGAGGGACGGTGACGGCAACTACAGGCTCGCGCCGGCGCCTGCGGAATTAACCGATTCAGCAGCGACCCTGCCCCCGGTACGGGTCACCTCCAGAACGCGCGCCACGGCGGAGACGGAAAACACCGGTGCCTTCGCCGCCCGCAAGGCCACGGTCTTCAGGGGTCTCGAGTCGCTCAAGGACATTCCTCAGCCCGTCACGGTGCTGACGCGCCAGTTTCTGGAAGACCGCGCCCTGCCTGATCTGCACGACGTGCTGCAGAACACCCCGGGCGTGGCCGTCGACTATGTCGACAGCGAGCGCGTCACCTACTTCTCGCGGGGCCACCAGATCGACTCCTTGCAGATCGACGGCTTGTCGATCAACCAGAGCGGGTCCAGCTTCATCCAGCCTGACACGGCCGTGCTCGACCGCGTCGAGGTGCTTCGCGGGGCCTCGGGCATGCTGCGTGGAGCGGGTCAGCCGTCGGCTACGGTCAACATGGTGCGTAAGCGTCCGACGCGCGAGCTGCAGACCTCGGCATCCGCAGGCATCGGCTCATGGCAACGTCGCCGCATCGAAGGCGATGTCTCCGGACCCATGAATCCGGAAGGAACCCTGCGCGGACGCCTGGTTGCCGTCTCCGATGAGAAGGAGTTTTTCCAGAAGGCACGCTCCGAAGACCGCAAGGTGCTGTACGGCGTGTTCGAGGCGGACCTCACGAGCCGTACGCAGCTCACGGCCAGCCTGCAGCACACCGACCTCGACGCCACCGGCGCCTGGGGCAACATGCCCGCCAACTTCGACGGGTCACCGCTCAATCTGCCGAGGGAAACCTATCTCGGCGCCGCCTGGAACCAATGGAATCGCTACAACCGCCAGGCCTTCACGGAACTCGCTCACCGATTCGACAACGGCTGGACGGCCAAGCTCAGCGGCGCCTACACCCAGCTCCGCCTCAAGGAGGGTGGTTTCAAACAGAGCTACTTCACTCGCCCGAGCGGGGCCACCAATCCGTACCTGATGAACGTCACCACCTCGGTGTACACGGGCAACGCGAGCGACCAGCGTGCCCTGGTCGCCACCGCGGACGGTCCGGTCGAACTCTTCGGGCGCAAGCACCAGTTGGTGCTGGGCGTCGAGAACGTGCGCTCGAAGGTCACTGAAAGCTGGGGCATCTTCAACCTGAGTCCGCTGAACGGTGTGGACATTCGCGACTGGGACCCCTACACGAGCTACCCGGAGGTGTCTTACGTGAACACCGGTGTGCCGACCCGCCCGAGCTACACGCGTCAGCAGGGCGCATTCGCCACCGCCCGCGTCTCGCTCACGGATTCGCTGGCAGCGTTGATCGGCGGCCGTCTGAGCTGGTGGGAGTACGAAGCGGCGAGCGGACCCGCCGGCAACTACGACATCGGGCGTGAAGTTACGCCGTACGTGGGCCTCGTCTACGACATCAATCCGCAGCTGAGCGCATACGGGAGCTACACGGAGATCTTCACGCCGCAAAGCACGCAAGGCGCGAATGGCGCCGTCCTGGAACCGATCCGGGGCGAGGACTACGAAGCTGGCATCAAGGGAGAGTTTCTCCAGGGACGGTTGACGGCCTCGCTCTCACTGTTCCGAATCGACAACGTCGGCAAGGCACTCCTCGATACAGCGACGCCGAACGCCTGCGTCCCATCGGCCACCAACCCGGACGGCTACTGCAACGTCGCAGGTGGAAGAACGCGCAGCCAGGGCTGGGAAATGGAAGTGGGCGGCGAAGTGACGCCGGGGTGGGACGTGATGGCCGGATACACCAATACCCGAACGCGCTACATCGCCGACGCGTCCGCATCGAACATCGGCAAACCCTTGCGCAGCCAGGATCCACGCCAACAGTTGCGCCTGTTCACGACCTATCGCCTGCCCGGCGTCGCCCAGGGCTGGAAGGTGGGCGGCGGCGCCGACATCCGGAGCGAGACGAGCGCCACCGCAGGGGGGCTGACCGCCCGCCACCCCGGCTATGCCATCTACAACGCGATGCTGGGCTATCAGATCAACGACCACTACGCCCTTCAGCTGAACGTGAACAACGTGTTCGACAAGGTTTACTACAAGAAGTACTCGCCCACCGGGATCAGCACCTACTACGGCGACCCCCGCAATGCGATGGCGACGCTGCGGGTGAAGTTCTGAGCCCGCTCATACACAGCTCCGGAGCCCGAACCATGTTCAAGACATTGCTCACACTGGCCGCCACGGCAGCCACTGCAACGACCGCCTTTGCCCACCAACTCTGGATCGAATCGGTGCCGGGCCAGGCGGCGATCGCCCGGTTCGGCGAGTACGCGCACAACCTCCGGGAAGCGTCTCCCGGCCTGCTCGACCGCTTCGGGGCGCCTACGGGCGTGCTCCTCGGAAGCGAGGGAGAAACGCCTCTCCGGGTCATCAAGGAGGCCACAGGATTTCGCCTCAGCGTCGCGGAAGGCCAGCGGTTCACGTTGGGCGCCGCCGAGAACCTCGTGGTGCAAGACCTCCGGTACCCGTTCTACAAGTCCCGACAAGGCGACGTCGAGGTCCACACCTGGTATCGCCCCGCCGCCCGATACGCGACGAGCTTTGCGGCGCAAGTGCCGCGCCTCGCGCTCGACATCGTTCCGACCGGCCGCGACGGCGAGTTCCAAGTCACGCACAACGGCCAGCCCCTGTCCAAGACCAAGGTGACGATTGCCGAGCGATCGGGATGGACGCAGGAGGCGCAGTCGGACGCGGAAGGACGGGTCAGCTTTGCATTGCCATGGCAAGGGTTGTACGTCCTCGAGACGAGCCACATCGACCGGACCGCCGGCGAGCGTCCCTTGGCAGCCTCGTCTCCGAGTGAGGGGGCCATGGCCCAGCGCTTCGATCGAGTGCACCACGTGACCACGCTCAGCGTGCTCAAGGCGGGTGGCCTGGCTGCACTCCCTCCGACACCAGCCGCAACGTCGGGCAAGTGAGGCGCTCGTGGACCATCGCCTGAGCGTCATCGCGGCCTGTCTTCCGCTTGCCTCGCGCATCATCGCGGCCGTCTTCGGTGGGTACGGGCTTGCTGCGGCGGCCTCGGTGGCCGCCGTCTCGCTTCCGCTGCCCCGAACGGAGGCGGTCCTGGTCGGCATGCTGGCCAGCTTTGCGATCTACGCCGGCGCGGTGGTCTGGGTGTTCGCCGTTCGCTCGGCGAGGCGGGCATGGACCGGACTGGCCGTTGCCGCCATGCCGCTGTTGCTGGCCGCCTGGCCGGTTTGGCAAGGGAGTGCGGCATGACGGCCAAACATGGCGTGGTCAACGCTGGTCATCGCGTCCTCCGGCCGCGGGGCATCCGGCAAACCATGTCCGACCTTCACAGTTGGTCGGGCTTGCTGGCCGCGTGGGTCCTGTACGCGATGTTCCTCACCGGAACCGCGGCCTACTTCCGCGATGAGATGTCCCAGTGGATGCGCCCTGAACTGCCCGCGCAGAAGGTCGTCCCCGAGAGCGCGCAGGTGGTGCAGCGCGTCGCGGCGCACCTGGCCACGGCCGCCGCCGGCAGCCCGCAATGGAGCATCACGCCACCGGACGCAAGAAGCAATGTGGCCCACGCGTTCTGGCGCAAGCCGGGACCGGGTCGGCGTGCTTTCGAGAACGGCACGTTCGATCCCGCAACAGGCGACCGCCTGACCGTTCGCGAGACGCGCGGGGGCGACTTCTTCTACGCGTTCCACTTCAACCTGCACTACATGCCGCCGTTGTGGGGACGGTGGATCGCAGGTCTGTGCGCCATGTTCATGCTGGTGGCGATCGTGAGCGGCGTCATCACCCACAAGAAGATCTTCATCGACTTCTTCACCTTTCGGGGCGGCAAGGGACAGCGGTCCTGGCTGGATGCGCACAACATGCTGTCGGTGTTCGGGCTGCCCTTCCATCTGATGATCACCTACTCCGGCCTGGTGACGATGATGATCATGTACATGCCCTGGGGCGGCGATGCCGCCTTCAAGCGGCCGGCCCGCGAAGGCGTGGCGGCTGAAACAACCGCGTTCATCCCCGCCGGCAAGCCGAGCGGCATCACCGCGCCACTCACGCCCCTGGCGCCCGTGGTGCTCGAGGCACAGGCGCGCTGGGGAGCGGGCAGCGTCGGACGCGTCATCGTCAACCATCCGGGTGATGCAGCGGCGCGCATCGTCGTGGTTCGAGGCGACCACGGCCGCGTCTCGCAGAGCCCGCAGTACATGCTGTTCGACGGCAAGGACGGTCGGCTGCTGGAGACTAAGGACCGCGTCGGTGTCGCAGCGGAAACGCGCGGTGTGCTGTATGCATTGCACCTGGGCCGATTCGCCGACACGGTGACGCGCTGGCTGTATTTTCTCGTGAGCCTCGCCGGCACCGCCATGGTAGGTACCGGCCTGGTCTTGTGGACCGTGAAGCGCCGTGCCCGCTTGGCTGACCCGGCCCGACCCCACCTTGGCTTCCGGGTCGTCGAACGGCTCAACATTGCCACCTTGGCAGGCCTGTCCGTCGCCATGACGGCCTTCCTCTGGGGCAACCGCCTGCTGCCGACATCCTTCGCGGACCGCGCCGCCTGGGAGATCCACCTGTTCTTTGCAGCGTGGGCGTTGATGGGTCTGCACGCCACCTTGCGTCCGGCACGTCAAGCCTGGGTCGAACAGATGGGCCTTGCCGCCCTCTTGCTCGCGCTGCTGCCCGTGGTGAGCGCGCTGACAACAGAGCGCGCTCTGTGGCACAGCGTGATCCAAGGCGACTGGGTGTTCGTCGGCATGGAACTCACCTGCCTGGCCCTCGCCGCGCTGCACGCGGCGTTCGCGATGCGCGCCGCCCGTCCGGTTTCCTCCGGCGCCGAGCGCGGCCGTCAAGGGGCGGCACAGAGCGTTGCATCAACCATGGACGGGAAGCCGGCGTGAGTCACCTCTCCATAGCCCTTCTCAGCCTGGCCGGGTTCACCGGCCTTGCGCTGGCCTCGCAGCGGCAGCAGGAGGAACTCACCGGCGGCGTGTGGCCCGGCAGGCTGGCCCGCGTCGCCCGGGTGTCAGGGTGGGCGACGCTCGCCACGGCACTTTGGGTAGCCGTCGGCAGTGGAGGATGGGCCTTCGGCCTGGTCACCTACGCCGGACACACCAGCCTCGCCGCCGGCGCTGTGGGTGGCGGCCTCGTGCTCGCGAAGCGCCTGCTCCGGCACGATCGCGAACGGCAGCGTTGAGCGTCACGGGCCGAGGAGCGCAGCACCTCCGGACGCCGTTGCAGCGCCACTGCATCGAGCGGAGGCCTGTTCAGGTGCAGCCGCTGGCCTGGTAGCGGTCCATCTTCTGGTCATCCTTGTGATCATTTCCAAGTCGGGCAGGGGTCTATTCGCATCGCAAGGACGAGACGACCGGCTCGCTGTCCGGATGACTTCACATCGACATCGAGGTCGGCGCCGTCTACCTGGGCCGGCGCGTTGCCCATGTCACGTCATCAGACAACTCGAGCACCTCGGCAATCCCATCGAACCGGCGACCCCCCCGGTAACGTGTGAAACCGCACAGTGTTTACCCGAGGGTCCACACGAGCCACTCCGCGCTAACCTGCGGTGGACGTACGTTGTCGTACAACCAAAGAGGACATGCCATGAACCGCTCTTCCCTCCTCAACCGTCGCCAGACGGTCCTCGGCCTCACCGCCTTTGCCGCCCTCGGCGCCAGCCGCAACGCCGCGGCGGCGCCATCGCCGGCCCCGGGCCCGTCGCTGGCCGGTGCGCCCATCCGCATCGTCGTCCCCTACACCGCGGGCGGTTCGTCAGACATCATTGCGCGCAGCATCGCCACGCCGCTGGGTGAGGCGCTGGGCACCAACGTCATCGTCGAGAACAAGGCCGGGGCGAACGGCAACATCGGCGCGGACCTGGTGGCCAAGGCCCCGGGCGACGGGCACACCCTGCTGCTCTGCGATGTGCGTGCCCTGGCCATCAGCCCGGCGCTCTACAAGCTGCCCTTCGACCCGTCGCGGGACTTGCGCAGCGTCGCGACGCTCGCCTACTCACCTCACTTGCTGGTCGTGCACCCTTCCGTGCCGGCCAACACCCTGCCCGAACTGATCGCGCTGTCGAAGAAGAAGCCCCTCACCTTCGCCGTCACGGCGATGGGGAGCGCGCCGCACCTGGCCGGCAAGATGATCGAGGAGGCCACCGGCGGGCAATGGGTCTACGTGCCTTACAAGGGCGGATCGCAGGCGATCAACGACACGATCGCGGGCCAGACCGACATCCTCATCAACGGCATGCTGGCCACGCTGCCTTTCGTGCAGTCGAAGCGACTCAAGGTGCTGGCCGTCTCCAAGCCCACCCGCGTGCCCCTGCTTCCACAGGTCCCCACCATCGCCGAGACGCTCCCGAACTTCGAGTCGGGCACCTGGCAAGGGGTGGTCGCCCCCGCGTCGACCCCTGCACCGGTCGTCCAGAAGATCTCCACCGAACTGCTGCGCGTGATCCGCCTGCCCGCGGTGCGCGAGATGCTGGTGGCCCAAGGCGCAGAGGTGTCGACCATGTCCGCGCCGGACGCCGGCAAGTTCTTCGAGACAGAGCGCAAGAACTGGGCGGCCCTGGTCACGCGCACCGGCCTGAAGCTCGAATGAGGGAGCGGGCGGCTCGCCGAGCCGCCCGTCGATCGCCTCGACCCGCGCCCTCAAAGGAGAACCCATGTCTTCGAACGAATCACGCCGCGCCTTCTTGCGCGCTGCTGCCAGCACCGGCGCAGCGGCCGTCGCCGGCACGGCAACCGCTCATGACGTGGAGTTCAGGCCGAGCGCCCGTTACCCGGACCCGGCGGTGCAGATCCTGGACCCGTCCTTTGCCAAATACCGCATCTACAGCAGCTCGCTCGAGCAGGTGGGGAGCGGCATGCGCTGGGCCGAAGGGCCGGTGTGGTTCGGCGACGGGCGCTACCTGCTGGTGAGCGACATCCCCAACAACCGCATCATGCGGTTCGATGAGGCGACCGGGAGCTTCGGCGTCTTCCGCCAGCCCGCAAATCACTCGAACGGCATGGTGCGCGACCGACAGGGGCGGCTCGTCGTGTGCGAGCACCTGGGCCGCCGTGTCACGCGCACGGAGCATGACGGTCGCATCACCGTGCTGGCCGACGGCCATGCGGGCAAGCGGCTGAACTCGCCCAACGACATCGTCTGTCGCAGCGACGGTTCGCTCTGGTTCACCGATCCGCCGTTCGGCATCGGCGGGCATTGGGAGGGCGAGAAGGCGACGCCCGAGCTGCCTCATTCGGTGTACCGCATCGCCACCGACGGGCGGCTGGCGCCGGTCATCACGGAACTGCAGGGCCCCAACGGCCTCGCGTTCTCGCCCGACGAGAAGTTCCTGTACGTGGTGGAGTCGAGGGCCCAGCCGAACCGCATCGTCTGGCGCTACGAGGTGACCCCGGACGGCCGGGCGTCCCACCGCACGAAGTTCATCGACGCCAATGGTCCGGCGGCCATCGATGGAATCAAGGTGGACGTCGATGGCAATCTCTGGTGCGGCTGGGGCAGCAATGGCTCTGCCGGCGCCCGATCGGAAGAGCTGGACGGCGTGATGGTGTTCAACCCAGCCGGCACCCCGATCGGCTTCATCCGCCTGCCGGAGCGCTGTGCGAACCTGGTGTTCGGCGGCCCGAAGAAGAACCGACTGTTCATGGCCAGTTGCCACTCGCTCTACGCGCTGCATGTGGAGACTCAGGGCGCGGCCTGAGGCGAGCCTGCCGAACAGGGCGTGACGCCCCACTGCGGCCGCCGGGATCACCGGCCGGCTGCTGCCTTGGCGCCCAGCGCTTGAACGGCGCCGACAATGGCTTGCAGCGCGGTCGGGTGCGACACGACGGCCATGTGGCCCAGTCCCTCGATCAGTTGCACCGCAACGAGCGGCTTCACCGCCTCGAAGGCCTGGGCGTAGTGCTCGGCCCGAAACACTTCGTCGGCCGTGCCGGCGATCACCACCCACGGGCGATCCCCGCGTCGAACGTCGTCCACGAAATCGGTGTGCGGACCGTAGTTGCGAAAGAGGCGGTACGAATAGGTGTGCGTGCCCGGCGCCTCGGGCGGCAGCGCGAATGCGATGACGGGCAGGCCGCCGAGGGCATCGAGCCCCACGGCTTCCAGCGCGGTGAGCGCGACGATGCGCGGCTTGAAGGGCCGAGCCCACCCGCCGCCCTCTGCCCCCCGACTGGTCGCGGCACGGTAGTGAAGGTACGGCGCCGTGGCCACGAAGCCATCGAATAGTTCAGCCGTCGCCGGGGTGCCGGCAAGGCGCAGCGCAAACCCTCCGCCGGACGAATGCCCCACCGCGAAGAACCGCGCGTCGGCATGGCTCCGCCGAAGTTGCGTGACCCCGTCGACCACGTCTTCTTCCAGCTGACCGACATGGTGGATGTCACCACGGACGCCCGAGCCCCCGTGGCCCCGGATGTCGAGTGCGTAGGCGGAGACACCACCCTGCTGCAGCGCCTTCGCGACGGCATGCATGCCCATGCTGCTGTCCGACGAGCCGTGAAAGAGCAGGGCCACCTGTGTGCTCCCGGGGACGGGATAGGCGCGGTATGCGAGCAAGGTTCCGTCTCGCGCCGGATAGTGCGACAGCTCGGGCATGCCGGTGCGGTCGACCGCCTTGGCGACATCCACGACGCTTCGCATCGGGGCCGGCGCCTCGGCCGTGCCGAGGACGATCGCGCCCGCCACCGTGCCGACGATGGCGAATGCACAGAACGCAAGCGTGCGGACGGCCTTCATGTCTCTCCCTTGGGCGCCTGTGGCAAGCCCGTTGTTGTGGTTCGCGTGGCCCCCATGGTACGGGGCGCCGCGAGCTGCCCCGTGCCGCACCCGCATCAGCCTTCCTGCACACAAATTCCCTCGCCTTCCCGTCATCGAACGCAGGCCGAGACCTTTGTTGATGCTTGTCAGAAGCGCCCCGGGATGAGGCGACCAGAATCGCCGACGCCCTATCCGGGCAGCCATCTTTTGTCCACCGATGAAAACCCTCAAGAATCGCCATGCCGCTCAGCGCGACCGCCGCGCCGTGGTCCAGATGCTCGCCGCCGCGATGCTGTTGCCCGCGCTTCCTGCCCATGCGCAGATGGCGGTGTCGACTGCGATCAACCGGGTGGCACGCTTCCGTGCCCTGTCGCAGCGCGTGGCCAAGGCCTACTGCCAGATCCACCTCGACGTGCTTCCGGGACCCTCGCGTGCGGCGCTGGCATCGGCCCGCCAGCAGATGCAGGCAGGCTTCGCCGACCTCGACAAAGGGCAGTGGCCCGCCGACGTGGCGCGGCTGTTGACGGAGGTGCGCAAGCACGCGCAGACCCTCGACGGCCTCGCGGACCTGCCGCCGACGAAGGAGTCGGTCGCTGCCGTTGCGCAGCAGTCCGACCGCATGCTGGCCGCCGCTGACGCCGCAACGCTGGCATTCGAGAAGCTGGGCAAGGCCGGAACCGCCCGCCTCGTCAACACGGCGGGTCGCCAGCGCATGCTGTCGCAGCGCCTTGCCAAGAACTACGGGTTGCTGGCCGCCGGCTTGGGCAGCAAGGGCGCCCAGGAGAGCATGCAGGCGGACGCCGCCGAGTTCAAGCAGGCGCTCGCCACGCTGGCCGCTGCACCGGTGTCGACCGCGGCCATCCGCAGCGAACTGGCACTCGGAGAAGCGCAGTGGCTGTTCTTCGATACCGCTTTGCAGCGCAAGCCCGACGTCCGCGGCCTCGAAGCCGTCGCCACCACCAGCGAACGGCTGCTGGAGGTGATGGACAAGCTCACCGGCCTCTATGACGCGGCACTGAAGGAAGTCCTCGGCTGAACCCGGAGGGCCGGTTGAAGGTCGTCGACGCGTCGTGACG
This sequence comes from Rhizobacter sp. LjRoot28, assembly GCF_964253025.1. Lineage (NCBI taxonomy): Bacteria > Pseudomonadati > Pseudomonadota > Betaproteobacteria > Burkholderiales > Sphaerotilaceae > Rhizobacter > Rhizobacter sp. LjRoot28. Next base: position 3,503,251 of record NZ_CAXUQC020000001.1, read on the forward strand.
CGAGGGACCTCGATGACCATGCTCGCCCGACGCGGGGACCCGCCGGGCCGAGCTGCCACGGCGGGAACATCGCCGGGTCACGGGTTGCATCGACGCATCGCAGCTGAAGAGGTCAAACATCTCGAATCCCATAATACGCAACACACGGCCATAACGTGAAAAAGTCATTGCATGACTCACAGGGTAAACCCTATACTTCTTTCACCAACCCAAGAAAGACCATCATGCAATTCATCGTCTTTGCCGCACTTGTCGCCGTCGTCGTTGCAGCCCGCGTCTGGACCAGCCTGGAAATCGGCCGCTGGCAAGCCAATGACCCCCGCCTGGCCCAGTTGCTGCGCCAAGCACGCGCCTGACCCGGCGCTTTTCCAAGTAGGCCCGCCGACTGAGCGCACGCTCAGCAGGGGCACACAGGAACCGGGCCATGGCCCCGCGCGGCCTGTACGCATTCCAGGTTGTCGGGCCGCACTGCCCGCCGACCACCGCTCATCGAGCGACGAGCCAGCGCCCTGACCCAAGCCGAGGCACGCAGGGCCCCCGAGCACGGCATCGCGCCCGACCCGGTTCCGTCCGTCGCCGTGCACCAAGCGCGCTCGTGCCACACGGCATGCCGGCTCCCCGGCCGCCTCGCGAACCCGCGCGGCGGGGTCAGCTACGCTGACACGTTCCCTTCACTGCCCTGTCACTCCCGCTTCCCATGATGCCCATGCGCCCCGGCGCCGGGGGCGCGTCCTCCTGTGCCGGCGAGACGCGAACCACAACATCACAGGAGTTTCCATGGGCAAGTTCATCCTGCGCCGCGTCGTCATTGCGGCCGCACTCGCGCTTGGCGCGCCATTCGCATCGGCCACCGTACTGACTTTCGATGACCTCGGCGCCGACGGTCTCGTGCCGTCCAGCTACGGGGGCCTGGACTGGTCGACAAGCACCTGGTTCAACTTCGGCGGAGACCAGGCGCCCTTCTCGGCTCATTCGGGAAGCTACCGCGCCACGCTCGGCTGGGACGGCAGCACGGAGACCAGCGCGATCGGCTTCGCCAAGCCCGACACCTTCGCCGGCGCATGGTTCGCCGGATTCGAAGGTGTATCGGTCACCTTCGACCTGTACTTCCAGGGAGCCCAGGTGGCCTCCTCCGCCGCGCTGGCGCTGAACGGAAACTCCAGCTTCCTGTCGAGCGGGTACGCCGGCCTCGTTGACCGTGTCCTCGTGCGCAGCAACGACCCCGCCAACTTCGTGATGGACGACTTCACCTTCGGCAGCCCCGTGCCGGAGCCTGCCACCACCGCCCTGCTGCTGGCCGGGCTCGGCCTCGTCGGCGTTGCCGCTCGCCGCCGCCGCGCCTGAGGAGACCACGATGACCCACCCCACTCCTGAACGCCGCCAGTTCCTGCGCACCGTGGCCACGGCATCCGGTGCCGCGGCCGCACTGACCACCTTTCCGCCTGCCATCGCCCGTGCGCTCGCGATTCCCGCCAACCGGCGCACCGGTACCCTCAAGGACGTCGAGCACATCGTCATCCTCACGCAGGAAAACCGCTCCTTCGACCACTACTTCGGCACGCTCAACGGCGTGCGCGGCTTCGCCGACCCGTTCCCCGTGCCGCGCGCCGACACGCCTGTCTTGAAGGCGAAGTCGGTCTGGATGCAGCCGACGCAGCCGGGCACCCTGCCGCTCACCATCGCCCCGTTCCACCTGAACACCGTGCAGAACTTCGGCGTCATGCGCGTGGGCGGTACGCCGCACTCGTGGACGGACGCGCAGGCCGCCTGGGACCATGGCCGCATGGACCACTGGCCGGCGGCCAAGGAGAACCACTCCATGGGGTACTACCAGGAGCGGGACATTCCTTTCCAGTTCGCAATGGCGAACGCCTTCACCGTGTGCGACGCGTACTACTGCGCCTCGCAGACCGGCACCAACACCAACCGCCTCTTCCTGTGGACCGGCACCAACGACCCGCTGCGTCGCGGCAACGGCCCGTCCACGGACAACAGCCACGACTGGTTCAACGAGAACCCTGCGGACGACTACACCTGGACCACCTACCCGGAGCGCCTGCAGCAGGCAGGCGTCTCGTGGCAGGTCTACCAGAACATGGCGGACAACTTCACCGACAACTCGCTGGCCGGCTTCAAGGTGTTCCGCGACGGCTGGTTCAACCGGCCGGGCTACTCCCAGCAATTGAAGGACCGCGGCATCTCCACCCGTGACCTCGACAAGCTCAAGGAAGACGTTCTCGGCGACAAGCTGCCGCAGGTCTCATGGATCGTGGCCACCGCCGAAGGCTCCGAGCACCCCGGCCCGTCGAGCCCCGCACAAGGCGCCGACTACACCGCCCGGGTGCTGGATGCGCTGACGGCCAACCCGGCCGTCTGGAGCAAGACGGTGCTGTTCATCAACTTCGACGAGAACGACGGCTTCTTCGACCACATGCCGCCACCGGCCGCACCGTCGACGACGGACGGCGTCACCTTCGCGGGCGCCTCGACCGTCGACACCACCGGCGAGTACTGCGAGATCCTCAACGGTGCCTCGCCGCTGTACCTGCACCGCAACTACGGGATGGGCCCGCGCGTTCCGATGTACGTTCTGTCGCCGTGGAGCAAGGGCGGGTTCGTCAATTCGCAGGTTGCCGACCACACGTCGGTGATCCGATTCATCGAAGCCCGCTTCGGCGTGATGGAGCCGAACATCAGCGCTTGGCGACGTGCCGTCGCGGGTGACCTCACCTCCTGCTTCAACTTCGCCGACCCCGAAGACAGCGCCTTCTTCGACCGTCTCCCGGACACCGTCGCCCTCGCCAACCGCGCCCGCGCCCTGCCCGCCCGCACCACCCCCGCCGCGCCCGCCGCGGTGTCGTTGCCCGTGCAGCAGCCCGGCGTGCGGCCCGCCCGCCCCCTGCCCTATGACCTGCAGGCAACCGCCCGGGTCGTGCCCGGGCCGGTCCTGAACGGCAGCCGCGTCGAGGTGCTGTTCGAGAACACCGGCCGTGCGGCGGCGGTGTTCCATGTGTATGACCGCCTCAACCTGTCCGCCGTCCCCCGGCGCTACACGGTCGAGGCCGGCAAGCAGCTGCAAGGGCGTTGGACACCTGCGCTCAGCGGTGCCTACGACCTCTGGGTGCTTGGCCCCAACGGTTTTCACCGGCACTTCGCTGGCAATGCGCGGCGCGTGGCCGCGGCGGGCCAGCCCAACCCGGACGTTGTCGCCAAGGCCCAGGCCCAGCACGGCGAACTCTCGCTGACCCTGACCAACAGCGGACCCGTTGCCGTCACCTTCACCGTCACGCACAACAAGTACCTCGCGGTGCCGGTGCAGACGGTGACCGTGCCGGCCCGCAGCCAGTCAACCGTGCGCTTGCCGGTGGCCCAGTCGGCCCATTGGTACGACGTGTCGGTCAAGGTGATGGGGCAGGCGGACTGGCTTCGCCGCTTGGCGGGACACGTCGAGACCGGCCAGGCCTCCATCAGCGATCCGGCGATGGAAGGCGCGGCCAAGGCCGAGCAGTTCCGCGTGATCGGCTGAGTTCGCGAGCCGCGCGCCGCGGGAGCGGCGCCGGCTCGTCGCGGGGCGTCAGCCCGCGCGGGGGCGGGGCGACGCCGCGGCCGAACGCCTTCTCGCGGCCACTCCTTCGTCCCGCGGTGGCTCGGCCCTTCAGGGCATCCGCCCCTGAAACGCCGAACCGGCCGTGCGCCGGACAAGCGTACGCCACCGTTTCGCTGCCCCCCGTTGCGACAAGAAGCGATGCAAAGGGTCAGCCCTCGGACGGCACCAGCATCCATGGTCGAAACGCTGCCGCAACGCTGCCAATCGTTGGTAAAGCTTGGCAACCGATCGAGCTTCCGCGCCGGGCGCACGACAACAATCCTCGATGCGTTGACCAGCGCGAGACCTGACGGACTCCACTTCGGATCGGTGAGCCGCCCTGAGCGGCCGTACCGGTCCGGGAGCCCATCAACGCAATCCTTCAGCAGCCAGCACCACGGAGTACCCCCTTGCCATCGCCGTCCCCTACGTTCTCCCGCTTGAAACACGCGCCCGCCTGGGTGTTCGGCATGGCCGCATTGGTCGGTTGCGGCGGAGGGGCCGACTCGTCGGGCCCGGCGACCGCGGGGCCCGGCAGTGCGTATGCGGAACCCGTGGGATCCCAGCACCTTCCGCCCGGACCGGCCGGCTACTACGACAAGGACAAGTCCGGCCAGCCGCGCTCGGTGCGCAGCGACCTCGACGGCAACTTGCCTGCGATGGTGCAGTTCGCCCAGAGCCACACGATCGATCCGTCGGGCAACAAGGCCAAGGAGATGCCCACCCTCACGATGGAGCGCGAGGCCTTGTTGTTGATCACGCCCGACCCGTCGCTCGGTCCGGTCGACGCACTCAACGTGCAGGTGACCGTGAACGGCGTGCCGCAGGCGGCCCTCGCCATGCGGCCTCCCGGCGAGATGCCGCGTTCCGACCAAGCCAACACCGACGGGCGTCCTGACTTCGTGTATTCGGCCCGGTCGTGGAGCGTGGTGCTGCCCTGGGACTGGGTGACGCCGGGACTGGCGCTTCGAGTCACCGACGACCGGCAACGCGAAGGCAGACTCGCGGCCGCCAAGATCGATTTCGCCGCGGCCGCAGAACTCGTCGTGCACAGCATCAGGCTCGGCATGCTGGTAGAGCCGGAAGACAACGAGGCGGCGCACTGGTTCCGCAGCCATCCGGCCGACGCGGCCACCGACTACTTCCAGACCATCCCCGTCGCGCGCCTCACGGCCGCCCACTACGAAGACGCGACGCTGCGCCGGGTCATGGTCTCGTCCGGCGTCATCTACGACACCGCCAGCGCGACCACGGGCGACGTGTACAGCGGCGACATGCGCGCCGACGTGGCGAAGTCCACCTTCAGCGTGGGCATCAACCTCGCCAACTATGGCGTCACCAGTTCAGGCATGCAGTCACAGCAGCAGCCCCAGGTGTTCCAGAGCGTGGTGGCACATCACGCGCGTGGCGTCTACACGAACGGGACGCAGAGCCACGGCTTGAGCGGGGGCAACAGCATCCTCACTCTCTGGACCAGCCGCGGCAACGAGTTCAGCCACGAGATCGGGCACCACTTCGGCCTCGGCCACTACCCCGGCCAGGTCGGCGAGGACTACTTCCTCGCCGCCCACCACCACGACAGCGGCTGGGGCTACATCGGTCACCGCAAGCGCATGCGGGCGAACCTGCTGTGGAACCGGGCCATCACCGGCGGCCTGCAAGGCGTGCCGGTCTTCGACGGGCAGTACCGCTTCGCCCCCGACGCGATGTCCGGCGGCGACTTCACCAGCGCCCTGTCGTCCTACACCCACTACACCGGCCGCAGCACCCAGAAAGCGATCCAGCCCAGCCTGGACAAGCCCGTACCGTCGGCCGCATCGCCCACGGGCTACACCAAGTGGAACGCCGCCACCCGGGCCATGGAAGCCCATGCCCCGACAGTGCCCAAGCAGGACACCGTCTGGTTCAACAGCGCCAACGGCAAGTTCCTTGCGCCCCGCCTGCACGGGGTTCCCGTCGTGACGCTGCTCGGCGGCTACGACCCGGAGACCAACAAGGCGCTGATCTATCCGGCGCAACGCAGCAACTGGGGCAACGTCTTCCCACTGCCGACTCAGGCGGTCGACACACAGGAGCCTCGCCAGTGCTGGCTGGACGTCAGCTTCGCGAGAGGCGCCCGGCAGCGCATCGCCTTGGCCGGCAAGCGCATGCAAGCCAACTTGGTCAACAAGCTGCACGTGAACCTCGCCCAGAGTGAGAGCCCGTCGAACGTGAAGCTCCTCTGCCAGACGCCCTCGCAGGCGATCGACACGCTTTACACGCTGGACATCCCGCAGGGATTGCCTCCAATGCCTGCGCCCGTCGTCGTCGGCAAGGAAGCCGGCTACAGCGCCCTGCGCCAGGTGGAATTGCCTCGCCTGCAGGCCGCCCTGGAGGCGCTGGCCGACAAGACCGTGCTCCGGCTGTCCGCAGCCGATCGGCTGTTGTACGAAAGCCATGCGGCGCACGCGAAGGAAATGAGCCCGGCCGCACAGCAGCAGTCCGCTCGGTACGACATGCAACGGCAACAGGCGGACCGCCTGAACCGCTGGATGAGCTTCCACGCGACCGCGTTGAACGACGGCGTGCCGGAGGCACAAGCCGCACTGCTCGCGTTCATCAGCAGCCTCGGCCTCGGATCCACGCCGCACGTACCAGCCGGCCAACCGATCACGATGCCGAACGGCAATTGCATCCAGGTGGCCTCGGCTTCCGTGCGCGTGGCCGGGCGCTCGCTGTGCACCGGCGCTGCCACGGAACGGTGGATCCTCGATGCAAACAACAGCATCCGCAGCCGAGCCGAGCTCGGCCTGTGTCTCACCGATCAGGGCGGCGGAAAGTCAGTCGCACTCCAGCCGTGCGACCTGGCGAATGACCTGCAGGTGTGGGAGGTCGATGCGGGACGCGGCATCCGTCGCGCCGGCCGCTGCCTCGACCTGAACGGCGGCAACCTGTCCGGCAACACCGGGACGCTCATCACCTATGGCTGCACGGGCGGTGTGAACCAGCAGTGGAGCGGGCTGCAGACCCAGGCGGGGCCGATTCTGTCGCTGATCGAGGGTATCCATGCCGACAAGCTGGCGCGGGCCGACGCCGCGGCGTCCGCGCCACGTCCCTGAACGCTGGCGCCGCCCTGGCCCTCCGATCGAGACGGCAGCGGCAACGGCAACGGCAGCGGCCATACGCGACAACGCCCCATCCGTCTGCCGTCCGCGACGGCAGACAAGGGACACTGCCGCTCACCGGCGTTGCAGTCGGAGCTGGCCCGGGGCTGGCGTGGCGCGGCTCAGCACATCACCGGCAAGCCAGTCGGCTGACCGTGCAGCGCGGGCGCAGACCATCGGCAAGGGCATCTGCACATAGTCGTCGTTGAAGACCTCGAAACTGTAGTCACCCTCGTAGCCGAGCGCATCGAGCCTCCTGACCATCTCCACCACCTGGGCGGTGTGGACCCCTTCGCCGGGAAAGACCCGGAAGGTGCGGGCGGTGGCCATGCGCTCCTCGAACGTGCGCGTCTCCTGCCACATGAAGTCCGAGAGCTGCACGAGGAAGATCTTGTTCGGATCCAACTCATCGATGCTCTCCAGCGGCGTTCGCGCCGCCAGTGCGTGAAAGGAGTCGAAACACAGGCCCAGGTTCGGGCAGTCGGCTCGACACACCACGTCCCAGGCCGTCGTGTACTCGTTGACGGTGCGGCCCCACGACAAGCCCTCATAGGCAATGCGGATGCCATGAGGAATGGCCAGCATGGCGAGCTTTCGGAGGTCTCGGGCGATGTGGTCGAGGTCGGCGCTCGCGTGGGTCGACGTCGATGAACAGGCCAGCAACACGTCGCAACCGAGGGCTGCGCACATCTCCAGCATGGCCTTCGCGATGTCGAGCTTGTAGTGATGCAAGTGACCCGACAGGCCTTCGAAGTCCCGCAGCACCTGGAAGCCGGTGCCCCGCAGGCCACTGTCCTTCACGGCGGCCACGGCCGCGCGCCAGCCCCCAGGGTGGCCGACAAGGTCATTGGCCTTGAGCATGACCTGGGCGAAACCTGCGCCCCGGATGGCTGATAGCTTGGCTTCGAGGTTGCCCGCCAGGCTGATGGTGTCCATGCCGAATCCGGCCGCCGCAGGGCCGAGCAACCGGCTGGCGCTCATGGCGCCACCTCGCTTTGCACCAGCTCGAAGGCAACGCCCCCAAGGTAGGTCTTGGTGAGCGCGCCTCGGCGCTCGGTGTGCGTCGCGTCGGACTCGACGAACTCCATGCCCTGGCTGCGCAGCGTGCGGACCGCGGACAGCACGTCCGGCACACCGAGGCCGATGCGTTGGAACTGCTCGGTGGGCGAGACGGCGTCGGGGTGAGGCTCGACGAGCTGCAGCATGAACCCATTGCCCGGTTCCGTGGCGGGGGCCCGAAGCAGGTGGCCCGCGGGCATGATCCCGAATCGCTGGTGATCGGGAATCTGTGCGGTCCCCAGCAGCTCTTCATAGAACGCGATCCAGTCGTTGCTGCGATCGAAGCCGACGTACTGCACGATGCCGAAGAAGTGCAGGCCCTCGATGCCTGCGGGGTGTGGATCCACGGCCGGGATCGGGGTGAAGTCGACGTCGTAGATCGAGAGCTCCCGATGGCGATCGACGAAATGGATCCGGCTGCCGCCCACGCCGTGGATCGCCGGAATGTTGAGCTCCATGGGCAGGGGGTGGGCCGGAGCGTCCCAGGCCCCTCGCTCCAGGACGTGGCGATGCACCTCGCGCGCGTTGCGGACGCGCAGGGCGATGCCGCTGATCGTCGGGACGGCGGGCACCGTCTCGGGCGCGTCATCGCCCGCGGGTGGATGGGCATTCACCACGATGTTCAGGGCGCCCTGCCGGTACAGCAGCACCTCGCGCGATCGATGCCGCGCCACGGGCCGGAACCCCATCATCTCCAACACCTGTCCCAACGCTTGCGGGGCGGACGTGGCGTACTCGACGAACTCGATGCCGTTCAGCGCAAGCGGGTTCTGCCCGTCGCTGAACGAGGGCTGGAGCGGCTCCCGCGCACGCACGGGATCGAGGAGAAGATCGCTCATGGGCACCTCCTGAAGGTCAGTCGTTCAGCCGCGCAAGCGCGCGCAGGCGGTCCGGTGTCGTGGACGGAAGACCGAAGAATTCGAGGTAAGGCGGAATCATCTCGAACAACATGTCGCTGCCCACCTGCACCGTGCAACCGCGCGCCTTGGCGGCCTGAAGGAACGCGGTCATCTCGGTCTTCATCACCACCTCGCCGACGAACGTGCCGGGCGCCAGGCGGGTGACGTCGATCGGGAGGGGATCGCCCGCATTCATGCCGAGCGGCGTGGCATTGACCACCAGGTCGTGCCCGACGGGATCCGGGACGGCGAGACTGACCTGCACGGCCGGGTAGTGGACCTGAAGCCGCTCGGCCAGCGTTTGCGCTGATCGCTCACTGACGTCGTGCAGCTGGATGCGGGCAACCCCTGCGGCGGCCAGCGAGGCGGCGATGGCAGACCCGACTCCCCCGCAACCCACCACCAAGGCGCTCGCACCAGCCAGTTGCAGGCCCTTGCGCTCGATGCCCCGCACGAACCCGGCACCATCGAACTGATCCCCCACCAGTCGACCGTCTGGCGTGCGCCGGACGGCGTTGCACGCGCCGGCGACACGGACGCCGGCGCTGGCCTCGTCGAGCAGCTCGACGACGCTCACCTTGTGCGGCATGGTGATCAAGGCGCCGCGCACGTTCTCGAGGTGGAACAGGTTTCGGAGCACCTTCGGGAAGTGCTCGGCCCTGCAACCCATGGGCACCACCACGGCATTGATGCCCGCGGCGGCAAAGTACGGGTTGTAGACCAGCGGCGCCTTGAAGGCGTGCGTAGGGAAGCCGAGGTGGGCGATGACCTCGGTGCTGCCATTGATCACGATGATCTGCTCCGGACGCGGTTTACTTGCGTGCTGCCTCGATGTCAGCCAGGACCGCCTTGACCGTGGCCTCACCCACACTTGCGGTGTGCTTGGCGATCACGGGCTTGATCTTCTCGCGCAGGCGGGCCAACTCTGCCGGTGGCAGTTCGTTCACCTGCATGCCGGACTTCTTCAGGCTTTCGAGAATGCCGGAGGCTGCGGCGTGCGACTGCTCGCGCTGGAACTTCGCCGACTCCACGGCCGCCTCCTGGACGATCTTGCGATCACCCGCGGACAGGGAATCCCAGAACTTCTTGCTCATCACCACCGACTGCGGGTTGTACTGATGATTGGTGAGCGTCATGTACTTCTGCACTTCGAACAGTTTCGCGCCCTGGATGGTCGCGACGGGGTTCTCCTGGCCATCGACCGCCTTCTGTTCCAGCGCGGCGTAGAGCTCCGGGAACGGCAATGGCGTCGGGTTGGCACCGAGGGCGCTCACCCAGTCGATGTTGATCGGGTTCGGAATCACCCGCAGCTTGAGGCCCGCGATCTCGTCGGCCTTCGTGATGGGACGCTTGCTGTTGGTGATCTGGCGGAATCCCAGCTCGTAGTACGCCAGGCCGACCAGGCCCTTCTCCTCGAGCTTGGCGTGCAATTGCCGACCCACCGGTCCGTCGACGACGGCAGCGACTTCGCTTGTGTTTGAGAACAGGAACGGAAAGTCGTAGACGGCAAAGTCCTTCACGATGCTGGCGAAGATGCCGGAGTTCATCGACGCCATCTCGAGCGTTCCACCTTGCAGCGCCGAGAGGTTGGCCTGGTCGCTGCCCAAGGCGCCGCCAGGGAACACGTTCACCTTCAGCTTCCCGCCCGACTTGGCCTCGACGAGTTCAGCGAACTTCTCCATGCCGAGCACGATCGGATGGCCTTTCGCGTTCTGGTTGGCAAACTTGATCGTGCGGACCTGGGCATGAGCGCCGCCCAGGACTGCCAGGGTCGTGAAGGCGAGCAGGCTTTTGATGAAGAAGCGTTTCATGGGGTGGGCTCCGGGATGGGATGGGAGGAAGCCATCAGCCATAGAACCAGCGCGCTGGCACGGTGACGAGGGCCGGGAAGAGGACCAGCAGGAACATGACGACGAACTGGGCCAGCATGAAGGGCCATACGCCCCGCGTGACGGCGTCCATGCTCACCTTGCCGACGCCGGCCACCGTGCTGAGCACGGTCCCGACTGGCGGCGTGATGAGACCGATGGCGTTGTTGATGATGAAGAGCACGCCGAAGTAGACGGGGTCGATTCCGGCCGCCTTGACCAGGGGCATGAACACCGGCGTGAGGATCAGGATGGTCGGCGTCATGTCCATCGCCGTGCCCACGAGCATGGTGACAACCATGAGCATGACCAGCAGCAAGGTTGGCTGATCGAGCAACGGCTGGAGCAGCGCGGCGAGTTCGGCGGGCAGATTGGCCACGGTGATCATCCAGGCCGATACCATGGCGGCCGCGACGAGGAACATGATCACGGCCGTGGTCTGTGCAGCAGCAAGGAAGAGCCCGTACAGTTGCTTGAGCTTCAGCTCCCTGTACACGACCGTCGACACGAAGAGGGCATACACCGCTGCGACCACCGCGGCTTCGGTTGGCGTGAACACGCCGAACTTCAGACCTACGACCACGATCGCGGGCAGCACCAGCGCGAACGTCGCGTCACGCAGTGCGGCCAGCACCTCTCTGCGGCTTGCCCGGGGCGAAGGCGCGATGTTCTTTTGGCGCACCAGCAACCACCAGGTGATCCACAGGGCAGCACCGAGCATCAGGCCGGGGGCGATGCCGGCCATGAACAACTTGGAGATCGACACGTTGGCAGCGACGCCGAACACGACGAAGGCAATGCTCGGCGGGATGACGGGTGCGATGACGCTGGCGGATGCCAGCAGGCCCGCCGAACGCGCCGTGTCGTAGCCGGCGCGGTTCATCATGGGCAGCAGCAGTGCCGCCAGGGCGGCGGCATCGGCCACGGCCGACCCCGACAGTGCCGCCATGATGACCGCCGCCATGATGCCGACGTAGCCCAGGCCGCCCCGCACGTGGCCCACGAGCGTCATCGCGAAGTTGACGATGCGGCGCGACAGCCCACCGGCATTCATGATCTCGCCGGCCAGCATGAAGAAGGGCACGGCGAGCAACGGAAAGCTGTTGGCTCCCTCGATCGTGTTCTGCGCGAGGATCTGCGCGTCGAACATGTCGAGGTGGTACATCAGCGCCGCCCCGCACACGAGCAGCGAGAACGCGATCGGCACGCCGAGCGCCATGGCGCCGAGGAGTGCGCCGAGAAAGATCGCGATGGTCATGCGGGCGGCCGTTTCTCGCGGTGAATGCGGTCGGCGCCGACGTCGGCTGCCGCGGGATTGCCATGAGGCATGTCGTCGGAATCGACCACACCGACCAGTTCGGCGTCGCTCAAGCGGCCGGTGGCGAGCCGCAGCAACTCGAGCGCGAGGATCACGCCGGCGAGCGCCGCGAACAACACCCCACTGGCGTAGAGGCCTGCCATCGGAATTTCCATCACCGCGCTCGTCGTGTCGAGGTTGATCACGGCCTGCTGCCAGGCGCCTCGGCCCATCAGCCAGCAGATGACGAGCATGAGGACGTGGGCCAGCGCGAAGCAGACCTTCTTGCCGGCCCGAGGCAGGCGCGAGACAAGTACATCGGTGCCCAGGTGGGCATGGCGGCGCACCGCCACCACCGCGCCGAGAAAGGTCATCCACACGAAGAGCCAGCGTGACAACTCCTCCGACGCGGTGATGCCGGAATTGAAGCCGTAGCGCAGCACGACGTTGCCAAACACCATCAGCACCATCAGCGCGAGGCAGGTCACCATCAGCACGCCGAACAGGCGGCACATTCCGTCGATTGATCTGTCGAGCATCGTGAATCTCCGGACGCCAGTTTTGTACGAACTGGTTAGTTTTGCGCTCGGTGAAAACACTGAGGCAGGGGCGCGCTCAGCACTTCGATGCGGTGATGCGGATCAGTTCTTTCGCATGAAGCGCACGACCATCTCCACCACGTTCTCGCGCCGTTCGGCGATGTAGGCGGGCGACGTCATGTCGAGCTTGAAGATCAGGCTGAAGGTATGCCGGTTCGACACGTTGAAGAAGCTCAGCGCGGAGATCGACGCGTGGATGTCAATCGGATTGAGCCCCCGCCGGAAAACACCGGCCTTGACGCCGCGTTCGTAGAGGTTCCGGATGGCAGCGATGGCCGGAACGTTGAGTTCCTGGATCCGCGGACTTTGCGCCAGGTACTCGCCGCGGTTGATGTTCTCCGACATCACGAGGCGAATGTAGCTCTCATGGTGGAGGTGATGATCGAACGTGAAGGCCACCAGGCGGCGCAGCGCCTCCTCGGGTTCCAGGTCCTGCAGGTGCAGTTCGGCTTCCACGTCCCGCACTCGACGGTACGACTCCTCCAGCACGGCGAGGTACAGGCCCTCCTTGCTGCCGAAGTAGTAGTAGATCATCCGCTTGCTGGTATTGGTTGCCGCCGCGATCGCATCGATGCGTGCGCCAGCCAATCCCTTCTCACCGAACTCGCCCTCGGCCACCTCGAGGATGTTGGCCTTGGTGCGCTCCGGGTCATTCGTACGGGTGGGCTCCTTGCGGGCCGGCGCGGCACTCCGGGCGGGACGCGCGCGATGTACTGGTCCGTTCATTCCGGCAGTGTAAGGGCGGCAGTCATGCAGGGTCGCACACAGGCGGGCGCCTCTCGAACGCGTCATTGCGTGACGACGGTCACCACGTGCCTTCAGTTCGATGCGTCGCGACGGGTCAAGTTGATGGCGGTGCAGGCCTGCAGGGCCTCGAAGGAGAAGCCCTCGACCAGGTCCGTGACGATCGCGTGGCCGTCGCGCAGGTCGATCACGGCCAGGTCGGTGATCACGCGGCTGACGCACGCGAGACCGGTGACGGGGTAGGTCAGCCGAGGCACGAGCTTGCTTTCGCCGGCCTTGGTGAGGTGTTCCATCATCACCCAGGTCCGCTTGGCGCCGATTGCCAGGTCCATCGCGCCGCCCACGGCCGGGATCGCATCCGGCGCGCCGGTATGCCAGTTCGCGAGGTCGCCGTTGGCCGCCACTTGGAACGCGCCGAGGACGCACAGGTCCAGATGGCCGCCACGCATCATCGCAAAGCTGTCGGCATGATGGAAGAAGCAGCCGCCCGGGCGAAGGGTGACAGGCTGCTTCCCGGCGTTGATGAGGTCGTAGTCTTCCTGGCCCACGGCGGCCGCAGGTCCCATGCCGAGCACCCCGTTCTCGCTGTGCAGCAGCACCTCGCGGTCGACCGGCAGGTGGTTCGCCACCAGCGTCGGCAGGCCGATGCCGAGGTTGACGACCATGCCGTCGGCAATGTCGCGAGCCGCCCGGGCCGCCATCTGGTCGCGCGTCCATCGTGCCGTCATGTTCTGCCTCACGACTTCATGCCGCCGCCCACCGTGGCGGCACGATCGATGCGCACCACCCGGTGAACGTACAGGCCGGGGGTGACCACGGCCTCGGGGTCGATTCCGCCGGGCTCCACCACCCGGTGAACCGTCGCGATGGTGAGCTTCGCCGCAGCGGCCATGATCGGGCCGAAGTTGCGCGCCGTCATCCGATAGGTGAGATTGCCCAGGCGGTCACCCGTCTCCGCCTTGATGAGTGCAACGTCGGCATGGATGGGGTACTCCAGCACATAGTCCCGCCCGTGGATGTGACGGGTCTCCTTGCCGCGTGCCAGCTCCGTGCCGAATCCGGTCGGGGTGAAGAAGGCGCCGATGCCGGCGCCGGCCGCCCGGATGCGCTCGGCCAGGTTCCCCTGCGGCACGAGCTCGAGTTCCAGCTGGCCTTCGCGGTATCGCCGGTCGAAATGATGCGAGTCGGCCTGGCGCGGAAAGCTGCAGATGATCCTGCGCACCCGCCCCGCGGCCAGAAGTGCTGCGAGGCCGCTCTCCCCGTTGCCGGCATTGTTGTTCACGACGGTGAGGTCGCGGGCCCCTTGCGCGACGAGGGCCTCCACGAGTTCGTTCGGCAAGCCTGCCGTGCCGAAGCCGCCGATCATCACGGTCGACCCGTCGCGGATGTCGGCCACTGCATCGGCCACGTTCTGTACCAGCTTGTTGATCATGCCGACAGCCGATCGAGAAAGCGGACGACGTGGTCCGCGAATGCCGTCGGCCGCTCGATCACCGACAGGTGGGAGGCGCCGGGCAGGACGACGAGATCGGCGTCCGGGATGCCCCGCGCCAGCACCTCGCTCATCGCCGGTGGCGTGCCGGGATCGAGTTCGCTCGCCAGCACCAGCACGGGCACGCGGATGTTGCCCAGGTAGGGCGATGTGTCCAGCCGCTGCAGGGCTTCGCAGCTCGCGATGTAGCCCTCAGGGTGGCATGCCGCGACGCGCCGGCGCCAACGCTCGACGACCGCTGCATTGGCGTCGCGGAACGTTTCGCTGAACCAGCGCGGCATGGCCATATCGGCAACGGCCGCCATCCCCCCGCTGCGCACCAGCCCGATTCGCGCGCCCCACGCCGCGCGACCCGCCTCGTCATACCCCGATGTGCTGTTGGCGATCACGAGGGCCTTCACCAGTTCGGGATGTCGCAGCGCAAGCGCCTGCGCCACCATGCCGCCCATCGACAGGCCGACGAAGACCACCGGCCCACACGCGAGCTCCCGGATCAAGGCTGCGGCGTCGTCCGCCAGGCCTTCCACCGTCCACGGGCCCTCCGGCACATCCGAGAGTCCGTGCCCGCGATGGTCATGACTGACCACGCGGCACGTGTCGGAGAGCCTGCCCGCGAGGCCGTCCCACATCGAACGGTCGCAGCCGAGGGCGTGGCTCAGCACAACGGTGTGGCTCGGGTGCGCGCCGCCCCGTCGTTCGCGCACGCTGTAGGCAATGGAGGGCGACGTGGCGGTGCGGGCCTGACGTCCATCCGCCGGATGAACCACCGCTTGCACATCGACTGCGGCGAGATCGATGCCGGCTTCGCGCATCACCTTGGCTGCATGGGCGAATCCGCTGTTGGCGGCCGGCACGCCGGCGTACACCGCCGACTGCATCAGCACCTCCTTGAGATCGTCAGGCGAGAGCTGCCCCGGCGATCCCGGTTGGATCGCGGCCCGCACGTGGAGCTCGAATTCTTCCCAGCGACCCATGGCGCAGGTGATCGACAACACGATGATGCGACGCGTGCGGTCGTCGAGGCCGGGGCGATCCCAGATGCCGTGCCAGGCGTGACGGGTGATGAAATCCTGGAATTCGGCGTTGAAGTTGGTTGCCTGGGCCATCGAACGGTCGACCCAGGCGTCGCCGAGGATGGCGCGACGGCGAGCCATCCCGCGTTCGACATCGAGATCAGGGAGCTCCATGGGGTTCCTCCTCATCGGACCGGAGCGCGGCGAGGCGCACGTCGAACTGGCGCCGCGCGGCAGCGAGCGCCGCCCGTGGATCGAAGGCCTGCGCAAGCGCGTGCGGGTCGAGGCCTTGCAGGCCGGGTTCGGCCTCGAGTGCCCGGCACAGCAGATCCAGCAGAGGCTGACCGCCTTGCAGCGCGTCCTGGCTGAGCGCCTCGAGCATCTGATGCGCGCGCGCCTTGCCGATTGCTGGCGCGAGCAGTGCAGCGGCCGGCTCGGCAAAGACCACACCCCTGAGCGCGTCGATGTTGCGGCGCATTGCCGCCGAATCGACCCGAGGGCCGGCAAACACGTCGGCCAGCGCCAGGGCCGACGCATGCACACCGATGAACAGGCCGGGCCACTCGGCCAGCTCGGCCTGCCAGGTCCCGAGGCCCCGTTCGTGCTGCTGTGACATGGCGGCCAGCAGGGCAGCCGCTCGGTGCGGGGACCGCTGCGCGACCGCGATGGCCACGAGCGCGCCGACCGGATTGCGTTTGTGGGGCATGGCGGACGAACCGCCACGACCGGTGGACGGCGGCTCCGTCAGTTCACCCACTTCGAACTGGGCCATGAGCGACAGGTCCGTGCCGATCTTCCCCAGAGAGCCGGCCAGCACCGCGGCCTCCATCGCCAGACGCAGCCATTCGTCGCGCTGGGTGTGCCAGGGCGAAGGTGGCTCCGCCAGGCGCAGCGCCGACGCCATGTGCCGGGACACGGCAGGCGCATGCGCGCCCCAGCTCGCCTGGGTGCCGACCGCGCCGCCGAGTTGCAAGGCCAGGCCGCGCGCCGCCAACACGCGAAGACGCTTCCGGCTCCGGGCGAGGGGTGCCGCCCAGTTGAGCACCTTCAGGCCGAAGGACGTGACCTGCGCCGGTTGCATGAGGGTTCGCGCAAGCATCGGCGTGTCGGCGTGCGTCTCCGCCAGCGCGACGAGCGCTTCGAGCAGGCGCCCCAGCACGTCGTCGAGCGCCGCGAGCGAACATCTAGTGCACAGGGCCATGGCCGTGTCGAGCACGTCCTGGCTCGTGCTGCCCTGGTGCACCACCGCGGCCGCCTCAGGACTGTAGAGCGCCACTGTGCGAGTCAGCTCCTGCACGAGCGGAATCGCCAGGCTGCCAGCGCGCGTGCTGGCTGACGCCAACGCCTCGATGTCGTAAAGCTCCACCTTGCAGACGCTCGCGATGGCCGCGGCATGCGACGCCGGAATCAGCCCGACGGCGGCCTGCGCCTGGGCCAGCGCGGCCTCGAAGTCGAACATCCCCTGCACCAGTGCCTTGTCCTCAAAGGGGGCAGCGGCCTGCGCAGGTGCGAGAAATCGATCGAACAGAGGCAGGCTCATCGGCTCAGGTGAAGTCGAAGAACACGGTTTCGGACGGCCCCTGCAGGTGGAGGTCCCAGCGCCAGGGCGCCGCGCCGTCTCCCCTTGCGATGAGCGTCGACCGGCGTTCGACCGGCACCGCATCGAGCAACGGCGCCTCGGAGCAGCCCGGCGGAAGGATCGCAGTGAACTGGTGTTTCACCAGCCCCCGAGCGAATACCGCGACATAGCACGCCGGCTCGTCCGCCTGCGCCTGGGCCGGCAGGCCGAACCGGAAGCGGCCGCCCTCGTCGGTGTGGGTTCGATGGAAGCCGGGAGGCAGGCCGGGCCGGTCCCCGGGGGCCGGCACTCCCGGCACCCAGGCCTCGAGCACGGCGTCCTGCACGGGCGTTCCATCCCCGTCGAACACGTGTCCTTCGATCTGCACGGGTCGGGCCGGATCGCCCGGATCGAAGGCCCACCGCCATGCCTCATGCGGAAAGGGGCCGATGGTCTGTGAGGTGGTGATCGAAAGGGGTGGCGTTGGCTGGTTCATGGTCTCGACCGTCGGAGGATCAAGGAGGTGGCGTCAAAGGCTTCACACGCCGAACGGCGTGGCGTCCCGGCCACGCAACACGATGTCGAAAACGTAGCCCAGCATCTGGTCACCGACGGTCTCTTCGAGGCTGAAGCGTGACACCAGGCTTCGGCGTGCCGGCGCGTCAGGCACGCTCTGGAAGATCGGGTCGTAGGCCAGGAGCGGGTCGTCGGGAAAGTACATCTGCGTGACCAGCCGCTGCGCCAGCACGTTGCCGAACAAGGAGAAATGGATGTGGGCCGGCCGCCATGCCTTGCTGTGGTTGCCCCAGGGATAGGCCCCTGGCTTGATGGTGACGAACCGGTAGCGCCCGGCCGCATCGGTGAGAAGCTTGCCGAAGCCGAAGAAGTTGGGATCCAGCGGAGCATTGTGCTGATCGCGCGAATGCCAGTAGCGTCCGGCCGAATTGCATTGCCACACCTCGATCAGCGAGTCGCGGACCGGGCGACCGTCCTCGTCGACCACGCGGCCCGTCACCACGATCCTCTCGCCAAGCGGCGCGCCACCTCCTCTGGCCGTCAGGTCGTCGTCTCCCTGAGCGAGCAGGGTCGCCGGGAAAACCAGGGGCTGGCTCGTCAGGGCCGGGCACGCCGCGCGCACCGGCGCTTGCCGCGCCCCGCGCTTGGCGGTGCTCTTGTAAGGTGCGTGCAGCGGGTCCGGCCAGACGCCCTGCGGGACGGGATCAAAGCGCATGCTGACCTCAGCGGATGTGTGCGATTGGTGAGCAAGCAGGTGAATCTCTACTTGCTGAAGGTCACTCTATCGAGAACCATTGAGATATCACAAGACGATCAACCCGCAAGGCGCTCGTTGGGCGCGCGTTTTGTGCGATTAGCGGACTCGACGATTCGACTCATGGCCAGCTCCTCCCAGACCCTCGCGGCAGCCGGCGGTCTCCCGACCGAGGACGGCGACGTCCCGGACAAGCGTGACCTCATCGCCGGCCTTGAGAAGGGGCTGGCTGTCATCGAGGCCTTTCACCAGGAACAGCCCCGACTCTCGATCACCGAGGTGGCCGAACGCACCGGCCTTACCCGCGCGGCGGCGCGTCGCTACCTGCTCACCCTCACCCACCTCGGCTACGTCGCCTCCGACCGCAAGCGCTTCGGCCTGACACCCAAAGTGTTGCGCCTGGGCCAGAGCTACCTGCATTCGGCACGCTTGCCGCGCGTCGTCCAGTCCCAGTTGCAGCGGATTGCCTACGCCCTGCAGGAAGCCAGCTCCGCCGGCATCCTCCAGCAGGACGACATCATGGCCATCGCGGCCGCCAGCGCGGGCCGCGTGGTCTCGGCAACGCTGCAGCCGGGCATCAGAGTGCCGGCCTACTGCACCAGCAACGGACGGGTGCTGGTCTCCGCCATGCAGGATGCCGAGATGGACGCTTGGCTTGCCCGCCAGCGCCTGGAACCTCTCACGCCCCACACGATCACCCATCCGGAACGCCTGCGCCTCGAGCTCCTCCGCACCCGCGCCAACGGCTACGCCGTCGTCGACCAGGAACTCGAACTCGGCCTGCGCACGATCGCCGTGCCCCTGCGCAACTTCCAGGGCGACACCGTCGCCGCCATGAACGTCAGCGTGCACGCGAGCCGCATGCCGATGGAGCAACTGGTGGAGAAATGCCTGCCGCCGTTGCTGCTGGCGCAGGAGCAGTTGAGGACCTTGCTGTAGGAGCCAGGTGGAACGAGGCCGCCAGGCCTGGCGCGTGGCACGGCTGCATCAGCGCGTGCTAGCGTGGCACATGGTCGAAGAAGAGGTGGTAGGCCGTATTGGACTTGAACCAATGACCAAAGGATTATGAGTCCTTAAGTAGACCGTCAAATCCTTCCCGAAACCCAGTATCCATGCGGGCTTTCGGCTTCTCCTTGCACACAGGATATCGTGCACATGCGCCAAATAGGGCGCCTCGCGTGCACATGATGCCGTAGGCCCGCAATCCTTTGCAAGCCCAGCTGTCATGCGGCTCAGCGAGGTGTGGTTGCACACGGAAGTCCTCGAGCCGCCCAATCGGCCTCTCGGTGCATGTGCACCCGCCGTCGGGCGAGATACGAGGTTGACGCACGAACAGCTTCTGTCGAGGGCTCATCTGGTCGACGAAGTCGAGTCCGCTTCCGGCAGAATTCACCCCTAGAACTGGGCGGAACGACACTGGTCGTTTGACGAATCCCAGACAACGTACAGGGAGGCTATGAGACAGGCCAGCGCATCCAACTTCAGGCATTTGCAGGCGCACGGAGAACAGCTCGTGCGCCTGGGCCTGTTGGCGGAGCGCTACTTTCCAGAAGATCCCAATACCTGCCTGCTAAAGCTCCGACAACTGGCCGAGGCTCTGGCCCAACTGGCCGCTTCCCGTGTCGGCCTCTTCACGAGCGCCGACGAGAAGCAAGCCGATCTTCTGCGCCGGCTCCAGGATCACGGCATCCTGCCTCGCGAGGTTAGTTCGCTGTTCCACGAAGTGCGCAAGGCTGGTAACGATGCGAACCACAAGTTGGCCGGCAATCACCGCGTCGCGCTGTTGGCGCTGCGGCTGACTTGGCAGTTGAGCGTCTGGTTTCACCGCACCTTCAAGGATCCTGAGTTCAAGTCGGGCCCGTTCCTGCCGCCAACCGCGCCCACCGACCAGGGCAATGAGCTCAAGACCGAACTCGATTCGCTACGCGGCGAACTGGCTGCATTCCGGGCCGCCCACCAGGACGCTGCCCAGGCACTACAGGCCACCCAAGCTCAAGCCCAGCAAACCGAAGAAGAGCGCGCCTTCTGGGAATCCATGGCTTCGGAGGCCGAGGCAGCGAAGGCGGAGCTTGCTGCCCGCGTCCAGGCACTACAGGCGCAGGCACTCACCCAACCGGCTCAGGCAGTCACAAAACTGATCGCTGCAGCCAACACGGCTGCCGCAACGCTGCAGCTTAGTGAGGCCGATACCCGCAAGCTGATCGACGAGCAACTGGTCGCCGCCGGTTGGATCGCCGACACAGTATCGCAGACCTACGCGAAGGGCGCTCGACCGCAAAAGGGCAAGAACCTCGCCATCGCTGAGTGGCCCACGCAAAGCGGCCCGGCGGACTACGTGCTTTTCGTCGGCCTGACGCCGGTGGCAGTGGTGGAGGCCAAGCGCAAGAACGTTGATGTTTCAGGTTCCCTGCAGCAGGCCAAGCGCTACAGCCGAGACCTTGGTGCCGTCGCTGACCTCGAAATGCCATCCGTCATCGGCCAGGGTGCCGAGGCGATCAAGATTCCGTTCGCCTTCTCCTCCAACGGCCGACCCTTCCTCCGCCAGCTGGCCACCAAGAGCGGCGTGTGGTTCTGCGACCAGCGACGCACCGACAACCTGAGCCAGCCCCTGGATGGCTGGTACTCGCCCGAAGGGCTGGTCGCGCTGCTCAAGCGTGACGAAGCCAAGGCGCACGAGAAGCTGGCGAACGAACCTTTCAACTATGGCTTCGACTTGCGTCACTACCAGCAAGCCGCCATCAAGGCGGCGGAGTCGGCCATCCAGGGAGGACAGCGCGAGTTGCAGCTGGCCATGGCCACCGGCACCGGCAAGACCAAGACCTGCATCGCACTCATCTACCGCCTGCTCAAGGCCGAGCGCTTCCGGCGCATCCTGTTCCTGGTGGACCGTTCCGCCCTGGGCGAGCAGGCCACCAACGCGTTCAAGGACACACGGATGGAGAACCTCCAGACCTTTGCCGACACCTTCGGCATCAAGGAACTGGAAGACATTTCGCCGGACAGCGACACCTCGGTGCACATCGCGACCATCCAGGGCATGGTGGCGCGCGTGCTCTACCCGTCGGACGACGCTGGCCCACCGAGCGTGGACCAATATGACTGCCTCGTGGTTGACGAATGCCACCGCGGCTACCTGCTTGACCGAGAGCTGTCCGACACTGAACTCACCTTCCGTGGCTACGAGGACTACATCTCCAAGTACCGTCGGGTGCTCGACTACTTCGACGCCGTCAAGATCGGCCTCACCGCAACGCCGGCCCTCCACACCTCGCAGATCTTCGGCGCACCGGTCTATACCTACAGCTACCGCGAGGCCGTCATCGACGGCTACCTGGTCGACTACGAGCCGCCGATCCAGATCATCACGGAATTGTCGGCCAGCGGCATCCAGTGGAAGGCCGGCGAAGAGCTCAAGGTCTACGACGTTCAGCGCAACCAGATCGAGTTGTTCAAGGCACCGGACGAAATCAAGCTGGAGGTCGGAGCCTTCAACCGCAAGGTCATCACCGAGAGTTTCAATCGCGTTGTATGCGAGTACCTTGCCTGCGAGTTGGACCCAGCGAGCCGGCGAAAGACGTTGATCTTCTGCGTCAATGACGCCCATGCCGATCTGGTGGTGCACCTGATGAAGGCTGCATTCACCAAAGCCTACGGCACGGTCGAAGACGACTCCGTCATCAAGATTACCGGCGCCGCCGACAAACCGCTGTCTCTGATCCGTCGCTACAAGAACGAGAAGCTACCCAATGTGGCGGTAACCGTGGATCTGCTGACCACGGGTGTCGACGTGCCCGAGATCTGCAATCTGGTCTTTCTGCGGCGGGTGAACAGCCGCATCCTGTTCGACCAGATGCTGGGCCGCGCCACCCGCCTGTGCCCGAACATCGATGGTGACGGCGACAAGGAAGCGTTCCGTGTCTTCGACGCCGTGCAGATCTTCGAAGCGCTGCAGGGCATGACGGCCATGCAACCCGTGGTCGTCAATCCCGGCATCAGCTTCGCCCAGCTTGCCAGGGAGCTAGCTACCGTCAGTGACGACGACGCTCGGGCGCTGGCTCGCGACCAGTTCCTCGCCAAGCTGCAGCGCAAGAAGCGTCACCTGGGCGACGACGCCGCCAAGGACTTTGAAGCCCGTGCCGGCATGCGGCCTGACGCGTTCATCCAGAAGCTGCGCACGATGACACTCTCCGACGTGGCCGCTTGGTTTACTCAGAACCCAGACCTCGGTGAGAGCCTGGACCGCAAGGGCAACGGGCCGCGCGACCCCGTGTTCGTATCGGACCATGATGACCAGCTCAAGGATGTGACCCGCGGCTATGGCAAGGCCAAGAAGCCCGAGGACTACCTCCACGAGTTCACCGCCTTCATCCAGAGCCACAGCAACACCATCCCGTCCCTTGTGACGGTGCTGACAAGGCCGCGCGAACTGACCCGCAAACAGCTGCGCGAGCTGGTGATGGAGTTGGACAAAGCCGGCTTCACCGAGACAGGCCTAGCGACAGCCTGGCGCGAGATGACCAACCAGGACATCGCAGCACGCATCGTGGGCTACATCCGCCAAGCAGCGATCGGTGACGCCCTGGTACCGTACGCCGAGCGCGTGGACCGAGCGCTCAACCACCTGCTGGCTCACCCACCCGCCGGCAAGGCCTGGACCACGCCGCAGCGCGACTGGTTGAAGAAGATCGCCGCCCAGACCAAGGCGAATACCCTGGTCGACCGCGACGCTCTTGACGACCCGGATCTGATGTTCAAGACCCGAGGCGGCGGCTTTCAGCGGCTCGACAAGCTCTTCGGCGGCCAGTTGCTCCATACGCTGGACGCCTTCAATGACTCAATCTGGGCGAAGCCAGCCGCGTGACGGCGGAACTGCGCTCCAACAAGAACCGTACCTATGACCACCCAAGACCTAGTCGGCAAGCTCTGGAACCTGTGCAACGTTCTCAAAGATGACGGCATCACGTACCACCAGTACGTCACCGAGCTGACCTACCTGCTGTTCCTGAAAATGGCCGAGGAGACCGGCCAGCACGATCAACTGCCCGACAGTTACCGCTGGGCTGACCTGACGGCGCAGAGTGCACCTGAGCGGCTGGAGTTCTATAAGAAGACGCTCATCCACCTGGGCAGCCATGGTTCGTTGCTGGTTAAGGAGATCTTTGCCAACGCCAGCAGCTTCATCAAGAAGCCGGCCACGCTGTCCACGCTGGTCACCGAGATCGACAAGCTCGACTGGTACAGCGCCCGACAGGAAGGCTTGGGTGATCTGTACGAAGGCCTGCTCGAGAAGAACGCCAACGAGAAGAAGAGCGGCGCGGGCCAATACTTCACTCCACGTTCGTTGATCGACTGCATGGTGTCGGTGATGAAGCCTACGTTGAACGACGTGATCCAGGATCCTGCCGCCGGCACGGGCGGTTTCTTGATCGCCGCGCACCACTACCTGCGCGAGCACCATGACTTCGACGCGCTCACCGAGAAACAGCAGCGCAAGCTGCGCCGCAACACCTTCTACGGCATGGAGCATGTGCAGGACACGCACCGCTTGGCGCTGATGAACCTGATGCTGCACGGCATCGACAGCGACCCTGAGGCGGGAGGCATCCGCTACGGCGACACGCTTGGCCCGGACGGCCAAGCGCTGGGGCAACTGGGGGCCACGCTGGTTCTCACCAATCCGCCGTTCGGCACCAAGAAGGGTGGCGGCCTGCCAACGCGCGACGACTTCACCTTCCCGACCAGCAACAAGCAGTTCTGCTTCCTGCAGCACATTTATCGAACGTTGAAGCCTGGAGGCCGCGCCGCGGTAGTACTGCCGGACAACGTCCTCTTCGAGAGCAACGTGGGCACCGACATCCGGCGCGACTTGATGGACAAGTGCAATCTGCACACCATCCTGCGCCTACCCACCGGAATCTTCTACGCGCAGGGCGTGCAAACAAACGTGCTGTTCTTCACGCGGGGGGATAAAGACAAGGGCAATACGAAGGAGGTTTGGGTGTATGACCTTCGCGCGAACATGCAAGCCTTCGGCAAGCGGACGATGCTCGGGCGAGAACACTTCGCCGAGTTCGAAGAGGAGTTTGGCGGCGACCCGTTGGGTGGGCCTGCCTGCCTGAAGGCTCGGCGGGACCAGGGCGAGCAAGGTCGCTGGCGGCGGTTCACGCGCGACGCGATTGCAGCGCGAGGGGACAACCTCGACGTTGGGTGGTTGAAGGACGAGAGCGGCGGGGCTGGCGAGGCACTTCCTGAACCTGATGTATTGGCGCGTGCGGCAATGAGCGAATTGGACTCGGCGCTCGAAGAGCTAAAGGGAATTCTTGAAGGGCTTGGCGAGCCGATCGACGAGGAGCAGGTGTGACCGACAGATTCCCCCTGCCAGCCAGTTGGACCTGGTGTCAACTGGGCGATGTGGTCGACTACGGTTCCACTGACAAGGCCGAGCCAAGTGAGCTCGGGAGTGGCGACTGGATCCTGGAGCTTGAGGACATCGAAAAGGACACGTCGCGGCTCCTGCAACGGGCAACGTTTCAGATGCGCCAGTCAAAGAGTACCAAGAACCGCTTCCAAGCGGGCGACGTGTTGTATGGCAAGTTACGGCCCTACCTCAACAAGGTCGTACACGCTGACGCCGGTGGCTTTTGCACGACGGAAATCGTTCCACTCCGACCGCCGCCAGAAGTCAACTCACGGTACCTATTCCACTGGCTGCGGCACCCAGAGTTCACAGGGTACGTGAATGAAGTGAGTCACGGGCTGAGCATGCCTCGGCTCGGCACCGAATCGGGCAAACAGGCGCCGTTCGTGCTTGCGCCGATCGCGGAGCAGAAGCGCATCGCCGACAAACTTGACGCCCTACTCGTTGGCGCAGGTACCTGCCGAGATCGCCTGGGCTGCGTGCCCATTATCCTCAAGCGCTTTCGGCAGGCGGTCCTCGATTCGGCCATGAATGGAGCCCTCACGGCGGACTGGCGCGCCGTACAGGACTTCGCCGAAACCGGCACTGAGTTGACAGCGATGCTCTCCCGCCGCCACGAACTGTCCGGCGGCCACAAGGCAGGCAATGCAGCAAGCCCAACGGAGGACGTACACGACTTGGCAGTTGAAAGCCTTCCTACCGGTTGGGGGCTGACAACGCTGCGCGATGCAGTAGAACCAGATAGGCCGATCACGTACGGCATCCTGATGCCCGGTCCCGACTTATCGGATGGGGTTCCTTACGTACGCGTTGCGGACTTCCCAAACGACCGCCTCGACCTAAGCGGCATCCGTCGGACGTCAGCCAGCATGGATGCGGAGTTCAAGCGTTCAAGACTGCGCACCAATGACTTGTTGCTTTCAATTCGAGGTACGGTTGGCAGACTTGTCAAGATTCCACCGGAGTTAGACGCCGCCAATATCACCCAAGACTCGGCAAGGTTGTCTATTCAGCCCGCAATGAATGGCTCTTTTGTACTCTGGTATCTGCGTTCTGACCTAGCCCAGTCAAGGATGCGCCGCGCGATCAAGGGTGTTGCCGTGCGGGGCATCAACATCGGGGACGTGCGAGCCTTCCAACTTCCGGTCCCCTCCAGAGCAGAGCAAGACGAGATAGTCCGCCGAATCGAATCTCTGTTTGCCCTTGCCGACGTACTCGACAGCCGGCTCGCCACCGCCCGAGCACAGGTCGATCGCCTCACCTCAGCCCTGCTGGTAAAGGCCTTCCGCGGCGAACTGGTGCCGCAGGACCCGAACGACGAGCCGGCAGAAAAGCTGCTTGAGCGCATCGCTTTGGCAAGACGAACAGCAGCACTCGCCCGCAAGCGCGCGCCGTCATCAAGGAGCACGAATTTGAAGCCCGCACCCAAGCAACGCCTGTCAACAATCATCCTCCAGATGCCAAAATCGGATTTCACGTTCGATGACCTCCGACAAGTCGTCACCGGTGACTACGAATCGCTCAAGGACGAGCTCTTTGCGATGCTTGCAGACAAAGGCTCAGGTATTGAGCAGTTCTTCGATGCAGATGCAAAGCTGATGAAGCTTAGACGAGTCAGCAAGTGAAGCTGCTCCGAGTTCACATCGTATCGGCGCAGTCATGCGGCGGCTTGCTGGACGGCATTGAAGTTTGCCTTCGGGAATCGGGAGCCAACCAGTTCGTTTTCGAACCTCTTTGCCTGATTGGCCGTAACGGTGCCGGAAAGTCGCAGTTCATTCAGGTCATCGCGGAGGCGCTCCAATCGTTGTTGCATGCCGCGGCGCCTAGCGAGGAGCGCGCCGAGGGCAACCCAGATCTGCAGTTCGAGATTGAGTATGAGATCACCGTGAACGGACAACAAGATCCGGTTCATGTCAAGGCCGCGCGGCTTGCAGAAGGGCGCAGGCGGCCGACTGTCACGCTTGCCAAGAAGGCCCTCGATGAGTGGGTCGACTGCAAGTTCAGTGACCCCAAGACAGCTGCCCTTCTTCCCACGAAAGTGATCGGGTACACGTCGGGCGCGAACGAGACCCTGAGCCTGCCCTTCCTGGTGTCACGCAGTGGGTATGCAGATGAGGTCGGTCGTCGTGCGCTGGACGAGTCCAAGGCGCAAGATGCCGTGCCTGACACGCGTTTGATGCTGATCGACTATGGCACTCACCTTGAAGTACTGGCTGCCAACCTCCTTCTTGGATCGACGGAACAGCGACTCGCGCTCCTCGATGACGCTCGTGTTCAGGACTTTCATTCGTTCCGATGCGTGGTTCAACTGGCGCACTCAGCAGCACCAAAGGCACCGGCTGCGAAAGGCGAGGCTCGCAGGCGCAAGGGAATCCAGCTGACCGATGAGCTCGAGTCATACCTCGACCAACTGCGACGGTGCGCCACGAGCTATCACCATGAGCCGAACACCGACAGCTACACGTTCGACTTCTTGGTAACCGGCGAGACGCGAAAGGCATTCGCAAGCTTCTGGTCCAGTTCCCTGGGGCTCTATGCAGCACTCCACAAACTCGCGATGCTGAACGACCTGGCCATACCGAAGACCACGCGCGAGCGGTTTCGACGCGAAACGCAACAGCGGAAGTTCGCCTCGCGGCTACCTGAGCCCCAGGACGAGGACAAGGTTTTCCGCTTCGAGCGAGTCGTCTTCAGTGCTTCAGGTGCCCAGGGTCTCGTCGACTATGTGTCGCTCTCAGACGGCGAGCATCAGATGGCGCAACTTCTGGGGACCATGTGCATGGTCTCATTTCCGAACGCACTCTTTCTCTTGGACGAACCCGAGTCTCACTTCAACCCGCAATGGCGCGTGAAGCTCCTGACCAAAGTCCTCGCCCTGCCCACCGCATGCGGCGTTCGCGAAGAGCATGGTCCCGCCGCGATGCAGGATTGCCTCCTCACAACACATTCTCCGTTCGTACCTTCGGACATGCCCAAGGAGCGAGTGTTCATCTTTAGCAAGAACGATGAGACAGGTCGGATTGAGATCCGAAACCCAGATATTGAGACCTTCGGCACGACGTTCGATGCCATCTTGGCCGAATGCTTCGAGATACGACCTCCGATCTCGGACGTCTCAATGGCAAAGATTGAGAGCCTCAAGTCGTCCGATGACCCGGCAACGATCCAGGAAGGCATGCTCGAGCTGGGCGACTCCGTAGAGAAGATCATGCTTGCCGATCGAGTCCGCCAACTGCAACGGCAGGGCAAGCAATAGCATGCTGTTTTCCTATCCCGTTGCGGCTGTGGCAGAAAACTGGATGCACGAGTGTTTGGTTGCGGCAGTGAGGACTGCGCACGAGGTGGTTGATCAGGACAAACAATTGCCGAAGTGGCCTGCCATCATTCCCGAGGCACACCGCGCGAAATTGGTCGGCCGGAGAGGCCTACGTGATTGCTTCGCTGTCTACGCAAAGGCCATCAAAGAGTTGAGCGTTGCTCAGCGAAAAGCTGTGCTTGAGGCACTGGAGTCGCAGAACAGGATCCCGGAGTTGCTTGCGCTCCAATGCGAGTGCGTGGAACTGGCCGATCTACCGGAAGGCGTTCGTGAGCCAGCCAAGGCGTTATTCACATTTGGCTTTGATTTGCTGACCCCATTTGAGATACGCCAGCGCCAGTACAAAGTGCTGTGCGCAGCCATCCCCGTTCGAGTTTGTCCTTTCTGTGGCTGCGAGGGCCTTGGAGCGCCAGGAGCCCCTCAGGAGGACCTCGACCACTATATTCCGCGTTTCAAATATCCATTTGCGGCGGCAAACTTGCGGAACCTGGCGCCGATGGGCGGACGCTGCAACTCATCGTACAAAAAAACTCAGGATCCACTGCGGCGGGCCAGTGGTCAGCGAAGGCTTGCATTTGACCCCTACAACACGGGCGGCGTAAGCATCTCGTTTGACAACAGTGTTGTTGATCAGCAATCAACGGGCCCTGCTGTTCAAGATTGGGTAATTGAGTTTCTGCCGGTGAGCGAGGCCGTCGATACCTGGGATGAAATGTTCCAGGTTCGAGAACGTTGGAAGCGTGACGAATTGGATGAGCAAACGTTCCAACAATGGCTTTGGGATTTCAGAAACTTCTGTTTGGCAATCGCACTTCAGTTCGCAGGTGATGGCGATGTTGTAGACGCGGTGCAGCGCTACGAACAATACCTCTCTGGGTGTGGGCTAAGGGACAAGGCTTTCTTGAAGGCAGCAGTGTTTCGGTTTCTGCTTCGCCGGTGCGCTGGAGGTTGTCAAAGGTTCTTGCCGATCCTCAGAGATCTGACTGGTGCGCCTCAGCCTCAGCCATAGCAGCACAGACGACGCAATCAGCAGAGGCAGACACCGTCATGTCAATCAAAGTCACCGACCGCGACCTGTCTCCGATCCTTGCGGCCGCACGCACTTGGATTGACCGCTGCCTAGTCGAGGATGCGTCTCTGCTTGCGGACAACCGCGGTCTCTGGACAATGGCGAACGCGGACAGGCTTCAGTTGGGCTTCGTTGAACGCCCCGACAGCGGTGGCGACGACTTCATGACCAAGCTCGAGCGACAGCTCTCAGACACAGGCGCCCCAGCGCAGCAGCTGATGGCCGAGATGATGTGGGTGCTGCTGCTGTTCCCGTCCAGGATCGGCGCGGATGTGAAGCGAAGTCACCTCATGGTCATCTGGTCATGGTCTGGAGAGTCGCTGAACTCGACTCATCCCATGCTCGCCGACACAGTGCTGTGCGGTGTGGGCTCAGCTGGTACGGCATACAACAATCTACGGTGGAAGGAACTCGCCTACCTGATCGCCCTAGTGCGTTCGATCAAGGCGATGGCCATGGACGCCCGGCGCGCTCTAATGAGCGACTATGACCGTTTCATGGACTGGATTGATGCTGTGCCTCGCGACGGCGACCGCCAGTTCCGCCACATGCTTCGCTACTTTGCGTTCCCAGATCGGGTGGAGCGCATGTCTTCAAATCGCGATCGCATCTCGGTGCTCGAAGGCTTCCAGGTCGCGCCCCGACCCCAGTTGAAGCGATGGAGCGACAGGCAACTTGACGATGCTTTGCTCACGCTTCGCCGGCGCGAAGAGGCCCAGCGCCCAGGCGCAGTGCTGGACTTCTACGATGGCACGCTGGGGCCGCGCTGGCGCAAGCCGGAGGTTGACGAAGGGGAGTCGGCGGAGACACCGACTTTGAACGCCCCCTTTCCCGCCAGCAAAGCAGCAAGCGTGGCTGAGCCCGCGCCGCTAGCGCTAGCTGATGCCACGAGCGCACCAGTCAACCTTATCCTCTACGGCCCTCCGGGCACCGGCAAGACACACTGGCTGAGGCAGAAGTTTGCCGAATACACGGACGCTCCCAGCCAGGTCGACGCGGCCACTTGGCTGAACGAGACTCTAACGAACTACGGTTGGCGCAGTGTCATCGCTGCTGCCTTGGCGGACATGGGCCGTCCGGCGCGTGTGCCTGAGATTCGCGCGCATCGCTGGGTGCAGGCCAAGGCGCAGCAACGGGGTCGAGCACCGGCCGGGGTTCAGGCCACGCTGTGGGGCTACCTGCAGGAGCACACGCCGCAGACCAGCACCACGGTGAATATCAGCGTGCGCCGTCCGCCATTCTTGTTCGACAAGCGCGAAGCGGGCGACTGGAAGTTGCTGTCTGGCTGGCAAGAGCAGGACGATGAATCGGCAGAGCTGTGGCGTCTGCTGAAGGCGGGCCCGCAGGCGGCTACCGAAGCCGTGCACCGCTATAAGGTCGTCACGTTCCACCCGTCATTCAGCTACGAAGACTTCGTGCGCGGCATCAGGCCGGTGGCCACCGCCGAAGACGGGACGACACAGTTCCAGTTGGTGGACGGCAAATTCAAGCGGATCTGCGACGAAGCCCATGCCAACTCGGGCAAGCGCTACGCCCTCTTCATTGACGAGATCAACCGAGCAAACATCGCGAAGGTGTTCGGCGAGCTGATCACGCTGATTGAGCCCGACAAGCGGGCGATGTTCGATGCACACGGGCGCTTGGTCGAAGGAATGGCCGTTCAGCTACCCGGCGGCGGCGATGGCGACGTGGCCGAGCGGCCGTTTGGCGTTCCGAAGAACCTGGACATCTACGGCACGATGAACACGGCCGATCGTTCAATCGCGCTGTTGGACGTAGCCTTGCGGAGACGCTTCCATTTCGAAGAGCGCGCGCCCGACTACACGATGCTGGCTGCCGATGTAGACGCTCTCGACCTCGGCCGGTTGCTGCGGCGGATCAATGACCGGCTGGAGTACCTGCTGGATCGCGACCATCGCATCGGCCATGCATACCTGATGCGGGCGAGAACTCTTGCTGACGTGCAGGAGGCCTTTGCCCGGCAGATCATCCCCCTGTTGCAAGAGTACTTCTTCGACGACTTCTCGCGTGTGTCGCTGGTGTTGTCCACAACGGCCGAGCAGCCGTTTCTGCAGGAGGAGACGCTGCACTTTGGGCGCCTCTTTGTCGGCCAGCGGCTCGACGGCGTGCCTAGCGATCGCGCCCGGTTTGTCATCACGCCGTCCGGCAGCTGGACGTCCGAGAGCTTTCGGGGGATCTACGACAGCGCCGGCGATGCGGGTGTGACTGGCTGATTTCCGGACCGCAAAGCGTGGCTTCGACTCGCTTCCTCACTGCGCTGGAGCACCAGCCCATACCGGTCACCGCCGAAGGCAGTGGGTGGAGCCTTACGCCGGCAGAAGCCGATCGGCTGGCGCAGATCGGGGAGCAACGGCCAGGCTTCTGCGAGGTGGGTCACCGCCAGGTGAAGCTGGCGCAGTTCTGTGGCGTGGTCGGCTTGGGCGAGCGCGTTCTAGAGATCTTGCCGAAGACTCAAGATGGCGCGTCGTCGGCAGACGATTGCCGCGGCGTGCTCTTGCGGCTGCTTCGGCTGACCGAGCGATTCCCGCAGTTCCAGCACCAAGCTGTCGGCCAACACCTGCGCCGGGCGCCATTGCTTGAGGCCTTCATCGCTGCGTTCTTCGAAGCAGTGAGTGTGCTCACGCGAGGTGGCCTGCTGAAGCAATACCTGGAGCATGAGGACGACCTGACCGTCGTGCGCGGTCGGATCGCCGTTGCGCGCCAGCTCGGGGTTCATGCGAACCGGCCCGACTTGGTGGCTTGCGCGTTCGACGAGCTGACCATCGACAACGTATGGAATCGCGTCCTCAAGAAGGCGATCCGCTGTGCGCGCCCTTGGATTCGCAGTGTCGAACTCAACCGGCAATGGGTTGAACTGATGGGTGTGATGCACGACGTGGACGACACCCGGTTGAGCGGCCCCGACGTGGAGCGCCTGGCGTTCAACCGCCAGGCCGAACGCTACCGCGTGGCCATCGACTGGGCGCGCTGGATCTTGGCCTTGCTGGCGCCCGCTCTACGCGCCGGCCGTACCGATGCGCCGGCGCTGCTGTTCAACATGAACCGGCTGTTCGAGTCGGCGGTTGCCACCGTGGCCCGCCGGCGAGTCTATGCAGAGTCAGGATTGACCGTGGAGACACAGGATGCGTCTCGGGCGCTGGTGACGATGGTCAGTCAGGATCGTGTGGAACCGGGATTCCAACTGCGCCCAGACTTGGTGTTTCGTCGTGAAGACGCGGTCGTTGCGATCGCGGACACAAAGTGGAAACTCATCGGCTGGGACAACAAGCGCCGGCTGATGCCGAGTGAAGCCGACATGTACCAAATGCATGCCTACGCCTCGGCATTTCAATGCCGCGAGCTCGCGCTCATCTACCCATGGCGAAGCGAGCTGGCCCAAGCAACAGGTGCCGAGTTTCGGCTACCGCAGGTGAATGGGCACGCACCGGTCGTGACTGTGCTTTGTCTTGATGTGCATGACGATGCGTTGCCTCTTCGCGTGGGCCGCTGGCCGGGATCGAGTGCCTACGCGCGCGGCTGACGACATGTGCGAGGCAGTGGAGCCCCCGAGCAGGCAGAACTACTACGACGGTCTGTTTGACCGATTGCTCCGAGCCGGGCTGCCGCCCGACCTCGCAACGCTTGAAGCGGCCGAAGCCTACCTGGATGGCCGGCCGGCGGCTGTGGGAAAGCACAAGACGACCCGCAAGGAACGGGACCGTTGGTTTTGGACGAGCACAACGGTGAACGGGTGTCCGGACAACATCTGGCAGTCCGAGCCCATGGTTCTGGCCCTTGCCCGCTATCTTGGTCAGGAACCCGTCGCTATCGATGGTCTTTTGGCACAGGTTGCCGACATCGCACCGGAGACATTGGCGCGTGCCGTGCGGTACTCCGGCTTGGTGTTGACTCAGCATTCACCGCGCAGCACCGAACTTCGCAACGCTGCTGTAGGGCATGACGGTTTGGCGGAACTGTGCAAGGTCCTCGACACCTTCGATGGCGCGCACTGCGAGCGTGTGGCGCTGGTCGAGATGCTGAAGGCATCGCTGGCTGGTCTGTCGACGTTCGACCTGCTTCTGTATGCCAGCTTGTACGCCTTCGAACGCCTGGTACCGACCGATCTCCACCGTCCCGCCAGTCCATCTGTCGACACCGAACACCAGACAGCCTGGGACGCCATCGCTCACCTTCTGACCTGGAAACTGCGCACCACGCCAGAGGCTGCACAGGCACTTAGCGACGATGCCATCGGCGCTTCGCTTGTGCAGAACCTCAGGCCTATCCTGTTCAACGAAAGCGGCTTGAGGTACAGCCAGGCGCTTGAGACGTTGTCCAGCGTCGGCCAGTTGATTGACGCACAGATCGAACTGAACGAGTTCATCAGTCGTTCCGCAGACGCCTTCAGCTATGACGACGGCATCCGGTTTGAACGCCTCGGCCAACGGCTGGAGATCGTCGAAGTCGATGTCAGCTGGCGATCGGCGTGGCAACGCGAGGGTCGCAAGCTCGCGAGCTTGCACGGCTACTGGTTCTATCGCGCGCTGGACGACTTCCTCAAGTCCGATGCTTCACGCGAGCGGATGGGTCGGCCTAAGAACCAGGATGCCAACCGACTTGCCTGGATACACGCGACGCAGGGAAAGCTACGGCTGCAAGAGGTCTACGGCATAGATGAGGTGGTGACGACGGAGTCCGGCGAGAGCGCACCCCTGTTTCAGGCACTGCTGGCGTTGAACCTCATGTCCGCACATTTCCTGCGTGACTTCCTCTTGGCCTTCGCCGAGCGGCGCCGTGCCGCTGGGGATTGGCTCACTGGCTTGCGCGACCTGGCCATGTATGGGCTTCGCGACGGATACCAGAATCGCTTGCCTCTGACATGGTCAGATCGCGAGGAGAAGATCCGCAACATCACAGGATGGACCGTCACGCGGGAATCTCTCCAGGGCAGTCCACGAGTGGCGGCGGCCATACTCGATTTCTGGACCTATGACCTCGGCGCGATGGTGAGGCGACTGCAGAGCCAGCCGACGGCGCTGGAGCCGCATCTGTTCGAGCGCCCCGTCTTGAAGTTCGGCAGCCACCTGGTTCAACTGCCTTGGATCGTCGGCATGCAGAACAACAGCACGGCGGCCATCAACAACCTAAGACGTTTGGGTGCACGGAGAGGCGAAGCCCGCGCGGAGACCCAAAGGATTGAAAGCAATCTGGCCGAGTTGTTTCGCGAACGCGGGTTCAAGGTGCTGCCGAACTGGCAGCCGCCGGCTGAGCACCGTGAGGCAGGCGAAGTCGATCTGATTGCAGCACGCGATGGGCATCTCTTCGTACTGGAGGTCAAGTCCACGTTCCTCCGGCGATCGCAGCGCGATGCGTGGCTGCATGCCTCGACGACGCTACGCAAGGCTGGACGTCAGTTGGCGCGAAAGGTCGATGTCGTCACCAAGGCGGTGGCTCAGGACGTCTCACTCCGGGCCGGCCTGGGCATAGAACCTGATGGGCGGCTAGCTGGTTGCCACGGCTGGATCGCCGATACCTCCATCGAGCGAGATCATCTGCGCTTCAGTGGTTTCCTAAAGATCTCGGTCGAGGAGCTTTTGATCGCCCTGCGCGACGATGCAGATTTGCTAGGTGATCCAGATGAGCTGCTGCTGTCGGGTCAAACTGAGATGGACGAAGTTCCTGGTGACGGTCCGC
This sequence comes from Rhizobacter sp. LjRoot28, assembly GCF_964253025.1. NCBI lineage: Bacteria > Pseudomonadati > Pseudomonadota > Betaproteobacteria > Burkholderiales > Sphaerotilaceae > Rhizobacter > Rhizobacter sp. LjRoot28. The sequence goes on from NZ_CAXUQC020000001.1 coordinate 3,538,276, forward strand.
CGCGCCGTCGATCCACTTTGTATCCGCAGGGGTTCAGCGCAAATCAGTTTGTCGAGGTCATTGAGACCGAGAAAGTCTGGCGCGCAGTTTAAATACTGGAAGCAGGGTTCGCATGCGCGCCGACAGGGACGCCTCAAGATCACGCCACGTAGGCCGGCGGTGACGAAACTTGGGCACACCGGTAAGGAGACAAGAAAATGAAGAGTCGTAGTGTGGACATGTATGCCTTGAACGTGCCGCTTGATGCGATCAAGAAGCTCACCGACGAGCAACGATTTGCGTATTACCTTCTGGGACACATCTTCAACGAACTAGTGTGCCTACAGAAGATCGTTGGCTTTTCGCTTCCGAAACACGATGACCGGCGGCCGGCACGAGTCCGACCCGAACTTGGCCAAGCCATGTTCCTGTTTCGGCTAGCAAGTGGAAAGATCTGGGAAGCGAGCAAAGCGATCCGCGAGACAAAGGCGCTTGCACAGACCCTCCGCGAGGTTGTACTTCCCCTAATGCCAAATGGCCTGAACAGGTTGAAGGAACTCAATGCCGCGGTCAACAGCGCACCATGGCTATCGCCACTTCGGAATGGCATGGGATTTCACTTCCCGACATTCGAGCGCTGGAGCAGTCATTTAGTACCTGACGAATCATGGGTGGACGATATCGTCTTTCTCGGTGAAAAGTCGGGCAACACGTACTACGACGGAGCAGATGCGGTTGCCCAGGCTTGGATGTTCGAGCAGTACGGAGCGAAAGATTTGCGCGATGCTGTTGATCCCCTTGTCGCGCAGATGATCGATTTGCTTCGCACGATGAACTCCTTTCTTGAGGATGCTCTGGGTACGTTCGTCTCCGAAGTGATCTTGGATGCACCCACAAGATCCGAGCATGTTGGGAAAGTGCTCGCGCCCGAGTATGAGAATGTTTCGATTCCGTTCTGGACCGCAATGCCTACGAAACGTCCATAGGGAAAGACTTGAGCCTCTCGACGGCTGAGGCAAGTGCGAGGCTCACCAACGCGGGCTGGCGCTGCCAGAGCCGCCTCTCGGCACCCTTTTGTCCGAACTTGGCGGGAGACACACGGTGAGGCCACAACCGACCTCTGCCGACTCCGGTCAAGTCTATGCCTTGAAAGCGCGAAGGCCTGGCGCAATGCCAGGCCTTCGATATCACGCAGCGGCTCGTCAGTCTTCGAGGCGAACCAAGTACTCGGCAATGGCCTCCGCAGCCGCGGTAAGCGCGGCGCTTGCAGCGGGTGTACCGATGTCAATCCCCTCGGTGACGAGCGCGACGAGCAGCGACTCCATTGCATGCGCAGCAAGTTCCCCGTGCGAGTCGAAGTCCTTCGAAGGGTCAACGAACTCCGCGCGCAACTCGCTCGTGATATGCGTGCAAACGCGTGAGTCGCGTTTGATAACGATGCCATATGGCAATCGGATACTTAAGTGGGGCATGGGTGGCTCCGTAGTTGAGGAGCTACGTGTAGGCAAACGCTAGTCATTCACGCCACCCACTTCCAGAGAAATCAGGCGGCGCGTAACAACACGGGGTAGTGCGCCTTCGAGAAGGAAATCTTCAACCCGGACAGCGCCTACGGGCGTTGTCCGGGGCCGGCGCGCCGGGCGTTGTTACGCAAGGTGTCGCAAATAACAACCGCCTCGCGAATCTGCCTAGACGTGGTTTTGGGAGCAAACCATGTCGCTTGACCGAACCCCAGACATGACCGAAGCAGCCGAAGAGGTGCACAGCGTCGTCATGCCCGATGCGGAACCACCGCCTCTAACCTACGCCGCTCTGCTCGACGTGCTGCGAGACATCGACGCGCATGCGGACTCTGACCAGCCCGTCGACTCGCCGGTCACGCGCAACCGGCGAACTGCCTTGCGCAGCTTCATGCAGTCCGTCGACAAGCATGACACCGACCGCGTGGGCGACGAGCTGGCCGATGGCTTTGTCGCCGCGCTGAGCGCGTACCAGGCATGGGAGAAGCAGCGAGGCACAGCGGCGTCGACTGTGCGCTCCCGCTGCTCGCATCTGCGGCGCATCCAGCAGCTTGCCGCGAAGCATGCCGGCGCGACGTCGTCCTTCGTCTCGCTGCTCGACCGCGCCATCACGGAGTCCGGGCGCTCGCTGGCCTGGCTCGAGGAGCACTCGGGGATCGGCGCGCTGTCGCTCGGGCAATGGCGTCGTGGCATTGCGTCGCCCGGGCGACTCCGCAAGCACCTGCCGCAGCTTGAGGCGAGTCTTGGCTTGAGAGCCGGGACCTTGCTCGCCGCACTCCCGAGCCGCGCGTCCATCCCCGTGGGCTATGGCGTCGCGCGTCGCACGGCGAACACCCGCTTCCGCGCCAACGTCAAAGCCCGGCTCGAAGAGCAGCCGTTCGCCTTGCACGCGGCGAGCGAGCCACTGCAGGAGGAGTGGCGACAACTGCTGGCCTACAAGACCGCCGACCTCCCGGCCCTGCGCCGCGAGCGACGGGCGAAGTGGCGCTCCAAGCCCGCCCGCATGTGCAAGCCGCTGAAGCCGGGGTGGTGCTGCACCTTGCCCAAGGGCCACGTGTCGCCGAGCGCGCATGCGGTGTGGGTTCAGCTGCGCCAGTACCTGGGCTGGCTCCAACTCGACCCTCGCCGCGGCGGAGCCGGGTTGTCAGCGGCACAGACGCAGACCCTGGCCCGACTCGCCGATGCCGAGCGCGTCATCGCCTTCGTCCACTGGCGCGCCGCGCGCGCCGGCTCCGTGAACACTGGTGCCCTCACCTTCCTTCACGTCGTCAACTCGCTGCTGCACCCGCGAGCCGGCTGGCTGACCCAATCTCCTTGGCTGGTGGACGCGGCACCGGACCTGCGCCGCGAAGGCAGCACGTGGGCCGAGCATTGCGCGCGGACCTTCGAGCGCCTGAAGGATTTCACCAAGACCGTCGCGCAGTCGGCCAAGCCGACCCGCGACGTGGAGGAGGCGCTCCGCCCGTTGCTCGACTCCGGCAACCCTGTGGCCGCCCTGCTCCAGATGCTCGACCGCATGGAAGCCGACATGCCCGCTTCCACCCAGCCCATCCTGAGGGCCACCCACCAGCGCGACATCGCGTTGGTGACCTTGCTGATGGCCAACCCGCTGCGCATCGGGCAGCTCACGGCGCTCGAGTTCGGGAAGGGCACGGACCAGAACCTCGTACGAGTTGCGTCCGGCTGGCGCCTTCAGTGCAGCGACGAGCGTTACAAGAACGGCGAGACCACGATGGCCAAAGGCCTGCGAGTCGACCTGGACGCAGTCGTCACACCTGCATTCGACCGCTACGTGCGTGAAGGCCGAAGCATCCTTCTCGCCGGACGTCCCTCCGTGTTCTTCTTCGTCGGCCGTTCGCGCTGGGATCCAACGCGCCCCTGCGAGAACCTCGAGGACCGTCTGCAGCTGCTCACCGAGCGCTACATCCCGGGCTGTGCCGGGTTCCGTGGCCACGGTTGGCGCCACCTGCTGGCCACGGCCTGGTTGATGGAACACCCCGAGGACTACGGGACCGTCGCCGACTTGCTCGGCGACCGCGTGGAGACGGTGGCCAAGGCCTACCGCCACATCGAGCGCGCCAGTTCCATCCGCAAGTTCAACGCCTGGACCAAGACCAAAACTCGGCGACGTCCTTGAACGCATTCCCCCACCACCAACGAAGGAGGCTCTATGGCCCTGCTACACGACAAGAACGCAAACATGAACGCACACGACTACGCGTCCCCACCTTTTCGGCTGAGCGCGGTCTACATCGCGTACGCCACCAGCGCGACGGGCAGCCAGCTGAAGGTCGGCGCGTCGATGGTTCAGTCCAAAGACGTGGCCGACGTGCTGCGCGGTGTGCAGCGGCGCGTGCGCGTCGCAGTTCCTTGCGTGGGACCGCGACGCAAGCCGACCCGTCCCGCGACCTTTGTCTGGGTCATCCTGGCTGTGACGCCCGTGGTCCGTCATGAGCTTGAGCAGTCACTGGTCGAGCGCTTCGGCGACCGCCGGTTCGACCCCTTGGGCACGCGGCGCGGCGAGTTCTGCGACCCGGGCCGCTTTGGTGAACTCATTGTGGCAGTGGACGAGTGGCGCGAGCGCTTCCCGGATGTGCTCAGCGAGTCGCTGTTCTCCGAGGATGGTGGCGTCAGCTACGTCGTACCGCGCACTCTGCTGCCCTACCGTGGCGCGACGGCGGGACTTTGGGTGGAACCTCCTGCAGGCGAGGCCGTGACGCTCAGCGTCGCGCGCCGGCATATCCCGGACTGGGCGCGCCATCGGCCGCTTGAGGGCCTGGTGGCCAACCGCGGGAGTCATGTGGCGACCTTGATGAGCGGCCACCACCCCGGCCGGGTCAACCGGCTGTTGCGTGGGTTTCGCTCCAGCCCCGCGGTGGCGTCTGCACAGGCAGACGGCTACGAAGTGGTGCTCAAGGGGTAGTCGCACGTCCCAAACAGAAGGGGCCCACTTCCGCGGGCCCCTTTGTCATTGCAAGCAGGACATTCAGTGGAACGTGACTCCTTCAAGCCGGGTGTCGTCTGCCACACGACCCATCAGTTCGCGGGCATCGGCCAGTGCTTCCATCAGCAACGTCGCCATTTCTGCCGGCTCTTGCTGGTGGACGATTGGCAGCAGGTACTCCAGCAGGCCAGCCAGCTCGTCGACCGTCTCAGCGAGGTCCTCTGTCCAATCCGCGTGAATTGCGGCTTCGTCGATGTTCATGTCCACGTGTCTTCCTTCCATGAAGTGGGTGAGACCGCGTGTAGACACAGATGTTTATGCCGATCGGAGGCGAGAAAAAGGGAGCCGTGCATGGCACGGCCCCTGAATTTGCCTTCCTGCCCTCAGTGGCAGCTCTCTCCTCGCTGACGCTTGGCCTCCATCACCCGTGTGTCGCTCGGCGCCGCCGCCGGAGTGCACATCGAGACGCTCACCGACTTCAGCCGCTCGGGGTCGAGCCCCATGCCGATGAAGGTCTCGGCACGCGCGAACGACCTCGTGAGCGAAGCCATGGCATTCATGAAGCTCATGAAGGTGGCGGGCTGCGTGGCCTGTGCCTCTTCGAACGCCAGTTGACAGTCCATCGTGAGCGACGGCGTGATGAGTACCTCGTCGCTGCCGTGGCAGAGCTTGAAGCGCGTGCGACCTTCGATGAGCGCCACGCGTGCCGACTCCTGTGCCATCGGTTCGCCAAGGTCGAAGACGGCGGCGGCGAAGTGCTGGTCGATGTACGCCATCATGACGCCAACCATTTCGGGGCCATTGCGCATCCAAGCGTGACGCGTGATGCTGCCGCCCTCACGCCGGCCGCCGCGCAGCATCGCAATTGGGGCTGCGACGCGGACCACAGGTGCCTCGAGGAGCCTGAAGTCGCCCGCCGTGCTGCCGACTGTCATCGCCGGCATCGTCTCGAGGGAGGTCGTGTAGACCAGCAGCGGGCACTCGAAGTCGGTCTCGAGGGTGTCCAGAATGTTCATAGAGTTCCTTGTGTGTTGATGTCCTTAGTGAGCCGTGCATCTGCAGACTCACTACGTGTAGACATCTCGAAGGCGCCCCTGAAATTCCCCCTCCTCCGCAAACGACTGCACCCGACGCTGCCGCTTCAACTCCCTCTCGTGGACTTCGGTGCGGTCGACTTCGCGACGGTGGACTTCGGCACGATCGGAGAGACCGGGCGGCGCATCGCCTTGGCCACCCTGGCCTGTTGGAGCGTCTCGCCGACCAGCCTCAGCGGGCCGGCGGCATTCAATCGCTGCAACTCGCGCAGTTGCTCCTCCGACACACCCAGCGCAGCTGCGAGGTCGCTGAAGCGCTCGGCCGTTCTGAGAGTTGCAGCGGCGTCGACCCGCGCGCGAGCGTCCGGATGCAAGCCATCAGACTTGTTGTATGCCTCAAGGGCCTTCACCGAACGATGGCCTGTCTGCTTCCGCAGGTCTTCGATGGGCAGGCCGGCCTCGAAGGCTGCCGAGCAATGCTCCCGGCGGGCTGCGTGGGCATAGAAGTCGTCGTCCACGACGCCGGCCTCTCGAAGACGCTTGATGGCGGAGGTGTACTGAAACCGCACCGGAGAACCCCCCTTCGTCGCAAGGGACGTGAACAGGAAGGGCGAGTCGGGATGCTGCAACTCCGCCTGGATGAGTTGGAGGTCGATTAAGACCTCGGCCTCGCGGATCACGTGTACGACGCGTGTGTCGCCGTTTTTGGTGTCGCGGAACCTCAGCGCTCGCGCTGCGAGGTCAATGTCGTGTCGCAGCAACCCGCTGAGCTCTCCGGGCCTGCAACCGAGTTCGCGCTGAATGGCAACGAACCGCGCATCTTCGTGGCGCTGCTTGTGTGCCTCTGTGGCGTTCTTGGCAAGAAGAAAGATGTTCAGCTCTTCATCACGTTCCATCCGCCGCTCGCGCAGTCCCGGCTTGGGCTTCTTCAGACCGCGCACGGGGTTGTAGACCATGATGCGGTTCTCCACGGCCCACAGCATGACCGAGGAGACGGCCGCGAGCACCAGCCGCTGCCCGTCGTTGGACAGCGTGCCGTCCTTCTTCCCGTCACGGCGATGCCCCGGCACGAGCTTGGGCTTGCTTGCTGCAAGCGTCTTGCCGGCCTTGGCCTTGGACGCCTTCTTTGGCACTGCCTCGGGCTTGCGCACCATGACCTTCACCTTCTCGGCACCGAGGTCGTCTCTGAACCGCGCAATGACCTGCCCGTCGACCAGCTGGGCGAGCGAGTACGCACCGAGTTCCTTGAGCGCGCGCTCGATGCGTGACTCCTCGGTGGCGCGGGTGGTGGCCTTCTTGGCCCGAAACAGCATCGAGCCCCGGTAGGCCGTCCACGCCTCGAGGAAGGTCATCTCCAAGGTATACAGCGGCGCATTCTTCTCGATGCGCCCGCGCTCAACCTTCTCGAAGTCAGTGGCGGCCTTCTTCGTCTCGAAGAGCTGGTCGATGCGCGGGTGACCCTTGATGCGGATCTGGACGCGGAATTTGCCGTTGGGCAGCTTGATGGGCATGGTCGTTCCTCTTCGTGCGTGTGTCGTGTGCACGAGGACTGCACAGATTTGCACATGGAACGACTTCCTGATGCCACAAAAAGCGGCAACAAATGCCGCTTTTCATAGGAGAAGTGTTGGTAGGCCGTGTTGGACTTGAACCAACGACCAAAGGATTATGAGTCCTCCGCTCTAACCAACTGAGCTAACGGCCCGACGGGCGCCATTGTAGGCAGGGACGTGGGCCAGCCCCGCGGCGAGCGACTTACTTGTTGCTCAACGCGTTGGTCACGAGGCGCGAGGTGATGTCGACGATCTGGATCATGCGGTCGTAGGCCATGCGGGTGGGGCCGATGACGCCGAGGGTGCCAACGATCTGGCCGTTGACCTCGTAGGGGGCGGAGACGACGGAGAGTTCCTCGAAGGGAACGACGCGGCTTTCGCCGCCGATGTAGATGCGCACGCCTTCGGCGCGGCTGGAGACCTCGAGCAGGCGCATGAGCTGGGTCTTCTGCTCGAAGAGGTCGAAGAGCTTGCGCAGGGAGCCGAGGTCGCTGGAGAAGTCCTGCACCGTGAGGAGGTTGCGCTCGCCGGAGATGACGACCTGCTCCTGGCTGTCGGCCATGGCGTCGCTGCCGGCCTGCACGGCGGCCTGCATGAGGGCGGCGATCTCGCCGCGCAGCGCGTCGACCTCGGTCTTCAGGCGCTCGCGCACCTGCTCGATGGACAGGCCGGCGTACTGGGCGGTGAGGAAGTTGCTCGCCTCCTGCAGCTGGCTCTGGGTGTAGTCCTGGGCGGTGACGATGACGCGGTTCTGCACGTCGCCGTCGGGCGCCACCAGGATGACGAGCACCCGCCGCTCCGACAGGCGCAGGAACTCGATGTGGTGGAACACGCTCACCTTGCGCGGGGCGGTGACCACCCCGACGAAGCTCGACAGGCTGGACAGCAGTTGCGCCGCGTTGGCGATCACGCGCTGCGGTTGGTCGGGGTGGAGCTGCGGCTGCTCGATGGCGGCGGCGGCCGAGCCGAGGTCCAGCGGCTGGGCCGTGAGCATGGTGTCGACGAAGAGCCGGTACCCCCGGGCGGTGGGAATGCGGCCGGCGCTGGTGTGGGGGCTGGCGATCAGGCCGAGGTCTTCCAGGTCGGCCATCACGTTGCGGATGGTGGCCGGCGACAGGTCGAGCCCGGAGGCGCGCGACAGCGTGCGGGAGCCGACGGGTTGCCCGTCGGCGATGTAGCGCTCCACCAGGGTTTTCAACAGGGTTTTCGCGCGCTCGTCCAGCATGCCGGGATTGTAGGACGGCCCGGGCGAAGCCGGTTTTCGTGGGGTGGTCCTGTCATGGGGCTGTGGTGTAATTCTGTGCATGTCTGCACGCTTCCGTCACGCCGCACTCGTGGGCAAATACCAGGCCCGCGGCATCCAGGGGCTGCTGGAAGAGGTCGCCCAGTTCCTGACGCGCCAGGGCCTGGAAGTCTCGCTGGAGCACGACACCGCGCTCAACACCGGGATGACGGACTACAACGCCCTCACCCACGCCCAGATGGGCCAGCAATGCGACCTGGCCATCGTGGTCGGCGGCGACGGCACCATGCTGGGCAGCGCCCGCCAACTCGCGCAGTTCGGCCTGCCGCTCGTGGGCATCAACCAGGGGCGCCTCGGCTTCATCACCGACGTGCCCATCGGTCACTATGCCGAAGCGCTGGCGCCCATGATCGCCGGCGACTACGAAGAGGAGCGCCGCACCATGCTCGAGGGCGGGGTCTGGCGCGACGGCCGCATGATCTTCGACGGCTTCGGCGTGAACGACGTGGTGGTGAGCCGCGGCCCCACCTCGTCGATGATCGAGCTCAAGGTGGACATCGCCGGCGAGTTCGTCGGCAACTTTCGGGCAGACGGCCTGATCGTGGCCTCGCCGACCGGCTCCACCGCCTATGCCCTGTCGGCGGGCGGCCCGATCCTGCACCCCGGCATCGCCGCCTGGGTCATGGCACCCATCGCTCCGCACGACCTGTCGAACCGGCCGATCGTGCTGCCCGACGTGGGCCAGATCAGCATCGAACTCGTGCACGGACGCGACGCCAGCGTGAACTTCGACATGCAGGGCATGGCCAGCCTCCTGCCGCGAGACCGCATCATGGTGAGCCGGTCGTCGCATCAGGTGCGCTTCCTTCATCCGCTGGGCTGGAGCTACTACGCCACCCTGCGCCGCAAGCTTCACTGGAACACAGGGGTCTAGACCGCATGCTCCGCCGCCTGGCCATCCGGGACTTCGTCATCGTCACCAGCCTCGAGCTCGAACTCTCGGGCGGGTTCTCCGTCCTCACCGGCGAAACAGGGGCGGGCAAGTCCATCCTGATCGACGCGGTGCAGCTCGCGCTCGGCAGCCGGGGCGACGCGGGCGTGGTGCGCGAGGGCGCGCCGCGGGCCGAGATCACCGCCGAGTTCGACGCGCCCTCCAGCCTGCAGGCCTGGCTCGACGAGGCCGGTTTCGAACCCGGCGACACGTTGCTCCTGCGCCGTGTGATCGATGCCCAAGGCAAGAGCCGGGCATGGGTCAACGGCAGCCCGGCCACCGTGGCCCAGCTGCGCGAGGCGGCCGATCACCTGGTGGACATCCACGGCCAGCATGCCTGGCAGAGCCTGACCCGCCCGGCGTCGGTGCGGCGCCTGCTCGACGCCTACGCCGGCGTGGACACCGCCCCCTTGAGCTCGGCCTGGGGCCGTTGGAAAGCCGCCACCGAAGCGCTCGAGAAAGCCCGCACCCAACAGGCCGACCTCGAACGCGAACGCGAGCGACTGGCCTGGCAGATCAACGAGGTGGACAAGCTCGGACCGGGCGCCGACGAGTGGAACGAACTCAACGCCGAGCATGAGCGCCTGTCGCATGCCCAGGCGCTGATGGACGCGGCCCGCCTGGCGCTCGACGCCATCAGCGAGGCTGACACCAGTGCCGATGGCCTGGCCGGTCGTGCCGTCGATGCGCTGGAGGCGGTGTCGAACTATGACACCCGGCTGGCCGAGGTCGTCGGCGTGCTCCAGAGTGCCCAGACGCAGCTGCAGGATGCGGCCCACACCCTCGGCAGTTACCTGCACCATGCCGAACTGGAGCCGGAGCGGTTGCAGGAACTCGATGAGCGGCTGGCCGCGTGGATGAGTCTTGCCAAGCGGCACCGGCGCACGCCGACCGACCTGCCGGCCACCTTGCAGCAGTGGAAAGACGAGTTGCGCGCGCTGGACGCGGCAGCAGACCTGGCCGGCCTGGAGGCCGCGCTCAAGGACGCCAAGTCGGCACTCGACGCCGAGGCGCGTCGGGTCTCCGCCGCCAGGCGCGCGGCAGCGCCCAAGCTCAGCCAGGCCGTGTCGGCGGCCATGCAGCAGCTCGGCATGGCGGGCGGCGTGTTCGAGGTGGCACTGGTCAAGCAGGAGCTGCCGCAGTCGTTCGGCCTCGAGTCGGCCGAATTCCTGGTGGCGGGCCACGCCGGCAGCACGCCCCGCCCGATGGCCAAGGTGGCCTCGGGCGGCGAGCTTTCGCGCATCGCCCTCGCCATTGCCGTGACGACCAGCCAGCTGGCTGCGACCGGCGAGGCCGCCGGCACCCTCATCTTCGACGAGGTGGATGCCGGCGTGGGCGGCGCGGTGGCCGACACCGTCGGCCGCCTGATGAAGCAACTCGGCCGCGACCGCCAGGTGATGGCGGTGACGCACCTGCCGCAGGTCGCCGCCTGCGCGGACCACCACTTCGTCGTGGCCAAGGCGGCCCATGAGGGGCGCACGCGCAGCGACATCACGCCGGTGCTGGGCGAAACCCGCGTCGCCGAAATTGCCCGTATGCTGGGTGGTGAACGGCTGTCCAGCACCAGCCTCGCACACGCCCAGGAGCTGCTGTCCGTGGCGAGCGAGGCCGCCGACGCCGCCCCTGTTTCCCCACCGTCCAACCCCCGCGCACGAAAACGACCATGACCGCCGCCCCCGCCGCTGCCCCAGAGGAGCCCAACCCGCCCAACGAGGTCGTCCTGGTGACCGGCATCTCGGGCTCTGGCAAGTCGGTGGCCCTGCATGCGCTGGAAGACGCCGGGTTCTTCTGTGTCGACAACCTGCCGCCCGAACTGTTGCGCGATTTCCTGCGGCTGGAACACGGCCGGTCCCGGCGGCGCGTCGCGATCGCGGTGGACATCCGCAGCGCCGGCTCACTGCCGCATCTGCTGCCGCTCATCGATGAACTGCGCGGCGAAGGCGTCGTGATCCGATCGGTCTTCCTGGATGCCGGCACCGACGCCCTGGTGCGCCGCTTCTCGGAGTCCCGCCGTCCGCATCCGCTGTCGCAGCAGGTCGCCACCGCCTCGCCGCACCGGCGCAAGGAAGACCTCGACCCACAAGGCCACCGCGCCCTCTACGACGCCATCGAACTCGAGCGCGAACTGCTCGCCGAGCTGCGCGAAATCTCGACGGTCGTCGACACCAGCCAGCTGCGTCCGGCCCAGTTGCGCCTGTGGATCCGCGACCTGGTGCAGGCGGGCAGCCTGGCGCTCACGCTGGTGTTCGAGTCGTTCGCCTTCAAGCATGGTGTGCCGCTCGACGCCGATTTCGTGTTCGACGTGCGCATCCTGCCGAACCCGTACTACATCCGTGAGCTTCGGGCCCTGACGGGCCGCGACGAGCCCGTCATCCAGTACCTGGAAGGCCAGCCCGAGGTCGGCGAGATGATGCAGCAGATCGAGACCTTCATCGCCCGCTGGCTGCCGGCGTTCGAGAACGACCAGCGGAGCTACCTCACCGTGGCCATCGGCTGCACCGGTGGGCAGCACCGGTCGGTCTACCTCACCGAGCACCTCGCCCGCCGCTTCTCGCAGCGCAGCGTGTCGCTCATCCGCCACCGCGAACTCGACGCCCGCGATTGATCACCCGCCTCCTGATGCGCTTGCGCAGCCCCGCCCCCACCTTGCCGCTCCTGCCCCTGCAGGCGGTGCTCTTCCCTGGCGGCCTCCTGAGCCTCAAGGTATTCGAGGCGCGCTACCTCGACCTCGTCAGCAGCAGCCTGCGTGAACGAACGCCGTTCGGCGTGGTGGCGCTGCGCCAGGCCACCGAGCCGGGCCAGGCGGTGGACCCCAACGCCTTCGAGCCGATTGGCGTGGTCGCCGAACTGCTCGAAGTCGATGCCGCGCAGGCCGGCATCCTCCATGTGCGCGCACGCGGGCTGCACCGCTTCGAGCTGACCGGACAGACGCTCGGTGCCGAAGGCCTCTGGGAGGCCACCTACCGGGACATCCCGGACGACGCCGCCGTGGCGCCCTCTGATGCACAGATCGACACCGTGCGCGGCCTGGCCAACGCCATCGGCACGCTCAAGCAGCAGGGGTCGGAGCCCTTCCTCAAGCCCTTCAGGTTCGAGGACGCAGGCTGGGTGGCCAACCGGTGGTGCGAGATCCTGCCGATCTCGGTGGCAGCCAAGCAGCGCCTGATGGCCCTAGAGGACCCGGCGGCCCGGCTGCAACTGGTGGATGACTTCCTGCGCAGCAAGGGCGTGGTCAAGTAATTCACCGGCTTTTTGCGCTCGGCCGATGCGGCCGGTCCGGGGTTTGCTGCCGTTCGCCCAGCGCCGTTCAAGTGGCTCGGTCGCCCAGCGGAACCACCTTCGTCACCACCGGCGAGCCGTCGACCAGTGTCGGCAACACCTTCGACAAGACCCAGCCGTGCGTCCGGGCATACTGCCTGCCGTTCACGCTCATTCGCCACGGCAGGGCGGCGTCGCCTGTGGGCGTGAAGGTGCGCACCAGCTTGCCGGCACGGAACTGCTCGATCCTGCATTCGCTGTTCTTCATGAGTGGACCTCTTTCGCTTCGCGGTGCGGTGCATCACGGCCTTCGCGCACCGACCTGAGTTGACCGGGCGAGCCAAGACGAGCGTCTCCGCAATCAATCAAGGCTGCCAAGCGTGCCGAGCCCGGCACGGCATGCCGAAGGCTCACGCCGCCGGCGGCAACACGGCAGCATGCGAGCGCAACACGAGCTTGCGCAGCGCCGCCGGCACGCCCATGGCCAGCGCCTCGTCCACCGTCACCCAGCGGCCTTGGGGCAAGGTGCCGGTCAGAGCCTCCACCCGCTTGGCCGTCACCTGAGCAGGCAGGCGCCACACCACCGGGTGCAACGTCCAGTCGAGATGGGTGAGCACATGGGTGAACGGTTCCAGCTGCGTTGCCTCGCCCGGCCAGCGGTCGGCCTGGGTCCACAGCGCTTCGATCGACTCGAACTCGGGAAAGCTCCACAGGCCGGCCCAGATGCCGGTCTCCGGCCGCTGGCACAACCACAGCATGTCATCCCAGACGAGCCAGAGCCAGGCGTTCTCGCGCACACCCCGCTTGAGCTTGCGGGTCTTGATGGGAAAGCGCTCGGGACGCCCTTCGCGCCGCCCCTGGCAACCCGGCTGAACCGGACACAGCAGGCATTGTGGCGAACGGGCCAGGCACACCGTGGCGCCGAGGTCCATCAGGCCTTGCGTGTACGACTCGATGCCCGACTCGGGCAACAGCTCCGTGGCGCGAGCCCACAGCACCCGTTCGTTGGCCGCCACGGCCAGGTCGGCCTCGAAGGCCAGGAACCGGGTGAGCACGCGCTTGACGTTGCCGTCGAGGATGGCCACCCGCTCGCCAAAGCAGAACGCGGCGATGGCTGCCGCCGTCGAGCGGCCGATGCCGGGCAAGGTTTGAAGCTGTGCACTCGTGCGGGGAAACTCGCCACCGAACTCGCTCATCACGGCACGCGCGCAGGCGTGCAGGTTGCGCGCCCTGGAGTAGTAGCCAAGGCCGCTCCACAGGGCCAGCACGTCGTCCTGGGGCGCGGCCGCCAGAGCCGCCACGTCGGGGAAGCGCGTCAGGAAGCGCTCGTAGTAGCCGAGCACCGTGGCCACCTGCGTCTGCTGCAGCATGATCTCGGACAGCCAGACGCGGTACGGGTCGGTGGTCTGCTGCCAAGGCAGCGCGTGCCGCCCGTGCGTGCGCTGCCACTCGATCAAGGGCTGGGCAAAGCCGGAGGAATCGGACGGGGAACCCACCAACGCGGCAGACAAGAAGCAGGGCCGGACGGGTCAGGCCTGGGCGGCAACGCGGAGGTCGAGGTCCAGGTCGAGGTCGAGCAGGGCGCCGCCCGGGCCATCGGTGCGGGCGGGGTCCGTCTGGGCATGCTGCTTCAGTCGCTCGATGAGTTCAGCGCACTTGGCCACCTGCTGCTGCAGCTGGGCGTCCTGAGCCTCGAGTTCGGCAAGCCGGTGCTCCAGCTCGCCGCTGGCAGCCTGGATGCGCTCCAGCGCCTCGCGGCGGCGGCGGAATCCACGGCGGCGCTCGCGCAGTTGCGAGTCCACCTGGGACGACGCCATCTTGTTCCAGAGTTCGAGCTCGCCGCTGGCGTTCTCGAATACCACGCGCAGCTTGGACATCAGCATGCGGCGGAACTGCTCCATGAACTTGCCCTGCGACAGGCGCAACGCCTGGGTGAGACCCAGGTACTGCACGTAGTTGCGCTGGATGAGGGTCAGCTCCTGGATGAAGCGACCCATGTCGGGCATGGGATTCACCGACAGCGAGAAGCCGAACTCGGCATTCAGCTTGGCAAACGACGCGGTGAGCATCGTGTGGATCTCGTTGCCGCGCGTCTGGGTGGCCTCGAGCAGTTCGCGCAGGCGGCTGCACAAACCCATGAACGCCTTCTTGGCGCCCAGGTTCAGCAGCGACGCATGCATGGCGGCCTGCATCTCGGCGACTTCCTCGCGCAGGCGATCGCTCGTCAGGTCGACGAGCGCGTTCTTGAGCATGCGGCTGTGCACCATGCGCATGGCCTGGAGCCGTGCGGTGCACTGTTCGAACTCGCGCGTTTCGGCGTCGACGCGCTCGATCATCAGCCGCGTCTTGGCGCCACTCTTGCCGCGCAAGCCACGCAGCTCGAGGAGCTGCTCGGCCAGCTGACGACGGCGGTCGCCGAGGCGGCGGGTCACCAGGGCCTCGGTGCGCATGACGGTGTCGACGACAGTCTGCTCGAGAACCTCGCGGCGCTGGGGCAGCAGCTGGGCGCCCAACGCGGCTTCGAGGTCGAGGATGCGACTCTCTTCCAGGGCTTCCGACTCGCCGTCGACACGGGCAGCCAGCGCCTGACGGGCCGACAGCGGGAAGACCCGCTCCGGCGACATGCCGAGCGTGCGGGCCGTGCTGGCGCGTTGCGCCTCGATCTGCTCCTCGATCTTTTCGGGGCTGGCCAAGGGGTCGCGCAGCGCGTCGATCTTGTTCAACACCACGAAGCTCGTCGTGGCCGGCGAACCGAGGTGGTCGCGCCAGATGGTGAGGTCGGACTTGGTGACGCCGGTGTCGGCGCCCAGGATGAACACCATCGCGTGCGCCGAGGGCAGCAGGCTGAGCGTCAGTTCCGGTTCGGCGCCGATGGCGTTGAGCCCGGGGGTGTCGATCACGACCAGCCCGCGCTTGAGCAGCGCGTGGGGGTAGTTGATCATCGCGTGGCGCCAGGCCGGCACTTCCACCCGGCCGGCGTCGTCGACCGGCGGATTGTCCTCAGGGGTGTCGTCTTGCCAGAAGCCGAGTGCGCGGGCCTCGTCGACGCTCACCCACTGGGTGCGCATCACTTCCTGGAGCGACTCGGACAGGCGCTCGGGCTGGGACACGTCGAGCGGGATGTGGGTCCACGCGCGGGGTTGGGTGCGCAGGTCCGACAGGGACAGGCCTTCGAGGCGGGTGCCGATCGGCAGCAGCGCGAGGGCCGGCGCTTCTTCGGGATCATGGCCGAGCTCGACCGGGCACATCGTGGTGCGCCCCGGCGTGGCGGGGAGCACCCGACGGCCGGTGTCGGCGAAGAAGATGGCGTTGATCAGTTCGGACTTGCCGCGCGAGAACTCGGCGACGAAGGCGACGATGAGCTTCTCGTTGACCAGGCCCCGGCGAAGGGTGTCGAGCGCCTCGGCAGCGGCGGGGTCGGCCAGGTCGTGCTCGCCCAGGAAGTGGCTGAATTCGTCAAGGCGACGCCCCAGGCCGGCGCGCCAGTGGCCAAGAGCATCAAGACTGCCAGCAAAGGAAGAAGCCATGGGGAAACACGAGCCCGACAGGTAAGCGTCGGTCATGGTATCGCAAGCACGATGCTCGCCAGGGCATCCGAAACACTTGGACACCCATGTTCGCGCGCGGATGTGTGTTTTTGGCTTTTTTCGGGTTCAGCGCCGTTGGCAGACCGCACAGAAGAAGGTCGACCGCCCGCCCTGGACGATGCGCCGGATGGGCGCTCCGCACTGGCGGCAGGGTTCCCCTTCCCGGCCGTAGACCCGCGCCTGGTTCTGGAAGGCACCGGCCATGCCGTGCGCGTCCTTGAAGTCGCGCAAGGTGCTGCCCCCGAGCGCCAGCGCCTGGGCGAGGATGCTCCGGATGGCCTCCGCCAGCCGCTCGGAACGCGGGCGACTCAGGCGGTGGGCGGGCAAGCGAGGGTCGATCCCGGCGGCGAACAGGGCTTCGCACGCGTAGATGTTGCCGGCGCCCACGACGATGTCGCCCCCCAGCAAGGCAAGCTTCACCGCGATCCGCCGGCGCTGCAGCGCCGCGTGCAGGTACGCGCCGGTGAAAGCCGGGTCGAAGGGTTCCACCCCCAGGCCGGCCAGCAGCTTGGCGGCCGGAGGCACCCCCAGCCCGGTGGACCAGACCACCGCCCCGAACCGGCGGGGGTCCGTCAGGCGCAGGGTGCCCTGGGTGGTGAAGAGGTCGAAGTGGTCGTGCGCCGCCGGTTCGGACACCGATGCGCTGAACGCGAGGGAACCCGACATGCCCAGGTGCATCAACAGACCACCCCCGGTGAGCGGCAGCCAGATGTACTTGCCACGTCGAACGGCGTCGCCGACGGTCCGGTTCACCAGGGAATCCGGTTCGCAGCCCAGGGGCCAGCGCAGCGGCTTGCCCAGGCGTACGGCCGTGACCACGGCGCCTGCAATCCGGGGCGCCAGGCTCTGGCGGGTGGTCTCGACTTCAGGCAGCTCCGGCATGGCCGCGATTATGGCGAGCCGGCGAGCACCCGGCCCGGCCGGTGGCTTTGCAGACGGTGCCCGGGGCGTTGCGGGACAGGACACTAGAATCATTCACGATGACAGGAGCACTCATGCGGGCCCACTTCCTTTTCTCTCGTGCAGCGCTCGCATTGGCGTGCTCCATGGCCGCCGGCCTCAGCCTTTCCGTGTCGGCGGCCACCCCTCCGACACCGGCCGAACCTGCTGCCTCCGCCGTCGACAACTCGCCACTCAACGGGCCGCTGTTCTATCAGCTGTTCATGGCCGAGCTGGAGGCGCGCGGTGGCCAGAAGGGCATGGGCTACCAGCTCATGCTGGATGCGGCCCGGCGCACCTCCGACGAATCCCTCTTCCGCCGCGCGGTTGGCCTCGCGTCCGAGATGGGCGACGGCCCCGGAGCGCTCGCCGCCGTGCAGGCCTGGCGCACTGCGCTTCCGAATTCGGTCCAGGCGACGCGCTTCGAGGTGCAGTTGCTCCTCGCCCTCGACCGCCATGCGGACGCGGCAGCGGCCACGCGCGTGATGCTCGAACTCACGCCCGAGGCCGAACAATCGGGCACCTTCGCCTCCCTGCCCCGGCTGTTCGCCCGCAACCGGGATCGCAAGCAGACTCTCCAGTTGCTGGAGCCGGTGCTGCGGCCGTGGGTCAACAAGCCTGCCACGCGCGTGGCGGCGAGCGTCACGCTCGGGCGCATTGCGTCGGCCGCCGGTGACAACGAGCGGGCCATCGCGCTCGCCCGGGAGGCGCATGCCCACGAGCCGGCCGCCGACGGCCCGGCGCTGCTCGCGCTGGAACTGCTGGCCTCGGGGCCGGAGGCGGACGCCATCGTGCTCGACCACCTCAAGCACAAGCCGGGCGCGTCGGCCATTCGCATCCTCTATGCGCGGGTGTTGAGCTCGATGCAGCGCTACGGCGAAGCGGCCACCCAGCTCGAGGCGGTGACGCAGGCCGACCCCCGCATCGCTGCCCCGTGGCTCACCCTGGCCGCCCTGCAGCTTGAACTCAAGCGCCCGGCCGAGGCCACCGCCACCGTGAACCGCTACCTCGCGGGACTGAAGGACGGCAGCATCGTCCCGACCACGCCCACGGCCGTGGCAGGCCAGCAGATCGTGATCTCCGCGGATGCCGACGGCGACGGCGAGAGCGACGAACCCGTGGAAGACCAGGGCGTCGCGCAAGCCTATTTCCTTCTCGCGCGAGCGGCTGAGCAGCAGCGCGACTTCACCGGCGCAGAGGCCTGGCTTGCCAAGGTGACCGACCCCGAGCGGGCGCTCGACGTGGCGGCCCGTCGTGCTGAACTGCTGGCCCGGCAGGGCAAGCTCCGACAGGCGATCGACGTGCTGCGCAAGGCGCCGGAGACGCAGCCCGAGTCGGCTCGCACCAAGCTCGTGCTCGAAGCGCAATTGCACAGCGACGCCAAGCAGTGGGCCGCCGCGGAATCCGTGCTCGCCCAGGCCAGCAAGCGCTTCCCGAACGATGCGGAGCTGCTCTACCAGCAGGCCATGATGGCCGAGAAGCTGGACCGGGTGGAGGACATGGAGCGCCTGCTGCGCCGGGTGATCGAGATCCGGCCGGACCACCACCACGCCTACAACGCACTCGGCTATTCGCTGGCCGAACGCAACCTGCGGCTCACCGAAGCACGTGAACTGATCGTCAAGGCGCTCGAGCTCGCCCCGGGGGAGCCCTTCATCACCGACAGCCTCGGCTGGGTGGAGTACCGGCTGGGCAACCGGACGGAGGCCCTGCGCCTGCTGAAGCAGGCCTACCGCCTGCGTCCCGACGTGGAAATCGGCGTTCACCTGGGTGAGCTCCTGTGGGTCACCGGCCAGCAGGAAGAGGCCCGTCGCGTGCTGCGCGAGGTGCGCGAACGGGACGCCAGCAACCAGGTGCTCCGAGACACCCTCGCCCGCCTGAAGGTCGACCTGTGAACGTGCGCCGTGCCATGGTGGCGGCGAGCCTTGCCGCCTGGCTCTCCGCATGCACGACGACGCCCCCGGCTCCTGCGGGCGACGTGATCTCCGGACGGCTGGCGGTCAAGGTGGAAGCCCATGGCACGGAGCCGGCCCGCTCCGTGAGCGCCGGCTTCGAGCTGCTGGGCAGCCCGGACGCGGGACGTCTCAACCTCTCATCTCCGCTCGGCACGCTCATGGCCCGCGCCGACTGGGCGCCGGGTGACACGCGGCTGACCACCTCGGACGGCACGGTCCGGTATGCCGACCTGGACAGCCTGACGAACGAAATGCTGGGCGAAAGTCTCCCGGTAGCGGCCCTGTTCGACTGGCTGCGCGGACGCCCCTGGCCTGGCGCGCCGGCCACCCCCACCTCGCCGCCCGCCGAACCGGGCTTCGACCAGCTTGGATGGGCCGTGCGCCTCGGCCGGTTGTCTGAAGGATGGGTGACGGCACAGCGGGCCGCGGCACCGAAGGTCACCGTGCGGGCCCAGGTGGAACCATGAGCCTCACGACCCTGACCGACGTCGCGGCGCCGGCCAAGCTCAACCTGTTCCTGCACATCGTCGGTCGTCGGTCGGACGGCTATCACCTGCTGCAATCGGTGTTCGTGCTGGTGGACTGGTGCGACACGCTTCATTTCGAACGGCGCACGGATGCCCTGCTTCAGCGCCACGACCTCGGCCCCGCACTCCCCGCGGACGACCTGTGCCTGCGCGCGGCCCGTGCCCTGCAGCAAGCGTCGGGAACGGCCTTCGGCGCCGACATCTCCATCGACAAACAGGTGCCGTGGGGTGCCGGCATGGGCGGCGGCAGCTCGGATGCGGCCAGCACCCTGCTTGCGCTGAACCGCCTGTGGGACTTGAACTGGTCGCGGTCCCGCCTGATGGCCCTGGGCTTGTCGCTGGGCGCGGACGTCCCCTTCTTCATCGGTGGGCACAACGCTTTCGTCGAGGGCATCGGTGAGCGTTTGACCCCGCTGAGCCTGCCCCGCCAGTGGTTCGCCGTGGTCAAACCTGCAGCCAGCATCGAAACTCGCGCAATTTTTGCGAGTCCGCTCTTGGCTCGCGATCATGTACCTGATATAGTTGAGGGCTTCCTTGATGAGGCAGGCATTCAGAAGCTTGTGGAGGGGTACGGCAGCAACGTGATGCAGCCTCCCGCCGAAGTGGAATGCCCTCAGGTGGCGAAAGCCGCCGAGGTGCTGCAGGCGCGGTTCGGCAACAGCCGGATGACGGGCTCGGGCAGCGCGGTCTTTGCAAGGGCGGGCACAGGTGATCAACCCCTGGCAACGATGCCTTCGGATCTTTCCGAGGGTTGGGTTGGTCGAATGTGCCGCAGTCTGGAGCTGCATCCCCATCGGGGTTGGGCTTCCGACGAACAGGTTTGAGGTGGCCTGCGCAAGCAGGCGACCTGTGTAGGGGAGTCGCCAAGTTGGTTAAGGCATCGGATTTTGATTCCGACATGCGAAGGTTCGAATCCTTCTTCCCCTGCCAAACGTCTTTTGATTCCCGTGCCGCCATGGCACACCGGAGCTGATATGAAAGGGCGCGCTGTGCCCGTGGATGCGCCCCAAACCAGTCTCGACGGAGGGAATGTGCTTTTCAATACAGTCTTGTTCACCGGCAACGCCAATCCGGCGCTCGCCCAGGAAATGGCCTCGCACCTGGGCATCGAGCTCGGCAAGGCCTCGGTCGGCCGTTTCTCCGATGGTGAAGTCGCCATCGAGATCCAGCAGAACGTGCGTGCGCGCGACATCTTCGTCGTCCAGCCGACCTGCGCGCCGACGAACGAGAACCTGATGGAACTCTGCATCATGGTCGACGCACTGAAGCGGGCTTCCGCTCGCCGCGTCACGGCCGTGATCCCCTACTTCGGCTATGCCCGGCAGGACCGCCGCCCCCGTTCCACCCGGGTGCCCATCAGCGCGAAGGTCGTGGCCAACATGCTCGAGGCCGTCGGCGTCGAGCGCCTGTTGACGATGGACCTGCACGCCGACCAGATCCAGGGCTTCTTCAACATCCCGGTCGACAACATCTACGCGTCGCCCGTGCTGCTGTCCGACCTGCAGAGCAAGCGCTACCCCGATCTGGTGGTGGTGTCGCCCGACGTGGGCGGCGTGGTGCGCGCCCGTGCGCTGGCCAAGCAGCTCGGCTGCGACCTGGCCATCATCGACAAGCGGCGCCCGAAGGCGAACGTCTCCGAGGTGATGCACGTCATCGGCGACATCGAGAACCGCAACTGCGTGATCATGGACGACATGATCGACACCGCAGGCACGCTCGTGAAGGCAGCCGAGGTGCTCAAGGAGCGCGGCGCCAAGAGCGTCTACGCCTACTGCACGCACGCCGTGTTCTCGGGCCCGGCCATCGAGCGCATCAAGGGCTCGCAGCTCGACGAAGTGGTCATCACCAACACCATCCCGTTGAGCGAGGACGGCAAGGCCTGCGCCAAGGTGCGCCAGCTGTCGGTCGCATTCCTGTTTGCCGAAACCATCCGTCGCATCTCCGACGGCGAGTCGGTGACCTCCCTGTTCGCGGAGCAGAACAACAACTTCTGATCCGCACGGCAGCGCCGACAGGCGCTGTTTCAAGCGGGCTGAGCGGCCTCGCCGCAACGCCCACCCTGACGCCTGGTCGCGGGCGTCTTCCATGTTTGGAGAAAACCATGAAATTTGTTGCTTTCGAGCGCAAGCTGCAGGGGACCGGAGCGAGCCGCCGCCTGCGCTTGGCCGACAAGGTGCCTGGCATCGTCTACGGCGGCAGCGCCACCCCTTCGCTGATCGAACTCGATCACAACGCGCTGTTCCATGCGCTGAAGAAGGAAGCCTTCCACTCGTCCATCCTCGAGATGGAACTGGGTGGCAAGACCGAGCAGGTCCTGCTGCGTGACTACCAGCTGCACCCGTTCCGCCAGATCGTGCTGCACATCGACTTCCAGCGCGTCGACGCCACCACCATGATCACGAAGAAGGTGCCCCTGCACTTCGTGAACGAGGAGAACTCGCCGGCCGTCAAGACCGACAAGTGCCTGGTGAACCACGTCGTCACCGAACTGCGCATCTCCTGCCTGGCCAAGGCCCTGCCGGAGTTCCTGACGGTCGACCTGAACGAGCTGACCAAGGGCCAGGCCCTGCACGTCAGCGACCTGAAGCTCCCGGCCGGCGTCAAGGTCGTGACCCAGGGCAAGCCGAACCCCGTGATCGTGTCGACCTCGGTCCCGGTGGAAGAAGCCGAGATCGCGCCGGTCGTGACCGCTCCGGCCGCACCTGCTGGCAAGGCCAAGAAGTCCGAAAAGCAGAACAAGAAATAAGAAGAGCCTTCGGGCGTCTGACGAACCCCGCCTCGGCGGGGTTTTTTTTCGCCCGGAAGGGATCACCTCCGGGCTGGCGCTCATGGGCACACGTCGGTAAGGCCACGCGCGCGGCACCAGGCAGGCCGAGCGACTACGGCGCGGCTGCCTAAACCGCAGGCGCGGCCGGCAGTGAGCACTACGCTGAAGGGATAATCGCCAAATGATTCGATTGCTGGTGGGCCTCGGAAATCCCGGGGCAGAGTACGAAGCCACGAACCACAATGCCGGGTTCTGGTGGATCGATGCGGTGGCGCGCGAGCTCAAGGCGTCGCTCACGCCCGAGCGCAGCTACTTCGGTCTGGTCGCGCGGGTCAACCGGCCCGAGGGCCCGCTGTGGCTGCTCGAGCCGCAGACCTACATGAACCTCTCGGGCAAGTCGGTCGCTGCCCTCGCCCGCTTCTTCAAGATCGCGCCCGGCGAGGTGCTGGTCGCCCACGACGAACTCGATCTTCTCCCCGGCCAGGTCAAGCTCAAGTTCGGCGGCGGGCATGCCGGCCACAACGGCCTGCGCGACATCCACGCCCAGCTCGGTACCCCGGACTACTGGCGGCTGCGCCTCGGCATCGGGCATCCCGGCGTCAAGTCCGAGGTGGTCGACTACGTGCTGCGCAAGCCGAAGCCGGAAGCCCGGGAGGCCATTCACGAGGCCATCCAGCGCACCCTGCCCGCCCTCGACCTGCTCCTGGCAGCCGACATGGAGCGCGCGACGATGCGCCTAAACGCCAAACCGCCCCGCCCCAAGCCGCCTCGGCCGCCGGCCGCCACGCCGGCGGCCGAGGGCAACGCCAGGCCGGCGGGTCCCGCCACGCCGGACGCCTGATGGCTCACCTGCGCTGCGCCCGTCCGTCGCTGCCTCGCCCGAATTCGGGCGCAGCCCCACCGGGCGCGGTGCTGGCCATGCTCCTGGTGTGCGCCGGAATTTCCGACGCTGCGCACGCCGAGCGCATCTATCGGTGCGGCCCACGGGGCAGCGAGTATTCGCAGACACCCTGCAAGGGAGAGCACCCGCAGTTCTTCGAGGTGGACGACGGGCGCGACGCCGAGCAGCTGGCCGAAGCGCAGGGTGTTGCAGCGCGTGCCCAAGCGGCAGCGGCCCGCCTGACACCGCCCGGCGCCAGCACGCCGGGCAGCGTCCCAGCCCGGGCCGGAAGCCTGTCCGGGCCCTTCGGACGAGTCCGCGTCCCGTTCGAGGGGCTTGAGATCGAACGGCCCGGCCGCTGCGACAAGCGGAAGCGGCCGCGGACGGACGCCTGTCGATGAATCACCTTGCTGCGCCACGCCCGCGGCCCCCGGCCGGGCGACGGCCGATGCCAGCAAAACGCCACCCGCTCAAAGGGACCGTCGCACGCCGTGCACGAGACGATTCAAGCAGGCGCAGACACTCGCATCGGCCCCGGCTGCGACGCCCGTGCAGTGACATGCCGTCGGGCTCAACGCCCTCTCGACGCCGTGAATCCATCGGCGCATGCACTTCCCACCCGACATGAATACCCAACCCGCCACTGAAGCGGCAGAGCAGCCCCTCGACGGCGGCAACCAGTCCACCGTCGTCAAGGTGGGCAGCACGGTGCGTCGCACGGCGGGCGCCTGGACGCCACAGGTGCACCGCCTGCTTGGCCACCTGCACCAGCAGGGCATCCCGGAGGTGCCCCAGGTGATCGGCATGGATGACGCCGGCCGCGAGGTGCTCAGCCACCTGCCCGGCATCGTGGGCCATGCGCCGCTGCCCGAGCACCTGCGCGAGGACACAGTGCTCGAACAGGCCGCAAGGCTGTTGCGCCGCTTGCATGACGCCACGGCCAGCGTGGCGTCATCGTGGCGCGAGGGCTGGCAGGCGCCGCTGCGCGAACCGGTGGAGGTTGTCTGCCACGGCGACTTCGCACCCTACAACTGCGTGTTCGACGGTGATCGATTGAGCGGCGTGATCGACTTCGACCACGCCCATCCGGGCCCGCGTGCCTGGGACCTCGCCTATGCCGCCTACCGCTTCGCACCCTTGATGGCGGCCGGCAACCCGGAACATCGCGGCACGGTGGCGGAACAGGCGCGACGGCTGCACGGCTTCGTGAGCGCGTACGGGCCTTTCGACACCACGGGGTTCGTCGATGTCCTGGCAGCCCGGGTCCAGGTCATGGCCGACCACCTGCTGACAGGTGCCGCCCGGGGCGACGAGCGGTTGCAGCGATTGGTGGAACGCGGCGACGCGGCACTCTATGCGGCGGATCGCGCCCACATCGAGGCGCACCGCGACGCCTTCGAAGCGGCGCTGCCCAACAGCGCTCAAGTCAGGCGAGGCAGTTGACCCGACTGAAGTGCAAGGCGCCAGCGACGCGGTGCCGGTGAGCCTGCACCTCGGTCGCCGATCACAGGGCCGGCCTTGGCCCGGCAGATCGCTGACTCAGCCGAATGGACTTCAGCCCTCGCCCTTCAGGCGCCGGTACTTCGCCCACAGCGATTCCTTGGCCTCGACGTGCGCCGGATCCACCGGAATGCAGCTCACCGGGCACACCTGCACGCACTGCGGCTCATCGAAGTGGCCGACGCACTCGGTGCACTTGTTCGGGTCAATCTGGTAGATGGACTCGCCCATCGAGATCGCCTGGTTGGGGCACTCGGGCTCGCACACATCGCAGTTGATGCACTCGTCAGTGATCTTCAGGGCCATCGGGGGTCGGGTTCCACGGTCAAACGGTCGCAGCAAAGCGCCCGGAGGCAGGCGCTCAAGCCGGCTTGTCGGCCGTCTTGTCTGCCTTCACGCGCGCCTGCAAGCGAGCCAGGACCGAGGGTGACACGAATTTGGAGACATCACCGCCAAGGATGGCAATCTCGCGCACGAAAGTGCCGGAGACGAACTGGTATTGATCGCTCGGGGTCAGGAACACCGTCTCGACATCCGACATCAGGTGGCGGTTCATGCCCGCCATCTGGAACTCGTACTCGAAGTCGCTGACCGCGCGCAGGCCCCGCACGACGACCTTGCCGCCATGGGCCTTCACGAAGTCGCTGAGCAGGCCGTCGAAGGAGATGACCTCGACGTTGGGATGCTTGACCGCCAGTTCCTGGGCGATCTCCAGGCGCTCGGTCAGCGAGAACATGGTGCGCTTGTGGTGCCCGGCGGCCACCGCGAGGATGAGCCGCTCGAACAGCCGGCCGGCGCGTCGCATCAGGTCCTCATGGCCCAGGGTCATGGGGTCGAAGGTGCCGGGGTAGACGGCTGTGAGGCGGGTCACGGAAGTCAAGCGGGCTCCTTCGGGTCAGCAGTCGGTGCGGGCGCAGTGTAGCCGGGCTCCGCCTTCTGAAACAGATGGTAGTGCACCGTTCCGGCGCGACCGTGGCGGTGCAGTCGCAGGGGCGGGCCGGCGAAGTCCTCCGGCCCGAACGCACGGTCCGCCTCCAGGTACAGCAGGCCGCCGGGGACGGCGATTCGGCTCGCGGCCTGCATGGCCGGAATGAAGAGTTCCGCGTCGAATGGCGGGTCGACGAACACCAGTTCGAAACTGTCGGCCGGCTGGCGCCCCGCCCAGGCGATGGCGTCGCCGCCGACCACCCGCACGGCGTCGCCGGCCTTCAGCCGGCCATGCACCTCGTGCAGGCTGCGCACCAGGCGGGCCTCGCGCTCGACGAGCGTGACCGCCGAGGCGCCACGGGAGGCCGCCTCAAAGCCCAGCGCGCCGCTACCGGCGAAGAGGTCGGCGCAGCGCCAGCCGTCCAGGTTGTTGCCCAGCCAGTTGAAGAGGGTCTCGCGGACCCGATCGGGAGTCGGCCGAAGGCCGGGCAGGTTGGCCACCGGCAGCTTGCTGCGCTTCCAGGCGCCGCCGATCACCCTCACTTCGCGGGGCGGCCCGCCACGCACGACGCCGGTCATGTCCGAACCGGGATGCCGCGGCTCGCCATGAGCGCCTTGGCCTCAGCGATGGTGTGCTCGCCATAGTGGAAGATGCTGGCCGCCAGCACCGCATCGGCATGCCCTTCCTGGATGCCTTCGGCGAGGTGTTCGAGCGTGCCGACGCCGCCGGAGGCGATGACCGGGACATCCACCGCGTCGCTGACCGCCCGCGTGAGCGGCAGGTTGAAGCCGATGCGCGTGCCGTCGCGGTCCATGCTGGTCAGCAGAATCTCGCCGGCTCCGTACTCGGCCATCTGGCGCGCCCAGGCCACCGCGTCGAGCCCGGTGTTCTTGCGGCCGCCATGCGTGTAGACGTCCCAGCCCGAGCCGTCGGCCCGGCCCTTGGCGTCGATGGCCACCACGATGCACTGCGCGCCGTACTTGGCAGAGGCCTCGCGGATGACGTCAGGATCGGCCACCGCGGCCGAGTTGAAGCTGACCTTGTCGGCACCGGCATTGAGCAGGCGCCGGACGTCGGCGACCGTCCGCACGCCGCCCCCGACCGTGAGCGGGATGAAGACCTGCGACGCCACCGCCTCGATGATCGGCAGGATCAGGTCGCGGCCGTCGCTGGTGGCCGTGATGTCGAGGAAGGTCAGTTCATCGGCGCCCTGCTCGTTGTAGCGGGCGGCGATCTCGACCGGATCACCGGCATCGCGCAACTCGACGAAGTTGACGCCTTTGACGACGCGACCGCCGGTCACGTCGAGGCAGGGAATGATGCGTTTGGTGAGCATGGCGCTGGGGGGAAGACGCGGCCGCCAGAACGAACCACGCGTGAGGGAGAGCAGCGTGTCAGGCGCCGTTGAGTTCGTCGGCGCGCCGCTGCGCCTGTTCGAAGTCGAGGTCGCCGCTGTAGATGGCGCGTCCGCAGATCACGCCCTCGACGCCTTCCTCCTCGACGGCGCACAGCTTGTCGATGTCGGCGAGGTTGGACAGGCCGCCCGAGGCGATGACCGGGATGCTCAGCGACTGGGCCAGCTTGACGGTGGCATCGATGTTGATGCCCGACAACATGCCGTCGCGGCCGATGTCGGTGTAGATCACGCCTTCGACGCCGTAGTCCTCGAACTTCTTGGCCAGGTCGACCACTTCGTGGCCGGTGAGCTTGCTCCAGCCGTCGGTGGCCACCTTGCCGTCCTTGGCGTCCAGGCCCACGATGATGTGGCCGCCGAAGGCGCTGCAGGCGTCGCGCAGGAAACCGGGGTTCTTCACGGCGGCCGTGCCGATGATGATGTAGCTCAGGCCATCGTCGAGGTAGCGCTCGATGGTGTCGAGGTCGCGTATGCCGCCCCCGAGCTGCACCGGGATCTCTTCGCCGACCTCGGCCAGGATGGCCTTGATGGCGGCCTCGTTGACGGGTTTGCCCGCAAACGCGCCGTTCAGGTCAACCAGGTGCAGGCGCCGGGCGCCGGCATCGACCCAGCGGCGAGCCATCTTCGCGGGGTCCTCGCCGAAGGTGGTCGAGGCGTTCATGTCGCCTTGCTTGAGGCGCACACAGTGGCCGTCTTTCAGGTCAATCGCGGGGATCAGCAGCATGGCCGAAGAGTGGGGTGGTGAGAGAAAGGGGCGCCCGGAAGCAGGCGGTCAGGGGGTCCAGCGGAGGAAGTTGCGGTACAGGGCCAGGCCATGTTCGGCACTCTTCTCCGGGTGGAACTGGGTCGCGAAAATGTTATCTCGCGCCAGCGCGCAGGTAAAGCGCACGCCGTACTCGGTTTCGCCTACGCTGTGCGCCGGATCGTCGGGATGGGCATAGAAGCTGTGGACGAAGTAGAAGAAGGCGCCGTCCGGCACCTCGCCCCAGACCGGGTGCGGACGAGCCTGGAAGACGCGGTTCCACCCCATCTGGGGCACCTTGTAGCGGCTGCCGTCGGCCTGCGTCCGGCCCTCCAGGCGAAAGCGGCGCACGTCACCCGGGATGAGCCCGAGCCCGTCGGTCGGGCCTTCCTCGCTGCGCGACAGCAGCATCTGCATGCCCACGCACACGCCCATCAGCGGCTTGTGGGCCGCAGCGTGAAGCACGGCGGCCTCCATGCCGGATTCGCGCAGCTCCCGCATGCAATCCGGCATCGCACCCTGGCCGGGCAGCACCACCCGCTCGGCGGCCAGCACCTCTTCAGGGCGCGAGGTCACCACCACCTCCAGGCCGCTGCCCTCGGCGACGTGCATCACCGCCTGCGACACCGAGCGCAGGTTGCCCATGCCGTAGTCGACGACGGCGACGGTGCGGCTCACAGCGACCCCTTCGTCGAAGGAATGATGTCGCCCATGCGCGGGTCGATCTCGAGCGCCATGCGGATGGCACGGGCGAACGCCTTGAACACCGTCTCGCACTGGTGGTGGGCGTTGTCCCCGTGCAGGTTGTCGATGTGCAGGGTGACCAGGGCGTGGTTGGCGAAGCCCTGGAAGAACTCGAAGGCAAGCTGCGTATCGAACGCGCCGACCATGCCGCTCTTGAACGGCACGCGCATGTGCAGGCCCGGGCGGCCGGAGAAGTCGATCACCACCCGCGACAGGGCCTCGTCCAGCGGCACGTAGGCGTGCCCGTAGCGGCGCAGACCCTTCTTGTCGCCCACGGCCTTCGCCACCGCCTGGCCGAGGGTGATGCCGACGTCTTCCACCGTGTGATGGCCGTCGATGTGCAGGTCGCCCTGGCATTCGATCTCGAGGTCGATCAGGCCGTGTCGGGCGATCTGGTCGAGCATGTGGTCGAAGAAGCCGATCCCGGTGGACAGCTTGGCCGCGCCCGTGCCGTCCAGGTTGACGCGAACACGGATCTTGGTCTCGGCGGTATTGCGGGAGACGTCGGCAATGCGGGGGGCGTTCATTTCAAGCTCGCTTCGAGGGCTTCGATCATGAGGGTGTTCTCTTCCGGCGTGCCGACCGTGAGGCGCAGGCAGTTGGCCAGCAGCGGGTGCAGGCCGGAGACGTTCTTCACCAGCACGCGGCGTGCCTTGAGGGCCTGGAACAGCGCCGCGGCGTCGGGCACCCGCGCGAGCACCATGTTGGCCTCGCTCGGGAACGGCCGGACGCCGGGCAGCCGTGTCAGGGCGTCCACCAGGCGCGCGCGCTCGCTTCGCAGGACCGTGGCCTGCCGGGCGAACTCGTCCGCATGCTCGAGGGCGAACAGCGCCGCCTCGGCATTGAGCACGCTCACGTTGTAGGGCGGGCGCACCTTGTTGACTTCGGCAATCAGCGCCGCACGACCGACCAAGTAGCCGATGCGCACGCCGGCGAGGCCGAACTTGCTGAGGGTGCGCATGACCACCACGTGCGGGTGGCGCGCCATGCGCGCCATCCAGTCGCGTGCAGCGAAGGGCTGGTAGGCCTCGTCGATCACCACCAGGCCCGGCGCCGCCTGCACGATGCGCTCCATCACGGCGTCGTCGAACAGGTTCGCTGTGGGATTGTTCGGATAGGCGAGGTAGATGAGCGCGGGCTGGTGCTCCGCGATGGCGGCCAGCATCGCGCCTTCGTCCAGCTCGAAGTCGGCCGTGAGCGGCACGCCGACGAACTGCAGCCCCTGCAGCTTCGCCGACATGTCGTACATGACGAAGGCAGGCAGCGGCGCGAGCACCTTGGCGCCCGGCACGTCGCAGGCCATGCTCAGCATGGTGATGATCTCGTCCGAGCCGTTGCCGAGCACGAGGTCGAAGCCGTCGGGCAGGTTGACGTGCCGCGCGAGGGCAGCGCGCAGGTCGTCGACGCGCGAGCCGGGATAGCGGTTCAGGGCCACTTCAGCCAGGCGTTCGCCGAGTTCGCGGCGCAGCGGCTCGGGCAGCCGGAAGGGGTTCTCCATGGCGTCGAGCTTGACCATGCCCGTGCTGGGCTGGATGGCGTAGCCGTGCATGGACTGCACATCCTGGCGAATGCAGCGGGCAATGCGGGCGTCGAGGGTCGATGCGGTCATGCGTCGCTCCGATCAGGACTTGAGCCGCATCTCGGCGGCACGGGCGTGGGCCTGCAGGCCTTCGCTGTAGGCAAGCTCGGCGGCGATCGTGCCCAGCACCTGGGCGCCGGCCTCGCTGACCTCGATCAGGCTGCTGCGCTTCTGGAAATCGTAGACACCGAGCGGTGAGGAGAAGCGCGCGGTACCGGAAGTGGGCAGCACGTGGTTCGGGCCGGCGCAGTAGTCACCCAGGCTTTCGCTCGTGAAGGCGCCGAGGAAGATGGCCCCGGCGTGGCGGAGCAGCGGCTCCCAGCGGTGCGGATCGTTCGAGCTCACTTCCAGGTGCTCCGGCGCGATGCGGTTGCTGATCTCGCAGGCCTCTTCCATGCTGCGAGTGAGGATGAGCGCGCCACGGCCTTCGAGCGAGGCGCGGATGGTGTCGCGCCGTGGCATGTCGGGCAGCAGCCGGTCGATGGCTTCCTTCACCCGGGCGATGTAGGCGGCATCCGGGCACAGCAGGATGCTCTGCGCGAGTTCGTCGTGCTCGGCCTGGCTGAACAGGTCCATCGCCACCCAGTCGGGCGGCGTGCTGCCGTCGGCCAGCACCAGGATCTCGCTCGGCCCGGCAATCATGTCGATGCCGACCTTGCCGAACACCCGGCGCTTGGCGCTGGCCACGTAGGCGTTGCCCGGGCCGGTGATCTTGTCGACGGCCGGCACGGTGGCCGTGCCATAGGCCAGCGCGGCCACGGCCTGGGCGCCGCCGAGGGTGAACGCACGGTCGACGCCGGCCACCGCGGCCGCGGCCAGCACCATCGCGTTGCGCTCGCCGCCCGGCGTGGGCACCACCATGATGATCTCGCCCACACCGGCCACCTTGGCCGGCACGGCGCTCATCAGCACACTGGAGGGGTACTGCGCCTTGCCGCCGGGCACGTAGATGCCCACGCGGTCGAGCGGCGTGACCTTCTGTCCCAGCAGGGTGCCGTCCGCATCGCGGTAGCTCCAGGAACGACCGGCCACGTCGAGCTGGCGCTGGTGGTAGTCGCGCACCCGCTCGGCCGCCGCCTCCAGCGCCCGGCGCCGCACGGGCGAAAGGCTCTCGAGTGCGGCCTGCAGTTCGCTGCGGGGAATCTCTAATTCGGAGACGGCGCTGGCCTTCAGGCCGTCGAAGCGCTCGGTGTACTCGAGCACCGCCGCGTCACCGCGCGCGCGCACGTCGGCGATGATCTCGCCCACCCGCTGCTCGATCGCATGATCCGTCGCCTCCGACCAATGCAGCACCTGCTGGAAGGCGGCATCGAAGTTGGCGTCGTGAGTGGCGAGCTGGCGGATCTGGACGGTCATGGTGTCACACGATGGCTGACGCAAACGCGTCGATGAGTTCGCGAAGGGGTTCGCGCTTGAGCTTGAGCGCGGCCTGGTTCACCACCAGGCGCGACGAGATCTTCATGATTTCCTCCACCTCGACGAGGTGGTTGGCCTTGAGGGTGCTGCCGGTGGAGACGAGGTCGACGATGGCGTCGGCCAGCCCCGTGAGCGGCGCAAGCTCCATCGAGCCGTAGAGCTTGATCAGGTCGACGTGCACGCCCTTGTTGGCAAAGTGCTCGCGCGCACAGTTCGTGTACTTGGTGGCGACGGCGATGCGCGAGCCCTGGCGCACGGCGGCCGCGTAGTCGAAGTCGTCGCGCACGGCCACGCTCAGGCGGCACTTGGCGATGTTGAGGTCGAGCGGCTGGTACAGGCCCTGGCCGCCGTGTTCGAGCAGGATGTCCTTGCCGGCCACGCCGGCGTCGGCGCCGCCGTACTGCACGTAGGTGGGCACGTCGGTGGCACGCACCAGCACCACCCGCACATCGGGCCGCGTGGTCGCGAGGATGAGCTTGCGCGACTTCTCGGGGTCTTCGGTGACCTCGATGCCGGCCGCCTTCAGCAGCGGCAGGGTCTCGTCGAAGATGCGTCCCTTGGACAAGGCGAGAGTGATCATCGTCATTTGATCCGTTCGATGTCGGCGCCGATGCCGCGCAGCTTGGCTTCCATCCGGTCGTAGCCGCGGTCGAGGTGGTAGATGCGGTCGACGACGGTCTCGCCGTCGGCCACCAGGCCGGCGATCACGAGGCTGGCGGAAGCGCGCAGGTCGGTGGCCATCACGGTCGCACCCGACAGGCTCGGCACGCCACGGATCGTGGCCGTGTGCCCGTGCACGTCGATCTGGGCGCCCAGGCGCACGAGTTCGTTGACGTGCATGAACCGGTTCTCGAAGATGGTCTCGGTGACCACCGACGGGCCGTCGGCGATGCAGTTGAGCGCCATGAACTGCGCCTGCATGTCGGTCGGGAAGGCGGGGTACTCGCTGGTCGAGAAGTTGACCGCGCGCGGGCGCCCGCTGCTGCGCACGCGGATGCCACCCTCGACGGCCTCCACCGTGACGCCGGCCTCGCGGAGCTTGTCGATCACGGCGCCCAAGTGCTCGGCGCGCGCATGGCGCAGCACCACGTCGCCGCCGGTGGCGGCCACGGCACACAGGAAGGTGCCGGCCTCGATGCGGTCGGGCACGGTGCGGTGGGTCGTGCCGTGCAGGCGTTCGACACCCTGGATGCGGATCTGCCGCGTGCCATGGCCTTCGATGCGTGCGCCCATGGCGATGAGCATCTCGGCGAGGTCGGGGATCTCGGGTTCCTGGGCAGCGTTCTCGAGCACCGTCTCGCCCTCGGCCAGGGTGGCAGCCATCAGCAGGTTCTCGGTGCCGGTGACAGTGACCATGTCGGTCGTGATGCGGGCGCCCTTCAGGCGCCGGGCCTTGGCGAGGATGTAGCCGTGCTCGACGGTGATCTCGGCGCCCATCGCCTGCAGGCCCTTGATGTGCTGGTCCACCGGACGCGAGCCGATGGCGCACCCGCCGGGCAGTGACACGCGTGCCTCGCCGAAGCGAGCCAGCAGCGGGCCCAGCACCAGGATGGAGGCCCGCATGGTCTTGACCAGCTCGTAAGGGGCCTCGCGGGCCGTGACCGGCTCGGCCGTGAGCGAGACGACGTCCGGCGTCGCGTCGTCGCGTTCGACCTTCACGCCCATGTTGCGCAGCAGCTTCAGCGCCGTGCCGACGTCCTGGAGCACGGGCACGTTCTGCAGGGTGACGGTGTCAGCGGTCAGCAGCGCGGCGCACAGCTCGGGCAACGCAGCGTTCTTGGCCCCCGAGATGGCGACGTCGCCCGACAGGGTGCGGCCGCCGCGGATGAGGAGTTTGTCCATGGGTTTCGGGGGCCCAGGCTCACACGACCATCAAGCCCGCCGAGGTGCAGGCCTGCTGGCCGCAGGGGAACCTGCGGCCGTGTTCAGTGGTGGTGGTTGGAGGCCGACGGGGCCGAAGCAGCCCATTCGGCGGGGGTGAGCGTCTTCATGGACAGGGCGTGGATTTGCTCGCGCATTCTATCGCCCAGCGCCTGGAAGACCCGCTGGTGGCGCGCCACGCGGTTCGCGCCCTCGAACTCGACCGACACGATGGTGGCGAAGAAATGGCGGCCATCGCCCTCGACCTGGAGGTGCTCGCAGTTAAGCCCTTGCGCGATGTAGCGCTCGACTTCGGCGGGGGTGGGATCGGCCATGGGAGAGATTATCGCCGATGCCGACGCGTTCGGGCGCGCGGTGACATCAATGCCGGATCTTGTAGCCGATGCGCAGCAGGTGCAGGCACAGTCCGCAGACCAGCACCAGGCTCGTGCCGGCGATGAGCAGGCTGGTCCAGGGCGACACGTCGCTCGCGCCGAAGAAGCCGCGCCGGAAGCCGTCGATCATGTAGAAGAACGGGTTGAGGTGGCTCACCTCGTACCAGAACGGCGGGAGCGACTTGACCGAATAGAACACGCCCGACAGGAAGGTCATGGGCATGATGATGAAGTTCTGGAAGGCGGCGATCTGGTCGAACTTCTCCGCCCACAGCCCGGCGAGCAAGCCGAGCGCACCCATCATCGCCGCGCCCATCACGGCAAAGAGCAGCACCCACAGCGGCTGCGCCAGGGACAGCGGCGCGAACCACATGGTCACCAGCAACACGCCGCAACCGACGACGACGCCCCGCGCCACGGAGGCGCCGACGTAGGCGAGAAACCAGGCCCAGTGCGACAGCGGCGACACCAGCAGGAAGACGAGGTTGCCCGTGATCTTGCTCTGGATGAGCGAACTGCTGCTGTTGGCAAAGGCGTTCTGCAGCACGCTCATCATCACGAGACCCGGGATGAGAAAGCTCGTGTAGCCCACGCCGTCGTAGACCGTGACGTGGTCGCCGATGGCATGGCCGAAGATCAGCAGGTACAGCACGGCGGTGAGTACCGGCGCGGCCACGGTCTGGAAGGACACCTTCCAGAAGCGCAGCATCTCCTTGTACAGCAGCGTGCGGGTGCCCGCGAGCAGGCCGGGGGTGCTCATGACGCGGCTCCTGGTTCGGATTGCATGATCTCGAGGAAGACGTCTTCCAGGTCGGCCCGACCGATCTCCAGGTCTTCGGGCTGCAGGCCCGACGTGCGCAAGATGGTCAGCACCCGTTCGACCTCCGCGGCGTCGTGGGCCTTGAGCTGCACGATGCGGCCGGTGACGCGCGCATGGTCCGCGAGCGATGCGGGCAGCGGCGCGTCGAGCTTGAAACGCAGCATGGTGCTGGCGGTACCGGCCAGCAGGGCCGAGGTGCGGTCGAGCGCCACCACCCTGCCCTGCTTGAGCATGGCGATGCGGCCGCAGAGCGCTTCAGCCTCCTCCAGGTAATGGGTGGTGAGCAGCACGGTGTGGCCCTGCTTGTTGAGGCGGGCGACGAACTGCCACAAGGTCTGGCGCAGTTCGACGTCGACACCCGCCGTCGGCTCGTCGAGCACGATGACGGGCGGGCGGTGCACCAGCGCTTGCGCGACCAGCACCCGACGCTTCATCCCGCCAGACAGCTGCCGCATGTTGGCATCGGCCTTGTCGGCGAGGCCGAGGCCGGCCAGCAGTTCGTCGATCCAGGCGCCGTTGTTGCGCACGCCGAAGTAGCCGCTCTGGATCACCAGCGTCTCGCGCACCGTGAAGAACGGGTCGAAGACCAGCTCCTGCGGCACGATCCCCAGGCTGCGACGGGCGGCGGCGTAGTCGGCGACGACATCGTGCCCCTGCACCACCACGTGGCCACCGGACGCGGCGGTCAGGCCGGCAAGGACGCTGATGAGGGTGGTCTTGCCCGCCCCGTTCGGCCCCAGCAGGCCGAAGAACTCGCCAGGCTCGATGTCGAACGTCACGCCATCGAGGGCCCGGACCTGGCGTCCGGCGGAAGCGTACGTCTTGCTGACGTTCTGAAAGGAGATGGCAGGCATGGAGCGCCGGATTGTAGGGAGTCTGCCGTGGGCGTGCCCGGCTGCGGGCTTACGCCAGGGCCGAGTCGACCCGGTCGCTGCTAGATTCGTTCCAACGCCCCTGCCGCCATGCCAGCTCCCCCCAAGAAACCCCGCCGCACGGCCGAACGCATCCTCGAGGTGGCGCTGGAGCAGTTCAACCGCTTCGGCGAGCCGAACGTCTCGACCACCGCCCTGGCCGGGGAACTGAACATCAGTCCGGGCAACCTGTACTACCACTACCCGGCCAAGGAAGTGCTGGTGAATGCGCTCTTCGAGCGCTATGCCGCCGAGCTCGATCGTCTGCTCGATGCCGCCGACGGGGTCCATCACGTGGAGGACGCCTGGCTGTTCTTCCACGTGCTGTTCGAACGCCTCTGGGAATACCGGTTCCTGTACCGCGACCTGAACGACCTGCTCTCGAAGAACCGCCTCATCGAGCTGCGCTTCCAGCAACTGCTGGACCACAAGACACGGGCCGTGCGCCAGGTGCTGGACGGGCTCACCGCAACCGCCCCCGGCCACCCGCGCGCGCAGGACCTCGCCCCCGTGGCCACCGCGATGGTCATCGTGCTCACGTACTGGCTGAGCTACGAGTACGTGCGCGACCCGCGGCGCGCGCTGGAGCCGGAAGCCGCCGGTGCCGCGTTGCTGCGCGGCGCCTTCCATGTGCTGAGCCTGGTGATGCCGTACCTGGCCCCCGACGATCGGTTGCACCTGCTGGCGCTCGCCGGCCGTTACCATTCACCTCCGCCGCCCCCCTGAGCGAAGGAGACTGACATGGGCCCGTGGACCCGGTTTCCCTACGACACGCAAGACTACCGCTACGACACCGCCGCGCTTCGTCGCGCGTGGGAGCGGCTGCATGTGGGCGATGCGGAACCGTGGCCCGAGGACGAGACGGTGCAGACCGCGTGGTGCGCCTATCACGCAGGCGACTATCAGCAGGCCGTCGCGCTGGGCCTGGCGGCGGATGCCGCCTCCGCTGCAGGGGGCCTGACGGTGGCCAGCAAGGCGCAGCTCATGCAGGCCCACTACCTGGAACGCAGCGAGACGCAGCGCTTCGCTCTGTTCCTGGACGCCGCGGCGCGAGCCGAGGCGCTGGCCGAGCAGGAGCCCGGCAATGCCAACGCCCACTACCTCCTGGCCTATGCGCTGGGCCGGTACGGGCAGGGCATCAGCGTGGCGCGCGCGCTCCAGCAGGGCCTCGGGGAGCGGGTCAAGGGCGCACTCGAGACGACCATTCGCCTCGAACCCCGCCATGCCGACGCCCACACGGCGCTGGGCGCCTTCCATGCAGAGGTCATCGACACGCTGGGCGCATTGCTCGGCCGCACGCAAGGCGCCAGCAAGGACGCCGGCATCTCGATGTTCCGGACGGCCCTGCGCCTCAACCCCGGCTCGGCCATCACCCGTGTCGAGTACGCCAACGGACTCGTCATGCTGGAGGGCGAGACGCGCCTGCGCGACGCAGAGAAGCTTTACGCGGAGGCGGCACAATGCACGCCGCTCGACGCCACGGAGCGCCTGCACATCGAAGTCGCTCGCGCAGAACTGGCACTCTGACCGCTCGCTACGTAGTTTCCGGCATGTGACATGCCGACCGCCCTCGTAGCATCAACTTTCCAAATCCCTCTCTGCAGTTACCAAGGATTTCCACATGAAGAAGCTGTTGCTGGCTGCCGTGGCCGCTCTCACCGCCACCGCTGCCGTGGCCCAGTACCCCGAGAAGCCGATCACGATCGTCGTGCCGTTCGCCGCGGGCGGTCCGACCGACAAGGTCGCACGCGACTTCGCCGAGGGCCTTCGCAAGCAGCTGGGCAAGCCGGTGATCATCGAGAACGCCGGCGGCGCGGGCGGCACGCTGGGCGCGACCAAGGTCGCCAAGGCCCAGCCGGATGGCTACACCGTCCTGCTGACGCACATCGGCATGGCCACCTCTCCGGCCCTGTACCGCAACCTGCAGTACAAGACCCTCGAGGACTTCGAGTACCTCGGCCTCATCAACGAAGTGCCGATGACGCTCGTCGGCCGCTCGACCCTGCAGGCCAACAACTACGCCGACCTGAACACCTGGATCCAGGCCAACAAGGGCAAGATCAACCTCGCCCACGCCGGCGTGGGCTCCGCCTCGCACCTGTGCGGCCTGCTCTACCAGAGCACGCTCAAGGTCGAGATGGTCGCCGTGCCGTACAAGGGCACCGGCCCGGCCATGACCGACCTGCTCGGCGGCCAGGTCGACATCATGTGCGACCAGACCACCAACACCATGGGCCAGATCGAAGGCGGCAAGGTCAAGGCCTACGCCGTGACCACGACCAAGCGCCTCGCCATGCCGGCGCTGTCCAAGCTGCCGACGCTGGACGAAGTCGGCCTCAAGGGCTTCAACGTGACCATCTGGCACGGGCTCTACGCGCCGAAGGGCACGCCGAAGGACGTGGCGGCGAAGCTGAACACCGCGCTCAAGGCGGTGCTCAAGGACGCCGACTTCGTGAAGTCCGAGGAAGGCATGGCCGCCGTGGTGGTGTCCGATGCCCGCAGCAACCCTGCCGAACACAAGAAGTTCGTCGAGGCGGAGATCAACAAGTGGGGCCCGGTCATCCGCGCCAACGTGCAGTACGCCGACTGATCCTCGGTCGCATCGCGAAGAAGCCGCCCACGGGCGGCTTTTTTCATGCCCCGCCCGTGTCACGGCGCGTCGCAGGCACACCACGGGCGGCGTGACAGGATGAAACAGACCCGCATGACGCCCACTGTTGCCCGCTTGCGCTGACGCGCGCCGGCAGACAATCGAGTCCTTGTTCCTCCGTGCCCCCGGGTGATGTCCCTTCCCCCTGCCCCGGTCAAGACCCCATCGGGTGTTGACGAGATCCGCCACCGCACGCGCGGCCTGGGGCAGCGCCATCGCACGGTCCTCTTTCTGGTCGACGGTCGCCGACCGCTCGGAGAAGTGCTCGCCCTGGCCCACAAGGCGGGCGCCACCACGGTCCACCTCGAGGACCTCGTGCGCCTGGGACTCGTGGAGATTCCGGTCGATGCCCTGGCCGCCGAGCCGATGGACAGCGTGGCCGGCGCACTCGAAATGCCGAGGCTCACGAGCGTCGAACTCGACGTCCCGGAAGAAGAGGCCCTCCAGGGCCACGACGACCGGTCGGCACGCTCGCCGGCGACGGACGAGGGTCCGGACACCGAGGCGCCGATCGACATCGAACTGGTCGACATCACCTTGCCGCCCGCTGAACCGCAGCTTGCCGCTCGCACCGCCGATTCGGGTGCCCCGGTGGTGCTGCTGCATGAACACACCCTGACCGGCGGCCGGGCCGCCGCGGTACCGACGTCCAGCGGAACGCTGGCAGCGCCCAACCACTCGGGCCCCGGCCAGTCCACCGCGGCTACCCCGCCCCCGCCTGCTGTGCCGCCGGCTCCGCCGCGCATGTTCCAGGCCCGCCCCGCCTTTGCGGCCGCTGCGGCCAAGGCTGCAGCCGCGGCCGCAGCGGCCGCCGCGGCGGCGGCGGCGCCGTCTCCCGCACTCGGCGTCATCGCTGCCAGCCCTGCGCCCGCCACGCCCCCCGGCGGCCGGCGTGCGGCCGCCGCGCTTCCGCATGCATTGAACCTCCGCGACGCCCCGACGGAGCTCGCGGACCACGCGCGTCCGCGACCACAGGCCTCTGAAGAAGCGCTGC
Source organism: Rhizobacter sp. LjRoot28 (assembly GCF_964253025.1). Classification (NCBI taxonomy): domain Bacteria; kingdom Pseudomonadati; phylum Pseudomonadota; class Betaproteobacteria; order Burkholderiales; family Sphaerotilaceae; genus Rhizobacter; species Rhizobacter sp. LjRoot28. Next base: position 3,577,406 of record NZ_CAXUQC020000001.1, read on the forward strand.
GCCAACAGGTGCGCGGTCTGCTCGTGGCCACGATGGGTGCCGAGGCCGCGCTGTTCTCACCGCTCACGCTCACGCGCGTGCTCGCCGCGCAGACGCAGCGCCAGTTCATCAGCCTCGTGTGGGAGATCGAACGCCACCGTCACCACCCGCGTCGCAGCCACACCCAACTGCTGGCGCTGCAGGAAGCGCGCGAGCTGCTGGGCATGGGCAACACGCTGGTGGCCGGAGACAGTCAGCCCGGCAACGAGTGGCCGGACACGCAGAGCGACTGATCGCGGCGCTTCAGCCGCGCAGGGTCATCGGGATGGTGACGGGCCCGTCGTTGACCAGGTGGACCTGCATGTCCGCACCGAAGCGGCCGGTGGCCACCGACCCGTGCAACCGTTGAGCCGCCTGCACGAGGCGCTCGTAGAGCCTGCGTCCCTGCTCCGGCGGGGCCGCACCGGCAAAGCCCGGGCGGTTGCCGCTGCGGGTATCGGCCGCCAGGGTGAACTGGCTCACCACCAGCAGGCCGCCCGCCACGCCGGCCAGATCGAGGTTCATCTTGCCCGCCGCGTCTGCGAAGATGCGCAGCTTCAGGAGCTTGGCGGCCAGGCGGTCTGCCAGGGCATCGGTGTCATCGGGCTCCGCACAGACGAACACCAGCAGGCCGCGGCCGATGGCCCCGACTGTCTCGCCCGCGATGTCGACGCGGGCCGACGCCACGCGCTGCACCAGCGCCAGCATCTTCAGGCGAGCGTGACGCGAGCGAACTTGCGCTTGCCGACCTGCACGACGTAGGTGCCGACGCCGAGCTTGAGGCCCTTGTCGCTGATCACCACGCCGTCGACCCGCACGCCGCCGCCGTCGATCAGGCGAAGGCCTTCGCTCGACGATGCAGCCAGGCTCGCCTGGCGCAGCAAGGCGCCGATGCCCAGCGGCGCCCCTTCCAGCGTCAGCGCCGGAATGTCCTCGGGCACGCCGCCCTTGGCGCGGTTGTTGAAGTCGGCCTCCGCCGCCTCGGCCGCGGCGGCGCTGTGGAAGCGCGCCGTGATTTCCTTGGCGAGCAGGACCTTCGCTTCCTTGGGATTGCGACCGCCCTCCACCTCGGCGCGCAGCTGGGCGATCTCGTCCTCGCCGCGCATGCTCAGCAGGGTGAACCAGCGCCACATCTGCACGTCGCTGATCGACAGCAGCTTGGCAAACATGGTGTTGGCCGGCTCGGTGATGCCGATGTAGTTGTTCTTGCTCTTCGACATCTTCTCGACGCCATCGAGGCCTTCGAGCAGCGGCATGGTGAGCACGCACTGCGACTCCTGCCCGTACTCGGCCTGAAGCGCCCGGCCGACGAGGAGGTTGAACTTCTGGTCGGTGCCACCCAGTTCCAGGTCTGCCCGCAGGGCGACGGAGTCGTAGCCCTGCATCAGCGGGTAGAGGAATTCATGCACGCTGATCGGCGTGCCGGCCTTGAAGCGCTTGGTGAAGTCGTCCCGCTCCATCATGCGGGCCACGGTGTAGCGGGATGCCAGCTGGATGATGCCGCGGGCGCCCAGGGCATCGCACCACTCGGAGTTGTAGCGGACTTCCGTGCGCTCCGGATCCAGCACGAGGTTCGCCTGCGCCAGATAGGTCTTGGCATTGGTCTCGATCTGCTCGCGGCTGAGCGGCGGGCGGGTGGCGTTGCGGCCCGAGGGGTCACCGATCGTGGAGGTGAAGTCGCCGATCAGGAAGATGACCGTGTGGCCCAGGTCCTGCAGCTGCCGCATCTTGTTGAGCACCACCGTATGGCCGAGGTGGATGTCGGGCGCGGTCGGGTCCAGGCCCAGCTTGATGCGCAGTGGCACGCCCGTTGCTTCCGATCGGGCCAGCTTGGTGAGCCATTCGGATTCCGGTAACAGTTCGTCAACGCCCCGCCGTGTGACCTCGAGCGCGTGTCGAACGCGGTCAGTGACCGGGAACTTGTCGGCCGATGCCGTGTCTGTGACTGCGGTCGCGGGAGTTTCTGGCACTGACATGAAGTGGGCTGGGGAAGTGGGCAGGAAATCGAGGGGATATCCGGGGCAAGGGGAACAGGGTGGTCGTTATACTGCGGCACCCGTCGGTTCCCCGCAGCATCAAGCGGGATCTGCCCGGCGTCCGCGATTCTAGTGGACACCCGGCGCAGCCAGATAAACCAGAGCGCCCTGCCCAGGCCGGCGCTTGCAGACAGGGCCTAGGCCCCGCATCAAATTGAGCTCGTTGGAAAATCTTGATCGCGCGGTCGCCCTCACCGGTTCTCGCACCCGCCAATTCGTTCACAACCATCCGCGCGCCCTGGCGTCGGCGGTGGTCGTCGCGTTGATGGGTTTTGGCGTCACGGCCTTCGGTATTGCGCCGATGGCTCCTGACGCATCCGACCTTCCCCGGCGCCTGGTGACCGAAATGGTCACTCCCGAGGACACCAGCGCGCAGCTGGAAGCCCTCGCCAACCATTCACTCGAGCTGTTCCGCAGCGACGTCACCCGCGGCGCGGACACCGTCGACAGCGTGCTGAGCCGCCTGGGCGTGGCTGATGCGGCCGCCGCCAGTTTTCTTCGCACCGACAAGACAGCGCGCAAGATGCTCGAGGGCCGCACCGGCAAGATGGTTCGCGCACGCACCGGCGAGACCGGCCTCCTCGAGGAGCTGACCGTCCGCTACCCGGCCGAGAACCCCGACCAGGCCACCACTCACTTCTCCCGCCTGCGCATCACCCGCTTCAACGACGGGTTCGTGTCCATGGTGGAGACGGCGCCCCTGTCCGCACAGGTTCGCCTGGGCAGCGGCACCATCCGCAGCACGCTCTTCGCCTCCACCGACGAGGCCGGCATTCCCGACCCCGTCGCGGTCCAGCTGGCCGAGATGTTCGCGACCGACATCGACTTCCACCGGGAACTGCGCCGTGGCGACACCTTCAGCGTCGTCTACGAGGCGCTCACCGCGGACGGCGAACCGGTCACCTGGAACCAGTCCTCCGGCCGCGTGCTGGCAGCCGAATTCGTGAACAACGGCCGCCCCCATGCCGCCGTGTGGTTCCAGGACGGCGCCCAGAAGGGCGGGTACTTCGGGTTCGACGGGCAGAGCAAGCGCCGGGCGTTCCTGGCGAGCCCGATGGAGTTCTCGCGGGTCACCTCCGGTTTCGCGATGCGCATCCACCCCATCCTGCAGACCCGCCGGGCTCACCTGGGTGTCGACTACGGCGCGCCCACCGGCACGCCGGTGCGCACCGTCGGAGAGGGCGTCGTCGATTTCGCCGGCTGGCAGAACGGCTACGGCAACGTGGTGCAGGTCCAGCACTCCAACGACCGCACCACCCTCTACGCCCACCTGAGCCGCATCAACGTGCGTCGCGGCCAGCGCGTGGACCAGGGCACCGTCATCGGTGCGGTCGGCGCCACCGGCTGGGCCACGGGCCCTCACCTGCACTTCGAGGTCAAGGTCAAGGGTCAGCACCAGGATCCGCTGCTGGTCGCCAAGACCTCCGAAGCCGTGACCCTGTCGCCGGCCTCCAAGGCCCGCTTCACCGAGGTCGCCCGCGACTTCCGTCAGCAGTTGCAGGCGGCCGTGTCTGTCGGCGGCCAGAACCTCGCCCTCGCCGAGTGATGCCGCCGAGCCGGGGCCTGCCAGCGGCAGCTCCGGCACAATCCCGCGATGACTGAATTGTTCGTGGGTTTGATGTCGGGCACCTCGCTCGACGGCGTCGACGGCGTGCTGGTCGACTTCGCGGCAGAGCAGCCGGGTGCGCCGACCGCGCCCTCCGGACTGGGCTCGATGAAGGTGCTGGCGCATGCCCACCACCCGTTTCCAGAAGCGCTGCGAGCCGAATTGATGGCGCTGAACACGCCGGGCGCCGATGAACTCCACCGCGGGCAGCTGGCGGGCAACGCCCTCGCCCGGCTGTACGCCAAGGTCGTCGCCGAGCTGCGCGCCACGGGCCCCTGGACGGCCGAGCAGGTCATCGCCATCGGCGCGCACGGACAGACCGTGCGTCACCTGCCCCGCATCGGCAGCGAGCCGGGCTACACGCTCCAGATCAACAACCCGGCCCTGCTGGCCGAGCTCAGCGGCATCGCGGTCGTCGCCGACTTCCGGAGCCGCGACGTCGCCGCAGGCGGTCAGGGCGCCCCGCTCGTCCCCGCCTTTCACCGCGCGCTGTTCGGCCGTCCCGGCGAAGCGGCGGCGGTGCTCAACCTGGGCGGCATCAGCAACCTGACCATCCTCTCCGTCGACGGCCAGACGCGCGGCTTCGACTGCGGCCCGGCCAACGTGCTGATGGACCTCTGGTGTGAGCAGAACACCGGCCAACCGTATGATGCCGGCGGCCAGTGGGCTGCGAGCGGCCAGGTCATCACGCCGCTGCTGGAGGCACTCCTCGACGAGCCGTATTTCACCCTGCCGCCACCCAAGAGCACGGGCCGCGACCTGTTCCATGCGGATTGGCTGGCCGCACGCCTGCGCCGCATGCCAGGGGCGCTGAGAGCCGACAACGTGCAGGCCACGCTGTGCGAGCTCACCGCGCTGACGTGTGCCAACGCCGTGACCACGCACGCCCCGACCGCGCACAAGCTGTTGGTCTGCGGCGGCGGCGCCCTCAACCGCCATTTGATGCAGCGGCTGGCGCAGCACCTCCCGCGGGTCGCGGTTCAGCCCACCGACACCCGAGGGCTGCCGGCAATGCAGGTCGAGGCCACGGCCTTCGCCTGGCTCGCCTGGAGCCGTGTGCACAACCTGCCCGGCAACCTGCCGGCGGTCACCGGCGCGGCGGGGCCGCGTGTTCTCGGCGCGCTCTACCCCGCCTGAACCGAGAGGCTGGGCTTCGGCCGGGCCGAGCTCCAGGAGCCGGTCTCCCGGAGACCCTGGTCCGACGCCTGCCGAGCGATTGGCGGAGAAGAAATCCTGGAGCCTGCTCGCGCATCCACAAGAGGCGAGCGCTGCGTGCGGACACCGACGCGCAGAAGCAACAAAGCCGCCCGAGGGCGGCTTTGTCGAGGCAGAACGCGCTCGTCAGGCCGAGAAGCTGGAGCCGCAGCCGCAGGTGGTCGTGGCGTTCGGGTTCTTGATCACGAACTGGGCGCCTTGCAGGTCGTCCTTGTAGTCGATCTCGGCGCCGGCCAGGTACTGCAGGCTCATGGCGTCGATGAGCAGCGTGACACCGTTCTTGCTCATCTGGGTGTCGTCCTCGTTGACGATCTCGTCGAACGTGAAGCCGTACTGGAAGCCGGAGCACCCACCGCCTTGCACGAACACGCGCAGCTTCAGGTCGGGGTTGCCTTCTTCGTCGACCAACTCCTTCACCTTGCTGGCGGCACTGTCGGTGAAGACCAGCGGCACCGGCGGCGCATCGTCAGCGGGGTGGGAAGTGTTCTCTGCAACGGCGCTCATGGCGTCTCCTGGTAAATCTCGGTCAAACAGTCGTCGGATGCGAGATTATCCCACCGCCGCCGTCGGATTCGCCGACGCGTTCGACGACGCCAACTTGATCAGCAGGGGTTTTTCGTCAGCTTTCAGCGGACGGAGCTCGCCGTTGATTGTGGCGCCCTGGTGCATCTCGAGCGCCTGGTAGCGAACGTCGCCCACGATGCTCGCCTTCGGCTGCAGTTCGAGGAGTTCGTCGGAGTGAACCGGCCCCTCGACCGTGCCGTTGATGATGACGTGCCCGGCCTGCACGCGGCCGATGACCTTCGCCTTCTCGCTGATGACGAGGATGCTGTGACCGCCCTCGGGTGCGACCACGTCGCCCTGCACCTCGCCATCGATGCGCAGGCCTTCGGTGAACCGGAGTTCCCCGACGATCACCGTTCCCTCGCCGATGAGGGTGCGGATCGGCGGTTGCTTCTTCTTTGTGAACATCTCGTTCTCCGTTCGTCGGTCGGTTGGTGGGTCGGTCGGTCGTTGTGCGAGGGCGCGGGCGTTGTTACAGCTTGGTGGTCTGGCTGGCGCGGACAGTGCCCTGGTTGTCCGTGACCTTGATCGTGAGGCTCTTGACCACCGCGGCCTCCGGGTGCTCGATGTGGCCCTCGATGCGCACCGACTGGCGTACCTGGAACGCCTTGGCACCCCCTGGCTGAGGATGAGACCACGGTTTGCCGTCGAGTGTTCCGCCGAGGATGATCTCGTAGCGGCCGCTGAATTCGGGCACGTTGCGGCCGATCTGCATCAGCAGCGCCTGGTACCGGGTCTCGGTGGGTGACTGTGTCTGCGCCTTCAACGCGCGCACGTTGAGCCCCTGGCTGCCGGTGGACGGCAGCAGCCGCTCGAAGAAGCCGAGGTCCGCCTTCAGGCGAAGGTTCTCGGCCTCCACCTGCTTGAACTGCTGCACGAGGCGCTCCTGCGCCACCTGTTCGGCGCGCAACAGGCTCTGGGCGGTGTTGGCGATCGACTGCGCACCCTCGCGCTCCGAGCGCAACTGCGCCACCTCGTCGCGCAGCCGGACCAGTTCTGCCTTGGCGTTGCGGTCAAGGCCCGCAATGTTCTTCCCGAACTCGAACGCCCAGAGGCCGATGGCGGCCGAGAAGCCCAGCATGAGCGCCAGGACCACCCACCGCAGCGGCCACGGCAGGTGGCTGCGCACGATCATGCGCGGAGCGCTGATCGAGAGACGGCGGCGTAGCAACTTCCAGCGCATTGACGGTAGGGAACCCAGGGCAAGGGCGCGATTGTAGGAGCGCACGCCGTGGTCACTGTGTCCAAACCTTGCGGATGTGACGGCGTCCGTGGGAGAGGACCGAACATGGAGACCAGAAGCACAAAGGCCGCCCGAAGGCGGCCTTTGTGGCGTGGCCCCTGCGGCGGGCGCAGGGTGCCGAGGTCGATCAGCGCTTGCTGAACTGCTTGCGGCGACGAGCGCCGTGCAGACCGACCTTCTTGCGCTCGACTTCACGAGCGTCGCGGGTCACGTAGCCGGCGTGCTTGAGCACCGACTTCAGGGCCGCGTCGTAGTCGATCAGGGCGCGCGTGATGCCGTGACGAACGGCACCTGCTTGACCCGACTCACCACCACCACGCACGTTCACCTTCACATCGAAGGCGGCGTCGTTGGAGGTCAGCACCAGCGGCTGGCGCACGACCATGATGGAGGTCTGGCGACCGAAATACTCGTCGACGGTCTTGCCGTTCACGAGAATCTGGCCGGTGCCCTTCTTGATGAAGACGCGTGCCACCGAAGACTTGCGGCGGCCGGTTCCGTAGTTCCAATTTCCGATCATCACCGCTCCTTAGATTTCCAGCGCCTTGGGCTGCTGGGCGGTGTGCGGGTGCGTGGCACCTGCATACACCTTCAGCTTCTTCACCATGGCGAAACCGAGCGGGCCCTTGGGCAGCATGCCCTTGACAGCCTTTTCCAGCGCGCGGCCGGGGTGCTTGGCTTGCATGTCCTTGAACTTGGTGCCGTAGATGCCGCCCGGGAAGCCCGTGTGACGGTAGTACACCTTGTCGGTGGCCTTGTTGCCGGTCACGCGGATCTTGTCTGCGTTGACGACGACGATGAAATCGCCAGTATCGACGTGAGGCGTGTAAATGGCCTTGTGTTTGCCGCGCAAACGGAGAGCAACTTCGCTGGCTACTCGTCCGAGCACCTTGTCGGTGGCGTCAATCACAAACCACTCGTGCGTCACTTCGGCCGGCTTGGCGCTGAAGGTCTTCATGAGGTTCTTTCGATGCAGGCTCAAAAACAGGATGGGCGCGGAGCGTTCGGTGCTGCTCATGCGAAGCGGCAGCCTCTCACGTACTTGTCCATCGTTGCAGGCACCACGCAGATCGCGAGGCACGCCGCCTTCTTTCCCAGAGCCCAGTCGGGAAAGCCTTCTAGTGTATCCGAACTGGTGTCGGCCGAACAGCACGATTTCCAGCGGCATTTCGACACGACTTCGCGTTTGTGCAGCGCACAACGCGTGATAAAGTGTATTGGGATTTCTACCTAGAAGCCATGACCACCGCCGACAACGCCCTTTTCCAATGGGTTCCCATCCGATCGCTCGCCCCGCGCCACCGCGAACGAGCGGCCCAGCATCTGCTGGCACTGGAGCCCCGGGACCGCTACCTCCGCTTCGGCTACGCCGCGACGGACGAGCAGGTGCGCCGCTACGTCGACGGCCTCGACTTCGAGCGCGATGAGCTCTTCGGCATCTTCAACCGCAAGCTCGTCCTCATCGCGATGGCCCACCTGGCCTATGCCCCCGAGGCCAAGACCCCCGAGCAGCGGCGCACCGCCGAGTTCGGCGTGTCGGTCCTGAAGCAGGCCCGTGGTCGCGGCTACGGCGCCCGGCTCTTCGACCGGGCCATGCTGCATGCCCGCAACCGGGGCTGCGACCGGCTGTTCATTCACGCCCTGAGCGAGAACTCGGCCATGCTCAAGATCGCGGCCAACGCTGGCGCCACCGTTCAACGCGACGGCCCGGAATCCGAGGCCTGGCTCAAGCTTCCGCCGGACGACCTCGCCTCGCGGGTGGACGAACTCGTCAGCCAGCAGGCGGCGGAGTTGGATTTTCGCTTCAAGGTGCACGCCCACCGCATGAACCGCCTGATGGGCATGGTGCGTGATGTTGGCGACCACATTTCCGAGAAGGGCCGCATCGCCTCGGAATGAGGCGGCGCCGCGCGCTCCGTCGGCCGAAAGACCCCCTTTCGGGCACACCCATGTCGGGGATGTAAGCAGTTGGTTCACCGGCGTTAGCATCGGTCCGAGCCCCTGCCCTCCGCCATGCCCCACGGTCTGGCGGGCCTTCGAGTCCGCATCGTGAATCAACAAGTACTGCCCTGGATCGTCGTTGTCGCTGTCGCGGTCATCATGCCGCTGCTGACGATCCTCGCGTTGCGCGGGCGCAAGCCGGCGGCGCCCAAGCCGCTGCCCACCGAGTGGGCGCTGACCGGGCGTCCGGTCTTCACGGCCGACGAGCGCCGCATCTACCGCCTGCTGCGCGAGGCGCTCCCTCACCACATCATCCTGTCCAAGCTGCCGCTCGTGCGCTTCTGCCAACCGACGGACGCGACGGCCGTGCGCTACTGGTATGACCTCCTCGGGGCCAACCACGTCACCTTCGCCGTGTGCAGCGCCAACGGCCGGGTGCTGGCCGCGATCGACCTCGACTCCGAGCGCGGCCACTCCAGCCGCGTGCTGAAGATCAAGCAGGCCGTACTCGAAGCGTGCCGTGTGCGTTACCTCGTCTGCCCTGTCGACCAGTTGCCGTCCATCGCCGAGCTGCAGTTGCTGGTTCCGCAAAGCGGTGCCACCGCCCGCGCCCCGCTGCCGCCGCCCTCCCTTCACCAGGCGAGGGACACCCTCGCGAACACGGTGGCCCACCGTCGGGCCGAGCGGTCCGCGCTCTGGCAGGACTCCAGTCTCTTCCAGGACTCCTTCTTCGCGATGGACAGCCGCATGGACTCCAACTTTGTCGGGATCGACACCGTCGACCGGACCGAAGCCAGGTCGGTCGGTCCCCGCTCGTCGGGATTCGGGAGCGACGTGGGGGGTGTGGTGGACGACGAGGATCCGCGCTTTTCCAACAGCCGCCTGCGCTGAGCCGGGCGCACGCCGCGGCGCGGCGGCGCTCAAGTGCCCGCCGGCGCGCTTGCTGCGAGACCCATCCGCGGGCCGGCGTACGATGCGGTCATGTCCTCATCCCTTCCCGCTTCCGCCGACACGCCCTACAGCGGCCTCACCCCCGAGGCGGTCCTCGACGCGCTTGACTCCGTCGGCCTTCGCGGCGACGGCCGGCTCATCCAGCTGAACTCCTATGAGAACCGGGTCTTCCAGGTATTCCTGGAGGACGGCACGGTGGTCGTTCCGAAGTTCTATCGCCCCGGACGCTGGACCGATGACCAGATCCTCGAGGAACACGGCTTCGCCCTCGAACTGCAGGAGGCCGAGATTCCGGTCGCAGCGCCCTTGCTGCTTGAAGGCGGCGGCACGCTCGCCCGGTTCGACGCCGGCGGTCAGACCTACCGCTTCAGCGTCGCGGCCCGTCGCTCGGGCCGGGCGCCGGAGCTCGAGGACCCCTCGGTGCTGGAATGGATCGGCCGCTTCATCGGCCGCATCCACGCCGTCGGCATGAAGCGACCCTTCAACCACCGGTTGAGCCTGGACATCGCCACCTATGGCACCGGACCGCGTGACTGGCTGCTGGCCTCGGAGATGATCCCGCTCGATGCGGAATCGACCTGGAAGCAGGCGGTGGATGCCGTGCTCGAGGAAGTGCAGGCCTGTTTCGACGCGGTCGGGCCTTTTCGCAGTCTGCGCCTGCACGGTGACTGCCACACCGGCAATGTGCTGTGGACCGACGCCGGCCCGCACTTCGTGGACCTGGACGACGCGCTCAACGGCCCGGCGGTGCAGGACTTCTGGATGCTGCTATCGGGCGAACCGGTGGCACTGCGCAGCCAGCTCGGCGCGCTGCTGGCGGGCTACGAGGACTTCATGGAATTCGATTGGCGCCAGCTGCGCCTGATCGAGGCCCTGCGCACCCTGCGCATGATCCACTACAGCGCCTGGATCGCCCGACGCTGGAACGACCCGGCGTTCCCGGTGGCGTTTCCGTGGTTCGGCGGGCGGGGCTACTGGAACGAGCAGGCCACGCGCCTGCACGAGCAGCTCAACGCCTTGCGTGACGCTGCGAGCCACCCGGGGATGCCGTGATCCCCGGGCGCGTCGCCCGCCGGTTCAGACCGCGGTGAGCAGTGCGTTGACCCGGCGCACGTAGGCGGCCGGGTCTTCCAGCTGGCCCCCTTCGGCCAGCAGCGCCTGGTCGAAGAGGATGTGGGCCAGGTCGTCGAAGTGGCTGTTGCCGTCCAGCTTCTTGACCAGCACATGTTCCGCGTTGACCTCGAGCGTGGGCAACGACTTCGGGGCCGTCTGGCCGGCCTGCTTGAGCATCCGGGCCAGATGGGCGCTGACGTCGCCCTCTTCCACCACCAGGCAGGCGGGCGAGTCCACGAGACGCGTCGTCACGCGAACGTCCTTGACCCGGTCCTTGAGGGATTCCTTCAGGCGATCGAGCACCGGCTTGAACGCCGTGGCGGCTTCCTCGGCCTGCTTCTTCTCGGCTTCATCCTGCAGCGAGCCGAGGTCGACCGCCCCTTTCGCGACGCTCTGCAGCGGCTTGCCCTCAACCTCGTAGAGGTGGCTCAGCATCCACTCGTCCACCCGGTCGGTCAGCAGCAGCACCTCGATGCCCTTCTTGCGGAAGATCTCGAGCTGCGGGCTGTTGCGCGCGGCCGGCAGGCTGTCGGCCGTGATGTAGTAGATGGCCTCCTGGCCCTCCTTCATGCGGCCGATGTAGTCGGCGAAGGAGACGCCTTCGTCCGCCTGCGTCGAGGCAAAGCGCAGCAGCTTGGTGAGGCGCTCATGGTTCGCGTGGTCTTCGCCGATGCCCTCCTTGAGCACCACGCCGAAGTCCTTCCAGAAGGCGGCGTACTTGGCGCGCTCGGCCTCGTCCTCGCTGTTGGCCAGCGACTCGAGCATGCCCAGCACCCGCTTGGTGGAGCCTTCGCGGATGACCTTCACGTCGCGGCTTTCCTGCAGCAGTTCACGCGAGACGTTGAGGGGCAGGTCGGCGCTGTCGATCACGCCCTTCACGAACCGCAGGTACACCGGCATCAGCGCCTCGGCGTCGTCCATGATGAACACGCGCTTGACGTAGAGCTTCACGCCCCCGCGCTTGTCACGGTTCCACAGGTCGAACGGCGCCTTGGCCGGGACGTACAGCAGCTGGGTGTACTCGCTGCGACCCTCGACCCGGTTGTGGGTGTACGCCAGCGGTGCTTCGGTGTCGTGGCTGATCTGCTTGTAGAACTCGGCGTATTGCTCGGGGGTGATGTCGGTCTTGCTGCGGGTCCAGAGGGCCGCCGCCTTGTTGACCGGCGCCCACTCGTCCTGCTTGACCTGCTTCTGGGCTTCGGCATCCCACTCCTCCTTCTGCATGAGGATCGGCAGCGAGATGTGGTCGGAGTATTTGGCGATGATGGACTTGAGCTTCCAGCCGCTCAGGTACTCCTCCTCGCCCTCGCGCAGGTGCAGGATGACGTCGGTGCCGCGCTCGGCGCGCGTGATGTTCTCGATCTCGAACTCGCCCGTGCCTTCGGAAGACCAGCGCACGCCCTCTTCCGGCTTGGCGCCGGCACGCCGCGTTTCCACCGTGATGCGGTCGGCCACGATGAAGCCCGAATAGAAGCCCACGCCGAACTGGCCGATCAGTTGCGCGTCCTTCTTCTGATCGCCTTCGAGGCGGCTCATGAACTCGCGCGTGCCGCTCTTGGCGATGGTGCCGAGGTTGGCCATCGCCTCTTCGGCGCTCATGCCGATGCCGTTGTCGCGGATGGTGATGGTGCGCGCCTCGGGGTCGAAGCTCACCCGCACTTCGAGGTTGGGCGCGTCTTCGTACAGGGCGGCGTCGTTCAGCGCCTCGAAGCGCAGCTTGTCGCAGGCATCGGAGGCGTTCGACACCAGCTCGCGCAGGAAGATCTCCTTGTTCGAGTACAGGGAGTGCGTCACGAGGTGCAGGATCTGCTTGACCTCGGCCTGGAAGGAAAGTGTTTGTTTGTCCATGGTCGTCTTGTGATGCGATGGCGCCGCGGAGCCCGCGCTCCGCGATGGGCCCGGCACATGTCGGGACGCTGTCCGGCATTTCAAGAGGCGCATCATAAAGACCCGTGAACCCGGTTCCCTGAGGTACGGGCCCGGCCGAGCGTCGGCTACGATGCGCCGCTCCTGGAAGACGACCCATCCCATTCCATGCCCAACACCCCTGCCCTCGAGAACTGGCTTGCGCCCGCCGCCCAAGCGGCGTCGGGCCCGTCGAGCGCTGCCCTGTGGACGCTCGACGGCCTGCGCGGCGCCGACCCGGTGCTCGGCTTCGCCATCGTCCTGCTCCTGGCCGTGGTGCTCGGAGAGGCCTTCCATCGCCGCCTGCACCTGCCCCGCATGGTGGGCCACATGGTCACCGGCGCGCTGGCCAGCCCGCTCGCCTTCCGGCTGCTCGAACGCACCGACCTCGATCCCTGGAAGCCCCTGCTCGACCTCGCCATCGGCGTGCTGGTGTTCGAACTGGGCAGCCGCATCCGCCCGCGCTGGCTGGTCGACAACCCCTGGCTCGCGCTGACCTGCGTGCTGGAAGGGGCCCTCGCGGGCATCTGCGTCACGCTGGCCCTCCATGCGATGGGCGTCCCCCTCGTCACCGCCGTGCTGGCCGGGGCCGTGGCCATGTCCACCTCACCGGTGATCACGCTGGGGCTCGTCCACGAGATGCGCCCGCGCGGCCAGGTGACCGAGCGGCTGCTCATGACCACGGCCATCAACTGCGTGCTCACCATGGTGGCCATCAAGGCATGGCGCGTGCTCGCCGCTGCCGACGCGCCCAGCTGGAGCGACGAACTCCTCACCGCCGCCGCCAGTGCCATCTTCGTCGTGAGCGGCTCGCTGCTGCTGGGGGTGGCTGCCGGTTGGCTGCTGGCCAAGCTGACGGAGGCCATCCGGGGCGTGGACGCCACGCCGGTGCTGCAGATCGCCGTCGTCATCCTGGCGGCGATGCTGGCGGCGCAGTGGACGCTGTCGCCGTTGCTCGCCCTGCTGGTGGCCGGCATGACCGCCCGCCGCAAGATGGGCCATGCCCTTACCGTGGAACCGCACCTGGGGTCGGCCGGTGCCGCGCTCAGCGTGCTGCTCTTCATCTCGCTCGGCATGCTGTTCACCCTCGATGACCTGTTGCAGCTGTGGCCGCTGGTGCTGGCGCTCATCGTCGCCCGGTTCGTGGGCAAGGGCGTGGCGGTGGCCGCGCTGGCCCGCCCGAGCGGCCTGAGCGGTCGCCAGGCGCTGGCCCTCACGCTGACACTGCAACCGATGAGCAGCCTGGCGGTGCTCCTGACGGCGGACACACTGGGCTGGAGCGGCCAGCTGCCCGGCGTGGACCCGCGCATGCTACAGGCGCTGCTCGTGGCCACCACCATCCTCCACCTCGTGGGCCCGCTTCTATCGCAGTGGTCGCTGCGTTCACTGGCGGACGAATGTCCCCATGCCCCCCGGAAGGACGCCTGACATGTCCCTTGCCGACTTCACCCCGTCCGAGCCGCTCACCCTCGGCGTCGAGTTGGAACTGCAGCTCGTCAGCACGCACGACTTCGACCTCTCGCCCCAGGCCCAGGACCTGCTGCGCCTGCTCGACAAGCACCCGGGCGCCTGGGACGTGAAGCCCGAGATCACCCGCAGCATGATCGAGATCGGCAGCTCGGTGCAGCGGGAGCACGCCCCGCTGCGCGCCGAGCTCGCCGACCTGCGGCAACAGCTCTCGCAGGCCGCGCGTCGGCTCAACATCGGCATCGCTGGCGGCGGCACCCATGCCTACCAGCACTGGAGCGACCAGCAGATCTTTCCCACCGAGCGCTTCGAGTACCTGAACGACCTCTATGGCTACCTGGCCAAGCAGTTCACCGTCTTCGGTCAGCACGTCCACGTGGGCTGCGAGGACGGCGATCGCGCGCTCTGGCTGCTGCACGCGCTGTCGCGCTACGTGCCGCACTTCATCGCGTTGAGCGCCTCCTCCCCGTTCGTGCAGGGGGTCGACACGGGCTTCGATTCCGCCCGACTGAACTCGGTCTTCGCCTTCCCCCTCTCCGGGCGGGCGCCCTTCGTGCACAGCTGGGAGGAGTTCGGCCAGTACTTCGACAAGATGACGAGCACCGGGGTCGTCAAGTCGATGAAGGACTTCTACTGGGACATCCGGCCCAAGCCCGAGTTCGGCACGATCGAGCTCCGGGTGTGCGACACGCCGCTGACGGTCGACAAGGCGGCCGCGCTGGCGTGCTACCTGCAATGCCTGTGCAGCTACCTGCGGCAGGAGCGCCCCTTCGAGCCGGCCGAGGACGACTACCTCGTCTACACCTTCAACCGCTTCCAGGCCTGCCGCTTCGGACTCGACGGCGAGATCGTCGACCCCAAGACGAAGCAGCGCTCCAAGCTGCGCGACGACATCATCCGCACGCTTGCCCGTATCGACGAACACGCCCTCGACCTGAAGGCACTCGATGCAAGCAACCTGCTGCGCGACAGCCTCTTCGAAGGCAACGACGCCACCTGGTTGCGCAAGCAGAAGAGCCAGGGCCTGCCGCTGTCGGCGGTCGTCGAGGCGGCCACCGCACGCTGGATGGGCTGACCGGGCGTTCAGTCGGCGCAGGCGGACGGCAGGTCAAGTTTCCTGACGATCTGCCGAAAACAGGGCCGTACCTGTGTTCGACGGAGGCCACGCCCTCCGGCCGGATGCGCCCTGTTGAACCCGCGCCGCATCCCGGCGCGCCTGCCGGACCCCCGCCCATGCTTCGCCGCCTGACCGTTCAGACCCGCCTGATGCTTTCGTTCGGGCTCATGGCGTTGCTCGTCGCCCTGCTGAGCGGCGCGGCCTGGTACACCACCCGCCTGCAGAACCAGTCGGTCAACCGCTACAACCACCACGTGGTGCTCAGCATGAAGTCCGGAACCGAGGCATGGGTCGCCGTGCTGCAGGCCCGCGAGCAGGAGCGTCGCCTCATCGTTCATCTGGGGGACGCGGCGAAAGGCGCCGCTGCCCTCACGCAATGGAAGGCCGAGCAGGCCCGCGTGACCGCACTGCTCGACGACGTGAAGCAGCGCCTCATCGACGCCAATTCCATCCAGCAGATCGCCTTCGTCGACAACGCCTTCAAGGCCTATGCGACTACCGCCCTCCCGGTGCTGGAGCGTGCGGTCGCCGGCGGCTTCACATCGGCCGCCGAGGTGGAGACCGCGCTCGCACCGGCCGCCGAGCACCTGGCCCAGGGCGAAGCCAAGCTGGCCGAGGCGCTCGGCACGGTGAAGAACTTCACCCAGATCGTGATGGACAAGCTCAACGGCCTGTACGCGGCCATCACCGCCGCCATCGGCGTCATCGTGACCGTGGCCATCGTGCTGGTGGGCGTGCTCGGATGGCGCGTGAGCCGATCGGTGGTGCTGCCGCTGACCGAGGCCACCCGCTTTGCCGACCAGGTCGGTGCCGGTGATTTGTCGGCTCGCATCGAACCCACGGGCTCGGACGAAGCGACCCGCCTGCATGAGGGTCTCGCCCGCATGCGTGACCAGCTCCAGGCCATGGTGGCCCATGTGCGCACCGCCACGGACGGCATCACGACCGCGTCGTTCGAGATCGCCACCGGCAACCAGGACCTGAGCGTGCGTACCGAGCGGACCGCCTCCAACCTGCAGGAGACCGCGTCGTCCATGGAGACGCTGAGCAGCTCGGTGCGTCAGTCCGCCGACGCTGCCGTCCAGGCGCAGAGCCTCGCGACGTCCGCGGCATCGGTGGCCCATCGGGGCGGCACGGCCGTGGCCGAGGTGGTCTCCACCATGACGGAGATCAGCGCCGACTCGCAGAAGATTGCCGACATCGTCGGCGTCATCGACGGCATCGCCTTCCAGACCAACATCCTCGCGCTGAATGCCGCCGTGGAAGCGGCCCGCGCCGGCGACCAGGGCCGCGGCTTCGCGGTCGTGGCCGGCGAAGTGCGGACCCTGGCCCAGCGCAGCGCGCTGGCGGCCAAGGAGATCAAGGGCCTGATCGGCGCCAGCGTCGACAAGGTGGACCGCGGCGCGCGCCTCGTCCAGGACGCCGGCAGCACCATGAGCGAGATCGTCGCGGCGGTGGAGCGGGTGACGGGCGTGATCAGCGAGATCACTGCCACCGCCTCCGCGCAGAGCGTGGGCATTGGCCAGGTCAGCAGCGCGGTGAGCCAGCTCGACCAGATGACGCAGCAGAACGCCGCCCTGGTGGAGCAGTCTGCCGCCGCCGCCGAATCCATGAAGCACCAGGCAACGGGTCTGGCCGAGGTGGTCTCCCGCTTCCGCCTGGCGTGAGCGTCCCGGCGCAACGGGCCTGCCAGCGAAGCGCTGGCACCCGTTCGGTCAGTGGAGCTTGATTCGAGGCCGGTAGGTGCGGTCCAGCATCTCCGACAAGGTGATGAGGATCATCTTCTTCCACCCGCCCAGGGCCAGCTGGTGCTGCTTGTGCAGCGACCAGTACATGAACTGGGCGATGCGGCCCTCGATGAAGAGGCTGCCGCGGGTCAAGCTGCCCATGAGGCTGCCCACTGACGAATACTCCGACAGCGAGACAAGCGATCCCTGGTCGCGGTAGATGAAGGGCGACACCGTCTGCCCAGCCGCGATGCGCGGCAGCGCCTTGGCCAGGTACATCGCCTGCTGGTAGGCCGCTTGCGCCCGCGGCGGCACCCAGGTGCCATCGGGCTGCGGGCAGGCCGCGCAGTCGCCGAAGGCGAAGATGGACGGGTCAAGCGTCGTCTGCAGGTTGCCCGTGACCACGAGCTGGTTCAGCCGGTTGGTTTCGAGCGGCGTGTCGCCGCCCAGGCCCTTCAGGAAATCCGCCGCCTTCACACCGGCGGCCCACACGGTGAGCGTCGAGCCGATGACGCGGCCGCTGGCCATCTTCAGGCCGTCGGCCGTCACCTCGACCACCTTCTCGTTGGTGTGCACCTCGATCGCGAGCTTGCGCAGCTCGCGCACCGCCGACTCGCTGAGCCGGTCGGGCAGCTGCGACAGCAGACGGGGCGCGGCTTCCACGAGCACGATCTGCAGGTCCTTTTCCGGGTGAATGTGGTCGAAGCCGAAGTTGGCAAGCACGCGCGCGGCCGCATGCAGCTCCGCGGCCAGTTCAACGCCGGTGGCCCCGCCGCCAACGATGGCCACGGTGAGGCGTCCGGTGCCGGCGACACGCGGCACGCTCTGCGCGCGAATGCAGGCGTTGATGAGGCGGTCGTTGAAAAGCTTGGCGGCCTGGGGGCTGTCGAGCTTGATCGTGTGTTGCGCCGCGCCGAGGGTGCCGAAGTCGTTGGTCTGGCTGCCCACCGAGATCACGAGCGTGTCGTAGGCCAGCTGGGTCGCCGGCGTGATCTCGCCGCCGGTATCGTCGTAGCTGGCCGCGAGCTGTACGGTCTTGTTCGCACGGTCGACGCCGACCAGCGTGCCGAGGCGGAACTTGAAGTGGTTCCAGCGCGCCTGCGCCAGGTACTCGATCTCCTCGGCATGGGTGTCGAAACTGCCGGCGGCGAGCTGGTGCAGCAGCGGCTTCCAGACGTGCGTACGTGCCGAATCGATGAGGGTGATCTCGGCGAGCCCCTTTCGGCCCAGTCGCTTGCCCAGCTGGGTGGCCAACGCCAGGCCACCCGCGCCACCACCCACGATCACGATACGCTGCATCTGTCATCCCTTGCTTTTGTTGACGTTCGGCCCGTTCGAGACGGGCCCCGTTTGCGAGGGATTATCGAGGATGGCCGTGCAGTTTCCGGCCAGTCACCGCTGGCACCCCCTGACCGCGGGTCGAGGGGGGTGCCGCCAGCTCAGGCCGCTGCCTTCAACGCGGCGCGTTGGCTGAGCTCGGCAAAGCGCTGCAGGTGCAGGTCGGTGTCGCCGAAGCTGAGTTCGATGGCAAGCAGCCGCTTGAACCAATGGCTCACCACCAGTTCGTCGGTCATGCCCATGCCGCCGTGCAGTTGAACGGCCTGCTGGGCGATGTAGCGGCAGGCCTGGCCGATGGTCACCTTGGCCGCCGACAGCGTCTTGCGCCGCACGTCGTCATCGGCGTTCTGGCAGTCCATGGCGGCGAGGTAGCTCATGGAGCGCGCCTGCTCCAGGTGCAGGAGCATGTCGGCCATGCGGTGCTGCAGGGCCTGGAAGCGGCCGATGGGCTGGCCGAACTGCTGGCGCGTCTTGAGGTACTCGCCAGTCGCATTGACGGTGGCCTCCATGATCCCGACCGCCTCGGCCGTCACGGCCGCCAGGCCGAGGTCGAGCGCACGTTCCACGGCGGCCAGGCCAGCGCCTTCGGCACCCAGGCGGGCCGAGGCCGGCAGCTTGACCTGGTTGAGCGTCACCTCGGCGGCGCGCTGGCCGTCGATGGTGGCGTAGCTTCGCAGCTCGAGGCCCGCTGCATCCTTCGGCACGCGGAACAGCGACACGCCGGCGGGGTCGGTGGAGGCGCCGCTGGCGCGTGCCGACACGATGAGCTCGTCGGCGGCGGCCGCATGGTAGACCACCGCCTTGGCACCGTTCAGCACGAAACCATCGCCTTCAGCCGTCACACGGGTCTCGACGAAGCCGACCTCGCCTCGGGCTGCTGCTTCCTGATGTGCCACGACAACGATGCGCTCCCCCGCTGCCAGCTGCCCCAGCAGCTCGGCCCGTGCCGGCTCGGTGGCGAAGTCGCGAACGAGCGCGGTGGCGATGACGCCGCTCGTCAGCAGCGGTTCGGCGAGCAGTGCCGGACCGGTGGCCTGCAGGGCGAGTTGGGTCTCGATCGGCCCGTAGCCCAGGCCGCCCTGGTCCTCGGGAACGAGCATCGCCAGCACGCCGAGGTCGGCCAGGCCTTTCCAGGCGTCCCGGCTCCAGCCCTCGGCCGTGCCCAGCACGGCGCGGCGCTGTTCGAAGCTGTAGTCGCCCTGCACGAAGCGGGTGATGGCATCCTGCAGCTGCAGTTGTTCTTCGCTGAAGTTGAAGTCCATGAGCGTTCCTTACAGGCCCAGCAGCTGCTGGGAGATGATGTTCTTCTGGATCTCGTTGGACCCACCGTAGATCGAGAGCTTGCGCATGTTGCAGTAGTGCGCGGCGAGCGAGGCGGCGTACTGCGGTCCGACCGACGGCGCGGAGTAGCCAGCGGCCAGCGCCTCCGGGATGTAGGGCAGCGCGTACGGTCCCACGGCCTGCAGCAGCAGCTCCGTGATGGCCTGCTGGATCTCGGTGCCCTTGATCTTCAGGATGGAGGCGGCTGGGCCCGGCGCACGTTTGTCCTTCTCGGCCGACAGCACGCGCAGGTTGGTCATCTCGAGCGCGGTGAGGTCCACTTCGACCTGGGCCACCTTGGCGGAGAAGAGCGGGTCCTCGAGCAGCGGCCGACCGCGCTTCTTCTCGGTGGCGGCCACGCGCTTCAGGCGGGCGAGTTCCCGCTTGGCGATGCCGATGCCCGCGATGTTGCTTCGCTCGTGGCCGAGCAGGAACTTGGCGTAGGTCCAACCCTTGTTCTCCTCGCCGACGAGGTTCTCGGCCGGCACGCGAACGTCCTCGAACCACACCTCGTTCACCTCGTGGGCGCCGTCGAGCGTGATGATGGGCCGCACGGTGATGCCGGGGCTCTTCATGTCGATCAGCAGGAAGCTGATGCCGCGTTGCGCCTTGGCCTGCGGATCGGTTCGCACGAGGCAGAAGATCCAGTCGGCATACTGCCCGAGCGTGGTCCAGGTCTTCTGGCCATTGACGACGTAGTGGTCGCCCTGCGCATCGACGCCGCGCACGGCGCGCATCTTGAGCGAGGCCAGGTCGGAGCCCGAACCCGGTTCCGAATAGCCCTGGCACCACCACTCCTCCGCGCTGCTCAGCTTGGGCAGAAAGCGCTGCTGCTGCGCGGGCGAGCCGAACGCCATGATCACCGGCGCAACCATCTTGATGCCGAACGGAATCAGGCGCGGTGCGCCACCGGCCGCGCATTCCTCTTCGAAGATGTACTGCTCCACGGCGTTCCAGCCGGGGCCACCGAATTCCTTCGACCAGCCCGGGCCGCCCCAGCCGCGTTCGTGCAGGGTGCGTTGCCACAGCACGTGGTCGTCCCGCGTGAGGCGCAGGCTGTTCATCACCTTGTGGCGAATGCTCTGCGGGAGCTTGTCGCGCACGAACGCGCGAACCTCGTCGCGGAAGGCTTGTTCTTCAGGAGTAAAGGTCAGGTCCATGGGGGTCCCAGCAGGTCAGGATTCTTCGGTGAGCAGCGACAGGCCGAGCAGTGCCCGGCGCTTGAGCCACGGGCTCGGGCGGTAGCGGGCATCGCCATAGAAGGCGTGCATGCGCTCGAGGATGGTGAGCACCGTGCGGGCGCCGATGCGGTCGCCCCACGCGAGCGGGGGGAAGGGATAGTTCAGGCCCAGGGCCACGGCGCGGTCGATGTCGGCCGGCGTGGCGATGCGCTGCTGGGCAATGTCGGCCGCGATGTTGACGATCGTCGCGACCACCCGCTGAGCCACCATTCCGGCGCTGTCGCGGATCACGGTCACCGGCTTGTCATCGGCACTGAAGAGCGCATGCGCGGCATCGCGCCACTGGGGCGCCGTCGCAGGTGTGGTCATGACGACACGGCGGCGGCTCGTGTCGAACAAGGTCTCGATGGCGACCGTGCGGACCGGGTCGAGCTGCAGCTGCAAGGCCAGGGTGGTGGCGTCATCCCCGACCGGTGCGACCACGCACAGGCTCTGCACCTCGGGGCGGGCGCCCGCATCGACGCGCACACCGGCGTTGTCGGCCAGGGCCACGAGGGTCTCCGGCATGCCCGGCGCGAACCAGACCGAGACGGGCAGCACCGTCGGCGCGGGGGCCTCCGGCACCGCCACACGCTGGCCGTTCTCGTAGCGGTAGAAGCCGCGGCCCACCTTGCGGCCGACGATGCCCGCCGAGAGCATCTGGCGGGTCAGCGGACTGGGCCGGTAGCGCGGCTCCTCGTAGTACTGGTGGTAGATGGATTCCATCACCGGGTGGGAGACGTCGAGCGCGGTGATGTCGAGCAGCTCGAAGGGGCCGATGATGAACCCGGCCACCTCACGCAGCACGCGGTCGGCGTCGTGGTACTCGCACACGCCTTCGGCGAGCAGGCGCAGGGCCTCGGTGCCGAAGCCGCGGCCGGCGTGGTTCACGATGAACCCGGGCGTGTCCTTGGCGCGCACCGCCGTGTGCCCCATGCGCTGCCCGAGCGCGAGCAGCCGGTCGGTGACAGCGCGGTCGGTCAGCAGGCCATCCACCACCTCCACCACCTTCATCACCGGCACCGGGTTGAAGAAGTGGAAGCCCGCCACGCGCTCCGGACGCTGGAGGCCGGCAGCGATGGCGGTGACCGACAGGGACGAGGTGTTGCTCGCCAGCACGCAGCGCTCGGAGACGATGGCCTCCAGTTGGGCGAACAGCGATTGCTTGGCCTTGAGGTCCTCGACGATCGCTTCGACGACCAGGTCGCAGCCAGCCAGATCGGACAACGACGCGACCGGGCGCACACGGGACGCCGCAGCGCTCGCCTGTTCAGCCGTCAGCTTGCCGCGCTCCTGAAGCCGCGCCAGGGTCTCGCCCAGCTTGGCGCAGCCCTGCGCAGCGCCGCCGTCGCGAACATCGAACACGCGCACGTCGAGGCCGGCCTGCGCCGCGATCTGCGCGATGCCCATGCCCATGACGCCAGCCCCGACCAGGCCCATGACCTGCAACGGTCCGCCCTGAGCCTCCACTTGTGCCATTTGTCACTCCAGATTCACATCGCCCTGGACATCAGGACTGCATTGCAGAACAATATTCCGCTTTCAACGCGGGTTGGAGATTGTTGATGCTGGCGAACCCGGTGTCAACTTCAGCGCCGCACGTTGGCGCGTGCCGGGCCGGATCGGCCAAGCATCCAGGATAGCGCCGTGCGGGGTCTCTCCGGCACGGGATACCCACAACGCGCCTTTTGCAGATTTGTGTTCCACTTTTCCACCATCCAGTGAGCCTGCGATCCAGGCTGCACCGACCGAGCGAGGAACCCCGTACCGATGAACTCCGTTGCCAAGACCGGCAAGACCGCCCCCAAGGAAGACCGCCATTTCGTCACCGCACTTGCGCGCGGGCTGGAGGTGCTCGCCTGCTTCCGCTCCGGCGACAAGGCGCTCGGAAACCAGGAAATCGCGCAGCGCTGCAAGCTGCCCAAATCGACGGTCTCGCGCCTCACCTCGACGCTGACCAAGCTTGACTACCTGATCCAGGTCGAGGAAAGCGGCAAGTACCGCCTCGGTACGGCCACGCTGTCGCTGGGCAGCGCAATGCTCGCGCGCCTCGACGTCCGGCAGATTGCGCGGCCCCTGATGCAGGAACTCGCGGACAGCACTCGGTCGATGGTCTCGCTGGGCACGCGCGACCGTCTCTCGATGATCTACGTGGAGAACTGCCGCAGCTCCGCCGCCCTCACCTTGAGCCTCGATGTCGGCTCGCGCATTCCGGTGGCGTCCTCGGCCATCGGCCGGGCCTACCTCGCTGCGATTCCCGATCGTGAGCGCCTCGATTTCATGGAGCGGGTGCAGGAACTCGACGAAGTGGCGTGGCCCGACATCCGCGACGGGATCGAGCGCGCGGTGGAGGACTACCGCACCCTGGGCGTGACCTGCTCGTTCGGCGATTGGCAGAAGGACGTCAACGGCATCGCCCGCGCCTTCCAGCCGGGCAACGGACTCCCGCCCATGGCCATCAACTGCGGCGGGCCGTCCTTCAACCTGTCGAAGGACTACCTCCTGAACGAAGTTCGCCCGCGCCTGATCGAGACGGTCTCGAAGCTCGAGGCGTCGCTGCTTCGCTGATCAGTCCAGCGCGATGCGGTCGCCGTCGAATGACGGCACCACATCGAGCCAGCTCTTGCGGGCGGCGTAGCGCACTTCGCTCTCGAGTCCCTTGGACAGCATGCGGCGCCCCACGCGCGCCATCCACAGGCTGTGGCGGTTGTCGGGCTGGCCTTCGTTCTGCGCATGCAGCAGGCCGGCAGCCACTGCCGCGTCGGTGTACTCGCGTTGCCCCGGAGCGGCCCGGAACAAGGAGACCAGGTAGCCGGCGCCGTAGAAATCCTCGAGATTGAAGCGACCGGCCGAGCCGGCACAGACCAGCAGCACCGTACGGTCGGGGTGATCGCGCAGCACCCGGTTCACCACGGCTTGGGCGTTGGTGAGGGCGGCGACATAGACATGATGTGCGCCGCGCGACGCGAGCACGGCCGGCGTCCCGTTCGTGGTGGCATAGACCAGCGTGCGACCCTTCACGCCCTCGGCCAGCAAGGCGGCGGGAGCGGCATGCAGGAAGCCGGGCAGCGTTTCGGCATTGAGCTCGCCCGCCAGCAGGCAGGAGCCGGCCGGATGACGCGCTGCCTCCGCCTGGGCGGCGGCGCCGTCCCGCATCGGAATGACCGCGGTGGCGCCCTCGGCCAGCACCCCGACGATCGTGGTGGTGGCAAACAGGATGTCGAGGACGATCACCACCTTGCTGTCGAGGCGCTGCCCGTCCAGTTCTTCCTTCTTCAACAGGACGTGGATTTTCTGCATGGAGTCACGGCATTCAGCCGTCGTTGTGCACCGGTTCGCCGGGCGGTTGGATGGACGCGAAGACGCCACTGCACGAGAGTATCGCCCGCTCGCCGACACGCAGTTCGCAGTCGGCAAAGGCAAGGCGCCGCCCCACCTTGCGGATGCGCACGTGGGCTTCGAGCCAGTCGCCCGGCCGGGCGGAGTCGATGAAATCAGTCGACAGGTGCACCGTCACCACCGAGCGCGGTTGGTTCCGTGCGATCGACAGGTTGATGCCGAGCGCACCGTCCGCGAAGGTGACCAGCATGCCGCCGTGCGTGATGCCGATCATGTTGGCGTGCCGGGACTCGACCCGCAAGCCGAGCACCACCGTGCCGTCCTCCTCCTTGCGGTGGTAGAGCGGCCCCAGCTGGGCGAAGTACGGCCCGCCGCGCTGGAGCGGCGAGAAGCCATCGGGGACGGACGGGTCCGGTGCCTCGCTCATGGTGTCCGGCGTCAGAACCAGGACGGCGACATCGTCAGCGTCGAGTCGTCCAGGCTGCGCAGGAGCGCGTGCTGCGGCCCGTTGCGCGGCAGTTCCCAATGGAAGAACCATTGGCACGCCCGCAGCTTGCCGAGGTAGAAGTCGCGCTCGTCGTCATGCGCGACCGATGGCAGCGCGCGGGCCGCCACCACGGCCTGGCGCAGCCAGGTCCAGGCGATGACGGTGTGACCGAACGCTTCGAGGAACACGCTGGCGTTGGCCAGCGCGCGGTCGCCGTCTTCGGGCAGCACCGCGCCAATGCGACGCACGGTCTCGAGGATGTCGTTCCACGCAGCGGTCAGGGCCTCGCCGTGAGGGCGCAGGCCTTCGCTCGCGGCCGCCTCGTTCACCGTCTTGCGGATCTCGCGTCCGAGCAGTTCGAGCGGCGCGCCCTTGAGCATCATCACCTTGCGCCCGAGCAGGTCGAGCGCCTGGATGCCATGGGTGCCTTCATGGATCATGTTCAGGCGGTTGTCGCGGTAGTACTGCTCCACCGGGTACTCGCGGGTGTAGCCGTAGCCGCCGTGGATCTGGATGGCCAGGCTGTTGGCTTCCAGGCACCACTGCGAGGGCCAGGACTTCACGATCGGCGTCAGTAGGTCGAGCAGCAGACCCGCCTCCTGGCGCTGCGTCTCGGACTCGCCCGTGCGCTGGTCGTCGACCAGACGCGCGGCATACAGCCCGAGCGACAACGCACCTTCGACATACGCCTTCTGCGCGAGCAGCATGCGCCGGATGTCGGCATGCTGGATGAGCGGAACCTGCGGATCGAGCGGGTTCTTGTTGCCGGGCGGGCGTCCCTGCGGCCGCTCGCGCGCGTACGCCAGCGACGCCAGGTAGCCCCGGTAGCCGTACATCACCGCGCCCATGCCGACGCCGATGCGGGCCTCGTTCATCATCTGGAACATGCAGGCCAGGCCCTTGTGCTCCTCGCCCACCAGCTCGCCGATGCACCGGCCTTTCTCGCCGAACGACAGCATGGTTGACGTCGTGCCGCGCCAGCCCATCTTGTGGATGAGTCCGGCGAGCGCGACGTCGTTGCGCTCGCCGAGGGACCCGTCGTCGTTCACGTGGTACTTGGGAACCGTGAAGAGCGAGATGCCTTTCACGCCGGCCGGTGCCCCGGGGATGCGCGCGAGCACCAGGTGCACGATGTTCTCGGTGAGCTCGTGGTCGCCGCCCGAGATGAAGATCTTGTTGCCCTTGATCGAGTACGTGCCATCGCCGTTGGGCGTGGCGCTCGTCGTCAGGTCGGACAGGCTCGAGCCGGCCTGCGGCTCGGTCAGGGCCATGGTGCCGAAGAAGCGCCCGCTCAGCAGCGACTGCAGGTACTTCTTCTTCTGGCGCTCGGTGCCGAAATTCTGGATGACGTTGGCGTTGCCCGACGTCAGACCGACATACGACAGCGTCGGCCCGTTGGCGCTCTTGAACATCGCCGAGGCGGCCTGGGCCACGAGCACGGGCAGCTGCATGCCGCCCATCTCGTAGTCCTTGGTGGGCGACATCATGCCGGCGGCGCAGTAGGCCTGCAGGGCCTCCTTGACCGCGGGGATCATGGTGACCTTCTGGCCGTCGAACTGCGGTTCGTTCTCGTCGGACTCGCGGTTGTGCGGCGCGAACTTCTCGACGGCGATCGCGTGCGCCGTGTCGAGCGCGGCGGCGAAGGTTTCGCGGCTGTGGTCCGCATGGCGCTCGCGGCGCGTCAGCGACTCGGCCTCATGGACCTCGAAGACCTGGAAGTCCAGGTCGCGGCGATTGATGATGTCACTCACGGGCTTGTGTCCTTCAGGGGGATCGGCGGCAGGCGGGCCGCCAGGCCCGCCCGCCTCAGGTCACTCGGCGAGCAGCGTGTCGCTGAAGCGCGCCAGGTGATGGTCCGCGTCACCGAACGTGGCGTTGATGAGCGTCAGGCGCTTGAAGAAGTGCGCGACGATGAGTTCGTCCGTCACGCCCATGCCGCCGTGCATCTGCACCGCGCCCTGGCCCACGGTGCGGGCCGCCTGGCCGATGTAGGCCTTGGCGCCCGAGACCGCGCGGCTGCGCTCTGCCGCATCATCGGAATCGGCCTTCAGCGCCGCAAGGGTCGCGAGCGAACGCGACTGCTCGGTGGCAATCGCCATGTCGGCCATGCGGTGCTGGAGCGCCTGGAACTTGCCGATCGGCACGCCGAACTGCTTGCGCGTCTTGAGGTACTCGAGCGTCGCCGCGTTGAGTGCCACCATGATGCCGACGGCCTCGGCGCACAGGCCCGCAATGCCGCGGTCGATCGCGCGCTCGATGGCCGGCAACGCGCCGTCCACCGGCCCGATCACCGCATCCGCACCCACCTTGACGTCCACGAGCTTCACCTCGGCCGCACGCTGGGCGTCCTGGGTGGCATAGGCCGTGAGCGTGACGCCGGCCGCCTTCGGGTCGACGAGGAACAAGGTGACGCCCTGGGCATCCGCCCCGGCGCCCGACGTGCGGGCCGAGACGAGCAGCTGGTCGGCGCCCGGGGCACCGACCACCACCGCCTTGTGCCCGTTGAGCACGAATCCATCGGCCTCGCGACGTGCCGTGGTGCCGACGTGGGCACGGTTGTAGCGGGCGCCTGGTTCCTGGTGGGCGAGCGCGGCGATCAGCGTGCCGCCGGTGATGCCGCCCAGCAGGCGATCACGCTGGGCGTCGGTGCCGATGTCGGCGATCAGGCTGCCGGCGACGACCACGGTGGCCAGGTA
This sequence comes from Rhizobacter sp. LjRoot28, assembly GCF_964253025.1. NCBI lineage: Bacteria > Pseudomonadati > Pseudomonadota > Betaproteobacteria > Burkholderiales > Sphaerotilaceae > Rhizobacter > Rhizobacter sp. LjRoot28. The sequence continues at coordinate 3,604,709 of NZ_CAXUQC020000001.1, forward strand.
GGGTTCGAGCGCCAGGTGCGAACCCAGCGTCTCCATGACGATCATCGTGTCGACCGCACTGCCGCCGAGACCACCGTTCGCTTCCGAGAACGGCAGGGCCAGCAGGCCGAGCTCGGCATAGGTGGACCAGGCCGCCTTGCTGAAACCGTCCGGTGACTTGGCGATGGTGCGGCGCTGCTCGAAGCCGTAGTCCTTGGCGAGATAACGACGCAGGCTGTCCTGGATCGCGACTTGTTCTTCGCTGAGATTGAAATCCATGTGTGTTCTCCGTGCGGGTCCAGGTATCAGAGGCCGAGGATCATCTGGGAGATGATGTTCTTCTGCACTTCGCTCGAGCCGCCGTAGATGGTGGTCTTGCGGAAGTTGAAGTAGTGGCCGGTGCTGGCCACGTCGCGCTTGGTGTACTGCGGTGCGAGCGGCTCGCCGTTCCAGGCCGGGTCGAGCGCCTCGGGCAGGTAGGGCAGCGCGTACGGGCCGAGGGCCTGCATCGTCAGCTCGGTGAGCGTCTGCTGGATCTCGGAGCCCTTGATCTTCAGCATCGAAGCCTCAGGCCCCGGCGGCAGGTGCTTGTCCTCGCCGGCGATGACCTTGAGGTTGGTGATCTCGAGCGCCATCAGTTCGAGTTCAAGCTGGGCGATGCGGTCACGGAAGCGCGGGTCCTCGATGATGGGGCGGCCGTTGTCACCCGGCTGGCGGCGCGCCAGCGCCTTCAGCCGCTTGAGGCTGGCCTTCGAGCGGCCGACGCCGGCGATGCCGGTGCGCTCGTGCCCGAGCAGGAACTTGGCATAGGTCCAGCCCTTGTTTTCCTCGCCCACGCGGTTCTCGACCGGCACCCGCACGTTCTCGAACCACACCTCGTTCACCTCGTGCTCGCCGTCGAGCATGATGATGGGACGCACGGTGATGCCGGGGGTCTTCATGTCGATGAGCAGGAAGGAAATGCCCTCCTGCTGGCGGCCCTCGGTGCTGGTGCGAACCAGGCAGAAGATCCAGTCAGCGTACTGACCGAGCGTGGTCCAGGTCTTCTGGCCGTTGACGATGTAGTGCTCGCCGTCGGCATCGGTGCCGCGCACGGCGCGCGTCTTGAGGGAGGCCAGGTCGGAGCCGGCGCCCGGCTCGGAGTAGCCCTGGCACCACCAGTCGTCGGCCGCGATGATGCGCGGCAGGAAGTGGGCCTTCTGCGCCTCGTTGGCGAATCGCATGATCACCGGCGCGACCATCTTCAGGCCGAACGGCAATTGCATGGGCGTGCCCACCTCGGCGCACTCCTCGTCGAAGATGTGGCGCTGCACCGAATTCCAACCCGTGCCGCCGTACTGCTCCGGCCAGCTGCTGGCACCCCAGCCCTTGGCGTGGAGGATCTTCTGCCAGCGGACGATGTCGTCCTTGGCCAGGCGCTTGCCGGAAGCCTGCTTGTCCTTGATGTCCGCCGGCAGGGCGGATTCGAGGAAGGCGCGGACTTCCTTGCGGAACGCCTGCTGTTCAGGGGTGTATTCGAAGTTCATGCGAGTCGTCTCCTGGGCACGTGACGTGAGCGGTCCGGCATTCTGCACCGCAAAACTGGCAATTAGAAATTGGAACTTTCCCGATTTCCGAAAAGACCCTCCGTGTCGCCTTCGTGATTGCGCGACGCGATTGTTTGCGACCTACTGCCGAGCTCCGAAGTGGCAGAGCCGGGGATTCGCCTTGTTTACAACGCAGGGGCCTCTGGCTAGGATAGTCCACTTTTCAAAATACAGGTCTGCACAGCGGAACCAGAGACAAGCCGCGACATGGCAGCAGCCCCCGATTCCCGTCACCGCCCCAGAGGAACCCCACCATGAGCAATCAACCTTCCACGCAGTACGAGGTGCGCGGCACCGTCGCCGTGATCACGCTGGCCAACCCGCCGGTCAACGGCCTGGGCCACGCGCTGCGCGCCGGCATCGTCGACAGCCTGGATCGCGCCCTCGCCGACCCGAAGGTGCAGGCGGTGGTTCTGACGGGCTCCGATCGCGCGTTCTCGGGCGGCGCCGACGTGCGCGAGTTCGGCACGCCGAAGTCCGGCTTCGAGCCCAACCTCGGCGTCGTCATCAAGGCGGTCGAGAACTCGACCAAGCCCGTGGTCGCGGCCATCGCCGGTGTCGCCCTCGGCGGCGGACTGGAACTGGCCCTCGGCGCCCACTTCCGCGTGGCCAAGCCCGACGCCCAGCTCGGCCTGCCGGAGGTCAAGCTCGGCCTGCTGCCCGGCGCCGGCGGCACGCAACGCCTGCCTCGCCTGGTCGGCCTCGAAACGGCCCTGAACATGATCGTCTCGGGCGCCCCCGTGCCCGCCGCCAAGTTCGCCGGTTCGCCCCTGCTCGACGCCATCATCGAAGGCGATTTGATCGACGGCGCCGTCAAGTTTGCCGAGAAAGCCGTCGCCGACAAGCTGCCGCTCAAGCGCGTGCGCGACCTGAAGGTCAAGCAGTCCGACGCCGAAGCCTTCCTCCAGTTCGCCCGCAACACCGTCGGCGCGATGTCGAAGAACTTCCCGGCGCCGCTGAAGTGCGTCGATGCGGTTGCCGCATCGGTGGGCAAGTCGTTCGATGAAGGCCTGAAGACCGAGCGGGAGCTGTTCCTTGGGCTGATGCAGACGCCGGAGTCGCGCGCCCTGCGCCACATCTTCCAGGCCGAGCGTGCCGCATCGAAGGTCGCCGACATTGGCGACGACACCCCCATCCGCCAGATCAAGTCCGTCGGCATCATCGGCGCCGGCACCATGGGTGGCGGCATCGCGATGAGCTTCGTCAACGCGGGCATCCCGGTCGTGCTGCTCGAGGCGAAGCAGGAAGCACTCGACCGCGGCCTGGCCACCATCCGCAAGAACTACGAGAACTCGCTGAAAAAGGGCAAGCTCACGCAAGCCAAGCTCGATGAGCGCATGGGCCTGATCACGCCGACACTGAGTTACGACGCCTTCCGCGATGTCGACCTGGCCATCGAGGCCGTCTTCGAGAGCATCGAAGTCAAGGAACAGGTCTTCAAGACGCTCGACGAAGTGATGAAGCCGGGGGCCATCCTGGCCTCGAACACGTCCGCGCTGAACCTGGACCAGATCGCCGCCTTCACCAAGCGCCCGCAGGACGTCATCGGCCTGCACTTCTTCAGCCCGGCCAACGTGATGCGCCTGCTCGAGGTGGTGCGCGGCGCCAAGACCGGCAAGGACGTGCTGGCCACCTCCATGCAGCTGGCCAAGAAGATCAAGAAGATCGCCGTGGTGTCGGGTGTGTGCGACGGCTTCATCGGCAACCGCATCGTCGCCCGCTACGGCGCGGCCGCCAACGAGGCCCTGAACGCAGGCGCTTCCCCGCAGCAGATCGACAAGGCGCTCGAGAAGTTCGGCTTTGCCATGGGCATCTACCGCATGGGCGACCTGGCCGGCCTCGACATCGGCTACGCCGGCCGCAAGCGCCGCAAGGAAGCCAATCCGGAGGCCTACATTCCCATCGTCGCCGACCGCCTGGCCGAGGCCGGCCGCTTCGGGCAGAAGACCGGCGCGGGCTTCTACCGCTATGAAGCCGGCAAGCGTGACCCCATTCCCGATCCGGTCGTCGACCAGATGATCACCGACTTTCGCAAGGAGCGCGGCATCACGGCCCGCAAGGTCAGCGACGAGGAGATCGTCGAGCGTGCGGTGTTCGCCATGGTCAACGAGGGCGCCCGCATCTTGGAAGAAGGCATCGCCCAGCGTGCCTCCGACATCGACATCGTGTACCTGAACGGCTATGGCTTCCCGGCACACCGCGGCGGCCCGATGCTGTACGCCGACCAGGTGGGCCTGCCCAACGTCATCCGGGCGCTGAAGCGATTCGCCGCCGAACCGGGTTCGGACGCCAAGTTCTGGACGCCCGCGCCCCTGCTCGAGAAGCTCGCGGCCGAAGGCAAGACGTTCAACTGACACGCCCCGTGGCTCGGCACGATGCCGGGCCGCATGCAGACCCGGCCCCGCGTGCCGGGCTGCACGATGCAAGCCATACACAAGGATATTCATCATGACTGATGCAGTGATCGTCTCCACCGCCCGCACCGGCCTGGCCAAGAGCTGGAAGGGTTCCTTCAACATGACCTACGGTGCCACGCTCGGTGCCCACGCGGTCCAGCACGCCGTCGCCCGCGCCGGCATCGACCCGGCCGAGGTCGAGGACGTCTTCATCGGCGGCTCGCTGTCCGAAGGCACCACCGGCGGCAACGTCGCCCGCGCCATCGCCCTGCGCGCCGGCCTGCCCGTCACGACGGCCGGCGTCACGATCAACCGGTTCTGCTCGTCCGGCCTGCAGGCCATCGCGATGGCCGCCCACAGCGTCATCGTCGACGGCGCCCAGGTGGTGGTCGGCGGCGGCGTCGAGTCCATCTCGTGCGTGCAGAACGAGACCAACCGCCACATGCGCGCCGACCCGTGGCTGATCGAGCACAAGCCCGAGATCTACTGGAGCATGCTGCAAACCGCCGAGCAGGTCGCCTCGCGCTACAAGATCTCCAAGGAAGCCCAGGACGAATACGGTGTGCGCAGCCAGCAGCGCGCCGCTGCCGCCCAGGCGGCCGGCAAGTTCAACGACGAGATCGTCCCGATGACCACCACCATGGGCGTCGTCGACAAGGAGTCGGGCCGGCTGACGACGAAGGAGGTGACCATCTCCTCCGACGAAGGCATCCGCGCCGACACCACGCTGGAAGGCGTGGCGAAGATCCGCTCCGCACTGCCGGGCGGCGTGATCACCGCCGGCAACGCCAGCCAGTTCTCGGACGGTTCGTCCGCCGTGGTGGTGATGAACGGCAAGCTCGCCGAGCAGCGCGGCATCAAGCCGCTGGGCATCTTCCGCGGCTTCGCCGTGGCCGGCTGCGAGCCGGACGAGATGGGCATCGGCCCGGTCTTCGCCATCCCGAAGCTGCTCAAGCAGGCGGGCCTCAAGGTCTCCGACATCGGCCTCTGGGAACTCAACGAAGCCTTCGCCGTGCAGGTCATCTACTGCCGCGACAAGCTCGGCATCCCGGACGACCGGCTGAACGTGAACGGCGGCGCCATTGCCGTCGGCCACCCGTACGGCGTCACCGGCGCGCGCCTCACCGGCCACGCCCTCATCGAAGGCAAGCGCCGCGGCGCCAAGTACGTCGTCGTGACGATGTGCATCGGCGGCGGCCAGGGTGCAGCCGGCCTGTTCGAGGTGGTCTGATTCCGGTCCCCGGCCATGGGGCGTCCGCCCCATGGCCCGTCTCCACGCCACAGCGAGTTCCATGAGCGTCAAGAACCTGTTCCAGCTCGACGGCAAGATCGCCCTCGTCACCGGTGGCTCGCGGGGCCTTGGCCTCCAGATGGCCGAGGCCCTGGGCGAGATGGGCTGCAAGCTCGTCATCACGGCCCGCAAGGCCGATGAACTGAAGGAAGCCCGTGCCCACCTCGAGGCCCTCGGCATCGAGGTCATGACGGTCGTCAACGACCTTCAGAAGTTCGACGGCATTCCCGGCCTCGTGGACGAGGTGCTCGCCCGCCACGGCCAGATCGACATCCTCGTCAACAACGCCGGTGCAAACTGGGCCGCGCCGGCCGAGGACTTTCCCGACGAGGCCTGGCACAAGGTGATGAACCTCAACGTCACCGCGCCCTTCTTCCTGTCGCGCGAGGTTGGCCGGCGCAGCATGATTCCGCGGCGCAGCGGCAAGATCATCAACATCGCCTCGGTCGGCGGCCTGAAGGGCACGGCCAAGGGCGTGACCACCATCGCCTACAACACCTCCAAGGCGGCGGCGATCAACTTCACCCGCACCCTGGCCTCCGAATGGGGCCAGTACAACATCAACGTCAACGCGATCTGCCCCGGCTACTTCCAGTCGAAGATGACGGCCGGACTGCTCGACCGCATCCAGGACGCCGTGCTCGCCCGCACCCCGCTCAACCGCATCGGCAACGAAGAAGACCTGAAAGGCTCCGTCGTTTTCCTCGCCAGCGAAGCGTCACGCCACATCACGGGCCAGACCCTGGCCGTGGACGGTGGCTCCTGCATCGTCTGACCCCTTCCCCTGAACATCGGCACACCCACACCATGAGCGACACGGACAAGTTCGTCGGCACCCGCCCTGTTTCCGAGGCCCAGGCTTTCGACGTCGAGCGGCTGGCCGCCTACATGCGCGAGCATGTGGAAGGCTTCAGCGGCGACCTCACCGTGGAGCAGTTCAAGGGGGGCCAGTCCAACCCGACGTTCCGGCTGACGGCGGGCGGCAAGCGCTACGTCATGCGCCGCAAGCCCAAGGGCGTGCTGCTGCCTTCAGCGCATGCGGTGGACCGCGAGTTCCGCGTGATCAGCGCACTGGCCCGAACTGACGTGCCCGTGGCCCGCGCGTATGCGCTGTGCGAGGACACCGACGTCATCGGCACCATGTTCTACATCATGGACTGCGTGGACGGCCGCATCATGTGGGACCCGTCCCTCCCGCAGGCCCGCGACAACGCCGAACGCGCGGCCATCTTCGACGAGATGAACCGCGTCATCGCCGCCCTGCACAACGTAGATCCTGTGGCCGTCGGCCTGGGCGACTACGGCCGCCCCGGCAACTACATCGAACGTCAGGTCGCACGCTGGACCAAGCAATACCGGGCCGCGGAGACCGAGAAGATCGAGGCCGCAGACAACCTGATCGACTGGCTGCCCCAGCACATCCCCCCGGGCGACGAGACGCGCATCGTCCACGGCGACTACCGCCTCGACAACATGGTGTTCCACCCGACCGAGCCGCGTGTGCTGGCCGTGCTCGACTGGGAACTGTCGACGCTCGGCCATCCCCTGGTCGATTTCGCCTACCACTGCATGACCTGGCGCATGCCCGCGAACGCGTCGCGGGGCCTCGCCGGCATCGACATCGCCGCACTTGGCATCCCGAGCGAGTCCGACTACGTCAAGGCCTACATGAATCGCACAGGCCGTGGCACCTTGGAGACTGTCACGCCGGATCAGTGGTCCTACTATTTGGTGTTCAACATGTTCCGCCTGGTGGGAATTCTGCAGGGCATCACGTCCCGCGCGCTGCAGGGCAACGCCTCCAGCACCGAAGCACTGGCCGCGGGCAAGCGCACCCGGCCCCTCGCCGAACAGGCCTGGGAACTGGCGCAAACCATCGTCAGCACCCGCTGACGCGGCGGGACGACACCAAGGAGTCAGGAATGGATTTCGAGTACAGCGACAAGGTCAAGGCCCTTCAGCAACGCGTCACCGCGTTCATGGAAGAGCACGTGTATCCCGCCGAGCCCGTCTTCGAAGAGCAGATCGAAGGCTTTCGCAAGGCAGGCAACGCATGGCAGCCCGCCCCGGTCATCGAGGAACTGAAGGAAAAGGCCAAGGCCGCAGGTCTCTGGAACCTGTTCCTGCCCGAGTCGAAGTACGGCGCCGGCCTGACCAACCTCGAGTACGCCCCGCTCGCCGAGATCATGGGCCGCTCCGGCATCGGTCCCGAGCCGTTCAACTGCTCGGCCCCCGACACCGGCAACATGGAAACGCTCGTGCGCTACGGTTCGCCCGAGCAACAGGAACAGTGGCTCAAGCCCCTGCTCGAAGGCACCATCCGTTCGGCCTTTGCCATGACCGAGCCCGCCGTGGCCTCGTCCGACGCGACCAACATCGAGGCCAGCATCCAGCGTGACGGCGACCACTACGTCCTGAACGGCCGCAAGTGGTGGACCTCCGGCGCGAACGACCCGCGCTGCAAGGTCATGATCTTCATGGGCAAGTCCGACGCGACCCATCAGAACCGCCACCAGCAGCAGTCGATGATCCTCGTGCCGATGGAGGCCAAGGGCGTCACAGTGCTGCGCCACCTGCCGGTGTTCGGCTTCGACGACGCACCGCACGGCCATGCCGAGATCACGTTCGAGAACGTGCGCGTGCCGGCGAGCAACATGCTGCTCGGTGAGGGCCGCGGTTTCGAGATCGCCCAGGGCCGCCTCGGCCCCGGCCGGATCCACCACTGCATGCGCCTGATCGGTCGTGCGGAGCGGGCGCTCGAGATGATGTGCCGTCGTGCGCTCGACCGCACCGCCTTCGGCCGCAAGCTGGCCGAGCAGGGCGTCACCCGCGAACGCATCGCCAACGCCCGCATCATGATCGACCAGGCGCGTTTCCTCGTGCTCAATGCTGCGCACAAGATGGACACCGTCGGCAACAAGCACGCCCGTCAGGAAATCGCGATGATCAAGGTCGCCGCGCCCTCGATGGCCTGCCAGGTGATCGACTGGGCCATGCAGGTTCACGGTGGCGGCGCGATGAGCAACGACTTCGGTCTTGCCCACGCCTACGCCAGCGCCCGTTCGCTGCGTTTCGCCGACGGCCCGGACGAAGTCCACCGCAACGCGATTGCCAAGGACGAGCTCGCCCGCTACCTCAAGAAGGCCTGATCGCCCTTGGGCATCGATTCCGCGGGCTACGGCCCGCGGAGTCGTTTCATGGCGGGCGAATGTGGATCCTACTGCTGCCGTTGTCTTTGTTTTGACCTACCCTTTCCAGAGTTCATCGGCTTGTGACAAGCCCGCCCCCTGAAAGCCGCCTTATGTCAGACCGCCACCGCGCCCATTGGCCTCCGGGTCTGCCGAAGCACCTCACGCTTCCGGAGACCAACGTCTACTACAACGCCGTGGTTTCGGCCGCGCGCTTCCCCCACAAGCCGTTCATCGTGTTCTACGACACGGCCATCACCTTCCGCCAGTTCCACGAGGAAACCGAGCGGATCGCGGGCTACCTGCAAGAGGTGTGCGGGGTGAAGGCCGGTGACCGGGTGCTGCTCTACATGCAGAACAGTCCGCAATGGATGCTGGCCTACTACGGCATCCTGCGGGCCAACGCCGTCGTCGTGCCGGTGAATCCCATGAACCGCTCGGCCGAGCTCGCGCACTATGTGCACGACAGCGGCGCGACGACGATGTTCGTGCCTCAGGACCTGTATGCCGAGGCGGCCCCGCTTCTGGGCACGGGCGCCGACGAGGGCCTCGCCCACCTCATCGTTGCGGCCTACAGCGACTACCTCGTGTCCCCGACGGACCTCTCCCCGCCCGAGTTCGTGCGGGCGCCCCGCCAGCAGCTCACCGGCGCCGGGGTCACGCTCTGGACCGACATGCTGGCGCGATCGCTGATTCCGGGCCCGCTCACCGCCGGCCCCGAGGACCTCTGCGTGATGCCCTACACCTCGGGCACGACGGGCAACCCGAAGGGCTGCATGCACACCCACCGCAGCGTGATGTGCACCCTGCTCGGAGGCCTGCAGTGGTTCTCCCGCACGCAGGACACGGTGTACCTGTCGGTGCTGCCCTACTTCCACGTGACCGGCATGGCCGGTGGCATGAACGGGCCGCTGTTCTCGGGCGGCACGGTGGTGGTGCTGCCGCGCTGGGATCGCGTCGCCGCAGCCCGCCTGATCGAGCGCTATCGCGTGTCGTCATGGCAGGTCATCTCGACCATGATGATCGACTTCCTGTCGAACGACGATGTCTTGCCCTACGACATCTCGAGCCTCGATGGCATCCGGGGCGGAGGCGCGGCCATGCCGGAGGCCATCGCCCACAAGCTCAAGGAGCGCACCGGCCTGAGCTATGTCGAGGGCTACGGCATGTCCGAGACCATGGCGGCGACCCACATCAACCCGCCCCATCGGCCCAAGCCGCAGTGCCTCGGCATCCCGGTCTTCGATGTCGATGCGCGCGTGGTCGACCCCTCCACCCTGCAAGAGCTCGGCGTCGGCGAGATCGGCGAGATCATCGTTCACGGCCCCCAGGTGATGCGAGGCTACTGGAACAACGACGACGCCACACGCTCATCCTTCGTCGAGCTCGATGGCAAGCGTTTCCTGCGCACCGGCGATCTTGCGCAGGTCGACGAAGACGGCTACTTCTTCATGGTCGACCGGCTCAAGCGGATGATCAACGCGTCCGGCTTCAAGGTGTGGCCCGCCGAGGTCGAAGGGCTCATGTATCGGCACCCGGCCATCCAGGAGGTCTGCGTGATCGCTGCGAGCGATGCCAAGCGCGGCGAGACCGTCAAGGCGCTCGTCGTGCTGCGCCCTTCGCACGCCGGCCAGGTCACTGAAGCCGACATCGTCAGCTGGGCGCACGACCACATGGCCGTCTACAAGAGCCCGCGCATCGTCGAATTCGTCACGTCGCTGCCGAAGTCAGGCTCCGGAAAAGTGATGTGGCGTGAACTGCAAGACAAAGAGGCCCAGCGCTCCGGGTAAATCCGGGAAGCAATCCCTTACACCTCCGCGCAGACTGTGGTCAGGGAAGCCTAGAACCAAGCTCGAACGGCAAGCTCTCACCGAGCCGGGCACACGCCTCCGACTCGCTCACAACACCAGGAGATCGCTCAGTGAATCAACGTCGTCTTCGCCGCAGCGTCCTGCTCGGCACCCTCGGAGCTGCCGTGCTGGCACCCGTCGGTCTCGCCCAGGCCCAGGCCTTTCCGAGCAAGCCCATCACGCTGATCGTGCCGTGGCCTGCCGGTGGCTCCACCGACCGCCACCATCGCGCCCTGGCCGAAATCGCCAGCAAGCACCTGGGCCAGAACATCATCGTGGAGAACAAGCCGGGCGTCGGCGGCACGCTCGGCCCCGGTGGCATGGCCATGAACGCCAAGCCCGATGGCTACACCATCTCCCAGTTCCCGATGGGCATGCTGCGGGTGCCGCACATGCAGAAGGTGCCCTGGAACCCGCTGACCGACTTCACCTACATCATCGGCACCTCGGGCTACACGTTCGGCTTCACGGTCCGCGCGGATTCGCCGTACAAGACCTTCAAGGAGTACATCGAAGCGGCCCGCAAGGATCCCGGCAAGCTGGACTACGGTTCCACCGGCATCGGTACCTCGCCGCACCTGCTGATGGAAGAGGTCTCCGCCAACGCAGGCGTGAAGCTGAACCACATCCCGTTCAAGGGCAATGCCGACTTGATGCAGGCGCTGCTGGGCGGACACGTGATGGCGCAGAGCGACGCCTCCGGCTGGGACAAGTTCGTGGACAACGGCCAGATGCGCCTGCTGGTGACCTTCGGCGAAAAGCGCACCAAGCGCTGGCCGCAGGTGCCGACCGCCAAGGACCTGGGCTACAACGTGGTGTCGACCTCGCCTTACGGCCTGGTGGGCCCGAAGGGCATGGACCCCGCAGTGGTGAAGGTGCTGCACGACGCCTTCAAGAAGGCGCTTGACGACCCGAAGCATGCCGAGGTGCTGGCTCAGCTCAACCAGGAGATCTGGTACCGCAACGGCGAGGACTACGCTCGCTGGGCGCGCGAGACCTACGTGAAGGACAAGCGCCTGATCGAACGTCTCGGCCTGGCCATGAAGTGATGACCGGTTGAGTGCAAGGACGAAGGGCCGCAGCGATGCGGCCCTTCTTTCTTTCGTGCGCTGCCGACGCAGTGGCCGCCGCACGAGCGAAGATCAGTCCTTGGCGACGGTCAGCCCGGCCGCATCCCACTCGGGCAGGCCACCGCGGAACCAGTACACCTGCTTGAAGCCCGCGGCCAGTGCCGAGCGGCTGGCCTTGTACGATTTCCAGCATTCGGCGCCATTGCACGCGAAGACCGTCGGCCGACCCTTGTCCAACTGGCCCAGGCCCTTGAAGTCGTCCTGGCCCGCATCGTAGGCCACATCCTTCAGACTCTTCTCCCCGTACGGCACGAGGATCGCCCCGGGCACGCGCTTGGCCTTGTATTCCTTCTCGGTGCGCGTGTCGACCATCACCGCGCCCTGGGCGAGCAATTGCTTGACCTCGGTCGCCGTCACCACTTTCGCACCGGGCAGGTGGGTCGGCGTGAAGGTCCCGAGCTGCGCGACCGATTTGTAGGCCGCCATCTCCACCCGCTCGGTGACCGGGCGAAGTCCCGGCGACGTGGGTGCGGCGAACCACTTGGCGATGCGCGCGCGGACATCCGCCGGCAGGTCGCTCTTCATCACGACGGAGAATCCGCCGGGCACCGCGCCGGAGGTGGCCAGCACGCGGGCGACCCCGGGGTTTTCCTTTTCCCAATCGGCCCAGTCGGCCTGGCGGATCACGGTGGCGTCGGACACACCGACGCTCAGTGCCGTCAGTCCGGCCTGCGGGTAGCGCGCATGCTCTACCGTCTTCAGGTCCTTGAAGGACAGGCCGGTGGCATTGAGCATGCCGCGCGCCATGTAGGTGTAGATGGAATCCTGCTGCGGCAGGTAGATTCGGTTGCCCCGCACGGATTCGGCGGAGGTGAACCGGTGCCGGCCCACCAGCACATACTGCTCGGCAGGGGCCGTGGACCCCACCAGTTCGTAGCCCCGGGCCAGCGCGGAAGCGGCCACCTGGGCCGGTGCGATGAACAAGTCGTGACCACCACTTCGGGTCGAGCGCATCACGTCGGCCAGGTCGTCACTCGTGATCACCGTGACCGCCTGGCCAATGGCTCTCGAGAGTCCGGCCTCCATGCCGGACCGCGAGATCATCAACCCTTCCTTCCGGGATGTCGGCTCGATGGCCATCATCGCCGAGAGTTCCGCCAATGCGTTCCCCGACGCAAGGACGAGCGCAATGCTCGTGAGGACACGAAGCTTGTTCATCTTTTCTCTCCAACTTGATTTTGATAAAGCCGGTCGCCGCCGGCATGAGGACGAGTCTGCTTCAATCTCGTCGCGGCCTCATGAAAAGCTGAGCGCGGCAACGTAGCCAGATGTTTCACGATTAGTCCGATACGCGACGATGCCTGGGCGGAACCCCGAACAGACGTCACATGTACCGGATGTAATACTTGCTGACGACCCGGAAACAGGTTCGCCTTTTCACAACAGATCACCATCCCATGGAGACCCCCGTCATGACTTCCCGCCTTTCGCTTCACCGCCGTCACCTGCTGGCCGGGTCTGCCAGCGCATTGGCCGCAGCCGGCCTCGGAACCTGGTCAAGCCACGCTGCGGCCCAAGCCAAGCCCCTGCCTTCGTACGCGGCCTGGAAGGACGCCAACAGCGTCATCGTTCACAGCAGCAGCACCATCGAGACCCGTCGGTCAGCGTTCGGCACGAGCGTCATCACGCCCGCGGACCAGCTCTATGTCCGCAACAACCTGCCCGCTCCGCCGGCGTCCGTCCTCGACAACCGCGATGCGTGGCAGGTCTCGATCGAGGGCGTGCGCAATCCCCGCACATTGACCCTGGGCGAGCTGAAGACGATGGGCCTTGAAACGGTGGCCACGGTGCTCCAGTGCTCCGGTAACGGCCGCGGCTTCTTCCCGCACAAGCCAAGCGGCACGCCATGGACTGTGGGCGCGGCCGGTTGCGTGGTGTGGAGCGGCGTGCCCGTGCGCTCCGTGGTCGAGGCCCTCGGCGGCGTGGCCGGCGACACCTTGGTCTACATGACCGGTACCGGCGGCGAAGTGCTGCCCGAAGGCGTTCCGGTCGACAGCGTTCTCGTGGAGCGCTCGGTCCCGCTCAAGGCCATGGGCGATGCACTGCTGGCGTGGGAAATGAACGGCGCCCCGCTGTCGCTGGCTCACGGCGGGCCGGTTCGCCTGGTCGTGCCGGGCTACAACGGCGTCAACAACATCAAGTACGTGAAGCGCCTGGCCTTCACGCCCACCGAGTCGACCGCCAAGATCATGCAGCACGGCTACCGCATGTCGCCGCTGGGGGGCAAGGCCGACCCGACGCAGGCCTCCGTCCTCGAGATGAACGTCAAGTCGTGGATCAACTCGCCTCATCCCGAGAGTGGCACCCTGAAAGCCGGGCAGATGCAGATCCACGGCGTGGCCTTCAGCGGCACCACGCCGGTCACGAAGGTGGAAGTCTCCGTCGACGGCGGCAAAACGTGGCATGCCGCCCACTTCGTCGGCCCGGACCTCGGTCGCTTCGCCTGGCGGCAGTTCGCACTGCACGTCAAGATCCCCGCCGGCAACTACGTGATGGTCAGCCGGGCCACCGATGCGGCGGGCAACGTGCAGCCGGAGCACCGGCTGGAGAACCAGAGCGGCTACAGCAACAACAGCTGGGCCGACCACGGCGTCAAGGTCACGGTGGCCTGATGCGAGGCCTGCTGGCGATGCTTGCATCGCTGGCGGCCGGCTCCGCGCTGGCCGCCGGCGATGCCGACGAACTTGCACTCGGCAAGTCCTTGTTCACCGGACGCGCGACTCCTGCGTGCGCGGTGTGCCACACCCTCAAGGATGCGGGCAGCACCGGCGAGGTCGGTCCGGTGCTGGACGAGATCAAGCCGTCCCCCGAGCGGGTGATGACGGCGCTGCGCAACGGCGTGGGCTTGATGCCGTCCTACAAGGACAGCCTGACCGACGCCCAGATCCGCGCGCTGGCCCGCTACGTTTCCACGGTGGCGGGCCGCTGAGAACTCAGGCGCCGCCGCGCACCGCGTAGCGGTCGCGCAGTTCGCGCTTGAGGACCTTGCCGATCGCGCTGCGGGGCAGCTCGTCGATCCATTCGAGTGCGGCCAGGCGCTGCGTCTTGCCGACCTGCGCATTCACCCACTGGAGCAGGCCATCGGTGTCGATGACAGTTCCCGGGCGGCGCACGACGAAGGCCACCGGCGTCTCACCCCATTGCACCGAGGGCACGCCCACGACGGCGGCATCTGCCACGCTGTCGTGTTGCCGAAGCACCGCCTCGAGGTCGCTCGGGTAGATGTTGAAGCCGCCGCTGATGATCATGTCCTTCTTGCGATCGAAGAGCGTGAGGAACCCTTCCGCGTCGAACCGCCCGACATCGCCCGTGCGGATGAAGCGCTTGCCGGAGGGGTCGAACCACTCGGCCTCGCGCGTCTTCTCCGGCTGGCGGTGGTAGCCCGTCATCATGCTGGGCGAATGGCCCACCACCTCGCCGGCCTCGCCGGCGGCAACCTCGCGGCCCTGCTCGTCGATCAGGCGGATGTCGTGGCCCTCCGCCGGCCGGCCGACGGTGTGCAGCTTCGTCGAGTTCAGGTGCGCCTCCAGGATGCAGGTCCCGCCGCCCTCGGTCATGCCGTAGAACTCGACGAGGCCGCCCGGCCAGCGCTTGAGCACATCGGCCTTGAGCGCCGCGCCGAACGGCGCGCTGGTGCTGAACTTGAACTTGAAGGCGGACAGATCGTGCTGGTCGAACGACGGGTGCGCCATGAGCCGCTGGTACTGCACCGGCACCAGCATGGTGTGGGTGACCCGGTGCTGCTCGGCGAGCCGCAGGTAGGCTCCGGCATCGAACTTTGGCATCAGCACGACGGTGCCGCCCCAGGCAATGGTGGGGAAGAACACCACCAGCGTGGTGTTCGAGTACAGCGGCGTGGACAACAGCGTCACGCCGTCCGGACCGCCGTACTGGTAGGTGGCGCCGCGTCGCACGTGGGCCCATCGCATGCCATGGCCCTGCACGATGCCCTTCGGGTCACCCGTCGTGCCCGACGAGTAGATGATGTTGAAGGGCCACGAAGGCTCGGGTGTAACCGGCACCGGCTTGCTGCCCTCCGGCATCAGCCAGTCGTCCAGGTCGGCATCCAGCCGGATCCGTCGTGGGCCGCCCTGCCCTGCCGACCCGGTGGCTTCGACCGTGGAGGCGTCGACGAAGAGCAGCCGCGCGGAGGCATCCTCCTGCATGCGTGCCAGACTCGCGGGCGTGGAACCGGGGGCGAGCGGCGCCACGACGACGCCGGCACGCAAGGCGCCGAGGAAGACGGCCGCATACGGCACCGTCATGGTGGCGCAGATGGCAATCGCATCGCCGGCCTTCAGGCCGTCGCGTTGCAGGCTTGCGGCCACCTGATCCATCAGCGCATCAAGCCGGGCATAGCTGAGGGTCTGCGAGGGGTCCACCAGCGCCGCGCGATCCGGGGAATGCTCGGCGTGGTATCGAACGAGGTCGGCGATGACGCCGAAATCACGGGCAAAGAGTTCTTGCATCAGGGCTCCGGATGAAGACGGTCAGACAGTCGCCACGGGCGTCACCGGCGAGCCCACGGCTCCCGGCAGGCGCAGGGGCGGCGCGGTCAACAGGAATCGGTGGCGCCCGTGGGCGCGCAGCCAGATGGCCAGCTCTCGCAGCCACCACAGTTCACCCAGCGGGACGCCGAGCTTGAACAGGCAGTGTTCATGCAAGGGCAGCGCCGGTCCGGCGGCCTCGGCGAGCTCTCGCGCAGGGAACGCTTCGACGGCGTAGTTGTCGGCGCAGATGGCGGAGATGCCGCTGTCGGTGATCCACTGCAGCAGTGCCGGGTCGCGACCGTCGAGCACGGCACATGAAGCGTCGAGGACCGCCATGTCGGGCTCCCGGTTCATCGACAGCACCACGTCCGCGAAGCCCGTGTGCAGCACCAGCATGTCGCCCGGCTCGACCACGACGCCGTCGCTGCGAAGGATGTGCATCAATCGGGCGTGATCGACGAGTTCACGGCGCTGGCCGACGTGCGCGTGAAGGTCGACCAGCACGCCGCGGCCCTGGATGGGTTGAGCCGCAAACGTCTCGATGCCAAGCGCCAGGGCGTAGGAGCCGCCCTCTGCGCCGCAGGGGCACGCGGCGAGCCGCAGGTCGCCCGGTCCGAGCACGTGCTCATGCGCCCGATAGCCGTTGTAGTACACCTTCTCAGGCTCGCCGTCGCCGTCTGCGTCGAACCAGGCGCCGACATGGGCGAAGCTGTCCCACTGGGTGGAGTACTGCAGGGTGAGGGTGACCTGGTCGTCGCACACCACATCGGTGAAGCGCGGGTCGAACTGGCGAAGCGGCGCATTCATGAAGGGCTGACCGCGAAGCTCCGTCGGGCGCAGGACGGGCGGCTTGCGGCGTGCATTCAGCTTGGCGCCGCCCGGAAAGTCGAGCGGAAGGCTCAGGCCGAAGGCCAGGCCCTCGACCACCTCTGCGGCCGCTTCTCGGCGCCTGGCCGGCGTCAGCAGGTTGAGCCGGCCGAGCTGGTCGTCGGGTCCGAAGTCGCCCCAGGTCGAGCCGGCGGGGCGCCGTACCCACCGCGGGTTCGCGGAAGGCGCTGCCATGGCCTAGTAGCCGACTGACCGGTCGACGGCCAGGGCAGGAATGCCATCGGCCCGCACGGTGCGCAGCGCCCCCACGCACTGCGCCGCAACCACATCGAAGGAAGCCTGCGCCGCGATGTGGGGCGTCGCCCGGACTGCCGGATGCGACCACACCCAGTTGTCGGATGGCGGCGGCTCGCGCTCGAAGACGTCGAGGGCCGCACCGGCCAGGTGGCCTTCGTCCAGCAACGCGCGCAGGTCGGCCTCGATCAGTTGTTCACCACGACCGACGTTCACGACGAAAGCGCCGACGGGCAGCTGCGACAGCGTGCTGTGGTCGAGCAGGCCGCGCGTTTCCTCGGTCAGCGGCAGCGCGCAAATGAGGATGTCGGCATGCGAGAGGAAAGTCGGGAGACCCTCGGGACCCGCGTGGCATTGAACGCCCGGCAGTTGCCGCGCGCTGCGGCTCCAGCCGGCCACGGGATAGCCGAGCGGGACGAACGCCCGAGCGATGGCCTGGCCCACGGCGCCCAGCCCCATGATGCCGACCCGGCACTGTGAAGCGAGTCGAACCGGGTGCCTGCGCCAGACGGCATCGGCCTGCTGGCGCGCGTAAAGAGAAAGGTCGCGCGTGAAGGCCAGGGTCTGGGCCACCACGTACTGCGCGATCTCGACACCCTGGGACGGATCGACGACCCGGGTGAGTGGCACGTGGCCCGGCAGGTCGTCGACCAGCAGTTTGTCCACCCCGGCCCCGGTGGAACAGAGGACCCGCAGGTTGGGGTAGCGCGGCAGGATGCCCGGCTTCATGCGCCAGGCAAGGATGGCCTCGACCTGGTCGGGCGGCGGCGCATCGGCCTCCGTCCAGACAGGGATGTCGGGGGCGGCGCGCCGGAGGGCTTCAGCGAAGGGAGCGGAAGGCAGGGGGTTCGACAGAACAAGGATCGCCATTGCTGCGCGGTCCCTCAGGCGTCGTAGCCGGGGTTGCGGCGGTCAAGGCGGCGCAGCAGGCCGGGCCACACCAGGTTGGCACCGAGCCCCTTGCTCACCTCGCGGGCCTGCTGCCCCATGGTCTCGAGGATGCTCGGATGCACTCGGGTGAGCGGAGTGCCGCCGGACTGGGCCAGGATCTGGATGCGGCAGGCCGCTTCCAGGGTGTACATCGCCTGGAAAGCCTCCGCGACCGTGCGTCCGCAGGTCAGCAGGCCGTGGTTGCGCAGGATCATGTTGTTGGCGCGACCGAGGTCTGCCACCAGGCGCGCCTTCTCGTCCTCGCGCAGGGCGACACCTTCATAGGTGTGGTACGCCAGGTTGGTCAGCGGGAAGCCCGATTGTTGGGAGATGGGCAGCAGCCCGCCTTCCTGTGCCGACACCGCCACGCCATGCAGGGTGTGAGTGTGCAGCACGCAGTTCACTTCGGGCCGTGCCTCGTGCACCGCGCTGTGGATGACAAAGCCGGCCGGGTTCACCGGGAACGGCGAAGGCATCACCGGCGTGCCGTGGTGGTCGACCTTGATGAGGCTGGAGGCGGTGATCTCCTCGAAGAACAGCCCGTAGGGGTTGATCAGGAACTGGTGCTCCTCGCCCGGCACGCGGGCCGAGATGTGGGTGAACACCAGGTCGTCCCAGCCGAAGAGGGCCACCAGCCGGTAGGCGGCGGCGAGGTCGACACGGGTCTTCCACTCATCGGGCGACACCTGGTCGCGAACAGAAGGAATCTCGTACGGCTTGTTCATTTCGTTCGCTCCAGGTGAGGGATCAATGCAGCGGGTTCACAGCGCCTGGACCAGCTCCGGCACGGCGGTGAAGAGATCCGCCTCGAGACCGTAGTCGGCCACGCTGAAGATGGGCGCTTCCGGGTCCTTGTTGATTGCCACGATCACCTTGGAGTCCTTCATGCCGGCCAGGTGCTGGATGGCGCCCGAGATGCCCGCGGCGATGTACAGCTGCGGCGCCACGATCTTGCCGGTCTGGCCGACCTGCCAGTCGTTGGGCGCGTAGCCGGCGTCCACCGCGGCGCGGCTCGCGCCGAGGGCTGCGCCCAGCTTGTCGGCCAGCGGCGTAAGCACTTCGTTGAACTTGTCGCTGCTGCCGAGCGCCCGGCCGCCCGAGACGATGATCTTGGCGCCCGTCAGTTCGGGCCGGTCGTTCCGGGCGATCTCCGAGCCGACGAAGGTGGAGCTGCCGTTGTCGGCCGTGGCCGCTGCGCTCTCGACCGCGGCGCTGCCGCCGGTGGCCGCTGCCGCGTCGAAGCCGGTCGTGCGCACGGTGATCACCTTCACCTTGTCGGTCGACTGCACGGTGGCGATCGCGTTGCCGGCGTAGATCGGGCGCTCGAAGGTGTCGGGGCTCACCACCTTGGTGATGTCGCTCACCTGGCCGACGTCGAGCAGTGCGGCCACGCGCGGCGCCACGTTCTTGCCGCTGGCCGTGGCCGGGAAGACGATGTGGCTGTAGTTGGCGGTGATGGCCAGCACCTGGGCGGCCACGTTCTCGGCGAGGCCGTGCTCGAGGCCGGGTGCGTCGGCGTGGATCACCTTGCTCACGCCGGCGATCTGGGCGGCGGCCTTGGCGGCTTCAGCCGCGTTGCTGCCCGCGACCAGCACGTGCACGTCGCCGCCCAGTTGGCTGGCGGCCGTCACGGTGTTCAGCGTGGCGCCCTTGATGGAGGTGTTGTCGTGTTCTGCAATGACGAGAGAGGACATGTCGTGTTCCTGTTCGTGCTTCTGTTCGGTCTTGTTCGTCGGGCGCCGGTCAGATGACCTTGGCGTCGTTCTTGAGCTTGCTCACCAGCGTGGCGACATCGGGCACCTTGATGCCGGCGCTGCGCTTCGGGGGCTCGCTCACCTTGAGCGTCTTGATGCGCGGGGCCACGTCCACGCCCAGGTCCGCCGGCTTCACGACTTCCAGCGGCTTCTTCTTGGCCTTCATGATGTTGGGCAAGGTCACGTAGCGCGGCTCGTTCAGGCGCAGGTCGGTCGTCACGACCGCCGGCAGCGTGAGCTTGAGCGTCTCCAGGCCACCATCGACCTCGCGGGTGACGCTCACGCCGTCGGCGGCGAGCTCCACCTTGCTGGCGAACGTCGCCTGCGGCAGCTTGCCGAGCGCGGCGAGCATCTGGCCCGTCTGGTTGCAGTCGTCGTCGATCGCCTGCTTGCCCAGGATCACGAGGCCCGGCTGCTCCTTGTCGACCAGCGCCTTGAGCAGCTTGGCCACCGCCAGCGGCTGCAGCTCATCGGTGCTCTCCACCAGGATCGCGCGGTCAGCGCCGATGGCCATCGCCGTGCGCAGCGTCTCCTGCGACTGCGTCGGACCGCACGAGACGGCGATCACCTCCGTGACCACGCCCTTCTCCTTCAGCCGCACGGCTTCCTCGACGGCAATCTCGTCGAACGGGTTCATGCTCATCTTCACGTTCGCGATGTCCACACCGCTGCCGTCGCTCTTCACGCGGACCTTGACGTTGTAGTCCACCACCCGCTTGACTGCCACCAGCACTTTCATGACTCGACCTTTGTTGTTGAACGGAGCGCGCGACGGCGCGTGAGACGCGGCAAGGGCCCGTTGATGGCCCTTGTACCCCGCCGCCCTGCGTGCTTCAAATGCAAAACACGTTTCTGCACAGCAGAATATACAACTGCAGGCTCGGGGTGGGCAAGTCCGACGTGGAATGCAGCTGCCTAGCGTACACCCTCCTCGCCAAAGGACGGCGTTACCCGATGGGGAACGCAGGGTGATGGTGGTACGTAGTTACCGATACTCAGGTCCCGGAGGTGACAGGGGCGGAAAAATCCTCTCAGTGTTTGCCCTTGAGTGTTCCGCAATGCAGTACAAGCGCGTTGACGGTGGTTCGGCCACCCCGCAAGATCGGTCCGCGTTCTACAGAGCGCAACGTGCCTCCGCCGCGACCCCGGCCCGCCGTCCGCGACCGCACCCAGCCGGTCCCTCTTCTCTGTTTTCGTGAGTACAGGAGCGTGACACACATGCCCATGCCTGCCCGAAAGGGACACCGCCCTCGCCTCGTGCAGACGCCCCCCGTGATCTCTCCCTCTCCTTCGTCCTGCCGTTACGCAGGGCACGCCGGCCTCAAGGACTGATCGATGGACTTCTTCCAGCAATTCATGCAACAGGTGCTCAACGGGCTCACGCTCGGCGGCATCTACAGCCTCGTGGCCCTCGGGCTCACGCTGGTCTACGGCATCCTCCACGTGCCGAACTTCGCGCACGGCGCCTTCTACATGGCGGGTGCGTTCTTCTCGTTCCACCTGATGACGCGCTACAACGTCAACTACTGGTTGGCCATGGTCGGCTCCGCTGCGGTGGTGGCAGTCCTGTCCACGCTGGCCGAGCGGCTCGTCTTCCATCCGCTGCGCCACCACCAGGGCCTGCATCCGATGATCGCGGCCATCGGCATGATGCTGTTCCTCGAAGCGACCGCTCAGCTGATCTGGGGTGCCGACTTCCATCGCATGCAGTCGCCCTACACCGGGCTCGTCGAACTCGGCGGCCTGACCGCGCCGGCCCAGCGCCTGCTCATCATCGCCGCCGCCTTCGTCATGATGGTCGTCCTGCACCTCTTCCTCAAGAAGACGGTGACCGGGTCCACCATCATCGCGATGGCGCAGAACCGTGACGGCGCCTCCCTGGTCGGCATCGATGCCAACCGCGTGGCGATGCTCACCTTCGCCATCTCCGGCGCGCTGGCAGCCATCGCCGCCACGCTCTACGCCCCGATCAACCTCGTGTACCCCGCGATGGGCAACCTGGTGATCACCAAGGCGTTCGTGATCATCATCCTCGGCGGCATGGGCAGCGTTCCCGGCGCCATCGTGGGCGGCTTGATCATCGGCTTCGCGGAGAGCTTCGGCGCCTTCTACATCTCGTCCGACTACAAGGACATCATCGCCTTCGTGCTGCTGGTGGTGATCCTGTCCGTGCGCCCGCAGGGCCTGTTCACCAAGGGAGTGCGCTGACCATGAAGTACATCGAAGGCCGCATCGGCTGGACGCTGCTCGTCCTCGCCGGCCTCATCTTCCCCTTCCTCACCGGCAACGACTATCACCTCACGGTGATGTCCACGGCCTACATCTTCGCGCTCGCCACCCTCGGCCTGAACCTCATCACAGGCTACACCGGCCAGTTCAACCTCGCGCACAGCGGCTTCATGGCCGTCGGTGCCTATGTGGTGGGCATCCTCACGGTGGACCATCAGGTGCCGTTCTGGATCGCCTTCGCCCTCTCGGGCGTCGTCACGGTGCTCATCGGGCTGCCGCTCGGCATCGTCTCGCTGCGCCTGAAGGGCCACTACTTCTCGATCTTCACGCTCTGCGTGGGCTACATCATGTTCCTCGTGATCGAGAAGTGGGAGTCGCTCACCCATGGCACGGTGGGCATCATCGGCATTCCCGCGCCCACCGGCTTCGGCGGTTTCGTCTTCGATTCCCCGCGAGCGCTGTACTTCCTCGTGTTCGGCTTCCTGGTGGTCGGCGCGTGGGTGATGCACCGCATCGTCAGCTCGCTGCTCGGTCGCACCTTCATGGCCATCCGCAACAGCGACGAGCTCGCGGAATCCCTCGGCATCAACCTCAGCCGCAACAAGCTGCTGTCCTTCCTGCTGTCGGTGTTCTATGCCGGCCTGGCGGGCGGCCTCTACGCCGGCTTCGTGCGCTTCCTCGGGCCCGACCTGGCCGGTGCGCACCACACCTTCGAAATGACCATGTACATGCTGATCGGCGGCATCGGCACCATCCTCGGTCCCCTGCTGGGCGCGCTCACCGTGCCCTGGCTCTCGCAGCACCTGCAGTTCCTGCAGGAATACCGCTACGTCGTCTTCGGTCCGCTGCTGATCGTGCTGGTCATCTTCGTGCCCAACGGCATCGTCGGCAGCTACCTGGGCTGGAAGGCCCGCCGCAATTCCAACGCCGCCAAGGCGCTGGCCAAGCCGGCGCCTGCGAGCGGCCCCGCGTCCACCCATCCGGCCTCCCCGCAAGGAGGTGCGACCCATGCTTAAGATCGAAAACCTGAGCAAGCGCTTCGGCGGCCTGGCGGCCGTCAACGATGTCAGCACCGTCATCGAGAAGGGCAAGATCAACGCGATCATCGGCCCCAACGGCGCCGGCAAGACGACGTTCTTCAACCTGATCAGCGGCGTGCACAAGCCGACCTCCGGCCGCATCCTGCTCGAAGGCCGTGACGTCACGCAACTGCGCACCGACGAAGTGGCCCGGCTCGGGGTGTCCCGCACCTTCCAGACCACAGCCCTCTTCGACATGGCCACGGTGCTCGACAACCTCATCGTCGGCCATCGCCTGCGCACCCACGCCGGCCTCTGGGACGTGCTCATCGGTTCGGCTCGCCTGAAGGAAGAGGAACGCATCTGCCGGGAGAAGGCACGCGAGGCGCTCGACTTCGTCGGCCTGTCGCACATGGCCAACCGCATGGCGGGCGACATCTCCCAGGAAGAGCGCAAGCGTGTGGCCTTTGCGCTGGCCCTGGCCACCGACCCCAAGGTCGTGCTGCTCGACGAGCCGGCCGGTGGCGTGAACCCCGACGAGACCGTGGGGCTGGCCGACCTGATCCGCAAGATGGTCAAGCACGGCCTCACCGTGTGCCTGATCGAACACAAGATGAACATGATCATGAGCCTCGCTGACAAGATCATGGTGCTGAACTACGGCGAGAAGATCGCCGAGGGCAGCCCTGCAGAGATCCGCGCGAACCCCGCGGTGATCGACGCCTACCTGGGGAGCGAACATGCTGACGCTTGAGAACGTCTCGCTGCGCTATGGCAGCTTCCAGGCCCTCGATGGCGTGAGCCTGAACGCCAAGGAAGGCGAACTCGTGGTCCTGCTCGGCGCCAACGGTGCGGGCAAGAGCTCGATCTTCCTGACGACGAGCGGCATCCATCGCGCCGCGGGCGGCAGCATCCGCTTCCACAATCAGGAGCTCGTCGGCATGCGGGCCGCGCAGATCGTGCAGAGCGGTGTCGTGCAGTGCCCGGAAGGCCGCAAGCTCTTCCCCGGCATGAGCGTGCTGAAGAACCTCATGCTCGGCGCTTACGTTCATCGCCGTGATTCGGCAGGCAACAAGCGCCGGCTCGAGGAGGTGATGGCCCTCTTTCCCATCCTCGACCAGAAGAAGGACGACCCGGCCGGTTCGCTGAGCGGCGGCCAGCAGCAGATGGTCGCCATCGGCCGGGCCATGATGAGCCGCCCGAAGGCGCTCCTCCTCGACGAACCGTCGCTGGGCCTGGCCCCGCTCGTGGTGAAGCAGGTGTTCGAGGTCATTCAGCAGATCAACCGCACCGGCACCACCGTGCTGCTGGCCGAGCAGAACGCCTTCGCCGCCTTGAAGATCGCCCACCGCGCCTACGTGCTCGAAGGCGGGCGCATCGTGATGGAGGGCGACCGCGACAGCCTGCTCAACAACGAGGCCGTCCGGCGCGCCTACATCGGCGCCTGAGTCCGCGCTGAATCGCTGGTTCCCTAGCAGTTCCCCTCATACCGCGGCGTCAACGCCCCCCGCCACACTACCGTTGGCAGAGGGACGTTGCTCGTCGGACCTTCGATCCCGTCAGACCGTCACATAACAGGAGATAGAGAGATGAACTTGAAATCCAACATGAAGCAGATCTCGGCTGCGGTCGCGCTGGGCATGGCATTCGTCGGCCACGCCTCCGCCCAGGAGGTCGTGAAGATCGGCTTCTCCGGACCGCTCAGCGGCGGTGCGGCCCTGTACGGCAAGAACGTCCTCGACGGCATGCAACTCGCAGTCAGCGAGATCAACGCCCAAGGCCTGGAAGTGGGAGGGAAGAAGTACAAGCTCGAGATCGTCGCACTGGACGACAAGTACAACCCCTCCGAGACTGCCATCAACGCCCAGCGTCTGGTCCAGGAACACAAGACCCCGGCCATCCTCGTGCCGCACTCCGGTGGCAGCCTGGCACTGCAGGTGAACAACGAGCAGAACAAGTACCTGCTGCTGTCGTACACCAGCGTGCCGCAGGTCACCGCCCGCGGCAACAAGCTGACGCTGCGCATTCCGCCGGAATTCACCTCCTACGTGCCGGCCTTCGTCAAGCATGCGATGGGCAAGTACGGCAAGAACCTCGCGTTCGCCCACGGCGACCACGACTACGCCAAGGCCTGGACCGCCGCGTTCAAGCCGGCCTGGGAGGCCGCGGGCGGCAAGGTCGTCATCGAGAATCCCATGTCGTACAACCGTGCGGCCGACTTCTACAGCGGTGTGAGCCGCGCGCTCGCCGCCAAGCCGGACGTCATGTTCATCGGCGGTGCGTCCGAGCCCACCGGCCTCGTGATCAAGCAGGCGCGTGAACTGGGCTTCAAGGGCGGCTTCGTGATCATCGACCAGGCCAAGATGGACGAGATCGGCAAGATCACCGGCGGCTACCAGCCGCTGGAAGGCTCCATCGGCGTGCTGCCGCTGATCGAAGACGGCACTGCGGACGCCAAGGCCTTCGTCGGCCGCTTCAAGCAAGCCTATCCCGGCCGTGACCCGAGCTCGGAAGTCTCGCTGAACTACACCGCCGTTCATGCCACCGCCATCGCCATGAAGCTGGCCGGCACGGTGACCGATGCCACCGCCATCCGCGCCAACCTCGACAAGGCCATGAAGGCCCTGCCGCCGGCACGCAATCCCAACAGCCTCGATGGCGTTGACGAAAAGGGCGGCACGCTGGCTGACACCCGCGTCGCCGTCATCGAGGCTGGCAAGGTCAAGGAAGTCAAGCTCAGCTCGCTGAAGTAAGGCGCACCGGCGGTCGACCACCGCCTTTCCGACCGGGCCGGTGCGCGCAAGTGCACCGGCCTTTTTGTTTCCGCATGCGGCTTCATGACGAATGCGGAGGGAACAGCGGGCGGCGATCGCGGACTCAAGGGCGTTGCAGCACCAACGCACCGCCCCTTCCCTGGTGGGTCAGCAAACAGGCAGCCACTGGCACGAGGCACGTGCGCCGGTGGGTCCGGCGGCTCGGCTAGCGTCCGAGGTCCTTGGCTCATTGATATTGGCTCATGGCTCATGGCTCATGGCTCATGGCTCATGGCTCATGGCTCACGGCTCACGGCACAAGGCACAGGGCACAGGGCACAGGGCACAGGGCACAGGGCACAGGGCGCAAGGCACAAGGCTCTTGGGCCGAAACGTCAGGCGCTGATTCCAACTGCGGCCTGCGGCCCGGGGGCTCTGGGCTCAGGGCTCAGGGCTCCGGCTCCACGCAGAAAGCTCGCTGGCCACCAAGGTGATCGATCGTCCGCCATGCCGTCCCCGCCAACGAGGCTGGCCCGACCTGTGCCAGGGCGCCGGCGGCTGCGCCCGGTTTTTCCTCGCCGTCGCAATCCCTGTCAATGCTGCACCGACAACAGGCCCGCGCCACGCTCCTCGACTCGTACAACCGAAGGACTCCCATGAACACACGCACTCGTTCCCGCCGCCAGGTCCTCCTCGCGGCCCTGGCCGCCGCTGCAGCGGCGGCCAGGGCCCCGCAGGCTCATGCGCAATCGTGGCCAGCGCGGCCCATCCGCATCGTCGTGCCCTACCCCCCCGGGGGCTTCACGGACGTCACGGCGCGGCTCATCGCGCAGAAGCTGCAGGAGCGGCTCGGCCAACCGGTCACGGTGGACAACCGCCCGGGTGCCAACGGCATCATCGGTACCGACGCCGTGGCCAAGGCAGCGCCCGACGGCTATACCTTCGGCGTCGTCATCGCGGCCTATGCCGCCAACACGACGCTGTACGCCAAGCTACCCTACGACCCGCAGAAGGACCTGGCGCCCGTCTCGCTCATCGGGCTGTCTCCGCTCGTGGCCGCGGTGAACCCGAACGCACCCTTCAAGACCGCGAAGGAACTGGTGGAGCATGCCCGCCGCAACCCCGGCAAGGTCAGCTTCGCGTCCAGCGGCAACGGGTCGGCTGCCCACCTCACGACGGAACTGCTGAAGGCCCGTACCGGCGCCT
The DNA here is from genome assembly GCF_964253025.1 of Rhizobacter sp. LjRoot28. NCBI lineage: Bacteria > Pseudomonadati > Pseudomonadota > Betaproteobacteria > Burkholderiales > Sphaerotilaceae > Rhizobacter > Rhizobacter sp. LjRoot28. The sequence continues at coordinate 3,631,632 of NZ_CAXUQC020000001.1, forward strand.
ACATGGTTCACATCCCCTACCGCGGTGCGGCCCCGGCGCTCACCGACCTGATGGGCGGCCAAGTGGAACTGTTCTTCGATGCCGCATCCGGCCTGCTTGCACCCGGCAAGGCGGGCAAGGTGCGGCTGATCGGCGTGGCGAGCGACGAGCGCCTGCCTGCGGCGCCCGACGTGCCCACCTTCATCGAGCAGGGCATCACCGGCTTCACCGGCAGCACCTGGGCCGGGATGCTCGCGCCCGCCGGCACGCCGCGCGACGTGGTGAAGCGGATGGCCGACGAGATCGGGCAGATCGTCCGTCAGGACGATGTGCGCGCCCGCCTGGAAGGCATGGGCACGGTGCCCGTCGGCAACTCACCCGAGGAGTTCGAACGCTTCATCGGCGAGGAAACGCGCAAGTGGGGAGATGTGATCCGCCGGGCCAAGGTCACGCTGGATTGACGGGGGTCGGCGGCTCGACCACGGCCGACCCGGGCGAACGTCCGGCCCGAGGCCAAGCCGCAAGCAGGCCCCGCAATGCCGCGACGAAGGCCAAGGGTTGGTCCACCATGACATGGTGGCCGGCAGCGGGAACCTCGATCCAGGGCATGCCCGACGGGTACTTCGTTCGGATACGCGCAATCATGTCGCGGTCGATCAGCACGGAGTCGGCGCCCCACATCACGGCCACCGGGCACTGGCTCGCCAGCATGTCCTGGGCGGGGCTGCCGATGCGCAGGTGCCGCCAGAGAAAGGGATCGAAGCGCCAGGTCACCCCGGCGCCATCACCTTGCGGGCCCGGTGCGGGCTTGAGGGAGAGGCGTGCGAGGTGATCTGCGATGAAGAGGTTCTCGCAGGGCTGCAGTGGCGCGAAGCGATAGCGGGCCAGCGCCGATGCGATGTCCGGGTACACCGCATTCTCGCGAAGGCTCGACTCACCCGACTCCCGCGGCCGATCGCCGCGCTCACGACGCTGTAGCGGCATGTCGACGGTGACCACGCCCGAGAGCCGCCGCCCGCGGTCAGCGGCGTAGCGAAGCGCGACGAAGGCCCCGAAGGAATGGGCGACGGCCACCGGAGGCCGGCCGGCGGCGAAGAGACCCGTGGCCTCGGCCACCGCATCCATCTCGTCCACCAGCAGGTCCATCGAATAGCGTTCGCGCCAACCCGAGCCGCCCATGCCCGACCACGACATCGCCACCACGCGGCGCTCCGCGGCGAAGAAGGGCGCGATGAAGCTCCACCAGTCGGCGTGCGCACGGTTGCCATGCAGCAGCAGCAGGCCGGGCTGACCGATGTCACCCCAGGCCAAGGTCTCGATGTCCGCCCCGTGGACGTGCACCGTCGTGCGCTGCGGCGCCTGCGCCAGGGCGGCGTCGAACCAGGGCGGGCGCGCTGGCGGCATGCCGCCCAGCGCAGCCAGCGGCGCCCGCATGTTCTCGGTGGGCGCAGGTTGCACGGCAGCCTCCGGCCGGCCGGCGTCGACCGTGCCGGCCGCCTCGTGACGCGCGCTCATGCGGCAGCCGCCTGCACGACCAGCCGCTTGAGTTCGGCCTTCATGAGCTTGCCGTTCACGTTGCGGGGGAGCATCTCGGTGCTGAACAGGATGGCCACGGGCACCTTGAACGCCGCCAGGCGCTCGGCCACGAAGGCCCGCAGTTCGGCCTCAGTGGCCGTGTGGCCCGCCTTGAGCGTGACCGCCGCGACCGGCTCCTCGCCCAAGGTGCGGTGCGGCCGGCCCACCACCCCGGCATCGACGACGGACGGATGCTCATAGAGCGCCGCCTCCACCTCCGAGCAATAGATGTTCTCTCCGCCGCGGATGAGCATGTCCTTCTTGCGGTCGACGATGAAGAGGAAGCCCTCCTCGTCCATGTAGGCGAGGTCGCCTGTTTTCACCCAGCCGTCGACGAAGGTCGCTGCGGTCGCCTCCGGGTTGTTCCAGTAGCCCTTGACCACGTTGGGGCCACGCGCCCACAGCTCGCCCACCTGGTGAGGCGGCAGGGCTTGCCCCTGGTCATCGGCAATGCGCATGTCGCAGATGGGCAGGGCCGGCCCGCTGCTGTCGGGGCGGCGAACATAGTCTTCACCGCCATGGCTGGAGAAGGTGGCGGAGGTCTCGGTCATGCCCCAGCCGAGGCCGGGCGACGACTGCGGGAAGACCTCCTTGATGCGGCGAACCAGCTCCGGCGAGGCCGGGGCGCCGCCATAGGAGACCGACTCCAGGCTCGACAGGTCGTAGCGCTCGCGCGCGGGATGCTCGACGATCTGCCATGCGATGGTCGGCACACCGCCCGCCTGGGTGCAGCGCTCGCGTTCGATGAGGCTCATCGCATGCTCGACGTCCCACCGGTGCATGCAGACGATCTTGGTGCCGGCATACACGGCGGCGCACAGGATGGCCTGGCAGCCGGTCGTGTGGAAGAAGGGAATGGCCAGCAACACGGCCCGCTGGAACTTGCGATCCTCCGGCTTGGGCACCGGCTCGCCCCTGCGCCAGAAGCTGCGCTGCGCGGAGAAGCTGCCGGCCAGCACCGTGCTCGTCGACGCCCGATGCGTGCCGAGCGCTCCCTTCTGTCGGCCGGTGGTGCCCGAGGTGTAGAACAAGGTGGCGTCGTCCTCCGGCAGCAGGGACAGGTCAGGCAGCGGCCGCTCCGGAAGTTCATGCCACTGGTTCACCGGACCGAGCAAGTCGGCGAGCGACGCGACGCCGAGGCGGCCGAGGCCCGGTGCCACGGGATGAGCCGCGGCACCGCGGGCCACATACACCTTCTCCAGGGCCGGACAGGCGGCAAGGTGCGGCGCGATCCGGTCCCAGCGCTCTGCATCGAGCAAGGCCACCTTGGCGCCGGAGTCGGTCAAGCCGAACTCCAGTTCGTGCCCGGTGCCCCACGCATTGAGCGGTGTCGCGATGGCCCCGACCAGCACGGCGGCGAAATAGGCCACCGGCCACTCCGGAATGTTGCGCATCGCGATCGCGACGCGGTCGCCCTTCACCACGCCATCGGCCACCAGGCGCTCTGCAAGCACCAACGTGGCGCGGGCGAAGGCCTCGAAGCTGGCCCGGTCGTTCTCGAAGACAAGGAAGGTGGCAGCGCCATGGCTTCGGCCGGCCAGGAATACCTCCCTCAGCGTGGGCGGCGCGTGCTTCCAGACGCGCAGCCGCACGCCGCGGATCTCCAGCTCCTCCATTTCGAAGGCGCTGCCAGGCGCCGTCATCAGGGCGTGGGCTCGCTCGATCGACATCACGGGCCAGGGCTTGGGATCGTTCATGGGAGCAGTTCCGAAGAGCGGCCAGGAGCCGCGGGCAGGCCGAGGAGGAAGGGCGCCGGGCAAACCCGCCGCGAGGACGGCGGACCGAGCCGCGGCTGTCGCGCGTTCAGATCGTCGTGCCGCCGTCCACGACCAGGCTCTGGCCGGTCATGAAGGAGCCCGCCGGCGAAGCCAGGAACACCGCTGCGCCCGCGATCTCGTCAGGCTCGCCGATGCGACGCAGCGGCGTGGTCGAGGTGGCGCGCTTGAGCGTCTCGGGGTTCTCCCACAGCGCCTTGGCGAAGTCGGTCTTGATGAGGCCCGGGGCGATGCAGTTCACGCGCACGTTGTGGGGGCCGTACTCGACCGCGAGGTTGCGCGCCAGCTGGAAGTCAGCCGCCTTCGAGATGTTGTAGGCACCGATGACCGGCGAGCCGCGCAGGCCGCCGATGCTGGAGACGATGATGATCGCGCCATCCTTGCGCTCGACCATCTGCGGCACGGCGAAGTTGATCAGCCAGTGGTTGGCGATGACGTTGTTCTCGAGGATCTTGCGGAACTGGTCATCCTCGATGCCGGCCATCGGGCCGTAGTAGGGATTGGATGCCGCATTGCACACGACGATGTCCACCTTGCCAAGCTGGCGGGTCGTCTCGTCGACCAGGTGCTTGAGGTCGTCCTTGGACGAGATGTTGGCGGGGATCGAGATCGCCGAGCCGGCGCCGTGCGCCGCGTTGATCTCGGCCGCCACCTCGGCGCAGGGCTCGGGCTTGCGGGAGGAGATCACCACCTTGGCGCCCTGCTCGGCCATGCGCTGGGCGATGGCACGGCCGATGCCGCGGGACGAGCCGGTGATGATGGCCACCTTGCCGGAAAGGGAGAAGAGAGAGGTCATGGTTCGATCCTGTGAAGGTTGAAGAAGGGACGCAAGGGAATCGGAATGGGCGCCGGACGCCGGCGGCGCGGCGCGCATCTGCTAGGGTGGAGTCCCCACGGCCGCGGCTGACCGGGGCTTGGAAAACATATCAGACTGACTGAAGGTGAAGAGACATGAGCATTCGTTTTGACGGCAAGGTGGCCATCGTGACCGGAGCGGGCGGCGGGCTCGGACGGCAGCACGCGCTTGCCCTGGCCGCTCGCGGCGCGAAAGTCGTGGTGAACGACCTGGGGCGCGCGGCTGCCGAAGGGGGCGAGACCCCGGCCGAGGCGGTGGTGCGCGAGATCGTTGCCGCGGGCGGGGAAGCGCGGGCCAACAACGCATCGGTCACTGACGTGACGGCGGTGGAGTCCATGGTCCGGGAAACGGTGGCCGCATGGGGCCGCGTCGACATCCTCGTGAACAACGCCGGCATCCTGCGCGACAAGAGCTTCACAAAGATGTCGATCGACGACTTCCGCCTCGTCGTTGACGTGCACCTCATGGGCTCGGCCATCTGCACCAAGGCCGTGTGGGACCTGATGAAATCGCAGGGCTACGGGCGCATCGTGATGACCACCTCGTCGTCCGGCCTCTACGGCAACTTCGGCCAGTCGAACTACGGAGCGGCCAAGATGGCCCTCGTCGGCCTGATGCAGACGCTGTCGATCGAAGGCGCCAAGGACAACATCCGGGTGAACTGCCTCGCACCGACGGCCGCCACCGCCATGACCGAAGGCCTGATGCCGGCGGCCGTGCTGGAAAAGCTCAAGCCGGAGGCGGTCTCGCCGGGCCTGCTGTACCTCGTGTCCGAGGACGCGCCCACCCGCGCCATCCTGTGCGCCGGCGCGGGCTCCTTCGAACGCGCCTATGTGACGCTCACGCAGGGCGTGCACCTCGGCCTTGCCGACGACACGCCAGAGCGCGTCGCCGAGCAGTTTGACGCCATCTCGGCCCGTGACGACGAGACCGTGCCCGAGTCGGGCAGCGCCCAGGGGCGCATCGAGGTCGGCAAGGCGCTGCAGCAAGGCTGATGCTCCGACGGGGCGATCAGCCCCGGTACTTGTCGTACTCGAGCCGGGCGATGGTGCGGTTGTGCACCTCGTCCGGGCCGTCGGCGATGCGCATCGTGCGCATGCTGGCGTACTGCTTGGCCAGGCCCGCGTCGGCCGACACACCGGCCGCGCCAAAGGCCTGGATGGCGTCGTCGATGATCTTCAACGCCATGCGCGGCGCCTGCACCTTGATCATCGCGATCTCGAGCCGCGCCACCTTGTTGCCGACCTTGTCCATCATGTCGGCGGCCTTCAGGCACAGCAGTCGGGTCATCTCGATGTCGATGCGGGCGGTGGCCACCCGCTCCTCCCACAGCGAGTGTTCAGACAGGCGCTTGCCGAAGGCGACGCGCGAATGCAGCCGCCGCACCAGCTTCTCCAGCGCCACCTCCGCGCTGCCGATGGAACGCATGCAGTGATGGATGCGGCCCGGGCCCAGCCGGCCCTGGGCGATCTCGAAGCCGCGGCCTTCACCCAGCAGCAGGTTGGCCGCCGGCACGCGCACGTCGCGGAAGACCACCTCGGCATGGCCGTGGGGTGCGTCGTCGAAGCCGAACACCGGCAGCATGCGGACGATCTCGACCCCCGGCGTGTCGAGCGGCACGAGGATCTGCGACTGCTGCGCGTGGCGCGGCGCATCCGGATTGGTCTTGCCCATGACGATGGCCAGCTTGCAACGCGGGTCACCCACGCCGGATGACCACCACTTGCGGCCGTTGATGACGTAGTGATCGCCGTCGCGGCGAATCTCGGTCTCGATGTTGGTCGCGTCGCTGGAGGCGACCTCCGGCTCCGTCATCAGGAAGGCCGAGCGGATCTGGCCCTCGAGCAGGGGCTGCAGCCACTGGCGCTTGTGTTCGTCGTTGCCGTAGCGGCTCAGCACTTCCATGTTCCCGGTGTCCGGCGCCGAGCAGTTGAACACCTCGGATGCGAAGCCGACCTTGCCCATTTCCTCGGCGCACAGGGCGTACTCGAGGTTCGTGAGGCCCGCGCCCTTGAACGGGCTGTCCTCGGGCAGCGAGTCACGTGGCAGGAAGAGGTTCCAGAGCCCCTCCGCCTTGGCCACCGCCTTCAATTCCTCGACCACCGGCACCACCTGCCAGCGGTTCTCGCCGAAGCCCTTCATCTGGGCGGCATACACCGGCACGGCCGGAAGGATGTGGCGCTGCATGAAGTCCTTGACGCGCCCTTGCCAGTGGGACTGGCGCTCCGACATTGAAAAGTCCATGGTTCTTCCCGGTTGCTTCGGCGACGTGCCGCATCAAGGAACACGTTAGCAGAACGAAGCCTGCATTTCAGCACCTTGGTGACACGCTTTAGAAGCTCGGGTATGGACTTACCCGAGGGTCCGCACGATGCTGCAGCGCAGCTAGGTGTTTGCCCTCGCAATGAATGCCCGCGGCTGCTACATCATGTGTCGGCGCATTGTGCGACGGCCGCTGCCACGCAACCGCCACGCGCCGTGCACTCGGGATCGCCAGGAACCGAAGAACGGGTATGCCGCCGCACAGCGCATCCCGCCGAACGCCACCGCCCACCCGGACGCCCAACGATGAGCTCGTACATCCTGCGCCGCCTGCTCGGCCTGATTCCCACGCTGTTCTTCGCGAGCGTCATCGTGTTCGTGACGGTGCGCCTCATCCCAGGCGACGTCATCGACCTGATGCTGGCCGAGAACGACATCTCGGCCGCCCAGCTCTCCCGCGAGCAGCTCCTGGCCACCCTGGGCCTCGACCGCCCGATGTGGGAACAGTACCTGCGATGGGTGGGCGGCATCGTGCTCCATGGCGATCTCGGCAACTCGCTGTGGGAAGGCACGCCGGTGTGGGATGAGCTTGCACGGCGGCTGCCGGTCAGTTTCGAGCTCGGTCTCATGGCGCTCATCTTCGCGCTCGCGCTCGCCGTGCCGATCGGCGTGTACTCGGCCGTCCGTCAGGACACCACGGGCGACTACGTCACCCGCTCGTTCTCCATCCTGATGCTGGCCGTGCCGAGTTTCTGGGTCGGCACCATGGTGATGGTCTTCCCTTCACTGTGGTGGGGATGGTCGCCGCCCGTCGACTTCGTCCGCTTCGCCGAGGATCCGCTGCTGAACCTCAAGAACCTGCTGCTGCCCGCAATCGTGCTGGGCATGGGCCTTTCGGCCGTCACGATGCGCATGACCCGCACCATGACGCTCGAGGTGCTGCGCCAGGACTACATCCGCACGGCATGGGCCAAGGGCCTCGACGAGCGTCGGGTCGTGTGGCGCCATGCGATGCGCAACGCGCTCATCCCGGTCGTGACCCTGGTCGGCCTGCAGGCGCCCTTGCTGATCGGAGGCGCCGTGATCATCGAACAGATCTTCGTCATTCCCGGCATGGGGCTCATGCTGATCGACGCCGTGACCCAGCGCGACTACCCGGTGATCACGGGAGTGTTTCTCGTCGTGGGCGTGGGCGTGATGCTCATCAACCTGGCCGTGGACCTGAGCTACGGCCTGCTCGATCCCCGCGTGAGGCAAGGATGACGATGGACACCGCAGCACCCACGACCCTCGCCATCCCGCCCCGCCGCCGCGTCTTCCCGGGCGTTCGGCTGGCCTGGCGCATCTGGCGATTGACCGCCCGCATGTTCCGCGAGAAGCCCCTCGGCGCGGCCGGCGGCACGATCTTCCTGCTCTTCCTCTTCTGCGGCGTGTTCGCCGACGTGCTGGCGCCCTACGGCATGAACGACATCAATCCCATCGACCGCCTCAAGGCGCCATCGTGGGCGTATCCGTTCGGCACGGACAACCTCGGCCGCGACGTTCTGTCGCGCTGCCTGTACGGGGCGCAGCTCTCCGTCATCATCAGCCTGTCGGCCGCCACCCTCGCCACCGTCGTGTCGCTCGTGATCGGCGTGGTAAGCGGCTACCTCGGTGGCAAGGTCGACATGCTGGTGCAGCGGTTCGTCGATGCCTGGATGAGCTTTCCCGATCTGGTCATCCTCATCGTAGTCGTCTCGGTGATGGGGCCGGGCATGGGCACCGTCATCGGCACGCTCGGGCTGCTGCTGGGCATCGGCGGCTCGCGCATCGTGCGCAGCGCGGTGGTGTCGGTGCGCGAGAACATGTATGTCCATGCCGCCCAGTCGATTGGTGCCTCGACCCCGCGCATCCTCTGGAAGCACATCGTGCCGAACGTGCTGCCGCCGGTGATCGTGCTCTTCACCACGCGCATCGGCGCCGTGATCCTGGCGGAGTCGGGCCTCGCCTTCCTCGGCCTCGGTGTTCCGCCGCCGGCCCCCACCTGGGGCGGCATGCTGTCCGGCTCCGGACGGCAGTTCATGTTCGACGGGCCTTGGCTGGCGCTCGCGCCAGGCCTGTGCCTCACGGTGGTGGTCTATGCCACGAACGTCTTCGGTGACGCCTTGCGTGACCTGCTCGACCCGCGCATGCGCGGTGCCCGCTGACCCGTCGGCCGACGGCTGTCGGCCTCGCCCGTTCCGCCTTCCCGATAAGGAGCCCCCGATGTCAATGCGCTGGACCCTGAAGACCCTCACCGCCGCACTTGCGCTCGTCGCCCTGCCCTGGTCTGCCGCGGCTCAAGGCGCACCGCAGTACGGCGGGCAGCTGACCATCGGCACGCCGTACATCACGCTCACCGCCCTGTCATGGGACCCCGCCGATTTCAACTGGAAGCACAACGTGGACACCGGGTTGGTGTACGAACAGCTCTTCGCGGCCGACCTCGGCAAGTCCAAGCGCAATGGCGGCAAGTTTCCCTTCTACGCGGACGCCTGGCTGCATCCGGAGGCGCTGCGCGGTGAACTGGCCGAGAAGTGGGAGTGGAAGCAGAACCCGCTGCGGGTGGAGATCCAGCTGCGCAAAGGCGTCATGTTCCCCGCCAAGGCGGGCGTCATGGAGGCCCGCGAACTGACGGCCGAGGATGTCGTCTTCAGCTACGAGCGGCTCAACAAGAGCTCGAAGAAGATCGCCGGCTACTTCGACCATATCGACAAGGTGGAGGCGACGGGCAAGCACACGGTGGTGTTCACCTTCAACAGCTACAACGCCGAATGGGACTACCGCTTCGGCTGGGGCTACTACTCCGCGATCGTGCCCAAGGAGGTCGTGGCCGCCGGGGCGAACAACTGGCGCAACGCCAACGGCACGGGCCCCTACATGCTGTCCGACTACGTGCAGGGCAACTCCTTCAGCTACACGAAGAACACCGGCTACTGGGACAGCGAGACCATCGGCGGCAAGGCCTACAAGCTGCCGTTCGCCGACAAGATCGTCTACCGCACGATCAAGGACGAATCCACCTGGCTCACCGCCCTGCGGACCGGCAAGATCGACGTGCTGGAGGCGGTGCGCTGGAGTGCGGTGGACGAACTGAAGCGGAGTGCGCCGCAACTGAAGTGGTCGCGCTGGCTCGGCATGACCAGCACCTACCTCGCCATGCGCATGGACACCAAGCCGTTCGATGACATCCGCGTACGCCGTGCACTCAACATGGCGGTGAACAAGCAGGAGATCCTCAAGTCGTACTTCGGCGGCCATGCCGAAATGCTCGGCTTTCCCCAGCATCCGGACTACATCGGTTCCTACGAGCCGCTCGACGCCATGCCGCCGTCGGTGAAGGAGCTCTTCACCTACGACCCGGTCAAGGCGAAGAAGCTGCTGGCCGAGGCCGGCTACCCGAACGGCTTCACGTTCAAGGTCCAGGCCACGAGCGTCAGCATGGAGCAGGACCTGCTCGCCATGCTGGGCGCCTACCTGGCCAAGGTCGGCGTGAAGATGGAAGTGCAGCAGTTGGAGTACGGCGCCTTCCTCTCGGCGATGACGACCAAGAAGCACGCAGCCGGCTACTTCATGACCAACTCGCCCACCAATCCCACGACCTCGCTGCGCAAGCAGTTCGTCACCGGGCAGCAGTGGAACGTCTCCATGTACGCCGATGCCGACTTCGACCGCCGCTTCAACGCCATCCTGGTGGAGCCCGACGAGCGCCGCCGGCTGGCGATGACCAAGCTGATGACGCGCGAGGTGCTCGAGAAGGCGCCGTACATCTGGCTGCCGGTGCAGTACACCTACACCGCCTGGTGGCCCTGGGTGAAGAACTACGGTGGCGAGCTGCGTGCGGGCGCCGTGCGCCCGGGCCCCATCCACGCCCGCATGTGGGTCGACCAGGAACTGAAGAAGAAGATGGGTTTCTGACCATGGCCGAGCCGCTGCTGCGCGTGCGCGGGCTCACCACCCGCTTCAAGACCGACCGTGGCCTGGTCGCCGCGGTGGACGATGTCTCGTTCGACGTGGACGCCGGCGAGACGTTGGCCATCGTCGGCGAGTCGGGTTCAGGCAAGAGCGTGACCGCCATGTCCATCATGCGGCTCATTCCCTCGCCTCCCGGGCGCATCGAACGGGGCGAGATCCTGTTTGCCGGGCAGGACCTGCTCAAGCTGACCGACGCGCAGATGAGGTCGGTGCGCGGCAACCGGATTGCCATGATCTTCCAGGAGCCGATGTCATCGCTGAACCCGGCTCTGACCGTCGGCTACCAGATCGCCGAGCCCATGAACCTCCACCGACGCCTGCCCTGGCGGCAGGCCCTCGACAAGGCGGTGGAACTCATCTCGCGCGTGCGGATGCCGGATGCGCAGTCCCGGCGTGACGCCTATCCGCACCAGTTCTCGGGCGGCATGCGCCAGCGCGCCATGATCGCCATGGCCATGGCGTGCGAGCCGCAACTGATCATTGCCGACGAGCCCACTACTGCCCTCGACGTGACGGTGCAGGCGCAGATCCTCGATCTGCTGAAGGAGCTCGCCACCAAGGTGAACTCGGCGCTCATCCTCATCACCCACGACCTGGGCGTCGTCGCCCGCTACGCCGATCGGGTCGTCGTGATGTACGCCGGCCGGGTGGTCGAGACCGCACCCGCGTCCGACCTGTACCGACGCCCTCGCCATCCGTACACCCAGGGCCTGATGGCCTCCGTCCCGCGGCTCGACAGCGACACCGCGCAGCGCCTGATCCCGATCGAAGGCCAGCCTCCCGACCTGGCCGCGCTGCCCGGCGGCTGCGCCTTCGCGCCGCGCTGCCGCCTCGCCATGGACCGGTGCCGCACCGAACGTCCGGTGCTCATGGAAGTCCCCGGTTCGGGCCCTCGTCACATGAAAGCGTGCTTCGCCGATGTCTGAGACCACTGCCCGCTCCGTCGGCCCCGCGGCCGTGCCCGCAGCGCCATTGCCGTCGGGCGTCGCCTCGCCGGCGCCCGGCGCCGAGGAGGTGCTCCGGGTCGACAACCTGTCCGTGCACTTTCCGGTAGGGTCCCGCCTGCCGTTCGGTCGGCCGCGGGCCACGGTGAAGGCCGTGGACGGCGTGTCGTTCTCCCTGCGCCGCGGCGAGACGCTCGGCCTCGTGGGCGAGTCCGGCTGTGGCAAGTCGACCACCGGGCTCGCGGTGCTGCGCATGCTGGAGCCCACGGGCGGGCGAATCGAGTTCGAAGGCCAGGACATCACGCGTTTCGACAAGAAGCGCATGCGCCCGCTGCGGCGCGGCATGCAGATGGTCTACCAGGACCCGTACGGATCCCTGAACCCGCGCATGCGGGTGCGCGACCTGGTCGGCGAGCCGCTGGCGGTGCATCGGCTGGTGCGCAACCAGGCCGAGTACGACGAACGCGTCGGCGCGCTGCTCGCGACGGTCGGCCTGCTGCCCCACATGGCCGACCGCTATCCGCACGAATTCTCGGGCGGCCAGCGCCAGCGCATCGGCATTGCCCGCGCGTTGGCGCTCGAGCCGAGCCTGATCATCTGCGATGAGCCCGTGTCGGCGCTCGACGTCTCCATCCAGGCGCAGGTGGTGAACGTGCTCGTCGAGCTGCAGCAACGCCTGGGGCTGTCGTACCTCTTCATCGCCCATGACCTGGCGGTGGTGCGCCACATCAGCCACCGCATCGCGGTGATGTACCTCGGCCGCATCGTCGAGATCGCCAGCCGCGACGACCTGTACGCGCGGCCGCAGCACCCCTACACGCAGGCCCTGATGTCGGCCGTGCCGGTGGCCGACCCCGAGGTGGAGCGTCGGCGGCCGCGCGTGCCCGTGCTGGGCGAAGTGCCGAGTGCGCTGAGGCCGCCGTCGGGCTGCCGATTCCATCCGCGCTGCCCGCACGCCATGCCGGTCTGCAAGACGGTGGACCCGGTGCTCATGGCCTCGGGTGCCGACCGGGCGGTGGCCTGCCACCTCGTCCATCCGCCCGGCGAGCAGGCCGTCTCATCAGCGGCCCCGCTGCTGCAGCGCAACGCCGCCGTGCTGGGCTGACGGCATAATTCCCGACCTCTTTCTCGCGCCACCACCCTTCGATGTCTGCCGTCCAGACCCAGCGTTATCAGGAAAAGCGCGAAGCCATCCTCAGTGCCGCGGCCTTGCAGTTCAACCAGCATGGCGTCAAGGGCGCCACCCTGGCCGAGATCGCCAGCAGCGTGGGGCTCGTGACCAACAGCGTCACCTACTACTACCGCAAGAAGGAAGACCTCGCGAGCGCCTGCTTCCAGCGCTCGATCGACGCCTTCATGCAGGTGGCGACGGCCGCGGCGGCCGAGCGCCACGTGACCGCGCGCATCGTTGCCTACTGCCGCGGCCTGGCCCGGCTGTTCGCTGCGGTCGACGAAGGCAGCCATCCGCCCCTCGTGCTGTTCAATGACATGCGGGCCCTGCCGAGCCCGCAGTTCGAGGCGGTGTCGAAGGCCTACACCGCGATGTTCAGGAAGGTCCGCGATTTGCTGCGCTCGCCGGAGACGGCGAGCCTCAGCCGGGCGGACCTGTCCACCCGCGCCTACGCCCTGCTGTCGCTGGGCCACTGGATGCGTGCATGGATCGCGCGGCACGAGATCGTCGAGTACGTCGACGTGGCAGACCGCGTGAGCGACATCGTCATCCGCGGCAGCGCGCCCGACCCGGCCGCCTGGACGGCGGCCAGCGAGCAGGAGCGCAGCTGGACGTTCCGGCGGGATGCCGATCCCACGGCCGAGGCCTTCCTGCGCGCCGCCTCCCACATGGTGAACGAGCAGGGCTACCGCGGTGCCTCGGTCGACAAGATCTCCGCCATGCTCAATGTCACCAAGGGCTCGTTCTACCACCACAACGACAACAAGGAAGACCTGGTCTGGGCCTGCTTCGAGCGGAGCTTCGACATCATCCGCACCGCCCTCACCCTCGCCGACCGGGACTTCGGCAGCGGTTGGGAACGCGCCTGCGCGTCCACACGGGCCCTGGCCCGCTTCCAGTTGTCGGCCGAAGGACCGATGCTCCGCCACGGCGCCATCACGGCGCTCACCGACCCGGCCCGTCGCGCCGAGGTGACGCGCACCATGAACCGGCTGACCACGCGGCAGACCAGTGTGGTGATCGATGGCCTCATCGACGGCTCGGTGCGGCCGCTTGATCCTACCGTGGCCGGGCACATCGGCACCGGCATCATCAGCGGCGCGGCCGGCCTCGGCCACTGGGTGCAGGGTGTGACCGAACACAACGTGGCCGAACTCTACGTGCGGCCCATGTTCACCGGCATCCTCTGCCCGCCTGCTGCGCGCTGAGCGGGTTCAGCCCGCATCGATGAAGAGGCGCGCGCGTCGCCAGGAATGACGAGGTGCCGACACGGCACCGTCGCCCTCAGTCGGCCGCCGCCACCTTCGCCGCGAGGTGGGCCAGCGCCTCCTCGACCTGGTCGACCAGTACCAGGCACAGGTCGCCGGGCTGCAGGCGGTCGAGCGCGAGATCGATGGCGGCGAACTCGCCGCGCACTTCATCGACCTGCTGCGTGCGCGGTGCATCGGCCAGGCCTTCGCGCAGCAGCGCCAGCACCTCGCCGTCCGCCCGCCCGCGCTGGCAGGCGTCCTGGAACAGCACGACGTCGTCGAACGCCGCACCCAGAATCACGGTCTGTTCGCGGATGTCCTCGTCGCGGCGGTCGCCGGCGCCGCTGATCACGACCGAGCGGCGCGTGGCAGGCAGCGCGTCCACCGCCGCCACCAGCGCGCGCATCGCGTCCGGGTTGTGGCCGTAGTCGGCAATGACGGTCGCGCCGCGGTAGGTCATCACATTGAAGCGGCCCGGCGCGTTGTCGGCATCGTTCGAGAAACTTGCCAGACCGCGGCGAATGGTGTCCGGGTGCAGGCCGAGGCCCCAGGCCGCGCCCACCGCGGCCATGGCGTTCTCAACCTGGAAGCCGATGGTGCCGTTGCGGGTGATGGGGATGTCGCGCAGGGGCACGCGCTCGCGCCAGGGCCCTTCGGCCGCGACGATGGCGTCGCCGTCGACGTAGACGCAACGATGGCCCTGGGCCCTGTGCGTCGCCATGACGGGCTGCTGCCGATCTGCGGCGAAGAAGATCACCTGTCCCGGGCAGGTGGCCGCCATGCCGGCCACGATGGGATCGGCGGCATTGAGCACGGCGTAGCCGCGCGGCGCGACGTTCTGGACGATCACGCGCTTGAGCACGGCCAGGTCCTCGACGGTGGTGATGTAGTTGAGGCCGAGGTGATCGCCGGCACCGATGTTGGTGACGACGGCAACGTCGCAGCGATCGAAGCCCAGTCCCTCGCGCAGGACGCCGCCGCGGGCCGTTTCGAACACGGCGGCATCGACGTCGGGGTGCATGAGCACGTTGCGGGCGCTGCGCGGGCCGCTGCAGTCGCCACTGTCGATCTGGCGGCCGTTGACATAGACGCCATCGGTGTTGGTCATGCCCACCCGCATGCCGCTGGTCGCGACGACGTGGGCGATGAGTCGGGCGGTGGTCGTCTTGCCGTTGGTGCCGGTGACGGCCACGACCGGGATGCGGCCGTCGTCGCCATGCGCAAAGAGGTTGGCGACCATGGCCTCGCCCACGTTGCGGCCCTTGCCGAAGCTCGGCGACAGGTGCATGCGCAAGCCAGGAGCCGCATTGACCTCCACGATGCCGCCATGCTGCTCCTCGAGCGGCTTGAGCACGCTCTCGCACACGACGTCGACTCCGCAGATGTGCAGGCCGACCATCTGCGACGCCTCCACCGCGCGCGCGGCCACGTCGGGGTGCACGTCGTCGGTGACGTCCGTGGCGGTACCGCCCGTGCTGAGGTTGGCGTTGTTGCGAAGGATCACGCGCCGGCCCTTCTCGGGCACGGAGTCGGGTGCCAGGTCCTGCACCTTCAGGCGGGCGACGGCGATGTCGTCGAAGCGGATCTTGGTGAGTGACGTGGCATGCCCTTCGCCCCGTCGCGGGTCGGCGTTCACGATGTCGACCAGTTCGCGCACCGTGTGCTGGCCGTCCCCGATGACCTGAGGCGGGTCGCGGCGGGCGGCCGCCACCAGGCGGTCACCGACGACGAGCAGGCGGAAGTCGTTGCCCGGCAGGAACTTCTCGACCATCACCTCGCCGTACTCGGCGGCCGCGCGGAAGGCGACCTCCAGGTGGTCGCGCGAGACGATGTTGACGGTGACGCCCTTGCCCTGGTTGCCATCCTGCGGCTTCACCACCACGGGCAGCCCGATCTCGTTGGCCACCTCCCACGCCTCGTCGACCGTCTTGACGGGCCGACCGAGCGGCACCGGCACGCCGGCGGAGCGCAGCAGCAGCTTGGTGAGGTCCTTGTCCTGGGCGATCGACTCCGCCACGGCACTGGTCGCGTCGAGTTCGGCGGCCTGGATGCGGCGCTGGCGCGAACCCCAGCCGAACTGGACGAGGCTGCCCTCGGTCAGTCGGCGATACGGAATGCCGCGCGCCACCGCGGCATCCACGATGGCTCCGGTGCTCGGGCCGAGGCGAACGTCCTCGTCGATGTCGCGCAGTTCGGTGATGGCGGCGTTGACGTCGAAGGGGCGGTCATGGCGTGCCGCCTCGATGAGCGCCTGGGCCAGCTCGAACGCCTTGCGGCCGACCGGCTCCTCGCTGTACTCCACCACCACCTGGAACACGCCGGGTTCGACGGTCGCCGAGGTGCGGCTGAAGGTGACGGGGCAACCCGCCTGGGCCTGGAGCGCCAGGGCCGCGATCTCGAGCACGTGGGCCAGCGAGATGCTGCCCACGTGGCCGCGCGGACGCAGCTCGCCGATGCTCGGAAACAGCGCGCGAAGGCGCGGCTCGAATCCGGGGATGTCCCGCTTGGACAATTCGCCCGGCTCGCAGGCCACGATGGCCTCGATCGCGGTGTGCCGGCTCCAGAGATTGGGGCCGCGCAAGGCCCGGATGCGGGAAACTTCCATCGTGTCGATTCGGTTGGTGTTCGGGGTGCGCTCGCGCCGCGGGCGGTCAGTGGCCGGCCGGAGCCGTGGCCACGGTGGAGGGCAGGAGGTCCCAGTCGAAGGTCTCGATGCCCGCGGCGACCAGGTCGAGCGAAATGCCCATCGCCCAGGCGGTGGTGACCGCCGCCAGCAGCACCTGCTGGCGCGCGCCGCCGGCATCGCCGGTGACCAGAGGCGCCGCGCGCAGGCTGTGGAGCGTGACCTCGCTGTGCCCGGTCGCCAGCACGACCTGGCCGCGCCGGATGAAGGCAACGCGGCCCTCCGCCGCGCGGTGGGCCACGAGGCGCTCGTTCTCGCCCTCGGCGGCGTACAGGATCACCCCGCCGTCACTGAGCGAAGCCAGGTCCGCCACGCGCGGGTCGGCCGCGTTGAGCACGGCCACGCCGTCGGGCAGCACGACGTCGACCTGGGTGCGAAGCACCTTGGCCATCTGGTCGGCTTCCTGGATGTCGTAGTGGCCGAGGCGCTCCCAGCCGTCGAAGTCGGTCACGACGCCGATGTGGCACCGGTCGTAGGCCAGGCCGTCGCGCAGGATGGACTCGGCGCCGTTCTCGATGACCGCGGCCTGCACCTGGCGGTTGATCAGCAGGCGGTGGGCGGGATCGAAGCTCGCCGAGTTGGTCTGCTCCACGCGACGGCGGTCGAGGAACAGGCCGTCCTGGCAGGCCAGGCCCACCTTGCGTCCGCTCAGGTGCACCAGCCAGGCCACCAGGCGGGCCACGGTGCCGGTGTCGCGCGAGCCCGCCACGCCGATGACGGGAATGCGGCCCGCGCCCGCTTCGGTCTCGGGGAACAGGTGATCGACGATCGCCCGACCCACCGGACGAGGCGCTCCCACTGCGGGCTTCAGGTGCATGAGGAGGCCCGGGCCCGCGTTCACCTCGACCACCGCGCCCCGCTGGACCTGGAGCGGCTTGCCGATGTCTTCGCAGACCAGGTCCACACCTGCGATGTCGAGGCCGACCACGCGGGCGGCGAGCACCACGGCATGTTCCACATCGGGATGGACCTGGTCGGTGCAGTCGACCGACAGGTTGCCATTGCGCTGGATCAAGACCTGGCGACCCGCGGCCGGCACGGCCTCGGGTGACAAGCCCTGGCGCTGCAGATCGAGCAGCACCGTGGCCTCGCGCGACAAGATGAGGTGGTTGAGCGGGTAGTCCTCGTTCTCGCCTCGACGCGGATCGGTGTTGAGCTGGGAATCGACCAGTTGTTCGACCGTCGAGCTGCCGTCGCCCGTCACGTAGGCGATGTCGCCGCGTGCCGCGGCAACCACCCGGCCGCCGACCACGAGAAGACGGTGCTCCTGGCCGCGGATGAAGCGCTCGACGAGCACGCCGCTGCCCTGCTCGAGCGCCACCTTGAAGGCGGCCTCGATGTCGGCGCGATCGCTCAGGTCCATGGTGACGCCGCGGCCGTGGTTGCCGTCGAGCGGCTTGACGACGACCGGCAGGCCGATGTCTTCCGCGGCATCCCAGGCTTCGGCGGGCGACGTGACCACACGGCCTTCCGGAACCGGGACACCGACCGTCGAAAGCAGCTGCTTGGTCAGGTCTTTGTCGCCAGCGATGCCTTCGGCGATCGCGCTCGTCATCTCGGTCTCGGCCGTCCAGATGCGGCGCTGGCTCGCGCCATAGCCGAGTTGCACGAGGTTGCCGGCGTTCAGCCGGATGTGCGGAATGCCACGGTCCGTGGCGGCGCCGACGATGTGGGCGGTGCTCGGGCCGAGGTAGCAGGCGTCGACCTTCTCGCACAGGCGGGCGACGGCCGCTTCGACGTCGAAGGGTTCGTCGTTGATGGCTGCCATGAGCAGCCGGTGGCCTTCGGCCAGGGCGGCACGGGCCACCGTTTCCTCGCGCGCCCGGAAGACCATGCGGTAGACGCCGTGCTTCGAGGTGCTGCGGGTCTGGCCGAAGCCCGTGGGCATGCGTGCGAGGTTGAGCAACTCGATCACGACGTGCTCGAGGATGTGACCCGCCCAGGTGCCGGCTTCGAGGCGCTGCAGGAAGCCCCCGCGTTCACCGACGCCGCAGTGATGCTCCATGAGCGCAGGCAGCATCTTGAGCAGACGCTCGTTGAAACCGGGCAGCAGGTTGGAAGGGTGGTCCTCGAGTTCGCCGAGGTCAAGCCAGACCTCGAGGACGGAACGGTAGGTCCAGATGTTGGGGCCACGCAGGTAGCGGATGCGCTGCAGCTGGATGTCGGCCTTCTTGGTCATGTGGGGCGGCTTTTTCGGCAAGGAGGTCATGACCGGCAAGACCCGGTCCAGGCCGCAATTGTGCGCCGTATGGAAGTGCTCCGCACCTTCGGAGACCACACGGAACGGCGCGCATCGGCGAGAATTCCTTGCACCGCCCCGGATCGCGGATCCCTGCATTGCCCCGCGGTACGCCATCATCACCATGCCACAACTCGATTCCGTTCAAGCGTTGGAAGCCCGCTCCGATTCCATCCAGGCGGCCCTGCGAGCACAGCTCGCAGTCGATGAGAACGTCCTTGCAACGCTGGTGGTTGACCTCGAAAGCAGCTCGTTGCACTTCGGTCAGGGCATGGTCGCGTTGACCGACCAACGGCTGCTGAGTTTGTCGCCGATCGGCGACACGTGGACCACCCATTCGCTGGCCCCTGACCTGTGGCTTCGATCACACGACCATGGCGGCGTGGGCACGCTCGAGCTGCTCTCACCGACAGCTCGACTGGCCATCTGGCGCTTCACGCTCGGGTCTCACGCGCAAGCGCTCAAGCTGCACCGTGCGTTCGACGAGCGCATCGCGAGCCTTCGTTCGGGCCGTGCGCCCGAGCCGGGCGAACCCGACGACGACACCTCGTTTTCGTCCGACCCCGAGCCCGTGCCCTCGACCTGGGTCCTGCTTCGACTGTGGCGCTTCGCGAAGCCGTATCGCAAGCAACTGGCCGCGGGCTTTGCACTGACCCTGGCCTCGACCGCCGCCACGCTGGTGCCGCCTTACCTGGCCATCCCGCTGATGGACGACGTGCTGATTCCGTTCCAGAACGGCGCGCAGATCGACCCCTTCAAGGTGGGGCTCTACCTGGCCGGCCTGCTCGGCGCGGCCGTCGCCGCCTGGGGTCTCGGTTGGGCGCGAACCTACCTGCTGGCGTTGGTCTCGGAACGCATTGGCGCCGACCTGCGCACGACCACCTACGACCACCTGCTCAAGCTGTCGCTCGACTACTTCGGCGGCAAGCGCACGGGCGACCTGATCGCCCGCATCGGCTCGGAGACCGACCGGATCAACGTGTTCCTCTCGCTGCATGCACTGGACTTCGCGACCGACGTCCTGACGATCGCGATGACCGCCGTGATCCTGTTCTCCATCAACCCCTGGCTGGCCCTCGTCACGCTGCTGCCACTGCCCTTCATCGCCTGGATGATCCACAAGGTGCGCGACCGCCTGCGCACCGGCTTCGAACGCATCGACCGGGTGTGGTCCGAGGTCACCAACGTGCTGGCCGACACCATTCCGGGCATCCGCGTGGTGAAGGCCTTCGCCCAGGAGCGCCGCGAAGCCGACCGCTTCCGCGCCGCCAACGCGCACAACCTCGAAGTCAACGACAGGCTGAACGCCACCTGGTCTCTCTTCTCGCCGAGCGTGTCGCTCCTTACCGAGATCGGGCTGCTGGTGGTGTGGGGCTTCGGCATCTGGCTTGTGGCGCACCAGAGCATCACCGTGGGTGTGTTGACGGCGTTCATCGCCTACATCGGCCGCTTCTACACGCGCCTCGACTCGATGAGCCGCATCGTTTCCGTCACCCAGAAGGCCGCCTCGGGTGCCAAGCGCATCTTCGACATCCTCGACCATGTGTCCAACGTGCCCGAGCCCGATGCGCCGGTGCCGCTCGAGCACGCGCGAGGCCGCATCGAAATGCGCAACATCGGCTTTCGCTACGGCAACCGCAGCGTGATCCGGGGACTCGACCTCGACATCCGCCCCGGCGAGATGATCGGCCTCGTGGGCCACAGCGGGTCCGGCAAGAGCACCCTCGTCAACCTCATCTGCCGCTTCTACGACGTGACGGACGGTGCCATCCATCTCGACGGCCACGACATCCGCCGCTACCGGGTGGCGGACTACCGCCGCAACATCGGCCTCGTGCTGCAGGAGCCCTTTCTCTTCTTCGGCACCATCGCCGAGAACATCGCCTACGGTCGCCCGGATGCAAGCCGCGAGGAGATCGTGGCCGCCGCTCGCGCCGCGCATGCGCACGACTTCATCCTGCGCCTGCCTCAGGGCTACGACTCGCTCGTCGGCGAACGCGGGCAAGGCCTTTCCGGCGGCGAGCGGCAGCGCATCTCCATTGCACGTGCCCTGCTGATCGATCCACGCCTGCTCATCCTCGACGAGGCAACCTCCTCCGTCGACACCGAGACCGAGAAAGAGATCCAGAAGGCCCTGGACAACCTGGTGCAGGGCCGCACCACCATTGCGATCGCACACCGGCTGTCGACCTTGCGCAAGGCCGATCGCCTCGTGGTCATGGACCGCGGCCAGGTGGTGGAGGTCGGACCTCACGACGAACTGATGGCGCGCCAGGGTGCCTACTGGCGCCTGTATGAAGCGCAGGTGCGCCGCGTGGACGACGATGGCGAGGAGCCCCCTGCCATCACGCCGCCTGCCCATGCGGCCCACCCTGCCGGCGACGCCTGAACCTTGCACGCAGTCCGAGCCATGAACGAATCCATCACGCCCCTGCCCTTCCGACTCGAGCGCAACGCGCACGGGCACCTCGTGCACATCGCCGCCGACGGCACGCGCTCGGAGGACTGCGTGCCGGTGCGCGCCTTTCCCATCGCGGCACCGGACGAGGGTGTCTCCATCGTGGGCACCGACGGCCACGAGCTCGCCTGGATCGATCGCCTGAGCCAGGCCGATCCCGCGTTGCGCAGGCTGGTCGAGGAAGACCTCGCCCAACGCGAATTCGTGCCGGTGATCCAGCGCATCCGCAGCGTGTCGACCTTCGCCACGCCCAGCGCCTGGGACGTGGAAACGGATCGCGGCGATACCCGCCTCGTGCTGGAGGTCGAGGAGAACATCCGTCGCCTGCGCGACGGCGCGCTGATGATTGCCGACGCGCGCGGTGTCCAGTTCCTCATCCGGGACCGGATGGCCCTCGACAAGACGTCCCGCCGCCTGCTCGATCGGTTCCTGTAGGGCGCGCCTCGCAGGCCTGCGCCTTGGCGGCGCGGGACCTCGCCGACCGTCGACACCGCCGCCCGGGGCAGCGCCGCCTCAGCCGACCTCGGGCGCCACGCGCACCAGCCACCCGCCTGGCAGGCGCTCCGCCGCCACGGTGACCGGCAGGAACCGGGGAATCATCTCCAGGCTCGCCTGCGCATGCGGGCTGAGCGCCGTGCACGTGAAGCGGGCGGCCTGGCCACTGCGCTGCACGGCGAGGGCCAGGGGCAGGAGCCACTGCACCGCCAGGTGAGGCCCGAGGGCGGCAGGGCTGGCCAGGTGCTCGCGCACCTCGCGCGCCACACGGCGCGCCACCGTCTCCGCGCTGACGCCCTTTTCGCCGCAGGCGCTGATGACTTCAACCACGTTCGCATGCTCCACGGTGGCGAGCAGCGCGTTGCCCGGCCCCTCGTTCTGCCGCATCAGGGGTTGGCGAAGTTGGTCGCCGCGCCAGTCGAGGAGTCGCCCGACCATGTCGAGCTCACGCACGGCGACATGGCGTGGCACCGCGGCGGCCAGGCACTCGGCGTACGCCGCGCCGGCCGCGCCGCGCTCCAGCAGGTCGAAGGGCTGGAGCGCGCCTCCCTCCGGTGGCGACACCTGCGCCTCGAAGCCACCGCCGCCGGTGGCCTGGAAGCCATGGCGGCGCAGCCGGAGTTCGATCCCGGCCCCCAGGCGGCGCGCCAGCGGGGCGCAGGCGCGCGACACGAACTGGAACGGAGGCGCCTCGGGCGTGTGGGTGCCGCCCCGCAGGGCCACCTGGCTCGGGCCGCCGGCAGTCATCAACGCGGGCCAGACGGTCAGGAACAGCAGGGTGCAGCTGCCGCCTCCACCGACCCCGAAGGTGTAGTCGCCAGCCTGCACCGGGCCGGGCTCGAAACCGAACTCGGTGGCGCCGGGCTCGACGCCGCTGACGCGGGCCTGCGTGATGGCTTGGGCGGCCAGCACGCACGCGAGATGCGAACGCTGCAGACCCGGGCGCTCGGCCGCGGCGCGAACGTGCCGCATCCGGAAGGGCCGGCCCGTGGCACAGGACAAGGCGAGGGCGGTGCGAAGCCCATGCGCCCCGGTGTGCAGGGGCGCGTCGAATTCCAGGAGGGTGGGCCGCAACGGCGTGCCGCCCGACGCGGCACCTGGCAGGGCGCGGACGGGCTCGTCCATCAAAAGGCTCCACATCAGTGACGGAGCGGAGGTTACCCGAGATGCAGGATTCGCGTACGGCGCGCCTCGGGCGTCCGACAGCGCCGCATGGAACCGATCCCGGCTCGGCCGCCGGTCGGCCCGTCGCACGCGGAACCCTTGATGCCCCCTGCCCTCCGGCGTCAGGCGCGCGGGGGGACCACGGGCAGCGAGCTCGACAGCCCGCCGTCGACGGCGAGCGCCTGGCCGTTCACATACGCGGCCTCGTCGGAGGCGAGAAAGAGCGCAGCCTGGGCGATCTCTTGCGGCAACCCGCTGCGACGCAGGGGGTTGAGCTGCCCGATCTTCTGCTCCACGCCGCGTTCGCGCGCGCGGTCGAAGATGCTCTGCGTCATGCCCGTCTCGACCAGGCCCGGACAGACGGCATTCACCCGCACGCCGGTCCCCGCGAACTGGTTGGCGCTGGTCTGCACGAGGCTGATCACGCCCGCCTTGCTGGCGCTGTAGGGTGCGCCGCCCGCGCCGGATCGGATGCCGGCGACGGACGCCGTGCAGACGATGGCGCCACGCCCGGCCGGCACCATCACGCGCGCCGCATGCTTGATGGCCAGGAACACGCCAATGAGGTTGACGTTGAGCACGCGCAGCCAGTCGTCCGGCGTGAGGTCATCGAAGGCGATGCCACCGCCGCTGATGCCGGCATTGGCATAGACCGCATCGAGTCCGCCGTGCAGGCGCACGGCCTCGCCGATGAAGCCCTGCACTGCCTCTTCGCTCGACACATCGGCCACGCGTGCGACGGCCGTGCCGCCCTCGGATCGCACGGCACTGGCCGTGGCGAGCACGTCATCAGCCCGGTCGACGAGCAACAGGCGCGCGCCATGGGCGGCGAAGAGGTGGGCGGCGGCCCGGCCGATGCCGCTCGCCGCACCGGTGATGACAACGGACTTGCCTTGCAGGCGCTTCATGGAGTCTCCTTCGAATGATGACGCGTGCGAAATGCACGGTCGTTCATTCTGCATCGACCGTCAGGACAGAGGGGCGAGGAACGCATCCAGGTCAGCGGCCGAGAACTTCATGCCGAGCCCGCCGTCCTCACCGAGAACGCCCTCGGCCAGCGCGCCCTTGCGCGCCTGCAACTCGAGGATGCGCTCCTCGATGCTGCCCGCCACGATGATCTTGTGGACGAACACCGGGCGCTGCTGCCCGATGCGGTGCGCGCGGTCGGTGGCCTGGCGCTCGACGGCCGGGTTCCACCAGGGGTCCACGTGAATGACCGTGTCGGCCGCCGTGAGGTTGAGCCCGACGCCGCCCGCCTTGAGGCTCAGCAGCATCACGGGCACGGAGCCGGACTGGAACGCGCGCACGGTGGCGCCGCGCTCGCCCGCAGGCGTCTCGCCCGTGAGGCTCAGAAAGGAAATGCCGAGCGCCTCGAGGTCGCCGCGCAGCAGCGCCAGCATGGCGGTGAACTGCGAGAAGACGAGCACTCGCCGTCCTTCAGCGACGAGCGACGGCAGCAGCTCACGCAAGCGCTCGCGCTTGGCACTCTCGATACCCGCGGGAACCTTGCGGCCGGCCAGCAGGTGCGGGTCGTCGCACACCTGCCGCAGCTTGAGCAGCGCATCGAGGATCGTGATCAGGCCGCCCCCGAAACCATGGCGCTGCAGCACGCGTCGAACCAGTTCATCGGCGGCCACGCGCACGCTTTCGTACAAGGCGCGCTGGCGCCCCTGCAGCTCGACCCGTTCGATGACCTCCGTCTTGGGCGGCAGCTCCGTCGCCACGTCGTCCTTGCGGCGCCGCAGGATGAAGGGCCGGACCCGGCGTCGCAGCAACTCCGCTCGCAGGGTCTCACCGTTCTCCTCGATCGGCTTGCGCCAGCGTCGCGTGAAGCTGCGCAGGTCGCCCAGAAAGCCCGGCATCAGGAAGTCGAACTGCGCCCAGAGCTCGCCGAGATGGTTCTCGAGCGGGGTTCCGGTCAGACACAGTCGGTGCGCCGCCTGCAGCCGGCGCAGTGCGCCGGCGGCTCGGCCCGTGGGGTTCTTGACCGTCTGGGCCTCATCGAGAATGAGGAGGTGGAAGCGACGGGCGGCCAGCGTATCGATGTCCCGCCAGACGAGCGGATAGGTCGTGAGCACGACGTCGTGCGCGGCGATGCCATGCATGCGCTCACCACGGTCTGCACCGTGCAAGGTGAGAAGGCGCAGACCCGGCGCCATGCGGGCCGCTTCGGCCTGCCAGTTGAAGACCAGGGAGGTAGGCACCACGATCAGCACCGGCGAGCCGTCCAGCCGGCCCGCCTGCTTTTCCAGCAGCACATGGGCCAGCGCCTGCGCCGTCTTGCCGAGACCCATGTCGTCCGCCAGGATGCCGGCCAGGTCATGCGCGCGCAAGTACTGCAACCACGCGACGCCGCGGCGCTGGTAAGGGCGCAAGGTGACGCCGAGGCCCGGCGGGTCTTCGACGGCAAGGGCCTCCGGCATCTTCGCCTCCCGCAGGCGCTGCGCCAAGCTGCGCAAGCCTGCATCGCCCTGCAGCTGCCAGGCGCCATGCACGCCGGCCCGGCTGGCCTGCGTGTCGAGCAGGCTGGCGCGCAGGTCATCGAGCCGGTGCAGGTCCCAGGCGGACAGGCGCAGCGGCCCTTGCGCGGGTTCCGGACCGGAGAGCAGGTCGACCATCGTGCCGACGATCGCCTTGAGCGGCGCCGCGGGCGCTTCGACCCGGCGCCCGCCCGGCGCACGCAAGGTGATGATGGCGCGGTCATCGATGAGCGCGATCTGGCGCGCATCGAGCCATCGCGCGTCGCGCCGCAGCAGGTCCCACAACAGGGGCGCCAGGTCCCAGCGCTCCCCTTCGATTTCCACACCCAGGCTGAGCAGGAAGGAGCCCTCCTGCTTCGGCTGACGCAGCGGCCCGATGCGCGGCAAGGCCTCGCCGGAGAACGCGAGGGGTTCCCGAGCGAGCGGCTCGCCTGTGGCCGCATCGAGCACCAGGCGCCAGGCGGTCACCGGGACGCTTTCGTGCGCAAAACCGGGACGCACCATGACGCGCCAGCCGGCCAGCCGAAGGCCGGGCAGGTCGTCGGCCCACAGGTCGGCAAAGCGATTCTCCTGCTCGAGGGTCCAGACGGATGTTCCGGGGCCGATCCATGGCCGATCACGCCACTGCAGGGAGGAGGCCTCGAAGGGAATGAGCCCCAGGTCCCAGACCCTGTCCATCGCGTCCGCCTCGGCGCGAATGTCACGCGTCACCGGAACCTCACGGCCTTCGGGCGTGCGTGCGAGCAAGGGCGCGGCAGCGCGGCTGTTGAGAACGGACGTGGGCGCCGGCACCTCGGCGCACGCGCCATCGGCACGGCGGTAGGTCCAGTCGACGAAGGCCACGGTCACGGCCGGGCCGCGCGGACCGATGCGCCCGGTCGGCTTCATGCCGAGCAGGCCTTCGCCTCGGCCGAGCGTGTGCAGCGTGAGTCGGGGCTGGAAGTAAAAAGAGGCCGTGGCAAAGGCAACGCGGTGCGGCCTATCGGCTTGCACCCCGGCCGCCTCTGGTGCGGGCGGTTCCGGGTGACGCATCAGCGCCATGACCCGGGCCGAGTCTTCGGGCGTCAGTTCGGGCAGCGCGCGCAGCGTTGCGGCGTCGGCGCGAGCGCGCAGCGCGTCGACCCACGCCAGCACGGCGCGCTCACGCGCGGCGTCGGCGGGCGGCGAATCGCCGGACTCGGGGGGCGTATCGTTGCCTGGATCGGGGAGCGGCAAAGGCATGTCGACGGACGAGAGGTTGCGGCGATTGCACCACACCGCGTGGCGCCGAATCGCCGCAACCGGTCCGTGACGGGCTCAGCGCTGAGGCAGGTCCTCGTCTGCCCCGACCTGCAGGACCGACGGCTCGCCATGCCGGCACTCGATCGGATTGTTGCCGTGCTGGCCGTCCTCCGACTTGAGGTGCCGGTACTCGGCGGCAAGCGCATCGAGCGTGCGGTCGATGGCAGGCATGTCGCGGACCTCGGCCGACTGCAGACGCAGAAGCTCCTCGCGGAGCAGGTGATAGCGATCAGAAAGCGTGTGCAGCATCGGTACCTCGCATCACTTGCCGTCGCGGTCCGAGTCACCCGGCATGGCGCGCTCGGTGGTGTCGCTCAGACGGGACCACGCGTCACGCGTGGCATGGCGGGCGCGGTCCCAGCCGAGGCGCGAGGTGCCGCGAGCGGTGCCCCAGTCATGCGACAGTTCCGGCTCCACGTCGTCGAAGGAACGGCCCGGTGCCGAGCGGTACCGATCCACGCCATAGCGATAGGCCGGACCGTAGTCGTCGTAGGTGGAGCCCTGCTCCACGTAATCGCGGGCGCTGTAATTGCTGCGCCAGAACTCGTCTTCGGCCGTGGGGTCGATCATCTCGGCCACGCCCTTGCCGGCGAGGCCACCCGCCACTGCGCCGACGATCGCGCCGATCGTGGTGCCGATGGGGCCGGCCACCGTGCCGACCGCCGCGCCAGCGGCCATGCCGCCAGCCGCTGCGCCGAGGCCGGTGCCGACGGGGTGCGCACCCGGCTCGTGGGTGATCGGGTCGAGGTTCGCGTCACGTTCGGGATGGTGCTTGTCGAATGCCATGTGGATCTCCTGTGAAGTCCGGAAGCCTCATTGCACCGCTGATCGCTCGGCGAGCCCATCGGACCCGCGCGCCCCTGTGCGTAGGGATGGGACTACGCGTCGCTTGCGTTTGCCACAATGTCGCCAACACCCGGTGGAGAAGCGCATGGCGAAGGACTTCGGCTCGATGGAAGACAGCAACCGCTCGACGAACCCGTCGATCCACGAGGTCTCCGACCCCGGCCGCCGCATCGTGCTGCGGGGCGGCCTCGGCGCCGCGCTGCAGGGCCTGATGGCGCCGGTGGCCGCCGGAGCCCTGTCCGCTTGTTCAATTGCCGCGCCGACCGGACTTCGCCCGTCGGCCGCGGGTCGCCTCGGCTTCACGGGCATTGCCGCCTCGAGGGCGGACACGGTGGTGGTGCCCGAAGGCTATGAGGCCCGCGTGATTGCGCCATGGGGCGACCCGGTGGGCCTCGCCAAAGCGTCGCCGGCATTCCGGCCCGATGGCAGCAACACCGCCGAGGATCAGGCGGCTCAAATGGGCATGCACCACGACGGCATGCACTACTACCCGCTCGACGGCTCGCGACGCGGCTTGCTGGTGATGAACCATGAGTACGCGGACAACGGCTTGCTGTTCGCGGACGGCATGGCCACCTGGACCGCCGAGAAGGTGCGCAAGGCGCAGGCGGCGCACGGCGTGTCGGTCATCGAGGTCGTGCTCGGCGAGACGGGCTGGACGGTGGTGCGCCCGTCCCGCTACGCACGGCGGATCACGGCGTACACGCCGATGCGCCTCGCAGGCCCCGCCGCCGGTCATCCGCATGTTCGAACGGCAGCGGATCCGCAAGGCCTGCACGTGCTCGGCACGATGAACAACTGCGCCAGCGGCATCACGCCGTGGGGCACCTACCTCACGTCGGAGGAGAACTTCATCCTGTACTTCAACGGGCCCGCAGAACCCGATGCCCATGGCAAGCGCTGGGGACTGCGGCCCGGTGGCATCGGCACACGATGGCACGAACATGACGAGCGCTTCGATGCGACGCGCCATCCGAACGAGCCGAACCGGTTCGGCTGGATCGTCGAGATCGATCCGATGGACCCGTCGTCCACGCCGGTGAAGCGCACGGCGCTCGGGCGCGGGGCGCACGAAGG
Organism: Rhizobacter sp. LjRoot28; assembly: GCF_964253025.1. Lineage (NCBI taxonomy): Bacteria > Pseudomonadati > Pseudomonadota > Betaproteobacteria > Burkholderiales > Sphaerotilaceae > Rhizobacter > Rhizobacter sp. LjRoot28. The sequence goes on from NZ_CAXUQC020000001.1 coordinate 3,660,160, forward strand.
CGCCACCGTGGCCGTCACGTCCGACGGGCGCGCTGTCGTGTACACCGGCGAGGATGCACGCTTCGAATACATCTACAAGTTCGTCAGCCGGGACCGGGTCGCGGCGGGTGGCGCTCGTGCCAACGCCGGATTGCTGGACCACGGCACGCTGTACGTCGCTCGCTTCGATGCCGATGGCACGGGACGCTGGCTGCCGCTCGTCCACGGCCATGGCCCGCTGACGGTCGAAGGTGGCTTCACCGATGCCGGCGATGTGCTGGTTCGGGCTCGACAGGCCAGCGACGCGCTGGGCGGCACCCGGATGGATCGGCCCGAGTGGATCACGGTGGATCCTGCGCGTCGCGAGGTCTACTGCGCGCTGACCAACAACAGCCAGCGCGGGCGTCCTGGGCAGCCCGCAGCGGATGCAGCCAACCCGCGCGCGAACAACACCATGGGCCAGGTGATCCGCTGGCGCGAGGAAGGCGACTTCGACGCCGCGGTGTTCCGCTGGGACCACTTCGTGCTGGCGGGCGACCCGGTGAACGCGCGTCCGCAGGCGCAGGGCAACGTTCGCGGCGACGCCTTCGCCTGCCCGGACGGGCTGTGGATGGACCCGCGAGGTGTGCTGTGGATGCAGACCGACATGTCGAGCGCGGTCATGGGCCGCGGCGAATTCGAGCGGCTGGGCAACAACATGATGCTGGCGGCCGATCCGCAGACCGGCGAGGTGCGCCGCTTCCTTGCCGGGCCGGTGGACTGCGAAGTGACGGGCGTCACGGCGACTCCGGATTTGCGCACCTTCTTCGTCAACATCCAGCATCCCGGCGAGGGCCCCTCGGAAGGCGGCGACGACGGCAGCGGCGTGGCCCGCAGTTCGCGCTGGCCCGATGGCGGCCGACCGCGGTCAGCCACGGTGGTGATTCGACGGGCGGACGGTGGCGTGATCGGGGCGTGAGGTACGCAGGCCTGCATCAAGGCCTGTGGGCGGGAGGCTTCGCTGTGGCAGGGTCCGGCCGGGAAGCAGGCTGCCTCACGCGGATGCGATGAGCGACGCGGTGCCCGATTCCGTGTGGCCCGGATCGAGGGTGTATGGCGACGGCGCCGGTCACGGGCATTGCCGGTCTTCTTGGCGCGGATGGGAATGTCGCCGCGCCGCCGTCTGATTGCAATGTAGCGAAGCGGCGCTGCCGCCGCATCAGGGGAAGCACCCCGTGCCGGCAACCCCGTCGTGACGTATGCCGCGGCCTGCGCGCTCAGCGGACCATGCAGGGCCGCTTCGGGTCGAAGCGCCATCCCGGCAGGAGGTACTGCATGGCGATCGCATCGTCGCGCGCGCCGAGGCCATGGGCCTGATAGAGCGCATGGGCCTTCATCACTTCGTCCATGTCGAGTTCGACGCCCAGGCCCGGCTTCTTCGGCACGTCGACGAAGCCGCCTCGAATCTGCAGCGGGTCCTTGGTGAGACGCTGTCCATCCTGCCAGATCCAGTGGGTGTCGATCGCGGTGACGCGCCCAGGGGCCGCGGCGGCCACCTGCGTGAACATGGCGAGCGACACGTCGAAGTGATTGTTGGAGTGCGAGCCCCAGGTGAGACCCCAGTCGCGACAGGTCTGTGCCACGCGCACCGAGCCGGCCATGGTCCAGAAATGCGGGTCGGCCAACGGAATGTCCACCGACTGCAGCGACAGGGCGTGGGTCAGCTGGCGCCAGTCCGTCGCCACCATGTTGGTGGCGGTGGGCAGGCCGGTGGCACGGCGGAACTCAGCCATCACTTCGCGACCGGAGAATCCGTCCTCGGCGCCGCAGGGATCCTCCGCATAGGCCACGACACCGTGCATGTCCCGCATCAGGCGCACCGCATCCTTGAGGAGCCAGCCACCGTTCGGGTCCAGCGTGACTCGGGCCTCGGGAAAGCGCTCGTGCAGCGCCCGCACCGCCTCCACCTCCGCCTCGCCGGCGAGCACGCCGCCCTTGAGCTTGAAGTCGTTGAAGCCGTATCGCGCATGCGCCGCCTCGGCCAGACGGACGATGGCCTCGGGCGTCATCGCGGCCTCGTGCCGGATGCGCTTCCAGTCGTCCGCATCGGCCGGTTCGTCCGTCGGGGCTGCATAGGGAAGGTCAGTGCGCGTGCGGTCGCCGACGAAGAACAGGTAGCCGAGCATCTCGACGCGGTCACGCTGCTGGCCTTCGCCCAGCAGGGCAGCCACGGGCAGGTCCATGTGCTGGCCCAGCAGGTCGAGCAGCGCGGACTCGATGGCCGTCACGGCATGGATGGCAACGCGCAGGTCGAAGGTCTGCAGGCCGCGGCCGCCAGCATCGCGGTCGGCGAAGCGCTCGCGGCACGACTGAAGCAAACGCAGGTGATCGCCGATCGGCTGGCCGACGACAAGCGCCCGCGCATCCTCGATCGTCTGGCGGATCTTCTCGCCACCGGGCACCTCCCCGACGCCCTGGTGGCCGTCGCTGTCGGTCAGCACCACGATGTTGCGGGTGAAGAAGGGCGCATGCGCGCCGCTCAGATTGAGCAGCATGCCGTCGCGTCCGGCGACGGGAATGACTTTGAGGTCGACGACCTTGGGGGTGGACATGGAGACTCCGGCGGGGCGAATGGGACGGGACGGGACGGTGCGGGGCGGCTTCAGTCGGCGGTGATGCGGCCGACCTCGATGACCTTCTTCCAGCGGGCGAACTCCGCCGCCTGGAACTGGCCGAACTGTTCAGGGGTGTTGGCCACGATCTCGAACCCCACGTCGGTGAGCTTCTTGCGCACGGCGGGGTCCTGCAGCGCGGCGACCAGCGACGCGTGCAGGCGCTTGTTGACCTCTGCCGGCAGGCCCTTGGGCGCGGCAATGCCCTGCCATGAATAGACGTCGGCGTTGGCCACGCCCGACTCGGTCAGCGTGGGAACCTGTGGCAGCAGTGCCGCCCGCTTCTCTCCCGTCACGGCAAGGGCGCGCAGCTTGCCGGCCTGGATGTGGGAGATGACGGCATTGATGTTCTGGAAGGAGGCTTCGACCTGGCCGCCGAGCAGGTCGGTGATGGCGGGCGCGCCACCCTTGTACGGCACGTGCAACCCGCTCGTACCGGTCTGCTGCCAGAACAGTTCGGCGGTGAGGTGATCGGACGAGCCGTTGCCGGACGAGGCGAAGCTCACCTTGCCCGGCTGCTTCTTCTGTGCGGCCAGCACGTCGGCCACCGACTTCAGCGGCGAAGCGGCCGGCACGACGAGCACGTTGGGGGCCTGCACGGCCACCATCAACAGGTCGAAGTCGCGCGCCGCGTCATACGGCACGCTCTTGATGAGGTGCGGCGCGATGACGAACGGGCCGAGCGACGAGACCAGGACGGTGTAGCCGTCGGCTGGCGCGCGCTTGACCTGGCCGGCGCCGATGGTGCCGGTGGCGCCGGGCTTGTTGTCGACGACGACCGTCTGGCCGAGTTGTTCCTGCATCTTCGCGGCGAGGGTGCGCGCCAGGCTGTCGGTCGAGCCGCCGGGTGGGAAGGGCACGAGCAGCGTCACCGGCTTGTCGGGCCAGGCCCATGCCGAGCCGCTGAGGGCGGCCCAGGCCGCGAGGGTGCAGAGGATTTTCTTCATGGACCGGTCCTGCGTGGCAACGATGAAGGTCATATTGTTATCGTTAACAGAAGCGTCCGTCAAGGCAGGGATTCCCCGGGGGAGACGGCGTGCCGAGCGAAGCCGGCAGGGCCCCGATCCCACGCTCCGTCAGGCGCTGCCCTACCATGGCGGCTGGTTCATCACGCTGCCTTGCCGACATGACGACGTCCCGCCGCGCGCCCCTTCCGTTCGCACGTTCCGCCCGCCTGCTGTCCTGCCTGCTCGCGCTGGCCACGACACTGCCCGCAGTGGCCCGGCCGGAGGCCACGCCGCGTGCCGTGGCCGCGCGGGGCCCCCTCACGCCGGACGAGCAGACCAACATCTCGGTGTTCAAGAGTGCCTCCCCCTCGGTGGTCAACATCACGGCGCTCGGTCTCGAGCGCGACTTCTTCTCCACCACCGTGCACCAGGTCCCGCAGGGCACGGGCACCGGCTTCGTGTGGGACGAGCTGGGCCACATCGTCACGAACTTCCACGTCATCCAGGGGGCGAATGGCGCCCGTGTCACCTTGTCGGACCAGAGCAGTCACCGCGCCCAGCTGGTCGGCGCGTTTCCGGACCGCGACCTGGCCGTGCTCAAGATCGACGCGCCGCGCAGCAAGCTCATTCCGATCGCGCTCGGCACGAGCAAGGGGCTTGCGGTCGGGCAGCGGGTGTTCGCCATCGGCAACCCGTTCGGCCTGGATCAGACGCTCACGGTGGGCGTGGTCAGCGCACTGAACCGGGAGATCGAGGCCGTCACGCGCCGCAGCATTCGCGGCGCGATCCAGACCGATGCGGCGATCAACCCGGGCAATTCGGGTGGCCCGCTGCTCGATTCGGCTGGCCGCATGATCGGCGTGAACACCTCGATCTACAGCCCGTCGGGCGCCAGCGCCGGCATCGGCTTCGCGATCCCCGTGGACGAAGTGAACCGGATCGTGCCCCGACTCATCCGCGACGGCCGGATGGTGCGGCCCTCCATCGGCGTGTCGACCGGCCCCGAAGGAATGGGCCGCACGCTCGGACTGCCCAAGGGCGTTCCCCTGGTGCGCGTCGTCCCCAACGGCCCGGCCGGGCGCGCCGGCCTCGCGCCCTTCATGCGCGGCACCGAAGGCAGCATCGTGCAGGGCGACGTGATCCAGGCAGTGGACGACGAACCGACCGAGGACCTCGACGACATGCTCAACGCGCTCGAGCGCTTCCAACCCGGTGATCGCGTCACGCTCACCGTGTGGCGTGCGGGAAAAGTGCGCAAGGTCGTCGTCACATTGGCCGAGCTGCGCGAGTGAGGCGGCTACAGTTCCCGCTTTGCCCGCCCCAACCTCCGGAAGGAACATCCCTTGTCCATCAACCTGTCGCTCACGCCGCTCATCTCGCTGGTCGCCGGCATCCTCGTGCTGATCATGCCCAAGCTGCTCAACTTCATCGTCGCGATCTACCTGATTGCCGTGGGCATCATCGGGCTCTTCGGCCTGGGCTCGATCCGCATCCACTGACAGCGGTGCACCGCCTCAACGGGTGCTCGCGGGCCACCGCCAGGCCAGCATGACGTGCAACGCGGCGCCCAGCACCAGCGAGGCGGCTGCAGCGTCGATCGCCAGGCTGAAGCCCTGCGCCGGCACGCTGCTGCGTCCGACCAGCCAGGCGGCCAGCGGCGGGCCGGCGATCTGCCCGACCCCGTACACCGCCGTCGCCAGACCCATCAGGCCTGCCGGCGCGGCCGGTGACAGGCGCCGCGCCTCCTGCATGCCGAAGAAGCTGATCGCCGTGAAGGGCAGCCCGACCAGGAGGCTGCCGATGGCGAAGCTCGCCACGCCCGGCCACCAGACGCCGACCACGACGCCGACCGCCTGCACGGCGTAGCACACGGCCAGCGCGTGCCGCCGATCGACGTGCACAGGGGTGCGCGTCGCGAGCACTGCGCCGGCCATCACGCCGGCTCCGAGCAGCGGCCAGAAGAAGTCCAGCCAGGCCGAGCCCGGCAGCGCGCCGCGGGCGATCACCGGCAGGAAGGTGGCCGTGATGATGTAGCCGAAGCCGGAGAGGCCGTAGGCCAGGATGAACAAGGTCGTCTCCAGGCCCATCCGGCCTGCAGGCGCCGTGGCGGAGGGGGCGGCGGAGACGACCCCGGGGCGCACGACCGGCCAGACCAACGCGCTCAGCCCCGCGGCGAGCACGGCGAACACGGCCCATCCCGTGGCGGCCCCACCGCCCGCCCACCCGATGCCGCCCACCAGCAGCCCGCTCACCACGATGCCGGCGCCGGGACCCACGTAGATCATTCCGCCGAGCGCCGGACGGCCCAGCTGGGCGAGACGAGCCAGGCACCATCCCGAGGTGTGCACGAACACGAGCGCGCTGGCCACCCCGGCGAGGAAGCGCAAGGTCGGCCAGGCGGCCGGCACCGGCAGCGCCATGCCCAAGGTGAGCACCACGGTGGCCAGCAGGCCGGCGCGGACGAACCCCGCGCTGTCCGCTGGAGGCCGGCCGCTGCGTGCCGTGAAGCGCGAATGCGCCGTGCAGGCGAGTGCGCCGACCAGGTAGCCGATGTAGTTGGCCGTGGCGAGCCAGCTGCCCGAAGCCAGGTCCACCAGCCCATCGGTCAGCATCACTGGCAGGAGCGGCGTGAAGGCGAAGCGTCCGATGCCCATGGCGACGGCCAGGGCGAACAGGCCCGCCATCGCGGCGGTCGCGGTGGCAGCGGGTCGAGCGTCGGGCATGGTCGGATCTCTCGGCAGGCGAAGGCGAAAAGGGTCGACGATACCCGAGGGCGCCGACCTCAACGAACCGAGGTCATCGGGCGCGACGGAAGGTCAGGTTGATGCGACGCTCGCCCAGCAGCGGATGCAACCCGGCGGCCAAGGGTGCAACGCCGTGAAAGGCAAGGCGCGAGGCACCGCCCCACACCACCACGTCTCCGTGGGCGAGCCGGTAGCGGCTGACCGGCCCGCTCCGCGCCTGCCCGCCGAAGAGGAACACCGCGGGCAGGCCGAGCGACACCGAGACGATCGGCGCGGCGAAGTCGAGCTCGTCGCGGTCCTGGTGCAGGGACAGCCGGGTGCCGGCCCGGTACTCGTTCACCAGGCAGGCGTCGGGCACGAAGCCGGGATAGCCGGCGTGGTCCGCGGCGCGCGTCGCGAGCGCGACCATCGCGCCCGGCATGGCCGGCCACGGCTCGCCAGACACCGGGTCCGTGCCCTGGTAGCGGTAGCCCCGGCGATCCGACACCCAGCCCAACGGGCCGCAGTTGGTCATCGCCACCGCCATGGCGCGGCCGCCGGGCGTCACCATGTGGCGAAGCGGTGCCCGTCGCATCACGTCTTCCGCAGCGGACACGAGCGCCGTCGCCTCCGCCAGCGCGAAGCCCCGCAACAGCACCGCCCCGTCGGCCAGACGCTCTTCGGAGACAGGCGCCGGCAGGTCGTCGAAGAGGTCGGCCGTCATGTCGCGTCGTGGAAGATCACGCCCAACGTGTGCCGGCGCCCCGAGCGCACCCGGCTCACCCCATGGCGCAGCTGGACGCGGTAGGTGCCGCGCGTGCCCTGCACCGGTCGCTGGTTCACCGCCATCACCACGGCATCTCCCTGGCCCAGCGGCACCACCATCGGCCGTGACTGCATGCGCGGGCGCTGCTCCGTCATGACGAACTCGCCACCCGTGAAGTCGCGCCCGGGCGCGGAGAGCAACACCGCCACCTGAAGCGGAAATACATGGTCGCCGTACAGGTCCTGGTGCAGGCAGTTGTAGTCGCCCTCGCCGTACTGCAGCAGAAGCGGCGTCGGACGCACCTGCCCGGCCGCATGGCAACGGGCCAGGAATTCGGCGTGATCGGCCGGGAACCCGGCGGCCAGGCCCATCGCCGCATGCCACCGGTTGGCGATGGGCTGGAGCCGGGCATAGAGGGCCGGCCGGAGGGCCGCCAACAGCGGCGGCAGCGGGTAGGCGAAGTACTGGTACTCGCCCCGACCGAAGCCGTGCCGCGCCATCACCACCTTGCTGCGAAAACGCTCGCCCTCGCCATACCATCCGGCGACCGCCTCGCATTCCCTCGGCGTGAGCAGCCCCTGCAGCACCGCCTGGCCCTCCTCGTCCAGCGCGGACTCGACGGCCGGCCAGTCGAACGCATCGAGGCGACTCATGTGCCGCTGCCCTCCCGTTCGAGCAGCGCCTGCTTGCGGGCCACGCCCCAGCGGTAGCCGCTCAGGCTGCCGTCGGTTCGCACGACGCGATGACACGGCACGACGACCGCCAGCGTGTTGGCGCCGCAGGCCGCGGCCACCGCACGCACGGCGGCGGGCTCGCCGATCTCGCGGGCCAGTTCGCTGTAGGTCCGCGTCGCGCCCGCAGGGATCCTGCGCAGTGCCTGCCAGACGCGCTGCTGGAAGGCCGTGCCGCGGATGTCGAGCGGCAGTTCGGCCGCCCCCGCGACGGTCGGGCTTTCCACCACGGCCACCACGCGTGCGACGAGTTGGTCGAAGGTCGCATCCCCGCCCACCAGCTCGGCCTTGGGGAACCGGTCCTGCAAGTCACGCAGCAGGGGCGCGGGATCGTCGCCCAGCGCGATGGCGCACAGGCCGCGATCGGTGGCGGCCACCAGCAATGCGCCGAGCGAACAGGCGGCGATGGCGAAGCGGATGAGGGTGTCGGCGCCACCCGAGCGGTACACCCGCGGCGCCATCCCGAGTACACCCGCGGCGTCCTCATAGAAGCGGGCCTGCGAAGGGTAGCCGGCCTCGTGCAACGCCTCGGTGACGGTCCCGGCGCGGCCCAGGCCGTCCCGCACACGCGCGGCCCGTTGCGCGCGGGCATAGGCGCGCGGCGTCAGGCCCGTCACGGCCTTGAACACCCGATGAAAGTGATGCGGGCTCAGACCCGCGGCCGCCGCCAGCACCGCCAGCTCGGGCGGCGATTCGGCGGATTCGATGGTTCGGCAGGCGAGCGTCACGCGCTCGGCGTGTCGCTCGGCGCGGGAAGGCCCCTCCGGCCGGCAGCGCCGGCACGGGCGAAAGCCGGCGCGCTCGGCATCGGCCGCGGTCGGGTGGAACGTCACGTTCTCGCGCCGCGCCAGGCGAGCGCCGCAGGACGGCCGGCAGTACACGCCCGTCGTGGCCACGGCGTAGAAGAAGCGGCCGTCAAGGCTTGCATCGCGGCCCTGCACGGCCGCCCAGCGCGCGTCGTCGCTGTCGCTGTCGCTGGGCAAAGGGAGGTCTCGTTTCATGATGTGCTCCACATCAGTTTGGCGGAAGCGACATCGTGCGGCGCCTGGCGTTGCGGATCACCCCGCGGCTTGCGCTTGAATTCGCGAAGGCGCGCCTGCTCAGCGCTCCGCGAGGGCGAGCCGAGCCGCCAGGCCCAGGAACACCGTGCCGGCCGCCCAGTTCAGCCCGCGCTGCACCCCGGGCGAGCGCTGGAGCAGGCGCCCGAAACCGGCGGAGAACCACGCGATCGCGCCGAACACGAGCAGGGTGGCCGCGATGAAGGCAGCGCCCAGCCACAACACCTGCACACCGGCGGCGCCACGCGCCGGATCGACGAACTGGGGCAGGAAGGCGAGGAAGAAGATCGTGACCTTCGGGTTGCTGAGGTTCATCACCACGCCTCGTCGGTACATGGGCCAGAAGCCGGCCGGTGCGGCCTGCCCGGAGACGGGGCCCACCGGTGCACGGAATGCCTGCCATGCGAGCCAGGCGAGGTACACCGCCCCCACGAGCTTGAGCACTGAAAAGGCGACTTCAGACGTGGCGAGCAAGGCGGCCAAGCCGAGGGCCACGGCGGCGGTGTGGACGAGCAGGCCGGAGCACAGGCCCAGCACCACGCTCAGGCCGGCGCGGCGCCCGTTCAAGGCCGACTGGAACAGCACGAACACGTTGTCCGGGCCCGGGCTGAGGCACAGCAGCACGGAGACGCCGAAGAAGGCGGCGAAGGTGTCGATGGACGGCATGGGCGGGACGGGCGTCAGCGGGCGAAGCCGTCATCATCGCACCGCTGCACGCCCGCGGCAGCCCTCACTCGCTCCAGGAATGCCCGAAGCGTTCCGGCAGGCCGATGGCAGCACTCGGTCCCCACGACCCGGCGCCATAGGGGCGCGGCTTCTGGCCGGTCTGCTGCCAGCCGGCGACGATGCTGTCGATCCATTTCCACGCGGCCTCGACCTCGTCACGCCGCACAAACAGCGACGGGTTCCCCGCCAGCACGTCGATCAACATGCGCTCGTAGGCGATGCGTCGTCGCGTCTGCGTGAACTTGTCGCCGAGCGACAGGTTGAGCCCCACCTGGCCGAGCTGCATGTCGTTGCGGCCCGGCAGCTTGTGCATCAGGCTGAGCGTGATCATCTCCTCCGGCTGCAGCTTGATCAGCAGCACGTTGGGCTGCAAGCCCGCACCGATGCCGGCGAAGATGTTGTACGGCGCCGACTTGAAGTGAATGACGATCTCGCTCGAGCGGCGCTGCATGCGCTTGCCGGTGCGCAGGTAGAACGGCACGCCGGCCCAGCGCCAGTTGTCGATCTCGGCCCGCAAGGCGACGAAGGTCTCGGTGTCGCTCGAACGGTTGGCACCCGCCTCGTCGCGGTAGCCCGGGACGGATTGCCCGCCTGCAAAGCCCTCGGTGTACTGGCCAGTGACGGTGTGGGTCGCGACGTTGGCGGCGGTGATGGGACGCAGCGACCACAGCACCTTCACCTTCTCGTTGCGCACGGCCGAGGGCGTGAAGCTGGCCGGGGGCTCCATGGCCACGAGGCACAGCAGCTGCAGCAGGTGGTTCTGCACCATGTCCCGCAGCGCACCCACGCCGTCGTAGTAGCCCCAGCGGCCTTCCACGCCGACGGTCTCGGCCACGGTGATCTGCACCTGCTCGATGGCCGTCGCGTTCCACAGCGGCTCGAAGATGGCGTTGGCGAAGCGCAGTGCCAGCAGGTTCTGCACCGCCTCCTTGCCCAGGTAGTGGTCGATGCGGAACACCTGGTGCTCGGCAAAGGCGGAGGCGATGGCGTCGTTCACCGCATTGGCGCTTGCCTCGTCGGTGCCGATCGGCTTCTCGACCACGACGCGGCTGTCCGCGTGCACGCCCCAGGCACCGAGCGTGCGGCAGATCGGGCCGAACATGTGCGGCGAGGTGGACAGGTAGAAGATCGTTCCGCCGTCCACGCCGGTCAGGGCCTCGCGCAGCGGCGCCATACCGGCATCGCTCGAGGCGTCGATCGAGACATACGAGACGCGGCGGATGAACGTCTCGAAGCGGGCTTCATCGAACATGGCGGCATTGGCCGACCCCAGCACCGAATTGCGGACCAGCTCGGCGAAGGCTGCCGGCTCGTACTTCGAGTGGGCCGCCCCGATGAGCTTGAACGTCTCCGGCAGCAGGCCGTCGTGGTGCAGCGCATACAGCGAAGGCCACAGCATGCGGCGAGCCAGGTCGCCGGTGGCACCGAAGAGCACGAGGCTCCGACAGGGGGTGGACAGGTGATCGAACATGTTCAGGGCAACCGGTTTCAGCGCAGCGCGGCGGCAGCGCGGGCAAGGGCCTGGATGGCGGCCCAGTCGCCGTTGGCGATGGTCTGGGCCGGGGTCAACCAGGAGCCGCCGACACAGACCACGTTCTTCAACTTGAGCAGCGCCGGCGCGGACTCCAGTGTGACACCGCCCGTGGGACAGAAGCGCACCTGGGGAAATGGTCCGGACATCGCCCGGAGCATGTCCAGCCCGCCAGCCTGAGCGGCGGGGAAGAGCTTCATGACGTCAAAGCCCGCGTCGAGCGCGTTGATGACGTCGGAAGGCGTCATCACGCCCGGGACGAACGGCAGGCCGCTGCGCGCAGCGGCCGACAACAGGGCTGCGGACGCGCCGGGGCTGACCCCGAAGCGCGCACCGGCGGCCTGCGCCGCGTCGAGATCGCGGGCGCTGATGATGGTGCCGACCCCGACCACGGCCTCGGGCACTTCGGCGGCGATCGCGCGCACGCAGTCGAGGGCCACCGGCGTACGCAGGGTCACCTCGAGCAGGCGGATGCCGCCCTCCACCAGCGCGCGCGCCAGCGGCACGGCATCGGCCACGCGCTCCAGCGCGATGACGGGCATCACCGGCGACAAGGACAGGACTTCAGCGGGCTTCATGGACGGCTCCTTCGGGTTGAGGCGGGATGGCGGACCAGCCGAAGGAGCATGCGCCCTCCTCGGCCGTTCCGGCTGCGGCACGCGCGGCGGTGAACAGTTCGCGGCCCATGCCGCGCTGGCCGAGGTCGGGCACTGCCGCCAGGGGCCGGGCGGCCCACTCGCCGGCGGGCACGTGGACATGCAGGGTGCCGTGGTCGGCGTCGAGCAGCACGATGTCGCCGTCGCGCACCTTGCCGATCGGGCCGTTGCCCAGGGCCTCGGGGGTGATGTGGATGGCGGCCGGCACCTTGCCGGACGCGCCCGACATGCGACCGTCGGTCACCAGCGCGACGGCGCGCCCCTTGTCCTGGAGATTGGCGAGCGCCGGGGTCAGCTGGTGCAGCTCGGGCATGCCATTGGCCTTCGGGCCCTGGAACCGCAGCACGGCCACGAAGTCGCGGTCGAGATCGCCTGCCTTGTAGCGCTGCATGAACTCAGCCTGGCTTGCGAACACGACGGCCGGCGCCTCGACGCGGCGATGCTCGGGCTTGACCGCCGACACCTTGATCACCGCCCGGCCCAGGTTGCCGCTCAGCATGCGCAGGCCGCTGTCCGGGCTGAAGGGATCGGCGGCCGGCCGCAGCACGGCGGCATCCAGGCTGCGGGCCGGCGCCCGGCGCCAGGTGATCGCCTCGTTGTCGCGCAGCACGGGCTCCTCGGCGTAGCGTGCCAGGCCCGGACCGGCCACCGTGCTCACGTCCTCATGGAGCAGACCTTCCGTCAGCATGTCGCCGATGAGCGTGCCCATGCCGCCCGCCGCGTGAAAGTGATTGATGTCCGCCGAGCCGTTGGGATAGATGCGCGTCAGCAGCGGCACCGCCTGTGACAGCGTGTCGAAGTCGTCCCAGTCGATGACGATGCCGGCCGCGCGCGCCATGGCGACGAGGTGGATGGTGTGGTTGGTGGAGCCCCCGGTTGCGAGCAGGGCCACGATGGCATTGACGATGCAGCGCTCGTCGACCACGTCGGCCAGCGGCGTGTAGGCAGGGCCTTGCGCGGTGAGCGACGCCACCCGCACCGCGGCCGCCTCGGTGAGTGCGGCACGCAGCGGCGTGTCGGGCGGCACGAAGGCGGATCCCGGGAGGTGCAGGCCCATCACTTCCATCAGCAACTGGTTGCTGTTGGCGGTGCCATAGAACGTGCACGTGCCGGCGCCGTGGTACGCCTGGCTCTCGGCTTCGAGCAACGCGCTGCGGTCGACCAGCCCCTTGGCGTGCAGTTGCCGCACCTTCGCCTTCTCGTCATTGGCCAGACCCGTGCGCATGGGACCGGCGGGCACGAAGATCACCGGCAGGTGGCCGAAGTGCAGCGCACCGATCAGCAGGCCCGGCACGATCTTGTCGCAGACGCCAAGGCACAGGGCCGCATCGAACACGCCGTGCGACAAGGCGACGGCCGTCGACATCGCGATCACATCGCGCGAGAACAGCGACAGCTCCATGCCGGGCTGGCCCTGCGTCACGCCATCGCACATGGCCGGCACGCCGCCGGCCACCTGGCCGACGGCGCCAGCCGCGTGCAGCGCGCGCTTGATGAGCGCGGGATAGTCCGCATAAGGCTGGTGGGCCGACAGCATGTCGTTGTACGACGTGACGACGGCCACGTTCGGCCGGTGGGCCTCACGCAACACCAGCTTTTCATGCGAGGGGTGAGCAGCCATGGCGTGCGCGAGGTTCGTGCACGAGATGGTGCCTCGGGCCACGCCAGCCTGTCGGCTGGCGGCCACGGTATCGAGGTAGTGGGCGCGGGTGGTGGCACTGCGGGCGCGCACCCGGTCGGTGACACGCGCCACCACGGGATGAAGGGACATGGGATTTGTCGGTTTGCTGTCGATCTGACGCGAGACTTCGGCGATACTTGTAGCAATGCTACATGCTCTTTTGTGGATTTGCCAGCCCGGCATGTCGCATACAGATCCGATGAAATCGACTCGGCGCCGCCGATGATGCCGTCGCCACCGCCCATTCTGTAGAGAAACTACCGGACCTTGCCCATGCTCACTCCCGCACCGAACGAGCCGGAACTCCTCGTCTTCGAGAACCCCCTCCAGGCCGCCCAGGCCCTGGCCCACGATCTGGTCCGCCAGCTGGCGACGGCGCTCGACCGCCGAGGCAGCGCGACGCTCGCGGTCTCCGGCGGCCGCAGCCCCGGCCTGCTCTTCGACGAGCTGTCGCGCTCGCGGCTGGACTGGCCGGGCGTCATGCTCACGCTGGTCGACGAACGCTGGGTGGATCCGGCCTCCGGCGACAGCAATGAGCGCTTCCTGCGCGAGCGACTGCTGACCCGGCACGCTGCCGGCGCCAACTTCGTGCCGCTCAAGACGCGTGCGGACCACCCTGCCGAAGCGGTCGCCGACCGCAACCGGGCGCTGCAGCCGATGCTGGCCGGCGCCGACGCCGTCGTGCTCGGCATGGGCGAGGACGGCCACATCGCCTCGCTCTTCCCGCGCGCCCCGGGGCTGGCAGCAGCGCTCGATCCCTCGGCGCCTGCGTCGCTGGTCGCGATCGAGCCACCCACCGCGCCCCACGCTCGCCTCGGCATGAACCTGGCGGCGCTCCTCGGTGCAGGGCACCTCACGCTGCTGGCCAGCGGACCGGCGAAGGCGGCCTTGCTGTCGCGCGAAGCGCGCGATGCACGACGCGATGCGCCGCTGCCGATCGATCATCTGCTCCAGCACCGCCGCCAACCCCTTAGGATGTACTGGAGCCCCTGAACCCGAGAACCCCTTGCCGCGCCCGCCGGGCGCGACTCCCGAGCACCGCACCGATGTCCCGCCCCGCCCGCACCCGAACCGCCGCTGCATCGCCGCCGGCCTCCGCCACCCTGCTGCAGCGGATCGAGTCCGCGCGCGGGCAGCTGCGCCCGTCCGAGCAGCGCGCCGCCGACTACGTGCTCGCGCACCCGAACGACGTCATCGACCTGTCGTTCTCCGAGTTGGCGGCGCGAGCCGGCGTCAGCCAGCCCACGATTGCCCGCTTCTGCACCGCGCTCGGCTTCTCGGGCCTGCGTGAGTTCAAGCTGCGACTGGCCAAGAGCCTGGCGACCGGCCTGCCCTACATCCACCATGACGTGAATGCCCAGGACTCCACGGCCGAGGTGGGCGCCAAGGTGTTCGACCGTGCCATCGCGGCGCTGGTGACGGTGCGCAACCACCTCGACCCGGCCTCCTTGAACCGCGCGGTGCAGGCGCTGGCCGAGGCGCGCCGAATCGAGTTCTACGGGGTCGGCAACTCCGGCATCGTCGCGCTCGATGCACAGCACAAGTTCTTCCGCCTGGGCGTGCCCACGGCCGCCCACTCCGACACCCATGTGCAGGCCATGTCGGCCTCGATGCTGCGGGCGGGCGACGTGCTCGTGGCCATCTCGGGAAGCGGGCGCACGCGCGACATCATCCGCAGCATCGAGATCGCCCGGGAGGCCGGCGCGACCGCCATCGGGATCACCGTGCCCGGGTCGCCCGTGGCTCAGGCGTGCGAGTTCTCGCTCAACGTGGACGTTCCCGAGGATCCCGACGTGTACGCCCCCATGACCTCCCGCCTCGCCCACCTCGCGGTGCTCGATGTCCTGGCGGTATCGGTGGCCCTTGCACGCGGACCGGCCCTTGTCGGCCAGCTCCGGCGCTCCAAGGAAGTGCTGCAGGAAAAGCGCACCCCGGAGTCCTGACACCGAAGGCCGCACCTCGTGCACAGGCGCGGCCCCGGAACTCACAGCGACTTCAGGATTTCGCCGCGCTTCTGCTGGTACTCGTCCTCGGTGATGAGGCCGGTGTCGCGCAGGCGCTTGAGGGTCCGCAGGCGCGATTCCGCATCGACGGCCGGGGTCGGCGCCATGGGCTGGGCCGCCGGAGCTGCGGTCACCGCCGGCATCGCGGTGGAGGCCGGCGCCGGTGTGGCCACCGCCACGAGCGGCAGCACCGCCCAGTCGCTGCGTTGCAGCGTGCCGCCTTGCGCCTGCAGGCGAGCCTTGCCCGCCGATTGACGGGAACCGAAGGTGAATTCAGGACGGATGTGCGTGCCGCGCCAGCGGCCGTAGTAGTCCACGCGCGCATCCTGCACGAGCACGTTCAAGCGCTCACCGGCCACGAACAACCGGGCCGTCAGCCCGACCGGCGGGGTGAGGAAGGCGCCGTCGCGACGCGAACTCGAGAGCAGCAGCAGGTCCTGCTCCGGACCGGCGGCGGCCAGCGCATTGGCCAAAGGCTCGGCGATGTCCTGCGCTTCGGATTCCCCGAAGAGCGGCTCGACGTTGCCCTTCTCCGTCACCACGCGCAGGCCGGCGAGTTGCTGCCGCAGAACGTCGGGCGCCACGCGCGCCGGGTGCTGGTTGGGCGTGCTGCCCGTCTCACGCGGCACCAACTGGATGGCACTCAGCTCGTTGATGCGGAACACCAGCTTCTCGCCCTTGGCCTCTTTGGGCGGCATGCCGCCGAAGAGGAACTCGAGCGGCTTCTGCGCCGCGGCGGGAAAGGACAGCGCCATGGCCAGGGCCAGGGCGGCCGTGCCGCGGGTGTACCGGAACGGGGTCTTCAACATGTGCCGCTTCTCCTGCAGAAAAAGGTGAGGGTCAAGGAATGGAATGCGCCGGGCCACGCCGACTCAGAGCACGTCGAGCGCCCGGGCGGCGCCGACCAGCGCGGGCGAGACCTCGGCCGTCACCACGAACACCGGAATGGCGGCGAGGTAGGCCTGGAAACGCCCCTTCTGCTCGAAGCGCGAACGGAACGCGGAAGCGTCGATGCGACTGCCCAGCCGCGGGACGATGCCCCCGCCAATGTACACACCACCTCGGGCTCCGAGCGACAGTGCCAGGTTGCCTGCGACCGTGCCAAGCAAGGAGAAGAACATCCCCTCGGCCTCCACCGCTCGGGAGTCGCTGCCGCTTGCGGCCGCAGCCGTCACCGCGGCGGCGGTCATCGGCGCCGCAGCAATGCCGTCGAGCGTGCACAGGGCCTCGTAGAGGTTGACCAGACCAGGGCCGGACAAGGCTCGCTCGGCCGACGCATGGCCGAAGCGCTCGCGCAGCACGGCGATCACCGCGTCTTCGCGTGCGTTGGTCCCACCGAGCGTGACATGCCCGCCTTCGCCGTTGAGCGGGACACTGAGCTTGCCGTCCGCCGAGTGGACGAGGCCGGAAACACCGAGCCCCGTGCCGGGGCCGAGCAGCGCCACAGCCGCATGGGGAACCGGCGCACCGCCGCCGACCTGCCGCAGCTCCTCGGCCGACAGCGCGGGCAAGGACAGGGCAAGCGCGGTGAAGTCGTTGATGAGCAGGAAGCGGTCGAGACCAAGCCGGTCACGCACATCCGAAATGGAGAAGGACCAGTTGTGGTTGGTCATCTGCACCCGGTCGCCGGTGATGGGGTTCGCGATGCCGACCGCCGACCAGCGGGGCGCCGGCTTGGTGTGCGCGCGGAGGTACTCGCCGACGGCGTCGAGCACCGTGGGGTAGGCCGCGCACGGGTAGGTCGCGACGTCCGTCAGCGGTGCGCCGGCAGCAGCCTGCCAGGCAAACCGTGCGTTGGTGCCACCGATGTCGCCGAGCAGGCGCGGATAAGTGGATTCCTGGTTCAAGTGAAGCATCCCTGAGAAAAGGTGTCGTGCGGCGCCCGCTTCGGGGACTGCACTTGTATTCAGACTACATCCGCGCATCGTATGCGATGGCTTTGGCGTAGTCCACAGACAGGCACCTGCTGCAAACGCCATCAGGGTTTTGCGCGGCTGAAACCTAGGGTATTCCCGCTGTTTCACGATTCAGTTCGCCGCCTAAAGTCGCCCCCAATCCAAATGAGCTCCGTTCGTCTGTAGTCAAGCTACGCCGCTCCGCTCCTCCAGAACACCGCCGAGATGCCGACCTCCGCCCCGCACCACCGCCTGCCCGCCTCGCGCTGCTTCAGCGCTGCCGGCCGCCGTGCTGCCGCTGTCGTCGTGCCGGCCTACCGCTTCCCCCAACCGCCGACACACAAGGGCCCGCTGAGGCCTGGGTCGGTTCCGAGCAGCAACTAGACGAGGAGTCCCTCCGTGATGATCAAGAAATTCAAGATGTTGGCCGTGGCGGCTGCCGCGGCCGGCGCATTCGCAGCGCCGAGCGCGTCTGCCCAGAGCGTGGAATTCCACGGCTACATGCGCACGCAAGTGGGCTCCACCAGCGAGGGCGGCGGCCTGCAGTGCTTCCAGGGTGCCTCCCCCATCCAGGCGAAGTACCGCCTGGGCAACGAGTGCGACTCGTACGGCGAAGCCATGGTCGTGGCCCCCTTCGGCAAGGCCGATGGCGCCTGGGCCAAGTACAACCTGATGCTCGCCCTGCAGGAAAAGAACGCCAACGACTTCGAAGGCACGGACGGCGACAACTTCAACATCGCCAGCCGCCAGAACTTCTTCCAGGCCGGTGGCTTCTTCGGCGAGAGCCAGATGTTCTCGGACGCCAAGATCTGGGTGGGCAAGCGCTACTACAACCGCCACGACATCCACATCAACGACTACTACTACTGGAGCAACAGCGGCCCGGGCGCCGGCATCGAGGACATCGCCTTCGGCAGCTCGGTCAAGTTCGCCCTCGCCTACCACTCGCGCAACACGGGCAGCGGCACCGGCAACGGCCACGCCCGCAACGACGTCACGTCCAAGCGCGTCAGCGCCCGCCTCTACGACATTCCGGTGAACCCGAACGGCAAGCTGGAAGGCGAGCTGCTGTACCACTTCGGCAGCACGGCGGCCGAGAACGGCAGCGAAGGCAAGGGCTCGCAGCTGTTCCTCGAGCACACCCAGAGCAACATCCTGGGCAGCGGCTTCAACAAGTTCGCCCTCATCATCGGCACGGGCCTGGGTGCCGACTGGAGCTACGTTCCCACCTATGTGGGCGGCACCGAAGCGGCCGAGAACGACAATTCCTGGCGCATCCACGACCAGTTCTACTTCGACCTGGCCGGCACCAACATCACCGGCCTGGCCACCGTGTCGTACGGCAAGGTGAACAAGGAAGACGGCACGGACCAGACCTGGGCCAGCGCCGGCATCCGCCCGCAGTACAACTTCAACGACAACTTCAGCATCGCCGCGGAAGCCGGTTACGACCAGGGCAAGACGAGCGGCGGCGCGACCGCCAAGCTCGCCAAGTTCACGATCGCACCGCAGCTGGCGCTGTCCAAGGGCTTCTGGTCGCGTCCGGTGTTCCGTGGCTTCGTGACCTACGCCAAGTGGAACGAGGCCAACGGCACCGTGGCCAATGGCGTGTTCGGCACCAAGACGAATGGCATGTCCTACGGCGTGCAGGTCGAGTCGTGGTGGTGATTTCCCGGGGCTGATCGACCGCCGGCGAGGTGCATGGTGCTCACGAGGCGCCATCAGCCGGCCGGGCCCCGAACTTTCCAGCCCAGGGCAGGCGGGCGGCTTCGGCCGCCGCGCCTGCCTTCAAGGCCATGGGCGTCGCGTCACGCGCCCATGGCCTTGAACCAGTTCCGTTGAACCGTCAGACCCGAGTCCCTGCCGTGAATACCCTTTCCACTTCCCCCTCCTCCGCAACCGCCGCCGCCAACTGGTGGCGCGGTGCCGTGATCTATCAGGTCTATCCGCGCAGCTTCGCGGACCAGAACGGCGACGGCATCGGCGACCTGCCGGGCATCATCGACCGCCTGCCCTATATCGCCAGCCTCGGCGTGGACGCCATCTGGGTGTCTCCCTTCTTCCGCTCGCCGATGAAGGACTTCGGCTACGACATCGCGGACTACCGCGACGTCGACCCGATGTTCGGGACCCTCGCCGACTTCGACCGCCTGATCGGCCGCACCCACGAACTCGGCATGAAGCTCATGGTCGACCAGGTGCTCTCGCACACCTCGGACCAGCACGCCTGGTTCAAGGAGAGCCGCAGCAGCCGCGACAACCCGAAGGCCGACTGGTATGTCTGGGCCGACCCCAAGGCCGACGGCACGCCACCCAACAACTGGTTGAGCGTGTTCGGCGGTTCGGCCTGGCAGTGGGACGCCCGCCGCCGCCAGTACTACCTGCACAACTTCCTCACCAGCCAGCCGGACCTGAATTTCCACAACCCGGAAGTCCAGGCGCAGATCCTGTCGGACATCCGCTTCTGGCTCGACCGCGGCGTGGACGGCTTCCGCTTCGATGCCTGCATCTTCCACTTCCACGACCTGCAGCTGCGCGACAACCCCCCGGCCGAGGTGCGCGACACGCGCAGTGTGGGCGAGAGCAACCCGTACGGCATGCAGCGCCATCTGTACGACAAGACGCAGCCCGAGAACCTGCCCTTCCTCGAGCGCATCCGCACCCTGCTCAACGAATATGGCGCCGCGAGCGTCGGCGAGATCGGCGACGACGACTCGCTCAAGACCATGGCCGCGTACACCCGTGACGGCAACAAGCTGCACATGGCCTACAGCTTCAACCTTCTGACCACCGACAACTCGGCGCGCCACATCCGCTCGGAAGTCGAGGCGCTCGAGGCCCAGATGCACGATGGCTGGGCCAGCTGGTCCTTCGGCAACCATGACGTGCCGCGCGTGCTGACCCGCTGGGGCGGGCCGGGCGCCAGCACCGACTACATCAAGGTGGCTGCCGCCATGCTGGTGTCCCTGCGCGGCAGCGTCTGCTGGTGGCAGGGCGACGAACTCGGCCTGACCGAGGTCGACATTCCCTACGAGAAGATCCAGGACCCCTACGGCATCACCTTCTGGCCCGACTTCAAGGGACGCGACGGCTGCCGCACGCCGATGCCCTGGCGTCAGGCGGAACCGAACGGCGGCTTCAGCCATGGCAAGCCGGTGGAGCCCTGGCTGCCGGTGCCGCCGGAGCACCTGGCGCGCGCGGTGGACGTGAACGAGGCCGACGCGCGCTCGCCGCTGAACTTCGTTCGCCGGCTCCTGGCCTGGCGCAAGACGCAGCCCGCGCTGGTGACGGGCGACATCCGATTCCTCGACGCGCCAGAACCCGTGCTGGCGCTCGTGCGCACGCCGGAGTATGGTGGCCCGGGCAAGACCTTGCTGTGCCTGTTCAACCTGGGCCGTGATCCGGTGGAGTTCACCCTCACCGTGCCCTCGACACAGGCAACGACGCCGCTCGATGTCGCGCTCCAGGGGCAGCGCGACGGCAACCGCTTCACCCTGCCCGCCCACGGCCTCTACTTCGGCGAGATCACGGCCTGAGCCGCCGCGAAAGACACCCATGGCACACCTGAAACTCAAGGGACTGCGCAAGTCGTACGCCGAGGTCGAGACGCTGCATGGCATCGATCTCGACATCCAGGACGGCGAGTTCGTCGTCTTCGTCGGCCCGTCGGGCTGTGGCAAGTCCACGCTGCTGCGCTGCATCGCCGGCCTGGAGGAGATCACCGCCGGCGAGCTGTGGATCGGCGACCAGCTGGTCAACGAGGTGCCCCCGGCCAAGCGGGGCATCGCCATGGTGTTCCAGAGCTATGCGCTCTACCCGCACATGAGCGTTGCCGAGAACATGGCCTTCGGCCTGCGCCTGGCCGGCTTCACCAAGGACGCGATGAAGGCGGCCGTGGCGCGCGCCGCGCAGATCCTGCAGATCGAGCACCTGCTCGACCGCAAGCCCAAGGCCCTGTCCGGCGGCCAGCGCCAGCGGGTGGCCATCGGCCGCGCCATCGTGCGCAAGCCCGGCGTGTTCCTGTTCGACGAGCCGTTGTCGAACCTCGACGCGGCCCTGCGCGTGCAGATGCGCGTCGAGCTGTCGCGGCTGCACCGCGAGCTGCAGACGACCATGGTGTACGTGACGCACGACCAGGTCGAGGCCATGACGCTCGCCAACCGCATCGTCGTGCTGAGCGCCGGCCGCATCGAGCAGGTCGGCACGCCCATGGAGCTCTACCACCGCCCGGTCAACCGCTTCGTGGCCGGCTTCATCGGCTCGCCGAAGATGAACTTCATCGAGGGCACCCTCAGCGGCCCGAGCCAGGTGCGCCTGGCCGATGGCAGCAACGTCACGGTGACCGCCGACAGCGGCCGCCTCGCCGTCGGCGCCAAGGTCACGGTGGGCATCCGGCCCGAGCACATCGTGGCCAGCGCGACGCGCACCGAGGGCGCGGTGCAGGCCCATGTGCAACTGGCCGAGCACCTGGGCGACTCGACCTACCTGCATGTGACCGTCGGCAATGCCCCGGAGCCGCTGACGATCCGCACCGATCCCGAGAACCCGCTCAACACCGGCGACACCGCGTGGCTTGTCCTGCCGCCGGCGCGCTGCTTCCTGTTCGACGAACAGGGCATCACCCTGCCCTGACCGTTTGTCCCTTGCCCCGAGCAATCACCGAAGGAGAACCGAAGATGAAGATCCAACGCCAGAAGATTCACCTGCTGGCCGCCGCTGCGGCCCTGACCCTGAGTGGTGGCCTGGCCTTGCCCGCCCACGCGGCCGAACCCGGCAAGCTGCTGATCTGGATCAACGGCGACAAGGGCTACAACGGCTTGGCCAAGGTGGGCGAAGAGTTCACCAAGAAGACCGGCGTGCAGGTGGTCGTCGAGCACCCCGAGGATGCCCCGGGCAAGTTCCAGCAGGCCGCGGCCGCCGGCAAGGGCCCTGACATCTGGATCTGGCCGCATGACCGCATCGGCGAGTGGATCGCCGGCGGCCTGCTGCAGACCGTGAGCCCGGGCAAGAAGGTCCAGGCCGACGTCGACCCGCTGGCCTGGAAGGCCTTCACCTCGGGCGGCAAGACCTGGGGCTATCCGATCTCCATCGAGGCCGTGGCCCTGGTCTACAACAAGGCCCTGGTGCCCAACCCGCCCAAGACCTTCGAGGAAATCGCCGCCCTCGACAAGAAGCTCTCCGCCCAGGGCAAGAAGGCCATCCTCTGGGACTACAACAACACCTACTTCACCTGGCCGCTGCTCGCGGCCAACGGTGGCTATGCGTTCAAGGCCCGTCCGGACGGCACCTATGACGCCTCGGACACCGGCGTCAACAACGCCGGCGCCCTGAAGGGCGCCGAGCTGATCGCCAAGATGGTGAAGGATGGCGTCATGACCAAGGGCGCCGGCTACGCCGAGATGGAAGCCGGCATGGCGCAGGGCAAGGTCGCGATGATGATCAACGGCCCGTGGTCGTGGGACAACCTGAAGAAGGCCAAGATCGACTACGGCGTGGCCAAGATTCCGACGGTGGCCGGCAAGAAGGCCGCCCCGTTCGTCGGCGTGCTGGGCGCGATGATCTCCAAGGCCTCGCCAAACCGTGACATCGCGGTGGAGTTCATCGAGAACCACATGCTGAGCGTCAACGGCCTGAAGCAGATCAACGACGACGTGCCGCTCGGCACGCCGGCCAGCAAGGCCCTGTATGCGGAGCTCAAGAGCAATCCGAACATCCAGGCCACGATGGCCAGCGCCCAGGACGGCGCCCCGATGCCCAACAACCCGGAGATGGGTCGCTTCTGGTCGTCCATGCAGTCGGCACTGCAGAACATGACCGAAGGCCGCCAGTCGCCGAAGGAAGCGCTCGACGGCGCTGCCAAGCGCATCGCTGCCAAGTAATCCCGCCGTGACCTGCCCGCCGGCGCCACGAGCGCCGGCGGGTTTTCGACCCTGAACGTTTCCGCCATGAGCCTGAAGATGACCCTGTCGCGCTGGACTGCGCCCGCGCTGCTGACCGCCGCCCTGATCGCCGCGCTGTACATCGTGGTGATGGTGCACGCCGCCGGCGAGACGCTGCTGGCCGGCACCATCCTCGTCATCACCGCGCTGGCGGGCTGGGTCTACACCTCTTCGCGCGCGTACGCCTACCGCTACCTGTTTCCGGGAATCGGCGCGGCGCTGATCTTCGTCGTGTTCCCGATGATCTACACGATGGGCATCGGCTTCACGAACCACAGCTCGAAGAACCTGCTCACCTTCGCCCGCGCCACCCAGTACCTCGTCGATGAAACCTACGAGGCCGAGGGCAGCGCCGTGGGCTTCACCCTCCATGCCGACGGCGCCGAGTTCCGCGCCCGGTTCGAGGAAGGCGAGGACAAGGTATTCGTCTCCGGGCCGCTGGCCCTCAAGAACACCACGCCCCTGGAGCTGCCGGCCGAGCCCGCCGCCCAGGTGCCCATCGACCTGGGCGATCCGGTCCAGCTGCGCGAGGTGATCAGCCGCCAGGCCGCCCTCAAGGCGATCACGTTCGTGCTGCCCGACGGCCGCAAGATCCGCATGACGGGCCTGCGCCAGTTCGGGCCCGTGCAGCCGCTCTACGAGCCGCAGGGCGACGGCACCTTGCGCAACCAGCAGACCGGCGACGTGCTCACCGCGAACTTCGAGACCGGGTTCTACGAGAACCAGCGCGGCGAACGCGTGCAGCCCGGCTTCCAGGTGAACATCGGCTTCGACAACTACCGCCGCATCTTCACGGACAGCGCCTTCAGCGAGCCCTTCATCCGCATCTTCCTGTGGACGGTGACCTTCTCGGCCCTCACGGTGCTGTTCGCCGCGGCGCTCGGCATGCTGCTCGCGGTGCTCTTCAACTGGGACGCGCTCAAGTTCAAGGGCGTCTACCGGATCATGCTGTTCCTGCCCTACGCGGTGCCGGGCTTCATCTCGATCCTGGTCTTCCGGGGCCTCTTCAACAACAACTTCGGTGAGATCAACCTGATCCTCGAAGCCCTGTTCGGCATTCGCCCCGCCTGGTTCTCGGACCCGATGCTCGCCAAGATCATGCTGCTCATCGTCAACGTGTGGCTCGGCTACCCGTACATGATGGTGGTGTGCATGGGCCTCATCAAGGCCATCCCGTCGGACCTCTACGAGGCCTCGGCCGTGGCAGGCGCCGGCCCGCTGACCAACTTCTTCCGCATCACCCTGCCGCTGATCATGAAGCCGCTCACGCCGCTGCTCATCTCGGCCTTTGCGTTCAACTTCAACAACTTCGTGCTGATCGCCCTGCTGACGGGCGGCCGCCCCGACTTCCTCGACACCAGCGTGCCGGCCGGCACCACCGACCTGCTGGTGTCCTACACCTACCGCATCGCGTTCGAGGACTCGGGCCAGCAGTTCGGCCTCGCCGCGGCGATCTCGACCGTCATCTTCGCCATGGTGGCCGTCATCTCGCTCGTGCAGATGCGCTTCACCAAGATCGCCCGCGAAGAGTCGCGCTGAAAGGAAGCTCCCATGGCCATCGTCGTCGACAAATCCCACCGCTGGCGCGTCGTGCTGGCGCACCTCTTCCTCATCAGCCTGGTGCTGGTGGTGATCTTCCCGTTCCTGATGATCCTGTCGATCTCGCTGCGCCCGGGCAACTTTGCCTCGGGCAGCATCATCCCCGACCAGATCAGCCTCGAGCACTGGAAGCTCGCGCTCGGCATCTCGTACACCGCCGAAGACGGCCGGCTGGTGCGACCCGACTTCCCGGTGCTCACCTGGCTGTGGAACTCGGTGAAGGTGGCCGGCCTCACCGCCTTCGTGACGCTCTTCCTGTCGACGACGGCGGCCTACGCCTTCGCCCGCATGAAGTTCCGCGGCAAGCAGGCCTCGCTCACCGGCCTGATGCTGATGCAGATGTTCCCCTCGGTCCTGGCGCTCGTGGCCATCTACGCCATCTTCGACCGCATCGGCAATGTGTTCCCCGCCTTCGGCATCGACAGCCACTGGTCCCTGCTGCTCGCCTACTCGGGCGGCATCGCCCTGCACGTGTGGACGATCAAGGGCTACTTCGACACCATCCCGGTGGAGATCGAAGAGGCGGCGACGGTCGACGGTGCGACGCCGTGGCAGGCCTTCCGCCTGGTGTTGCTGCCGATGGCCGTGCCCATCCTGATGGTGGTGTTCCTGCTGGCCTTCATCGGCGCGATCATCGAGTATCCGGTGGCGTCCATCCTGCTGCACGAGCAGGCCAAGCTGACGCTCGCCGTGGGCTCCAACCTCTTCCTGTACGAGCAGCGCTACCTGTGGGGCGACTTCGCGGCCGCCGCGATCCTGTCGGGCCTGCCCATCACCGTCGTGTTCATCCTGGCGCAGAAATGGATGATCTCCGGCCTCACCGCCGGCGGCATCAAGGGCTGACGCTCCGCCACCTGTCTGCTGTCCGCGTCGTTCACCGCTTCATTCCCGTGGAGGCCGCGGCCTCCGCACTTCACTTCCCGCCCAGGAGGTCCCCATGACTGACATCCGCCCGATCCTGAAGTCCCTCGCCGCGGCCGCGGCCATCGCCACCGGCGCCCTGTCGTTGCAAGCCCCTGCCGTCGCCGCGCCGCCGGCCGGCCAGGCCACCATCCACTACAACCGCTGCGACAACAACTACGAAGGCTGGGGCGCGCACCTGTGGAAGGACGGCGGCATCCCGCTGCCGGGCATCGAATGGCAGAAGCCCATGGTGCCGTCCGGCAAGAGCGAGTTCGGCGTGTTCTGGAACGTCAAGGTGGAGGACTTCACCAAGGGCCGCGTCAACTACATCATCCACAAGGGTGACTCCAAGGACCAGGGCGGCCGCGACATGTCGTTCGACGCCAACGCGACGCCGGAGATCTGGGTGAACAGCGGTGACCGCAAGATCTACAACTCGCTCGACGACGCCCGCAAGGCCCGCGCGGCCAAGCCCTGCAGCTGACCCCTGACGGAGCGCACACGCCGTGAATCCTCATCTTCCCAGCCGGCTCGCCGCCGCCCTGCTGTCCGTGCTGGTCGCGGCGTGTTCCTCCCCCGGCCCGACCGGGCCGGCCGTTGCGACGGCCCCCGCCGCCGCTGCCAGCGCCCCCGCCGCGGTGCCGGGCCGCTTCGCCGACAACCCGATCGTCTACTTCCTGATCCCCGACCGCTTCCTCAATGGCAACCCCGCCAATGACAACGCCTACGGGCGCCAGAAGGACGGACTGCAGGAGATCGGCACCTTCCACGGCGGCGACCTGAAGGGCGTGACGCTCAAGCTCAAGGAAGGCTGGTTCAAGGAACTGGGCGTGAACGCCATCTGGATCACGGCGCCCTACGAGCAGATCCACGGCTGGGTGGTGGGCGGCAACAAGGCCTTCAAGCACTACGCCTACCACGGCTACTACGCGCTCGACTTCACCACCCTCGACAAGTCCATGGGCACCCCCGAGGAGCTGCGCGAGATGGTCGACACCGCGCACGCCCAGGGCATTCGCATCCTGTTCGACGTGGTGATGAACCACCCCGGCTACCTCGACATCAAGTCGGCCCAGGACCTGGGGCTCGACGTGCTGTGGCCGGGCGCCGAGAACGCGACGCTCACGGACTACCACGGCTTCATCGACTACAACAACTTCAACTTCGGCCAGTGGTGGGGCCGGGACTGGGTGCGCGCGGGGCTGCCAGGCTACATCGACGGCGGACGCGACGACCTGACCATGCAGCTCGCCTTCCTGGCCGACTTTCGCACCGAGAGCCAGGAGGCGGTGAAGCTGCCCGCGTTCCTGCAGGCAAGGGAACCGGTCCGGGCGTCCCGCACGCCG
This sequence comes from Rhizobacter sp. LjRoot28, assembly GCF_964253025.1. NCBI lineage: Bacteria > Pseudomonadati > Pseudomonadota > Betaproteobacteria > Burkholderiales > Sphaerotilaceae > Rhizobacter > Rhizobacter sp. LjRoot28. The sequence continues at coordinate 3,687,294 of NZ_CAXUQC020000001.1, forward strand.
GCGCCCGCCGAAGCCGCTCCGCATCGCCGGGCAAAGTCGTCCGGCAAGGCACGCAAACCGGCAGCGGCACCGACAACCGCACCGGTCCAGGCCGTGCCGGGCAAGCCCGACACCCGCGCCCGCGACCTGCCGAACACGACCGTGCGGGGCTACCTCGTCACGTGGCTGAGCGACTGGGTGCGCGAGTACGGCATCGACGGCTTCCGTGCCGACACGGTCAAGCATGTGGAGCCCGAAGCCTGGGCCGCCTTGAAGGCGGCTTCCACCACGGCACTCGCCGACTGGAAGGCTCGCAACCCCGACAAGAAGATCGACGACGAGCCCTTCTGGATGGTCGGCGAATACTGGGGGCAAGGTCCCGAGCGCACCGCGCTGCACGACAGCGGCTTCGACGCCCTCATCAACTTCGAGTTCCAGACCGCCGGGGCGCAGTTCGCCAGGCCCGAGTCCCTGTACGCACGTTACGCGCAGCTGCTGTCGGGCCGACCGGGCTATTCGACCCTCAGCTACCTGTCCTCGCACGACACCTCGCTGTTTGATCGCCAGCAGTTGGAAGCGGGCGGCGCGGCCCTGATGCTGGCGCCCGGCGGTGTGCAGATCTTCTACGGCGACGAGACGGCACGCCCGCTCGGCCCCGTGCCGGACTCCGACCCGCAACAGGGCACGCGGTCCGACATGAACTGGGCCAGCCCGGACACCGCCCTGCTGTCGCACTGGCGAAGGCTGGGCAGCTTCCGCGCACGCCACGTGGCACTGGCCCGAGGCACGCACCGGCAGCTCGCCGACGCGCCCTACACCTTCAGCCGCATCGACGCCCCGACCGGCGATCGGGTGGTGGTGGCGATGAACGCCGCGGGTCAGCAGGGCATCGCCGTGGGCGACACCTTCGCCGACGGCACGGCGGTGCGCGACGCGTACTCCGGGCAGACGGGGCGCGTCCAGGCGGGCCGCGTGACGCTCGCATCGGGCGCCGGCCGCTGGGTGCTGCTGGAGCGCGCGCCCTGACCGTGTCATCGGCCGTGCGGCCCGTTCGGTACAGTGGGCACAGACCCGCCCCCGTACCGACATGCCCGCAACCGCCATCTCCACCGACCCGCAACTGGCCCAACTGATGGCGAACGATCCCGAGGGACTCGGCGACGCCGAGCCCCGCCTGCTGGCCGACATCGGGGCGACCTACGCCCGCTTCTGCATCGAGCGGGTGCGTGGTCGCTTCGAGCGGGTCGCCGTGCTGCCTTGCGGCGACTATTCCGAGTTCGTGCCGCTGGTGCGGGCCTACCTGGCCACGGTCCCGGACCTGAGCCCGCGGCACGGCGCCTTTGCCATCGCCTATCCCATCGATGGCGACTGGGTGCGCATGACGAACCGCGCCTGGGAGTTCTCCATCCAGGCGGTGCAGCAGGCGCTCGGCCTGTCGACCTTGCTGGTGGTCAACAACTTCACCGCGCTGGCCATGGCGCTGCCCGGCGTCGGTGACGACGGACGGCTGCAGGTGGGCGGCGGCGCGCCCGCGCCCGATGGCGTCATCGGCCTGCTCGGACCCGGCACCGGCCTCGGCGTGTCGGCCCTCATTCCGGCCAACGATCGCTGGGTGACGCTCGCCAGCGAAGGGGGTCACGCCAGCTTCGCTCCGCTCGACGAGCGCGAGCTCCGCGTGCTGCGCCACGTCTGGAAGACGCTGCCGCACGTCTCGGCGGAGCGGCTGGTGTCCGGGCCCGGCATGGAACTCGTCTACGAAGCGTTGCGCGAGGATCATCCGGAGGCGGAGCCCGCCCTGGTCACTGCGGAGATCGTTCGCCGCGCGCAGCGAGGCGAGTGTCCGCTCTGCATCGAGACCATCGACTGCTTCTGCGCCATGCTCGGCACGGTGGCCGCGGACCTGGCCCTCACGCTCGGCGCGACGGGCGGCATCTACGTGGGTGGCGGCATCGTGCCGCGCCTGGGCGACCTGTTCGACCGCTCGGGGTTCCGCCAGCGCTTCGAGGCGAAAGGCCGCTTCTCCGCCTACCTGTCACGCATTCCCACCTTCGTCCTGACGGCCGACAACCTGGCGTTCCAGGGCGTCTCCACACTGCTGGCCGAGCACGTGCCGAACCGGGACGGCGGCAACCCGCTGCTCGAGCGCATCCGCAACGCCCGCGAGGGGCTTTCGCCCGCGGAGCGCCGCGTGGCCAACGTGGTGCTGGACAGCCCGCGCGCCGTGCTGAACGATGCGGTGGGCGTGATCGCGCGGCGCGCCGAGGTGAGCCAGCCGACCGTCATCCGCTTCTGCCGCTCGCTCGGTTTCGAGGGGCTGGCCGACTTCAAGCTCAAGCTCGGTTCCGGACTGACCGGCACCGTCCCGCTGCAGCGGACCCAGGTGCGCCGCCAGGACGCCACGTCCGACCTCTGCGCCAAGGTGCTGGACAACACCGTCTCGTCCATCGTGCAGTTCCGTGACGCGCTCAACGTCGAAACGGTGGAACGGGTGATCGACCTGCTGCGCGATGCCCAGCGGGTCGAACTCTACGCCGTGGGCAACTCCGCCATGGTGGCCCTGGATGCCCAGCACAAGCTGTTCCGCTTCCGCATTCCCGTGGTGGCACGCACCGAGGCGGCCGTGTTCAGCATCGCCGCTGAAGCGCTCGGGCCGAAGGATGTGGCGGTGTTCATCTCCAGTTCAGGCCAGACGCCCGAACTCCTGCGCGCTGCCGAAGCGGCCCGCGAGCGCGGCGCTTCGGTGGTGGCGATCACCTCCACCCAGTCGCCGTTGGCGCGCAAGGCCGACGTGTGCGTGGCGGTGGACCACGACGAGGACAGTTCCACATTCGTCGCCATGATCTCGCGGGTGCTGCATCTGCTCGTGATTGACATGGTGGCCGTTGGCCTGGCGGTGCGGCGCATGCCGGCGGCCAATGTCGGCCGGGCCGTCGGCGCGGACGCGCCTTCGCCCGCAGCGCCCGGTGTCTGGATCTCCCACATCGGTTGACGCCGCCCCCAGACCGCTGCGGCTGCGAATCGGCGGCGGGCCGGATCAGGCCCTGAGGTAGCGCAGCAGGCGGCCCTTGTAGGCGGCGCCGCCCTCGCCCGGCAGCACGAAGACCTTCTGTTCGCTCACGGAGAAGCCCAGCGCCTGCATGCAGCGGGTAAAGGCCGGTCGGTTGCCCCGGTCCGGGTCGACGACGACCACCTCCGCGGTCGGCTCCGCATGGCGTTCGATGAAGGCGGACAACACGACCGGCTGCCCTCGGTCGTATAGCACGTCGCTGCCGACGATGAGGTCGAAGCGGCCGAGTGCCGGGTTCGGTGTCGACCAGTCGCCGCGCCGGTACGGCAGCGGCAACAGGCCATTCAACCGCACGTTCTCGGCCAGGAATCGCTCCGTCAGCGGATGGCAGTCGCTCGCGGTCACCCGGGCATCGCGCCGGTGCAGCGCCACGCTGGCAAGACCGAGTCCGCAGCCGACTTCGAGGATGGAGCGACCCGCCAACGCGAGGCGCTGGACATGGTCCGCCAGCACCAGCGCGGAGGGCCAGACCAGCCCGAAGAGCGGCCAGGCCGCCGACGAGATGCCCATGCGCTCGGCTTCACCGAGGGGGTCGGCGAACTGCTGGCGATCGAGAAGCGAGCGAACGATGGTGTCGATGCCGCCGACCACGAGGGTCTCGGTCTTGGTGAGATAGCCGGGCAACGCGGATCCTGTGCACCTCCGCTGGCGGCAGGCCGGCGGGTCGGGCGGTGAAGCCGGCGAGTGGGGGGCCGGCTGGGCGGGAGAGCGTGGTCCCCGGCGGGCACGAGAAGGCGTGCACCAGGTCGATCCGGCCACCGCCCCCGTGGGGTGGCGTATGCGATGTGACCCGACCATAACCGGTCGGGCGGGCCTGCGGCGCAACGGCTGTGTGATTTCCGCACGCCGCGGCGGGTTCAGGGCGTGTCGTACTCGTCGACCACGCGACCGCCGGGCCGAAGCCACTTCGCCACCAAGGCCGCAGCGCCCTCGGGGTCACGGTGAAAGAGGCCCACCCTCAGGGCGAGGATGCGATCGAAGCGGCGTGCGCCGAAGTCGGCATCTTCGAAGGCCGTGCAGACGAATTCGACGCATCCGGCATCGGCGAACCGCTGGTTGCGTCGGCGGGCCGCGTCGATCATCGCCCGGGAGCGGTCGATCGCGACGAGGTGCCCGCCGCGCAGGCGCTCGCAGATCAGCGACGCCGCCAGGCCGTGGCCGCACCCGACTTCCAGTACCACGTCGCCCGGTTGCACGTCCAGGCGTTCGACGGCCCGGCGCAGGCGCTCGCTCACCGCGTCACCCCGTCCACGACTCAGACGGGCTGCGGCCCGTCGTAACCCTCGACGATGACCACGTCGCCCGTGGACACGGGTTGGCGGATGCGAAGCGCGGCCTGGTAGGCCGGCGAGTTCCAGCAGTCGAGCGCCGCCTGGTACGAGGGGAACTCGATCACCACGTTGCGGCTGCGGCTCGTGCCCTCCGGGTTCTCGAAGCGGCCCGCCCGCACGAGGAAGCGCGCGCCATGCTGGCGAAAGGCCTCGGCGTTCGCCACCACGTAAGCCTTGTAGGCCTCGGGGTCGGACACATCGACACGGGCGATCCAGTAGCCCTTGCTCATGGAATGTTCCTCCTCAACGCGTTGCGGCTGGCTGGCGCACGTACACGACCCCGAAGGCGCCGACCGACACGACGCGGTCGTTCACCGTCGTGTACGAGGCCACTCCCAGCGGATGGTAGGTCGACACGAACGCCGTGAGCGCGCCGACGCCCAGCAGGCCCGCCACCGGGCTGCGCTCGGCCACGGCGTCGCGCACCTCGCTGCGGTGGCGCTCGGCGGAAGGGTTCAATGCGAAGGCGGCCACCAGGGCCGCAAGCACGACAATCAACACGGTCTTGGTCATCAGTCAGTCAGCTCGTTTCGGGTATGCACCGGCGGCCACGCGCGGCGGCGCCAGTTGTCGATCATGCCAGCGCGAGAACAGGGCCAGCGCGGCCACCGCACCGATGAGGGCAAGGAACATGTCGGACTGGGTGTCCCACGGGTCGCCTTGGGTGCCAAGAAACTCGTCGGCACCCTGCCCCATGGCGAGCGCCGCGCCCCATTCGATGAACTCATAGCTGGCGCTGATCGCAAGGACCACGCAGATGACGAGGAACGCCCGCATCCGGGGCCCCGCCACATGCTCTCCGCGCAGCAGGATCTCGCGCGTCACCAAGGCCGGCACGAAGCCCTGGAAGAAGTGGCCGATCTTGTCGTACGGGTTGCGCTGCAGGCCGAACCACTCGGCCAGTTCGAACCCGAGCGGCACCCGGGCATAGGTGTAGGCGCCACCCAGCATCAGCACCAGCGCATGCAGGAAGATGCCGACATAGAGCAGCCGCGTGAGCGGATAGCGGCGGTACGTCGCACCGAGCAGCGGCACTGCCACCAGCACGGGCAGCACCTCGAGCAACCAGGTGGCGCGGTCGAACGGCCGCCACCCCGACCACACCAGCAGGCTGGCCAGCACGACCGCGGCGCACGCCAGCTGCGCCGGGTTGAAGGTGGTGACGGGGACCGGGCGCACGGCAGGCACGGGGCTCAGGCGCCGCGCCCGCGCGCGGCGCCGGCCTCCAGCATCGCCGCCATCTTCTGATGGATCAGGTTGACCGCCTTGAGGGGGCGCAGCATCACCTTGAATTCGACGATGCGGCCCGCCTCGTTCACCCGGATCATGTCGACCCCGTTGACCAGGATGCCATCGAGCTCCACGGTGAACTCGAGCACGGCATCCGGCCCGGACACCACCTCGCGGACGTACCGGAAGCTGTCGTTGAAGAAGACGTGGAACGCGGCGCTCAGGTACTGGTGGGTCACCGAGCGCCCCTCCTGCGGCGTGTGAACGACCGGCGAATGGAATACCACCTCGTCCGCCAGGAGCGCGGCGATGCCCCGCGTGTCGCGGGTGCGCACCAGTTCGTGCCAGGCGGCGATCGTGTCGTGGGCGGGAGAGGTCATCGGGTCGGCTCCTGTTGAGGGACCTCCTCCTTCGGAGCGCCCCGTGGGAGCGGAATCTAGCACCGCGCGCCGCGGCGGCCATGTCCGGCACGTGCTGTCGGAAAAAGCCTGCACCTCGAATGGGCCGTCACCGGCTGACGTTCCTGCGGATGTCCGCAAGATGGAATCCGCCGCGGCCGTGCCGCACTTCAGGAGATCTCATGGCAGATGACAAGACCCGCTCGGGCGGCCAGGACCGCACCCGCATCAACGTCAACGAGGACTACGAACTGCGCGACTGGTCGCGCAAGTTCGGCGTGACGCCGGAGCAGCTCAAGGACGCTGCGAAAGCGGTCGGCACGAGCGCTGACGCGATCGAGAAGCACCTCAAGGGCCATTGAGCCGACACAGGCGGCGGCCGGGGCACAAGGTGCGCCCGCCCCGCCGTCGTTGTCGGCGGGGCATCGGCCTTGGCCGCGCCTGCGCTGGATCACGTCAGCGCGCCGGGCACAAGGGAAAATGGCAGCATGTCCCTTCTGCCGCAACTGCGCCGGCGCCACGCCGTGCTGGCCACGCTGGCCCTCTGCCTTTCGGTGGGGGTCCAGGCGCAGGCCGTCGTGCCCGCACCGTCACCCCCCTGGTTCCAGCAGGGCGCGCCCGGTCCGCTGGCTGAACAGGCCCTCGACCTGCTGGCCCACGCGCAGGAGCACGGCCTTGATCCCCGGGACTACGGGACGACACGGTTGAGGCAATTGCTGAACGGCGCGGGCAACGACCCTGCCCGACAGGCCCAGGCAGAGGCCGCGCTCACGTCCGCGACTGTGGCCTACCTGAGAGACCTGCGCCTCGGCCGCATCGACCCCCGCAGCCTGCATCACGACTTCAGCGTGCAGGCACAGGCCTACGACGCTGTCGCCGCGCTGCAGGCGGTGCAATCACCCCAGGAACTCGTTGCGGCCGCACAGGCCGCCGCACCCGCGCTGCCCCAATACGATCAGATGCGGCAGGCCTTGGTGCTGTACCGCACGCTGGCCTCTCACAACGCCTGGAAGCAGCCGTTGCCGCCGCTGCCGGCCCCGGCCGGCAGGCGGACGACCAAGCTGGAGCCCGGACAGGCCTGGACCGGCCTCGATCTGCTGGCGGAGCGGCTGGTCGCCTTGGGAGACCTGCGGTCCGACGGGTCGGCGGGTCGCACTGCGGCGACTTCTGCCGCGGCGTCAGCCTCGGCGGCGACAAGCGTGCCGCCGACCGCAGCGCCCGTCGTGCCGCAGCCCACCTATGAGCCCGTCGTGGTGGAGGCGGTGCGCACCTTCCAGACACGGCACGGGTTGCCAGCCGACGGCGTGATCGGCCGCGCCACCCTTGCCGCCCTGCAGGTATCGCCGGCCGACCGCGTTCGCCAGATCGAGCTCGGCCTCGAACGCATGCGCTGGACGCCGCTCATGCAGGACAGCCGCATGATCGTCATCAACATCCCCGAATTCGTGCTGCGCGCCTACGAGGTGCAGGACGGCCGCATCAGCGTCGAGGCGGAGATGAAGGTCATTGTCGGCAAGGCACTCGATACCCGCACGCCGCTGTTCGACGAGGTGATGCGCTTCATCGAGTTCAGTCCCTACTGGAACGTGCCACCCTCGATCGCGCGCGGTGAAACCATCCCGAAGCTGCGGCGCGACCCCGGCTACCTGGCGCGGCAAGGCTTCGAGTTCGTCGGCCCGGGCGGCCAGGTGTCGACCGGCGTGACGCCGGGCCACCTCGATGCGGTGCTGGCCGGCCAGTTGCGCATCCGTCAGCGTCCCGGGCCGCACAACGCGCTGGGCGACATCAAGTTCGTCTTTCCCAATGCCGATAACATCTACCTGCACCACACGCCGTCGGTCTCGCTGTTCGAGCGGGAGCGGCGGGATTTCAGCCATGGCTGCATCCGTGTGGAGCAGCCGGTCGCCCTGGCGCGCTTCGTGTTGCAGGACCAGCCCGAGTGGACGGAGGAGCGCATCCGCGCGACGATGTCCGCAGGGACGTCGAACACCCTGAAGCTGGCGCGCCCGGTGCCCGTGTTGATCGCCTACGGAACCTCCCTGGTCAAAGGCGGTCGGATCTACTTCTATGATGACCTCTACGGTCACGATCGGCGTCTGAGCGCCGCGCTCGAGAACCGCACCGAACGCCTGGGAGGCTCGCGCCCATGACCCTGTCTCCGCCGCAACACGCCCGCCGGCGCCTGCTCCGTCACGGCGCGGGGCTCGCCACGGCCGCAGCCGTCGGCTCCTTCTCGCTGCCCTCCCGGGCGCGTGCGGCGCCGCGGGCCCTCGGCCTGGTGCACACCCATACCCGCGAGACGATCGACCTGGTCTATGCCGTCGGCGACGAGTACGACCCGGTCGCCCTCGGCTCCTTGAACCGCTTCCTGCGCGACCACTACTCCGGCCAGGTGGGGCGCATCGATCCCCAGCTGCACGACCTGTTGCACGCCGTGCGCCGGGCGCTCGGCACGGACCGGGCCTACGAGGTGATTTCCGGCTACCGGGCGCCGGCCACCAACGCCCACCTCAAGGCGACCCGAGGCGGCGGCGTCGCGACCCGGAGCCTGCACATGGACGGCCGCGCCATCGACGTGCGCCTGCCGGGCGTGCCACTCGCCGAACTGCGCGACGCCGCGCTGTCGCTCAAGGGCGGAGGCGTGGGCTACTACCCGCGCGACCAGTTCGTGCACATCGACACCGGGCGCGTGCGCCACTGGTGACCCGCGCGGTCGGGCGCGGGGCTCAGCTGGCCCGACCGTCGTAGTGCGTGACCGGCACGGCCGCGAGGTCGATGTCCTCCACGCACCGGATGTTGATGGCCGCCATGGCACGGCCCTTGGGGTCGGTGCCCTCCCCGAACGGATGGATGCCGCACACGGGGCAGAACCGGTGTCGTATCACATGCTGGTTGAAGGTGTAGGTGGCCGCATCCTCGTCGGGCGTCTGCAGCCGCAACGCCTCGCGTGGCACGAACCAGAGCAGCGAGCCGCGTCGCTGGCACATGGAACAGTTGCAGGCGAGTGCGCTGTCGATGTCGCCGTCCACGCTGAAGCGGATCCGTCCGCAGTGGCAGCTTCCCTGGTGCGTCATGACGTTTCCTCCGGGTGTCGCCGGCCGTTCTCGTCGGCCTTCCGGATGGTAGAACAACGAAGGTCACATGCCACAATCCGTCGCGTGCCATCCCCTCCCGCCATGCGCCTGCTGCTCGCCGAAGACGATCCCACCCTCGCCGATGCCCTGTCGGCCAGCCTGCGTGGCGCCGGCTTCGAGGTGGTGCTGGCGCCCAACGGCGCGGTGGCCGAGTACCTGCTGCTCAATCAACCCTTCGACCTCGGCATCATCGACCTGGGCCTGCCGATGGTGGACGGGCTGACGGTGCTCAAGCGGGCGCACGCGGCGCATCCGGAGGTGCCGCTGCTCATCCTCACCGCCCTCGACAGCCTGGAGAGCCGGGTGGCCGGACTCAACGCGGGCGCGGACGACTACCTCACCAAGCCGTTCGACTTCCCCGAGCTTGAAGCGCGCATCGGCGCCCTGCTCCGGCGTGCACGCCGCAGTGGCCCGAGCGGCCGCGCCGGTGTGCAGACCGAGGGCCAGCTCAGCTTCGACCGGGAGGGCCGCCGGGCCACGCTGCACGGCGCGCCGCTGGAGCTGTCACCACGGGAGTGGCTGTTGCTCGACCTGATGCTGACCCAGCACGGCAAGGTGGTCACGAAGGAGCAGATCGGCCAGGCCTGGGCCGGCGAAGGCAACGAACCCGGCGCCGTGGGCGGCGCGCTCGAGGTCTACATCCATCGCCTGCGCCGCAAGCTCGAGGGCTCGGGGCTTGGCATCCGCACGGTGCGGGGCCTCGGCTACCTGCTGGAGACCCTGGCGTGAGGTCGCAACGCCGAGAGCGCCCGTCCGGGCGGCGCAGCGCGGAGTGACATGACACCGCGGCGGCGCCTGCGTGAATCGCTCGGCACCGTGCCCTGGCTTACGCCGGGTTCGCGGCCCCTGCGCACGCACCTGCTCATCTGGCTGCTGCTGCCCCAACTGGTGCTCTGGGCCGCGGCCGCCGTGATCACCTACAACGTGGCCGCACGCTACGCCAACCTGGCCATCGACCGCAGCCTGTACCAGGCCTCGCAGGCCCTGGGTCGGCAGGTCAAGCCACTGGGCAATGGCCTGCTGATCGACTTTCCGCGCGCAGCGCGGGACATCATCGAGTCCGATCCGGACGACAAGGTCTACTACATGGTGAGCTCGCCCCCCGGCAAGTTCATCCTCGGCAATCGCCAGCTCCCGCTGCCTCCCGCCGAGGCGGGTGCGACATCGCCGCCGCCCTACAACGATCCCGTCTTCTACAACGCAATGCTCGACCAGGACGGCACGCCGGTGGCCGTCCGCATCGCGGCGCTGTACGTCGGCTGGGGCGAGGACGACACGCCGCAGACCATGCTGGTCCAGATCGCCAAGAGCCGCGCCAGCCGGGACGCGCTGGCAGGACAGATCCTCGTCGACATGGCGCTGCCCTTGAGCGGCCTCGTGCTGCTGATGTCGGTCATCGTGTGGGCCGGGATCCGGGCGGGCCTGGCGCCGCTCGCCCGACTGCGCGACGCCGTGATCGACCGGGCGCCGGACAACCTGAGCCCGATCCAGCTCGCCAGCGCGCCCGAGGAAGTGCGGGCGCTGGTGAACGCGCTGAACGAACTGCTGCATGCCGTGCAGCACAGCGTCGCGGGGCAGCGGCGCTTCATCAGCGATGCGGCACACCAGCTTCGCACGCCTCTGGCCGGACTCAAGAGCCAGACCGAGCTCGCCCTCAAGGAAACGGACGATCCGGCGCTTCGACAACGGCTGCAGCGGGTGCACGACAGCGCCACCCGCAGCGCCCACCTCGTCGGCCAGTTGCTCACCCTGGCCCGGGCGGAGCCCGAGTCGACCAACAGCCTGGGCCGTGTCCGCTTCGATCTTCGCCGTGCGGCGGGTGAAGTGACGGCAGAGATGGTTCCGCGCGCACTCGCCGCGGGCATCGACCTCGGCATGGCGGAAGCGCCGGACGACGAGGTCGCCGTGATGGTCGACGCCAACCCGCTGCTCATTCGGGAAGCCGTCGCCAACGTCATCGACAACGCCATCCGCTACGCCGGCCGCGGGGCGGAAGTGACGGTGCGGATCGGCGTGGCCGAAGGCCGTGCCGTGATCGACGTCGAGGACTCGGGGCCCGGCATCCCGCCGGAGCACCACCAGGCGGCCTTCGAGCGCTTCTTCCGCGCCACCCACGAAGGCAACGGTTGCGGGCTCGGCCTCGCCATCGTCAAGGAAATCGTCGAGCGCCATGACGGGCGGGTCGAGCTTCACAGCCGCCTGCCTCACGGCCTGCGGGTGCACATCGCGCTTCGCCTCGCTGCCTGACCGGTCCTCCGCGGCCGCTTGGCCGGCACGGGCTTGGGATCGCCTTAGTGCAAAACATCACGTTACGCAAGCGATGTTTATCCCATGTTAATGTGCATTAATGTCTCATTAATATTCGACGCCCGGCCTGTGTGCCGGCGCGTCGGTACCCGGGGCACTTCGGCACCCGGCACCGGCACCCTCCGTTCCACGACCCGGGGCCGGCTTGCCCCGCCTTTCTGAAAGCGAGAAAAACATGCGCAAGTTCTTCCTGAAACCGCTGCACGTCGCCGCCGTCCTGGCCCTGGGTTCGACCCTCTCCGTGGCCCACGCGGGCGAGGTCGAGGTGCTGCACTGGTGGACGGCCGGCGGCGAGGCGAAGGCCGCCAAGGCCCTGGCCTCCACGCTGCAAGCCAAGGGCGACACCTGGAAGGACTTCGCCGTGGCCGGCGGTGGCGGCGACTCCGCGATGACGGTGCTCAAGTCGCGCGTCGTGTCGGGCAACCCGCCCTCCGCCGCCCAGATCAAGGGCCCGTCCCTGCAGGACTGGGCCAAGGAAGGCGTGCTCGCCAACCTGGACGACGTGGCCAAGGCCGACAACTGGGATGCCAACCTCCCGAAGGCCATTGCCGACGGCCTGAAGTACAAGGGCCACTACATCGCCGCGCCGGTCAACGTGCACCGCGTCAACTGGCTGTGGATCAACCCCGAGGCCCTGAAGAAGGCCAATGCCAAGGCGCCCACCACCTGGCCCGAGTTCTTCACCACGGCCGAGGCCCTCAAGAAGGCCGGCATCATCCCGCTGGCCCACGGTGGCCAGAGCTGGCAGGACTTCACCATCTTCGAAAGCGTGGCCCTCGGGCTCGGCGGCACCGACTTCTACAAGAAGGCCCTGGTGCAGCTCGACCCGGCCACCCTCAAGAGCCCGAAGATGAAGGAAGTGCTGACGACGTTCAAGAAGGTCAAGGACTACACCGACAAGAACGCGCCCGGCCGTGACTGGAACCTGGCCACGGCCATGGTGATCCGCGGTGAAGCCGGCATGCAGCTCATGGGCGACTGGGCCAAGGGCGAGTTCATCGCCGCGAACAAGACGCCGGGCAAGGACTTCGAGTGCGTCGCCGCTCCCGGCACCGCCAAGGCCTACACGTACAACGTGGACAGCTTCGCGATGTTCCAGCTGAAGAACGACGCCAACGTGAAGGCCCAGAAGAACCTGGCCACCGCGCTGATGTCGCCGGCCTTCCAGGAGCTCTTCAACCTGAACAAGGGCTCGATCCCGGTTCGCCTGAACATGAACCTGGACAAGTTCGACAGCTGCGCCAAGCAGTCGGCCAAGGACTTCGTCGACACCGCCAAGACCGGCGGGCTGGTGCCGTCCATCGCCCACGGCATGGCCGTGTCGAGCGCGGCCGAAGGCGCCATCAAGGACGTCGTCTCGCAGTTCTGGAACAGCGAGCGCGACACCGCCGACGCGACGATGGACAAGCTCGTCGCCGCCGCGCGCACGAAGTAACCCGGCCGTCCGGCCGCAAGCCTGGAGATCGGCCCGGGGGTGGACATGACGTCCGCCCCCGGGCTCCTACGCCCCATGAGTCATCCCACTGCCACCGCGCCGACCCGGCCCCGCATCGACTGGCTCCCGAAGCTCGTCGTCGCGCCGTCGTTCGTCCTCGGCTTCCTGTTCATCTACGGGCTCATCCTGTGGAACGCGTACTTCTCGGTGTCGGCCTCCCGCCTGCTGCCCAACTACACGTTCGCCGGCATCGAACCCTACGTCGACCTGTTCGCGAGCGACCGTTTCCAGGTGGCATCGTGGAACCTGGCCGTGTTCGCGACGCTGTTCATCGGCGGCTCGCTGGCGCTCGGCCTGTTGCTGGCCGTGCTGCTCGACCAGAAGATCCGCAACGAAGGCGTGCTGCGCACCATCTACCTGTACCCCATGGCGCTGAGCTTCATCGTCACCGGCACGGCGTGGAAGTGGATCCTCAACCCGGGCCTGGGCATCGAACACACCGTGCGGGAGTGGGGCTTCCCCGACTTCGCCTTCGACTGGCTGGTCGACCCGGACCGGGCCATCTACTGCGTGGCGATCGCCGGCATCTGGCAGAGCGCCGGATTCGTCATGGCCCTCTTCCTCGCCGGCCTGCGCGGCATCGATGAATCGATCATCAAGGCCGCCCAGGTGGACGGCGCCTCGCTGCCACGCATCTACTGGCGCATCCTGATCCCGAGCCTGCGCCCGGTGTTCTTCTCGACCATCATGGTGCTGTCGCACATCGCCATCAAGAGCTTCGACCTCGTCATGGCGCTCACCGCCGGCGGTCCGGGCTTCGCGACCGACATGCCGGCCACCTACATGTATTCCATGGCCTTCACCCGCGGCCAGATCAACCTCGGCGCCGCCTCGGCCACCGTGATGCTCGCCACCGTGGCCGCCATCGTGGTGCCCTACCTCTACAGCGAACTCCGGAGCACTCGGCGATGAGCAGCGCGACCACCCTTCCGTCCCCTCCGGTCGCATCGGCCGCGGCACCGAGCCGCTCGCTTACCTGGCAGCGCTGGCTGCTGTGGGCCGTGCTGATCGCCTTCGCCGGCTTCTTCCTGGCGCCCCTCTACGTGATGGTCGTCACCTCGGTGAAGTCGATGGACGAGATCCGGGAAGGCGGCCTGCTCGCGCTGCCGACCGCGCTCGACTTCAGCTCCTGGGGCAAGGCCTGGTCGACCGCCTGCACGGGCGCCGACTGCCAGGGCCTGCAGCCCTACTTCTGGAACTCGGTGATGATCGTGATCCCGGCGGTGCTGGTGTCCACCATCCTGGGCGGCATCAATGGCTACGTGCTCAGCAAGTGGAAGTTCCGTGGCAGCGAAACGATGTTCGCGATGCTGCTGTTCGGGGTGTTCATGCCGCTGCAGGTCATCCTGCTGCCGATGTCGCAGGTGCTCGGCTGGCTGGGCATCGCCAGTTCGGTGTGGGGGCTGATCCTCGTGCACCTGCTGTGCGGCCTGCCCGGCACGACGCTGTTCTTCCGCAACTACTACGCCGCGCTGCCCGATGAGCTCATCAAGGCCGCGATGCTCGACGGCGCGGGCTTCTGGCGCATCTTCGTGCGCATCGTGCTGCCGCTGTCGACGCCCATCATCGTGGTCTGCCTCATCTGGCAGTTCACGCAGATCTGGAACGACTTCCTGTTCGGCGTGGTGTTCTCCGGTGCCGATTCGAAGCCGGTCACCGTCGGCCTGAACAACCTCGCCAACACCACCAGCAGCGTCAAGGAATACAACGTCGACATGGCCGCCGCACTGATCGCCGGCCTGCCGACCCTGATCGTCTACATCGTGGCAGGCCAATATTTCGTGCGAGGCCTGACGGCCGGCGCAGTCAAGGGTTAAGGAGAACATCATGGGTGCCCTGTCCATTCGCCAGGTGAAGAAGAGCTACGGCTCGTTCAACATCCTCAAGTCCATCGACCTCGAGATCGCCGAGGGCGAGTTCGTCATCCTCGTCGGCCCCTCGGGCTGCGGCAAGTCCACCTTGCTCTCGATGATCGCGGGCCTCGACTCGCCCACCTCGGGCAACATCATCCTCGGCGACCGCGACATCACCTACGTCGCACCGAAGGACCGTGACATCGCGATGGTGTTCCAGAGCTACGCGCTGTACCCCAACATGACCGTGGCGCAGAACATCTCGTTCGCGCTCGAGATGCGCCGGGTGCCCAAGGCCGAGCGGCAGGCCGCCGTCGACCGCGTGGCCAAGATGCTGCAGCTCGATCACCTGCTCGACCGCAAGCCGGGCCAGTTGTCGGGCGGCCAGCGCCAGCGCGTGGCGATGGGGCGGGCGCTGGCCCGCCAGCCTTCGCTGTTCCTCTTCGACGAACCGCTGTCCAACCTCGACGCCAAGCTGCGGGTCGAGATGCGGGCCGAGATCAAGCTGCTGCACCAGCGCACCCGCACCACCACGGTGTACGTGACCCACGACCAGGTGGAGGCCATGACGCTCGGCGACCGCATCGCGGTCATGCGCGACGGCATCCTGCAGCAGTTCGGCACGCCCGACGAGATCTACAGCCACCCGGCGACCCGCTTCGTGGCCGAGTTCATCGGCTCGCCCGCCATGAACATGATCAGTGCACGCCGTGAACGCAACGGCCTGTATGCCAAGGGCGTGGAACTCGCCATGGCGCCGCAGCTCGCCGCCACGCTGCAGAACCACACCGGCCAGGAGATGATCTACGGCCTGCGCCCCGAGGCGCTGCGCTTCGTGCCGGCCGGCAGTGGCCTCGCCGGCGTGCTGACCATGACCGAGCCGACCGGACCGGAGAGCTATGCCTTCGTCGATACCGCCGCCGGCCCCCTGGTCGTCCGCGTGCCAGGCAAGGTGCCGGCCGCGGTTGGCGACACGGTGGCCCTGGCCTGGCAGCCGACGGACGTGCACCTCTTCGATGCGGCCAGCGAGCAGCGCATCGTCCCGCAGCCGCTGCACCTCGCCGTGGCCTGACGGGCCTGGCGGGAACGGCGCTTCAGCGCACGGCCCGCGAAGCCCGGCGCTTCAGCGCACGGCCCGCGAAGTCGGGCGCTTCAGCGCACGGCCCGCGAAGCCCGGCGCTTCAGCGCACGGCCCGCCAAATCGGGCGCGTCAGCGCACCGGCCCGACCAGCCGCGAGATCAGCTCGCTCGTGGTGCGCACGTCGTGCTTGTTGATGAGGCGCGTGCGGTAGTGCTCCACCGTGCGCGGTGAGAGGCCGAGCGTGCGGGCGATGGTCTTGGCGCTCGCACCGGTCACCAGCAGGCTCGCCACGTCGCGCTCCCGCGCGGTGAGCGAGACCGTGACCTGGCGGGTCGTCTCCAGGTCCTCGAACATCCACACCACCCGCTCGAAGGGCGAGGCCGGATCCATGGACTGGCCGGCCGAGTGGAACCACGACAGCTGACCGCTCTTGCGGCGCATGATGCGGTCGTCGGCGTACTGGCCCGAGATGCGCATGCGCGCCTGGCTGAGTTCACCGATGCGCACGAACTCGCTCTGCGAGGGATACAGCATCGCGAAGGACTGGCCTTCGATTTCCTCCACGCTGTAGCCGAAGATGCTGGCGAACTTGCGATTGCAGCGCCGGATGATGCGGTGTTCGGAGACGCACAGCCCCACCGGCGCCATGTCGAACGCCAGCGTGGCATGCACGTCGGTCTCCGGGAAGTCGAGCAGCATGACCTGGGGGAAGCCCTAGGGAAGTTTTTCGGGTTGTGAGGTGGGCTGCGCGCTCTTACGCTCGCAGCCCGCGATGGCCAGTCTGACGTCGAGTGAATCGATTGCAACTGTGGGAAACCGGTAGATACCGGTGCCGTCGCCTTGAAGTGCGTGTCTCGCGCACGGCCGGATGTTCATCCACCCCTCAGGGAGAACCCGATGATGACCCACGCTCCGTACCGCCGCCACCCTCTTTGGGCGGCCTGCCTGATCCTCTCCGTTCCCGTGCTCGTCACCGCCTGCGGCGGCGATGACGACGCACCGCTCAACCAGCTTCCCGCCGGCTTCGGCACCGTCTCCACCCAGCGCTACGACGGCACGAGCGACGACCTGCTCACCGCCGGGCTCGGCCGGACCGGCATCGGCTCCTCCACGGCGCCGGCCTTCGCCGACGCCCTGAACCCGACGCCTCCGGAACTGCGCCGTCGCGCCATTCACACCAACTATCGGGCGCTGGTCGACACCTCCGCCGCCGGCGGCTACGGCACCCTGTATGGCCCCAACGTGGCGGTGGACGGCAGCGTCAGCGCGAGCGAGGGACGCATCGCCGGGCGCGAGTTCATCGCCTACGCGGACGACGGCACGGGCCGCAAGAACGTGACCATGATGGTGCAGCTCCCCGACCACTTCGACCCGGCCCGGGCCTGCATCGTCACGGCACCGTCCTCCGGCTCGCGGGGCGTCTATGGTGCGATCGGCACCGCCGGCGAATGGGGCCTCAAGCGCGGCTGTGCCGTCGCCTACACCGACACCGGCAAGGGCATCGGCTACCACGACCTGCAAGGCGACCGCGTCAACCTGATCGACGGCCGGTTGGTGCCGCGCGCCACCGCGGGCAACGCCGCCCACTTCGCGGCCGACCTCGATGCGACGGCGCTGGCGACCTTCAACGCCGCCTTCCCGAACCGTTTTGCCTACAAGCACGCCCACTCGCAGCAGAACCCGGAAAAGGACTGGGGCCGCAACGTGCTCGACAGCATCCGGTTCGCCTTCTGGGCCATCAACGAGGTGCACGCACCCGTCGACACGGCCACCGGTCGCCACCTGCGCACGTACCATGCGAACAACACCACCGTCATCGCCTCGTCCGTTTCCAATGGCGGCGGTGAATCGCTCCAGGCCGCCGAGCAGGACACCGAGGGCCTGATCGACGCGGTCGCGGTGTCCGAGCCGAACGTGCAGCCGCGCTCGATGGAAGGCGTGACGGTCACCGAGGGCACCCGCCCCGTCGCACAGGCCGGTCGTCCCCTGGCGGACTACTTCACCTACCGCATGATCTACGAGCCGTGCGCGGCCATCGCGGCCGGTGCACAGGCGCCCACCGGGGTGCGCCCCGGATGGCTCGGCCTCGGCACCGGCCCGCACGCGGTGAATACGGTGGCCGGCGTGCCGCTGGAAACCATGGCCGCCAACCGCTGCCAATCGCTCGCCGACAAGGGTCTGGTGTCGGGGGCCACCACCGCGGCCCAGGCCGACGATGCCCTGGCGAAGATGCGAGCCTATGGCTGGACGGACCCGAACCACGACGCGCTGCATGCCTCGCACTACCGGCTGGCCGACTTCTACGTGGCCATGAGCTACGTGAACGCCTACGGCCGGTTCTCCGTGGCCGACAACGTCTGCGGCTTCAGCCTGGCGAACGTGGATGCCACCGGAGCCGTCGCAGCCCAGCTGCCGGCTGTGCAGGCCGGTCTGTTCGCCACCGGCAACGGCCTGAACACCGGCGGCGACGTCATCTACAACGACTCGGTCGGCGGAGCCCGGCAGTACCACGTCGGGGTGTCGCCCTCCACCGGACGCATCGACGGCTCGCTCGACGGCCTGCTGTGCCTGCACGACCTCGTCAAGGGCGTGAACACGGTCACGGGCGCGACCCTGGCGGGGACGGCGGCGGCGCAGAGCCAACGGGTGCGCGCCGGCATCGCGGAGGTGCTGATGTCGGGCAACCTGCGCGGCCTGCCGGTCGTGATCGTCGCAGGCCGCAGCGACACCTTGCTGCCGGTGAACCACACGGCCCGGCCCTACGTGGCATTCAACAGCCGCGTTGAAGGGGCGCGCAGTGCGGTCCGGTACTACGAGGTGATGAACGGCCAGCACTTCGACGCCTTCAACCCGGCCGCAGGCGGCGTGGCCGGCTACGACACCCTCTTCGTGCCGATGCACCACTACATGAACCAGGCGCTCGACCTGGTGTGGGCCCACGTGCACCAGAAGGCGCCCCTGCCGCCCAGCCAGGTGGTGCGTACCGTGCCGCGCGGGGGCGCCCCCGGCGCGGCGCCCGCGATCACGCCGGCGAACGTGCCGCGCATCGCGGCGACGCCAGCCGGGGCCGACCTCATCACCGTGGCCAGCGGCGGCCTCACCGTTCCGGACTGATCGGCGTGGCACCTCGGGTTGCCCCGGGGTGCCACTGTCGAGGGAACACCCTAAGGTAATTCTGCGCATTGCTGCGGACACGATGGGTTCGTATTCTTCGCAGCGTCCGGACAGCGGCTCCCCGCGCGCCCTGTCCGCCGTTCGTTCCTCCGCCGGCCCCCGTGCCGGCGGGTCGACATCAGTTGCAGAGAAAGATCCGATGGACACCATTCTCGAAACGCGGGGCCTGACGAAGGAGTTCAAGGGCTTCGTGGCGGTCAACCAGGTCGACCTGAAGGTCCAGCGGGGCCACATCCACGCGTTGATCGGCCCCAACGGCGCAGGCAAGACGACCTGCTTCAACCTGCTGACGAAGTTCCTGATCCCGTCGCGGGGCCAGATCCTGTTCAACGGCGACGACATCACGAACGAGTCCTCGGCCCGCATCGCACGGCGCGGCGTGATCCGTTCGTTCCAGATCTCGGCGGTGTTTCCCCACCTCACCGTGTTGGAGAACGTGCGCGTCGCACTCCAGCGCAAGCTCGGTACGTCGTTTCACTTCTGGCGCTCCGAGCGCAGCCTGGAGCCGCTCGACGCGCGGGCGATGGAGCTGCTTCGCGCGGTCGACCTTGAAGGTTATGCGGCACTGCCCACGGTGGAGTTGAGCTACGGCCGCAAGCGGGCCCTGGAGATCGCCACCACGCTCGCAATGGACCCGGAGCTGATGCTGCTCGACGAACCCACGCAGGGCATGGGCCTGGAAGACGTCGACCGCATCCGCCAGCTGATCAAGAAGGTGTCCGCCAACCGCACGGTGCTCATGGTGGAGCACAACATGAGCGTGGTCTCGAGCATCGCCGACACCATCACCGTGCTGCAGCGCGGCGCCACGCTGGCCGAGGGTCCGTATGCCGAGGTGTCGAAGAACCCGGCAGTGATGGAAGCCTACATGGGCAGCGCCGACGCCCAACTCCAGGGAGCCCACTGACATGGCGCAGGCCTTTCTCGAAATCCGCGACCTTCACGCCTGGTATGGCGAGTCGCATGTGCTGCACGGCGTGAACCTCGACGTGAACGAAGGCGAGGTGGTGACCCTGCTCGGCCGCAACGGTGCCGGCCGCACGAGCACCATGCGCGCCATCATGGGCCTGGTGGGCGCCCGCAAGGGGTCCGTGCGGGTGCGCGGCACCGAGACCATCGGCCTCGCCTCCCACCGCATCGCCCGACTGGGCGTGGGCTACTGCCCCGAAGAGCGCGGCATCTTCTCCAGCCTGTCGGCCGAGGAGAACCTGCTGCTGCCGCCGGTGCTGGCCAAGGGCGGCATGCCGGTCGCCGAGATCTACGAGATGTTCCCCAACCTGCGCGAGCGCGCCAGCAGCCAGGGCACCCGGCTGTCGGGCGGGGAGCAGCAGATGCTGGCCGTCGCCCGCATCCTGCGCACCGGGGCTCGCCTGCTCCTGCTCGACGAGATCTCCGAAGGCCTGGCACCCGTCATCGTGCAGAAGCTGGCCCAGATGATCGTCACCCTGCGCAAGAAGGGCTACACCATCCTGATGGTGGAGCAGAACTTCCGCTTCGCCGCGCCGCTGGCCGACCGCTTCCTCGTGATGGAACACGGCCGCATCGAACAGTCTTTCACCCAGGCCGAACTGCCCTCGCGGTTGGATCGCCTGCACGAACACCTTGGCGTGTGATCCACGCCGCCCCATTGACCTGTCCCCTGCTCTGCATCCCCAAGGAGAACTCCTGATGACGCTCACCCGACTGACCCGCATTGCCTCGGCCTGCTCGATCGCCCTGGCCGCCACCGTGACCGGGGGGGCCGCCCACGCCCAGATCTCCGGTGACGTGATCCGCATCGGCCTCATCACCGACATGTCGGGCCTGTACTCCGACATCGACGGCCCGGCCGGTGTGGAGGCAGTGCGCATGGCAGTGGCCGATGCCGGCGGCAACGTGAACGGCAAGAAGATCGAAGTGCTCTTCGCCGACCACCAGAACAAGCCTGACGTGGCCGCCTCCAAGGCCCGCGAATGGTTCGACCAGCAGGGCCTGGACCTGCTGATCGGCGGCACCAACACCGGGGCCAGCCTCGCGATGGCCGGCGTGGCGGCCGAGAAGAAGAAGCCCTTCATCGCCGTCGGCGCCGGCGGCTCGGCACTCACCAACGAGCGCTGCTCGCCCTACACCGTGCACTGGGCCTACGACACCGTGGCCCTGGCCAAGGGCACCGGCGGCGCCGTGGTGAAGGCGGGCGGCAAGAGCTGGTACTTCCTGACGGCGGACTACGCCTTCGGGCAGGCGCTGCAGAACGACACGGCCAACGTCGTGAAGGCCGCAGGCGGCACCGTGGCGGGCTCGGTGCGCCACCCGCTGTCGGCTGCCGACTTCTCCTCCTTCCTGCTGCAGGCTCAGGCGAGCAAGGCGGACATCCTCGGCCTCGCCAACGCCGGCGGCGACACGATCAACGCCATCAAGGCGGCCAACGAGTTCGGCATCACGAAGAAGATGAAGCTGGCCGGCCTGCTGATGTTCATCAACGACGTGCACTCGCTCGGCCTCAAGGCCACGCAGGGCATGTACCTGACCGACAGCTGGTACTGGAACCAGAACGCCGAAACGCGCGCCTGGAGCCGCAAGTTCTTCGAGAAGTTCAAGCGCATGCCGTCGTCGCTGCAGGCGGCGGACTACTCGGTGGCCCTCAACTACCTGATGGCCGTGAAGGCCACCGGGTCGGACGACGGCGACAAGGTGCTCGCCCACCTGCGCAAGACGCCCATCAACGACATGTTCGCCAAGAACGGCAGCATTCGCGCGGACGGTCGCATGGTGCACGACATGTACCTGATGCAGGTGAAGACGCCGGCGCAGTCGAAGGAACCCTGGGACTACTACAACGTGGTGGAAACCATCAAGGGCGAAGCGGCCTGGACGACCAAGGCCGAGTCGAAGTGCGAACTGTGGAAGTGACCTGCTGACCTCCTGAGCACCCGGGCCCCACGACGGCCCGCGGTGCCGCACCCTGCCTCCCAACCCGGACTCCCATGGACGAAATCTTCGGCATTCCCATCCAGGCCTTCCTCGGCCAGCTGCTGCTCGGGCTGGTGAACGGCTCGTTCTACGCGATGCTGAGCCTCGGCCTGGCCGTGATCTTCGGCCTGCTCGGCATCGTGAACTTCGCGCACGGCGCGCTGTACATGATCGGAGCCTACGTGGCCTGGCTCAGCTTCGAGAAGTTCGGGCTGAACTACTGGGTGGCCCTGGTGCTGTCACCCCTCGTCGTGGGCGCGCTCGGCGTGCTGATCGAACGCACGCTGCTGCGCCACCTCTACAAGCTCGACCCGCTCTACGGCCTGCTGCTGACCTTCGGCCTGGCGCTCATTGCCGAAGGCGTGTTCCGCGAGCAGTTCGGCGTGTCGGGGCAGCAGTATTCGGTGCCCGACCTGCTGGCCGGCGCCACCGACCTCGGCTTCATGGTGTTGCCGAACTACCGCGCGTGGGTCGTCGTGGCCTCGCTGACCGTCTGCCTGGGCACCTGGTTCATCGTCGAGAAGACGCGGCTGGGCGCCACGCTGCGTGCCGGAACCGAGAACCCCGCACTCGTGCAGGCCTTCGGCATCAACGTTCCGGTGATGGTGACGCTGACCTATGCCGCCGGTGCCGCCCTCGCGGCACTTGCGGGCGTGCTGGCCGCACCGGTCATCCAGATCACTCCGCTGATGGGCTCCAACCTCATCATCGTCGTGTTCGCGGTGGTCGTGATCGGCGGCATGGGCTCCATCCTCGGCTCGATCCTCACCGGCGTGGCCCTGGGCGTGGTCGAAGGGCTGACGAAGGTGTTCTATCCCGAGGCGTCCAACATCGTGGTGTTCGTGATCATGGCCATCGTGCTCGTGATCCGCCCCGCCGGCCTGTTCGGCAAGGAGATCTGACATGGCAACGGCCGCTTCCCCCTCTTCCGTGCCGACGAGCACCCCGGCATCCACCGCCGCGCCGGGCACCGCAGCCGCCTCTCGGCGCAGCGCGTTCCGTGCAGGCACCGTGATGTGGGCCGTCGTCTTCGCCGTGCTGCTTGCGGCGCCCTTCATCGGCCTGTACCCGGTCTTCATGATGAAGGCCCTGTGCTTCGCGATCTTCGCCTGTGCCTTCAACCTGCTGCTGGGCTACACCGGCCTGCTGTCGTTCGGCCACGCCGCCTTCATGGGCGCCGCGGCGTACGCCACCGGCTGGCTTGTTCGCTCCGGGGGCTGGAGCCCCGAGCTCGGGCTGCTGGCCGGCATCGTGGTCGGGGCGGTGCTGGGCCTCATGGTGGGCCTGATCGCCATCCGCCGCCAGGGCATCTACTTCGCGATGATCACGCTCGCGATGGCGCAGATGGTGTACTTCGTGTGCCTGCAGGCGCCGTTCACCGGCGGTGAGGACGGGCTGCAGGGCGTGCCGCGGGGCAAGCTCTTCGGCCTCGTCCCGCTGGCCAATGACCTGACCATGTACTTCGTCGTGCTGGCCATCTTCGCCGCCGTCTTCCTCGCCATCGTGCGCATCGTGCACTCGCCGTACGGCCAGGTGCTCAAGGCCATCCGCGAGAACGAGCCGCGCGCCGTCTCGCTCGGCTACGACGTGGACCGCTACAAGCTGCTGGCCTTCGTGCTGTCCACCGCGATCGCGGGCCTGGCCGGCTCGCTCAAGACCCTGGTGCTCGGCTTCGCAACGCTGTCGGATGTGCACTGGTCGCTCTCGGGCGAGGTGGTGCTCATGACCTTGCTCGGCGGCATGGGCACCTTTGCCGGACCGGTCATCGGTGCCTTCACCATCATCGGCCTGCAGAATTTCCTGGCAGACCGGGTGGGCTCGTGGATCACCGTCATCATCGGCGCCATCTTCGTGGTGTGCGTGATCGCCTTCCGCCGGGGCATCGTGGGCGAATTGCTCGCCTGGCAGCAGCGCCGGCGTGCACGGGGTTGATGCGGCCGTGGTGGCACGGCGGTTGCATCAGGTCTTCCCTTCACTTTTCCCTGTTCCGGAGCTTCCTCTCATGAAACCCATGATGCCCGCCCTGCGCCGCTCGGTTACCGCCTTGCTCAGCGCAGCGCTCCTCGCCCCTTTCGCAGCCTGTGCCCAGACGGCACCAGCCACCCCTGCCAAGAAGCCGGTGGTTGTGGTCGTCGCCACGGGAGGCACCATCGCGGGCGCCGGCGCCTCCTCCGCGAACAGCGCCACCTACCAAGCGGCCAAGGTGCCGGTCGACAAGCTGATCGCGGGCCTCCCCGAACTGGCCGACGTGGCCGAAGTGCGCGGCCAGCAGGCGTTCCAGATTGCCAGCGAGAGCTTTACCAACGAGAAGCTCGTCGAGCTCGGCAAGTCCATCTCCACCCTGCTCAAGGACCCGGCTGTCGACGGCGTGGTCGTCACGCACGGCACGGACACGCTGGAAGAGACCTCGTTCTTCCTCAACCTGGTCGTGCGCACCGAGAAGCCCATCGTGCTGGTCGGCTCCATGCGCCCCGGCACGGCGCTCTCGGCTGACGGCGCCCTGAACCTGTACAACGCCGTCGTGCTGGCGGGGACGCCGAGCGCGCGCGGCAAGGGCGTGCTGGTGATGATGAACGACGACATCCTGTCGGGCCGCGACGTGGCCAAGCGCGTCAACATCAAGACCAGCGCCTTCGGCAGCCAGTGGGGCCCGCTCGGCATGATGGTCGAGCGCAAGGCCTATTGGTTCCGCGCGCCGGTCAAGCGCCAGGGCATGACGTCCGAGTTCGACATCGACCGCATCACCGCCCTGCCCGAAGTGGCCATCGTGTACGGCTCGGGCAGCATGAACACCTCGCTGGTCCCGGCCGCCGTGTCCTCCGGCGCCAAGGCCATCGTGCACGCCGGCACCGGCAACGGCTCGGTGCCCAACTACGGTGTCGACGCCCTGCGCCAGGCCCGCACCGCCGGCCTGCAGATCGTGCGCTCTTCGCGCGTTGCCGACGGCTTCGTGCTGCGCAACTCCGAGCAGCCCGATGACAAGTACGACTGGGTGGTCGCCCACGACCTGAACCCGCAGAAGGCCAAGATCCTTACCGCCCTCGCACTCACGAAGGGCGTGAGCTCGGCTGAGCTGCAGCGGATGTTCATGGAGTATTGAGCCCCCACGTCGCTTCGCTCCTGCCCCCCGAGGGGGCGCCACGGGTCGCCCGGGAGACCCGGGCTCGCGTGTGGCTTGGGGGCGCTTCGCTTCGCTCGCTAGGCGTGTTGCGCGGGGCGCTTTGCTTCGCTCGCTGGGCGGGGTGCGCGGGGCGCTTTGCTTCGCTCGCTGGGCGTGTTGCGCGGGGCGCTTTGCTTCGCTCGCTGGGCGGGGTGCGCGGGGCGCTTTGCTTCGCTCGCTAGGCGTGTTGCGCGGGGCGCTTTGCTTCGCTCGCTGGGCGGGGTGCGCGGGGTGCTTTGCTTCGCTCGCTGGGCGGGGTGCGCGGGGCGCTTTGCTTCGCTCGCTGGGCGTGTTGCGCGGGGCGCTTCGCTCGCTGGGGCGTCATGCGCGTCGTTTCGCGCTCGGGGTGCTTTGCTTCGCTCGCTGGGTGGGTTGCGCTCAGCGAGTGCGGCGGGCGCTTGGCTCGCTCGGCGTGTGCTGTTGTGCGTTGCTTCGCGCGGGTGGGCGCCGAGGTCGCTGGTTACCGCATGGGCTGGATGGTGGTGGCTTGGGACCAGACGACTTGCCAGGTGCCGTCCCGTTGCTCGTAGAGGTCGGTGTGCCAGTAGTCGGCCTGGGGGACCTGGTGGGTGCCGAAGCTCACCTGCATGCTTGAGCGGTACCTGAGTGCGGCGATGTGGTCGTGGAGGCGCACGTCGATGTCGTGCGGGTCCCACGAGGTGTAGACCAGCTGGCCGCTCTGGATGGCACCGAGGTATTGCGCGCGGGTCAGGGTCATGCCGACCGGCGTGACGAGCTGGAAGTCCGCGGCATGCAACGGGGCGGCGAGGTCGACGTTGCGTTGCACGAGCGCACGCACGCGGCTGCGCTCGATCGTGCGCAGCGTGTCGGCCGTGGAATGCGCCGGTGATTCAAGGTGGTTTGACATGTCGGTTGAAAGCGATGGGAGGCAGGGGACGGTTGCGGCATGTCGCGTCGCCGCGAGCCGAACTCTCGCAAACGTCGATTAAGAATTCATGAGGGCTCTCGCGCGGTGCGCTGCCGGCCGTGTCCGGCAAGTGAGACACCGCGCGCCGCGCTGTGCGGACCCTCGGACGTCCACAGACCGGTGTGCCTTTGATCCATGGCTCACGCCGGATCGGCGCCCGAGGCCGGGCCGCGAGCGGTCCGCACCGCCTTCTGCGGGTGCGGCGTCTCGCCGCGACGAAGCATGTCGACGAATGCGGCGATGCGCTTCTCTCGTCCGGCCGCGGTCTTGAGGCTGTGCATGCGGAAGGCCAGCGCGAAGCGGTTCTGGGCGCTGAGCTGCTCCAGCATGCGACGGGCGACGGGGTCGGCATCGATGGCTGCCTGCAGATCGTCCGGGATCGGCATGTTGGCGGCGCTGCCATAGGCGTTCGCCCAGCGGCCGTCCGCCTGGGCCGCCTCCACCTCGCGCATGCCATGCGGGGTCATGCGCCCGGCCTCGATCAGCCGCGTCACGTTGGCCACGTTGATCTGGCTCCACACGCTGCCCTTGCGGCGGGGCGTGTAGCGCTGGAGGTAGCTCTCGTCGTCGAAGCGCTTGCGGATCGCATCGATCCACCCCCAGCACAGCGCCACGTCGATCGCTTCCTTGGGTGTGATCGACGCCCGCCCGGAGCCCACCTTGTGGATCTTGATCCACACCTCGTCCGCCACGTCGTGGTGCCCCGCCAGCCACTCCGCAAACGCCGGCCCATCCACGAACTCCCGCACCTTGCCCGGATCCACCACCACCGCTGCCATGCACCCTCCGTTCTCGACCAACAATCCTACCGGGCCGCGCCCGAAGGCAAGGGCACAGATGCCCCGGGAGACCAACCGCGGTGCATCGCATCGATTCCGCCCGGACCGAGCGAAGCGTCTTTCGGCCGCATTGAAGCGGGCGTCGCCTGGACCGAGCAATGCGAGTGCCCCATCAAGAAACTTGCAGAATGGCCCCCCGGGCGACCCGTGACCACCCACCTCCTGCAAATTGGCAGACCCGACCCCAACCGAGAGGGAGAGCCGGCGAAGCGACGCGCCATCAAGTCACACGCGAGCACGGGTCTCCCGGGCGACCCGTGGCGCCCCCCGGGGGCAGGAGCGAACGCGACTGGGGGGCCAACGTTCCAGCCGGGCGACCCGTGGCGCCCCCTCGGGGGGCAGGAGCGAAGCGACGTGGGGGCCTATGGATATAGTCCACGTTCCTCGCGCGCGATCAGGATCCGCTCGCAGGCCACGGCAAACGTCCCGGTGCGCAAGGTGATCTGGTGCCGGTCGGCGGTTTCCCAGATGTGGTTCAGCGCATCGACCATGATCTTGTCGAGCCGCTGGTTGATCTCGTCCTCGGTCCAGAAGAAACTGCTGAAGTCCTGCACCCATTCGAAGTAGCTGACGGTCACGCCGCCGGCGTTGCAGATGACGTCCGGCACCACGAGGATGTTGCGCTCGCGGAGCACGTCGTCGGCAGACGGGAGGGTCGGCCCGTTGGCACCTTCGAGCACGAGCTTGGCCTTGATGCGGTTCGCGCGTTCAGGAGTGATCTGGCCCTCGAGGGCCGCCGGGATGAGGATGTCGCAGTCGACATCCCAGAAGGACTCGTTGTCGATCTTCTCGCCCTTGGGATGGGCGGCCACGCCGCCTTCGCGGCGGATCAGGTCGAGGGTGGACTTCATCTCGAAGCCGTCGGGGTTGTACACCGTGCCGGTGTGGTCCTGCATGGCGACCAGGCGACCACCCGCCTGCACGAAGAGGTCGGCCGCCGTGCCGCCCACGTTGCCCATGCCCTGCACGGCGATGCGGGCCCCTTCCAGCGGCAGGCCGATGCGACGCGCCGCCTCGCGGCCGGTGATGAACACGCCGCGGCCCGTCGCCTTCACCCGGCCGAGCGAGCCCCCCAGGTGGATGGGCTTGCCCGTGACCACGCCGGTGGCCGTGGCCCCGGTGTTCATGGAGTAGGTATCCATCATCCAGGCCATCACCTGGGCGTTGGTGTTGACGTCGGGGGCGGGGATGTCGCGCTGCGGGCCGATGATGAAACCGATTTCGCTGGTGTAGCGGCGGGTGACCCGCTCGAGTTCCTTGCGGGACAGCTCCTTCGGGTCCAGGCGGATGCCGCCTTTGGCGCCGCCGAACGGCAAGCCGACGGCCGCGGTCTTCACCGT
The DNA here is from genome assembly GCF_964253025.1 of Rhizobacter sp. LjRoot28. NCBI lineage: Bacteria > Pseudomonadati > Pseudomonadota > Betaproteobacteria > Burkholderiales > Sphaerotilaceae > Rhizobacter > Rhizobacter sp. LjRoot28. The sequence goes on from NZ_CAXUQC020000001.1 coordinate 3,715,559, forward strand.
CATCCACGCCGAGAGGGCCATCACTTCTTCCAGCGTCACGTCAGGGTGATAGCGCACGCCGCCCTTGCCCGGCCCGCGAGACAGGTTGTGCTGCACCCGGTAGCCCTCGAAGTGCCGCACGCTGCCGTCGTCCATCTCGATCGGCACGTCGACGATGAGGGCGCGCTTCGGGCGCTTCAGCGTCTCGACCCACCGGGCATACGTGCCGAGGTACGGGACGACACGGTCGACCTGGGACAGGTAGGTGGCCCACGGGCTCGACGGCTCGGTGCTCACGAAGGACAGCGGTGTGGAGTTCTCTGGTTTCATGGAAGGACCTCGGACGGAAGTGTCCGAGGACCATACTGCAACGGGCGTGCCAAAGTCGACTTCAGGGAGTTGCGACATCCGACTGGGACGGCGACGCGCTCCGGCGGCGTCCGAGCGCAACGGCGATGAGCCCCGCGGCGAGCAGCAGCCCGGCCCCGGGTTCCGGTACCGGCGCGGCCAGGGCGAAGTTCAGGTTGCCTGAATAGGAGGCCCGCGTCAGGTTGAACGGCGACCCGAGCAGGCCCTCGACCACCAGCGTGTAGAGGCCCGAGCGCAAGGTGACCGGCGCGAAGTCCACCAGGCGCGACGGGGAGCTGGGGCCGCCGCTGCCAGCATGATCCCAGCCATCGGCCACTTCCGTGCCGTAGCGGTAGAGGCTGGCATCGAACTCACGCGCGAATTCCCGGCCGGCGCCGGCCTGCAATTGGCCGGAGAAGGTCAACTCGCTGCCCGGGGCGACGAAGAAGACGAACCAGTCCTCGAAGGGCCGGTTCACGCGATGGACGGCACGGATGTCGATGGACTCCGGACTGTCGATGTAGCCCAGGGGTCGGATGAGGTCGATGGCGTGAACCTGCGGGCTCAAGGCCAGCAGGCACGGAATGACAAGGGCGTGGCGAAGGTTCATGAGAGCTCCGTTCGAGTTGAGGGTCGTCTCCGTGGCCCCAACGCGCGGCCACTCATCGGTGGCCAGCTGCCCCTTCCACTGCTGCGCAATGTAGGCGAGGTCCTGTGGCCACTCAACAACCCTGCGTGCATGGAGTTCGGGATTGACGTGTGAACCAGTTCGCAGCATTGCGTGACCCGGTGCAACAGATCTAGGGAAAACCCTTGTTTAACGCTAAAGTCGCGCCGATTGCGGTACCCCCGCGCCCTCCTCCAGGTCTTCCCATGCGTACCCTGCACACCTCCCTGCGTCTTCCTTCGTTGACCCGCCGCGCCGTGCTGGCTGCGGCCCTGGCCGCCGCGCTGCCCGCCTGGGCTGCGGGCGAGCCGATCGTCGTGGGACAGGTGGCCCCGCTGAGCGGCCCGCAGGGCGTGACGGGCCGGGCGATGAGCGCCGGTGCCAAGCTCTACTTCGACTCGGTCAATGCCAAGGGTGGCGTCAAGGGCCGCCCCATCAGTTTCATCGTCAAGGACGATGCGCAGAATCCCGTCGAGACCGTGCGCCTCACCAAGGAACTCATCGCCACCGCATCGCCCGTGGCCATGATCGGCACGGTGGGCACCACCAACCTGGAAGCGCTCGCCAAGGACGGCGTGCTCGCCCAGCGCAAGGTCTCGATGATCGGCGCCGTGTCCGGCGCTGCATCCGTGGCCCAGGCCGAAGGCATGCATGTCGTGAAGGCCAGCTACCACGATGAAGTCGCCCGCCTCTTCACCCAGCTGAGCCAGCTGGGCATCAAGAGCGTCGGCCTCGTGTACCAGAACGACGGCCTGGGCAAGGACGTGCTGGCTGGCGCCGAAATCGCCGCCAAGAAGACGGGCGTCGCCCTCGTGGCCAAGACGTCCTATGCACGCAACACCACCGATGTCGCCGCGAGCGTGGCAGACATGCGGACGGCAGCACCGCAGGTGGTGCTGCTGGGGGCGACCACGGCCGCCGCCGTCGAGTTCATCAAGCAGTACGGCGCGGCCGGCGGCACGGCCACCCTCTACGGCATGTCCATCATCGACACCGACGCCCTGCTCAAGGCCCTCGGCCCCAAGGGCGCGCGCGGCTATGCCTTCTCGGTGGTCCTGCCCCTGTCCAAGGAAACGACCCGCCCGGTGGTTCGCGAGTACCTCCAGCTTCGCCAGGCGTCGAACGATGCCAACCTGTCGGCCCGTTCGATCGAGGGCTACATCGCCGCCAAGGCCCTGGTGAAGGCCCTCGAGGGCGTCGCCAATCCGACCGCGCCCACCGTGACGGCCGCGCTGGCTGCTGCCCGCTCGATCGACGTCGGCGGCTACGTGCTCGACTTCTCGCAGCGCAACCGCACCGGCTCGCAATACGTCGACTTCGCGATGTTCGGCGCCGACGGCAAGATCGTTCAGTAAGCGGGACGCGCGGGTTTTCCGCGCGTCACATCAGGGAAAGTCCTCGCGCGCGGGGGCTTGACCCAATTCTTTACCGATTCAGAATCCGCACGCTGGATCGATAAAGGCTTTGCGGGCGACCGCGTGATGCGTCTCCCTCGTCCGGAGCGCCTCACGCAGGGCCCCTGCAAGCCACCCCTCATCGTGCTTCGTCGATCCGGCCACGCCTGGGCATTGCGCCCCGACCACCGATCGAGGAAGACGAATGACAACAAGCTACAAGCGCGGCTGGATGCGGCCCGTGTCCCTGACCCTGCTCTCCCTGGCAGCCCTGACAGCCGCCTGTGGCGGCAGCGATGACGCGGTGGGCGGTGCGACGCCGCCGCTGTCGGATGCGGACGCCGCCTTCTGCAACGGCACCGACTACCAGCAGGTCCTCCATCCGGTTGCGGGCGCCGCCGTCGGCGACGGGGGCGAGGCCGTGGTGCAGGACCTCCGCACCTTGCGCGTTCACTACCGCCGCACGGATGGCGTCTACGCCGGCTGGGGGCTGCACCTGTGGGACACCAACGGCATCGACACCAGTCGCCTGCCCTTCCCGGCCAGCACCCTCGCCCAGTGGGGCGCTCCCGTGCCCCTGTCCAGCATGCCGGGCTACACCGAGACGGCCACCGAAGTGAGTTTCGAGGTGCCGGTGCTGAACCCCGCCGCCGATGCCTCGCGCAAGGAATTCAAGTTCGTCATCCACGGCTTGGGCGGTACCGGCCAGCCCTCGGTCGACGACAAGGACGGCCGCAGCAATGACATCGTCGTTCCCTACGCGAGCCTCCAGGTGACGTCGCAGGTCGGCGACGTGTGGCTGCTGCAGGGCGACGCCAAGGTCTACCCGAGCGAAGCCTCGATCACCCAGCTCAACCTCACCGAAGCCCGTGCCGTGTGGCTGGGCCAGCGGCTGCTGCAATGGCCTGGTGCCACCGGCGCGCCGGTGTACAAGCTGTACCACTCCAGCAAGGCCGCCATCCAGGTGGCCAAGGGGCAGCCCGTGTCCGGCGCAGAGGGCGCCCTGACGCTCTCGGCGGCCGGTGCCGTGCCACCGGGCCTGGCTGAACGCTTCAAGTACGTCGCCCCGGGCGCGGTACTCCAGGTGGCGGAAGCTGACGCGGCCGCCCTCGACAGCCATCTCACCGGCCAGCTGGTCCTGGTGGCGGAGACCGCTGACGGCCTGGCCATCGATGCCACCGAGACGCAACTTGCCGGCGCACTCGACGAACGCTACGCATCGGCGGCCGCCGTGCGCGACTTCGGCGCGACGCCCGCCGGCGGCGCCACCTCCTTCAAGCTGTGGGCGCCCACCGCGACGAAGGTTCGGGCCTGCCTGTACGACAGCGGCACCGGCCAGGCCACCCAGGTGCTGGACCTCGCCCGCGACGGCGCCACCGGCGTCTGGGCCGCCACCCAGGCCGCCGACCTCTCGGGCAAGTACTTCACCTACCTCGTGGACGTGTATGCGCGCGGTACCGGCGTGGTCCGCAACCGCGTGACGGATCCGTACTCCGTGAGCCTCACCACGGATTCGCGTCGCAGCTACATCGCCGACCTGTCGAGCGCGGCCCTCAAGCCCGCGGGCTGGGACGCCGACACGGCGCCCACAGTCGCCTCCCCCGAGGACATGTCCATCTACGAGCTGCACGTGCGCGACTTCTCGCGGGACGACCCGACGGTGCCGGAGGCGCGCCGCGGCAAGTACCTGGCGTTCGCCGAGACCGCATCGAACGGCATGAAGCACCTCAAGGCGCTGGCTGCCGCCGGCCTGACCGACGTGCACCTGCTTCCGGTGTACGACTTCGGCAGCGTGCCCGAGGCCGGTTGCGCCACCCCTTCCATCGTTGACGGTGCGAGCGACAGCCCGACGGCCCGCGATGCGATCAAGCCCGTGGCCGACAGCGATTGCTTCAACTGGGGCTACGACCCGTACCACTACACCGCGCCCGAAGGCAGCTTCGCCAGCGACCCGGCTGATGGCGCTCGGCGCGTCATCGAGTTCCGCGAGATGGTGGCTGCTCTTCATCGCGCCGGCCTGCGCGTCGGCATGGACGTGGTCTACAACCACACCTTCCAGCACGGCCAGAGCGAGAAGTCGGTGCTCGACCGCATCGTCCCGGGCTACTACCACCGGCTGTCGGCCGAGGGCAAGGTGGAGATGTCGACCTGCTGCAGCAACACCGCCACCGAGAACGCCATGATGGCGCGCCTGATGATCGACTCGGTCAAGACCTGGGCCACGCAGTACCGCATCGACTCCTTCCGCTTCGACCTGATGGGCCACCAGCCGCGCAGCGTGATGGAAGCGCTCAAGGCCGAGGTGGATGCCGCCGCCGGCCGCAGCATCTTCCTCATCGGCGAGGGTTGGAACTTCGGCGAAGTGGCCAACGGTGCCCGCTTCGTACAGGCGTCGCAGCTGTCCCTCAACGGCTCGGGCATCGGCACCTTCAGTGACCGGGCACGTGACCGCATCCGGGGCGGCGGATGCTGCGACGACGGCGCCGACTTCAAGCGCCAGGGCTACGTGACCGGCCTCTTCCACGACCCGAACGAGACGGCGAACGGGCACACGCTCGACCAGCTCCTCGAGCATGCGGACATCATCCGCCTGGGCCTGGCCGGTTCGCTGCGCTCCTACAGTTTCGAGACGGCCGATGGCACGGTGAAGACCGGGGAGGAGCTGCGCTACGGCGGCGATCCGGCCGGCTACGCGAGCCAGCCGCGCGAGGTCGTGAACTACTACGAGAACCACGACAACCGCACCTTCTGGGACGGCCTGGCGGCCAAGATGCCGAAGGCCGCCTCGCTGGACGACCGGCTGCGTGCCCAGACGCTGGCCGCGGCCATCAACAACTTCAGCCAGGGCATCGCCTACTTCCATGCCGGCGCCGACGTGCTGCGGTCGAAGTCGATGGACAACAACAGCTACAACTCGGGCGACTGGTTCAACCGCCTGGACTGGAGCTACGCGACCAACCACTTCGGCGTGGGCCTGCCGGTGAGCGGCAACGAGGACCTGGCCCGTGAGGTGCTGGCGCCCGCGAACCTGCCAAACATGAAACCGGGCCGGCCGGAGATCGAGGCGGCCAGCGGCATGTTCCGCGACTTGCTGAAGATCCGCAGCAGCACCCCGCTCTTCCGGCTGCGCTCGGCCGACGAAGTGAAGGCCCGACTGAGCATGCGCAACACCGGCCCGGCCCAGGTGCCGACCGTGCTGGCCGGGCACCTCGACGGCCAGGGCTTGCCCGGCGCCAACTTCCGCGAGGTCCTCTACTTCATCAACGTCGACAAGACGGCCCGCACGCTGACGCTGCCGCAGGACAAGGACAAGGCCTGGGTGCTTCATCCGGTGCACCTGTCCGGCACGGACCGCCGGCCGGCGAACGAGGCCGGGTACGTGGCGTCGACGGGCAGCTTCACCGTCCCGGCCCGCACCGCGCTGGTGTACGTCGTCAACAACTGAGCGATTCGCGGCCGATGGCCGCGCCCCAGGGCCCTGCCACGTCGGCAGGGCCTTTTTGCTGTCCCGGAGAAAGAACCATGCAGTACCGTTCCACCCCCCGCCGCCTGGCCGCGACCTGCGCGGCCGCGCTTTCACTCGTGCTCGGCATCCCGATGGCAGGAACCGCACGCGCTGCCGAGCCCGGCGTCCTGACGCTCTGGATGAACAACGACAAGGGCTATCACGGCGTGCAGAAGGTGGCCGCCGACTACACGCGCAAGACGGGCATCCGGGTGCGCGTGATGCCGTTCAATGGCAGCACCGGCCGTTTCGAGGACGTCAACGCGCCGAAACAGAACGGTGCGGCGAACGGCACCCACTCGACCGATGCGCCCGGTGGTTTCGAGGCCGCCATGAAGGCCGGGCAGGGTCCGGACATCTGGATCTGGCCCCACGACCGGCTGGGCGGTTGGGTGAAGGCCGGCTGGCTGGCGCCGCTGCAGCCCGATACCGAGTTGCGTCGCGACATCGTTCAAGTGGGCTGGGATGCGGTGACACAGGGCGGCTCGGTCTGGGCGTACCCCATGGCCGTGGAGTCGGTGGCACTCATCTACAACAAGGACCTGCTGCCCACCCCGCCGCGCAGCTTCGAGGAGATCGGCTCGCTGCACGAGAAGCTCAAGCCACGCGGCGTGCGCGCCATCGGCTGGGAATCGGCGAGCCCGTACTTCTCGTGGCCCCTGCTGTCGGCCGGCGGCGCCTATGTCTTCCAGCGCAAGCTCGACGGCAGCTACGACGCCACGGACACCGGCATCAGCCACCCTGGCGCCGTGGTCGGCGCGAGCCTGCTGCAGCAACTCATCAAGTCGGGCACCCTCCCGGACGGCGGCATGAGCTACCAGGACGCCGAGGACGCGATGAAGGCCGGCAAGCAGGCGATGTGGATCACCGGACCCTGGGCGTGGGAGGCGCTCAACAAGGCGAAGGTCAACTATGGCGTGGCGATGCTTCCTCTCGTGGCCGGCAAGGCACCTCGACCCTTCGTGGGCGTGCTGGGCGCCATGATCACCAGCAGCTCGCCGAACAAGGAGACGGCCAACGACTTTCTCCGCAACCACCTGCTGACCCGCGAGGGGCTGTCGGCCATGAACGCCGACAAGCCGATCGGGGTGCCCGCCTCCAAGGCCATGTTCTGGAGTCTCTACAGCGATGAACGCATCCGCACCTCGATGGACACGATCTACAACGGCCGGCCCATGCCGAACAACCCCGAGATGACCCTGTTCTGGAAGCACCTGAGCGCGGCGCTGCACGACATCAACACCGCGGAGCGCACGCCCAAGGAAGCCCTGGATGTGGCCGCCGCGGCCATTCGTGCCGAGCTGCCGGCGGGCCCACGTGCGGCGCTGCGTCCCGCGCGCAAGTGACGCGGTCGCGGGGTCACTGGCCGAGCAGGCCCTTGATGACCCCGCCCACGCCTTCGACCACCCCGCCCAGGCTGACCCCGAGCGACTCGGCCAGTCCCGCAGCCACCCGCAGGGCCAGGGCCTCGTTGAGCGAGAAGCGGGGATCGTCGAGCCGGCCCTCGAGCGTGAACTGCAGTTCGATGCGGCCATCGCGGCTCAGGCTGGCCAGCACGGCCTGTCGCGGCACTCCGGCGAAGGTGCCCAGCATGCCGCCACCGGTGCCGAGTTCCAGGTCCTTCAGCACCAGCACGCCAGGTGCGCGAAGTTGCTGCCGGGCGACGTGGGCATCCAGCGTGAGGTCCAGCGTGCCGCGGCGCACGCCCGACTCGTTGACCTTCAGCAGATAGGGCTCCAAGGCCACCAGGTCGACGTTGGCGAGCCGGGCGGAAATCTCGCCGTCGCGCGTCGCGGGTGTGACCTCGCCGAAGATGCGCAGGTCGCCATCGCGGCGTTGGCCCTTGAAGACGCCCTGCAGGTTGATCTTGAGCGGCTCGTCGAGACGCGGCAGGGCGAGGTCCTGAATGTCGACGTCAAGCTGTTCGAAGCGCATGCGATGCGCCGGCTGGCGCACGCTCGCATCGAAGAAGTCCACCGACGCGTCCTCGAGCACGATGGAGCCGATGTGCACCTCGCTGCGCGACTCGGGGGTCGACGCGGCCGTGCGAGGCTGTCGCACGAGGCCGGGCACGACCTGCAGGCTGCCGTTGCGTCGGCGGAGCACCGACAAGTAGGCTCCCTCCACCTTGATCTGGCGAACACGCCAGGCGCCGCTGAAGAGGCTGGCGAGTTCGGGCACCACCTGCACCCTGCTTGCACGAAGCTCGTCCTCGGCGGGCCATCGCGGACGCTCGGCCCGCACGCGCAGCTCGGTCAGCACGATGCCGGACCAGCCCACCGACACCGAGCCCACCGAGGCCCGGGGTCCGAGCGCCTGCTCGATGCCGGAACGCATCTGCCCGACGGCCAGCCGGAACACCACGAAGGCCGTCACTGCCACGGCCGCCAGCACCGCCGCTCCCATCCAAGGTCGAATCTTCTTCACGCCGCCATTGTCCATGAGCCGGCTTCGCCGTGCAGGTCCGTCGCCTCCTAGAATGGGGCAATGCAGCCCGCCGGCACCGCCGCTTCCGCCCCTCCGTCTCCACCTCCGCACGCGAAGCGGCGATCGCCCTCGGTCCGGCGCCGGCTCCTGCTGCTCACGCTCGGCGTGCTGCTGCCGACCAGCGGCATCTCGATGATCGCCGCCTACACCATCTACACCGAAGCGCGGCAATCCATCACGTCGGCGGCCTCGGAGACCGCCCGCGCACTGAGCCTGGTGGCCGACCGGGAAGTCGCCTACCGGGCGGGCATCCTCAAGACTCTGGCCGCCTCGCCGGCGCTCGATCGGGGTGACCTGAAGGCGTTCTACGAACAAGCCAAGGCCGTCTCACCTGAAATCGAGAACGCCATCATGGTGACGGACCCCCAGGGCCGCACCCTGATCAACACCCGTGCGCCGTTCGCATGGGACAACGTGCCGCCGTCGGCCATCGGCGCCCCGCCCGAGCTCGGGCGGCTCGACGCCCGGCCCATGGCGTCCGACCTCTACATGTCCAAGCTGGCGCAGCAGTACAGCTTCTCGGTCTGGGTGCCGATGATCCGCGACGGTGAAGTCCGCTTCAACGTGTCGATGGGCAGCGTGGCGCGGCAACTGCAACGCATCTTCGACCAGCAGCAGCTGCCGAGTGGATGGGTCGGCACCCTGGTCGATTCACAAGGGCAGGTGCTCGCCCGCAGCGTGGACGCGGAGCACATGGTGGGCCGGCGCGCCACACCCGACATGATGGCCCGCCTGACGGGAGACGATCGCGGCGTGCACGAGACCGTGACGCTCGAGGGCACACCGGTCTACACGGTGTTCAACCGCGCGCCGGAGTCGGGCTGGATCGTGCTCATCGGTCTGCCCCGGGCGGAAATGAGGCGCCCTGCCCTGGATGCCCTCAAGACCATGCTGATGATCTCCCTGGCCATGTGGGGCGTCGCCGCCCTGGCTGCGGTGTGGCTCGGCCGATCGATCGAAGGTCCGGTGGCGCTGTTGCAAGCGGATGCCGAGGCGCTCGGGGCCGGCAAGGTGGTCGGCCCGAAGTCCACCGGCCTGGCCGAAACCGATGTGGTGCAAGGCCTGCTCGCCCGGGCGAGCCTCGACCTGCGCGACGCCGAGGCCAACCTGCAGCAGCGGGTGCGGGCCGCCGTCGAAGAGGCCGAACGCGCGCAAAGCGCGGCCCTCGGCACGCAGAAGCTCGAAGCGCTGGGCCGCCTGACCGGCGGCATCGCGCACGACTTCAACAACCTGCTGCAGACCATGTCGTCAGGCGTGCAGTTGGCGGGCAAGCTCGCCACCGACCCGCGGGCCACCAAGGCCCTCGGCGCGTGTGAACGGGCCATCACCAAGGCGGTCAAGCTGACGCGACAGCTGATGAGCTTCGGCCGGGCACAACCGGGGCACCGCGAGGTGGTCGACCTTCCCCGCCAGGTCGATGGCCTGGCGGAATTGCTCCGTGGGGCGGTGCGAGAGAGCATCACGGTGGAGTTCGACATCGAACCGGGACTGGCGCCCGTCCGGATCGACCCGGTGCAGTTCGAGCTCGCCATCCTGAACCTGGTGCTCAACGCACGCGACGCGATGAAGGGCGGCGGCCAGGTCACCGTGCGGGCCGTGAACCGGCGCATCGAGTCAGGTGAGGTGGCCGGCCTGGAGGCCGGAAACTACGTCGCGGTGGCCGTGCTCGACACCGGGCACGGCATCGCGCCCGAGCTGCTCGGCCGGGTGTTCGAGCCCTTCTTCACCACGAAGCCGGTGGGCGAAGGCACGGGCCTCGGGCTCGCCCAGGTGTATGCCTTCGCCAAGCAGTCCGGCGGCTTGGCGACGGTCCGGAGCTCCCCCGGCCATGGCACCACGGTCACGCTGTTCCTGCCCGCCACGAGCGAACAACCCCTCGGCGAAACGCCCGGCGTGCAGGCGGCGCCCCCGCCGCAGCACAGCGGCACGGTGCTGATGGTGGAAGACGACGCACTGGTGCGCGGCCTCACGGCGCAGGCGCTGGAAGACTGCGGATTCTCCGTGCTGGTCGCGTCCACGGCCGCCGACGCGCTGGCCATCGCCCGGGCGCGCGACGACATCGACGCCGTCCTGTCCGACGTGGTGATGCCGGGCGGCATGAGCGGCGTGGACCTGGTGCATGCGCTGGCCGAGCTGCGTCCGGCGCTGCCCGCCCTCCTGGTGAGCGGCTACGCCGCGGTGCTCGACACCACCTTGCCGGTCCGCACCATCGCCAAGCCCTACGCGGTGGCCGATGTGGCCCGACTGTTGGCCGAGGCCATCCGGGACGCCCGCGCCGCACGGCCAGCCGGCTGATTCCGGGCGCCACGTGGGGAGAAGCGACGCGCAGCCAGAATCGCGTCCCATGCGCCTTCCGACCCTCGTTCTGCAAGCCCTCGTGCTTCAGGCCCTGGCGGGCCTGCCCGCACACGCCGCCCCCTCCCGCATCGACGACCTGCTGGCCCGCATGACGGTCGAGGAAAAGGTGGGCCAGTTGAGCCTGTTCGCTCCGGTGGCGGCCGGGGCGCTCGCCAACCCGGTCACCCGGCAGCCGAGCGCCGAGGGTCAGCGCGACGCCATCCGCGCGGGCCGGGTGACCGGCCTCTTCAACGGCGTGGGCCGGGAAGGCAAGCGCGAGGCGCAAACCATCGCGGTGAAGCAGTCCCGGTTGGGCATTCCGCTGCTCTTCGGGGCCGACGTGATCCACGGCTTCCGCACCGTGTTTCCCGTTCCTCTGGCGGAGGCCGCGAGCTGGGACCCCTCGCTTGCCGAACGCACGGCGCGGGCCGCGGCCATCGAGGCGACGGCCGACGGCTTTCGATGGACCTTCGCGCCCATGGTGGACATCGCACGGGACGCGCGCTGGGGCCGCACGGTCGAAGGTGCCGGGGAGGACGTCTTCCTCGGCGCCCGGTTCGCCGCGGCCAGGGTGCGCGGCTTCCAGGGGCCCGACCTGGCCCGCGCGGACGCCATGCTGGCCACACCGAAACACTTCGCCGCCTACGGCGCGGCCAGCGGGGGCCTGGACTACAACACCGTGGACATCTCCGAGCGCACGCTGCGCGAGGTCTACCTGCCGCCCTTTCGTGCAGCACTCGATGCCGGCGCCCTCTCCGTCATGAGCGCCTTCAACGAGATCTCGGGCGTGCCGGCCAATGCGAACCCGTGGCTGCTCGGCTCCGTGCTGCGGGGCGAATGGGGCTTCGGCGGCTTCGTGGTGTCCGACTACACCGCGGACGAGGAACTGATCGCCCATGGTGTCGCGGCCGACGCCCGCGAGGCCACGCGGCTGTCGTTCCTGGCGGGCTCCGACATCAGCATGCAGAGCGGTCTGTACAACGAGCACCTGCCCGACCTCGTGGCCGACGGCGAGGTGCCGATGGCGCGCCTGGACGATGCCGTGCGGCGCGTCCTCGCGGTGAAGGAAAAGCTCGGCCTCTTCGACGACCCGATGCGGGGACTCGACGGCACCGCCCCGGCCGACTGGCCGGAGCACCGCGCGCTGGCCCGGGAGGCGGCTCGCCGCGCCATCGTGCTGCTCAGGAACGAGGGCGATCTGCTGCCGCTGCCCCGGCAGGGGCGCCGCATCGCGTTGATCGGACCCTTCGCCGAGGGGCCGCACGATTTGCACGGCCCGTGGACGCTGTTTCCCGGGCCCCGGCCACCGGTGAGCCTGGCCGAAGGGCTGCGCGCCGCGCTGGCCGACTCATCGAGCCTGACCGTGACCGCCGGGAGCGGTGTCGACCGGCCCGTGCGCAACGGACTGCGTGACGCGATGGCGGCCGCACGGAATGCCGACGTCGTGCTGTTGGCGATCGGCGAGGGCGAGGCCATGTCGGGCGAGGCGCGTTCCCGCACGGACATCTCCCTGCCTGCGGCCCAGCAGGCGCTCGCCGAAGCCGTCGCCTCCACCGGCAAGCCGGTCATCGTGCTGTTGCGCAACGGCCGCGCGATGGCGCTCACCGGCGCGGTGCGTGAGGCACGCGCCATCGCAGTCACCTGGTTCCTGGGCAGCGAAACCGGTCACGCGGTGGCCGACGTGCTCTTCGGAGATGCCGCGCCGAGCGGTCGGCTCCCCGTCAGTTTTCCGCAGGCTTCCGGCCAGGTGCCCTTCCACTACGATCACAAGCCGACCGGGCGGCCGGTGCCCGAGTCCGCGCCCGACGCCTTCTACAAGGCGCGCTACCTCGATGTCAGCCACGAACCGCTCTACGCCTTCGGGCACGGCCTGGGCTACGGCCGCATCCGCTATGACGCAGTCGCGCTCAGCCATCAGCGATTGCCGTGGAACGGCGTGCTGGAGGTGACGGCGACGCTGACCAACACCGGCCCGCGGGCCATGGACGAGGTGGTGCAACTGTACGTACGCGATCCCGTGGCCAGCGTCACCCGGCCCGTCCGGCAATTGAAGGGATTCGAGCGCGTCCACGTCCTGCCCGGCGCAACGGTCCAGGTGACCTTTCGGCTGCAGCGCGCCGATCTTGGCTTCATCGGTGCAGACGGCACGGACACCGTGGAACCGGGCGCCTTCGATGTGTGGGTCGCGCCGTCGGCGACCGGCGGGCTCAAGGCGCGCTTCCTGCTGGAAGGTCCTACGTTGCACAACGTAGGCAAACGCTGACTGCCGATTCATCGGCGCGACGGCTGCGCGACGAGGCGCTCGGGCGGATCATGCGTTCACTGCCGAACGACGAGAGAGAACCACCCATGACGACCGCCGCATTGCCGATCCCGCCCTCGCTGGGCCTGCTGGGCATGGAGCCGTTGCGCGCCTGCTTCGAGTACGCCGGCATGCACCTGATGGACCGCAGCCGCCTCCCCGTTGGCGACGGCCACCCGGTGGTCTTCTTTCCGGGCCTCGCGACGGACCGCCGCGCCATCGCGCCGCTGCGCAACTGCTGCGAGCGCCTCGGCTACCGCGCCCATGACTGGGAACTCGGCTTCAACACGGGCCCGCAGGGCCACATCGACCAGTGGCTGAGCGGCCTTGTTCGCCACGTGGAAGCGGTCGCCGCCGAGGAGGGCCGCCCCGCGAGCCTCGTCGGCTGGAGCCTGGGGGGCATCTACGCCCGCGAGATCGCCAAGATCGCACCTCACGCAGTGCGCCAGGTCATCACCCTCGGCACGCCCTTCGCCGGCTCCGGCAAGGACACGAACGTGGGCTGGCTGTACAACGCCTTGAACGGGCATGCGCCGCTCATCGACGCGACGCTGTCGGCCCGGCTGCGCATGACTCCGGACGTACCGACCACGTCGGTCTACAGCCGCAGCGACGGCGTGGTGGCCTGGGAGGCCTGCCTGCTGCGGCCGTCGCGGCGCGCCGAGAACATCGAGGTGGACGGCAGCCACATCGGCCTGCCGTTCAACCCCAAGGTCATCAGCGTGGTGGCGAACCGCCTGGCGCAGCCCCAAGGCGCGTGGCAGCGCTTCGCCGGCTGACGGCGCACCCGGGATCACGCACGCGCGCACGCCGGTTCGCTGCCTCGCCAGAGCCGGCGCCACGCCGCCCGCGCCGTGCGCCAGGCGGAAGCTTGCCGCGCCTGCCGCGGCAGGAGCAGCTGGAAGCGCCCTGCATGGCGAGCCTCCACCACCCAATGGCTGCCGGCCGGCAGCAGGTACTCTTCACCGGGCGCGAGCCAGATGTCCTCCGCCGGAGCCCCGAGGGCGCCGTCTCCGGTCAGCCAGAGCCAACCCTCGACCACCCGCAGGATCTGCCCCTGGGCCCCCACGTGCAGCGGTTCAGCCTGCCCTTGGCCCAGCGCCCACAGTGCCGTTGCCCGTCCTGCCGCCAGTTGCGCACCACTCATCAGTTGGCTCATCTCATTGCTCCCTTAAACTCGGATGAGGCAACTTTAGGGAGGGAGACCGCATGCGTCCAATGAGTTACCGGCACCGGATTATCGCGTTTGACGCATGAGTAACGTTCGCCACCGTCCGCTCGGGGTGGGGCCCATCCGGGCCTTCGAAGCGGTTGCGCGCCACCTCAGTTTCCGCGCTGCAGCCGATGAACTTCACCTCACCCAGTCGGCGATCAGCCGGCAGATCCAGGCGCTGGAAGAGGAAGTCGGCGCCGTGCTGTTCCTGCGCGGGACCCGGCGTGTCGAACTCACCCCCGCCGGCGCGACGCTGCTCCGAGCGGCCGAACCGATGCTCGACCGGCTCGACACCGCCGTCCGTCAGATCCGCCAGGCCGGCGGCCGGCGGGTGGTGAGCGTGTCGACCTTCGCCTCGTTCGCGTCGCTGTGGCTCATTCCGCGCCTCGAGGCCTTTCAGCGCGAATACCCGCAGATCGACCTGCGGGTCAACGCCAGCGACGCCCTGGTGGACCCGGACGGCAACGACACGGGCGCGGTCGACATCGCGCTGCGCTACTGTCGGCCCGAGGGCGCGACCCCGGATTCCGTGAGGCTCTTCGACGAAATCGTGACGCCGCTGGCCAGCCCGGCCTACATCAAGCGATCCCGCATCAGCGGCCCGCCGCTGGCAGTGCCCGCCGACCTTGCGGCCCACACGCTGATGGAAGAGGACAACCCGCGCGACAGCGCGGAGTACGTCAGCTGGAGCCGATGGCTGCGCGAGCAAGGCCTGGCTGACCTGCAGCCCGCCCGCTGGGTGTACTTCAACTACACCTACCAGCAGGTGCAAGCCGCCCTGGCCGGTCAGGGGGTCACCATGGGCCGGCTCGCGATGTCGCTCGAAGCCACACAACGCGGCGATCTGGTGGAACTCTTCCCTGGCACCCGTCTCACCTCGCCGTACACCTACTGGCTGATCAAGCCGCCGGCGGCTCGCATGTCCGAGGAAGCGCTGCGCTTTTGCGAATGGGTGGAGTCGCAGGCAGATGCAACGCGCGCTGCGCTGGCGGCGAGTTGAGCGGACGACGGAGCCCACAGCCACGGTCAGAATGAAACCCTCGAACGGAAGCGCAATGACAACACCGCCTTCAGAAGAGGAAATCGTTCGCCGCCAGACTGTGCGCATTCGGCGCCTCGGGATGGTCGTCGCCTCCTATGCAGTGACGGCCACGGTCGTGTTCACCTGCTACGCACTCGGTCTGCTCCCGGGCTCGGTACTGGTGAAGTACCTGCTATGGATCGCGGCCCTGAACGGGATGTTCTACATCGCCTTCCGAACGCGCTTGAACCTTCGCTTGGCGGACCCCAACCTCACCATGGCGCAAATGCTCGTGTGCGTTCCGCCAACGTTGTATGTGATGTACTGGCTGGCAAGCCCGCAGGCGCGAAGCACGTTCCTGCTGCTGATTTCAGTGCCGCTGATTTATGGAACGCTCGGCCTGGAGGCGCGGCGACTGGCGTTTGTCGCGGTCATGTACGTGTTGGGCTATCTGAGCCTTCTCTTTGCACTCGAGAATTTTCGTCCCGGGTTTGCCGAGCGCAAGGCCAACATCATCGAGCTGATCACCTTGCTAGGCACGTCGGCTCAGATCGCGCTGATTGGCGGGTACATCTCCAAGCTGCGCCACACACTCAGCGAACGCAGCGCCGACCTCAACCAAGCGCTTCTCCGAATCTCGGACATGGCCAATCGTGATGAGTTGACCGGCATTGCAAACCGGCGCCAGCTTGTCCAATTCATCAACAACGAGATCAGTCGTTGCGCGCGCGGCGGTGCTGAGTTCAGCGTGTGCCTGATCGACATCGACTTCTTCAAGCGCATCAACGATGTCCACGGTCACCTTGCGGGCGACGAGGTTCTTCGCAAGCTGGCCTCGCATGTGGCAGGCCGCGTCCGGGACGTTGACTGCTTCGGGCGCTACGGCGGCGAAGAGTTTCTTCTTGTGATGCCACAAACCACGCTGTCCGGAGCGCAGGCCAAGGCCGAGGGAGTGCGCATGGCGGTGGCGAGCTTGGCCTACGAAGGCCTGCCGCCGGGATTCTCCATCACCGTTTCCGCCGGCGTCGCCCAGCACCAGTCCGGCGAGTCGCTGGAGCATCTGGTGGGGCGGGCCGACAGCGCCTTGTACCGGGCGAAAGCAGAGGGACGCGACCGAGTCGTGCTGGCAGGAAGTCCGACAACGACGCCCTGAGCTGCACGAGGGCCCGTGGCGGCCGGCTCCCGCGCGGTTCGCACGGTGCGGTCCCGGCCGCCCAGGGTACATCGCGCAGCATCGTCAATTCGAGAAGCCGAGCACGTTGGGTCGCGCCTGGCCCCACGGCCGAACGGCCCAACTGTCCCAGCCGGCAGCGTCGGCAGGACCCCTGCGCATCCGGACGCGACCTCGACCGGTGGCTAGTGCAGACGCAGGACTAGCCCGCCACAGCCGATGCCCGCATGCGCAGCGCGTACTTCAACCACCGGCGCTTGCGCCAACGGTGCAGCACGGCCAGGCCGCGCAGCCATTCGTCGATCAGGAAAGCGCACCACACACCCACCAGCCCGAAGCCGAAGTAGCTTCCCAGGAGCCAGCCCCCGAAGGCCATGATGGTCCACTGCGAGATGAGGCCGGCATACAGCGGATAGCGCGCGTCGCCCGCGGCGCGTAGGCTGTTGATGACGATGAGGTTGAACGCCCGGGCCGGCTCCAGCAGCAATCCCATGCGCAGCAGGATGGTGCCCGTGGCGATGATGGCCGGATCCTTGGTGAAGAAGCCGAGCAGCCATGGCGCGAGGAGCGCGAACACGGTGGCGATGCACATCGTGACGACGAGGCCGATGCGCAGGCTTCGCATGCACTCGGCATACGCGTCGTCGAAACTGCCGGCGCCCACCAGCCGACCGATGACAATCTCGGTGGCCAGCCCGATGGACAGGCTGCACAGCAGCATCACCATCGCGATCTGCATGGTGTACGTCTGCGCCGCGAGGGTGGTGTCCCCCATGCGGGCGGTGAAGGCGGTGATCACCATGAAGGCCGCCCACCAGCTGATGTTCTCGCCGGCGGCGGGCAGGCCGATGTGGAGGATGCGGCCCAGCCGCTCACGATGAAAGGTGAGGAAGTCGGCCACGCGCAGCTTCAGGTGGGTGTGGTGCTCGACGAGGATCCACAGCGCCACGCAGGCCACGAAGCGGCTGAACACCGTCGAGAGGGCGACCCCCACGACGCCCATCTCGGGTGCGCCGAACAGGCCGAACAGCAGCACGGCGTTGCCGATGAAGTTCAGCACGTTCTGGCCGAGCACCACCACCATCACTTCCCGCGTGTGGCCATGCGAACGCAGCACGGCGGACAGCGCGAAATTCATCGCCTCCAGGAACAGCGTGCCGCCCATCAGGTGCAGGAAGGGCACGGCATGCACCAGCAGCCCGTCGGACAGTTGCAGCAGCCTGAGCATCGGCTCGGCGAAGAACCAGACGGCCACGCTGACGATCAGGCCCAGCCAGGTGTTGGTCCCCACGGCGGTGGCTGCGATGCGATCAGCGCCCTCGCGGTCCTTTGCCCCCAGGTGGTGGGTGATCACCACCGAGGCGCCGATCGAGAAGAAACTGAAGACGATGAGGAACAGCACCACCACCTGGTTCGCCGAGCCGAGCGCGGCGACGGCGTCGTCGGACACGTGGCTGACCATGAAGGTGTCAACGACGCCGGTGAGGATGTGGAGCGCCTGTTCGATGAAGATCGGCCAGGCCAGGGCGATCAGGCCCGGAGGCGGCTTGGGAGTGGTGTCGGTCAAGGGAAGATCCTGCGCGGCCTGGAACCGCATCCAAAAGCATACTGGAGTTCCATGAATGCTGCCTGACAGGCACAGCACCCGTGACGCGGCGCAACAGCATTCCTCGATGTCCCGGGCCGGGCTCTACCCTTCGTTACATGAGGGATTCCGAATGCAGGTAAACCCTCATCGTGGCGGACGCGTTGGCAGATCATCCCGGTCGGCTCCGCGCCACCGTCCGAACGACGAACGATGAAAGAGGGAATGACATGAGCCAACTTGCAGCAGCGACCCACACTGACAACGCACCCGCCACCTCCGGCCGCAAGCTGCCGGTGTGGGCGATCGCCGGCGTGGTGGGCGTGCTGGCCGCCGTCGGCGGCGGCGCGCTCTCGACGGCGCTGGTGAAGAACCAGGCGCCGCAACCGGAGGTCGCCGAGATTGCCGACACGCCCGCCACCAAGCCCCAGGCACCCGTCGCCAAGCCGGCGCGCCCGGCGCCCGCCCGCGCAGTCGCCGTCTGCAGCAACTGCGGCACGGTGGAGAAGGTCGTGGCATTGAAGCAAAAGGGTGAAGGCACGGGGGTGGGGGCCGTTGCCGGCGGCGTGGTTGGCGGCCTGCTGGGCCACCAGGTCGGCGGCGGCAATGGCAAGAAGGCCATGACCGTGATCGGCGCCGTCGGTGGCGGCGTGGCAGGCCACGAGATCGAGAAGCAGGCCCGAGCCACGACCGTCTACAAGGTGACGGTGCGGATGGACGACGGCAGCGTGCGCACCGTCACCCAGTCCACTGCACCGGCGGTGGGCTCGCAGATCAAGCTCTGACCTGCGGCAGGCGCGTCAATCCCAGCGGTTGCGCGCCTTGAAGTACTTGAAGTCGGGGCGGCGGTCGTCCGGCAGGAACACCGCGGCCGCCCGCGCCGGCACCTCCACCCGCGTCTGGCCGCCCATCAGGGGTTCGGCCTTGCCCTCGCCCACGGCGTCCCGCAGGCACAGGCCGCTGTAGAGGTGCGGGTCGGGCAGCAGCAGCGACGCCTTGAACGGCTGGCCCGAGCGGTTCAACACGACGAGGGCCGACTCGCCGGGCTGCCCGGTGTGGCGCAGGAACACCAGGGCATCCGTGCCGTCCAGGCGGTCACCCAGCACGGTCAGCTTCCCCTGCCACAGCGCCGGATGTGCTTGGCGAAGGTCGATCAAGCGGCGGTAGAAGTCGCGCGTGGCCATGTCCCAACGGTCTTCGCGCCATTCCATGGGTCGCCGGCAATCCGGATCCGCGGCCCCCTCCATGCCGTTCTCTTCCCCGTAGTAGATGACCGGAATCCCCGGCAGCGTGAACTGCGCGGTGAGCGCCAACTGACGATCCGTCCAGTCCGGCAGCATGTGCTTGAGCCGCGGGGTGTCGTGGCTTGCCAGCATGTTCCAGGACGACAGCGAACCGGCGTGGCCGCAGCCGACATAGCCGTCCCACAACGCGGCGTTGGACTGCCGCGCGCCCACGTCACCGGACAACCAGCCGAGCACGGCAGCCCGCTGGTAGTAGTTCATCACCCCGGTGAAGCGGTCCTCGCCGATCCAGTCGCCCGGATGGTTCATCAGCTCGCCGAGCAGCTCCGCCCGCGGGTGCAGCGGATGCAAGGTGGCGCGCATGCGCCGCACGAACGGCAGGCCGATGTCCTGGGCGGTGTCGAAGCGCCAGCCCTGGATCCCCATGTCGAGGAAACGCTGCAGCACACTGCCGTCGCGCCGGTAGAGGATGTCCTGCAGTTCCGGCGCGTCCAGCTTGAGTTCCGCCATGTGGCGGTAGCCCCACCAACACAGGTAGCTGGCCGCCTCCAGCTCGGCGGGATCGTCCGTGGTCAGCTCGACGCCGGTGTCGCGGTCGACGAAGGTGAACCAGTCGCGGTACGGGTGCTCGCCGCGGCGCGCGGCGAGGAACCAGGGGTGGCGGTCGCTCACGTGGTTGAGCGCCGCATCGAGCACCACGCCGATGCCCTGGCCCCGCGCGCCCTCGAGCAGCTGGCGGAACACCGCTTCGTCGCCGAACATCGGGTCGATGCGATCGAAGCTCAGCGCGTCGTACTTGTGGTTGGAGGGCGCCTCGAAGAGGGGTGTGAAGTAGAGCGTCGTGGCGCCCAGTTCCGAGAGGTAGGACAGGCGGTCGATCACCCCTTGCAGGTCGCCGCCGTAGAACACGTCGCCCGGGTCGGGCGCGCCCGAGCCCAGCACCGGTTCATCCCACGCCCGGCGCACGGCACGCTGCCGCTGGTAGGGCGCCTGGGCGAGCTTGGATCGGCTGTCGTGCGGTTGGCCGATGGCGAATCGCTCGGGGAAGATCTGGTAGACGATCTGGCGGTGGTAGTGCGTCATGGCTGCGGCGGAAAGTCAGGGGCTGCGGGCGCGGCAAGGGCCGACCCGGGGACGCGTCGAGCCGCGCGGCCCGCATGGCGGCAGGCGGCCCTCGCGCCCCGTCAGGGCGGGCGATCGGAACATCTTCTGAACCGATCCAGATAAGACTGTATCTGAATCTTCAGCCGCTGTGTCACCCGCAAGTGATCACGCTGTCACGCCCCGGACGCGGGGCGATTCGGCAAACGATGTACGCTTGGGGCTTCGTGTTCCACGTTCGCACCGCAAGCCCTTGACTCCCCAACACCTGGCCGTCCTCGACGACGAAAAAGACATCACCCAGTTGCTGGCCGGCTACCTGCAAGGGCACGGCTTCCGGGTGACGCAAGTGCATACGGGGCGCGACCTCCTCCAGCTGATGCTCACCGACCCGCCGGCGCTGGTGCTGCTGGACCTGGGCCTGCCCGGCGAGGACGGTTTCGCCATCGCCCGCCAGCTTCGCGAGCACTGGCGCTGTGGCCTGGTGATCGTCACGGGCCGCGGCGACGCCATCGACAAGGTGGTGGGACTTGAAGTGGGTGCGGACGACTACATGACCAAGCCGTTCGACCTGCGCGAGCTGGTCGCCCGGATCAAGGCGGTGCTTCGCCGCATCGAGCCCGCGGCCGCGCCCCCGGTCGCCATCCCGGTGCCGGCTCCGGCGCCGGCTCCCGTGACGCCACCCGGCGCCGCCCCGGCCGCAGACCGCTGGCGCTTCGCCGGCTGGGTGCTGGACGAAGGCGCCCGCGACCTGCGCGCAGCCGACGGCCACTCGGTGCCCCTCACGACGGGCGAGTTCGACCTGCTCTGCGTGCTGGTCCACCATGCGGGCCGGGTGTTGTCGCGCGACTTCCTGCTGGAGCACACCCGGGGCCGCTCCTCCGGCCCGTTCGACCGCACCATCGACGTCCAGGTCGGCCGGCTGCGCCGCAAGATCGAGGCGGACCCCGATCAACCGCAGCTCATCAAGTCCGTGCGGGGTGCCGGCTACGTGCTGGTCCCGGCGGTGGAGGCCGCATGAACCGACACGTTCCCCCAGCCGACGAGCCCAACCTCTACCGTTCGTTGTTCGCGGCCTATCCGGACGCCCTGCTGCTGGTGGACGGCGACGGCCTGATCCGCCTTAGCAACCCGGCGGCGGACGTGCTCCTGGGCTATGACGCCGGCGAGCTTGTCGGCATGTCCGTCGAGGACCTGGTGCCCGACAGCATCCGGCCGCGGCACGCGGGCTATCGCCATGGGTATGCGAAGACGCCTCGACCGCGCCCCATGGGCACGCAGATGGACCTGTCGGCCAAGCGACGAGACGGCTCGGAGGTGATGGTCGAGATCGCGCTCAGCCCGCTGCAGGGCCTGGGCCTCCCGTACACGGTCGCGGCCATCCGCGGCATCGGCGACTACCCACGGGTCAAGCAGGCACTGCTGCGCGCTCGCTACAGCGAGTCCGTGGCGCGCATCGGCCGCTTGGCGGTCGACACCCGTGATCCGCAGGTGCTGCTGCAGCGCATTCCCGCGGAAGCCGCCGAGGCGCTGCAGGTGGACACCGCGATCCTCTTCGTCCTGGCCCACGACGGCGCGGAGTTCACGGTCGCGGCCGGCGTCGGCTTGCTGCCGGACGAGGCTGTAGGGACCCGGGTCCCGAACCGCCCGGACACCATGCCCGGCTACGCCTTCGCACGGGGCAGCGAGCCCCTGGTCGTCCACGACTATCGCAACGCACCCGGCTTTCCCGTTCCGGCGTCGCACTTCGCCGCCGGGCTCAGCAGCACGCTGGCGGTGCCCTTGTCAGACCGGGGTCGCGATGTCGGCCTGCTGCAAGTGCGCTCCCGCCAGATCCAGCGCTTCGGCGATGACGAGGTCCGCTTTCTGGAGTCGATCTCCAACCTGCTCGCCGCCACACTGCAACGGGTGCTGACCGAAGAATCGCTGCGGCATTCGCAGCGGCTCGAAAGCGTGGGCCAGCTCACCGGCGGGATCGCTCACGACTTCAACAACCTGCTCACGGTCATCCAGGGCAACCTGCAGGTGCTGGAGGAAATGCCCGCCGTGGCCGAGGACGACCACGCCCGCCACTTGGTCGCCGCCGCCACCCGGGCCAGCCGCCGCGGCGCAGACCTCACCGGCAAGTTGCTCGCGTTCTCGCGCCGCCAGGTCCTGAGCCCGAGCCAGGTCGATGTGCAGGCCATGCTGCGGTCCCTTGCCGATATGCTCCGGCGGACCCTGGACCAGCGCATCCGCATCGACGTCGACTGCCCGCCGGACCTGCCGCCATGCCAGGCCGACGCCAGCCAACTCGAGTCGGCCCTGCTCAACATCGCCATCAACGCCCGGGACGCCATGCCGGCCGGCGGCAGGCTGAGCTTCCGTGCCCGTGTCGTCGATGCCCTGCCCACGGTCGTCACCGGGCCGTTCGAGATCGACGACGACGCGCCCCAGGGCTACATCTCGATCGCCATCGGTGACACCGGGGCCGGCATGCCGGACTCGGTCAAGGACCGGGCGTTCGAACCCTTCTTCACCACCAAGGAAGCCGGGCGCGGCACCGGTCTCGGACTGAGCACGGTGTACGGCTTCGTACGCCAGTCCCGCGGTGCCGTCACGCTGGACAGCGAGGCGGGCCTGGGCACCACCGTCACCCTCTTCCTCCCGTTCGACACCGAGGCCGTCGCCGAGCAGGAGGCGCCGATGGTGGCCGACACCATCCCGCAGGGCTTGAGCGTGCTGCTGGTGGAAGATGAGCCGGAGGTGCGCGCGGTCGCGGTGCGCTTCCTGAACGGCTTCGGCTGCAAGGTGACCCCTTGCGCCACCGGGGAGCAGGCCTTGCTGCGGCTCACGCCGGAGGCGGGCTTCGAGCTGCTGCTCTCCGACATTGCCCTCGGCCCCGGCATCCGGGGCACCGAGCTCGCCCGCGAGGCGCAGGTGCGCCAGCCCGAGCTCAAGGTGCTGCTGGTGTCCGGCTTCTCCGAAGAGCTGCTCGACACCAGTGACAGCGCTCCGCCTTCGTGGGAGCTGCTGGCCAAACCGTATTCACGCGAGGAACTGCGCCAGGCGATCGCCCGCGCGCTGAGCCCCGATCCCGCTCACTGAAGCGTTGCGGCGCGCAGGCCGGCGGCGTGGCCGAGGGCCTCGACGTCGGGAATGCGGATGTCGCGGCGGCCGGTGCCGCAGAACTCGATGTAGCCCTCGCGTGCCAGGCGGGACAGGGCACGGCTCACGGTCTCGAGCTTCATGCCCAGGTAGTTGCCGATCTCGGCACGGGTCATGCGCAGGGTGATCTGGTCGGTGCGCAGGCCGCGGTCGGCCAGCGAGCTCGTCCACTGCTGCAGGAATTCGGCGACGCGGGCGTCGGCCGGCAGGGTGCAGATCGACAGCAGTGCGCTGCGATCGCGTGCAATCTCGCGGCTCATGGCCGAGTGCATCAGGCGCATCAGTTCCGGCTGCTGCATCGACACGCGCAGCAGGTCGTCGTAACGGACCGACCAGACTTCGCTCGTGTCCATGGCGATGGCGCCACCGGCGTGACGGCCGGAGGCGATGCCGTCGAAGCCGAGCCAGTCGCCCTTGAACTGCAGGCCGACCACCTGTTCACGGCCGTCGGACGAGCCGTTGACCAGCTTGAAGACGCCGGCGTGCACGATGTGCAGGCACTGGAAGCGGTCGCCCGCTTCGTAGACGCTCTCGCCGGCCTGGAGCACGCGGCGGGTCAGCGGCAGGGAGTCACGCACCAGACGCAGGCCGGCGGCGATGCGATCGGCCGGGCACGCTGCAACCGCGCGCTCCGCAACCGGCATCGTGGCGAAGGGCATGCGCGGGGTCGAAACGGCGGCGGTGGCGAGGTGGCTCATGGTGGACTCCGAAGTTCTGTCGTGGATCAAGCGAATGAGTGAAGGTTAGGCAACACCCGTCAATCGCCGACGAACAGCACGTCGCGTTCGGTAACGTCAAGTGAACCGTCTGTGACAAGGGGCTTTGCGAATGCGCCGTTTGATTCCGGTCAAGGCGTCGTGGCGCCAACGCCCTACGCTGACTCCCCACGCGCATTTGCATTCGCATTCGACATGAACACCACCCTGCTGCACCACGCCAAGAACGCCGCCGACGCCGTGTCGATGGGCGACGTCGTGGCGTTGCTGGGCACGGCCATGGAGCTGCGACGCGCCGCCCTGGCAGGCAGCCCCCAGCGTCCACTGCGTGGCAAGAACATCGCCCTGCTGGCACCGTCCGAGTCGCAACCCGCGGCCATCGCCATGGCAGACGCCGCCCGCGCCCTGGGGGCGACGGTCGTGCATGTGCACCCGGAGAGCCTGCCTGTCGGCGACGCTGCCGCGTTCAATGAAACGGTCGGGCTGCTCGGCCGCCTGTACGACGCCGTCATGGCCGAGGGCCTTCCCCCCGGGCTTGCGCGCCGGGTCGAGGTGGCCGCCGACCGCCCCGTACTGGACCACGTGGCCGACAGCGCCCGGCCGCTTCATGCGCTGGCCGGCGCCATCGGGCACCTGGAAGGCGCGCCCATGCCCATGAGCCCCGTGGAGCACCACGGCTGGTTGCTCCAGGCCGCCCTCGTGAACGCCATGGCCTGAGCGCGACCCGCGCCGCGGTCCGCGGCTCGCGGCTCGCGAGGTGCGGTGACGTCCGGGAGTCCCGGAACCCCCTTGCTCATCCCATCCCCTGCCCGCCTGGCGGCGGTCCGACCGCCGGCGACGCACACCCGGCCTTGCCGTCTTGCCGCGTCCGTTCCCCGGACGTGACGTTCGCCGGCGGATGTGCGCCCCCCGGGTCGGCTTCACGCGGCGGGCGAACCCTTTCCCGATGCTTCTACCGGGGTGGAGGGGGCGGGATCTCACTCGCGCACGCGAGGCAACAGGGCGAGGTCACCACGCCGGCCTTGCGGCACCGGTCAGACCGGCGGAGGCCGATCAGCAGAACGCCGCGACCCGCTGCCACAGGCCGTGGCCCAGCGCCCAACCGGCTGCCCCGACCAGCACCACGCCGGCCAGGCGCACCGCCCACGTGGTGTCGATGCGGCCCAGGACGCGGTGTGCGCCCCACAAACCGGCCGATGACACAAGGGCGAACACCGCCATCGTGAGCGCGCCCATGGCGGCGGAGGATGCCTGGGTGGAGGTGACCAGGGCCGATTGCAACAGGCCGCAGGGCCAGGCGACCCAGGCCGCGCCCGCGGCACCGGCGCGCACCGGACCGGCCATCGGGCGCCAGCCCTCGGCGGCCAGCGGTGCGGGCAGCGCGGGCCCGCGTCCGGCGCTCATCCACCGCGGCTGACGCCCGGTGACAAGCAGCCACAGCCCGAGCGCCAGGGCAGCTGCCTGTGCGAGCGTCCACAGCGGCCGCAAGGCCGGACTCAGGGCACTCCATTCGCGCAGCAGGCCGACGCTCGACGCCGCCACGGCACCCCCCGCGGCGTAGGCCAGCACGCGCCCGCCATGGAAGGACCATGCGGCGCGCGCGGCGCGGGCCCCGCCGCAACGGCCGATCACCGAGGCGCTCAGCCCGCCGCACATCGCGGCGCAGTGAGCCACTCCGGCCAGGCCCATCAGGGCCGCGCCGGTCACGAGGACCAGGTCGACGGCGGCCATGGTGTCAGAAGCGGTCGCCCTGCCGCTCCAGGTGGCGCAGGCCGCCCGTGAGCAGGACTGTCAGCGCACTGGCCGTCGACGTGCAGAGCCAGCACAGGACGAAGGTGACCGTGTACACCGCCTCGCGGGGCCAGTCCATCGGCGGGCCGCCGAACCAGTGCAGGTCGGAGGGGTCGACCACCGCGAACAGCAGCATCTCGAACACCCCGGCCATCAGGAACGCCGGCCACAGGATCTGCACGGCGAGGCGGATCATTGAACCCCCGTGGCGGCGTGGTTCCTCGCCTTCAAGGCGGGAGCCGCCCCACCGGTGCTGGTGGACGCCCGGGGGGCTTCCATCACCAGCAGGTCGGCGCCGCTCACCGCCAGCTTGAGCATGGCGAATCCGGCGACGACGGACACCAGCGGCAGGCCCACCATCAACCAGACGATGGGGTAACGCCACCACGGTTGGCTCGGATGCGGTTCGGTCTTCGGGGTCATGGCAGGTTCCTCAACGGTTCAGCGCGGCACCACGAAGGTGGACTTCTCGAGAACGACGGCCGCCTTGTCGTCCCCTGCATCCCGGACGCGCTCGATGCGGAAGCGTACCGGATGGGCGCCCGGGCCGGCCTGCATGGCGGCGGCATAGGGCACCTGCACGCTCACCGGGAGCCACTGCGCCTGGGCGGAGTCAAGCTGGAACTCGGGCTGCGAGCTGATCATGGCGCCATCCATGCCTTCCACGCTCACCCGGTAGCGCTGCGCACGCTCGGTCGTGTTCATCACCTGCAGGCGGTACACGTTCTCGATGTTGCCGTCGCCCACCAGCCGTGCGAGTGATCCGCGGTCACGGACCACGTCCACCTTGAACGGGCTGCGCATGACCATGCTCGCCACGAATGCGATCGCGATCAACAGCAGCACCCCACCGTAGATCAGCACGCGCGGCCTGAAGACACGGCGCAGGATCGCGTTGCGACTCCACCGGTTGGCCAGGCCGTTCTGGGTGGCGAAGCGGATGAGCCCGCGCGGGTAGTTCATCTTGTCCATCACGCCGTCGCACACGTCCACACAGGCGGCACAGCTGATGCACTCGTACTGCAGTCCCTCCCGGATGTCGATGCCCACGGGGCAGACCTGCACGCACAGCCCGCAGTCCACGCAATCGCCGAGGCCCAGGGCCTTCGGGTCCGCCTTGCGGGGACGGGACCCGCGGGCCTCGCCGCGCTGCGGATCGTAGGAGACGATCATCGTGTCGCGGTCGAACATGGCGCTCTGGAACCGCGCATACGGGCACATGTACATGCACACCTGCTCGCGCAGGTAGCCGGCGTTGCCGTAGGTCGCGAAGCCGTAGAAGAGCACCCAGAACCACTCCCACGGGCCGAGCCCGAGCGTCATCACCTCGGCCATCAGCACCCGCACCGGGGTGAAGTAGCCGACGAAGGTGATGCCGGTCCACAGGCCGATGGCGATCCACGCCGCCTGCTTGCCCGTCTTGCGCCACAGCTTGTTGAACGACCAGGGCGCTGCGTCGAGCCGCATGCGGGCGACCCGGTCGCCTTCGAAGCGCCGTTCGACCCACATGAAGATCTCGGTGTAGACCGTCTGCGGGCAGGTGAAGCCGCACCACAGGCGGCCGGCCACCGCCGTGAAGAGGAAGAGCCCGTAGGCGCTGAGCACCAACAGGCCGGTCAGGTAGATGAAGTCCTGCGGGTGCAGGACGAGGCCGAAGATGTAGAAGCGACGCGAGGCCAGGTCGAAGAGCACCGCCGGGCGATCGTTCCAGGTGAGCCAGGGCAGCCCGTAGAACACGAGCTGCGTCAACCACACCATCACCCAGCGCCAGCGGGCGAAGCGCCCGCTCACCGAGCGGGGGTGAATCTTCTCCTGCTTCTCGTACAGCCAGACCGTCCGCGGTTCGCTGTCCTTCTCAGGAACAATCGGAATGACGCGCGAGCCGGTCGGTTTCATGTCACTTCCCGCTCGCCGCCGAGCTGTTCGACAAGCTCCACACGTAGGCGCTCAGCACCTTGATCTGCTCGTCGGTGAGGCGGCTCTCGTGCGCCGGCATGACGTTCGTCTTGCCTTGGTTGATCATGGTGACGATGGCCTGCTCGCCCCAGCCGTGCAGCCAGACCTTGTCGGTGAGGTTCGGGGCGCCGAGCGCGGGGTTGCCCTTGCCGCCGGCACCGTGGCAGCCTGCGCAGACACCGAACTTGTCCTTGCCATTCATCGCCTTGGTCCAGTCATGCGGGCTGCCCGACAGGCTCAGCACGTAGTTGGCCAGGTTGGCCACGTCCGTGCCCGAGCCCACCGCGGCACCGATGGCCGGCATGGCACCCTGGCGACCCTTGCGGATGGTTTCCTCGATCGTTTCCGGCGAACCGCCGTAGAGCCAGTCCGCATCGGTCAGGTTGGGGAAGCCCTTGGAGCCGCGGGCGTCCGAGCCATGGCAGGCGGCGCAGTTGTTCAGGAACAGGCGCTGGCCGATGCCCATGGCGGCGGCGTTGCTGGCCACCACGTTCGCCGGCTGGCCGGCGAAGGGCGCGTACTGGGCCGCCATGTCGCGGCGGGCCTTGGCCTGTTCTTCCTGGTACTCGCGCTCGCTCGTCCAGCCCAGCTGGCCGCCGTGGCTGCCGAGGCCCGGGTAAAGCGCCAGGTAGGCCGCACCACCGAACACCGTGACCACGAACAGCACCATCCACCAACGCGGCAGCGGGTTGTTGAGTTCGATGATGTCGTCGTCCCAGACGTGACCGGTGCTGTTGTCATCGCCCATCACCTTGCGGCGGCTGGCGACGAGGAGGAGCCACAGGCACCAGACCATCGACAGCGCCGTGACGCCGCCGACGAACCAGGACCATCCACTGTTGACGAAGTCGCTCATGACCGCTCTTCCATTTCACCCGCGAGAAACGGGATCTGACCGCATTCTTCAAGTTCGTCGCGGCGGCTGCGAGTCCAAACCCAGGCGACGATGCCGGCAAAACACAGGAACGACAGCACGGTCACCGCGCTCCTCAGGTCGTTGACGTCAATCATGTCCAGTCCTATTTGAGAGCGGTGCCCAGCACCTGCAGGTAGGCGACGACGGCATCGAGCTCCGTCTTGTCGCGCACGGCATCGCCAGCGGTGGCGATCTCGGCATCGGTGTACGGCACACCCACGCGGCGCAGGGCCGTCATCTTGGGCGCGAGGTCGGCCGGGTCGAGCTTCGCGCTCTCGAGCCACGGATAGGCCGGCATGTTGGACTCGGGCACCAGGTCACGCGGGTTGATCAGGTGCAGGCGATGCCAGTCATCGCTGTACTTGCCACCGACGCGATGCAGGTCGGGACCCGTGCGCTTGCTGCCCCACTGGAACGGATGGTCGTAGACGAACTCCCCCGCGGTGGAGAAGTGGCCGTAGCGCAGCGTCTCCGCACGGAAGGGCCGGATCATCTGCGAGTGGCAGTTGTAGCAGCCTTCGCGCAGGTAGACGTCGCGACCGGCCAGCTGAAGCGGCGTGTAGGGCTTGACGCCCGGAGCCGCCTCGGTGGTCGAGCGCTGGAAGAAGAGCGGCACGATTTCAACGATGCCGCCGACCGAGACCACCAACACGATGAGGATGATCATCAGCAGGTTGTTGGTCTCGATCTTCTCGTGGGAGAAGCCAGAGTCTTTGTGGGTTGAAGCCATGATTCGATTCCGGAAAGGGGCTTGGCGTCAGGCAGCGGCCGCGGCGGCGCCGACGGGCACTCGGGCCACCACAGGGCGGCGGGCCGTCATCCACACGTTCCAGGCCATGATCAGCATGCCGCCGAGGTACAGCAGGCCGCCGCAGAGGCGGATCACATAGAACGGGAAGGTCGCCTTGACGCTCTCGACGAAGGTGTAGACCAACGTGCCGTCCGGGTTCACCGCGCGCCACATCAGGCCCTGCATCACGCCGGCAATCCACATCGCCGCGATGTACAGCACGATGCCGATGGTCGACACCCAGAAGTGCAGCTCGATGGCCGGCACGCTGTGCATGCGGGTCTTGCCGTACATGCGCGGGATCAGGTGGTACAGCGAACCCATGGAGATGAGGCCCACCCATCCCAGGGCGCCGGCGTGCACGTGGCCCACCGTCCAGTCGGTGTAGTGGCTGAGCGCGTTGACCGTCTTGATGGACATCATCGGGCCCTCGAACGTCGCCATGCCGTAGAACGACAGCGCCACGATCAGGAACTTCAGGATCGGGTCGTCACGCAGCTTGTGCCATGCACCGCTCAACGTCATCATGCCGTTGATCATCCCGCCCCAGCTCGGGGCCAGCAGGATCAGCGAGAACACCATGCCCACGCTCTGCGCCCAGTCGGGCAGCGCGGTGTAGTGAAGGTGGTGCGGACCCGCCCACATGTAGGTGAAGATCAGCGCCCAGAAGTGCACGATCGAGAGGCGGTAGGAATACACCGGCCGCTCGGCCTGCTTGGGGATGAAGTAGTACATCATCCCGAGGAAGCCGGCCGTGAGGAAGAAGCCGACGGCATTGTGGCCGTACCACCACTGCACCATGGCGTCCTGCACGCCGGCGTAGGCGGAGTAGCTCTTGGTGAAGCTGACGGGGATGGCGGCCGAGTTCACGATGTGCAGCAGCGCGACGGCGAGGATGAAGCCGCCGAAGAACCAGTTCGCCACATAGATGTGGCGCACCTTGCGCATGCCGATGGTGCCGAAGAAGACGATGGCGTAGGACACCCACACGGCTGCGATCAGCAGGTCGATCGGCCACTCGAGTTCGGCGTACTCCTTGCCCTGGGTGTAGCCCATGGGCAGCGAGATGGCCGCGGCCACGATGACGAGCTGCCAGCCCCAGAAGGTGAAGTCAGCGAGCCAGCCGCCCCACAGTGGCGCCTGGCACGTGCGCTGCACGACGTAGTAGCTGGTCGAGAACAGGGCGCAGCCGCCGAAGGCGAAGATCACCGCATTGGTGTGCAGCGGGCGCAGCCGCCCGTAGCTCAGCCACGAGGTGTCGAGGTTGAGGGCCGGCCAGGTGAGCTGCGCGGCGATCAGGACCCCGACGAGCATGCCCACCACACCCCACAGCACGGCTGCGAGGGCGAAGTTGCGCACGACCCGGTCGTTGTAGGTCGGCATGGGGCCGGCCGCAATCGCTTGTTTCATGAACGAATGTCCTTATTTCGCGTAATGTCTTATTGTCGAAAACCCGGGGGAGAACCAGGTTGACCGAGATCAAACCCCGTGCTTTCCCGCTCGGACTGTTCGAGATCCAGCGCACGCCTTCCCTCGCGTTCGAGGTCTTCGAACTGACCGCCTTCCAGCGCCCAGGCGAACAAGCCGATGAGCGCGAGGACGAGCAACACCGACACCGGCAGGAGGAGGTAGAGGCTTTCCATCGCTCGGTTCCTTTCAGCGAGCCAGGCGCAAGGCGTTCAGCACGACCGCCAGCGAACTGAGCGCCATGCCGGCGCCCGCGGCCCAGGGCGGCAACATGCCGGCCAGCGCCAGCGGCACGCAGGCCGCGTTGTAGAGAGCGGCCCAGGCCAGGTTCTGGCGCATCACCCGCACCATGCGGCGGGACAGGGCCCGCGCCGCCGGCACCTCGCCCACCCGGCTGCCGAGCACGATGAAATCGGCCCGCTGCTGCGCGATGGCGCTGCCATGGGCGAGCGCGAAGGAGACATCGGCGCGCGCCAGCACCGGCCCGTCGTTGAGACCGTCGCCCACCATCAGCACGCGGTGCCCCGCGGCTTGAAGCCGGGAAATCTCGGCCAGCTTGTCGTCGGGGGTCGCGCCACCGCGCACATCGTCGATGCCGATGCGTTCGGCCACGCGCAGGGCGCTCGCTTGCGCGTCACCCGACAGCATGCGCACCGCGAGTCCCTGACCGCGCAAGGCGGCCATGGCCGACGCCGCGTCGTCCCGCAGCACCTCGTCGAACGCGAAGCGCACATGCTCGTGCATGGGCCCGTCGACCGGGGCGCAGGCCACCTGCGGGCGGTTGTCCAGGGCTGCCACGCCCACCCAGTCCGGTGCGCCAAGGCGCCACCGGCGCCCGTCGGCGTCGACCGCTTCCAGCCCTCGGCCGGCCACCTCGTGGACGTCCGACCACGCAAGCGTGGCGGGCGACAGGGCGCCCGCCAATGACCGTGACAGCGGGTGCCGCGACAGCGCCGCCAGCGAGGCCGCCCGGTCCAGCAATGCGCCGGCCTCCGCCCCGGGGGACGGCACGACCTCGGCCAACGTCAGCTTGTCTCGGGTGAGCGTGCCGGTCTTGTCCAGGCAGGCGGTATCCGTGGAGGCGAGCACCTCGAGCGCCTCCAGCCGCTGCACGAGCACACCACGGCGAGCCAGCGCACCGGCCGCGGCCAGCCAGGCGGCGGGCGCCGCCAGGGACAGCGCGCACGGGCAGGTGACGATCAGCACCGCCACCGCCACGGAGACGGCACGCGCCGGATCCACCGCGCTCCAGGCCGCCGCCGCAGCGGCCGCCAGGAGCAGCACCGCCAGCAGGAAGGGGCCGGCGACCCGATCGGCGAGCCGCAGCGTGGCCGGGCGCTCGGTCAGGGCGCGTTCCAGCAAGCGCACGATCTGGCCGTGGCGGGTGTCCTCGCCGAGCCGGTCCAGGCGCACGACCACGGGCGACGCCACGTTGGCGCTGCCGCCCATCACCGCATCGCCCTGCAGGCGGTCGACCGGACGGGATTCGCCGGTCAGCAGCGCCTCGTCGACCAGGGTGTGACCTTCGAGCACCACGCCGTCGCCGGGGAACGCCTGGCCAGCGGCCACCCGCACGCGGTCACCGACCTGCAGACGGGCCACCGGCACCAGCGTCGACCCACCCGCTTCGTCCAGGCGCTCGACACTGTCAGGCAGGCGATGCAACAGGGATTCGATGGCGTCGATGGTGCGGTCGCGGGCGCGCTGCTCCAGCCAGCGGCCTCCCAGCAGGAACGCCACGAACATGGTGAAGGAGTCGAGGTAGAGCTCCGAGCCGAACGGACCGGCCGGATCCAGCGTCGCTGCCGTACCGGCCACGAACGTGATCGCCATGCCGAGCGCCACCGGCACGTCCATGCCGATGCGCCCGGCGCGCAGCGAGCGCCACGCACCGCTGAAGAAGGGGCCCGCCGAGAACAGCATCACCGGCAGGCTGAGCACCCAGGCGCTCCAGCGCAGCAGCGTGAGCTGATCGGGCGGAATCTCGCCCGGCGCCGCCAGGTACATCGGCGTCGTCAGCATCATCACCTGCATCATGCAGAAGCCGGCCACGAAGAGCCGCCACAGGGACTGGCGCCCCTCGCGCCGGCGCGCGAGCCGGGCGTCCTCGTGCTGGGCGGGCCGTGCGTCGTAGCCGGCGCGGCGCAGGGCCTCGACCAGGTCCGCCGCCCCGACGCGGGCCGGATCCCAGCGCACGCGGGCTCGCCGGCTGGCCGCGTGCACATCCGCCTGCGCCACCCCCGGCAGGCGGCGCAGGGTCGACTCGATGATGGAGGCGCAGGCAGCGCAGTGCATGCCATGGACGGCGAACACCGAATCCGCCTCGCGGCGGCCATCGGGCAACTCGATCCAGCGGGTGTGCCCCGCCAGCGCCACCTCGTCGTCGAGCGCGGCGCGTTCGCCGGGCTGCAACCCGGGCAGCAGGACGGCGTCGCTCAACACGCCAGTTCCGCCTGGACCAGTTGGCGCAGCGCCCCCGGATCGGCCAGGCGCACATCGCGTTGGTGAACCTCGATCCAGTTGCGCCCCTGCAAGGCCGAGAAGGCCCGGCTCACCGTTTCGAGCGTGAGGCCGAGGAAGCTGCCGATCTCGGCGCGCGTCATGCGCAGCACGAGCGAGGAGCCGGAGAAGCCGCGCGCCTGCAGACGCTCGGCCAGGTCCATCAGAAAGGCCGCGACGCGCGTCTCGGCGCGCATGCGCCCCGGCAGGCGGACGGCCAGGTCGCGGGCGATCTCGCGCCCGAGCAGACGGTGGAACTGGCGCTGCAGCGAAGGCAGCGTGCGCAGCAGTTCCATCAGCTGGCTGTACGGGATGACGCACACCTGGGAGTCTTCGAGCGCCAGTGCATCACCGACATGCCGGTCATCGCCCAGCCCTTCCAGGCCGATCAGGTCGCCGGCCATGCGAAAGCCGGTCACCAGCTCGTGGCCGTCGGGGCCCAGGGTGCGTGTCTTGAAGAAGCCCGTGCGCACCGCGAACACCGACTGAAACGTGTCGCCGTGGTGGAACAGGGCCTGCCCCCGCGGCACCGACTGGCGGTTGGCCACCATCAGGTCGGCGTGCTCCAGCTCGTCCACGGTCAGGCCCAGTGGCAAGCAGAGGTCACGCAGGCTGCAGGTCGAGCACACCGCGGCGCTGGTGCTGGGTTCGGGGGAGATGATCGGGATCATGGACAGCTTTGACGCGAAAGGGGTAACGTGATTGTTCGGGCCCGCCCCGGCCGGGACCTTGCGCCAGATCAAAACGGCGACAGCGCCGTCAGTCCACAGTGCACACATGTCTGCTGCACTGCCCCTGCCCGCCCGGCTCGATACACAAGGGCCCCGTTACACCTCCTACCCCACCGCGGACCGCTTCGGCGACGGCTTCGGGCAAACCGACCTGCTGCGCGCCTTGCACGAGCGCAAGCCGGCGCCCCTGTCGGTGTACGTGCACATCCCGTTCTGCGAATCGGTGTGCTACTACTGCGCCTGCAACAAGGTGATCACGAAGCACCACGAGCGGGCCACGCCCTACCTCGACGCGCTCGGCACCGAGATCGGCCTGTACCACAAGGCCCTCGGCGGACGCCAGCCGGTCACGCAGATGCACTTCGGCGGCGGCACCCCGACCTTCCTGTCCGATGAAGAGCTGACCCGCCTGATGGGCATGCTCGCGGAAGCCTTCGACTACACCGACGACGCCGAAGTCTCGATCGAGGTGGATCCGCGCACGGCCGACCCGGGCCGGCTGGCCCACCTGCGCCGGCTCGGCTTCAACCGGCTGAGCTTCGGTGTGCAGGACTTCGACCCGGACGTGCAGCAGGCCGTGCACCGCGTGCAGTCGTACGAATCGGTCGAGGCCCTCATCGTCAGCGCCCGCGAACTCGGTTTCGTTTCGACCAACGTCGACCTGATCTATGGCCTGCCCAAGCAGACGGCGGAGTCGTTTGCCCGCACCATCGCCCAGGTGTCCGCGCTGCGCCCCGACCGGATCGCCCTCTACGCCTACGCGCACCTGCCCGAGCGCTTCAAGCCGCAGCGGCGCATCAATGCCGACGAACTGCCCGATGCCGCGTCCCGCCTGCAGATGCTGCGCTCGGCCATCGAGTCGTTCGGCGAGCAAGGCTACGACGCCATCGGCATGGACCACTTCGCCCTGAGCACCGACAGCCTGGCCGTCGCCAAGCGCGAAGGCCGGCTGCACCGCAACTTCCAGGGCTACAGCACCCGCCCGGACTGCGACCTGGTGGGCCTCGGCGTCTCCGCCATCGGCCGCATCGGCCCCACCTATTCCCAGAATGCCAAGACCCTGGCCGAGTACCACGAGGCGGTGGACCGCGCCGAACTGCCGGTCATCAAGGGGCTGTGGCTGGATGCCGACGACCTGATGCGGCGCGACGCCATCATGGCGCTCATGTGCCGTGGCCGGCTGGAGCACGCAGAGATCGAACGGGCGCATGGCGTGGTGTTTGCCGAACGCTTCGCCGCCGAACTCACCCAGATGCAAGCCTTCGTCGACATGGGCCTCGTGACGCTCGAGCCGCGAGCCATCCAGGTCAGTCCCGACGGCTGGAACTTCGTTCGTGCCGTCGCCATGGTCTTCGACAAGTACGTCAGGGCGCCGGGATCGACGGCCCGCTTCTCGCGCATCGCCTGAACCGACCTCTTTCGCGGCCTCAGAGGCCCCGGCGGCGCACCAGCGCCCCGGGGCCTTTGCGCATGCACCGTTCGGGCGCGCCAAACCCATGACGTCCTGATGACATTCTTTCTAGTTGTTATTTAGGATCAACGAGTGCTAAGCTGTGCGCTCCACTTCAAGGAGTCCGCCATGCCCCAACTCGATCCTTACCTCACCTTCGACGGCAACTGTTCGGAAGCCATGCGCTTCTATGCAGACGCGCTGGGCGGCAAGGTGCTCTCCGAGATGAAGTTCGGGGACACGCCCGGGTGCGAGGACATGGGCATCGGCCCTGAGTTCGCTGGGCAGACCATGCACATCTGCATCGAGCTCGACGGCCGCATGCTGATGGGCTCGGACAGTGCCGGTCAACCGTTCGCCGGCCGACGCGGCATCTCGCTCGCGCTCACCTACCCGACGGTCGATGAGGCCCGCCGCAGCTTCGACACGCTGGGCGCCGGAGGCAAAGTGGTGATGCCGATGGACAAGACCTTCTGGGCGGAGGCCTTCGGCATGGTTGAAGACCGCTTCGGCACCTCGTGGCTCATCAACGGTGCACCCATCGCCGACGGCGTGCCGACCGGCACCGAGACCGGCTGCGCCACCCCCGCCTGAGCCGTGAACGCCGCGTCCGCCAACCGGCAGCGCTGGGTCGCGCTCGTCCTGCTGTGCCTGGGCGAACTGATGATCGTGCTCGACAGCACGGTCGTCAACGTCGCCCTGCCCTCCATTCGCGACGACCTTGCGTTCTCGGAGACCTCGCTCGTGTGGGTGGTCAATGCCTACATGTTGACGTACGGAGGCTTTCTGCTCCTCGGCGGCCGCCTGGGCGACCTGTACGGGCAGCGGCGCATGTTCCTCGTGGGCCTTGCGCTCTTCACCGTGGCCTCGCTGGCATGCGGCGTCGCCGGCACGCAGTCCGTGCTGATCGTGGCGCGAGCCATCCAGGGGCTGGGCGGCGCGGTGGTGTCGGCCGTGGCACTGTCGCTCATCATGAACCTGTTCACCGAGGAGGGTGAGCGGGCCCGCGCCATGGGCGTCTATGGCTTTGTCTGTGCGGGTGGAGGCAGCCTCGGCGTGCTGCTGGGCGGCTTTCTCACCCACGCCCTCGACTGGCATTGGGTGTTCCTCGTCAACCTGCCGATCGGCCTGGCGGTCTATATCGCCTGCGCGCGGCTGCTCCCTGCGGGCGAACCGGTGGCTGGCGCCCCGGCCCGCCTCGACGTGGGCGGCGCCATCACCATCACCACGTCGCTGCTCATCGCGGTGTATGCGATCGTCGAGGGCAATCAGGCGGGCTGGACGTCCGCCCGCACGCTCGGCCTGCTCGGCGTGGCCGCCGCGCTGTTCGCAGCCTTCCTCGTCATCGAGCGACGCGTGGTGGCGCCGCTGGTCCCGCTCAGCCTGTTCCGTCTGCGCAATGTCGCCACGGCCAACATCGCAGGGGTGCTGTGGGCAGCGTCCATGTTCGCCTGGTTCTTCATCTCGGCGCTCTACCTGCAGCGGGTACTGAAGTACACGCCCCTCGAGGTCGGTCTCGCGTTCCTGCCGGCGAACCTCATCATGGCGGCCTTCTCGCTGGGTCTGTCCGCCCGCATGGTCATGCGCTTCGGCATCCGCGGCCCGCTCGCCCTCGGCTTGCTGCTGGCCGCGATCGGGCTGGCCCTCTTTTCCCGCGCCCCGGTGGCCGGCGATTTCTGGGTGCACGTATTGCCGGGCATGTTGTTGCTGGGCCTGGGCACCGGCATGGCGCTCAACCCGATTTTGCTGGCCGCCATGAGCGAGGTCGCCCCCGGTGACTCGGGCCTCGCGTCCGGTGTCGTGAACACCGCCTTCATGATGGGCGGGGCGCTCGGGCTGGCGGCGCTGGCGAGCATCGCTGCCGCGCGCACGGCCGGTCTCGAGACCGGTGGTGCCGAGGCCGACTTCGCGCTCAACGAAGGCTACCGCCTGGCCATGCTCATCGGCGCGGCAGCCGGCGGCCTGGGCGCGTTGGCCGCCGCCGTGGGCGTGCGTCCGATGGCCGCCAGTGCAGCGGCATCCGACGGTGTCACCTCCGCCAGCGCCTGACGGCTTGCGGCCCTCCTCGTGATGCAGGTAGCATTCACGCCCCTCCCACGAGAGGGGACACGGGGAGCATCACATGTACAAGTTCATCGGCGCCGGGCTCGTCCTCGGCGTCGCGGTCGTCCTCGGGCTGGCGGCCTTCCAGCCAGACACCTTCCGGGTCGAGCGCGCCATCACGATCAAGGCGCCGCCCGAGAAGGTCTTCGCGCTGGTGAACGACTTCCACCAGTGGGCGCAGTGGTCCCCTTGGGAACGCCTGGATCCGGCCATGCACCGGCAGCACAGCGGCCCGCCGGCAGGACCGGGTGCGGCCTACGCATGGGACGGCAACGAGAAGGTGGGCAAGGGGCGCATGGAGATCACCTCGGCCACGCTGCCGTCCCGCGTCGTGATGCAACTCGATTTCCTGGAGCCCTTCGAGGCGCACAACACCACCGAATTCCAGCTCGAAGGCCAGGGTGACGGCACCACGGTCACCTGGGCCATGCACGGCCCCAACCTCTTCGTCGGCAAGCTGATGAGCCTGTTCACCAGCGTGGACGCAGTGGTCGGCAAAGATTTCGAGCGAGGCCTTGCCAACCTCAAGGCGGTTGCGGAGAAGTAGCGGCAGGCGCCCGGGCCGCAGACGCGGCGCGGTCCTACACACGTGGCGCATCGCTGGCGCGATGCTTCGGCAATCCACGTGTTGACCGAAGGAGCCGCCATGCCCGTCCCGACCACGCACCGCCGCGAAGGCGATCGCGTCCCCGAAGTCTCGTTTCGCGTTCGCCGCGGCGGCGACTGGGCCGTCGTCGAGAGCCGCGAGGTCTTTGACGGCAAGAACGTCGTCGTGTTCTCGCTGCCCGGCGCGTTCACGCCCACCTGCTCGTCCACCCACCTGCCCCGCTACGACGAGCTGGCCCCGGTCTTCCGTGCCCACGGCATCGACACCATCGCCTGTGTCTCGGTGAACGACCCGTTCGTCATGGAAGAGTGGGGCCGCAACCAGCACTGCGACAGCATCCTCATGCTGCCGGACGGCAACGGCGCATTCACCGGCGCCATGGGAATGCTGGTTGACAAGAGCGACCTGAACTTCGGCCAGCGCTCGTGGCGCTACTCGATGCTCGTGCGCAACGGCACGATCGAGAAGATGTTCGTCGAACCCGACAAGGAAGGCGACCCGTTCGAGGTGTCGGACGCCGACACGATGTTGCGCCACCTCGATCCGGCCGCCCGCGCGCCCGATGCCGTCGCGATGCTGTCGCGTGAAGGCTGCCCCTTCTGTGCCAAGGCCAAGCAGTTGCTGAACGACGCGAAGATGCCCTTCGTCGATGTGCCGCTGGAGGCGTCCATCCGGTCCAAGGCCCTCAGCGCGATCGCCGGCAAGGCCACGGTGCCGCAGGTATACGTCAACGGCACCCACATCGGCGGCTCCGAAGAGCTGGCGCGCTGGCTCGAGGAGCGCACACCGGCGTGACCGTCCGCATCGGCATCTCGGGCTGGCGCTACGACCCGTGGCGCGGAGTGTTCTATCCGAAGGGGCTGCCCCAGCACCAGGAGCTGG
The DNA here is from genome assembly GCF_964253025.1 of Rhizobacter sp. LjRoot28. NCBI lineage: Bacteria > Pseudomonadati > Pseudomonadota > Betaproteobacteria > Burkholderiales > Sphaerotilaceae > Rhizobacter > Rhizobacter sp. LjRoot28. The sequence goes on from NZ_CAXUQC020000001.1 coordinate 3,754,968, forward strand.
CCTTTGCCTCGCGGATGTTCCCCTCGGTGGAGATCAACGGCTCGTTCTATTCGCTGCTGCCCCCGGAGAGCTGGGCCGCCTGGCGGGATGCCACTCCGCCCGGCTTCGTCTTCAGCGTGAAGGGACCCCGCTACATCACCCACATCCTGCGGCTGAAGGGCATCGACGACGCGCTCGCGAACTTCTTCGCGTCCGGCCTGCTCGACCTGCGCGACAAGCTCGGCCCGCTGCTGTGGCAGTTCCCGCCCACCATGCGGTTCGACCCCGCCCGCTTCGAGGCGTTCTTCCGCCTGCTGCCGGCCGACACGCGGGCGGCGGGCCACCTCGCGGCGCAGCACGATGCCCGCGTCGCCGGCCGCACGGCGCTTGGCGACGGTCGGCAACGCCCCTTGCGCCACGCCATCGAGGTGCGTCACGACAGCTTCGTCGACCCGGACTTCATCGCCCTGCTGCGTCGCCATCGCATCGGCCTCGTGGTGGCCGACACCGCCGGCCGCTGGCCTGACCGGGAAGACCTCACCGCCGACTTCGTCTACGTGCGCCTGCACGGGGCCGAGGAGTTGTACGCGAGCGGCTACACCGACGCCGGGCTCGATCGGTGGGCCGAGCGCATCCGCGCCTGGGAATCGGGTGGACAGGTGTCCGACGCGCGGTTGACGGTCCCCGGCGAGCCGCCCCACCACGTTCCCCGCGACGTCTACTGCTACTTCGACAACGACATCAAGGTGCACGCCCCGTTCGACGCGGTGCACCTGAGCGAGCGGCTCGGCCAGCCGAGCGCCCTGGGACCCGACGGCCGCTTCAGCCTGGAATCCAGCCCGCTGCACCGTCCGACGCCGGTTCGCTGAACCGTCCTACGGACAGTGCCCGCGCCGGTGGGCACGATGGTCTCCTGGTCGAAGGAGAACCGTGATGCCGAGAGTCATCTGGAAGGGCGCCATCAGCTTCGGGCTGGTCCACGTGCCCGTAGCGCTGTACCCCGCAACGTCGGAGACCGGCATCGATTTCGACTGGCTCGACAAACGCTCCATGGACCCGGTGGGCTACAAGCGCGTGAACAAGCGCACCGGCAAGGAAATCGACAAGGCGCAGATCGTCAAGGGCGTGAAGCAGCCCGATGGCGACTACGTCATCCTGAGCGACGACGAGATCAAGGCGGCCTACCCCAAGACCATGCAGACGATCGAGATCGAAACCTTCGTTCAGGCGGTCGAGATCCCCTTCGTGCACCTGGAGCGCCCGTACTACCTGGAGCCCATCGCGAAGGGCGAGAAGGTGTACGCGCTGCTGCGTGAGGCCATGCTCGCCCAAGGGGTGATCGGCATTGCCCGCGTGGTGATGCACACGAAGGAACACCTGGCCGCGTTGATCCCCTCCGGCCCCGCGCTCATGCTGAACACGCTGCGTTGGGCGAGCGAGATCCGCGACATCACCGACCTCAAGCTGCCGGCCGCCGGCAAGTCGGCCGCCAACCTCAAGGAGGGCGAGCTGAAGATGGCCGAGCAGCTGGTGGCCGACATGACCGACACCTGGCAGGCGGAGCGCTACGAAGACCGCTTCACCGCCGCGGTGCAGACATTGGTGGAGCAGCGGGTGAACGCTGGCAAGATCGAGAAGGTGACGCCGCTGGAAGAAGGCGTATCGACCAGCACCACGAACGTGGTCGACCTCACCGCCCTGCTCAAGCAAAGCCTCGGCGGCCGGCACCGCGCCGCCAACGAGCCGAAAGCCGAGGCCGCCGCGCCCAAGGCCAAGTCGTCAACAGCGGCGCGCAAGCCCGCCGCGAAGAAGACGCCCGCGGCGCGCAAGCGGGCCTGACATCTCATGCCTGGCACCCAAACCGATCGCCTCGCGAAGTACTGGTCCAAGCGCGACTTCGACAAGACGCCCGAACCCCGGGGTGTTCGGGCTCGCGCGGGCAAGGCCCTGTCCTTCGTCATCCAGAAACATGCCGCCACCCGACTGCACTACGACTTCCGCCTCGAGCTGGACGGCGTGCTGCTCTCCTGGGCGGTTCCGAAGGGCCCGTCCTTCGACCCCAAGGACAAGCGCATGGCGGTGCGCACCGAAGACCACCCGTTGTCCTATGCCGACTTCGAGGGGACCATTCCGCCGGGGCAGTACGGCGCCGGCCAGGTCATCGTCTGGGACCGGGGCACCTGGCGCGCCATCGGCGATCCCCAGGAAGGCCTGGCCGCCGGCAAGTTGGTGTTCGAACTCGAGGGCGAGAAGCTCTCGGGCGCCTGGGAGCTGATCCGCATCCAGAAGCCGGGCGAACGGCAGGAGACGTGGCTCCTCTTCAAGAAGCGGGACGATCATGCCCGGCCGCACGACGAATTCGACGTGGTGACAGCCTGGCCGGACAGCGTGATCAGTGCCTCACGGATCGACGCGCCGGAGCCGAGCCCGCGGACTGCCCGCGCTTCCAAATCGACGAAGACCGCGAAGGCGAAGGCTGAGCCCAAGGCTGGCAAGGCCACCCAGAGAACCGCGACAGCGCGCAGCAAGACGGCGGAACTGCCGCCGGCCGCCGCGCTGCCCGACACCCTGTCGCCGCAGCTCGCCACGCTGGCCACCGGCGTGCCGCCCACCGGCGAATGGCTGTTCGAAGTCAAGTACGACGGCTACCGCGTCATGACCCGGATCGAGGACGGCGAACCGCGCCTCATCACGCGCGGCGGCCACGACTGGACCGCCAAGCTGCCGCAGCTGGCCAAGTCGCTGCGCGGGCTGGGCCTGCGCTCCGGCTGGCTGGACGGCGAGCTGGTCGTGCTGAACGACGAAGGCGTGCCCGACTTCAACGCCCTGCAGAACTCCTTCGACCGGTCGCGCACCGATCGCATCGTCTACTTCCTGTTCGACCTGCCCTTCCTCGAGGGGCGCGACCTGCGCGAGGTGCCCCTGCGCCAGCGCCGTGAAACCCTGGCGCAACTGGTTGATGCCCGCGGCGACGAACGGGTCCGTTTCAGCGCCAACTTCGACGCCGACCCGGCCAGCATCCTGCAGTCCGCCTGCCAGATGAAGCTCGAAGGCGTGATCGCCAAGCGGGCCGACGCGCCCTATGAGTCCCGACGCAGCAACAGCTGGCTCAAACTCAAGTGCCAACTGCGCCAGGAGTTCGTGATCGCCGGCTACACGGCCCGGCGGGGTGTCGACGGCGAAGTGGGCAGCCTGCTGCTGGGTGTGCACGATGAAACCGGACGCCTGCTGCCCGTCGGTAGCGTCGGCACCGGCTGGGACACCGCCACCACCCGCGAGCTCTGGAAGACGCTCCATCCCCTCACCACGGAAGCGTGCCCCTTCGATGGCGGCAAGTCGCCCAAGCAGGGCCGTTGGAGCCGCCGCACGGCCGGCAGCGAGCGCTGGGTCAAGCCGACCCGCATCGCGGAGGTGAGCTTTGGCGAGTGGACCCCCGACGGCCAGATCCGGCATGCCGTGTTCGTCTCGCTGCGCACCGACAAGCCGGCCCGCCAGATCACCCGCGAACGGGCGGTGGATCCCGCGCCTCGCAGTGCGCGGGCCGCCAAGGCCGAGCCTCCTGCGGCGCGCAGCGCGGCCGCGCCCGTCAAACGCGCCCGATCGTCGGACGGCATCCGGGTGTCCAACCCGGACCGCGTGATCGACCCGAGCACGGGCACCACCAAGCTCGACCTCGTTCGCTACTACGAAAGCGTGGCGGACTGGATGCTGCCCCACCTGAAGGGCCGGCCCTGCTCCTTCGTCCGCGGACCATCCGGCATCGCAGGCGAGCTCTTTTTCCAGAAGCACACCGGCAAGCTCAAGCTGACCGCCGTGCAGCAACTCGACCCCGCCCTGTGGCCCGGCCACGAGGCGCTGATGGAAGTGGGTACGGCCGAGGGCCTGGCCAGCGCGGCGCAGATGAACGTCATCGAGTTCCACACCTGGAACACGATGGCGCGCCACATCGACAAGCCCGACCGCATCGTGTTCGACATCGACCCCGGCGAAGGGGTCGGCTGGTCGATGATCCAGGACGCCGCGGTGCTCACGCGCGCGCTGCTCGAGGAACTCGGCCTGCGCGCCTGGCTCAAGACGAGCGGCGGCAAGGGCCTGCACGTCGTGGTGCCCATCGCCCCGCGCCAGGACTGGGACACGGTCAAGGACTTCTCGCAAGCCGTCGTGCAGCACCTGGCCGACCAGATCCCCGACCGCTTCGTCGCCAAGAGCGGTCCGGCCAACCGGGTGGGCAAGATCTTCGTCGACTATTTGCGCAACGGCCACGGCGCCACCACGGCGGTCGCGTTCAGTGCGCGGGCGCGGCCCGGCCTGGGCGTGTCCATGCCCGTGACCTGGGAGGACCTGCCGTCCCTGAAGAGCGGTGCCCACTGGACCGTTGCCACGGCACGCGAGCACCTTTCCTTCCTGACGGCCGATCCCTGGGCCGAGTACTTCAAGACCCGGCAAGCCCTGGGTCCGGCTCTCAAGCGGCTGGGCAAACCCGCCAGGTCCACCGCGAAGCGGCGGGGCTGACCGGGCCTGCGGCCGGCATCAGGGCGCGGGGTGAGCGTCCGGGCGGGCGTCTCGTCCCTCGGCAGCTCCGGCTGCGGCGATCTCCCGTCCCGGGTTCTTGCCCGGCCCTGCAGTCGCTCCAGGACCCTCGCCATTCGACGCGACGCGCGGTTCCTTCGCCGAGGCGATCGGACTCGCAACCGAGGCGGCAGCCGCCGGCGCGGATTCGGCCTTGGCACGTGGGGTGACGCCGATCGGCGGCGCCTTCGCCTGTGCAGTCGGATGCGACGCCCCTTGCCGGCCGGCCCCATCGTGCGTCGAACGACCACGGTCCGGTGCCTTGGCAGGCTCCGGGCCGGCTCGCTGGGGCGTGCCCTTTGGCGGCTGGGGCGGCTTGGCGGCACCTTGCTTTGCTTGCGCTGCGCCGGCCCGCGAGGGTACTGTCTGCTGCGCGACGCGCTGTTCAGGTCCGGCCGGTGGGGGCGTCGTGGAACGGAGCGGCTCGCTCGACTGCGTCGGCCGAGCCGCCCCTGGCGACGACCCCGCAGCCTTTGCCGCCTGGGGCGTCGGCCCCGAAGGCGGTCGAGGGGACCGCTGCGGCGGAGCCGGCTGGGCAGGCGACGGCCGTCCTTGCGGCCGGTCCGCCGTTTCGGCCGAGGCCGTCCGCCCCGTCGGTGGCGGTGCCGCTGGCTCAAAGGTCGGCGTCGACGACGCTTGCGGTGGCAGTGACGGTTCCGGCCGCGCCGGCGGCGCAACGGTTTGAGTCAATGCGCCCGTCGATCGCATCTCGACGGGCTTCATGGACGCGGGCGGTTCACCGGGGTGGGACCGCGGCCCTCCCGACGCCGGCGGTGCCGCCCGGTTGGCCGTTGAAGGCATCGCATCCGGCAAGATTCCCACGATCTCGGCGTCGGCCCGCTCCCTGAAGGCCGCGGGGGCGACGACTTGTGCCACGCCCTCTTGCGCGGGCACCGCACCGGTCGAGGCGACGCGCCCGGGGGCGGCGTCCTCATCACGAACCGACGGCGACGGAATGAGAGCGCCAGGTGTTGCCGTGGGCGCAACCGCTGCTGCATCAAGCGCGACAGAGGGCGTGCGAGCCCCAGCACCGGAGGCCGCGCCGGCTGCGACCGCAGAGGGTGCCGCCAGCTTGTCCTGTGGCCGTTGGTACAGCACGCGCTTGGTATCGGCCGGCACGAAGCAGGTGAAGACCACGGAGGCCAGCCGGTCGGGAGCGAACAGCACGCCCACCCGCGGCGACAGGCTGAGCATCTCGTTCTGCGTGATGATGGGCACCTCCAGGTCGTACAGCATGCGCGAGGCGGTGTACGCCTCGCCGCCGAACCGGTTGTGTTCCACCGTCTGCGACTTGGTCGTGCGCACGATCTTCGTGCCCGACAGCAGACTCGCCCATTCCGCCGTCTCGGGGTCGGAGGCGCGGTACAGCAACTTGATCTGGCAGTTGACGATGACGCCCGACTCCAGCGCGTCCACGTTCAAGGTCCGATCCTCCGGGCCCCGAAGATCGCGGATCGACTGGTGCAGCAGCACCATGTTGACGTTGAAGCCTGCGATGGTGGCGAGCGCGTCGCTGATCTCCTGGGAGATCATGAACTTCAGTTCGTCGACCGCCAGCGTGAGGTGGTGCGGCCGCTCGGGGCCCAGCCGCCGCGCCTCCTGGATCACCTCGGTGATGAACACCTGGGTCGCCCGCTTCAAGGTGGCGTCGTCCAGCGAGCCGCGCACATAGATGCTCGCTCCCGACTTCAGCGCCTCGGCCACCTTGTTGCCGCCGCCCTTCTTGGGGTTCAGCGAGGGCATCACGCCGAACTCCACCAGGCCGTCGTACAGCCGGTTGGCGCTCTCCTTGAGCGGCTTGCCGTCCTCGCCCCGTTGCTCCAGTGCGGCCTTCAACCCTGCGATGCTCGTGCCCGACTTCGGCATGATGGTGTCGAGGATGGCGCGCTCCTTCGACTTGTAGAAGTCCGAACCGTCCCCCGTGTTGTTCAGCCCGAAGCAATTGACGATGCGGGCCCGCCGGTCACGTTCCGTCCCGCCCTCGAACGGCGCCCAGCGCGTGTCCTCGCTGGCGAGGTCGATGTAGATGAAACGGCGTCCCGCCCGCTCGCAGGCCTCGGCCATGATGTAGGGCAGGAAGGCATCCGCCTTCGGGTCGATGTACACCACCCCGTGGCCCTGCCGGATGGCCTGCTCGATCATCACGCCGAGCACGACGCCCTTGCCGAAGCGGGTGGGGCCGACCACCTGCATGTGCGTCGCGCGAAAGGTCTTGGCGTCGAGGTAGGTCGGCTGCCCCTCCGCATCAAGGCCGATGAAGACCTGCCCGTCGCGGTAGTGCTGGCGCGGCGGGAAGTCCCTCGCCTTGAGCTTGCCCACCTCGACCCGCATGTCGCTCTGCTTGTGGTCCTCCTGACGAACCAGCAGCCGCTGCCACTGCCGCGACAGCCAGGGGGTGATGTAGCGTGCGGACGCCACCCGCCAGGCTAGCCCGGCGATGATGCCGAGCGGGATCAGCCAGCCCCAGCGCCACGCCTGCCGCGACACATAGTCGACGAACCACTGATGCCCCTGATCGGACGAGTTGCCCAGGGTCGCCAGCGTGCCGAAGTACATCGCGGGCCAGTAGACGAGGCACAGCACCACGAGGCCGATCACCGCGACGTTGCGCAGACCGATCTTGAGCACGTCCATCAGTCCGTACTCCTCCTCGCGCGCCGGGGGGACGCGCAACGGCAGCACGTTGAGCAGCGCAAGCGTCGTGGCCGCCGCCGCGGCACACACCCACCACCAGGGGGTGGACCAGCGCATCGCGGCGATCACGAAACGGCCGGCGGCCTGGGTCATCTCGTCCATGCGGTCTCCTTTGCCGGGCTCACGCCGGGCGCGTGTAGTGCATGCGGCGCATCGAGGGTGCCCGGACCGCCTCGTGGCGTCCCGTCGCGTAGTCCCACTGCCACAGCACCCTGAACTCGCCGTCGTCCAGTTCGGCGATCTCCACGACGCGGCGCCCATGGTGCGGCGTCTTCTGGGCGTGCACGATGACGTCGAGGTTGTTGCGCACCTGTCGCTGCACATGCTCGTAGGGAATCGCCGCGAAGCCGGCCGCCGCGAGATTGGTCAAGCGGTCGATGGTGTCCAGGGCACTGTTCGCATGGATGGTGGACAGGATGCCGGAGTGGCCGGTGTTGGCCGCGGTGAGCAGCGCTTCGGCCGCGGCGCCGTCGCGCACTTCGCCGACGATCAGGCGCTGCGGTTCCATGCGCAGCGCGTTCTTCACGAGGCGGCTCATCGTGAGCGGCTCCACGTCCTTGACGAAGCGGTGCGGCGCTTCCAGCGCCACCCAGTGGTCGCTGTCGATCTGCAGCTCGGCGGTGTCCTCGATGCTGATGATCCGGTCGTCGCGCGGAATGAAGTTCGACACGGCGTTGAGCAGCGTCGTCTTGCCGCTGCCCGTGCCGCCCGACACCAGGATGTTGAAACGGTTGAGCATCGCCAGCCGCAGGTATTCGAACATCGACGCGTCGAACGACCCGGCTTTCATCAGCGCCTCGGCGGTGTAGCGCAGCTTGGGAAACAGCCGCACGGTCATGTTGCTGCCCGCCACGCCGGTCGGCGCGAGCACGGCGTTGATCCGTGAACCATCGTCGAGCCGCGCATCGAGCAGCGGGCGCTCGATCGGATGAACTTCCTGGCCCAGCGCGTTGGCGATCTGCTCGATGGCCGTGACGAAGTGGAACTCGTTCTGCCAGCGAGCGTCCACCCGCTGGAACTCCCCGTGCCGCATGATGTAGACGCTGTCGAAGCGGTTCACGAAGATGCCGGTCACGCCCTCGAGCGCGAAGAAGGGCGAGATGGGCAGCAGATAGTGGCGCACCAGCTCCCACTGCAGCCGCACCGCGTTCTGCGCCTGCACGCTTTGCGGGTCGACGCTTGCCATGTCAGCGCAGGCGGCCGAGTTCGCGCCGCAGCGCCTCGACGTTCTCTTGGTGTCGGGCAGCGCGGCGTTCGACCTCTTCGCCCCCGCCCGACTGCCGTGCCCGGCCGAGTGCTTCTTCCTCTGTGCGCAACTCGGCCTCCAGAATCGCCCGACGCTGCGTGTCCCGCACGCGCTGGTCGGCCGGGTCGACGCGGTGCGCCACGGGCGTCAAGCGGGGCGCGTCAGGCCGCACGGCGGCGGGCGTGGCCTGCCGTGACGGCGGTGCGGTCACCACGTCGAGCGGGGACGCGCGCACGGCGACCGGTTCGCAGGCGCGCGCACGCGCATCCGCCTCCGCCAGCAGGTTGGTCACGACGGGCGGGCGACCGATTTGTCCCGAGGGACAGCGGTACATCGCCGCCGCGGCATGGTCCACGAACCCCGAGCACGCCAGCGCGAGCAGCAGCCGACCGGACCTCATGCCGCACCTCCAGCCAGTGCCCTCAGCCCATGAACGGTGATCGCGGCCGCCGCCACCGCGACGAAGGTCCAGCGCAAGGGCCAGCGGCGTGACAGGCGGCCGCGATCCCGACGCACCGTCGGCGCCACCATGACGCACAGCACCGCGGTGTAGGGAAAGGCGGTTGTCGCGATCTCGCCCGCCCGCCCGGCGAGGCTGAGCGCAGCGCACCACAGCAGCAGGAGCAGGTTGAGCGGCAGCACATAGGCGCCGAAACCTCGGGCTGCATTGACCTGGAACAGGTCGTCCTCCAGGGCCGCGGCCACGTGATACAGCGCCAGCATGGCCGGCAGTGCCATGGCCCAGGCCAACCAGGGCGGCGCGAACACGCTCATGCCGATGAGCGGCGAGCAGGCCGTCACGTAGGGCAGCAAGGTCAGGCGCAGCTGGGCGTGCTCATAGTCGCCGTCCGCGATGCGCTGGCACCACTGCCGCAGGCGTTGCAGCCAGGGGGCGGGCATGGGCTCGTCCATGTCGCCGTCCTCAAGGCCGGGTCACGGCCGGGGCGAACTCGTCGATGGGCGCCCAGGCCTGCAGCACCATCTCGTCGTCCAGGAAGACGTTCATCGGCGTGCCCGGCTGGATCGTGATCGTCGGCACGAGATTGAGGTAGCGCGAGGCCACCCGCTTGCCGATGTCGGCAAGCCCGAGTGCGATCTCCGCGCCCGCGGTCCGCCCACCGCCGATGACGCTCGCAGCGGCCACCGCGGTGTTGCTGTCCGTGCGCTTGACGGCCTCTGCCGCGCCCCAGCCGCCGATCACGCCGTACGCCACTACGCCGCCCAGGGTGGCGAGGAAGTGGCGGTTGACGTCGCCGTCGATGGCAGCCACACCGCCCGCATCCAGCATCGAGCTCCGCGTCAGGTCGATGCGGGCGCCGTTGGGCAGGACCAGCCACTGCGCCGCCAGGGCCATGCGTTCGTTGATCGCCTCGTTGACCGGCTTGGGCCGCACCGACGTGCCGAGCACCCGCGTGCCCTTGGGGATCAGGATGACATCCTGGTTGATGTCATAGATGTCGCGCGCGATCATCGCGCGCCAGCGCCCCTCCCAGTCGGAGTTGACCTCCATGTCGAGCACCGCGGCCATCACCGTTCCGACCGGCACGAGGTACTCGCCCTCGCGTGGCGGCTCGCCCCGTTCACGGCGGCGCGTGGCCGATTGCCCGACGACCGTGCTGGCCGCCTGGGCCCCCGGGATGTCACGGGCGAAGCCCGTGGCCGAGGCACCGAGCCAGCGACCACCGCCACCCGCGCCCTCCGCCGACACGGACCCACCCCCGACGCCGCCGCCGGTCCCGACCGGATCGGGGGCCGTCGAGGCGCCTCCGCCTCCGCCCTTCACGCGGTCGATGGCATGGCGCAGGCGGGAGAGCGTGGCCTCGCCACGCCCTGCGCTGGCAGAGGCCGCTGCGTTCGGTGCAGCGGCCGCCTCGCCTCGGGCACGGTCGATCACCATGTCCTGCGACTTGATGGCCGCCAGCGCACGCTTCAGGTCGTCCAGGCGAGCCGCGTCGCGAAGCTCCTGCTCGGGCGACTTCGGGCGAGGCGTGCCGTCGACCGGCTCTTCCCGCGGCTTGACCCCGCGTTGCGCGTCGAGCGCGGCGCGTCGCTGACGCTCGGCTTCGAGGCGCGCCGCCTCCATGCGCTGCTTGGCCTCGAAATCGACGAAGGCGTCCTGGGCCGGTGCCGGCTTGGCCTGCGTGTCCACCGCCTTCGCCGGTTGGGCCGGCGTGCGAAATGCATCGACCAGCAGGCCGCCCACGACCAGACCACCCAGCAGCACCGCCACCACCAGCGCGCGCTTGCCGTGCTGTGAGGACTGCTCGTCCCCCGGGGCCGGGCCGGTGGCCGGCGTCACCGTATCACTGAACGACGCCGGCTCGGTGTCCGTCCGGCTGGAGGGCTGATCGGGTGCATTCATGACGTGACCCCCTCGGCTTTGCGCAGCACGCTCATCGTCTGTTCACCCGAACGCATGGTGAACTTGGGGAAGATGCCGCTGATCTGGTACGTGCGGGTGGGCGCGTCGTAGCTGTACTCCAGCAAGGTGGCCCGACCGTCGATCTCGGCCATGATGGACAGCAGGCCCTGCGCACCGTCCTTCACGCGCACATAGGTGAAGCGCCCGTCGTCATAGACCGATTCGACTTCGCCGCCGTTCCAGCGGGTGAACGCGCCCGACTCCCAGGCGTAGTTGCTGTTGAGCTTCTTGCGGTAGGCCTTCAGGCCTTCGCGGTTCTGCCGTTCGAGCTCCGCATTGCGCTCGCGCAGGGTGGAGAGTTCGCGGACCATCGCGCCGGAGCCGTCCGTTCCCAGCGACTCCGCCTTGCTCCAGTTGGCACGCGAGATGAGGCCTGCATCGGCCACGATGTAGACGCAGTGGGCGAGCTCCGCGCCTTCCGGCACGCGGCTCACGAGGAACTCATAGGCGTTGCCGCTCTGGCCGATGGCCGAGATGGTCGTGGCCCGCCCTTCGCTCGACCGACTGGTCGGCTTGATGAAGATGCGGTTGTTGATCCAGTCGAGGGCCCACAGCTCCTTGTCACCCATGATCACGTCGATGCCGCTCTCGGGCAACGCCACGTGGATCTGTTTGTAGGGCTGGGCATGCAGCCGGATGATGTCGCCCGGCCGCCAGTGCACGGTGCGGCAGCTGAGCGCCGGCTCGCTGGTGCTGGGGCGGTTGGCCGCCCGAGCCTGGATCCGGGCTACTGCGGCCCGCCGTGCAGCCGGCGACGGCCCGTCATCCACCCCGGCCTCGCGTGCCGGCAGGGTGCGTGGCACCGGTGCGGGCGCGGTCTCCGTCGCCACGGGTGCGGCTTCCACGACCGGCGCGGGAGCGCGCGGGGGGAGGTCGAAGGGAGTCTGCTGGGCCGCGGCCGTCAACGCGAAGCTGGCGAACCAGGTCAAGGCGAGCTGTCGCGGCAGCGCGCCCCGCGCGGAGGGCATGAAGGCGGTCGAGGTCAGGTGGGTTTTCATCGGGGTCAGGGGCTCCATGGGGGGCCAGCGTCAGCCGGCGGACGTGCCGGACCGTTCGTCCCGCGGCACCGGGGTCGGGTCTTCCTTGAGGTCAAGCGAGAGGATCTCGAGGCCGAGCGGGTTCGCCACGAGCGCGTTCTTGTTCGCGGCGATCTCGTCCTTGCCCTTGATCCGCCAGCCGATCTGCACGATGGCGTTGCGCCGGTCGACCACCTGCCCATCGGGCTTGCGCTCGGTGAAGGTGGTGAAGACGAGCGTCTCGTAGAGAGTCGAGTTGCCGCGATCGGGAATGCGCAGCGGCGTCTGCGTGCGGTGCTGCACCACGCGCACCCGCACGTCGCGTTCGAGGCAACGGGTCTTGCACTCGGTGAGTTCGGCCGCAACGCGCGCGGCATTGAAGTCGTCGGCGCCCAGGAACTGCGCGGTCAGCTTGGGCGACAGGAAGAAGCCGACGAACCGGTAGTCGTTGGTGATGGTGGCCACGCTCTTGCGGAAGCGCTTCTCGACGAACTCGCTGAGCTTCGACTCGAGCGTGGTCTGGAAGAACTCCACGGGCCGCACCTGGTCGGCGAACTCGACGGTGTAGGCACCCGAAGGATCGAGCTTGACCCAGGCGACGCGCACGTTGTCGGCGAAGCGGCTGTCGGCGACATACCAACCGAGGCAGGCGAAGAAGGTGATGCCGCCGAGCAGCAGGAAGGCGATGAACCACCGCGCGCGGTCGGCCGTGGTCTCGGCCAGGAGGTCGAGCCGCGAATGGGCCCTGACTTTCTGGATCACGGACTCCGGCACGAGGCCGTCCTCGACGGGGCCGGGCGCTCGCGGCGGAGCCGCCTTGCGCGGCCGCGCGGACGCCGCGCCCAGCTTGCTTGCCAGCTTGGCGGCCATGGCGGCTCCGGGTTTGTCGAACAAGGACATCGTCGGCTTTCGCAGGTTGCGGTTCGACACGCTCGAACGCAACGTGGGTGCCATGACCTGTGTTCCGCCGGCCGCCCGAGAAAAAATGAATGCGCACAGGACCTTAGCGAAGAGCGAGCGCGCCCCGAGGCGAGACCCGGCTGTGCGGCTTTCCGCACTGTCGCCGTGGCGCGTGCGGCGGGCCGCACGCGGCCGACATCGGCCTTGTCAGGGCCGGAAAAGGAAGAGCGCGGCAGCTGGATGCTGCCGCGCTCTGGAGGGACCGGCCGGGGATCAGCGGCCAGCAGCCGCCTTGTCCCTGGCCTTGTTGCGCCGGATTGTCAGGACCACCGACACCACGGCCGCGACGCCGATGAGCGCCGTGCCCGTGAGGTGCTCCGGTGTGAACCCGTCGACGCCCCGCAGTTCATCGAGCAGGTAGCCGATGGGTACCGCCCAGAACATCATCGGACCGGTGATGCCCGGATTGCCGAATCCGTGTCCCGCCTGCAGAAGCAGCTGGGACGCGGCGTAGCAGACCGCGAGCATTGCACCGACGCGCCAGGCGCCCGCGTCCGGCATGATCCAGCCGTGCGAAGGCACCATCGCCAGGTACAGCAGTGCGCTCACCACGCCCCCCGCCAGTGCGAACACCGTCGAGATCTTGAGCGAGAGCAGCACCTTCGCCGACGCCGAGAGCTTGCCCTTGGCGGCACTCTCCCGATCCGACGTCTTGCGCTGCACGAGCACCAGCACACCGAGCAGCACGCAGCCGCCGACGAGCAGTCCGACCGGCAGGTTCATGAACTCGCCGATCGGCACGCCCGTGGCCACTGCCACGTACATGCCCGTGATGCCGATGACCGCCGGTACAAGATCCTGCAGACGTTCGCGGCGCGTGCCTTGCCCGAAGCGAAGCGACAGCAGCGTGGTCACGAACCCGCCCCCATTGCTGAAGAGCGTGGCCGTGCCCAGCGCCTTGCCACCTTCCTTGAGCAAGGTCGTGCCGGCGAACACGAGACCGGTGGCCCCGTATCCGATGGCGAAACGCAGGCCGTGCCACGGGCCGGCACCGGGCTCCGGCCGAAGCCGGATGCCGTGGCTCCGTCCCCGGGCTGCTGCGATACGAAGGCCCAGCGTTCCGAAGATTGCCGTCGGCCAGAACACGAAGTTCAGCCGCAGGACGAGACCCTGCAAGGCGTTGACCTCGCCGAGCGCCGTCCCCATGTCCGCCACCAGCACCGTGTTGCCGGCCTGCGCCGCAGCGCCGCCGACCACGAGCATGAGCGAGCCAAGTGCCACCAGCCGTGCCGTGAGGCGCGACCGGCTCGATGCAGGACGTTCTCCTGTCATCGGTCCATCACCTTCTTTCCTGTCGATTCGAGCGGATTCCCTCATCCGCCGGCGCGGGCCCAGTGGGCCTGCGTGGCAGACCCGCTGGCTATAGGGCACACGGCACTGCCGTCAAGCCGCGGTTGACAGTGCGCGCGACAGGCCTATACCCCGCCCGCTGCTCGGCAGACATCCACCTGGGTGCGCTGCCCTGCAGCGTTCCGAGATGTCTGTGGGCAGCCAGTTCATGGAAGACAGCGATGCGGACCGACCGCATCGCCCGACCAGGAAAGAGGCGATTGCCTTGTCAGAACAGCAGTGCATCACGGTGGACGCGTCCGCGTTGCAACCGAAGGGATGCGACGTCGTGTTCATGGGGCGCGGAGACTACATCGAAGGGCAGGTGCTGGAGGGCGCCAGGCAGGCGGTCGACCGTCGCCTGCTGCCGACCGACACCCGCATCTTCACCGTGGACCGCAACCCCGTCACCCCGGACCAGCTCCGGGGCGACGAGGAACACGTCGTCATGGACCTGAAGAAGCTGAGCGACTACGCGGTCCTTCGGGACCGGCTCGGCTGGACGGCAAGCCGACGGGTGATCTTCTACCTGGCGGCGGGCCAGACAGTGATCGCCGACATCGCGAAGGGCCTCATGTACGAGGGACTCGCGCACGGCAACTCGATCGTCGTGGTCGAGAAGCCGGTCGGTGACGACGAGGTCAGCAGCCTTGCGTTGCAGCATCGGCTTCGGCGGCTCCTGGGCGAGGACCGGGTCGTGTTCAACGACCACTACCTCGCCAAGCAGTCGCTGTGGTCGCTCGCACGTGGCGAGCACCCCACCCCGCCGAGTTCAGCGCTCTGGAACCGGCTCAGTGTGAGCGGTGTGAGCGTCAGCACGCTCGAGGGCCGTGGCATCGACAAGCGGGCACCTTACTTCGACCGCACCGGACTTCTCAAGGACGTGTTCTGCCACCTCATGAAGGTGGTGTGCACGTTGGCGATGGAGCCGGGGCAGCCGTGGGCGGAGGCTCGCCTGGAGGTGCTTCGGCACGTTCGCATCGGCAACACCGTCCGGGGCCAGTACCGCGCCGCAAACGGCAAGGTCGGGTACCTCGGCGAGTTGGGCGTTCCTCCCCATAGCCAGGCCGAAACCTATTTCGGCATCCGGCTGTGGGTGGATACGCCGCGCTGGCAAGGCGTGCCGTGGTTCATCGAGGCGGGGAAGCGGTGCAGCGACCGCATCGGCCTCGCCACGATGACGCCGAAGGCCGCCGACCGACGGCCCCTCGAGATCCAGCTGCACGCGGCCGGAGGACAGGACCCGCACCCTCACGCTCGCATCCTTCAGGAGGCGTACGCGGGGCGATCGGCGCTCTGGACACCGGCCAGCGAAGTGACGCTGGAATGGGGCTTCGTGGACCGCATCATCCGCCAGTGGGCGGACGACGCGGTGCCGCTGCACCTGTACGACGCGGGCACCGATCGGCCGGACGCGGCGCGCCAGCTCTTCCAGAGCTGACGCACCACGGTGACCGACTGACCTGACCCGACGGTGGTGACACCGCCGGGTCGGCTCGGAACCGGGAGCCCCGGATTGTGCGCAAGCGCAGTCCGGGGCTTCTTTCTTTGGCGGCCATCGCCACTTGACATTCGTCCGACGCGGCCTAGACCCGCTGCGCCTGCGGGTGCTTCCCGCAGACATCGTCATCCCCGACTGTCCAGCAAGAGAAGCTCGATTCCATCGAAAGAGAGGAGTTGATCGCTCGTGAAGACGGTCAACGAAGAAGAAAATCGCAGAGCCGGCGAGCGCCGGATCATCCTGATCCGGCACGGGCAGACGCCGGACAACGTCGAGAAGCACTTGCCGTACAAGGTCGGTGGCCGCACGGAGTTCTCCAAGGGACCCGTCATCAGCGGACACAACCGGGTGGGTCTCACCGACGAAGGCGTGCGCCAGTGCACCGCAGGGGGCGAGCGGCTCGCTCGGCACCTGCGCGACACCGGCATCACCTCGTCGGAGCAACTGATGCTGCTGACCAGCGACCTGCCGCGCACGCAGCAGACGCTGGCCAAGTTCGTGGCGGCCATGCCGGGCTTCGGCCTGGACCTCGGGACAGCCAAGCTGCACGAGGAGCTGCGCGAGCGTGACGCGGGTGAACTGGAAGGGACGCTTCGAGAGGAGGCCCTGCGCGAGGATCCGTCCATCGCCCAGGCCTTTACCGACGCCACCTACCGCTACCGCGGCGGCGAAAGCCTCGTGGACTGCGGCTACCGCGCGGGCGGCTTCCTGTCGGCTGTGGCCCGTTCGGTCACGAAGACGTTGGTCGTCGTGACGCACGAGATCACGATCCTCGGCGTCCTCGGCATGTTCGAGAACGGCGAGGTGAATGATAAGGCGTGGCGCCGCAAGGGCCACGTCGGCAACGCGGAGTTCTTCGACGTTGCGTTCAACTGCAACACCCTGCTCGGACGTGTGACCTACCCCGCGTAGGCGCGCGCTCGACAGGTCGTGACACGAGGGGATGACGGCTCCGTCGGCGATGCTGACGGGGTACTCCGGGAAAGGGGCACAGCGATTCGTCGCTGTGTCCCTTTCTTCTTTTTCCGGCGCGAGCGCCGCTCGGACGACCAAGAAAAGAGCCGCAGGGGAATCATCCCCTGCGGCTTTCCGGACCCGCCCTTCCCACTGGCGGCGGACCCGATGCGGTGCGACATGCCGACCGTCCTTGCGCTGCGAGCCGGCTCACGCCCGCACCGCAGCGTGCCGTGGTGACTCCGGCACGATGACCGGTGCCCCAGGGGAGCGAGCCGCCATCACGCCGGCGGCGAAGGTGTAGTGCACCCGGGCCCTGAGGCAAGGCCTGCTTCACACGCGCTGGTTCCGCATCAGCGTGATGCAATCGTCGGCCCCGAAGCGGGCGACCGGGTCTGCCGCCAGGCCGTCCAGGATTTCCCGGGCAAGGTCGGCATGGCCACCATTGCCGTCGGCCACCAGGCTGGCGAAGCCCCACAGCACCACATGCTCGACGATGTCAGCCCGCGCTTGCGACGCCGACGCCTCGTCGGCCCGCAGGGCCCGAAGCGCCTGCAGACACGCCCTCAGTTCTTGCGCGCTCATCTTCGTTCTCCTCGTGTCGTTGATCGGCCAGGGGGAGGGCCGCCGCTTTCAGATGGATACAGCTGCCTTGCGTATAGGTTGCGATCGCGATTCGCCAAGGGGGCGAGCGCCACGCCCGGTGGATCAAGGCTTTGCCCGACCTGCATTCCGGCAAACCCGCTACGAGCTTTCGTAGATGTGCCGCGCAGGCATCGGCAGTACGCTCTTTCACATGAAAGTCATCCTTCTCCACCTCGACAGCCAGCAACGCACCGAACTCGCGGCTCATCTGCGCGAGGGGGGTCTCGATGTTCATGTGGTCCACAGCGCCGAGGACGTGCTGGCCGCCGTGGCCTGCGGCATGGCAGGCGCCGTGGTCACCGACCTCGACGTGCCCGGTGTGCACGAAGGCATGGAACTGCTGAGCCAATGCCGTGCGACCGACCCGCAGCTCGGGCTCATCGCCCTGTGCGCACGCAACGACGCGGCCCTGGCGGTCGAGGCCGTGCACCGTGGCGCGAGCGACGTGCTCACACGCGAACGCCTGCCTCGCCTGCTGCTCGCCTGCAGGCAGGCGCTGCGCACGCGCGAGTCGACCCTGGCGGCACGCGGTGACATCGAGGACGCGGACGATCATCGCGCCGGCGAGGACGTGCCGTCCATCCAGTCGGTGCTGCGCGGCAACCACCCGGCCGTGGCCCGCCTGCGCCAGACCCTGCTGCGCCTCGCGCGCATCGACACCGACGTGCTCGTCAAGGCCGAGACCGGCTGCGGCAAGGAGGTGGTGGCCCGCTGCCTCCACGACTTCGGGCCGCGCATGAACAAGCGCTTCGTCGCCATCAACTGCGGCGCCATTCCGGAGAACATCTTCGAGAGCGAACTCTTCGGCCACGAGGCCGGCGCGTTCACCGGCGCCAACAAGCGGCGCATCGGCAAGCTGGAGTACGCGGCCGGCGGCACCGTGTTCCTCGACGAGATCGAAAGCATGCCGATGTCGATGCAGGTCAAGTTGCTGCGCGCCCTGCAGCAACGCACCATCGAACGGGTCGGGGGCAACGAACCGATCCGGCTCAGCTGCCGCATCGTCGCGGCCACCAAGGACGACCTGCTCGCCCTGGCTCGCGCCGGTCGCTTCCGCATGGACCTGTACTACCGCATCAACGTTATCGAGCTCGAGATGCCGCCGCTGCGCGAACGCCGAGGCGACATCCCGCTGCTGGCCGAGGCCTTCGCCCGGGAGGCAGCGCGCCATCATGGATTCGCCCACGGCGAGCTGGCGCCCGACTTCGTGTGCCGGCTCATGGCGCGCGACTGGCCCGGCAACGTGCGGGAGCTTCGCAATGCCGTCGAACGCCATGTGCTCGGCATGCCCGAGCACACCGGGCTCACCGAGGCCGCGCCCCAGCAATCGCTGCCGCAGCTGGTGGCGACCTTCGAACGCATGGTCATCGAGCAATGCCTGCGCATGTGCGGCGGCTCGGTCACCCGCGCCTCCGAGGTGCTGAGCGTTCCGCGCAAGACCCTGTACGACAAGCTGACACGCTTCAGCGTCGACCCCGCCACCTTCCGCGGCGAGGTGCCGGTGAGCTTTGCCGTGCCGGCCGACACCGCCTGCTCGATGATGCAGTGAGCCTGCGGGCCGGCCCGGCCCGTCAGGCCAGCGCGGCGTCGCGCGTCACGCCGGCATCCTCCAGCGCGGCGCGCAAGGCGTCGAGCGCTGCCACCTGAACCTGGCGAATCCGTTCGCGGGTGACCCCGCCCCGGGCGCTCAGCTGCTGCAGCGTGCACTCGTCCTGACCGTCCAACCCGAACCTCGCGACGATGACGTCGCGCTGGCGCGGTGGCAGTTGCTCGACGAGCTGGCGGAGCAACGCGGCGAGGCGCGGCCCGTCGTGGCGCTCCGAGACCTCGTCGAAGACGTCCGGCTGCTGCAGGCCCGCCTCGGTGGTGTGCCCGTCGGCATGCGCGTCGTCGAGCGGCACCGGTGTCACCAGCGGCGCCGCCGACTCCGGCGGCGCACTGTCCGGTCCCTCGTGGCTGTCCACCCAGTGCTGCCAGGCCTCGCGCCCGGCGCGCTGCTGCACCCGCAGCGGAGGCCGGACGATCGGCACCTGGGTGGCGATGGCCGTCTGCAGGTAGTACCGGATCCACCAGGCCGCATAGGTGGAGAACCGAAGGCCACGCTCCGCCTCGAACTTGCCGAGCGCCACCAGCATGCCGAGGTTGCCCTCTTCGATGAGATCGAGCAGTTCGAGACCCCGGTTGCCGAAGTGCCGGGCCATGGCGATGACGAGGCCCAGGTGGTGGCAGATGAACGCCTCCCGCGCACCCTGGTGGCCTTGCGCCATGCGCTCGAGCAGCTCGAACTCGCGTTCCGCCGGCAACCGGCCGAAGCGACGAACCTCGCGCAGGTAGAGGGTCATCAGGTTCGGCAGGCGCGGGTCGGCCCGGGGCCCGTCGGGCTCCAGCAGCCGTTCGGTCAACGCAAGATCGGGAAGGCCATCCACCGTGACACGCCCTCCGGCCGTCAGCGGATGGACGAGCCTGCCGCGTCCGTCGCGCCAGCGCTGAGGTCACGCTCGACGACCCGGGACGACTTCGGCCTCGCCGGCGGAGGCTCGGCCCAGGGCCAGGCCGCGCAGGCCGACAGCGAGAAGGCCAGCAGCAAGCCGAGGCCGACGGACACGGCGCGCGACGACGGACGGCAACGGGTCTCCCGGTGCAATGAGGCAAAGCGGTACATCACGGCTCCTTGACGGGTTCGGGGGCATGGCGCTCGATCGCCACGAGGCGATGCGCATGGTCGACAACCAGGCGGTGGTCATCGCCGATCAGCAGCAGGAGCGCCTGCTCGATCGGCATGACGCCCGCGCGTGCGGCGATCGGCGGCACACGTCGCCGCAGCACTTCCGCACTGACCATCGGATCCACCGTGCGGTCAGTGACCCGGTACCGCACGGGCTCCAGCATCGAGCTGAAGGCATCGCCGACGGTCTGCGCCCGGGTATCGAACTCGACGAGGGTGCCCACCTTGAGCGGGTTGACCGGCACGGGCTGCGTCCCGGCCGGCTGAGCGACAGAACGCTCCGGCAGCAGCGTGAGGAGGACCAGGGCGGACAGGGCGGCCAGTACGAGCCAGCGCACGGCGGCCCGCGCCTGCGGCGGCGGGTGGGCAAAGGACTGCAGGGCACGGGCGAGCAGGCTCATCACGTTCATCGCGCATCTCTCCATGACGGGGTGCGCGATGCAGCGCAACCACCGTGCCATCGCGTGCGGCACATGGTTACCGTGGCGCTCTGCACCGTGCGGCGACCTCCACTGCATTCGGGCTGCCCGAGGGGGAGAGGCGGCCCATCTTCCGGGTTGTGAGGCGCGTCCCGTTCCCGGCAGCTGCCGGCGCTCTCGCCGAGCCGCCGTGCGAAGGATCGCGCGCGGCCCCGACCGCTGTGCGCGAATCCGCACAGGGCGGGCCACCTTGACAAGATCGGCATCCGCCCTATGCCCGATGGGCGTCGACCGACGCATCCGTTCCGGCCCATGCCGGGATGGGGATCCTCCAACGAAGGGAAGTGAGGCCAGTGCGTAGCACTGTCCTGCCGCAGCGGACCCTCCAGGTCCGACTGCTCGAGACGGAGGCGTTCAAGGGCGAACTCCGCATCGCGGACGAGGCCCTCCGCAACCAGGTTCTGAAGGTCACGCAGCACGCCTACCGGCGCGCTCGCATCAACCCGGCGAACCTGGAGTACTACCCGTTCGACACGTACGTGCTCGCAGGAGCATTCGTCAACCCGTACCTGCCGGACGAGTTCAAGCCCGTTGTCACCGTCGCGCTCAAGCGGGCCGACAACCTCAAGATGCTCGACAAGCGTCTCGAGGTCGACCCGCTCAAGCTCGTCGCCAGCCCGCCGCTCGACCTGGTCTACCCGGTCGCCGTGGCGGCTCGCGCCGCAGTCGGCAAGGGCGTGCGCGGGGTCTACCCCGCCATGCGCCCGGCCATGCTGGAGCTGGCTTGGAAGCTCGGCTTCCAGGCTCAGGCCGGCCTGAATGCCACGGTCAACGGAATCCCCGACATGCTGCGCGCGCTGGGTTACCAGATCGTGCCGCTGTCCGAAGACAACCTGGACCGGGTCATCTTCGAGGGCGAACAGGTCGTCAACTGGTTGCCGCGCGAGCGGTTCCGGCAAGCGGCCCGAAAGCTCGCCTGGCAGACCCGGCACAACCAGGTCCTGCCCTTCGTCTGGCATCGGGAGACACAGCAGAAGCTTCAGCTTCTGCCGTCCAACCCGTTCATCTGACGAACCGTCCGGACGCCGCGCCTCTGCGCGCGGCGTCCGGCTGCACACACCGTCCCACACAACGAGAAGAAAGGTGGTGATCGACGCATGTCGGTCCAGCCTAAGTCCGAGCCGTGGTTCTCCGGACCCGCGGGCTACGCCATTGCAGCAGCCATCGGAACGGCGCTTCTGCAATGCTCGATCAAGCAGTTGCGGGAGGTCGGTTACTCAACTGAACTCCTGCTGTCTCTGAGGTACACCGGTGCGCTGTTGATCAGCGTCGGGCTCGTGCTCTGGTACGTGCCCAAGCCGGCCGGCGCGAAGTGGGGCATCTTGTCCCGCTTCAAGCCGATCAAGCCCGGGGAACAACTGCTTCGCGGTGTGTTGATGCTCGGAACCACCATCGGTGTGTTCGTGAGCACCGAGTACCTGACCGGAGCCCAGCTCGCTGCCATCGGCCAAGCCACTTGGCCGATGTTCGCACTGATGCTGGCGCCGCTGTTCAGCGAACACATCAGCAAGCTGATGTGGGTCCTCCTCTCCACCGCTGCCACGCTCTGCGGGCTTGGCCTGCTGCTGCTGGACACGGACGTGGACGACCTTCCGCTGTTCCTGACAGGTACCGTCATCGTGTGCGGTGCCTCCATCTGCACCGCGCTCAACCAGCACTTCGGTCGCCGGGCCCAACTCCGCAAGGAGAACTCGTACGTGACAATGTTCTATCAGTCACTGCTGGGAACGCCCGTTACCGCAGCGCTGTGGATCGTGCCCATCGGCCCGTTCGAGAAAGTGGAGTTCGACTTCGATCAGGTAGCCCCCGGCCACCTGCCGTGGCTCGCGCTCGTTGCAGTCCTCGGCTTCCTGCCGCAGCTCTGGTACTTTCTCGCACTTCGCGCTCCGGTCAGCAAGACCACCCCGATGTCGGCTTGCCAGCCGATCTTCGCGGCGGGCTTCGACCTCGCGTTTGACCGCGTCGTCCCATCCCTTTTGGGCGGAGTCGGCCTGTTCGTCCTCTTCATCGGAGCGGGGCTGGGCTGGCCTGCCACCATCGCACAGAAGGAGCAGCGCGACCCTGGCACGAAGTAAGCATAGGGGGCAAGCCATCGTCATGCTTTTTAGCAATTGACGGTGTGCCTGCCTGACATCGACACCCGGCGGCAATCTCCGCGGACAGTAGTCCGTTCGGAGGCCGGTGTGCCGATCGCAAGGCGCTGACATCCAGTCAGCGCCTTGCTTCTTTTGGGCGGGCATCTTCCACGCATGACGACCGAACAGGAGCCCTCGAGATGACTGAAGCAGCGAATGGCGTGAACGGCACGACGCCCTCTCAGGAACCGCGCCGCCGCGCGCGCAAGAAGACGGCCCAGCCGCCCAAGGCGCGTGCGCCCCGGCAGGCCGAGCGCTGGATCCCGATCGACGACCTGACCCTTGCCACGGTGACGCGGGTCCGCGCCGAGGTGCAGAAGCGCACGAAGATGCGGCCGGACCTGTCCATGGTGATCGCCGCGATGCTGCAGCATGCCGCCGAGTCGCCAACCCTGGCCGACGCCGTGGCCCGCCACGGCCTGGACGCCTATGCCCGGGCACTCGACGGGGCGACGGCCGCGGCTGAGGCGCCCTCCGGAATCGAAGAGGAGCCGCTGCCCCTCAGCTCCGGGCCTGCATGAGCAGCCAGTCGCGAAAGGCCGCGAGCTGCGGCGTTTCGGTCCGGGCCTTCGGCACGCACAGGTAGTAGCCGCGGTTGGTGGAGATGGGCAGGTCCAGGGGCACCGCGATGCGCCCCTGGGCCAGGTCGTGCTCGATCAGGCAGCGCTGGACCACCGCGATGCCGAGGTTGGCCGCGGCCGCCTCGATGAGGCCTGCGGCCAGGTCGAAGCCGGGGCCCATGCGGGTGCCCGTCAGGTTGACCCGATGGGTGTCGCACCACAGCGCCCAGTTGTCCGGGTAGTTGGTGTGGTGCAGCAGCGGAAAACGCAGCACGTCCGCGGGCTCGCGCACGCGCTCGGCCACGCTCGGGTGGCACACCGGAACGATCTCCCGCCCGATGATGTACGTCGCCTGCACATGGGAAGGCCAGCGGCTGGTGGAGGTGAGCCGCGTCTGGATCCAGCAGTCGACGTCTTCCCGGCGGAAGTCGTCGTCCTTCCAGTACGGCTTGAAGACGATGTCCAGGTCGGGGTGAGCCGCGTGCAGCGACGCCATGCGGGGCACGAGCCAGCGCATGTTGAGCGAGGAGATCGCCGCCAGCCGCAGCGAGCGCAGGGAACGGTCATGGCGTCGGGCCGGCACCGCGGCTTCGAGCACGGCCAGCGCGGGGTGGACCTGCTCGTAGTACACGCGCCCCTCGGGCGTCGGCTGCGCCCCGTTGGGGCCTCGCTCCAGCAGCACGATGCCGAGGCGGGCCTCCAGCCGCAGCACGGCGCGACTGATGGCGCCTTGCGTCACGGACAGCCGCTCGGCCGCGCGCGAGAACGTCCCGGTCTCGGCAACCGCGACGAAGGCATGGAGCTCGATCAGCGACGGCGAAAGGATGCGCACGTAGGTATTACATCACGACATGGCTTTGTGACAGTTCGTCGATGGACGCCTGTGCAGGGCGCGCGCACAGTCCGCGCTGTCGTTTTGGAACCCTTACCAGAAAGCGAGTCCGTGATGTCCATCAGCCGCCGCCAGGTCGTTCTTTCCACCTCCGCATTCGGAATGCTCGGCGTCAGTGGCGCCACACGCGCGGCCACGCCCGCCGCCTTCCCCGAACGGGCGATCACCATCGTCGACCCGTTCGCCGCCGGCAGCAACACCGACTACTTCTCGCGCGCGCTCGGCGACGAACTGGCCAAGCTGCTGGGTCAGCCGGTGATCGTGGAGAACCGCTCGGGCAGCGGCGGCGCCATCGGCGCCGAAGCGGTCGCCCGGGCCAAGCCGGATGGCCATGTGCTCGGTCTCGCGTCGGTCAGCACCCTGGTGTCGAACCCGGCCGTCAACAAGGCGTTGCGCTATGACCCGCTGAAGGACTTCGCCCCCGTCACGACCATCGTGACGCTGCCCAGTGCGACGGTCGTGTTGGCCAACTCCCCGATCAAGAGCCTGAAGGACCTGATCCAGCAGGCCAAGGGCGCGCCGGACACCGTGTCCTTCGCGAGCCCCGGCGCCGGCTCGGCCGGCCACGTGCTGCTCGAGCAGTTCGCCCACCTGGCCGGCGTGAAGTTCCTGCACGTGCCGTACCGCGGCAGCGGCGGCATCCTGAACGACCTGTTCGGCGGACAGGTGCAGGTGGCGAGCGACAACATCCCCTCGCTGCTGCCGCACATCAAGAGCGGGCGCCTGCGTGCGCTGGCCGTGCGCGACGTCCGCCGGGTGCCCGGCCTGCCCGACGTGCCCACCTTCAAGGAGCTCGGCTTCGAGGCCGTCAGCCAGCCGCTCTGGTTCGGCCTCGTGGCGCCGGCCGGCACGCCGCGCGAGGTCGTTGCCCGCCTCAACGAGGCGTCGCTCCAGGCGATGCGCACCCCGGCCTTCCTGCAGAAGGTGGAGGCCGTGGCCGGCACCCCCTCGCCCAGCTCGCCCGAGGAATTCCAGCGCCTGATCGCCGACTGGCTGGCGCAGTTCCGCAAGACCGTGCAGGTCGCCAACATCACCTTGTGAGCGCACCTGCATCGCGACCGACATGACCATGGACTGCATCTCCGTCCTCGAGGGACGCGAGGGGCTGGAGCTGCCGCTGGTGTGCGACTCGCCCCACAGCGGCGTGCACTACCCGGACGACTTCCGCCACGCGATCCCGCGAGCCGAACTTCGCATGGCCGAAGACACCCACGTCGACCGCCTGTGGGGCCACGCACCGGAGGTGGGCGCGACACTCGTGCTCGCGCACTTTCCGCGCACGTACATCGATGCGAACCGACCGCTGGACGACCTGGACCCGACACTGCTGCACACGCCGTGGCCTCGGCCGCTGAACCCGAGCCGCAAGTCGCAGCTGGGCTTCGGCCTCATCTGGCGCAACGTCCGCGCCGAGGCCGCCATCTACGACCGGCGCCTGAGCGTCGAGGAAGTACAGCACCGCATCCAGCACTACTGGGCGCGTTACCACGCTGCGCTCTCCGGCGCGCTGTCGCGCGCGGTCCAGCGGCACGGTGCGTGCTGGCACCTCAACCTGCATTCGATGCCGCACGACGCGTACGCACGCCTGGGCGTGGAGTCCGCCACCCCGCTCGCCGACTTCGTGCTGGGCGACCGTCACGGCACCAGCTGCGACCCGGAGTTCGTGGAGGTGGTCCGCAGGGCCATCGGCGCCCACGGGTATCGGGTCGCCGTGAACGATCCGTACAGCGGCCAGGAGCTGGTGCGCATGGCAGGCGATCCGTCCGCCGGCCGGCACAGCCTGCAGGTCGAGGTGAACCGCGCGCTCTACATGAACGAGGCGACGCGCGAGCCGAACGGTCACTTCGACGACCTGCGCGAGAGCCTGGCCAGCGTGCTGGAGGAGATTGCCCGCTACGTCCGCCTGCGTTGCATGGCCGGAATGGTTTGACCGATCGCGGCCCCGCGCCGCGATCACCCGCACGCGCCCCCACGACGGGTGCAACGCGGTGGGGAGGAGCCGTGTTCGATTCAACACAGGGAGGCCACCATGACCATCGACACCCCGACCCGGCCGGAATGCCGGCTGCTTCCGCCGCCGATGCCGCGGCGACCCTTGCGCACGGACGTCCGTCTGTACGACGCCCCGCCGAAGCCGGTCCCGCAGGTCCCTTCACCCCCGGATGATCGAGTCATGCCCCTGCCCACGCTGCTGCGCCAGCTGATGCATGCCGACGGCCCGGGTGCGCGTGAACGGCTGGTGCGCAGCCTGCTCGCCGAGATCGGCTTCCAATGGCTGGGCTACTGCCAGGTGTCCCTGCAGCGCAGCCAGCCCGAGCCGCTGTCGTACTGCACGACCTGGACGGACCCCTCGTGGGCGCGCCGGTATGTGGAAGAGGGCTTCTTCGAAGTCGACGCCCGGCTTCACGAGGCCACCCGCTCGAGCCTGCCCTGCGTCTGGCACGTCGACGAACTGGAGCGCCGCGCGCCACTCGACGCACCTCGCGCCCGCGTCGCCCACTTCGTGGCCGAACTGCGTCGCACCGGCATGCACAGCGGCGTGTTGTTCGGCCTCCCGGGGTTTCGCCTCTACGAGCGCCACATGGTCGGCCTGCTGTCGCGTCGCAAGGGCAGCCGCTGGCTCGACGACGGGGTGCTGGAACAAGCCTGGACGATCGCCCTCGCGGTGCACGAATACCAGTTGCACTGCGCGGTCGACGACGAGCCGGCGCCCGTGACCGATCAGCTCACGCCGGTGCAGACATCCATCCTTCGCTGCCTGGCCACCGGCCTGGGCGACAAGGGCATCGCCGCCTTCCTGGGCCTCAGCCTGCACAACGTGGACTACCACATGCGGCAGCTTCGCAAGCGCTTCGGTGTGCGCAACCGGCTGCAACTGATGCAGGCGGCCGCGCGGCTGAACACGCGGTGAACCCCGTCCGGCGACCCGCACGCGCGGGTCGCCCTTGTGCGGATTCCTGCACGGGGGTCCGCCCACCGCCGCACCGACCGGGCGCCGCGCGTCCGCCGGTTTCGCCAAGCAAATCAAGGTCTTGTCGGCCGTCGGTCGGGGAGACAGCGGCCTGGCACAGCTCTGGCGAATGCCACGCCGTCCGACTCAACGCCCGCATTGCCCACCATGGCCCAGAACACCGAGCAGAGCCTCCAGGAAGTCAAGATCTTCGCCCGCGAGAACACGATCTGGGGCATCCCCAGCAAGCAGTTCGTCGGCGCCGCGGTCTTCAGCTTCGCGATGGTCACGCAGATTCCGGTGCTCTTCGGCCTGGCCATCGGCACGCTGCTGTTCGGCGTGCTCTTCGCGATTTACAACGACGACCCGCGCGCCCTGATCGCGTGGCAGCGCTCGCTCGGGCGGCCGGTGCGCTGGACCACCGCGCCCCGCGCGCCCCGTTCCGTCACGGTGCTGCCCTCCCGGCAGTGAGCCCCTCGACCCACCCCCTCATCCCAAGGAGCCCGTCCATGCGAACCCTGACCCGTACCCGCCGCGCCCCAGCCTTCGCCGCGCTGATGCTCGCCTTTGCCAGCGCCTCCGCGCAGGCCCAGGACTTCGGCAAGGTCACCGCCTTCCTCAACTCCTTCACCGCGTTCATGACCGGCCCCTTCGGCAAGTCAGTGGTGGTGATCTCCATCATCGCGGCGTTCTGCACCTGGGTGTTCGCGCCGAAGGACGGCATCTTCGGCCCGCTGCTGCGGGTGGTGGTGGCCGGGCTCGCCATCATGAACGCCGCCTTCTGGGTCACCCAGTTCGGCGGCACCGTCACGGTCTGACGCCCCACCGGAGCTTGCACATGGGCGCGCGCGAGAAGATCGGCTCGGTCCTCGACCTGCACAGCTGCTACGGGGTCTACAACGGCTTCGTGCTGACGAAGACGGGGTCCCTGCTCGGCGCCATCGAGCTGTCGGGCCGCGACCCCGACGGCATGGCGCCGATCGACCACCAGGGGCTGATGCAGGTCGCGCGCGTCATCTACGGCAAGCTCTCGAAGGACATCTCGGTCACCCAGTACTACACGCACTTCGAAGGCGCGCAGGTGACACTCGCCCGGCGCGACCACCCGATCAGTGACCTGATGTCGCAACGTCGGGCGGAGTTCCTCAACCAGCGCAACCTCTGCAACTCGCGCCTGATCCACTACTTCGAGATCCACCCGCCCGAGAACACCAACCGCCTCGACATCGCCGGCATGCTCAAGCACATCGCGATGTCGGCGGTCAGCGGCGCCAGTCGGCGTGTCGTCAAGCAGGCGCTGTCGCGCGACAACGCGCTGATGTTCATCGCCGACCAGCTGGAACGGCAGTCATGGGCATTGCGCGACGCGCTCTCGGTGGTGGCCGCGAAGTGGTCCGGGATGATGTCGGCCGAGCCGCTGGAGATCGAGGAGATCTGGGCACACGCCCGCTTCCTCGCGACCTTCCAGCCGCGCCGGCTCGACACCGCGCAGCTCGAGACGCCGCCTGCCACCAACTGGGATCACTTCCTCACGAGCGGCGACGTGCGCCACCTGCGCGTGGCGAACCTCGACGTGCTGAAGATCGAGGACGCGGAGTACCAGTACGTGAAGATCGGTGCGGTCAGCCGGCTCGGCAGCCCGGTGCGCGAAGGCCTGTGGGGCAACGGCGAGGACTCCCCTGCCCGGCTGCGCGGCAACTACGTGCTGATGCACCGCTTCACGCCGTTCAATGAGTTCCGACGCTCGATGCTCTTTCGCGGCAAGCAGACGGAACTCGAGCGCAGCGCACTCAGCCCCTGGGACGTGCTGCAGGGCCGCGAGCGCTCGCTGCACGAGAAGCGCCTGACCATGAAGCCGGCCATCGCGCAGAAGATCGAGGAGCTGGGCGAGGCCGAGGCCCTCGACGAGGTCTGGGGCCACGGGCACAGCTTCGTCGCCGCCTTCCACCAGGATCCGGCCCGCCTGCGCGAGACCGTGCTGTCGCTCGACCGTGCGTGCTCCAACGTCGGTCTGTCGATCGTGTGGGAAGGCGTGGACCTGCCCTACGCGTACCAGACGCTGCAACCTGGCGGGCAGCACAAGAGCATGCGGGACATGATCCTGAACGGCACCCAGAGCGCCGCGGCCGCGCTCGTCTACCAGAGCGCCCTCGGCCAACCGCACGTCGAGGACCTCGGCGGCGAGGAGGCCCAGTACGTGATGGAGAGCCGCGATGGCCGCCCCTTCTTCTTCAGCAACTTCATCGGCGGGCGCGCGATGCTCGTCGGCATCGGGCCGATCCGCAGCGGCAAGACCTTCTTCAAGAACACCCTGGCCACGCACTTCCTGAAGTACGGCGGCGTCATCCGGGCCATCGACATCGACCCGGGCACCGAAACCCTCGCCCAGGCCTTCGGGGCGGACGGCGGCATCTTCCGCGTCACCGCCGACGGCCGCCACGGCCTCAACCCCTTCGTCAACTACCAGGGCGACGGCGACATCGGGTTCATCGTGCACATGACCGAACTGCTGGTCGAGATGATGCGAGCCAACGACGACCCCGGCCTGCAGCAGCTCGCGCACAACGAGCAGGAGTACCTCGACAGCGCCATTCGCAAGACCTTGCTGCTGCCGCCCGAGATGCGCACCCTCGATTCGCTGGTGGCGCACATGCCCATGCAGCTGGCCCAGAAGTTCACCCGCTGGACCCGCGGCAACGACCCGCAGATGTCCGGCCGCTATGCCCCGCTCTTTGCGGCGGTCGAGGACGGTGCCGGTGGCCTGGACAAACGGGTGGCCGTCTACAACCTGCAGGCGGTGCGGGACGACGCCGATGCCATGGGGCCCCTGCTGCTGGAACTGTTCTACCGCATCACCCGGGCCTTCGAGGACCCGCGGCGGCGCGGCATCCCGAAGGAACTCCACGTCGACGAATGCCACCATGCACTGCGCCTGAAGGTGTTCGCCGAGTATCTCGTGTCCAAGGTTCGCACCTGGGGCAAATGGGGCGCAGGCGTCCAGCTCTGGACGCAGTCCCCCGAAGAACTGCTGCGCACCGACAACTGGGCCGCGGTGCGCAGCGCCGCCAGCACCTTCGTGTTCATGGCGGACCCGAAGATGGACGACGACCTCTACCTCGAGACCTTCCCTTTTTTGCAGCAGGGCGAGTGCGAGGCCATCCGCGGCCTCGTGCCCAAGCGGCAGGCCTTCATCGTCCAGCCCGAGATCGGCATCGCCAAGGTGGTCAACCTGACTGTCGAGCCGGAGCAGTACGTGATGAACACCTCGCATCCGCGCGAGGCCGCCATCCGCACGGCGCTCATCGAGGAACACGGTTACGAACGCGGCATGCGGCTGACGCTGCAGCGCTTCCGCGAGGAAGGAATTCTGAAGTGAGCCCGTTGCGCATCCCTCGGGCGATCGCCGCCGCGACCCTTGCCCTGGCCGCGCTTGCCATGCCGGCCGCTGGCGACGAACTGGACGAGGTGCTGGCCGAGATCGACGCCGTGCCGCAGTCGGCGATCGCCGCCAACCCGCAGGGGTGGGCCGAGGTCCTGGCCCTGCTGGAGGCGTACATCGCCGAGGTCACGGGAGCGCCCGCCAACGGCTTGTCGCGCCTGGAGCCGTCCGCCGCCGGAATGCCCACGACCGCCACGCTGGACGCCACCGCCGACGCCCGCATCGCCCGCCATTTCGCCGCGCTGGTGGCCGCACAACGGCAGGTGCCCGACGTTGACCCGGCCGCCGCCCTGCTCGGCCGGGGCCTTCGGGGTGGCGCCGGGGGCGGCAGGCCCGCAGCGGCGGGAGCACCTGCCGCCGGGCCCTTGGCGGACCTGGCCAACACCCTGGGCCCCCAGGCCAGCGCATTGGCCATCGATCCGCTGCTGGCACTGGCGCGCCCGGCCGAAGCCGGCTTGCTGTTGCGGCGCGTCGAGGCCCTCACGTCATCGCCCCACGCGACAACATCGCATCAGGGCATCCGCGAGGCATTCGACCAACTGCGCGCCCGTGCCGAACGGCAGAGTCACGACCTGCTCCAGGTTCGCGAAGCCGGCGCCGCGATGGCGCAGCGGCTGGCCGGGCTGACGTCTGTCGTCGCGCGCGGCGCGGCGATCGACGTGGCCGATGCGCGTTCGGCCGCCTCGCAACTCGCGGGACTGCGAAGCGAACTGGCCGCGCTGCAATCATCCCAGCAGGCGTCGCTGGCCCGCCTGGCCGGGCCCGAACGCTTTGGCGGCGCGGGCCTGGTGCGCGACACCCAGGCGCCGGGGCTGCTGCGGTGAGCCCGCGCCGGCTTCGGTGGATCGCGCTGCCGCTGGCCCTGGCCGGGGCGGCGCTCGCATGCAGCGGGGCGAGTGCACAGACCGCCGCCTCTGCCGACCGCGATGCCCTCGTCAGGGAGATCCAGCTCCGGCTGCTTGCACTGCGCGACCAGCCGGGCGACCCCGCCCGGCGCGCCGTGGAGATCAGCCGGTGCGAGTTGTACCTCGCGGCGCTCGAGGCGCTGGCCCGCGAGGAACAGGTCCGTGCCGCCGCGCTGCGGCATGGCGCACGGGCGCAGGTGCAGCTGCAGCAGACCGGTGCCGCGGTCCGGCAGATGACGAGTTCGCTCGAAAGGTCGATCGCCCCATGACGTCACGTCGCCTGCTGATCGGTGCGGCATCGGCCGCGCTGCTGTGCGCCTGGGCCGGCCCGGCCCAGGCGGCGCCCATTCCGGCGCTGCACGAGATCTTCCTCGCCTTCGAACGGGTGTCCGACCAGATCACCACGGCCGTGGGCAACGCCCTCGGAACGGCCCAGGTCGAGCTGGTCGTCAACGTGCTCTTCAGCGGGCTGGCGCTCGGGCTCTTCGTGTGGCGCTTCGCCGGCTTCGCGCTGCGCGGCTTCGACATGATGGAGCTGCTCACGCTGATGATGACGATCTTCTTCGTCTACGTGCTGCTGACCAGCTACAAGGCCATCTTCCCGCCGATGTTCGAGGGCGGTCGCTACGTGGCCGAGGTCCTTGGCACCGGCATCAGCGGACGCGACGGTTCGGTGAGCATGGCCGAGGCG
Source organism: Rhizobacter sp. LjRoot28 (assembly GCF_964253025.1). Lineage (NCBI taxonomy): Bacteria > Pseudomonadati > Pseudomonadota > Betaproteobacteria > Burkholderiales > Sphaerotilaceae > Rhizobacter > Rhizobacter sp. LjRoot28. Next base: position 3,787,059 of record NZ_CAXUQC020000001.1, read on the forward strand.
ATCTTCACGATGGCCATCCAGGGCGACTTCAACGCCGGCTGCGACAACCTCGGCTGCCTGGGCCGGGAGTTCCTGTCGATCCCGGCCACGCTGGCGGCCTACGTCGTCGTGATCATCCTCGGCATCATCGCCACGCTGGTCGAGCTGTGGACGCTCTGGGGCTTCCAGATCGCCTTCGCGATCGGCTGGGTCACGATTCCCTTCCTGCTCTTCGAGCGACTGTCCTTCCTGTTCGACGGATGGCTGAAGTTCTTCTTCGGGATCATCGTCTATGTGATCGTGGCGAAGGTCAACCTGGCGCTCGTCCTCCTGGGCCTGGAGATCATGTTCGGCGTCGCTCACGGGTCCACCACGGTGCCGGAGGTCAGCGTCACCGTCAACGGATTCTTCGACCTCATGGGCATGTTCGTGTTCATGATCGTCGGCATCGCGACGCTCTACTCGACCGGCAAGTTCGCCTCCGCGATCGTGAATTCTGCGGCCGGCGGGGGCGTCGGCGAAGTGGTGCAGAAGGCGGCTCAAGCCGCTGCGACCGTGGCCGGCGCCGCCGTGGCCGCCCTCTGAGGACGACGCATGTCAAGCAAGCGCGCGCTGGTGATTCCCCTGGCCGTCGGACTGGGTCTGGTGGCGGCTGCGGGCGCCGCCCACGCGGGCCTGGGCGACGCGTTCCAACAAGTCACGGAGTACGAAAAGGCGATCGTCGACCGGGTGACAGACGTGGTCAAGGGCGACGCGCTGATGACGGTGGCCGGAACCCTCTTCACCGCGATGGCGCTCGCGCTCTTCGTCATCAAGTGCACGGGCTGGGCGCTGCGGGGATTCCAGCTGGACGACATGGTCCACACCGCCGTCCACATCATGCTGGTGTGGGTGATGATCGCCGGATTCACGAGCGTGGTGCCCGCCATTTTCGACGCCACGCTCTACGTGGGACAGGCCATCCTCGCAGGCATTGCCGGCATCTCGTTCGACTCGCCCGAGGCGGTGTCGCTGCCGACCGCGCTCGTGTCGATGTTCAGCAAGTACGGCCTGTCGCTGATGCCCGACTGCGACGCCAGCATGTTCAACCCTTTCGACTGCATCAAGGGGTCGATCATCAAGATGGTGGCGGCGCTGGCGATGTCGATCGTGATCGCCGTGCTGTGCGTGGCCATCATGCTCGTGGACATCTGGGGCTTCTGGATCTACGCCATCGCGCTGGCGGTCGGACCGGTGATGCTGCCCTTCCTCCTCTACAAGCGCCTGGCCTTCCTGTTCGAGGGCTGGCTGCGCTTCTTCTTCGGCGTCGTGGTGTACATCATCCTGGCGCGGGTGAACCTGGCGCTGGTGGCGGTGGCGATCCTCACGTACCAGGGCACGACGGTGTCGGCAGTGGCGTCCGGCGCGTTCACGGTCGCCCCCCAGTCCCCCATCAAGGACCTGGCGGACGTGCTGGGTCTCATGCTGTTCGCGGGCGTCGGCATCTTCACCTTGCTGGCAACCGGTCGCTTCTCCAACGCGGTGGTGGCCGGCGCCGCAGCGGGCGGGCTGAACTTCGGCAAGGCCGCCGCCGCCGCGGTGAAGATCGTCGCGGTGCCGGTGTCCATCGTGACGACAGGCGTGGCCGGTGCGGCACAAGGCATCCGGGCCAAGTCGGGCAATTCGTCGACCAGCGCCAACCGCGGCGGCCGGACGGGCAACCGTGGCCGCAACAGCGGTGGCAACCGCGGAGGCAACCGCGGGGGAAACCGCGGCGGCAATCAGGGCGGCTCCACGCCGCAGACCTCCGGCGGACTGAGCTTCGGCCAGGCCCTTGGCGGCGCGGGCGCCGGCATGGCGCGGGCCTACCGCGACGCCGCATTGCGTTCGCTCAAGCGCAACAAGGGGTTCCGCACCGGCTACAACGCGGTGAGCCGCCTGCGTTCCAGCAATGACTGACCGCCGGCTCCAGCTGCTCCTCACGGCGGCCGGGCTGTGCCTCCTGGCGGGGCCGGCCCACGCCCAGGAGGTGCCGGACATTCCCTTCCTTCACGACATCTTCGTGTCGCTGCGCAACGTGAGCGACACCATGAACGCCAGCATCGGCACGGCGCTCGGCAGCGCGCAGATCTCGCGCATCGTCAACGTGCTGTTCGCCTCGCTGGCCACCATCCTGTTCGTCTGGAAGTTCTCGGGCTTCGCCATGCGCGGTTTCGACCTGATGGAGATCCTGGAGCTGATGTTCACGATCTTCTACGTGTACCTCTTTCTCACCGCCTACCGAACCCTGATTCCCGGCATCGCCGAGGCGGGGCGCTTCATCGGGGACGCGTTGGCCGGCACGATCGGCGGCGCAACCGGAAAGGCGACGCTCGCGGAGTCCATCTTCAGCATGCTGCTGCAGCTGACCTTGCGTCCGAACTGCGAGGGCCTGCTCGGCTGCGCCAACGGCGCCGGCCTGCTGGCCATCGGTACGGCCATGCTCGGCTTCGTGGCCATCATCACGCTGGGCATCATCGCCACCATCGTGGAGACCTGGATGCAGTGGTGCTTCATGGTCGCCTATGCCTTCGGCTGGTTCACCATCCCGTTCCTGCTGTACCGGCAGCTGTCCTTCCTGTTCGACGGCTGGCTCAAGTTCTTCATGGGCGTCATCATGTTCGACCTGGTGGCCAAGATCACGCTGGCCATCGTCCTGTTGTGCTTCAAGGTCATCCAGGAGGCCGCGCCCGGCTCGACCGGCGCCACGATCGACGTGCACCGGCCGTTCGACCTGATCGCGCTCTTTCTCTTCATCGTCGTCGGCGCGGTGATCCTCACTGCCACCGGGCGCTTCGCCACCGCGCTGACGGCCGGCGTGTCCGGCGTGACCGGCGTGATGCAGGACATGGCGCGCGGGACGGCTCGCGCCTTCGGCCGTTGAGACGTGCGGCCGGCCGCACACCGGGGATCCCTGATTCACGTTCCTCGCCCAGCCGGCGCAGGCCGTCACCCGGTGCAGCCGCTGGCACGGCATTCGCACCACTGGCGCGATCCCATCGAGCTGGAGGAAGACATGCCAAGCCATTCCGCAGGACCCCGCGCCCTGCATGCCTCACCCGCCGTCGCCGCCCTGTGCGCCTTGCTTGCGCTCATGATGATGTGGTTGCCGATCGACGCCCATGCCTTCGCCTGTGGCGCCCCGCCCTCCGCCTACATCGACGGCAACAAGGGCCGCTTCGACGACTTCGAGGACAGCAGCGGGTTTCCGATCTTCAACAAGGAACACTGCTACGGCAACCCGATCTTCAGCACGGATGGCAAGGACACGTACACCACCAACCCGTACGGCAACCGCATCATGACCAACAGCGGGTTCGGCTACCAGTGCTTCGAACTCGCGCAACGCTACTTCGGCTTCAAGTTCAACAAGTGGCTCATCATGCCGTCGGCCAAGAACCTCTGCGACTGGCCGCTGCCGCGTGGCGTCAAGCGCTTCAGGCCCGGACAGGGAACCCCCGTGCCGGGCGACCTGTTCGTTTTCGGCGCGGGCAGCTGCGGCTCGAGCCCGATCCACGGCCACGTGGCGGTGGTCACCAAGGTGTACAACGAGGAGAGCGTTCAGATCGCGCAGCAGAACATGCGCAGTGAGCGCTCGACGATCGCCAACATCCGGACGTCATGCGCCTGCGCCTTCCTGCATGCCGAGGACAACCTCGCCAGCAATTCACCGCGCACCGGCACGCCCACCGACGCCTGGGGGCCGGACAACGTGCCCGAGGGCGAAGGGCCGGCCCACACCGGCGGAGGCAATCTGCTCGGCGAGCCGCCGAACCTCTGCCGCTGCACCTCCACCGACCCGCAGAGCGTCTGGCCGCTGTGCTGCAAGAAGAAGTGAGGCGCTGACCGCCAGGCGGCGTCTCGCCCGGGGAGGGCGCACCGCTGGTCCGACCGCGCTATCATCGTTGCGTGATGACCCTCAGCCGCTCCCACGTCGACGTCACCGCCGCGCCCCGCACGCCGGTCGGCCGCGGCGTGCGCGCCATCGGCACGTCCATTCGAATTCGCCTGGATCGTTGAGCTGCGGCTTCGGCCGGTGCTCGACGGTCCCGCACCGCCTCATCGCCCTCGTCCCGCCCGCAGACGCCCCGCGTCCGGACGCTCGAGCCGTTTTCGCGAAGCCCGAATGGAACATTCCTGATGAACACCAACGCAGCCGCCACGTCGGCGGAAACGCCCTATCCCACCCTCGACCAGATCCGCCGCACCGCTGACCGGCTCAATGGCCGCGTCCTGGAGACGCCCGTGTGGCGCTGGCAGACCGGCGAGGTCGAACGCGCGCTCTCGCCATCGACCGAGGTGTGGCTGAAGCTGGAGCTGTTCCAGCGCACCGGCAGCTTCAAGTTGCGCGGCGCCCTCAACAGCCTTGCCGCACTGGATGCCGCCACGCTGTCGCGTGGCGTCGTGGCGGCCAGTGCCGGCAACCACGCCATCGCGACCGCACACGCCGCCCGCGTGGCCGGCACCACGGCCACCGTCTGCATGCCCCGCACCGCCAACCCGGCGCGGGTGGCCGCCTGCGAGGCCGAAGGCGGCGTGGTGCGACTGACGGACACCGTGCACGACGCGTTCGCGCTCGCCCAACGCCTGGTGGAGACCGAGCAACGGACGATGGTGCATCCCTTCGACGGCCCGCGCATCGCCGAGGGCACCGCCACCGTCGGCCTGGAGTTCATGCAACAGGTGCCCGGACTCGATGCGGTCGTGGTGCCGGTGGGTGGCGGCGGCCTGTGCGCCGGCATCTCGGCCGCCGTCAAGCAGCTCAACCCCGCGTGCCGGGTCTACGGCGTCGAACCGGTGGGCGCCGACGCCATGTACCGCAGCTTCCAAGCCGGCGAACCGGTGCGGCTCGACCGGGTGGACACCATCGCCGACAGCCTGGGCGCCCCCTACGCCCTGCCCTACAGCCTTGGCGTCTGCCAGCGCTTCGTCGACGAGATCGTCCGGGTCGACGACGACGCCCTCTGCCGATCGATGGCCCACCTTTTCCGGGACATGAAGCTCGTCGCCGAACCCGCCGCGGCCGCGGCCACTGCGGCGCTGCTCGGCCCGCTGCGCGAGCGCCTGGACGGCCAGCGCGTCGGCCTCGTGGTGTGCGGCACCAACATCGACCCCAAGCGCTTCAACGACGCGCTGCTGCGGGCGGCTGCATCGCAGGGCTGAGGTCCGGGGGCTCGCCCTGGGCTTGGCGGCCTGCAAAGGTCCTAGGATCGGGGCGACGCCACCTGCACCCCATGTTCCCGTCCCTTCGCCTCCTTGCCACCCCGCGCACCCTGCGCATCCTGCTGCTGGCGCTGACCGCGGCGCTGCTGTCCGCCTGCGCCGGGTTGCCGGAGACGCCCCAGCCCTTCACCCATGCACTGCAGCGGCCCGAGGGCACGCCGCTCGGCGCCGCCGTCGCCGGCCAGGCCGCCCCCCGCCAAGGCGGTTCCGGCCTGCGCCTGCTCGTGCGCGGTGCGGAGGCGCTGGCCGCCCGCGAGGCACTGGCGCTCTCGGCCAGCGCCACCCTCGACCTGCAGTACTACATCCTGGCCGACGACAGTTCCAGCCGCGGCCTGCTCGCGCTGGTGGCGCAGGCAGCCGACCGCGGCGTCCGGGTTCGCCTGCTGGTGGACGACGTGCACACCGGAACGCGAGATGCGGCACTCGCTGAGTTCGCCGCCCATCCCGGCATCGAGGTGCGGGTGTTCAACCCCTTCCGCATCCGCGCACGCATGGGCCTGCGTCGCGGCACCGAACTGCTGTTGCGCTCCGACCGGCTGAACCGCCGCATGCACAACAAGATCATGGTGGCCGACAACGCGGCAGCGATCGTCGGCGGCCGCAACATCGGCAATGCCTACTTCGGGCAGACCTCGGAAACCGCCTTCCTCGACCTGGACGTGCTGGCCATCGGGCCGGTCGTCAAGGAGGCGTCGGCCAGCTTCGACGCCTACTGGAACAGCGCCTGGGCGGTGCCCGTCGAGACCTTCGCCGCCGTGACGGATTCGCACCCGGTCGCGCCGCTCCCAGAGCCTCGCGCGAGCGACGAGGGCGAGGCCATGGCACGGGCCTTGTTCGACGGCACGCTGGCGTTCGAATGGGGCCCGGCCCGCGCGCTCTGGGACCTGCCGGAGAAGGCAGGCGGCCGCGACGCCGCCGCCCGTGATGGCGTGCGCATGGCCCCGTCGCTGCGCGCCCTCGTGATGTCGGCACGCGAACGGGTGACCATCGTCTCGGCGTACTTCGTGCCGGGGCGCGATGGTGTGGAGCAGCTGGCCGGCCTGGTGCGCCGCGGGGTGACGCTCAGCGTGCTGACCAACTCGCTGGCCGCCACCGACGTGGTGGCCGCGCACGCCGGCTACGCCCACTACCGCACCGAACTTGCGCGGGCCGGCGTCGTGCTTCACGAACTTCGTCCGCTGTCCGGCCGCAGCGGCCCGCCGGGAACGGGCGGCTCCGGACCCTTCAGTTCGCGCACCAGCCTGCATGCCAAGGCGTTCATCATCGACGGCCGCACCGTTGTCGTGGGCTCGCCGAATGCAGACCTGCGCTCGGCCTGGCTGAACACCGAACTGGTGTTCGTCGTCGAAAGCGAGAGCCTCGCCCGCAGCCTCGAGGGATTGATCGATCGCGCCGCCGACGAGCGCAGCCATCGGGTTCGCTGGAACGGCAGCCGGCTCACCTGGGAGCGGCGCGAGGGCGACCGCATCGTCGTGCTGGAGGACGAACCGGACACGACCGCCTGGCGGCGCCTGCTGTCCGACCTGCTCTGGATCGTGGCGCCCGAGACTTCGCTTTGAGGCGACGCCGCCCGGGCGGTGGACGGCCAGTCAGTTCAGTGGCCGCCAAGGCGATCGCCCGCAACGGCACAGTTGCCTCTGAACATCCAAGCCCGACGCTTTGCGAAGAACGCGACCGTCCAGCCTGGATGCGATGAACAAGCTCGTCAAGGCGCTGGAAGCCGCCCCCGAACTGCGCCGTTGATCGCCTGAACGGACGAAGGCCCGCACCTCTCGGCGCGGGCCTTTTTTCATGGCGACGGACTGGCCTGCGCTCAGCCGAGGCGGAACACCTGCACGCCCTCGCGCAAGCCGTCGGCCTGCGCCTTCATGCTTTCGGCCGCGGCGCTGGACTGCTCCACCAGGGCGGCATTCTGCTGCGTCATGCGGTCGAGCTGGACGACGGCCTGGTTGATCTGGCCAAGGCCCTCGCTCTGCTCGCTGGTGGCCGCCGTGATCTCGCCGATCACCTGCGACACGCGCTGCACCGAGTTCACGATGTCGTCCATCGTCACGCCGGCCTCGCGCACCAGCACCGAGCCCGACTCGACCTGTTCCACCGAGCGGCTGATCAGCTGCTTGATCTCCTTGGCCGCCTGGGCCGAGCGCTGGGCCAGGGTGCGCACCTCGGCCGCCACCACGGCGAAGCCGCGGCCCTGCTCGCCGGCGCGCGCCGCTTCCACCGCGGCGTTCAGCGCGAGGATGTTGGTCTGGAACGCGATGCCGTCGATCACCCCGATGATCTCGCCGATCTGGCGGGAGCTGGCGGTGATGGCTTCCATGTTCGTCACCACGCTTGCAACGACCTCGCCACCCTTGGTGGCCGCGCTGGCCGCAGAGCCGGCCAGTTCGCAGGCGGTGCGTGCCGATTCGGCCGACTGGCGCACCGTGCCGGTCAACTGGCTCATGGACGATGCGGTCTGCTGAAGGTTCGCGGCAGCCTGCTCGGTGCGCTCGGACAGGTCGCGGTTGCCGGTGGCGATTTCGCTGCTGGAGGTGCCGATGCCGTCCACCGACTGGCGGATCTGGCCAACCAGCGTGGCGAGCGAGCCCACCATCTTCGACAGCCCGGCTTGCAGCTGGCCGAGTTCATCATCGCGGTCGACCGTGATGCGCACCGACAGGTCGCCATTGCCGACGGATTCCACCGCGCGCACCACCGTCAGGACCGGCCGCGTGATGCTGCGGGTGATCAGAACGGCGAGCAGGACACCCGACAACAGCGCCAAGGCCACGGCCGCGAGCGTGACGGCCAACGCGCGTTCATAGGCACCCAGTGCATCGGCCTTGGCCTGCTTGGCGCCTTCCTCGTTGAACTTGATCAGGTCGGCCAGGGCCTTTTCGCCCGCGATCATGTCCTTGGCCACTTTCTCGTTGAGGTCGAAGAGCGCCTGCGGGTCGCGGCTTTCGCTGGCCTTCATGAAGCCGAGCAGCGCCACGTTGGCCTCGCCGATCACGCCGACCCGCGCCTTCACGGCGTCGAGCAGCGCACCTTCTTCAGGCGAAGCGACGTGGTCGGTGTAGCCCTTGAGCAGCTCGGCGATGTGAACTGCGTGGCCGGCGATGTCGCGTTCACGCACGCCCACGTCCGCCAACGGGCTGGTCGCGGTGAGGCGAAGCTGCGCACGGCGCGTGCTGTGCAGGTAGTGACGGATGTCGTTGGTCTGCTGCAGGCCGGCGAGCCAGCGATCGGTCACGGTGACCGTGCCCGCGTAGATGGTCTTCATCTGCGACACGGCGACGAGCGCGCTGCCGATGCACAGGACGAGCACGGCGGCAAAGGCGAGGCCGAGCCGGGCGCCAAGGGAGCGGGTGTGGGACTTCAGCACAGGGGAGCACCTCGGAAGGAAGGTCCGGCAGCGGGCCGGGACCGGGACGAACGGACGCCGCTGGAGCGGCGCGGGTCCGTTGTTATCGACGCACCGGATCGGTGCTTGAACCGGTCCGCGTGATCGAATTGGCACCTGCCACCCCGACGTGGCAGGGCCGATCCCCCGCCTGGCGTTCCCCTGGCGGACCGCCGCTCAGCGCTGTTCGGCAGGCACCGTCACGCTCAGGCCTTGATGGTCGGGCGACAGCATCACCTGGCAGGCGAGCCGGCTGGTCGGGAGTCGCTCGGCCGCGGTGAAACCGAGCGTCTCGTCCTCGCGCGCGGAGGGTGCGGGCAAGCGTGCCGCCCACTCCGGGTCCACGTAGACATGGCACGTGCCGCACGACGCGCCACCGCCGCATTCGGCGAGGATGCCGTCGACACCGTAGCCGGTGGCGGCCTGCATCAGGGTGACGCCCTCGGGCGCCTCGAAGCCGACCTCTGAACCGTCGGACAAATGGAAAGTGATATCGGGCATGGGCAGATCGTGACAACCAGGCCGTGAGTGTGCCTCCATCCGGACCGCGGCCGCGGCGTCACGAGCTAGGAGCGTGGGCGGCAGAGAGAAGGGCTCGCGTTGGCCCTTCGGGCCGGGGCGATTCGCGGGGGCATCCTTCGTTGCCGACTCGTTGTGTGGCTCGCCACACGGCCTCGCCGGCGCCTCGTCTGCCACCGCGACTCGCTCCGGCGCGAGCCCTTCTCTCTGCCGCCCACGCTCCTAGGGATGGACCGGGCGCGGCGTGAACCGCACAGTCGGCCACCCCTTTTCCTGAGGCCGGCCATGCACATGCTTCTTCTCCGCCGCTCGCTGCTGCTGGCCGGCCTGCTGGGCATCGCGCTGCCTGCCGCATCGCACGATGGCGATCGGGAACGGGCTCGACCGGCGCGCGCCCTGCACGCCATCGGCGGCGGCTACGACAAGGCCCTGGAGACCTACGCCCTCGACGTGGCGCGGCAGACCCGAGGGCCGGCGGTGCACATGGTGATGGTGCCGGCGGCCTTCGCCGACGATCCGGTGCTGCCGGAGGACCCGATCATCCTTGCCGAGGACGTTGCCGCCCTGCAGGCGGCGTGCGACAAGGTACTCGACCGCGCGGCCCACCCCGGCGGCTGCCATGTCAGCTCGGTGCCCCTCTTCGTCGCCGCCGACGCTCACGCGCCGGCCATCGTGTCGGCCTTGCGCGCCCCGGCGGTCGACGGCATCTTCTTCACCGGCGGGGACCAGGGTTACGCGATGCGGATCCTCGCCGGGTCGCCCGCCGAGGCGGCCCTGTCGGAAGCGGCCGATCGCGGCGTGGTGTTCGGCGGGACGAGCGCGGGCGCCGCTATCCAGTCGCGTGTGATGAACGCGGGCTACACGGACGCGGGCGACAGCACCAATGCGCTCGAGAAAGGGTCCATCGATCTCTGGTACGGGCGTCCTTCCGGCCACCGCGGCTTGCGTTTCGGCTCGCGGCAGGTGGTCATCGACGAGCACACCCATTCGCGAGGGCGGCTGGGCCGCATGATCAACGCCTCGGCGCAGACGGCCGACGTGCTCGGGCAGGGCGGCCTGCTGGGGCTCGGCCTGGACTACGACACCGGCGTCTCCATCGTGGGCGATCGATGGTTGACGGGCGTGGGCGGCGTGTCCTCGGGCCTGGTCGTGGACCTCGTCACCGCACGTGCGCGCCATGCCTGGGTCGGACCCCGGGCGGCCTTGAGCGCGCGCCGCGTCGTGACCCACGTGCTGCCGCCCGCGCGCGGCCTGGCATTCGACCTGTCTTCCCGCACGCCGTGGCTCGGCGGGCGCCCGGTGCGCTTTGACGGCCTGCCGCGAGCGCCGCTGCGGCTGCGAGCTGCCCCGGGCGCAACCCTCATGCTCTCGGGCGACGTTGCCGACGACCTGGACGGTCCCGTGATCCGCGAGTTCGTGCGCCGGGCGTCGCGCCAGCGCCTGGGCAAGCTCGTCATCGTCGCCGCCGCATGGTCCGACCTGGCGGAAACCCAGGCGCTGGCAACGCAGTACCAGCAGGCGATCGTGCGGGCCGGCTGGGCCGGCTCCACCAGCGTGCACCTGCACGGGCAGACCGCCCTGGACCCGGCTCGCGCACGCGACGCGACGGCCGTGCTGGTCATCGGTCGGGACCAGTCGCGGATGGGGTCCGTGGTGGCCGATCCCGCTTTCACGGCCTGGCTCAGGCTCGCCGCACGCCACGCCGAGGTGGTGATGTTGGAGCGCGCGATGGCCGCGGCGGCCGGACCGCACTACCACGCCGTGGGCGAGGGCGACAGCGCAGACGACGCCATCGCCGCCTTTACCGTCGCCGGCACACGGGTGCAGCGCGGACTCGGCCTCGTACAGGGCGCCGCGGTCGAACCGCGTCTCCAGGTCGACCGACGCTGGGGCCGCCTCTACGGCCTGGGCTTGCAGCATCGGCACACCCCGGCACTGGGCATCAGCGAATTGACCGCGCTGGTTCTCGAGGGACACCGCGCCGCGGTGCTCGGGCGACAGCCAGTGGTCGCGGTGGATTCGCGAGGCGCCACGCACTTCGCGGGCAGCAACGGCGCCTTCGGCGCATTGAACGTGCTTGTCGATGTCTACCAGCCCGGCGAATCGGTGGGTGACTGACTGAGGACAAGGCCTTCCGCGTCGCGTGGCGCGAGCGCTGTGCGCAACCCGACGGCTGCATCCGACCGGGCGGCCGAAATCCGTTCAGCGCGGGATTCGCACGATTTTTCACTGTGCAGCCCGATACGCAGCACGTATAACTGTCCCTCGGGCCGACTGCCCGTGGTGCGGAGATCCGGTGGGCGATGGCGTGGTGGACTGGCGGCGTTCCTTTCGCAGCCTGACGGTGGCAGCGGCGCTGGTGCTCATGGCCGTGGGCGGGTTCCTGGCCTACTCGCTGTCTCAAAGCCATGCCCGCTACGAGTCGGCCACTGACGACGCGCTGCAGAACCTCACCTTCAACCTCGAGCGCTACCTGTTCACCCGCTTGCAAGCCGCCGACCTGGTGCTGCAATCGGCGGGCGAAAACTACGCGCGCCTGAGTCGTCAGGCCAAGCCGGAGCCGGCCGTGTTCAGCGAATCGCTGAGGGCGCTCCAGCAGCGGCTGCCGGAGGCGCCGGACATTCGCGCGTCCGACCGAGCCGGGCGCGTGCGCTACGGTGTTCGCGTGGACCCCCTTCGCCCGCTCGACATCACGCAGCGCCAGTTCTTCATCGAGGCCAGCGCCCGGCCCGGCCTGGTCGTCGGGCTGCCCTTGCGCTCGCGCCTGAGCGAGCGCTGGGTGTTGCCGATCGCGCGCCAGTTCCAGGATGCCGCCGGCACGCCAGCGGGTGTGGTCTACGTCACCATGGAGATGGAATCCCTGACCGGCATGCTGCGGTCGCTGAAGATCGGCGAGCACGGGGTGATCACGCTCTTCAATCCCCAACGCGAGGTGCTGCTGCGCATTCCCGATGCCCCCTTGCTGCAGGACGAACGGCCCAAGCGCCTCACGGCACCGGAGACGTTGAAGGCCCTGGCTGCCAACGCGGACAACGGCGTCTTCGATGCCCACAGCTCGATCGACGGTCATCCCCGACGGCTGATGTACCGGCGCGTCGGCGACTACCCGGCCTACATCCTCGTCGGCCTGTCCAGGGCCGACGTGCTGGCGCCCTGGTACCGGGAGGTGACGATTGCGTCGCTGTTCTGGCTGGTGCTTGCGGCGAGTGGCGGGCTGCTTCTCGGACAGCAGTACCGCGCAGGGGTGACGCGCGAGCATGCATTGCGCGAGTTGGAGGCGGCCAAGCAGCAGGCAGAAGCGGCCAACCGGTCCAAGTCGCTGTTCCTTGCGAACATGAGTCACGAGATCCGCACACCGCTCAACGGTGTCCTGGGCTTCGCCCAGATCGGCCACCGGGATCCGACGGCCACGACCGAGACGCGCAGCATGTTCTCCAGCATTCTGCAGGCAGGAAAGCTGCTGCAGGGCATTCTGAACGACGTGCTCGACATGTCCAAGATCGAGGCGGGCAAGCTCGTCCTCGATGCCACGCCGACGGCACTGCGGCCGGTGTTCGAGCATGCGCTCGACCTGGTGCGGGACGCGGCCCGCGACAAGGGACTGTCCCTGAAGTTGCACATCGACGACGAACTGCCGGAGCGGGCGGTCCTCGACCCGCTGCGCCTCGGCCAGGTGGTGCTCAACCTGCTGTCCAATGCGGTGAAGTTCACCGCGCAGGGCGAGGTGACGGTCACGGTCGACCGCGCCGGACGCGACCTTCGCGTCCGGGTGGCCGACACCGGTGTGGGCATGTCACCCGAGCAGCTCGCCCGGCTCTTCACCCCGTTCGAACAGGCCGACCGGTCCACCACCCGGCGCTACGGCGGAACCGGCCTCGGGCTCACCATCACGAAGCGGCTGGTCGAGCTGATGAACGGGTTCATTCGTGTCGAGAGTCGCCTGGGAGCGGGAGCCACGTTCACCGTTCGGATGCCGCTCGTCGCGTGTGGCACCCCCACGCCGGCGTCCGGGAACTTGCCCGGCGACGGCGCACCGGGCGGCGCCGTACCATCGCCTTCAACCGAACCCGTCGCGCGCCCGCTGCCGCATCGCGATCCACCAGCCGCTTCGCACACCGCCGCGAACACGCCGATGCTCGCCGCCGGAGCCACCCCGCCCGCGCCTCCCGCTTCGGCGTCGGACCCGGCCCGCGCGCGATTGCGCGGCGTGCGCGTGCTGGTGGCCGAGGACAACCCGGTGAACCAGATCGTGATCGAGGGCCTGCTGTCGATGGAGGGGGCGACGGCCGACGTGGTGGACGACGGCCTTGCCGCACTGGACCGGGTGCGGGCGCAAGGCGACGCGCCGTACGACCTGGTGCTGCTCGATGTGATGATGCCCGGCATCGACGGCTACGAAACCGCCCGCCGCATGCGGCTGCTCGACCCGGCCCTGCCCATCGTCGGCCAGACGGCGCACGCCCTGGAGGAGGACCGGGAGCAGTGCCTCGCCGCCGGCATGGTGGACCGGCTCACCAAGCCCATCGACAGCGATGAGCTGGTGCGCGCGGTGCTGCGGCACGCCCGCGGCGGTTGACGCGGCCCTGCCCGGCCCACTGTCCCTGGCCAACATCGCGGCCAGCGCGCTTGATAGAGCGCTGACCGAGGCGAGGGCCTGGCTCAGGGCTCCCGCAGGCGCTGCAGCGCTTCTGCCGGCAAGACCGCCTCGACGATCGTGCCTGCTCCGGGCGAGGAATGCAGCTGCAGGCTGCCGCCGATCGCCTCAAGCCGCTCGCGCATGTTGCGCAGGCCGATGCCCCGGCGCGGGTCGAGTTGCACGGCCTGCAGATCGAAGCCGCGGCCGTCATCGGCGACGCTGAGGCGAAGGCCTTCGGCGTCCTCCTGCAGCGCAATGCGCACCTGGCGTGCGCCCGCGTGCTTGCCGATGTTGGTCAGCGCCTCCTGGGTCACCCGGAACAGCACGGTGGCCACCTCGGCCGGCAGGCGCTCGCCGTCGTCCAGTGCCAGCGCCTGCACGATGACCTGTGCGCCGCCCGCTTCGCTGACCTCACGGCCCAGCTGCTCCAGCGCCGCGGGCAGGCCGAGGGTGTCGAGCATCGCCGGACGCAAGCGGTGCGACAGGCGCCGGACCTCGACGAGTGAATCGTTGATGCGTGCCAACGCAGTGCCAAGCGCGCCGGGGACGGCGCTGCGGCTGCGTTCCATCGCGTCCACGACCGACTCGATCAGCAGCTTGGTGGACACGAGCGTCTGGCTCGTGCCGTCGTGCAGTTCGCGCGCCAGGTGGGCCCGCTCGTCCTCCTGCGAGCGCACGACCTGGCGCGCCATGAGTCGCAGCTTGGCATCGGCCACCTTGTGCTCGCTGATGTTGAGCCACAGGCCGCTCGCGCTGATGAGGGCGACGCCCACCGCCGCGATGCCCGCGATCCAGAGGAGGGTCGTCTCGATGTGCCGGCTCACCTGCTGGTCGAGCGTGCGCAAGGTCTGCTCGATGTCGTCCAGGTAGAGCCCCGTGCCGATCATCCAGCCCCATTTGGGCAGGGCGATCACATAGCCCATCTTCTGCACCCGCTGTCCCGTGGAGGGCTTGCGCCACTGGTACTTGATGAAACCGCCGCCCGCACGGGCCTTGGCCACCAGGTGCTGGATGGTGGGCACGCCCTGGTCATCGCGCAGGTCCCAGAGGTCGGTGCCGACCAGTTCGGGCTGGCGGGGGTGCATCAGCGAGCGGCCGTTCAGGTCGTAGACGAAGAAATAGCCGTCGTCGCCATAGTCGAGCGAGGCCAGCAGCCGCAGCGCCTGATCGCGCCGGGCCGGCGTGTCCTCCCCCTCGTCGTAGAGCGGGGTGAGGATGCTGCGCGCCAGATCGACGTAGTGGCGCAGCTCGGCTTCGCGCGCCGCCATGTAAGCCTGCTCCACCAGCGCCCGCTCGCGTTCGGCGAGCGAGCGTTCCTGGTGCCGCACGCCCGTGGCGATCAGGGCGAGCGACAGCAGCAGCGGCAAGGCCGCGAGCAGGAGCAGCTTGGACTGGAGGCGCATGGCCCATTGTCGCGCCGCTGCCTCAGCAGCAGCGGCCGGTGCGCGACCCGTAGCGCGCCTGCTGGCGCTCGCGGAAGAAGGCTTCGTAGTCCATGGGTGCCTGGTCCGGGTGGGTGGCCGCCATGTGGCGCACGTAGGCGCCATAGTCGGGCACGCCCACCATCAGCCGGAACGACTGGGCGAGGTAGCGGCCCGCTTGCTGCACCTCCCCCGTCCAGCCCGCCGCGCGGGCCGGTCCCTTCACTGCGCGCCCTCCGGCATGGCGTGGTACGGCGTCTCCGCGGTGCTCGGGCGCTCCAGGCGGCGTGCGGCCATGACGGCCTTGACGCTGTAGAAGAGCACGCTCAGCACGACCGCGATGAAGAGCACGCACAGGGCCGCGTCCAGCCGGTCGTTGAAGACGATGCGCGACATGGCCAGCGGCGTCTTCGCCGGGGCGAGCAGCGTCCCTTGCGCGAGCGCATCGGCGTACTTGTCGGCGTGCGCCAGGAAGCCCACCCGCGGATCGGCCGAGAAGATCTTCTGCCAGCCGGCGGTCAAGGTGCAAGCCAGCAGCCAGGCGGCGGGCAGCATCGTGACCCAGGCGAAGTGGCCGCGCTTCATGCGGAAGAGCACCACGGTGCCGAGCATCAGGGCCACGGCCGCCAGCATCTGGTTGGAGATGCCGAACAGCGGCCACAGGGTGTTGATGCCGCCCAGCGGGTCGACCACGCCCTGGTAGAGGAAGTAGCCCCAGGCCGCCACGCACAGGCCGGTTGCGGTGAGGTTGGCCACCAGCGAGTCGGTGCGCTTGAAGGCCGGCACGAAGCTGCCCAGCAGGTCCTGCAGCATGAAGCGGCCCGCGCGGGTGCCGGCATCCACGGCCGTGAGGATGAACAGCGCCTCGAACAGGATCGCGAAGTGGTACCAGAAGGCCATCATCGCCTTGCCACCGATCGCCTGGTGGAGGATGTGCGCCATGCCGACCGCCAGGGTCGGCGCGCCACCGGCGCGCGCGAGGATGGTGTTCTCGCCCACGTCCTTGGCGGTCTGCACCAGCACGTCCGGCGTGATCACGAAGCCCCAGGTCGACAGCGTCTGCGCCACCGACTCCGGCGTACTGCCCACCAGCGCAGCGGGGCTGTTCATCGCGAAGTAGATGCCCGGCTCGATGCACGAGGCCGCCACCAGGGCCATCACCGCGACGAACGACTCGGCCAGCATGCCGCCGTAGCCGATGAAGCGCGCGTGGGTCTCGTTCTCCAGCATCTTGGGCGTGGTGCCCGAGGAGATGAGGGCATGGAAGCCGGACACCGCGCCGCAGGCGATGGTGATGAAGAGGAAGGGGAACAGGTCACCCGACCACACCGGGCCGTTGCCCTGCGCGAATTGGGTGAAGGCCGGCATCTGCAGGTCCGGCGCGACGATCAGGATGCCGATCGCGAGTGCGACGATGGTGCCGATCTTCAGGAAGGTCGACAGGTAGTCGCGCGGCGCGAGCAGCAACCACACCGGCAGCACCGAGGCCACGAAGCCGTAGCCGATCAGCATCCAGGTGAGCGCCTTGCCGTCGAAGGTGAAGAGCGGTGCGAGCGCGGGGTTCTCGTGCACCCACTGGCCGCCGAAGATCGACAGCATCAGCAGCACGAAGCCGATCAGCGAAACCTCTCCGATGCGGCCCGGCCGGATGAACCGCAGGTACACGCCCATGAACAGCGCGACCGGAATGGTCGCGCCCACCGTGAAGGTGCCCCAGGGCGAGTCGGCCAGCGCCTTGACGACGATGAGCGCCAGCACTGCGAGGATGATGATCATGATCATGAACGCACCGAACAGCGCGATCAGTCCCGGCACCGTGCCCATCTCCTGCTTGACGAGGTCGCCCAGCGAGCGGCCGTCGCGACGCGTCGAGATGAAGAGGACGATGAAGTCCTGCACCGCCCCGGCGAACACCACGCCGGCCAGCAGCCACAGCAGCCCGGGCAGGTAGCCCATCTGGGCGGCGAGCACGGGACCGACCAGCGGACCGGCGCCGGCGATGGCCGCGAAGTGGTGGCCGTACAGCACGTACTTGTTGGTCGGCACGTAGTCCAGCCCGTCGTTGTGCGTCCACGCCGGCGTGCGGCGGGTCGGGTCAAGGCCCAGCACCCGTTGGGCCAGGAACAGGCTGTAGTAGCGGTAGGCGATGAGGTAGACGCAGACCGCGGCCACCACGACCCAGAGCGCGCTCACGGCCTCGCCGCGACCCAGCGCGACGACGGCCAGGGCGAAGGCGCCGAGGACGGAGACCAGCAGCCACGGCAAGTGGCGACGGACGAAGGGCATGGGATGACTCCTGGAGCGCGGGACGTCCCCGCAGGATGAGACCCGGCAGTCTGCGCGGCAGGAAGGCGTGGCGCATTGGTCGCACCACGCAGCGGACCGCGCGGCAACACCTAAGGGTTCCTCCCGATGAGCCCCCTCCGAAGCGGCCCCCGATCCGGGGGGCGCGAAGCGGGCCACCACCGCCTAGATTGAACCGGTGGCGTGCACCGCCACGCGATCCACCACCCCAGGGAGCACACCCCATGCGCAGCGCATCCATCCTCGTCGCCGGCCTTCTCGCCGGCCTTTCGGCCACCGCACAGGCCAGCCACTACGCCGCCGGCTTCCACCTCGACGGCTGGCTGCCGCCGCTGCGCACGAACACCGCCGCGGACGGCCCCCACTCCTTGCCGGGCGAGTGGAGCTCACCCGGCTCCGGAGGAACCGGCTTCGCCACCACCGTGCGCACGCGCACCCTGGACGGCACCGCGGTGGACCCCGTCACCGGCGCCGTGACCCACACCTACAGTCCCTACATGTCGGCACCCAGCGTGCACGTCTACCAGGGCCACCCGCTCAGCCTCGGCGAGAGCATCGCCACGCTGTGGTCAGGCATGTCTCCGGACGCGTTCGGGCATTCGCACCTGTACATGAGCTACATGTCCACCGAGCTCACCGGCGTGGATGGTCGCCTGGATGGCCAGTCGCGGGCCAGCTGGAGCCGCGGTTTCTCCCTGGACCCGTACAGCTCGTTCACCATTGCGGGCACCTTCGATCTCGCCATCGAGGACACGGCGGTACCGCTGTCGACGGTCGGGGCGGCCGAGGTGATGGCCGACCACTCCTTCGCCTCGCTGAGCTACCGCGACACGTGGGGCCGCGTGGGCGGCTATCTCAACGCCGTGATCGGCGGCGCCGGCGGCCCGCTTCAGGGCGGCATCTTCGACTACGACATCGGCGAGGACGGCCGGTTGTCCCTCACCATCACCAACCCGGGCGCCGGCCGCCTCTACGGAACGCTATTCGCCGGCACGCAGGCGAACGTCGTGGCCGCCATCCCCGAGCCGGGCACCTGGGCGCTCATGCTGCTCGGTGTGGGAGGCGTGGCCACGGCCAGTCGGCGCGGGCGCAGCGGGCGCAACGCCGGGCCCTTGATGCCGGCCTGAACGGCTGACGCAGGCGCGCCCGCGGCGGGCTGGCCCGGGCCCGGGCAGCGCGCATTCACCGGGGCGCGCCCTTGGCGCGCTCCGCGTCCGGCGCGGCGTACGCGGCCCGTCCGGCTGAACGACAATTCCCCGTTCCGCCACAGCCGCGTGCCCCATGAAGATTCCGTTCAAGTACACCATGGCGAAGAACTCGCTCTTCGCCATCCTGCTGCGTTCGTCGTGGTGGATCAGCACCGCCATCGGCCTGGCGCTCGGACTCGTGTGCCTCGCCCTGCTGCCGGCGGAGTTCAAGCTCGTCGGCGCAGCCTCCGGACTGCCCTTTCTGGTCATCGGCGTCATGGCGGCCGTGCGCCAATGGAAACGGCCGAGCGCCGCGCGCGTGGCCGCCACGGTGCAGGCCGTCTCGGCGATGCCCTGGCCGGCGTTTGC
Organism: Rhizobacter sp. LjRoot28; assembly: GCF_964253025.1. Lineage (NCBI taxonomy): Bacteria > Pseudomonadati > Pseudomonadota > Betaproteobacteria > Burkholderiales > Sphaerotilaceae > Rhizobacter > Rhizobacter sp. LjRoot28. Next base: position 3,806,100 of record NZ_CAXUQC020000001.1, read on the forward strand.
GTCGCTGCTCGAGCAGGCCTTTCGCCGGGACGGCTACGCCGTCACCCGCGTCAACGCGGAAGCCTTCGACTTCGAGCTGGAGCGGGCGGGGCGCCATGTGCTGGTGAGCGCCCGCCGCTGGAAGTCCGCCCGCATCGGGCTGGAGGCACTGAAGGCCTTGCAAACGGCACGCGACAAGCACGACGCCTCGGGCGCATTCCTGATCGGCCTGGGGGCCTTGAGCGACAACGCCCGCCCTTACGCCGCCGCGCAGGGCATCGCGGTCTGGCAAGGGGAAGATCTCGCCATGGCGTTGCAGGGCCAGCCGTTGACCGCGCCGACCGCTGCTTGAGTTCAGGCGGCCGCGCGAGCCGCTTCCCCGGCCCGCTCGCCGCCCGGTGCTCGAGGTTCAGTCGAGCCCGCCCGGCCCCGATGCGTGCTCGACCGCGTACTTGATCAGTTCGGCCTGCCCTTCGAGCCCAAGCTTTCGCTTGATGTTCTGCCGGTGCGCCTCGACGGTCCGCACGCTCAAGTCGAGATCCCGCGCGAGCTGCTTGCTCGACAGGCCCTTGGCCAGGCCTGAGAGGATCTGGCTCTCGCGCAGCGAGAGCACGGGTCGCGGCGCCTGGTTGCGAAAGAGGCGACGCGACACCGCCGGACTGAGGAACGTCCCGCCGGCCGCCACGGCCTGGATCGCCGCAACGATCTCGCTGGCCGGCGCGTCCTTCAGCACGTACCCGCGGGCACCGGCCTGCAAGGCACGCTGCACGTACTCGGGGTTGTCGTACATGCTGAGCATCAGCACCAGCAGGCCCGGGTGCTCCGACAACAGCAGCGCTGCCAGGTCGATGCCGTTCATGTCCCGCATGCCGACATCCATCAGCACGAGCGTGGGCGACGCCAGCAGCACCTGCTGCTGCGCCTCGGCGGCCGAGCCGGCCTCCCCCACCACCTCGACGCCCGGCACCGTCGAAAGGCGCGCCCGCAGGCCATCACGCACCAGCGGGTGGTCGTCGCTCAGCAGCAGGCGGATGGCGGGTTCGACCATCTCGGGATTGTAGAGAGCAGCGGGCAGTTTCCAGTCAGCCGCCGGCAGCGCCTCGCCCATGGTGCGTCGTTCTCTCTGCCGCCCACACTCCTAAACGAACTTGAGCCGCAGTTCCTTGGTGTTGCCGTCGAAGGTCACGCCACCGACATTGATGGCGAGCACGGCCTCCTGGACCGAGGCGTCGATCTCGAACTCGACGTTCTCTTCCTTCGTTTCGTCCTGCGCCGCCAGTTCGTTGAGCTGATTGACGGGCTTCAACGACAGCTCGCCGATCTTCAGCCGGAACGAGTCGCCCCAGAACACCACGCCGCCGGGGGCGTTCGTCCACACGCGGACCCGGAAGCGGAGGAGCTGCTTCTGCGGCGACTCGGGCGCCCGCTGCGCACTGACGATCGTGTACCGAAACTTCTGCCCGGTGCCGCTGTGCATCGTCACCGAGGTTCCATCCGGCATCTCGATGGGGCGCTCGACTGCGGGCGCAGGAGCGGGCGCGCTGGGGGCCACCGCGGGAGGTGGGGCGGCGCCGGCCTTGTGCTCCACAGGCACGGCAGCGACGATGGCCGTGGCCTGATCCTTCTTGCCCACCATGCCGGCCTGATACAGCGCGGCGATGAGCCCCGAAGTTGCCGTCACCCCGGCGGCCAGGGCCGTCAGGACGCCGGGCAGCGTGTGCCACCATCCCTGGGACTTTGCGTCTTCAGCCATGCCGTCCTCCCTCGTCGTGCGCAGGAGTTCTCCCGCCTGCGCAGCGGTTAGTGCCCGACCATTATCGGGATCACCGCGACTTCGGCAAGCGGCAGTTCACGTTTGCGGGCGCGCCCCGGCGCCGTGCCGGCATGTCGGGCCCGCTCGTCGCCCCGATCGGGTGCCAGGTGCCGGAAAAGGGCCGAGCTTGCACGGCGCGATGACGCCGACCGCGGTCAGTCGGGGTTCTTCGCCAGGCGCGCCGCCAGCTTCATCAGCGTGGGAACCCGCTTCCTGCCGTGCATGGAGCGCACCCGCGCCTTGGCTGCACCGATGTCGAGACCCGCACACGTGACGAACAAGGGCGGGGCCTCGTCCTCGCGCACGACCTCGCACTGCGCCGGGAGACCGACGAGGCCCTTCTTCGAAATGCCGACGACGGGCACCCTGCCGCCCAATGTCTGGAACAGGTGCTGGCCCACGCCGGGGCTGTCCTCGGCATCGAGATGGACGAAGCCTTCGATGAGCAGCAGTTCAGGCGCCAGGCGGTGCTCCACGAGCAACTGCATCACGCAGTGGAGCGCGCGCAGGTCCGGTTGTCCGCGCTCCACCGTGTCGACATGGGCGATGCGAGTGCGGAAGGTCTTCGTCGCCTCCGCGGCATCCCAGGCATCGAACGCCACGGCGGCAGCGCTCGCTTGCGTGCCTTCCCAATGAACAGCGACGAAGAGTTTCATTGCGGGATTATGAGCGGCGCGATTCCGGGACGTCGCGAGTCAGCGCACCGGCATGCAAAGGCCGACCTCGTCGCAGGCCGGGCGCCAGCGCGCCGGGCGCTGCGACATGCTGCACCTGCCCCGCGCAGCTCAGCTGGTGAACCCGCAACGCGCCGCTTGCAGTCGCCACGATGGACTGCGGCGACGCGCGGGCTTCAGCGTCGCACTTCCGGCTCGGCGCGCCGCTGCAGCACCCCGATGGGCGGTGCCCAGCGCTCGCCCTTGACCTTCTTGGCGGTGACCAGCGTGATGTCCGCCGGCTCGAACACCTCCACGTTGTGCGTGATGGGCGTGGTCAGCACGTACTGGGCGCGGGTCGACTTGAGGAAGTGGCCGACGAGCTGGATGTTGCGCACGTCCAGGTGGGCAAAAGGCTCGTCGATGAAGACGAAGCCGCCCGGGGTCTCGTCGTCCTTCATCAGGCCCACGAGCAGGATGAGTGACTTGATGACCTGCTGGCCGCCGGAGGCCTCACCGTCGTTGAGGCCGATCTCGCCCTTGCCGTCGAAGTTGAAGTTCACCTTGAGCTCGGCCTGGCGCAGCACGGCGTCGTCGGCGTCGAGGTGCGGCAGGTCGGCGCTCACCACCACGCCCGCCAGCTGGCCGAGCTCGATGATGTTCTTGCGGTAGCGCCGCACGGTCGCCTTGAGCACGTCGATGTAGCGGGCGCGGGCGTTGTCGACCGCGATGCGGGCGGCCTCGTTGCTGGCCTTGCGCTGGGCCAGCTGCTCGTCCTGCGTGAGCACCGCGGCGTTCATCAGGGTGAGCTTCTCTTCGACGCTCGCGTCGGTTTCCCAATGCCCCTGGGCGAGCTCCGCCTCCACCGCCTCGCTGCGCAGCCGCGCCTGGGTGGCCGAGCCGAAACGGCCGCGCAACGCCGCCACCTGCTCGGGACGGATCCAGCGCGCAGGAAAGCGAGCCCGTTGCTGGCGCGAGGCTGCCGTGCGCGTGCGCAGTTCCGACAGACGCGCCGACCAGTCGCGGTGCTGCTGCTCGGCGCGCTGGTCCCCCACCTGCAGCCGGTGCTGCGCCTGCTCGTACGCCGTGCGGGTGTGCACCTGCTCGCGCACGGCGTCGTTGTAGTCGGCGTCGAGCCGCTGCCAGCGGGCGCCCGCATCGGCCCGCGTCCGGCTCAGGGCCGGCAGGGTCTGCCGCGCTTCGGCGAACTCGCCACTGCGATCGGCCAGCTCCTGAGCGGCCTTGTGGCCCTTGGCCGCCTGCTGCGCGTCCTTCAACTGCCGCTGCACGCCCTGCTGCTCCTGGGCGACGGCCGTGAGGCGGTCGTCGAGCTGGCTCAAGCGCTGCTCGATGGAGGTCTTGCGGGCGCTCACGGCGGCCGCGCCGAACTGGTAGTCGCCCGGGTCCACGAACACGCTGCGACCGCCGCGGCCATCGCGGTGGTAGGCCTGGGGCGTGATCCACTCACCGCCCTGGCGAACGCCGTGCTCGGTGCTGTCGACGCGCTGGATGTGGGTCAGCTGGCGCAACAGCCAGCCCGGCACCGGGGCGCTGAAGCGCATCACGGCGAGCAGGCTTTGGGCCGGGGGATTGGCTGCCGCCGTTTCGGCCTCGGCCACGACGTAATGACGGTACCGCTCGCGCTCTGCAATCGCGAGTGCGCGTGACTCGTCGGCCGCCCGTTGCAGCACGACCACCCAGCGGGCGCCGCGCAATACGCCTTCGGCGGCGCCGCGCCAGCGCTCATCGGTGATCTCGACCACGTCGGCCATCACGTGGTGAGGGATGCCGGCCTCCGCCAGGGTGCGCTTGAAGCGCATCACGTCCGCCGGCGGCGGCGCCTGCCGCTGGCCCTGCAGGCCGGCCAGTGCACGCTCGGCCTCCACCCGCTGGTCGCTCAGGCGTTGCCAGTCGGCGGCCAGGGCCTGGCGGCGCGACTCCAACGCTTCCAGCCGGGCGCCGAGTTGCGCGACATCGGTCTCGATGGCGGCCAGCGCCTCCAGCTCCTGCACCCGCTTGACGAGCTCTTCCAGGGGCCGCTCCGCATCGCGTGCGGCATCGAGCGAACGCTTGGCTGCGGCGCGTTCGTCGTTGAGGGTGTCGACCCTCACGGCCGCCGCTTGCTGGGCTTCGTGCAGGGCGTGCAGCTGGGTCCTCAGCTCGGCGCGCTGCCGCGCCTCGCCTGCGGCCTCACGGCGCTGCCGGTGCAGGTCACGCAACCGGCCGGTGAGCTGCTGGCGTTCCTCGGCCCACGTGAGGACGGGGAACACCTCGGTCGCCAGCGACTCCCGTTCCTTCAACTTGAGCTGGTACTGCTGGTACAGGTTGACGCGTGCCTCCAGTTCGGCGCGCTGCGCCTTGCCGTGCACGAGTTCGCGTTCGGCGGCCTCCACTTCCTGGGACAGCTGCCGCTGGTGGCTGCGGGCTTCTTCGTAGCGGTCCAGCACGTCCTGGTCGCCGAAGACGTCGAACACCAGGCGCAGCAGTTCCTTCGGCGAGTACTCGCAGAGGCGGTCGGTCTGGCCCTGCTCCAGCGCCAGCACGCGGGCGATGGCGCGGCTGAGGCCGGCACCCTCGAGGCGTTTGCGCCAGTGCTCGATGCCGAGCCAGTCCTTGTCGCCGCGGGCCACCAGGGCCTCGATCCCGACATCGCCCTCCACCATCAGGTAGCGCCGCTGCCAGTCGCCGCCATTGCGGTCGATGCGGCAGGCCAGGGTCACCGTGTCGCTGTAGAGCAGGCAGCGGGCGAACGGGCGGCTGCCGGACTGGCGCGTGCGCGGACGGTTGTCCACGGTGGCGCGCAGCCAGGCGCTGTCGGCGTTGGCATGCCGTGCGTAGGTCTTGTAGTTGCGCCCGCCCGAGCAGTCCAGCCCGAGCAAGGTGCGCATGGCATCGAGCAAGGTGGTCTTGCCGGACCCGTTGGGGCCGGCCACGGTGACGATGGCACCGTCGAGCGGCAGGGTCAGGCGCTGGCAATAGTCCCAGTGCAGGAGTTCGAGGCTTTGCAGGTGGAACATGGTTCAGTCGGCAGGGCTGTCGTGGGGCGGGAGGTCGGCGTCGACCTCCAGGTCGGGTGCGTCGGGCGTCTGCGCAACCGCATCGTCGGGCACGCTCTCGTCCGAGGGCACGCGCGCGCGCGCCGAGGCCAGCAGGTCGCCGAGCGCGCCATCGAGGATCCGAGGTGCGAGGGTGTCGTAGTCGAGCAGCAGGTCGAGCAGCGGGCCTTCGCTGATGTCGTCGCCCCGCATGACGATGAAGCCGTGGTTCGCCAGGCGCCGCAGGTTGGTGTCCATGCGGGTCTTGCGCCCAAGCTGGGCGCCGAAGTCGGCCAGCAGCGAGCGGTACGACACGGTGCCGCTCACGCTCGCCGCCCTCGGCATGGGACGGTCGGTGCGGAACATCTCGTTCTGCCCGTCGCCCTCGGCGCTGGGTGCGCGCGCGGCCTGGCGCTCTCGCTTGGGCAGGATGATGAGCGACCACAGCACGACCAGCAGCGACACGGCGTCACGCGGCAAGTCGATGTTGTTGTGGCTGTCGAGTCCCGCCTCGCCGAACACGGCCGCCTCCGCGGGACGCAGCAGGGCGACGGCCACATGGTCGGCATGCACGTTGTCGATGAGGCGCAGGCCCACCTGGCCCAGGCGCTCCTGCACGGCGGACCACAGGTCGGCGTCGATGAGGGCACGCCGCACCTTGGGATGCTGCCGAGGAAGCCAGCGGCGCGCCAGCAGTTCGGCCGCCAGCAAGGCGGCGTCGTCAAGAGGAGTGCTCATTCGGAACGGGGCTCGGATTCAGTGGGAATGCGCGGGCGGAAGTGGCCTTCGCTGATGAGGGCCACCTCATGGTCCTGCGTCTTGATGAGTGCCGGCGTGAGCGACAGCTGCCAGGCCGCACGCGCCAGGTCGCCGGTCTGGCTCTTCAAGGTCGCGGCCTGCGCGTCGCCGAGCAGCGGCATGAGCTGCATGCGGTACGCGGCATGGGCGAAACGGCGGCCCAGCACGGCCTCGGACAGGGTCGGCGCCTGTTCGGCATCGGCCGGGCGTTCGCTCCAGCGGCCGAAGAGGTTGATGAGGTGGCCGAGCTCCGGCGGCAGGCTCAGGATGTCGAGCGACCCCTCGGCCGCCGCACTGGCCGGCGGCAGGCCGGTCGGGCGATCGGGGTCGGGCCGGTCTCGTTCGAGTTCGGACTCGGCCACGTCGACAAGGTCGTGCGGGCTCACGAACACCGGCCGCACGCCCGTCGACAGCGCATCGCCCAACAGCTCGTGCAGCGCAGGATGGTGGCGCAGCCAGTGCCGCACGTCGGAGGTGGTGAGGCCGGTGCTGCCGAGCGTCACGCGTTGTCGGTCGGCCTGCTGAAGGGCGCGTGTGAACTGGCTCGCCATCGAGAGCAGCCGCGCCTGATCCTGGCCCAGTGCGCGGGCGGCCCGCTCGAGGCGGGCGTTGTCGTGCTGGTCCCGGATGATGGCCGACAGGGCTTGGCCGGCCTTGTCGACCAGCGCCAGCGCGCGGTCGAAGCGAGGCTGCGCCTGGCGCAGGCGCGCTTCCGAGCCGCTGGCGATCGCGTCGGCGAACTCGTCATGGAGCCGGGCCAGCTGGGCGTGCAGGTGCTGCAACTGGTTGGCGTCGACCACGCCGAGCTGCTGGGCCCCGGCCACCTGCGCGAGCAGGCCGGACAATTCGTCGTCATCCTGCGGCGCCGTGGTCAGCGGCGCGAGCAGGGCATGGGTCTGGTGGGCCAGCGTCGAGAGGTGATAGTCCAGGGCAGATCCGTCCCACACCAGCAGGCCCAGGTCGCGCAGGCGCTTGAGCGCGGTCTCCAGCGCATCGGGCAGCACGGCATGGAACAACTGGTTGACGTCGTCCCGCGTCAGGCGCCCCTGCGGCACGGCGGCCAGGCTGAGGAAGCACCACACCCGCAGGCGAACCAGCGCCGCAGGGCCGGAAAAAAGGCCGCGCAAGGCCTCGATCGCGTCCTGCTTGCGGGCCAGGGCGAAGGCGAGGGGGTGGTCCTGGGGGAATTCGGGGTCTCTGAACAGGTCCTCGAAGCGGGCCGATTCGGCGGGTTCCGCCGACATGGCAATCTCGTTCATCGGCGGGATTTTGCCTGATGCCGTCCGGCGCCCCTCCCTCCGAGGGGGATGGCGCGCGGCAGAGCCTGATGGCAGGATCGTCCCCGGCCTCAAGGGGAACCGCCATGCAAGCACTTCGCGGCATCGATCACGCACCGCGACCGCGCGGACGCCAGCGCAGGGCGCCGCCAAGCGTTCCCGGGGCGGCGGGCTGGGCGCACCGGGCCCTTGTCGTCCTCGGGCTTGTCGCTGCCTTCTCCGCGGCAGCCGCACCGCCCGCGCTGCCGGCGCTGGGCGCCGCGCGGGAGATTACCCTCTCCGGCCTCTCCTCCGGCGGCTATGCCGCGGCGCAGTTCGCCGTCGTGCATGGCAAGGACGTGCGAGGCGTCGGCGTGATCGCGGGCGGCCCCTACGACTGCGCGATGGGTGATCTCGCCGAGGCGATGACACGCTGCGCCTGCACCGGCGATCGGTGCGCCGCCACCACACCGTCGGTGCTGGCCACGCGCTCGGCGTTGCGCGCCCGGGGCAAGGCTTCGCTCGGACGCATCGATCCGCTGGACGCGCTCAAGCGGCAGCGTGTGTGGCTGTTCTCGGGTGGCGTCGACGACACGGTGCCCGCCGCGAACGTGAAGGCACTTCGCGACTTCTATGTGGAGGGGATGGGCACGCCGGCGGCGCATGTACACCTCGAGCACCGGCCGGAAGCGGGCCACGGCTTGCCCGTCGACGACGCGCCCGGCGCCGGTGCGTGCGGGGTGTCCGCCCCGCCCTTCATCAACGACTGCGACTTCGATGCGGCCGGTCAGTTGCTCGGCTGGCTGCTTCCCGGGACCGTGCACAAGACGCCCGCGGCCGGCGAGCTCCTTGCCTTCGACCAGCGTCCCTACCTGAGGGGCCTGGCGTGGACGGGGCTCGCGAATGAAGGCTTCGTGTACGTCCCTGCCTCATGCCGCGCCGGTCGGTCGGCGGGTTGCCGTGTCCATGTCGTCTTCCACGGCTGCCGGCAGGCCAGCCTTTCCGACGACGGATCGGGCGGTACGGTCGGGCGGAGCTTCGTCGAGCGCGCGGGCTTCAACGCATGGGCGGCGTCCAGTCGCCTGATCGTGCTCTACCCGCAGGTGATGCCGCACGACACGGGGCTGCCCCTGCCGTACCGGCTGAACCCACGGGCCTGCTGGGACTTCTGGGGCTACACCAGCCGCACGCCCTGGGCCGGGACCCAGGTCACGCACGAGGCGCCGCAGATCCGGGCCGTTCGTGCCATGGTGCGGGCGCTGCAGCGCTGAGGCCGCCGCATCCGGGCACCTCGGGTCCAGCCGCTCAATGCAGGGCAACGTTGAGCTGGTCCACGACCACCGCCCAATCGGCATCGTCGAGCAGCAGTTCCTTCAGCAAGCCGGCTTGGGAGTCCGTCCAGAACGGCGCCTCGGTCACCTTGACGTCGCCAGGCAGCGGACGGTGGCTTTCGATGAAGGCACGGATGTCCGACTCGGACGAAGGCAGGCCGAGTTGCTCGAACAGTTCGTGGAATTCGTGGTTCATGGTTTCCATGCGGGGCTCCTCAGCGATGTGTCGAGCCGAGCGTAGAACAAGGGCGGCGTCCAACCTGTAGGACGACGGCGTGTTGCGGCCACGGCATGCGACACACGCGCTTTCATCCGCTTTCGCGCCGATACGCTACCGCGCCGGCGGCAGGGCTTCTGCGGTGCTCGGGATTGCCGAGCGGTCGCGCCCGGCCTAGAGTCATTCCGATCGGGCGACCCAACAGCCCAACCCACACGGAGACTCACCATGCAGCTGTCGTTCCTCACCAAGCCCGTCGCCATCGCCACGCTGTGCCTGGCCGCGGTCGCGTCCGTTTCGCCGGCCGATGCGGCGGGGCGCGGCCCCTGGCACACCAGCGGCGCCCGCATCCTCGATGCGGACAACCAGCCGGTGCGCATGGCCGGCGTCAACTGGTTCGGCTTCGAGACCGGCAATCACACGGTGCACGGCCTGTGGCAGCGCTCGTACAAGGGCATGCTCGACCAGATCAAGGCCCTCGGCTACAACACCATCCGCCTGCCCTACAGCAACGACGTGTTCACGGCGATGCCCAACGGCATCGACTATGCGCAGAACCCGGACCTGCAAGGCTTGAGCTCCATCCAGGTCATGGACAAGGTCATCGCGTACGCAACCCAGATCGGCCTGCGCATCCTGCTCGACCGCCACCGCCCGACGGCCGCCGCCCAGTCCGAACTCTGGTACACCAACGAGGTGCCCGAGTCGAAGTGGATCAGCGACTGGGTGGCGCTCGCCCGGCGCTACAAGGCGAACCCGAACGTCATCGGCGCCGACCTGCACAACGAGCCGCACGGGGCGGCATGCTGGGGTTGCGGTGACACGGCCCGTGACTGGCGCCTCGCCGCCCAACGGGCCGGCAACGCCATCCTGGCCGAAAACCCGAACTGGCTCATCGTCGTCGAGGGCGTGGACGCCTACAACGGCGACACGTACTGGTGGGGCGGCCATCTGGCGGGCGCCCGCACGGCGCCCGTAACCCTCAACGTGCCGAACAGGCTCGTGTACTCGGCGCACGACTACCCTTCCTCCGTCTACGGTCAGACCTGGTTCCAGGCGCCCAACTACCCGGCCAACCTGGAATCGGTGTGGGACACGCACTGGGGCTACCTGGCACGGGAGAACATCGCCCCCGTCCTCCTCGGCGAATTCGGCTCCAAGCTCGGAACCGCCTCCGACCGCACGTGGTTCAGCACCCTCGTCGGCTACCTGCAGCGCAATCCCAACATCCAGTGGACGTTCTGGAGCTGGAACCCGAACTCCGGTGACACGGGTGGACTGCTGGCGGACGACTGGACCACCGTGGTCCAGGCCAAGCAGACGGAGCTCGCGAAGATCCAGTCGCCGCTTTGCACCACCGACTGTGGTGGCGGCGCCCCGACACAGCCTGCCGTTCAGCCTGACCGCACGAGCGTGGCCATCCCCGCCGGCGGCACCGCGTCGGTGGCCGTGAAGCTCACTCGTGCACCGACCGCCAACGTCTCGGTGAGCGTGGCCCGCGCCTCCGGCTCGACCGCACTGGTCGTTCGTTCGGGCGCCACCCTCACGTTCACGCCGGCCAACTGGAACGTCGCGCAGAACGTCGTCTTCGCCGGGCCGGCCGCGGCGCCGTCCACCGACCTCTCGGCCCAGTTCCGCATCGCCGGCACCGGCCTGACGCCGGCCGCCGTGACGGTCACCCAGGCCGGCGCCACCTCGGCCGCGGCCTGCAGCGTGAGCTACCAGACCGCCAACAGCTGGAACAACGGCTTCACCGCCAACGTGGTGCTGACCAACAACGGCACGGCGCCCATCAACGGCTGGCAGCTCAGCTGGAACTACAGCAGCCCGGTCACCATCAGCAACGCGTGGAACGGCACGGTGACGGCGAGCGGCACCAGCGCCAGCGCCTCGCCCGCGTCCTACAACGCCACCGTGCCGGCGAAAGGCTCGGTGAGCGTCGGCTTCAACGGCAACTTCAACGGCAGCCTGCCGACGGTGTCCAACCTCCGCTGGGCCGGACGCACCTGCACGGTCACGGCCCGCTGAGGCCTGACCCGGGCCGGGCGCCTGCATGACGCTCGGCCCGGCGCGCACGTCGGCGCGTTGGCGAGCTCATGCGCGACAGGCTCGCCTCCTCATGCGGGCCAAGCAGGCAACGTGGCCCTCAGACCACGCCCCCGTTCGCATAGACGGTCTGTCCATTGATCCAGCCACCGTCCGCACTGCACAGGGTGCCGATCACGTCGGCAATGTCGGCGGGCTCGCCGAGCCGCTTGTGCGGCGTGCGCTGCACGAAGCCCGCAATCTGCTGAGGCGTCTTCCCGTCCGTGAAGAGCGTGGTGTTGACCAGCCCCGGCGCAACGGCGTTCACGGAGATCCGGCGCCCTTCGAGCTCCTTGGCGAGCACACTGGCATAGAGGTCCTGGGCACCCTTGGTCGCAGCGTAGGGGCCATAGGTGGCCGAGCGCAGCTGGGTGATGCTCGACGACAGCGCGATGATGCGGCCGCCATCGCGCACCCGTCGCGCCCCTTCGCGCAGCACGAAGAAGCTGCCCTTCTGGTTGACGTCCAGCATGCGCTCGAAGTCGCTGTCCGTCATGTCCCGCAGCGGCGCCAGGCGCATGATGCCGGCATTGCTCACCACCACGTCGACGCCACCAAATGCGCGCTCGGTGGCATCGAACAGCCGCTGCACCGCTTGCCGGTCGCTGACGTCGGCCTGGACGGCGATCGCCCGACCTCCGGCACGTTCGATGTCGCGCACCACGCCGGCGGCGAGCTCGGCATTGACGAGGTAGTTGACTGCGACCGCGTGTCCGTCGCGGGCCAGGCGTCGGGCCGTTGCCGCGCCGATGCCGCGCGAGGAGCCGGTCACGATGGCGACTCGCCCATCCGCCCCGCCGGGCGCGGTCGCCGAGGAGGCCGCTGGCGCGGCGCGGGAATTGCCGGCCACCAGGGCGGGCGCCATCGCTGAAGCGGCGAGCATCCTGCGGCGCGACAGGGAAGGGTTGCGAAAGGGGTTCATCGTGATCTCCTTGGAGAGTGAGGCATGGATCCGAGCTTAGGAAGCCTTGCGCTCATGCAGTTGCCGCGGACTGCCTGGGACTTGCCGGATCCTGCCGATGGCACGTCGCGCACCGTGGCCTCTGCTAACCTTTTCCTTCACCATGCAAGCCCTCGTCGACGCCGTCATCGCCTTTGCCGCCGCTCACGCGGATGCGGACGGATTGGTGCGCACGCCGGTTCCCGGGCTGCGGATGATGCGCGCCTGGCGTCCGAGCGGCGCCATGCATTCCGTCTACCAGCCGCTCGTGTGCCTGGTGCTCCAGGGCGAGAAGCACATGACCGTCGGCCATCAGGCGCGCACCGTGCAAGCGGGGGACTCGGTGCTGGTCACGGCCGACATCGCGGTGACGGGTCGGATCGCGCGCGCAAGCCCGGCGGAGCCGTACGTCGCCGTGGCCATCGAACTCGATGCCGGCCTGCTGCGCGAGGTGGTCACCGGCCTCCATCCGCAGACGCCTGCCTCCTCGGTGGACGGACGGCTGTTCGTCGAGGACGCACAGGCCGCGGTGCTCGACTGCGTCGCCCGACTGGTTCGATTGCTCGACCGCCCCGAAGCCATCCCGCTCCTGCACGCCGGCATCTCGCGCGAGCTTCACTACTGGTTGATGGTCGGTCCGCACGGCCCCGCGCTGCGGGGACTGGCGGCACCGGACGCCTGCGCGGCCCGCGTGGGCGCGGCCATCCGCCTGCTGCGCGAGCGCTACCGCGAACCGCTGCCCGTGCAGGCGCTGGCCGAGGCCGCGCACATGAGCCTGACTGCGTTCCATCGGCACTTCAAGGCGATGACGTCGCTCACACCCGGCCAGTTTCAAAAGCAGCTGCGCCTGGTCGAAGCGCGCCGCCTGATGCGACAGGAAGGTCGGCCCGCGCGCCATGCGGCATTCGACGTGGGCTACGCCAGCGTTCCGCACTTCACCCGGGACTACCACCGCATGTTCGGCGCGTCCCCCGGACGGGACGCGGTCGCAGGCGGCCGCAAGGCCGCGATGGGCGCGGCCCGATCGGAGAACCGGACGCGCGCCACAGGCGTCGCCCCCGCCCTCGACCACATCGCACGGCGCCCTGCCTGAGCCGGCTCGAGAACGGACGTCTGCGCCTGACCGCCACGCCGGCCACAGGGCCTGCACCATTCGGGTAGGCTGCTGGCTTCATACAGGACCTTCCATGACCATCGAGACCGAAGACGACGTCGCCGCCCTCAAACGCATCGGGCGCATCGTGTCGGCCGTGCTGCAGGAGATGCTGGACGCGGCCGAGCCCGGCATGACGACCCGCGAACTCGACGCGCTCGGCGCACGGCTGCTTGAACGGCAAGGCGCACGCTCCGCCCCGCAGCTGACCTACGACTTCCCCGGCGCCACCTGCATCAGCATCAACGAGGAGGCGGCCCACGGCATTCCGGGCGATCGCGTCATCCGTGCGGGCGACGTCCTCAACGTCGACGTTTCGGCTGAACTCGGCGGCTACTTCGCCGACACCGGCGGCACCATCGTCGTGCCGCCCACCACCCCGCAGAAGACCCGCCTCTGCCATGCAACCCGCACCGCCCTCGACCAGGCGATGAAGCAGGCGCGTGCCGGCCGGCCCATCAGCGGCATCGGCGCGGCCATCGAGCGCACGGCGAAGACCTACGGCTTCAAGGTCATCGAGAACCTGGGAAGCCATGGCGTCGGACGCGCGCTGCACGAAGCGCCCGAGCACATCGCCGGCTACTTCGACCCGACCGACAAGCGCCTGCTGGCCGAAGGCATGGTCATCACGATCGAGCCCTTCCTGTCCACGCGCAGCCGGGTGGTGAACGAAACGTCGGATGGGTGGACGCTGGCCGGGGTCAAGGGCAACCTGTCCGCGCAGTACGAGCACACGATGATCATCACCCGGGGTGAACCGATCGTCGTCACCCGGCACTGAGCCCGAGGGCCGCCGCCGACGGGCCGTTCTCGGGCAGGCCGGATCGCCGCCGGCGGCTTGCCCTGCAGTGGTGAACGGCGACATCCGCAGCAGGGCCTGGGGTCGACCCCAGCTGGGGTCGGCGACAGGTGTCAGGCCCTGGCGCAGTGCCTAACCTTGCACGACCCGAAGCTCGCAAGGTGCACTGACGATGGAAACGATCGACCGCCTGGCTGCGCGTACCGCGCGCCCACCCCGCCCCGACGACAGCGACGCAAGCAGCACCGCCGCTGCGGCGACCGCCGCGCAGGCGGCGCGCGACGCTGCGCAAGGCGTTCGAGACCCGGTGCGTCGTGCTGAACTGGGCTGGGCGCTGGCGGAGAAGACCGCACCGGCGAACGCCGGCGTGAAGGCCCAGGCCATCGCGGCCGCCGCAACCAATGTGCGAACCGCCACCGAGCGGACCGACCTGTCGCCCGAACAATCGCATCAGGTCAGGATGGTGCTCGAGCGGCTGGGCAACGCGGTGCTCGACGGACGGCTGGACCCTCACCTCAACGAGGACTTCCGCCAGGCGGTCTACACGCTCGCCACCCAGAAGAACGATGGTGTCTTTTCCGGGGCGCTGGCCCAGCTCCATGCCACGGCCGATGTGCTGGACCGCGCGCCACTGGCCGACGGCACGCGCGTGGCCTACGACCCGCGGCAGAACGGCGGCACCGGTCGAACCGGACTGCCGGCACCCGACGTCCCGAAGGTCGACGCCGATGTGTACTACCGCACTGAAGACCAGGTGCTCAACCTTCGCAGCGCGAAGTCCAATCCGGGCACCCTGTCCCAGGAGGTCGACAAGACCCGGGCGGCAGAGGAATCGGGCAAGTCGACGCAGCTGGCCCGCCAGGCCGATTGGCTGGCACGTGGCACCGAGGCCGATCCCCGCGCCCTCAGCTTCCACATGGTGGCCACGGGACCGCACTTCGACAAGCTGGTCACGCCCGAAAAGCTCGACGTGCTTTCGCAGCAGATTGGCGGCGACGAGACGGGCCGTCGCTTCATCATCGGTGACCGGGCTTACTCCATCCAGGATTTCCGCCAGATCATGACCGACCGCGATGCGCTTCGGGATGCACACGTCGAGTCGCTCCGCCAGCAGCATGTGCAGGCGGGCGGTGACGCCGATGCCTTCGACGCGAGAGCCGCGGGCGGCGCGTACAACGCCGAGCACGCGGGCACTCCGGAACGCACGATGCGGACCCTCGGCAAGGAATATGGCGTCCCGCGCGGCTCGCTTCAGCCGCTGCCCACCATCGAACTGCCGACGGCGCGCCAGGGCGGGCTCTACGGGGCGCTGGGCGCAGCGGCGATCACCACGGTGCGGGTGGGAAGCGACGGCCAACTGACCGGAAGGGACCTGCGCGACCTGGCGGGGCACACGGTGTTCGGCGCGGGCACTGGCGCGCTCGCTGCCGCCGGCGAACGGGTCGTCACCCCCATGATCGACCGTGCGGCCGGCGCGGGCGTGCAGCGGATCGCCACGACCACGGCGGCCCGGGTCGCACCGCAGGCCGCCGCAGAGACGAGCATCGCCTTCGGCGCAAGCGCCCGATCACTCGCCACGCGGGTGGGCGGCGCCTCGGTGGTGGGTGCGGCCATCGGTGCTGGCGTCTCTGCCTACGAGAACCGCGACGGGCTTGCCAAGGGCGACTCCCAGGCCATCGGCAACGTGGTCGCCGACACCGGCGTGGCGGTGACCTC
Source organism: Rhizobacter sp. LjRoot28 (assembly GCF_964253025.1). Lineage (NCBI taxonomy): Bacteria > Pseudomonadati > Pseudomonadota > Betaproteobacteria > Burkholderiales > Sphaerotilaceae > Rhizobacter > Rhizobacter sp. LjRoot28. The sequence goes on from NZ_CAXUQC020000001.1 coordinate 3,821,875, forward strand.
GGTGGCCGCGGCCATGGGCACCGGCGCACTGGTCGGTTCGGTGGTGCCCGGGGTGGGCACGGTCGTCGGCGCCGCCGCCGGCCTGGTGGTCGGCGTCGGAGTGGCCTACGGGGCCCAGATTTCCGGGGCCCGGGACGCGGTCGCGAACACCGTGTCCGGCTGGGTCGACGGGGTCAAAGGGTGGTTCTGACACCATCGGCGCCTGCCCGGGTCCATGATGTGGCCCCATGAACGCGCCCTGTGAGACCGCACTCGAAGCCCATGCCCTCCTCGAGGCGCTCGACGCCGCCGACGCATCCGGGGAAGGCGCCCTGCTCGAGCGCCTGGTCCCCTGGCTTGCCGCGGCAGGGTTCGAGTCGTGGCGGGAGGCCGGCTGCGACATCCGCCACGCGGATCAGGACTTCATCCAGGTGAGCCTGCGGTCCGGCCTGCTGGCCATCGACCGCAGCGAGCACGACCGCCGACGGGCCATCCTGTGGATGCGCTGGAACCACGGCGGCGCAGCGCCCTGGATCGAGGGCCAGCAGGTGGCCGTGCCCCGCGATGCCGCTGGCGCCCCTCTCACGGCAGAAGCAGGCACGTGGCTCGGCGACGACCTCTACGCGTTGCGTGTGCAGACGGAGGCTCAACACCGCGCCGCGCGCGCCCCGACACAGTTCAGTCTCCTGCTCATCGACGCCCGCACCTTGAGCACCCGCATCGAGTCGCCCGATGCGCACGAGACCTGGACCAGCCCGCACCTGCGCGCACAGGGACCAGGCGCGTGGAACCTCTACGCCGACAGCGCCGCCCGAGAGGCCGGCCACGTGGCGCGCCTGATCCGGCTCTGAGCCAGGCCATCCGGAATCCCGGCGCACCCGGGGCTTCGCGCGGAGGCCACTCGTTCATCGGCGTCGGTGGCTGCGGGATGCAGTCCATCGGCCAAGGCCTCAGGCCAGCCCATGGCCCTCACCCTGCTCCCTCAGCACTCCACGATGTTCACCGCCAGCCCGCCGCGGGCAGTCTCCTTGTACTTGCTCATCATGTCGGCACCGGTTTCCCGCATGGTCTTGATGACCTTGTCGAGGCTGACGTGGTGGGTGCCGTCGCCGCGCAGGGCCATGCGTGCGGCGTTGATGGCCTTGACGGCCGCCACGGCATTGCGTTCGATGCACGGGATCTGCACCAGTCCGCCGACCGGGTCGCAGGTCAGGCCGAGGTGGTGTTCCATGCCGATCTCGGCCGCGTTCTCGACCTGGGCTGGCGAGCCGCCGAGCAACGCGCACAAGCCGGCGGCGGCCATCGAGCAGGCCACACCCACTTCGCCCTGGCAGCCCACCTCGGCGCCGGAGATGGAGGCGTTCTCCTTGTAGAGGATGCCGATGGCCGCGGCGGTGAGCAGGAAGTCCACCACGCCGTCGTCGCACGCGCCGGGGACGAAGTCGCGGTAGTAGTGCAGTACGGCCGGGACGATCCCGGCCGCGCCGTTGGTGGGCGCGGTGACGACCCGGCCGCCGGCGGCGTTCTCCTCGTTCACCGCCAGCGCATAGAGGTTCACCCATTCCATGACGATCAGCGGGTCCACCGCCGGGGGCGCGGCCTGGCGCAGGGCGGCGGCCAGGCCTGCCGCGCGTCGGCGCACACGAAAGCCGCCGGGCAGGACGCCCTCGGTCCGGCAGCCCCGGTCGACGCAGGCCTGCATGGTGGCCCAGATCTTCAGCAGCCCGCTGCGGGTGGCGTCGTCCGGCCGCCAATGGCGTTCGTTGCGGCGCATCACCTCCGCGATGCTGCAGCCCTGCGCGGCGGTCAGCGCCAGCAGTTCGTCGCCACTGTGGAAGGGCAGCGGCAGCACGGTGGTGTCCGGCGCGATGGCCTTCTGCCGGCTCCCGTCTGCCGCCACCTGCTCGCTGACGACGAACCCGCCGCCGACCGAGTAGTAGGTGCGCTCGCAGACCGGCTGGCCCGCGGCGTCCGTGGCGGTGAAGCGCATGCCGTTGGTGTGGAAGGGCAGGACTTCCCGGCGATGGAAGATCAGGTCGTCGCGCTCGTGGAAGGGGATGGTGGGGCCGCCGTCGGCGCCCACGGAGCCTCGTGCCCGGATGGCGTCGAGCAGCACGGGGATGCGGTCGACGTCCACACGGTCCGGCTCGTGGCCGCACAGGCCGAGGAGGACGGCCTTGTCCGTGCCGTGGCCCCGGCCGGTGGCGCCGAGCGAGCCGTACAGGGCGACCTGCATGCGAGCCGTGTCGGACAGCCGCCCGCAGTCGGCGAGCGCATGCATGAACATGCGGGCGGCCCGCATCGGCCCGACGGTGTGCGAACTCGACGGACCGATGCCGATCTTGAACAGGTCGAAGACGCTCACGGCCATGGCAACTCCAGCGGCGGGGTGCCAGAGGCTCCCCATGGGCCGATGGTAGGCGCGCACGCCGCAGCGTGCATGGCCCCGCTCGCAATGCGGGCGCCCGGGTGCTGGTCCGACCCGGCAGTCAGTGGCCCAGGGGAATGGGCTTGAATCCCGCCTTCTGCATTCCTCCGGTGGCGGGAGCGACCGTTCGCTCCCATGGACATCGGTGGAGCGTGCCGGTCCCGAACGGTTCGACCGATCGGGGCAAGTGTTGCGGAGGATCAAGCCGGGCCGGCCGGCCCGTTCAGTTCCGGAGTGCGTCCGGCAAGGTCGTGACCAGGGCGCTGAGCGCCGCGACCAGCACGGTCAGCGCGAACAGGCGGTTCTGGGGTTGGAACAGGTCCTTCATGGCGGGGCGCAGACAAGGTGACGGAGGTTGAACGTCACTGTAGGAAACCCGGGCGCTCGGAAAAAGGCCCCCTGTCGCAACAAGCCGTTGCGCCGAATGGAACGAATCGCCCGGCCGGCGGCCCCGGGTCTGTCGCTTGCCTCACTGCGGGGGCGCCCAAACGCCACGGCCGGCATCCTGCCGCCCCTGTCATTCACCTACGGAGCCACCATGTCCCTCATGCGCCTCACTCTCACGCTTGCCGCGGTCGGCCTCACCGCCCGCTGGCTCTCCAAGGTTGCCCGCACCGCGGCGCACAGCGTCGAGCCGGATGGCCCCCTGTTCGAAGGGGACGCCTCGGAACTGGGCACCCGGACCGCCCCGGACCTCCGCAACGGCAGCGCCGACCCCGCCGGGGCCCGGACGGTCACCCTCGCCGACGGAGACGACGAAGTGCGCCCCGGCATGCCGGATCTGTCGCGCCAAAGCTGATCCCGACCCGCGTGGCCCGAGCCGCGCGGACGCGCTTCAGGCCGAACGCCCTGCCATTCCATCCCGTCTTCACCGAAAGGACATCCATGGCCACGACCTCCACCCACCAAGCCTGCATCGACGCTTGCAACGCCTGCGCCGATGCCTGCGACCGTTGCGCCGCGGCCTGCCTTCAGGAACAGGACGTCAAGATGATGGCGCGCTGCATCGCCCTCGACATCGACTGCGCCGCCCTGTGCCGCATGGCGGCGGGCTTCATGGCCCGAGGCAGCACCTTCGCGGGCGCCCTGTGCAAGGTCTGCGCTGACGTTTGCCGGGCCTGCGGCGACGAATGCGGCAAGCACGAGGCGGACCATTGCCAGGCCTGTGCCACGGCCTGCCGCGCCTGCGCGGACGAATGCGCCCGGATGGCGGCTTGACCGTCGACGCCGGGCTTCAGGGCCGGCGTGGCGTGAGCAGCACCAGCACGCCATGGCCGGGCACCTGCCCGGAGACGGGCGTCTCGACGTAAGCCACGGCCAGCATGTCCTGGCCGGGCCGGCCGTTGGCCGACCAGACGCCGAGGCGGTGCCGCCGCCCTTCGCGGTACACGTCCTTCACCGGCTCCATGCGGCCGGCGAGCGCGGCGCCATAGAAGCGCTCGATCGCCGGCCAGCCGAGGCCGGCCGGCACGCGGAACGTGGCGGGATCGAGCACGCCGAAGCGGGGTTTCAGCGCCTCCTGCACCTCGTCGACCACCAGCGACAGCCGTTCGGAGCTGATGTCGCCGGGCACCCGCGCCGGAACCGCCTCGGGCATCACGGGCGGCGGCTCGGCGGGACGCGGGCTGTCGCAGCCGGAGAGCATGGAGGCAGCAACACTCATGGCCAGCGTGAAGGCGCGTGCAGGCGAGGCAAGAAGGCGGGCAACCGGTCGCAAGGTCAGGGGCTGTTGGCGGTGATGACGCGGGACACTGCCGCATCGTACGCCGTCTCGGCTTCCTCGCCCTCGTACTTCCGGCCCTGCGCGTCGCGGGGGAAGGCCAGTTCGGACAAGCCCTCGCGCAGATCCTTGTTGCCGGCCTTCATGTCGCGCGCGATCTGATCGGTGGCCACGATGCCCACCGCGCCGGCAGTGGCCACCAGCACGCCCACGGCGCCCTTCGCCCCGCTGCTCAGCCACATGCCGGCCACGTCCTTGCCGCCCGACAGCGAGGCGCCGAAGATGGCCTTCACCATGCCGGCCTGCTTGTCGATGTTGCGGTTGATGGCGCTCACGCCGGAGTAGATCGACCCGACGAAGTAGCCCAGGGTCTGGGCGTTGCGCTCGTTGCCCGCGCCTTCGGTGGCCTCGAAGCGCTTCACCGGATCGCCCTTGCCATCGTTGCCGAGGCGCAGCTGCTCGATGATCACCTTGAGTTCGCCGTTGCGTCCCTGGCGGATCATCTGCTCGCTGAAGGTCGTGATGCCCCGGCCCTCGCGGAAGTTCGACTCCAGTGAACGCATCACGCCGTTGGTGTCGCTGGTGACGAGGCCGGACAGCGACTGGGTGATGGCTTCCTCGGCGCCCTTCTTGATCACCGCAATGCCGAGGCCGCTGTTCGTCTCGGAGATGGCCTTGAGTTCCTTGGCGGCGTACTCGAAGACCTTCGCCTTGGCGTCGGCGTTGCGGCCCGTGGCCACCGCGTCGAGCATGGAGGTGAGCGGTGCGACGTCGTAGGTGACCGTCAGGCTGCCGCCTCCCATGGGGGTGACGCTGGTGTGGCTCCACTCCTGCTTGGCGGCCTTGATGACGGCGCTCAGCTGGCTGTCCGACAGCGCGCCCAGCGCCGCGTCGACCTCGGCGCCATGGCCCTTCAGGCCGCCGATCGCCTTGGCGACCTGTACCGCGGCCTGCGGGTCGTTCTCCACGCGTCCCGCCATGGCCTGGACGAATTCGCGGCGCGCTTGCGGCGTCGACTGAGCGGCGATCGCATCACCCAGCTCCTTGGCCTCCACTTCGCCGTTGAACGCCTTGGACACGCGCGCCAGCTGCTGGCCGTCGAGCCCCTTGGCGAGGTCGTCGAAGAGCGCCTTGCGTTCGTCGCGCTCGAGTCCGCCCGTGCCGAGCACGCCATGGCTGCCGACTTCACCGGCCCACGTCTTGAGCTCGTCGTCGCTCAGCTTGGAGACCAGGGCATTGCGGTCGGAGGGTGCAAGCTTGTGCACCTCGCTGTTGATCTCGCGCAGCTCGTCATGGGTGGTGTCGTTGAACCAGCCGTTCTGGTCCAGGCGCTTGACGACCGCCTGGCGGGCCGGCTCCACCGGATCGACCGGCGGCTTGGCAGGATTCGCCGCCTGGGTTGGCGTGGGCGTGGGCGTGGGCGTCGACGTCGGCTTGGGGGTGGGAGGCGGCGTCTGGGCGCGCATGCGGTGCGAGGTATCGAGGGCTAGGCTCATGGTGACTCCGGTCGGTTCTCTGGCTCGCGGCAGTCTAGAAAGACATGGCAACTTCGGCGAGCTGTCGCCGGCCCCAGCTAGGGCCGACCCGAGGCGGCGACACGGCGGCGGAGCATGGTTCCAGGCGTGGGCATGCCACGTGCCAACAGGCTGGCCGCAACCCGGCACGGCGTGCCCTACAGGAGTCCCCATGGCTGAACACTGGTACAAGAATGCGCTGCTGTACTGCCTCGACGTCAAGACCTTCGCGGACGGTAACGGCGACGGCATCGGCGACTTCATCGGTCTCACCGACAAGCTCCAGTACCTGGCCGGCCTCAATGTCGATTGCGTGTGGCTGCAGCCCTTCCACCCTTCGCCCTGGCGGGACAACGGCTACGACATCACCGACTACTACAACGTCGACCCGCGTTTGGGCACGCTCGGCGACTTCGTGGTGTTCTCGCGCTGTGCGCGCGACAAGGGCATCCGGGTGATGATCGACCTGGTCGTCAACCACACCTCGATCGACCACCCCTGGTTCCAGGCCGCGCGCAGCGATCCCTCCTCGCCGTTCCGGGACTTCTACGTCTGGTCCGACACCAAGCCGGCCGATGCGGCCGAGGGCACGGTATTCCCGGGGGAGCAGAACACCACGTGGACCTGGGACCGGGAGGCCAAGGCCTATTACTTCCACCGCTTCTACGATCATCAGGCCGAGCTCAACATCGGCAACCCGGCGGTTCGGCGCGAGATCGAGAAGATCACGGGCTTCTGGATGGAGCTCGGCGTGACCGGGTTCCGCATCGACGCCCTCCCTTTCCTCATCGAGCACAAGAACCTGCCGATCGAGGGCCAGGCCGATCCGCACGACTACCTGCGCGAGCTGCGCCATCACGTGCAGACCTTGTGCGGCGACATCTGCCTGATGGCCGAGGCGAACCTGCCGCCGGAGGAAGTGCCACCGTACTTCGGTGACGGCGACAAGATCCACATGTCCTTCAACTTCTGGGTCAACCAGCACCTGTTCCTGGCGCTGGCACGGCAGGACGGCACGCCCGTGCGCCAGGCCTGGGAGCAGCTGCCGCCGCTGCCGGCGGGCTGCCAGTGGAACAACTTCCTGCGCAGCCACGACGAGCTGGACCTCGGTCGCCTGAAGGAGGGCGAGCGCCAGGAGGTCTTCAAGGCCTTCGGCCCCGACCCCGACATGCAGCTCTACGACCGCGGGTTGCGCCGGCGCCTGGCGCCGATGCTGGGCAATGACCGCCGCCGCCTGGAGATGGCGCACAGCCTCATGCTGACCTTGCCCGGCACGCCGGTGATGCGCTACGGCGACGAGATCGGCATGGGCGACGACCTGAGCCTGCCTGACCGGGAGGCCGTGCGCACCCCGATGCAGTGGAACGCGCTGGCCAATGCCGGCTTCTCGACCGGCCCGGCCGAGGCGCTGGCCCTGCCCGTGATCAGCGAAGGCGAATACGCGTACCAGCACGTGAACGTGGAGCAGCAGCGCCACGATGCCGACTCGCTGCTCAACTGGCTCGAGCGGCTCATCCGGCGCCGCAAGGAGTACGCCACCTTCGGCCTCGGCGACTGCAGCTTCCTGGACACCGGGGACCCGGCGGTGCTGGCGCACGGCTGCCACCACGAAGGGGTCGCCGTCTACGCCGTGCACAACTTCGGGCCCTCGCCCAAGCGCGTGACGCTGCAGCTGGTGGAGCCCGAGTCCGGCATCCGGGGCGTTCAGGACCTGCTGGAGGGCCACCGTGTCGAGCTGGGAGACGACGGCCGGTTCGAGGTGGCGCTCGGCCCCTACGGCTACCGCTGGCTGAGGTGCCGAGCCGGCGAATGAGGGTTCGGTATAAAGGCGGCTCCAGAACTTCCGGCCGCCTTCATGCCGCTGACTCACCGCCCGTCGCTCTGCGCGGCCACATGGCTCTGCCTGGCCGCGCTCATGGCGCCGGCTCACGCCCAGACACCGACGGCCTCGGCCGCCACGTCGCGCATCACCGGGGTGAAGGTCTACCCCGGGGCCGCCACGATCGAGCGCGAGGCCCGGGTCTCCCAGGGCGCCCGCTCGGTGACGTTCCATTGCCTGCCGGCAGGCCTCGATGCGCGCAGCCTTCAGGTCGCCGCGCCCGCGTCCGTCCGCATCGGTGAGCTGTCGGTGACCACGGTGGCACGCGCGCTTGCACCGGAGTGCGCGTCCGGCGAACTCGACGCCAGCATTCGCCGGCTGGAAGCCCAGCGGGATGCCCTCGGGGCCGAAGCGGACGCGCTGGACCTCGTCACGGGCTACCTCAAGGACGCATCCACCACGGATGCGGCGGGCCGCCGGCCCACGCTCGACCCGAAGCAGATCGCCGCGGTCGCGGAGGCGCTGCAACGCACGGGTCAGCAAGCCCTGCTGAAGCGGCGCCAGCTCGAACGCGAGCAAGCGGACCTGAACGCCCGCCTCAGCGCGCTGCAAGCGCAGCGCGGGCGTGCCCAGGCCGGCAAGGAGGTGCTCCACGTCAGCGTGACGCTCGCCGCTGCGGCCGAGGCCACCGTGAACCTGATCTACCAGGTCAATGGCCCGAGCTGGCAACCGGCCTACCGCGCGATGCTCGACAGCCGAAGCGGCCAGGTTCGCATCGAGCGCCAGGCCCTCGTCGCTCAATCCACCGGGGAAGACTGGCGCGGCGTGAAGCTGCTGCTGTCGACCGGGCAACCGAGGGCCGCCACGGCGGGCCCGCTGCCCTCGCCATGGCGGGTGGGGATCCGGTTGCCGGAAGAATCGCGCGTCTTCGCAGCGGCCGCGCCTCGGGCCGCAGCGCCCGTCGCCGCACTCGACCGTGCGGGCAGCGAGCTGCAGGAGGCGCCACCCAGCTTCGATGTCACGGTCCAGGACAACGCCTTCGCCACCGAGTTCACGGTGCCACAAGCCATCGACGTGCCATCGAGCGGCCAACGTGTGGCGCTCGCGATCGGCGAACATCAGACCCGGGCCGAGCAGTTCGTGCGCACGAGTCCGCGCCAGGACGCGAGCGCCTACCTCGTGGCCAGCGTGCCGGTGCCACCCGGCGTGTGGCCGGATGGCGCGCTGCAGCTCTACCGGGACGGCGCCTTCGTCGGCAGCTCGCGCTGGACCACCCCGGACCTCGCCCGACTGGAGCTGGCCTTCGGGCGGGACGAACGCGTGCGGGTGGAGGTCGAACCCGAGACCGACACCACGAGCAGCGCCGGCCTCACCGGGTCGCGCACCGAGCGCACGGTGGCGCGCGCATACCGGCTGGAGAACCGGCACGCCACGCCGGTGCGCGTGCAGGTGCTTGAAGCGGCTCCGGTGGCAGTGGACGAGCAGGTTCGCGTGACGACGACCTTCGCGCCGCAACCGGCCGAACTCGCATGGCGTTCGCAGCCGGGCGTGGCCGCCTGGTCGCTGGAGCTCGCGCCCGCTGCATCGACGCGCGTGACGGCCCGCTACGTCATCAGCCACCCGAAGGACGCTCGCCTCAGCCACGAATGAGGCGCCGTGCCCGCTGGGGGCGATCGGCCTGGAACCGATGCCATGGCACGGCGTGTCGGCCCCTCCCCGTTCGCGGGAGGGGCCGGGCCGACCCGGGTCGCGAGCGACGGCCCTGGGCCCCCGCCGAACGACCGCCCTGGGCAGTTCCTGCCGCAATCTGTCACTCCGGTCCCCGGCCGGATGGGCTGCACCGGGCAAGCGCGCGCGGGCGGGCCGCTGGTTCGCGTATTGCTTCACGCTTGGGTCTCCGAACCCCTTGCGCACCATGCCCATCGCCTCGCCGCCGAGTGACCGGCTTCCTCTCCACGGCCTCACGCCGCGACTTTGCGTGCTGGACGTCCGGGACCGAACCGACCCGGACGCGCCGGCCATTGCCTGGGTCCTGGTAGAACGGCAGGAGGCCGCCCACCGCGGCGGCCTGGACGGCACGCTGCGCGAGTTCTCCATCCAGCTTCACTACGAGCGGATCCTCCCCGGCCACACGTTCGGCAGCGGCAACGGCTGCTTCGCCGCCCACTGCGTCCAGACGGCCGACGGCCGGGCCGTCGTCACCCTCGGCAGCACGGCGCTGGCCACCGAGCCCATCTTCCTCGACCTGCCCGGCCTCGAAGGCCACCGGATCGGCACCTACCTGATGAACGAGATCGTGTCCTGGGCCCGGCGCTGGCCGCAGGCCGAGGTCCGTTGCGCCGACCTGGAAGAGGGTCTGGCCATCGGTGAGAACCACGTTCGACGCAACCGCTTCTGCGAGCAGTTCGGCCTGGTGTTCGACTTCAACGACGCCGAACGCAAGACCGGCCAGTTGCGCCCGACCCGGGTGGAGTCGCTCCTCACGGTGGACGCCTGGCAGCGCAACATCGTCGCCCACGACGCGCGCACCTGCTTCGCCGACATGCTGCACGACATCGAGCAGGGTCGCCGCAATCTCGAACGCAGCGTGCGCAGCAACGACGCCCTCGCCGCGGAACTGCAGCACGCCCGGTCCCACCCGCTGCGCTGGACGGGGGCCCAGCTGTGGCGGTCGGCCGCTCACGCTTTCGGCGCCGTCTCTTCCGCTTGCGCGACGCGCCTGCGCCGCTCGTTCGCGCCCTGACCTCGCGCCGCGGCGAGGCGCCGACCATCGTCACCGATGGCCGTCGGCCGGCGCATGCCCTGGCTCACCGGCCGGCGCGACGCATCGCGCCCGGGGCAGGTGGCAGCCAGCGCAGCACCATCGCCAGCACCAGCACGGCGACGCCCAGCCAGTACCCCGGGTCATCCCCGGCCCGCCGTGCGAGCGCGTTGACGAAGCCGATCCAGAGGTAGTACGTGCCGGCGAGGTGAAGCACCCGCCACGCGCGCTCGCCCATGTGATCGCGGACCGCCGCCACCGTGCTGACCGACATCGCGACGATGAAGGCGTAGCCGATGCCGCCGGCGATCCACATGCCCCGGTTCACCAGCGAGGCGAAGGTCACGGGGTCGCTGGCGGCCAGCCCGGCCAGCGCGCAGGCGTGCACCGCGTGGGAGGCGGCGAACGCGAGGCCCAACTCGCGCCGGTGTGCGGCCAGCTGGCGGCTCAGGCCGCCCGGCCATCGCGCATGCCAGGCGGCGGCGACGAATGCCAGCAGGAACAGCAGGAGCGAGGTGCGGGCCGTGCTGCGGATGGCCACGCGCCAGGCGTCGGTGAGTCCGTCCTGGGTTGCCGCCGCGGCGGCGGCCACCGCGATCACGGCCAGGGCGAGGCCCAGGATCAAGCGCCCGTTCAAGGGCTCGGGGCGGGAGAGGATGCGAGTCATGGCGGGGCTTCCTTCAAACGGTGGAGTGCAGGCGGTCATTCGAGCAGGCGCAGGTATCCCGCATGTGTTCGACACGGGGCGTCTCGCGTGCGGCTGTGTCGGCAGCCGGGCCAGACAAGTTCGAATACAAACCCGTCGGCCCGGCGCCCCCCTGCGGGCTTCACTGCGGGTTAAGGTCGCACCATGGAATCGCCCGATCACATCCTCGTCGTCGACGACGACGCCGAGATCCGAACGCTGCTGCGCGACTACCTCGAACGCTCCGGCCTGCGTGTGAGCGCGGCCGCCGACGGACGGCAGATGCGAGCCGTCCTGTCGCGGACGGCGGTGGACCTGGTCGTGCTCGACGTGATGCTGCCGGGCGAGGACGGACTGGCCCTGTGCCGCGACCTGCGCGCCCGGGGCGCCGCCCACCTTCCCGTGCTGATGCTCACCGCGCGCGGCGAGGAGACCGACCGCATCCTCGGCCTCGAGATGGGCGCCGACGACTACCTGTCCAAGCCGTTCTCGCCCCGCGAACTGCTGGCCCGCATCAAGGCCGTGCTGCGGCGCACCCGGGCGCTGCCGCCGGGCCGCGAGCCCGCCAGCGCCGCCGCCACCCTGGCCTTCGGCGCGTGGCGCCTCGACACGGTCGGCCGGCACCTGCTCGACGCCGCCGGAACGGTGGTGGCGCTGACCGGGGCCGAGTACCGCCTGCTGCGCGTGCTGCTCGAGCACCCCCAGCGGATCCTCAGCCGCGATCACCTGCTGCACCTGACCCAGGGCCGTGATGCCGACCCCTTCGACCGTTCCATCGACCTGCTGGTCAGCAGGCTGCGCAGGCGCCTGCGTGACGACGTTCGGGAGCCGCGCTACATCAAGACGGTCCGCAACGAGGGTTACGTGCTGTCGACCGCCGTGGCGCCGCAGGTGACCCTGCGGTCGACAGCACCCACGGACGAACCGGCGTGATGCGCGCTGCGTCCCTGCGCTTGTGGCCGCCCAGCCTGGCTGCCCGGGTCAGTCTGCTGCTGATGCTCACGCTCGCCGTGGCCCACCTGCTGACGCTTGGATGGCTGGCCGGAGGTCGCGCCATGCTGGCGCGCACGGCCATGATCGACTACCTCGGGCCGGACCTCGCTTCGGCGGTGAAGGTGCTGGACGGCCTGCCGCCGTCGGAGCGCGCGGCCTGGCTGCCCGTGCTGTCCCGGCCCAACTACCGCTATGCCCTCGCGCCCGCGCCGGCGAGCACGGACGACCGCTCAACGGCCGCAGCGCGCCTGGTCGCGGCCGTGCAGACCTCGCTGGACGGCAACCGTGCCCTGCGCGTGCGCCGGGATGAAGGCGCCGAGGTCCGCTGGCTGGAACTGCAGTTGGCCGACGGCACACCGCTCAGCGTGGCGCTGTGGCCGCTGGAGGCCGGCGTCACGCCCCTGATGGCCGGCATCGTGGCGCTGCAGTTCGCCGTCTTCGGCGCGGTGGGTTGGGTCGCGGTGCGCAGTGCCACGCGGCCCCTCACTCGCCTGGCCAGCGCGGCCGATGCCTTGCGTCCGGGCGACGCGGCACCGGTGCTGCCGGAAGACGGGCCGTCGGAGGTGGCCCGGGCGGCCGCCTCCTTCAATGCCATGCAGCAGCGCATCCGCGCGCACGACGCCGAGCGCGCCCTGATCCTCGCGGCGGTGTCGCACGACCTCAAGACTCCGCTCACCCGCATGCGACTGCGCGCCGAACTGCTCGACGACAGCGACCTGCGCGACAAGCTCCAGGCCGACCTGGCCCACATGCAGGCACTCGTCGAGGAAGGCCTGGCCCACGCACGCAGCGCGCAGGCCGGTGCGGAGCCCACGTGTCGGGTGGACCTGCCCGCCTTGCTCGATGCACTGGTGTGCGACCACATCGACATGGGCCATGCCGTCAGCCTGCATGCCCAGCCGATCGAACCGGTGCTGACCCGCCCGCTCGCGTTGCGCCGGCTGCTCGGCAATCTGGTGGACAACGCGGTGCGCTTCGGCGGCTCGGCAGCAGTCGCCCTGTCCCGTCGGGACGACGGCGTGCGGATCACGGTGAGCGACCACGGGCCGGGCATCCCCGATCACGAACTGGCGAGGATGCGCGCCCCTTTCACCCGGCTGGAATCCTCACGGCACCGGGACACCGGCGGTACGGGCCTCGGGCTGGCGATCGTCGACGAGCTGGCTCGGGCACTGGGCGGGCGTTTCGAGTTGGCCAACCGCCCGGGGGGCGGGCTGGAGGCCCGGCTGGACCTTCCCGCACGAAGCAATCTTCCGGGCTGACAGTCAGCGTCGCGCCCGCCGCGGACGAGCGCCCTCGGTCTTGGCGCCAGCGCCGCCCAGGCTCGCTGCGATCAGGGCGCCGACCAGCGTGACAAGCCACGAGAAGTAGAGCCACAGCAGGAACACCGGCAGACTGGCGAAGGCACCGTAGACCGCCTTGTAGGTGGGGAACTTGAGCACATAGGCAGTGAACAACCGCTTGCCCCCCTCGAGCGCCAGGCTGGCGAGCACCCCGCCGGCGATGGCCTCGTGCCAGCGCACCGGCGCGTTCGGCACGAAGCGGAACAAGGCCGACAGCCCGACGGCGGCCAGCGCCAGCGGCCCGAGCGTCAGGGCAAAGCGCGCCTCGGGCGGCAGTGCGTCGACCAGTCCGAGCGAGGCTCCGAAAAGGTACGACATGCCCCACAGGGCGGCTCCGAGCAGCAGCGGCCCGACGGCCAGCATCACCGCATACAGGCCCACCCGTTTCAGCAGCGGCCGCCCGCGGCGCACACCCCAGATCTGGTTGAGCGCGTTCTCGATGGTGAGCAGCAAGGCGAGCGCCGCGCCCAGCAGGAGCAGCGTGCCGACGAGGGTCAACCCGTTCGCGTTGTCGGCGAACTGGCGCAGGTGCTGCAATACCGTGCGTGACAAGTCCGCCGGCAGCAGGCTGCGCAGAAGGTGCTCCTCCAGGGCCCGCTCGAACCGCGAGAACACCGGGAATCGCGTGAACACCGCGAGGCACACGGTGAGCAGCGGCACCAGCGAGAGCACGGTGGTGAAGGTCAGGCTGCCGGCCACTTGGGCCATGCGCTCCTGACGCGCACGGCGGAGGGTCAGTCGGAAGAAGGCAAGCATGTCGGGATGGGAGGCGCCCAGGCGCGGGCCGCATCATCACACGGCGCGCCCCCCGCCCGCCGCACGGCGCAATCGATCGGTGACGGCAGCGTCGCCCTGTGCGGAAAGCCGCACAGCTTCGACGCGCCGAACCCGGCTCGCGCGGCGGGCCGGCATCCGCATCAACCCGGAGATGCATGGCGCAACGCAGGCCCGCGCCTCGCGTCAGAAGCGTGCGGCTCACCTCGTAGCGGGCTCGTTTTTCAGGCCCCTCTTGGTGTTCACCCGCCCATCCTTTTGGACGTTGCTTTCCACCCGAGCCGGGCAGTACCGTGCCACTCCCAATGTCAAAGCGGGGTGGCTGCCTGACCGGCACGTACGGAACGCCCGCATTACTCAAAGGAGCGACCCATGGCCTTAAACGGCAAGATCAGCAACTGGTTGAGAGGGCTCCCCGCCCGGCTCGCCGTCCCGGCACTGCTCCTGGCGTCCAGCCAGGCCGGTGCTGCCATCACCTTCGACAGCGGCCCGGTGCGGCCCGTCGCCATGTCGGCCGACGGCAAGCAACTCTTCGCCGTGAACACACCCAACAACACCCTCGAGATCTTCAACGTCGGCGCCACCGGCCTGACCTTCTCGCACCGTGTGCCCGTCGGCGTCGAGCCCGTCTCGGTGGCGGTGCGCAACAGCGGCGAGGTCTGGGTGGTGAACCACGTCTCCGACAGCGTGAGCATCGTCGCGCTGGATGGCGTGCCCCGCGTCACCCGCACCCTGCTGGTGGGTGACCAGCCGCGCGACATCGTCTTCGCCGGAACGCAGCAACGGGCGTTCGTCACCACCGCCCACCGCGGCCAGCACCGCACCGACCCGTCGGTGGCGGGTGTGCCAGGTGCCGGCGACCCGAAGCTCACCACCCCCGGTGTCGGCCGCGCCGACGTTTGGGTGTTCGACCCGGCGGCACTCGGCACCGCCGTGGGCGGCACCCCGGCCAAGATCATGAGCTTCTTTGCCGACACGCCGCGCGCCCTTGCGGTGAGCCCGGACAAGAACACCGTGTACGTGGCGGCGTTCAAGTCGGGCAACCAGACGACGGTCGTGCACTCCGACTACATCTGCCCGAACTTCTCGCGCCTGCCCTGCCTGCGCAAGGGCCAGTGGATGCCGGGCGGCCTGCCCGGACCGGCCATCAACTACGAGGGCAAGCCGGCCCCGGAGGTCGGCCTGATCGTCAAGTACGACAACGACCGCAAGAAGTGGCTCGACACCCTCGGCCGCGACTGGAGCAAGGCCGTCAACTTCGAGATGCCCGACCTGGACGTGTTCGCGGTCGATGCCAACCAGTTGACGGAACGCGCCGCCATCCCGCACGTGGGCACCACCTTGTTCAACATGGTGACCAACCCGGTGAGCGGCAAGCTGTACGTGTCCAACAACGAGTCCATGAACCACATCCGGTTCGAAGGCTCGGGTGAGTTCGGTGGCAGCACGGTGCAGGGCCAGATCGCCAAGACGCGCATCACCGTCGTGCAGGGCACCACGGCGACGCCGCGGCACCTGAACAAGCACATCGATTACACCAAGCTCGCCAGCCACGCCGGCTTCGATCCCACGACCAAGGACCACAGCCTGTCGACCCCGCTCGACATGGCGGTGACCCGTGACGGCAAGACGCTGTACGTGACGGCCTTCGGCTCCAGCAAGATCGGCGTCTTCGACACCGCCTCGCTCGAGGCCGACACCTTCAACCCGCGCACCCAGAGCGCCCGGTACATCACCGTCAGCGGCGGTGGCCCGAGCGGCGTGGTCCTCGACGAAGTGCACAACCGCATGTACGTCACGACCCGCTTCGACAACGCGGTGAAGGTGATCGACCTGGCCCAGCGCAAGGAAGTCGCCAAGCTCGCGATGCCGAACCCCGAGCCCGCCGACATCGTGGTCGGCCGCCCGATGCTCTACGACGCCAACCTGACCTCGGCGAATGGTGAGTCGGCCTGCTCGGCCTGCCACACGTTCGGCGACAAGGACGAACTGGCGTGGGACCTGGGCGACCCGAACGCCAAGGTCGAGAAGAGCCCGATCCCGATCAACCTGCCGGCCTTCATCGGCCAGATCGTGTTCAAGATCAACCAGCTCAACGGCACCAACGTCCCGGACGACTTCCACCCGATGAAGGGCCCGATGACGACCCAGACCCTGATCGGCCTCACCAACTCCGGTGCGATGCACTGGCGTGGCGACCGCTCCAACGGCTTCTTCGGCGTGGACGGCTACATCGGCTCGCAGGACAACACGCAGAAGCGTGCCGCCTACGGGGACAACGAAGTGCTGAACTTCAAGAACTTCATCGTCGCGCTCGGCGGCCTGCTGGGCAAGCAGACTCCGCCGACCGGCCCGACACAGGCCGACATCGACATCATGGACAAGTTCGCCAAGTTCCAGCTGCAGGTGCAACTGCCGCCGAACCCGATCCGGGCCATCGACAACAGCCTGACGCCCTCGCAGCAGCGTGGCCGCGACATCTATTTCGGCCCGAAGAACCCGGACGGCACCGTGCGTCCCTTCGACGGCCTGCCGGGCGCCCAGTCCCAGGCGGACCTGCTCGGCCTCGGCAAGTCCTCCTTCACCTGCGAAGGCTGCCACCGCCTCGACGCCGCGAACGGCCGCTTCGGCACCGGGGGTGAATCGAGTTTCGAGGGCGAGACGCAGATCCTGAAGATCCCGCAGTTGCGCGACCTGTACACCAAGGTCGGCATGTTCGGCACCAAGGAGCTGACCACCGTCCGCATCCCCGGCGCGCCGTTCCAGGGCAAACAGATCCGCGGCTACGGCTACACCCACACCGGCGCGTTCGACACCTTGTTCCGCTTCGTCAACCTCTTCCAGTTCAACGACCCGAAGATCCAGTACGAGCGCATGCACAAGGGCACGCTGACCGACCTGCCCGCGCTGGCGCTGATGGGCAGCAGCTTCGGCAAGATGGGCTTCCCGTACAACGATGCCGAGGCGGTGCCGATGCAGCGTGACGTCGAGCAGTTCCTGCTCGCCTACGACACCGACCTCGCCCCCGTGGTCGGCCAGCAGGTCACCTACGGCCAGGCGACGTCACTGACGGCGGGCCCGCGTGTCGACCTGCTGAAGGCACGCGCAGCGGCGTCGTTCACCTCGAAGATCCTCGGCGGCACCGCCAAGGAGTGCGACCTGGTGGCCCACACGCTGTCGGGCGGCCGCCATGTCGGCTACGTCTACGAGGCCGCAAGCGGCGTCTTCAAGACGCCGGCTGGCGCCACGGCCACCGACGCCCAGCTGCGCGCCACGGCGCTCACGAGTGGCAACGCGGTGACGTACACCTGCGTCGTGCCGGGCACCGGCCGGCAGGTGGCCTCCAACCTCTGAGCGTTCTCTTGCCCTCAGGCCCCCGGACCGAAAGGCCCGGGGGCTTTTTCCTTTGGGGCGGCCGGATCGCGATCCCTGAGGGGCGCGGACTTGCGGTCAGCGACGCCGTCGCATGGCGAGCGCCAACGCACGCCGCTGCATTTCGCCGGCCCCATCGTCCGTTCACGTCGCACGCGTGCCGTTCGTCGCAGCGACGTGGCGTACCGGGCGCAGGTTGCCGAGGATGGCGCATCGCCTTCAGGAGATCGCCACCATGACAACCGCTTCCCTCTCTGCCCTGGCCCCGGCCGTCCTCGTGCACCTCGTGTTCGCCCTGAGCGCCTTGGCCCTGGCCCCCTTCGCGCTCGCCGCCCGCAAGGGCTCGCGCCTGCACCGCAGCGCGGGCCACGCCTGGGTCACCTTGATGCTCGGCACCGCCCTCTCCAGCCTCTTCATCCGCGACTTCAGCCTGCCCAACATCGCCGGCTACACCGCCATCCACCTGCTCACCCTCGCCACCTTCGCCGGCATCGGCCGCGGCCTCTGGCTCGTCAGCCAACGCAACATCGCCGGCCACCGCCTCGCCATGCAGATGACCTGCGCCGGCGGCCTGATCGCCGGCCTCTTCGCGCTCGCACCCAGCCGGTTCCTCGGAGGACTGTTCTAGCCCCCCAGTCGCTGGCGCTCCTGCCCCCACGGGGCGCCACGGGTCGTCCGGGAAACCCGGACTCGCGTGTGGCTGGAGGGGCGCGTCGCTTCGCTTGCTAGCATCGGGGCACGGCCTTGGCACGAGGGCCGGCTTACGCGCCGCGGAGCGGTGGTGGCGCCTGAGCGCCTGAACACAAGCGCTTGTGATCAAGCAGACGTGGAGAGACGTCCTGGCCTCTTCAAGTCCTCGGCGTTCACCGCGAAGGATGTTGGCCCCCCTGTCGCTTCGCTCCTGCCCCCAAGGGGCGCCCCGGGTCGCCCGGGAGACCCGGGCTCGCGGGTGGCTTGAGGGGCGCTTCGCTGCGCTTGCTGGGCTCGGCGGCACGGCCTTGGCACGAGGGCCCGGCTGGTGCGGCGCGGGGCGGTGTTGGCGATTGAGCGCCCGAACACAAGAGCTTCTGATCAAGCAGACTTGGAGAGACGTCCTGGCCTGCTCAAGTCCTCGGCGTTCACCGAGCGTAAGACCTTCACATTACCAACGATACGAATAAGCTGAAGCTGGTGTTCAAGCGTTCTTTCGTGACTTTCTGGCGCGCCAGAAAGTTACTCGGCTGCCGGGCCGAGTCCCGGCGCGGCGGTGCCACCAAGACACCGTTCGATTCAAGTTCACCACGCCACGCGTGACGACGCGCCTGCGATCTCACGACGAGGCTACGAAGGCCGGAGGGCTTCCGCCGCAGGCGACTCACTCGTCGACGGTGTTCTCATCCGACAACCACGGCCACCGCTCCCGGTACGACAGCACCTTCCGCTCATACAGCCCGCTGTAGGGCGTGAGCGGGTTCGCCCGCAGCCGTCCCGCATAAAGGTCGTCCAGCCCCCACGGCGCATACACCTCGCCATCGGGCCGGACGCCCACGCAAGTGCAGGCCACAAGGAAGCGGTCGATGCCGTCGCGCGAGCACTCGAGCGCGGGATAGGGCTCGCCGAAGAAGTCGGGGTACCAGAGGTGCACGCGGGCCTGATTCGCCACTTCGACCGTGATGCCCAGGTCGCCCAGCACCGCATCCGCACGCGCCTGGACGGCTCGCTCCCCCGCCCCGGTCAGGTCGGCCGGGTCGAAATAGAAGATGTCGTAGTCCTTGATGCCCGCCCCGGGCGGGCGAGCGCATCGCAGGTTCCACACGGTCTGGAACAGGCAGCCGGCAACGAGCCATCCATCGGGCAGGTCGAGCGCGGGCCAGCGGTCGAGGATGACGCGGTTGTGCGAATTGGCGAGCACATCCGCCATGAAGCGTCGGGACATCGGGGCGAAGCTGCAGGGCTGCAGGTCGAGCGGCGGGGGTGTGATTGTGCCGTCGTGAGCGGCATGGGACGGTCCGCCGCGGGGCGCGCGTCGCCAATAAAAAGGGCGCGATGGCATTCGCCTCGCGCCCCGTTTCCACGTTCCGATGGCGACGGTTCAGCCGAAGGCAGGGGCCTTCGAACCTCACCCGCGCCACCCGGAACGGGAGGTCAACCCATCAGTTGCAGCTGAGTTGCGCCAGGCCCTTGCCCGCGCCGGCCACTGCCGGCAGCTTCTGCTTCACGCAGCTCGGGTCCTGCACCGAGTAGGTGTAGGGGATGCCGATGGGGAAGTTGCCGGTCGTGACCCAATCGGTGGCATCACGCGAGGGCGAGGAGCCGCTCTTCACCCAGGTGATGCCGAAGCGCGCGAAGTCGGCCGGGCTCTGGATGTTGTTGTTGCGCAGTTCCCAGTAGCCGATGGCGTCGCTGTCACGCGAGGTGACCGGGTTCTGCGCGTTCTCGAAGTAGTTGCCTTCGATGAGCGAGAAGCCGCCCATGCGGATGTTGGCGCCCGAGGTGTCCACGCCGCTGTACAGGTTGTTGTACAGGTGGGTGTAGCCGCCGCGCTGCAGGGGCAGGCGCGACTTCACGTTCTGGTAGACGTTGTGGTGGAAGGTGATGAAGCGGTCGCTGGCGTCGCTGTCGCTGGAGCCGATCAGGCCGACCTTCTGGTGGTCATGGATGTGGTTGTACGAGTAGGTGATGTGGTGCGCGCCGGCCTTGCTGTCGATGAGGCCGTCGAACTCCAGGTCGCCCGCACCCGAGCACTCCTTGGTGCTGCTGAAGAGCGTGTTGTGGTCGACCCAGACATAACCGGGGTACTTGCCGCTCTGGCCTTCGATGCCGATGGCATCGATGGAGCCGGGGAGCAGGCCGATCGTCATGTTGCGGATGATGACGTTGGTGGAGCCACCCTTGATGGCCAGGCCGAAGTTGGCGGCCGAACCGTTCACGCCTTCGATGGTGATGTTGCCCTTGTTCTTGATCTCGACGACGGTGCCGGCCGGCTTCTGCCATTGGGCGCAGGTATCGGTGATCGCGGCGTAGTCGAACTTGCCGGTGTAGCGCAGCACCAGGCCGCCCGTGCCCGAGTAGGCGTTGATGGCGGCCTGCATCTGGGCTGCGGTCGACACGGTCACCGCCGTGGCACTGCCGCCACCGGTCACCTTGCCGGCAAAACCGCCGGAATGGGCGGCGGGTGCGGGTGCGGGTGCGGGTGCGGGTGCGGGGGCCGGGGCGGGAGCCGGCGCAGGCGCAGGCGCGGGAGCCGGAGCCGGGGCGGGCGCGGGAGCTGGCGCAGGGGCAGGGGCAGGGGCGGGAGCCGGCGCAGGAGCAGGAGCCGGAGCGGCCGTCTTGCTCACCGCACATTTCTCGGCGCGGCCGGGGTTCGGATCCGTGCCGCCGAAGTTGGAGGCGGTGCACCGGACGTTGCCCGTCAACGTCTTCACGACCCATTTGTCCTTGACGCCGAACGACACTTGACGCGGCTGGGCGCCGACCTCGCAGACTTCGCCTTCGTCAGCGCACTTGGAAAAGCCCGACGGCCAGTCCTTGGCCAGAGCGGGTGTGGCGGCGCCGCAGGCGACGGCCAGCAGGGAGAGGCGCAGGGGAGAAAGCAGTGTGTTCATTCTGTGGGTAGAGGCGGCATGGACAAAGGGGCCCCGTTCGCCCCCGACGCCGCGGCGCACGAGGCGCCTGGGTCGTCGAGGCGAGCGAGACGAACTCGGCAAGACTCGCTCCGCCTGCGCCAAAAAACCGCCGAGCGCAAGGTAGCTTTCATCGAAAAGCGATCCTTTGCGGAGTGAGGCGCGCAGGTTAACGGTAACCCGCGGAATCCGAGGCTTCGCACATACTCTGAAACAGTTCTTGCAACAACGGACGGGTTGGCCCGCCGTCCCGACGAGGGCCCTCACCTCCGGGGGGCACCCCGATCCGACCCCGCGGGGGCGTCGGGGGCGGAGTAAAGTGGCCGGCCCCGCAATCGCCCGCCGCCCCACTTGAGCGCTCGCCTCTCGCACCCCGCCGTCGCGCTCGTCATCGCCTTCCTGACGGTCATCCTGCTCGGGACGGGCCTGCTGATGCTGCCTGCCTCACAGGCCGAAGGCCTTGCCACGCCATTCTTCACGGCGCTGTTCACCGCCACCTCGGCCGTCTGCGTGACAGGGCTGGTGCTGGTGGACACGGGCACGTACTGGTCCGGCCTCGGACAGGCGGTGATCATGGGCCTCTTCCAGTTGGGCGGCTTCGGCATGATGACCTCGGCCACCATGCTGGGCCTGTTGGTCAACCGGCAGCTGCGGCTTCGATCGCGCCTCATGCTGCAAGCCGAGACGCACTCGCTGGCGCTCGGCGACGTGCGCAGCGTGGCCCGCCTGGTGCTGGTGGTCACGGTGACGGTCGAGCTCATCGGGGCCCTGCTGCTGGCCGGGCGCTTCAAGGCGGGCTACGACATGCCGTGGCGGGAGGCCCTCTGGCAAGGCCTCTTCCACTCGGTCTCGGCCTTCAACAACGCCGGTTTCTCCACCTGGCCCGACAGCATGACCCGCTTCTCGGCCGACGCCTGGGTACTCGTGCCATTGATGTTGTGCATCATCATCGGCGGCCTCGGCTTCCCCGTCCTGCACGAGGTGCTGGCCATGCGCCGGCGCAGCGGCGTCGCCTCCATCCACACGACGCTCACGCTCTGGGGTTCGGGCGCCCTGATCGTCGGTGGCACCCTGGCCTTCCTCTGGGCAGAAGCCGGCAACGCCGCCACTTTCGGCGCGCTCGACGCGCCGCGACAGGTCCTTGCTGCACTCTTCGTCTCGGTATCCGCCCGGACCGCCGGCTTCAACATCGTCGATGTCGGCGCCTTCACCGTCGAGTCGCTCAACCTGCACTACCTGCTGATGTTCATCGGCGGCGGCAGCGCCGGCACCGCCGGGGGCGTCAAGGTGACCACCTTCTTCGTGCTGCTGCTGATCGTGTGGAGCGAGATCCGCGGCCACCAGGACGTGGAGTTCCGCGGGCGCCGCATCTCCACGTCGGCGCAGCGACAAGCCCTCACCATCCTCGTGCTGGGCGCCGGCACCGTGGTGCTGGCCACGCTCGCCCTCGTCCCCATGGTCGCCCTGCCCTATGAGCTGGTGCTGTTCGAGGTCATCGCGGCCTTCTCGACCGTCGGGTTGTCGCCCGGCACCACGGTGCAGATGCCGCAGGCGGGGCAGTGGGTGCTCATCGTGTTGATGTTCCTCGGCCGGGTGGGCGTCGTGACGCTGGCCGCCGCCATCGCCACCAACCACGCTCGCCGGCCTTACCGATTCCCCGAGGAGAAGCCAATTGTTGGGTAAAACGAATTCAGACGGCGTGGTCGTCATCGGCCTCGGGCGATTCGGTTCGGGCGTGGCGACCGCACTCGCCCAGCTCGGTCACGACGTGCTGGCCATCGACGTGCGGCCCGAGTTCGTCCAGGCGCACGCGAGCCTGCTCGGCCACGTGGTGCAGGCCGACACCACCGACATCGAAACCCTGCGCCAGCTCGGCGTCGGCGACTTCAAGCGAGCGGTCGTCGCCATCGGCCAGAACCTCGAGGCCAGCGTGCTCACCATCCTCAACCTGAGCCAGCTGGGCGTGAAGGACATCTGGGCCAAGGCCAACAACCCGCAGCACGGGCGCATCGCCGAGCGCGTCGGCGCACACCACGTGGTCTACCCCGAGTCCGACATGGGCGAACGGGTGGCCCACCTCGTCACCGGCAAGATGATCGACTTCATCGAGTTCGAGGACGGCTTCGCGATTGCCAAGACGCGATCGCCTTCGGAAACGCACGGGCGGGCCCTGAAGGACTCGGCCGTGCGCACCAAGCACGGCGTGACGGTGGTCGGCATCAAGCGCCGGCACGAGGACTTCATCTATGCCCGCGAGGACACGGTGGTGCGCGCCGGGGACCTGCTCATCGTGGCCGGCCCGACGCGCGCGGTCGAGAAGTTCGCGGCCCGGGTCTGACCGGCCCCGGACTCAGGAGCCGGCCGGCCGCGCCGGCGGCGGCTGGAACACCACTTCGCCGTCCAGCGCATAGATGACGCACGGCTTGCCGGCCGCACGCTCGCAAGCGACAAGCGCCCGCTCCTGCGGGTCGGCCGGCACGTCGGGTTCAGCCTTCGACACGCCCGAAGCCACGGCGCTTGCGCCGTTGTCCGAGAGCGCGAAGGCTCGTGGATACGGTGCCTTGAGGAACTCCTGCCGGAAGCGCGCCTGGCCCGCTTCATTCAGGAACGGCACGCGGTCCGAGAAGCCGAACGCCGAGCGGGCGGGATTGGCCGGCACCGTCATCGCCGGCTTGAAGGTGATCGACGGGCCGCGCGGCACCAGCGCCTTGGCCAGCGGACTGGGCTTGCCGTCGGCCACGGCCTTTGCCGCAGCCGTGTGTCGCTCGGGCAGCTCCAGCCAGTACGAGGCCGGGATGGCGAAGTTGAGGTTCTGCGCCGACTCCTCGCGGGCGGTGGCCGACGTGATGCCGATGAGGCGGCCCTGCTCGTCGAACAAGCCGCCACCGCTGGACCCGGACGAGATCGGCGCGGTGGTCTGGATCGTGCGCAGGCGACCGGCGTCGTCATTGCGCAGGCTCGACACCAGGCCGGAACTCAGGGTCAGCTCCAGGCCGAGCGGCGAGCCGACGGCGTAGGCCGGCTGCCCGACGGCCAGGGCCTGCATGCTCGCCAGGCTCACCGACGGGGCCTTCAGTTGCGGCGCATGCAGCTCGCAGATGTCGCGCTCCGGGTCGGACAGCCGCAGCGTCGCCTCGACGGAGGTCTTGCCATGCGACAGCACGATGCGCGACGCCCAGAAGAGCACGTGGCAGTTCGTCACCGCGGTGCGTTCATCCACCACCACCGCACTGCCTTGCCGGTGGCGCAGGCCATCGCGGTCGTAGGTGCGCACGTGCCACACGCTGGGCGAGACCTTGGCGAAGACCTCGGCAGGTGTCAGCGCCTGGGCCGACGAGAGGCTCCCGAACGCCAGGGCCAGTGTCGCGACTTGCCGCGCCAGGGCGTCGGGAGCGAATGCAGGCATCTTCATGGCGTGGCACTCCCGGCAGCGGGCGGTGCGGTGGCGGCGTCTGCCGCCGGGATTCCGACCGAAGCCGCGAGCGGCCGGCAGAACTGGCCACCGCCGTCGCGTCGACGCACCGTCAGCTCGAGGTTCATGTTGTCGGGGTCGGTGGCGTCGTAGAGCTCGGTCCAGCAACTCTTGCCGTCGTTGCGCACGGTGAGCACGTAGGTGCGGCCGGTGCGCGGCAGGAACGAGAGCACGGTTCCGCAGGTCTTGCGTTCGGCCGTGAGGATGAAGGACTGCACCGTGGCCAGGCGCTCGGCCCGCAGCAGGGTGGAGGGCGCGGTCGATTCGGAGTTGCCGACGGACAGGCGCCGGGCTGCGACACATTGCTGCGCCCCGTCGAACAGGTAGAGCCCGTAGGTGTCCTTGGGCTGCAGGCCGCCGCGCACCAGCAGCCGGGCGGCGTAGGGCCCGGACTCGGGCGCATGGTCACGGATCGGCGCCGCCGGTGGCTGCGCGCAACCCGCGAGCACCGAGGCCGCCGCCAGGACGAAGGACACGCCGCGAGGCGGGGCGGACAAAGCCGGCATGACGATCTGGGCGGGTTGAGGATTCGCAGGATTACAGCATGCGGCCAATGCTTCCCGGCCACTGCCGGGCAACTCGCGCGCGGCGACTCCGCGAAGGATTGGGCAGAACCCTCTGCCTTGCGACGACCGGCCGCCGCTGTTGCCGCCGCAACAACAAAGCGTTCCCCCGAGGCATCTTTATCCACCTGCGGGTCCGTCCTAAATTGAGCCCATGCCTTTCGCACCTCACCTGGAACCCACCATGACCCGCCTCTCCCGCACCGCCCTCTTCTCGGCCACGCTCGCCGTCGCCTCCCTCAGTGCAGTCTTCCTGCCGCTCGCCGCTTCCGCCGCGGCCCCGGACGACACACGCGCATTGCATGCGGCCCATGTGGAACGGATGCAGCGGATCGGTCGCACACCGCGCTACGACGAACTGCCGGCGTCACCGTCGGCGGCTCGCCTGCCGGCCGATGCCGAGGCCCGGCAGCGGGCGTGGGAGACCCGCCAGCGCCTCGCAGGGCGCACGCCCCTGTGGAACGAGCGGGCCCCTGCAGAACCTGCGCCGGACGCCCCGGCCCGGGACGCCGCCGACGCCCTGGCGCGCTACAAGGCACGTGCCACGGCGGCGGGCCGCACGGTGCAATGGCATGAGTGGCACGCGCAGGAACTGCAGGTCGCCCGGACCGGGCACGCCGCGCAGGACCTGGCGGGCTTGCCGGCGCCAGCGACGCACTGACGTCCCGGCGGGTCCGAACGCCCAATGCCCGCCGCCTCGTCGGCGGGCCTGTTCGGAGAATCCATCAGGCCGGCACGTGCGCCTGACCCGCCATCCGCAGCGCCCGCTGCGCTCGATGAGCCCGGACTCCGCCAGGTGACCACCGGGCACGGCCGGCCCCGGCGGCCGCCCGGCGCCCGCGCGGCTCCCCCACACCGCCCCGCCCTCACTGGGCGCTTCGGCACCCCGGCCACGGCATCCCCCGACCGGCCGATACCCATGACGCCCGATTCCAGGCACAGTCACATCCAGGGTCTGCCGCCGGTCGGCGCGTCACCGCAGGGCGGAACGTCGCGCACGATCTGACAGATTCAGCCCGCGCGGGCTTGGCGCGCTCCAGTTTGCGCGCCGTCCGCCGATGCTTGGCGTTAGCAAGTCCGGTGTCCATCGCCATGAATCCGCCATCCTCCACCCCTGCCCTGCTGCGCGGCGCGTCAAGCCACCCTGACCCGGAGCGGGCCGTCGCGGAGTTCCGCGCCCAGGTCGGCCGTCCGGATGCAGCCGTCGTCGTCTTCTTCTGCGCCACGGCCTACGCCCTCGATCGCATCGCCGCCGCGATGCGCGAGGCGTTCCCCGGCATCACGGTGATCGGCACCACCACCGCCGCCGAGATCGGGCCGCAGGGCTACGCCTCGGCCTCGCTCTGCGGGTTCTCACTGGCCGGGCCGGACTTCCAGGTGGCCGTGGGCACGTTCGCGGCACTCGAGGAATTCAGCCCCGCAACCGGCGCCACGACCACCTCCCGGCTCGTCGGCGAACTGGCCCGCAGCGGACCGCTCCCCACCGGCGAGAACACCTTCGGCTTCCTGATGATCGATGGCACCGCGCTGCGCGAGGAGCGGGTGGCCCACGGGCTGCATTCCGGCCTGGGCGACATTCCGATGTTCGGCGGCTCGGCGGGCGACGGCCTCGATGTCGGCCGGGAGACGCGCGTCTTCCACGACGGGGCGTTCCATGTCGACCATGCGGTGCTGATGCTCGTGCGCACCACCCGCCGGTTCAAGGTCTTCAAGACGCAGAACTACGAGCCGACCGACATCAAGATGGTGATCACCGGGGCGGATCCCCGCACCCGCACCGTGCAGGAGATCAACGGCGACCTCGCGGCGCGCGAATACGCACGCCTGACCGGCATCCCGCTCGACCAGCTCGACTTCAATACCTTCGCCCGCTATCCGGTGGGCGTGGTGCGGCGCGGGCAGTACTACCCGCGCTCGATCGGCTGGGCCAACCCGGACCACAGCCTGACCTTCGCCTGCGCCGTCGACGTCGGCGTGGTGCTGTCGCTGGCCAGGGCCACCGACTACGTCGAGACCCTGGCCGCGCAGTTGGCCGCCGTCCGTGCGGAGATCGGCGCACCCGCACTGCTCATCGCCTGCGACTGCGTGTTCCGGTACCACGAGATGCGCCGCGAAGGGCTCATCGACCAGGTCGGCGTCCTGATGCGCGACCACCATGCGGTGGGCTTCAGCACCTACGGCGAGCAGTTCAACGCCATGCACGTGAACCTGTCGCTCACGGGCGTGGCCATCGGGCACTGACATGGACGACGAAGTCGATCTCCACCGCACCGTGCGCGAGCTGCGCGAGCGGATCCGCCGTCTGGAGAAGACGAACAGCGTGCTCATGCAGTCCGCCGAGGGACGCGCCGAGGCCGAAGAGAATGCCTACGACCTGTTCAAGGCGAACGGCACGCTGGAGCAGCTGGTGGGCGAGCGAACGGCCCGCCTGCAACGCACGCAGGATGCACTCCAGCGCACGCTGTCGCTGGTGCGGGCCACGCTCGACTCCAGCCTGGACGGCATCATCGCCATCGACCTCGAAGAGAACGTCGTGGACAGCAACCAGCGCTTCAGCGAGCTGTGGCGGCTGGATGCCTCGCTGGTGCGCACGGCCAGCGGCGGGCAGCTCCTCGGGCTGCTGGCCCGGCAGGTGGTCGACCGCTCCGGATTCATCCGCCGCATCCAGGGCCTGCACCGTGACGACGCCTTCGACCGCGAGGCGGCCTTCGAGATCGACTGCATCGACGGCCGCACGCTCGAACTGCGCTCCGCCCCGCAGCGCATGGACGGCCACACCATCGGGCGCATCTGGAGCTTTCGCGATGTCACCGAGCGCAAGCAGGCCGATGAGCGCATGCGCTACCTCGCCACCTACGACAGCCTGACCGGGTTGCCCAACCGGGCGCACTTCCATGCCCAGTTGCAGGCCATGCTGGTCGACGCCCAGGCGGAGGACAGCCACATCGCCGTCATGTTCCTGGACCTGGATCACTTCAAGGCCGTGAACGACACCCTCGGCCATGCGACGGGAGACCTGCTGCTGCAGGAGGTGGGTCGGCGGCTGCAGGGCTGCGTGCGGCAGACCGACCTCGTCGCGCGCCAGGGAGGCGACGAGTTCGCCATGGCGCTCGGTCCCGCCTGCTCGCGCGAAGCCGCCGGACTGATTGCGGCGAAGGTGCTACAGGCCTTCGCGTCGCCCTTCCAGCTCGGCGAGCACGTGGTGAACAGCGGCACCAGCATCGGGATCGCGTTCTCACCTGACGATGGTCGCGACGCCGACACGCTCATCCAGCATGCCGACGCCGCCATGTACCTCGCCAAGACAAGGGGCCGAGGAACCGCCCGCTTCTTCGACCCCGGCGAGGTGTCGTAGCGCCGGCGCGCCTCAGCGCGGCGTGGCCGTGGGCTCGATGGCCCGCGCCTGCTTCAGCTGCTCGGGCGTCAGGCTCTCCGTGGAGACGATGGTGAGCGAAGGCGCGGCACCGGTGGTGGCCCCGCCTTGCGGCTGCAGCGACGCGCTGACGCTGTCCGGGAAGACGTACATGGCGCCGGTGACCGGGTCCACCGCCAGCATGCCGATCAGGCCGCCGAAGAGCACGTTGCCGATGTACCAACCGCTGAGCGTTCCGGTGACGGTCAGCTCCTGCGGCGCGTAGCCTTCCATCGCCAGTTCGATCTTGTAGATCTCCGGCTTGAAGTAGCCGGCACCGCGGGCGAGCGTCAAGGTGACCGGCGTCGTGCCGGTATGGACCTTGATGCCGGCCCGGTTCGTCACCGAGGCGGTCGCGCCTTCCGGCACGCTGCGGATGACGATCGACTGGGTGCTGCCATTGAAAATGCTGGCGCAGCCGGACAAGGCCAGGAGTGCTGCCGCGGCAGCGAAGGTGCGTTTCATGGTGATTCCTCCCCGTTGTTGTTGAGCGCGGAAGGCTAGCCATTCGTGCTCACGCCGGCAACGTCGCGATGGGGTCGATGCCGTCGCTGTGGTGCCTCATCGACACCGGCGCAAAAAGCCGCACTCCCGTGAGGAAGTGCTCATCCCGCGCCGCGTGTCGCGGCACGGTGTCGACACCCGTCAGTCGGGGCGTCGCGCGCGCACCGCCCAGGCGCGCGCCGTGAGTGGCACGCTGCCGTCCGCGGCAATCGGCAGGCGGGCGCGCAAGGCCGCGGCCAGTTCCACGCGGGCGTCTGCCGTGAGCGATGCGACGTACGTCGGCGCGGGGCCCTGCCCGCCGAGAAACGGTGTCCAACAGGCTTCGAAGGTCTCGAACGGCGTGGCCACGTCGAGCGGCATCACCTCGACATCACGCCATCCTGCCGTCGTCAGCGCGGCGAGCAGGGCGGGCGGGCGGCACAGGGGAAACCGCACGCCCTCGTCGAGCGCCTTGGCGCGCGGGTCGAGCGATGTCGCGGCGGCCCAGAAATGGCGAAGCAGGGCCATGCCTTGCGCGTAGTCCCACACGTAGGCAGCGAGCTGGCCGCCCGGCACCAGCACCCGGTGCATCTCGGCGAGGGCCCGAGGCAGATCGGGCAGGAAGTTCAGCACCAGCCCCGACACCACCACATCGACCGAGGCGTCGGACAAGGGCAAGGCCTCGGCACCGGCCCGGCACAGCATCACCTCGGGCGGCAGGCCGTGTGCTGCAGCGGCAAGGAAGCCGGCCGAGGGATCCACGCCGACGAGCGCGCGCGGTTCGGCGCCGTCAAGGATCGCCCGGGACAAGGCGCCGGTACCGCAGCCGATGTCCAGCCACCGCAGCCCGCCCGGCAGGGCCAGCCACTCGATGAAGTCAGGCGCCACGCGACGGCTCCAGCGGCCGACGAACGCCTCGTAGGCACTGCCGACCTGCCACGCATCGGCGGGTGCCGGTGAACCGGGTGCGGGCGCCATGGCGGATGCGTCAGTCGGTCGGCACGGTGAGGCGGCCGCGTGCAGGCAGGGCTCAGCGCGCCTGCGGCGTGAGCACGGCCATGGTGAGGCGCGACACGCAGGTGACCTGCCCCTGGTCGTTGGTCATCTCGATCTGCCACACCTGGGTCGTGCGACCCACGTGGATGGGGCGGGCCGTGCCGGTGACCCAGCCGTTGGCGACAGCACGGATGTGGTTCGCATTGATGTCGAGCCCGACCACCCGGCTGCCGGCCGGTGCCGCGTACGCCGCACCGACGGAACCCAGCGTTTCGGCCAGCACGACCGACACGCCACCGTGCAGGATGCCAGCCGGCTGGCGCGTGCGCTCGTCCACCGGCACCCGGCCCTTGAGGTAGTCGTCGCCGACTTCGAGGAACTCGATGCCGAGGTGCGAAGCGGCGGTGGCTTCGTTGGACTTGCGGACACGTTCGACGCTGATGTCCTGTTGCCAGATGGCTGCCATCGGGGAAACTCCTGTTCAAAGAGAAGGCGCGCGGCGGCACGGATGCCGGCCTGGCCGAGGCCCGCAGGTCCAGGCCGATCGACCTTAGCAGAAGCTCGGGCGGGTGGGAGGTCGCGTGCGCGACTCCCCTGTGACTTTGACCATTTCCTCGCAGTTCCCGTTAGTGATGGCTTTGCACTTCAACCGGAGAGTCAGTTGCTCGGTCTGCGGCCTGGTTTCCCATCGCTTTGCACTTCGTCCGACTGTTTCGCTACGAGCTGCACTTTGTCGCGATTTTGAAGACGGTCTTTCGATGATGCCGCTGGGCCCAGCGCATCGCGTCGCCAACGTCAGAGCTTGACGGCGACGTCGAGCTTGCGATGCACAAACGACACGAGCGCGAAGATGTCGAGCGCGTCTTGCTCGGGCATTGGCCAAGAGACCTTGGGGGCGTGCGCAATGGGGTTGCGAATCGCGCCGAATAAGCCGATCAACAGGTTGCTGAAGCCCTTTTGCTCACTGAGCTCGGTCTCTGTCTTGAGGCTGCTGATGGCAAGGATGGGCGTCTTTGTCGAAAAACTTTGGTTGACGAGCTCCGCTCCGTCCGACGCGAGTCCAGACATCTGCCGAATGCGTTCCGCCACCCCCTTGACCGCCTCCAGGACGGCGTGAAAGTAGTTGTCGGTCAGCAGCTCGGCCCGACAGTAGACGAAGACCTGAGCGTGAGTTCCACGCCCCTCAAGCTTGGATTGGAGACGCTTCGCCCGTGCGACCGCCCCTGCGACTGTCATTTCACGAGTCGTCGTGATGACTTGGCCTCGTTCATTCACGCCGAACCCAGCCAAAGACAGGGCGACATTCAAGTTGTCTTGGCGCCACTGAAACATCTCGGGAGCGCGAACATACTTCGCCGGAGCCATTGCCCGGTTGATGAACATGATCACATGGTTTCCCAGTTGATGCTGGTGTTGCACGCAAGCTAAAGCATTGAAGAGCCTCTTCCACTTCGTCGCGGCAGGGTGCGTGTCTGCCACGGCCATATCGGCGAGGATTGCGCCGATTTCCGGTCCGGTCAGACCTTCCGACGTATCAGCGAGAACCCTGCAAACCGCCTCGAGGAGCGCTGAATCAAAACAAGGGATTCGGTTCATGTTGCTCGGCAACGGTTCGTATGGCCCGAGATTATCGGAGGGCTCGCGACGAGACACTCGGTGGACAACCGAACGGAACCTTCGGCGGCACGTCCGCTATGCACAGCGAAACCGGCCATCCGGCCCGTCTCAGTTCTCGATCCACTCCGGCCGCAATTTGGGAAAGCTGGTCCGAATCCAAGCGGCGAACACGTTGACTTGCGGCGCGACGTGGGTTCGACTCGGGTAGAGCAGTGAAACAGGTCGAGCGCTCGGTCGGAACTCCTGTAAAACCTCCACGAGCGCACCGGAAGCAAGCTCGCGATCGACCATGAACCCCGGCAGCTGAACGATCCCGAACCCCGCGACGCCGCACTGCACATACGCGTGCGATTCGTTGATGCTGACCCGTCCGATGGCATTCACACTGGTCTCTTGGCCCGCGTCTTTGAACAGCCACGGCAGTGGCCGCCGGCTCTCCCCGGACATGAACTTCACACCCCGGTGCGCGTTGAGGTCGGCGAGCGATTCGGGCGTACCCATCCGCTCCAGGTACGCGGGCGCGGCGCAGGTGACCATCTTGACGGCACCGATGCGGCGAGCCACCAGCGTCGAGTTGGTCAGATCACCGATGCGGATGGCGCAGTCGATGCCTTCGGCCACCAGGTCGACGAGCCGGTCCGTCACGCCAAGACCCAGCTCGATCTCGGGGTACAGCGCGGCAAAATCGTTCAGCGACTCGAAGAACGGCAGTTGCCCGAACACCGATGGCAGGTCGATCCGGAGCCGGCCGCGCACGGGCCCGCCGGCGCTGCCGAACATGGCGGTGGCGGTGGCGACGCTGCCCAGGATGTCCTTCGCACGGTCGTAGAAGGCTTCTCCTTCGGAGGTGAGCGTCACCTTCCGGGTCGTGCGGTGCAACAGCCTCGCCCCAATCTGTCGCTCCAGTTCCTGGATGACCAGCGTGGCCTGCGGTCGGCTCATCTGCATGGCGTCTGCCGCCTTGGTGTAGCTCCCGACCTCGGCCAGCTTCACGAACACTTCCATCGATTGCAGGAGTTCCATCGGTACCTAGGTGAGCTCGGCCCTTGCCGCTGGGAAAGTGTAGGCGGCGGGCACTCGGTCCGCACACGTCATTGTTTCGAGCCGACATAACAGTGTTGTCTCCGCCCGGGCATTTGTCCGCCGGCGTGCGACTCGCAAAATTCCAGTTGTGCATCCGGCTCCCGGGTGCTGGCTCGCTCACTGCTGGAGACATTCATGAAAGCTTGGCTACTCAAAGACTTCGGTCTCGACAACCTCGAACTCGGGGAGACCCCCACGCCGAAGCCCGGCCCGGGTGAACTGCTGGTCAAGGTGGGCGCCGTGTCGCTGAACTTCCGCGACAAGGCCATCGTCGACGGCATCTATGAACCGCACCTCGTGCCCAAACCGCTCATTCCCGTGAGCGACGCTGCCGGCTCCGTGGTCGAGGTGGGTGATGGTGTCACACGCTTCAAGGTGGGGGACCGGGTCAACTCGCATCTGTACTCGCGCTGGATCGAAGGCACGCCGAAGCCTGACGAGCCCGCCTACTGTTTCGGTTCGCCCCTTCCGGGCGGGCTGGCCGAGTACATGCTGATCCACCAGGACAGCGCCGTAGGTGCGCCGGACAACATGTCGGATGTAGAGGCCTCGACGCTCCCGATTGCTGCGCTCACCGCCTGGTATTCGCTGGTGGACGTGGCCAACGTTCAGCCGGGTCAGTTCGTGCTGGTCCAGGGCACGGGCGGTGTCTCGATCTTCGCGATCCAGCTGGCCACCGCCATGGGGGCCAAGGTGATCGTCACGTCCAGCCGAGACGAGAACCTCGACGCGGTGAAGAATCTCGGCGCCTGGGCCGGCATCAACTACCGCACGACGCCCACGTGGGAGCAGGAGGTGCTGAAGCTGACCGACGGCAAGGGCGCCGACGTGACGCTCGACGTGGCAGGCGGCGACGGCATCAACCAGTCGGTGCTGGCCACCAAGGTGGGCGGCATCGTGGCCCAGATCGGATTCATGACCGGGCAGACATCGAAGCTCGACCTCATGCCTCTGATCTTCCGGCAGACGAGCATCCGCGGCATTGCCGTGGCCCCGCGCACGTCCTTCGATCGAATGAACGTGTTCCTCAACGAACACAAGATCCGACCGGTTGTGGACCGCGCGTACGACTTCAAGGATGCAAAGCTGGCCTACGAGCACCTGGCCCGCGGTCCGTTCGGCAAGGTGGTGATCAAGATCAACTGAACCCGCTTCGCGGCGCGGTGTCGACAAGGCGATGGACCCCCACCGCCTTTTTTGTTGGCCGCACTGTTTCGAAATTCCGGTCCAGTGCATTCCCTGTGGGCGCATCGCCAGCAAGCAAGGCGACATCTAGATTTAAGTCTGGCAATTTCGCCTCTCCACACAGGATGCTTCTCATGTTTTCGTCTGGTGCTTTCAAGGCCACCCGCAGGATCGTTCCGGCGCTGCTGTTGTCCCTTCTGTCCGCGACCCCTCAGGCTTGGGCCGCTGAGCCGCAGCAGGTTCCCGGCTTCTACCGTCATTCCGTGGGCGACTACCTGGTCACCGCCGTGTACGACGGCTACGTCGGCCTCGACCCCAAGGGTTTGACGGGCCGCACACAGGGCGAGATCCAAGCCCTGATCGCCCGGGAGTTCCAAGCCAAGGTGCAGCCCATCCAGACGGCCGTGAACGCTTTCCTGGTTCAGATGGGCGACAAGTTGATCCTTGTCGACTCGGGATCGTCGGACTGCTTCGGCCCGACGATGGGCCAGATGGTCAAGAACATCGAGGCCGCTGGCTACAAGCCGGCGGACGTGCAGGCGGTGCTGCTGACGCACATGCACCCCGACCATGCCTGCGGTGTGACCAACCCCGACGGCACCGCAGCGTTCCCGAATGCCACGGTGTGGGCCGAGAAGAAGGACGCGGCCTTCTGGCTGAGTGATGCCAGCGCCGCGAAGCTGCCGAAGGACCAGGCCGTGTTCGTGAACATGGCGCAGAAGGCGATCAAGCCCTACGCCGCCGCGGGTCGCTTCAAGGAGTTCACCGCAGACCAGCAGGTGTTCCCCGGAGTGCGCGCCGTGGGTTCGCACGGTCACACGCCGGGCCACACGTCGTTCCTGCTGCAATCGCAAAAGGACACCCTGCTGATCTGGGGCGACATCGTGCACTTCCATGCCGTTCAGCTTCCCCATCCCGAAGTGACCATCGAAGTGGACGTGGATCCGAAGGCGGCGGTTCAGTCGCGCAAGGACATCCTGGCCCAGGCTGCGGACAACGCTTGGCTGGTCGCTGCGGCCCACCACCCGTTCCCCGGCATCGGCCATGTGCGACGTGAGGCCGTCGGCTACAGCTGGGTGCCCACAGAGTACGCGGATGTTCGTCGCCAGGAAGTGAAGAAGGCGAATTGATCATCTCGTCGGGCGAGGAGGCCGCAGGAGCGGCTTTCCTCCTCCTTGCCCCCACGATAGGTGACATCGCTCAGCGGCTGCCGCTTCAGCAACGAGGCCAACATGACAGTTCAAGATTCGTCTCAGCCGTTCACGCGGCATCCAGGATTCAGAAGAACCTTCGCGCCCAATGCGCTGACGGTCGGCTTCATCCTGCCCTTGGAGGCGTATCCCAACACGCCGGCGCCCACGATGCGCGACCACGCGGAAGTCACCCGGCTGGCGGACGATCTCGGCTTCGCCGCGCTCTGGGCGCGGGATGTGCCGACGTACGATCCGAGCTTCGGCGACACGGCGCAGGTGTTCGACCCGCACGTGTACCTGGGCTTCCTGGCAGCGAACACGAAGAACATCGCGATCGGCACGGCGGCCTCTGTGATTGCGCTTCGGCACCCGGTGAACGTGGCAAAGCAGGCCGCCTCCATCGACGCCCTGTCCGGCGGACGCATGCTGCTGGGTGTCGCGTCAGGGGACCGACCGTCCGAGTACCCGCTCTTCGGCGTGGGGGCGGACTACGAGGTCCGAGGTGATCGCTTCCAGGAGGCCTTGGCCATGGTTCGGCTCGCCTCGGAGCAGCGGTTTCCGGTGGGAGGTTTCAAGCGGTTCGGCACGTTCTCAGGCGATCTGGACATCTTGCCCAAGCCCGTCGTCGGCTCGCTCCCCACGATCGTCGTCGGTAGAAGCCGGCAGGAGCTGCCATGGCTTGCCAAACACGCGGACGGCTGGATGTACTACTTTGTGGATCAGCGCAAGACCCAGCTTATCGCAGAAGCCTGGCGCGCGGCTGTGGAAGTCCAATCGCCGGGCACGTTCAAGCCGTTTGCCCAGGGGCTCTTCTTCGACCTGCTCGACGATGCGAACGCTCCGGTGCAGCCGATTCACTCCGGCATGGCCGCAGGTCGCAAGGCGTTGGTAGAGTACCTCCAACGCCTGCGGGCGAGCGGTGTCAATCACGTTGCACTGAACATGAAGTCGTCACGGCGGCCTGTAAGGGAGGTGCTCGAAGAACTCGCCGAGTCCGTATTGCCAACGTTTCCTTCCCGCTCCTAGCCGCCGAACTAATGGATCGCTTTCAGGCGAACGCAGCCGTCTGGATACGCAGCATTCGCGTTGGCAGCAAGTCACAGAAGACGGCCCCTCGGGGCCGCTTCTCATTGACGTGGCGCTTGCAGTACCCGCCGTTAACTTAGCGCCTGCGGTGACTGCAGACGAATCGTTAAAGTCACACCCCAACCGGTCCCGGGGTGCGCGACGCGGCAGGCGCGAAGGGTTCGAGGCCTGGCCAGTGGCCCGGTTCAGCCGCCCCGGGCCCGGTCGGCCGCACGCTCGAGGGGAAGCGTCTCCATGAAACCGGTGGAGCCCCATGGGCCGCCAAGCTGCGAATCCGACGCGAAGGCCGACTCGAAGAACAGGCTGTCTCCGGCTTCGGGCCGCCAACGCCGGTCCTCGGCGGCCAATGCGGCCTTGATGCGCGTGCGGTGCGCCTGCAACTGGCGTTCGAGTTGGAGCCGAAGCACGTGCAGCTCAGGATGGCGGCCGAGCATCACGTCGAGCTGGCGCAGCGCCACCTCCATGGCGCGAGGCGGCAGCTTGGCGAACGGGTCGGCGGGATTCAGGATGCAGGACGACTCCACCAAGGCCAGGTGCCGCATGCGACTGCGCGCCATGGGGTGGCGGTCGAGCGCCTGGGTGAGCGCGGCAAGTGGAACCGGAACCGACCGCATGGCGGGCGCCACGGCCGGGGCGCGCGGCACCTTGACGGTCGCGGGCGCCGGATGCGGTACCGCTCTTGGTGCGACCTGGTTGACCGGCTCAGCAGGACGCCCGAGCGCGCGGTGTGCCAATGCGGCGAACCGGCTGCGCCATGACGGGCGGGCGCCCTGCGCGTCGGAGGAGAAGTCGGCGGTGGCTGCGGGCAGGGTCGTCATGGCAGGCGTCGTGGTGCGGCATTGTCGCTGTCCTGCGTTTCACAACCGCTACGGGCAAACACGAGGCGAAGAAAAAGACCGAAGCGTGCGGTTTCGCACGCCTGCGCCGGGCGAGATCAGGTGCAACTGCCTGCCCGAACCGCCTTCGCCGCAACGGCTGCGCGGACAGCGTGGCACCGGTCGGGTCTCCCTCGATCGAGGGAGACGCACGCCTTGCAAAGAGGCGCACGATGTCCGCTGCACCACCGAACAGGGAGACCGCCATGGCATCAGCATCCCTCGGGCGCCTCGTCGCCATCACCGCCGTCGCCCTCTGCAGCGCGGCCGCCGCCCAGCCCACCGTCGTCCTCGTCCGGCACGCGGAACTGGAGGGCCAGCAGATGCAGCTGCCTCCCAGCACGCCCCTGTCCGAGGCCGGGCGACAGCGGGCCGAGCGCCTGGCCCAGTTGCTGTCGCAGGCGGGCGTGAGCCGCATCTACGTGACGGACGTGTTGCGAACGCAGCAAACCGCGCAGCCACTGGCGGACCGCAGCGCGGCGCCGGTCACCCTCATCGCCAAGCCGGACACGGCCGCACTGGTACAGGCCCTGCGGACGACGCCGGACGGAACCGTCGTCGTCATCGGCCATTCCGACACGCTGCCCGCCGTCATGGCGGCACTGGGTGGCCCCGCCGACCTGAAGTTCGCCGCGGGCGACCACGGCAGTGTCTTCATCGTCACGCCGCGGCCGCAGGGTGCAGCCTCGGTGCTGCGGCTCGCGTACTGACACAGCCGACGCACCGACTCATCGACGCTTCGACGCGTCGGTGCGTCGGTGCGTCAGGGCGTGGGTCCGTCTTCAGTCTTCCGGCTTGCGGGCCTCCAGCGTGAGCGATTCCAGCGCCAGAAAGCCCTCCGGCATGCGGTCGAGGTTCTCGACGCCACGCAAGGCCGGGTCGGTGCTCTCATTGAGAGGCAGCGCCTGCACCTCCGCGAAACCGGCGTCGAGCAGGGCGGCCCGCAGGCAGCGCTCGTCGTAGATGAACTGGTGCCCCCAGTCCCTCACGTAGTTGTTGATGACGAAGAGCGCATCGGCCTGCGGGGCGTTCGGCACGAAGGTCGCACACGCCCATTCGATGTACGCGCGCTGCAGCGGCGAAGGCTCGGCCGAAGTGGCATACAGGCGCACCAGGAACGCGAAGTCCGGCGTCGTGATGCGCACGCGGCCGCCGGGCCGCAGTACACGGAAGACCTCGCTCAGCATCACGGCCCCGCCGGCATGCGGAACGTGTTCGATCATGTGCTCGCTGAACACCGTGTCGAAACTGTTCGACGGCAGCGGGAACCGGCACGTCGCATCCAGGCACAGCACGCTGCGCGCTCTCGGCTCGTAGTCCGCGTTCAGCCAACCGTCGAGCAGGTGCGGGCCGCAGCCGATGTGCAGGCGGCGCACGGGATGCTCAGCCAGGTAGGCCTGCACCAGCGTTTCGTCCACCCGACCTGCATGCCGCCCGGCTTGGCGCAACGAGCGGCGCCAGGCACGCGCAGCATCGCCGAGGCCCGAGCGCCGCAGCATGCGCTTGATCGCCGCACGCGCCCGCGAATCGGGAATGGGCGCCACCGGCGCCAGCAAGGGGATGGCCATGTCTTCCTCCGTTCCGGGTCGTGGGAGCTGCCTCGCCATGCCCGGACCGGGCGCGCAGTGCCCACCGCGCCAGCAGGATGCCGGATGGAGGGGTGACGAACCATAGGCGCTGTCGCTGCTGCATTCAATGCCTTTCGGCGTGGCGAAGCGAACCTAGGGGGACACCTCTCCGCTGCCGCGCGTCGCAAGCGAGACAGCCCGCGTCGTCACGCGCGCGACATGTCGACTGACTAGCCTGCACACCTTCCCATTTCCTGCAGACGAAGTTCCCATGATCCTCGCCCCTTCCCTGCGCTTCGCGCCGCTTGTCGTTGCCGCCCTGCTGGTCGCCTGCGGCGGCAGCGACGACGACGTTGCCGCGGCGCCTGCGCAGATCGCCTCGCTCAAGCTCGTCGGCAGCACGTCGATTCCCACCGGCACCCTGTTCGAGGGCGTCGAGTTCGGGGGCATTTCGGGGCTGGACCGTGCGGCCGACGGCAGCTTCTGGGCCATTGCCGATGATCGCGGCGGCGAGCGTGGCACGCCCCGCTTCTACAACCTGGCCATCGATCACGACACGGCCGGCACGGTCACGGTCAAGGTGCAGCAGCAGCGCAACATGCTGCGCGAGGACGGCACGCCCTTCCCCGCCACCGCCCGCACCGTCGATCCGGAGTCGATCCGGGTCGCGCCGAACGGCAACCTGTACTGGTCGTCCGAGGGCAACTGGGCCGCCGCCGAGGCGAACCGCTACCAGCCCTTCGTGCGCGAGATGAAGGCGGACGGCAGCTTCGTGCGCCAGTTCGCCATGCCTGCCATGTACCAGTACGTGGACAACGCCAGCGCCGGCGCACGCAGCAACAAGCTGTTCGAGGCCCTGGCCGTGGCGCCGGGCGGCACCGTCTTCGCGGCCAACGAAGATGCCCTCATCCAGGACGGACCGCTCACCTCCCTGCAGGCCGGCAGCGTCGTGCGGGTGACCGCCTTCGACCCGGCCTCCGGCCAGCCCAAGGGCCAGTACGCCTACGCCTTGCCTCCGATTCCGGTCGACGCCGCGCCGGGTGCGCCCTTCGGCCCGGACAACGGCTTGTCCGAGATGATGGCCGTCGGCGAGCGCCAGTTCATTGCCGTGGAACGGGCCTTCGCTTCCGGCGTGGGCAACACCATCCGCCTGGTGCTGACGAGCATCGAGGCCGGCACGACGGACGTCTCGAAGGTCGACCGGCTCGTCGGCGCAACCTTCACGCCGATGACCCGCCGGCTGCTGCTGGAGATGCCCATCACCTACCAGGGCGTCAAGCTGGACAACATCGAAGGCCTCGCCTGGGGCAAGACCCTGCCCAACGGCAACCGCACCCTCGTGCTCGTGGCCGACAACAACTTCACCGCCGAGACGCAGTCCACCCAGTTCATCGTGCTGGAAGTCGTGATGCAGTGAGCGAGCCGTGGCGTCGAAGCCCGACGCCACGCGCACGACACCGTCACCGGCCGGCGGCCGCCTCCTCGATCAAGGCGACAACGGTTTCCGGCCGGGACGTCATGACGACGTGCGAGGCGCCGTCGACCACCACCGTCTTGCGCGATGCGGCGCGCTCGGCCATGTACCCGAGCGCGCGGGCCGGAATGTTCTTGTCGGCCGTGCCGTAGACGAAGTACGAAGGAAGCTGCTTCCAGGCGACGACCTTCGTGGGGTCCTTCAGTGCGGCCTCGGCGATCGGGCGCTGACCCGCGGCCATCAGCCGAGCTTGCGACTCACTGACATCCGCCGCGAACTGCTGCCAGAACTTGTCCTGCTGGATGGAGAGTTCCACGCCTCCTTCGGGCAATGCGGCCGGGGCGTCGAGCGCTTCGCCGAGCGTGCCGCCCGGGAACTTGCCCGCCAGGTCGAGCGCCGACTCCCCGGCCTCCGGCGCGAACGCGGCCACGTAGACCAGCGCCTTCACCTGCGCGCGGCCGACCGCGGCGTTC
Organism: Rhizobacter sp. LjRoot28; assembly: GCF_964253025.1. Taxonomy (NCBI): domain Bacteria; kingdom Pseudomonadati; phylum Pseudomonadota; class Betaproteobacteria; order Burkholderiales; family Sphaerotilaceae; genus Rhizobacter; species Rhizobacter sp. LjRoot28. The sequence continues at coordinate 3,862,345 of NZ_CAXUQC020000001.1, forward strand.
GTGATCACCACCCCGCCGTAGGAATGGCCCACGAGCACCACCGGACCTTTCACACGGTCGATGACCGAGCCCACGTAGGCGGCGTCGCTGGCCACGGTGCGAAGCGGGTTCGCAGCCGCCACGACCGGGTAGCCCTTGCCCTGCAACTGAGCGATCACGCCGTTCCAGCTGGCCGCGTCGGCAAAGGCGCCGTGCACCAGGATCACGGTGGGCTTCGGCGCGGCGGCACCGGCCGGCGAGGTGGCCACGACGGCAGCGGAAGCGAGGGTGGCGAGCGGCAGGGCGAGGCGGCGGAGGGTGTTGCGGTTCATGACGAGCTCCCGATTCAAAAGAGGTGGATTGGAGGGTTGGCTTGACCGGCGCTTTCGCTTCCAGAGAAAGGTCTACAGCGCCGACAAAACGAAGTTTCCGCCGGACTGCCGTACGATACGCACCCATTCGTACTGACAACTTAACCAATCGTTCAGCATGCCCGACCGACTCGCCGCGCTCCTGAAGCACTTCAACGTGGCCGCCCGCACCTTCCAGACGGGTCCCCTCTGCGGCGTCAACACCCTCGACGCCTCGCCGGGCCTCGGGCAACTCCACCTCATCCGCGCGGGTGAAGTGACGGTGCACCATCAACTGACCACGCTGCACATCGACCGGCCGAGCCTGCTGATGTACCCGCGTCCGCTCACGCACCGCTTCGTGACCGACGCGCAGCGCGGCGCCGACTTCCTCTGTGCCCAGGTTGCCTTCGAAGGTGGCGAAGCGCACCCCATCGCGAGCGCCTTGCCGGAGGTGGTGTGCCTGGCCCTCGACGAGTTGCCCAGCTGCGCCACCCTGTTGTCGCTGCTTTTTGCGGAGGCGGAGGCGCAGCACTGCGGGCGGCAGGCGGCGCTCGACCGCCTGTTCGAGCTCGTGCTGATCCAGGTGCTGCGCGAACTGATGGCCCAGGGCCACGTCAAGTCCGGAATGATGGCGGGCCTCTCGGACGAGCGGCTGCGCCGCGCCATCGTCGCCATCCACGACGAGCCGGATCAGCCCTGGTCCTTGGAAAGCCTCGCTGCCCGGGCCGGCATGTCCCGGACGGTGTTTGCCACCACTTTCCGCGAGACGGTGGGCTGCACGCCGGGCACCTACCTGCAACGCTGGCGCATCGGCCTCGCCCAGAAACTGCTGCGCAACGGTCGCGCCCTCAAGCTGGCGGCCGTGGAGGTCGGCTACGGCAGCGAGGCTGCGCTGTCGCGTGCCTTCACGGCGCAGATGGGCATGTCGCCGCGGGCTTGGCGCCAGGCACAGCAGGCCGTAGATTGACGAGGCGCCGCTGCATCAGCAAGGGGCCGTTGGTCAGGGCCGACAGGAGGATGCGCCATGCCTCGACATCAAACGCTCAGCTTCGGGTTCGACGACGCACGCATGGCGGTGGCGCTTGCGGGCGATCGGACGAAGCCTGCACTCTTGCTGCTGCACGGCTTTCCGAGTTCGTCGGCCACCTTCCACCGGGTCATTGCGCCGCTGGCGCGAGATTGCTTCGTCATTGCACTGGACCTGCCCGGATTCGGTTCGTCCGAGCCGCTGACGGTACCCTCGTTCGCCCGCTATGCCGACGGCATCGAACGCCTGCTCGCCGCGCTCGGCGTCCATGCCTTCTTCCTGTACCTGCATGACTTCGGCGCGGCGGTCGGGTGCCACCTGCTCACCCGAGCACCGGCACGAATTCGCGGGCTCATCATCCAGAACGCCAATGCTCACGAGAGCGGCCTGGGGCCGGCCTGGGCGGCCACGCGCGCGTATTGGGCAGATCCGTCACCTGAGCGGGAGGCTGCGGCCACAGCGCACCTCACGGCCGAGGGCACGCGGGCGCAGTACGTGGATGGCGTGCCGGAGGACATCACCGGTCGCATCAGCCCGCGCCGGTGGGAGGACGACTGGCGCGTGATGTCGATGCCCGGGCGCCTCGCGACGCAGCGCGCGCTGGTGCTGGACTACCTAAACCATGTCGCCCGATTCACGCAGATCGCCGAATGCCTCCAGCGGTCACAGCCACCGGCCCTGATGCTGTGGGGTCGCCACGATCCCTTCTTCGCGCTCGAAGAGACGCTGTCGTGGCTCGCCGACCTGCCCCGCATGGAGGCCCATGTGCTGGACGGCCCGCATTTCCTGCTCGAGACGCACGCGCCGGTCTGCGTCCGCCTGATGCGCGACTTCATCCGGAACCGGGACGAGGAGCGAACCTGAGTGTCCCTGCCTTGGCGGCGCCTCAGGTGCATGCCCGACCGCACAGGATTGTCTGCACGACCGATCAGTCCCGCTCGGCCGCGTCAACCCGACGCTGCACCGAAGCGGCGTAGGCCTCGGCATCAGCGGCTTGCACCGCCGAGGGGTTGAGTTCCGCCCCGGCGGCGGCCGCTCCCATGGTTCCGGCCACGGCACCCAGCGTGCCACCGACCAGCACACCGATGGGGCCGCCCACAGCAGCACCGATGGATGCGCCGACAGCTGCGCCCCCCACAAAGCCGCCGCCCGCAAGAACGGACTTGCCCTCGCGCTCGGCCTCCTCCGGCGAGATTGCCTGTTGCGCCGCGGGATCGGGGTCCTGGGACGGCACGCCGTGGCCGGCGAGGGCTTGTTCGGCGAGGTCCTCGTCGTGCACGGCGGGGTCCGGGCTGGAGCGGTGGTCGTTCATGGCAATCTCCTGGCAGCGCCGCCGGGATCGACACGATCGGCAGGGCGAATCCTTTTTTACACCCCCGGGCCGCCGCAAGCCGTCCTCCCGCAGCCCGCAGCCCTGTAGGACAACACGGGCGAGGTGCGAGCCGAAGGCCCGGCCACGGCGCGGCTCCGGCCGTCAAGCGACAATCCCGTCCGCGCTCACCCATGGGCTCATCCCACGGTGCTCGTCGTACCCGCCCCTCCGGAGATCCCTCTTGGCCCCACCCCCGCCTGACGCGCCGACCGACGCACCGAACCTCGAGCCGGAGGCGCCACGGGATAGGCCGGAGGAGCCCGAGCCGTCGGACGAGAGCATCTCGCGGCTGCAGCTCATCGTCGACTCGGTACCGGGCCTGATGTCCTATCTGGACCGCGACGGACGCTACCTGCTCGTCAACCGGGCCTACCGCGCCTGGTTTGGCGAAGCCACGCCATTCGTCGGTCGCACCGTGGCCGAGGTCGTGGGTGAGGCCACGTGGCAGACGGCCCGGCCGTACTTCGTCCGCGCCCTCGGAGGCGAGTCCGTCAGCCATGAAAACGTCGTTCGGCTGCATGACGGTCGCACGCGCTACGCCCTCGCGGCCTACATCCCCCACCGCGCTCGCAGCGGCCAGGTGATCGGTGTGGTCGTCCAGGTCAGCGACGTCACCGATCAGAAGCGGGCAGACGAGGATCAGCGCTTCCTCTGGAGCCTGTTCGACCAGACGCAAGGCCTGTCCGACGCGGCCGAACTGGTGGGCGCCACCGCACGTCTGCTCGTGCAGTACCTCGGCGTCGACCGATCGGCCTACGCCGAAGTGGACAACGAATCGGTCTTCAACATCATCGGGGACCATGCGGTCCGCGTGCCGAGCATCGTGGGGCGCTGGCCGGTGCGCGGCTTCGGCGTTGCATGCGAGCGGCACATGCTTGCCAACCAGGCCTACGTGGTCACCGATGCGAGCACCGATCCACGGCTGTCGGTGCAGGATCAGCCCGCCTATGCGGCCACCTCCATCGCTGCCGTCATCTGCGTGCCGCTGCACAAGGAGGGGCGGCTCACGGCGGCCATGGCGGTGCACAGCGCCACGCCACGGGAGTGGACCACCGAGGAAGTCGACCTGGTTCGCCTGGTGGTCGCACGCTGCTGGGAGGCCCTGGAACGCGCCCGCGCCACCCACCGACTGCTGGAAAGCGAGGCGCAGTATCGGACCCTGTTCGAATCGCTCGACGAGGGCTTTCTCCTGGCCGACGTCATCCGGGACGACACCGGTCGCGCGGTGGACCTGCGGTACCTGGGTGCGAACGCGGCAGCCATCCGCATGACGGGCTCGGACTACACCGGCCGCCGGCTGCTGGAGATCGACCCCTCGTTCGAACCCCATTGGCTCGACATCTGGGGCCGCGTGGCCAGCACGGGCCAAGGGGAGCGACATCGCCAGCACGCCGCACCGCTCGGCAAATGGTTCAGCTTCTATGTCTTCCCGGCCGGGCAGCGGCCCGACCGCGTCGCGGTCCTGTTCCAGGACATCACGGGCGACAAGGCCCGAGAAGATGCCCTGCGCGCCAGCGACTGGCGGCACGCCTTCATCGTCGCCCTCAGTGACGCCCTGCGCCCGCTGGCGGACACCGAATCGATCGAGCGCCAGACCGCCGCATTGCTGGCGGCCCATCTGGGCGTCCCGCGCTGCTTCTACGTCCACTTCGACGAGGCGAACGACGCCGCACGGATCCTGAGCGACTTCGCCGCCGCGCCCACCGCCAGCATCGCCGGGTCCTACCGCATCGGCGACTGGCCGCTCAACGCGCACCTGCGCCTCGGGCAACCCATCGTGACGGCCGACGTGACCACCGACCACCGACTCCAGCCCGACGATTCGGCTCGCTTCGCGGCGCTTCAGATCCGGTCGCTCGTGTGCATGCCGCTGGTGAAGAGCCAGCGCCTCGTCGCGGCCCTCGCAGTGGCCGACCACGACACGCGCGAGTGGGCGCCGCACGAGGTCGCCCTGTTGCAGGAGACAGCCGATCGGACCTGGGCGGCACTCGAGCGGGCCCGTGCCGAGACCGCGCTGCGCGAAGCCGATCGGCGCAAGGACGAGTTCCTCGCCACCCTCGCCCACGAGCTGCGCAATCCACTCGCCCCCTTGCGCAACGGCTTGCAGATCGCGCGCCTGGCATCCCGCGGTGAGCCGCTGCAGCTCCGCACCATGGACATGATGGACCGGCAGCTGAGCCACCTCGTTCGCCTGGTGGACGACCTGCTGGATGTCGCCCGCATCAACGCCGGCAAGATCGACCTTCGCGCCGAACCGGTGATGCTGCAGTCGGTGCTCGCCGCCAGCCTGGAGCTGACGCGTGTGCTGCTCGAAGGCCAGCAGCAGACGGTGGTGCTGGACATTGCGGCCGCTGGCCTCTACGTCATCGGCGATGCCGACCGACTCGTGCAGGTCCTGAGCAACCTGCTGTCCAACGCCGCCAAGTACTCCGATGGTCCCGGCCAGGTGCGGGTGAGCCTGCGCCGAGACGGCGACACGGCACTCATCCAGGTGCAGGACGCCGGCATCGGCATTCCGGCGGCCGAACTCGGCCGCGTCTTCGACCTCTTCTCCCAGGTGAGAGCCCACCAGACGCGCGCGGGGGGCGGCCTCGGCATCGGCCTGTCCCTGGTGAAGAGCCTGGTGGCCCAGCATGGCGGCAGCGTCTCGGTGGCGAGCCCGGGCGCCGGATTCGGCAGCACCTTCACCGTCAGGCTTCCTCTGGCGCCGGCCGAGAGCACGCCACACGACGTGGGCTCGCCCGAAGGAGCTGCGACCCGACAGGCCGACCGACCGGGCAACGTGCTGGTGGTCGACGACAACGTCGATGCGGCGGAATCGCTGGCGGCGCTGCTGGAGATGACGGGCCACCGCGTGAGGGTGGCCCACGACGGACCGCAGGCGCTTTCCATGGCGGCGCAGGACTGGCCGGAGACCGTGTTCATGGACCTCGGCATGCCGGGCATGGACGGTGTCGAGACCGCCACCCGTCTGCGCGCGCAAGCGGTCGGGCGCCCCGTGCTCCTCGTCGCCATGACGGGCTGGGGTCAACCGTCGGATCAGGCCCGCACGGCGGCCGCCGGTTTCGACCACCACCTGGTCAAGCCCGCAGAACTGGAGGTCATCGAGCGCTTGCTCGCCGACGTGCGAGCGGGCCCACCGGTGCGCCGAACCGCGCCCGGCGGCTGAGGGACGCCTGGGCGAGCGCCGGAGCGCCGGCGCGGTTGACCCGCAGACCGCTGCCAACGGGGCAGCGGCGACGACGGCGGTTTCAGCCTCGTTTGGCGATCAAGGCCCGGCCGACCCGCGAACCGTTCGTGCGCCCCAGGGTCGTCGAGATCCACTGGCCGCAGTCCACCAGCCGGTCCAGGTCGACGCCGGTGTCCACCCCCATGCCGTGCAACAGGTAGACCACGTCTTCGGTGGCGACGTTGCCCGTGGCGCCCTTGGCGTACGGGCAGCCGCCGAGGCCTGCCACCGCGCTGTCGAAGACGCGCAGTCCGGCCTCGCAGGACGCATGGACGTTGGCGATGGCCATGCCGTAGGTGTCATGGAAATGCCCTGCCAGCCGCTCGACCGGCACGACGGCGGACACGGCCTCGAGCATGCGCAGCACGGCCGCCGGTGTCGCGGTTCCGAGGGTGTCGGCGACCGAGATCTCGTAGCAGCCCAGGGCATGGAGGCGCCCGGCCACGCGGGCGGCCCGGGCCGGCGGGGTCGGCCCGTCGTACGGGCACTCGGTGGTGCAGGAGACGTAGCCGCGCACCCGCACGCCCGAGCGCGCCGCCGCTTCGACCACCGGCATGAAGCGGTCGATCGATTCGTCGATCGAGCAGTTGATGTTCTTCCGAGAGAAGCCTTCCGAGGCCGAGGCGAACACCGCCACCTCCGTCGCGCCCGCAGCCACGGCGGCCTCGAAGCCCTTGAGGTTGGGCGTCAGCACCGGGTAGTTCACCCCCGCACGACGCTGAAGGCCCCGCATCACCTCCAGCTGGTCGGCCATCTGCGGCACCCACCGGGGCGACACGAACGAGGTGACCTCGATGTCGCGCAGACCCGCCGCGCCGAGGCGGTCGATCAGCTCCAGCTTGACCGCCGTCGGCACGTTGCGCGGCTCGTTCTGCAGGCCGTCGCGCGGGCCTACTTCGACGAGACGAACCGCAGCCATCACGCGCCCCCTTCGAAGTCCACCAGCTCGGCGCCGTCCGACACCTGGTCGCCCGGCGCGAAGTGGAAGCCCTTCACCACGCCTTTGCGCGGCGCGCTGATGGTGTGCTCCATCTTCATCGCTTCGAGCACGAGCAGCGGGTCGCCCTTTTCCACCGTAGCGCCCGGCGCCACCGACAGGGCGATCACCTTGCCCGGCATCGGTGCGCGCATGCCGCCGTCGTGGTCGTCGCCGGCGCCGCCCACATGCAGCGTGTCCACCAGCACCAGCGGCCAGGAGCGCCCTGCGAAGAAAACGTGCCGCCGCTCCCCGCTCGCCACCACCGCGGCGCGCAAGCGGCGTTCGCCGAGTTGGGCCAGCAGTTCGCTGTCCAGCCCCAAGGTGCCGCGTGCCAGCACCTGCACCGGCCCGACCGACAGCCGATGGGCTCCGGCCTCGAACTGGATGTCCACCGTTTGCGCCTGCTCTCCGAGGCGCAGGACCAGCTGTCGTCCGGAGCGGCCGTTCAGCCGCCAGCCATCGACTGCCCGCCAGGGTGAGTCAGGATCCGGAGACTGCGCCGCCTGCTGTTCGGCCCGACGCGCCTCGCGCAGCAACTCGCCCAGGGTGGCCAGCAGCCAGACGTCGGTCGGCACCTCGCCCGGCGGGGGAAACAGGCGATCGTGTTCTCGCTCGATGAGGCCGGTATCGAGCCGGGCGTTGGCGAACGAGGGCACGGCCACCAGCCGCGCCAGGAAGTCGACGTTGCTCGACACGCCGACCACCCGGTACTGCGCGAGCGCCTGGCGCATGCGCGCGAGCGCCTGGTGGCGGTCCGTGCCCCAGACGATCAGCTTGGCGATCATCGGGTCGTAGTAGGGCGTGATCTCGTCGCCCTGCTCCACGCCGGTGTCCACCCGAACGTGGTCCGATTCGGTGGGCGGCGACAGGTGCACCAGGCGACCCGTCGACGGCAGGAAACCCCGGTCCGGGTCTTCGGCGTAGATGCGCGCCTCCATCGCATGGCCGTTGATGTCGAGCTGCTCCTGCCGCAGGGGCAGCGGCTCACCGCTGGCCACGCGCAGCTGCCATTCGACGAGGTCCAGGCCGGTGATCATCTCCGTGACCGGGTGCTCCACCTGCAGCCGCGTGTTCATCTCCATGAAGTAGAAGCCGCCCTCCTGGGTGGCGATGAACTCGACCGTCCCGGCCCCCACGTAGCCGACCGCCCGGGCGGCCTCGACCGCGGCGCGGCCCATGGAGGCGCGGCGCTCGGGCGTCATGCCAGGGGCCGGCGCCTCCTCGATCACCTTCTGGTGCCGCCGCTGCACCGAGCAGTCGCGCTCGAACAGGTACACGCAGTTCCCGTGCGTGTCGCCGAAGACCTGGATCTCGATGTGGCGCGGCTCGAGGATGTACTTCTCGAGCAGCACGTCGTCGTCACCGAAGGCGTTGCGCGCCTCCCGCTTGCAGGACTCGAGCGCGGCCCGGAAGTCGGCCGGCGCGTCCACCCGCCGCATGCCCTTGCCCCCACCACCGGCACTCGCCTTGATCAGCACCGGATAGCCGATGACGTCGGCCTGCCCGGCGAGGAAATCGGCGTCCTGGTTGGCACCGTGATAACCCGGGGTGAGCGGCACGCCGGCCTCCTCCATCAGCGCCTTGGCGGCCGACTTGAGGCCCATTGCGCGGATGGCCGAGGCGGGCGGGCCGATGAACACGAGGCCGGCCCGGGCGCAGGCTTCGGCGAAGGCCTCGTTCTCCGAAAGGAAGCCGTAGCCCGGGTGGATGGCCTGCGCCCCGGTGGCGCGCGCGGCCTCGATGATGCGCTCGCCGACCAGGTACGACTGCCGCGCCGCGGCGGGCCCGATGAGCACGGCCTCGTCGGCCATGCGCACGTGGCGGGCGTTGGCATCGGCCTCGGAATGGACGGCCACCGTGGCGATGCCCAGGCTGCGCGCGGTCTTGATGACGCGACAGGCGATCTCACCGCGGTTGGCGATCAGGATCTTCTTGAACATGCAGTGTCTCCTTCAGGCCTTGGCCGGCGTCCAGGTGGGCGGGCGCTTGTCGAGGAAGGCGCCCAGGCCCTCCTTCGCTTCGGGGGTGGCGCGAAGCAGGGCGATGCGACGGGCCGTGTCCTCGAGCACGGCATCGTCGACCGGCCGATGCGCCACGGCGCGGATGAGGTCGGTGGCGGCGGCCTGCGCCGCCGGGCCACCGGCGAGCAGCGCATCGACCACCTCCTGGACCTTGGCGTCGAGCGCCTCGGGCTCGACCACTTCGTGGGCGAGGCCGAGCGTGAGGGCACGCGCACCACTGATGCGCTCGGCGGTCTGGAAGTAGCGATGCGCCTGGCGCTCGCCGATCGCCCGCACGACATAGGGACCGATCGCGGACGGAATGATGCCCAGGCGCACCTCGGTGGTGGCGAACACCGCCTGCGTCGAGGCGATGCAGATGTCGCAGGCGGCCGCGAGCCCCATGCCGCCGCCCAGGGCCGCGCCATGCACGCGGGCCAGCGTCGGCGTGGCGCAGGTGGCGACCGTGCGGAACAAGGTGGCCAGCTTGCGCGCATCGGCCAGGTTGGCTTCCGCTGGCGCCTCGCCTTGGCGCCGCATCCAGTTGAGGTCGGCGCCTGCGGAGAAGCTGCGGCCGTCCCCGGCCAGCACGATCACCCGCACGGCCGGGTCGCGGTCGAGCGTGGTGAACGCCTCGGTGAGCGCGGCGATCAGCGCCTCGTCGAAGGCGTTGTGCACCTGCGGCCGGGCCATCCACACCCAGGCGGCTTGCGCACGGTGCTCGATTCTCAGGGTCGCGTCGTTCATGGGCGGCTCACATGCGGAAGATGCCGAACTTCGTCGGCGGGATGGGCGCATTGAGTGCCGCGGCGAGCGAGAGGCCGAGCACGCGCCGCGCCTGCGCCGGGTCGACGACGCCGTCATCCCACAGGCGCGCCGTGGCGTAGTAGGGGTGGCCCTGCGTTTCGTACTGCGCGCGGATGGGTGCCTTGAACGCTTCCTCCTCCTCGGCGCTCCAGGCCTGGCCCCGGGCTTCGACTCCCTCGCGGCGCACCGTCGCCAGCACGCCCGCGGCCTGCTCCCCGCCCATGACGCTGATGCGCGCGTTCGGCCACATCCACAGGAAGCGCGGCGAGTACGCCCGACCGCACATGCCGTAGTTGCCGGCACCGAAGCTGCCGCCGATCAGCATCGTGACCTTGGGCACCTGGGTGGTGGCGACCGCGGTCACCATCTTGGCACCGTGCTTGGCAATGCCATCGTTCTCGTACTTGCGGCCCACCATGAAACCGGTGATGTTCTGGAGGAACACGAGGGGGATGCCGCGTTGCGAGCACAGCTCGATGAAGTGCGCGCCCTTCATGGCGGACTCGCCGAACAGGATGCCGTTGTTGGCGACGATGCCGACCGGCATGCCGAACACGCGCGCGAAACCCGTGACCAGCGTCGCGCCATAGCGGGCCTTGAACTCGTCGAAGCGCGAGCCGTCGACGATGCGCGCGATGACTTCCCGCACGTCATAGGGCTTGCGCGTGTCGTGCGGGATGATGCCGTGGATCTCCTGCGGGTCGTACAGCGGCTCCTCGCTCGCGTCGAGCGTGACGGTGTCAGGCCGGCGGCGGTTGAAGTTCGCCACGATGCGCCGCGCGATGAGCAGCGCATGCGCGTCGTTCTCGGCGAGGTGGTCGGCAACGCCCGAGATGCGGGTGTGCACGTCGCCGCCGCCCAGGTCCTCGCTGGTCACCACTTCACCGGTCGCCGCCTTCACGAGCGGCGGCCCGCCGAGGAAGATGGTGCCCTGGTTGCGCACGATCACCGTCTCGTCGCTCATCGCCGGCACGTAGGCGCCGCCCGCGGTGCATGAGCCCATCACCACGGCCACCTGCGGAATGCCCTTGGCGCTGAGGTTGGCCTGGTTGTAGAAGATGCGGCCGAAGTGGTCGCGGTCGGCGAACACCTCGTCCTGCCTGGGCAGGAACGCGCCGCCGGAGTCGACCAGGTAGATGCAGGGCAAGTGGTTCTGCTCGGCGATCTCCTGCGCCCGCAGGTGTTTCTTCACCGTCATCGGGAAGTAGGTGCCTCCCTTCACCGTGGCGTCGTTGGCAACCACCATGCAGTCGACCCCCTGGATGCGGCCGACCCCGGCGATCATGCCGGCGCCGGGCGCCTCGCCGTCGTACAGGCCATGGGCGGCGAGCTGGCCGATCTCGAGGAAGGGCGAGCCCGGGTCCAGCAGCTGGGTGACGCGGTCGCGCGGCAGCAGCTTGCCGCGCGAGACATGCTTGTCGCGGGCCGCGGCGCCACCGCCCTCTTCCACCTGCGCCGCCTTCGCGCGGAGGTCGTCGACGAGCGTGCGCATGGCGGCGGCATTGGCCCGGAATTCCTCCGAGCGCGGGTTGACGGACGTCTTCAGGATCTGCATGGGGGGCTCCGGGGCCGAGGGCATGAGGCCAGTGCCTCGAGATTACGTCGTGTGGCGATCGGGTCGGGGTCCGTGCGGCGATGAACGGCCGTGGGCCAGGGGAAAGGCGCCGGCCGGGCGAACCGGCTCACGCCGTCTCGCCATAGAGTTCGCGGCCGATCAGCATGCGGCGGATCTCGCTCGTGCCGGCGCCGATCTCGTAGAGCTTGGCGTCGCGCCAGAGCCGCCCGGTCGGGTAGTCGTTGATGTAGCCGTTGCCGCCCAGCACCTGGATGGCCTCGCCGGCCATCCACGTCGCCTTCTCGGCGGCATAGAGAATGGCACCGGCGGCGTCCTTGCGCAGCGTGCGCGCGTGGTCGCCCCGGTCGCAGGCCTGGCCCACGGCGTAGACGTAGGCACGGCAGGCCTGCCAGGTGGTGTACAGGTCGGCCAGCTTGCCCTGCATCAGCTGGAACTCGCCGATGCTCTGGCCGAACTGCTTTCGCTCGTGCACGTAGGGCAGCACCACGTCCATGCAGGCCGCCATGATCCCGAGCGGGCCGCCGGACAGCACGGCGCGTTCGTAGTCGAGGCCGCTCATCAACACTTTCACGCCCTGCCCCACGCCGCCCAGCGCGTTCTCCTCGGGGACCTCGCAGTCCTCGAAGAAGACGGGGTAGGTGTTGGAGCCGCGCATGCCGAGCTTGTCGAGCTTGGTGCCGAACGACAGGCCCTTGAAGCCCTTCTCGATGATGAAGGAGGTGATGCCCTTGCCACCCTGCGTCGGATCGGTCTTGGCATACACCACCAGCGTGTCGGCATCGCCCCCATTGGTGATCCACATCTTGGAGCCGTTGAGAACATAGCGGTCGCCGCGCTGGTCGGCCCGCAGCTTCATGCTGACGACGTCCGAGCCCGCATTCGGCTCGCTCATCGCCAGCGCGCCCACATGGTCGCCACTCACCAGGCGCGGCAGGTAGCGTTGTTTCTGCGCCTCGCTGCCGTTGCGGTGGATCTGGTTGATGCAGAGGTTGGAATGCGCGCCGTACGACAGGCCCACGGCCGCCGAGGCGCGCGACACCTCTTCAAGGGCGATCATGTGGGCGAGGTAGCCGAGCTGCGTGCCGCCGTACGCCTCGCTGACCGTCATGCCGTGCAGCCCAAGGTCGCCCAGCTTCTTCCACAGGTCGGCGGGGAAGAGGTTGTCCTGGTCGATGCTGGCGGCGCGTGGCGCGATCTCCTCCGCGGCAAAGCTGCGCACGGTGTCGCGCAGCATCTCGATGGTCTCTCCGAGGTTGAAGTTGAGTCCGGGAAGCTGAGTCATGGAAAGTCCTTTGCGATGGATGGACGGCCGGCGCGGGCGCCTCACTTCTTGACGAGCGGACAGGCGGACTGCGCCAGCGGCCGGAAGGCCTGGTCGGCGGGAATCACGTCGCGCACGTGGTAGTAGTCCCAGGGCGCTTTCGACTCGGCGGGCTTCTTCACCTGCAGCAGGAGCATGTCGTGCACCAGGCGACCGTCCTCGCGGATCTTCCCGTCGGGAATCACGACGTCCTGCACGGGCGTGTCGCGCATCTTCCTCAGGACGGCGTCGGTGCCATCGGTGCCGGCCGCCTTGACCGACTTCAGGTAGTGCGTCACGGCCGAATAGACACCCGCCTGGGCCATGGTGGGCATGCGCTTGTGCTTCTCGAAGAAGCGTCTGGACCAGGCTCGCGTCTGCTCGTTGCGGTCCCAGTAGAAGCCTTCGGTGAGGAACAGGCCCTGTGCCGCGGGCAAGCCGAGGCTGTGCACGTCCGAGATGAAGAGCAGGAGCGGCGCCACGATCTGGTTGCGCGTCAGGCCGAACTCGCTCGCCTGCTTGATGGCGTTGACGGCATCACCGCCGGCGTTGGCAAGCCCCACCACCTTCGCCTTCGAGCCCTGCGCCTGCAGCAGGACGGAGGAGAAGTCCTGCGCGTTAAGCGGGTGCCGGACGGCGCCCACCACCTTGCCCCCGGCCGCGGCCACCACGTCGCTGACGTCCTTCTCGAGGGCCTTGCCGAAGGCGTAGTCGGCGGTGACGAAGAACCAGGTGTCGTTGCCTTTCTTGGCAAGCGCCCGGCCCACGCCGATGGAACTGGAATAGGTGTCGTACATCCAGTGCATGCTGGTAGCCGTGCACTTCTCGTTGGTGATGGGCGTGGAGGCCGAGCCGACGACCACGGCGATCTTGTTCTTCTGCGCGGCCACCTCCATCACGGCCAGCGCGACGTTGGTGGGCACGAGGTCGAGCACCGCATCCACATTGCCGGTGTCGAACCATTCGCGCGCCTTGGTGGAGGCGATGTCGGCCTTGTTCTGGCTGTCGGCGACGACGAGTTCGATCGGCTTGCCGAGCACCTTGCCGCCGAAGTCCTCGATTGCCATCCGACCGGCGATGACCGAGCCCGGTCCCGCCAGGTCGGAGTAGGAGCCGCTCATGTCGATGAGCAGGCCCACCTTCACGACGTCGGCGCTGACCTGCGCCTGGGCGGGCAGCGCGCTGGCAAGGGCGAGGGCCACGAAAGCGGCGGTGGCGGAGCGTCTGGTGTTCATCGGCAATACCTCAGTGGAAAACCGGAAGAAGGGCCGCGGCAGCGGGCGCAAGGGATGGGATGGCGGAACAAGGCAGGGCATTCCCGCGGCGCGGACGCCGCGGCAGGTGGCGCTTGAACTCAGGCGGTGCGCGAGGGCTCGACCTGTAGCTCCTTGATCATCTGGTCGCGCATGACGAACTTCTGGACCTTGCCGGTGATCGTCATCGGCATCTCGGGCACGAAGCGGATGTAGCGCGGCACCTTGTAGTGAGCGATCTGCTCCTTGCAGAAGCTGCGGATCTCGTCTTCGGTGACCTGCTCGCCCGGCTTGACCACGATCCAGGCGCAGACCTCCTCGCCATACTTGGCATCGGGCACGCCGAACACCTGGGCGGACTGCACCTTCGGATGCCGGAACAGGTACTCCTCGATCTCGCGCGGGTAGATGTTCTCGCCCCCGCGGATCAGCATGTCCTTCAGGCGGCCGACGATGTTGCAGTAGCCCTCGGCGTCGATCGTGGCGAGGTCGCCGGTGCGCATCCAGCCGTCGACGACCGCTTCGCGGGTGCGCTGCTCGTCGCCCCAGTAGCCGCGCATCACCGAATAGCCGCGCACCCAGAGTTCACCGGGTTGGCCGACCGGCAGCACGGCGCCGCCGATGTCGACCACCTTGGCCTCGATGTGGGGCTGGACGCGCCCGACCGTCGACACCCGCCGCTCCAGCGGATCCTGCGTCGAGCTCTGGAACGAGACCGGGCTGGTCTCGGTCATGCCGTAGGCGATGGTGACCTCGCGCATGTGCATCTGCGAGATCACCCGCTTCATCGTTTCAATGGGGCAAGGGGCGCCCGCCATGATGCCCGTGCGCAGGGTCGTGAGGTCGAAGCTCGCGAAGTCGGGGTGGTCCAGTTCGGCGATGAACATGGTGGGCACGCCGTGCAATGCGGTGCAACGTTCCGCCTGCACCGCGGCGAGCGTCGCACCGGGGTCGAAGACCTCGCCCGGGAAGACCATCTGGGAGCCGGTCGACACGCAGGCCAGCACCGCGAGCACCATGCCGAAGCAGTGGTACAGCGGCACCGGGATGCACAGCGAATCGCGCTCGGTCAGCTCCATGGCCCTGGCGACGAAACGGCCATTGTTGACGACGTTGTGGTGCGTGAGCGTGGCGCCCTTCGGGTTCCCGGTGGTGCCGCTGGTGAACTGGATGTTGATGGCGTCGCGGCAATCGAGCGCGCCGCTGATGGCGGCGAGCCCCTGCACGTCAAATCCGCCATCGCCCGCGCGCAGGACATCGTCGTAGTTCAACATGCCAGGCGTGCGCTCCTGCCCGAGCCGGATGACGAACTGCAACTGCGGAAGGCGCCGGGCCTGCAGCTGGCCCGGCTCGCAGCGCTCGAGTTCCGGCGCCAGCGTCTGCAGCATCTCCAGGTAGTTGGAGGTGCGCAGACGCTCGGCCGCGATGATCGCGCGGCAACCGGAGGCGTTGAGTGCGTATTCGAGTTCGCCCAGGCGGTAGGCCGGATTGATGTTGACCAGGATCACGCCGATGCGCGCCGTCGCGAACTGCGCGATGAGCCATTCGGCCCGGTTGGGCGACCAGATGCCGAGCCGGTCCTCGCGTTTCAGGCCGAGCGCCAGCAAACCGGCCGCGAAGCGATCGCACTCCCGCTGGAACGCCGACCACGTCCATCGCACGCCCTGCTCACGAAAGACGACGGCCGGTCGCTCGGGCCACTGCGCCACGGCCGCCTCGAGCAGACCGAAGATCGTGACGCCGGACAGCGCGGGTTCCGCCGCACCGGCCACGTGGGACATGCCGTCGCGCGGCGCGATGGAACGGTCCTGCCTCGCGTTGATGGGTTCGCTCATCTCGCCTCCTGTGGGTTCGCCAAGGTCATCGACAACCGCACGATCATCGCGTCGTCTGCAGCGGTGACAAGGGGGCTCGAGGGTTCACCCTGATGCCGTGCAGCGCCGCGTCGCCGGAGCCGCAAGGGTAGAGCGTCCGCGGCGCGGGGTGTGCCAGATTGGTTGCAGATCGTGCCACGCGCAGGCAGACTTCGGCGCATGGCCCAAACCTCGATCGCCGCCACCCCGATGGCCTTCATCCGCGCGATGGTGCTGGCCTTCGACAAGCATGGCGAGGACCCGCGCGACGCGCTCTCCCGGGCACGGATCACGCCGCGCCAGCTGCAGCGCTCCGACGCCCGCATCACCGCCGCCCAGATGGAGGTCTTTTCGGAAGCGGCCATGCGGCAGCTGGACGACGAGGCCCTTGGCTGGTTCAGCCGGCGACTGCCCTGGGGCAGCTACGGCATGTTGTGCCGCGCGTCGCTCGGTGCGCCCGACCTCGGGGTTGCGCTCAAGCGCTGGTGCCGGCATCACCGGCTGCTCGTCGACGACGTGCAGCTCCGCCTGCAGGTCTCGGCGCAGCGCGCCGAGCTGACCATCGAGGAGTGCCGCGGCATCGACCCGCGCATGCGCGAGTTCTGCCTGCTCACCCTCCTCCGCTACGTGCTGGGCTACGCCTGCTGGGCCACCGATTCGGCCATCCCCTTGCTCGATGCCTCGTTCGCGCATGTCCCTCCGCCGCACCACGCGGCCTACGCCCTCATGTTTCCCGGCCCCGTGCGATTCGACGCAGCGGTGACGAGCATCAGCTTCGAGCCCCGCTACCTGCGGCTGCCCATCCGGCGCGACGAAGCGGCGCTGCGCGCGATGCTGCGCCGGGCGCTGCCGCTGACGGTGTTGCAGTACCGCCGTGACCGGCTGCTCGTGCAGCGGGTGCGGGAACTGCTGCCGATGCACCAGACCGCCGACACGCTCGCCTGCGCCCTCAACATGTCGGTGCGCACGCTGCACCGGCAACTCAAGGACGAGGGCGTCTCGCTGCAGTCACTGAAGGACCAGGTGCGGCGCGACACCGCGATCGACCTGCTCACACGCACCCGTCGGTCGATCAAGCAGATCACGCTGGCGGTCGGCTTTCGCAACGAGAAGAGCTTCACCCGTGCCTTCGGCCAATGGACGGGCGAGACTCCCACGGAGTACCGGCGCAAGCTGCCCTCGGGCGCCAGCGCCGGCGCCTGAACGCGGACGGTCCGCACCACCGCGGGGTGGGGCCCGCCGAGACCCTGAGCCCTGCAGGGATTGGGCTGCAAACGACTTCAAATTAGGGAGTTGGCCTCATCGCAAACCCTGTGTCATCTGCTTCGGTTTTGCGCATGTCCGTCGTCGTACAACCAATCCAGACGCTACAGCGACGCATTGACGATTTGCTGATCGAAGTACAGATGACGACGTTTGACCGCCTGTAGCCCGGCAGCTTCAATGCGGCTCCCGGCCATTCCGGTCGGCACCCACGGTGATGAGGTCGTTCGAGGGCTCAAGGTTGTACGACCTCGAAAAGACCTGACGACCTCCCACCGGAACGCGCCCGGCGACGGGCATTCCGCATCCAAGGAGGAAACCGATGAAGCAAGCAATGAACGGAATTCGCCATCTGGCCATGACGGTCGTCTGTGTGGCCACGCTGGCCGCATGTGGCGGCGGCGGCAGCGACGGAACGGTGGAAAGCGCAAGCGACGCGCAGAAGGTGACCAACGTCGACGGCGCGGGCGTGAGCGCGGCGGCCCTGGCGGTTGTCACGTCCGGGGTCAACCTCGCCACGGCCGCCGACGGGTCGAGCAAGGGCGGCGGCACGAGCTACGGACGCGTGGTGGACGCCAATGGCGACACGTACTGGCAGCCCGCCTCGGCGAGCGGCCAGCGAATTTCGGTGAAGGGCTTTTCCGCCAGCGTGGGGACCGTGCTCGTCGACGAGATCAGTTCGACCGTGCGGCGCTGGCGCCTGGTCGACAACGGCAGCGGCCGACTCCTCGCGTCCGGCACGACGCTCGGGCCCCAGAAGGTGATCAGCTTCGACGCGGTGAGCTCGAGCAAGCTGGACCTGTTCATCGACGAAGCCAGCGCCGTCCCGCGCATCGCCGAATTCGAGGTCTATGCGGCCGGCACGACGCCGCCCGATGGCGGCGGCGAAGGCCCCGGCGGCGAAGAGCCGGGTGGCGAGGAACCGCCCCCGACCACGGGCAGCGCCACTGGCGCCAGCTGCCGGTCCACCGGCTCGGTGAGCTTGAGCGAGACGCGCGTGGTGCAGCCGGGCGAGACCTTCGACGGCGGCTGCAAGACCTTCAACCCCTCCTTCGGCGATGGCGGCCAGGGCGAAGGCCAGCCGCCCGTCTTCCGGGTCGAGAAGGGTGGCGTGCTGAAGAACGTGATCATCGGCAACAACGGCGCCGATGGCGTCCACATCCACGGCGACGCGACGGTCGACAACGTCACCTGGACCGACGTCGGCGAAGACGCCCTCACCGTCAAGGCGGCCGCCCGGGTGACCCTGCGCAACCTCACCGGCGCCAGCGCCGAGGACAAGTTCTTCCAGCTGAACGCACCGACCACGTTCAACGTGGAAAACATCGTCGTCAACGGCGCCAGCAAGCTCTTCCGCGAGAACGGCGGCAAGTGCTACCCGGTCCACGTCACGGTGAACCGCGCCAAGCTGACGAACTTCAAGGAGGCGGTGTTCCGCTCGGACTGCAACAAGAGCACCTTCGCGCTGTCCAACGCCGAACTCGTCAACGTGAAGCAGGTCTGCTACGCCGGCGGCAAGTATGCGAGCTGCGGGGTGAAGTGATCGACCGGCTGTGCCGCGCTGCCGCTCGGTAGCGCGGCGCCACACGCCGTGGAGGGGCGGCGACATGCCGCCCCTTCGAGACCGGATCCGCCCGGCGCGCGCCACCCGCGAGACCGACACCATCCTCCCTTAGACTCCCGCCAGAACAGAAAATGACGGGGAGGGCCAGCATGGTGCTGACCATCGATGAAGTGTTGGCGCTCGCGCCGGACGCCGCCTCGGCCAAGTCCGCACGCGGCCTGACGAGCACCGGCCAATGGCCGTTGCTGGGGAGCGACGCATCGTCGGTCTGGGGCGAATGCCAGGGCAGTGGCGCTCGGCCGTATCAGACGCAGGTCGACCTGTCCGGTCCCGCGTTCAAATGCTCCTGCCCCAGCCGCAAGTTTCCCTGCAAGCATGGCCTGGCCCTGATGCTCATCCGGGCGCAGGATCGATCGGCCCTGACGTCCACCACGCCACCCGCGTGGGTGTCCGAATGGCTTGCATCGCGCGCCGACAAGGCTCAGAAGAAGGACCAGAAGGTGGCCGAGAAGGCCGCCGCCCCGGTCGATCCCGCCGCGGCACTGGCACGCGAGACGCAGCGCTGGGCGCGCCTCACCACGGCGGCCGCCGAACTGCAGCGCTGGCTCGCGGACCGCATGGCCCAGGGCCTGGGCGCGGGCGATGCCACCGACACCAGCGCATGGCGAACGATGGCAGCGCGCATGGTCGATGCCCAGGCGCCCGGCCTCGGCCAGCGCCTGCGCGACTCAGCCGACGGCCTGGGCGCCTCGCCCGACTGGCCCGAGCGGACGCTGCACCGGCTAGGCCTGCTGCAACTCGCCTGCGAAGCGCTTCAGCGCCGCGAGACACTGCCGGCCCACGTGCAGGCCGACCTGCGCACCATGGCCGGCTGGCCGTTCGAGAAGGCCGACGTGCTGGCGGTCGGCGAAGCCGTGGACGATCGCTGGACGGTGCTTGGCGTTACCACCGAACTGCGCGACGCGAAGCTCACCGAGCGGCGCGTGTGGCTGCACGGCGAGCGCCTCGGCCGACGCGCATGGGTCCTCGAACATGCATTCGCCGGCCAGGGCTTCGAGACCGCGTGGACGCCAGGTACCGCGGTGGACGCGGTGTTGACCTTCTACCCCGGAGCCGCGGCCCTGCGCGTCGCCACGCCCGACACCGTCGGCCCCGCGGGCGCGGCCCGGTGGCCCGCCACGGACAACGCGGGCGAATGGCGCGGCATCGCAACCCGCGTCGCCGCCTGCCCCTGGAACGCCTTGCATCCCCTCGTCCTCCACGCCGCCGTCATCTTGCGCGATGGCGATCACCTGTACGCCGTGACCGACGGCCGAGCCCTCAGCCTGCGGCTCATGGATGCCGACGCCTGGTCGCTGCTCGCCGTCAGTGGTGGGCACCCGGTGAGCGTGATGGGTGAATGGGATGGTCAGACCCTCACGCCCCTGACGGCCTGGGCCGGTGACGACCCACCGCTCTGGTCGAGGAGGCCGGCATGAGCCGCACCACGCCGTGGTCGACCCTGCTGCCGGTCGCCATGATCGGGACCGATCGCCAGACCGCGCCACTGCCCCGCTGGACCGGTGAGGTCGGCCGGCTCATCACGGAAGCCGCGACGCCGGACGCCGCCGCCTCGGTGCTGCGGTCGGCCGCGGTGCTCGCGGTCTGCGGCCTTGCGGGAAGTCGTGGTTTCCCGTGGGCATCGCCCTTGCCCGCGCCAGCACCCATCGACACGCTCCCACCCCTGATCGCCGGCGCATGGCTCGGCCCGGCCGGCTGGTTGTTCGAGGACGGCCCGGCGCGCTTGCAGCACGAGTTCTGCCTGGCGCTGGCGCGCGCCGGCCTGCGCCTCCCGCCTTCGCTGCTCCCGCAGGCGCTGGATGCCGCGCGCCGATCGGTGGCGCTTCGTCCGCGACTCGCGCCCGTGCTGGGCGAACGAGGCGCCTGGCTCGCCAGCCAGCACGACGGCTGGCGTTTCGCTGCGGGCGTGGCCGGAGACCCCAGCGAGGACGCTGCCTGGACCGACGGTTCACTCGACCAGCGCCGCGCCTTCCTGCTGGCCGAACGGCGTGCCGACCCCGCGGCCGCGCGCGCACGCCTGGCTGCTGCCCTGCCGGAGCTCGCGGCCAGGGAACGGGCCGAGCTCACGGGCGTGCTCGCTTCGTCCCTGACCCTGGAAGACGAACCGTTGCTCGACCAGCTCCGGGCCGACCGCAGCCGAGAGGTGCGGCAGGTGGCACTCGGCATGCTCCTGCGCCTTCCCGATGCGGCCCATCCCCGGCGGGCGGCGGCGCGCCTCGAGGCCTTGATCGGCCGCAAGCGGGGTCTGCTCGGCAGCCGCTGGACCGTGGACGCTCCGCAGGGTGCTGCCTCTGATTGGAAGGACGATCAGGTGGATGCCAACCGTCCGACGCACGAGTCGCTCGGCGAACGGGCCTGGTGGCTGTATCAGCTGGTGCGCCAGGTGCCCCTGTCGTGGTGGAACCGGCACACCGGCCTCACGGCCGCCGAACTGCGCAACTGGGCGGACGACACCGATTGGAGCGAGGCCCTGTTGCGCGGGTGGCGCGATGTGCTGAATGCCACGGCGCCGCCGGAGTGGTGCGAGGCCTTCCTTGCGAACTGGCCCGCCCGGTTGTGGCGCGACGGACCGGGGGCGGTCCTCGCACTCCTGCCGGCCCCGGCGCGGGAGGCGCACTGGCTTCGCCAGCTGAAGGCATCGAACGTCGCCCTGGTCGACGTGCTGGCGGAGGTGCTCGCCGCGTGGCCGGTTGGCGATGCCCTGTCGCCCACCCTCTCCAGCGTGCTGGCGACTGCCCTGCGCCCGCGACTCCAGGCCGGCCTGCTGGCCAACGACTACCGCGCCCGGAGCCTGCTGATCGACCTCTGTTGCGCCCTTCACCCCGAGACACTGGCTGCCCTGGCCGACTTGCCACGAACGTCCGACGAGACGCCCGGCGAAGCTGAAACGCTCAACGTCGTCGCCCAGGTGATCTTCCTGCGCCGTGCCCTCCAAACGCTTTGATGCACTGATCAACGAGGATTCCATGACCACCTCCCCCACCCCCGTGATGCGCCAGCACGCCGAGCAGCAGTTCGCCGAGGAACTCGAGGCCCTGCGCCGCGACGACTCTCGCAGCCGTCCGGAAAACTGGGCCCTCTCACCCTGGGCCGTGGTGCGCTACCTGATGGGTGGCAAGCTCGACAGCGGCTTCGAGGTGAGTCCCAAGTACATTGGCAACCCTCGGCTGATGGAGATCGCCGTGGCCACCCTCGCCACCGATCGGGCGCTGCTGCTCTACGGCGTGCCGGGCACGGCCAAGTCGTGGGTGTCCGAGCACCTGGCCGCGGCCATCAGCGGCAACTCCACCCTGCTGATCCAGGGCACGGCCGGCACCAGCGAGGAGCAGCTTCGGTACGGCTGGAACTACGCGCAGCTGCTGGCCAACGGACCCTCGGAGAAAGCGCTGGTGCCCAGCCCGCTGATGCAGGCCATGCGAACGGGCCGCATCGCCCGCGTGGAGGAGCTGACCCGCATTCCCGCCGACGTGCAGGACAGCCTGATCACGGTGCTGTCGGAGAAGACCCTTCCCATTCCGGAGCTGGGGAGCGAGGTGCAGGCCGTGCGCGGCTTCAGCGTCATTGCCACGGCCAACAACCGCGACAAGGGGGTGAACGAGCTGTCGGCCGCCCTCAAGCGCCGCTTCAACACGGTGGTGCTGCCCGTGCCCGCCAGCGAAGCGGACGAGGTCGCCATCGTGGTGAAGCGGGTCGCCGAGATGGGCCGCTCGCTGCAGCTGCCGGCCGAGCCGCCGGCGCTGAAGGAAGTGCGCCGCATCGTGCAGATCTTCCGCGAGCTGCGCAACGGCAAGACGGAGGACGGCAAGACGCAGGTGAAGTCGCCTTCTTCCACCTTGTCGACCGCCGAGGCGATCTCGGTGATCAACAGCGGCATGGCGCTCGCCGGTCACTTCGGCGACGGCGTGCTGCGCCCGCATGACATGGCGTCCGGCCTCATCGGTGCGGTGGTGAAGGACCCGGTGCAGGACCAGCTGGTCTGGAACGAGTACCTCGAGACAGTGGTGAAGGAACGCACGGACTGGAAGGACCTGTACCGCGCCTTCCGTGACCTGGACTGACGCGCGCACATGACCGCGAACCCGATCCACTGGTTCGGCATCCGGCACCACGGGCCGGGCAGCGCCCGCAGCCTGCTGCACGCCTTCGAGGCCTTGCGGCCGGACTGTGTGCTGATCGAAGGACCGCCGGAGGCGGACGGCCTCTTGCAGTTCGTGCTGTCAGAAGGCATGCAGCCGCCGGTGGCACTGCTGAGCCACTGCCCCGACGAACCGGGCCTGGCCGTCTATCACCCGTACGCCGAGTTCTCGCCGGAATGGCAGGCACTGCGCTGGGCGGCGTCCGCGGGCGTGCCGGTGCGCTTCATCGACCTGCCGGTGACCCACGGCCTGGCGCTGACGCAGGCGGCGCGCGCGGCGGCGGCGGATGCGCAGGCGGATGCGCAGGCGGATGCGCAGGCGGATGCCGACGCGCCGGCCGAGGATGCGTCCGAGGCCGGCACACCGCCACCGGACGATCCGCTGACCTGGCTCGCGCGGGCCGCCGGCCATGCAGACGGCGAGGCCTGGTGGAACTACATGGTCGAGGAGCGGGGCGACGGCGAAGAGCTGTTCGCCGCCATTGCCGAAGCCATGACCAGCCTGCGCTCCGATTTGGGAGAGCGTGGAGAGGACGATCCGAAGGCACGCGAAGAGGCGCTGCGTGAGGCGCACATGCGCCAGTGCGTGCGAGCCACCGTCAAGGACGGGTTCGAACGCATCGCGGTCGTGTGCGGCGCATGGCACCTGGGCGGCCTCCGGGCGACCGTGCCGGCCCGGACGGATGCGGCGCTGCTGAAAGGGTTGCCCAAGGTGAAGGTCCTGACCACCTGGGTGCCCTGGACCTACCGTCACCTGGCCCGGGCCAGCGGCTACGGGGCGGGCATCCAGTCACCCGGCTGGTACGAGCACCTGTGGTCCACCCACGGGCGCCCCGGAGAACGCGCCGTCGGCTGGCTCGCCCGTGTGGCCCGGCTGATGCGGGAGCGCGACCTCGACTGCTCCTCCGCCCACCTGATCGAGGCGACCCGGCTGGCCGAGGCCCTTGCGGCGCTGCGCGACCGAACGGCACCCGGCCTCCAGGAACTGCACGAGGCATCCCGCACCGTGCTCACGATGGGTGACGAGTCCGCACTGCGCTTCATCGACGAGGCCCTCGTCATCGGTGACCGCCTGGGCAGCGTGCCGCCCGACGTGCCCACCGTGCCGCTGCAACGCGATGTCGAACGCGCGCAGAAGTCACTGCGCCTCAAGCCCGAGGCGCTGCAAAAGACTCTCGACCTCGACCTGCGCAACACCAACGACCTGGCCCGCAGTCACCTGCTTCACCGGCTCGGTCTGCTGGACGTGCCCTGGGGGACCGTGGCGAAGGTGGGCCAATCCGCCCGGGGCACCTTCCACGAGGTGTGGACCCTGCAATGGCAACCGGAATTCACCCTGCGCCTGATCGAGTGCAGCCAGTGGGGCCAAACCCTCGCACTGGCCGCGACGGCACGCGTGGCCGACCGCTGCGCGCACAGTGAATCGCTTTCGGAGTTGTCCGCCCTCGTGGACCGTGCGCTGCTGGCAGACCTTGGCGACGCCGTCGAAACCGCGACACGCGCGCTCGAGGACCGCGCCGCCCTCACCGGCGACACGCCGCAGCTGCTGGGCGCCCTGCCCCCGCTGGCCAACGTCTTCCGCTACGGCAACGTGCGGCAGACGGACGCCGCGCTGGTGGGCCATGTGCTGGACGGCCTGATCGTTCGTGCCGCCATCGGCCTGCCCCTCGCGTGTTCGGCAGTGGACGATGACGCGGCCGAGGCGCTG
This sequence comes from Rhizobacter sp. LjRoot28, assembly GCF_964253025.1. Taxonomy (NCBI): domain Bacteria; kingdom Pseudomonadati; phylum Pseudomonadota; class Betaproteobacteria; order Burkholderiales; family Sphaerotilaceae; genus Rhizobacter; species Rhizobacter sp. LjRoot28. The sequence continues at coordinate 3,886,803 of NZ_CAXUQC020000001.1, forward strand.
CGCAGCCGGCTGCTGGCGGCGCACGCGGCGATCGGTCTGCGCGACGGCGAGGCCCAGACCGCCACCTGGCGCCGTGCGCTCGGACAGCTCGCGCAGACCGCCGGCGCCCATGAACTGCTGCAGGGAGTAGCCGCCCGCTTGCTGTGCGACAGCGGCCAATGGCAACCCGACCAGACCGCCGCCGCACTTTCGCTTCACCTCTCGGCGGGCAACGATCCGGGGAAGGCCGCCGCCTGGCTCGACGGCTTCGTGAACCGCAATGCCGTCGTGTTGCTGCACGACCCGGCGGTGTGGCAGTTGGTCGACGGCTGGCTTGCCGGCTTGAGCGACGATCACTTCGTGCGCGTGCTGCCCCTGGTCCGCCGCACCTTCTCGGCATTCGGGCCCGGCGAGCGACGCGACCTCGGCCAACGCGCCGCACGTGGCGCGTCCGCCGGGACGACGGCTTCGGCAGCCGAATCCGATTGGGACGACACGCTCGCCGTGCTGCCCCTTGCGCTGCTGCGCCAACTTCTCGGAGTGCCAGGATGAACGACGACATCGAACGGCTGCGGCGATGGCGCCTGGCCCTCGGCAGCGAGGCTGAAGCCGCCTGCGGCGGCCTGTCCGGGCCGGCGGCCGAGATGGACCAGGCCCTCGCGGCCCTCTACGACCTCTCCGGACCGGGCAGCCTGGCCGGGCGGGACCGGCGGGGCGGTCGTGGCGGGTCCGCCCCCGGCGTGGCGCGCTGGCTGGGCGACATCCGCCGCTACTTCCCCAGTTCGGTGGTGCAGGTGATGCAGCGGGACGCGCTGCAGCGCCTGGACATGCGGGAGATGCTGCTGCAGCCCGAGATGCTGCAGACCGTGCAGCCCGACGTCCACCTGGTCGCGAACCTGATGGCCTTGTCGCAGGTGATTCCCGCCGGGACCAAGGACACGGCGCGCCGCGTGGTGCGCCAGGTGGTGGACGATCTGATGAAACGTCTGGAGGAGCCGCTGCGATCGGCGGTGAGCGGAGCACTCGACCGCAGTCAGCGCAACCGACGGCCACGTCATGCGGAGATCGATTGGCACCGGACCATCCGGGCCAACCTGCGGCACTGGCAGCCGGAGTACCGCACCATCGTGCCGGAGACACTGCATGGCTACGGCCGCAAGTCCAGGCGACCCCAGCGCGAAGTGGTACTTTGCATCGACCAGAGCGGCTCGATGGCCAACTCCGTCGTGTATGCCAGCATCTTTGGTGCGGTCATGGCGTCGCTGCCCGCCGTGGCGACCCGCCTCGTGCTGTTCGACACCGCGGTCGTCGACATGACGGAAGAGCTCGATGACCCGGTGGAGCTGCTCTTCGGCGTGCAACTGGGCGGCGGCACCGACATCAACGGCGCCGTCGGCTACTGCCAGTCGCTCATCCGCGAACCGCGCAACACGATCTTCGTGCTGATCTCCGACCTGTACGAAGGCGGCGTCGAGGACAACCTGCTGCGGCGGGCGGCCGCCCTCGTCGACAGCGGCGTGCAGTTCATCACCCTGCTCGCCCTGAGCGACGAGGGGGCTCCCGCCTACGACCACGCCCTGGCAGCGAAGCTGGCTGCACTCGGCGTGCCCTCGTTCGCCTGCACGCCGGATGCGTTTCCCGGCCTGATGGCCGCCGCGATCCGGCGCGATGACGTGGGGGCCTGGGCGGCCACTCAGGGCATGGCCACGAGCCCGAAGGCGCGCCGCTGACGCCCCTGCAAGTCGGGCCGGCCCTCGCGGCATGTGCCCGGCTTTGCCGGTCCGGCGTCAGGCAAGCGGCGGCGCGCGATACACCAGCACCTTCAGCGACCGCTCGTCCGACACGTCGGCGAACACGGGCGGGTTGTCCACCCGCTCGACGAACTCGAGCTCGGGCGCGAGCTCACGCACCTGGTCTTTCAGGAAGTCAGTGCCGAGCTCCGGGGCGTTGAGGCACAGCAGCGCATGTCCGCCCGGCAGCATCAGGTCGAAGAGCCGGCGCAGCAGCCGGGCGTAGTCCTTGGTCGCGACGAAGCTGCCCTTCTGGTAGCTCGGCGGGTCGACGATGACGAGCCCGTACGGGCCGCTGCGCGTGACCTTGCCCCACGACTTGAACAGGTCGTGGGCCATGAAGCTGGCGCCGGTCAGGCCGTTGTAGCGGTGGTTGTGCTGCCCGATGCCGAGCGCACCCTGGCTCATGTCCAGGTTGATGACCTGCCGGGCACCAGCCTGCAGGGCCACCACCGAGAAGGCGCAGGTGTAGGCAAAGAGGTTGAGCACCCGAACGCCGGGATGGGCGGCGACGTGCTCGCGGACCCAGCGCCGGCCGCGGGCCATGTCGAGGAACAGGCCGTGGTTCTGGCCACTGCCGACGTTCACCTTGAAGGAAGCGCCGTCCTCGCTGACCCAGTGCGGGTCCGGCACGCTGCCCGCCATCACGCGGGTGAGGCTCCGGCCTTCGTGGCGGCACTGGTAGACCCAGTTCAGGGCTTGCCCCGGTGCCAGTTGCGCCCAGCGCTGCGCCAGCGCCGCGCCAATGGCGGCGAGTTCGTCCTCCGTCGCGGGCTGGAAGCTCGTCAGCACCCAGACGGGTGGGTAGGCATCGAGCACCCAGTGCTCGCAACCGGGGTGCAGCCCCCCGCGGCCATGGAAGATGCGCTGCGCGTCAGTGGGCAAAGCTGCGGAGGAGATGGCGTCCAGGAGGGGTTGCATGGGCGCCAAGCGTACTGCAGCGCGCTCGCCGTCGATTCGCTTCGACAAGCCGAGACCGGCCCCGGCCGACGCGCGCACCCGGTGGCCCACCGGGCCTCCCGTGCGCGCCGACCTTCCGATGCGATGCGCCGGCGCGTCGACGTGGGAGCGCGCGCATCCCGCCGAAACCAGCGCCGACACATGGATGTCCGGCGCCGCCACCGCTGCGCAATGCCCGCGGCGGCGGCCCGGGTCAGTTCCCCAGCACGATCTTCAGGATCTTCTCGTTGCTGTTGTTCGCCGTGCTGTCCTTGTCGCCCAGATTGGTGGTCGTCAGCCACAGGCCCCCGTCGCGTGAGGGTTCCACGGTGCGCAAGCGTCCATACGTGCCCCGGAACAGCTCCTGCGAGTTGGTGAGGGTGGTGCCGCTGATCACGTGCCGGTACACCCGCTCGCCGCGCAAGCAGGCGACGTACAGCACGTCGCGCACGATCGCGATGCCGCTGCATGACGCGTCATACGTGGCGTAGGTCCGCTTCGGTGCGATGTAGCCCGGCGTGGCGCACCCGCTGCCGCCCCGCGATTGCGTGCCTTCGCAGTTGGGCCAGCCGTAGTTGCCGCCCTTCTCGATCAGGTTGGTCTCGTCCTGGGAGGCGTTGCCGAATTCCTGCTCCCACAGCCGGCCCTGCGAATCGAACGCGAGTCCCTGCGGATTGCGGTGGCCGTAGCTCCACACGTGGTTGCTGAACGGGTTGTCGGACGGCCGTGAGCCGTCCGGGTTCATGCGCAGGATCTTGCCGGCGAGTTTGTTGATGTCTTGGGCATAGGCGGTGTTCTGCGCATCGCCGGTTGCGACATACAGCTTGCCGTCCGGGCCGAAGCGCAGGCGTCCTCCGTTGTGGTACTTGTTGCGGCCGATGCCGGTCAGCAATACCTGATGGGTGGCGAGGTCGAGCGCGCCGTTGCGGTACTGGATGCGAACCACGCGGTTGTCGGTGGGCGAGGTGTGCAGGATGTAGATCCACGGATCGCTGCCGGGGAAGCCCGGCGTCACCTCGAGCCCCATGACCCCGCCCTCGCCGTCCGTCCCCTGCACGTTGGGCACGCGACCGATCACTGTTTTCTGACCGGTCGTCGGGTTGAGCCGCACGAGGTCGAACGCGTCCCGGCGGCTGTAGATGACGTTGCCGTCCGGCAGGGTGACGAGCCCCCAGGGGAGGTCCGTCTCCGTGGCCGCTTGCTGTACCGCGCACACGGCGCTGCTGCACGTCCCGGCGGTCGTCAGGCTGAGCGACGTGCTGCGGGTGGAGACATTGCCTTGTGCATCGCGCGCGGCCACTTGGTAGCGATAGGTGGTGTTCGGCACCAGCCCGCTGTCGGTGTAGGCGGTGCCGCTGGTGCTGCCCACTCGCGCGTCATTGCGGAAGATGTCGTAGGCGGTGACGGCGACGTTGTCGGTGGACGCCGTCCACCGCAGCGTGGCCGCCGTGCCGCTGACGGTGCCGGAGAGGCCCGTGGGCGGGGTGGGGGCCTGCGTGTCGACGCTGCATTGCGGCACGTCGACATACAGGCTGGCACTGGCCTGCGACACGTTCCCCGCCGCGTCGCGTGCATTCACGTACAGCCCCCAGCGCACGCCCGGAGCCATGGTGAGCGAGGTGGACAGCGTGCCGCCGCTCACGGTCGTCATCAGCTGGCCGTCGTGGTAGAGGTCGTAGAACGCCACGCCGACGTTGTCCGTCGACGCCGACCAGGACAGCGTGGCCGAGCGGCAGGCCAGGTTGGTAACACGCAGGTTGGCCGGCACGCTCGGGGGCTGCAGGTCGGTAGTGGACCCGCCCCCCGTCCAGACCTGATTGGCGCCGCCGTGGCAGGTCCAGAGCTGGACCGCGGCCAGGTTCGCGGTAGAGGCCGATTTCACATCCACGCAGAGGTTCGACGGCAACCCGACGATGGCGCCGTTGCTGCCGCGCCGCCACTTCTGGCTCGCGGCGCCATTGCACACGTTCGCCACGAGCGCGGTGCCGGCCGCCGCTCCCTGGCCGCGAGCGTCCAGGCAGCGAGTGCCGTTCAGTGTGCGCAGCTCACCGGCGGCATTGAACTCCCATCGCTGGTTGGCGCCTCCGTTGCAGGTGTAGAGCTGCACGGCGAAGTTGTAGCCCTGGTGCACATCCAGGCACTTGCCACTGCCCGCGCCCACCAGCGGCGCCGGGGCGGCAGACGCCGCGCTGCTGCCGATCGCCACGGCCACGAGCGCCGCCATGCGCGTCACCGAACGAAAGCCATGTCCCTGTGCAAGCGAAGTCAGCGTCATCGGAGTGCTCCTTGAGTCGAGTGGAGTCGTTGCAGTGCGGACCGTTCCCCGAGGCCCCGTTCGCGCCGCTGTCGGCACAGGGCGTGGTGAGGCCAGTGGCACCTGGCGATTGTCCGGCAATGGCCCTCGACGGCATCTGGCACCGTCGTCGGGAGGAACATGTCCCGCGGGGGAGATGCGGTGTGTCGCGAAGCACAACGGGACGTCATCATGAGCGCCTCGTCAACGGCACACGCGGTACGGCCCGCGGTCCAGGTGCAGGTGATCGGCATGCGCGGCGTTGTACTCGGGGCCCAGCACGCCGTCGAAGAAGCGGCAGGCGCCTCGGTGCACGGCGCGCAGGAAGGCGCCCTCCGGCCCCTGGTCCTCCCAGTCGCGCGCCACCGTGATGCGCCGGCCGTCCTTCAGCAAGAAGCCGGACACGTCGAGCGCGTCGGCGGTGGCGTGCTGGCTCGGGCGCCCGCTGCTCCGCCCGTAGACGTTGCGGCAGGCATAGCTGCCGAAATGGTCGAGCCGGTGCACCGGGCTTCCCAGCAGGCGAAGCGCCTCGGGCGCCACCACATGCCGTTCCCACAAGGCGAGCGCCACCGCGCTTCGGCAACTCAACGCAAAGGACGCATTCACCGCGAACGCTGTTCGGCTGACGGTGACGGCATTGCGGAAACCGCAGGCGGTCGAGCCCCCCGCGCCGGTGTCCCGGTCGGGCAAGGGCGTCGTGCGCAGCGCCGCCGCGGCGAGCACCTCGCGGCAGGTGAATGGCCGTTCGTCGAGGCGGGCCAGCTTGTGCCGGGTGAGCCAGTTGGGCGGCTCCGACAACACCAGCGGCGCCCACGGGTTGTGACGGTCGGGCAACCGCCATCCCGTCAGTCGAAGTGCCACCGCAACGGCGAGCGCCGTCAAGAGCAGCAGCAGGATGGCGCGCGTCACGGCAGACGACTCAACGTCGCCTCCATGCACTGGCGATCGGATGGCGTCGCCTCACTGACGTGGCCGTCCAGACCAGCGCGGCCACCGACAGGAGGATGCCACTCACCATGCCGCCGACCGCCAGCAGGCCCGCGGGAGTCATGTGGACTCTCACGTGCAGGGAGGCGCTGCCCAGACGGGCGTCCAGTTCAGCAGCCTGAGGCGCCAGGGCCGGTGCATGCGACGAAGTTGGAGTACCAAGTGAAGCGTCCATGGCAGCATGAAAAGTTGGCGGAGCCATAGTGGGTGGCAACGGCCGTGCCCGAGTCTTGCAACGGCTGCCGAAACGGTCCGTGCCGGTTTGCTCATCGGGACGGACCGGCGATCCCGGCCGAGCGGCCTTGAGACCGTTCGACGCGAGCACTCCAGGGCGGCATCCGTCGGCGCGATGGCGCGTGCAGCGCAGCATCGAGGCGGAACGGCCCTTGCCCTGGATGCACACCGAATCACACCTGGAGATGGCCATGGAAACCCTCGCCCCTGAGACCCGTCCCGCTGCACGTCACAGCACGTCGGGAAGCCTGACCGGGCTCGACGGTCCGCACGCCCGCAAGGAACTGGCAGCGCGTGCGCGCCACGCGGCGGCGGATGCGAAGCGCCTCGTGGTCGGGCGCGCTTCGGGCAGCGCGTGGGCGATGGAAAGCGTGGCCTCGGGCCTGCTCTCGACGGCCGCCCTGATGCTGCTCGGGCGCCGCGAGAACGGCTCGCCCTACGCGCCGCTCAATGCCACCAGCCACATCGTCTGGGGCGAATCGGCCGCGCAGGTCGACAAGGCCGATTGGAAGCACACGGCGGTGGGGCAGGCGCTGCACCATGCGTCGGCGTTCTTCTGGGGCGCGCTGTTCGAGCTCCTGCAGGCTCGGCGTGCGCGGCCCACGGCGGTCGGCGTGCTGACCGATGCGGCCGTCACCACGGCGGTGGCCGCTGTGGTCGACTTCAAGCTGGTGCCCGACCGCCTGACGCCGGGATTCGAGAAGCGCCTCTCCCGGAAGTCGTTGACCCTTGCCTACGGCGCCCTGGCGCTCGGCCTCGTGATCGGCGGCCAGGCGGCCCTTCGCCGCCGTGCGCAACGGTGATCGGCCGGCGGCGGCGCAGCAGCGCACGTCCTTTCGTTGCGGCGCCGAAGGCGCGGATCGCCATTGCGGCGTGTTTTCCAAGCGTCGCATCCAGTGGCAGGTCTGCCCGAGTCGGACGTTGATACCCCGGAGCCGCGCATCCTTGTAGAATGCGAACGATTCTCAATTGGTCGAGACGTTCGGGCCGGGTCTTTCGCAGTTCCCGGCGGACCCACTCTGCAACATGCGCGCGCTCTCGGATGCCCCGCCCTCGCCACTGCTCGGCGCACTCGTGCGCCACTACGACGTGCTCGTCGCGCAAGTGCGCCGCCACGCCCGTCGCTGGGGCGCTGATGGCTCCGCCGCCGCAGACGTCGTGCACGATGTCTGCGTGCAACTGATCGAGAGCCCGCCGCCCCAGCCGGTTCACACACCGCTCGCGTTCCTGCGCAGCATCACGCTTCGCCGGGCGATCGATCGGCATCGCGTCGAGGCCAGCCGGGCCCGCTGGGTTCAGTCTGCTGACGACCCGGAGGCGATGTCGGACGGGCGCGATGACACCGCGGACCCCGCCCGCCTGCTCCAGGCGCGCCAGCAACTGCACCGGCTCGCGCACGCCATCGAGGCCTTGCCGCCCCGTTGCAGGGATGTGTTCGTGCTGCACAAGGTCCACCAGATGACGCAGACCGAGGTCGCCGCGCACCTCGGCATCTCCCTCAAGACCGTGGAGAAGCACCTGCGGCTCGGCACCACCTCGTGCCGCGAGGCACTCGCGCGACCATGAAGCGCAAGCCTTCGACGCCGCCTCTCGACGCCGCTGTCCACGAGCGGGGACCAGCGCCCGCGTCGCTGGACGACATGCTCGACGATGAGCGAGAGCGCCTGAAACGCATGTTCCCGATGCCCCCCGCAAAGCCTCCCCGACGCACCGCCAGACGTGCCGGGGTTGCGGTGGCCGGCGCGGTGCTGATGGTCATCGCCAGCGCCCTGTGGCTCGACCCGGCCTGGCATGAGGAGACGCACGCGACCGCGGTGGGTGAGCGCCGAGAGGTCCTCCTGCGGGACGGCAGCCGGCTCACGCTCGACTCGGCCACGCGCTTGAAGATGTCGTGGCACGTGCGGAGCCGGAACGCGGAACTGGCGCAGGGACGCGCGAGGTTCGACGTGGCCCATTCCGCGCAACGGTTTTCGGTGGCGGCCGGCACGACACGTGTGCAGGTGGTCGGGACCCGGTTCGATGTCGACCGGCATGCGGGCGACGCTGGCGACGCCACGCACGTCACCGTCTGGCGCGGCATCGTCCATGTGTGGCACGGCGGCCAGTCCGAGGGTGCGCCGACCGTGCTGCAACGCGGTGAGCGGTTGGAAGTGGGTCGCCGGTCCATGGGGCCGCCCGTCGCTGCCGTCTTCGACGCGCAGGACGACACGGCCGGCGGTTGGGCCCAGGGGCAACTCGTCTTCCGCGACACGCCGCTGCGGGAGGCGCTGACCCAGTTGCAGCGCTACCGGACGGGCCCGATCCGCCTCGAGTCGGGGCCCGCAAGCCAGCTTCATGTGAGTGGCGTGTTCGACACGGCGGAGGCGGATCGCCTGCTGGATCTGCTGCCGCGCATCCTGCCCGTTGCGGTGGATCATCGGCCGGACGGCAGTGTCGACGTCAGGTCGCGCTGAAGCGAGCGCGATTTATTTCGACGCGGAGGTAGGGGGACGGCATGGGCCATTCGTCATCCCTGGAACCCTCACTCCCGGAGCCCCGTCCCATGCCGTGCACCACGTCTACCCCCGCCCGCCCGCGTCGCGCGCGTCGCCATCGGCTCGCCTTGGCGGCCGGCGCGCTGGTCTTCGCGTTGACTGCGAACGCCCAGGCGCCCCTTGCGGTCGATCTGCCCGCCCAGGCACTGGACCAATCGCTCAACCAGCTCGCTCGCCTGGCCGGCGTTCAGGTGGTCTTCGCGGCGCCGGTGGCGAGGGACAAGCTTGCGCCCGCACTCAAGGGCAGCTTCGGTGCCCGTGACGCGATGGAACGGCTGCTGCAGGGCAGCGGCCTCGTGCTCAAAGCCGTGGACGACCGAACCTTCATGGTGGAGGCAGCGGACCGGGCCGACGTGACGGCAACGCTGCCCCCGGTGACCGTCAAAGCCGAGGCACCGCTCGAATCCGCGAGGGGCCCCGTCCGCGGCTACGTGGCCACGCGCAGCGGCTCCGGCACCAAGACGGACACGCCCTTGCTCGAAACTCCGCAGTCCATCGCCGTCGTCAGCGCCGAACAGATGACCGACCAGAAGGCCACGAGCGTGACGGAGGCCCTCGCCTACACGCCGGGCGTCGTGGTGGACCCGGGATATGCCAACTCGTTCGATGTCCTCTACAGCCGCGGCTTTCGCATTCAAGACGGCAACGGAGGCGTGTACCGCGACGGGCTCAAACTGGGCGGCTCCGGGTGGGCCACCGGGAAGCAGGAGCCGTACGGACTGGAGCGGGTGGAGTTGCTGAAGGGTGCGGCGTCCGTCCTCTTCGGGGCCGCGGCGCCGGGGGGCGTGCTGAACGTGGTCACGAAACAGCCCCATGCGGATCATGTCAACGAAGTGCTCGTGGAAGGGGGCAACCACGCCCACCGCGCCGTGGCGGCCGACCTGGGTGGCGCGGCCTCGGACGGCGTGTCGGGCCGACTGGTGCTGCGCGCTCGGGATGGGGATACCTCGGTCGATCACATCCCGAACGACTCGCGCTACGTCGCGCCTTCCTTGCGCTGGGCCCCGGATGCGGCCACGTCCGTCACCCTGATGGCGCACTATGCCGAACGACGCACCGCCTACATCTGGGGTGTCCCGGTCGAGGGTTCTCTGCAGCCGAGCCCTTCCGGGCAATTGCCGAGCAACCGTTTCGTCGGCGAGCCCGACTTCGATCGCCAGGACGGGCGCCAGACGTCGCTCGGCTGGCTGGCCCAGCATCGGTTCACCGAGAACCTCAGCGTGCATCACGGCCTTCGTTGGATCGACAGCGAGAACCGCGTGCGCTTCAGCAACCTTCGCGGCCCGAGCACGGCTGATCCCCGGGTCTACGAACGGCGGGCCTTCGACGAGTTGGAAACCACCCGCGGCGTCAGCACCGACACGCGGCTCCAGGCCGACTTCCACACCGCCTCGGTCCGCCACAAGGCGGTGGCAGGCATCGACTATTCGCTTCACCACATCGGCAGCGTCTGGCAACTTGCCTCAATGGGGCCGTTGAACCTGTTCGAGCCCGTCTACGGGGCGGCGCCCGGCGCGTTCGCTCCGCTGTGGGACGACCAGGACCGTCAGCGCCGCATCGGCGTGTACGTGCAGGACCAGGTCAAGGTCGGCGGCCTGACGGCGCTGGCCGGCGTGCGCCGGGACGAGGTGCGCAGTGAACTGAACGGCGCGGTGGAAAAGACGGGCGCGACCACGGGGCGCCTTGGCGTCGTGTGGGAACTGGCGCCCGGCTTCGCCCCCTTCGCAAGCTGGAGCCAGAGCTTCGAACCCGTCAGCGGCACCGACATCGAGAACGCTCGCTACAAGCCCACCGAAGGCGAGCAGTTCGAACTCGGCGTGCGATGGGAGCGCGGCGGCTTCATGGCTTCGGCGGCCCTGTTCGACCTGGTGCAGCGCAATGTCCTGAAGAACCGGGTCGGTCTTGCCAAGTCGGTTCAGACGGGCGAGGTCGGCTCCCGCGGGCTCGAGCTGGAAGGCAAAGGTCGCGTGGCCCGCGACGTTCACGTCATCGCGTCATACGCCTACACCGATGCCGGGGTGACCCGGAGCGAGAACGCGGACGAACTGGGACAACCCGTCAGCCACCAGCCACGCCACCAGGCCGCGATCTGGTCGCGGGTGGACAACGTCGGCGTGCAGGGGCTGCACATCGGACTGGGCGCACGCTACACCGGGAGCACGACCGACTGGGACGGCACGCGGGCCGGGGTGCCGGCCTTCACGACGTACGACGTCCTCCTGGGCTATGTGACCGGTGCGTGGACGATGCGGCTGAACGTCACCAACCTGACCGACAAGGAAACGATCGCCTGCTCCAGCGGCTGGTGTGTGTACGGTGACAGCAGGCGAGCCACGGCAACGCTTGCCTATCGCTTCTGAGCGACCGCTGATGCGCCCCGGCCTGATGCGGTCGACCTTGTTGGCTGCGCACCGATGGGTCGGACTCGTCCTGGCCGCCTTTCTCGTGCTGGCGGGACTGACCGGGTCGCTGATGGTGTGGGTGGAGGAGCTGGACGCGCTGGCCAGCCCGGGACTGTTCGAGGCGGCGGCCCCCGGCCCTGCGGCCGAGCGGCTGGACCCCCTGGAAATTGGGGAGCGGGTGCAGTCGCTCTATCCCGAGGCGCGGGTGGCCATGGTGCCGCTCGATGCGCGACCCGGCCGCGCGCTGGTCCTGCGCCTGGCCCCGCTGCCCGGTGCGGGCCCGCTGCCCAACGACCAGGTGTTCGTCGACCCCTACACCGGTCGCATCCTCGGCGAGCGCCGTTGGGGAGACCTGAGCCAGGGCGTTCGCAACCTGGTGCCGTTCCTCTATCGGCTGCACTACTCGCTCGCCTTGGGTGTGATCGGCGAAAAGCTGTTCGGCATCGTCGCCTTGCTGTGGACGATCGACTGCTTCGTCGGTGCCTGGTTGACGTTTCCGCCCCGGACGGCCGGGCGCGGCACCTGGCTTGCACGGTGGCGTCACGCCTGGCAGGTCAGGTGGAGCGGCGGCTCCTACCGCTGGAACTTCGACCTTCACCGCGCGGCCGGGCTCTGGCTGTGGGTCGTCCTCGTCGTCATCGCCTGGAGCAGTGTGGCGTTCAACCTGTGGGCCGAGGTGTACGACCCGCTCATGCGAGGTGCATTTCCCAACCAACCGGGACGCGAAGCACTGGCACCGGCGTCGCAGACCAGCGTGCCACCCGCGCTGACCTGGCACGATGCGCGGCGAATCGGACGGCGCCTGATGGACGAGCAGGCGAGGCAGCATGATTTCCGGGTGCAGCACGAGACGCTGCTCGTCCACGATCCGTGCTGCGGGCCTCGCGGCCACTACCGCTACCAGGTGCAGAGCAGCCGGGACATCCGCGACCGCTGGGGAAGCACCCAGGTCGTCTTCGATGCCGACACCGGTGAATTCCTGCAACTCTGGCTGCCCACCGGCGCCGCCAGCGGCGACACGATCCGCATGTGGCTGACGAGCCTGCACATGGCCGCCGTCGGCGGGCTGCCCTATCGCCTGTTCATGACGGTGGTGGGGCTCCTGGTGCCCATGCTGGCCGTGACAGGTGTCGTGATCTGGGCGCGCAAGCGGCGCGGCCGCTCGGTCGCCGCCGACCATCGCGCATCGCGGACCGGCGCGAGCGCAGAACCCTCGGGCCCGTGACCCGGCCCTGATTCAAGACAGCCCGGCGGTGAACCGGCTCGAATGCCCCGCACGGCGCACCGCCGGGTCGCGCGATGCCGATCCTGGTGACGCGCCGCCGCAGCTTCACACCTCGGGAAGGCCGGTGGTCCCGGGCGACACCTCCGGCCCCGGCGAGCCCAGCGGCCCGACTTCCGGCGAGCCGGGTTGATCGATCTCCGGGCCTGCCGGCGACGGCGTCGCGTCCGGTTCGATGGGCGGCTCCACCTGCGGTTCCAGGGGCTCGGGCACCACATCGGGGTCCGGGGACAAGGGGTTCGACGATGGCTCTGGCATGTCTGGCTTTCCTGATGTGGCGGGCGCTGCGATCAGCGCTTGCCTTTTGACGGCGCCGGCGCCTTGGCACCTGCTTCACGGGCCTCGGCGAGGCCGATCGCTACGGCTTGCTTGCGGCTCGTGACCTTCTTGCCGGACCCTGTTTTCAGCTTGCCGGCCTTCATCTCGTGCATCACTTCCTCGACCTTCTCGGAAGCTTCAGGGCTGTACTTGGCCATGTGGACTTCTCCTGTTCATCCTGATGCCGTGCTACGGCAAACGGGATGCCGCTGGCAGCTGGCAGCGGGCGCCGGGTTCCCCCAGGATCGGCGACGACAGCACCGGCATGCCGCGCTCACGTGCCTTCCGGGTAGGTCTCGGGCGCCTCCGGGCCGATGGACCCACCGCCTGCTTCCAGCGCCTCGACGGCGCGCGTCTCGTCGAAGTGCACCAGCGCATCGAACTGGTCGCACAGCCGCGCCGAGAAGTAGTGACTCCAGCGCTCGGTCTCCGGGCGGTAGATGACACCGATTGCCCGTTCGAGCCGCGGGCCCGCCAGCGCATCCCGGCAGGCGGGCCGGCCTCGCAGTGGGAGCACGAAGCGTTCGATGCCGCTGGCATGCATCAACGCCTCGTGGCTTTCGGGTCGTGACGGGAGCACGCCCATGCGCCGGGCCGCCGCACCCCAGTCGTCGGCCGCGGTCACGGTGCCGGCGTGGGTGCTGAAGCCGACGAGGAAGGCCTCGTCGCCATGCTGCTCCCGAACCAGCTGGCCCAGGTTCAGCTCGCCTCGAGCTTCTCCCATCTCGGTCGCACGCGCATCGCCGAGGTGCGAGTTGTGGGCCCACACCACGATCTTCGGCGGCTGGCCGCCTGCACCGGGCTGGCGCGCCAGGTGCTCGTCGAGCAGCGCCAGCGACTCGGCCATGTGACGGTCCCGCACGTTCCACGACGACTCCTCGCTGAGGTACATGGATCGGTAGTAGGCCTCCGCGTTCTTGACCAGCAAGGCGTTCTGCGCCGCATTGAATTCCGACTCGGCGTCCGCGGGTTCGGTGCCGCCATCGCGCCGTGCGGCCGCGGCGCGGTCGAGCACCTGGCGCAGGGCCTGGCGAACCGCCGCCTCGCAGCTTTGCAGGCCCCGCATGCCGGTCATCACGCCGTACACCTCCCGGTCCGGGCCGAACTGTTCGAAGCAGGCGTAGCGCTCGCGCACGAAGCCGGCGGTCTCCGGGTCCTCCGTCTGCAGGTGGTCCAGCACGGCCGACATGGAACTGTTCATGCTGTAGAGGTCGAGCCCGTAGAAGCCGACCTGCCGCGCAGGGTCGCGCGTGGCGTTGAGTTCGCGCAGGCCGTCGATGAACGCCGCCACCACCCGGTTGCGCCACATCCAGCGAGGGAAGCGCATGAAGCCCGAGAGCGCCGCCGCCGCATCACGATCCCCTCCCAGGCCACGGACATGCCGGTTCACGCGGTACGCATCCGGCCAATCGCCTTCGACGGCCACCGCCTGGAATCCCTTCTCGGTGATCAGCCGCCGGGTGATGCGGGCGCGTGCGTCATAGAACTCGTGCGTGCCGTGCGAGGCCTCGCCCAGCAGCACGAAGCGCGCATCGCCGACCATTTGCAGCAAGGCGTCCGCGCCACCGTCGTCGGAGAATGGGACGGCGTTGTCCCGGATGGCCTGCACGGCCCGGTGGTTCGCTGCATTGGGCATGACCTTGCTCCCGGCTTCCCGATCGGACGGCTTCGGATGGTTGCGCGACGCCCGTGTTCGAACATCCGCGCCTGCAACCTCCGCTCCTTGGCGGGCAACGCTCGTTCCCGAGACCGCGCCACACCGTCCATCACCGACCGCTCGAATTGCAGGGCCAAGCCGGGACCGGCCAACTCCCCAGCCCGCGTCGCACGAGAATGGCTGATCCTTCTATCGCCAAGCAAACCTCCTCAGCCGAGCCCGACACCTCACCATGCCCGAACGTTCGCCGCCGGAAGCCTTTCCCACCGACCGCTTCATCCGCGTGCGAGGCGCCCGTGAGCACAACCTGCGCAACGTCGATGTCGACATCCCTCGCGATGCGCTGGTGGTGTTCTCCGGCGTTTCCGGGTCGGGCAAGTCGTCCCTCGCGTTCGGCACGCTCTACGCGGAAGCACAACGACGGTACTTCGAATCGGTGGCACCGTATGCCCGACGCCTGATCGACCAGGTGGGGGTTCCGGCGGTGGACAGCATCGAAGGCCTGCCGCCGGCGGTGGCCTTGCAGCAGCAACGCGGAACGCCCAGCACCCGCTCGTCGGTGGGCAGCGTCACCACCTTGTCGAGCCTGCTTCGCTTGATGTACTCCCGGGCGGGGCACTACCCGGCGCGCCAGCCCATGCTGTACGCCGAGGACTTCTCGCCCAACACGCCGCAGGGCGCCTGTCCGCACTGCCATGGCTTGGGCCGTGTGTTCGAGGTGACCGAGGCCACCATGGTGCCGGACGACTCGCTCAGCATTCGCGAGCGCGCGATCGCCGCCTGGCCGCCGGCTTGGCATGGCCAGAACCTGCGCGACATCCTCGTGACCCTCGGATACGACGTTGACACGCCGTGGCGCAAGCTCTCCCGCCGCGACCGCGACTGGATTCTCTTCACCGACGAGACCCCCACGGTGCCGGTGTACGCCGGCTTCACGCCCGCCGAGACCCGCGCCGCCCTGCGCCGCAAGGCCGAGCCGAGCTACATGGGCACCTTCACCAGCGCGCGCAACTACGTGCTGCACACCTTCGCCACCACGCAGAGCGCGCTGATGAAGAAACGGGTGTCGCGCTACATGGCCGGCAGCGCCTGCCCGGCCTGCAAGGGCAAGCGGCTGAAGCCGGAAGCGCTGTCGGTGACCTTCGCCGGCCTCGACATCGGTGCCCTGTCGCAGATGCCGCTGGACGAGGTGGCGGCGCGCCTGGCGCCCGCGTCCCGCGGCGAGTTCGAATCGCTTGTCGACACGCGCACGCTCAGCCGCCGCGCCGCGCAGGCTGACACGGCGCGCCGCGTGGCAGCCGGCGGTGCGGCGCACGCGGCGTCGAGCGACGTGCGCCGCACGCCCCACCTGTCGGAGGAAAAACGCATCGCGGCCCAGCGGATCGCGGCCGACGTGTGTTCTCGCATCGCCACCTTGCAGGGACTGGGCCTCGGCTACCTGTCGCTCGATCGAAGCACGCCGACCCTTTCGCCCGGCGAGTTGCAGCGCCTGCGCCTGGCCACGCAGATCCGCTCCAATCTCTTCGGGGTGGTCTACGTGCTGGACGAACCCTCGGCCGGGCTGCATCCCGCGGACAACGAGGCTTTGCTCCAGGCGCTGGCCCAACTCAAGCGCTCGGGCAATTCCATCTTCGTCGTCGAACACGACCTGGCCGTGATGCGCGCGGCGGACTGGATCGTCGACGTCGGGCCGGCCGCCGGCGAGCTGGGCGGCGAGGTCCTCTACAGCGGGCCGCCCGAGGGGCTGCGGCAGGTCAGCACGTCGCAGACGGCGCGTGCGCTCTTCGCGGAGTCGGCCGGTGCGCCGCGCCCGCCGCGAACGCCCAGGGCCTGGCTCGAATTGCGGGGCATCGAGCGCAACAACCTGCGCGGCTTGGACGTGGCGTTCCCGCTCGGCGCCTTCACGTCGGTGACTGGCGTCTCGGGTTCCGGCAAGTCAAGCCTGGTCAGCCAGGCGCTGGTCGAGCTGGTCGGCGAACACCTCGGTCAGCCGGCTGCGGTCGGCACTGACGATGAGGACGCGGAGGCAGAGGTGGCCGTCCCGACCGGCGGCCGGCTGCACGGCGGGGCCGATCGGCTGAAGCGGCTCGTGACGGTGGACCAGAAGCCGATCGGCCGCACGCCGCGCTCCAACCTCGCCACCTACACCGGCCTCTTCGACCACGTGCGCCGCCTGTTCGCCGCCACGCCGGCGGCGCGGGCCAAGCGCTTCGACGCCGGGCGCTTCAGCTTCAACGTGGCCAAGGGCCGGTGCGCCACCTGCGAGGGCGAGGGGTTCGTCAGCGTGGAGTTGCTGTTCATGCCGAGCGTGTATGCGCCCTGCCCGGCCTGCCACGGCGCGCGCTACAACGAACAGACGCTCAAGGTCACGCTGCGCGACAAGACCGTGGCGGACGTGCTGCACATGACCGTGGACGAGGCCCGCGCCTTCTTCGCCGACGAGCCCTCGCTGCACCGGCCCCTCACCCTGCTGGCCGACATCGGCCTCGGCTACCTCCGGCTGGGCCAGCCGGCCACCGAGCTGTCGGGTGGCGAGGCGCAGCGCATCAAGCTCGCCACCGAACTGCAGCGCCCGCAGCGCGGCGACACGTTGTACGTGCTGGACGAGCCCACCACGGGCTTGCACTCCTCCGACGTGGCGCGGCTCATGGCCCAGTTGCAAGGCCTCGTGGATGCCGGGAACACGGTGGTGGTCGTGGAGCACGAGATGAGCGTCGTGGCCGCCAGCGATTGGGTGATCGACGTGGGCCCGGGTGCAGGACAGGAAGGCGGCCGCATCGTGGCGGCGGGCGTGCCGGGCGCGGTCGCGCAGGCGGTGGACAGCCGCACTGCACCCTACTTGCAGGCCCAGCTCGACGGGCATTCGTCCGGACGCGGCAAGACGCGACGGTGATCCCGTCGCGCAGGCTGCCGGCCCCGTGGCCGAGCGCCCTGCCGATCGGGCACCGGGGCCTGTCCTCATCCTGCGTGCCAGTCCACCTCCGCATGAATGCGATCCAGGGTCGATCGCACCAGCGCCGGGTCCGGATCGGGTTCGGCCAGCAACGTCTGCAGATCGTCCGCGGTGCTCGGGCTCTCCAGCAGGTGCATCGCCCACGCGCCGAAACGGCGTTCCGGCACGTCCGACTCGCGCTGCAGCATGTGGACCTCACCGTGGCGGTCATCGGCTGCGATGCGGGCCATCAACTCTTCCAGCGCGTCCGCCTGGCCCTCCAGGATTTGCGCGAACGCCTGGCCGTCATAGACCAGCAGCCCCGTGACCCCGCGGCGACGATTGTTCACCTGTGACGTGCCGACGATGCGGTGGACTTCCGGCGCGGTGATGCCGGGACGCGGCCGGCTGACATAGAAGAGGCGGATGAGACGCATGGCAAGACTGACATGTGGCAGACGACAGTGGCCGGCAAGCCGCGTGCCGCGCGAGGTCAGGTATTACCCGCTGCGTGCGCCCTGGTGCCGAACGGCGCAGGGGCCTTCGCCCGGCCCGGCACGCGCTCAAGCGGGCGGGTCCTCCCGGTATTGCGTCGCCCCGGCAATGGGGGCGAGCCAGGGCTCGCGCCGCTTGACCCACAGCTCCTCGGTGGGCTCGAGGCCGAGCGGTGCCTCATCGAAGGCACCCAACTTGATTTCCACCTCGCGTTCGTCAAGGCGCAGGGCGAACAGGCGGGTGCCGCAGCGCGGGCAGAAGTCCCGACCTTCCCAGGTGCGTGTCTCGCCGGAGGACGCGAAGTCGTCCGTGTCCCAGACCGCGTAGGCCATCAGCACGCTGCCCGTCTCCTTGCGGCAAGTGGTGCAGTGGCATACGCCGACACGCATGGGCTGACCCCGCGCCTCGAATCGAACGGCGCCGCAGGTGCAGCCGCCGTGTCGGATGGGAGTGGACGGTGACATCGGAAACCTCCTTGGATGGCGGTCACGCCGCCCAGCAAGCCGAGTGCCTGCCGGCACTGCTGCGCCGCCCCGTGGCGTGGTCAACGCAGCGGGCGCTTCAAGGTGCGAACGGGGCGCCGAACACGACAGGCCACAGCCCGAGGGACAGTCCGATGCGCATGGTGAACGTCGCCTCCACGTCGCGTGCGGCAGGCTGGCCCTCGAACGCCAGGTGCACGGTCCAGTCGCCGGCCCGCCACAGGCCCGCCTCGGGACGTCGTCCCTCCGGGTCGGGGTCGATCAGGTACAGGTCGCTCCTGCCCGCGCGGCGCTCGACTCGCAAGCCGAGGCGCTGGCCCCGGTAGAGCGCCCAGGACCGTTGGGCATCGATGCGGACGGCCCGGGCGGGCCTCACGTCCGGATGCGGCTGTACGCTCACGACATGCGGCGCCGCCGTCAGCCACAGCCCGTCGGGGTGAACGATGGCCTCCGTGCGGTGAGATGCACAGCCGGCCATGACGAGCGCACTCCACATCACCATCGTGCCTGCCACTTGCCGCATCGCCACTCCGGAGTTCTGTCGACGCGGCAGTCTAGGGACGCGACTCCCGAGCGGCAAGGCGCCCTTTCGAGGGAGGCAAGCCGCGTCCGTGGTCAGGCGCTGCGCAACCTGAACACCGCGACCGCCTGGAGCAAGCGCTCGGCCTGGTGCCTGAGGCTTTCCGCAGCGGCCGCACCTTCTTCCACGAGCGCGGCATTCTGCTGCGTCGCCTGATCCATCTGCTCGACCGCCTGCCCGATCTGGGCCACACCGGTTCGCTGCTCCGTGCTCGCCGAGCTGATCTCGGCCACGATGTCGCTCACCCGCTGGATGGCGGTGACGATGCCTTCCATTTGCGCGCCGGCCTGGTCCACGAGGTCGGAGCCCAGTTCCACTTGCTCGACGCTGCTGCCGACCAGCGACTTGATCTCCTTGGCGGCTTGCGCGCTGCGCTGGGCCAGCGAGCGAACTTCGCTTGCGACGACGGCGAATCCGCGTCCCTGCTCGCCCGCCCGCGCCGCTTCCACGGCGGCGTTCAGCGCAAGAATGTTGGTCTGGAAGGCGATCCCGTCGATGGTGCCGATGATGTCGCCGATCTTGCGGGAGCCTGCATTGATGTCCTTCATCGTCGAGACCACGCGGCCGACCACGGCACCGCCCTGCGCGGCCAGTGCGCTGGCTTCGCGGGCCAGCTGGTTCGCGTGGCTCGCGTTGTCGGCGTTGTTGGAGACGGTGATGCCCAGCTCTTCCATGGTGGCGGCGGTCTGCTGCAAGGCGCTGGCCTGCTGCTCCGTGCGTGCGCTCAGGTCGGCGTTGCCGGACGCCACCTCGGCAGAGCCGGTGGCGACGCCTTCGGCGTTGTCCCGCACGTCGCGCAGCACCAGTTGCAGGCGGGACTGCATGTCCTTGAGGGCTCGCAACAGCACGCCGGTCTCGTCGCGTGCGCTGGAGTCGATGGGCTCGCTCAGGTCGCCCGAGGCAACGCGTTGCGCTGCCGTCACCGCAACGTGGAGCGGCCGGGTGACGCTGCGCGTGATGGCCACCGCAAACAGGCCGCCCAGCGCGAGGGCCATCAGCCCGAGCGCCAACAGCAGTTGACGGCTGGTCGCGGTCGCGGCGGCGATCTCGGCCGCCGCTTGGTCGAGGCTCTTTCGCTGGTGCTCCAGCAGCCGCTGCACATCGGCCAGGTAGGCGCTGGTCGCGGGCGTGAACACGTCGGCAAAGACCTTGTCAGCCGGCTCCAGCTCGCCGCCCTTCTTCAGCTTCGAGATCTCGTCGCGCGAACTCAGGTAGACCTTGCGGTAGCCCGAGATGCTCTTGAAGATCGCCCGTTCGTCCTCGGTCCGCAGGAGTGCCTCGATCGACTTCTGGTACTCGCCCGACGCCTTGGACGACGCGGCCGACTCCTCGGCGAAGAAGGTGGCCAGCGTCGGGTCGGTGCTCTTCACGATCGCGGTGGTGCGGCGCACGCCGGTCTGGATGTTCCGGTACCAGTCGCCGATGAGGCGTTCCTTGGCGAGCGGCTCGCTCATCATGGCGGCCGTGGCCATGGCCGTGCTTTGCAAGCGCCACACGCTGAGCGCCGTGATGGCGGCGGTCAACAGCAGAACCAGTCCGAACGCGAGTGCCAAGCGCCTGCCGATCGTGAGATTGTTCATGGAGCGTCTTCTGAAGCCAAGGGGATACCCTGAGCTATCGGCCCGCCGAGCACCAACTGAAGCAATACGTCACACGATTGGGGTCCGAAGCAGCCGTCGCCGCACGTTGCTGGCACGTGCGGCATACCGAAGTGACCCTCGCGGCGCCCGGATGCCGCGCAAGCACATTACTCGAACGGCCCGCCGCAGAAGCTTACCGACGCCGGACGTCGGGTGTTGCCGGGTGCGATCTGGAAGGCCACCTGTTCGGTGGCGGCGCGCGATCTCGGCGCGAACGCCGGCCATTCGGTTTCCCGCCAATGGAACCGCCAACGGCCCTCGCCCTCGGGGTAGCGGATCGTCAGACTGCCGGAGGATTCGTCGTGGCAGTGTCCACGGGCGTAGTCGCGTTCGCTGAAGCAGGCGCGGACCATCTTGCTGCACGAGAAGGGCACCGCGGCGTACGCGAGCGTGCGGTCGGCATCGAGCACGACGAAGTCCGCCGTTCCGAACGATGCGCCGCCGCCGGAGTACATCTCCCGCGTTTCACTCACCAGCGCAATCGCATGGGCCGCGCGGCCCACCGGGTACAGCGCCGGATGGATCTGCAGGGGCGGTGCACTGCCGCCGTCTGCCGTGGGTGGCGTGGTGTGCACGTGCTCGGCGAAGTCCCATATCGTCGCGCGTTGCGCATCGAGCGGCGCGCCACGGTCCAGTGCCACCAGCATTGGCCTCGACGCGTCGATGAGCCAGAGCGGCCCATCGCCTTGCCCGCGGGCGACATGGGCTTGCGTGTCCTCAGGCGAACAGGGCACGCGCAGCTTGGGGCACAGCGCAGCCAAGGCCGACGCGGAGATCCGCGTCGCCGGAGCGGCCTGCAGCACCACGGCCTGGCGGAGGCCGGCGGATTGCGCGGCGGCTGGAAAAGAAGCGCAGCACAGCGCAATCCATAACGCGAGCGCTGCTCGGCAAGACACCATGTCACTCCCTCCTGAAGCCCGACGCGGGCGAGGCGCATTGTGGCTTCAGGTGCGAGTCCGCTCCGCATGGCGCGGCGGGCTCTTCAGCAGCGACCGATGCGCGGGCAGGCGGACCCCGCAGCGTCGGCATGTCATCGAACGCAACCGAAGGCAGGGAGCGACACGACACAAGTCGAAACGATTTGGTGGGAGGGAACCGCGCGACAACGCCCTCACGGGCACACCATTGGCCAAGAGCGGCGGCGCCGGTCTTCGGCGCTTCGCGCGCCTGCACTCGGGCGGTGCGCTCAACCCCTCATCACGCCACAACGCGCCTGCAGAGTGCGATGAATGCCGACCGTCCATGCGCGATGGCGGGTCGGCATCGCGGCAAACCACATTCGAAATGGAGGCCCTCGTGTCATTCCTCGGACCTGACGCCAACGACCGGAAGTACCTGCAGTTCGACGGCTTGCGCGCATTCGCCGTGCTGTTCGTCATCTACCAGCATTGGCTCTACAACTCCGCGATCCAGCCCAAGTTCGACAAGTGGTATCACGTGCCGTTCAAGATGCCGATCGGCGGGCTCGGCGTGGCCATCTTCTTCGTGCTCTCAGGATTGCTCATCACCGAGATCCTCATGAAGGGCAACGGTTGTGCAGGCCCGGAGCGCCGACACTTCCTGAAAGCGTTCTACATTCGTCGATCACTGCGCATCTTTCCGATCTACTACCTGACGATCGGCGTGATGGCCGCCTTCGATGTCGAGCCCTTCAGGGAGCACTTCGTGTGGCTCGCGCTCTACGCCGCCAACATCCTCGTGTTCCTGGAGCAGGCATGGATCGGTCCGGCGTCGCACCTGTGGACGCTGGCCGTCGAGGAGCAGTTCTACCTCTTCTGGCCGATCGCGGCGCTGCTGTTCACCCGCAGCTTCGAACGCTTTGCAGTGGCCTTCGTGTTGTGCAGCATCAGCACCCGGCTCGTGCTGGCGGTGTTCTTTCCCGACATCACGAAGGTCGGCCAACTGCCCATCATCAGCATGGAGGCGATCGCGATCGGGGGCCTGCTCGCCCTCGACGGCGCGCCGGCCCGCTTCGTGGAAAAGCTCTCGGCCCGGCTGGCCTGGCTGCCTGCCGTGACCTACCCGATGATGGCCCTCGGCATCGAGCACGCCCTGCTCGACTTCACCGGCCACCTGGCCATCGTCTTCTTCGGCGTCTGGTGCGTTACCCGCGCCAAGGCCGGGATCTCCGGCGCGATCGGTCGGCTGCTCATGAATCGCTTTGTCCGATTCCTGGGCGTCACCAGCTACGGTCTCTACCTGTATCACAACTTCGCCGGCACCCTCGTCAATGCGCTCCTCGGGCTCGTGGGTCGCCAGGCGCTGAGCCACAACCTGCCGCTCAACCTCCTCATGATGACCACCGTGACCCTGATCCTCACGGTCCTGTCATGGGCGTTGATCGAGAAGCCGATCAACAGCTTGAAGCGGTTCGTGCCGTATTTCCCGGGGACACCGAGGGAACAGCAGCAGCCCTCGGCCACGGCCGGGGCGGCCGTCTCCTCTTGAGGACGGCTGCGAAGCAAGCCGCAAGATCGGACAGCTGAGCGGTCGGCACAGGCCATCCACGGGCAGCACCTGTGGCTGCCCGGCGGTTCTGTCGGCTCGAGCGTCCATCATCGACCGCTCAGTGCCCCGAGGCGCCGGAGGCCCCGATGCCCGTCTCCGACCGCACCTGCTGCGCGAGGAAGCCGGCACGGTCCTGCGCGGCCCGAGGGCTGCGGTCGAGGACCGAGAACAGCCAGATGCCCACGAAGCCGATGGTCATCGAGAAGAGGGCCGGTGACGCGTAAGGGAACAGCGCAGACCCGGCCGGGTTGCCGAGCGTCACTTCCCACACCGCGGGCGAGAGCAGGGTCAGGATCACCGACGAGAACAGCCCGAGGAAGCCGCCGATCACCGCACCGCGGGTGGTGCAGTCCTTCCACAACACCGACATCAGCAGCACGGGGAAGTTGGCGGACGCCGCAATGGCGAAGGCCAGGCTGACCATGAAGGCGATGTTCTGCTTCTCGAACGCGATGCCGAGCACCACGGCGACGATGCCGAGGCCGACGGTGGTGAGGCGCGACACCTTGAGCTCTTCCGCACTGTCGGCCTTGCCCTTCTTGATGACGGTGGAGTACAGGTCGTGCGACACGGCGGACGCGCCGGACAGTGTCAGGCCCGCTACCACGGCCAGGATGGTCGCGAAGGCCACAGCGGAGATGAAGCCCAGGAACACGTTGCCGCCCACCGCCTTGGCGAGGTGGATGGCCGCCATGTTCCCGCCGCCGAGCAAGCCGCCCTTGGCGTCCAGGAACTCGGGGTTGGTGAGCACAAAGGTGATCGCGCCGAAGCCGATGATGAAGGTCAGCACGTAGAAGTAGCCGATCCAGGTGGTTGCCCACAGCACCGACTTGCGGGCCTCCTTGGCGTTCGGCACGGTGAAGAAGCGCATCAGGATGTGCGGCAGGCCGGCGGTGCCGAACATGAGCGCCATGCCGAAGCTGATGGCCGAGATGGGGTCCTTGATGAAGCCGCCCGGCCCCATGATGGAAAAGCCCTGCGCCGCCGCCTCGGTGGGCGGCTTGCCCGCCGCCGTCGCGATGCCGGTCTTCACCTCGACCGCCTTGGCGAACATGGCCTCCGGGCTGAAGCCGAAGTTCCACAGCACCATGAAGGCCATGAAGCTCGCGCCGGCCAGCAGCAGGCAGGCCTTGATGATCTGCACCCAGGTCGTGGCGGTCATGCCGCCGAACAGCACATAGACCATCATCAACGCGCCCACGATGATGACGGCAATCCAGTACTCCAGGCCGAACAGCAGCTTGATGAGCTGCCCCGCGCCCACCATCTGCGCGATGAGGTAGAACGCGACCACGACCAGCGTGCCCGACGCCGCGAACACCCGCACCGGCGTCTGCGAGAACCGGAAGGCGGCCACGTCGGCGAAGGTGAACTTGCCCAGGTTGCGCAGCCGCTCGGCCAACAGGAAGGTCACGACCGGCCAGCCGACCAGGAAGCCGATGGAGTAGATGAGGCCGTCGAACCCACCGACCATCACGGCCGCAGAGATTCCGAGGAAGGACGCGGCCGACATGTAGTCGCCCGCAATGGCCAGGCCGTTCTGGAAGCCGGTGATGCCGCCGCCGGCCGTGTAGAAGTCGGCTGCGGACTTGGTCTTGGCCGCTGCCCACTTGGTGATGAAGAGCGTGCCCACGACGAACACGGCGAACATCGCGATCGCGGTCCAGTTCGTGGGTTGCTTCTCGGCCTGGCCGAGGTCGGCACCCGCCGCCCAGGCGGCAACGGCACCGCCCAGCAGCGCGATGGCGCAGAGCGATCGGATGATCATGCGGGCGCTCATTTCAGGGCCTCCTTGGCGATCTGTTCGGTGAGGGCGTCGTACTCGCCGTTCGCGCGGCGCACGTACACGCCGGTGATGACGATGGTGAAGACGATGATGGCCAGGCCGATCGGCATGCCGATCGTCATGACACCCTCGCCGAGGCGCGTCGAGAGGAACGGCTTGTTGTAGGCCACGAGCAGGACGAAGCCGTAGTACACGACCATCATCGACAGCGTCAGCCACCACCCGAAGCGGGTGCGTCGGGTCTTGAGTTCCCGGTATCTCGGATCGTTGGCGATGCGGGTTGTCAGATCGGGTTGCATGGTCGGTTCCTTTGGCAAGGGTTCCTGAATGGCATCGGCGGTGGCCGGGGCGGCTTGCGCTTGAGCGAAAGCCGCGCTGGCCGACGCCTCGCCGCGATCGTCGAACACGGAACCGTGCAAATTCCTTACAGCGTCGGCGCGACGACGCAGCCTGGATTGATCTGGATCAACTTTTCCGGTGATCGGCGGGCCGGCGGTGCGTTGCCGCGATCGGCGCCGTGCAGCAAGATGTGGCCATGCCCACGGCATTCGATTTCTCGTCGTCCCCGTTCGACGGCCTCGATGCCGAGGAGCAGCAGCTCGTGCGGGATGGCGTCGACATCGCGTACTTTCGCGAGGGCCAGACCATCCTCGACGCGGGCGACCCCGCCACGCACCTGTTCGTCATCATCAAGGGCCGGGTGTCGCAGTTCGATGCGGGCGAGATGGTGGCGAGCTACGGTCCGCGTGATTGCTTCGACGGCCGCTCCATCGTGGCCGGTCGGGCCAGCAGCCGCTTCGTGGCCGAGGAGGAGGTGCTCGCGTACGAGCTGGCCAAGGACACGGTCAACGCCCTCATCTCCCGCAACGCGACCTTCGGCGCTCTACTCTTCTCCGACCTCTCGCGCAAGCTCGGTGCCCTGGCGCAGCGCCATGCGGAGCGGGAGATCCATGCGCTGACCGGCTCGAAGGTCGCCGATGCCTTCCTGCGCCCGGCGCACATCGTGGACGGCGGCACCAGCATCGTGGCCGTGGCCGGCGTGATGCACGCCGAGCGGACGAGCGGCGTGCTGGTTCGCGACGGCGCGCGCCTGGGGATCTTCACCAACACCGGGCTGCAGCGTGCCGTGCTGGACGGCCGGTCCCTCGACGGGTTGCAGGTGCGTGAGCTGGCCACCTTCCGGCTCGTCTCCATCGCGCCCGACGCGCCCCTGTTCGACGCGCTCGCGCTGATGATCCAGCATCAGGTGCACCGCCTGGTGGTGGCAGAGGGCGAGCGCGTCGTCGGGCTGCTTGAACAGCTGGACCTGCTGAGCTTTCTGTCGAATCACTCGTACCTCATCACGGTTCAGATCGTGCAGGCGCAGGATCTCGTCGCCCTGGCCGCCCAGGCCGCCCGCATTCATCGCTTCGTTGCGCTGCTGTACCGCGGCGGCACCCGGGTCGGCCAGATCGGCCAGCTCGTACAGGCGCTCAACGCCAAGCTGTTCGAGCGAGCCTGGCAACTGGTCGCGCCACCGGCGCTGCAGGCGGAGAGCTGCCTGTTCGTCATGGGCAGCGAGGGCCGCGGCGAGCAGTTGCTCAAGACGGACCAGGACAACGGCCTGATCCTGCGGGACGACGCACAAACCGGCGACGCGGACGTGGCCGAGGCCTGCGCACGCTTCTCCGCGGCACTGCGCGACTTCGGCTACCCCGACTGCCCGGGCGGCATCATGGTCAGCAACCCGGCGTGGCGACGCCGCGCCAGCGACTTCAGCACCGTCGTGCGCCATTGGCTGCTGAGGCCGGCGCCGGAAGGCCTAATGGCGCTGGCCATCTTCATCGATGCGCATGCGGTGGCGGGTGACGCCTCGCTGCTCGCCCAGGTGCGCGCGACGGCCGATGCGCTGGTGGCGGCCGACGATGCGCTGCTGGCCCGCTTCGCGACCGCCATCGATTCCTTTCCGGAAGAGTCCGGCGGCTGGTGGAATCGCCTGCTGTCGATCGGCGAGCAGGACAAGCACACGCTCGACCTCAAGAAGGCCGGCATCTTTCCGATCGTGCATGGCGTGCGCAGCCTGGCCTTGCGTGAGCATGTGCGGGCCACGGGCACGCAGGCGCGCATCGATGCGCTGGTGGTGGCGGGGCGCCTGTCGGCCGAGTTCGCCCGGGATTTGTCCGACAGCCTGCATTTCCTGATGGGTCTGAAGCTGAAGGCCGGGCTTGCCGAACTCGACAGCACCGGCACGGTCTCCGGCGTCGTGCGGGGCGACCGGCTCAGCAGCCTGGAGCGCGACCTTCTCAAGGACGCGCTGGCCGTGGTCAAGCGCTTCAAGGCGATCGTCCGCCACCAGTTTCACCTGGACGCGGCGTGAGCGGATCGCGCGTCACGCCTGGGCAGGCGATGAAGCGCTGGCTCGGCGCCCTGCGCCGCCGCTGGATGCTGTACCACCTGGCCGACGAGCGCTTCGCCTTCCTGTTCGACGACCCACCCGCGGACGAGTGGGTGGCGATCGACTGCGAGACCACCGGCCTCGATGTGCGGCACGACAAGATCATCTCCATCGGCGCCGTGCGCATCGTCGGCAACCGCCTGTTGACGAGCGAGCGACTTGAACTGCTGGTGCGGCCCGAACGGGCACTCAAGGTCGACAGCATGCGGGTGCACCTGCTGCGCGAACGCGACGTGGCGCAGGGCATCGAGCCACGCGAGGCGATGCACCGGCTCCTCCACTTCATCGGCAGCCGGCCGCTGGTCGGCTACTACCTCGAGTTCGACGTCGCGATGCTGAACCGGGAGATCTGGCCGCTGCTCGGCGTGCGACTGCCGCAGCGCAAGATCGAGGTCTCCGGCATGTACTACGACCACAAGTTTCGCCGACTGCAGGCGAGTGCCCGGGGCCAGACGATCGACCTGCGCTTCGCCACCATCATGGCCGATCTGGACATCCCGCCGCGAGATGCGCACAACGCGTTGAACGACGCAGTGATGGCGGGTTTGGCGTTCGTGAAGCTGCGGGGCTTGCCCGTTGATCGGCAGCGTTCGGCCGGCGAGCACCCGCGCCGCTCAGCGCGCTAACGTGCGCAGCCTCGGAAGAGGCTCGGGTCCCGCCTCGGCGCTCGCGCCCTGCTTCTCGAGCGACCGCATACGCCGTCATCTCGGTAGGCGACAGGAGCGTCGGCAAGCCATGCGTCACCTCGGGGGCCTTGGCTGGCGCGCGAGGAAGGCCTCATCGGCAACGCATGACCGAGACCACGACACGAGGCGCCATAGACATCGATCGAGGCCCTGTCCATCCTACGTCCGCAGCGGCCCCGGCGTTGGACAGGGCTCAACGCCGCCCCGTGCAAACACTCACAGCCAAGGGATTTCCCTGAACACACGACATCCGCAGCACTGGTTCAATATGCTTTTGGAACCGGTTTCATACATATCAACAACCGGTTTCGCTTCTTTTCAAGGTGACCTGTTGTTCAACCCCGACCTCCTCACGATCGCCCCACCCTCCGCTTCGGCAATGTGGTCCCGCGACTTTCTCTTCGGCGCCGCGACGGCGGCGTACCAGATCGAGGGCGCCGTCCATGCAGACGGCCGCCACCCTTCCATCTGGGATGCCTTCTGCCTGGTGCCCGGCACTGTGCACAACGGCGACAGCGGCGAAGTGGCGTGCGATCACTACAACCGCTGGGAAACCGATCTGCAGCTGCTCGTCGACCTCGGTTTCGACGCCTATCGGTTTTCGGTGTCGTGGACCCGCGTGATGAATGTCGACGGCACGCCGAACCACCGGGGCCTCGACTTTTACAAGCGTCTCATCGAGCAGTTGGAGCGCCGCGGTCTCCAACGCTTCCTCACGCTCTACCACTGGGACCTGCCACAGCATCTGCAGGACCGTGGCGGATGGCTCAGCCGCGACACGTCCTTTCGCTTCGCCGAGTACGCCGACTTGCTGAGCCGCGAGCTGACCGGCGGTGTGAACGCCTGGACCACGCTGAACGAGCCCTACTGTTCCGCCTACCTGGGACATGCGACGGGCCGACACGCGCCGGGCATGAAGTGCGTGCAGTACGCCGTCGACGCGATGCACCACCTGCTGCTCGGCCATGGCGTGGCCTCCGCCGCGATCCGTGCCAACGACAAGGCCCCGATCGGCCTCGTCAGCAATGTCAATGCGGTGGTACCGAAAAGCAACTCGGCCGCGGACGCCCACGCCGCCACGCTGGCCTATGCGCATGCGAACACCTGGGTGCTGGACCCCTTGCTGCTCGGCACGTATCCGGCCGAGCTCAAGGAGCTCTGGCCTGGCGTCGCCGCCCCCGTTCGGGCAGGCGACATGGCGGCCATCGCTACGCGCATGGACTATCTCGGCATCAACTACTACTTTCGCGCACAGGTTCAGGCGGACGCGGCGGCCGGGTATGTCGAAGTCCCGATGGACGGCGTGGAACACACCCAAATGGGCTGGGTCGTCTACCCGGCCGGACTGCGCGACCTCCTGACTGAATTCAAGCACCGCTATCCAGGTCTGCCACCCATCTACATCACAGAGAACGGCATGGCCAGCGATGACAAGGTGGTCGATGGTCGGGTGGGGGACGAGCAGCGGCTTCGCTACCTCAACAGCCACATCGCCGCGGTGGACCAAGCCATGCGGTCCGGCGTGCAGGTCAAGGGCTATTTCGCCTGGTCTCTGCTCGACAACTTCGAATGGTCGTACGGCTACGAAAAACGCTTCGGCGTCGTGCACGTCGACTACGCGACCCAGCGGCGCACGCCAAAGGACAGCGCACTCGCGATGAAGGCGTTCCTCGAAAGGCGCAGACGCGGCGCCTGAGACTGCGTCATTGCAAATACACACCCCGGGGCCAGGCCTCACATTGCAGGAGTTTCCGACATGAACCGTTTCACTTCGCTCGCGGCCGGCGTCTGCCTCGTTGCCCTCTCGATCGGCGCGGCGCAGGCCCAGCCCAATCGGGCAGAGGTCATCCACTGGTGGACCTCGGGCGGTGAGTCGGCCGCACTGCAGGAGCTGGCCTCGGCGTACAAGGCCGCCGGCGGAACCTGGGTCGACAACGCCATCGCCGGCGGCGAACCGGCGCGGGCCACCGCAATCAATCGAATGGTGGGCGGCAACCCGTCCACCGCGGCCCAGTTCAACACGTCACAGCAGTTCATCGACGTCGTCAAGGGCGGCCTGCTGAACAACGTCGATGAGGTGGCGAAGAAGAACGACTGGGACCGGATCCTGCCCACGCCGATCCTCAACTCGATCAAGGTTGACGGCCACTTTTATGCCGTTCCCGTGAACATCCACATGTCGGGCTGGTTCTTCTATTCCAAGGCGGCGTTTGCCAAGGCGGGCATCAAGGGCGAGCCGCAGAACATCGACGAGTTCTTCGCTGCCCTCGACAAGCTCAAGGCCGCCGGGATCACGCCCGTCGCGTTCGGCGGCCAGCCCTGGCAGGAAAAGCTCGTCTTCGATGCGCTACTCGCCCACGTCGGCGGTGCGGACCTTTTCCTCAAGGTGTACCAGGGGGACGCCAAGGCACTCTCGTCGCCGGCATTCAAGAACGTGGTGTCGTCATTCAAGCGGCTGAAGAACTACGTTGACCCAGGCTCGCCGAACCGCAACTGGAACGATGCCACCTCCCTGGTCATCAACGGCAAGGCCGGCCTGCAGATCATGGGCGACTGGGCCAAGGGCGAGTTCCAGGCGGCCAAGCAGACTGCCGGCAAGGAGTTCGGCTGCTTCCCCGGGTTCGGTCCGAAGTCACCGTACATCGTCGCCGGCGATGTGTTCGTCTTTCCCAAGACGAGCGACGCGGCGCAGATCAAGGCGCAGCAGCTGTTGGCCACGACGATCACCTCCCCGACCACCCAAGTGGCCTTCAACAGCAGGAAGGGATCCATCCCGATCCGCACGGATGTCGACGCCAAGTCGATGGACATCTGCGCGCAGGCCGGCTTGCAGATCATGAAGGACAAGGCACGCCAGCTGCCCAACCCCGAGATGCTTGTGTCGCCCGACGTCGGCGGCGCACTCCAGGACGTTGTCACGACGTACTGGAACACGAGCCAGTCGGCGGACGAGGCAATTAAGGCTTTCAGTGCGGCGGTCAAGGGGTGAACTCCGCCGCCTGCCTCGGCGGCCTGTGGCGGCGTCACGGCATGGTCTACGCCGCGATGCTGCCGATGGTCGTCACCGTGCTCTTCGCCTACGTCGGCACCGTGCTTTGGTCGGTACGGGTGTCGGTGAGCAGCTCGCGCACGCTGCCGTCGAACGACTTCGTCGGCATGAGCCAGTACCTGCGGCTTTTCGCCTCGGACCGATGGCTGTTGTCCCTGGAGAACGTGGCCCTCTTCGGCCTGGCGTTCATCGTTGCCTGCCTCGTCCTCGGATTCCTGCTGGCGGTTTTCATTGATCAGAAGGTGGCGGGTGAGGGCGTGCTGCGCACCATCTTCCTCTACCCGTACGCGATGTCGTTCGTCGCCACCGGTCTCATCTGGCAATGGCTGCTCAACCCCGAGCTGGGCATCCAGTCCACCGTGCGCAGCCTGGGCTTCGAGAGTTTCACCTTCGACTGGATTGCCACGCAGGACAAGGTGATCTACGCGATCGCGCTCGCCGCCGTGTGGCAGGCCTCCGGTCTGGTCATGGCGCTGTTGCTGGCCGGCCTGCGCGGCATCGACGACAGCCTGTGGAAGGCCGCCCGCATCGACGGCATCCCCACGTGGCGCGTGTACCTGAGCATCGTGCTGCCCCAACTGGGCCCGTCGATCGGCACCGCCGTGGTGTTGCTGTCGGTGAGCGTCATCAAGGTCTACGACGTCGTGATCGCCATGACCCAGGGCGGCCCAGGTCTTGCGAGCGAAGTGCCCGGCAAATTCATCATGGACCACCTGTTCGGTCGTTCGAACATCGGCCTCGCCTCGGCCGCCTCCACCGTGCTGCTCCTGACCGTCCTCGCCCTGCTGGCGCCGTGGATGTACGCCCGCTCGCGCGCCGCCCGCCAAGGAGGCCACCGATGAGCGCCACAACACCTTCCGGCCTGCACGAACGCACGATGAACCCATCCGCCGTCACGCGCCCGGCCGCGCGCCCCCGACGCACCGTGTGGACGCCTGCCCGCCTTGGCATCTATGCATTCCTCCTCTCGGCCGCAGCCTTTTTCCTGTTTCCGCTGTACGTGATGCTCATCACTTCGGTCAAGCCCATGGAGGAAATCCGTCTGGGCAACCTCTTCTCGCTGCCGATCCGCATCACTCTGGAGCCCTGGGCGGTGGCCTGGTCATCCGCCTGCACCGGGTTGCAATGCAACGGCATCCGCGGCGGCTTCCTCAATTCACTCGCCATCGTCGTGCCAAGCACGGTGCTCTCGATCTTCGTGGGGGCACTCAACGGGTATGCGCTGTCATTCTGGAAGCCTCGTGGCGGGACCGTGTTGTTCGCCGTGCTGCTGATCGGTGCGTTCGTGCCGTACCAGGTCATCATGTTTCCGCTCGTGCGCGCGTTTGCCAGCATGTCGCTCTTCGGCACGCTGCCAGGCATCGTGCTGATCCACACCATCTTCGGCATGCCGGTGATGACGCTGCTCTTTCGCAACTACTACGCCTCGATCCCCAACGAACTCTTCAAGGCGGCCCGCATCGATGGCGGGGGGTTCTGGCGGATCTTCCTGCAGCTGATGCTGCCGATGTCCCTGCCCATCCTCGTCGTGGCCGTCATCATGCAGGTGACCGGCATCTGGAACGACTTCATCCTCGGTCTGGTCTTCGCCGGCAGCGAGAACCTGCCCATGACGGTGCAACTCAACAACGTCATCAACACGACCACGGGCGAGCGCCTCTACAACGTCAACATGGCAGCCACGGTGCTCACCTCGCTCGTGCCGCTGCTCATCTACCTCGTTTCGGGCCGATGGTTCGTGCGAGGCATTGCGGCCGGTGCCGTGAAAGGTTGAACCCGATGTCCCGAGTTTCCGTACAAGCACTGCAAGTCAAGATGGGCTCGGTGCCCATCCTTGAGAATCTCGACCTGGACGTCCGCGAGGGCGAGTTCCTCGTGCTGCTCGGGCCATCGGGCTGCGGCAAGTCCACGCTGCTGCACTCCATTGCCGGTCTCCTGGAAGCGGACAGCGGCCGCATCGACATCGGGGGGCAGGACGTCACGTGGGCAGACCCGAAGGACCGCTCCATCGGCATGGTGTTCCAGAGCTACGCGCTCTATCCCACCATGAACGTTGAGCGCAACATGTCGTTCGGCTTGCGCATCAACGGCGTGCCCAAGCGAGAGATCGCGCAACGCGTGGGGCGAGCTGCCGCCATGCTGCACCTCAGCGAGCTTCTGGACCGCAAGCCGTCGCAGCTCTCCGGGGGACAGCGTCAACGGGTGGCGATCGGGCGAGCACTCGTCCGCGAAGCCAAGGTGTTCCTGTTCGACGAGCCGCTGTCGAACCTCGATGCCAAGTTGAGGGCGGAGCTGCGGCGGGAACTGAAGCAGCTGCACCAGGAGATCGGCTCGACGATGATCTACGTCACCCATGACCA
Source organism: Rhizobacter sp. LjRoot28 (assembly GCF_964253025.1). Lineage (NCBI taxonomy): Bacteria > Pseudomonadati > Pseudomonadota > Betaproteobacteria > Burkholderiales > Sphaerotilaceae > Rhizobacter > Rhizobacter sp. LjRoot28. The sequence goes on from NZ_CAXUQC020000001.1 coordinate 3,920,170, forward strand.
GGTCGAGGCCATGACACTGGCTCATCGAGTCGCAGTGATGCGGGGCGGCAAGATCCAGCAAATCGACACGCCATCAGCGGTCTACTCGCGTCCGGCCAACATGTTCGTGGCCGGGTTCCTGGGCTCGCCGAGCATGAACTTCATCGAAGGGGAGCTGCGGGTGGACGCTTCTGGTGCGGCGTTCTTTGAACGACTTCCGCTGCTGGTCCCCATGGAGGGCTGCGGGTTCAGCGTCCCTCGCGCAAATGGGCGCGACGTGGTGCTTGGCATCCGGCCGGAGCACATCACGCTCGACGCTGGCGTCGGGGCCAGCGGGCAAGGCCAGGTCACGCTCGTCGAACCGATGGGCTCGCATGTCGTGGTCTGGGTTTCGCTGCAAGGGCGGGATGTGTCCGTGACGATGCCGGTCGGTGAGGAGCCCATGGTGGGCCAGCGCGTGGGACTGCGCATTGACGCCAGCCGAGCCTCCCTCTTCGACGCGGAGACGCAGCAGCGCCTCTGAGCCGTAAAGCGCGCGGCGCCGCCGCGTTGCTCGCCACGGTTGCGTCCGAACAATGCCCGAGCAGGCTTGCGGCCTGCGACGCGCTCCGGCAGGGCCCGTATCCAACGGCTCCGACAGCGTCACAACAGGCCCCGCTTGTAACGAGCGTTTCTCGATGTTGATCGGCCCGCCGCTGAAGTCGAAGCCGATATCCTGCGAGCCGCTTGACCTTGAACAAGGCGTGCCGACGCATCATCCACAACCCAGGCACCTCGCTTATCCTCGATGCAGCTGAGCGGGACCCGGCAAGCTGCTTACAGGCGGTAGCGAGAACGAGGGGTAATCCGCTGCGGCATGGCAGGGGATCGTGAGCTAATTCGCGATCGACCATCACGGCCCACCGCGAACATGACCTACGACCCGACCCGGAACGCGCAGCTTCCGCTACCGTTGCCACCGCTCACCCCAACCTCCCGCATCCAGCGCCTCCGACTGGTGGGCGCCCTGAGCGCCATGGTCGCGCTGACCGCCTGCGGCGGAGGTGACGGCAACAGTGAGCAGGCCGTGGTCGATCCGAAGGCCCAGGCTCCCGTGGACGACCCCATCCAGGTGGAAGCGGCCGACACCTGGACCCGCATCGCCTATCAGGGCCAATCCTTCACGACCAGCGGCCCGCAGTCGGTCCGTTACGGTGCCTCGGGCCGATGGGTGGTCCGGACTGTGAACGGCGCCGGCCAGTGCACGTCGGCTTTCTTCGGTCGCAACCCCGCGCCGTGGTCGATGAAGGCCTGCTACGTCTTGACGACGACCTCACCCCCGCCGGCGCCGACGCCTCCTCCGCCGCCGCCGCCACCCGCACCGGCGCCGGGCCCCGCCCCCGCTCCGGCGCCAACCCCCGCGCCCGCTCCGACGCCGGCGCCCGCGCCAGCCCCTGCGCCGACGCCGGCACCGGCTCCCGCACCGACGCCCGCACCCGCCCCGGCCCCCGCATCGGCAGCCCGCGTCGCGCGCATCGACCTCGCCCAATCGTTCGTCTTCCCGAGCGACGACCGCGAGCTCGTCCTGGTGTCGAACAAGAACGTCATGGTTCGCGTGCATGCCACGACGACGCAGCCGCAACAGCCCAAGCCCACGGGCGTGTTGCGTGTGGAAAGCGCCACCGGCCAACTGCTCCGCCAGATCGAGCTGACGGCCCCCGCGGGCACCTTGCCGAGCGCGATGCCCGAGGTGCCGACGGCCACCAATGCCTACACCGCCCTCGTGCCGGCGAGCGCCGTCCAGGCGGGCATCCGCATGACGGTGAGCCTGGCCAACGGGCAGGCGCCGACCACCATCACGCCGCGCGTCGGTGGTGGCACGGCACTGACCCTCGTCGCCGTGCCGGTGCAGCTGGGCGGCACCACCGGCCAGGTCGCTACCGGTGTCGACCGCTATGTGCAGGCCCGCGTGCCGGCGGCCAGCGTCGCGGTGCGCGTGCGCGCGCCGTACGTGTCGACGGCCATCACCAGCCTGCCGACCACCGAGTCGGCGTGGAGCACGGCCTTCAACAAGGTGCTGTCCGAGCTGGCCAGCCTCCGGCTGATGGAGCAGGCCTCGCGCCAGACCTACTACTACGGCTTCATGCCCAAGCGCACCTATGGCCTGGCCGGCCTGGGCTACATGCCGGGCAACGCCGCGCTCGGCTTCGACCTGCCGAACAACTCGCTCGGCGTGCTGCAGACGCTCACGCACGAACTGGGGCACAACCTCAGCCTGCCGCACGCGCCCTGCGGCGGGCCGGCCGGCACCGACCCGTCCTACCCCTACCCCAACGGCCGCCTGGGTACGACGGGCCGCTTCATCTGGGGGTACAACCTGGAGACCGGCGGCTTCGTCGATCCCCGCCCCACGGACCGCTACGACATGATGAGCTACTGCAGTGGTGACACTTTCTCCGACTACAACTACCGGCGCATGCAGGTCCACCTCACGCCGGCGGACCGCACGACTGCCCAGGCCGTGGTGAGCCCGGTCGCGACCGGCCCGCAGGAGCTGCTGCTGGTCAGCGGGCGAATCGAGGCCGGCCGGGCCCAGCTGTCGCCGATGAAGTCGCTGGTGGGCGAGGCCGAACTGCCGCAGCCCGGACCCTACGTCCTGCGCATCACCTCGGCGAGCGGCGTGGTGGACTACCCGTTCGCGACGCAGGAGCTCGATCACGAGTCCGATGCGTCGCACTTCGCCTTCACCCTGCCGCACCCGGGCGCCATCTACAGCGTCACTATCCTGCGTGACGGGCAGGAGATCATGCCGGCGCAATCGAACGCCACCAGCCGTGCGCTCGCCAAGCCGTCCTCCCAAGGCGCGACCGGCGTCAGCGCTCTGCCCACCCCGAGCGTGGAGGCGCTGGAGCAGAACGGCAGCCTGCGCGTGACCTGGGACCACGCCCGCTATCCGTACCTCAGCGTCACGCATGTGGGCACCGGTCGCGCCACGCTCGCGCAAGACCTGCAGGGCGGCAGCGTCTCGGTGCCGGTGGGCGGCCTGCCCGCGGGCGGGCGGTTCGAGTTCAGCCTGTCGGACGGCCTGAACACGGTGCGCGTGACGCGCGCCCGATGAGTACAGGCCGGGCCGCCTAGGGCGGCCCAAGAATCGGAGGCCCGTCGATGAAGCGCTTCACTGCTTCATCGACGAATCGGCCTCCGATGATCGGCCTGCGGGCGCGCTGCAACCCTGCTTCCGTGGTCACTCCGGGTTGCGCTACAGGGCGCCCGCGGGCGGCCAGAAGAGCGGGCGAACCCGGCGGTCTTGAACACCGATGGACAAGCCAGAGCGGAGCGCCCTGATTTCCACACTCGGCGGGCCCGTGAACCGGCCGCGCAGGGCACGATAGGCCCGTAGCATGCGGTCGAGCGGCTGCAGCGGCCGTCGCCAATGTCTGCCCATCCAGAGGATGCGCCCGGCTCGACGACCGGAAACCGCAGAAGGGCTGCCCAGTGCCGCAGCCAGCGGCTGGCGCCCCGCTGCCGGCCTGCAACGTGCGGGTGCGAGGGTCAATCGGTGTGGCCCCGACGCAGGCCGAGCTACCTCCTGGAAAACACGACTCGCACGTCACCCCTGCCAAGCGCCTGCGCCAGGCCCGCCGGATCGTCCACGTGCCCCAGAGGCGTGTACGCGTACGGCGATTCGAAGGTGATGTAGAAGACGACGACGGTGCGCCCGCCCCACAGCAGGATGTCGCCGCTGCGGATCGTGCCCGGCCGCACCGCCTGGGTCGGCAGCGCGTTCGGCAAGTCCTTCTTCTTCTCGTTGCCGTTGAGCTCCTCCATGTCGAGGGTGAGCGGCAGCATGGCGTCGAGGGCGCGAGCGGCACCGGTGTCGGTGTCGGCCAGGGTGAAGGCGAACCGACGCTCGCCGACGGTCATCCACCTGCGTGATTCATCGGGTGTCCTTGTCATGGTCGGTGAACCGGTGGTTGGTGAACTGCTCGTGGGCGCCGGGGACGATGCCTCGCGCGCTGGCTGAGCGGCATGAACGCCCCCCGCTGCGGCGAAAAGCAGCGGCAGCATGCGCGATCGCAGCGATGCGCCGCGCCAAGGTCCGCGACGTCGCACGGCGCTCTGCGCGCCAAGGCGGCCTGGGTCGGCACCCGCGTTCGACTGAGCCATCGGGGTTCCTTTCATCGGAAGCAGCATCATGCCGCTCGACGCCATTGTGGGCGCGACGCCTTGAAGGTGAGCCATGCGCCGATCACGAGGACAATGGCACTCGCAGCGAACGTGCTCCCCAGGCCTCGGGCGTCGAACAGCACGCCGCCCAGAGTGGAGCCAAGGGCAATGGCGAGCTGGACAACGGCCACCATCAAGCCGCCCCCCACCTCGGCATCGTCCGGCATGGTTTGCGCGACCCAGCTCCACCATCCCACCGGGGTCGCCGTCGCCATCAATCCCCACACACCGAGCAGCAGCCCGACGGGAACGACCTCCGCGCCGAGCGGGATCAAGGCCAGGGCCACCCCGGCCATGAGCGTGGGAGCGACCATGAGCGTGCCGTGCAGGCTGGACCTGAGCAGCGCGCCAATCATGGCGGTGCCCAGGACACCCATGACGCCGACCAGCAGGAGCAGCAGCGACAGCGTGGGCACGTCGACCTGCGTCACGGATTCGAGGAATGGCCGCACATAGGTGAACAAGGTGAACTGCCCCATGAAGAAGGCGCCGCAGCCCGCGAGGCCATAGAGCACGGCACGGCGCTTGAGCAGCTTGAACCCGTTGCCTGCAGCAGCCGAACGCGGGCCGGCCGGGAGCGCAGGCAATGCCAACCACAGCCAGGCCAAGGCGAGCATGGACGCCGGCACCAGGGCGAGGAACGCGCCCCGCCATCCGACGACGGCGCCCAGGTAGCTGCCGAGCGGCGCCGCGATCACCGTCGCGAGCGCGTTGCCCCCATTGAAGATCGCCAGGGCCCTGGGCACCTGGCGAGGCGGAACGAGGCGCATGGCCATGGCCGCCGACATCGACCAGAAGCCGCCGATCACCACACCGATGAGCGCACGCCCTGCCATGTACACAACATAGTTGGGGGCCAACGCCACCACGGCCCCGGACACGCCCATCAGGACGGTGAGCACCAGCAGCACGATCTTGCGGTCCATGGTGCCGGCCAGCTTGGCGATCGACAAGCTCGCCAGCACGGCGAACACGCCCGAGATGGCGATGCCTCGTCCGGCCATCCCTTCACTGACCAGCAGGTCGCGGGCCATGGGCGTCAACAGGCTGATGGGCATGAACTCGGATGCCACGAGCGCGAAGACGCACAGCGACATGGCGAACACGCCGCCCCAGTGCGCCGGCCCATCGGCGGGCTCCGTCCGCTGTGTCATGCAGACGCCAGATGTTGCGTGAAGAACGACGCCAGCTTGTCAAACGGAATGATGTCGACCCGGTCGTACAGGTCGGTGTGGCTTGCCCCCGAGACGATGACCAGCTCCTTGGGCTCCGCCGCGGCGGCGTAGGCCGTCTCGCTGAAATAGCGTGAGTGGGCCTTCTCTCCATGGATGAAGAGAATGGGTCGCGGGGCGATCTCCTTGATGTACGTGAGGATCGGCATGTTCATGAACGACAGCGGCGTCGTCCGCGTCCAGGCGTTGCCCGAGTTCACCGCCCGCGCGTGATACCCGCGCGGCGTCATGTAGTAGTCGTGATAGTCGATGAGGAACTGCGCTCCCGCACGCTCCTTGTTGTAGGCGGGCTGGTAGTCGGGCGCTCCCCTACGGGCGTCCGTCCAGCGCTGCCGGCTGAGCTGCTCGAGTACCCGGGCCCGCTGCTCGGACGTCATGCTGTCGTTATAGCCTTTCGACATCACCCGCGTCATGTCGTACATGGTGCTCACGGCCACCGCCTTCACCCGCTTGTCGACGGCCACCGCGCTCAAGGCCATGCCGCCCCATCCGCAGATGCCGAGCATGCCGATGCGCTCGCGATCGACGTTCGGCTGCAGGCCGAGAAAGTCGACCGCTGCGCTGAAGTCCTCGGTGTTGATGTCAGGCGAGGCGACGTTGCGGGGAATGCCCGAACTTTCGCCGGTATGGGAGCCGTCGAACGCGACCGTGACGAAGCCTCTCTCGGCCAGCGTCTGGGCATGGAGCCCCGACGACTGCTCCTTCACCGCGCCGAACGGGCCGCCGATGGCGATCGCAGGCAGCCTGCCCTTCGCGTTGCGCGGCTGGTAGACGTCCGCGGCCAGGACGATGCCGTAGCGGTTCCTGAACGTGACCTTGCGGTGCTCGACCTTGGCACTGCGCGGGAAGGTCTTGTCCCAGGTGCTGCCCAGCCGCACCTCGCTATCGGGGCCGGCCGGGGCCGCAGCGGCGGAACCCACGCTCAAGGACGCGAGGCTCACGCCCGCCACCGTGAGCAAGTTGCGACGGCTGGCCGAGGGCGTTGCGTTGCGAGATTCATTGTTCGTGTCCACGGTGGATTCCTTCTGCACGGGTTCGTCGGCACCGACCTTTCGTCGGCATGGGCGGAATTTTCCCGGGCGTGCACTTACCTGACTAGCTACTCAATGCTTATTGGGTTTATTAGCTGAGCTAATCCCGCCGCGTGAGAGACTCCCGATCATGGTGAGACGAAACCTCAATGACCTGCTGTCCTTCGTGACGGTTGCACGCGAAGGGAGCTTCACGCGCGCCGCAGCACTGCTGGGCGTCACGCAATCGGCCTTGAGCCAGGCGATCAGCGGCCTGGAAGCCCGCCTCGAGATCCGGCTGTTGACGCGCACCACGCGCAGCGTCTCTCCCACCATCGCGGGCGAGCGGCTGCTGAAAGCCATCGGCCATCGCTTCGACGAGATCGAGGCGGAGCTCGGCGTGTTGTCGGAGCTGCGCGACAAGCCCGCCGGGACGGTGCGCATCACCTGCGGCGACCACGTGCTGCGCAGCACGCTGCTTCCCAAGATCACGCCCCTGCTGCAGTCGTTCCCGGACATCCAGGTGGAGTTCGACGTGAACTACGGCTTCAGGGACATCGTCGCCGATCGGTTCGATGCCGGGGTGCGCCTGGGTGACACCATCGACAAGGACATGATCGCCGTGCCCATCGGCGGGCCCTTGCGCATGGCCGCCGTCGCCACGTCTGACTATTTCGCCAGGCGCCCGAAGCCCAAGTCGCCCGCAGACCTCACCGCGCACGTTTGCATCAACATGCGCTTCCCCACGCACGGCGGCCTGTACGTCTGGGAGTTCGAACGGCGGGGCAAGCAGTTGAACGTCCGGGTCGAAGGACAGGTGACCCTCAACAGCACGCCGCACATCGTTCAGGCGGCACTGGCCGGGCTCGGCATCGCCTACCTTCCGGAGGAGGAGTTCTCCCCCCACCTCATCGAGGGCCGCCTGGTCCGCGTGCTCGAGGACTGGTGCCCGCCGTTCGAGGGCTACCACCTCTACTACCCCAGCCGTCGGCAGCCCTCACCAGCGTTCTCGCTGGTGGTCGATGCGCTGCGGTTGAAGAAGGAAGCCGGTACGGGGAGAAAGCGGCGCTAGGGCGCATCGGCTGAAGGTCCGGCGTCTTCATCGCGTCGAGCACCCCCGACGGAGCGACCGCCTCGCTGAGCGCCGGCATCTCGCAGCGGTCGCCCGCGTCGCCCGCTCAGCTCGGGGCGGACGCCCGCAGCATCTCGTGCTGCAAGCCCCAGTGCTCGACCGCGGCAGCAAGCACGATCCACTCCCCATCGTCGACCCGGGCGTCGCCTTCGGCCAGCTGGATACACCGTCGCAGGACACGGAGCCGCAACGCGGGATCACGTCGGACATGCTGACCTCGGCGTGCGGCATGAGAAGGCCAATGCGCCGCAGCATGAAGCGCACCCAGCGCATGGCCGGTCCGCGAATGCAGACTTCAGGCTTCGCGGCTCAACGCTGCAACCCCTGCGATCCGGTGCGGCAAAAGCGAACTAGCCGTGCGCATCCGTCTGGTTGATCCGAGGCCAAGCCGTCTTCACACTGCAGAGCGTTCAAACACTCGAGAAAGCCCAACCATGTTCTATGCCCTCAGCTGGTTCGTCGTCGCATCGCTCATCGCGCTCTGGTCCCTGTCGGCCTGGGCCGTTCATGCCGTCGCCGCATGGACGATCGCCTCCGCTGGCGCGCTGTCCGGAGCGGCTTCGGCGACCGGCGTCATCACGCTGCCGGCTTGGCTGTCACCCTGGGTGCCGCCTCAAGCCCTGCAGTGGATCAGCGACTTCGTCACCGGCCTGGGCCCGCTGATCGACCGCCTGTTGCAGGCAGCCCCGGCTTTGGCCGACGGGCTGGCGGTGGCGGCCTGGGTGGTGTGGGGCATGGGCAGCGTGCTGCTCCTGCTGCTGGGCGCCGGGATGCACCTGCTCATCGCGCTGGCGCGGCGCCACGGTGGAGGGTCCGGTCCGGGCGCCGGTTCGTCGCTGGCCGTGCGCTGAGCCGGTCGAACTGCCGCCGGTCTGAGGGTACGACGCGACAACGCCCTCGGCCCATCATGGCCTGGGGTCACGCACCGAGCAAGCGTCACTCGCGGATGCGGCGCACTCAAGAGGATGACGGCCCTTCGCGTCTTGCAATCGGCTCGACGTGCGGGTGGAGCGTAGCCTTGACGCCCGAGACGAACGGCCTGAACGATTGATCAAGAAGCCCGTACCCCATGCAATGTGCGGCGAGGGCTTCCGCCTCAAAGTTCATCCTGCCGACAGGCACTTCATTGACCTTTCTGACAGGACCTCGCCATGACCCGCCTCGCCCAGCTCTTCGTCGCCTCCACTCTCGCCGTCGCCGCCAGCGCGGCCAGCGCCGCACCGGCCGCGGCCGAAGCGGCCCCGCGGACGCTCGCCGCATTCGCGTCCGATCACATCACTGCCCGGGACGGAACGCCGCTCTACTACAAGGACTGGGGCCCGAAGAACGGCCCGGTGGTTGTCTTCAGTCACGGCTGGCCCTTGAACTCGGACAGCTGGGAGGCCCAGATGATGTTCCTCGCCGACCACGGCTACCGCGTGGTCGCCCACGACCGCCGCGGCCACGGTCGCTCGGGCCAGTCATGGAACGGCAACCACATGGATCAGTACGCCGATGACCTGGCCACGGTGATGGCGCAGCTGAACCTCACGAAGGCCACGCTGGTGGGCTTCTCCACCGGCGGTGGCGAAGTTGCGCGCTACATCGGCCGCCACGGCACCCAGCGCGTCGCCAAGGTGGTGCTGGTGAGCGCGGTGACGCCCATCATGGTGAAGACGCAGGCCAACCCGAACGGCGTGCCGATGGCGGCGTTCGACGGGCTCCGCAAGGGCTCGCTCGACAACCGCGCCCAGCTTTACAAGGACATCGCGGCCGGCCCGTTCTTCGGCTTCAACCGGCCCGGCGCCACGCCGTCGCCGGGCCTCGTCGACTCCTTCTGGCGCCAAGGCATGGTGGCGGGACACAAGGCCACCTTCGACTCCATCAAGGCCTTCTCCGAAAGCAACTTCGTGGAAGACCTGAAGAAGATCGACAAGCCCACCCTCGTGATTCACGGCGACGACGACCAGATCGTGCCGATCGAGACCACCGGCCGCGCCACCGCGAAGCTCGTTCCCGGCGCGACGCTGATCGAGTACGCCGGCGGCCCGCACGGTATCACCGACACCCACAAGGACCGCCTCAACCAGGACCTGCTGGCGTTCATTCGCCGGTGAGTTCGGACGGCGGTGCGGACCCTCGCGCCGCCGCGCCTCCCGTGGGGTCGACGTCGCTGTCGCCGCTTACGGCCAGCGATGGCAGCGATTTGGGGCAGCAACGGGGCCGCCTGGGACGCCAGGCGGAATGACCTGCCCAACGCTGGGCACGGTGATTGCTCCTTGATCCGCCGCAGCCCATGCCAGCGGCGCTCACAGGGAGACAACAAAATGACCAAGGTCGCAACAACGCAGGTGAATTCCACGCAGGGCCTGGAGCTGCTGGCGCGCAGCGGTTACGCCGCCCGCGGCATCGTGTACCTGATCGTCGCCTTCTTCGCCGTTCAGGCGGCGCGGGGCAGCGGCGACAACGTCAGCACGAAAGGAGCCGTCGAGCAGATGATGGGCGAACCGTATGGCCAGGCCCTGTTGTGGGCGGTGTTCGTCGGCCTCATCGGCTACGCCATCTGGCGGATGATCCAGGCCCTGGCCGACACGGACAACCACGGCACGGACCTGAAGGGACTGGTCATCCGCGCCGCCCTGATCGCCAGTGGCATCACCCACGTGGTGCTCGCGTTCTTCGCGCTGAGCTTGGTCAGCAGCGTGGACGTCGGTGCGGGCGGAGGGAGTGGGGGTGGCGGAGGCGCGGGCGGGGACATGCTCTCGCGGCTGCTCGAGTTCGAGAACTCCAACCTCCTCATCTACGCCATCGCGCTGATTCCCCTGGGCACCGGCATCGCCCACCTGGTGAAGGCATGGCGCGCCGGGTTCGAGCGCTACTTCGAATGCCCCGAGCACGTCATGCGCTGGGTGCGACCGATCTCGCAGGTGGGCTTGGCCGCGCGGGGCATCGTGTTCCTGATCATCGCCGCGCTGCTGTTCATGGGCGGCGCTCGTTATGAGCCCACCGACCCGCCCGGCCTCAAGGAAGCCTTGGATGCGCTGCAGGGCATGCCGTTCGGCAGCCTGCTGCTGCTGGCGATCGGCCTCGGCCTCGCGGCCTTCGCGGTCTACAGCTTCGCCGAGGCGCGCTGGCGGCGCATCGACTTGCGTGAGGTCAACGTACCCAGCCTGCGCCCGCACGGGCACATGGAATCGGTCCGGCAGGCGTAAGGCATCAGGCAGCCAAGAGGACGCGCGGGCTCGTCGCCTGGTGGACGGATCCCCGCAACTCGCTTGCCCGTCGGCCCTCCGGACCGATCCGGTCGGCTCGGCGGACGACTGCATGGCGATCCGCGTCCACGCCACTGACGCTGGGCTGGGCCGTGTACCCCTGCCGGGTGGCCGGGGCGCCCCGCGCGCTTTCTTCATACCTGCTGCGCCAAGTGCGTCCGTGTGTCCTGGACGCGGTGCACGCCGATTGCTCTGCTTCTGCTACGAGCGGCGCCGCCCCACGGCGACCGGCACTCCGCAACCCGGCCGCCCAAGCGGCTCTCAACGCAGAGGCTTCCCATGACCCCTTCAGCCCTCCTCAATCGACGCACCCTGATTGCCAGCGCCGCCGCGTCATCGGCCTGGCTGGGCCTGCACAATGCCGTGGCCCAGACCGCCGCGCGCGGCGGCAACTGGTTCGACATGGTCAAGGCACATCACCTGCTGGTCGCCAAGACCTTCGACCGCCTCCTCGACAGCACCGACAAGACGTACCTGCGCCGACAGCGCCTGCAGCGCACGCTGGCCTACGAACTGACGGCCCATTCGGTCGCCGAAGAGAACGTCCTGTATCCCGCCCTGGCGCGCCACGGGTTGGTCAGTGAATCGGACAAGCTGTACCTCGACCAGGCCCATGCCAAGGTGATGAACGCGGAGGTCGAACTCACCTCGATCGAGGACGAGGCGGCCTGGACGGACAAGGTGAGCGCCCTGCAGGCCGCCGTGCTGCGCCATGCGAAGCAGGATGAAGAAGTCGATCTGTATCCGCGCTTGCTGCAAAAGCTCGACACGCCGGCCAACCAGCTGCTGACGTTCGCCTACCAACGTGAGTTCGCCGGAGTGCGGCCGGCGCCGGAGATGCTGCCGAAGCCACGCGGTTGACCGACCGCTGCGGGCACGACGTCTGACGCAGCGTGCGTCTGCGGCACGGTGCCGGGTCCGGAGCGAATGCTTTCAGGCGTACGTCTCCGGGCAGGCACGGTCCTGCGCCGCAGACCTCGCGTGGCCGCAGCTCGGGTCGGAGCGGCCGAGCGCAACACCTTGAACAAGGGCACGGCGATTGCCGCACCACGTGGCCACTTGAGCGCATGGAGTGCCCGCATGGAACAACGCGACGCAGCGAGCAAGGACCTGTCCAACGTCCTGATGCACGTGCGTGCCGAGCCCGAAGGGTGGGACCCCCATCGCGGTCCGGACGATCGGCGGGACTCATCGCCCTGAGTACGGTTGCCAAAACGCGCGGCACATGTGCGAACGGACTGCGTGCCCCAGCCGCCGGGCCGGCGTTCGGCATGAACGCCTTGACCCTGCTGCTGGCAACGATTGCGATGGCTCTGCTCAGTGGCTGCGCGACACCCGGCCGGCTCAGCGATGACGACCGCCAGCCCTTGGCGAAGAAGACCTTCGTCATCACCGGCGCGTCGAGCGGCATTGGCCGCGCCACGGCGCTTCGCCTTGCCTCGCTTCGCGCGAACGTCGTGCTGGCCGCCCGACGTACCGAGGTCTTGAACGAGGTGGCCGCCCAGGCGCAAGCCGCCGGCGGGCAGGCGCTGGTCGTCACGGTCGACGTCAGCAAGGCACAGGACATGGAACGGCTCGCCACCGCCGCCGTCGAGCGCTTCGGCCGCATCGACGTGTGGGTCAACAACGCAGGGGTGGTCGCCATCGGCCCGTTCACGGATGTCCCGCTGCCGGACCATGACCGCATCGTCGACGTGAACCTCAAGGGGGTGATCCACGGCAGCCATGCCGCGTTGCGGCGCTTCCGCGAACAGCCGACGGGCGGCACCCTGATCAATGTGGGCTCGGTCGAAGGCGTGCTGCCGCTGGCCTACCAAGCCTCCTACTCGGCAACGAAAGCCGGCGTGCTGGCCCTTGGTCGGGCACTCAACGAGGAGCTGCGGCTGGCGGGCCTGGCACCGCAGGTCACGGTCGCGACGGTCATGCCCTGGGCCACGGACACGCCGCTCTTCACGCACGCCGCCAACTACACCGGACACACGCCGCAGCAGATCGCGCTCGACGACGTGGCAAAGGTGGCGGACGCCATCGTGCACGTGTCGCTGTACCCCACCGAGGAACACGCGGTGGGATGGAAAGGCACGGGCGCCGTGCTCTCGCACAATTGGTTGCCGGACCTCACGGAGCGGCTGTCGGCCGACGTGTACCACCGGCTGCAGATCGAACGCGCGCCGCCCGCGCCGGCCACCTCAGGCAACCTGCATGCGCCCATGCGCGAAGGCACAGGGGAGGACGGCGGGGTGCGGCAGCGTATGGATGACGAAAGTCGCGTGCGCGAGTTGTCCGGCCGCTGACTGCCGTCTCATCCGGCGCTTCGGCGCCTTGGAAGTCGGCCCGGGTCAAGGTGTCATGGGACCGATTGGCCCTCGTCGGCGCGCGGGACCTCGGGGCTTGCATCGCCTCGGCGGAGGACGTCATTTCGACCCACCCTTCGAAAACCCTGGGCTGGTGGCAGACGACCGCACCGACAGTGCCGCAGAAGGGTGATGCACATCGAGCGACCGGGCGTCACCACGTGCGCGAAGACGAACCGCACGCGTCGCCAGCAGCATCGCGCTCACGCCCTAGATGGCAAGTCCGGAAGTGGCGAGTGCATCACGCCGCACTTCGCCAGACTCGCGCTCTTCATCACAGGAGCGATCATGAGACTCGAGGGCAAGGTAGCCATCATCACGGGGGCAAGTTCCGGCATCGGCCGCGCTGCCGCACTTCTGTTTGCGGACGAGGGTGCGAAGCTCGTGCTGGCCGCCCGTGGCGAGTCGGCACTGCGTGAACTCACGGCGGAGATCGAAGCGCGTGGAGGAAGCGCCGTCTGCCTGCCCGGTGACGTGCGCCAGGAAGCCTATGCGCGCGAACTGGTGGACGTCGCCCAGTCCGTGTGGGGTCGGCTGGACGTCGCCTTCAACAACGCAGGCACCCTGGCCGGCAGTGGTGACACGACGCGTCTTTCCCTGGACGACTGGAACACCGCGCTCGAGACCAACTTGTCCAGCGCATTTCTCGGTGCGAAATACCAGATCCCGGCCATGCTCAAGACCGGCGCAGGTTCACTGGTGTTCACCTCCTCGTTCGTCGGCCACACCGTGGGCTTTCCGGGCATGGCGGCCTACGCCGCCAGCAAGGCGGGATTGGTCGGGCTGACGCAAGCACTCGCGGCCGAATTCGGCAGCAGCGGCTTGCGCGTCAATGCCCTTCTGCCGGGAGGCACCGACACGCCGATGGCTCACCAGATGAACGGCACGCCTGAGGCCATGGCGCAGGTGGCGAGCATCCATGCGTTGAAGCGCCTCGCCAGGCCAGATGAGATCGCCGAAGCAGGACTGTTCCTGGCTTCCGATGCCTCGTCCTTCATGACCGGCGCGGCCATGCTGGTCGACGGCGGTATCTCGATCTCGCGGACTTAGACGAGCGCTTTGTCCGAAACGAACACTGGGCGACGCCGGCGTCTGGAAGTCGAACTTCGGGGCGCTTGTCCATCGGCCAGACATCGAATGAAGCAAGGCCTGGTCTTGTGGGCAGCTCGCATTGCTACCGAAGACGTCCAAAACCACTGTCCGAGCGACCAACCCAGCGGCGGCGCCGCATGTGAATCAGGCATTGCGGCGAATCGCCCGACGTCACTGATCGGGCACGCATGCCGTGGAAGGGAAGGCTCGGTCAGGCCGCGTTCGGAGGCGCCCTGAAAACAACCGGCCGATGCGCCAGTGGCAAACTGGCGCGCTCCCACCGGCAGCCGAGTTTTGATCCATGGCGCATTTCATTCCCGGCCTGCAGCTGTGCCGGCAGTTCCACGACGAGGCGGTCGCTCCAATCCTGGCGACGCATTGGCCCCACGTGGCCTATTCGGCTGCGCTGTTGGGAACCGGCTCGGAGGTACTGGGCTTCGACACGCCGCAGTCGATGGACCACCACTGGGGGCCACGTCTGCAGCTGTTCCTTGCACCGGCGGACGTGGAGGCCTACGCCGAGCAGATCCACGAGCGACTGGCGGACGAGCTCCCGCATGCGGAGAACGGCATTCCCACCCATTTCGGTCCGCCCGACGCCATCGGCGTTCGCCTGCTGGTTCCGGCGGTCTCGGGTCGAGTACAGCACCTCGTCACCGTGCAGAGCCTCGAGCAGTTCTGGCGGGACCACACGAGCGTTGGCGCGACAGAGCAGCCTCGTGTGCAGGACTGGCTGGCCGTCCCGCAACAGACGCTGCTGTCCATCACGGCCGGCGCGGTCTTCCACGACGGCTTGCAGCAGCTGAATGCCGTGCGCAAGCGGTGGCAGTGGTATCCGGACGACCTGTGGCGCTACCTCCTGGCTGCCCAATGGACCCGCATTTCGCAGGAAGAAGCCTTCGTCGGCCGCTGTGGTGACGTCGGGGACGAACTCGGTTCGATGGTCGTGGGGGCTCGTCTCGTGCGCGACCTCATGCGCCTGTGCTTCCTGGTCGAGCGACGGTATGCCCCCTACAGCAAGTGGCTGGGCACCGCGTTCAAGCGCCTCGACTGCGGGCCGGCCCTCGAGCCTCTGCTCCGGCGAGTGCTGCAGGCCGCTGACTGGCACTCCCGCGAGAGGCACCTGTCAGACGCCTACGCCGCCGTGGCGGCAAGGTTCAACGGGCTGGGCCTGACGGCGACCCTGCCGGTCGAGGCCAGCCCGTTCCACGAACGGCCCTACCTGGTGATCCATGGCGACCGATTCGCCGCCGCACTCCTCGCGACAATCCGGGACCCGGAGGTCGTCGCCCTGCTGCCCGGCGTGGGTGCCGTGGATCAGTTCATCGACAGCACCGATGTGTTGAGGCCGGGACCGTTGCGCACGCGCCGGCTCTTGAAGGCAATGACAGGATGAGGCTCCGCGTGGGGCCGCGTCAGGGACCCGCCCGCGGGGAACGATCCCGGGCCGGCCGCCACAAGTACCCTCCCGTGCCCCAATCCCTCACTCCACTGTCACACTCTTCGCCAAGTTCCGCGGCTTGTCCACGTCCGTCCCCCGCGCACACGCCGTGTGATACGCCAGCAGCTGCAAGGGAATCACGTGCAGGATCGGCGACAAGGCACCGTAGTGCTCCGGCATGCGGATGACCTTCACGCCTTCGCTCGGCTCGATGTGGGTGTCGGCGTCGGCGAAGACGAAGAGTTCGCCGCCGCGGGCGCGCACTTCCTGGAGGTTGCTCTTGAGCTTTTCCAGCAGGGTGTCGTTCGGGGCGATGGTGACGACGGGCATTTCTGACGTCACCAGGGCGAGCGGGCCGTGCTTGAGTTCGCCGGCGGGGTAGGCCTCGGCGTGGATGTAGCTGATTTCCTTGAGCTTCAAGGCGCCTTCGAGGGCGATGGGGTAGTGCAGGCCGCGGCCGAGGAAGAGGGCGTTCTCCTTGCGGGCGAAGTCTTCGGCCCA
Organism: Rhizobacter sp. LjRoot28; assembly: GCF_964253025.1. NCBI lineage: Bacteria > Pseudomonadati > Pseudomonadota > Betaproteobacteria > Burkholderiales > Sphaerotilaceae > Rhizobacter > Rhizobacter sp. LjRoot28. The sequence continues at coordinate 3,936,368 of NZ_CAXUQC020000001.1, forward strand.
GGCGATGACCTGAGGCTCGAGCGCCAGGACCGCTTGCACGGCGACGGGCAGGTGGCGCAGGGCCTTGAGGTGGGCGAGTTCCTCCGCCTCGGTGAGGTGGCCGCGCACCTGGGCGAGGGCCAGGGTCAGCAGGAAGAGGCCGACGAGCTGGGTGCTGAAGGCCTTGGTGGAGGCCACGCCGATCTCGACGCCGGCGCGGGTGATGTAGGCCAGGCGGCACTCGCGCACCATGGCGCTGGTGGCCACGTTGCAGATGGTCAGGGTGTGTTCCATGCCCAGGCTGCGGGCGTGCTTGAGCGCGGCCAGCGTGTCGGCGGTCTCGCCGCTCTGGGTGATGGTGACCACGAGCTGGCGTGGGTTGGGCACGCTGTCGCGGTAGCGGTATTCGCTCGCAATCTCCACGCTCACGGGGATCTTGGCGATGCTCTCGAGCCAGTACTTGGCAGTGGAGCCGCTGTAGTAGCTGGTGCCGCAGGCGAGGATGAGGACGGAGTCGATGTCCTTGAAAATGCGGTAGGCGCCGTCGCCGAAGAGGTCGGGGGAGATGCTGTCGACGGCGTCGAGCGTGTCGGCGATGGCGCGCGGCTGCTCGAAGATCTCCTTCTGCATGAAGTGCCGGTAGGGGCCGAGCTCGGCGGCGCCGGTGTGGGCGTGGACGATGCGCACCTCGCGCTGCACGGGGCGGAAGGCCTGCGCGGCGGTGGCGGGCGCGGCGCCGTAGGCGCGGCCTTCGGGGGTGCGGCTCGTGATCCACACCTTGCCGAGCTGCACGTCGACGACGTCGCCCTCTTCCAGGTAGATGATGCGGTCGGTGACGCCGGCCAGGGCCATGGCGTCTGAGGCGAGGAAGTGCTCGCCGTCACCGACGCCCAGCACCAGCGGCGAGCCTTCGCGGGCGCCGATCACGCGGTTCGGTTCGTCGCGGCAGAACACGGCGATGGCGTAGGCCCCGCGCAGGCGCAGGGTGGCGCGCTGGACGGCGTCGAGCAGGTCGCCGGTGTAGAGGTGGTCGATCAGGTGGGCGATGACCTCGGTGTCGGTCTGGCTGTCGAAGCCGTAGCCCTTGGCCTTCAGTTCGAAGCGCAGTTCGTCGTGGTTCTCGATGATGCCGTTGTGCACGACGGCGATGCGGCCCGAGGCGGCGATGTTCGCGTCTCCGGCCGGGCCGTGCGAGAAATGCGGGTGGGCGTTGTGCACGGCGGGGGCGCCGTGGGTGGCCCAGCGGGTGTGGGCGATGCCCGTGCCGCTCTGCACATGGTCGGTCTCGACGTTGGCCTGCAGCTCTGACACGCGGGCTGTGCTGCGCGCCCGGCGCAGCTGGCCCGACTGGTGCACGGCCACGCCGCAGGAGTCGTAGCCCCGGTACTCAAGGCGCTTCAGGCCTTCGATGAGGATGGGGACGATGTTGCGGGTGCTGACGGCGCCGACGATGCCACACATGGGAACGCTCCGGAAACTGCGAAAAGGTGTGCGATGGTAGGCGCCGAGCGGTGAAGGGAGTTTGCATCTTTCACACCCAATCGCAATAATCCACCAAAGTCACATCATCCTGAAATCAGGCCCCCATGTCGTCACCAGAATTGCAAGGATCCACCATCCCAGTGACTTTGGACGACACCGACCACCGCATCCTGGGGGTGCTGCAACAGGACGCCTCGCTGTCGAACCAGGACCTGGCCGCCGCGGTCAAGACCTCGCCCGCCACCTGCCTGCGCCGCGTTCGCCGGCTGGTCGAGGCGGGCGTCATCGAGCGCCGCGTGGCCATCGTGTCGAGCGAGCGGCTCGGCGCCGGGCTCACCGCCTTGGCCGAGGTCACGCTGGACCGGCAAGGCGCTGAACATTTGGCTGCATTTGAAGCCCGGGCCGTGGCCGATTCGGCGGTGCAACAGTGCTACCGTGTCTCCCCCGGGCCGGATTTCATGTTGGTGCTGCACGTGGCCGACATGCCTGCGTACGACGCGCTGGTGCACCGCCTCTTCACGCAGGACGCCAATGTGCGCAACGTGAAGGCGTTCTTCAGCGTGAAGCGTGCCAAATTCGAGCCCGCGGTGGTACTGCCGCATGTCGTCGGTTCAAGCCGAGGCACGGCACGCCGATAACGAGCCGATCGCCGGCCACCCGACCGACGCCCGACCTTCCGCTGCGCTCCGCCCATGTCTGCCTCGACCCCCGCTGAACCCCGCGCCGAAGCCGCCCGGTCCGCCACCCCTGCGCGGCGCACCGATCGGCAGCGCCAGTGCCTGCAGATGCTGGCTGTGGTGTTCATCAGCTACACCGTCGACACGGCCTTGCTGCTGGGGCTGGCCCACGCCGGCGCACTGGAGGCCCTGGTGCCCTGGACGTATGCGGCTGCCGGGGCGGTGGCGTGCGGCATTTTCTCGCTGTTGCTGCGCCTCGGTCGCAGCGAAAGCCTGAGCGACCCCTACCTCGTGGTGCCGCAGATGTTGATGCACTCGGCCATCAACCTCGCGTTCATGATGTGGGTGCCGGGCATCGGCGTGCTCCTGCTGATGAACCTGCTCATCATCCATGCGTTCGGGGCGATGAAGGTGTCGCGAACGCACGTGCTGGCCACCTCCGCGCTGATCGCCGTGGGCGTGGGCGCGGTGATCGGCTTCTCGGACCTGCACCTCGACCTGCCGATGGACACAGGCCTCCAACGCGTGATCAGCGTGGCATGGTTCGCATTGATCCTGGCACGCAGCACCTTGCTCGACCTGTACGGCGCCGAGCTGCGCGACATGCTGATGCAGCGCAACGCCAAGCTGCGCAAGAAGTTCGAGAAGATGCACCGCCGGGCCAACCGCGACGGCCTCACCGGCACCCTCAGCCGCCGCAGCGTGATGGAGCTCCTCTCGCAGCAGCACCGCAAGCTCGAACTCACCGGCCAGTCCTTCGCCATCATCCTGCTCGACATCGACCACTTCAAGCAGGTGAACGACCGCTTCGGCCACCAGGTGGGCGACGAGGTGCTGCGCTACTTCTCGAAGCGGGCCGCGGCCGAGATGCGGGACACCGACCGGCTGGGCCGCTACGGCGGCGAGGAGTTCCTCGCGGTGCTCACCGCCACCGAAGATGCATCGTCGGCCCACCTTGCGGCCGAGCGTGTGCGGGACGGCGTGGCCAGGCACGACTGGGGCCGCGTGGCGGCGGACCTGCAGGTGACGGTTTCGCTCGGCGTGGCGGTGTGCCAGCCGGACGAGAGCATCGAGCAATTGCTGGCCCGCGCGGATGCGGCGCTCTATGCCGCCAAGCGCGCCGGCCGCGACTGCGTGCGCATGGGCTGAGCGGCGGGCAAGCCGCCCCCTCGCCGCACGCTTCAGCGCTTGAGGACCACCAGGCCCTTCAGGTACTCACCCTCAGGGAAGGTGATCGTCATCGGGTGGTCTGGCGCAGCGCCGGTGCGGGCATAGATCAGCCCGTCGGCCGGGGCGTCGAGTCCGGCGCCGGCGACGATCTTGTGGAAGAGATCGGCGCTGATGCCCCCAGAGCACGAATAGGTGAACAGCAGGCCCCCCGGCTCCAGCAGCATGAAGCCGAGGCGGTTGATGTCCTTGTAGGCGCGCGCCGCCCGCTCGGCATGCGCCGCGGTTGGCGCGAACTTGGGCGGGTCGAGCACGATGGCGTCGAAGCGGCGGCCCTGGCGCACGAACTCGCGCAAGGTGGCATTCACGTCCGCGTCGAGTGCTTCGTGGCGCGACGGATCGAAGCCGTTGAGCTCGACGTGTCGTGTGGCACGGGCGAGTGCCGGCCCCGAGGAGTCGACGCTCGTCACCTGCGCCGCACCACCCGCCAGCGCCGCCACGCTGAAGCCGCCGGTGTAGCTGTAGCAGTTGAGCACCCGTTGGCAGCCGAAGTGCCGCACGGTGTCGGCGAAGAGCTTTCGGCTGTCGCGCTGGTCGAGGTAGAAGCCTGTCTTGTGGCCCTCCGCCACGTCCACCGTGAGCCGCCAGTCGTGCTCGCGGATGGTCACCTCGGTGTCGCCGCTGCCACGCAGCCAGCCCGTCACCGAGGGCAGCCCCTCCAGCTCGCGGGTGCTGGCGTCGCTGCGTTCGTACAGGCGCGAGAGGCCGGTGACCTTGAGCAACTGGTCGGCGATGACGTTCTTCCAGCGTTCGATGCCGGCCGACAGGAACTGGGCGCTCAAGGTGTCGCCGTAGCGGTCCACGATGAGGCCGGGCAGGCCATCGGCCTCACCATGGATGAGGCGCACCCCGTCGCTGGCGATCGGCAGGCGGGCCCGGATGGCCACCGCCTCGCGCACGCGGCGCTCGAAGAAGGCGGCGTCGATGCGCTCGGTCTCGATGAAGCTCCAGGCCCGCACCCGGATCTGCGACGCCGGGCTGTAGGCGGCCCAGGCCAGGAAGCTGCCGTCGGGGGCGTTGACGCGCACGGTCTCGCCCGGGTCCGCCTTGCCGCTGGCAATGCTGCCGGGGAAGATCCAGGGGTGGCGCTTGCGCAGGGAGCGGTCCTTGCCTTCGCGCAGGGTGATCGTTTTCATGCCGCGATTGTCGCCGCGTGCAAGGCGGGCGGCGCCGATTCAGCGCTTCCTGGCGCGGGGATGTGCGGCGTCGTACACCTTGGCCAGGTGCTGGAAGTCGAGCTTGGTGTAGACCTGCGTGGTGCGGATGTTGGCGTGGCCAAGCAGTTCCTGCACCGCACGCAGGTCGCCACTGGACTGCAGCACGTGCGAGGCAAAGGAATGGCGCAGCATGTGGGGGTGGACGTGGGTGGGCAGGCCTGCCTGCAAGGCGCGCCGCTTGAGCCGGCCGCGCACTTGGGGCGCCGTCATGCGCGTGCCGCGCTGGTTCACGAACAAGGCGGGCTCCTCGGGCCGCGCCATGCCGGGGCGCGCGTCGAGCCAGGCGGCCAACGCCTTCAGCGCCGGCCCGCCGACCGGCACGCCGCGGCGCTTGCTGCCCTTGCCCATGACGTGCGCCATGCCGTCGGCCGCGTCGACCCAGCCGCCGGCGGCGGCGCCGGGCCTCACGTCCAGGCCCACCAGCTCGCCCACGCGCAAGCCGCATCCGTAGAGCAACTCGACGACGCACTGGTCGCGCGCCACCAGCGCCGGCGCATCGTCATCGCCCGGCGCCTCGGCCAGGGTGACGGCCTGGTCGACCGACAGCGCCTTGGGCAGCGGCACCGCGGCCTTGGGTGCACGAACGCCTTCGACCGGGTTGAGCTTCACCAGGCCGTCGTGGCCCAGCCAGCGATAGAAGCCCCGCCAGGCCGACAGGACCAGCGCGATGCTGCGTGGCGCCAGGCCACCGGCATGCAGCATGGCGGCCCATCGCCGCACGTGGAAGACCTGCACCGCCCGCAGGTCGACGGGCTGGGCTTCGGCGTAGCCTTGCAGGCGCGCCAGCGCTTCCCGGTAGAGCTCGAGTGTGCGCGCGGCCAGGCGACGCTCGACCTGCAGGTGCTGCAGGTGACGAACGATGTCGTCGGCCAGCGCAGCGGGTGGCGCGGACACCGCAGACGCCTGGGTGGCGCCGGCCGGGGTCTGCCCCACTGCCCCGCGCGGCATGGTCAGGCCGTCGGCAGCAGGCGCGACAGGCCCGCGCTCGCCAGATCACCGATGCGCACCAGGAAGTCGGTGCCCATGTCGGCGCTGAAGCGCGTCGGGTCGGGCGAGCCCAGCACCAGCATGCCGAAGGCCGGTGTGGCGAGGTCGGCCCGCAGGGGGATGAGGGCCATGGACGTCACGGCCGCAGCATCGTCCAGCCAGCCCGACGCCTCGAAGCCGGAGTTCATGCCGCAGTAGGGCGTGGTGAGGCTGGAGGTGAAGCTCTGCGCATCGGCGCTCACCGCCTGGGAGAACGGCTGGCCCTGGAAGGCTTCAGCCACGCCCCACAGCCGGATGCCGGCCTGCGGGATGAGGAACTGGTGCTGCAGTTCGCGCACCAGCACGGCCGGCACCTCGACCGGATCGTGGGTGAGCAGCAGCGCGCGCGTCCAGCGGTGCAGGCGGTCGGCGATGGCGACGTTCTCCTGGCCATGGCGGATCATCTCCATGATCCGCATCTCCAGGCCCTTGTGCTTGTCGCGCAGCATCTCCATCTGCCGCTCCTGCAGCGAGACGGCCCGCTGGCCGTGCGGACTGGTGAGGTGGATGGAGGCCAGCAGCTCGGCGTGGCGCTCGAAGAACCCGGGCGTGTTCGCCAGGTAGTTGGCGATGTCGTCTTCGGTGATGCCTTGCAGGTTCATGCTCACAGCTCGATGTCTCCTTGGAATACGGTCACGGCGGGGCCGGTCATGCGGACGCTCGAATCGCCGCCCTGCCACTCGATGGTAAGCCGACCGCCGCGGGTCTCGACGTCGACCTTCGCGTCGAGCAGGCCGAGGCGGATGCCGGCGACGACCGCGGCGCAGGCGCCGGTGCCGCAGGCCAGCGTCTCGCCCGCACCCCGTTCGTAGACGCGCAGGCGCACATGCCCGCGGTCCAGCACCTGCAGGAAGCCGGCATTCACCTTGCGCGGGAAGCGGGGATGCCGCTCGATCAACGGCCCCTGCGAATCGACCGGCGCGGCGTCCACGTCGTCGACCAAACGCACCGCATGCGGATTGCCCATCGACACCACGGCCACTTCGGCGGTGACCCCGTTCAGGTCGAGCGGCCACAGCTCGAAGCCGTTGACGCTGCGGGCCGACAGGCCGCTCGGCTCGAACGGCACCTGGGCCGGCGGGAACACGGGGGCGCCCATGTCGACGGTGACGCGGCCGTCGTCCTGCAGGCGCAGTTCCAGCCGGGTGTTCATGGTTTCCACCTGGATGGTGGACTTGTCGGTCAGACCCTGGTCGACCACGTAGCGGACGAAGCAGCGGGCCCCGTTGCCGCACTGCTCGACCTCCTCGCCGCTCGCGCCGTTGAAGATGCGGTAGCGGAAGTCGACACCGTGGCTGGCCGTGCGCTCGACGACCAGGATCTGGTCGGCACCGACGCCGAAGCGCCGGTCACCGAGGAGGCGCAGCTGCGCCGGCGTGAGGTCGAGCGGAGCACGGGTGGCGTCGATCACCACGAAGTCGTTGCCCGCACCATGCATCTTGGTGAAGTGAAGTCGCATCGCGCGATTATCCGCCCGGGCCGCCGGCCGCGCCCGGCCGAAGGCCTCAGTACAGCGAGGCCTCGCCGGCCGGCCGCGTCTTGAAGCGCTTGTGCACCCACAGGTACTGCGCGGGGTTCTTGCGGATCTCTTCTTCGATCCAGCGGTTCATGGCAGCGGTGTCGGCGACCGGGTCGTCGGTCGGGAAGTGGGTCCAGGGCTCGCCGAAGCGCACCTTGTAGCCCTGCCCGCCAGGTAGCATCTCGGCGATCACCGGCTGCACCACCATGTCGAGGGCGCGCGCCATGCGCGAGGGCGCGAGCAGCGTGGCCGCCTGCACGCCGAAGAACGGAACGAAGGCCGCATCGCGCTCGCCGAAGTCCATGTCGGGCAGGTTGAAGAAGGCGACGCCCCGGCGGATGGCACGGATGAGCGGCAAGGCCTTGTCGCTGCGCGGGAAGATCTGCGCATGGCCGAAGCGCAGCCGGCCGCGGCGGATCACCTCGTTCATGGCCGCATTGCTCTGCTCCTGGTACATCGAGCAGCCTTCGTGGTTCTGGAAGATCAGCACGGCCACACCGGCCACGTCCAGGCCCATGAAGTGCGGCACGAGCCACATCACCGGCTTCTTGCTGCGCTCGGCGAGCTTCACATCACCCTCGACCTGGATCACCCGCTTGAGCCGCTCGGCCGAGGCGAACCACAGCAGGCTGCGCTCGAGGATGCTGCGCCCGAGCCACTGGAAATGTTCGCGCGCCAGCCGCCGGCGTTCATCCGCCGCGAGCTCGGGAAAGCACAGTTCGAGGTTGCGCAGCGCGATCTTCCGGCGCGACGACGCCAGCGCCCACAACAGCCGGCCGAGCGCGCGCCCGAGCGCGGCCAGCACCGGCATCGGCAGCCACTGCACCAGCCACAGGAACCCGAGGAGCAGCCGTGTGCCCATGTTCATTGCTTGTCCTTGTCCACGGCCGAATCGTCGACCGGCGGCTGCGACCGGGGCTGCTTGTACCGGTGGTAGCCCCACAGGTATTGCGCGGGGCACTGGCGGATCAGCCCCTCCATCGCCCGGTTGATCGCGGCCGCGGATTCTGCCGCATCGTCTGGCAGGGATTCCGGAAACGGAAAGAAGCGCTGCACATAACCGCGCCCGTTGGGCAATCGGTCACCCCAGGTGAGCAACACCACGGCGCCCGTCTGCTGAACGAGGCGCGCCGCCAGGGTCATCGTGTAGGCCGGTTGACCGAAAAAGGGCGCCCACACGCCCATGCCCTCGGGCGGCACCTGGTCGGGCAGCAGACCCACCATCTCGCCACGGCGCAGGGCGCGGATCATCTGGCGCACCCCGGTGAGCGTGGCGGGCGCGGCGAACAGGTGAGTGCGTTCGCGCGAGGTGCGCACCAGGTCGCGCAGCCAGGGCTGGCGCGCCGGGCGGTACAGCACCGTGATGGGGCGGGTGGCGCCGAAGCGCTCGGCGATGGCCTGGGCCGTCACCTCGAAGCAGCCCATGTGCGGCGTGAGCAGCAGCACCCCCTTGCCCTGGGCCAGCGCCTCCGACAGCAGCGCCTCGCCCTCGAAGCGCACCTTGGGCAGGATGGGTACGCCGGCCGGGCGCGCCCACAGGAACGGCAGCTCGGCCACCATGCGGCCGGCCGAAGCCACGGCGCCGCGCCATGCCGACGCCGGCACACCGGCGCGCTCGGCATTCGCGCGAAGACGCCGCCGGTAGGTGGGCGAGGCCGCGTAGGTCACCCAGCCGAGCACCCCCCCAATCGCGTGGAGCAAGGGCAGCGGAAGCCGGGAAAACCAACGAAATAGGCTCAACATGGGAAACGGGGTTTCTATAATGCGCACGTCGCCGAGTTACTGGACTACTTGCAGGGCGACTCATAAATCCTGCTAAAGCGTTCGCCGCTCAGAACCCTCCCGGTCGGCAACGCAATTTGCAACCTACTGGAGTTTAAGAGTGTCGAACGATTTCCTTTTCACATCCGAGTCCGTCTCCGAAGGTCACCCCGACAAGGTCGCTGACCAGATCTCGGATGCCATCCTCGACGCCATCTTCAAGCAGGACCCCCGCTCCCGCGTGGCCGCCGAGACGCTGACCAACACCGGTCTCGTCGTGCTGGCCGGTGAGATCACCACCAACGCGCACGTCGACTACATCCAGATCGCGCGCGACACCATCAAGCGCATCGGCTACGACAACACCGAGTACGGCATCGACTACAAGGGCTGCGCGGTGATGGTCTGCTACGACAAGCAGAGCAACGACATCGCCCAGGGCGTGGACCACGCCTCCGACGACCACCTCAACATCGGTGCCGGCGACCAGGGCCTGATGTTCGGCTACGCCTGCGACGAGACGCCCGAACTGATGCCCGCGCCGATCTACTACGCCCACCGCCTGGTGGAGCGCCAGGCGCAGCTGCGCAAGGACGGCCGGCTGCCCTTCCTGCGCCCGGACGCCAAGAGCCAGGTGACGATGCGCTACGTCGACGGCAAGCCCCACTCGATCGACACCGTGGTGCTCTCCACCCAGCACCACCCCGACCAGAGCGAGTCGGCGACCAAGATGAAGGCCTCGTTCAACGAAGCCATCATCGAGGAGATCATCAAGCCGGTGCTGCCGAAGGAGTGGCTGAAGGAAACCCGCTACCTGATCAACCCGACCGGCCGCTTCGTCATCGGCGGCCCGCAGGGCGACTGCGGCCTGACCGGCCGCAAGATCATCGTCGACACCTATGGCGGCGCCTGCCCGCACGGCGGCGGCGCCTTCAGCGGCAAGGACCCGAGCAAGGTCGACCGCTCGGCCGCCTATGCCGCCCGCTACGTGGCGAAGAACGTGGTGGCTGCGGGCCTGGCGCGCCAGTGCCAGATCCAGGTGGCCTATGCCATCGGCGTGGCCCGCCCGATGAACGTGACGGTGTACACCGAAGGCACCGGCGTGATCCCGGACCACAAGATCGCCGAGCTGGTCAACGCCCACTTCGACCTGCGCCCGAAGGGCATCATCCAGATGCTCGACCTGCTGCGTCCGATCTACGAGAAGACCGCCGCCTACGGCCACTTCGGCCGCGAGGAGCCGGAGTTCACCTGGGAGGCGACCGACAAGGCCGCCACGCTGCGCGCCGCCGCCGGTCTCTGACCGCCTGACGCGGGCCGTCTCCGCCGGCGCACGCCGGCCGGGGACGGTTCAGACCAGTGCCTTCTGACGCCACGCCAGCAGCGCACCCAACAGCAGCACCGCGGCCGACGCGGCCAGGCCGCCGACCAGCCCGGTCGGTCCATCCGCCACCCACCCCACCCCGCTCGGCCCGATGATCTGGCCAGCGGCAAAGGTGATGGTGAAGGCGCTGATGCCCCGCGACCACGCCGCGGGCGGGGCGTTGTGCCGCACGAGCGCGGTGGTCGACGCCACCACCGACAGGAACACACCGCCGAACACCGCGCCGGAGGCGAATACCGCCACCGGGTGCCGGCTCAGCACCGGCAGCAGCGTGGCCCCGGCCAGCAGGACGTTGAGCAGCGCCAGCGGCACTCCGTTGCGATGCCGCTGCAGCAAGCCCGCCCACAGCCAGGACGACAGCACCGTGCCCAGACCCAGCAGGGTGAAGAAGGCGGTGATCAGGCCGTCGCCGAAACGCTGCTCGCGCAGCAGCGTGATGATGAAGGTCATGTAGCCGATGTAGCCCAGTCCGAAGCAGAAGTAGCCGGCGAGGCCGAACGCGAAGCGCCGCAGTTCGAAGGGCGAGGCGGCCCCGGCCGCGGTCGCGTCGTCCTGCCAGCCCCGGGTGGCCCGCGCCGTGACGGCTGCGGCGCACAGGCCGGCCGCGCCCAGCGCCGCCCAGGCCCACTGCCACGCGCCGGGCATGGCCATGCCGGCCAGCGGCGGCACCAGCAGCGAGGCCGCGACGATGCCGAGCCCGGCGCCACCGTAGTAGATGCCGAGCACGAGACCGGGCGGCACGGCCGGGCCGCTGGCCAGTCGCGCCGCGAGCAACCCGCCCGAGACGAAGGTGCCCGCACTGGCGCAGCCCGTGAGAAAGCGAAGCCCGTACAAGGCGGCATCGCCCCGTGCGGCGCCGTGCAAGGCGAGCAGGACGCTCGTCAGCACGGCGCTCACCACGAGCACCGGTCGGGCGTGGAAGCGCCGCAGGCAGGCGGGGGCGAGCAGCGCGCCGACGAGGTAGCCGGCGGCGTTCACGGTGTTCATGGCGCCGCCCGTGAGGTAACTCCACCCCAGGTCGGACCGCATCGGCGGCAGCAGCAGGGCGTAGGCGAAACGGGCGAGGCCGAGCGAGACGGCCGTGGCAAGCGCCAGGGCCACCGCGATCCGAAGGGTGGATGCCGGCGTGCGAGCGGTGAGCATGGGCGGCATCGTCGCACGGCCTGCACCGCGATGCCGGCCCGGGCGGATGCGGGGCCCGGGAATTGCTACGCACGTTGTCCTACTGCCTCGTGCGCGAGGCGCCGATGGTGCACTGCGGCGGAATCACCTCCAATGGCACCAGCGGCGCCTCGCTTCCGAGCCCGCCCCTTGATGCCAGGCCTCCCATGAGCACGACTGCCCTCGACCTCTCCCTGCCCTGCACCGCCGAGCCGGCCGAGCCGCACCTGCACACGGCGAACGCCACCGACACGCCGCAGGGCCGACGCTTCGACATCGACTGCGAACTGGCGTACGACCTCGGCGGCGACTGCGAATTCCTGTTCCAGCTGCACGCGATGACGACGCCGCGCCAGCACCTGATCTCCGAGTCCTTCGAGGTCAGCCCGGCGGTCCCGACGCACATCTTCGAGGATCCCATCGAGCACCACCGCTTCGTGCGCCTGCGCGCGGGCAGCGGACCGCTGAGCGTCCGCTACCGCGCCCAGGTGCGCCGCCTGCCCGAGCCCGACGCCCGGGAGGCCACCGAAGTGCCCCTCGCCCAGCTGCCCGACCACGTGCTGCACAACCTCTTCGCCACCCGCTACTGCGAGTCGGACGAACTCAGCCGCTTCGCGCAGAAGCTCTTTGGCCAGGTGCCGATGGGCTACGGGCGCGTGCTGGCAATCAGCGACTGGATCCACGACAACATCGACTACCAGATCGGCTCCACCAACGCCACATCCACCTCCCGGGATGTGCTGTTGCAGCGGGCCGGGGTCTGCCGCGATTTCGCCCACCTGGGCATCACCTTCTGCCGGGCGCTCAACATCCCGGCCCGGTTGGCGGTCGGCTACGCGACCTTCGACGACCCCCCGCCCGACTTCCACGCCGTCTTCGAGGCCTGGCTGAGCTGCGGCTGGGTGGCCTTCGACCCGACCAAGATGTCGCCACTCGACGAGCTGGTGCGCACCGGCGTGGCGCGCGACGCCAAGGACGTGGCCTTTGCCACGATCTTCGGCCCGGCCATGATGACGCGCATGAATCCGTGCATTTCCGCGCTTGACTGACTGACGGCACCGCCGGCCTCGGATTACAATCTCCGAACTTTCCGAGGAGCGTTGCAAGGTACCCCCGCATGGCGTGGTGCCCCAGGCTCGGAACTTCGACTTGCAACCGCGCTCACCCGCACGACGACGTGTTCGTGGGTGAGTGCCGAAGTCCGCCCCTGAAGGGGCCGACCGCTTCCCCGTGGCATGTGCCCGTGCGGGTTCCCAACCCCAGGAGCCTGCCCGATGAACGCCATTCTCAAACCCCATACCGATCACGCGGTCGCCGACCTGTCGCTCGCCGACTGGGGCCGCAAGGAAATCCGCATCGCCGAGACGGAGATGCCCGGCCTGATGGCCATCCGTGACGAGTTCGCCAAGTCGCAGCCGCTCAAGGGCGCCCGCATCACCGGCAGCCTGCACATGACCATCCAGACCGCCGTGCTGGTGGAAACGCTGCAGGCCCTCGGCGCCCAGGTGCGCTGGGCCTCGTGCAACATCTTCTCGACGCAGGACCACGCCGCCGCCGCCCTGGTGGCGCAAGGCACGCCGGTCTTCGCGCACAAGGGCGAGACCCTCGCCGAGTACTGGGACTTCACCCACCGCATCTTCGAGTTCGGCGCCAAGGGCACCGACGGCGAAGGCCCGAACATGATCCTCGACGACGGCGGCGACGCCACGCTGCTGATGCACCTGGGCCAGCGCGCCGAGAAGGATGCCTCGCTGCTGTCGAACCCGACGAGCGAGGAAGAGACCTGCCTGTTCGCTGCCATCAAGGCCAAGCTGGCCGTGGACCCGACCTGGTACACCCGCAAGTCCGCCCAGATCATCGGCGTGACCGAGGAGACCACCACCGGCGTGCACCGCCTGAACGAGATGAGCGCCAAGGGCACGCTGCTGTTCCGCGCGTTCAACGTGAACGACAGCGTCACCAAGAGCAAGTTCGACAACCTCTACGGCTGCCGTGAATCGCTCGTCGACGGCATCAAGCGCGCGACCGACGTGATGATCGCGGGCAAGGTGGCCGTCGTGGCCGGCTACGGCGACGTGGGCAAGGGCTCGGCCCAGGCTCTGCGTGCGCTCAGCGCCCAGGTGTGGGTCACCGAGATCGACCCGATCAACGCCCTGCAGGCCGCGATGGAAGGCTACAAGGTCGTGACCATGGAGTACGCCGCCGACAAGGCCGACATCTTCGTCACCACGACCGGCAACAAGCGGATCATCACGCACGACCACATGGCCGCCATGAAGGACCAGGCCATCGTCTGCAACATCGGCCACTTCGACAACGAGATCGACATCGCCTCGATCGAGAAGTACGAATGGGAAGAGATCAAGCCGCAGGTCGACCACATCAAGTTCCCGGACGGCAAGCGCATCATCCTGCTGGCCAAGGGCCGCCTCGTGAACCTCGGCTGCGGCACGGGCCACCCGAGCTTCGTGATGTCCTCGAGCTTCGCCAACCAGACGATCGCCCAGATCGAGCTCTTCACGCGCCCCGACGCCTACCAGGTGGGCAAGGTCTACGTGCTGCCGAAGATCCTCGACGAGAAGGTGGCGCGCCTGCACCTGAAGAAGGTCGGCGCCATGCTGACCGAGCTCACCGACGAGCAGGCGGCCTACATCGGCGTCGACAAGCAGGGCCCGTACAAGCCCGACACCTACCGCTACTGATCAGGCCTTTCCGATGCGCATCGACCAACTCGTTCTCCAGAAGGGCCTGGCGCCCACCCGCTCGGCCGCCCAGCGGCTCATCGAGCGCGGTGCGGTGCGGTGGCTCGGCCCGAAGGGTTGGGCGGTGCCGCGCAAGGCCGGTGAAGACGTGCCCGAGGAATGCCAGCTCGAGGTCACCGACGATGCCGAACTCAAGTTCGTCTCGCGCGGCGGCCTCAAGCTGGAGGGTGCCCTCGCCCACTGCAAGATCGACGTCACCGGCATGACCTGCCTCGACGCCGGCCAGAGCACGGGCGGCTTCACCGACGCCCTGCTCCAACATGGCGCCGCGGGAGTGGTGGGCATCGACGTCGGCCACGGGCAACTGCACCCCAAGCTGGCGGCCGATCCGCGGGTGCAGTCCTTCGAGGGCGTGAACGCACGCGACGTGAAGGGCTCGGCCTTCGAGGCCGCGGTCAAGCCGCAGAGCTTCGGCTTCGTCACCGGCGACCTGTCCTTCATCTCCAGCACCCACGTGCTGCCGACGCTGGTCCACTACCTCGCGCCGCGAGGCCACCTGCTCCTCCTGGTGAAGCCGCAGTTCGAACTGCAGCCGCACCAGATCGGCAAGGGCGGCATCGTGCGCGACAAGGCCTTGTTCCAGGAAGTCGAGACGCGCATCCGCCAGGCCTGCCGCCAGCAGTCGCTGCAACTGCGCGCGTACTTCCAGAGCCCCATCACCGGGGGCAACGGCAACACCGAATTCTTCGTGTGGGCGCAGGCCGTCGAGCCGCAGTGAGCACCGCACCCAGGACCCTACCCCGATGAGCCCGACTACCGCCTCTTCCGCCAAGCTGCCCCTCAGCCTGGAGTTCTTCCCCGCCAAGACGCCCGACGGCGTGGCCAAGTACGCCGCCGTGCGCCAGGAGCTCTACGCCCTGAAGCCGTCGTTCTGCTCGGTGACGGCCGGGGCCGGGGGCTCCACGCACAAGGGCACGCTGAGCATGGTGCACGACATCCTCGCCGAAGGCGTGGAGGGCGCGCCCCACTTCACCTGCGTCGGTGCCGACAAGGCGACCATCCGTGACGCGCTGGCGCAGTTCCGGGCCGAGGGCGTGCGCCGCATCGTTGCACTGCGCGGCGACCTGCCGAGCGGCTATGGCAGCTTTGGCGAGTTCCGCTACGCGAGCGACCTCGTCGCCTTCATCCGCGCGGAAACCGGCGACCACTTCCACATCGAAGTGGCTGCCTATCCCGAGATGCACCCTCAGGCCCGCTCGCCTCAGGCCGACCTGCAGGCCTACGCGGCCAAGGTGCAGGCGGGTGCCAACTCGGCCATCACGCAGCTCTTCTTCAACGCCGACGCGTACTTCCGCTTCGTGGACGAGGCGGCGCGCCTCGGTGCCGACGTGCCGGTGGTGCCGGGCATCATGCCGATCACCAACGCGAGCGGCCTGATCCGCTTTGCCGACAACACCGGCGCCGAGATCCCGCGCTGGATCCGCCTGCGCCTGCAGTCCTTCGGTGACGACGTGGAGTCCATCAAGGCCTTCGGCCTCGACGTGGTGAGCGCCCTGTGCGAGCGCCTGCGCGAAGGCGGCGCCCCCGCCTTCCACATCTACACGATGAACCAGAGCGCGGCCACGCTCGCCCTCGCCCGACGCCTGGGCTGGTAGGCCGCGCCAGAGGCTCGGGAGCGGCTCCGGCCGCCTGCATCGGGCACCCGACCGGGGCGACAACCCGTCGCCCCGCGGGTGCCTCACCTCGAGAACATCACGCCGTCTTCGGTGATCATCACGTCGAGCGGCGTCTCCTCGGGCCGGGCCCGCAGCATCGGCAGGAAGCCATGGGCATAGCCCACGCCCACCGTCAGCGGGCGCGGGTTCAGCGCCGCCACGGTCTGGTCGTAGAAGCCGCCGCCGTAGCCCAGGCGCACCCCGCCCGGTCCGTAGCCCACGCAGGGCAGCAGCAGGATGGCGGGCTGGAAGACGTCGGTGTCCTTGGGCTTCGGAATGTCGTGTGCATCGAGCTCCATCGGGCAGCCGGGGTACCAGACATGGAAGGCCAGGGACTCGGTCTCGCGGTTCGTCACCGGCAGGCCGATGCGCCGCGGCGACCCTTCCGGGCCGCCTTCGCTCCAGCGAAAGAGCGCCGGCAGCGGGTCGAATTCACCCTTGATGGGCCAGTAGGCGCCGATGGAGGACTCGCGCCGGCTGACGAGCCAGGTGCGCAGCACGTGCTGCAACTGCACCGCGCGCTCCAGGCGGTCGGGCAGGGCCTGCCGGTCCTTGATGAGCTTCTCGCGGAGCGTGTCGCGTTCGGTCGGGTTCATGCGCTTGCCTCAGAGCCAGCCACCATTGTGCAAGACTGTGGGCATGGCCACCCGCTCCCCTTCCTCCCAGGTCCTTCCCGACTACATCGTTCACTGCGTTGAACTTCTCGGCTCGCTCGGACCGGTTCGCGTGCGGCGGATGTTCGGCGGTCACGGCCTCTACGTCGACGAGGTGTTCCTGGCGCTCGGGTTCGGCGACCAGCTGTTCCTCAAGGCGGACGACCTCACCATGGCACGCTACCAGGCGGCGGGCTGCCATCCCTTCGCCTACGAGGGCGCCGGGCGCACCGTCACCACCAGCTACTGGAGCGCGCCTGACGAGGCGATGGAGTCGCCGGCCGTGATGCGCGACTGGGCGCGACTGGCGCTGGAAGCCGCCTTGCGCGCGCGCACCGCGCCCAAGCGCGCCAAGCCGCGCCCCTCCTCGGCGTCACCGGCGGTCGCCCGCAAGGCGAGCGCAACGCCAGCAGCCAAGAAGGCGGCCAAAGCCCCCGCGAAGGCCGGACAGAAGGCCGCGCCCGGCGGCAAGTCGACCGCTCGGGAAACCGTCGCAGGCGTGGCGGTACCTGCTAGGAGTGTGCGCGGCAGAGAGAAGGGCTCGCGTTAGCCCTGAAAGGGGGCGCCGGATAGGCGCAAAGCGGAGCCGGGTTGTACACCCGGCGAGCTTTTGCAACGACGCCGACGCCCCCTTTCAGGGCCAACCCTTCGGGCCGGGGCGATTCGCGGCGCCATCCTTCGTTGCCGACTCGTTGTGTGGCTCGCCACACGGCCTCGCCGGCGCCTCGTCTGCCACCGCGACTCGCCCCGGCGCGAGCCCTTCTCTCTGCCGCCCACACTCCTAGCCGATGACCCCGTTCTCGGTGACGACCAGCATCAGCGGCCGGTCATGCGCGGCCGGCGTGAAGGCCTCACGAGGCATGCGACCGACCGACCAGGCCACGCCGACGGCCGTGGTGTCCGGATGCGCATCCAGGTAGCGGTCGAAGAACCCGCCGCCGTAGCCGAGGCGATAGCCGTCCTCGGTGAAGCCGACACAGGGCACGAGCACCACATCGGGCTGCACGGGCGCGCCACTTGCCGTGGGCAGCCCGCATCCATCGCGCGCCTCGGGCTCGGTGCCGTCCCACAGCCGGTAGTGCATGGACGGCGGATCGCGCCGGGCGAAAGGAAGGGCCACGGCCAGGTCCTTTTCGTCCTGCAGGCCGAGGGCCACTGCGTTAAATTCGGATCGCATCGGCCAGTACAGCCCGAGGCATTCGGGAACCAGTTGGTCCAGCACGACTCGCACCTGGGTCGCGAGCGCGCGCGCAGCCGCTTCGGCAGCGGGGGTCTGCATGAACCGCGTGCGGTCGGCCAGCAGTTGCTGGCGCAAGGCGGTGCGCGCGGAATCTGGCAGGTCAGAGGGCATCAATCCACCCATGAAAGACACGTTGAAGAACTCCAATCGAGTATATGGGCCCCTCGCGGCCGGCCGACGCCTCACCGCCCACTGGATGGCGGCCACGGCCACGGTCACCTTGCTCTCCGTCGGTCTGCCCGCGTGCGCGCAGGAACCGGCCACCCCCGGCAACGTGCTGGAAGCGCGCGACGCGCACCGCCGCAAGGACACGGCGCGCCTGAGCGCCCTGCGGGACGCGGCCATCGCCGAGAACCAGGCCCTCGCGTCCTGGGTGCACTACTGGGACCTGAACGCCCGCATGAGCACCGCCCAGGCCGACGAGGTGGCCGCCTTCTACCGTCGCTGGGCCGGCACCTACGTCGAAGACCGCCTGCGCAACGACTGGCTGCTCGAGCTCGGCAAGCGCCGCGACTGGGCGGCCCTCGCGGCCGACTACCCACGCTTTCGCATGAACGACGACCGTGAGGTCACGTGCTACGCCCTGCTCGCGGACCACCTCGCCGGCAAGAACGTGCGGGAGGCCGCCCGTACCGCCTGGTTCGCCCAGAAGGACGCGGACGACGGCTGCGCACTGCTGGCCACCACGCTCTTCGAGGCCCGGCAGTTCGCGGCTGCAGACGCCTGGCGCCGTGCCCGCGTCGCGATCGACATCAACAAGCCGCGCGCCGCCCAGCAGGCGGTGCAGCTGGTGGCCCCCTCACTCGCCGGCGACGTCACCGAGCTGAGCGACAACCCGGCGCGCTACCTCGCCCGCCGCAGGCCACCCATGGACCGGACGGCCACCGAACTGGTCACCCTGGCCCTCATGCGGCAAGCCGCCATGGACCCGGAGCTCGCAGCCCAGCAGCTCAACAGCTGGCAGAACGAGTTGCGGCCGGAGCAGGCCGCCTGGGCCTGGGCCACGGTGGGCAAGCAGGCCGCCATCCGGCTGCTGCCGGCGGCCTCCACCTATTTCCAGCAGGCCGATCTGCTGGCCTCACGCACCGACCGCGAGCCCGTCTGGGCCGACAACACGCTCGCCTGGAAGGCCCGCGCCGCATTGCGGGCCAACGACGGCAAGCCGCGCTGGCAGCAGGTGGTCCAGGCCATCAACGCCATGGAGCCGAAGGAGCAAGGCGACCCGACGTGGGTGTACTGGAAGGCGCGCGCTCTGCACGCGCTCGCCGCCGATTCCTCCGACCCCGCCGCGCTGCGCAAGCAGGCCGACGACATGCTCGCCAGCATCGCCGGGCAGTACCACTACTACGGGTCGCTGGCCGCCGAGGAGCTGGGCCGGCCCATCACCCTGCCCCCGGTGCCGGCTCCACTCACCCGTGACGAGCGCGATGCGGCGCTTCGGGTGCCCGGACTGTCGCGCGCACTGCTGCTGATCTCGGTCGGCCTGCGCAACGAGGGCAACCGCGAGTGGAACTTCACCCTGCGTGGCATGGACGACCGGGCCTTGCGCGCGGCCGCCCAGCTCGGCTGCGAACGCGAACTGTGGGACCGCTGCATCAACACCAGCGAGCGCACGCAGGTCGAGATCGACATGGCGCAGCGCTTTCCTACGCCGTTCCGGCGCGAGCTCACACACCACGCCTCGCAGGCCGGCCTCGAGCCCGCGTTCGTCTACGGCCTGATTCGCCAGGAGTCTCGCTTCATCGTGGACGCCCGCTCCGGCGTGGGCGCATCCGGCCTGATGCAGGTGATGCCGGCCACGGCGCGTTGGACGGCCCGCAAGGTCGGCATGTCCTACTCGCCCGACATGCTGCAGGACCGCGACGTCAATCTCAAGCTCGGCACCAGCTACCTGAAGCTCATCCTCGACGACCTGGGCGGCTCGCAGGCCATGGCCACGGCGGCCTACAACGCCGGACCGAACCGCCCTCGCCGCTGGCGGGAGGGTCCGCGCCTGGAGTCCGCCATCTGGGTCGAGAACGTGCCCTTTTCCGAGACCCGCGACTACGTGAAGAAAGTGCTGTCCAACGCCACGTTCTACGCCGCCTTGTTGAACAATAGGGAGGCCACCCGGGCGCCTTCGCTGAAGGCGCGACTGGGAGCGACCATTGGTCCGCGTGAAGCCGGCGTGCCGGCGCCTGATGCGGAGTTGCCTTGACGGAGCAGCCTTGAAGAAGATCCTGGTGCTGGGGGGGACGGGCTTTGTGGGCCAAAGCCTGTGTGAACAACTTGTGTCGCGCCACGGTGGCGCCGGTCCACGCATCGTGGTCCCGACGCGGCAATTGCAGCGGGGCCGGCGGGTGCAGTTCCTGCCCACGGTCGACGTGATCCCGGCCGACGTCAACCGTGACGCCGACCTCGATCGGGTGCTGGCCGGCAGTGATGCGGTGGTCAACCTGATTGCCCGCCTGCACGGCAGCGAGGCCGAGTTCCAGCGCACGCACGCGGAGCTGCCACGCCGGTTGGTGCAGGCTTGCGCCCGGGTCGGGGTGAAGCGGATCGTTCACGTGAGCGCGCTCGGCGCCTCGGCCAACGGACCTTCCCGCTACCAGCGCAGCAAGGCGGCCGGGGAAGCGGTGTTCGCCCCATCGGGGCTCGACGTCACCGTGATGCGACCCTCCGTCATCTTCGGCGCGCAGGACCAGTTCCTCAACCTCTTCGCCGGCCTGCAGCGCATGTTCCCGGTGATGCCGCTCGCCGGTGCCGACAGTCGCCTCCAGCCGGTCTGGGTCAATGACGTCGCGGATGCCATTGCCCTGGCGCTGGCGCGGCGGGACACCATCGGCCGCACGTACGAGCTGGTCGGGCCGCGCGTCTACACGCTGGCCGAGCTCGTGCGGCTGGCCGGGCGCTGGTCGGGCCACGCGCGGCCGGTGTTCGGCCTGCCCGGGCCGCTCGCCCGCCTGCAGGCACTCGCCATGGAATGCCTGCCCGGCGAGCCGCTGATGTCGCGCGACAACCTCGACTCCCTCAGGGTGGACAATGTGGCGACCGGCACGCTGCCCGGTCTGGCCGAGCTCGGCATCACGCCCGCCGCACTGGAGGCGGTCATGCCCATGCTGCTGGCCCGGCGCGACAGCGTAGCCCGGCTCGACGTCTGGCGCCGCACCGCCGGACGCTGACGTTCCACCACCACCAATATGCGCAGGGAGTCCGAGGGAATGAAGCTCTACATCGGCAACAAGAACTACTCGTCATGGTCCATGCGCCCCTGGGTGCTGATGACCGAGGCCGGCATTCCGTTCGAGGAAGTGCTGGTGCGCTTCGACTCGTTCGAGCCGGGCTCGCAGTTCAAGGCCGAGATCACCAGCCTGAATCCGGTCGGCAAGGTGCCTGTGCTCCTCGACGGCGACTTCGCCGTCTGGGACACGCTCGCCATCGCCGAGTACCTGGCGGAACGCTTTCCGGACCGCCAACTGTGGCCCACCGATGTCAGGCAGCGCGCGCGCGCACGCAGCGTGTGCGCCGAAATGCACTCCGGCTTCTCGGCGCTGCGCAGCCATTGGGGCATGAACATCGAGGCTCAGTTGTCCGAGGTGGGCCAGCGCGTGCTGAAGGAGCAGCCCGCCTTGCAAGCCGACCTGGACCGCATCATCGCCATGTGGACCGGCCTGCTCGCCGAGTCCGGTGGCCCCATGCTGTTCGGCGCTTTTTCCATCGCCGACGCGTTCTATGCGCCCGTCGTCACCCGCCTCGTCACGTACGGCGCGCCGGTGCCCGCGGCGGTGCGCGCCTACATGGACCGCGTGCTGGCCCTCAAGAGCGTCTCGGCCTGGTGCGAAGCGGCGCGCGCCGAGAAGGACTTCCTCCCCTTCGAGGAACAGTACCGCACCGCGCGCGCATGAAGAAGTGGCTCGTGGGCGGCTCGGTGCGCGACGCGCTGCTGGGTCGCCCCGTGAACGACCACGACTGGGTGGTCGTGGGTGCCTCGCCGCAGGAACTCCTCGACCTGGGCTACCTGCCGGTGGGCAAGGACTTCCCCGTGTTCCTGCATCCGCAGACGCACGAGGAGGTGGCCCTGGCCCGCACCGAGCGCAAGACGGCGCCGGGCTACCGCGGCTTCGCGGTCCACGCCCACCCTGACGTCACGCTCGAGGAAGACCTGCAGCGTCGTGACCTCACCATCAACGCGATGGCGCAGGCCGAAGACGGCACGATCGTCGACCCGTACAACGGCCGCCAGGACCTCGCCGATCGCGTGCTGCGCCATGTGTCGCCCGCGTTCGCCGAAGACCCCGTGCGCATCCTGCGCCTGGCCCGCTTCGCCGCGCGCTTCGACGGCTTCACGGTCGCGCCCGAGACCGAGGCCCTGATGGAAAGCATGGTCGCGGCCGGCGAGGTGGACGCGCTCGTGCCCGAGCGGGTGTGGCAGGAACTCGCGCGCGGCCTGATGGAAGACCGCCCCTCCCGCATGTTCGAGGTGCTGCGCGGCTGCGGCGCCCTGGCTCGCCTGCTGCCCGAGGTCGACTGCCTGTGGGGCGTTCCGCAACCCGAGGCCCACCACCCCGAGGTGGACACCGGGGTGCACCTGATGATGGTGCTCGATACGGCCGCCCGACTGGATGCGCCCCTCACCGTTCGCTTCGCCTGCCTGGGCCACGACCTCGGCAAGGGCACGACGCGTCCCGAGGAATGGCCGCGCCACATCGCCCACGAGGCGCGCAGCGTGCGCCTGGTGAAGCAGGTGTGCGAGCGGCTGCGCGTGCCCAACGAGTGCAGGGAGGTTGCCGAGACGGTGGCACGCGAGCACGGCAACGTGCACCGCAGCGAATCGCTCGACGCGGCCGCCGTGGTCCGCTTGCTCGAACGCTGCGACGCCTGGCGCCGCCCCGAGCGCTTCGCCGAGGTGCTGCTGGCCTGCGAGTGCGATGCCCGCGGCCGCCTCGGCCGGGAGGACGAACCGTATCCGCAGCGGCCCCGCCTGCTGAGTGCGTTGGCTGCAGCGCAGGCCGTCGATACCGCCAGCGTGGCGGAAGCGGCCATCGCCCAGGGCCGCCAGGGGCCGGCGATCGCCGACGCCATCCGCGCAGCCAGGGTGCAGGCGATCGCCCAGGCACTCGCCGGCCCTCCGGCTTGATGCTTTTCGCCGGGCCCGAACCCGGCCCGCACTGCGTCCGGCAGGGCAGCGATCGAAACCACACCCGTTGAACCGAGGCACCCCTTGATGGACCGTACGCCTGCCCCGCCCGCCGCGGCGCCCGACGTGAACCGGGGCGACATCTTCTGGATCGCGCCCGACGAAACCCGGGGATCGATTCCCGGCGCGCCGCACCCGCACGTCGTCGTCCAGGACGACGTCTTCAACCACTCGCGCATCGGGACCGTGGTCGTGTGCGCCCTGAGTTCCAACCTGCACAAGGCGACCGAGCCCGGCAACGTGCTGCTGACACCGGGCGAAGGCGGCCTCGCCCGGCAGAGCGTCGTGGTCGCCTCGCAGGTGTCGTGCGTCTACAAGTGGCGCCTGGGCGAGCGCATCGGTGCGCTCGAACCCTCACGCGTGGACGAGGTCATCGCGGGCCTGCGCTTCTTGCAGGCCGCGTTCCACCGCCGCCCGGCGAACCACGGCCCGCCTTGACTGCGAGTACCTCAGCACCTCAGAAGAGCTTGCCGATCAGCAGGATCGTGACGCAGATGAGCACGCTGCTGGCGAAGGGGAAGAAGAACTGGCGTCCGAAGAGGGTGAAGCGGATGTCGCCGGGCAGCCGCCCGAGGCCGATGCGTTCGAGCCAGCGGTGAAAGTTGCCGAACAACAGCAGCACGATGAAGACGCCGATCAACCAGCGGATCATGGGCGGGCCTTCACAGTCGGTGTGACCGGTCGCCACGCGAGAAGCCGACCGGCCCCTGCGTGAAGGCGGCATCGCAGCCGCGGGCGAAGCCGATCACCTTGAACAGTTCGCCCATCTCATGCTCGTGCAGCAGCACCTGGACGGGCAGGTTCGTGCGCAGGTCACCGCCCTCCATCAACTCGAGCATGCCGCAGTTGAACAGGAAGTTGGCCTGCGAGGTGTAGCCCAGCACGTCGAGGCCCGCGTCCTGGCCGGCCAGCGCGATGCCGGTGAAGTTGACGTGAGCGGTGATGTCCTTCTGGCCCACGTCGGACAGGGGGTCGGGATCGGCCTGGTGGGCGCGGTGGCACATCAAGGTGCCGCCATGGCGCTGCGGGTGGTAGTACTCGGCCTCGGGGAAGCCGTAGTCGATGAAGAAGGCGGCGCCGCGCTCCAGGCGGTCAGCCAGCGTGGCGATGAAGGCCTCCGCCTGCGGATGGACCTCGGTCACCGTGCCGGGCACCCAGGGGCCGTCGGTGGGCGGGCGCTGGTCGCTGGGGCGGTCTGCCCAGGCGAAGCCCGTGCCATCCGGGGCGGCCACGACGCCGCGCTCATGCCATGCGACGCCATCGAAGTGAAGCAGCTGCACCGGCATGGCGTCGAGCACCTCGTTGCCCACGACCACGCCGGCCAGCTGGTCCGGCAGGCGGTCCACCCACTGGACCGTCCCACCGAAGCGCGCGAGCCGCGCCTGCTGGCGCTCGCGCAGGCTGCCCGACAGGTCGACGATGGTGTAGCGCGTGACCGCGGCCCCGAGCGCATCGAGCAGCGATTCGGCCAGTGCGCCCGAGCCGGCGCCGAACTCCCACACCTCCGAGGTGCCGCTCGCTTGCAGGGCCTCTCCCAGCTGGCGCGCCAGGGCCCGCCCGAACAGCGGTGAGAGCTCCGGCGCCGTGACGAAGTCGCTGCCGGACTGGGGCAGTTGCCCGAACTTGCGGCTCGCGTTGGCGTAATAGCCGAGGCCGGGGGCGTAGAGCGCCATCGCCATGAACCGGTCGAAGGGCAGCCAGCCGCCATTGCGGGCGATGGCCTCGTGGATCAGGCGGGGAAGGGCCGCCGATACACTGACGGACTCATTGGGTTGCATCCCGCCATTGTAGGAACCATGACCGATCGCCCTGTTGTGCTGGTCACCGGCAGCGCCCGCCGCCTGGGTCGTGCCATTGCCCTCGATCTGGCCGCCGCCGGCCACGATGTGGCCGTGCACTACCGCCATTCGCAGGCCGAGGCCGAGGACGCGGTGGCCGAACTCCGGGCGAGTGGCGCGCACGCGATGGCCTTTGCGGCCGACCTGGCCGACGAGCCGGCCTGCCGCGCCCTCGTGCCCCGAGTGGTGGCCCACTTCGGCCGCCTGGATGCCGTGGTCAACAATGCCTCCACCTTCGAGTACGACGACGCCCAGAGCTTTTCGCTCGCCGCGATGGACCTGCACTGGCGGGCCAACACCGCGCCGGCCGTGCTGCTGGCGCAAGCTTTGCACGCCCACGCCACGGCGGTGGGGCACACCGCCTGCGTGGTGAACCTGCTGGACCAGAAGTTGTGGAACCCGAATCCGGACTATTTCTCGTACACCCTGTCCAAGGCCGCCCTGCAGGCGGCCACGGTGATGCTGGCGCAGGCACTTGCGCCACAATTGCGGGTGTGCGGCGTGGCACCGGGTGTCACGCTGCCATCCGGGCCCATGACCGACGGTGAATTCGCCGCCGCCCACGCCCTGACCCCGCTGAAGCGCGCCTCGTTGCCGGCCGACATCGCCCGCACCGTGCGTTTTCTGATCGACTCCCCGGCCATCACCGGCACCACCCTCCTGGTGGACGGCGGCCAGCACCTGCAGCCGCAGGCGCGCGATGTGATGTTCCTCGCGCGCGACGCGGCACCGAAAGCCCCCTGATGACCCGCTCGTCCCTCCGCCGGAGCCGCCTCCATGCATAGCCTGCTCAGCCACCCGAGCCTGATGGATTGCCGGCGCCTCTTCCTGCGCAACTACGAGGTGTGGATCAACATCGGCGTGCACGACTTCGAGAAGCGCGGCGAGCAGCGCGTGCTGATCAACGTCGACCTCTACATCCCGCTGGCGCAGTCGACCCCGCGCAACGATGAGCTCGATGAGGTGGTGGACTACGACTTCATGCGCCGCACCATCGGCGAGCGGGTCAAGCGCGGCCACATCCATCTGCAGGAAACTCTGTGCGACGAGGTGCTGGCCCTGATGCTGCAGCACCCCCGCGTCAAGGCCGCGCGCGTCTCCACCGAAAAGCCCGACGTCTACCCCGACTGCGACTCCGTCGGCTGCGAGGTGTTCGGCCTGAAGAAGGAAGCCTGACCATGACCGCCGTCATCGACGCCCCCACCCCCTCTCCTTCCCACTCCCCCGCCTCCGGCCACGGCCCCGAAGGCGCGTCCGAGCGCACCCGCGCCGACTACGAGATCAACAAGCTCTCCAAGCGCCTGCACCGCCTGGCAGGCCAGGCCATCGCCGACTTCAACATGATCGAGGAGGGCGACAAGGTCATGGTGTGCATGTCGGGCGGCAAGGACAGCTACGCCCTGCTCGACATCCTGCTCAACCTGCAGCAGCGCGCGCCCATCCGCTTCGAGCTGGTGGCGGTGAACCTCGACCAGAAACAGCCCGGTTTTCCGGAACACATCCTGCCGGAGTACCTGGCCTCGCGCGGCGTGCCGTTCCACATCGAGAACCAGGACACCTACTCGATCGTCAAGCGCGTCATTCCCGAAGGCAAGACGATGTGCAGCCTGTGCTCGCGGCTGCGGCGCGGCATCCTGTACCGCGTGGCCGGTGAGCTCGGCTGCACGAAGATCGCGCTCGGCCACCACCGCGACGACATTCTGCAGACGCTCTTCATGAACATGTTCTTCGGCGGCAAGCTCAAGGGCATGCCGGCCAAGCTCGTGAGCGACGACGGCCGCAACGTGGTCATCCGGCCGCTCGCCTACGTCGCCGAGACCGATCTGGAGCGCTGGGCAGTGCACCGCGCGTTCCCCATCATTCCGTGCTCGCTCTGCGGCAACCAGGAGAACCTGCAGCGGGTGCAGACCCGGCAGATGCTGCGCGACTGGGACAAGCGCTTCCCCGGCCGCGTGGACAACCTCTTCTCGGCGCTGGGCAACGTGGTGCCCTCGCACCTGATGGACCGGAACCTGTTCCCCTTCGCCACGCTCCAAGCGACAGGCGTGGCCGACCCTGACGGCGACCGCGCCTTCGACGACGAAGAGATCTGCGCGCCGCCGGCCGTGCCGGCCACGGGCGTCATCACCCTGCAGCGCTGAACCTGAACCTGGACCGGGAGCCGAACATCATGTGGAAGACTGCCCTCGCGCTGGGCACGCTGGCCTTCGGGCTGGCGGGCTGCGCCGGCTTCAACACCGTCGAGAGCGATGTCTCGACCTACAGCAAATGGGCACCTGCCCGCGCCGTGGGCACCTACGCCTTCGAGCGACTGCCTTCGCAGGAGGCGCGTGCCCGCGACCAGGAGCGCCTCGAAGGCATCGCCCGGCCGGCGCTGGAAGCCGCCGGCTTCAAGCCGGCGGCCGACCCCAAGGCCGCGGACGTCTCCGTGCAGATCGGTGCCCGCGCCAGCCGCGCCGAGCGCTCGCCCTACGACGACCCGCTGTGGTGGCGCGGCGGGCTGTACTACTCGCGCTTCGGACGCCATTCGTTCTACGGGCCGCAGGTCATCTACCACTTCGACAGCCCGCGCTACGAGCGCGAGGTGGTGATGCTGATCCGCGATCGCACGTCCGGCGAGCCGCTCTACGAGGCGCGGGCCACGAATGACGGGAACACCCCGGGCGGCGAGGACCTGCTCGGCGCGATGTTCAAGGCGGCGATGAAGGACTTCCCGCACACCGGCGTGAACCCGCGCCGTGTCAGCGTTCCGCTGCCCTGACCGCTCGCTGCGTGCCGCCCGGGCCCCGGGCGGATCGTCCGCATGTCCGGCCCGTCAGCGGCTGGTCGACAAGGCCCGCAGATCGTCCTCCCAGCCCTTGAGCCGCTCGACCGCCCGCTGGCGCTGGGCCGGCGTCATGGCGTTGTGGACCTGCGCGCCCACCATGCAGTTGTAGCTGCGCAGGCGCGTGTCGTACTCGCGATACGCCTCACGGGGGGAGCGCTGCACATGCGCCACCAGGGCCCGCAGCGCCGCCTGAGCCTCACCGACGGTCGCCTGACGCGCCTTCAGGGTGCGCAAGGTGGCCAGCAGGTCCTGCTGGCGCTGCTGGCGCTCGGCCAGCCAGACCGCCGGGTCGAAGGGGGATGCGGCGACGAGGCGCGCAATGCGCTCGCGCTGCGCGTCGTCGATGTCCCCGTAGAGCGACTCGGTGCGGTCGACCGTCCGCTCCACCGCCGCTTCGAGGCGCTCGGCCGGGTCCGGCTGGAGGTAGTCGTCGCGGAACTTCGCGTTCACCTTGTCGAACTTGTGCGCCATGTGCTTCAGCTGCCACGGGGCCAGCTGCAGCACCGACTCGGCCGCCATGGGCAGCGCCTGGTCCACCATGGGCTGGATGCGGGCGGCGATCTCGTCTGACCAGCGGCATACCCCCTCCGGCGTGACCGGCTCGGGTGAGCGCAGCTGGGCCTGCGCACGCGACAGCAGGCCGGCGTAGTCGGGCAACTGGGTTCGGCGGTGCCAGTCGAAGAAGCGGCCCAGGTCGGCCCGCACCCGCTCGCTCTGCGGATCGGTGAAATCGGCATGGCCGTCGAGCCACCAGTAGACGAGATCGGGAGCCTGACCATAGGCCAGGCGCAGCGCACCACACCCCGAAAGCAGGGTGGTGAAAAGCAGGAGCACGCCGATAATTGCGGTCTTCGAACAAGGATGCTGCATGGCGCTCGACATCGTGATCATGGCCGCGGGCAAGGGCACCCGCATGAAATCCAGCCTGCCGAAAGTGCTGCACAAGCTGGCCGGGCGGAGCCTATTGCAGCACGTCCTGGAAACCGCAGCATCGCTCGGGGCCGACCGCATCATCACGATCACCGGCCACGGCGCCGAGCAGGTCGAGGCGGCCGTCCAGGCGCCGCACCTGCAGTTCGTCCGCCAGATGCCCCAGCTGGGCACCGGCCACGCCGTCCAGCAGGCCGCGCCCTCGCTGCACGCCGACGGCACCACCCTCATCCTCAACGGCGACGTGCCGCTCATCCGTGCCGAGACCGCCCGCGCGCTGGTCGAGGCCTGCGGTGGCGAGCGCCTCGCCCTGCTGACCATCGAACTGGCCGACGCCACCGGCTACGGCCGCATCGTGCGGGACGGCGAGGCGGTGCGCGCCATCGTCGAGCACAAGGACGCCACGCCGGCGCAGCGCGCGATCCGCGAGGTCTACACCGGCATGATGGCCGTGCCGACGGCACGCCTGCGCCAGTGGCTCGCGCAGCTGCGCTGCGACAACGCCCAGGGCGAGTACTACCTGACCGACATCGTGGCCATGGCCGTGGCCGACGGCGTGCCGGTGGTGGCGGCCCAGCCGGCCGCGGAGGTGGAGGTGCTCGGCGTGAACAGCCCGGTGCAGCTCGCCGAACTCGAACGCCTGCACCAGCGCACGCTCGCCGTGCGCCACATGGATGCCGGCGTGCGCCTGGCCGACCCGGCGCGCTTCGACGTGCGCGGCACCCTCACCTGCGGCGCCGACGTCGAAATCGACGTCAACTGCGTCTTCGAGGGCGAGGTCACGCTCGCCGACAACGTGCGCATCGGCGCCAACTGCGTGATCCGCAACGCCCGCATCGGCGCCGGTACCGTGATCCATCCCTTCACCCACATCGATGGCGAGGCCCTCGGCGCCACCGTCGGCGAGCGGGCGCTGATCGGCCCCTTCGCCCGCCTGCGGCCCGGCGCCGAGCTGGGCGACGAAGTGCACATCGGCAACTTCGTCGAGGTGAAGAACTCGACGCTCGCGCGCGGCGCCAAGGCCAATCACCTCGCCTACCTGGGCGACGCCACGGTGGGCGAACGAGTCAACTATGGGGCCGGCAGCATCACCGCCAACTACGACGGCGCCAACAAGCACCGCACCACCATCGGCGCAGACGTGCACGTGGGCAGCAACTGCGTGCTGGTCGCGCCCGTGACGTTGGGCAACGGGGCCACCATCGGGGGCGGCTCCACCATCACGAAGGACGTGCCGGCCGGCAGCCTGGCCGTCGCGCGCGGCAAGCAGATGGTGCTCGACGGCTGGACCCGTCCGGTCAAGCAGAAGAAGGCCTGAGGCGCCGGACCGGGCCTGGGGCTCGGCGTCCCGCTCAGGCGCAGGCTCAGGTCGACAGCACCTGCGAGCCCAGCGCCCAGGCCTCGAAGTCGTCCACCGCCAGCGGGCGACTCACCAGCAGGCCCTGGAATTCGTCGCATCCCGCCTCCGACAGGAAGTCCCGCTGGGCGACGGTCTCCACGCCTTCGGCGATCACCTTCAAGCCCAGCCCGCGCGACATCTCGATGATGGCCCGCGCGATGGCGTTGGAGTCGGGGTCTCCCGGCAGATCGTGCACGAACGAGCGGTCGATCTTCATCTTGTCGATCGGCAGCTCCTTGAGGTGCGCGAGCGACGAATAGCCGGTGCCGAAGTCGTCGACCGAGATGCGGATGCCCATGGCCTTCAACTCGCCGAGCTTGCGCTGCACCTCGGGCAGGTCGTCCATCAACATGCGCTCGGTGAGTTCGAGCTCGATGAGCTCGCCCGGCACGCCTTCGTCGCGCAGCAGCTGCTGCACGAGGGCCGTGAACCCGCTGGTCTGGAACTGCACGCTCGACAGGTTCACCGCCACCGGGGCATGGCGAATGCCGGCGGCATGCCAGCGCCGGGCGCAGCGCACCGCTTCGCGCAAGGCCCACTGGCCGAGCGGCAGCATCAGGCGCTGCTGCTCCGCGAGCTCGATGAAGGCGTCGGGCATCAGCAGGCCGCGTTCAGGATGGTTCCAGCGCATCAGGGCCTCGGCCCCGACGAGGGTACCGTCGGCCCGCACCTGCGGCTGGAAGTGCAGCACGAACTCGCCATGCACCAGGCCCTGGGACATCTGGCTCTCCATCACCAGCGCCTCCAGGGCCGAGCGGGCCATGGCCGGGGTGAAGAACTGGTAGTTGGCCCGCCCGCGCGACTTGGCGAGGTACATCGCGGTGTCGGCGTTCTTGATCAGGGCGTCGGCGGTGCCGGCGTCGTGGGGGAACACCGAGATGCCGATCGAGGGCGTGACGGAGATGAGGCGTCCGTCGACGTTCACCGGCACCTCGATGGCGGCCAGCAGCTTGTTGCAGACCTCCTCGATGTCCAGTCGCTCCAGCGTATTCGGCAGCAGCACGATGAACTCGTCTCCGCCGAAGCGGGCCACGCGGTCCGTGGTGCGCAGGCTGTCGGTGATGCGGCGCGCCACCGTCTGGAGCAGCGTGTCGCCCACCAGGTGACCGAGCGAATCGTTCACCCGCTTGAAGTGGTCGAGGTCGATGAACAGCAGCGCGAACTGCGAGTCGGCGCGACGCGCGGCGGCGATCTGATGACCGATGTCCTCCATGAGGCTCGCCCGGTTGGGCAAGCCGGTGAGGGCATCGTGCAGGGCCAGGTGGCGGATGTGCTCCTGCGCGGCGTAGCGCTCGCGGATGTCGCGCACGATGGTCATGCGGATGCGCTCGCCCTTGTGCTCCATGGTGCGGCCGATGAGCTCCACCGGCAGGCGACGGCCGTCCTTGTGCAGCAGCACGCTTTCGTAGGGCGTCTCGGTGCCGGCGCGGATGGTGTCGGCCACCTTCGCCCGCTGGTCCGGGGCCACGATGTCGAGGGTGCGGGCGCCGACCAGCTCCTCGCGCGTGCGGCCCACGAGCAGACACGCCGCCGGATTGACGTCGGTGATCACGCCCTCCTGCAGGAAGGCGATGCCCTCGGCGGTGGCTTGCATGAACCTCGCCAGCCGGTCCTGCGTTTCGCGCAGGGCCTGCTCGGCCGTGCGGTGGCGGGTGATGTCCGAGATGAGGACGAAGGCCCCGAGCGCCTCGCCATCGGGCGCGATGTGCGGGAGCAGGTTGACTTCCAGCCACCGGCGCTCCCCGTCGCGACCGGTCAGCTCACGCTCGTAGGCCGTCGGCGCGACGCGGCGCACCACCGTCTCGACGTAGGGCTCGATCTCGCGGCTCGCGCCGGGACCGATGATGTCGGCCACGTTGCGGCCGATGATTTCCTGCTCGGTCAACCCGAAGGTGGCGGCGTACTGCTGGTTGGCGAACTGGCAGGTGAGCGAGCGCGCCTCGAAGTAGGCGATCAGCACCGGCACGTTGTCCGCCAGCAACTTGAACTGGTCGGCCCGGTGGCGGGCCTCGGCATCGGCCAGCATGCGTTCGGTGATGTCGAGGAACACGCAGGCATAGCGGGCGCGGGCCTTGTCCCAGCGGGCCCGCACGTCGAACCACAGGCCACCCGGATGGGTCGGCGTGTCCTTCAAGGACAAGGTGAGATGGAAGTCGCGCTGCAGTGCGAGCGCCGCCTGAAGCTGCGCGAACGAGCCGGGCGTGAGGACGGCCGACCAGACCCACGACGGATGCGCACCCTCGGCCATGCCGAGGCCTTCGGTGAAGGCCGCCGTCGACGTGAGCACCGCCCCGCTCTCGTCCAGGCAGGCGAGCGCGCAGGGCCAGTCGTCGGGCGCGGGCAGATCGCTGTCGGGCAACGCGCGTGGGTCGTTCATCATGTGGTGGTGGGGGCATCACGCGGGGCGTGATCGAAGCGCGGCAAGCCCTGCCCCGGGCAGCGCATGATATCGCTCACATCGGCCCAGTGACCTTTTCTGAACGTAAAGCGTGCCGCGGCGCCAGCCGGCTCAGCCCTGGGCGAGCACCTCGCGGGCGAGGCAGAGGTCGTCCCAGGCGCGGCCCTTGTCCTCCGGGTTGCGCAGGAGGTAGGCCGGGTGGTAGGTGACGACGAGGGGCACCCCTTCGAACTGGTGGACGCGGCCGCGCAGCCGGCCGATGGGCTCGTTGCTGCGCAACAGGCTCTGCACCGCGAAGCGTCCCATGGCCAGGATGACGCGCGGCTTGACCAGCGCAATCTGCCGCACCAGGTAGGGCTCGCAGCGGGCCAGTTCGGTCGGATCGGGATTGCGGTTGCCCGGGGGCCGGCATTTCACCGTGTTCGCGATGTAGACCTGGCGCGCGGCCTCGGCCGGCTGCCGCGTGAGGCCGAGGGCGGCCAGCATGTTGTCGAGCAGCTGGCCGGACTTGCCGACGAACGGCTCGCCCTGGCGGTCCTCCTGCTCACCGGGCGCCTCGCCCACCACCATCCAGTGGGCACTGGCGTGGCCCACGCCGAACACCGTCCGGGTGCGGCCCTCGCACAGCGCGCAGGCGGTGCAATTGGCCACCGCGTCTTCGAGCGCCTCCCAGCCCATGCCGGCGACGCCGCCTACCGGGTCCCCGACCGGTGCCACCGGCTCGCGCAACCGCACCGGCCGCGAGACTGCGGCAACCGGCTCGGCATCCGGCGCGGGCGCCTCGCGACCGGGCCGCGCCGGTGCAGCGTCGGAGGCGGCGGGCGGGGTCATCGGCCGCAGGGCCTCCGTGCCAGCACGCGGCACGGGCGCCGCCGCAGCGGGCGCGGCCTCCACCGCATCGGCCTGCAGGGGCGACGTGGAGGCGGCATCGGGCACGGGCGGCCGCCACAGGCGGATGCCCATCTCCTTCAACATTGCCGCCTGACGCTCGCTCACCACCATCGTCACTCCGTCGTCGCCGTCTTCAGACTCATCACCACTGCATCTTCCCGCCCCGGCACCCCTGGGGGCAGCGGGTAGTAGTCACGCCGAACGCCCACCGGCACGAAGCCGTAGCGCTGGTACAGCGCCCGCGCGCGGTCGTTGCTCTCGCGCACCTCGAGCCAGAGCTGCAGCGCGTCGCGGGCCCGGCAGATGTCCACCAGACGGTCGAGCATCGCGCGGCCGTGGCCCCGGCCCTGCACCGCTGGCGCCACCGTGAGGTTCAGCAGGTGCATTTCCTCATAGCCGTCCATGGCGATGAAGTAGCCGAGGACCCCTTGGTCGGGCGACATCAGCAACCAGGCCTCGTACCCGGAGGCGATGGAGTCGATGAAGTTGCCTCGCGTCCAGGGGACGCTGTAGGCCACCTGCTCGATGGCCAGCACCGCATCCAGCTGCATCACCGTCATCGGCCGCCATTGTCGTTGATCCCGGACCGACGGCTTCAAGCGCCACCTCCCGCGGCGGCCTCGTGGGAGCGCTGCGCCTCGCGCTCGGCCGTGGTCTGAGCCACCTTGTCACGCACATAGACGGGCAGCGCAAGCGCGGCATCGACCGCGGCGCCCGCCTTCCACTGCATGCGGGCGACGCGAAGCAAGGCCTGCACGCGCGAGCGGGCCGCGGGCACGGTCGTCATGCCGCCCGGCAGGCCGAGGGCGGAGCCGAACGCGCTGAGCGCGGACCCGGCGACCGCCCGGGGCAGCTCGGCCTGCCAGCGGGCGGCGAGCGCCGCCGGATCGAACAGCGCCGGGGCTTCCAGTGCGGTCCAGCGTTCCTCGTCCCAGCGGTACGGCGCGGCATAGGCCTGCCCCATGCGCGCATCCATGGCGACCCAGAGCGTGGCGGGCGCCGCATCGCCGAGCTGAGCCCGCGCGTCGTCGGCCACCAGCATCAGGCTGTCGACCGGCACCACCGGCTTGCCGGCGCCGAGCGCCAGCCCCTGCGCCACCGAGCAGGCGGTTCGCAGGCCGGTGAAGGCACCCGGTCCGGCCCCGAAAGCGATGGCATCGACGTCGCCGAGCGCCACGCCCGCTTCGGCCAGCAATGCCATGACGTCGGGCACCAGACGGGCAGAGGCCAGCGCCCCGCCCTCGGACTCCCGAACGACGCTGCCCGATGGCGTGCCGAGCGCAATGCTCATCAGATCGGTCGAGGTGTCGAAGGCGAGCAAGGTGTTCATCCCTCAAGTCTAGTGTCCTGTCCCACAAATAACTGGCATTGAGATTCGAGCAAGCGGTGATGATCATGCGGCGTTGTGAGGGGGCGGCCTGGTCGAACCCCTTCGGGGCGTGCCCGAACGGCGGGCGTCCCTCGCACCACCGTCACGTCACGCCTGCGTGCGATCATCGACGCATGAGAAAGCCGATGTTCCTGCGCGCCGCGGCCGCGCTGGCCTGCACCCTTGCGGCCGCCTTGCCGACGCTTGCCGCAACGCCCCTCCCGCCCGAAGTCGAAGCCGCCCTGGCACGTGCCAACGTGCCGCCCGAACACCTGGTGGTGCTGGTTCAGGAAGTGGGGCAGCCACTGCCGCGCCTGAGCTGGCAGCCGCACCAGCCGGTGAATGCCGCCTCCCTCCAGAAGCTGCTGACCACCGCCGCGGCGCTCGACCTGCTCGGCCCGGCCTGGCAGTGGCGCACGCCGGTGTGGGTGGAGGGCGAGGTGCGCGGCAACGTGCTCAAGGGCTCGCTGTACATCAAGGGCAGCGGCGACCCGAAACTCGTGGTGGAGCGCGTGTGGCAACTGCTGCGCCGCGTGCAGCAGCTGGGCATCCGACGCATCGAAGGCGACATCGTGCTGGACCGCAGTGCCTTCGCGTTGCCGGCGCACGATGCGGCGGCCTTCGACAACGAGCCCTACCGACCGTCGAACGCCGGCCCGGATGCGCTGCTGGTCAACTACAAGTCGGTGACGTACGGCTTCACCCCGGTCCCGGGCCGCCAGGTGGCAGCGATCAGCGCCGACGTGCCGCTCGACGGTGTGCGCGCGGACGACACGGTGCCGCTCACCAAGGGAGCGTGCGACGACTGGCGTGGCGAACTCCGCGCCGACTTCACCCGGCCCGACCGCGTGCGCTTCACGGGCGGCTACCCCGCCAGTTGCGGCACGCGCGAGTGGTCGGTGGCGCCTGCGGACCCGCAGCGCTTCAGCGAGCGGGCCATTGCCGGCATGTGGAGGGAACTCGGCGGCCGCCTGGATGGCCAGGTGCGCGCGGGCACGGCGCCCCCCGTGGCGCCGACGCTGGAGTTCGCCTCTCCCCCCCTGGCCGAAGTGGTGCGCGACATCAACAAGTTCAGCAACAACGTGATGGCCCAGCAGCTCTTCCTGACGCTCGGCCTCACGCAGCGCGGCATCGGTTCGCCCGAGGCGGCGCAGGTGGTGCTGCGCCAGTGGCTGATCGACCGCTTCGGCGACCACGCGGCCGGCACGGTGCTCGACAACGGCTCCGGGCTCTCGCGGGACGCGCGAGTCACCGCACAGTTGCTGGCGCGTGTGCTGCAGGCGAGCTGGATGGGGCCTGCGATGCCGGAGCTCATGAGCTCGTTGCCGGTCAGCGGCGTGGACGGCACGATGCGCCGCACGCGCAATGCCAATGCCGGCCGCGCCCACCTGAAGACGGGCTCATTGCGCGATGTCACGGGCATCGCGGGCTACGTGCTGGGTGCGTCGGGGCGCCGCCACGTGCTGGTGGCGGTGATCAACCATCCGAATGCGGGCGCAGCCCGGCCGGCCCTCGAGGCGCTGGCCCAGTGGACCGGCAACCTCTAGCAAACGGGGCCGCTGCCGCCTCACGGCGGCGGACGGCGGACTGCGGCCGGGGTGAGCCGGCCAGCCGGGCCGTCCCGGCCGAGCCCGCGGCGGCAGGGCCGCCGCTTCAGATCACAACGGGTTGCCGGTGATGCGGGTGACGGCATCCAGGCCGAGCTGCAGGTGCGTCGCGACGCCGAACTGCATGCGACCGGCCCACAGGTTGGTCAGCCGCGGGTCGGTGGCCGACGTGGACGTGCAGGTATCGAGGTCCGCATCGGCCATCGGGGTCGTGGTGCCGGCGACCACACAGGCAGGGTTCACGCGGTCGCCGATGGCGGTGTAGGCCGCGTCGACGTTGCGGCGGTACTTCTCGATCTGCTGGTCCACCTCGAGCACGGCGCCGCTGCGACCGCCCCCGTTGGGATCGTCGCTCAGGCGATCGTTCAGGCCGTCGTTGAACGCCTTGGAGATGGTGTCGAGCACCTTGCGGCGGGCGGTCGCGTCGGCATCCGTGCCGGTGGGCGCCAGCGGAGCGGTGCTCAGGTTGTGCACGGTGGTGATGAGCACCTTCGGGCCGCGGTCGACGACCTCGAACGCGAGGCTGCCCAGGTCGCGGCCCAGGTTGAAGGCGGCGGTCTGCAGGGTGGTGAGGTCGTTGCCTGCGGCCGTGGGATTGGCCTCGTACATCGCCACCAGATCGTGCGCACCGACCATGATCGTGACCAGGTCGCCGGTGGCCAGGGGCGTCGCCGCATGGAAGGCGTTGACCTTGGCACGCGCGCCGGCCACGGTCTCGCCCACGACGGCCTTCATCTGCGCCTGCGGCTTGATGGCGGTGCCGGTGCATTCGCCGAAGCCGAGGCCGTATTGGGTGGCGACGACCTGGATCCAGGCCGGATTCACCGCGCATGGCGCGTAGGCCGGCGTCGTGGCCGTGGCGGCCAGGGGGTTGTTGACGGTGTACTGCGTGCCGTCCGGGTTGATCAGGGTGTTCTCGTCGCCGAAGCTCACGATGCGCGTCGCCCGGAAGGTCTCCTTCTGGTCGCCTCCACCGCAGGCGGCAAGGAGCAGCGAACCGAGGACGGCCGCAGCCACAGGTGTGCGCCCGAAGGCCTTGAGGACATCACCGGAAAAGATCATGAACGCTCCAAAAACTTGAGAAAGGCCGGGCCGGACAACGGTGTCACGACGCGGCAGCACGGGTCAGCCGGTCCCGCACGCCATCCCATTCGGGGGTGGCGGGAGGCGCTTCGACCCAGATCAGAGACACCCCCTGGGCGTCGAGTTCACGCAGGACCGAAAAGAGTTCCTGCGCGGCCTGCTCGGGCCGCTCCGGCATGGCGCGGTAGAGCGCCTTGCCGGCGACCTTGGCCGGCACCGTGCGGCAATATACCGCCAGCTTCAAGGGCGTGCCGTCGAGCATCTCCAGGGCGGCCCGCAACATGGGGGCTGCCATCAGGCGCAGCTTCGCGCGCGGGGCATAGTGCGCGTCCAGGGTGCCGGAGGCACGGGGAGCTGCGGCGTCGCGGTCGAGGAGTCGCTCGCCGGCAGCCGCCTCCAGCTGCGCGCGGGTGATCACGCCCGGCCGCAGCAGGACGGGCCGGCCGCGAGAGCAGTCGACGATGCTCGACTCGATGCCGACCTGGCACGGGCCGCCATCCAGCACCAGCAGACCCGGATCGAATTCGTCGAGCACGTGGTCGGCGCGCGTCGGGCTGATGCGGCCGAAGCGGTTGGCGCTGGGCGCCGCGACACCGGCCACGCCCCGCTCGCGCGCGGCGAGCAGCAGTGCATGCGCCACCGGATGCGCCGGGCAGCGCAGGCCCACGGTGTCTTGCCCACCAGCTGCCGCGGCCGCCATGCCGGGCGCGCGCGGCACGATGACCGTGAGCGGCCCGGGCCAGAAGGCCTGGGCCAGCCGCTGGGCGACCGGCGGCCAGTCGGCCGCAAAGGCTCGCGCATCGGCTGCCTGGGCCACATGAACGATCAGGGGATGGTCCGCCGGCCGGCCCTTGAGCGCGAAGACCTTGGCCACGGCCGCGTCGTCGTCGGCCCGCGCGCCGAGCCCATACACCGTCTCGGTGGGCAGCGCCACGAGTTCGCCCTCGGCCAGGGCCTGGGCCGCGCGGGCAATGGCCGCAGGGTCGTGTCCGTCGAGCCGCACGGGCAGGCTCCGGTTCACCAGGCCGCGAGGCCGAGCAACTCGGCCGCGCGCAAGGCCACGTCGCGCGCCTCGGCCGGCGAGGCGGCCGTGACGTTCAGATGGCCCATCTTGCGGCCCGGCCGCGCTTCGGTCTTGCCGTAGAGGTGCAGGTGGACACCCGGCAGGGCCAGCACGTGCTGCCACGGCGGTTCGACGGGTTCGGTGCCACCTGCGGTGAACCAGAGGTCGCCCAGCAGGTTCAGCATGACGGCACTCGAATGCAGGCGCGGCGCGACGAGCGGTGCGCCGGTCAGCGCACGCACCTGCAGATCGAACTGGGAGAGGTCGCAGGCATCGAGGGTGTAGTGGCCGGAGTTGTGCGGCCGCGGCGCCATTTCGTTGGCCACCAGGCGGCCATCCGCCAGCACGAAGAACTCAACGCACAGCACGCCCACATAGCCGAGCGTGGCAGCGATGCGTCCGGCCGCGTCGACGGCCTGTTGCTGTACTTCGGGCGTGACGTCCGGCGCCGGCACCTGCGTGACGGCAAGGATGCCCTCGCGATGCAGGTTCTGCTGCAGCGGGAAGTGAACGAGTTCACCTGCGGCCCCGCGCGCCACGATCACGCTCACCTCGTAGGCGAGCGCCAGGCGCTTCTCGAGCACGCAGGGCACCTGCTTCAGCTCGGCCCAGGCGGCCGCCAATGCCTCGGGGGTGTCCACCCGCACCTGACCCTTGCCGTCGTAGCCGAGCCGGGAGGTCTTGAGGATGCCCGGCAGCAGGTCGGCATCCACGGCGGCCAGCTGGGCGGCCGTTTCGATCACGGCGTGCGGTGCGCAGGGCACGCCGCAGGCCACGATGTGCGCCTTTTCCACGGCGCGGTCCTGGCAGGTGGCGACCGCTTCCCCCGAGGGCGCCACCGGACGCTGCGCGGCCAGCGTGCGCAGGGAGTCGGCAGGGACGTTCTCGAACTCGGTGGTGATGGCGGCGCACAGGCGCGCCAGCTCGGCCAGGCCCGCGGCATCGCGGTAGCCGGCGCGCACGTGATGGTGCGACACCGTGCCGGCCGGACTGTCGGCGTCGGCATCGAGCACTGCCGTGAAGTAGCCGGCCTGCTGCGCGGCATGGGCGAACATGCGACCGAGCTGGCCGCCGCCCATCACGCCGAGGGTCGCGCCGGGCGCGATGAAGGGAATCGTGGACACGGGGCGCTTCAGCTTATTTCAGGTCGGCCGTCATGGCACGGGCGGCTTCCGTCTGGCGGGCGCGGTAGGCCTCGAGCCGGCTGCGCAGTTCGGGCTGCTCGCTGGCCAGCATCGCAACCGCGAACAAGGCGGCGTTCGCCGCACCGGCCGTGCCGATGGCGAAGGTGGCGACCGGAATGCCCTTGGGCATCTGGACGATGGAGTGCAGGGAGTCGACCCCTTGCAAGTGGCGGCTGGCCACCGGCACGCCGAGCACCGGCACGGTGGTCTTGGCGGCCAGCATGCCCGGCAGGTGTGCCGCACCGCCGGCACCGGCGATGATGGCGCGCAGGCCGCGGCCCGCGGCGGCATCGGCGTAGGCGAACATGTCGTCGGGCATGCGGTGGGCCGAGACCACCCGCGCTTCGAAGGGAATGCCGAACTCGGCGAGAATCTCGGTGGCGAGGCGGAGGGTTTCCCAGTCGCTGCTGGACCCCATCACCACGCCAACCACGGGGGCGCTGCTCAAGGCTCGCTCCAAGTGCTGAACAGACCCGGATTGTAGGCGGCCCGCGCCCGCCCTCCTCACTGCCCGACGGCTGAGACACCATGGACATCACCATTCAAAACTTCGAGAACGACCTGATCAAAGCCTCGCTCGAGCAGCCGGTGCTGCTCGACATCTGGGCGCCGTGGTGCGGCCCGTGCAAGGCACTGACGCCGGTGCTCGAGGCGCTGGAGGTGGCCTACGCCGGACGCTTCAAGCTCGCCAAGCTCAACGCCGATGAACAGCCGGAGATCTCGGGCCAGCTCTCCCAGATGTTCGGAGTGCGCAGCATTCCCTTCTGCGTGCTGTTCAAGGGCGGCCAGCCGGTGGACGGCTTCGTGGGGGCGCTGCCGGAATCGAAGCTGCGCGAGTTCCTCGACAAGCACGTGCCGAGCGCCGAGGAAGCCGAAGCCAGCGAAGAGGCCGAGCTTGCCGACGAGCTGCTGGCCGAGGGCGACGCCGAGCATGCCCTCGAGCGGCTGCAGGAAGCCGTCGCCATCGACCCCGC
This sequence comes from Rhizobacter sp. LjRoot28, assembly GCF_964253025.1. Lineage (NCBI taxonomy): Bacteria > Pseudomonadati > Pseudomonadota > Betaproteobacteria > Burkholderiales > Sphaerotilaceae > Rhizobacter > Rhizobacter sp. LjRoot28. Next base: position 3,976,850 of record NZ_CAXUQC020000001.1, read on the forward strand.
CAACGATGGCATCCGCTACGACTACCTTCGCGCCCTGCTCACCACCGGCCGCACGGTCGAGGCGCGCCGCGCATTCGAGCCGGTTGCCAGCAAGGTGCTGCTCGACGCCCGCCTGGCCGCGGCCGGCCACTGGATCGACGCGCAGGAGAAGGCGGCCTCCGCCCGCACCCCTGACGCCCTCGCGGCGGCCATTGCCGCCAACAAGCGCGACTTCGACGCCCGCTTCGAACTGGCCCAGGTTCACTTCGCCGCGCAGCGTTTCACCGAAGCGATGGACGAGCTGCTCGAGATCCTGATGCGCGACAAGGCTTGGAACGACGAACTCGCCCGCAAGGCCTACGTCGCCATCCTCGAGTTGATGAGCAAGCCGGCACCGGCCGCGAAGGCCGATGCCGCACCAAAGGGCGCGGTGGAGGTGGCGGGGAAGGTGAACACCGCCCCGGCCGATCCCGTCGTTGACCAGTACCGCCGCCGGCTCAGCATGACGCTGTTCTGAACCAGGGGCGGCATTGGGGGCTCTGCTCGACGCCCCCGGCATGCCGCCGCCTCACATTGGACCGCCCCCGAGGGGCAGCCGCTACTTCGCGGTCTTGCTGGCGATCTCGTCCAGCATGATCTGGTTGAGGATGCGGGCGCCGAGCTGAAGGTCTTCGATCGGCGCGCCTTCGTCCAGGCCGTGGTAGTTGATCGGTGGGCCGAACGACACGGTGAAGAGCGGGCCGGCCGCGACCAGATTGACCTGGCCCTTCGCGTCGGTGCCCCCGCCAATGGCCGCCAACGGCATCGGCGAGCCCACCGCCCGCTCGTATGCGCCACTGATCCGTTGGAACAACGGGCTCTGCGGGTCGCGCACATCCGGTGCGGCCGCGTTCGCCGTCGCCACCGTGACGGCGTCACCCGGACTGACTTGCTGGAAGCGGGATACCAGTTGGCCAAAGACATCGGGGAAGATGCTGGTGCCGGGCAACAGCCCCTCGGTCTTGCCGTCCCATGCAACGGCGTGATGGCCGAGGGCGTAGCGGATGTCGATCCCGAGCGTGACGGCCTGCGGGCCGGTGGTGACGCGCGTCAGCGCGTAGCTGGTCCCGTTGCCCTGCTGGAAGACCTGGTCGTGGCGTTCGAGAAGGTCGGGATGCTTCTCGCCGAAGACTGTCGTGCCCCAGCCCCAGGTCATGAACTGCAGCATCCGTCCGACCCCGTTCGGAACGAAGGTGCCGTCGTCCACCTTGTGGGCAAGGAAGTTGGCGAGCGAGATGACCGGGTTCGCCCCGCTCGCGCGGTTCTGTTCGGGCACCGACCCGTGTTGCGCACCGAGCACCTTCGTTGTCAGGATCACCACCTTGCCGTCGCGCGTGACCTCCAGCGGCGCGCGCCGGTATTGCGGGTCGTCGAAGCCGTGTTGCTGGTAGAGCTGGGCAACGCCCGCCGCCAGTGCGTCGAGGGCGGCGACATCGCTGCCGTTGATGCGCGCAGTCACCGTGTCCGGGATCTGGTTGGTCGCTCCCGGGCCGCTGTTGAAGGCCTCGATGTAGAGGCCGCTGCTCGGCACCGGGCCCAGCGGAACGGAGAAGACCGGCCGCTCGATGCCCTTCTCCGCGCGCACCGTCCAGACCGCGTCGAACACGAGGCCGAAGTCGGGCGCACCGACCTCCTCGAAGTAGTACGCGGTCGAGACGTCGGTCTCCTCGGAGGTGTCGAAGATCAGTTCAATCGTCATCCCGTCGAGTGCGTTGGTGCCGTCGTAGAGCTTCGCCAGCGACCGCATGACGATCATGCCGAGGATGCCAGGGCCCTTGTCATCCACCGCCCCTCGGCCCACCAGGAAGGGCTGGGGCTTGCCGCGGTAGTCGCGGGTCTCGACACGCGGCTCGAACGGCCGCCAGTCGGCATTGCCCGGTGGCACCGTGTCGAGGTGTGCCAGGATCGCAATGCGCTTCGGGCCGTTGCCCAGCCGGAACCCGAACACCCATTGCGTCTGAGTCGGCCCTGCCCGGCGCCACTCGAACGGCTCGAGCTTCAGCGTGCGCTGCTCGCGGTTGAACTCCTCCGCCAGCCCCAGCAGGTAGTCGCGCGCGCTCGCCATGTTCTCGACCATCCGCTGCTCGCTCTGCGGATCGTCCGAGCGGTAGGTCTGCAGCTTGACGAGCTCGCTGGCCTCGGGAACGAATCGCTCCGCGAGCATCCGTTCCAGGTACGGGCGGTTGTCATCGCCGTCCGAACTGCCGCAGCCGGCCAACAAGACAAGGGCCGCGACAGCCAATCGAGCGTGATGCACAAGGTCGCGTTTCATGCAGCTGAGCATTGACACAGTTACCTCCGCCGTTTGATTTCGGGGAGATGATTGTGGAGGTTTCGGGGACCGCGGTCGAGGCCAATCGATCATTGGTCCACACCGCCGCCTCCGCCTGTCCAGGATGCGCTCTTCTCGCGGTGATGCGACGGCCTGCACCGGTTCCGCGTGCTGCTCGGCTGCCGCAGCCGGGCGCGCCGATGCAGCGCGGCAGACCGCGCGCCCTAGGCGCGCAGCATGTCGATGTGCGGAATGCCGTCCTCGACGTATTCGTCCGAACATGCGACGAAACCGAAGCGGCCGTAGAAGCGCTGGAGGTGGCTCTGCGCACCGATGCGAATGGCCTGCGGCCCGAAGCTGCGTTCACAAGCCTCGATGCTGCGGGCCACGAGCAGCCCTCCGGCACCGATCGATCGGTAGCGAGGTGCGGTGACGACGCGACCGATGCTCGCCTCGTCGAACGACACACCGGGCGCAAGCACCCGCGCGTAGGCGACCAGGTGATCGCCGTCCATGGCCCACACGTGATGGGCCCGGGCGTCCTTGCCGTCGACGTCGCCGTAGACGCACTGCTGTTCGACGACGAAGACCTCCGAGCGGAGGCGCAGGATCGCATACAGCGTGGCGGCGTCGAGTTCGTCGAACCGCTGGTGGTGCCAGATCAGGTCCGGGGCGGCATGGCGCGAAGAAGTCATGGTCGGTCGGGGGCCGGGGAGGAAGGGACGAGACGGCAAGACGGTCGCTGGCGCTGCGCGGCGATGCACGAATCGGGGGCGGGTCGAGGGACGCTTGCGCAGGTCACCGGATCGGGGCGGCCTGGAGAAACAATCGTCGGCGTGGCTGAATGGCCACGGGCACCGCGACCCGGCCTCAAGGGGGCAAGCTGGCGACGAGGCGGTCGAGGGCGGTGACGACCGCGGTCTGGTCCCGCTCGTGCGCGGTCCAGTCCTGCGCCGCGCGGCGTGCGTGACGCTCGGCCTTCTCGGCCTCGCCCAGTTCGGTGAACACGCGGGCCAGTCGGCTGTGCGCCGCGGCCCGGTCGTCGAGGTCGCTCTCCTGGTCGACCACCTGCGAGGCCGCCGTGGCGTCCTGCATGGCACGGCGCGGTTCCCCCAGCTGCAGGCGACAGCAGGCCATGTCGGCGCGAAGGCTTGCCTGCATGCGCGCCAGGCCCTGAACCATGGCGTGGGACATGTGCTGCTCGTACAGCACCAGGGCGTCGGCCGGCCGGCCTTGCAGCGAGAGAATCTGGGCGCGCAGGATGGGCACGAGCGCATCCAGTGACGCCGTGCCCACCAGCACATCGAAGTTGCCGGTGGACTCCGCGCCCATCAGCACCTGCGGGGCGACGGCGGCCTCGCCGGGCGCGCGGGTCAGCACCTGCTGGCGGGCATGGTTGGCGTGCAGCCAGGCCATGTTGTGCATCAGCGCGCTGAGCGTGGCTTCGTCGCCATCGGCATTGCCGTGCTGCCGCACCTGCCCATACCAAGGTTGCGCCAGGTCGAAGCGCCCCCCGAAGTGATAGGCCTGGGCAATGACCAGGCTGGCACGCGATCTCGTGCCGTGATCCGTCGGAGACGACAGCGTGAGCGCCTCGCCGACATGGCGAACCATCGCCTCGAAGTCGTACTGGGTGTAGTCCATGTGGGCCAACCAGGCGGCGGCCAGCGCATGGAGCTTCATGTCGCGCGCAGCGCCGCTCAGCGCGTAGGCGCGGCGCATGCGGTCATGGGCCGCGGGGGCCAGGTCGCTGAAGTGGCTCAGCAGTCCTTCACCCAGGCTGAGCCATGCGCTCATCACCGCGTGTGGATGGGCGGCGTACTGCATGTGCAGGGACGACAGCACCTGGCGCGCTTCGTCGAGGTGGCCCTGACGGGCCAGGAAACCGGCGCGTTCGGCGCGCAGGCAGTCGGCCTTCAGCGGATGCTTCGCCGCGGCGATCTCCGCGTCAAGCCGGCTGAGCAGGCGCGAGGACATGGCTCAGGCCGTCAGGCGTTGCAGCGCTTCGCGGTACTTGGCCGCCGTGTTGGCGACCACCTCGGCCGGCAGCGAGGGCGCGGGCGCCTTCTTGTTCCAGGGCTGGCCGTTCACCTGGGCCTGCTCGAGCCAGTCGCGCACGAACTGCTTGTCGTAGCTGGGCGGGTTGCGTCCGGCCGCGAACGCGGCCTCGTAGCCCTCGACCGGCCAGAAGCGCGAGGAGTCGGGCGTGAGCACCTCGTCCATCAGGGTAAGCGTGCCATCGGCATCGAGGCCGAACTCGAACTTGGTGTCGGCGATGATGATGCCCTTGGCCAGGGCGATCTCGGCCGCGGCCTTGTAGAGGCGGATGGAGACATCGCGAACCTGGTTGGCGAGGTCGGCGCCGATGATCTCGACCATGCGGTCGATGGAGATGTTCTCGTCGTGATCGCCGATCTCCGCCTTCGTGGCTGGCGTGAAGATGGGCTCCGGCAACCGGCTTGCGTTCCTCAGACCGGCCGGCAGCTTCACGCCGCAGACCTGTTGCGCCGCCTGGTACTCCGCCCAGCCGCTGCCTGCAAGGTAACCGCGAACAACCGCCTCGACCGGCAGCGGCTTGAGCCGCTTGACCAGCATGGAACGGCCTTCGACCTGTGCCCGTTCGTCGGCCGTCACCACCGACACCGGCTCTTCACCGGTGAGGTGGTTCGGCACGATGCCGCCGAGCCGATCGAACCAGAAGAGCGCCATCTGCGTGAGCAGCGCGCCCTTGCCCGGGATGGGCTCGCCCATGACGACGTCGAAGGCACTGAGGCGATCGGTCGCGACCATGAGCAACCGGTCGTCACCGACCGCATAGTTGTCACGCACCTTGCCCTTGGCCAGCAGGGGCAGGGAGCGAATGGTCGATTGGAGCAGTGCGGCAGTCATGACCCGAGGCTTCAGATACAAGGAGTAAGGACCGCATTCTAAGGCGCAGGGCCACGCACTTCGATGGCAATGGCACGGCGAGGAACGGCGTTTGCTCGCCTGCGGCGGCCGCGACTCAAGGTGACTCGCCAACTCTCCGCACCGCAACGCCATGGCTTCCGACGAACCGATGAACCGTCCCGCGCCCGGACCTTGCGTCTGGACGGTGGGTCACTCGACCCTGAGTGCCGACGACTTCATCGGCGGCCTGACGGCGCATGACATCGAACTGGTCGTCGACGTGCGCCGCTTTCGCGGCTCGCGGCGCCATCCGCAGTTCGGCGAAGAGGTGCTGGGGCGAAGCCTCCGTGAGGCCGGCATCGAGTACGTCGGGATCGATGCCCTCGGCGGCCGGCGACGTGTGCCGCCGGGCGACTTGCATTCAGGGTGGCGCAACACCTCGTTCCGTTCCTATGCGGCCTTCACCTGGACGGAAGAGTTCGCGGAAGGGCTGGCGCAGCTGCTGGACCTGGCATCGGGCCTGCGCACCGCGATGATGTGCTCGGAGGTCCTCTGGTGGCGCTGCCACCGGGCCCTCATCTCGGACGTGCTGTGCGTGCTGGGCCATGAGGTCCGCCACATCGCGGGGCCGGGCCGAACCACATTGCATCCCTACACCAGCCCGGCACGGCTGCTCGACGGGGAACTGGCTTACCCGAGCGAGGGTGGCACGCCGCTGCAGCACCGGCTGGATCGCCCTTCGAAAGCGGGCGCCTGCTGCCAACCGGTGCTTTGAGGACCGTTCGGCTGTCGCTTGGAGCGGCCTGAGGAATTGGCTCGGCGACGCTTCGCCTGATATCGGGACGTGCGATGGCGCAGCGAGGGACGGTGTCTTGGCGGCACGGCCGCGCCGGGTCTCGGCCCGGCAGCCGAAGCACTTTCTTGTTGCGACAAGAAAGTGCTCAAAGAAACGCCTGAACACCAGCTTCAGCTTATTCGTATCGTTGGTAATGTGAAGGTCTTACGCGCGGTGAACGCCGAGGACTTGAACACGCCAGGACGTCTCTCCCCGCCTGCTTGATCAGAAGCTCTCGTGTTCGAGCGCTCGATCACCAACACCACCCCGCGCCGCGCCTTCGGCCCTCAAGGCCGTCGTGCGCCGAAGCGCCCCTCAAGCCACCCGCTAGCCCGGGTTTCCCAGGCTAGCGGGGCCCCGCTTGTGAGGCAGGAACTAGAGGCACGTGGGGCCGTCGATCAGACCACCTGCTGTGCGAGCTCGCCAGTGGCGTACTTCTCGGCGACCTGCACCAGCGTCAGCGGCTTGATCTTGGCGGCCTGGCCTTCGCAGTTGAACTCGACATAGCGCTGGCGGCAGATCGCCTTGGCGGCTTCGCGGGCGGGCTTGAGGTATTCGCGCGGGTCGAACTTCTCGGGATTCTCGGCGAAGAAGCGGCGGATGGCGGCGGTCATGGCCAGGCGCACGTCGGTGTCGATGTTGATCTTGCGAACGCCGAACTTGATGGCTTCCTGGATCTCGCTGACCGGCACGCCGTAGGTTTCCTTCATGTTGCCGCCGAACTCGCGAATCACGGCGAGCAGGTCTTGCGGGACGCTGGAGGAGCCGTGCATCACCAGGTGGGTGTTGGGAATGCGGGCGTGGATTTCCTTGATGCGGTTGATGGCCAGGATGTCGCCCGTGGGCTTGCGGGTGAACTTGTAGGCGCCGTGGCTGGTGCCGATGGCGATGGCCAGCGCGTCGAGCTGGGTGCGCTTGACGAAGTCGGCGGCCTGCTCGGGGTCGGTCAGGAGCTGGTCCATCGTCATGGTGGCATCCGTGCCGTGGCCATCTTCCTTGTCGCCCTTCATGGTCTCGAGCGAGCCGAGGCAGCCGAGTTCGCCTTCGACCGTGACGCCGAGCTTGTGGGCCATGTCGACGACGCGGCGGGTCACGTCGACGTTGTAGTCGTAGCTGGCGATGGTCTTGCCGTCGGCCTGCAGCGACCCGTCCATCATGACCGAGCTGAAGCCGAGGTCGATGGCGCCCTTGCAGACGTCGGGGTTCTGGCCGTGGTCCTGGTGCATGACCAGGGGAATGTGGGGGTAGCTCTCCACCGCGGCCTGGATCAGGTGCTTGATGAAGGGCTCGCCGGCGTACTTGCGGGCACCGGCGCTCGCCTGAAGGATGACGGGAGCGCCGACTTCATCGGCGGCCGACATCACGGCCTGCACTTGCTCGAGGTTGTTGACGTTGAAAGCCGGGATGCCGTAGCCGTGTTCAGCGGCGTGGTCCAGCAGTTGGCGCATGGAAACGAGAGGCATGGTGGTCGTCCAGAGAGTTAGAAACCTTGCGGTGCGCCCCCGGGGCGCACGACGAGCCGCTGGCTCTGCCCGAGGCAGGAACCGCGCCGTAATGTGGAGATTTTAACGGCCTGTGCGGTGAAAACCCGGAGACAGGGCCGCTCGATCGGGGGGAAGCGCGGCCAGGCGGGTCAGATCAGGCCGGCCAAAGGCGTGCTTTTCCGCTCGATGCCGGCCGGCCGAAGACTCGACACTGGAGCGGCCTTTACTGGAAGACGCCCTGCCATGGCCCGCATCGACATCCATTCCCTTTGCCTCTGGATCACTGCCGCCGCCGTGGCCCATCCCTCCGACCTGGCGGCCCACGTGGTGGAGCGCACCGGGCTGTCCCGCGCCAGTGCCAACAAGGCGCTGGCCCGGCTGGTCGCGTTGAACTGGCTGGTGCGCGAAGGCACCCCGCGCAAGCCGGTGCACCGCCCCGGATTGCTGCGCCAGGTCGTGCAGCAATACAGCCTGGACGGCCTGCAGGAAGACGTGCCCTGGGCGCGTGACTTCGCACCGTACATCACCGTCGCGCCCCATGTGCTGCAGATGACACAGCACGCGTTCGTCGAACTGCTGAACAACGCGATCGACCACAGCGAGGGCACCAGTGTCACGGTGTCATTGCGCCAGACGCCGAGCCACATCCAGCTGCTGGTCTCCGACGACGGCCGCGGCCTCTTCGACAAGATCGAGGCGGCCTTCGACATCGCCGACCCGACGCTGGCCATGTTCGAGTTGAGCAAGGGCAAGCTCACCAGCGCGGCCAAGCGACACACCGGGCGTGGCCTCTTCTTCACGTCGCGCCTGGCCGATGTCTTCGACCTGCATGCGAACCAGGTGGCGTTCCAGCAACGCGACTGGGACGGCGCCGGCTGGCGTCCGGGCCGCGCGCTGCAGCGCCGCGGCACCTCGATCTATGCCTCGATCGCCCTGGACACGGAGCGCACCCTCGAATCCGTGCTCAACCGCTGGAGCCTGGATGGTCAAGGCTTCGGTTTCGAGCGCACGGTGGTCCCGGTGCGGCTCATGACCTCCGAGCACGTCGGGCTCGAGTCGCGCGCCCAGGCACGGCGGGTGGCCTCGCGCCTCTCGGCCTTCAAGCGCGCCGAGATCGACTTCGACGGCGTGGCCCGCATCGGGCACGGCTTCGCCGACGAGCTGTTCCGCGTGCAGACGGGCGAGCAACCGACGCTCGACCTCCTGCCGATCAACATGACGCCGGCCGTCGCCGCGATGGTGCGCAGCGTCCGCGAGTGAGACCCGGCCCGGTGGTCAACCAATACCGCACTGCAACATGGGGCTGTCACAGGTGCTGACGTGATCCGGCGCGGGTGGCTTCTATAGTGACGCCAGTTGATTGAACATCGCCTGGGGGCCCGTGACGGGCCCGCCTGCGTTTCGCGTGCCCGCCTCCGCTTCTGACGCGCACGTCCGCACGGCCCGGGCGCTTCCCTTTTCCTTCGCACCAGAACAGGAGCCGGCCATGTCTCGCCGCCAACCGCCCTCGATCGCAGCGGCCCTCGGGCTCGCCGTGTCATTCGCCGCAACGCCGCTCGCGCACGGCCAGGCCACTCCGATCGTGACGGTCCCCGAGACGAAGCTGGCCCCGGGCGAGGTGCCGGCCATCGCCAAGGACGTGATCTGGCGCTTCGCCGCCAGCCTGGGCGGCACGAAGACCACCGGCAACAGCGACTCGAGCACCCTCAACGTGCAGGGCGAGGCGCTTCGCATCACCGACACCAGCAAGCTGAACCTCGCGGTGCGCGGCCTCTACGCCGAGTCGAACGACGCTCGCACGGGCGCGAACATCGCGCTCAGCAGCCAGTACGACCAGGACTTCTCGCGCGATTGGTTCGGCTTCGGCAAGGTGGACCTGCTGCGCGACCATCCGGCGAACATCCACCTCCGGCAGTCGGAGTACGCCGGTATCGGCTACCACGTGTTCCGCACGTCCGAGCACAGCTGGGACATCTCGGGCGGCTTCGGCTACACCGAAGACCAGTATGTGCGCCCCACGCAGGTGGCCGGCGCCTTGCGCGAGGAATACGGCCGCGTCGAAGCGGTGATCAGCGAGGCGTCCACCCACAAGCTGACCGACACCACCTCGCTGCGCCAGAAGATCGGCGTCTTCCCGAACCTGAAGAACAGCGGCGAATACCGGGTGGTGTTCGATGCGGGGCTGTCGGTCGCCATCAACTCGTCCCTGAGCCTCACGGCCGGTGTCACCTACCGGCACGACAGCGATCCTGGCACCGGCATCAAGAAGGGCGACGCGCTCTACGTGACCGGCATCGGGGTGAAGTGGGACTGATGCGGCAACGGCCTCCCGGCGCGAGCGCCTGAGGCCGCTTGCGGCCGGGCCGCTGCGCTGACGCGGGGCGGCCGATGCCGCACGGGTTCAGCCGCCGACGCGCCCGACCTTCAGCATGTTCGTGCCGCCGGGATAGCCCATGGGTTCGCCGCAGGTGATGGCATAGGTGTCACCCGGCTTGAGAATCCCTTGCTCGACGAGCATCGATTCGGCGTGGCGCAGGGCCTCGTCGCGGTCGGTGAAGTTGGGCATCAGCACGGGTGTGACGTTGCGGTACAGCGCCATGCGGCGCTGGCTCGGCACCTGCGTGGTGAGGCCGTAGATGGGCACGTGGATCTTGTGACGGCTCATCCAGAGCGAGGTGGAACCGGATTCGGTCAGGGCCAGGATGGCCTTGCAGCCCAGGTGATACGCGGTGAACAGCGCACCCATGGCGATCGACTGGTCAATGCGGCCGAACTTCTTGTTGGTGAAGCTTGCATCGAGGGAGATCTCCTCGGCACTCTCGGCCTCCACACAGACGGCGGCCATCATCTCGACCGTCTCCACCGGGTACTTGCCGGCTGCCGTCTCCGCGCTGAGCATCACGGCATCGGTGCCGTCGAGCACGGCGTTGGCGACGTCGCTCACCTCGGCACGGGTCGGCACCGGGTTCACGATCATGGATTCCATCATCTGCGTGGCGGTGATCACGACGCGGTCCATCTCGCGGGCCATCTTGATCATGCGCTTCTGAAGCGCCGGGACAGCGGCTGCGCCGACCTCGACGGCCAGGTCGCCGCGGGCCACCATGATGCCGTCGCTGGCGCGCAGGATGGCTTCCAGCGCCGGAATGGCCTCGGTGCGTTCGATCTTGGCGATCAGGGCCGGCTTGTGGCGCCAGGGTTCGCCCGCCACGTTGGCCAGCTGGCGCGCCATTTCCATGTCGGTTGCGCTCTTGGGAAAGCTGATGGCGAGGTACTGGCACTGGAAGCTCATCGCCGTCTTGATGTCTTCCATGTCCTTCGCGGTGAGCGCCGGTGCCGTCAGGCCGCCGCCGGCCTTGTTGATGCCCTTGTTGTTGGACAGCTCGCCGCCGATGACAACGCGGGTGTGGACCTCCTCGCCCACCACCTTCTCGACGGTCAGCCGGAGCAGGCCGTCGTTGAGCAGCAGCGTGTCACCGGGCCGCACGTCGCGTGGCAGTTCCTTGTAGTCGAGCCCCACCCGCTCGTTGTGGCCGAGCTCCTTCATGGTGGCATCGAGGATGAAGGCCTGGCCCGGCTCCAGCTGCGTCTTGCCGCCTTCGAACTTGCCCACGCGGATCTTCGGGCCCTGCAGGTCGGCCATGATGGCGACCTCCTTGCCGGCCGCGCGCGCCACCTCGCGCACGAGCGTCGCGCGGTCGATGTGGTCCTGTGCGGATCCGTGGGAGAAGTTGAGCCGAACGACGTCGACGCCGGCGCGGATCATGCGCTCGAGGACCTCGCGCGAACTGGAGGCAGGGCCGAGGGTGGCGACGATCTTGGTGGCGCGAGGCATCAAACGGTTCTCCGGAAGGGATGACGGTGAAGGTTAGCGCGGGCAGGATCCGCCGCCCGGCTCGGGAAAACAACCGGGGAAGCGGGATGGGCTTCCCCGGGGAGGTTCAGGAACAGGCCACTCGCACCGCTCAGCCGGCCGCGCGCTTCTGCAGGATCTCGAAGGCGGGCAGCGTCTTGCCTTCGAGGATCTCCAGGAAGGCACCGCCGCCGGTCGAGATGTAGCCGACGTCCTTCTCGATGCCGTACTTGGCGATGGCCGCCAGGGTGTCGCCACCACCGGCGATGCTGAAGGCGCTGGACGCGGCGATGGCACGGGCCAGCGTCTCGGTGCCATGCGAGAAGGCATCGAACTCGAACACGCCGACGGGGCCGTTCCAGACGATCGTGCCGGCGGCCTTGAGCTGATCGGCCAGCTGCGCGGCCGTCTTGGGGCCGATGTCGAGGATCAGGTCATCGGCAGCCACGTCGGCGACGGCCTTGACGGTGGCCGGTGCATCGGCCGCGAAAGCCTTGGCCGTGACCACGTCGACCGGGATGGGAACAGCCGCGCCGCGCGCCTTCATGGCTTCGATGACGGCCTTGGCCTCGGTAACGAGGTCCGGCTCGGCCAGCGACTTGCCGATCGGCAGGCCCGATGCCAGCAGGAAGGTGTTGGCGATGCCGCCGCCGACGATCAGGCCGTCGACCTTCTCGGCCAGGGCCTTGAGGATGGTGAGCTTGGTGCTGACCTTGCTGCCGGCCACGATGGCGATCAGCGGGCGCTTCGGATTGGCCAGGGCCTTGGTGATGGCGTCGATCTCGGCCGCCAGCAGCGGGCCGGCACAGGCCACGGGGGCGAACTGCGCGATGCCGTAGGTCGAGGCCTCGGCGCGGTGGGCGGTGCCGAAGGCGTCGTGCACGAAGATGTCGCACAGGGCAGCGAGCTTGCGCGACAGTTCGTCATTGTTCTTCTTCTCGCCCTTGTTCACCCGGACGTTCTCGAGCAGCACGACCTGGCCGGGCTTGACGTCGACGCCGTCCACCCAGTTGGCGATCACCGGCACCTCGCGGCCCAGCAGCTCGCCGAGGCGGCGGGCCACCGGGGTCAGCGAATCCTCCGGCTTGAACTCGCCCTCGGTCGGGCGGCCCAGGTGGGAGGTGACCATCACGGCTGCACCCGCCTTCAGGGCGAGTTCGATGCAGGGCACCGACGCCCGCACCCGGGTGTCCTCGGTGATGCGGCCTGCGTCGTCGAGCGGCACGTTCAGGTCGGCGCGGATGAACACGCGCTTGCCCTGGGCCTGGCCCTTGGCGACGAGATCTTCAAAGCGGATGACGTTCATGGGTAGCAAAGGAAGAGTGGTGAAAGCCGGTGGGAGGCCGCCCGCGGGTGCCCCTCGCATTGCCCGCTATTGGACAACAAAGCGGGGCTCAACGGCGAACCACTTCCCGCACGATGGGGTCACCACCCCAACAGCAGCTTCAACGGCACGAGAACGGCCATGCCGGTGAGGATGGTGCCGAGCAGCGTGCGGCGCCACAGGAACCAGGCGGTTGCCGCGGCCACGGCGTACAGGCGAGCGTCGGCCCAGGTGCCGATGAGCTGACCCTGGGTCATCACCACCTCGGGCACCAGCACGGCCGCCAGTGCGGCGAGCGGTGCATAGCGCAGGCCGCGCTTGAGCCAGCCGGGCAAGGTGGGCTCCCGTTCGGACAGCAGAAAGAAGCTGCGCGTCAGCACGGTGATGGCGGTCAGGCCGGCGAGGGCGACGAGGGTCTGCCACGTGTTCATCGCGGGCTCTCCGTGCGGGCGGCGCGATCCATCAGCAGGCCGACGCAGACCCCGGCGGCGATGGCCACGACGATGTGCAGCCGCAGTGGGAGCGAGAACGCGGCCACGGCCGCCGTGCCGGCCACGGTCGCGGAGACCACGGTCGAGCGGTCGGACATGAGCGAATAGCCGAGGCCGAGCAGCGCCAGCACCCCGGCGAAGCCCAGTCCCCAACTGGTCGGCACGGCGTGCGCGAGAAAGATGCCGGCGATGGAGGGCACCTGCCAGCTCAGCCAGTTGGTGCCGGCGTTTCCGACGAAATAGGCCACGGCCGGATCGCGGTCCCCTGGCACCGGATAGCGCTTGATGAAGAGCACGTAGGTCAGGTCGCCGGTCAGGTAGCCAACGAACACGCGCCAGCGCAGCGGCAGGTGCTTGAAGTAGGGCCGCAGCTGGGCGCTGAAGATGACGAAGCGGAGGTTCACGCACAGGGCCGTGGCCCAGATCACCCACACCGGCGCACCGACCACGATCAGAGGCAGGGTGGCCAGCTGGGCGCTGCCGGCATAGACGGTGAGGCTCATGAGCAAGGCCAGCGGCACGCTCAGTCCCCCCTTGACCATGGCGACGCCGGTCACCAATCCCCAGGCGGCGACGCCGAGGCTGACCTGGGCCATGTCACGGGCGCCCAGGCGGAATTGCGGGTGGGCCGCAAGGGCACGGAAAGACTGCATGGGCGAGATTTTGCGCGAGGCCGGCGCGCCGCGCCGGTGCGCGGTCACTGGGCGGCGTCGGGTCCGCCGGAGGGGCGCGCGGGCTTGCGCTCGGCGTCGGCGGACTCGGCCGCTGCCTGTGACTCCGACTCGCCCTCGGGCGCCACGTCGCGGCGGCCCCCGACGGGCGGCGTGACGCTCGGCGCCACGGTGTCGATCTTGTTCTCGCGCATGTAGTCGTTCATGTCGCGCCAGCCGGCGAACACGGCAGCCCGGTCGGCCTTCTTGTTCAGGGCGTAGCAGTCTTCGATGGCGCGTCCAGCGTGCCGGCAGGCGCCGCCAATGGCACGGCCGTCGGCTTCGCGGGCCGCCGCGATCTTCTCGGGCGAGTCGCCCAGCAGATCACACCCCGACACGGCGAGGGCAGTCAAGGCGGCGACAAGGGCTGTGAGGGACCGGCGGAGCATGCGGCAGGAGGGTAGTGATGCAGGAGATATCGGTCAATCGGCCCGAGCCTTGAGACCCGGGCGCCCTCGCCGCCCCGCGTCAGCGCATGGCAAGCAGGCGGGCCACGCGTTCCTCGGTCGAGGGATGGGTGGAAAACAGCCCGCGCAGGCCGCCGCCGGACAGCGGGTTGGAAATCATCATCTGCGCGGTCTCCGGGTGCCGCTCCGCGGCCGCCATGGGCATGCCCTGGGCGTAGCGCTGGATCTTCTGGAGCGCGCTTGCCAAGGCCTCCGGGTCGCCCGAGATCTCGGCGCCACCACGGTCGGCCTCGAACTCCCGGGCCCGGCTGATGGCCATCTGGATGACGCTGGCCGCCAGCGGTGCCAGCAGCATGACGACGATGCCGACGATCGGGTTGTGGCTGCGGCCTTCGCTGTCGCGCCCGCCGAAGAACATCGCGAAGTTGGCGAGCATGGAGATGGCGCCGGCCATGGTGGCACTGATGGTGCTGATGAGGATGTCCCGGTGGCGCACGTGGGCAAGCTCGTGGGCCATGACGCCACGCAGCTCGCGGTCGGTCAGCACGCGCAGGATGCCCGTCGTGGCGGCCACCGCGGCGTTCTGCGGGTTGCGCCCGGTGGCGAAGGCGTTGGGCGCCGCCTCGTCGATCAGGTAGACACGCGGCATGGGCAGCTGCGCGCGCTGGGCCAGGTCGCGCACCATGCGGTAGAACTGGGGAGCGGACGTCTCGTCGACTTCCTGCGCGTTGTACATCTTCAGCACCAGCTTGTCGGAGAACCAGTAGCTGAAGAAATTCATCCCGATCGCCACGAGCAGCGCCACCATCATGCCGCTGCGGCCACCGATGAGCGAACCGAGCGCCATGAACAGCGCGGTGATCGCGGCCATCAGCACGGCGGTCTTCAGGATATTGAACATGGTCGGGTTGAACCTCGGTGGTGGGTGACAGCTCCTCAGATGCGCGCGGAGCCGACAAGTTCAAGCGCTGCGCATCAGGGGGTTCGGCCGGCGAACGAGTGCCCCTGGAGCGGGCCGACGGCCTGCAGGAACTGCCGTGCCGGGATGCGCTTGCCGCCCGGCCGCTGCACCTCGGTGACGCACAGTGCCCCTTCGCCACAGGCCACCGTGAAGGTGTCCGCGTCGCTGGACAGCACGGTGCCGGGCGCGCCCTCGCCGGCCACGGCTTGCGCGGCCCAGATCTTGATCGGCTCGCCGGCCCACTGGCCGGACGCACCCGGAAAGGGATCGAAGGCGCGGATGCGTCGCTCGATTGCCGGCGCGGGCTCTCGCCAGTCGATCTCGGCCTCGGCCTTGTCGATCTTGTGGGCGTAGGTGACGCCCTCGACGGGTTGAACGATGCGCCGCAATTCGGGCAGGCGCGCGAGCGCGTCGACGATGGCCTCGCCCCCGAGCGCGGCCAGCCGGTCATGCAGGCGGGCCGTTCGATCGTCGGGAGTGATGGCTTCAGGCCGAACGAGCAGCATGTCGCCCGTGTCCAGGCCCGCGTCCATCTGCATGATCGTGATGCCGGTCTGCGTGTCGCCCGCCTCGATCGCGCGATGGATGGGGGCCGCGCCCCGCCAGCGCGGCAGCAGTGAAGCATGGATGTTCAGGCAGCCGAGCGGCGGCAGGTCGAGCACCCACTGCGGCAGGATGAGGCCGTAGGCCGCCACGACCATCACGTCGGCCTGCGCTGCGCGCAGCCGCTCCCGCGCGGCCGCCGCCTCATCGGGGTACTTGCCATCGAGCCGGAGGCTGCGCGGCTGCGCCACCTCGATGCCATGCGCGAGGGCTGCGGCCTTGACCGGTGACGGATGCAGCTTCATGCCGCGCCCGGCCGGGCGGTCGGGCTGGGTCAGCACCAGGGGCACGCGATGGCCGGCGGCGAGCAAAGCCTCCAGGGCGACGGCGGCGAACTCGGGCGTTCCGGCGAAGACGACGTTCATGCCGGTTCAGGGACGCTGGTCGTCACGGGCCTTCTTGAGCAGCTTGGTCTTGATGCGGTCGCGCTTCAAGGCGCTGAGGTACTCGACGAAGACCTTGCCCATGAGGTGATCCATCTCGTGCTGCACGCAGATGGCCAGCAGGCCGTCGGCTTCGAACTCGTACGGCTGGCCGTCGCGGCCGAGGGCCCTGACCGTCACGCGGGCGTGGCGCTTGACCTTGTCATAGATGGCGGGCACCGAGAGGCAGCCTTCGTCGGCGAAGGTCATCTCCTCGCTGCGGGCAACGAGTTCCGGGTTGATGAGCACCCGGGGGTCGTCCCGCCCTTCCGAGGTGTCGATGACGATCAGGCGCTCGTGCACGTCCACCTGAGTGGCGGCGAGGCCGACGCCGTCGGCCTGGTACATCACCTCCAGCATGTCGTCGGCCAGCTGCCGGATGCGGTCGTCGACGACCTCCACCGGCTTGGCGACGGTGTGAAGCCGGGGATCGGGATAGCGGAGGATGGAAAGCTTGGCCATGAGAAAAACGACGAACGGAGGGTAAAACGCGACGGGCGGCTGCCACGAATGGCCTGTGGACACGACACAACAAGCGGCCTGGAAAGGGGGCCGTTCGGAGTGGTATCAGCTGGTCACTTTCGTTGCGATATCAAGGGTTTATGGGCAGAATCTGTGAAACTGAATGAAGATTTTCGCCGAACTGGGGAAGCCCTGCGCGCAGCGGGCTCGGCGGGCCTTACATTTCAGCCATTGTGCTGCCTGCGCGACCGGAGACCCACCTTCATGATCCGAAGCAAACGAATTGCCATGTTCCATCCTCGCGCTACCGCAGTGGCCGTCCTCCTTGCCCTCGGCGCCGGCGCCGCGATGGCTGAACCGGGCAACTACCCGATCACGCCGCAGCAGCGCAGCACCGCCCAGAAGGTCGCCCAGGAAGGCGTTCCGCTCTCCGAGCTGTCGCCCAATGCGCCCGATTCCCACACCGTCAAGCGCGGTGACACCCTCTGGGACATCTCCAAGCTCTTCCTGACCAGCCCGTGGCGCTGGCCCGAGCTGTGGGGCATGAACCTCGACCAGATCCGCAACCCGCACCTGATCTACCCCGGCCAGATCCTGGTCCTCGACAAGTCGAACGGCCGCGCCCGCCTGCGCGTCGGCGACCCGGTGGGCGCCGACGGCCGGCTGTCGCCCCGCGTGCGTCCGGGCGAGCTGAACAACGGCATCCCGGCGATCGACCTGGCCCAGATCGAGCCCTTCCTGAACGAAGCCGTCATCTTCGAGACCAACGAACTCGAACGTGCGCCGCGCATCGTCGCCACCCAGGAAAACCGGGTGCTGGTCACCCGCGGTGACAGCGCCTACGTGCGCGGCGACCTCCGTGGCGAGCGCAACTTCCGCGTCTTCCGCGAGCCGGCCGTGGCCCTGAAAGACCCGACCACCCAGGAAATCCTGGGCTACGAAGGCTTCTATCTCGGCACCGCCGAACTCGTGCGCCGCGGTGACGAGCCGGGCTCGTTGGTCCCTGGCACGGCCAAGGGCCGCGACGAAATCGTTCCCGACTCGTTCCGCATCGCCACGGTCCGCCAGGAAATCCGCTCGGGCGACCGCCTGGCGCCGATGCCCCGCACCGAGTACATGAACCATGTGCCGCGTGCGCCCCAGTCGCCCATCAGCGGCCAGATCGCCTCCGTCTACGGCGAGGCCTTGAACGCCGGCCAGAACCAGATCGTCGCGTTGAACCGCGGTGCACGCGACGGCATGGAGCCCGGCCACGTGCTGGCCCTGTGGCGCGATGGCCGCCGCATCATCGACAAGACCGACCCCAAGGCCCCGACGATCAAACTGCCTGACGAGCGGCACGGCATGCTCTATGTGTTCCGCGTGTTCAACCGCATGTCGTACGCGCTCATCCTCAACGTGAACGAGCCCGTTTCCGCGGGCGACCGCTTCTCGCAGCCCTGAGGCCCCGCGGCCTCGCGCACCACACCAGGTCCTCGCCCACATGGCCACGGACCTCGGTGAACTGCCCGCGTGGTTGCGCCTCGCGCACACGCCCGGTCTCGGCCGGCGTGCTGCAAGGGCGCTGCTGAAGTCCTTCGGCAGCGCCGCAGCCGTGCTCGATGCTCCCCGCGAGGCCCTCCGCCACATCGCCGGCGACGCCGCATGCCAGGCGCTGGTTTCCAGCGGCCGTCATGCGACGCTCGTGGACGCAACCCTCGCCTGGCTCGCCGCCGCGCCATCGCTCGGCGTGGATCGCCGCGTCATTCCGCTCGGTGACCCGGCCTATCCGACCCCTTTGCTGCATGCGCCCGATCCGCCACTGCTGCTGCATGTGGAGGGCAACGCCGCCTTGCTCTGCCGCCCGTCGGTGGCCGTGGTGGGCAGCCGCAAAGCCAGCGCCCAGGGTCTCGCGAACGCCGAGGCGCTGTCGCGCGACCTGGCGGCGGCCGGCCTGACCGTTGTGTCCGGGCTGGCGCTCGGCATCGACGGTGCCGCGCACCAGGGTGCCCTCGGCCACCCGGCCAGCACGGTGGCCGTGGTGGGCACCGGGCTCGACATCGACTACCCGCGCCGTCACGCCGCGCTGGCGGCCGACATCCGAGCCCGCGGGGCGATCGTCAGCGAGCATCCGCTTGGCACGACGCCCTTGCCGGCCCACTTTCCCCAGCGCAACCGCATCATCGCCGGCCTGTCACAAGGCACCTTGGTGATCGAGGCTGCGCTGGCGTCCGGCTCGCTCATCACCGCGCGTCTGGCCGCCGACATGGGCCGGGAGGTCTGGGCCTTGCCCGGCTCCATTCATGCAGCCGGTGCGCGCGGGTGTCACGCCCTCATCAAAAACGGCGCGAAACTGGTGGAGTCGGTGGCCGACGTGCTGGAAGAGCTGCCGTCCGTTGCGCCGGCCGAGTGCCACGCCGCCACGCCGCCCGGCCGGGGCCGCGTGCCCGCCGCGCCGTCGCTGCCCGACGCGCTGCTCGACGCGATCGGGCACGATCCGGCCGATCTGGACACCCTGGCCGCCCGCACCGGCCAGGCCGCGCCGGCCCTGCTTGCACGCCTGTTCGAGCTCGAGCTCGGCGGCCACATCGAGCGCCTGCCCGGTGAGCGCTATCAGCGCCTGGTCCGGGCTTGAGAGGCGCCAGACGGCCCGTACCGTGCGGCAGCCGGACCGCATTCCCGCAAGCACCGACCACCTTCGGCACTGCTTGGCAAACGGGGTCCACAGTGGCCTGACCAAGCCCGGCCATGGGGTATAGTGGTTTCATGTTTGACGTGCTTGTGTACCTGTACGAAAACTACTGGCGTCCCGACGCCTGCCCGGACCATGCCCAGCTGACCCGCAAGTTGTCGGCGATGGGTTTCGAGTCCGAGGAAATCGAGGAAGCGCTGACCTGGCTCGACGGTTTGGCGAGCGCGAGCGAGTCCTACTCGGGCGAGCAGCGCGCCGACAGCCTGCGCGTCTACACGCCCAGCGAGCAGGAGCACCTGGGCGAGCACTGCATCGGCTTCATCAGCTTCCTCGAATCTGCTGGCGTGCTGCCACCGCCCATGCGCGAGATGGTGGTCGACCGCGCCACCGCCATTCCGGGCGGGCCAGTCGATCTGGAAGACCTGAAGATCATCGTCCTGATGGTGTTCTGGAGCCTTGGCGAAGAGCCCGACGCGCTCATCCTCGACGAACTCTTCGTCGAAGAGGCCGATCGCCTGATCCATTGATTCGCCGCGTCGGCCGGCCGGCCGGCGTTGGTAGCGGACCGACCCGTCCGGTCCGTCGTGGCTTCTTCGTCATCGCCATCCTCACCGGCAGATGGCCGAGCGCCTGGTGCGGGAGGGGCTCACCGCCCGCGCGAGCCTGGAGTTTGCCCGCCAGCACGCGCCGCTCAAGGTCCGTCGCTTGCGGTGATTCGAGCGTCAGTCAGCCACGCCCGGGCAACTCATAGTGAAGTTCGGCGAAACCTTCCCCCACCTGGCGCACGGAGCGCAGGCGCATCGATGGTGAGGAGATGCGGCGTGGCAGCAAGGGACGGCCGGCCCCGAGGGTGACCGATCCAACCTGGACGATCAACTCGTCCAGCAGGCCCGCATCATGGAACTGGCCGGCCAGTTCACCCCCGCCCACGACCCACAGGTTGCGGCCCTTGGCCGCCTCCGCCATGGCGGCATGTACCGGCCGCACGTCACCCCGGACGAAGCGGATGTCGGCGCCAGGTACGGCAGGCAGGTCGCGGTGGGTGAAGACCCAGGTCGGCTGGGCGTAGGGCCACCGTCCGCCGGCCGCCTCCGACTCGCCCAGGCCGTGCCGGAGCATCCACTCGTAGGTGGATGCACCCATGGCGAGCGCGCCCACGTTGGCGATGAACGCGGGATAGCTGGTGTCATTGATGTCGCCGAGCGGGAACAGCCACTCGAGGGAGTGGTCCTCCGTGGCGATGAACCCGTCGAGGCTGGTGGCGGTGTAGTACTGCGTGCGCATCGGTGACGTACCCGGTCGTTGGGGCTGCCAGTATGCGCGCCTCGGCGACGTCCACCTTGCCCTCCACCGAAGCCCGCAGGACCGCAAAGGCGTCTGACAAGCCGTCCACCCTGCGCAGGCGTGACGGACGGCGCCCGCCGAGGCGCCGGGCGACGCTCAGTTCAGCAGTCGGGACGGATCGACGTCGAGCTTGGCCAACGCGCTGCGGGTGGCGCGCACGGTGAGGGATTCATCCTGTGCCGGCACCAGCAGCCCTGCCTGCAGGAAGGCGGCCAGACGGTGCTGCTGGAACAGGACACCGCGGCCGTGCGGTGACACGAACAAGGTGAGCTGGCGGCGCATCCCTTGCCAGGCCAGCTGCACGACCTCGTTGCGGCCACGGTAGTCGAGCATGTACCAGCCGCCGACCTGCAGTTCGCGGGCCCAGGCCAGCATCGCGGGGGTGGGCATTGAACCGCCCTCGCCCACCACCTCGAGTTCGGACGACTCGTGGCCGGAGAGGTCGAGCACCAGGGATTCGTCGATCTCGACTTCGTCCGAGTCGGGCAGCAGTTCCTCGAGCGTCTCGAGCTTGACCATCAGCTGCTCGAGGCGCTCGCGCGGGATGGCCGCCGTCTTGGCGGTGAAGGCGGCTGCCAGTGAGTTGTTCAGGCGCTGGATGTGCTCGTCCTGCTTCTCGGCGCTGAGGCCGGCGTGGTCCATGCCCTCGCGCAGGGTCTTGAGCAGCAGCGGCAGCCGGCGGATCACCTCCGCCCGCTCCTCCCGCGACACCTTCGCGCTGGCCGACCAGATCAGGTCCGCGGCCACGCGTTTCATGGTCTTCACCTCGGCGCTCTGCGCACCGTACTTCACCGACGACATGGCCATCACGTCCGCCCAGACGTGGAACAGGAACTCGCGCACCCCCTCCTGTACTGGCACCTCGTTGAGCATCTTGCGCAGCTCGATGGTGTACTGGATGGCGAGCGTCTCCCGAAGCTCGACCTGCTGGGCGAGCGAGACGCCACGCCGGGTGGCCTCGTTCTCGTTCTTGAAGTAGTGCTCGAGGAATTTCTCGAACTCGGTCAGCACCGTCTGGAACACGCGGCGGCCGGTGTCGGGATAGGCCTCGACCACCTGCACCACGCGCTTGATCTCCTTCTCGAGCGCATCGCCCACGGCGCGGCTCGTGGAGTCGAAGCCCATGACGCAGGCGCCCATGCGGTCGATGAGGCGGCGCGCCGGGTGATCGACCGTGGCGAAGAAGTCCGGTTCGCTGACGGCGACCCGCAGCACGGGCATCTGCAGGCGAGCGAACCAGACCCGCACGGTGGCCGGGATGCGCTCCTCGGTCAGGATGCTCTGGAACAGCAGGGCGACGATCTCGATCGTGGCGCGTTCGACCGGCGAGGTGGCGGCGGCCTTCAGGGCCTGCTTCCGCTGCTGGAGTTCGTCCATCAGCGCCGGCGTGCTGACGGCCTCGCCGCCGCTGGCGCCGAGCCGGCGCTGGATGCCTTGCTGCGCCTCGGTGATGGCGTACTTCAGGTCGGCGGACGGCGGCTGCATCGGCGCCGTGCCGGCAAATTCAGGCAGTTGGCGGCCGATCAGGCGGTTGAGGCGGCCCAGCACGGCCTCGGCGTGGTCGGAGCCGCGGGCAAAGCCGCCTGCCCGGGTCATCATCCGGGTTTCCTCGCCCACGTTGCTGCGCGCAAAGCCGCTGTTGGGGGAGACCGCCGCTGCCGCACCGCCACCCATGGCGCCGCCCACGGCGGCGCGCGTGCGCCGGATGAAGGGCCGCAGGTCGATCTCGGGCAGCACACGCTGCTGGATCAGCCAGCGGTTGGTCTCGTGGTAGGCCTCTTCGGCAAAATGGGCGAATTCCTCGTGGAGCACCGCCTGCAGCACGCGCCAGGCTTCCTGGCTCATGGGGGCCGCGCGCCAGGTGGTGGTGACGATGCGCGCCAGCACGTGCGGGCGCAGCACATCATGCGTGTCGAGCTCGTCGCGGCGCTCGAGGGACGACATGCGCGAACGCAGGTCGGTGAACTCCCACGAGGCGCGGTCCATCATGGCCAGCGCCAGGCGTGAGCTGAGTATTTCGACCTCGATGGTGTCGTCGTCGACCAGGGACATGCCACCCGAGCCGCCCGACGGGGACAGATCGCCCGGCCGGGACACCGCGACCATGCCGCTGTTGAGCGCGCCCCGCAGCGACGTGACCATGCCGTTGATCCAGGCGGGGGCCGCCTTGCGCAGGTCGAGCGCGATGTCGCGGCGCTTGTACTGCAGACCGTGTTCGGCCGACTGGAGGGCCAGCAGGCGGGCGCCTTCCTCGACGGCATGGACCACGGCCGGCACGCCGCTCAGCAGGCGCTCGACATAGGAGCGCCTTGCCTGGGCGGCCAGGGCCAACGAATCGGCAGTGGTCGCCATGGAGGGTGGTTGGTACGTTGAGTCGGACGAGGTGTTAACTCTACACCACCGCCCCGGCGTTGGGGTCGTCCGGATCCAGGTCCTTGTTGACCGGCTTGGCCAGGTCTTCCCGCTTCACGCCGAGCCACATGGCGATGGCCGCAGCCACGAACACCGACGAGTAGATGCCGAACAGGATGCCGATCGTCAGGGCGACCGCGAAATAGTGCAGCGTCTGGCCGCCGAAGAGCAGCATGGACACGACCATCAGCTGGGTGCTGCCGTGCGTGATGATCGTGCGGCTCATCGTGCTGGTGATGGCGTGGTCGATCACCTCGGGCGTGGTCATCTTGCGGTATTTGCGGAAGGCCTCCCGGATCCGGTCGAAGATGACGACCGATTCGTTGACCGAGTAGCCCAGCACCGCCAGAACCGCCGTCAGCACCGTCAGCGAGAACTCCCACTGGAAGAAGGCGAAGAAGCCCAGGATGATGATCACGTCGTGCAGGTTGGCGATGATCGCCGACACGGCGAACTTCCACTCGAAGCGGATCGCCAGGTAGATCATGATGCCGATCACCACGAAAGCGAGCGCCATCGCCCCGTCCTGGGCGAGTTCCTTGCCGACCTGCGGCCCGACGAATTCACTGCGCTGGAACGTCACCGGCTCGGCATCGCCCACCCGGCACTCGGGGCGGCTGATCTCCTCGCCCTTGGGGCTGATCACCTGGCGGGTCGAGACGGTGCCCTGCTCGGCGGTGCACACGGCGCCGAACACCTGGCCGACCAGTTCGGACTGCTTGACGCCCTCGCGCAGCGGCACGCGGATCAGCACGTCACGCGAGGTGCCGAAGTTCTGGACCTGGACGTCGCCCAGCTTCAGCGCCTCGACCGATTCCCGCACCTTGTTGATGTCGGCAGGCTGCTGGTACGCCACTTCGATGACCGTGCCGCCGGTGAACTCGATCGACAGGTGCAGGCCGCGGGTGACCAGGAAGAACACGGCCGCCAGGAAGGTGACGGCGGAAATGATGTTCAGCACCAGCGCATGCCGCATGAACGGAATGTCGCGGTGGATGCGGAAGAACTCCATGGGGATCCTCTGTGAGCTTTGTTCTTGGAGAGGGACTCAGCCCTTGGCGGCCACGTCGGTGCCGGCCGCCGACGGCGGCATCCACACCTGGCCGATCGACACGCTCTTGAGCTTCTTCTGGCGCCCGTACCAGAGGTTCACCAGGCCGCGTGAGAACAGCACGGCGGAGAACATGGAGGTCAGGATGCCGATGCAGTGCACCACGGCAAAGCCCTTGACGGGACCGGAACCGAACACCAGCAGTGCGATACCGGCGATCAGCGTGGTGACGTTGGAGTCGAGGATGGTGGCGAAGGCGCGCTCGTAGCCGGCGTGGATCGCAGCCTGCGGCGAGGCCCCGGCGCGGAGTTCCTCCCGGACCCGTTCGTTGATCAGCACGTTGGCGTCGATCGCCATGCCGAGCGTCAGCGCGATGGCGGCCATGCCCGGCAAGGAGAGGGTGGCCTGCAGCATCGACAGCACGGACACGAGCAGCAGCAGGTTGAACGCCAGGGCCAGCGTGGAGAACACACCGAACAGGCGGTAGTAGAGGCACATGAAGACCGCGATGCCGGCAAAGCCATACAGCACGCTGTTGAAGCCCTTGCCGATGTTCTCGGCACCGAGGGTCGGGCCGATGGTCCGCTCCTCGATGATTTCCATCGGAGCGGCCAGCGAACCGGCGCGCAGCAGCAGGGCGGTGTCGGTGGCTTCGACCGAGGTCATGGCGCCGGAGATCTGCACCCGGCCGCCGCCGATCTCAGAGCGGATCACCGGCGCGGTGACGACTTCGCCCTTGCCCTTCTCGAAGAGCAGGATGGCCATGCGCTTGCCGATGTTGTCGCGGGTGATGTCCTTGAAGATGCGCGAGCCGGCGGCGTCGAGCGTCAGGTTGACGGTGGCCTCGTTCGTCTGGCTGTCGAAGCCCGGTTGGGCGTCCGTGAGGTTCTCACCGGTGAGGATCACCTGTCGCTTGACGATGATCGGGCGGCCGCCGCGCTCCAGGTAGCGCTCGGTGCCGAAGGGCACGGGACCGGAGCCGCTGGCCGCGGCGGTGGCCTCGACGCTGTCGTCGACGAGGCGGACCTCCAGGGTGGCGGTGCGGCCGATGATGTCCTTCGCCTTGGCGGTGTCCTGCACGCCGGGCAGCTGCACGACGACGCGGTCCAGGCCCTGCTGCTGGATGACCGGCTCGGCGACGCCCAGCTCGTTCACCCGGTTGTGCAAGGTGGTGATGTTCTGCTTGACGGCGGTTTCCTGCACCCGGCGCGCAGCCTCGGGCTTGAGGGCGCCGGCGAGCTTCAGGTCGCTGCCTTCGGCGACCTCGGTCCAGGCCAGGTCGGGCAACTGGTCGGCCAGCAGGCCGCGGGCCGCTTCCAGCGTCTGGCGGTCGCGGAACCGCACCTCGACGTTGTTGCCTTCGCGCGTGATGCCGGCATGGCGCAGGTTCTTGTCGCGCAGCATGCTGCGGATGTCGCCGCTGAGCGCCTCCGCGCGCTTGGTCAGCGCGGCCTTCATGTCGACCTGCATCAGGAAGTGAACGCCGCCACGCAAGTCGAGGCCGAGGTACATCGGCAGCGCGTGGATGGCGCTCAGCCAGGCGGGCGAGCGTGACAGCAGGTTCAGGGCGACGATGTAGCTCGGGTCGCTCGGATCCGGATTCAGGGCCCGTGACAGCGCGTCCTTGGCCTTGAGCTGGGTGTCGGTGTCGGAGAAGCGCGCCTTGACCGAATTGCCCTCGAACTGGACCATGTCGGCGCGCACGCCGGCATCGGTGAGGATCTGGCTGACGCGTGACTCGAGCGAGGCATCGAGCTTGAGGGTGGCCTTGCCACTGCTCACCTGCACGGCAGGCGCTTCACCGAAGAAGTTGGGCAGCGTGTAGAGGAAGCCCACCAGCAATGCGATCGCAAGGATCGCGTACTTCCACCAAGGGTAGCGGTTCATGACGGCTCTTTCGCGGAAGGTTCCGCAGGGGCGCGGCGGCCCCGCCCAGAGGGCGGCCGCCGGCACCGGGTGAATGGGTTACTTGACGGTGCCCTTGGGGAGCACTTGCACGACGGCCGCACGCTGCACCTGGACTTCGACGCCGGTGGCGATTTCGACGTAGAGGTAGTTGTCGCCGGTCTTGGTGACCTTGCCAAGCACCCCGCCGCCGATGACGACCTCGTCGCCCTTGGCGATGGCGTCGATCATGGCCTTGTGCTCCTTCTGCCGCTTCATCTGCGGGCGGATCATGACGAAGTACAGCACCACGAACATCAGCACGATGGGCAGCATGCCGGTCAGTCCGCCGAAGGGCGACTGGGAGGCCGAGGTGGCGGCCGGCGCGGCCTGGGCAAAAGCTTCGGAAATGAACACGGGGGATCCTCTTGTTAGGGCCGCGCCGCCTTGGGGCGTCGCGTGCGGAAAAGCGGTCGATTGTATGTCGCTCGCCGCGCTCGGACCACGGGGGCGGCCCGCGGGTTCCGCTGTCTCGTATTTGCCCGCGCGCAGGGAGTGTCCCGACGCAATTCGTGAAATCCTCTGTAATAGGCGGTCGACCCTGCCCCCGGCCGTCGCCTACGTGACCGACACTTCGGTCGCGCGACCTTAGCGTCGCGCACACCATTGCAAAACGCCGCCCGCCGGCCCCGGAAAGACCACATGCACCGCAGATCGTTCATCCAGACCACCGCCACCACCGTTGCCACCCTGGGAACCGGCGCCTGGCCGCTGGCCTCGCTGGCGGCCGAGGAACCGATCACGGCCAAGCAGATCACCATCGGCTCCACGCTGGCCCTGTCGGGCATGCTGGGCGGCGCGGGCAAGGAGCACGTCGCCGGCATCAACGCCGCCTTCGCCGCCGTGAACGCGACGGGCGGCATTCATGGCCGCACGCTGCGGCTGGTCGCGCTGGACGACGCCTACGTGCCCCAGCGCACCGCCGAGAACGTGCGCAAGCTGCTGGCTGACGGCAACGCCTTCGCGTTGATGTCCGTCATGGGGACGGCCAACAACGCCACCATCGTCCCCCTGGTGGAAAAGGAAGGCATTCCGCTTGTCGGGCCGATCACCGGTGCGGCGTCGCTGCGCAACAAGGCGCAGCGCTACGTCTTCCACGTCCGTCCCAGCTACAGCGACGAGACCGAGCACGCCCTGACCCTGATGTCGAAGATGGGGCTGCGCGACATGGCGGTCGTCTACCTCGACAACCCGTTCGGCAAGGAGGTGCTCGCCGACGCCCAGCGCGTCCTCGGCCAGCTCAGCATGCGTCCGGTGGGCGCCTTCGCCCTGGCGGGCGACGGCAGCAACGGCGAGGAGATCGCGCGCAAGGTGATCGAGAGCAAGGCCGGGGGTGTCTTCCTCGCCACGACCGGCGCTGCCACGACGTCGTTCGTCGTTCCGCTGCGCGCCCGCATGCCGGCGCTGCCGATCGCCGGTGTCTCGGTGGCGGTGATTCCGACCGAACTGCCCAAGCTGGGCGACGGCATCAAGGGTGTCGCGGTGGCCCGCGTCTTCCCCTTGGCCGACCAGATGAAGATCGGTGTCGTCCGCGCCTTCCAGGCCCAGTTCAAGACGGCCACCGGGTTGATCGGCAGTGGTTCGGCGCTTGAGTCATGGATCAACGCACAGCTGCTCATGGAAGGCCTGCGCCGCGCCGGCCGCGACGTCACGCGTGACCGCTTGCGCGCGGCACTCGGCAGCGTGCGTCAGCTGGAACTCGGCGACCTGACCGTCGGCTTTGCCGGCACCGCCCCTTTCGTCGCGTCCAGCCGGGTCGACATGACGGTGTACGGCGACAAGGGGCGCGTGATCTCCTGATGCCCGGCCGCGGGTGAGGCGCTCGCGTCTCACCCTGCGCCGATGGCGCGATGTGCGGCGGAAACAAAAAAGCCAACCCTGCGGTTGGCTTTTTGCTCGGCCGGCCGGCGCTTGGCACCGACCTTGAATTTGGTTGCGGGGGCTGGATTTGAACCAACGACCTTTGGGTTATGAGCCCAACGAGCTACCAGACTGCTCCACCCCGCGACTGAGCCTGTGACTATAGCACAGCTTTTGGATGCTGCCAATCATTTAAAGAAACGTCTTCGTGTCAGCACGAGGGAGACGTAGTAGCCGAGCACGGCATAGGCGCACAGCACCGCCACCGGGACCAAGGGGCGCGCGGGCAGTTCACCGATGACAAGCGGTCGAACCAGGGCCACCGCGTGCGTCAAGGGCAGCACCTGGGCCAGCCACTGCAGGGGCACGGGCATCTGGCTGAGCGGGAAGTAGACGCCCGACAGGAAGGTCATCGGCGTCATCACCAGGGTGAAGTAGTAGGTGAAGAAATCGTAACCGCGCGCCAGGGCATTGAAGATGAGCGCGATGGCGGCGAACGTCAGCCCGACCAGCCAGAGCACGGGCAGGGCGAGCAGCATCGTGGGCTCACGGCTGATGCCCAGCACGAACAGCACCGCCAGGATGGCCGCGACGGTGAACATGGACTTGATGGACGCCCACAGGAGCTCGGCAAAGACGATGTCGTCCAGGGCGATGGGAGCATTCATGATGCTCTCCCAGGTCTTTTGCACCTCCATTCGCGAGTAGGCCGAATAGAGGGCCTCGAAGGTGGCCGCCAGCGCGCAGCTCACCGCCACGCTGCCCGAGGCCAGGTACAGGATGTAGGGCAGGCCCTCGACGCGCCCGATCATCGAGCCGAGGCCGTAGCCGAACGCCACCAGCGTGATCAGCGGCTCGGCGATGTTCCCGATGACGCTCGGGACGGCGAGCTTGCGCCAGACCAGCAGGTTGCGCAGGACGACCGGCCAGAAACGGGTGGTCAGTCGAGGGAGGGCGTGAATGTGGATGGT
The DNA here is from genome assembly GCF_964253025.1 of Rhizobacter sp. LjRoot28. NCBI lineage: Bacteria > Pseudomonadati > Pseudomonadota > Betaproteobacteria > Burkholderiales > Sphaerotilaceae > Rhizobacter > Rhizobacter sp. LjRoot28. The sequence goes on from NZ_CAXUQC020000001.1 coordinate 4,005,834, forward strand.
CATGGTGGCGGGCTCACTCGTCACGGATCTGGCGGCCGGTCAGCTTGAGGAAGAGGTCCTCCAGGTTGGCCGGGCGGTGCAGCACGCGCAGGGACTTCACCGGCGACAGCGCCTGCAGCAGGGGCGCAGGGTCGCGCAGGTAGAAGAACACCGTCTCGCCGCGCGTCTCGACGCGATCGGCGAGCGAAGTGTGCCGGGCAGCCGCATCCAGCGCGCCATCGCCATACACCTCGACCACGTCGCTCTCCAGGTGCTGGGCGATGAGGCCACGCGGCGTGCCCTCGGCGATCTTGCGGCCATGGTCCAGCACGATGAGGCGGTCGCACAGCCGCTCGGCCTCGTCCATGAAGTGGGTCGTCAGCAGGATGGCCTTGCCTTGCTGCAGCAGGTTCTGCAACCGCTCCCACATGACGTGACGGGCCTGCGGATCGAGCCCGGTCGTGGGCTCGTCCAGCAGGAGCAACTGGGGGTCGTTGATCAGCGCTCGGCCGAGGCTCAGGCGCCTCTTCATGCCCCCCGAGAGCTCACCCGGCTTGGCATTTGCCTTCGACTGCAGCGCTGCGAACTCGAGCAGGCGTGGAATGCGCTCGTTGATCGTCGCGGCGTCGAGGCCGAAGTACCGTCCGTAGACGCGAAGGTTCTCCGCGCACGTGAAGTCCGGGTCCAGGCTGTCGAACTGCGTCACGACACCCATGCGCTTCTTCGCCTCACGCACCTGGTCGGGAATCTGCAGCCCGAAGGCTTCGATGCGCCCGCCGTCCGGACCGACGAGCCCGAGGCACATCCGGATGGTGGTCGTCTTGCCGGCCCCGTTCGGGCCGATCACGCCCAGGCACTCGCCCGGCTGGATCTCGAGCGACAGACCGTCGACGACGGTGTTGCCGCCAAAGGCCTTGCGAAGTTCGGTGATGCGGAAGATGGGTGCGGGCATGGGATCGGAGTGTGCCCAAAGGCGCGGGCCCCGGCGCGTGCAGGGCATTGGTCCGTCGTGCTCCTGCGACGCGCGCGGATGCGTCCCGGCGGCGGCAGGCGTCGCAGCGTCCGGTTCACTCTTGCGCATTCCATGGCCATGCCGGGGCGGGCGCTACCGGCCGCCTGATCGAGGTGAAGGCGGACTCGGCCCTGCCGCCCGGAAGCTGCCTGACCTGCGAGGACACGCGCCCGCGGGCCGCGGCTCGCGGTTCGCCAATGCAAAAGGGCCAGCATGCGCTGGCCCTTCGGCAGGTACACGGTGGTACCGTGCTTACTCGGCTGCGGTGTCTTCCGCGGCTTCGGTCGGTTCCGGACGGTCGACCAGCTCGACGAAGGCCATCGGCGCGTTGTCGCCGACGCGGAAGCCCATCTTCAGGATGCGGGTGTAGCCGCCCGGACGCGCGTTGTAGCGCGGGCCAAGGACATTGAACAGCTTGGTGACGACGTCACGATCGCGCGTGCGGTCGAAGGCGAGGCGGCGGTTGGCCAGCGTCGGCTCCTTGGCCAGGGTGATCAGCGGCTCGACAACGCGACGCAGTTCCTTGGCCTTGGGCACGGTAGTCTTGATGGCCTCGTGCGTGATCAGGGAGTTGGTCATGTTGCGCAGCATCGCCAGGCGGTGCGACGACGTGCGGTTCAGCTTGCGAAGGCCATTACGGTGGCGCATGGTGCATTTCCTTTGAGTTTGAGACCGGCAGCCGTATCAGGTACTGCCGGGGCACCGCGTGGCACGAGGCCACGCCGTTGGAGGAGCCCGATCGCTCGGGCGCCGGGGGAGCGATTATCGCTTGTCGAGACCTTGCGGCGGCCAGTTCTCGAGGCGGGCACCCAGCGTGAGGCCACGCGATGCCAGGACTTCCTTGATCTCGTTCAGCGACTTGCGGCCGAGGTTCGGGGTCTTGAGCAGTTCGGTCTCCGTGCGCTGGATCAGGTCGCCGATGTAGTAGATGTTCTCGGCCTTCAGGCAGTTGGCCGAACGAACCGTCAGCTCGAGCTCGTCGACCGGGCGGAGCAGGATCGGATCGAACTGCGTGCTGCGCTGTGCCGGCTGGTCGAAGGCGGCGATCTCGCTGCCCTCGAGCTGCGCGAACACGGCGAGCTGCTCGACGAGGATCTTGGCCGACGCGCGGATGGCTTCCTCGGGCGTGATGGCGCCGTTGGTCGCGATTTCCATCACGAGCTTGTCCAGGTCGGTGCGCTGCTCGACACGGGCGCTTTCGACGGTGTAGCTCACGCGCGAAACCGGCGAGAACGAGGCGTCGAGGACGATGCGACCGATCGACTTGGTCGGCTCGTCGCCGTAGCGGCGCATGTTGCCCGGCACATAGCCGCGGCCCTTCTCGACCTTGATCTGCATGTCGAGCTTGCCGCCCTGGGCCAGGTGAGCGATCACGTGTTCCGGGTTGATGATCTCGACGTCATGCGGCGTCTGGATGTCGCCGGCCGTGATCGGGCCCTCGCCTTCCTTGCGCAGCACGAGCGTGACTTCGTCGCGGTTGTGCAGACGGAACACCACGCCCTTGAGATTCAGCATGATGTGGACCACGTCTTCCTGCACACCGTCAACGGTGGAGTACTCGTGGAGCACACCGGCGATGGTGACTTCCGTGGGCGCATACCCGACCATCGACGACAGCAGCACGCGACGCAGCGCGTTGCCGAGCGTGTGACCATAGCCCCGCTCGAACGGCTCGAGGGTGACCTTGGCGCGGTTGCCGCCCAGCGGCTCCACATTGATGGCTTTGGGTTTGAGCAAGTTTGTTTGCATGAGGTCTTTCTTTCAATACCCTCGGCTCGTTACACCGATAAGGCTGAGGGACCAACCGGAGCGGTTGGCACCGCTGCCGAACGAGGAAAACAGAGTCGGCCGCGATCCGTTGCCCCGCAGGGCAACTGGATGGCGGCCAGCGCGACGATCAGCGCGAATACAGTTCGACGATCAGGGCTTCCTTGACGTCGGAGGCGAACTCGTCGCGGTCCGGCGTCTTCTTGAACACGCCTTCGAGCTTGCTGGCGTCGACCTGAACCCAGGCCGGCATGCCGTGCGACTCGGCCAGCTTCACGGCGTCGACGATGCGCAGCTGCTTCTTCGACTTCTCGCGGACGGCCACGACGTCACCCGGCTTGACCTGGTACGACGCGATGTTCACGACCTGGCCGTTCACGGTGATCGCCTTGTGCGACACCAGCTGACGACCTTCGGCACGCGTGGAGCCGAAGCCCATGCGGTACACGACGTTGTCGAGGCGGGACTCAAGCAGGGCCAGCAGCGTGGCGCCAGTGTTGCCACGGCGACGCTCGGCTTCGGCGAAGTAGCGGCGGAACTGGCGCTCGAGCACGCCATACATGCGCTTGACCTTCTGCTTCTCGCGGAGCTGCAGGCCGAAGTCGGAGGTGCGCGAACCCGAAGTGCGGCCATGCTGGCCGGGCTTGGCTTCGAACTTGACCTTGTCGCCGATCGGGCGGCGGGCGCTCTTCAGAAAGAGGTCGGTGCCTTCGCGGCGGGCGAGTTTGCCAGTGGGGCCGAGATAACGTGCCACGTGATGTCCTTGTTCAATCTGACGCGTGCGTCGGGCAGTGCCGATCAGCTCGCGCGAGTCTGGCGTGTGTTGTTCTGGGCGCTCAGACGGTGGGCTTAATGAAACCTTGCGGCTTCAACGGAGACGCCGGCAAGCACACGAGGTGATTGCCGGCGAGGGAAGAGCTGACGATCAGATGCGACGACGCTTCTGGGGACGGCAGCCGTTGTGCGGAACCGGCGTCACGTCGGAGATCGAGTTGATCCGGATGCCGAGGGAAGCCAGCGCACGGACCGACGACTCACGACCCGGGCCCGGGCCCTTGATCTTGACGTCGAGGTTCTTGATGCCTTGTTCCTGGGCGGCACGGCCAGCCACTTCGGCGGCGACCTGCGCTGCGAAGGGGGTCGACTTGCGCGAGCCCTTGAAACCCTGGCCACCGCTCGAAGCCCAGGACAGGGCGCCGCCTTGGCGGTCGGTGATCGTGATGATCGTGTTGTTGAACGACGCGTGAACGTGGGCAATGCCGTCGGCAACGTTCTTGCGGACTTTCTTGCGCACGCGCTGGGCGGCGGTATTCGGTGCTTTAGCCATATCGACCTTCTCTCAAATCACTTCTTGACCACGCCAGACTTGCGCGGGCCCTTGCGGGTGCGAGCATTCGTCTTGGTGCGTTGGCCACGAACGGGCAGGCCACGGCGGTGGCGGAATCCACGGTAGCAGCCGAGGTCCATCAGACGCTTGATGTTGATCGACATCTCGCGGCGAAGGTCACCCTCGATGGTCATGCGACCGATTTCTTCACGGATCTTTTCCAGATCGGCATCGGTCAGGTCCTTGACCTTGCGATCGAACGGGACACCGCATTGGGCGCAGATCTTCTGCGCGGTCGTGCGGCCAATCCCGTAGATGGCGGTCAGACCAATCTCGGTGTGCTTCTGGGGCGGAATGTTGATACCAGCAATACGTGCCATGTGCGTCCTCTATTCGCTTTGTCGAAGGCGGCTCAGCCTTGGCGCTGCTTGTGGCGCGGATCGGTGCAGATCACGCGGACCACACCCTTGCGACGGATAACTTTGCAGTTCCGGCACATCTTTTTGACTGATGCAGCAACTTTCATGCTCTTCTCCTAGGCCTTCTTTCAGACCGCTTCAACAATTCAATACGTGTGATCCGCAGGCGTGAGCCCGTTCCGGGTCACCTGGGGGCTCACTTCGCCCGAAACACAATCCGTGCGCGGCTCAGGTCGTAGGGAGTCAACTCCACCGTCACCTTGTCGCCCGGCAAGATCCGGATGTAGTGCATCCGCATCTTTCCTGAAATATGACCCAGCACCACATGCCCGTTTTCCAACTTCACGCGAAACGTGGCATTCGGGAGATTCTCCAGAATCTCGCCCTGCATCTGAATGACGTCGTCTTTCGCCATCGCGTTGACTCGTTATATGCGGTACTCGGTCAGCTCACTGTTGTCGAAAGGCCCATGCCTTCAGCTCGACTTGAAACTCGCCTTCTTCAGCAGCGACTCATACTGCTGGCTCATCACGTACGACTGAACTTGCGCCCAGAAGTCCATGGTGACCACCACCAGGATCAGCAGCGACGTGCCACCGAAGTAGAACGGCACGTTGTACTTCAGCACCAGGAACTCGGGCAGCAGGCACACCGCCGTGATGTACACCGCACCGGCCAGGGTCAGGCGGGACAAGATGCGGTCGATGTGACGCGCCGTCTGGTCGCCCGGCCGAATGCCCGGAATGAACGCGCCGCTCTTCTTCAGGTTGTCGGCCGTCTCACGGCTGTTGAACACCAGGGCCGTGTAGAAGAAGCAGAAGAACACGATCGCCGCAGCGTAGAGCATCACGTAGATCGGTTGTCCCGGCGACAGCATGCCCGCGATGTCCTTCAGCCAGCGCAGGCTGTCGCCCGTGGCGAACCAACCCACGATGGTTGCCGGCAGCAGGATGATCGACGACGCGAAGATCGGCGGAATCACGCCCGACATGTTCAGCTTCAGGGGCAGGTGCGACGACTGACCGCCATACACCTTGTTGCCGACCTGTCGCTTCGCATAGTTCACGAGGATCTTGCGTTGACCGCGCTCGACGAACACCACGGCGTAGGTCACGGCCACCACGAGCACGGCGATGAACAGGAACACCGGAGCGCTCATCGCACCGTTGCGCACCAGCTCGAACAGGCCGCCAATCGCACCGGGCAGGCCGGCGGCGATGCCACCGAAGATCAGGATCGAGATGCCGTTGCCCAAGCCACGCTCGGTGATCTGCTCACCCAGCCACATCAGGAACATCGTGCCGGCCACCAGGCTCACGACTGCCGTGACACGGAAGCCGAAACCGGGGTTGATGACCAGACCAGCCGAGCCTTCGAGCGCCAGCGCGATGCTCAGCGACTGGAACAGCGCGAGACCCAGCGTGCCGTAACGCGTGTACTGCGTGATCTTGCGACGGCCGGCCTCGCCTTCCTTCTTCAGCGCCTCGATGGACGGCACCACGTAGCCCATGAGCTGCATGATGATCGATGCCGAGATGTACGGCATGATGCCCAGCGCGAAGACGGTGAAGCGCGACAGCGCACCGCCCGAGAACACGTTCAGCAGGCTCAGGATCCCGCCCTGCTGACCCTTGAACATCTGCTGCAGCGCCACCGGATCGATCCCGGGCACGGGAATGTGCGCGCCGATCCGGTACACCACGAGCGCGAGCAACAAGAAAACAAGCCGGCGACGCAGGTCGCCAAACTTGCCACTCTTGGCCAGCTGATTCGGGTTGGTTGCCACTGAAGCGGGTCCTGTGACGAGCGGGATTAAGCCAGCGAGCCGCCGACGGCTTCGATGGCGGCCTTGGCACCAGCCGTCGCGCCGATGCCCTTGAGCACGACCTTCTTGGTCAGTTCACCGGTCTTGATGACCTTGACGACCTTGGCGATCTCGCCCACGAGCTTGGTCTGCTTGAGCGTCAGCAGGTCGACTTCGTCGAGGCCGAGGGCCTCGAGGTCAGCCAGCGTGATCTCGGCGTTGTACTTCAGCGAAGCGGACTTGAAACCACGCTTGGGCAGGCGACGCTGCAGCGGCATCTGGCCGCCTTCGAAGCCCACCTTGTGGTAGCCACCGGCGCGCGACTTCTGGCCCTTGTGCCCGCGACCTGCGGTCTTGCCCAGGCCCGAACCGATCCCGCGACCGACGCGGCGCTTGGCGTGCTTGGCGCCAGCTGCCGGTTTGATGGTATTGAGTTCCATGTTCTTTTCTCCGCTCAGAGCACTTTGACCAGGTACGAGACCTTGTTGATCATGCCGCGAACCGCGGGCGTGTCTTCGAGTTCAGATTCGCTGTTGAGCTTGCGCAGGCCCAGACCGCGCACCGTGGCACGGTGCGACTCGCGGGTGCCGGCAATGCTGCGCACCAGCTTGATCTTGAGGGTCGCGCCGCTCTTGGCGTTTTGCTTGTCAGTCATTGCAATTCTCCGATCGGGCCGCTCAGCCGAAGATCTCTTCGACCGTCAGACCACGCTTGGCCGCGACTTCTGCCGGCGTGTGCGTGTTCTTCAGCGCGTTGAGCGTCGCGCGAACGAGGTTGTACGGGTTCGGCGAACCGAGGCTCTTGCAGACGATGTCCGTCACGCCCATCACTTCGAAGACCGCGCGCATCGGGCCGCCGGCGATGATGCCGGTACCTTCGGGAGCGGGCATCATCAGGACGTGCGAAGCGCCGTGCTCACCGACCACCTTGTGGTGGATCGTGCCGTTCTTCAGCGAGACCTTCACCAGGTTGCGGCGAGCGGACTCCATTGCCTTCTGCACGGCGACGGGAACTTCCTTCGCCTTGCCCTTGCCCATGCCGATGCGGCCATCGCCATCACCGACCACGGTCAGCGCAGCGAAGCTCAGCGTGCGACCGCCCTTCACCACCTTGGTGACGCGGTTCACCGCGATCATCTTTTCCTTCAGGCCGTCGTCGTTGCCTTCGGTCTGCGCACGGGGTTGAAACTTTGCCATTTCGAATTCCTTGGTCGTTGCGCTGCGCGCTTAGAACTGCAGACCGGCTTCACGGGCCGCGTCGGCCAGCGCCTTCACGCGACCGTGGTACGCGAAACCTGCACGGTCGAACGCCACCTTCTCGACGCCTGCGGCCTTCGCCTTCTCGGCGATGCGCTTGCCGATCACGGCAGCGGCGGCGACGTTGCCACCCTTGCCAGCAGCGCCCAGTTCCTTGCGGATGTCGGCTTCGGCGGTCGAGGCACTGGCCAGCACGCGGGCGCCGTCGTCGGAGATGACGCTGGCGTAGATGTGCAGGTTCGTGCGGAACACGGTCAGGCGGGCAACGCGTTGCTTGGCAATGCGTGCACGGGTCTGGCGGGAGCGACGAACGCGCTGATCTTTCTTGTTCAACATGTCATGCGCTCCTTACTTCTTCTTGGTCTCTTTGATCACGACCTTTTCATCCGCATAGCGGATGCCCTTGCCCTTGTAGGGCTCCGGAGGACGGATCGCACGAACCTCGGCAGCGATCTGGCCGACGACCTGGCGGTCGGAGCCCTTGATCACGATTTCGGTCTGGGTCGGGCAAGCGACGGACACGCCAGCGGGCATTTCCTTGCTCACCGGATGCGAGAAACCGATCTGAAGGTTCAGCTTGGAGCCGGCGGCAGCAGCGCGGAAACCCACGCCGACGAGCGTCAGCTTCTTCTCGAAGCCCTTGCTCACGCCGTTGACCATGTTGGCCACCAGCGCGCGGTACGTGCCGGACATCGCGTCGGCCTCGACCGAATCGTTGGCCGGTGCGAACAGCAGCTTGCCGTCTTCGCTCTTGACCGTCACCAGGCCGTTGAGCGGACGCACCAGCGTGCCCAGCGAACCCTTGACGCTGATCTGATCAGCCTTGATCGCCACGTCCACACCTTGCGGCACGGCGATCGGCATTTTTCCTACGCGGGACATTTGTTCTACCCCTTCCTTAGGCGACGTAGCAAAGGACTTCGCCACCGATACCGGCTTGGCGTGCCTTGCGGTCCGTCATCACGCCCTTCGGCGTCGTGACGATGGCCACACCCAGACCGTTCATCACGTTCGGGATGTCGTGCCGGCCCTTGTAGATGCGCAGGCCGGGACGGCTGACGCGCTCGATGCGCTCGATCACCGGGCGACCAGCGTAGTACTTCAGCGCGACTTCCAGCTCCGGCTTGGCGGGCTCGCCACGCACTGCGAAGTTCTCGATGTAACCCTCGTCCTTCAGGACCTGGGCAATGGCCACCTTCAGCTTCGACGACGGCAAGCGCACGGTGGCCTTCTGGACCATCTGGGCGTTGCGGATGCGGGTCAGCATATCGGCGATAGGATCACTCATGCTCATACGGATATCTCCTGATCGTCGTGCCGATTACCAGCTGGCCTTGACAATGCCCGGGATGTCGCCCTTGAAGGCGAGTTCACGGATCTTGTTCCGGGCCAGGCCGAACTTGCGGAACGTGCCGCGCGGACGCCCGGTCAGTTCGCAGCGGTTGCGCTGGCGGGTGGGGTACGCATTGCGGGGAAGCTTCTGCAGCTCGAGACGGGCAGCGTAGCGCTCCTCGTCGCTCTTCTTGGCGTCGTTGGCGATGCCCTTGAGTTCCGCGTACTTCTTGGCGTACTTGGCAACCAGTTGCTCGCGCTTCAGTTCGCGCTGAATGAGGGAAGTTTTAGCCATGGGCCGCCTCAGTTCTTGAAGGGGAATTTGAAGGCCGCGAGCAGTGCCTTGCACTCCTCGTCGTTCTTCGCCGACGTCGTGATGCTGATGTTCAGACCACGCAGCGCATCCACCTTGTCGTACTCGATCTCGGGGAAGATGATCTGTTCTTTGACGCCGATGTTGTAGTTGCCACGGCCGTCGAACGAGCGGCCGGAGATACCACGGAAGTCGCGCACGCGCGGCAGGGCGATCGTGACGAAGCGGTCCAGGAATTCGTACATCTGGACGCCACGCAGGGTGACCATGCAGCCGATGGGCACGCCGTCACGGATCTTGAAGCCGGCGATGGCCTTCTTGGACTTGGTGACCACAGGCTTCTGGCCGGCGATCTTGGTCAGGTCGCTCACGGCGTGTTCCATGACCTTCTTGTCCGAGACCGCCTCGCTCACACCCATGTTGAGCGTGATCTTGGTGAGGCGCGGCACTTCCATGCTGGACTTGTAGCCGAACTTCGCTGTGAGGTCGGCCACCACTTTCTCGCGGTAGTACTGTTGCAGACGAGCCATGACGGACCTCTTATGCCTTGATTTCTTCGCCGCTCGACTTGAAGACGCGAACCGCCTTCTCCTTCGTCTTGCGGGACTGCTGGTCGGCGTCGCTCAGCAACTTGAATCCGACGCGATCGGCCTTGCCGGTCGCCGGGTTGTAGATGGCGACGTTGGACTGATGGATCGACAAGGTCTTGTCGACGACGCCACCGGTCGTGCCCTTCATGGGGTTCGGCTTGACGTGCTTCTTCACGACGTTCACGCCCTCGACGACGATGCGATCCTCGTCGACGCGTTGCACGACTGCGCCACGCTTGCCCTTGTCGCGACCTGTCAACACGATGACTTGGTCGCCTTTGCGAATCTTGTTCATAAGCTGTCCTTCAACCGGCTCGATGCTGACCTGTAGGCCCGGCGAATTAGAGAACCTCGGGGGCCAGCGACACGATCTTCATGAAGCGCTCGGTACGCAGTTCACGCGTGACCGGGCCGAAGATGCGGGTGCCGATGGGTTCGAGCTTGGCGTTGAGCAGCACGGCGGCGTTGCCGTCGAACTTCACCAGCGACCCATCTTGACGACGCACGCCCTTGGCAGTGCGCACGACCACGGCGCTGTAGATTTCGCCCTTCTTGACGCGACCACGCGGGGCAGCTTCTTTGATGCTGACCTTGATGACGTCGCCAATACCGGCGTAACGACGCTTGGAACCGCCGAGCACCTTGATGCACATGACGGACTTCGCACCAGTGTTGTCCGCGACGTCAAGCCGCGATTGCATTTGAATCATGTTCAGTCCCCAACTTGGCCACAAACGCTTTCATGACCACCATGAAAGCCGCTGCGATCAGTCTTGGGCCCGTCAGATCACCTCGAGGAGGATCACTGTTTGGGCGGAGCCGACTCCGGACATGCACCGTGCGCGGGACCGGTGTTGCAGCCCGACTGATGCAGCCAGAAATTCGGCGAAGCTTTAGATTGTGCAACGCCTGGGCGGCGATGTCAACCACCTATTGAGAAGTTTCGCAAGGACCACCCGCCTGGCCGGCGGATCGTCCTCGCGACGACTCATCCCCGGAGGGCTTGCGCCTGCTGAAGCAGGGTGTCGGCGTCGGACACCTCGAACTTGCCCGGCGCCTCGACATTCAGTGCGCACACCACTCCGTCACGTACGAGCATGGAATAGCGCTGCGAGCGCAGGCCCATGCCACGCGCGGTGAGGTCGAGTGTCAAACCGGTGGCGCGAGTGAAGTCGGCGCTCCCGTCGGCCATCATGCGGACCGCGCCGGCGGTCTTCTGCTCGCGACCCCAGGCACCCATGACGAAGGCGTCATTGACAGAGACGCACCACACTTCATCGACCCCTGCAGCCTTCAGCTCGGCGGCACGACGCACATAACCCGGCACATGCTGCGCGGAGCAGGTGGGAGTGAACGCCCCGGGGAGGGCAAAGATGGCGATCGTCTTGCCCGCGCTCGCCGTCTCGATGTCAAAACTGTTGGGTCCCAGGGAGCAGCCGCCCCCTTCGACCTCGATGAACTCCTGCAGACTGCCCGTGGGCAGCTTGTCACCAACCTTCAGCATGCGACCTCCTTCGTGAAATGAAAAAACGGCCGGGTGCCGAACTTCGGCAACCGACCGTCATCATGCCGCTTCCGCGGAAAGCCCCGACGGGGCATTCCCGCAGACGCGTGGAGCTCAGACCTCGCGGGCCTTCTCCACCAGGCGGGTGACCGTCCAGGCCTTGGTCTTGGAAATCGGACGGCACTCCGAGATCTCGACCACGTCGCCCATCTTGTACTCGCCCTTTTCGTCGTGCGCGTGGTACTTGCTCGTCTTGGCAACGATCTTGCCGTAGAGCTCGTGCTTGGTGCGACGCTCGATCAGGACCGTGATGGTCTTGCTGCGCTTGTCGCTGACCACGCGGCCGACGAGCGTCCGGGTGTTTTTCTCAGTGGCTTGCGTGGCATTCATTTCGCGGCCTCCTTCTTCTTCTGGGCCAGGATGGTCTTGGCACGCGCGATGTCGCGACGGGTGTTGCCCAACGTGGTGTGGTTGGTCAACTGCTGGGTGGCCTTCTGCATGCGCAGCCCGAAATGGGCCTTGAGCAGATCCGCCACTTCCTTTTCAAGGCCGGCGACGTCCTTGGCGCGAAGTTCAGATGCTTTCATGTCTTTCTCCGGTTGGGCTCAAGCGCCCACCTGGCGGGACACGAAGACCGTGCTCAGCGGCAGCTTGGCCGAAGCCAGCTTGAACGCCTCACGAGCCAGCTCTTCAGGCACGCCGTTGATTTCGTAGAGCACCTTGCCCGGCTGAATCTCAGCCACGTAGTACTCGGGGTTGCCCTTGCCGTTACCCATCCGGACTTCGGCGGGCTTCTGCGAGATGGGCTTGTCCGGGAAGATGCGGATCCAGATGCGGCCGCCACGCTTCACGTGACGCGAGATCGCGCGGCGAGCCGCTTCGATCTGGCGCGCGGTGATGCGACCGCGCTCGGTGGCCTTGAGGCCGAAGTCGCCGAAGGACACCGCGGCGCCACGGGTGGCGACGCCGGTGTTACGGCCCTTTTGTTCCTTGCGGAATTTTCTGCGTGCGGGTTGCAGCATGCTTATTCTCCTTTGCCTTCGCCGGCCGGAGCCGCGGCGTCAGGGCCCGGGGCCTTGCGCACGCGCTTCACGGCGGCGGTCTTCGCGCCGTCGGCGGCTGCGGCGGGGGCGGCACCTTCGGCGCCACGCGGACCACGGTCACCACCAGGGCGGCCACGGCCACCCGGAGCACCCGGGCGCTCGCCAGGACGCGCGTTGCGGCGCGGGCGGCGATCTTCCTCGGCTCCCGGCGGGGTCACGATGCCGGGCGATTCGCCGTTGGCAAGGCGGTCACCGCGGTAGACCCAGCACTTCACGCCGATGATGCCGTAGGTCGTCTTGGCTTCGGAGAAGCCATAGTCGATGTCGGCCTTCAGGGTGTGAAGGGGCACGCGACCTTCGCGATACCACTCGCAACGGGCGATCTCGATGCCGTTCAGGCGACCCGACGACATCAGCTTGATGCCTTGGGCGCCCAGGCGCATCGCGTTCTGCATGGCGCGCTTCATGGCGCGGCGGAACATGATGCGCTTTTCCAGCTGCTGCGTGATGCTGTCGGCGATCAGCTGTGCATCGACTTCAGGCTTGCGCACTTCTTCGATGTTGACAGCGACCGGCACGCCGAGGCGGCGCGTCAGTTCGGCCTTGAGGTTCTCGATGTCCTCGCCCTTCTTGCCGATCACGACGCCCGGACGAGCCGAGAAGATCGTGATGCGGGCGTTCTTGGCAGGACGCTCGATCAGGATGCGCGAGACGGCTGCGCTCTTGAGCTTGGCCTTCAGGTACTCACGGACCTTCAGGTCTTCGGCCAGCATGGTGGCGAAGTTGGCGTTCGACGCATACCAGCGCGACGCCCAATTGCGCGTCACCGGCAGACGGAACCCGGTAGGGTGAATCTTTTGTCCCATGGTGCTATGCGCCTCAGTTGCCGACGGTGATGTAGATGTGGGCGGTCGGCTTGCTGATGCGGTTGCCACGGCCCTTTGCGCGAGCGGAGAAACGCTTCAGCGTTGCGCCTTGCTCGACAAAGATCGTCTTGACCGAGAGCTCGTCGATGTCAGCACCGTCGTTGTGCTCGGCGTTCGCGATTGCGGACTCCAGAGCCTTCTTGATGATGCCGGCAGCCTTCTTTTGGGTGAATTCCAGGATGTTGAGGGCCTGGTCCACCTTCTTGCCGCGGATGAGGTCAGCCACCAGCCGACCCTTGTCGGCAGACAGGCGGACACCGCGAACGATTGAACGGGTTTCCATCGTCATTCCTTATTTCTTCGCCTTCTTGTCGGCCGGGTGCCCCTTGAACGTGCGGGTCAGCGCAAATTCACCGAGCTTGTGGCCGACCATCTGGTCGGTGACGTACACCGGCACGTGTTGCTTGCCGTTGTGCACGGCAATCGTCACACCGATGAAATCGGGAAGGATGGTCGAACGGCGCGACCAGGTCTTGATCGGCTTCTTGTCCTTCGTGGCGACAGCCTTCTCGACCTTGGCCTGAAGGTGGTGGTCGACGAACGGACCTTTTTTGAGCGAACGGGTCATTGTGGCGGCCCCTTACTTCTTGCGACGCGAAACGATGAACGTCTGCGTGCGCTTGTTGTTGCGAGTGCGGTAGCCCTTGGTGAGGGTGTTCCACGGCGACACAGGCGCCTGGCCCTCGCCGGTACGACCTTCACCACCACCGTGCGGGTGATCCACCGGGTTCATGGCGACGCCACGGACCGTCGGACGGATGCCCTTCCAGCGGATGGCACCAGCCTTGCCGTACTGGCGCAGGCTGTGCTCTTCGTTCGACACTTCACCGATGGTCGCGCGGCAGTCGATGTGGATGCGACGCACCTCACCCGAGCGCAGGCGAACCTGGGCGTACGTGCCTTCACGGGCCAGCAGCGTGGTCGACGTGCCCGCCGAACGCGCGATCTGGGCACCCTTGCCAGGCAGCAGCTCGATGCAGTGGATGATCGAGCCCACCGGAATGTTGCGGATCGGCAGCGTGTTGCCGGCCTTGATCGGCGCTTCAGCGCCGCTCAGCACGGTGGAACCCACTTCCAGGCCGCGCGGGGCGATGATGTAGCGACGCTCGCCGTCGGCATAGCACACCAGCGCGATGTGGGCCGTACGGTTCGGGTCGTACTCGATGCGCTCGACCTTCGCGGGAATGCCATCCTTGTTGCGCACGAAGTCGACGACACGGTAGTGGTGCTTGTGACCACCGCCCTTGTGGCGAATCGTGATGTGACCGTTGTTGTTACGGCCAGCGTGCTGGAACTGCGGCTCCAGCAGCGACGCTTCAGGCTTGCCCTTGTGCAGGTGCTTGTGCACCACCTTCACCACGGCACGGCGGCCGGGCGACGTCGGTTTGACTTTGATGACGGCCATTACGCGGCCTCCCCGGAGAAGTTGAGCTCCTGGCCAGCCTTCAGCGACACGTACGCCTTCTTGACGTGGTCGCGGCGGCCGATGGAACGACCGAAGCGCTTGACCTTGCCCTTTTGCACGACGGTCTGGACGGACTCGACTTCAACCTTGAACAGGAGTTCAACGGCGGCCTTGATCTCAGGCTTGGTCGCGTCGCGCAGAACCTTGAACAACACCTGGTTGTTCTTTTCGGCGATGGAAGTGGCTTTCTCGGAAACGATCGGTGCCACCAGCACCTGGGCCAGACGGCCCTCATCATGCTTGACGGTGCTCATCCCAGCATCTCCTTGAGTTGCTCGATCGCACCCTTGGTCACCAGCACCTTCTTGTAGTGCACGAGCGACAGCGGATCGGCATAGCGCGGCTCGACGACCAGCACGTTGGCCAGGTTGCGCGAGGCCAGCAGCAGGTTGTCGTCGAGCTGGTCGGCGATCACCAGCACCGAGTCCAGGCCCATGGCCTTGAACTTGGCGGCCAGCAGCTTGGTCTTCGGGGCGTCGACGGTCAGCGAGTCCACCACGGCCAGACGGCCTTCGCGGGCGAGCTGCGAGAAGATGGCGGCCATGCCGGCGCGGTACATCTTCTTGTTGACCTTCTGCGTGAAGTTCTCGTCGGGCATGTTCGGGAAAATCCGACCACCCCCACGCCACAGCGGCGACGAGGTCATACCGGCACGAGCGCGGCCGGTGCCCTTCTGGCGCCACGGCTTCTTCGTGGTGTGCTTGACCTGTTCACGGTCCTTCTGGGCGCGGGTGCCTTGACGGGCATTCGCCTGGTAGGCGACCACGACCTGGTGAACCAGGGCTTCGTTGTAGTCACGGCCGAAGACGGTGTCCGGCGCGTCGACCTTCGACGAAGCCTGACCCTGTTCGTTCAGGAGCTCGAGCTGCATCAGTTGGCTCCTTCTTTCTTGGCCTTGACCTTCACCGCGGGGCTGACGACCACGTGGCCGTTCTTGGCACCCGGCACGGCGCCGCGCACCAGCAGCAGCTGGCGGGCTTCGTCGATGCGGACGATGTCGAGGTTCTGGATGGTCTTGGTGACGTCGCCACGGTGACCCGACATCTTCTTGCCGGGGAACACGCGACCCGGATCCTGGGCCATCGAGATCGAGCCCGGCACGTTGTGCGAACGGCTGTTGCCGTGCGACGCGCGCTGCGAGCCGAAGTTGTGGCGCTTGATCGTGCCGGTGAAGCCCTTGCCGATCGAGGTGCCTTGCACGTCGACGAGCTGGCCCACGGCGAACGTGGTCACGGGGATTTGGGCGCCGGGCTTGAAGCCTGCGGCGACATCGGCAGCGACGCGGAACTCCTTGAGGAGTTCGCCGGCTTCGACACCTGCCTTGGCCAGGTGACCGGCTTCAGGCTTGGTGACGCGGGATGCTTTGCGGGCACCGAACGCCACCTGGACGGCGACGTAGCCGTCGGTCTCTGCGGTTTTGACCTGGGTCACGCGGTTGTTGGACACGTCGAGCACGGTCACGGGCACGGCATCGCCGTCGTCCGTGAAGATGCGCATCATGCCCACCTTGCGGCCCAGCAATCCGAGACGATTGCTAAGACTCATGGTTTTTCTCCAGCCCCTTGCGGAGCCTTTGTTTCACATACCCGACATCGATTGGTCGGGCTGACTGGATGGCGTGGCCTTTGGGGACCCGCCAAATGATTTCGCAACCCATGGACTTTCGCCCGTGGATTGCGGAAAAGCCTGCGAGTGTAGCAGATGAAGCGCGCTTTGCAATGCGCCTCGCCCGCCCACTCAAGCCACAGGGCTTACTGCAGCTTGATCTCGACGTCGACGCCGGCCGGCAGGTCGAGCTTCATCAGGGCGTCGACCGTCTTGTCGGTCGGGTCCACGATGTCCATCAGACGCTGGTGGGTGCGGATCTCGAACTGGTCACGCGAGGTCTTGTTGACGTGCGGCGAACGCAGGATGTCGAAACGCTGCATGCGGGTCGGCAGGGGCACGGGACCACGCACGATGGCGCCGGTGCGCTTGGCGGTGTCGACGATCTCGAGTGCGGACTGGTCGATCAGCTTGTAGTCGAACGCCTTGAGGCGGATGCGGATCTTTTGCTTTTGCATGATGTTTCCTTAAAGAGCGTTGCGGCCCCGAACCTTCCGGGCCGCGATGAGATGGCCATGCCGGCGGCTGTGCCGCCCGCATGGCCCCATCACACAAAGTGAATCAGGCGAGGATCTTGGCAACCACGCCGGCGCCGACGGTGCGGCCACCTTCACGGATGGCGAAGCGCAGGCCTTCTTCCATCGCGATCGGGTTGATCAGCTTCACGGTGATGCTGACGTTGTCGCCAGGCATGACCATTTCCTTGTCGGCCGGCAGCTCCACTGCGCCCGTCACGTCGGTCGTGCGGAAGTAGAACTGCGGACGGTAGTTGTTGAAGAACGGCGTGTGACGGCCACCCTCTTCCTTGCTCAGCACGTAGATCTCGGCCGTGAAGTGGGTGTGCGGCTTCACGCTGCCCGGCTTGCACAGCACTTGGCCGCGCTCGACGTCTTCACGCTTGGTGCCGCGCAGCAGAATGCCGACGTTGTCGCCAGCCTGGCCCTGGTCCAGCAGCTTGCGGAACATCTCCACGCCCGTGCAGGTCGTCTTCTGGGTGTCGCGGATACCGACGATCTCGATTTCCTCGCCGACCTTGATGATGCCGCGCTCGACGCGACCGGTCACCACCGTGCCACGACCCGAGATCGAGAACACGTCTTCCACCGGCATCAGGAACGCGCCGTCAACGGCACGCTCAGGCGTCGGGATGTAGCTGTCCAGGGCTTCGGCCAGCTTCAGGATCGCGCCTTCGCCCAGCTCGCCCTTGTCGCCTTCCATCGCCAGCTTGGCCGAACCCTTGATGATCGGGGTGTCGTCGCCGGGGAAGTCGTACTTGTCCAGCAGCTCGCGCACTTCCATTTCGACCAGCTCGAGCAGCTCGGCGTCGTCGACCATGTCGCACTTGTTCAGGAACACGATGATGTAAGGCACGCCCACCTGGCGGGCCAGCAGGATGTGCTCGCGGGTCTGGGGCATCGGGCCGTCAGCGGCCGAGCACACCAGGATCGCGCCGTCCATCTGCGCAGCACCCGTGATCATGTTCTTCACATAGTCGGCGTGCCCCGGGCAGTCGACGTGTGCGTAGTGGCGGTTGGCCGTCTCGTACTCGACGTGCGCGGTGTTGATCGTGATGCCGCGGGCCTTCTCTTCAGGTGCCGCGTCGATCTGGTCGTACGCCTTGGCTTCGCCGCCGAACTTGGTCGACAGCACCGTCGTGATCGCCGCCGTCAGCGTCGTCTTGCCATGGTCCACGTGACCGATCGTGCCCACGTTCACGTGGGGCTTGGTCCGTTCGAATTTGCCTTTTGCCATTTCAGAATCTCCAGATAAAGAGCATTGCCAGTGCGAGGTTTAAGGTCTCCGACAGGGCGTTGATTCGATCGCCACTGGCAGCGAAAGGCACCTTGCCGAAGACCGGCTTGTCTAGCGTTGTCTCACACGCGGAGGACGCCCGGCGTCAGCCGGGTGCCCTCCGGAAATCACTTGCCGCGTGCCGTGATGATCGCGTCGACCACGTTCTTCGGAGCTTCAGCGTAGTGCTTGAACTCCATCGTGTACGTGGCACGACCTTGCGACATGGAGCGCAGGGTCGTCGAGTAGCCGAACATTTCCGACAGCGGAACCTCGGCCTTGATCGACTTGCCGCCGCCGGGCATGTCGTCCATGCCCTGCACCATGCCGCGACGGGACGACAGGTCGCCCATCACGTTGCCGGCGTAGTCTTCCGGCGTCTCGACCTCGACGGCCATCATCGGCTCGAGCATCACCGGCGAAGCCTTGCGGCAGCCGTCCTTGAAGCCCAGCGAGGCGGCCATCTTGAACGCGTTTTCGTTCGAGTCGACTTCGTGGTACGAACCGAAGGTCAGCGTGACCTTCACGTCGACCACCGGGTAGCCGGCCAGCACGCCGTTCGGCAGGCTGTCTTCCACGCCCTTCTTGACCGCGGGAATGAATTCACGCGGCACGACACCGCCCTTGATGGCGTCGACGAACTCGAAGCCCTTGCCCGGCTCCTGCGGCTCGATCTTGAGAACGACGTGACCGTACTGGCCCTTGCCGCCCGACTGGCGAACGAACTTGCCTTCGACGTCGGAGACCGGCTTGCGGATGGTCTCGCGGTACGCCACCTGCGGCTTGCCGACGTTGGCTTCCACACCGAACTCGCGCTTCATGCGGTCGACGATGATCTCGAGGTGGAGCTCGCCCATGCCCGAGATGATGGTCTGGCCGGATTCCTCGTCGGTCCGCACGCGGAAGGACGGGTCTTCCTGGGCCAGACGGCCGAGGGCGATGCCCATCTTTTCCTGGTCAGCCTTGGTCTTCGGCTCGACAGCCTGGGAGATCACCGGCTCCGGGAAGATCATCTTCTCGAGCGTGATGATGGCTTCCGGATCGCACAGGGTTTCGCCCGTGGTCACTTCCTTCAGGCCCACGCAGGCGGCGATGTCACCGGCCAGAATTTCCTTGATTTCCTCACGCTGGTTGGCGTGCATCTGCAGGATCCGGCCGATGCGCTCCTTCTTGCCGCGGATCGGGTTGTAGACCGAGTCGCCCGACTTCAGCACGCCCGAATAGACGCGCACGAACGTCAGCTGACCGACGTACGGGTCGGTCATCAGCTTGAAGGCCAGCGCGGCGAACTTCTCGTCGTCGGACGCCTTGCGGGTGACTTCCTTCTCGTCTTCGTCGGTACCCGGAACCGGGGGAATGTCCACCGGCGAGGGCATGAAGTCGATCACGCCGTCGAGCATGCGCTGCACGCCCTTGTTCTTGAAGGCGGTGCCGCAGAACATCGGCTGGATCTCGGCGGCGATCGTGCGCTGGCGGATGCCCTTCTTGATCTCGTCTTCGGACAGCTCGCCCGACTCGAGGTACTTGTTCATCATCTCTTCGCTGGACTCGGCCGCAGCTTCGATGAGGTTCTCGCGCCACTTCACGGCATCGGCCTGCAGCTCGGCAGGGATGTCCTCGTAGTTGAACTTCATGCCTTGCGAGGCTTCGTCCCAGATGATCGCCTTCATCTTGATGAGGTCGATCACGCCCTTGAAGTTCTCTTCAGAGCCGATCGGCAGCACCACGGGCACGGGGTTCGCGCGCAGGCGGACCTTCATCTGCTCGTAGACCTTGTAGAAGTTCGCGCCGGTGCGGTCCATCTTGTTGACGAACGCGAGGCGGGGAACCTTGTACTTGTTGGCCTGGCGCCAAACGGTTTCCGACTGAGGCTGCACGCCACCCACGGCGCAATAGACCATGCAGGCACCGTCGAGCACGCGCATCGAGCGCTCGACTTCAATCGTGAAGTCAACGTGCCCGGGGGTGTCGATGATGTTGATGCGGTGCTCGGGGTGGTTGAGCTCCATGCCCTTCCAGAAGCAGGTGGTCGCAGCGGAGGTGATCGTGATGCCACGCTCCTGCTCCTGCTCCATCCAGTCCATCGTCGCGGCGCCATCGTGCACCTCGCCGATCTTGTGGTTCACGCCCGTGTAATACAGGATTCGCTCGGTCGTCGTGGTCTTGCCAGCGTCGATGTGAGCCGAGATACCGATGTTGCGATAGCGCTCGATGGGGGTCTTGCGGGCCATGGTGGCACTCCAGAAACTGAAACGCGCCCGACGGCCTTGAGGGCCGAGCGGGCAGCGTCGGGACTAAAAGATTTAGAAGCGGAAGTGGGAGAACGCCTTGTTGGCTTCTGCCATGCGGTGCACCTCATCACGCTTCTTCATGGCGCCGCCACGGCCTTCGACGGCCTCCAGCAGCTCGTTGGCCAGACGCTGGGCCATCGACTTCTCGCCGCGCTTGCGGGCCGACTCCTTCAACCAGCGCATGGCCAGGGCCACGCGGCGAACAGGGCGAACTTCCACGGGAACTTGGTAGTTCGCACCGCCCACGCGGCGTGACTTCACTTCGACCATCGGCTTGATGTTGTTCAGCGCGACCGTGAAGATTTCGAGCGGGTCCTTGCCGGACTTCTTTTCGACCTGTTCCAGCGCACCGTAGATGATGCGTTCGGCAACAGCCTTCTTGCCCGATTCCATGATGACGTTCATGAACTTGGACAGATCGACGGACCCGAACTTCGGATCAGGCAGGATTTCCCGTTTGGGGACTTCGCGACGACGAGGCATTTCTCTTCCTTCAGCTTCAGTTGGCGCAGCGTGAAACTCGCTGCACCGCGGACACCCACGCTCCGGGCGCCCACTTACTTGGCGGCCACTGCGGACCCGCCACACGCCACAGCCAGCTTGACGCCAGACCGTGACAACTTGATTGTCTTCTCAGTCGGGATCCCGGAGGAACCCATGGCCTTTCGAGATCAGGCCTTCTTCGGGCGCTTCGCGCCGTACTTGGAACGCGACTGCTTGCGGTCTTTCACGCCTTGCAGGTCAAGCGAGCCACGCACGATGTGGTAGCGAACACCCGGCAGGTCCTTGACCCGGCCGCCACGAACCAGCACGACGCTGTGTTCCTGGAGGTTGTGGCCTTCACCGCCGATGTACGAAATGATTTCGAACCCGTTGGTCAGACGAACCTTGGCCACCTTGCGGAGTGCGGAGTTCGGCTTCTTCGGGGTCGTGGTGTACACGCGGGTGCACACGCCACGGCGCTGGGGTCCACCCTGCAGCGCCGGCGATTTGGACTTCGTGACCTCGGTCTCGCGACCGTGACGCACGAGTTGATTGATGGTAGGCATTTGGTAACTTGTTCCCGTTTGAAGTCACACTGCGCCACCGACCACCGAACCGGGTTCGTGCTGGCCAGGAGCGCCTTGAGCTGTCTTTCCTTCAGGTTTGCCGAGTCTTCGCCAGGCAGGGAAGCCTGGTAGCCAGCCCGAGGCCGCAAGCGATTGCGGTGAGCCGCCCGACAAAGAGCGCAGCAAAAACTGCTGAAAAGCCCGCGATTATATGGCTGGTGCTCTCCAGCCGCAAGCAAAGCCTCTGTCTCGGGCAGAATCCATGGGCCATCAGCCTCAGCGGACGCCTGCAAGGGCGAGTTCGCGGCCGATTTTCCGCGGCATTCCCGCCGTCCGCCCCTGCAGCAGCTTCTCATGTCCGAGTCCCCAAGCCCGCCAGCCGCCGTCATCGACACTAACGTCGTGATGGATTGGCTCGTTTTCCGTGAGCCGGGCTGTGCGCCGTTGGTCGAGGCGATCGAATCACGGCGGTTGCGCTGGATCGCGACTGCGCAGATGCGGGACGAACTGCGCCATGTCCTCGCCCGCGGTGTCGCCCGAGCCTGGTCGCCAGACCTTGCATTCATCGACGGCACCTGGTCCCGTCTCGCCCTCCTTGTGGAGGCGCCGCTGCCCACCCTGGTCCCCCGGCTGCGCTGCACGGACCCGGACGACCAGAAGTTCATCGAACTGGCGCTCCATCAGGGCCGGTGGCTGATCACGCGCGACCGTGCGGTACTCAAGCTGGGCCGCCGTGCGGCGCGCCTGGGAGTGTCGTTCATCACGCCGGAGCGCTGGCACGAGGCGGTGGCTTCCGAGGCGACCGGCTGAGGCGCGACGCGCCGACCGGCCTTCGCGACATGGCGCGATGACCGGCGGCCGCGTTGGACGCAGCGTCCTCAGACCGGGGCTGGCACCTCTGGACGGCGGCGTACGCGAACACCCACCACGGCCAGGCCTGCCAGCAGCGACAACACCGCCTCGGGCTCGGGGACGGGTGCCATCAAGGAGGCGTTCACGAACGTCCCGGCCGACAACGTGCCAGTGAGGACCGATGCCGTGTTGTTGGTCAGCGTCAGGGACAGCAAGCCCTCACGCGAGATGGCGTAGCTGAACATGGAGCCCAGGCCATCGCCGAACATGCCGTCCAGGGTGGCTGACAGGCGCGCGCCCACCCGGTCAGCCGCATCGGCCATGACCAGCGAGGCGAAGGAGCGGCCGGCATCCAGCTCGGTCCAGGTCTGGCGGTCCAGCGGCGCAGCGTCTCCGCTGATGCCGAGGTCGGCGAGCGCTGAGAACGTCATCGACGCATTGGCTGCCAACGTGAAGCCGCGCGACCAGCTCGTCGAGGCGTCCACGGCCGCGCCGGGTGCGTGAATGGTCCCGGTCGACGCCATGCTGTACCACTCGACATGCGCCCCTGCCGAAGAGCGGTGGTCCAGCTGGTTGGCTCGGCCATGCGCTTCGTGCAAGCTGTTCAGCGGCCCGGCAGCCCGGTGCAGGTCTTCGGTGCCATGCCACGCATCCCACACCGGCCGGGCTTCGCCGGTGCCCGGATCCAGTTCGTAACCCAGCTGGTCACGCCCGTACGCTCGGGCATGAGGATCCCCGAGGTCTGTCCAGGCGCCGTCCAGCGTGCCCGGGCCATCCCATGCCGGACTGCCCGTGCGCAACTTGGGAAGGCCGTTGACGAAGTTGAGGCTGGCCTCGTACTCGACGGCCGCCTGCGCGGCACCGCCGGCACTGGCAAGTGCCAGCGCCAAGATCCAGGACGTTAGGTTCTTCATCTCGTTCCCTTGAATGTTGTGCGCACGGAATTCGTGCGCGCACATGCTGCATGCAGCATCCGCTTTCAAGAAGCACCTATTTGCGGGTATCTGCAAACAACTATTCGATCCCCGACGGATCTGTCGGCTCTGGCACTTCGCCGAAGGTCGCGGCAGCCAAGGCTCGACTTTCTGGCCGGAAGAGTGCGTCGGCGATGGCCGAGGTCGTCGCGCCGTGGCGCTGCACTCCCCTTGCCGGCCGGTGGAGTTCCATCCCCACGCGGCAAGGAGACACGTTTAGGCTGTTCACGCAATGCAGCGATTGCACCTTCGCACGGGGTCGGCGCGAGCACCCAAAAGCCCATGGCCCAAAAGCAAAAAGGGGCGCCGAAGCGCCCCTTGCTGATGTCTGGCGGCCTCACGGCCGCGCGGACTTACTCAGCCGATCCTTCGCCACCCGTGGTGGTCTCGGACGTCGCATCGATTGCATCGGCCGACACGAAGATGTCCGCTTCGGCCGCGGAGATCGCACGGCGCTCGGCGTCGTCCAGTTCTTCCTTGACCTTGCGGGCGTCGTGGAAGGCCATGCCGGTACCGGCCGGGATGAGTCGGCCGACGATGACGTTCTCCTTCAGGCCACGCAGCTCGTCGCGCTTGCCCATGATGGCAGCCTCGGTGAGCACGCGGGTGGTTTCCTGGAAGGACGCCGCGGAGATGAAGCTGTCGGTCGACAGCGACGCCTTCGTGATGCCCAGCAGGACGTCGCTGTGGGTCGCGATCATCTTGCCCTCGGCGCGGAGCTTGTCGTTCGTGTCCAGCAACTCGGACCGCTCGACCTGCTCGTTGGCGATGTAGCTGCTGTCGCCCGGATCGACGATCTGCACGCGACGCAGCATCTGGCGGACGATCACCTCGATGTGCTTGTCGTTGATCTTCACGCCCTGCAGGCGATAGACGTCCTGCACTTCGTCGACGATGTAGCGCGCCAGCTCCTCGATGCCCAGCAGGCGCAGGATGTCCTGCGGGTCCGCCGGACCGTCGACGATGGACTCGCCCTTGTTGACCACCTGGCCTTCGTGCACCAGGATGTTCTTTTCCTTGGCGACCAGCTCTTCGTAGACCTTGCCTTCCGGATCGGTGATCTGCAGGCGAACCTTGCCCTTGGTCTCCTTGCCGAACGACACCGTGCCGGTCATCTCGGCCAGGGTGCCCTTGTCCTTCGGCGTGCGTGCCTCGAACAGTTCGGCCACTCGCGGCAGACCGCCGGTGATGTCACGGGTCTTCTGACCTTCGACCGGGATGCGTGCAAGCACTTCACCCGGGGCCAGGTCCTGGCCGTCGCGAATCTGGATCAGCGAGCCGACGGGGAAGCCGATCGTCACCGAGTGATCGGTGCCGGGAATCTTCACCTCGCTGCCCGACGGGTCGAGCAGCTTGACCTGCGGACGCACCACCTTCAAGGCGCCGCGGCGCTTCGAGTCGATGACGACCAGGGTCGACAGGCCCGTCACTTCGTCGAGCTGCTTGGCCACGGTCAGGCCTTCTTCGACGTTCTCGAAGACGGCACGGCCGGCGAACTCGGTGATGATCGGGCGGGTCAGCGGATCCCAGGTGGCGAGCACCAGGCCGGCCTTGATGGACTGGTCGGCCTTGATGTTCAGCACCGCGCCATACGGCACCTTGTGGCGCTCGCGCTCACGGCCGTGCGGGTCGGAGACGATGATCTCGCCGGAACGCGAGATCACCACCAGGTCGCCCTTGCCGTTCGTGACGTAGCGCATCGTGGCGTTGAAGCCGATGATGCCGTCCGACTTGGCGTCGACGCTCGACGCCACCGCTGCACGCGATGCCGCGCCACCGATGTGGAACGTGCGCATCGTGAGCTGGGTGCCCGGCTCGCCGATCGACTGCGCGGCGATCACACCGACGGCTTCGCCGCGGTTGACCAGCCCGCCACGGCCGAGGTCGCGGCCATAGCACTTGCCGCACAGGCCGAAGCGCGTGTCGCAGGTGAGCGCGGTGCGCACCTTGACTTCGTCGACGCCAGCGGCCTCGAGGTCGTCGAGGATGTCCTCGTCCAGCAGCTTGCCCGGGGGCAGGAGGTTCTCACCCGTTTCCGGGTGCTGCACCTCGATGGCCGTCACGCGGCCGAGGATGCGGTCGCGCAGGCTCTCGATGACTTCACCGCCTTCAACCAGCGCGCGCATGTTCATGCCGTTCTGGGTGCCGCAGTCGTCCTCGGTCACCACCAGGTCCTGCGTCACGTCGACCAGTCGACGCGTCAGGTAGCCGGAGTTCGCGGTCTTCAGCGCGGTGTCCGCGAGGCCTTTTCGAGCGCCGTGGGTCGAGATGAAGTACTGCAGAACGTTCAGGCCTTCACGGAAGTTCGCCGTGATCGGCGTCTCGATGATCGAGCCGTCCGGCTTGGCCATCAGGCCCCGCATGCCGGCGAGCTGACGGATCTGCGCTGCAGAACCGCGGGCGCCCGAGTCGGCCATCATGTAGATGGAGTTGAACGACTCCTGGTCGACCTGCTTGCCGTGGCGGTCGGTGGTCTTCTGCTTGGACAGCTGGCTCATCATGACCTTGCCGACTTCGTCGCCGGTCTTGCCCCAGATGTCCACCACCTTGTTGTAGCGCTCGCCGGCCGTCACGAGACCCGAGACGTACTGCTGCTCGATCTCCTTGACTTCCTTCTCGGCGCGCTCGATCAGGACGTGCTTCTCCTTCGGCACCAACATGTCGTCGATGGCGATGGAGATGCCGGCGCGCGTGGCCAGGCGGAAGCCCGACTGCAGCAGCTTGTCGGCGAACACGACCGTTTCCTTCAGACCGCACTTGCGGAACGAGGTGTTGATCAGCCGAGAGATCTCCTTCTTCTTCAGCGCCTTGTTGATGTTCGAGAACGGCAGGCCCTTCGGCAGGATCTCGCTCAGCAGGGCACGGCCGACGGTCGTGTCGACGAGCTTGGTCTCCGGCGTGAACTCGCCGGTTTCCTTGTTCTTCGTCCACTCGGTCAGGCGCACGCTGATCTTGGCGGTGATCTCGACTTGCTGGTTGTCCAGCGCACGCTGCACTTCGATGACGTCGGAGAAGATGATGCCTTCGCCCTTGCCGTTGATGCGTTCGCGGGTCGCGTAGTACAGACCCAGCACCACGTCTTGCGACGGCACGATCGACGGTTCGCCGTTGGCCGGGAACAGCACGTTGTTGGAGGCCAGCATCAGCGTGCGGGCTTCCATCTGCGCTTCGATCGACAGCGGCACGTGGACGGCCATCTGGTCACCGTCGAAGTCGGCGTTGAACGCCGCGCAGACGAGCGGGTGCAGCTGGATCGCCTTGCCTTCGATCAGCACCGGCTCGAACGCCTGGATGCCCAGGCGGTGCAGCGTCGGCGCGCGGTTCAGCATGACCGGGTGCTCCTTGATGACTTCTTCAAGGATGTCCCAGACCACCGGCGTGCCGGATTCCACTTCCTTCTTCGCCGCCTTGATGGTGGTGGCGATGCCCATGGCTTCCAGGCGCGAGAAGATGAACGGCTTGAACAGCTCGAGCGCCATCAGCTTGGGCAGGCCGCACTGGTGCAGCTTGAGCGTCGGGCCCACCACGATGACCGAACGGCCCGAGTAGTCCACGCGCTTGCCCAGCAGGTTCTGACGGAACCGGCCGCTCTTGCCCTTGATCATGTCGGCCAGCGACTTCAGGGCGCGCTTGTTCGCGCCCGTCATGGCCTTGCCACGACGGCCGTTGTCCAGCAGCGAGTCGACCGCTTCCTGCAGCATGCGCTTCTCGTTGCGCACGATGATCTCCGGCGCCTTCAGTTCGAGCAGGCGGGCCAGGCGGTTGTTGCGGTTGATGACGCGGCGGTACAGGTCGTTCAGGTCGGAGGTCGCGAAGCGGCCGCCGTCCAGGGGCACGAGCGGGCGCAGGTCCGGCGGCAGCACCGGCAGCACGTTCATGACCATCCACTGCGGCTTGATGCCCGACTTCTTGAAGGCCTCCATCACCTTGAGGCGCTTGGAGTTCTTCTTGACCTTGAGCTCGGAGCCGGTCATGTCGCCACGCAGGCGCTCGATCTCGACGTCGAGGTCGATCTCGGCGAGCAGCTTCTGCACGCCCTCGGCGCCCATCAGTGCGATGAACTCGTCACCGAACTCCTGGCGCTTCGCGTCGTAGTCGTCCTCGGACATGATGCTGAACTTCTTCAGCGGGGTCATGCCCGGGTCCACGACCACATACGCCTCGAAGTAGAGCACGCGCTCGATGTCGCGCAGCGTCATGTCGAGCACGAGGCCCAGGCGCGACGGCAGCGACTTCAGGAACCAGATGTGCGCGCAGGGCGCGGCCAGGTCGATGTGACCCATGCGCTCGCGACGAACCTTGGTCTGGGTGACTTCGACGCCGCACTTCTCGCAGATCACGCCACGGTGCTTCAGGCGCTTGTACTTGCCGCACAGGCACTCGTAGTCCTTGATCGGGCCGAAGATCTTGGCGCAGAACAGGCCATCACGCTCCGGCTTGAACGTACGGTAGTTGATGGTCTCCGGCTTCTTGACTTCGCCGAAGGACCACGACCGAATTTTCTCGGGGGAAGCCAGTCCGATCTTGATGGCATCGAAATGCTCATCAGGGGTGAACTGGCGGAAGAGATCAAGCAAACCCTTCATACATCTCTCCTTTAGTTGCGCTCGAGTTCAATGTCGATACCGAGCGAACGGATCTCTTTGACCAGCACGTTGAACGACTCCGGCATGCCGGCCTCGATCGCGTGCTCACCCTTGACGATGCTCTCGTACACCTTCGTACGGCCATTCACGTCGTCGGACTTCACGGTCAGCATTTCCTGCAGCACGTAGGACGCGCCGTAGGCTTCCAGCGCCCACACTTCCATCTCGCCGAAGCGCTGGCCACCGAACTGCGCCTTGCCGCCCAGCGGCTGCTGGGTGACGAGCGAGTACGGGCCGGTGGAACGGGCGTGCATCTTGTCGTCGACCAGGTGGTGCAGCTTCAGCACGTGCATGTAGCCGACCGTGACGGGCCGCTCGAACGGATCGCCGGTGCGGCCGTCGTACAGCTGGGCCTGCGTGCGGGTATCGGTCAGGCCCTTGGCCTTGGCGATGTCGTCCGGGTAGGCCAGCTTGAGCATGCCGCGGATCTCCTCTTCCTTCGCGCCGTCGAACACGGGCGTCGCGAACGGCACGCCCTTGCTGAGATTGCGCGACATCTCGAGGATCTCCTCGTCCGTCAGGTGGTCCAGGCGCTCGGTCTTGCCGCCCGACTTGTTGTACAGCTCGTCGAGGAACTTGCGCAGCTCGACCACCTTGGCCTGTTGCTGCAGCATGTCGCCGATGCGCTGGCCGATGCCCTTGCCGGCCCAGCCGAGGTGAACCTCGAGAACCTGGCCGACGTTCATCCGCGACGGCACGCCGAGCGGGTTCAGCACGATGTCGCACGGGGTGCCATCGGCCATGTAAGGCATGTCCTCGACCGGGTTGATCTTGGAGACCACACCCTTGTTGCCGTGACGGCCGGCCATCTTGTCGCCAGGCTGCAGGCGACGCTTGACGGCCAGGTACACCTTGACCATCTTGAGCACGCCCGCGGGCAGCTCGTCGCCTTGCGTCAGCTTCTTGCGCTTCTCTTCGAAGGCGAGGTCGAAGCTGTGGCGGGTTTGCTCGAGCGAGTTCTTGATCGACTCGAGCTGGTTCGCCACGTCGTCTTCCGCCGGGCGGATGTCGAACCAGTGGTACTTCTCGACGCTGGCGAGGTACGCCTTGTCGATGGCCGTGCCCTTGGCGATCTTCTGCGGGCCGCCGTTGGCGATGCGACCGACCAGGAGCTTCTCGATCCGGTCGAAGGCGTCGGCCTCCACGATGCGCAGCTGGTCGTTCAGGTCGAGGCGGTAGCGCTTGAGTTCATCGTCGATGATCTGCTGGGCGCGCTTGTCGCGCACGATGCCTTCACGGGTGAAGACCTGGACGTCGATGACGGTGCCGCTCGTGCCCTGGTCGACGCGCAGCGACGTGTCCTTCACGTCGGAAGCCTTCTCGCCGAAGATGGCGCGCAGCAGCTTCTCTTCCGGCGTGAGCGTGGTCTCGCCCTTCGGCGTGACCTTGCCCACCAGCGTGTCGCCCGGGTTCACTTCGGCACCCACGTACACGATGCCCGACTCGTCCAGACGGGCCAGTTGCTGCTCGCTCAGGTTCGGGATGTCGCGCGTGATTTCCTCGGAGCCGAGCTTGGTGTCACGCGCCATGACGACCAGTTCCTCGATGTGGATCGAGGTGTAGCGGTCTTCGGCGATGACCCGTTCGCTGATCAGGATCGAGTCTTCGAAGTTGTAGCCGTTCCAGGGCATGAACGCGACCAGCATGTTCTGGCCCAGGGCCAGTTCACCGATGTCGGTGGAAGCGCCGTCGGCAATGATGTCCTCGGCGGCGACCACGTCACCACGCTTGACGATCGGGCGCTGGTGGATGTTCGTGTTCTGGTTGGAACGCTGGTACTTGATGAGGTTGTAGATGTCGACGCCGACCTCGCCCGCCACGGTTTCCTTGTCGTTGACGCGGATCACGATGCGGTTGGTGTCGACGTAGTCCACCACGCCACCGCGGCGCGCAGCCACGACGGTGCCGGAGTCCTTGGCGGCGACGCGCTCGACGCCGGTACCCACCAGGGCCTTCTCGGGGCGCAGCGTCGGCACGGCCTGGCGCTGCATGTTGGCGCCCATCAGCGCGCGGTTCGCGTCGTCATGCTCGAGGAACGGCACGAGCGAGGCAGCGACCGACACGATCTGGGTCGGGGCGACGTCCATGTACTGGATGCGCTCGGCCGAGGTCAGCACCGATTCGCCGTTGTCACGGGCGCTCACCAGTTCGTCGATCAGGCGGCCTTCGGCGTCGAGCGTCGCGCTCGCCTGGGCGATGACGTACTTGCCTTCCTCGATGGCCGACAGGTAGTCGATCTGGTTGGTGACCTTGCCTTCCGTCACCCGACGGTACGGCGTCTCGAGGAAGCCGTATTCGTTCAGCTGGGCGTACAGCGCGAGCGAGTTGATCAGGCCGATGTTCGGGCCTTCCGGGGTCTCGATCGGGCACACGCGGCCGTAGTGGGTCGGGTGCACGTCACGGACTTCGAAGCCGGCGCGCTCGCGGGTCAGACCGCCCGGGCCCAGGGCCGAGACGCGGCGCTTGTGCGTGATCTCGGAGAGCGGGTTGGTCTGGTCCATGAACTGCGACAGCTGCGACGCACCGAAGAACTCCTTGAGCGCCGCGGAGATCGGCTTGGAGTTGATCAGGTCGTGCGGCATCAGGGCTTCGGTCTCGGCCTGGCCCAGACGCTCCTTGACGGCCTTCTCGATGCGGGCGAGGCCCGAGCGGTACTGGTTCTCGGCCAGCTCGCCCACGCAGCGCACGCGACGGTTGCCGAGGTGGTCGATGTCGTCCACTTCGCCACGGCCGTTGCGCAGCTCGACGAGGATCTTCACCACGTCGAGGATGTCGTCGTTGCTGAGGGTCATCGGACCCTCGGCGGAGTCACGCCCCACGCGGGCGTTGAACTTCATGCGGCCCACGCGCGACAGGTCGTACGTGTCGGCGTTGTAGAACAGCCGGTTGAAGAGGGCTTCCACCGCGTCTTCGGTCGGCGGCTCGCCAGGGCGCATCATGCGGTAGATGGCCACGCGCGCGGCCAGCTGGTCAGCGGTCTCGTCGGTCGAGAGCGTCTGCGAGATGTAGGCGCCTTCGTCGAGCTCGTTGGTGTACAGGCACTGCAGGTCCTTGACGCCGGCCTGGCGCAACTTCTTCAGCAGCGTCTCGGTCAGCTCGTCGTTGGCCTTCGCGATGATCTCGCCGGTGTCCGGGTCGACCATGTTGCGTGCCACCACACGGCCCACGAGGAAGTCCTCGGGCACGCTGATGAACTGGGTCTCGGACTGCTCGATCTGGCGCGTGTGGCGCGCCGTGATCCGCTTGTCCTTCTCGACGACGACGGTACCGTTCTTGTCGGTGATGTCGAAGCGGGCGATCTCCCCGCGCAGGCGGTCCGCCACGAACTCCATCTGGGCCCCGGAGTCCATCAGGCGGAAGTTGTCGAACACGAAGAAGTGCGCGAGGATCGATTCCGGGTTCAGGCCGATGGCCTTCAGCAGGATCGTCACCGGCATCTTGCGGCGGCGGTCGACACGGAAGTACAGGATGTCCTTCGGGTCGAATTCGAAGTCGAGCCAGGAGCCGCGGTACGGAATGATCCGGGCCGAGAACAGCAGCTTGCCGCTCGAGTGGGTCTTGCCCTTGTCGTGCTCGAAGAACACGCCAGGCGAACGGTGCAGCTGCGACACGATGACGCGCTCGGTGCCGTTCACGATGAAGGAGCCGTAGTCGGTCATCAGGGGCACTTCACCCATGTAGACTTCCTGCTCCTTGATTTCCTTGACCGTCTTCGCTTGCGGCGACTCACGGTCATAGATGATCATCTGCAGCTTGGCGCGCACGGCGGCCGCGTAGGTGAGCCCCCGCAGCTGGCACTCCCGCGTGTCGAACGCAGGCTTGGCCATGTTGTACTCGATGAATTTCATCTCGACGAAACCATTGTGCGAAACAATGGGGAACGCGGAAATGAACGCGGCCTGCAGGCCCTCGGGCTTGCGCTTTTGCGGCGGGACGTCCTTTTGCAGGAAGGCAACGTACGACTCCTTCTGCATCGTGAGCAGATAGGGGACGTTCAGGACGTTCTCGCGTTTACCGAAGCTCTTGCGGATCCGCTTGCGCTCGGTATAGCTGTAGGGGGTTGTTTGCTGCGCCATATGTGATTTCTCACTCCGTCTCAGGGAACGATGCCCGGGCCTAGGGCTTCGTCCCCGAAGGCGACTGTCTTTCGAACCTTGCGTTCGAAGCTTGGTGGTTGGCCACTACCAACCGCTGGCGGACAACCCCGGCGTTGCACCGGGGCCCGACCAAACCCGTTCTCTGCAGTCGGATCAGAGAACACTTGAAAAAGCCCTCGATTGTCAACCGAATGGCTTTTACAGGTGGTCTCCAAGGGGATTAGGCCTTGACAAGACCCTACCCCCAGGAAGCACAAAAGGCTGGGGGCCTCATCGGCACCCAGCCCCTTGCGGGAAACGCAATTACTTGAGTTCGGCCTTGGCGCCGGCTTCCACCAGCTTCTTGACCGCAGCTTCTGCGTCGGCCTTGGCGATGGCTTCCTTGACGTTCTTCGGAGCGCCGTCGACCAGGTCCTTGGCTTCCTTCAGGCCCAGGCCCGTCAGTTCGCGCACGGCCTTGATGACCGAGACCTTGTTCGCGCCGGCTTCGAGCAGCACGACGTTGAATTCGGTCTTTTCTTCAGCGGCCGGGGCGGCAGCGCCACCGCCAGCAGCCGGAGCAGCGACGGCGGCAGCCGACACGCCGAACTTCTCTTCGATGGCCTTCACCAGCTCGTTGAGCTCGAGGACCGACATTGCGTCCAGGGAGGACAGGAAAGCGTCTTTATCGAATGCCATTTTGGATTCCTAGATAGATGAATGTTTGAACAGATCAGGCAGCAGCGGCTTCGGCAGCAGGCGCTTCGGCGCCGCCACCCTTCTTGTCCGCCACGGCGACGAGGGCGCGAGCGAAACGCGCGATCGGGGACTGCAGCAGCCCGGCGATCTGCGTCAGCAGCACTTCCTTCGACGGCACGGCGGCCAGTGCCTTCACGCCATCGGCGTCGAGCGACTTGCCGTTGAGCGCGCCAGCCTTGATGACGAGCTTGTCGTTGCCCTTGGCAAAGTCAGCAATGACTTTGGCCGCGGCGACAGCGTCTTCCGAAAAACCGTAGATCAGCGGACCGACCATGGCATCCGAGGCCACTTCGAACGGCGTGCCAGCAACAGCGCGACGAGCCAGGGTGTTCTTCAGCACGTGAAGGTACACGCCCTTTTCGCGAGCCTGCTTGCGCAGTGCGTCGAGGTGAGCGACGGTGAGGCCACGGTACTCAGCCAGCGCGAGCGTCTGCGACTTGGCCGCCTGGGCCGCCACATCCGTCACCACGGTCTGTTTCTCGTTGCGATTGAGACTCAAGGTCTACTCCTCACATCTCGTGCCTTCGGATGCCTCTTGCGGGGCACCCTCCGGCACACTCAAGTTCAGCGACCTTCTGTCCAGGAATCCATCCAGAGATTCATTCCTTTTCAGCGGGACCGCCATCTGCGCGGGCGTCGGAAACACTCCCCGAGGGATGCGATTCGTCGATTAAGCGGCGTGAGCCGCACCTGCGGTCTTGGATGACCCGGGCCCGGACGCAATGCGTTCGGGCCCGGCCCACCAAACTCCTCGGGTTCGCGCCAGACTCGCGCGAACCGTCAATTCAAAATCAGCCGGCGGCTGCAGCGTTGATCGACGAGACATCGACGCGGGCGCCCACGCCCATCGTCGACGACACGGCGACCTTGCGCAGGTACACGCCCTTGCTCGATGCCGGCTTGGCCTTGTTCAGGGCCTCGACCAGCGCGCGCAGGTTGGCAACCAGCTTGTCGGAGTCGAACGAACGACGACCGATGGTCGAGTGCACGATGCCGGCCTTGTCGACACGGAACTGCACCTGACCCGCCTTGGCGTTGCGAACGGCCTGGGCGACGTCGGGCGTCACGGTGCCGACCTTCGGGTTCGGCATCAGGCCGCGCGGGCCGAGGATCTGGCCGAGCGTACCGACGATCCGCATCGTGTCCGGCGAAGCGATCACGACGTCGAAATCCATCTTGCCGGCCTTGACCTGTTCGGCCAGGTCTTCCATGCCGACGACGTCGGCGCCAGCGGCGCGGGCTTCATCAGCCTTGGCGCCTTGGGCGAACACGGCGACGCGCTTGGTCTTGCCGGTGCCGTTGGGCAGCACGACGGCGCCACGAACGACCTGGTCCGACTTCTTCGCGTCGATGCCGAGCTGCACGGCCACGTCGATGGACTCATCGAACTTGGCGGTGGCGTATTCCTTGACCAGCGCGAGCGCATTGTCGAGGGGATACAGCTTGGTCGAGTCGACCTTGCCCACGAGGGACTTTTGACGTTTGGTCAGTTTTGCCATGATCAGAGCCCTTCCACCGTCACGCCCATCGAGCGGGCGGTACCTGCGATCGTGCGAACCCCGGCGTCGAGATCGGCGGCCGTCAGGTCCTTCTGCTTCGTCTTCACGATTTCCTCAGCCTGCGCGCGGGTCAGCTTGCCGACCTTGGCGCTGTGCGGCGTGGGCGAACCCTTGTCCAGCTTGAGTGCCTTCTTGATCAGCACGGTCGCCGGGGGCGACTTGAGGATGAAGGTGAACGACTTGTCCGCGAACGCGGTGATCACCACGGGCAACATCAGGCCCGGTTCCATGCCCTGCGTCTGGGCGTTGAACGCCTTGCAGAACTCCATGATGTTCAGACCGCGCTGACCCAGCGCCGGACCGACCGGGGGCGACGGGTTTGCTTTGCCCGCCGGGATTTGCAGCTTGATGTAGCCGACAACTTTCTTGGCCATGCTCTAACTCCAGTGAAGGCCCGACATGTCGCGGGCCCCTGAGTGCTAACGCAAAGGGCTGGTTACCTTTGCTCCTCTTGCCGTCATCTCGTCGACGGCTGGCTACGGGCGGGAAAGGCAAGGCCCTCGCGGGCCCGGCGAGCCTCCCACCGGGGCTCGTGTTCGATCAGCGGGTCAGACCTTCTCGACTTGCGAGAAGTCGAGCTCGACCGGCGTGGCACGGCCGAAGATGGTGACCGAGACGCGCACCTTGGACTTGTCGTAGTTGACGTCCTCGACCGCGCCGTTGAAGTCCGTGAACGGGCCTTCCTTGACCCGGACGGTCTCGCCCACTTCCCACTCGACCTTCGGACGCGGCTTCTCGACACCCTCTTGCATCTGGGTGACGATCTTGGCGACCTCGGCCTCCGAGATGGGCGAGGGGCGGTTTTTCGCGCCACCCACGAAACCGGTCACCTTGCTGGTGTGCTTCACCAGGTGCCAGGTGTCGTCGGCCATTTCCATTTCGACCAGCACGTAACCCGGGTAGAAGCGGCGCTCGGTCACGGCCTTCTTGCCGTTCTTGAGCTCGACGACTTCTTCCATCGGCACGAGGATGCGGCCGAACTTGTCCTGCATGCCGGCGCGGTCGATGCGCTCGCGCAGGTTGCGCTCGACGGCTTTCTCCATGCCCGAATAGGCATGAACCACGTACCAGCGCTTGTTGGAAGGCGCGGGGGCCGGAGCTGCGGCTTCGGTGCTTGCGATGTCTTCGCTCATCAGTCTTTCCTCAGTGCTTCCAACCGAGAATCAGGTCGTACAGCACCCATTCCAGCGTTTTGTCGGTCAGAAACAGGAACAAGGCCATGACGACCACGAACGCAAACACGTAGAGGGTCATCTGCCCGGCTTCCTTGCGGGTGGGCCAGACAACCTTCTTCACTTCCTTGACCGAGTCGCGACCGAAGGCGATCAGCTGCTTGCCGCTCTCGGACACGAAGAACGTGCCCACCGCAGCAGCCAGCAGCACGAGCAGCGCGGCAACGCGCAGCCACAGGTCCTGCTTGCCCAGCACGTAGAACACGGCCACGGCGGCGACAACCAGCACGCCCGCGGCAGCGAGCTTGGCCTTGTCGGCCCCGGTAGAGACCGTTTCAATTTGCGGATTCGACATTTCGCTTCGTCAGATGGTTACAGGCCCACGACCCATGCCAGGCGCCTCGTTGGAAAACACGGACTGCCCTTCAGCAGCAAAGCCCGCAGGGGATGAACCTCCTTGCGGGCTGCCGTGATCACCAAGTCGAGGGCTTCAGGGCCCGGGCCTGGCAGGGGCGGGGGGAATCGAACCCACAACCTCTGGTTTTGGAGACCAGCGCTCTGCCAATTGAGCTACACCCCTGTGGAACAGCAACGAATATCAGATCAGGCGAGGATCTTGGCAACCACGCCGGCGCCGACGGTGCGGCCACCTTCACGGATGGCGAAGCGCAGGCCTTCTTCCATCGCGATCGGGTTGATCAGCTTCACGGTGATGCTGACGTTGTCGCCAGGCATGACCATTTCCTTGTCGGCCGGCAGCTCCACTGCGCCCGTCACGTCGGTCGTGCGGAAGTAGAACTGCGGACGGTAGTTGTTGAAGAACGGCGTGTGACGGCCACCCTCTTCCTTGCTCAGCACGTAGATCTCGGCCGTGAAGTGGGTGTGCGGCTTCACGCTGCCCGGCTTGCACAGCACTTGGCCGCGCTCGACGTCTTCACGCTTGGTGCCGCGCAGCAGAATGCCGACGTTGTCGCCAGCCTGGCCCTGGTCCAGCAGCTTGCGGAACATCTCCACGCCCGTGCAGGTCGTCTTCTGGGTGTCGCGGATACCGACGATCTCGATTTCCTCGCCGACCTTGATGATGCCGCGCTCGACGCGACCGGTCACCACCGTGCCACGACCCGAGATCGAGAACACGTCTTCCACCGGCATCAGGAACGCGCCGTCAACGGCACGCTCAGGCGTCGGGATGTAGCTGTCCAGGGCTTCGGCCAGCTTCAGGATCGCGCCTTCGCCCAGCTCGCCCTTGTCGCCTTCCATCGCCAGCTTGGCCGAACCCTTGATGATCGGGGTGTCGTCGCCGGGGAAGTCGTACTTGTCCAGCAGCTCGCGCACTTCCATTTCGACCAGCTCGAGCAGCTCGGCGTCGTCGACCATGTCGCACTTGTTCAGGAACACGATGATGTAAGGCACGCCCACCTGGCGGGCCAGCAGGATGTGCTCGCGGGTCTGGGGCATCGGGCCGTCAGCGGCCGAGCACACCAGGATCGCGCCGTCCATCTGCGCAGCACCCGTGATCATGTTCTTCACATAGTCGGCGTGCCCCGGGCAGTCGACGTGTGCGTAGTGGCGGTTGGCCGTCTCGTACTCGACGTGCGCGGTGTTGATCGTGATGCCGCGGGCCTTCTCTTCAGGTGCCGCGTCGATCTGGTCGTACGCCTTGGCTTCGCCGCCGAACTTGGTCGACAGCACCGTCGTGATCGCTGCCGTCAGCGTCGTCTTGCCATGGTCCACGTGACCGATCGTGCCCACGTTCACGTGGGGCTTGGTCCGTTCGAATTTGCCTTTTGCCATTTTCTGCTCCTTGCCGTCGACGTAGACCAACACCCGGGTAGGGCGCCTCAGTCACAAACAGGTCCACAGGGTCTACAAAACTGGTGCCCATAGCGCGGATCGAACGCGCGACCTCTCCCTTACCAAGGGAGTGCTCTACCACTGAGCCATATGGGCCGAAGTATCACTACCACCGATACCTGCACAGGTCTGTCCGCCGCGACGGACAGACCTGTGAGGGCACGACTGCACACTCTTCATCAACTCGCCACCACACTTCCCGGCGCACCCCGGCGAGCCGGGCACCGCAATCGACAGCGGAGTGGAGCGGGAGACGGGAATCGAACCCGCGTCATTAGCTTGGAAGGCTAGGGTTCTACCATTGAACTACTCCCGCCCGGGAGCCCCTCGCCGCCCGCCGTTCCGGCCGCGCCTTGAAGGTCTTGCTTTGCTACGCCTGCAACTGGTGCTGTGGTGGAGGGGGCTGGATTCGAACCAGCGTACTCGTAAGAGGGCAGATTTACAGTCTGCTGCCATTAACCACTCGGCCACCCCTCCGCAGCGAACTCGGGAGTATACATCGTCAGAAGTTCGCTGACAATCGTTGTGCGCGATCGAAGGGCGATTTCGCCGCAGGACCCTCGATTGTGGGACCCGGCGCGCCAGGCGGCGCTCGATAATTCGCAAGTCCCCACCCCTGTCATCACGAAAGCACTCCATGAAGAGAACCCTCGTCCTGGCCCTGGCCTCCCTGCTGATCGCCGGCACCGCCCAGGCCCAGTCCCGTCCCGGTGAAACCGTCCGCCCGTTCTTCGGCATGGGGCTCACGTTCGGCGGTGACCGGCTCGAGGAGTTCGACTTCAGCAACGGCACGAGCAGCACGGTACGCACCGGCGGCATCATCCACCTGCAGGCCGGCGTCGACGTGGCGCTCGGCGGGCCGATCTCGATGCAAGCCAACATCGGTTACCACGCCGATTCGGCCAACGGCTCCAACGGCGACTATGAGTTCACCCGCATGCCCGTCGAGCTGCTCGCCTTCGTCAGCCTCACCGACAGCTTCCGCCTGGGTGGCGGCGTCCGCCACGCCTTCGACGCCCAGGTGAATTCGAGCGGCGCGGTGGGCGGCTTCGACTCCGACTTCAAGACACGCACCGGCATCGTGGTCGAGGGCGAGTACTTCTTCGCTGAGCGCTTCAGCGTCAAGGTGCGCGCCGTGAGCGAGAAGTTCGAGGGCAAGAGCGGCGTCTACCGTGGCCGCACCTTCGATGGCACGCACGGCGGTGTGTACGGGTCGTTCTACTTCTTCTGATCGAACCGGCCGGCGGCACACGCCGGCCCACAGCGCTCAGGCCGACCAGTCGATCGGTCGGCCGTGCGCCGCCAGATAGCGCTGAACCGCGCCGAAGTGGCCATTGCCCAGAAAAGGCACCGGGGGGCGTCGCGCCGAGAGGGGCGACGGATGATTCGACATCAGCACCAGCGGCACGGGTGCCCCGGCCGGCACCGCCGACCGGATGAGGGCTTCGAAGCGCTGGGCGTGCGCGCCCCACAGCAGGTACGCACACGGTTCCGGCCTGCGGGCAACGGCTTGCAGCAGCGCTTCGGTGAGCGACTCCCATCCGCGTCGGGCATGGCTTCCGGGCTGGCCGTCCTCAACGGTGAGGCTGGTGTTGAGCAGCAGCACGCCTTGCCGTGCCCACCCGGAGAGATCGGTGCCGGGCCGTTCGATGCCGAGGTCGCGCCTCAACTCGAGCAGCATGTTGCGCAAGCTGGGCGGCGTCTTCTGCCCGCTCGGGACGCTGAACGCGAGCCCGTGGGCCTGACCTGGACCGTGGTACGGATCCTGGCCGACCATCACGACCTTCACGTCCGAGAGCGGAGTCAGTTCGAGCGCCCGGAACACCGCGGCCGGGTACACCGTGGCGCCCCCGGCCACCCGCTCGTCGACGAAGCGGGCCAGGGAGCGGCCCGCCTCCGCGTCACGCCAGCGATCGACCACGGGCCGCCAGTCGGCCGGCACCGTGTCCAGCAGTGCCGACAGCGGCGCGGCCAGGCACCCGCCCGCCTCGAACAGCGCCGGCTGACGCGTCAAGCGAACAGCGCCTCGAGCGCCCGGCCGGGGTCGGGTGCGCGCATGAACGCCTCACCCACGAGGAAGGCATGCACGCCGGACTCGCGCATGCGGGCCACGTCGGCACGGCCGAGGATGCCGCTCTCCGTGACCAGCAGCCGGTCGGACGGCACACGGGGCAACAGGCCGAGGGTCGTGTCGAGCGTGACCTCGAACGTGCGCAGGTTGCGGTTGTTGATGCCCACGAGCGGCGTCTTCAGCCGCAGGGCGCGGTCGAGTTCGGCCCCATCGTGCACCTCGACCAGCACGGCCATGCCGAGCGCGTGGGCCTGTGCCTCCAGGTCGACCATCAGCGCATCGTCCAGGCAGGCGGCGATCAGCAGGATGCAGTCAGCCCCCATCGCCCGCGCCTCGAACACCTGGTAGGCGTCGACCATAAAGTCCTTGCGCAGGACCGGCAGCGGACAGCTCAACCGGGCCTGCTCGAGGTAGGCCGCGTCCCCTTGGAAGAACTGGGCATCGGTGAGCACGCTGAGCGCCGCAGCGCCGTGCCGCGCGTAGCTCTCGGCGATCTCGGCCGGCACGAAATGCTCGCGCAGCACGCCCTTGCTCGGGCTCGCCTTCTTCACCTCCGCGATCACGGCCGCCTGGCCAGCGCCGATGCGCGCGCGCAAGCTGCCGACGAAATCGCGCACGTCGGTGCGGCCTTCGGCGTCACGTCGAATTGACGCTTCGTCACGGCGACGCCGTGCCGCAGAGATCTCGTCGCGCTTGACGGCAACGATCTTGTCGAGGATGTCACTCATGGGGTGGCTGCTTGAAACTGGCGGGTGGTGTGGACGAACTTTGCAAGCTTTGCGCGCGCCCGCCCCGAGGCGACCGCCTCGCGCGCACGCTCCACGCCGTCACCCAGGGACCCGGCCACGTTGGCGCAGTAGAGGGCGGCGCCCGCGTTCAGCAGCACGATGTCGCGCATGGGGCCCGGCTCGTTGCCGAGCGCACGCTCGATGCACGCGACCGACTCCTGCTTGTCGGCCACCTTGAGTTCGTCCAGGTCGGCGATCTTCATGCCGAACTCGCGTGGATGGATCGTGTATTCCCTCACCTGCCCGTCACGCAGTTCGCCGACGAAGGTGTCACCGGAGATGGAGATCTCGTCCAGGCCGTCGGCCCCGTGGACGATCATGACGTGATCGGCGCCGAGCCGTTGCAGCACACGCACCTGGATGCCGACCAGGTCGCGGTGGAACACGCCCATCAGCTGGTTGGGTGCGCGCGCGGGATTGGTAAGGGGCCCGAGGATGTTGAACAAGGTGCGCACGCCGAGCTCCTTGCGCACGGGCGCCGCATGCTTCATGGAGGCATGGTGGTTGGGCGCGAACATGAAGCCGATGCCGGTCTCGTCCAGGCACCGTCCCACCTGCTCGGGCAACAGGTTCACCGAGGCGCCCAGCGCCTCCAGCACGTCGGCGCTTCCGGTGCTCGACGAGACGCTGCGCCCACCGTGCTTGGCCACCCGCGCACCCGCGGCCGCGGCCACGAACATGGCGGCGGTCGAGATGTTGAACGTGTGGGCGCCGTCGCCGCCGGTGCCGCACAGGTCGACCAGGTGCTGCTTGTCAGCGAGCTCGACCGGCGTGGCGAACTCGCGCATGACCTGCGCCGCGGCCGTGATCTCGCCGATGGTTTCCTTCTTGACGCGCAGGCCCATGGCCAGCGCCGCGATCATCACGGGCGACGTTTCGCCACGCATGATGCGGCGCATCAGCGCCAGCATCTCGTCGTGGAAGATCTCCCGGTGCTCGATGACGCGCGCGAGGGCTTCGGTATCGGTGATGGACATCTCAGGCGCCCCGCGACATGGTGAGGAAGTTCTTCAGCATGGCGTGGCCATGCTCGGTCAGGATGGACTCGGGGTGGAACTGCACACCCTCCAGCGGCGTGGCCGTCGCGGCCAGGCCGGTATGGCGCACCCCCATGATCTCGTGGTCCTCCGAGGTCGAGGTGATCTCGAGCTCGGCCGGCAGGCTGTCGCGCTCGATGACCAGCGAGTGATAGCGAATGACCGTGAAGCGTTCCGGAAGGTCGCGGTAGACACCCTTGCCATCGGTGGTGATGACGTCGGTCTTGCCATGCATCTGTCGGCCGGCCCGCACGATGCGACCGCCCATGGCGGCACCGATCGCCTGATGCCCCAGGCACACGCCCAGGATGGGCAGCCGCCCGGTGAAGTGGCGAATGGCCTCGACGCACACACCGGCCTCCGCCGGCGAGCACGGTCCGGGCGACAGCACCAGCTGGTCCGGTTGCAGCTCGGCGATGCCCTGTACCGTGATTTCGTCGTTGCGGAACACCCGCACGTCCTCACCCAGCTCGGCAAAGTACTGCACGAGGTTGAAGGTGAAGCTGTCGTAGTTGTCGATCATCAGCAGCATGTCAGAAGCCCTCCTCGACGAGCTCGGCGGCCCTGAGCAGCGCCCGCGCCTTCGCCTCGGTTTCCTTCCATTCGAGCTCCGGCACGGAGTCGGCCACCACACCCGCGGCGGCCTGCACGTACAGCATGCCGTCCTTCACGATGCCGGTGCGGATGGCGATGGCCACGTCCATGTTGCCCGCAAAGCTCAGGTAGCCGCAGGCGCCGCCATAGATACCGCGCTTGACGGGCTCGAGCTCGTCGATGATCTCCATCGCACGCACCTTGGGCGCGCCGGTCAGCGTGCCCGCCGGGAAAGTGGCGCGCAGGACGTCCAGGCTCGTCATGCCGTCCTTGAGCAGCCCCTCGACGTTGCTCACGATGTGCATCACGTGCGAATAGCGCTCGACGACAAAGGCCTCCGTCACCTTCACGCTGCCGGTCCTGGCGATGCGGCCGATGTCGTTGCGTGCCAGGTCGATCAGCATCACGTGCTCGGCGCGCTCCTTCGGGTCGGCCTTGAGTTCCACCTCGAGCGCCTTGTCCTCCTCGGGCGTGGCGCCGCGCGGTCGGGTGCCGGCGAGCGGCCGGATGATGACCTTGTCGCCCTCCGGCGTGTGCTCTTGGCGCACGAGGATCTCGGGCGAGGCGCCCACGATCTGGAAGTCGCCGAAGTCGTAGAAGTACATGTAGGGCGACGGATTCAGGGATCGCAGCGCCCGGTACAGGCTGAGCGGCGAGGCGGTGAACCGCTTCTGGAGTCGCTGGCCCACCTGGACCTGCATCATGTCGCCAGCGGCGATGTACTCCTTGGCCTGCAGCACCGCGGCGATGTAGTCGTCCTTGGCGAAGCCGCGCTCCACCGGCTGCGGCGGCGCGGGATGCACCGTGGGCGCCACCACGCTGTCGTGCAGGTGGTCGGCCAGTTGGGCCAGCCGGCGTTGCGCGACGGCGTAGGCATCGGGCTGCGCCGGGTCGGCGTAGACGATCAGGTACAGGCGCCCCGACAGGTTGTCGATGACGGCCAGCTCCTCGCATTGCAGCAGCAGGATGTCCGGCGTGTCGAGGCCGCCCGGTGGCGTGCTGTCGGCCAGCCGCGGCTCGATGTAGCGAACGGCGTCGTAGCCGAAGTAGCCGGCCAGTCCGCCGCAGAAGCGGGGCAGTCCGGGGCGAAGCGCCACCTTGAAGCGCTTCTGGTATTCAGCGATGAAGTCGAGCGGGTTGCCTTCGACGGTCTCGACGACGCGGCCATCGGTTACCACCTCGGTCCGGAACCCCGAGGCCCTCAGCAGCGTTCGCGCGGGCAGGCCGATGAAGGAATAGCGGCCGAAGCGTTCGCCGCCGACCACGGACTCGAGCAGGAAACTGTTGCGGCCGTCGCCTGTGCCACGGGCCAGCTTCAGGTACAGCGACAAGGGGGTTTCGAGGTCGGCGAACGCTTCAGCGGTCAGCGGAATGCGGTTGTAGCCCTCGTCGGCCAGGCGATTGAACTCGGATTGGGTGATCACGTCTCAGGGCCCTCCACGGCCCGGCAGGCGGCGCCAGGCGCGCCCGCAGGTGATTGATCGGCAGGGCGGGCCGCAAGGGCCGCCGATGGCGCCGGAGGGCACGAGAGCCTCTGCAGGAGAGACCCCGGACTGGCCCGCGGCAAAGTCAAACCAACGTGGTCCGGCCCCGCCAGGGCCAGGCTCCCCGGTCGTGCGACCCTTTGGTTTGCTTGCGCGCGATGAACATCGAAAAAGTGTAGCAGGCTCCGCACTTTGCCCGGCTCGGCACGCCGTGACCCGCGTTTTCCCCATCCATCTGGGGGGCTGCGCGGCGTCTTCCGGCTGTCACAATCCGTCACCTTGTGGCCGCGGCCGCCGTGATGGCCGATCGTTCTTCATCGAAGGAACCTGCGTGATCCGCCGAACCCTCCTCGTCCTGGCCGCCCTGCTGGCCACCGCCTCTGCCCATGCCGTGCCGCTCACCGTGGCGGGCGTCAAGTACGAAGACAGCGCGCAGGTGGGCAACACGCGCCTGCAGCTCAACGGCGCCGGCCTGCGGCTCAAGGCGATCTTCAAGGTGTATACCGCCGCGCTCTACCTGCCCTCACGCGCCGGCACCACCGAAGCGGTGCTCGCCCAGGACGGCCCCAAGCGCATGCACGTCGTGATGCTGCGCGAGATCAATGCCGGCGAACTCGGCAAGCTCTTCGCACGCGGCATGGAAGACAACGCGCCACGCGAGGAGTTCTCCAAGTCGGTGGCCGGCGTGCTCACCATGAGCGACATCTTCTTCCAGTACAAGAAGCTGTCCGCTGGCGACTCGTTCACGGCCGACTGGATTCCCGGCACGGGCACCGTCATCTCCGTCAACGGCAAGC
The DNA here is from genome assembly GCF_964253025.1 of Rhizobacter sp. LjRoot28. Taxonomy (NCBI): domain Bacteria; kingdom Pseudomonadati; phylum Pseudomonadota; class Betaproteobacteria; order Burkholderiales; family Sphaerotilaceae; genus Rhizobacter; species Rhizobacter sp. LjRoot28. Next base: position 4,049,970 of record NZ_CAXUQC020000001.1, read on the forward strand.
CGGCGGGCCAACCGATCAAGGAGCCCGAGTTCTACTCGGCCCTCATCAAGATCTGGCTCGGCAAATCGCCCGCCGACTCGCTGCTCAAGGAACGCCTGCTCGGGCGCATGGGCGACTGAAGGTCGGCCGCCACGCGCGTAGCCGCCGCTTCAGTCGATCGCCACCGCATCGAGCCGATCGATCACCGCATCGCAGTCCACCTCGGTCACCGGCTGCCCGTGGTTGTAGCCGTAGCGCACCAGCACGACCGGACAACCCGCGGCCCGGGCCGCCAGGGCGTCGTTCACCGAGTCCCCGATGACGAGTGCCCGCGCAGGCGCCACGCCCAGTGCCTCGCAGGTCCGCCGCAGGGGCAGCGGATCCGGCTTCTTGCGTTCGAAGCTGTCGCCGCCGTTGCAAACGCTGAAGAATGGCGCCAGTGACTTTTGCGCGAGCAGGACGCGGGCGAACGCGGTCGGCTTGTTGGTGAGGCACGCCAACCGCAGGCCGCGCTGCTGCAACCGCACCAGGCCCTCGATCACACCGTCGTACACGCTGGCGTGCTTGCCGTTCACCCGTTCGTAATGATGCTGGTAGCGCGCGTACGCCACATCGAAGTGGACGGGCGCCGCACCCACGTGGGCTAGAGTCTGCTGGACGAGATGCTCGGAGCCGCGGCCGATGGTCTGCTCGATGAAGGCCTTCTCCACCCGGGGCAGCCCCAGGTCCGCCAAGGCGGCATTGAGCGCGACCTGAAAATCGCCGAGGGTGTCGACCATCGTGCCGTCCAGGTCGATGATGGCGGCGTCGAAGCGGGATTGTGCGGACTGAATGGCGTTCATCATTTCAAGAATGGTGGGTTGCATCACTGTAAGCGCTCCGTGTGGCAGGACGCCAATCAGCCTGCGGCGGCCGAGGCCTCCCAGGCCGACGACGACGCCCCGGAACGTGGATTGACGCGCGTGCGGAGCAAGCACGTTCGGTACCGCTGGCGGATGGGGACGGCCACGAGACGCATCGGGGCGCCGCAAGAGGCCCGCGTGCGCGGCGCACGTCCGGCCACGAGACGCAGGACCACGCACCGTGCGGGCACCAGAAAGGCAAACGGCTCCCGCACAGCGGAACAGCCGCCCCGTGCTTGACCTGATGGTTGCAGGCGGGCAATTGCATAGCATGGTCAACCCCGATCGGGCGGTTCAAGCGGTGTCGTGACGGGCCCGGTGCTCGTTCCACCCGGATAGGAGTCGCATGTCCTCGATCCCGCCTGTCGCATCCAACGGTGCCGTGTCGGCCTACGGTCGCCTGTCCCACCAACGTCGAGACCAGCTGTACGTGCTCCCCCACGGGTTCGTCTACGCGAGCCCATGGGTTGTCACCGCTGCGACGTCGCGTCCGGCGGGCGTCGTACTGCTCACAGTGGACGGGTCGACGTTCACGGTGGAGGTCGAGGGAAAACGGTGCTCGCACAATGCGTTCGCCATCGGCCCGAACGTGTGCCGGGGACTGTCTGCGCGTGGCGTGGGACTGGTGAGCCTGAACGTTGCCCCGGCCGCGCCGATGTTCCCCGGGTTTCGCGCGCTGTCGCCCTTGGGTGTGGCGCCGCTGGATCACTCCGCATTCCACCCTCACGCCGCGGACCTCGCGGCCTTCAGCAGCGGCACGCCACTCGCCCGAGCGCCTTCCCAGGCGTTCGACGACATCGTCGCCACCGCGCTGGCACAGCTTGCCCCGCCGCCGATCGACGACCCCCGCCGTTCGGGGATGCTCGATGCGGTTGTCGGTGCCCGGCACGATTCTCTCGCCCTGGAGCGGATTTCCCAGCACCTCGGACTTTCCTACCACCGTGCCTCGCACGTGTTCTCTTCGGCATTGGGCATCCCGCTGCGCAGCTACCTCGCATGGGAAAAGCAGCGGCGTCTGCTCAAGCCCTTGCTGATCGGCAAGGACTCCCTCACCTGCGTCGCCCACGATTGCGGCTTGCCCGACTCCGCCTACCTCAGCCGCATCTACCAGCGCTGGTACGGACAGAAGCCATCGTTCGCGCGCAGCCAGGCCGTGCAGGTGCACCTGGGCAGTGAATCTCACCGTTCCTGATCTCAGGACAAACCCGAGTCGGCGTCGCTTCGGCCCCAAGACAGCAAACCGGTCCAAGCCCGCCGGACGCGATGTCCCTATGGTGATCGACTCGAACCATCCATCGATCGGAGACATCTCGTGGCCACTCTCACTTGGCGCAGACGTGCGCACCTCTGCCTCACCTTCGCCGCGCTCGGCACGCTGTCCGCTTGTGGGGGCGACGACGACGCCACGGCAACCGTGCCGGCAGCCGACCCGCTCGTGCGCACGACGGCCTTCGGCAAGGTGGAGGGCCTGGCCAACACCGCCAGCGCCACCTACGCCTGGCTCGGCATTCCGTACGCGCAGCCCCCGGTCGGCGCGCTGCGATGGATGCCGCCGAAGGAGCCAAGCGCCTGGACCATGCCGCTGGCCACCAAGGCCTTCGGTCGGTCGTGCGCGCAACCTGGCAGCTTCTATGCCCCGCCGAAGGCCGATGACGGCTTCAGCCGGGACATCGCCAACACCTTCGGACAGGTGATGGGCGCCGAGGACTGTCTGTCTCTCAACATCTGGCGGCCCGCCTCCGACGCGGCGCAGCTGCCCGTCATCGTCTGGTTCCACGGCGGCGCCAACACCGTGGGCTATACCAGCAACCCGGGCTACAACGGGGCGAACTTTGCGCGAATCAACAACGCCATCGTCGTGTCGGTGAACTACCGCCTCGGCGTCTTCGGCTGGCTGCGCCACCCGGCCCTGCGGGTCGACGGCGATTCGCTCGCCAACTCGGGCAACTTCGGAACGCTCGACCAGATCAAGGCCCTCGAGTTCGTGCACAACAACATCGCCGCGTTCGGCGGCGACCCGGCGAACGTCACGGTGATGGGCCAGTCGGCCGGCGCCGTGGACATCTACAGCCTCATGGTTTCGCCGCTCACGAAGGACAAGGGCTACTTCCACAAGGCCGTGGCCATGAGCGGGGGCTTGCGTCTGAACACCCTCGCGCGATCGGAAACCTACGCCCAGTCGGTCCTGAGCAAGGTGCTCGTGCTCGGCAACAAGGCCACTGCCGACAACGTCGCCACGGTGATCGCCGGCATGTCGCCTGCACAGGTCGCGCAGGCGCTGCGGGAAGCGACGCCGGAAATTCTCGTGCTGACCTCCTCCGGCCAGGCGGACAACATCGCCGATGGCACGGTGCTGCCCGAAAGCGTGGAAGCGGCAATTGCTTCCGGTGCCTACACGAACGTGCCGCTGATTTCGGGGATGACCGGCGACGAAAGCAAGATGTTCATGCAGTCGAGCTACAAGGTGAACGACGCGCAGCGCTTCCTCATGATGTTCGACTTCGACCCGGAAAACCCGACTGCGGCCGGTGCGCCCTCCGTTGCGGACATCCTCAAGCCGGAGGTCACCGTCGAGAGCTACAACGCCACGGCCGCAGCGACCACGGCCGCCACCTACGGTGCGCTCGCCAACCAGGCGCTGTCGTTGCTGTGGCCACGGCAGCCGAAGGTGTATGCCTACCACTGGCTGTGGTCGCAAGGCCCCGAGCCGTGGAAGACTCTGTACGGGGCCGGACACGGCATGGACGTGCCCTTCATGTTCGGCAACTTCGGCAAAGGCCTTTTCTCGGTGAACTACACGTTGGCCAACGCGGCTGGGCGCGAAGCGTTGTCCGAGGCCATGATGCGCAGCGTGGGCGCCTTCATGCGCACGGGTGACCCCAATCACCCAGCGCTCGGAACCACCTGGGCGCCGTGGACGCCAAGCGCTCCGAAGCGCCTGATCTTCAACGCCACACTCACCGACAAGCAGATCGCCATGGAATGATGCGGCACCGCGGGCGAGCCTCGGCAGCGGCCTGCCCGAGGTTCTCGCCCGTTCGCTCCTGCAACGCACAGGCGCATCCCCACCAGTCGCGGTGCCAGTCAGAATGTCGTGACCGATCCCCGACTGCCTCTCCCCTGAGCACCTGATGACGGCGTCGCCGTTGTAGCGCGCCCGACCGGGCCGGCCTCCGTGCCCGGGCTCGGCGCATCGATCGGGACGCCCCGGTCCGCGCGAGGACCTGTCAGGCAGCGGACTGGCGAGAACGCGTGAGCGCGTCGAACACCTGGTCCAGTTGGGCTCGGCGCTCCCGCACCTCGGCCCAGCGCCGCATGTCGGCCTCGGCCGCCTGCTCGCTGGCCGTGCCTTCGGCCAAGCCCTGCAGTTCGCCCACGATCACGTTCCACAGGACGCGTTCCTCGTCCATGAGGCTCTGGTACTCGGCGACGAGCGCCGCATGGCTGCGTCCGAAGGTCATGACAGGGAGCCGTCGCGGTTCGACAGGCGCGCTGGCCGTTGCACGGTGCTGTGGAGCGAGGGGCAAGACGATGGCGAGCCCGCTTCGCCACGGCGGAGCGTCAGCACGTCGGCCGCGGCGCGGGCGCGGCGGACGCGCAGCCCATCGAGCAGATCCTGCATGACCTGCATCATGCGCGCCAGTTGCACCGGGTCTTCACCGCGGGCCAGGTACTCGGCCAGGCGCGCCTGTTGCGTGGCCAGGTAGGTTTCGCCGATCTCGACATGCTCCTCCACCTCAAAGAGCCGCTCGTGGGCCGTGAACTCGCTGGACATGGAATGGACCTCCGTTCGAGCAGCGAATCATGAGGGCGAATGCGGCGGGCCAGGGCGGTGACCCGACGCGCTTCGGGGTTCATCGAGCTGTCATCGGCCATGGGGCGACCGCCGGGGCCTCCGCTCAGACGGCCAGCGGGCGCGCCATGTAGCAGGCGGAAGGCCCGTAGCTCGCGAGCCGCTGGTCCTGCGGGGCCGCAATCACCGGATGCGAGACGAAGCCCAACCGTTCCCAGAACGCCGCCGCGCCGCGCACCGCCACGAGGGCCGACCATCCAAGGCCCTCGCGCGCCGCCTTCAGCAGCAGGGCATCGACGAGGCGCTGGCCCACACCCTTGCCATGATGGGCAGGGTCCACGGCCAGGTCGTGCAGGTAGAGGGTGTCCGGCACGGGTGCGGGCCGGAACACGGCGTGCAAGGGCGTCACGGCGCCCAGCGCCGACCGGTAGGCCGCCAGGTAGGCGCACACCTGTCCGCCCCGTTCGGCGACCCAGCAGGTGTCGTCCGCACGTTCCAGTCGGGCGCGCAGCACCGCCTCCGGTTCGAGCAGCTCGAGCCCGTAGCAGGCCGCCTGGATGGCCATCACGGCCGGCAGGTCGGCCACCTGCATGGGGCGAAGGCGGACGTCGTGCCGCTCAGGCACGCGCCAGCTCGGCGCGCATCGCGTCGATCGCGGCCTTGTAGTCCTTGTGGGTGAAGATGGCGCTGCCGGCCACGAAGGTGTCGGCGCCGGCGTCGGCCACCTCGCGGATGTTCGTCGCCTTGATGCCGCCATCGACCTCCAGGCGGATGTCGCGCCCGCTCTGGTCGATGATGCGACGCGCCTGTTCGACCTTCTTCAACGCCGCGGGAATGAAGCTCTGCCCACCGAAGCCTGGGTTGACGCTCATGATGAGGACGAGGTCGACCTTGTCGATCACCCATTCGAGCACATCGAGCGGCGTGGCCGGATTGAACACCAGGCCCGCCTGGCAGCCCTCGGCGCGGATCAGCTGCAGCGTGCGATCGACGTGCGTGCTGGCGTCCGGGTGGAAGCTGACCAGGTCGGCGCCGGCCTTGCAGAAGGCCTGCGCCAGGGCGTCGACGGGCTGCACCATGAGGTGGACGTCGATGGGCACGCGCTGGCCGCTGGCGGTGACGGCGTGCTTGCGCAACGCTTCGCAGATCATCGGGCCGAAGGTGAGGTTGGGCACGTAATGGTTGTCCATCACGTCGAAGTGGATCCAGTCGGCGCCGGCATCGATCACCTGCCGGACTTCATCGCCCAGGCGCGCGAAATCCGCGGACAGGATGCTGGGGGCGATGCGGTATTGGGGGGCTTGGCTCATCCTGCGATTTTAGAAGTGTCCTTCCCGGGCGGCAGGCGTTTTCAGCGGTCGCATTCCTCAGCCTCCTAGAATGGCCCGGATGAGCAAGCCCGAATTCACCTGCAGTGCCGTGGTCAAGCACCTGCCCGAGCAGTCGGAGCCCGACGCCGGCCGGCACGCCTTCGCGTACACGATCACCATCCGCAACACGGGCGACATCGCCGCCCAGCTGGTCGCGCGGCACTGGATCATCACTGATGCGCAGGGCCACGTGGACGAGGTCCGTGGCCTCGCCGTGGTCGGGCAGCAGCCGCTGCTGCAGCCCGGCGAACGGTTCGAATACACCAGCTGGACCCTGATCGCGAGCCCGCAAGGCAGCATGCGGGGCACCTTCTTCTGCATGACCGAGGATGCCCATCCCTTCGAGGCCGACGTGCCCGAGTTCGGCCTCGCCCTGGCCTCCGCGCTCCATTGATGCTGGGCCTCAAGAAAGCGATGGCCCGCGCCCCGGGGCCATGGGATCTCAGCGCGCTCCTGACGGGCGCGGACGCCGAGGCCGCGCTGCCCGAGCGCCACCTGTGGCTCGTTCGCCTGCTCGAATGGTTGCGCCACGCCCCCCTCCCGCAGCAGCAGACCCCGACACCGATCCTGCGCCTGCGCCACCTGCTCAATGTGCTGGAACGCAATCCGCAGCATGAGGTGCAGGTGCGGCTCGTGCTGCAGCGCTTCTGGGAGGAAGTCGACACCGCGGCGCTGCTGGCCGACTTCGGCTTCGCGCCCCGCATGGACCTGATCGGCGAGGTGGGCCAGCGCCTGCGGCTGCGCCTGATGCCGGGCACGCCGGACACGCGCGACCTGGCCGAGTTGTTCTACCTGCTGTTCCCCGAGGCGAGCGATGCGGAGTGGCTGGAGGCCATCGACCCGGCCACGCTGCTGCGCCTGATCGGGTTGCTCACCCCGGCGGACGGCACGCGGGTGAACTGGAAGGCGCCCTTCCTCGACGCGATCATGTTCCTGGCGGCCTCGGTGCGCTCGCTGGGGTTCTCTCCCTCGATCCGCGCACGCATGAGCCGCGATCTGCTCGTCGACCAGCCCTTCCGCCAGCTGGCGCGCGTGGCGGAAGACGTGCGCGAGCATGCGGAGTCCGGGAATGCGGAGGCCCTGCTCACCTCCGCGCAATACCTGCGCGCGTTGCTGCACACCTGCCGGCGCTGTGCCGACAGCGTGCACGACCACCTCGAGGACCATGGCGTCTCGGTCGGCCTGGTGTTCGAGCTGGACCAGCTCGACCAGCGAACCCACCGCATCGAGGACCTGCTCAACTGCGTGCTGAGCACGACCCCGGGCACCGAGATCACCCGCCTGCTTGCCCAGCTGGTGCGCACCGCCGACGAGCGGCGCAGCCTGCGCGCCCTCTTCGCCCGCCACTACTCGCTGCTCGCCCGCAAGGTGGCCGAGCGCAGTGCCGAGACCGGCGAGCACTACATCACCCGCGACCGCAGCGCCTACGTGAGCATGCTGAAGGCGGCGGCCGGCGGGGGAGCCGTACTGGCCGGCACCACCCTGATGAAGTTCTTCGTCATGGCCCTTGGCCTGACGGCGTTCTGGGCGGGCTTCTGGGCCGGGATCAACTACGCCGGCAGCTTCGTGCTGATCCACCTGGCCCACTGGACGGTCGCCACCAAGCAGCCCGCCATGACGGCGCCGGCCATGGCCGAGAAACTGCGCGACGTCTCGAACGACGAGGCGGTGGAAGGTTTCGTCGACGAAGTGGCCCACCTCATCCGCTCGCAGGCGGCCGGCATTCTCGGCAACCTGTCGGTCGTGGCGCCGGTGGTGCTGGGCGTGCAGCTGGCTGCCAATGCGGTCTTCGGTCGCCCGCTGGTGGGTGCCGCCGACGCCGAGCACGTGCTGGAATCGCTCACCCTGCTGGGCGGCACACCCTTCTACGCCGCCTTCACGGGCGTTCTGCTCTTCACGAGCTCCATCATCGCCGGCTGGGTGGAAAACTGGTTCGTGTGGCACCGGCTCGACAGCGCCATTGCGTGGAACCCCCGCATCGTGGCGCGCCTGGGCCGCCACCGCGCCCAGCGCTGGGCGGAGTACTGGCGGCACAACATCTCGGGCTTCACCTCCAACATCTCGCTCGGCCTGATGCTGGGCATCGTGCCGGCCGTCGCGGCCTTCTTCGGCCTGCCCATCGAGGTGCGCCACGTCACGCTGTCCACCGGCCAGCTGGCCGCGGCGGCGGGCGCGCTCGGGCTCGACATCCTGCACGACCCGGCGTTCTGGTGGTGCATCGCCGGCATCGCGGTGACCGCGGTGCTGAACCTGAGCGTGAGCTTCCTGCTCGCCTTCAAGGTCGCACTGCGCTCGCGCGGCATCCGCCTGCGCGACCGGAGCCGCATCTACCAGGCGATCCGGTCGCGGCTGTGGCGCCGCCCGATGAGCTTCATCGCGCCGCCGCGGCCGCGTTGACGGCATGCCAACTCATTCGGCAGCGTCGTCGTCCCGCCGCTCTCCGCCGCGCCGGCCGGAGAACATCGTCCACCAGACGATCAACACCAACACGGCAAGCGCCGCCAGCGCTTCCAGCAAGATCAGACCCATGATTCAGTTCCTTCCCCGCGTGCGATCACTCCGACCCGCACTGGGCGCCCTCATTCTAGGGCTGCTCGCCGCCTGTGCCTCCGACCCTGAAGGACCCCCGGCCCCGGTCGAGGAACGGTCACCCGCCGGCACGCCCGGCGTCGGCGCCGCACCGGGCGCCGCGCGCGACAGCGCCGCCATCGTGCGGCCGCGCGCGCGGTGGACCGCCGCGCAATGGAGCGACCTGCCGGGCTGGGAGCGCGACGCCACGTCCGAACTGTGGCCTGCGCTGCTGCGCGGCTGCGAACGGCCCGCGCCCGACTGGAGCCGCGTGTGCGAGGAAGCCCGAGGAGCAGGCGTGCTCAGCGACGCTGCTGCCCGCCTGTGGCTGCGCCAGCGGCTGCAGCCGTGGCGCGTCGAGACGCTGGAGGGCGCGACCGAAGGTCTCATCACCGGCTACTTCGAGCCGCTCATCGAAGCCAGCCGCGTCGCCCGCGGCCCGTTCCGCGTGCCGCTGCATGCGCCCCCGAAGGACCTGGCCAGCCGCAACCCCTACTGGACACGGCAACAGCTCGACACCCTGCCCGCCGCGCGCGCGGCGCTGCAGGGCCGGGAGCTGGCGTACGTGGCCGACCCGCTGGACGCGCTGGTGCTCCAGATCCAGGGCTCCGGCCGACTGCAGCTGCAGGAATCCGACGGCGGCCAGCGGCTCGTGCGTGCGGCGTTCGCCGCGCACAACAACCAGCCTTACAAGTCGGTCGGGCGCTGGCTGATCGACCAGGGCGAGATCCGGGCCGACCAGGCCTCCTGGCCCGGCATCAAGGCCTGGGCCCAGCGCAACCCGAAGCGGGTGAACGAGCTGCTCTGGAGCAACCCCCGGACGGTGTTCTTCCGTGAAGAGCCGCTGCCCGACCCCAGCGTCGGCCCGCGCGGCGCGCAAGGGGTTCCCTTGACGCCTGGCCGCTCCATCGCCGTCGACCCGCAGAGTATTCCCTATGGCACGCCGGTGTGGCTGGACACCACCGAGCCGCTGTCGAGCCAGCCGCTGCAACGGCTCGTCATGGCCCAGGACACCGGCTCGGCCATCGTGGGTGCCGTGCGCGCTGACTACTTCTGGGGCTGGGGCGCACAGCCCGAGCAGCAGGCAGGACGGATGAAGCAGGGCCTTCGCATGTGGGTGCTCTGGCCGCGCTCCTGAGCCCCGATCCAGCGGCGATACTGGCGGCCTGTCCACTCCGTTGCGCGCCGCCATGCCAAGCTGGGTCCGCCGCGTTGCCCGCCGATTCCGAAGCGACGCCCCGTCGGCCCCGCCGCTTTCCACGCCATCGGTCTTGGCCGCTCAGGCGCCGGCCGCCGACACCTGCCCGCAGGACCGGGACAGCGAGCTCTTCGACTGGCTGCTCGACCTTCCGGCGGCGCAGGTCGGGTCCGTCGCATCGACGCTGACGCCGCATGAGGCCGCCTGGCTGTCGACCGTGGATGCGCTCGTCGCCTCTGACGCTCGGCGCGGCGACCTGCTCCCCATGGCCGCCGGCATCATTCCGCCCTTGCTGGCCAGCCTTCGAGACGACCTGCAGACGGCGCAGTCGACGGCGGCCCAGCTGGCACGCGACAGCCATCTCGTTGCCGAAGTCATGAGCCGTGCGAACAGCGCGGCCGCACAAGGCGGCCGGCCGCTGTCGTCCCTGACCGAGGCGGTTCAACGCATCGGCATCCTCGGGGTGCGACAGTCCATCTCCCGGGTGGTGCTCAAGCCGATGTTCGCGCCGCAGCGCGGTTCGCTCACCCGCACCAGCACCGAGCGCCTCTGGCAGCATGCCAGCGCGCAGTCCGAGCACTGCGTGGCGCTTGCACAGGTCGCTCAGGTCGACGGCTTCGATGCGTGCCTCGGCGGCCTGCTGCACAACACCGGCTGGCTGGCCGGGCTGCGGGCGCTGGAACGCGCCTTCGTCGACCATCCGGCGCCGCAGTCCCATCGCTTCAGCGAAGCCTTCAAGACCGCTTTCGCTCAGCGACGCCATCGGCTCTTCGCGGCCTTCGTAACCGACTGGCAGCTCAGCCCCGGCCTGCTGGCCGCCGCGCGGGCCGTGCGTGAGGCACAAGGCTTCGAGCAGGCAAAGGAAGCGCTGGCATGCGTGCTGTGGCAAGGCAACCTGCGTGCATCGGAGCAGGTGTTGACGAGCGCGGGCCGTCGGCTCGCGCCACGGCCGACCGAGCCCTCGTCCACCCCTGCAACGAAGCCTGCGCCCGCCTCGACGGACGGCGCCTGACGGCTTGGAAGGCCGATGCCGACGGGGTTGCGGGCCGTCGGTAGTGAAACACCAAACCCATGCAGCGGGGCAGGGTGTCGATCGGGCGATATGCTGAAAGCGCAGCAGTCCACCGGCCCCGCCTACAGTTGAACCCCAAGGTCCTTCCCCCCGATGCCCACGAGCGCACCGTGCGGCTGCTCGAGCACAAGCCCCTCGTCCGCCGCATCGCCAACCGCATGATGTCGCGCCTGCCGGCGAGCGTCGAGATGGACGAGCTGATGCAGGCGGGGATGATCGGCCTCGATGAAGCCATCTCGCGCTTCGAGGAGGGCCGCGGCGCCACCTTCGACACCTATGCGTCCCGACGCATCGAAGGGTCGATGCTGGACGCCCTGCGGGCCAACGACGAGCTCTCCCGCCAGGTGCGTCGCCAGCAGCGGCTGATCCGCGCTGCCGTGCAACAGCTCGAGCATCGGCTCGGCCGCGCGCCGCGCGCCAAGGAAGTGGCGAACGAACTCGGGTGGACGCTGGAGGTGTTCTACAAGGCGATGCTGGAGGCGGGCGCCGCACCGACACGCCTCGAGGACGAGGCCCTCGAACCGCCCGCGGACGAGTTCAATGGCAGCGGCAGCGCCGCCCCGGGCAGCCTGGGCATCATCGACGAGCACGCCGATCCCCAGCGCCTGCTGCAACGTCAGCAGCGCCACGAGGCCCTGACCCGCGCCTTCGACGAGCTGCTGCCCCAGGAGCGCGCCGTGATGGAAATGATCTACGCGCGCGAGCTCGACCTGAGCGAGGTGGGGCAGGCGCTCGGAGTGAGCGCCTCGCGGGCCTCGCAGATCCACCAGGCGACGGTGGCCAAGCTGCGGCGGCGCATGCGCGAGTGGTGAGCAGCGCGACGCCGCCCTGGCCGGGCCGCCGTTGAGTTCCGGCTAGGCGACGTGGTCGACGGCGCCTTCGGCAGCGGCAGCGTCAACCCCACCTTCGCCTTCACCATCGACGACGGTGCAGTTGCGTCCCTGCACCTTGGCACGGTACATCGCGCGGTCGGCCCGCTCCACACCCGCCTCCACCTCCTCGATCGGCATCAGCTCGGCGACGCCACCGGAGAACGTGACCCGCAGGCCCGGGGCGATCGCGTCGGCCGACAGGCTCGCCAGGCGGCCGCGCATGCGTTCCACGCAGGCAGCGGCTTCCGTGGCGGTCGTGTCCGGCAGGATGACGAGGAACTCCTCGCCACCCCAGCGGCCCATGACGTCGACCTCGCGCAGGCTGTCCCGGGTGAGCTGGGCGAAGGTCTTCAGCGCCAGGTCACCGCCGCCGTGGCCATAGGTGTCGTTGATGCGCTTGAACCAGTCGATGTCGAGCAGCGCCACCGACAAGGGCTGACCGGTGCGGCGCTGGCGAGCCTTCTCGATGGCCATCAGCTCGACCATGTGGCGGCGGTTGGAAAGGCCGGTGAGTTCGTCCTGGCGGGCGAGCAGACGGATCTGCTCGAGCGCATGTTCCAGTTCGCGCTTCTGCTGGTGCAGGCGCTGACGCAGACCCGCCATGCGCGATGTGAGTGTCGCGACCGCGGCCAGCGTGATGACGGCAAAGAGCAGGTGCACCGCCTCCACCTCCGGCGGGTAGCGCGCCGGCTCGGTCCAGCCCTTCCAGACCATCGTGGCGCCGAGCAGCGCACAGGCAAACACCGCCAGGCGCCGGGCCTGGCGCGGACGCAGCGCGAACATCCCGAACACGAGGATCATCACCATCAACGACATGACCGCCCCGCGTGCCGGGCCGGTGATGGCATAGGAGCCGGTCGCGGCCAGCACGCCCAGCACCATCTGTGGCAGGGTCAGTGACGGATCGTCGGACAAGCGCTGGTTCAGGCCCGACCGGATCACGAGATGGAACCCGAGGGCGCCCGTCATGTAGAAGGCCGTGAGCAGCATCGAGGCCGTCGCATCGACCAGGCCGGCGCGCACCTCGGCGTACTGCACCAGCGCGAAGGCGGTGTACACGACGACCGCCAGCAGGGACTGGGACGCGCGCAGCCGCTGTGCACCGGTCTGCGGACCGAGCCAGGCCAGGGACAGGCGGGGGATACCGAGGGTTGCCATATCCCCGCGATATCGTCGCGGCAGGTGCCGACTTGAGGGGACGCGACCCGGGCGGGTCGCTCGCCGTGCGCAATGCACGATCGGCGGCGGCTCAGCCCAGCACGACGTGGCCTGAGGTGGACGCCTGAGCGTTCTGCAAGGCGATCTCGGCCCGTTCGACGGTCTGGGCGACCGTCTCGCCGGCACGGTGTTCGCTGACGCCGACCGAAAAGCCGGCGTGGCCCGGCAGCCCCGGGTCGGCTGTCACGCGGCGCATCCGTTCGCGCAGACGCTCGACGCTCAGGCGCGCCATCGAGGAGCGGGTGTCGGAGAGCATCAACAGGAACTCGGCGCCGCGCCAGCGCGCCAGCAGGTCCGAGATGCGGATCACCGGCAAGGCTTCCTGGGCGAAGCCGCGCAGCAGTTGATCGGCCGCCGCGGGCCCGCGGGTGGCTTCCACGGTGGCGTGTTCGTCCAGGCTGATGAGGGCGATGCAGAAGGTCTGGCCTGAGCGCACACCGCGCTGGCGCTCCTGCTCCATCAGTTCGAGCATGTGCCGTCGGTTGATGAGGCCGGTGAGTTCGTCCCGGGTGGCCAGCGACTGGATGCGCGCCAGCGCCACCGCGATGTCCTTTTTCTGGCGCCGCAGCCGCTCGCGCATCCGGCTCAACTGGCCGGTGAGCAAGGCCACCGCGGGCACCATGACGGCGATCATGATGAAGTGGCTGATCTCGATCTCGGGCACGAAGACCTGCGGGCGCCACGCGCTCATCGCGCCCATCGTCGCCCCCATCAGCAGCACGGCGAACACCCCGACCCGCCAGATCTGCCGCGCGGTCAGGGCGTACATGCCGAACATGAAGATGACCATCAGGATGGGGAAGGCACCGCCCCGTCCTGCACCCGCGATGGCGTAGGCCGCGGCACCGCACACGATGCCGAAGACCATCTGGGGCACGGTCAGCGACGGTTCTTCGAACGCCATGTTGCCGCCGCCGCGGATCATGATGAAGAACCCGAGGTAGCCGCCGATCAGCACGGTGGCCCAGGCGCTCACGGCCAGCGGGTCGGCAATGCCTGTTGCAGCGAGGTACGCCATGTTGAGGGCGCTGCAGGCGCCCAGCAGCAGGGCGACGCTGCACTGCACCAGGCGCAGCCGCTGCTTGGCGTCCGTGCCGAGCAGCCAGCGCGCGACCCGACCGCGAACCAGTCGCTGGCGCAGCGCCCGGATCAGCACGTCACCTCGCGTCACGTCGTTAACCGCTTGTGCAGCGCAGCACGGACGCCCTGACCCATTCCAGCGGAGATCTCAGGCGACATGGCATCGGGCCCAGGCGGACGAAGCTGCGGAGCCCGAATTATTGCCGTTGCAGGCGGCGGCAGCCAAGAAAACGTGGACCCACACGGGATTGCGAAGTCCCTACACTGGTGTCGCTGTCCCGCAGGGTGCCGGACAGCCGCCCGGGCCACAAGCCGCGGGTGCCGCGAAATCAGGAGACACCAGATGAACGCACCGCTCCCCGAATCCGTCCGCCGCGCGCTCGAGCATGTGACGCTCGACGACAAGTACCGGCTCGCCCAAGGGCGTGCCTTCATGAGCGGCGTGCAGGCGCTCGTGCGCCTGCCGATGCTCCAACGCACGCGCGACGCGATGCAGGGCCTCAATACGGCCGGCTTCATCAGCGGCTACCGCGGCTCGCCGCTGGGCACGTACGACCAGGCGCTGTGGCAGGCGCGCGAGCACCTGGCCGCGCAGCAGATCGTCTTCCAACCCGGCGTCAACGAAGAGCTAGGCGCCACCGCCGTCTGGGGCACGCAGCAGCTGGACCTGTACCCGGCCTCACGCCGCTTCGACGGCGTCTTCGGGCTCTGGTACGGCAAGGGCCCGGGCGTGGACCGCTGTGCCGACGTGTTCAAGCACGCCAACATGGCGGGCACGGCGCGCCACGGCGGCGTGGTCGCCGTCGCCGGCGACGATCACATCGCCAAGAGCAGCACTGCGGCGCACCAGAGCGACCACATCTTCAAGGCTTGCGGGCTGCCCGTTTTCTTTCCGAGCAGCGTGCAGGAGATCCTCGACTTCGGCCTGCACGCCTTCGCATTGAGCCGTTTTGCGGGCGTCTGGGCGGCCATCAAGACCATCCAGGAGGTGGTGGAGTCGTCCACCACGGTTGATGTCGATCCGGACCGGGTGCGCATCGTGCTGCCCGAGGATTTCGAGATGCCCCCCGGCGGCCTGCACATCCGCTGGCCCGACCCTCCGCTGGAGCAGGAAGCCCGGCTGATGGACCACAAGTGGTACGCCGCACTCGCCTACATCCGCGCCAACCGGTTGAACCACAGCACGGTCTCCTCGCCCCACGACCGCTTCGGCCTGATCGCCAGCGGCAAGGCCTACAACGACACCCGACAGGCGCTGCACGACCTCGGCCTCGACGACGCGGACTGCGCTCGCCTGGGCATCCGGCTGCACAAGGTCGGGGTGGTGTGGCCGCTCGAGGCCACGATCACCCGGGACTTCGCGCAGGGCCTGCAGGAGATCCTCGTGGTCGAGGAAAAGCGCCAGGTCATCGAGTACCAGGTCAAGGAAGAGCTGTACAACTGGCGGCCGGACGTGCGGCCGAACGTGCTGGGCAAGTTCGACGAGGCCGAGGGCGACCGCAGCGGCGGCGAGTGGTCGCAACCCAACCCCAGCGGCAACTGGTTGCTGCGCGCCCAGGCCGACCTCACCCCGGCCATCATCGCGCGCGCCATCGCGCGGCGCTTGCGCAAGCTGGGCGTGGACCGTGACACCGCTGCCCGCATGGACGCCCGCGTCGCGCTCATCGATGCCAAGGAGCGCAGCCTGCAGGTGCAGCAGGTGCAGAGCGGGGAACGCACCCCCTTCTATTGCAGCGGTTGCCCGCACAACACCAGCACGCGGGTGCCCGAGGGTTCGCGCGCGCTGGCCGGCATCGGTTGCCACTACATGGTGCTGTGGATGGACCGCAGCACCAGCACCTTCACGCAGATGGGCGGCGAAGGCGTGCCCTGGGTGGGACAGGCTCCCTTCACCACCGACCGGCATGTGTTCGCGAACCTCGGGGACGGCACCTACTTCCACTCCGGGCTGCTGGCCGTCCGGCAGAGCATCGCGGCGCGGGTGAACATCACCTACAAGATCCTCTTCAACGATGCGGTGGCCATGACGGGAGGCCAGCCGGTGGACGGCACCTTGCGCGTGCCCGAGATGACCCGCGAACTCGAGGCCGAGGGCGTGCGCCGCATCGTCGTGGTGACCGACGAGCCGGACAAGTACGACGAGGTGCGGGGCCGCCTGGCCCCCGGGGTCACGGTGCACCACCGGGACGAGCTCGATGCACTGCAGCGCGAACTGCGCGAGCTCGAGGGCTGCACCGTCCTCATCTATGACCAGACCTGCGCCACCGAGAAGCGTCGCCGGCGCAAGCGCGGCACGATGGCCGATCCCGCGCGCCACGTCGTGATCAACGAACTGGTGTGCGAAGGCTGCGGCGACTGTTCGGTGAAAAGCAACTGCCTGAGCGTGGAGCCGGTCGAAACCGAGTTCGGCCGCAAGCGCCGCATCAACCAGAACACCTGCAACAAGGACTACAGCTGCCTGAGCGGCTTTTGCCCGAGCTTCGTGACGGTGGAGGGCGGCAAGCCTCGGCGCCCCAAGGCCGCGGCACGGGCGGATGCGGGCGGGCTGCCCTCGCTGCCCGAGCCGCAACTGCCTGCGGCGGATTCGGCCTGGGGCATCGTCGTGGCCGGCATTGGCGGCACCGGCGTCATCACCATCGGCCAGCTCCTCGGCATGGCAGCGCACCTGGAAGGCAAGGGCGTGGTGACGCAGGACGCGGCGGGCCTCGCCCAGAAGGGCGGCAGCACCTGGAGCCACATCCAGATCGCCGATCGACCGGAGGCCATTCACACGACCAAGGTCGGCACCGCCGAGGCCGATCTGGTCATCGCCTGCGACCCCATCGTGGCCTCCGATCGACAAACGGTGGCGGTGATGCGCCGCGGCCGCACCTTCGTCGCCCTCAACACCCACGGTGCGCCGACGGCCAGCTTCGTGCGCGACCCGAACTGGCAGTTTCCGTCGGCCCGCTGCGAGGCTGCCATCGTTGAAGCCGCCGGGCCGTCGCACGTCGGCGCCTTCGACGCGGAGCGCGCGGCGGTGCAGCTGGTGGGCAACTCCATCTACACCAACCCCCTGATGCTCGGTTTCGCCTGGCAGAAGGGCCTGGTGCCGCTGTCGCTGGCCTCGCTGATGCGAGCGATCGAGCTGAACGGCGTGCAATCCGAGTTGAACCAGGCTGCCTTCGAATGGGGCCGCCACATCGCACACCACCCGGAGGCGGTGGAGGCGCTCATGGCACCCGCCGCCCAGGTGGTGCAGCTGCACCGGCGGCCGCGTCTCGAAGACACCGTGGCCCGCCGCGTGGAGTTCCTCGCCGGGTACCAGAACCGCCGCTATGCCGACGACTACCTCGCCTTCGTCAACCGGGTGCGTGCGGCCGAGTCGGCGCTCGGATCGAACGACCAGTTCAGCCAGGCGGTCGCGCGCAACCTCTTCAAGCTGATGGCGTACAAGGATGAGTACGAAGTCGCCCGGCTGCACACCGATCCCGCCTTCACGGCGCACATCCGGGAGCGCTTCGAAGGGGACTACAAGCTGCAGCACCACCTGGCGCCGCCGCTGTGGGCGCGCCGCGGGCCGGACGGGCAGCCGGTGAAACGCGCCTACGGGCCCTGGATGCGCCAGGCGTTCACGGTCCTCGCGCGGCTTAAGGGGCTGCGGGGCACGCCGTTCGATCCGTTCGGGTACGCCGAGGAGCGCCGCACCGAGCGCGCCCTCATCATGGCGTACCGCGAGCGCATCGAATCGTTGCTGCCGGGGCTGCGGCCGCACAACCTTGCCCTGGCGACTCGGATCGCCAGCGTGCCGGACGAGATCCGCGGCTATGGCCATGTGAAGGCGCGCCACCTGGCAGCGGCGCGGGAACATGAGGCACGCCTGGTGGCCGAATGGCATCAGGCCCCGGAGCCCGGGTTCAAAACTGCATGAAGCTGACGCCGGCCCCCAGGCTGTTCTGCTTGAAGTTGTAGTCGGTCAGGGTTTCGCCGTAACCGGAGAAGCCCTGCACGTACCAGCGCAGGCCGTTCGGCTGGTCGGCGAAGACCGGGTACGTCCATTCCAGTTGCCAGGCGCCGCGCTTCGCGCTGGACAGCGAGGTGCGCCAGCTGAGCAGCGTGGTGGCCGCCCCGCGGCTCCACGCCAGTTGCAACTCGCCCCGCCCGCGGTAGTGGAGCAGGTCGGGGTTGTTGTCGCTGGAGACGTCTTCGGAGAGGCGGTAGTTGTAGCGCCCGGTGAGCGCCCAGTTGCCCCACTCGAAACCGGTACCCAGGTAGATGCGGTTCCAGCTGCGCGACAGCGGGTCGGACTGGCCGTTCGACTGGTGGGCGAGCGCCGCCTGCACATAGCGCCATTGCGGCCCGCCCGGCAGTTCCCGAAGCCCCTTGGGCACCGGCACCATGAAGATGACCTCGGGTTCGTAGTCGGTGTTGCGGAAGGGCTTGGAATCGGTGCCGTTCCAGATCTGCCACATCACCTGCTGGGTGAAGCCCAGCCAGACGTCGGCGTTGTCGAGCAGCACGTCCTGGGCGATCTTGGTTCGCAGCGAGAGCTGGAACTTCGCTTCCAGCTTGCGGTAGGCCGGCAATGACACGGCCGCCTGGGTGGGTGACTGGGGCGAGCGGTTGATGTGGCTCGTCACATGCACCGGCATGACGTAGTTAGTGCGGTAGCCAGTGAAGTTGAAGGTGCCGCGCTTGTCCTCGGGATCGAGTTCCCAGAAGCGTGACAGGACGCTGGCCGTGCCGGCCCGGGCGGACGGCGCCGCGGTGGCGGGAGACACCGGCACATCCTTGGGCGCGAGCAGCGAAGCAGATGGGGGCGTGTCCGGCGTGACGGGAGGTGGCGCCGAAGGCGCGCGGCCCGCCAGGCGGTCGTAACAGGCGAGTCGATCGGCAGCCGGACCGATGCTGGCGCAGTACTCGAGGGAATCGGGTGGCTCGGCCGAAGCGGCTGCAGTGGCAAGGCCAAGCATGGAGGCCAGCAGCAGGCCGCGAGGCAAGAGAGGCCGGGCGACCGCGTCCTGGGCTGAACCGCGGGGGGAATCGGGCCGATGACGCCGGGCCAACTGCACGGGAAGTGACATCCAACCCGCCAGGTTCAAGCGGGAGACGGGTGCGACGAGCAAGGCGTACGGCATGCGGCGGGATGAGGGCGAGGGACGGGATTGGCGGAGATGGTAGACCGCCTTCACGCCGCCCGCATGACACGACGTGAAGGGCGGATTCCGAGCCGCCGCCACGGCCGCGGCCCGGGCCGTCACCACCATCGCGCGCCGGGATGAAACCTGTGCCGGCATGCGGCTGCACGCCGGACGGGTAGCACCCTGCCGATCGAGGGGCGACGGTCCGTGCCGCGTCGGACGGTCAGGCGGCCGCGCTGCCGGCAGACCGGCGCTTGCGCGCGGCGGCGCCGATGCCGACCAGACCCACGGCCATCAGGGCCCACGCGGCCGGTTCGGGCACCGGCGCTGCCACGTCGAAGCGCAGCTGACCGGTGTAGCTGCTGGTCGGTGCAGGCGCGCTGCCTTGCACCAGCCCCTGCACGAGGAGCCCGTAGGTGCCGGCGCCAAGGCGCAGGCCGTTGTAGCTGGCGGTCTTCTCGAACAGACCGTCGGAACCGTCGACCGGAGACGTAGAAGCGACAGCAAAACGTACAAACTGGCCAGCGCCGACATAAAGGTCGGACCAGAGGTTCGACGCACCGCTCACGTCCTGGCCAAACACGTTGCTGACCGCGCCCGTGAGGTTCAACGACGAGCCTTCTGCCACCGTGAAGGTGTACTTGTCGTAGAACCAGCCGCTCAGGCCATCGTTGAAGATGTCGATGGTCTGCGAAGCAGAGATGACGCCGAGCGCGAACGTGTCAGCCTGCGCCGGCACGGCGGCAGAAATGCCGGCGGCCGCCATCATCGCGGCGACCAGCCGTTTGGGGAACAACTTCTTCCTGGACATCAGATCCTCCTGGGCATGGCCCGATTGCTACGGATGGCGCACGCTGATGCAAAAGCCGAGCCACCTTTGGCCGGCCCCCTGATGCGAGGCCGCGCTCGGTGCCTCGCGAGGCTCCGGATGGGCTGCGCCAGCGCGACACGACGGGCGGACCCGACCCCCGTTTTTTTTGAATGCCCACAACAAGTCGCGTGAAAGCAGCGTCACGACGAACCCTCTACATTCCAGTTCTGCGCTGCAGGCGCGTGCTGCCCGCCGGCGGCCCGCCGCCGCCCTTGCCCCTTGCCACAGGTGACCCGATGAAGCCCCAACCCGGCCGCTATACCCCGACCGCCATCGTGCTGCACTGGCTGCTGGCGATCGCCATCGTGATCTCCTTCTGCGTCGGCTTCTACATGAGCGACCTGCCGGTCTCGCCGCAACGCCTCAAGCTGTACAACTGGCACAAGTGGGCGGGCGTCACCATCCTTGCCCTGTCGGCGCTTCGCCTGCTGTGGCGCCTGGGCCACCGCCCGCCGGCCGACCTGGCCATGCCCGGATGGCAACAGGCGGCAGCCCACTGGACCCACCGCGCCCTCTACCTGCTGTTCTTCGCCGTGCCGCTCGTGGGCTGGGCCTACAGTTCGGCCGCCGGGTTTCCGATCGTGCTGTTCGGCGTGCTGCCGTTGCCCGACTTCGTTCCCCAGGACAAGGCGCTGTCCCTGCTGATCAAGCCCTGGCATGCATACCTGGCGTACGCGCTCGCGACGCTGGTCGTTCTCCATGTCGCTGGCGCGCTCAAGCACCACTTCGTTGACCGCGACGGGCTTCTGTCGCGCATGCGCCTGGGCCGCTGAGCCACGTCGCCGCCCCTCGATTTCCCTGCATCACCTTCACCCAAGGATCCCATGTCACCCACCCGACGCCTTGTGTTCACTGCCCTGGCCAGCCTCCTGGTCAGCGCCCCTCTGGCCGTCCAGGCCCAGCAGAAACTGGTTCCCGCCCAGAGCAGCATCACCTTCACCACCAAGCAGATGGGCTCGCCGGTGGATGGCAGCTTCCGCAAGTTCGACGCTCAGGTGGCGTTCGATCCGAAGCGGGCTGAAGCGGCCCGGATCGCCTTCACCGTGGACCTGGCGAGCGTCTCCTTCGGCGCGGCCGAGACCGAAGCCGAGGTGGCCAAGGCCGACTGGTTCAACACCAAGGCTTTCCCCCAGGCGACCTTCCAGTCGAGTTCGGTCAAGGCCCTGGGCGGCGGCAAGTTCGAGGTGCGAGGCCAGCTCGGCATCAAGGGCGCCACCAAGGAGATCGTCGTGCCGGTCACGCTGACCCAATCGGGCGCCATCACCACGGCCACCGGGGCCTTCACCCTCAAGCGCCTCGAGTACCGCATCGGCGACGGCGACTGGAAGGACACCTCCATGGTCGCCGACGACGTGCAGGTGCGACTGAAGCTGGCGCTCACCGGCGTCGCCGCCGTGTGACCACCGCGCAGCCAACCGTCGACGCGCACTGAACCTTCTGCCGTTGGCCCGCTCTCTCGACGTCGGCCTCGCCCGCGCCGTGCCGATCGGCCGCCGGCGCTCTCCGCAGTTCCACTTTCCGTTCACCCAACCCGAGGATCTCCCATGCACGCCAAGACCCTGATCGCCACCGTCGCCGTCCTTGCCGCCAGCGCCGCCCAAGCGCAGAGCACGACCTACAACATCGACCCGACGCACACCTTCGTCACCTTCGAGGCGCGGCACTTCGGCACCAGCACCAACCGCGGCCGCTTCGACAAGAAGGAAGGCAGCATCACCATCGACCGCGCCGCCAAGTCCGGTCGTGCCGAGGTGACCATCGACGCCGCGTCGATCAACACCGGCGTGGGCCCCTTCGACGGCCACCTGAAGAGCAAGGACTTCCTGAACGTCGCCGCCCATCCCACGGCGAAGTTCGTCGGCGACGCGTTCGTGTTCGACGGCGACAAGGTCAAGTCCGTCTCGGGCACCCTGACCCTGGCCGGGCAGACTCAACCGGTCACGCTGACCGCATCGAACTTCAACTGCTACCAGAACCCGATGCTCAAGCGGGAGGTGTGCGGCGGTGACTTCGAGACGACGATCAAGCGCAGCACCTACGGCATCACCTACGGCCTGCCGGGCATTCCGGACGACATCCGCCTGCTGATCCAGGTCGAGGCGGCCAAGCAGTAAGCACTCCCGAACCCCTCCGCCACCCGAGCCTCAGGCGGGCTCGGCGGACGGGGGCGCGGGCGGATTGCCCGCCGGAAGGTGCCGCGCCAGCAGGCGCATCAGGTCATCGTCCCGGAAGGGTTTCGACAGGTGGTCGTCCATGCCGGCGGCCAGGCTGTCCTCCCGATCCCCGGCGAATGCATTCGCCGTCAGGGCGATCATCGGCGTGCGCGACCAGCCGACAGCCGCCTCGTGCGCCCGCATGCGGCGGGCGGCTTCCAGCCCGTCCATCACCGGCATCTGGCAGTCGAGCAGGACGAGGTCCGGCCGCTGCCCGCAGAAGGACTCCAGCGCCTGCTGCCCATCGGCCACCACCGTCACCGCCAAGCCGTGCTTGATGAGCACGGCCTCGGCGACCATGGCGTTCACCGGGTTGTCTTCGGCCAGGAGCACATGCCCTTGGAGCCGGTCCGGCAGCGGCGCGGGAGCCGCCGCGGCGGCTTGCACCTCCGGTGCGGCGGCGCGCGGCAGGTCCAGCTTGACCGTGAAGCACGAACCCTTGCCGACGTGGCTCTTGACGGTCAGGTCGCCGCCCATCGCCTGCGCCAGTTCGCGCGCGATGGTCAATCCGAGCCCGGTGCCCGCGTAGCGGCGCGTGAAGGAACCATCCGCCTGGTGGAAGGCCTCGAAGATGAGTGCCTGGTCGGCCGGGGAAATGCCTACCCCGGTATCGCACACCCGGATGCGCGCCCGTCCCTGTTGAGCGTTGTGCTGGGCCATGACCGTGACCGACCCCTGCTCCGTGAACTTGATGGCATTGCCCACCAGGTTGTGCAGGATCTGGCGCACCCTCGCCGGGTCCCCGATCACGAAGCAGGGGCGCGGCATCTGCAGACGCGCACTGATGAGCAGGCCCGCCTCGGCGGCCGGCCGGTTCGAGAGCGACACCACCTCGTCGATCAGGGCCGCGAGGTCGAAGCACTGCGGCGCCAGTTGCACGCGGCCGGCTTCGAGCCTCGAGAAGTCGAGCGCGTCGTTGATGAGGCGAAGCAGGTGCTCGCCTGCACGCTCGATGAGTGCCAACCGGTTGGAGGTCGGCGCCGTCTCGCGCAAGCTGCGCGTCAGGCCCAGGATGCCGTGCAGCGGCGTGCGCATCTCATGGCTCATGGTGGCGAGGAACTGGCCCTTCACGCTGCTCTGGCGCTGCGCAAGCCTGAGCGCTTCCGCCCGTTCCTCGGCGATCTGGTCCGTCCAGAAGCGCAGCCGGAGCAGTTCGCGGATGCGGCGCTCGGCCTGCACGGCCTCGATGATCATCAGGGTGAGATAGGCCAGCAGGCCGGCGGCGATGAACACATCGGTCCGCTCGCCGTGCGACAACTCGACGACGGCGATCGGCGCCAGCAGGCTGACCAGGAACGCTGCGCTCGCGCGCCAGCTGGACTGCAGCACGAAGATGCCGACCGAGCCCACGCCGACCAGCGCGGTCAGCACCATCACCGACACGGTGGGCAGGTGCTGCGGCACGAGCCACAGGCCGATGGCGCACCAGGCAAAGCCGTCGACCCAAAGCGCCGCGATGAAGGCGCCGCGCCAGACGGGGCGCGAACGCTCGGTGCTGGCGCGAAAACGCAGGTTCAGAACCAGGCGGCCCGCCGACACCGCGCCGCGCAATGCAACCCACGCCCACACCCCCGCTGCCGGCGCATGGGGCGTCAGCCCGGCCGCCATCAGCAGGGCGAAGCCAAGGCCGGCCCAGTTCACGAGCTGTGAGCGGCGGTACAGCAACTCTGTCTGGGCGTCCGTCACCCGCTGGGTCAGGGTGTCGTCGCCCGGCAGCGAAGATTCGGTCATGAAGAGCCTTTCGCGCCCGGTGCCCCGCCAGCGTGATGCGGGTCTCCGTCATTATCCCGACACGTTCGCGTTTGCAGGAGCCGAAGATGTGCCCGATCCCTCAATCCCCACCGGTGCCGCAAGCGTTGCGCCACGCGGCGTTGCTCGCATGCATCGTCTGCCCGTCCGCGCATGCCCAGGCGTTGCCCGTCTACGACCTCGACCCGCAGCACACCCGCGTGCATTGGGAGGTCATGCACTTCGGCACCTCCACCAGCCGGGGGCGTTTCGACATCATCGACGGGGTGCTTCGGCTGGATCGCGCGGCTCGACGCGGTGAAGTGTCGGTGCGCATCGACACCGCTGCCGTCGACACCGGCGTCGCGCCGCTCGACGGGATGTTGCGGGGTGAGCACTTCTTCGCGTCGCGCAGCTTTCCCGACGCCACCTTCGTGTCGCGGCGGCTGCGCTTCGAAGGCGATGCGGTCACCGGCCTGGAGGGTGAACTGACACTGCGCGATGTCTCCCGGCCGCTCAGCCTGAAGGCGCTTCATTTCGCCTGCCGACCGCACCCGGCGCATGGTCGCGAAGTGTGTGGCGGCGATTTCGAGGGCGAACTGCGGCGGGGCGACTTCGGCATCACGTACGGGCTGCCGTTGGTGGCCGACCGCGTTCGCCTCGTCGTGCAGGTGGAGGCGGTCGCGCGCTGAACGCCCCGCACGGTGCTGCTTTTTGGGACAATACCGGGATGACCTCCACCGATCTCCAGGCCACCGTCGCCCACATGGGCGCGGCGGCCCGTGCCGCCAGCACGAAGATGGCCGCCGCCTCCGCGGCCGCGAAGAACCAGGCCCTGCTGGCGCTGGCCCGGCGACTGCGCGGCGACACGGCGGCGCTGGCCGAGGCCAACGCCCGCGATGTCTCTGCCGCCGAGGCGGCGGGCCTCGCCGCCCCGATGGTCGACCGGCTGCGCCTCACCCCGAAGGTACTCGCCACGGTGGCCGAAGGCTGCGAGCAGATCGCCGCCATGCCGGACCCGATCGGCGAGATCACCAACGTGCGCCGCCGCCCGTCCGGCATCAGCGTCGGCCAGATGCGCGTGCCGCTCGGCGTGTTCGGCATGATCTACGAGAGCCGCCCGAACGTCACCATCGAGGCGGCCTCGCTGGCCATCAAGAGCGGCAACGCCTGCATCCTGCGTGGCGGTTCCGAGGCCATCCACTCCAATCTCGCGCTGTGGCAGCTCGTGCAGGCCGCGCTCGCCGAGGCCGGCCTCCCGCAGGACGCCGTGCAACTGGTGCAGACCACCGATCGTGCGGCCGTGGGCTTCCTCATCGCCTCGCCGGAATCCGTGGACGTGATCATTCCGCGCGGCGGCAAGGGCCTCATCGAGCGCATCAGCCGCGAGGCCCGCGTGCCCGTCATCAAGCACCTGGACGGCAACTGCCACGTGTACGTCGATGCCACGGCCGATCTCGAACTCGCCCTGCGGGTCACCGACAACGCCAAGACGCAGAAGTACAGCCCGTGCAATGCCGCCGAGTCGCTGCTGGTGCACGCATCGATCGCGCCCGCGTTCCTGCCGCGCATCGGCGCGGTGTTCGCCGCCAAGGGCGTGGAGATGCGGGTCGACGCCGCCGCCCAGGCGCTGCTGGCACCGGTGCCGCATGCGCGGGTCAGCGCCGCGACCGAGCAGGACTGGTCCGAGGAATACCTTGCTCCCGTGATCAGCGTGAAGGTGGTCGCCGGGCTGGACGAAGCCATCGCGCACATCAACCGCTACGGCTCCCACCACACGGATGCCATCCTGACGGAACACCATCCGAGCGCGATGCGCTTCCTGCGCGAGGTCGATTCCGCGAGCGTGATGGTGAATGCCAGCACCCGCTTCGCCGATGGCTTCGAGTACGGGCTGGGCGCGGAGATCGGCATCAGCACCGACAAGTTCCACGCCCGAGGGCCCGTGGGTCTGGAAGGGTTGACGTCCATGAAGTGGATCGTGCTCGGCCAGGGCGAAGTGCGGCAATGAGGGCAGGGCGGCGGGCCCTGGTGCTGTTCTCCGGCGGCCAGGATTCCACGGCCTGTCTGGCCTGGGCGCTCGAGCACCATGAGCACGTCGAGACCATCGGTTTCGACTACGGGCAACGCCACGCGGTCGAGCTCGACTGTCGCAAGGAGGTTCGCGCGGCCCTGCTGGCGGGCTTCCCTCGCTGGGCGAGCCGCCTCGGTCCCGACCACCTGCTCGACCTCGCCTTGCTGGGCCAGATCTCCGACACCGCCCTCACCGCCGAGCGCGAGATCGAGATGACCCGCGGCGGCCTGCCCAACACCTTCGTTCCCGGCCGCAACCTGCTGTTCTTCACCTTCGCCGCGGCGGTGGCCTATCGCCGCGGCCTGGACGTGCTGGTGGGCGGCATGTGCGAGACCGACTTCTCCGGCTACCCCGACTGCCGCGACAACACGCTCAAGGCCCTGCAGGTGGCCATCAGCCTCGGCATGGACAGCCGCATGACGGTCGAGACGCCGCTCATGTGGCTCGACAAGGCGCAGACCTGGGGCTTCAGTGCCGCGCTCGGGGGCGAGGCCTTGAACGACCTGATCGTCGAGCACACCCACACCTGCTACCTCGGCGACCGCAGCCACCGGCACGACTGGGGCTACGGCTGCGGCGAATGCCCCGCCTGCGCCCTGCGTCGCCGCGGCTACCGCGGCTGGCGCAGCCGCGACGAACCCGCCTTCGCCGACACCGACCCGCTCGGGCTGGGACCATGAGCTCCACCCAGACCACCCTGCTCATCGGCGCGGCCATCCTGCTGTTCTGGGCGGTGGGCGCTTACAACCGCCTGGTGGGGCTGCGCAATGTGATGCGGACGGCCTTCGGTCAACTGGAGGCCCAGCTCCGGCGCCGCCACGAGCTGATCCCGGCGCTGGCCGAAGCCGCACGTGCCAGCCCGGACGCCACCGACGTGGACGCCGATGTGCTTGATGCCGCCGTGGCCGCGCGCCACCAGGCCCATGCCGCGCTCGACCTCGCCAGGGCCCACCCCGGTGCCGCGGGTCCCACCGTGAGCTTGGCCATGGCCGAGCAGGTGCTGTCGGATGCCTGTCGCCGCTTGCAGCAACTGATCGATGGCGACGCGACGCTCAGGGCCGGCCCGTCCGTCCAGGCGGTACGGGACGAACTGCTGGGCGCCGAAGGGCGGCTCGGCTTCGCGCGGCAGATGTTCAATGACGCAGTGGTCGAGTACAACGCGGCGGTGAAGCAGTTCCCGACGCGCGTGCTGTCGAGCCTCTTCGGCTTCCCCGAGGCGGCCGCGCTGCCGCCGCCCGCCGAGGGCGGCCCCCGCCCGAACTGAGGCAGCCGTGACCGAGCCGGACCATCACCTGCCGCGGGCAAGCCTGGATGCCGGCGAACGTGAGGCTTCGGTCCAGCTTGGCGCCTTGCACAACCCGGGCGAACTGCGGGCCGCCTTGCTGGCGCTGCTGCTCACGCCGGGCAGCCAGCGCGAGCGCCGCGCCTGGCAGGACGAGACGCGCGGCCTCAGCACGGCACGCCATGTGTACGACGCCGTCGGGCGGTTGACGCGCGCCTCGCGGGTGCCCTGGCTCGAACGCCTGCTGCAAGGCCTGGCCGCGGCGCCGATCGGCGACCGGCAGTCGCTCGTCGAGGCCGCGCGACGCGTGATGTCCGCCGATGGTCAGGTGCGGCCCATCGATCGCCTGCAGTGGCTGGCCATGCGGCATCGACTCGGAGAGGGCGGTGCGACGGGCGCCACGCCGGCCGGGGCCCACGACATGGCGGACCTGTCGTTGCACACGCTGCGCGAAGCGGCCCGTGTCACGGCCTTCCTGTCCCGGCTGGTGCCGACGGCGGATGCCGCCGACGGACAGCAGTGGTACCTGGCGGTGCTGTCGCCGTGGCTTGCGCCACCGCACCTTCCCGCCTGCGTTGCCCCGGATGCCGACGGGCTGGTGAATGCACTCACCGAGGTGCAGGCAATGCCCTGGATGCTGCGGCCGGTGCTCGTGCGGGCCTGGTTGATGCACGCCCTGGCGCTGTCGCCGTCACGCGTGCTGGCGCCCGATGCAGCCGACGCGCTGCGGCTGGCCGGCCTGCTCCTCGACTGCCCGATGCCGCCTGAACTGGCGCGCCACTACGTCGAGCCGCCGGCAGGCTGAGGCCTGCAACGCCCTGCCGACACCTGCTCACGGCTGTCCGACGATCGAGGCGGTCGCGACCAGTTCGTCGAACAGCGCCAGCGACACCCGTCCGGAGACGACGTACGGGTCGAGCGTGCTGGTCTCGGAGTACTTCATCAGCAGCGCCGGGTTCAGCCGCGACAGGTTCACCTGGCCCATGGACCAGGCTGCGAAGCGCCGCTCGTCGATCTCCTCGAAGCTCAGCAGCACCACGTCACGGTGACGCGGGTCGGCGGCGATCGCGTTGTAGAGGTGGCTCACCGCGCCCCTGCCGCCTTCGAGCACCTGCAGGAAGATGCCGGACGAGAAGCAGAGCGCTCCCGTCACGCCGATGGTGGGGTTGTGCGCCTTGGACTTGCGCAGGATGGCGAGCAGCGTGTCCGGGTCCACGGATTCGGTGGCCCGGCTCGCGTACATCAGGCGGACGAGCATGGTGGTCCTTTCGTTCAGTGGCGTTGGCCGATCAGCGAGAGGAATTCCCGCCGCAGGTTGGCATCCTTCAGGAAGGCGCCCCGCATCACGCTGTTGATCATCTTCGACTCGCTGTCCTTCACGCCGCGCCAGTGCATGCAGAAGTGATCCGCCTCCATGACGATGGCCAGGCCGTCGGGCTTCACGCGCTCCTGCAGTTCTGCGGCCAGCATGGTGACGGCCTCCTCCTGGATCTGCGGGCGGCTCATGATCCAGTCGCAGATGCGGGCGTACTTCGACAGGCCGATGAGGTTGGAGTGCTCGTTCGGAAGGATGCCGATCCAGACCCGGCCCATGATCGGGCACAGGTGGTGCGAGCAGGCGCTGCGCACGGTGACGGGCCCGACGATCATCAGCTCGTTGAGGCGCTCGACGTTGGGAAACTCGGTGACGAGCGGCATGGGCACGTACCGGCCGCGGAACACCTCATGGATGAACATCTTGGCCACCCGGCGCGCCGTCTCGTTGGTGTTGTGATCGCTCTGCGTGTCGATCACCAGTGCCTCGAGCACGCCCTGCATCTTCGCCTCGACCTCGGCTTGCAGTTGCTCGATCTCGCCGGGCTCGATGAAGCGGGCGATGTTGTCGTTGGCGTGGTAGCGGCACTTGGCGCCGACCAGCCGGTAGCGGATTCGCTCGGAGGCGCTCATGCTTGCCAGTTCGGCCTCGCTGCGGAAGATGGGGTCGGTGGGCTCACCGGGCATGGCTGGATCCTTGGCTTGTGAGTCCTGGATTGTGAACGTCCCGCGCGCTTTGCGTGCGCCGCGGGTCTGGTGCCGAGGCCGACACCGGCCGGCGCCGATAGACTGCCCGGGTGAACACGCCTTCCCTGCCCCTTTCGACTTTGATCATCCACACCGCCGAGGCCCTGCAGGCGGTGCGAGCCGGACGATCACTCAACGACGTGCTGGCGCGCTGCCCCGCACCGGCGCGCCCCGGCACGCAGGCCCTGGCCTTTCAGGTGCTACGCCGCCTGGGTGGTGCCCAGGCGGCACGCCGGCACCTGGCGCCCAAGGCCCCACCGCCCCTCGTGGACGCCCTGCTTACCGTCGCCATCGCCCTGCTCTGGCCCGGTGACGACGCAGGCGCCCGCTACGCGCCTCACACCCTGGTGAACCAGGCGGTGGAAGCCACCAAGCAGGCGGCGCGCGCAAGTGCGCCCTTCGTCAACGCCGTGCTGCGCCGGTTCCTGCGCGAGATGGCGCAGGTGGTGGCCGCCGTCGAGTCCGATCCGGTGGCGGCCTTCAACCATCCCGCCTGGTGGATCGACCGGCTGCGCGCCGACTGGCCGGAGGCCTGGCGCGACGTGCTCGCCGCGGCCAACGAACACCCGCCCATGACACTGCGGGTGAACGCCCGGCGCAGCACGCCCGAGGCCTACGTCGCCCGCCTTCAGGCAGCCGGTCTGGCCGGGGAGGTGGTGGGGCCGTGGTCCGTGCGGCTCGAGCGGCCGAGCCCGGTGCACGAGCTTCCCGGCTTCGATGAGGGTGACGTCTCGGTGCAGGACGCCGCCGCCCAGCTCGCCGCGCCCTTGCTGATCGGCGACGGCCTGCGTCCAGGCGCCCACGTGCTGGATGCCTGCGCGGCTCCGGGCGGCAAGACGGCCCACCTGCTGGAGCTGGCCGACCTCGATGTGCTGGCGATCGACAGCGTGCCGGAGCGCCTGAAACGGGTGGACGACACCGTGTCCCGTCTGGGCCTCTCGGCCCGGACTGTGGCGGGCGACGCCCGGCAGCCGTCGACCTGGTGGGACGGCCGGCCCTTCGACGCGATCCTGCTCGACGCCCCCTGCAGCGCCTCCGGCATCGTGCGCCGCCACCCGGACGTGCGCTGGCTGCGCCGGCCGACCGACATCGCCGCACTGGCGGCCACCCAGGCCGGGCTGCTCGACGCCCTGTGGCCGCTGCTGGCGCCCGGGGGCCGGCTGCTGTACTGCACCTGTTCGGTCTTCAAGGCCGAGGGCGAAGCGGCAATCGACGCTTTTTTGCAACGCCAGGGGCCGCTCAGCCCTGTGACTCGCCGACCTTCTCCCGGCCACCTGCTGCCCCGGCCCGACAATCGCGGTCAGGACGGCGCGACCGGTTCGCGCGCATCCCCCGACGGCTTCTTCTACGCCCTGCTGACCCAACCCTAGCCTTCTCCTCGACGCGTGCTCCGGATCGACTGGCCCCTCTTCCTGCAATGGTTCCGCCGGGCTGGCCTGCACGCGCCGGCCGGGCTGCGGGCGGTCGTGGTGGCGACGCTGACCGCGACCCTGCTGCTGGCCGGCCTGCTGGCACCCGTCGGCGCGCGCGCCCAGGACGTGAATCTGACCACCTTCGAACTGACGCGCGGCGAGGAAGGCCTTCAGCTCACGTTCTCGGCCCGGTTCGAACTGCCCCGGCCAGTGGAAGACGCCTTGCAGAAAGGCGTGCCGCTGGTCTTCGTGGCCGAAGCGGTGGTGTTTCGCGACCGCTGGTACTGGCGCGACAAGGAGGTGGCCAGCGCCACCCGAAGCTGGCGCCTCGCCTATCAGCCGCTGACCCGCAAGTACCGGGTCACCTTCGGCAGCCTGCTGAACCAGAGCTTCGACAACGTGCCGGATGCGCTGGCTGCGCTGAGCAGCTCGGTGAACTGGAAGATCGCCGACGCCGCCCAGCTCGACGGCGACGGCCACTATGTCGAGTTCAAGTACGAGCTCGACACCACGCAGATGCCGCGGCCGATGCAGATCGGCATCGGTGGCCAGGCCGACTGGACGCTGCATGTCGATCGCGTCCGCCGCCTCAATTGACTCATCCCGCGCCGCACCCGCTGCGACCATGAGCAAAGCGTCCCGCTGGGCCTGGATCATCTCCCTGGTGGCCGTCATCGGCACCGGGCTGGTGCTCGTCTTCCTTCTCTCGCTGGCCACCAACAGCCGCGGCATCTACGAGCACCACTACGTCTGGCTGTTCTGGGTCAACGTGGTCGTGGCCGGTCTGCTCGTGCTCGTCATCGGGATCGCAGGCGTGCGGCTCACGCTACGGGTGCGCCGGGGCAAGTTCGGCAGCCGCCTGCTGCTGCGCCTGGCCGCGGTCTTCGCCATGGTCGGCGTGCTGCCCGGCGTGCTCATCTACACGGTGTCATACCAGTTCGTTGCGCGGAGCATCGAGACCTGGTTCGACCTCAAGGTCGAAGGTGCGCTGGAAGCCGGTCTCAGCCTCGGTCGCGGCACGCTCGACACGCAGGTCAATGACCTGGCCACCAAGACGCGGCTGGCCGCCGAGCGGCTGAGTGACACTGACCAGAGCATCCAGCCGCTGGCCCTCGAGCGCCTGCGGGAGCAGCTGTCGGCCCAGGAGGTCACCCTGCTCGGGCCCGGCGGCCAGGTCCTGGCCACCTCCGGGCGCACCGCCCGGTTCGCACCCGAACGACCGACGACGGCGCAGTTGCGCCAGGCCCGGAGCTCCCGCGTCGTGGGCCAGCTCGAAGGCCTCGACGAGGAACACGCCGCGGATTCCAGCGAGGAACCGCGCATCCGCGCGCTGGCCTACATGCCCAGCAGCAGCTTCTCGCTCACCGCCCAGGACCGCTTCCTGATGGTGACTCAACTCCTGCCGAGTGCCGTGGTGGCGAACGCCCTGGCGGTGCAGGCCGCCTACCGCGAGTACCAGGCACGGGCACTGGCCCGTGATGGCTTGCGCCGGATGTACATCGGCACGCTGACCCTGACCCTCATCCTCGCCGTGTTCGGCGCCCTGCTGCTGGCGGTGGCGCTGGGCAACCAGCTGGCCCGTCCGCTGCTGGTGCTTGCCGAGGGCGTGCGGCAGGTCTCGCGCGGCGACCTGACGCCCAAGCAGGTGCTCGCCGCGACCGACGAACTCAGCGGCCTCACCCGATCCTTCGCCGACATGACCGGCCAGCTCTCGGACGCGCGCGCGCTGGTGCAGCGGAGCCTCGCGCAACTGGAGGCAGCCCGTTCGAACCTGCAGACCATCCTGGACAACCTCACGGCGGGCGTCATCGTGTTCGACCGCGAAGGCCGCATCGACACCGTCAACCCGGGCGCCACGCGCATCCTGCGGCTGCCACTCTCGGCCTACCGAGGTCGGCCCCTGGGCGATGTGCCCGGCCTCCAGGAGTTCGCTGCCGCGGTCAAGCAGCGCTTCGAACTGCACCACACGAGCCCGGAGGCCGGCGAGCGCGACCATTGGCAAGATGCCTTCGACCTGCAGACCGGCACCGTCAACGGCATGGAGCGCGACCGGGTGACCCTGCTCGTGCGCGGCGCCTCGATGCCGCACGCCGGTCGCCTGATGGTGTTCGACGACATCACCGAGGTCGTGTCCGCCCAGCGCGCCGAGGCCTGGAGCGAGGTGGCGCGGCGCCTGGCGCACGAGATCAAGAACCCGCTCACGCCCATCCAGCTGTCGGCCGAGCGACTGCAGCACAAGCTCGAGCCCAAGCTCGAGGGCACCGACCAGGCGATGCTCGTGCGCTCGGTCGGCACCATCGTCAACCAGGTCCAGGCCATGAAGACGCTGGTCAACGAGTTCCGCGACTACGCCCGCCTGCCGGCCGCGCGGCTGCAGGCGCTCGACCTCAACGCCCTGGTCACCGAGGTGCTCGGCCTGTACGCCACGCCGCAGGACGCCGGTCGACTCAAGGCCGAACTGGGCGGCGGCCTGCCGGCCATCGTCGGCGACACCACGCAGCTGCGCCAGGTGATCCACAACCTCGTTCAGAACGCGCTCGACGCGGTCCATGATCAGCCGGACGGCCATGTGCGCGTGCGCACCGACGTGGCCCGCAATGAACAAGGCGAGCTCCGCGCGGTGCGCCTGCAGGTCGTCGACAATGGCCCGGGTTTCCCGGAGAAAGTGCTGAAGCGGGCGTTCGAGCCCTACGTCACGACCAAGAGCAAAGGCACGGGCCTGGGCTTGGCCGTGGTGAAGAAGATCGCCGACGAACACGGCGCGCGGATCCGCCTGGCCAACGTGCCGGCCGGAGATGCCGAAGGGCAGGGTATTGCCGGTGCCCAAGTTTCGATATCATTTTCAAAATTGGCGCCGGCAGACAGCCCCCCTGCTGTCCCTGCAACCGCTTGAAGCCGGGCGCATCGAGGATCCATGGCCACCATTCTTGTTGTAGACGACGAACTGGGCATCCGTGCCCTGCTTTCGGAGATCCTGACCGACGAGGGTCACAGCGTCGAACTCGCGGAGAACGCCGCACAAGCACGCGCCTGCCGGGAACGGGTGCGTCCGGACCTGGTCCTGCTCGACATCTGGATGCCCGACGTCGACGGCATCACGCTGCTCAAGGAATGGGGCTCGTCGTCGCTGCTCACCATGCCGGTGATCATGATGTCCGGCCACGGCACGATCGACACGGCCGTCGAGGCCACCAAGGTGGGCGCCGTCGCCTTCCTCGAGAAACCGATCACCCTGCAGAAGCTGCTGCGCGCCGTCGAACAGGCACTGGCCAAGCCCGCGCCGCGCGCCCAGCCCGCCGCGCCCTTGTCGGCCATGCCGGCCAACCGCATCGAAGGCATGCTCACGCTGGAATCGGCACTCGTGACGTCCGGCTCCATGCCGATGGCCCCGATGCCCCTCGGGCCGCAAAGCGAGCAGCTGTTCGAGCTGGATCGCCCCCTGCGCGAGGCGCGCGATGCCTTCGAGAAGAGCTACTTCGAATTCCACCTCACCAAGGAAAACGGCAGCATGACCCGCGTGGCCGAGAAGACCGGCCTGGAGCGCACGCACCTCTACCGCAAGCTCAAGCAACTCGGCGTCGATCTGTCTCGCAACAAACGCAGCAGCGGCCTCTGATTTCAGGCTATACTCTCAGGCTCACGGCCAAGTAGCTCAGTTGGTAGAGCAGCGGATTGAAAATCCGCGTGTCGGTGGTTCGATTCCGCCCTTGGCCACCAGATCGTTGAAAAGCCCCGCGCAGGCAACTGCTCGGGGCTTTTTTCATTTCGGGTGGCCACCACACAGGCCGCTCCTTCTCGGCGCGCCCCCGTCGCCCCGAGATCGACGCCGTCACCCGCACCGGTCGCTCGGCCGCTGCACCGGCTCGGCGGCCTCGACGGCATGGCGCTTGCCGCTCTCACCCCGGGCGGTGACGCAGCCGTCCCGGTTCATGACTTCAAGGAGCACCCCATGGCACATCCCGATCCCCAGCGGCAGGGCAGCGAGAGCAACCAGCGTCGGCATGTCGGCACGGACAGCCAGTCCACAGACGTCGGCGTGCAGGACAAGAGTCAGGGAAAGTCGGGCACCGCGGCGTCCGAGCGCAAGGCCAAGGACGATCCGTCGTTCGCTCCCGAGAGCGGCGACAAGCCGGATGCGGCCGGCAGCCACTGAGCTGCGCAGCGGCGCGAGATCGGCGCGGCCAGGCGTTGCGCGCTGGCCCGGACCGCGCTGCTCAGCGGCAGCGCGCCGACCAGGTGGCGCCGTCGGCCACCTCATGCCGCCGTCCCCCGAACTCGACGGTGAGGGGCGGCCCGCCGGTCTCGGCATGGACGAAGATGTCGCGGCCATCGAGGCCGACGACGGCCCAGCGCCCGGCCAGGTGCACGCGCAGGGCGACGTCGTCGAGCGCCGCCGGCGGGCACGGGTGCAGGCGCAAGGCATGGAGGTCGGGCTCCACACCGAGGTAGTGTCGTTGCAGCACGTCCCAGGTGGCAGCCATGCCGCACAGCGGCAGGCCGCGATCGGGTGCTTCGGCCGGGGCTTGCAACGCGGTGGCAAACCGCGCCCAGGACGCCTCCGCGTCCACGGCGGCCCAGGTGCCCGCGGCAATGGCCTGGGAGGCCAGGTCGCCCTCGCTTGCCCGGCCGGTGTGGTGCCGCACGGTCCGCTCATACCAGTCGGCCGGTGCAGCGACGCTGGCATGCCGCAGCAGGTCGCTCGCTTCCACCGGCCCGAGCAGGTGCAGCAGCGTGAGCATGTCGACTTCAGCGTCGGGCGAAGCCGGCAGCACGCCGGGGTCGGCCGACACGATGTCGAGACAGCGACTCGCCTCCATCCAGCGCTCGGGTTCATCGGGCTCGATCTGCAGTCGCTCGGCCAGGCGCTGCCAGTGGGCGTCGTCCATGTGGGCGGGCAGCCCGGCGGCGTGCCTCAGGCAGCCGGCGCGGACCAGGCCGCCGCCCGTGGCGCGGGCCATCCAGCAGCGGGCCGCCCCGACGATCAACGCGCCGCCGGGCCCCGCGAGCAAGGCCATGTCGTGTGCAGCCCGGTGGTGCCGCCACGCGGCGAGGGCCGCTGCGCTGCGGGCCGGAGCGGCGGCGGCGACATCGGTCGTTGCCGAGAGTTGTCCGTGCCAGTGCCCGAGCAGGTCGCGCGCCAGTGCCGGCAGGCGCAGGCTGAAGAAGGGAAGCACCAGGGCCTCTTGCCAGGCGCGGTGGCCTGCTTTCGCTCGTGCCGCCCAGGGAGGCAGGCCGCCACCGCGCCCCACGGAGAGCGGCGAGACGGACTGCATGAGCTGGAAGGCATGAAAGCGCAGCGCCCGCTCGAGGTCCGCATCGTTGGGCAACGACACCTGCACCCGCGCCCACAGGCTGCTCCATCCCGCACGCTGGCGCTGCAACTCCTGATCGAAGGCCGGGCCCGGTGCCGCCGCAGCGGGCTCGGCGTCGGGCGTCTCCTCGGTGATCGACAGCGTGAGGTCGGCCACCATCGTGGCGCCCGCTTCCAGGTCGACATGGCGTTGCTGGTAGGTGGCCTCGCTGTCGTGCGACCGCCCGGCCTGGCGACTGGGGGCACCCGAGGTCTTCAGCTGCACCTGCAGGCGCCAGCGGGCCCCAGTGTCCGGGCAGGTCACCTTCACGGCCAGACCATCCGGTGTCATCACGTCGCTGACCTGCGGCAAGGGCAGGCCGTGCGCCCAGTGCCCCGGCGCCTCGCCGAGCATGCCGAGCGCGACCTGCGAACGGAGCAGGATCGGGCCGGACCAGTTGAGCGGCGTGACTTCCCATCGCAGCATCACGAGGTTGGCATGCACGAGGCTGACGAAGCGGGTTTCCGACCAGGCCGTGCGGCGTCCCTGCGCATCTTCCACGACCGCCTCGCGCACCAGCGCGCCATCGGCCATCAGCAGCCGCTGCGTCACCTCGACACCATCGGCCATCGACGGTGCAAACCAGTCTGTTTCCCCATCGTGCCGCCAACTCAGGCCCAGCGACTGGGGCAGGGCGAGGAGCTGGCGGCCCGTCACGTAGGCGGCCGCGCGTTGCGGGCCCGGATGCAGCACCGCCTGCTCCGGCGGCACCGACAGCATGAACACGACGCCGTTGCCGAGTGCGCAGCGCAACGCGCAGGCGGAGGCGTCGCGGGACTCGGCGGGGTCGAGGGTGAGCCGCTGCGCGTCCAGCACCTCAGTGCCCCTTGGCCGGGCACGCGACCGACGCCCCGGCCCGCGGCGCGATGACCGGGCATGGAACAGGAAGCGATCGGACGGGCGCGAAACGAGAGGTCATGTCGAGGCGTGGTGGTGCAAGGCGGTCGGGCGGCGACTGGCAAGCCACATGCCCGAGTGCAGAGCGTACCGAAAACGCTGTTCGAGAAGCGCAAGGACACGGAGAATCACGCGCATGAAAACGCCGTCTCCGACCCAAGACCCACGCGCCTTCCTGCGGGCCCTGTACGACACCGCCGTGTCACGCGCCCTGCCCGCCGACATCACCGCGGCCCATCTGCCCAAGCCGCCCCGCGGCCGGACGCTGGTGCTTGGCGCCGGCAAGGCCGGTGGCGCCATGGCGGAGGCGGTGGATGCGCTGTGGCCACAGGACGCACCGCTCTCCGGCCTCGTGGTCACACGCTACGAACACGTGCCACCGGCCTACAAGGCAAGACCGGGGCGCATCGAGGTCGTCGAGGCGGCCCATCCGGTGCCGGATGCCGCGGGCCGCGACGCAGCCCAGCGCATCATCGCGCTGACCCAGGGGCTCACCGCCGACGACCTGGTGCTGTGCCTCATCTCCGGCGGCGGCTCGGCCCTGCTGTCGCTGCCCGCGCCCGGCCTCACGCTGGAGGACAAGCAGTCGATCAACAAGGCGTTGCTCAAGAGCGGCGCGGCGATCGACGAGATGAACTGCGTGCGCAAGCACCTCTCGGCCATCAAGGGCGGACGCCTGGCCGCACTGTGCGCGCCGGCGCGGGTGGTGACCCTCCTCATCAGCGACGTGCCCGGCGACGCGCCGGAAGTGATCGCCAGCGGCCCGACGGTACCCGATCCCACGACCTGCGCCGACGCGCTGGCCATCCTCGCTCGTTACGGCATCGAAGTGCCGGACGCAGCGCGCGAGGGCCTCACCTCGGGGGCCTTCGAGACGCCGAAGCCGGGCGATGCCTGCTTCGACGGCCACGCCGTCCACATGATCGCCACGCCCCAGCAGTCGCTGGAGGCGGCCGCCGCGCAGGCGCGCGCCGCCGGCCTCGAGGCCTACATCCTGTCCGACGAGATCGAGGGCGAGTCGCGCGAAGTGGGCAAGGTGCATGCAGCGCTGGCGCGTGCCATCGCCCGTCGCGGCCAGCCGTTCGCGCGTCCCTGCGTGGTGCTGAGCGGCGGCGAGACGACCGTGACGGTCAAGGCACGCGGTGGCCGTGGAGGGCGGGCCACCGAGTTCCTGCTCGGCAGCGCGATCGCCCTGCAGGGGCAGCCGGGCGTCTATGTGCTGGCGGCAGACACCGACGGCATCGATGGCATCGAGGACAACGCCGGAGCCATCGTGACGCCCGACACCCTGGCGCGGGCGGGAGCGGCCGGCCTGAAGGCCGACGAGTACCTCGACCGCAACGATGCGTACAACTTCTTCAAGCCGCTCGACGACCTGGTCGTGCCGGGGCCGACGTTCACCAATGTGAACGACTTCCGTGCGCTGTTGATCCTGTGACCCGCCAATGAACTAGTGTCCTGTCCCACAAGTAACTGGCATTGCGACGGGCCGAAACGGGGATGAGGCCTAGGCGCGAAGACAGGCCGGTACTGAAGTACCGGCCCGTCTTTGCAACACCGGACTCGCCCCGTTTGGGCCCGCCCCGAAGGGGTTCGACCAGGCCGCGCCCTCGCACAACGTTGTCAGGGGGCCGAGACGCCCAGTCTCGGCCCCCTGACAACGCCGCACGATCATCACCGCCTGGTCGAATCTCAATACCAGTTACTTGTGGGACAGGACACTAGACCCGCTTGTGGCGGGCCTGGTTCAGGTCCGGCGCCGCACGAGGCGGTCCGGGTCCGGGGCAGCGAGCCGTGAGGCTCGCCTGACGATCACTTCAGGATCAGGTCGGGCAACCACATCGAGAAGCCGGGCACGTAGGTGACCAGCATCAGCGCCAGGATGAGCGCTCCGTAGAACGGCCAGATGGTGCGCATCACGCTGCCCACCGACACGCCTCCGATGGCGCAGCCGATGAACTGCGTCGTACCCACCGGCGGGGTGTTGAGCCCCAAGGCGCAGTTGATCAGCATGACGATGCCGAACTGCTCCGTCGACATGCCGAACTGCTGGCAGATCGGCAGGAAGATCGGTGTGCAGATCAGGATGGTCGCCGCCATGTCGAGGAAGGTGCCCAGCACGAACAGGATGACGTTCACGCACAGGAAGATCACCCACGGGCTCGTCGACAGCTGAGACAGCGCGTTGCCGGTCATCTCCGCCACGCCGTACAGGCCGATCAGGTACCCGAACATCGACGAGATGCCGATCAGCAGCAGCACCACGCCGGTCGTCTTCACGGCCTTGGCGGCCGAACGGACGAACTGGGTGAAGGTGAGCGTGCGATAGGCGATCACGGTCAGCAGCAGCGCCCAGAGGACCGCCACGGCCGCGGATTCGGTGGCCGTGAAGGCGCCCGACAGGATGCCCGCGATGATGATGACCACCACGAACAGGCCGGGCAAGGCCTGCGCGAACGACTTGCCGACGATGGCCCAGCCCGGGAAGGTGCCGGCGGGGTAGCCACGCTTGACGGCCACGAAATACGCGGCGCCCAGGTTGCAGACGGTCAGCAGGATGGCCGGGACGATGCCGGCGAGGATCAGGCCGGCGATGCTCACCTTGCCGCTGGCAGCCAGCGCGAAGATGATCAGGTTGTGGCTGGTGGGCATCAGCGCGCCGACGAGCGACGCATGCGTCGTCACGTTTACCGCGTAGTCGGCGTGGTAGCCCTCCTTCTTCATCTGCGGGATGAGCACCGCGCCCATGGCCGACACGTCGGCCACCGGTGAACCGGACACGCCACCGAAGAGCGTGCAGGCCATCACGTTGCTCATGCCGAGGCCGCCGCGCACGTGGCCCATCAGGCTCTTGGCGAGGTTGATGATGCGGTCGGCGATGCCGCCGTACATCATGATCTCGCCCGCGAAGATGAAGAACGGGATCGCCAGGAACGAGAACGGGTTCATGCCCGAGATCATCTGCTGGAAGCCGACCGCGAGCGGCAGGCCTTCATACAGGATGGTCGCCAGGGCCGAGAGCCCGATCGAGAACGCCACCGGCACGCCCAGCAGCAGCAGGAGCGTGAAGGTCACGCAGAGAATTGTCAGTGCCATGCTGGCTCAACCTCGATGCCACGCAGCAGCGCAACAATGTGTTCAAAGGAAAAAAGAGCGATGAGGGCGCCAGCGATTGCCGCCGGTGCGTACTTGAATGCTTCGGAGATGCCGAGCGTCGGCATCTTGTAGTCCATCACCGATTCGGCCAGGACGCCGCAGTTCCACGCCATCACGACGCCAAACACCACGACGAGGGCGTGAATCAGGATCTCGAGCTTCATGCGCAGCCAGTCCGGAGCGAGGACCAGCAGGGACTCGAGGCCGATGTGGCCGGCGTCGTGAACGCCGACGGCCACACCGAGCATCGTCACGTACAGCACGAGCAGCACCGCGCTGCTCTCCGCCCAGGTGGGCGTGCTGTTCATGATGTAGCGACCGAAGACCTGGTACAGCACCGCAATCACCAGCAGCACCATGCCGACCACGCCGATGTTCAGGCACGCCTTCGCGATGAAGGTGCAGGTGCGCGTGAACAGGTTGGGCGACGCGGTGGATGCCGTCGATGCGTGAGGGGTCATGGGAAATGCTGCGGTTTGCGATGCTGAGGTCATTTCGTGGCCTGCACCCGGGCGACCATGGCCTTGAGCTTCGGGTCCTGGAGGAACTTGTCGTACACGGGCTTCATGGCAGCCTGGAACGACGCCTTGTCGACCTCGACGATCTGGGCGCCGGCGGCCTTCACCGTGGCGAGGGACTTCTCTTCACGTTCGTCCCACAGCTTGCGCATGTAGATAACCGATTCCTTGGCCGACTCGCGCAGGATCTTCTGGTCTTCCGGCGAGAGGGTGTCCCAGACACGCTTGGAGAACAGCAGCATCTCGGGGGCCATCGAGTGCTCGGTCTTGGAGAAGTACTTCGCCACTTCGAAGTGACGCGAGCTCTCGTAGCTCGGGTAGTTGTTCTCGGCACCGTCGACCAGGCCGGTCTTCAGGGCGGTGTAGACCTCACCGAAGGGCATCGGCGTGGCGTTGGCGCCCATGGCCTCGAGCAGCGAGACCCACAGGTCGGACTGCTGCACACGGATCTTCATGCCCTTGGCGTCGGCCAGGGTGCGCACCGGCTTCTTCACCGAGTAGATGGAGCGGGCGCCGCTGTCGTAGAAGGCCAGGCCGATGAAGCCCTGGGCCGCGCAGGCCTTCAGGATCTCGTCACCGATGGGGCCGTCGAGCACGCGACGCATGTGATCCTTGCTGTTGAACAGGAAGGGCATGGTCGGCACGGTGGTTTCCGGGCAGATGTTGTTCATCGGCGCGGCGTTCACGCGGGTCATCGCGATGGCGCCGAGCTTGGTCTGCTCGATCGTGTCCTTCTCGATGCCGAGGGCCGACTTGGCGAACACCTTGATGCTGTGACGGCCGTTGGTCCGCTTGGACACCAGCTCGCCCATGTGGCGCACGGCCAGCACGGTCGGGTAGTCCTCGGGGTGGATGTCCGACGAGCGGAATTCCGTGGCGTGTGCCAGCGAACCGACGCAGGCCAGCGCGGCAGCGAACACGCCCGTACGCAGGCGCAGAGAGATGTTTTTCATGGGAACTCCAGGAGTCAACGTGAGCGGAAAGGAACTTCTGCGATACCGCGCTCACCCGGCCGCGTGACGAACAGCGCCCCGTCGAGGGTCGCATCAAAACCCTCGGCCGGCTGTGCGGGCCGGATCGAGGCAACGAAAAGGTGGTCCAGCTCCGGCCCGCCAAAGGCGCACATGGAGGGCTTGGACACGGGCATGCGAATCGAACGGTCGAGTTTGCCGTCAGCCGTGAAACGGTGCACGAGACCGGAATCATTGCCGCAGATCCAGTAGCCACCCGCTTCATCGAGCGCCGCGCCGTCGGGGCGGCCGGGCAGGGGCTTCATGTCCACGAACGGCTCACGCGGGCCGGGCAAACCGTCGGCGCCGAGGGCCATGCGCCAGATCGTTTGCACGTTGGGGTGCGAGTCCGACAGGTACATATGGCTGCGGTCGGCCGTGAAGGCGAGGCCGTTGCCGGTGATCAGACCCTCGACGAGCGGCTCGCCGATGCCCTCGGGCGTCACGCAATAGAGCTTGCCGCCGGGCCGTGCCAGCGACATGTCGCGCACCATGGTGCTCACCCAGTAGCGGCCGTCGCGGTCGCAGCGGCCATCGTTGAACCGCATGCCCGGCTCGGCGAATTCCATGGGGAAGCGCAGTCGCTCGACGGCCTCGCTGCCCTCTGCGGGCAGGTCGAGCTCGAACACGCCCGTCTCCATGCCGGCCAGCAGGCCGCCGCCTTCGCGCAGCACGATGCTGCCGATGCGCTCGCGCGTGCCCCAGCTGCGCACCGTGCCGCTGGCCCAGTCGTAGCGGCGAACCTGGCGGCCCTCGATGTCGATCCAGAACAGCGCCTGTTCCGCCACCGACCACACCGGGCTTTCGCCGACCTGATCACGCAATGGCGAGACTGCACGCACGGCGTCGTCGCGGGTGCTCATTCGAACGGCCCCGTGCGCACGAACGGACCGCCTTGATACAGGGCCGCCGGGTCGTTGAAGTCGATGGACTGCTGGCGGGCCTCCACTTCAGCGCGGAAGGGCTCCGAGCTGTCCTGGGGCACATAGCCGATGTGGCCCGCCGTGGTGTTGTCCCACCACTTAGTGCGGTTGTCGGAGGCACCGTAGATGACGGAGAAGCCGACCACCGGCGCGGTGAGCGAGGCCACGACCAGGCGCTCCAGGTCGTCGAAGCTCATCCAGGTGGCGAGCATGCGCCGATCCTTCGGGGCCGGGAACGAGGAGCCGATGCGCAGCGCGACGGTCTCGATGCCGTAGCGATCGAAGTAGAAGCGGGCCAGGTTCTCGCCGAAGGCCTTGCTCACGCCATACAGGCCGTCGGGCCGCATGGGCGAGGACGGCGTCAGCACTTCGTCCTGGCGGTAGAAACCGGTCACGTGGTTGGAGCTTGCGAACACCACGCGACGCACGCCTTGCTTGCGGGCGGCTTCGTACAGGTTGTACGTGCCGACGATGTTGGCCTGCAGGATGGGATCGAAGGGGGTCTCGACCGACACGCCACCGAGGTGCACCACGGCGCTCACGCCTTCCATCAGGGAGAGCACGGCCGTACGGTCCTCGAGCGGGGCCTGCACGACTTCCTCGCCCGGCGCGGCAGCACCCAGGTCGGCCAGGTCGGACAGACGCAGCACGTCGCAGTGGGGCTTCAGGCGGCTGCGGAGTTCGCGGCCAAGGCCGCCAGCGGCGCCCGTCAGCAGCAGGCGAGGAAAACGGATCGAACAGGTGGTAGCGGGCATGGTGTGAGCGGGTGCGGCGAGGGCGCGGAAGCGGCGGTTGTACAGCGCGGCGAGGGCGTGGGATGGGCAGCGAGCGGGTACTGCAAAACCGTTGTCGGTTGTCGTACAACGGGATGAATCGTCCTCCACTGACCTGTCGAAGTCAAGGCGAGACGGTGCGGGGATTACCCTAATGCGGGGATACCCGCCACCTGCGGGTTTGTCCGAATTCGTGATGAATTGCGCGACATCCGCTCCGGTCGTACGATGACCGACAACAAGAGCGTTCAACAAGCCGCGACCCAGCGGCGCCATTCCACCCCCTGAGGAGTTCACCATGAAACGAAGAATGTTCGTGCTGTCGGGCCTGACGCCGATCGCACTCGCCGCCTGCGGCGGCAGCGACGATGACGTCGCCACCCCCGATCCGGGGGCCACCGGAACCCGCGGCGCAGCGCTCGATGCCATGCGGCGCGCGGCCCGCCACATGGACGAACAGGTCTCGTACCGTGGCGGCTATGTGTGGCAGTACCTGCCCGACCTGTCCGTGAGCTGGGGCGAAATGGAAGCCAAGCGCAGCATGTGCTGGATCCAGCCGCCGGGAACGCCCACGGCGGGGCACGCCTTCCTCGACGCCTACCACGCGACCGGCGAGGAGCTCTTCTACAACGCCGCCGTGCGCACGGCACAGGCGCTGATGTCCGCACAGCACCCGGCCGGTGGCTGGAACTACATCCATGACTTCGCCGGCGAGGAGTCGCTGAAGCACTGGTACGACACGATCGGCATCAACGGCTGGCGGCTCGAAGAGTTCCAGCACTACTACGGCAACGCGACCTTCGACGACGCCGGAACGGCCGTGTCGTCGCAGTTCCTGCTGCGCATGTACCTCGAGAAGAAGGACGCCCAGTTCAAACCGGCGCTGGACCGTGCCATCGACTTCGTCGTCAAGGCGCAGTTCGAGGGTGGCGTGGCGGATGGCGGCTGGCCGCAGCGCTGGCCGGTGCAACCGGCGGCCATCACCAGCATGCCCTTGCCGAACCCGGGCCAGGTGCCCGCCGGTGCACGCGTCGGGATGGAAGACGGCGACTACACCACCATGGTGACGTTCAACGACGATGTGGCCGGCGAGAACATCAAGTTCCTGCTGATGTGCATCACCTCGCTGGGTGAGACCCGCCTCGTCACGCCCGTGATGCGTGCCATGGAGTGCCTGCGCCGGCTGCAGCAGCCCGGACCGCAAGCCGGCTGGGGCCTGCAGCATCTGGCCGCCGACCGCAACGGCCGACCGGCCGGTGCGCCCGCCGGCGCCCGCAGCTACGAGCCGCGCGCCTTGGCGACGCACACCACGCAGACCAACGTGCAGCAGCTGTTCAACTACTTCCGGGTCACAGGAGACCGTCAGTACCTGGCTCGCGTGCCGGAAGCCATCGCCTGGCTGGAGAGCTGCAAGCTGTCGGCGCAGCAGATCGCCGAGAACCCGCTGCTGGCGAACCGCACGCACCCGACCTTCGTCGACCTGGGCACC
This sequence comes from Rhizobacter sp. LjRoot28, assembly GCF_964253025.1. Classification (NCBI taxonomy): domain Bacteria; kingdom Pseudomonadati; phylum Pseudomonadota; class Betaproteobacteria; order Burkholderiales; family Sphaerotilaceae; genus Rhizobacter; species Rhizobacter sp. LjRoot28. The sequence continues at coordinate 4,094,900 of NZ_CAXUQC020000001.1, forward strand.
AACCAGGGCCGCTTCGTTCACCGCTACGGCTCGAACATCTGGAACGGCGCGTACTACCACGACAACGATCACCGCAACACGCCGAGCCACTACTCCGCCGGCCGGCCGATCAACATCGACGGCCTGAAGACCACGTACGACCAGCTCAACAGCATGAGCGACGCCGCCGTGGCCGAGATGGTGGCCAACTCGCCGCTCAAGGCCACCGCCGTGCGCCCGTTGCCGAAGTACTTCTCGGTGCGGGAAGTCGACTTCGGCGACCTGTTCGCAGGTGCGGTGATGAAGACGCCGGAGGTCACCGAGGAAGCCGCCGTGAAGCTGGTGGAGGACCTCGGCACGAAGAACCACTGGCTCACGCCGCTGCCCCAGGTGACGAACCCGTACCGCGGCAACGGTCCGTCCACGCCCTACACCGGCACGGCCTACCAGAGCCGGCATGTGGGCGACGTGTACGACACCTCGCCGTACGATCCGCTCGAGCCGCCCGACATCGCGCCCTATGCGAAGCAGGAGCGGCCGCTGGGCATCTCGACCAGTCAGTGGGTGTCCAACATGGCCAAGCTCGTATCGTTCGTGGCGCCGGTGAAGTAAGGTAGCCGCCGTCGGCGGGCCACCGAAAGGTGCCGGCCGGCTGTGGCGCCCCCGGGAATGGGAGCGTCGCAGCCGGCCCCGGCTTTGATACAGTTCTCACGCGGGTCGTCATACAACAAGTTCCCGCCGCCGTACCGAGATGATCCCGATGAACATGCCCCCGCTGGCCGTCCGCCGCACCAAGCCCCGCAACCTCGCGCTCGACGTGGTGGACGGGTTGATCGAGCGGGTCCGCGCCGGACAACTGGCCGTGGGTGCGAAGCTCCCGACCGAAGCCGCCATCATGGACGAGTTCGGCGTCAGCCGGACGGTGGTTCGCGAAGCGCTGTCCAAGCTTCAAGCCTCCGGCGTGGTGCAGACACGGCACGGCGTCGGCACGTTCGTGGTCGGCCTGGGCGACGCCAGTGCCTTTCGCATCGGGCCCGAACAGCTCGCCACCCTGCGCGACGTGATCGCCGTGCTCGAGCTGCGGCTCGGCCTCGAAACCGAGGCCGCCGGCCTGGCGGCCATGCGCCGCACTGACCAGAACCTGGCAGCCATGCGCCAGGCACTCGATGAGTTCGCGGCCGCGCTGGACGCCGGCAAGAACGCCGTCACGGCCGACTTCGCCTTCCACAGCGAGATCGCGCGCGCGACGCACAACCCTCACTTCGCCGACCTGGTCGGCGCCCTGGGCATGACGGCGATCCCGCGCGCCCGGCTCGACGCGACGAACCCGAGCGACGCGGAAAAGTTCAGCTACCTGCGCCGAGTGAACGGCGAGCACGAGAGCATCTACGAAGCCATCGTTGCGCAGGACCCCGACGCAGCCCGTGCGGCCATGCGAACTCACCTTGTCAACAGCCGCGAGCGCCGCCGCCGCGCCGCCGCCATGGCCGGCGACGCCTGAGCCCGCCGACGGCGCTCGGCGAGCGCCGCCCCCGAGTAAACCCGGGGTTGTTTCCGGTTGCGGTTCGCCCCGTCAGGTTGTACGATGACCGACAACAATCGAGCCCTCCAGGGCCAGGCGTGACCACGTCCGCCGTCCCCTCGTCCGCCGCGGGTCCAGCGCGCCCCGTGATCCCCGTGCCCTCGAAGGTCGCCCCATGCCATCTGCCCCAGCCCCGTATTCCAGCTTCCCCAACCGCCTTCGCGAGGACCTGCGCGCGGGCAAGCGGCTGATCGGCTGCTGGTGCTCTCTCGCCAACCCCATCACGACCGAAGTGCTGGGCGTGGCCGGGTTCGACTGGTTGCTGCTCGACGGCGAGCATTCACCCAACGACGTGCTGAGCTTCATTCCCCAGTTGATGGCCTTGAAGGACAGCCCGAGCGCGCCGGTCGTGCGCCCCTCGGAGAACAGCACGGTGGAAATCAAGCGGCTGCTGGACGCCGGCTTCTACAACTTCCTGATCCCGTTCGTGGAAAGCGCCGACGATGCGCTCCGGGCCGTGGCGGCCACCCGCTACCCGCCGCAGGGCGTGCGCGGTGTCTCGGTCTCCCAGCGCAGCAACCGCTACGGCACGGTGCCGGGCTACTTCACCGGCATCAATGAACAGATCTGCGTCGCCGTGCAGATCGAAAGCCGGGCCGGCCTTGCCGCAGCCGCGGACATCGCCGCGGTGGACGGCGTCGACTGCCTCTTCGTCGGTCCGTCCGACATGGCCGCCGGCCTCGGCCACCTGGGCAACGCCAACCATCCGGAAGTGCAGGCGGCCATCGCCACGGTGTTCGACGCCGCCCGCCAGCACGGCAAGCCGATCGGCATCCTGGCTCCAGTCGAAGCAGACGCCCGCCGCTACCTCGCGATGGGCGCGACCTTCGTCGCCGTCGGGAGCGACCTCGGCATCTTCCGCGGGGCCACCCAGGCCTTGTGCGACAAGTACCGCGACTAAGCGCCGCGACTGACACGCCGGCCAACGGGCCCGCGCCGATGCGCCGGCCCGCGCCGCTCCTTCTTCTCCACCTCCTTCAGGACCACCACACATGAGCAAGCTGGGTTTCATCGGACTGGGCATCATGGGCGCCCCCATGGCGTCGCACCTCGTCAAGGCCGGACACGAACTCTTCGTCCATACCCGCAGCAAGGTGCCGGCCGAGCTGGCCTCGCTCGGCGCCAAGCCGTGCGGCAGCGCCAAGGAAGTTGCCGAGTCGGCCGACATCGTCTTCCTCATGCTGCCCGACACACCGGATGTGGCCACCGTGCTGTTCGGCGACAACGGCGTCGCCTCCGGCCTGAGCAAGGGCAAGGCCGTGGTCGACATGAGCTCGATCTCGCCGCTGGAAACCAAGGCTTTCGCCGAGCGCATCAACGCCCTCGGTTGCGACTACCTCGACGCACCGGTCTCCGGCGGCGAGGTGGGTGCCAAGGCAGCGTCGCTGACCATCATGGTGGGCGGCAGCGAAGCGGCCTTCGAGCGCGTCAAGCCGCTCTTCGAGTTGATGGGCAAGAACATCACGCTGGTCGGCGGCAACGGCGACGGCCAGACCTGCAAGGTGGCGAACCAGATCATCGTGGCGTTGAACATCGCGGCAGTGGGCGAGGCCCTGCTGTTCGCGAGCAAGGCAGGCGCCGACCCGGCCAAGGTTCGCCAGGCACTGATGGGCGGTTTCGCCTCCTCCCGCATCCTCGAGGTGCACGGCGAACGCATGGTCAAGCGCACCTTCGCGCCGGGCTTCCGCATCGGGCTTCACCAGAAGGACCTCGGCCTGGCCCTGGCCGGCGCGCGTGAGCTGGGCGTCGCCCTGCCGCAGACGGCGGGCGCCGCGCAGCTGATGCAGGCTTGCGCCGCACACGGCTTCAAGGACCTGGACCACTCCGCCCTCGTGCGTGCCCTTGAACTGATGGCCGACCACCAGGTCGCCCCGGACCCCAAGGCCTGACCCTTCATCGCCCTGGCAGAACGCCTCCCCTGCGGAGGCGTTCTCGCTTCTGCCGATAAACTGGCCCGCAACCCGGAGGAGCCGCATGCCGCATGACGTCAGCCTGATCTCCACCATTGCCGTCGGTCTGGGCCTGGCCATGGTGCTGGGCTTCCTGGCGGCACGGCTGCGGCTGCCGCCCCTGGTGGGCTACCTGCTGGCCGGCATCGTCATCGGGCCGGGCACGCCGGGGTTCGTGGCCGACATCGGCCTGGCCGGGCAGCTGGCCGAGATCGGGGTCATGCTGCTGATGCTGGGCGTGGGCCTGCACTTCTCGGTCTCCGACCTGCTCGCCGTGCGTCGCATCGCCATCCCCGGCGCGCTGCTGCAGATCACTGTCGCCACGCTCATGGGCATGGCCACCTCTCACCTGTGGGGCTGGAGCCTGGGAGCGGGGTTGGTGTTCGGCCTCTCGCTGTCGGTGGCCAGTACCGTGGTGCTGCTGCGGGCGCTCGAGAACCACGGCGTGCTCGAATCCGTCAACGGCCGGATCGCGGTCGGCTGGCTGGTGGTGGAAGACCTGGTCATGGTGCTCGTGCTCGTGCTGCTGCCCGCGCTGGCCGGCCTGCTGGGCGGCTCGAACGAGGCACTGGCCGGCTCGAACCCCGGCCATGGTCTGCTCTTCACCCTGGGCATCACCATCGCCAAGGTCTCCGCGTTCATCGCCTTGATGCTGGTGGTCGGCCGCTGGGCCTTTCCCAAGCTGCTGTGGCTGGTCGCCCGCACCGGTTCCCGTGAACTGTTCACGCTCTGCGTCATCGCGGCCGCGCTCGGCGTGGCCTACGGGTCCGCCCGCCTCTTCGACGTCTCGTTCGCGCTGGGCGCCTTCTTCGCCGGCATGATGATGCGCGAGTCGGAATTCAGCCACCGAGCGGCCGAGGAGTCGCTTCCCTTGCGGGATGCGTTCTCGGTGCTGTTTTTTGTGTCAGTCGGTATGTTGTTCGATCCCGCCGTGCTGGTCAGCGACCCGCTGAAGGTGTTGGCGGTCGTGCTGATCATCATGGTGGGCAAGACGCTTGCGGCGTTCGCCCTGGTACTCGCCTTCCGCTACCCCCTGAACACGGCGCTCACGGTGGGTGTGAGCCTCGCGCAGATCGGGGAGTTCTCCTTCATCCTCGCCGGCCTGGGCATGAAACTCGAATTGCTCGACCCGGCCGGCCACAGTCTCATCCTGGCCGGAGCGCTCATATCCATTGCCCTCAATTCGGCCCTGTTCGCAGCGATCGAGCCCGTGCAGGCCTGGGTCCGCAAGCACTCCGCACTGGCGCGCCGACTCGAGGCGCGTGACGATCCGCTGGCGGAACTGCCCACCACGGTGGATGCCCGTTTCCTGCAAGGGCAGGTGGTGCTCGTGGGCTACGGGCGGGTCGGTCGGCGCATCGCCCGCATCCTGCGCGAGCACCGCGTGCCCTACGTGGTGGCCGACGAGCACCGGGAAATCGTCGAACAGCTGCGCGCCGAGCACGTGCCGGCCGTGGCCGGCGATGCCGCGGACCCCGCCGTGCTCATCCAGGCCCACATCGCCCGCGCCTGCATGCTCGTCATCGCCGTGCCCGACGCTTTCAGCGTGCGCAAGATGGCCGAGACGGCCCGCCTGCTGAACCCGGGCATCGAAGTGATCGTGCGCAGCCACAACGAGGGCGAGGCCGAACTGCTCGAGCGGGACGAAGTGGGCAAGGTGTTCGTGGGTGAGCACGAACTCGCCCGCGGCATGTCCGAGCATGTGCTGAGCCGCATGACAATTCCCCACATCCGGTAACAGCCCCCACCCCACCTTCCTGCTGCAATCGCCGCTGCGCCGCATCGGCCGAGCCCCTCCGCGGGCGCGATCCGGGTGCGTCCCGCCCTCTCCAGCAGACAAGGTGCCCCATGCCGGTTGATCGACTCCCCGCCGCTTCCCTTCCCGTGACCGCCCGGCACCGCCTGGCCACCGCCACGGCGTCCGCCTTGCTGGCAGCGGTGCTCGCCGCGTGCGGCGGTGGCAGCGGCGACACCGCGACCGCATCCGGCCCCGCGCCCGGCCCGACCACGGGCACGGGCGGCGCAGACGGCACGGGCAGCGCGCCCGGCACCACGGGCCCCGGCACCTCGGCGCCCGCGCCAGCCCCGGCACCCAGCCCCGCACCGGCCCCCGGCCCGGCGCCTGCACCGGCACCGGCACCTGCTCCGGCGCCCGCCGCTCCGACAACCACCGCCGACGCCGTTCGCCTGGCCGACCAGGCCTCGTTCGGCCCCACTGAATCCCTGGTCACGAGCATCAAGGCGCAGGGGCCCGCGGCGTGGCTCTCGACCCAGATGGCGCTGCCCGTGTCCTCCCGGTACACCCGCGGCGGGGACGACTCGGTGCACAAGCACACCGCGGCCGGCGACTTCTGCGCCACGCGCGGCGCTGACTGCTGGCGCGACTGGCAATCGACCGAACCGCTGCTCTGGGACTTCTACCGCAACGCGATCTCCCAGCCCGACCAGCTGCGCCAGCGCGTCGCCTTCGCGCTGCAGCAGATCGTCGTGGTGAGCGGCATCGAGGTGAGCGGCACCTACGGCTTTCGCAAGTACCACAACGATCTGTTGAGCCTGTCGTTCGGCAACTACCGCGACGTGCTGCGCAAGGTGACGCTGTCGCCGCTGATGGGCGACTTTCTCAACAACGCGAACAACGACAAGGACGCGCCGAACGAGAACTACGCCCGCGAACTGCTGCAGCTGTTCTCGATCGGCACCTGCGAACTCGAGGCCGATGGCGCGCTGAAGACCGGCAAGTGTGTGCCGACCTACGACAACGAAACCGTGCGCAGCTACGCCTACGCCCTGACCGGCTGGACGTACCCGGCCGGCGGCGCCACCTCGTATGGCTGCTGGCCCTCGGGCGCCAACTGCCGCTACTACGGCGGCGACATGGTCAAGGTGGACAAATACCACGACACCCAGGCCCGCGCGCTGCTCGGCGCCTACGCCCTGCCGGCGGGCCACACCGCCGACACGGCGCTGAACACCGTGCTCGACAGCCTGATGGCGCACCCGAACACGGCGCCCTTCATCGGCCGCCAGCTCATCCAGCACCTGGTGACGAGCAATCCCTCGCGCGCCTATGTCGGTCGCGTGGCCGCCGCCTTCAATGCCGGCAAGTACCAGACCTTCGGCACCGGCAAGCGGGGCGACCTGGCCGCCACGGTGGCCGCGGTCCTGCTCGACGCCGAGGCGCGCAGTGCATCCACCACCGCCACGGGCGGCAAGCTGCGCGAGCCGGTGCAGATGTTCACCGGCGTGCTGCGCGCGCTGAACGGCAGCAGCGACGGCAACGCGCTCAGCTGGTGGTGGGGCGGCATGATGCGCCAGCACATGTTCAGGCCGCCGTCGGTCTTCAACTTCTACCCGCCGGACTACCCGGTGGCGGGCACGCAGCTGGTCGGCCCGACCTTCGGCATCCACAACGCCAACACCGCGCTCAGCCGGCTGAACTTCCTCACCTACCTCATCGACTGGGGCGGCACGACCGCCGCCAGTTCCGGCGTGCCCAACCCGCTGGGGACGACCGTGAACCTGAGCGCGTTCACCGCCGATGCACCGGACGCCGCCAAGCTGGTGGACCGCCTCTCCCTGCTGGCGCTCGGCCAGGCGCTGCCGGCCGGCCCGAGGGCCGAGGTGATCCGCGCGGTGGAAGCCTCGCCGGGCGGCACCAACGCCAACCTCAACCGTGTGAAGACCGCCGCCTACCTGGTGTTCGGCTCGCCGCAGTACCAAGTGCAACGCTGATCCCGGGGGAACCGACATGACACACCACCACCACGCCGCCCCCGCTGCCGCCATGAGCCGCCGCGAATGGCTCGCCCGATCGGGCCTCGGCCTCGCCGGCGCCCTGGGCGCCGGCACGCTCGGCAACCTGATGCTCGCGGCGCGCCCCGCCTATGCGGCCGACTACAAGGCGCTTGTCTGCATCTTCCTGTATGGAGGCAACGACGGCCTGAACACCATCGTGCCGACCGATGCCGCCCGCCACAACCAGTACAAGGCCGTGCGCGCGGGCCTGCACCTGCCGGTCGCCAGCCTGCGCCCGCTGACCGGGACCTCCTATGGCCTGCACCCCGCGCTGGCCGGCCTGGCTCCGGTGTGGGCCGACGGCAAGCTGGCGCCGGTGTTCAACGTGGGCACGCTGTACAAGCCGATGACCAAGGCGCAGTTCCGCGCCGAGCCGGCCAGCTCGGACCTGATTCCCGATAACCTCTTCTCCCACTCGGACCAGCAGAACCTCTGGGAAAACGGCACCACCGACACCATGACCCGCACCGGTTGGGGCGGGCGAGCCTCGGTGGCGCTCGGCACCGCCAATCCGGTGATCTCGGTCGGCGGCACGCCGCGCTTCGGCCTGTCGGACACCCAGTCGCCGCTCGTGCTGCCCGAAACGCCCGGAGACACCTTCGGTGCCTACAACCTCCAGCCGGCCGACCTCACCTACGCGCCCAATGCCGCACGCAAGAAGGCGCTGGACGCGCTCTACGCCGAGGGCCAGTCGCTCGAATTGCGCGAGGCCTTCACCGCCGCGCAGCGCAATGCCTTCAGCGTCTCCGACCGGCTCGGCGCCCTGGTGAAAGTGAAGCCCGGAAGTGCCGGCACCATCGCGGCCATCGACACGGCCTTCGCCTCGCTCACGCGCGCCGACAAGACCCTCGCCACGCCGATCGCCCGCCAGATGTACCAGATCGCCAAGCTCGTGGCCGGCAACGCCACCGTGCTGGGCAACCGCCAGATCTTCTTCGCGCAGATGGGCGGCTTCGACACCCACGGCGGCCAACTCGTCTCGGGCAGCCCGACCGAAGGAGCGCACGCCGACCTGCTGCAGGGCCTGGGCGATGCGCTGGGCGCGTTCTACGCGGCCATGAAGGCGCTCGGCCTGTCGGACGCCGTCACGGCGTTCACCCAGAGCGACTTCGGCCGCACCTTCAAGCCCAACAACAGCACCGGCACCGACCACGCCTGGGGCAACCAGCACATCGTGCTCGGGGGCGCGGTGAAGGGTGGCACGACCTACGGCACCTACCCCGACCTCACCCTGGGCGGCGCCGACGACGTCGGCGTGGAATCCTGGGAACTGCAGGGCCGCTGGATTCCCACCACCTCGGTGGACCAGTACGCCGCCACCCTGCTGGGCTGGTTCGGCGCCTCGGACAGCCAGCTCACCAGCGTGTTGCCCAACCTGCGCAACTACACGACGAAGAAGCTCGGCTTCGTGTGATCGCCTCGGCCGCGTGACCGTGTGACTGCTTGACCGCGCGGCCGCCCGGCACCGGCGCGGCGTGCCGGTGCACCAGCGGCCACCCCGTCCTCAGCCCGCCGGCTCGGCCTGCGGCGGCACGGCCTGCGCCGCCCGCGCGGCTGCCGCGGCGCGCAGGGCCTTGAGCTTCTCGCGCGGGTCTTCCTTCGCGCCCACCTCGTCGAGCTTCATCTCGGCGATGAAGCGACTCGGCACGCCCTGAACGAATTCCCGGCCCTTCTTGCGCCGACGCAGCACGTTCACCGCCAGGGTCCGCCGGGCCCGCGTGATGCCGACGTACATCAGGCGCCGCTCTTCTTCCAGGCGCTGCGGCGTCATGTCCTCGTCCTCGCTGCGGAAGGGCAGCAGGCCTTCGTTGACCCCGGCCAGCACGACGTGCGGCCATTCGAGGCCCTTGGAGGCGTGCAAGGTGGAGAGCGTCACCACGTCCTGCTCGTCGCCGCGCTCGGCGAGGCTGATGATGACCGAGATGGTCTGGGCAACGTCGAGCACGCTCTTGCGCTCGGTCTCGAAGGTCACGCCGCCATCGTTCTCGAGCTGGCCGCCGCAGCGCTTGGCGATCCAGTCGACGAAGTCCATGACGTTGGACCACCGGCCCGCGGCGACCTTCTCGCTGTCCTCGCCCTCGTAAAGGTGCTTCTCGTAGTCGATGTCCTTGAGCCAGCCCATCAGCAGGGCCTTGGCCTCCTCCGAACCGGTGGTGTGCCGTGCCCGGTATTCCAGGTCGTTCACCGCGCGGCCGAACTCGTGCAGCGACGCCACGGCCGCGGCCTTCAGCGAAGCGCCCAGGCTTTCGGCGAACAGCGCCTCGAATAGGCTCACCTTCCACTTGCCGGCGAACTCGCCTAGGCTCGCCAGGGTCTGGTGGCCGATGCCGCGCTTGGGCGTGGTGACCGCCCGCAGGAACGCCGGGTCGTCGTCGTTGTTGACGAGCAGGCGCAGCCAGGCGCACAGGTCACGGATCTCGGCGCGTTCGAAGAAGCTCTGTCCGCCCGAGACCTTGTACGGAATGTTCGCCTTGCGGAAGGCCTTCTCGATCACGCGAGCCTGGTGGTTGGCGCGGTAGAGGACGGCGAAGTCCTTGAACCCCACCTCGCCGCCCTGGCCGCGCAGGCTCTGGATGCGCGCCACGGCACGCTCGGCCTCGTGCTCCTCGTTGTCGCACTCGATCAGGGCCACGGGCTCGCCGTCCCCGAAGGCGCTCCACAGCTTCTTCTCGAAGAGCTTCGGGTTGTTGCCGATCACGCAATTGGCGGCGCGCAGGATGTAGCCGGTGGAACGGTAGTTCTGCTCCAGCGGGATGACCTTCAGGTTGGGGTATTCCTGGGGCAGACGCCGCAGGTTCTCGATGGTGGCGCCGCGCCAGCCGTAGATGCTCTGGTCGTCGTCGCCCACCGCCGTGAACATGGCCCGCTCGCCGACCAGCGACTTCAGCAGCTCGTACTGGATGGCGTTGGTGTCCTGGTACTCGTCCACCAGCACATAGCGCAGGGTGTTCTGCCACTTGGTGCGGCACTCCTCGTCGCGCTGCAGCAGCTTCTGCGGCAGGCTGATCAGGTCATCGAAGTCCACTGCCTGGTACGCCGCCAGCCGCTCCTCGTAGCGCCGCATCACCCGCGCGGTGACGCGCTCGTCGTCATCGAGGGCGGCAGCCTCGGCCTGCTCGCTGTCGAAGCCCTGGTTCTTCCAGAGGCTGATGGTCCATTGCCAGCGGCGGGCCTGGTTGATGTCGGTCGTGCCGCCCGCGTCCTTCAGGATGCCGGCCACGTCATCGCTGTCGAGGATGCTGAACTTCTCCTTCAGGCCGAGCCGGGCGCCTTCCGCGCGCAGCAGCCGCACGCCGAGCGAGTGGAAGGTGCTGATGACGAGGTGCTTGGCGGCCCGCCCGCCGATCAGGTCCTTGGCGCGCTCGCGCATTTCCTGGGCGGCCTTGTTGGTGAAGGTGATGGCAGCGATCTGCCCCGGCGCATAACCGGCCTGCAGGAGCCGCGCGATCTTGTGCGTGATGACCCGCGTCTTGCCCGAGCCCGCCCCCGCCAGCACCAGGCAGGGACCGTCGAGGTGGTGCACGGCAGCCATCTGGGCTTCGTTCAGCGAGGGGGCATCGGCAGACATGTGAGGCGCGGTCCGGTCGAAGTCGAACAAGGGAGGCCGGGGATCATAGCGAGCAGCGGCCATGACCCCGCAACGCGCTCTGTGCTAGTGTCCTGGCCCTGCTGCCGCGCTGCCGATGCCGTTCTCGCCGGACCCCTCCCGCCGCTCGCTCATCTCCCTGGTGCTCGGTGCCGCGAGCGCCCCCGCTCTGGTGGCCTGCGGCCGCCTCGGCAAGCCGACGCCCTGCTTCAGCCTCGGCGTCGCCTCCGGCTGCCCGCGGCCGGACAGCCTCGTGCTCTGGACCCGCCTGTCGCCCGAGGCGCGCCCGGGACCGAGCGAGCCGGTGCGCTGGGAACTGGCCGAGGACGAGGCGTTTCGCCGCATCGTTCGCCGCGGCACCGTCACCGCCGAGGCCGACTGGGGGCACAGCGTGCACCTGCAGCCGCTCGGGCTGTCGCCAAGTCGCTGGTACTGGTACCGGTTCTTCGCGATGGGCCAGGTGTCGGCCACCGGGCGCACGCGCACGGCGCCGGCACCTGGCAGCCTCGAGCCCGTCACGTTCGCCATCGGGTCCTGCCAGCGCTGGGACCACGGGCACTACGCGGCGTGGCGTCACCTGGCGGACGAGTCGCCCGACCTGGTGCTGTTCCTGGGCGACTACATCTACGAGTACCCCTCGCCGCCCGGCGCCGTGCGCCGCCACGAGGGGCTGGTCGGCACCCATACCCTGACGCAGTATCGTGCCCGCTACGCGCAGTACAAGAGCGATCCGGACCTGCAGCGCATCCACGCCAGCGCACCGTGGCTCGTGACCTGGGACGACCACGAAGTGCAGAACGACTACGCCGCCGACCACTCGCCAGTGCTCAACCGCCGCTTCCTGCGACGGCGGCTGCAGGCCTATCGAGCCTGGTGGGAGCACATGCCCCTGCCGCCCTCCACGCGCCCCGTCGGTTCGGACCTGCAGGTCTTCGACCGCTTCGACTGGGGTGCGCTGGCGCGCTTCCATGTGCTGGACACCCGCCAGTACCGCGACCCGCAGGCGTGCGCGCTGCCCGGCCTGGGCGGCGGCAACACGGTGGATGGGGCCGACTGCCCCGCCCTGGCCGAGGCGCACCGCTCGCTGCTGGGCACCGCCCAGGAGCAGTGGCTGGCCGACGGGCTGGGGCAGGGAAGCGCACGATGGGATTTCATCGCACAGCAGGCGCTGATGGCGCCCTTCACCTGGCGCGCCGACGTTGCCCGTCACTGGACGGACGGTTGGTCCGGCTACCCGGCCGCTCGCCAGCGCCTGCTCGACACCTTGGCGGCGAAACGGGTGGCCAACCCGGTGGTGCTGGGCGGCGACGCCCACGCCAACTATGTCTGCGACCTGCACCAGCGCGCCGACGACCCGGGCACGCCGGTGATTGCCAGCGAGTTCTGCGGCACGTCCATCAGCAGCCGCGGCCGTTCGCAGGCGCGCCTCGACGAAGCCTTGCCCTGGAACCCGCATGTCCGCTACGGCCGGACCGACGAGCGAGGCTACGTGGCGTTCCGGCTGCAGGCCGAACGGCTGGAAGCACGGCTCCGCGTGGTGAGCGACGCCGCCGACCCGAGCGCCACGATCCGCACGGCGGCGCGTTTCGAGGTGGCGGCCGGACGGCCAGGCGCAGTGCGGGCCTGAACGTGTCGGGCCGTCGCGCTGCGGCGATACTGCGGCGCCATGTCGTCCATCTTCGCCGTCACATTCCCGTTCTTCGCGCTCGTGCTCGGAGGCTACCTGGCCGCACGGCGCGGCATGCTGCCGGAGTCGGCGATCCCCGGTCTCAACGCCTTCGTCCTGTTCTTCGCGCTGCCCTGCCTGCTGCTGCGCTTCGGGGCCAGCATGCCCTTCGCCCAGCTCATCGACCCGGGCCTGATGGGCACCTACGCGGTCTGCGCGCTCGCGGTGGTGGCCCTCACGATGGCACTGACGCGGCGGCAGGAGGGCGCCAAGGACGCCGCCTTCGGCGCCCTGGTCGCCGCCTTCCCGAACACCGGTTTCATGGGCGTGCCGCTGCTGGTGGCGCTGTTCGGCGAACGGGCGGCCGGGCCGGTCATCACCACCATCCTGGTCGACCTGGTGCTGACCAGTTCACTGTGCCTCGCGCTCGCCGAGTCCGCTGGAGGACGCGGTCCGGCCGGCTGGGCGCGGGCCCTGCGCGGCGCGTTCACGAATCCGCTGCCGTGGGCGATCGCGGCGGGAGCCGCATTGGCGGCCTCCGGCCTCGTCCTGCCCGGTCCGGTGAACGAGGTGGTCCGGATGCTGGCGGACGCCGCATCGCCGGTGGCCTTGTTCACCATCGGCGCGGTGTTGTGGCGGGCCGGGCGACACGCCCACACCCGCACGCCGCCGTCGCGCTTCCTGCCGGTGGCACTCGTCAAGCTCTTCGTCCATCCGCTGCTGGTGCTGGCGACGGGGCTCGCGGCACGGGCCGCGGGCTGGCCGCTGCCGGACGAGGGGCTGGCCGTGCTGGTGCTCGCCGCGGCGCTGCCCAGCGCCAGCAACGTTTCCATGCTGGCCGAGCGCTACCAGGCCGACAACGGCCGGGTGGCGCGCATCATCATGGCCAGCACCGTGCTGTCCTTCCTCAGCTTCACGGCCCTGACGGCCTGGGTGCCGCGGCTGCTGCAGCTTCAGTAGGGCGAGCAGAGGCAGTGCGCCAGCGAGGCGAACGGGTTGTTCCCGTCGGCCTGGCGTAGCAGCCAGCCCATCTCCTGCTCCGCGGCCCGCGCCGCCGCGGGCACCGGCAGCCCCGGCAGCCGCGCCTCCAGTTCATCCGCGGCCACGCCAGCGACCGTGCTGCCGATCAGTCCCAGCACGCGGTCGAAGCGGCTGCGATCGGGCTCGATGTAGAGCACCCGCGGCGGCCCTTCGAGCTTGGCTCGACGGGCTGCGGATTGAAGCGCCACGTCGATGCCCCCGAGGGTGTCGACGAGGCCGCGCTCCAGGGCCTGGGCGCCCGTCCAGACGCGGCCCTGCGCCACGCCATCCACCTCCGCCTGCGAACGCTGCCGTGCGCGGGCGACCAGCCCGGTGAACTGCCCGTAGACGTGCTGGATGTGGGTCTGCAGGACGGCATTGAAGCGAGGGTCAAGTGGCAGGCGCGGGTCGCCCGCGCCGACAAGCCAGGTGGTGGTCACCCCTTCGGCATGCACACCGAGCTTCTCCAGCGCACGGTCGGCGCGCGGCAGCAGCGCGAACACGCCGATGGACCCGGTGACGGTCGCCGGGTCGGCCACCACTTCGTCCGCGGCCATGGAAATCCAGTAGCCACCGGACGCGGCGATGTCGCCCATCGACACCACCACCGGCTTGCCGGCCTTGCGGGTCAGCTCCAGCTCCCGCCGGATGAGCTCCGAGCCGTAGGGGCTGCCACCCGGCGAATTGACGCGCAGGACGATCGCCTTGATGTGCTCGTCGAGGCGCGCCTGGCGAATGAGCTCTGCGGTCGACAGGCCGCCCACCGTGCCCGCGGGCGCAGGACCGTCGACGATGCCGCCTTCGGCCACCACCACGCCCACCGCATCGCCCGTCAGCCGCGGCACCTGGCGCGCGAGGTAGGCGTCGAAGGCAACCTGTCGGAATGTCTTGCCGTCGGCCGAGGCGGCACCGCGTTCGATCATCAGGTCGCGCAACTCGTCACGGGTCTTGAGGCCGTCCACCAGCTTGTGCTCCAGCACCAGCCGGGCCGCATCGCCGCCCGTGGCGGCGAGCCGCTGCGGCAGGTCCTCGATGAGCTTCATGAGCGTGCCGGGCGGCAGGCGCCGGGCCTTCTCGACGCCTTCGGTGTACGTGGCCCACAGACCGTCGTAGAGAAGCCGGCTCGACTCGACCGACTCGGGCGAAGGGCCGTCGGCCACGTAGATCTCGCCTGCGCTCTTGTAGCTGCCGGCGCGTACCAGGTTCACCGTCACGCCGACGCGGTCGAGCGCCTCGCGGTAGTAGTTGCGGTGTCCGCCCAGGCCCTGCACGAACAGCACGCCCATCGGGTGCATCAGCACCTCATCGGCGTGTGCGGCCAGGAAGTACTGGCGCTGGTCGTAGTTGCTGCCCCAGGCCACCACCTTCTTGCCGGTGGCGCGGAAGCGCCCGAGGGCACCCGCCACCTCACGCAGGGCCGGCAGCCCCGCACCCCGGAATTCGTCAAGCACGAGCAGGACGGTGTGGATGCTGTCGTCGCGGCCGGCCGCGTCGAGCACCGTGAGCACATCGCGCAGCTGGGTGCTCACCGGCGCGCGGCCGGCGCCGACCTGCGCGAGGGCGGTGTCGCGCGCCGTGGCCGAGCGCTGCTCCACGAGCGGGCCGCGCAGGCTGAGGACCAGCGCCGTGCGCTCGCCCAGCGGCGCCGCGCCGCCGCGCAACAACGCAACGACCAGCCACACGACGATCACGAGGAAGATGAGGTTCAGCACCACGCGGCGGCTGCCATCGAGCAGCCACCAGAGACGGCCGAAGAAGCGGCCGGTGGCAGCGAGTCGGGGGTAGGGCATGTCGGCTCCGGAAACAAGATGACCTGGACGAGGTGTCGACACTTTACGCGCCCCTCCGCCGCAGGTCACGCAAAATGCTATCGCAGCGGTTTGATCAATCAACTTCCTCAAACCGAGCGGCGCTCGCAAACTGCCTTCACTCCCGCAAGCCAATGGCCGGGTTCACTGAAGACGAGGAAGCCCCATGACCGACACGACCCGCTTGACCACCGCCTCCGGCATTCCGGTGGCCGACAACCAGAACTCCATCACCGCCGGTGCGCGCGGCCCCGTGCTGCTGCAGGACTTCCACCTCATCGAGAAGCTGCAGCACTTCAACCGCGAGCGCATTCCCGAGCGCGTGGTGCACGCCAAGGGCTCGGCGGCGTACGGCACCTTCACGGTCACGCACGACATCACCCGGTTCACCAAGGCCCGCCTTTTCAGCGAGGTCGGCAAGACCACCGAGACCTTCCTGCGCTTTTCAACCGTGGGCGGCGAGAAGGGCTCGGCGGACACCGAGCGCGACCCCCGCGGCTTCGCACTGCGCTTCTACACCGAGGAAGGCAACTGGGACCTGGTGGGTAACAACACGCCGGTGTTCTTCATCAAGGACGCCATCAAGTTTCCCGATTTCATCCACACGCAGAAGCGCGATCCGCAGACCAACCTCAAGTCGGCGACGATGATGTGGGACTTCTGGAGCCGCGCGCCGGAATCGCTGCACCAGGTCACCATCCTGTTCTCGGACCGCGGCACGCCCGACGGCTACCGCCACATGGATGGCTTCGGCAGCCACACCTTCAGCCTCATCAATGCCGCGGGCGAGCGCGTGTGGTGCAAGTGGCACTTCAAGACGCGGCAGGGCATCAAGAACCTGGAAGCCGCCGAGGCCGTGCGCCTCGCGGGCACCGACCCGGACTACGCGCAACGCGACCTCTTCACCGCCATCGACCAGAACCAGTTTCCCAAGTGGGACGTCTACCTGCAGGTGATGCGCGAAGACGAGGCGGCCGACTTCGAGGCACGCACCGGCTGGAGTCCGTTCGATGTCACCAAGGTGTGGCCTCACAAGGACTTTCCCCGCATTCCGGTGGGCGTGCTGGAGCTCAACCGCAACCCGGACAACTACCACGCCGACGTGGAACAGGCGGCGTTCTCCCCGGCCAACGTCGTGCCGGGGCTCGGCTTCAGCCCCGACAAGATGCTGCAGGGCCGCCTCTTCGGCTATCACGACGCGCAGTTGTACCGCGTGGGCACCAACCACCAGCAACTGCCGGTGAACCGGCCGCGCTGCCCGTTCCACCACCATCAGCGCGACGGCGCCATGGCGGTGCACAACGGCGGCTCGGCACGCAACTACGACCCGGTGGTGGCCTCGGGCCAGCCGTCCGGCAGCCTCGGCCACGGCGAACCCGGACTGCCACTGCAGGGCACGGCAGCTCGCCATGACGACCGGGGCGTCGCGGACGATTTCACGCAGGCCGGGAACCTCTTCCGGCTGATGACAGCCGACGCGCGCGATCGACTCACCAGCAACATCGCAGGCGCCATGGCCGGCGTGCCGGCCGAGATCCAGCAGCGCCAGATCGCCCACTTTACCCGCGCAGACCCCGCCTACGGGCAGGCCGTTGCTGCCAAGGTGGAAGCGGCGGCGCGCGCAGCGGGTTCCAGCCCCGCGCTGTCGGTGGCCAAGGAGGCCACGCCCCGCACCTGATGCGGCTCGGCCCCGGTCCCCCAACGGCGGGCCGGGGTCGCCCTCGACCGTTCCCAGGAAGCACCCGCCCCCACCGCGCTGAACGGCCCATCAGGCCCCAAGCGACCTCCGGCAACCACGGGAATGGCCGCGCGTCACCAACTCGAAGGGTCGATGCGGTAGAGCGCCACCAGCTCCGCATGCACCTCGGGAAGTTCGACGGCGAGCTGCGCGGGCTGCTCGAAGAACACCTCGGACGCGACCGCGAAGAACTCGGCCGGATCCGTGGCACCGTAATGGCTGAGCAGCGAGGGCTCGCCGTGCTCCGCGCGGCGCTGCAGGTCGGCGAAGGCCCGGCCCATGACCGCGGCCCACTGCGCGCGGCGCTGACCGGGCGACAGGTGCGGCGCTCCGTTGGCCGAACCGTTCTCCTGGTCCAGCTGGTGGGCGAATTCGTGGATGACCACGTTCTGGCCGTCGTCGGCCGAGGCCGCGCCGTCAACCGCGTCCTGCCAGGACAGGATGACCTGTCCCTGCGACCACGATTCGCCCGAGAGCACACGGCGCTGGTCCTGTTGAACGCCGTTGCCGTCGGCATGGACCCGGTCCACCATGAATGCGCCGGGATAGACCAGGATCTGCCGCAACCCCGGGTAGTAGCGGCCCGGTCCGTTGAGCAGCAGCAGGCAGGCCTGGGCGGCGATGGTGACGCGCACCTCGTCGGTGATCTCGAAGCCCTGGCAACCGATGAAGGCCTTCTCGCGAAGGAACACCTGCATGTGACGCTTGAGCTGCAGCTGCAGGTCGGTCGGGAGGGCCCGCACACACGGCACCCTGCGCCGCAGGATGGCGCGCCACTCAGCCGGGAACGGCAAGGCGCGCCAGCGGGCGCGGCGGCGCTCGGTGAACCACGGTTCGGTCACCAGCCAGGCGATCCACAGCGCGGCCAGTCCAAGGACGATGAGCAAGGTCGGCACGGCCGGCTTCCTGAAGATCAACTGCTCACAGATGGAACCGGAGCCCGGCTTTTTCAATGGGTGCGGTAGGCTACGCGCTTCCCTTCAGTTCCACGCCATGTCCACACCCGTCGTCATCCTCGGCACCGGCCTTGCCGGTTTCAACCTCGCCCGCGAATTTCGCAAGCTCGACAAGCAGACGCCTCTCGTGCTGATCAGCCGCGACCACGGCGGCTTCTATTCCAAGCCCATGCTCTCGAACGCATTGGCGGGCAACAAGAGCGCGGCCAGCCTGGTCATGAAGGACAGCGCCAAGATGGCCGCCGAGCTGGACGCGACGCTGCATGCCCAGAGCGCGGTCCGCCACATCGATACCGCCGCCCGGAGCCTCACGCTCGAAGATGGCCGCACCCTCACCTGGCGCGACCTGGTGTTCGCGGTCGGTGCCGATCCCATCCGCTTGCCCATCGAAGGCGACGCCGCGGCGGACATCCTCTCGGTGAACGACCTCGACGACTATGCCCGCTTCGCCAGCCGCCTCGACGGTGTCACCCGCGTGGCCGTGCTGGGTGCGGGCCTCATCGGCTGCGAGTTCGCCAACGACCTGCTGTCGCGCGGCATCTCTCCGACGGTGATCGACCTCGCCCCACGCGTGCTGCCCCGACTGTTGCCCGAGGCGGCGAGCGAACGGATGCAGCAACGGCTCACCGAGGCGGGCGCGGCCTTCCGCTTCGGGGTATCCGTCACCCGTGCCGAACGTGCCGGCCACGCCACGCGCCTTCAGCTGAGCGATGGCAGCCAGCTCGACGCGGAACTCGTCCTGTCCGCCGTGGGGCTGAGGCCGCGCACCGAACTGGCAGCGGCCGCGGGCTTGCGGGTGAACCGCGGCATCGCGACCGACCGGCTGCTGTCCACGAGCGCACCGAACGTGCACGCGCTCGGCGATTGCGCCGAAGTGGATGGACACACGCTGCCCTACGTGATGCCCATCATGCAGCAGGCACGCGCGCTCGCCGCCACGCTCGCCGGCACGCCGACGCCGGTGGTGTATCCGGCCATGCCGGTGACCGTGAAGACGCCGGCCTGCCCGACCGTGGTCTGCCCGCCACCGCTCGATGCCTCCGGCGCCTGGACCGTCGAGCTGAGCGACGACGGATGCGACGCCCGCTTCCACAGTGGCGACGGGCAGTTGCTCGGCTTCGCGCTCCTCGGGGCGGCGACCAAGCAGCGCCAGGCGCTCGTGGCGCAGATTCCGGGCCTGCTCGTCTGAGGAGGGCGGCGGCGCGCGCGCCCGGCGCGGGCGTGCGTTATCCCCGTTTTTTGAAGGTCCGGCGCGGCGCTGGCGGGTCACACTGGCGCATCGTCGACGCTCTCAGCACCGTCCCATGCGCCAGTTCCTCCGCCAACGCAACACCCGCCTCTACGCCCTGGGACAGCTGCTCATCGTCGCAGGCGCCTGGTCGATCGAGGCCACCGGCTCGCTGCTGCCCATGGCGCTCGCCGCCTCGGCGGCGGTGATGCTGTCCATGCCGCTGGTACGCGAACGCTACGCCCGCTTCCTCGCCAGCGTCCGCCGCTGACTGTAGGAAGCCGCTCACCGCCGGGCAGGCGCTCGTCCGCTGCACCGACCGAGCGTGCGGCGGCATTCTCTGGGCTCGCCCGCCATCCCGGCAGGGCGGCTGCCAGGAGATTCCCATGAGCAACACCGAACCCCTCGTCACCGGCCTCTTCCGCGACCGTGACAGCGCCGAGCGCGCCTACCAATCGGTGCAAGAGCGTGGCTACGACAAGGACGACGTCAACCTCGTGATGTCGGACGACACGCGCCAGCGCCACTTCGCGGACGACACCCGCACCACCGAACTCGGCAACAAGGCTGCCGAAGGCGCGGGCGTGGGCGGCGCCATCGGCGGCACCGTCGGTGCGATCGCCGCCGCGATTGCGGCCGTGGGCACCACCCTGGCCGTTCCGGGCCTGGGCCTCGTGATCGCCGGACCGCTGGCGGCAGCCCTCGCCGGCGCCGGTGCAGGCGCTGCCACGGGTGGCATCGTCGGCGCGCTCATCGGCTGGGGCATTCCGGAAGAACGCGTCAAGGCCTATGACGCGGGCATCCGCGAAGGCGGCATCCTGATGGCCGTGAAGCCGCGCAACGCGGACGACGCCGCCCACTTCGAAACGCGTTGGCGCGACGCCAGCGGCGAGTCGGTCTATCGCTGACCACCGCGAGCCGTTCGAGGTCGACTCGCAGACGGCTCCTCGCGCTGGGCCTCAAATGGCCAGAGGGTCCACGTCGAGCGCCCAGCGCAGCACGCCCTTGTGGGCACCGCGCAGGGCGGCGAGCTCGGCCATCCAGGGCGTCAGCACCCGCTGCAGCGTGCCCCGGGATTCGCTTTCCACGAGCATCTGCATGCGCTCGACACCGGCCACCCGGGCGATGGTGGTCGGCACCGGCGGGTAGATCAGCAGCGAGGCCGCGCCCGGATGGCCGGCGGCAAGCGCTGCGGCCGATTCAAGGAAGGCGCGCGCGGCCTCCGGCGTGCGCGCTTCGGCGCGCAGGAGGGCAAGGTGGACAAAGGGCGGGAGCCCGGCGATCCGTCGCTCTGCCAGCTGGCTGGCAGCGAAGGCATGGAAGTCATGCTGGCGCAAGGCCGTGTACACCGGGTGAGTCGGGTGCCAGGTCTGCACCCACATCTCGCTGTGCCCGGCTCGCGACGCGTCCCGGCCGGCCCGTCCGGCTGCCTGCATCAACAGCGAGAAGAGGCGTTCGGGCGCCCGGAAGTCGCTGCTGAAGAGGGCGCTGTCGGGATTCACGGCCGCCACCAGGGTGATGCGCCGGAAGTCGTGACCCTTGGTGATCATCTGCGTGCCGACCAGCACATCGACTTCCCCTGCATGCACGGCCGACAGGCTGGACTCGAGCGCTCCCTTGTGGCGGGTGGTGTCGGCATCGATGCGGGCCATGCGCGCGCCAGGCAGGGCCGCGGCAAGCTGTTCCTCCAGCCGCTCCGTGCCCTGCCCGAGCGGCGCGATGTCCAGGTTGCCGCAGTCCGGGCAGGCCCGTGGCACCGGCTGGCTCAGGCCGCAGTGATGGCAGCGCAGCGTGCGGTCGAGCTTGTGGAAGACACGCCAGGCGCTGCAGTGGGGACAACCGCTCTTCCAGCCGCAGTCGGTGCAGTGCAGGACTGGTGCATAGCCGCGTCGGTTGAGAAACACGAGGCTTTGCTCGCCACGATCGATGCGGGCGGCGAGGGCGGCCACCAACTGGGGAGCGAGTGCCGTGGTGGCCCCGCGCACCTTGGGCAGCAGGTTCATGTCGGCGATGCGAACGGTCGGCAAGGCGCCCCCGCCCACGCGGCTCGGCAAGGTCAGCCGAAGGTAGCGCCCTTCCTCGGCCCGCTGCCAGCTTTCCAGTGAAGGGGTGGCGGAGCCCAGCAGGACGCAGGCCCCTTCCAGCTTGCCGCGGTAGACGGCCAGGTCGCGCGCGGAATAGCGGGCGCCCTCCTGCTGCTTGAAGGACGGGTCGTGCTCTTCATCCACCACGATCAGGCCGAGCCGCGGCAGCGGCGCGAAGACGGCCATGCGCGTCCCGAGCACCAGGTCGGCCAGACCCAGGTGGGCAGTGAGCCAGTTCTTCAGGCGCTGCGCCGGGGTGAGTCCACTGTGAAGGGAGACGATCCGCCGGGGCACCGGCCCGGCAGCGAAGCGCTCGGCGAAGCGCGCCTCCAGCTGCGGCGTCAGGTTGATCTCGGGCACCAGCACCAGCACTTGCCGTCCGCCGGCAAGCGCTGCCTCGGCGGCTCGCAGATAGACCTCCGTCTTGCCGCTGCCGGTCAGCCCGTGCAGCAGCACCACGGGCGCCTGCCCGGGCTGCGTGGCGGCGGCCAACCCGGCGAGCACCTCGGCCTGCCCCGGTGTCAGTTCGGGCAGCGAGGGGCGCGGCCGTTCCGGCAGGGGTTTGGCGAGCGACTTGCGAAGCCGGGCGATGCGACTGCCCAGGCCCTCGTCGTCCAGCTTGCGGAGTTCCGGCGGCAGGACCGCCAGCGCCACCTCGCCCAAGCCGCGTTGGTAGTACTGCGCAGCGAACTGGATCAGGTCGCACCAACGCGGGGCCAGAGGCGGCAAGGACCCGAGCACCGAGGCCACCGGCTTGAGTGCGTGCTCTCCCGCGCTGCCCGCATCGGTCCCCGACCAGACGATGCCCGGCACATCCCGGCGACCGAGCGGTACGCGCACCAATGTCCCGGGTGCCAGTGCCTGCTCACTCAGGTAATCCAGCGCACCTCTCAACCCGGAATGCAGCGGCGCATCGACGGCCACCGCGACGCGGTGCAGTTCGGGCTCGTCTGCAAGGGTCAATTTACGATCCAAAGTTCAGATCGTCTTGAAGGAAGTCTCGCAAGGCCATGATTCCAGAGCGCTTTTACGTTTCTCCACCGGAGCTGTGGATAACTTTGTGGGTAAACTGCCCACAGCGTCGCTAAGACGTTGATCTGTTTGGCTTCCGCTTGGATTGCCCACTTTCGCGGCACCTCGTGAAACTAATAAAATCAACAACTTACGACGCGTCTCGCAGAACGCTCAAGGTCGGTACTTCTCCGCACCGCTTTGGCTCTCGGAAGCGGTTTTTTGGGGATAAGTCAAGCCTGAGCGACTGCTTACTGGCAATTGCATGAGTGTTCAGCGAAGCCGGCGCTCACGCGCCCGTCTGGCGCTGACGCTTCGAGTGCTCGTGCACCGTGTCCACAAGCACCTTCACGTTTTCGGGCGGAGTGAACTGGCTGATGCCGTGCCCGAGGTTGAAGATGTGGCCGGCCGTGCTGCCGTCCGGGTTGGCCGGCGCTCCGAAGCTGTCGAGGGTGGCAATGGCCTGGGCCCGTACCTGCTCGGCTGGCGCGAACAGCACGTTCGGGTCGAGGTTGCCCTGCAACGCGACCCGGTCGCCCACCAGGCGGCGCGCGCGCCCGAGGTTCACCGTCCAGTCGAGGCCGACGACGTCCGCCCCCGAGTCGGCGATCTCCTCCAGCCACAGCCCGCCGCCCTTGGTGAAGACGATGTGGGGAATGCGCTGGCCGTCGTGCTCTCGTTTGAGGGCCGCGAGCACACGGCGGGTGTAGGCCAGGCTGAATTCCTGGAAGGCCCCGTCGGCCAGCACCCCACCCCAGCTGTCGAACACCATCACCGCCTGGGCGCCGGCGTCGATCTGGGCGTTCAGGTACTGCGCCACGGCCTCGGCGTTCACGGCCAGCATGCGGTGCATGAGGTCGGGCCGGCTGTACATCATGGACTTGACGAGGCGGTAGTCGTCCGAGCCCTGGCCTTCGACCATGTAGCAGGCGAGCGTCCACGGGCTGCCCGAGAAGCCGATGAGGGGCACGCGGCCGTTCAGCGCGCGGCGGATCGAAGTGACCGCATCGAAGACATAGCGCAGACGGTCCATGTCGGGCACCGCCAGGCGGGCCACAGCCGCCTCGTCGCGCACCGGCGTGGCGAACTTGGGGCCCTCTCCGATGGCGAAGCTCAGCCCGAGGCCCATGGCGTCCGGCACGGTGAGGATGTCGCTGAAGAGAATGGCGGCGTCGAGTGCATAGCGCTCGAGCGGCTGCAGCGTCACCTCGGTCGCGTAGTCGGTGTTGGTGGCCAGCCCCATGAAACTGCCCGCCTTCGCCCGCGTGTCGCGGTACTCCGGCAAGTAGCGACCCGCCTGACGCATCAGCCAGACCGGGGTGTGCGGGGTGGGCTGGCGCAGACAGGCGCGCAGGAAGCTGTCATTCTGGAGGGGAGCAAACATGGGTGGATTATCGTTGCAGTGCACTGATAATTTGCCACCACGACCGGAGAACACCATGCTGGCCCAGAACGTTCTGCACACCATCGGCAACACGCCCCACATCCGCATCAACCGCCTGTTCGGCACCAGCCACAGCGTGTACGTGAAGAGCGAGCGGGCCAACCCGGGCGGTTCCGTCAAGGACCGCATCGCGCTGGCCATGGTTGAAGCGGCGGAACAGGACGGCCGGCTCAAGCCGGGCGGCACCATCATCGAGCCCACCTCGGGCAACACCGGCGTGGGCCTGGCCATGGTGGCCGCAGTGAAGGGCTACCGCCTCGTGCTCGTCATGCCCGAGAGCATGAGCATCGAACGGCGGCGGCTGATGCTCGCCTACGGTGCGAGCTTCGAGCTCACGCCGCGCGAGAAAGGCATGAATGGCGCCATTGCGCGCGCCGCCGAACTGGTCGCCCAGACGCCTGGGGCCTGGATGCCGCAGCAGTTCGAGAACCCGGCCAACATCGACGTGCACGTGCGCACGACCGCGGCCGAGATCGCTGCTGATTTTCCGAGCGGGCTCGACGCCCTGATCACCGGCGTCGGCACCGGTGGCCACATCACCGGCTGCGCGCGCCACCTCAAGTCCCTGTGGCCGAAACTCAAGGTGTACGCGGTGGAGCCCACCGCGTCGCCCGTGATCAGCGGTGGCAAGCCGGGCCCGCACCCCATCCAGGGCATCGGTGCCGGCTTCATTCCCCGCAACCTCGACACGGAACTTCTTGACGGGGTCATCCAGGTCGAGGCCGAGGCGGCCAAGGAGATGGCCCGTCGCTCGGCCCGCGAAGAGGGCCTGCTGGTGGGCATTTCCTCGGGCGCCACCCTGGCCGCCATCGCGCAGAAGCTGCCCGAACTGCCGAACGGCGCGACGGTGCTGGGCTTCAACTACGACACGGGCGAACGCTACCTGTCGATCGAGGGATTCCTGCCGACCGAATGAATGCGCGGATGAAACCCAGCATCCTCGTCGTGGAGGACGAACCCGGCATCGCCGATACCCTGCAGTACGCGCTGCGCACCGACGGCTTCGAGCCGTGCTGGGTCGCCACCGGTGAGGCGGCGCTCGCCCATGTGGCGGCATCCACGCCGGCGCTTGTCATCCTCGACGTCGGTCTGCCGGACATCAGTGGCTTCGAGCTGTTCAAGCTGCTTCGTGCCCGGGTCGACGTCCCGGTGATCTTCCTCACCGCCCGCAGCGACGAGATCGACCGCGTCGTCGGCCTGGAACTGGGTGCCGACGACTACGTCGCCAAGCCGTTCTCGCCGCGCGAGCTGGTGGCGCGGGTTCGCTCCATCCTGCGCCGGGCGACGCGGGCGGCGACTGCGGCCACCCCGCAGGCCGCCGCAGCGCCCCCCATCCTTGTCGACAGCGGGCGTCGGCAGATCCGCTACTACGGCCATGTGCTCGAGCTCTCGCGCTACGAGTTCGGCTTGCTGGAGGTGCTCGCATCGCGCCCCGGCCACGTGTTCTCTCGCGATGCGCTGCTGGCGCGCGTGTGGGACAACGCCACCGACAGCATCGACCGCACGGTCGATGCTCACGTCAAGACCCTGCGGGCCAAGATGAGGACGGTCGCTCCCGCACTCGACCCCATCCGAACGCATCGCGGTTCCGGCTACGCGCTGGCCGAAGACCTGCCCGCCACGTCGGCAGGCTGAGCCTGCAGTGGATCAGGGGATTCCCTGCACACCGGTCGCTTGAACTCAGGCACGCTGCGCGCATGCCCCCGACCCTGGCCAGACCCGCCCCGCTGGCGCCTGGCGTACATCGCCTTCATGACGGTCTGCCTGCCGCCGATGCCTGAGCCGCACCCGTTCTCCCACCCCCGCCGGATGGCCAGCGGATGCCGGTCAGTCCTTCTCGCATTGCTCGTGACGCTGCTGTGCAGCCTTTCCTGCGGCCGCCTTCTTGCTGCACCCGGGACGACTCCGGACCCGCTCGCGATCACCGGCTCCGGCGTGGACCTGTGGCCCGCGGTCACCGTCCTGGCCGACCCCACCCACCGGCTGGTGGTCGCGGACGTCTTGTCTCGCATCGCCGACTTCAAGCGTCCCACCGAGCCCTACAGCAATTTCGGCCCGGCGCGCCACACCCTCTGGGTGCGTGCGAGCGTGCGGGTCCCGGAGGGCGGCCCGCCCGACTGGTGGTTCACGGCGAACTACGCGCCGCTCGACCGCATCGACCTCCACGTCGTGCACGAAGGCCGCGTGCTCAGTCATCAGGTGCTGGGCGATCACCTGCGCCAGTCGGAGCGGCCGGTGGCCGCACGAACGCACGTCGCGGCCCTGTCCCTGCCACCCGGACAGGCGGTGGAACTGCTGTTGCGGGTGCGCACCACGGGCATCCTGCTGTTGCCGCTGTCCCTGCGCCAAACCGCGCAACTCATGGCGGACGAGAGCGCACTCCAGGTGTGGCATGGAATGGCACTGGGCTTCGGCGTGTGCGTTCTTGCCTTCGCATTGACGGGCGTCCTGACGAGCCGAGGCGAGCCGCTCTATGTCTGGTTCGCCTGGTCCGTCGCCTCGGGCAGCCTCTTCTTCTTCTCCTACTTCGGGCTCGCGGCCGAACTGTTCTGGCCCGAGAACCGCTGGCTCATCCAGAACGCCTCGCCCCTGCTCATCATGCTGGTGCTGGTGGGCGGCTTCACCTTTGCGGAACGCGCACTGGATGTGCGCTCGCTGAGCCCGCGCATCGGCCGGTTGATGAACATCGGGGCCGCCTTGTCGATGGGCGTGGCGCTGCTCTTCATGGCCGGAGTCATCGACTATGGCCAGGCCTCGGCGGCAGCGGGCCTCATCGGCCCCTGGCCCATGTTGCTGTCGCTGCCGGTGGCGATCCGGCGTGCGCGAGTGGGGGACCGCGCCGCCCGCTGGACCTTGGCCGGCTGGGTGATCTACAGCGCCGGCGTCGTCACGTCGATCTCGCTGAGCAGTGGGCTCGCACCGGCCACCACGGCGGTGCAACAGGCCTACCTGGTGAGCGCGATGCTGCAGATCGTCGCCTGGCTGATGGTGATGAACGTGCGCGTGGCCCAGCTGCGCGAACAGGCTCTCACCACGCAGCGCGAGAACGACCGCATGCTGCTGCTGTCGCAGACCGATCCGCTGACCGGCCTGCTCAACCGACGTGGCCTGCAGATCGGTCTGGAGCCCCTGGTGACGGCGTCCCGCCCGGGCCACCTGACGGCCGTCTACCTGCTCGACCTCGACGGCTTCAAGCCGGTGAATGACCGACTGGGCCACGAGGCGGGAGACGAGCTTCTCGTCCAGCTGGGCACCCGGCTGCGGCAGGCCGTGCGCGGCACCGACCTGGTGTCGCGACTCGGCGGCGACGAATTCGTCGTCGTGGCCGCCCGGCTCGCCGGCGAGCAGGAGGCGGAACTGGTCGGGCAGAAGCTGCTCGCCTGCACCGACGCCGACTTCGTGTTGCGCGATGGCAGCTGCCGCGTGGGCATCACCGTCGGGTATGCCATCGCCCCGCGCGACGGTGCCGATGCGGCGCAGCTGCTGCGGCGGGCCGACGCCGCGATGTACGGCGGCAAGCAGGAAGGCAAGGGCCGGGTGCGACGGGCCACGCCCGAGGCGACCGCCAGCTGAGGATCCCGGGCCGTCTGCTAGGGTGCCGCCCATGAACAAGCGGACCCGCATTTTTCTCGGCATCCTGCTCGCCTATGTGCTGGGCGTGGGCTGGCTGCTCTACCGACAGCTGGAGGACATCGACCCCCGCTATCGGGAATCGGCCGAGGAGTCGCTCGTGGAGACCGCGCAGCTGATGGCCTCGCTCATCGAGCAGCAATCGACCGACGGCATGCTGCAGACCGCCGCCCTCGAGCCCTTGTTCCAGGCGGTGTATGCACGGCGCTTCGAGGCCGACATCTTCGGCTTTCGCAAGACGCGGGTGGAGCTGCGGCTCGCGGTGACGGACGCCTCGGGCCGGGTCGTCTTCGATTCGCTCGGCCGCGAGGTCGGACGCGATCACTCCCGCTGGCGGGATGTGCGGCTGGCCTTGCAGGGCCGCTACGGCGCACGCTCCACGCCGGACATTCCCGACGACAAGCTCACGTCGGTCATGTACGTGGCGGCCCCGGTGCGCGTGGCGGATCGCATCATCGGCGTGGTGAGCGTGGGCAAGCCGGTGCGCAGCTTCGGCCAGTTCGTTGAAGCGGCCCGCCGCAAGACCTTGCTGGTCGGCGTGCTGTCGGTCGCTGCAGTGCTGCTGCTCGCGGTCATCGTGTCGGTGTGGCTGGTGCGTCCCTTCGGCGTGATCGCGGACTACGTTCGATATGTGCGCGCGCAACGCTCCTTCAGCCTGCCGCGCCTGGGCCGCCGAGCACTGGGCGCCATCGGTGCGGCCTACGACGAGATGCGCGATGCCCTGGCCGGCCACACCTACGTGGCCGACTATGTCCAGACCCTGACGCACGAGGTGAAGAGTCCGCTGTCGGCCATCCGCGGCGCCGCGGAGCTGCTGCAGGAGCCGATGCCGGACGCCGACCGCAGCCGCTTCGCTGCCAACATCGCGCGCGAGGCGCAGCGCATCCAGGAGTTGGTCGATCGCATGATGGAACTCACCGCGCTCGAATCCCGCCGCGGCCTGGACGCCGTGGCGCCCGTGGCGCTCGGCCCGATGCTTCGCGAACTGGCGGCGGCGGCTCGACACAGCGGTGCCGCCCGCGGCGTCCGGGTCGACCTCAGGACCGCGCCCGCGGATGAAGGCCCGAGCGTCGAAGGCGACGCCTTCCTGCTGCAACGCGCCATCGCCAACCTGCTTGCCAACGCGGTGGAGTTCTCACCGGTCGGTGGCACGGTCGAGGTCGACATCACGCACACGCGGCGCACGGTCGACATCCGGGTGCGTGACCACGGCCCGGGAATCCCGCCCTACGCCGAGGGAAAGGTGTTCGAAAAGTTCTATTCGCTGGCGCGACCGGATACGGCCAAGAAAAGCACGGGGCTGGGACTTCCCTTCGTCAAGGAGATCGCCGAACTGCACCAGGGTCGGGTCGTTCTGGTCAACGCACCGGACGGTGGGGCCGTCGCCACACTGTCACTGCCGATGCTTTCATAGGCCTACGCCCTTCCTCTTCAGCTCCCGATCGGGGACAACCCCGACCGGCATGGGCACGTACGTTGCCGGGCTTGATCACCGTCAAGTCCGGGTGACGCATTGCTTCCACAATGCTGCTGCGTCAACCCTCGATCACCACGTGGATGCCCGAACCTTCGACCTTCCGCGCTACCTCTCGGTCCTTCCGCTCTTCGTCGACCTGAACCGTGACGAATTGACGCGAGTGGCCGTCGGATGTCATTTGCGGCGCCTGGCCCGGGGCGAAACCATCTTTCGCGTCGGCGAGCCGTGCGAGGAGTTTCACGTCACCGTCACCGGGCAGGTCAAGCTGTTCGCCATCTCGCCCACGGGGCAGGAGAAGGTCATCGAGCTCGTCGGCCCCGGAAACAGCTTTGCCGAAGCTTTGATGTTCACCGGCAAGCCCTACATCATCAACGCGCAGGCCCTCACCGAAACGCTGCTCCTCACGGTGGAGCGCGACGCCGTGGTGGCGGAGATCGAACGGGACCCACGCTTTGC
The DNA here is from genome assembly GCF_964253025.1 of Rhizobacter sp. LjRoot28. Lineage (NCBI taxonomy): Bacteria > Pseudomonadati > Pseudomonadota > Betaproteobacteria > Burkholderiales > Sphaerotilaceae > Rhizobacter > Rhizobacter sp. LjRoot28. Next base: position 4,124,309 of record NZ_CAXUQC020000001.1, read on the forward strand.
GATGCGCATGCTGGCCGGCATCTCCCGGCAGCTGCACCGCTTGGTGAGCGACGTGGAGGCGTACGCCTTGCACAGCGGCGTGCAGCGGATCATCGGCTATCTGTTGCGGGACCAGCCCTGCGACGACGCCGCGGCACCTGGCGCGGCCATGACGGTGAGCCTGCCCGTCAGCAAGGCCACCGTCGCCTCGCGCCTGTCGCTCACTCCCGAGTACTTTTCGCGCGTGCTGCACGACCTCGAGACCGCAGGCCTCGTGCGCATCGACCGACGTGACGTGCACATCCTCGACGCCCGCCGCCTTGCCGCCTATCCGGGACGATGAAGGCCAAAGCTTGAACTGCGTCAAGGCGCCACCGGCCCACCGGTCGTGCAATGCGGTATCGGATCTGCAACCTGCCGGTTGAAAGCCCAACATGACCCTGCTCAACGAGCCCCTCCAGTTCAGCCCCGCCATCGAAGCCGCCGGCATCCCGCCCGGACGCGTCACGTTGATGGGTGCCGGACCCGGCGACCCGGACCTGCTCACCGTCAAGGCGGCCCGGGCCCTGCAGGCCGCGCGGCTCGTGTTGTTCGACAACCTCGTCTCGGAAGAGATCCGGGCCCTGATCCCGCCGCAGGCCGAACGGGTCTACGTGGGCAAGGAGAGCGGGAGGCACACGCTGCCGCAGGAAGGCATCATCGACGTGATGCTGCAACTCGCACGCAGCGGTCGCGACGTGCTGCGCCTCAAGGGTGGCGACCCTTATATTTTCGGGCGCGGCGGCGAGGAGGCGGTCGCGCTCGCGGAGGCCGGCGTGCCGTTCGACGTCATCCCCGGCATCAGTGCGGCGCAGGGCGCCGCCGCGTACGCGGGCATTCCGCTCACGCACCGCGATCACGCCGACGCATTGGTGCTCACCACCGGCCACCTCCGCGGCGACGCGCCGGACCGGCTCGTCGATCTCGACTGGCCGCTGCTCGCGCGGCCCCACCAGACCGTCGTCGTCTACATGGGCGTGGGCACCCTGCCCGTGATCAGTGCCCGCCTGCAGGCCCACGGGCTGCCGGGCGACACACCGGCGGCCATCATCGAACGCGCGACCCTGCCCGCGCAGCGCACGGTGGTGGGAACGCTGGCCACTCTGCCAGACCTCGCCCGCCAGCAGGCGGTCTGCTCGCCTGCGCTGATCGTGATCGGTTCGGTGGTGTCGCTCCACGAGGTGCTGGGCGCACAAAAGGCCCGCAAGGTCGCGTCGCTCGGCTGACGGCCGGCCGGTTCTCAGGCTCGAACCACGGCGGCCGGCGCGCAACTCGGGCAGCCCGGAGCTTCGGCTCCTTCTCACGCACTGACCACCACGCTCCGCAGCCGCACGCGACGGACCGGCCCACTGCCGAGCCGGCTCACTGGGAGCAGCTCGTCAGTGCGAGGTGCCTTCGGACCGCGAGATCTTGTTCCAGACGTTGTACTTGCCCACGGGCTTGCTCATGGGCAGGCGCTTGATCTCCTTCAGCGTGCGGGCGTCGTAGATGATGATCGCCCCGTCCATCTCCCAGAGGCTCGCCAGCGCATGGCGGCCGTCCTTGGTGAACTCGATGTGCGCCAGCGTCTTGCCCGGCTCGCGAACCTGTGCGACCGGCTCGAGGGTGCGCTTGTCGATGACGGTCAGCGTGTCGCGCGAGGCGGGGCTCATCATCGAATCCACCCACGCATAGGGCGACTTCTCATGGCTGCGCATGAAGAAGCCGGGCCCGGGCGTCGGGATGCGACGGACCACCTGCCAGGTCTTCATGTCGATCACCTGCACGACGCCGTCCTTGAGGTTGGGTGAAGCGAGCACGCTGCCCTCGCCCCAGGCGAAGGTGATGCCCGAGCCCAGGTGCGGCATGCCGTCGAGCGGCAAGCTGGCCACGCGCCGTCCCGCATCGAGGTCGACCACCTGGGCGCTCGGACTGCCGTCGCCCTTGGGCCGGGTCGCTCCGAGCACGTGCCGGTAGGGCTGGTCGAAGAAGAAGTCGTCGAGCGGTTCGTCGAGCACCAGGCGGCGCACCGGGAATGCCTCGGCGCGGCGGCCGGGCTGGCCGTACGGAATCTCCCACAACTCGGCCACGTCCTTCAGGGCCACGACAAAGGCACTGCGGGGTTGGGCGTCGTAGACGGCCGAGACGCGCGAGCTGGCCTTGCCATCGGCCGCCACCGCGGGGTAGGTGTGCTGCAGCTTCAGGTCGGCATCGAACAGCACGACGGTGTGCGGCAGGTAGTTGGCGGCCATGACCCAGCGGCCGTCGCCCGAGACGGCCACGTTGCGCATGTTCAGGCCGGCGCGCACCTCGGCCACCACGCTGAGGTTCCACAGGTCGTACTTGGTGATCCAGCCGTCGCGCGAGCCGAAGTAGACGTAGCGGCCGTCCGGCGAGAACTTGGGGCCCCCGTGCAGCGCGAAGCGGGACGGGAAGCGGTGGATCACCTCGAAGCGATCGCCGTCGAGCAGCGAGACGTGATGGTCGCCGCCTTCGACAACCACGAAGAGGTTCATCGGGTCGGCCTTCCACACCGGCCGGCTCGCGGGCTTGCGCGGCGGCTCCGCCACCACCCGCGACGCTTCGATCTGCGTGTCCGTCCAGTGGGGCGCCGGCAGCACCGGGGTGTAGATCCAGCGCGACAGTTGCGCGATCTGCGCTGCATCGAGGGTCTTGTCGAACGCAGGCATCTGGGTGGCGGTTCGCCCGTGCCGGATGACGTTCAGTGCTTCGGCCGGGCGCAAGCGCTGCAGGCTTTCGGGCAACAGGGCCGGGCCCATTCCACCGAGGCGCTGCTCTCCGTGGCAGGCCGCGCAGTGCTGCTGATACAGCGCACCGGGGTCGATGGCCGCCGGTTCGGCGGCGCTGGCGACCGTGGCCTCCGGGGCCGCGCCATGCACCGACGCCTGCGCCTGCGCCAAAGGCAAGCCGGTGAGAAGGGCCGCGGCGGCGAGGAGGGCGGCAAGCGAGGGAAAGGGATGTCTTCTCATGGCTGCGGGTTCGGGACCGGCGCTCAGGCGCGCTCGTGGGCAACGTAGGCGAAGGGCTTGAGCGCCAGGCGCGGCGCGGTGGCCGGCCCGGCCACGCGGCCGATCTCCTCGTCGGTGAGGTAGCAACCCGGGTCTTCGGCCCATGCATCGCCACTCACCTGCTGCGCCCGCGTGCGGGTGTTGCCACCGCACAGCGCGAAGTAGCGGCATTCGGCGCAGCGCCCGCCTACCGGGCGCGGGTGCATCTTCAGGCCGCGCATCAACGGGTCGCTGGTGTCCATCCAGATCTCCGAGAACGGACGCTCGCGCACGCTGCCCAGCGAGTGGTGCCACCACATGGTGTCGGGGTGCACGACGCCGAGGTTGTCGATGTTGGCGACGTTGACGCCCGACGAGTTGCCGCCCCAGGCGACGAGGCGCTCGCGCAGCGGTTCGACCCAGCGCGGCATGCGGGCCTGGACCCACTGCAGCAGGTAGGCCCCGTCGGCGTCGTTGTTGCCGGTGACGAAGTCCTGTTCGCTGCCGGCCACCGCGGCGTCCCATGCCGTCTGATACAGCAGGTCGAGCGCCTCGCGGGTGGAGGCGAACTCGGCGTCGCGGGCACGATGGATGTTGCCGCGACCGGCGTAGTTGAGGTGCGAGAAATAGAACTTGTCGACGCCCTCGTCCTTCATCAGCTGCAGCAGCGGTACGAGGTCGTGCGCGTTCATGGCGGTCATGGTGAAGCGCAGGCCCACCTTCACGCCACGCGCCAGCAGCAGGCGCACGGCGGCCAGGCTGCGGTCGAACGCGCCGTTCAGGCGGCGGAAGCGGTCATGCGTCGCGCCGATGCCGTCCAGGCTGATGCCGACGTAGTCGAACGCCTGCGACGCGATGCGGTCGGCCATGGGCGCATCGATCAGCGTGCCGTTCGTCGACAGGCCGACATAGAACTTCATCGCCTTCGCCCGCGTGGCGATGTCGAAGATGTCCGGCCGCAGCAGCGGCTCGCCACCGGACAAAATCAGCACCGGAACGCGGAACCCCTTCAGGTCATCCATCACGGTGTAGACCTCGGCGGTGCTGAGCTCACCCTCGTAGTCGTGGTCGGCCGAGATGGAGTAGCAGTGCTTGCAGGTGAGGTTGCAGCGCCGGATCAGGTTCCAGATCACCACCGGCCCGGGCGCGGCACCACTGCCCCGGGGGGTGGCGGGAACGGGGTAGTGGCCGTCGGCTTCCGCGCGAACCAGCTCGCGCATGTACTGTGAGATGCGAAACATCGTTCAGGTCTCCGTGAGCCGCAGCCCGGTTTTCTTGAGGATGGCGCTGCTGTAGAGAATGTCACTTGCGGTGCAGGCCGGGCCCAGCAACTGACGAATGACCTCGGCTTGCGCCTCCACTTCGTCGCGCGAGCGCCCGTGGACCATGGCAAAGAGGTTGTACGGCCACAGGGGCCGCTCGCGGGGACGGCGATAGCAGTGGCTGACACCGGGCACCGCGCCGACGCGCTCGCCCAGTTCATCGACCAGGGCGTCGTCCACGTCCCAGACCGTCATGCCGTTGGCCACGTAGCCCAGCCGATAGTGGTTGGGCACCGCGCCGATGCGGCGAATGACGCCTTGGGACAGCATCTGCGCCAGGCGCTCGCGCACCTCGCCGCCCGACACCCCCAGCATCGCGCCGACGGCTTCGTACGGTCGCGCCACCAGGGGCAGGCCGGTCTGGGTGGCCGCGATCAGCTCGCGGTCGAAGTCACTCAGTGTCATCGTCCTCTCCGGTGTCGGCGAGCAAGCGCAAGCCGACGAAGTACTCGCGTTCCTTGGGGAAGGCGTGAACGCGCAGGCCCGTGAGCGCTTCGATGCGATCGAGCGCCGAACGGGCCGCCTGCTGCGACACGGCCGCCACGACGAACCACATGTTGAGCTGATGGTCGCGCCGGTAGTTGTGGGCCACCTCGGGCAGCGAATTCACCAGCGCGCAGATGCGGGTGAATTCGGCTTCGGGGACTTCGAGTGCGGCCAGCACGAACTGCCCGCCGGCCCGCTCGATGTGGAACAGCGGCCCGAAGCGGGTGAGCGTGCCGTTGCCGAGCATGCGCTTGAGGCGCTCGATCACCGCCTCCTCGCTCAGGCCCAAGGCGCGCCCGACGTCGGCGAAGGGGTGATCGGTCAGCGGAAAGCCACCGTGCAGGTAGTCGATGAGCCGGCGGTCGCTGCGGTCGATCGGGTCGCGCCGGTCGACCTCGGTGTCAAGCCTGCGCATGGGCAACCTCCCGGGCGGGTGCCCTGAAATACGAACCGCCCTCCTGGCGGAAGCGCCGTCCGCTGAAGAGGACTTCGTGCGGGTAGGAGGCGAGACCGGCGGACTGGCGTGCGGCTTCGATCAACTGCTGCACCGCCGCCCGCTCGCGACCGTGGATCATGCAGTAGAGGTTGTAGGGCCAGCCATCCGCGCGCGCGCGGCGGTAGCACAGCGTGACGCCGGCTTGGGCGGCGAGCGCGGCGCCACAGGCGTCCACCTGGTCGTCGGGCACGTCGAAGACGGTCATCGCATTGCGGTCGAAGCCCAGCTCATGGTGGCGCACCACCACGCCGAAACGCCGAAGCGTGCCGGCGTCGAGCCAAGCGGCCAGCACGCGGCGGACGTCGGCTTCGCTGCGGTCGAGCGTCGCGGCCCAGCTGGCGTAGGGCCGTTGGACCAGGGGGAGACCGCCCTCCACCAGCGCCGCCAGCGGCGCATCCGCCGCAGTGACGCGGGGCACGCTGCGCGCCGACAACACACGGTCGGCCGGGGTGTCGCTGCGCAGCAGGTCGAAGCCGAGGTCGATGCGGTAGACCCGCTGCATCGGCAAGCGCAGGCAGCGCAGGCCGGTGTCGCGTTCGAGCGCATCGAGCTGCCCATGCAGTCCTTCGGCGTCGCGGCCGGTGATCACGAACCAGAGGTTGTAGTGGTGCTCGCGCTCGTAGCTGTGGTTGACGCCCGGCATGACGTCGATCCGACGCGCCACCGCTTCGAGCGTTGGCGCGGGTGCCGCCACCGCGACGAGCAGGGCGGCCCCGCCGGCACCGGGCCCCCACACGCCGCCGATGCGGCTCAGCGCGCCGTCACGCTCGGCATCCCGGTACGCGCGCAGCACGTCGCTTTCACTGCGTCCGGCCTCGGCGGCGATCTGGGCGAAGGGCGCCGGCACCAGAGGAAATCCGTGTTGCCATCGGTTGAGTAGCTGCAGGTGGTCCATGTCAGAAGCCCATCCGAGCCGCGCGGCTGGTGAAGAAAATGCCGCTGGGCGCTGCCAGGGGCAGGGTGACGAGCGACGTGAAGGACGTGGTGTCGTAGACCGACACGTGGTTGGCGTCGCGCGAACTGATCCACACGGCCTCGCCGCGCGGCGTGAACTCGAGGTGCAGCACGGCCTTGCCGGGCTCGAGCGTCTTGACGACCTGGCGCGACTGCGTGTCGATCACCTGAACGCGGTGGTAGTCCGGCACGGCGAAGTTCACCCACACCTGGCGCCCGTCGGGGCGCGCGACCACGAAGACGGGCTGCCCCGCCACGGGAATGCGCGCCGTCTCGGTCCAGGTGTCGGTGTCCACCACCAGCACCTCGTGGCGGCCGATGGCGGGCAGGTAGGCTTGGCGCCCGGCCACCGCCCAGCCGCGCAGATGCGGCATCTTGTAGACGGGCAGCGGCTGGCCGCCACGGCCATAGCCGCCCAGGATGCGCTGCACCCGAGGCTCGGCGGCCCACAGGTCGATCATGGCAAAGCCGTCCTCACCGAACAGGCCGGCGATGTAGTGCCGGCCGTTGGGCGTGACGAGGGCGTCATACGGTTGGCGGCCGACGTTCTCGAAACGGGTGATGACCGGACGCGAGGCATCGGACAGGTCTGCCACCCATATCTGGTCCGCGTCGAAGAGCGAGAAGACGAAGCGCCGGCCCGGCAGGTCGGCCAGTCCCACCACGCGCGAACGCTGGCCGGGGGCATATTCGGTGGGGATGTCGGCCACGAGCGCCAGCGTGCGCGCGTCGAACACCTTCACGCCACCGGGTTCGTAGTTCTGGGCGGCGACGAGCGTGCCGTCCTGGGAGACGGCGCCGCCGATGGAGTTGCCGGCCTGCATCACGCGTTGCTCGATGCGACGGGTGATGAGGTTGACGCGGGTGAGCGCGCCGTCGCGACCGAAGATGAAGGCACTGCCGCCGTCGCGGGAGAACACCACCGAAGCATGGGACAGGTCGCCCAGGCCCGGAACCTCGGCCAGCACGCGGCGTTCGCTGGTGTCCACGATGGCCACCGTGCCGGTGCCGCGTTCAATGACGACGCCGAGGTCGCCGGTGCCCTTGGTCGGGGGGGAGGCGCAGCCTGCAAGCCCACCGAGGGTCAGTGCCGTGGCCAGTGCAACGAACAGTCGCCTCATGGTGTCTCCGCCGGAAAGCCGGCTTGAAGTTGTTGGGCGATCCACTCGGCCTCCTCCGCGCTCAGCATGGCGCGCCAGGGCGGCATCGGCGTTCCGGGACGGCCGTGGTAGATGGTGGCCGCAAGCGACTGCACCGGCTTGTCGGCCAGCGCCGAGGGAGTCAGCGCGGGACCGAGTCCGCCGGTGAGTCGCATGCCGTGACACGAACCGCAATCCTGCCGAACCATGCGCACCAGTTCCTGGCGGCGTGGGCCCTCGGGCGCTGCCGTGGCCGGCAGGCTCGAGGCGGCCAGCGCGAACACGGCGGACCGGAGGGCCAGGCGCATCGCGGCGGTCATGTCGTCGGTGCCTCAGCTCTTGAGGATGTACTGCACGGCCTCTTTCAGGTCGGCATCGTTGATCTTCTCGGGCGGGTTGGGCGGCATCGGGATCGGGCCGAACACGCCCTTGCCACCGGTGCGCACCTTCGTCATCAACGGGGCGACGACGTCCTGGCCCTTGTACTTGGCGGCGATGTCCTTGAAGGACGGGCCGACCATCTTCTTGTCCTTCGCATGGCACGCCATGCAGCCGGCCTTGGTGAGGTTCTCCTCCACGCCGGCTTGGGCGCCGGAGGCCACCAGCGCGAGGCCCAGGGCCAGCGCCGTTGCGATGTTTCTCGTCATGGTGATTCCTTCGTTGGGTGAAACAGGGGCGGGCCGAACCCGCCCCACCGGCCTATCAATACACGTCGTGCTGCGTGTTGTGCACGTTGAAGTGGCCCGTCGGGGTGATCAGGCGAGGATCCTTGATCACGGCCTTCAGCTTGAGCGTCTTGTCGTCGACGACGACCATCGCGCTCGCCTTGTCCTTGGCCGACCACACGGCGAACCACACCTCGTCGCCCGCCTTGTTGTACTCCGGCTGCACGACACGCTTGGCGCCACCGTCGTCCGGCAGCCCGGCCCACTGGGCGATCGGCAGGGTGACGTAGCCCTTGTCGAGGTTGTCGATGTCGTACACGACGACCGACTGCGAGATCGCGGCATCCGGGTTGAGCGGCGCATCGGAGTACAGGTGACGGCTCTTCGGGTGGCTCTTGATGAACAGCGCACCGCCACCAGGGCCCTTCAGGTCGGCAACCTTCTTGAACGCGTGCTTGCCGTTCTTGACCGGGTCGGTACCGACCAGGGCAATGGTCTCGTCACCGAGGTGACCCGTCGCCCACACCGGACCGAACTTGGGGTGCACGAAGTTCGCGCCACGGCCCGGGTGCGGGATCTTGCCCACGTCCACCAGGGCGGCCAGCTTGCCGAGCTTCGCGTCGATCACGGAGATCTTGTTGCTCTGGTTCGCAGCCACCATGAAGTAGCGCTTGGTGGAGTCCCAGCCGCCGTCATGCAGGAAGGGGGCGGAGCCGATCTCGGTGACCTTGAGCGCATCGAGGTTCGTGTAGTCGACCATCAGCGTCTTGCCGGTCTCCTTCACGTTGACCAGGAACTCGGGCTTGAAGTGCGAGGCCACGATGGAGGCGACGCGCGGTTCCGGGTGGTATTCCTGCGTGCCGACGACCATGCCGCGGGTGCTGACGATCTTCAGCGGCTCGAGGGTGTCGCCGTTCATCACGACGTACTGCGGAGGCCAGTAGGCGCCGGCGATGGCCAGCTTGTCGGTGAAGTCGCCTTCCTTGCCCTTGTACTTGCTCGTGTCGACCGAGCGGGCCTCGAGGCCGATGCGGATCTCGGCGACGTTGTCAGGCGTCGGCATCCACAGGTCGATCATGTTGATCTTGCCGTCGCGGCCGATCACGAACAGGTAGCGTCCCGAGGCCGACGTGCGCGAGATGTGCACGGCATAGCCGGTCTTGACGATGTTGATGATCTTCTTGGTGTCGCCGTCGATCAGCGCCACTTCGCCGGTGTCACGCAGCGTGGTGGAGAAGATGTTCTGCGTGTTGTAGCTGTTCATCTTCCGCGTCGGGCGCTGGCTCGGCGGGATGACGACCTTCCAGGTCTCCTTGATCTGGGCCATGCCGAACTCGGGCGGCACCGGCGGGTCCTGCTGGATGTAGCGGGCCATGACGTCGACGGTCTTCTCGTCCATCTCGCCGGACGTGAGCCAGTTCGGCATGCCGGCGGGCGAGCCGTAGGCGATGAACACCTTCAAGTAGTCGGTGCCCTTGGCCATGGTGATGTCCGGCGTCAGGGGTTTGCCGGTGGCACCCTTGCGCAGCACGCCGTGGCAGCCTGCGCAGCGCTCGAAGTAGGTCTTGCGACCCAGCTCGAACTCGGCCTGCGTCATCGGCGGAGCCTTCGGGTTCTGGCTCTGGTACATGGGCTCGTTGGTCAATTGCGAGCCGGCGGCCTGGTAATTGACTTCGGGTTTCGTGACGTGTTCCTTGTCATTCACTTGAGACAAGGCGGTCAGCGGCGCGAATGCGGTCAGCAGCGCGAGCGCGGCTGTCGCAGTCAGGGACGATGCCGGGTTGAGGCTTCTCATGGTCCACTCCTATCGGTTGGCTTGTTGGATCCTTTTGGCCAGACGATGGTCGGGCCTGCAGTCGGTGCCGTCCTTGACTTGGTTCAACTCTGCACAGCCACGGGACTGACGCCGCGCAAACCCGGCGCCGATTCCCGGCACCGGCCACCAGACCGTCACATCCGGTGGACTTCACACCGACTTCACACAAGGCCCTGGAACTTCAAACCGGCTTCTCCGAGCGCGCCGATCCTTGCGGCACACCGCCACCCTGGCGGACCGTCCAAGGAGAATTCCATGCGCTTGTTCCTGCCTTCCGCCCGGCCCCTGAGCCCTGTCGGCCGGGTCATGTGGTGCGCGATCGGTGCGCTGATCGCGGCCGTGCTGCTGTTGCTGTGGTCGAGCCCGGCGCTCGCCGACGATGCCGAGGCGATGCCGGGCGAGAGCCCGTACTTCCACGTTGCCAGCAGCGAGCCTGGCACCGACCGGCTGCCCCTGAAGGCCACTTCGGTCGACGTGCGCATTGCCGGCGTCATCGCCGACGTCACGGTCGTGCAGCACTACCGCAACGAAGGGCAGCGGCCGATCGACGCCCGCTACGTCTTCCCCGGCTCGACGCGGGCGGCGGTGCATGCGATGAACGTCCGGCTCGGCGATCGCCTGCTCACCGCCCGCATCAAGGAGAAACAGGCCGCCCGCATCGAGTTCGATGCCGCCCGCAAGGAAGGTCGCACGAGCGCGCTGCTGGAGCAGCAGCGGCCGAACGTCTTCGAAATGAACGTCGCCAACATCCTGCCCGGCGACGACGTGCGGGTGGAACTGCGCTACAGCGAACTGCTGGTGCCGACCGACGCCCGCTACGGCTTCGTGTTCCCGACGGTGGTGGGGCCGCGCTACGTGTCCCCGGTGCGCGCGCCGTCGCCAGATGCACCCATCACGGCCGTGCCCTACCTGGCACCCGGGGCGCCCGCCGCGTCGGCCTTCGACATCAAGGTGACGGTCGACTCGCCTGTGGCGATCAAGTCTCTCGAGTCGAGCTCTCACGAACTCGAGGTGGAGGGACGGGGCACGCGGCGCGCCGAGGTGCGCCTGCGTCCGGGGCGGCCCGCGAACGACCGTGACTTCCTGCTCGACTACCGCCTCGCGGGCGACCACATCGAGACGGGGCTGATGCTCATGCGCGGCGAGGAGGAGAACTTCTTCCTGGCGCTGGTGGAGCCACCGAAGGCGGTGCCCGTTCGTCAGATCAATCCGCGCGAGTATGTGTTCGTGGTCGACATCTCGGGCTCGATGCACGGGCATCCGCTCGACACCGCCCGGACGCTGTTGCAGAACCTGATCGGCAGCCTGCGCCCGAGCGACACCTTCAATGTCCTGCTGTTCTCCGGAAGCAACCGCATGCTGGCGCCCCAGGCGGTGCCCGCCACGCGCGCCAACATCGACCGGGCGCTCGACACCCTGCGCGACATCCGCGGCAGCGGCAGCACGGAGATCGTGCCGGCCCTCAAGCGGCTGGCGGCGCTGCCCAAGCCGGCCGACGTGTCGCGCAGCATCGTGATCGTCACCGACGGCTACGTGAGCGTGGAGTCCGAGGTCTTCCAGCTGGTGCGGCAGCACCTGGACCGGCAGAACGTGTTTGCCTTCGGCATCGGCAGCAGCGTGAACCGCCATCTGATCGAAGGGCTGGCGCGTGCCGGCCGCGGCGAGGCCTTCATCGTCACCCGGCCGGACCAGGCGGCGGCGCAGGCCGAGCGGCTGCGCCGGATGATCGACTCACCGGTGCTGACCAGCGTGAAGTTCGCCTTCGAGGGCCTCGACACCTATGACGTGGAGCCGGCGCAGCTGCCTGACGTGCTCGGTGGCCGCCCCGTGGTGGTGTTCGGCAAGTGGAAGGGTGACCCGGTGGGCGCGCGCATGGTGATCGAGGGCCGGGCCGCCGACGGTCCGTTCCGCAGCGTGACCGAGGCGGCGAATCGCGAGGTGCTCGACGCGCCCGCGCTTCGCCTGCTCTGGGCCCGCGAGCGCATTGCCGCACTGTCGGACCAGGAAGCGCTGGAGGGCGGCAACACGCAGAAGGACGCGATCACCGCGCTCGGACTGCGCCATGGCCTGCTGACGCAGTACACCAGCTTCATCGCGGTTGACAAGCTGGTGCGCAACACGAACCCGGCGCACACGCCCACGGTGGACCAGCCGTCGCCGCTGCCTGAAGGGGTGAGCCCGCTGGCCATCGGCGCCGAAGTGCCGAGCACCCCCGAACCCGCCGCCTGGCTCGCGATGCTGTTGGTCGCCGGCATCGTGGCCGCCACGGCCCTGTCACGCCGCCACGCCTGAGCCGCCATGCTGATGGACACAACACCGCCCTGCGGGGTCAGCGCGCCGGTGGCCACCAGCGTGGCGGGCCGCTGGCTGGGCCGTTTCGATCGGCTGCCGCCCGTCGCCTGGGTCGGCATGCTGGCAGCGGCCCTGTGGCCTCACTGGCAGTGGGCCGCCGCGCGCCTTGGCGACGGCTCGGACGATCCGCTCGGCGTGGTGGCCCTGGCCGCGCTCCTGGCCCTGGTGGCAAGGGAGTCGCCCCGCATGCAGGCGCGGGGTGAACCGTGCTGGCTGGCGGCTGCCGCAGTCGCCACCGTGGCCGCCACGGCGTCGACGTGGTGGCTGCCACCCCTCGCAGGCGCGGTGCTGGCGGCACTGGCCGTGGCGCTCGGCGCACGTGCATTCCTTCCGCCCGGCCATGCGGTGCTGCCGTTGGCCGGACTCGCCGTCCTGGCACTGCCGGTGCTGTCCTCGCTGCAGTTCTATGCCGGCCATCCCTTGCGGGTGGTGACGGCCGAGTTGTCGACTCACCTGCTGCGGCTGGGCGGGCTCGTCGTCGAGCGCTCGGGCACGGCCATGTGGGTCGAAGGCCGGCTGGTCATCGTCGACGCGCCCTGCTCCGGCGTGCAGATGGTGTGGATGGCGTACTTCGCGGCCTTTTGCGTCGCCGCCTGGCACCGCCTGCCGGACCGCGCGGTGCTGGGCCGCCTGCCGGCCCTCGGTGGGTGCGTGCTGGCGGGCAACGTGGTCCGCAACGGCGTGCTGGTCGGCCTCGAAAGCCACGGCCTTGCCGCCTCGGAGGCACTGCACCAGGGCATCGGCCTGATGGTGCTCGCCGGCGTGTGCGCGGCGGTGGTGGCCGTGATGCGGAGGCCGTCATGAGGCTGCCCTGGATCACGCCCCGCATCGGGCATGTGGCCTTCGCGCTGGTGATCGCCGCGTGTGCGGTCTTGCCGCTTGCCCGTGCCCCGGGGGCGACTGCCGCTGCGCCGGCTGCTGCACCCGAATTGCCACGAACCTGGGACGGACGCGCACTGCGGCCGCTGGCGTTGAGCCCGGTCGAGCACCGCTTCGCCGCACGCTTCCCCGGCCACATCGCCCGACTGACCGACGGCGACAGCGTGCTGGTGCTGCGCACGGTGAGCCAGCCGACGCGCATGCTGCACCCGGCGGCCGATTGCTACCGCGGCCTCGGCTACGCCATCCGCGAGGCGCGACTGGAGCGGGATGCCGAGCATCGCCTCTGGCGCTGTTTCACGGCCGAGCGCGCCGGCAGCACCATCCGCGTCTGCGAGCGCATCACCGACGCGGCCGGGCAGGCCTACACCGACACCTCCAGCTGGTACTGGGCGGCAGCGTTCGGCCGTTCACCGGGACCGTGGCAGGCGGTGACGACGGCGAGACCCCTGTGATGGCCGCTGGCTGGCGGCGCGCCATGCGCTGGAGCGCCACGCTGCTGATGGCCGCAGCCACCACCGCGGTGCTGTTGGTGGCCATGGTGTGCTGGCAACTGCGGCCAGCGACGGACGAGTGGCGGCTGACCGTGCCGCTCGGGCCCGGGTCCCTGGCGGTGAGCGGCCCCGCCGCCTGGCGGGTGGCAAGCCATCCGTTCATGCTGGCACTCGTGTCGGGGCGAATCTGGCGCACGCCGGTCGGGCCCGTTCGGGTGGACCGAGCGGTCCATCCGGCCGAGGGCTGGGTGGCCGTTTGCGAGCCCTGCACCCTGCGCCGCCGCGAGTGGGGCGGCCAGGCGCTGCCGCTTGGCCGCGTCGTGGTGACGCTGGCGCATGGCGACGCCGGTCGCGCCGCCGGAACCGTGGTGCTTGGCCGTGCCGGACAGGCGGTGCGCGGCGAGTGGCGTTGGGAGACCCGCGCCGACGGCGTGGCGCTGCAGGCCGAATGGCGCGGGATCTCGATTGCCGACGCGTACGCGGTGGTCGAGTCGTCCGTTCCCGAGCTGGCACACGCCCGCATCGCCGGGGAGTTCGACCTTTCCGCTCGCCTGTCTCTTCCCTCCGGCAGCCTGATGCTGGCGGCCCGCGTGACCGGCTTTCAGGTCTCCGGGCTGGGCACCCGCGCCTTGCTGGGCGCCAGCACCGCCTGCGGGACGACACCCGGGCAAGGCCTGGGCCGCTGGCTGCCGCGCGCGGTGATCGCCGCCGAGGACCAGCGCTTCCTCGCGCACACCGGCTTCGATCTGACCGAGCTGTCGGCGGCGTGGTCGCTCAACCAGGATCGTGGCGGCGTGGTGCGCGGTGCCAGCACGCTGTCGCAACAGCTGGCGAAGCTGCTCTACACGGGCAACGACCGCACCCCGGCCCGCAAGCTGCGGGAGCTGCTGTACGCGGTGGAGCTCGACCGGGAGCTGGGCAAGGCGCGCGTGCTGGCGCTCTACCTCTCGATCGCGCCCTGGGGCGACGGCCGCTGCGGCGCGGAAGCGGCCGCACGGCACCTGTTCGGCAAACCGGCGAGCCGCCTCACGCCCGTCGAGGCCGCCTGGCTCGCCAGCCTGCTGCGTGCGCCCGACAGCGCGTTGACGCGCTTGCGCCACGGCGACGCGGTCGACGCCGCGCGCCTCTCATGGATCCTCGAACAGATGCGGCCTTTGCCGAAGCAGGCTGCTCGCGCTGCGGCGCTGACCTGGCAGCCTCCATCCCGGGCCCTTGAAACCGGGCGACACACCCCGACTTCTGAGCGCGGTAGCATGCACGACCCAGCTTGGAGGACCTTCCCATGATTCGCAGGCAGTGGCTCATCGCCCTCGCATTGAGTTCCGTCGCCGCCCTGAGCGGCTGCGGCTACAACGATTTCCAGCGTCTCGACGAACAGGTGAAGTCATCCTGGGCCGAGGTGCTGAACCAGTACCAGCGCCGCTCGGACCTGATCCCGAACATCGTCGCCACCGTCAAGGGCGAGGCCTCGTTCGAGCAGGAGACGCTCACCCGGGTGATCGAGGCACGCGCCAAGGCCACCAGCGTCCAGGCCACGCCGGAGCTGGTCAACAACCCCGAGGCCTTCGACAAGTTCCAGAAGGCGCAGGGCGAGCTCAGCGGTGCGCTGAGCCGCCTGATGGTCGTCAGCGAGCGCTATCCGGACCTGAAGGCCAACAAGGGCTTCCAGGACCTGCGTGTGCAACTCGAAGGCACGGAGAACCGGATCACCGTCGCGCGCAACCGCTACATCAAGTCGGTCGCCGACTACAACACCCTGGCCCGGAGCTTTCCGACCAACCTGACGGCCATGGCTTTCAGCTATGAGATCAAGCCGAGCTTCACGGTGCAGAACGAGGCGCAGATCTCCGTGCCGCCCTCGGTGAGCTTCGAGAAGCCGGCGTCGAACTGAGCACCGCCTTGAACGCGCTGCGCCTCTGGGTCCTGGCTCTGCTGCTGGCCGCGGCCCTGCCGTCGTGGGCCCAGGAGCTCGTGCCCGTGCCTGCGCTGACGGGTCGGGTGATGGACCAGACGTCCACGCTGACACCGGTCCAGCGCAGCGCGTTGGAGGACAAGCTCGCCGGCATTGAGCGGCAGCGCGGCACGCAGATCGTCGTGCTGATGCTGCCGAGCACGATGCCCGAGGACATTGCCGACTACACGCAGCGCCTGGGCGACGCGTGGAAGCTCGGCCGCCGTGAGGTCGGTGACGGCCTGCTGATCGTCGTGGCCAAGGACGACCGCCGCATGCGCATTGCGCCGGCCAAGGCGCTCGAAGGCGCCGTTCCCGACCTGGCGGCCAGCCGCATCATCGAGGAGCGCATGGCGCCCGCGTTTCGGCAGGGCGACTACGCCGGCGGCCTGAACGCCGCCATCGACCGCATCGCCGAGCGGATCGGCAGCGAGGGCCTGCCCGAGCCATCGACGCGCCGGGCGCCTTCGTCCGCCGAGGGCTTCGATTGGGAAGACGGCCTGCTGTTCCTGCTCGTGGGCGTGCCCCTCGTCGGCGGCGTCGCAGTCAGTGTCTTCGGACGCAAGCTCGGCTCGCTGGCCACCGGCGGCGCAGTGGGCGCGATCGGCTGGTGGCTGACGGCCAGCACGCTGGTGGGCATCGGTGCCGGCGTGATGGCGCTCTTCCTGGTTGGCGTGATGGGCCTTGGCGGCCGAAGCGGTCGCGGGGGCATGCCGATCATCTGGGGCGGCGGCGGTGGCCACGGCGGCGGAGGCGGTGGATTCGGCGGCTTCGGGTCGGGCGGCGGTGGTGATTTCGGAGGCGGTGGCGCCTCGGGAGGCTGGTGATGCAGGGAACCCCCAACCGGTTCGTCAACGCCTTGCGCCACCTCTGGTTCGACGTGGACGACTCACGCCGCCTCATCGGCTCCAATGGCCTGCAACGGCTTCAGCAGCGCATCGTCGACAGCGAACGCCTGCACAGCGGCGAGATCCGCATCTGTGTGGAAGGTGGCTTGCCCATGTCCTACCTGCGGCGCGGAGCGAGCGCTCGCGAGCGCGCGGTGATGCTCTTCGGCAAGCTGCGTGTCTGGGACACCGAGCACAACAACGGCGTGCTGATCTACCTGCTGGTGGCCGAACACCGCATCGAGATCGTGGCCGACCGCGGCCTCAGCGCGCGGGTGCCGGCGTCGCACTGGGCCGGGGTCACCACGCGCATGGCCGAGGCCTTCCGCGCCGGCCGCTTCACCGAGGGCCTGGAGACGGCCGTCGATGCGGTGCACGCGGAGCTTGTGCAGCACTTCGGTGTGCCCGAGCACGCGGTGAACGCCAACGAACTGCCGGACGTCGTGGTGCTGCTCTAGGGACGCCGCCCAAGCCGGGCTTGATGCGCGCTGGCTGCCTGCGCAATGGGCGCTGCGTAGCTGCACCTGGCGTGAGATCTGCGGGTACGGCGGAGGCGATCCGACAGCGCTCGGGAGCACGGCACAGCAGGGCACGGCATGGCTCTGACCTGAACGAGAGACGGCCCTGCCCAGCCCGCGAGCTGCCCGATCAGGGCTCGGGCATCACACTGCGTGGCCGAGAGCGCTTGCCCGATGGCCGCCGGCCGGATGCCGCGGATGCGCTCGCTCGGCCATTGACCCACCACGCTCGGCAGCCGAAGCCCCGCGGTGTGGCAGCCGGCCGCGCGCCTCCCCCACCTGGTTCAGAAGTGCGCCAGGTAGCCACCGTCGACGGCAAGCACCTGTCCCGTGACATACGAGGCCGCGGATGAAGCCAGGAACACCACGGCGCCAGCCACTTCCTCCGGACGTCCCCACCGCCCGAGGGAGGTTCGGCGCTGCAGCCACTCGCCCACCTGCGGGTCGGCCACCATCGCCGCATTGGGCTCAGTGGCGAAGTAGCCCGGGGCCACCGCGTTGACCGTGATGCCGTCGGGGCCGAGTTCGGCGGCCAGCGCACGGGTCAGCGCCGCCAGGCCGCCCTTGGCGGTGGTGTAGACGACGTCGCCGGCCCGCGCGATGTCGCCTGCGATGGACGTGATGTTGATGATGCGCCCCTGCTGTGCGGCGCGCATGTGGCGGGCCGCGATCTGGCACAGGTGGAACGGTGCGAGCAGGTCCACTTCGAGCAGCGAGCGAACGGCCGGCAGGTCGAACCCGTCCAGTGCGCCCCGGTGGCGCTGCCCCACGTTGTTGACGAGGATGTCCCAGCGTCCGTGCTCGGCCACGAGCTTCGCCACGGCGTCTTCGGCCGCGACGGGGTCCGTGACGTCGAAAACCGCCGCACAGGCGTGGCCGCCGCCTGCCCGCACGGCCTCGACGGCCGCCGCGGTCCGGGCGGGGTCGCGGCCGTTGATCCACACCGTGGCGCCTGCCTGGGCGAGGGCTTGTGCCATGGCGAGGCCGAGCCCGCTGTTGGCCCCCGTGACGAGGGCGGTACGTCCCCGCAGGTCGAAAGGATGGGCGGATGCGACGGGGGTCATGCGGCAGGTGCTCCCACAAACCAGTGGCGCGGGAACGCCGCCGAGGCGCCGACGACGCGCCGTCGGTCCCACCGGCAATGCCGCGCCTCAAAGGACAAAAGCCCGCCGAGGCGGACCTGGCGGGCTTGTGCGACGCGCGAGACGTTCACTTCTTGCGGAACTTGCGCAGCGCGGCGATCTGGGCGGCCATCGCGACGAACTCGCTCTGGGCAGCCGCGAAGTCGATGTCGCTCTTCGCGTTCTTCATCGCTTCTTCGGCGAGGCGCTTGGCTTCGGCGGCCTTGGCTTCGTCGAGGTCCTTGCCGCGGATGGCGGTGTCGGCCAGCACGGTGACGGTGCCCGGCTGCACTTCCAGGATGCCCCCGGCGACGAACACGAATTCCTCCGTGCCATCGGTGCGTTCGATGCGAACGGCGCCCGGCTTGATGCGGGTGATCAGCGGCGTGTGGCGGGGCAGGATGCCCAGCTCGCCGTTCTCGCCCGGCAATGCGACGAACTTGGCTTCGCCGGAGAAGATGCTCTCTTCGGCCGAGACCACGTCTACGTGCAGGGTTGCCATGGGATGTTTTCCTTAAAGGTGGGAATCGGGTTCAGGCGGAACGCCGGGCGCAGGCCGCAAGGCAGGCGCCCGGTCAGGCCGATCACTGAATCTTCTTCGCCTTCTCGAAGGCTTCGTCGATCGTGCCGACCATGTAGAAGGCCTGCTCCGGGAGGCTGTCGCACTCGCCGGCCACGATCATCTTGAAGCCGCGGATGGTTTCCTTCAGGGGCACGTACTTGCCCGGGGAACCGGTGAACACCTCGGCCACGTGGAACGGCTGGCTCAGGAAACGCTGGATCTTCCGGGCGCGCGCCACGGCCAGCTTGTCTTCCGGCGACAGTTCGTCCATGCCCAGAATGGCGATGATGTCGCGCAGTTCCTTGTAGCGCTGCAGCGTGCCCTGCACCGCACGGGCGGTGTTGTAGTGCTCTTCGCCGACGACGTTCGGGTCCAGCTGACGCGAGGTCGAGTCGAGCGGATCCACGGCGGGGTAGATGCCCAGCGAGGCGATGTCACGCGACAGCACCACGGTGGAGTCCAGGTGGGCGAAGGTCGTGGCAGGCGACGGGTCGGTCAGGTCGTCCGCGGGAACGTACACGGCCTGGATGGACGTGATCGAGCCCACCTTGGTGGACGTGATCCGCTCCTGCAGGCGGCCCATTTCCTCGGCCAGCGTCGGCTGGTAGCCCACGGCGGAAGGCATCCGGCCCAGCAGCGCGGACACTTCGGTACCGGCCAGCGTGTAGCGGTAGATGTTGTCCACGAAGAACAGCACGTCCTTGCCTTCGTCACGGAACGACTCGGCAATGGTCAGGCCCGTCAGCGCCACGCGCAGGCGGTTGCCCGGGGGCTCGTTCATCTGGCCGTAGACCATCGCGACCTTCGAGTCCTCGAGCTTCTCGAGGTTCACGACGCCGGAGTCGGCCATCTCGTGATAGAAGTCGTTGCCCTCACGGGTACGCTCACCCACACCTGCGAACACCGACAGACCGCTGTGGGCCTTGGCGATGTTGTTGATGAGTTCCATCATGTTCACGGTCTTGCCGACGCCGGCGCCACCGAACAGACCCACCTTGCCGCCCTTGGCGAACGGGCAGACCAGGTCGATCACCTTGATGCCGGTTTCCAGCAGGTCGGTCGACGGGCTGAGCTCGTCGAAGGCCGGCGGCAGGCGGTGGATGGAGGCCGTCAGTTCGTTGCTGACCGGACCACGCTCGTCGATGGGCGTACCCAGCACGTCCATGATGCGGCCGAGGGTGGCACGGCCGACGGGCACCGAGATCGCCTTGCCGGTGTTCTGCACGGTCAGGCCGCGGCGCAGACCGTCGGACGAACCCAGGGCGATGGTACGCACCACGCCGTCGCCCAGCTGCTGCTGCACCTCGAGCGTCAGGGCCGTGCCCTCCAGCTTCAGTGCGTCGTACACCTTGGGCATGGCGTTGCGGGGGAACTCGACGTCCACCACCGCGCCGATGCACTGAACAATTTTGCCGTCAGCCATGTTCGTATCCTTAAATAATCAGATTCTTGAATCGTCGACCAGGGGAGTCGCGGCCGTCAGACGGCTGCAGCACCCGCCACGATCTCGGACAGTTCTTTGGTGATCGCGGCCTGCCGGGCCTTGTTGTAGACGAGCTTCAACTCGGCGATCACGTTGCCCGCGTTGTCGGTCGCGGCCTTCATCGCCACCATGCGTGCCGAGTGCTCGGATGCCATGTTCTCGGCAACCGCCTGGTAGACCAGGGCCTCGGTGTAGCGCATCAGCAGTTCGTCGATCACCGTCACGGCATCGGGCTCGTAGATGTAGTCCCAGCCATGCGAACCGGCACCGACGGCCGCTTCGGGCTGGTCGCCCTTGAGGCTGTCGGCTGCCAGCGGCAGCAGCTGCATCACGACCGGCTCCTGCTTCATCGTGTTGATGAAGCGGGTGTAGGTCAGGTACACCGCCGACAGCTTGCCTTCGGCATACGCGTCGAGCAGCACCTTCACCGGACCGATGAGCTTGTCCAGGTGCGGCTTGTCACCGAGCTGCGTGACATGCGAGACCACCGTCGCGCCGATGCGGTTCAAAAAACCGTAGCCCTTGTTGCCGATGGCAACGGCTTCGATCTTCTGGCCCTGGCCTTCGAGCTCGCGCAGCTTGGCCGTGAGGGCCCGCAACACGTTGGTGTTCAAGCCGCCGCACAGGCCCTTGTCGGTCGTGACGGCGATGACGCCGGCCACCTTGGCCGAGTCGTTCGCCACCATGAACGGGTGCTTGTACTCGGGCGTGGCCAACGACAGGTTGGCCGCCAAGCTGCGGATCTTCTCGGCATACGGGCGGGCCGAGCGCATGCGCTCCTGCGCCTTGCGCATCTTGGAGACGGACACCATCTCCATGGCCTTGGTGATCTTCTTCGTGTTCTCGAAGCTCTTGATCTTGCCGCGGATTTCCTTGCCTGCTGCCATGTCGGAGTTCCTTCGTTAAAGCGTCTTCGTGCCGTCAGCGATCAGGCGAAGGACTTCTTGAAGGCCGCCACGGCGTTCGACAGTTCGGCTTCCGCGTCCTTGTCCATCGCCTTGGCATCCTCGATCTTCTTCAGCAGACCGGCGTGGCTCGACTTGAGGTGCGAGTGCAGGCCGGCTTCGAAGGCGAGGACCTTCTTGACGTCGACGTCGTCCATGAAGCCCTTGTTCACCGCGAACAGCGTCGCACCCATGAGGCTGATGGGCAGCGGCGAGTACTGGGCCTGCTTGAGCAGTTCGGTGACGCGGGCGCCACGGTCGAGCTGCTTGCGGGTGGCTTCGTCCAGGTCGGAGGCGAACTGCGCGAAGGCGGCCAGTTCACGGTACTGCGCCAGGTCGGTACGGATACCACCGGACAGGCCCTTGATGATCTTCGTCTGTGCTGCACCACCGACGCGCGACACCGAGATACCGGCGTTGATGGCGGGACGGATGCCGGCGTTGAAGAGCGAGGTCTCGAGGAAGATCTGGCCGTCGGTGATCGAGATCACGTTGGTCGGCACGAACGCCGACACGTCACCGGCTTGCGTCTCGATGATGGGCAGGGCGGTCAGCGAACCGGTCTTGCCCTTGACTTCACCCTTGGTGAAGGCTTCGACGTAGTCGGCGTTCACGCGGGCTGCGCGCTCGAGCAGACGGCTGTGGAGGTAGAACACGTCGCCGGGGTAGGCTTCGCGGCCCGGCGGGCGGCGCAGCAGCAGCGAGACCTGACGGTAGGCCACGGCCTGCTTGGACAGGTCGTCGTACACGATCAGGGCGTCTTCGCCACGGTCGCGGAAGTACTCGCCCATCGTGCAGCCCGAGTAGGCCGACACGTACTGCATGGCAGCCGATTCGGCGGCCGATGCGGCCACGACGATGGTGTATTCCAGGGCGCCGTTGGCTTCCAGGGCGCGCACCACGTTCTTGATCGACGAAGCCTTCTGGCCGATCGCAACGTAGATGCAGGTCATGTTCTGACCCTTCTGGTTGATGATCGCGTCGATGGCGACGGCGGTCTTGCCGGTCTGGCGGTCACCGATGATCAGCTCGCGCTGGCCACGGCCGACGGGCACCATGGAGTCGATGGACTTCAGGCCGGTCTGCATCGGCTGGTCGACCGATTTACGGGCGATCACGCCAGGGGCGATCTTCTCGATCGGGGCGGTCAGCTTGGCGTTGATCGGGCCCTTGCCGTCGATCGGCTGGCCGAGTGCGTTCACCACGCGGCCCTTGAGTTCCGGACCGATCGGCACTTCGAGAATGCGGCCGGTGCACTTGACCGTGTCGCCTTCGGAGATGTGCTCGTACTCGCCCAGAATCACGGCGCCGACGGAGTCGCGCTCGAGGTTCAGGGCCAGACCGAAGGTCGGCGCACCAGCCGCAGTGGCCGGGAATTCCAGCATTTCGCCCTGCATCACGTCCGACAGGCCGTGGATGCGGACGATGCCGTCGGTGACCGACACCACGGTGCCCTGGTTGCGGATGTCCGCCGAAGCGGTGAGCCCTTCGATGCGGCTCTTGATCAGTTCGGAAATTTCTGCGGGATTCAGTTGCATTGCTTCTCTCCGGTCTGCTTCGGGCAAGGCCTTGGCAGGTTGGACGGGCAGCGGGGACGGCTTACGCCGTCAGCGCCACCTTCATTTGTTCAAGACGGGCCTTGACCGAGGTGTCCAGCACTTCGTCACCGACCACCACGCGAATGCCACCGATCAGCTCGGGCTGCACCACCACCGTGGCGTTGAGCTTGCGCCCGAATCGCTTTTCCAGCGTCGCCTTCACGTCGCCGAGTTGAGCCGGCTCGATGGGGTAGGCGCTGTAGACGACAGCATCCGAGACGCCGGTGCGCTCGTTCACGAGCGCCTGGAACTGCGCGGCCACATCGGGCAGCACGGCCAGGCGATCGTTCTCGAGCACGACCTGCAGCAGGTTTTTCGCGGCCGGCGACAGCGGCGTCTTGATCACCGAAGCGATGACCTCGAGCACCTGCTGGGCCGACACCTTGGGATTGGCGGCGAACTGACGCAGTTGACCGTCGGCCGACACGTCAGCCAGGGACTGGATTTCGCCAGCCAGGGCCGGCGCGCTGGCCGCGTCGGATGCCTTGAACAGCGCCTCGGCGTACGGGCGCGCGATGGTTGCAAGCTCGGCCATGGTTTACAGCTCAGCCTTGAGGCGATTCAGGATGTCGGCGTGAACGCCGGCGTTGACTTCGCGCTTCAGGATCTGTTCCGCACCCTTGACTGCCAGCACGGCCACCTGGTCGCGCAGGCTTTCGCGCGCGCGGGTGGCTTCCTGCTCGGCCTCGGCCTTCGCCGAGGCGATGATCTTGGCGCCTTCCTCGCTTGCGCGAGTCTTGGCTTCCTCGATCATCGACTGGGCCAGGCGCTCGGCATCGGCCAGGCGCTTGTTGGCATCGTCACGGGCGGCCGACAGCTGCTCGCCGACACGCTGCTGCGTGGCGACGAGTTCCGTCTTGGCCTTGTCAGCGGCAGACAGACCTTCGGCAATTTTCGCGGCGCGCTCGTCCAGCGCCTTCGTGAGCGGCGGCCAGATGTAGCGCATCGTGAACCACACAAGGATCGCGAAGACGATCGCTTGGAGGAACAGGGTTGCGTTGATGTTCATTGCACGATCCTTTCAACCGTGAAAGGGCTGCGACGAATTACCGGAGGAAAGCGGCGAACGGGTTGGCGAAGGCGAACAGCAGCGCGATGGCGACGCCGATCAGGAACGCGGCGTCGATCAGGCCGGCCAGAATGAACATCTTGGTCTGCAGTTCGTTCATCAGTTCCGGTTGGCGAGCCGACGACTCGAGGAACTTGCCGCCCATCAGTGCGATGCCGATCGAAGCGCCGATCGCGCCCAGGCCGACGATCAGACCGCAAGCCAGTGCCAGAAGACCGATGTAGCTGTTATCCATGATTGCTCCTAAGGATGGAATGAAAAACGGGAAAAGAGAAGAACGAGAGAGAGGGTCAGATCAGTGCGCGTCGTGCGCCTGGCCTGCGTAGATCAGCGTCAGCATCATGAAGATGAAGGCTTGCAGCGTGATCACGAGAATGTGGAACAGGGTCCAGACGGTCCCGGCCACCACATGCCCCACGCCCAGCCAGAAGCCACCGGACACGGGATTGAACTGCCATGCCCACACGCCGCCCATGAGGGCGATCAGCATGAACACGAGTTCGCCGGCGAACATGTTGCCGAACAGTCGCATGCCGTGGGACACGGTCTTCGCGACGTACTCGATCATTTGCATGAGGAAGTTCACCGGGTAGAGGAACCACTTGTCGCCGAAAGGCGCGGCGACCAGCTCGTGGGCCCAGCCACCAACGCCCTTGATCTTGACGTTGTAGACGAGGCAGACGAACAGCACGCTGGTCGAGAGGCCGAGCGTGGTCGACAGGTCGGCCGTGGGCACGACACGCAGGTAATCCTTGAAGCCGAGCGCCGGACCGGCGACGTGCCATGCAGCCGGGAGCAAGTCCACCGGCAGCATGTCCATGAAGTTCATGAGGAAGATCCACACGGCCACGGTGAGCGCGAGCGGCGACACGAGCTTGCGGCTCTGTGCGTTGTGGATCACGCCCTTGGCCTGGTTCTCGACCATCTCGGCCAGGATCTCGACGGCAGCCTGGAAGCGGCCCGGCACGCCGGAGGTGGCGCGACGCGCGGCCATCCACATGATCCAGCAACCCAGCACCCCGAGCACGACGGAGAACACGAGGGAGTCGAGGTTGAAGACGCTGAAATCAACGATCTGCGTCTGTTTCACGCTCTCGAAAGAGAAGGTCTTCTGCAGGTGTTGCAGGTGGTGCTGGATGTACTCGGTGGGCGAGGGGCCCGCGTGAGCTTGAGCAGCGTTTGCTTCGGCAGCCATGTCGAATCAGACTCTCTTTGTTATCGTGGTCACAACCGACCGGCGCCGCACGAGCAGCACCAGCCAACCCATCTTCATGCACACGACCATCGTGACCAGCAGGGCCGGCCAGCTCAGATCGGGCGCCAACATGGCCACGCCCACCAACATGGACGCCGCCACGGCGATCTTCGTCAATTCCCAGAACATGAACCCTGCAGCCGCGGCCGCCGGGTTGGCTGTTCCTCGTCGGATTCCGTAAGCCAGCAAGGCGCCGGGAACCACGACCACCGCCGCGCCGTAAAAGGCCGACCACACCGCGCTGGCGCGTTGTGTGAAGCCCCACGTCACCAGCGCGCAAACCAGACCCAGCGCGGCTTGCGCCGCAAGGATTCGCCAGGGCGAAATCGGAGGGATCCTGCTTCTCAGCGCCGCGGCCTCCTCGGAGGTCAGCGGCTTGAAAGCCGGTTCTTGCGCCGCATCTGTGTCGTACGCGCTATCAGCGCCATGATCGAGAGGTCCGTTCATGGCCCACGTACGTCCGGTTGCAGCAAAGCCTCGGAATTATACGTGGAAACCCACCCTCTTCCGCGAACCCCAAGTCGAGGTGTCTGCTTTCAACCAAAAACCGAAGTGGGCAGGCCCGGCACATCGACTCTCAGCGACAGCACGCCGCCCGCCCACGGCTGGGACGCCAGTTCAGCATCAGGGCGCTTCTCGCGCGAGGTGGTGAGGTACAGCGTGCGCAGGTCGGGGCCGCCGAAGCACGGCATGGTGGGACACTGCACCGGAAGGGGCAGCTCGCGCAGGACTTCGCCGGTGGGCGACAGCTTCAACACGCGTGCGCCCTCGAACATGGCGACCCAGTAGCAGCCCTCCAGGTCGACCGCGGCCCCGTCGGGCCGGCCACCGTAGCGAGACAGGCCCTGCCCCGCATCCTTCTTGGGGAACTGCGCGAAGACACGGCGGTTGGAGAGTGTGCCCCGCGTCGGCTCGAAGTCGGCCGCATAGATGGCATGAGCCGTCGTATCGCTGTGGTACAGCGTGCGGCCGTCGGGGCTGAAGGCCAGGCCGTTGGCCACGGTGAGGCCGCCCACCATCTCGGTGAGTTCGTGTTGCGCGTCGAAGCGATACAGCGCGGCCACAGGCTCGCGCGCGTCGCTCAGCGTGCCCACCCAGAAGCGCCCTTGTGGATCGCACTTGCCGTCGTTGAACCGGAAGGCGCCGAGGTCGTAGGGGGGCGGCACCAGCAATTCATGTCGACCGGCCGACGGCTCGAAGCGCCACAGCCCGTTGCGCTGCGCGAGCAACAGCGCGCCGTCGGCCATGGGCGCGACGCTGGCCACGTGGGTGCCGAACTGCCACTGGCGAAGCTCGCCGGTGGCCGGGTCGAAGCGACGCAGCTGGTGCGCTGCGATGTCGCAGTAATACAGGCATTGCTCGCCGGCATGCCAGGCCGGGGACTCGCCGAGCACCGCGGTCGGCGGCACGGCGAGTTGCCAGTCGGATGCGGCGCCCTGGCTCACAGCGCCTTCACCGCCAGGTTCATCGAACCCGTGAAGGTGGCGCCGGGCTCCACCGTGCGCAGGCCGTGCGCGGCGGGATCGGCCATCTGGATCGCATTGCTGACGTGGCTCACCGGTTCGACGCAGTAGTAGTCCTTGTCCTGCGGTGTGTAGACCACGAGGTAGGGCAGGTCGGACGTCAGCTGCAGCGAGAACTGTTCATCGTCAATGCGGGCCGCACCGGTCCAGCCCTCGAAGCAGTTGTCCACGTCGAGCGCCGCGACGTCCGCATGCAGACCCGTGTCGGCCACGCGGTGCGTCGGCAGCTCGGAGGCGTCGGACACCCACCGACCCGTGAGGTCGATCTCCAGGCGGCTGCGCGTGCGCTTGGGAAAGTACGGATGCCAGCCCAGGCCGGCCGGCTGCGCGCGGGCATCGGTGTTCCTGAAGGCGAAGCTCACCTCCAGGGCCTGCGGGGTGAGCTTGAAGTGCTGCTCGACCTCGAAGGCGAACGGCCAGTGTGCGTCGGGGGTGTGGACGTAGCGCAGGACGGCCTCCGTCGCGTTGGTCGACACCACGTCCCAGGCGCGCAACCAGGCCACACCGTGCACCGAATGCGGGCTGTCGCCGAAGTTGGGCACGGTCGTGTACGACTGCCCCATCCATTCGAAGCGCCTGTGCCCCAGACGATTGGAGTACGGCACCAGCGGATAGCTGGCTGAAGCGCGGGGCAGCGCCAGATCGGCCGGCTCGGTCGAACGCAGCACCGGCGTGCCGTCGTGCCACAGCCCGGCGATGGAGCCGCCGAGGTCGGCGCGCAATGCCAGGCGAAGGGAGCCGGCGCGCAGTTCGACGCTGTGGGAAAGGGGATCGGTCATGGAGACAGTCTCGTCAGGAGGGTGGGACGGTGGGCGCGGGACCGGTCAGTCCAGGTCGGCCTTCAGGTAGTGCGCGCCCGGGATGGGGTTGTAGTAATAGGGAGGAATGTCGTGGAAGCCCAGGGTGCTGTACAGACCCCGGGCCGCCTCCATGTCGTCGAGGGTGTCGAGCAGCATGGTCGAGTAGCCGGCCCGCCGTGCATCATCGAGCAAGGCCTGCGCCATCACGCGCCCGAGCCCGAACCGGCGGAAGGCGGGTCGCACGTACAGCCGCTTCATCTCGCAGGCATTGGGGTAGTCGGCGTCGGGCCGCGGCGCGAAGGCGCCGCAGCCGGCGATCTCGCCGTCCACGAGCGCCAGCAGCAACTGGCCTTCGGGCTGGGCATAGCGCCCGGGCAGCGTGGCCAGCTCCTCATCGAACTGCTGGAAGCACAGGTCCACGTCGAGACTGTCGGCGTACTCGCGAAAGATGGCGCGCACGCGGTCCAGCCATTCGGGCTGGTCGGCGGGGATCAGGCGGATGTCGGGTGAATCCATTCCGGGGCTTCGGTGCAGGGCCGCGCCAGTTTATTCGCAACCCGCCGCCCGGCCGTCAAAGCCGGAGGCCCGCACCGGCTTGCGGGGCGCCGGACGCGGTTCCGCTAACATTCGCGGCTGCTTTCCTCCGGCGCCCGGCGCGCCGGCCCGATGCGGCGCGCTCGCGCGCCGGTCTCCATGAGCTCGTTCCGCATGCCCCTGCTGTCTCTCCGCTCCCTGTTTCGCACCGGCGCGCTGGCCGCCACCCTGTGTCTGGGCTCGGCAGCCGCCCTTGGCGCCGGCGAATCCACGCCCGGGATGTTCGCCAACCCGGACTACTCGTCGTCGACCGACATCCGCAACAGCGGCTCCAACCAGCGCGGCGACGGCTTCGGTGGGACTGGCGGAGGATTCAGCTCGCCCACGACCATTCGCAACGACAACCCGCTGCGCGGCGACCCGAGCTTCGCCAATCAGGACCGCACCGGCGTGACCCGGCCCGGCGTCCGGGCCGACCTGCCCCCGCCGAAGCCGAGCGAATTCCAGAAGTTCGTCGAGGCCGCCACCGGCCGCCGGTTGCAGAACTTCGGCAACCGCTTCTTCACCGACGCGGCCGACAGCTTCTCGCCCGTCGACAACGTGCCGGTGTCGGCCGACTACATGGTCGGCCCGGGCGACCAGATCCTGATCCGCGCCTGGGGCAGCATCGACGTCGACTACCGCGCCACGGTGGACCGCAGCGGGCAGATCAGCCTGCCCAAGGTCGGCACCTTCACGGTGGCCGGCACGCGGGCCTCGAACCTCGAAAGTCACCTGCGCGGCCAGATCGGCCGCCTGTTCACCAACTTCAACCTGAACGTGACGCTCGGCCAGCTCCGTGGCGTCAAGGTGTTCGTCGTGGGACCGGCGCGCGTGCCGGGCGTCTACACCCTGGCCAGCCAGTCCACCCTGCTGTCGGCGGTGGTGGCCGCGGGCGGGCCGAGTCCCAACGGCTCGATGCGCAAGGTGGGCCTGCGCCGCGACGGCAAGATCGTCGCGGAGCTCGACATCTACGACTTCCTGGTGCAGGGCGACAAGTCGCGCGACGTGCAGCTGACTGCGGGCGACGTCGTCGTCTTCCAGCCGGCCGGTCCGCGCGTCGCGCTCACCGGCGCCATCGACTCCCCGGCCATCTATGAACTGAAGGATGCCCAGGAGCCGGTCTCCGAGGTGCTTCGCTATTCCGGCGACACGGGCGTGCTGGTGAACCCGAACCGGGTGCAGATCGAGCGCATCGACCCGCAACGCGCGGGTGCGGCTCGTTTCGTGGAAGAGTTCAAGCTGGACGCCGACGGCCTCAAGAAGCCGCTCAAGGACGGCGACGTCGTCACCCTGCTCGCCATCTCGCCCGCCTTCGCCAATGCCGTGACCCTCAAGGGCGCGGTGGCCCAGCCGCTGCGCTATCCGCACCGCGAAGGCATGCGGATCCGTGACCTGATCCCGGACCGGGAAGCCCTGATCTCGCCCGACTTCTACCGCCGCAAGAACCTGCTCGTGCAGGTCACCGAGGAAGAGGAAGACGAGCAACAGCTGCAACGCGAGTCCCGCCGCTACACGGGCACCGACCTGCCCCGCAATGGCGAGCGCATGGACACCCGCAGCACCGACGACCTGAACGACAGCGAGCTGTTGCGTGAGCGTGCCCGCCAGCGTGACGGGCGCAGCCGCCCGCCGGCCCGTGGCGCGGAGGCCGGCGCCCTGGCCGGCGCGGACGCCGAGCGGCTCCCGCGCGAGCGCGACCGCGACCGCCTGGATCCTCGTGACGAAGACCGCAACCGCTCCAGCGTGTCGACGCGGCGTCGCCCGGCTGCTCCGCTCTTCGATGAGCTGAATTGGGACTACGCCGTCATCGAACGACTGAACAAGGCGGACCTGACCACCCAGGTGATCCCCTTCAACCTCGGCAAGGCCGTGCTGCAAGGCGACGAGGCGAACAACCTCGCCCTGCTGCCGGGCGACGTCGTGACGGTGTTCAGCCAGAAGGACGTGCGCGTGCCGGTGTCGCGCCAGACGCGCATGGTGTCCGTGCTCGGCGAAGTCGGTGCTCCCGGCACCTACCAGCTGCTGCCCGGCGAGACGCTGCCCCAGCTGATCGCGCGTGCCGGCGGCCTCACGTCGCAGGCCTACATCTACGGCCTCGAGTTCAGCCGCGAGGAAACCCGCCAGCGCCAGCGCGAGAACCTGGCCTCGGCCATCGAGCGGCTGGAGGCGCTGTCGTCCATCCAGGCGGCGCGCGACGCCGCCAACCGCGCCAACGAGACGGCGGCCGCGGGCGCGGCCATCAGCTCGGCGGCCACCCAGGCCCAGATCGGTCGACTGAGCCGCATGGAGCCGAACGGCCGCATCGCGCTCGAGCTCACGCCCGACGTGGATTCGCTGTCCGACCTCCCTGAGGTGCCGCTGGAACACCAGGACCAGATCGTCGTGCCCACCCGCCCCGCGTTCGTCACCGTGGCCGGTGCCGTGGTGAACAACAACGCGTTCCTGTGGAAGCCGGGCAAGACCGTGGGCGAGTACATCGGCTCGGCCGGTCTCGACGACGCCGCGGAACCCTCGAACATGTTCATCCTGCGGGCGGACGGCACGGTGCTGCACGCAAGCGAGTCGCGCGGCTTCTTCGGCGGCAGCAACCTCGATTCGGTGGCCCTCAATCCGGGTGACGCGCTGGTCGTTCCGAACAAGCTCGACTACGAGACCTGGGGCCGCGCGCTGGTGCGCAACCTGAAGGACTGGTCGCAGATCTTCTCGCAGTTCGGCCTGGGCGCCGCGGCGATCATCACGCTGCGCAACAACTGAGGCCGGACATGAACACTTCCGTTCAACTGCAGGACCCGGCCCTCGACGAGCTGGATGACGGCCCGAGCGTGAGCCTGGTCGATCTGCTCACGTGGGTCGGCGAGAGCAAGCGCTTCATCGGCGGCATCGCGCTGGCGACCGGTGTGGTGGCCGCCGGCATCTCCCTGCTGCTGCCCAACGTCTACACGGCGCGGACCACGATGGTGCCGCCCAACTCGCAGCAGCAATCGGGCTCGGCGGCGGCCCTGGCCGCACTCGGCAACCTCGGCGGACTCGCCGGTGGCCTGGGCGCCAAGACGCCGGACGAGCTCTACGTGAACCTGCTGCGCAGCGACACGGTCCTGCGGGCGCTGGACACGCAGTTCAAGCTGAAGGACCGCTACGAGGCCAAGACCTACGAGGAATTGAAGAGCAAGGTGGCGAAGTACATCCGCCAGTCGGCCGAGAAGAAGTCCGGCATCATCACCGTCGAGGTGGACGACGAGGACCCCCAGTTCGCCGCGGATCTGGCCAATGCACATTCGGTGGAGATCACCCGGCTGCTCAGTCGCCTGGCCATGTCGGAGGCACAGCAGCGGCGCGTCTTCTTCGAAAGCCAGTTGAAGGACACGAAGGAGAACCTCATCAAGGCCGAGCAGGCCTTGCGCCAGGTCCAGGAAAAGTCCGGCATGGTGGTGCTCGACAAGCAGGCCGAAGCGATCATCGAGGCGGTGGCGCAGCTCAAGACGCGCATTGCGGAACGCGAGATCCGGCTGAAGGTGCTGCGCACCGCCACGACAGCCGAGAACCCGGACGTTCGCATGCTGATGTCCGAGCTCGCAGCGCTCCGGGCGGAGCTGGCCCGAATGGAGTCTTCGACCGTGGCCCAGGGTCAGGGCGGCGAAGGCGGCATCGACATCCCGATCGGCCGGTTGCCGTCGGCGGCCGTGGACTACGTCCGGGCCATGCGCGAGGTGAAGTTCCAGGAAACGATGCTCACCAGCATGCTCAAGCAGTTCGAGGTGGCCCGGCTGGATGAAGCGAAGGACGCGCCGGCGCTCCAGCAGGTCGACGTGGCCCTGCCGCCGGACCGCAAGTCCAAGCCCAAGCGCGCCGTGATTGCTGTCGGGGCGACGTTGTTCGCGTTCTTCCTGGCCTCGATCTGGACCATCTGGCGTCGCTACTCCGCCCTGGCCCGCGCAAACGATCCCGAGCGGGCCCAGGCGCTCGACGGCCTGCGCCGCGCATGGCGCCTGCGGGGCTGAGGCAACTCAGAGGGTGAGTTCACCCTGGATGCAGGCGACCGACGGGCCGCCCACCCAGACGGTGTCCCCCTCCCGCTCGATGACGATGCGCCCGGCCCGGCCCAGTCGGGCGCCCTGGGTGGCGCGGTAGGCGTCCGGCGCCACGCCCCGTTGCATCAGCCACTGGGCCACGCTGGCATTCAGGCTCCCGGTGACGGGGTCCTCGCCCACGCCGATCGAGGGCGCGAAGGCGCGCAACTCGAAGTCCGCCGGTCCGCCGGCCTCATGGGCGCCCACCAGGCCGACCTCGGCCAGCGGCTCCAGCCGTGAGAGGTCGGGCTCGACGGCCAGCACGGATGCCGCGCTGTCGAGCTGCAGCACCAGCCAGCGGGCGCCGTTGTCCAGCCAGCTGGCCGCGATCACTTGCGCCGGCGCGAGACCGAGCGCCGCCTGGACGGCTTCCATCAGTGACGCATCGACCGGCTCGACCCGAACGGGCGGCGCCGCGAAAGCGGCCTCCTCACCGCGTTGGCGAATGCGCACCAACCCCACGCCGCATTCCTGCACCGCCATGCCGTCCGTCGCTGGGACGCCGCCCGCCAGTCGCCAGGCGTGACAGCTGCCGAGCGTCGGATGGCCGGCGAAGCGCATCTCACCCTTGGGGGTGAAGATACGCACCCGGTAGTCCGCGCCGGGCTCGGTGGGCTTGAGCAGGAACGTGGTTTCCGACAGGTTGGTCCAGTGGGCAAAGGCCTGCATGGCGGCGTCGGAGAGGCCGTCGGCATCGTGCACGACGGCCAGCGCGTTGCCCTTCAGCGCAACGTCGGTGAACACGTCGACCTGGGTGAAGCGGTGGCAGCTCATGAGGCCTCCTTGAGGGTTTCGGCCAACATGCGCACGCCGAGCTCGATCTGTTCCGGGGTGGCGGTGACGAAGGACAGTCGCAGGCTGGATTCGCTGGCGCCCTCAGCGAAGAAGGCGGAGCCGGGCACGAAGGCCATGCCTCGCGCCACGGCCTTGGGCAGCAACGCGCTGGCGTCGCACCCTGCGGGAAGCTGCACCCAGAAGAACATGCCGCCCTGGGGCAGCTCCCAACGGCAGGTGTCGGGCAGGTGGCTGCGAAGGGCCTGCGCCATGGCGTCGCGCCGAGCGCGGTAGCGGGCCCGGATGGCGGGCACGTGCTCGGCCAGCAGGCCGGTCCTGAGCACCTCGAGCACCATGCGCTGATTGAAGCCGGGGGTGTGCAGGTCCGCGGCCTGCTTGGCCTGCAACAGCTTGGGCATCAGCTCGGGCGGCGCCACCAGGTAGCCCAGGCGCAGACCGGGGGCCAGCACCTTGGAGAAGGAGCCGAGGTAGGCCACGCCTTCGGGCCACAGCGCTGCGAGCGGCGGCGGCGGCGGCGCGTCGTACCAGAGGTCGCCGTAGGGATTGTCTTCGACGATGGGAAGGCCGAGCTGACTCGCCGCCGCCACCAGCCCCTGCCGCCGCGCCGCCCCGATCAAGCGGCCGCTCGGATTCTGGAAATTCGGCAACGCGTAGAGGAAGCGGGCGCCACGGGCGCGGGCAAGTCCCTCGGGCAGCGGGCCCTCGCTGTCGCAGGGAACCGTGACCCACTCCGGTTCGAACACGCCGAAGGCCTGCAGCGCCCCAAGGTAGGTGGGCGACTCGACGGCCACCGCACTGCCGGCGTCGATCAGCACCTTGCCCAGCA
This sequence comes from Rhizobacter sp. LjRoot28, assembly GCF_964253025.1. Taxonomy (NCBI): domain Bacteria; kingdom Pseudomonadati; phylum Pseudomonadota; class Betaproteobacteria; order Burkholderiales; family Sphaerotilaceae; genus Rhizobacter; species Rhizobacter sp. LjRoot28. Next base: position 4,157,892 of record NZ_CAXUQC020000001.1, read on the forward strand.
AGTCGAGGCCTTGCTGGGAGCCGGAGGTGATGAGCACCTGCGAGGCGTCCACCCGCATGCCGCTCTCGGCCAGGTGCGCGGCCACCCACTCGCGCAAGCCGGGGAGTCCCTCGCTGGCGGCGTACTGCAGCGCCTCGCGGGGCGTGTCGCGCAGCACGCGGGCGCTCGCGTCACGCATGGCCTCCACCGGAAAGGCCTCAGCGGCAGGCAGGCCGCCAGCCAGCGAGATGATGCCGGGGCGTTCGGTGACCTTCAGGATCTCGCGGATGCTGGAGGGGTTCATTCGGGCGGTTCGGCGCGCCATCTGCCAGGTCATGGGTGTCTCCTCGGGTAGGTCCCTGCAGTCTAAGCAGAAGACCAGCACAGCAACGCTACACTTGACCAACACGCCACATGCACTGTACTGGTTCGCCCGCCGACACATGCCGTCGCCTCCCCTCTCCCGCCAGGCCGACACGAGCCTGACCGACCAGCTGGCCGCCCGCTTTGCCGAACGGATCCGCCAGCGCCTCATCGCGCCCGGGGCGCGCCTGCCCTCGGTGCGTGAATGCGCGAGCCGGCATGGCGTCAGTCCGCACACGGTCGTGGCCGCCTATGACCGGCTGCTGGCACTGGGCCTGGTGGAGGCGCGGCGGCAGCGCGGCTTCTTCGTGCGTGAGCCGCGCACGGCGCCCCCCACGCCTTCGGCCATGCCGGACGTGCCGGCCCTGCGGCCTCGCGCGCCGATCAGTGCCACGGCCCTGGTGCGCGGCATGTTCCAGCCGCCCGGCGCGCAGCCCATGCCCGGCCTCGGCACCCTTCCGGTGGAATGGCTCGACGTGCCCATGCTGGGCAGTGCACTGCGCCGGGTGAGCAGCGGCGCGTTGCTCGAGGCGAGCTCGGTCCGGTATGGCGAACCGGCGGGCGATCCGCGGCTGCGCAAGGCGCTGTCCGGCCTGTTGGCCGGGATTGGCGTGGACGCGCCGGCCGCCCAGATCGTGACCACGTCGGGGGCCACCCACGCGCTGGACATCGTCACCCGCACCTTGCTTCGCCCGGGCGACACCGTGCTGGTCGACGAGCCGGGCTGGTCCGTGGAGTACGCGCGCCTCGCCGCGCTCGGCATGCGCATGCTGCCGGTACCACGCGGCGAGAACGGCCCGGACCTCGCGGTGATGGAGCAGCTGATCACCGCGCAGAAGCCGACGGACCGGCCGCGGGTGTACGTGACGGTGTCGGTGCTGCACAACCCGACCGGCGCATCGCTGTCGCTGGCGGTCGCGCACCGGCTGCTGCAGCTGGCCCAGCAGCACGACTTCATGGTGATCGAGGACGACACCTACGCCCACCTGGCGCCGGCCCACCAGCCGCGCCTGTCGGCCCTGGACGGACTCGATCGCACGGTCTATATCTCCGGGTTCTCCAAGATCCTCGCACCCAACTGGCGGGTCGGCTACCTCGCTGCCTCACCCGCGGTCGTGGAGCGCGTCATCGACACCAAGCTCCTCACCTCGCTCACCACCCCCAGCCTGCCGGAGCAGGCCATCGCCCACTGCCTCGAGCAGGGGCTGCTGCGCCGTCATGCCGAGCGCGTGGTCCAGCGGCTCGACGCCGCGCGCGCCCGCACGGTGCAGATGGCGGAGGCGGCGGGTTGCCGGTTTGCCGCGACGCCGCGTGGTCTCTTCGGCTGGCTCGACGTGGGGATGGACACCGAGCGCCTGGCGCATACCATGCTGGATGACGGCTGGCTGCTCGCGCCCGGCTCGCTGTTCTACGCCTCCCCGCGCCCGAGCACGCTCATGCGCATCAACTTCGCCACCCTGCAGGCGCAAAGCTTCTGGGAGGCCTTGCGCGCCGCCCGGTCCGCCTCATGAGCCACGCCGGAGCCCCGATGCCCGGGTGGGCGATTTTGCGTTGTGGTACGGGCTTGGCATAAAGTCACGCCCTCTGTCATGTCTGGTTGCATGTTCGAACCCACCATCCCCTTCGGCGAACCCGAGCTCCTGCGGGCGAGCGCCTTCCAGCGCTACCTGCATGAGCCCGGGGGTCCGCGCGCGCACGGCGTGATGGTGGAGACGGCCGTCCGGCAGCCCGGCCTCAGCCCCTCGCTGCTGGCCGACCTGAGCCGCTTCGAGCGCGCCGGCCAGGCGTCCGAAGCCCTGGAGGTGCTGGCCGCCTGCGTCCGCCATGCCCAGCAGGTGGTCATTCACCTGCAGATGGGCGACATGGTGGTGCCCTTGACGGTGTTCGCGCTGGAGCGGCTGGTGCACTGCCCGATCAGCCTGGACGCCTTGCTCAAGCAGCGGCCCACGGAGCTGCGGGTGTTGCATGTCGAGCCGGCGGTGCTGCGCCCTCCCGGCGACGAGGAATCGGCGCTGGTCGGCGAGGAAGCGCACTACCACCCACTGCGGCCGGTGCTGTGGGAGTTCGCCCTGCGGGGCTCGCGGCGGTCGCTGCTGCCGGAGATCGCCGGCCCGGTGGCCTACCGGATCGCGCCCGGGCTGGAACTGGGCGACCTGCGTGTCACCGGCGCGCTGCTGGCCGCCATCCAGCGCTTGCAGGGAGACAGCGTGTCCTTTCGCGAGCTGACCGACTGGCCGGGCCTCGATGCCGAACGTGCGGCCCGCCTGCTCAACGCGCTCTACCTGCAATCGGGCCTCATCATGAGCCGCACGCATCCGGCGGCCAGCGAGTCCTGGTTCGGCGCGCTCGGGCGGTGAGCCGCGGCGGCGCGCGGCACGTCCAATCGCGTCCTGCGTCAGCGAGCGCCCAGGATTTCCCAGCGTTCCAGGGCGGCCAGCAGTTCTTCCTCGATGGCGCCGACTCGCGCCTGGACCGTGGCCAACCGCTTGGCATCGGTGTAGATCTCGGTGCCTGACAGCTGCTCGGCCAACTGCTTCTGCTCCGCCTCGAGGGCCTCGATGCGGCCCGGCAACGCATCGAGCTCGCGCTGTTCCTTGTAGCTCAGCTTGGCCTTCCTGGCCGGTACGGCGGCCGCGGGCGCGGCGACCGGAGCGGCGCTCGGGGCCGGCGCGCTGGCGGCACGCGCGGCCTTGTCCCGCATGCTGCGGGCGCGGTCGCGCTGCAGCTTCCAGTCCTCGTAACCGCCCTCGTACTCCCGCCAGAGGCCCGGCGCCTCGTCGCCCTCCCATGCAATGGTGCTGGTGACGACGTTGTCGAGGAAGCGACGGTCGTGGCTGACCAGGAACACGGTTCCGGGGTAGTTCTGCAGCAGTTCCTCGAGCAGCTCGAGCGTGTCGATGTCGAGGTCGTTGGTGGGTTCGTCCAGCACCAGCACGTTGGCGGGCAGCGCGAACAGCCGAGCCAGCAGCAGCCGGTTCCGCTCGCCGCCCGACAGCGTGCGCACCGGGGAGTTGGCCCGCTCCGGCGAAAACAGGAAATCGTTCAGGTAGCTCATGACGTGCTTTCGCGCGCCGTTGAACTCCACCCATTCGCTGCCCGGGCTGATGGTGTCGGCCAGCGTGGCATCGAGGTTGAGCGTGCTTCGCATCTGGTCGAAGTACGCAACCTCGAGCCGGGTACCCTGGCGAATGCTGCCCGAATCGGGTTGAAGTTCGCCGAGGATCAGCTTGAGCAGGGTCGTCTTGCCGGCGCCGTTGGGTCCGATGAGACCCACCTTGTCGCCGCGCAGGATGGTGGCGTTGAAGCCCTTGACGATGAGCTTGTCGGCGAAGGCGAGCGAGACGTCGCGCAACTCGGCGACGATCTTGCCGCTGGGTGCGCTCGAGTCGACCTCGAGCCGGACCTGGCCGAGGGAGTCGCGGCGAGCCTGCCGGCGTTGGCGCAGGGTTTCGAGGCGGGCAATGCGGGCCACGCTGCGGGTCCGGCGCGCCTCCACGCCCTTGCGGATCCACACCTCTTCCTGCGCGAGCAGCTTGTCGGCGCGGGCGTTGGCAAGGGCCTCGGAGGCCAGTTGCTCTTCCTTCAGGCGCTCGTAGGCCGTGAAGTTGCCGGGATAGCTGCGGATGATGCCCCGGTCGAGCTCGAGGATGCGGGTGGCCACGCCGTCGAGGAAGGCGCGGTCGTGGGTGATCAGCATCACGCTGCCCTTGAAAGCGCGCAGCAGTTCCTCGAGCCAGGCGATGGAGTCGAGGTCCAGGTGGTTGGTGGGCTCGTCGAGCAGCAGCACGTCGGGCACGGCCACCAGGGCCTGGGCCAGCGCGACGCGCTTCTTCATGCCGCCGGAGAGCTCGCCGACGATGCGATCGCCGTCCAGGTGCAACTGGGCGAGGGTGGTGTCGACGCGCTGCTCCCACGTCCAGGCGTCCAGCGCCTCGATGCGGGTCTGCAGGGCGTCGAGGTCCACGCCCTCGGCATGCTCCTCATACTGCTGGCGCACGGCCTTGGCCTCGGCCACGCCTTCGCTGACGACCTGGAAGACCGAGGCGGACAGGTCGAACACGGGTTCCTGAGGCACGTAGCAGATGCGCAGTCCCTGCGTCATCTGCAGCAGGCCGTCATCGGGCTTCTCCAGGCCGGCGATGATCTTGAGCAGCGAGGACTTGCCCGCGCCATTGCGGCCGATCAGCCCCAGCCGTTCGCCGGACTCGAGCGAGAACGCCGCGTTGTCGAGCAGGGCCACGTGGCCGAAGGCCAGGTGGGCGTTGGAAAGGGAGAGGACGGCCATGGGGAAAGCTTCAGCGACAAACCGCGATTGTCGCCGCTCGGCGGGCCGACCGGCGGGTTTCCCGCACGCCGAAGGGTCACCCTGCCGCGCCGCTCACGGCGGTCAGCCTCGGCCCGAAGCCAGTGACCGCTCCAGCGCGTCAATGAACATGGCCGCCACGTCGAACCCGGTCTGCTGGGTGATTTCCTGGAAGCAGGTGGGGCTGGTGACGTTGATCTCGGTGAGGCTGTCGCCGATGACGTCCAGGCCGACCAGCAGGAGGCCGCGCGCCGCCAGCACGGGGCCGAGCGCGGTCGCGATCTCGCGATCCCGATCGGACAGGGGCTGGGCGACACCCTTGCCGCCGGCCGCGAGGTTGCCGCGGATCTCGCTGCCCTGCGGGATGCGCGCGAGGGAGAACGGCACCGGCTGGCCGCCAATCACCAGCACGCGCTTGTCGCCCTTGACGATCTCCGGCAGGTAGCGCTGCACCATCAAGGTCGTGGCCCCGCCCCGGTTCAGCGTCTCGGTGATGCTCCCGAGGTTCAGGCCGTCCGGTCCGACCCGGAAGATGCCCATGCCGCCCATGCCGTCGAGCGGCTTCAGGATGATGTCGCGGTGGAGTTCGTGGAAACGCCGCACGTCGGCCGCGGACCGGGTGACGAGCGTCGGCCCGATGAATTCCGGAAACTCCAGGATGGCGAGCTTCTCGGGGTGGTCGCGCAGGGCGGCGGGCTTGTTGAAGACCCGCGCCCCTTCACGCTCCGCCTGCTCGAGCAGGTGCGTCGCGTAGAAGAACTCGCTGTCGAAGGGCGGGTCCTTGCGCATCAGGATGGCGTCGGTGTCGGCGAGGGCGAGGGTCTCGCGGCCCGACACCACCGTGAACCAGCTGTCGTCGGTACGCCCCGTCAGGGCGATCTCGAGCACCGGCGCACTGACGCGCCCTCCGCGCTCCCAGTGCAGGTGCCCCGGCTCGCATGAGAGCAGGGTGTGCCCGCGCGACGCGGCCTCGCGCATCATCGCGAAGGTGGAGTCCTTGTAGGGCTTGAAGGTGTCGAGAGGGTCGGCGACGAAGAGCAGTTTCATGGCGCGGGAGGGCGGCAGGCGGAGACCGCCACTGTTGCACAAATCCCTGCCGCCTGCAGCCGGTACCCGGGTCGACGCCCAGCGCCGGCCGGCTCAGATCTCGATCTTCGAGCCCAGTTCGACCACCCGGTTCGTGGGCAGGCTGAGGAAGTCGGCCGCGCCGCTCGCGTTGTGGTGCATGCTGGCGAACATCTTCTCGCGCCACATGACCATGTCCTGGCCGAGGGTCGGAATGACGATGTCGCGGGACAGGAAGTACGAGGTCTCCATCTCGTCAAGGCGCACGCCGCGGCCGCGCAGCAGGTTCAGGGCCTCGGGTACGTCCGGGTCGTTCTTGAAGCCGAAGTGCAGCGTGACCTGCCAGCAGTCATGGCCAAGCGGCTTCATCTCGACGCGGCGGTCGAAGCCGATCCAGGGCACCTCATGGTGCTTCACGTGCACGAACACGTTGGTCTCGTGCAGCACCTTGTTGTGCTTCAGGTTGTGCAGCAGTGCGTTGGGCGCGAGGCCCTGTTCGCTCACCATGAACACCGCGGTGCCGGCGACCCGCAGGGGCGGGCTGAGGAACACGGCCTCGAGGAAGCTCTCGAGTTCGATGGCGTCGTCGCGCAGCCGCTCGCGCATGAGCTGCCGGCCCTGCTTCCAGGTCATCATCAAGGTGAACATCACGCCCCCGATCATCAGCGGGAACCAGCCGCCGTCGAAGATCTTGACGATGTTCGCGGCGAAGAAGACGGCGTCGACCACGAAGAAGAAGCCGGTCGCCGCGACGCACACCAGCCAGGGCAGCTTCCAGCCGTAGCGGATCACGAAGAAGGTCATCGTGGTGGTGATGAGCATGTCCACCGTGACCGCGATCCCGTAGGCACCCGCCAGGCGGCTGCTGGAGCCGAACAGCACCACGGCGAAGACGATGCAGACGAACAACCCCCAGTTCACCACCGGCACATAGACCTGTCCCGCCTCCTTCACCGAGGTGTGCTGGATCTGCATGCGGGGAAGGTAGCCGAGCTGGATGGCCTGCTTGGTGATGGAGAAGGCGGCCGTGATCAGGGCCTGCGAGGCGATCACCGTGGCGCAAGTGGCCAGCGCGATGAGGGGGTACAGCGCCCACTGCGGTGCCATCTCGTAGAACGGGTTGTTCACGTTTTCCGGGTGCTGGAGCAGCAGTGCGCCCTGGCCGAAGTAGTTCAGGACCAGCGCCGGCATGGCCAGCGAAAACCAGGCGACCCGGATCGGGCGCTTGCCGAAGTGCCCCATGTCGGCATACAGCGCCTCGGCCCCGGTGACGCACAGGACCAGCGCGCCGAGTGCGATGAACGAGGTTCCGGGGTGGTTGACGAGGAACCCGATCGCGTGGCCCGGGCTCAGCGCGCGCAGCACGTCGGGGTTCTCGGCGATGTGCTGCACCCCCAGCAAGGCGAGCACCAGGAACCACAGGACCATCACCGGGCCGAAGAACCGGCCGACGTGCGCGGTGCCGTGGCGCTGCACGAGGAAGAGGGCCGCCAGCACCAGCAGGGTCACCGGCACCACGTAGCGGTGCAGCCCGGGAGCCGCGACCTCGAGGCCTTCGACCGCGGACAGCACCGAGATGGCAGGCGTGATGACGCCATCGCCGAAGAAGATCGCCGTGCCGAAGATGCCGACGAGCAGCAGGCGGTTGCGCAAGACGGGCCGGTCAGCCACTGCCGTGGAGGCCAGCGCGAGCATGGCGATCAGGCCACCCTCGCCGTTGTTGTCGGCCCGCAGGATGAGCACCACGTATTTCAACGAGACGATGACCGTGAGTGCCCAGAAGGCGAGCGAAAGCACGCCAAGGATGCTCTCCTCGCTGAGCGGCACCCGGCCGTGAGCGAACACTTCCTTCAGTGCATACAGCGGACTGGTGCCGATGTCGCCGTAGACGACACCGATCGCCCCGAGCGTGAGTGCCGCCAGGCTGGAATTCGGACGCGGCTGGGTCACGAGGAGTCGCGGCCGGCCAGGCGGCGCGAGTTCAGGGAACGGGAGAGGGCCATGGTGCACCTGTGGAAAAGAGCTTGTTGCAATGCAACACGGCGCATCTTGCCCGAGGCCGACTTATTCGTAAACCTCGGCGTCCGGGTCCGTGGCCTCGAGCTCATAGCTTGCCGCCAGCATCGCCAGGCGAGCGATCACCCCATACATGTAGAAGCGGTTGGGCGCGCTCGCGCCCGGTTTGCTGCCCGGCTTGGGCAGCTGGTTCGACTCCGCGAACGCCAGCGGCGCGAAGACCGCACCCGGGGAATTGAGGTTCTCGTCCACGCCCCGCTCGGCGTTCACGCGGTAGAAGCCGCCCACCACGTAGCGGTCGATCATGTACACCACCGGTTCGGCGACGGCGTCGTTGACCCGCTCGTACGTCGGCACTCCCTCCTGGAGGATGACCTCGCTCACCTCCTGGCCGTCCTTGATGACGCTCATCTTGTTGCGCGTCTTGCGGTTCAGGTCGACCAGTTCCTTCGGGTCGCGCACGGTCATGATGCCCATGCCGTAGGTGCCGGCGTCGGCCTTCACGATCAGGAAGGGCTTCTCCTGGATGCCGTATTCCTTGTGCTTGCGGCGGATCTTGGCAAGCAGGGCCTCGGCCTGGGTGGCCAGTGCGTCCTCGCCCTCGCCGGTGGTGAAGTTGATCTTCTCCCCGCGCGCGAACATCGGGTTGATGAGCCACGGGTCCATGCCCAGCAGCTTGGCAAACTTCTTCGCCACCTCTTCATAGGCCTGGAAGTGATTGGTCTTGCGGCGCAGCGCCCAGCCGGCGTGCAGCGGCGGCAGCAGGTACTGCTCGTGCAGGCCCTCGAGCACCTTGGGGATGCCGGCCGACAGGTCGTTGTTGAGCAGGATCGTGCAGGGATCGAAGTCCTTCAGCCCGAGGCGACCCCGGGTGCGCACCAGCGGTTCGAGCGTCAGGGCGGACCCGTCCGGCAGGTTGATGTCGGTCGGGCGTTCGATGCTCTCGTCGAGCGTTCCCAGGCGCACATTGAGCCCCGCCTGGTGGAAGATCTGCATCAGCCGGGCGACATTGGCCAGGTAGAAGGTGTTGCGGGTGTGCTTCTCCGGGATCAGCAGCAGGTTCTTGGCTTCGGGGCAGATCTTCTCGATCGCCGCCATGGCCGCCTGAACGGCCAGCGGCAGCATCTCGGTCGTCAGGTTGTTGAAGCCGCCAGGGAAGAGATTGGTGTCGACCGGGGCCAGCTTGTAGCCGGCGTTGCGCACGTCCACCGAGGTGTAGAAGGGCGGCGTGTGCTCCATCCATTCGAGGCGGAACCAGCGCTCGATGGCCGGCAGCGACTCCAGGATGCGCTGCTCGAGTTCATTGATCGGGCCGTTGAGGGCAGTGATGAGGTGAGGAACCATGGAAAGCCCGAAGGACGCGTAATGGCACGATTCTAGGCATCTGGGGGCAAACGGGCCGCCCGCAAGATGGCGCCGGTTGTCGCGCTCCGGACGGGCAAAGGCCACCCGAGGGTGGCCTTTGCGACTGCTGGCCGGCGGCCCGCGAAGGCCGCCGGAGAAAGCAGGGACTTACTTGTGGTACGCGGTCTCACCGTGGGCCGAGATGTCGAGACCCTCGCGCTCCTCTTCTTCCGTCACGCGCAACCCGATGACCAGGTCAACGAGCTTGAAGGCGATGAAGGACACCACAGCCGACCAGACCACCGTGATGAGCACGGCCTTGAGCTGGATCCAGACCTGCACGCCGATCGAGTTGGAGGTGATCGTTGCCGTCACCCAGTCGCCGACCAGTCCGGGGCCACCCAGCGCCTGGTTGTTGAAGACGCCCGTCAGCAGTGCACCGACGATGCCGCCGACGCCGTGCACGCCGAAGACGTCGAGGGAGTCGTCCGCACCCAGCATGCGCTTCAGGCCGTTCACGCCCCAGAGGCAGGCGAAGCCGGCCACGAAGCCGATCACCAGGCCGCCCATCAGGCCGACGTTGCCGGCGGCCGGCGTGATGGCCACGAGGCCGGCGACCGCCCCGGAAGCTGCGCCCAGCATGGAAGCCTTGCCCTTGAGCAGTGCCTCGCCGATGCACCAGGCCAGCACGGCTGCGGCCGTGGCACCCAGGGTGTTCATGAAGGCGAGCACGGCGCTGTTGCCGGCTTCAAGGGCAGAGCCCGCGTTGAAGCCGAACCAGCCCACCCACAGCAGCGAGGCCCCGACCATGGTCAGCGTCAGCGAGTGCGGGGTGAAGGCTTCGCGGCCATAGCCGACGCGCTTGCCGATCACGAAGGCACCCACGAGGCCCGCCACGGCGGCGTTGATGTGCACCACGGTGCCGCCCGCGAAGTCCAGCGCCCCCATCTGCCACAGGAAGCCGGCCTTGCCATTCATCTCGTCGACCACCGCAGCCGACGTGTAGGCGTCCGGACCCATCCAGTACCACACCATGTGGGCGATCGGCGCGTAGCTGAAGGTGAACCACAGCACCATGAAGGCGAGCACGGCGGAGAACTTGATGCGCTCGGCAAAGGCGCCGACGATCAGGCAGCAGGTGATGCCGGCGAAGGTGGCCTGGAAGGCGGCGAACAGCAGCTCGGGGATGTAGACGCCCTTGCTGAATGTCGCGCCCATGGCGAAGGTGCCGGTGGCCGGGTCGAAGATGCCCTTCATGAACAGGCGATCGAGGCCGCCGATGAAGGCGTTGCCCTCGGTGAAGGCCAGGCTGTAGCCATAGACCATCCACAGGACGACCACCATCGAGAAGGTGACGAAGACCTGCATCAGCACCGACAGCATGTTCTTGCTGCGCACGAGGCCGCCATAGAAGAGCGCCAGGCCCGGGATGGTCATCATGATGACGAGCAGCGTGGCCACGATGATCCAGGCCACGTCGCCCTTGTCGGGCACCGGGGCGGCGGCGGCAGGTGCCGCGGCGGGCGCGGCTTCAGCCGCGGCCGTGGTCACCGCGGCCGGCTCTGCGGCAGCCGGAGCGACCACCGAGGCAGCGGCCTCCGGGGCCGAGGCGGCGGCGTCCTGTGCGAGGACTCCGCCAGAAAAGCCCAGGACCGTCAGGCCCAGGACGAGGGAAGCGATCAGTTTTTTCATGGTTGTCTTTCCGATGCCGTCACAGGGCATCCTTGCCGGTCTCGCCGGTGCGGATGCGAACCACTTGTTCGAGCGGCGAGACGAAGATCTTGCCGTCGCCGATCTTGCCGGTGCGCGCGGCGCCTTCGATGGCCTCGATCACCCGATCGATCAGGCCGTCGTCGACGGCCGCTTCGATCTTGACCTTGGGCAGGAAGTCGACGACGTACTCCGCGCCGCGATAGAGCTCGGTATGGCCCTTCTGGCGGCCGAAGCCCTTCACCTCCGTCACCGTGATGCCCTGGACGCCGATGGCGCTGAGGGCTTCGCGGACCTCGTCAAGCTTGAACGGCTTGACGATGGCAGTCACCATCTTCATGGGATTCTCCTTGTTTGCAGCTGTGTCCGAACCGGGTTCGCTCGCTCACATGGCCTTGGTGAGCGAGAGGATGAAGCGGCCCTTGTTGGCATCGCCCCAGGCATCCTTCTTCGTTGCCCCGACGTATGCACCGGCGAGGGAGAAGCCGGTGCCGAGGTCGTAGGTCGCGCCGAACTTGTAGTCGATGAAGCTCGGGACACCGTGGATGTCCTTGGTGTCGCTCGTGAGGCGCGTGCCGCCGATGTGGCCGTTCAACGTGACGCCCTTGACCACTTCGTAGTTGGCGGACAGGTCGCCATAGAGCGTGCCGCGACCTTCCTCGAGGCCGAAGTAGCGCTTCGATGCGGTGTAGGAAAGCTTGGCGGTGATGAAGCTCCAGGAGATGCCACCATAGATCTCGGTGGTGTTGCCGGTCGAGAACTGCGGGTACTGGTAGCGCAGCACACCCACGTCAAAGCCGATGTCGGGAGTGATCTGGCCCTTGTAGCCACCGTAGACGTCCATCTCGATGTCCGACCCGTCGACGAAGCCGATGCTGGAGTTCCAGTTGCCGATGTAGAAGCCGTTGGATGCGTAGTCGAATCCGCCCTGGATCGCGGGCACGACGGTCTTGTCGGCGCGGCTCTGATCCTGGCCGCGGTACTTGTACTTGGTGGTCAGCGTCACATTGGAGGTGACCGCCGGCGCGTCGGCTGCCTGAGCGGCGGCGCCGATCAGCGTGCTGAGAACCGACAGGCAGACAAGCGTTTTCTTCATGGATGGCTCCGTAGGGCAGGTGGTGATTCGGCACCGTCCCTTCTGCACCTTCTGTGCCAAGGGTCGGATTGCGGCCTCCCGCCCCAAAAATGCGGCGTGAGCCACAGGAACGCCCCGCGAGCAAGCATGGGAGGCACGCATTCGGTGCCGTCCGTCCGCGCTCGGACCCGCGAAGCCCTCAGTTGGTGCACCCGTTCGGCCCGACGGTGATCAGCCCGGCGGCGCGCTGAAAGGCCGCACCAGAATGGCCAGGCCCGAGAGCGCCGCCTCGCTGCGACCGTCGACCTGGGCGCGGACAATGGCGCCGTCCACCGCGACGCCGAGGGCCTCGGCGTCGCGGCGGCGATGGCGCCCGGGCGAGAGCAGGGTCGACAGGACCGTCACCATCTCGGCCTTGTGCCGCGCGGCGATCTCGCGAACGCCGGGCGTGATGGCCGCCACCTCGTTCACGGCGTTGATGAAGGCACAGCCGCGAAAGTCCGGCGACGAGAACCACTCTCGCAAGGCGGGCGCGATCGCCGCCACGGGCGGCGCCGCACGGGGCCGATGCCGCTGCAGGGCCTCGGTGAACCAGGCCATCCACGCGACATGGCGGCGCTCGAGGAAGTCGAGCACCAGATCGTTCTTGCTCGGGAAGTGCCGATAGAAGGTCACCTTGGTGACCCGGGCCTCGGCGATCACACGGTCGATCCCCGTGGCGCGGATGCCCTCGCCATAGAAGAGCCGATGGGCCGCCGCCACGATCCGGTCCCGCGCGCTGAGCGTCACTGCGGGCCCCAAGTCAGAGGGTGGACTGTTCATCACCCGATTGTAGACAGACTTGTCTACATGCCCTAGATTCCACCAGGTAGACAAGTCCGTCTACCGTCCTCCGGAGCCTACCCATGTCACCTCGCCCTCCCTTGCCGCCGTTCTCCGCTGAATCCGCCCGCCTCAAGGTGCGTCTGGCGGAGGACGCCTGGAACACCCGCGACCCTGAGCGGGTGGCGCTGGCCTACTCCGTCGACACGCGTTGGCGCAACCGCGCCGAGTTCGTCAACGGGCGCCCGGAGGTGCAGGCCTTCCTGGCGCGAAAGTGGGTGCGGGAGCTCGACTACCGCCTGGTGAAGTCCTTGTGGGCCTTCACCGGTGACCGCATCGCGGTGCGCTTCGCCTATGAGTGGCACGACGACAGCGGCCAGTGGTACCGCAGCCACGGCAACGAGAACTGGGCGTTCGATGCGGACGGCCTCATGATCGAGCGCCACGCCAGCATCAACGACCTTCCGATCCGTGCAGCCGAGCGCAAGCTGCTGTGGCCGCTGGGCCGGCGGCCCGATGGCCACGCGGAGCTCGATGAACTGGGCTGCTGAGGCCGCCCGAAATCCTGCCCCGTGACGGGTACCGGGCGGGGCCGAAGGCGGCAGACTGCGGCCATGTCGCTTGCCGTCATCCACAGTCGCACACTCGACGGACTTGTCGCTCCACCCGTGACGGTGGAGGTCGACCTCGCCAACGGCCTGCCCACCTTCACCCTCGTCGGTCTGGCCGACACCGAGGTGCGCGAGGCGCGTGAACGCGTGCGGGCGGCGCTCATCAACTGCGGACTGAGCTTTCCGCACAACAAGCGCATCACGGTCAACCTGGCCCCGGCCGATCTGCCGAAGGAATCCGGGCGCTTCGACCTGCCCATCGCGCTGGGCATCCTCGCGGCCAGCGAGCAGATCGACGTCAAGCTCACGGAGGGCTTCGAGTTCGCTGGCGAACTCTCCCTGGCGGGGGACCTGAGGCCGGTGCGCGGGGCACTTGCCCTCGCGCTCGCGCTCCGCCGCACGGCCCCCAGCGCCGGGGGTGCGCGAGCGTTGGTGCTGCCCAGCGGCTCTGCCGCGGAGGCCGCGCGCGTGGGCGGCAGCCTGGCCATCCATGGCGCCCGCCACCTGCTCGAGGTGGTGGAGGCGTTCCGCCCCACCGACGCCGCCGGGGCCGCCCATGTCCGACCGCTCCCACGTGCGGTGCCTGAGCCGGTGCCGCCCGCGCGCCCATGCGCGGACCTGAAAGACGTCAAGGGGCAGGCGTCCGCGAAGCGTGCCCTCGAAGTGGCCGCCGCCGGATCTCACTGCCTGTTGATGGTGGGCCCACCCGGCACGGGCAAGTCCATGCTGGCACAGCGACTGGCCGGCCTGCTGCCCCCGATGACTGACGAAGGTGCGCTGGAGTCCGCCGCGCTCCTGAGCCTGCACGGGAGCTTCGAGCCGGCCGCGTGGAAGCGTCGGCCCTTTCGCGCGCCGCACCACAGCGCCTCGCAGGCCGCGCTCGTGGGCGGCGGCTCGCCACCCCGACCTGGCGAAATCTCGCTGGCTCACCGCGGGGTGCTCTTCCTGGACGAGCTGCCGGAGTTCAAGCGCCAGGCGCTGGAGGCCTTGCGGGAGCCGCTGGAGAGTGGTCGGGTCGTGATTTCGCGGGCAGCGCGGCAGGCCGAGTTTCCAGCACAGTTCCAGCTGGTCGCGGCCATGAACCCCTGCCCATGCGGACACCACGGCAGCACGCTGCGCGCCTGCCGATGCGCGCCGGACGTCGTGCTGCGCTACCAGGCGCGCCTGAGCGGGCCCCTGCTCGACCGCATCGACCTGCAGGTGGAGGTGCCGGCGGTCCCCGCGGCCACGCTGTCCGCAGCGCGCGATGGTGAGTCCTCCGCGGTGGTGGCCGAGCGAGTCGGCCGCGCCCATGCGACCGCACTCGCCCGCCAAGGCGTGCCCAATGCCGAGCTGCAAGGCGATGCGCTCGACCGCCACGCCGCGATGCCTGCCGATTGCGCGGCATTCCTTCAGGCGGCCTCCGTGCGGCTGGGCTGGTCCGCTCGCGGGCACCACAGAGTGCTGCGCATTGCCCGCACCATTGCCGACCTGGCCGGCGCGTCCGAGCTCACGCAGACCCACGTGGCCGAGGCCGTGCAGTACCGGCGCGGCCTCGCCCTGCCATAACACCCGGCACGCCCGTGCCCGGCCGTCGGCCGCCGCAAGAGGGCATGGCATGGCATGGCGCGGCGTGGCGCGCAAAGGGAGTCGAGGGTCGATCGACCGAGACACCGGCTTCCGGCGAATTGCCGGATCCTCCAGCGTCAGGCGCTCAAGCTCGGGCTCCAGCCTGAATGGCCCGCCCGGCCCCGGTGGAATCGACACGAACCCCGGCGCGTCAGCCGGGCCTTGCCAAAGGCGCAGTCCGCCCCGAGATCACATCGTCGACGAAGGAGGCCTTGGCCTGGGTATAACCCTCCCGATCCGTGCGGAAGCGAGCCGCCAATTCCCGCTTCAGGCCTGCGTATGCCTGGGCGAGGTCGGGATCGCTCCGAAGTGCATCCCGGAAGGCAAGGGTATCGACCCACCGCCGGCTGCCGAAGGGCACGAGGTGCAGGTGATGGGTTCGCACCTCGGGCGACGGCTTGCAGAACCAGTGCATCACATCCGGCAGGTACGGGTAGTGGTGGTAGCCGAGCGTGCGGGCGGCCTCAATGGCGCCGGCCCCGTCCTCCAGGGACCGGATGGGCGCCATGATGTCGATCAGCGGCTTGGCGGCGAGCCCCGGAACAGCCGTGCTGCCGATGTGCTGGACCGTCCCGGTCAGCCAAGGGCCCAATGCATCGACCAGCCGCTGCCGCTCGACGCCGAAGTCCTCGACCCATTCGGGCCGGTAGGCCACGATCTCGATCGGAGCGTCCTTCTGGCGCGAGAGCGTGCTCATGCAATGGACTCCAAAGGTCTCGACGGGGGCGCCCATTCTCGCGGTCTGCATCGCCTTCGCGCAAGGCGGCCGGCCATCAACCGCGCTTGCCCCATGGCTGTCTCGACCAGGCCGCGCCGCGAGTCAGCTCGCGGCCGGGCGCCAATCGACACGGCCAGCCGTGCCGCTTTGGCGCCTCCCTTCCTTTCAACCGAGAAATCCGAGGTTCGCGTTGAAGTTCTTGAGGTTCGGGAACACCATGTTGAGGTTCGTCTCGCTCACCCCGAACCAGCGTCCGATCGTGGCGCCGATCTGCTCCACCGACACACCGGGCAGGAAGCTGCCGGAACCGACCTCGTCGGCATGGTTCAGGCCCACCTGCGGGAAGCGCCCGTAGATCTCCTTGCCCTTGACGGCGCCACCGTAGACGAAGTGGTGGGCGCCCCAGCCGTGGTCGGTGCCGTCGCCGTTGCTGGTGAAGGTGCGGCCGAAGTCGGACCCGGTGAACAGCGTGACGTTGTCGCGCATGCCCATGGTGCCGAGCACCTGGTCGAAGTAGCCGATGGCGTGCGAGACACGCGCCAGCAGGTCGGCCTGGCCCCGGTTCTGGTTGTCGTGGGTGTCGAAGCCGCCCATGCTCACGAAGAAGACCTGGCGGTTCGCGCCCAGCCCGGCGCGGGCGCCGATGATGCGGGCCACCGTCTGCAACTGGGTGGCGAGGTCGTTGTTGGCATTGGCGCGCGTGGAAGGCCGGTAGTACTGCGTCGGCGCGGCCACCGTGGAAGCCGAGAACGCGGTCTGGAAGGCCACCTGAGCGTCGATGGACCGGCGCGTGATCACGGCCTGTTCGCGGGCCAGCAAGTGGTCCACCTCCGTGCGCGAGACGATCGCGCGGTAGGCCGTTGCGGCCGCGGCCGAACCGAAGAGGTTGCCGGCCATGCCACCGATGGCGACCGCACCACCGCTGCCGACCTGGTACTGGAACACGTTCTCGCCGGCCATGAAGACCGCGCCGCCACCGGCCGAGATGCTGGTGAAGACGGCGTTGCTGTTGCTGCCGCGAAGCAGGTCGCCGAAGCGCCCGCCCCAGCCGATCTTCGCGCCTTCAGGGGCCAGCGCCTGCCACGACGACTGCTGGTCGTTGTGGGAGAACAGCTTCGGCGGCCGCTTCTTGGTGGTGTTGGCGCGGTACTCCTCCTTCGTCATCGGCTGCAGCAACGGCCCGGCGTTGGCGATGATGCCGACACGCGCCTGATCGAACAGCGACTTCATCTCACCCATCGACGGGTGCAGGGCGAAGGTGCGCGTGTTGTTGACGTTGAAGGCCGTGAAGTTCGGCACGATCGGCAGCACGCCGCCCAGGGCGGCGGGCGTGGCGGCCGCGGCACCGGCATCGGCCGGCGTGCCCACGGCCTTCAGCGCGATCGGGTCCGGCGCCGTGGAGCGAACGGTCTGGTAGGCCTCCCAGGACGCCGTGTCGGTCGGCAGCACCATGTTGGCCGAGTCGTTGCCGCCATAGAGGAACAGGCACACGATGGCCTTGTAGTCGCTGCTCTGGGCGACCGCGGCATTCATGGCCGCGAGGTTCATCGCGAACGGCAGGCCCGCCGTCCCGACGGAACCGGAGAGAACCGAGGCGCGGCGCAGGAACTCGCGGCGCGAGGTGTCGTGGGGATTCATCATCGTGGGTGCCTCGTCACTTCTGGATCAGGTAGTCGGGCGAAGCCATCGTCAGCACGATGGCAATGCGGACCCGGTCGAGCTTGATCGCCTCGATCTGCGCCTGGTTGGTGGCGGTCGCTGCCGGGATGACGCGGCCATTGACGCCCGCGATGATCTCGCTGCGCAGCGCGTCCGACATCTGGCCCGACATGAGGAGCAGGTCGATGCGATCGACCAGCTTGCCGGCGTCATCGGCCAGCGCGACCTCGGCCGAGAAGTCGAGCTGGATGTCGCGGTTCGCGCTGGCCGGCAGCCAGACGGAACGGATGTAGTTCAGGTAGCCCGCGACCGACACCTCATTGCTCAGCTGCAGTTCAGGTGCGACCAGCTTCGCGGTGGCCGCGGCGCTGTTGGGCGGCACATAGCCCGGGCGGTAGAAGTTGAAGACGGTCGGGGCCCGCAGCACGGTCTGGCTCAGGTTGCTGGTCGAGCTGTCGGTGTTGTCGATGCCGGTGAAACGGCCGCTCGTCGAGCGGGCGTTGAAGGCGCGCAGCAGGCCCGACAGTCGCAGCAGGGGCTCGCGCACCTTGCCGTACTGGTCGTCGCCTTCGGTGTACTGGCGGGCTTCCGGGTCGAGCAGCACCGCCTTGAAGACAGCCGCCAGGTCGCCCCGCACGCCACGGCCGTTGTCGTTGAACGCCTTGGCCACTCGTCCCACGTAGGCCGGGCTCGGGTTGCTGGTCACCATGCGCTGGATGAGCAGCTTGCCGAAGAAGGGGCCGACGTTGGGATGCTGGAAGAGGTGGTCGAGGGCGAGCTTGAGGTCGGCCTCTGCGTCGGCCGTGCCGGTCGCGGGGATCGTCAGGCCCAGGAACTTCTTCTCGGACGTCGAATGGAACTTGTTGTAGGCCTGCATCGGGCGCCAGTCGCGCTCGAGGTGGCCGTCGCCGCCGGTGAAGCGGCGATCGGTGCGGTCGGCGAGGTTGGGGCCGGCATACCAGCTCCAGCCGGTGAACACCTTGGCCAGGCCCTTGATGTCGTCGTGGGTGTAGGTTTCGATCGGCGTCGCGCCGCGCGTCGTGCCGTCGACATTCAGCTCGTACAGGCCGATCGAGAACAGCTGCATGATCTCGCGCGCATAGTTCTCGTCGGCGACACGGCCCTTGTCGTCTTCCTTCTGGTTGCGCAGGCTCGTGAGGTACAAGCCCATCATCGGGTGCAGGCTCACGCTCTCGAGCAGGTCGCGGTAGTTGCCGAACGCCTTCTCGCCGAGCATGTCGTAGTACGAGGTCACCCCTCGCACCTGGTTCTGCAGCGTGCTGTCAACGAACGAGACGACGAAGATCTGCGACAGGGCGAAGGCAGCCCGCTGGCGGAGCTGGTCCTGCCCGGACAGGGCCTGCGCCCAGTAGCTCTCGCGGAAGTGGGTCTGGCTGACCGTGGCCTCGCTGGCCGCGAGATCAGCCGCCATGCGGTCGATGTAGGCGCGGTGCGGGGTGCGGGGCGCCGCCATCTGCCGGTCGATCCAGCGTGAATAGCCCGTCGACTTGAGCGCTTCGATCTCGGCGAGCGTCGGACCGAACGTGGCCTGCGTGAGGAAGCGCGCGGCTTCCTGGGAGTTCTCCGGCACGTCGTTGGCGGCCGGAGCGGAGTCTTCCTTCTCGCCACCGCAGGCGGTCAGCACCGCGATCAATACGGCCGCTGCAGCCGCACGGACGCGGCTCCCCGGGATGCCCTGAAGCACATTCATGATCTCTCCCCCTTGTTGCGAATACACCTGTCTCAGGCAGGGATACGCAGGACGCATACCAGCGCGCCAAGTGGGGAAGGATCGAAAAAGACGCCCGCGAAACCGTCACTTCTGGGCATTTCGCACGGAATCACACGCCGCTGCGCGCCAAGCGGGTCGACGTTTCTCGTCCGATGTGAGACGGAATGTTTCGGGTGTAAGTCGCTCGGGCGGATCAGCGAAGGGAAGCGAGTGCCCGTTCCACGCGATCAGCGGGCTGCCCGATGCGGGTGGCGAAATCCCGCAACTGGTCGTCGCCGAGCTTGCCGACGTTGAAGTACGCCGCATCCGGATGAGCCAGGTAGAAGCCGCTCACACTGGCCGCCGGCGTCATGGCGAGGCTTTCGGTCAGGCCCATGCCGATCTCGTCGCACGCCAGGACCCGGAACATCTCCCGCTTGACGCTGTGGTCGGGGCAGGCCGGATAGCCAGGGGCCGGCCGGATGCCACGGTACTTCTCGGCCACAAGGGCATCGGTGTCGAGCTGCTCGTCCGGCGCGTAGCCCCAGAACTCGGTGCGCACCCGCTGGTGCAGCCGCTCGGCGAAAGCCTCCGCCAGGCGATCGGCCAGCGACTTGAACATGATGCTGCTGTAGTCGTCGTTGGCGGCGATGAACTGCTGCTCCTTCTTCTCGGCCCCGATGCCCGCCGTCACGGCGAACAGCCCGACATAGTCGGCCCGGCCGGAGGACTTCGGTGCAACGAAGTCGGCCAGGCAGCGGTTCGGGCGCTTCACGCCGTCGACCACGGGTCGCACGCTCTGCATGCGCAGCCCATGCCAGGTCATCAGCACCTCGGAGCGACTCTCGTCGGTGTAGATCTCGATGTCGTCGTCATTGACGGTGTTGGCGGGGTACAGGCCCATCACGCCATTGGCGCTCAACCAGCGCCCGTCGATGATGCGCTTGAGCATGGCACGCGCATCCTCGAAGACGCGGGTGGCTGACTCGCCGACCACCGCATCGCTCAGGATCGCCGGATAGGGGCCCGCCAGGTCCCAGGTCTGGAAGAAGGGGCCCCAGTCGATGCACTGGGCCAGCTCGGCGAGGTCGTAGTTGCGGAACACCCGGCGGCCGGTGAAGCGCGGCGCCGACGGTGTGGTCGCCGACCAGTCGATGGGCGTCTTGTTGGCCCGCGCTTCGGCGAGCGACACCATTGGCGTGGCCTTCTTGTTCGCATGCTGCTCCCGCACGCGCTCGTAGTCGCTCGACAGCTCGGCCAGGAAGCCTTCGGCCTTCTCCTCGCTCAGCAGGTCGCTGCACACGCCAACGCTGCGGCTCGCGTCCGGCACGTACACCACCGGGCCGTCGTAGTGAGGGGAAATCTTGACCGCCGTGTGCACGCGGCTGGTGGTGGCCCCGCCGATCAGCAGCGGCGTGCGGCGCTCGCGGAAGTACGGGTCGCGCTGCATCTCGCCGGCCACGTACTGCATTTCCTCGAGGCTCGGCGTGATCAGGCCGCTCAGGCCGATGATGTCCGCGCCTTCCGCCTTGGCCCGGGCGAGGATGTCCTGGCAGGGCACCATCACGCCCATGTTGACGACCTCGAAGTTGTTGCACTGCAAGACGACGGTGACGATGTTCTTGCCGATGTCGTGCACGTCGCCCTTGACGGTGGCGATGACGATCTTGCCCTTGGCGCGCGCTTCGCCACCCGCGTCGATCAGCAGCCGCTTCTCTTCCTCGATGTACGGCAGGAGGTGGGCGACGGCCTGCTTCATCACACGCGCACTCTTGACCACCTGGGGCAGGAACATCTTGCCCTGGCCGAAGAGGTCGCCGACGACGTTCATGCCATCCATCAGCGGACCTTCGATCACGTGCAGCGGCCGCCCGCCCGTGGCGCGAATGGCCTGATACACCTCCTCGGTGTCCTCGACGATGTAGTCGTTGATGCCGTGGACCAGCGCGTGGCTGAGGCGCTCGGCGACCGGCTTGGCACGCCAGGCGAGCTTGGCGGTGTCGTCCTTGGCGGCGCCCTTGGCGCTCTCGGCGATCTCGATCAGGCGTTCGCTGGCGCTGATCTCCGGCTCTCCCGGCCGATAGTTCGGTCGACGGTTCAGCACGACGTCCTCGACCCGCTCGCGCAACACGGGGTCGAGGTCGTCGTACACCCCAACCATGCCGGCGTTCACGATGCCCATGTCCATGCCCGCCTGGATGGCGTGGTACAGGAACACGGTGTGGATCGCCTCGCGCATCGGGTCGTTGCCGCGGAAGCTGAAGCTGACGTTCGACACACCGCCGCTGACCTTGGCGCCGGGCAGGTTCTGCTTGATCCAGCGGGTGGCCTCGATGAAGTCCACCGCGTAGTTGTCGTGCTCTTCGATGCCGGTCGCGATGGCGAAGATGTTCGGGTCGAAGATGATGTCCTCGGGCGGGAAGCCGACCTCGTCGACGAGGATGCGGTAGGCCCGCTCACAGATCTCGGTCTTGCGGGCGTAGGTGTCGGCCTGTCCCTGTTCGTCGAAGGCCATCACCACCGCGGCGGCGCCGTAGCGCCGGATCAACCGCGCCTGGCGCCGGAACGGCTCCACCCCTTCCTTCATCGAGATGGAGTTGACGATGCCCTTGCCCTGGATGCACTTGAGGCCCGCCTCGATGACCTCCCACTTGGAGCTGTCGATCATGATCGGCACCCGCGAGATCTCGGGTTCGCTGGCGATCAGGTTGAGGAAGCGGACCATCGAGGCCTTGCTGTCCAGCATGGCCTCGTCCATGTTGACGTCGATGACCTGCGCACCGTTCTCGACCTGCTGGCGCGCCACGCTCAGGGCCTGCTCGAACTCGCCGTTCAGGATCATCCGCGCGAAGGCCTTGGACCCCGTCACGTTCGTGCGCTCGCCGATGTTGACGAACAGGGTGCCCGCGCCGATGACCACGGGCTCGAGGCCCGACAGCTTCATGGGGGGTGGCAGGTGGGTGGGGGCGGAAGGAGTCACGGCAGGCACAGGTGGGCACGAACCGCGGCGCTCGACCCGCGGCGCATGCATGGAAAGGCGAATGCAGCAGCCAATGGCGGGCGAGCGTGGTTTCGAGCTCCAAGCCTGGCCACCCGGCAGGCCGGGGGTCGCAACGCTCCTTGGACAGGCGATTTTAAGCGCGGCGGGCGTTTCTCGGGTGGCCGGGCACCTCGCCTCCCGGCATTCCGCCCCGGGACGCCCCGGTTACACGGATCGGGCAGGATGCGGTTCAATCACGAGGCCCACGCCGACGCTGCACGGCGCCTGGGCAATGTCCTCCTCTCACATGATCGGAAGCCCCATGCCCCATTCGCTGACCTGCCACCGCCTGCTTCTCGCCACTTGCCTCGGCACCCTGCTGCTCGCTGCCGGTTGCGGCTCCTCGCCCCGGGAAGTCCCGAAGGTGAGCGGTGCGGTGGAAGGGTCGGCGCCGGGGCCCGTCTACGGCAAGCCGGGCCCGGGCGGGTTCGTATGGTCACCGGCCATGCAGGCCGCACGTGATCAACTGGAAAGCGCACTGCGCGGCACGGACGTCACCATCGCCCGCAGCACGGACGACCGCCTGTGGATCACCTTGCCCGGCGACCTCAGCTTCGAGGCCAACCGGGCCGCGCTCAAGCCGGGCGCGCGCACGGCACTGGACCAGATCGTGGTCGCCCTGCGCCGGCAGACCCAGGTAGACGTGCGCATCGTGGGCCACACCGACAGCAAGGGCTCGGCCTCGGCCAACAACGCGCTGTCGCTGGACCGGGCGGCCAGCACCCGGGACTGGCTGGTGGCCCGCGGAATGTCACCGGTTCGCATCGCCATTGCCGGTCGAGGCGCCCAGGACCCGATCGCGAGCAACGACAGCGACAGCGGGCGCGCCCAGAACCGGCGCGTGGAGATCCTGGTCGGCGAGCGCAACGCCGCGCCCGCCGGCCGCGCCGGCGTCACGCCGCCAGCAGCTCGCTGAACAGGCCGCCGTGCACGCAGCGCGGCTGGTACTTGCCCACCCGGCGAGCGATCTCGGCGATGTGATCGGGCGTGGTGCCGCAGCAGCCGCCCGCGATGTTGAGGAAGCCCGCGCGAGCAAATTCCTCGACGAGCCCGCCGGTGATCTCCGGCGTCTCGTCGAAGCCCGTCTCGCTCATCGGATTGGGCAGGCCGGCGTTCGGGTAGCAGCTGATGAAGGTGTCGCCGGCGGCCCGGGCCAGTTCCTCGATGTAGGGACGCATCAAGGTCGCACCAAGCGCGCAGTTCAGCCCGATGGCCAGCGGCCGGGCGTGGCGCACGCTGTGCCAGAAGGCGGTGACGGTCTGTCCGGAGAGGATGCGGCCGGATGCATCGGTCACCGTGCCGGAGATGATGACGGGCAGGCGCTCGCCGGTGTTCTCCATCAGCTCATCGAGCGCGAAGATGGCCGCCTTGGCATTCAGCGTGTCGAAGATGGTTTCGACGAGGAACAGGTCGGCCCCCCCTTCGAGGAGTGCCTCGCCCTGTTCGTAGTAGGCCGCGCGCAGCTCGTCGAAGTGCACGTTGCGCGCCGCGGGGTCGTTCACGTCGGGGCTGATGCTCGCCGTTCGCGGCGTCGGGCCGAGCGCGCCCGCCACGAAGCGCGGACGGTCCGGGGTGCTGTACTTGTCGCAGGCCTCGCGGGCCAGACGGGCGGCGACCACGTTCATCTCGCGCGCCAGCGGCGCGAGGCCGTAGTCGTCCTGCGCGACGCTCGTCGCGCCGAAGGTGTTCGTCTCGATGAGGTCGGCCCCGGCCGCGAGGTACTGCTCGTGGATCTCCCGGATGACGTCGGGCCGCGTGAACTGCAGCAGCTCGTTGTTCCCCTTCAGATCCTTCGGGTGGTCGGCGAAGCGGGTGCCGCGGTAGTCGGCCTCGCCCAGCTTGTAGCGCTGGATCATCGTGCCCATCGCCCCGTCGAGGATGACGATGCGGTTTTTCATGATGCCCGGAAGGGCGGCAGCGCGGGTGAAGGAAGGGGTGTTCATGCCCCGATTGTAGAAAGCTCGCGCGAACGGGCCCTCGGCATGGGCATCCTCGCCGCCGATCAGCGCAGGGAATTGTCGAACAGCGAGGGCCGGAATTCCATGTCGCGCGGCCCTTCATGGCGCATCGCCCAGACGGTCAACGCCTCGGCGGGCATGGGCTTGGCGAAGAGGTAACCCTGCAGCTCGTCGCAACCCAGGCCGCGCAGGATGGCCTGCTGCCCTTCGGTCTCCACGCCTTCGGCCACCACCTTCATGCCCAGCGCCTGAGCGAGCTTGATCACGGCGTCGACGATCGCACGCGCATCCGCGCTCACTTCCAGGTCCATCACGAAGCTGCGATCGATCTTGAGCTCTTCGGCAGCCAGCTGGCGCAGGTAGCTCAAGCTGGAGTAGCCGGTCCCGAAATCATCGATCGACAGGTGGACCCCGGCGGCCGTCAGGCGCTCGATGATGCGCAGGGTCTTGCGCGTGTCCTCCATGGCGACGGTTTCGGTGATCTCGCAGGTGAGCTGGCCAGGTCGCACGTCGTGGCGAGCCAGCGCATCGAGGATGCGTTCGACGAGACCTTCCTGCCGCAACTGGTGGACCGACAGGTTCAAGGCCACTCGCATCAACAGTCCGCCATCGGCCCAGGCCCGGATCTGCCGGCACACCTCGTCGAGGGCCCAGTTGCCAAGCGGCTGGATGAGCCCGAATCGCTCGGCCAGGGGAACAAAGACGTCGGGCCCCACCATGCCGCGCTGCGGATGGCGCCAGCGCATCAGCGCTTCGACACCGGTGATCTGGCCGCTGGGCGCGTGGACCTTGGGTTGGTAGTACAGCATCAGGTCGCGGTCGGCCACGGCATGGCGCAGGTCCCTCAGCAGTTCCGCCTGGTCGCGTGCGCCCGCCACCATGCTCGGATCGAAGACGGACACGGCGCCGCCGCCTTGCCGCTTGGCCGCATGCATGGCTGCCGCGGCATGGGTGATGAGCCGCCCGTGGCTGCCATGGTCGGGGAAGACCGCAACGCCCACCGAGCACGACATGGCGAGCTCTCGCTCATCGAGCGTGAATCCTTCGGCCAGCAGCTGCAGCAGGCGGTGCCCGCGTTCACGGGCCTCGGCCGTTCCGGGGCTGCCGCGCAGCAGCACCAGGAATTCGTCACCTCCGGCACGGGCCACCTCCTCGCGCCCGCCGGCCCTCGCCCTCAGCCGCCGCCCCATCTCGCACAGCACCGCGTCGCCGGCGGCCTGGCCGAAGGACTCGTTGACGGTCTTCAAACCATCGATGTTGACGAGCAGCACCGCGAGGCGCTCCCCGTTGCGATCGGCATGCGCGGTGGCCCGGGACAGCCAGGTCTCGAACATGGCCCGATTGGCCAAGCCGGTCAGCGGATCCGTCCGGGCGGCGATCTCGGCCTCTTCCCGGGCCCGACGCAGGGCCAGCTTGAACCGCACTTCCAGCCAGGACGACAGCAGCAGCACGGAAAGGAGCGCCGGCACGCCGAGGGAGGCGAGCGCGAACAGCGTGTCGCCGCCGACCGTGGCGCCCCGGGGATCGGACCCGGCTTCCCAGGGCAGCGCCATGACCTGCATCAGCAGCCCGTTGCCCGCCAGCACGCCGTTGGCCAGCACCAGCGATGCGGCCGCCTGCCAGAGGCCGAACGGACCGCTCCGCCGATGCCGACTGCGCGAGAGCAGCGCCCAGGCTCCAGCCACCGCGCCGATCACGACAAGCCAGGCACCCCACCAGGGCGTCGGCAGCCAGACGGGCGCGGGAAACAGGTCCAGGCTCAGCATGCCCAGCACCGGCACCGCGCACAGCAACAAGCCCAGAAGCACAGCAGCGGCGAGGTCGGTTCCCCAACGCGGCTGGCGCGTGACCGCCAAGCGAATCGCGAGCGCAGCAACGGCCAGCGACACCACGACCAGCCCGAGCACGCTCTCCACGCGGTGGTACGGCCGCACCGGGATCTCGAAGTCGGCCAGGACGATGAAGTGGGCCCCGCACACGCTCGCCGCGAGGGCCACCGTCGCACCTGCCAGGCACCGGCGGGAGGTTCCGGAATCGGGCGACCGCACGCCGCGCGCCATCCCGAGCGTCACGTAGGCGCCGAACAACGCGAGAAGGAACGTGCCGAGCCACAAAACCGGCGACTGTCCCCAATCGATGTAGGCGTCGGACATCATTGCCCATGGATTGTCGTCATTGCCCCCGGAGCAGCTTGCAGCTGCCGCGACTCGTCACCGCATGAAGCCCATGCCCTTCTGGTGCCGTACTTCGGGCTTCACCCGGTGCTCGGCCTCCAGTTGCGAGAGGAACTCGTCCGGGGTGAACGCTTCGCCAAGCACCTCGACCTGCTGTCGTACCGCCGCGAAATCACCGGCGGTGAGGGCATCGAGCTGGCGCAGCCGGGCGGCCTGCTCGACCGTCAGCGACAGCGCTTCACCCGCCAGGGCTTCGGCGGCGAACATGCGCTCGCGCTGTTCGGCCGTCAGCGGAAGGAACCGGACCTTGAAGGTGAAGCGGCGCAGCGCCGCCTCGTCCAGGTCCTCGAAGAGGTTCGTCGTGCAGATGAAGACGCCGGCGAAGCGCTCCATGCCCTGCAGCATCTCGTTGACCTCCGTGACCTCGTGATTGCGCTCGGCGCGTCGTCGGCTGCGCAGGAAGCTGTCGGCCTCGTCCAGCAGCAGCACCGCCTGCTCGGCCTGCGCTTCCTCGAACATGCGCGCGAGGTTCTGCTCCGTCTCGCCGACGTATTTGCTGGAGAGGTCCGACGCCTGGCGCACGAGCAGCGGTCGCTGCAATTGCTGGGCAATGTGCTCGGCCAGCGCCGTCTTGCCCGTGCCCGGCGGGCCATGGAAGCACAGGGTGCCGTACTGCTTGCGAGCGAGGGCCTCGACGATCTTCGGCACCTCGAAGCGCGATGCGGTGTGCACCAGCGACAGGTCGTAGCGGGTGACGACGCGGCGGGCGCCCCGTTCGCCGCCCGCCGAGCCCAGCGCCTTGTCGGCATTGCCGAGCTGACGCTCGATCAGCGCCTCGATCGCCGCCGGTGCTGCAGCCTCGGCGGTGAGCTGGGCAAACTTCACGGCCGTCCGCACCTGGGCCGGCGTGAGTCCGCGCCGCTCTGCCAAACGGGCCGAGAAGGCGGGCGACACGGCCACGCCTTCGAGGGCGCGGGTTACGAGTGCCTCGCGGGCGCCTGGCGGCGGCGATTTGAGTTCCAGGTGATATTGGAAGCGCCGACGAAACGCGGGATCGATCTGCTCGATGCGGTTGGTGACCCAGATCACCGGAACCGGATTGGTCTCGAGGATCTGGTTGACCCAGGCCTTGCCGCTGACGCTGCCGGACGGCATGCCGTCGCCGGTGTCGAGCCGCGCCATGAACTGGGCGGCGTCGGTGGAGATGGGCGGAAAGACGTCTTCCACCTCGTCGAAGAGCAGAGCCACCGTGGCGCTGCCCTTCAGGAAGACCTGGCTGATCTGCAGGGAGCGGTAGCGGTCGCGTCCGCTCAGGCTGTTGCCATCCCGATCGGCGTACTCCACTTCGTAGAGCTCGAGCCCGGCCGCCTGCGCAGCCACCTTGGCCAGCTCGGTCTTGCCGGTGCCGGGCGGGCCATACAGGAGCACGTTCACGCCGGGCTCACGCCGGGCGACTGCATTGCGCAGCAGCGCGGTGAGGACCTGCTGGTCCTCACCGACGTAATGGAAGTCGGAGGGGGCGAGCTGGCTTCGGGCTGCCGGGCGGGTGAACACGGCCATCAGGTCCGACGGGCCTTCGTAGTGCCGCATCAGCACCGGCGGCAGCTGCTCGCTGACCTTCATCAGGTCGGCGAGGTCGGTAATGTTGTGCTCCGAGATGAGGTTCTCGACCATGCCGGTGCGCTCGAGCCGCGAACCGGCCCGCAACGCTTCGGCCACCTCCTGCTCGTTCACGCCCGCGACCACGGCAATCGCTGCATAGGCTTCCTGCGCATTGGAAACCTTGAACTCCACCAGGAGGCCCCGCAGGTCGCGCTGATAGCGCGCCAGCGTGCCGTACAACAGCAACGCACGCTCGGCCGGGTTGAGCTGCAGCAGACCGGCCAAGGCGTCGATGTTCTTCTCGACGAGCGTCGATTCCTTCTTCAGGCTGCGGTCCAGCCATTCGGCCGTGGTGCCGATGACGGCCAGCAGGTCCTTGGGCGCGTCCTTGATGTACTCGTCGATGTAGAAGAAGAGAGTGCCTTCTTCGTAGGGGCCGCCCCAGCCGCCATGGCGCTCCATGAAGACGGCGTCGCTCAGGGCCTCGTGCCCGCGCCAGTGGTCATTGCCGCGGCAGCGCGTGGTCAGGAATGCGCGCAGGCGCGCCAGCACGCTGGCGGGCCACACGAGGTGCTTGGCCGTCAGGGAGAGCAGGCTGTTCCAGTCCCGGCGCAGGTTGAAGCGCGCCGCATGCCGCACGGTCAGGGTGAGCACGAACTGCGAACACATGCGGTCGAGCACCGGCGCGTCACGCAGGCCGGGTGACAGCACCACGCGGGCATCGACGTGAGAGGTGGCCATGGTGCAGCTCCTGCGGCGGTACGGGCGTCGGGACCATCTTGGCGCACCACGCACCAAGGGGCAAGCCCCGGGACCACCGGGTTGCGCCTGCACCATAGCGCAAGGCGCGGCCGCACGGGGAGCGCTTGTCCGCGCGCCCGTGTGGCCATTTCAGGGCTGCGACGTCAGTGCAGCACCACCGGGTGCAACATCAGCGAGGTGTAACGTTCGATGTAGGCGTCCATTTCCTCCTCGGAGGGGGAGGTCTCGATCAGCGCGGTGACCTCGTCCTTGAAGGTCTCCGCCATGGCGCCTTCGATGAAGATTTCCTTGCGCGCAAACTTGTCGACGATCTCGAATCCACCGCGAGACAGGGCGTCGTCGCCCAGATCCGTGTCTTCCGATTGCGGCAGATCGAACTGAACGACCACGTAATTGTCCGAGTTGTAGACCATTTGCATCGTGAATCTCCTGGTGACACCTCGTACCTCGGGCCGGCGGCGGCGGTTTCAAGGCCATCTTGCCGGAATGTGCATCACGATGGATCGTGAACGCGGCGCACCAGTTCCAAAGTTTCGTTCTCCGGTGAACTGGTGAGGCGCGCGCGGACCGGCAGATGGTGCAGTGCGGGATCGAGCCACACCTCCACCCGCGTGTCCTGGGCCTTGCGCGGCTGGCGCAGCAGCTTGATGGCCGGCACCGAGCTGCCGCCAATCGAAACCGACTCGCTGCCCACGGACTGGAAGGTCCACATGTCCGCATCGCCCCGGGCGCCGGAGACGAACATGCTGACCCGCTTGCCCGGGGCGACCCGCTGCGGGTCGGCCGATGCGATGGCCGCGATCTGCACCATCCAGCTCAGTCGGTCCTGGCTGCCGGGCAGCAGGGGATATTCGTCGGGCGGGCCGGAATAGGTGATCTTGCCGGCGGCGCGCTGGAAATTCGCCGCCTTGGCCGCCTTGCCACGCCGTTCGTCCGTGAAGCGCGTCGGGGCGAGACCCGCCGTGTCGAAGCTGCCGCTGCTGTCCCAGGTCAGGACCTTGAAACCGGCCACCCGGCCTTCCAGGCGGGCGTGATAGCGGTCGCCCTGGTGCTCCCAGACCAGCTCCCCATTGCCGTTCCATGGTCCGCGGCTGAGCGCGTAGCGCAGGGTGGTGGGCGGTGGAATGCGCGTGCGGTAGACGGGCGAATCCGGAGGCGGGGGCAAGGACACCGGCAGTGCCGACGCTGCGCGGGCCGGCCGTGCCGCGAGCGGACGCGGCGCAGCGGCCGGTGTCACGTCCACCGCAGCGGCCGGTTCGGCCGCCACGGGCAGCGCAGGCTCTACGACGCGCACTGACACGGGCGCCCGGTTCAGTGGCGCAGCGCCAGCAGGCGCCGTCTCGGCATGCGAAAGGGTCGCTCCCGCCAGCGCGAGGTGCGCGAGTACGACGGGGACGACGAAGGGCAGCAGGACGGGCCACCGGCCGCGGGGAGGGGAAGGCGAAAAGTTCGGGGCGTGCATGCACCGACAATACGGGAAACCGAATGCCATGCCACGCCACTCACCATGAAACTCGCCAGTTACAAGGACGGATCCCGGGACGGGCAGCTTGTCGTCGTCTCGCGTGACCTCAGCACCGCGCACTATGCCAACGGCATTGCCACGCGCCTGCAGCAGGTGCTGGACGACTGGAACTTCCTTTCGCCGCAGCTCGAGGAACTGTCCGTCTCGCTGAACCACGGACGGGCCCGCCATGCCTTCGCCTTCGACCCGGCGCTGTGCATGGCGCCGCTGCCGAGGGCATTCCAGCGGCTGAGCGGTTCGGCGTACCCGAGCCATGTGGAGCGGCTGTGCCAAGCGGCGGGATCGCCAGCGCCCGAAGGCCTGCGCACCGAACCGCTGCTTGCGCAGGCATCCAGCGACACGATGCTCGGTCCCACGGATGCCGTCGTCGTGGCCAGCGAGAAGGCCGGCATCGACTTCGGCGCCGGCCTTGTCGTGGTCACGGGCGACGTGCCGATGGGCGCCGCGCCGGATCGGGCCATCGACGCGATCCGCCTCGTCATGCTTGTGAACGAGGTGAACCTGTGCCATGTCGCCGCGGCGGAGCAGGCCCGGGGCGCAGGACTACTGAGCGCCCGGCCCGCCGCCGCCTGCTCGCCCCTCGCGGTGACGCCCGATGAATTGGGTGACGCCTGGAAGGGCGGTCGCGTCCACCTGCCCCTGCAGGCCACCTGGAACGGCAAGCGCTTCGGCGTGTGCGACGCCGGCGCCGACATGAAGTTCCAGTTCGGCCGGCTGATTGCCCACGCCGCCCGGACTCGCCCGCTGCGCGCGGGCACGCTCGTGGGAGGCGGGGTGGTGAGCAGCAAGGACGGCAGCCGGGGCTTCGCCTGCATCGCCGAGAAGCGGGCGGTCGAAACCATCGAGCACGGCGAGCCGCGCACCGATTTCCTCCGCCACGGCGACACGGTTCGCATCGAGATGAAGGGCCTGGACGGACAGTCGGTCTTCGGCGCCATCGACCACACCATCACATCGCCGGCCGAGGCGGAGCGCGAGGCCGACGCCTGACGCGGCCGTCGCCGCGCGGCGTCGCCACGGCCCCGCGGCACACCGGCCGCGGCACTTCGGCGACACTGCGAACGAGATGTCCGAACTGCCCCACACCCTCAAGATCGCCACGGTCTGGCTGCTGCTGGGCCTCGGCGTCTTCCTGTCCTTCGAAGCCTGGGAAGCCCAGCGCGCTCGCACGCAGTTCCAGGCCGAGGGCAACCGCGTCGAGATCCGCCGCGGTTCCGACGGCCACTACCACTGGCCGGGCACCATCAACGGCCGCAATGTCGAGTTCCTCGTCGACACCGGCGCGACGGGCACCGCCATCTCGGCAGCGCTCGCCCGGGACCTCGGCCTCGTCGCCATCGGCCAGGTCCAATCGCGCACCGCAGCGGGCGTGGTCCAGGGCGACGTGGTGCGCGCGGACCTGACTCTGGAGGGGGGCGTCAGTGCGCAAGGCCTGCGCGTCGTCGCGCTGGCCGGGCTCGGAGACAGGCCGCTGCTTGGCATGGACGTGCTCGGTCGGCTGCGCTGGCAGCAGCACGAGGGGGTGTTGAGCTTCGATCTGGGAGGCGGGCAACCATGAGGCGGCTCTTCGGCCGCTGGCGCTGGCTTGCCACGCTGCCTTGGGCGCTGCTCGGCCCACCGGCCGTCGCCGACACGGCGCCGGCGGCCTGCCCACCGGTGGCGGCGGCCCCGTCCTCGGCAAGTCAGGCTCAGGCCGAACGCACGGCCCGCGACCGCGGCCTGCTGTGGCAGGTCACCCGCGACGGCCGCAGTTCGTGGCTGTACGGAACGATCCACATCGGCCGCTACGAGTGGACCGTCCCGGGACCGCAGGTGCGCGCAGCGCTCCAGGCCAGCGACCTGCTGGCGCTGGAACTCGATCCGCTCGACCCGCGGACGGCGCAGGCCCTGCGCAGCGGCATGGCGCCGAATCCACGCCACACCCTCGGCGATGAGCTGGCGCGACGGCTCGCCAACCAGATGCAGCTCGCCTGCCTGCCCGAAGCCCTGATGACACAGGTGGCGCCGGAAATGATCGCCATGACGCTCATGGCCACGATGGCGCAGCACGACGGCCTGGATGCGGCGCACGGCATCGACGTCGCGCTGGCGCGGCGGGCCCGGGCCGCCGGACTGCCGGTGGTCGGCCTCGAGAGCCCCGAGAAGCAACTCGCCCTGCTCATCAGCCCCACGCAGGCGCAGCAACGGGCGTCGCTCGACCGCATGCTCCTGGACCTGGAGGACGGCAAGGTTCGCCCGATGATGCTGCGCATCGCCCGCACCTGGGAGACCGGTGACGAACGGGCCCTCGTCGACTACGCCGACTGGTGCGACTGTGCCAACACGCCCGAGGAGCGTGCACAGCTGAAGGCGCTCCTCAACGACCGCAATCCCGGGCTGGCCGATGGCATCGACGCCCTGCATGCCGAAGGTCGCCGGGTGTTCGCAGCCGTCGGCAGCCTGCACCTGGTGGGGCCCGACGGTATACCGGCCCAACTGGCCCGCCGCGGCTACAGCGTCCGCCGGATCGAATTCGCACGTTGAAAGTCCGCGAACCGCGGGCGCCGCGGCAGGACGCACCCCGGGGCTCCCCTCGATTGCGGCCTCCATGGAATCGCATGCACAATGATCCGGCCCACCTCACTGCAGGAGCCATGATGGCCGACACCCCTTCCTTCACCAACATGGTCCCCGGGTTCGACTTCCTCCAGAACCTGGTCAAGAACGCCGGCACCGCGATGCCCGCCATGGGCCAATGGATCGCGCCGACCATCAACCCTGAGGAACTCGAGAAGCGCATCGGCGAACTCCGCACGGTGCAGTTCTGGCTCGAGCAGAACGCGCGCATGCTGGGCGCGACGATCCAGGCGCTTGAAGTGCAGCGCATGACCCTCTCGACCCTGAAGACCATGAACGTGCAGATGGGCGATCTGCGCGACTCCCTTCGTGCGCGACCACCCGTGCCGACCGAACCGCCGCCCGCGCCCGTCGCGGAGCCTGAGGCTGAAACCCTCCGAGAGCCGGCCGCCAAGTCCGCCAAGGGCGGTCCCGCTTCGGCCTCCGGCAGTGCCGCCGGAGACGCTGCGGCGTCGATGGTGGACCCGGTGCAATGGTGGGGCGCCCTGACGAAGCAGTTCACGCAGCTCGCGGCGAATGCCATGCAGGAACCGCAAGGCACCCCGGTCGGCGAACCGGCGCCCAAGTCGACGCGCCCGGCCGCGAAGTCCGCGCGCAAATCAACGTCCGCCAGCCCCGCACGAAAGCGCCCGACCGCGCCCAAGCGCTGAACGATGAGACCTTTCCTCCACGCGCACGCCACCCATCCGGACTGGCGCATCGCACTCGCCCTCGCGGCGGCCCAGATCGAAGCCCGTCGCGAGCACCCCGATTCATATCACGTTCGTGACGCCACGCTCGGCTGGGTCTACTTCAGCGACCACTACGCCGACCACGCGGTCGCGCTCTTGGCCGAACTGGGGCAGCGGTGGCCCGGAGTGTCGTGGGTGGGGGGCGTGGGGACCGGCGTCGCAGCGGATGCGGCGGAGTACATCGACGAGCCAGCGCTGGTGCTGATGCTGTCCGACCTGCCGCGTAACAGTTTCAAGGTCTTTTCGGGTGCGCGGCCACTGGGTCCGTTCGCCGCTGCGACGGCGCAGGTCCATGCCGACCCCGCCACACCCGACCTCGACGAGCTGGTCGGCGAAATGAGCGCCCGCACCACGAGCGGCTACCTGTTCGGCGGGCTGGTGTCGTCGCGCACGCGCGCCCTCCAGGTGGCCGATGCGGTGATCGAAGGCGGGCTGTCGGGCGTGGCGTTCACTCGGGACATCGCCCTGGTGTCGCGGGTCACGCAGGGGTGCCAGCCCATCGGTCCGGTCCGCCAGGTCACCGCGGCGCAACGCAACCTGGTGCTCACGCTGGATGGAGAGCCGGCCCTCGACGTGCTCATGAGCGACCTGGGCGTGTCGGACCGCGAACCGCGCGAGGCCCTGGATCGCCTGCGCCAGACCCTCGTCGGACTGAACGAGCCGCAGGAACAGGTCCTTGCCCACCGCGGACAGTTCGGGGTCGACACGCGCGTACGCCACCTGCTGGGCATCGACCCGAAGGAACGCGGCATTGCCGTGGCCGAGGAGGTTCAGGCCGGCATGCAACTCGCGTTCTGCCACCGCAACACCGAGGCAGCCCGGCGCGACCTCGTGCGCATCTGCAGCGAGATCCGCGAGGAGCTCGAGTCCGACCACCCCTCCCACGATACCGCCACCGCGCGATCGGCGCCCCGCTCCGACCCGCTCCCGCCTGCAGCGGGTGGCATCCGCGGCGCCATCTACGTCAGCTGCACGGGGCGCGGGGGGCCGCACTTCGGCGGCCCGTCGGCCGAGCTCGCCATCGTCCGCCACGCGCTGGGCGACGTGCCCCTGGTCGGCTTCTTTGCCGCCGGCGAGATCGCCCACCATCACCTCTACGGCTACACCGGCGTGCTCACGGTCTTCCGGGACGAGGTCCGCGCATGAGCGCCGGCCCCGCCGTCGCAGACACCGCAGGCAACCGCGCCCGGCTGGCGCGTCGGGGCGAGGTGCTCGATGCGCTGCGGCCGCTGCTGCCGGCACATGCCCTCCTCTGGCAGGCGGAAGACACCGTGCCTTATGAGTGCGATGGTCTCACCGCCTACCGACAGGTGCCCCTGCTCGTCGCCCTTCCCGAGACGGAAGCGCAACTGGCGGCGGTGCTGCGCACCTGTTACCGCCTGGGCGTGCCTGTGGTTGCACGGGGGGCGGGCACGGGCCTGAGCGGCGGCGCGATGCCGCATGCACTGGGCGTGTCGCTCAGCCTGGCCCGCTTCAACCGCATCCTTGCCGTCGACGCCCGCGCGCGCACGGCGACGGTCCAGTGCGGGGTGCGCAACCTCGCCATCAGCGAAGCCGCCGCGCCGCACGGCCTCTACTACGCACCCGACCCCAGCAGCCAGATCGCCTGCACCATCGGCGGCAACGTGGCCGAGAACTCCGGCGGCGTGCACTGCCTGAAGTACGGGCTCACCTTGCACAACGTGCTGAGGGTCCGGGGGTTCACCGCCGCAGGCGTTGCCGTCGAGTTCGGCTCGGAAGCGCTCGACAGCGCCGGCCTCGACCTGCTGTCCGTGGTGGTGGGCAGCGAAGGCATGCTGGCCGTCATCACCGAGGTGACGGTACGGCTGGTGCCGCGCCCGCAATTGGCGCGCTGCATCATGGCGAGCTTCGACAACCTGCGGCGGGCCGGCGATGCGGTGGCCAACATCATCGCGGCGGGCATCATTCCCGCCGGTCTCGAAATGATGGACCGGCCGATGATCGCCGCCGTCGAAGACTTCGTGCACGCCGGCTACGACCTGACGGCCGAGGCCATCCTGCTTTGCGAGAGCGATGGCACACCCGAAGAAGTGGCCGAGGAGATCGACCGCATGCTGGACGTCCTGGTCGCCGCCGGCGCCACGCGGGCCGAGGTCAGCCAGGACGAAGCGCAGCGACTGCGCTTCTGGAGCGGGCGCAAGAACGCCTTCCCGGCCAGCGGGCGCATCAGTCCGGACTACATGTGCATGGACTCCACCATCCCCCGCCACCGCCTGGCCGACATGCTGGAGGCCATCGCGGCCATGGAAACCCGCTACGGCCTGCGCTGCGCGAACGTCTTCCACGCGGGCGACGGCAACCTGCACCCCCTGATCCTCTATGACGCCAATGACCCGGACCAGCTGGACCGATGCGAACGCTTCGGCGCCGACATCCTCGAGACCAGCGTCCGCATGGGCGGCACGGTGACGGGCGAGCATGGCGTGGGTGTCGAGAAGCTGTCGTCGATGTGCGTGCAGTTCTCACCCGCCGAGCTCGACCGCATGCGGGAACTGAAGTCGGCCTTCGACCCGGCCGGCATCCTCAACCCCGGCAAGGTGCTGCCCTCGCTGGTGCGATGCGCCGAGAACGGGAAGATGCATGTGCGTCGGGGCCTGCTCGCCTTTGCCGAGATCCCGCGCTTCTGAGCGCTTCGTTCACCCCACCCGCTGAGTCCATGCAGCCCGAACTCGCTTCCATCGTCGACCAGGTCCGCGCTGCCCACGCCGCCGGCGAGCCCGTCGAGGTCCGGGGCGGGGCGACCAAGCGATTCCTCGGAGAGGCACCACGCGGCCGTCCGCTGGACACGCGCCGGCTCACCGGCATCACGAGTTACCAACCCACCGAGCTCGTCGTCACGGCGCTGTGCGGTACGCCGCTCGCCGAACTCGAGGCGGCCCTGGCGGAGCGGGGCCAGGCGCTGGCCTTCGAGCCGCCGCACTTTGCCGCGGGCGGCACGGTGGGCGGCATGGTGGCGAGCGGACTCTCCGGGCCGGCGCGAGCGGCGGTCGGCTCGGTCCGCGATCACCTTCTCGGCGCTTCGCTGCTCGACGGCCGGGGTGAGCTCCTGCAGTTCGGCGGCCAGGTGATCAAGAACGTCGCCGGCTACGACGTGTCTCGCCTGCTGGCAGGGTCGTTCGGCACGCTGGGCCTGCTCGTCGACGTCTCGCTCAAGGTGCTGCCGGCGGCGCCGGCCACCGCCACGCTTCGCTTTGCATGCGCCGAACACGAGGCGCTCGAACGACTGCACCGCTGGAACGGCCTGCCGCTGCCCGTCAACGCCAGCGCCTGGGTCGACGACGTGCTCTGGCTGCGGTTGCGCGGCGCTGCGGCTGCCGTGCGGGCCGCCGTGCAGGGCTTGCGCAACGAGGGCGGCGAGGCGGTGTCCGATGACATCGGCGCTTCGCTGTGGACCGGGCTGCGCGACCAGGGGCACCCCTTCTTCAGCGGCGAGGCGCCGCTGTGGCGCCTGTCGCTGCCGCAGACGGCGCCGGTCGTGGCGCTGCCGGGCGAGCAACTCATCGAATGGCATGGCGGACAGCGGTGGTGGCGCACCTCGGCGGCCGCGACCACCGTGCGGGCCACCGCGGCCTCGCTGGGCGGGCATGCCACGCTCTTTCGGGCTGCGGACAAGGCCGGCGGCGTCCATGCGGCCCTGTCGCCTCCCCTGGCCGCGATCCACCGGGCGCTCAAGCAGTCCTTCGATCCGGCCGGCATCTTCAATCCGGGCCGGATGTACCCTGATCTCTGAGCACCTCAATGCAGATTGACCTCTCCTCCGAGTTCGACGGCACCCGGCAGGGCGCGGAAGCCGAAGCCATCGTGCGCAAGTGCGTGCACTGCGGCTTCTGCACGGCCACCTGCCCCACCTACCAGGTGCTCGGCGATGAGCTCGACGGACCGCGCGGTCGCATCTACCTGATGAAGCAGATGCTGGAAGGCGCTCCCGTCACGGCCAGCACCCAACTGCACCTCGATCGCTGCCTCACCTGTCGCAACTGCGAGACGACCTGCCCCTCCGGCGTGCAGTACGGACGATTGGTCGAGATCGGCCGCGAGGTCGTGGAACGCAAGGTGCGCCGGCCATGGAGCGAGCGTCTGCTGCGCTGGCTTCTGAAGGAGGGCCTCACCTCGCCCGCATTCGGGCCGGCCATGCGGCTCGGCCAACGGGTGCGCCCCTGGCTTCCGGCGGCGCTCAGGACGAAGGTGCCACCCGCCGCACCGAAGTCGGCCCACCGCTGGCCGACCGCCACGCACCCCCGTCGCATGCTGCTGCTGCAGGGCTGTGTGCAGCCGGCCATGATGCCCAACATCAACAGCGCCACCGCCCGTGTCCTGGACGCCGCGGGCATCCAGACGGTGGTGGCCCCCGAGGCCGGCTGCTGCGGCGCCATCCGCACCCACCTCGGCGACGTGCCGGGCGGGCTCGACGACATGCGCCGCAATGTCGACGCGTGGTGGCCCCTGCTGGATGAGGTCGAGGCGATCGTGATGAACGCCTCGGGCTGCGGCGTGACGGTCAAGGAATACGGCCATGCCCTGGCGCACGACCCGGACTATGCCGACAAGGCGCAAGCCATCAGCGACAAGACGCGCGACCTGAGTGAATTGCTGCCTGAGCTGGCGCCGGCACTCAAAGGGGCGTTGCAGGGTATCCCGCAAGGCCCGGTGGTATTCCATCCACCCTGCACGCTGCAACATGGACAACAGTTGAGAGGCGGCGTCGAAACCCATCTGCGAGATATGGGTTTCCAGGTGGTGCTAGCGGGCGCCGAATCTCATCTTTGTTGTGGGTCGGCCGGGACATACTCGGTTTTGCAGCCGGAGATGGCGCTGAATTTGCGCGAGCGCAAGCTCGGGTATCTCCTCGGCACCGGCGCGGGAATGGTCATCTCGGCCAACGTCGGGTGCATCAGCCACCTGCAGGGAGGTACCGATGTCCCTGTACGGCACTGGGTCGAATTACTCGATGCCCACCTGCCCTCGGGTTTCCCCTCTTTGCATGTGAACAATTGATGACGTCAACCCCACTGTCGCATGTCGCCAACGCCGAGTGACGATATCGCAACAAGGGACTTAAATTTCC
The DNA here is from genome assembly GCF_964253025.1 of Rhizobacter sp. LjRoot28. Taxonomy (NCBI): domain Bacteria; kingdom Pseudomonadati; phylum Pseudomonadota; class Betaproteobacteria; order Burkholderiales; family Sphaerotilaceae; genus Rhizobacter; species Rhizobacter sp. LjRoot28. The sequence continues at coordinate 4,196,370 of NZ_CAXUQC020000001.1, forward strand.
GGCGGCACTGGGTTCCAATGCACTCTGTCGTGATGTGAGGCACCTCTTGCAACACGCCCTCCGGCCCATCGATCATGGCGCCGACTGACCTCAAATAAAGCTGGAATGCACACCATGAAGAAATCTCTGCTCGCCCTCGCAGCGCTCGCCGCCGTCAGCGGCTCCGCATTCGCTCAATCGTCCGTCACGATCTATGGTCGCGTCGACCAGGGTTTCGCCCAAGAAGCCGACGCCGTCAAGAACCGCCAGATCCGCGCTGGCTCGGCCAACCGCCTGGGCTTCCGTGGTGTTGAGGACCTCGGTGGCGGCCTGAAGGCCTTCTTCCAGTTCGAGCACCGCTTCGACGCAGGTGAAGGCACCGCCAACGCCGTGTTCTGGGACGGCAAGTCGTTCGTCGGCGTTCGCACGACCTTCGGTGACTTCTACCTGGGCCGTGAAGACAACCCGGCATACGCCATCAGCCAAGCCGCTGGTGACCCGTTCGGCACCGACACCGTCGCTGCCAACACGACGATCCTGAACGGCCGCATCGGCACGAACCGCTATGCCAACTCGGTGAACTACCGTGGCACGTTCTCGGGCGTGACCCTGGGCGCCCAGATCGCCGAAGCTGACGGCTCCAAGCCGCAGTCGGCTGGCGAAGACCGTCCGTGGAGCGTTGCTGCTGCCTGGACCGGCGGCCCCTTCACCGTGGGTGTCGGCCATGAGAACCCGGCCAACGCCGACGCTCAGTGGACCACCGTCAACGCCGCCTGGGACTTCAAGGTCGTCAAGCTGATCGGCCTGTACGGCTTCGGCGACACCGGCACGCAAGCCGGCCTGACCACCTCGGGTGGCAACGACGAGCGCACCGCTTACATCCTGGGCCTGACGGCTCCCATCGGCAACGGCGAACTGAAGGCAAGCTACGGCGTGCTGGAGAACGAAGCTGCTGTGGGCGGCACCAAGACCAAGCTGGACAAGCAAATCGGCATCGGCTACCACTACGCCCTGTCGAAGCGCACCACCGTGTACGCCGACTTCATCAACGAGAAGCGTGACGGCATCGACGCCAGCGGCCGTGAGAAGAACGGTTTCGACCTGGGCCTGAAGCACAACTTCTAAGCCCTTGTCGACAGGCCGCTCCGGTGGCCTGACGCCAAAGACAACGCACGGTCCGGGGCAACCCGGTCCGTGCGTTTTTTTGTGGCTGCGGCGCAGCGCCGCGGCGCAAAAGGAAAAGGCCCGGTCACCCGGGCCTTTCTGCTGTTCACTGAACCCGGCCCTAACCGGCACCGGGTGGGCGACCGGATCAGCGCACTCGACCTTCCTTCCAGGCGCCCAGCAGCTTCTCGTAGTCGATGGTTTCACCCTTCGGCTTCTCGTTGGCCAGCTTCTTCCACGGCGCGCCCTTGTCGCTGAGGTACTTGTTCGGGTCGCCCTTCGGGTTAAGCTTGGGGGCGCACTGCGCCATGCCGGCACGTTGGAGCCGCGACATGACCTGGTCCATTTCCTCGGCCAGGTTGTCCATCGCCGCCTGCGGGGTCTTCTCGCCCGTCACCGCCACCGCCACGTTCTTCCACCACAGCTGCGCCAGCTTCGGATAGTCGGGGACGTTGTTGCCGGTCGGGGTCCAGGCCACCCGGGCGGGGCTGCGGTAGAACTCGATCAGGCCGCCGTACTTGGGCGCATTCTTGGTGAAGTACTCGTGCCGAATGTCGCTGTCGCGGATGAAGGTGAGGCCCACCACCGACTTCTTCGCAGAAACGGTCTTGCTGGTGACGAACTGGGCGTACAGCCAGGCCGCCGCGGTGCGGTTGGCATCATGGTCCTTGAAGAAGGTCCAGGAGCCCACGTCCTGGTAGCCGTTCTGCATGCCTTGCTTCCAGTACGGGCCGTTGGGCCCGGGCGCCATGCGCCACTTCGGCGTGCCGTCGGCATTCACCACCGGCAGGCCCGGCTTGACCATGTCGGCCGTGAAGGCCGTGTACCAGAAGATCTGCTGGGCGATCTGGCCCTGCGCGGGCACCGGACCCGACTCGCCGAAGGTCATGCCCGTGGCTTCCTTGGGCGCGTACTTCTTCATCCAGTCGACGTACTTCGTCAGGGCATAGACCGCTGCGGGCGAGTTGGTGGCGCCGCCGCGCGAGACTGAAGCGCCCACAGGGGTGCACTTGTCGTCGGCCACGCGAATGCCCCATTCGTCCACCGGCAGACCGTTCGGAATGCCGACGTCCGCCGTACCGGCCATGGACAGCCATGCGTCGGTGAAGCGCCAGCCGAGCGACGGGTCCTTCTTGCCGTAGTCCATGTGGCCGTAGATGGGCTTGCCGTCGATGGTCTTGACGTCGTTGGTGAAGAACTCGGCGATGTCCTCGTACGCGCTCCAGTTGAGCGGCACGCCGAGCTCGTAGCCATACTTGGCCTTGAACTTGTCCTTCAGGTCCTTGCGGGCAAAGAGGTCGGCGCGGAACCAGTAGAGGTTGGCGAACTGCTGGTCGGGCAGCTGGTACATCTTCCCGTCCGGCGCGGTGGTGAAGCTGCGACCGATGAAGTCCGGAATGTCGATGCCGGGGTTGGTGAACTCCTTGCCGGCGCCGTTCATGTAGTCCGTGAGGGACATGACCTTGCCGTAGCGGTAGTGCGTGCCGATCAGGTCGGAGTCGGAGATCCAGCCGTCGTAGATGCTGCGGCCCGACTGCATCGAGGTCTGCAGCTTCTCGACGACGTCGCCTTCCTGGATGAGGTCATGCTTGACCTTGATGCCGGTGATCTCCTCGAACGCCCGGGCCAGCGTCTTCGACTCGTATTCGTGCGTGGTGATGGTTTCCGACACCACGGAAATCTCCTTGACCCCCTTGGCCTGGAGCTTCTTGGCGGCGTCGATGAACCACTTCATCTCCGCGGCCTGCTTGTCCTTGGACAGACTCGACGGCTGGAACTCGCTGTCGATCCACTTCTTGGCCTCGGCCTCGCCCGCCCAGGCGCCCTGGCCCAGGGCCAGCGCGGCCGCCGTGATGGCGGCGGCGCGCGCCACCGCGTTCATGCGCAGTTTCATGTTCATCTCTCCTCAGGGACTTCCCATGGATCGCACGGGCGCGCGGTGGGGAAGGATCACCGGGCGCCTTTTCCAGATTGCCTAACCCTTGCGCATCACGAGGGCCAGCACGGCCATCGAGACGACGAAGCTGATCCACACCGACGGCTCTTGCTCGAGGCTGAACCACGTGACCATCCGCTCGCTGAAGCCCACGAAGATGAGGTTCACATAGGCGGCCAGCAGCAGGCCGACGAACAGGCGATCACCGCGGGTGGTCGCCATGGGAAGCCAGCCCCGTCGCAGCGTGGTCGGCGAGCGCACTTCCCAGATCGTCATGCCGACGAGCATCAAGACGATGCAGCCGAAGAACACTGCCACCGGCAGCGTCCAGGCCATCCAATTCAACATGGCAGGTACTCCTCAGACGCGGCCCATCGCGAAACCCTTCGCGATGTAGTGCCGCACGAACCAGATGACGATGGCGCCCGGGACGATGGTCAGGACGCCGGCCGCGGCCAGCACGCCCCAGTCCATGCCGGAGGCGGACACGGTGCGGGTCATGGTGGCCACGATGGGCTTGGCGTTCACGCTCGTGAGCGTGCGGGCCATCAGCAGTTCGACCCAGCTGAACATGAAGCAGAAGAACGCGGCCACACCGACGCCCGCCTTGATGAGGGGCAGGTAGATGGTGAGGAAGAAGCGTGGGAACGAGTAGCCGTCGATGTACGCCGTCTCGTCGATCTCGCGCGGCACGCCGCTCATGAATCCCTCGAGGATCCAAACGGCCAGCGGCACGTTGAACAGCAGGTGGGCCAGGGCGACCGCGATGTGCGTGTCCATCAGGCCGAGCGTGGTGTACAGCTGGAAGAAGGGAAGCAGGAACACCGCGGGCGGCGTCATGCGGTTCGTCAGCAGCCAGAAGAACACGTGCTTGTCGCCCAGGAAGCTGTAGCGGGAGAACGCATAGGCCGCCGGCAGCGCCACGCAGAGCGAGATGACCGTGTTGATCGCCACGTAGATCAGCGAGTTGATGTAGCCGGAGTACCAGGACTCGTCCGTGAAGATCGTCCGGTAGTGCTCGAGCGTGAACTCGTTGGGCCAGAGGCTGAAGGTGGAGAGGATCTCCTCGTTCGTCTTGAACGACATGTTGACCATCCAGTACACCGGCAGGATGGCGAACAGCAGGTAGAGCGCGAGGAAGAACACGCGCTTGCGGAAGCGCTTATCCATGCTGCACCTCCGCGTCGGACTGGGTTCCCACCCGCTGCATCCAGTTGTAGAGGATGAAGCACAGCAACAGGATGATGAGGAAATAGATCAGCGAGAAGGCTGCCGCCGGCCCGAGGTCGAACTGGCCCACCGCTTTCTGCGTGAGGTACTGCGACAGGAAAGTGGTCGCATTGCCGGGCCCGCCGCCGGTCAGCACGAACGGTTCGGTGTAGATCATGAAGCTGTCCATGAACCGGAGCAGCACGGCGATCATCAGCACGCCGCGCAACTTCGGAAGTTGAATGAAGCGAAAGACCGCGAACTTGCTCGCACCGTCAATGCGGGCCGCCTGGTAGTAGGCGTCCGGAATGGCGCGGAGCCCGGCGAAGCACAGCAGTGCCACCAGCGGCGTCCAGTGCCACACGTCCATCACCAGCACGGTGAGCCAGGCATCCGTCGCGTTGCCGGTGTAGCTGTAGTCGACCCCGAGCCAGGCGAGTGCTGCGCCCATGAGGCCGATGTCCGTGCGGCCGTAGATCTGCCAGATGGTGCCCACCACGTTCCAGGGAATGAGCAACGAGATGGCCACCAGCACCAGCACCGCGGAAGACCGCCAGCCTGCGGCCGGCATCGAGAGCGCGAGCGCGATGCCGAGCGGAATCTCCACCGCCAGGACGGCAAACGAGAAGCCGATCTGACGGAGCAGCGCGCCGTGCAACTCCTCGTCGCGCATCACCAGCTTGAACCACTCGGTGCCGACGAACACCCGGCGCTCCGGCGAGATGATGTCCTGCACGGAGTAGTTCACCACCGTCATCAGCGGCAGCACGGCGGAGAACGCCACGCACAACACGACCGGCAGGATCAACAGCCAGGCCTTCTGGTTGACCGGCTTCATGCGATCAGCTCCTCTTTGGCGTTGTAGAAACAGGTGTGCGGGCCCAGCACCGAGAACCAGGCCGTTTCACCGACCTTGGGCGGCTGCACGTCCGGGCGCAGGCGTGCGCGCAACACGGTGTCGGCGCAGCGCGCGGTGACGAGCCAATACGTCCCGACGTCCTGCACCAGCGTGACCTCCGCTGGCAGCGCGTGGGGGTCGTTGGGTTGGGCGAGGGCGACGTACTCGGGGCGAACGCCAAGCTTGAACTCGCCGACGGAGGCCAGCGCTTGGGGCACGCTGCCTTGCAGCGGCCGGCCGGCGACTTCCAGTCCGCCTTGCCAGCGCGCCGGCAGGAAGTTCATCCCAGGTGAACCGATGAAGTGACCGACGAAGGTGTGGGCCGGCCGCTCGAAGAGCGCGTCCGCCGCACCGATCTGCACGGCCCGGCCGCGGGTCATGACGACGACTTCGTCGGCGAAGGTCAGCGCCTCGACCTGGTCGTGGGTCACGTACACCAGCGTCAGCTTGAGCTCGTGGTGGATCTGCTTGAGCTTGCGCCGCAGTTGCCATTTCAGGTGCGGATCGATCACCGTGAGCGGTTCATCGAACAACACAGCCGAGACGTCGTCACGCACCAGGCCACGGCCAAGGGAGATCTTCTGCTTGGCATCGGCCGCCAGGCCTGCGGCCCGGATGTCGAGCTGCCCGCTCATCTCGAGCATCTCGGCGATCTGTCCCACCCGCTGGCGAATGCGGTCCGGGGCCACCCCCCGATTGCGCAGAGGGAAAGCCAGGTTCTCTGCGACCGTCATCGTGTCGTAGATGACCGGGAACTGGAACACCTGAGCGATGTTGCGTTGCTGCGGCGTCTTGCGCGTCACGTCGACGCCATCGAAGGCGACGCCACCCTGCGAGGGCGACACCAGGCCCGAGATGATGTTCAGCAGCGTGGTCTTGCCGCAGCCAGACGGACCCAGCAACGCGTAGGCGCCGCCATCTCGGAAGCTCATCTTCAGCGGCAGCAGGGCGTAGTCCTCGTCCCGCTGCGGGTTGGGGCGATAGGCATGCGCCAGGTCGAGATCGATGCGGGCCATGTCAGGCGCTCCTCGCTTCGGGGGCGCGGGCGAGTGCGCCGGCCGGATCGAACACATAGACCTGGCCGGGACTGACGTGCAGCGTCACGGCTTCGCCGAGCCCGAACCGGTGCACGCCCGTCAACTGCGCCACCAGTTCGCCCTCGGCCGTGTCCACGTGCACGAAGGTGTCGGAGCCCGAGATCTCGGCCAGCTCCACCTTGCCCCGCAAGGCCATGTCGCCGGGTCGCGGGTCCACGCGAAGGGCGCTCGCCCGCAGTCCGATGGTCACCGAGGACGGCTGGGCCACCACGCCCGGTGCCGGGAGCACCGCTCCGGACGGCAAGGTCAGGCCCTGGGCGTCGGCACGCGCGGCGATGAGGTTCATCGGCGGGTCGCTGAAGGCACGTGCCACGCGGATGGACTTCGGCCGATGGAACACCTCCGCGGTCGGCCCGTACTGCAGGAGCTCGCCCGCGTCGAGCACGGCGGTGTAGCCGCCGAGCAGCAGCGCCTCGGTGGGCTCCGTCGTGGCGTAGACGACGGTGGAGTCGCCCGCCGCAAAGAGCTGCGTGAGTTCGTCGCGCAGTCCCTCGCGCAGCTTGTAGTCGAGGTTGACGAGCGGCTCGTCGAGCAGCATCAGGGGCGCGTTCTTGGCCAGCGCGCGGGCCAGGGCCACGCGCTGTTGTTGCCCCCCGGAAAGCTCGGCCGGCAGCCGCTGCAGGAAGGGTTCGATGTGCAGACGGGCGGCAAGGCTCCGGACGCGGCCGTCGATGCCCTCCTCGCCACGCAGCTTCAACGGGGAGGCGATGTTGTCGAACACCGTCATCGAGGGGTAGTTGATGAACTGCTGGTAGACCATCGCCACGTTGCGCTGCCGAACCGGGACGCCGGTGACATCGGCGCCGTCCACGCGCACGGTGCCCTCGCTCGGCTTGTCGAGCCCGGCCATCAGGCGCATGAGGGTCGTCTTGCCCGATTGGGTAGCGCCCAGCAGCACCGTGACGGCGCCGGGTACGAGGGTCAGGTCCAGCGGGTACAGGTAGGGCGTGGGCCCGACCTGCTTGCTGAGCTTCTCCAGGGTCAGTTGCATCTTGGACTTCGAAGGAAAGAAAGGTGATCAGGCCGCGGACGACCAGCGCGACTGGCACCAGGCGGCCACGCGCGCCCGGTTGTCGGCACTCAGGTGCAGGCCCAGCTTGGAGCGGCGCCAGAGGACGTCATCCGCGTTACGGGCCCATTCGTGCTCGTGCAGGTAGTCGAGCTCGGCTTCATGGATGCCCGGCACCACCTCCGGACCCAGCCCGTCGGCGCGCACGACCAGGTCGATGCGCGAGCCGTAGGCCCGGGCGAGGCGGCGACGCAGCGAGGCAGGCCACTGCGGGTAACGCTGCCCGAGGGCCGCATCGAAACGCTCGAAGTCGGTGTCGGGCCGCACCGGCGGGCCGATCCAGGCGGACAGGTCGCCGCCCGGCAGAAAGGCCTGGGCCGTCCATGCCGCGGCCGGCACGCCGAGGTGACGGCACACGGTGTCGGCCGCTTCCTCGGCCAGCTTGCGGAAGGTGGTGATCTTGCCGCCCCAGACCGTGAGCAGCGGGGCCGGGCCGGCCTCGAGGTCGAGGAGGTAGTCGCGCGTGACGGCGGACGCGTCGCTGCGTTCGTCTCCCAGCAGTGGGCGCACGCCGGCATAGGTCCACACCACGTCGGCCGGCACGACCGGCCGGGCGAAGTAGCGGCTCGCCTGCTCGCACAGGTAGGCGATCTCGCTCTCCTCGATGCGAGCCTCGCCCACCGCGCCGTGATGCTCCACATCGGTGGTGCCGATGAGCGTGTACTCGCCTTCGTAGGGGATGGCGAAGATGATGCGCCGATCGGGGTTCTGGAAGATGTAGGCGTGGTCGTGGTCGAACAGCTTCTTCACCACGATGTGGCTGCCCTTCACCAGTCGCAGGCTCTTGGACCCGGCCACGTGGGCATGGGCCTGCAGGAACTGCGCGGCCCAGGGTCCGGCGGCATTCACGAGCGCCTTGGCCTGCACCGTCCGGCTGCCACCGGAGCCGTCCTCGAGCTTGACCGTCCAGCCACTGGCCGAACGTTGCGCGTCGACGCAACGCCAGCCGGTCAGCACGGTGGCGCCGCGGCTGGCCGCGTCGATCGCGTTCAGCACGACGAGTCGGGCGTCGTCCACCCAGCCGTCGGAGTACACGAACCCGCGGGTGAACTGCGGCTTGAGCGACTGGCCGGCGACGTGGTCATGCAACCGGATGCCGTGGGAGCCTGGCAGCACCTCGCGCCGTGCAAGGTGGTCGTACAGGAACAGGCCGGCGCGGATCATCCACGCCGGCCGCATGCTGGGATCGTGCGGCATCACGAAGCGCAGGGGCCACATGATGTGCGGCGCACTGCGCAGCAGCACTTCACGCTCCCCCAGCGCCTTGCGAACCAGCGAGAACTCGTAGTACTCGAGGTAGCGGAGCCCGCCATGGATGAGCTTGGTGGACGAGGACGAGGTGTGCGCGGCGAGGTCGTCCTTCTCGCAGAGCACGACCTTGAGCCCGCGGCCCGCCAGGTCGCGCGCAATGCCGGCCCCATTGATGCCGCCGCCCACGATGAGCACGTCACAGCCGGTCAGCGAAGGGTTCAAGCCAACTCCTTGGTCGGTCAAAGGCATAGCAAAGGGTGACGGCGCGAACGCCGTTGCGGAATGCATCACGGTGCCGAAGGGCTCTGTGAGCGGTTCATGTTCGTTTGTGTTCTTCTTTTTTCTTTTTAGCGGAGCAACGAACATTGCGCAAGGGTGGGAAACCACGGTCTGGCTTCTCCCGACTTTCGGTACGCTCGCCACTCCACACCGGACCACGACCTGGCCAGAACCGCTTTCGCATGACACCGAACCCTCGACAAGCCCAGCTGATGGAAGAGTTGCGGACCCGCGGATCCATGACCGTCGAGGCGCTGGCCGACCAGTTCGGAGTGACGCTGCAGACCGTGCGGCGCGACGTCAAGCTGCTTTCCGAAGCCGGGTTGCTGGCGCGTTTCCATGGCGGCGTGCGCCTGCCGACGTCGACGACCGAGAACATCGCCTACCGCCAGCGCCAGCAGCTGAACGAAGCCGCCAAGCAACGCATCGCCCGCGCCGTGGCGCATGCCGTGCCCCATGGTTGCTCGCTCATCATCAACATCGGCACCACCACCGAAGCCATCGCCCGCGAGTTGCTGCACCACAAGGGCCTGCGCGTCATCACGAACAACCTCAACGTGGCGGCCATCCTGTCGGACAACCCGGACTGCGAGGTCATCGTGGCCGGCGGCGTGGTGCGCTCGCGTGACCGCGGCATCGTGGGCGAGGTGACCGTCGACTTCATCAGCCAGTTCAAGGTGGACATCGGGCTGATCGGCATCTCGGGCATCGAGGACGACGGCACCCTGCGGGACTTCGACTACCGCGAGGTCAAGGTCGCCCGGGCGATCATCGAGCACTCACGCGAGGTGTGGCTGGCCACCGACCACAGCAAGTTCAACCGCCCGGCGATGGTGCAGCTCGCCCGTTTCGACGAGCTCGATCGCGTCTTCACCGACGCGCCGCCGCCGGATCCCTTCCCCAAGTTGCTGGCCAACGCCGGCGTCCAGTGCGAAGTCGCCCGATGAAATACCTGCTTGCCCTTGACCAGGGAACCTCCAGCTCGCGCAGCATCGTCTTCGACGGCCAGGGCCGCATCGTCTCGATGGCCCAGCAGGAGTTCCGCCAGATCTACCCGCAACCCGGTTGGGTCGAACACGACCCGAAGGAGCTGTGGACGACGCAGCTCGCCACCGCGCGTGAAGCCCTCGCCAAGGCGGGTCTCAAGGCGACCGACATCGCCTCGGTGGGCATCACCAACCAGCGCGAGACCACCGTGGTGTGGAACCGGCGAACCGGCGAGCCCATCCACAACGCCATCGTGTGGCAGGACCGCCGCGCGGAGCCGACCTGCGCGGCCATGCGGGACGCGGGGCTGGAACCCATCTTCCGCGAACGCACCGGCCTCATCATCGATGCCTACTTCTCCGGCACCAAGCTGAAGTGGATTCTTGACCACGTGCCCGGCGCCCGCGAGGCCGGGGCCCGCGGCGAACTGGCCTTCGGCACGGTGGACTCCTGGCTCATGTGGCACCTCACCGGCGGGCGCCTCCACGCGACCGACGTGAGCAACGCCTCACGCACGATGCTGCTCAACGTGCACGACAACAGCTGGGATCCGGAACTGCTCAAGCTGCTCGACGTGCCCCGCGAGATGCTGCCGGAGGTGCACCCCTCCAGCCATGTGTTCGGGCATACCGAGGCCGACCTGCTCGGCGCATCGTTGCCGATCGGCGGCGTGGCGGGTGACCAGCAGAGCGCCCTCTTCGGACAGGCCTGCTTCCGGGCGGGCCTCGCGAAGAACACCTATGGCACCGGCTGCTTCATGCTCATGCACACCGGCCGCGCCTTCCAGTCCTCGGCCAACGGCCTCATCACCACCAGCGCGGCCCAGTCGACCACCACACCCGAGTTCGCGCTCGAGGGCAGCGTCTTCATCGCCGGCGCGGTGGTGCAATGGCTACGCGACGGCCTGCAGGCCATCAAGGGCAGCAGCGAGGTGCAGCAACTGGCCGAGTCGGTGCCGGACAGCGGCGGCGTGATGTTCGTGCCGGCCTTCACCGGCCTGGGTGCGCCCTACTGGAAGGCCGACGCCCGAGGCGCCATCGTCGGCTTGACCCGCGGCAGCACGGTGGCCCACATCGCGCGGGCCGCACTGGAGAGCATCGCGTTCCAGAGTGCCGCCCTGCTGACCGCCATGAGCCGCGACGCCGTGGCCGCGGGCGGCTCTCCGGTCAGCGAGCTGCGCGTGGATGGTGGCGCCTGCGTCAACGACCTGCTGATGCAGTTCCAGGCCGACCTGCTCGGCATCCCGGTCGTGCGGCCGAAGGTGATCGAAACCACGGCGCTCGGTGCGGCCTACCTGGCCGGCCTGAGCAGCGGCGTGTACACCGACCTCGACCAGCTCTCGGCCCAATGGCAGGTGGAGCGGCGCTTCCACCCGGTGATGCCCCGCCCTCGGGCCGAGGAACTGATGGCACGCTGGGAGCACGCGGTGCGTCAGACCACGCTGGAGTAGGACAGGACACTAGGCTGCTGACACCACGTTGTCAGCAGCGCCCGCGCAGCATGGCCTCCTGTCCCAGCAAGAGGAGGCCATCATGCTCGCACCCCAGGAACTCGACATTCGACCGTCGCACGCGCCACGTACCGTGCGAAGCGCACCTGTCGCCCAGGCGGTCCACGCACTGCACTGGTTCGAGATTCCGGTCGTGGACCTCGACCGGGCACAGCGCTTCTACGAAGCCGTGCTCGGCCAGCCGCTGCAGCGCGAGGGCCAGGGCCGCGGCGCGATGGCGCTGTTCCCGAGGGATGGTGATGGCGTCGGGGGCTGCCTGTCGGTGAACTGCGACGGCACGCCGCCAGCGCCAACGGGCACGGTCGTCTACCTGAGCACCCCATCGATTGACGACGTGCTGGCCCGCGTGCCGAGGGCAGGCGGCCGGGTGGCCGTGGCCAAGACGGCGTTGCCCGCCGAATGGGGCTACTGCGCACACATCACCGACACGGAAGGCAACCGCGTCGGCCTGCACTCCCTCGTCTGACCGTGTTCGGAACGGCCCGTTCATGGCCCGCTTGGCCCCCGCTGCTCGCCGCCGCACAATGGCGCGCGTCGACCTCCTCATCCGACCGTCCCCCGCTGCCTGCCATGCGCCGAGCCGACCGCCTCTTCCAGATCGTCCAGCTGATCCGCGGTCGACGCCTCAGCACGGCGCAGTTCCTCGCGCAGCGGCTGGAGGTGTCGGAGCGCACCGTGTACCGCGACGTGGCGGACCTGATGGCCCAAGGTGTGCCCATCGAGGGCGAAGCGGGCGTGGGCTACCGCATGCGGCCGGGCTTCGACCTGCCTCCCCTCATGTTCACGCATGAGGAAGCCCAGGCGCTGGTGGCCTCGGTCCGCGTGGCGCAGCCGCGCCTGGACCCGGCGCTCGCGAGCCAGGCCGAAGCCGCGCTGTCCAAGATCCTGGCCGTGCTGCCCGCGGCTGCGAGGGCCGCGGCGGAGAGCCTGGCCGTCTATGCGCCACCGGTCCACTTCGACCTGCCGACCCGTCAGCGGGTCGAAGCCCTTCGCCTCGCGGCGGAAGGCCGTCGCACGGTCAGCGTGCGCTACCTGGACCTGCAAGATCGCGAGTCACAGCGCCGCCTGCGCCCGCTCGGCTGCTTCTACTGGGGCGCCGTCTGGACCCTGGCCGCCTGGTGCGAGACCCGGGGTGCGTTCCGCAACTTCCGCGTCGATCGCATCCAGCAGCTGGACGTTCTCGAGCAAACCTTCCGCGACGAGCCGGGCAAGACCCTGGCCGACCTGTTCCGCGCCGTCGAGTGCGAGGCGGCCGAATGGAACGCGTCGCCGCCGAATTGACCCGGGACGGGAACGTGGGCGTCGCGCAACGCCACCTGCACGGCAGCGGCACGGCCTTAGAATCCGCGCCTTGCCTTCGCCCCGGAGCCGCCTGTGGACCTCAAACTGCCGATCACGATCGTCGACGAACTCACCGAGACCATCGTCAAGTCCTCGGGCATCCTCGACCTGGCCAGCGGCGAGATCCGCAACGTCGAATACGAGGACTACGACCGCAACCGCCTGGGCCTGCCCGCCGAGAGCGAGGACTACGAGTTCACGTCCGGGCTGCTCACCAACGGCTCCCGTGACGTCGAATTCCGCGTCGACGTCGACGTCCTCACCGGCCGCTACTCCGTGACACCGAGCGAACTCCTCGAACTCAAGGGCCGCGCGGCCAAGCTCTTCTCCACCCGCTGACCCGTTCTCGCCGCGCGACGCGACAGCGACGGAGTGGACTGCCGCGCCAGTGCCTCCTGCCGAGAGCCGGGGGCTACGCGAGGGTGTCTCGGTGGCCCTGCCGCGCCGGGTCTCGGCCCGGCAGCCGAGTAACTTTCTGGCGCGCCAGAAAGTCACCAAAGAACGCTTGAACACCAGCTTCAGCTTATTCGTATCGTTGGTAATGTGAAGGTCTTACGCTCGGTGAACGCCGAGGACTTGCCCAAGCCAGGACGTCTCTCCAGGTCTGCTTGATCAGAAGCGCTTGTGTTCAGGCGCTCAGGCGCTCAGGCGCCAACACCGCCGCGCCGCGCCAGCCGGCCGTCGTGCCAAGGCCGTGCCGCCGAGCCCAGCAAGCGAAGCGAGGCGCGCATCAAGCCACCCGCGAGCCCGGGTTTCCCGGGCGACCCGGGGCGCCCCCCTCGGGGGGGCAGGAGCGTCAGCGACGTGGGGGGCTCACACAGGCGCATTGAAGCCGACAGCAAACTCATCGGGACTCAAGCGCCCGTCGCGGTCGGTGTCGAGCTGGTCGAAACGCTCGGTGAAGACGGGGAAGCGGGCCACTTCGGCGCGTGAGAGGTGGCCGTCACGGTTGGCGTCGGCACGCGCGAACACCGCCTCCGCCGTGATGGCGGCGCGCCGGGCCGGGGGCTCGTTCGCCGGGGGCTGGGCCGCGGCGCCGGCCGCCATGCTGGCGAGCGTGATGCCGATCACCTTGCGGGCGGCTTCGCGGATCGAAGGCGTGTCGCGGCGGAAGGGGCGGTTCATCGAAGGTCCTCGTTCTTTCGTGAAAAGAGACCATTCAACTCCCACATCGTGAAGCCGGCCAGACTTATTGCCGCCGCTTGCCCGACTCACAAAATGTTGCCCGCTCCGCCGCTTGGGCGGGCAACCGGACGTCAGCCGCGGCGGGCCTTCACCGCCTCGCTCAGCACGTCGAGCACGGCCAGCGAGTCGTCCCATCCGAGGCAGGCGTCAGTGATGCTCTGGCCGTAGGTCAGGCAGCTCGGATCGTCCTTGCCGGCGCTGAACTTCTGCGCGCCGCCCTGCAGATGGCTTTCCACCATCACCCCGAAGATGCGACGCGAACCATGGGCCACCTGGCCCGCGATGTCGCGGGCGACCTCGAGCTGGCGCTCATGCTGCTTGCTGCTGTTCGCGTGCGAGCAGTCGACCATCAGCGACGGGTGCAGCTTGGACGCCTCCAGGTCCTTGCAGGCCGCCTCGACATGGGTCGCATCGTAGTTCGGCGTCTTGCCGCCGCGGAGGATCACGTGGCAGTCCGGGTTGCCGCTGGTCTCGACGATGGCGACCTGGCCGTTTTTGTGGACGGACAGGAAATGGTGCGGGCGGGCCGCCGCCTGGATGGCGTCCGTGGCGATGCGGATGTTGCCATCGGTGCCGTTCTTGAACCCGATGGGGGCCGACAGGCCGGACGACAGTTCCCGGTGCACCTGGCTTTCGGTAGTGCGCGCGCCGATGGCACCCCAGGAGATCAGGTCACCGATGTACTGCGGGGAGATCACGTCCAGGAACTCGCTGCCGGCCGGCACGCCCAGCTTGTTGATCTCGGTGAGCAACTGCCGCGCGATGCGCAGGCCCTCGTCGATCTTGAAGCTCTCGTCGAGGTACGGGTCGTTGATGAGGCCCTTCCAGCCGACCGTGGTGCGGGGCTTCTCGAAGTACACCCGCATGACGATCTCGAGCGTGCCCTTGTACTTGCGGCGCTCGGCGAGCAGGCGACGGGCGTACTCGATGGCGGCCACCGGGTCGTGGATGGAGCAGGGACCCATGATGACGAGCAGGCGATCGTCCCGGCCCTTCATGATGTCCTTGATGCTCTGGCGGGTGCTGGCAATGAGCGTCTCCGCGGCCGTGCCACGGATGGGGAAGAAGCGCACCAGGTGTTCGGGCGGGGGCAGGGGCGTCACGTTGCGGATGCGCTCATCGTCGGTCGGGCCCGTGCGGTCGACGGGCGCCGTCCATCCTTCGGCAGCACTGGTGGCGTTGGCATTCATCGAGAGAAACTCCTTGAGGGGATGTACGTCGAGTGGCGTCGGGATGCGCGGGCGAAAAAAAACCGCCGTGATTCCGGCGGTTTTTTGAGTCTGGTGCGTTTCTTCGGGCTACGCGCTTCTCTCTCCGCCGGGTATGGGCAAGATCCAAAAGAAGTAGCCAAAGTAAGAGGCAACGAGACGCATGGGTCTAATGTAGCACGGGGGCCCGAGCCGGCGTCAAGCGGTTCCGCCAACGGTCAGGCGGTCGATGCGCAAGGTGGGCTGGCCCACGCCGACCGGCACACTCTGCCCTTCCTTGCCGCAGACGCCCACGCCGCTGTCGAGCTTCATGTCGTTGCCGATCATGCTCACCCGGGTGAGCGCGTCGGGCCCGTTGCCGATGATGGTGGCGCCCTTCACGGGATACTGGATCTTGCCGTTCTCGACCCAGAACGCCTCGGAGGCGGAGAACACGAACTTGCCGCTCGTGATGTCCACCTGCCCGCCGCCGAAGTTCGTGGCGTAAAGGCCACGCTTGAGGCCGGCGATGATCTCCTCGCGGGTCTTGTCACCGCCCAGCATGTAGGTGTTGGTCATGCGGGGCATGGGCACCGCGGCGTAGCTCTCGCGACGGCCGTTGCCGGTGGGGGCGACGCCCATCAGGCGGGCGTTCATGCTGTCCTGGATGTAGCCCTTGAGGATGCCGTCCTCGATCAGCACGTTGCGCTGGCTCGGGTTGCCCTCGTCGTCGACGTTGAGCGAGCCGCGGCGGTCAGGCAAGGTGCCGTCGTCGAGCACGGTGACGCCCTTGGCGGCCACCCGCTGGCCGATGCGGCCGGTGAAGGCGCTCGACCCCTTGCGATTGAAGTCGCCTTCCAGGCCGTGGCCGATGGCCTCGTGCAGCAGCACGCCGGGCCAGCCCGGCCCCAGGACGACGCTCATCTCGCCCGCCTTGGCCGGTCGCGCCTCGAGGTTCGTCAGGGCCGCATGAACGGCATCGTCCACGTACTGCTCGATGACATCCTGCTGGAAGTAGCCGAGGCCGAAGCGGCCGCCACCGCCGCCCGAGCCGATCTCGCGCCGCACCTCGCCACCGATCGTCTGCTCGGCGATCACCGTGACCGACAGGCGCACGAGCGGACGGACGTCCGCGGCCATCGTGCCGTCGGCGCGGGCAATGAGCACGACGTCGTACTCCGAGGCGACGCCTGCCATCACCTGCTTGACCCGCGGGTCCTTGGCGCGGGCGAGCTTTTCCACCCGCTCGAGGAGCGCGACCTTCTGCGTGCTGTCGAGCGTGGCGATGGGGTCGGTGGGTGCATAGAGCACGCGGCTGCCGACGATGGTGGGCTTCGAGGGCACCTTCACCGAAGCGCTCTGACCGGCCGCAGCGATGGTGCGGACCGTGCGCGCCGCGTCGAGCAAGGCGGCCTCCGAAATGTCGTCGGAGTAGGCGAAAGCGGTCTTCTCCCCTGCCACGGCGCGCACGCCGACGCCCTGGTCGATGCCGAAGCTGCCCGACTTGACGATGCCTTCCTCAAGGCTCCAGCCCTCGCTGCGGGTGTACTGGAAGTACAGGTCGGCGTCGTCGATTCGGTGGGCCGCGATGGTCTGCAGCGCCCGGGACACCGTGGCGTCGGTCAGCCCGAAGGGTTCGAGCAGCAGGGACCGGGCGATCGCCAGGCGTTCGAGGGTGGGTTCGCGGGAGATCATGGGCAGATTGTAGGAGCGGGGCCAGGGTCTGTGGCGGGCAGGGTCTCGCCGGGCGACAGGGTTGCCTTTCACAGTTCTTTACCGGGGCTTTACCAAGGCACGGTCGGCGCAAGAGGCTGCGGTCGGCGTTGAACCGGCGTGCTGCACGACGAGATCGCCCTTCACCTCACCGAACAGGAATCATCATGAACCGACTCCATCGTTTTGCCCTTCGCACCCTGCTTGCCGCCGCGGGCGTCGCCGGCCTGGCCGGCGCCGCATCCGCCCACGACGGACACCGGGAAGACCGGTACCGCGGGCCGTCCCACCGCCACGAAGTGCGCGCCGACACCCGCGTCGACCTGCGCCAGGACCGCCAGATGGACCGCATCCGCGACGGCGCCCAGTCCGGCCGCCTGACGCCGCACGAGACCCGGCGCCTGATGCGCCAGCAATCGGAGATCCGTCGTTTCGAGGCGCAGGCTCGGGCCGATGGCCATGTGTCCTGGCGCGAACGCGAACGCCTCGAGTCCCTGCAGGACCGTGCCCGCCAGGACATCGACCGCCAGCTGCGAGACCACCAGACCTGGTGACGACCCTGGGGCGGCGCGCGCACGACGCGGCGCTGCCCCCGGCGCTCAGTCCGCCTCGCCCTGACCTTCCTGCCCCTGACCCTCCTGCTTCAACGCGAGCGCCCGCGCGTACAGCGCGTTGCGGGGCGCCGCGGTCAACTCGGCGGCCAAACTCACGGCCTGCTTCAACGGCAAGGCTGCCATCAACGTGCGCAGGACGGCATCATGGGCGCCGGCGCCGTCGTCCGCCGCCTGGGCCGCCAGCCCGTGCAGCACCAGCACGAACTCCCCGCGCGAGCGATTCGGGTCGGCCGCCAGCCAGGCCGGGGCATCGCCCGCCGGCACGGTGACCACGGTCTCGAACTGCTTGGTGAGCTCGCGGCAGAGTGTCAGCTTGCGGTCCGGACACACCTCCGCCAGGCCCGCCAGCAGGCTGTCGATCCGGTGCGGGGCCTCGAACAGCACCAGCGTCTCGCTCCGGGCCGCGGCCGCCTTGAAGGCGAGCGAACGCTCGTTGCCCTTCGGAGGCAGGAAGCCGATGAAGGCGAAGCCCCGCCCGACCGTGTCGCCCGCCACGCACACGGCCGCCAGGGCACTGCTGGCCCCGGGGACCGGCACGGTGCGATAGCCTGCCGCCTGGCAGGCGGCGACCAGGGCGGCGCCCGGGTCGCTCACGGCCGGCGTTCCGGCGTCGCTCACATAGGCCACCCGCTCGCCGGCCGCCAGGCGGGCCAGCACGCCAGCAGCGGCCTCACGCTCGTTGTGCTCGTGCAGCGGAATCAGGGGCTTGTCGAGGCCGAGATGGCGCAGCAGCGGGCTGCTGTGCCGGGTGTCCTCGCAGGCGACCGCGTCGGCACGCGCGAGCACGTGGATCGCCCTCAAGCTCATGTCGGCGAGATTCCCGATCGGTGTGGCGACGACGTAGAGCGTGCTGGCCGGATACTGCTGCGTGCCCGCAGCGGCCTCGGCGGCCTGCAACAGCAAGGAAGGACGGTTCGGTGAATCCATGGTGTCCACCACGAAGGGAAAAGGCGATGAAGGCGAGGCACGGGCCCTGGCCCACCTGTTGCGCCAGGGCCTGAGGCTGGTCGAGCGCAACTACCGGGTGGCGGCGGGGCCGCGCGCATTCGGCGGCGAAGTGGACCTGATTGTGCGCGACCGCGAGGGCACGCTCGTGTTCGTGGAGGTACGGGTGCGGCGCGACGAACGCCACGGCGGCGCGGCCGCCAGCGTCACGGCGGCCAAGCAACGCCGGGTGCTGTTCGCGGCCCGGCGCTACCTGCAGCGCTTCGCATCGCCCCCGGCCTGCCGTTTCGACGTGGTGGTCATCGAAGGCGATGTGCTCACATGGATTCCCGCGGCGTTCGCGGACGACTGACAATACACGGCGTGTGCGCGGCACGGAGCAGGGCTCGCGCCGCCCACACGCCTTCGGGAACCTTCACCCTGCCCCCGTGTCATAAAATCCATGTCCATGCTCGAACAACGCATCCAGCAACAATTCTTCGACAGCGCCGACCTCAAGTCGGCCGCGGCCGAAATCCTGTCGCGCCCCATTGCCGACGCGGTCAACGCGGTGGTGGGTTGCATCACCAGCGGGGGCAAGGTGCTGGCCTGCGGCAACGGAGGGTCGGCCAGCGATGCACAGCATTTCGCGGCCGAGTTCATCGGCCGCTTCGAGCGCGAGCGCCCCGGCCTCGCGGCCATCGCCCTGACGGTCGACACCTCGATCCTCACGGCCATCGGCAACGACTACGACTTCAACCAGGTGTTCTCCAAGCAGGTGCAGGCACTCGGCCAGCCCGGCGACGTGCTGCTGGCCATCACCACCAGCGGCAACTCGGCCAACGTGCTGGCCGCCGTGGAAGCCGCCCATGCGAAGGAAATGACCGTCATCGCGCTCACCGGACGCGGCGGCGGCAAGATGAACCAGCACCTCGGCGAGACCGACGTGCACATCTGCGTCCCGCATGAGCGCACGGCGCGCATTCAAGAAGTTCACATCCTTGCGCTGCACTGCCTGTGCGACGCCGTCGATCTGCAATTGCTCGGAGAACAGGAAAATACATGACGGGAACTTCGTTCCGCCTCGCACTGATCACCTCGGCCCTCATCGCCACCACCACCCTGTCCGGCTGTGCCGCGATCCTGGTGGGCGGCGCCGTGGTCGGCGGTACGCTCGTGGCGGTCGACCGGCGCAGCTCCGGCACCCAGATCGACGACCAGACCATCGAGATGAAGGCCTCCACGGTGGTGCGTGACGCCATCGGCAACCGCGGCCACGTGAACGTGACGAGCTACAACCGGGTGGCCCTCATCACCGGCGAGGTGCCCAACGAGACCGATCGCGCCGCCGCCGAGCAGGCCGTGGCCCGCCTCGACAACGTGCGCTCGACCGTCAACGAACTCGCCGTCACCTTCTCGAGCTCGCTCACCAACCGGTCGAACGACGTGCTGCTGGCCACCAAGGTCAAGGCCACGTTCGCAGACGCCGGCGACCTCTCGGCAAATGCCTTCAAGGTCGTGACCGAGCGGGGCATCGTCTACCTGATGGGCCGCGTGACCGAGGCGGAAGCCAATCGCGCCGTCGACCTGACGAGCCGCATCCGTGGGGTGCAGAAGGTGGTCCGCGTGTTCGAGATCGTCAGCGAAACCGATCTGGCGACCTTGCAGCCGCAAGGCGCACCGAGCAACAACGCCAAGCCGGCCAGCAACAAGCCCTGAGGCACGAGGGCGGCACCGGCCGGGAGGCCGGGCCGCTCAGGATGCGGCATGGAAGCGCCGGGCGACAGCCCGAATGGATCGGGCCGGGGCCGCGGCGCCTGCTTTGGGCGCCGGCGCGACGCTCAGCCGAGCCGCTTGATCAGGCTCGAGGTGTCCCAGCGCCCGCCCCCGAGGGCCTGCACATCCCCATAGAACTGGTCGACGAGCGCCGTCACCGGCAGGCGCGCGCCGTTGCGCTGGGCTTCCGCCAGCACGAGACCCAGGTCCTTGCGCATCCAGTCGACCGCGAAGCCGAAGTCGAACTTGCCGTCGACCATGGTCGGGCCGCGGTTGTCCATCTGCCAGCTCTGGGCGGCACCCTTGCCGATCACCTCCAGCACGGCCTTCATGTCGAGGCCGGACTTCTGCCCGAAGGCAATGGCCTCGGCCAGGCCCTGGACGAGACCGGCGATGCAGATCTGGTTCACCATCTTCGCCAGTTGCCCGGCGCCGCTCTCGCCCAGCAAGGTGACGGCCTTGGCAAACGCCAGCACCACCGGCCGGACGCTGTCGAAGGCCGCGGCCTCACCGCCGCACATCACCGTGAGCGCACCATTGATGGCGCCCACATTGCCGCCGGACACCGGCGCGTCGATGAAGACGACGCCTCGCGCGCGACCCGCGGTCGACAGCTCCCGTGCGACTTCAGCCGAGGCGGTGGTGTGGTCCACGAAGATGCTGCCGGCGGCCATGCCCGCGAAGGCGCCTTCCGGGCCAGCGACCACCTGGCGAAGGTCGGCGTCGTTGCCCACGCAGGCGAAGACGATCTCCGCGCCGCGAGCGGCCGCTTCGGGGGTAGCGGCCTGCTGCCCGCCGTATTCGGCGACCCATTGGGCCGCCTTGGCTGGCGTGCGGTTGTAGACGGTGACCTGGTGGCCGGCGCGGGCGAGGTGGCCGGCCATCGGATAGCCCATGACGCCCAGGCCGAGGAAGGCCACGCGGCGCGCGGGAACGGAGTCGTACGTGCGGGTGCTCATCAGACGATCGTCAGGTGTTCGGTGCCGGCGGCGAGGTCGCTCGAGCGGGCGCGGTTGCTGTTGAGCTTGATCTGCAGGCGCAGGTCGTTCACCGAGTCGGCGTTGCGCAACGCGTCTTCGTAGGTGACGAGCTGGTTCTCGTAGAGGTCGAACAGGGCCTGGTCGAAGGTCTGCATGCCCAGCTCGCGCGACTTCTTCATGATCTCCTTGATCTCGCTGACCTCGCCCTTGAAGATCAGGTCGGAAATCAGCGGCGTGTTGAGCAGGATCTCCACGGCAGCGATCCGGCCCTTGCCTTCCTGGCGCGGCAGCAGGCGCTGCGAGACGAGCGACTTCAGGTTCAGCGAGAGGTCCATCAGCAGCTGGGCGCGGCGCTCTTCGGGGAAGAAGTTGATGATCCGGTCGAGGGCCTGGTTGGCGCTGTTGGCGTGCAAGGTGGCCATGCACAGGTGGCCGGTCTCGGCGAAGGCCACCGCGTGCTCCATGGTCTCGCGGTCGCGGATCTCGCCCATCAGAATGACGTCGGGTGCCTGACGAAGCGTGTTCTTCAGGGCCTGAGCCCAACCTTCGGTGTCGAGGCCCACCTCGCGCTGCGTCACGATGCAGTTCTTGTGCGGGTGCACGAACTCCACCGGGTCCTCGATGGTGATGATGTGGCCGTAGGTGTTCTCGTTGCGGTAGTCGACCATCGCGGCGAGCGACGTGCTCTTGCCGGAGCCGGTGGCGCCGACGAAGATCACCAGGCCCCGCTTGGTCATCGTGACGTCCTTGAGCACCTGCGGCAGGTTCAGGCCGTCGATGGTGGGCAGCGTCTGCGGGATGGTCCGCAGCACGAGGCCGATGTTGCCCTGCTGCACGAAGGCGTTCACCCGGAAGCGGCCGATGCCCTGCGGGGAAATCGCGAAGTTGCACTCCTTGGTCCGCTCGAATTCGGCCGCCTGCTTGTCGTTCATCACCGAGCGCGCGAGCGCGATGGTGTGCTGGCCCGTCAAGGGCTGCGGGGACACCTTGGTGACCTTGCCGTCCACCTTGATGGCGGGCGGGAAGTCGGCCGTCAGGAACAGGTCGGAGCCGTTGCGCGAGACCATCAGCCGCAGCAGGTCATTGACGAATTTGGAGGCCTGGTCTCTTTCCATGGTGTTTCCTGGGAATGTTCAATTGCTGGACAGCAAGGCGCTGAGCCGCGCGCTCACCTGGCGCAGCCGAAGCGAAAGCCGCCGCGACAGCGAGGCCAGCAAGGCCAGGCCCAGTCGCGGATCGTTCACGATCATCTCATCGAGGCGCTGCGCATCCACGACCGCGAGCGCGCAGGGCGTGAGGGTGGTGCAGGCGGAAAAGCGGGAGCCGGCGTCGAGCAGCGACATCTCGCCGAGCATGTCGCCGGCGCGCGCTTCAGCGAGGCGGGCCCGACCGCCCCACGGCTGCACCCGATCGACGGCGAGCGCGCCATCGAGCACGATCAGCATGTAGTCGCCCTGCTCGTCCTGGCCGATGACTTCCTGGCCAGCCGCCACGGTGACGAACTGCAGGTAGCGGCTCATCTTGAGGAGTTCGTCCCGGGACAGCGCCGCCACATGACGATCGGCGCTCCACAACCGGGTGAAGAGCGGCTCGGCCTCGGCACGGTCGAGCGGCTGGGCGCCGACCTGTTGCGCACGGGCCGCCCAGGTGGCGAGTTGCTGGCTGTCGTCGCCCCGCTCGAACTGCGTCGAGAAGAAGCCCGAGTCGGCAACGGAGTCGAGCTCGCCCGGGCCGCCCTTGTCGGGGCTGCGCTTCAGGCGGTCGAGCAGGTTCTTCAGCGCCATCGGTCCGATTCCCACTGCCGTCGTCGCGCCAGGCGCCCGCCTCCCGCCGGGCGTCAGCCGGGGAAGTTCTCCGGCGTCTTGGCCTTGCCGCGCGCTTCGGCGGGCGAAATGATGTTGCGACGCACCAGCTCGGAGAGGTTCTGGTCGAGCGTCTGCATGCCCATGCTGTTGCCCGTCTGGATGGACGAGTACATCTGGGCGATCTTGTTCTCGCGGATCAGGTTGCGGATGGCCGGGGAGCCCAGCATGATCTCGTGCGCGGCCACGCGGCCGCTGCCGTCCTTCAGCTTGCACAAGGTCTGCGAGATCACGGCCACGAGCGACTCCGACAGCATCGCACGCACCATCTCCTTTTCGGCCGCCGGGAACACGTCGACGATCCGGTCGACCGTCTTGGCGGCGCTCGAGGTGTGCAGGGTGCCGAACACCAGGTGGCCCGTCTCGGCCGCGGTCAGCGCGAGGCGGATGGTTTCCAGGTCCCGCATTTCGCCCACGAGGATGGCGTCCGGGTCTTCCCGCAGCGCCGAGCGCAGCGCGTTGGCGAAGCTCAGGGTGTGGGGGCCGACCTCGCGCTGGTTGACCAGGCACTTCTTCGATTCGTGCACGAACTCGATCGGGTCCTCGACGGTGAGCACGTGGCCGTACTCGTTCTCGTTGAGGTGGTTCACCATGCCCGCGAGGGTGGTCGACTTGCCCGAGCCGGTGGGGCCGGTCACGAGCACGAGCCCGCGCGGCTTCAACGACAGCTCGGCGAAGATCTTGGGCGCATTGAGCTGCTCGAGCGTCAGGATCTTCGAGGGAATGGTCCGGAACACCGCGCCGGCACCCCGGTTCTGGTTGAACGCGTTGACTCGGAAGCGGGCCAGGCCCTGGATCTCGAACGAGAAGTCGACTTCCAGCGTTTCTTCGTAGGCCTTGCGCTGGGAGTCGTTCATGATGTCGTAGACCATCTCGTGCACCTGCTTGTGCTCGAGGGGATCGACGTTGATGCGACGCACGTCACCGTGCACACGGATCATCGGGGGCAGTCCGGCGGAGAGGTGAAGGTCGGAGGCCTTGTTCTTGACCGAGAACGCCAGCAGTTGGGTGATGTCCATGTGTCTCTGGGAGCCGAAGGGGTGGTGCAGCGGAGGGGGGCGTACGCCCGTCCGATGAGATAGGCTCGCGGGATTATGGCGACGATTGCAGAGAACATACAACAAGTGCACAGGCGCATCACACGCGCCTGTGCACTGGCACAACGGCCCGTGCAAAGCGTCACGTTGCTAACCGTAAGCAAAACTTACAGCGCGGACGCGGTTCGCGAAGCCGTTGCCGCCGGCGAGCACCGGTTCGGCGAAAACTACGTGCAGGAGGGGCTCGACAAGATCGACGCACTCATCGAGCTGCGCGAACAACTGGAATGGCACCTCATCGGGCCGCTGCAGAGCAACAAGACGCGGCTGGTCGCCTCCCAATTCGACTGGGTCCACACCGTGGACCGCCTGAAGATCGCGCAGCGCCTGTCGGAGCAGCGCCCCGCCGAGTTGCTGCCGCTTCAGGTCTGTCTGCAGGTCAACACCAGCGGCGAAGCTGCCAAGCACGGCCTCACACCGGACGAACTGCCGGCCGTGGCCCACGCGGTTGCGGCCCTGCCGCGGCTGCGGCTGCGCGGCCTGATGGCCATACCGGAGCCCACGGATGACGTGGCGGCGCAGCGGCGCGCGCATCGGCATCTGCACGACCTGATGGCGGCACTGGTCGCCGACGGGCTGCCGCTGGACACCCTGTCCATGGGCATGACGGCCGACCTGGAGTCCGCCATCCTCGAAGGCGCCACCATCGTGCGGGTCGGCACCGCCATCTTCGGGCCGCGGCCTCAGGCCGCCCGCTGATAGCGCGCTTCCTGGGTGCGTCCGCCGTAGCCATAGGCGGCCGCGCGCAGATCGGCGACGTGCACGTAGGAATGTTCGGCCACCGGCCCCAGCAAGCGGGCCATGCTCTGGTGCACCGCGGCCAGGTAGGCCGCCTTCTCCGCCTTGGTGTTGGTCTCATCGGTGATGGACACGAGCCAGTGGTAGCTGCGCTCGGGGCCGCCTGACAATGCGCGTCCGGCGACGAACCAGCGCGCCGGGGCAATGAAGTCGACCACGACGGCGGTCAGCGCGGCATCCTTGCCAAGCAGTCGGGATGTCAATGCGACCGCCTCGGATGCCACCTCGGCGGCAAGGTGGTCATCCGGTTCGCCGGAAAGCTGGATGTGCAGGTAGGGCATGTCGACTCCTTGGGTGAGTGCCCCATGCGACTCACAGGGCTGAAGGCACTGTAGGCTTGGCACCCTCCGCCAACAATCGCGATGAATTCATGCGATTCATCGACAGCCCGAATGAATGACCTCGACCCCCTCTGGCTGCGCAGCTTCGTGGCCATCGCCGAGTGCGGCTCCGTGACCGCAGCGGCGCGCAAGGTGCACCGGACCCAGTCAGCGGTGAGCGGGCACCTGAAGCAGCTCGAGTCAAGCCTGGGCGCCGCGCTGGCCACGCGCACCACCCGGCAACTGGCCCTCACGGCGGAAGGTGAGCGGCTTCTGCCGGTGGCTCGCCGCCTGCTCGGCTTGCAGGACGAGGCGCGCGCCACCGTGCGCTCCCAAGGCCCGGCACGGCCGTGGCGCATCGGGCTGAGCGAGTATTTCGTGCCCGCCCGGCTGTCGGCGCTGCTCGGGCTGCTGCGTCACCACACCGGGCCGGCCGGCATGGAGGTGCTCTGGAGTGCGTCCGCCCACCTCGAGCAGCTGTGGCAGCAAGGCGAGGTTGACCTCGCCGTCATCACGAGCACCTCGCCGCGACCGGAGGCGCGGCTGCTCCGCCGCGAACCGCTCGCATGGGTGGCCGGGGCCGGCCGACCGCCCGGGCCCGACCTGTCTGTGCCGCTCGTGCTGCTGGGCCCCGGCTGCCCGGTGCGGCAGATCGCCATCGACTCGCTGCAGCGCCGCGGCCGTGCCCACCACTTGCAGCTCGGCTGCAGCGGCGCCCATGGCGCCATTGCGGCACTCCGTGCCGGCTGGGGCGTCGGCTGCCTCAATGACGCGGCCATTCCGGAAGACCTGCACCGGCTCGCCAGCACCGACCCTCGCGGGTGGCCGAGTCCCGGCCGGCTGTCGTTCTACCTGCACGCCCGGCCCGAGCTGGAGGAGGCCGCCCGCGCCCTTGCACGCTGGGCACGCCCGGGAGCGACAGCTAAACTCGACGCATGAACACGATCGCATTCATCGGCGGCGGCAACATGGCCAGCGCCATCATCGGCGGGCTGCTCAAGAGCGGCCGAGCCCCTGCGGACATCCTCGTGCTGGAGCCCAATGCGGACCAGCGTTCCCGGTTGCAGCGCGAGCTCGGCGTCATCACGCTCGAGGCCCCGGGATCGGTGCTGCAACGCGCCGACGTGGTCGTCTGGGCCGTCAAACCGCAGAGCTTCAAGGAGGCCGCCGAAGCCTGCCGCGCGCACGTCGAGCGTGGTCTCCAGTTCAGCGTGATGGCCGGCATTCGCAGTGACGCCATTGCGGCCGCCATCGGCTCGGAGCGCATCGTTCGCGCCATGCCGAATACGCCGGCCCTGATCGGCCAAGGCATCGCCGGCCTGTATGCCCGCCCTGCCGTCTCCGCCGACGAGCGCCGGGACGCCGAGCGCCTGCTGGCACCGACCGGTCGCACCCTGTGGGTCGACAACGAGGTCGATCTCGACGCCGTCACGGCCCTGTCGGGCTCGGGCCCTGCCTACGTGTTCTATTTCGTGGAGGCGATGGTGCAGGCGGCCGAGGACATGGGGCTGACGGCCGAGCAGGGCAAGCAGCTCGCACTCGCGACGTTCTCCGGTGCCACGGCCCTGGCGCAGGCCTCGACCGACAGCCCGGCCGTGCTGCGCGAACGTGTCACGTCGAAGGGCGGCACCACGTACGCTGCGCTCAGCACGCTGGAGGCCAGCGGCGTGAAAGCGGCCTTCGTGAAGGCCCTCAAGGCCGCTCAGCGCCGGGCCAACGAGCTGGGCAACGAGTTCGGCTGAACTGGCGGGCGCTCCGGCACGCAGCAGTTGCGGCCGGACAACTTGCCGCGGTAGAGCGCCTCGTCGGCGCGCGCCACCGCTTCGGCCACGTTCTCCCCCGGGCGCAAGCGGCTGACACCGAAGGTCATGGTGACCGGTTGGGGCGTGGGCCACACCGCGCTGGCGATGCGCTCGCGCACCCGGTCGGTGACCTCGAGCGCCGCCTCGAGCGAGGTGTCGGGCAACAGCATGAGGAACTCCTCGCCGCCCCAGCGCGCCACGGCGTCGACTTCCCGCAGCGAGCTGCACAGCGCGGAGGCCAGGATCATCAGCACCTGGTCGCCGGTCTCGTGGCCGCTGCCGTCGTTGATGCGCTTGAAGTGGTCGACGTCCCCGAGAATGAAGCACGGTGCAGTGCCATCGCGGCGTCCGCGAGCCACTTCACCCGTCGCGAGTTCCAGCATGCGACGCCGGTTCGCCAGGCCGGTGAGGGGGTCGCTGGTGGCCAGCACCCGCAGGCGTGCTTCCGCTTCGCCCACTACCGCGAAGTACATGTGGGCGAAGTAGGCCAGCATGCCGAAGGTGGCCGCGACGTTGAAGATCCACACTGCCGCCTGGAGCCCGGGCGGCAGGGGATGGGACGGCAGGTTGTGGCGCCCGAAGAGATCGAGGGTGATGTAGAACGCCGTGAGCACCAGGGCCAGCACCACCTTGCTGGCGAGCCGGCTGCCCGGGCTCAGGAAGAGCAGGGGCGGGACCAGCACCAGGTAGTAGTGGAAGCCGGCGTCCCAGCCCACGACAACGGTCGCAAAGACCGCATGGGTGGGGATGATGAACCAGACCAGCGAGACGGCCAGTCGGTTGCGGCGGGTGCGCAGCAGCCAGGCAAAGACGCCCCACAACGCCACGATGGCCACGTTCGCCACGGCCAGCGTGTCGGCGCCCACCAGTTGCAGCATGAGCGCAAAGGCCGCATGGATGGCGACCGCGAGCGGTGCGACGTGCGCGATGACCTGCCAGTAGGAGCGCCCTCGGTAGGACGAGGGTGCGAAAAGCGGGGAGATCGACGAACTCGGGGGCGGCATGCGGTGCGGACAGTACGGGTCGCCGCATGACCGTGCAAGCTCAGCCCAGGGCAAGATCGATCACGACGCCCACAAAGACCGAAAATCCCACCCAGTGGTTGATCCGGAAGGCCCGGAAGCAACCCTCCCTCGTGCGCCGGCGGATCAGCGCGAAGTGCCACGCGACCTGCGCGGCCGCGACGGCCACCCCGGCCATCGCCCAGCCACCCAGCCCGGCTCGCCAGCCGATCCAGGTCCACAGGGCCAACGCCGCCAGGTAGAACGCCATGACCCCGGCGACGTCGAACCGGCCGAGCGTGATGGCGGACGTCTGGATGCCGATGCGCAGGTCGTCGTCACGGTCCACCATGGCGTACTCGGTGTCGTAGGCAAGCACCCAGAACAGGTTGCCGAGCAGCAGCCACCACGCCGCGGCGGGCACGCGACCCTGCACCGCCGCGAAAGCCATCGGGATGCCGAAGCTGAAGGCCACCCCCAGCACCGCCTGCGGCATGGAGAAGAAGCGCTTGGTGAACGGGTACACGATCGCCACGGCGAGGGCCGCGAAGCTCATGCCGATGGTGAGCGGGTTGGTGGTGAGCACGAGGCCGAAGGCGACCAGCGCCAGCACGGCGCCCGCGAGCAGCGCCCGGCGCACGGACAGCCGCCCGCTCGTCACCGGGCGCTCTGCGGTGCGCTTGACGTGGCGGTCGAAGTCGCGATCGGCCACATCGTTCACGGCGCAGCCTGCACTTCGCATCAGGAACGTGCCGAGGGCGAACACGGCCAGCAGGTGCCAGCCGGGGAACCCGTCGGCCGCCAGCCAGAGGGCCGCCAAGGTGGGCCACAGCAGCAGGTAGGTGCCCGCCGGCCGACTCCAGCGGATCAGGTCGAGGTAGAGGGACAGCCGCGAGGGCGCCGGTGCGGACCCGCCGACCTGCATGGTTCAGCCTTCGAGACGGCGCTGGAACACGAGGCCGGCGTGCTCGCGCAGCGCATGGAACTTGATCTTGGGCCAGTTCTCCTCAATGGCCCGCAGCTCGGGGGCGAACTCGACCAGCACCGTCGGCGCGTCGACCGCGTCATAGGCGACGCGGTGGGAGTTCGCATCGATGAACCGCTTCAGTTCCCGCTCACCGCCGTCCGCCTCGTCGCAGGTCACCCATCGGGCGACCTGGAACCGGCTCGGCATGATGCGCGCCTTGACGCCGTACTCGTGCTCGAGGCGGTGGGCCACGACTTCGAACTGCAGTTGCCCGACGGCCCCGAGCAGCAGCATGGCGCTCGCCACCGGGCGGAACACCTGGATCGCGCCTTCCTCGCCGAGCTGGGTGAGGCCGGCGCGCAGCTGCTTGCTGCGCAGGGGATCGGCCACCTCCACCGTGCGGAACATCTCGGGTGCGAAGAAAGGCAGGCCGGTGAACTGCAGTGCTTCACCTTCGGTGAGCGTATCGCCGAGCTGCAGCACGCCGTGGTTCGGAATGCCGATGATGTCGCCGGCAAAGGCCTCGTCGAGCAGTTCGCGCCGCTGGCTGAGGAAGCTGACCACGGTGTTGGGTCGCAGTTCCTTGCCCGAACGCACGACCTTCAAGCGCATGCCGCGCTCGAAGTGGCCGCTCGCCACCCGGACGAAGGCAATGCGGTCGCGGTGGGCCGGGTCCATGTTGGCCTGGATCTTGAACACGACCCCGCTGAACTTGCGCTCGTCCGGGGCCACCTCGCGCTGCAGCGCCGCGCGCGCGCCCGGCGCCGGGGCCAGGTCGACCAGGGCGTCCAGCACCTCGCGCACGCCGAAGTTGTTGACGGCCGAGCCGAAGAACATCGGGGTCTGCCGGCCGGCGATGAAGGCCGCCTCGTCGAACGGCGGGGCGGCATCGCCCAGCAGTTCGATCTCGCCCTGCGCCTGCTCGTAGGGCATGCCGAAGCGCTCGGCATAGGCGGGGTTGTCCAGCCCGTCGAGGATCTCGTCGTCGTTGTGGTTGCGGTCCTCGCCGGGCGTGAACACCCGCATGCGCTTCTCGCGCAGGTCCATCACGCCGTGGAACTGCTTGCCCATGCCGACCGGCCAGGTGAACGGCACGACTTCCATGCCGAGCTCGCGCTCGATCTCGTCCATCAGCGCGAGCGGCTCCTGCACCTCGCGGTCCATCTTGTTGACGAAGGTGAGGATGGGCGTGTTGCGCGCCCGGCAGACCTGCAGCAGCCGGCGGGTCTGCGGCTCCACGCCATTGGCCGCGTCGATCACCATGAGGGCCGCATCGACCGCCGTCAGCACGCGGTAGGTGTCTTCCGAGAAGTCCTGGTGGCCCGGGGTGTCGAGCAGGTTGATGACGCAGTCGCGGTACTCCATCTGCATCACGCTGGAGGCCACCGAGATGCCGCGCTGCTTCTCGATCTCCATCCAGTCGGACGTCGCATGGCGCGAGGCCTTGCGCGCCTTCACGCTGCCCGCGATCTGGATCGCGCCCGAGAAGAGCAGCAGCTTTTCCGTGAGCGTGGTCTTGCCCGCGTCGGGGTGGGAGATGATGGCGAAGGTGCGGCGGCGGCGCACCTGGGGCGTGAGGTCGGTCGACATGGGGCGAGGCGCGTCAAAACCTTCGATTATCGCGGCGGGCGGGCCGCGCCGGGGCGGCCTATAGTGCGGGCCGTGGTCATTCGCACACCTGAGCTTCCCGATGCCTGAGCCGATCGCCGAGTTGCTGGCCGGCCTGCGGGCCGTGGGCGGCGCTTCGGCGCTGTTCATTGCCCTGCCCGGGGCGGTGGCGGCGCTGTGGGCGCTGTACGTGTGGGCGGACGAGGCCCGGACGCGACGCGTGCGACGCATCGCCGGCCTGGCCGCCCTCGCCTTGGGACTGGGCCTGCTGTTGCGCCTGGGACTGGGATTGATGGGTCCGCCCCCGCTTCTGCCGCTGTGGCAGTGGGCCCTGGGCCTGCTCGTGCTGCCCGTCTTCGTGCGCAGCAGCCGCCTGGGCGGCGTGGCGGCGATGCTCTTCTTCCTCTGCCTCGCCATGGCCCTGGCCACGGGCGTGAGCTGGGTGGGCGACGTGCAGGTGGCCACCGGCCTTGCGCTCGTCGCCGGCGCCGGCGCACTCGCCGTCGCCCTGGCGCTCGGCCGTCTTTCCCCGGCGCCCCTCGCGCCACCAGCAGCGCCCGCGCCCGTACCGCCGAACGAACTCCAGGACCGCCTGGCCAGCGACGAGGCCAACGAGGCGGCCGACAAGTACACCCGCGAATGAACGCCCCGCTGCCTGACGACGAGCTGTTCTCGCCGCGCCGCTTCCCGGTGCTCGGCGCGGCCGGCCGCGCCATGCTGCGTCGCCTGGTCGACCACCCGGGCGCCCCTCGCTACCGCGACCGCAGCGGGCACCGCCTGGGACGCCTGGACATCTGGCAGGCACGCATGCGCCATTGGGGCATCCAGCGGGCCGAGATGCCATGGCCGCTGGATGCGCGGCTGCCCCCGGCCTGGGGCGACGCCTGGGTGGCCGCGATGGCGGCGACGGTGCCGGCGGCCCGGGGCCTTGCCGGCCGGCGGTGGGCCGAGATCCCGCTGGTTCGACGGGCCGACCTTTCTGCCGCGCTGCACCGGTACATGCCGGGCGACGCCCCCGTGGACCGGCTGATCTGCTTTTCGACCAGCGGCACCACCGGTCACCCCCTCAAGGTGCCATCGCTGCCCAGGGTGGCCGCCGACTACCAGGCGTTCCATCGACGCGCCCTGCGGCACTTCGGCATCGAGCCGCGTGCGGGGCGAGGGGACGTGGGCATCGTGCTGGCCGGCTTCCAGCAACGCTGCTTCACCTACGTCTCGGTGAATCCCCTGCAGGGAGAGTGCGGCCTGGCCAAGCTGAACCTGGCGCCCACGGAATGGCAGGACGCCTGCGACCGTGCGCGCTACCTGGACGACCTGGCGCCGGAACTCATCTCCGGCGACCCCATTTCGCTCGCCGAGCTGACCCGGCTCGGACTGCGGCACCGGCCGCG
The DNA here is from genome assembly GCF_964253025.1 of Rhizobacter sp. LjRoot28. Classification (NCBI taxonomy): domain Bacteria; kingdom Pseudomonadati; phylum Pseudomonadota; class Betaproteobacteria; order Burkholderiales; family Sphaerotilaceae; genus Rhizobacter; species Rhizobacter sp. LjRoot28. The sequence goes on from NZ_CAXUQC020000001.1 coordinate 4,228,315, forward strand.
TGCCCTGTTGTCGACGTCCATGGCCCTCAGTGACGGCCTGAGGCGCGAACTCGAATGGCGGTTCCGCTGCCCGGTGCTGGACCTGTATTCGATGAACGAAGTGGGCCCCATCGGGGTGTTCGACCCGCAGCTGGACGGCCATCTGCTGCTGCAGCCGCGGCTGCATGTGGAGATCGTCGATGCGCAGGGGCTGCCGCTGCCCTATGGCGCACACGGCGAGGTTGTCGTGAGCGGCGGCTTCAATCCCTGCCTGCCGCTGCTGCGCTACGCCACCGGCGATCATGCGCGCCTGGAAATGAGCCCGCGCGGACCGGTGCTGCGCGGGCTCGTCGGTCGCGCGCCCGTGCGCTTCCGCAGTCCTTCGGGCGAATGGCTCAACAACGTGGAGATCAGCCAGGCGCTGGCCCCGTTGAGCCTGGTGCGGTTTGCCCTGCACCAGCAGGCCGATGGCAACCTGGTGCTCGCGGTCGATGCCCTTGAACCGCTCGACTCCATCGCCTCCCGCCTCCGCGACGCCCTGGAGGATCGCTTTGGCGAGCCGCTGCCGCTCAGCCTCGTGCCGCTGGTGACGGACGACAAGCTGCGCCAGTACACCAGCGACCTGCCTGGGCACGACCCGACCTGCTGATGCCACCGTTTCTCGAGATCGCCGCCAACCTGGTCACGGCACTGTCCATCGTTCTCGCGGCGCGCAACCATGTGGCCACCTGGCCCACGGGCATCATCGGCTGCGCGCTCTTCGGGTTCGTGTTTCATGGTGCGCAGCTCTACGCCGACGCCCTGCTGCAGGTGTTCTTCGTGCTGACCAGCGCCTGGGGCTGGTGGGAGTGGCGAGGGCGCGGCACGGCCCGGCCGGCACCGGTGCGCCGGGTTCGTGCCGCGACCTTCATGGCGATGGCGGTGGTGGCCGCCGTGGTGACGGCAGGCTACGGCGCAATGCTGCGTCACTTCACCGATGCGCACGCGCCGTTCGCCGACTCCGCGGTGCTCGCCTTCAGCGTTGCCGCCCAGTGGCTCCTGATGCAGCGGCGGCTCGAGACCTGGGCGTTGTGGCTGCTGGTCAACACGATCGCCGTGCCGCTGTTCGCCTCGCGCGGCCTGATGCTGACGGCCGGGCTGTACGCGCTGTACTGGTGCAATGCCTGGTGGGGTGGCTGGACGTGGTGGCGCGCATGGCGGGCAAGCGCTGCTGCGAGCGCCTCATGAGCCGGTTTCGCCTGGGCCTGGTGGTGGGCAAGTTCGCGCCCTTGCACCTCGGGCATGTGGCGCTGGTCGAGCACGCCGCGGCGCACTGCCACCGGGTGCTGGTGCTCAGCTACTCCCGGCCCGAGTTCGCGGATTGCGGGCCCGAGCGCCGCCGTCGCTGGCTCCAGGAGACCTTTCCGTTCGCCGAGGTGGAGGTGCTCGAAGCTCGACAGGTGCCGCCCAACGACGCGGACGATGCCACGCACCAGCGCTTCCTCGCGCACCTGCTCGACACCCGGCTGGCCGGACGGCTCGGCCGCCGGCCCGATGCGCTCTTTGCCAGCGAGCCGTATGCGGCGCCCTGTGCCGCGGTGATGGCGGAGATGTTCGGGCACACCGTGGCGCCCGTGATGTTCGACGCCGAGCGTCGACGCGTGCCGATCAGCGCGACCCGCCTGCGTGCCGATCCGCCGGCCGGCCTGTGCTGGATGCCGCCCGCGGTGCGGGCCGACTTCGTGCCGCGCGTCGCCCTGCTCGGCGGCGAGTCGAGCGGCAAGTCGTCGCTGGCGCTGGCGTTGGCCGCGGCCTGGGGCGGCGAAGCGGTCGCCGAGTACGGCCGGGAACACTGGGAGGCCAGGGGCGGCCACCTGGAGGCGCACGACCTGTTGGCCATCGCCGTGGAGCAATGCCGGCGCGAGGACCTCGGCGCACGGTCGGCCTTTCCCGCGCTGGCCTGTGACACCTCGCCCCTCACGACCCTGGGCTACGCGCTGTGGACGCATGGGGAGGCCGACCCGCGGCTCGCGGCCCTGGCTCGCCGGCCCTATGCGTTGACGGTGCTGTGCGGCGACGAGATCCCGTTCGTGCAGGACGGCACGCGCCGCGATGCGGCGTTTCGCGCGCGACAGCAAGCGTGGTACCGCCAGGCACTTGGCGAGCGCGGCATCCCGTGGATCGACGCGACCGGCTCGCTGGCCGAGCGCGTCGCGCAGGTGAATGCCGCGCTGGCCTCAGGCCGCGAGCGCCGTCGCCCGGAGTGAACCGGCGGGGCGGCGGCGCAAGACGTCGAGCACCGCATCGAAACGCGCACGCTGGTCTGCATCGAGCGCCGCCAGCGGCAGCAGGCGTGCCACCGCCGAGTCGACATCGAGCAGGTCGGCGCCGGTGGTCTGACGGCTCTCCAGAGCCATCTTCATGGCCCGCAGCTTCAGCTCGCGTCGCTCACCCTGATGCGCCTCCGGCGACGGCATGTCGAGCGCCATCTCCAGCTGCAGCAGCCAGGCGTTGATGGTCGCCGCGTCCACATCGGCCGCCGGACCACGCTCGAAGCGCTGCTGCAGGGCCGCATCCCAACTGGCCGGCAGCAGGGAAGGATGGGCGGGCCAGGCCGCGAGCAATGCCTGCGCCTCGCCCTCGCGCTCACGGCGTTCGCACAGCGTGCGGCGCTCCTGCACCACGTCGAGCGCCGCCTGCCAGCTGCGCTGTGCGCTGCTCGACAGGTGCGACTGGACCTGCTCGCGGGCGTCGCGCCACGCCGTCTCGAGACGGTGCACCTCCGCACGGGGCACCTCGCCGCCACGGCGCCATTCCGCATCCGCCTCGGCCAGCGTCCGCTTGAGCTCGTGCGCCGGCGCGTCGGCCGGCACGGCCTGGAGCCGTTCGATGAGCGCCTCGCGGGCGAGCTGGTTCACCTTCAGCTCGTTGTCGCGCGCGCTGAAGGCGGCTTCGCGCTGGGCGAACACCGCATCCGTTTCGGCCTTGAAGCGGGCCCAGAGGGAGTTCTCCGCGCCGCGCGACAGGGGCAGCGCCTTGGCATGCTCCTGCCACTGCGCTTGCAGGTCGCGGACCCGGGCGACAAGGTCTCGGCCGAGACCGGAGGCGCCTTCGGCGGCCAGTTCCCGTGCGCGGGCGATGAAGACCTCGCGCGCGGCCTCTGCCTCACGGCGGGCCGCTTCGAGCGGCGCCTCGATGCGATCGACCACGGCGCGCCAACGTGCGAGCAGGGCGTCGCGCGACTTGTGGGGCACGGTGTGCTCGGGCGGACCCAGCTTGCGCCAGGCGGCACGGAAGGTCTCGAGGGCGCGCGCCTGCTCCCGCCAACCCGTGGCCTCGGCATCCGGCGTCGCTTCGAGCGCGGCCAGCAGGGCTTCCCGGGCTTCCAGGTTGGCGCGACGCTCGGCGTCCACGCGGGCCTGCTCGGCCGCGACCGGCCCATGCGCGGTGGTGAGGGCCGCATCGAAGCGCAGCCACAGGGGCTGGGTCGACGGACCGCCCAGTCGGTCGAGCTCCTTCCATCGCTTGCGCAGCGCATCGATGGCGGCGGCCTGCTGGCGCGGAGCGATCTTGGCGTCCGGCACGACGGTGGCCGCGGCGAGGGCTTCCGCTTCCTCGACCAGGTCTTCGCGGGCCCGGGCGCCGCCCCATTGCTGCCACCCCTTGAGGCGGGCATGCTCGGCCCAGAGGGCCTGCAAGCGGCCGCGTTGCACCGGGAGGGCCAGCGCGTCGAGGGCCGTGAGGTGCTGGTGCGCGACGGCGAGGTGGCCATCGGCCAGCGCGGTTTCGGCCTGCAGCAGCACGCTTTCGGCCTGCGCCACCGCTGCAGCGTCGGGCGCCGCGGGGCGCGGACGGGCCGGCCGTTCGGCCCGCTTGTCGGCCTTGGGGGCCACGGCCCGCGCCGGCGTCGCATGGGCTCGCAGCCAGGTTTGCCAGCGCTGCTCGAGTGCCCGCGCGACCGGCTGGGCATCGATCGGCGGCATGGCCTGCCATTGGGCCGTCGGCCCGGCGACATTGAAGGGCTGGGGCGCGGGCATGGGCCGATCCGTGGGGCCGTCATCCGTTGCGACCGGCGTGGGAACGGCCGGCACGGTGACCGTGGCCGCCTCGCCTTCGGTCGGGGTGCCCGGTACCTGCGGCACCGCGTCCGCGCTCGCCGGCGCGGAGCCAGCGGCGAGGCCGGCGTCCGGCATGGGTTCAGGTGCGACCGCGGGAGCCGTCTCGGTCGTCACCGTCGTTTCTGCAGTGGATGCAGGTGGCGTGTCCGGCGACACGGTGGGAGTCGCCGCAGCCGCGGCAGTGGCCTCGGCCGCGGCTTGCGCCGAAGCCACCGCGGCCGCCTCGAACGCGGCCAGCAGGCTGAGCCTGGCATCGATCTGCGCCGCCACCAGGCGGGCGGCATGCAGTTCGGCCGTGAGCGCGCCATCCACATGGCCGGCCGGCAGGGCCGCCTCCAATGACTCCACCGCCTGCACCGCCTGCGCGAGGTGGGTGCGGTCTTCCACACCCTGCGCAACGGCGAGTGACACCGTGTGCAGGTGGGCGAGTGCCTGCCGGCTGGCGGCGGTCCAGCGGGCGATGGCCGCCTCCAGCTCGGCGCGCTCGCGCATCAGCGCGGTGAGGTTGTCGCGCAAGGCGGCAAACCGCGTGGCCTGGGCCGGCTCGACGAGGGTGCCGTCGAGTGCCTGCCAATCGCGGTCCAGGGCCACGAGGCGGTTGGCGGGAATCAGGTCCGCAGTCTGCAGGGCCTCGGCCGATTGGATCAGGCGCTGCGCGGCCTCGCGGGCCTCGCGCCGGCCCACGGCCGCGGCCAGGCGCTGTTTCGCCGCCCGGTACACACGGCGGTCGTGGGTGCGGAATTCGCGCTCGGCGGACTTCAGCGAGGCTTCGTCCGCCAGGGCTTCGACGGCGGCGAGCTTGATGTCCACCGACGGCGCTTCGCGCGCCAGCGCCAGCAGCGCGGCATCCTGGCCGCGGGCGGCTTCTAGCCGCGTGGCCCAGGCCGCCGTCTCGGCTTCGCGGGCGGCGATGTCGGCCACGGACGGCGCAGCCGGTGGGATGGCGGGGGCCGGCGCGACGGTCGTCGGCGTCTTCTTCTTGAGCAACCAGTTCAGCATGGTGAGTCCTGCGTCAGGGGCGGGCGCACCCGTGAGTGCGCGAACCGCGCATTTCACCACGGCGGCAGGCGGTCCCGGGCCGTGACAACCCGCGCGCGCATGCGGGCTCCGGTTGCCAGGACGCGACGCCGGTCGAACAATCGAGCGACTCGTCCGTCCCTCTCATGGCCATCTCCTTTCGCCACCTGACGCTTCCGGTGCCGGCCGGCGCGCTTGCCGCAGGCCTCGCATTCGGCCTGCTGGCGCCCTTGTGCCTGCCGTGGCGCCCGGATGTCGCAGGGTCTCCGCCGCCTGTCGACAGCTATGTCGGCGTGCTCACCGGGCCCGAAGGCCGGGTCGGCCTGGTGGTGTCGGCGCGCCGCCAGGCGCGCGCCCTGGACGTCGCCCAGACGGTGCCGCTCGGCCTGCCCGCCGGTCATTCGCTGGCGTTGTGGCAGGTGGATGGGGCGGGCGTCGCAAGACCGCTCGGCCGGTTGGCGAGCGGCCCGACGGCGCGGTTGGCGCTACCCGCACCGGCGGAAGAAGTGCTGGCGACAGCAATCGGTTTCGGCGTCACCCTGGAACGGGATGGCCACGCGCCCGCCAGCCCGAGCCGCCCCTTCGTCTACCAGGGCCGCTGCGGCAACCTCCGGCAGATCGAAACGGCCAGCGCGCGTCTCGCCCTGCGGTGAACGCTCAGGCGAGCACGGCCGCCATGGCCACGGCGGTGGCTTCGACGTTGCCGGAGTTCAGCCCCGCGACGCACATCCGGCCCGACCGCACCAGGTACACCGCATGGTCTTCGCGCAGCCGGTCGACCTGCTCTGCGGTCAGGCCGGTGTAGCTGAACATGCCGCGCTGGGTCAGGAAGTAGCTGAAGTCGCGCCCGGGCAGCTTGGCCGAGAGCACGTCGTGCAGCTTCTGCCGCATCTGGGCGATCCGCACGCGCATCGCGTCGAGCTCCGCCGCCCACTGGGCCCGCAGGGCGGGCGTCTGCAGCACGCGCGCGACGATCTGGCCGCCGTGGGTGGGCGGGCTGGAGTAGTTCTTGCGGATGGTGGCCTTGAGCTGGCCCAGCACGAGGGCAGCCTCGGCCGGGTTGGGACACACCACGCTCAAACCGCCGCAGCGCTCGCCGTAGAGGGAGAAGCTCTTGGAAAACGAGTTGGCGCAGAAGAAGCTGATGCCGGCGTCGGCCAACGCGCGGATGGCGAAGGTGTCGGCCTCCAGGCCATCGCCGAAGCCCTGGTAGGCGATGTCGACATACGGGATCAGCTGGCGTGCAGCGATCACCGGGATCAACCGGTCCCACTGGGCACGGGTGAGGTCGACGCCGGTGGGGTTGTGGCAGCAGGCATGCAGCAGCACGATGCTGCGCGCGGGCAGCGATTCGAACGCTTGCAGCATGGCCTCGAAGCGCAGGCCGCCGGTGGCCGGGTCGTAGTACGGGTAGGTGCTGACCGGGAAGCCGGCGCCCTCGAACATGGCGCGGTGGTTGTCCCAGGTGGGGTCGCTCACCCAGACGCCGGAGTCGGGGAAATACCGCTTGAGGAAGTCGCCGCCCACCTTGAGGCCGCCCGAACCGCCGAGGGTCTGGATGGTGGCGATGCGGCCGCTGCGAACGGCTTCGTGGTCCGAGCCGAACAGCAGGTGCTGGACAGCCTCCCGGTAGTTGGCCGCGCCCTCCATCGGCTGGTAGGGCCGCGGGCCGAGCGTTTGCAGCATCGCGGTCTCGGCCTCGAGGACGGACTTCATCACCGGCAGCCGTCCTGCGTCGTCGAAGTAGATGCCGATGCTGAGGTTGATCTTGTGCGCACGCGGGTCGCGCCCGAAGGCCTCGTTCAGGGTGAGGATGGGGTCGCCAGCGTAGGCATCGACGTGCTCGAACATGGATCAGCTCCTGCGAAGAAGGATGGATTATCGGCCCGGCGCCTAGCTCAGTCGGCCAGGGCGGCCTCGATGTCGCTGGCCAGCTGCTCGGGCTTGTCGGTCGGTGCGTAGCGCTTGAGCACCTGTCCGTCCCGGCCGACCAGGAACTTGGTGAAGTTCCACTTGATCGCCTTGGTGCCCAGGATGCCCGGGGCCTCGGCGGTGAGCCACTTCCACAGCGGATGGGCGTTGGCGCCGTTGACGTCCACCTTGCTCATCATGGGGAAGGTGACGCCGTAGTTGACCTGGCAGAAGGAGGCGATTTCGGTGTCGGTGCCCGGGTCCTGGTGCCCGAACTGGTTGCTCGGGAAGCCGACGATGACGAGGCCGCGCTCGCGGTACGTCTGCCACAGCGATTCGAGGCCGCCGAACTGGGGCGTGAAGCCGCAGGCACTGGCAGTGTTCACGATGAGCATCACCTTGCCGCGGTGGTCCGCGAGGGCGACGGGGCGGCCGTCGATCGAAACGGCTTCGAAATCGTGGATCGAGGAGGATGCGTCGGCCATGGGGCACCTTGAGGAAGGACGGGGGCGCATCGTAGCGCTTGCCGGCGCGCGGCGCTGGCCCCGCGCGGCTGCAATGCCCCGGTCGCCGACGTTCAATTGCGAATGGCTCGCATTTGCAATAGGATGACTCATCGCTGGACCCGACCGGAGTCGCCATGGACCGATTGACCAAAGACCACCACATGCCCTACCTCGAAGCGGTGCTCGCCGGAACGCTGGCGCTCATGACGGGGTACAGCCAGTACCTGCAAGCCGAGACGCATCCGGCCCACCGGTTGGGCATGGGCGAGAAGATCACGGCCAACCTGGCGCTGCTGGCCGAGCATCCCGACCTGTCTGCAGACTGCCGGTCGGTGCTGGCCGCACTGTGCGACCGCTGGGCCGTCATGGCCCATTGCACGACGGATGCGGCCGAGCCCGAGCACGTGGTCGCGGAGGTGGCGCCGGCCTTCGGCGCCGCCCGCATGCTGCAGTGATGCGCCTCAGTGCGCCGGCGACGGCGCCATCGAGGCCAGCACCGCCGCGGCCACGATGCACAGGCCCCCGCCGACCAGCTGGGCAGTGATGACGCCCCCGCCCCACCAGACGGCCGAGACGGAGGCGAACAGCACTTCGGTCAGCATGACGACCGACGTCACGTTGGAAGGCAGGCGGCCTGCGCCGTACTGCAGCGCCACGTTGCTCGTCAGGAACAGCAGGCCGAGGGCGGCCGCCAGGACGACCCATCCCCACGCGGGGACCGGCGGCCAGGGCACCGTGCCCTGCACCGCAAGAACGGTGGCCAGGCTGGCGGCGACGGTCACCCCACCGAGGAACATCGCGAGGGCGCGGGCCTCGGGCGGATGCGCGGTCTCGCGGCGCAGCATCACGTTGTTCAAGGCGAAGGCCATTCCACCGATCACGCCGAGCCAGTCCGGCATGCTGCGCGGCCAGGGCAGGTTGTCGGCACGCAGGCCGCCGGGTGGCCACAGCACGATGACGGCACCCGCCAACGCCAGGGCGACGCGCACTCCGCCGTGCGGTGTGATGGGCTCGTTCAGCAGCAGCCGGGCCAGGAAGACTGCCCACAGCGGCATCAGGTAGAAGAGCAGCACCACCCGCACGACATCGCCGGCCACCACGCCCCAGTTGAACGCTGCATTGGTGACGCCGGCCGCCAGCACCAGCACCCACAGGGTCGGGTGGCGCAGCACGTGCCAGACCGTGCGGGGGCGCCACAGCGTGATGATCAGCACGGAGAGCGAATGCACCGCCACGGTGGTCCACAGCGGGTGCAGGCCCTGGCTCTCGAGCCAGCGGAACGGCCACCAGGACGTGCCCCAGATGAAGGCGTTGCAGACGAGGGCGAGAACGGGAAGCAGGGTCGGGGCGTGCGGCACGGGGTGATTGTCGCCGCGGCCGCCGGCCCGGCGCGTGGGCAGCAGAGAGAAGCGCGCGCGCTCTGTTGCCACGCGCCTAGTGCTTGTCGCTGCGCGCCAGCGCCAGCAGGTGCTCGACCTCGTCACGGTGCTGGACCAGGTTGCGCTTGTGCCAGCGACCGATGATCCACATGATGCCCGCCACCACCAGGCCGAACACCGAGATGGCGACGAAGGCTGACAAGCCGAGCTTGGTCATGCCGGCATAGAAGGCGCCGAGCGCCAGGATGCAGGCCTGCTCGTTGAAGTTCTGCACGGCGATGGAGCGTCCTGCCCCCATCAGGTTGTGGCCGCGGTGCTGGAGCAGGGCATTCATCGGCACGACGAGGAAACCGCCCAGGCCGCCCAGCACGATGAGGAAAGGCGCGGCCACCCAGGGACTGTCGATCACGTTCAGCGCGATGACCAGCACGCCCATCGCAATGCCCAGCGGGATCACCTTGGTCGCCTGGTCAAGGCGCATCTTCATGGACGCCGCCACCGCACCGAGTGCCGTGCCCACCACCACCACGCCGACCAGCGAGGAGGCCTTGGTGGTGTCATAGCCGAGCGCCACGGCCGCCCAGGCGAACACGATGATGCGCAGGTTGCCGGCCACACCCCAGAAGAGCGTGGTCGTCGACAGGGAGATCTGGCCGAGCTTGTCACCCCACAGCCGGGCATTGCAGGCGGCAAAGTCGCGCACCAGGCCGACGGCGCCGTGGGCGAGCGGCTGCAGCGGCGCATCGGTGCGCGGGATGTAGAGGTTCAGGATCGCAGCCAGGATGTAGACGGCGATCAGCACGGTGATCGCGACTTCCGGCGCGGAGTCGATGCCGGTCTGCAGCACCGGCAGGTCGAACTGCAGCAGGTAGCCCGAGAGCACCGGCCCGACCAATTGCCCGCCGAGCAGCAGGCCGAGGATGATGGAGCCGATGGTGAGGCCCTCGATCCAGCCATTGGCCTTGACCAGCTGGGAGTTCGGCAGCAGCTCGGTGAGGATGCCGTACTTGGCCGGGGAGTAGGCGGCAGCCCCCAGGCCGACGACGGTGTAGGCCAGCAGCGGATGCACGCCGAACAGCATCATGCCGCAGCCCACCAGCTTGACGAGGTTCGAGTAGAACATCACCTTGCCCTTCGGTATCGCGTCGGCGAAGGCGCCGACGAAGGGGGCGAGGATCACGTAGAACAGGGCGAACATCGGGCCGAGCGCCGGGGTCATCCATGCGGGGGATGCCGTGGTCCTCAGCATCTCGATGGCGGCGACCAGCAGCGCCTGATCCGCCAGCGAGCTGAAGAACTGCGCCGACATGATGGTGTAGAAGCCTTTTTTCATTCGCTCTGCTGATGCGCTTCAGGTCGGCCGGGTGGGCCCGGTCAGTTGTCGTGCGGCGTCGGTTGACGGTGGTGCTGGTTCCTGCGGCGGCGTTATAGCACGCGCCCCTGCGTCGCCTCCCTCCGGGGCAGGGCCCCGACCCCGCCCCGGACTGGCAGAATTCGCTCATGCCGCGCCCCATCGAAGCCCTGATCCACACGGAGGCACTCGCCCACAACCTGGTGCAGGCGCGCCGGATGGCACCCGACGCCAAGGTGTGGGCCGTGGTCAAGGCGGACGCCTATGGCCACCGGATTCCGCTTGCCTTCGAGGGATTGCGCGGCGCCGACGGCTTTGCGCTGCTCGACATCGCCGAGGCCGAGGTGCTGCGGCGCCTCGGTTGGCGCGGACCCATCCTGCTGCTCGAAGGCTGCTTCGACGCGCGTGACCTGGAGGCCTGCTCACGGCTCGGCCTGTGGCATGTGGTGCACCACGAAGCGCAGATCGACTGGTTGGCCCAGCACAAGACCACCTGGCCGCACCACGTCTTCCTGAAGATGAACAGCGGGCTGAACCGGCTCGGCTTCACGCCTGCGGCCTACCGCTCCGCGTGGCTGCGCCTCTCGGGTCTGACGCAGGTGGATACGGTGTCCCTGATGACGCACTTTGCCGAGGCGGATGGCCCTCGGGGCGTGACCGCGCAGATGGCGCGCTTCACCGCCGCGACCGCCGACCTGCCGGGGGACCGCTCGCTGTGCAACAGCGCCGCCACGCTGCGCCACGCGGCCGGCGAACCGGAGGTGCGCGGCGAATGGGTTCGTCCGGGCATCATGCTGTATGGCGCCTCGCCGGATCACCCGACGCACGACATCACCCATTGGGACCTCCAGCCCACCATGACCCTGCGCAGCCGCATCATCGCGACGCAGACGCTGGCCGAAGGCGACGCCGTGGGCTACGGGGGCACGTTCGTGGCTCCCGGCCCCATGCGCATCGGCGTGGTGGCCTGCGGCTATGCCGACGGCTACCCCCGGTCGGCGCCGACCGGCACCCCGGTGCTCGTCGATGGTCGGCGCACCCGCCTCGTGGGCCGGGTGTCGATGGACATGGTGACGGTCGACCTGACCGACCAGCCGAACGCCGGCGTGGGCAGCGAAGTCACGCTGTGGGGCCAGGGCCCCGGGGGCGCGCAACTGGGCATCGACGAGGTTGCCCTGCCCGCCGGCACGGTCGGCTACGAACTGATGTGCGCGGTGGCGCCCCGCGTGCCGGTGCGCCAGACCCCATGAACCGCCTGGAAGTCGATCCGGCGGAGGTCGAGCTGACCGCCATCCGTGCGCAGGGCGCCGGCGGGCAGAACGTCAACAAGGTCTCGAGCGCGGTGCACCTGCGCTTCGACATCCGGGGGTCGTCGCTGCCCGAGCCGGTCAAGGAACGGCTGCTGGCCCTGGCTGACCAGCGCATCACCGCGGAGGGCGTGGTCGTCATCAAGGCACAGACCTCGCGCAGCCAGGACGCCAACCGGCAGGACGCACTCGCGCGCCTGAACGAACTCGTCAACAGCGTGGCCGTGCCACCGCGGCCACGGCGCCCGACGCGGCCGACGCTCGCCTCCAAACGGCGCCGCCTCGACAGCAAGGGCATCCGGGCCCAGGTGAAGGCGGGGCGCGGCAAGGTGGTCGACTGAAGGCGGGCGGCGACAATCGCCGCATGGCCAAGGACAAATCCATCTACACCTGCACCGAATGCGGTGCCACCAGCCCCAAGTGGCTCGGCAAGTGCCCGGGCTGCGGCGCCTGGAACACCTTGACCGAATCGGTCGCCGAGGCGCCTTCACGCAATCGCTACCAGTCGCTCGCCGCCCCCCAGCCGGTCGCCACGCTGTCGGAGATCGAAGCGACCGACGTCGATCGCCAGCCCACGGGCCTCGACGAGCTCGACCGCGTGCTCGGCGGCGGCATCGTGGCGGGCGGCGTGGTGCTCATCGGGGGCGACCCCGGCATCGGCAAGTCCACCCTGTTGCTGCAGGCCCTCGACGCGCTGTCGAAATCCATGCGCACGCTGTACGTGACGGGCGAGGAGTCGGGTGCGCAGGTGGCGCTGCGTTCCCGCCGCCTGGGGCTCGACGGCTCCCGGGTGCGGGTGGTGGCCGAGATCCAGCTCGAGAAGATCGCCGCCACCATCACGGCCGAGCAGCCGGCGGTCTGCGTGATCGACTCCATCCAGACCGTCTACAGCGACCAGCTCACCTCGGCTCCCGGCTCGGTGGCCCAGGTGCGCGAATGCGCCGCGCAGCTCACCCGCATCGCCAAGAGCACCGGCACGGCGATCGTGCTGGTGGGCCACGTGACCAAGGAAGGCGCACTGGCCGGCCCCCGCGTGCTGGAGCACATCGTCGACACGGTGCTGTACTTCGAGGGCGACACCCACTCCAGCTTCCGCCTCGTGCGCGCCATCAAGAACCGCTTCGGCGCCGTCAATGAGATCGGCGTCTTCGCGATGACCGAGAAGGGGCTGAAGGGTGTGGCCAACCCGAGCGCCATCTTCCTGTCCACCCATGGCGATCCGGTGCCCGGGTCGTGCGTGCTGGTCACGCTCGAAGGGACGCGCCCGCTGCTGGTGGAGGTGCAGGCGCTGGTGGACAGCGGCGGCCCGAGCCCCCGCCGGTTGAGCGTGGGCCTCGACCGCGACCGCCTGGCGATGATGCTGGCCGTCATGCACCGCCACGCGGGCATCGCCTGCATGGACCAGGACGTCTTCGTGAATGCCGTGGGTGGCGTGCGCATCAGCGAGCCCGCGGGCGACCTGGCCGTGATGCTTGCGATCCAGAGCAGCTTGCGGGGCAAGCCGTTGCCGCGGGGCTTCATCGCCTTTGGCGAAGTCGGTCTGGCCGGGGAAGTGCGGCCGGCACCCCGGGGGCAGGAGCGGCTCAAGGAAGCCGCCAAGCTGGGTTTCAGCGTGGCCGTCGTGCCCAAGGCCAACGTGCCGAAGAAGCCCATCGAGGGCTTGGTGATCCACCCGGTCGAGCGAATCGAGCAGGCGATTGATCTGATGCGCAGCCTTTGACAAAAAAAGGAACCCGCGGCGTTCGGCGGGGTCGCATAATGAATGCGAGTTGTTATCATTCAGCGCCGCGCTTGAGCTGCGGCGCCGCGCCATCATGTCCAGCCCCCGCCTTTCCGATCTGCCCAACGGTGCCGAGGGCACCGTGCTTGCCGTGAGTGCAGGCTCGCCCGGCATCGATCCCCTGACCCTCTACCGCCTCGCCGAACTCGGCTTTCTTCCCGGAGAGCCGGTGCGCCTGTTGCGCCGTGGCCCCGGGGGCCGCGAGCCCATCGCCGTGCAGGTCGGCGAGAGCCTCTTTGCCCTGCGCCTGGTCGAAGCCCAGTGCGTGGAGGTCACGCCCACATGAACGCCGAAGCCCTCACGCCGCCCTTGCGCATCGCCCTGGTCGGCAACCCGAACTGCGGCAAGACCGCCCTCTTCAACCTTCTCACCGGCGCACGCCAGAAGGTGGCCAACTACGCCGGGGTGACGGTCGAACGCAAGGTCGGGACCGCCCGGCTCGCCAACGGCCGCACGGTCTCGGTGATCGACCTGCCCGGCGCCTACAGCCTGACGCCCGCCACGCCCGATGAGCAGGTGACGCGCGACATGGTCATGGGCCAGCGTGCCGGCGAAGCCGCGCCCGATGCCATCGTGGCGGTGGTCGATGCCACCAACCTCGCGATGAACCTGCGCCTCGTGCTCGAGCTGCGCCGGCTGGGCCGCCCGATGATCGTCTCCATCAACATGATGGACGTGGCACGCAGCCGCGGCCTGACGATCGACGTGGCGCGCTTGTCCGCCGAACTGGGCGTCCCCGTGGTCGAGACCGTGGCCGTCAAGAGCCGGGGCCACGATGCGTTGCTGGCTCAACTCGAACGCCAGGCTGCCTGGCCGGTGCCGCCGGCGTCGACCGCCGAGGCCGCCACGCCGGCCGGACTGCAGGCGGAAGTGCGGCGGCTGCTGGCGTTGGTGGCGCCGAACGCCCGCCAGTTCAAGCGCTTCAATCACCGCATCGACGCAGTCGTCATGCACCCGGTCTGGGGCATCCTGCTTCTGGCAGTGGTGTTGTTCCTGATGTTCCAGGCGGTGTTCAGCTGGGCCTCCGTGCCGATGGACGCCATCGAGGCCGCCATGGGCGGGCTCGGCGAATGGATCACCGCGCACATGGCCGAGGGCCCGCTGCGCAGCCTCCTGGTGGACGGCGTGGTGGCGGGCGCGGGCGGGGTGCTGGTCTTCCTGCCCCAGATCCTGATCCTCTTCTTCTTCATCCTGCTGCTCGAGGACTCCGGCTACCTGCCGCGCGCCGCCTTCCTCCTCGACACGCTGATGGGCAAGGTCGGGCTGTCGGGTCGGGCCTTCATCCCGCTGCTGTCGAGCTTCGCCTGCGCCATTCCGGGCATCATGGCGGCCCGCACGATTCCGAACTGGCGCGACCGCCTGGCCACCATCATGGTCGCGCCGCTCATGACCTGCTCGGCGCGCCTGCCGGTCTATGCACTGCTCATCTCCGCCTTCGTGCCGGCGCGCGACGTGGGCCTCTTCAACCTCCAGGGACTGACCCTGTTCGGGCTCTACGTGGCCGGGGTGGTGTCGGCCATGGCCGTCGCGTGGGTCTTCAAGCGCATCTGGCGCGCGTCCAACTACCAGCCGTTGATGCTCGAACTGCCGCCGTACCGCTGGCCGAACCTGCGCAACCTGGCGATCGGCCTGTGGGAGCGGGCGACCATCTTCCTGCGTCGGGTGGGCGGCATCATCTTCGCCCTGACCGTGCTGTTGTGGTTCCTGGCCAGCTATCCGCAGTCGCCCGGGGCCGACCCCGGCACGGCCATTCAGTCGAGCTACGCCGGGCAACTGGGCCGGGCGCTGCAGACTGTGTTCGAGCCGATCGGCTTCAACTGGCAGATCTCCATCGCCCTCGTGCCCGGCCTCGCGGCCCGGGAAGTGGCCGTCGGCGCGCTCGGCACGGTGTACGCCTTGTCGGGCAACGAGGACGAGGTGGCCCAGTCGCTGCAGCAGGTGGTGAGCCAGACCTGGTCGCTGGCCACCGCCTATGCCCTGATCGCCTGGTTCGTCTTCGCCCCGCAGTGCCTCGCCACGCTGGCCGTGGTCCGGCGGGAGACGAACTCGTGGCGCTACCCGGTGCTCATGGCCGCCTACCTGTTCGGGCTGGCCTATGCCGCCTCCTTCGTGACCTACCGCGTCACCGCCTGGCTCACCGGCTGAGCCGGCGCACGCTGAAAGGGACTCCATGCAGGACTTCATCGTCGGACTCATCGTCGCGGGCTGCGCCTTCTACGCAGCCTGGGTACTGATGCCGGCCGCCTGGCGCCGCCGGCTGGCCGCACGCGCACTGCACCTGCCCTTGCCGGCGCCGTGGCATGCCCGCCTCGGCAAGCTGGCCCGCTCGGCGCCCGGTTGCGGTTGCGACGGCTGCGACGCCGCCGCGCCCCCGGGCGCACGGCCCGACGGCAGCCGCCCCGTCCAGTTCGTCCGCAAGCCCCGCTGATCCTGCGGTGACCCCGTAGCCGGACGCGGCCCGGCACGCCCTACCATCGCCGTCATGAACCGCACCATGGGATGGATCCTCGCCGCGCTCGCCGTGGCCGCCGGCTGGCAGCTGTATGGCTGGCAGGGCATCGTGATGGCTGCAAGCGTCGTGGTCTTCTGGCTGCTGCTGCAGTTCGGGCGCACCATGCGCGTGATGCAGAACGCCGGCCGCTCGCCGGTCGGCATGGTGCCCAGCGCCGTGATGCTCAACGCCCGGCTCAAGCCCGGCATGACCATGCTGGAGGTGCTGCAGCACAGCCGCAGCCTCGGCCGCCAGCTGGACGGCACCGACACCTGGACCTGGACCGACGAGGGCGGCAGCACCGTGACCCTCGACATGCCCGCGGGCCGGCTCCAATCGTGGCGTCTGACGCGACCGGAGCCGGCGCCTTCCAGCGAAGAATTGGGCGCCGCCCCGCCAAGTCCGTAAAATCACGGGTTTTGCACCGAATCCCACAGGAGCCTTGCCATGTCGATGGCCGATCGCGACGGAAAAATCTGGATGGACGGGCAACTGGTCGACTGGCGTGACGCCAAGGTCCATGTGCTCACTCACACGCTGCACTATGGGTGCGGTGCGTTCGAGGGCGTGCGCGCCTACAACACGGTCAACGGCACGGCGATCTTCCGCCTGCGCGAGCACACCGAGCGGCTCTTCAACAGCGCCAAGATCCTGCGCATGAAGATCCCCTTCTCCTTCGAGGAGGTGATGCAGGCCCAGCTCGACGTGGTGCGCGAGAACAAGCTGGAGAGCTGCTACCTGCGGCCCCTCACCTGGATCGGCTCCGAAAAGCTCGGCGTCTCCCCCAAGGGCAACCAGATCCACCTCATGGTCGCGGCCTGGTCGTGGGGCGCGTACCTCGGTGAAGAAGGCCTCAAGCGGGGCATCCGCGTCAAGACCAGCAGCTACACCCGCCACCACGTCAACATCACGATGACGCAGGCCAAGGCGGTGAGCAACTACACCAACTCCATCCTGGCCAACATGGAAGCCACGGACGACGGCTACGACGAAGCCCTGCTGCTCGACGCCGCCGGCTTCGTGAGCGAAGGCGCGGGCGAGAACATCTTCATCATCAAGGGCGGTGTCGTGTACACGCCCGACCTGTCGGCCGGTGCGCTCAACGGCATCACGCGCAACACCATCCTCGCGATCTGCAACGACCTGGGCCTGAAGCTCGTGGAAAAGCGCATCACCCGCGACGAGGTCTACATCGCGGACGAGGCCTTCTTCACCGGCACGGCCGCCGAGGTCACGCCGATTCGTGAACTCGACCGGATCGAGATCGGCCAGGGCTCGCGTGGCCCGATCACCGAGAAGATCCAGTCGGCCTTCTTCGACATCGTGAACGGCCGCAACGCCAAGTACGCCGAGTGGCTGACCAAGGTCTGACAAGGAACGCCCACGTCATGAGCAGCAATCCCAAAACAACCCAGGCGGTCGAACTGCTGGCGTCCGACCTGCACGGTCCCGGCGTCGTCGCCTGCCCGAACCCCAAGATGCCGCTGTGGAGCCACCATCCCAAGGTGTACCTCGACGTGGCCATCTCGGCCGGCGTGAAGTGCCCCTATTGCGGCACGCTGTACCGCCTGAAGGCGGGCGAGGTCGTCCACGGCCACCACTGAGCGCCGGATGGCTCGCACGCTGATCATCGCGCCGCAGTGGATCGGCGACGCGGTGATGTCCGAGCCGCTGTGCGCCCGCCTCGCAGCCCGCGGCGATCGCATCGCCGTGGCGGCGCTGCCGTGGGTGGCGCCGGTCTACCACGCGATGCCACAGGTGCAGGAGGTGATCGACCTGCCGTTCGCACACGGCCGGCTCGACTGGTCGGCACGGCGACGGGTGGCCGCCACCTTGCGCGGCCGCTTCGACGTGGCCTACGTGCTGCCGAACTCGATCAAGGCCGCCCTCACCCCCTTCTTCGCCCGCATTCCGCAGCGCATCGGCTACCAGGGCGAGGGCCGTCCCTGGCTGCTGAACCGCCGCCTCCCCAACCCGGGCGGCCGCCCGCCCATGGTGGCGTTCTACAGTGCCCTCGCGGGTGGAACGGGAGCTGCGAGCGAACGCCCGAAGCTCCACTTCGAGCCATCCCGCATCGCAGAGGCCGCGGCCGGCGCGGGGCTCGCTCCGGGCCAGTACTTCGCTTTCGCACCCGGTGCCGAGTACGGGCCGGCCAAATGCTGGCCGGCATCGCACTACGCGACGCTCGCCCGTTCGCTGCACGAGCGCTTCGGGCTTGCCGTGGCGCTGCTGGGTTCCGGCAAGGAGGCCAGCCTGTGCGAGGAGATCGCGCTCGCCGCTCCGGGCGCCTGCCTGCCGCTGGCCGGCAAGACCCGATTGATCGACGCCATGGCCATCATCGCCGGGGCCCGGGGCGTGGTCAGCAACGATTCGGGTTTGATGCACGTCGCCGCGGCCTTCGGCATCCCGCAGGTCGCTGCCTTCGGCAGCACGAGCCCCGAGCACACGCCACCGCTCAACCCCCGTGCGCGCGTGCTGTGGCTGAAGGAAGAACTGCAACTCGATTGCGCCCCGTGCTTCGAGCGCACCTGCCGCTATGGCCACACCCGTTGCCTGGTGGACATGAGCCCGCAACGGGTGGGTGCCGCTCTGGACGACGCGCTGCAAGACGGCGCAGCGGCCTGAATCCGCGCGCGACGCGGGGCCCCGCCGTTGCGGGGGGCGCGCCGCCGCCACCCCCTCCGTACAATCGGGCCTCTCCTTGAAAGCCACCATGTCCCGCGCGCAAGAATTCATCCTTACCCTGTCGTGCCGCGATGCCAAGGGCATCGTCTATGCGGTGTCCGGCCTGCTGTACCAGGCCGGCTGCAACATCCTGGACTCACAGCAGTTCGGCGACCTTCCGACCGACGGTGACGGCAACGCGACGGGCCTGTTCTTCATGCGCGTGCACTTCGAGGCGCCGCCTCATCTGGCCGACGTCGGCACCCTCGACAAGCTCTTCACCAGCGTGCGCGAGCAGTTCGGCCTGATGGCGCAGTTCCACGCGGCCTCCCGCCGGCCGCGCCTGCTGCTGATGGTGAGCCAGCACGGGCACTGCCTGAACGACCTGCTGTACCGCTGGCACTCCGGGCAGCTCGAGGTGGACATCCCCGCCATCGTGTCGAACCATCCGACCTTCGAAGACCTGGCCCAGCGCTACGACATCCCGTTCCACCACCTGCCCCTGGCCGCCGGGGCGAGCGCCGAGGCCAAGCGCGCCCAGGAGCTGCAGGTGGAGGCCCTGGTGAACGAGCACGAGATCGACCTGGTGGTGCTTGCCCGGTACATGCAAATCCTGAGCCCCGCCTTCTGTGCCTTCCTGCGCGGGCGGGCCATCAACATCCACCACAGCTTCCTGCCCAGCTTCAAGGGCGCCAAGCCCTACTTCCAGGCCCACGATCGCGGCGTCAAGCTGATCGGGGCCACGGCCCACTACGTCACGGCTGACCTCGACGAAGGGCCGATCATCGAGCAGGACGTGGCACGCGTGGATCACTCGCTCAGCGCGCAAGACATCACGGCCGTGGGCCGCGATGTCGAGTGCATGGTCCTGGCACGCGCGGTGCGCTGGCACGTCGAGCACCGCGTGCTGCTCAACGGCCAGAAGACCGTCGTCTTCCACTGAAGACAAACCAAGGCAGACCCCCATGGCCCGACCCAAGCCGCCCGACGCCGCCCTGATGGCCTCGCCCGACGACATCGAGCACCAGTTCTACGAGGCCCTGCAGCGCGGGGACATCGACCGCCTGATGGCCGTCTGGTCCGACGACGACGACATCGCCTGCGTGCACCCCGGCGGCCCGCGGGTCATCGGCCCCGGCGCCATCCGCGCGGCCTTCGAGGCCTTGTTCAGCAACGGCTCGGTGAACGTCACGCCAGAGAAGGTTCGCCGCCTGGAAACGGCGTCGAGCGCGGTGCACAGCGTGGTCGAGCGCATCCAGGCGCTGACCGAGAACGGGCCCCAGGTGGCCTGGGTCATCGCCACCAACGTCTACGTGAAGACCGCCCAGGGCTGGCGCCTGGTCATGCACCACGCCAGTCCCGGCACCGCCGAGGAACTGCCCGAGATCGGCGACACGCCCTCGGTGCTGCACTGATGGAGAGCTACCGGTCACCGGGCTGGCTGGCCGGTGAGGGCCCGCTCGGCGGTCACCTGCAGACCATCTGGCCCGCGCTCTTTTCGGCCCGCTACCAGGGCCCGGCGCCGCACTACCGCCGCGAGCGCTGGACCACGCCCGACCAGGACTTCATCGACGTCGACTGGCAGGAGGCCGAAGCCGCCTCGCCAGGCGGACTGCCGCAGCAGCGACCGCTGCTGGTGATGTTCCATGGGCTCGAGGGGTCCTCGCGCAGCCACTATGCACAGGCCTTTGCCAACTGGGCGCGCGAGAACGGCTGGCACTACGCCGTGCCGCACTTCCGCGGGTGCTCGGGCGAAATGAACCTCGCGCCACGTGCCTACCATTCGGGCGACCATGAAGAGGTGGGTTGGATCCTGCAACGCATGCGCGCCCGGCACGACGGGCCTCTGCTTGCGGTGGGCGTGTCGCTGGGCGGCAATGCGCTGCTGCGCTGGGCCGAGGAAGCGGGGGGCACCGCCAGCGCCTGCGTTCGGGCCGTGGCCGCCGTCTCGGCGCCGCTGGACCTCGCGGCCGGCGGCGAGGCCATCGGGCGCGGCGTCAACCGGCAGATCTACACCCGCATGTTCCTGAAGTCGATGCTGCCGAAGGCGCTGAACAAGGCCGCCCAGTTCCCGGGGCTGCTGGACGCCACGGCATTGCGCCGCGTGCGTGACCTGTACCAGTTCGACAACGCCTTCACCGCACCCTTGCACGGTTTTCGCAGCACCGAAGACTACTGGGCCCGCGGTTCGTCCAAGCCGCACCTGCATTGCATCCGCGTGCCGGCCCTGGTCGTGAACGCCCGCAACGACCCCTTCGTCCCGGGCCATTCGCTGCCGAAGCCGGATGAGGTCGGCTCGTTCGTGACCTTGTGGCAGCCGCCGCACGGCGGCCACGTCGGCTTTCCCCGTGGGCGTTGGCCGGGCCATGTGCTCACGCTGCCCGAGCAGGTCATGGGCTGGATGACCGGACATGCCCGGATGGCTATTGCCGCGGGCCAGAATGGGGACCCCAGGACCGGAGGCTCGTGATGGACGACATCGTCAAGGCGGCGTTGAAGAAGTGGCCCAACGTGCCGGACTGCTACGGCTGGCTTGCGCTCGATGCGCGCGGCGACTGGTACATGCGTGATGACCGCATCCAGGCCGCCGGGCCGTTCCCGCGCGTGAAGGGCAGTCGCATCGAGCACGACAAACTGCGCGAGTTCATCGAGCGCAACTATGAGCGCGACGAGGCGGGCTGCTGGTTCTTCCAGAACGGACCCCAGCGGGTCTACGTCGAACTCGAAGCAGCGCCATTGGTGTGGCGCCTGCAGGTCGGCCAGGCCGGTGCCGCGCCCACGCTGCACAGCCACACCGGCCGGGAGGCACGCTTCGAGTCGGCCTGGCTCGACGAGCACGACCGGCTCTTCATCGCCACCGACCTGGGCCTCGGCATCGTGCACACGCTGGACATGGAGGCTGCGGCCGACGCCGTCGAACACGGCGACTGGGCGCCCGAGCACAGCACCGTCGATGCCCTGGCCGAGCGATTCAGCCACGTGCTCAGCCCGCAGGCCGCCCGGGCTACTGCGGCATGAACCATCGCTGACCGCCCGCGGCCGGTCCGCCACCGGCAAGCGCCCATGAAAAAGCCGACCGCGAACGGTCGGCTTTTTTCATGCGCTCAGCGTCCGGCGGGGCGGCGCTCGACGCGCCAGGCCGCTGAACCCCGCGGCCGGCCGCCAAGGCGGCCCGGCCTCACTGGGCGGCCGACGCGGCGGCCGCAGGGGCCTTGGGTTCTTCGAACTTGGCACCACCCTGGTTGGCCAGGTGCACCACGGCGCGGGCGATCTCGAAATCGCTGAAGTCACCGCCGCCCTGGGGCGACATGGCGCCCTTGCCCTTGAGGGCGCTGGTCAGCAGAACGTCGAAACCCTGCGCCACGCGCGGACCCCAGGCCGCGGCGTCACCGATCTTCGGTGCGCCGGCAGCGCCGGTGGCATGGCAGGCTGCGCACTGGGCGGTATAGACCTGTTCACCGCTCTTCAGCGTGGTGAGGTCGGAGGCGTCCTTGACTTCCGGTGCGCCGGCAACCGGCGCAATGCGCTTGGCCACGGCCTCGGGGCTCATGCCGTCGCTGCCGGCCGCCGGCTTGTCGCCGGCCGCCACGAAGTTGGCCAACAGGATGATGCCGATGATGGGCACCAGGAAGGCGAATACGACGGCCCAGACGAGTTGCTTGGGTGTCTTGATGGGCCCTTCGTGCGGGCTGTCGTGATCGGGTGTCTGGTGGGCGTCGGCCATGAATTCCTCGACATCAGGGGAACGTGCGCAAGGAAGCGCACAACCGCGGGATTATAGAGTGCTCGAAGCAGCTTCTTCAGAACCTCGCCCGCAGGCTGATAGAATCCGGGTCTTCGCGTCCGTAGCTCAATGGATAGAGTACTGCCCTCCGAAGGCAGGGGTTGCTGGTTCGATCCCAGCCGGACGCGCCAACCGCATCATCGACTGAAGCCACCTTCGAGGTGGCTTCTTCGTTTCCGGCACGCCGCCGCGAGTTGGCCGAGCGGTGCTCCTCCAGCGCCTCGATCAGCGCCGCACCGGCAAGGCGTTCAGCGGAATCTTCAGGTAGGCCACGCCGTTGTCCTCGGCGGGAGGCATGTGCCCGGCACGGACGTTCACCTGGATGGAGGGCAGGATCAGGGTGGGCACGTCCAGGGTGGCGTCGCGCGCCTGCCGCATGGCGACGAAGCTTGCCTCGTCCACGCCGTCGTGCACGTGGATGTTGTGCTGCCGTTGCGCGGCCACGGTGGTTTCCCAGCGCGGCTCGCGACCGGCCGGCGGGTAGTCATGGCACACGAAGATGCGGGTGTCGGTGGGCAGGTCGAGCAGGCGCCGCATCGACCGGTACAGGGTGTGCGCGTTGCCGCCCGGGAAGTCGGCGCGTGCCGTCCCTACATCGGGCATGAAGAGCGTGTCGCCCACGAAGACGGCATCGGCCACCACATAGGCCATGTCCGCGGGTGTGTGCCCCGGCACCAGCAGCGCCATGGCCTCGATGCCGCCGATCATGAAACGCTCGCCGTCCTTGAAGAGATGGTCGAACTGGCTGCCGTCGGGCAAGAAGCCGCGCTCGAGGTTGAAGAGCTGCTGGAAGGTGGCCTGCACCTCGCGGATGTGCTCGCCGATCGCGATGCGCCCCCCGACGCGCTCCTGCAGGTGGCGCGCGCCGGAAAGGTGGTCGGCATGGGCATGCGTCTCGAGGATCCAGTCGACCGTCAGGCCCTGTTCGGCGAGGTGCGTCTGGATGCGGTCCACGCTGGCCGTGCCGGTGTGGCCGGACTTGAAGTCGAAGTCGAGCACTGGGTCGATCACCGCGGCGCGGGACGTCGACGGGTCGGCGACCACATAGGAGACGGTCCCGGTCCTCGGGTCGAAGAAGGCTTCGATGGTCGGAGCGCTCGGACGGGGGGACGGGGTCATGGTGGGTCTCCGGCTCATCAATCTATTGACTGACATTATATGTGTTCATATACTGAATGCAATGGACACCCACTCTCTTCCTGAACTCATCGACCCCGAAGCCTTGCGCGCCGCGAGCACGCGCGCCGTGGCCGCACTGAAGGTGCTGGCGAACGAAGGGCGCTTGCTGCTGCTGTGTCAGCTGGCCCACGGCGAGGCCTCGGTCGGCGAGCTCGAGGCGCGCCTCGGCATCCACCAGCCCACCTTGTCGCAGCAGCTGGGCGTGCTGCGCAACGAGGGCGTGGTCGCCACCCGCCGCCAGGGCAAGAACATCTACTACAGCGTGTCCGACCCCGCACTGCTCGAGATCCTGGCCGTGCTGTACCGCCTCTATTGCCCGAAGGAGTGACACGTGACGATCGACTGGAATGCCTTCACTCCCTGGACCGCCCTCGCCGGCGGGGCCATCATCGGCCTCGCGGCGGCCATGTTCGTGTTGCTCAACGGGCGCATCGCCGGCGTGAGCGGTGTGCTGGGCGGCCTGCTCCGGCCGGCCCACCGCGACATCGCCTGGCGGGTCGCCTTCATCGCCGGACTGGTGGCCGCCCCGCTGCTGTTCCAGTTGTTCAACGCCTTGCCGGCCGCGCGCATCGAAGCGGGCAACGGCATGCTCGTGCTGGCCGGCTTGCTGGTGGGCATCGGCACGCGGTATGGGTCCGGCTGCACGAGCGGCCACGGGGTGTGCGGCATCTCCCGCCTGTCACCGCGATCCGTCGTAGCGACGGTGGTCTTCATCGCGGCCGGTGCCGCAACGGTGTTCGTGCTCCGGCACGTCCTTGGCTTGTGAGGTCTCCATGATCACCTTGGCGTCTTTCCTCTCCGGCCTGGTCTTCGGGATCGGCCTGCTGCTCTCCGGCATGGTCGACCCGGTGAAGGTCCAGGGCTTCCTCGACCTCGCCGGGCCATGGGACCCGTCCCTCGCGTTCGTGATGGCAGGCGCCATCGCGGTCGGGCTGGTCGCCTTCACCCTGGCGCGCGGCCGCACCGCGTCGGTGCTCGGTGCCGAGATGCGCCTGCCCACCGCGCGGGACGTGGATCGGCGGCTCATCGGCGGCAGCCTGGTGTTCGGCATCGGCTGGGGTCTGGCGGGCGTGTGCCCCGGTCCGGGCCTGGTGGCCCTGGGGATGGGACAGGGCAAGGCCGTGGTCTTCGTGGCCGCGATGCTGGCCGGCATGGCCGCGTTCGAAGGGTTCGAGCGGCGGGGCCGGCTGGCCGCGCCGGGCGCAGTCTGAGTCGGCGCATGGACGCACTGGCCTGGATCTTCGCCGCCGCCACGGTGGCCGTGCTCGTCGCGTACGAGGTCTCGCTGGCCATCGCGCAGCGTCGACGCCCGAACGAAATGGCCCGCTCGGCCCATGCCACGCTGCGCGAGGACTGGTTCGCCGCCATCTCGGCCCACCCGGGCACGGAGGTGCTGGCCGTGCAGACGCTGCGCAACTCGCTGATGTCGGCCACCATGACGGCGTCCACCGCCGTCCTCGCCCTGATGGGCACCGTGTCACTGGCCGCCCCCTCGCTGCACGCCAGCTTTTCAGCGGGCGGCATGGGGCTGCGCTTCACGCCGCGCCTCGCCATGGAGCTGATCCTGCTGGCCTTGCTGTTCGCCTCGCTGGTGTCCTCCGTGATGGCGGTGCGCTACTTCAACCACGCGGGCTTCGTCGGCGGAATGCCTGTGGGATCCGAGGCGCGGCGCCGCTGGTTCAGCGCCGGATCCGCCTACGTGCGCCGGGCCGGCATCCTCTACGCCTGGGGGCTGAGGCAATTGATCCTGGTGGTCCCGATCGTCGCCTTCATCCTGTACCCCGCGGCAGGTCCCGTCGCGGCCATCGCCGTGGCGTGGGTGCTGCGCGGATTCGACCGCCTGCCGCGCGGATCGGCCGACCCCTGAACCCGCACCGGGTGGCGGGGGCGGGGCGGGGCTTTGGCACAATGCCCCGAACCCGGGCCCCCCGCATGACCCTGACCGCCACCCTGCCGTCCACCGAAACATCCACCGCCATGGGCCGCCGCATGCTGGCGCGAGCCGCCACGCTGTGCGCCGCCCTCGTGCTCGCGGCCTGCGCCTCGGGGCCCGACAAGTCGCGCGATGGGGTCGAAGCCCGACCGCCCAGCGGGCTGTCGCAGGTGCCGGACGCCGAACCGCGCATCGAGCCGATCCGCCCGGGCGGCCCGAACAAGCCCTACGAGGTGCTCGGCAAGGACTACGTGCCCCTGCGCGAGGACACCCGCTTCACCGAACGGGGGCTGGCCTCGTGGTACGGCAAGAAGTTCCATGGCCGCCGGACCGCCAGCGGGGAGGTCTACAACATGTACGCCATGACGGCCGCGCACAAGACCATGCCGATCCCGAGCTATGCCAGGGTGCGCAACCCGGCCAACGGCCGCGAGATCATCGTGCGCGTGAACGACCGCGGGCCGTTCCACCGCGGCCGCGTGATCGACCTGAGCTACACCGCGGCCATGCGCCTCGGAGTGCACAACGGGATCGCACCCGTCGAGGTCGAACGCATCACGCACGAGGACATCCGTACCGGCGCGTGGCGTCGCAACGGCAGTGCACCGGACGACGCAACCGCGAGCGCGGGCACTCCGGCGCCAGCACCGCCCAGAGCAACGGGCGGCGAGGCAGCACCGGAGATCGCACCCACCGCAGCACCAGCGCCGTCCGAGCGCGCCGATACGGCCGCCGCCCAGGGCTACTGGATCCAGCTCGGGGCGTTCCGCCAGCGCGAGGGCGCCGTGCAGTTCCAGCAACGCGTCGCGACGGAACTGGAATGGTTGTCGCCTTTGCTTGCCGTGTTCAGCGAACCGACGCTGTTTCGCCTCCAGGCCGGCCCTTACCCGAGCCGAGGTGAAGCTGCCAGCGCCGCGGAGCGCGTTCGCGACGCGCTGCAGCTCGTGCCGGTCATCGTGGAGAAGCGGCGCTGAGCGGTTGCACCCAGGGACCCCGGGCCCGTCCGGCCCGGTTTGGGTGAGCCGTCACTTGCCCGACTCGACCTCCGCCTCGGCCTCACCGTCCTCGTCATCCGGGTCGGTGGGCTCGGCGGCCTTCTCATCGAGGGCCTTCTCGAACGGCGCCAGACGCTCGACGAACGCGTCCGCCGATACGCCGTCGGCCACGCGGAACACCGGCGGATACAAGGCGGTCATGTAGAGCTCGCTGGCGAGGCTCTCATGGTCCTGCCAGTGACGCCAGGCGCCCACCGCCAGGCCCATGATCAGCGCACCGACCGCGAACCCGCGCGTGAAGCGGTGCCGGTGCGGCTCGACGGCCTGCAGGTGCAGGTAGAGCGCCAAGGCGGCGATCGCCATCTCGGGGATGTAGTCGTAGGCCGTGAGCCAGTCCCACGACATCGCGAATCCCAGCAGCGATGCGACGAAGCCCAGCAGTTCGAGCGCCAGCAGGGCCGTCAGCATCACCCTCAGGTGCCAGCCGAAGTGGCCGCGCCGCGTGAACAGCTTCGACAACAGCGTCCAGGCGCCGCACCACACGAGCACGATGGCCGCGAGCATCATGCCGTTGGACGCCAGGGTGCGCGGCAGCAGTTCCGGGTCGGTGGCGAGGTAGGTGGTGAAGCCCACCGAGAGCAGATTCAGCAGCACCAGCCACAGCAGCACGCTCGGGCTCTGCGCAAAGACGCGCGAGGCCGTGAGCGCCTTCTCGGGCGACAGCGTGTGCTCCGCGAGCCGCAGGTTGAGCTGCGTTCTGCCAGCCGTGATGTCGGCGGGCCGGGCGCCCACGTGCCAGCGTTCGCCCGCGGCGAGCCGCTGCGCGCCCACGGTCACGCCATTCACCGTGTCGCCCACCGCGACGAATACGCCGTGGTCCTCGTTCGCATCGACGGTGAAGTGGAACGCCGCGACATGGGGATCGTCGAGCACGATGTCGTTGTCGAGCGAACGGCCCACGCGCACGGGCCAGGCCTGCACCTTGTGGCTCTGCCGGACGCTGCCGTCCCGGTCGAGCGTCTCGATCAGCGCGAGCGTGCCCATCCGTAGGCCTCCAGGTAATGTCGGGTGAGGCGCATGGCGTTCGAATAGCTCACGCCCTGCATGTCGAAGCGGCCTTGTACGCCCGATGCCGGCTGGTCGAGCGTGGCCACGAGTACCGAGGCGTCATACAGCTTGGGCACCTTCTTGTAGGCGCGCAGACAGACGACGACCCGCAGCGGCAGCCCGTTGCGATCGACGTAGTCCTCGTGACAGCGGGGCTTGGTCTGGTGCTCGGACGACAGGCGACGAAAGCTCTCGTTCTCGAAGCTCGCGCTGTAGCGCTGGGCGAAGCGCATGGCGCCCAGCTTGCGGCCGTCGTAGCTCTCATGGCCGGTGCGCAAGGCGCCGGTGGTGAATTCGCCCACGAAGATTCGGGTGTCCATGGCGCAGTCCGAGCGCTCGAAATCGAGCCCGCCGGTCTGCGAGGTCTGGCTCGTGCCCCAGCAACGCATGAACCGGTCGACTGGCACAGGCACCGAATACCGCGCATGCGTGGCGGGCTTGAAGCCTTGCTGGACGAAGCGATCGGTGAGCACCTCCTGGTGCGCCGTGAGCTGCTGGGCGACCACCGGCCACACGCTGGCCTTGATGGGTTCCGCCGCGCGGCCCCGCTTGATGAGCGCCACCGCGAACTCCGCAGGAACGAGGAAGCTGACCTGTTCGCCGTCGACCCGGCGCGCCACGTTGATGCCGATCACGCGGCCTTCCTGATCCAGGGCAGGGCCGCCACTCATGCCGCCGCTGAGCGAGCCGGCGAAGAAGATCTGCGGGTAGAAGCTGCGCTCGACCAACCCGTTGTAGTTGCCTTCGATGACGGCGAAGCCGACGTCGAGCGGGTTGCCGAGCGAGTACATGCGCTCCCCTTGACCCAGGGGTTGGCCCGGTGGCCGGAAACTCAATGCCTCGAAGGGCTGCTCCCGGGGAGCCGCCTTCAACAAAGCAAGGTCGTGCAGCACGTCGATCATCAGCAGCTGCACCGGGGCCTCTTTGCCGTCTGCGGTGACGTAGACCAGGTCGTGCCGTTCGGGGTGAAGGGCCGCCTCGCTGACCACGTGGTAGTTGGTGACGATGTGCCCATCGGTGCTGACCACGAACCCCGAGCCCACCGAGGTCTGGCTCGCCTGGCCCTTGAGCACCGTGCGGATCTGCACCAGCTGGGAACGGGCCTGCTCGTACACCTTGCGCGCCGAGAGCGACACCGGCGGCAGCACCGCCGAGGCCGCGGCCGCGGGGGCCGGCGGGGGCACGGGGGGCGGCACGGACTGGGCCGCCCCGGGGGTCGCGACAGTCAATCCGGCGACGAGCACCAGGACACTCCACCCGCGGGAATCATTCATGCAGCCCATTCTAGGGCGGCCCGGCCAGCCGTTGCACGTGCCACGGCGCTATGCTGGCAAGCAGGGCCCTCTGCGACCCATGCGAAGGAGATCCGATGCTGCGCCCTGACATGACCCCCGCCCACTTCGACACCCTTCAGGGCGATCACCTGCCCGGCCGGTTCGGCCTCAAGGTCACGGCGATCGAGGAAGGCCGGCTGTGCGGCGAGCTGCAAGTCCAGCCCTGGATGCTTGCGCCCAACGGCTTCCTGCACGCGGCCAGCGTCATCCTGCTGGCCGACAGCTGCGCGGGCTACGCCACCATCGCGCACCTGCCGGCAGGCGCACGCAATTTCACCACCATCGAGCTGAAGAGCAACTTCCTGGGCACGGCGCGCGACGGAAGACTCCACTGTGAAGCGGTGGCCGAGCACCTCGGGCGCACGACCCAGGTGTGGTCCGCCACCGTGCGCGGTGCGGACGATCGAAAGGTGGCGCTCTTTCGCTGCACGCAGATGATCCTCGCTTGAGGGCGCGGGTTGGGCGACGCACGCGCCGGCCCGGTCGATGGGGCACTGCCCAACGCCGTCTGAGCGGGCCAGGGCGGCATTGCGTCTGCCACCCCGTTCTTGCCTGGGCCAAGGTCCGGAGCGACCCCTCGCGCGCCGATGAACGCGAGCTGCCGAACAAAAAAAAGCCGCCCGGCAAGGGCGGCTTCAAGTCCGGTTGGACGTCGTTGGAACGTTGCGGTCTATCGCCCTTGTGGATGCGTTGTGGTTGTAGTGGGCAAGGCGGGCGATTCGACCTTTGAGGCATGGCCTCGCGAGACCCGTGTGACAGCTCGAAGGGGACTTTAGGGGGGTACCTCCGAGGAGACCATCCCTAGGAGGTAGGACGAAATCCGGCGGATTCTTCGCCGGCGCATCCAAAAACGCTTGATGCGACAACGAGTTGGGTGAACCGATGCCATGCCGCAAGAGCTCGCACCTCCCCCGCACGGGGACACCCCCTTTTGGGGGATGCGCCTGCTTCGGCGCGACAATCGCGCATGGCCCCTTCTCATGCCCGCCCCCCGTCTGCGCCGTCGCCCCGTCCCGTGCCGCCTCCCCTGAGCGAGCGCGAGATCGACGAACTGCAGTCCCTGCTTGACCGCGTGCCGGCACCGCTGGAACCGCTGGACGTCACCATGCTCGACGGCTTTCTCTGCGGTGTGCTGCTGCAGCCGCAACGGGTGGCCGAGGCGCAGTGGCTGCCCTTTGTCACCGACATCGACCAGGGTCGCCCGGTGCCCGGTCGGTTCGATGCGCCCCGCCTGCGTCAACTGGTTTTGCGTCGGCATGGCGAGCTCAATGCGGCCATCGTCTCGCGTCAGTGGTTCGATCCCTGGGTGTTCGAACTCGACGAGGCGCCGGGCGCGGCGCAAGAGAACGACGGCTTCGCCGACGAGGACGAAGCACCGCCCGAGGTGGATGCCGTCTACCCGTGGGTGGCGGGCTTCGCCGCTGCCGTGGACCGGTTTGCAGGCTTGATGCAGCTCGACGAACAGAAGCTCACCGAACCGCTCGCGCTGTTGTTCCAGCACCTGGCGCCGGACGACCTCGAGGACGCGGACGACCTGCTGGCGGAGATCGAAACCATGGAGCCGCCCGCGGACCTCACCGAGGCGGTCGAAACGCTGGTGCGCGCCACGCTGCTGCTGGCCGACGTGAGCCGACCGGTGCAGGCGGCTGCCGCGCCGAGAAGCCCCCGCCCGCCGGTCAGGCGCGGTCCGCCGCCGCGCCGCTGAACCAGCGGCGCGCGTGCAGGCCGAGGCCGGTGGCCACGCTGGCGAACCGGTCGCCGTGCAGGGCCTCGGCTGAAGGGAATGCTCCGGCGATCCGCTCCGACAACAGCCGCAGACCGGTGGAGCCGCCGGTGAAGTACAGCGCATCCACCTGCGCAGGCTCGAGTCCCGCCTGGCGGACCGTTTCGCGCGCGGCCTCGGCAATGCGTTCGATGTCCGCATCGATCGCCTGGACGGCCTCACGCTCCGAGAGCGATACCGCCAAGCGGTTCTCCACCACGCCCAGGTCGATTCGCGTGTCACCGCCCTGGGCGACCGCGATCTTGGCCTCCTCGGCGCGAGCCGCCAGTTCGTGGCCGAGCCGCTCGGTCACCACCGTCATCAGCCGCTTGTGGTGCACCGGGTCGCCATAGAAGCCGCGCATGTTGCGCAACTCCGCCACGCGCTGCGGCGTGTAGACCGTGTTGATGAGGTGCCAGGTGGCCAGGTCGAAGTAGACGGTGCTGGGCACCTCTCGCGGCGCCGCGCCGTTCACACTCGGGCCGCTCGCCCCGTAGCCGAACTCGCGCAGGATGCTGGCGAGTTCGACTCGCCGGTCGAAATCGGTGCCGGCGACGTGGACGCCGTGATTGGCGAGAATGTCGTCGCGGCGGTCCAGGCGGGCGGCCCGCTCGGGCCCCACCCGCACGACCGAGAAGTCGGACGTGCCGCCGCCGATGTCGGCCACCAGCACCAGCTGCTCCTGCCGCGCGCGGCTTTCAAAGTCGAAGGCCGCGGCCAATGGCTCGTACTGGAACTGCACCTCGTCGAAGCCGACGCTTCGGGCGGCAGCTTCCAAGGTGGCTTGCGCTTGCGCGTCACGCAGTGGGTCGTCATCGACGAAGAAGACAGGCCGGCCCAGCATGGCGCGCCGGATCGGTGCGCCGGCGTCCCGTTCGGCCAGCCGCTTCAGGTGCAGCAGGTAGCCGCCGATGATGTCGAGGTACTTGACGCCCCGCCCCCCGCCCACGTCCGTCGTCTGCTCGACGAGGCTGCTGCCCAGGATGCTTTTCATGGAGCGCATCAGGCGGCCGTCGACACCTTCGACATACGCGGCCTGGGCGGCACGTCCGAACGCACGCGGCGGGCCGTCCACCTCGCGGCCTTCGGTGAAGTAGAACACCGCGGTCGGCATGGTGCGGTGGCCGGGCTCCAGTTCGACGAGGCGCATGCCGTCCGCCGAGGGAATGGCAATGGCCGAGTTGGAGGTGCCGAAGTCGATCGCGCAGTACATGGGGTGGGGTGCTTCAAGCGGGGGCGCGATTGTAGGGGCAGCCCGCGGAGCACGGCGGCGAAAGGCCGCACAATCCGGGCACGCAATTCCTGCCACACCCTTTCCGGAGCGCTGCCATGACCTCGACGTTCCCGCGCGCCTGCGCAGCGGCCCTGTTGGCCTTCGCGGCCGCTGCGGTGTGGGCGGCCGATGGCGGGGGTGGCAACGATGCATTGGCGCCAGCCCGGGAGCACATCGCGTCGAAACGGTGGGAGGAGGCCGTGGTGTCGCTTCGCGAGGTGAGCGATCCCGGCAATCCGGACTGGCACAACCTGATGGGCTACAGCCTGCGCCGCAGCGCCAAGCCGGATCGGGTGGCGGCTCGCAAGCACTACGACGCGGCACTGAAACTTGACCCCGCCCATCGCGGCGCGCTGGCCTATTCGGGTGAGCTCGCCCTGATCAACGGCGACCTGCGCACCGCGCAGGATCGCCTGGCGCGTCTGGACAAGGCCTGCCAGCGCAGTTGCCCCGAGTACCTGGACCTCGAAGACGCCGTGCGGCGCTACAAGGCGGCTGGCAACAAGTACGTCGGCTGGTGAGGCGCGCGGGCTGACGCTCGCGGCCTCGCCTTCACTGCGGTACGGTCCGCTTCAGCGGCCCATCATCGCGCCGATCGGCAGGTTCAGCGGCTGGTCGTTGACCTTCAGCATGCCGCCTTCGAAGACCGCCTTGCTGCGCACGACATCGCCTTCACGCACGGCAAAGCCCTTGGTCACCATGTCGTCGATCGAGGCGTTGACGAACGCCAGGGTGCCGGCGGTCGCTTCCTCGGCGGCAGCGGCGTCACCCTGTGCCTTGAGCGCCACCATCTGCTTGACGACCTTCTCGATCCAGCCATTCTGCACCTTGAACGAGGCGTTGCCATAGGCCTTGGTGCCGAGCAGGGCCGGCAGGGGCAGGGCGGCGTCGGCCTCGGTCATGTCCTTGGTACCGAAGCTGTAGGACAGCTCGGCGGTCTGGCCACCGAGTTCGACGGCCAGGCGGTCCAGGGCGTACTCGGGGTTGTGCGTGAGCAGGGCGCCGAAGCCCTTCTGCATGTCGGCCGCCAGCGCCACGGCGGCCTCGGCGTCGCCGTCCTTCTTGCAGCTGAACGACGACTGCATCGCCTTGCTGATCAGTGCTTCATAGGTGGCGGCATGGATGCGGTTCAGCGAGACCTGCATGTCGACCTTGTCGATGGCGAACTCGCCGACGCGGCCCTTGGTGCTCATCTTGCTGACGGCCGACCAGAGGCCGGCGGCGTCGATCTTGGCGTCGGAGCTGAGGGTCAGGTCGTCAAAGACCACGCGGGTCGGCTCGGCCTGTCCCGCCTGCGGAAGCGTGAACGACATGGAGGCGACGCGCGCGGTGCCGCGTGAGGGCGCCATCCACAAGGCATTGCCGGCATGGGGCAGGACCTCGCCTTCCATGGTCATGCGGCCCACCTGCATGGCGCCTTGCTGATCGGGGGTCTGGAACTTGACGTCGAGGCCCGGGGCCTCGAGGGTGTACGTGCCGCCCGCAGCCATGCCGCCTGCGAGGCTGCCGCGCACCGTGGCGCGCAGGCCCTGCCAGTTGAACTCACCCTTGCCGGCCTCGGCGAACTGAAGCGCCGGGCTGGTGATGTCGGTGACATAGCCGCCACCGAAGCCGAGGGTGGTGCGGACGGTCAGCAGGGCCTTGTCACCCGCGACCTTGGCGATCTGGGCGGCCACTTCCGGCGGCAGCACGATCTCGGAGTCGATGGTGGCCAGACCGACGGCCTTGCCGCCCGGCAGCGGGCCATGGGCGATGTGGTGGCGCCAAGTGATGCGGGTGGGCTTGCCGGCCGCGTCGCCCTCGTCGGCCGCTGGCACGGCGGCCGGTGCTGCGTCAGCATCAGGACCGCAGCCGACTTCGATGGTGACCGTGTGCAGCGAGCTGAAGAGGCCCTTGTCGACGCGGTTCTCGATGACCTTGACGCCACCGAACGGTGCCAGGAATTCGCCCGTCTTGGCTTGCAGTTCGCCGGCAACCTTGGCGCCCGACCATGCCGCGAAACCGGTGCCGGCCCCGACCACCACCACAAGCGCCGCTGCGCCGACCACTGCCTTGTTCATCCGACCCTCTCCCTCAAGTTGTTGGGTCCGGCAGGCGGGGTCGCCGACCGGTGCGGCAGTTTAGGAGGGGATGCCAGGATCGTCGCGTGTCGCAAGTCACACGGTGCCGGAGCGCCGTGCGCCGGAGAAGCCGAAACCGATGGGCGGCGTCCGCCCGTCGATCAATTCAGCCAGGGCGAGGCCCGACCCGGCGCCGTGGGTCCACCCCAACGTGCCATGCCCGGAGTTGACCCAGAGGTTGGGCAGGCGGGTGCGTCCGATGATCGGCCGGTTGTCCGGCGTGCTCGGGCGCAGGCCGGCCCAGAAGCGCGGCGCGCTGGTGTCGGCCACGCCCGGAAAAAGCGACTCGTAGCGCTGCACCAGCTGGCGGCAGCGCACTTGGGCCGTGCTGCCGGTGAGGCTGGTGTCGTAGCCCGCCATTTCGGCTGTGCCGGCAATGCGGACTTCCGGTCCGAGGCGACTGATGGCGATCTTGTAGGCATCGTCCAGCAGGCTCACCTCGCTGGCATCCTCTGGCCGCTTCAGGGGCAGCGTGGCGCTGTAGCCCTTGGTGGGATAGATGTTCAGGAAGACCCCGAGCGGCCGCAGCAGCGGCGCCGTGAAGCTGCCGAGCGCGGCGACGTAGGCATCGCCGCTGAGGGTGGCCAGCTCACGCGACTCCCGGTCACACACCCGCACGCCGCGCACGCCGCCGCCGTCGCGGTCCAGGGCCAGGATGTCCCGTCCGAACAGGAAGCGCGCACCGCGCTCGGCGCACTGCCGGGCCAGCGCCTGGGTGAAGACGAAGGCGTCGCCGGACTCGTCGCTCGGGGTGTAGGTGCCGCCGCGCAGACCGGCGAAGTGACGAAGCGAGGGCTCGACGACCAGCACCTGCTCGCGCGTCAGCACCCGTCGGTCGACCCCGAAGTGCTGCATCAACGCGGCGGCGGCCGCACCGGTGTCGAGGTCCTGCTGGGTCGAGAACAGGTGCAGGATGCCGCGCTCGAGCCGGTGGTACTCGATGCCGGTGTCCGCCACGATCTGCTTGAGGGCCTCGTGGCTGTAGCGGCCGAGGGCCACCAGCTCGCCGACGTTGCGGCGAAAGGCCGGCATGGTGCACTGGGCCAGGAAGCCGAGGCCCCATCGCCACTGGTGCCAGTCCAGCTGGGGCCGAAAGAGCAGGGGCGCGTCGTCCCGGGTCAGCCAGCGCAGCACCTTCAGGGGCGCGGTCGGGTGGGCCCACGGTTCGCAGAAGCTGACCGAGATCTGGGCGCCGTTGGCATGGCTTGTTTCGAGGGCCGCGGCGGGTTGCCGATCGACGACGGTCACCTCATGGCCGCGCTGCAGCAGATGCCAGGCGGTGCTGACCCCGATGATGCCCGCCCCCAGGACAACGATTTTCATTCGGCTAGGTTACGCCCGATCGGCGTGTCCTGCCCGCGCGGCCGGTTGACCGGCGGCAAGCATCGCTCCGATCGGTCAGCGCGCCGCCTGGCGGGCGCGGTCCGAGGGGGTGCGCTGGTTGCTGACGGGCATCACCACGCGTGGTGCGGGCATCCACAGGCCGGCGGTGATGTCGGCCGCATGCTCCACCGTGAACGGAGCACGCCCGCTGTCCTCGGCGCCGAGTAGCAGCGCACCCGCCACCGCGGCAATGGCGGTACCGGAGGCAAGGATTTGTCGGGGCGTGGTGTTCATGTCGATCTCCGTGCGCCGAGTCCGGTGGCGCAGGACTCCACGTTACGCCGCGGGCGACTGCAGCGGCATCCCTCCAGCGAGCGAAGCGGTGTAGGACAGGGCCGGATCATCGGAGATGCGCCGGCTGGCGCCCTCAGTTCAAGCCCTTCAGGAAACGGGCAACCCGCACACTGTCCCTGGGCCTGACCTCCCGGGAGCATTGCGATGAACCTCATTCC
Organism: Rhizobacter sp. LjRoot28; assembly: GCF_964253025.1. NCBI lineage: Bacteria > Pseudomonadati > Pseudomonadota > Betaproteobacteria > Burkholderiales > Sphaerotilaceae > Rhizobacter > Rhizobacter sp. LjRoot28. The sequence goes on from NZ_CAXUQC020000001.1 coordinate 4,264,119, forward strand.
CTACTGGCCATGGTGGCCTCGCCGGTGGCACGACAAGGCCGTGGAACCGGACGCGGCGGACATGGGCACGGCCTTCGGCCTCGATGCGAGCTTCGATGCGCCCGACCCCGGGCCGGCCGAGCGACCGGCCGACCCGAGGTTGCGAAGGGTCTCCTCGCGGACCGGGCTGCCACTGGCGGACTGACCGAAAAGCTTCGCTGTGTGAACTCTGTAGTTCACACGCACACCTGATCGTCTGCCGAAAAGGCGAGCCGCCTGCAAGGGCCCTACAATGGCGTCATGGCCAAGGTTTCTTTTCGTGAGCAGGTGTTGAAGGTGCGTGAAGACGCGATCGTGGCGTCGGTCAATCGCCTGCTGGCCGAGAAGGGCTTCGAGTCCATGACGGTCGACGAGGTGGCCGCTGACGTCGGTATCGCCAAGGCCAGCCTGTACAAGCACTTCCCGTCGAAGGAGGTGCTGGCGGCGGCGGCCATGGTCAAGGTGCTCGAACGCGCCCTTGCCTTCTTCGACACGCTGCCCGCCGACGGGTCAGCCTCGCCGGTCGGACAGCTCAAAGCCGTGGCCCGTTGGACCATGGAGGTTCAGTTGGCGGGCGAGATGCCCTCGCTGCCAGCCCAGAACTCCCTGCTCCGCACGACGCTCATGAGCCACAAGGTCTACATCGACCGCCTGATGGAAGTGAGCGACCGGCTCGGGGAGTGGATCACGGCGGCCCAGGCAGCCGGCGAACTCGACGCGACCTTGCCGCCTGAAATCGTGCTCTACACCCTGTTCGCACGCGCCTGCGACCCGGTGCTCGGCCTGCTCAAGGCCGGCGGCCAGTACACCGACGCCCAGATCATCGACATGCTGACCCGGACGTGCTTCGACGGGCTGGCCGCCCGGGGCTGAGTTCAGCGAACGAGCAACACCGGTGTCTCGCAGTGGCCGAGCACCTTGACGGCCACCGAACCCATCAGCAGCGATCCGAGGCTGCCGTGGCCGCGCGAGCCCATGATCACCATGTCGAACTTGCCTGACTTCGCCGTCTTCCCGATCACCTCGGCGGCGTGACCCACCTTGGCAACGAAGTCGGCGTTCAGCCCCTGCTTCTTGAAGAAACTGCGGATGGGCTTGAAGACCTTCTCGGCCTCGTCGTCGTAGTAGCCCTGCAGCAGTTCACGTTCGACGCTGGCGGCCGCCCGCGGCGGGACCGCGGCCACGACGTGCAGCACCACGAATTCCTGGTGGCCTTCTGCGAACTCGGGGTGGCTGCCGAGGTAGTCGAGCACGCGGCGGGTGTAGGGGCTGCCATCAGCGGCGATGAGGATCTTCATGAACGCTCCAGGGAAAAAGGACGCCGAGTGTTGCACACCCGGCAGGGGTCATACATCGACGGTGCGGGCGCCGTCGTAGCCGTCGCTCTCGTTCTTGTGGCCATGCCCCCTTGCGTTGCAGACGACGCGGGTCTCCCGGCCGTCCGGGTGGGCCACGCGGTAGTCGTGCCGGCAATGCAAATGGCCGTGGATCCACAGGTCGGCGTGCGGCAGCAGGTCGTCATCGGCATTGCAGAAGCTGGCCGTGCCCGGCTGGTCACCGTAGCGCGGGTCGGCGCTGCGCAGGCTGGGTCCGAAGTGGGTGATGGCAACGGTGGCGTCCCAGTCGCCGGAACAGGCGAGCTCGTCGGCCAGCCAGGCGCGGCAGGCCAGCGCCTCGCGCCGAACCGCCGCGGCGTCGAACGGTTCGCCATGCTGGGTCGAGCGCATCACCCGCGCAAAGAACTCGCCGGCGCGTTCCGTCTTCACCCGTCGACCCGGGCCGAAGAGCTCGAAGTCGCACCAGCGGGTGGTGCCGACGAAGCGGATGCGGCGGCCGTCGGGGGAGGTCACGACATGGCGCTCGCGCTCGATCAGCCGCAGGCCCAGTTGCCCGCAATGCTCGCGCAAGGCTGGCCAGGCGGTGTCGAGTTCCCGCCGGTCGAACTCATGGTTGCCGGCCACCAGGATCACTGGCACGGGCCAGCCGGCAAAGCGGGCCAGACCCTCCCAGGTGCTGTCGATGTCGCCCGCCAGCACGAGGAGGTCGGCACCCGGGACCGGGACGGGGTCGAAGTGCTCGGTCTCCAGGTGGAGGTCGGAGAGCAGCTGCAGTCGCACGGATCAGCGGCCCTTCACGCTCAGGTGGCGCCGTGGCACTGCTTGTACTTCTTGCCGCTGCCGCACGGGCAGGGGTCGTTGCGGCCGACCTTGGGGGTGTCGCGGCGGACCTGTTCGACCTTGAAGCGCTGGTCGCGGGTCAGGTCGGCCAGGTCGGCCACCGTGACCACCAGCTCCTCGATCGCGTCGTCGAGCGTCGCGAGCGGATGCTCGCGATCCAGCACGGCGACCACTTCCCGCTCCTCGTCCGTCTCGGTCGGCAGGTGGCGGTACAGGCGGGCGAGGGCCGCCATGACGGCGTCATCCGGCATCTCGGAGAGGTCGGGGAAGCACAGGGCGGCATGCTGGAAGCCGGCGACCCAGGGCATCAGCGGTTGCGACACTTCGCTGAGGCCGGCCATCGGGTCCGTCTCGCCTTCGGGCACCGGCTCGCGGGGGTGTTCCTCGTCGAACTCGAGCACCAGCGGGTTGAACCAGCCGTCCTCGACGAGGGCGTGGTTGAGGGCCGCCTGACGGCGCAGCACCAGCGAGGTGACACGTTCCTTCCAGGCCACGTCCACGTCGTCGGGCAGCGGCTGGCCGTCGAAGTCGAAGACGAAGGGCAGCCACACCGCCGGCTCCAGGAGCACGGGCTGCACCAGCACGCCGCACAGGAAGCCGTCGAGCATGACGACGTCCACCGGGGTGAGCGGCTCGGGCGTGGCCTGCAGCAGGTCGTCCAGCTCGGCGAACTCCTCGTCGTTCAGGTCGTGGGGGATGGAGGCGACAACGGGCGGCGGCATGGCAGGTCTCGGTGGGATGGCACAGGCCCCATTGTCTTACGAAGCCGCGCGCGCGGCCTCGAGCGCCTGCGCCGCGTCGCTCAATCGGGCCAGAAGCCATTGATGGGCACGGTCGTCGTCATGCCGCAGGTGCCACAGCACGGCCACATGGATGCGGGCCAGGTGCAGTGGCAAGGGCCGCTCCACCAGGGCGGATTGGTAGCCGGTGGCGGCCATGAAGGACGCCGGCAGCACGGTCAGCAGGTCGCTCTGGGAGACGACGCGCCCGGCGGTGAAGAACTGGTTCACCGTCAGCACGATGCGCCGCGTGCGGTTCAGCGCGATGAGCGCCTGGTCGACGAAACCGTGGGGTCGCCCGGAGAAGCTGACGAGCAGGTGGTGAGCCTGGCAGAAGGCATCGAGGGTGAGCGGTTGCTCCGCGAGCGGATGGCCACGGCGCATCACGCAGACGTATTCGCTCTGGTGAAGCTGGCGGTGGCGCAGGGTGGCATCCGCCCCCTGGGCGACCAGCGCGGCGACGGCCTCCGGGAAGTAGCCGACGGCGACGTCGACCTCATCGCGCTCCAGGAGCGAGCGCGGATCCCGGGTCGTCAGGGGCACGACACGCAGGTTGACCTGGGCCTGCGTGCGTTCGATCTCCGCGATCACCGACGGCAGCAACGTGGCCGCCGTGGCGTCGGCGCTGGCGATGCGAAAGTTGGCGGCATCGATCTGGGGATCGAATGCCTTCTGGCCGAACGCGTCCCGCAAGGTCGCCAGGGCCGCCCGCACCTGGGGCCACACGCGCTCGGCGTAAGCGGTCGGGCGCACGCCGTACGGCTCCCGGGTGAGCAAGTCCTCGCCGACCGAATCTCTGAAGCGTTTCAGCGCGTTGCTCACCGCCGGCTGGGTGATCGCCAGGCGATCAGCGGCCCGGGTCAGGCTGCGCTCGGCCATGACGGCGTCGAACACGCGCAGCAGGTTGAGGTCCAGCGTGAGGAAATTCATGCCGCGCCCAGATATAAGTGTTGTGTATATCCATCCTTCACAGATTCAATTTGCGGAAATCTAGGGGAAACCCTAATCTCTCGACCATGCGCTGATCGATGTCGGTCGGCGAGTTGAAAGGAGTTCAAAATGAACACCACCCTGAATCTGCAAGTCCCCCAACAACGCACTGCCCCCCGTGGCGCCACCTGGATCGGCAACGCCGTGGCCGACCTCCTCACCGCGTTCCGTCCGAGCCCCGCTCAGCGCGACGCCTCGCGTGACGTGCGCCGTGCCCGCGCCCTGGCCGCCGAATGGAACCGTCGCGACCCGCGCAGCGCCGCCGACCTGACCGCCGCGATCGACCGCTACGAGCAGCAGAACGGCCTGTAAGGCCTGGGGGCAACCCTAGCTGGGGGCGGCACCATCTGCCCCCGAGGACGCGAAGCGCTTAAGCTTCGGTCCCAGGAACAGTCCCGATGAGCACCACGGTCCCCTTCACCCATCACCGCCCCGCCTCCGGCTGGAGCGAGTTGACGACGTCCCGCCCCGCGCCGGCTTCCGCCCGGCCCGCCGAGTGGCTGACGCAGGAGGTGGCCAGTGCCCGGGTCCTGTCGCCGCAGCGGCGAGCCGACGCCCCGTTGGACGCCGACGGCTGGGCCCTCCGCCTGGCCAGCCACTTGATCGAGGCCGATCCGGCGCGATGAATGCCGGCGCCCCGAGCGCGGTGCTGAAGGCGACTCCCGACTGGGAGGCCGCCGCTCAGGACCTGATCGACGGCTGCAGCACGCTTCCCACGCCGGACCAGCGCGTTCGCTTCCTCGACCGCGTCTGCCTCGCGCTGGGCGATCAGCTCTACCCCGCCTTTCTCAAGCTGCTGTGCGTGGTCCATGACCGCGCCGACGCCGAGGGGCAGCGGGCCGTTGCGCAAACCCTGGTTCACGCGCTTTCCACCGGTCGCATGCCCTCGGGCCGACTGAGCGCCTGGGGTGGACACGCCCTGGAGGCCGGTTCGGCCGGCGGGCACAGCCGGAGCCTCGGTCCCATCGAGTACCTGTGCGCCTGGCACGCCCAGCAGAGTGGCCCCTCACCCCTCCCGGCCGCGGCCTTCGATTCCGCAGCGACCTCGGTGGTGGCGCTGGTGTCCTCCGATCGCCAGGCCAAGGCGCTTTACTGCGCGAAGCTGCGCCAGGACATCGATGACCCGCTCGGTGGTTCGCTCACCCGCTCGACCCGCGCCGCGTTGTCGGCGCTGGTCTCGGCCTGGGAGGCCGACCGGCCGGCCGATGCCGTCGTGGGCGCCCTGCGGGACGCCCTCCATGGCTCACCCTTCGGTGCCTTGGGCGACGCGCGCGCCCGCTTCGACCGCTGACCACCCACCCAGCCAGGCCATCGCGGCACGCCGCCGCGACCCCAGGGCCTGGACGCGTGTCTGCCGCCAGGTAGCGGCGTCCACGGCAAAGTGGCTGCACCATACGCCCTCGTAGGGCCGTTCGCCGGTGGGGTGGAACCCGAGCATGTGCAATCGCATGTGGACTGAGCGATGCTGCGGGTGACACACCGCCTGCACGCGCTCGCGGCCGAGCGTGGTGAACGCATGGTCGAGCAACAGTGTGCCGCCTTCGATGGCAATGCCGCTGCCCCACACGGCAGGTACCAGCCGACAGCCCAGCTCGACCTCCTCGGGCTGCGAGGGCATCGGCATCAGGTTGAACCAGCCGACGAACTCCGGCCGAGGCGCCAGCAGCCGGGCCAACGCCTCCGGCGCCAAGGCCTCCACCGCGTCTGCAAACTCCGGATCGTCGGGCGTGAGCGCCGGCAGCCATTGCTCCGCCGCCCAGATGCCGAGCCCGGGATGCGCCTCGTAGAAGGCGTTCATGCGCTCGACGAAGAGGGCGGAGAAGCGCGGGTCGTCGAACGGCATGTCATCGATGAGCAACTCGCGCAGGCGCGGCTCGGCATGCATGGCGACCAGCGCATGCCGGTCTTCGGGCGTGAAGCGCCGCAGTCGCAGCCGCCCCTCGGTGGATGGCAGGGCCGTCATCTCAGCCCCCCAGCAAGGCCCTCAGGGCCCGGAGCACGGCCGCCGGACGGCTCTGGATGTCCGTCAGCAGTTGCTGCACGAAGGACGTGAGCAACACCATGAGCACTGCGGTGGATGCCCAGGTCTTGATCGACATCGACAGCGAGAACACGTTGAGCTGCTGCGCGAACCGGTTCACGAGGCCGAGGATGCCGTCGATGGCGAACAACACGACCAGCGACGGCGCGGCGATCAGCAGCGCCAGGCGCATGAGCCGGCCGAACTCCGCCTCGAACACCGCGCCGCCGGCAGCCCAGAGCACCGGGGCCGGCGCGAGCACGGGCCACAGCGCATAGGTGTCGAGCAGCGTGCCCACCAGCACCAGCAAGCCGCCCGAGAACATGAAGACGAAGTTGGCGAGCCGGCCCAGGAAGGCGCCGGTCAGTGGCGTCTGCTGGCCCGAGAGCGGGTCGGTCACCTGGGCGGTGGTGGCACCGATCTTTGTGTCGATCAGCGAACCCGCCGCCTCGAAGGCCCAGAGGATGGAGCCGAAGAGAAAGCCCACTCCACCGCCGATGAAGGCCTCCTTGGCGAACAGCAGGATCCAGTTGACGTGCATCACCTGCGCGTTGGTGGCCAGCGGCTGCAGGCTGAGCGCGATGATGCCGAAGGCGAGGTAGATGGCATTGCGCACCGTGGCCGGGATGAGGTCGCCGGTGAACAGCGGCAGCAAGAGGAAGGCGACGGCAATGCGGGTCGTCGACAAGGCCAGCAGCAGGGCCTGGTCCGAGAGCGCGGCGATCTGCCCCAGCGACTCCACTAGCCGCGCACCATGCCGGCGAAGCCGGAGAAGATGCGGTCGCTGTAGTGGACGAGGGTGCCGCCCAGCAGCGACGCGGTGATGAGGATCACCACCACGATGGCAAAGAACTTCGCGGCGTACTGGAAGGTCTGCTCCTGCAACTGCGTGGCCGCCTGGACGAAGGCAATCAACAGGCCCACGAGCGCGGCCACCACGACGGCCGGCGCCGACAGCACGAGCACCAGCCAGAGGGCCTGCTGCGTGAGTTGCATCGCTTCGGTGTTGAACATGTCGCCCGGCCTCAGTGGTAGGTGAGCACGAGGCCGTGGGTCAACTTGACCCAGCCATCGATCAGCACGAACAGCAGCAGCTTGAAGGGCAGCGACACGGTGGTGGGCGACAGCATCATCATGCCCATCGCCATCAGGATGTTGGACACGATGAGGTCCACCACCAGGAAGGGAAGGAAGATCAGGAATCCGATCTGGAATGCCGTGGCAAGCTCGGTGACGGTGAAGGCCGGCACGATGACGATGAAGTCGCGGTCGGTGAGGGCGGCCGCCTTGTCGGCCGGCAGCGATTTCTGGGCCGTCTTCAGGAAGAAGGCCCGCTCACGCGGCTGCGCATGCTTGAGCATGAACTCGCGCAGCGGCTCCTTGGCAGCATCGGCCGCCGCCAGCAGGCCGCTCGTGCTGCCCGCGGCATTCGGCACTTGGGCGGCCCGCTCCATCATCTGCTGTCCGACCGGGAACATGACGTACACCGAGAGCACCAGTGCCAGGCCGTTCAGCACCACGTTGGGCGGTACCTGCTGCAAGCCAAGCGCATTGCGCAACAGGCTCAGCACCACGACGATCTTGGTGAAGGAGGTGACCATGACGGCGGCATAGGGCGCCAGCGCCAGCACCACCACGGTGACCAGGGCGGAAGACGGCGAAAACTGGGTGAGGTCCATGAAGGGGCGAAGCGCTCCGGGCTTGCGTGACAGGCCGTCAGGCCGGGAAAGAGGCGTCCGTGGACAGGCGGTCCACCGCGGCCTGCGCGGCCGGGGTTGACGGGACGGACTCGATGCGAACGCCGTAGCCCGACCCGACAGGCATCAGCTGCCCGCAGGCCATGACCCGTTGCTGCTGCAGCGGCGAGCTGTGCAGCACCATGCTGGCGGGAGACAGCAAGGCGGCCATGTCGAGCGCCGAGGGCTTGCCGCCGCCGGTCCACCCGAGGAGATCGGGCGGCCGAAGCACCACGGGCGCGGCGAAGTGCACCGAGGCGTGGTCATTGCCGGCATGCTGCACGCGTTCACCGGTGGGGCTCACGCACAAGCGGCCGCGCGCCTCATGCAGGCGCGCGCCGAAGAGGCCGCCCTGCCCGCCGGCCGGCACGAGCCGGGCTTGCCACGTCGATGAAAACGACGCCGGCAACAGGAGCACCGCACCGGGCGCCAAGGCGCGCGCGTCGGCCTCCCCGAGTGCCATGGCGTCCAGCACGAGGGTGCACTGGACGGGCTGCCAGCGCCACGCCGCGAAGGCGTCCGGCAGTGGCCGCCCGAGTTCCGCGAGGGCCACGAGCGACAACTGCAGTTCGAGCCCGGAATCTTCATGGCACAGGCGCGCGTGCTGGCCGAGTCGGGCTGCAGCAGCCGCAGGGTCTGCCGGTGCTGGAACGGGCATCAATCCCGCACCGAACCAGTCTTCGAGCAAGGCGATCCAGGGCTCGGCGCGGGCCAGGGCCAGCGCCGCATCCAGCGTGCCACGGCGCGACAGGGCCTCGGCCGATGGGGTGGCCGCCGGCACCTTGATGCCCACCACCGCATCCGGCAGCCGCGCAACAAAGGCATGGTGCGTGGCCCCGCCCTGCAGGGTCTGCGCCTCACCGAGCTTGAGGTCTGCTCCGCCCATCACGACACCTTGCCCGTCACCATGAGCCGTGTCAGCTCGATCACGCTGCGCGCCTGCAGCTTGGTCATGGCGTTCTTTCGGTGAAGCTCGACCGTCTTGATGCTGATGCCGAGCAGGTCGGCGATCACCTTGTTGAGCTTGCCCTTGATGACCCAGTCGATCACCTCGCGCTCGCGCGCCGTGAGCCGTGCGAGGCGCGCCGCGAAGGCGTCGTCCTCCGGGCTGCCGGCGGCCGGCTGCGTCGCCGCTCCCGGCCGCGCCTCGAAGGCCAGCGCCAGCGCTGACTCGAGCGCCTCGTCGGCGAAGGGCTTCTCGATGAAGGTGACCGCGCCCTTGCGCATGGCCTCCACGGCCAGCGGCACATCGCCGTGGCCCGTCATGTAGACGACAGGAATCGCAACGCCGCGCTGGCGCAGCGACTCATGCACTTCAAGTCCCGACATGGTCGGCATGCGAACGTCGAGCAGCAGGCAGGCATCGGCCCGCGGCGTCGCCAGTGCTTCGAGCGCACGCTTCGGGTCGTCAAAGCTCTCCACGGTGAAACCGGCGCCTTCGAGCCACCAGACGGCCGACTGCAGGAACTCGGTGTTGTCGTCCACGATGTAGACGGTGCGGGCGTTCATCGCTTGGATTCCTCCTGGAGCTTCTGGATGTCGGCAGGCGGCAGCAGGGGCAGTGCCGCGTGAAAGGATGTGCCCGGCCCGTCTTCGTTGCGGGTGAACCAGAGCCGGCCCTGGTGCAACTCGACGAAGGAGCGGCAGATGTTGAGCCCGATGCCGGTGCCGGTGGGCTTGCTGGACACGAACGGCACGAAGAGCGTCTGTTCGGCGGCCTCGCTGATGCCACAGCCGCTGTCGCGCACGGTCACCTCGAGCTGCGGCCCCTCGGGCCGCGCATCGATCACCAGCGCCTTGCAGCCGGGCGGGCAGCCCCGCATGGCATCGATGGCGTTGCGCATGAGGTTGACGAAGAGCTGCTGCAGCATGACTTCGTCCGCCATCGTCCACAGCGGCGTGCCCGGCACCTCCACCTTCACGTCCACGCCCTCCCGCTCGCATTCCCAGTCGAGCAGGCTCACGCAGACCTTCAGCAGCGCGACCACGTCGACCGGCACGCGCTGCGGCGTGTGGGAATGGGTGTACTCGCGGATGCGGGCGATGACGCGCGAGGCGAACAACACCTGCTCGGTGGCTCGCTGCAGCGCCTGCAGCAGGCTGGCCTGCTCAGCGGTTGCCGACGCGCCCTGCTGCCGCTGCAGCCGCATCACGGCGCCGCGCAGCAGATTGGCCGCCGCGCCGATCGGCTGGTTGATCTCGTGGGCAAGCGTGGTCGCCATCTCGCCGATGGACAGCAGGCGCGACGTGAAGAGCAGCCGCTCACGGTCTTCCAGATGACGCTGGCGCGCCTGCGCCTCAGCCACCCGGTCCGCGAGGCGCAGCACCGTCACACCGCCGCGGCGGGTGAGCTGCGCTTCCAGCATGCGGCCGCCGCAGTCGAGCGGGCGAACCAGATCGTCGTCGAGGTCGTCCAGCAGGACCTGCAGGCCCGGCAGTGCCCCACACAAGGCCTCGATCGTGTCGTGCGCACCGCCCACCAGGTCGTCGAAGGCCGGCGCGCGCCACAGCACACGACCGGACGACGGCGCCAGCGAAGCGGCGCAGATGTCCAGTGCCTCCAGCGTGGCCATGGGCCAGTGGCTCATCGGGTCGAGGGTCGCCGACGACGTCACGGCCCGGTCGATGGTGGCGGCTTCACGGCCCATGCGCCAGTTCCTCATGATGGTGGACCGGGTCGAGCAATGGCCGCGAATGCAGCGCGATGCGCAGGCTCCACTGCGGCTCGAGCGCGCGCCAGAAACGGGTCGACTCGCGCACCCGCAGGCACACGCCCTGCACGGATTCCGGCGGCCGGGCTTGGGCGCCGAGCAGCACTTGCACCTGCGAAGCGTTCGACGTTCCGGTCACCACGGGTGCGAGCCGGCGGACGTGGCCCGCGGACTGGGTCTTGACCACATGGCTCGTCCACCAGGCGGGCGCAGGCGCGGCCGGCCAGTGCAGTTCGCCGGCGAAGCGCAGCGCACGACCGCCCGTGGCTCTGGGCCAGAGCACATCCACATGTGCCGCGGCACGCTCGCCGGCAGGCAGGCCGACGGGGGTGACCAGCAGAACGCAACGCTGGCGCCGCAGCTCGGCGAGGATCGCGCCGAGCGCCTCGCAGTCACGCTCCGCCGCGCGCAGCACCGCCAGCAGGCGCTGGTAGAGGTCGGGGTCGCCGATGCCGGGCGAAGCACGGCGCGGCGCGCCAATCTGGTCGTCTGGCGCCGGGGCCTCGTCCTGGTCGGACGAATCGGACTCGTCCGCGCCGCCATCGTCGTGGTCGAAGCCGCCACCGTGGCGCGTCGGATCCTCGACGCCCGCGGCGCGCGGGCTCGTACCGCCGCTCGGGATGTGCAGCAGCGATGCGACGGCCACGGTCGCCTGCAGTTCCGTCTGCAACGGAGCCACCTGGCTGTCGCCCCAACCCGTCACGGCGGCAGCGTTGTCACGCAGCCCCGCTTCACCGACCGTCCCCGGACGCTCGACAAGCGTCTCCGGGCGAGGCCCGGCCTGCGCCATCAAGGCCAGGGTCTGCGAAGGCGGAGCGGTGGCCGCTTCATGGCCGCCCGGCGTCTGGGCCTCGGTCCAGGTGGTCGACGCCTCGGGGGCGGCGCCCAAGGCCGCGACGCCGTTCGTGAGCGTGCTGGTCAGTGCGCCGCCTGTGCCGCCGGTCTCCACGACGCCCGAGGGCGACGCCACCAGGGCTTCCAGCGCGCTGGCGGGCGCCGGATTCGCACTGCCGCCGGCCGCCGATTCACCGCCGGCGAAGGCGCTGGTGCGGGAGACCGCGGTGATGGCTGAGATGGAGAGGTCGCTCATCGCGTGCGTTCCAGAACGTCACCGCCGTCCGTCGGCCTGCCCGTCCACACGCAGGTGTGCGGATCCCTTGGCGCCGAGCCGGCGTTGCAGCTGCGGCACGTGCCGGTCGAGCAGCTGCGCATGCTCCGCGCCCGCGACCACCGTGACGCCAACGCCACCGGTGGCCAGGGGGCGCAGTTCCACCGACGAGACCCCGGCACTGGTGGACGGCGAGAGGACGTCGAAGCGAGCCGCTTCACCCGGCGCGCGCAGTGGGGTGTCCAGGCGAGCCGCCAGCGCCGCCTGATCGCTGGCGGGCGCCGCGAGGGGCGGCGGCGGCGCAGGCTCGCCGAGCGACGCGGCGAGACGCAACGGAGCGACACCGGCTTCGGCGCGCTCCGGCAGGACCGAGGTGCCCGGCTCCGTTCCGGTCGCGGCCTGAGCCGCCTGCGGCCACCCGGCCGCAGCCTCCGGCGTATGTTCGGCGGGCGCCTGCTCCTGTTCGTCGAGCAGGCGTTCGAAGTCGTCACGCTCGGTCTGGGGCGGTCGCGCGCGAGACACCGGTTCGGCGGCGGGGCGGACGGGTGGACGGTCCAGTGCAGCGGGGTTCATCGAGGGCTCCGGGAAAGCAAGGACGGGGGGTGACCCGCCGGGCCGCACAGCGCGGGCAGGTCTTCGAGTTCGGTGTCGGATGCACGCTCGCGCCCGAGGACCCGGGCGCGGCGGCTGCGTTGCAAGGCGTCGTCGACGGCGTCTCGCCGCGCCTGGGCGCGTGAGAGTTCGCGCCGCGCCGCGTCGAGCTCGGCCTCGGCCGCCTCGAGCGCTTCCTCGTCGTCGATGAGGCCGTATTCGACCCGCTCCAGGCGTTCCTCGATCTGTTCGCGGAACGCCGTGAAGCAAGGCGCCAGGCGGGCCAGGTCGACGGCGCCCGCGCCCACGCTGAAGCGGGCATGGCGTTCGACCTCGTCACGAGCGGCGGCGATGTCGCGCTGGCGCTGGGCCACCGCAGCGGCGGCCGCCTCCACCTCGTGGCGCTTCAGTCGCACGTGCTGCTCGGCCGCATCCGCTCGCAGCGTGCGGAGCCGGAGCAGCTGGGCGAGGTCTGCCGGATGGCCGAGGGTCGGGGTGGCGGACTTCATGGGGTCACTCCGCTGAGATCGCTCAGTTGCGCGAGGGTGTCGGCGAAGGCCGATGCCGTCTCGGCCGGCTGGCGCAGCAGGGCGTTGATGGCCGGCCATTTGGCAATGGCTTCGTCGGCCAGCGCGTCGCTGCCGGCACGGTACTCACCGACTTGAAGGAGGAAGCGGATTTCAGCATGCTTGGCCATCAGCGCGCGCAGCCGGGCCGCGGCCGCGCGGTGCTCCGGCGACGTGACCCGGCCGAAGGTGCGGCTCGTGCTGGCCAGCACGTCGATCGCCGGGTAGTGGTTGGCCTGGCCCAGTTGACGCGAGAGCACCAGGTGCCCGTCGAGGATGGAGCGCACTTCCTCGGCGACCGGATCGGCGCTGTCCTCGTCCTCGAGCAGCACCGTGTAGAAGGCGGTGATGCTGCCCCGCCCGTCATTGCCCGCGCGTTCGAAGAGCCGGGGCAGCTCGGCAAACACAGACGGTGGAAAGCCGCGACGCACCGGCGGCTCGCCGATCGACAGGCCGATCTCGCGCAGCGCCCGCGCATAGCGGGTCACGGAATCCATGAGCAGCATCACGCGTGCGCCCTGCGCCCGGAACCCTTCGGCGACGGCGGTGGCCGCTTGCGCCGCACGGGCGCGCTCCATCGCCGGGCGGTCGGACGTCGAGACGATCAGCACCGAGCGGGCGAGGCCCTCGGGCCCGAGGTTGTCGTCGATGAACTCGCGCACCTCCCGGCCCCGTTCGCCGATCAGTGCAATGACGTTGACGTCCGCGGAGGCCTGGCGCGCCAGCATGCCGAGCAGGGTCGACTTTCCGCCGCCGGCGGCGGCGAATACGCCCAGCCGCTGCCCGACCCCCACGGTCAGCAGACCGTCGATGGCTCGCACGCCGGTCGCGAACGCGTCATGGATCGGCGGCCGGTCGAGTGCGGCCGGCGCGTCCGCGTGCAGCGGCGCTGCGACCAGTCCGGTCGGCAGGGGGCGGCCGTCCAGCGGCGCACCGAAGGCGTCGAGGACCCGGCCCATCAGGGCCTCGCCCACGCGCACGGTGCCTCCGTCGTGCAGCACCTCCACCTCGGCGTCGAGGGTGACGCCATGCAGCGGCGCGAGCGGCACGAGCAGCGCGTGGCCGTCGGCGAACCCCACGACCTCCGCCCCGAGCGCCGTGCCGGTGTGCACGTCGACGATGCGGCATTGCTGGCCGATGCGGGCCGGGATGCCGCTCACGCGCAGCATCGTGCCGAAGGCCTGCACGACGCGGCCGCGCTGGCTCACGGTGCGCATGCGCTGCAGGTTGTGCAGGGTGCGCTGCAGGTGCAGATCGAGCGGGCTGTCGTCCATGGCGCTCAGCTGACCTCGATGTCCACCGTCTCGGACACCCCGAGCGCCCGTGCGATCGCCGCCAGCTGGGTGTCGAGGCTCACCACGTGCTGACCATTCACGCTGTCGATCACGCAGTCGAAGGGCTGCAAGGTCTCGTCGGCGCGGACATCGGCCGACAGGCCCAGGCGCCCCACGCGTTCCCGGGTGGCTTCCACGGCTTCCGGGCTCACCCGCACGCGCGTGGGGCGCTGGGGCAGGAGCTCGACCACCGCCTGCTCGATGAGCGCGGGCACCAGCTGCTCGGCCCCCAGCGTGGCCGCGAGCTTGTTCACCACGGCGAGCGCGAGCGTCCCCACCGCGGCGCGCGTGGCCTGCGTCTGGGCGTGCTGCTCGCTCACCATGCGGGCCACCGCCTCGGTCATGCGCTCGGAGGCCTCGCGCTGGCCTTCGCGGCGCCCGGCTTCCAGACCGCTCTGGCGGGCTTGTTCCATCGCCGCCGTGACGCGGGCCCGTTCGTGCTCGAGCAGCGAGGTGAGCGCCTGGGCGCATTCGATCGAGGTGGCGAAACTGCCGATCTCGTCGGCCGGAATGACCAGCCGGTTCGTTGCCACCTGCAGCGAGCGGCGGCCATGCAACACGGTGAAGCGGTTCATGCGGCCTCCCGGTCGAGGTCACGCGCGATGTCGAGGGCCAGGCGCACCAGCCGCAGGGCCACCGAGGCGGGCAGCGCCTGGATGTCGACCGGATCGCCGCGCAGGTCGAGGACCCGGCGCACGGTCGCTTGCAAACCCGGCTCGCCGACGCTCGCCACCAGCAACGCGCCGCCCCAGGCGTGGAGGATGTCCCGCTCGCTGCGGCCATCGACTTCGGCCTGCGGCCAGACCGGCGCCTGCGTCGGCAGACCCGGCATGCCGAGCACACGCTCGAGTGCCTGCGCGCCGATGAGGTTGCGCACGCCCGTCAGCGGCCTGGCATCGAGGCAGACCCGCAGCGCGGGCGCCGCAAACAGGGCGCCCGCCAGCAGGGTCAAACGCTCCAGCTGGGCCGGCGTGCCGAGTGCCCAGGCGGGCACGGCGCCCAGGGTGTCCCAGCGCACGGCCGGCATCGCGTCCTCCGGTTCGCCCGCCCAGACCTCGTTCAGCCAGGTGGCCACGCGCGCGTTCCAGGCACGTGTGCGCCGGGCCTCGTCGGGCACGAGCGGTGGCTGCAGGGCGAGCGTCGTTTCACGCACGGCGAGCCTCCGCCGCCTCGGCCGCCCGATCGAACGCGGCCGTCGCGCCACCCGGTTGCGGGACCAGCGCCAACGCGGGCTGCCGCCTCAGGTGCCGCTGACGCCAGCCCCACAGGCCTGCGCCACCCAGCAGCAGCAGGGCGCCGACGCCCGCCGCCGCGGACAGCACCGTGTTGAGCGGGTCAGCCGCCTTCACGGGGCTGACCGCCGGGCCGGCTTCGGCCGGGAACAGGGCGACCGTGACGTTGTCGTAGGGCAGGCCCTCCACGCCGTTCACCACCAGCGCCTTCATCTGCCCCACCTGCCCGGTGAGGTCGCGACCGGGCCGGTGCTTGATGAACACGGAGGCCGACGCGGGCCGCGCCTTGTCGGCCAGCGGGTCCTTGTCGGGAACGGCCAGGTGAACGCGGGCGACCACCACGCCGTCGATCGTCTGCAGGGTGTTGGCCAGCTCTTGCGACAAGGCATAGGTGAGCCGTGCGCGTTCCTCCACGGGCGACGACACGAAGCCCTCTTTCTTGAACACCTGCCCGACGGTGTCGAAGCTGCCGCGCGGGTAGCCGTTCGCATGGAGCAGCTCGATCGCCCGGCCGAAGGACTCGGGCGGCGACGAGATGGCGAAGGTGGCCGCATCCCGCGACTCCTTGCGTGCGTCGATGCCGGAGGCCTGCAGCAAGGCGACCATTTCGTTGGCCTGTCGCTCGGAGAGCTGGCCATAGAGCTCCTGGCGGGCGCAGCCCGCAAGCAGGATCATCGCGAGCAGGGCGGGCAGGATGGGCATCCAGCGGCGGGGCAGCGAGAAGGCGGGCATGGCGTGAACTCAGGACTGCTGGCGGAAGAGCTGCTGCAAGCCGTCGGACGCGCGGTTCGCCACGTTCGAGGTGAGCTGGCAATGGAACATGAACTCCTGGCAGCGGACCGAGAGCATCACCATCTCGCCGGGCGTCATCGCACTGCCCGCCTCCACGGCGCGGTTGGCGAATTCGGCCAGGGACGCAGCCTCGTTGTTCACGTACTCGAGCGGGCGCGCCATCGCCTGCAGTGCCTCGGACGGCGCCTGCACCGGCCGCGCCTCCAGCCGCGCCTGCGACGTGGACAAGGCCTGCTCGAAGTGGCCGAGGTCGGTGAAGGACAGGCCATAGCCGGCCTGCACCCCGCCGGCCGGCATGGCGGGCGAGCCGCCCGCCGCCCCGCCAAGTCCCAGCACCGGCGAAGCGGCGAGCATGGATGGATCGATGTTCATCGAAGGCTCCTCGTCGATGCGCAGCGGCTCACTGCTTGCGGGCCATGGTCTCGAGGGCACTGCCCACGCTCGACAGCGCGGTGTGCGAGCTGTTGGAGAGGAAGCTCATCTTCAGCGACTCGGCCGAGAGGGCCGTGATGGCTGCCGGCTTGTCGTTGCCTGCACCAATGTCGTTGGACATGGTCTCGATGGTGGTGGCGGTCTTGTCGAGCGTTTCGCCCCAGGCCTGCGCCATGGCCTCGAACCAGTTGTCGGACTTGCCCGCCTTGCCGCTGGTGGGGGCGGTGGCCATCATGGAGAGGGGATTGATTGCGTTGCTCATGAAAGACTCCTGGGTTGATCGTTGAACACGGGGGACACACAACCGGCACGGCGGCCGGCGCTCAGAATTTCAGGCTCGAGACGACGCCGTCCTTGTCGAGCAGCACTTCCTGCTCGCTGATGGCCGACAGCCGATGCCCGCTGGGCAGCATCGCGCCGGTGAAGTAGCGGGTGCCGTCGACAGTGACCACGTAGGGCGCTTCGCCGGGCACGATGGACGCCACGCGCTTGCCCGGATCGTCGGCCACGGGCGTCGACACCGGGACGGCCGCCGGCGGCGAATTGCTGACCTGCAGGCCGGACAGGCCCGGCACGTCGCGGCGCGCCACCGCCTCGGCGTGCTGAAGCACCGCGGGATCGGCGACGCGGGTGGCCACGCGCACGGTGCCGACCTGGGCGAGCTCGATCGGCGGCGCCGCTTCAGCCACGACGCCGTTCATGCGAAACACCTCGCGAACACCTGCCGCGATCTGTTCACCCACCCGCACGTCGAGCACCGGTGACAGCGCGGCGGCTGACAACTGCGCCTCCAGGCGGCGTCGGTCGGCGTTGGTGAGCAGGTCGCCCTGCACGCGCAGCCGGTCGCCTTCCGCCGTGACCACACGCAGGCCGCTGAACTCGGGCACTTGCAGCAATCGGGTGAGCCGCTGGGCAGGCGACTCCATGCCCACGTGGGCCGGCGTGGCCACGCTCACGAAGGCCAGCAGGCCGGAGGCCACCAGCGTCAGCGCGCCGCCGAAGATGGCGAGCCAGGTCTCGAGCCGACGACGTGGTCGGCTGGTGGGCGCCACGGAGACGGTGGCCTCGGTGCTGGCAGGGACGCCGGGATCAGGCCGTTGGGGCGCCTCGACGGCGTCCGCTTCGGCCAGCGGCACCAAGGCCATGGATTCGGCGCGTGCCCACCCTTCGCTCTGGTCCTGACCGATCGCAAGCACCGTGTCGCCGACGCGGATGGGGGCGTAGCAGGCCCACGGGACCGTGGCGGGCGCGGTCAGCCAGCGCCCGGCCAGCAACACCCGACCGGACAGCACCTCGAGCGACGCGTCGTCCACGCCGACGTGGAGTCGCACCCGTTGCTCGGTAACCTGCGGGTCACGCAGCACGACATGGCAGCCCGTTGCATCCAGACTGCCGACGTCCACCCGGCCGCCGGGCGTGAGGGCGATGCGGGCCCCCGCCTGCGGCCCGGCGAGGACACGGAGTTCGAGGGCCTGTTCCATGCTCACTGCCGCATCTCCGAGCCACCTGCCGCCTGGGCCAGCACGCGGTCGCGCGGGCAGCCGGGCAGATCGCAGTAGCCCGAGGTTCCACCTGCGGGCGGGGCCACCGGAGCGGCCGGCTGCACTGCAGGAGGGATGGCCGGCGCCGCGGGTGCGGGCGCCGGGCCCATCGCCGCGGAGCGCCGCGCCGAGAGCCGGGGCGAGATCAGGAACATCCGCTCGATGCGCCCGCCGCTCTCGCGCTGCGTCTTGAAGAGGTTGCCGATGATCGGGATGTCGCCCAGCAACGGCACCTTGTCGACGCCACTGCCGGACGACTCGCGTGTGAGGCCCCCGATGAGCAGGCTCTCGCCTTCGTAGATGAGCGCCTGGGTGTTGATCGACGAGCGCTCCACGATGGGCAGGGCATCCACGCGCTCCGACGACAGCGTGCCGTCCTCCAGGTTGACCAGCAGCTTGATGCGAACGCCCTGGGTGTCCTTGAACACATGGGGCGTGACGCGCAGCGAGGTTCCGGCCGAGACGTTGAAGAGGTCCACCTCCTCGCGGCCGGCCACCCGCACGTAGAAGGTCTGGCTGTTGTCGAACACCGCCTCCACGTTGGACAGCGTGACGACCTGCGGGCTCGACACCACCTTCGCCGCGCCCTCGCTCTGCAGCGCGCTGATGCGGGCCACGAACTGCGCCTTGTCGCCCAGCACGGCCGAGATGACGCCCCCCATGGCGCTCGGCGTGATGGCCGAGCCGACGACGGAGCCGCCCGGCTGCAGCAGCAGGTCGGACGAGTCGCCCTTGCCGAGCAGCACCGAACTCTTGCCGGTGTTCCCGCGCCAGTTGATGCCGAGCTCACGCAGCTTGTCGGTGTTGATGTCGATGATGGTGGCTTCGATCTCGAGCGATTGCGGCTCCACGTCGAGCGACTGCACGAGCTGCTCGTAGTGCGCGAGGCGCTCCGGAGCGTCACGCACGATGACCGCATTGAGCCGGGTATCGGCCTCGATCCGCACCTGCTGCAGGTCACCCAGCACCAGTCCGCCGCCCCCCATGCCACTGCCGCCGCCCTGCACGCCGCCCCCCGAGCCGCCATAGGCGGCCATCAGCACGTCGGCCGTGCCGGGCCGCGCCTCTGCGTCGGGCAAGCCGAGCACCGGCTGGTTGGCCACGCGGCCCAGGCCCTGGCCCTTCAGGCGCGGCTGGGTCGGACGCAACGCCTGTTCGTGGCCGGCGAGGGAAGCCGGGCTGCGCGGTGATGACGTGACCAGCGAACGGATGATGCTCGCCACACCGGGCACCACCAACTGTCGCCCGGAGAAGTTGACCGTCACGTCCTGGGCCCAGGCATATCGCAGGTAGAAGACCTTGAACCCCATGGGCGGCTGCACGGCCTGGCTCACCTGGCTGGCGCGGGCGAGCTCCTCCACCTGCTCGATGAAGCGGCGGGTGCCACTGGCGATCACGGCGCCGTCGCGGGTGGCGCGGAGCGTGTTGCGCGCATCGGCCAGGCGCATCTCGGTGGCCGCGCGCATGACCTTGTCGGCCACGGCCGGGCTGGTAGGCAGCGTGCGGGCCCCCATCTCGCCGGCGGTGTACACGTGCATCACCGCGCCGTCGTAGTACATGACGAGCCCGAATGCACGGGAGATGCTGCGGGCGATGCCTTCGGCCTCGCCGTTGAAGGTGCCGTTCACATGACCCTTGACCGAGGGCGACACCGACACGGGAACGTCGAGCAGACCGAAGAGGTCCTGCAGGAAGGCGGCGATCGGTTGCTCGCGCGCGGCGAGCTGGATCTTGCGATCGGCGAACGGCGCCGGGGCCGACCAGGCCGCGCCGCTCGCGCCTAGCACGCCGGCCGCGGCGGCCGTGACGAGGCAGCGGCGCGCGATCGCGGCGAGGCGACGCGCCGGGGAAGGGTCGGAGCGCTTGGCCGGGTTTGCAGGGGCAGGAAGTGATCGGAGCATTCGCGATATCTCGTGAAAGGGCGGTTCGGAGCGGCGCTCAAGCCGCTTCGAGCAGGGGCGTGGCGGGCGCGCCGACACGGTCGGCAACGTCCAGCTTGAGCGAGGGCATCAGCTCGTGGTACGACAGCACCGGTACGTCGAAGCAGTCGAGCTCGATCAGCTTGCGGACATGGCGGCGCAGGTCCACCGTGGTGACGATCGCCGCCACGCCATGCGTGGTGACGCTGTGGCGCAACTGGTCGATGATCTGGCGTGCCGCGGCCGGGTCGATGGCCAGCTGCTGCACGCCGCCGGTGGTTCGCAAGGCCTGGCGGAGCAGGTCTTCCAGGTCCGGCAGCAGCAGGCAGGCGCGCAAGGTGCCGTGCGGTGCGTAGCGGTGGCTGATGTGGCGCTTCAAGGCGATGCGGGCGAACTCGGCCAGGGTGAAGACGTCCTTCTCGCGCTGGCCCGCCTCGGCCAGCGCCTCCAGCATGTCGCGGGCATGGCGCACCGACACCTCTTCCTCGACGAGCCGGCGAAGGATGTCGGCCAGGCGCTGCATCGGAATGGCACGCAGCACTTCCTTCACGGCCTCGGGGTAGTCCACCGAGGCGCGTGTCAGCAACGCGCTGGTTTCCTGGATGCCGAGGAACAGCGCGGTGTGCCGGCGCAGCGCCTCGCGCACGGCGTGGGCCAGCGTGTCGGGGATGGCCTCGGCCGGTACCTCGCCTTCCGCGATGGGCACCTCGAAGGCATGCAGGCGCCACGGGGCGTCGGCTTGCTGGGCATGGATGCTGATGCGCGGCAGCGCGAGGCCCAGCGTGAGCTGGAAGTGCTGGAGCACCTCCTCGAGCGCGCGAGTGAGGGAGGCGCCCTGGTCCACGCCGAGGGCGCGCGTCGGCACTTCGAGCAGCAGTGGCACGGCGGGTTGCGGCGCGGGCAGGGCGGTCGCCATGACGCCCGGCGCGGCTTCCTTGCGCTTGATGACGGCGTCGAAGGCCGGCCCCGACGCCTTGCCCAGCCGGCTGCGCAGCACCGGTGTCAGCGCAATGCCGCCGGCGCCCAGCACCAGGGCCAGCACGCCGAAGGTGGTGGCCGGGAACCCAGGCACGAAGGCGAAGAGGGCGCAGATGCCTCCTGCCACCAGCAACACGCGGGGCTTGGCCGTGAACTGCTTGCGCATGGCGTCGCCCAGGTGCTTGTCTTCCGCATCCGAGGTGCGCGTCACGATCAACCCGGCCGCCATCGCCGCCAGCAGGGCAGGGATCTGCGACACCATGCCGTCGCCGATCGTCAGCACCGAGTACTTCGTCATGGCGTGGCCCATGTCCATGCCTTGCTGGAGCACGCCGACCGCCAGGCCGCCCAGCAGGTTGATGACGATGATGACGATCCCCGCAATGGCGTCGCCCTTGACGAACTTCATCGCGCCGTCGAGGTTGCCGTGCAGCTTGCTTTCGGCTTCCAGATCGCGGCGCTTGCGCTTGGCCTCGTCCTTGTCGATCAGGCCCGAGCGCAGGTCCGAATCGATGGACATCTGCTTGCCCGGCATTGCATCAAGGGAAAAGCGGGCGGCGACCTCAGCGACGCGCTCGGCGCCCTTTGCAATGACGATGAACTGCACCACCGTGATGATGAGGAACACCACCAGCCCGACGACGAGGTTGCCGCCGGCCACCATGCGCCCGAAGGTGTCGATGATGTGGCCCGCGTCCCCGTGCAAGAGGATCATGCGGGTGGTCGCGATGGCCAGCGAGAGTCGGAACAGCGTGCTGATGAGCAACACGCTCGGGAAGACCGAGAACTCCAGCGGCGAGCCGATGTAGATCGCCATCAGCAGCAGCATGACGCCCATCGCGAGGTTCACCGCCACCAGCAGGTCGATGACGAAGAGCGGCAGCGGCAACACCATCAGCGCCACGATGGCGATGACGCCGGCCACCAGCACGAGGTCGCTGTAGCGGGACAGCGCGCCTTCCGGGCGCAGCGAGGCCGACTGGAAGTAGGCAGACAGGCTCATGGCGGCCCCTTCAGAGCGAGGGCCGCACGGCTGCCGTGTCCGTGCCTTGCCGCAAACCGAGCAACAGCCGGTAGTGCGCCATCACGGCCTTCACATAGCCTTGGGTCTCCTTGTACGGCGGCACGCGGCGGCCGTACTTCTCCACCGCCCCTTCGCCGGCGTTGTATGCCGCGATGACGAGGGTGAGGTCGTTGTCGAAACGGCGTTGCAGCGTCTTGAGGTACGCCGAACTCACTTCGAGGCTGATGCGCGGGTCGTGCAGTTCCGTCCGAGGCTGGGTGATACCAAAGCGGCGCGCGGTCGCGGGCATCACCTGCATCAGACCCAGGGCCCCGGCGTGGGAGACCGCGTCGGGGTTGTGTCGCGACTCGACGTGTGCAATGGCGTGCAGGAGCAGCGGGTCGATGCGGTAGCGCTCTGCCACCTGGCTGATCTGAGGCACCAGCGCCAGCGCACGGGCCGCCGACGATCGGCTCACGCCCTGCATCGGGCGAATGATTCCCGCGGAGCGATGACGCAGACCCTCCGTCGGAATCGCCGCGGGCGCCGCGGCGGCCGGTACGGGCGGGTTCAGCGCGGTGGTTTCCGGCCGGGCTGCCGCCCGGGCGTTTTCGTACAGCCACAGCTGCTCGGCGAAGCGTTCCGGCCGCGAGGGCACGGCCTGCTGCGCAGGTGCGACCGCGCCCGCAGCACCTCCGGCGCCGCAATGTGCGTGGGCCAGGGCGAACTTGCGGGCAATGTCGGGCGACTGCACAGCCCACGCCGCAGCGGTACTGCCGCACGCCAGGGCAGCGTCGCCATAAGTGGTCAAGATCGCAAGAATCAGCGCGCCCTTGCGCGCAGCATTGGCACCAACTACGTCAATCCGTCCGCGAAACATCGGAACTCCCGGTTCGGTGTGACCCCCGAGCCACACTGCGGTGACTTCGATGCCGGGATGTTGCCGGGGAGGGGCGTCCAGTTCGTGACGTGCATCACGCCCGTTTGTATCTGTCCGTTACAGGAATTGTGTCAAGCGGCGCGTCCCTCCATAAGAAGTGGCGTCGCCTGTCATGGTTGTAAGCGTCAGTTACGCTTCAAACTAGGGATGGTCCGGTCCAACCTCGCTTTTGAGGCAGTCTTTGCGGGTTCCCGCACATGAGGATCTGCCATGGCCGACAGCAACGACGGCGGCGACAAGACCGAGAAGCCGACCGAGAAGCGCCTGAGGGATGCGCGCAAGAAGGGTGACGTCCCGAAGAGCCGCGAAATCACCAGCACCCTGACCCTGCTGGTCTGGCTCGCGCTTGGCGCGATGGCCCTGCCTTGGGTGGGCGAGCGCGTTTCCGCGCTGACCGAGCGGGTGATCGAAAGCGTGCAGCAGCCCTTTGCCATCGCCGCGACGGCGATGGGCTGGCTCGCGATCGAGGTCGTGCTGTGGGCCACCGCCCTGTTGCTGCTGCCGGTCATCGCGATCGGCCTGCTCGTCGAGTTCCTGCAGGCGGGTCCGGTGTTCGCCATGGAGAAAGTGCAACCCAAGCTCGAGCACCTCGACCCCGCCGCCGGCGTCAAGCGCATGTTCAGCATGGACAACCTCATCGAGGTGCTGAAGGCGGTGGTCAAGACGGCCCTGCTGCTGGCCATCGGCTGGCTGGTCCTGCGCGCCTTGCTGCCGCAGATCGCGCTGCTCGGCGGCGCCACGCCCGATGCGATGGGCACCGCGCTGTGGCAGGTGAGCTTCAAGCTCGTCGCCTGGACGCTCGGCGTATTCGCCGCGGTGAGCGTGCTCGACTTCGTGTGGCAGCGCCACAGCTTCACGAAGAAGAACCGCATGAGCCTGCGCGACATTCGCCAGGAGATGAAGGAGTCCGAGGGCGACCCGCACATCAAGGCGCAGCGCCGGCAGACCCAGCACGAATGGGCCCAGCGCAACGCGGCCAACGCCGCGGGCCAGGCCAACGTGCTGCTCGTGAACCCGACGCACGTGGCCATCGCGATCGACTACGACCGGGAGGCCTGCCCCGTCCCCACGCTGAGCGCCAAGGGGGAGGACGACATCGCCCGCGCCATGCGCGAGGCGGCCGAGGCGGCCGGTGTGCCGATCGTGCGGAACATTCCCCTCGCCCGCGACCTGCTCGCCCGAGGGGAGGAAGGCGAGATCATTCCGCGCGACCTCTTCGAGGTGATGGCCGAGGTCATCCTGTGGGCGAAGGAGGTCCGGGAAGACGTGCAGTCGCATGTCGATCCGTTGAAGACCGCACCCCGCGCCGCCGACCGACCGCGCCGCAAACCACCTGGCGAGGACCTCACGCGCTACCCCGACGGCCTGCATGCCGCCCCCTCGGGTCCGCCCTAGCCAGGGCCGGCGACAGGTAGCGGCGTCGAGGCGGAGCCCCTAAGGTTCGGGCCAACCGCAGTCTAAGGAAGTCGCCCATGAGCCTCGTCACCGCCGCCCACTCCGCATCGACCGCCCAGCGCCCGCGCGAGGGCGTTGACGGCACCCACTTCATCGAGCGTGGCGAGACGCTGTCGGGCCTGGCCGCCCGCTACGGCACGACGGTGCAGGCGCTGATGGACGCCAACCCGCAGATCCGCAACCGCGACCTCATCTACGCCGGCGACACCCTCAAGCTCCCCGGTGCAACCGCATCGAGCGGCGCACGCACCAGCCAGGGTGGCGGCGCCACCCTGGCCCAGCTCGCCGCCCGGCATGACGGCGATGTCGCCACCCTCGCGCGCCGCAACGGCCTGGCGGACCCGACCCGCCCGTGGATGACCATCGCCCGCGGCGAGATGGGCCAGCGCGAGATCGCCGGCGGCCAGGACAACGGCCGCATCGTGCAGTACCACCAGACCACCAGCCTCCGGGCGAACGATGACGAGACACCCTGGTGCGCATCGTTCGTCAACTGGACCATGGAGCAGGCGGGCATGCGAGGCACCGACAGTGCCGCGGCCATCAGCTGGGCCGGCTGGGGCCAGAACGTGGGCGGACTCGGCAATGCGCGGTCCGGCGACGTCGTCGTGATCCGCAATCGCCAGACCGGACAGAACCATGTCGGCTTTTTTGTCACCAGCGGTGACGGGCGCGTGACCCTGCTCGGCGGCAACCAGAGCAACCAGGTGAAGGAGTCCTCCTTCGGCCTCGGCACCTATGACATCGTGGCCGTTCGCCGGCCGCCGACTGCGGGCTGAGACGGCCTGCCATGACGCCACGCGTCATGCACGCGGGGCTGGTCAATCCCTAGTTTCGCCGTGGTCTGTGGTGGCAATCGTCGCCGCAGCTGTTCAAGAATGCGCAGCCAACACCCGACTGCGCATGGACAACTTCTCCACCCAACTGCTCAGCACGCTGCTCGCACTGGCCTTCGTCGCCGTGCTCGCGTGGGTCTGCATCGCCCTGCTCAAGCGCCTGCAGCAAGGGCGCATGCTGCCCGGCCAACGCGTCCACGGCGACGAGCTGCGCTTCGTTCGTGCCCTGCCCGTCGGTGCCAAGGAACGCGTCGTCGTGCTGCACTACCAGGGCGACGAGTGGCTGCTCGGCGTGACGGCCGGCGGCATCTCCCTGCTCTCGCGTTCATCCCTTTCCGCCAAGCCCTCCGCTTCCGACGTCGGGGTGGCTCATCCAGTGAGCCACGAGGCATGACCATGCACCGCGCTCCCATGACATCTGCGTCTGGGGCGCACCCTAGCTATCGCACGCACCAGCTTACGAATCCAGCCTCCTGCGCCTTTAATTCATTCCGTCGACTCTGCAGTACGCGATCGGCATCGGTGGCGAATGAGTTGCAGGGGGGCCCCGCAACGTCGGGAGCCTCAAATCAACGGAATCGGATTCAACAGGAGAGAAACATGTCTGGAGCTCTGAACAGCGTGATGGGTGGCATCGGTGGCGCCGGCGGCGGCGGCCTTCTGAGCAGCATCGGCGGCATCGTCGGCTCGATCTTCGGCGGCCCGATCGGCGGCATGATCGGCTCGGCCGTCGGCAACCTGCTGCAAGACGCCGTGGGCAGCGCCGTCAACGACGCCGCGCAGACCCTGCACAAGGAAGACGGCATGCCCAAGTTCCTGGTCAACCAGGTCAAGGACGTCGTCAAGGAAGCGCTCGCCGAGAGCAAGAACAAGGATGTCGATGCCTCCACCGAGCATGAGGCCAAGGGCCGCGTGGGTGACAAGTTCGACAACTTCACCCAGCAGCTGACCAAGGCCATCATCGAAGCCGTCCGCGAGTCCATCAAGAACCAGAACGAGCAGGACGACGGTTCCAGCAAGCCCTCCAAGGGCGGCAAGACCAGCAGCGGCAGCTGGATGGTCGCCATCGCCCATGCCATGGGCAAGGTGATGGGCGAGAAGGCATCGAACCTGGTCAAGCTGAGCGGCGAGATCGCCAACAACAAGCCGAAGGGCAGCAGCGATGAAGCCAAGCAGGAAGCTGCCGCCGAAATGCAGCGCCTGAACGCCGAGTTCTCGGCCACCAGCCAGGAGTTCAACCTGCTGCAGAACTCGTTCAACACCGCCATGAAGACGATCGGCGAAGGCATGTCGTCCGTCGCACGCAAGCAGTAATCACTTTCCAACCCCCGATCCGGTCCACGGCGCATGCCGTGGGCCGGATTGGTCATTTCAGGAGTCGAACCCATGCAGAAACTTCGGTTGTTGTCCGCCCTCGCGTTCTTGCCCGCCCTCATCGCAGCGGGGTGTGGAGGTGGCGGAGGAACCGATGTGGGCACGGGAACCCCGCCACCCGGGGGCGGGGGCGGGGGCGGCTCCGCCGCCAACACCTACCGCGACACCAACCTTCCCGGGCGCCTGCTCGTCGACAATCCTGACGGCGACTTCGTCGTCGACCTGCGCACCGGCGCACGCACCGCGCTGCCCGCGACGGCCGACCGCGCGACGAGCGACCACTGGTCAGTGGGTGCCGCCGGCAAGGTCGCCATCCGCTACACCACCGACACCAACGTTGCCGCCTGGCCGCTGGCCTTCTTCGACACCGGCTCCTGGCAAGCGGCTTCCAACGCGACCGTGTCGTCGCGATTCACCCAGCCGCTGCTGTCGCCGGACGGCGCGCACTTCCTGACCTTCTGGTACGACGAGTCGGCGGGCGAGACCCGGGCCGATCGGCAGCTCACCGTCTTCAATCGGGCAAACGGCACCGTGGTCAAGCAAGGCTCGCAACTCGACGGTGCCGTGATCACCACCACCCCGGCCGCCTGGTTGCCTGACGGCCGCTATGTCTACATGGTCGAAGAGAAGCTCTACGCCTCCTCGCCCACGTCCGCGGGCTCGACGCTCATCGCCGAGCTGCCGCTGCCGGCGAACAGCGAAACCGACGCCGGCTACATCAACGGCACCGGCACGCTGTCCGTCAGCCCGGACGGCACCAAGATCGCCCTGTCCTGGCTGGAGCCGCGCGGCACCACCGATGACTCCCACATCTGGGTCGTCAACGTGGACGGCACCGGCCTGCGCAAGCTCACCAGCGCCACCGACCCCGCCGCCGCCGTGTCCTACACCTACGGCGAACCCACGTGGTCGCCCGACAGCCAATGGGTGGCGGCCGTGTTCCACATGGAAGGCACGTCCACCGCGCCCGTCTACCCCGACGAGCCCTTCCTCGGCGGCGTGGTCACCGGCACCACCGGCTGCGCCAACAGCCAGGTCGTCGTGTTGCCCGCAGCGGCCGACAAGGTGCGCGTCTCGTGGCCGCGCTTCGATGCCACCTACGGCGTGAAGGTGCGGGCCGCCGGCGGCGCCGGTGGTCAGTGGCTGTCGACTTGCGGGTCGGTGCACTGGATGCCGTGAGGCCGACCGCGCATCTCTGTCTCACGTGGCCGTGACGCAGGCGGCCGTCGGCTGCACCGCGCAGCCGACGGCCCCCTTGCCGCGGTTGCAGTCCTGTCGAGTCCATCCATGCCCATGATCCGTACATGCTGTCTCGCAGCCCTGCTGCCCGGCTTGCTCGCAGCCGGCTGCGGCGGCGGTGGCGGAAGCCCCGGCGTCGACACCGCCACCCCGCCGCCGAACGGGTCGCCCGAGGCCGAGGCCAACACCTATGGCAAGACCAACCTGCCGGGAAGGCTGTTGGTCGACCAGACCGGAAACGACTTCGTGGTGGACCTGCGTACCGGCGCGCGAAGCGCCCTGCCGCAGTCTGCCCGTGACGCCGACGCGGACCATTGGGCCGCCGGCGGGAGTTCCACGGCCGTGCTGCGCTACAACACGTCGATCGGTGCCGACGTCTGGCCGGTGTCTCTCTTCGACGCGAGGACGTTTGCCCCGTTGGGTGCCGACCTGCCCCTTCCGCCGAGCTACACCACCCCGCTGCTCGCGCCCGACGCACGTTCGCTGTTGACCTTCTGGTACGACGAACCCGGGGGCGAGAGCGTCACCGACAAGCAGCTCACCGTCTTCGCCCTGAACGGCGACATTCTCAAGCGGGGTTCCCAGTTGGACGGAGAACTCGTCTTCTCCAAACCAGCCGCATGGCTTCCTGACGGACGGTATGTCTATCTGGCAGGCAACGCCTTGTTCGTGTCGAGCCCTGACTCACCGACCTCCACCGAGATCGCCACGCTGCCGCTGGCCGACAACGACGCGCTCGGCACACGGCCCGTGTCGACCAACTCGTCGATGAGCGTGAGCCCGGATGGCAAGCGCCTCGCGTTCTCGTGGCACGAGCCGCGCAAGAATTCGCTGGACTCGCACCTCTGGGTTGTGAACATCGACGGAACCGGGCTTCGCAAGCTGACGGCCGTCCCTGACCCTGACTCTCCTCTCGACTACAGCTTCGGGAATCCGGTGTGGTCGCCCGACGGCGCATGGGTCGCAGGGGTCTTCTACATGCAGGGCACCTCCATCGCGCCCGACTACCCGCAGGACGAGTTCTCGGGTTGGCAGGTCATCGGCACGACGGGTTGCAGCGGCAGCCAGGTCTTCGTTCTCCCGGCCACGGCGGACAAGGTCCGCATCTCCTGGCCCGCGATCGACGCCACCTTCGGCATCAAGGTGCGCAATCCTGAGAACACCGGTGCGCAGTGGCTCACGACCTGCGGGGCCATCGCCTGGCTTCCGTGAAGCACCTCGCCTGCGGCGTTCCGTTCAGGCCCGAGCATCAACCCTCCCAGGATCCACCATGTCCCTCCTGCGCCTGCTCTCCGCCGTTGCGGCAACCTCCCTGCTGGCCGCCGCCGGCTGCGGAGGCGGTGGATCGGGTGCGCCGACACCAGGAGCCGGTGAGGCCGGAGAGATCACCACCTACCGTGACACCAACCTGCCGGGGAAGATGCTGGTCAATCACCCGGCCGGTGATGCGGTGGTGTTCGACCTGCGCACGGGCGAACGCACGGCCCTGCCAACCCTCGAAAAGGCCAAAGCGCGCTGGACGGCTGGCGCGTCAGCCGACACGGTTCTTCGTTGGGAGCTGCATCCCTACGCAGGGACCGTACCGATCGCCTTCTTCAGCACCCGAACATGGACCCGCACACGCGACGACATCACGATTCACGCGTCGTTCGACCGGCCCAAACTGTCCGCCGACGGCAAGCAAATCCTGACCTTCTGGCACGACAGTTCACAGGGTGTGTTCTCGTCGGAGAAAAACCCGTTGACGATCTTCGACGCCGAGCAAGGCGCGGTTGTCAAACGCGGCTCCATGTTGACGGAGGACGACACGGTGATCTCGAGTCCGGCCGCATGGCTGCCGGACGGGCAGTACGTGTACCTCGTTGCCAATGCGCTGTACATCTCATCGCCGTCCGAGAGAACGTCCCGCCTGGTTGCCACGCTCGACCTTCCGATCAATGGCGACTTCGGGGACTATGTCAGCGGCACCAGCACGCTGGTCGCCAGCCCCGATGGAACCCATCTGGCGTTCACCTGGAGGGAGTCGCGTGGCACGGCTTGGGACGGCCACATCTGGGTCGTTCGAGCGGACGGCACGGGACTGCGCCGGATCACCAAGGTGCCCGACGAAGCGACGGCGATGAGCTACGGATTCGTCAGTCCCACGTGGTCTCCGGACGGTCGCTGGATTGCCGGCATGTACAACATGTCGGGCTCGGTCGTGGCGCCCATCTTTCCGGATGATCAGTCGTTTCCTCTTCCGGGCGGAGTGATCGGATCAACGGGCTGCGGTACGAACCAGGTGTTCGTGCTGCCAGCGGACGCCGAGCGCACCGTGATCTCGTGGCCTCGGTTCGACGCGCAGTACGGCATCAAGGTTCGCGCGCCGGCAGGTCAGCCGGGCGGCCAGTGGTTGTCGGCCTGCGGGGACATCGCCTGGCTGCCGTGAAGCAAGTGAAGCGCCACCATCGTCCGCTGAGAACGCGTCCGCGAGCCGTCGGGAGCGACCCGCGGCGGCGTGACCCCACACCATGACGTCTTCAGCACACGACTCGCTCGCCCGGCGCTTCTTCGACGACTTCGTCGAAGCCTTCGGCTCGTTCGACGGCGCCACCATCGCCGCGCGGTATCACGCGCCGTACCTGGCCTTCCATGCGGCGGGTTCGGCCGATGTCTTCGCCACGTCGGCGGAGATCGCCGCGTATTTCCGGCGCGTGGTCGACGCCTACTACGCGCGTGGCTGTCGCTCCTGCCGGTACGAGGACCTTCGCGTGACGCCGCTCGGGGCCCACGCGGCGGTGGCGACGGTGCAATGGGAACTGCTGGACGCCGATGGCGGCTCGTGCGGGAGCTGGCGCGAGTCCTACAACCTGTGCCGCGTGGGCGATCGCCTCAAGGCCTACTGCTCGACCGACCACGCTGTCTGAGCGGCCACGGGCCAGGACGCGGCGCAGGGCTCGAACGACGAACATCGCTGCCGCGGCCGTGCGTCTGCTGCTGGAATGCACCCGCACCTGACCCGCGTCGAGGCTCGCCGCGCCGAACGTGGCTTCCGCCGCGGCCCCTCGGGTCAGCCCGAGCTGGGAGCGGCCCCAGCTGGCTGGATGGCGCCCCGGCCGTTACGGTGACAGCTCCTGCGCAACACCCAAGGAGAAACGCCATGTCCGCCGCCGCGATCTCTTCATCGACCCCGTCGACTCGCCCGACGCCGACCGACCGCACGACGGAGCGTCCGGATCCGGCCGTCCACGCGGGCGCGCTCGTCCAGCAGGCAACCGACCCGCGCAACGGCACGGTGAACACGCGCCAGCTCGGGCAATGGGTGGCCGACGCGGCGCGGCAGAACCCGAGCGCGGCGTCGCAAGCGCATGCGGCGATCGAGACGCGACTGCTCGCCAGCAGCCCCGCCGACGCCGCGAGCTTCAACAGCGAAGTCGTCAGCGCCGCGCAGGCCTTCGTGCCCAGCGGCCTCGCCGGCGCAGGGCAGGGCCTGCTGCAAAGCGGCACGCGGCTGCTCGTGGACAACCCCATCCTCACCAAGCGATGGGAGCCGACCACCAGCGCCTGGACCGGCCGCGGCGGCTTCACCGGCCCGCTCAAGGAACTGTTCGACAAGAGCGGCATCGATTTCCTCGACCGGCCGCATCCGTCGCCCGCCGGTTCGCTCAATCGCAGTTCTGGCGTGCACTCGTCCATTGCGAACAACACGAACGGCTCGCTGGCACGGGACGCGATTGCGGCCCGCTATGCGACGCTGCCCAACGCCGTCGTGTCGACCGAGCAGCCACGCAACGGCGGGGCCCGCGTGGTCGACGTCGTGGTCGACCTGCCGGCGCAGGACCCGCGCATGTCGCAGCGCATCGAGATCGAATCCAAGGTGGGCCGCACCGGCCAGAGCAGCACCACCCGCGGCCAGGTGGCGCAGGACGTCAAGACGCTCGCGGACAACCGCATGTTGCGCGGATCGGGCGTGGTACTCGAGAACGTGGGCAAGGTGGCCCGCCCCGTCGGCGTGGTCCTCGACGCCGTGTCGATCGGCCAGGCCTTCCAGGCCGATGGCAACCGGATCGGCGAGAACACCGGCCGCACGGCCAGCGGCGTTGCCGGCGGCGCCCTCGGGGGCTGGGGGGGTGCGGTGGGCGGCGCGGCCATCGGCACCGCGATCTTTCCCGGCGTGGGCACGGTGGTGGGTGGTCTCGTGGGCGGCGCCATCGGGGCCTTCGCGGGTGACCAGGCCGGCAAGGGGCTCTTTGATACAGTCAAGGGCTGGTTCTGAGGCCACAGGCTGCCGATGCTCGAATGGCTCACCCGTCAGGTTCGCTCACGCAGCACGCCGTCCGCCACCGGACTGGCGGCCCGTCTGCGCGACTACCCGCCGTACGTGGCGCCGCACGTCGGTCCACCCCGGCGCTGGACCGACGCCCAAGCCCACCAGAACCTGGCTCACCTGATGAGCCACAAGCCCGAACGGCTTGCGGGCCTGGCCCGCTTCCTGGACCCGGTCGGCATTGACATTCGCCCTGCGCTCGACGGCGGCCCGTGGGAACCGACAGTGCAGGCCCTTCACCAATGGGCCAATGCCCACTGGCCCGCGCTTCACGATCCCCGCCATGCCAGCACCGCCCATTGGCTCGCCAGCTTGCGGCAGGGCGAGGACATCGTCTACTCGCTGCTCCTCGACGTGGCATTGCTGCTCGGCGAACTGGTGGTACAGCGCCACCCGGGCTTTCGCTGGGACCTGGACCTCGACCCCCAGAACGGCCGCGACGACATGACGAGCTACCGTCGCGTCGTGCTGTTGCAGGGTGCGCCGGCATCCTCCCTCCCGCAGGTCGAGCTCGACGTCGAGGCGGTGGTCGTGGCGCACTACCAGCGACCCACGTCCTCGGTGAACTGGCTGAGAAACGAGTGGGCGGCGCTGGTCTCGGATGCCGTCAGCGGGGCCTACGACCCGCGATGAGTCTGCCTTTCGTGCAGCCCCGGCTGTTGCGGGGCTACGGTGCGGAGCCGCCGCCATGGCATCGGGGTACCGGGGACGCCGAGCTGGAGGAACTGCTTGCCAGCCGCGAACGTCGACTCGCCCGCTTGAAGGGGCGGTTGCCGGCCGCACTCTCCTTGGCTCGCCCCTGCGATCCGTTGGCCTCCCTGGCGTGGCTCGACACCTGGACGACGGCCCATTGGCCCCGGGCCATGCGCCGTCGCTGGGCCGATCCCCTCGTGGACCCTGTGGGTGACTGGCCCCGCGCCGGGGGAACCCAGGCGACGGCCTACACCATGGTCATCGACCTGGGCGTCGCCCTGGGTGAGCTGACGCGTTGCCTGGCACCCGCGGTCGACTGGGGCGTGGACCACTTCGATGACCACGCCGCCGATGGCGTCGGCTCGTTCGGACGGGCGGTGTTGCTGAACCCGTCGGACGCAGCGGACACGCCGGGGCCTGCCGTGTGCAGCCCGATCGACCTGGCGCTCATGCGCTTTCAGGCAACGGCACGCGGCGACTTCGACGAACCCTTTCTCGCAGGCCTTCGCCCCGTACTGTGGGCCACGCATCGCCACTTGTACGTCGGGCCGCAGGCGAATTGAGCCGCCCCCACTGAAGGGGGTGTTCGCCCGTGAAGGGGTGTCGCTAGTCGTACCGATGGGGATACTTGGCGGTTCGTTTTCAACGATTCGACTGGAGTACCCCATGAACACTTCTCGCGTGAAACTCGCGACGCTGACCTTGGGCGCGTCGCTGCTGGCAGCCTGCGGAGGTGGCGGCGGCGACGAGCCGGCCCCGCCACCGCCGGCCGCGGCGACGGTCACGCTGTC
Source organism: Rhizobacter sp. LjRoot28 (assembly GCF_964253025.1). NCBI lineage: Bacteria > Pseudomonadati > Pseudomonadota > Betaproteobacteria > Burkholderiales > Sphaerotilaceae > Rhizobacter > Rhizobacter sp. LjRoot28. The sequence goes on from NZ_CAXUQC020000001.1 coordinate 4,297,680, forward strand.
GGGCCAGCTCACCGCGCCCGATGCGACGACACCCATCGCGAACGCCCTCGTCTACGTCAAGGACAGCGCGGCCGGCACGGCAGCCGGCCAGGCACGCCCGCTGGCGGCGCTCCCGTGCGGCACGCCGCCCACCGCCTCCTGGGCGGCAGCCTGTACGGGCGCCGATGGCAAATTCACCTTTACCGCGAAGGTTCCCGCGTCGCCCACGCTGGTGGCGGTCAAGGGCGCCTTCACGCTGGAGAAGGCCTTGACGGTGACGGGCGACGGCGCGTTGAACGTGGGAACGGTCGCGCTGGCGCCGGCCTCCGCATCGAAGTTCGCCGTGGTCACGGGCGCATTCGACAACATCCAGGACGTGCTGGCCAAGCTCGGCTACGGCCAAGTGGCGGAGGGCCGGCTGGTGCCGGGCACCGAGGCCTTCACGCTGTACGACGGCGACGACTCGTTGGCTGGCAGTTACAAGGATGCCGAGGCACTGTTCGTCGATGCCGACAACAACGGACAGGCCGACATCTTCAACCACAGCGTGGTGTTCTTCAATTGCGGCCTGAACGAGGGCGCTCTGAATACGCCGCAAAACGTGGCGACCCTGCGCGCCTATGTCGAGGCCGGCGGCCGCATCTACGCCAGCGACCAGGCCTACGACATCGTCGAACAGGTCTTTCCGGCCTACCTCGACTTCGAAGGGAGCGTGGCACCAGCAGACCAGCCCGAGGCGGTCAATGCCGCGCAGATCGGTGATTCGGGCCTCATCGTGAACGCCTCGGTCGACGGGACGTTGGCGGCTTGGCTGCAGGGCGTCAGCTGCGTCAACGGGCCCTGCATTGCCGACGGCAAGGTGCACGTCGAAGGTTTTCTGGACGGCTGGGCCGTGATGGCCGGCGTGCATCCGGCGCAGCAGGCCGCCGTGAAGACCTGGGCTTCGGGCCCCGTCACCTTCACCGGCCAGTCCGAAGCCGTCCAACGCCCCCTGACGGTGTCATTCGGCGTCGGCCAGGGCCGCGTCAGCTACACCTCGTACCACACCGAACCGGACGCGCCCACCCAGGGCTTCATGCCGCAGGAGCGGGTGATGCAGTACCTGGTGTTCGAGTTGTGATCTGAAGCGGCGCCGGGTGCGACGAATCGTCGCCGCACCCGGCATGCCGACGGGCAGGGCGAAGCCGGCTCAACCGACACCCGCGGAACGCTGCTCGCGCTTCACCTGCATCAGACCGTCCTGCACCAGCGACAGGGCGACCGCCCAGGCCACGAAGGCCAGCACCAGGTACTTGAGGCTCCAGTGCCCGATGCTGAACGGCGCGTTCCAGATGACGTGACACAGCACGCTCGTGAAGAACAGCCGCAGGAAGCGGCCGTCGGCCAGCATCGTGCCGTGGTACGACAGCGCCCCCTTCACCCGCCACAAGGCCCCGGCCGCCAGGGCCGTCCAGACCACATGCCCCGCCGGGGACAGCACACCCCGCAACAGGATGATGCCGGACATGGCATCGGGGCTGCCCTGCTTCAGCAGCGTGTTGAAGGCATAGCCGGCCGACTCGAAGGCGGCGAAGCCCGCGCCCACCGCCGCGCCGAACACCAGCCCGTTCAAGGTGTAGCGGTAGCGCACCGGACTCAGCGAGCGCGTGGCGAGCAGAACGGCGGCCAGCTTGCCGGTCTCCTCGATCAACCCGGCCGCCGAAGCGCCGATCAGGCTCGAGATGTCGCTGCCCAAGCGGAACAGCACGAGCGAGATCAGCAGTGACCCCGCCCCGCCCAGCAGCACCAGCTTCGTGATGAGGAAGAGCGATACGTTGCGCGGCGCATTCAACTCGTAGAACAGCACCACCACCGACAGCGGCACGATGAAGCTGCCGATCACCATCAGGCCCGGCAGCAGGTTGGTGTTGCCGAAGACGAGCCAGCCCAGGTGAAAGATCGCGTAGAGCAACAGCGCCGAGGCAAACAGCCGGGCAAAGAGCCAGGGCCGCGGCCAGTCGGGGCTCACGTCCGCCAAGGGGGGTGTGGCCCTGAGGGTGCCGGCCAGCAGGTGGTCCTCCACTTCACTGGGACTGCGGCGCTTGAAGACTTCGCCGAGCAGGTCGCCGACACTGAAACCGCGAACGGGTGGCAGCCCCACGAAGCCGGCCATGGAACGGGCCGCCGCGCCCAAGGCGCCGGAGCCCTCATCGGCAGGAGCGGGCGGAAGACCGCCGGCGGGAAGGGCGGCGCCGCATTCCCCGCAGAAGCGGGCTGAGGCGGCATTCCGGTGCCGACACGCGGGGCAGGCGCGCTCCGCCGCTGCGGCACCCCGGCCGCCCGCTGGCTGGCCTTGAGCCTCCGCCGACGACAGCGGCGAGGCCAAGCCCTCGGCCGGGGCGACGGGCAAAGGCCGCAGCTCACTGTGCCAGCCCGCCTGGCGAAGCGTGGCCTGCAGGCGTTGCGCTTCGGCCAGGTCGCGCGGGCGCGCCAGCACGGGCTGGGGCTCGTGCAACAGGCGGCGCAGTTCCTCGATCGAATGCTGCGTGGCGGCACGCAGGTGCGCCAGCGCCGCCTCACGCAACGCCTCGGGCAAGTCAGCCGGGGTGGTGGTGAGCACCAGTTCGCACGGGCCGTTCATCGCTCGGTCTCCTCGATGTAGCGGAATACGCCGGCCCGTTCGTCGATGAACAGCACCAAGGCGGCCGCATCGGGCGCGCCGGACGCTGGATTCAAAGTCGCCTCGCGGTAGACGTAGACCAGCACGCCTTGCTCGCGCTGCATGGCCGTGGGTCGTCCTGCGATGGACTGCACCTGCTCCGGACCGCGGTCGCGCAGCGCGCGTTCGAAGCTGTCACGCGACGCGGGAAAAGCCAGGGCGCGTCGCTCGGCCACCGGAGCTTCGCGGTCCGGTGCGTCCCGGATCGGTCGCTCGGTGATGGGAGCGGGCGCCTCGCCCGCGGGTGCCCGGCGCGGCTCCGCGGCGGGTCGGGTCGGCTCGGCAGGCCGAGCCTCGGCCGACTCTCCGGCGCCTTGGCCTCGAACGGCCAGGGCGAGCGCGACGAGTCCCGCCACCAGCAGCGGCAAGGCGACGGCCGCCGCGACGGACCACTTGCGCTGCGCGGCCTGGAAGCTCTGTACGTCGGCCCAACGCCCACGCTGCCAGGCAAGCTCGCGGCCGTGAAATCCCAGCCAGACGCTCACCAGTTGCCCGAGGCCCGGGACCAGCGCCCACAGGCCGACCCAGACGCGGTTGCCGACCGACCAGAACGGCCCGAGCACGAACGCACCCCAGCTGAAGCCACGCACGCCGTCGGGCACAACGCGCCGCCGGTCGAGCGAGGTGAACTCGGCCGCCGCCTCGGATGCCGGGCGGCCCGTGAGCAGCGTGAGCACCTGGTCCAGAGGTGCCCAGTCGAGCAGGCCCTCCGTCCAGGCCAGACTGTCCGGCGCGACGCTGCCGGCATCGATGAAGGCCCGTGTCTCCTCGGGCGTGTAGGGGCCGGCCGTTCGCGGGCCGCTGCGGATCAACAGGTTTGCCATGGGTCCTCCCTGCCCGGCGGCCGCTGTGTGTCGGTCTCACCAGGGGTCGGCGCAGTCTAAGACAGCGACTGCCCGCCGACATCCCCCAAAAGGTGAGCGCCGGTGTCACGCCCCCTCGGGCGCACCCCAGCTAGGGGCAGTCACAGCTATCGCACGTCCCATCTGGCCGGAAAGGTTGTGCACGGCTGAAATGGCATCCGTTTCCAAGCGGCCGTTCACGCCGCGCCCCAGGCCCAACGTCAACCCACCGGGAGAGAGAGAAATGTTCACCCACACCCAAGTCAACGTGTCTGCCAGCATCGCCGTCGGCGGCTGCTTCCCCACCACCAGCGAGACCAACCCCACCAACGCGCGCACCAGCATGCAGGGCGGCAAGGCGGTGTTCGAGAACGACAACTACCGCATCACGGCCGACGACAACAACACCGTCACCATCAACAACAAGAAGACGGGCGAGACGTACCAGGCCTGGGGCGATCCGCACATGAACATCGACGGCAAGCACGAGTTCGACTTCTGGGGCACGACTACCCTGTCCCTGGAAGACGGCACCAAGGTCACGATCGAGACCACGCCGTGGAAGAACGATCCGTCCCAGACCCTGTCGTCCCGCGTCACCATCACCAACGGCGACTACGGTGTTCAGATCAGCGGCGTCGACAGCAACAAGACCGGCGACCTGAAGATCGACGATGCCAAGGGCTGGGGCCGTGTGCTCGACGCCGTGGTGAGCGACGGCAACGTGCTGCAGGAGAACCCCGCCGGCAAGGGCTTCGTCGCGGTCGACGACAACGGACGCGTGCGCAAGGTCGACCAGCAGTACATCAACGAGACGGACCTCAAGAAGGGCGGCGCGCTCGTCGACAAGTACAAGGACGCGTTCAGCCGGCTGAGCTCGCTGATCAGCATCGCCTTTTCGGGTGTGTTCCTCGGCGGCAACGACGACGCCGGCTGCGGCCGCGGGCGTGGCGAAGGCCACCACCATCACGACGACAACCGCGGTGCGGGTCACCGTCCGCGTCCGGGCGACTTCTTCAACCACCAGAGCAGCTTCTTCAGCCTGCGCATCGAACTGACGATGGGCCGCCTGGGCTGACATCGGCCACCGGGGAGCCCGTACCGCGGGCACAAGAAGAAAAGGCCTCGCGATGCGAGGCCTTTCTTCGTGGCGCCGGTGGCCGGACCGGCCGACAAGGGGCGCGGTCCGATCCGGATCAACTCGCCATCAGAGCGCCGCCAGGCGTTGCTCCAGCCGAGCCTTGGTGGCCGTCAGTTCGGCCGGCAGGTGGTAGGCCAGCTGCTGGAACAGCTCGCCGTGCAGGCCGAGCTCCGTCTGCCAGGCCGCCTTGTCGATGCCGATGACTTCATCGAACTGAGCGCGGGTGAAGTCGAGGCCCGTCCAGGTGATGTCCTCGTAGCGCGGGGTCACGCCGAAGAGGTTCTCGTTGCCTTGCGCCTTGCCCTCGACGCGCTCGAGCATCCACTTCAGCACGCGCATGTTGTCGCCATAGCCCGGCCAGACGAACTTGCCGTCTGCGCCCTTGCGGAACCAGTTCACGCAGTAGATCTTCGGCAGCGTGGCCCCGGCGGCCTGCAGCTTGGCGCCGAGGTTCAGCCAGTGCTGGAAGTAGTCGCTCATGTTGTAGCCCATGAACGGCAGCATGGCGAACGGGTCACGGCGCACGACGCCTTGCTGGCCAGCGGCCGCAGCGGTGGTCTCGGAGCCCATGGTCGCGGCCATGTACACGCCTTCGGTCCAGTCGCGTGCCTCGGTGACGAGGGGCACGGTGGTGGAGCGGCGGCCCCCGAAGATGAAGGCGTCGATCGCCACGCCGGCCGGGTTGTCCCACTCGGCATCGAGCGCCGGGTTGTTGAGGGCGCCAACCGTGAAACGGGCGTTCGGGTGGGCGGCCTTGGCGCCGGTCTCACGGGCGATCTGCGGCGTCCAGTCCTTGCCCTGCCAGTCGGTCAGGTGGGCCGGCGGGGTGTCGGTCATGCCTTCCCACCAGACGTCACCGTCGTCAGTGAGCGCCACGTTCGTGAAGATCACGTCGCGGGTCAGGCTGGCCATGCAGTTGGCGTTGGTCTGGCTGTTGGTGCCCGGCGCGACGCCGAAGTAGCCGGCCTCGGGGTTGATGGCGTACAGGCGGCCATCAGCGCCCGGCTTGATCCAGGCGATGTCGTCGCCGATGGTCGTGACCTTCCAGCCGTCGAAGCCGGCCGGCGGAATGAGCATCGCAAAGTTGGTCTTGCCGCAGGCGCTCGGGAATGCCGCGGCGACGTGGCTCTTCTTGCCTTCGGGCGAGGTGACGCCCAGCACCAGCATGTGCTCGGCCAGCCAGCCCTGGTCGCGGCCCATGGTGGAGGCGATGCGCAGCGCGAAGCACTTCTTGCCGAGCAGCGCGTTGCCGCCGTAGCCGGAGCCATAGCTCCAGATTTCCTGGGTCTCGGGATAGTGGACGATGTACTTGGTCGTGTTGCACGGCCAGCTGACGTCCTTCTGGCCGGCCTCCAGGGGCGCACCCACGGTGTGCACGCAGGGCACGAAGCTGCCGTTCTCGCCCAGCACGTCGAGCACGGCACGGCCCATGCGCGTCATGATCTTCATGTTGACGGCGACGTACGGGCTGTCGGACAGCTCGACGCCGATGTGGGCGATGGGCGAACCCAGCGGGCCCATGCTGAACGGCACGACGTACAAGGTGCGCCCGCGCATGGCGCCCCTGAAGAGCGCCTTGTCGCCGGTCTGCAGCAACTCGCGCATCTCGGCCGGGGCCGTCCAGTTGTTGGTCGGGCCGGCGTCTTCCTTCTTGGCGGAGCAGATGAAGGTGCGGTCTTCCACGCGGGCCACGTCGCTCGGGCTGCTCAGGGCGAGGTAGCTGTTGGGCCGCAGCTCGGGATTCAGTTTCTTGAAGGTTCCGGCTTCGACCAGCTGCGCGCACAGGCGGTCGTACTCCGCGGTGCTGCCGTCGCACCAGTACACGTCGCGCGCTTCGGTGAGCGCGGCGATGTCGGCGACCCAGGAGATCAGCCGCTGATTCTTCACATAGGCGGGTACGTTCAGGCGCAGGCCTTCCAGTTGGGGTTGGTTCACGTTGGCTCCAATCATCAAAGTTCAAAAGCGGAATCGGGCGAGCCTCGCGAACCTGCTGGCGCAGGCGCTTTCAGGGGGCTCGCCCCATGCCGCTTCGGGCACTTCGGTCACTGGGTGACGGACCGGATTCGATGTCCGATGGATAAAAGGACACCCGTCAAATCATTGTGGCGACATTGTCCGCCTGCCATCAGCACCGTGACCGGGGGGGTCATGCAACATTTGCATAGTCCCATGTCAGGAGGGCGCCGCAGCATTCGGAAGGCGAGAACCGTCGTCCACGATGTGAAAAGCAACCCATATACCCTGGTCACAGTGCACGGCCGTGCAATGAAAAACGCGCCCGAAGGCGCGTTCCGAAGACGGGGACTTCGAGCGACCGTTCAGGTCACCGGAGCCGGGTTGAACAGCACGAGTGCGTTGTGCAGCTTCCACTGCTCGGCCCAGGTCTTCTTGCCGCTCGCGACGTCCAACATCAGGCGGAACAGTTCCCAGCCCATCTCCTCGATGGTGGCGTCGCCGTCGGCGATGCGGCCGGCGTTCACGTCCATCAGGTCGTGCCAGCGGCGGGCGAGGTCGGTGCGCGTGGCCACCTTGATCACCGGCACTTCGGCCAGCCCATAGGGCGTGCCGCGGCCGGTCGTGAACACGTGCAGGTTCATGCCCGCAGCCAGCTGCAAGGTGCCGCAGATGAAGTCGCTGGCCGGCGTGGCGGCGTAGATGAGCCCGCGCTGGCGCAGCTTCTCGCCGGGCGAGAGCACGCCGGAGATCGGGGCCGAGCCCGACTTGACGATGGAGCCCATCGCCTTCTCGACGATGTTGGACAGCCCGCCCTTCTTGTTGCCTGGTGTCGTGTTGGCGCTGCGATCGACACGACCCTTGTCCAGGTAGGCGTCGTACCAGGCCATCTCGCGGATCATCGCTTCGGCCACCTCCGGCGTGGTCGCGCGGGAGGTGAGCTGGTCGATGCCGTCGCGCACTTCGGTCACCTCGGAGAACATCACCGAGGCGCCGGCTCGCACCAGCAGGTCGGTGCAGAAACCCACGGCGGGATTGGCGGTCACGCCGGAGAAGGCATCGCTGCCACCGCATTGCACGCCCACCACGAGTTCGCTGGCCGGCACCGTCTCGCGCCGCCGGCGGTTCAGCCGCTCCAGGTGCACGCGCGCGGTCTTCATGACCGACTCGATCATCGACATGAAGCCCACGTGCTGGGCGTCCTGCAGGCAGACGACGTCCAGCTCCGCATTGGCGGCGTCCCCGCGCTGGTCGGTGATGGCGATGGTGCCCGGCGGCAGGAGGCGCTCGGGCTGCAGCTTCTCGCACCCCAGGCTGACCACCATCACCTCGCCCCCGAAGTTCGGGTTGAGGCTGATGTTGCGCAGGGTGCGGATGGGAACGATGGCGTCCGGTGCGTCGATGGCCACGCCACACCCGTAGGTGTGCTCGAGGCCGACCACGTCGTCGACGTTCGGGTACTGCGGCAGCAGCTGGTCCTTGATGCGCTTGACGGCAAAGTCCACCACGCCGGCCACGCACTGCACGGTCGTCGTGATGGCCAGGATGTTGCGGGTGCCCACCGAGCCATCGGCATTGCGGTAGCCCTGGAAGGTGTAGCCCTCGAGGGGCGCAGACGTCGGCGGCCGCACCGTCGCGATCGGCAGCCCCTCGAGGCCACGGGCCTCCGGCATGGTCAGGAGTCGCTCATGGACCCAGCTGCCGGCCGGGATGTCGCGGGCTGCAAAGCCGATGGCGACGTCGTAACGCCGGACGGCGGCGCCCTCGGGCAGGTCCACCAATGCCACCTTGTGGCCCTGCGGCACCTGGTCCTTCAGCACCAGCCCGCCTGGCAGCACCGTGCCGGCGGGCAGGCCGCCGTCGTTCGCCACGATGGCGACGTTGTCGTTCGCATGCATGCGAATGGTATGAGGCGGGCGGGCGGTGGGCTGGTCCATGGAACTGCTCGATCTGGAAGAGCCGGCCCGGGATGGCCGGTCATCGGTTGTCGTACAACCGTCCTCGATGGTCGACGACCCGGCGACTGGTGTCAAGTCGCCGGGGGTCGCCTCAGGCCTGGGTGTAGGCCGTCTTGACCGTCGTGAAGAACTCGGCTGCGTAGCGCCCTTGTTCGCGCGGACCGTAGCTCGACCCCTTGCGACCGCCGAAGGGCACGTGATAGTCCACCCCCGCCGTCGGCAGGTTGACCATCACCATGCCGGCTTGCGCGTGGCGCTTGAAGTGCGTGGCGTGCTTGAGCGAGGTGGTCGCGATGCCGGACGCGAGGCCGAAGGGCGTGTCGTTGGCCAGGTGCAGCGCCTCGTCGTAGTCGCGCACCTTCTGGACGCTCACCACCGGGCCGAAGATCTCCTCGCGGTTGATGCGCATGGTCGGCTCCGTGTCGGCGAACAGGGCCGGGGCCATGTAGTAGCCCGGCTGGCCGTCCGCATTGGTGGCAATGGCATGGCCGCCGGCCACGAGGCGCGCGCCTTCGTCCTTGCCGATCTTCACGTACTCGAGGTTCTGCGCCAGCTGGCGGTCGTCCACCACCGGGCCGATGTCGGTGCCCACCTTGCGGGCGTCGTCCACCTTCAGGCCGCGCATGCGCTCGGCCACCGCTTCCACGAAGCGATCGTGGATGCCTTCGGTGACGATCACGCGCGACGAGGCCGTGCAGCGCTGGCCGGTCGAGAAGAAGCCGCTGTCGACGGCACAGTTCACCGCCACCGCCAGGTCGGCGTCATCCAGCACGACGAACGGGTTCTTGCCGCCCATCTCCAGCTGGAACTTGGCGAAGCGCGACAGGCAGGCGCTCGCCACGCGCTGGCCCGTGGCCACCGAGCCGGTGAAGCTGATGGCGTTGACGCGGGAGTCCTCCAGCATCGTGGCACCGACTTCGGTGCCGCGGCCCATGACCAGGTTGAAGGCACCGGCCGGCAGCCCGCTGCGCGAGATGATGTCGGCCAGCATCCAGGCCGAGCCCGGCACCAGTTCGGCCGGCTTGAAGACCACGGTGTTGCCGAAAGCGAGGGCCGGGGCGATCTTCCAGGCCGGGATCGCGATGGGGAAGTTCCAGGGCGTGATCAACCCGACCACACCGACGGGCTCACGCGTCACTTCCACGCCCACGCCGGGGCGCACCGAACCCAGCACCTCACCGGCCTGGCGCAGTGCCTCGCCAGCGAAGAACTTGAAGATGTTGCCCGCGCGGGTGACCTCACCCACGGCCTCGGGCATGCGCTTGCCTTCCTCGCGGGCGAGCAGGTCGCCCAATTCGGTGCGGCGTGCCAGGATCTCGCTGCCGATGGCGTCGAGGACGTCGAAGCGCTGTTGAGGCGTGCTCAGTCCCCATGCCGGCGCTGCGTCCTGGGCCGCGGCGATGGCGGTGCGCGTCTGGGCCGCATCGGCAAGCGCGTACTCACCGATCAGGTCGCGGGTGTCCGAGGGATTGATGTTGCGCGTGGCGCGCGGGCCGTCGACCCAGGCGCCACCGATCAGGTTCTGTTTCATCGTCGGGTCCTGCGTGGTTTATTGCGGGCCGAGGCGGGCGATGAGGGCTTGCAGGTCTTCGACTTCGCGCGGCTTCAGGTCCGACAGCGGCGGCCGCACGGGGCCGGCACTGTGGCCCACGAGCGTGGCGCCGGCCTTGACGATGCTCACGGCATAGCCCTGACCGCGGTTGCGGATCTCGAGGTACGGCAGGAAGAAGTCGTTGATCAGACGGCTGGTGGTCGCCTGGTCGCCGGCGGCGTACGCGTTGTAGAACTCCATCGCCGTGCGCGGGATGAAGTTGAAGACCGCCGAGGAGTACACCGGCACGCCGAGCGCACGGTAGGCGTGGGCGAAGACTTCTGCCGTGGGCAGGCCGCCCAGGTAGGAGAAGCGATCACCCAGGCGCTGACGCACGGACACCATCAACTCGATGTCACCCACGCCGTCCTTGTAGCCGATGAGGTTCGGGCACGCCTGGGCCAGTTGCTCCAGTGACGCAGGGGTGAGGCGCATGCCGGCGCGGTTGTAGACGATCACGCCGATGCGGACGCTGTCGCAGACGGCCTTGACGTGGGCGACCAGCCCCTCCTGGGATGCTTCGGTCAGGTAATGGGGCAGCAGCAGGATGCCTTGGGCGCCCGCCTTCTCCGCGGCCTGGGCGTACTGAATGGCCAGGGTCGTGCCGCCGCCGGCGCCGGCCACGATGGGCACTTGCCCGCGGCAGGTCTCGGCCGCCACCTTCACGACGTCGGTGAACTCGTCCGGGGCCAGCGAGAAGAACTCGCCGGTGCCGCCGGCGGCGAACAGCACGGTAGCCCCGTAGGGCATCAGCCACTCCAGGCGCTTGGCATAGGCCGTCGGATTGAATTTCAGGTCGGCATCGAAGTCGGTGAGCGGGAACGACAGCAGGCCGGACGACAACGCTTTTTGCAGCTCTTGGGGATTCATGGTGGCTCCGAGATGGCCCGAACGGGCAGGCCGTGCGACAACCGCACGTTGTATGTCATCGTACAACTAGAGGGGCGGATTGCAAGCGCTTTTCGTGCTGGTTTACCCCCATGCCCGGGCGCCGCTCAGGCTGACATGATGACTCCGCATCGACGTTGTCAGACAACTGACGTGTCGAGTCCAACGCGGGCGCTGGGCCCGTCGCCGCCTTATCCGGAGTACCCGCCATGTCTGCACGCCGCACCTTCCTCCTGGGCCTGAGCGCCCTCGCCACCACACTGAGCATCAGCCCCGCCGCGGTTGCGCAAGACGGCTGGCCCGCCAAGACCGTCAAACTGGTCGTGCCGTTCGCGGCCGGCGGCACCTCCGACATCCTCGCCCGCCACCTGGCGGCGCAGTTGCAGATCTCGCTCAAGCAGACCGTCATCGTCGAGAACAAGGCTGGCGCCGGCGGCGTGATCGGCGCCGACAGCGTGGCCAAGGCTCCCAACGACGGCTACACGCTGTTGCTCGGGACCATCGCCACGCACGCCATCAACCCGGCGCTGTCGCCGAAGATGCCCTACGACGCGGCGCGCGACTTCAGCCCGGTCATGTTGCTCGGCAGCATTTCCAACGTGTTGCTGGTCACCTCGAGCGAATCGGCCAAGACGGCCCGCGAACTCATCGGCAAGGCCAAGGCGAAGCCGGGGTCCTACGCGTTCGCCTCGGCCGGGCAGGGCACGTCCCAGCACATGTCGGGCGAGACCCTCAAGCTGCTGGCCGGCATCGATCTGCTGCATGTGCCCTACAAGGGCAGCGGCCCGGCCATCCAGGACGTGATCGCCGGCCAGGTGCCCATGAGCTTCGAGACCGTGACGGTGGCCCTGCCGCACATCCAGGCCGGCAAGGTGCGGGCGCTCGCGGTGACCTCCGCCCAGCGCAGCCGCGCGCTGCCCGACGTGCCGACGTTGCAGGAGTCGGGCGTGCCCGGCTTCGACGTGGCCAGCTGGCAGGGCATCTTCGCTCCCGCCGGCACGCCGCCTGCCATCGTGAACCGGCTGAACAGCGAACTGCAGAAGGTGATCGCTCAGCCGGAAACGAAGGCCCGCATGGAGACGCTCGGCCTCGAGTACAGCCCCAACTCGCCCAAGCAGTTCGCCGAGTTCCAGGCGGCCGAACAGGCCAAGTGGGCCAAGGTGGCCAAGGACGGCAACGTGCGCCTGGACTGAACGACCATGAGCCCCACGCCCCGCCTGCTGCAGCACGGCCGCCTGCTGCCCGAGCTCGAGACCGCCCTCGCGGCCGAGTTCGACGTCCACCGCCTCGCTGAAGAAGCCGACCCGGCCGCCTTTCTGGCGGCGCAGGGGCAGCACTTCACCGGCCTCGTCACCTCCGCCGGCGTCGGCGCGGACGCCGCACTGATCGCTGCATTGCCGCGACTGCAGGTCATCGCGAGCTTCGGCGTCGGCGTGGACCTGGTCGACCTCGATGCGGCCGCCGCGGGCGGCATCCAGGTCAGCTGCACGCCGGACGTGCTCAACGACTGCGTGGCCGACCTCGCCATGGGCCTGATGCTGGACGCGGCTCGCGGCATCAGCGCAGCCGACCGCTACGTCCGTCAGGGAGGGTGGCTCAAGGCGCGCTACCCGCTCGGCCACCGCGTCAGTGGCCGTCGCCTCGGGATCGTGGGTCTCGGACGCATCGGCCGGACGATCGCCCGCCGAGCCGGCGGCTTCGACATGGACATCCGCTACCACGCACGCCGGCCGGTGGCCGACGTCGCCTGGCGGCATGAGCCCGAGCTGGTCGCGCTGGCCGAATGGGCCGACTTCCTGGTGGTGATCGTCGCGGGCGGCGCCGGCACGCGGCACCTCGTCGACGCGCGCGTGCTCGACGCCCTGGGACCCGAGGGCTTTCTGATCAACGTGGCCCGCGGCAGCGTCATCGACGAGGCGGCGCTGGTGGCCGCCTTGCAGGCCGGGCGCATTGCGGGCGCCGGGCTGGATGTGTTCGAGGCGGAGCCGCACGTACCGCCCGAACTGTTCGAACTCGACAACGTGGTGCTGCTGCCGCACATCGCCAGCGGCACGGTGCAGACGCGCCGGGCCATGGCCGAGCTGGTGCTGGAGAACCTGCGCGCGTTCTACAGCGACGGCCGGGTGTTGACGCCCCCGGCCTGACGCTCAGGCAAGGCCCGGCGCCTCCGGCCGGCCGCCCATGAAGCGCTCGGCCGCCAGCTCCGGGGGCATGCCGCCGGCCGCGTCGGCGTTCCACAGCACCGCGGCGAATTCGTCGCAGTCCGCCGTCGTGAGGCGGGGTTCGATCTCCTGCAGCCGGTCGCTGCAGGCCTCGCACCAGGCCCAGCCGGCAGGTGATTCAGGCACGCCGCGCGCTCGTTTCATGGTGTCTCCAAAGTAATGCCGAGAGGGCCGGAATCTAGCGGCCGTCGCGGCCCGCCGCACCTGCCAAGGCTTACAGCTTGCCGCCCGTCGGGATCGTAAGATCACGCCCCATGAACCGCCGCCCCCTGCTGATCTCGCTCCTGGCCGCCGCCTTGCCCTCGGCCGCCCAGGCCATCCAGAAGAAATCCATGGCCGATCCGCTGTTGCTCGGCGTCGAGCAGTCGCTCGTCGACTCCGGCCTGGCGTCGTCCCTGCAGCGCGCCTTCGGCCGCGACACGGGCCTGGTCGTCAAGCTGGTGCCGGGCAGCAGTGCCTCGGTACTGGCAGCGCTCGAGCAAGGGGAGGTCGACGCCTCGATGACCAACGCGCCCGAGATCGAACTCAAGCTGGAGAAGCAGGGCCTGGCCCACGATCGCCGTCACGTCGCCTCGGGCGACCTGCTGCTGGTCGGTCCGGTGACGGGCAAGGGGAAGAAGGCGGCGGACCCGGCCGGCCTGCTCGGCGAGCGCGACATCGCGGCCGCGCTGGTGCGGCTCTCCCAGTCGGGCGCCCGCTTCATCGCGCCCGCCGCCGGCTCCGGCGCCAACCTGGGCGAGATCGCGCTCTGGCGCGCCGCCCGGGTGGCCCCCGCCGCGCCCTGGTACAGCAGCACCCCGGCCGGCGGCAACGCGCTCGCGCTCGCCGCCTCGGAGGGCGCGTACACGGTGGTGGAACGTGCCATGTGGCTTCAGCGGGATCGCAAGCCGCTGGCCATCGTCGTGGAGGGCGATGCCCGGATGGTGAGCCCCGTGCACGTGATGCGGGCCTTTCGGGTGAGCCATCCCGCCGCCAAGCTGTTCGGTCAATGGGTCGGCGGGGCGCAGGGCGCCCGGGCTGCGGCTGCGACCCGTGGCTGGCGGGGTCCGAAATGACCGGCCGCTTGCTGAGCGTCAATCGGGCCCTCGCCGCCGAGATGGACATCGGCGGGCGACCCGTCCTCACCGGCATCCGCAAGCGACCGGTCGAGGGGCCGGTGGCGGTGCGCCCGCTCGGGCTGGAAGGCGATGAACAGGCCGACTTGTCGGTCCACGGCGGGCTTTCCAAGGCGGTGTACGCCTACCCGTCCGAGCACTATCCGTTCTGGCAGACCGTGCGCGCGCAGGCCAAGGTGTCGGGTTGGGGTGAACCGCTCGCACCGGGGGCGCTCGGCGAGAACCTCACCTTGAGCGGCCTGCTGGAGTCAGGCGCCTGGATCGGCGACCTGCTGCGCTTTCCCGGTTGCACGCTGGCCGTGAGCGAGCCGCGTTTCCCGTGCTTCAAGTTCAATGCCGTCATGGGCTTCAACCAGGCCACCAAGCTGATGGTGGCCAACGGCTGGTGCGGCTTCTACCTGGCGGTGCGCGAGCCCGGCACGCTGTCGGCCGGAGACAGCTTCGAGCTGATCCCCGGCCCCCGCGAGGTCGGCATCGCCGAGCTGTTCCGCGGCAAGCTCGCCGCGCACAAGCGCTGAACGTGCCGACGGGCAGGCGCCGTGAGGCGCCTGCGCTTCACCCCTCCCGCGACCGCGTCAGAGCGTCGGGTAGTCGGTGTAGCCCGCGGCACCGCCGCCGTACAGCAGCTTCGGATTCATGGGGGCGAAAGGCTTGTCTTCCTTCAGGCGCCGCACCAGGTCCGGGTTGGAGATGAACGGCCGGCCGAAGGCAACCAGGTCGGCTGCACCCGACGCCACCACGTCCATCGCCATCTGGCGGTTGTACCCGTTGTTCACCATCCAGGCGCCGGCCTCGTGGCCGGCCTTGTACAGCGTGCGCAGCGCCTCGTAGTCGAACGGGGCCACGTCACGGGCGCCGCCGGTCTGGCCTTCGATGACGTGCAGGAAGGCGAGCTTCAGCGGCGCCAGCCGCTCCACGGCGCGATTGAAGAGCGCTTGCGGATTGCTGTCCTGGCCCGCGTCGTTGACCGGCGTCACCGGGCTCAGTCGCACGCCCGTGCGGCCGGTACCGATCTCCTCGACCACTGCGGTCATGACGTCGACCAGCAGCCGCGTGCGGTTCTCGATGCTGCCGCCGTACTCGTCCGTGCGGTCGTTGATGCTGTCGCGCAGGAACTGGTCGATCAGGTAGCCGTTGGCGCCGTGCACCTCCACACCGTCGAAGCCCGCATCGATGGCGCAGCGGGCGGCGTGGCGGTAGGCCGCCACGATGCCGGGCAGTTCGTCCGTGCGCAGTGCGCGCGGCTTCGAGGTTTCGACGAAGCCTTCCTTGGTGAACACCTTGCCCACCGCCACGCGGTCGGTCGACGACACCGGTGGCACGCCCCCCGGCTGCAGGGACACGTGCGAGATGCGGCCCACGTGCCAGAGCTGGATCACGATGCGTCCGCCCCTGGCGTGCACGGCGTCGGTGACCTTCTTCCAGGCAGCCACCTGCTCGGGCGAGTAGATCCCCGGGGTGTCGAGGTAGCCCTGGCCCTCCGGCATGATCTGCGCCGCCTCGGTGACGATGAGGCCGGCGCTCGCACGCTGGGCGTAGTACTCGACCGTCAGGTCGGTCGGCGTATAGCCGGCGCCCGCGCGATTGCGGGTCAGCGGCGCCATCACGATGCGGTTGGCCACGGGGATGTCACCGACGCGGGCGGGGTCGAACAATGAGCTCATGGTGGATCCTGTCTTGGAAAGGAAAGCTGGAAAACGGACGATCGTACGAAATCTCGGAAAGGCCTGCTGTCGCGCAGGTGCAAGGCCTTTCGTGCAAGCGACGCGGGCGTGTCGACTGCCGCTCAGAAGCTGGCGAGCACGACCTTGCCGCGCGCGCGGCCGCTCTCGACGAGCTGATGCGCCCGGCGCAGGTTGCTCGCGTTGATGGTGCCGAAGTGTTCGCCCACCGTCGTGCGGAGGGTGCCCGCGTCGACCATGCCGGCCACCCGGGCCAGCAGTTCGTGTTGTGCCTGCATGTCCGGTGTCTGGAACATGGAGCGGGCGAACATCATCTCCCAGTGCAGGGACAGCGACTTGCGCTTGAGGGCCATGACGTCGAGCGGCGTCTCCGGATCGTCGATCAGGCCGAGGCGGCCCTGCGGCGCCAGGGCCTCGACGAGCGCGGCGTAGTGCCGGTCGGTGTGCGTCAGGCTGGCCACCATCGCCACTGGACCGATGCCGGCCTGGCGCAAGCCGTCGCCCAGCGGCGCGGCGTGGTCGATCACGGCGTGGGCGCCCAGCGAAAGCACCCACTCCCGGGTCTCCGGCCGCGACGCCGTGCCCACCACCCTCATGCCCGACATCTGTCGGGCGAGCTGGACCAGGATGGAGCCCACGCCACCGGCGGCCCCCACCACCAGCAGCGTGCCGTCGCTGTCTTGCGTCACCCCGAAGCGGTCGAACAGCAGCTCCCAGGCCGTGATGGCGGTGAGCGGCAGGGCCGCCGCCTCGGCAAAGCCCAGACTGGTCGGCATCGGCCCGACGATGCGCTCATCGACGACCTGGAGTTCGGCGTTGCTGCCGGCTCGGGTGATGTCGCCTGCGTAGTAGACGCGGTCCCCTGGCTTGAACAGGCTCACCGCCGCCCCGACCGCCACCACCGTGCCAGCCGCGTCGTAGCCCAGCACCTTCGCTTCACCGGCGGCCCAGCCACCGCGGCGCCGCACCTTCGTGTCCACCGGGTTGACCGACACCGCCTCCACCCGCACCAGCAAGTCGCGCGGCCCGGGCGTGGGGTCGGGCAGGGTGGTGTCGACCAGGGCTTCGGGATGGTCGGCAGCGCGGGGCTCGTAGGCAACGACGGCTTTCATGGGCTCTCTCCACAATGTTCGGATGTCCGGACTGTACGGAGCCGGCTGGCGTTTGATAATCACCACCCGAGCGACAACACTTTCAAACGTCAATTGAAGACCAACTGGCCCGCCGACCTGCAGCTGTCGCAGCTGCAACTCTTCGTGCGACTGGCCGAGGCCGGCTCGCTGAGCGCCGCTGCGCGCCAGCTGGAACTCACCCCGGCCGCAGCGAGCGCCTCGCTCAAGCGGCTCGAGGCGGCGCTCGCCGTGCGACTGGTCGAGCGCTCCACCCGTTCCATGCGCCTCACGCCGGAGGGCGAGCTGCTCCGCGAGCATGCCGTGCGCGCGCTCGGCGTGCTCGACGACGCCCGCTCGCTGCTGAGCGCCCAGCGCGAGGAGCTGTCCGGCGAGATCCACCTGGCCGCGCCGCTGGACCTGGGCCGCACCGTGCTGAGCCCGCTCCTCGACACCTTCCAGGCCCGGCACCCCCGGCTGCGCGTGGTGCTCCACCTGTCCGACTCGGTCCACGACCTGCTGCGCGACCGCGTCGACGTGGCCGTGCGCTACGGCATCCTGCGCGACTCCTCCCTCGTGGTCCGGCCGCTGGCCCACACCCGCCGCACGCTGGTCGGTGCCCCGGCCTACCTCGCGCTCCACGGGCATCCGGCGCACCCGAGCGAACTCGCTCGCCACAACTGCCTTGCCCTCAACGTGGCCGGGCGCCCGGAGCTGCGCTGGTCATTCCACCGCGGCACGGAGTCGCTCAAGGTGAAGGTCGAAGGCAACCGCGTGGCCGACGACGGCGGCCTCGTCCGCCAATGGGCGGTAGCCGGCCTGGGCCTGGCGTTCAAGGCCGGCATCGACGTGCGGGCCGACCTGGCGGCCGGACGCCTGGTGGAGGTGATGCCCGGCTGGCAGGGCGACAGCTTTCCCCTGCAGGCCATCCTGCCGGCGCAGCGCCACCTCCCGCTGCGGGTACGCCGGCTGCTGGATGCCCTCGTGATGCAGTTCTCCCGGTTGGACGACCCCGCGGGTATCCCGCCCGCGGACGCAAGCAACGACAATACGGCGTCCGCTCCTTTCGATTGAGATCCGCCCATGCTCGCCTACCGCCATGCCTTCCACGCGGGCAACCACGCCGACGTCCTCAAGCACATCGTGCTGACGCGCGTGCTGCGCTACATGAACCAGAAGGACAAGCCGTACCGCTACATCGACACCCATGCGGGCGCCGGCGGCTACTCGCTCGAAGGGCAGTACGCGCAGAAGAAGGGCGAGTACCTGCAGGGCATCGCCCGCCTGTGGGATCGCGACGACCTGCCTGAGCTGGCCGCCGACTACGTACAGCTCGTCAAGCGATTCAACCCCGATGGCCGCATGGAGCAGTACCCCGGCTCGCCGGCCTTCGCCCAGATGCTGCTGCGCCCGGGCGACCAGATGCGCCTCTTCGAGCGCCACCCGACCGACCACCGCATCCTCACCTCCTTCCTTGCCGAGACGAAAGGCGTGGAAGTGCGCGACAGCGACGGCTTCGACGGCCTCAAGGGCCAGGTGCCGCCGTCAAGCCGCCGTGCCGTCACCCTGATGGACCCGTCGTACGAAGGCCATGGCGACTACGGCCGCGTGATCGTCTCGTTGCGCGAGGCGCTGGAGCGCTTCGTGGAAGGCGTCTACATGGTCTGGTACCCGCAGGTCAGCAAGCTGGAGGCGGCGCAGCTGCCGCGCCGGCTGGAAACGCTGGCCCCCAAGGGCTGGCTGCACGTGCGGCTCACGGTTCAGGTGCCCGATGCCCAGGGCTTCGGCCTGGCCGGCAGCGGCATGTTCATCCTCAACCCGCCCTACACCTTGCACGACGAGCTCGTCGAGCTCATGCCCTGGCTGGTGGACGTGCTCGGCCAGTACGACGACGCCTCCTACCTCATCGAACAGAAGGCGGCCTGACCCGCCCGCGCATGGAGCCAGCGCGCATGGACACGCCACCCTCCGGGCCGCTGCGCGGCATCAAGGTGCTGGAGATGGGCCAGCT
The DNA here is from genome assembly GCF_964253025.1 of Rhizobacter sp. LjRoot28. Taxonomy (NCBI): domain Bacteria; kingdom Pseudomonadati; phylum Pseudomonadota; class Betaproteobacteria; order Burkholderiales; family Sphaerotilaceae; genus Rhizobacter; species Rhizobacter sp. LjRoot28. The sequence continues at coordinate 4,316,869 of NZ_CAXUQC020000001.1, forward strand.
CATCGCCGGCCCCTTCGCCGCCAAGACGCTGGCCGACTTCGGCGCCGACGTCATCAAGATCGAGCCGCCCGGCAGCGGCGACCCGCTGCGGCAATGGCGGCTGCTGCACGAGGGCACCAGCGTGTGGTGGCAGGTGCAGTCACGCAACAAGCGCAGCGTGGCACTCGACCTGCGGCAGCCGGAGGCACGCGAACTGGTGCGCCGGCTGATCGACGAATGCGATGTGCTGATCGAGAACTTCAAGCCGGGCGTGATGGAGGCCTGGGGCTTCGACCACGCCACGCTCGCGCGCAGCAACCCGGGCCTCGTGATGCTGCGCATCAGCGGCTACGGGCAGACCGGGCCGAACCGTGACCTGCCCGGCTTCGGCGTGGTGGCCGAGGCCATGGGCGGGCTGCGCCACCTGAGCGGCGAACCGGGCCGCGTGCCCGTTCGCGTCGGCGTGAGCATTGGCGACACCCTGGCATCCCTGCACGGAGTGATCGGCGTGCTGATGGCGCTGCACCACCGCCACGCCACCGGGCAGGGCCAGGTGGTGGACGTGGCCCTCTACGAGGCGGTGTTCAACTGCATGGAGAGCCTGCTGCCCGAGTACAGCGCCTTCGGCGTGGTGCGCGAAGCGGCCGGCTCCGCGCTGCCGGGCATCGCACCCAGCAACGCCTATGCGTGCGCCGACGGCTGGGTGCTGGTGGCAGGCAACGGCGACAGCATCTTCACCCGGCTCATGGACGCCATCGGCCGCGGCGACCTCGCGCGCGATCCCGCGCTCGTCGGCAACGCGGCCCGCGTGGCACGGGTGGCCGAGATCGACGACGCGATCGGCGCCTGGACGGCCCGTCGCACCGTCAGCGACGTGCTGGATGCGCTGAAGTCGGCCCAGGTCCCGGCCGGGCGCATCTACACCGCACGGGACATCGCCGAAGACCCGCACTACCGCGCCCGCGGCATGATCGAATCGATCACCACCGCCGACGGCCTCACGCTGGACGTGCCCGGCATCGTTCCCAAGCTGAGCGCCACGCCGGGCGCCATCACGCGGCGTGCGCCCACCCTCGGCGAGGACACCGAGGCCGTGCTGCGGGAGGTGGGCGTGAGCGACGCCCAGCTGCAGGCGCTGCGCGAGCGCGGCATCCTCTGACCGGCCGGGCCCTGGCACTCAGCTTGTGGCCCGCTTCAGGTCCTTGAAGGCGGCGAACAGCCACGAGCGCATGCCGATCACCAGCGTGTAGGCCTCGCGCTGCTCCGCCGGCAGGCGCTGGTCCGCGAGGTGCTGCTGCGCGAAGTCCTGGCCCACCCGCTGCAGCCGCTCGACCAGCGTCTCCGCGGAGCGGCGCCCCACCTGCCCGTGCACCAGCATCATCATCTCGCCCGCCCCGTCGAAGCCGCCGCTGAAGTAGTCGTCGGCCACCTGCTCGCGGAAGTAGCGCATCACCGGCCCGTGCGGTCGCCAGCGGAAGGTCTTCGCCACCTTGAGGCGATAGCGGTTGAGCGGTCGCAGCTCGATGACCCCCAGGCGGTCGAGCACCTTGAGGTAGACGAGGCACTGCGGCGCCTCGAGGGTATACGTGCTCGTGATCTGCTCCACCGTCCACTGGCTCAGGCAGCAGATGGCCAGCAGCAGCAGGCGCCGGTCGGCCACCACCGCTCGCTCCTGCTCCAGCGTGAGTTCGCGGCGAAGCGGCTGCGCATCGGCCACCCGGCGCGCGAGGTCGGCGAAATCCATCTTCAACACCCGCAACACGTCGTCGATGCGCGAGAGCGGCATGTCGCCCTTGGCAAAGATGCGCTTGATGCTGGACTCCGACATGCCGAGGTGCCCGGCCAGGTCGGCATAGGTCACGCCCTCGGCCTTGAGCTCCGACTTGAGGGCGGTGACGAGGTCGAGGGTGGTGCTCATGGCAGGCCTGGGGCAAGTGGATCCGAAGTATCGCCAAACGATACCAGACAGCCATTGAAACGCGTCCCACCTGCGGTGGATTGATACCGAAGGCCCGAGGGCAGAGGATGCGTCCATGTCCAACCCGTCCCCGGTCCACTCGATGAACACTTCCACCGTCCGCCACGACACCCGCGCCTGGAAACTGCAGGTCTGGGTCTCCTTCGGCCTCGCCGTCACGCTGTGCGGCACCGGCCTCGCCTACCTTCCAGGCGAGGACCTGCACCGCGCGTTCATGGTGATGGGCTACGTCTTCTGCCTTTCCACCGCCTTCGCCCTGTCGAAGTTCATCCGCGACAACGAGCGCGAGCGCAGCGACACACCGATGTGGAGCCTGGTGGTGTGGGGCGGCTTCGGCCTCGCGATGGCGTTGACCGCCTGGGGTCTGTACCGCATGCAGATCAACCCGACCTACAAGGCCTTCCTCGGGGTGAGCTGGCTGTTCCTCATCTCGACGGTGTTCACGCTGGCCAAGACGCTGCGCGACGCCCACGAAGCCCATCTGGCCGACGCCCGGGCCCATGCCCGCCGCGGTGAATGACCGCACCCAGGAGCCCCGACATGAAAACCGTTCGATCCTTGACGCCGCTGCTGCTGGCGGCCCTCCTGGCGCTGCCCCTCGTGACCGTGCCGGCTCGAGCCCACGACCGCGCCTCTGAAGCGAGTGCGCTGTCCGCCCTGCCGGTGGCCGTGTCGGTGGCGGCGCCCGCGATGTTCCTCTCCGCCGGAGCCCTCTTCACCGTGGTGGCCGTGGAAGCCTCGGCCGACGGTGCCGTCTGGGTGCTGGAGCGGGCCTCCGACGGCGCGCGCGCCAGCGTCCGGCTCAGCGGCCAGGCGGTGGGCGGCGTGTCCGTGGCGGTGGGCACGGTCGTGGTGACCACCGCCTTCAGCGCCGGCTGGGTCATCTCGGCGGCGGGTCAGGCGATCGCCTACATCCCGAACGAGATCGGCCGGGCGCTGCTGCACAACGAGCAGGTGACGCGATGACGCGCCTCCTCACGGCGACGCTGCTGGTGGGCCTGCTGGGTCTGGGCGCTGCGCCGGCGCGGGCTGGCCGCACCTGCGAAGCCCGCCCTCCGACGGCGGTGGCCGTGCAGCGAGCCCTCTCGCTGGCCCAGCGCGTCGCCGAGCACCTGTCGGCCGGGCCCGACCAGGTGGTCGGCATCGCCCGCGTGGGCCAGGACCTGAGCGCCTACGGCCAGCGCTACTCGCACCTGGGCCTTGCGTATCGGGAGGGCACGCGCTGGCGCGTGGTGCACAAGCTCAACGCCTGCGGTACGGCGGTGTCCGCCGTGTACCGGCAGGGCCTCGGCGAGTTCTTCCTCGACGACCTGCACGACTACGAAGCCGGCATCGTGGTGCTGTCGCCCGAGCTGCAGGCCCGGCTGCTGCCCGTGCTGCGCGACAACACGCGCCTTGCGCGGCTGAACGAGCGCCGCTACAGCATGGTGGCCCATCCCTGGGCGCAGACCTATCAGCAATCCAACCAGTGGGCAATCGAGACCTTGGCAATGGCCTACGAGCCGGCTGCATCAGACCGCCGGCGTGCCCAGGCGTGGCTGCAGCTCCAGGGCTACCGGCCGGCGGTGCTGCGCCTGTCGGCCACGCAGCGGCTGGGCGCCCGGTTGACGAGCGCGAACGTCGCCTTCGACGATCATCCGGACGCACAGCGATTCGCCGGCCGCATCGAAACCGTCACGGCCGATTCAGTGTTCGTGTGGCTTGCGCGCAGCGGCCACGGGTCTCGCCCCATCACCATCCGCTGATTCGGTGCTACAACCCAGCCGCATCTGCCCAACCGCCGAGGATCCCCGCTTGAGCTCCGCGCCGCACTCCAACCAGTTCTCGCTGCTGACACAGCGCCGCTTCGGCCCCTTCTTCTGGACACAGTTCCTCGGCGCCGGCAACGACAACCTGTTCAAGTTCGCGCTCACAGTCATGGTGACCTACCAGCTGCAGATCGGCTGGCTGCCCCCGGCCATGGCAGGGCTGGCGATCGGCGCGCTCTTCATCCTGCCCTTCCTGCTCTTCTCGGCCACGAGCGGCCAGTTGGCCGACAAGTACGACAAGGCACGCCTCATCCGCTTCGTGAAGTCCTTCGAGATCGTGGTGATGGGCGTGGCCGCGTGGGGCTTCGCTCGGCACGACGTGCCGGTGCTGCTTGGCTGCGTGTTCCTCATGGGCGTGCACTCCACGCTGTTCGGGCCCGTCAAGTTCGCCTACCTGCCGCAGCACCTGAACGAGCGCGAGCTCACCGGTGGCAACGGCATGGTCGAGATGGGCACCTTCGTGTCCATCCTGCTCGGCAACGTGGCCGGCGGCCTGCTGATCGCCGTTCCCGAGGTGGGCGCGCAGTGGGTCGCCTTCACCTGCCTGGCGCTGGCCATCGCCGGCCGTGTGCTGGCGCATGCCGTGCCGGTATCGCCGGCCACCGATCCCGCCCTGCGCATCAACTGGAACCCGTTCACCGAGACCTGGCGCAACCTCAGGCTGGCACACGGCAACCGGGTCGTGTTCCGCTCGCTGCTCGGCATCTCGTGGATGTGGTTCTTCGGCGCAGTGTTCCTGTCGCAATTCCCGTCCTTCGCCAAGGACGTGCTGCACGGCGACGAGCAGGTGGCCTCGCTGCTGCTGGTGGTGTTCTCGGTCGGCATCGGCATCGGTTCGCTGCTGTGCGAGGTGCTGTCGCGCCGGCATGTGGAGATCGGCCTCGTGCCCCTCGGCGCCATCGGCATGAGCGTGTTCGCCATCGACCTCTATTTCGCCTCCCGCGGCCTGCCGGCTTCGGCACCGCTCGGCTTGTCGGCCTTCGTGTCCCAGCCCGCCCACTGGCGCGTGATGGCCGACCTGGCGCTGCTGGCCCTCTTCGCCGGCCTCTACAGCGTGCCGATGTACGCGCTCATCCAGCTGCGCTCCGCGCCGACACACCGCGCCCGCATCATCGCGGCCAACAACATCCTGAACGCGCTGTTCATGATCGTGAGTTCGGTGGCCGTGGGCCTGCTGCTCAAGCTGGGTGCCAGCATCCCGCAGGTGTTCCTCATCGTGGGCATTGCCAACGCGATCGTGGCGACCCACATCTTCCTGCTGCTGCCCGAATACCTGCTGCGCTTCGTCGCGTTCGTGGCCACGCGCGTCATCTACCGCTTCAAGGTGCGGGGCGACGAGGCGCTGCCGACGGAGGGCGCCGCCATCCTGGTGTGCAACCACGTGAGCTTCGTCGACGCGGTGCTGCTGATGGGCGCAAGCCCCCGGCCCATCGTCTTCATCATGGACCATCGCATCTTCAACACACCGGTGCTGGGCACGATGTTCCGCTTGCTGAAGGCCATCCCCATCGCACCGCAGCGCGAAAACCCGGCGGTGTACGAGCAGGCCTTCGCCCGCGCCGCCGCGGCGCTCGACGACGGCGACCTGGTCTGCATCTTCCCCGAGGGCGCCATCACCAAGAACGGTGAACTGGGCGAGTTCAAGGCAGGCGTGATGAAGCTGCTCGAGCGCAACCCGGTGCCGGTGATCCCCATGGCCTTGCAGAACCTGTGGGGGTCGTTCTTCTCGCGGGTGGAGAAGGGCGCAGCGATGGTCAGGCCGTTCCGACGCGGCTTCTGGAGTCGGGTCGGTCTGGTGGTCGGCGAGCCGGTGCCGCCGACGCAGGTCACGCCCGACGGCCTGCGCAGCACGGTGCGCGGCCTGCTCGCCAGCCCGCCGTACCCGCAATGACCACTTGACTCAACTGGAAGGGCCGCCGCATGAGCACCGACCGTTTCGCGGGCCGCGTGGCGGCCATCACCGGCGCCGCCTCCGGCATGGGACGGGCGCTCGCCGTGGCGCTCGCCTCCCGCGGCTGCCATCTGGCGCTGTCGGACGTCGATGTGCCCGGCCTCGCCGAGACGGCCCGCCTGGCCGCGCGGGACGGCCTTCGCGTGACGCAGGCCCGCGTCGACACGGCAGACCGTGACGCGATGGTGGCGTGGGCCGACGCGGTGGCCGCCGAGCACGGCCGTGTGAACTTCGTGTTCAACAACGCGGGTGTCAGCCTGGGTGCCCCGCTCAGCGCGGTGCAGCGCGCCGACTTCGAGTGGATCATGGGCATCAACTTCTGGGGCGTGGTCTGGGGCACGGAAGCATTCCTGCCCCACCTGCGGGCGGCCCGTGACGGACACATCGTCAACACCTCCAGCCTGTTCGGCCTGCTGTCGGTCCCCATGAACGGCCCCTACAACGCCAGCAAGTTCGCGGTGCGCGGCTACACCGAGGCCCTGCGCATGGAGCTCGACCTGGCCAACGAGGGCGTGAGCGCCACCTGTGTGCACCCGGGCGGCGTGCGCACGCAGATCGCGCGCAGCGCCCGCGTCGACCCGGCCACCGAGGCCTGGACCGGCGAGCCCGTGGAGGTCTCGCGCAAGCGCTTCGACAAGCTGCTCAACACCACCTCGGCCGAAGCCGCCGCACGCCGCATCCTGCGCGGCGTCGAACGCAACGAACGCCGCGTGCTGGTCGGCCCGGACGCCTGGTGGCTCGACAAGCTGGTGCGCCTGTTCGGATCGGCCTACCAGGGCCTGCTGGTGCGAGGCATGCGCCGTGACCGGGCGCGCCAGGCCTCCGGCTAGACCCTTGACTTAAGCCGCCATTAATCCGCGGCACGGAACATCGCTCATCGAAGGCCGGCGAACCACGCCGGCTCATGGGAGAGCGAATGTTCATGGCCTTGTCACCCCAACCCTCGGCACGCGCGGCCGCGGCGGGGCCTGCGGTTCCAGGCGGCCTCACGCCGCAGCGCCTCACCGTCCATGGTCGGGACGACCCGTCGCGGGCAGAGGTGGAGACCTTCATCGCCGGGGTGTATGCATCGCGCCATGGCGCGCAGGTGCAGCACTTCGCCGAGACGCTGGTGGCACTGCGCCACGGCGCGTCCATCATCGCCGCGGCAGGCTACACGCCGGCCGGCACGGCGCCTCTCTTCCTGGAACGCTATCTGTCGGCGCCGGTGCAGGTGCTGCTAGCCGCCCGCACGCCGCTCCCCGTCCCCCGGGCCGGTGTGGTGGAGGTCGGCCACCTCGCCGCCGAACGGGCCGGTGAGGGGCGCCGGCTCATCTTCCTGCTGGCGCCGCATCTCGCGTCCCTCGGCGTGCAGTGGGTCGCCAGCACGCTGACCGCCGAGCTGCGCCAACTGTTCGTGCGCATCGGCGTGACGCCCGTCGTGCTGGCCGCGGCAGACCCGGCGGCCCTCGGTCCCGAGGCCGGGCAGTGGGGCACCTACTACACCCACCAACCCGTGGTGGTGGCCGGCCACCTGCCGCGGGTGCTCCGCCAGTGGACGACCGGAGGTCAGGCATGAGCGCAACCGGCGACCCCATCGCGCTGATCGGCGCCGGACGGCGCTGGACAGCGGCCGAACTCGAGGCGGAGGTATCCCGAACCGCCTTCCGACTGGTCGAGGCGGGCACCCGGGTCCTGGCCACCTTGCTGGACAACGGGCCGGCCTGGGTCGTCGCGGACCGGGCCGCTGCCCGGGCGGGCCTCGTGCACGTCCCGCTGCCGCTGTTCTTCACGCCCCCGCAGGTGGCGCACGCGCTGCACGCCGCCGGCGTGGACACGCTGCTCGCGCCGACGCAGGCGGCCCCTCGCTTCGCGCCCGCGACCTCCACGCCCTGGCCGCTCGCGGACGACACCGTCGCCTGCATTCGCCTGCCGGCGGCGCCCGTCCACATGCCGGTCGGAACCGGCAAGGTGACCTTCACGTCGGGCACCACCGGCGCGCCGAAGGGCGTCTGCCTGCGCGCCGATGCCATGCAAGCGGTTGCCGCCGGCTTGATCGAGGCCCTGGAGCCCCTGGGCATCCGGCATCACCTGTGCGCGCTGCCGTTGGCCGTGCTGCTCGAGAACATCGCCGGCCTGGACGCACCGCTCGCCCGCGGCGCCGCCTGCACCGTGTTGCCGCTCTCGAGCGTCGGCCTGAGTGGCTCCTCGGGCTTCAATGCGGCGGTGTTCGACGCCGCCGTGCGCCAGCACCAGCCCGACAGTCTCATTCTCTTGCCGCAGATGCTGCGCGCGTGGGTCAGCCATCTCACCACCTGGCGACAGGCGGCGCCGGCCAGCCTCAAGTTCGTGGCGGTCGGCGGTGCCGCGGTCGGCCTGCCTGTGCTGAGGGCCGCACGGGCACTGGGCATCCCGGCCTTCGAGGGGTACGGGCTGTCCGAGGGCGCCTCGGTGCAGACGCTGAACCTGCCCGGCGACGATCGGCCCGGCAGCGCCGGTCGCCCGCTGCCGCATGCCCAGCTGCGGGTGGGGCCGGAGGGCGACATCGAAGTCGCGGGCAGCCTGTTCGCCGGCTACCTGGGGGACCCGACCGCAGTCCCGGCCTGGTGGCCGACCGGGGACCTCGGCCGCATCGACGACGACGGGTTCGTGCACATCCACGGAAGGCGCAAGCAGGTGCTCGTCACGGCCTTCGGTCGCAACGTGTCGCCCGAGTGGGTGGAGACCGCCATGCGCAGCGAGCCCGCGATCGGCCAGGCCGTCGTCTTCGGCGATGGGCAACCGGCGTTGAGCGCGGTGCTGTGGCCCGCCGCGCAAGACGTGGCGGCACATGCACTGGACGCTGCGGTGCGGGCCGCGAATGCCAGCTTGCCGGACTACGCCCAGGTGCGCCACTGGGTGCGAGCCCAGGGCGATTTCACGCCGGAAGCCGGGCTCGCCACACCCAACGGCCGCCCGCTGCGGGCCGCCATCCAGCAGCGCCACGCCGCCGCGCTGGCGGCCCATTCCGAACCCATGTTCCCGGAGTTGCAATGACCGTTCACGCCCCGTCCACCGGCTTTCACGCCCGCCTGCTGGCCGCCACCGAGGCCTCGCGCGCCGACCTGCTGCACACGCCCATCATCCAGGGCTGCCTGCAGGGCGAGGTGTCCCTTGAGAGCTACATCGCCTTCCTCACCGAGGCGTTCCACCATGTCCGGCACACGGTGCCGCTGCTGAGAGCCTGCAAGGCGGCGCTGCCGGACCGGCACCGCTGGCTGGACGAGGCCATGGACGAGTACGTGGCGGAGGAGCAGGGCCATGACGAATGGATCCTCGACGACCTGCGTGCCTGCGGCGCGGATGCCGAGGCGGTGCGCCGGGGCCGGCCCGCACACGCCACCGAGGTGATGGTGGCCTATGCCTACGACACCATCGCACGTGGCAACCCGCTCGGCTTCTTCGGCATGGTGCACGTGCTGGAAGGCACGAGCGTCTCGCTGGCGCTGCTCGCTGCCGACAGCATCCAGTCGCCCCTGGGCCTGCCCGACGCGGCCTTCAGCTACCTGCGCTCGCACGGCACGCTCGACCAGGAGCACACCGCACACTTCGCGCTGCTGATGGACGCCATCGACGACCCCGTGGATCAGGACGCGATCATCCACGCGGCGCGTGCCTTCTTCCGTCTCTATGGCGATGTGTTCCGAGGCCTGCCGCTGCCCCACTCGCACGCTGCCGCACGACAGGGGGTGCCGGCATGAAGCTCGCTGAATGCCGGGTACTGCTCACGGGTGCGGCGGGCGGCATCGGACAAGCCGCGGCCACGGCCTTGCTGCAGGCCGGTGCGGCCGTGCTGCTCACCGGCCGCTCGCCCGCGCGGCTGGCCACCCAGGCGCGCGCGCTGGAGCGCCGCTTCGGCCTGACGCCCGAGCGGGTGGACTGGCGAGCCGCCGACCTCGCCACGGCGGACGGGCCCGGCACCCTGGCACGTCAGGCCAGGGACTGGGGCTGCAACGTCGTCATTCACAACGCGGGCCTGCCGGCCTTCGGTCGCTTTGACGACCTGGCCCCGGCCGACCTGCGCCGACTGCTCGACACCAACCTGCTCGCGCCCATGCTGCTCACGCAGGCGCTGCTGCCGCACCTGTCGCGTCTGCCCCATGCCCAGGTGGTGTGCGTGGGCTCCGCGCTCGGCCGCATCGGCCTGCCGGGCTACGCGGCGTACAGTGCCAGCAAGTTCGGCCTGCGCGGTTTCGCCGAGGCACTGCGCCGCGAACTCGCCGGCGGCCCGGTGCGGGTGCAGTACTTCGGCCCACGCAGCACCCGCACCGGCTTCAACGACGCGCGCGCGCAAGCCTTCACCGACGCCACCGGCTCCGCCATGGACACCCCCGAGACCGTGGCCGCGGCCCTGGTCCGCTTCATCGAGGACGAGGCGGCGGAGCGCTTCGTCGGCTACCCCGAGAAGCTGGCCGTCCGCCTCAACGGTCTCACGCCCACCTGGCTGGACCGCAGCCTGTCGGCGCAAGGCCGTCACCTTCCCCCCGCCACGCCTTCGCTCACCTGACCGTACCGCCGGAGACCCACCATGTCCTCTCGTTCACCCTGCTCGATTCCAACGTCGCGCCCGATCCCGCTCAAGAGCAGCGTGCTGCGCACCGCCCTCGTCGCCTGCCTGGCCTCGGCCGTGACCTGGACCGCCGTGGCCGCGCCGGTCGACGACGCCGTCACCGAACTGCAGCGCGGTTGGGAAGTGGCCCGCTACCAGGCCCCCGCGGCCGAACGCGAAAAGCGCTATGAGGCGCTTGCCGAGCGGGCTCACAAGGTGAGCCAGGGCTTTCCCGGGCGCAGCGAACCGCTGGTCTGGGAGGGCATCATCGTGAGCTCGCTGGCCGCAGAGAGGGGCGGGCTCGGGGCGCTGGGCCTGGCCAAGCAGGCGCGCACCCTGTACGAGCAGGCCATCGACCTTGACGGCCGCGCCCTCGACGGCTCCGCCTACAACAGCCTCGGCGTCCTGTACTACAAGGTGCCGGGCTGGCCCATCGGCTTCGGCGACAAGGAGCGCGCCAAGACGCTGCTGCAGAAGGCCCTGGCCCTCAATCCCGACGGCATCGATCCGAACTTCTTCTACGGCGAGTTCCTCGTGGAGTCGCGCCATGCGGAGGAGGCCATTCCGTACCTGGAGCGCGCACTGCGTGCGCCGGCGCGTCCCGGGCGGGCGGTCGCCGACAGCGGGCGGCGTGAGGAGGCTCGCGCCTTGCTGGAAAAAGCGCGGGGACGTTGACCGTTCGTCCCTGCCTCGGGCGGTCGGACGTCCCGGCGTCAGGGCACCACGATCAGCCGAAGCACCGCAACGCCGGTCAGCCAGCTGACTTGTCCGGCGCAGCGAAACCGAGCGTGGCCCGCACGCCGCGTCCGTCCGCGCATGCCCCATGGTTCAGCACCAGGCCATGCAAGGTGGCGATGCGCTGGGCGATGGACACCCCGAGACCGCTGCCGATCTCGGCTTGGCCGTCTGGCCGGTGGAAGCGCTCGCCGAGGTGGGCCAGCTGCGCCGCGGACAGCGGCTCACCCTCGTTGTCGACGGTGAGGTGGTCGCGACCGAAGCGCAGGCTCACGACGCTGCCCACCGGGGCATAGCGCACGGCGTTGTCGAGCAGGTTGCGCAGCAGCACCGTGAGCAGGTCGGGGTCGCCGAGCAACGGAAAGGCGTCGGCGGGGGAGGGCGGCCATTCGCAGGCAAGCTCGATGTCCCGCCGGCGGGCGAGTGCCAGGCAATCGTTCACCACCTGCTCCACGATGGCGTGCCAGTCCACGGGCACGGGCCGGGGCAGCGCCGCGGCCGTCTCCACCCGCGACAGGGCGAGCATCTGCGTGACCAGCCGGTCCATGCGATCGAGGCCGACGTCCACGCGCGAGGCCGCCTGCCGGCGCTCGGCCCCGGTGTCCGCGTGCTGCAACACATCCCACTGAGCCCGCAGGGCCGCAAGCGGCGTGCGCAGTTCGTGCGCCGCATCGGCGGTGAAGCGGCGCTCGCGCGCGAGGGTGTCGTCGATGCGCTGGAAGAGGCCGTTCATCGCGCCCAGCAGCGGCTTGAGTTCCTCTGGCGCGCGTTCAGGTGGCACAGGGCGCAGGTCGCCGGCGTCGCGGGCGCCGAGCTCGACGGTGAGTTGCCGCACCGGCGCGAGGGCCCGCCGCACGGCCCAGGCCATCGCGGCCAGCAGCACCGGCAGCACCAGCAGCCAGGGGAGCACCTGGCTCGACGTCAGGCTGAAGACGAGCTCCTCACGCTCGTAGGCTTTCTGGCCGGCCGCCACCAGCCAGTCACCCTCGGGCGATTGAAGGTAGTAGATGCGCCAGGATTCACCGTCCAGCAACTCATCGGCAAAGCCGGAGGTCTGCAACCGCCGCGGCAGCTGCTGGCCTTCGCGGTCGGACATGAGCAGCGCGCCGTGCCGGTCCCACACGGCAATGGCGAGGTCCTGCACGTCGGCGTCGCCGAGCGCGGGGTCCGAGGCCGCGGGCCCCGCGGGGAGGGGTGCCGGTCGCGGCCGCGCCTCCGGTGACGGCGCCTCGGGCAGCGTGGCCTGCACCTGGCGCGCCAGGCGAATCATCTCGGAGTCGAAGAGTTCGTTCACCTCGTCGCGCGCCCGGTCGATGGAGACGAACAGCGCGGCCGCCCAGACGAGCGGCGCCGAGACGAGGAGGTACAGCAGCAGGCGGCGTTGCAGGCTCATGCCGCGGCCTCACCGGAGCCGAGCGCGTAGCCCACGCCCCGCACGGTGCGCACGATCCCGGGATGGATCTTGCGCCGCAGGTGGTGCACATGCACTTCGAGCGTGTTGCTCTCGGGCTCGGCCCCGTGCCAGTCGTACAGCCGTTCCTGCAGGTGGGCCTTGGACAGCACCCGCTCGGGATGCTTGAGCAGCGCCTCCAGCAGCGCGAGCTCCCGCGCGGTGAGCTCCACCGGTTGCCCGCGCCAGGCGACCCGCTTGGCCGCCGGGTCATATTCGAGCGCGCCATGGCGCCAGACCGACTCAGCGCGCCCGGCCGAGCGACGGACCATGGCCCGCAACCGGGCTGCGATCTCGTCAAGGGTGATGGGCTTGACCAGGTAGTCGTCCGCTCCGGCATCGAGGCCGGCAATGCGCTGGTCGACCGCGTCGCGCGCGGTGAGGATCAGCACCGGGAGGCTCAAGGCCCGGGCGCGCCAGTGGCGCAGCCAGGTCATGCCGTCACGCCCGGGCAAGCCCAGGTCGAGCACGGCGGCGTCGTAAGGGGCGGCGACCAGGGCGGCATCGGCCTGGGGGCCGTCGCGAAACCAGTCGACCGCGTGACCGCGCTGGCGCAGTCCCGCCGACAAGGCCTCGCCGAGCAAGGGGTCGTCTTCGACCACGAGAATGCGCATGACTGCCTCCACGCCTTGCAAGGCGGCGTGCAAGCCCGATTATCCGGCGCGGCACGCCCCCGCCATTGCGCCAGAGCAGCCGCAACGAGCACCGCTTGCCGTGCTGCACCCGTCCATGCCAAGCTGGTGCGGCGCAGCAACGCGCACCATCACATCCGACGACCCACGCGCAGGAGCCCCCTTGCCGCTGCATTCCTTCCACCCCGCCGTCCAGGCCTGGTTCAGCCGAGCCTTTCCGGAGCCGACCGCTGCCCAGGCGGCGGCCTGGCCGGCCATTCGCGCCGGTCGACATGTGCTGGTGGCCGCGCCGACCGGGTCCGGCAAGACGCTCACCGCCTTCCTCGCCGCCCTCGACGCGCTGGTGTGCGAAGGCGTGGCCGGCGGACTTGCCGACGAAACGGTGGTCGTCTACGTCTCGCCCCTCAAGGCCCTGTCGAACGACATCCGGCTCAACCTCGAGGCGCCGCTGGCCGGCATCCGGGCCGAGCTGCAAGGGATGGGGCTGCCCGACGTAGAGATCCGCACTGCCGTGCGCACCGGCGACACCCCGGCACGCGAGCGCCAGCAGGCGCTGAAGAAGCCGCCCCACGTGCTGGTGACGACCCCCGAATCCCTCTACGTGCTGACCAGTTCGGCCTCGGGCCGGCGCATGCTGTCGACCGTGCGCACCGTCATCGTGGACGAGATCCATGCGGTGGCGGCGAGCAAGCGGGGCAGCCACCTGGCGCTCACCCTGGAACGCCTGCAGGCGCTGTGCAGCCGGCCTCCGCTGCGCATCGGCCTGTCGGCCACGCAGAAGCCGATCGAGGAAGTGGCGCGCTTCCTGGTGGGCACGGCCCAGGTGCACGACGGCGTGGCGGACTGCGCCATCGTCGACATCGGCTACACGCGCGCCCGGGACCTGGCGCTGGAGCTGCCACCCACGCCGCTCGCCGCGGTCATGTCGAACGACCAGTGGGAGCAGGTGTACGGGCGGGTGGCCGAACTGGTGCTGATGCACCGCACGACGCTGGTGTTCGTCAACACCCGCCGCATGGCCGAGCGCGCGGCTCGCCACCTGGCGGAGCGGCTCGGCCGCGAGGCGGTGGCGGCCCACCACGGCAGCCTGTCGAAGGAGGCTCGCCTGCTGGCTGAGCAGCGGCTCAAGGGCGGTGCCTTGCGCGTGCTGGTGGCCACGGCCTCGCTCGAACTCGGCCTGGACATCGGCGATGTGGACCTGGTCTGCCAGATCGGCTCGCCGCGCTCCATCGCCACCTTCCTCCAACGCGCCGGCCGCTCCGGCCACGCCGTGGGCGGCACACCGAAGGCGCGGCTCTTTCCGCAATCGCGCGACGAACTGGTGGAGTGCGTCGCGCTCCTCGACAGCGTGCAACGCGGCGAGCTCGATGCCCTGCGCCTGCCGGGTGCGCCGCTGGACGTGCTGGCCCAGCACATCGTGGCCGAGGTCGGCTGCCGGGAGTGGGACGAGGACGCCCTGTTCGACCTGGTGCGCGGCGCCTGGCCCTATGCCGGCCTGTCGCGCGAGCAGTTCGCCGCGGTGGTGCGCATGCTGTCGCAGGGTTTCAGCACGCGACAAGGTCAGCGCGGGGCCTATCTGCACCGGGACGCCGTGCATGGCCGCTTGCGCGAGCGCCGTGGCGCGCGCCTCACGGCGCTGACCTCGGGCGGCACCATTCCGGACACCGGGGACTACACCGTGACCCTGGAGCCGCAGGCCGACAAGGTCGGCACGGTCAATGAGGACTTCGCGGTGGAGAGCATCGCCGGCGACATCTTCCAGCTCGGCAACACGAGCTACCGCATCCTCCGGATCGAACCGGGAACGGTGCGAGTGGAGGACGCCCACGGCGCGCCGCCGAGCATTCCCTTCTGGCTGGGCGAGGCGCCGGGCCGCACCGCGGAGCTGTCGGCAGCCGTGTCGCGCCTGCGCGGCGAGGTTGCGGGCCGGCTCGAACACCATGACGCGGCTGCCACGACGTCATGGGCACAAGCCCACTACCGGCTCGACGTGGCGGCGGCGCAGCAGCTGGTGGACTACCTGGCGCGCAGTGCCGCGGCACTTGGCACCCTGCCCACGCAGACCTGCATCGTCGTCGAGCGCTTCTTCGATGAGTCCGGCGGCATGCAGCTCGTCATCCATGCACCCTTCGGCAGCCGGCTGAATCGCGCCTGGGGCCTGGCCCTGCGCAAGCGCTTCTGCCGGCAGTTCAACTTCGAGCTGCAGGCGGCCGCCACCGAGGATGCGATCGTGCTCTCGCTGTCGACGAGCCACAGCTTCCCGCTGGACGATGTGGCGCACTACCTGCACTCCAACACCGCGCTCGACGTGCTGGTGCAGGCGCTCCTCGACGCGCCGCTGTTCGGCGTTCGTTGGCGCTGGAATGCCACCACGGCGCTCGCGCTGCCGCGCATGCGCGGCGGCCGCAAGGTGCCACCGCAGTTGCAGCGCATGCGCTCGGAAGACCTGCTGGCCGCGGTGTTTCCCGATCAGGTGGCCTGCCTGGAGAACATCGCGGGCGCCCGCGAGATCCCGGACCATCCGCTGGTCGCCCAGACGCTGGACGACTGCCTGCACGAGGCCATGGACGCCGATGGATGGCTGGCGCTGCTGCGCCGGATCGAGTCCGGAGCGGTTCGCGTGCTGGGCCGCGACCTGCCGGCCCCTTCGCCGCTCGCGGCCGAAGCACTCGGCGCACGACCCTACGCCTTCCTGGACGACGCGCCGATCGAGGAGCGGCGCACGCAGGCCGTGCTGAACCGTCGCTATGCCGACCCGGATCACGCCGACGACCTCGGCCAGCTGGACGCCGACGCCATCGCCGCCGTGCGGGCCGAGGCCTGGCCCGCACCGCGCAGCATCGAGGAGATGCACGAGACCCTGGTCACGCTCGGCGTCGTGACCGATGCGGAGGCATCGACACCGAACTGGTCCGGATGGCTCGACAGCCTGGCCCGCGACGGGCGAGCCACCCGTCTCGACGCCGGCTTCTGGGTGGCCGCCGAGCGGCTGGTGCCCGTGCAGGCCGTCTACCCGGGCAGCGTCGGGGTGCCGTCCATCCAGCCTCCGGCCGACCATGCACTGGCGCCCGAGAGCCGCGAGACGGCCTTGCTCGACCTGCTGCGCTCGCGTCTCGGGGCTCTGGGTCCCGTGTCTGTCGCCGGCCTGGCGACGCCGCTTCGACTGGTGCCGGAGGAGGTCGACCGCGCCCTGCTGGCGCTGCAGACCGAAGGTGTGGTCCTGCAGGGGCGCTTCACGCCGCATGCACCGTCGCTCGAGTGGTGCGAGCGCCACCTGCTGGCCCGCATTCACCGCTATACCCTGAAGCGCCTTCGCCAGGAGATCGAACCGGTCGAGCCGCGCGACTTCATGCGCTTCCTCTTCGAGTGGCAGCACGTCGCCCCGTCGAGCCGGCTGGAAGGGCCCGAGGCCCTGGCCGCGGTGCTGTCGCAGCTGGAAGCCTTCGAGGCACCCGCCGCGGCGTGGGAAAGCGAGATCCTGCCTGCGCGCATCAAGGACTACGCCGGCACCTGGCTCGACGAGCTGTGCACCGCGGGCCGCACACTGTGGACGCGCCTGCGCCCCCACGTGGCAGCCGGCACGGGCGGTGTGAGCGGTTCGCTGCGCGCGACACCGGTCGTGCTGCTGCCGCGGCGCCATGCCGTGCTGTGGTCCGGGTTGGCGCCTGCGGCGCCGGATGAGCAGCCCCTGGGCCACCGCGCACAGCGGGTGGCCGAACACCTCGAATCGCAGGGCGCCTCGTTCTTCGACGACATCCAGCATGCCACCCGCCTCCTGCCGACCGAGGTGGAGGAGGCGCTGGCCGAACTGGTGGTGCGGGGACGCGCCCACAGCGACAGCTTTGCCGGCCTCAGGGCGCTGATGGTGCCGGCCTCGCGCCGAGCGCCGGCCCGCTCGCGCCATCGCCGGGGACCCGGCCTCGGCAGCGTGGCCGACGCCGGGCGGTGGTCGCCCATCCGCCGCCCAACCGCCGAGGCGGCCGCGCCGGATGCCGATGCCGTGGAGCAGGTGGTGCGCACCGTGCTGCGCCGCCACGGGATCATTGCGTGGCGCCTGCTGGAGCGTGAGGCGCCCTGGCTCCCGCCATGGCGGGAGCTGGTGCGCACCTGCCGCCGCCTGGAGGCACGGGGCGAGCTGCGCGGCGGGCGCTTCATCGCGGGCCTGACCGGCGAGCAGTTCGCGCTGCCCGAGGCCGTGGCCCTGATGCGCGACGTGCGCCGGCGTCCCGCCGATGGCGCGCTCGTGTGCCTCGCTGCCAGCGACCCCGCCAACCTCCTCGGCACCCTGGTGCCCGGGCCGCGGTTGCCACGCGTCGCGGGGGCCCGGGTGGTGTACCGCGACGGCGTGCCGATCGCCACGAGCCTCGGGGGCGCCATGACGGACCTGGTGCCGCTTCCACCGCCCGAGCGAGAAGCTGCAGCCCGCGTGCTCCGCCTCGACCCCGGACTTCGCTATGGGGCGGCGCAGCTCACCGGGTGAACCGCGGCAGCGTCAGGCGCGACCAGCCCGCAGGATGAACGCGATGGCCAGCCACGTCCCGGCCAAGGCGAGCGGGAACGGGGATGGGTCGATGTCGCGGCGGGCCGTGCCAAGGCCTGCCGGGATCGGTCGCGGATGAGTCATGCAGCCCGGCCCGCGGTCGCCGCGCGCGCACCGCAGCGCGCTCTCAGGCGGTGTGTGCCGGAGACGCGGCAGCGCGCCGCCGTGCCGTTCGAACCGCCACTGCGACGACTCCCAGTGCCGCCAACAGGGCCGTCTCCGGCTCGGGCACCGGGGCGGCGACTGCACGGTGGAAGACGGTGTTGCGGATGTCCAGGGTCAGGTAGCTGGTGCCGTCCTGCGGGTTGACCACGCGGCCCATCGCCTCGCTCCATCCGCCTTCAGGGAACTCCGGCAGGATCGTCTCGAGCGGCAGGCGACCGTCCGGCTGCAGGTCCACGTGCCAAGGCAGCGAGATCTCCACCTGCCACGGCCGCGTGTCCCCGTTGGACAGGTGCCCGAGCTCGAACGTGACATGGGCCGCGGAGCACTCAGGCGACGGCGTCAATTCACAGGGGCCCATCCGCGTCGTGACCGAGCCGCCCGTGCCGTTGAACTGGTAGCGGTCGGAAAGCTGGTACCAGGCGGTGATTTCAAACGAGGCAATGCTGTTCGCCAGGGTGACGCCGCCGTCTTCGTTCGGCGTGGCGCCCAGCAGGTCCCGGCGGTAGATGATCGATCCCGGCCCGTACCGGGAGGCGTTCCAGCTGAGCTCCGCCCACTCCTCCGCAGCGGCCGCAGTGGGCAGCATCGGCAGGACGAGAGCGAGGGCCGCGATGGCGGTGGTGCGGAAGGAGTTCATGCGCGTTCTCCGAGGGCAAGGGGAATCACGACAGTAGGCCGTCCGCGGGGGCTTTTCAATGGCGGCTCGTGTCGAACGGAAGCCGTGGTTCCGATTTGTCCCTTTGTGGCTTCGAAGCGGCCGGGGGGCGGGCGATGGAATCGGCTCACTCCGCGAGCGGGTTCGGTCTCGCAGACATCACCGGCCGCGAGCGGAAGTCAGCGCCGTGGATCGGCAAGGCCTTCGGAGGCCTCCGCTGGATTCGCGGGCGGCGCGGCCGTCAACGCCTCTTCGAGCAGGGCAAGCGCAGCGCAGGCAAAGGCAAGCATGTTGGCCGCGCGGCCGCATTCGCCGGTTTGCAGCAGGCGGTCCGCTTCGACCGGCCCGGCCACGGCGAGGCAGGTGTGGCCGGGTGGGTCGCCATAGGGATTGCCGTCCGGGCCGGCCGCCCCCGTCTCGGCGATGGCCCAGGTGGCGCGGAAGCGCTGCCGTTGGTGGCGTGCCAGCAGGCGCGCCCAGGGCAGGCTGGAGGAGCGGATGCCAACGGAATCCGCCGGCGTCAACGCCGTGAGGCGGCGCACGGCGCGCCGGGTGTAGACGACGGCGCCACCGAGGTAGTAGGCCGAGGCGCCCGGGCGTGCAAGCAGTGCTGCCGACACCAGGCCGCCGGCCGAGGATTCGGCCACTGCCACCGTCTCGCCACGAGCGGCAAGCGCATCGCCGACGCGCACGCCCAGGGCGAACAGCGCGGAAAAACCCGTGGCGGCGGTCTCGGGCATCGGCAAGGGCTGCATTGGCGTGATGGGTGTGCGCGGCGTGATGCGCCGATCTTGCCTGAGTCGACGACCGCCTCCCGTCGCCGTCCACAGTTCTTGAGCCCAGATGATTGCGCAGGCACCGGTTTGCGCAGCAACTGCGAACGGCTGTCTGGGCGTGCCGTTCGGGGTTCTTGAACTTACGACCAGGCCGGTTCGCATTTGCTGATCTGAAGGGCGGCTATGCAGCGAGGCTGTGTGAAAACCCGCTCACGGCCCAAGCGGCAGGGTACTAGAGTCGAGACCCAGGTCAAGCCTGGGAGGCGACATGCCGCGATTCGTGGAAGGTCTGGATCGACATCAAGTCACGTTGCTGCCTGAATGCCTCGATGACTTTGTGGCCGAGGACAATCCGGTCCGGGTGATCGAGGCCTTCATCGATGAACTGGACTTGGCCGCACTCGGCTTCGACGGAACGCGGGCTGCCGCGACGGGGCGACCCGGCTATCACCCGTCGGTTCTGCTGAAGATCTACCTCTACGGCTACATCAACCGCATTCAGAGCAGTCGCCGGTTGGAACGCGAGGCCCAGCGGAACATCGAACTGATGTGGCTGACCGGCCGCCTGGCGCCGGACTTCAAGACCATCGCGGACTTCCGACGCGACAACGGTCCCGGCATCCGCAACACCTGCCGCCGATTCATCGAACTCTGCCGGCAGCTCAAGCTGTTTACGCAGGCGGTTGTCGCTGTCGACGGCAGCAAGTTCAAGGCGGTCAACTCGCGGGACCAGAACTTCACGGTCACGAAGATCCAAAGGCGGCGGGAGCAGCTTGAACAGCACATCGAGCGTTACCTCAGTGCGTTGGACACCGCCGATCGCGTCCAGGAGCCGGAGCTGGTGGCCAAGACGAAGCGCCTGAACGACAAGATCAAGTACCTGCGCCAGCAGATGCGTGAGCTCGACGCCATGGAGGTGCAAGTGAAGGCCCAGCCGGACGCGCAAATCTCAAAGACGGATCCCGATGCTCGCGCGATGAGCACCCACAGCAAAGTGACTGGCGTTGTCGGCTACAACGTGCAGGCCGCGGTCGATGCCGAGCATCACCTGATCGTCGCGCACGAGGTGACCAACGTTGGCAACGATCGAACGCAACTGCATCCGATGGCCAAAGCGGCCAAGCAGGCGATGGGGCTCGAAGCCGTCGAGGCCCTTGGTGATCGCGGCTACTTCAACAGCGTGCAGATCAAGGCGTGCGACGACGACGGAATCGCCGCCACGGTGCCCAAGCCGATGACGTCCAATGCGAAGGCCGAGGGGCGATTCCACAAGGGGGACTTCATCTACATCGCCAGTGACGACGAATACGTGTGCCCCGCTGGACAGCGTGCAACGTATCGCTTCACGCGGGACGAAGATGGCCTGAACATCCGCCGCTACTGGAGCAGCGCCTGCGCGGGCTGCCCGATCAAGGCGCAGTGCACGCCCAGCCCATACCGACGAATCAGTCGATGGGAACACGAACACGTGGTTGAAGCGGCGCAGCGCCGAATTGACCGGAACCCAATGGCGATGCGGGTGCGAAGGCAGACGGTCGAGCACGTCTTCGGCACGCTCAAGCACTGGATGGGCTCCACGCACTTCCTGACGCGCACGCTGCGCAACGTCGGCACCGAGATGAACCTGCACGTGCTGGCCTACAACTTCAAGCGAGTGCTCAGCATCCTCGGAATCTCGAAGCTGATGCAGGGGCTGCGCGAAGCCTCTGCATGAGGTTTTTAGAGGCTCTCTGCGCCTCCACCAGAGCTCACTGGTCCTCAGCGTTCACACGAGACCTTCAATCCGCGGGAGCGACATCACCGGCCATCGAAACGGCGCTCCGACAGTCCGCAAGCCATTGCCGAGGGGATCCGCGGAGTTTTCACACGGCCTCCAGCGGAAGCGGACATCGCAAGAGGGCAGAATCGACGTCATGAGACCGCTCGACCCCATCCTTCAAGAACTGCGTTCTTTCTCCCCAGTGGACGAGGACTGGCGACCCCTTGATGCCCTCCTGTCCAAGCTGTGGGAGGCCGGCGTTC
The DNA here is from genome assembly GCF_964253025.1 of Rhizobacter sp. LjRoot28. Classification (NCBI taxonomy): domain Bacteria; kingdom Pseudomonadati; phylum Pseudomonadota; class Betaproteobacteria; order Burkholderiales; family Sphaerotilaceae; genus Rhizobacter; species Rhizobacter sp. LjRoot28. The sequence continues at coordinate 4,338,127 of NZ_CAXUQC020000001.1, forward strand.
GGGAGGAGCAACTACCGCTGCTGTTCGACTTGTTCGAGAGGTTTCCGGAAGACGACGGCGCCGGGGTTCTCTGGGGCATCGTTCATGGGATCGAAGCGTTGCCGTTCGACTATGAGGCTGCGCTAAGGTCCTCTCTCGCGAGGGGCCGGTCGATGATGGGTGAAATCATGCTGCGGCGCCTTGAGAATAGCCGTTCAACCTGAACGGGCAGGCCCGGCCCGTCGCCTACTTTCAGCCTGATGCTGCCCCTCGTTTCGAGCGGCAGTTACCTTTGATAGCCGTCGCTTCAACTCCCCACCATATACGCCAATGTCGAACAACGAACTCCGCCGCGTCACATTGCGCTCGTTCCAAGGCGCCAAGTGCGCGCCTAAAGAGCAGCGCCTCGGAGAAGACTATTGGCAGCTGATTGGCTACTCCGGTACTGTGGTCGATTCCGATGATTCGCCTGTCGGACGCCTGGCCAGCGGGCCTCGTGTCCTCGTCCAATTCGACGTCGATCCGGCCGCGTTAGGTTTGCACTGCCACAACCCCGTAGCCCGCTCCTTGTGGGTCCAGGAGACAGATCTTGCGGACGAGGCTGGAGCGTGACAGTACTGGTTCTTCTCGACGCCCGCTTTGTGCCTGAAGCGGCCGGCCGCAGGGCAGCGGAAGCGGCCACGGTCGGCGTCGATAATGCACGCCATGAATGCAGCCGGAAAACTGTCGACGGCGGGGATCGGCCCGAATGCAGCGCAGTCGGCCGACGATCTCGCGCGCTTAAGAAAATGCGGGATCTGCCGACGCCTCTTAGATGAACCCAGTGACCCGTTGTCGGCCGATTGCGGCGGTGACTGCTGGGGTTGCGTCGGTGAAGCAGAGGCCGACGGTGGACACGCTGAGTCTTTGGCCCAGGTCCGCGACGAGTTTGCGCGAGGGCTTCGACCCGGGTGGATAGATCCCAAGACGGACGCTTGAAGGACCGCTTCCAGCCTTAAGCAGCCAGCCCCGCGGCACAGCAGAAGCGGACCTGAGCCCAGAGACTGCAGTCGGCAGTCGTGCCACGCTTAACCGGTGCAACGATGAACTACTTTGTTGTGGAGCCTGAGGTCGCAGGGGGCCTTGGAGGTGAGACGGTGATGGACACGTCGGTCCACCCGCCAGTGGTCAGTCGACTGCACTACGAATTCGAAGGCTGGCTAGGCGACGTCCTCATCGAGAGCTTTCCCTGTTTCGTTGTCACCGCAAGTGCACAAGGCCGGCTTACAAGGATGGGCGCGACCGGAGCGAGGTTCGGCGAAGTGCAGATTTCGAAGTCGCCCGAGTTCATGGACTTCCAACCCGTCGTTGAGCTACCGAGCTTCGCCTGGCTCCAGCCGACTGGAGCGGCCGGCGTTGATGATTTCGGCACTGCCGCGGACGGCAGGCTTGTCGTATCCGAGCGGGCCGTCGAAATACTTCGAGACCTTCAGCTCTCCAACGCTCAACTCGCGCCGTGGTTGAACGGGTCTACCTGAGGCCCATTGAGAGACCGCTTTCAGCCTGATGCGGGCGATGACAGTGCCGAGCGCTGGTGGTGTCCGCGGCATGGCAGATTCGAACAACTCCACGCGGAAACGCCCTTGAGAAGCCGACATGCCGACCGACGAACTCGACGCCTTCCGAATTGCATCGGCGACCGCCGTTGAACGCGAGTGGCAATGGCATCCGCCCTTCGTGATTTACCTTGAAAAAGGACACTGGGAGGTGTAATCGGAGGCCGAACTTTCCGTGCGTGTCGACGTGGAGTCTGGCGAAGCCTCCGTGGAGCCAGCATCACACGGGACCGCCCTTGAACCAATGACGGCGCTCGTGCGGGCGAGGGACTATGCAGTGGAGCATGGCATGTCTTGGAAGCCGTCGTTCAACCTCGAATGCACGCCGACGCATTGGATCGTCGGGGCTTGTCAGGCGCAGCTCGGTGGGCAGGTTTACATCCATGTCGGACACGACGGCGAAGTGCAGCACAGCTTCGTCAACCCGAAGTAGATTGCTTGAACGGCCGCTCTCAGCCGAGGCCGTGTGAAAACGCTGCGTATCCCTTCGGCCGTGGCGTATGGGGAGTGGTCGCGCTGTGCCGAGGTCCTGGACGTCGCTTCCGCGGACTGACGGCTCCGAAGGAATCGCAGGCTCGTTGAGCTTTGGTAAAGCGTGGAGACCTGTCTATAGCCTCATGCTGAGGCCGCGCGCAGCCCTGCCATCATCTTCGTCATACCGAGGATGCTGAGCACGCGTTTGAAGTTGTAGGCCAGCACGTGCAGGCTCATCTCGGTCCCCACGTTGCGCAGCGTTCGCGTCAGGAAGTGGGTCGAGCCCATCCAGTGCTTGAGCGTGCCGAAGACGTGTTCTACCGTCTGCCTGCGAACCCGCATCGCCATCGGGTTCTGATCGATCCGGCGCTGTACCGCCTCGACCACGTGCTCATGTTCCCATCGACTGATTCGTCGGTATGGGCTGGGCGTGCACTGCGGCTTGATGGGGCAACCCGCGCAAGCGCCGCTCCAGTAGCGGCGGATGTTCAGGCCATCTTCGTCCCGCGTGAAGCGATATGTTGCCCGTTGTCCAGCGGGGCACACGTATTCGTCGTCACTCGCGATGTAGATGAAGTCCCCCTTGTGGAATCGTCCCTCGGCCTTCGCGTTTGACGTCATCGGCTTCGGCACCGTGGCGGCGATTCCATCGTCGTCGCACGCCTTGATCTGCACGCTGTTGAAGTAGCCACGATCGCCGAGGGCCTCGACTGTTTGCAGCCCCATTGCCTGCTTGGCCGCCATTGCCATGGGATGCAGTTGTGTTCGATCGTTGCCGACGTTAGTTACCTCATGCGCGACGATCAGGTGGTGCTCGGCATCGACCGCGGCCTGCACGTTGTAGCCAACAACGCCTGTCACCTTGCTGTGGGTGCTCATCGCCCGAGCATCGGGATCCGTCTTTGAAATCTGCCCATCCGGCTGGGCCTTCACTTGCACCTCCATGGCGTCGAGCTCACGCATCTGCTGGCGCAAGTACGCGATCTTTTCGTTCAGGCGCTTCGTCTTGGCCACCAGCTCCGGCTCCTGCACGCGATCGGCGGTGTCGAGCGCACTGAGGTAACGCTCGATGTGCTGTTCAAGCTGCTCCCGCCGCCTTTGGATCTTCGTGACCGTGAAGTTCTGGTCCCGCGAGTTGACCGCCTTGAACTTGCTGCCGTCGACAGCGACAACCGCCTGCGTAAACAGCTTGAGCTGCCGGCAGAGTTCGATGAACCGGCGGCAGGTGTTGCGGATGCCGGGCCCGTTGTCGCGTCGGAAGTCCGCGAGGGTCTTGAAGTCCGGCGCCAGGCGGCCGGTCAGCCACATCAGTTCGATGTTCCGCTGGGTCTCGCGTTCCAACCGGCGACTGCTTTGAATGCGGTTGATGTAGCCGTAGAGATAGATCTTCATCAGAACCGACGGGTGATAGCCGGGTCGCCCCGTCGCGGCAGCCCGCGTTCCGTCGAAGCCGAGTGCGGCCAAGTCCAGTTCATCGATGAAGGCCTCGATCACCCGGACCGGATTGTCCTCGGCCACAAAGTCATCGAGGCATTCAGGCAGCAACGTGACTTGATGTCGATCCAGACCTTCCACGAATCGCGGCATGTCGCCTCCCAGGCTTGACCTGGGTCCCGACTCTAGTACCCTGCCGCTTGGGCCGTGAGCGGGTTTTCACACAGCCTCAGCCTGAAGCAGCCTCTCGCGGACTGGTCCGAACCGACAACTTCGGACAAGGCTCAGCAACTTTGGACGACAACACCTCCCGTCGCGCGGCACGACGGGCGCCGTGACCGCCCTGCATCGTTCACGCCGCTGACATGTGACGACTCTAGAGTGCGCGGCTTCGCCACGCTCAAGCCGGTGGCGTCGTCTTCCTTCTCCTTGGCCGCTCGCCTCTTCTTCCGGATTCCGATGTCCCCATCCCTTCTCGCCCGCCGACCCTTGACGCTCGCGCTTGCCACCACCCTCGCGCTCGCCGCCTGCGGCGGCAGCGATGACAGCCCGGCCGTTGCCATTCCGAGCGCCCCGCAGGGCGTCGGCTTCGTCGACACCGCACCCGCACCTTCTGCAGCGCAAGTCCCTGCGTTCGTCGATCACGTGGCCAGCAACCAGCGCGGCGACGCCCGCTACGCCACGCTCGAGACCAACGCCGGCGTGCGGGTGGTGTCCGGCTTCCTCGACATCTGGCAGCCGAGTTCCCTGCGGGTCGACGCCGGGGTGAGCGCGCCGGCGTTGGACGGCTATCCGGCCGTGCCGGCTTCCACGTGGAGCGGCGTACCTGGCGATGCCACGGACGGGCGGGTGGTGAACGCGCAGGTCCATGCCGCCAACATCGGCTATGTCGTCGAGGCGACGCGCGCCCGCACCGAGGCGCAGGCCTTGGCCGCCTACCTGGACGACCGGCGCGGCAAGACCTATAGCATCGCCGACGGGCTGGGCCCGCTCACGTCCGCGTGGCGAACGGCGAGCGAGCAGACCACCACGATCACCGGCATTCCCGCCGATGCCACGACCGTCCGCTACGACGAGAAGGGCAACGAGAACGGCACGGGCACGGGCGTCAACACCCACAACTTCGGCACCGTGGTGGACCTGATCGCCAACATCGGGGAGAACGGTTCCACCGAACCGGCCAAGCGCTTCTACAAGTACGCGCGCCCATGGCGCTGGAGCAGCGACGTGCAGGTGGTTCCGGCCCTCGTTCCGGCCAAGAGCGCCACGCCCGCCACCGACGGCGGGTTCATCAGCGGACATACCGCCGAGGGCATCCGCAAGTCGATCGCCATCGCCTACCTGGTGCCGGAGCGCTACCAGGAGATGATGACGCGTTCCCTCGTGATGGGCGAGAACCGCATCCTCTCGGGCATGCACTCGCCGCTGGACGTGATCGGCGGGCGCATCCAGGGCCTGGCTGTCGCAGCCGCCAGCCTGTCGACCGGCGCGAACAAGGACCGGCGCGCCGCCGCCCGTGAACAGGCCCGCACCACCCTGATGGCCGCCGTAGGCGCCACCGACGACGCCGCCTTCCGCGCGTTCGCCCTGTCCGGCACGACGGCCAACGACGCCTACGCCGACCACGCGGCGAACAAGGCGACCCACCGGCGCCTGATGACGATCGGCTTCCAGCCGATCGGTTCGACCACCCGGCCGGCCACGGTGCCCAAGGGCGCGGAAGTGCTGCTGGAAACGCGGCTGCCCTATCTGAGCGACGACCAACGCCGCGTGGTGCTGAAGACGACCGCACTGCCGTCCGGCTACCCCGTCATGGACGACGCCGAGGGATGGGGGCGCCTGAACCTCTTCGATGCAGCAGACGGCTACGGTCGCTTCGATGGCGACGTGACGGTGACGATGGACGCGACGGCCGGTGCCTTCCACGCCCAGGACACCTGGCGCAACGACATCGGCGGCGGCGGGCTGCTGACCAAGGCGGGCAGCGGCGCACTGCGACTGGCGGGTGCGAACCACTACAGCGGCGGCACGGTGGTGTCGGCCGGCACCCTCCAGGCCGCCTCCATGACGGCCCTGGGCAAGGGCCCGGTGCACATCTCGGGCGGCAAGCTCGCGATCGAGGCCCCGACCGGCGTGACGGTGACCGGTGCCTACACCCAGTTGCCAGGATCTACCCTGGAACTGACGGCCAGCAGCACCACAGCGCCCGGCCTGACCGTGAACGGCACGGCCACGCTGGCGGGCGGCACGCTCGTCGTGCGGTTCCCTGCCGCACAGGTGCCGGCCGTGGGTGCGGTGGTCCCGCTGTTGAGCGCCACGCGCCTTGCCGGCACGTTCACGAGCGTCATCGTGGAGGGCCGCAAGGTCACGCCCATCTACTCGCCGAGCGGCCTGTCGGTGCGCATGGACGGGTGAGCGATGCCGGGTCCGGCACGCCGCCATGGAACGGCGGCCGTGGGGCGCACGCGGATCGGGCGGCGCCCCGATGCGCCGGATCCGGCGACCTCAGGAGGTCATTGACCTCCACTGGCTTCACGAGGTGAGCGGCAAAGCCGGCGGCCCCGGGACCGTTCCCGGTCGTCGGCGGAACCGCAGCCCGTCGACGCGACGATTCGCGCTGATGCGACCGGCGCAGGTCCGCTCAATCGCCGGGCCCGTTCGTAGTCGCCCATGCCGGCCAAGCCGACATCGGCACCGGCGGAGGAAGCCATGCTGAACGGGCCCGCGAGGGCGAAACACGTCACTGGCCTTCGGGTTCGTGATTCATGTCGCGAACACCGTCGGCGACCGGGACCCTGCGATAGACAAGGGGTACCGTTTCCATATGATCCGCGGCCACAGACGACGCCCGCACGCGCGAGGCGTTGCACCGGACGATCATCAGGGAGAGAGTCATGTCGAAGAAGAACGAGAAGGCGGTCATCCGCGCCGCGATGGCGTTGACGGTCGCCGCGCTGGCCTCGGGGTGCGGTGGGAGCGGCGAGAACGAAACGGCGGAGCCGAGCGCGGACCAGAAGGCCTTCGAGGCGCTGATCGTCGCGCCCGGCGCCAGCTACGGCCTGTCCTGGAACCTGCCCTATTCGGGCACCCCGGTGTCAGGGACCCATCACGCGGTTTCCGATTTCGCCTCGCTTCCCGCCTCGCCGGCAGGCGGCGCGCAGAAGACCACGCAGGCGCCGCGCGTGAACCTTGCGAGGACGCTGGCCATGCCGCCCGCCGCACCGTCGCGCTTCCTGAAGGACGGCGTGGTGCTGGTCGTGCCGGACGCCGAACTGTCCCACGTCACCCGCTACGTCGGCGCCGACGTGCTCGTCGACACGCTGGCGAGCGATGGCCGCACGGTGGCGCACACCCAGCGTCGCAGCGGCTTCTCGACCGTGGCCCTCGCCGGGCTCGTGCGTGCGGCGCCTGGGGAACTGGCCCACTGGTACAACTCGTTCTGGTCGAACACGCTGATCCTGGACGCCACACGGTCGTTCCTGCCGGGGGCGGCCTATGTGACGTACACCGCGACGAACGTCGGTGATCGCTATGCCGTCTTCGACTGCACCACCGTGACCACGAGCGCCAACGTGTCGCCCTGCGCCTCGGGGACCACGCTGGAGCTGGCGCTGGTTTCGGGCATCCGATCCAACAGCGATGGCCGCACGTACGGCCCGACCGACGGCAGCTTCGTCAGTGCGGCGGGGGTGTCGATGTGGATCGCCAGCCAGGCGCGTCCGGTGGAGGCGACGCTCAGCCTCACCCCGCAGTACCGCATCTATTTCGAGCGAGGCGGCAATGTCTACACCGGTTCACTCACGCGCCACGGTGCGGTGCTGAGTTCCAGCTACTGCGTTTCCAATCCGGACGGGGCGACTGCCCTGGATCGGCTGACCTTCCTGCCTTACCAGGTGCGGCTCAACAAGGCGGCCCATGACAGCATCGCGGCGGCGTTGAAGATCTGATTTGACCGGGCGCCGAGGCGTCGGGGACATGCCCCGGGCGCCGAGACGCTGGTGAGGCGGTGCTCGCCGACAGACCGGGGTCCGGAGCCTTGGGCCGCCGAGATGGCAGCCGTCCGGGGGACGGCGCGAGGCGGCAGGTACAGCCCTTGCCACGCAAGGAGGAAACCGATGCCTTCCTCATGCAGTACCTCACCCCCTGTGCGGTCGTTGTCGATGATGACAAGGATTCAGCCGACACCGTTGCCATGGTCCTCGAGCTCGGGGGCATTGACGTCCGCGTCGCCTACAGCGCCTCGGACGGCCTGATGCTGGTCCGCCGCCACCGCCCCGCCGCGGTGGTCACCGATCTGGACATGCCCCACATGGATGGTCTCGACGAGGCGCGTGCCTTGCGGTCCATGCCGGAGGGGCGCGACGTCTGTCTCATCGCGCTGACCGGCAGCGTCGACATGGAACGTCGTGCGCGAGCGGCCGGGTTCGACCATTTCCTGCTGAAGCCGGGAAACATTTCCCACCTGACCGCCATCGTCACGGCGGCCTGCGGTGCACACGAGCACCGGGACGCCGGCACGACGTCAAGGTGACTGAAAGAGCGGCACGCTGAAGCCGGCCAGCAGGCCGAAGGTCGGACGGCTGCTGCCGGCGTACCGCTGTGCCGACAGGCCGACCTGCCAGGTGCTCCGCCGTTGCAGGGCTTCGCCTTCCACCATGAACGTGAACCCGCTGAGCGATCCGGGCTCGGAGAAGGCGGCGTTGATCGGCTGCGGGCCGGACCCATTCACGTCGCCATGGAAGACGGTGGTGTTGATCCTCAGCGCCGCCGGATGGTCGATGGGGATCCAGCCGAAGCCGAAGCTCAGCAGGTCGCCGCCGCCGCCGATGTGGGCGCCGATCGGCAAGCCGCCCTGGTAGTACCCGTCGACGTATGTGCCATGGATGGCGGCGGGGCCGGTGGACGGTCCGGACGACAGCCCGAACAGGCGTGAGGTCACGGTGTCGGTAGCCTCCACCACCGCCTCGACGCGCTGGTTGCCGACCAGGGTGCGCGCCTGCAGCCCCACGGTGCCGAAGCGCTTGGCTGGCAGGCCGCCGGCCTCGTCTTCACCCACGATGTGCAGGTAGGCGGCCCAGGTGCTGTCATCGGGCCATTGGCCGGACACCCGAAGGTCGAAGCCGGCGACCTCGTCGCTCGGGTCCTCGCCCCGTCGCGCAGGGTCGTCGATGTTGCTGTCGCCGCGCAGGGCGCGCCACAGTGCCCCCGTGTCGCGCGGCCGGCCGTGGCCACCCCACAGGATGGACCGCGAAAAGCCCAGTTCCACGTTGGGCCAGGGCCGCGTGTAGAAGCGCATGCCGATGGTTCGCGTGCCGGCGGGATCGTAGCCGGACAGGCGGCCGGCCGACAGCTCATAGCCCCACGCGCCCACCCAGGACAGGAGCGGCGTGCTGGGCGCCGTGTCTTCGGCGCGTCGCACGATCACGCTGGCGATCGGCCGCGCCGCATTCGACAGGATGGGACTGGCGTACTGCCCCGGTCCCCACCAGCGGTCGCTGACACCGGCCGACACGACCGCCCAGCGGGTACCGAGCGCCAGGTAGCTGCCGTCGAGGTTCACCGGGCCCCCGTCCCCGGCCCACAGCCGGTCGGCCGTGGCAGCCACGGTGAACTGGCCGCCCCAATCCGGGCCCCCGGCGTAGGCGCCCAGGCGTGCCGCCGCCGATCCCTTGGCGGCGTCGCTGCCATCGAGCGACGGATGAGCCCCGGTGTTGAGCCGGCCGGTCAGCCGAGCCGGTGAAGCACTCCGGTCCAACGCCCGCTGAACGCGCGCGAGCGCATCTGAGTCGACCGCGGCGAGCCGCGACGCGTCCACACGCGACAGCGCCGCTCGCAGCAGCGGTGAAGGCAACGGCCAGGTGGACAGCGGCAGGTCGAGGACGCGGCGATCGACGAGCCACGCCAGGTCCGACCGCAGGCCTCGATCACCCGGCGCCAGCAGCACCAGACACGGCGCCCGCTGCTGCGCCTCGGCATCGGGATCGGTGGCCGCGCGGCCCTGCAGGTGCGCGGCAGCTGGCAGCAACGCCGCGAGGCATGGCAGCAGGGTCAGGGGTGAGAACGCTGACCGACGGACACGGGACAGGCGCATGGCGGCTTCAGGAAGGTGGAGCCGCCGACTGTAGGCCTGGTGCGACGCGCGCGGTCAATTCCCTGGGGATCGACTGGGTGACCCGCCGGCGTTGCCCGGACCCACGCGAGTTGGTGCAGCGTCCGGGCGCGACCTGAGGCACTCCGCTTTGCGGCAAGGGAACGCCGGCGTGCGGCGCAGCCACGGTTCGCCCTTGTCTCTGCGGCCCGCGGACCTAGGGCAGGTCCAGCTCGGGATAGCGGCGGAAGATGCCTTGCTCGTTGAACGGAATGCGGCGGTCACTGCCAAGGTAGGCCGCGACGCGCGGAATGGCGGCCACGCGGGCGTGCAGCGCGACGACCTGCGGCGTGTCGGCCAGTACCTTGTCGGCTGCCTGCGGAAAGGCGTAGCGCAATCCCTCGACAAGTTGGAACAGGGACAGGTCGGCATAGCTCAGCTTGCCGCCGACCAGGTGGCGCAGCCCGGCCGGGTTGCTCACCAGGATGCGCTCGAACCACTGCAGGAACTTCGGCATGCGGCTGGCGCAGAACTCGCGGGCGCGCCGAAGGGCCTCGGGTTTCTGGTCTTCGTAGTAGAGGCCGACGCCGAGCGGGTGATGGGTGTCGTGAGCCTCCGCCACCGCATCGGCAATGGTGAGCTGGATCTGCTGCGTCCAGGCCCGCAGGGGCTCGCTGCGGGGGACCAGTTTCAAGGTCGGCGCAAGGTAGTGGAGGATGGCCGCTGTCTGCCCGACCAGTACCGGGCCGTCCCGGAGAAAGGGCGGGGCGAAGGGTGGATGGGCGAGGCCCGGGTCGGCCATCGTCTGCAGCAACGCGGCCTCCGCGTCGGCAGGGTCGTCGCCGGCGCGGCAGACGTCGATGTAGGGAGCACCGGCGGCTTCCAGGGCGAGGCGGACGAACTCGCCGCGGCCCTGGATCGTCGGCCAGTAGTGAAGTTCGTAGGCGGCCATGGACCCACTGTAGCGCGCGCGGGGATCAGCCTGCAGCGGCAAGGATGAGGTCGGCCGCCTTCTCCCCGATCATGATGGCCGGTGCATTGGTGTTGCCGCCGACCAGCGTCGGCATGATGGAGACGTCGGCCACGCGCAGGCCATCGATGCCGTGCACTCGCAGCGAGGCATCGACCACGGCCAGCGGATCGTGCCCCATCTTGCAGGTGCCGGCCGGGTGGTAGATCGTCTCGGCGCGCGCGTGGATCACCTCGCGCACCGCGGCGTCCGTCCGAACGCCGGGGGTGAAGAGATCGCGGCCGAGGCGCGACGCAATGGCGGGGGCGTGGAGCAGGCGCCGGGTGAGGTGGTAGCCGCCGACCATGTCCTCCAGGTCGTCGGGATGCTCGAAGTAGCGCGGGTCGATTCGGGGCGGATCACGCATGTCCGGGCCCGCGGCCTCGACCGTGCCGCGGCTCTTGGGCCGCAACACGCACACGTGGCACGACAGGCCGTGACGCAGGTGCAACGTGCGGGCGTGGTTTTCCACGAGCGCGACGACGAAGTGCAGCTGCACTTCCGGCACCTGCGACGTCGGCGTCAGCTTGAGGAAGGCGCCGGCCTCGGCGAAGTTGCTGGTGAGCTTGCCGCGCCGTTCGCGCCGATACCGCTCCAGCGCCTGGAGCGCCGGCCACCAGCCGCGCGGCGACAGCCCGAAGAGCGCGGCGTCGGCCACCTCGTGGCCGAAGGTGAAGTCGAGGTGGTCCTGCAGGTTCTGCCCAACCCCGGGCAGGTGGTGGCGCAGCCGGATGCCCGCGCGAGCCAATGCCGCGCCGTCGCCGATGCCCGAGACCTGCAGCAGCTGCGGCGACTGCAGCGCCCCGCAGCTCAGGATCACCTCGCGCCGCGCCTCGAGCACGAAGGCCTCACCGCGGTGCCAGACCTCCAGCCCCGTGGCGCGCTTGCCGTCGAGCCGCACCTTCAGGGCGTGGGTGTGGGTGAAGACGCAAAGGTTGGGCCGGTCGGTCAGCACCGGGTGCACATAGGCCCGCGCGGCGCTCCAGCGCTCGCCGTTCTTCTGCGTCACCTGGTACAGGCCTGCGCCTTCCTGCTCGGCGCCATTGAAGTCGTCGTTGATGGGCAAGCCGGTCTCGCGCGCCGCCTGCAGGAAGATCTGCTGCCAGGGGTTGTCGGTGCGCAGGTCGGCCACGTTGAGCGGGCCGCCCTGGCCGTGGAAGCCGTCGTGCAGGCGCTCGTTGTGCTCGGCGCGCCGGAAGTAGGGCAGCACTTCGTCATACGACCATCCGGGGTTGCCCAGCGCGGCCCAGTGGTCGTAGTCGGCCCGGTGCCCGCGGGTGTAGATCATGGCGTTGATCGAGGACGATCCGCCGAGCGTCTTGCCTCGCGGCTGGTAGGCACACCGGCCGTTGAGTCCGGGCTGCGGCACGCTTTCGAACTGCCAGTTGTTCCAGCCGGTGGGCACCATGGCCACCGCGCCGATGGGCACCCGCTGGAGCAGGCTCGTGCCGTCGCCACCGGCTTCCACCAGCGCCACGCGCACCTGCGGGTCGGCACTCAGCCGGTTGGCCAGCACGCAGCCGGCGGAGCCTCCGCCGGCAATGACATAGTCGAAGGTCTGGGTCTCGAGGATGGAATCAGGCACGCGGGCTCCGGGCCGTCGGGAATGTCGGCGGCGCGATCCTCCCGGGCGGCCCGCAGCCTGTCAACGGCGTTTGCCCTGCTGTCAGGAGGTGTAGTCGCCACTCGCCTCGGGCTGAAAGCTCAGGGACAGGATCTCGGCGGCATGGTCCTGCCCGCCCGGGGTCGACCAGCGCGCAACCGCGCCCACCTGCTGGCCGATGAGTGCAGCGCCGACAGGCGACAGCACCGACACCCGGCCGGCGGCCGGATCGGCTTCCTGCGGATAGACGAGGGTGATCTCCGAACGCGCGCCGTCTGACGCGTCGGCCAGGCAGATGCGCGAATGCATGGTGACCACGTCGGGCGGCACCTCGCGCGGCGGCAAGGTGGTGGCGGCCTCCAGCACGGCCTCCAGGAGCGCATGCGCGCCGGCACTGCGGCGGGCCAGTGCGCTCAGGCGGACATGGTCGAGTTCGGAGAGGGTGCGCTCCGGCGCGAGGGTGATGTTCATGGCGGTTCCGATCAGGTCGGGCACGGGGCGGACGGCCCCGTGAGGGATGAGCGCGGGCAGGTCAACCGAAGGGGTTGAGGCTGAGGCCCGGCGATCAGTGCATGCGCAACAGGAAACGGGTAGGGAGGATCGCCGGGCTCAGGAATGTGCGGCTGGCTGGAGCCCTCGGGAGGGCTGGTCCGCCGGAGAGGCGGGCACCCGCTCGCGACCGACGGCCGCAAGGGCGGTCGGTTCACTGGGAAGCGTGAGGCTCGGGTGCATCGGCCCATCATACCCATGCGTGGCGGAACGGCACGGTTCTGCCGAAAGGGGGTGACGGCGATGGGGATGTCAGGTCAAAATAGTGCACGGTCGTCCACTTTCGTGGCGGTCCCGGGGAAAACAACAGCGGCCGACGGCATGGCGCGCGGCACGCCACTACAAGCAAATGACATTCATCCACAAGGCCCTGATGGGTCTCTTCGTTCGCCGCGCCCGTCGGCGGGCCGGCCTGACGCGGCGCCGCTGCACGCTGCCCAGCGGCGAGACCTACGTCTACCTTGAGGGCGGGAACGGCCCGCCCTTGCTGCTGCTTCACGGCTTCGGCGCCAACAAGGACAACTTCAACGGCGTGGCGGCGGCACTCACCCGTCGGTGGCGCGTGATCGTGCCCGACCACTTCGGCTTCGGAGAATCCGACCGTCCCCTGGAGGGCGACTACAGCCCCCCGGCGCAGGCCCGACGGCTGCGGGCCTTCGCTGCAACGCTCGGGCTCGGTCGCCTCGACCTGGGCGGCAGTTCCATGGGTGGCCACATCGCGATGACCTACGCCTCGCTGTACCCCGACGACGTACGCAGCCTGTGGCTGATCGACACGGCGGGCGTGTGGTCGGCGCCGAAAGGGGAAATGCACCGGCACGCGGCCGCCACGGGCGAGAACCTGCTGCTCGCCAGTTCAGTCGAGGAATTCGAACGGCTCTTCGCCTTCGTGATGCACCGACCGCCGCGCGTGCCGCGCGCGGTGATGCGGGTGCTGGCCGAACAGCGCATGGCCAACCTGGCGGTCGAGCGCCGCATCTTCGCGCAATGCGCGGCCGACTCCGTGGAGGAGCGGGTGCGCGGCCTGCCCGTGCCGGCCTGCGTCGTATGGGGTCGCGAGGACCGCGTGATCTCGGTCGAAACCGTGGGCGTGCTGCAGGGCCTGCTGCCGCTCATGGAGAGCATCGTGCTGCCCGAGGTGGGCCACCTGCCCATGGTCGAGGCACCGCAGCGCTGCGTGGACGACTACCTCGCGTACCAGTCGCGGCTGGCTGCGCGTGCCGGCGAACGGCCCACCGCGACCGAAGGCGTGGCCACGGCCTGAGTGCCTCGCGGTACCACGGCCCGCGAACTGCCTTCGCGGGGCCGACCCGCCGGAGGCGACCGCTTGCCGCGTCGGCTCCCGCGGCCCGCGGGCTGCCGGCCCGCGACCCTTCAGCCCGCCGTGGCGAGCGACGCTGCCTTCGTCGACTTGCTGCGGCGCGCGGCCCAGGCCACCGCCGGGAAGCCCATCAGCAACAGGGCGAGGGATTCCGGCTCCGGCACCGGCGCGGCGACCGCGGAGAGACTCGTCAGGGCGGCGGTCGATGCGTCCGCATAGGTCACGTGCAGCGAGCCGTTGTACCAACCGCTGTTGGTGGGGGTGTCGAACACGCGCCCCTGGATGACCATGGTGTAGTCGCCGGCCTCGAGGTTGAAGCCGTTGATGCGCGCGAACTCGTTGTGGCCCGGACCTTCCATGCCCACGTAGGTGCGCTCGCCGTTGCGATCGAAGGCAATGAAGTCGGTGGTGATCATGAAAAACGGATCACCGCGCGTGGGGCTGTTGGGGAACAGCTCGCCGGTGCGCGTGAAATTGAGGTCGATCCCGCCGAAGACGGCGCTGGCCGCGCTGGCCAGGGAGAACTTGAAGTAGTTGGTGAACGACCAAGCGGACGGATCGTTCGGGTCGGGATTGCCGAACGCCGTGCATGCACCGCCGAAGGTGACGCCGGCCGTGCTCCCGGGCGCGTCGGGCTGCAGGGTACCGAGGTTGCGGCCGCTGGTCATGCAGGTGGCCGCGCCGAACGCGAGGTTGGCACAGGCGAGCAGGGCGCCGGCGCAGAGGATTTTGGGCTGGATCATCGAGTGCTCCGAACTTGGCAGAAGGCGCATTGGAGCCCGCGTGTCAAGCATCGACAACCCCTCGATCAGGTGCACATCCGCTATGCGTCGCAGGCAGTTGCCGCTGCGCGTCATCGCCGCAGAGGCCCGTCGCCATCGGGGCTCTCGGCCCATCAGGGCTTCGGCGCGACGCGCCGACGTCGCCCTTGCCCGGTCATGGCCCCGACGATCGGAACCGCCGTCAGCAGCGCGGCCCAGGTCGCCGGCTCGGGTACGGGTGCGGCCACCGATGGATCCACGTAGCTGACATTCAAGGTGCCGTCGTACCAGCCGCTGCGCGTCGGTGTGTTGAAGACACGCCCCAGGACCACCAGGGAATAAGCGCCTGCGTCGAGATCCTGGGCGGTGAGAAACGCCCGCTCGTACAAGCCCGGAAGCTCCCCGCCAGTGTCGACCACGACCCCGTCACGGATCAGCCAGATCGAACCAATGCCGATCATGTAAAGGGCTTGGCCACCGTTGGCCACGCTGTCACGGGTGAAGTTGAGGTCGAGGTCAGCGATGAGAAGCGTTGCCGGCCCGGCCAGCGTGAAGTGAAACGTCTGCGAGAACGTCCATTCATCGCCGGTCGGCGGGTCCGCAGGCGCCGAGGCGGTGCACCATGCGCCGAAGTCGGCGCCAGTCCCGGGCCATGGCGAATGCCCCAAGGTGCCAAGCGACAGGGGGCTCGTTGCACACGTGGCAGCAGACACCACTTGCGCTGCGGCCAGCAAGGCCGCCGTCATCAAGGCATTTCGGCACATGGGCTTCTCCTTGGAGAACGCGGTCGGGCTGCGGCCCGAACGGCCCAGCAATTGAAGGCCCGTTCCGGCATCGCGACCACCCCTTGAACGGGTGCTCATCCGAACCGAGCCTTACTCCCCTAGGCACCAGCCGCTGGACCCCGCAAAGGGGTCACGCCCTTGGGTGCCTGACCAGGCTGCGGGCTTGCCAGCGCACGTCGCGACTCAGTTCGTCGAGTGACGCTCGGGGCTGCGTCCCCCACGGACAGCCCATCCCACCGCCGGGAGCCCATCAACCACAACGCCCATTTGGCTCGGGATGAACCGGACGCTAGGCGCCTCGGGCGCGGTCCGCCTTGAACTGCGCGACGAACGCGGGGAAGGTGCCGGCCTCCAGCGCTTCACGCATCTCGCGCATCAGGTTCACGTAGTAGTGCAGGTTGTGGATGCTGGCCAGCATGGGGGCGAGCATCTCGCCGCAGCGCTCCAAGTGGTGCAGGTAGGCGCGGCTGAAGTTCTGGCAGGTGTGGCAGCTGCACGTCGGGTCGATCGGGCCTTCGTCGGTGCGGAACCGGCTGTTGCGCAGCCGCACGTCGCCGAAGCGGGTGAAGAGGTGCGCGTTGCGCGCATTGCGCGTCGGCATGACGCAGTCGAACATGTCGACGCCGGCCGCGACGCCCTCGACGAGGTCTTCCGGTGTGCCCACGCCCATGAGGTAGCGCGGCTTGTGCGCCGGCAGCCGATGCGGCGTGTGGGCCATGATGCGCTGCATCTCGGCCTTGGGCTCACCCACACTCACGCCGCCGATGGCATAGCCCGGCAGGTCGAGTTCGACCAGCGAGGCCAGCGACTCCTCGCGCAGGTTCTCGAACATCCCGCCCTGCACGATGCCGAACAAGGCGTTCGGGTTCTCGTTGCGGTTGAACTCGGCGAGGCACCGGCGCGCCCAACGCAGGCTGAGCTCCATCGACGAGCGCGCCTCGCGCTCGGTGGTGAGGTGGCCCTTGGTCTCGTACGGCGTGCACTCGTCGAACTGCATGACGATGTCGCTGTTGAGCGCGCGCTGGATCTGCATGCTGATCTCGGGCGTCAGGAAGAGCTTGTCGCCGTTGACGGGCGAGGCGAAGCGCACGCCCTCCTCGCTGATCTTGCGCATCTCGCCAAGGCTCCAGACCTGGAAGCCGCCGCTGTCGGTCAGGATGGGCCGCTTCCAGTTTTCGAAACGGTGCAGGCCGCCGAACTGGTTGAGGATGTCGACGCCCGGGCGCAACCACAGGTGGAAGGTGTTGCCGAGGATGATCTGGGCGCCCATCGCCTCGAGCGAGGAGGGCAGCACGCCCTTGACGGTGCCATAGGTGCCGACCGGCATGAAGACAGGTGTCTCGACGACACCGTGGTTCAGGGTCAGGCGGCCGCGACGGGCGAGGCCGTCGGTGTGGAGCAGTTCGAACTGGAGCATTCCGCGATTGTCGCAGCGAAGGCCGCGCCCGCCGGGGATCAGTGGGCGGGATCCGGGGCGGCCATCGGCGGAATTCACGTTCAGTGCCGACCCAGGCTCGCACCCGCTGCGGCCGGCCTCACTCGGCTCGCACCATCAGCACGGTCTTGTTGCGGTCTTCCACCATCCAGAGCCGCCCGGCGCGGTCGACGGCCAGGCCGGTCGGTGCGCCCTTGGGCCGCACGCCCGCCACCGCGTCCCAACCCCCTAACACCTCCATCGGTCGGCCAACGGGTCGTCCGCGAGCGTCGAGATTCAAGCTCATCACGCGCTGCCCCGTGGCGCGATGGCCGTGCCAGGCGACGAGCAACTGGCCGGCCCAGGGGCTGGGACTGCTGGTTGGCACCGCCAGGAAATGCAGCGGCGCTGCGTGCGCCGGCCACACCTGAGCGGGGGCGTCGGTCGCGCGGCAGTCCACGGGCTCGCGCAAGGCACGCGCCGGCTTGCGGGCGCCCACGCAATGCGGCCATCCGTAGTGGCCGCCTTCGCGCAGCAGGTTGAGCTCTTCGGGCGGTTCGTTCGCGTCCGGATAGTCGATGGAGTTCTCGCCCTGCAGCAGGGTGTCGCCCACGAAGGCGAGCGCCACGGCATTGCGCAGGCCGGTGGCATAGGGACGAAGGGCCACCTGCCCGTCCCGCCCGAGGACGGCCTCATAGACGGCGCCGCGCGGCCGGGGGCCTTCGGCTTCGGGGCAGCGGGCCGGCACCTGGCCGGAGGCATCCCGGCACGCGTCCGAGTGCGAGCCGACATTGATGAAGAGCTGGCCCTTCGGCCCGAAGGCGATTTCCTTCAGCGGGTGAGCGCCGTCGGCCGGCAGCTGGTCCACCACCACCTCCTGCACGACGGGACCGGTGGTGGCGGTGCGCCAGATGCGTCCCGCTTCGCCGACATACGCCTTGCCGTCCGGGCCGATGACGAGGCCGAGCGGCCGGTCGAGCCGGTTGGCAAGCGTGGTGATGCGCACGCGCTCGGCCGGGTCCTTGGCCGCCTCGTTGAGCGTCATCTCGAGCAGGCGACCCTGCCGCGGCTCCCAGCTGCCCATGTCGATGAGCCAGTAGCGGTTGGCCGACACCTCGACGATGCGGCGCGGGAAGCGGAGGCCCCGGGTGGCGTCGGCCACCAGCGCCACGCACTGGCCGGTGGGCGCGGCGATCTTCAGCCTCGGAAAACCGCCGCAAGTGCCGTCAGGCGCATAGGGCGCGGCCTGCACGACGCCCATCCAGCAAAGACCCAACGCACAGGCGAACAGGCGCTTCATGCAGCGGCTTCGAGCGGAATGCGCGCCAGCAGCATGGCGTCGCCATAGCTGAAGAAGCGGTAGCGCTCCGCAATGGCATGGCGGTACAGGGCCATCACGTGGGCATGCTCGGCAAGTGCACTCACCAGCATGAGCAGGGTGCTCTTGGGCAGGTGGAAGTTGGTGACGAGCAGGTCCACCACCTGGAAGCGAAAGCCCGGCGTGATGAAGATCGCCGTGTCGCGGCTGCCGGCTTCCAGCGTGCCGGAGACGGCGGCCGACTCCAGTGCGCGCAAGGTGGTGGTGCCGACCGACACGATGCGCCCGCCGGCCGCACGGGTGGCAGCGATGGCGTCGACCGTGGACTGCGGCACCTCGAACCACTCGCTGTGCATGCGGTGCTCGGCGATGTTCTCGGTGCGCACCGGCTGGAAGGTGCCGGCGCCCACGTGCAAGGTGACCGCGGCCCGCTGCACACCGCGCTCGGCCAGCGCGGCGAGCAAGGGTTCGTCGAAGTGCAGGGCGGCGGTGGGGGCAGCCGCCGCGCCGGGGCGCGCGGCAAACACCGTCTGGTAGCGGCGTTCATCCTCCGCGCTGTCCGCATGCGAGATGTAGGGCGGCAGGGGCACGTGGCCGTGGCGCTCCAGCAGCGCGAACGGCTCGGAAGGAAAGCGCAGGTGAAAGAGCGAGTCCTCCGGGCCGGCACGGCCCAGCACCTCGGCCTCAAAGTGGCTGGTGCCATCGCCGCTCGTGAAGCGCACCCGGCCGCCGGCCTTGGGCGACTTGCTGGCCCTCAGGTGCATCAGCACCTCATGGCCGGGCAGCACCCGTTCCACCAGCGCCTCGACCGCGCCCCCGGTGGTCTTGGCGCCGAGCAGGCGCGCCTTGATCACCCGGGTGTCGTTGAACACCAGCAGGTCGCCCGGCTGGAGCAACGAGGGCAGGTCGCGGAAGATGCGGTCGGCCGGCGGCGAGGCTGTGCCGTCAAGCAGCCGGGAGGCGCTGCGCTCGGCAGCGGGATGCTGGGCGATCAGCTCGGGCGGCAGGTCGAAATCGAAGTCGCTCAGCGAGTACGAACGGGACATGGAAGGCGTTTCAGCGGGGGACGGCGTTGCGGAATCCAGGGTCGGTGAAGAGCAGGCCGACCAGCTTGCTGTACACGGCGCTGCGCTCGCGCGCGGCGTCTGCGCCGGCATCCCAGGTGGCGTTGGCCCGGAGTTCGCGGTCATACACCACGCGGCCGCCAGCCACCGTCACCGTGAAGCGCGCCGCGACGCTGCCGGCCTGTCGCTGGAAACTGGCGTCCACCAGCTGCCCCTGCACCACCGCGCCGGAGGCGGCATCGAAGACGCCGGCACCCTGCAGTTCGGTGACGAGGGTGTCGCGCAAGTAGCGGGCCTCGACGGCGCGGTCGTCGGCCCTGGCGCTGAAGTCGCCCACGGCCACGGGACGGATGCCGGCGGCCCGGGCCTTCTGGAAGTTGTCGGTGGTGGACTGCGACGAGGGCAGGGCGGGGCTTTGCGCGCAGCCGCCCAGCAGCGCGGCAAGGGCCAGGGCGGCAGGCGGCACGAGGCCGGCAAAGGGAAGTCGGGGCATGGAGATTCCAGTGAGGCTCGGGCGGTGGATCGGGCCGCGCGCGATACGACGGCGGGCGCCGCCATGCTATCAGCGCCGTCACGGGCAGAATCGCCCCCATGACCGAGGTCACACCCCCGCAGAAGAAGGAGAAGTCCGGCCCGCAGAAGGCCCTGGACAAGCTCAACCTGCGCCGCGACATCGACCTCGCGCTGCACCTGCCGTTGCGCTACGAGGACGAGACACGCATCACGCCGGTGAGCGCCCTGCGCGACGGCGACACCGCCCAGGTCGAGGGCGAGGTCACGCAGTGCGAGATCCAGTTCCGGCCGCGGCGGCAGCTGGTCGCCCGGCTCGACGACGGCACCGGCACGCTCGTCATGCGCTTCATCCATTTCTATCCCAGCCACCAGAAGACGCTGGCGGCCGGCCAGCGGGTGCGGGTGCGCGGCGAGGCGCGTGGGGGCTTCTTCGGCATCGAGATGGTCCACCCGTCGTTTCGGGCGGTGGGCGAAGCCACGCCGCTCGCCACCGCGCTGACGCCGGTGTACCCGACGACCGCGGCGCTGCCGCAGGCCTACCTGCGCAAGGCGGTGGCTGCCGGGCTTCGCCGCGCCGACCTGTCCGAGATCATTCCGCAGGCCTTGGTGCCGCGTGGCATGTGGGGTCTGCGCGAGGCCTTGCGCTTCCTTCATGAACCGGCGCCCGACGTGAGCCTCGCCGAGCTGGAAGACCACAGCCATCCCGCATGGCAGCGCCTCAAGTTCGAGGAGTTGCTGGCGCAGCAGCTCTCGCAGCTGCAGGCCAAGCGCGAACGCGAGCACCAGCGCGCGCCGCGTTTCGCGGTGCGTGCCGGCGGCCTGCAGGAGCGCCTGCTGGGCGCGCTGCCGTTCTCGCTCACCAGCGCTCAGCGCCGGGTGGTCGAGGAGATCGCGCTCGACCTGCAGCGGGAGGTGCCGATGCACCGGCTGCTGCAGGGCGACGTCGGCTCGGGCAAGACGGTGGTGGCCGCCATGGCGGCGGCGGTCGCGATGAACGAAGGCTGGCAGTGCGCCCTGATGGCGCCCACCGAGATCCTCGCCGAGCAGCACTTTCGCAAGTTGATCGGCTGGCTGGAACCGCTCGGCATCCGCATCGCCTGGCTGACCGGCAGCCGCAAGGGCCGCGGGCGCCGCGAGATGCTGGAGGCCGTGGCCTCCGGCGAGGCCGCGCTGGTGGTGGGCACGCACGCGGTCATCCAGCAGGACGTGGCCTTCAAGCGCCTGGGCCTGGCCATCATCGACGAACAGCACCGCTTCGGTGTGGCGCAGCGCTTGGCTTTGCGCGAGAAGCTGGTGGACGAGGCCGAGGGGCTGGAGCCGCACCTGCTGATGATGTCGGCCACGCCCATTCCGCGCACGCTCGCGATGACGCTCTTCGCGGACCTGGACGTCAGCACCATCGACGAGCTCCCCCCGGGCCGCACGCCGATCGTGACCAAGGTGTTCAGCGACGCGCGGCGCCACGACGTGATCCACACCATCGCCACCGAAGCCGAGCGCGGCCGCCAGGTGTACTGGGTGTGCCCGCTGATCGAGGAATCGGAGTCGCTCGACCTGCAGAACGCCACCGAGACGCACCAGCAGCTCGTCGCGGCGCTCCCCAACCAGCAGGTGGCACTGCTTCACGGCCGCATGCCGGCGGCGGAAAAGGCCGCCGTGATGGCGGAGTTCACCGCAGGCCGTACCCACGTGCTGGTCAGCACGACGGTCATCGAGGTGGGCGTGGACGTGCCCAACGCCTCGCTGATGGTGATCGAGCATGCCGAACGCTTCGGCCTCAGCCAGCTTCACCAGTTGCGCGGCCGGGTGGGGCGAGGGTCGGTGGCGAGTGTCTGCGTGCTGCTCTACAGCCCACCCCTGTCGGACACCGGCAAGTCACGCCTGCGGGCGATGGTGGAAACGCAGGACGGCTTCGAGATCGCTCGCCGCGATCTCGAGATCCGGGGCCCCGGCGAGTTCATGGGCGCCCGGCAGTCGGGCGCGCCGCTGCTGCGCTTCGCCGACATGGCGCTCGACGAGCCGCTGGTTCAGCTGGCGCGTGGCGCGGCCGAGGCGATGCTGGACCGCCACCCCGAGGCCGCCGAGCAGCACGTGGCGCGTTGGCTCGGCGCCCGCTCCGACTACCTCAAGGCCTGACGCCGACGGGCCGCGGTCGGATAATCTCCGTCCATGACGCTCACAGAACTGCGCTACATCGTCGCCGTCGCCCGGGAGAAGCACTTCGGCCGGGCTGCCGAAGCCTGCTTCGTGTCCCAGCCGACGCTCAGCGTGGCGATCAAGAAGCTCGAGGACGAGCTCGAGGTCAAGCTGTTCGAGCGCGGCGCGAACGAGATCACCGTCACCCCGCTGGGCGAGGAGATCGTGCGTCAGGCCCAGACCGTGATCGAAGGGGCCGCCGGCATCAAGGAAACCGCCAAGCGTGGCAAGGACCCGGTCTCCGGTCCGCTGCGCCTGGGCGTCATCTACACGATCGGCCCCTACCTGCTGCCTGACCTGGTGCGCAACGCCATCGAGCGCGTGCCGCAGATGCCGCTGATGCTGCAGGAGAACTTCACGGCCCGGCTGCTCGACATGCTGCGCACCGGCGAACTCGACTGCGCCATCATGGCGGAGCCCTTCCCGGACACCGGACTCGCCGTGGCGCCGCTCTACGACGAGCCGTTCATGGTGGCCGTGCCCAAGACGCATGCGCTCGCCAAACGCAAGCAGATCAGCGCCGAGGAGCTCAAGCAGGAAACCATGCTGCTGCTCGGCACCGGCCACTGCTTCCGCGACCACGTGCTGGAGGTCTGCCCCGAATATGCCCGCTTCTCGAGCGATGCCGAGGGCATCCGCAAGAGCTTCGAAGGGTCGTCGCTCGAGACCATCAAGTACATGGTGGCCTCCGGCATGGGGGTGACCGTGGTGCCGCAGCTGAGCGTGCCCAAGGAGACCCAGGCGCACGTTCGCTACGTCCCCTTCAGCGCCCCGGTGCCCACCCGCCGGGTGGTGCTTGCCTGGCGGCGCACGTTCACCCGCTACGAGGCCATCGCCGCACTGCGCAACGCCATCTACGCCTGCGAGCTGCCCGGGGTGCAACGGCTGTCCTGAGGGCCAGCCGGGGGGAAGTCTGCCGGAGATCAAGGGCACGCCCCTGCGGACTTATCAACCACGGGTGGAGTCGTTAGACTGTTCCGGAACCCTTTCTCCCCGGAGTCTCCATGGCCAAGAAATCCAAGATCACCGCTGAATCCACCCCGATGCCGAGCGCCGACACGAGCGCGATGGCCATCCAGATCGGCATCGGTGACAAGGATCGGGCGGCGATTGCCGCGGCGCTGAGCCGCCTGCTCGCCGACACCTACACGCTCTACCTGACGACCCACAACTTTCACTGGAACGTCACCGGGCCGATGTTCAACACGCTGCATGCGATGTTCATGACCCAGTACACCGAGCTCTGGAACGCGGTGGACCCGATCGCCGAGCGCATCCGGTCCCTCGGCCACAAGGCCCCGGGCTCCTATGCCCAGTTCGGTGCATTGGCCTCGGTGCCTGACGCGCCGGCGATGCCGCCGAAGGCGCTCGAGATGGTGCGCCTGCTGGTGACCGGCCACGAGGCGGTGGCCCGCACGGCCCGCAGCGTGTTCCCGCTCGCCGACAAGGCGGGCGACGAACCGACGGCCGACCTGCTGACCCAGCGCATCGCGGTGCACGAACAGGCTGCCTGGATGCTGCGCAGCCTGCTCGAGGAATGAGGGCCTGACCGTGACGGCGGAAACGCGGCGGGTGGCCCTGGTCGTGTTCGATGGCTTCAGCGAACTCGACACCTTCATCACCTTCGGCCTGCTCAACCGGCTGAATGCGTCCGGCTGGAAGGCCGAGCTTGCGGCGCCGACGGCACGGGTCAGTTCCATGAGCGGCGTCACCGTCGACGTCGCCCAGCCGCTGGAGTTCGCGAACGAGGCGGACGCGGTGGTATTTCCGGGCGGGCTCTACGCCCGCGCCATCGCCGAGAACTCCGCGGTGATCGACCGGCTGGCGCTCGATCCCGTGCGCCAGTTGATCGGCGGCCAGTGCTCGGGCACGCTGATGCTCGCCCGGCTGGGCCTGCTGGCCGACATGCCGGCCAGCACGGACGCCACCAGCAAGCCGTGGATGGTGCAGGCCGGCGTGCGGGTGATCGACGACCTGCCGTTCCAGGCCCGCGGCCCGGTGGCCACCGCCGGTGGCGCACTCGCGGCGCACTACCTGGCGACCTGGCTGATGTGGCGAGCGGTCGGCGTCGACCTCACCACGCAAGCCTTGCAGCACGCCGCCCCGGTGGGCGAGGAGAAGGCCTGGACCGATCGCCTCTTGGCGGTGGTGCGGCCCTTCACGGGCTGAGGGCAGGCCACCTGTCAGCGCGTCGCGCAGCCCCGGTGGCCGCGAGGCACAGGACGGCCGGACCGACGCGTTGCTTTGCGTTGCGTTGACGGCAACGCCGTGCGTGCCAATACTGGCGGTGCCCGCCGCAGTCCGCGGCATGCGCCTCGGCAGACGACATGGCTTGCACCCTCTATTTCTCGCGCAACCCCAATCCTCGGTTGGCCGTGGCGGTGGCCCGTCACCTGGACGCACCGGTGGACTTCCAGTTCGCCGAGCCCCTGGCCCCGGGCGAGGCCGAGAAGTACCGGCACCTGAACCCCTCGCTGCGCCTGCCCATCCTGGGCGAAGCGGGGCGTTCATTGTGGGAAGCGGACGCCATCGCCTGCCGCCTCTCCCGCATGCAAGGGTCGGACTTCTGGCGACAAGGCGACGACGAACCCGACATGATTCGCTGGATCAGCTGGTCACGCGACCACTTCATGCGCGCCTGCGACATCGTGCATTTCGAGCGTGGAACCAAGCCGCGCTACGGCCTGGGCCCCCTCGACGAGGCCGCTCTTGCCGACGGCCTTGCCACGTTCCAGGCGAGCGCTGCGATCCTGGATGCCCATCTCCGCCAACAGCACTGGCTGCTGGCGAGCGGACTCAGCTATGCCGACTTCCGCATGGCGACCTTCCTGCCCTTCAACGACATCGCCCGACTGCCCTTGGGCGAGCACCCGGCGTTGCAGGCCTGGTACGGGCGCCTCATGGCGCTCCCAGGCTGGGCGGACCCCTTCGCCGGGCTCAGTGCCCCGGAACTGCCGCCGGTGCCGGCTTGACTCCTCTCCGGGCAACGGCGCCCCACGCCCTGAGCTTTGCCCCGGCCGGGTTTGCCGATGCGGACGCCCTTGCCGCATTGCGTGTGGTGGCGATGCGAGAGAGCCTGGAGCGCATCGGCCGGTTCGACCCGCAGCGCGCCCGGGACCGACTGCTGGCGAACTTCTCGCCGTCCTGCACCGAGGTCATCGTGTGGGAAGGCCGGCGCGTGGGCTTCCATGTCGTCAGGCGTGCGCCCGAAGGACTGGTCCTGGACCATCTGTACCTCCTTCCGAGCCACCAGGGAAGAGGCATTGGCACGGCGGTCCTCACCCGCATCCTGTCGGCCGCCGACCGCGAGGGACTGGCGGTGCGGGTGACTGCGCTCAAGGGCAGCGAGGCCAACGCGTTCTACCGCCGGCATGGCTTCTCGTTGACCGCAGAAAGCGCGTTCGACAACCACTATGTCCGCCACGCCGTGGCGCATGGCTGACGGCGTTTGTCGCAACGATGGCGGGCCGGCAAAGGCTCGCGGGCGCCCGCGCTGCGGGGACGGTGCGCGGTCTGCCTGCAGGCGCGTACCATCCGCCCATGAAAATCCCTCCGCGGCTGCTGCCGCTGCTCGAAGACGGGCTCATCGACAGCGTGGTGCGCCAGTTGATGAGCGGCAAGGAAGCGATGGTGTTCGTGGTGCGCAGCGGCGAGCACACGCGCTGCGCCAAGGTCTACAAGGAGGCCAACCAGCGCAGCTTCCGGCAGGCCGTCGACTACACCGAGAACCGCAAGACGAAGAACAGCCGACAGGCGCGGGCGATGGCCAAGGGCACGCGCTTCGGGCGGGAGTCGCAGGAGGCCGCGTGGCAGAGCGCCGAGGTGGACGCGCTGTACCGGCTGGCCGCGGCCGGCGTCCGGGTGCCCGAGCCCATCGGTTTCCACGAGGGCGTGCTGCTCATGGAACTGGTGACCGATGCCCATGGGGACGCCGCACCGCGGCTCAACGACGTGAGCTTCGAAGCCGAGGACGCCCGTCGCCACCACGCTTTCCTGATCCAGCAGGTGGTGCGCATGCTGGCGGCCGGCGTGGTGCACGGCGACCTCTCGGAGTACAACATCCTGATGGGCGCGGAGGGCCCGGTGATCATCGACCTGCCGCAGGCGGTGGACGCGGCCGGCAACAACCACGCGCAGGCGATGCTGACCCGCGACGTGACCAACCTGAAGAACTTCTTCGGGCAGTTCGCTCCCGACCTGCTGGACACTGACTACAGCGGCGAGATCTGGTCGCTCTACGAGCGCGGCGCGCTGTCAGTCGATGCGCCGCTCACCGGCCGCTTCCAGCGCGCCGACAAACCGGTGGACCTGGCGAGCGTCGTGCGGGAGATCGACGACACCCTGGCCGACGAGGCGTCCCGCCGATTGCGCATGGGTCACTGAGAAACACGACAAGCGCGCACCGGCTTGCCCGTTCTCAGTGGCGGCCCTGCGCGTTGGCCAGCCACTCATGCGCTTCAAACCCCATGATTGCCAGTGCAGCGGCAAGGACGAGGTACTGAAGGCCGAAACTCACGCGATCCCGGCCGGACAGCCTCCGGGCCTCGTTCGGAGCGCCCTTGAAGGCCGCGAACACCTGCGGCACCGCCGCGACCGCCAGCAGCACCAGCAACGGACTGGGGCGCCAGAGAAACAAGGCAGCCAGGATCGGGGCGCCGACCAACCACGACGCAGGCGATATCACGCCGGCGATTCGGCCACCGTCGAGCGGTCGTATGGGGATGAGATTGAACAGATTCAGCATGAAGCCTGCCTGCGCAAGCGCCATCCACAGCAGCCCGTGGCCGCTGACGCCCATCAGGTAGCAGCCGAACGCGGCGATGCTGCCAAGCATGGGGCCGGCCAACGCGACATGCGCCTCGGTCGCAGGACGCAGATCGGTTTCCTTCAAGGCGATCCACGCACCCACGAATGGGATGAAGACCGGTGCGCCCACCGCCAGACCATGCTGGCGCGCCGCCGCGAAGTGCCCGAGCTCGTGCACGAGGATCAGCAGGACGAACCCGGCGGCGTACGGCCAGCCGAACGCTTGCGCATATACCGCGATGGACACGAGCATGGTGCCCCCGGTCAGGAGCAGCTTGCCCACGCCGCCCTTGGCCAGCATGAGCAGGAGCAGCTTCATGTCGCCCCTCTTTCAGCAACAGCGGCCTCGTAGGCCGCCACGATGGCGCTTGATTTCTCTGTTGCCAGATGCCGAAGCTCCGGACCGAGTTCGGCGACCTTGTGGGGGTCGTAAGCGAGAAGCTGTCGGTCCCGGGCTGAACGGATCTCGTCGAGTGAGGCGTCGGGCCGCACGGCCAGGACCTGCGACCAGTCGGGGGAGGTCGGCACATCGCGTTGCGGGCCTTCACGTTCCGGCTGAGATTGAGGCCACAAGGAAGCGCGTTCGTCCTTGCAGCGATCAGCGCGGCCCTTCAGCAGGAAATCAATCAACCAGTAGCCTGCAGCGGCACCAATGCCGATCACGAGCCATTCGACCGTGGTCATTCGTTCTCCTCGGGCTGAAGCGTGCCAGCCACACGCTGCAGACGAGCCATGCGCGCGGACGCTTCCGGCTCCAGATCGATCTGCTCGCGGACGCGTCGAAGAAGCTGGCGTCGAAGGAGGGCCACTTCGTCGCTGTCGGCCAGGCCGCACCGCACTCCCTCCAGCGACACGCCGGCGCCGGCGCCGGCGGCCAGGGTGACCCTGCGTACCGCATTGATGCAGAACGGGGGGCAAGCCATGCATTCAATGCACAGCTTCCAGAATGCGGACCTGTGCATGCCGCAACGGACGGCGTCACGGCGCAACCCGATCAATACGACCGCACAAGTGACGTAGATCGCTGCAAAAACCGCTACGGTCTGCGCCGCGGTGGCCGGCGCGAACAGGGCGATGGGCATGGCTGCGAACATCAGCAGAAGCAGCAAGACAACGCCAACACGAGGCGCTCTTCCACAAGCATCGAACTCTGGCAGAACGCCTGACTCGGCCGAGTCGAAACCGCGCTCGAACGACCACTTCACCCGGAACACGGCTCGCCAGGGCGTCAGCGGATGGGGCAGGAACGGCTCATGGCCTCGTAGTTTCCATGCATGGGCGCCGAATCGCGGACGCCAGCCGCTGCGAATGCGCACCAGAGCAAGCTCGTCTGGGCGAAGGAGCAACAGACTGTCGTAGATATACAGACCAAGTGCCAACAGCACGAGGCCAGTCTCCGGGCTCAAGGTCACGCGCCTTTGCGCTTGAACAGCTTGCCCAGGGCTCCCGCGAAGGCGAGGACACCGACCAGCACGAGCTTCCAGCCGGCAGCCAGCGCGCCTACGATCATTTTCCAGAAGCCGGTCTTGGTGGCGACCGCTGCGGCGCCCCCGGCGACGAGGGCGGCAAGACCGAACTGGGCAACGCGGTCGCCTTGTTTGAACTCGCCATACTTGTGACCATCGTTGAAATCGAATCGGGCGAGAACGGTCTTGAATTCGGCGACGTCCGTCTGCAGCGACTCGGGCGAAGTGACCAGGACGACCCGCTCATAGCCCGTGCGGCCGAGCACGCGTACGGTGTAGTTGACGATCGGGCTGGGATCGTCCGCTGCATGCAATCGCAAGGCCCATTCGAGGCGGCGAGTGGCGGCATCGTAATGTGGCGGCACCGACCAACCGTCGGTGTGCAGCTCAGGAAAGCCTTGCTTGCGCCGCTCCTCGTTGGACGGGCCGTCGGATTCCTTGAGTTGTTTCAACAGCGCATCGGCATCGATCTTCTCGTCGTCCTCGATGTGACCGGAGTCCTCATACTCGAACGTCGCCCACCAGTTGCCACCGCTGACAATGTGAACACCGTTGGACGGCAAGTTGCCGGTGAGCTTGAGAAACTTGTTGCTCTCTGCTTCAGACAACGCGCCCGTCTTCTCGGGAAGCGCAATCGACGCTTGTGCCCCCAGTGGCAGGGTCGCGGGTCCCGCCTGCCACTGCAGGTCCGCGAGCGGGTTGCGCGCTGGTTCTTCGCCTCGGGCGGTCTGCCCCGCCGTCGCCAGGGCGGCAGTCATCAGTGTGGCCCAGAGCCACTTTGTCGTTGTACTCACAGATCTCTCCCCTTGATGCACGGCCGAACGGCTTCGTGCGGTTCCTGTACCGGAACGTGTGTTGTCAGCTTTGCCTAGCGACTTGTCGACGCAGAGCGGCAAGAAATATAGCGGACCGCGGCCTAACCCGGTGGCCTCGATCTGCGGCGGAATGCCGGCCCGTCGGGTTCAGCGTGCATGCGTTGCCGTGTCTTTGCGCTAGCGCAAGCAGGTCCGATCGTGGATTGCGCGGGCACCGCGACGAGAGACGCGGCAGCGCCCGGGCCTTGCAGGGGCAGGCGCGGATCAAAGCGGTCCGCGACGCGGATCATCAGTCGCGTCGGGTCCGAAAGAGAAAGCGCTTTGGGACAGCCTCAGGCCGGCGGCGCCGGCACCGTCCACCGCTTCGTCACGTCCCCCGCCCCGTTCACGCTTTCCATCTGCACGCCGAAGCCCCACAGGCGAGCGACGTGCTTGAGGACTTCCTGGGCGCCTTCGTGCAACGGCCGGTCGTTGTGCTGGGTGTGGCGCAGGGTGAGGGACCGGTCGCCGCGCAGGTTGACGTTCCAGACCTGGATGTTGGGCTCGCGGCTGCCGAGATCGTATTGGTGCGACAAGGCTTCGCGCACACGGCGGTAGCCCGCCTCGTCGTGGATGGCGGCCACCTCGAGTTCGCTGTCCTTCTCGTCGTCGACGATGGAGAAGAAGCGGAACTCGCGCATCAGGTTAGGCGACAGGTACTGGCCGATGAAGCTCTCGTCCTTGAAGTTGCGCATGGCGTGGTCGACGGTCTCGAGCCAGTCTCGGCCTGCGAGGTCGGGGAACCAGTGGCGGTCCTCGTCGGTCGGGCGCTCGCAGATGCGCTTGATGTCGGTGTACATCGCGAAGCCGAGGGCATACGGGTTGATGCCACTGTAGCCACGGTCGGTCACTCGCGGTTGGTACACCACGTTGGTGTGGGACTTCAGCCATTCGATCATCAGGCCGTCCGACAAATGGCCGTCGTCGTACATGGTGTTGAGCAGGTGGTGGTGCCAGAAGGTCGCCCATCCCTCGTTCATCACCTGCGTTTGCCGCTGCGGATAGAAGTACTGCGCCACCTTCCGGACGATGCGAACGATCTCGCGCTGCCAGGGTTCGAGCAGCGGCGCGTTCTTCTCGATGAAGTAGAGCAGGTTCTCCTGCGGCTCCTCGGGAAAGCGCTGAGCCTGGGCCTCCTCGGCCGCCTTCTCAGCCTTGGGCGGCAAGGTGCGCCACAGGTCGTTGATCTGGCGCTGCGCGTAGGCTTCGCGGTCCTTGCGTTCGGCGAGTTCCTGGGCGAGCGAACGGCGGCTGGGACGGCGGTAGCGGTCCACGCCGTGGTTCATCAGGGCGTGGCAGCTGTCGAGCAGGGCTTCGACGGCATCGAGCCCGTGGCGCTCCTCGCAATCCGCCACGTAATTCTTGGCGTAGACGAGGTAGTCGATGATGGACGACGCATCCGTCCACATGCGGAACAGGTAGTTGCCCTTGAAGAAGCTGTTGTGGCCGTATGCCGCGTGCGCGATCACGAGGGCCTGCATGCCCATCGTGTTCTCCTCCATCAGGTAGCTGATGCAGGGGTTGGAGTTGATGACGATCTCATAGGCCAGGCCCATGTGGCCGCGCCGGTAGTTCTTCTCGGTGGAGATGAACTCCTTGCCGTAGCTCCAGTGCCGGTAGTTCACCGGCATGCCCACCGAGGCATAGGCGTCCATCATCTGCTCGGCCGTGATGATCTCGAGCTGGTTGGGGTAGGTGTCGAGCCCGAAGCGTTCGGCGGTGACCTTGATGCGCTCGTGGTAGCGCTCGATGAGCTCGAACGACCAGTCGGACGGCGAGGGCAGGGGCTCGCTGGCGCGCGGGGGCGGGCGGATGTCGCTGGCGCGAATGCCGCGCCGGCCGGCATCCAACGCTTCCATGGCCGCGGTACTGCGGCCCGGGGCATGGGGCAGGGCGCTCATGCGGTGGCTCCTTCCTTCTTGAACAGCTCGCGGAAAACCGGGTAGATCTGCGAAGCCTCGGTCACCTTGCGGATGGCGAAGCTCTTGGCGTCGGCCGCCAGCGCGCTGTACTCGTCCCAGAGGTTCTGTTCCTCCTCGGCCACCTGCACATAGGCGAAGTAGCGGCACAGCGGCAGGATGTTGTTGGCCAGCAGCTCGCGGCAGCGGCCGCTGTCGTGGTGCCAGTTGTCACCGTCACTCGCCTGCGCGCCGTAGATGTTCCACTCGCTCGTCGGGTAGCGGGCGCGGGCGATCTCCTCCATCAGCACCAGGGCGCTGGACACCACCGTGCCGCCCGTCTCGGTGGAGTGGAAGAAGTTCTGTTCGTCCACCTCCTGGGCCTGGGTGTGGTGGCGGATGAAAACGATGTCGATGCGCTCGTAGTGCCGCGTGAGGAAGAGGTAGAGCAGGATGAAGAAGCGCTTGGCCAGGTCCTTGCGGGACTCGTCCATCGAGCCCGACACGTCCATCAGGCAGAACATCACGGCCTTGGCGGTGGGCACCGGCACCCGCACGCGACTCCGGTAGCGCAGGTCGATGGGGTCGAGGTAGGGAATGCGGCCGATGCGCGCGCGCAGCACCTCGATGGCCGCCTGCAGGCGGGCGATCTCGGCCGGATGGCCGCCGGTGGGCGAGGCCTGGAGTTCGCCCAGCTCTGCCTCAAGCTCGGCGAGTTCACGCCGTGCCTCCGACCCGAGCGCGATGCGACGCCCGATGGCGCCGCGCATGGAGCGAACGACATGCAGGTTGTTCGGCGTGCCGTCACTGCTGAAGCCCGCCCGGTGCGTCTTGAACTCCGGCGTTTCCGCCAGCGTGGTGCGGGCCAGGTTGGGCAGGGCGAGGTCGTCGAAGAAGACCTGCATGAACTCTTCCTTGGTGAGGTGGAAGACGAAGTCGTCTTCTCCCTCGCCGGAGTCGCTCGCCTGGCCGCCTCCGCTGCCACCGCCACCGCCCTTGGGGCGCTCGATGCGGTCACCCCGGACGTAGTCCTGGTTGCCGGGATGGACCATCTCCCGCTTGCCGCCCTGGCCGTGGCCGAAGACGGGCTCGGCGATGTCGCGCCGGGGGATGTGGATGTCTTCCCCCTGCGCCATGTCGCGGATGCCGCGTCCGTCGACGGCCCGCTTGACCGCCTCCCGGATCTGCTCCTTGTGGCGGCGCAGGAAGCGCTCACGGTTGCCGATGGACTTGTTCTTGCCCGCGAGTCGTCGATCGATGATCTGCTGGAACATGCGACTCCTTTTGTCTGTCTCGCGGCCCGGCTAGGTGCTCCAGGCCGCGCGGGGCCCCAGCGTCCGGTCGCCGGAAGCCGGGCCCCATCCCCTCGGGGGATCGGTCGCGGTACGCCGTGACCGAGGGGCCGTCATGAACTCTTGCGAACCCGCAGGTACCACTCGCACAGCAGGCGAACCTGCTTTGGCGTGTAGCCCTTGGCGACCATGCGGGTGACGAAGTCCTCGTGCTTCTTGGCTTCGTCGGCACTCGCCTTGGCATTGAAGCTGATCACCGGCAGCAACTCCTCGGTGTTCGAGAACATCTTCTTCTCGATCACGGTGCGCAGCTTTTCGTAGCTCGTCCACACCGGGTTGTTGCCCGCGTTGTTGGCGCGAGCCCGCAGCACGAAGTTGACGATCTCGTTGCGGAAGTCCTTCGGGTTCGCGATGCCGGCCGGCTTCTCGATCTTCTCCAGCTCCGCATTCAGCGACGCGCGGTCGAACACCTCGCCGGTGTCGGTGTCGCGGTATTCGTGGTCCTGGATCCAGTAGTCCGCATACGTGACATAGCGGTCGAAGATGTTCTGCCCGTATTCGCTGTAGCTTTCGAGGTAGGCGGTCTGGATTTCCTTGCCGATGAACTCGGCATAGCGCACCGCCAGGTGTTCCTTGATGAAGGCCAGGTAGCGCTGTTCGACATCGGCCGGGAACTGCTCACGCTCGATCTGCTGCTCGAGCACGTACATCAGGTGGACCGGGTTCGCGGCCACCTCGGTGCTGTCGAAGTTGAAGACCTTGCTGATGATCTTGAACGCGAAGCGAGTCGAGATGCCGCTCATGCCTTCGTCGACGCCCGCGTAGTCGCGGTACTCCTGGAAGCTCTTGGCGCGCGGGTCGGTGTCCTTCAGGTTCTCGCCGTCGTACACGAGCATCTTGGAGTACAGGCTCGAGTTCTCGGGCTCCTTCAGACGGGTGAGCACGGCGAACTGGCTCATCATCTTCAAGGTGCCGGGCGCGCAGGTGGCCTGCGCGAGTGACGAGCCGCGCAACAGCTTCTCGTAGATCTTCACTTCCTCGCTCACCCGCAGGCAGTACGGCACCTTGACGATGTAGATGCGATCGAGGAAAGCCTCGTTGTTCTTGTTGTTGCGGAAGGTCTTCCACTCGCTCTCGTTGCTGTGCGCCAGCACCACGCCGTCGAAGGGAATGGCGCCGAAGCCTTCGGTGCCCTTGTAGTTGCCTTCCTGGGTGGCGGTCAGCAGCGGGTGCAGCACCTTGATGGGCGCCTTGAACATCTCGACGAACTCGAGGAGGCCCTGGTTCGCGAGGCACAGGCCACCGGAGTAGCTGTAGGCATCGGGATCGTCCTGGGCGTAGGTCTCGAGCTTGCGGATGTCGACCTTGCCGACGAGGGAGCTGATGTCCTGGTTGTTCTCGTCACCTGGCTCCGTCTTGGCGATGCCCACCTGCTTGAGCACCGAGGGGAAGCGACGCACCACGCGGAACTTGCGGATGTCGCCGCCGTACTCCTCGAGGCGCTTGACAGCCCACGGCGAGAGCACGCGGTTGAGGTAGCGGCGGGGGATGCCGTATTCCTTCTCCAGGATGGGACCGTCCTCGATCGGATCGAAGAGACCGAGTGGCGTCTCGTTCACCGGCGAGCCCTTGATCGCGTAGAAGGGCACTTCCTGCATGAGCGACTTGAGCCGCTCGGCAATGGACGACTTGCCGCCGCCGACCGGACCCAGCAAGTACAGGATCTGCTTCTTTTCCTCCAGGCCCTGGGCGGCATGGCGGAAGTACGAGACCACCTGCTCGATGGCGTCTTCCATGCCGTAGAACTCGGCAAAGGCGGGGTAGACCTTGATCACCTTGTTGGCGAACAAGCGTGACAGGCGCGGGTCGTTGCGCGTGTCGACCGTCTGGGGCTCCCCGATCGCCCTGAGCATGCGCTCGGCCGCGGTGGCGTAGGCAATCGGGTTGCGCTTGCACTCGTCGAGGTACTCCTCCAGCGAGAGTTCCTCTTCACGGGTTCGCTCGAAGCGAGCGGCGAAATGGCTGATGACATCCATGCTGACCTCCTAGCATCAGGACAACCTTGCAGAGGGGCCACCTCTGCGCCGTTGGGGGAAGTTCTGATGAAGCCCGTTGCGGGACTCCATCAGAGCTTTCCTTCAGGTCAGCTCGCCGGTCTCAAACCGATCGCTTCATCTTCTGCACTTCATCTCGTGCGCATCGTCTCTTGTGCACCATCTCATGTGCATCAATGCGTGCACTTCAATTCGTCGGCACCCTGCGCCTGGGCTCGTGCGCCTTGCGGGACCGAGACGCGTCGCAGTGCGGTGGCGCCCCGGATCCTTGCCTCATTTTTACCAAGCTTCGCGAACTCACGCTTGCATGATGCGCCGATAACCCCGCCTGTGGCACACCGCAAATCGTGCTGATTGCAACAAACATCGGCCTTGGCCTGCACCCTTCAACTGCAGTGTGCATCGATCCGACGCCGCTTGCACGGCACACCTGACTGAGCCCGACATGCGCTTGCGAGTTCCGTCGGTGAATTCACTGTCAACCGCGTACGGGCTCAGTAGCAGATGTCATTCCCGGCCGAGGCCGAGCTTGTCCAGCAGGCCGTTCAATTCGTCGAGCGAGCCGAACTGGATGGCGACCTCGCCCTGTTCGCCGCGCTTGGTGCGCTTCTTCACCCGGATCTCGACCGGGGCGGTGAGGGCATCGGAGAGTTCCTGCTCGATGCGCGCGATGTCACGCGGCTTCTCCTTGGACACGCGCAGCAGCGGTTGCTGGCGCGCACTCATGGTGCGCGTCACGAGCTTCTCGGCGTCTCGCACGCTGAGCTTCTTGGCCACGATCTCGGCCGCACTGAGGATCTGCTGCGCCCCTTCGAGGGGCAGCAGGGCGCGCGCGTGTCCCATGTCGATGTCGCCGGCCATGAGCATCTGCTGCACGGGCTCGGCGAGGTTGAGCAGTCGCAGCAGGTTGCTGGCCGCGCTGCGCGAACGACCCACCGCCTGCGCCGCCTGTTCGTGCGTCAGGTGGAACTCGTTGACCAGACGCGCGATGCCGTGCGCTTCCTCGAGCGGGTTGAGGTCCTCGCGCTGGATGTTCTCGATGAGCGCCATGGCGGCCGCGGCTTCGTCCGGGACCTCTCGCACCAGCACGGGCACTTCATCGAGTCCGGCGAGTTTTGCAGCACGCGAACGGCGTTCACCGGCAATGATTTCGAACCGGTTCAGGCCCACGGGGCGCACGAGGATGGGCTGCATGATGCCCTGCGCGCGGATGCTTTCGGCCAGCTCGTAGAGCGAACCTTCGTCCATGCGCGTGCGCGGCTGGTACTTGCCCGGTTGAAGTTGCGAGATCTTCAGCGTGCGCGGCGTGCCGTCGTCCGCAGGCAGGGGAACATCGCTGACAGTGGGGCCGAGCAGCGCTTCGAGGCCGAGGCCGAGGCCTTTGGGTTTCTTGGTGACCATGGGCGCATTCTCACTGATCCTCAGGCGCGTGGGCAGCAGAGAGGGAAGGGCTCGCGCCGGGTGAGTCGCGGTGGGAAACGAGGCACCGGCGGGGCCGTGTGGCGAACCCCACAGGTCGTCGGCGACGAAGGACGGCTGCCCCGATCAGTCCGGCCAGACGGGTTGGCCCTTCTCTCTGCGGCCCGCGCGCCTAGTGCGGCACGCCCCACGTCTGCAGCAATCGCCGGCCGTCGGGCCAGTCGCCGAGACCGGAGTCGCCGTTCAGGTGCCCACGCGTCCCCTCGGCACGCGCGTCGCTGCCCCATGCCGCGGCGATGTCCACGGCGCGAGTCGGGCTGCAGTAGGGGTCGTCCTCGCTGTACACCAGCGTGCTCGGGAAGGGCAGCGGCCGGCGGGCAACGCTACGCCAGGGCGCGAGTTGCGGAGGAAGGTCGTCCCGGTCCAGGTCCGGCGGCGCGACGAGCAGGGCGCCGCGGACGCGGTCGGTGTGCGCGCTGTGCGACGCCCACGCGGCCACGAGATGGCAGCCCAGGCTGTGGCCGACCAGCACGAGCGGTTGCCGAGCCTGGAGCACGGCGTGCTCGAGCTGGCTCATCCAGTCGCCGCGGCGCGGCCAGAGCCAGTCATCCTGCTCGACCCGAACGTCACCATGCAAGGCCTCCCATCGGCTCTGCCAGTGCGTGGGCCCGGATCCGTTCCAGCCAGGCAGTAGAAGCACCCGGGGTGCGGTCATGGCATGGGGTGCGCGATCGGTCATCGGTGTGGCTTATCCTTCACGACTCAGCAAACGAGGAATCGACCATGAAGTATCGGGTGTTTGTCGACGGCCAGGAAGGCACGACGGGCCTGCGGATCCACGAGTACCTGGCCCAACGGCCGGACATCGAGGTGCTGCGCATCGCGCCCGAGCTGCGCAAGGATGCGGCCGAGCGTGGCCGCCTGCTCAACGCGGCCGACGTGGCCTTCCTCTGCCTGCCGGACGCCGCGTCACGCGAAGCGGTTTCGTTGATCACCAATCCGAACACCTGCGTGATCGACGCGAGCACGGCCTTCCGCACGGCGCCGGGCTGGGCTTTCGGCCTGCCGGAACTGGCACCGCACCAGCGGGACCTGATCCGCGGCAGCAAGCGCATTGCCAACCCAGGGTGCCACGCCACGGCGTTCATCCTGCTCATGCGGCCGCTCGTCGACGCCGGACTCGTGCCGGCCGGTGCCCATGTCAGCGCAACCTCCATCACCGGGTACTCGGGCGGCGGCAAGAAGATGATCGAGCAGTACGAGGCGGGCGGTGACGCGCGCCTGCTGTCACCGCGACCTTACGCGCTGGGTCTGGCCCACAAGCACCTGCCCGAGATGATGGCCCACACGGGTCTGATCGCTTCGCCCTTGTTCGTTCCGGTGGTCGGGCCGTTCCTGAAGGGATTGGCCGTGAGTGTGCCCTTGCATCTGGCCGATTTGCACGCCGGCACGACGGTCGAGAAGCTGGTTGACGCCTACGCCAAGCGCTACGCTGGCGAGCGTTTCGTGCGGGTGCTCCATGCGGGCGACCCGGCGATGCTGGACGACGGCTTCCTCGACGTGCAGGCCTGCAACGACACCAATCGGGTCGACATCATGGTTTTCGGCAACGAGACCCAGGCGCTGGTGGTGGCGCGGCTCGACAACCTGGGCAAGGGCGCCAGCGGCGCGGCCGTCCAGGCCATGAACGTGCACCTCGGCGTGGACGAGGGCCTCGGCCTCTGAGCAGTCGTGGCGGCCTGGCCCTTCAGGCCGCCACCGGCGCCTCGACCCGGGCGATCATTTCCCGGGCAAAGTCCATGAAGGCCTGCGCGCCCTTGGACGAAGGGTCGAACACCACACCCGGCAGCTTGTAGCTGGGCGCCTCGGCCAAGCGCACGTTGCGCGGGATGACGGTGTTGAACACCTTGTCGCCGAAGTGCGTCTTGAGCTGCTCGCTGACCTGTTGCTGCAGCGTGATGCGCGGATCGAACATCACGCGCAGCAACCCGATCAGCTGCAAATCGGGGTTCAGGTTGGCATGCACCTGCTTGATGGTGTTGACGAGGTCGCTCAAGCCTTCGAGGGCGAAGTACTCGCATTGCATCGGCACCACCACGCCGTGGGCGCTGCACAGGCCGTTCAAGGTGAGCAGGCTGAGTGAAGGCGGGCAGTCGATCAGCACGAAGTCATAGTCATCGGCCACCGCCGCCAGGGCGGCCTTGAGCCGCTTGTCTCGTCGCTCCAGGCCCACCAGGTCGACTTCGGCGCCTGCCAACTCTCGGTTGGCGCCCAGCACGTCATAGCCCACCTTGTCGCTGCGCTGACGCGCTTCCGCGATGGTGGCCGTTTCCAGGAGAACGTCATACACGGTCAGGGCGAGTTCGCGCTTGTCGATGCCCGAACTTCCGGTGGCGTTGCCCTGGGGGTCAAGGTCGACCACGAGTGTGCGCTGGCCGGCCTTGGTCAATCCCGCCGCCAGGTTGACGGTGGTGGTCGTCTTGCCGACACCACCTTTTTGGTTCGCGATGCAGAAGATGCGGGGCATGGAGTTTCCAGGACGGGGACAGGAAGGAGAGGGCGGCTCAGCCGGTGGTCAGGCGAATGCCGAACGCGACCAGGCAGACGCCGGCGGCACGCTGTAGCCAACGCCCGAGGCTTCGATGGGCGCGAACCTGTTTCGACACGAGGTTGGCCACCGCGCACAGACTGAAGCAGTACACCACGGTGATCGTGGCGATGGTCGCCGCCATGGCCGCGAAGGTCGGCAGACCAAGGTGCGTGTTCGGATTGATGAACAGCGGAAAGAAGGCCATGTAGAACACGATGGCCTTCGGGTTCAGCAGGGTGATCAAAAAGCCTTGGCGTGCATAGTGACGCGGCTCGATCTTGATGGGCGAGCCGCTTCCCTCACGGGCCCGGATGAGCCCGATGCCGATCCAGACGAGGTAGGCAGCGCCGGCGTACTGCACGAGCTGGAACGCAAACGGATGCGCGGCGAGCAAGGCGGCAACGCCTGCCACGGCCATCCACAACAACACCTGATCGCCGGCCATGAGCCCGACGGTGCATGCAGCACCGGCACGGAAACCGCCTTTGCCCGTGGAGGTGAGCAGGGCGAACGTACCGGGACCGGGCAGCGCGAGAAACAGCAGCACCGCCGCGCAGAAGGAACCGTAGTCGGAAATGCCGAACACCGTCATCCCCCGTTCCTCATCCAGACCAGTGAGCGATCCGCATCGAGGCCAGGCACGGTGAGTTGTTCCACGTGAAACACTTCCACGTCGGCCGGCAAAGCCGCCTGCTCATCGACAGGTCGTTTGCCTTTCATGGCCATCCAGACCCCGTCCTTCGCCACCAAGTGACGGGTCAACGTCACGAAATCGAGGAGCGAGGAGAAGGCCCGCGATGTCACGACATCGGCCGGTGGCATGTCGAGCGTCTCGACGCGAGCGTGGCGTGCCGCAAGGTTGCTGAGTTTGAGCTCTGCCGCCACTTGCTGGATGAAGCTCGCCTTCTTGCCGACCGTGTCGACGCAGGTGACTGACGCGCTCGGCAGGGCAATGGCGAGCACGACGCCGGGCAGGCCGGCACCACTGCCAACGTCCAGCACGCTGACCGGTCTTTTTCCCACGTGACGGAGGAGGGCGGGCAGCACCGCCAAGCTGTCCAGCAGATGCAGGACCAACATCTC
Source organism: Rhizobacter sp. LjRoot28 (assembly GCF_964253025.1). NCBI lineage: Bacteria > Pseudomonadati > Pseudomonadota > Betaproteobacteria > Burkholderiales > Sphaerotilaceae > Rhizobacter > Rhizobacter sp. LjRoot28. The sequence goes on from NZ_CAXUQC020000001.1 coordinate 4,377,692, forward strand.
TGCCGGCGCACGTACGGCCGTCAGGTTGTAGACCCGATTCCATTTAGCGATCAACGCCAGGTAGTCCAGCAGTCGCGACTGCTGGATGTCGGTCAAGTCGAGCCGCAGGTCCGCCAGTCCATCGGACAGCCTGGAGGAGAGAGCCTCCACCTCAGGCGGCCGCATCGTCGCCCGACCCGTGTACGTCGTTGGCCGCGAACCCCTGGAACCGCCCCTTCTTCAGGTGAATCAACAGCAGTGAGATGGTCGCTGGGGTGATCCCGGAGATTCGAGAGGCTTGACCCAGTGTCTCCGGCCGCTGTGCAGCCAGCTTCTGGCGTGCTTCAAAGCTGAGAGCCGTCACCTTGCTGTAGTCCAGCTGCTCAGGAAGACGCAGGTGCTCGAAATGGGCCGCCCGTTCGACATCTTCGTTTTGCTTGTTGATGTACCCCGCGTACTTGATGCTGATCTCGACCTGCTCGATGACGCTTGTCGAAAGATCTGCGCCGAGTTCCGCCCGGAGTCTTTCACGTGAAACACCGGCGCCTGGCCGGGCGATGTCAGCAATGCGCTCCAAAGTATCAAACGACACGTTCGGCCGACGCAGCAGATCGGCCAAGCTGTACTCGTGCTCGAGTGCCTTGCCCAACAGCGATTCGGCGGCGGCAGCGGGCAGGGTGGAGGGCTGAACCCAGGTCGCCTTCAAGCGCTCTGTTTCACGTGAAACAGCGTCGCGCTTTCGGTTGAAGGTGTCCCAGCGCGCATCGTCCACCAGCCCCATGCGACGACCCACCTCGGTCAGCCTGGCGTCGGCGTTGTCTTCCCTCAGCTGAAGGCGGAACTCCGCGCGGCTGGTGAACATCCGGTAGGGCTCGGTCACGCCCTTGGTGATCAGGTCGTCCACCAACACGCCGAGGTAGGCTTCATCTCGTCCAGGCGTCCAGGCGGATTCCCCTTGCACCTGGCGCGCCGCATTCAGGCCGGCGAACAAACCCTGCGCCGCCGCCTCCTCATAGCCGGTGGTCCCGTTAATCTGGCCCGCAAAGAAAAGGCCGTTGATGGCCTTGGTCTCGAACGAAGCCTTCAGTGCGCGCGGGTCGAAATAGTCGTACTCGATGGCATAGCCCGGCCGAAGGATGTGCGCGTTCTCCAGGCCCTGCATCGATCGCACAGCCTGCAGCTGAATGTCGAAGGGGAGGCTGGTGCTGATGCCGTTCGGGTAGTACTCGTGCGTGGTCAGCCCCTCCGGCTCGAGAAAGATCTGGTGCGAGTCCTTGTCGGCAAAGCGATTCACCTTGTCTTCGATGCTTGGGCAATAGCGAGGGCCGACGCCACCGATGATCCCGGTGAACATGGGACTGCGGTCGAACCCCGAGCGGATGATCTCGTGCGTGCGGGCGTTGGTGTGCGTGATCCAGCATGGCACCTGTTGCGGGTGCATGGAGCGGTCGCCCACAAAACTGAACACGGGCACCGGGTCCAGGTCGCCGGGCTGTTCGGTGAGCCGCGAAAAGTCGATGCTGCGGCCTTCAATGCGGGGCGGCGTGCCCGTCTTCAACCGCCCTTGAGGCAGCTTGAGTTCCTTCAAACGGGCCGACAAGGAAACGGCCGGCGGATCACCGGCTCGCCCCCCGGCGTGCTGCTGGAGGCCGACGTGAATCTTGCCGTCGAGGAACGTGCCGGCCGTCAGCACCACCGCGCGGGCACGAAACCGGATCCCCACCTGGGTGACGGCCCCGACGACGCGATCGCCCTCGACCATCAGGTCGTCCACGGCTTGCTGGAAGAGGGTCAGGTTAGGCTGATTCTCCAAGCGGCGTCGGATGGACGCCTTGTAGAGGATGCGGTCCGCCTGCGCACGGGTGGCACGAACCGCTGGCCCCTTGGAGCTGTTGAGGATGCGGAACTGGATGCCCGATTCGTCGGTCGCCAGCGCCATGGCACCGCCCAGGGCATCCACCTCTTTCACGAGGTGGCCCTTGCCGATGCCGCCGATCGACGGGTTGCAACTCATCTGACCGAGCGTCTCGATGTTGTGGCTCAACAGCAGGGTACGGCAACCCATGCGGGCGGCCGCCAGTGCGGCCTCGGTGCCGGCATGGCCTCCGCCGACGACGAGCACGTCGAACTCCTGGGGGTAGAGCATCTCAAAACTCCGGGGGGAAAAGGGGGCCGCGGCGTCGCTGGCCGAGTTGGGTGCGCAGGCGGCAGAGAGAAGGGTCGCGTTGACCCTGTAGGCGAGCGCCGGACCGGCCAACATCGCAGCCGGGTTTGAGCTCGGCGAGCACGTGCACCGTCGCCGGCAAGCCCTTCTCTCTGCCGCCCACACGCCTGGCGGGCAAGGCGTTAATTTTAGGCTTTGGGCCCGATGCCGTCACGGCCCGATGCCACGGCCGCCGACTTCTCGTGGTATCAAAAGCGAATAATGACGGCATGTCCGTTCCGACCACGCCTGTCTCATGCCGCCCCGGCTGCGGCGCCTGCTGCATCGCGCCGTCGATCTCGTCGCCCATCCCGGGCATGCCGGTGATCAATGGCCTCAGCAAGCCGGCCGGCGTGCGCTGCATCCACCTGACGCCCGACCAGCGCTGCGCCATCTTCGGTCATCCCGAGCGGCCGGCCGTCTGCGGGTCACTGATGCCGTCGGCCGACATGTGCGGCGATTCGGCAGAGCAGGCGATGCGCTGGCTGGGCCACGTCGAGGCAGCCACGGCACCCTAGAGGCGGGCGGCAGCTAGACGCGCTCAGCTCGGGCCGACGAGAGCCCCTGCCTCTGCCGCCCACACTCCTAGGCCGGCCCGACCAACCCGCGCCACAACGGCGCCAGGCGCAGCTTTTCCGCCTCCCCCAGCCGCTCGCTCAGCAGCAGACACTCCCGCTGCACGCTGCGCAGGCGCAGCCGGAGTTCGGCATGGGCCAGCTCGAGCTCGAAGCGATCTGCCTGCGGGGCGTCGCCTGACGACACCCGCCAAAGTCCGAGTGCGTTCCAGGCGACGCGCAGGCGATCCAGACGCCGCATCGCCTGGTCGACGATGTCGATGACCGGCAGCGTCCGGCCCTGGTCCCTGAGCTCCTGTCCCAATTGCTGGGCGGCCACCAGCTGCTGGTCGATGTCGGCCAGCTGCTGGTAGAGGTCGATCGCCGGCGCTGCGCCTGCGGGCACCTCGCCCGACGACCTCGCGGCGTCCCAAACGAATGCGGCGAACTCGGGGGCGAATTCACCCGGTACGACCCGGAGCGCGAAACTCGCCCGCGTGAGCGGGGCGTCCGGCCACCGCGTCATCCCGAGCGCCACCTCCGTCACGGCGAGCGCCCGCCCGAGGTGCGACAACTCGTCATCCTGCAGTCGTGCGGGATAGCCCGAACGGTCCAGTCGTTCATGATGCTCACCGACCGCCCGAGCCAGCACTGCCGGATAGTCCGTGAGCGAGGCGATGAGCATCTGGCCGACGCGCGGGTGGATGACCAGGTGCTTCTGTCCCAGCAGGTCGAGCGGCTGGCCGTAGTCAAGGTACTGGGGGTGGATGTACACCTCACCCAGGTCGTGCAGCAGTCCGCCGAGCATCGCCATGCGCACGTCCTGTGGCGTGCCCTGAAGGCTTGCGATCATCGCACCGGCCAGCGCCATGGCCGCCACGGCATGGGGCAGGGTGGCAGGGCGCGTCGCCAGCGAGGCGGTCAGCATCAACTGCACGACCGGGTGCAGCGGCAGGTGGCGCATCTGCTCCAGCAAGGTGGTTGCCCACGGCCGAACGCAGGCGGCGAGAGGCTCGGTCGACTCGATGAAAGCCGTCAGGTCGGCCAGCAGCGAGAAGGGCGTGACACCGTCCTCCGCCATCAGGCACACCTCCATCGGCCTCTGCAGCCGCCGGTCCAGCAGGCGTTGATGCAGCGCCGCCGAGACCGGTTGCCCGGCGGCCCAGAGCTTCACCCCCCGGACGTCGACGATGTCGCGTGAGGCCACGATGGCATAGCGCTCGCTCGCCTGAGCCAGCGCTGCGAGCGCGTGTCGGTTGGGTTCGCCCCCGGGCGTCTGGAAGGCGTACATCGGCCCGCCATCAACCCTGGCGGTTGGCGCTGTTCACGCTGCGCAGATCCTGCGTGACGTTGCCGTCCTTCAGCACGATCACGCGTCCCGCCGAGGCAATGGTCTCGGGGCGGTGGGCCACGATGACGCGGGTGAGCGCCAACTGTCGAATCGACTGGTTGACGATGCGCTCGCGATCAACATCCAATGCGCTCGTGGCTTCGTCGAGGAACAGGATCTGCGGACGCTTGTACAGCGCGCGCGCCAGCAGGATGCGTTGCTTCTGGCCCCCGGAGATGCTCGCCCCCATGTCACCGATCAGCGTGTGGTAGCCCATGGGCATGGCGACGATCTCGTCGTGCACTGCGGCCAGACGGGCACACTCCTCGGCCCAGTCCGGATCCGGTGAGGCATCGAAGAAGCTGATGTTGTCGGCGATCGAGCCACCGAAGAGCTGGTCGTCCTGCATGACCGTCCCGATCATGTCGCGCCACGCGCGCATGCCGAGTTGCTGCACCGGCACGCCGCCCACCCGCATCTCGCCCTGCTGCGGCGCATGGATGCCCAGCATCAGCTTCAGCAAGGTCGTCTTTCCGCAACCCGACGGGCCCACGATGGCCACCGATTCACCGGGCTCGATCGTGAAGCTCAGTCCACTGAGCACCTCCGGCTCGGCATCCGAGTACCGGAAACTGACGTCCTGGAGTTCGAGGCGCGGCTCCACCTTGCGCTCGCGCACCAGCAGTCCGCCGGCAACCTCGGACTCGGGCGCCGACAGCACGATGTCAGCCAGTCGCTCGCCCTGCAGACGCAGCATGCGCAGCTCCACCACCTTGTCGATCAAGCCGCTCACCCGCAGGGCGAACTGTTCCTTGTAGGCGAAGAAGGCGAACAGCATGCCGACGGAGAAGCTGCGGTCCATGACCAGCAGCGCCCCGACCCAGATCACCGCGATGCGTTCCAGGCCGAACACGAGCTTGTGCATCACGCCGAACATCAGGTCGAGCTTGCGGGTGGCGAGGTTCGCGTTCATCGCGTCCACCACCCGGTTCATGAACTGCGCCTGACGGTCCTCCTGGCGATTGAAGAGCTTGATCGACTGCACGCCACGGAGGGACTCGAGAAAGTGCGTCTCACGCTTGGCGTCGTGAACGATGCTCTCCTCGGTGGCATCGCGCAGGGGGCGGAAGAAGGCCCAGCGCAGCAGGGCGTACACCGCCACGCAGCCGAGCGCGATACCGGTCAGCGTGCCGCTGTAGACGAACATCATGGCCAGCGTGAGCACCACCAGCAGGCCGTCGAGCACCACTTCGATGAAGCTCGTGGTCATCGTCTGCTGGATGTGCTGGATGGCGTTGAAGCGCGACATCACGTCGCCGGTGTGCCGCTTCTCGAACCAGCTGACCGGCAAGCGCATCATGTGCGCGAAGACATTGCTGAGCCATTGAAGGTTCAGTGTGGCCGACAGGTACAGCACCGCCCATGAGCGAACCGCCCCCGTGGCAACCTGGATCATCACCAGCAAGCCGAATCCGATGCCGAGCGTGATGAGCAGGTCCCGGTCGGCACTGACGAGCACCGAGTCGACCACCCATTGCAGGAAGAACGGCGCGAGCAGCGTGAAGCCTTCGAGCGCCAGCGCCAGCGCGAAGATCTGCGCCAGGGAACGGCGCAGGCCCGTCACCCGCCCCAGCAGCTGCTGCAGGCTGATGTGCTGGCGTTCGGTGCGCGGACGGAAGTCGGCGGCGGGCACCAGCTCCATGGCCACGCCGGTGAAGTGCTTGGACACCTCGCTGAGCGGCATCCGTCGCACGCCGCGGGCGGGGTCATGGATCACGGCCACCTGGCCCCGCACCTCGGTCAGCACGACGAAGTGGTTCAGGTCCCAGTGCAGCACACAGGGTAGCTGCAACATGGCGAGGTGGTCCAGCTCCGCACGCAGCGGCCGGGCATTGAGTTCGAGCAGGCCGGCGATGCGAACCAGGTCGGCGAGGGTCGCGCCCTTGGCCGACAGCGAGAAGCGCTCGCGCAAGGTGGGCAGGTCGATGCGCAGGCCGAAATGCCAGGCCACCATGGCGAGGCTCGCCAGGCCGCACTCGGCCGCCTCGGTCTGCAACACGAGCGGCACCCGTCGCCGGGCAAATCCGAACTTCAAGGAATCGAGCATGGGTTCACAGCGGAAAGAACGAAGGCCCCGCCGCGCGAGCGAGGGCAGCATCGATGCGCGTCATACGCGCCCGGCCAGGCTCAGCACCGGTTCGAAGATCCATTCGATGAGGCGGCGCCGGTCGAGCAGCACGTCGGCCTCCAGCTGCATGCCCGGCGACAGCGCCTGCGGGCGGCCATAGGCCTGCACCGCCTGCTGCTCGAGGGCCACGGTGATGCGGTACATCGGCTCGTTCGCGGGCGTGGTGAGCCCGCCAAGTTCCGAGGCGGGCAAGGGGGTGCGGGACACCTGCAGCACGCGCCCCGTCTGCAGCCCGAACTTCTGGTGGGGATAGGCCTCGTAGCGCAGCAGTACCGTCTGGTCCGGCCGCACGAAACCCATGGCGCTCGACGGCGCGAAGAGATGGGCCTGCAGCGACGCGCCCCCGGGCACCAGGTTGGCCAGCACGGCCTGGGCGCCCACCGACTGGCCGGGCTCGGCCGACAGCGCCGTCACCGTGCCGTCCTGCGGGGCGCGCACGACGATGCGGCGCAAGGCCTCGTTCTCGGCCGATTCCTGGGCCAGCTCCGCCAGCTCACGCTCGATTTCGCCTTGTTCGGACGCCTCGTTCAGGGGCAGCTCTCGCTGCTTGGCCTCCAGGGTGCCGATCTCGCGGCGGTGCGCCGCCTGCTGGCGCTCGAGCGCTTGCAACTGGGCCTTCAGCCCCAGGACCTCCTCGGTCTTGGTCTGCACCTGGGCAGAGGACACGAACTGGTCGATCTTGAGGGATTCGAGCCGCGCGAGGGCCTCCTGGGCCAGCTGCAGTCGCTGGCGGTGCAGGCTCGACTCGGCGTCCATCTGGACCAGTTCACGGCGCATGTTTTCGAGCTGCTGCCCCATGGCGCTCATCTGCGCGGCCTGCAGCTGCTCGCGGCGGCGGCTGGCGGCCTGAAGGCTGCGCTCGCGGGCGGCGAGGCTGGCCAGCACGGCGGCATGCGTGTCGCCCTGCGTGGTGGCGCGTTCGACGGACAGCACGAACAGCACGTCGCCCTGGCGCACCGACTGTCCTTCGGTGGCATGGCGCTCCAAAACCTGCGCCGGCTGCGGCGACAGCAGGCGCATGACGCCCAGGTCCGGAACGAGGTAGCCCGTGACCCGCGCCTTGCGGGTGTACTCGCCGATGCAGAAGTAGAGCGCCACGGCGATGGCGCTCACGACCACCAGCGAGGTCAGCACCGTCAGCGAGACCGGCCGGATAAGCTGGATGCTGCCCAGCCACCCCTGGCGCCGACCTTCGGCAACCTCAGGGCGAAACAGGCCGGACATGACAGGACCGCCGGCATGCACCGGCACCGCGCGCGATCGACGAGTCGGTGCAGCCGAGCGGAGTCACACGAAGACCGTGGACGAGCCGTGCTTACCAGCCACCCTTCGGCAGGGGACGGGGACCACCGGCACCACCGACTTGCTGCAGCAACTCGGGCGACAGCGGCACCGGGGCGCGCAGCGGCGCGGCCGGGGTCTGCACGTTCTTGTCGGTCGTCTTGGGTTGAGCGTGGGTGGACTGGGTTTGCATGGTCTGCTCCGGTTGGTTTCGTGCACTTCGTTGAGTGCACGGAGCAGATTCCAGCAGCGAGGCCGAGGCGCCGGTAGTGTCAGCTCTTACAGGTGACAGGCCGCGCAAACCGCTGCCCGCCGTCCTGGGAGAGCGACCACTCAGCGCAGGAGGCCCATGCGCAGGGCCTTCAACACCGCCTGGTGCTTGTTGACACAGCCGAGCTTGTGCATCGCGTTGTTGACGTGGAGCACGGCGGTTCGCTCGCTGATGCCGAGGATGTTGCCGACCTCCCAGGCCGTCTTGCCTTCCATGGTCCAGCGCAGGGCCTCGAGCTCGCGCGGCGTGAGCGTGGCCATGCTCTTGTCGGGGCTCACCGGCACGAAGATGCGCAGCGCGGCCTCCTGGGCGTGGACGGTGAGCAGCTGCAGGTCGGCCACGATGCGGGTGAGCTCCACCGGATCGCTCGGCACCTGCTGGTCGCGCTCCACGCCCAGCATGAAGTGCCGCCCCTCGGGCAGGTGCAGCGCCATGGCAATGCCGGCGCGGTAGCCATAGCGGGCCTGTTCTTCCCAGACGTCGCCCTGACCGCCATCGGTATAGGTGGACTGGCCCCAGATGATGGGCACGCTCTGGCGCTTGCAGTGCTGCATCACCGGGTCGCGACGCCAGTTCTCGCGGCTGAGAAAGGCCGAGCGGTAGGCCGCCGGCGCGTTGTCGACCGTGATGAATTCGGATTCGGCCAGCACGTGGTCGAGCACCACGGTTGCCGAGACCGTCTGGAAGCCCAGCTGTTGCGTGAACCGGAGGATCTCCGCGAGGAACTCCTCGCGGCTTCCCGCCTGCATCACCGTCATGTAGCCACTTTGAAGCATGAGCCCCTCTCGCATTGCCAACCGGCGATCCGCCGTCCCCTGCTGTCGGCGTTTTCCCTGTCAGTCTTTACAGATGCCAGTGTTTACAGCTTGTGAGGCCGCACCACCGCGCCAGATCATTGGCAGATATCAATGCTCGGGGATCGTACAGCGACCCGTCAACCCCTATGACGCCCGCCTGGATCGTGTGTGCTTGGCCTCCGGTACTGCTTAACGCCCAGTCCGCGCCTGATCTGCACTTCGTGCACCTTGGCACCAGCGTGTTGAACGCCGGTGACACGGGTCATCCCAGCACGGGACAGACCCTGTGGGGAAACCCGTCCTCCAAGACCGTCGCCGGCGTGGCGTGGGACTGGGTGGAGCTCGCGCACGGCGTGTTCGCCATGGCCGACCCGCTCGGGCTCGTCACCAACCTGCGGCTCGTCGGGCCGCGGGGCGAGGCCTTGTCGAATGTGCAGGTCGCCCTCTACCTCAACGAGCTCGTGCGCACGCTTCCCTGGCAGAGCGAAGTGGAGCGCGCGCTGCAGACCGAGCAGCACCTGCACGCCCACCACTGAACCGGTGACTCGGGCCAGAAGCGGCACGTCCGCCGGCTGCGGCCGGAGGGGCCCTCGGACCGGGGGCCGACCGTCCGTCAGCGGACCGCCGCCGCCCGCAACGCCCGCGCCACCGCCACCACGCCCAGCACGGCCAGCAGCCCACAGACCGCCAGCGGCTGCGCCAGCACCTCCCACGGCACCGCCTCGCCCTTGAGCACCCGTGTCATCAGGGAGTGCTGGGCCAGGGCCGGCACCCACAGGTGCCAGGGTGCCTCACCGCCCTGGTTGAAGACCGTGACGAGCGGCAGCATCGAGACGGCCAGCACCAGCACCGAGCTGCTGGCCTGGGCCTCCTTGAAGCTGCGGCAACGGATCGCCACGGCCATCAGCAAGGCCGACAAGGCCGCCGCGAAGGGCAGCAGCACCGCCAGGAACAGGGCCACCTCCACGCCGCCGAACTGGAACATCGCCTGCAGCGTGTCGCTGCGCAGCAGCCACTGCGCGGGCAGGAAGCTGGTGCAGCTGAGCACCGCGATCAGCATCGACACCGTGGCCACGGCCGCCCATTTGCCGAGCACCAGCGCGGCGCGAGGCGCAGGGTTCATGAGCAGAGGCTCCAACGAGCCCCGCTCGCGTTCGCCGGCCGTCGTGTCGAGCGCGGCGTTGAGTGCCCCATAGAGCACCGCCATCAGCACGAAGAACGGCAGCATGGCCGTGAGCTGGGAGGCCCGCGACTGCTGGCTGGCGAGGTCGCGCATGTGGATCTCCACCGGCTCGAGCACCTGGGCCGACACGCCGCGCAGGGCCAGGGTCAGCAATCCGCGCTCGCGGCGGAATCCATCGAGCAGGCGAAGCACACGCGCCGCGCCGGCCTCTGCTTCGCGGTTGCCGCTGTCGGACACCAGTTCCAGCACCGGCGGCTCGCCATGCAGCAAGCCGTCCTCGAACCCCGCCGGCACGACGAGCACCGGGTCGCCCAGGCGCGAGGCCTTCAAGCGGGCCTCGTGATCAGGCGGGGCGAGCTCGATGACGTAGGTCTGCCGCTCGAGGTAGTTGCGAAGCGTCGGAGCGTGCTCGATGCCGGCCACCACCACCACACGCCGCTCCGCCTGCGCCTCGAAGCGCGCGAGCAGGCCCGACAACGCAATCAGCACGAGCGGCCCGAGCAGTACGCTCGACACCAGCACGACCAGCATGGTGCGGCGGTCGCGCAAGGCGTCGCGCATCTCCTTCACGTACACCGCCCAGGCCGCTCTCATGCCGCGGTCCCCTCGGCGAAGGCGAGGGCGACGAAGGCCTCCTCGAAGTCGTCACACCCGGTGCGCGCCAGCAACTCGGCCACGGTCCCGGTGGCCACGGTGCACCCGTGGGCCACGATGGTCACACTGTCGCACAGGCGCTCCACCTCTTGCATGATGTGGGTCGAGAACACGATGCACTTGCCGCCGCCTTCGGGCGTGACGAGATGGCGAAGCGTGTCGCGCAGGGCCCGAGTGGCCATCACGTCCAGGCCGTTGGTCGGTTCGTCGAGCACGATGTTGGCGGGGTCGTGTACCAGCGCCCGGGCCAGCGCCGTCTTCATGCGTTCGCCCTGACTGAAGCCGTCGGTTCGGCGGTCGAGCAGGGCGCTCATGTCCAGCGTGCGGGCGAGCGCCGTGGCGCGGGCATCGGCCGCCTCGCGGGACATGCCTTGCAAGCGGCCGAAGTAGACGATGTTCTCGCGCGCAGTGAGTCGCGGATAGAGACCGCGCGCATCGCTCAGCACTCCCATGCGGGCAATCGCTTGCCTGGGTTGGCGCAGCACATCGACGCCGTCGACCGACATGTCGCCGCTGTCCGGCGCCATCAGGCCGGCCAGCATGCGCAGCGAGGTCGTCTTGCCGGCCCCGTTCGGCCCGAGCAGGCCGAGGATGCGCCCGTCCTGGGCGGCGAAGCTCACGTCGCGCACCGCCTGCACCGCGGACGGCCGGGGCGCGAAGCCCCGGCGCGGCGGACGAAACTGCTTGGCGAGATGGCGTACCTCGATCATTTCGGTGCCTCCGGCGCCGCCAGGCGCACCGGGCGCAGCGCGGGCGGTCGCGGGATGCCGGTGGCGCAGCCGGCGTCGACCGCCAGCGCCTCGGTCGCCTCCGGCGCGTCGATGAACCGGAACCAGACATCCCGCAGGCAACCGAGCGAGAGCAGCCCATGCCCTGCATTCGGCACGACCACGTGCCGCGCGCGCGGCCCGAGCGCCACCGCGACGCGCTCGGCGTGACGCGGCGGCGTGGCCGGGTCCAGGCCCCCACTGAGCAGCAGCACCGGGGCAGGGCTGGGTGGCACGGTGTAGAAGGCGGGCGGCACGGGGGTGGTGGGCCATTCGGCGCAGACGCGGGCGTAGAAGCGCATCTGGCTGTCGCCGAAGTCGCGTCCGCGCCCGGCCGGGGCCGTGCGCACGCGCGGCATGTCCTCCGCACAGACCACCGAGAAATGCATGCCCGCCGCCACCGCCCCGGCGCGGCCGGCGTAGAGGCTGCTGCCGAGCCCGACCAGCCCCTCGACACGCCCGGCGGCCGCCTCATGGATGGCAGCCGGCAGGGCCGACGACAGCACGGGCGCGTACAGCGCCCCACGCACCGTGGCCAGCACCATGTCGCGGGTCAGGGTGAAGCGCTCGACGCGGCCGCTCACCGGATGCGGCACGGCCACGTCGCGTGGCAGGCCGCCGAGCAAGGCGGCCCAGTCGTCGCGCAACGCAGGGAAGTCGCGGCTGCAGCCCGGCTCCGCAGCGCAGGCCGCCAGCAGGGCGTCGAGCGCGGCCTGGGCATCGAGCGACTGGCTGGCCGGCAAGGCCATGTCCGGTGGCGCGACGCCATCGAGCACCGCCCGGCGCACCCGATCGGGAAACTGGCGCAGGTAGTCGAGCGCCGCCCGGGTCCCGTAAGACGCGGCCACCAGGTTGATCTGCCCGGCGCCGAGCGCGGCACGAACCGCGTCCAGGTCCTGCATGGCCAGGGGCGTGGTGTAGAAGGCCAGCCCCCCGAGGCCACCGCTGCCCGGCCGCGCCGCCAGGCGATCACGGCAGGCCAGCAGCTGGCGGAACTGGCGCTCCGGGTCGGTCTGGTCGGCCACCGGGCGCGATGCCGGGTCGTCGCAGGCGAGGGCGCCGGAGCGACCGGTACCGCGTTGGTCGAGGAACACGATGTCGCGCCGGTTGTTGAGGCGCTGGAAGAGGGGCAGCACCTGGGGCAGCACGTCGGTGGCACTCTGTCCGGGCCCGCCCGGGATCAGGAAGACCGGATCCGGCAGCTTGCGGCGCGCCAGGGCCGGCACGACGACGTAGTGGATGTCGATCGACGCCCCGTCGGGGCGACTCGGGTCGAGCGGGCGGCGCAGCTGGCCACACAGCAGCTCGTTGCGATGGCCCTCGACCCGGCACGGCTGGAGCGCGCCGGCATCGCCCGGTGCGGCCATGCTGATCCAGGGCGCCAGCAGCGCAGCAGCGCCCAGGGCGCGTCGGAGGCGCGCGAACACCGCCGCCTTAGGCGCCCAGCAGGCGCTTGAGTTCGCCCGACTCGACCAGGCGCAGCAGGTCATCCTTGCCGCCCACCAGCGTGCCCTTGACGAACACCATCGGGAAGGTCGGCCAGCCGGTCCACATCTTCAGGGCATTGCGGCGCCGCCACTGGCCGAAGTAGTTGCCGTACTCGAGGTACTGGTGCGGCACGCCTGCCCCATCGAGCGCCCGGCGGGCCTGGCGGCAGGCCGGGTTCCCCCCCATGCCGACGACCAGCACCGGGTTGGAGTTGGCGGCAGCCTGCACGTTGTGGACGATGTCGGCGTTCAGGTTCGCCACCCGGTCACGGATGGCTGGGTGCAGTCGGGACTCATCGAGAACTTGACGCGGCATCGGGGCACTCCAGCGGAAAGGCCCCGAGGTTATCCGATGCCGTCGCTCAGGTGGCCAGCACCCCCGCCTGGAAATCCTGGAACGCCTGGTGGATCTCGGCCTCGGTGTTCATCACGAACGGCCCGTATTGAACGATGGGCTCGTTCAGCGGCCGGCCCGCGACGATCAGCACCCGCGCCGGCGCATCGCCGATGGCGCCCAGGCGAACGCCATCGAACGCCGGGTCGTTGGCGAGGATGGCCATGCGCTCGACCGGCACGGCCGTGCCGGCCACGTCGACCGTGCCGCCGAACACGTAGACGAAGGCGTTGTGCCCGGGCGGGAGCGGCTGCTCGAAGGACTGGCCGGGCGGCAGCGTCACGTCCAGGTAGATCGGCTCGGTCCCCGGTCGACTGACGGCGCCGGCGACGCCATGGCTCTCGCCGGCCAGCACGCGAACCGAGGCGCCGTTGTCCAGCGTGATCGACGGCACATCGGCCGGCGGCACGTCGCGGTAGGCGGGCGCCGTGAGCTTGTCGCGCGCCGGCAGGTTCACCCACAACTGGAAGCCGGCCATCCGGCCCTCCTCCTGCTCGGGCATCTCCGAATGCAGGATGCCGCGGCCGGCCGTCATCCATTGCACGCTGCCCGGCTCCAGCAGGCCGACGTTGCCCACGCTGTCGCGATGGCGCATGCGGCCGGCCAACATGTAGGTGACCGTCTCGAATCCACGGTGCGGATGCGTCGGGAAGCCGCCGATGTAGTCGCTCGCGGCATCGCTGCCGAAGGCGTCCAGCATCAGGAACGGATCGAGCCGCCGCTGCAGCGGCTGGGTGAGAACCCGGGTGAGCTTCACGCCGTCGCCATCCGACGTGGGCTGGCCGCGCACGAGGCGTTCGACGGTGCGCGGATTCGTCAGGGCAGGGTAGGTTTGCGTGGTCATGCAATGAATGTAGGGCGCGACAGGCCGGGCAACAGGCACCGCTTTTGACGCCAGCGATCAAATGGCTTGCATGGTCGCGGCCGCCGGCCCAGTATCGTGCGGCGACGGCCGGCCGCACGGGCATTCACGCCTGGCGCTGCCTGGCCTTTGCGTTCGGCTTACCCTTCGCGTTTTCCACTGGAGTGTCCATGAAGCTCTACTACAGCCCCGGGGCCTGCTCGCTGTCGCCCCACATCGCCCTGCGGGAATCGGGCCTTGCGTTCGAACTCGTGCGCACCAGCACCAAGACGCATCAGCTCGAGGACGGCACGGACTTCTACACGATCAATCCGAAGGGTTCGGTGCCGGTGCTCGAGATCGCCAATGGCGAGCGGCTGACCGAGGGCCCGGCCATCGTCCAGTACATCGCCGACCAGGTGCCCCAGAAGCAGCTGGCCCCCGCCAACGGCACGATGGCGCGCTACCGCCTGCAGGAGTGGCTGAACTTCATCACGAGCGAATTGCACAAGAGCTTCAGCCCGCTCTTCAAGCCCGGCACGCTGCCCGAAACCAAGGAGCAGTTCAAGGCCCAGATCACCAAGCGCCTGCAATGGGTTGACAGCCAGCTGGCCGGCAAGGCCTTCCTGCTCGGCGACACCTTCAGCGTGGCCGACGCCTACCTCTACACCGTGGTGAACTGGACCAAGCCGGTGGGCATTCCGACCGACGAGCTCCCCGATCTGCTCGCCTTCATGGCGAGAGTGGGCGCACGCCCCGCCGTCGTCGAGGCCCTGAAGGCCGAAGGCCTGGTCTGACGCCCTGAAAGGGGGCGCGCCGTGGGCCTGCACCGGCCCTCGGCGTTTTCCTACAGCCAGGCGACGGACCCTTCGGTACAACCGCCGGATGACCCTCAATCCTCCGGCAGCGCCGGCCCACACCACGTTCTCCTTCAAGGTTCTGACGGTGAACACCCACAAGGGCTTCACCGCGCTCAACCGCCGATTCATCCTGCCGGAGCTGCGCGAAGCGGTGCGGGCGGTGTCGGCGGACGTGGTGTTCCTGCAGGAAGTGCAGGGCACCCACTTGCGGCATCCCGATCGCTTCCACAACTGGCCGGAAACGCCGCACTACGAATTCCTGGCCGACAGCATCTGGCCGCAGTTCGCCTACGGCCGCAACGCCGTCTACCCGCACGGCCACCACGGCAATGCGGTGCTGTCGAAGTACCCCATCGTCCACTACGAGAATCGGGACGTCTCCATCGCCGGCCCCGAGCGTCGCGGC
Organism: Rhizobacter sp. LjRoot28; assembly: GCF_964253025.1. NCBI lineage: Bacteria > Pseudomonadati > Pseudomonadota > Betaproteobacteria > Burkholderiales > Sphaerotilaceae > Rhizobacter > Rhizobacter sp. LjRoot28. The sequence continues at coordinate 4,392,887 of NZ_CAXUQC020000001.1, forward strand.
CTGCTGCACGTCGTGCTGCAGGTGCCCGGGCGCGAAGGCAAGCCGGACATCCATGCCATCTGCGTGCACCTGAGCCTGCAGGAGGCTCACCGCCGCCAGCAGCTCGACATGCTCTGCCGCATGGTGCGCGATGAGGTGCCCGACGATGCGCCGTTGCTCGTGGCCGGGGACTTCAACGACTGGCGCCGCAACGCCCATCGCATCCTCGAAAAAGGCGCCGGCCTGCATGAGGTGTTCGTCAAGGCCACCGGCCGCTCGGCGAAGACCTTCCCCGCCCGCTTCCCGGTGCTTCAACTCGACCGCATCTACGTGCGCAACGCCAGCGTGCACGCGCCGTTCGTGCTGCCGCGGCGCCCGTGGTCGCACCTGTCCGACCATGCCCCGCTGGCCGCGGAGATTTCCCTATGAACCGCCGCTGGACCTCGGGCAACCGGTTCGAGCTGCTCGAGAACGGCGAGCAGTTCTTCCCGGCGGTGTTCGAGGCCATCCGCAACGCCCGTACCGAGGTCGTCCTCGAGACCTTCATCGTGTTCGAGGACAAGGTCGGGCGAGAGCTGCATGCCGTGCTGATCGATGCCGCCCGTCGGGGCGTGACGGTCGATGTGCTGGTCGACGGCTTCGGCTCCTCGGAGCTGACCCCCGACTTCATCGGGTCCCTCACCTCGGCCGGCGTGCGCTTGCGCACCTTCGACCCCAAGCCGCGCTTCCTCGGCATGCGCACCAACGTCTTCCGGCGCATGCACCGCAAGATCGTCGTCATCGATGGCCAGCTCGCCTTCGTCGGCGGCATCAACTATTCGGCTGACCACCTGATGGACTTCGGCCCGCAGGCCAAGCAGGACTACGCCGTCCGGGTCGAGGGCCCGATCGTGGCCGACATCCACGCGTTTGCGCGCTCCGCCATCACCACCGGCGACGAACCGCGCCGCTGGTTCCACCGCCGGCCGGCGGTGCCCCGCAAGCATGAGCTGCCGCGGGCGGGGGAATCCGACGCGCTCTTCATCACCCGCGACAACCGCGACCACCGCACCGACATCGAACGGCACTACCGCATCGCGATTCGCGCCGCCCGCAAGGAAGTGCTGATCGCCAATGCCTACTTCTTTCCCGGCTACCGGTTGTTGAAGGACATGCGCAAGGCCGCCCGGCGCGGCGTGCGCGTGCGGCTCATCCTGCAGGGCGAGCCGGACATGCCGATCGTCAAGACCGCCGCCGCCATGCTGTACGACCACCTGCAACGGGCCGGGGTCGAGATCCACGAGTACTGCGCGCGCCCACTGCACGCCAAGGTGGCGCTGGCCGACGACGAGTGGGCGACGGTCGGCTCCAGCAACCTCGATCCATTGAGCCTGTCGCTGAACCTCGAGGCCAACGTCGTCATCCGGGATCGCGCCTTCACCCAGCACCTGCGCTCGCGGCTTGAAGAGCTGATCGCCACCAGCTGCAAGCAGATCACGGCCGAGCGTCTGCCCCGGCAGAACCTGCTCACCCTGGTGCGCAGCTTCTTCGTCTTCCACTTCCTGCGCCGCTACCCGGCCTGGGCGGGCTGGCTTCCGGCGCACGTTCCCGTGGTCGTGGCACCCCACAGCGGCGATGCGGCGCGCCAGCGTGACGCCCAGACGATGGCGGGCATGGCCCACGCCACCGAATCCACGGACACGCCCTGACATGCCCACGCTCGCCGAAAGACGCGCCGGCACGCCCGGGCGCCAGAACGCATCGCCCTCGCGAACGTGGCCCCGCATCAAGCGGGTGCTGACCTGGGTCTTCTTCGGTCTGGTCACCTGGTTGCTGGTGAGCCAGGCCCGGTCGGTCGAGTGGGGAGAGGTGTGGACCTCGGTGCAGGCGCTGCCCGCGTCCGCACTTGCGCTGGGTGCCGGTCTGGCGCTGCTCAGCCACCTGCTGTACAGCACCTTCGACCTCATCGGCCGACACGTCACCGGCCATCCGCTGCGCACCGGCCAGGTGATGCTGATCACGTTCATCAGCTATGCCTTCAACCTGAACCTCGGCGCCCTGGTCGGCGGCTTCGCCTTCCGCTATCGCCTGTATTCCCGCCTCGGCCTCGACAACCCCACCATCACCCGCGTGCTCACGATGAGCATGCTGACCAACTGGCTCGGCTACTTCGTGCTCGGTGGAGCCGTGTTCCTGCTGCAGCCTTTGGCGCTGCCGCCCGACTGGAAGATCGGAAGCGCTGGCCTGCAATGGCTCGGCGCCGCCCTGCTCGCGGTGGCGGCTGCCTGGCTGGCCGCCTGCGCCTTCTCGCGCCGCCGCACCTGGACGGTCCGCGGCCACGAGATCGCGCTGCCATCGATGCGTCTGGCATCGCTGCAACTCCTCATGTCCTGCACCAACTGGATGCTGATCGGCGGCGCGGTCTACATGCTGCTCGATCAGCGCATCGCCTACCCCGCCGTGCTCAGCGTGCTGCTGATCGCCGCCGTGGCCGGCGTCATCACCCACGTGCCGGCCGGACTGGGTGTGCTCGAGGCAGTGTTCGTTGCGCTGCTGTCACACCAGGTTCCCAAGGGTGAACTGCTGGGCGCGCTTCTCGCCTACCGGGCGGTCTACTACCTCGGGCCGCTGGTGCTGGCCACCGCAGCCTACCTGCTGGTCGAGGCCCGGGCCAAGGCGCTGCGCGCAGGCGCCTGATGATCTCGGCCGCCGCGGCGCGCCGTCACCCCGGACGCCTGGCTGGCGCCACGGTGCTCGCGCTGCTTGTCGTGCTCGCACTGGCCTGGGACTGGGACTGGTTCCGGGGGCCGCTGGTTCGCCACCTGGCGGAGCAATCGGGACGCGAGGTCGAGGTCGGCCGGCTGGAGATCGCCTGGCACGCCGCGCCCGATCCCACGGTGCGCCTGCTGGACGTGCACATCGCCAATGCCCCCTGGGTCACCGCCACGGCGGGCCAGGCTTTCGCCCGGGCGCGCGAGGCGAGCTTCACCTTCGACTGGCGCAGCCTGCTGCGCGGACGACCTGTCGTGACGCGCCTGCGGCTCGTCGGTGCGGACGTCGCCCTCGAGCGGCGTGCGGACGGGATGCGCAACTGGCGCCTGCGTCGTCCGGATGACCGCGGCACGGGCAAGTTCACCTTCATGCGCCTGGAACCGCACGACAGCCGGCTGCGTGTGGTGAACGAGCACGCCGGGCTCGACTTGCACACGGCGTCCACCGACCTGCCCGCGTCCATCGACGTGAAGGACGGCGCACCGCTGGTGCAGCGCATCGCCTTTTCCGGGCGGCTGCGGGGTGCGCCGTTCGAAGGCGTGGCGACCGCGTCGCGCACGCTCAGCTTTCTGCACAGCGGCGAGGCCTTCTCCGTGCGAGGCGCCGCCCGCTCGGGGGCCTTGCGCCTGGAAGCGGACGGCCAGGTGGCCGATCTCTTTCGTCTCGGTCGCGTCGCCGCAGCGCTGCGGCTCTCGGGCCCGTCGCTCACCGCGCTGGCACCGTGGCTGCCGCAGGCCTGGCCCGACACGCCGGCCTTCACGGCAGAGGCACAGCTGGCCAAGGCCGGGGAGGCCTGGACGTTCACCCGGCTCGACGCCCGTGTCGGCCGCAGTGACGTGGGGGGTGAACTGACGTACCACCAGCGCGAACGTCCGGACTTCGAGGCGCGCCTGACCAGTCGCGCCCTCCATGCCGGTGACCTCGGCCTCGGGCGCGACACGTCCGCGCCGGCCGGCGCCTCGGACCGGGACGAAAAGGCTTCGCTGCAGGGACTGCAACGCCTCGACGGTCGGGCCACGCTGGACGTCGATACGCTGCACCTGCCCGGGACACCGCCCTTGAGGAAGACCCACGCGGAGGCCCGCCTGGCCCAGGGTCGCCTGATCGTCACGCCGCTGCGCCTCGGCATCGCCGGCGGACAGGCCGAAGGCACCCTCGACATCGACAGCACGCAACGCCCCCCGCAGGCCCGTCTCGACCTGCGCTGGCGCGACGTGCAATTGGCCGACTTGCTACCGCCTCTGCCGGCTGATCGTCAGGTGAACGGGCCGGTCGCCGGCCGATTGCAGCTCCAGAGCCACGGCGCCAGCGTGTCGCAGTGGCTGGCCAACACCAGCGGACAGGCGCATGCCGAGATGCGCAGCGGCAGCCTGTCGGCCGCGCTCGACGCCCGACTTGCCCTGAACGGCGGCAAGGTGCTGCGGGCCGCCGTGGCAGACCCGTCCGACGTTCCGATCGCCTGCGCCCGCGTGGAGCTCGCCCTGCGTGAGGGTCGGGCCGATCTCTTTCCCGTGCAGCTGGACACCGCCCAGACGCGCATCGACGGCCGCGGCGAGCTGGACCTGCGGCAGCGGCGGCTGGACCTGCTGCTCACGCCGCAGCCCAAGCAGCCGGCCGTGCTGGCCTTGAAACAATCGATCCGGGTGAGGGGCCCGTGGTCCACCTTGTCCATCGACCGGGTGCCTCAGGAAGCCATCCGGCCCGCCGCCGGTTGCCCGGCGCGCTAGGCGTGTGGGCGGCCGCCCGCTGTCGCGGGCGGCTCAGCCCCCCGCAAGCGCCTGCACCAGCAAGCGGCCCTTGGCGTAGGTTTCGTCGAGTTCGGCTTGGGGATCGGAGTCGGCCACCACCGCGCCACCCACCTGCACCATCACCCGCTGGCCGCTCACCACCGCGGTGCGGATCACCACCGAGAGGTCCATCGCACCGGCCGCATCGAGGTAGCCGATGGCGCCGGCGTAAGGCCCGCGCCGCACCGGCTCCAGCGCCTCGATGATCTCCATGGCCCGCACCTTGGGCGCGCCGGTCATCGAGCCGGGTGGCCAGCAGGCGCGCAGCAGTTCGGCCGGCCCGAGACCCTCGCGCAGCCGGGCCCGGATGGTGGAGACCATCTGCCACACGCTCGGGTGGCCCTCGATCTCGAACAGGGGCGCGGCCTTCACGCTGCCCACTTCGGCCACGCGCCCCAGGTCGTTGCGCATCAGGTCGACGATCATCACGTTCTCGGCGCGGTCCTTCACACTGGCCGCCAGCCGATCGCGTTCGGCTTCGTCCAGGACCTGAGCGGGCTGCCGGGACCGCGTGCCCTTGATCGGCCGCGCCGCCACTTCGCGGCCGCGCAGCTGCAGGAATCGCTCGGGCGACACGCTGGCCAGCGCTCGGCCGTCCATCTCGAGATACGCCGAGAAGGGCGCGGGATTGAGCGCGGTCAGCCGCCGGTACAGCGCGAACGGGTCGCCCTCGAATGAGCCCTCCAGTCGGTGTGACAGGTTGGCCTGGAAGATGTCACCGGCCGCGATGTACTCAAGCACGCGCCTCACGTCCGCAAGGTACCGGGGCGCTGCCGTCCGTGATGCAAGCGCACCCGCGCGGAACGAGCCGGGCGCCGGTTCGGGTCCGGCCGCCCGGGACAGGGTGGCGGCCCAGACCGCCTCGCGTGCAGCGCCTCCCGGCCAGGGCCACGCGCTGGTGCAGCTGAACCAGCGCCCGGTCGCATGGTCGCAGGCCAGCACGTGGTCGCACAGCTGCAGCTGCAGACGCGGCCACGCCGGGTCACACGCGGCGAGCGTCGGCAGGCGCTCGACATGGCGCGCCAGGTCATAGCCGATGAAGCCGGCCAGTCCGCCCCGGAAAGGCGGGACGCCGGGCGCATCGCCCGTCGGCGCGGCCCCCGTCGCCAGGCGCTGCATCATCTCGGCGACCGCCTGGAAGGGGTCGTCCCACGCCTGCAGCAGCGTTCCGTCGGCACCCCGCAGCCAAGTGCGGTGCTCGTCGGTGGTCAGCGTGGCCAGGGGCGGGCCGGCCACGAACGACCAGCCCGACAGGCCGGGCATCGCCTTGCTGCTCTCCAGGAGCAGGGCGTCGCCGCGACCGCGCAGGCGTGCACACACCGCCTGCGGCCGGGCAGCGAGGTCAAGGGGTACGATCCTGGAAGTCAACTTCAGCAACACGAGAGATCACGGGCGCATGAGTGTAGAGCGACAACTTTTTCCAGCAGACCCCCGGCACGCACCCCTGCTGCGCGCCCTGCTGGCCCTCGATGGCTCGACCACGCGCATCTGCGAAGCCATCGCGCAGGCGGACATCACCGTGCAGCTGCACCTGCAGCGGCAGACCGGCGACGTGCCGGCCGACGTGCGGGAGCACCTGGGCGGCGAGCGCTGGCTGGAGCGCGTGACCAGCCTGCACGCCCATGGTCGCGTGATGATGGACAACCTGTCGTACACCCGCCTCGACGCCGTCCCCGACTGGTTCCTCGACGGGCTGGACGCCGGGCAGGCGCCGGTCGGGCACCTGCTGCAGCACCTGTTCGTCAAGCGCGAGACCCGCACCGCCTCGGACGACATGGCGGAGGCCCTGTGGCGCCACGTCGGCGCGCCGGACCGCCGCGCCAGCCGCTGCTACCGGGTGATCACGCCCGAGTCGCCCATGATGCTCATCTTCGAAGCGTGGCGCGACGGCATGGTCCCGGAGGAACGGTCTTGAGCACGCTGGCCGAGCGCAGCCGGCAGGCGGTGTGGCATCCGTGCAGCCAGATGAAGCAGCTGCAGGCGCAGCCGCCGCTCGGCATCGCACGTGCGCAAGGGCCGTGGTTGTACGACACCGATGGCCGCCGCTACGTCGACGGCATCAGCTCCTGGTGGGTGAACCTCTTCGGGCACAACCACCCGCACCTGGTGGCCTCGCTCACCGACCAGCTGAACACACTGTCCCACGTCATGCTGGCCGGGTGCACGCACGAACCGGTCGTCCGACTGTCCGAACGCCTCGGTGAACTCACCGGCCTCGGCCATGCGTTCTACGCGAGCGACGGCGCCTCGGCCACCGAGATCGCGCTCAAGATGAGCGCCCACAGCTGGCGCAACCGCGGCCGGCCGAACAAGCACCGCTTCATCGGCCTGGAGCACGGCTACCATGGCGAGACGGCGGGCGCGCTGTCGGTCACCGACATCCCGCTCTTTCGCGAAGCCTATGGCCCGCTCGTGCGGGTGAGTGCCACCGTGCCGAGCCCCGACAGTCGCCGGGCAGCTCCGGACGAGACCCCTGCCGACGTGGCGCGGCGGCAGGCCGCTGTGCTGGAGGCCTTCCTCGCCGAGCACCACGAGACCATCGCCGCCTTCATCGTGGAACCGCTGGTGCAGTGCGCGGCGGGCCTCGCAATGCACGACCCCGAGTACCTGCGCCTGGCGCGCGCACTCTGTGACCGCTACGAGGTGCACCTCGTGGCCGACGAGATCGCCGTGGGCTTCGGCCGCACGGGCACCCTCTTCGCGCACCAGCAGGCCGGCATTCGCCCGGACCTCATCTGCCTGTCGAAGGGGCTGACCGGCGGCATGCTCGCCCTGTCCGCGGTGCTGTGCACGGACGACATCTTCGACGCCTTCTACGACGACCGCACCGCCCGGGGCTTCCTGCACTCCCATTCGTACACCGGAAACCCGCTCGCCTGCCGGGCGGCATTGGCCACGCTGGAGGTGTTCGACGAGCGCGACTGGATGGCCCACAACCGCGAGACGGCGGCACGGCTCGATGCAGCGGCAGCCTCCTTGCGCCAGCATCCGAAGGTCAAGGCCGCGCGGCAGCTCGGCATGCTGTGGGCGTTCGACATCGCCACCGACGATCCCGCGTTCCCGGCGCGGTACCACGCCGCGGCGCTGCGTCACGGCGTGATGCTGCGGCCCATCGGTTCGACGCTGTACTTCATGCCGCCTTACGTGCTGGACGAAGAGGCGATCGCCTGCCTCGCGTCGGGCGCGCTCGCGGCACTCGAGGAGGCCCTCGCATGACCGCCCGCGGCTGGTTCGTCACCGGCACCGACACCGAAGTCGGCAAGACCCTCGTCAGCTGCGCGCTCGTGCAGCACCTTCAGGCCCGCTTCCCGCGCGTCGTCGGCATGAAGCCCGTGGCGGCCGGCACCATCGATACCCCGCACGGCCCGGACAACGAGGATGCGATGGCCCTGCGCGCCGCCGGCAACGTCGCCGCCCCGCGCGAACTCGACAACCCCTACTGCCTGCCGCTGCCGCTGTCGCCGCACCTGGCCGCACGCGCCGCCGGACAGGTCATCGACATCGAGCTGCTCGCGCAGCGCTATGAGCGGCTGGCGGCCCTGGCCGATGCGGTGGTGGTCGAGGGGGCGGGCGGCTTCCTCGTGCCGCTGAACGACACGCAGACCGGGGCCGACCTCGCCCAGCGGCTGGCCTTGCCCGTGGTGATGGTGGTTGGCCTGCGGCTCGGCTGCCTCAACCACGCGCTCCTGACCGCCGAGGCCATCCGCGCGCGCGGCCTCACCCTGGCCGGCTGGGTGGCCAACCGGGTCGACCCGCACATGGCCCGCGCCGACGACAACATCGCCACGCTGGCCGCCCGCCTGGGCGCGCCGATGTGGGCCGAGGTGCCGCACTTCGCCGCCGCGGCCGAGCGCCGCATCACCTGGCAGGCCGGCGCCGCGCAGGCCTAAGATGCCGGCTTGTCCGACCCGCCAGCCCGCAATGACCCATCCCTTCGCCGAACTCGACACCGCCCTGACAGAGCTTCGCGCCGCCCACCTGGCCCGCCGCCGCGTCATCGTGGAAGGCGTAGCCGGTGCCCACTACCGCGTGGACGGCCGCTCGCTGCTCGCCTTCTGCAGCAACGACTACCTCGGGCTCGCGCAGCACCCGGCACTCATCGAGGCGGCGCGGGAAGGGGCGGCGCGCCATGGCGTCGGGGCGGGCGCCTCCCCGCTGGTGAGCGGCCACAGCGCGGCGCACGAAGCCCTCGAAGCCGAGCTCGCCGCCTTCGTCGGCCTGCCGCGGGCGCTGTACTTCGGCTCGGGCTATGTCGCCAACATCGGACTGATCCCGGCGCTGGTCGGGCGCGGCGACGCCGTGTTCTCGGACGCGCTCAACCACGCCTGCCTGATCGATGGCGTGCGCCTGTCGCGAGCCGAGCCGCACATCTACCCGCACGGTGATCTCGCCGCACTGGAGGCGCAACTTGCCGCGAGCCCCGGCCGCCGCAAGCTGGTGGTGACCGATGCGGTGTTCAGCATGGACGGCGACGTGGCACCGTTGCCGGAGATGCTGCGCCTGTGCGAACGCTTCAATGCCTGGCTGATGATCGACGACGCGCACGGCTTCGGCGTCCTCGGGCCCGACGGCCGCGGCACGGCGGCGCACTTCGGCATCGACTCGCCACGCCTCATCTACATGGCGACCCTCGGCAAGGCAGCAGGGAGCGCAGGCGCCTTCGTCGCCGCCGACCCGACGATGGTCGAGTGGCTGCTGCAGCGGGCGCGCAGCTACATCTTCGCCACCGCGACGCCGGCCATGGTGGCCGAGACGCTGCGGGCCTCGCTGCGCGTGATCGCAAGCGAGGGCTGGCGGCGTGAGCGCCTGCAGGCCCTTGTCGCCCGCCTGCGCGCCGGCACGGTCGACCTGCCGTGGTCGCACCCGGAATCGGCGACCGCCATCCAGCCCCTCATCATCGGCGCCAACGAAGCGGCACTGGCCGCCATGCAGGGCCTGCGCGAGCGCGGCCTGTGGGTGCCCGCCATCCGGCCGCCCACCGTCCCGGACGGCACGGCGCGGCTTCGCATCTCGCTGTCCGCGGCCCACACCGAAGCCGATGTCGACCGCCTGGTGACGGCCTTGCACGAAATCGCCTGAGCCGAGGCCCGGGCGGCTCAAGCTCCCGGGCTCGGTTGTCCATCCCGCCCCGGAGCCTTCGATGACCGCCTTCCCGCACCTGCTCGCGCCACTCGACCTCGGTTTCACCACCCTCCGCAATCGCGTGCTGATGGGCAGCATGCACACCGGCCTCGAGGACGGGCGGCGGCACTTCGGCGCCATGGCCGCCTTCTTCGCCGAGCGGGCCCGTGGCGGGGTAGGGCTCATGGTGACGGGCGGCTTCTCGCCCAACATCGAAGGCTGGGTCAAGCCCTTCGGCGGCACCCTGTCCACGCACGGGGCGGCGCGCCGCCACAAGCAGGTGACCGACGCCGTGCATGCCGAAGGCGGCAAGATCGCGCTGCAGATCCTGCACACCGGCCGCTACGGCTACCACCCGCTGTGCGTGGCGCCCTCGCGCATCCAGTCGCCCATCTCGCCGTTCGCGCCGCGCGAGTTGAGCGCCCGCGGCATCGAGCGCCAGATCCGTGCCTTCGTGCGCTGCGCATCCCTGGCCCGCGAAGCCGGCTACGACGGGGTCGAGGTGATGGGCAGCGAGGGCTACTTCATCAACCAGTTTCTCGTCACCCACACGAACCACCGCACCGACGAATGGGGCGGCTCGTTCGAGAACCGCTCGCGACTGGCGGTGGAGGTCGTGCGCCGCGTGCGGGAGGCGGTGGGGCCGGACTTCATCATCATCTACCGCCTCTCGATGCTCGACCTCATTCCCGATGGAGGGACCTGGGAGGAGGCAGTGCAGCTGGCACGGTCGATCGCGGCGGCCGGCGCGACCCTGATCAACACCGGCATCGGCTGGCATGAGGCGCGTGTGCCGACCATCGCGACCAGCGTGCCGCGCGGCGCCTTCGCGTGGGTCACCCGCAAGATGCGCGAGGCATTGCGGGCCGAGGGCATCCAGGTGCCCCTCATCACCAGCAACCGCATCAACACCCCTGAAGTCGCGGACCAGGTGCTCGCCGACGGTTGCGCCGACATGGTCAGCATGGCGCGTCCGCTGCTCGCCGACCCGGCCTTCGTCAACAAGGCTGCGGCCGGCCGCAGCGCCGACATCAACACCTGCATCGCCTGCAACCAGGCCTGCCTCGACCACACCTTCAAGAACCAGCTGGCCACCTGCCTCGTGAACCCGCGTGCCGGTCATGAGACCACGCTGCTCATCCGGCCGGCGCCGGCACGCAAGCGCGTCGCTGTGGTCGGCGCCGGCCCGGCGGGCCTCGCCGCCGCCACCACGCTGGCCGAGCGGGGACACGAGGTGCACCTGTACGAATCCGCCGCGGTCATCGGCGGGCAATTCAACATGGCGTGCCGCGTGCCCGGCAAGGAGGAGTTCACCGAGACGCTGCGCTACTTCACCGGCCGCCTGGCGGCCACCGGCGTCGTGCAGCACCTCGGGCAGACGGTCGATGCCGCCACGCTGCTGGCCGGTCGTTTCGACGACGTGGTCCTCGCCACCGGCGTACGGCCCCGCAACCCCGGCATCCCGGGCAGCGACGGCCCCAACGTGCTGAGCTACATCGACGTGCTGCGTGAGGGCAGGGAGGTGGGGCCACGGGTCGCCATCGTCGGCGCCGGTGGCATCGGCTTCGACGTCGCCGAATTCCTGGTCACCCCGCCCGGGCACTCGCCCACCCTCGACCTGGCCGCCTGGCAGGCCGAGTGGGGCGTCCGCGACCCGGCCGAGGTGCGGGGCGGCGTGGTGCGCCCGGCACCCACCGCACCGGCACGGCAGGTCACGCTGCTGCAGCGAAAGAAGGGCAAGCTGGGCCGGGGCCTGGGCAAGACCACGGGCTGGATCCACCGCGCGGCGCTCGCGATGAAGACCGTCGAGATGATCGGGGGCGTCAACTACGAGCGCATCACCCCGCGCGGCCTCTACGTCACCTATGGCGAGCAGCACCAGGATGGCCAGTGGATCGAGTGCGACCACGTCGTGCTGTGCGCCGGACAGGAGCCCCTGCGCGACCTGCTCGCGCCGCTGCAGGCCGCGGGCCTGCGAACGCACGTCATCGGCGGGGCGGACGAAGCGGCAGAGCTCGATGCCAAGCGGGCGATTTCACAAGGGACCCGTCTGGCCGCGGCCCTCTGAACGCCAAGAACCATCGTTCTGTACAACAGAACCATGTTGTCCCGACCGTGACCGGGTGCAAGGGGAAAGTCCTCAATACGGCTCGTTACGTGAACGATTAGGCTGCGTTGAGGTCTGCGGCACCGCTTCGGTGCCTGTGCAACCGCCCCATTCACCAGGAGTTCATTCCATGCGCAACCCGTACCCGTTCCGCCTGTTGGCCCTCGCCAGCGCCAGCGCTCTCCTCCTGACCGCCTGCGGCGGCGACGACGATCCGCTGCCGGTGGCCGAGGAAACCCGCGCGCAGGACAGCCGCACCGCATTCGCCCCGGCCGAACCGACCGCCACCACCTTCGCCGCGATGGCCAACGGCACCGCCGAAACCGACGGCACCAGCCGTTGGGCAGGCGTGCTCAACGGCGCGGCCTACCGCGTCGAGGTGCCGGCCAACTGGAACGGCAAGCTTGTCATGTACGCCCACGGCTACGCCGGCACGGGCAACGCCCTCGGCGTGAGCAACCCCTCCATCCGCCGCCACCTGCTGATGAACGGCTACGCCTGGGCCGCTTCGAGCTACTCGAAGAACTACTACGACGTGCGCGTGGGCGTGGAGGACACCAACGCCCTGGCGCTCGAGTTCACCAAGATCGCCACGGCGAACTCGCGGCCGCTCACGGCGCCGACCAAGCTCTACATCATCGGCCACTCGATGGGGGGCCACATCGCCGGCGCCGCGGTGGAAGACGAGACCTTCGCCACCGCCCGCAACAAGGTGCGCTACAACGGCGCCGTGCCGATGTGCGGCGTGATGGGCGACACCGAACTGTTCGACTACCTGGGCGCGGCCCAGATCACCGCGCAGGCCCTGGCCGGCAAGGCGCAGACGCCCATCGCCGAATGGGCGACCATCAAGGACCAGGTCACCGCCGCCCTGTTCACCACCTTCCCGTCGGTGCCGACCGCCACCGGGCTCAAGTACCGCTCGGTGATGCAGAACCTGACCGGCGGTCCGCGCCCGATGTTCGACATCGGCTTCGCCGGTGCGTACACCGGCGTGGTGTGGGGCACCTTCGGTGGCGACGGCACGGTGAACGGCATCTTCAACAAGCCCGCCGTCGACACCAACCGCTTCGTCTACAAGATCGATGGCGACACGGCGGGGTCCGACGCGCTGAACGCCGCGGCCCTGAAGCTCACCGCCGCGCCCGACTTCAACCGCCTGCGCACCGATGGCCTGCGCTGGGTGCCGAAGGTCAACGGCGAGTTCAAGGTGCCGGTGGTCACGTTGCACACCCTGGGCGACATGTACGTGCCGTTCAGCATGCAGCAGATCTACCGCACCCGCACCCAGGCCAAGGGCAATGGCAACTGGCTGGTGCAGCGCGCGATCCGCGGCGTGGCGCACTGCGACTTCACCGTCCAGGAACAGGCGGAAGCCTTCGACGCGATGGTGACGTGGGAGACCACCGGCACCCCGCCCGCCGGTGACGACGTGATGACCGCGGCCACCGTGGCCGCCCCGACGTATGGCTGCAACTTCACGCGCAACACGACGGGCATCGACGACAGCGCAGCGATCGTTGACGCCCGGGGCAAACTGAGCGTCGGCGCTCCCTGCACGCAGTAAGACCAGCGAACCGTCCAGCGACAAGGGGCGGGGCCTTCGGGCCCTGCCCCTTTCTGATTTCGGCCGCTGTCAGCCCCGGCCCAGCAACTTGCCCTCGGCGAGGGCCAGCGGCTCGGGCAACCCCGACAGGACCAAGGTGTCGCCCGCGGTCAGCCGCAGTTCATCATCGGGACGCGTCACGGCACCGGAGGCGCGCCGCACGGACACCACGCTCACGCCCAGCGCATGCAGCGCCAGTGACCCGAGCGATTCACCCAGACTCGAGGCCGCCGGCGGCAGGCTCACGCTGAGCAGCCGGGCCTGTTGGCGCTCGTCCGCGGTGTCATCGTCCGCGCCATGGAAATACCCGCGCAGCAAGCCATAGCGGGCATCCCGCTGGTCCTGCACCACGCGGATGACGCGACGCATCGGCACACCCACCAGCGCCAGCGCATGGCTGGCCAGCATCAGGGACCCTTCGATCGTCTCCGGCACGACGCCGGTGGCACCGGCCGCCTGCAGGCGCTCGATGTCGGTGTCGTCACGGGTGCGCACGATCACCGGGACCTTGGGCGCATGCTCCTGCACCAGGTGCAGGATCTTTAGCGCCGAGGGGGTGTCGTGGTAGCTCACCACCACCGCATTGGCGCGCGCCAGCCCCGCCGCCATCAGGCTTTGCAGGCGCGCGGCGTCGCCGAACACCACGCTCTGACCGGCGGCCGTGGCCTGCCGCACGCGGTCCGGGTCGAGGTCGAGTGCCATGTAGGGAATGTGCTCGTGCTCGAGCAGGCGGGCGAGGTTCTGCCCGCTGCGCCCATAGCCGGCGATGATCACGTGCGCTTCCGTGCTGATGGCCCGCTTGGCGATGCGGGTCATGGCCACCGACTGCATCAGCCAGTCACTCGAACTCAGGCGCATCACGATGCGGTCGCTGTACATGATGACGAAGGGCGTCATCAGCATCGACAGCACCATGCTGGCCAGCACCGGGCTCTGCAGTTCGGCCGGAACCAGCCGCTGCTGCGTCGCCAGGGTGAGCAGCACGAAACCGAACTCGCCCGCCTGCGCGAGGTAGAGGCCCGTGCGCAGGGCCACGCCGGCCGGTGCACCGAAGGCCTTGGACAGCCCGGCGACCAGCGCGAACTTGAACAGCACCGGCACGAAGCTGAGCACCAGCACCAGGCCCCACCGGTCGAACACGATCTCGGCATTGAGTTTCATGCCAATGGTGATGAAGAACAGGCCCAGCAGCACGTCGTGGAAGGGCCGGATGTCGGTCTCCACCTGGTGCTTGTATTCGGTCTCGGCGATGAGCATGCCGGCCACGAAGGCGCCCAGGGCCAGCGACAGACCGGCGTGTTCGGTGAGGTAGGCGAGGCCCAGGGTCACCAGCAGCAGGTTGAGGATGAAGAGCTCATCGCTGCGGCGGCGCGCGACGATGGTGAGCCACCAGCGCATCACCTTCTGGCCACCGACCAGCAGGACCGCCAGCACCACGGCGGCTTTCACTGCCGCCAAGGCGAGCGATTGCACCAGCACTTCCGGCGACGACCCGAGCGCGGGGATCAGCACCAGCAGCGGCACCACGGCCAGGTCCTGGAAGAGCAGCACGCCCATCACGCGCCGACCGTGTTCCGATTCGAGCTCCAGCCGCTCGGCCATCAGCTTGACGACGATGGCGGTGCTGCTCATGGCGAGCGCTCCGCCGAGGGCCACCGCGCTCTGCCAGCTCAGACCCCATTGGCGGCCGGCCATGGCCAGGCCCCAGGACAGGAGCACGTTCACCGCCAGCACCGCCAGGATGGTGAACAGCACCTGGCTCAGCCCCAGGCCGAATACAAGGGTGCGCATGCTGCGCAGCTTGGGCAGGTTGAACTCCAGCCCGATCACGAACATGAGGAAGACGACGCCGAACTCGGCCAGGTAGCTCACGCTGGCGGAGTCGGCAGCGAGCGCCAGCGCATGAGGCCCGATGAGCACGCCGACCGCAAGGTAGCCCAGCATGGGCGGCAGCTTCAGCGAACGACAGATCGCCACACCGGCCACCGCGGCGACCAGGTACAACAACGCCAGTTCGAGGGTGGATGCCATCAGCAGGGACGGGGGAGGGGAGGAAACCTACAATCACGCCATCCTACTGGACAGCCCACCTTCCTCCGTGCCAACACTCAACGCAACCGTCGATTCTTTCGACGCCGAACGCTGCCTGCGTCTGGCGCACCAGACCTTCGACATCGAGGCGCAGGCCTTGATCGGGCTCAAGGCCCGCCAGGGCGAGGGCTTCACGCGGGCCGTGGAAGCCATGCTGCGCTGCAGCGGCCGGGTGGTGGTGATGGGCATGGGCAAGAGCGGCCACGTCGGGCGCAAGATCGCCGCCACGCTGGCCTCCACGGGCACGCCTGCCATGTTCGTCCACCCGGGCGAGGCCAGCCATGGCGACCTGGGCATGGTGACACCGGGTGACGTGGTGCTCGCCATCTCGAACTCCGGGGAGAGCGACGAGATCGTCGCCATCCTGCCGGCCCTGAAGCGAGTGGGCATCACGCTCGTGGGCATGACGGGGCGCAGCGAATCGTCGCTCGCCCGGCACGCCGACCTGGTGCTCAACAGCGCGGTCGACGCCGAGGCCTGCCCCTTGAACCTGGCCCCCACCGCCAGCACCACCGCCCAGATGGCGCTGGGCGATGCGCTCGCGGTGGCGCTGCTCGACGCCCGCGGATTTCGCGAAGAGGACTTCGCCCGCTCGCATCCCGGCGGCAGCCTGGGCCGCAAGCTGCTGACCCACGTGCGCGACGTGATGCGCAGCGGCGACGATGTGCCTCGCGTGCCGCCGGACGCATCGTTCGTCGACATGATGAAGGAAATGACCCGCAAGGGCCTCGGCGCCACCGCCATCGTCGAGCCCGGCACCGATCGCGTGCTCGGCATCTTCACCGATGGCGACCTGCGCCGCCTGGTCGAGGGCGGCCAGGACCTGCGCGGGCTGAGCGCCCGGCAGACCATGCACCCCGGCCCCCGCCTGGTCAGGGCAGACGCCCTGGCCGTGGATGCCGCCGACCTGATGGAGCAGTACCGCATCACCAGCGTGCTGGTGGTCGACGCCGACGAGCGGCTGGTGGGCGCGCTCAACACGCACGACCTGATGCGCGCGAAGGTCATCTGATGGCGGAGCGACTCGACCCGGTGCTGCGCTTTGCCCCCGAACTGCTGCTCAAGGCCCAGGGCCTGCGAGCGGCCATCTTCGACGTCGACGGCGTGCTGACCGATGGCCGCATCTACATCGGCGCCGACGGCGAGGGCGTCAAGGCCTTCAACACACTCGATGGGCACGGTCTGAAGCTGCTGGCGCAGGGCGGCATCGAGCCCGTCATCATCACCGGTCGCGACTCGCCGGCCGTGCGGCGGCGGGTGGCCGACCTCGGCATCCGGCATGCGGTGTACGGCGCCCACGACAAGCTCGCCGCGGCCCGCGAGCTGATGCAGCGGCTGGGCATCGACTGGTCCGCCATGGCCGCGGTCGGCGACGACTGGCCGGATCTGCCGCTGCTCACCCGTGCGGCCTTCGCCTGCGCCCCGGCGAACGCCCACGCCGAAGTGCTTGCGGTGGCGCACCATGTCACCTCGGCCCGGGGCGGCTACGGCGCAGCCCGCGAATGCTGCGACCTGATGCTCATGGCCTGCGGTGCCTACGCACGGCTGCTGCACGGCCACCTCACCACCCTTGACGCCGCACCCTGAGGACACGCGTGGAGACCTCGCCCAGCACCCTCGCGCCCGCGGCTTCGGACCCGACGCCGCCGCCGCAACGGCAGCCGCTGCACTGGCAGGTGCTGCACATCGCTTCGGCCTACCTGCCCGTGCTGCTGATGGCACTCCTCGCCATGGGCACGTGGTGGCTGGTGAAGAACACCGGTCCTGTTGCCGATGACCGCCCGGCCACCGCGCCGCGCCATGAACCCGACTACGAGATGCGCAACTTCTCGGTGCAGCGTTACCGGCCCACCGGCGCGCTCGAGACGCAGCTCGAAGGCGAGGCCCTGCGTCACTTCCCCGACACCGACACGCTCGAGATCGACAACGTTCGCCTGCGCGCCGTGGACGCCGAAGGCCGCACGTCCGTGGCGACCGCCCAGCACGCGCTGAGCAACGGCGACGCGAGCGAAGTGCAACTCATCGGCCGCGCCGAAGTCGTCCGCGAGGCCACCGACACCCAGGCGCCGATCCACTTCCGCAGCGAGTTTCTTCATGCCTACCTGGATGAGCAGCGCGTGGCGTCGAACAAGCCGGTCGTGGTGACCCAAGGCGCCACCGAGGTGAAGGCGGGCGGCATGGAGTACACCCATGCCGACGGCGTGATCCGCTTCACCGGCCGCACCCGCGCCACGTTCGCCCCGCGGCCAGCCAAGCCATGAGCCGGCCCCTCGTCTACATCACCGGGGCCTCGAGCGGCATCGGACAGGCGCTCGCGCTGCGCTATCACCAAGCCGGCTACCGCCTGGCGCTCGTGGCGCGTCGAACGGATGAGGTGCAGGCCTGGGCTCGCGGGCTTGGCATCCGTGCCGACACCTGCCGCATCTTCGCGGCCGACGTGCGCGACATCGACGCCATCACGGCCGCCGGGCGCGCATGCCTGGCCGACCAGGGGGTGCCGGATGTCGTCATTGCCAATGCCGGCATCAGCGTCGGCGTGGACACCGCCATTGCAGAAGACCTGGAGGTCGTCCGTCGCACGTTCGAGACGAACAACCTCGGCATGTGCGCCACCTTCCAGCCCTTCATCAGCCCCATGCGCGCCCGAGGCACCGGCAGGCTGGTCGGCATCGCGAGCGTCGCGGGCATCCGGGGCCTGCCCGGCCACGGCGCCTACTGCGCCAGCAAGGCCGCCGTCATCAGTTACCTCGAGAGCCTGCGCGGCGAACTGCATGGCAGCGGTGTCGGGGTGGTCACACTGCTGCCCGGGTACATCGCAACGCCGCTGACGGCGAGCAACCGCTACAGCATGCCCTTCCTGATGCAGCCGGAAGCTTTCGCGGCGCGCGCTTTCGATGCCATCGATGACGGCGTGAGCTACCGGGTCATCCCCTGGCAGATGGGTGTGGTGGCCAAGCTGATGCGGCTGCTGCCCAACGCTGTCTTCGACCGGCTGCTGGTCGGCCGCGAACGCAAGCACCGCGCCGGCGAGTAACCAGGCGCCGGCCCCACCGCAAGCGGCTCACGGCCGCAGTGATCCCCGCCCCGCCCGATTCCTGCCCCGTGGGGGGTGTCAAAGGCGGGCAGCTCGCAGCGCTTCACGGAAACCGCGCCTGAGATCTGAGCCCGCTGGCCGCCGCATCCTTGGCGACCGGCCACCTCGTCGACGTGTCGACGTCGCGTTGCCCGGCTCATGGGACGAGCCATCACGCGAGCCGCCCAGCAACGCCCGCGCCGTCACCGCCACAGAAACGAAAAAAGGCAGCAGCGCATCAGCGCTTGCTGCCTCTTCATGCAGAGCAGAGAACGTCGTCATCAAGACGGCAGGCCCGCGGGCCGACCGTCAAGGACGAAGCTCAGGCTCAGTAGCCGCCGCCGCCCGAACGGCCACCGCCGCCGTAGCCACCGCCGCCACCCGAGCGGCCACCGCCGCCGCCGTAGCCGCCGCCGCCGCCGGAGCGGCCACCGCCGCCACCGCCGTAGCCGCCACCACCGCCGCCGCCGTAGCCACCGCCGCTGCTGCCGCCGCCGCCATAGCCACCGCCGCTGGAACGGCCACCGCCGCCACCACCGCCGTAGCCACCGCCGCCGCCGAAGCCGCCGCCCGAGCGACCACCGCCGCCACCGAAGCCGCCCGGACGCTCTTCACGAGGACGGGCTTCGTTCACGACGAGCGCGCGGCCGTCGAGCGACTGGCCGTTCATGCCGTTGATGGCGGCTTGAGCTTCCTGGTCGGTGCCCATTTCGACGAAACCGAAGCCCTTGGAGCGGCCGGTGTCGCGATCCATCATGACTTTGGCCGAGGACACGGCGCCAAATTGTGCAAATGCTTGCTGCAGATCGTCGTCCCGCACGTTGTACGAGAGGTTACCGACGTAGAGTTTGTTGCCCATGGAGAGCGCCTTTCATTTCCTAGTTTCAGAGAACCATGTGGAGCTTTTACCTATCCCGAACACTCAAGCGAAGGCGCTGCTTCCAGACACAGAAACTGCATTATCAAGTAATTTCCTGAGGGCGCGCAAATGATGGAAACCCCTTAGGAAATGCGGCTTCCGCCGATCTGTTGTTTTGCCGCTTCCCATGTAAGAAATGTCCTGCAAAGGACGCGCTCACAATACGCCAATGGATATCTACAAGCCCCTCATCGCCCTGTTGGCCATTGTCAATCCGATCGGCGTTATTCCCTTCTTTATCCATTTCACGCAGGGTTTCACGCCCGACCAGCGCAAGCGCACCATTCAGGTCAGCGCCTTCACGGCGTTCCTCGTGATCGCCGTCAGCGCGCTGGCCGGCCTCAAGATCATCGAGTTCTTCGGGATCTCGCTCGCGTCGTTCCAGGTCGGGGGCGGCACGCTGCTGTTGATTTCCGCGTTGCAGATGTTGAACGCCCAGCCGGCCGAGACCCGGCAGGAAGACGTTCACGAGGGGGACCACAAGCTCGATGCCGGCGACAGCATCGCGGTCGTGCCGCTGACCATCCCCCTCCTCACCGGACCTGCCACCATCTCCACCATGGTCATCTACGCCGACAAGACCCAGCACTGGTGGGAACTCGGCTACCTCGTCGGCTACGGGGTCGCCATCGGCGTGGCGGTGTGGCTGGCGTTCAGTGCGTCGGGGCGCATTGCGAAAGTGCTCGGGCGCACCGGCATCAACGTCATGACGCGGCTCATGGGCCTTATCCTCGCCGCCCTGGCCGTGGAGGTGATGTCCGACGGGCTGCTCAAGCTCTTCCCGGTGCTGGCCCGCGCCGCCTGAGGGGGCAGGGTGGCGACGCCGCGTACGGGTTCATCCCCTCGACGCACAAACCGCCCCGACTAGACTGCGCCCGGTGACGACACCTTCCCGCTACGACCACATCATCTGTGGCGCCGGCACCGCCGGTTGCCTGCTTGCCAACCGCCTCAGTGCCGACCCGAACCGCCGCGTGCTGCTCATCGAAGCCGGTGGGCACGACGACTACCTCTGGATCCACGTGCCCGTCGGCTACCTGCGCTGCATCGGCAATCCGCGCACGGACTGGCTGTTCCGCACCGAACCCGATCCGGGCCTGAACGGCCGCTCATTGCGCTATCCGCGCGGCAAGGTGCTGGGGGGCAGTTCCAGCATCAACGGCATGATCTACATGCGCGGTCAGGCGCGCGACTACGACCATTGGGGAGCCCTCGGCAACCCCGGCTGGAGCTGGGACGAGTGCCTGCCGTTCTTCCTGCGCCACGAAGACTTCTACCGCGGTGCGGATGCGCTCCACGGCGCCGGAGGCGAATGGCGGGTCGAGCGCCAGCGCCTGCACTGGGAGTTGCTCGATGCCTTCGCGGCCGCGGCGCAGCAGTACGGCATTCCCCACAGCGAAGACTTCAACCGCGGCGACAACGAAGGTGTCGGCTACTTCCACGTGAACCAAAAGAAGGGCATTCGCTGGAACGCTTCGAAGGCCTTCCTTCGTCCGGTGGTCGGCCGGCCCAACCTCCAGGTGTGGACCGGCGCGCACATCAGCCGCGTGCGCGTCGAGCCCGGGGAGGGCGGACTGCGTGCCGTGGGGGTGGACATCCTGCCTGCGGGGGGCGGGGCACCGGTGCAAGCCGATGCCAGCCAGGGCGTGGTGCTGTGCACGGGGGCGGTCGGCACACCGCACCTGCTGCAGCTCTCCGGCCTCGGCCCGGCCGCGCTGCTGCAATCGCTGGGTGTACCGGTGGTGCGCGACCTGCCCGGTGTCGGCGGCAACCTGCAGGACCATCTTCAGGTCCGCGCGGTCTATGGCGTGGAAGGCGTGCGCACGCTCAACACCATGAGTCGCAGCCTGTGGGGCCGCGCCAGCATCGGCCTCCAGTACGCCTGGAGCCGCAGCGGACCGCTCAGCATGGCGCCCTCGCAGCTGGGCGCGTTCACGCGCAGCGATCCCTCGCAGCCGCACGCCAACCTCGAATACCACGTGCAGCCGCTCTCGCTCGACGCTTTCGGCGAGCCGCTGCACACCACGGACGCCTTCACCGCCAGCGTTTGCAACCTCAACCCGACGAGCCGAGGGCGGGTGGTCGCACGCAGCGCAGATCCCCGCGAGGCGCCGGCGATCCACACCGGCTACCTGGCCACCGAGGAAGACCGCCTGGTGGCCGCCCAGTCCCTGCGCATCACGCGGGGAATCGTCGGGCAGCCGGCACTCGCGCGCTACCGCCCTCAGGAGCTGCGCCCCGGCGCCGAGATCGTCGACGACGCCGACCTGGCGAGACTGGCGGGCGACATCGGCACGACCATCTTCCACCCCGTCGGCACCGCGCGGATGGGGCCCGCCGAGGACACCCACGCCGTCGTCGACAGCCGCCTGGCCGTGCACGGCGTGAGCGGGTTGCACATCGCCGACGCCAGCATCATGCCGACCATCACCAGTGGCAACACGAACGCGCCGACCCTGATGATCGCCGAGCGGGCAGCGCAGTGGATCCTCGAGTCCGCGCGCCCACACGCGACCTGAGCGGCGGGCAGCAGGCGGCCCGCGGCTTGGTCAGACCTTGCCTCGCCGCAACCTCACAGAGGCGCGGACCTGCCAAATCGGCTCCCCAAGAGCGTTGCGAGACGGAAGCCGTCGGGCCGTGCACTTTTGCGGACAGGGGCGTCGAGAAGTGCTGTCCAAAATGCACAGCTGCACACTAAATTGCCGTTTCGGTTAATTTTGTTGTGCTTTTTGCCGGGGAAGACCTCGATCTCGACAGGAGATCCGCAAGTTTTTTTGGAGATGCAGGGAAACACCTGATGTGACAGTACACACCCGTGCACTAACCTTCGTTCACTCGCAGCAGGCATCGAACACATGCTCGCAGGGCGGGGGACAGAGGAGACAATCACGCACCCAATGGCATCACCCGCCCGAGGCTGCGACATAAAGGCTGACACAGCCGTATCGTGATCCGCCAGTAAAAGAAGACAGGGGCACCGGAGCAATCCGGTGCCCCTTGTCATTGGTGCCTCCGAGTGAAACGGACACTCCACCGGGTCCATCGACGCCTCACGGCCACAGGGAGGCGGGCCGCTCGGGAGAGGCGGCTCCTGCGGCATCTCTGCTCGACGGCCCACGACCCATCCGCACGTGCAAGCGCTGCACACCGACACGACCGCCCGACATCAGGCAGACTCGCGGGCCGCCTTCGCCTTCGCCTTCGCCTTCGCCTTTCCCGCTCCCGCTGTCGTCCATGCTCGAACTTCTCACTGTTTCCATTGCCTCCCTGCTGGCAGGCTTCGTCGATGCCATCGTGGGCGGCGGCGGGCTCATCCTCCTGCCCGCGCTGTTCAGCGTGTTCCCGAATGCCGCCCCGGCCACGCTGTTCGGCACCAACAAGAGCGCTGCCATCCTGGGCACCGCCTGGGCCGCCGGCCAGTACGCCAAGCGGGTCGAGATGCGCTGGCACGCGCTGGCCCCCGCCACCGCGGCCGCCCTGGTCGGCAGCTTCACGGGTGCGTGGGCCGTCACCCTGGTGAGCGCCACCGGCTTGCGAAAGGCGCTGCCCTTCGTCCTGCTCGCCGTGCTGCTGTACACCCTGGCCCGCAAGGACCTGGGTCGCCACCACGCGCCCCTCTATGTCGGCCGAAGAGAGGCCCTGGTGGCCAGCGCCATCGGTCTGCTCATCGGCTTCTACGACGGTTTCTTCGGTCCGGGCACGGGCAGCTTTTTCGTCTTCCTGTTCGTGCGCCTGCTGGGCTACGACTTCCTCAACGCCTCGGCCGGCGCCAAGCTGCTCAACACCGGCACCAACGCCGCAGCCATCGCCCTCTTCGCCTGGAAGGGCCACGTGTGGTGGCACATCGCCGCCGTCATGGCGGTGGCCAACGTCGCGGGCAGCCTGTTCGGCACCCGACTGGCCCTGCGCCACGGCGCAGGTTTCGTGCGGAGCATGTTCATCGTGGTCGTCAGCCTGCTCATCCTCAAGACGGCGTGGGACGGGCTGTTCAAGGCCGCCGCCTGATTGCGCCAACTACCCCGGTTTTCCAGGTCTCTTCGCCTTTACGCCTGGCGGCCCGGTGGCTAGCATGGCACGAGGAAGCTCTTCACCCCGGACCCGCCATGTCGTCTGTCGACCCCAAACTCCGCTCGCTCAACATCGACATCCCGGCGCAACCCGAATCGCTGGTCCAGTTGTCGCTGCTGCTTGCCGAGGAAGACGTCAACATCCAGGCGGTCGGCCACCTGATCGAAGGCGACATGTCGCTGGCGGCCGCCGTCATGAAAGCGGTGAACTCCTCGCTCTACGGCCTCAAGGGCCGCGTCCAGAGTGTTCAGCAGGCGGTGACCTACCTCGGCACGCGTGAAGTCGCTGCGGTCACGTTCGAGTTCGGCCTGCGCGCCGTCTTTCCGCCCGCTCCCGAGCTCGATGCCGTGTGGCAGCGGGCGGCCGTGCGCGGATTGCTGATGGGCCGCATCGGCCAGGCCCTGAGCGTCGACCCGTGGGGCGCCCATTCGGCCGGCTTGTTCGAGGAATGCGGCAAGGCCGTGCTCTTCAAGCACTCGCAGGAGCTCTACCGCCCGATGCTGCAGCAGGCCCGCAACGACACCGAACTCGTCGACCTCGAGCACCAGACCTTCGGCGTGAGCCACGATGCGCTCGGCGCCGCCCTCTGCGAAAGCTGGGGCTTGTCGCCGGCCGCTGTCGCCAGCGTGCGCCACCACGTGCGCGTCAATGCGCTGTACCAGTTGCCGGCACAGGCTCCGCGCCGCTCCATCTGCGTGCTGTCGGCGCTCGCCAACACCCTCATGACCGACCCTGACCGCCTCGAGGAGGTGGCCCAGCTGGTCGCTCCCCAGGCGATGCTCGACCAGACCCTGGTGCTGCGCGGTGCCCGCAAGGTGCAGCAGCAGATCGAAGACGCCGAAGCCCGCGGCTGAGCCGGCGGACCGCTGGCGTGCCGGTCAGCTGACCGGCAGCTGCTTCTGCATGGCCGCGCGCATGCGGCACGCCATCACGCCGCCCGCCGCACGGATGAGCTCGAGGGCGAGGCCGGGCGAGCGCTGCGACAGTTCCTCCAGGCGCGGGCCGCGAAGGGCCCACACGATGCACGGCGTCATGGCTTCCACGTTGGCCGTGCGCGGCCCGTCGATGAACAGGCCCGGCTCGCCCACGATGGACCCGGCGCGCAGGATGGCCACGCGGTTGCTGCCCGGCGGGCCGCCCGTCATGAACACCTGCAAGGTGCCGCGCCCGAGCAGGTACATGCTGCGGTCGGTGTCGCCCTGTTTGATGAGGAGGTCGCCGCTGCGGATCTCGTGCTGCGTGAAATACGGGCCGATCGTGCGCCACTGCTCCTGGTTGAGGCGCGGACGAAACGCATCTTCTGCGTTCAGCGTCTGGATGGCCTGGACCAGTTCGGAGAATTCCATGGTGTGTCGCGCCCGTAGGTAAAGGTGCCGATTATCGACAGCGCCTCCGGGGGGCACAACCGGGATCGGCCCTCCCTTCGCCACCCATCCCGGGGGTGACGCAACTCGCCGTCACTTCCCGATACAGAACCGGCTGAAGATCTCGCCCAACAGGTCGTCCGGAGTGAACTGGCCGGTGATCTCCGACAACGCGTCGTGCGCCAGGCGCAGTTCCTCGGCCAACAGGTCCAGCGCGGGCGACTCCGCCCCCAGCAGCTCACCCGCGAGGCCGAGGTGTTCGCGGGTCAGCTGCAGGGCGGTCACGTGCCGCGCACGGGCGATGAACACCCCTTCCGGCTGCGCATGCCAGCCGGCCAGCTCGAGCAGCAGGCTGCGCAGCTTGTCGAGACCGGCACCGGTCTGGGCCGACAGCACCACGTGCCGACCGGTCACCTCACCCGGCTTGGGCGGCGCCGCCGCGTCCCGCTTGTTGAACACATGCACCAGGCGGTCGGCCGAGGGCAGCACCTGCAACAGCCGCTCGGCGATGCGGTCGTCGGCCACGTCGTAGCTGAACTCGCCCACCCGCGTCAGGTCGTGCAGGAACAGCACCGCATCGGCCCGCTCGATGGCGTCCCAGCTGCGGGCGACGCCAATCCGCTCCACCTCGTCGCCCGCATCGCGCAGGCCGGCCGTGTCGGTCACGTGGACCGGCACGCCCTGGATCTGGATCGTCTCGCTCACCTTGTCGCGCGTGGTGCCCGGGATGGGCGTGACGATCGCCAGCTCGGCACCCGCCAGCGCATTGAGCAACGAACTCTTGCCCACGTTGGGTTGGCCGGCCAGCACCACCTGCATGCCCTCGCGGAGCAGCGCGCCTTGACGGGCCCGATCGAGCACGGTGTTCACCGCCTCGGTGATGGCCTTGAGCTGCCCTGCGGCGTCGGCCTTCTGCAGGAAGTCGATCTCCTCTTCCGGGAAATCGAGCGTCGCCTCGACCAGCATGCGCAGCCGCACGAGACGGTCGCGCAAGGTCTGCACCTCGTTGGAGAAGGCGCCGCTCAGCGAGCGGCTCGCCGAGCGGGCCGCCGCCTCGGTGTTGGCGTCGATCAGATCGCTCACGGCCTCGGCCTGCGCCAGGTCCATCTTGTCGTTCAGGAAGGCACGCTGGGTGAACTCGCCCGGCTCGGCCAGCCGCAGCCCGATGGACCGACCCGCCTCCAGGCAACGCGCCAGCAGCAGCTGCAGCACCACCGGCCCGCCGTGGGCCTGGAGCTCCAGCACGTCCTCGCCGGTGTAGGAATGCGGGGCCGGAAAGTGCAGCGCCAGGCCATGGTCGATCGGCTGGCCGGCGCCATCGGCGAAGGCGAGGTAGGTGGCATGGCGCGGCCTCAGCGCTTGCCCGCACACCGCCTCGATCACCGGCCCCAACTGCCGCCCCGACAACCTCACGATGCCCACCGCGCCACGCCCGGAGGCGGTGGTGATGGCCACGATGGGATGGGTACGGCGAGTCAGCATGGGCGCATTGTCGGGCAGATGCAAGCGCCTGCAAACACAAACGAAAAGGGCCCGCAGCGCAACGCTGCAGGCCCCTGGATCACGGCAGTGGAAAGAGCGACTACTTGTTCAACCCGAGCTGCCGGTTGATCAGGTACTGCTGGGCGATCGACAGGATGTTGTTCGTCAGCCAGTACAGCACGAGACCGGCCGGGAAGAAGAAGAACATCACCGAGAACACCAGCGGCATGATCCACATCATCTTGGCCTGCACCGGGTCCGGCGGCGTCGGGTTGAGCCAGGTCTGCAAGAGGCTGGTGGCCGTCATCAGCAGCGGGAGGATGAAGTAGGGATCCTTGGCCGACAGGTCGGTGATCCACCCGATCCACGGCGCGTTGCGCATCTCCACGCTCGACAGCAGCACCCAGTACAGGGCGATGAAGAACGGCATCTGCACGAGGATGGGCAGGCAGCCGCCGATCGGGTTCACCCCCTCGTCGCGGTAGATCTTCATCATCTGCTGCTGCAGCTCCTGCGGACGGTCCTTCAGGCGCTCACGCAGTTCCATGATCCGCGGGTTCACCGCCTTCATCTTGCCCATCGAGCGGTAGGCATAGGCATTGAGCCAGTAGAAGGCTGCCTTCAGTACCACCACCAGCGCCACGATCGCCCAGCCCCAGTTGCCGAGGAACTTGTGCAGCTGCGTCAGCAGCCAGAAGAGCGGCTTGGACAGCACGGTGAACCAGCCATAGTCCTTGACCAGTTCAAGGCCCGGGGCGATCGCCGAGAGCTTGTCTTCCTCTTGCGGGCCGACGAACAGGCGCGAATCCAGTGCCTTCGTCTCGCCGGCTGCCACGGTGCCCAGCGGCACGACCATCGACACCGAGTACAGGTTCGCGCCTTCCTTCTGGGTGCGGAACTCGCGCGGCTCGTTGCCGTTCAGCAGCCAGGCAGACGCGAAGTAGTGCTGCACCATCGCCACCCAACCGTTGTTGGCGGCTTTCTCGTGCTCGGCGTCGCCGTCCTCGATGTCCTTGAACTCGACCTTCTGGAACTTCGAGGTGTCGGTGTAGAGGGCAGGGCCGGTGAAGGTGAAGTAGAAGCTCGACTCCCCCGGAGGCGCATTGCCGTCGCGCACCAGGCGCAGGTACAGCTGCGGACTGACCGCCGCCTGCGACACGTTGCGCACTTCGTGCTTCACGCCGATGACGTAGTCACCACGCTTGAAGGTGAACGTCTTCACCAGTTGCACGCCACCGATCTCGGCCGACTCGAACTGCACCTGGAGTTCGTCCTGGCCCTGGGCCAGGGTGGTGTCACCCGGCACACGCTTCATCACGGCATAGTGATTGGGCAGCTGGGCGCCACCGCCCGCCGGGATCAAGCCCGACTGGGCCAGGTACAGGCGCTCGGGCGACTGGTCGAACACCACCACGCGCTTGGCCGGGTCGTGCGGGTCGGCCTGCTGCAGCAGCTCGGCATGGTTCACCGTGGCGCCACTGGCGTCGATGGTGAGCTTGAGCACGTCGGTGGTGACCGTGACCTTCTCGGTGCCGGTGGGCGCAGCGGCTGCGCTCGGCACGGCGCCTGCGGCAGCCGGAGCAACGCCCGACGCGCCAGTGGCCACCGGCGCGGGCAGGGTGCCAGGCGCCGCGTTGGGCACCGGAGCAGACGCCGCCGTCTGGGCCGGCGGCGGCGGGCTGAACATCGACGGGTTGCCGTTGTGCTTGTTCCAGGCGTCCCAGATCAGGACGAGCGACATCGAGAACACCACCCACAGCAGGGTGCGGCGAATATCGGTCATGTACGGGTCTTCTCGGAAGGAGTGATACGGGAGACGGAGGACAGGGTGTCATCCGCGGGTGACGGGCATGCGACCCAACGGGTGAACAGGCCGGGCATTTGCGCGGGCACGGGATCATGCCCGCCGCGACACCAGGGCTGGCAGCGCGCCAGGCGTCGCAAGGTCAGGTAGCTGCCGGCCATGGCGCCATGGCGATCGAGGGCTTCGAGCGAATAGGCGCTGCAGCTCGGGGTGAAGCGGCACACGTTGCCGATCCAGGCGCTGAGAAAGAGCCGATAGCCCTTCACCAGCAGCATCAGAAAACGCCGCGGTGCCTGAAAAACGTGATGGCCGAAGGACTGCATGGTCGCGCGCCCGCTCAGCCGCGCGCGCGGCGCGCCGCGTAGGCCATCACCGTGCCCAGTTCTTCGGCCGCGGCCAGGCGCAGCGCATCCGACGATGCACTGCTGAACGCCTTGCGATCGAAGGGAGTGCGCAGCCGCACCACCCACAGGCCGGCAGGCAGACCTGATGCCGAGGCGGCCTCGGCCTGCGCCATCACGGCGCGGTGGATCTGACGCTTGAGGAGGTTGCGCGTGACCGCACGGCGCGCGTGCCGCTTGGGCACCACCGTGCCGACCCAGATGCCGGCGTCAGCGAGCTCGCCAACGACATCACCAGCGCGGGCATCAGCGCAGGCGTCGAGGGAGGCCTCGGTCGCCGGAGCGACGGACTCTTCCACAGCCAACGGCTGGGCGGTCTCCGAACCTGTTGACAAGTCAGCCGCCCCGGCCTTGCGGCGCGGGGCTGCGGGTCGACTGGGCACCCCGGGCAGGTAGTGCACGGCGAAGTGGGCGCTGCGTGCGCGGGTGGGCGTTCCCAGGACGCGTTCGAAATCGACGGCCCGGAGGATGCGGCCGATCACGGCTCCAACCGGAGGCGACCGAGCACAACGCCCGCCTGCGTCGGGCTCAGACAGCCAGGCGCTTGCGGCCCTTGGCGCGACGTGCGTTGATCACGGCGCGGCCGCCGCGGGTCTTCATGCGCACGAGGAAGCCATGGGTACGGGCGCGGCGGGTCTTCGAGGCTTGGTAGGTACGTTTCATGATCAGGTCTCAGCTTGGAAAGGCCGTCGGTCGCGCACGCTCCCTCGCGGCATGCCGCGCGGACTGTGCAGAACAAACTCATGGCCAAGGGCCCCTCGAGCGCTGCCAAGCGTGCTCGCACGATCGTGCGGGCGCCCCTGCCGTGAACGGGCACGGCAATGGGTTTGGCCCACGCACGCACCCCGGAAGAGAGCCGATAGGCCTTCGGGAAACCCACGATTACACCCTAAAGCCGCTGCGAAGTCAAAGCCGCCTCACCGCAGGCATGCGTCACGGCTTCGCCGCGAGCGCGCGCTAAACTGTGGATAACCATGTTGAAACCCCCTCTCCAGCACGTAGAATCCAGCCGCTCCAAGAAGAGTTTTCCACAACATGAGCGCTGACCTGTGGCAGCGCGGCTGCGAGCGCCTCGCCGCCGAACTGCCCGAACAACAATTCAACACCTGGATCCGCCCGCTCCCGGCGGCCAGTGTGACCGACGCCGGCCCCGACGGCGCCGTGGCCTCCCTGCGCGTTCCCAACCGTTTCAAGCTCGACTGGATCCGCAACCAGTACGCCTCGCGCATCGAGGCCGTGCTGTCCGAACTCGCCGGCAAGCCCGTGCGCCTCGACCTCTCGCTGGCGCCTCGTGACGCCGCACCCATGCCCTCGCGTCCGCCCGAGCCCAGCCGCTCGGACACTCCGACGCCGGTCATCCACCTGCTCGACTCCGGTCCCCGGGACGGCAGCTCCGGCCGGCCCCGGCTCGAAGCGCCACCCAGCCTGCCGCGGCACCGGCTCAACCCGGTGCTCACCTTCGACACCCTGGTGCCGGGGCGCGCCAACCAGATGGCCCGCACCGCGGCCCTGCATGTCGCGGGGGCGCCGGGGCAGATGTACAACCCGCTCTTCATCTACGGCGGCGTCGGCCTCGGCAAGACGCACTTGGTCCATGCCGTGGGGAATGCTCTGCTGGCCGACCGGGCGGACGCCCGGGTGCTGTACCTGCATGCCGAGCAGTTCATCACCGACGTGGTGAAGAACTACCAGCGCAAGACCTTCGACGAGCTCAAGGCCAAGTACCACCAGCTCGACCTGCTGCTGATCGACGACGTGCAGTTCTTCGCCGGCAAGGAGCGCACGCAGGAGGAGTTCTTCAACGCCTTCGAGGCGCTGCTCGCCAAGAAGGCCCACATCATCATGACGAGCGACACCTACCCCAAGGGGTTGGTGGACATCGACGAGCGCCTCACCTCCCGCTTCGACGCCGGCCTCACGGTCGCCATCGAGCCACCCGAGCTCGAGATGCGCGTGGCCATCCTGATGCGCAAGGCCGATGCCGAGGGCACGCCCATGCCGGAGGACGTCGCCTTCTTCGTGGCCAAGAACGTGCGGGCCAACGTGCGCGAGCTCGAAGGCGCGCTGCGCAAGATCCTCGCCTACTCGCGCTTCTCCCTCAAGGACATCAACATCCAGCTCGCCCGCGAGGCCCTGAAGGACCTGCTGTCCATCCAGAACCGCCAGGTCGGCGTGGAGAACATCCAGAAGACCGTCGCCGACTTCTACAAGATCAAGGTCGCCGACATGTACAGCAAGAAGCGCCCGGCGAGCATCGCCCGCCCGCGCCAGATTGCCATGTACCTGGCCAAGGAGATGACCCAGAAGAGCCTGCCCGAGATCGGCGAGCTCTTCGGCGGGCGCGATCACACCACCGTCCTGCACGCCGTTCGCAAGATCGCCGGCGAGCGGCAGAAGAACTCCGAGCTGAACCAGCAGTTGCATGTGCTGGAGCAGACCCTCAAGGGCTGACCCCGGTCAATGGCAGACTGTCAAGCAACAAACCTGGGGACAACTTCAGAACAACCCAGGAGATGTCCACAGCTTTGCCGCGTTTCGCAAAGTTGTGGGTCGCGAGTCCCGTCAAACCGGCGTGTCGGCCCACAGGGTTCTCAGTAGGCTAAGCGGTTGATCGAAAAGAAGAAAATAGCGTTCTCCACAGAAAACGTCGCTCTCTACTAAGACGACTAAATGAAGAGGTTGACATGATTGTCTTGAAAGCAGCGCAAGAAAAAGTCCTCAGCGCTCTGCAGGCGGTGTCCGGGATCGTCGAGCGCCGGCACACCTTGCCCATCCTGGCCAACGTGCTGATCCGCAAGACGGGGGGGCAGATCGAGCTCACGACGAGCGATCTGGAGATCCAGGTGCGGACCACTGTCGAGCTCGGCGGCGACGACGCGAACTTCGCGACCACCGTCGGCTCCCGCAAGATGATCGACATCCTTCGCGCGCTGCCCGCCGACCAGGTCGTCAGCCTGAGCGCGGCCCAGAACAAGCTCACCCTGCAGGGCGGCAAGAGCCGCTTCACCCTGCAGACGCTGCCGGCCGACGACTTCCCGCTGGTGCAGGAGGCCGCCGACTTCGGCCCCATGTTCAGCGTGCCGCAGAAGGTGCTCAAGGGCCTGATCAACCAGGTGCACTTCGCCATGGCGGTGCACGACATCCGCTACTACCTCAACGGCATCCTCTTCGTCGCCGAGGGCACGAGCCTCACCCTCGTGGCCACCGACGGCCACCGCCTGGCGCTCGCCCAGGCCACCCTCGACACCGAGATCCCCAAGCAGGAGGTCATCCTCCCGCGCAAGACCGTGCTCGAACTGCAGCGCCTGCTGAGCGACGACAAGGCCGGCGACAATGCCATCGAGATGCGCTTCGCCGGCAACCAGGCGAAGTTCAGCTTCAGCGGCATGGAGTTCGTCACCAAGCTCGTCGAGGGCAAGTTCCCGGACTACAACCGCGTCATCCCCAAGAACCACCGCAACAGCGTCGTGCTGGGCCGCACCGCCCTGCTGGCGAGCCTGCAGCGTGCCGCCATCCTGACCAGCGACAAGTTCAAGGGCGTGCGCGTCAACATCGAGCCCGGCGTGCTGCGCATCGCCTCCAGCAACGCCGAGCAGGAAGAAGCCAAGGAAGAACTCGAGATCGACTACGGCGGCGACACCATCGAGATCGGGTTCAACGTCACCTACCTGATGGATGCCCTGTCGAACATGAGCGTCGACATGGTCAAGCTCGAGCTCCAGGACACCAACTCCAGCGTGCTCATCACCATCCCCGAGCAGACCGGCTTCAAGTACGTCGTGATGCCGATGCGGATCTGAGTGAGCCCGTTCCGCCCCATTTGATCGACGACACCTGCAGGCGCTTGCCGCCCGTCCGGTGTCTGATTCATTCCGAAGAGACCCAAGAGCCATGAGCGACGAAGACATCAACAAGTCCCAGGCCAGTGCCAATGCCAGCGCCGCCTACGGCGAAGGCAGCATCCAGATCCTCGAAGGCCTGGAGGCCGTGCGCAAGCGCCCCGGCATGTACATCGGCGACACGTCCGACGGCACCGGCCTGCACCACCTCGTCTTCGAGGTCGTCGACAACTCCATCGACGAAGCGCTCGCCGGCCACTGCGACGACATCGTCGTCACCATCCACAGCGACAACTCCATCAGCGTCACCGACAACGGCCGCGGCATCCCGACCGGCGTCAAGATGGACGACAAGCACGAGCCCAAGCGCAGTGCGGCCGAGATCGCGCTCACCGAGCTGCACGCCGGCGGCAAGTTCAACCAGAACAGCTACAAGGTCTCGGGCGGCCTGCACGGCGTGGGCGTGAGCTGCGTGAACGGCCTGAGCAAGTGGCTGCGCCTCACGGTGCGCCGCGAAGGCAAGGTGCACTTCCTCGAGTTCAAGCAGGGCATCCCGCAAGACCGCATCCTCGAGCAGCGCGATGGCTTCGAGGTGTCTCCGATGAAGATCATCGGCGAGACCGAGAAGCGCGGCACCGAGGTGCACTTCCTCCCTGACCTCGAGATCTTCTCCAACATCGACTTCCACTACGAGATCCTCAGCAAGCGCCTGCGCGAGCTGAGCTTCCTCAACAACGGCGTCAAGATCCGCCTCATCGACGAGCGCAACAACCGCGAAGAGAACTTCGCGTTCGCCGGCGGCGTGAAGGGCTTCGTCCAGTTCATCAACACCGGCAAGAAGACGCTGCACCCCAACGTTTTCGCGGCCAGTGGCGAGAAGATGAGCGACCAGAACACCATGATCACCGCCGAGGTGGCCATGCAGTGGAACGACGGTTACTCCGAGAGCGTGCTCTGCTTCACCAACAACATCCCGCAGCGTGACGGCGGCACCCACCTCACCGGCCTGCGCGCCGCGATGACCCGCGTCATCAACAAGTACATCGAAGAGAACGAGTACGCCAAGAAGGCCAAGGTCGAGGTGACCGGCGACGACATGCGCGAAGGCCTGTGCTGCGTGCTGAGCGTGAAGGTGCCCGAGCCCAAGTTCAGCAGCCAGACCAAGGACAAGCTCGTCAGCAGCGAAGTGCGCGGCCCCGTCGAAGACGTCGTCAGCAAGGCCCTCACCGACTACCTGCTCGAGAACCCGCAAGACGCCAAGATCATCTGCAGCAAGATCGTCGAGGCCTCACGCGCCCGCGAAGCCGCCCGCAAGGCCCGCGAGATGACGCGCCGCAAGGGCGTGCTCGACGGCATGGGCCTGCCCGGCAAGCTCGCCGACTGCCAGGAGAAGGACCCCGCCCTGTGCGAGATCTACATCGTCGAGGGCGACTCCGCCGGCGGCTCCGCCAAGCAGGGCCGTGATCGCAAGTTCCAGGCGATCCTGCCGCTGCGCGGCAAGATCCTGAACGTCGAGCGCGCCCGCTTCGAGCGCCTGCTCACCAGCAATGAAATCCTCACGCTGATCACGGCGCTGGGCACGAGCATCGGCAAGGAAGAATTCAACCCCGACAAGCTCCGCTACCACCGCATCATCATCATGACGGACGCGGACGTCGACGGCGCCCACATCCGCACCCTGCTGCTCACGTTCTTCTATCGCCAGATGCCCGAGATCGTCGAGCGCGGCCACATCTACATCGCCCAGCCGCCGCTCTACAAGGTCAAGCTCGGCAAGGAAGAGCAGTACCTCAAGGACGGCACCGAGCTCGACGCCTACCTCCTCAAGGTCGCCTTGAAGGACGCCAAGCTCGAGACGGGCGTCGACGGCCGCATCCTCGCCGGCGAGGAACTCGAAGAGCAGGCCCGCAAGTACGTCACCGCCAACAACGTGGTCGACCGCCTGAGCGCCTGGATGGACGTCGAAGCCCTGCGCGCCATGGCCAACGGCCTCGTGCTCGACCTCGACACCCTGGAAGCCGCCGAAGCCAGCGCCGCCGCCCTCAAGGCCGCCCTGCACAGCGCTGAAGTCACCGCCGAGTTCGATGCCCGCACCGACAAGCACATCCTGCGCGTCAGCCGCATGCACCACGGCAACGTGAAGAGCAGCATCATCACCCCCGACTTCCTCCACGGCGCCGACTACGAAACCCTCAGCACCGCCGGCCTCACCTTCAAGGGCCTCGTCAGCAACGAGGCCGTCATCAAGCGCGGCGAAGGCGAAAAGCAAAAGGAATCCCGCGTCACCGACTTCCGCCAAGCCATGGCCTGGCTCATCGCCCAAGCCGAAAACGCCGTCGGCCGCCAGCGCTACAAGGGCCTCGGCGAAATGAACCCCGAGCAGCTGTGGGAGACCACGATGGACCCCAACGTCCGGCGCCTGCTGCGCGTGCAGATCGACGATGCGATCGAGGCCGATCGCGTGTTCACCATGCTCATGGGCGACGAGGTGGAACCGCGTCGGGAGTTCATTGAGCAGAATGCGTTGAGGGCGGCCAACATTGATGCGTGACGGTTGACTCAGCCGCCTTCCGGCCGCCATGTCCAACAAGCTGTCCCAGCTGGACCGCAGGTCGGTTCAGCTCGCACTTGGTGAGTTCGTCAGGCTCGGTCGAGACGCCTTCTTGCAAAAGTATGGATTCGGACCGGCGCGAGAGTACTTCGTCGTCGATCCTGAGTCTGGGCTTCCTTGCGATTCCAAAGCGGTCGCGGGCGCGGCGTTTGGCTTCGGTCATCCCGAAGTAGGTCCGCTTCGCCCGAAGCAGTTCTCGGGTGGCGAGGTCACCGTGGTCAAGGCGCTGCGTGGCCTGGGTTTTCAGGTCGTCCGGGGCTCTGAGGAAACAGACAACCAGGTTGATCGAGACTGGACGTCTTCGGAAAACGAGTTGATCGTTGCCGACTACTTGGAGATGCTGATCCGAGAGTTGGCCGGACAGACCTTCAACAAGGCCGAACGGGCGAGAGCGCTCATGCCCTTGCTGCGACAACGCAGCAAGGGAGCGATCGAATTCAAGCGCGCCAACATCAGCGCCGCGCTCATGGAGCTCGGGTACCCCCCGCTGAACGGCTACAAGCCCCGAGGCAACTTTCAACGTGATGCACTGTTGGAGGTGATCAGCAGGCAGCTGCCATCACACCCTCTGCTGGACAAGCTGGCAGATGCTGCGGTGGAGAGACCGGCCGTCGTGCCTGACATCGACGACTTTGCCCGGGTTCGCGTAGAGGCACCGGCTCGCCGGGTCCATGTGGGTGAGGAGCGCGCTCCATACAAGCGTGTCCCGACGCGCAGAGACTTCCTTGAATTGGAGGCGAGAAATCGCTCGTTGGGGACAGCGGGAGAGGAGTTCGTCGTCGGCTACGAGCGTTGGCGGTTGGTCAGTGAAGGTGCACCGCGTTTGGCTGACAAGGTGGCGCATGTCTCGCAGACGCAAGGTGACGGCTTGGGCTACGACGTCCTTTCCTTCGACGTGGACGGCAAGGAGCGCTTCATCGAGGTGAAGACGACGGCGCACGACGCTGCGACT
Organism: Rhizobacter sp. LjRoot28; assembly: GCF_964253025.1. Taxonomy (NCBI): domain Bacteria; kingdom Pseudomonadati; phylum Pseudomonadota; class Betaproteobacteria; order Burkholderiales; family Sphaerotilaceae; genus Rhizobacter; species Rhizobacter sp. LjRoot28. The sequence goes on from NZ_CAXUQC020000001.1 coordinate 4,428,842, forward strand.
CCGTTCTACATCACGGCCAACGAAGTCGAGTTCGCGCGAGAGCGGCCCGAGTCCTTCCAGCTCTACCGCCTGTATCGGTTTCGTACGGAGCCACGCTTCTTCGCGTTGCATGGTGCGATCGAACAGCACTGTCACCTCGATCCGGCGACCTTCAGGGCCACGCGATAGGGCAAGCTGCAACCAGCGGGTTGATCGTCAACCAATCGCAGCCAACACCGGGCTGACCCGCCGGTCAGCCCGATTCAATGCCCGATCACCGGCAACGCTCACTCCTCGGCAACAGCCGCCACAGCACCATCACGTCGCGCATGTCCACCACGCCGTCCTCATCGAGGTCGGCGTTGCGGAGGAAGCCGCCGTCCCCCTCGTGCTTTCCGAGCGCCGCCCTCGCCGCCCACACGTCCTCACAGGTCAAATCGCCATCCCCATCCACATCCCCCGGCAAGTACGCCTGGATGTCATGCGCGTACAGCTTGACCGCCGTGCCTTCCTCCGGGCCGCTCGCCTGCATCGCGACGAACCCGCCAACGGCGGCCTGTCGCTGGCTGATGGCGTTGCCGGCGTCGCGGTTGGGCGTGGTCCCGTCCGTCACTTCCTTCAGGACGTGATGGCGCGCCCCCTGCCCGCTGAGCAGGAACAGCTTCATCTCACCGGTCCTCGGGTCGACGGGCGTGTTGAACCACACGGCCTGGTCGAGCGCACGGTCGGCGATCTGTGAGCCTTCCTGCCCATTGGTCTGGCGGCTGATCAGCGAATGCTGATTGCCCACGATGGTGCCGGGCGCGCCGTTGCCTCGGAAGACGACGTGCGGGTAGACGTTGCTGCCGTGGATGAAGCTCTGCATCGTGTGGCCGAGCACGCCAGCATGCTGGCCGGCCGTAGCGCGCCTGACCGGCTCGAAGACGAACTTGTGGTTGTCCTGGGCGAGGGCGGGTTCGCTGGTGGGCGCGTTGGCATTGCGCAAGGGCAGGAGCGTGTCGCCCTGCAGGACCACGGGCGTGCGCGACAGGGATTCGGGTGAGCTGGCCGTCGCGGGCTTCGTCCGGTTGGTGAGGACCGATGTGCGCGTCTCGCCGCCGTCGTGGGGCACGGACGTCGCCGAGGCCACGAGGTAGGTCCTGCCGGGTTCGAATCGCTTGACGAGCCGCCAGGCTTTCTCGGTGGCGGGGCCCTTGGCGAGCCGAAGTCCGAGCGGTCCGGCGATGGCGTCGTGTGGCGAGAGGATGAGCGTATCCCGACCGTGTTTCGGAACGGGCCTCATCTCGGTGCGGCCGGAGGCTCGGGCCATGCCGTCGCCGGCGTAGTAGGTCTTGTACTGCTTGAAGCGGGTCGTGCCGTCACTGAAGCGCACGTCGGCATAGGCCAGGGGCGCGGACAAGGCGTTGGGTGCGTCCATCCACGCGACGGCCATCTGGCCGAAGGACAGCACGAAGGTGGCGGTGTTCTCGACGCCGACGTTCCGGTAGGCCGCGGCCGGTGCGGGGCCGCGCGCGGTGACCGTCACGTGGCACGGCTTGCCGGGCGTCACGGCGCAGTCGGGCGGGTTGAACGTCATGCGCTCGACCGAGAAGCCGGGGGGCAGGGAGACGTCGCCCGCGTTGAACTCGACCTTGCGGGTGGCGACGGGCACGTTGATGTCGAGCATCGTGCTCGCACTGGTGCCGCCCCAGCTCCTGGCCTTGAAGGTCTCGCCGCCGTAGCGGAAGCTCGCCTTCACGCCATGCGGCGGCAAGCCGGCTTCGATGAGGTAGCGCTCGGGGTTCGTCGCGGCCCAGTACGCTTCCTTGGGCTGGCCCACGGCGGACCACGGGTAGCCGTTGGTGTGGTACCCCGGGTCGGTCATGCCCCACCAGGTGACGCGGTGCACGCCGCCCTGGTACTCGTGGTGTCGACCGCCCGGGCCGGCGGCATACTCCTTGAGCAAGCTGAACAGCCTGGCGTACTGGATGCCTTGCTCGAGGAACAGCGCGTTCATCTCGGGCCCGTCCTGGATGCGGGTGGCCTTGTCGAGGCCCAGCGTGGGCGCCAAGTCCAGCTCGGTCAGGTCGACATTCACGCCGGTCTCGAGGTAGGTCTGCAGGGTCCGCTCCAGGGCGTCCAGGTTGAGCCGCATGTCCCAGTGCCCCTGGGTGCCGATCACGTCGACGAGCGGCCTCGGCCGGCCCCGGGCGTCGAGCAGCACCCGGCCCCGGCCCGCAGCCGACTCGGCCGCATACCGCTCGTTGAACTCCTTCACCATCGCCGCGATGGCGGTCGCCTTCGACGCTCGCTCGTTGTCGTTGAAGTCGTTGTAGTTCAGCAGCGCGGTGGTGTTCTGGCGCGCATGGAAGAAGGCGTCGTACATGTAGTCCCAGCCCTTGCCACCCTTGGCGTAGGCCTGGGCCCAGCGCGACGGCCGCTCTTCCGGGTTGTAGCCGGTGCGCAGCGCATTGCGCCAGTCGGCCGGGTTCTCGGGGTTGTCCTTGAACGCCTCGTTGACGACGTCCCAGGCGTAGACCTTGAACGGTTCACGGTCGAAGTGCCCGGCCACGGTGCGGACGTAGTACTCGAGGCTGGTCTTGGCCATGGCGTGGTCCCAGGGCGTTTCCCATCCACCGTTCGGCGTGGCGACGTTGGCGGCAGGCCATTGGGCCGACTGGTTGTGCCACAGCAAGGTGTGTCCGGTGACCTTCACGCCACGGGCGTTGGCTGCGCGGATGTCGGCGTTGATGCCCGAGCTCAGGTTGGTGAGGAACGCGGGGGACGGGTTGCTGATGCCCCCGGTCCAGAATTCCGGCTTCATCGCGTTGCTCGGCGTCACCGCGTTGAAGTGCTTCACGGTCATGGCCGGGACCGAATCTTCACCGGGCACCACACCCGCCGCGAAGTTCGCCGCGCTGAGGTTGGTGCTGCCGATCATGAAGTGGTGCCGGTAGACCTCTTTCAGCGCCGGCCAATGCGCCGGGTTCGTGGGCCGCTCAGCTGCGAGCGCGCCGGTCGCCATCGTCAGCATCGCCGGCAGGGCCAGCCAGATGCGCTTCAGCGCGGGCGGGTGGGACCCGCTTCCCGGCGACCGGGCAATGCGCACCGAGGCGTCAGTCGAAATCAGCGGCATGTGTCGTCTCCATTGGTTGGAAAGCGGCCCCGGGCCCCGCGCCCGGGCCCGGGCGTCAGTAGAACCAGCGCAGGGGCGCCAGTACCGTCTGGGGAAAGAGGACCATGACGAACATCACCACCAGCTGGGCCAGCATGAACGGCAGGACGCCGACCGTGACCTCGTCCATCTTCATCCGGCCCACGCCGGCCACCACGTTGAGCACGGTGCCGACGGGCGGGGTGATCAGGCCGATGGAGTTGTTGATGATGAACAGCACGCCGAAGTAGACGGGGTCGATGCCGGCCGCCTTGATCAGCGGCATCAGCACCGGCGTCAGGATCAGGATGGTGGGAGTCATGTCCATCGCCGTGCCCACGACCATCACCAGCAGCATGAGGGTGATGAGCAGCAGCGTCGGCTGGTCGAGCAGCGGCCGAAGCAGCTCCACCATCTGCGTCGGCAGGTCGGCCACCGTGACGAGCCAGGCCGAGACCATGGCGGACGCCACGAGGAACATGATCACGGCCGTGGTGCGGGCCGCCGCGATGAAGATGTGCACCAGCGCCCGCAGCTCGAGCTCTCGGTACACCACGGTGGTGACCAAGAGCGCGTAGACCGCGGCCACCACCGCCGCTTCGGTGGGCGTGAACACGCCCATGCGCAGGCCCACGAGGATGAACACCGGCAGCAACAGCGCCCACACCGCTTCGCGCGCCGCACGCCACACCTCCGCCCGCGTCTTGCGCGCAGGCGGCACGATGGCCTCCTTGCGGCCGACCCACCACCAGGCCAACGCGAGGCCGAGCCCGATCATGATGCCGGGGACGATGCCGGCAATGAACAGTTTGCTGATCGACACGTTGGCGGCCACGCCGAAGATGACGAAGCCGATGCTCGGTGGAATGATGGGACCGATGACACCGGACGCCGCGATGAGCCCGCCCGACACCGCCGTCTTGTGCCCGGCCTTGATCATCATCGGCAGCAGCAGCGCCGTCAGGGCCGCGGCGTCGGCCACGGCCGAGCCCGACAACGCCGACAGCAGGCACGCCGCAAGAATCGTGACGTAGCCCAGCCCGCCCTTCACATGACCGACGAGCGCCAACGCAAAGTTGACGATGCGCTGCGACAGCCCGCCGACGTTCATGATCTCGCCGGCCAGCATGAAGAAGGGCACGGCGAGCAGCGGGAAACTGTCGGCCCCGTTGATGAAGTTCTGGGCCAGGATCTGCGCGTCGAAGAGGTCCAGGTGCCACATCAGCGCCACGCCGCTGGCCAGCAGGGCATACGCGATGGGAATGCCCAGCGCCATCGCGCCGATCAGGCTGCCGAGGAAGATGAAGACGGTCATGGATGTGGGCGACGGGGAACGTCGTTGGCAGCAGGGACAGGCTGCGCGTCGCTGCGCGCCAGGTCGGCCTGCAGCGCTTCGAACTCGGCCTGCTCCTCCGAGTCCTTCACGCGCACCAGGTCGCGCTCGGCGAGGTGGCCGGTCAAGAGTCGCACGAGCTGCAACAGCAGCAGGACACCCGCACAGATCGAGAAGACCACGCCCGATGCGTAGAACATCGACATCGGTGCGCCGGTCACCGGCGCGGTCACATCATGGTTGAGGAGGGTCTGTTGCCAGCTGCCTCGGAGGAAGAGCCAGGTCACGTACAGCATCAGCAGATGGCCCAGCGCCAGGCAGGCCTTCTTGCCCGCCACCGGCAGGCGCGACACCAGCATGTCCGTGCCCAGGTGCTCACCCTCCTTCAATGCCACCACGGCGCCGAGGAAGCACAGCCAGACGAACAGCCAGCGCGACACCTCCTCACTGACCGCGATGCCCGAATTGAAGGCATAGCGCAGCACGACATTGCCGAAGACGAGCACCACCATCACGGCCAGCGCGGCGGCGATCGTCAACTCGATGGCGCGGCAGAAGCGATCGATGGCGGCGTCGATCATGAGCCGGCCTCCGGGCGTCGGCCCGTCGTCACAGCGACGCTCCTTGCAGCAGGCCCCGTTCGGCCAGGTTGGCGATGAAGGCGCGCAGGCCGAACTGCCAGGGCGGTGCCGCGTCGCAGTGGGTGACCCGGTTCTGCAGGCTGCCCAGCCAATGGCTGTGGATGGTGACGACGTCGCCCAGCTTGTGGGTGAAGCCGCTGCCCGGTTGGTCGCGGTCTTCGGTGGGCGCGAAGAGGGTGCCGAGGAAGAGCATGAAGCCGTCGGGATACTGATGCGAGCCAAGCGTCTGGGCCACCAGGTCGAGCGGGTCGCGGCTGATGCTGGCCATGGTGTTGATACCGCGCAGCGTGAAGCCGTCGTGGCCAGTGACGTGCAGGTGCACCGTCTCCTGCCGAAGCTGGTCCAGGCCGAAGTCGCCGTCGAACAGGCGGATGAACGGGCCGATGGCACACGAGGCGTTGTTGTCCTTGGCCTTGCCGAGCAGCAGCGCGCTGCGGCCTTCGATGTCGCGCAGGTTGACGTCGTTGCCGAGCGTCGCGCCGACGATGCCACCGCGGCTGTTGACGGCCAGCACCACCTCCGGCTCGGGGTTGTTCCAGGCCGAGTCGGCGCGAATGCCGATCTCCTGCCCGTGCCCCACGGCGGACAGCACGGGCGCCTTGGTGAAGACCTCGGCGTCCGGCCCGATGCCGACCTCGAGGTACTGCGACCACAGCTTCTTCTGCTGCAACAGGCGCTTCAGCGCCATGGCCTGCTCGGAGCCGGGCCGGAGGTCGGCGAGGCTCGCGCCGATCAAGGCCATGACCTGATGGCGCAGCCCGTCCGCCCGGCTCGCATCGCCGCCGGCCTGCTCCTCGATCACCCGCTCGATCATGCTGGCGGCGAAGGTCACGCCCGCGGCCTTGACGACCTGCAGGTCGCAGGGGGCGAGCAGCCACGGCAACGTGGGGGCGCGGCCGTCGGCCTTGCTGTTGTCGAGCAGCGCATCGCTGCTGCACAGGAACTCGCCGGCGACCGCACGCACCGCCTGCGCGGGATCGCTCGCGTCGAGCAGCGTGCTCATGGTGGCGAATTGCCGGCTCAGGTCGAACACCCCTTCAGGGCGCACCACCACCACCGCCGGCCCCGCCGGCGTGCCGCCGCGCCACACCCGCCCCACGAGGGTACCGGCCAAGCCGTCCTTCGGCAGCACCGGGTGGAGGCCATTGCCAGGCCCGGGCTGGGTCGTCGTCGTCGCTGTCATTCGGGAATCCTTGAGCGTTGTCACCGAGGGGTGGTGGAGAAGCGTTCTTCCCTGCGCGGACACCTCGCGGGCGATGTCCGGCCACCCCGTTGACCACAGGGTCGGCGGGCAGCAGCGCATCGCTTCCGATGGGGCGGCAAGGCGGATGGAAGGCAGGGAAGCAAGGCGGCAGCTCCGCCTCGGCCGGCGACCTACTGGCGGGCCGTCGTGCCGCCGCGCAGCTTGGCGAGTTCGCCATTCAATTCGGCGGTGGTGCTCTCGCCGAACTCCTTGCCGAACTTGTCGAGCACCGGCTGCAGCTTGCTGCGCAGCTTCGCCTGCTCGGCCGCCGGCAGTTCGGTGATCTGCATGCCCGCCTTCTTCAGGTCAGCCAGGGCGGTCTCCGAGAACGCCCGGATGGCCTTGCGCTCGTGCAGCGTGGCCTCGCGCGCGGCGTCCTGCACGATCTTCTGCTCCTCAGCCGACAGGCCGTCCCAGGTCTTCTTCGACATCAGCAGCACCCAGGCGCTGTACATGTGCCGCGACATCACCATGTGCTTCTGCACTTCGTAGAACTTGCTGGCGAGGATGGTGGCCGCCGGGTTCTCCTGCCCGTCGACCGCCGTCTGCTCCATCGCCGTGTACAGCTCGGTGAACGGCATGGGCGTGGCATTGGCGCCCAGCGCGTTGAAGGTGTCGAGGAAAAGCGGGCTCTGGATGACGCGCAGCTTCAGTCCGCTCAGGTCGTCGGCACGCTGCACCGGGCGGCGCGAGTTGGTGACGTGGCGAAAGCCGTTCTCCCAGAAACCCAGGCCGACCAGGCCCTTGTCCGGCAGCGTGGCCAGCAGCTTCTGGCCGAACGGCCCGTCCAGCACGGCATCGGCCTCCTTTTCGTTGTCGAAGGTCAAGGGCAGGTTCAGGACGCCGAAGGGCTTGACCAGTGACACCAGGGTGGAGCTGTCGGGGATGGTCATCTCCAGCGTGCCGCCGCGCAGCGCGGAGGTCATGCTGATGTCGTTGCCCAGCGCGCCGCTGGCGTAGACCCGTGCCACCAGCTTGCCCCCGCTCTTGGCGGCCAGTTGCTCGGCGAAGTACTTCAGCGACTTGACCTGCGGATGGTCGTCGCTCAGGCCGGTGCCGACCTTGAACACCCGCTCTTTGATCTGCGCCGAAACGGGTGAGACGAGTGCGGCCAGCAACGCGACGGCCAGGGCAAGCGATCTGATTTGCATGATGTCTCCGGAAGGGTGAGGTGCGGGGCACGGCTTGCGTGGCCCGACGCGTCGGCCCTCTGCGAGGGCGGTGTTGAGTGAGCGAAGGCTAGGTGAGCGCCCTAGGCCGGTCCACTGACTTTTTCGCTAGCATCCATTCCAAATGCTGATGAGTTCGGACAAGCCTCCTGGGAAACCCTTGGCGCTGGCGCAGGTCTCGCGCCTGCGTTTCCGGCATCTGCAGTTCCTCGACATCCTGGGCGCCACCCGCAACCTGCGGCTGACCGCCGAGCGGATGCACATCACCCAGCCGGCGGCCACCAAGGTGTTGATGGACATCGAGGAGATGCTCGAAGCGCAGCTGTTCGATCGCCTGCCGCGCGGCATGCGGCCCAACGAGCTCGGGCTCTTCACCCTGACGTACGCCCACTCGGCGCTCGACGGCCACCGCAAGTTCGTCGACGAGTTCAGCACGCTCAAGCAGGGCGGCCACGGCCACGTGACGATCGGTGCCATCTCCGGCTCCGCCGCACACCTCCTGATCGCCGCGGTGGCCGAGCTGCAGCGCCGGCGGCCGCTGCTGGTGGTCAAGGTGCTCGAGCAGAGCAGCGATCAACTCATCGTGTGGCTGGCCGAGCGCAAGATCGACGTCATGATCGGTCGCTTCACAGATGACGTCCAACGCGACCAGTTCCGATACGAGAAGCTCGCCGGCGAAGGTCTGCAGATCACTGCGGGTGTCGACCATCCGCTGCGAGGCCCCAATGCCCCGGGCCTGCTCGAGCTGTCGCGCTGGCCGTGGATCCTGTACCCCACGTCCACCGCGTTGCGCAAGGTGTCCGACGACATCTTCAGCCGCACGGGGCTTTCGCTCACCTCCGGCATCGTCGAGACACCATCGTTCCTCTTCGCGTTGGAGCTGATGCAGAGCACCCACATGCTGTCGCTGCAGCCGGCGGCGCTCGTCGACAAGTACGTGCGGCGGGGCCTGTTGACGCGCATCGCCGCCGAGCTCCCCGACCGCATGCCCGACTACGGCCTGATCACGCTGCAAGGCGAGGCACCGAGCACCGCCGTGCAGGCCTTCATCGACGTGATCCGCGCGCTGGCCCGACCGGAGGTCGACGCCATCTGATCCCTCCTTGGTACGCCCTATGCGCCGAAATGTCGTTCGATGTCGCTGGCGTATTGGCGCGGCGACGGGCCTTGACCTACAGTTTGATGAAGTAGCGTGGCCTGGGGATGAGGCTGCGCGGTCGTGACGTGGAGGTGCGACGGTGGAAGGCGGGCGTCGTTCCGACATCCCGGTGACGCCTGACCCACCGCCAGAAGCCGATGACATCGTCTTGACTCGGACGCCGGGTTCAATCGGTCGTTGCGGCGGGCCTTGAAGGGTACGCGGCGCGGATGACCGGTTCAACGGGTCGCGGTTGGCCTTGTAGACCTAGGCACGGGTCCCGCTTGCTGACCGCCACTGGGCGCGGGGGGCCCAGCGACCACCCTTTCAATCAAGAGCCCGAAGGTGAGGGCTCGCTGCGAACTTCACCAATTCCCAATTCCTCCTCACCACCCTAGGGTAACTAGGTACGCACCAACGGCCGACGATGGCCGCGTGAATGCGACCATCCACTCCCCGGCTCATCTCGCAGACATCTCCGTGCCCACCCCCATCGACGAGCAAGTCACCTTCCGCAAGCTGGAAGTCCTGCTCACCTTTCTCGAGACCGGCAGCCTCGGCCGCGCCGCCGAGCGGCTGGGCACCAGCGCGGTGAGCGTGCACCGCGCCCTGCATTCGCTGGAGGCGGGCGTGCGCTGCACCCTGTTCCGCCCCGAAGGTCGCAACCTCATCCCGACGGAAGCCGCCCGCGAGCTGGCCGAGGTCGCCCGAGACGTGCTGCGCACGATGAGCGAAGGCATCCGCACCACCCGGGCGGTGGCCGGCTATGCCGCCGACAGCATCCGCATCGGCTCGCTGTATTCCCTCACCAGTGGCACCGTGCCGGCGCTGGTGATGGGCCTGCGGCTGCGGCGCCCGGAGGTGGGGGCGGAGCTGGTGCTCGGCTCGAACGCGGACCTGTTGCGCAAGCTGCGCGATGGCCTGGTGGATGCGGCGCTGCTCGGCGAGCCGGCGCCCTCGCCGGACATCGAGACGCAGCTGCTCTTCGAGGACGACATCTTCTTCGCCACCCGTCGCGGGTCGCCCTATGCGGGGCGGCCCAGCATCGACCTCGCCACCTGCGCCGACGAACGCTTCGTCAGCCTCACGGAGGGCTTCGTCACGCACGACCGCTTCCACGAGGCCTTCCGCACCGCCGGCTACGCGCCCACGATCGCGATGACCACGGGCGACATCTTCTCGCTGATGAACCTCGTCGGCGGCGGCATGGGCTGCACCTTGCTGCCGGGGCGCATCCGCCCCGCGCTGCCGGGCGAGGTGGAGCTGATTCCGCTCGACCCGCGCTTTCGCCTGCGGCAGAAGATCTGCGTCGCCTTCCTCCGCACCCGGGAGCGCGACCCCAACCTGCTCTCGCTGCTGGCCGCGTGCCGCAGCTATGCCACCGAGCTCGACCGCCAGCCGGGCACCGACCCGCGGCGGGGCGCCACCGTTCCGGAAACCGTAACGATCGCCGAACGCGTGTGATTGATCGACGTTGGCCGCACCCCTATCGTGCGGCGAACCGACTGGCCTTTACCCACCAGGAGACACCCATGAGGATGCCCTCGCAACCGTTCCAACGCCGCACTGCGGCGGTTCTGTTCGCTGCCGCCAGTTTGGCCCTGACCTTCTCCACCGGCGTGGCGCATGCGCAGGCCTGGCCCGCCAAGCCCGTGACCGTCGTCGTGCCCTTCCCGGTGGGCGGCGGCACCGATGCATTCGCCCGACCGCTCGCGCCGCCGCTCGGCAAGCTGCTCGGCCAACAGATCGTCATCGACAACCGGGGCGGCGCCGGTGGCAACCTCGGCGCCGGCATCGCCTCCAAGGCCGCGCCGGACGGCTACACGTGGTTCATGGGGGGCGTGCACCACACCATCGCCCCGTCGATCTACCCCAAGCTCGACTACGACCTGACCCGCGACTTCGTGCCGGTCGCGATGATCTCCAGCGTGCCGCAGGTGATCGTGGTGAACCCGAAGAACGTGCCCGTCACCGACCTGAAGGGCCTGATCGCCTACCTGAAGGCCAACCCCGGCAAGGTCACCTTCGGCTCCGCCGGCAACGGCTCCTCGCATCACCTCGCGGGTGAGCTCTTCAAGGCCCAGACCAAGACCTTCATCACCCACATTCCCTACCGTGGCACGGGCCCTGCGCTGCAGGACCTGATGGGCGGCCAGGTCGACATGATGTTCGACGGCCTCGGCTCCTCGGCGCCGCACATCCGCAGCGGGCGCCTGCGCGCCATCGCGGTGGCCAGCGACAAGCCGGCGCCCGGCTTCCCGGATGTGCCGACGACGGTGCAGGCCGGCCTGCCGAGTTACCAGGTGTCCACGTGGTACGGCCTGTGGGCGGTGCGCGGCACGCCGGCGCCCGCCATGGAGCGCATGGCCGCCGAGCTGCACAGCGCCCTCCATTCGAAGGAGCTGACGACGGCCTGGAACAACATCGGCGCCGAGCCGCCGACGCTCACCGGCAAGGCCTTCGGTGACTTCATCGCATCGGAAACGAAGCGCTGGGCCGCCGTGGTCAAGGACGGCAAGATCAAGCTGGAGTAACACCGTGGACCGCGACTGGAACCACCTGTCCCGCAACCGCGACGAGCGCCTGGCCCGCGCGGCCGGGCAGCTGGGGTCGCGGTCTGCCGGTCGACACGTCGCGCACGCGGACGTCGTCGACCTGCTGCATGCCGTGCTCGAGCCGGGCGACCGGGTCTGCCTGGAAGGCAACAACCAGAAGCAGGCCGACTTCCTGGCCGGCGCGCTGCTGCAGGTGGATCCATCGCGGGTGAATGACCTGCACATGGTGCAGTCGGTGCTTTCGCTGCCCGAGCACCTGGATGTCTTCGAGCGCGGCATCGCGTCGCGCCTCGACTTCTCCTTCTCCGGCCCGCAGGGTGCGCGCCTGGCCAACCTGGTGGCGCAGGACCGCATCCGGATCGGGGCCATCCACACCTACCTGGAACTCTTCGCCCGCTACTTCGTGGACCTGACGCCGCGGGTCGCCCTGGTGGCCGCGCACAGCGCTGACGCCGCGGGCAACCTCTACACCGGCCCGAACACCGAGGACACGCCGGCGATCGTGGAGGCCACCGCCTTCCGGCGCGGCATCGTCATCGCCCAGGTGAACGAGGTGGTCGACAAGCTGCCGCGGGTGGACATTCCGGCCGACTGGGTGGACTTCGTCATCGAGGCGCCCCGGCCGCATTTCATCGAGCCGCTCTTCACCCGCGACCCGGCGCAGATCAACGAGGTGCAGGTGCTGATGGCGATGATGGCCATCAAGGGCATCTACGCCGAGTACGGAGTGAAGCGGCTCAACCACGGCATCGGCTTCGACACCGCGGCCATCGAGCTGCTGCTGCCGACCTACGGCGAGTCGCTCGGCCTCAAGGGCAAGATCTGCACGCACTGGGCGTTGAACCCGCACCCCGCCCTCATTCCCGCCATCGAGGCCGGATGGGTGGAGTCGGTCCATTGCTTCGGCTCCGAGCTCGGCATGGAAGACTACATCCGCGCCCGTCCGGACGTCTTCTTCACCGGGCCCGACGGGTCGCTGCGCAGCAACCGCGCCTTCAGCCAGGCGGCCGGCCACTACGCCTGCGACCTCTTCATCGGCTCCACCCTGCAGATGGACCTGGACGGCAACAGCTCCACCGCCACCCTCGGCCGCATCGCCGGCTTCGGTGGGGCGCCCAACATGGGCGCCGACGCGCGCGGCCGCCGCCATGCCAGCGACACCTGGTTGAAGGCCGGCCGTGAAGCGCGGTCGGGGCTCGGCGGCAGCCGCGGCACACCACGCGGACAGAAGCTCGTGGTGCAGATGGTCGAGACCTTCCGCGAACACATGCAGCCCGCCTTCGTCGAGCGGCTCGACGCCTGGACCGTGCAGACACAGGCCGGCATGGCGCTGCCGCCGATCATGGTCTACGGCGAGGACGTGACCCACGTGCTGACCGAAGAGGGCATCGCCAACCTGCTGCTCTGCCGTTCCGACGAGGAGCGCGAGCAGGCCATCCGTGGCGTCGCCGGCCACACGCCCGTGGGCGCCGGACGTGACCGCCGCATGGTCGAGAACCTGCGCGATCGCGGCATCATCCGCCGCCCCGAAGACCTCGGCATCGATCCCCGCCAGGCCACCCGCAACCTCCTGGCCGCGCGCTCCATGCGCGACCTGGTGCGCGCCTCCGGCGGCCTCTATTCCCCCCCGCGGCGCTTCCGCAACTGGTGAGAAAGGCAGGCGCAGCATGAGCGTCACCCCAGGCATCGAGACGCTGGCGTACCGGTTCACGGGCGGCCGGGCGGTCGGCCCCTTCAATCCCGTGCTCGTCGGCGTGGTCGGCTCGGGCAACCTCGAGGTGCTCATCGAGCCCTCGGCCGGCGGCGATTGCGAAGTGCAGGTCGCCACGTCGGCCCGCGGCTTCGGCGCCATCTGGGAGGCGGTGGTCACCGACTTCCACCACCGCCACGGCCTGGCCGGCGTGCGCGTCTCCATCAACGACATGGGCGCCACGCCCGCCGTGGTCCACCTGCGGCTGGACCAGGCCGCCTGGGAGCTGCCATGAACGCCAGCGTCGCCATCAGCTACCTCGAGTGCTCGGCCCGCGAGCGCATTGCGCGCGTGCTCGATGCCGGCAGCTTCCATGAGTGGCTGCCCCCCGCCGAACGCCTGACCAGCCCCCACCTCGCGCAGCTCGGCGCACCGTGCGCCTTCGACGATGGCGTGGTGATCGGCCGGGCCACCCTCGCCAACCGGCCGGTGTTCGTGGCCGCGCAGGAAGGTGCCTTCATGGGCGGCGGCGTGGGCGAGGTGCATGGCGCCAAGCTCGTCGGCCTGCTGCGGCGCGCCCTGCGCGACCGGCCGGATGCCGTGCTGCTCCTGGCCGAGTCGGGCGGGGTTCGCCTGCAGGAGGCCAATGCCGGCCTCATCGCGGTGTCGGAGGTCATGCGCGCCGTGCTCGATGTTCGGCACGCCGGCGTTCCGGTGATCGTGCTCAATGGCGGCGCCAACGGTTGCTTCGGCGGCATGGGCATCGTCGCGCGTTGCGCCGACCACGTCGTCATGAGCGACTTGGCCCGGCTCTCGATGTCGGGTCCCGAGGTGATCGAGGCCTCGCACGGCGTCGAGGAATTCGATGCCCGCGACCGCGCCCTCGTCTGGCGCACCACCGGTGGCAAGCACCGGTGGCTGGTGGGCGATTGCGACGCGTTGGTGGAGGACGACGCGGCGGCCTTCCGGTCGGCGGCCATCGCCGCGCTGGATGCGCATCGCCCCGTGACGCTCGACAGCCTGGAGGCCGAGCATGCGCTCCTCGGCGCGCGTCTCGCGTTGCTCGACGAGCCGGTCGACGGCGACGATGCCGTGGCGCTCTGGTCGCGCCTCGGTTGGTCCGCCCCCGAGCGCGTGGCCGATGCCGACGTGGCCGAACTGCTGGCCATGCCGCGCGCCTGAAGGAGCCTTCCCATGGACTGGAAATCGCTTGCCGTCGCCCTGTTCGGCAGTGCCGACGGCATCACCCTGACCGACGACTTTCTGCGCGGCACCGTCACCTTCGACGGCGCGCCGCTCGCCATCGTCGGCACCACGAACCATGCGCCCATCGGCGTGCGGGTCGCGCTGGCGCAGGCGCGCGCCGTCCTCGACGTGATGGCGCAGCACCCGGGCCGTCCCATCCTGCTGATGATCGACACGCGTGGCCAGCAATTGCGCCGGCGTGACGAACTGCTGGGCATCAACCGCGCCATGGCCCACCTCGGCCAGTGCGTCGACCTGGCGCGCCGCCGCGGCCATCGGGTGCTCGGGCTGGTGTACGACCAGGCGCTCTCGGGCGGCTTCATCACCACCGGGCTCATCGCCGACGCCTGCGACGCCCTGCCGGCCGCCGAGATCCGCGTGATGGGCATCCCGGCGATGTCGCGCGTCACCAAGCTGCCCGAGCAGATGCTGACCGAGCTGTCGCGGACGAACCCCGTGTTCGCGCCGGGGGTGGACAACTTCGTCGCCATGGGCGGTGTGCGCGCCTTGTGGCAAGGGGACCTCGCGGCGGCGCTGCGCGAGGCGCTGGCCACGGCGGTCACCGAGGACCGTCGCGCGCTCGATGGCCGCGACCGTGGCGGCCGGCGCCTCGCCGCCGACGTGGTCCAGCGCGTGCTCGACGCCGCCTGAACCGGTCGGAGCCCGCCGTGACCGCGCTGCACCGGCATCAGCTGGCACGCCTGACGGCCGCAGGCTGGCGATGCGTTGCCGATGCCTCGTGGGACGACGAAGCCCGAGCCTGCCTCGATCTGTGGATGGCCCGGGACCTGCCCCTGGTGGTGACCCGCCAGCCGGCGCAGCGCTGCGATGTGGTGGCGCTCGGCCTGCCGGCCCCGTCGCCCTGGCGCGGACGCCGCCTGGCCCTCACGGTCCCCCGCGAGCACGTCGCGGGCTATGCCGAGTTTCCGTTCGTGGGCGATGAGGCCCTGGTCTGTGGCCGCCGCCGCAGCGACCGCGAGGAGTGGGACCTCCTGAGCGATGCCCTCGCGCCGCTGCGCGTCTCGGCCCGCGTCTACGGCAGCCGCGGTTGGCAGGCCATCACCGGCCTGCCGCACGCCCACACCCAGTCCGACATCGACCTCTGGATTCGCGTTGCCGATGCCGAGCAGGCGGATGCGGTGTCGGCCGCGCTGTGGCAACTGGGCCAGTCGATCGCGCCGCGGCTGGACGGCGAACTGAGCTTTCCCGATGGCCGAGCCGTCGCGTGGCGCGAGTGGCGGGCGTGGCGGGCCGGGCAGACCCGCGCCATCCTGTGCCGCACCCTGACGGGCGCGTCGCTGGTGGAGGAGCCCTTCCTCGAAAGCCAGCCGTGCTGATGCGCGCGGCCATCGCCCGACCGGTGCGTTGGCCGGAGCGCCCCGGGGCAAGGGCCCTCGCCCTGGGACGCGCGGCCACGCAGGCGCTGCACGATGAACTGGCCCTGACGCCCAAGCCGGGCCTCGTCACCCTCACCGACTGTGGCAGCCACGACGACATGGACGCCCGCACCTTCCTCCGCAGCATCGCGGCCTTGCGCACGTACTTCCCGCGCATCGCCCAGCTCGGCGCCGCCGGCGCGGCTTTTCCGGCGCTCGAGCAATGCGGCCTCGCCGCCGAAGCTTCCATGATGCGGGCGACACACGGCATCAACACCCACCGCGGCGCCGTCTTCTCGCTCGGCCTGCTCTGCGCCGCCGCGGGTGCCGTGGTCGCCACGGGCGCCGCGCTCGATGCATCCGGCATACGCGCCGCCCTGCGGGAGCGGTGGGGCGGGGCGCTGGCCGAGCGGGCGACGCGCCAGCCGGCGCTGCCCGGCGGCCGGGCGGCGCAGCGCCACGGATTGCGCAGTGCGTCCATGGAAGCGGCGCTCGGTTTTCCCGTCCTGTTCGAGGTCGCCTGGCCCGCGCTTCAAGACGGCAGGCGTCGGGGGCTGCCCGACGCCCACGCGAGGCTGGAGACGCTCTTCCACGTGATGGCGGTGCTCGACGATGCCAACCTCGCGCACCGCGGCGGCGGCGAGGGGTTGCGCTTTGCCCGGCAATCCGCCGAAGCGTTCCTCGCCGCGGGCGGGATGTCGAGTCCCGACGGCGCGATGCGCGCCGAAGCCATCGGTCGCACCTTCGTCGAGCGCCGCCTGTCTCCCGGCGGCGCGGCCGACATGCTGGCGGCCGCCTGTTGGCTGCAGCGCGTGAGGGCATGAGCTACGCCGTGCTGTTCTCCGGGCAGGGCGCACAGCATCCGGCCATGCTGCCGTGGCTCGACACCGATCCCTTGATCGACCGCGTGCAGGCCCTGCTCGGCATCGGCGACTGGCGGCATGCCCTCGAGGACGCTGCCTGGGCCGTGCGCAACCGCAACGCGCAGTTGCTCCTGACCGGCGTCGGGCTGGCGGCGTGGGGAGCGCTTGCCGCTCGCTTGCCGGCGCCCGCGGCCATCGCCGGCTACAGCGTCGGCGAACTGGCCGCCTTCTCCGCAGCCGGCGCGTTCTCGCCCCAGACGGCGCTCGACCTGGCGTCAGTGCGAGCCGAGGCGATGGACCGGTGTGCGGCTGCGTCACCCGGAAGCCTGATGGCCGTGAGCGGCATCAGCGAGGCAGAACTGCTGCGCCTGTGCGAGGGCACCGGCCTGGCGGTCGCCATTCGCCTCGACCGGGATTCACTGGTGCTGGGCGGCCCGTCTGCAGCCCTGTCCGCCATCGAACCGCAGGCCACGGCGATGGGCGCCCGCTGCACCCCCCTTGCAGTGAGCGTCCCGTCGCACACGCCGTCCATGCAGCCCGCTGCCGACGATTTCCTGGCGACACTCGAGCGCCTCGAACTCAACGCGCCGCGCATCACCCTGATCGGCAACGCGACCGGCGATCGACTCCCTGACGGTCAGTCCGCACGTGCGGCCTTGGCCGACCAAATGGCAACGACCGTGCGCTGGTCTGACGTCCTGGACACCTTGCACGCGCGTCGCGTGAGCTGTGTCCTCGAGGTCGGGCCCGGCCGCGCGCTCGCTGCCGGATGGAATCGGATCCATCCCGACGTACCGGCGCGATCCGTGGAGGATTTCCGGTCCGTCGAGGCCGTGACGGCCTGGGTGCGCTCACAGGCGTGATTTCGGCCTGGAACTTGCCTTTCCCGCTGCAACCGTTGCGTTGAGCCTGCCGTGCTCGTCGCAAAACGGTCATCTGCCGCTGTCGGCGTATCGACATCGGCAGGGAACGTACCGATGTCACGCCGTCCGCGCCAAGGCCAAGGGTTTACCCACCCTGGGTGCCGGAACGGCCTGAACAATAAATGCCACTCTCGTGACCAATTGGAGCTCTCGTGCGTAATCTTCTGGCACTCTCACTCGCCCTCGCGTTCAGCGCGGCCCAGGCCGACATCGTCATCGGCCAAACTGCCGGATTCAGCGGTGCGGTCGCGTCCAGCGTGAACGAAACCTCGGAGGGCGCGAAGCTCTACATCGACCAGGTGAACAAGAACGGCGGCGTGCATGGCGAGGCCATCCGGCTCGTCAAGCTCGACGACAAGTTCGACCCGAAGCTTGCGGCCGAGAACGCGCAGAAGCTCATCACCGCCGAGAACGTGGTGGCGCTGTTCCTCACCCGCGGCACGCCGCACAACCAGGCGATCCTGCCGCTGCTGAACACGCATCAGGTGCCCCTGATCGCACCGTCCACCGGCGCGATGGTCCTGCACAAGCCGGTCAATCGCTGGGTGTTCAACGTCCGCGCGCCGTACCAGCGCGAGGCCGAGCGCACCATCCAGCACTTGAGCCTCATCGGCATCGAGCGCATCGGCGTGGTCCAGGTGGACGACTCCTTTGGCGCGGACGCCGCGCTCGGCATCGAGGCCGGCCTGAGCGGCACGGGCAAGAAGGCGGTCTTCCATGAGAAGTTCGACCGCGCCAAGCCCGTGTTCGACGAAATCACCGCCCGCGTGATCGCCACGAATGCGCAGGCCGTCGTGATCCTCGGCTCCGGCAATGCCGTGGTCGACGCCGTCAGCGCCATTCGCGCGGCGGGCTCGCGCGCCCAGATCGTCACCCTGTCGAACAACGCCTCCGAAGGCTTCATCCAGTCGCTCAAGGGCAATGCGCGCGGGCTGATCGTCTCGCAGGTGTTCCCGTACGAGCGCTCGCGCGCGGCGCCCATCGTGAAGGAGGCCCATGACCTGGCCGTCGCCAACGGCGCCCAGCACGTGACCCCCGCCATGCTCGAAGGCTATGCCGGTGCCAAGGTGCTGGTGGAAGGCCTGCGCCGCGCCGGCCCGAAGCCCACGCGCCAGAAGCTGCGTGATGCGCTCGAAGGCATGAAGCGGGTCGACATCGGTGGCCTCGAGGTGACGTACAGCCCCGCCGACCACAGCGGCCTCGACTTCGCCGACCTGTCCATCATCGGCGAGAACGGCCGCTTCCTTCGCTGAAGTGCGGCTGTCCGCCAGCGTGACCATGGCCCTTTGCCGGGGCGCGATGGGCTGGCGGGACACCCTGCGGGACCGAGCGCCAGGGCGCCCGGTCTCGCGGTGCGATCAAGCCTGGCCAGCGTCGCGCAAGGCCTGCTTCGTCAGGCTGACCTGCACCCGCGATCGGTCGTAGTGGATAGCCTGGATGCTGACGGGCCGGACCAGCACCTGGCCGCCCGGCCACCACGGTTTGGCATCCACGATGAGGTAGGGGATCGACCAGTCCTCGTCGTCGATGGCGAAGTCGTCCAGCTCGCCGGCGTCGCCGTCGCTCGCCTCGACCTTGTAGCCAATCAACTCCTTGGCGCTGCGCAGGTGCGTGCGCTCGGCTTCGTCCATCGCCTCTCTCACTTCATCGGCCTCGACCGGTCGCAGGATCGGGTCGTCCGGCAGCGGCATGGGCGCGGCCGCATTCGGCATCGCCACCGGACCCCACAGCATGGAGCCGCTCCAGTAGCCGGCATGCCCGTAGTAGCGCGCGTGGGCGATCTCATAGCGGCGCGACACCGGCTGGTCGCTGTCCACGTCGGGGCAGTTGCGGATCTGCTCGCGGCTGAGGTCGGCATGCACCACGCCGATCTCGCCGCGGTGACGGTGCAGCGAGGCGGGTGACACCAGCACCCGCTTGCGGTCCATCCAGCGGCCGGTCTCGACGACGAGGTAGCGCGCGGCCCAGCGGCTGTCGTCGAAGTAGATGTCGACGAGCGATCCCACTTCGCCGTCGTTCGCGAGCACCTGGCTCTTCATCAGCGAGTTGGCTTTCAGCAGCATGCGTGATCTCCTGGAGTGAACGGGTGAGGGGAAGGTTCATGATGCGCCCATGCGAGAGCCCTTGTCGCTATCGGGCCGGCAGGGCATAGGCCACGACGGAGTCGCCGGCCTTGGTGCCGAGCGAGCCGTGGCCGCCTGCGGCCACCACGATGTACTGCCGTCCGTCGCGGCCCACATAGCTCACCGGAGTGGCCTGTCCGCCCGCGGGCAGCCGCCCCCGCCAGAGCTCCGTGCCGTCGGTCACGTCGTAGGCCCGCAGGTAGTAGTCGAGCGTGCCGGACAGGAAGGCCACGCCGCCCGCCGTCAGCAAGGGTCCGCCGAGGCTGGGCACGCCCATCCTGAACGGCACCGGCACGGGCGCCAGGTCACGCACCGTGCCGTTGCGGTGCTGCCAGGCGATCTTGCCGGTGACGAGGTCCACGCCCGCCACATAGCCCCAGGGCGGCGACTGGCAGGGGATGCGGAGCGGGGAGGTGAAGGCGGCCAGCTTGACCGCGTACGGCGCGCCGAAGTTCTCGTTCAGCGCGGGCAGGCTTTCGCTGGGGCGTTCCTCCTCCTGCACGATGAGGGACGTGTCGTCGGGCCGTGGCACGAGCTGCGAGGTGAAGGCAAGGTAGGTCGGTGTGGTGAACGCGATCTGCCGCACCGGGTCGACCGCGATGCCGCCCCAGTTGAAGACGCCGAAGTTGCCGGGATAGACGAGCGTGCCTTCGGTGGACGGTGGGGTGTAGCGGCCTTCGTAGCGCAGCTGGTGAAAGGCGATGCGGCAGCCCAGTTGATCGAAGGGCGTGGCGCCCCACATGTCGGCGCCCGTCAGTGGCGGCGGGTTGAACGACACCCCCGACACCGGTTGCGTCGGCGCGGTGCGATCGCCCTGCACCGCACCGCCCGGTGCGGGCACCTCCGTCACCGGGTGGATCGGCCGGCCGTCCCGCCGGTCGAGCACGAAGAGTTCGCCTTGCTTCGTCGGTTGCACGAGCGCTGGCACGGTCGCGCCGGCGATGGTGAGGTCGACCAACGTCGGCTGCGAGGGCACGTCGTAGTCCCAGAGGTCGTGGTGGACCGTCTGGAACACCCATCGCATGCGGCCCGTGGCCACGTCCAGCGCGACGACCGATGATGACACCCGCTCCGCCTCCGGGCTGCGGCGGGCGCCCCACTGGTCGGGCGGCTGGTTGCCCACCGGCACATAGACCATGCCGAGCGCCTCGTCCACGCTCATGATGGACCACACGTTGGGCGTGCTTGCGGTGTAGGTCTGGCCCGGCTTCAGGGGCGCGGTGTCGTCGGGCCGACCGGCGTCCCAGTTCCACAGCAGCTCGCCGGTCTCGACGTCGAAGCCACGCACCACGCCCGAGGGCTCCTCGGTGGAGACGTTGTCCAGCACCGTGCCCCCGACCACGAGCACGCGCTGCGTGACCACCACCGGCGACGTCGAGTAGTAGCCACCCAGCCGCACGTTCGGCATGCCGCGCCACAGGTTGATCTGCCCGGTGCCGCCACCGAAGCCTGCACACACCGCACCGGTCTGCGGGTCCAGGGCGATCACCCGGCCGTCGGCGGTCGGCATGAAGAGCTTGCGCGGGCAGTCGGCCACCGTCGGGCCGTCCTGCGCGGCCACCGGCAGATCGGGCGCGGTCGGGTACACGGCGTCCGGGGCGGAGGCGCCGTGCGTCGGCGGGCCGAGCGATGTCGATGCCACCGGCGCCTGGCCCGAAGCCAGTTGCGAGGCACGGGCCGATGCCGTCCCGGACGCGGCAGAGGCCGATGGGACCGGGCTCGCCGCTGCCGCCGGCTCGGCCCAGGGCGCCGAAGCGGCCGGGGGGGAGGCCGCCGCCGCGGCCGCTGAGTTGCCGTCGCGCGACCAGTACGAGAGCCCTCGGCAGGTCAGGTGCTGCAAGGCGAGCCCTGAGCGGATCTTCGGATCGAATCGCCACACTTCCTGCCCGGTGGTGGCATCGAGCGCCACGACGAACTGGTGCGGCGTGCAGAGGTACAGGCGGTCGCCCACCTTCAGGGGCGCCACCTCGAACGTGGTTTCCTTGGGATCACCTGGCTGGCCGCGCAGGTCGCCCGTGCGGTAGTGCCAGGCCACTTCGAGTTGCTGCACGTTCTGCGGCGTGATCTGGTCGAGCGGCGCGTAGCGCTGCCCGTGGCCCGTGCGGCCGTAGGCATGCCACTCGCCTTGAGGAACCGAGGCACCGGCCACCGCGGCAGTGCCACGTGCCGGCGGCAGCGTGCCCTGGGTTGCGAACGGATCGATGACCCAGGAGGCCACGGCGACCCCGAGGTAGGCGACCAGCACGCCACCCAGTGCGGCGCGGCCACCACGCCAGCGCCGGCCCTGCCCCACGGTCAGGCTCCTGGCCTGCGAACGCGGCTCGGCTCCGAGCCGGCGCGCCACCCAGGGCGTCACCATCAACACGCCGAGCACGACGAAGACGTCGCCCCGCGCGGCCAGGCCCCACCAGGACAGGCCGACCTCCCAAAGCGACCAGGCGAGCGTCGCCGCCACGAACGCGGCATACAGCCACAGCGCGCCGGCCCGGGCGGTCCAGGTCATCCAGGCCACCGCGAGCAGCACGAGCCCGGCCGCCACGTAGTACACGGAACCTCCCAGCGCCGCCAGCCACGCGCCCGCGACGACGAGCGCGAGGCCCATCAGCACGATGACGAGCGCAAGCGCCTTGAGCAGGCGACTCGATCGAGGTACGGCGTTCATGAGAGCTCCCCTTGCCAGCGTCGGTATGACACGTCACGGGGGGCAAGCCTCATGCCGACGTCCTGTCGAGTCGATTTGCGGGCAAGTCGCACAGGGCGGGCGGCACGTCGCTCAAGAATCCCGCGTTGCGAACGAAGAAGCGCAGACAGCCCTTCGCACTCGTTCACGTGAATCCCATCCGCCCCCCTCGCCATCACCTCGCCGCTCGCCGTCATGGATCGCATCGCATGGTGGCCCGCCCATTCCCCTTGGCGGCGGCACTGCTCGTCTTGCCGCTCATGGCGCAGGCGGGTCAACCCCTCGCAACCGACGACTCGGACGTCAAACCCGCGCGCGACTGTGAGTGGGAGACCTCGGCAAGCCGGGAGCGACAGGCGGATGGCCCCCGCAGCCGTGCCTGGACATCCACGCTGGGTTGCGGCGTGGGCCTGGAAAGCGAGATCGCCATCGGGGTCGGCCGGGCGATGAACGGGCCCGACGCCAGCCGGCTGTGGTCCCTGGGGGGCAAGACCAGCCTGCGAGCGTCGAGCGAGACCGCACCGGGCATTGCGCTCGCGTGGATGGTGCTGGCCGATCAGGCGCCCGGCGTGCCGCCCAAGGCGCACGGCGTGTTGGTGACTGGCGTGGTCAGCCGGCCTGTCGGGGCGGGCGCCACCCTGCATGGCAATCTCGGCGTCAGCCACGATCGGTCGGACAGCACCACACGGCTGTCGTGGGCGGTGGCCGCGGAGCAGTCCCTGAACGAGGCCATCGACGTCACCGCCGAGGCGTTCGGTGTGGGATCGGACGCTCCTTGGGCCGCAGTCGGTCTGCGCTGGAACGCCCATGATCGGGTCACGGCGGGCATCGCCTGGAGCCGCGACTTTTCCGCGGCCCGCGCCCGCAGCGCGGCGCTCACCGTCACGCTGGCCTTCTGAGGAGCAGGCGGCGGGTCGAGCCGCCGTCCGACCGAGCGGGCGCGCGCTGGCAACGGCCTGGAAGCGAGCTCCGACGGCGTCCCGAACGACCCGGCAGCGCGGTGCGATGACTTCGCGCAGACGATGCGGCGAGCTGCTGAGACAATCTGCCGATGTCAGTCCCAGTCGACGCGGCGCATCGCCCGCCCGCGGGTACCGCTCGGGGTGTCGCCCTCTCGGTCACCGCCACCACGCTCTTCGCCTCGCTTTACTTCTACGCCACGCTGCTGCGCCCGCTGACCGGCACCGAGATCTTCGGATGGCGCATGCTGCTGACCTTGCCGTGCGTGACGGTGTTTCTGATGGCGACGGGCCACTGGTCCCGCGTCGTCGACATCGCCCGGCGTGTGCGCCACAAGCCCTCGCTGCTGTTCGCCCTCATGGCCAGCAGTGCGCTGCTCGGGGTGCAGCTGTGGCTGTTCCTGTGGGCGCCGATCAACGGCGCGGCGCTGCAAGTCTCGCTCGGGTACTTCCTGCTGCCGCTCGCGATGCTGGTCACCGGTCGTCTGCTCTATGGCGATCGCCCGTCGCCCCTGCAGACGGCGGCCGCCTGTGCCGCCGCGTTCGGCGTCGCGCACGAGGTGGTCCGCATCGGCATGCCCTCCTGGCAGGCGCTGCTGGTGGCGCTGGGCTTGCCGGCGTACTTCGTGCTGCGGCGCAAGCTGCGCACCGATCACCTCGGCGGGCTGTGGTTCGACATGGCGTTCACCCTGCCGGTGGCGCTGTGGTGCGTCGTCGAGCGCGGGGCGATCGCGCAGGCCTTCGGCGAGGCGCCGCGCCTGTTCGCCCTGGTGCCGCTGCTGGCCGTGATCAGTGCCGCGGCCTTCATGACGTACACCGTCTCCAGCCGCTTGCTGTCCTTCAGCCTGTTCGGGTTGCTCGGCTATGTCGAGCCCGTGCTCATGCTGGGGGTGTCGCTGCTCCTGGGCGAACGGGTGCAGCCGGACGAGTGGCTCACCTACGTCCCGATCTGGAGCGCCGTGGTGCTGCTGGTGCTGGATGGGGCGCTGCACCTCGCACGGGCCAGGACCAGCTAGCAGCCTCGGTCGAACGAAGCGCTCGACGCTCGACGGAGCGACGCGTGCTGCCACGCGTCGTCCAGGGTCCGCAGCGCCACCATCGCGGATCTGAAGGTGTCCGCCCCAGTGGAGCGGACACGTTCACCAATGGCGGACCGGCGCCACCGGGCCGGCGGGACCGGCCCCTTGAGCCTCAAGGGCGCCGGGCCACCCTCAGAGCGACTCGAGGAAGGCGAGCAAGGCTTCGCGGTCCGCCTTCGACAACTGCTCGAAGCGCTTGCGGCTCGCGGCGCCTTCGCCGTCGTGCCACAGGATGGCTTCGGTGACGGTGCGGGCGCGGCTGTCGTGCAGGTAGCCCACCGGCACGTTCTTGCTGGCCGCCACCCGTTGCGTGTACCCCAGGCCCCACAGGGCCGGCGTGCGCCACATCGAGCCCGTGGCCTGGCCCTCGACGAGGTTGTCGGCGAGGCCCGCGCCCATGTCGTGGAGCAGCAGGTCGGTGTAGGGCTTGATGGTCTGCTTGCGGTTCTCCGCCATCTCCGACCCTTCGCCCGTCTGCATCGACGCCACGTGGCAGGCGGTGCAACGCAGGGTGTCGAAGACCTTGGCGCCGGCGGCCACCTGGGCCGGGTTGACGTCAAGGTAGGAAATGGGCGAGACCCCCTTCGGGAAGCCGCTCGTCAGGCTGCGCTGCGCCGGCACGGCGAGCAGGCGGAGGTAGCGGGTGATGAGCGTGAGCGCCTCTTCCGACAAGCCCTTCTCCACCTTGCCGCTGGCGCATTGGGTGGGCCCGGCCAGGCAGTCGCGGCTCGGGAACACCGGCGACGTGACGGACATGTCGAGCAGCGCGGCGGCAGCGGACTGGTGCCGCAGGCTGGTCTTGGAGGCCTTCCAGCCGTAGCGGCCGAGCTTCACGGTACCGGTCTCGGGGTCGTAGCCGTAGTTGGCGACGCCCTTCACCCCGTCCGCATCCGGCGTGCTGCGCACGCGCGACAGGATCTCGGTGTCGGGAATGGCCTCCAGCAGGCCCATGCCGATCATCGGTTGCGCGCTGCGCAGCGAGTAGGCGGCGGGCGTGGGTCCGTCGAAGGACACCTGCGGTTTGCGAAGCTGCACGGTCGAGCCGTCGGCCAACGTCACGGTCCTGGTCTCGAAGCCGGCCACGCGCACGGCCATGCCCCAGTCCTGCGCCTTGCCGGTCGCCGCGGAGCGGGCGTTCATCTGCACGCCCAGGCCATAGGTCGGATGCGGGATCTGCTTGCCGCCGGCGTCCAGGGCCGCGGTGCGCACGGCCATGGTGTCGAGCTTCTGGTTCACCACCGCCGGCGCGACGCCGCGGCCGTTGTTAATGTGGCAACCGAAGCAGGACGACTGGTTGAAGCGCGGGCCTTGCAGACCGATGGCGTCGTCGTTGCGGTCGTTGCCGGCTTCCGTGTGGTCACCCGTAGCGAGGTTGGTGTGCAGCCAGCGGCGGCCCTCCACGAAGCGCTGCATGTTCTGCATGCCGATGTGGTTGTGCGGCTGCTGGAAGATGTACTGCGCGTTGTCGGCGTAGTCGTACGACACCGAACCGATGCCGCCCTGCAGGGTTTCGGTCGGCAGCGGGGCGTTCATCAGGCGCGGCTGCACGCCGTACCAAGGGCGCAGGCCCGAGCCCACCACGTAGGTGAGTTCGTTGGTGTAGTAGCGCACGGCGCCGGAGTCGCCCACGGCATCCATCGCCGCGCGGGTGGAGAAGAACGAGCTCGTGAACTCGATCGGATCACCCACCTTCAGCACGCGGGAGTCCACCCGCACGCCGGTCGGCACCAGCACGCCGTTCGCGTCGGGGGCGATGGCGCTGTGCGCCGGGTAGTCGTCGAACACCACGCTGCAGCCGTCGTTGGCGCCGATCACGTTGGCGTAGCCGCTCGTGGGCATGCGCAGGGCTCCTTCGGGCGGCTTGGGCACCACCGGGCAGGAGGCCACGCCGGACGAGTAGGTCGAGTCGTCGAGCAGGTCGCCCGGGCTCATCCAGCCGAAGCCGGTGACGCCGGTGCTGTCGAAGCGGCGCACGAACGCATGACCACCGCCGCGCTGCGCTTGCTGGAAGTACTGGTTAACGATCAGCTTGGGCTTGGTGACACCCGCGACCTTGCTGTTGTCGATGAACTCCACACCCCAGGTGCGGTTCTTGAAGTAGTTGGCGACGAAGTTGAGGTGGGCACCCGGGCCCTTGTCGAGCGGCTTGCCGGCCGCGTCGACCGTTTCGTTCGGGCCGAAGCCGATCTCGTTCCAGTCCTCGCCGCGTTCGCGCGCGTGGCGCGAGCGGCCCACCATGCCGAAGCGGGTGACGAGCGTACCGTCGGGCAGGGTGAATTGCACCATCTCCAGCGGGGGCTTCACCGCGGGCGCCTCGGGCAGGGGCGCGCCCGCCGGCGGGAACCGTTCGGCCGAGGTCGCGAGCAGGGGCAGCGAGTTGTCGTTGCCAGGTGACTTGAATTCCACCTCGAACAGCGAGTAGCCGTACTGCGTGCCGCGTGCCACACCGCGCATCCGGATGTGGCGCACGTTGGCGTTGAGGTTGAAGAACTCGTCGGTGCCGCCCTTGGCGCCGGTGACGTAGCGCAGCTGGTACCACGTGCTGCCGTCGTTCGATGCCTCCAGCGCGTACTCCTTGCCGAAGGCGTTCTCCCACACGAGCTTCATGTAGCCGAGCGCCGTGGGCGCGCCGAAGTCGAACTGGATCCACTGGTCGTTCGTCTGCTCGCTTTCCCAGCGCGAGGTCGCCACGCCATCGATCGCCTTCGCGGCATTGCTGCCTTGGTTGGCCGAGGACGAAGCGGTCGCGGTCACGGGCTTGACCAGCACGCCGGCGGTGCCCAGGGCGGTGTCCCCGGGTAGTTGCATCGTCGGCGGCAACGAGGGCGTGGCCACCGGCGCGTTGCCTTCGGGCAGCGCGGGCGCGGGGGCCGGCGAGGGCACCTCGAGCGTGGGTTCGCCGGCTGTCGGCGGCATGGGGGCGCCGCTGGCGGACTCGTTGCCCTTGTCGCCGCCGCCACAGGCGGCCAGGGCCGCCGCGAGGAACAGGGATGTCAGGGCGAGAGCGGGGCGCTGGGGTGAAGCGTCCCTCAAGGTGCGGGGATTCATGGTCGAGACCTCTCGTGATCGTTCTGGTGGGGTGCGGACGCGTCGCCCCGGAACCTCTCGCCCGTTCCGGAAACCTGCCGCTAACCCGTGCGCAATTGCACGATTGGTGCCAATCCCGTGCACACAACTGAAATCGGTTCCATACCATGGTGGGCAGGGATGCCACCAGCGTCGCGGAACCTGTCCGCCGGGACGCTTGCCGTTACAAGAGTGACATTCGTCGGCTCGTCATCGACAGTCCGTGGCTCGGGGCCACCGGCCGAATGACGCGACGTGGTGAGGCAGGTCGTGAGCTGGCGCAGCGAAGCGCCGGCGCGAGCACGGCGATGTGGCCGCCTCAGCCCAGCGCCGGATCGTGGAACCGCCGGGCCAGTCCGGCACGCCCCGGAAAGTACTTGAACCACGGGCGTGCTTGGTCGATGGTGCGAGCCACGGCGGGCCGGTCCACCAGGCGATCGAAGTAGGCGGTCAGGTGCGGCACGTCGGCTGCCGGCGGCACGTAGGCGAAGGCGTAGAACAAGGCCGGGGCCGCCGCGCAATCGGCCATGGTGAAGTCATCGCCGGTGCTCCAGCGACGCGTCGCGAGCTGCCGGTCGATCCAGACGTACGCGCTCGCAAGGGCCGCGCGCGCATGGGCCACGCCAAGTTCGTCGCGCTGCGCCGCGGGCCGCAGCAGGTCGGCGGTCAGCGCCTGCATGGGTGTCATCACGTACTGGTCGAACAGGCGGTCCCACAGGCGCACCTGCAGTGCGTGCTCCGGGTCCTCGGGAATCAGGCGCCGGCCCGGCGTTGCGTGGTGCCGTTGGACATGCTCGATCATGATGCTCGTCTCCGGCACCGGCCGACCGGCATCCACCAGCAAGGGAATCTTGCCGGTGGGCCACAGGTCGACGAACGCGGCCCGCTCGTCGGCGTCGCCGAGGTTGAGCATGCGCTTGTCCACCTCGACGCCCAGCTCGTCCAAGGCGATGAGCACCTTGTGGCAGTAGGAGGAAAGCGGGTGGTAGTGGAGGGTGAGGGTGGTGGTCATGGCAGGACGGACCGCGGTCAGGACCGAAGAGCATCGAGAGATCATCGGCCCTTGTCAACCGAACTGCCTCAGCCCGCCGGCAAGGTCTCCCGTCGACCGGCCGGCGTTGCTCAGGCGGTCAGGTGCTCTGGCCGCATCCCCAGTCCCAGCACCCGAGCGAACGTCCGCTGCAACAGCGGCACCCGGCCCAGCAGGCGCACCGGCACGGGCACCGCCATCGGCCCGCCGCCCGCCATGGCCGGCACCAGCACCCGGTTCTGGATGCCGACCTGCAGGGCCTGGGTCGCGCGCGTCGGCCAGAGACGCCGGCGGCGCACGGCATCGAGGTCGGCAGGGGACGGCCGGCCGGCGCGCAGGACCGGGCCGAGCAGGCGGGCGGTGGCCACGGCGTCCTGGATGGCGAGGTTGATGCCGACGCCACCGACCGGCGACATGGCATGCGCCGCATCGCCGATGCACAGCAGCCCGTCCGCCGACCACTGGCGCAGGCGGTCGACCCGCACGCTGAGCAACTTCACGTCGTCCCAGGTGGCCACGTCGGAGAGCCGGGGCGCGAGAAAGGGCGCGGCCTCGGCGACCTGGGCACGGAAGGCGTCGATGGGCCCGGCCTGCAACGGCTCGGCGCCGCCTTTCGGAATGACGAAGGCGCACTGCCAGTAGTCGCCCCGCGCAATGGTCACCAGGAAGCGGCCGGGCACGACCCGCGCCAGGCTGCGGTCGGTGTCCGCCGGGTCGCGGCCCACCCGGAACCACAGCACGTCGATGGGCGCGCCGACGTCCTCCGACACCAGGCCGGCGGCTTCTCGAACGGCGGAGTGGCGGCCGTCGCAGGCGATGGTGCAGTCGGCGTGAAGTTCGAACGTCCGCAGTGTTCCTTCAGCGGAACGCGCGACCCCCGACACGCCGGCCACCCGCCCCGCGCCGTCGTGGAGCAGGCCGTCGACGGTGGTCTGCCGCCGCAGCGTGAAGTGAGGCAGGCGGCTCGCCTCGTCGGCGAGGAAGTCGAGGAAGTGCCACTGCGGCATCATCGCGATGAAGGCGATGCGCGCGGGCAGCCCGGAGAAGTCGGCGACCCGCACCCGTTCGCCGCCGAACCAGCCGTCCAGGGTGTGCAAGCGGTCGTGCGGGCGCTGCAGGAAGCGGTCGAGCAAGCCCGCCTCGTCGAGCACCCGCAAGGTGGACGGGTGCACGGTGTCCCCGCGGAAGTCGCGCAGGAAGTCGGCGTGCTTCTCGAGCACGGTTGTCGGCACGCCGGCCCGGGCCAGCAGGTAGCCGAGCATCATGCCGGCGGGGCCACCGCCGACGATGCAGCATCGGGTCTCACGCATTGAAGCCTCCTCGCTGAACGCGAGACCCTACGCCGCTGCGCTTGGCCCCGACGGGAAGAGGGTGGCCGGACCGGGTCAGGCCGGCCGTCCGCTGCAGGCCGCTACGCCGATTCCCGGACCAGCAGCGTGTGGG
Source organism: Rhizobacter sp. LjRoot28 (assembly GCF_964253025.1). Taxonomy (NCBI): domain Bacteria; kingdom Pseudomonadati; phylum Pseudomonadota; class Betaproteobacteria; order Burkholderiales; family Sphaerotilaceae; genus Rhizobacter; species Rhizobacter sp. LjRoot28. The sequence goes on from NZ_CAXUQC020000001.1 coordinate 4,458,510, forward strand.
GCAGGGTGCGTGCGGCGGGCGTGGTGCCGCCCAGGCGCTCGAGCAGCATCTCGGTCGCGGCGGCGCCCAGTTCACGCATGGGTTGGCCGATGGTGGTCAGGCTCGGTTCGAACACCTCCGACAGCGGGATGTTGTCGAACCCGACGACGGCGATGTCGTCCGGCACGCGGCGGCCCGCCCGCCGCAACGCCTTGATGGCGCCGATGGCCAGGGTGTCCGACACGGCGAACACGGCGGTGGGCGGCGATTGGAGACTGAGCAGGGCCCCGGCCTCCTGGGCCCCGAGCGCGAAGTCGGTACCGGGCACGATGCGCACGAGGGCGGGGTCGATCGTCACGCCGGCGCGCGCCAGCGCCTCCGCATAGCCCTCATGGCGCTGACGCGCCCAACGAAAGGTCTCGTCCGCGGCTATGAGCGCAATGCGCCGGTGCCCGCGATTGAGCAGGTACTGCACGGCATCGACGGCGGCCTGGCGGTGATCGATGCTGACATACGGAATGCCCGAGTCGGGGATGTACTCCGAACACGCCACCCATGGCACGCGCCGCAGTGCCTCCTGCACGGGCGCGCTTTCGTCCACATGGGCCAGGCTGATCACGCCATCGGCCAGGCGGTCATGCACGGCGTCGAGGCCGATCGTGTGAGGCAGCGGGTCGCCCGCGGTGTCGGCGAGGATGATCTTGTAGCCGCGCTGTCGTGCGATCGACTCGACGCCCTGCACGATCTGCGCATAGAACGGGTTCGCCACGTCGGGGACGAGCACGAGCAGCAGGTTGCTCCGGGCGCGTGCCAGGTTGCGGCCGAAAGCACTGGCACGGAACCCGAGCTCCGCCACCGCCGCTTCGACGCGTTCACGCGTTTCGCGCCCGACCGGCTTGCTGTCGTTCAGCACACGTGACACGGTGGCGATGGAGACGCCGGCCCGCTCGGCGACGGCGTTGATGGAAGGCGGCTTCTTCATTGGGAAAACATTTTCCCACGGTTCGCACGCTGAGCCGCGCGGATAAGCAGGCTGGTGATAACCCGGATTTCAGATCCGGCGGGAAAGCGCTTACCCTCACGCTCCAGGCTCCTGAGGTGGCACCGTCCGGTTCGCGGCGCACCTCCCATCCGTCCCGAACCGAGGAACGAAGACCATGCAGCGACGCCACATTTCCCTTGCCTCCGCCCTCGTCGTGCTCGCGGGGCTCACCGGCCTGCCCACGGTGCAGGCACAGGAGGTCACCATCGGCATGTCGTTCCCGTCGGCCACCCACGGCTGGATGGGCGCGGTCATCAAGAATGCGCAGGACCAGGCCAAGGCGAGCGGCGTGCGCCACGTCATGACGACCGCGGCCGACCCCAACAAGCAGACCAACGACGTCGAGGACCTGATCGCCAAGAAGGTGAACGCGGTCGTGATGCTGCCCATCGAAACCGATGCGATGACCCGCGCGGCAGGCAAGCTCAAGGCGGCCAACATTCCGCTCATCATCGTGGACCGCGAGGTGAAGACCGCCGACTACGCGGCACTCATCAAGGGTGACAACGTCGGCATCGGCGCCAATGCCGCCGCCTACATCGGCCGTGCGCTGGGCGGCAGCGGCAACGTGGTGGAGATCATCGGCGTGCCGGCCAGCGTGACGACGCAGCGTTCGCAGGGCTTCCGCGACGCGATCGCCAAGGACTTCCCCAACCTCAAGGTCATCGCGAGCCAGGCCGGCGACTTCCAGCGCGAGAAGTCGCTCAACGTGATGCAGAACCTGCTGCAGCAGCACCCGAAGATCGACGCCGTCTACACCCACGACGACGAGATGGCGCTGGGCGTTCGCCAAGCCATCCGCGAAGCCAAGCGCACCGACATCAAGGTCGTCACCGGCGCGGGCGGCAACAAGGCGGTCTACAAGCTCATCGCCGACAAGGACCCGCTGATGAAGGCCACCTTCGTCTACTCGCCGCTGATGGTGAAGGACGCGGTCAAGGTCGCGGTGGACGTGGCTCGCGGCAAGGCCCCGGCCAGCAAGGACATCACCATCCCGGCCACCGGCATCACGGTCGAGAACGTCGCGACGTTCTACGACGCCAAGGCCAACTACTGAGAGCGGGCCAGCCGTGGACGCGCGAGCCGCCACCCCGTCCCTCCGGCTGGACCTGCGTGACATCGCGGTGGCGTTCGGCCGTGTCCAGGTGCTGCATGGCGTGGACCTGGCGCTGGCACCCGGCGAGGTGCACGCGCTGCTGGGTGAGAACGGCGCCGGCAAGTCGACCTTGATGAACGTGCTGGGCGGCGTGGTGACGCCGGCACGCGGTTCAGTGGCGGTCGATGGCGTTGCCTTGCCGCCCGGTTCCCCCCGGGCCGCGCAGCGCCTGGGCATCGCGTTCATCCATCAGGAACTCAACCTCGTCAACGACCTGTCGGTGTGGGAGAACCTGTTCCTCGGCCGCGAGTGGCACGTGGCCGGCGTGCGGCGCGCGAGCGCGATGCGACGACGCGCCGGCGAGGTGCTTCAGCGCCTGGGCGTGTCCCTCGCCCCCGACATGCGCGTCGGCGCGCTCGACGCCGCCCACAAGCAGTTCGTCGAGATCGCCCGGGCGCTGCTGTTCGACGCCCGCGTGGTGATCATGGACGAACCCACCACCGCCCTGGCCGAACACGAGGTGGCCCGTCTCTTCGCCTGCATGCGCCAGCTGCGCGATGAGGGCGTGAGCCTCATCTACATCTCGCACAAGCTGCGGGAGGTGATGCAGGTCTGCGACCGCTACACCGTGCTGCGCGACGGCCGGGTGGTGGCGCGCGGCGAGGTGCAGGCGACCGACGAACACCGCCTCGCCGACGCCATGGTCGGCAGCGCGCTTGCCGCGCGGTCCACACCGAGCCCGTGTGCCCTGGGTGCGGCACTGCTGGCCGTCGAGGGGTTGCAGGCGCCGGGCGTTCACGGTGTCGATTTCGAAGTTCGCTCCGGCGAGGTGGTGGGGCTCACCGGCCTGGCCGGTGACGGCCGGGCCGAACTCATCGACGCGCTGTGCGGCCATGTCGCGCCGCGCGCCGGCGAAGTCCGCATCGCGGGGCATGACCGCACGCCGCGCTCGCCGCGTGCCGCCTTGCGCCAGGGGCTGGGCCTCGTGCCGCGCAACCGCAAGGAGAACAGCATCCTGAAGGACCTGTCGGTCCAGCAGAACCAGTCGATCAGTGCGCTGGGCGCGGTGTCGCGCTGGGGCGTGATCGACCCGCGCGCCGAAGGCAAACGCGCGCGCGCCGACTGCGATCGCCTCGGCGTTCGGGTGCACCGGCTCGACGCACCCATCACTCACCTGTCGGGCGGCAACCAGCAGAAGGTCATCCTGGCCAAGTGGCTCGCCACCGGGGCACCCGTGCTGGTGCTGGACAACCCCACCCAGGGCATCGACGTGGGCGCCAAGGCCGAGATCCATCCGCTGATCCGAGACCTGGCGCAGCAAGGCAAGGCAGTGCTCGTGTCGAGCGCCGAGGTGACCGAGCTGCAGCAGGTGTGCGACCGGGTGCTCGTCTTCTTCCGCGGACGCATCGCGGCGGAACTCACCAATGCACAGCTCAGTGAGGACGCCGTGCTGCGCCTCGCGACGGGCGTGGCGACCACGCCCTGACGGACTTGCAGGACACCCCATGAACCTACCTTCGGCGGCCACCATGAAAACCTCCCAGCTCGGCTGGCGCGGCCACGGCGAACGACTCTGGTCCGACTACAGCGCAGCCGTCGCCCTGGTGGCGGTGGTCATCTTCGCGGCCTTCACGAGCGAACAGTTCGCCACCCCGCAAAACCTGCTCAACATCGTGCGCCAGGTGAGCGTCATCGGCATGCTGGCGCTCGGCATGACCCTCGTCATCATCGTCGGTGGCATCGACCTGTCCGTCGGGGCGGTGCTGGCCCTGTCGGGCGGGGCCGCGCTCTGGTGCCTCGGCGTGACGGAGCAGCCGTGGCTTGCGGTGGCGGCCGGCCTCGGCACCGGCCTCGCCTGCGGCGCGGTGAACGGACTGCTCGTGACCTGGGGGCGGCTGCCGTCCTTCATCGCCACGCTCGGCATGCTGGCCGCGGCACGGTCGCTCATCCTCTACATCGCCGACGGTGGCAGCGTCTCCACCGAGAGCGATGCCTACGGCGCCATCGCGAATTCGCAGTGGCTGGGACTTGCCACGCCGATCTGGTGCTTTGCCGTGACGGCGCTGGTGCTGCACGGCGTCATGGCGCACACGGTGTTCGGCCGCTATGTGTACGCGGTGGGCAGCAACGAGCGTGCGTCGCGCCTGTCCGCGCTGCCGGTGGGCGCGGTGAAGTTCGCCGTCTACACCTTGTGCGGTGCCCTGGCGTCCGCCGGGGCCATCCTCGAGTCGTCGCGGCTGAACTCCATGTCCTCGGCCAACTCGGGCCTCGCCTACGAGCTGGACGCCATCGCGGCGGTGATCATCGGCGGCACGCGCATGAGCGGCGGCCGGGGCAAGGTCATCGGCACCGTGATCGGCGTGCTCATCCTCGGCATTCTCAACAACGCGCTCAACCTCATGAACGTGTCGCCGTACCTCCAGGGCATGGTCAAGGGCGCCATCATCGTGCTGGCCGTGCTCGTGCAGAAGAAGGATTGATCGTGACTGCTCCCACCCTCAAGGGCCCCGGCATCTTCCTCGCGCAGTTCATGGGCGACACGCCCCCCTTCGACAGCCTCGACGGCCTGGCCGGTTGGGCCGCCGGTCTGGGCTACCGCGCCTTGCAGGTGCCGACCAGTGCCCCGGGCCTCTTCGACCTGGCGACGGCCGCCGACAGCCAGACCTACTGCGACGACGTGCGAGGACGACTGGCCGAGCACGGTCTCGTGATCAGCGAGCTGTCCACGCACCTGCAGGGGCAGTTGCTGGCGGTCCATCCGGCCTATGACACGCTCTTCGACGGCTTTGCCGATCCCTCGGTGCGCGGGCGGCCGGCCGACCGCGCCGAGTGGGCAGCCGCCCAGCTGAAGCTCGCCGCCCGTGCCTCGCAGCGGCTGGGCCTGAAGGCGCACGCCACCTTCTCCGGATCGCTCGCGTGGCCCTACCTCTACCCCTGGCCACCGCGACCGCCGGGCCTGGTGGAGGCGGCCTTCGCCGAACTCGCCCGCCGGTGGCGGCCGGTGCTCGATGCCTTCGACGAGGCGGGCACCGATGTCTGCTACGAGCTGCATCCGGGCGAAGACCTGTTCGACGGCGCCACCTTCGAGCGCTTTCTCGAGGCGGTGGACCACCACCCTCGCGCGAACATCCTCTACGACCCCAGCCACATGGTGCTGCAGCAGATGGACTACCTCGCCTTCATCGACGTCTTCCACGCGCGCATCAAGGCCTTCCACGTGAAGGATGCGGAGTTCCGGCCGAGCGCCAGGCAAGGCGTGTATGGCGGCTATGCCCCGTGGGTCGACCGCGCCGGGCGGTTCCGCTCGCTGGGCGACGGACAGATCGACTTCAAGGCGATCTTCAGCAAACTCACGCAGTACGGCTACGACGGCTGGGCGGTGCTCGAATGGGAGTGCTGCCTCAAGCACCCGGAGGACGGCGCGCGGGAGGGCGCCGCGTTCATCCGCGACCACATGATCCGGCGCACCGAACGGGCCTTCGACGACTTCGCCGATGCCGGCGTGGACCACGGCCGCCTGCGTCCGCTGCTGGGGCTGTCGGCATGAGCGCCGCCTCGCACGACGAAGCGACCGCCGGGCGGCCCCGCCGTCTCCGCCTGGGCATGGTGGGCGGCGGCATCGGCGCCCTCATCGGCGACGTGCACCGCATGGCCGCACGGCTCGACGATGAATGGGAACTGGTGGCCGGCGCGCTGTCGTCGGAGCCGGGGCGCGCCCGAGCCAGCGCGGCAGCGTTGCGGCTCGCACCCGAACGCAGCTATGTTGACTACGCCACCATGGCGCGCGAGGAGGCTGCCCGAGGGGATGGCATTGACGCGGTCGCCATCGTCACGCCCAACCACCTTCACGCGCCGGCGGCCCATGCCTTTCTCGATGCCGGCATCGACGTCATCTGCGACAAGCCGCTGGCGCTGACCCTGGCCGAAGGCCGGGCGATGGCCGACAAGGCGCGTGCTCGCGGCCGCTTCCTCGCCGTGACCTACAACTACAGCGGCTACCCCATGGTGCGGCGCGCGCGCCAGATGGTGCGCAGCGGCGCGCTCGGCCAGCTGCGCGCCGTCCAGGTCGAGTACGCGCAGGACTGGCTCGGCACGCCCCTGGAGGCGAGTGGTCACAAGCAGGCAGCTTGGCGCACCGATCCCGCCCGGGCCGGCAACGCCGGCTGCCTCGGCGACATCGGCACCCACGCCTATCACCTGGCCTGCTTCGTGAGCGGGCGCCGCGGCCAGGAGGTCATGGCGGAACTGTCGACCCTGGTGGCCGGCCGCGCGCTCGACGACCACGTGCAGGCCATGCTGCGCTTCGAGGGCGGCGTGCGCGGCACGCTGTGGGCGAGCCAGGTGGCAAGCGGCGCGGCGAACGGCCTGCGACTGCGCATCCATGGCGACCGCGCGAGCCTGGAGTTCGACCAGCAGCGGCCGGACGAGCTCCTGCTGCGGCAGCAAGGCGGTGATGAAACGCTGTTGCGTCGCGGGCGCACCCCGGCCGGCGCCACCGAGTTCCTTCGCCTTCCCGGCGGTCACCCCGAGGGGTTCATCGAGGGTTTCGCGCAGCTCTACCGCGACGCGGCGCTGGTCATCCGCGCGCGACAGGCCGGCGGTGAGGGCCTGGCCGCCGCGCCCGACCTCGCCACCGTGGCCGACGGGCTGGAGGGCCTGGCCTTCGTGGAAGCCGTCCTGCGCAGCTCCGCGGCGGGCGGCACCTGGGAACGCATCGAGACGCCGTGACGAACGGGGAGGGGGCTGGCGAGGGCCGATGCCCTATGCTCGCCGCACCCGGACTCCGCCTGCCGTCGTGGACGAACTGCGCGCCATTGCCACCTTCATCCGAGCCGCCGAGCTCGGCAGCTTCCACCGCGCCGCCCAGGCGCAGGGCACCTCGCCGCAGGCTGTGAGCAAGACCGTGCGGCAGCTGGAGCAGCACCTCGGGGTGCGGCTGTTCCACCGCACCACCCGCAAGAGTTCGCTGACGGAAGAAGGGCAGCGTCTGCTGGAGTCCGTGCGCGAGAGCATGGAGGGCCTCACCGGCGCCATCGAGCGCGCCCGCCGCGCCGCCCTGGGCGACGAAGGCCTCATCCGCATCGGCGCCGGCGGCGCGGTCGGCCGCAAGGTGTTGATGCCCTTGCTGGCCGAGTTCCAGCGGCGGCACCCCGGCGTCGCCTTCGACCTGGTCCTGGAGGACCGTCCGACCGACGCGGTGGTCGAACGCATCGACCTCGGCTTCAAGGCCGGCAACCCGCCGACCGCGCAGGTCGTGTCACGCGCCTTGTTCCCGATCCAGCTCATTGCCTGCGCCACGCCGGCCTACCTTTCCGCCCACGGCGTGCCCACGAACCTCGCCGACCTGTCCGCTCACCGCTGCGTCGGCTACCGCCAGCCCGGGAGCGGGCGCCCGATGCCGTGGGAGTTCCTCGTCAAGGGCGAAACGGTCTACCAGACCATGACCTTCGCCGTGTGCTGCAGCGAGCCGGAGGCGGAGATGCAGGCCGTGCTCGAAGGCATGGGCATCGGCCAGATCGACAGCATCAATGCCACCGAGCCCATCCGCCGCGGCGCGCTCGTGCCCTTGCTGGTGCGTCACACCAGCCACCGGATGGGCCTGCACCTCTACTACGCCCAGCGCCGTGACATGCCCGCCCGCGTGCGGCAGTTCATCGACTTCGCGGTGGAGCGCCTGCGCGGCGGCGACGGGTTCCACCTGCCGGCCGCCGAGCTTCGGGCGCTCGGCCGCGGCGATGGCTGACCGTCGCCGCGCGTCGCCCCCTCAGATCCCTTCCTTCGTCGGCATGATCACCACCTGCTGCAGGTTCACGTGCTGCGGCTGCGACACGATGAAGCCGACGGTGGCGGCGATGTCCTCGGCCTTGAGGAAGTCGATCGACTTCGCCGCGTTCTGCACCCAGTCGATCGCCCCCTGGAAGGTGAAGTGGCTTTGGAGCTCGGTCTCGGTGATGCCGGGCTCCAGCACGCAGACGCGAATGTTGCGCGGGCCGAGTTCGACGCGGAGGTGGCGCGTGAGGTGGCTGACGAAGGCCTTGGTGGCCGAGTACACCGCGAAGTTGCCGTACACGTACTGCCCGGCGATGGAGGAGGTGTTGATGAGGTCCACGACCTCGCCGTCGGCCGCGGCCGCCTCGAGCTGCGGCATGAAGGCGTGGATCACGCGCATCGCGCCGGTGACGTTGATGTCGATCTGGGCCAGCCATTCCGCTTGCGGCTGCGGCCCGACGGCACCGGGCAGCATCAGCCCGGCGTTGTTGAAGACGAGGTTCGCGCGGCCGAGGTCGCGCCGAACCGCCGCGGCGGCCGCCTCGACCGAGGCCGGGTCCGTGACATCGGTGACGAGCGCGAGCGCCTCGCCGCCGGAGCCGCGGATCTCGGCCGCCAGTGCGTCGAGCGGGCCGGCGCGGCGCGCGAGCAGTGCCACCTTGGCCCCTCGCGAAGCCAGCAGCAAAGCCGCGGCGCGGCCCATGCCGCTGGAGGCGCCGGTGATCACGGCGACGCGGCCGATCAGGTCCCTGACGGGTGCGGCGTCGCGGCGAGCAACAGCAGTGGAAATGGCGGACATGGCGGTTCTCCTAGAGTTGATGAATCGTCGGCAATCGACGGGATCAACTCTAGGAATCAGGCCGCTGCCGCGGTAGGCGGTGCCCGGTGACATGACCGACAACCGGCGGTTGTGAATCGCCGCGGGACACGCGCCCGGCGCGGGCGCGTGCGGTTCTTTCAGTGCGACTCGCGCGGAACCTCCGCACCGCTGCCGCCGACGAGGAAGTCCAGGTCCGCACCGAGGTGGGCCTGCTGCACATGGTCGACGTAGATCTTGGCCCAGCCCCGGGTGGGCGGCGCCGGCGGCTGCCATTCGATGCGACGGCGCGTGAGTTCGTCTTCGGACACCTCGAGGTGCAGGCGACGCGCCGGCACGTCGAGTTCGATCACGTCGCCGTTGCGCACCAGGGCCAGCGTGCCGCCGGCGGCGGCCTCCGGCGAGGTGTGCAGCACGACGGTGCCGTAGGCCGTGCCGCTCATGCGGCCGTCGGAGATGCGGACCATGTCGGTGATGCCCTTTTGCAGCACCTTCGGCGGCAGCGGCATGTTGCCCACCTCGGACATGCCGGGGTAGCCGCGCGGCCCGCAGTTCTTCAGGACCATCACGCAGTACTCGTCGATGTCGAGGTCGGGGTCGTCGATGCGGGCGTGGAAGTCCTCGATGTTCTCGAACACCACGGCACGGCCCCGGTGCTTGAGCAGGTGGGCGGACGCCGCCGACGGCTTGATCACCGCACCGTCCGGCGCGAGATTGCCGCGCAGGACGGCGATGCCGGCGTCCGCCATGAAGGGCGCGTCCGGCGTGAGGATCACCTCGCGGTTGTAGCAGGGGGCGTCGGCGGTGTTCTCGCCGAGCGTGCGCCCGTTCACCGTGAGGGCGTCGCGGTGGAGCAGGGGGGCGATCTCGCGCAGCACGGCCGGCAGGCCGCCGGCGTAGTAGAAGTCCTCCATCAGGTACTTGCCGGAGGGCTGCAGGTTGAGCAGGCAGGGCACTTCGGCACCGAGGCGGTCGAAGTCGTCGAGGGTGAGCGGCACGCCCATGCGGCCCGCCATCGCCAGCAGGTGGATCACCGCGTTGGTCGAGCCACCGATGGCGGCGTTGGTGCGGATGGCGTTCTCGAAGGCCTGTCGCGTGAGGATCTTCGACATGCGCAGGTCCTCGTTCACCATTTCGACGATGCGCCGTCCGGTGAGCTGGGCGAGCCGGTTGCGACGCGTGTCCGGCGCCGGGATCGCGGCGTTGTGGGGCAGGGACATGCCCAGCGCCTCCGCCATGCTGGCCATCGTGGAGGCCGTGCCCATCGTCATGCAACTGCCCTTCGAGCGGTGCATGCACGACTCGGCGGCGGTGAACTCCTCCATCGACATCTCGCCGGCACGCACCATCTCGCTCATCATCCACACGCCCGTGCCGGAGCCGATGTCCTGGCCGCGGAACTTGCCGTTGAGCATCGGGCCGCCGGACAGCCCGATGGTGGGCAGGTCGCAGCTGGCCGCACCCATCATCAGCGAGGGCGTGGTCTTGTCGCAGCCCATCAGCAGCACCACGCCGTCGATCGGGTTGCCGCGAATGGATTCCTCGACGTCCATGCTGGCGAGGTTGCGGAACAGCATGGCCGTGGGGCGCAGCTGCGTTTCCCCCAGCGACATCACCGGAAATTCGAGCGGGAAGCCTCCCGCCTCGTAGACCCCGCGCTTCACGAACTCCGCCAGCTCGCGGAAGTGGCCGTTGCACGGGGTGAGCTCGCTCCAGGTGTTGCAGATGCCGATCACCGGCCGACCATCGAACTCGTCATGCGGATAGCCCTGGTTCTTGATCCAGCTGCGGTGCATGAACCCGTCGCGGTCGTCCTTGCCAAACCAGGCCTGGCTGCGGCGCACGGGGTACTTGGGTTTCGGCTTCTGGGAATCCATGGGAGTCGGTCCTCGCGGCGTTGCGGAGGCCGCTCATGCAAGCCCCCTTGACGCGGCGGATGCTAGCAAGGCACATTGATAAGAGAAAAATAGGAAGTTCGCCTGCTGACATACCGCTTTTGCAATACATGAAGGGCCCCATGACTCCCACCCCGTCCCCGGCGCTGGCCGTGTACCCCAGCTTGCGCGGCCGCCGCGTGTTCGTGACCGGAGGCGGCACCGGCATCGGCGCCGCCATCGTGGCCGCCTTCGTGGCGCAGGGCGCGCACGTCGCCTTCGTCGACATCGCCGAAGCGGCGAGCCGCGAGTTGAGCCAGCAACTGGAAGGCGAGGGAGGCCGTGCGCCCTGGTGGCGAGCCTGCGACGTGACGGACGTGGCGGCGCTGCAGCAGGCCATCGCCGATGCGGCGCTCGCGCTGGGTGGCGCCTTCTCGGTGCTGGTCAACAACGTCGCGAGCGACGACCGGCACACGCTCGAATCGGTCACGCCGGCCTACTACGACGAGCGCATGGCCATCAACGAGCGCCCGGCCTTCTTCGCCATCCAGGCGGTGGCTCCGGGCATGCGGGCGCTGGGTGGCGGCTCGGTCGTCAACCTCGGCTCCACCGGGTGGCAGACCAAGAGCGGGGGCTACCCCTGCTACGCCGTGGCCAAGTCCTCGGTCAACGGCCTCACGCGCGGACTGGCCGAAACCCTGGGCCGCCACCGGATCCGCATCAACACCGTCTCGCCCGGGTGGGTGATGACGGAGCGGCAGATGCGACTGTGGCTCAACGACGAGGCGGAGGCCACCATCGCGCGCAACCAGTGCCTGCCCGACAAGCTGCAGCCGTCCGACGTGGCCCGCATGGTGTTGTTCCTCGCCTCGGACGACGCGGCGATGTGCACCGCGCAGGAATTCAAGGTGGATGCCGGCTGGAGCTGAGGGGCCGCGGCCCGCTCAGTCCGCCGCGAGCGGGTCGAAGCGGGTGCCGTAGACCGTCGCGGCAGTGCTCTTCAGCGCGCGCAGCATGACCTTGGCCGCCGGGGACAGCAGGCGGTCGGTGCGGGTGATGATGCCGAAGGCGTCCATCTGGCAGGGCAGGGCCATGGGCAGGATGGAGACGATGCCGTGCGACGCGTAGTACTTCGCCACGTCGGTTGCCACCACGCCGATCATGTCGCTCTGCTGCAGCATCTTCGTGGTGAAGAGCAGCGCCGAGGTCTCGATGATGTTCACCGGGGGCTCGAGTCCGACCTCCTGGAACATCAGCTCGAAGCGGTGCCGCAGGATGCTGCCCGACGGCGGCACGATCCATCCGGCACTGAGGGCGTCACGCAAGGACAGGTTGGCCACGCCTTGCAGCGGGTGACCCGGGCGGGTGATGGCACTCACCGGCTCCTCGGCCAGCACCTCGTAGCGGAGGTCGGTCTTGTCGTGCTGCGCAAAAAGGCGCGCCACCAGCATGTCGAGCTTGCCGTGCGAGAGCCGCTCCATCAGCACGTCGCTCGTCTCGATCTGCAATGACACCCGCAGGCTCGGGTGCTCCTGCTTGACCCGTGCGACGGCCGCCGGGAGCAGCACGAGCCCGGGCGCCGTGATGGAGCCGACGCTGACCTGGCCGAAGCGGCCGGCCTTGAGCGCCTCCACCTCGTCATGGGCCTGGTTGAGGCTGGCGAGCGCGACGCGCGCATGGCGGATCAGCGTCTCGCCGTACCACGTGGGCCGCATGCCGCGCGGCAGCCGGTCGAAGAGGGGGACTTCCAGCACGTCTTCCAGGTCCTTCAGCAACTTGGAAGCGGCGGGCTGCGTCATGTTGAGCACTTGGGCGGCGCGGTGGATGTTGCCTTCCTCGGCCAGCGCCACGAGCAGCAGCAACTGCCGCGTCTTGAGGCGCGCGCGGATGAACCAGTGGGTGTAGTTGGTCATAGGGTTTACGTCGATGCCGGATCGTATATCGGAAGCTGGCGAATCTCTATTAGAAAGATATCCCAGGCGTTCGTACGATGCGCCACCTCGTCCAGCATCGAACCGCCATGCGACTGATCCAGTTCCAAGACGACGACGGCGCCCAGAGCGTCGCCCAGGTGGACCCCTCGGGTCGTGCCGCGCGCCGCCTCGCCGGTCACCGCAGCACGTACGCGATGGCGTTGGCGGCGGCAGGGCAGGGCGTCACGCTCGACGCGATGGCCGAACCCGTGGGGCCGGAGCTGCCCTATGCCGACCTGCTGGCGCAAGGGCGCGTGTTGACGCCACTGTCGCACCCCGATCCCGCCCACTGCCTGGTCACCGGCACGGGCCTCACCCACCTCGGCAGCGCCGCGACGCGTGACGCCATGCACCACAAGCTGGCCGGCGACGAGGCGGCGCTGTCGGACTCGATGCGCATGTTCAAGTGGGGCCTGGACGGCGGCCGACCGTCGACCCGTGAGCCGGGCGTGCAGCCCGAGTGGTTCTTCAAGGGCGACGGCCAGATGGTGGCGGCCCCGGGCGCACCGCTCGCCAGTCCGGACTTCGCGCTCGACGGCGGCGAAGAGCCGGAGCTGGTCGGCCTCTATGTCATCGACGCCCAGGGAACCCCCCGGCGGCTGGGCTTCGCGGTCGGCAACGAGTTCTCCGACCACATCACCGAGCGTCAGAACTACCTTTACCTGGCTCACTCCAAGCTGCGCGCCTGCGCGGTGGGCCCCGAGTTGCGTACCGGCCCGCTGCCGGAGCATCTGGCCGGGACCAGCCGCGTGCGACGCGGCGGCGAGGTGGTCTGGGAAAAAGCCTTCCTCACGGGCGAGGCCAACATGTGCCATTCGATCGCCAACCTGGAGTACCACCACTTCAAGTACGCGGCCCACCGCCGACCCGGCGACGTGCACCTGCACTTCTTCGGCACCTCCACCCTCAGCTTTGCCGATGGCCTGCACTGCGAGCCGGGTGACCGCTTCGAGATCGACCTGCCCGAACTGGGCGCGACGCTCATGAACACGCTGGCCCGCGCACCGGCCGGCTTCAACCTGGGTGGCGTGCAGCCGCTGTGACCATGGCCACCCTCGCCTGCAAGAACTTCTTCAACGGCCGCTGGGAAACCGGTGTGACGACCGGCATCAGCACCAACCCGTCCGACCTCGACGAGGTCGTGGCGGAGTACGCCCGTGCCGATCGCAACCAGACCGACCTGGCCATCCGTGCCGCGGCCGATGCCGGCCCCGCCTGGGCCTTCAGCACACCGCAGCGCCGGGCCGACGCACTCGACACCATCGGCCACGAGCTGCTCGCGCGCCGCGACGAACTCGGCACCCTGCTCGCCCGCGAAGAGGGCAAGACGCTGCCCGAGGCCACGGCCGAAGTGGCCCGCGCCGGGCAGATCTTCAAGTTCTTCGCCGGCGAGGCGCTTCGCACGGGCGGCGAGCGCCTGGCCTCGACGCGAGTAGGGGTGGACGTCGAGGTCACCCGCGAGCCGGTGGGCGTCGTGGGCCTGATTGCACCGTGGAACTTCCCGTTCGCCATTCCCGCATGGAAGATCGCGCCGGCCCTGGCCTTCGGCAACAGCGTCGTCTTCAAGCCGGCGGAACTCGTTCCGGCCTGCGGCTGGGCGCTTGCCGAGATCATCAGCCGTGCAGGCCTGCCCGCCGGCGTGTTCAACCTCGTGATGGGCAGCGGTCGCCAGGTGGGCCAGGCGCTGGTGGACAGCCCGCTGGTGCAGGCGATCAGCTTCACCGGCTCGGTGGGCACGGGTCGCCAGATCCTCAAGGACACGGCCGAGCGTGGCACCAAGGTGCAGCTCGAAATGGGCGGCAAGAACCCGCTGGTGGTGCTGGCCGACGCCGACCTGGACCAGGCCGTCGACTGCGCAGTGCAAGGCGCGTTCTTCTCCACCGGCCAGCGGTGCACCGCCTCGAGCCGGCTCATCGTGGAGAACCGCATCCTCGACCGCTTCGTCAGTCGGCTGCGGGAGCGAACCGGCGCACTGAAGGTAGGCCATGCCCTGCAACGCGACACCCAGATCGGCCCGGTGGTCGATGCCCAGCAGCTGCAGCAGAACCTCGAGTACGTGGGCATCGCGCGGGAAGAGGGCGCCGAGCACCTCGTGGGCGGCGAGACGCTCGAGCGCGCCACCCGCGGCCACTTCATGGCGCCGGCGCTGCTGCTGGCCGAACCGCAGCACCGCGTGGCGCGCGAGGAGATCTTCGGGCCGGTCGCCTGCGTGCTGCGGGCGGACAGCTACGAGCATGCGCTCGAGCTGGCGAACGACACGCCCTTCGGCCTGTGTGCTGGCATCTGCACCACCTCGCTCAAGCACGCGACACATTTCAAGCGCCATGCGCAAGTGGGGATGACGATGGTCAACCTGCCCACCGCCGGCGTCGACCATCACGTGCCGTTTGGCGGACGCAAGGCGTCCAGCCACGGGTCGCGCGAGCAGGGCCGCTACGCGGCCGAGTTCTACACCACCGTGAAGACGGCCTACACCCAGGCCTGATCCGGAACCCGTTCCACCCACGCCACAGGAGAGTTGCCACACCACCCCGTTCGACACTGCGGCGACAGACCGCAGGCACCCACGACATTTGCGAGGATCCCCATGAAATTCCACAGACGCACCCTGTTCGCGGCGCTTGCCGCCGCTTCGCTGACGACGGCCTGGCCGCTGCGCGCCCTGGCCCAGAAGAAGATCGTGCTTGGCTTCAGCCAGATCGGCGCCGAAAGCGAATGGCGAACCGCCAACACCGAGTCCATCAAGTCGGCCGCGCGCGAGGCCGGCATCGAGCTCAAGTTCTCGGACGCGCAGCAGAAGCAGGAGAACCAGATCAAGGCGATCCGCTCCTTCATCGCGCAGCGGGTTGACGTCATCGCCTTCTCGCCGGTCGTGGAATCGGGATGGGACACCGTGCTGCGCGAGGCAAAGGCCGCCAAGATCCCGGTCATCCTGACGGACCGCGCGGTGGACAGCAAGGACACCTCCCTCTACGTCACCTTCATGGGCTCCGACTTCGTCGAAGAAGGGCGCAAGGCCGGCCGCTGGCTGGTGGAGAAGGTCAAGGGCAAGGCGGGCGAGGTGAACGTGGTCGAGCTGCAGGGCACGGTGGGTTCGGCACCGGCCATCGACCGCAAGAAGGGCTTCGAGGAAGCCATCAAGGTGGAGCCGCGCATCAAGATCATCCGCTCGCAGACCGGTGACTTCACCCGGGCCAAGGGCAAGGAGGTGATGGAGGCCTTCCTGAAGGCGGAGGGTCGCAAGATCAATGTGCTCTACGCGCACAACGACGACATGGCGATCGGTGCGATCCAGGCGATCGAGGAGGCCGGCATGGCGCCGTCCAAGGACATCACCATCATCTCGATCGACGCCGTGAAGGGCGCCTTCGAAGCGATGATGGCCGGCAAGCTCGACGTGACGGTGGAGTGCAGTCCGCTGCTGGGCCCGCAGCTCATGAGCGCGGTGAAGGACCTGAAGGCCGGCAAGAGCCTGCCCAAGCGGATCATCACCGAGGAGACCATCTTCCCCATGGAAGTGGCCACCCGCGAGTTCCCCAAGCGCAAGTACTGACCGGGAGGAGTCGCGATGAACTTCATATCCTCCCGCCGCGCGGCCGTGGCCGCGCTGGCCGTCGCGCTCGGTACGGCGGCCCTGCCCACGTTCGCCCAGGACAAGGGCACGATCGGCGTGTCGATGCCCACCAAGTCGTCCGCCCGCTGGATCGCCGACGGCGACAGCATGGTGCGGGCCCTCAAGGAGAAGGGCTACAAGGCCGACCTGCAGTACGCCGACGACGACATCCCGAACCAGCTCGCCCAGGTGGAGAACATGATCACCAAGGGCGTGAAGGTGCTGGTGATCGCCGCCATCGACGGCACGACCCTCTCCAACGCCCTGCAGAAGGCCGCCGACCGCGGCATCAAGGTCGTCTCGTACGACCGGCTCATCCGCGGCTCGAAGCATGTCGACTACTACGCCACCTTCGACAACTTCCAGGTCGGCGTGCTGCAGGCCGGCTACATCGAGCAGGCCCTGGACCTGAAGAACAAGAAGGGACCGTTCCACATCGAGCTCTTCGGCGGCTCACCGGACGACAACAACGCCTTCTTCTTCTACGACGGCGCCATGTCGGTGCTGCAGCCCTACATCGAGAGCGGCAAGCTGATCGTCGGCAGCAAGCAGGTGGGCATGCAGAAGGTGTCGACGCTGCGCTGGGATGGCGCGGTGGCGCAGGCGCGGATGGACAACATCCTCAGCGCCTACTACACCAAGGGCCGTGTCGACGCCGTGCTCTCGCCCTATGACGGCCTGAGCATCGGCATCCTCTCGTCGCTCAAGGGCGTGGGCTATGGCACGCCGCAGCAGCCGTTCCCGGTGGTCACCGGCCAGGATGCCGAAGTGGCGTCCGTCAAGTCGATGCTGCGCGGCGAGCAGCGGGCCACCGTGTTCAAGGACACGCGCGAGCTCGCCAAGGTCGCCGCCAACATGGTCGACGCGATGCTGACGGGCAAGACCGTGCCGGTCAACGACACGAAGACCTACAACAACGGCGTGAAAGTGGTGCCGTCGTACCTGCTCAAACCGGTGAGCGTCGACGCCGCCAACTACAAGCAGGTGCTGGTGGGCAGCGGCTACTACACCGAAGCCCAGCTGCGCTGACCGGCGCGCCAAAGCGCCCCTCGCCCCGCCTGCGCTGCCCGGATCCCGGGCCGCGCAGGTCGGCGGCATCCCGTCCGGAGCCCCATCCGCATGACCGAAGCCCTGCTCGAGATGCGCGACATCCGCAAGACCTTCCCCGGCGTCAAGGCGCTCGACGGGGTGGACCTGCGCGTGCGACCCGGCGAGATCCACGCGGTGGTCGGTGAGAACGGGGCCGGCAAGTCGACCTTGATGAAGGTGCTGAGCGGCGTGTACCCGAGCGGCAGCTTCAGCGGCAGCATCCGGTTCGAGGGGCGCGACTGCCGGTTCCGCGACATCGCCGACAGCGAGGCCCTAGGCATCATCATCATCCACCAGGAACTCGCCCTGGTGCCGCTGCTGTCCATTGCCGAGAACATCTTCCTCGGCAATGAACAACAGCGCCTGGGCGTCATCGACGCCGAGGCCACGTTCACCCGCACCCAGGCGCTGCTGCGGCAGGTGGGGCTGGACCAGTCGCCCGCCACGCCCGTCACGCAGCTGGGCGTCGGGCAGCAGCAACTGGTGGAGATCGCCAAGGCCCTGTCAAAGGACGTGCGCCTGCTCATCCTCGACGAGCCGACCGCGAGCCTGAATGAAAGCGACAGCGATGCGCTGCTGGCCTTGCTGCTCGGCCTGAAGGCGCGCGGCATTGCCTGCATCCTCATCTCCCACAAGCTCAACGAGATCGCCAAGGTGGCCGACGCCATCACCGTGCTCCGCGACGGGCGCACCGTCGACCACTTCGATTGCGCGAGCGGCCCGCCGGCCGAGGACCGGGTGATCCGCAGCATGGTCGGCCGCGAGATGGCCGAGCGCTATCCCTCCCTGCCGCGACAGGCCGGCGACATCATCTTCGAGGTCCGTGACTGGCACGTGTTCCATCCGGTGCATGCCGATCGGCCGGTGGTGCGCGGCGTGGACTTCCATGCCCGCCGTGGCGAGATCGTCGGCATCGCCGGCCTGATGGGTGCCGGCCGCACCGAGTTCGCGATGAGCGTGTTCGGCCGCTCCTATGGCCAGCGCATCTCGGGCGAGGTGCGCGTCAAGGGCCGGCCGGCGGATGTGTCGACGGTGCGGCGCGCCATCGACCACGGCCTCGCCTATGTGACGGAGGACCGCAAGGGCCTGGGCCTCGTGCTCGAGGAGCCCGTGCGGGAGAACGTGAGCCTGGCCAACCTGGAAAGCGTGTCGCGGCGGGGCGTGCTCGACGCGGCGCGTGAACACCAGGTGGCCGAGGGCTACCGCCAGAGCCTGCGCATCCGCTGTGCCAGCGTGATGCAGAAGGTGGTGAACCTGTCGGGTGGCAACCAGCAGAAGGTGGTGCTCGGCAAGTGGCTGTTCACCTCGCCCGAAGTGCTCATCCTCGACGAGCCCACCCGCGGCATCGACGTCGGGGCGAAGTTCGAGATCTACACCCTCATCGCGCAGCTGGCTGCCGAAGGCCGGGCCATCGTGATGATCTCGTCCGAGATGCCCGAGCTGCTCGGCATGTGCGACCGCATCTGCGTCATGAACGAAGGCCGGTTCGTCGGCGAGTTCGCGGCGGCCGAGGCGACCCAGGAAAAGATCATGCGGTCCATCGTGGCCGCGTCCCACTGACCGCGCCGCATCCGCGCATCACTGCCTGCACCCATGGACCACGCCGTGCCCACCCCCTCCAACGCGCCCACCGCCGTGGCGGCGCCCCGTTCGCATGCCGGCTTCCTGAAGCACAACTTCCGCGAGTACGGCATGTTCGTCTCGCTGCTGGTGATCATGGCCTTCTTCCAGGTCGTGACCGACGGCACGCTCATGAGGCCGCTCAACCTCACCAACCTGATCCTGCAGAACAGCTACATCGTCATCATGGCGCTCGGCATGCTGCTGGTGATCGTCGCAGGCCACATCGACCTGTCGGTCGGCTCGGTGGTCGGCTTCGTGGGCGCGTTGGCCGCGGTGCTGATGGTCGAGTATCAATTGAACTTCCTGCTGGCGATCGCGCTCTGCCTGCTGGCGGGCGCCGCGATCGGTGCCAGCCAGGGCGTGTTCGTCGCCTACTTCCGGATCCCCTCGTTCATCGTGACCCTGGCCGGCATGCTGGTCTTCAAGGGCCTCACGCTGGCCTTGCTGCAAGGACAGTCGGTCGGCCCCTTCCCGGAAGCCTTCCAGCGCATCAGCTCGGGCTTCCTGCCCGACCCGTTCGAGGGCGGCGGTACGCGGCTGCTCTCGCTCGGCCTGACGGTCGCGGCTGCGGCGGCGTGGGTCGGCTTCAAGCTGCGCGGCCGTGCGCGCCAGGCCCGTCATGGCATGGACACCGAGCCGTACGCCTTCTTCCTGGCCCGCACCCTCGTCTTCGCCGGCCTGATGGTGACGATGGGCTGGCTGCTCTCGTCGTACCGCGGGCTGCCCAACGTGCTGATCGTGATGGCGGTGCTGATGCTGGCCTATGACTTCATCACCAGCCGCACCACCCTGGGCCGCCGCGTCTATGCGCTCGGCGGCAATGAAAAAGCGGCGCGCCTCTCCGGCATCGACACCCGCCGCCTGTCCTTCCTCACCTTCGTCAACATGGGCGTGCTCGCCGCGCTGGCGGGCCTGGTCTTCGCGGCGCGGCTGAACACCGCGACGCCCAAGGCCGGCGTGGGATTCGAGCTCGACGTGATCGCGGCCTGCTTCATCGGGGGCGCCTCCGCGTCCGGGGGCGTCGGCAAGGTGCTCGGTGCCGTCATCGGTGCCTTCGTGATGGGGGTGATGAACAACGGCATGTCGATCCTCGGCATCGGGATCGACTACCAGCAGGTCATCAAGGGGTTGGTCCTCTTGGCGGCAGTGTTCGTCGATGTGTACAACAAGAACAAATGAAACCGCATCCAATGCCCATGGCCGGCCCGCTGCTCGCGATGTCGGGCATCCACAAGCAGTTCTTCGGCGTGCCCGTGCTCGAGGACGTCGCGCTGCGCCTGTTCCCCGGCGAGGTGCACGCGCTGATGGGGCAGAACGGGGCGGGCAAGTCCACCCTCATCAAGGTGCTCACGGGGGTCTACCCGGTGGACACCGGCAGCCTCGTACTCGACGGCGCGCCCGTGCGGCCGACGTCGCCCCTGCAGGCGCAGGCGCTCGGCATCAGCACGGTCTACCAGGAGGTGAACCTCTGCCCCAACCTGTCGGTGGCCGAGAACATCTTTGCCGGGCGCTACCCCCGCCTCGGCCCGCTCGGTGCGTGGCGGATCGACTGGGCCGGCATGAACCGCCGTGCGCGCGAGCTGTTGGCGCGCCTTCATCTCGACATCGACGTCACGCGCACGCTGTCGGCGTATCCGGTGGCGGTGCAGCAGATGATTGCCATCGCGCGTGCCTTGTCGATCAACGCGCGCGTGCTCATTCTCGACGAACCGACCTCCAGCCTCGACGCCAGCGAGGTGCAGCAGCTTTTCAGCGTGCTGCGCCGGCTGCGTGACGAGGGCCTGGCCATCCTGTTCGTCACCCACTTCCTGGAGCAGGTGTATGCGCTGTGCGACCGCATCACCGTGCTCCGCAACGGGCGCCTGGTGGGCGAACACCTCGCCAGCGAGCTCGGGCCCAAGGCCCTGATCGCCGCCATGGTGGGCCGGGAACTGGCGGAGGCTGCCAACGCCACACCCCTTGCGACCGCCACGCGGGACGCCGTGCCGGTGCTCCAGGCGCGCGGCCTCGCGCAGCGTGGGCAGCTGCAGCCGATCGACCTCGAGGTGCACGCGGGCGAGGTGGTCGGACTCGGCGGCCTGCTCGGCTCCGGCCGCACGGAACTCGCGCGCCTGCTGTTCGGCCTCGCGACGCCCGATGCGGGCAGCCTGCACATCCGGGGCCAGGCCGCCCTGCTGGGCGCCCCGGCCGATGCCGTGCGCCATGGGCTGGCGCTCTGCCCGGAGGACCGCAAGACCGATGGCATCGTCGCCGAACTGTCGGTGCGGGAGAACATCATGCTGGCCTTGCAGGCGCGCACCGGCCTGCGTCGGGTGCTGGGCGACGCCGCGCAGCGCGCGCTGGCCGAGCGGTACGTGCGTGCGCTGGGCATCAAGACGGCCGACGTCGACACGCCGATCGGCCTGCTCTCCGGCGGCAACCAGCAGAAGGCGCTCATTGCGCGCTGGCTGGCGACGTCGCCTTCGCTGCTCATCCTCGACGAGCCCACCCGCGGCATCGACGTCGCCGCCAAGCAGGAAATCATGGACGAAATCCTTCGCCTGGCCGAGGGCGGCATGGCGGTGCTCTTCATCTCGTCCGAGATGGCCGAGGTGGTCCGGGTGTCCCACCGCATCGTGGTGCTGCGCGACCGCGCCAAGGTGGGCGAACTGCCCGCGGGCAGCAGCGAGCAGGCGGTGTACGAGCTGATCGCCGAGCCGTCTGCGGACGCGCACGCGATGGAGGCCGCGGCATGAACACGCTGCTCCGGCACCGGCTCGCCTGGCCCGTCGTCACGCTCGTGTTGCTGCTGGCGGTGAACGCGGCGTTCAACCCGCAGTTCCTGCACATCAGCTGGCGCGACGGCCACCTCTACGGCAGCCTGGTCGACATCCTCAACCGCGCCGCGCCGCTTGCGCTCGTGTCGATCGGCATGACGCTCGTGATCGCCACCCGCGGCATCGACATCTCCGTGGGCGCGGTCGTCGCCATCGCGGCGGCCATTGCCGCGTGGATGATCGGCGGCACGCTGGTGGTGACCGACGGCGTCGCCAGCCATGTGAGCCGCTTCCCCATGCCCGTGGCCATCGCCGGCGCGCTGGGCGTGGCCCTGCTGTGCGGGCTGTGGAACGGCGTGCTGGTGGCCAAGGTCGGCATGCAGCCCATCATCGCGACGCTCATCCTGATGGTGGCCGGCCGGGGCATCGCCCAGCTCATCACCAACGGCCAGATCGTCACCATCTACTACCCGCCGTACTTCTTCCTCGGCAGCGGCTACCTGCTGGGTCTGCCGTTCTCGGTGTTCATCGTGGCGGCGGTGTTCGCCGTCGTGTCGCTCACGATGTCGCGCACGGCCCTCGGGCTCTTCATCCAGGCGGTGGGCATCAATCCGTCGGCGGCGCGTGTGGCCGGCGTGAAGGCGCGCGGCCTCACCGTCTGCGTGTACGCCTTCTGCGGTCTGTGTGCCGGCGTGGCCGGCCTGCTGGTCAGCTCCAACGTGAAGAGCGCCGACGGCAACAACGCCGGCCAGCTGATGGAGCTCGACGCCATCCTGGCCGTCACCCTCGGCGGCACGCTGTTGACGGGTGGCCGCTTCAGCCTGGCCGGCAGCGTCCTCGGTGCGCTCATCATCCAGACGCTCACCTACGCCATCTACTCGCTGGGCGTGCCGCCCGAGGTGAACCTGGTGGTGAAGGCGGTGGTGGTGTTCGCGGTGATGCTGCTGCAGTCGGCCGAGTTCCGGCAGGCGGTTCGTGCGATGGCGGTGCGCCCGCCCCTGGGAGCCCGTCCATGAGCGCCACACCCACCCCGGGAACGCTCGCCCCGGCGCTGCAGGCGCCGGCCTGGCAGCCTGCGTCGGCCCGTTGGCGCCTCGATCGCAAGTACCTGCCGCTCAGCATCACCGTCACGCTGTTCCTGGCGATGGCCGGCGCGGGCTCGGTGGCCTACACCGGCTTCTTCTCGAGCCAGGTCTTTCTGAACCTGCTGATCGACAACGCCTTCCTGTGCATCGTCGCCGTGGGCATGACCTTCGTGATCCTTTCCGGCGGCATCGACCTGTCGGTCGGTTCGGTGATCGCGCTCACCACCATGGTGTCCGCGGCGCTGGTCGAGAAGCAGCAGTGGCCTCCGGCGGTGGTGATTCCGCTGGTGCTGGCCCTCGGCACGGCGTTCGGCGCCTTCCAGGGCTTCCTGATCGAGCGCTTCCGGCTGCAGCCCTTCCTCGTGACGCTCGCGGGCATGTTCCTCGCCCGTGGCCTGTGCTACCTGATCAGCATCGACTCCATCAGCATCACCCATCCGACCTACGCCGAATGGTCCCAGTGGCGGCTGCCCGTGTGGGGCGAGGCCTCGTTGTCGGCGGGCGCGCTGATCGCCATCGCCGTCGTGCTGCTGGCCGTCTTCATCGCCCATGCCACGCCGTTCGGGCGTGCGGTCTATGCCGTGGGCGGCAACGAACACTCGGCCGTGTTGATGGGACTGCCGGTCCGCTCCACCCTGATCGGCGTGTACACGCTCAGCGGCTTCTGCTCGGCGCTGGCCGGG
Organism: Rhizobacter sp. LjRoot28; assembly: GCF_964253025.1. Lineage (NCBI taxonomy): Bacteria > Pseudomonadati > Pseudomonadota > Betaproteobacteria > Burkholderiales > Sphaerotilaceae > Rhizobacter > Rhizobacter sp. LjRoot28. The sequence continues at coordinate 4,481,909 of NZ_CAXUQC020000001.1, forward strand.
GTGGTGTTCACGCTCTACATGCTGTCGGGCTACGGGCTGCATGCCGTCGGCCTGGAGCTCGACGCCATTGCAGCCGTGGTCATCGGCGGCACGCTGTTGACCGGCGGCGTCGGCTTTGTCGCGGGCACGCTCTTCGGCGTGCTGATCCTCGGCATCATCCAGACGCTCATCATGTTCGACGGCAGCCTGAGCTCCTGGTGGACCCGCATCGTCATCGGGGGTCTGCTCTTCGTGTTCTGCCTGCTGCAGCGCGTCTTCGAAACGGAGCGGGGCCGATGAGCGGGCTCATCGGCATCGACTGGGGCACCACCCACCGACGGGCCTGTCTGCTGGACGCGGACGGCGCGCTGCAGGACGAGCGCGCTGACGACCAGGGCATGCTCGCGGCGGCAGGGCGCCATGCCGAGGCCTTCGAGACGCTGTTGAGCGGCTGGCCGCGGCATGTGCCCGTCGTCATGTCCGGCATGGTCGGCGCGGCCTCGGGGTGGCAGGAGGTGCCCTACCTCGATGCGGGCACGCCGCTATCGGAACTGGGCCGTCACCTGGTGCCCCTGCGCGCCGCCCCGGCGGGTCGCCGCGTGGTCATCGTCCCCGGCCTCCGTTGGCGAGGGCCCGGCGGCGAGGTCGACGTCATGCGGGGTGAAGAAACCCAGCTCCTCGGTGCCTTGGCGCTCGGCGCGCCGGACGGCTGGTTCGTGCTGCCCGGCACCCACAGCAAGTGGGTTCTGATGGACGGGGGCGTGGCGGTGCGCTGGCGCACGCACATGACCGGGGAGCTCTTCGCGCTGCTGGGTCGGCACGGCACATTGGCGGCGTTCGAGGGCGACGTGGCCGTGCCGGACGCCTTCGCGGACGGCCTGCGCGCCGCGGCGCAAGGCGCCCTCACGCACACGCTGTTCGGCTGCCGTGCGAGGGTCGTGGCCGGCGACATGCCGCCCGCTCACGCGCGTTCGTACCTGTCGGGCGTCCTGATCGGCACCGAGTGGCTCGACACGCCGACCCGTCCGCAGCAGGTCCACCTGATCGCCTCAGCTGCGCTCGCGGGCCCCTACGAAACGGCGGCCCGGCATCTCGGCGTGGCGACCGTGGTGCACCCCCCCCGTGAGGTGCACCTCGCCGCCTTGCGCTACTTGTTGGAGGCCATGACATGGTGATCGACCTGAACCAGTTCCAACCCCCGCTGGTGGCCATCCTGCGCGGCCTGGCGCCGGAGCACGCGCGGGCGGTCGCGCTCGTGCTCTTCGAGGCGGGATTCCGGATTCTCGAGGTGCCGCTCAATCGGCGCGGTGCCCTGTACTGCATCGAGGCCATCCGACGCGTGGCTCCGAGCGACGCCCTGATCGGCGGCGGCACCATGCTCAGCACGCGCGACGTCGACGACGTCCACGACGCCGGCGGGCAACTCATGGTCGCCCCCCACTGCGACGCCGATGTGATGCGACGTGCCGCCGAGCGCGGAATGGTCGTCGTGCCCGGCGTGGCCACGCCGACCGAGGCCTTCAACGCGCTGCGCTGGCGGGCCAGCGCGCTCAAGGTCTTTCCGGCCGACATGGTCGGCCAGGCGGGATTGCGGGCGTTCAAGTCGGTGCTGCCGTCGGGGACGCACCTGTGGCCCGTGGGCGGCGTCGCGCCCGAGGACATCGCGCCCTGGGTGGCCGCGGGCGCCACCGGGTTCGGGATCGGCAGCCAGTTGTTCACGCCGGAGTTGGCGCTGGGCGAGGTCGCGGGACGGGCTGAGCGGTTCCTTGCTGCCTGGGCCGCGACCACGCAAGCCGAAGCGCCCACCCGCTGACGCGTGACGTCAGGCGTGGCGGTGTCCCCTGCGCGCGCAGATGCGCGGCAGGCGCAACTCGAACCGCGTCACGACGTTGTCCGAGCTCACGGCCACCGAGCCGCCGTGCGCGTCGGCGATCTCCCGGACGACATACAGACCGAGACCGAGGTTCGCGCCCGCCACGGGTGAGTCGGCACCCCAGTCTTCGTCCGCGCCGCGAACCAGTGGGTCGAACAGCGTGCCGAGCAGTCGCTCCGGGATGGCCCGACCGGTGTTCTCGACGGCAATGACCACCTCGTGCTCGGCGGCGCCGTCCAGTCGGACGCGGACGGGTGCATTCGCCTGCCCGTACTTCAAGGCGTTGAACACGAGGTTGGACAGCGCCTGATGCAGGCGGCGCGCATCCCACTCGCCCTGCATGTCGCCCGCAACCTCCAGTTCCAGACCGCGCCCTGCGCTGATGGCGGCGATCTCGTCCAGGGTTTCGCGGGCAAAGCGATCGAGCGCCAGGTTTCCCGGTTCGATCGCGAGTCCCGAGCCCAGGCGATGCCGCGTGTATTCGACCAGGTCGTCGAGCAGGGCCTTCATCTGCGCAACGCTGCGCAGGACCATGGCGGGCCGTTTCGAATCGGCCGGCTGGTTGCGCAGGTCGAGCGTGGCGCAACTGGCGATCGTGCTCAGGGGCCCGCGCAAGTCATGGCCCAGCATGCCGAGGAAGAGATCGCGGGCGCGGTCGACCTCCCTGACAAAGACCTGCAGCGACTCGGCGATGGCCTGGTCGACCGCCTCGTTGAAGCGGGTGAGGTCTTCCAGGTCCTCCACCTGGACGCTGCTCGAGTGTGCGCTCCACAGCCGAAGCACGGTGGCCCGCAGCGCGCGGTACTCGGCCACGAGCTGCTCCATCTCGAAGCCCTGGCGCTCTCGTTGCCGGGCATGGCTGCGCGACGGCACATCGTGGGCGAGCGAGGCGGTGGCACTGAGCCCTTCGGACTTCGCCTGCCGCTCGTCGTCGGCCTGGGGCCGTTGCATGTCGGTGGCGATCTCCTGGAGGATGAGCCGGCCATGATCAAGGAGCGCCGTTTCGTCGAGATTGGCGGCTGCCGGCAACTGCGCCCCGGCAAAGCTCACCCAGTCCACCAGGATGGCGTCGAGGTGGGCAAGGATGAAGTGGGAGAGGCGCATCCCGCATTCTGAGGCCTGCCGACGTCGCCGCCTGCATCGGCGTCGACACGGTGGCGGAGCCGGCTTCGTCGTGCGCAACCGGCGCAGGGCTTCCAGGGGCACATGGCGAACGGCCTGCCAGCGCAGATCGACGCGGCGAAGGACGGCGCCGGGCGTCTTCTCGTCGAATCGTGCAAGGACCGGCGAGTTTCCGGCATGCCGCGTCAGGACACAGGTCGGAACATTCCAGCACGCCAAGGCGCTGTCGGGCTTGCTCGGCCGCTTCGGCGCGGAGGCGCCCCGCCGCGCGCTGCCCCTTTGAACAGAAGGAGAACTTCATGACCTCCACTCATCGCCTGCGCCCGCGCCACCTGGTTGCGAGCGCACTGTTGCTGGCCATCGCCCAGGTCGGCCATGCGCAGACGGCCGACCCTGGCGCCGCACGCGTCCAACGCGGGCTCGAGGTGTTGTCCGGCCTCACGGGTGGAAAGCCCCAGCCGACCTTCGAGGCGATGCGCCGCGACTTCCCGTTCCTCGCCGAGGCCACCGCCGGCTACGCCCTCGGCGACGTCTGGGGTCGGCCGGGGTTGGACCCGCGGACCCGCCAACTGGCGGCGTTGGCCGCATTCGGCGCGCTGGGCCTCCGACCCTTCTTCAAGATCCATGCGGGTTACGCGCTCGACGCCGGCGTCTCCCCCGACGAGCTCAAGGAGGTGGTGTACCTGATCACCGTGCCGGCCGGCTTCCCCCGGGCGATCGAGGCATCGCAGGCGTTGCAGGAGGTGCTGGCCGAGCGGGCAGACGCCGCTGTCGGAGGGGCCCGGTAGCACGGGTTCCTGCACCGGCAGGCAGCCTGGCGGGCACCCGCTGCTGTCCGGTCGCTGACCGGCAAGCGGCAGGCGCGGTGCTTCCCCGGGCGCCCGCCGAAATGGGCACGACGATTGCCTCGCGCAGCACACCGCAACGCCCGGTCCGTGACGTGATCCTCCGTGTCCCGCTCCAACTTCCTGCCCTCCCGCTGGGGCGGCGTGCGCCTGAGCGCCGGGGCCGGGGGGCTTGGCATGGGGCGGCCCTGGCCTTGCTGGTGACCGGTGCCGCTCAGGCCCAGACCCAGGCGCAGAACGACGCTCTGCCGGCGTTCGAGAAGCTCGACTCCATGGAGGCCCGCGTGCAGGGCTGTGTCACCTGCCATGGCCAGAGCGGGCAGGGCACGAGCAACGGCTACTTTCCCCGCATTGCCGGCAAGCCGGCTGGCTACCTGTTCAACCAGCTCGTGGCTTTCCGCGACGGCACTCGCAAGTACCCGCCGATGAACTACCTGGTGGCCTACCTGCCCGACGCCTACCTGCGCGAGATGGCGGAACACTTTGCCAAACAGCGGCCCCCGTTTGCCGCACAGGAGCCGGTGCAGGCCGATGCGCCCACGCTGGCCCGCGGCCAGGCGCTGGTCACGCAGGGCGATCGGGGCAAGGGCATCCCGGCCTGCGTGGCCTGTCACGGCGCTGGCTTGACCGGCATGGACCCGGGCATTCCCGGCCTCGTCGGCTTGAGGGCCACCTACATCGCCGCCCAGCTCACGCGCTGGCGAGTGGGCGAGCGCCACGCCGCCGAGCCGGACTGCATGAAGCGCATCGCCAACCGCCTGACGGACACCGACATCACGGCCGTCTCGGCCTGGTTAGCCCGCCAGGCCGCACCGCTCGACCCGTCACCCGAATCGTCCAACCTCGTGCGCATGCCCTTCGCATGCGGCAGCCAGCGATGAGCAACCTGCAGAAGGCAATGCGCATCGCGCTGGTGCTGCTGATGCTGGCGGTGGTCGTCGGCGTGGCCGTGTTCGTGCTGTATCCGCGCCTGCTGTCCCAGCGCATGCCGGACGCGGTGGAGGGCGCCGTGGCGTCGCCCAACGCCACCACGCAGCTCATCACGCGGGGCGAATACCTGGCCCGCGCGGGCGACTGTGTCGCCTGCCACACCACACCCGGCGGCAAGGTGTTTGCGGGCGGGCGACCCATGCCCACGCCGTTCGGCAACATCTACGTTCCCAACATCACCCCCGACGAGGAGACCGGCATCGGTCAATGGACCGCCGACGAGTTCTACCGGATGATGCACACCGGCATCTCGCGCGACGGCAAGCTGCTGTACCCGGCGATGCCGTTCGCCTCGTACACGAAGGTCACCCGGGACGACTCGGATGCCATCTACGCCTACCTGATGTCCGTGCCGCCGGTGCGCCAGCCCAATCGCGCGCACGAACTTCGCTTCCCCTACAACCAGCGCGAACTGCTGGTCGGCTGGCGGGCGCTGTACTTCAAGGAAGGCGAGTACCAGCCGGACCCCGACCAGTCGGCGCAATGGAACCGCGGCGCCTACCTGGTGCAGGGGCTGGGGCACTGCGCGATGTGCCACACCGCGGTGAACGCGCTCGGCGGCTCCAGCGAATCCAAGGCGTTCGAAGGCGGGATGATTCCGAACCAGAACTGGTACGCGCCGTCGCTCACCTCCAACCGGGAAGCGGGCCTCGGCAACTGGAGCATCCGGGAGATCACCGACCTGCTGCAGGTCGGCGTGTCGCACCGCGGCACGGTGTACGGCCCCATGGCCGAGGTCGTCTACAACAGCCTGCAGTACCTGACCGACGAGGACGTCGAGGCCATGGCCGTGTACCTCAAGGCCCTGCCTCAGCGTGACGCCGAGCCGCCGCCGACCAGCCAGGCGCGCCTCGTTGAACCGGCGGTGATGGAACTCGGCAGGCGCGTATACGACAAGCAGTGCGCCATGTGCCACGGCGCCGAGGGCAAGGGGGCGCCACCCGACCATCCGCCGCTGGCCGGCAACCAGTCCATCACCATGGCGTCACCGGTGAACTCCATCCGCATGGTGCTCAATGGTGGCTACCCGCCGGGCACCATGAAGAACCCGCGCCCGCATGGCATGCCGCCGTTCAGTCACATCCTGAACGACGAGGAGGTGGCGGCCGTCGTCACCTACATCCGCGTGGCGTGGGGCAACAGTGGCGCGCCGGTCACGCCCGCCCAGGCCAACGACCTGCGCCGGCTGCTGCCTGAATGAGGACCGACCATGGCTGAACCCCCGCGCCCACTCACACTTCGGTCGCCCGAGGCCGACGCCACCGACGCCGAAGTCGACGCCATCGTCGAGCGCGGGCCGGCCGGCACCTTCGCCGTCGCGGGCGTGGCCACGACCATCGTGGTGGCCATCTACGTGGCCTTCTATTTCTTCGCCTACCTGCCTCGGGGGGCCGTGCAATGAGCGTGCATGACGCGGCGGGTGCTGCGCATCGCAGCGAGGCGGTGGCGGTGGCCGCCGAACGCCGATGGGCGTGGATCGTCGCGGCCATCATCGCCGTGCTGGTGCTGATGATGGTGGTGACGGGCCTGCACTGGTCGGCCATGCCGCCGTCGCGGGTCGAGACCATCGACGTCAACACCGTTCACCTGAAAGGCGAGTTCGTCGAGTCCAACCTCGGCACCACGCTCGGCCCGGAGGGGCGCGTCACGGTGCGCCTGATTGCCCAGCAGTACTCCTTCGTGCCGCAGTGCATCGTGGTGCCGGCGGAAATGCCGGTGACCTTCCGCGGCACGGCGACCGATGCCATCCACGGCTTCGTGGTCGGCACGACCAACGCCAACACGATGCTGGTGCCCGGTTTCGTGGCCACCTTCACCACCACCTTCACCAAGACCGGCGAGCAGCTCATGCCCTGCCATGAGTACTGCGGCACCGGCCACGAAGCCATGTGGGCGCGCGTGCAGGTGCTGCCGCCGGAAGAGTTCCTCGCCAAGGCGCGCGGGGGAGAAAGGCTCAGCTGTGTTGCGCGCTAGGTCGCTCGTGCTGGCCCACTTCTGGGTCGCGTTCGCCGCCTTCCTCGGCGCCATCGTGCTGGGCGAATGGCAGATGTTCGTGCGCAGCCCGCTCGCAGCCTGGGTCAACAACCCCGAGCACTACTACCGCTCGGTCACCGCCCACGGCACCGTCATGGCCTACGTGTTGCCGACGCTGGTGGCCATGGGGTTCGGCTACGCCATCACCGAGCTGGCGCTCAAGCGCCCGCTGATCGGCCTCAAGTGGGCATGGATCGGCTTCTGGCTGGTGGTGCTCGGCACCGCCATGGCCGCAGTCACCATGGCCGCCGGCCGTGCATCGGTGCTCTACACCTTCTACCCGCCGATGGTGGGCAGCCCGTTCTACTACCTGGGCGTGGTGCTGGTGGTGGTGGGGTCATGGGTGTGGGTGGCGCTGATGTCCATCAACCTGCGCGCCTGGAAGCGCGAGCACCCGGGTGCCTCCGTGCCGCTCGCGATGTTCGGCAACGTCGCGGGCGCCTACCTGTGGGCCTGGACGTCCGTGGGTGCGGCCGTCGAGATCCTGGTGCTCATCCTGCCCGCCTCGCTCGGCCTCACCGACACCATCAACGCCGGCCTGGCCCGCGTGCTCTTCTCCTGGACCCTGCATGCCATCGTGTACTTCTGGCTGATGCCGGCCTACATCGCCTTCTACACGATCGTGCCGCGGGCCATCGGGGGCCGGCTCTACAGCGACACCATGGGCCGCGTGGCCTTCGTGCTCTTCCTGGTGTTTTCCATGCCGATCGGCATCCACCACCTCTTCGCCGACCCGCAGGTAGGCGCCGGCTTCAAGTTCGTGCATGCGGTGATGACCGCCATGGTGTCGGTGCCGACCTTGCTGACGGTGTTCACCATCGTGGCGTCGGTGGAGATCGCGGCGCGTCTGCGCGGTGGTCGCGGCCTGTTCGGCTGGGTGAAGGCGCTGCCGTGGGACAACCCGATGATGCTGGCGGTCACCTTCTCCTTCATCATGCTCGGCTTCGGCGGCGCCGGCGGCATCATCAACATGAGCTACCAGCTCAACGAGACGGTGCACAACACCCAGTGGGTGACCGGGCACTTCCACCTCATCTTCGCCGGCGCCATCGTCATCATGTACTTCATGATCGCCTACGAGCTGTGGCCGCAGCTGACCGGCTGCGGCCGCTTGCCCCAGGGCCTGATGAGGCTCCAGCTGTGGCTGTGGTTCGTGGGCATGATGGTGCTGTCGATGCCGTGGCACCTGGTGGGCCTGCTCGGCATGCCACGCCGCATGGCCTACTACGACTACACCCATCCCGACATCCAGCCACAGGCCTGGACGGTGATCGCGTCCACCCTCGGCGGGCTGCTGCTTGTCATCTCCGCCTTCGTGCTCGTCTACATCCTGGCGCGCGCGCACCGCGGACCGCGCGCCACGGCCGAGCCCTTCACCTTCAGCGTGGCGGCGCACCCGGGCGGGCGCACGCCGGTGGCCCTCAACGGCTTCGCGCTGTGGGTCGCCATGATGATCGGGCTCACCCTGGTGAACTACGGCTTTCCCATCGCCCAGCTGGCGGTGCTCAAGGAAGCCTCGGTGCCGGTGATTCCGATCGGGAGCCGATGATGGACGAGCCCGGCGTCTTCTCCTGGCAGAACCCCTGGTTCCGCTGGAGCGTGAGCGCGCTGGCGGTGATGACCGTCGCCAGCATGCTCGTCGGGTTCGTGTGGCTGCCGTCGGTGCATCCCGACTTCACCGCCCGCGGCCTCTGGGAAAGCCTGTGCCGCGCGGCCGGCGTGCCGTCGTCATGGGCCGACCAGACGCCGGCGGGCGAGCGGGGCGAGCGCTCCACGGCGGTCGTCCTCGACCGCGAGATGGCGCGTGCGGGCGCGAGGGACGCGGTGGGACGAGGCGCCACGCTCGCGCTCAACTGCACCATGTGCCACGGCGCGCAGGGACAAAGCGCCTCCAACGCGCCCAACCTGGCCGGCCAGTACCCCGAGGTGGTGATCAAGCAGCTGCTCGACTACAAGGCCGGTGTGCGGGCCAATGCCGTCATGGAGGCCCTGGCCCGCTCGATGTCCGAGCGCGACATCCGCGACCTGGCCGCCTACTACGCCTCGCTGCCCAAGGCCCGCACGGCGCCCACCACCTACGACGAAACGCTGCCGGCCCTCGTGCGCGTCGGCGACCCGCTGCGCAACATCGCGCCGTGCATCTCGTGCCACGGCGGGGTCGACCAGAAGCTCGGCGCGCCGTGGCTCGAAGGCATGCCGCGCGACTACCTGGTGGCTCAGCTCAAGGCCTTCGCGGCCGGGGAGCGCCGCAACGACCCGCACGGCCAGATGCGCGCCGTGGTGCGCCTCATGACCGCCGAGGAGATCGAGGAGGTCTCGACCTTCTACGCGCGCAAAGGGTCGGCGCTGCGGCACTGAGCGCCCAGTGCCATGCCGCAGGCAACGCCTGGTCGGATTGACCCGACCGATCCGAATTCAAGGTAGCGTGTACACCAGCACGCTGTTCTCTGAGGTCAGCGCGAGCCGCCCTGCGTCGAGCATGACGAGGCCACGTGGCGCGTTGATGAGCGGATTCATGCCCGTCACCAGCGAGCCGATGCTTGCCACCCCGAGCACAGTACTCACGTCCCCCGAGGTCGACACTTTCCGGACGGTGTGGTTGCCGAAGTCCGCCGCATAGAGCTGACCGTCGGGAGCAACATCGATGCCCCAGAGGAAACGGAACCGGGCATCCTGACCCTTGCCATCACGGTGACCCTGGGCTTGGCAATCCCCTGCCAGTGTCTCGACGGACCGGTCGCGCCCCACACGGCGGACGCAACTGCTCTGGGCGAGGATCAGTCGCCCAGCGGCATCCATGGCGATACCCTTCGGGAAAGTAAGCCGGGCGACTGCGACCGGGCCGTCGGCGTTCCCCTGTTCATCTGAGACGCCGACCCAGGTACTGACTTGGCCCGTGGGGGTCACCTTGCGCACCGTGTGGGAATCGGTCACGTACAGATTGCCGTCAGCGTCGAGCACGAGGTCGCTCGGAGCGACGAACCGGGCGGCGTCACCCTGGCCGTCGTCTGTGCCGCGCACGTGCGGCCGGCCGGCAAGCACCGTTACCGTGCCGTCGCGTGCGACGCGTCGAATTACGCTGGCCAAGAAGTCGGCCACGTAGATGGTGCCGTCAGGTGCGGCTCTCACTCCCTCCAGCAATGACGTTCCCACTGCGACGTTGTAATAGGTTCGAGTCTGACCCGTAGGGGCAATCTCGCGGAGCGCACCCGCGACGGCGAAGAGGTTTCCGCTTGCGTCGCGAGCCAGGCCGAGCGGCTGCCGGAACCGCGCGTCCTCGCCGCTGCCGTCCTCATAGCCCGAATGTGGAGCACGACCGGCCAGCGTCGTGACCTCGCCCGCCGGTGTAACGCGCCGGACGTTGAAGTTGAGGCCATCCGCCACAAGCAGTGCGCCCTGGGCGTCGACGGACATGCCTGTGGGCGAACTAAAGCGTGCGGCCATGCCGATGCCGTCGTCGGGCCCCAACACGTCTGCATTGCCGGCGAGCGTCGAGATCGCTCCGTCGGGATGGATCACACGGATGGCGTGTTGGTCCGACACGTACAGCTCACCATGGAGTCCTGCCGTCAGCCCTGTCGGCCGTTTCAGGCGCGCTCGTTCGCGGCTGCCGTCGACTACGGCGGCGTCTGCCTGCTGGCCGGCCACGGTTGCCACGAGGCCGGCTGACGAGATGCGCTTGACCACCGCATTGCCCACGTCGGCGACGTACAAGGAGCCCTCGGCATCGGCCGCGAGTGCGTCCGGGTCGCGGAAGAGTGCAGTCTCGACAGTTCCTTCGGCGCTGCCTGCGGTGTCGAAGTTGCCTGCATACGTGGTCACAGTGCCATCCGGCGTGATCTTGCGGATCGCATGGCTCCCACCCTCCGTGACGAACAGGTTGCCGTCGGCGCCCCGGACAATGTGCCGCGGGTGCACGAATACGGCAGAAGCACCCTGGCCATTGCGTCGTGGGCTTGGAAGCGCCGTCGGCGGCGCACCGGCGAAGGTGGTTACTGTGCCGTCCACTGCGACGCGGCGGATGATGTGGTTGCCGGCATCTACGACGAAGAGTTCACCCGACGGCGTCGCAGAGATGCCGCCCAGGGGGGAGAAGCGCGCCTCGTTTCCCGGACCGTCGGCGCGGCCGCAATCGGTCAACGAGCCGGCCCACGTGCGCACCATGCCAGTCGGATCAATCCGCCGGACCGCGCATGCGCTGGTCACGTATACGTTGCCCTGGGCATCAGTGGCCGTCGCGCGTGTCACGTCGAACCGGGCGTCCATGCCCGGACCATCTGCCACGCCCGCGCCGCCCGGCCGACCCGCCAGAACCGATAGTCTCCTCGGCGTATCCGCGACCACGCGCAGGGTCGCCACTCGCGTCGTGGCCGAGACCCCTTCCCGCGTGGCGCGAACCCGGTATTGGCGAGAGTCAGCGGCGGTAGATGCGGCCGCCAGCACCAAGGTGGGCCGCTGCTCTCCCGAAAGGTCCAACCATGTGGCGCCAGCGTCGCGGCTCTCCTGCCATTGCAACGCCGTGCGTGAGGATGGTACGGATGCCGAGAAATACGGAACGCCGCCGGCGGTCACCACGATGTCCGTCGGCTCCGTATCGAAGACGGGAACGCGCGGGTCGGGCCGAACGGTCAGGCGCGCGTTCCGAGTGACCACCGTCGCGACCGTGTTGCGCACGACCGCGCGGAGAAGCAAGCCGTCTTGGTCGATGGTGACTGGTAGCTGGAGCCCGTCCTGAGCCCCTGCGTCGATGGAAGTCCACAATGCACCGTCCCGACTGGATTGCCACTGGACGGTGAGCGCGCTGCCCGCCACGGCCAATTGGAACCGCGCAGCGGCCCCGGCGGTGGCCACAGTGTCTGCCGGCTGTAGCAGTACCGCCGGCGCCATTGCGCTCACCGTCAGGCGCACAGGCGCACTGATGACTTCGCCTTGAGGTCCCGTGGCGGTAACGCGAACCTGGGCACCATCCATGGAAAGGGACACCCACAGGTCTATCGTCGAACCAAGGCCGGCGTATGCCCAGCTTCGACCGTCGCTGCTGACCTCCCAACGGTACGCGTCGGCGCCGGGGGCCACGGCAGTGAAGCGGGCATTGCTGCCATCCACGGCCTGCTGGTCCGTCGGCTGCACGCTGAAGGCGAGCGCCGGCCGAGGGAGCGGTTGGGAAGTCGAAGCGTCGCCGCCCGCGCCGCCGCCCCCACCTCCGCCGCAGCCGGACACGATGAACACAAAGACGAGCAGCCACGCTGCCAGACGAATGGACATGTTGGAACCCCTCCCAGGTGGACCGGACGGCCGCCGCGTCGGATGCGCGATTGCGGCCCGTCGGCCGGTGTCAGAAGCGGCCCAGTGTAGCGAGACGGGGCGAATTCGATCTCCAGACGCTCAAGCACTGGATGGCATCAACCAAGGCCTTGTTCACCGAAAGGGCCGGGAAGTGCGGAGCTGTGGCGTGTACACAGTGGTCGCTCGCGCCGCGCGATGAGTCAGGCGTTGATGGCAAGGGATGCTCATGCCGGCTTGACGCGCCGCGCTCATCGCGCCGTCGGCATGGCGAACTCCGCGCCCCGATCGGTGGCCTCCGGCCAGCGCTGCATGACCGACTTCTGCCGGGTGTAGAAGCGCACGCCTTCCTCGCCGTAGGCGTGCATGTCGCCGAACAGGCTGCGCTTCCAGCCGCCGAAACCATGCCAGGCCATCGGCACCGGGATGGGCACGTTGATGCCCACCATGCCCACCTCGATGCGCCGCGCGAACTCGCGCGCCACATGGCCGTCGCGGGTGTAGCAGGCCACGCCGTTGCCGAACTCGTGGGCATTGACGAGGCGCACCGCCTCGGCGAAGTCCGGCACGCGCACGCACGACAGCACGGGGCCGAAGATCTCCTCGCGGTAGATGCGCATGTCCGGCGTCACATGGTCGAACAGGCTGCCGCCGGTGAAGAAGCCGGCCTCGTGCCCCGGCACTGTCAGGCCGCGGCCGTCCACCACCAGCGAGGCGCCTTCCTCCACGCCGAGCGCCACGTAGCCCTCGATGCGCTCCAGCGCCTCGCGCGTCACGATGGGACCCATCTCCACCTCGGGCTGCATGCCGTTGCCCACCTTGAGCGCGCGCACCCGTTCGGCCAGGCGCGGCATGAGCCGGTCGCCCACATCGCCCACCAGCACGGCCACGCTGATGGCCATGCAGCGCTCGCCCGCGGAGCCGTATGCCGCGCCGATGAGCGCGTCGACGGCCTGTTCCAGGTCCGCATCGGGCATCACGACCAGGTGGTTCTTCGCGCCGCCCAGCGCCTGCACCCGCTTGCCGAACCGGGCGGCCTGCGAATGGATGTGATGGGCGACCGGGGTGGAGCCGACGAAGCTCACCGCCTTGACGTCGGGATGCTCGAGCAGCGCGTCCACCGCCACCCGGTCGCCGTGGACGACGTTGAAGACGCCGGCCGGCAGGCCGGCCTCCTCCAACAGCTGGGCCATGAAGACGGCGGCCGAGGGGTCGCGCTCGCTGGGCTTGAGCACGAAGGTGTTGCCCGTCGCCAAGGCCACCGGGAACATCCAGCAGGGCACCATGCAGGGGAAGTTGAAGGGGGTGATGCCGGCCACCACGCCGAGCGGCTGGCGCAGGGTCCAGTTGTCGATGCCGGTGCTGACCTGGTCGGTGAAGTCGCCCTTGAGCAGCTGCGGAATGCCGCAGGCGAACTCGATGATGTCGATGCCCCGCGCCACTTCGCCTTGGGCGTCGCTGAAGACCTTGCCGTGCTCTGCGGTGATGATGGCAGCCAGGGTGTCGCGGTGCCGGTTCATCAGCTGCAGGAACTGGTTCAGCACGCGGGCGCGGCGGATGGGCGGGGTGTCGGCCCAGGCGGGGAAGGCGGCGCGCGCGGCGGCCACCGCGGCCGCCACCTCGTCGGCACTGGCGAGCGCCACCTGCCGGGCCTGCGCGCCGGTGGCCGGGTTGAACACCGCCTGCAGGCGACCCCCCGTGCCCTGCACGGCGCGGCCCCCGATGTGATGGAGCACCGTGTCGCTGGAATCGAAGGCGGGCGTGGTCATGGTCGTGTCCCCGGTGGGCTGTCGGTGCAGGAACCCGTCAGTCTAGGCAAGGGGCCGGACCGGGCCAATGCCGAATCGCTGGAATGTCTGTTCGGAATACTTAACAATCGATGCGATGAAGACCAAGAAGATCGAGGCCCTGTGGGCGCACGTGCACACGCTCGGCGTGTTGGCGAGCCTCGGCAGTTTCACGGCGACGGCGGAGCGGCTGGGCCTGAGCAAGGCGGCGGTGAGTCAGCGGGTGGGGGAGCTGGAGCAGGCGGCGGGCGTCGCGCTCGTGCGCCGCACCACCCGCAGCGTGCGCCTCACGGAGGCCGGGCAGCAGCTGGTGGAGGCCACCCGCGACGCCTATGCCGGCATCGAGCGCAGCTTCTCGGGCGTGCGTGACCTGGCCGATGCCCCGCGTGGCGTGCTGCGGGTGACGGCGCCCGTGGCCCTCGGGCGCCAGCAGATCGTGCCGCTGATGCCGGCCTTCCTGAAGCAGTTCCCGGAGGTGCGCATCGAGCTCGACCTCTCGGACCGCCTCGTCTCGCTGACCCAGGAGGGGTTCGACCTCGCCATCCGCCATGTGGCCACCGTCCCCGACACGCACGTGGCCTGGACGCTCTGCGCGACCCGCTCGCTGCTCGTCGCGACCCGTGCCTACCTGCGGCGGCGCGGCACGCCGCGCAGGCCGGAGGACCTCGCAAGCCATGACTGCCTGCACTACCTGCGCGCCACCGACACGCCGAGCTGGAGCTTCGAGCCGCTCAAGGGCCGGGCCGGCCGCACCAGCGTGGCGGTGCGAGGGCCGTTCGCGGCCAACAACAGCGAAGCGCTGCGCGAGATGGCGCTGGCGGGTGCGGGCATCGCGCTGCTGCCCGACTTCAGCGCGCAGCGCGATCTGCAGGCGGGCCGCCTGGTGCCGGTGCTGCCCGGCTGGCGTGCGGTGGGCGCCTTCGGCGACCACCTGCATGCCATCCGGCCCTACAGCCCGCATGTGCCGCGCACGGTGCAGGCGCTGGTGGCCTACCTTCGCGAGGCGCTGCGCGACGGCTTCGCCGCGGCGCCTCCGGCTTGAAGCCGCCCTTGGCACAATGGCGGGTTCAGCGATTCCCGGCACCCTCGCCATGAGCTCCTACAGCGTCAAGGAAGTCTTCTACACCCTGCAGGGCGAAGGTGCACAGGCGGGTCGGCCGGCAGTGTTCTGCCGCTTTGCCGGCTGCAACCTCTGGAGCGGCCGCGAGGCGGACCGAGCCAGCGCCGTGTGCCGCTTCTGCGATACCGACTTCGTCGGAACGGATGGCGCGGGTGGCGGCAAGTTTGCGGAGGCCGCGGCATTGGCCGCCCACGTGGCCTCGTTCTGGCCGGATGCCGCGAAGGCGCATCGCTTTGTCGTGCTGACCGGCGGCGAGCCCCTGCTGCAGGTCGACCCGGCCTTGCTCGACGCCCTGCATGCCGAAGGCTTCACGGTGGCGATGGAGACCAACGGCTCGCTGGCGGCGCTGCCCGGCATCGACTGGTTGTGCGTCAGCCCGAAGGCCGGCGCGCCCTGGGTGCAGCGACAGGGCGACGAGCTCAAGGTCGTGTGGCCGCAGGAGGGCCTCGACCTCGCTGCGCTGGAGGCCGCCCCGTTCTCGCACCGCTACCTGCAGCCGATGGACGGCCCTGCGCGCGAGGAGAACACGGCCACCTGCATTGCCCAATGCCTGTCGCGGCCGGCGTGGAAGCTCAGCCTGCAAACCCACAAGATCACCGGCATCCGATGAGCTTCGAGATTGCCCAGCGCTTCTTCTTCGAAGCCGCCCACACGCTCGACCGCACCGTCACCGAAGAGGCCGAGGGCAGCCGCCGCATCCATGGCCACACCTACCAGGCCGAGGTGGCCGTGGTCGGCGAGCCCGATGCAGTCACCGGCATGGTGGTGGACCTGGCCCACCTGCGGGCGGCCATCGCCGTCGTCCGGGATGCACTGGACCACCGGCTGCTCGACGAGGTGCCCGGCCTCGGCGCGGCCACGCTGGAGAACCTGTGCCGCTTCATCGCACGTGCCATGGGAAGCGTCTCGCCCCCGGTGTGCCGCGTGAAGGTCTCGCGCGAGGCCAGCGGCGACAGCTGCACCTTTCATCCGCCGCCCCCGTCCTGAACCGGCGGGGAACGTCCTTTGCCCTTCGGGGGCCTCACCCCAGGAGGCTTCCCATGTCGATCGAGATCCGCCGCGGCCAGGCCCCCGAGCCGCACAGCCGCGAGGTGTTTCGCGAGCGCTTCATGCAGGCCTTCTTCGACCCGGCGTTCGCGCCGGAACAGGCGGCCATCGACCGCCTGGAGGCCATTGCCTGGCAGGCCTACACCGAGGGCCGCAAGGCGCCGCGCACCGAGAAGGCGGGGCCCGGCTTCGCCGACCCGGACTACGACCTCTCCATCGAATGGGCCGAGACCCATCGGCGCCTGAAGGCGGCGCAGGCCCGGTGGCACGAGCCGGGCGGGCCGAGCCGGGTGCTGCTGGTGGCGGGTGGGTCGCGCAACGACGGGACTTGCCCGGGCGAGATGTCGAAGACATACCGGCTGACCCGGCTTGCGCGGTTGGCGTTCGAGGCCGAGGGCATCGAGACCGACCTGCTCGACCTCAGCTGGCTCACGTCCGACTACGGCCGCCACATCCACCCCTGCAAGGGTTGCGTGTCCACCGCGATGCCGCTGTGCCACTGGCCCTGCAGCTGCTACCCGAACCATGCGCTGAGCCAGACCGGCGACTGGATGAACGAGATCTACGAACGCTGGGTGCAGGCGCACGGCGTGCTGCTGCTGACGCCGGTCTACTGGTACCAGGCGGCCAGCCCGCTCAAGCTCATGATCGATCGCCTGGTGTGCGCCGACGGCGGCAACCCGGACCCGACCAGCACCGGCGGCAAGAAGGCCGACCGGGCCAAGGCGATCGAACTGGCGGGTTGGTCCTACCCGAAGCACCTGGCCGGGCGCGCCTACGGGGTCGTCGTGCACGGCGACGTGGCCGGCATCGAAGGAGTGCGGCGAGCGCTGTCCGACTGGCTCGAATGGATGGGCTTGATCGACGCCGGTGCGTTGAGCCGGCTCGACCGCTTCATCGGCTACTACGAGCCGTATGCCACGAGCCACGACACCCTGGACCGGGACACGGCTGTCCAGGAGGAGGTGCGTAACGCGGCCAGGTCGGTGGCGCAGGCGGTGAAGGCGATCCGCTTCGGTCACCACGCCGAGCCCGGTTCAGGGCTGGTGAGGCCGCGCCCCAAGTAGTGCGCCGCGCGCGCCTCGCCAGCGGACGTCCGCCCGGCGTCGCACGAAGTGGCTGGCCGCCAATCCGGAGGCGAGGCCCATCGCCATGCCGACCAGCAGGGCAGAGGCGGGTGGCAGCCCTGTCGCAAACACCAGTGCCGGCGTGAGAAGGGCCGAGGCCGACATGCCCGCCGTCATGGCGAACGCGCACATCACGCGCTGCATGCGCGGCGCATGAGGCAGCGGAATCACGAGCGCTGCGGCCAGCATCAGTCCGTGAGACGCCGGCATCGTCGTCCAGTGCCGGAGCATCGAGCGCCATGGCGACGCCGGATCGGCACACCAGGCGGCCAGCACCTCGAGCGGAACCTCGCGGGTGTCGAACGCGAGGCCGGCCGCCATGGCGGCCAGGCACAGCAGCGCAGGCGACGCGGCCACCTCGGCGCCTACACCGCGCAGCAGGTCTGCGTGTCGCCCGCCGCGGGCTTGTCGGCCGGCGCGTCGTCGTAGGCGTCGTGCCGGCGCATCCAGTCGAGCATCGCGCCATCCTCGCCGGTTTCATTGCGCCCGAGCGGCATCATGTCGAGCACCGCATATGCGCCCAACAGCGCCTCGCCGCCCCGCGCATACGAGGAGTACGTGTGGAAGACCTGGCCCTGTTCGTCCCGGTAGAAGGTGCTGATGCCGTGGGCGTCCTCGCCCCAGGGCGCGATGTCGGTGTAGTTGTAGTTGACCTGCCCCGAGGCGACCTCCTCCGGCGTGAACGACACGTGAAAGTCGTGGTTGAAGCGGCTGCCCTGCGACGATACCCAGGGCAGCTGCCAGCCCATGCGCCGCTGGTAGCGCTGGATCTCGACAAGCGGCGCGCGCGACACCATCACGACGCTCACGTCATGGTGTTCGAGGTGGACCACCGAGGGTGCCAGGTGGTCCGCGAGGAACGAGCAGCCGGCGCAGCCTTCGGCATCCCCCGGCGCCATCATGAAGTGGTAGACGAAGAGCTGGCTGCGCGGGCCGAACAGTTCCGCCAGCGTCTTCGTGCCGGACGGCGTGTCGAAGCGATAGGCCTCGTCGATGCGGACCCAGGGCAACGCGCGCCGCTCCTCGCTGAGGCGGTCGCGCATGCGGGTGTACTCCTTCTCGTGGGCGAGGTGGCGCTTGCGGGCGACGAGCCATTCCTCTCGCGAGACGACCGGGTGCGTCGCCAGATCGGCGGGGGTGAGGCGGCGGGGCGCTGTGCTCATGGCTTCTCCTTCCGTGGACGTTCCGATAAACCGACCAGTTAAGTGTTGGTCGGTTCAGCGTTGGTGTCAACGGGGCCGGCATGACCTTGCCGGCAGCGCGGGCGGCGCATGGGGCCCGCATGCGGTAACAGCAGCAGCGGCAGCGGCTTGTTCAGTCCGGCACGGCGTAGTCGCGCTCGCTCATGCGGTCGATGCCGCAGTCGAGGGTCTGCACCCACTCGATGAACTCGCCGACGGCCGCGCCTGCAAGCGGTGCGCCGTGCTGCGGCACGATCATGTCGATCGGCAGCTTGCGAACCATGCGGGCCCACAGCCGCAGGATCTTGCGGCTCACCATGTAGCGGCGGTGGAAGGCTTCCATGCGCGGGATGTGGGCCGGGAGGGAGGTGATGAACGTCTCGGGCTCGCCGCCGAGCGACACGCCGAGGTCACCCGAGAACAGGATGCGGCTCACCGGGTCCCAGAACTGGAAGTTGCCCTCGGCATGCATGAAGTGGGCAGGCAGGGCGACCAGGTCGCTGCGCCCGACGCGGATGCGCATGCCGGCGTCGGGAATGCCGACGATGCGGCCCTCGGTCTTGCCCGGCTTGCAGAAGTGCGGCGCGAAGCGCGCCCACAGCGTGCTGATGTAGAGCGGCGCGCTGGTGGACGTCATCCAGCGGTCGAGCGAGGCGATGATGTCCGGGTCGGCGTGCGACGCCAGGATGCAGGACAGCCGCTGCGGCGAGATGTGCCGCGACATCGCCACATGCAGTTCGTTGTAGGCCAGGTTGCCACCCGGATCGATGATGGCGCCGGTGTCACCGTCGACGATGAGGAACTGGTTGGCCTGGACGATGTCGTCGCCATGGCCGCTGAGGTCGGAGAACATCAGGCAGCGGTGGCCGCCCTGTGAATAGAGTTCGACAGGCATGGAATGGCGCGGGCCCGCTTTCGCGGGCCTCGGAGGGGTGGACCGGTGCAGGGACGACCCCGCTCGGAAGGGGTCGGATCGATCGCGGCGCGCGGTGCGTCGTCGCGATCGGTGCGAAGGCTCAGAAACGGCGGCCGATGCCCAGGCCGATCAGCCACGGGTCCACGCGGAACTCGCCCACCTTCGTGCCGAACGACGAGACGTCCGTGCGGATCTGCACCTTCTTCACGTCGAAGTTGACGTAGAGGTTCTTCGACACCTCGTAGTCCATGCCGGCCTGCAGGGCGAAGCCCCAGCTGTTCTTGTCCACCGACGGTTGCAGGGCGGCGGCCACGGCCGGGTTGAAGTTCACGTTGGAGAACCGCGTGTAGTTCACGCCGGCGCCGACGTAGGGCTTGAAGGCCCCGAAGTCCGTGAAGTGGTACTGGGCCGTGAGGGTCGGCGGGAGGTGCTTGAGCGTGCCGATCTCCACGCCGTTCGAGCGGATCTTCTGCTTCTGCGGGTAGGTCAGGATCAGCTCGACCGCGAACTGCGGCGTCACGAAGTACGAGAAGTCGATCTCGGGCAGGACCTTGTCGTTGATCGACAGGCCGAGGCCGGTGGAATCCTTGTTGGCGCTGTCGAGGTTGACGGCGCGAACGCGCACGAGCCAGGGCGAGTCGACCGCCTGCGCCTGAACGGCGAACGGGGCCGCGAGGGCGAGCAGCAGCGTGCTGCGGGTGAGGAGCGTCGAGGAGCGGGTCATGATTAATCCTAAAAATCGAAAGGCTTATTCGGCATAGGGATTTCACGCCGATCGGGCGCGCTTTGCGTTGCGGTGCGTCAAACAACCCGCCTGCCCGTCGAACCCGGGCTTGGCAATCGGGGCTCGCCCGGGGCCGTTTTGCCGTCCACGCCGGCACACGGTCGCCATGAGGCTTGCTTTGCGCGTCCGGCACCGGCGCCCGCGTCACCCTCACCAAGGGGGGCGCCGCGGCCCGTGGGCGCCACTAGACTCCGGGGCTCGGTGGCTGACGTCCGCACCGGTCTCCAAGGAATGCCATGCTGGATCAACTGAACGAGCTGATCTCCACCCGTCGCGCCGCCTTCGAAACGCGGCATCCCGGCGTGCTGGCCCGCGCACCTTTGGAACGCGCGCTGCGCCTGGCCGACGATGGCGCCGCTGGCCTGTCGCGCCCCTCGTATTCGCACGTGAACCCGGAGCTCGCCAGCCTGCTGACCGACCTGGGAGGGCGAGGCTCGCCGGCGTCGAGCGCCTATCACCAGCTGCTGCTGCTCGCCTTGATTCAGGCGCGTGCGCCCGCGGTGGCGTCGTCGTCTTCGCTCACGGACACCGTCAAGGGCTGGTACGTCAAGAACTACACCCGCATCCTCGACGAGGCGGCCGCACAAAGGCCTCTGCCGGAGTTCTATCACCACAGCGTCGATGCCTACCTCAAGGATCTCGGCGTCTGCAGCGGTCGCATCATCCCGGCCGGTGTGCAGAAGCTGAACCGCTATGACATGCCGGTGCGCGGCCTGCGCCGCGAGCGGCTGGGCCGCATCCTCACCGGCCTCTGGTGCGTGGCCAGGATGGGAGGTACCGGCCCGGTGTTCGACATGCACACCGATTCCCACGATGCCGACCTGATGGCCGAGTTCACGCCCGAAGGCTGGCGCCGCTTCTACCTCACCGTGGCCGGGCTGATGGAGCGCCAACCCGACGTGCGCGGTCTCTTCGGCATCGGCTGGTTCTTCGATCCGCAGCTCGCAGAGGTGAGCCCGCGGCTGGACTACCTGCGGGAGCTGGTCGCGGAGTCCGGCGGGCACCTGTTCAACATGGGTGCCAATGAGGGGGCACGGGAAAGCGCGCTCGCCACCTCGCCGACCCGACGCGCGCTGCACGAAGCCGGGCGCTACGAGCCCACCAACTACATGGCGCTGTGGGACCGCCATGCGCTGCTGCAATGGGCGAGCCGCGTCAACGCCCTCGACCTCCACGCACAGAAGCACTGAGCCCATGTCCATCGTCAAGAAAATCGCCATGCTGGCGTCCGTCAGCGCGTCCTGGTATCTGCACCGGCGGCGCCAGTCCGCGCGGCGCACACCCGGCACCGTGCATGTGCTCTTCTGCATGTGTGACCACTACGAGCCGGGCACCGGGAAGGCGAGCGTCGAACTCGGGCACCAGCGCGTCGACGACCTGCTCCGCGAGTACCCGCGCATTGCCGACGCCCACCGCGACAGCCGCGGGACCAAACCCCGGCGCACCTGGTTCTATCCGCCGCATTACCACGACCACGGCTGGCTCAAGCGCCTCGTCTCGCTGTGCGAGGCCGGCTACGGCGAAGTCGAGCTCCACCTGCACCATGGCAAGCAGAACCCCGACACGTCGGCGAATCTGCGGGCCACCCTGCAGCGATGCGTCGAGGAGTACGCCCTGTTCGGCATCTTCGGCACCGTCGAAGGGCGGCGCCAGTACGGCTTCATCCACGGCGACTGGGCCCTGGACAACTCGCGGGGCGGCCAGTACTGCGGCGTCAACGACGAGATCAGCATCCTGCGCGAAACCGGCTGCTATGCCGACTTCACGTTCCCCTGCTACAACGACGCGCGCCCGCGCCAGATCAACTCCATCTACTACGCGAGCGACGACCCCGCGCGGCCCAAGTCCCATGACACCGGCGAGCCGGTGTGCGTCGGCGGACACCGGCACGACCGCTCGCCACGCGACCTGATGATCGTCAACGGGCCCTTCCATCCCTTCAAGCGGGACGGCAAGCTGCGCATCTTCGGGGACGCCCTCGACAACGAGCAACCGGTCACGACCCGGCGCGTCGAGCAGTGGGTCGAGACCGGCATCGCCATCGAGGGCAAGGAGAACTGGATCATCGTCAAGACGCACACGCATGGCGCCTCCGATGGCGAGGTGGCCCTGGGCCCCGACATGGAGGTGATGTTCTCTCACCTCGAGGCGATGTACCGGGACCGCCCGGGGTACGCCTTGCACTACGTGACGGCGCGCGAGCTGTACAACGTGATCTCCGCCGCCGAGGCCGGCGAGCCGGGCGAGGACCCGTCGGCGTACAAGGACTATCGCGTCCAGCCGCCGCGGTACGACTCCTCGCCGGAGGTGATGGCCGCGTCGCCGGAGTTGAAAGCCATGGTGGCCCATTCCTACCGCGGCTGAAACGCCGCGCGGGCCTGTGGCCGCCTTCGCCTGCGTGGCGACTTGCCTGGTCAACCCGGCAACGCAGCGGCGGGGCCGCTGAGGTCGGTGAGCTGCACGCCGCTGAGCTGCAGACGCTGGGCTTCGGTGGCGAGCCACACCAGCCGCCGGGCCGCTTCGGCCACCGGCTGACCTTCCGGCCGCACGTTCGAGATGCAGTTGCGCTCCGCGTCGACCCGTCCGCGCCGCGGCGCCCATGTCAGGTAGATGCCGAGGCTGTCAGGCGAACTGAGCCCGGGTCGCTCGCCGATCAGGACGACCGCGAGCGCTGCGCCCAACAGTTCGCCGACCGGGTCGCCGAGCGCCACCCGGGCCTGCTCGGCCACCACCACCGGGGCCCCGGCCCAGGCCGGCGGGCCGATCCGGCGCGCAGCCTCCAGCAGCGGCAAGGCATGGCGACTGGTCGCCAGCGAGGACAGACCGTCTGCCACCACCCACACCACCGGGGGCCGGATCGCTCCGGCCGCGACCTCGGCCAGTCGGGCCGCGGAGGCCTCGTCGAGCCGGCGTCCGAGGTCAGGTCGCAGCAGGTAGGTGGCCCGGTCGGGCGCTGCGCTGTGCACACGGTGCACCGGCCAGCCGGCCGCGGCGATCTGCTCCGCGAGTGTGTCGGCCTCCAGCGGGCGGTGCACGGCGTCGCGCGCCAGCGCATGGTCGCAGCCGAAGGCCAGCACCTCGCGCGTGGGCAGGCTGCTGCCCGCACGGCCCAGGGCCACGCGCGCCGCGGTATGTTCGCGCAGGGCGTGCCACGGATCGAGTGCGATGTCGCGGGGCAGGCTCATCGGTTGATCCTCTCCGCCCCGAGGTGGGCGATCAGCCGATGGGCTTCGTCCACCGGTCTCAGGCGCCCGGTCGCGTCGGCGATGTCCATGCGCTCCAGCCATGCCTCGAACTCCGGCGCGCGGCGCAGGCCGAGGAGTTCGCGCAGGTAGAGCGCGTCGTGGAAGGAGGTGCTCTGGTAGTTCAGCATGATGTCGTCGGCGCCGGGCACACCCATCAGGAAGGTGAGCCCGGCATTGGCCAACAAGGTCATCAGCGTGTCCATGTCGTCGCCATCGGCCTCGGCATGGTTGGTGTAGCAGACGTCGCAACCGAGCGGCAGGCCCATCAGCTTGCCGCAGAAGTGATCTTCCAGACCCGCGCGGATGATCTGCTTGCCGTCGTAGAGGTACTCGGGGCCGATGAAGCCGACCACGGTGTTGCACAGCAGCGGCGAGAACGCACGCGCCACGGCTTGCGCCCGGGCCTCGCAGGTCTGCTGGTCCACACCGTGATGGGCGTTGGCCGACAGCGCCGACCCCTGGCCCGTCTCGAAGTACATGACGTTCGCCGTGGCCGGGTCGCCCACCGTCGCGCGGCGCAGCGACAGGGCGGCTTGCTGCGCCTCGGCCAGCAGCGCGAGGTCGATGCCGAAGCTCGCGTTGGCCTGCTGCGTGCCGGCCACCGACTGGAACACCAGGTCGACGGGCGCCCCCTGGTCGATGGCGCGCACGGCCTGCGTCACGTGCGTCAGCACGCAGGACTGCGTCGGAATGTCGAAGCGACCGATGACGTCGGCCAGCAGTTGCCACAGGCCGATGAGCGCGGGCAGGTTGTCGGTGGCCGGATTGACGCCGATCACGGCATCACCCGCACCGTACAGCAGGCCGTCGAGGGTGGAGACGGCGATGCCGCGCAGGTCGTCGGTGGGGTGATTGGGCTGCAGGCGGACCGACAGCCGGCCGGGCAGGCCGAGCGTGTTGCGAAACCGCGTTACGACGCGGCACTTGTGGGCGACGAGGATCAGGTCCTGGTTGCGCATCAGCTTCGACACTGCCGCCGCCATCTCGGGCGTGATGCCGGCGTGCAGGGCAGACAGCGCCTCCGGCGTCGCTGCATCGGACAGCAGCCAGTCGCGAAAGCCGCCGACGGTCAGGGCGGACACCGGGGCGAAGGCGGAGGCGTCGTGGCTGTCGATGATGAGTCGCGTCACCTCGTCGGACTCATAGGGGACGAGAGCCTCGTCGAGAAAGCGCTGCAGCGGCACGTCGGCCAGGCAGAGCCGGGCGGCCATGCGCTCGGCCGCGCTGCCGGCGGCAATGCCTGCCAGCACGTCACCCGATCGCAGCGGGGTGGCGCGCGCCAACACCCCCTTCAGGTCGTCGAACTGCCACGACTCGTGGCCGACACGTGCCCGGTAGGCCATGGGATCAGGTGCGCAGGGCGGCCAGCGCGGCGGCGGCCTCCCGCCGTCCTTGGCCCCCGCGCATGAAGACCAGCCAGGCCAGCGCCATCAGGCCGGCGAACACCGCGGCGATCAGCGTGTTGGACACCACCATGGCCACCAGGCAGACGATCGCCAGCACCAGCGCGACGGCAGGGCACAGCGGGTAGCCGATCGCGGGGAAGGGACGCTCGAGCTGCGGCTCCCGGCGGCGCAGGGCGAAGAGGCTCAGCATCGACATGATGTACATCACGATGGCGCCGAACACCGCCATCGTGACGATATTGGCGGTGAGGGTCTGCCCGCCGAAGGAGAACACCTCGTCGCTGAAGATGGCCGCGATGCCGATGACACCACCGGCCAGCACGGCCCGGTGGGGCGTGCCGAAGCGGGGGTGGATGGCCGCGAGCCAGCCGGGCAGGTACGCCGCCCGGGACAGCGCGAAGATCTGCCGTGAGTAGCCGAGGATGATGCCGTGGAACGAGGCGACCAGGCCGAAGAGCCCGATCCATACCAGCATGTGCAGCCAGCCGCTGTTCTCGCCGACCACCCCCTTCATGGCCTGGGGCAGCGGATCGTTGATGTTGGCCAGCTGCCGCCAGTCGCCCACCCCGCCTGCGAACAGCATCACCCCGAGGGCCAGCGCCACGAGCGTGAGAATGCCCGCGATGTAGGCGATGGGGATGGTGCGCCGTGGGTCCCGCGCCTCCTCCGCGGCCATGGCCACGCCCTCGATGGCGAGGAAGAACCAGATCGCGAAGGGAATCGCGGCGAACATGCCGGCCCAGGCGGCGCTGCTGAACCCGTCCTGGCCGGCCCAGCCATGGGCGACGAAGTTGGCCATCGAGAAGGCGGGCGCCACCACGCCCATGAAGACCAGCAGTTCGAAGATGGCCAGCACGGTGACGATCAGCTCGAAGGTGGCGGCCGTTCGCACGCCGACGATGTTGAGGGCCATGAAGATGACGTACGCCCCGACGGCCATGGCCTTCGGATGGACGGCGGGAAACTGCACCTGCAGGTAGGCGCCGATGGCCATGGCGATGGCCGGCGGCGCGAAGACGAATTCGACGAGGGTGGCGAAGCCCGCGATGAAACCGCCCGTGGGGCCGAACGCCCGGCTGGCATAGGCAAAGGGTCCGCCGGCGTTGGGAATGGCCGTCGTGAGTTCGGTGAAGCTGAAGATGAAGGTGGTGTACATCACCGCGACGACCGAGGCGGTGACCAGGAAGCCGAGCGTGCCGGCCGAGTTCCAGCCGTAGCTCCAGCCGAAGTACTCGCCGGAGATGACGAGGCCGACGGCCAGGCCCCACAGGTGCCACGCATTGAGCGCGGGTTTCAGATGGCCTGGTGTCATGGAGCACCTCCGGTTCGCGAGCGGGTTGACGGGCAACTGCAAGGACGGGCCGAAGTGGCAAGTTCCATGCCGCGCGCCGTGCCCCAGATCGGTTCGCCGGGCGTTGGCTGACTAGAATCCCCCGACCTTTCTCTCGACGAGGCGGTCGCACGCCCGCGCAGCCCATGGACCTCCATCACCTGCAGGCGCAGTTGCGCGACTTCGCTGCCGAGCGGCACTGGCAGCCGTTCCACACGCCCAAGAACCTCGCCATGGCCCTCATGGTCGAGGCGGCCGAACTGGCCGAGGTGTTCCAGTGGATGACCCCCGAGCAATCGGTTGCGGCGAGCGATGATCCGGCAACGCGTGAGCGCATCGCCGACGAGGTGGCCGACGTGCTGATGTACCTGGTCCAGCTGGCCGATCACGCGGGCATCGACATTGAGGCCGCGGTGGCCGCGAAGCGGCTGCGCAACGCGCGCAAGCACCCCGCGCCCTGAGGCAGCGGGCTGGCGCTCGGGTCGACCCATGTTGGAGCGACAAGCTCGCATGGGCAGTGACCTGGCCGGGGTCGCAATTCCGGCGTTGCCGCAGCGGCTGCCCTCTCGGTGGCAGTGCGCCCGGGTATGACGATTGCCGAATGGGGCCGTGGCCGCGGCAATGGGTGTCGCAGCCTCCCTCACATGAACAACGTCATCGACCACCTCCAGCTTCGCGCCAACGGCCTCGAGTTCCATGCCTCTGCAGCCGGGCCCGATGACGGCCCGCTGGTGCTGCTGCTGCATGGCTTTCCGGAGTCGAGCGCGGCTTGGCGCCATCAGATGGCGCCGCTTGCCGAGGCCGGCTTGCGGGTCGTCGCACCCGACCAGCGCGGCTACGGGCAGACGAGCAAGCCAACGGGCCGGAGCGCCTACCGGATCGACGCCCTGGCCGACGACGTCGAGGATCTGGCTCGCGCCCTCGGGGCCGATCGCTACGCGGTGGTTGGCCACGATTGGGGTGGTCTGGTGGCGTGGCATCTCGCCTCGCGTGGCGCGGAGGGACTGGAACGGATGGCCATCCTCAACGCACCGCATCCGGCGACGATGGGCAGTCACACGGTGACCAACCCGGGGCAGCTCTTCAAGAGCTGGTATGTCGGGTTCTTTCAGCTGCCCGCGCTTCCCGAACTGGCGCTGGCCGCCAATGACTTCATGTGGCTGCGCAACGCCCTCGTCACGACCAGTCGGGCGGGCGCCATCGGCGACGATCTCCTGCGCACGTACCGCGAGGACTGGGCTCGCGCCGGCGCCCTGACGAGCATGCTCAACTGGTACCGGGCATTGCCGTTCAATGGGGTTGCGCATGGGCGCATCCAGGTGCCGGTGCAGATCATCTGGGGCCGCCGGGATGCATTTCTCGATGCGGCGCTCGCCGAACGTGCCGCCGGGATGTGCGACGACGCGCGCGTTCTGCACCTCGACGAGGCGGGCCATTGGTTGCATCACGAGGCGCCCGGCAAGGTCAACGACGCGCTGCTGCGTTTCCTGCGCCCGGGCTGACGAGCCCCCGGCCGCTACGCCACCCTGGGAAAGCGAAATACCGGGTGCTCCGATGGCAGCACCGTGCGTGCCAGCGAGGCGGCCAGGGGCATGCCGCCATGGTGGTTCGTCAGCACGACGAAGCCGTCCTTCGAGGTGGTCGATGCCATGGCGAACGCCCGGAATCCCGGGTTGTTTCCCCACTGCCAGAGGTTCGGGCCATCCGGCGCGCGCTCGATGCCCCAACCCAGTCCCCATGCCAGGCCGAGCGCGGCCTCCACCGGCGCGGGCTTGTCGACGATCCAGGCGAGCAAGCGGTCATCGGAGAGCACGGCCGCCATGAAACGCGCGTAGTCGGCCGCGGTGGTGTACAGCGAGGCTGCGGCCACGGCGTACCGGAACCGGGCGCGTCGCCGCAGGCCGAAGCCCAGGTCTCCCGCCGTTGCGCGGCCTTCGTAGTCGCTCCGCCATACCAGGCTGGAGTCGGCCATGCCCAGCGGTCGAAACACCTGCTCGTCCAGCCATGCGGAGATCTCCATGCCGGCGACCGCTTCCACGACGGCCTGCAGCAGCATGAAGCCCTCCCCGGAGTAGCTCCAGCGCTGGCCGGGCTCGAACGCCAGGGTCAGCGGTCCGTTCGACCAGTTCGGAAGCCCCGAGGTGTGGTTCAGCAACTGTCGGGCGGAGATGCGGCTCAGGGTGCGGACCGAGACCAGGTCATGGGCATCAGTGGCCGATCGGTCCCACACCGGGTGGAAGTGCCGGTAGCCGTCCGGCAGGTGCGTGGACACCGGCGCGTCGAGGTCCAGGCGCCCCGCCATGGCCAGCCGCAGCGCGGCGAAGGCCACCACCGGCTTGGTCAGGGAGGCGGCCTGGTAGATCGTCCCGAAGTCCGGCTCACCGCCGCATCCGGTGACGGCGACCGGCGGGCGTGGCACGCCTTGGCGCAGCACCGCGTAGGCCGCCGCGCACACGCCGAGGTCGTGGGCCAGGCCATCGACCGGGCGCTCCGCGAGCCGGGCCATGTCCTTGGCGCAGGCCGTGAGCACCGGGAGCATCGCCCCTGCGAGAAGGATGTTCCGACGAAGCAGCGGCATGGTCCTTGGAATTGTTCGAGTCTTGACGCGCGAGTGTGACCGCTTCCGGCAAGGCGTACCCGAGGTCCCGGTCGGGTGACAACGCCCCGGGCTGCGTGCGACAGGGCGTCGTTTGAATCCCGCGCCATGGGGCACCAAGTCAAGGCTCGCGTCCCGTCCCGCGGTTGGCGATACTTGACCGATCAAGTCTTCGTCGAGGCTCCGCATGACCTTGTCCTTCATCTCCTTGCATCGGATGCTGGCGCCCCTGGCGCTGCTGGCTTTTGTCGCCGGCACTCACGCCGAGGAGGCGGCGTCTGCGCCACCCGCCACGACCGTCGCTCGGGTCGCCCTCCCTGACGGCGACGCCTGGCTGCGGCATGCGAGCCGTGACCTGCTGCCCTATTGGCGCGAGCCCGCGGCCCAGGGCCGGTCGCCGGGCCGATTCCCAACGTTCCGTTGCGACGATGGCCGTGCGTTCGAGCCGGCCCGCCCGTGCGACGAACTCGCGCAGGGTCCCGCCTGGATCCGCCCGGAACTCGGCCGCCAGTACGTCCGCATGCAGGCGCGCCAGACCTTCGCCTATGCGGTGGGCTTCCATCTCACCGGCGACCCCGCGTTGCTGGCGCTGGCCGCGGCCGGTGCCCGCGACATCCGCGAGCGCGCCCTCGATCCGGCCAGCGGCAGTGCCGCCACCTTCCACGACGCCGAGGGCCGGCCCCAGCCCCCGGTCGGGCAGCGCACCACCCAGGACCTGGCCTATGCGGGCCTGGGTCTGGCCGCCTACTGGCACCTGACGCGCGACCCGGTCACCTTGGAGGCGCTCGACCGCTTGCATCGCCATGTGATGTCGCACGTCGATGCACAGCGCGGGGAGCTGCGCTGGACCCTCTCAGGGTCGGAGGCCGACCGCCGCGAACTGGTCGCCCAACTCGACCCGCTCAATGCGTACATGGTGCTGGTCACGCCGCAGCTGTCCGGCGAGCGCGCGGCACGCTGGCGGGCGGACATGGCCCGTCTCGTGGCGGTCATCCGAACGCACTACTGCGTGGGCGACGCGCCTCGCTGCCTGGGCACCATTGCCTCCGGAAGTGACGCTCCCAGCGCGCGCCACAACGACTACGGCCACAGCGGCAAGGCATTCTGGATGGTGCTGCTGGCCGCCCGGCAACTCGGTGATGTGGAGAGCGCGGCCTGGGCCACCAGCCGGGCGCGGGCATTGCTCGCCGAGGCGTTCGATCCGGTGCAGGGCACCTGGGCCTCGCGCTGGACGGCCGACGGCCCGGAGCAGGGCCGCAGCTGGTGGATCCACGCCGAGCTCGACCAGCTCGCCTCCACGCTGGCCCTGGATGAGCCGGCGCCTCGCGCCTGGCTGGCCCGCAGCGGCCCCTACTGGCTGCGCCACTTCGTCGACCGCGAGCGGGGCGAGGTGCACGGCGGCCTGGCGCCGGACGGCACGCCGGGCGGTGGCCCGACGCAGCACCACTGGAAGAACGGCTACCACTCGATGGAGCATGCGCTGCTGGGCTACCTGACGGCCCAGGCGCTGGCCGGCGAACCGGCCACGCTCTACTACGCCATGGACCGCCGCGCGGCGTCCGGGCTGGCGCCGTACCTCCACCCCGGGCGCGTGCTGACGCAGCAGGACCTCGGCACGCAGGCCTTGCCCTTGCTGAAGGTTCGCTTCAGCGTGGGTGCGCCGCCCGCTGCGCGGGCGCACTGAGCCGCCGCAGCGGGCGGCTTACCCGATCAGCGAGGGGCGCTGCAGGCCGCCACGGCGAGCGCCGTCATGTTGACGACGCGCCGCACGGTGGACGACGGCGTCAGCACGTGCACGGGGGCCGCGGCGCCGAGCAGGATCGGCCCCACGGTGACGCCCTGGCCGCCCGTCATCTTCAGCACGTTGAAGAGGATGTTGGCCGCGTCCAGGTTGGGCAACACCAGCACGTTGGCTGCGCCGGTGAGGGTGGAGCCCGGCAGCGCCTTGCGCCGCATGTCCTCGCTCAGCGCCGCGTCGCCGTGGATCTCGCCGTCGGCCTCGACGTCGGGGCAGCGCTGCACGAAGAGGTCACGCGCCTCGCGCATCTTGAGCGCCGAGGCCCGCTTGCTGCTGCCGTACATCGAGTGCGACAGGAAGGCCACCTTGGGCGGCAGGCCGAAGTGCTTCACTTCCTCGACGGCGAGCGCGGCGATGTCCGCCAGCTGGGCGGCATCGGGCTCCTCGTTGACGAAGGTGTCGGCGAGGAAGAGGGTGTACTTGTCGAGCAGCAGCGCGTTCATCGCCGCGAAGGTGCGCGCGCCTTCGCGCAGGCCGATGATGTCGCGCACGTGTTCGAAGTGGGCGTCGTAGCGACCCACCAGTCCGCACAGCATGCCGTCGGCATCCTTGAGGTGCACCATCAGTGCGGCGATCACGGTGTTGGACCGCCGCACGATCGACTTGGCACTCTCCGGCGACACGCCGTTGCGGCCGTTGAGCCGGTGGTAGGCCTCCCAGTACTGCTTGAAGCGCACGTCGTCGCCCGGGTCCACGAGCTCGAAGTCGCGGCCGGCCTGCAGGCGCAGGCCGGCGCGCTCGATGCGCGCGGCGATGATCTCCGGCCGGCCGATGAGGATCGGGCGCACGACCCGCTCGTCGAGCGCGATCTGCACGGCACGCAGCACGCGCTCGTCCTCGCCCTCGGCGTAGACGATGCGCTTGGGCGCCGCGCGGGCCGCCATGAACACCGGCTGCATGATCATGCCGGTGTGGGTCACGAAGCGGGTCAGCGAGTGGCGATAGGCTTCGATGTCGGCGATGGGCCGCGAGGCCACGCCGGAGTCGGCCGCGGCCTGGGCGACCGCCGGCGCGATGCGCAGGATGAGCCGGGCGTCGAAGGGCGTGGGGATGAAGTAGTCCGGCCCGAACCGCAGCTCGCGGCCGTCGTAGGCCGAGGCCACCTCGGCGCTGATCTCCGCCTTGGCCAGTGCGGCGATCTCGCGCACGCAGGCGATCTTCATCTCATCGGTGATGCGGGTGGCGCCGCAGTCGAGTGCGCCGCGGAAGATGTACGGGAAGCACAGGACGTTGTTGACCTGGTTCGGGTAGTCCGAGCGGCCGGTGGCCACGAGGCAGTCCGGGCGGGCGAGCTTGGCCAGCTCCGGACGGATCTCGGGCTCGGGGTTGGCCAGCGCCAGGATCAGCGGCCGCTCGGCCATGGTCTTGACCATCTCGACTGTCATCACGCCGGGCGCGGAGCAACCGAGGAACACGTCGGCGCCGCGCACCACATCGGCCAGGGTGCGGGCGCTGGTCTTCTGCAGGTAGCGCTGCTTGGAGGCGTCGAGCTTGTCTTCCCGCTGGTCCTGGATGACGCCCTTGGAGTCGCACACGAAGACGTTCTCGCGCTTGACGCCGAGGGTGACCATCATGTCGAGGCAGGCGATGGCCGCCGCGCCCGCGCCCGATACCGCCAGCTTCACCTCGCCGATCTGCTTGCCCACGAGTTCCAGGCCGTTGATCAGCGCCGCGCTCGAGATGATGGCGGTGCCGTGCTGGTCGTCGTGAAAGACCGGAATCTTCATGCGCTCGCGCAGCTGGCGCTCGATGTAGAAACACTCGGGCGCCTTGATGTCCTCGAGGTTCACCCCGCCGAGGGTGGGCTCCAGCGACGCGATGATCTCCACCAGCTTGTCAGGGTCGCGTTCGGCGAGCTCGATGTCGAACACGTCGATGCCGGCGAAGTTGCGGAACAGGCAGCCCTTGCCCTCCATCACCGGCTTGCCCGCCAGGGGCCCGATGTCGCCCAGGCCGAGCACGGCCGTGCCGTTGGTGACCACGCCGACGAGGTTGGCCCGGGAGGTGTACTCCGCGGCGAGCGATGGATCCTTCTCGATGGCCAGGCAGGCGTAGGCCACGCCGGGCGAGTAGGCGAGCGACAGGTCGCGCTGGTTCGACAGCGGCTTGGTCGGCATCACGGCGATCTTGCCGCGCACGGGGCTGCGGTGGTACTCGAGCGCGGCGTCGCGCAGTTCGGCTTCGGCGGGGGACAGGTCGGGGCTGCCGCCCTTGTTGGCATCGGACATCGGGTCTCTCCAGGGGAGCGCGTGGCGCAGGAACGCACGCGACGGAAACGGAAGATCGTCAAGCGCGGTGCCGGAGGGTGTGGGCAAGGCCGCGACGCGAGCGGGCTGTCTTGGGTCACAAGGACAACCGGGGCGTCGGGATGGCGCGTGGTGGGGCATCGATTCTGTCACTACCTCGGGTCTGCCGTCACCTGCCGCGTGTGTCCCCGTGAAACACGTCGGGGCTCACACGGCCGTCACGCGGGCACCCGTCATGGGGTAGAGTGCCCGCTCGCCCTCCTGCCACTCGACGTCCCGCGCCTTGCCGGCCCGACCGGCCGCCTCAACCGACACCGATGACCCGCCGCGCGTTCACCCTCTCGCTGAACCCGGCGATCGACCGCACGCTGTGGATCGACACGCTGCATCCAGGCGAGCCGCACCTGGCGACGGCCGAGCACGTCCAGGCCGGCGGCAAGGGCTTCAACGTCGCGGCCGGACTGGCAAGCCTCGGCGTGGACGTCACCGCCTGCGGCTGGCTGGGGCAGGCCAACGCCACCCGCTACGAGGCCGACCTGGCCGCGCGCGGCATTCGCGACCGCATGGCGCGGGTGCCGGGTGCCATCCGCGAGAACCTGCAGCTCACCGACACGAGGCGCGGCCAGACCACCTCGGTGGACCTGCCCGGCATTGCCTACGATGCCTCGTCACTCGCCGCGGCGCAGGCAGACCTGCGCGCCGTGCTGGCGCAGGAGGTCCGGTCCGGTGACTGGTGCCTGCTCACCGGCAGCTTGCCACCCGGCGTCGACGCCTCGGCCTGGGCCGGCCTCGCGCTTTTGCTGGGCCGCGCGGGCGCCCGGCTGGTGTTCGACATGGCGGGCGAGGTGTTGTCCGAGGTGCTGCGCCAGGTGGCGGACGAGCCGGGCGCCAGCCCGGTCTTCGTGAAACCGAACCGCACGGAACTCGAGGCGATGGCCGGCCGGCCGCTGCCCGGGCCCGACGACCTGCTGGCTGCGGCGCTCGACCTGCAGCGGCAGGGCGCCGCGCAGGTGCTGGTCTCGCTCGGGGCGGAAGGCGCGCTGGTGCTGTCCGCGGAGGGCGCGTGCCGGCTCGCCGTCCCGCCCGTGCCGGTGTGCACGACCGTTGGCGCAGGCGACGCCGTGGTGGCTGGCACCACCGCCGCCCTCATGGAAGGCATGCCGTTTGCTGACGCGGCGCGGTTCGGCCTCGCGTGCGCGGCCTGGCGCATCCAGCAGCGCACCGCCGACCTGCCCGACCGGGCCGTCCTCGATGGGTTGCTGGCCCGGGTCGGTTCCCCTCACTGGATTTCTCACCGATGAAGCTTTCCCTCAGCAAGACCACCCGCCTGTGCATGTCGCTGTCCGCCCGGCCCGGCAACTTCGGCACGCGCTTCCAGAACCACCTCTACGAAGCCCTCGGTCTGGACTACGTCTACAAGGCCTTCACCACCACCGACCTGCCGGCCGCGGTGGGCGGCATCCGCGCGCTCGGCATCCGTGGTTGCGCCATCTCCATGCCGTTCAAGGAAGCCTGCATCCCGCTGCTCGACGGGCTGGACGCCTCCGCCGACCGCCTGCAATCGGTGAACACCATCGTCAACACGGATGGCGTGCTGCGGGGCTACAACACCGACTACCTCGCCGTGCGCGAACTGCTGGACACGCATGCGGTGCCGCGCGACGCGCGCCTCGTGCTGCGCGGCAGCGGCGGCATGGCCAAGGCCGTGGCCTGTGCCCTGAAGGACGCCGGCTTCGACCGCGGCACGGTGGTCGCCCGCAACGAGCGGACCGGACCGGCCCTGGCGCGAACCTACGGCTACGACTGGAAGCCCGAACTCGGCGAGCTGGAGGGCGACCTGCTGGTGAACGTCACCCCGATCGGCATGGCGGGCGGGCCCGAGGCGAACGACC
Organism: Rhizobacter sp. LjRoot28; assembly: GCF_964253025.1. Classification (NCBI taxonomy): domain Bacteria; kingdom Pseudomonadati; phylum Pseudomonadota; class Betaproteobacteria; order Burkholderiales; family Sphaerotilaceae; genus Rhizobacter; species Rhizobacter sp. LjRoot28. Next base: position 4,516,510 of record NZ_CAXUQC020000001.1, read on the forward strand.
TGGCCTTCGATGCGGAGCGCATCGCCGCCGCCCACACCGTGTTCGATGTGGTTGCCGTGCCGGTCGAGACGCCGCTCATCCGCGCGGCCCGGGCGGCCGGCAAGCGCGTCATCACCGGCGGTGAGGTCATCGTGCTGCAGGCCGTCGAGCAGTTCGTGCTCTATACCGGCGTGCGGCCCGACCCGGAGTTCATCGAGCGCGCCGCCGAATTCGCCCGTGCCGGCTGAGGGTTCCCCCACCCGGTGACGACGGCCCGCCCGACGGCTTGCCGGTACACTTCGCCCCTTTCAAGCGTGTTCTTCATGGCTGCAGCAACCAGCGGTTCCCCGTCCGCCCTCTTCGATCTGAAAAGCGCCGCGTTGACGGCGATGGCGTTGGTGCTGAAGTCCACCGACCTGATGGCGCTCGCCGACGCACTGGAAGCCCGCTTCGGCGCCACGCCCGCCATGTTCGACCACGACCCGGTCGTGATCGACCTGCAGGCCGTGCGCGAGTCCACCGACCCGATCGACTTCGATGCGCTGGCAGCGCTGTTGCGGCGGCATCGGCTGCAACCCGTGGGCGTGCTCGGCGGCAGCGAGGACCAGATGGCCCAGGCGCTGGCCGCCGGCCTCGGCGACACGCCGGCACTGACCATTGCGCCGCCCGCGCCTCGCGCCGAAGCGGAAGCGGCCGTCCCGGCCGTCGCTGCGGTGCCCGAGCCGGTGGCCCTGCCGCCGGTCTGGCCGGTGGTGCCGTCCGGCGCCCTGGTGATCGACAAGCCGCTGCGCTCCGGCCAGCAGGTGTATGCCAAGGGGCGCGACCTGGTGGTGCTGGCGGTCGTGAACTTCGGCGCCGAAGTCATCGCCGACGGCAACATCCACGTCTATGCGCCGCTGCGCGGCCGCGCCATCGCGGGCGCCAAGGGCGACACCAGCGCGCGCATCTTCTGCATCTGCATGGAGCCGCAGCTCGTCTCCATCGCCGGCACCTACCGCACCACCGAGACGGCGCTGCCGCCCGAGGTGCTCGGCCGACCGGCGCAGGTGCGCCTCGTCGACGGCGAGCGCCTCGTGGTCGAGGCGCTGAAGCTCTGAGCCGCTACAACCGAATCAACCAACAAGGATCGACAAACCGATGGCCAAAATCGTCGTGGTGACCTCCGGCAAGGGAGGGGTGGGCAAGACCACCACCAGCGCGAGCTTTGCGTCAGGGCTGGCACTGGCGGGACACAAGACCGCCGTGATCGACTTCGACGTCGGCCTGCGCAACCTGGACCTGATCATGGGTTGCGAACGCCGCGTGGTGTACGACCTGATCAACGTGATCCACAACGAGGCCAACCTGAACCAGGCCCTCATCAAGGACAAGCAGTGCGACAACCTGTTCGTGCTGGCCGCCTCGCAGACCCGCGACAAGGACGCCCTCACGCAGGACGGCGTCGAGCGGGTGCTCAAGGAGCTGGCCGACATGGGCTTCGAGTACATCGTCTGCGACTCTCCCGCCGGCATCGAGACGGGCGCCCTGATGGCGATGCACTTCGCCGACGAGGCGCTGATCGTCACCAACCCCGAGGTGTCCTCGGTGCGTGACTCGGACCGCATCCTCGGCATGCTGTCGTCCAAGACGAAGCGGGCCATCGAAGGGCAGGACCCGATCAAGGAACACCTGCTCATCACCCGCTACAACCCGACGCGGGTGGTGGGCGGGCAGATGCTGTCGCTGGAGGACATCCAGGAGATCCTGCGCACGCCGCTGATCGGCGTGGTGCCGGAATCGGAGACGGTGCTCGACGCCTCCAACCAGGGGCTGCCGGCGATCCATCTGGCGGGCACGGATGTGTCCGAGGCCTACAAGGACGTGGTCGCGCGCTTCCTCGGCGAGGAGCGCCCCATGCGCTTCGTCGACGCCGAGAAGCCCGGCTTCTTCAAGCGACTGTTCGGTGGGAGGTGAACCGATGTCCTTTCTCTCATTCCTTCTCGGGGAGAAAAAGAAGACCGCCAGCGTCGCCAAGGAACGGCTGCAGATCATCCTGGCGCACGAACGCAACGGCCGCTCCGGCCCGTCCGACTACCTGCCTCAACTGCAGCGCGAGCTGGTGGCGGTGATCTCGAAGTACGTGTCGATCAAGCCCGAGGACATCCGGGTGAACCTCGAGCGCACGGACAACCTCGAGGTGCTCGACATCAAGATCGAACTGCCCGACGCGGCCCGCTGACCGGTTCGACGGCGCGTCCCGACCCGACGTCCTGTGGCGCCGGGAGGCGCCGGGCGGGAATCAGGGCGTGCCGACGTCGCCCTCGAAGTCCATCAGCACGCTGGCGAGCTCGAGGGCGCGCCAGAGGTGCGGTGGCATCTCCATGATTTTCTCAGGCGTGCGCGCCTTGGCCGTCCAGGCGCGGATCTCGAAGTGCTGGTCGGGGCTCAGCAACTTCTGGGTCAGCATGTCGTCGAGCGTTTGCATGAAGCCTCCCGTGGCGGAACGGCGCCCCGGCCGTCCCGTGCCCCCATGATCGCATGAGCAGCGTCCGGGCTCGTGGCGGGCATCCCTTCGGGTCGAAGGCGTACCGAAGCCGCCGCCGCCAGGCGTGTCGATCACGAAGCGGTCGCCGGCCGCCACCGGCACCGGGCTGCAGGGCCTCGCGGCGGTAGAGCCGGCCGCGTCGCCATGCGCCCTCGCAGTGGATGGGCACCGCCGCTCCGGCGGGCGGAGCGTGCGGCGCGGTGGGCTGGTCCGGCTCGTCGTGCGTGGGGTGCGCCCGGCGCAATCACTTCGACCGACACGCTTTCGATCACCCGCGCGCGTTGGGGCATCAGGAAGGCAAAGCGCTTGCGGTAGGACGCCTCGGAGGCCGCGCACACGTCGTCCAGGCTCGCCATCGGAACCGGCAGGGCGGTGTCGGTGCCGTCGTAGCGCACCTGCAGCAGGTTGACCCGCCGCAGGTCCGTCGCACCGTGCCCTTGTGCGCGCAGGGCGGCCTCGGCGGCCGCGCCGGTCGCGTCCAGCGCCGCGCCGGCCTCGACCAGGCCCTCGGCATCCAGGCGACGCTCGACGGGGGCGATTCTGATAGGCGATGCGCAGCGCATCGCGAAAACCTTCCGTGGTGACGAGCAGCGTGCGGTCGCCCCGACGTTCGAGCAGCGCGTTGGTCGCCACGGTGGTGCCCGTCTTCACGCAGGCCACCCGCTCGGGCGTGATGGGCTCGCCCTCGGCCAGGCCGAGCAGTCGGCGCATGTCCTCGACCGCGGCATCCGTGTACTGCTCCGCGTTCCCCGAGAGCCGCTTGGCCGTGACCAGTCGGCCGTCGGGACGGCGACCGACGACGTCGGTGAACGTGCCGCCCCGGTGGATCCAGAACGCCCAGCGGCCGGCGGCCGCTCATCGGGGGTCCGGCTCAGTTGGAGAGGAAGGCGACCCCGAACTGCCCGCCGTGCTGTTTGATGGCGATCAGGCGGTCGATGTTGGGATGCTTGCCGGGATGGGCCCGAGCGTCCTCGGTGTGCTCCGCATACAGGGCAAGCCCTTCGCGGGCCGCCTCGGCATGGATGGTGCCGAAACGCTGGACCAGGGCGTGATACACCGCCACCGAGCCGGCCTGGCCGGGCTTGTTCTCGAGCGTCGCCACGAGTTGCCCTTGCGCGTCGAAGAGCTGCAGGCCGGCGAGGTGGGTGATGGATGGAAGCTGCTTGAGGTTGTCGGCGAAGGCCATGGCGGTGCGCGCGAGGTGGTGAAACGGTCCGCCATTCTCGACCACTTCAGGACGGTGCGATGGCGTGCGAACGCATCAGGGTCGCCACCTGGCGGATCAGCTCCGGCATCTCCACCGGCTTGGCGATGTGGGCGGCAAAGCCGGCCTCCAGCGCGCGCAGCCGGTCCTCGGGTCCCGCGAAAGCGGTGAGGGAAATGGCGGGCAGGTCGCCGCCGCTTTCTGGGCCCAGTGCTCGCACGCGTCGCAGCAGGGCGTAGCCGTCTTCGTCGGGCATGCCAATGTCGGTCAGCAGCAGGTGCGGGCGATGCGCCAGCACCTCGGCCACGGCCTCTGCGGCCGAGCTGGCGGCGTAGACCGTGGCGCCGCAGTTCTGCAACTCGTTCTGCAGCAGTTCACACAGGTCCGGTTCATCGTCGACGACGAGGATGCGCAGGCCGTGCAGGTCCTCCCCCGCAGCCGCGCACGGACTGTCGCCCGCCTCCGCCGGCGCTGACGGCGGCTCGGTCTCGACGGCGGCATCGGCGGCAGGCAAGCGGACGGTGAAGCGAGCGCCGGCGCCGAGTCCGTCGCTGTGCGCCTCGACTGCGCCACCGTGCAGCTGAACCAGGTGGCGCACGATCGCGAGGCCGAGCCCGAGGCCGCCGTGCACCCGGGTGGTGGAAGCGTCGCTCTGGCGGAACCGCTCGAACACGAAAGGCAGGAACTCCGGGGTGATGCCCTGGCCGGTGTCGGTGACGCTCAGCAGCACGTGACCGTCGCGGCGCCCGAGCCGCACCGTGACCCGCCCTTCGGCCGGGGTGAACTTGAACGCGTTGGCCAGCAGGTTCCACACCACCTGCTGCAGGCGGTTCGCGTCGCCGCGGACCGCGGTGCTGGGGTCGTCCTGGTGCACGCTGACATGAAGCCGCTTGGCGTTGGCGGTGGGCTCGAGCGACGCCAGCACGGTCTCGGTCAGGGCGGCCAGGTTCAGGCGGGCGACGTCGAGCTGCACGTTGCCGGAGATGATGCGGCTCATGTCGAGCAGGTCGTCGATGAGGCGGGCCTGCGTGCGCGCATTGCGCTCGATGGTGTCGACGGCACGTCCCATGTCGGGCTGGAGCATCGCGGTGCGCCGCAGCACGTGGGTCCAGCCGATGATGGCCGCCAGCGGCGTGCGGAGTTCGTGCGACAGCGTCGCCAGGAACTCGTCCTTCATGCGGCTGGCGTGCTCGGCGTCCAGGCGCGCCAGCCGCTCGGCGCTGAGCAGCGTCTCGCGCTGGGCGTCGAGCACCTTCTGCGCGCTGATGTCGATCGTGATGCCGTCGAACCGCACGGCGTCCGCGCCCGGCGGACCATAGGCCATGCCCTTCGCCCGAAGCCAGCGGAACTCGCCCTGGGGCGACACGGTGCGGTACTGGACGTCGTAGGGTTCGCGCCGGCCGATGGCACGGGCCAGCGCCTCCCGCACCGTGGCGCGGTCGTCGGGATGGATGATGGCGAAGAAGCGGTCGATGTCGACCCCGTCTTCGCCGACCGGGTCGAGCCAGCAGTGGGCACGGCCCGTCGGGTTCCATTCCATCGTCCCGAGCGGCAGGGGGCAGTGGAAGGTGCCCAGTTCCGCTGCGGTGAGCGCGAAGGCGAGGGTCTGCGTGGCTTCGCGGGTGGCCTCCTTGGCCCGGCGTTCCGCGTCGAGCAGGCGGGCCATCTCCACGGCGGCCCGCTGCTGCGCCTGCAGGTGGCGGCGGATCTCGTGCTGGCGGCGGCGTCCGCGCAATGCCGAGCGGGCGGCGCTGAGCAGGCTTTCGGCATGGAGCGGCCGCTCCAGCAGCACGACGTTGCCCAGCCGCTCGAGCACCGCCTGGGCTTCGCGCCGCCGCTCGCCGCCCTGCTTGCCGGCCAGCACGATGAGCGGGAAGTCGGACCATGCCGGCTGGCTGGCCAGCCAGGTGGTGAGCGGGGCCAGGCCGACGCCGGCCAGTGCCTCCTCGGTGATGAAGGCCGCGCCCGCATCGTCGCCCAGGGCGACGGTGAACTGGGAGAGCGTCGGCGTCTCCACGGCCACCAGGCCAGCGGCTTCGAGCACCTGGCAGATGACCGCCGCGTCGCGTCCCCAGGGAGCGAGCACCAGGATGCGTTCGTCGGCGGGTGTCACGGGGCCCGATCCACGCGGGGACGAGCGCCGAGCATCGGCGTCTTGCCGCGGTAGTTGGGCAGGCCGGCCATGATGCCCTCGAAGTCAGCCAGGGTCTCGCCGACTTCCACCCCGCGCGGGCCCAGGCGAAACTCCCGAATGGTGCGCTCGTGCGGCGCGACGCGGCTCTTCAGGCAGGCGAGGGCGGAACGCACTTCGCCGGCGGTCTCGAAGAACCGGTAGGTGAGGATGACGTCGCTCAGGTAGCTCAGGTCCACGTCCGAGCGCACCTCGCCCACGAGCCCGTGCTGGCCGAGCAACAGCAGCGTGATCACGCCCTGCTGGTTCAGGTAGGTCAGCAGCTCGTGCACGTGCAGCATCAGGAACGCCTGCCCCGGCATGGCCTGGATGTAGGCGTTCAGGCTGTCGATGACCAGCATGCCCGTCTTGTTGCGCTGCACCGCGTCCACCGTCCGTGCAGCGAACTCGCCCGGTGACATCTCGGCCGGATCGATCTGGACCAGCGACAGCAGCCCCGATTCGATGTACGGCTGCAGGTCCATGCCGAGCGAGGCGCTGCGGCTGAGCAGGGTGGCGATGCCCTCGTCGAACAGGAAATAGGTCGCATGCTCGCCGCGCCGAAGCGCGGCCAGCATGCAGCTCACGGCGGTGGTCGTCTTGCCGATCCCCGAGGGCCCGGTGATGAGCGTGTTGGTGCCGGGGAAGAGACCTCCGCCGAGCAGTGCGTCCAGGCCCGGGGTGTCGGTGGACACCGCCGCCGCCTGGAATTCGGTATGGTGCTGCGCGGCCACCAAACGGGGGTACACCCGCAGTCCCCCGGTGTCGAGGACGAAGTCATGCGAGCCGCCCTGGTACTTGATGCCCCGCATCTTGACGATGCGCACGCGCCGTCGCTCGATGCCGAACTCCTGCTCGCTCTGTGAAAGGCTGATCACGCCGTGGGCGATGCTGTGCAGCTGCGCGTCGCCCTCGTGCGTGGTCTTGTCGTCGAGCAGCAGCACGGTGGACTTGCGGTTCGAGAAGAAGTGCTTGAGGGCGAGAATCTGCCGGCGGTAGCGCAGGGGTTCGCCCGCCAGCAGCCGCATTTCCGAGAGGCTGTCGAAGACCACCCGGGCGGGATTCAGGCGTTCGACGATTTCGACGACCCGCTTGATGGTCTCGCCGAGCTCGATCTCCGAGGGCAGCAGCACCGACTGCTTCTCGTCGGCGGCGAGACCCAGCTCGCTCACCAGTTCGTAGAGTTCGATCCCGTCGAGCGTCCAGCCGTGCGAGGCGACGACGGTGCGCAGCTCATGGGCCGTCTCGGACAGCGTGATGTACAGGCCCAGTTCCCCGCGGGGCACGCCGGCTCTCAGGAACTGGAGCGCGAGCGTGGTCTTGCCGGTGCCGGGGGAGCCCTCGACGAGGTAGAGGCGGCCCTCCGTCAGGCCGCCGCCAAGGATGGCATCAAGACCGGCGATGCCGGTGGAAGTACGAGGGGGTGCGTCGTCGGAAAACATCGTCGAGGGCGGTCGGCCCGGTCATTTCATGCGAACTTCACCGGTTTCGCCCATGTGCTTGGGCGGGTTGCCGGTGACGGCCGAAGTGGCCATCTTGATCAGCTGAACCAGCTTGCTGTCCTTCACGTCCCAGTAGTGGGCGTGGGTGATCTGCACCTCGAGCAAGCCGAGGTTCGGGTCGTCGATGCCGCCCGGGAACCAGGCCTCCGTCATCTTCGACCACAGGGCTTCCTTCTTGGCGCGGTCTTCCACGAGGCGCGCTTCGCCGGAGACGGACACCCAAGTGTCGGAGCCCGGGTCGCCGTAGGCCACGTTGACCTGGGGGTCGGTGGCGATGTCTTCGACCAGTTCGTTGTCGCGGCCGACGAAGAACCACAGGCTCGTCTGCTCGTCGAGCTTCGAGTTCTGGGTCGTCATGGGACGCGAGTGCAGGTGGCCGTTGGCATGCCGCGTGGTGAACATCGCAAACTTGATGTCCTCGATGAGTTCCCAGAGGGTGTCTCGGTCGTTGAAGGTCGTGCTCATGGTTGCCTTTGCGAAGGGCGCGGCGCCGCGGCCACGGGACTTGATTGCAACAGGAACCGGTCGCCGGAGGTGTCAGTGCCGTGCGGCGGGTGCTGTAGGACGCGGCCGTTTCAGCCTTGCCACACCCCGAAGCCTTGCTCGCGCAGCGCGATGCCGAGCTCGACTTCCATCTCGCATGCACCGTGATAGGGCATCGGGTTGTAGACCTCGTAGAGCTGGGGCAGCAGGCGCAGCCCGTACAGCTGGACGTAGCGATTCGCCTGGATGCCGGCCTTGTGTCGGTCGAACCGGAGGTCGGGGTCGAGCCCTGTCATGCCGACGTAGACGAACGGCTTGCCCAGCTGGTAATCCGGGTTGGCCCGCCGGAAGCGGGCAAGGTTCCAGATCGCCTCGTCGAGTTCGACGACGTAGACGTGGTGGTGGTGGCGGGAGGATCGGCGGGCCATGCTGGTAGCGAATTGTGACGGCGCCCGGTGCCGTGAAATGCGGCACACGCGCTGCGTAGTTCCCTCAAGCACGCGCCGAAACGGCCGACTACAGTGGTTCTGCAAGACCTCACAGGACCTGACGCCATGGACTTCGATTCTCCCGCTGCCGATGCCGACCTGCTGCGCCAGCAGCTGATGTCCAAGTACCCGATGGACCGCATCAAGGCGCTGTGCGCCCTGGAAGTGGAACCGGCTCCTGGCGCCAGCGCCGAGCAGGTTGCCGCTGCCGGCGCCGCTGCCCGCTTCGCCGCTCGTGGCATTCCCTTCTATGCCGCCCACGACGCCCAGTACCTGGCCTGGGTCGACAAGGCCGTGACGCTGTGGCAGCGCCTCCAGGCGGCGCCAGTGCTGACCGCCGCGGCGGTCCGAACGCCCGCCGTGACCGCGGCCCGACACGCCTGAAGCGTTCGCTTCCTACAATGGGAGCCCTCCGCAGGTTCCCATGTCCGAGCACCCCATCCCCGAATCCGATCCGACGGAGCGCCTGCTGGCGCTGGCTGCCAGCAGCCTGGCCGCCTCCTGCCTGTCGCGCATCGTGCTGTCCAAGCCCCGGGGGCCTGATGCGACGCTCGAACGGGTGACCGTGCGGCCGGTCGTGCTGAAGGGCCAGCTGCAGTTGTCCTTCGTGGCGAGCCACACCACCCGCGACCTCACCAGCAACCTGGCGCCCGAGGCCGGGCTGCAACGCCTTCGCGAACTGATCGACACCGATTTCTCGCAGGTTCACCTGCTGACCAGCACCGAGGACGTCCAGCTGCTGATCAGCCGCAAGGGACGGCGCACCTTGCTGCGCAAGAGGCTGGCGCAGGCGGCTCCCGTTGCTGAGCCCGCCGCCCATGACCGGGAGAAGCACCGCTGGGTGCCGATGGACCGTCCGTTCCTCACCGCGCTGGGCGTGACCGACGCGGGCCACCGCGTGGTGCCCGCCATGGCCCGCAAGTGGAAGCAGATCAACCGGTTCGTGGAAGTCTTCGACGGCGCGCTCGCCGCCTCGCCGCTCGCGACCACCGACAAGGGCCGGCCGCTGCACGTGGTCGACTTCGGCTCGGGCAAGGGCTACCTCACCTTTGCCGTGCATGACCACCTGCAGCGCGCGCTCGGGCGCAACGCGAAGGTGACCGGCGTGGAGCTGCGCCAGGAGCTGGTGGGCCTGTGCAACGACGCCATCGACCGGCTGGGGCTGGCCGGCCTGCACTTCGACGCCGGTGACGTGCGCAGCTACACGCCCCCGGCCATCGACGTGATGATCGCCCTGCACGCCTGCGACACGGCCACCGACTACGCGATCCACCTCGGCCTGCGCGCGGGCGCGTCGATCATCATGTGCTCGCCCTGCTGCCACAAGCAGATCCGGCCGCAGCTGCTGTCGCCCCATCCGCTGCGACCCATCCTCCAGCACGGGGTGCACCTGGGCCAGGAAGCCGAGATGCTCACCGACGGCCTGCGTGCCCTGCTGCTCGAGGCCGCGGGCTACGACACCCAGGTGTTCGAGTTTATCTCCCTCGAACACACCAACAAGAACAAGATGATCCTGGCCGTCAAACGGGCCGTGCCGCGCGACAACGCCCAGGTGCTCGAGCAGATCCGCGAGGTGAAGGCCTTCTATGGCATCCGCGAGCACTGCCTCGAGACGCTGATGGGCCTGCCGGCCCCGGCCGCCACCCCGGTTGCCGCGCGCTGAGGGTCAGCGCGGCGCCTGGCCGGTCGGCCGCGTCACGCCCTTGCGGCTGCCGAAGGAGTGGGCGTAGACCCAGGTGAACTCGGCGCCCATGAGGAAGATCTGCGCCGAGTAGTAGACCCAGACCAGCAGCACGGCCAGCGAGCCGGCGGCACCGAAAGCCGAGGTCACGCTGCTGCGGCCGATGTAGATGCCGATCAGCAGCTTGCCGATGGAGAACAGCAGCGAGGTGACGATGGCACCCACCCAGACGTCGGACCAGCCGACGTGCACCCGTGGCATGAACTTGTAGATCATGGCGAACACGGCGGTAATGAAGGCCATGCTGAACACGAAGTTCGCGACCTGGGCGGTGAGGGCCCATTCGCCGAAGGCCGGTGCCCACCAGTTCTCGAGCGCACTCAGCGCGGCACTGACCAGGAGCGACACCATCAGCAGGAAACCGAGGCCGAGGATCAGGCCGAACGACAGGAGCCGGCTGCGCAGCAGCGCGAAGATGCCGGTGGCGCCCTGGGTCGGGGCGCGCCAGATGCGGTCGAGCGAGGTCTGCAGTTCCGCGAACACGGTGGTGGCGCCGATCAGCAACGCGACCACGCCGACGAGGGTGGCGATGCCGCTCTCGGCCGGCTTGTTGGTGCTTTGCAGCAGGGATTGCACCGCGCTGGCCCCCTGGGCCCCGATCAGTGTTTCGAGCTGGCCGAAGATCTCGCCGCGCGCCGCCTCCTCGCCGAACACCAGGCCCGCTACCGACACCACGATCAGCAGCAGGGGCGCGATGGAGAACATGGTGTAGTAGGCGATGGCGGCGCCCATGCTGGGTGCATAGTCGTCGCTCCAGCTGCTCACCGTGTGGCGCAGCAGCTCCCAGGCGTTGCGTGCCCGCGGCGGGGCCAGTGCGGCGTCAGGCATGGGCAGGTGCGGTGCGACGGGGGCCGGTCAAGGGGCGCGCGGGCGGCATGCCTGCCGGCGGTCGCGCTTGACAGAGGCGGTAGGCGACGCTGGAGCGAATGGCCAGCAGCACGAGGTAACGAAGCATGGGAGTCCTCCTTGAAAGGCGGCGCCGTCGGCCGGCGAGTCGCCGCGGAGTGTGATGACGCCCCCAGCTTAGGCAATACCCGCCTCGGCGTCCGTCAGCCCATGCACGCATCGCGCGTGGGCCGCTTCCGACAGGGCAAACCCAGCGCCTGCCCGGCACGCGGCCGCGAGACGCAGCCCCTCGGCTTCGAAGTCACTGCGGCTGGCGCCGCCCTTGCATCCGCTCGACCACGGATTCGACTTCCTGGAGGAACTCCTGGTAGCGGATGGGCTTGGTGACATAGCCGTCACAGCCGGCGTCGCGCATGATCTCGGCATCGCCCTTCATGGCGAAGGCGGTGAGCGCGATGATGGGCACGTCGCTGATGCGGGGGTCGGCCCGCACGAGACGGGTGGCTTCCAGGCCGTCCATGTCGGGCAGCTGGATGTCCATCAGGATCAGGTCCGGCCGTTGGCTGCGGGCCAGTGCCAGACCCTCCGCCGCGGTTTCGGCCTTCAGGGCCACGTGGCCGGCGCGCTCGAGGATGGCCACGGTCAGCAGCATGTTGACCGGCGAATCTTCGACGATGAGGATGCGCAGCATCAGACCTCCACCGGGGCAGGGCGGCCGGCAAGGCGGCCGGGGGTAAAGCGGAGCGGCGTCATGGCATGAGGTCGTGCAACTGCGGAGGGCACCGACGGAACGTCCGGCACCTTGCCTGGATTAGCGCAGGTCCGGGCGCGCATGGGAATCTGTCAGCTCTTACAGTGGCGCACCGCCAGTCGGGTGTGCGGCTACAGTCGGCCCGGGACGGCGCGCGGCGCCGTGGGAGCTGGGAAATGAACATTCGCATGGCGCTGCTCGAACGGGCCGCGACAGCAGGGCTGCCGGCCGAGCAGCTCAGGACACTGCTCGGGGCCGCGGCCCTGGACGAACCGCCCGCCGGGCTGGCGGCCCGCACCGCGCGCGGCCTGGCCGTCGCGGCCGGTGCACTGGCCGGCTTCGCGCTCGTGCTCTGGATCGCGGCCAACTGGACCACGTTCGGCCGCACCGGGCGCTTCGCGCTGCTGCAGGCGGCCGTCCTCGTGCCGGGCGTGGCGGCCTGGGCCTGGCCACAGGCGCGCGCCGCCCTGGCGCTCCTTGCCCTGCTGGCCATCGGTGCCCTGTGGGCGTTCTTCGGCCAGACCTACCAGACGGGGGCCGACGCCTGGCAGCTCTTCGCACTGTGGGCCGGGCTGGGGCTGCCGCTCGCGCTGGGCGTGCGCAGCGATGTCGTCTGGACGCCCTGGGTCGTGGTGGCGGTGACCGCGGTGGTGCTCTGGATGGAGGCCTCCGGGCTGAGCGGCTGGCGCGGGGTGCGCGCGGAGGGGCTCCCGCTCACGCTGGCCGCATGGTGCGCCCTGATCGGCCTCGTGCTGGCGCTCAGTCCGCTCGGACGGCGAGTCACCGGCGCCGGAGCGTGGGCGATGCGCACGGCGGTCGTGCTGACCGCGGTCGTCATCAGCCTACGCGGGCTGATGGCCTTGTTCGAGTCCGATGGAGACCCGCTCTACTTCAGCGCCCTCGCACTGTTCGTCGCCGCCGCGATCGTGCTGTCGCGACGCGCCTTCTTCGATCTGTTCGCCCTGAGTGCGGTGGCGCTCGCGCTGGACGCGCTGCTCGTGGCCGGCTTCGCCCGCGTGCTGCTCGACGGCAGCGGCGCCCGTGACTCGGCGGGCATCTGGCTGCTGCTGGGACTCCTGGCCGCCGGTGTGCTGGCCGCCTCGGTGCAGGCCGTCATGCACGTCGCCCGCACAGTGGCCGCGCACGATGAAGGCGGTGCGGCATGAACGTCGACCTCGAACGCCGGCTCTCCGCCATCGCCGCGCGCGCCGGCATCGCGTTGCCACCGGCCCACCCGGGCCGCGACGAGCGTCCCTGGCCGGTCGTGCTGCTCACCGGGTTCGGCGCCTGGCTGGCCGCACTGCCGCTGCTGGCCTTCTTCGGCGTCCTGCTCGGCGACTGGATGCGCGACGGACCCGTGCCGTATGGCGTGGCGGCGCTGCTGCTGGCGGGCGCGGTGTGGGCGTTGCGCCGGCCGTCCCTGCCGCTGTTCCTCGAGCAGCTGGCCGTTCCGGCGCTGCTGACCGGCGCGCTGCTGCTCGGTTACCGCTTCTACCGCGACCTGCCCGATCGGCCCGCCGCCCTGATGGTGGTGGCCACGGTCCTCGCCCTGGCCGCTTGTCTCCCGCGCGCCTGGTTGCGCGTGCTGCTCGGTGCGGCAGCGGCCGGCTTCACGGCCTTCGCCCTCATGCCGCCGGGGCACCGGCACGTCTCGCCGTTCTCCACGTCGCTGTGGTGGGCCTTGCACGGGCTGCTCGCCATCGGGCTGGCGGCCCTGCGCGCCCAGCCCTTCCTGCCGGCCCGCCTGGCGGCGGCCGTGGAAGCGGTGCTCAGCGGCTGGTTGCTGGCGTTGCTGGCCGGCCTGGCACTGCTGGCCGGGATGACGTTCCTGATGGGGGGCGCGCTCGGCCTGGGTGCCTTCGGCTTCGGCGGTGGCCCGGCGTTCAGGGACGCCCTGGCGGGGGTGTCGACGCTGCTTGCCCTCGCCTCGGGTGCCTGGCTGGCCTGGACCTGGCCGGAGCTGCGACGCCCTGCCTTTGCCGTGGCGACGGTGGTGGGCGCCGGCCTGGCGGCCGCGCTGCCCACGCTCGGCGCGGTGCTGGTGGTGCTGGCGGTGTGTGTGGGCAGCGGCCGGTGGCGCGTGGCCGCGGCCGCTGCCGTGGCGGCGGTGTGGATCATCGGCGCGTTCTACTACCGGCTCGACTGGCCGCTGGCCACCAAGGCCGCCGGCGTGGCCGGCGCCGCGCTGCTGCTCGGGCTGGCGGCCTGGGGCCTGCGGCCCGCGCCGGTCGGTGCGGCCCCGCGGGTCCCCGGGCGCCTGCAGTGGCGCGGGCCCGGCGTGCTGGTGCTGGCGGCCGTTCTGCTGTGCCTCGTCGTGGCGAACGTCGCCATCGGCCAGAAGGAGCGCCTCATCGCGCGCGGCGAGCCGCTGCGCGTGGCCTTGGCGCCGGCGGATCCGCGCTCATTGATGCAGGGCGACTTCATGCGCCTGGCGTTCCAGTTGCCCGCCGAAGTGGGCGGGATGTCCCTCGACGGGGCCGCTCCCGCGGTGGTGTTCCAGCGCGACAGCCGCGGGGTCTCCCGCGCCGTGCGGGTCGAGCCCGCTGGCACGACCCCCGCACCGCTGGCAGCGGGCGAGCAGCGGGTCGTCCTCGTGCGCAAGTCGGGCCGCTGGACGCTGGTCACCGACGCCTGGTTCTTCCGCGAAGGCGACGCGGCCCGCTTCGAGGCCGCCCGCTTCGGCGAATTCCGCGTGCAGGACGACGGCCGGGCCTTGCTGGTCGGGCTGCTGGACGAGACACTGCGTCCCATTGCCCCCTGAAAACGAGAAGCCCATGTCCGCACGCGTCCAGGAAGTCATCGAAGCCCTTGTTGCCGCCCGTCGCCAGGGCACGCCCGTGGAGGCGGCTCCCTTGGCCGACGCCCTGGGCGACGCCGAGTCGGCCTACGCCGTGCAGGCCGGTGTCGCCCGCACGTTGGGCTGGTTCGGCGGGGCGCTGGCACCGCACTGGAAGTCGGGCGGACCGTCGCGCCAGGCCGTGCCCGGGCACTCGGGACTGCCACCGGCGGGCGTGCGCCGGAGCCCGGCCGACCTCAGCGACCTGCGGTTGCGCATCGGCCACGTGGAGGCGGAGCTGGCCCTGCGCCTGGGGCGCGACGTCGACGCCGAACTGGCGGCCGACCTCGACATGGACACCGCCAGCGAGCTGGTGGACGCGATGGCGGTGTCGATCGAACTTGTCGATTCCCGCTGGTCGGAGGGTCTCGCGGCGCCGGCGCTGCTGCGCCTGGCGGACCTGCAGTGCCACGGTGCGCTGGTGCTGGGCGAGTGGGTGCCCTACGCCCGCCGCGACTGGTCGACGCAGCGCTGCACCGTCACGGTCGGCGACCAGCCCCCGCAAGCATTCACCGGCAGCCATGCCTGTGGCGACCCGGCCTGGGTGCTGCCGGCCTGGCTGCGCCACTTCACCCGGGGCGGCGCGCGCGTCCCCGCCGGCACCGTCGTGACCACCGGCACCTGGTGCGGCCTGCTGCCGGCGGCCGCAGGGCAGTCCGTGCACGTGGCGTTCGAGGGCATCGGCGAGGCCCGGTTGAACCGCTGAACCGGCGTCCCGATCCCGTTCCGCCGGGCCCCGTGCAGGCTCCATACCCATATGCCGCATTGATCGTTGGCGGGGGGATGTCACTCGGCGACACTGTCCATCCCTTCGAACCCTGACGCTGCGCATGGTGTCCCCGTGCCCAGGCGTTATGCTTCCGGGTTGGCCTGCCGGCCATTCCACCTCCCCTTGCCACGACCATGAGCAATTTCTACGAAGCCAAAGTCCTGACGGTCCACCACTGGACCGACCGCCAGTTTTCGTTCACGACCACGCGCGATCCGGGCTTTCGCTTCCAGAGCGGCCAGTTCACCATGATCGGCCTGATGGTCGACGGCAAGCCGCTGCTGCGCGCCTACAGCGTGGTGAGCCCCCACTGGCACGAGGAGCTCGAGTTCCTCAGCATCAAGGTGCAGGACGGCCCGCTCACCTCGCGCCTGCAGCACATCAAGGAAGGCGACACCGTGCTGATCGGCCGCAAGGCCTCCGGCACCCTGCTCACGCAGAACCTGCTGCCCGGCGGCCACCTCTACCTGCTGTCCACCGGCACCGGACTCGCGCCCTTCATGGCGATGATCCGTGACCCGGAGGTGTACGAGCTCTACGAGAAGGTGATCCTCGTGCACGGCTGCCGTCAGGTGGCCGAACTGGCTTACGACAAGGTCATCACCGAAGAGTTGCCGGCCAACGAGTTCTTTGGTGACCAGGTGCGGGACAAGCTGCTCTACTACCCCACCGTCACCCGTGAGCCGTTCCGCAACCAGGGCCGCATTCCGGTGCTGCTCGAATCCGGCAAGATCGCCTCCGACCTCGGCCTGCCGCCCATCAGCCTAGAGAACGACCGCTTCATGCTGTGCGGCAGCCCCGAGATGCTGCGCGACACCCGCGTCTACTTCGAGAAGCTCGGCATGACCGAGGGCAACATGAGCACTCCCGGCCATTTCGTCATCGAGCGCGCGTTCGTGGAGAAGTGATTCGCGGGTCCGGCCGGCCTCTCCTGGCGGTACCGCCGAATCAAAAAAAAGGTCGCCCTCGGGCGACCTTTTTCATTGCGGGACGTTGGCGGGGTCAGCGCGCCGGTGCGGGCTCCGTCCAGCCGCCACCCAGCGCCTTGTACAGCGTGACGAGGTTCTGCACCTGGGCCGCCTGCACCTGAAGCGCGGCCTGCTGCGACTGGAACAGTGCCCGCTGCGCGTCCAGCACGTCGAGGTAGCTGGCCGCGCCGTTGCGGTAGCGCAGGTCCGCCAGACGGAAGCGGGTTTCCTCCGCCTGCGTCACCGCGGTCTGGGCACGTGCCTGCTCCACCAGTGTCGCCCGGCCCGCGAGGGCGTCGGCCACCTCCCGGAAGGCGGCCTGGATCGACTTCTCGTACTGCGCCACGGCGATGTCGCGGTTCACCTTGGCGACGTCGAGGTTGGCGCGGTTGCGGCCTGCATCGAAGATCGGCAGCACGATCTGGGGCGAGAAGCTCCAGGCGCCGCTGCCGCTCTTGAACAACCCCGACAGTTCGGTGCTCGCGGTGCCCGCACTGCCTGTGAGCGTGATGCGGGGGAAGAACGCCGCTCGGGCCGCCCCGATGTTCGCGTTGGCCGCCAGCAGTTGCTGCTCGGCCTGGCGCACGTCGGGCCGCCGGGCCAGCACCTCGGACGGCACGCCCGCCGGCAGGTCGGCCACGAGGCCTTGCTGGGTGAGGGGCAGGCCCGCAGGCAGGTCGGCCGGCAGGCCCTGGCCGAGCAACAGCACCAGCGCGTTCTCGTCCAGCGCGCGCTGGCGCGTCTGCTGGGCGAAGCTGACGCGGGCCGATTCCAGCAGGGACTCACCCTGGCGGAAGTCGATCTCCGAGGCGGCGCCGTTGTCGAACTTCAGCTTGGTGAGCTTGAACGACTCCTCGCGGGTCTGCAGCGTCTGCTTCGTCACCTCGAGCAGCGCGTCGTCCGCGAGCATCGCGTAGTAGGCGTTGGCCACGGAGGCGATGAGGCTCATCTGCACCGCCTTGCGGGCCTCCTCGGTGCCCAGGTACTGGGCGAGCGCTGCGTCGCTCAGGCTGCGCACGCGGCCGAACAGGTCGAGTTCATAGCCGGTCACGGAGGCGCCCACCGTGTAGAGGCTCTCCACCCCGGTGTTCTGCCGCTGCGCGGTGGCACCCACGCCCACCGTCGGCAGCTGGTCGGCGCGCCGCACCTGGTAGGTGGCGCGTGCCTGCTCGATGTTGAGCACGGCCACCCGCAGGTCGCGGTTGTTCTCGAGCGCGACCTCGATCAGCCGCCGCAGGCGTGCATCGGCAAAGTACTGTTGCCAGGCGAGGTCCGGTGCCGCCGTGGCCGATGCGGAGGCCGCGGTGGTCTGGGCAACCGCCGAGGCGCCAGCCGGCGGCGGAATCACCGCCGGCTGGGGAAAGGCCCCTGCCACCGGCGCCGCGGGGCGCTCGTAGTCAGGCGCCATCGAGGCGCACGCGCCGAGCGCGGCCAGGGCCGCCGCCGCGGCGACGGTCTTCATCAATGCAACGGGCTCACGCATGGGAGTCTCCCTGGGCGGGCGCCTTCGGGGCGCCGTCATCGGATTCATGGGCGTACATCTTTCGCTGGCGCTCGCTGCCCTTGAAGATGCGGCGCACCACCACGAAGAAGATCGGCACGAAGAACACGGCGAGCAAGGTGGCGGTCATCATCCCGCCCATCACGCCGGTGCCGATCGCGCGCTGGCCGGCCGAGCCGGCGCCGCTGGCCAGCACCAGTGGCAGCACGCCCAGCATGAAGGCCAGCGAGGTCATGATGATCGGGCGGAAGCGCAGGTGGGCCGCCTCCAGCGTGGCCTCGACGAGCCCGCGTCCCTGCGCATGCAGGTCCTTGGCGAACTCGATGATCAGCACCGCGTTCTTGGCCGACAGGCCGATGATGGTGATCAAGCCCACCTTGAAGTACACGTCGTTCGACAGGCCACCGAGATTGCCCCCCAGCAGCACGCCCAGCACGCCGAGCGGCACCACCAGGATCACGGCCAGCGGGATCGACCAGCTCTCGTACAGCGCTGCCAGGCACAGGAACACCGCCAGCAGCGAGAAGCCGAAGAGGATGAAGGCCTGCGAGCCCGAGAGCTTCTCCTCCCGCGACTGGCCCGTCCACTCGAAGGCGAAGCCGGCCGGCAGTTGGCCCGCCAGGCGCTCCATCTCGGCCATGGCGTCACCGCTGCTGTAGCCGCGGGCGGCCTCACCGGTGATGCGCATCGTCGGGTAGCCGTTGTAGCGGATGGTCTGCATCGGCCCCGTGACCCAGCGCGTCGTGGCGAAGGCCGACAGCGGCACGGGCTGGCCCTTGCTGTTCATCGCGTTGATGCGCAGCAGATCGTCCGGTTGCATCCGCGCCGGCGCATCCGCCTGCACCACCACCCGTTGCAGCCGACCGGCGTTCGGGAAGTCGTTGACGTAGGTCGAGCCGAGGGCGGTGGAGATGGCCGAGTTGATGGACTCGAACGGCACGCCCAGGGCGCTGGCCTTGTCGCGGTCGATGTCGAGCTGCAGCTGCGGCGCGTCTTCCAGGCCGTCCGGGCGCATGCCGGTGAGCACCGGGCTCTTGGACGCCATGCCGAGCAGCTGGTTGCGCGCGGCGAGCAGGGCATCGTGCCCGTTGCCGCCGCGGTCCTGCAGGCGGAAGTTGAAACCCGAGCCGGTGCCCAGTTCGGGAATGGGTGGCGGACTCAGCGGGAAGATGAACGCGTCCTTGATGCCCATCAGTGCCCCGAAGGCCCGGCCGGCGACGCCCTGCGCCGAATGCTCGGCACCTTCGCGCTCATCCCAGTCCTTGAGGGTGACGAACGCCAGCGCGGCGTTCTGTCCGGTGCCGGCGAAGCTGAAGCCGAGCACGCTCACCATGCTCTGCACTTCCGGTTGCTTGAGCATGTAGCCCTCGACCTGTTTCATCACGTCCAGCGTGCGGTTCTGCGTGGCGCCCGGCGGCAGTTGCACGTTCACCAGCATCGTGCCCTGGTCCTCGGCGGGCAGGAAGGAGGTCGGCATGCGCGCGATGAGCAGCACCACCACACCGATGATGGCGGCGTAGATGACGAGGTAGCGGGCGGCACGGCGCAGCAGCCGCGAGACCACGCGCTCGTAGCCCTTGGCCGTGCGCGAGAAGCCACGGTTGAACCAGCCGAAGAAGCCTTTCTTCTCATGGTGATGGCCGGCCTCGACGGGCTTGAGCAGCGTGGCGCAGAGTGCCGGCGTCAGCGACAGCGCCATGAAGGCCGAGAAGAGGATGGAGGTCACCATCACCGCCGAGAACTGGCGGTAGATGTTGCCCACCGCGCCGCCGAAGAAGGCGAGCGGCACGAACACCGAGACCAGCACCACCGTCACGCCGATGATGGCGCCCGAGATCTGGCCCATGGCCTTGCGGGTGGCCGCCAGGGGCGAGAGCCCTTCCTCGCTCATGATGCGCTCGACGTTCTCCACCACCACGATGGCGTCGTCCACCACGATGCCGATCACCAGCACCATGCCGAACATGGTGAGCACGTTGATCGAGAAGCCGAGCGCCAGCAGCACCGCGAAGGTTCCCATCAAGGTGATGGGCACCACCACCGTCGGAATGATGGTGTAGCGGAAGTTCTGCAGGAACAGGAACATCACGAGGAACACCAGCACCACGGCTTCGATGAGCGTCTCGACCACCTGCGTGATGGAGATGTCGACGAAGCGCGAGCTGTCGTAGGGAATGGTGTACTTCACGCCCTGCGGGAAGTAGCGCTGCAGTTCGTCCATGCGGGTCCGCACCGCCTTGGCCGTGGCCATGGCGTTGCCCGTGGGGGCGAGCTGCACGCCGATGCCGGTCGACGGATTGCCGTTCAGCCGTGCCGAGGTGGCATAGCCCTGCGCGCCGAGCTCGACGCGGGCAACGTCCTTGATGCGCACGGTGGAGCCGTCCGGATTCGCGCGCACCACCACGTTGTTGAACTGTTCGACCGAGTTCAACTGCCCCTTGACCACCACGGTGGCGAAGATGGATTGACCGGGCACGTTGGGCAGGTCACCGATCGTGCCGGACGACACCTGGGCGTTCTGCGAGCGCAGTGCCGCCACCACGTCGGCCGATGACAGGTTGAAGCCGACCAGCCTGGCCGGGTCGATCCAGATGCGCATGGCGCGCTCGGTACCGAACAGCTGCGCCTGGCCGACGCCCGGAATGCGCTGGATTTCCGGCAGCACGTTGCGTGAAGCGTAGTCGCCGAGCGCGATCGGGTCGATGGCCGGGTTGTCCGAGGACAGGATGGCGAAGAGCAGGAAGTTGGCGCGCGACTTGTCCACGCGCACGCCCTGCTGCGTCACCGCTGCCGGCAGGCGCGGCGTCGCGCGGCCCAACCGGTTCTGCACGTCCACCTGGGCGAGCTCGGGGCTGGTGCCCGGCTCGAAGCTGAGCGTGATCTGCCCGCTGCCGTCGGCCTGAGCCACCGACTCCATGTAGATGAGGCCGGGCGAGCCGTTCATCTCGCGCTCGATCACGCTGAGCACGGCATCTTCGAGCACCTGTGCGGAGGCGCCCGGGTAGGCGGTGGAGACGACGATGGACGGCGGGGCGACCGGCGGGTACTGCGCGATCGGAAGCTGCTTGATCGCCACGCCGCCCATCACGAGGATGAACAGGGCGATCACCCAGGCGAAGATGGGTCGGTCGATGAAGAACTTGGCCATGGTGCCGGATCCTTACTGCGCGGAGGCGGCAGACGCCGACGGCGCCGCGGACGCTGCAGATGCCGCGGGATTCGCGGCCGAGGCGGCACCGGCCGGGGCGCTTGCGCCCTTGCTCCAGGGCACGGGTTTCACGGGTGCGCCCGGCACCATCATCTTCTGGAAGCCCTCGACGATCACCTGCTCGCCCGGCTTCAGGCCGTCGAGCACGACCCAGTTGGTGCCCTGCGCGGACCCGATCTTGACCGGGCGCGGCTGCGGCTTGCCGTCGGCGCCGACCACCAGGACGCTGTCGCCCTGGGTCCCGCGGGTGACGGCCTGCTGGGGAATGAGGATCCCGTCCGGCAGTTCGGCCTGGGCAAGGCGCACGCGCACGTACTGGCCGGGCAGCAGCAGGCCGTCCGGATTGGGGACTTCAGCCCGCAGGGTGATCTGGCCGGAGGTGGCATCGACCGTCAGGTCGGAGAACAGCAGCTTGCCCTGGCGTGGCAGCTCGGTGCCATCGTCCAGCACCACGCGCACGGCGATGGCCCCGTCACCCGCGCTGCGCAGCTGGCCGGCCTGCAGGGCACGGCGCATGCGCAGCACCTCGGTGGTCGACTGGGTGAAGTTGACGTAGACGGTGTCGATCTGCTGGATCACGGCCAGCTGCGTGGCCTCGGCCGAACTGACCAGTGCACCCTCGGTGACAAGGGCCCGTCCGATGCGGCCGGAGATGGGTGCGCTCACGCGGGCATAGCCCACGTTGATGCGGGCCGTCTGCACGGCGGCGCGGGCGCTCGCCACGTCGGCTTCCGCCTGGCGCTGTGCGGCGACGACGTTGATGTAGTCCTGCTTGCTCACGGCGTTCGCTTCGGCGAGCGGCTTGTAGCGCTCGGCCTGGGCGGTGGTCTGCGTGACGTTGGCCTGGGCCTTGGCGAGCGCGGCCTGGGCGCTGTCGAGCGAGGCCTGGTACGGCGCGGCATCGATCTGGAACAAGGCCTGGCCCGCCTTCACTTCGCTGCCCTCGCGGAACAGGCGCTTCTGCACCACGCCGTTGACGCGGGCGCGAACCTGCGCCACGCGAACCGGTTCCACCCGGCCGGGCAATTCAGTCTGCAGGGCAATGGTCTGCTCGCTCACGCGCACCACGCCGACCTCGGGCGGTGGCATGCCGCCTCCCGGTGGCGCGCCGCCCGGAGCCCCCTCCTTGGCGCCGCAGGCGGCCAGCAACAGGGTGGCCGCCACGGCGGCGGGCAGGGCGCCCCGGCGGGCGCCGATGGGAAGCACGAACGACGGAGCCAAGACGTTTTTCAACGCAGACATGCGAGACCTTCCGGTGAGGCGCCGGAGCGCCGGAAAAAAGAGAAATAGACGGGAGCAGCGCGCGGAAAAGCCAGCCATGTCCCATGGAGTGAGCTAGTATACATACATCGTTGAATGTATGTATGAACCGCGCGTCAAGCGCCGCTGGACCGAGAAATGGTACGTAGAACCAAGGAAGAAGCGCAGGAAACCCGCAACCGCATCCTGGATGCGGCCGAGCGCGTTTTCGTCGAACGCGGGGTCGCGCGCACCTCGCTGAACGAGATCGCGACCGCCGCCGGCGTCACCCGCGGCGCCATCTACTGGCACTTCCAGGACAAGGCGGACGTCTTCAACGCGATGATGATCCGGGTCACCTTGCCCTTCGAGGAGGCCACCCGCCACAGCGACGACCCGGACGGCGATCCCTTGGCCAACCTGCGGGAGATCTTCGCCATGGTGCTCGACAAGGCGATGAACGACCCCCAGGTCCGGCGCGTCTTCGAGATTGCCACTCACAAGGTCGAATACGTGGACGAACTGACGGCCGTGCGCGACCGGCACCTGTCGGTGCGCAACGAGTTCGAGGGGAATCTCGCACGGGCGCTCGAGCTGGCCGCCGCCCGCGGACAGATCGTGCTGCGCATGCCGGCGGCCACGGTGGCCCTGGGCCTGCACGCCTTGTTCGACGGGCTGATCCAGAACTGGCTGCTGGACCCTGGGGCATTCGACCTCGTCAAGGTGGGCGGCCAACTGGTCAACGACTATCTCGATGGCCTGAAAGCCCGGGGCCGCCAAGAGGGCGGGCGCTGAAGGGGCAGGCCGGGCGCTCAACCGCGGCGTGGCAGCCCGGGCGCGGCGAGCCAGTGCACGCTGAAGCGCTCTTCGTCGTCCATCCAGACCGGGCCGGGCACGAAGCCGGCCTGCTCGGCCAGCTCACGGAACCCCTCCACCGTGTACTTGTGCGAGTTCTCGGTGTGGAGGCTCTCGCCCTGAGCGAACTCGAAGGCCTGACCTGCCACATGAACCGTTTGCCGGCGCCGGCTGACGAGGTGCATCTCGACCCGCTGGCGCAGCGGGTCGTAGAACGCGTAGTGGTCGAAGGCCTCGACGTCGAAGTCCGCCCCCAGCTCCCGGTTGGCGCGTTGCAGCAGGTTGCGGTTGAAGGCGGCCGTCACGCCGGCGGCGTCGTTGTACGCGCGGTGCAGCACCGCCGGATCCTTGACCAGGTCGACCCCGACCAGCAGGCCACCCCCGGTCAGACACTGGGCGGCCTGGCGCAGGAAGCGCACGGCGGCCACCGGGCCGAGGTTGCCGATCGACGACCCGGGAAAGAAGCCGACCCGTCGATCGCCGTGCGGCAGTGCCAGCGGCCGCGTGAAGTCGGCGGCGAGCGGCAGCACGTCGAGCCCGGGGTAGTCGGCACGCAGCTGGGCCGCGGACGCGTGCAGATGCTCGGCCGAAATGTCGAGCGGGATGAAGCGACCGCGCGCGCCCCATGCGTCGAGCAGCAGCCGCACCTTGGTCACCGAGCCGGCCCCGAATTCGATCAGGTCGGCCCGCGGCGGGAAGAGCGCGGTCATCTCGGCCGCATGCGCGGTCAGCAGGCCGAACTCGGTGCGCGTCGGGTAGTACTCCGGCAGGTCGCAGATGCGGTCGAAGAGCTGCGAGCCGGTCGTGTCGTAGAAGAACTTTGGCGAGATGGATCGGGGACGTGCCGACAGCCCGGCCACCAGTTCACGTTCGAACTCGCCGGCCTCGGGCATGGGCGGCAGGCCGTGGGCCGCGTCGGTGAGGCTGCGGCGGTCGTGCGCCAGGGATTCGGGGCCTCGGGGCATCGTGGCGGTCATCGGGTGCCTTTCTCGAAGGGTCATGCGTCGCAGGCCAGGCGCAGCCCGGAGAACTGCCAGCGCGCGGGCGGCGGAAAGAAGTTGCGGTAGGTCGGCCGGACGTGGCCCGGCGGCGTCGCGCAGCTGCCGCCGCGCAGCACCATCTGACCCACCATGAACTTGCCGTTGTATTCGGAGGCCGCGCCGGCGAAGGGCTTGAAGCCGGGGTAGGGGCCGTAGGCCGAGCGCGTCCATTCCCACACGGCGCCGACGCTGCCGGCATCGATCAGGCCGCGCGCGAGGGCCGCCTCCCATTCGAACTCCGAGGGCAGCCGCGCGCCGGCCCACGCGGCATAGGCGGCGGCCTCGTAGAAGCTCAGGTGGCAGACCGGCTCGGCCGGGTCGACCGGCTGCTCACCGGCCAGGGTGAAGTGCCGTGGTTCCGGCCCTTCCTCGTGGGACCAGTAGGCGGGCGCCTGCCAGCCCTCGGCGCGGGCCAGGGCCCAGCCGTCGCTCAGCCACCACTGCGGGTCACGGTAGCCGCCGTCGCGGATGAAGGCCAGGTACTCGCCGCAGCTCACCGGGCGACTGGCGATGCGGTACGGCTGCAGCAGCACGTCATGGCGCGGGCCTTCGTTGTCGAAGGCAAAGCCGCCGCCGGCATGACCCACCGACACCACGCCACCGTCGACGGGTGTCCAGGCCAGCGGCTGCGGCATGCGCTGCGGAGCCGGTGCCCCTGCCTCGCGATAGGCCGGGCAGAGCGGGTTGAGCGACAACAGGTGAAGGACGTCGGTGAGGAGCAGTTCCTGGTGCTGCTGCTCGTGGTGCAGGCCGAGCAGCAAGGCGTTGCGCGCGCGGTCGAGTACGGCGTCGGGCGCGGTGTCGATGAAGCGGCGCACCGCGTGGTCGACCGTCTCGCGGTAGTGCATCACTTCGGCGGCCGACGGCCGCGTCAGCATGCCGCGCGCGGGCCTCGGATGTCGCGGGCCCAGCGACTCGTAGTAGGAGTTGAAGATGAAGGCGTAGCGCGGATCGAGCCGGGTGTGCTCGGCGCCGAAGGCCTGGAGCACCAGGGTCTCGAAGAACCAGGTCGTGTGCCCCAGGTGCCACTTCACGGGACTGGCGTCGGGCATCGATTGCACGCACTGGTCCTCGGCCGAGAGCGGAGCGGCCAGCGCGCAGGAGTGCGCCCGAACGGCCGCGAAGGCGGCACTCAGCTCGGCGCGCGTCGCGGGACGGGAAGGCTCATTGGCATAGGTCGGCGAGGGCAAGGTCGGCGCTCCGGTCAGGGGATCCGGCTCGCAGGGCGCGTGCCGGAACGGATCACCTTAGCAGCCGACATCCCCGATCGCAACGACAAACGGGCGCGAGCCCGCCATCGCATCAACAATGGATGGTGTCCGATTGCAGCCCTCGCGGCTGCGTGCTACGCGCCAGAAGCTGTCAGTAGAGGACGCGACAACGGATGGTGTCGGGCACGGCGCACAAGGTGTCGAGTGCCGTCTTGCTGGTGTCGGTGTCGACGTCGATCACGACGTAGCCCACGGCCTCGTTGGTGCT
This sequence comes from Rhizobacter sp. LjRoot28, assembly GCF_964253025.1. Lineage (NCBI taxonomy): Bacteria > Pseudomonadati > Pseudomonadota > Betaproteobacteria > Burkholderiales > Sphaerotilaceae > Rhizobacter > Rhizobacter sp. LjRoot28. The sequence continues at coordinate 4,542,093 of NZ_CAXUQC020000001.1, forward strand.
CAGGTACTGGGCGGCGATGTTGATGCCGGCCGCCGACAACTGCTCGTTGACGCGCGCCAGCACCCCGGGCACGTTGCGGTGGATGTGCAGCAGGCGGCTGCGGCCACCGTGTTCGGGCAGCGCGACGTCGGGGAAGTTGACCGCCGAGGTGGTCGAGCCGTTGTTGCTGTAGCGGATGAGCTTGGCCGCCACCTCCCGCCCGATGTTCTCCTGCGCCTCCGCGGTGGAGCCACCGATGTGCGGCGTGAGGATGACGTTGTCGAAGCGCGTCAGCGGCGAGGTAAAGGTGGCGTCGTTGCCGGTGGGCTCCACGGGGAACACGTCGATCGCGGCGCCCAGCAGGTGCTTGCTTTCCAGCGCGGCGGTCAGCGCGTCGATGTCGACCACGGTGCCGCGGGAGGCATTGATGAGGTGGCTGCCGGCCTTCATCCGGGCGATCTGCGCCGCACCGAACATGTTCTGCGTTTGCGGCGTCTCGGGCACGTGCAGGCTCACCACGTCGCTCGCCTGCAGCAAGGCGTCGAGCGAGGGCGCCTGGCGCGCGTTGCCGAGCGGCAGCTTGGCCTCGATGTCATAGAAGAGCACGTTCATGCCGACGTGCTCGGCCAGCACGCCGATCTGCGTGCCGATGTGGCCATAGCCGATGATGCCGAGCGTCTTGCCGCGCACTTCGTAGGAGTTGGCGGCGCTCTTGACCCAGCCGCCGCGGTGCAGGATGGCATTCTTCTCGGGAATGCCGCGCATCAGCAGGATGAGTTCGGCCAGCACCAGCTCGGCCACGCTGCGCGTGTTGGAGAAAGGCGCGTTGAAGACCGGGATGCCGCGCGCCATGGCGGCGCGCAGGTCCACCTGGTTGGTGCCGATGCAGAAGCAGCCGACGGCGGCGAGCTTCGGGGCCGCAGCGAACACCTCCTCGGTGAGGAAGGTGCGCGAACGGATGCCGACGAAATGCGCATCGGCCAGCACGGCCTTCAATTCCTCGCCGGCCAGTGCCTTCGGCGAGGTGACGATCTGCGAGTAGCCGTCGTGCTGCAGGGCCTCCACCGCGGAGGGGTGAATGCCCTCGAGCAGGACGAACTTGAGTTTCTCTTTCGGGACGGACAGTCGGGGGGTCATCGGCCAGGCTCCAGGGTGAGGACCGAGGTTAACCCGCCCGGGAAAACCCCGGCGCAAACCTGTCGGCTGGGCACCACGCGAGCCGGGTGCCTCAGGCCAATGCTTCGGCCAGCAGGCGATAGCCCCGCAAGCGGGCGGTCTGGTCCGGCAGGTTCGAGACCACCATCACCTCCGAGGCGCCGCAGTCCCGGGCCCGCGCAAGCAGTTGCTCGGCCACCTCGTCGGGCGTTCCGATGAGGGCGAGTGCCCGGTACGACGCCACCACCCGTCGCTCGTCGGGCGTGTACGGGTAGGCGCGCGCCTCGTCGGGGAAGGGGAGCGGGCTGAACCGGCCGCTGCGGATGCGCAGCCAGGCCAGGTCCATGCTGGAGGCGAGGTAGTCGGCCTCCTCGGCCGTGGGCGCGCAGACCACCGACACGCCGAGGATGGTGTGCGGCTCGGGGAACTGGCGCGACGGCACGAAGGCCCGCCGGTAGGCCTCGAAGGCCGGTGCCGCGGGCGTCGGGCTGAAGTGGCTCGCGAACGAATAGCCCATGCCGGCCTCGGCGGCCATCTCTGCGCTCGCACCGCTCGACCCCAGCAGCCAGATGGGGGGCAGCGGCGCATCGTCCGGCATGGCCTTGAGGCGAGCCATCGGGTGGCCGTCCGGCAGGGGGCGTTCGCCCGACCAGGTCAGCAGCTCGCCGAGCAGTGCGGGAAACTGCTCGCCATCGAAGGCGCGCAGGGCACGCGTGGCCTGGGCATCGGAGCCGGGCGCCCGACCCAGGCCGAGGTCGATGCGGCCGGGATGCAACGCCGACAAGGTGCGGAAGGCCTCGGCCACGCGCAGTGGGGCATGGTTCGGGAGCATCACGCCGCCGGAACCGATGCGCAGGCGTCGGGTGTGGGCGGCCACATGGGCGATGAGCACTTCGGGGGCGGCGCTCGCGACGGCCGGCATGCCGTGGTGCTCGGCAAACCAGAGGCGCTCGTAGCCCAGGTCGTCGGCGAGGCGGGCCAGGTCGACGGCGCGGCGCACCGACTCCGCGGCACTGCCACCGGTGCCCACCGGCACGAGGTCGAGAACGGAAAGGGGAATCTTCATGGCGCCATCGTAGTGAGGCGCCCGAGCGCCGCGCGCCGCAGGGTCTTGGCCGAGACGTTCAGGACGTCATGTCGATGAACCGGCCCAGCTTGGGCGACGCCGCGAACTTCATCACCGCGCCGGGGTAAACCGTCAAGGTGTAGGCGCCGCCGTGGTCGAGCGTGATCGGGCCGAGGCTCGGCACGCTGGTGTTCAGCGGCACCAGCGGCAGGGGTGCCGCCCCGTTCTCGACGGCTTGCCGCACGAAACTGGCGAGGGCGGGCGGGAGGGCGGGACCGAGGGGCGAGACGAACATGCCGGAGGCGGCCGGAACCAGGAGCGGCCCGCACTATAGCCGAGCCGCCCTGGCGCCGCCGCCGCCGGCCGTGCAGGAATCAGACGGTGGCGGCGATTTGTTCGCGTGCCGTGGCCAGGCCGTTCTGCTCCGCCTCCGGGCCCATGGCCAGGCCCTCGGCATAGATGAACTCCACATCGGTCATGCCCAGGAAACCGAACAGCGTCTTGAGGTACGGCACCTGCGTGTCGGCGGGCGCGTCGCGGTACACGCCGCCGCGCGTGAGCGCCACGTACACCTTCTTGCCGGTCAACAGGCCGACCGGTCCCTTGTCGGTGTAGGCGAAGGTGACCCGGGCGCGGGTGACGGCGTCGATCCAGTTCTTCAGGGCCGCCGGCACGCCGAAGTTGTACATGGGCACGCCCAGCACCACCACGTCGGCGGCCTGGAGTTCGGCGATCAGCGCGTCATCGAGGGCCACGCGCGCGGCCTGCTCGGGCGTGCGTTGCTCAGCGGGGGTGAACAGCGCCTGCAGCGCGGCTTCGTCGAGGGCGGGGTGAGGATGGCGAGCGACGTCGCGCAGATTGAACGAAGCTTCGGGGTGGGACTGGCGCAGGCGCTGGACGATCTCGCCAGCGAGGCGGCTGGAGTGGGAGGCGTCGGCGCGGGCGCTGGAGTTGATCTGCAGGATGTTCATGGCGGGGACCTTTCGGAAGCGGTACGGGGGGTGAGTCGATGGCTTGACTGTAGTTGTCCCGTTTGCAACCCGGAAGTCGTCTAAATGGATAACATTGTTCCATCAACGGAACGGAGTGGCGATGAGCACCTTGGAACCCAATGACCTGCTGATGTTTGCGCGTGTCGCCGAAGAAGGCAGCTTCAGCCGCGCCGGTGAGCGGCTCGGCCTGCCCAAGTCGACCGTGTCGCGCCGCATCGCCGGCCTGGAGGCGAACCTGGGCGAGCGCCTGATGCTGCGCACCACCCGCAAGCTCACCCTCACCGACTTCGGCCACAGCGTGCTCGAGCATGCGCGCCAGGTGGTGGCCGAGGTCGAGGCCGCCGCGCAGCTGGCCCAGCACCGCCAGGTGGAGCCGAGCGGGCGGCTCCGCATCTCGATGCCCGGCGACTTCGCCAACATCGTGCTCGGTCAGTTGATGACCGACTTCACCGCCCGCTATCCCGCGATCTCCCTGCAGGTCGACGTGTCGCCGCGCCGCGTGGATCTCATCGGCGAGAACTTCGACCTGGCCATCCGCATCGGCGACCTGGACGACGACGCCAACCTGGCCGCCCGGCGGCTCGCCACCTTCTCGTCGGGCCTGTACGCTTCGCCGGCCTACCTGGAACGCCGCGGTGTTCCTGCCGAACCGGCAGACCTCCTGCGGCACGATGCCCTGCAGCTCACCACCCAGCAGCGCGAGCCCTGGCCGTGGCTGCTGACGCGGGGCGACGCCGTCTGGAGCGGCGTGCCACCGAGCCGGGCCACGGCCAACTCGCCGGAACTGCTCATCCGGCTGGCGCGCGCGGGTGCCGGCATCACCGTGGTCACCGACCACTTCGCCGAACCGTACCTGACCGCTGGCGAGCTCGTGCCCGTGCTCGCCGAATGGCAGCTGCCGCCCATCGAGGCCTGGGCCGTGTTTCCCGGCCGTCGGTTGATGCCGGCCCGCACGCGGGTGTTCCTCGACGCACTGGAAGCCGAGTTCTCGCCGTCCCGCTGCCAGGCGGCCGAGGCCCGCTCGGTGCGCCTGCGCGCCGAACGCATCGCCGCCTCGCAGCGTGTGCGGACGATGCCGGCTGACTGAGCGGGACGCGGGGGAATCTCGTCCTACACGCTCGCGGGGCGTCGCTGTCCGGCCTACGCTGCGCGCTATTCACACACCGCGATTCCGCCTGCGAGTCGCTCATTCACCCCGCCGAGGAGCCGCCATGAACGCCGTGGACCTGTTGATCACCCAGCACCGCACGCTCGAATCCAAGTTCGACGACCTGATGACCGCCGTCGACGCCGGATCGGCCGCCCGCTGCCGGGCGCTCCTCGCCGAGGCGGGCGACGACCTGACGGTGCACATCGCCTCGGAAGAGCAGGTGTTCTATCCGGCGGTGAAGGCCCGGCGCACGAAGGACATCCTGATGGAGTCCCTCGAAGAGCACCTGTCGCTCAAGCGCTTGCTCGCCGACCTGCTGGCACTCGACCCCGGGGAGGCGACCTTCAAGCCCAAGGCCAAGGTGCTGCAGGAGCAGACCGAGCACCACCACAAGGAAGAGGAGAACCACCTCTTTCCCCAGGTGCAGAAGCTGATGGACCCGGCCGAGCTCGACACCCTGGGCGAGGCGATGCTGGCCCTGCAACAGCAGCTGCGCGCCGAAGGCGAGCCCCGCGAGGCGGTGGCCGACGAGACCGATGCGGCCGCGCCCCTTCACTGATTCTTGAGGGGCCGGACGCGCTCGCGTCCTACAGCGCCGCACCGGGCTGGGGACTACGCTGGGACTCATTGCCAGACCGGGAGTCCAACATGATTCGTGCCATCGTCGTCTTCCTCGGGCTCACGCTCGTGGGCTTGTTCGCCCTGCTCAACTGGGATGCGTTCACCACGCCGACCGCGCTGTCGCTCGGCGTCACCACGGTGCAGGCGCCGCTGGGCCTGGTGATGCTAGGGATGCTCGTCTTCTTCAGCGTGGTGTTCGTCGTGTGGGCCATGTCCCTTCAGGCGGGCGCCCTGATGGAGGCCCGTCGCCTCACACGCGAACTGCAGACGCAGCGCGAGCTGGCCGACAAGGCCGAGGCATCCCGCTTCACCGAACTGCGTGCCTTCCTCAGCAACGAGCTGTCCACCGTGTCCGTCGCCCAGGAACAGATGCGCGCCGTGCTCGTCTCGCGCATGGACCGTGTGCAGGATGCGGCCCGCGCCTCCCAGGAGGAGACGGCCAACACCTTGTCCGCCTACATCGGCGAACTGGAAGACCGCCTCGAGCGGGCCCGCGTCGTCCCGGCCCAGTACGAGCGGAACGACGTCCTCGTTTCACGCTGACCATGCCGCGCCGCGCCGCGGCACGCAGGCGTTGTGCCCACCGGGCCCCCGCCTGTGCCCGGCTGCCGATTCAGCTTCGTGGGGGCGTGATGGCCGGCTCCGGGCTGCTCCCGGATGCCGACTGCGGCCCCGGCCCACCCGGCTCACCGGCGTCGTCATGCGCATGCGGGTGGCGATGGAACCGCCGGCCGACCCACTGCACCGCATCGTCGACGAAGGTGAACACCACCGGAATGACGAGCAGGCTGAGGAAGGTGGACGTGATCAACCCGCCGATCACCACGATGGCCATGGGGGCCCGGAAGCTCGGGTCGACCCCGATGCCCAGCGCAATCGGCATCATGCCGGCACCCATCGCGATGGTCGTCATCACGATGGGGCGCGCCCGCTTGTGGCAGGCATCGAGCAGGGCGTCCCAGCGCGACATGCCCCGGTCGCGGCGCGCCATGATGGCGTACTCCACCAGCAGGATGGAGTTCTTGGTCGCGATGCCCATGAGCATGATCAGCCCGATCATCGAGGGCATCGACAGCGCCGTGCGCGTGAGGAACAGCGCCAGGAAGGCGCCCGGGATCGACAGCACCAGGGCGGCGAGGATGGTCACCGGCTGCACGAAGTCCTTGAACAGCAGCACCAGCACGATGTAGATGCACAGCACGCCCGTGAGCATGGCGAGGCCGAAGCTCGCGAAGAGCTCGGCCATGGCCTCGGCGTCGCCCACCGTCGTCTGGATCACGCCCGGCGGCAGCTGGCGCAGGCTCGGCAAGGCCAGTGCCTCGCGCTCCACCTCGCCGAGCGGACGCTGGTTGAGCTCGATCTCGAAGTTGATGTTGCGCTGGCGGTCGTAGCGGTCGATCTCGGCCGGGCCGCTCTCGATGTTCAGCGAGGCCACGTTGCCCAGCATCACCGGGCCGCGCGCGCCGGGCACCGCCAGCCGTGACAGCAGGTCGAGGTCGGCCCGCGCCTCGGGGGCGAGCTTGACGAGCACGGGCACCTGCCGCTGCGACAGGTTCAGCTTGGCGAGCCCCTGGTCATAGTCGCCCGCGGTCGCGATGCGCAGCGTCTCGGCCATGGCCGTCGACGTCACGCCGAGGTCGGCCGCACGGGCGAAGTCGGGTCGGACGATGAGCTCCGGGCGCACGAGGCTGGAGGTGGAGGTGATGCCGCCGATGCCCTTGATGGTGCGCAGCTCGCGCTCGACCTTGGCCGCGTGCTCGCTGAGCACCCGGCCGTCTTCGCCGGCCAGCACCAGCACGTACTTCTCGCTCGAGGCGCCGAGGCCCACCTTCACCCGCGCGCCGGGCACCACGGCAAGGTCCTCGCGCAGCTGGCCTTCGATGGCCTGCTTGCTCAAGCCCTTGCGTTCGCCCCGCGGCGTCATGTTGATGGTGAGCGTGGCCTTGCGCACCTCGGGCACGCCGGCCGGCGCGAACGGGTCGGCGCCCGTCGCGCCGCCGCCCACGGTGGTGTAGATCAGCTTGATGTGCTCGTTCTTCTCGAGAATGGCCCGCGCCTGCTCGGCCGCGGCAAAGGTCTGCTTGAAGGTGCTGCCCGGCGGCAGCGTGAGCGTCACCTGCGTCTGCGACAGGTCGTCCGGCGGGATGAAGCCGGTGGGCAGCAGCGGCACCAGCATGAACGAACCGACGAGGAACACGACCGCGGCGAGCGTCGTCTTGATGCGGTGCTTCAGGCACCACTGCGCCCAGCGCATGTAGATCGAGATCCAGCGCCCCTCATGGTGCTCCTTGCGCGGCCGGCGCAGCACGTACGCGGCCATCATCGGCGTGAGCATGCGGGCCACCACGAGCGAGAAGAACACCGCGATGGCGGCCGTCCAGCCGAACTGCACGAAGAACTTGCCCGGCACGCCGCTCATGAAGGCGGTCGGCAGGAAGACCGCGATGAGCGTGAAGGTGGTGGCGATGACGGCCAGGCCGATCTCGTCGGCGGCCTCCATGGCCGCCTGGAACGGCGTCTTGCCCATGCGCAGGTGGCGCATGATGTTCTCGATCTCCACGATGGCGTCGTCCACCAGGATGCCGACCACCAGCGACAGCGAGAGCAGGGTCACGCCGTTGAGCGTGAAGCCGAAGAGGTACATGACCCCGAAGGCGGGGATGACCGACAGCGGCAAGGCGGTCGCGGCCACCAGCGTGGCGCGCCAGTCACGCAGGAAGAACCACACCACGATGATGGCCAGCACCGCGCCTTCGTAGAGCAGCATCATCGAGCCGTCGTAGTTCTCCTGAACGGGGTCGACGAAGTTGAACGCCTCGGTGAAGGTGACCTCGGGGTGGGCCGCGCGCAGCACTTCCAGCTGCTGGCGGACGCCCGCGGCCACTTCGGTCTCGCCGCCGCCGCGGGTGCGGGTGATCTCGAAGCCCACGACCGGCTGGCCGTTGAGCAGGGCGGCGGACCGCTTCTCCGCCACGGTGTCCGAGACTTCGGCCACCTGGTCCAGGCGCACATGCCGGCCATCGCTGAGGGCGATCTCCATCGCGGCCAGCTCATCGGCCGAGCGGACCGTGGCGATGGTGCGCACCGACTGCTCGGCGCCGCCAACGTCGGTGCGGCCCCCCGAGGCCTCGGTCTGCGTCTGGCGCAGCTGGCGCGAGATGTCGGCCGCGGTGGCGTTCAGGGCGAGCAGGCGCTCCGGGTCAAGCTCGACATGGACCTCGCGCGCCGCACCGCCCACGCGCGACACGGCGCCCACGCCCTTGACGGTCAGCATCGACTTCACGACCGTGTTGTCGACGAACCAGCTCAACGCCTCCTCGTCCATGCGCGAGGAGGCCACGGTGTAGGTGAGGATGGGTGAGCCGGACAGCTCGACCTTCGAGATGATGGGGTCGCGCAGGTCGGCGGGCAGGTCGGAGCGCACGCGCGACACCGCGTCGCGCACGTCGTCCACGGCCTCCTGCACCGTCTTCTCCAGGCGGAACTCGACGGTGATGGTGGTCGTGCCATCCTGCACCTTGGTGTAGATGTGCTTGATGCCCTGCACCGTGGCAAGCGAGTTCTCGATCTTGCGCGCGACCTCGGTTTCGAGCTGGGCGGGCGACGCTCCCGGGAGGGAGGCCACCACCGTCACCGTGGGCAGCTCGATGTCGGGAAAGTTCTGGATCTTCATCGCGCTGAAGCTCACCAGGCCCACGAGCGTGAGCATGATGAACAGCAGCACCCCGGGAATCGGGTTGCGGATCGACCACGAGGAAACGTTCATCATGGGAAGTTCCTTCGCTCAGCGGCCGGCCGGTGCGGCAGCCTGGGCCGGCGCGGGCGTTGGCGCAGAGGCGGCGTTCGCCGCCTGCACCACGCGCACCAGGTCGCCGTCGCCGAGGAACCCGCCACCGCTGGCCACCACCCGGGCGTCCGCGGGCAGGCCGTCCAGCACCTCGATGCGGTCGCCCAGTCGGCGGCCCACCTTGAGCTTGAGTTGGCTGACCTTGTTGTCCGGACCGACGCGCAGGGCGTAGTGGAAGCCGTCACGCAGGTTCACCGCGCTCTGCGGCAGGGTCGTGGCCTGGCTGCTGCCGATCTCGATCTCACCACGGGCGAACATGCCGGCACGCGCCTCGTCGCTGCTCGCCAGGTCGACGTACACCAGGCCATTGCGGGTCTGCACATCGACCGTCGGACCGACCATGCGCACCTTGCCGGCCAGCCGCGAGCCGGAGGCACCGATCACCTCCACGGCCTGGCCCGGCTTGACCCGGCCCAGGTCGGTCGCGGGCACCTCGGCGCGCCATTCGAGTCGGCCTTGGCGGATCAGTCGGAAGAGTTCCTGCCCTGCGGGCAGCACCGCCCCGACGGTGGCGGAACGGGCGGAGATGATGCCGTTGTCGGGGGCCACCACGCGGGTCTGGCCGAGCCGCAGCTGCTGGGCCCGGGCCATGGCGCGCTGCGCCTCCAGCCGCGCCTGGGCGGTGCGCTCCGCCGTCAGGTACTGGTTGATCTGCTGTGCACTCAGCGCGCCGGTCGTCTGCAGGTCGCGCGCCCGTTGCGCGTTGGCGGCCGCCTCGGCGAGTGCCGCCTCGGCCTCGGCCACCGACGCCTTGATCTGCGCCTGTTCGGCCAGTACCGTCTCCGGCGCGAAGGTGGCCAGCACCTGGCCCCGCTTCACGCTGTCACCCACGTTGACGCGCACTTCGGCCAGCCGCAGGCCATTCGCCTCCGTGCCCACGCTCGCCTCCTGCCAGGGGGCGATGTTGCCGTTGGCGGCGATGCGCATCGGGATGGCCATGCGCTGCGGCTGCACCACGGTGACCGTCAGTGCGGGGCGTGGGGCCTCAGCCGGCTCCGGGTCGGCCGCGCGGGCGCTGTAGGTGAGGGCGCCGAGCAGGAGCAAGGCGGCGGCGATGGTGAGAACGAAGGGCTGCAGACGAGCGTTCATGGGCAGGATCCGGGGACGGGGTTCGGGGCAACTCACGGAAGGGGCGAGCGAATCAGCGCGGCGTGGCATTGGTGCGCGCCTCGGCCGCAGCGCGGTCGGGCTCGGTCGGGGGCGGCGCGTCGGATGACCAGCCGCCGCCCAGCGCGCGATAGAGCGAGACCCAGGCGGACACGCGGTCGCGCTCCAGGTCGATCAGGTTCACTTGCGACTGCAGGGCGCTGCGGCGGGCGTCTTCCAGTTCGAAGAGGCTCGCCAGGCCGCCGCGGTAACGCGCCTCGACAGCCCGGAACGAGGTGTCGAAGCCTTCGGCGGCAATGCGGGCGTTCTCGCGTCGTGCCGACGTGCTCTCGAGCAGGACGAGGGCCTGTTCCACTTCGCGCACGGCATCGCGCACCCGTGCGCGGTACAGGGCCACGGCCTCGTCGTAGCGTGCACGGGCAGCGTCCACATTGGCCCGGCGCGCGCCGCCATCGAACAGGGGCAGGGTGATGGCCACGGGGCCGACGGCCCAGGTCGTGCCTTCGGCCGTGGCCGCCGAGGTCTCGACGCGCACCCGGCCGATCGAGCCGGCAAGGCTCACCCGCGGCCAGCGTGCTGCCCGGGCCTGCGTGAGGTCGGCACTCGCAGCCGACACGTCCCGCGCGGCGGTGTAGAGATCGGGCCGCTGGTTGAGCACCTCCGCCGGCACCGCGGCCACGGTCAGGCCGGCGGGAGCGGGAAGGGTGCCGCTGCGCTCGGCCAGGCGGCGGCGCAGGTCGGTCTCGTCGAGGGCGGTCAGGGCGACAAGGGACTTCACCGTGTTGTCGCACTGCGCCTTGAGGGCCAGATGGACGCTCTCGCCCTGCGCGGCGCTCGCTCGCGCCAGCGCCGCATTGGCCGGCGCCTCCATCCCGGCGTCGGCGGCCAGGTCGGTGAGGCGTGCGGTCTCGGCGCGCGAACGCGCATCGGCCTCCGTCTTGACCCGCTGCGCTTCGCACGCGCGCAAGCCCAGGTAGGCGTTGGCCACTTCCGCCGCCACGGCCACCCGGGCCGCATGCCAGTCGGCCTGGGCGCCTTCGAAGCGGGCGCTCGCTGCCGCGAGGGCGGCACGTCCGCCACCGAAGAGGTCGAGTTCCCATCCCGCGGCCAGTCCGGCGGTGGCGGTGTTCGCGATGGGCATCGACAACTCCTGGCGGCCCCGCGAGGCACTGGCAGTGGCGTCGAGCGTGGGGCCGAGCGCGGCGCCCGCCGACACGCGGTTGGCGCGCGCCTGCTCGATGCGGCTGCGCGCGGATGCCAGCGTCGGGCTGGCCGCCTGTGCGGCTGCCATCAGCGAGTCGAGGAGCGGGTCTTCGAACTGCTGCCACCAGCGGCCGAGCTCGCCGACGCGCCCTTCATGAGGCAACGGGGCATGCCACTGCGCCGAGACGGTCGCGTCCTCGGTGACGGCCTGGGGTGGCGGGCCGCTGGCACAGGCGGACAGGAGCAACACGGTGGCCACGAGAGGCGCCAGGGCAAGCGGGGCAGAACGGCGGCAGGTCACGACGTCGATGCTTTCGGGAGGGATGCGCGGCGCCTCGGAGCGCTGAGCGCAGAAGGGAAAATGCCGGACGGACGAACGAGCGGACGAACGAACGAGCGGGCGGCTGGCGCACGTCGGGCACCGGCCCCTGTTGAGTCGCGCACCTCAGCCTGGCTGCCACCACCGGCGCAGGCAGCGAGCACAAGCGGCGCATCGTACTGAAACCGGCAGCGTTTCGTGTGCCGGTACGCGTCTCATCTGTAAAGAAACTAGGGATAGCCCCGAGCCGGACCAGCGTGTAGGCCCGGACCGGGCGCTTGGCACGCAGCCGCCGATGCCGCTTCGCGCCAATCCGGCATCTTGCCCCGGGCTTGCTGACACCCTTGTGTCAGCAGCACCTCGGGCGCTCGCCGCGAAATCACTGCAGCGGCAGGTTCGCCTGCTGCGGTGCGCGCAGCGCGGCCTGCGCCGTGGCCGGTACCGAGCGGGCCATCCGGCGGCGCATCAGCACGCCGTGCGGCACATAGCCGCGGGAGTCTAGGTTCCAGCCGTCCACCGCCTGGGCGTCGGTGACGCGGTCGACGCGGGTCGTGCCGAGCTTGCGCTGGCTGGCCCGGGTGACGAGCGCTTCGCACTGGGCCTCGCTCAGCTGGCTGGCAAAGGCCGTCCAGCGCTGCAGGGCCAGCGGGTTGCGCCACGCATCCTCGATGGCCCAGCGCACGGCCTGCGGTTCGTTCGTCTTGCCGGCCTCCAGCACACGCGGCAGCAGCGCATGGAAGAACATCTGGAAGGCGCGCTTCACGGCCTTGCCGGGCAGCAGGTCCTCGAACCGGGCCAGGCGGCTGCTCCAGCCGGGCGTGGCGAGTTGCAGGCTGATGAAGGCCTGCAGGGCCTGCACCGGGTTGAAGAGCCGCAGGCGGTTGGGCGGCAGCACCAGCAGCGGCAAGGTGCAGGCCTCGGCATGCGGCAGCTTCTCCACGAAGCTGCAGAGCACGGCGGTGCGGGCCCACTGGGCCGCGGTGAGGCCGCCCAGCCCGCCCAGGCCCTCGGCCTCGATGCGCCGCACGAACCCGAGGGCGTCGCGGTAGCCGTGGGCAGCCTTCGCATGGTTGGCCTTGGTGCTCATCACCACGAGATTGCCGGCGGCGTAGGCGGCGTCGCTGCGCACGCGGTCGATGGACGGATCGGTGCCTTCGAGCGTGGCGCTGCTCAGGGCCACGCGGGTGATCGGGCAGTGCGAGGTGTCGATCTGCTGCAGGTAGTGCGGCGTCACCTGCACCAGCTCCACGCTGCGGCCGCGAAGCCAGGCGTGCAAGCGCAATTGCAGCCACTTGCGGACGTGGCGGGTCGGCTGCAGGGTGCGGCGGCCGAAGGTCGCCGCGCCGGCCAGGCGGCCGTTTCGCAGCGGCGAGGGCTCATGGTCGTAGGGTGCCGGGAGGTGCACGTCGTAGTGGGCAAAGTCCCAGCCCAGCTCGAATCCGATGTGCTCGTGGGTCGTCAGGGTGCTGGCGGCGTGGTCGTGCGAGATCTGCAGATCGGCGGTCATTCGGGGGCTCCGTTCCTGTTCACTGCAACCGTTGCAGCGATGAAGCCAGTGTCTCGGCCCGGTGGCTCACCAGGTGAGCCTGCCAGCAGAAAGTGATCCCGCCGTTTTGATATCCTGTTCCGTCCGAGAGCGCTCATCACGTGGGCCGGCTCATTCCATGAGCCCTGCGCATGGAGGACACCATGGACCGGACCGAACGCTTCTACAAGATCGAACTGCTGCTGCGCAGCCGCGGCTGCGTGTCGTTCGACGCCCTCCTGGAGGAACTCGGGGTGTCACGCGCCACGCTCAAGCGCGACCTGCAGTACCTGCGCGACCGCCTCAGCGCCCCCATCGTCTACGACCGCTTCGACAACGGCTACCGTTTCGACGCCGCCCCGGGTGCGGCCGGTCGCCACGAATTGCCGGGCCTGTGGTTCAGCGAGAAGGAGATCCACGCCCTCCTGACCATGCACCAGCTGATGGCCGGGCTCGACGACGACGGCGTGCTGGCGCGCCACCTCCAGCCGATGATGGACAAGCTGCAGGGCATGCTCGGCGCCGACGAGAGCGAGGCGCGCGAACTCATGCGCCGGGTGAAGGTGATCGTCACGGCCCGACGGCGTTCGCCCAGCCGCTACTTCGAGCTGCTCGGCAGCGCCCTGGTGCAGCGCCGGCGCGTGTGGCTGCGCTACTTCAAGCGAAGCGACCGCAGCACGAGCGAACGGGAAGTCTCACCGCAGCGTCTGGTGAACCACCGCAACACCTGGTACCTCGATGCCTGGTGCCACGGCAGCGAGGGCCTGCGGCGGTTCGCGCTCGACGCCGTGCAGGACGCCCGCGCGCTCGACACCCGCGCCCGCAATGTCGCCATCCGCGACCTGGAAGCCGAGCTGGACGCCGGCTACGGCATCTACGGCGGCGGCGACGCCAAGCTGAAATGGGCGACTCTGGTCTTCGATGCCGATGCCGCCCAGTGGGTGGCTGGCGAGGAATGGCATGCGCGGCAGAAGTCGCGCTGGCTGGACGACGGGCGCTACGAGCTGCAGGTGCCCTACAGCGACCCGACCGAACTCACCATGGACATCCTTCGGCACGGCGACCGCGTCGTGGTGGTGGGCGATCGCGCCCTGGCCCTGGCGATCAAGGCCCGGCTCGCGAAGGCCCTGGCGCAGTACCGCTGACGCGGCCCGGCCAGATCCGCCGCACCCGCCCGGCCGCTCGCCTGGTTCAGCGTGCCTGCCGCGCCCGGCGGTGCCGCTCGAAGAAGCGGATGAACTCGCGACTTGCATCAGGACCGGCGGTCTCGGTGAAGCTGCCGGCCGGATCCCCGCCCGACCAGCCATGCCCCGCACCGTGCACCTCCCAGTGCTCGACGAGCGGCGTGCCGTCCGCGGCCTCGTAGACGGTGTGGGTGTAGTGCCGTCCGCCGGCCTCGCCGCGCTGCATCGAACGCGCCGCCGAGACGCCGGCCAGCGTGTGGTCGACGACGTGCTGGCCGTTGACCGGGTGCACGGTCTTGTCGTTGTCGCCGTGGAAGACGATGGTGGGTCGGGACGGCCGGGCCGGTGCCGGGCGGCGCGGGCCCGGGCGCAATCGACCGGTGTGCATCACCGCGAAGGCGGATGCGACGTCCTCGGCCGCCCCCGGTGGCAGACCGGAATGGACGCCCGCTGCCGCGAAGAGGTCGGCGTACTCGCTGGCCAGGATGGCGGCCATGGCAGCGCCCGCGGACAGGCCGGCGACATAGATGCGTTCCGCGTCCACTGGGTGCTGCTGGGCCACCTGGCGCACCATGCCGGCAATGATGGCCGGCTCCCCGGCGTCGCGCCGCTGGTCGCCGGGCAAGAACCAGTTCCAGCACTTGGCGGCGTTGGAGCGGGCCGGCTGGGCCGGATAGAGCACCAGGAAGCCCCGTTCGTCGGCCAGCTGGTTCATGCGGGTGCCGCGGGCGAAATCGTCGGGGTCCTGGGTGCAGCCATGCAGCATCACCACCAGGGGCATCGCCCGCCCGCGCCGCCCCGGGATGAACAGCTTGTAGGCCCGCGGACCGCTGGCGGCGAGCAGCACGCCGGCGTCGAAACGCCCGTCCGTCGGCACGGAGGGCAGGGGCTTTCGCCACAGCCGGCGAACGGCGGCGAGGGCCCGGCGAAGCCAGGCAGCGAGGGTCCGGGCGATCCGTTTCATCGAGGCAGTCCTTCCGCGCCCATGGTAACGGCGGCCCCGTTACCATCGAACGATGCCCGGCCGTCGGGCCCATCGATCCCGAGGAGTCCCATGAAAGCCACCTGGAACGGCGTCACCATCGCCGAGAGTGACGACACCGTGGTTGTCGAAGGCAACCACTACTTCCCTGAAAGCGCCCTGCGCCGGGAGTACGTCGCCTTCAGCAACCATCGAACGAGCTGCCCCTGGAAGGGCCAGGCCCACTACATGAGCCTGTTGGTGAACGGGGAGATGAACCCGGACGCGGTCTGGTACTACCCGGAGCCGCTGGAGGCCGCGGCCGAGATCAAGGGCCGGGTCGCGTTCTGGAAGGGCGTGCGCGTGGAGTGATGGCCGAGGCCGCCAGAGGCACCGCGGGAGGCGCTCAATCCACCTTGGCCCCGGACTGCTTCACCACCGCCGCCCACTTGCGCGTCTCGGCGGCGATGTAGCTGGCGAACTCCGCGGGCGTGTTGCCGCCCGGAATGGCCCCCTGCGAGAGCAGCCGCTCCTTCACGGCGGGCGTGGCCAGGGCGCGGGCGCTCTCCTGCTGCAGGCGCGAGACGATCTCGGCCGGCGTTCCGGCCGGCGCCAGCAAGCCGAACCACGAGCTGGCATCGAAGCCCTTCACCGGGCCGGCTTCCGCGATGGTCGGCAGCTCGGGCAAGGCCGCACTTCGCTCGGCGGAGGTGACGGCCAGCGCCTTGAGCTTGCCCGCCTTGATGTGCGGCATGGCCGACGGCAGGTTGTCGAACATCAGGTCCATGGTGCCGCCGATCAGGTCGAGCAACGCCGGACCGGAGCCGCGGTACGGGAAGTGCAGCAGGAAGGTGCCCGTCATGCTCTTGAACAGCTCTCCGCTCAGGTGGATGGAGGTGCCGTTGCCGCTGGACGCCATGTTGAGCTTGCCCGGATTGGCGCGGGCGTGGCGGATCAGGTCGGCTACCGACCGGATGCCGAGCGCCTCGGCCTTGGCGGGGTTCATGACCAGCACGTTCGGCACGCCGGCCACCAGAGTGACGGGGGCGAAGTCCTTCAGCGGGTCGAAGGGCATCTTCGGGTAGAGCGACTGGTTGATGGCATGGGTGCCCACCGTGCCCATGAGCAACGTGTAGCCGTCCGCCGGGGACTTGGCCACCATGTCGGCGCCCACGTTGCCGCCGGCGCCCGGCTTGTTTTCCACGACGAAGGTCTGGCCGAGCGCTCGGCCGAGTTCGGGCGCCATCGTGCGGGCCAGGATGTCGGTCGTGCCGCCGGGTGCGAACGGCACGACGATGCGTACCGGCTTGGCGGGCCAGGCAGCCTCTGCCTGCGAGAACGGCGAACTGAAGAGGCCGGCACCGGCGGCCACCAACAGGTGGCGACGAGGCAGTGAAGTCATCGAGCGTCCCGAAAGCGAAAAGGCCAGTTTGCAGCCATCCGCCGGCGGAAGCTCCCCGGGCAAGCCCCAGGGTGCGGGTGTCAAAAAAGAAGGGAAGCGGGACAGGGCGCCGAGGACTCGCTCTCATCCACCTCGGTTTGCCCGCTTCCCTTGGTCGTGTGACACGCGCCAGGAAATCGAAAGAAATACGTTGCTCGCCGGCCCGCACGGCCGGGAGTCAGGTGCCGCCGGCACGCCGGCTGGCGGGCTGCCCAGGCGCCGTTCAGCGCGCCCCGGCCCGCAGGCCCGGCGGCGGGAACAGCGACAACTGGCTCGGCACGCTGTGCCGCTGCAGCACCGGCGCCACGCGCCCGGCGGGCGGCGTGAGCGGACGGATGGTGCTAGGCATGGCGGGCTTGCGCGCGCCTTCGAGCTGGGACACCGGACGCAGATCGGGCAGGGCCATGAGGAGCCTCGGTCAGGGAAGTTCGGAAATCAGTGACCCACGAGCCACTGGCTGGGGGCGAATTCGCTGGGACGAACGTCGAGCACCTGGCCGGGCAGCGGCGTCAGCACACTGGCGGCGCGGGCGAACCAGCCGGAGACGTCCATGCCGTGCGAGGATTTGCGCGGCGAGACGGGCTGGGCCAGGCGCAGCAGCGAGGAAACACCCCCGCGGCAGCTGGGCATGGCAGGGCGGGCAAGGCACCGGGTGCGGGTGGCGCGGGGCGGCTTCTTGGGCATGACAACGACGTCCTTGTTTCGGGTGCTTCGACCACCGGGTGGGCGGTCGGCATGGCCGTCCAAGCGCAGCTTCCGTGCCAGTGCTTTTTTCGCCCCTTCGGGGCCACCCGGGCCGCAAGGGCCGCCAAATTGTGGCCAAGCGGTAAGCCGGCGGTTACATCACTGACTCGAAACGTCAAGGGCAACGGGGCGTGTGACGTGTTCGGCCACCCGTTGCAGTACCTCGCTGTCGCTCAGAAGCCGGCGGTGCCCGAGCCCCCGGGTGGTCAGCCAATCGCCACCAGGCATGTGTGCCAGCAGCCGGCGCGCCAGCGCCGCAGGCGCGGCGAAGTCGTCCTCATCATGGACGAGGAGGGTGGCGGCCGGCAGGCGCGGCCCGAGGCGCTCGGCCTCGAACTGCTCGAGCGGCAGGCCCTCGCGCTGCTCGATGAGCCGACGCAGGCCCGCGGCCAGCGCGGCATCCAGGCCGAAACCTCGGGCGAACCAGCCCAGCACCAACTGAGGCGGGGGCGACGTGGCCACCAGTGCCAGCCTGGCGACCGGCAAGCCATGTGCGGCTGCATGGGCCGCGGCCAGGGCGCCCATCGAATGCCCGATCACGGCGTGCAGCGGTCCGAGCCGCGCCGAAGCGGCCCAGAGGCCGCGCACGAACTGCGGCAGGGTGGAGCCCCAGCCGGCCGCACGGCCGTGCCCCGGGAACTCGAGCAGCACGGGCTCCAGGCCCGCGGCTGCCACCGCTTCGGCGAGCGGGTGCATCTGCAGGGCGTGGCCGGCCCAGCCGTGGACCAGCAGCACGCGCGGCCGACTGGTGTCGGCAGCCTGTCGGCGATAGACCGCCATCGTGCCCGCCTCGAAGGCCCAGGAATCGACGGACCAGCCCGGCGGCAGCGCCTTGCGTCGCGCGGCTTGCTTGGTCGGCAGCGGCGTGAAGAACAGCCGGAAGGCCAGGCGCTCCGCCCAGCGCGGGGCCAGGCACTGCAGCGTGGCCAGGCCGCGGCCCAGGGCGCGGGAAAGGCGTTGGCCTCCGTAGAACGCCGCCACCGGATTGGCCGTCGCGTCGGGCGCGGCGCTCATTGCGGCCACCCGAAGTCGCTGTTGTTCCGCGGCACGGCGCGCCAGAGGCGGGCCGCGATCAAGGCCCCTCTGCAAACCAGCAAGCCGGCAAGGATGAACCATGCAGTCATGAGAATCTCCTGATCTCGCACGAGCGTGCGAAGTGTGAGCCAACAAAAGGCCGCGGTTGGCCGCGGCCGCGTTCCGTGTCGCCGTCAGGGGGCGTGGGATCCGATCAGCCGCTCGTAGGCCTTCCACGCGCGCGCGTGGGCAGCCTGGTCACGGAAGAAGCGCGTCTCGCGAAGAAGTGCGATGAACAGGCCGTCGAGCTCGAACACAAGCTGATCGGCATCGGTGTCAGCGCGCAGATGGCCGGCCTCGATGGCCTGCTCCACCGTGCGGCGCAGCGAGGCGCGCCAATACAGTTCGTGCTCCAGGAGCAGGTCGCGCAGCGGGCCCTCGCGGTCGTCGAGTTCGAAGGCGCCAGCGCAATACAGGCAGCTTGCGGCCGAGTCGAACGGTTCGAGCCGGGCCATCCAGCGCTCCATGATGGCGTTCAACCGGGGCAATCCGCGCGGCTGGCGCATGGCCGGCATGAAGACGTCCTGCAGAAAGCGCTTGGCGTACTCGTCGATCACCGCCTTCTGCAAGGCCTCCCGGGAGCCGATGCGCGAGAAGACGCCGCTCTTGGACAGCCCGAGCCGTTTGGCCACCTCGCCCAGGCTCAGGCTTTCGAGGCCATCGGCAAGGGCCATTTGCAAGGCCGTCTCGACGATCGCCCCGAGGGTGGCTTCACTGCGTTCGGTTCGGGTTTCCATGACACCGAATTTAGCACGATCGTGCGAGAGCGCAAGGGGCCGCGATGCGGGTTTCTTTCGCCGACGGCCGATGCGTCCGGGTTGCGATCCCCGTGACCGCCTATGTCCCGAAGTGCAAGCCCGTGCGGCGGGAGGGCCCGGGCGGCCGCGCAGGCCCGGTCAGGCTGTCGTCGATCCCGCGACATAGCCGCGCGGGATCGCTCCCAGCAGCCGCCGGGTGTAGTCCTCGCGGGGGTGGTTGAGCACCTGCTCGACGCCCGCCTGCTCGACGACGGCACCGTCCTTCATCACCATCACCTCGTCGGCCATGAAGCGCACCACCGCCAAGTCATGGCTGATGAAGACATAGGCGAGGCCGCGCTCGTCCTGCAGGTCCTTCAGCAGGTTCAGCACCTGGGCCTGCACCGAGACGTCCAGGGCACTCACCGCTTCATCGAGCACCAGCACGTCGGGGTCCAGCGTCAGGCAGCGTGCGATGGCCACCCGCTGGCGCTGCCCGCCGGAGAACTCGTGGGGGTACTTGTCCATGGCCGAGGGGTCGAGCCCGACACGGGCGAGCAGCTCGCGCGCCCGCTGCTCACGCTCGGCCGTGGAGGCGCCGATGCCGTGGATGGCCATCGGCTCGACCAGCGTCTTGCCGATCGCGAAGCGCGGGTTCAGCGAGGCATAGGGATTCTGGAACACCACCTGGATGCGTCGGCGCACCGGCAGCATCTCGCGTGCCGACAACTTGAGCAGGTCGCGCCCGTCGAAGAGGACTTCGCCGGCTTCGGGGCCCCCGGTCGGATCGTGCAGCCGCAGCAAGGTGAGGCCCATGGTGGTCTTGCCCGATCCGGACTCGCCGACCACGCCCAGGGTGTGGCCTCGCCGCAGCGTGAAACTCGCACCCTTGACCGCCTGGAAGGCCCGGCGGCCGAAGATGCCCTCGCGCACCCAGAAGCCCTTGGTCAGGCCCTGCACCCGCAGCACCACGGGGGCCTCCGGATCCTTCGGCTTGGGCGGCGCGGGGGGCGGGCCAGGCACGTCGTCGATCGCGGCAAGGCGTGAGCGTTGCACCTGCAGCGCCGGCCGGCAGGCCAGCAGCGCGCGGGTGTAGGCGTCCTGTGGCGCCGAGAAGATGCGGGCGACCGGCCCCTGCTCGCGCACCGTGCCCTGGCGCATGACCACCACCTGATCGGCGATCTCGCCGACCACCCCCAGGTCGTGGCTGATGAAGAGCATGCTCATGCGGTGCTTGTCCTTGAGCGTGGCGAGCAGCTCGAGGATCTGGCGCTGGATGGTGACGTCGAGTGCCGTGGTGGGCTCGTCGGCAATCAGCAGCCGCGGCTCGCAGGCCAGCGCCATGGCGATCATCACGCGTTGCTGCTGGCCGCCCGACAACTCGTGCGGGTAGCTCGCCAGGCGGCGCCGCGGTTCCGGCAGGCCGACCTCCTCCAGCAGCGCCTCGGCACGGGTGAGCGCCTGTCGTGCGGACATGCCCAGGTGCCGGCGCAGCGGCTCGCTCACCTGCCGGCCGATGGTGAACACCGGGTTCAGCGAGCTCATCGGGTCCTGGAACACGCAGGCGATCTCCCGCCCGCGCAGCGCCTGCAGCGCCCGCAGGTCGGCCTGCAGCAGGTCCCGGCCCTGGAACAGGATGCGGCCGCGACGCTCGGCGTTGTCCGGCAGAAGGTTGAGGATCGACATGGCCGTCACCGACTTGCCCGACCCCGACTCCCCGACCAGGGCCACGGTCGTGTGCTCCGGGATGTCGAAGCTGACCCCCGTGTCGCCGCGACCCACCGCCTCGACCCGTTGCACGACGCCGTCCTCGACGCCGGTGCGAAAGGCCACATGCAGGTCCTGAAGGCTCAGCAGCAGCGGCTGGGTGTTCATTCGAGTCCTCGCAGCTTGGGGTCCAGGGCGTCGCGCAGTGCATCGGTGAAGAGCGAGAACGCGGTGACGAAGACGGCCATGAAGGCGGTGGCCGCGGCCAGTTGCCACCAATGGCCGAGGATGAGTTCACTCTGGGCCTCGGCCAGCATGGTGCCCCAGCTGACCTCGTCGACCGCCACGCCGAGCCCGAGGTACGACAGGATGACCTCGGCCTTGATGAAGCCGACGACGTGGATCGAGAGTTGCACCAGCAGGACGTGGCTGATGTTGGGCAGGATGTGCCGGAACATGCGCGAGCTGGTGCTCGCGCCCACCGCTTCGGCGGCCCGCACGTACTCGCGCACGGAGTGCTTCAGGAACTCGGCGCGCACCAGGCGGTAGATGCCGGTCCAGCCGGCGAGGCCGAGGATCAGCACGACCGATTGGGTACCGCGCCCCGCCACGGCCGCGAAGGCGAAGATGAGCAGGATGCCCGGGATGGAGGTGAACACGTTGTAGACCCATTCGAGCAGGTCGCCCACCTTGCCGCCGAAGAAGCCGGCGAGCGCTCCCAGCACGGTGCCGATGGCCGTGGCGACCAGCGCCGCGAGCACGCCGACGAACACCGAGATCTTGGCGCCCTGCACGGCCTTGGCCAGCACGTCGCGGCCCAGGCGATCGGCGCCGAAGGGGAGGGTCTCGGCACGGTCGGGCTCGCTGTGCTCGTACTGTGCCGCGCGCTCGCGCCAGGCCTCGTACTGCGGCGCCAGCGGGTCCACGTCGGCCAGGTCGACGTTCGGCCCCTTCGGCACGGCGACCGCCGCCAGCTGGGTTGCAGTCGCCGGCCCGAGGAAGGAGGGCGGTGCATTCGACACGCCGCGCTCGCGTTGCCAGTCGGAGGCCACGAGCCCCGTGGCCGCGAGCAGCACCATCACCCCGAAGGCCAGCACGATGGCCAGCGACACCATGCCCACGTGGTCCTGGCGCAGCCGTTGCCATGCCGCGCCCCAGATGCCCTGCGTCGTCCTGCTCATTTGAGCACCACCCGCGGATCGGCCACCTTGTAGAGCACGTCGGTCAGCAGGTTCACCACCATCGTGATCACGGCGAGGTAGATGGTCACCGCCTGGATGACGGGATAGTCGCTGCGGTTCACCGCCAGGAGCACCTCGCGGCCCAGCCCGGGAATGGAGAAGAACACCTCGATGAGAAAGGAGCCGAGGAAGATGCCCGGCAGCGCGCCGCCGATGCCGGTGAGGATGGGAATCATCGCGTTGCGCATCACGTGAGTGAGCAGGATGCGCTTCTCGGTCAGCCCCTTGGCCCGCGCGGTTCGCACATAGTCGTTGCCGATCTCGTCGAGGAAGAAGCTGCGGTACAGGCGCGTCTGCGGCGAAAGCGACACGAACACCGCCAGCAGCACCGGCAGCGGCGCATAGCGCACGAGGTTGGTCCACAGCGAATCGCTCCATCCCTGCACCGGGAACCAGCCCAGCCGGAAGGCAAACACGTACTGCCCGACGATGACGTACACCAGGAACGAGATCGACAGGGCAATGGTCGTCACCACCATGATGGCGCGGTCGGTGAGCGAGCCGCGCAGGTAGGCGACACCCAGCGCGAAGGGGATCGCCAGCAGCACTTCCAACACGAGGATGGGCACCATCACCGTGAGGGTGGCGGGCAGGCGGTTGGCGAACAGTCCGGCGACGGACTCGTTCGTGGCCCAGCTGCGACCCCAGTCGAAGGTGAGGATCTGCTTGGTGAAGATCCACAGCTGCTCCCACACCGGTCGATTCAGGCCCAGTTGTTCGCGGATGGCCTGCACCACCTCGGCCGAGGCGTTCTGGCCGGCCAGGATTTCGGCCGGGTCACTTCCGAAGTGCTTGAAGAGGAAGAACACCAGCAGCACGACCCCGATCAGGGTCGGGATCATCTGCCACAGTCGTCGCAACAGGTAGGCCGTCATGCGGTGGGAGCCTCGGGACCAGGGTTGGTGGATGCGGTGTCGAGTCTACGGCCACAGGCCCTAGACTTGGCGCATGAACACATGGCTCGCATTTTTCCGGCGGCTGGGTGGGGCGCTGCTGCTGGCGCCGGTGCTGGCATGGGCGCAGCAGGCCCCCGCGCCCGCCACCCCGAAGGTTCTGCGCATTCCCTTCGTCGCCCCCGAAACCGGCTTCGATCCGGCGCAGGTGAGCGACCTGTACTCGAACATCGCCATCTCGCACATCTTCGAGTCGCCCTACGAGTACGACCACCTCGCACGGCCCTTCAAGATCAAGCCGGCCACGGCCGCGGCCATGCCGGAGATCTCGGCCGACTTCCGCACCTACACCGTCCGGCTCAAGCCCGGCATCTTCTACAGCGACGACCCGGCCTTCAAGGGCCGCAAGCGCGAACTGGTGGCAGACGACTACGTGTACGCCATCAAGCGCCTGTTCGACCCGGCGCTCAAGAGTCCGAGCTACACCGGCATGAGCGAAGAGGGCATCATCGGCCTCGACGCCTTGCGCGAGACCGCCCTCAAGGCGAAGAAGCCCTTCGACTACGACCGCGAGGTGGAGGGCCTGCGCGCCCTTGACCGCTACACCCTGCAGATCCGCCTCGAGGCGCCGCGCCCGCGTTTCATGTACGTGCTGGCCGACCTGCCCGGCATGGCGCGAGAGGTCGTCGAGCACTATGGCGACCGCATCATGGAACACCCCGTCGGCACCGGCCCGTTCCGCCTGACGCAATGGCGGCGCAGCTCGCTGATGGTCTTCGAGCGCAATCCCAACTACCGTGAAGTGCTGTACGACGCCGAGCCCAACGCGGACGATGCCGAGGGCCAGGCGCTGCTGGCGCGCTTCAAGGGACGGCGCCTGCCGATGGTCGATCGCGTCGAGGTGAGCGTGGTGGAGGAAAGCCAGCCGCGCTGGCTGGCGTTCCTCAACAACGAATTCGACCTCGTGGGCGTGCCGCTCGAGTTCGTCAACGTCGCCGCGCCGAACGGGGAACTCGCACCGCACCTCGCCAAGCGCGGCATCCGCATGTACCAGGGCCTGGCCTCCGATGTCACGCTCTTCTACTTCAACATGGAAGACCCGCTGGTGGGCGGCTACACGCCGCAGCAGGTGGCGCTGCGGCGTGCCATCGGGTTGGCCACCGACGTTGAACGCGAGATCCGGCTTGCCCGGCGCGGCCAGGCGATCCCGGCGCAGTCCGGCGTGGCACCGCACACCTATGGCTACGACCCGGATTTCAAGTCAGAGAACAGCGAATTCAACCTGGCGCGTGCGAAGGCGCTGCTCGACCTCAACGGCTACGTCGACCGCAACGGCGACGGCTGGCGCGACCAGTCCGATGGCCAGCCGCTCGTCATCCGGTACGCCACCCAGCCCGACCAGATCTCGCGGCAGTTCGACGAACTGTGGAAGAAGAACATGGACGCGCTCGGCGTGCGCCTCGAGTTCGAGGTCCGCCAGTGGCCCGAGCAGCTCAAGCGCGCCCGCGCCGGTCAGTTGATGGTCTGGCAACTCGGTTCGTCATCCACCTCGCCGGATGGCCAGGGTTCACTGCAACTTGCCTACGGTCCCGGTTCCGGCGGCTCGAACCTCTCGCGCTTCAAGCTCGAGGCGTTCGATGCCCTGTACCGCCGCATCGACCAGCTGCCTGACGGGCCCGAGCGGATGGCGGCCTTCCGCGAAGCCAAGAAGCTGATGGTGGCCTACATGCCCTACAAGTTCAACGTGCACCGGCTGTACACCGACCTGACGCAGCCCTGGGTGATCGGCTACCGGCGCCCCACGTTCTGGCGCAACCAGTGGCACCGCATGGACGTCGACATGACGATGCGGCGCGAGCGCTGAGCCCGCCGCGGCGCCACGCAACGGCGCTCGCTCAGCGCGTGGCCCAGGCGACGATCTGCGCCGATTGCACCGCCCCGGCCTGGCGCTTCACCTCCCGTCCCGCGTCCAGCTTGATGAGCGTGGGAATGCTGCGGATGGCGAAGCGGCCGGCCGTGCGCGGGCTGGCGTCGCTGTCCACCTTGACCAGCACGGCGCGGCCCATCAGCTCTCGCGCCGCCGCCTCGAACTGCGGCGCCATGATGCGGCACGGGCCGCACCACGCGGCCCAGAAGTCCACTACCACGGGAAGCTCCGTGCGCGCCACGAAGGCGTCGAAGTTCTCGTCCGTCAGTTCGATCGGATGCGCCGCGAGCAGGGCCTTGCCGCAGCGGCCGCACACCGGCTCGTCGCCGAGCCGTTCCTCGGGCACCCGGTTGGTGGAAAGGCAGTGAGGGCAGGCAAGGTGCATGGCGAACTCCGAAGTCGACTCCATTTCTGCACATGCCGCCGGACGGACCGATTTCAACCTCACCCTGCGCGCGGTGTGGACGCGACCACGGGCCGGGCATAGGATGGCCCGCACGGGCTGACCTCCGCCGGCCCGAGGAGATGCCCATGGCCGTCGATGCCCGCTCCCCGAATCACGCTGCTCCGGCGCCCCTCGACCCGATGTGGCTGGGCGACGCAGCCGCGCAGCCGGCGCCTTGGCGTCCGTCGGTCACGAGGCCACCTGCCATGCCCGTCTCGCCGCGGCTGCTGGCGAAGGTGGGCGAGGCCTTCGCCGCCGCGCTGGCCTCGCTCCAGGAACGGCTGCGCACGGCGGACGCCGCGGATTACCAGGCATGCCTGGCCGAACTCGGGCGCCTCGAGAACCTCGGCGTGCAGGTGCAGCAGGTCGCCCGGGTGATGGGGCACGAGAGCGTCGGTTCGCTCGAGTCGGTCGACCTGGCCGACGCGGTGCAGCGCGCCGTCGTGCTGTGGGCGCCACAGGCCGAGGCCCGCGGCGCGGTGCTGGCGGCCCCTGACGAACTCGCCAGCCGTGTCTCGGTCGACCCGGCCGTGCTGGAGCAACTGCTTGACCTCGCGCTCGACCACGCCCTCGTCACCGGCGACGCCATCAGCCTGCGCCTCCGGTCCCAGCCGTCGAGCCGGCAGACCTTGCTGCTCATCGATGTGCAGCGAAGCGGCGCCATCACCCCCGCCACGTCGCGCGCCATGCCCGTCGGCGCCGAACAGGACGGCAGCGACGACCTGCGCTGGTTGATGCTGAGTCAGCTGGCCCGAGCCAGCGGCATCGCCAGCCGTCGCGAGCGATCCGGCAGCATGCTGAGCCTCGTGCTCACCTTCCCGGCGGCCGAGTTGGGGAACTGGTACGGCGCCGAGCCGGCCGCCGGGCTGTCAACCCCGCGCAAGAACCTGCACCGCTGCCAGGTGCTGGTCCTCGACCCGCGATCCCGTTCGCGGCTGCAGGCCAGGGAACTGCTGCTGGCCGCCGGCCTGCATGCCGACGCCGCGGCCAACGTGGAGCAGGCCCGTCTGGCGTTGCGCGATCGTGAGCCGGACGTGCTGCTCACCGGCTTTCCGGTGGCCGATCCCGACATCGTCGACTTCATCGACGAGCTGCGTGCGAGCCAGCCGCGGCTGGCCATCATCGAACTGGTGGATGCGCCCAGCGGCTTCGTGCATTCAGGCCACGACAGCCCGGGTTGGCTGAGTCGGGAGTCCCTCGCGTCCACCTTGGTGTCGGCGGTGGCGCAGGAGTACGAAACGCTCGGTGGCCGCTGAGGAACGCCTCGGCGCGCCCCGCCGCCTCAGGACAACGGGAGCTCCGTGTAATAGCGCCCGCCGTGGTAGAGCAGCGGCTGGCCACCCACGCGGTGTTCGCAGTGCTCGACCTCGCCGACGAAGATGACGTGGTCGCCCTCCTCGTACTGGCTGCGGTTGAAGCATTCGAAGCGGGCCACCGCGCCGTCGAGCACCGGCACGCCGCCTGCGCCTTCGCGCCAGGGCAGTCCGGCGAAGCGGTCGATGTCCTTCGTGGCGAATCGTTCCGCCAAGGCCACCTGGTCGGCCGCGAGGATGTGGATGGCGTAGTGCGAACCGCGGGTGAAGGTGGGCATGGAGCCGGCGCGCAGCGCGAGGCTCCACAACACCAGCGGCGGGTCGAGCGACACCGAATTGAACGAGTTGGCCGTGAGGCCGACGAGCGCGCCGGTGGCGTCGCGCGCCGTCACGATGGTGACGCCCGTGGCGAACATGCCCAGCGCGCGCCGGAACTCGAGCGACGAGAAACTGGGTGGCACGACACGCGAGGAACGACTCATTCGGCCATTGTCCGCGAAGTGCCCGCCGCTTGCTGTCGCCGACGCGGCGCCTCCTAGAATGTTCCGATGACCGAACTGACCGCAGGCCGTCCGCTGTCTCCCCTCCATGCGCGCGCCCTGGCCTTGCATCGCCTCGTGGTCGTCACGGTGCTCGGGTTCGCCTCGGGCCTGCCCCTGGCCCTCACCGGCCAGGCGATGCAGGCATGGCTGAGCGGTGAGGGCATCGACGTCGCCACGATCGGCTTCCTGAGCCTGGTCGGCCTGCCGTACACCTTCAAGTTCCTCTGGGCGCCGCTGATGGACCGCTTCGAGCTGCCGTGGCTCGGGCGCCGCCGGGGCTGGCTCGTGCTCACCCAGTTCGGCCTGGCCGGCGCGCTGTGGTGGATGGCCGCCACCTCGCCCACCGACGCCACGCGGCTCTTCGCGCTGCTCGCCGTGCTGGTGGCGCTGGTCTCCGCGTCGCAGGACATCGTCATCGACGCCTACCGCACGGACCTGCTGCCCGCGAACGAACGCGGCCTGGGCTCGTCGCTCAACGTGCTGGGCTACCGACTGGCCATGATCCTCTCCGGCGGCGTGGCCCTCATCTGGGTCGATCCGGTGCAGGGTGGCGGCTGGACCTGGCCGGAGGTCTACCGCGTGATGGCCGCGCTGATGGCCGGCACCGCGGTGTTGTCCGCCATCTTCCTGCCTCGCCTGCCCGCTGCGCCACGCCCGGTCAGCGTTGCCTCGAACGACCTGCGCGGCTTCGCCTGCATGGCGCTGGCGATCGGCGTGGGCTACGTGCTCACCGCCGGCCTGGGCGACTTCGGGCGTGCCCACCCCTTGCTCGCCGGCGGCATCTTCCGGCCGGTGGCGTCCGCGCTGCTGTCGCCCTGGTTGGTCACCACGTCGCTGTCAGCCTCCTTGCAGGAGCGTTGGATCGACCTGCTCACGCTGCTCATGGGCATCGGTTTCACCTTGCCGCTCGCGGCCTGGGCCGCCCGCCGGGCCCGCTTCGAGACGCTGCTCGGCGGCCTGCAAAGCTACTTCCAGCAACCCGGCGCCGGAGCGTTCCTCGCCTTCATCGTGCTCTACAAGCTGGGCGACGCCTTCGCCGGCTCCCTGATGACGCCGTTCCTGCTCAAGTCCATGGCGTTCTCGCCGGCCGAGTTCGGCGTGGCCAACAAGCTGATCGGGCTGTGGCTGACGATCGGCGGGGCGCTGCTGGGCGGCGCCCTGATGTTCAAGCTCGGCCTGTGGCGCTCGCTGATGGCCTTCGGCGTGCTGCAGATGCTGAGCAACCTCGGCTTCTGGTGGCTGGCGGTGAACGGCAAGGGGGCGATGGCCGGCCTCACCATTCCGGCCTTCGACTGGGGCATCGTGTCGCTGGCCCAGCCCACCGTGGTCGATGGCGGCCTGCTCATGGTCATCGCCTTCGAGAACCTTTCGGGCGGCATGGGCACCGCCGCCTTCGTGGCCTTTCTCATGAGCCTGTGCAACCAGCGGTTCACCGCCACGCAGTACGCGTTGCTGTCCGCCTTCGCGTCGGTCGGCCGGGTGTGGGTAGGGCCGCTGGCCGGCGTGCTGGCCGAGACCATCGGCTGGCCGGTGTTCTTCCTCGTGTCCACCGTCGTGGCCGTGCCTGCGTTGGCCTTGCTGTGGGTGCTTCGCACACCGGTCCAGGCCCTCGAGGTGGACCCGGACGCGCCCTTGCTTCAAGATGACTGACCGCCGGAACATCCTCACCGCCCAAGGGTCTCAACCTCCCATGCCACACCACGACTCGAACGACATGCCGAACGACATCGTCCAGCCGCGAGCCGGCACTCACTCCTTCATGTGCGGTTGCCGGCTCCACAGCCGGCGTCTCTTCACCGGCGCCCTGCTGGGTGCGGGTGCCTCCGCCGCCTGGCCCGCGCTCGCCCGCGAAGGCGTGGACGTGGGCAGCCAGTCCAAGTTCTCCAAGATCGTTCCGGCCGAAGAGATCGAGGCCGCCGCGTTCCAGCAGTACGGCCAGCTCAAGCAGGAGGCCCGCCAGAAGAACGCCCTCGTGCCGGAGAGCGATCCCCAGGTGCAGCGCTTGCGCACCATCGCCCAGCGCCTCATCCCGTTCAGCTACGAATGGAACCCCCGCGCCCGCGACTGGAAGTGGGAGATCAACCTCCTCAACGCCAAGCAGGTGAACGCCTTCTGCATGCCGGGCGGCAAGATCGCCTTCTATACCGGCATCCTCGAAGAGCTGCAGCTCACCGACGACGAGGTCTCCATGGTCATGGGCCATGAGATCGCCCATGCCCTGCGCGAGCACGCCCGCGAGCGCATGGGCAAGAACGTCGCCACCCGCGGCGCCATCGAGATCGGCGCGGCCATCTTCGGCCTGGGCAACGGCGGGCGCATGGCGGCCGACATCGGTGGCCAGCTCCTCACCCTGCGCTTCGGCCGCGAAGACGAGTCCGAGGCCGACCTGGTCGGCATGGAGCTCACCGCCCGTGCCGGCTACGACCCGCGTGCCGGCGTGTCGCTGTGGGAGAAGATGGGCCAGGCGAGCAAGGGCGCGCCGCCCGAGTTCCTGTCGACCCACCCGTCGGGTCCCACTCGCATCAAGGAGATCCAGACGGCGCTGCCGCAGGTGACCCCGCTGTACGCACGGGCGCCCAAGCCGAGCCGGCGCTTCTCGCCGCCGCCCAAGCGCTGAGCCGACGCGGCCGTCCGGGAGGGCGGCCGTCGCCTGCTCGCCGGTCCGCGCGCGAGTGGTCAGCGTTCAAGTGCCGTGCACATAGGGGTTGCTGCGCCGCTCCTCCCCGAAGCTGCTCTCCGGCCCGTGCCCGGGAATGAACACCACGTCGTCACCCATCGGCCAGAGCCGCTGCGTGATCGACGCGATCAGCTGGTCGAAGTTGCCCTGTGGAAAGTCCGTGCGGCCGATGCTCCCCGCAAACAGCACGTCGCCCACGAAGGCGCGACGGCTCTCCGGCTCGAAGAAGACCACATGCCCCGGGGTGTGCCCGGGGCAGTGGCGCACGTGCAGCGTGCACTCGCCCACCGTCACCGTGTCCCCGTCGTGCAGCCAGCGCGTCGGCGTGAACGCCTCGGCCGCCGGAAAGCCGAACATGCGGCTTTGCTGCGGCAGCCCGTCGATCCAGAACTGATCCGCCGGATGCGGCCCGACGATCGGCAGGCCGCGCTCGCGCGCCAACTGGCCCGCGCCGCCGGCGTGATCGATGTGGGCGTGGGTCAGCCAGATCTGCTCCAGCGCCAACCCCTCTTCCTCCACGAAGGCCAGCAACCGCGGCAGGTTGCCCCCGGGGTCGATCACCGCCGCCTTCCGCGTGCGGTCGCACCACACGACGGAGCAGTTCTGCTGGAAGGCGGTGACGGGCAGGGTGCGGTAGTGGAACGGCATGGCGAGGGTGATCAGGCAGCGTGTGGGGCGACGGGGCGGGGGCAGCGATCCAGGCATCTGTCGGCTTCGCCGGTGACAGGCCGGAACGGGCGAACAGGTCAAGCCCGCTGCCATTGTCCGGCAAGCGCTGGGTGGCCTGCAGCGCAGTTCCGCCCCGGATGGCTGGTGCTGGTGCTGGTGCTGGTGCTGGTGCTGGTGCTGGTGCTGGTGCCGAGGCGTGCGGAGGGTGCGCCCCGCACTGCCGCGTCAAGCGCAAACCTAGGGGGCTGTTGCAGGCCGGAGTCGCTTACGGAATGAAACGACGCTCCAGCGCCACCCCGGCTCCAATATCGCCTGATCCGGGCGTCATCCCGGTCAGTCGGTCACGGCCTGCGCGGTGTGTCGCAGCGCCGCATGGCCTGCGCCTTGCGCACGCCACTGGTCTGCGCCCGGCGCCGTGCCGCGACGAACATCGCGAGCCGGCCCGGCACCCGCCGGTCGACCGATCCCCCGCCATCGCTGGCCCGGCGACGGCGTCGTTCATCCATCAGGGCATTCTGTTCAGGGAACACACCACATGAAATTCACCCAACTCGCCGCCGCATTGGCCGCATCCCTTCTCGTCAGCGCGTGCGGCGGTGGCGGCGACAGCGGCGCGGCAGGCACGCCTGCCGATCCTGGCCCGGACACCGGCAACCAGCCCGCGGCCTCGGCCAAGTACGTTGGCAACTGGACCACCCCCTGCTTCGAGAGCGTCTTCGCCGCGGCCTCCGCACCCAGCGTGAACCTCATGAGCACCACCTCGTTTGCATTCACCCGCGTGAGCGATACGGCCTTGAGCGTCGTGGTCCAGCCCAAGGTTTATTCGACGCAAGACTGCTCGGGCGCTGCCGTCAACCTGCCCGCCACTGCCGGCGCCAGCTCGCTGACGGTCACCGGCGCTGCGACCGTCACCGGCAAGCCGGTCGACAAGGTCGTCCTCCGCTTCGCGGCCATTGATCCCGGCTTCTCCGCCGGCACCACCATCACGCTCAACGGCATCGTGCTGCCGGGTGACTACTTCACCAACTCCGAGGAATGGAAGGAAATCATCCTTGTCGAGGGCAACGCCATCACGTTCGGCGGCGACACCCTGGATGCGGAGGGTTATCCCACGACGCTGCTTCCGGCCCCGACCCTGAGTCGCCTGCCTTGAGCGGCGCGGCCCGTGAGGGCCGTTGATGGCGCCGTCGTGCCGCTTGGTTCCCGTGAGCGGCACGAGGCTCCACGTGGCCGCGGTGGTGCGACAACATGGTCATTGGCCATCCGTCGTCGCTTGCGACCCGCGCAACCCGAGGTCGGCTCGGCTGCGATCGACGCGGCGGCCCCGAGCCGTGGCGAGAGGCGCCCGGGTGGATTCCCTGGCTTAGCAGTCCGCGCTGGCACGCCGGCCATGTGAACCTCGACCTGTCGGGCCGACGACTGACGCCACCACCCATGACATCATCAGTCGCCTCGTTCAAGGAGCACCGACGCAACTTGCCGTGACAAGGGAGGCAATCGGCAAGGCCTGATCCTCATAGCCCCGGATGAGTCACGTCGGGCCCGCTCGCCTGATTCAAGGGGCCGGCTTGACGCAGCCCGGCCGCGACATGCGCATTGCTCGCGATGTCGTCGGCACGGTCATCGCCGTGCCATCGGGAAGACGCTGCGTCACCTTTAGCGTGCATACACCGGCCTTCTCGACACTGTCGACTTCGTAACGTGCGCCGGCCACCGGGACGAAGGCTTCGGTGACGCGGCATTTCTCGATGATCATGGCGACGCTGAAGGTCAGCAGCGTCTCACGGCCTGAGGCGACGCGCAGGCCTGCCCCGCCTCCGGGTTCGATCGCTGTCATGCCGGCATAGCAACCTTTCGGGTTGAACGACAGAATCGAAATCGTGCCGTCCGCGTGAACGGCATTGGCATTGACCAGCACCGCCGTTAAAGGCGAGGCTTCCGGCTCGACGTAGGCGCGGCCCTGAAGGGCGCCGCCGGCGCAGCCGCTCAGCAGCGAGATGGCAACAGCAGCGGTCGCAACAGCAATCAAGCGATGCTTGTGAAAAAAATGGGTCATGGCGATGCGGGACAGGGTGCGGTCGGTGAGGGATGAGGAGTTGGAACATGGAGTCCGCCACAACGGTTTCGCGCCGGGGCGGATCGGTCCTGCGGTCGCGGTCGCTTGACCGAGGTGAACGCACGCACAGCAGACTGCCGTATTCAAATGGATTTCGCCGGGTTCCAGGATTGTCTCGCGCGAAGCGTCACAGGACGCACGAAAGCTGTATCGGGAGGCATCCAAGGGGACACGTCCAAACCCACTGTTTGAGGGGGATGCAATGAATCACATTTGTCGTGGAAGGCCTTTAGTTCACGGCAAGGTTCAAAGATTCAGTGTCTATGGAAGTTGTTGCTTCCCGGTATCGCTGTTCATAGATTTCAAGGAACGCTGCCAAGAGCTTTTTTGCTTCATCTTGCGTAGCCGCTTGTATGTATCGCTGACAGCATTTCTTCCTCCCTGCGGCTTCTATCCATACGGGCTACTTCGGTGCCTTCCGTTTCATAGAGGCCACCTCGCTGAGCAACCGTGATATGGCAGGGTCAGCGGCAGTATTGCCAAATTTAATTATTCGCCTTGCACGGCCCTCGCCATCTCCGCAAGCACAATTCGCAAAACTGCCTGCGGCTCGGCCCTATGCTCGTCCGACTCAAGGAAGTTCAACGCATCTGCATGATTCCTGGCCACATCTATTAGCAGCTCCTGGTTTGATCCATCATTCAAACCTAGGGCGTTAGCAACTACCTTCTCGAAGTCGATTCGGTACTTTGTGTGAGGGTCAACGAATCCCACCTCTGCCAACTCTTTACGTGCATCGCTCGTCAAAACGGCGAGGCCAGCGGCAACAGCAGCATTAAACGTCTTTGGAAGCATTTGTGTCACCACGGATTGAAGGTGTACTGGAGACCTGGCGTTTGATTCGCGTACCGAGTCCACATCTCATTCGCCAAGAAGCCGTTGCGAGCGGAACCCGTCAAACCTGAAGGCACTATAAGAGTGCCTGCGCGCACATCGGCAATGATGCCTGTGCCGATTTTATTGGTTTCGGCGCCCAAGAACCCGACTGCTCCAAGTTTCTCTCCTCTATACGCTGAGGCGAACGAACCGTCGAACGCGAGTTCATAGACTCCAGAATTCGTAGACGCTCGAATACCGCGTGCGCCGCTCGCAACCGCTCCGGCAAGGTCTTCTATACCAAACGTGTTGCCACTTGGATGGTTGTGGGTGATCCAGTTCCCCTCAGCCGTGGCCCACTGTTCATCACTGAACCGGAAGCTGGCGCGGGCTTGTCCATAAGGTTGGCGCGCCATAGCCAAGATGGCGCCGGATTCGCTGTCAACGACGAAACCGACTTCACGAGATGCGTTTGCGAATCTTCCCTCGATTCGCGACAGCATTGAAGCAGCGTTGCCAGCGCCGACTTCGACAGTGCCAAACTGGCGCCCACTTGCGTGGGAACTGCCGCTCCGCGCTATTGTCGCGCCGCCATCGTCCGTCAAGAGCCTGGCGCCTGACGACGGTGCAAGGCCCTGGGATCCCACCAACGTCCCCTGGCCTGCGGTTCTGCCCAGCGCCGAGGCGCCCTGCGCTGCCGGTGCAGCCAGTCCGAGCAAGCCGTACCCCAAGGCCGCTACCTCGTCGCTCAATCCGGCCGATCGAAGCAACTGTTCGCCGTAGGGCACGCTGCCCTGGCCGGTCCATGCTTGGGTCAGTCCCGACTGGGCGTAGTCGAGGCTCACCGTCCCGCCGATCAAGCCCGCTGCGCAGCCCCAGCCGGTCACGCAGACGCTTCCGCTTGCCAGCGTGCCCAAGCCTCCGAGCACGAACTGGCCGGCGCCAGCCGTACGGGTCCCGAGCTTGGCCTTCGTCGACGGGTCGATGAGGTAGTCGTCGACCCACGAGTACTGAAACAGCCGCTCGATCACCCGGCCCTTTCGCCCGTACTGCTGGTTCAGCAGGCTCTGTTCAGACGCCATGCTGGCGCCGACCGCCTGCAGCTTCGAGAGGAAGTCGTAATGGGGGTCGTCCGTCGGCACGCCGTCGGCACACCGCGTCATGGCGCATGCGGCAGCGAGAAGGCGCAGCTCCTTCTCTTTGTCACCTTGGGCGAGCTCCCTGACCCGCTGGACTTCGGACGAGTGCAATTGGCGGTTGTTCGTGTCGACGGCGAAGCCCCACCCGGCGCCCGCCGCGCCACCGGCGACGGCGCCGAGGCTGGCCGACGTCACCTGACCGAAGGCCTGCCCGAACATGGTGGCGTACCCGCCGTCGATCCCGAGGTCGCTTGTGACGTTGCGAGCCGCGGCGACGACGTTGCGCTGCCATTCGTCGATCTGAGGCGCCGCCGCGGCCACGCTGCCCGCGCCCAATGCGCCCCCAAGGCCGCCGCCGATCGCACCGGTCAACGTATGCAAGGCAATGCGGCCCGCGCCGCCTTCAGCAAACAGTTCCTGCCGCTCGCGCAACGCCGGGTCTTCCAGGGTCGCGATGGCGCGCTCGGGCGACATGTTCGCCCCTTGCTCCAGCCGAACGAGTTCGTCGTGCAGCGCCGGGTCGGTGAGGGTGCCGGCTTCGCGTTCGCGCCACAGGGCGAGGTACTGGCGGGCTTGCAGGGACTGTTCGGCGGCCGATTTCACCAAATGGTCCGACAGGCGGGCCACGGCCTGGGGAGCCTTCTGGCTGAAGGTCTGGGTGATCTGCACCTGCGCGGCCATCTCGCGGCGGGTGCGCTCGGCGTTGAAGGTGGGACGCAGGATGCCGGCGGTGTCGGTGGCGGTGGACACGCCGACGCCGCTGCGGGTCACGCTCTCCAGGTGCTCGCCGTCCGCGCCGAAGCCGACACCGGCGGTGGGCCTGCCGCGTTGTCCAGCAAAGCCGCAGACTGGTGCGGCAGAGGTGCCGCACTCTTCGGAACCTTCGCAGGATGTGTCGTTGCCCGACTAGGACGACGAAGGGATCTTGCTCAGAAGGTCGTCGATTTCAGAAGAGGATCTGTCTAAGAAGGTTGCTTTCCAATCGGCGTTCAGCGCATTCTGGACCTTCCTAAAGCTTGTATAAGGACCAATCAGTTCAATCGAGGAGCGGCCAGGAGTTATCAAATGAAGCTGCGTGGGCGCCAGCCTTTGAAAAGAACTCGCCTCAAGCGCGACCCATACAGTTCGAAGTGCAATGAGAGGCGAGGCGGTCTCCACGGACTCAAGCGGCAATTCAATGTGAATTACACCCCAGCGCGAGTTACCGACAATGACGACTTCTTCGGCATGCGGCGCCAAGTGAGAGACTCCACACGATTGGCAAATCCCTTCCGAATCGCCGATGGGAGCGCCACAGATTTCGCAAAACCGGCTCATGGATTTGGCCTCATATGGTAAGTCCGCAGAAGATTGTAAGTCCCCCGGGCTTGTTCGAGCGTCATCGCGCGGCCGCCGATTTGCGGGTCATAAAAATAGTATTTCCCATTCGGAAGAACTTGACCGTACAGAACGTGCCCACCGTCTGCGGTTGTGGCGTAGACGGCATAATTTCCCGTCGGTGCGTTCGGAGCACCTATTGGCATCTTGACTGCGCTCGTGCCCGTAGCTCTTTCAATATACGCGAGGGATTGCGCTTCCGAGAATTGCATTTGTCTACCGGTCGACCCGAAACGCAGTTCAATCATGTCGGCGGTAACCAAGTCTGCAGGCGCATTTCCCATCAACTTGTTAGTGATATTCGCGGAAACACAGGCCGTGCAGTTGTACCGTCCATTGCTTGGGTTTACAAGATTTGGCCGTCCTGCGGTCCCGCCGGCCCCAATCGCGAGATCAGGCGCACTATTGCCGAATCTCGAGCCCACCCAGCCCCACACGTCGGGCACTTTGGACACGATCCCGAAGGCTATCGCGCCAAATGCCGCGCCACCGGTTGTATGGAGGCCCACGGCTCCATAGTCGATCTGGTCCCATCGTCCCTCAGTATCGACAACTTGCCCAAACAGATTCTCAGTGCCGCCCACGAACGCTCCGCCACCGATCATGGCCAACGCGGTGGGCGGCAGGGACAGCCCTGCAGCGCCTATCGTGAAAGAGAAGATGTCTTTTGCTCCCTCCTTGTTAGCGGCTGCCTCATATGACTGCAGCGTGCGCTGATCACGTTCGTTCAAGTCAAAGCGGGCGATGGGCGAGGTGTTTTGACATGCAACCGCCGGGCAATCCGCAAGCTTGAGATGGAAGGTTTCGCCGTTGGCGGTGAAGCGGCCATAGCGGGGTGCTGGGGCGGTCTGAGTTTCGAGTTGCGGAGCAGAAGTTCGGGGGCGCAGGTTGATATAGGGTGAATCGGCGCCGCCGGTTTGCGCGACGAGAAATGCGGCGACGGCGGGGTCAACGGGGCGCAGGGCCTGCCCGAGGCGCACCTGACCGTCGCCGGTCTTGCTGGGCCAGAAGGCTGCACCCTTGTCGTACACCCCGTCTTCGCCGACGGCCATGCCGGCGATGATCGACTCGCCGTAGCCGGTGTGCCCCGAGGCTCGCATGGCGTCCTCGATCTGTGCCGCGGTGAAGCGACCACCACTTGCTCATGCAAGGCGCGCGGCCAGGTCAAGCTCCTCTCGGCGGTGGAGCTGGCGGTTGTTGGTGTCGGTCGTAAAGGCGAAGCCGGCGCCCGTGGCCCCTCCCAGAACGGAGCCCAACCCCGCACTGACCAGCATGCCGCCGGCTTGGCCTGCCATGCGCGCGTAGCCGTCGTCCAGCCCGAGCGATCGAGTCGTCTGCAGCACCGACCCCTGGAGCCGGTTCTGTATCGCGTCGAGCTGCGGGGCGGCCGCAGCCGCGCCGTCTGCGCCGGCCGCGCCTTGCCAACCGCCGCCGATCGCTCCTGCCAACGTATGCAAGGCAATGCGGCCCGCGCCGCCTTCGGCAAACAGTTCCTGCCGCTCGCGCAACGCCGGGTCTTCCAGGGTCGCGATGGCGCGCTCGGGCGACATGTTCGCCCCTTGCTCCAGCCGAACGAGTTCGTCGTGCAGCGCCGGGTCGGTGAGGGTGCCGGCTTCGCGTTCGCGCCACAGGGCGAGGTACTGGCGGGCTTGCAGGGACTGCTCGGCGGCTGATCTCACCAAATGGTCCGACAGGCGGGCCACGGCCTGGGGAGCCTTCTGGCTGAAGGTCTGGGTGATCTGCACCTGCGCGGCCATCTCGCGGCGGGTGCGCTCGGCGTTGAAGGTGGGACGCAGGATGCCGGCGGTGTCGGTGGCGGTGGACACGCCAACGCCGCTGCGGGTCACGCTCTCCAGGTGCTCGCCGTCCGCGCCGAAGCCGACGCCGGCGGTTTGCCTGCTGCCTTGCCCGGAGGAGTTGTTGCCCGGTCTGCCAGGAACTAGATGCCTTTTCGAGTCCCCATTGCGGACCTGCGCGCTTGTGGCGAAGGCCTCGGCGTTGAATTCGCCGAAGTTCTAGACGAACTGACAGTCAGACAGTTGGCGGAGAGGCGCCACCTACGATGTTCCGCGAAGCGAGGTCCACTTCGAAGGGCAGATCTCTGCCAGTAGTAGCGTCCCAGCCTTCGCCAAGGATCACGCCATCAACTTCTCGCAAGTTCTTCAGACCATCCCATGAAAGGGCGCCGGTAATCCAATGTCTTCCGTCAGCATATAGCACTAAGATGCGCGAGTAATCGAAGAGCGCAAGAGCCTTTGCCGATATGGAGGGGCAAAGACCCATGACGGGCCTGATGGGTAATTCGGCCCACTCTTCTGGATTAACTGGGGATATTTGATACGCGACCCCTCCGGCGACAATTACGGCATGCACCCCGTCAGGATGATCGCAGCAAACGCTCGTAGACCTCGGCGATTCACGTCCAGAGAGAAAATGTCCAACCCACGGATCGCGCAGCGCGGAATCAATTCTGATGCTGACTCCGGCTACCCAACGGTCGCTTAGAGCGCCCGGATAAGCATAGCATTCCAGAGACTCATCTAATTCGTTGTAAGGCCGAATTGCATACGGATGCTCGGCAAAAAACATCTCGATTTTCATCGCGAAACTTTCGGACGGAAGAATCTATGCGTGATTGTCTCAGTACGCCCGGAAGGCGACGGTCGAACCCCAATTTCGTAAGTCCCCTCGAAAACACGCGGCTCAGTGTATCCAACGATCTCTCGAACGGGCTGACCTTCGCCAACTCTCACGTGGGCTCGGCCGAAAACCGGTTCGCCAGGACGAACTATGGTTCCCTCCTTCGAGTACAAAACGTATGTCTCGCTAATTTTCGTTCGAGTGCCGTTGTAGATTTCCGTATTCAACGATTCGGGAAAATTATGGAACGGACCGGGATCCTCAACTCTTCGCATCAGTTCGCGCGCCGAATAGATGCGGTTCGGTTCGGCGTTTAGGGTGCCCGCGCCGGCATTGCCAAACTGGCGCCCACCCGACTGGGAAGAGCCCGCTCCAGACGCACTGCCGCTCCCCGCTATTGTCGGTCCGCCATCGTCCGCCAGAAGCCTGCCGCGGGAGGAGGGTGCAACCCCCTGGGATCCCACCAGTGTCCCCTGGCCTGCGGTTCTGCCCATCGCCGAGGCGCCCTGCGCTGCCGGTGCAGCCAGTCCCAGCAAGCCGTACCCCAAGGCTGCTGCCTCGTCGCTCAATCCGGCCGATCGAAGCAACTGTTCGCCGTAGGGCACGCTGCCCTGGCCGGTCCATGCTTGGGTCAGTCCGGACTGAGCGTAGTCGAGGCTCACCGTCCCGCCGATCAAGCCCGCTGCGCAGCCCCAGCCGGTCACGCAGACGCTTCCGCTTGCCAGCGTGCCCAAGCCTCCGAGCACGAACTGGCCGGCTCCAACCGAACGGGTCCCGAGCTTGGCCTTCGTCGAGGGGTCGATGAGGTACTCGTCGACCCACCAGTACTGAAACAGCCGCTCGATCACCCGGCCCTTTCGCCCGTACTGCTGGTTCAGCAGGCTCTGTTCAGACGCCATGCTGGCGCCGACCGCCTGCAGCTTCGAGAGGAAGTCGTAATGGGGGTCGTCCGTCGGCACGCCGTCGGCACACCGCGTCATGGCGCATGCGGCAGCGAGAAGGCGCAGCTCCTTCTCTTTGTCACCTTGGGCGAGCTCCCTGACCCGCTGGACTTCGGACGAGTGCAATTGGCGGTTGTTCGTGTCGACGGCGAAGCCCCACCCGGCGCCCGCCGCGCCACCGGCGACGGCGCCGAGGCTGGCCGACGTCACCTGACCGAACGCCTGCCCGAACATGGTGGCGTATCCGCCGTCGATCCCGAGGTCGCTTGTGACGCTGCGAGCCGCGGCGACGACGTTGCGCTGCCATTCGTCGATCTGAGGCGCCGCTGCGGCCACGCCGCCTGCGCCCAGTGCACCGCCAAGGCCGCCGCCGAGCGCACCGGTCAACGTGTGCAACGCAATGCGGCCCGCGCCACCCTCGGCAAACAGTTCCTGCCGCTCGCGCAGCGCCGGGTCTTCCAGGGTCGCGATGGCGCGCTCGGGCGACATGTTCGCCCCTTGCTCCAGCCGAACGAGTTCGTCGTGCAGCGCCGGGTCGGTGAGGGTGCCGGCTTCGCGTTCGCGCCACAGGGCGAGGTACTGGCGGGCTTGCAGGGACTGCTCGGCGGCCGATTTCACCAAATGGTCCGACAGGCGGGCCACGGCCTGGGGAGCCTTCTGGCTGAAGGTCTGGGTGATCTGCACCTGCGCGGCCATCTCGCGGCGGGCGCGCTCGGCGTTGAAGGTGGGACGCAGGATGCCGGCGGTGTCGGTGGCGGTGGACACGCCGACGCCGCTGCGGGTCACGCTCTCCAGGTGCTCGCCGTCCGCGCCGAAGCCGACACCGGCGGTGGGCCTGCCGCCTTGCTCAGGCGCGCCGCTGCTTGGTGCCGCAGAGGTTGCCGCGCCGTTGGCAGGGTTTCGCCGGGAGG
Source organism: Rhizobacter sp. LjRoot28 (assembly GCF_964253025.1). Taxonomy (NCBI): domain Bacteria; kingdom Pseudomonadati; phylum Pseudomonadota; class Betaproteobacteria; order Burkholderiales; family Sphaerotilaceae; genus Rhizobacter; species Rhizobacter sp. LjRoot28. Next base: position 4,582,552 of record NZ_CAXUQC020000001.1, read on the forward strand.
TCTCGCTGCTGACCTGCGCGCTCATGGCGAAGGCGTCGGCATTGAACTCGGCGACGTTGACGACATCCCGCTGCGTCAGCCCGCCCCGACTTTCGAACCGGGTCAGGCCCTGCTCGAGCGCCGTCGGGCTGGCGGCGATCACGCCGCCCACCAGATCGGTGCTCCCGCCCACGCGGATGTCGTAGCCGCCGTCGCCCGCGAAGAAGCCGCTCTGCTCGGCCACGTAGCGCTGGTTGGCCTGGATCTTCGTGCTGCCGAAGTGAAAGCCGGCGGCGGAGACGAAGGTGCCGTAGCAGATGGGCGGCACGCAGAGGCTCACATTCAGGCCGGCGCTCTCCTGCTTGCTGTCGTAGGTGCTGCGGTCCTGCAGGCATCTCGATGCTCAGGTTGCCGCGCTATCTCGCCCTCGACGCGGTGCGCCGTGCGTGAGGAAGTCCTGTGTCGATGACGTCGGCGGAGCCGCCCGTCCTCTCATTCCCCTTCAAATTCTTGGATGTAGGCCTCGACCGGCTTCCCAGGCCCCAGTTGACGAGCGTCGCCGGATGCTCAACTGACCAAGATCAGGCCATTTCCCACGAGCCGATCCTCGAACCGGCCGCTTTCCAGGTGCATGCTCGACTCGTAGAAAAAGGCCCAGCACTTAACCCTAGCGATCACATCTTCATCAAGTAGGACGTGGCTGAACCCGCTTGGTTGAGGCAATGCGTCCAAGAAACGCTGCGCCGCCTGCCGAGCTAATGCGAGGTCTAACTGCCTGTGTGTCATTGATCGCTCCTCAGCCACCAAAGCTTTACCCTTGGCCCTCAACGCAGGGCGAATCACGGACTGAACGTCCCAGCATTTAACCGCACCTCGTGGGTCGACCACTACATTGAAGACGTGGCCGACTTGCCCTCGCCCTCGGTCGCCAAACAACGCCAAGCGCACCCGGGCCGAACCCTTCGAACACCGCGTTTATCCCCCTCAATTAAGCAGGCGCGAGCAAAGCTAGTTTTCCACGCCCAGTGCGTTTGGAATATCGCTGATGGGCACTCCACGAGGGTCCAAACTATGGAAGCGCGGTTGCCGGGCGACTAGCAATGGTTGCGTCGGTCTCAACCACCCAGTTTACGCAGTTCATTTGGCGGCCTGCGACCGGAAATCGGGATTAGTGAGAGGTGCGCTTCCCGTCTTTCCGATCGGGCCAAGTCCAGCGAGGCCGCCGGTCCATGGGAGTTGGTCCATGGTGCGTGGTTGCGGCGCTTATCGTCGAGAAATCTTGGGCTGCTGGCGCTGGCAATTCCGGTATTGCCAAATGACCCGCCACGAGCGGTCCAATAAATTCAAGTCGACTTGTGACTATGTCTTGAATATCAGCGCTTCGAAATCTTGAAGCAAGTGTGCTCCCTTTTTTTGCTCGCCTTGCACATAAGCAGTTTGAGCTTCTTCCAACAAAGAAGAAAGCTGAAGCTTTGTTTCGACACCTACTACTTCGGACTCAACAAAATTCAGCCCAGCACGAAGCTCCGAAAATGCCTTTTCCAAGGTCATTTGCTCCTCGGGCTTTAAATAGTCCTCCTTGGGAAAACTATCAGGGGCGCGAAGCACGACATAGCCAATGAAGTCGTATAGGCCGTCTAGATTGTTTACCCATGCCATATCGATTCCTTCTTGATGGCCAAATGCTATAGCTGCCACCCAACTGCTGAGGCCGGACGATTGTGATCGCATCGCCGCCTGAGAATGCGCTGAATCGCGCAATCTGCGTATCGGTCGACCATTTCATCCCGACGGTCGCATCTAGTATGGACTCCGCAGCTGAAATTCTAATATCAGGACGAACATAAAGTCCAGTCCCGGCCGGGTCCCTAAGCCACCGATTCATCTGGACAAACTCACTCGAGCCCTCAGAAATTCCCTCTGAACTGAGCCAGCCGCGGAAGCGAGCGGCACTGTCGCGGTCAACGAAGTTACCTATTCGAGTGTTCGGATTCCCGCGCAGCAGTCCGGCGTCTTCTGCTGCACGCGCTGCGCCGTAAGCATCGGTCACGTAGCCCTGGTAGCGCTGGAAGCTCGCATCCGCGAAGTCACTAGAAGTCGTAAAGCCCGAGCGCCCGATGCCGGGTCCGACGAACTCCGGGACTGCCGCTCCGGGGGCTCCTACCGCCACCGATTCCACTTTGCCAAACTGGCGCCCACTTGCCTGGGAAGATCCCGCTCCAGACGCACTACCGTTCCCTGCAATTGTCGGTCCGCCATCGTTCGCCAGAAGCCTGCCGCGGGAGGAGGGTGCAACCCCCTGGGATCCCACCAGTGTCCCCTGGCCTGCGGTTCTGCCCATCGCCGAGGCGCCCTGCGCTGCCGGTGCAGCCAGTCCCAGCAAGCCGTACCCCAAGGCTGCTGCCTCGTCGCTCAATCCGGCCGATCGAAGCAACTGTTCGCCGTAGGGCACGCTGCCCTGGCCGGTCCATGCTTGGGTCAGTCCGGACTGAGCGTAGTCGAGGCTCACCGTCCCGCCGATCAAGCCCGCTGCGCAGCCCCAGCCGGTCACGCAGACGCTTCCGCTTGCCAGCGTGCCCAAGCCTCCGAGCACGAACTGGCCGGCGCCAGCCGTACGGGTCCCGAGCTTGGCCTTCGTCGAGGGGTCGATGAGGTAGTCGTCGACCCACGAGTACTGAAACAGCCGCTCGATCACCCGGCCCTTTCGCCCGTACTGCTGGTTCAGCAGGCTCTGTTCAGACGCCATGCTGGCGCCGACCGCCTGCAGCTTCGAGAGGAAGTCGTAATGGGGGTCGTCCGTCGGCACGCCGTCGGCACACCGCGTCATGGCGCAGGCGGCAGCGAGAAGGCGCAGCTCCTTCTCTTTGTCACCTTGGGCGAGCTCCCTGACCCGCTGGACTTCGGACGAGTGCAATTGGCGGTTGTTCGTGTCGACGGCGAAGCCCCACCCGGCGCCCGCCGCGCCACCGGCGACGGCGCCGAGGCTGGCCGACGTCACCTGACCGAACGCCTGCCCGAACATGGTGGCGTATCCGCCGTCGATCCCGAGGTCGCTTGTGACGCTGCGAGCCGCGGCGACGACGTTGCGCTGCCATTCGTCGATCTGAGGCGCCGCTGCGGCCACGCTGCCCGCGCCCAGTGCACCGCCAAGGCCGCCGCCGAGCGCACCGGTCAACGTGTGCAACGCAATGCGGCCCGCGCCACCCTCGGCAAACAGTTCCTGCCGCTCGCGCAACGCCGGGTCTTCCAGGGTCGCGATGGCGCGCTCGGGCGACATGTTCGCCCCTTGCTCCAGCCGAACGAGTTCGTTGCGCAGCGCCGGGTCGGTGAGGGTGCCGGCTTCGCGTTCGCGCCACAGGGCGAGGTACTGGCGGGCTTGCAGGGACTGTTCGGCGGCTGATCGCACCAAATGGTCCGACAGGCGGGCCACGGCCTGGGGAGCCTTCTGGCTGAAGGTCTGGGTGATCTGCACCTGCGCGGCCATCTCGCGGCGGGTGCGCTCGGCGTTGAAGGTGGGACGCAGGATGCCGGCGGTGTCGGTGGCGGTGGACACGCCAACGCCGCTGCGGGTCACGCTCTCCAGGTGCTCGCCGTCCGCGCCGAAGCCGACACCGGCGGTGGGCCTGCCGCCTTGCTCAGGCGCGCCGCTGCTTGGTGCCGCAGAGGTTGCCGCGCCGTTGGCAGGGTTTCGCCGGGAGGTCTCGCTGCTGACCTGCGCGCTCATGGCGAAGGCGTCGGCATTGAACTCGGCGACGTTGACGACATCCCGCTGCGTCAGCCCGCCCAGGCTTTCGAACCGGGTCAGGCCCTGCTCGAGCGCCGTCGGGCTGGCGGCGATGACACCGCCCACCAGATCGGTGCTCCCGCCCACGCGGATGTCGTAGCCGCCGTCGCCCGCGAAGAAGCCGCTCTGCTCGGCCACGTAGCGCTGGTTGGCTTGGATCTTCGTGCTGCCGAAGTGGAAGCCGGCAGCGGAGACGAAGGTGCCGTAGCAGATGGGCGGCACGCACAGGCTCACATTCAGGCCGGCGCTCTCCTGCTTGCTGTCGTAGGTGCTGCGGTCCTGCAAGCTCTCGATGCGCAGGTTGCCCGCTACCTCGCCCTCCACACGGTGCGCGTCGACGACGGCGCCCTGCAAGGTGGTATCGCCACCGGAGGACAGGGTCAAGGTCTTTCCGCTCGTGACGTGGCTGTTCGTCCAGCTGCTGTCGGTGCCATCGGCGCGACCGCGGCTGCGGCTTGCGGCGAGGTCGATGGTGAAGCCGTTCTGGTCGCTGAACAGTCCGAAGCCGATTCCCAGGCTAGCACCGCTCGAGCCATCCCTGCTTTTCTGCACGGCCGTGTTCCCGGCCGCACCGAGGCGGATGGCGCCGTCCGCCATGAGCCACGTGTTGCGCTCGGCTCTACCGGGCGTTCCGGCTCAATCCAGCCTCTGCGCCGCCCCCTGCACCACCTCGATCGCCACGCCGTTCGGGTCCGTCACCCGGAAGAGCCGTTCGCCCCAGGGCTGCTCCCAGACCGGAATGGTGATGGTCACGCCTTCGCGGCGCAGGCGGGCTTCCTCGGCGGTCAGGTCGGCCACGACGAAGGAGAGGATCAGTCCGCTGGCGACGGGATCCTTCCGACCGGACGGCAGCCACTCGGCCCCGTGCTGCAGGAAGACGACACCGGTGGCGACATCGTCGTGCACCAACGACACGAAGCCGTCGGCGGCCATGGCTTCCCGAAAGCCGAAGTGCGAGACCAGGAAGCGGCTGGAGGCCGCGACGTCATGGACCATCAGCGAGATGGCGGAATTGGCGATGCGCATGGTTCGATGGCTCCGGGGAGCGTCGTTGCAGGAAGGCGCGGATCATGAACGACGGGGCGCGCCCGCGCGCATTCAAGCGGGTGGGGCGGTCGGAATTGCCGACCGGGCCTTCTGCGTATGCGGTAGTCCTTCAGATCGCCAGCCAGCCAGCCAGCCAGCCGGTCATGCCGGCCCGGATTCGGGCGGCTCGCGTTCGCCAGCCGTCGGCGCATCCAGGCCCCATGACATCCAGTCCTCTCCGAACAGCTCGGAGGGATGGGGGGTGGCCAGGCTGCCGTTGCCGCACATCAGGGCGTCGGCGGGGCAGTACTTGTCGCAACCCCAGCAGATGCGCTCGGGGTGGGCGGGGAGGATCGGGAACTTCTTGACCATGGTGGGCCTTTCGCCGTCGACATGGCGGCCGCCTCGTGGGCGCCTGGCATGCGACACCGCCCATCCTAGTCGTCGGGCGCCGCGTCACCTTGGGCTGGATCAAGAAGCGGGGCTGCTCCGCTGCCTTGCGTGACGCGATGCGCCGTGGGCCCGAGGCCGTGCGCGGCGTGATTCAAGCGCCGGGCGCGAGGCGCACGGTCCAGTGACCCCCCGTCAGATCGACGCTGGCCTGCAGGGGCAGGAACTGCCGGATCGTCTCGAGGTTGGTCCGGGTGTGCTCGGTGACCTCGGTGCAGGTGTAGCTCGCCGGCCGGCGGGTGTGGTGGACCGCCAGGGCCAGCGGCAGGGCGAGCTGGTCGGCCAGGTGGGGGCCGGCGGCGGCGGTGCTGGCGCCGTAGGCGCGCAGGGCGTCGATGGCTTCCTGCGCCACCTGCTCGGCGGAGCGCCCCTTGGCACCGATCGCCGTCACCACCTCGTTGACGTGCTCGTGGCGAAGGGTGGCAACGAGTGCATTGCCGGGCCCCTCGCCGCGGCTGATGGCCGGCGTCTGCAGCTGCGCCTCGGTCCAGCCCAGGGCGCGGGCGACCAGCGCCAACTCCCGTTCGGCGATGCGCGGCGACAAGCCGGGCACCAGGCACTCGGCCTCGGCGCCTGCGCGCTCGCCGCGCGTCAGCAGATCGAAGGGCTGCAGGCCGCCTTCGGCGGGCGTGATGCGGGCCTGCACCTCGCCGCCACCGGCAGGATAGAAGCCGTGCCGGACGAGCCGTAGCGAGAGGCCGGCGCCGGTGCGCCGCAGCAGCGGCGCGAAGCAGCGGTCGATGAAGTGGAACGAAGGCGCCATCGGGTTGTGCGTGCCGCCCGTCAAGGTCAGCTGGCTTTCACCCGGGGCCTGCAGCAGCGCGGGCAACACGGTCTGCAGCACGAGCAGGCAGCTGCCCGCGGAGCCGATCGCGAAGGTGTACGCGCCGGCCGCGATGGGCCCCGGCCGGAAGACCACGCGGGCCGACCCCAGGTCGGCACCTTCGACCGTCGCGCCGCACACGGCCTGGGCCGCGGTGACGCAGGCCAGGTGCTGGCGCATCAGGCCGGGCTTCGGGCGCCGTGCGCGGATGCCGTCGATGCGCACCGGCTGGCCGGTGCACATGGACAGCGAGAGCGCGGTGCGCAGGATCTGGCCGCCGCCTTCCCCGGCGGATCCGTCGATGTCGATCATGTCTTTTCCTTGTTGTCGTGATTCACGCGCCACCTCCCCGATGGCGCGGCCGGTGGTCCGGCGGGGTCGGCCTCTCAGCCCTTCACGCACACCACCTGCTTCAAGGTGTGCACCACCTCGACGAGGTCCTTCTGTGCGTCCATCACGGCATCGATGTCCTTGTAGGCCATCGGAATCTCGTCGATGACATCGGCGTCCTTGCGGCACTCGACGCCAACGGTGGCCTTCACCTGGTCGGCGACGGTGAACAGCTTCTTCGCCTTGGTCCGGCTCATCACGCGGCCGGCGCCGTGGCTGCAGCTCTCGAAGCTCTCCGGGTTGCCGAGCCCGCGCACGATGTAGCTGCGCGCGCCCATGCTGCCGGGGATGATGCCGAGCTCACCCTTGCGAGCGCTCACCGCGCCCTTGCGGGTGATGAAGACGTCCTGGCCGAAGTGCCGCTCCTGCTGCACGTAGTTGTGGTGGCAGTTCACCGCCTCCACATGCGCGTCGAAGGGCTTCGGAATGCACTTGCGCACCGCCTCGACGAGGTTCTTCATCATCACCTCGCGGTTCAGGCGCGCGAACTTCTGCGCCCAGCCCACGCCGCGCACGTAGTCGCCGAAGTAGCGCGCGCCTTCCTCGAAGTAGGCGAGGTCTCGGTCGGGCAGGTTGCGCTGGTGCTGCTCGGCGTCCTTCTTGGCCAGCTCGATGAAATGAGTGCCGATGGCGTTGCCCACGCCGCGCGAGCCGGAGTGCAGCATGAACCACACGAAGTCGGCTTCATCGAGGCACACCTCGATGAAGTGGTTGCCGGTGCCGAGCGTGCCGAGGTGTTTGCGGTTGTTGGTGTTGCGCAGCCGCGGGTGCAGTTCGCACAGCGCCTCGAACTCGTCGGCCAGCGTGGCCCAGGCCTCGTCCACCGCATCGGGCGGGGTGTCCCAGCTGCCCTTGTCGCGGCCACCGCGGCGCGGCGAGATGCCGTGCGGCACGGTGCGTTCGATGGTGCTGCGCAGCTTGCCGAGGTTGTCGGGCAGGTCTTCGGCGCGCAGCGTGGTCTTGCACGCCATCATGCCGCAGCCGATGTCCACGCCCACGGCCGCGGGAATGATGGCCTTGACGGTCGGGATCACCGATCCCACGGTGGCTCCGATGCCCAGGTGCACGTCCGGCATGGCGGCGATGTGCTTGAAGACGATCGGCAGGCGTGCCGCATTGGCCAGCTGCTCACGGGCCTCGTCTTCGACCGGAACGCCCCGCGTCCACATCTTCACCGGCACGCCGCCGGGCACTTCCTGAGTGTTGTAGTTGTTGTTCATTCGTTCTCTCCATCATTGGTCCGGCACTGCGCCGGGCAGGACGTGTTCGCAACGGCCGTGCCACCTTGCCCGGGTCTGCGGCGGTTCTGCTCAAGTCGTTGATTCGCAAGGAGATTCGGCCACGGTGACGGCCCGATCCGATCGGCTGCGGCTGGCGCACCGACGCTAGGGCTAGAATTCTGGCGAGTCCACTATCCATCTGGCTAAATGGCCAAGAAGACCGTCGTCATTGGCTTTCTCGGAACCCAGCTTGATGCCGGCATCGCTGCCGGCCGCTGGGAGAAATGGCGCCCGACCGTCTCCCTGACGCAGCATGAGGAGGTCGTCATCGACCGCCTCGAGCTGCTCCATGGCGAACGTCACGAGACCCTCGCGGAGCAACTGCGCGCTGACATCGCCAAGGTCTCGCCCGAAACCGAGGTGCGCCTGGTGCGCATCGACGTGGCCGACCCGTGGGACTTCGGCGAGATGTACGCCGCGCTGTACGACTGGTCGCGGAGCTATGCGTTCAAACCGGAGCGGGAGCGTTACTGGGCCCACATCACCACCGGCACGCACGTCGCCCAGATCTGCATGTTCCTGATGGTGGAGGCCCGCTTCATCCCGGGGGTGCTGCTGCAGACCGCCCCACCCAGGAAGCAGGCCGCGGGCAACCCCGGCAGCTACACCCTGATCGATCTGGACCTGTCCCGTTACGACGTGCTGGCCCAGCGCTTCGGCCAGGCGCAACAGCAGGCCCTCGACTTCCTCAAGAGCGGCATCCCCACGCGCAACCGCGCGTTCAACGCCCTCATCGAGGAGATCGAGCGGGTGGCCGTGCGATCGAAGGCGCCCGTCCTGCTCACCGGACCGACGGGCGCCGGCAAGTCGCACCTTGCGCGGCGCATGTACGAGCTGAAGAAGGCGCGCCACCAGGTCAGCGGGCCGTTCGTCGAGGTGAACTGCGCCACCTTGCAGGGCGACGGCGCGGTCTCCACGCTCTTCGGCCACCGCAAGGGCGCCTTCACCGGTGCGGCCGCCGACCGCGCCGGTCTGCTGCGCAGCGCCCACGAGGGTGTGCTGTTCCTCGACGAGATCGGGGAACTGGGCCGGGATGAACAAGCCATGCTGCTCAAGGCGGTGGAGGAGAAGCGCTTCTTCCCCCTCGGCAGCGACCGTGAGGTGACCAGCGACTTCCAGCTCGTGGCCGGCACGAACCGGGACCTGCGCCGTGACGTGGCCGAGGGACGCTTCCGCGAAGACCTGTATGCCCGCATCAACCTCTGGAATTACACCTTGCCCGGACTGGTCGAGCGGCCCGAGGACATCGAACCCAACGTGGAGCACCTGTTGGCGCAGATGGCCGCGGAACTCGGACGCGCCGTGCGCTTCAACGCGGAAGCCAAGGCCGCGTACCTGCGCTTCGCCACGTCGGGAGAGGCGGCGTGGCACGGCAACTTTCGTGACCTGTCGGCCAGCATCATGCGGTTGGCGACCCTCGCCGACGCGGGCCGCATCAGCACGGCGTTGGTGGATGCGGAACTGGCGCGCCTGCGTTGGCTGTGGCACCGCGACGGCGCGTCCCCGCCCGCCGGTCCCGGCGAGGTGCAGTTGGACGCGCTGCTGACGGAGGAGGTGCGCGGCTCGCTCGACCTGTTCGACCGCTTGCAGCTCGAGGCCGTGGTCCGGGTGTGCCGCACGTGCAGCAGCCTGTCGGAGGCGGGCCGCCGCCTGTTCGACCACTCGCGCCTGCAGCGCAGCGTCGTCAACGATGCAGACCGGCTGCGCAAGTACCTGCAGCGCTTCGGCCTCGCCTGGAGCGACGTGGCAGGACGCTGAGCGCGGAACCGAGCGAACCGATTCCACCCGCGTGCAGACCTCGGCGGTCCGAAGCCTGCGAGCGGTGTCTACCCGGTCGCTTGCCAGGCCTTGGGGCCGGGTGACGTGCGATCGGCAAGGCGGCGATCAGCCAGGCCCGGCGCCGAGCAGTTCATCCACCCATTCGGCAAAGCCCAGGCCACCCGGGGCTCGCGTGATGTGGGCCGGTGGCCGCGGCAGGCTGGCCAGGTGACGCTGGATGTTGGCCACGCCCACGCTGCGCGGATAGGCTTCGAACATCTGCGCGTCGTTCAGCGAGTCGCCGACGAACACGACCTGCGCGCGGGCCGCCTCGCCCTGCAGGCGCAGGGACTCCGCCAGCCAGCGCTCCGCCGCGAGGCGCTTGCTGAAGTCGCCCAGCCACAGGTTGATGTGAATGGAGCTTGCCGTGGCCTGCACACCCAGGCCTCGGGCCGCGGCCAAGGCGCGCGCCACCTCGGTCTCGGCCAGGCGTGGCACGTCCTGGGCATGGTCGAGTGCCAGGTCGTAGCGGCGGTAGACGTTGTCGCGGGCCGGCGCCAATCCCGGCGTCTGCCGCATCACGGCGTCGGCCACCTTGGCCAGGCGACTGCGGTGGGTGAGGCGGGTGGCTTCGTCTTGCGTGTCGTGGTAGCGCATTTGGCGGCCATGGCGCTCGATGACGAACGCACCGTTCTCGCCGATCACCGCGGCCACCGGCCACGTGCGCGCCATCTGGTCACACCAGCCGGCGCAGGCGCCCGTGATGGGAATCACCGCGACACCTGCGTCGTGCAGTCGGTACAGCGCTTCCAACGCGCGCACCGGCAGGCGGCCTTCCCAGGTCAGCGTGTCGTCGACGTCGGTGAGCACGGCGCGGGGGAGAGAAGTCAGGGGCATGGGATGCAGGGAAGTGGAGGGCAACGGCTGGGCCAAGGACCGTGGATCCTCAGTTGATGCCCGCGGTTCATGAACGACTGCACGGACTGACGCTGGAACAGGGGAAAGCCGCCAGCAACCGTGCCATGGACATGAGCGTACCCGCAACACACCCCGATCACCGTCGCCTCCGGCGCGGCGAATACCTGGGTCGGCGGTACTCGGGCGGCGGCTGTGGCAGCGGGTCCGAGGATGACCGGGTCGAGGGTCCCGGAGCTTCGTTCGCTCCTCGGCCCGTCGCGAATGAATTGCCGGTCAGGGGTTGCAGGGCATGGCCCTTTGCACGGCGCCGCCCCTCGGCCGTGTGGGGAACGCGTGCGAATTTCACGCTTGATCGGGTAATTACGCGACTAAACGATACGGTATTCCCGTTAATTCGGGCACGCCAAAAAGAGACCAATCAGTCATATCATTTGCAAGTCGGCTGGATCTGATAACGGTCCGCCACGTGTGTTCACCGCCGTCCGCTTGTGACGGCGTCCAAGCCTCCCCTTGAAGAGACCCGCATGTCCAAGCTCACCGTTCGCGCCCGCCTGCTTCTCGCCTTCGGTATCCTGGCGGCGCTCGTTCTCATGGTGTCCGCCATTGCGGGCGCTTCCCTGTCGGCCAGCCAGTCCCGGTTTGCCAACTACCTGGAGCGCGATGCCAAGCGCGCGCAGCTGGCCAAGGACATGCTCGACGGCGCCAACGCCCGCGCAGTGGCTGCGCGCAACCTGGTGCTGATGACCAGCGACTCCGACCGCAAGGCGGCCAGCGAGGCGGTGCGCCGTGCGCACGGCGCGGTGAATGCCGCGCTCGCTGCACTTGCCGGCGGTCCCGCGGACGCGGTAGGCGCCGATGAACGCGGCTTGCTGGAGGCGGTGCGGTCGGTCGAGGCCCGGTATGGGCCGGTGGCCCTGGAGATCGTGCGCCTCGCCGAGGCGGGCGAGCGCGACGCGGCCGTGGCCAAGATGAATGCGGAATGCAACCCGCTGCTCTCGAGTCTGCTCGACCGGACGGCCGCCTACATCGCTCACCTGGATGATGCGGCCCGTGCCCGCGTGGTGGAGGGCCAGCACGCCTATGACACCAGCAGCCGCCTGCTCGCCGCCGCGGCCCTGATCGCCGTGGGACTGGCCATCGGCCTCGGCATCTACATCACCCGTGGACTCGTTCAGGCGCTGGGCGCCGAGCCGGCGCGGCTGGGTGCCATTGCCAGCCGCGTGGCCGCCGGAGACCTGTCCGAAGAGGGCCTGGAGCGAGGCGCTGCAGCGGGCAGCGTGCTGGCCTCGCTGGCCGAGATGCAGGCGCGGCTGGCCGGCGTGCTCGGCCAGGTGCGCAGCGCCTCGGACTCGATCGCCACCGCCTCGGCCGAGATCGCCAGCGGCACGGCCGACCTGTCGCAGCGCACCGAGGAGCAGGCGTCCAACCTGCAGCAGACGGCGGCCTCCATGCAGCAGATGAACACGGGGGTGGCCAACAATGCCGAGTCCTCGCGTCAGGCGTCCGAGCTGGCAGCGGCAGCAAGTGCGGCGGCCCGCCAGGGCGGAGAGGTGGTCGGTCGCGTGGTCGACACGATGGGCGCCATCACCGGCAGCTCACGCCGCATCGGCGAGATCATCGGCGTGATCGATGGCATCGCGTTCCAGACGAACATCCTCGCCCTCAACGCGGCGGTGGAGGCCGCGCGTGCCGGCGAGCAGGGTCGCGGCTTTGCCGTCGTCGCCAGCGAGGTGCGCACCCTGGCCCAGCGCAGTGCCGAGGCTGCCAAGGAAATCAAGACCTTGATCAGCCACAGCGTCGAGCAGGTCGAGTCCGGCGCCAAGCTGGTCGAGACCGCCGGCGCCGCCATGACCGACATCGTCACCCGCGTGCAAGGTGTGGCCGACATGGTCGGCGAGATCACGTCCGCCACCGTGGAGCAACGCGAAGCCGCAAGCCAGGTGCACAACGCCATCACCCAACTCGACGACGTGACGCAGCAGAATGCCGCGCTCGTGGAAGAGAGCGCCGCGGCGACCGAGAGCCTGCGCGGCCAGGCGACGACCCTCGCCTCGGTGGTGCTGGCGTTCAAGCTGCCGCGTGCGGTGGCGGGGTCGCGCGGCCTGGCGGTCGAGACGCCCGCCTCGGCCCACCGTGCAGCGCCCCGTGCGGCCGAGCCCACGCTCCGGAAACCGGCCGCCCGCGCCCCCGCAGCGGCACCTGTGCTCCGCGCGGTCACGGCAGCGCGCACCGCCAGTCGACCGGCCGTGCTGGCGTTGTCCGCTGGCGCAGCCTCCACGGAGTGGGAGAGCTTCTGACGAATAGGGCCTGCATTGCGCGTCGCCGCAGTTGTGGACGCCCTACGCATTTGCAATGCTCGAGAACATGCCTGTCCATGCCCTGGAGAGCGAGGGACTGGAGGGCGCTTGCCAGGCAAGCGCTTCACCATCGCGACCTTGGCGGGCCTGCTGCGGCTGGTGGCCTGCCGCTCGCGGGCTGTCTGGATCGACACGGTCCAGGGTGGCGACAGCGAGATGCCGCCCGCCATTGAAACGTCCGGACGCGGGACGGCGCCGCAAGCGGCTGCCGACGACCTCGGCGCGGCGGCAGGTCTGTTGTTCGACGAGCAGCGGGATGACGTCAGCGGTGTCTTCGCCGCATCGACTGTGAACGTCGCCTGCGCCTCACCTGCTGCCAGCGCGGGATCGGGCAGGTGCGCGCATCGGTGCCGGCGCGGCCGGGCGCGTTCATCACGGTCGCGCGCAAGCAGACCGGACGGGCGCCTGCGCGCCCGCCGTGCGGATCAGTTGGCGATCTTGGCGTAGGTGCCCTTGAGCGTCACGCCGACCACGATGTTGCCGGCATGGCACTCGTACTCGGTCGCGCTGCTGAAGGCATCGTTCTTGTAGTAGCTGACGATGTCGACCACGGCGTTCGCGCCTTGCGCCTTCGCGCGGTCCTGCAACGCGATCAGCGCCGACAGCGCGGCCCAGCGGCAGGCGACGTCGTCGTCCTTGCCGAACCCGTTGGTCTTCTTGCTGGTCTTGTCGCCGCCCTTCTTCTCGAGCACCTTGGGCGTCTTCTGCCCGGCCAGGAAGAACCGCACCGAGCCGTCGAGCTTTTCCTTGGCTTCGGGCATCTGCAACACGTCCTCGAAGGGCAGCTTGAGTTCGGTATCCCGAGCGTGCGCGGGGACGACGACGGCGCAGGCGAGCAGGGCCAGGGCGAGGGCTTTTTTCACGGATCGATCTCCAGGGATGAAAGTCAGGACGCGACGGGAAGGCCCGCCAGCGCCGGGAGTCTAGCGCTGCCCACGAGGCGCCTCGTGTGAACTTTCCCTGCGTTTCGCGTCAAGACAACGCAACCCCCAGGCGCCGGGCAAGGCGGGCGAGGTTAGCGCGGTCCATGCCGAGGTCGCGAGCAGCCGCAGCACGGTTGCCGCGGTGGCGTGCCAGGCTCTGCTCGATGTGCCGACGCTGGAAGCTGTCGGTGGCCGCGCGCAGGGTGTCCGTGGTGGCTGGCGTCTCGGCCGGCTCGACGGCCGCGACCAGCGGGCGCGCCGCACCGCCGAGGTCGAAATCGGCGGCCGTCAGGGTGAGGATGCGCGGCCGCTGCGGCTGCCGGCCGAGCGCACGCAAGGCCGTCCGCGCGATGGTGTGCTCGAGTTCCCGGACGTTGCCGGGCCAGTCATGGCTCAGCAGCACGGCCTGGGCGTCGGGCGCCAGTCGCAGGCCACCGAGGCCGAGCCGGGCGCGGTTCTCCTCCAGGAAACTGCCGCTGATGACCAGCACGTCCCGACCGCGCTCGCGCAGTGGCGGCACTCGCAGCGGGTAGACGCTCAGGCGGTGGTACAGGTCGGCGCGGAAGCGACCGGCGCGGACTTCCTCGGCCAGGTCGCGGTTGGTGGCCGCGATGAGCCGCACGTCCACACGAGGTTCGCGGTCCGCGCCGAGCCGCTGCAGTTGCCCGCTCTGCAGGACCCGCAGCAGCTTGGCCTGCGCCGCCAGTGGCAGTTCGCCCACCTCGTCGAGGAAGAGCGTCCCGCCGTCGGCCAGCTCGAACTTGCCGCGGCGGTCCGCCACGGCGCCGGTGAACGCGCCTCGAACGTGGCCGAAGAGTTCGCTCTCGACCAGGTTGTCCGGCAGCGCGGCGCAGTTCAGGCTGATGAGCGGGCGGCCGGCGCGCGCCGAGGTGGCATGGATGGCCCGGGCCACCAGGTCCTTGCCGACACCGGTCTCCCCGCCGAGGAGCACCGTGAGTTCGCTCGCCGCGAGCAGCGTGATCTCGCGCTGCAGCACCCGGAAGGCTGTGCTGTGGCCGAGCAGCGGGCGCGGGCCGGTGGCCGTGGCGGCGCGGAATCCCTCGGCTCGCAACGCGAGCCGGTCGATGTGTTCCGCCACACGGACGGTGGCTTCGGCGAGGCCGGCGAAGGCCTGCAGCGTCGGCACGTCGGCCGGCCCGAAACGGGTCGGGTCGAGGGCATCCACGGTGAGCACCCCCCACGGACGCTCGCCCACCTGCAGCGCGCAGCCCATGCAATCGTGCACCTCGAGGCCGCCGCTGCCGACGGCCTCCACCAGACCGTCGTAGGGATCAGGCAGTGGCGAGTCGGGCGGGAAACGCAGCGGGCCGGCCGCCTGCAGGATGGCCTTCAGCCGTGGATGTGAATCCGCGCGGAAGCGGCGACCGAGCGTGTCGGGGCTCAGCCCGTCCACCGCGAGCGGCACCAGGCTATCGCCATCGAGCTTGAGCAGGGCGACGGCGTCGCAGGGCAGGAGCACCCGCAACGTTTGCAACAGCCGGCGATAGCGCTCGCGCTCGGGCAGGTCGCGGGCCAGGTCGGCGACCAGCGGGACCAGCGCATCGAGCAGGGGTGGAGAAGTCGGATTCACCTCTTGGAAGTCATATTGACTGCGTGACAAAGTAGTCATTCTGACATTGATCTGCGTCAAGTCGTTGATTCTCCATGGGCGAAGCCCTGGCATGCACAGTGCAAAGCGAGTGCTCCCCAACTCGAAGGAGACGCCCTGATGCTCACCCCCGCCCAACGCGACATCGTGAAGGCCACCGTGCCCCTGCTGGAGACCGGCGGCGAGGCGCTGACCTCGCACTTCTACCGTTTGCTCCTGTCGGAGCACCCGGAACTCCGACCGATGTTCAACCAGGCCCACCAGGCGAGTGGCGAACAGTCGCGCGCGCTCGCCAACGGCGTGCTCGCCTATGCGCGGCACATCGACCGGCTGGAGGCGCTCGGCCCGCTGGCCGGGCAGATCGTCACCAAGCACGTCGGCCTGCAAGTGCAGCCGGAGCACTACCCGTTGGTGGGCCAGTGCCTGCTGCGTGCCATCCGTGAGGTGCTGGGCAGCGAGATCGCTACCGACGCCGTCATCGAGGCCTGGGCCGCCGCCTACGGCCAACTGGCCGACCTGTTGATCGGCGCCGAACGAGCCGTCTACGGGGCGAACGCCGCCGCACCGGGCGGCTGGGCGGGCGCCCGCGAGTTCCGCGTCAGCGCCAAGCGCCGCGAAAGCGAGGAGATCACCTCCTTCGTGCTGACGCCTGCCGACGGCGGCGCGGTGATGGACTTCAAGCCCGGCCAGTACATCGGCCTCAAGCTCGTCATCGATGGCGAGGAAGTGCGTCGCAACTATTCCCTGTCGGCCGCACCGAACGGCCGCAGCTACCGCATCAGCGTGAAGCGCGAGGCCGGCGGGCGGGTGTCGGGCTTCCTGCACGACCGGGTCGACGTGGGCGACGCACTGGCCCTGTTCCCGCCGGCCGGCGGATTCACCCTGCCCGAGGGCGAGCGCCCGCTGGTGCTGATCAGCGGGGGCGTGGGCATTACGCCGATGGTCGCCATGCTCGAGGCGGCGCTGCCCACCGGGCGGCCGGTGCACTTCATCCATTGCGCCCGGCACGCCGGGGTGCACGCCTTCCGCGACTGGCTCGACGGCCTGGCGGCGCGCCACCCGCAACTCACGCGGCGCTACTGCTATGACGAGCACGCCGCGCCGGCCCCGGCCCCGGATGCGGTGGGCATGCTGACGGGCGAGCAGCTCGCCGCCTGGCTGCCCGAATCGCGCGACGTGGACGCGCTGTTCGTCGGCCCCAAGGGCTTCATGCGGGCGATGCGCCAGCTGCTCGTGCAAGCGGGCGTGCCGGAAAAGCAATGTCGATGGGAGTTCTTCGGTCCGGCCTCCGCGTTGGCCTGACCGGCCAGCGGGCCGCGCTTTCGGTGAACGAAGTCACGGCCGCGACTTCACGTTTTCCCCGGGGGCGCCGATAGAGAGAGCAGTGCACGACCACGCGTCGTGAATCCCTGCCTCTCCACCCGATCGACCTGCCGTCCGGCTCCCCGGACGACAGGGGGTATCCGAATGACCGCTCGCGTTCCATTCCGCTGTGTCTCCCTGGCCGTCCTCGCGCTCGTGTGCGGACTCACGCAGCCGCGCGTCGCGCGTGCGGCCGAGCCGGGCATCGACGAGCTGGAGGACCTGCTTGCCGCGCCCGTGTACGCCGCGTCGAAGTACAGCCAGAAGGCCGCCCAGGCGCCGGCCTCGGTGACGGTGCTGACCGCCGGCGACATCCGGACCTTCGGCTGGCGCACGCTGGCCGAGGTGCTGAATGCCGTGCGCGGCGTCCATGTGCGCCGCGACCAGGCCTACGACTACCTCGGCGTGCGCGGCTTCAGCCGGCCGGGCGACTACAGCTCGCGCGTGCTGCTGCTCATCGACGGCGTGCGCGCCAACGAGAACTTCTACGACTCGGCCCTCGTCGGGCGCGAGTTCCCGCTCGACATCGGCCTGATCGAGCGCGTCGAGTTCATTGCCGGTCCCGGTTCGGCCCTGTACGGCTCGAACGCCGTGTATGGCGTGGTCAATGTCATCACGCGCAGCGCGGCCAACCTTCGCGGCAACGAGCTGTCGCTCAAGGGCGGCTCGGCGCGGGACCGCAAGCTGAGCGCCACCGTGGGCCGCGACTTCGGCAACGGCACCCTGCTCGTCGGCGTCAGTGGCGAGCGGCGTCCGGGCCAGGCCTACCACTACCCCGCCCACGTCAGTCCCGATCATCCCGCCGGGCGGGTCGATGGCCTCGACGCCGAAGACGATCGCAAGGCCTACGCCCGCCTGACGTCCGGCGAATGGGTGCTCTCCGCACTGGCGTCCGACCGTTCCAAGCAGGTGCCCAACGCGCCCTACGGCATGGTCTTCGCCGACCCGGCCGCCGAGTTCCGCGACCGCTTCGCCTCGACCGACCTGACCTGGCAGCGCGACAGCGGCGCCGAGCGCTCGGCCTACCTGCACGTGGGCGTCGGGGCCTACGAATACACCGACCTTGGCCGCTACGAACCGGATGGCGAGCTCCAGCGCTACCGCGACCAGGGCCGCTGGCTGGGCGCCGAAGCGCGCTGGACGCGCGGGGCGTGGGAGACGCACCGCTTCGTCTACGGCGTCGAATACCAGCGCAACTTCCGGCAGCGGACCGACGTCGTCGCGGTCGAGCCCGCCGATGGGGTGGTGCTCGACACGAACGCGACCAGCGATCGGCTGGGCCTCTTCATCAACGACGAGATCGCGCTGCGCCCGGACGTGACGCTGGGCCTCGGCGCCCGCTTCGACAAGTCGACGCGGCGCAACGGTCGCCTCACCCCGCGCGGCTCGCTGCTGTGGACGCCGCTGGACGGTCTTACCCTCAAGATGCTGTCGGGCGCGGCCTTTCGCGATCCCAACGCGTACGAGCTGCAGCCTGGCATTCCGGGCAGCACGCTGGACCCGAGCCTGACGCGCGAGCGCCTGCATGCCAACGAGCTGGCGGCCGATTGGCGCGCCTCGCAGCAGCTGCGGCTCGCTGCATCGCTGTTCCAGACGCGCATCCGCGGGTTGATCGAACAGGTGGTGGATGAACCCACCGGCCTGCTGGTTTACCGCAACACCGGCAGCGCGCGCGCGACGGGCCTCGAACTCGAGGCCGAGTACATCGGCGGACACGGACAACGCGTCCGCAGCAGCTGGACGCAACAGCAGGTGCGACTGTCGGATGGACGGGTGGTAAGCAACGCGCCGGCGGCGCTCTTCAAGCTGCATGCCAGCACACCGGTGGCAAGCTCAGCCACGCGGCTCGGCGTGGAACTGCTCGGCATGAGCGGACGCCGGACGTTGTCGGGCGCGCGCCTCGCATCCGAGCTGGTCACCAACGTCACCGTTCAGCACGACCCGGCCGACAAGCCGTGGGCACTGTTCCTGAGCGTCTACAACATCGCGGACGTGGCCCGCCAGGACCCGGCCGGGCCCGAACACGTGTCCGACAGCTTGCCGCGCGAAGGGCGATCGGCCGTGCTCGGCATGTCGGTTCGCTTTTGAGTTTGAACGCGATGCGCGCGATCGTGGGCCTCTTCGCCGTGCTGACCTGTGCAGGGCTGCGGGCGCAACCCGTTCTGCCGGCCACCACCCAGGGCGATCTGGCGGTGAAGGTGCGGCTGACACTCAGCCTCGCCCGCTTCACCCAATGGCCGATAGAGCCTTCGACCAGCGACCCGGTGCGGCTGTGCGTGCTGCACAAGGCACCTGAAGTGCTGGAGGCCTTCCGCGCACAGCAGGCCCAATCCCTCAATGGCCGGCGGCTGCTCGTGAGCGACGCTGCCGGACCCGACGGCGCAGCCTGCCAGGTGCTGTTCGTTCATGCGTCGGGCCGCCCGGTGCCGGCCTGGTTCGAGCAGACCGTGCGGCAATCCACCCTGACCGTGGGCGACGCCGACGGCTTCCTCGCTTCAGGTGGCATGGTGGAACTCGTGGCAGTGAACGATGCCATCCGGTTCGACGTCAACCTGGCCGCGCTGCGGGCTGCGCGGCTCACGTTGTCGAGCCAGGTGCTGCGCCTGGCCAGGCGGGTGCGCGAATGAACAGCGGCTTTCACGAGACCGGCGCGGCGCGCGACGCCTATGCGTTCCAGCACCGGCCGCTGCGCTTCAAGCTGGCGGCGCTGCTCGGTGTGTGCGCCGCGCTGACCGCGGCCTTCGTCAGCGTGACGATGTTCGCCTTCACGTGGTGGTCGCTCGACCAGGACGCTCGCCAGGACGCCACCGAGATCGCCCAGTCGCTGGCCTACTCGCTCAGTGCGCCGCTCGCCTTCGAGGACGTGGCGGGTCTCAACGACGCGCTCTCCGTGCTGCGCACGCGCCCCCAGGTGAAGGGTGCCTGGGTGCACGACCGACATGGCGTGCCGCAGGTCATCTGGGGCGATGTGGCGGCCGCGCCTCCGCCCGGGCCGCTTCGCGGTGGCCTGCTGAGCGGCCATGTCACCTACAGCGAAACGATCACCGCCACCGGCGGGGCGGACCGCATCGGTCTGGTCACGGTCCATGTCGGCCTCGGCGAAGAGCGCCGGTTGCTGGCATGGCAGGCGGTGGCGGCCGTGTCCGCCGCGCTGCTGGGCCTGGCCTTGTCGCTGGGCGTGTCGCGCCGTCTGTCGGAGCGGATCAGCCGCCCCATCCTCGAACTGGCCGAGACCGCATCGGCCATTGCCTCGGGACGCACCTACGACCAGCGGCTGCAGGCGGTCGGACGTGACGAGGTGGGCCAGGCCGTGAGCGCCTTCAACACCATGATCAGCGAGGTGCAGCGGCGCGGCGAGGCGCTGGCCGAGATGAACCGCGCGCTCGAGCAGCAGGTGCAGGCACGCACCCTGTCCATGCAGCGCGCCGAGGCCGCCTCCATCGCCAAGACCCGTTTCCTGTCGAACATGAGCCACGAGCTGCGCAGCCCGCTGAACGGTGTCATCGGCGCGGCCCAGTTGCTGCAGGCCGAAGGCACCCTGGACGACCGCCGCAGCGAGCTGGTGGACATCATCCGCACCAGCGGCTCCAACCTGCTGGGCCTCATCGACAGCATCCTCGACCTGGCGCGCATCGAGTCGGGCGAGATGGCGCTCGACCACCAACCCTTCGACCTGATCGACTGCCTCGAGGCGGCCATGGCCACGTCCGCCGTGCCGGCGCGGGCCAAGGGACTGCAGCTCGCGGTGGTGGTGTCGCCGGGCGTGCCGGCACAGCGCCGTGGCGACGCCCTGCGGCTGCGGCAGGTGCTGCTGAACCTCATCGGCAACGCCGTCAAGTTCACCCTGCAGGGCGAGGTGGTGGTGCGCGTCAAGCCCGGCCGCGGGGAGGATGACCTCATGATCCAGGTCTCCGACACCGGCATCGGGATGGAGCAGACGGGTGTCGATGCGATCTTCGAGCCCTTCCGCCAGGCCGACGAATCCACCACTCGCCGCTTCGGTGGCACGGGCCTGGGCCTGGCCATCAGCCGGCAGATCGTCGAGCTGATGGGTGGCGAGATTGCGGTCACGAGCGCCCCGGGCGTGGGCTCGTGCTTCACCGTGACGCTGAAGCTGCCGGTGGTGAACGACCCTGCCGCGCCGGCGCCCAGCCACCGGGCCACCGTGGCCTTCATCGAGCCGCACGAGGCGAGCGCCGACGCCCTCCAGGCCCTGCTCGAACGGCTGGGCTACCCGACACGACGCTGCCTCGGCGCCGCCGAGGTGCATGCATTCATCGAGCAGGAGGAGGGCTGGCTGCTGGTCGCGGCCGACGTCCCGGGTGCCGCGGACCTGGTGGCCGCGGCTGAA
Source organism: Rhizobacter sp. LjRoot28 (assembly GCF_964253025.1). Taxonomy (NCBI): domain Bacteria; kingdom Pseudomonadati; phylum Pseudomonadota; class Betaproteobacteria; order Burkholderiales; family Sphaerotilaceae; genus Rhizobacter; species Rhizobacter sp. LjRoot28. The sequence continues at coordinate 4,603,562 of NZ_CAXUQC020000001.1, forward strand.
GCCCGCCTCGGGGTGGGCCGCGTGATCGCGATGACCGGCCTCGAAGGCGGACGGCATGTGCGCCACTGGCACAGCAGCCTTACCAAGCCGCTGGTGCGGGCCTCGCTCGCTGCACGCTTGAACGCGCGTTCGACCCAGCCGCCCGCCGTGGCGCCGCGGCCGGCGCCGGTGGCGGGCGTGAGCCGGGTCCTGGTCGTCGAGGACGATCCGGTGAACCAGGCCATCGTCGGCTCGATGCTCACCAACGCCGGCTTCGACGTGCAACTGGCGAACGATGGCGCGGACGCGCTCGATCACTTTGCCGCCGAGCGGTTCGACCTCGTGCTGATGGATTGGCAGATGCCTGACATGGACGGCCTGGAGGTCACCCGACGCCTGCGCGCCGGGGAGGGTGGTCCGCACGGCAGCCAGGTGCCCATCCTCGCCTTGACCGCCAACGCCTTCGCCGAGGACCGTGCCGCCTGCATGGCCGCCGGCATGAACGATTTCCTCACCAAACCCATCCTGGCCTCCGACCTGGTGGGTGCGGCGCTGCGCTGGACGCGCGGGGCGCAGCGGCCGCCGGCCTGAGGACCGGCATGCACGGGCCAGGGCGCGGCGCCGCCCGCACGGCGCGACTTGACGGGGCCGGCACGCCTGAAACGGCTGGGAAACGCCCTTGCGGCACCATGCGTCGACCCGCTCAACCGCCCGTCGACATGACCCTCGCCGCTCGCCTCGCTTCCGCTGCCCACGTCCGTGCCCGACTGGAGCCGCTGCGCGAGCATGTCGACGTGGAGCTGCTCGCCCGCCACGCCGACTACGCCCGCGAGGTGCGCACCTTGTGCCGATCGGTCGGCGGGCTCGACGACTGCATCCGCCTGCTCGATGCGTTGATGGACGCGATGTCGCGCTCGACCCGTCCGCGCGGGCCGGCCGGCATCCGGCCCGAGGATCTGCACCCGGCCTTCGCCGATACACTGGCCGACCCGCTCGCCTAGGCGGGCGGGTGCACGAATGGAAGACGGAACGACACTGAGGGCCTGGTTCGACGCCTGCCGCCCCGATCTGGAGGCGGCGGCTGACCGCTGGCGCCAGGCCACCAGTGCCGCGCTCGATGCGGCGCAGACCGCCGCCGACAGCATGCGCTTCGCGAGCCGCCTCTATCACGCGCAGCGGGCGCTCGACCGCATGCACCCGTTCCTGCCGCGCCGCTTCGTCGAACTGCTCGAAGCCACCATGGCCGAGCGCAGCTCGGGCACGGCCGCGACATTGCGCTCGGCCACCTTGCCCGACGAGATGTCGCTGGTGGATGACGACGTCGTCAACGAGAGCATCGAGGTCTCGCGCATCGCGGCGCGCGTGCTGGCCGACGCCGAGTGGGAGATCCGCGAGGCGGAGCAGGCCCTGTCACCGCGCCTGGGCCGTGCGCTGGGCGGCGACCGCAGCAGCCCGCTGCATCCCGAGGCGTTTGCACGCACCGTGTGGCGCCTGTCGGAGGTGATGGCCCTCAATGCCGAGGAGCGCGCCGCCTGCCTGCGGGTGGCGCCGGGCGCCATCACCGACTTCGCACGGGCCACCTACGCCAGCGTGGTGGGGTGGTGCGGCCGGGCCGATGCCGCCGCAGGCTTCGTCATCGTGCGGGGCGAGGCCTCGGGGGCCGTGCCCATGCCGGTGGACGTCTCGCTCGATGGCGTGGCGGTGGACGGGCGCCTCGCCTTGCTCGATGCGAGCGCCAGCGTGGCCGAGTCGGCCTCGGCGGCGCCGCCCGTGCTGGAGGCGCGCGACCGCGTCTTCCATGGCGTCATCACGAACATCGATGCCATCCTGTCGGACTTTCGCCTCACGCCGGAATTGCGCCGCGTGCTCAGTGGCCTGCTGATGGCCTTGATGCGCTTCGCGCTCGGCTCGCCCGAGACCCTCTATGCGCCGGGTCACCGCCTGTGGGCCGTGCCGCGCAAGCTCGAGGGCTACGCCCTTGGCCACTGCCTGCGCGACCGCGTGGCCCACGACGACTTCATCCTGTTCGGCGACAACACCATCCAGGCCCTGATGATGATCGACGTGAAGTCGCTGTCTGCCGTCGATCGCCACCTCGATGCCATGGAGAGCTTCGTGCAGGCGCGGCCGAACCAGCTCGTCGAGCACGAGAAGGACGCCATGCAGCACTTCGCCCGCCTGGAGGATCGCCGGCGCAAGGTGCTGGGCGTGGCGATCAACCGCCATCGCGAGCGGATCAGCGCGGCGATCGGGGCGACCGAGATGCCGTTCCGGCTGCGCCAGTTCATGCTCGCCGACTGGGCCGAGGTGCTGGCGCGCACGGAGCTCTCCGAAGGTCTCGAGTCGGGCGAGTACGCCGAGTACTGGCGGGCGGCCCAGCGGGTCATCGCGCAGATGCGCACCCGCGAAACGGGCGAGCGGTCGGCGGAACTGATCGAGGACATCGAAGCGCTGCTCGAGGTGCTGGACCGCGGCATGGCGGTCATCTCCGTGCCGAGCGTCGAGAAGCACGAGCTCGCCTCGGCGCTGCTGCGGCCGGAGGCGCGTGCCCGCCAGGAGTGGGTGGACAGCGACTTCGTCGCCGCGCCGGCCGTGGCGCTCGACCGCCCGGGGACAGCGCCCAGGCGGGTGTTCTGGGGTGCGCGGGACGACGCCACCGGTTGGCCGCAGGGCGGCCCCTCCACATCCGGCCTCACCTCCGCCGTACCGGCGGGTGACGCCGAGCACTGGATCAACACCTTGCGCATCGGCTCGGTCATCGAGCTCTTCCTGCTCGGCACCTGGTTCGATGCGCGCCTGGTCTCGATCAGCGCCGCCGGCAACCTCTACATGTTCGAGGATGAGATGGGCGGTGGCTCGCACCCGCTGACCCGACGCGCCCTGCTGCGCCTCGTTCGCGAAGGCCTGGCGGGGCCGCTGTGAGCGTGTCGCCTGAGCTTCATGCAGCGCCCGGCGCATCGGCGTCCGGTGGCAGCGCCGACGAAGTCGCGTTGCTGCACGTCAACGTGCTGGGGGTGCCGACGTGGACCACTTCCGCTGGCCTGTCGCCGATGCTGGATTCCCGCGCGGCCGTCCTCGTCGCGATGGCGGCGCTCGACGGGCCGGTATCACGCAACCATGCGGCGGAACTCTTCTGGCCCGATTCGCAGGGCAACGCCCGCACGAACCTTCGCGTCCTGCTGCATCGCCTGCAGCAAGCGGCCGGCGCGCGCCTCTTCGCGACGGGAGACCGGCTGGCCTTGTTGCCGCACGTGCGCGTGGATGTCGCCGCCGAGGACGACACGCTCGTCGAGCGCTGCCTGCAACGGGGTGCCTCCAACCTGCGGCTGCTGCATGGCGTGGAGCTTCCCGGCCTGCCGGATGCAGGCAACTGGCTGGCCGCCGCGCGCCGGCAGGTGGAGCAGCGCATCACCCGCATCCTCGTGGGCTGGCTCGACAAGCGGTCCGCGGCCGAGGACCTGGGGCGTGCCACCGGGGTGGCCGAGGCGCTCATCGCGCTCAATCCGCTCAGCGAAACGGGTTACCGTGCGCTGATGCGCGTGCGGGTCGATGCGGGCGACCGGGCCGGGGCGCTCACGGTCTTCGAACGCTGCCGGCAGGAGCTCGACGAGCACCTGGGCACGCGCCCGGACCGCCAGACGACGGCCCTGCACCGCGAGATCCTGCGTCGACGTGACGATGACGGCGCAGCGGCGCAAGCGCTGCCACTGCGTCCCTTGTTGCAGCGCGAGGCCGAGCTCGCCGACATCGCCGCCGCCCTGGCCGCCCGGCGGGTGGTGATCGTCGAGGGACCCGGCGGCAGCGGCAAGAGCACCATGCTGGCCCACCTCGCCCGCGAACGCGGCGACCTGTGCTGGTCCGCCGATGCGGCCGACGGCCAGGCGCCCCTGGCGGGCCTGCTGCGGCTCACCCAGCACATCGCGAAGCTGGCCCTGCGGAGCGGTGCTGCCATGGGCGTCACCGACGCAGTCGAGCGGCTTCGGCGGCTGCAGGCACTCGAACCCTCGGGGGTTCCGGCGGCCAGCCTGCCCCGCCTGGCGCGCGACGCAGTCACCTTCGTCGTCGCCATGCAGCAGGCGGGACACGGGGCGCTGGTCATCGACGACATCCACCTGTTCGACGACACCAGCGTCGACGTGATGGCGCAGGTGCTGGTCACCAGCGACGAGCTGATGCCCTCGTTCGGGTTCGTGCTGGCGTACCGGCCGGTGCGGGCCCGCCGCCGCGTGCGGGCGCTGTGCGAGAAGCTCACCATGGCCGGGCGGCTCAAGCTGGTGCACCCCACCGGCCTCAAGCGCGAGGCGGTGCTGCAGCTCATGCCGCCCGCCCCGGGCAGCGAGGCCGAGCGCCTGGCTACCGCCGACCGGCTCGTCGCCATCAGCGGCGGAACCCCCGGGGTGCTGGCCGAACTCGTCAATGCGGGCGAAGGCGCCGAGGTGATGGACGACGCCCTTCCGCAGCCGATCCGCACCTTGCTGCTCGAACGCCTGCGCGCCTGCAGTTCCACCGCCGAAGGCGTGGCGCAACTGGCGAGCGTTGCCGGTGCCAGCTTCAGTGTGGCCCTGGCGGCCGACATCGCCGGCCTGTCCTCCTGGAAGGTGGCCGAGAAGTGGAACGAGCTGCTGTTGGCCGGCGTGTTCGACGCCCGCGGCTTCGCCTTTCCGCTGATGGAGGCGGCCGTTCGCGAGTCGGTGCCGGATGCCGTTCGGCAGTTCATGCACGGCGAGGTGGCCAAGGCCCTGGAGCGACAGGGTCACGCCGCCGAGCGCATCGCCCATCACTGGCGCGAGGCGGGCGACTACGCTCGGGCAACCGCCCAGGCCTGCGTGGCAGCGGCCGTGCGGCTGCAGGCGGGCGACCTGCTCGGGGCCATCGACCAGCTCGACCAGACGCTCCCCGAGGGCGAGCGATCCGAGCCGCCTGCACCGGCGCAGGTGATCGCCTTGCTGCAGCTCACGGCGCTGTGCCTCGAGGCCGGGCGGATGGAGCGCATCACGGGCCTGCTGGAGGCGGCGTCGCGTGCCCCGGCCGGCCTGATCGAGCGCGGCGTGTCAACGGCCCTCGGCGGCCGTGCCTTGCTGGCCATGGGCCAGCACGGGGCCGCGCGTGCCGCGCTTCAAAGCGCGATGCCCTTGCTGGCGGCCGACCCGAGGGCGCGGCGCGACGTGGCCCGCTGGGCCCTGCTTGCCGGGCACGGGGCAGGAGATGCGGCCGACGATGCCCTGGTCACCCTGGCGTGCGGCGATCTCGGCGGTATGAGCATCAACGAATGGCGTGCCGAGGCCGCATCGGTGCAGACGCCTGCCGATGCGCGGCGTGCGGCCGAGGCGCTGCGGGCGCTGGGTTTGCTGCCCGGCCGTTGAATCGGCCAGCCGAGGCGGGAATCAGGATTGCGCGGTTCGCCGACCCGACCGCCCGGGTCAGGCGTTCAGGCGTCGCCGTCGTCGTCCGCCTCGAAGGCTTCGGCATCGGCCGGTGATCGCCGGCCGCCCTTGCGCGCCTGCTTGCTGCGCGCCCGCTCGGCGTCGCGCTCCGCGGCCGCTGCGACCCATCCCGTGAACTGCTCGGGCGTCTCGAGCGTGATGCGCCCGAGTCCGCCCTGGCGAAACTCGTGGATCAGGATTTCGGCGGCCTTCTGCAGGTTGACGCGGCCCCCGCCAAGCACGGCGCCGCGCCGGCGGCCGATGGCCTCGAGCCAGGCCTCGTCCGGCTCGGCGTGCGGGACGGTGAGCTGGAAGCGATCCTCGACACGGCCGGGGTAGTTGGCGCGCAGGTTGCGCAGCAGTTCCAGCGCCACCAGCTCCTCGTCGAGCGCGTTGCGTCCCACGGCGCCGCTGGCGGCAAGGTTGTAGCCGCTCTCGGGCACGGCGATGCGGGGCCAGAGCATGCCCGGCGTGTCGAACAGGTAGAAGTCGCTGGCCAGCGCGATGCGCTGCTCGACCTTCGTGATGCCGGGCTCGTCACCCGTCTTGGCTGCGCGCTTGCCGACGAGCGTGTTGATCAGGGTGGACTTGCCCACGTTGGGAATGCCGCAGATCAGCACCCGCAGGGGCTTGGCCATGCCGCCGCGCAGCGGTGCAAGGGCGCGGCAGGCCTCGGTGAGTCGCTGGGCCGGCGCCGCGATGCTGGCATCGAGGCCGATGGCCCGGGTGGCCGGTTGTGCGTTGTAGTGATCGAGCCAGGCGGTGGTCCGATCGGGGTCGGCCAGGTCCTGCTTGTTGAGCACCTTGAGTGCGGGCTTGCCGCGTGTGAGGTCCGCCAGCAAGGGGTTGGCGCTCGACCCCGGCAGGCGGGCGTCGAGGAGTTCGATGACCACATCGACGCCGCCCTTCACCCGTTCGACGATGGCCTTCTTCGTCGCATGCATGTGCCCGGGAAACCACTGGATCGACATCTCAGCGGGCCCCGCGGACGAGGGTGGGGCGGAAGGCGGAACGGATCGCTGGACGGAGGCGCATCCAGCGATTATCGCGTCCCGTGCCCGGTCAGAAGCGGTAGTTCACGCCGACGCTGAGCTGCGGAATGGCACGGAACTTCGCCACGCCGTCGCGCACCTCGGCCATTTCCTTGTCGATCTCGGCCTGCGCCACGGTGCTGAAGGTCGGCCCCGAGTGCGTCTCGCTGACCTTGGCCTTGCCGAACGAGGCGCCGATGTCGAAGATGAAGCCCCAGCCGCTGCTGGCCTGGTGGCCGTAGCCGAAGCCGAGGTAGGGCGTGACCTTCGGGTACTCGATCTTCACGTCGAGCCGGTCGTCGGGCGTCGCAACCACCGACACGTCGCCGATCTGGAACGTCCGGCCATCGCCGCGGGCATGCAGGTCGGCCTTGAGGCGGTTGAAGGTGACGCCACCCGTCAGGCGGAAGCCGCCGGCCACGAACCAGTCGGCGAACAGGCCGGTGCGGCTGAAGGCCGCCTGGGTGTCGTAGTCGATGCCGCCTTCGCTGCGGCGGTCGTCGTGGCTTCCGAGGGTCGCGAAGTCGCCCCGCACGGTGATGGTGGGGCTGAGGGCATGGGCGTAGCCCACCATCACGCCGGGAATGCCGACGCCCGCGTACACCTCGCCCGCCTGGGCGAGGGGCGTGCTCATCAGCAGGGCGGTGGCGGCGGCAAGGGCGAAGCGGATCGTCATCGGGAAGTCTCCATGTCGAAGTCGGGATCTGCGCGGCGGTGCCTGCGCACCACCGTCGAACCCAGGGTGTCGGCCGTTGGTGAGCATCCTGCAGCGGGTCGGGCCTCGCGGCCATCCCAAGTGTGAACTGGTGGGCACGGATCCCCGTCTGCCGGAGCCCGCGGCGGCCCGATCGGTGGCCGAACGGTCGCCGCCCGGACCCGAAGCGGGCGAGAATCACCACGCCGCTGCCGCGCTTTCCTCCCGCACGATGTCCTTCCTCTTTCCGGCCCGGGTCTCGCCGCCTCAGGTTGACGGGCCCCACAAGCGCCCACGGCAGCCAGGCCTCACCTTGGCCGCCTGGCGGCAGTTCTTCCACGTCGCCAAGCCGTACTGGACGGGCAACAAGCGGGGCCCGGCCTGGGCGCTGCTGGCCGCGCTCGTCGTGCTCATGCTGGCGGAGACGCGGCTGGCCGTGCTGCTCAACAACCACACCGGCGAGCTGATGTCGGCGCTGGCGGGCAAGGACGCCGACCGCTTCGCGGGTGCCGTGCGGGCGGTGCTGCTGGTGCTGCTCTTCGCGGTGCCGGTCTTCGCCTTCTACTACTACATGCGGGACGTGTTCTCGAACCACTGGCGGCGCTGGCTCACCGGCCGCTTCCTCGATGGCTACCTGGACGGGCGCAAGTACTACGATCTGGCGCGCAGCGATGTGGACAACCCCGACCAGCGCATCAGCGAGGACATCAACACCTTCACCGGCCGCTCCACGCACTTCCTGCTGATCTTCCTCGGGGCGCTGATCCAGCTCGTGGCGTTCAGCTCCGTGCTGTGGGCGATCTCGCGCACGCTGGTGTTCTTCCTCGCCGGCTACGCCTTCGTCGGCACGGTCGTGGCGCTCTGGCTGTTCGGAGCACCGCTCATCCGGCTCAACTTCTGGCAGGTGCGGCGCGAGGCCGACTTCCGCTTCGGGCTCATCCGCCTGCGCGAGAACGCCGAGTCGATTGCCTTCTACCGCGGCGAGGGGCAGGAGCGCGCCCGCATCGATCAGGAGTTCGATGCGGTCTACACCAACTACGCGGCCCTCATCCGCAAGCAGCTCTACCTGAACATCTTCCAGCGCGCGTTCAGCCAGCTCACGCTGGTGGTGCCGAGCGTCATCCTGGCCGGCGGCGTGCTGTCCGGCGAGATCGAGGTCGGGCGCGCGGTGCAGGCGGGCGGCGCGTTCGCCGCCGTGCTGGGTGCCGTGGCCCTCATCGTCGACAACTTCGAGAGCCTGAGCCGCTTCGTCGCCGGCATCGACCGCCTGCACACGCTGTCGCGCCACGTGCTCGAACCGGAGGCTCCGCGCACCGACGTGCCGCTGCCGCCGCGCATCGAGGTGCGCACCGGGCCGCAACTGGCGATGCAGTCGCTCACGCTCTACACGCCGCAGTTCGACCGCTTGCTGATCCGTGACCTCAGCCTCGCCCTGACGCCCGGTTCAGGCCTGCTGATCGTGGGCCCGAGCGGCTGCGGCAAGAGTTCGCTGCTGCGTGCCATCGCGGGCCTCTGGCACACCGGCACCGGCATCGTGAGCCATCCTCCGCTGGAGGACGTGCTGTTCCTGCCGCAGCGCCCCTACATGCAGGCGGGCACCCTGCGCAGCCAGCTCATCTACCCCGCGACCCGCAGCACGATGACCGACGCCGAGCTGCACGAGGTGCTCGACGCCGTGCACCTGGGCGACCTGGCCCGTCGCATCGGTGGCCTCGAGGTGGTGAACGACTGGGAGAAACTGCTGTCGGTCGGCGAGCAGCAGCGGCTCGCCTTCGCCCGCGTGCTGGTGCAGCGACCCGGTGTGGCGATCCTCGACGAGGCGACCAGCGCACTCGACAACCTCAACGAGGCGGCGTTGTACGAGCGCCTGCGCGCCAGCGGCACGACGCTCGTGAGCATTGCCCATCGCGCCGGCGTGCTGCGCTTTCACGACCAGGTGCTGGAATTCACGGGTGATGGCGACGGTGGCTGGCGACTGCACGCCGCCTGCGACTACCGGTTTGACGGGCTGCCCGCCCACTGAGCGGGCAGCCGCGGGTCCTCAGACCACGCCTTGCGCCAGCATGGCGTCGGCCACCTTCACGAACCCGGCGACGTTGGCGCCGTCGACATAGCTCACGCTGCCGTCCTCGCGCCGGCCGTGGCGCAGGCAGGCCTCGTGGATGGAGCGCATGATCTGGTGCAAGCGGCTGTCCACCTCGTCGCGCGACCACGACAGCCGCATGGCGTTCTGGCTCATCTCGAGCCCGGAGGTGGCCACGCCGCCGGCGTTGCTGGCCTTGCCCGGCGCGTACAGCACGCGAGCGGACTCGAACACCTTCACCGCCTCGAGCGTGGACGGCATGTTGGCGCCCTCGGCCACGCACTTGACGCCGTTGGCGACCAGGGTGCGCGCGTCGTCCGCGTCGAGTTCGTTCTGCGTGGCGCAGGGCAGGGCCACGTCCACCGGGACCTGCCAGGGCCGCAGTCCCGCATGGAACGTGGCGCCGACCCGGGACGCATAGTCGCTGGCGCGACCGTAGAGGTGGTTCTTCACCTCCATGAGTTCGGCGAGCTTGGCCGGCGTGAAGCCGGCTTCGTCGACCACCGTGCCGCCGGAGTCGGAGACGGTCACGACGCGGGCGCCCATGGCCATGGCCTTCTCGACGGCGTATTGCGCCACGTTGCCCGAGCCGGACACGGCCACGCGCATGCCCTCGATGCTCTGGCCTTTCTGCTTGAGCATCTCCTCGGCGAAATAGACGGTGCCGTAGCCGGTCGCCTCAGGGCGGATCAGCGAGCCGCCGAAGGACAGACCCTTGCCAGTGAAGACGCAGTCGGCGCGGTTGCTCAGCTTCTTCATCATGCCGGCCATGAAGCCGACCTCGCGGCTCCCGACGCCGATGTCGCCAGCCGGGACGTCGGTGTCCGCACCGACGTGGCGGAACAGCTCCATCACGAAGGCCTGGCAGAAGCGCATCACCTCACCGGGGCTCTTGCCCTTGGGGTCGAAGTCGGACCCGCCCTTGCCGCCGCCCATGGGCAGGGTGGTGAGGGCGTTCTTGAAGGTCTGTTCGAAGGCGAGGAACTTGAGGATGGACAGGTTCACCGAGGGATGGAAGCGAATGCCACCCTTGTACGGCCCGATCGCCAGGCTGTGCTGGATCCGGTAGCCGCGGTTGACCTTCACGTCGCCGTGATCGTTGATCCAGGAGACGCGGAACATGATGACCCGCTCGGGCTCCACCAGGCGGTCGAGCAGGCCCTGCTCCGCGTACTTCGGGAAGCGGGTGATGTGGGGCCACAGGCTGTCGATCACCTCGGTGACGGCCTGGAGGAACTCGGGCTGGCCGGGGTTGCTGCGCGCGACCTGGTCCAGGAAATCGTGGGGCGAGGCGTATTTCATCGACTGCAAGGAAAGCTGCGTGAGCCGCCATTCTGCCTGCCGATGCACCTGAACGGTGCTTGCGTGCGATCAGCCGGACGCGAGGTCTGCCCGCCCTTCGGGCCACGTTGGTCCACTCAGCAAGGGCCGGAGCCTGCCGCGCGCCCGACTGCGCGCGCGGTCCAGGCAAGGCCCCTCCTTGTCGGCTCAGTCCAGCAACTCGGCAGGGACATTGCCACCGTTGGCTGCGATGCGGGCCAGCACCGTCTTGTGAAGCCACATGTTCATGCGGGCCGAGTCGCCCATGAGGTCGGCTGGACAACCAAGTTCGGTCGCCAGCTCCTTGCGGGCCGCCAGGCTGCTGTCGATGTCCAGCAGCTTGAGCAAGTCGACGATGGAGGTCCGCCAGTTCAGGCGCTGCGTGTTGGCCGCCGCCCGTTTCTCGAGTTGGCCGACGACATCCACCATGGGCATGGCTGCCGGCGCCACGGGAGCGGCAGCGGGCGCCGGCGTGGCCGCCGGTGCACTGCCGGCCGTGGCGCTCGGTGAAGGGATCGGGGCCGCGCCGGAGGCTTGGTCGGCGGGCTTGTCTGCGCCGTCGCGGATGCCCAGTTTCTGCAGGATGTTCGAGAAGAATCCCATGACACGCTCCCTGTGGATCGGCCGCCGGGATGGCGGCACCCTGCGGCATCATGCACGCGGGCGACAGCCTCGGGTTGCGATTCCTCAGTCCGGGCAAGGTTGCATGCGGCCGGTGAAACGGCGGGGAGTGCCGCTGCCCGGCCGGATGCACCGCCTCATCGCAGCGCCTTGCCCGCCATGTTGAGGATGTCGTCGAGGGGGTTGCCATCGCCGTTGAAGTCGAGCATCGAACCCAGGCCGCCGCTCCCGGCTGCACGGCCTCCGGAGGCCTGCCCGCCAAGCAGCCCGCCCAGCAGGCCGCCGAGCCCACCTCCTTCCGGCGGCGTTCCGGCGGACCCGCCGCTCCCCTGGCGGGCCAGGTAGCCCGTCACGAGCATGGCGAGCAGGGGCAGCATCTTCTTGAGCAGATCCGGGCTGAGCCCCGTCTGGGTGGCGGCATTCTGCGCGACCGTGCGGCTCACGTCCTTCGAGCCGAACACCTGCCCGAGCACCTCGTTGCCGGGGGCGACGTCGGTGGGTTCGGGCGCGAGCACCTTGTCCAGCAGCCCGCCGCCCCCGAGCTGGCCGAGCAGGTCGCCGAGTCCGCCCTGGGCTGGCGCCTGCTTCTTGAATCCGCCGAGGATGGCCGGCAGCAGCGCGCCCGCACCACTCGCCGCCTGTTGCTCGCTGATGCCCAGTTCGCGGGCCATCGACTGCAGGCCGCCCGTCTGGGCAAGGATGTCGGTGAGTTGCATGTGCTGCTCCGGTGGGTTGAGAACCGTCCCAATGTAAGGTCATCGTCCCCCGCGGTCCACCGATCGCCTGCGCGCTGCGGATGATGGGCATCAGCGTGCGGCGCCCCCGGTACCAAGTGGGGCGCGGTGCCGCACATCGCGCGGCTTCACGTCCCGATGGCTTCGTGTGCCGGCAGCCAGCGCAGCAAGGTTTCGTAGAGCCTTGCGGTTTCGACGGGCTTTGCGATGTGGTCGTTCATGCCGGCGGCCAGACACTCGGCGCGATCTTCACCAAACGCATTGGCGGTCATCGCGACGATCGGCAGCGTCGTGCCCAACTGCGCCCGGATGCGGCGGGTCGCTTCGAGTCCGTCGACGCCCGGCATCTGCATGTCCATCAGGACCAGGTCAAACCCGCCACGGACGGCCTGGGCAACCGCCTGTTCGCCGTCGACGGCCACCTGCACGTCAAGCCCCGCATCGGCGAGCAGGGCGCATGCCACCTCCTGGTTCACCTCGTTGTCCTCGGCCAGCAGCACCCGCGCCCGCGATGACCGGCGTCGCAACTGGAGCAGGGCGGCCGAGGGGGACGCCGGCGCGGGACGGGCCACGGGCACGCTGAGAAACGCCTGCGAGATCGCGTCGTTCATGGCCGATGCCGTGATGGGCTTCGAGAGCACCGCAGCGATCTGAACCTCTTCGGCCGCGACGCGCAGCGTGTCCGCGTCGTAGGCAGTCACGAGGATGCATGGCGGCACCTGGCCGCCGCGGCGTCGGAGCTCGCGAACGGTCTCGATGCCGTCCACGGCCGGCATGCGCCAGTCGACCACGACCAGATCGTGCGGTCGCCCGGCGATGCGCTCTGCGGTGAATCGCTCGATCGCCTGCGCTCCATCGGACGCCGGGTCGACTTCCATGCCGGCGCGTTCGAGCAAGTGGGCAATGATCTCGCGCGATTCAAGCAGGTCATCGACCAGCAGGACGCGCAGCCCGTGGGCAGTCGGTGCGAGCGGCTGTCTGTGCACCGGCCGGGCGTCGCCAAGGCCGAGCCAGCAGGTGAACCAGAACGTGCTGCCCTGGCCGAGTTCGCTGTCCACGCCCACCTCACCGTGCATCAGCCGCGCCAGGTGGCGCGTCAGCGCGAGCCCGAGGCCGGTGCCGCCAAAGCGGCGCCCCGTCGACGCATCGGCCTGCTCGAAGACCTGGAACAGGCGCGGATGGGTCTCCGGCGCGATACCGATGCCGGTGTCGCGCACCTCGAACCGAACGAGCACGCGATCGCCATCGACCGCGGCAAGCTCCCCCCGCAGACGGATCCACCCCTGCTCGGTGAATTTCACGGCGTTGGCCAGCAGGTTGATCAAGGCCTGGGTGAGGTGCTTGGGATCGCCGCGCATCCGCTCAGGCAGATCGTCGGTGTCCAGCAAGAGCTCCAGGCCCTTGCGCGCCGCGTCGTCGGCCACCATGTCGAGCGCCCGTCGCATCAGATCGTCGCGCGAGAATTCGACCTGCTCCAACGTCAGGCGGCCCGCTTCGATCTTGGAGAGGTCAAGGATGTCGTTGATGACCTGGAGCAGGTGGCGCGCCGCGTCGTCCACCTTGCGCAGGCGTTCGCGCAACGCCGGATCGGTCGCATCGCGGGTCATGAGGTGAGTCAGCCCCATGATCGCATTCATCGGAGTCCGGATCTCGTGGCTCATGTTCGCCAGGAACGCGCTCTTGGCGCGGGTCGCCGCCTCGGCCTGGTCGGCGCGGAGCGCGAGTTCCTGGTTCAGTTGCTCGAGCTGCTGTTCGGCCCGGGACAGCGCCGTGATGTCGGTGACCACCACGAGGAATCCATGCACGACGCCATCGACCACCTGGGGCACGTAGCTCGCCAGGATGCGGCTTACCACGCCGTCGGCGCGTGGGAACTCCTGCTCCACGTCACGCCGCTCGCCTCGCAGGGCCGCTCGCATGGGCTCTTCATAGATCCTGAACCGCTCCGCCCCGAGCAGTTCCTGCATGGTGATCCCCGGCATCTGCTCGGGACCGACCTCGAACCATCCGCGGTAGGCCTCGTTGGCGAAGCGGCAACGCAGGTCCGGGCCCCAGAAGCTCACCGGACCGGGCATCGTGTCGGCCATGCGGAGCAGGAAGTCCTGGCTGCGGGCCAGCTCCCGTTCGCGGTCGCGCAAGGCGGCCTCGGCGGCCTTGCCGTGGCTGATGTCGAGCAGCGTGCCCATGATGCGAACGGCACGGCCGGCCGCGTTCCGCTGCACGACCCGGCCTCGGTCCATCACCCAGACCCAGTGACCGTCGCGGTGTCGAAGGCGGCCTTCGAAGGAGTAGATGTCCATCGTGCCGGACAAGTGCAGGCGCAGCTGCTCCCGCGATGCCGCCAACTCGTCCGGATGGCTGAGTTCGATGCGCGTCTCGATGTGTGGGCGCAGTTCCTCTGCGCGGTGGCCGACGATGCTGGCCCAGCGCGCGTCGAAGGCGACGGCGCCCGTCTCGATGTTCCAATCCCACGTTCCTGCGTCGGTGCCACGCAGCACGTTCGCCAGGCGTTCCTGCTCTTCCTGCAAGGCGCGCTCGGCCTGCTTGCGCGCCGTGATGTCGGTACCGACGGAGAGGTAGCGAACCGTCGTGCCATCGCTGGCACGGACCGGCACGATGACGCTGTGCAGCCAGTACGGGCTGCCGTCCTTTGCCCGATTGCACACTTCGCCTTGCCAGAAACGGCCGGCCGTGATGGTCTCCCACAGTTCGCTCCAGAACGCCCGCGGGTGCACACCCGAGCTGACAATCCGGTGGTTGCGGCCGACCAGTTCGTCCCGCGCATAGCCGCTGACGCGGCAGAAGTACTCGTTGGCGTCGAGGATCGTGCCCTCGGGGTCCGTCGTCGAGTACAGCGACTGCGCGGTGATGGCGGTCGACAGGGTGAGGTAGTCGCGTTGGGCGGTGCTGAGCGTGGCCTCGGCCAGTTCGGCGCGCTCGGCAGCCGCGGCGCGGTCCCTTTCGGCTGCGCGCAGCCGTTCCACACGTTCGCTCGCGTCCCGAATGATCTTGGCCACGCCGACGACGTGACCGGTCTCATCGGTGATCGGCCCCAAGGCAATGGAAACGTCCAGCAGCCTGCCGTCGCGGTGGCGACGCTGGGTGTCCAGCGCCTCGATCGTTTCGCCTGCGCCCACCCGGCTGAGCAGCTGGCTGTCCTCGGCCTCCCGGCCCGGAGGAAGCAGCAGCGCGGCCAGCGGCCGGCCCAGGGTCTCTTCGGCCGGGTAGCCGAACAGCCGTTCGGCCCCCCGATTCCAGTCGGTGATGATGCCGTCGAGCGACTGGCCGACGATGGCATCGCCCGACCGTTCGACGATGGTGGCACGCCGCGAGCGCTCAATGGCCGTCTGACGCCGCTGCGCGGCGACGCCGGCCAGCAGCGCGACGGCGAAGGCCGCCAAGGTGCTGGCCGCCGCACCGGCGAGGAATACCGCGCGCGGCTCCGTGCCGACTGGCCGCGCCATGAAGGCTGGCGTCGCGCTCATGTGAAGGCGCCAGCGGCGGCCGAGCACGGTGCGCTCGACCGATGTACGCACTTGAGGCTCACCGGCTTGCAGGCCGCTGTCGAAGAACCGTTCAGCCGGGGCATCGGACTCGGGAACGTCCTCGACGGCCAGGTAGAAGAGCTTGGTGGACAAGCCGCTCGCCGCGATGAGCTCGGGTGCGACGATCGGGGCATAGGTCCAACCCCAGGGCGCGTCTCCCACCGTGGCCCCGGCCAACCACACGGGCAGCAGCATGAGGAACCCCTGCTGCGGTGCGGTGGACGCCTGCACCAGCGTCACGGGTTGCGTGATCGCGGCCGTGCCGGTGCGGATGGCAAGCGCGGCGGCGGCGCGTCGTCGCGGCTCCGAGGCGATGTCGAGTCCCATGGCGCCGACGTTGCGCTCGGTTGGCGCGACGTCGACGATCACCCAGCGCTCGAGGTCATGGGGCGTGAGTTGATGGATTTCGAAGCCGGCCCAACCTTGGGCGCGGATGCGCTGCGTGAAGTCGGACACTTCGCCCGGCGACACGCGCCGGATGAACCCCACGCCCCGGGTGCCGGGAAATTCGCGATCCAGGTTTCGCGTCTGGCTGTAGGCGAGGAAAGCGGCGCGATCGAGCCGCTCGGGCCCCAGTGCGACGATGGCCCCACGCAGCCCGCGCAATGCGCGTTCGTAGCCATTCACGCTGGACGCCAACTGTTCGGCGGCGCCGGCCGCCAGGTGCTCGAACTCCGTCTGACGTTGCGCAGTGATCGATCGCTGCTGCTGCCACGCAAGCCCGGCGCTGAGGCCGAGACCCACGATCAGGACGACCGCAACCGAACGCGCCTTGGCGGCCGAAACCTTCGACATCGTCGCGGGGGTCATCCGGGCATGGTAATCGGCACCGTCGGCCAAAGCACGGGACTTTGCGGATGTCACCTGCTGCGGGCCGGCTTTCGCCCCCGGCCTGCCAGGACGCGCGTCCGTTCAGAGGTCGAAGTCGTAGTCGATGATCACCGGCGCATGGTCGGAGAAGCGCTGGTCGAGGTAGATCGCCTCCTTGACCGCCAGCTTCGCGATGCCGGGCGTCGCCAGGTGGTAGTCCAGCCGCCATCCCACGTTCTTCGCCCACGCCTGGCCGCGGTTGCTCCACCAGGTGTATTGCTCGGCACGGTCGTTGAGCCTGCGGAACACATCCACCAGGCCCACCTCTTCCAGGGTGTGGGTCATCCAGGCCCGCTCCTCGGGCAGGAAGCCGCTGTTCTTCTGGTTGCTGCGCCAGTTCTTCAAGTCGATCTGCTGGTGGGCGATGTTGACGTCGCCCACGAGGATGAACTCCCGCTCGGCCTTCAGGCGCTGCAGGTGCGGCGTCATCAGGGCCAGGAAGCGGAACTTGGCGAGCTGGCGCTCTTCGCCGCTCGAGCCGCTCGGGAAGTAGCAGCTGATGATGCTGAGCCGGCGCTCCGGCGTGTCGAAGCGCAGCTCGATGTAGCGGCCTTCGGCATCAAATTCGGGTGACCCGAAGCCGGCGATGACCTCGGTCGGTGTCTTGCGGCTGTACAGGCCGACGCCGGAGTAGCCCTTTTTCTCGGCGAAGTGGAAATGGCCGTGCAGATCATGGAGGCGCTCGAAGCGGCCGGCCACGTCGGCCTGCTGGGCCTTGATTTCCTGCACCCCCATACAATCGGCGCCCAGGGCTTCGGCCCAGGGGACGAGCCCCTTGGTCGCAGCCGACCGGATGCCGTTCAGATTCAGTGACACCAGACGGAACAAGAAAGACTCCCATGAGCCCCACGCGCGAAGCCGACCCCCTGGCCCAGGAATTCGTGAAATTCTCGGTGGAGGCCGGCGTGCTGCGATTCGGGGAATTCAAGACCAAGGCCGGACGGCTGTCGCCGTACTTCTTCAACGCGGGCCTGTTCGATGACGGCGCGAAGCTCGGCCGGCTGGCGGAATTCTATGCGCGCCGCCTGATCGCCTCGGGCCTCGAGTTCGACATGCTGTTCGGTCCGGCCTACAAGGGCATCACCCTGGCCGCCGCCGTGGCGGTCGAGCTGGCCCGCCATGGGCGCAACGTTCCGTACGCCTACAACCGCAAGGAGGCAAAAGATCACGGAGAAGGGGGCACCCTGGTCGGCGCAAAGCTGTCCGGGCGCGTTCTGATCATTGATGATGTGATCTCGGCGGGAACTTCGGTGCGTGAATCCATCTCGATGATCCAGGCGGCGGGCGCGCAGCCCACGGCCGTGACCATCGCCCTGGACCGCCAGGAGAAGGCCACCGATGGCGGCCAGGACGCCGCCTGGTCGGCTGTGCAATTCGTGCAACGCCAGCTCGGGCTGCAGGTCTGCGCCATTGCGACGCTGAACGACTTGCTGCAGTATCTGGAAACGCAGAATGATCCGGCGCTTGCGGCCCACGGGCCGCGGGTTGCCGCCTACAGAGACAAATACGGGGTTTGATGGTGCCTTCGCCACGCTTGTTCTTCCCGCGCTTTACCCGGTGGTCCGCAGCCTTGCTGCTGGCCTGCACGGCGGGCGCAAGCATGGCGACGCCGATCTACAGCTGCGTGGACGCCAGCGGCCGTCGGCTCACCTCCGACCGCCCGATCCCCGAGTGCTCGACGCGGGAGCAGCGGCTGCTCAACTCCGACGGTTCGGTGCGGCGCGTCGTGCCGCCGACCATGACGGCCGAAGAGCAGGCCGAGGCCGAAGCCCGTGAGCGCCGCGCTGCCATCGAGCGTGCCGCCCGCCAGGACGCCATCCGGCGCGACCGCAACCTGCTTTCCCGCTTCCCCGACGAAGCGACCCATCGCCGCGCCCGTGAAGCCGCGCTGGACGACGTCGACAAGGGTGTGCGCTTTTCCGAGAACCGCCTGAAGGAGCTCGAGCGCGAGCGCAAGCCGCTGCTCGACGAGGTCGAGTTCTATGCCGGCCGGCAGGTGCCCCTCAAGCTGCGGCAGCAGCTCGATGCCAACGAGGCGGCCACCACCGCGCAGCGCTCCCTGGTGCAGAACCAGAAGGACGAGCTGCTTCGGATCGACCGCATCTATGAAGAGGAACTGGCGCGGCTGAAGCGCCTGTGGGCTGGCGCACCGCCCGGCTCGCTCGGCACCCTGCCGACGGCCACGCCCGCCGTTCGCAAGGACGCCTCGCGCTGATCGACGGCGCGGCCCGTTGCCGCGCAGGAGGGCGGGCC
Source organism: Rhizobacter sp. LjRoot28 (assembly GCF_964253025.1). Classification (NCBI taxonomy): domain Bacteria; kingdom Pseudomonadati; phylum Pseudomonadota; class Betaproteobacteria; order Burkholderiales; family Sphaerotilaceae; genus Rhizobacter; species Rhizobacter sp. LjRoot28. The sequence goes on from NZ_CAXUQC020000001.1 coordinate 4,622,115, forward strand.
TTCCGACGCGGGGCCTGACATCGCCTCACGCAAAGGCCGCGGGTGACCCCGCGGCCGAACTCAGCCCAGCTTCTTCTTCAGCAGTTCGTTCACGGTGGCCGGGTTGGCCTTGCCCTTGGTGGCCTTCATCGCCTGGCCGATCAGGGCGTTGAACGCCTTTTCCTTGCCGGCGCGGAATTCCTCGACCGACTTGGCATTGGCGGCCAGCACCTCGTCGAGGATGCGTTCGAGCTCGCCGGTGTCGCTCATCTGCTTGAGGCCCTTGGCCTCGATGATCGCGTCCACCTCGCCGCCCTCGGTCCAGAGCGTCTCGAACACCTGCTTGGCGCCGTTGTTGGCAATGGTGCCGTCGGCGATGCGGGCGATGAGCGCGGCCAGCACCGCTGCGGCCACCGGGCTGTCCTGAAGGCCGCGCCCTTCGGCGTTCAGCCGCCGCGACACCTCGCCCATCAGCCAGTTGGCCACCAGCTTGGGCTGCCCGCAGGCACGCGCGGCGGTCTCGAAGTACGAGGCCATCGTCTGCGTCTGCGTCATGATGGTCGCGTCGTAGGCCGGCAGCGCGTAGTCGGCCTGGAAGCGCTCGGCCATCTTGCGCGGCAGCTCGGGCATGGCGTCGCGCACCTGCTGCACCCACGACTCGGCGATCACGAGCGGCGGCAGATCCGGGTCGGGGAAGTAGCGGTAGTCGGCCGCGTCTTCCTTCGTGCGCATGGCGCGCGTCTCGCCGGTGTCCGGGTTGAAGAGCACGGTCGCCTGCTTCACTTCGCCACCGTCTTCCAGGAGGTCGATCTGCCAGTTGATCTCGTAGTCGATCGCCTGCTGCATGAACTTGAAGCTGTTCAGGTTCTTGATTTCGCGGCGGGTGCCGAAATCGGCGCCTGGGCGGCGCACCGACACGTTGGCGTCGCAGCGGAAGGAGCCTTCCTGCATGTTGCCATCGCAGATGTCGATCCAGGTCACGAGCTCATGCAGCGTGCGCGCGTATTCCACCGCCTCGGCGCTGGAACGCATGTCCGGCTCGGTGACGATCTCGAGGAGCGGCGTGCCGGCGCGGTTCAGGTCGATGCCGGTCTGGCCTGCGTAGTCCTCATGCAGCGACTTGCCGGCGTCTTCCTCGAGGTGGGCGCGGGTCAGGTTGACCTTGTGCTTCACGTCGCCCACGAAGAACTCGACCGAGCCGCCCTGGACGACCGGGATCTCGTACTGGCTGATCTGGTAGCCCTTGGGCAGGTCGGGGTAGAAGTAGTTCTTGCGGGCGAAGATCGACAGCGGCGCGATCTTGGCGCCGACGGCGAGGCCGAAGCGGATGGCCCGCTCGACGGCACCGCGGTTCATCACGGGCAACGTGCCGGGCAGAGCCAGGTCGACGGCGGAAGCCTGGGTGTTGGGCGCGGCACCGAACTGCGTGCTGGAGCCGCTGAAGATCTTGCTGCACGTCGACAGCTGGGCATGTGTCTCGATGCCGATCACGACCTCGTAGCCGCGGATGAGTTTCGATGGGGTGCTGGACATGGTGCGTTCAGTAGCCGGTCGGGGTGCGGGCGTGCCAGTCGGTGGCCTGCTGGAAGGCATGGGCCGCATGCAGCAGTGCCCCTTCCTGGAAGTAGTTGCCGATCAGCTGCAGCCCCACGGGCATGCCGGATTCGCCTTGCCCTGCCGGCAGGCTCATGCCGGGCAGGCCGGCGAGGCTGGCCGGAAGGGTGAAGATGTCGGCCAGGTAGGTGGCCACCGGGTCGGCGCTCTTCTCGCCCAGCTTCCAGGCGACCGTCGGCGCCACGGGCCCTGCGATCAGGTCGCACTGCTGGAAGCAGGCCTGGAAGTCGTCGGCGATCATGCGGCGGAGCTTCTGTGCCTGCAGGTAGTAGGCGTCGTAGTAGCCGTGGCTCAGCACGTACGTGCCGATCATGATCCGGCGCTTCACCTCGTCACCGAAGCCCTCGGCGCGGGTCTTCTTGTACATGTCGATCAGGTCGGTGTACTGCCGCGCCCGGTGGCCGTAGCGCACGCCGTCGAAGCGGCTCAGGTTCGACGAGGCCTCCGCCGGCGCGATGATGTAGTACACCGGGATCGACAGCTCGGTGCGGGGCAGGCTCACGTCGACGAGCGTGGCGCCCAGTTTCTCGAGCTCGGCCAGGGCCGCACGCACGGCGCCGTTCACATCGGCCGCGAGCGCCGCGGGGAAGAACTCCGCCGGCAGACCGATGCGCAGCCCCTTGAGGGGCTGGCCCGCGGTCGCGCCGTCCCGGGGCGCGGCCAGTGCCTTGGCGAAGGCCGGGCGAGCTTGTTCGGCGCTGGTCGAATCGCGGGGGTCGAAGCCGCTCATGGCGTCGAGCAGCAGGGCGCAGTCCTCGGCGCTGCGGGCCATGGGGCCGGCCTGGTCGAGGCTCGAGGCGAAGGCGATCATGCCGTAGCGTGACACCCGTCCGTAGGTCGGCTTGATGCCGGTGATGCCCGTGAAGCTGGCCGGCTGGCGGATGGAGCCGCCGGTGTCGGTGCCCGTCGCGGCCGGCACCAGGCGGGCGGCCACCGCGGCCGCCGAACCGCCCGAGGAGCCGCCTGGCACACGGCTCGTGTCCCAGGGGTTCTTCACCGGGGCGAAGGCCGAGTTCTCGTTGCCCGACCCCATGGCGAACTCGTCGCAGTTGAGCTTGCCGAGCGTCACCATGCCGGCGTCGCCAAGCTGGCGCACGACGGTGGCGTCGAAGGGACTGCGGTAGCCGGCCAGCATCCGGGAGCCGGCGGTGGTGGGCAGGCCTTCGGTGACGAAGATGTCCTTGTGGGCGAGGGGCACCCCCAGCAGCGGGCTGCGTTCGCCGGCGGCGATGCGTGCATCGGCCGCGGCCGCCTGCTCGAGCGCCAGGTCGGTGTCGGTGCAGAGGAAGGCGCCCAGGTGTTCGTGGCTCGCAACGCGTGCGAGCAGATGTTTCGTCACTTCGGTGCTCGAGACCTGTCCGGCATCGAGCGCGCGGCCGAGTTCGGCCACGCCCAGGGTGTGCAGATCCTTCATTCGATGACCTTCGGAACCAGGAACAGGCCGTCCTCGACGGCCGGGGCGCTGCGCTGGTTGAGCGCCCGCTGGTCGCTCTCGGACACCGCATCCTCGCGCAGGCGCAAGGCCACGTCCTGCACGGCGGACAGCGGGGTGTAGAGCGGCTCGACGCCGCGGGTGTCGATGGCGCTCATGCGCTCGACGATGGAGAAGAAGCCGTTGAGTTGCTGCAGCATCGCGGCCTGCTCGGCGGGCTCGAGTTCGAGGCGGGCCAGGTTGGCGATGCGGCCGACGTCGTCGGGGGTCAATGCCATGAATTTGCGCTCTGGAAGGGGTCTCCGCGGGGGCGAAAACCAGGGGTGATGCAGTATTATCCCCGGTTATCCACAAGGCCTCGCCTGGCCAGCGACTGCTTCGGGTGTCACCCGTCCGAGGCGCCGCCGTATCCGGCCGGTCTTGAAACCGCTTTTGCGCTCACGCGGGCGACCGATTCGCCGGCGCGGGCTTTTGCCACTCAACGGAACCACGTCGCCAGCTTTTCGTGCATCGCGGTCAACGGGCTCAGGGCTCGCGCCGATCCCCCGCCGCACCGGCACCAGCGACCCAACACCCAATACCCATGTTCGCATCCCTGCGCCGCTACTTCTCCACCGACCTGGCCATCGACCTCGGCACCGCCAACACGCTCATCTACGTGCGGGGCAAGGGCATCGTCCTTGACGAACCCTCCGTGGTGGCCATCCGCCACGAGGGCGGGCCCAACGGCAAGAAAACCATCCAGGCGGTCGGCGCCGAGGCCAAGGCCATGCTGGGCAAGGTCCCGGGCAACATCGAGGCCATCCGTCCGATGAAGGACGGCGTGATCGCCGACTTCACCGTCACCGAGCAGATGCTCAAGCAGTTCATCAAGATGGTCCATGACTCGAAGATGCTGCGCCCGAGCCCGCGCATCATCATCTGCGTGCCCTGCGGCTCGACCCAGGTCGAACGCCGCGCCATCCGTGAATCGGCGCTCGGCGCGGGCGCGTCCGAGGTCTACCTGATCGAGGAACCCATGGCCGCGGCCATCGGCGCCGGCCTGCCGGTCTCCGAGGCGAGCGGCTCGATGGTGGTCGACATCGGCGGCGGCACCACCGAGGTGGGCGTCATCTCGTTGGGCGGCATGGTCTACAAGGGCAGCATCCGGGTGGGCGGCGACAAGTTCGACGAGTCCATCATCAACTACATCCGCCGCAACTACGGCATGCTGATCGGCGAGCCCACCGCCGAGGCCATCAAGAAGAACATCGGTAGCGCCTTCCCGGGCTCCGAGGTCAAGGAGATGGAAGTCAAGGGCCGCAACCTGTCCGAGGGCGTGCCGCGCAGCTTCACCATCAGCAGCAACGAAATCCTGGAAGCGCTGACCGACCCGCTGAACCAGATGGTCTCGGCCGTGAAGAACGCGCTGGAACAGACCCCGCCCGAGCTGGGCGCCGACATCGCCGAGCGCGGCATGATGCTCACCGGCGGCGGCGCGCTGCTGCGCGACCTCGACCGCCTGCTGGCCGAGGAAACCGGCCTCCCCGTGCTCGTGGCCGAGGACCCGCTGACCTGCGTGGTGCGCGGTTGCGGCATGGCCCTGGAGCGCATGGAGCGCCTGGGCTCGATCTTCACGTCCGAATGAGCGTCGGGTCGCCGGGCTCGCCGGTGCCTGCGAAGGCACCCGCGCCCGCGGCCTCCAACCAACTGCCGACACGGGTTCACCCATGGCTCTAGGGATGCTCGACCGGACGCCGCCGCCCTTCTTCCGGCAAGGGCCGTCGGCGCTCACGCGCCTCATGTTCTTCTCCGCGCTGGCGCTGTTCCTCATGGTCGCCGACACGCGCTTCAAGCTGACGCAGCCGTTGCGCGCGGTGATGGCCACCGTCTTGCATCCGGTGGAGCGCGTGCTGCGCGCGCCGGTGGACGCCTGGCAGTCGGGTGCCCAGTACCTGCAGGGCCTCGAAAGCGCGCAGGAGGCCGAGGCGAAGGCGCGCCAGCTGCTGTCCGCCCAGGCGGCGCGGTCGACCCGCGTGGAGCAGCTGATGCAGGAAAACCTGCGTCTGCGCTCGCTGCTCGACCTGCGTCCGGCGCTCAAGGTGCGTTCGCAGGCGGCGGAGATCCTGTACGACGCACCCGACCCGTACTCGCGCAAGGTGATCATCGACCGTGGCACCCGCCACGGGGTGGCCGTCGCCTCGCCGGTGATCAACGAGGCCGGGGTGCTGGGACAGGTCACCCGCGTCTACCCCTACAGCGCCGAGGTGACCCTCCTCACCGACAAGGAAGCCGCCATTCCCGTGCTCAACAACCGCACCCAGGCCCGCAGCGCCGCCTTCGGCAACCCGGGCGGGGCCGGCCTCGAACTCCGCTTCATGGCCAACAACGCCGACGTTCAGGTGGGCGATGAACTCGCCACCTCCGGCGTCGACGGCATCTACCCGGCCGGTGTTCCCGTCGCCAAGGTGGTCAGCGTGGACCGGCGGACCGATTCGGGCTTTGCCCGCATCGCGCTCGCGCCGCTGGCGCAGCCCGACAGCGTGCGCCATGTGCTGGTGCTGGAACCCGTGGGCACCCAGATGCCGCCCAAGCCCGCGGCCGAGCCGCCGTCGGCCCCCGCGTCAGCCCGGAAAGGGGGCCGCAAATGATGCCCCGTGGCGCCGACCAGCTGCTACTGCCGGTCAACCCGCTCTTCATGTGGTTCTCCTTGCTGGTGGCGTTCGCCATCAACCTCGTGCCACTGGGCCGCCTGCCTGCGCAGCCCGACGTGCTGGCGCTGGTGCTGGTGTTCTGGAGCGTGCACCAGCCGCGCCGTGTCGGCCTGGGCGTGGCCTTCATCTTCGGCCTCATGATCGACGTGCACGCCGGCGCGGTGCTCGGGCAGCACGCCCTGGCTTACACGCTGCTCAGCTTCTTCGCCATCATGATCCACCGCCGCCTGCTGTGGTTCGACCTGCTCACCCAGGCCCTGCACATCCTGCCCTTGTTCCTCGCGGCGCACGCAGTCTCACTGGCCGTGAGAATGTTGGTAGGCGGCATGTTCCCCGGCTGGGAACTGCTGCTCGCCCCGGTGTTCGAAAGCCTGCTGTGGCCCGTGGTGTCCTTGTTGCTCCTCGCGCCCCAACGCCGCCCGCCCGACACCGACAAGAACCGCCCCCTGTGAGCCCCGCGATGCCCCTGCTGTCCCCCGCGCCGCCCGCCCGCGCCCGCGCCAAGGCGCGCGTGGCGTCCCGACCGAGCCGCGCTCGAAGTGCGCGTCAGGAAGCGCCCACGAAGCAAAGCACTCCGCGGCTCACTCGCGCAACCTGGGTTCCGACGGCCGACACCAGCGCTGTCCTTGACGTGCAGGCGGTGGCACCGAGCCCGCCAGCGAAGCGAAGCGCCCCTCAAGCCACTCGCGCAGCCCGGGTCTCCCGGGCCAATGCGAGGCGCCCCCTCGGGGGGCAGGAGCGAGAGCGACGTGGGGGCCAAAAGTGACCGAGCTAAAGGACCTCAAACAGGAGCTCGGCCGCTTCCGCACCCGCCTGCTGGCGGCAGCCGCCTTCGTCCTCCTGGCCTTCGGCATCCTCGTCGCCCGGCTGGTCGTGCTGCAGGTGGTGCGCCACGACGAGTTGTCCACGCGGGCGGAGAACAACCGCATCGCCGTGGTCCCGGCGGTGCCGAACCGCGGCCTGATCGTCGACCGCAACGGCGTGGTGCTGGCCAACAACTATTCGGCCTACACCCTCGAGATCACCCCCTCGAAAGTGGATGACCTCGACGCCACCATCGATGCGCTGACGCCGCTCGTCGACGTGACGCCACGCGACCGCAAGCGGTTCAAGCGGCTGCTTGAGGAAAGCAAGAGCTTCGAGTCCTTGCCGCTGCGCACGCGGCTCACCGACGAGGAGGTCGCCCGCTTCACCGCCCAGCGGTTCCGGTTCCCGGGCGTGGACATCAAGGCACGCCTGTTCCGCAACTACCCGCTCGGCCAGGTCGGCTCCCATCTGATCGGCTACATCGGCCGCATCAACCAGGCCGAGAAGGTGGCGATGGAGGATTGGCCCGAAGAGCAACTCGAGAACTACCGCGGCACCGAGTACATCGGCAAGCTGGGCATCGAACAGAGCTACGAGTCGGAGCTGCACGGCATCACCGGCTACGACGAGATCGAGACCAGCGCGGGGGGCCGGGCGGTGCGCCGGCTGAACAGCCACCCGGCCACACCGGGCAACAAGGTGGTGCTGTCGATCGACATCCGGCTGCAGGCGCTGGTGGAGGAACTCTTCGGCGACCGACGCGGCGCGCTGGTCGCGATGGACCCCCGCTCCGGCGAGGTGCTGGCCTTCGTCAGCAAGCCGACCTTCGACCCCAACCTCTTCGTCGACGGCATCGATGCCGACTCCTGGCGCGAGCTCAACGAGTCCATCGACAAGCCCCTGCTCAACCGGGCGCTGCGCGGCACCTACCCGCCGGGCTCGACCTTCAAGCCCTTCATGGCCATGGCGGCGCTGGCCAGCGGCAAGCGCACGCCCAACCAGGTCACCTACGACGGTGGCACGTTCCAGTTCGGGAACCACACCTTCCGCAGCCACGGCGACGGCGGGCTGGGGCAGGTCGACATGGCGCGCTCCATCATCAAGTCGAGCAACGTGTACTACTACGCCCTCGCCAACGACATGGGCGTGGACCTCATCCACGAACAGCTCGAGCCCTTCGGGTTCGGCCGCAAGACGGGCATCGACCTCGAAGGCGAGGTGACCGGCCTGTTGCCGTCCACCGCCTGGAAGCGCCGGGCCTACAAGAAGCCCGAAATGCAGAAGTGGTACGCGGGCGAGACGATCTCGCTCGGCATCGGCCAGGGCTACAACAACTTCACCATGCTGCAGGTCTCGAGCGCCATGTCGACCCTGGTCTCCGGCGGGCAGCGCTACAAGCCGCGGCTCGTCCGTCAGATCGAGGACGTCGTCACCCGTGAACGCCGTGACATCAGCCGCGACGCACTCGACCCCCTGTCGCTCAAGCCGGAGCACGTCCAGCTGGTGATGAAGGCCATGCACGGGGTGACCCAGGAAGGCACCTCGACCCGCGTCTTCATGGGCGCCGGCTACCAGAGCGGCGGCAAGACCGGTACGGCCCAGGCCGTCGGTGTGCGCCAGAACGAGAAGTACAACGCCTCCAAGCTGGAGGAGCACCGCCGCGACCACTCGCTCTACGTCGCATTCGCGCCCCTGGACGAGCCCAGCATCGCCCTGGCGGTCATCGTGGAGAACGCCGGCTTTGGCGCAGCGGCGGCGGCGCCGATCGCCCGGCGTGTCATCGACTACGCCTTGCTGGGCCGCTATCCCAGCGTGGAGGACATTGCGCTGACGCGCGAGGGCAAGTCCGCCGCGCCCATCGGCGCGCCGCGCGAGGCCGCCAGCGTGCCGTTGCCGGGCAACGCGCCCTCGGTGGCCGTGACCGGGCCGGTGGTGGCCGCCGAAGCCCTCGTCACCGGCGCCCCGGCCGCCGCCGCCAGTGCTTCCGCCGCAGCCTCGGCGCCGCTGGCCGCTTCCGCGGCATCGACAGCGGCTGTGCGCGCGGCCGCCGTGCCGCGGCGCGCCGCATCGGCGCCTGCCCCCGCCCCCGCAGCGGCAAGTCGCCCAGCGGCCGCGGTCACCCCTTCTGCCTCGGGAAGTGCCGCGCCATGATGGCCATCTACGACAAGCCCTCGGTGTGGTCCCGTCTCAAACCGGTGTTCACCGGCTTCGACGGGCCGCTCTTCCTGGCCATCGTGCTGCTGGCCGCCGCAGGGCTGACCACCATGTACTCCGCCGGCTTCGACCACGGCACCCGCTTTGTCGACCACGGCCGCAACATGCTGATCGCGCTCGGCATCCTGTTCGTGGTGGCGCAGGTCCCGCCGCAGCGACTGATGGCGCTCGCCGTGCCGCTGTACCTGGTCGGCGTGGCGCTGCTGGTGGCGGTGGCGCTCTTCGGCATCACGAAGAAGGGGGCGACACGCTGGTTGAACGTCGGGGTCGTGATCCAGCCCAGCGAGATGCTCAAGATCGCCACGCCGCTGATGCTCGCCTGGTGGTTCCAGCGCCGGGAAGGGCAGCTGCGCCCACTGGATTTCATTGCCGCGGTTGGCATCCTGCTCGTGCCGGTGCTGCTCATCGCCAAGCAGCCGGACCTGGGCACGTCCATCCTCGTGCTGTCGGCCGGGTTGTTCGTCATCTTCTTCGCCGGCCTGTCGTGGCGGCTCATCCTGCCGGTGGTGGCGATTGGGGCCGCGGGCATCATCGCGCTCGTCATCATGGGTGACGACCTGTGCCAACCCGGCGTCTCGTGGCTGCCGTATCTGCGCGACTACCAGAAAGACCGGGTCTGCACCCTGCTCGACCCGAGCCTGGACCCGCTCGGCAAGGGCTTCCACATCATCCAGGGCATGATCGCCATCGGCTCGGGCGGCATCCAGGGCAAGGGCTTCATGATGGGCACGCAGACCCACCTCGAGTTCATCCCCGAGCGCACCACCGACTTCATCTTCGCCGCCTTCTCCGAGGAGTTCGGCCTCCTCGGCTGCATCGCGCTCATGCTCGGCTTCCTGTTCCTCATCTTCCGCGGCCTGATGATCGCCGCGGACGCGCCGACGCTCTTCTCGCGACTGCTGGCCGGCGCCATCACGCTGAGCTTCTTCGTCTACTGCTTCGTGAACATGGGCATGGTGAGCGGCATCCTGCCGGTGGTCGGCGTGCCACTGCCCTTCATCAGCTACGGCGGCACGGCCATGGTCACGCTCGGCCTGAGCCTGGGCATGCTCATGTCCATCTCGAAGTCACGCCGGTTCATGGCGAGCTGAGGGGCGCCGAAAGGCAAGCAGACGCTTCATCGACGGCGCGGGCCACGGCGGTGAAGTTGCGGGCACGCTCGCTCTCTCTTGCCGCTAAATCAGGCGTCGCCTGCGGTCAAGACCGGCCTGAAGAAGCTGCGTTCGTAGCTCACGATGCAGCGGGTCTCCTTCGCATACCGGAACGCCGCCTGGCATTCGGCGTCCTGGAAGGACTGCTGGCGGTACACCTCGTAGGCCGCCAGCGAGGGAAACGAGAACAGGGCCAGCGCGATGTTGTTCGCGCCCTCCGAGGGCAGGAAGTAGCCGTGGTGCGTGCCGCCGAACCGCTCGACGAGCGGAATCCAGAGCCGGCCGTAGTGCTCGAACTCGGCAAGCTTGTCGGGGTCGATGACGTAGCGGAGGTAGCAGGTGATCATGAGCGTGTGGTCGGCGGCTTGAGCGGTTTGAGAAATTCGGATTCGATGTCGAGCGTGCCGCGTACGCCGATGTCGTCGCGGTGGTCGGTGAGCCACTGGTCGGCCGAGGCGCGGCCCAGCGCGAACAGCTGTTCGATGAACTTGCGTTCGGTGTTGAGCTTCGAGTTCGCGCCGAACGCGCGCAGACCATCGTCGTCGGACACCATGTGCAGGCGCAGGTCCTTGTAGCGGCCGGGCGAGAGCCGGCCTTCGCGGACCAGCCGGGAGACGAACGCGATGGCCCGCATCTCGGCCACCAGGGTCGCGTTGAACGAGATCTCGCTGATGCGGTCCATGATGTCCTCGCTCCGGCGCGGCACGCCTTCGCGCACGAGCGGGTTGATGCGCACGAGCAGGATGTCGAGCGGCTCCGTCTGGTAGATCAGCGGGAAGAGGGCGGGGTTGCCGGTGTAGCCGCCATCCCAGTAGGCGTCGTCGCCGATGCGGATCGCCTGGAACAGGAACGGCAGGCAGGCCGACGCGAGCAGCGCGTCCACGCTCAGGTCGTCGCCGGTGAACACGTGGGGCTGGCCGGTGCTGACGCTCGTCGCCGTGATGAAGAGGTGCAGGGCGCAGTCCCGCATGGCGGCTTCATCGACGTGGCGGCGCAGCACATCACGCAGCGGGTGCAGGTTGAGCGGATTGAACTCGTACGGGCTGAACGAACGGAAGAAGGCGCTGGCCCACTGGTAGCCGGGGAGCAGGTCGAGGCTCAGGGCGTCGGTCATGGAGTGGATCTGGCTGGCCGAGAACGGGGAGAACGCCGAACCCGAGTGGCTGATGTCCATCCAGAAGTCTCGCAAGGCCTCCCGCGCGCCGGGCCGGCCGCCCCGGTGATAGCCGGTGGCGAGCACCCCGGCGTTGAGGGCGCCGGCGCTGGTGCCCGAGATGCCCTGCAGGTGCAGGCCCTCGTCTTCCAGCAACCGGTCCAGCACGCCCCAGGTGTAGGCGCCGTGCGAGCCGCCGCCTTGCAAGGCGAGATCCAGGGTGCGTTCGCGGCCGGGGTCGGCAGCAGGGGAGGGTGGGGTTGCGGTGGCCATGGGAATCGAGTCGGCCCGACCAGTCTAGGGCCTGTGGCGGCATCGGGTCGCGGCACGGTCGGCGCCTGCATGGGCCGACCCGCGGTCATCAGGCCGTGAGCGGCCCGGGCGGCTCCGGGGGCGAGGCCGCCGGCGGCGCGGCCGGGAAGCGCACGGTGAAGCGCGCCCCGGGCCCGAAAGGGGCCGTGCCGTCGGAGGCCGGGCTGCGGGAGCGCAGGTTAGCGTCCTCGAGCGCGATGGTGGCCTGATGCTGAGCGGCGATCTCGGCCACGATGGCAAGACCGAGGCCGGAGCCGTCGACGTTCGTTCCGAGGGCCCGGTAGAAGGGCTGGAACACCTTCTCACGCTCCGCCACCGGGATGCCGGGTCCGGAATCCTCGACCTGCAGCACCACGACCTGGCCGAAGGGATCGTCGACCACCCGCACGGTGACGGTGCCTCCTGCGGGTGTGTAGTTGAGGGCGTTGTCGACCAGGTTTCGGATCAACTCGCGCAGCAGCACGGGTTGGCCGCGCACCAGCGGGCCGCGGCTGCGGCGTGGACCGGCGCGGTCGGTCTCGGGCCCCTCGTAGCCGAGGTCAATGCGCTTGTCCAGGGCGCGCGGCACGAGGTCGCGCACGGCCTCGGTGGCCAAGCGAGCCATGTTCACGGCCGGGTGTTGCGTCGCCTGCTCCGCGTTCTCGGCACGCGCCATGGCGAGCAGTTGGTTCACCATGTGGGCGGCGCGCTGGCTCGAGCGTGCGATCTGCTGCAGCGACTTCTTCAAGGCCTGCGGATCGACCTGGCCGGCATCGATCTCCCGCTGAGCCAGCTCGGCCTGCGTGCGCAGGCCGGCAAGCGGTGTCTTCAGCTGGTGGGCGGCATCGGCGAGGAAGTGCTTCTGCGCGCTGATGCTGCGGTCCAGCCGGGCCAGCAGGTCGTTGATGGCCCGCACGAGGGGCGACACCTCCTCGGGTGCCTCGCGTTCGTCGATCGGGCTGAGGTCGTGGCTTTCCCGCCGGCGGATCCGCTGCTGCAGTTCGTTGAGCGGCGCGATGCCGCGCGCGAGCGCCAGCCACACCAGCAGCACGGCCACCGGCAGGATGACGAACTGCGGCAGCATCACGCCCTTGATGATTTCGGTGGCCAGGCGCGAACGCTTGCCCAGGGTTTCGGCCACCTGCACGAGCGGGGCGGTGGCCGTGCCGGTGCCGGGCTGCGGCACCCGCACCCGCACGAACGCGACCCGCACCGGCTCGCCGTTCATCTCCTCGTCGCGGAAGTACAGCACCCCCGGCGCCGGCGACTCCTGCGACTCCGGAGGGGCCGGCAGCATGCGGTCGCCGCCGAGGAACTCCCCATGCGGCCCGACCACCTGGTAGAAGAGCGTATCGGACTCGTCCGCATGCAGCAGCTCGGTCGCGTCGGCCGGCAGCGAGAACACCAGGTGCGGCTCGCCGTCGGCCCAGGTCTGCACGGTGAGGTGCTGGGACAGCAGCCGCGCCTTGTCGCCCAGTTCGCGGTCGAAGGGCTTGTTGGCGATGCCTTGCGCCACGAGCCAGGTCAGCACCACGCTCATCGGCCACAGCAGCAACAGTGGCGCCAGCATCCAGTCGAGGATCTCGCCGAACAGCGACCGCTGCTCTCTCGGGAATCCGGGCTGCCCGGCCACGGGGGCGACCGCACTGCGCGGCTTCAGCCGCCGCAGGCGAAAGAGGTCAAGCCGCAATCTTTTCCAGGCAGTAGCCCAGCCCCCGCACGGTGGCGATGCGCACCGGGCCGTGCTCGATCTTCTTGCGCAGCCGGTGGATGTAGACCTCGATCGCGTTGTTGCTCACTTCCTCGCCCCACTCGCACAGGCGCTCGACGAGCTGGTCCTTGCTGACCAGCCGGCCGGCGCGCTGCAGCAGCACCTCGAGCAGGCTGAGCTCGCGCGCCGAGAGGTCGATCATCTGGTCGTTGAAGTAGGCGACGCGGCCGGTGGTGTCGAAACTGAGGGGGCCGTGCTTGAGCACGTTGGACGCGGTACCGAGGCCTCGGCGGGTGAGGGCGCGCACACGGGCTTCCAGTTCCTGCAGCGAGAACGGCTTGGCCATGTAGTCGTCGGCACCCAGGTCCAGTCCCTTCACCCGTTGCTCGACGCTGTCGCCGGCCGTCAGGATCAGTACCGGCACGCTGGCGCCGCGGGCGCGCAGCTTGCGCAGCACTTCGAGGCCGTGCAGGCGCGGCAGGCCGAGGTCGAGGATGACGAGGTCGAACTCGTGGGAGGCGAGGGCGGCATCCGCCTCGCTGCCGCTGGCGACGTGGTCGACCGCATAGCCGCCGTTGCGCAAGGAGCGCAGCAGGCCATCGGCCAGCACCTGGTCGTCCTCGGCAATCAGAATGCGCATGGCGTGGGGTCCCCAATCGATCGGTGTCGCTGTAGTCGGTGTCGCTGCACTCGGTGTCGCCGTCTTCGGTGGCATGTGCGGCAGGCCAGCCCTCCCGGCGGGACGGGCCGGATGCGGGCAGCGGCATCCTGTCCCGAGGTCGTCGGGGCAGTTTCGCACGTCGACGCCCACCTGCCTTCGGGGCTACCCCTGGGGTGATCCCCTTTACCCCCTGTTGAAAAGACTGTACAAATAACCAGTCTTGTAGATAATCCGTGTCAATCTTCTGGAGACTGCTCATGGATGCCCCCGTCAAGCCCGCCACCCTCAACACCGAAAAGGCCAAGGCCCTGCAGGCTGCGCTCGCCCAGATCGAGAAGCAGTTCGGCAAGGGCACCATCATGCGCCTCGGCGAGGGTGAGGTCATTGACGACATCGAGGTCGTGTCCACCGGCTCGCTCGGCCTCGATGCCGCGCTGGGTGTCGGCGGCCTGCCCCGCGGCCGGGTGGTCGAGATCTACGGCCCCGAGTCCAGCGGCAAGACCACGCTCACCCTGCAGGTCATCGCCGAAATGCAGAAGCTGGGCGGCACCTGCGCCTTCATCGATGCCGAGCACGCCCTCGACGTGCAGTACGCCCAGAAGCTCGGCGTGAACCTGCAAGAGCTCCTCATCAGCCAGCCCGACACCGGCGAGCAGGCGCTCGAGATCGTCGACGCGCTGGTGCGCTCGGCCTCCGTCGACCTGGTCGTGGTCGACTCGGTGGCGGCCCTCACCCCCAAGGCCGAAATCGAAGGCGAAATGGGTGATGCCCTGCCCGGCCTGCAAGCCCGCCTGATGAGCCAGGCCCTGCGCAAGCTCACCGGCACCATCAAGAAGACCAACACCATGGTCATCTTCATCAACCAGATCCGGATGAAGATCGGCGTGATGTTCGGCTCGCCCGAAACCACCACCGGCGGCAATGCGCTCAAGTTCTACGCCTCGGTGCGCCTGGACATCCGCCGCATCGGCTCCATCAAGAAGGGTGAGGAGGTCATCGGCAACGAGACCAAGGTGAAGGTGGTCAAGAACAAGGTGTCACCGCCCTTCAAGACCGCCGAGTTCGACATCCTCTACGGCCAGGGCATCAGCCGCGAAGGCGAAGTGATCGACATGGGCGTCGAAGCCAAGGTGCTCGAGAAGTCCGGCTCCTGGTATGCCTACAACGGCGAGAAGATCGGCCAGGGCAAGGACAACGCCCGCGAGTTCCTGAAAGAGAACCCGGAATTGGCGGTCGAGATCGAGAACAAGGTCCGCGACGCCCTGGGCATTCCGCTTCTGCCCGTGGCCGAAGCTGCGGCCGCCGGGGCCGATGCGGCCAAGCCCGCCAAGAAGGCCAAGGCGCCGGCAAAGGATGCCGAGGAGTAAGGTCCGGCGCCGTGCTGCGGCCGCTGCCAACGCCAATGCCGCAGCGGCCGGAAGCCGGTCGCGCACGCGCCGAGCCTACGGCGTGGCGGGCGCCGCATCGGACCGCGGTTCATGAAGGCTCGCCCCTCCCTCAAGGCGCGCGGCGTGCAGCTGCTGGCCCAGCGCGAGCACAGTCGCACTGAGCTGCGCCGCAAGCTGTTGCGGCACGCGCGGGAAGATGAAGCCCGGGCGAAGCTTGCGGACATTGCCGCCAGCCCCGAGTCGCCCTCCCCGGCAGGGCACGACACAGACTCAGAAGCGGCTGCCGAGCCCGCCCCGGTGGCTCGAGGCGTCGGGTCGCCGCCGCCCGACAACGGCCCGGTGGCGCGGGTGCCTCCCGAAGCGGCGGTCGAGGCGGCCCTGGACTGGCTCGAATCCCGGCACTACCTCGACACGACCCGCTTCATCGAAAGCCGGGTGCACGCGCGCGCTTCCCGCTATGGCAACCTGCGCATCCGCCAGGAGTTGGCCCAGCATGGCTTGAGCCTGTCGCGGCAAGAGGGGGACGCGCTGAAGGCGTCGGAGCTTGATCGGGCCCGCGAGGTGTGGCGTCGCAAATTCGGCGAGCCGGCCCCTGATGCTGCCGGCCGGGCCCGTCAGATGCGGTTTCTTGCCGGGCGCGGGTTCTCTCCCTCGGTCATCCGGCAGGTCGTCCAAGGGGACGACGACACCTGAGAACGACGATAGACCTCGTTGCGACGTGGGTTCTACGTAGTCCGTGCGTCCTTTTGGTGCAGTGCAAGATGCTATATTCCTCCGGCTTTTCCCCGTGGTTCCGCTTGCTTTCGCCAGATGGCAGGCCTCACCTTCGAAGCCATCCCGATGGTCCTGTCTTTCGATGCCGTCCCATGCGTGCAACACGTCGCTGCCAACCCCTCGCGGGAGAGCGCACGCGGCCGCTGGACCGGCGTGCAGAGAGTCCTGCCTGAAGGCGCCCGGGGCCTCGCGATCATCCCCACCCGTTTTCCCGAACCCGAGCAAGAGAGTCAGCGATGAAAATCCATGAATACCAAGGCAAGGAAATCCTGCGCCAAGCCGGCGTGCCCGTGCCGCGGGGCTATCCCGCGTTCAGCGTGCAGGAAGCCCTGGACGCCGCCCAGAAGCTGGGCGGCCCGGTGTGGGTGGTGAAGGCCCAGATCCACGCGGGTGGCCGCGGCAAGGGCGGCGGCGTGAAGCTCGCGCGCTCGATCGACGAGGTCAAGCAGCTGTCGAGCGAGATCCTCGGCATGCAGCTCAAGACGCACCAGACCGGCCCTGAAGGCCAGAAGGTGCGCCGCCTCCTGATCGAAGAAGGCGCCGACATCAAGAAGGAATACTACGTTGCCGCGGTCACCGACCGCGCCACGCAGAAGGTCGCCATGATGGCCAGCAGCGAAGGCGGCATGGACATCGAGGAAGTGGCCCACAACACGCCCGAGAAGATCATCAAGGTCTTCGTCGAGCCGTCGACCGGCCTGACAGACGCACAAGGGCTGGAGCTCGCCCGCGGCATCGGCGTGCCCGAGGCCTCGCAGGCCCAGGCCATCGACGTCTTCAAGAAGCTGTACCAGGTCTACATGGACACCGACTCGTCGCTGGCCGAGATCAACCCGCTCATCCTGGAAGGCAACGGCAACATCAAGGCGCTCGACGCGAAGTTCAACTTCGACAGCAACGCGCTCTTCCGCCACCCCGAGATCGTCGCCTACCGCGACCTCGACGAAGAAGATCCGGCCGAAATCGAAGCCAGCAAGTTCGACCTCGCCTACATCCAGCTCGACGGCAACATCGGCTGCCTGGTGAACGGCGCGGGCCTGGCCATGGCCACGATGGACACCATCAAGCTCTTCGGCGGCGAGCCGGCCAACTTCCTCGACGTGGGCGGTGGCGCCACGGCCGAAAAGGTCACCGAAGCCTTCAAGATCATGCTGGGCAACCCGAAGGTCAAGGCCATCCTGGTCAACATCTTCGGCGGCATCATGCGCTGCGACACCATTGCCGAGGGCGTGATCGCCGCCTGCAAGGCCGTGAACCTGAACGTGCCGCTCGTCGTGCGCATGAAGGGCACGAACGAAGACCTCGGCAAGAAGATGCTCGCCGAGTCGGGTCTGCCCATCATCAGCGCCGACTCGATGGCCGAAGCCGCGCAAAAAGTCATGGCTGCCCTGAAGTAAGCCGACAGAGCACCAAGGAAACATCATGAGCATCCTGATCAACAAAGACACCAAGGTCATCACGCAAGGCATCACGGGCAAGACGGGCCAGTTCCACACCCGCATGTGCCGTGACTACGCGAACGGCAAGGCCGCCTTCGTCGCCGGCGTGAACCCGAAGAAGGCCGGTGAGGACTTCGAAGGCATCCCCATCTTCGCGACCGTCAAGGACGCCGCCAAGAACACGGGCGCCACCGTCAGCGTCATCTACGTGCCGCCGGCCGGTGCCGCCGCTGCCATCTGGGAAGCCGTCGAGGCCGACCTCGACCTGGCCATCTGCATCACCGAAGGCATCCCGGTCCGCGACATGCTCGAAGTGCGCAACCGCATGAAGGCCAAGGAAGCCGCAGGCGGCAAGAAGACCCTGCTGCTGGGCCCGAACTGCCCCGGCCTGATCACGCCCGACGAAATCAAGATCGGCATCATGCCCGGCCACATCCACCGCAAGGGCCGCATCGGCGTCGTGAGCCGCTCGGGCACGCTGACGTACGAAGCCGTCGCCCAGCTGACCGAGATCGGTCTCGGTCAATCGAGCGCGGTCGGCATCGGCGGCGACCCGATCAACGGCCTGAAGCACATCGATGTGATGCAGCTGTTCAACGACGACCCGGACACCGACGCCGTCATCATGATCGGCGAGATCGGCGGCCCCGATGAAGCTGAAGCTGCACGTTGGGCCAAGGCCAACATGAAGAAGCCGATCGTCGGTTTCATCGCGGGTGTCACCGCCCCTCCGGGCAAGCGCATGGGCCACGCCGGCGCGCTGATCTCGGGCGGCGCCGACACGGCCGATGCCAAGCTGGCCGTGATGGAGGAGTGCGGTTTCACCATCACCCGCAACCCGTCGGAGATGGGCAAGCTGCTCAAGGGCCTGCTCTGATCCGCCCTTAGCGGACGGGCGCATGCCTGACCGACGCAAGGCCGCCCACGGGCGGCCTTGTTCGCTCTGGTGTCGCCGGACCCGCCTGCACCGGGGCCGCGTGCGTAGTACCCCGCAGCAGCGGGGCGTTCACGGCCCCTAAACTTCCTGCTTTCCCGGTCGCACCGGGCACCAACCTACGAAGGAACCTGCATGGAGCAGTTCATGACCCCCGAATTCTGGTTCGCGGTGGGCCAGATCATCATGATCGACATCCTGCTCGGCGGCGACAACGCCGTCGTCATCGCGCTGGCCTGTCGCAAGCTGCCGCCGGCGCAACGCACCAAGGGCATCCTGTGGGGGACGGCCGGCGCCATCATCCTGCGCGTCATCCTGATCTTCTTCGCGCTGCAGCTGCTGGCCATTCCGTTCCTCAAGATCGTCGGCGCACTGCTGCTGGTGTGGATCGGCGTCAAGCTGCTCGTGCCCGAGCATGAGGACGAGCACGCCAAGATCGAAGGCAGCGACAAGCTCTGGGGCGCCGTGAAGACCGTCATCGTGGCCGACCTGGTCATGAGCGTCGACAACGTCATCGCCATCGCGGGCGCGGCCGAAACCGCAGGCGGCGACCACACGATGCCGCTCGTCATCTTCGGCCTGATCGTCAGCATCCCGATCATCGTCTGGGGCAGCCAGCTGGTCATCAAGCTGATGGACCGCTTCCCGGTCATCATCACGCTGGGCGCGATGCTCCTCGGCTGGATCGCCGGCAGCATGATCGTCACGGACCCGGCCCTGGTCGATCCGGCAACCATGCCGTCCATTCCGAAGGTCGTCGTCACCGACTACATCAAGTACGGCGCGGGTATCGCCGGAGCCCTGCTGGTGCTCGTCTTGGGCAAGATCCTGGTGGCCCGGCAGAAATCCGGGTCCGGAGAGCCGGCCTGAGTTGCGGGTGACGGCCGCTCCCCGTTTGGCATTCCGGCCCTCTGGGGTCGAACGGGGAGTCGTTGACGCATGAGTTCCTTCTGGGTGGGTCACGGGCTCGCCATTGCGCTGTCATGCGGCCTCGTGGCGCTGGCGCTCGCCTACCTGCGGTGGGTGTTGCCGCGGGTGACGCCCATCACGGGGCTCTTCTGCTCGGCGGTAGCGACCCTGCTGTTGCTGTTCGTGGCCAGCCTGGGCCTGGCACCGGGTGCCGCAGCCTGGGCCATCGGCGCCGCAGCCCTCGGGGTCGGCCACGCAGGCTGGCTGTTCGGCGTGCTGGCCATGCGGCCGAAGCCACCGTCCGTGGCCCGGTCCACGCGTCCGGCCGGGCTCCCGCCTTCAGGCGGCCCGGCCACCGTGCCGGCGCCTCCGGTGCTGGAGCGCAAGACGCTCGGCCGCTACAAGGTCGAGCGCGAGATCGGCCGCGGGGCGATGGGCGCGGTCTACCTCGGCACCGATCCCAAGATCGGCCGCCAGGTGGCGATCAAGACCATGGCCCTCAGCAAGGAGTTCCATGGCGACGAACTCACCGAGGCGCGCCAGCGCTTCTTCCGCGAAGCCGAAACGGCCGGCCGCCTGCAGCACCCCGACATCGTCACCATCTTCGACGCGGGCGAGGACCAGGACCTGGCCTACATCGCCATGGAGTACCTGAAGGGAGAGGACCTCCAGCGCCACACCCAGAAGCTGCTGCCGATCGCCGTCGTGGTGCGCATCGTCGCCCGCGTGGCGGAGGCGCTGGCCTATGCGCACAGCCAGGGCGTGGTGCACCGGGACATCAAGCCGGCCAACGTGATGGTGGACCTGGCGTCCGACCTGGTGAAGGTGACCGACTTCGGCATCGCCCGCATCGCCGACTCCAGCCGCACCCGTACCGGCCTCGTGCTCGGCACGCCGTCCTTCATGTCGCCCGAGCAGATGGCCGGCCGCCGCGTGGACGGCCGCAGCGACCTGTACTCGCTTGGCGTGATGCTCTACCAGCTCCTCTCCGGCCACCTCCCGCACCGGGCCGAGACGATGGCGATGCTCATGTACGAGATCGCCAACGAGACGCCGCCCGATGTGCGCAACTGGCGGCCCGAGATCCCGGGGTCCCTCGCCCGCGTGGCGGCCCTGGCGCTGGAGAAGCGCCCGGAGGCGCGCTATGCGGACGGCCGGCAGATGGCGTCCGACCTGCTGGCGGCGCTGGACGATGTGCCCCTCGACGACCGCGAAATCGGCCCCGACACCGTCCCCGGTGACGGTTTACCCCCCAATTCCAGCGGGTTCGACGCGACCCAGAAAATAAACCGTACCGATTGAGGGCACAATTCCCTCTCCTTTCGTACCTCAGGTCCGATGAACCTCCCTGCGCCCGCCAACTCGATGACGCTCGAATTCTTCAGTGCCACCGACACCGGCCGCGCTCGCAACAACAACGAGGATTCCGTCGCCATCCATGAGCCTTCCGGGCTCGTCGTGCTGGCCGACGGCATGGGTGGCTACAACGCCGGCGAAGTCGCCAGCGGCATGGTCACCTCGTTCATCAAGACCGAACTGGGCCGCTGGCTGGAAGAAGCGGCCGACACGGCGTCGGATGCCGATGTGCGCCGGGCCATGGACATTTGCGTCGACAACGCCAACCGCGCCATCTTCAACGCCGCCAACTCCAACCCGCAGTACGCCGGCATGGGCACCACGCTGGTGGTCGGCGCCTTTCGCGAAGGCCGCCTGCTGATGGGGCACGTCGGCGACTCCCGGGGCTACCGGTTCCGGGCGGGGCGGCTGGCGCAGATCACCCATGACCATTCGCTGCTGCAGGAGCAGATCGACGCCGGCCTCATCACGCCGGAGCAGGCGGCGTTCTCGGCGAACAAGAACCTGGTCACCCGCGCCGTGGGCGTGGAAGACACCGTGCTGCTGGAAACCCACCTGCACGATGTGATGCCGGGCGACATGTACCTGCTGTGCTCGGACGGCCTGTCCGACATGCTGGATGACGACAGCATCGCCCAGGTGCTGCAAGCCCACGAATCCCCTGAAGCCGCTGGCGTCGCGCTCATCGACGCCGCCAACGACGCAGGCGGAAAGGATAATATCGCCGTGGTGCTGGTTCGCGTTCGGGGACAAAGCGTGCCATCCCGCTCCTGGTGGCCGTTCCGCCGGTAAGCGCGTTCGCGATCCAACTCCAGCCCGCCTCGCGGGCGGTGCATTCACAAAACTAGAGGTTTCACATGGGCAAGCTGGTCGTATCGCTCGACGGTGTGGTGATCAAGGAAGTGCAGATCACGAAGGACAAGACGACCCTCGGCCGCCGTCCCTACAACGACATCGTCATCGACAACCTCGCCGTGAGCGGCGAGCACGGCGTGCTGCAGATGGTCGGCAACGACGTCTTCATCGAAGACCTGAACAGCACCAACGGCACCTACATCAACGGCAAGGCCGTGAAGAAGCAGTTGCTGTCGCACAACGACACGGTGGAAATCGGCAAGTACAAGATCAAGTACATGGTCGATGACGGCACCGACTACGAGAAGACGATGATCATGAAGCAGGGCGCCCCGGCCCCTGCCGCCGTCCAGACACCGCCGCCCCCGGTCTACAACCACGGCTTCGCCCAGACCAGCGCCCCGAACTCCAACTTCGGCGGCCTCAGCCCCGCGGTGCTGCCCGGCGCCATCAAGGTCCTGAACGGCGCCGCCGCCGGCCGCGAAGTCGCCCTGACCAAGGTCGTCACCACCGTCGGCAAGCCCGGCGTGCAGGTCGCCTCCATCACCAAGCGCCCCGGCGGCTACGTCTTCGCCCACGTCGAAGGCGCCTCCCGCCCCACCGTCAACGGCAACCCCCTCGTCGGCGACACCATGCACCTGAAGAACGGCGACGTCATCGAGCTCGCCGGCACGCAGATGCAGTTCGTGCAAGCTTAGGGCCCCCACGTCGCTTCGCTCCTCCCCCCCGAGGGGGCGCCCCGGGTCGCCCGGGAGACCCGGGCTCGCGGGTAGCTTGAGGGGCGCTTCGCTTCGCTTGCTGGGCTCGGCGGCACGGCCTTGGCATGAGGCCGGCCGGCGCGGCGCGAGGTGGTGTTGGCGATTGAGCGCCTGAACACAAGAGCTCCTGATCAAGCAGACGTGGAGAGACGTCCTGGCATGCTCAAGTCCTCGGCGTTCACCGCGCGTAAGACCTTCACATTGCCAACGATACGAATAAGCCGAAGCTGGTGTTCAGGCGTTCTTTGGTGACCTTCTGGCGCGCCAGAAAGTTACTCGGCTGCCGGGCCGAGACCCGGCGCGGCGGTGCCGCCGGAACACCATCTCCGTGGCGCACGGGCCACCGCGCAGGACCAGGCAATCGCGCTTGAGCTGCATTGCTGCCGATCAAGCTTGAGCCATCGGCGCACGGAGGACGTCGCCGCCAGGCGTGACGCATTCCACGGCGGTTTCCACCGGGTACACATGCACCCTCCGAACACGCCCGGAATGCGGCTTTGACCGCTTGCGCCCGAGGGCTGCGGCCGTCAGCATGGCGACAGCATTCCGGTTCGTCCTGCACGGCCGCTGCTTTCACCAGGTGCCCGCGTCCGGGCGCCACTCCACTCCGCCGCGCCGCATGAAAATCCGCGTTCTCGGCTGCTCGGGCGCCATCGCCGCCGGCAGCCGAACCACAGCGTTCCTGGTCGACCACGATGTGCTGGTCGATGCCGGCACGGGCGTCGGGGACCTGACCCTCGACGAGCTCGCCCGCATCGACCACATCCTCGTCAGCCACTCCCACCTCGACCACGTGCTGTCCATCGGCCTGCTGGCCGACAGCGTGCTGCGCCGTCGCGCCGCGCAAGGCCGCGGGCCCATTGAAGTGCACGCCCTGCCCGAGACCTTGGAGGCCCTGCGCCGCCATATCTTCAACGGCATCATCTGGCCCGACTTCACGCGCTTGCCCACAGTTGATCGCCCGGTTCTCCGTCTGGTTCCGTTTCAGACGGGTGACCGGCTCGTGCTGAACACCAAACGCTTTGAAGTGCTGAGCGCGGCGCACACCGTGCCCGCCGTCGGCTTCGCGCTCGAAGGTCGCGATGGCCATTGGGTGTTCACCGGCGACACCGGCCCCAACCCCGCGCTCTGGAAGCGCCTCGCCACCTTGCCCGTCGCGCACCTCGTGATCGAGACGGCCTTCGGCGACGACGAGCACGAGCTGGCCCGCATCAGCCAACACCTGTGCCCATCGGAGCTGGCGCGTGAGCTCGAACGACTGCCCGGCAGTGTCGATGTGCACATCACCCACATCAAGCCCGGTGAGGTGGCCGCGGTGATGGAAGAAGTGGGTGCCATCGAGACGCCGCACCGCATCGCTGCCCTCTTCGCGGGCCAAGTCATGGACTTCGACCGCCCCCTGGCACCGGCCCTCGCCGGCCCATTGTGACCATTCCCGTCAGCACCAAAACCGTCGCCGTCGGCCCCTTCCGCCCTCGAGTGACACATCCGGTCAGAACAGCGGGCAGATTCCACACCATTTCGACGGATTCGCCCTGGCACAGCCGGTGCAACTAAAGAACCGTGTCTACCACCGCTTTCCCCAACAGGAGTTTTCTCATGAAGCGCAACATCCAAAAAGGTTTCACCCTGATCGAACTGATGATCGTCGTCGCGATCATCGGCATTCTGGCCGCTGTGGCTCTGCCGGCTTACCAAGACTACACCGTTCGTGCCCGCGTCTCCGAAGGCCTCGTTCTGGCGTCCGGCGCCAAGACCGCCGTTGCTGAGAACGCGTCTTCTGCCAACTCGGATCTGGCCTCCGGCTGGAACGCTCCGTCGGAAACCAAGGCGGTGAAGACGGTTGCGATCGACTCGACGAACGGCGAAATCACGGTGACCTTCACCGCGGCTGCTGGTGGTGATAACAAGACCATCGTCCTGGTCCCGACCTCCAGCGGTGCAGCTCTGGCTGCTGGCACCCCGCCGGCCGGCTCGATCAACTGGGCCTGCACGGACGGCGATCTGGACGCAAAGTACCGTCCTTCGAACTGCCGCTAATCCGCTGCTGCTTGAAAAAAGACCGCCCACCGGGCGGTCTTTTTGCATCTCCCGTTCTCATGTTTCGATGAACAGCGATCAGGCTGATGTCCATGCTGGAACAGACCCATTCCGAGTCCATCCGTAGTCGAGCCACAACCAACTCATCGTCGACCGGAACGGCCAGAGGCGGTTGGTGGATGTTGACGTTCGGGCTCCTGGCTCCTTGGTGGTGGGCCCACCTGTCGTCGCCGCTTCCTGCGTTCTACAAGGAGTGGCTTTTCGCCGTGTCGATCGGCGCCAGCATTACGTTGCTGGGTCCGCGAGTTCATCGAATCAGTCATGTGCTACGGCATCCGCTGGCGTGGGCCGCGCTCGGATTGGCCGTGGTCCTCTCACTGCAAGCCCTGTTTCGCGAGTCGTCGGCGGCACCGGCCAGCATGGCCATGCTGTACCTCGGACTGTTCGTCACCTGCCTTGCCCTAGGCCAACGCATGCGCGAATCACGCGGCGACTCAAGCTTGACTTGGCTGGTGTCGTGCTTGATCCTGGGAGCTATGGGCAGCGCTGCGCTGGCCGGACTACAACTCAATGGGGTCCGCTTGGATCCGACCTTCCTGCAGGGGATTCAAGGACGGCGCTTGACGGGCAATACCGCTCAAGCGAACCATTTTGCATCGCTGCTGTGGCTGGGATGCTTGGGCGTTTGCTATTTGTACTCGCAGAGGATGGTGCGCGCGCCGATTGCAATCGTCGCGGTGCTCTTGCTACTCTCGTTCTGCGGGTGGACAGGCTCGAGAATGTCCGTCGTGCTCGCTGCCTTCGCCATAGTCGCAGGACTCGGCGCATGGCGGTTCGGAACCACGCCCGGAGTGCGTTGCTTCGCGCAGGCGCTTGTACTGGTGGGGGTACTGGCTCCGATAACGAGTTGGTCGCTCGATGCCAGCGGGATATCGAACTACTTTGACGTGGTTTCCAGTGCCCAACGCCTCGGGAGCGAAACAGCCCGAGAGTCCAACAATCTGCGCACTTGGTTCTTCTACGCGGGCTCTCACGCGGCCACCCACAATCCCTGGGCTGGCATCGGCCCCGGCAATTTCGCGGGATATTCCCTGGAGTTGGCCCAGGGAACGGCGGCCAGCCCGGCGGACGCCGCAGAGGTCAATGCTCACAACCTGTTCCTCCATGTCGCCGCGGAGTGGGGCATTCCCGCGGCCGTCGGTCTCGCTGCCTCCCTGGCTTGGTGGCTTTTCCAAATGGCCGCCCGGGCGCGTCATGACCATCATGCGCTCGGGATTCTGGTTCTATGCGGGGTCATCCTCGTTCATGCCAATGTTGAGTACCCGCTGTGGTACACATACTTTCTGGGCCTGTTGGGCATGATTGCGGGCCATGCGGCGCTTCCATGTGATTCTCGATCCGCCGCCGGGGCAAGCAAAGGAAGGCGATGGCCACCCATGTACGCCCTGTCAGGGATCATGGTGTTGTCCGTCGCCGGCGTCCTCTACAACCAGTTTCGTGACCTCGAAGGAGCCATGAGCGAGGTGGCCACACAAGTGGGTATCGGCGCAGAGCCACAGCATTCCGAAGAACTTCTTCGCCGTCTGGACCGCATACCGAAATGGTCGCCGCTTTCGCCGCACGCCGAGGCAATCCATCTTCTCTCGGCGCTGCCGACCGCGGGCAATGCAAAGGCATTGATGTCTCAGTGCGATGCGGCAATTGCGCAATTGCCGTCGCCCTATCTCCTTGCACGTTGCGCGGTGGTTCATCAAGTCGGTGGAAGCACTGCACGCGCGACCCATCTTGCCAACGCGGTCTGTCGACACCCGTACCGCGCAACGTTGCTGGCAGGCGGAATGCAGTATGTTGGGCGCGTGAGCCCTGAAGCGTTGAAGCTGACTTCCTCCTGCCTCCAAGTACAGAACGATCCCGGGCCGGGCAGGCAAAGGTAGTCGGAACGCCGCCAGTCGAACTCGTCGCCTGGGAGACAAACGGTGGAAATACAGTCTGTGAGCTGGCCCCCTGAATGACCGGACGCAGCCTATCGCTTATCTTACGGATAGGAATAGGACTGTGAGTATGACTAGGCATACGGAGACCATCGAGGTCATCACGAGGGACCAGCGCCGCAGGCGTTGGTCCCTGGTCGAGAAGGCCGCGCTGGTGAAGCGCACGTACGAGCCCGGCATGAGCGTGTCGCTCGTGGCCCGACAGGAAGGCGTGTCGGCCAGCCTGCTGTTCCAGTGGCGCAAGCTCGAACGGCAAGGTGCTCTGACGGCCGTCTCCGCCGGCGAGGCCGTGGTCCCGGCGTCGGAGCTGGCCGCGGCGCGGGTGGAGATCGCGAAGCTGCAGCGCGTGCTCGGCAAGAAGACCTTGGAGAACGAGATCCTCAAGGAAGCAGTGGAGTACGCCGCCGAAAAAAAGTGGATTGCGCGCTCGCCCTTGTTGCCCGGGGACGAGGAATGACGCGCGTGTGCGAGGCACTCGGTTTGGCGCGATCAAACGTTCATGCACGCGCGAACCGATCCGAGTCGTGGGCCGATGGCCGCACGCAGCGAACGCCCGACACCGACGAGCAGTTGCTGACGGACATCCGCGAGCAGATCGCTGCGTTGCCCAGCTACGGCTATCGGCGCGCTTGCGCGCTGGTGAACCGCCAACGCGCGAGGGTCGGCGGAGCGCGCGTGAATCCAAAGCGCGCGTACCGCGTGATGTCCGGCAGCGGGCTGCTGCTGCCCAGAGCCCCAAGGCGTCGCCAGTCCAGCAGGCCTCATGAGGGCAAGGTCGCGGTGCCGG
This sequence comes from Rhizobacter sp. LjRoot28, assembly GCF_964253025.1. Taxonomy (NCBI): domain Bacteria; kingdom Pseudomonadati; phylum Pseudomonadota; class Betaproteobacteria; order Burkholderiales; family Sphaerotilaceae; genus Rhizobacter; species Rhizobacter sp. LjRoot28. The sequence goes on from NZ_CAXUQC020000001.1 coordinate 4,649,052, forward strand.
CGAGCGATCTGCGCTGGTGTTCCGACGGGTTCGAGATCAAGTGCGACTCCGGCGAGACGGTGACGGCGACCTTCGCGAAGGACTGCTGTGATCGAGAGATCCTTGCCTTCCGCGCGTGGAACGGCAAGGGCCTGCCTGGCGAGCCGGTCTGCGAAATGCTCATCGAGGCCGTGGAGAAGCGCTTCGGCAGCGTTGAGGCGATCCCTGCCACGCACACGCTGGAGTTCCTCAGCGACAACGGCAGCGCGTACATCGCTCACGCTACGAGGAACGTGGCCAGGTCGCTGGGACTCAAGCCGATCAACACGCCGGTCTGCAGCCCTCAGAGCAACGGCATGGCCGAGAGCTTCGTGAACACGTTCAAGCGCGACTACGTCAGCCGGATGGACCTGAGCGATGCCGTCGTCGTGCTGGCGCAGCTTCCGGCCGCGTTCGAACACTTCAACGAGATACACCCGCACTCGAGCCTCAAGATGAAATCGCCGCGCGAGTTCAGGCGGCACCTTGCTGAGCAATCCCGCCGCCCTCAGCTCGAACAACCGGCGCTACATTGCGCATAGGCTGCGTCCGGGAATGCAGGGGCAAGATCATCTGGCATCTCAATCGCGGCCGCGCCAGTCGCTGACACGGGCACAATCTCCTCTGTTTCGTCTTTAGCTCGACTGCGGAATTCCTTTGGACAGACCGATTGCTAGCTCGTTTCGCAACTCCCCTGACATAACAGACGGCGCAGGCGCAGCTCCAATGCCTTATGCGCAGCGAGCCGCCGCTCTCGTGGCTGCCTTTGCCGCCGTGATGGTGCCCGTACTGCTCGCGTATAACGCGTCGCCGTCCTCCACGTTCCTGAACCAGGCTACTGCCCTGGCGGGATGGGCCGCCTTTGTCACTGCGTTGACTGTCGGTGCTCGGTTCGGTCCAACAAGACCGGTTCCGGGTGCGCTGCTGCTTCTTTCGGTCATCGCGCTGCTTTCTGCAGGTGTTTTCGCATCCAACCTCCGCAGCGCCTTGCCCGGTGGTCTGGCCTTTTCCGCTTTGGGCTTTCTAGCGGCGTGCGGGCTGGCCGTCTCGGTGGCTGTGCACGTGTCCGGACCGCTCCATCGTCCAGCGGCGTTCCGGCCTTTTGCCATCGCGATCGCCATCAGCGGCATGGTGAGCCTGGCGATCGCGTGCATCCAGTATTTCTCCCCAGAATTGGCGGATGGCAATTGGCTCGCGCATCCGTCCGCTCCGGGTCGAGTCGGCGGAAACCTTCGCCAGCCCAACCACTTGAGCACGCTGCTCTTGTGGTCAACCGCGGGAGTGATCTGGCTGCACGCAGCTTGGCTGCGTCAGGGCTCCATGCCGGCGCCACTCTTGCACGCCCTCGCGGCCACAGCGATCCTCGGCCTCACCTTCGGCGTCGTCCTCACCGTCTCCCGCACCGGCGCCGTCTGCATCCTGCTGCTCACCGTCTGGGGCGTCGTCGACCGCGAGCTCCCGCGCTTCACCCGCGTGCTGCTCTGGATCCTCCCGGTGGTCTTCGGCCTCATGTGGTTCGGGGTCAGCGAATGGGCGCAGACGACGCAGCATGCGTTTGCCGGGGGCGATCAGCTCAGCAAGGGCGACCTGTCGAGCTCGCGCTTCGGCATCTGGTCGAACACGCTGGCGCTGATCAAGCAGCACCCGTGGACGGGCGTGGGCTGGGGTGAGTTCAACTTCGCCTGGACCTTGACGCCGTTCCCGGGCCGACCCATCGCCTTCTTCGACCACACGCACAACCTGCCGCTGCACCTGGCGGTGGAGTTGGGCCTGCCGTTGGCCACGTTGATCATGGCCCTCGTGCTGGCCGCGCTGTGGCTGGCATGGCGCCAGCTGCGGCAGCAGACCGGGCTGGAGCGCGCGACCACGGCTTGTGCGCTCGTGATGGTGCTGATGATCGGCGTCCACAGCCTGTTGGAGTACCCGCTGTGGTACGCCTACTTCCTGCTGCCGACGGCGTTCGCGTTCGGCATCGCGGTGGGGGTGCCGCCACGCGAAGAGGAGGCCGCTGTTGGGGCGGACCACGCGCGACGCGGTCCGCCACAGCCGACGCGCCGCTCCGTAACCATGATGATCGCCGCGGCCGTCCTGTTCGTCGGCACCGGTTTCGCCGTGGTCGACTACCTCCGCGTCGTCCACATCTTCGCGCCACCCGCCGACGCGGCGCCGCTCGAGGACCGCATCGCCGAGGGCCAGCGCAGCTGGTTCTTCGCTCACCACGCCCACTACGCGGCGGCGACCACCAACCCGCGGCCCTCGGAGGCCATGGCGTCGTTCGCCAATGCGCCGCACTTCCTGCTCGACGCGCGGCTGATGGTGGCGTGGTCGAAGGCGCTGGCCGAGCGGGGGGAGGTGGAAAAGGCGCGCTACGTGGCCGATCGCCTGCGCGAGTTCCGGCATCCCCTCGGCACCGAGTTCTTTGCCGCCTGCGACAACCCGCCGACGCCGGGCACGCCGGAGCCGTTCCAGTGCAAGCCGGCGACGCAGGTCTTCACCTTCGAGGACTTCCGAGCGCGCTGAGTGAAGGGCGGGCGGGGCCTCGGCCTACCGGAGCACCCACCGCCAGCAAGTCGTTGACGACCCGCGGGGCAAGGTCCGCCCGTTATTGCGCTGTGGCGGGCGAGCGCTTGCTACGCATTCCCATTCACCGCAATTCATGCGGAGATTGCGCGCTGCAATCGCCGCATGAGCGTTTGACGAGGCCTGCAACCGCTTGGCATGACCGGACGGCCGTGCCACCCTGCGCTACGACGTCGCCGACCAATCCCCCGACTTCCCGCCGTGCTTCTCCAGCACCCGGATGCCGCTCATCACCATGCCGCGGTCGGCCGCCTTGCACATGTCGTAGACGGTGAGCAGCCCGACCTGCACGGCGGTGAGCGCTTCCATCTCCACGCCGGTGCGGCCGAGCGTCTCGACCTGGGCCGTGCAACGCACGTCGCACGCAGCCGCGTCGATCTCGAAGTTCACCGTGACACGGGTGATGGGCAGCGGATGACACAGCGGAATGAGGTCCGACGTGCGCTTGCTCGCCTGGATGGCGGCGATGCGGGCCACGCCCAACACGTCGCCCTTCTTGGCCGTGCCGCTCTGAATGAGGGCGAGCGTCGCCGGCAGCATGCGGATGGTGCCGGTGGCCACCGCCACGCGGTGCGTTTCCGCCTTGGCCGACACGTCCACCATGTGGGCCTGACCCTGGCTGTCGAAGTGGGTGAGCGGCGAGGCCTCGGGGGATGACGGCGGCGTGGACATGGTCTGGAAACAAAGGGGAAATCGGTCGCTGGCATGATAGCGGGGCCTCATCACGGTCGACGATTTGAAATCCCTTCCCCGAACCCGTGCCGCCCGCTGGTTGGCCGCCCTCCTGGCGGCCTCGATGCTGAGCCCGCCGGCGCTTGGCCCAGCCGCCGCGCAGAATCGCCTGCCCGCGCTGGGCGACCAGGTGTCCGACTCCTTCAGCGTGGGCACCGAGCGCAAGCTCGGCGACGAGATCATGCGCGAGATCCGCCGTGACCGCGACTACCTCGACGACCCGGTGCTGCTGGAGTACATCCAGTCGCTGTGGCAGCCGCTGGTGGCGGCCGGCCGCGCGCGGGGGGACATCGAGTCCGAGCTCGACCAGCGCTTCGCCTGGGAGACCTTCCTCGTGCGCGATCGCAGCGTGAACGCCTTCGCCTTGCCCGGCGGCTATGTCGGCGTGCACCTGGGCCTGATCGCGATGACCGCCACGCGGGATGAACTGGCCTCGGTGCTGGCGCACGAGATGAGCCACGTCACGCAGCGTCACATCGCGCGCGGCATGATCAACAGCAAGCGGCAGTCGATCATGAGCGCCGCGGCCATGATCGTCGGCGTCATCGCCGCCTCGCGAAGCAACCGGGCCGATGGCGCCAATGCCGTGCTGGCGGGCGGCCAGGCGCTGGCCGTCCAGGGCCAGCTCAATTTCTCGCGTGACATGGAACGCGAGGCGGACCGCATCGGCTTCGCGGTGCTCTCGAGCGCCGGCTTCGCCCCGGGCGGCATGGCCGCGATGTTCGAGAAGCTCGACCAGTCGTCCCGCCTCAACGACGCCGGCGGCTTTCCGTACCTGCGCAGCCATCCCTTGTCGACCGAGCGCGTGGGCGAAGCCCGCGCCCGGGCCAACGCAGCGGCGCCCGTGCGACCGGTCGGCGTGCTCGAACACGCGGTTGCACAGGCGCGGGCTCGCGTCCTGATGGACACCAGCGCAGCGGCGCTTCAGCGCCTGCAGGGGCAGGCCGCCGATGCGTCCGCTCCGGCGCCGGACCAGCTCACCGCCGCCTATGTGCGCGGCCTGGCCTCCTCCCTCCTGAGGGACTGGGCCCGGGCCGACGAGGCCATTGCCCAGGCGCAGGCGCTGGTGCGCGGCAGCCCGCGTGGAGGCGGCCTGGCCGAGCGCAACGTCGCGCTCCTGGCCGTGGAGTCGCAACTGCAGCGCGGCAACGCGGCGCGCGCTGCGGAGTTGCTCGCACCCTACACCGACCTGGCCAGCGAGGCGCGCCCCGTGCTGCTGCTCGTGGCCCAAGCAGCTTTGGCCGGCCGTGAGCGGGCAGAGCTCCAGCGCAGCGCCGACGAGCTCCAGACCTGGACGAGCCTGCATCCCGCCGATGCCGCCGCTTGGCTCGTGCTGGCCAGCACGTGGGGGCAGACGGGCTTCAAGCTGCGCGCGCTGCGGGCCGAAGCGGAATCGCGCATTGCGCTCGGCGACTACACCGGCGCGGTGGACCGGCTGCGCGCCGGCCAGCGCGCCGCGCGCGGACCGCGCACCGCCGATTTCATCGAGGCCTCGGTGATCGACGCCCGCCTGCGCGACATCGAGCGCCTGCGCCGCGAGGCCGAGCGCCCCGAGTAGGAACGCACACGCGGGTTGCCTGCCGGCAACGTTGGCCGAAGGTCGGGCGCCAGCGCCTTGCGGACCCGCTATCCTTGCCGCCGAAACAAGGCAGGGGCCCTCTCGATGATTCTGAATGCAGTCCGGCGCGCGCTCGCCACCCTGGCCGTCGGCGCGTGTGCCCTTGCCGGCGCCGCGTCGCACGCCGCCACCGTGATCCAGGCCAGCCCCGTGGGCGAGGTTGCCCAGGTGCGACAGATCACGCTCAAGTTCTCCGAGTCGGTGGTCACCGTCGGCGACATCGCCCAACCCGATCCGTTCTCCCTCGCCTGCGAAGGCAAGGTGCCGACGGGCCGCGGCCGCTGGGCCACCGACCGGGTCTGGGTGTACGACTTCGACGAGACCTTGCCGCCCGGCGTGCGCTGCCTGCTGCAGGCCCGCCCCGACTGGAAGCCGCTCAACGGCAGCCTGACCGGTACCACCCGCTACGAGTTCAATACCGGCGGCCCTGCCGTCGTCTCTATCCAGCCCTACAGCGGGCAGGACGCAGCGATCGAGGAAGACCAGCATTTCGTGCTGGAGCTGAGCGGCCCCGCCACGCCGGCGTCCGTGACGACCAATGCCCGTTGCGAGATCGAGGGCCTCGGCGACCGCGTGCCCGTGGAGATCGTCACCGGCGGCGTGCGCGACGAATTGCTCGCCGCGACCGGCGTGGCCAAGGCCCGCGCGGATCGCCACCTGGTGCTGCACTGCGCCCGTCCGCTGCCAGCGGACACGCCGGTGCGCCTGGTGTGGGGCAAGGGGATTGCCGCCGCCGCCAAGACGAGCCTCGTCACCCGCGTAGATCAGCGCTTTCCCTTCCGGGTGCGTCCGGTGCTGAAGGCCGAGTTCTCTTGCAGCCGTGAGCGTGCCAATGCGCCGTGCTGGCCGCTGAGCGACCTGGCCGTCAGCTTCACCGCCCCCGTGCCAACCGAGCTTGCCGAGAAGGCCCGGCTCGTGCCGGCCGAAGGCAAACCGATCAGCCCGGACATTGACCGCGACGGCGGCAACGAGGTGAGCGAGCTGCGCTTCAAGGGCCCGTTGCCACCGGACATGAAATTCCGCATCGAGCTGCCGCCCGACCTGAAGGACATCGCCGGCCGCCCGCTCGCCAACGCCAGCGCCTTCCCGCTCGAGGTGGCCACGGGTGAAGCCCCGCCCATCGCCAAGTTCGCCACCGCGCCGTTCGGCGTGCTGGAGCGCAACGCCGAACCGATGCTGCCCGTCACCCTGCGCCATGTGCAGGGCGACCTGCGCCCCGGCGCATCGGGCGGCAAGGTCCGCATGCTGCGCCTGCAGACCGATGCCGACATCCTGGGCTGGTACGCCCGCCTGCGCAAGACGCACGAGGACTGGGCCCTGCGCGGCACGTCGCTGCTCAAGACCCAGCGCAACGCCCGCACCACCGACCTGCCGCAGCTGGTGGGCGGCGATCCGCGTCCCTTCGAGGTGGTCGGCATTCCGATGGACCAGCCGGGCTACCACGTCGTCGAGATCGAATCGCGCCGGCTCGGCGAGAGCCTCCTCGACCGCAAGGCGCCCATGTACGTGCGCACCGGCGTGCTGGTGACCAACCTCGCGGTGCACTTCAAGCACAGCAACGAGAACGCCGTGATCTGGGTGACGACGCTCGACAAGGCCCGCCCGGTCGAAGGCGCGGACGTGGCGGTGGCCGACTGCAACGGCCGCCGGCTGTGGGCGGGTCGCACGGACGTGAACGGCCTCGCGCGCATTGGCGGCCCCATCGAGTCGCCGCGTGGCAACTGCGTGTCGAGCGAGGGCCTGCTCGTCACGGCGCGTCTGGCCGATGCGAGCGGCGGCGAGACCGACCTGGCCTTCACCTTCAGCCAGTGGACGCGCGGCATCGAGAACTGGCGCTTCGGTCTGCCCACGGGTGGCGGCCGCGAGCCCGAGGCCCAGGCGCACAGCGTGCTCGACCGCATGCTGGTTCGCGCGGGCGAGACGGTGTCGATGAAGCACTTCATCCGCACGGAAACCTCCGCCGGCCTCGCGAACCTGAAGCCCGCGGAACTGCCGCAGCGCGTTCGCATCGTTCATGAGGGCACCGGCCAGGCCTTCGTGCAGCCGCTCAACTGGCAAGGCGTGCGCAGCGCCGCCTCCACCTGGAACGTGCCCTCCAACGCCAAGCTCGGCGTGTACCAGGTGCAGCTGGAGCGCGACCGCACCGGCAACCGCCAGGAGGCGAGCTGGAGCACCGGTTCATTCCGGGTGGAAGAATTCCGCGTGCCACTGGTGGATGCACGGCTGAGCGGACCCAAAGGACCCGTCGTCGCACCGAAGGAACTGCCGGTCGACGTGCAGCTGACCTACCTGTCGGGCGGCGGCATGGCCCAGTCGGGGCTGCGCATGAGCTCGGTGCTGCAGGACCGCTATGTGTCCTTCCCCGGCCACGCCGGTTTCTCCTTCGAGCCGCCGCGCGAGCCGGGCACGATGGAGGAGGGCGACGGAGAGGGTGAGGGCGAGGGCGAGGGCCCCACGGCCGAGGGTCGCCTGGTGGCCGACAAGCTGCCGGTGTCGACCGACAAGAACGGCGCGGCGCGCGTGGTGCTGAAGGACCTGCCCGCCGTCAGCCGTCCGGCCGACCTCATCACCGAATTGAGCTTCAGTGATCCCAACGGCGAAGTGCAGACGGCCACCGTGCGCACGCCGGTCTGGCCGTCGGCCGTGGTGGTGGGCATCAAGACCGGCTCGTGGGTGAGCACCAAGGGGCGGGTGAACTTCCAGGTGCTGGCGGTCGACACCGCGGGCCGCCCGGTCAAGAGCCAGGCCGTGCAGGTGCGGGGCCGCTGGTCCAAGCAGACCAGCACGCGCAAGCGCTTGGTGGGCGGGTTCTATGCCTACGACAACCAGACGGAGGTGAAGGACCTCGGCAGCCTGTGCAGCGGGAAGACGGACGAGCGCGGCCTGCTGTTGTGCGAGGCCTCGCTCAATCATGCCGGCGAGGTGCAACTCGTGGCGCAGGCCAGCGACGGCGCGGGCAACCGCTCGGAGGCCGCCGCCAGCGTGTGGGTGACACGCCAGGGCGAGATGTGGTTCGCCCAGGACAACGACGACCGCATCGACGTGCTGCCCGAGCGCAAGTTCTACCAGCCCGGCGAGGTGGCGCGACTGCAGGTGCGCATGCCCTTCCGCGAAGCCACGGCCCTTGTCAGCGTCGAGCGTGAGGGCGTGGTGAGCACCCAGGTGGTCAAGCTGCGCGGCGACGATCCGACGGTGGACGTGCGGGTGGAGCGCGGCTGGGGACCGAACGTGTACGTGAGCGTGCTCGCGTTGCGTGGGCGCGTGCGCGACGTGCCGTGGTATTCGATCTTCACCTGGGGTTGGCGCAACCCGGTGGAATGGGTGCGGGCCTACTGGTACGAGGGCCGCGAGTACGAGGCGCCCACGGCCATGGTGGACCTGTCCCGGCCGGCCTTCAAGCTCGGTGTGGCGAGCTTCGGCGTCGGCATCGCCGAGCACGAATTGAGCGTCACGGTCACGCCCGACAAGCCGCAGTACGCGGTTCGCCAGACAGTCAACGCGCGCATCCGCGTGCTGCAGGGCGGCAAGCCCGTGCAGGGCGGCGAGGTGGCGTTCGCGGCGGTGGACGAGGGGTTGCTGGCCTTGCGCGAGAACACCTCCTGGGACCTGCTCGGCGCGATGATGCGTCAGCGCCCGTGGCATGTGGAAACCAGCACCGGCCAGGGCGAGGTGATCGGCAAGCGGCACTACGGCCGCAAGGCGCTGCCGGCCGGGGGCGATGGGGGGCGCAATCCCACGCGAGAACTCTTCGACACCCTGCTGCTGTGGCGCGCCAACGTGCCGCTGGACGCGAATGGCGAAGCAGTGGTGCAGGTCCCGCTGAACGATTCGTTGACCGGCTTCCGTCTGGTGGCGATCGCCGACGCGGGCACGGCCCAGTTCGGCACCGGCAGCGCCAGCATCAAGGTGACGCAGGACCTGCAGATGCTGGCCGGCCTGCCGCCGCTCGTGCGCGAGGGCGACCAGTTCACCGCCATGCTGACCTTGCGCAACACAACGGCGCGCGAGATGAAGGTGCGCGCGGCCCTCAACGGCACCGCGAACAAGGCGGTCGGCAGCCAGGTGGCCTTGCAGCGTGACCCCTTGAGCTTCTCGCCGCAGGAGATCGTGTTGCCGGCGGGCAGTGCCAAGGACGTGCTGTGGGGCGTCACGGTGCCGCCGGACAGCGTGAGCATCGGCTGGGAAGCTTCGGTGGAGGAACTCGGCGGCGAGAAGGTGCGCGACCGAATGAAGTTCAATCAGCTGGTGAGCCCGGCCGTGCCGGTGCGCGTGTTGCAGGCGAGCCTGATGCAGCTCGACGCGCCGGTGTCGCTGCCCATCGCGCCGCCGGCTGGCGCACTGGAAGCGGGCGGCGTTTTGCGCGGTGGCGTGGAAGTCGGCCTGCAGCCCTCGCTCACCGGTGCACTGCCCGGTCTTCGCCGCTACTTCGAGGCCTATCCGTTCGCCTGCCTCGAGCAGAAGACGTCCAAGGCCATCGGCTTGCACGACAAGGCGCTGTGGGAGAAGGTGGTGCAGGACCTGCCTGGCTACCTGGACAGCGACGGCCTGGCGAGCTACTTCCCCGCGCGCGCCGGCGACGGCCCGCGGGGCAGCGACCGCCTTACCGCCTACCTGCTCGCGGCCACGCACGAGGCCGGCCTGCCCTTGGCGCCCACCGTGCGCGACAGCATGCTCGAAGGCCTGACCGCCTTCGTCGAGGGGCGCATCGAGCGCAAGTTCTGGTCCCCGAAGCCGGACCTCGACGTGCGCAAGCTGGCCGCGCTGGAGGCGCTCTCGCGTTACGGCCGGGCCTCGCCGCGCCTGCTCGGGTCGATCAACCTCACGCCCAACCTGTGGCCCACCGCGGCGGTCATCGACTGGTACGCGCTGCTCCGCCGCGTGAAGGACATTCCCTCCCAGGCCAAGCGCCTGGAAGAGGCCGAGCAGATCCTGCGCAGCCGGCTCACCTATGCCGGGACGACCCTGCGTTTCAGCAACGAGCAGGATGACTTCTGGTGGTGGTTGATGGACAGCGCCGACGCCAACGCATCGCGGCTGATCCTCGCCGTGCTCGACGACCCGGCGTGGCGCGACGATCTGCCGCGCATGGTCGTGGGCTCGCTGGGCCGCCAGCGCGAGGGCGCTTGGCTCACCACGACGGCCAACCTGTGGGGCGTGCTCGCACTGGACAAGTTCGCCGCCCGCTTCGAGGGCGAGCGCATCACGGGGCGCAGCAGCGCCCACACCGGGTCCGCACCCCAGGTGGTGGATTGGGGTCGTCAGCCGAAGGGCGGCGCCGTGCGGCTGCCGTGGCCGGCCCAGGCCGGTACCCTCAGCGTCACCCACGAGGGCGCGGGCAAGCCGTGGCTCACCGTGCAGAGCCTGGCCGCCGTGCCGCTGAAGGCGCCCCTGCGGGCGGGCTACTCGGTGACACGCAGCGTCTCGGCGGTGGAGCAGAAGGTCAAGGGCACCTGGTCGCGCGGCGACGTGATGCGCGTGCGCCTGGAGGTGGATGCGCAGTCCGACATGACCTGGGTGGTGGTGAGCGACCCGGTGCCGGGTGGCGGCACCTTGCTCGGCTCCGGCCTCGGTCGGGACAGCGCCATCGCGGCCGGCGGCGGCGCCTCCAACGAGGTCACCTGGCCCACGTTCGAGGAACGCAGCTTCGAGGCCTACCGCAGCTACTTCGAGTACCTGCCACGGGGCAAGCACGTGGTCGAGTACACCGTGCGGCTGAACAACCCGGGCGTGTTCGCCCTGCCACCCACGCGTGTGGAAGCGATGTATGCGCCCGAGACCTTCGGTGAATTGCCGAATGCGGCGCTGGAGGTCAAGCCGTGAGCAGGTGGCCGGGGCCCTGGGCCGCGGCCTTGCTGTGCTGCCTGGCCACGGCGGCCCACGCCGTGCCCGGCTTCGAGGCGGTGCGTGCCGCGCACCGGCCCTCCGACGTGCAACTGCTCGACCGCCGCGGCGAGCCGCTGCAGACGGTGCGCGTCGACCCGGCGGTGCGGCGTTTGGCGTGGGTGCCGCTGAATGCCATGTCGCCGGCGTTGCTGCATGCCATCGTGCTGAGCGAAGACCGGCGCTTTCATGCGCACAGCGGCGTGGACTGGAGCGCCGTCGCGCAGAGCGCCTGGGCCAACCTGTGGAACACCCGCACGCGCGGAGCTTCCACCTTGACGATGCAGCTCGCCGGCCTGCTCGACGAAGACCTGGCGCGCCCGGCCGGCGGTCGCAGCATGGGCCAGAAGATCGGCCAGGCCTACACGGCGACGCGTCTGGAGGGGCGCTGGAAGAAAAGCGAGATCCTGGAGGCCTACCTCAACCTCGTGCCGTTCCGCGGTGAGCTGGTCGGCATCGGGGCGCTGTCGCAGACGCTCTTCGGCAAGCACCCCAGTGGTCTGGATGCACATGAGGCGGCCATCACCGCAGCGCTGCTGCGCGGGCCCAATGCCTCCATCGATGCCGTGGCCCAGCGGGCTTGCGGCGTGTTGGAACTGCAGCAGCAGCCATGCACCGGCGTGCTCGCGCTCGCCAGCACCGCCCTCTCGCGTCGTGGCGGGCCGGTGCTCGGCGAACAGCTCGCGCCCCACTTCGCACGCCAGCTTGCGCTGCGACCGGGGCCGCCACGGCGCACCTCGCTCGATGCCGGCCTGCAGCGGCTGGCGCGCGATGCCCTGCGGCGTCACATCGCCTCGCTGACCTCACGCAACGTCGAGGACGGCGCCGTGCTGGTGCTCGACAACGTGACGGGCGAAGTGCGTGCGTGGGTCGGCTCCAGTGGCGACCTGTCCGATGCCGCACAGGTGGACGGCGTGCTGGCGCGGCGCCAGCCGGGCTCGACGCTCAAGCCCTTCGTCTACGCGATGGCGTTCGAACGCCGCTGGCTCTCGCCGGCCAGCCTGATCGACGACTCGCCGGCCGAGATCGCCACCCCGGCCGGCCTGTACCTGCCGCAGAACTACGACCGCCAGTTCAAGGGCTGGGTCAGCGCGCGCGCCGCACTGGGCGCGAGCCTGAACGTGCCGGCCGTGCGGGTCGGTGCGCTGCTCGGGCCCGATGCGCTGCTGGCGCGATTGAACGATCTCGGGCTTGAACTCGGCCACGACGGCACGCACTACGGACCGGCCCTGGCGCTCGGCGGTGCCGACGTCACGCTGCTGGCGCTGACCAACGCGTACCGCACGCTCGCCAACGGCGGCCTGCATTCCCCTGTGGCGCTCGCCGCGTCCCGGCCCGCGCCGCGTCGTGTCTTCGACGCCGTGGCCACCTTCCTCGTCACCGACATCCTGGCCGACAACGCGGCGCGGGTGCGCACCTTCGGCCTCGACAGTGCCCTCGTCACGCGCGGCTTCGCCGCCGTGAAGACCGGGACCAGCAAGGACATGCGCGACAACTGGTGCATCGGTTTCACCGACCGCTACACCGTGGGCGTGTGGGTCGGCAACGCGAGTGGCGAGGCCATGCACCAGGTGAGCGGTGTGAGCGGCGCAGCACCCGTGTGGCAAGCGGTCGTGCGGCATCTGCATGAGACGCGGCCATCGCACGCGGCGCCGATGCCGCCCGGCCTCGTCAGCGCCAGGGTGCAGCCGGGCAACGAGCCCGCGCGCGAGGACTGGTTCGCCAGCGAACTGGCGCCAGCGTCGGCAAAGCCCGCCGCGGGCGATGCCGACGGGGTGAGTGGATCGCGCCGCTTCGGCATTGCGTCGCCGCGACCGGGCAGCATCTTTGCGCTCGATCCCGACATTCCGCCCACGGCGCAGCGCGTGGTCTTCGCGGGCGAGCGCGGCACCTGGTGGCTCAACGGACGTCGACTGGGGGAGGGCGAGCGCCTCGCCTGGGCGCCATGGCCCGGGCGCCATGAACTCCGCCTGGTGGGCCGCACCGGCACCGTTGTGCAGACCGTGAAGTTCGAGGTGCGTGGTGCGGCGTTGAAGCAGGCCGCGCGCTGATCGGCGCAGACTTCGGATAGGATCCGTCCCAGCCGCGCCCCAATGCGCGGCGACGTCGCTCGGACGGTTCCGGGCGCTCACGTGAAAGACCTTCCATGTCCTCCTCAGCAGGCAAGCGCCGCTTCGCGCGCATCGATCGCCTTCCTCCCTACGTCTTCAACATCACGGCCGAGCTCAAGCTGGCTGCCCGCCGCCGCGGCGAAGACATCATCGACATGAGCATGGGCAACCCCGATGGGGCCACGCCCGAGCACATCGTGCGCAAGCTCACCGAGACCGCGCAGCGTCCCGACACCCACGGCTACTCGGCCTCCAAGGGCATCCCGCGGCTGCGCCGTGCCATCTCGCACTGGTACCGCGATCGCTATGCCGTCGACATCGACCCCGAGACGGAGGCCATCGTCACCATCGGCTCGAAGGAAGGCCTGGCGCACCTGATGCTGGCCACGCTCGACCGGGGCGACACGGTGCTGGTGCCCGACCCGAGCTACCCCATCCACATCTACGGGGCCGTGATCGCAGGCGCCGACATCCGGTCGGTGCCGGTGGGCCCGGGGGTGGACTTCTTTGGCGAACTCGAGCGCGCCATCCGCGGCAGCTACCCGAAGCCGAAGATGATCATCATCGGCTTTCCCAGCAACCCGACGGCGCAATGCGTGGAGCTCGACTTCTTCGAGCGGGTGATCGCCCTGGCGCGCAAGCACGACATCTTCGTCGTGCATGACCTCGCCTATGCCGACATCGTCTTCGACGGCTGGAAGGCGCCGTCCATCATGCAGGTGCCCGGGGCGAAGGACATCGCGGTGGAGTTCTTCACCCTGTCCAAGAGCTACAACATGGCCGGCTGGCGCGTGGGTTTCATGGTGGGCAACCCGGAGCTCGTCGCGGCGCTCGCCCGCATCAAGAGCTATCACGACTACGGCACGTTCACGCCGCTGCAGGTGGCGGCCATCGCGGCGCTCGAGGGCGACCAGCAGTGCGTGAAGGACATCGCGCAGCAGTACCAGCGACGTCGCGACGTGCTCTACAAGGGCCTGACCGAAGCCGGCTGGCCGGTGGAATGCCCGAAGGCCTCGATGTACATCTGGGCCCGCATTCCGGAACCGTACCGGGCGCTCGGGTCGCTGGAATTCTCCAAGCGACTGCTGGAGCAAGCGAAGGTGTCGGTCTCGCCCGGCATCGGCTTCGGCGACCACGGTGACGAGTATGTGCGCTTCGCGCTCATCGAGAACGAGGCCCGCATCCGGCAGGCGGTGCGTGGCATCAAGGCGATGCTCAAGGCCTCGCCCCCGGCGGCTCAGGCCAGCGCCGCTCCGGCGTCCGTGGCGGTGCCCGCGACGCCTGCTCGGCGCAAGGCCGTGACGCCACCGGCGGCCTGAAACGGGCCGGACAGGCGCCCCTCGCGAGGGCGCCCCGGGCATGCACGTTCCCCTGACGGAGGACGTGCGCCGGGGTGGCCTGCGTTCAGTGGCGAAGCGGGGCGCCGGTCAACCGCGGAAGAGGCCTTCCATCGCCACGTCGATGACCACCGCGCAGGCGCTGTAGACCAGCGACCCCAGCAGGGCCCACAGGAAGCCGTTGACGGCCAGGCCGTCGAGCAGCTGCGCGGCGAAATAGAACATCAGCGCGTTGATGATGAAGAGGAAGAGCCCGAGCGTGAGCAGCGTGACGGGCAGGGTCAGGATCACCAGGACCGGGCGCAGAAGCGTGTTGAGCAGGCCCAGCACCAGCGCGGCGATCATGGCCGAGCCGAAGCTCTGCACGGTGACGCCAGGCAACACGTAAGCCACGAACAGCAGCGCGGCGGCGAGCAACAACCAGCGAACGAGGATCTTGACCATGGGACTAGCATAACGTGCGGGACCGGGCTTGACGATCCACAAATGAGAATCGTTCGTGTTGATGTTAGACTGAAGCCCGATCGCGCCGCCCTCACGGGCGTCGTGCTTCCCCGCAGTCCGCATTCCTGTCTTCCACGATGGCCGCTACCTCCCTCGTTCCACCGCCGCCGGGCCCCGGCGAGGCGCCGCGTGCGCTCCGCCTCGATGCCCTGCAGCGCCGCGACGGCCTGACCAAGGGGCAGCTGCGCGCCGTCATTGCCGCCATTGCCGCCATCCACGTCGGTGGTGGCTGGGCGCTGCTGCAGATCCCCGCGGTGCGCGAAGCCGTCACCGAGGTGGCTCCGATTTTCGTGAGCCTCGTGCCGCCTCCCCCGGCGCCCGAGCCGCCCAAGCCGGCACCCACGCCGCCGCCGCCCCCGTCGCCTCCAAAACCGGCCCCGAAGGTGCCACCGCCACCGGCGCCGGTCATCGCCACTGCACCTTCGCCAGCGCCCGCGCCCATGGTGGTGCCGCCGCCCCCACCGGAGCCCGTGCCGCCGACGCCCGCGCCGCCGGCACCGGTCGAGGCACCGCCGGCGCCGCCCGCGCCTGCGCCCGAACCGCGGACGCTGCCGTCGCACGCGGTGCAGTACCTCGTGAAGCCGCCGCTGGAGTACCCCCGGGCGTCCGCACGCCTGCGTGAGTCGGGGACCGTGACCGTTCGCGCCTTCATCGACGAGAACGGCGTTCCGCGCGACGTGCAGGTCGCCAAGTCCTCGGGCTTCGCCCGCCTCAACGAGGCTGCCGTGGCCGCCGTGCGGCAGGCGCGCTTCAAACCGTATGTCGAGAACGGCCGCCCCACCGCGGGCTGGGCCTTCATCCCGCTCGTCTTTGACCAGGAGAATTGATCGTGAACACCGATACCGCTGCAGCGGCTTCCCAGAACGCCCTCGGCTTCGGCCACTTCATCGCACAGGCCGACTTTGTCGGCAAGTCGCTGCTGGTCATCCTGATCCTGATGTCCATCGCGTCGTGGGCCATCATCGTGATCAAGGGCATCACGCTCGTGGCGCGCAAGCGCCGGAGCGAGAAGTTCCTCAACTTCTTCTGGAACGCGAGTTCGCTCGACGCCGTGGCGCACGAGATCACCACCCACGGTGCCAACGACCCGTTCTCCCACCTCACCATCCATGCGATCCACTCGCAGGCGCACCATGCGCGCTACGGCGCAGCCAAGCTGGAAGAGGCCGGTTCATCCTCGGAGTTCGTCACCCGCACCATCAAGAAGGTGCTGGACGAGGAAACCACTCGCCTTGAGAACGGCCTGGCCATCCTCGCGACTGTGGGCGCCACCGCGCCGTTCGTCGGCCTGTTCGGCACGGTGTGGGGCGTGTACCACGCGCTGGTGGCCATCGGCATCAGCGGCGCGGGCACCCTCGACAAGGTGGCCGGTCCGGTGGGCGAGGCGCTCATCATGACGGGCCTGGGCCTCGCCGTCGCCATCCCCGCGGTGATGGGCTACAACTGGCTCACCCGCTCCAACCGCGTGATCCTGTCCAAGCTCGATGCCTTCGCCTATGAGCTGCACACCTTCGTGTCCATGGGCCAGCCGCTGGCCTCCTCCGGTGACGCCGCGCCGGCACCGAACGTGCGGCCGGGCCCCGGCGCCAACCGGCCTCGCGCCGCTTGATGCACCCGTAGCCGACAGGAGGACCCCATGGCCTTTGCCAGTTTCGATTCCAAGAATGCCGGCGCGCCGATGGCGGAGATCAACATGGTCCCGCTCATCGACGTGATGCTGGTGCTGCTCGTCATCTTCATCGTGACGGCCCCGTTGCTCACCCACACCGTCAAGCTCGACCTGCCCAAGGCCAGCTCACAGCCCAACCTCGTGAAGGCCGAGAAGATCGACTTCGCCATCGATGCGCAGGGCCTGCGCTTCTGGAACGGGGAACGGGTCGATCGTGCCGAGGCCGCGCGCCGCTTTGCCCTCGAGGGCAAGCGCGACCCGCAGCCCGAGGTGCACCTGCGTGCCGACCAGGCGACGGCCTACCGCAGCGTCGCCGAGACGCTGGCGGACGCGTCCAAGGCAGGGCTCGGCAAGGTCGGCTTCGTCAGCGAGCCGGAAGCGCCCTGATGCGGCGGTGACGGAGAGGTGACAGAGCGGGACTCGCGGGCGGCCCGCGGCTGGAGTACCGTACGGGTCTGCCGCTCGTCGGCACATCGTCGTCAACTGCCCCTCCGCCGATCCATGCGCCCGTACCGCCATCTTCTTCCCGTCGTGTGCTGGCTGCTGGCGCTGCCAGCGGCCGCGCAGCAACTCTGGATCGAGCAGCTCAATGGCAACGCCATGCTGCGCTTCGGTGACTATGCCGAGAACGAACGCGGCACGTCGCCGGGCCTGCTCGACGAATTGCCCGAGCCGCGCGCGCGACTGGTGTCGCTCGAAGGCAGCGACGAACTCACCGTGCGCAAGCGCGATGCCGGCTTCGACCTGGGCGTGCGTGTGGCACGCGGCCAGTCGGTCATCGCGCAGGACAGCCGGTACCCGGCCTGGGAGCGCGTCGAAGGCACGCGCCGCACCAGAACCGTCTGGATTCCGGCGGCTCGCTACGTGGTTGACCTCAGCCCGCAGGAGCCCGCCCTGGCGCTCGATGTGTTTCCCGCGAACCGGCCGGGCCAGTTCAAGGTGGTCTTCACCGGCCGGCCACTGGAAGGCGCGACCGTGACCGCGATGTCCGCCTGGGGCTGGCGCCAGGAGGTCACGACCGACGCGAACGGCGAGTTCTCGCTGCGGCTGCCCGCGCGCGGCGCCTATGCCATCGAGGTACAGCATGTCGACCCGCGTCCCGGCCAACGCCCCGGCGGGGAGGGCGCCGAAGCCTACGACGAGGCGAGGTTCTCGACCGTACTCACGTTCGAACAGCCCACCGGCCCGAAGGCTCCGGCGTCATTGCCTCCCACCCGGCCTGCTCCTTGAGTCGGCACGAGCCGCTGTCGATGATGCATTCAAGTTGCGAGTGATTCGCATTTAGCTGTACACTCCGCGTCGTCTCAGGACGTGGCAAGTCGCCGCCGCAACGCGAGCCGGTCGCTTGCCGAACGAGACCGGGACCCATGGAATCACGCCAACATTCACCCAGCCGCGCCTACTGGCTCAAGACCCTGCACCAGTGGCACTGGATCAGCTCGGCCGTGTGCCTGCTGGGCATGCTGCTGTTCAGCGTCACCGGCATCACACTGAACCATGCCTCGCAGATCGAGGGCAGTCCGAAGGTCGAGCGTCGTGCGGCGCAGGTGCCTGACGCACTGCAGGCTCAGCTCGCAAGCCTGGGCCGTACCGAGCGCAGCGCGCCGGTCCCTCACGAGCTGCTCGTGTGGTACGACACCGCCTTCGGCATTGCGGTCGACCCGGCGGCAAGCGCCGACTGGTCGGCGGAAGAGATCTACCTCGCCCTGCCACGCCCCGGCGGCGATGCCTGGGTCCGCATCGACCGCGAGACCGGCGACGCCGAATACGAGCGCACGGATCGCGGTTGGATCTCCTACTTCAACGACCTGCACAAGGGCCGCTACACCGGCGTGGCATGGAGCTGGTTCATCGACGTGTTCGCCGTGGCGTCGCTGCTCTTTTCCATCACCGGCCTGTTCATCCTCAAGCTCCATGCCGCCAACCGCCCCAGCACCTGGCCCATCGTCGGGCTGGGCGTGGTGATTCCCGTGGTGCTGGCGCTCCTCTTCATCCACTGATTCCTTCACTTTCGAGACGAGGTTCCTGATGCGTATGCGTTATTCCGTGGCGATGACCGCCGTGCTCGGCATGCCCGCCGCATGGGCCGCCGACCTGGCCGTCAAGGTCGAGATCCCTCGCATGACCGTGGCGGAGTACCACCGTCCCTACGCGGCGATCTGGATCGAGCGGGCCGACCAGAGCGTGGCCGCGAACCTCGCCGTCTGGTACGACCTCAAGCTGAAGAACAACGAGGGCACCAAGTGGCTGAAGGACATGCGCCAGTGGTGGCGCAAGAGCGGGCGCGACCTGCAGATGCCGGTCGACGGCCTGAGCAGCGCCACGCGCGCACCCGGTGAGCACACGGTCACCTTCTCCGGCAACAAGGGCCCGCTCGACAAACTGCCGGCGGGTGAGTACCGCCTCGTCGTCGAAGCTGCCCGTGAGGTCGGCGGGCGCGAACTGGTGCGCGTTCCTTTCACCTGGCCGCCCAAGGCGGCGCAGTCAGCGAGCGCCAAGGGCGAGCATGAGCTCGGCGCCGTCACCGTCGATGTTCGTCCCTGAACCCGAGTCCGAGGAATCACCATGAACGTTCTGTCCCTGCGTCGTATCGCCCTTCCGCTCACCCTTGTCGCCGCGGCCCTGACCGCGCCGGCCGCCCATGCACACCGCACCTGGATGCTGCCGTCGGGCACCGTGCTCTCCGGCAGCGAGCCCTGGGTCACGGTTGACGCTGCCGTCTCCAACGACCTCTTCTACTTCGAGCACAACGCCCTCAAGCTCGATGGTCTTGCGGTGCAGGCCCCGGACGGTTCGGCCGTGCAGCCCGAGAACGTGGGCTCCGGCCGCTACCGCAGCAGCTTCGACGTGAAGCTGAGCCAGAAGGGCACATACAAGCTGGCGCTGGTCAACGACAACCTGATGGCCAGCTGGAAGTCCAAGGGTGAGACGAAGCGGGTGCGTGGCACGGCCGCCTCGCTGGCCAAGGAGATCCCGGCCGATGCCCAGGAGCTCAACGTGGCGCAGAGCCAGACGCGCCTCGAGGTGTTCGTCACCTCCGGCAAGCCGACCGACAAGGTGCTCGCGCCGACCAACCGTGGCCTGGAGCTGGTGCCGCTCACCCACCCCAACGACCTGGTGGCCGGCGATGTGGCGAACTTCCGTTTCCTGATGGACGGCAAGCCGGCGGCGGACCTGGAGGTCACGGTCATCCCCGGTGGCAATCGCTACCGCGACAAGCTGGGCGAGATGCATCTCAAGACCGACGCCGAGGGCAAGTTCAGCGTGACGTGGCCGGGCCCTGGCATGTACTGGCTCAATGCCTCGCTTGGCGGCGGCCGCGCGCCGATGGCGGGCGGCGCCGAGGCACCGCGCGCTGTCGGCACGCTCGACAAGCCGGTGCGCCGCGCCGGTTATGCCGCCACCCTCGAAGTGCTGCCGCAGTAAGCCATGCGCCGGGTGCTCGTTCCGGCCCGAATCGACCCGCGCGGGCCGGTGTGGGGCGGGCACGTGCACTCACTGGAAGGACGGACCATGGGAACGACCTGGTCCGTTCGCTGGGTGGACGCTCCTCGCACGGACCTCTCCGGCTGCCGCAATGCCATCGAAGCGGAGCTCGATGCGGTGGTCGCCGAGATGAGCACCTGGGAACCGGCGTCGGACCTGAGCCGATTCAATGCCGCCCCGGCCGGTACCTGGTGCAGCTTGCCTGCCGCCTGCTTCGACGTGCTGGCCGCGGGCCTCGACATCGCGGCCCGCTCGGCGGGCGCGTTCGATCCGGCGGCCGGGGAACTGGTCGACCTGTGGGGCTTCGGTGCGCGACGGCGTCATGATGAGGCCGGCTTCCATCCGCCTTCCTCACAAGAGGTGCAGGCGGCCTTGGCCCACGGCGGTTGGCGAGCGCTCGACGTCGACGCGGCAGCCCGCCGCGTTCGTCAGCCGGGTGGCTTGCGCCTGGACTTCTCCGGCATCGCCAAGGGCCACGCCGTCGATCGGCTGGCCCTGCGCCTGGACGCACTCGGTTTTCACGACCACCTCGTCGAAGTGGGCGGCGAACTCCGAGGCAGTGGCATGAAGCCGGATGGCCAGCCCTGGTGGATCGAGCTGCAGCGACCGCCCGCCGGTCCGCTGGACGAAGCAGCGCAGACGCTCGTTGCGCTGCACGGGCTCAGTGTGGCCACCTCGGGGGACTACCATCGTCACTATGTGTGGAACGGTGAACGGCACAGCCACACGATCGACCCGCGCCTCGGGCAGCCGGTGACGAATGGCGTCGTCTCCGTGAGCGTGTTGCATGCCGAAGCCATGCACGCCGATGCCTGGGCCACCGCCCTCACCGTGCTGGGTGCCGACGAGGCGCTGCGCATGGCAGACCGCGAGGAGCTTGCCGTCCTGCTGGTGGCGCGCGGCCCCGATGGCCGACTCCGCGAGCACCCGAGCGCCGCGCTCGAGGCACTGGCCGCATGACGGCACTCGACTGGGGCGCAGCCCCCGTGCGGCATGCAGCCGCAGCCTTCACCGTGCTGATCTGGCTCGCGGTGTGCGCGCGGGCATGGCTGTCGCATCACCGACAGCAGCGCAGCCTGGCCGCCATGCCCGGCGAGATCGCCGCGACCAGCGGCAAGCCCTTGCTCGTGGCCTTCGCCAGCCAGACGGGGTTTGCCGAGCAGCTCGCGCGGCAGACGGCATCGCGCTTGCGCACCGCCGGCGCGGCGGTGCAGCTTCTGCCCTTGTCGCAGCTCGACGAAGCCGCTCTCATCGCGGCCGAGCGCATTCTCTTCATCGTCAGCACCTGCGGCGAGGGCGATGCGCCTGACGTCGCGGCCCGCTTCGCGCGCCGCGTGCTGCCGCGCTCGCCCTCACTCAGCGGACTGCACTATGCCGTGCTCGCGCTCGGCGACCGTGCCTACCAGCACTTCTGCGGATTCGGTCGTGGCCTCGACGCCTGGTTGCTGGCCAACGGCGCGCGCCCGCTCTTCGAACGCATCGACGTCGACAACGCCGACGCGACGGCCCTGACCACGTGGCATCACCAGTTGAGCCACCTCGTCGGCACCTCGGACCTCCCCGATTGGGAAGCCCCCGCGTGGGACCGCTGGCGACTGGTCGAGCGGCGGCTCCTGAATGCGGGCAGCGCGGGCGCGCCGGTATTCCACCTGGCCCTTGTGTCAGCCACGGGCCGGCCCGCGTGGGAATCGGGCGACCTCGTGCAGGTCCGCGTGCCGGCCGATCCGGATCGGCCCCGCGAATACTCGGTGGCTTCGATTGCCTCGGAGGGGCGGCTCGAGCTGGTGGTGCGCCTGCACCAGCGCCCGGACGGGGAAGCGGGTCTTGCCTCCTCGTGGTTGTGCGAAGGGCTGGCGCTCGGTGACCTCCTGGACCTGCGGGTGCGGCCCCACACGAACTTTCGCCTGGGCGAGAACGTCCGACGTCCACTGCTGCTCATCGGCAACGGAACCGGCATCGCGGGGTTGCGCGGACATCTCCGAGCGCGCGCCGCAGCCGGCGTTGGGGACGCGTGGCTCGTCTACGGTGAGCGGCAGTCGCTGCACGATGCGCTGTACGCCGAGGAGATCGAAGCCTGGCTGGAGGACGGGACGCTGGTGCGTGCCGATCGCGTCTTCTCACGCGACCAGGTGCAGCGGCTCTACGTTCAAGACCGCCTTCGCGCCGAGGCCACGCGTCTGCGCGAGTGGGTCGACCGCGGCGCAGCCATCTACGTGTGCGGCAGCCTGGACGGCATGGCCGCCGGCGTTCATGCGACGCTCATCGAGGTGCTGGGATCGGCGCGCGTGGAAGCCCTGCTGGAATCCGGACGGTACCGGCGGGACGTCTACTGAGCGGCCTGGCGGCGCTTCCTGCGACCGACGAGGCTCGTGTCGCTCGGCGTCAGACCTCGCTCCACTGCCTCAGCAGGTTGTGATAGTGGCCGGTGAGGCCGACGATCTCGTCACAGTCCCCAACGCGTTCCCGCAACGCCTGGATGTTGCGGTCGAGCTCGTAGAGCATGCTGCGCCGCCAGTCGTCGCGCACCATGCTCTGGACCCAGAAGAAGGAGCACACGCGGGCGCCACGCGTGACCGGCGCCACCCGGTGCACGCTGGTCGCGGGGTAGAGGATCAGGTCCCCGGCCGGCAACTTCACTTCGTGCGTGCCGTAGCTGTCACTCACGATCAGCTCGCCGCCGTCGTAGTCCTCCGGCTCGGTCAGGAACAGTGTGCACGACACATCGGTGCGCAGGTGCTGGCCCGTGCCGGGCACGCTGCGCACCGCCCCATCGATGTGGTCCCCGTAGTGCCCGCCGCCCTCGTAGCGATTGAACAGGGGCGGCACCGTGCGCAAGGGCAGTGCCGCCGAGAAATAGAGCGGCTGCCGCGCCAGCGCCTGCAGCACCAGCGCGCCGAGCGCCTGACTCACCGGCGAGACCTCCGGCAGCTGCCGATTGCGCTTCACCTGCGCACCTTGCGGGCCGACGGTCTCGCGCCCGTCGACCCAGTCGGCCGCCTCCAGCTGCTGGCGCATGTAGGTGACCTGTTCGGCGGTCAGCACGCCGGGGACGTGGAGCATCATGGTGGGCGAATGTCGAATCGGAAATGGAAACGAGGGCCGCTCGCAAGAGTCGGCCCTCGGTGATCAGGCAAACGGCGTCAGAAGGTCACGTTGGCCGTCAGCGAGGCCGACCGGGGTGCACCGATCGTATAGCGGGAGCCGCCGTTGTTAAGGCTTTGAATGTAGAACTTGTCAGCGAGGTTGTAGACGTTCAGCTGCAGCGACAGGTTTCGCGTGACTTCCCAGGCGGCCATGGCGTCATAGACCCAGTAGGACGGCACTTGCGAGAGGTAGTCGTTCGTCGTGTTGCTGTTGCGGTTGGTCGATCGGGTGTAGCGTGCCCCGCCACCGAGCGTCACGCCCATCGGCAGCTTGTACGTGGTCCAGGAGGTGAAAGACAACCGCGGGCTCCAGGGCAGGGCGTTGCCCTCCTGGGCTGCATCGGCGCTCCGGGTGGCGTTGATTTCGGTGTCCATCAGCCCGAGGCCGGCGTTCACCTGCCACGCGGGTGTCAACATGCCGGCCGCGCCGAACTCGATTCCCTTCACCGTCTTCTTGCCCATCTGCAGCGGCTGCTTGGTGACTGGGTCGGATTCGACCACGTCGTTCTCGACGATTGCGCGGTAGATCGCCGCGGTGAGCGCGAGCTGCTTGTCGAGCAGTTCCCACTTCGTACCGAGCTCCAGGTTGGTGGCCTTGGAGGGGTCGAGGTTCGGGTTGTTGGCGTTGTCCACGGTTGCGCTGAGGGCAAAGCTGTCGCTGCCCGGCGGCTTCTGCGAGGTGGCGTAGGCGAGGTACACGCTGCCGTTGCTCGCCGGCTTCCAGAGGGCACCCAGCTTCCACGTCACCAGGTCGTCGGCATTGGACAGACTCACGGGCGCGAGCGTATTCGGCGCCGTGCCTGCGACGATGTTGTCGGAGGTGGTCTTGTACTTCTCGTAGCGCAGACCGCCCACCACATGGAACGCGTCGCTCAGCTTGAGGGTGTCAAAGGCGTAGAGCGCAGCGGTCGTCGTGCTGCCGCTGGCCCGCTGGCCGTTCGGTCCGACAGGGGCGAACGTGGCGTACGGGTTCGGCGCGTAGAGATTCGCCACGCCGGCCGAGCCGATCACCGCCTGCGTCACGTTGGTCTGCTTCTCATGCATGAACTCGACGCCGGTGCTCAGCGAGTGGCTCAGCCCAGCCGTCTTGAACTCGGCGTTGAGGTTGGTCTGGTTGGTGAGGATCAGGTTTTCCTGGTCCTTGCCCTGGCGGCTCAGGCCAATGATCCAGGTGGATGGATCCGCTGCCGAAACACCGGCCGGGGCGGGTGTGAAGGTGCCATCGCGGTTCCTGACGCGGTTGCCCACGTTGACGGCGTTGATCCCCGTCAGCACGTACTGCTGCTCCGTGCGGCCGAAGCGCGAGATGTTGCGCAACGTGACGCCCGGTTTGAGATCGTGCTCGATGCGAGCGGTGAACATGTCGGCCTTCACGCGGTTGAAGTCGCTCAGCGAGCCGTAGAAGTTGCTTCGGGACGGCATGGCCACGGACGTGACACCGGCGGCAGTCAGGGCCTCCTGCTGCTCCGCGTTGAAGACGTAGCCGGGTTCGCCGAACGAGGTCATGCCGCCGTCGGGCCGGTTGTCCTGTTCAACGTGCAGGTAGTAGAGGTAGGTCCGCGTCGGCGTGTTCAAGCCCAGCGCGATCGAAGGTGCAAACGCCCAACTGCCGTTCTCCACATGATCGCGTCGGAGCGACTGGCTGTCTTCCTTCATCAGGTTCAGACGCACCGCGGTGCCGTCGCCCAGCGTCGGAACCGTCGCATTGGCATCGACGGTAAAACGCCGAAGGTTCCCGCTGCCCACTGTCACCGAGCCGCTGCTCGTCGTTTCGAGCGTCGGCACTTTGGTCGCGAGGTTCACGTAGCCCGTTGGAGAGCCGCGGCCGATGTCAGCGCCGGCCGGGCCCTTCACGATCTCGATCTGCTCGAGGTTGAACACATCGCGGCTCACCGTGCCGATGTCGCGGATGCCGTCGACGAAGATGCTCTGCTGCGTGTCGAAGCCGCGCATGAAGATGGCGTCACCGGTCTGGGTGTTGCCGTTCTCCCCCATCTGGAAGGTGATGCCTGGCGTGTTGCCGAGCGCCTCGCTCAGCGTGCGCGACCCTTGCTGGCGCAGGATCTCCTTCTTGATCACCGTCACCGTCTGCGGTGTGTCCACCAGCGGTTGAGTGAACTTCGGCGAGGCGGAGCGGTCGGCCTTGTACTCGTTCTCGGCCGCAGCCTTGACCTTCACGGGGGGCAGGGTGCTCGATGGATCCGTGCTCGCGGTCTGTGCGAACGCGGCCGGCGCAGCCATCAAGGCGAGGGCCGCAGTCGTCTGCGACAGACGGGAGGGAAGGGCGCGCGCAGGATGCTTGCGGGCGACGATGTGGGCCATGAGGGCTGCTCCGACGAAGTGAATGAACGGTCACCGCCCAACCCAGCCGGTGAGGCACCCCGTCACCGGCGTGCGCTACTAACGCAGATGATAAGTATTCGCATTACTGAATGTCAAGAAGCGGACAGTTTTGGTCAACGCTTGTGCCGCTCTGAGAAGCTCCGCAGTCGATGGGCCAGTGATCGGCCCATCGACGCCTGAAGCGGTTCGGGCCGTGACAGCCGTTCCCGTACGCCGTTGCCGCCGGTGGCGAACAGCGTCGGTCGCTTTCGCGTGCTCAGGTCGTGGTGGCCTGACCGGCGGTGGTGGGCTTGGAGGCCATCGCCACGTGGAAGCGGTTGCGACCACCCTGCTTGGCCAGGTACAGCGCCTCGTCGGCGCGGCGCAGTGCCGCGTCCACCGACTCCTGTCCCAGGCGCAATTCCGCGACGCCGCAGCTGACCGTGACTCGGCCGACGACCGGCATGTCGGCGGCACGCACCGCATTCACGAGGGCCGCCGCGGCTTGCGCCGCTCCGGCCTCGGCCGTGTCCGGCAAGACCACGATGAACTCTTCGCCTCCCAGTCTTGCCACGAAGTCGGACGTCCGAAGGCGATCGGACAGCACGCCGGCGATGGACTGCAGCACCTGGTCGCCGACGTCGTGGCCGAACATGTCATTCACCCGCTTGAAGTGATCGGCATCCACGGTGATGACCGACAACGGCGCCTGGCGCCGCGCGGCGGATGCCACCGCTGCAGCCAATCGTTCATTGAAGCCGCGGCGGTTCAACAGTCCGGTCAGCGGATCGTGATCGGCCAGGGCGCGCAACGTCTGGTTGGCATGTTCCAACTGCGCCGTGCGATCGGCCACTCGCCCCTCCAACTCGGCATTGGCGGCCAGCAGCCGCCGCGTCATGCTGTTCAGGGCGCCTGACAGCTGCGCCACTTCGGCACTGCCTCCCCGCTCCGGCATCTCCGTCGGCGTGCCCGAGGCTTCCACGGCACGCGCGTCCCGGGCAATCAGGGTCAGGGGCCGCGTCAGGCGCTTTGACACCCGCCAGCCGACCGCGCTCGTGAGCAGGGCGGCCGCGAGGCCGAGCGCCAGGTTGACCAGCGCCCCGGTGCGGGCGGCCGCATGGGCTTCGCTCACCGGCTGGCGCGCGACGATCGTCCATTGCAGTTCGGCGGCCGGCCCGGTCGCGCGCAGCGGCACCGAGGTTGTGAGGTAGTCGGCCCCGTCCTGCCACATCACTACGCTGGAGCGCGCGGCCGGGCGGCGTGTGGCTGCGGGACCGCTCGCCGCGGCCAGCAGCGTGGCTGAAGCAGCGCCGGCGACGGCGGTAGGCAGGGGCTTGGATGGGTAGATCATCTCGCCGTGGCGATCGAAGATGAGCAGCTCCACACCCCGCCGTTCACGGCCTTCGGGCATCAGCGACTCGAGCGTCGCACGGGTCCAGTCCCAGCTGCCGTGGATCGCCAGCACACCGATCAGCTGGCCCTGGCGATGAACGGGGGCGGCGAAGTCGACGAAGCGCTGGGGCCCGCCATCACCGGCCGGCGGCAACATCTTGCCAAGCAGCTTCGCGGGATGCACGTCCCCCACATGCAAGCCGTTGCGGGCGGCGACGTACCAAGGCCGTTCGGCCACGCTGGATCCCAAGAGCAGATTGCCGGTGGCATTGCGGACGATGCCGTTTGCATCGGCCACGCCGATCCACGCGCTGAACGGGTTGAGCGCCTGGCTGCGGTACAAGGCCTGGGCGACACGCGGTGAATCGAGGCCGTCCTCCCACAGGGTGGGGGACTCGGCGAGGATCTGCACTTCCCGGCTGCGCAGGCTCAAGCCGTCGCCCAGCAGTCGGGCGGCGTGTCCGGCGGTCACATGGAGCGCAGCGCTCGCGGCTTGGCGCTCTCCGCGCGCGAGCACGAGTCCGAGGCCCACGGCCAGTGAGACGGCAAGCAAGGAGCCAAGCAGCGCATACGACAGCGCGAGCTGGGTCCTGAAACTGCGGGGACCCTGCCGCAAAAGCAGGTTCGGCACGGCGCGACACGGTAATGGAGCGAAGCCGAGTGTGCGGCATCGGGGCGTGCCCTGGGCACGGAAGTAAGGGCGAAACCCCGAACAATTCGGCGTTGATCGGTCAGGGGGGCCCCGGCCGAGCCGCCGAACGGCCTTCCTCCGGCAGCGTCCAACCGCCGCCGAGTGCCTTGAACAAATCCAGCGCGGCGACCAGTCGCGCCTGCCGCAACTGCGCCAGCTGATCGTCTGCCGAGAACAAGGTCCGCTGTGCATCCAGCAGGTTGCTGAGCGTCTCGACCCCTTCCCTCAGCTGCACCTCGGACAAGCGCAAGGTGCGCTGCGCCTCGTCGCGGATCACCTGCTGCACCGCTTCCTGTTCGCGGTAGCGGCCGACGTTGGCAAGCGCGTCGTCCACCTCCTTCAGCGCGGTGTAGGTGTCGCGCCGGTAGGCCTCCACGAGCTGGCGCCGCACCGACTCGCTCACCGCCACCTGATTCCGGCCGCGATCGGCCTCGAACAGGGAGCGCAGGATGGAGGCGGCGATCTCCACGCTGTACGCCGGGTTGGCGAGCTTGAGGAGCGAATCGCTCGCGAAGCCGGCGGCCCCGGAGAGCGACACCGTGGGCAGCAGCGCAGCGCGGGCCGCGGCCACATCGGCGTCGGCCGCATCCAGCGCGGCCTCGCTGCTGGCGATGTCGGGCCGACGGGTCAGCAGATCGGCGGGCAGCACCGTGGATGGCGCAGGCACCTGCACGCCCGCGAAGTCGACGGCCGCCACGCCCATGCCCTGCGGTGGCCGCCCCAGCAGCAAGGCGAGGGCGCTCAGGCTCTGGCGCTCCTGCACTTCAAGCGGCAGCACGGTGGCACGCTGGGCCAGCACCGTGCTGCGCTGCCGGCTGCGGTCGAGTTCGGAGGCCACGCCGTTCTGGTAGCGCGCCTCCACGATCGACATGAGCTTCTCCGCGATGGCGAGGTTGCGCCGCGCCACGTCCAGGCGGATGCGCGTGGCCAGCACCTGGAAGTACGCCTGGGCCACCCCGGTGGTCAGCGAGAGCCGGGCGGCCTCCAGGTCGTAGCGGCTGCCGCGCAGCGCCGCTCGGGCTCCTTCGTTCACCGCGGCAACACGCCCCCACAGGTCGATCTCGTAGCTGATGCCGACGGAGGCGCTGGTGCGCTGCGTCCCCACACCGTCGCGCCCCTTGCTTCCGGCGTAGGCGGCGCTGGTGTCGGCGCCGACACTCAGCTGAGGGTAGAGGGACGACCCCGCCAGCCGCGCGGCCAGCTCCGCCTGACGCACGCGCTCGGCGGCGATGCGCAGGTCGGGACTGCCGGCCTGCGCTTCGGCAATGAGCGAGGTGAGTTCATCGGAGCCGAAGCCCCGCCACCACGCCGCCTCTACGGCCCGGTTGTCGGCGTTGGCGAAAGCCGCTTCCGCCCAGCGTTCCGGCAAGTCGAGGGCGGGGCGCGTGGTCTCGATGGGCGTGGCGCAACCCGCCAAGGCGCTGGCCAGCAGCAAGCAGAGCAGGCGACGGGACGGGCGGGACAAGGTGCGAAGGATCATGGGAACAGCGCGGTCATTCCGCGGAGAGCGCGACCACCGGGTCGAGCTTGGCCGCCTTCTTGGCCGGCAGGTAGCCGAAGACCAGGCCGGTGGCGAAGGCACAGCCGAAGGCCAGCAGCACGGGAGCAAGCGAGTACTGCACCGGCGTGTCGAAGGCGCCGATGATGGCAGCGGTGGCCAGGCCACCGACGACGCCGATGGCGCCGCCCAACCCGGAGACCACGACCGCCTCGATGAGGAACTGCTGCATGATGTTCGCCTCGCGGGCACCCGTGGCCATGCGAATGCCGATCTCGCGCGTGCGCTCCGTCACCGACACCAGCATGATGTTCATCACGCCGATGCCGCCCACCAGCAGCGAGATGGCCGCGATGGAACCCAGCAGGATGGTCAGGGTGTTCTGCGTCTGCTCGGTGGCCTCGATGATGGACGCCATGTTGCGGATCTGGAAGTCGACCACGCCGTGGCGCTCGGTCAGCAGCGCCTCCACGGCCGCTTGCGTTTCGTCGATGCGCGACACATCGTTCACCGCTACCGTCACGTTGCGCAGGTAGCGCTGGCCCGACAGGCGCAGGCTGCTCGTCGCGTACGGCACGAACACCACGTCGTCCTGGTCGCTGCCCATGGGCGACGCGCCGCGCGGCGTCATCACCCCCACCACCTGGAACACGAGGTTGTTGATCAGCACGAACTCACCCACCGGGTCCTGGTCCGGAAAGAGCGCCTTCGCGACCGTCTCGCCCAGCACGGCGACGGTGGCGTAGCCGATCTCGTCGTCCTCGCTGAAGAAGCTGCCCTTGGCGACCGGCCACTGGCGCGCCAGCGGAAACTTGTAGGAGGTGCCGGTGACGCTGGTGCTGAGGTCCGACGTGCCGACGCGCAAGGTGGCGCTGCTGTTCTGCTCCGGCACGGCCGCCAGCACGTTCGGCACTTCGTCCACCGCGTTCACGTCCGCCAGCACGAGCGTGGCCGTGCCGCTGAAACCACGCTGGTTCGGCGCACCCGGGCGCACCAGCAGCAGGTTCGACCCCATCGCGCTGATGCGGTCCATCACCTGCTGCTTGGCGCCGTCACCGATTGCCAGCATGGCGATGACGGAGCCGACACCGATGACGATGCCGAGCAGGGTGAGTGCCGCGCGGAAGAGGTTGGCCCGCAACGAACGGAAAGCCATGCGGCCGGCCTCCGCAATGTCGCCCAGGTGGGTGCCTTCGCGCGGCACGATGGGCCGCACGAAGTTCTTCTGCGTGGGCGAGACAGGCGCCGGCCCGCTGTCGCTGCGGATCAATCCGTCGCGGATCTCGATCAGGCGGTCGGCGTGGTCGGCCACTTCCTTCTCGTGAGTGATCAGGATCACCGTGTGCCCGCGCTGCGACAGCTCGGCCAGCAGGCGCATCACGTCGTCGCCGGTCTTCGTGTCGAGAGCGCCCGTCGGCTCGTCGGCCAGGATGATGCGGCCGCCGTTCATCAGCGCGCGCGAGATGGAGACCCGCTGCTGCTGGCCGCCGGACAACTGGTTGGGCCGGTTCTGCAGCTTGTCGGCAAGGCCCAGCTCGGTCAGCAGCTGGCGCGCGCGCTCATGCCGTTCATCGGCGTCCAGCCCCGAATAGATGGCCGGCACTTCGACGTTCTCGGCCGCGCTCGCCCCGGCGATCAGGTGGTAGCTCTGGAAGACGAAGCCGAAGTCGTCTCGACGCAGGCGGGCCAGATCGTCGGGCGCGAGGGACGACACGTCGCGTCCCATGAACTCGTAGGTGCCGGTGCTCGGACGGTCCAGGCAGCCCAGGATGTTCATCAGCGTGGACTTGCCCGAGCCGGAGGTTCCCATGATGGCGACGAACTCGCCCTCATGGATGTCGAGGTCGATGCCATGGAGCACGGTGACCGCAAGTTCGCCGTTGCGGTAGGTCTTCGTGACGCCCCGCAGGCGGATCAGCGGCACCGCGTCGGCCGGCCGCACGGGCCCTGGAACCGACGGCGCAGCCTGCACCGTCGACAGTGAGTCAACCATCAACGCCCCCTGCCCGAGCCGGGCGGCACGCCCGCCGGACCACCGGTCAGGCCCCCGCCCGACGGCGTGCCGGACGAGGCGTTGCGCTGTGCGGCCGGCGGCGGCTTCATGCCGGTGATGACCTCGTCCCCTTCGGCGAGGCCCGACAGCACCTGGGCCTGCACCCGGGTCACGACGCCCAGCTCGACGGGTCGCTCGGTGATCGCCCCTTGCGCGTCGATCACCTTGACCGTGCCGCGACGCGGCGCCCGCGGTGCCGCCTGCCCGACGAATCCACCCGCCGTGCCGCGGTCCACCGGACCGGATGCCCCGGCGGCCGGACGCTCGGCAGTGGCGGCATCACCGGCTGCGCGACGGCCCCGGCCGCGCGGCGCAGACGCCGGACCCGCCACCGCCGAAGCTGCCGGCGCGCTGGCCGCGGGCGCGGATGCACCTTCCGGGCGGCTCGCCGATCGGGCCGGCACATCACTGGCCCCCCGGTCGCGGCGTGCACCTCGACTGGAAGCGCCCGCGTTGCGTGTCATGGTCACGGCCGCCGTGGGCACCAGCAGCACGTCCTGGGCGGACGCCGCGATGAAGAACACCTGCGCCGTCATGTTGGGCATCAGGGCCTGGTTGGTGTTCGGAACGTCGAAGAGGGCGTTGTAGAGCACCACGTTGTTCGTGACCGTCGGTGTCGGCTCCACCTTGCGCAGCGCGCCGTACCAGCGGCGGCCCTGGCCGCCGAGCGTGGTGAAGTACACCTCCATGCCGCGCCGCAGCTTGGAGACCTCGGCCTCCGACACCTGCGTCTGCACCGTCATCGTGGTCAGGTCGGCGACCCGGAGGATGGTCGGTGCCGACTGGTTCGCGTTGAGGGTCTGGCCCTGCCGCGCCGTCACCGACACCACCGTGCCGGTCATCGGCGCATAGATGCGCGCGTAGTTGAGGTTGGCCTCATCGGCCCGCAATGCCGACTCGGTCTGCTCGATCTGGGCCTGAACCGACGCGGCCTGCGCCTTGGCCGAGCGCACGGCAGCTTCGGCCAGTTGCAGGGCTTCGGTCGTCGTCGCGTCAGCGGCAGTGAGGTTCTTCTGGCGCCGCAACTGCAGCTCGGCCAGTGCCAGCGCCGACTGCCGCTCGGTCAGCGTGGCGCGCTGGCTGCGCAAGCCGGCGCGGCGGGCATCCGCCGTGGCCTTCAGCACGGTGGGGTCGATTTCGGCGAGCAGGTCGCCCGCCTGCACCTGCGAACCCACTTCGACATGAAGCCGCTTCAACTGGCCCGACACCTGAGCGCCGACGTCGACATAGTCGCGGGGCTGCACCGTTCCCGTGGCCGTCACCAGGTCCTCGATGTCGCCGCGCTGCACGGTGGCGAGCTGGTACTGCTCACGCGGGTCGGCCCCATTGCCGTAGGTCTTCCAGGCCCACCAGCCGGCGCCGGCCAGCACGGCGGCCATCAGCATCAGGGCCAGGGGGTGAGTGAAGCGGCGAGCCAGGGACGGGCGCTTGGAAACGTTCATGGAGGAGGCGGGCGTGGACGGCATCAGGACGATTGCATCCAGTGTGGCGAGCCGAGCCCGCGGCACTGAGGAAGCAATGGGACAATCCGTAACAGAATGAAACCGGAGCGATCGTAAACGGTCTTGCACAGTGCTTGCCCGATTGAGGCTTAACCTGCGTCCATGCTCCCGTCGCCCGATTCCCCGTCTGCGGCCGGCCCGGCCGCAGCCCCGTCGCGGCCGAGATGGCCAGCCCGTCTCGACAGCCTGCGCATCAAGCTCTTCCTGGCGGTCGCCGGCGCCAATGCCGTGCTCGCGCTGGCCGCCTACCTCGTCTTCAGCTGGAGCTTCGACCAGGGCTTCGTGGAGTACCTCAATCGCGCCGACGAAGCGCGTCTCCAACCGGTGGTGCAGCGACTGGCCGAAGGCCATGCGCGCCATGGCGGCTGGGGTTGGGTGGCCGACGATCGCCGCCAGTGGTTCGATCTGCTGCGCGACGTGCTGGGCACCCGCATGGGCCGCCGTCCGGAGGAGGCGCCGTCCGCGCCCGGCGAGCCGAACGGTCCGCCGCCGTCGCCCCCGCCCGATCCGCTGCTCACCATCGACCCGCGCCTGATGCTGCTCGATGCCGACGGGCGCCTGCTCATCGGCAGGCCGGAGATGGCCCAGGAGGCCTTGCGCAAGCCGATCATGGTGGGTTCCGAGGTGGTGGGCCACCTCGGCTACGTGCCGCGGCTCAAGACGGTGGCCTCGCTCGAGCGACTCTTCGCGTCCCAGCAGAACCGCAAGTTCGCCGCCATTGCGGGCGGCATGCTGGCAGCGGGCCTGCTTGCCAGTGCCCTGCTCGCCTGGTGGCTCGCCGGCCGCATCGGGCGTCTCGCGCAGGGCGCGCATGCACTCATCCAGGGCCACTACGCCATGCGGCTCGAGGTCGCCGGGCACGACGAACTCGACCAGCTGGCCCGCGACTTCAACCAGCTGGCCGAGACGCTGGAAGCCGCTCAACGTGCGCGGCAGCAATGGATCGGCGACATCGCCCACGAGTTGCGCACGCCCCTGGCCGTCCTGCGCGCCGAGATCGAGGCCTTGCAGGACGGGGTGCGGCCGCTCGGCCCCGCCAGTCTGGGGTCACTCGCCCAGGAAGTCGCGCGGCTGTCGCGTCTGGTCGACGACCTGCGGCTGCTGTCGTTGTCGGACATGGGCGCGCTCACGTACCACAAGGCTCCCGTCGATCTTGGCGAGGCCATCGCCGACTGCATCGCAGCCCACCGTGGCGCCTTGCATGACAGAAGCTTCGACGTGGCGCTGGACCTGACGGACGGCTGCGCCCTGTCGGGTGACAGCGCGCGGCTGGCGCAGGTCTTTTCCAACCTGATGCAGAACACACTGCGCTACACCGATGCGCCAGCGCGGTTGCGGGTGACGCTGCGGCGCGAAGCTGAATCGCTCCTCGTCGACTGGGAGGACAGCGCCCCTGGCGTTCCCGCCAGCGAGCTGCCACGTCTCACCGAGCGCCTCTACCGTGTCGAAGGTTCGCGGAGCCGGGCGGGCGGTGGCTCGGGGCTCGGCCTCGCCATCGCGCACGCCATCGTCCTCGCCCATGGTGGCGACATGCATGCATCGGCCAGCTCGCTCGGCGGCCTGGACTGGCGGCTGCGCTTCCCCGCCTCACTCACCGGAGGCCGCCGTGCCTGAACGCATCCTCATCGTCGAGGACGAAGACAAGATCGCCGAGGTGCTGCGCGACTATCTGCTGCCCCATGGTTTCGGAGTGCACCGGCTTTCGCGGGGCGACGAGGTGGACGCCTGGATGCGCGAGCACGGCGCCGATCTGGTCTTGCTCGACCTGATGCTGCCGGGGTGCAGCGGCCTCGACGTCTGCCGCTCGCTGCGTCAGCACAGCCGCGCCGCCATCGTGATGGTCACGGCGCGCGTGGAGGAGATCGACCGCCTCCTGGGCCTCGAACTCGGCGCTGACGACTACATCTGCAAGCCGTTCAGCCCGCGCGAAGTGGTGGCGCGCGTGAAGGCCGTGCTGCGGCGCACACAAGGCCGCGACCTGCCGCCCGAGCACGAGCTGGTGCTGGACGACGCCGGGTGGCGCGCCTTGCTCGGCGGTCGGGACCTCGGTCTGACGGCGGTGGAATACCAGCTGCTCAAGGTGATGGCCGCCCAGCCGGGCCGGATCTTCTCGCGCGACCAGCTGATGGATGCCATGTACCGCGACACCCGCGTCGTGTCCGATCGCACCGTCGACAGCCACATCAAGAAGCTGCGCCGCAAGGTGGCCGACGTCTCGCCGGAGCGCGAGATCATCCATTCGGTGTACGGCGTGGGCTACAAGTTCGAGTGGTCCGGCAACACCTGAAGCGGCAGCGGCGCGCGTCCGATGTGCACGCCGTGAAGCATCCCTTGCGCACCACCTGATGCGAGCGGACGACAAATCGCGTTCTCACCGGGGAAGAATGCGGGGTTTACCTGTGAAATCTGCTTCTCAATGCAGCACTCTCGCAGTAGTATTCGCTCCGCACGTGGTCATGGAGAACAGAGGGCTCATGCGGCTTTCACCCAACCCGGGCACATCAACCACTCATTTGATGGAGAGAATTCAACATGGCAACTGCGAAACCCCCCGCGAAGAAGGCGGCTCCTGCGAAAAAGGCAGCGGCCAAGAAAGCCGCACCGGCCGCCAAGAAGGCAGCGCCCGCCAAGAAGGCCGCTCCGGCCAAGAAGGCCGCTGCAAAGAAGGCCCCCGCCAAGAAGCGCACGCCGAACGCTGCGTTCATGAAGGCGATGACCCCGAGCCCCCAACTGGCCGCCGTCATTGGCGACACCCCGGTGCCCCGCACCGAGGTCACCAAGAAGGTCTGGGAGTACATCAAGAAGCATGACCTCCAGGACGCCGCCAAGCGGACCATGATCAACGCCGATGCCAAGCTGAAGGAAATCTTCAAGAAGGCCCAGGTCTCGATGTTCGAGATGACCAAGCTGATCAACGCTCACCTCAAGTGAGCGGCGGGCCTCGGCCCATTGCAAAAGCCGGTGCAGCGATGCACCGGCTTTTTTCATGGCTGCGGTGCTGTCGGCGGCCGCTCAACCTAGCACCCGTGCCAGGCCTTCCAGCACCTGCGGCACGTTGATGGGCTTGGTCCAGTAGGCGTTGTAGCCGGCCGCCACGGCGGCATCGATCTGAGACTGCATGGCGTCGGCCGACAAGGCAATGCAGTGCAGCTCGCGCGTCTCAGGCGTGGCGCGCAGACGCCGGATCAGGTCGAGCCCGCTCATGTCGGGCAGGTTCATGTCGATCAGGACCAGGTCGAAGGCGACGCCGTCCAGGCGCTCCAGCCCTTCCCGCGCGTCACCCGCCACCTCGAGCTGCCACTGCGGCCGTGACCTGAACAGCTCACGCATCAGCAGCTGGTTGAGTGGTTCGTCTTCGATGTAGAGCACCCGCCGTCGCCCGGCATCCGGCGTCTCGGCATCGGCGGGACGGGGTGCGCCCGGTGCCGTGCCGGTCTCTGGTTCGTTCGCTTCGGGCAATTCCAGCGTGAAGGTCGAACCGCCGGGTACGGCGCTGGAAAACGCGAGCCCGCCCCCCATGGCGATCGCCAGCGAGCGCGCGATGACGAGCCCGAGGCCGGTCCCCTCCACCCGCTGCTGCTCGGCGCCGAGTCGATTGAACGGTTCGAACAGGTGCGCCTGCTGCGCCGCGGTGAGCCCGGCCCCCTCGTCGGTGACCGAAGCGCGCACGCGACCCTCGTCGCGCTGAAGCGCGATGCGAACCTGGCCCTGCGGCCGGTTGTACTTGATGGCGTTTGACAACAGGTTGATCAGCACCTGTTCGACACCACGCGGGTCGGCTTCGGCCCAGATGCCGCGTGTCTCTGGCAGGTGCACGCGGACGCCGGCGTTGTCCGCCAGCGGCTGGATCAATGCCACCGAGGCCCGCAGCGAAGCGGACACGTCGACCGGCGCGCGTTGCAGGCGGAACTCCCCCTGCTCGATGCGGGCGAGGTCCAGGACCTCGTTGATGAGCTCCAGCAAGTGCCGTCCGGCGTGCATCACGCTGTCGAGCCGGCGTGTCTGCGCTGGCGCCAGCGGGTGGAGCCGGTCCAGCGCCATCAGCTGCGCAAAACCGAGGATGCCGTTGAGTGGCGTGCGCAACTCATGGCTGACGCGGGACAGGAACTCGCTCTTGGCCTGGCTGGCACGTTCGGCGGTTTCCTTGTCGCGCTGCAGCTGTTCATGGGCGACCTGCTGTGTCACGTCGCGGCAGGTGCCCAGCATGCCGGTCGCGCGGCCGCGATCATCGAGGACGCAATGCGCGAAGACCTCGAGCGTGCGCGCGTTGCCGTCTGCCGAGGGCACCCGGTAACGCGCCTCGATGCTGCCGAGCGTGCGAAAGGCCTGCACCACCGCATGGCTGGCGCCAGCCCGGTCCTCGGGCAGCAGCGTGGCGAGCCAGTCGTCCAACTGCAATTCACCGGTGGTCTCGGGCAGGCCGTGGTTGGCGCAGGCGATGGGGTCCAGCACGATGCGGCCGGTGGCTCGCTCGAACTGTGCAATGCCGATGCGTGCCGCCTGGGCCGCCATGGCCCATCGCTGGTCCCCGTGGCGCAGCGCGAGTTCGATCTCCTTGCGCGCCGTCACGTCGGCTGCGAAGCCGTGCCAGAGCACCTCGCCGTGGGGACGGGCCTCGGGCATCGCCCGCAGTTCCAGCCATCGCACCTGGCCCTCGCGCAGCGTGCGGCACTCGCGGTACCAGGGGCGTTGACCGGCGCCGGCCTCGACCAGGCTCTGCAGCAGACCGTGCCGGTCGGCCGGGTGCAGGGCACGGCAGACGGCCGCGCCGTCGCCGCCTTCAGCGCCGCGGGGCGGCTCCACGCCGAACATGGCGCGGCACGCATCGCTGGCATACAGATGGTGCAGCGAGCGATCCGGCATCACGCGGAACTGGAAGATCACCCCCGGCACCTGCGACGACAGCTTGCGCAGCAATTCGGCCTGGCCTCGCGACTGCCGCTCACCGGTCACGTGCGTCGAGACGTCGCGGGCGGTGCCACGGTAGCCGGTGAAGCGGCCGGCCGAGTCGAAGGTCGGCACGGCGCTGCGCGACACCTGCAGCACGCCACGAGCGGTCGGCTTGGCGGTCAGGGCACGCGTCACGACCTGCCGCCTCGACAGCAGGTCACGCAGGCTGCTGCCGTCGGGAAGCGGGTCGCCGAGGGGATCCAAGAGTGGTGCGTTCGATACGGGTTGCCCCATCACGCTGGTGGGCGGAATGCCCGTCACCGCTTCGAAGGCGCCCGAGACCCAGGTGTAGCGCAGGTCGGCATCCACCTCCCACATCCAGTCGCCGGAAGCGCGGGCGAAGTCGATGAGCCGCGCTCGTTCCCGTTGCGCCGACGCAAGGCGTGAAGCGCCTTGGAGCAGTCCCGCGGCGACCTCGCCGAGCTGGCTCAGCGCCTGTTGCTGTTCAGGCGCGAGACCGCGGGCCTCGCGGTCGAGCACGAAAAGCGCGCCGACCTTCGCGCCGTCAATGCGAAGCGGAACGCCGGCGTACAGCCGCCAGCCATCGTCCACAAGGGCACGGGCGCTTTGCGTGCGGGGATCGGCGCACAGGTCCGGTACCTCGAGCACGTCGTCCTGGGCAATCGTGTGGCTGCACATCGCCTGGGCCCGCGGAAGCACCGCACTCGCCAGCCCGTGCACGGCCTGCAGCCACACCTCGTCGGTATCGACCAGTGACACCGCCGCCGCGGGGCAGCCCGTCATGCGAGCGGTGCAGTCGACCAGCGCGTCGAGACTGGGCTGGCGGCCCATGTCGATCAAGCCGAGCGACTTCAGCTGCGCCAGGCGGAATTGCTCGTCGGCAGGAGGGCGCTCAAGGGACATGTCGGGGCAGGCGTTGCGTGGACCGTCATTGTCTTCCACCGTCCGCGTGCGTGCGACGCCCTTGAAGGGGTGTAGGCAGCGTCCGACGATTTGTGCCCGGCTTGTCCGGCATACCGCGGAAGGGCCGGCACCTAACCTTCGTTGCGTTGACTGTCATCACTCGCCAGCCGCAAGGCTCCTGCAGGCGGACCACCGCCTGACGAAACACTGAGGAGAATAACCATGAAGACTTTCCAGACCCGTCCCGTTTCCCGCGCACTGATCGCCGTCTTCGGCGCCCTGGCATTCGCCGCCGGCGCGCATGCCGCCGGTGACAAGACCGCCTACGACCAGACGAAGACCACCGCCAAGACGACCTACGACGCCGCCAACAAGAAGTGCGACGCGCTGGCCGACAACGCCAAGGACGTCTGCCAGGCCGAAGCCAAGCTGGAGCGCAAGAAGTCCGAGTCCATGGCCGAAGCCGACTACAAGAACACGCCGAAGGCCCGCTACGACGCCGCGACCGATGTCGCCGATGCCGAGTACGAGCTGGCCAAGGAGCGCTGTGACGACAAGTCCGGCAACGACAAGGACGTCTGCGTGAAGGAAGCCAAGGCCGCCCGCGACAAGGTCAAGGCCGACGCCAAGGCGCAGCGTGACACCCGCAAGGCCAAGAACGAGGCCACCGAGGAGAAGCGCGAGGCATCGCGTGACGTGGCCGAGGAGAAGTGCGACGCCCTGACCGGCGACGCCAAGACCGCGTGCAACAACCAAGCCAAGGCCAAGAACAAGTAAGTGATTGGCCCGCAGCGGGCCTGGCCGGTCGGTCGGGCCCGCTGCACCTGTTCCACCCATCCACCAGCAGTATCGGAGTCCGCCTTGAGCGTTCTCGTCTCCATCCTCGTGATCGTCGCCGTGCTGGCCATGCTGGCCGGACTCGCCTCCGTGCTCATCCATCCGCACGTCTGCGCCTTGATGCAGGGCGACTGGTTCAGCGAGCCTGACGCCGAGCGCGCCCGCGCGCGGCAGTGAGCAACGGCTGCAGGTAGCGCCCGGTCACGCTGTCCGGTGCGGCAGCCACTTGTTCCGGCGTGCCCTGCGCCACCACCCGTCCGCCGCCTGCCCCGCCTTCGGGTCCCATGTCGATCACCCAGTCGGCCGTCTTGATGACGTCCAGGTTGTGCTCGATGACGACCAGCGTGTTGCCGGCGTCCCGCAGCTGCTGCAGCACCTTGAGCAGCAGATCGATGTCGGCGAAGTGCAACCCGGTCGTGGGTTCGTCCAGGATGTAGAGCGTGCGCCCGGTGTCGCGCTTGCTCAGCTCCTGCGCCAGCTTCACCCGTTGCGCTTCGCCGCCTGACAGGGTCGTGGCACTCTGCCCGAGGCGGATGTAGCCCAGCCCCACGTCGAGCAGCGTCTGCAGCTTGCGCGCGATGTTCGGCACCGCGCTGAAGTAGCCGTGCGCATCCTCCACCGTCATGTCGAGCACCTCGGTGATGTTCTTGCCCTTGTAGAGCACCTCCAGCGTCTCGCGGTTGTAGCGCCGCCCGTGGCAGACATCGCAGGGCACGTACACGTCCGGGAGGAAGTGCATCTCCACCTTGAGCACGCCGTCCCCCTGGCAGGCTTCGCAGCGGCCACCGGCCACGTTGAAGCTGAAGCGGCCGGGGCCGTACCCCCGTTCCCGGGCGGTGGGCACTTCGGCGAACAGCTCCCGAATGGGGGTGAAGAGCCCGGTGTACGTCGCCGGGTTGCTGCGCGGGGTGCGCCCGATCGGGCTCTGGTCCACGTTGATGACCTTGTCGAAGGCGTCCAGTCCTTCGATGCTGTCGTGCGCCTCGGGCTCGGCGTGACTGTTGTAGAGGTGGCGCGCCACGGCCGCATACAGCGTGTCGTTCACCAGCGTGCTCTTGCCCGAACCGGAGACGCCCGTCACGCAGGTCATTACGCCGACCGGCAGGTCGACGGTGACGCCCTTCAGGTTGTTCCCGCGTGCGTTGACGATGCGCAATGCGCCGGCGGGTTCACGCCGATGCTCAGGAACTGCGATGCGCAGCACATGGCCCAGGTAGCGACCGGTCAGCGACGCCGGGTTGGCCTCGACTTCCGCCGCCGTGCCCTGCGCGATCACCTGCCCGCCATGCACGCCGGCACCCGGGCCCATGTCGATCACATGGTCCGCCGCGCGGATGGCATCTTCATCGTGCTCCACCACCAGCACGCTGTTGCCCAGGTCGCGCAGATGGCGCAGCGTCCCGATGAGGCGGTCGTTGTCGCGCTGGTGCAGGCCGATGCTCGGTTCGTCCAGCACGTACATCACGCCGGTGAGCCCCGAGCCGATCTGTGAGGCCAGGCGAATCCGTTGCGCTTCCCCGCCGCTCAGGGTCTCGGCGCTGCGGTCGAGGCTGAGGTAGTTCAGGCCCACGTCGTTGAGGAACTTGAGACGCGATCGGATCTCGCGGATGACCTTGTCGGCGATGCCCGCCTTGGCGCCCTTGAGCTCCAGGCGGCCGAAGTAGTCGAGGCACTCGCGCAGCGTCGTGTGCTCCACCGCGTAGATGGGTTCCCCGCGCGAGCCGTCCGCGCCCGACAGGTACACGTGGCGGGCTTCCTGACGCAGCCGCGCGCCCGCGCACTCGGGGCAGGGGCGGGCGGCCTGGTAGCGCGCCAGGTCTTCCCGCACGGCGGCCGAGTCGGTTTCGCGGTAGCGGCGCTCCAGGTTGGGAATGATGCCTTCGAAGGGGTGCGTGCGTCGCACGCTGCGCACCTTGCCGTTCGCCCCTTCGGCCTCGTAGACGAACTCGATCTCTTCCTCGCCCGAGCCCTGCAGCAGCACCTTCTGGGCCTTCTTCGGCAGCTGGAAGAAGGGCGTGTCGATGTCGAAGCCGTGGTGGCGGGCCACGCTCTCGAGCATCGAGAACGTGTAGGCGTTGCGACGGTCCCAGCCTTTCACCGCGCCGCTGGCCAGGCTCAGCGACGGGTGCGCCACCACCCGCTCCGGGTCGAAGGCGGTGACCTGGCCGAGGCCGTCGCAGGTGGGGCAGGCGCCGACCGGCGAGTTGAACGAGAACAGGCGCGGTTCCAGCTCGCTCAGGCTGTAGTTGCACACCGGGCAGGCGAACTTGCTGGAAAAGAGGTGTTCACGGCCACCGTCCATCTCCAGGGCCACGGCGCGGCCCTCGGCGATGCGCAGCGCTGCCTCGAAGCTTTCGGCCAGGCGCTGCTGCAGGCCCGGCTGCACCTTGATGCGGTCGATCACGACATCGATGTCGTGCTTCTCGCTCTTCTTGAGGCGCGGCACGTCGGCTGCCTCCACCGTCTGGCCGTCCACCCGGAAGCGCACGTAGCCCTGGGTCTGCATGTCCGCGAAGAGGTCACCGAACTCGCCCTTGCGGTCGCGCACGACGGGCGCGAGCACCATGAGCTTGGTCTCGGCAGGCAGCGCGAGCACCGTGTCGACCATCTGGCTCACGCTCTGCGCCTCCAGCGGCTGCTGGTGCACCGGGCAATAGGGTGTGCCCGCGCGGGCGTAGAGCAGGCGCAGGTAGTCGTGGATCTCGGTGACGGTGCCGACCGTCGATCGCGGGTTGTGCGAGGTGGCCTTCTGCTCGATGCTGATCGCCGGGCTCAGCCCTTCGATGACGTCGACGTCGGGCTTGTCCATCAGTTGCAGGAACTGACGGGCATAGGTGCTCAGGCTCTCGACATAGCGCCGCTGGCCCTCGGCGTACAAGGTGTCGAACGCAAGGCTGGACTTTCCGGAGCCACTCAACCCGGTGATCACCACCAGCTGGTTGCGCGGGATGTCGAGGTCGATGTTCTTGAGGTTGTGGGTCCGCGCGCCGCGCACGCGGATCGTCGGCGCCTCGATGGAGGCTTCGGGTGTTTCCAGGGCCGCCTCGAGCCGGGCGGCAGGATCGTCGGAAGGGGCAGGGCGAGGCGGCATGGAAGGCAGCGTCAAACAAACGATGATAGCGGCGCACCCTGTCAACCCGCGTCAGCAGGGGCACCCTCCCCCCGGGTGCAAAGCGGCGTGCAGGGGCGTAGCATGGCGACATGTTGCGGCGCGCGTTTCCCCTGCTGGCTGCCCTGGCCCTTGCCGGCTGTGGCGGCGGTGTGTACCTCGGCTATGAATGGGGGGACGACGGCCTTCCGCCGTCGGTCGAGCTCGTGGCCTCGGCCTACGACGTCGTTCCCCTGCAGTCCGTGCGGCTGGTGGCCGCGGCGGCCGACGACACGGGCTACATCGACCAGGTGGAGTTCTACCGCTTCGATGGCAGCCGGCCGGTGCTGCTCGGCATCGACCGTGCGCCCCCCTACGAGAACATCCTCGTCGTGCCGGACGACGGACGCAGCCGCGTCGATGTGTTCGCCCGTGCGGTCGACAGCTACGGGGACGTGGGCGACAGCGCCATCGTCTCCCTGACGGTGCGCTGAACCGTTCACGCCCGGTGCGGGATCGGGTATGGTGGCGCCCATGTCGACGCCCTCACCCTCCTTGCGCCAGGTGCCCGGGTGGCACGCCTGGTCGTTCGTTCCCGTCCTGGTGAGCGCCTTCGCCCTGTCCGCCGGCGCTGCGGCTCAGGAGTTGCCCGTGCCGGAGGGCAAGCCCCGCTGGGAGGCCGGCGTGGCCTTGCTCGGCGCGAACAGCCCCGATTACCCGGCCGCGGGCACGCGGGACTGGCGTGGGGTCATCGCCCCCATCGTGATCTACCGCGGCCCCTGGTTGCGCATCGACGACAACGGCGTGCGCGGGCGCATCTTCGACACGGAACACTTCGAACTCGACCTGTCGGGCGCAGCAGGTTTCAACGCCCGCTCCAATGCCGCCCGCGCCGGCATGCCCGACCTCGACTACACGCTCGAGGTCGGCCCCCAGGCCGTCTACCGGATCCCGCTGTCGCCGGGCCAGCAGTTCAGCGCCCACCTGAAGGCGCGTGGCGTGATCTCCACCGACGGCCGTCGCACCAACGGGCGGGGCATGGTGGTTGAACAGGAACTGCGCTGGACGCGCCGCGGCTGGCCGGATGCGGCCAGCGAGGCGGTGGTGGCCGGTCATGTCACCTGGGCCAGCGAGGACCTTCAGGATTACTACTACCAGGTGGAGCCCGAACAGGCGACCACGGTGCGACCGGCCTACGACGCCCGCTCGGGCTACTTCGGCAGCATGCTGCGGGCCGGCCTCTCGCGCCGGCTGTCCTCCACCACCGCGGTGAGCGTGAGCGGCAACGTCAGCTTCCACGGCGGCGCGGCCAATCGCGAGAGCCCGCTGTTCGCCAGGCGCACCACGGCCGGCGTGCTGTTCGCGTTCATCTGGACGCCGCTGCGCAGCGAGGTCACGGTGCCGCGCTGAGCGGTTCAGGCTGGCGTGATGCCGCTTGCGGTTGCGTCGCATGCCGCGAATGCTTCTAGGGATGGCTTGTGTCGTCGGACCGCCTAATGTTGAGCGTGCGTCACCCGACCCTGGAGGCCCGCCATGAAGATCCTGCGCTCCTGTCTCACGCTCGCCTGTCTGGCCGGCGCCTTGTGCGGGGCTGCGGTGGCGGCCCCGCCTCGCCTCTCCATCGTGGACCTGAGCGGCATCAGCGATGCCGAATCGTCGACGCTCGTCGACATCAACAACCACGGCGCCGGGATCGGATGGGCCCAGGATGGCTTCATGACCCGCCCCTTCCTGTACAGCCCCTCTACCGGCGTGCAGGACTTCGGCACGCTGGTGGGTGCGGCCCCGACCGCGTCGCTCTCGCTGTTCGACATCAATGACCGCGGCCAGGTGGTCGGAGAGTGGGACGGCCGCGCGTTCCAATATGCGTCGGCGACGGGTGTGGAGTTCCTCAGCAGCGGGGAGCCGGGCGCCTCGGGCGCCGCGTTGCGCATCAACGAAGCCGGACAGGTGGCGCTCCGTCACCATGGTGGCAGCTTCCTCTACACACCCGGTCAGGGCGAGATGCCGCTGCCGCTGTCACTCAACGGCGGGGGTAGCCTCAACAACGCCGGAGCGACGGCTGGCATCGCGTTGCCCGACCCCTCTGACTACAGCGTCGGCCATGCGGCCCGCAGCGACGCCCAGGGCAACCTGACCGACCTCGGCACGCTGGGCGGCAGCAACAGCTATGCGAATGACCTGAACGACGCCG
The DNA here is from genome assembly GCF_964253025.1 of Rhizobacter sp. LjRoot28. NCBI lineage: Bacteria > Pseudomonadati > Pseudomonadota > Betaproteobacteria > Burkholderiales > Sphaerotilaceae > Rhizobacter > Rhizobacter sp. LjRoot28. Next base: position 4,693,521 of record NZ_CAXUQC020000001.1, read on the forward strand.
GCGATGTGGTGGGCTATTCCTGGCTGCCTGGCAATGTCCCCGGCACGTTGCCGTTCCGTGCGCTGGCCGGCGGCGTGATGGCACCGCTGGACCTCGGCAGCTTCGACGCCACCGGCTGGATCGTCGCGGCTTCCACGATCAGCAACGACGGGCTCATCACGGGGTTCTACTACCCCGACGACCTGAGTGGCCCGAGCTCCGCGTTCCTGTACCACGACCGTTTCGGGTTCGTCGACGCCAATGCGCTGTTGGACGCGGAGGACGCCGCAGCCTGGCGCATCGTGCAGGTCGGTCGCTTCAACGACGCCGGCTACGCGACCATCTTCGGCTCCCTGAACGGCCAGGGGCGTGCCGCGCTGGTCCATTTCTCCACGCCCGTCCCCGAGCCCGGCCTGGCGCTGCTGCTCGCGGTGGCGCTGCCCCTGGTGGGCAGGGGCCTTGCGCGCAGGCAGGCGCGCGACGCGTTCGAAGATCCCGGACGCGCGGCTTGACGTCGCGCGAGTGCGTCAGAGTTCGGCCACGATGTGCAGCACGTGCGACTGAATGCGCTTCTCCACCCGGGGAATGAAGGCCAGCCGCGTCGTCACGCCACGGTAGGTGAAGAGCGCCATCGACGGCACCAACAAGGGTTGGACGCCCTGTGAATAGCCGGTGACCGCGCCGACGGTCAGATCGAAGCGGTCGTACTGCCAGGTGTAGCCGCCGTAGATGCTGGTCCGGCGCACCGAGTTGCGGTAGATGCCGGCCACGGGTCCCTCGGCCAGGCGGTAGTAGATGCCGGGATTCACGTTGTTGTAGTTGGCGGCCGGCAGGTGCTGGCTGAACAGGTGCAGGCCGAGCGTGTCCTTGCCGCTCGCCGGGCCCGCACCCCACGCGCCGGCCGAGAGGGCTGCCAGCAGACAACCCACGCTCACACGCACTCGATCGAACCGACGAACCATGACACACCACCCGCAATGCTGATGCCTTGTTGTCGGCGTCTCGTGTCATTGCAGGAGGGGTGGGCGCTTGCCGAACGCGATGGCCGTGAGGAAGCACACGGCAGGATGTCTCATTCGCCCTTGACGTCGCGCTTGGCGACTTGACCCCCACCCGTGATGACGGGTGAGGGCGCTCAGCGCCTGGGTGTCATCGTCACCGGCCACGCCAGGTGCGCATCCCCCTGGTAGTCAGGGGCGTCGATCTCGCTCACCGAGAAGTACACCCAGCTCGGTCTCGGCAGCTCGAGGGCGCGTTCGCGCGCCACGATGCGCGTGGCGGCCAGGTCGAGCAGGCTGCCGCTGGCGCGAACGCCCACGGCCGCATTCACCCGCAGGTCGGTGGCGCGCACGTCGCTGCGCAGGGCGTCGATGCCGACGCCCTGGCTCACGATCGACACGTTCTCGAGCGTCACCGACGCGTTGCGAAGCGTGAGGCGGTCGATGCGCGCATCGGCGATGTGCACGCCGTGGCAATTCTCGAGTTGGACGTGGCCGTAGCGGCCGGCGTAGCGCGGGCCGAGCTGCGCCGTGCAGCGGACGTCGCCCCGGCGCACGGTGGGCTCGGGGGTGCGCTGGCGGGGCGGCAGCGGTTCCGTGAGCGCCGACCACAGCAGGGGCTCGAATGCCTCGGGCCGCTGCGTCATGGGCGCGTGACCCGCGTCGTCGATGACGTGCAGGCGCGCATCGTGCAGGCGTGCCTCGAGCAACCGGCCGATGCGCAAGGGTGCCACCGGGTCGTCGCGCCCCCAGATGAGCGTGGTGGGCGCGCGCATCTCGCGCAGCGCGGGCCCGAAGTCATGCTCGGCCAGCCCCAGGGCCGCGCTCACTTGGGTGTTGCGGCCGAACAGCGCATCGCGCACGCCGGGATTGCGGCGCAGCCAGCCCGCGACGTCCATGTTGTGGTCGAAACGCCCCACCACCGCGCGTCCGAACCGGTTGAGGTTGGAGTCGACGCTCCGCATCACCCGGTCCACGGGCCGCACGCCCACCTGGGGCAGCGTGAGGCGGGCCTTGGGCAGCGTGTACAGGTTCATCAGCAACAGTCCCGCCGCGTCGACGAGCACGAGTCGGTCGACCCGGTCCGGGTGGCGGTGGGCGAAGTGCAGGCTCAGGGCGGCGCCGAGGGAGTGGCCCACCACATGCGCCCGGCCTCCGCGCGCATGGCCGGCGACCACCGCTTCCAGCACCTGGTCGAGCTGGGCAAAGGTGTGGCCCGGCCCCGGTGCCGGCGAAGCGCCGAAGCCCGGGAGGTCGAGCGTCATCACATGGAACCGGCCGGCCAGGGGGCCGATCACCGTGCGCCAGTCGCGATGGGCCAGGTTGCCCAGGCCGTGCACCAGCAGCACGCTCGCGTCGTGTTGCCGCCCGGTCTCTCCCATCCACACATGGGTGCCGTCAGCAAGCGCCAGGCAGCTGTAGACGAGTTCGGGCAGCCGCGGCGTCAGGTCGTCCGGGCGGTCCGCCTCGGGCAGGCGATCGATGCACTGCGTCTGGCTGCGCTCCGGGGCGGTTTGAGTGGCTGGCGCCTCCTGCGCCCGGGATGCTCCGCCGGCCGCCAGCGCAAGGCAGCAGCCGAGGAGAAGCAACGGGCGTCGCAGGTGAAGGCGCATGGCGGTCAACGGGCAGGTGCAGTGTCGACCCATTGTGCCGCGACGCGGGCGCCCAGCGTGGGGGTGACAACGGCGGCGGAGGTGCCTACAGTCGGCCCTCCGCCGCCGGCCTTTGCCATGCTCTCCGCCCGCCCATGATTCCCGACCCCTTCGCTGCACCACCGCTGCCCGACGACCCGGCATCGCTCTTCGCGGCCGAGGCCGAGGCCATCGCACGGCGTCGGCGCATCGTCCGGGGTGTGGCTGCAGGAAGCGATGACGGCGAGGCCGCGCTCCCCCGTGTCGGCCTGGCCCTGTCGGGCGGAGGCGTACGCAGCGCCACCTTCTCGCTGGGGCTGTTGCGCGGCCTGGCGCAGGCCCGTTCCGCTGCGGCGGTGGACGACGCCGCCGTACCCGACAGCCTCGCCCGCGAGGGCTTGCTGGCTCGCTTCGACTACCTGTCCACGGTGTCCGGCGGCGGCTATGTCGGTGCCATGTTCGGTCGGCTGGTCGACACCTACGGCATCCAGGCGGCCCAGCAGCTGATGGCGCGCAGCGATTCGCCGGTGCTCCACTGGTTGCGCAGCAACGGGCGCTACCTCACCCCCGCCGGCTCGCGCGACCTGGGCATCGCGGTGGTGACCTACCTGCGGGCGTGGCTGGCCATCCACACCGAATTCATGTTCGCCTGCATGCTGCTCGGGCTGGTGGTGATCCTGCCGCACCTGGTGCAGCACAGCAGCCAATGGCTGAGCCCGGGCGGTTGGTCTCGATGGGTCACGCCGTGGTGGCCGGTGGCGCTCGGACTGTGGGTGGTCTCGGCCCCGGGTCTCATCACCGGGTACTGGGCCGCGCGCGACAACCCCGACCCCGGCGCCCGCGGCGGTGGCCTGCCGTGGCGCGACATGACGGTGCTGGCCGTCACCGGCGCACTCGCCTTCGTGTTGCTCGAGCGCCTGTGGCAAGGCGGGCGGCTCGACCTCCGGCGAGACGCCCTCGGCTGGAGCAGCGTGGTGGCGTTCGCACTCACCTCCGGTGTGGCCGGGCAACTGCTGGTGCAGTCGTGGATGGCCATCGGACGGGAACCGCACGCCCTGCTCGTTGCGCGCGTGCGCAACCGGCTCACTCGCGCGTTGCGGGTGGTGGCACTGGCGTGCCTGGCCGTCGCCGGCCTGGGGGCCCTCGACGCGGCGAGCTGGTGGGTGCTCGAGGAACTCCAATCCGGCAACGGCTGGCTCTGGGGCGGGCTCGGCTTCGGATCGCTGGTCGTCCTGGTCCTCCGGACCCTGGCGCAGCCCCTGCAGCGGGTGGCGGCGGAGGCCGGGGCGCACGCTCATGCCGCACTGCCGCGCCTGCTCAACGTCATGGGTCACGTCGGCCTGCTGGCGCTGGTGACCGCCTGGCTCGTGGTGCTGCAGTGGTTCGTCTTCGCGCCGGAGACGCTCTCGGTCTTCCGGCAGGTGCCGGCGTGGATGCGCGCTGCGCTGGTCGGCATCGTCTGGGCGCTGTGGGTGCTGCTGACCGCCGGCAACGGCCAGATGGCCAACTCATCCTCGCTGCACAGCTTCTACCGCGCGCGCCTCACCCGCGCCTACCTGGCCGTGGGCAACCGCCGCCGCGCGCTGGACGGCCATGCACCGGGGGCTGCCGACAACGTCACGGTGGTTGTCGACGGCGACGATACGGCGCTCGGCCACTACCGGCCCGAAGCGCAGGGCGGTCCGATCCATCTCGTCAACACCTGCCTCAACCAGACGCGGGACGACCGCAGCGGCCTGTACAACGCGGACCGCAAGGGGGCCGCGGTCACCGCAAGCTGGCGCGGTCTGGAGGTCGGCCCCGCGGCCTTCATGGCGCTGCGTACCGGCGACGACGCCGGGACCCTGGGTCGGTGGGTGGCGGTGTCGGGCGCCGCGTCGTCACCGGGTGCCGGGTCGTACACGTCGCGCGGCCTTGCCCTGCTGGTGTACTTCCTCGGCGTGCGCCTCGGCCACTGGGTGCGCGCTCCGCATCCACGGGTACAGCTGCGATGGCTGAGCCGGTTCGGATGGCGTTTCTGCCCCAAGCCACTCATGCTGGCGAGCGAAGCGTCGGCCACCTTCTTCGGCTCGGAACGACCCTGGTGGTACCTGTCCGATGGCGGCCACTTCGAAAACACCGGCGTCTATCCGCTGCTCAAGCGCGAACTCGATTTCATCGTGTTGTCCGACGGCAGTTGCGACGAAGCCTATGACTTCGCGGACATCGAGAACCTCGTGCGCAAGGCGCGCATCGATTTCGGCGCCGAGATCGACTTCTACACCGGCGAGGAAGCCGCACACCTGTTCGGCCTCGATGGGGGCCCGCTCACGGTGCTGTCGCCCGAGGACATGGCGGACAACCATTCACGCCGCGGCGTGCTGCTGGCCCGCATCCGCTACCGCGAGCGCGCCGGAACGGACGGACGACCGGTCCGGCCGGAGGGCACCCTGCTGCTCATCAAGCCGAGCCTGCACGAATCACTCGATGTGGACTTGCTCGCCTATGCGCGACAGCATCCGGCCTTCCCGCATGAATCGACCGGCGACCAGTCGTTCGACGAGGCGCAATGGGAGAGCTATCACCGCCTTGGCGAAGACTTCGGTCGTGCCCTGTCCGACGACTGGCTCGCCCGCCTTCCGGGGTGGCGCAGCCCGGCACGCCATGCGGTTCAGCAGGCCGCTCCGCTCGCCGCCGCCGCCGTGGCGCAGGCCATTGCCAAGGAACCGATGTGGCGGCGGACCGCCCGCGCCACCGCGCTGGGCACGACGCTCGGGCTCGGGGCTTCGGGAACCTTGCTGCTCTCGGTGTGGCAGGTGCAGGAAGCGATCGAGCGCAACCGCGCCGATCAGCAGGCTGAAGCGCGGGAGCTCTTCGGGGAAGTGTCCCGCGGTCTGCAGGCCGTTGACGGTGCGTGCCCCCAGGTGCCGGAGGTGCTGGTCAGCCAGGTGTCGCTGCTGCTGGACCTGCGAGGCAGCCCGGCGATGCGCCCGCTCGAGCATGCCGGCCTGGAGCGGCTCGCCACCCGCATGGCCGATGAATGTGCCAAGCCGACGGCGGCTGCGACGATGTGCCCCGCGCCCCGTGATCGGGCGTTCAACGACCTTTGCGCGCTCGTGCTCAAGCCGCCGACCGAGAATACCGCGCTCAACTACTGGCACCCCGGGGTGTCCCCGGCCGAGCAGGGTCAGGCCGCGCAGGAGGTGTGGCGCAACCTCGCCGCAGCCTGGTCCCGCACCGGGCTCGAGTTGAACGACGAGACCGCCCCGATCGCGGTGCCGCCCCGGCCGGAGTCGACCGACGCGGCGGCGTCGGCCGGCGCGCCGTCAGAGACCCCGACGTCTGCCACGCCGTCGCCCGCGATGACGCTGGCCGCCGCGTGCCAGCGCGCCGGCGGCTTCACGACGCTGTACATCCAGGTGCACGACGAGGCCTCGCGCACTGCAGCGTCCGAATTGGCCCGTCGACTGCGGCGGGCCAGCGCCGGATCGATGCTCATCGCGCCGATCGAGAACGTGACCCGAACGGCCGAACTCCGCCAGCAGCGTCGACCGGTGCCCTGGGCGCAAGCCACCTTCGTCCTGCACGACCCGGCGAGTCGGGGTTGCGCCGATGCGTTGGCGGCCTACGTGCGGAGCCCGTGGGTGGTCGATGAACGACCGGGTCAGGTGTGGGTACGCGACCTGCCGTCCACCCTTGGAGGACGGCGGCCAGGCGTCATCGAACTGTGGTTGCCGCCCCTGTCGCCGGCGGGCGCGTCATTCCCGTGAGGGTGGCCCGGTGGCAGGATCAGAGTGCGGCGTGCAGGCTGTTGCGGACGTCGTCGATGGCGTCCATGCCGGCCAGGCGCTTGCAATAGAGCAGCAAGGCTTCGATCTCGTTGCTCTTGTCGAACACCGCATCGGCGCCGAGCTCGGTGCACTTGCGGCGCATCTCGGGCGTGGCGTGATTGCTGAGCACCACCCAGCGGCCCGGTGCATCGAGCGGCAGTCGCTGGGCCAGAACGCCCAGGCCGGAGCCCGAGTGCAGGAAGATGTCGATCACCACCAGGTCATACGCGCAAGGTGGATTCGCCAGCCACGCCTGGGCCTCGGCTTCGCTGCTGGCGGCGCCCACCACTTCCAGCGGCAGCGTTTCCTGCAGCGCCTCGACGAGGTTGTGGCGGATGATCGAGCTGTCCTCGACCAGGTAGACCCGCAGCGCGGGCTGGGAGCCGTCTCCGTCTCGGGGCGAGGAATGGGAATCGGTGGACATGGCGGATCTCGTGGGGCTGCGAATGCGACGGAAAGACATCATGCCCGCCCCGGCGATATCTTGCCGGAGGCGGGCTGATCGGCCACCGCTTGCGGCGGCCGGAGCACGTGAGGCTCAGAGACCGCGGCGCGAGCGGCCCATCCAGCTCAGCAGCATCGCGAGCACGGCGCCGGTGCCGGCAGCGATCAGCAGCGACTTCATCGGCTGCTCCTCGATGTAGTGCTTGCCCGTCTCGGCCTTGGCCGACACCTTGTCCATCAGGGGACCGGCACGCCCGCGCAGCGATTCGACGCCGCCGGAGAGGCGGTCGAAAGCCTTGTTGGCCGCGTACTGCGTCGAATGGATGGCCGAATCAGCCGAGAGCGCAACGCGGTCCGCCAGGTTCGACTTGGTGTTCTGCAACGAGTTGGTGGTGGTCATGGCAAGTCCTTTCGTGGTCTATGGGACGGCCACGCGCCGAATGCGAAGCCGAGTGGCCAGTGTGGTGCAGGCGCCCGGCGCCCGGTACCGGTGGATGGGCGGATCGGCTGTCGGACAGTTCCGACCAAAGCGCGCTTCGGTCGTTGCGCCCTGCTGCGCAGTCGGGCGCATCGAGCGGCCCAACGTGAGCGAGGCTGCTCGGGCAACGGCGCAACCGTGCCGAGCGTGCCGCCATGCCTGGAGCACGTTCGGGCCTCCATGCGGCCGTTCGGGGTCTGCGCTGGACCGCGTTGACCGCGACGCCCGGGCTCAGCCGCCGAGCACCCGCAGAATGTCGCGGCCGTAGGCGTCGAGCTTCTTCGCGCCCACGCCGCTGATTTCGCCGAGCGCGTCCAGTGTCCCGGGCAACTCGCGCGCCATCTCGGCCAGCGTTGCGTCGTGGAACACGACATACGCCGGCAGGTTGTGCTCGCGGGCAACTTCGGCGCGCCAGGCCTTGAGCGCGGTGAAGCGGCCGAGGGCCGCGTCGTCGAGCGCGATGGGTGGCGGCCGCTCGCGCCCGCCGCCGGCGCCGCTGCCCCGACCGGATTTGCCACGCCGCTGCACCTCGCTCGGCCGCCGCAGCAGCAGCTGGACTTCGCCGCGCAGCACCTCGCGGGCGCTGCCGGTGAGCTCGAGGGTGTTGTACTCGCCCTCGCTGCGCACATGGCCGAGGGCGATCAACTGTCGCAGCACGGCGCGCCATTGCGTCTCGGCGATGTCGGCGCCGATGCCGAAGGTCGACAGGGTCTCGTGCCGGTACTGGGTGACCTTGTCGGTCACCTTGCCGCGCAGCACGTCGATCAGGTGGCCGGCGCCGAAGCGCTGGCCGCCGTTCTGGTGGAAGCGGTAGATGCAGCTGAGGGCCTTGCGTGCCGCCTCGGTGGCGTCCCACGTGGCGGGCGGGTTCAGGCAGTTGTCGCAGTTGCCGCAAGGCTGGCTCGATTCGCCGAAGTAGTCGAGCAGGCGCACCCGCCGGCAGCCGTGGGCCTCGGCCAACGCCAGCAGCGCGTCGAGCTTGCCGCGCTGGCCGCGCTTGAATTCCTCGCCGGCCGGACTCTCGTCGATCATGCGCCGCTGGTTCACGACGTCGGCCAAGCCGTAGGCCATCCAGGCGTCGGCCGGGGCGCCATCGCGGCCGGCGCGGCCCGTCTCCTGGTAGTAGCCCTCGATGTTCTTCGGCAGATCGAGGTGGGCCACGAAGCGCACGTCGGGCTTGTCGATGCCCATGCCGAAGGCCACGGTGGCCACCATCACGATGCCGTCCTCGCGCAGGAAGCGGTCCTGGTTCTGCTTGCGCACCGCGGCATCGAGGCCGGCGTGGTACGGCAGTGCGTTGAGTCCCTCGCCCACGAGCCAGGCGGCGGTCTCGTCGACCTTCTTGCGAGACTGGCAGTACACGATGCCGGCGTCGCCCTCGTGCTCGTCGCCGATGAAGCGCAGCAGCTGCGCGCGCGCGTTGTCCTTCTCGACGATGCTGTAGCGGATATTGGGGCGGTCGAAGCTGCTGATGAAGACGCGGGCCTCGTCGAGCTGCAGCCGCTCGATCATGTCGGCACGGGTCAGGTCGTCGGCCGTGGCGGTGAGGGCGATGCGCGGCACGTGCGGATAGCGCTCGTGCAGCACGTTCAGTGAAAGGTAGTCTTCGCGGAAGTCGTGCCCCCACTGGCTCACGCAGTGCGCCTCGTCGATGGCGAACAGGCTCAGCAGCCCGCGCTCGTACAGCGAGTCGAGCTGCCCGAGGAAGCGCGGGGTGGCAATGCGCTCCGGCGCGGCATAGAGCATCACCAGCCGCCCGCTCATCATCTCGCGCTCGATGCGTTGGGCGTCTTCCGAGGTGAGCGAGGAGTTGAGGAAGGCCGCGTGCACCCCGGCTTCCTCGAGCGCGCCGACCTGGTCGTGCATGAGGGCGATCAGCGGGCTGACCACCAGCGCCACGCCATGGCCGCCGCGGTGGCGGGCGATGGCGGGCACCTGGTAGCACAGGCTCTTGCCGCCGCCCGTGGGCATCAGCACGAGGGCGTCGCCACCGGCCGTGACATGGGCCACGATGTCCTGCTGCTGGCTGCGGAACGCGGCGTAGCCGAACACCTGCTGCAGGATGGCTTGGGGGTCGGCCGGCAGGGCAGCGGGGGAAGAGGCGGTGGGCACAGCGGACATGGGGCGATCGGGTGGAGCGGGCAGGGCCGAGCCGCATCGTACCTTCCCGGGTGGTCCCGGGGCGGGACAAGTGGGTGCGTAAGTCAGCGTGCCGGACGTGCCCGTGACGCATGGGCGGAAACGCGCCCACTCGGCGGGGTCGATGGCGCGCCCTTGGGCATAATGGAGGCCCTGCCCACCGGTTTCCCGGTGCCGCGCAGCCGCAGCACCGGCGCCCGCCGGTCAGTCCTCACTTCTCCCGATTGCCTCACGCCCAGGAACACGCCCATGGCCTCGATCAACAAAGTCATCCTCATCGGCAACCTGGGCCGCGACCCCGAAGTGCGCTACACCGCCAACGGCGCGGCCATCTGCAACATCACCGTCGCCACCTCGCGCAACTGGAAGGACAAGACCTCCGGCGAGAAGATGGAAGAAACCGAGTGGCACCGCGTCGTCTTCTACGACCGCCTGGCCGAGATCGCCGGCGAGTATCTGAAGAAGGGCCGCTCGGTCTACGTCGAGGGCCGCCTCAAGACCCGCAAGTGGCAGGACAAAGACGGCGTCGAGAAGTACACCACCGAAATCATCGCCGACAACATGCAGCTCCTCGGCGGCCGTGAAGGCGGTGGTGGCGGCGGCGACGAAGGTGGCGGCGGCTACGCGCCCCGCGAGCGCAGTGCCGCCCCCGAGCGCAGCGCCCCGGCCGCCCGCCCGGCCGCACAGCGCCAGGCACCCGCACCGTCCCCGAAGTCGTCCACCGGCTTCGACGACATGGACGACGACATTCCGTTCTAAGTCAGAAATCCTCTCTGCCTTGTTCATTGAAGCCCGCGTTTCCCTAGGAACGCGGGCTTTTTCTTCTTGATCTCGTTCCGGAGTTTGAAGTGGTCGCAGCGCGGTACGCTGCCCTGTAAGAATCGTAGCAACTCCAACGCCCAGTACGTCACCCAGTGAGCCGGATGAAATACTGAGCAAGATTGAAGGAATGGTTCGAACGTTCCGGCTCTAGGACTTTGGTCTGCGGCTACCCGCATGGGTGCGTAATGCTGTGCTCTAGAGAATATTGCGCGCGCGATGATCAAGGACGTCCAGCGCCGGCACCTGTGGGATGATATAAAACCGCGACTTGGGGCTGCCCCAGTTGAGTGAGTCTCTTATTGAGTTCGCGTAGATAACCGACCATTACCTTGTCGTAATGGGTGAGGAGCTCCCTCGCGAAGTCTTCTCGTTCCCGCTTTGCCTGAATCAGTTCAAAAAATTCCATGCCGGCCTGAGCCGTTCGCCGGTCGTCAATCGCGTCCTGCAAAAGCGGAATCCGGGTGATCGTGCACCACGTTTGAAAGCTCATCTTTTCAATGTCGAAGTCGGCCTTGGTTCCGGGGGGCGAACATGGATTTGGCGAGCCAAGGTTGTCAACGGGACGCAAATCGACCTCATCTATATGTATGATTTGGTCCGCAAGATCTCTTCCGAAATAGCGAGCCAGCTTGAAGTGCTGTGATATGGCCTGCTGACGCCAGTCCCTGTGAAACTTCATATAGTCCCTGAACGCTCCCTCCGAGAAGGCCTTCCATCCTTGAGAATCCGTCGCGTTGAGCAGCTTTTCCAATGCGTTATAGCCCTCACCGAGCAGGACGCTAGTTTCTTGCGCAGTCACCAACGCGCCGTCGAGGAATCGCGCGCGTTCAGTACGCTCATTCGCTACGTTGAATTGCCACGCTGCGGCCAGAAGTGTTACTGCCGATACGATCACCGGAACTAGAACCCCCGAGAGCAACTTGAGAATAAAGTCCTCCGTCTTAACACCATCCGAACTTCTTTCGTAAGACTTGTCCGAGGAGGGAACAGTTGCTTCAACTGTGGGTGAAAGTTCCGTGTCGGCCGATGGCCTTGGTTGTTGCTTTCCACGCTTACGCATATGCAGTGTTGAACTGTTGAGGACTAAAGCCTATCGCAGTGAGGGCGGAATCGACGTAAGCCCGCTTCAGCTAGACGACCTAACAGGTCTGAACGCTCACCCCCGGTTGTTTACGGAGTCGCAATCATCAACAGGTAAACAGGGTTCCGTCGTTAAAGAAATGAGCGGAATTCACTTTCTCGAGGTCGACGCAACTTGACTGATCCGTCGACCACTTCAATGCCTGAGCGTCCGCGTCAGTTCCTGCCGCGGGCCGTTCTGCTTCTGCGGTGCATCAGTCCGAAGGCGCTGCCGTCGGGCACTCAAGGCCGCCTTGCTCGCCGTGTGCGCAGAGCGCAAGGCAGGGGCAACAGCGTGACGCTTGAGGTGATGGTCATTAGGTGTTCACAACGACATCGACCGGCCCGGCCGCACCGGTGCAGTCGCGGATGCTCCGTAATCGCGCACGTCGAGCGGCAGGAGCCGTAAGCCTTTCGATGGGGTAGCAGCCCGATCGAGGGCTGGAGCATGGTGGCGACGATGCGCCAGCAATTGTCTGGCGGTGTCGAGGCCGAAGCCGGACGAGGAGCCGGTGATGAGCCTCCCATGGCCCCATCGGTCATCGCCCGTGCATCGCCCCTGAGCATCCGTTAGCCTCCTGCCTGCCATGAACGCCGCCATCATCGCTTTCGACACCCTCCGTCCTCGCCTGCAGGGCATCGCCTACCGCATGCTCGGCACCGCGGCCGAGGCGGAGGAGGTGGTGCAGGATGCCTGGCTGCGCTGGCACGAGGCCGACCGGCCGTCCATCGAGAACCCCGAGGCCTGGCTCGTCAGCGTGACGACCCGCATTGCGATCGACCGGCTGCGCGCAGCCAAGGTGGAGCGCGAGAAGTACGTGGGCTTCTGGCTGCCTGAACCGCAGCTCGGCGAGGCACCGGCTTCGCCCGAGCAGATCCTGGAGCGGGCCGGAGAACTCTCGGTGGCGTTCCTCACCTTGCTCGAGCGCCTCACGCCCGAGGCGCGCGCGGCCTTCCTGATGCGGGAGGTGCTGGATGCGGACTACGCGGAAGTGGCCGCCACGCTCGGCAAGAGCGAGGCGGCCTGCCGGCAACTGGTGAGCCGTGCGCGAGCGCAGCTGCGCGAGCCCGGCCCTCGTCAAGCCGTGCCGCCGCAGGTGCATTGGCGCCTGATGCAGCGGTTCGCGGCCGCGGTGGCCGACGGCAGCGTCGCCTCGCTCAAGTCCCTGCTGGCCGACGACGCGGCGCTGATCGGGGACGGTGGCGGCAAGGTGCCAAGCTTCGGCAAGGTCCTGGTGGGCGGCCAGCGCATCGCGCAGCTCTACTTCGCCTCGGTTCGTCGCTTCGGCCGCGACCTGACGGTGCGGCTGGCGGTGATCAACGGCGAGTGGGGGCTGCTGCGCTTCATCGGCGGCGAGATCGAATCCGCCCAATCCGTCGAGACGGACGGCGAGCGCATCGTGCGCATCCATGTGCAGCGCAACCCCGACAAGCTGGCGCGGCTGGCCGTCGCACTCAGGAAATCCTGAGCGGCTTGTCACAAGCGCGCGGTCTCGCACGTCTTCAGGGTGTGTCCCTCACCTTGAATGAAAGCGAACTGACCATGACGCAACGCATCAACTACGCCCAGCAATCGCCCGAACTGTTCCAGAAATTCTCGGCCTTCAGCGCCGCGCTCGGCAGCAGCAGCATCGACGCCACCCTGCGCCACTTGGTGGAAATCCGCGCCTCGCAGATGAACGGATGCGCCTTGTGCGTGGACATGCACATCAAGCAGGCGACGATCCACGGCGAGCGGCCCTTGCGCCTGCACCACCTGGCCATCTGGCGCGAGTCGCCGCTGTTCTCGTCTCGCGAGCGGGCCGCCCTTGAGTGGACCGAGGCGCTCACCCACATCCCGGCCCACGGTGTCCCGGACGATCTCTATGAGCGGGTACGCGCCGAGTTGCCCGAGAAGGCGCTGGCCGACCTCACCTTCGTCATCATGGCCATCAATGCATGGAATCGGGCGGGCAATGCGTTCCGCACCGTGCCGGGCTCGCTCGATGCCGCCTTCGGCCTGGACAAGGCGGGGCTGCGCTGAAGGTTGCTGACGTGGATGCCGGACGTTCGGTGGGACGCGACCTTCCTCCGCATCACGTCCGCGCCAGCGCCGCTGCCTGCCGGATGAAGTCGGCGACATGCGGCGCATCGACGTCGGCAGGCGTCGCCAGCTTGATGTGTCGCCTCAGCCGGCCCGTGCCCTGCAGGACGCCATCGACATCCCGCAAGGCGTGGCCCTGGCTGAACTCGAGCGACACGTGCTGGCGGTAGGCGAACACGCCGCAAAAGGGCCCTGGCGCTTGAAAGAGGAGGCCACCGTACTTGACGGTTTCCGTGGCCCCCGGTGCCAGGCGCATCACCAGCGTTCGCACCGCCTGTACCGTGTCGTGCAGGATGGGGGCGACCAGGCACAGGTCTGCCAGGAGACGATTGGCTTGCGGGTCGGTCAGGCGGGCGCTGGGCATGGCGATGGTGTCGTCGTCGGGTGGATCGCGCGGGGAAGCAGGTCGGGCTGAGGTGGCACTCGGCGGCCGGACTGCCGAGGCGATGCCCACGGAGAAGTCTACCCACGCGTCGGGCGCCAGGGGTGACAATGGCCGTGTCCTCCATCCCAGCCCGGTTCTCCATGGATTCCTTCGGCCCCGAGCGCCTTGCCAAGGTCCTCGACCTGCTGCTCGATGCCATCTGCATCGTCGATGTGGACGGTCGCTTCCTCGGCATCAGCGGTGCGGGCGAGCGGATCTTCGGCTACCCGGTCGGGGAGATGCTGGGGCGCCCGATGATCGACTTCGTGCACCCGGCCGACCGCCCGCGCACCCTGGCCGCCGTGGACGCGATCGTGGCGGGCCACCCGCAGCCGCACTTCGAGAACCGCTATGTGCGCAAGAACGGGTCGGTGGTCCACATCATGTGGTCGGCGCGGTGGTCGGCAGAGGAAGGGGTTCGGGTGGCGGTGGCGCGCGACGTGACCGAGCGTCGGCGATCCGAGGCCATGCGTGCGGCGCTGTACGCCATGTCCGATGCGGCCCAGTCGGCCGACAACCTCGCTTCACTGTTCGACCGCACGCAGGGGGTGCTGCGTGAACTGCTGGACGCCAGCGGGTTCGGCGTTGCACTGCACGACAAGGCGAGCGACAGCATCGCCTTCAGCCACTGGTCAGACCCGCACGCGCCCATGCCCGCGCCAGGTCCGCTGTCTTCCGGATCGGCCAGCGCCGACGTGATGGCCGGCACCGGGCCGGCGTGCTGGTCGCATGCCGGGCTGACAGGGCCGGCCGGCTCCGGTTGGACCGGGCTGCCGTTGTCCACCGCGCGCGGGGTCATCGGGTTCATGGTCGTGCGCGGGATGCAGGGCGCCAGCGATGTGGCGCTCGATGAGCTGGAGCTGCTGCGCTTTGTCGCCTTGCAGCTGGCGGCGGCGATGGAGCGCAAGCAGCGGGACGCCTGGCTGGAGCACGTGGCCGGTCACGATGCGCTGACCGACCTGCCCAACCGCAGCTTGCTGCATGAGCACCTCGTGAAGGCTGCAGCCCGGGCGCGACGCGATGGTTCGCGCGTCTCGCTGCTGTTCGTGGACCTGGACCGCTTCAAGCAGGTCAACGACGTCCTGGGGCATGCAGCCGGCGACGCCTTGCTGCAGGAAGTCGCCCGGCGCCTCCGGGCTTGTGTGCGCGAGGCCGACATCGTCGGCCGCCTCGGTGGCGATGAGTTCGTGGTGCTGCTCACGGGCCTTCATGCGTCCGATGACGCGTTGGCCGTTGCCGAGAAGATCCGCCTGGCGCTGGGCCGGCCGTGCGATCTGGCGGGCACCTCGGTGGCCGTGACGCCGAGCATCGGCATCGCGCACTCGCCCGAGATCGGCGCCGATTGGGATGACCTCCTTCGGCGTGCCGATGCGGCGATGTACGGCGCCAAGCAGTGCGGAGGCGACGCCCACCGGGTTGCACCCGGGCCGCAGTCCGCCGGCTGAGGAGCGACGGCCGTGGGCCCCGGCCCCACCGGCCGGATGAGCGGCGCGTCTTCACGCCAGTTGATCACGCGCGCGCATCTTGGCGGCGACGTAGTCGCCGTGCGGGATGTACAGCAGGTCGGCGATCTTGCGCATCACGTGGTGCTCGTGGGCGTCCAGGTGGCCGTCGGCATAGGCGACCTGCCAGAGGTATTCGATGATGCGGGCCCGCTCGTTCGGTTCCAGGTGTTCGTTGACCCGGGCGGTGAAGGTGTGCAGGTCGTGGGCGTTGCGGGCCTGCTCCTCGGCCACCTCCATGAGGGTGCGGAGCTCGGCTTCGGAGAGCGAGAAGTGGCGGCGCAGGGTGGCCAGTACCGTGCCACGTTCTTCAGGCGAGATGCGAGCGTCCGAACGCATCACCTCGACCAGCAGGACCGCGGTGGCCATCTGCAGGGTGTGCTCGAAGGCGGCGTCCGGCGCCGCGCGCGGTTGCAGCGATTCGAAGAGGCGTTTGATGGACTCGAGCATGTCGGGGCTCCGGCGGGTTGTCGTGGACGGGGCGCTTGGGCAGCGAAGGGGCTCGCGTCCCCTGCCGCAGATCGCGTGCCATGGCGTGCTGCCCGCCGGGGCGGCTCGCCAGTGGCCGTGGACCGGCCTCCATGGACACAAGCCTGCCACATCACGGCGCAGTCGACCATGTCGCGACGCTTTATGCCGCGCCGTGGCAGGGGCTAACGGACCGTCACGCGCCAGCAGTCGGCCGCAAGCAAGCGGTGAGCGTGCCGTGCGCCTGCCCTGATCGGGCGGCATGCCGACCGTGCGCCCGGGCAAAGTGGCGCAGTATCGGCGGTGCGGACCGCCTCTCCCTGTTCATCCATCCAGTAAACTTCGCCGGTGGAAAACTCCGTGTCGCCCGACGAGGCAAGCTACGTCGTGGCCGTGCGCACGCTGTGCGAGTTCGCGGCCAAGCAGGGCGACCTCGACCACCGGTTCACGCCGTCCCCTTCCGCTGCCGAAGGCATGGCCGGTCACGCGGCCGTCGCCATGCGCCGCGGCCCCAATGCCGAGAACGAAGTCTCCTTGTCCGGACAACACGGTCCGCTGCGGGTGCGAGGCCGTGCCGATGGCTACGATCCGGACAGACGGCGCCTCGAAGAGGTCAAGACCTACCGCGGCGACCTGGCCGCCATGCCGGCCAATCACCGTGCCCTGCACTGGGCACAGGTCAAGGTCTACGGCGCCTTGCTCTGCCGCATGCGCGGGCTCGACGCCATCACTGTCGCGCTGGTCTATCACGACATCGGCACACAGGCCGATACCACGCTCTCCGAGAAGCACACCGCGCAGGCGCTGGACGCCTTCTTTGTCGCGCTGTGCGAGCGCTTCGTGGCCTGGGCGCAGCAGGAGATGGCGCACCGACACGCGCGCGACGCCGGCTTGCTGACGCTGGCGTTTCCGCACGGCAGCTTCCGGCCCGGGCAGCGGCAGCTGGCCGAGGCGGTCTACAAGGCGGCGTCGGCCGGACGCTGCCTCGCGGCGCAGGCGCCCACGGGCATCGGCAAGACGCTCGGCACGCTCTTTCCCTTGTTGAAGGCCTGCCCCTCGCAGCGGCTGGACAAGGTCTTCTTCCTCGCAGCAAAGAGTCCCGGGCGCGGCCTGGCCCTCGAAGCACTGGCCACGGTGTCGAGGACGGGTGTGCCGCTGCGGGTGCTGGAACTGGTGGCGCGCGACAAGGCCTGTGAGTACCCGGGCCGGGCGTGCCACGGTGACGCGTGTCCGCTGGCGCGGGGGTTCTACGACCGCCTGCCGGCGGCCCGGCAGGCGGCGGTGGAGGGCGGTGTCCTGGATCGCGCGCGGCTGCGCGCCGTGGCTGCGGACCATGGGGTGTGCCCCTACTACCTCGGCCAGGAGATGGTTCGCTGGGCCGACGTCGTGGTGGGCGACTACAACTACTTCTTCGACTTCACCGCGATGCTGCACGGTCTCACCCTGGCCAACCAGTGGCGGGTGGGACTGCTGGTGGACGAGGCGCACAACCTGCTCGATCGGGCGCGAAAGATGTACTCCGCCTCGCTCGACCAGCAGGCGGTGCACGCCTTTGCGCGCACGGCGCCCGAGCCGCTGCGCGGGCCGCTGGCGCGGCTGCACCGTGCCTGGGTGCAGCTCAATGGCGAATGCGCCACCGATTTCGAAGCCTTCGACGTGCTGCCCGAGCGCTGGCTGACTGCCCTGACCGCCTGCACCACCGCCATCGGAAACCACCTCGGCGATCACCCGAGCGACAGCAGCCCCGAACTGTTGCGCGTCTGGTTCGACCTGCTGCACTTCGCTCGTGTCGCCGAGCGCTTCGGCGCGCATTCCCAGTTCGACGTGACACGGGATCACGCCGGACCCCGGTCGCGTTCGGTGCTGTGCCTGCGCAACGTGGTGCCGGCGCCCTTCCTGCGCCCGCGGATGGCCGCCGCGCACACCGCCACGCTGTTCTCCGCGACCTTCGGTCCGCAAGCCTTCTACCGCGACACCCTGGGGCTGCCCGATGACACCCTGTGGATCGACGTCGACTCGCCTTTCACGCCGGAGCAGCTCACCGTTCACGTGAGTCCGCACATCTCCACTCGCCATGCGCACCGACCGGCGTCGGTCGCGCCCATCGTCGCCTTGATGGCCGCGCAGTACCGTGATCGTCCCGGCAACTACCTGGCCTTCTTCAGCAGCTTCGAGTACCTGGAGCAGGTGCTGTCGCAGCTGATGGCCGAACACCCCGCGCTGCCGGTGTGGGCCCAGTCGCGGGCCATGGACGAGGCCGCCCGCGCCGGGTTCCTTGCGCGTTTCGCGCCCGAGGGCCGCGGCATCGGGTTCGCGGTGCTGGGCGGCGCGTTCGCCGAAGGCATCGACCTGCCCGGCGAGCGCCTCATCGGCGCCTTCATCGCCACGTTGGGGTTGCCGCAGGTGAACCCGGTGAACGAGATGCTGCGCGAGCGCCTGCAGGCGACCTTCGGCGAGGGCTATGCCTACGCGTACCTGTACCCCGGGCTGCAGAAGGTCGTGCAGGCGGCGGGCCGCGTCATCCGCACACCGGCGGATCGCGGCGTACTGCACCTGATCGACGACCGCTTCACCCGCCGGGAGGTACGCGCCTTGCTCCCGGCGTGGTGGCCCGTGGCCATCCGCGGGACGGCCGTGGCACCCGCCTCGGACCTCACCAAGGACAGCGCATGAAGCTCGCCACCTGGAACGTCAATGGCATCAATGCCCGCCTGCCCCTGCTGCTGCGCTGGCTGGAGGAAAGCATGCCTGACGTGGTCTGCCTGCAGGAGCTCAAGGCGCCCGACGCCAAGTTTCCCCACGAGGCCTTGACCGACGCGGGCTATGGCGCGCTGTGGCGCGGACAGCCGTCCTGGAAT
This sequence comes from Rhizobacter sp. LjRoot28, assembly GCF_964253025.1. Taxonomy (NCBI): domain Bacteria; kingdom Pseudomonadati; phylum Pseudomonadota; class Betaproteobacteria; order Burkholderiales; family Sphaerotilaceae; genus Rhizobacter; species Rhizobacter sp. LjRoot28. The sequence continues at coordinate 4,712,275 of NZ_CAXUQC020000001.1, forward strand.
GGCGTGGCCATCCTCGCCCGCGGTGCCCAACCCATCGAGATCCGCCGCGAACTGCCCGGCGACCCGAGCGACACGGAGGCTCGGTACCTGGAGGCCGCGGTCGAGGGCATGATCGTCGCGTCCATCTACCTGCCCAACGGCAACCCGCAACCCGGCCCCAAGTTCGACCGCAAGCTGCGCTGGTTCGAGCGCATGAACCGGCACGCGCAATCACTGTGGGACACCGGGCTGCCGGTGGTGCTGGCCGGCGACTGGAACGTCGTGCCCACCGACGACGTCGCCGACATCTACGCCACCCGCTCCTGGCACGACGATGCGCTGCTGCAACCTGAGCCGCGCGCCGCCTGGCAGGCGCTGCTCGCACAAGGCTGGGTCGACGCCATCCGCCACCTCCATCCCGATGAACCGCTCTACACGTTCTGGGACTACCTGCGCCAACGCTGGCCGCGCAACGCCGGCTTGCGCATCGACCACCTGCTTCTGAGCGAGCCCCTCGCCCAAGTGCTCGCCGGCGCGGGCGTCGACCGCGACGTCCGCGGCTGGGAACACGCCAGCGACCACGCCCCCGTGTGGGTCACCTTCGACTGAGCACGCCGCACCCCTCGGCCATGGGGCCATCGGCGATGGGGTCAGGTCCGCCAAATTGCAAAGACCTCTCATCGCTGCGAAATGGGAGACCCGACCCCATTGCTGACGGTGAAGCCGCCGCTCGCGACGAGGCGCGGGGCGTGGCTGGCGTGGGCCGGTGCCTTGAACGGACGTCAAAAAAAACGCACTGGTAAACACGAATTCTTCGGAGGGTTCGAGCGGCCGAAGATCGGCGCCTGATCTGGCCCAGGGCCCGGACCGCGAAGCGATGCAAGGCAGGGCGTCGAGCGGCCAGGGGTGCCGGGGCACCTGCCAGCGCTCGTCCTTCATCGAACCCCTGGAGAGTCCGACATGCCCAACTGGATTGCCCGCGCACTCGCGCTCGTCGCCACTGCAACACTCGCCTGGCCCCTGGCCGCGCAAGCCCAATCCGCCAGCACCCGCCATCCCATCGTGCTGGTGCACGGCCTCTTCGGCTTCGACAGCGCCGCGATCATCGGTGACTACTTCAACGGCATCGTGGGCGACCTGCGGCGCAACGGGGCGCGGGTCTACGTGGCGGAGGTGGCTGCGGTCAACTCGAACGAAGTGCGCGGTGAACAGCTGTTGCGCCAGTTGCGGCAGTACCAGGCGCTCCACGGCCACACGAAGTTCAACCTCGTCGGCCACAGCCAGGGCGGCACCACGGTGCGCTATGTGGCCGGCGTGGCGCCCGAGCTCGTGGCGTCCGTCAGCACCGTCGGCACGCCTCACGGCGGAAGCCCCGTTGCCGACGCCATGATGGCCCTGGGCATCGACAAGTGGGGCTCGCCCCTGGCCAAGCTGATCCAGTTCCTCGCCGGCAACAGCGCCGGCCCGCAGGACATCGAGGCCGTCGGCACGGCGCTGAGTACGCGCGGTGCCGCGGCGTTCAACAACCGGTTCCCGCTCGGGCGGCCGACGTCGTCGTGCGGCTCCGGTGCCGCCGTGGCCAATGGCATCGCCTTCTATTCCGTCGGCGGTACCTCGGTGACCACCAACGTGTTCGACGTGTCCGACGCCCTCATGCTCGCCACGAGCGTGTTCTTCCTCGGAGCCCAGAACGACGGCCTGGTGGGGCGCTGCTCATCGCACTGGGGCACCGTGCTCAAGGACGACTACCGCTGGAACCACCTCGACGAAGTCAATCAGGTCGGCGGCCTGCGCGGCCTCTTCTCGGAAGATCCCGTGGCCTTCTACCGAACGCACGCCAACCGGTTGAAGAACGCGGGACTCTGAACCCCGGCGCACGCGCATGGCCTACGTCCGCCGAATTCCGAAGGCCGAGCAGACCATGTCGGCCATCGTGGCCGCGGCCATGGACATCGGCACGCGCCGCGGCCTGCAGCACGTCACGCTCAATGCGGTGGCAACGACCGTGGGCATCACGCGGGCGGGCGTCTTCGCGCGCGTCGGCTCCATCGAGGAACTGCACAACCGCCTCGTCGACCTGCACCAGCACCTGGTCAACGAGACGATGTTCGAACCCGCGCTGCGCGAGCCGCGGGGATTGCCGCGGCTCAACGCCATCGTCGAGCGATGGATCGTCTTCGGCGGCGACCTGCGGGCGATCGTGCTCTCGCACCTCGCGGCCACCAGCCTGCCGGCCGAGGAAGTCGAAGCGAGCGGCCATCGGTTGAATGCCCGCCTGATCGACAGCATCATGGCGTGGCGGCAGTCGCTCCAGCGGACCGTTGCCCAGGCCGTGGCCTGCGGTCACCTCCAGCCGGACACCGAGCCTGAGCAGATGGTGTTCGAGATCTTCGGCATCCTCGCGGGCTACCTGTGCGATGCCCATCGCGTGCAAGACCCCAAGGGCCCGGCGCGGGCGCGCGCGGCCTACCAACGACTGCTCGCGTCCTACCGGTGCGCCCCATGAGTCCACGGGCCTGGGCCTCCGCCGCCGCGATGCTGACGCTGGCGGGTGTGGCGTTCATGGGCGGCTGGCTGGCGGACGCGCCGGCGCTCACATCGCCGGCTCGGAGCGGCGACATGCCCAGCCTGATGGCCGCCGGTTCGCATGCCGACCGTCCGGAGCGCGAGACCTCCGCGCCCGCGCAGGACGCCGACTGGCAAGGCGCCGAGCGAGCGGTCTACCGCGAAGGGTCGCTGCGCGGCACCGATTTCCCCGCATGGGGCGTGGCCCGCGGCGAGAGCCTCGTCCCGAACCGCATGCTGCGCGACCGCTTCGATCACTACCTGCTCGGCGCCGGCGAGCTGTCCCGGCCGGTCCTCGATGCGCTGGTGGCGGCCCACGCCCGGCGCGACCTGGGTGAACCGCTCGCTGCCCAGGTGCTCGACCTCTGGGAGCGCTACCTGCGCCTGCAGCACCATCCATTCCAGCACGTGGCCCGGCCTGGCGATCTGCCCAGCATGACGACGGCACTCCAGGAACACCGTCAGGTGCGCCAGACGCTGCTCGGCGTGCACTGGGCGCAGGCGTTCTACGGCGAGGAGGAAACCCGGCTCGCCGCCGAGATCGAACGTGCGCGGACCGGTACCCCGCCGCCGAGCGATCCGATGGTGGCTTTGCTGGACCCACCGGCCGGCAGCGACCCGGCCGACGTGCACCGGCGCCGTGTCGAGGCCTTCGGCCCGGACCGCGCCCAGGCGCTGCAGCGCATCGACGACGAGGATGCCGCCTGGCGGCAGCGCATCGCAGCGGCGCGGGTCGAGGTCCAGTCCGTGCTTGGCAACGCGGCGCTGTCAGGCCCGCAACGCGAGGCCGCGTTGGCCGAACTGATCAGCGCGCGGTTCCCCGCCCCCTCGGAGCAATTGCGGGCGCTGGGGCTGCTCGGCCTCTGAGCCGACGTACCCGACGCGCAGCCGACCGCGTGGACGCTCAGCGCGCCGGCAGCGCGGCGACCTGAACCGACACCCCGCGTTCGGCGAGCGCCGGCCAGGGCTGGTCGGTCACCAGCGTGTCGACGTCCGACCACTCGGCCACGTGATACGGCGCCACGCCGCCCACCTTGGAGTGGTCGGCGAGCACCAGCGTGCGCCGGGCGGCACGCACCATGGCACGCTTGAGCATGGCATCCGCCTCCTCAACGGCAGTCACGCCGGCCTGCAGGTCCACGGCGCACGCCCCGGGTACCGCCCAATCGGCCCGATGGTGTTCGAGCATCTGGCAGGTCGCGTGGCCCCAGAACGCCCGGGCCACCGGTTGCCATACGCCGCCCAGCACGATCAGCTGCACGCCGCGGTCGCGGTCGAAGACCGCGGCCACATCAAGCGAATTGGTGATCACGGTGAGCGGCCGCACGGTCAGCGCGCGGGCCAGCGCCAGGGTGGTGGAGCCCGCGTCGAGGACCACCGATTGCCCGGGCTGGATCACTTCAGCGGCCGCCCGGCCAAGCGAATCCTTCACCTCGGCAAGCACGGCCGAGCGTCCGCCGAAGCTGAGCCGGGTGGTGTCCAGCGAGACCGCGCCGCCATGCGTGCGATGCAGGACGCCGTTCGCCTGCAGCGCCTCGAGGTCGCGGCGGATGGTGTGTTCCGAGACTTCCAGCAGGCGCGCAAGTTCGAGCACCTCCACGCGCCCGTGGGCATTCAGCCACTCCAGGATGCGGGCATGGCGCTCGTGGGTGAAGCGCGGCGGGGCGGGGGTCGACATGGCGGCATTGTAAAAGCAAACCTTGCTCGACCTTGTTCAAATCGAGCAAAAACAATAGCATTCGAGCATGACCTCAGTTCCGCTGCCGCACGCCGGCCCCCATCCCTCGTCGGCTGCCCACAAGGCGGTGGCGGCCATGTTCTTCTGCAACGGCGCGGGCTTCGCGAGCTGGGTGTCCCGTATACCGGCGGTGCGCGACGGCATCGGTCTCAGCGAAGGGGAGCTCGGCACGGCCCTCTTCGCGCTCGCCGCCGGGGCGCTGCTGGCCTTCCGCTTGTCGGCCTGGGGGGCCGACATCCTCGGCACCCGCACCCAGTTGCTCCTGGCCGCGGCGCTCTACTTCTTCGTGCTGCCGCAACCCGCAGTCGTCGGCTCGCAGATTTCCCTGGCGCTCACCCTCTTCGTCTTTGGCACGGCCAACGGCGCCATGGACGTGTCGATGAACGCCTTGGGCGTGGAAGTCGAGCGCCGAGCGGGCCGCAGCGTGATGTCCTCGCTGCACGGCATGTGGAGCGCCGGTGGCCTGGCCGGCGCCGCGGTGGGCAGTTTCGCCGCCCACCTCGGCGTGCGGCCCGGCCTGCACCTGGCGGGCGTGGCCGTCGTGCTGGCCACCGTGGTGCTCGTTGCCCGCCGGGCCTTGCCCGAGGTCACCGCGCGGTCGACCCCCGACGCTCCGGCCCGCGGACGTCCCGATGCGTCGTTGCTCGCATTGGGTGCGATGGCGCTGTGCGCCTTCCTGGTGGAAGGCGCCATGGCCGACTGGAGCGCGGTCCTGCTGCGTGATGCCCTGGGCACGTCGGAAGCCGTGGCGGCCTGGGGCTACGCCGCCTTCTCCGTGGCCATGGTGGTGATGCGCTTTGCCGGCGACGGCATCAGCCAGCGGGTCGGGGCCGTGCCCCTGCTGCGCTGGGGCAATGCGGTGAGCGCCGCGGCCCTTGCCGCCGCCCTGGTGGTGGGTTCCCTGCCGCTCACCTTGGCCGCCTTCGCCTGCACCGGGCTCAGCCTGGCCATCGTGGCGCCCGTGGTCTTCGCCGCGGCGGGGCGCCGCAGTCGCACGTCGCCCGGGCACGGCATCGCCACCGTGGCCAGCGTCGGCTACGGCGGCTTCCTGCTGGGGCCACCGGTGATCGGCTGGATCGCGGAGTACGCAGGCCTGCCCGTGTCCTTCGGCGTGCTGGTGACCTTGATGGCGCTGCTGGCCCTGATGGCAGGTCGCCTGAAGGAGGAATGACGCGCACGGTGGGTTCCCCGTGATACGGTGGCGTCACACCTTGCTTCGCCGTGCCGCCGCGATCTTTCCGATGATCAGTGCCGACCTGCTCCAGCGCATGTGCGCGGCCCGCGAGCGCCTGCGCGTGCAACTCGAGCCCTCCGCCAGCGTGGCGTCGATCGCCCGGGACACCGGCCTGTCGACCCCTCACTTCATCACCCAGTTCGGGGCGCTGTTCGGCGAGACTCCCTTGCAGTGCCGCACCCGCGCCCGGCTTGAACGGGCGCGCGAACTGCTGGTCGGCAGCAGCGAATCGGCCACGCAGATCGCCCTGTCGCTCGGGTTCGAGAACGTCGGCAGCTTCTCGCGGCGCTTCAGCCGGCATTTCGGCGTGCCCCCGCGCCACTATCGGCAGGCCGGCCGGCCGGATGCCGCGCCGCCGAGCTGCATCGCGTTGATGAACCTCGCCCACGCGGGCGACCGAAATTTCGGCGAAGTCGCAGCGGTCGCGGCGCGGCAGGATGCGAGCTCGAGTCCCTCCCGGAGTGAACCATGCGCATCAACCTCACCAGCATCTTCGTCGACGACCAGGCCCGCGCGCTCGACTTCTACACCGGCGTCCTCGGCTTCATGAAGAGTCGCGACTTCCCGGCCGGGGAATACCGCTGGCTCACGGTGCGCTCGCCCGAAGGCGGCGACACGGAGCTGTCGCTCGAGCCCAATGCCAATCCCGCGGCCCGCACCTACCAGCAGGCGCTCATGAGCCAGGGCATTCCGGCCACCGCCTTCCAGTGCGACGACCTGGACGCCGAGGTGAAGCGCCTGCGCCAGCATGACGTGCGCTTCACCATGGACCCGACCACGCTGGGCCCGGTCAAGGTGGCCATCTTCGCGGACACCTGCGGCAACCTGATCCAGATCTACCAGCCGCTCGGCTAGCCACAGGCCGGAGCGCGGCCGTCAGGCCAGCTGCTGGATGCGGATCATGTTTCCCGCCGGATCACGAACGCCGCAGTCGCGCACCCCGTAGGGCTGGTCCGTGGGCTCCTGGACGATCTCGGCGTCCCGGGCCTGCAACCGCTGGAAGGTCGCGTCGAGGTCCTTCGCCCCGAGCAGCAGCATGGCGTACGTGCCCTTGGCCATCATTTCGGCGATGGTGCGCTTCTCTTCGTCCGTGAGGCCCGGCGTGGCGTTCGGCGGGAAGAGCACGATGGAGGTGTCGGGCTTGCCCTTCGGCCCGATGGTGATCCACCGGTGGCCGCCGAAGGCGACATCCTTGCGGACCTCGAAATCGAGCGCGTCCCGGTAGAAGGCCAGCGATACCTCCGCGTCGGCATGCGGCAGAAAGGTGGAGTGGATGGTGATGTCCATGGGGTGACCCGTTGAATTGAAGAGGAGTGCGCGGCCGTCGCCACGCGGGTTCGAACCTCTGGGCGTCAGTCTAGGCAGGCACCTTCGAGCGCGCTTCTCGATTCCTGACCGGTCGGCTCACCTGGCGGGCCACGCAGGCCGGAATGCCGTCGAGGGCGCGCGCGGCATCGCGCCGATACACGCTGGGCGGCACGCCCACCAGCTCGGTGAACCGTGTGCTGAAGGTGCCCAGCGATGCGCACCCCACCTCCAGACTCACCTCGGTCACGCTCATCGAGCCCAGGCGCAGCAGGGCCATCGCCCGCTCGATGCGCCGCGTCATCAGGTACGAATAGACCGACTCGCCATAGGCCAGCCGGAACTGCCGGCTCAAGTGGCCCGCCGACATGTGGACCCCTTGCGCCAGCGCCTCCACATCGAGCGGCCTGGCGTAGTCGCGGTCGATGCGGTCACGCACACGGCGCAGGCGGGCAAGGTCACGCAGGGTGGTGTCGGGCTTGGCGGCTGGCATGGATCCATCGTGCCACGGGGATGTGGCCGGACTCAAGGCGAGGCGGCGGTGGCCTCGCTGATCCCGTCGAGGCGGGCCCGCCCGGCGGAACGGCCGGTCGGCCGGCGCCGCTGCGCCGACCGGTCACGCCGTCTCCTGCGCCTCCGCGGCCCGTTGCTGCCGGGCGAACCAGGCCGAATGGCCGGTCTTGTTGAGCTGGTACCACGCCTCCAGGACGTCGTCTTCGTAGACGCCGAGTTCGAGGAAGATCTCGCGCGCGAACTCGAGCGCGGCCATGCCGCCGGCCGTGATCAGGCCCTCGGCGCGAACGGCCGGCTCGTCTCGATACTGCTCCCGACCGGCATAGCCAGTGCCATTCAGGTAGGCCGCGGCGTTGCTGGTGTGGGGGCGGTCGTCGAGCAGTCCCGCGCGGGCCAGGCCGGCGGTGGCACCACAGATCGCGGCCACCGGCACGTCCGCCTCGAAGAAGTCGAGCACCTTCTCCGTGATGGCGGCGTGCTGCGACTCGTCTTCCCAGCCGGGCCCGCCCGGCACGATGAGCATGACGCTGTCGGTGGGGCTGATGTCGTCCAGCCCCAGGTCGGGCACGATGGCCAGGCCGCCCATCGAGCGCACCACGGTGCCGCGGCGCTTTCCCACCGTCTGCACGCGCCAGCGGCCGGGCTCGCGCTGGAACTGAGGGCTGTTCAGGCCGGCGATGGCGAACGCCGGCTCCCAGTCGGCAAAGCCGTCGTAGACGTGCAGGTGGATGGTGTCAGGCATGGGTGGCTCCGGCAACGGTGGAGCCCTGGTGCGGCATTCAGCGTGCCCGCACCGGGCGAGCCGGCTCGATGCCCAGCACGTCCAGCTTCACCGCCTCAGCCATGGCCCGGTAACCCTCATCGCCCGGATGCAGGTGGTCGCCCGAGTCGTATCGCGGGAGCAGCCGCCCCGGGCGAGCGGGATCGCGCATGGCGGCATCGAAGTCGACGACCGCGTCGAAGGCGCCGCTGTCGCGGATCCAGGCGTTCACGGCCTGGCGCACCACCTCCTTGGCCGGCGAGAAGTAGCCCTCGACCGGCGTGCCCTCCATTGCGCCCTCGAAGGGCAGCAGCGTGGCGCCGACCACCCGCACGCCGTGGGTGCGACCGCGGGCGATGAGCTGCTGATAGGCAGCGATCAGCTGTGCCGCGGTGGCCGGCGCATCGGCAGGCGCAAGCGGCGAGCCGGGCCAGCCGATGTCGTTGGTGCCCAGCAGCACGATGACGGCGCGCACGTTCGGCTGTGCAAGCACCTCCGTGGCGAGACGCGCCGAGGCGTTGGCGCCCATGCCGTCCTTGAGCAGCCGTGCGCCCGAGATGCCGGCGTTCAGCACCCCCACGCCATGGGGGGCCAGGCGCTCGGCCAGGGCGTCGGGCCAGCGACGGTCGGCCCCGACCGTGCTCGCATTGCCATCGGTGATGGAGTCGCCGAGGGTCACGATGCTGGACGCCGACCGATCGGCCTGCACGAGCAGGCCCGCCACGAAGACCCGAACGGACAACGGGGTGGCGCCCGTGAGCTCCGCCTGCTCGACCCGGTTGCCCGCCACCACGTGGCCGGTGTCCCGTGCGTCCCAGTGGAAGGTGGCGGCCGCCGTGGGACCCGGCAGGTGCAGGGATACCGCCACCCGGGACAGGGCTGGCACGGCCAGCGCGACAGGGTCGCTGAGGACCTCGCCGCCAGCGGGAATCTCCACCGACGGCGCGCCGCCGAACAACACCGGGCGCAGGGTGCCGCCCATGAGGGCTGCGCCGCCGGCGGATCGCCCGAAAGACGCCGCGCCGATGCGCAGCGGGCGCGTCCCGTGCGCGTTCGACAGCAGGATGCGCCACCGGTCACCGCCCAAGCTCACGCGCATCGGCTGGCGCACCGTCTGGTCGGTGAACTGGAACGGCGCGTTCGTGGGCAGCACGAAGTCACCCGACCACAGCGCCTGGGGGCTTGCACGCCAACTGCCCACCCACGCCGCCGCTTCCGGCGGCGAGGCCTGGGCCGTCCCCGTTGCGGCCAGCATGACCGAACCGGCCCACAAGGCGATGACCGAGGTCGCCTTGGCCATCTGAATTCGCCACACCATCGCCAAGCTCCTTTGCATGTCAGGGCCGCCACGGTAGGCTCTTCGCAAGCGGCATGGAAGTGCGACCGATGGAATGCACCCCATGCCTGAACGGCATGAGCCCCTTTTTTCACCGCACCCCCGCGCCGAGCACTCCATGGACACCCTCAAGGCCCTGGCCACCTTTTCCCGCGCCGTCGAACTGGGCAGCCTGTCGGCCGTGGCCCGTGAGCTGCACACGACCCAGCCGACCATCAGCAAGACGGTGGCCTGGCTCGAACGCCAGGTCGGCGTGCGGCTGCTCGACCGCAGCACCGTGCACCTGGCGCCCACCGAGGAGGGTCGCCGCTTCCATGCCCACGCCAAGCGCCTGCTCGAACAGCATGCCGAGGCGCTCGAAGCGGTGCAGGGCCTGTCGCAGGCGCCGTCCGGGCTGCTGCGCGTGAGCGCGCCGTTGGCGCTCGGGCACTTGCGCGTCAATGCCTGGCTGCTCCAGTTCCTGTCGGAGCACACGGGCCTGCAGGCGGAGTTGCTGCTCGACGATCGCTTCATCGACCTGGCAGAGGAGGGCGTCGACGTCGCGCTGCGCCTGGGCGGCGTGCCGCCCGGGCACATGGTGGCGCGTCCCCTGGCCGTGTCGCGCCGGGGTGTCGTCGCGTCACCGGCCTACCTGGCGCGGGCGCCTCGCATCCGCCAGCCGGAGGACCTGCTGGGGCACCACCTGCTGCAGTTCGCGAGCGCTTCGCCGCCCGAGGCGCTCGTGCTCAGCGGGCCGAGGGGGCAGCGCGCCGAGGTGAGCCTGCCGTGCCGGTACCGGGTGAACAGTTCCTTGTCGATCCGCGAAGGACTGCGCCTGGGTGCCGGTCCCGGCGTGGCGCCCGACTGGCTGGTGCAGGACCTGCTCGACGCCGGCGAGCTGGTGAGGGTGCTGCCGGCGTGGCACGCCACCCCGCACACCGCCTGGCTGCTCTACCCGCAGCAGCGGTACCGTCCGGCCCGTGCGCGCTTGCTTCTGGACGCGCTGGCCGCTGCCGTGCCGGCCTGGCCGGGCATGGGGCCGGCATCCGGCTCCGCCTCGACCACGTTGTAGCGGCAGGGCCGGTCAGCGGGCAGGCCTGAGCCGAACGAGCCGGTGACCCGGCTTTCGCAAGGTGCACCACCTTCTCTCTGCCGTGCACTCGGCTAGATGCGGCCACCGTCCGTGACGAGCGTCCGGCCGTTCACCCAGCGGGCGTCCGCCGACACCAGGAAGGCCACCGCATCCGCCACGTCCTCCGGTCGGGCCAGCCGGCCCAGTGGCGTCTGCCGCGTCTCTTCGGCCAGGTGTTCCGCCGGCAGTCCGGCTGTCATGTCGGTGGCGGTGATGTGCGGCGCCACCGCATTCACGCGGATGCGGCGCGGCCCGAGTTCGCGGGCGAAGGCATGGGTGAGGGCATCGACGGCGGCCTTGCTGGCGGAGTAGATCGAGAGGCCCGCCTCCGGCCGTTGGGCCAGTGTGCTGGAGACATTCACGATGCTGCCACCCTCGGCGTTGAAGTGAGGCAGGGCCGCCTCCGTGGACGCGATCACGCTCCAGGTGTTGCCGTGGAACTGCGATTCGTAGTGGGCCCGGGACAGTTCGCCGAGCGACTTCATGTCCGCCACGCCCGCGTTGTTCACCAGGACGTCGATCGGGCCGAACAGGCCGGCGATCTCGCTCATCGTGCGCTGCAGGGCATCAGGGTCGGTGACGTCGCAGGCAAACGCCTGGGCGTGCCCGCCGGCTTGTCCGATCGCCTCGGCGACATCGCGCGCCGGCGCGATGTGCCGTGCCAGCAGGGCGACGCGTGCGCCGTCGGCCGCCAGCCGGCGTCCGATGGCGGCACCGATGCCGCGGGAGCCGCCGGTCACGACGGCAACAGGGGAGTGGAGTTTCATGGCTTGACCTCGAAGCGTGGAAGAGGCCTCGAGCGTAGGAAGCCGCGTTGCCGAGCGACAGCCCCTGCGCCGCGACGCGCCGTTCCATGCCTGGAACGCGGCGCGTCCTCAGCCCGGGTCCTCGCAGCGCGCTTCCAGGAAGGCGAGGAGCACCCTCACCGCCGTGCTCATGCCATGCCGGCTGGGGTACATGGCGTAGAGCGGCGTCGGCACGGGTGCCCGCTCGGGCAGGAGCGCGCACAGCGAGCCATCGGCCAGCGCCTCCTGGCACGCGGCCAGCGGCAACTGCGCCACACCCGCTCCGGCCTTCACCGCCTCACGGGCCGCCACGACGTTGTTGACCACCATCCGAGGGGCCGGGGTCGACACGACAGGCTCGCCGGCCTCGTCCAGGAAGCTCCACGGCCGCGGCCGTTCCAGGCTGCCCAGCACCACGGCCGGCCATTCGCGAAGGTCGGCCACGGTGGCGGGTGGGCCGTGCCGGGCCAGCGCGCCGGGGCTCGCCACCAGCACCATGCGGCCCTGGCCGATGCGCCGGGCCACCACGTCGGCATCGGCCAGCGGCGTGCTGGAGAAGCGCAGCGCCAGGTCGAAGCGCTCGGCCAGCAGGTCCACATGCCGGTTGGACAACGAGAGAGCGATCTGCACCCGCGGGTACCGGCACGCAAATTCGGCAAGCCAGGCGGCCAGCCACATCTCTCCCGCCAGCGGCGCCGCGCTCAGGCGCACCAGGCCCGCCGGTTCATCCATCGTTTCGGCCACCGAGGCCACCAGTGCCTCCGCCTCGCGGGCGATGGCCTGCGCATGCCGGTGCACCCGGTCGCCGGCCTCGGTGACGAAGAACCGATTGGCCGTGCGCTGGATGAGGCGCACGCCAAGTTCGGCTTCCAGCGCCTGCACGCGACGACTGAGGCGCGACTTCGGAATGCCCGTCAAGCGCTCGGCGGCCGAATAGCCACCGGCCTCCACGACGCGGGCGAACAGGGTCAGGTCGTTCAAGTCTTGCATGCGCCATTCTGGTCCGGAGGGTCGCTTCATGCCGGCAGGCAGGCCGGGGCAGTATCCTGTGCCCCCATGTACGCGAAATTCTTCGGCCTCAAGCAGCAGCCGTTTTCCATCGCGCCCGACCCGCGCTACCTCTTCATGAGCGAGCGGCACCGCGAAGCATTGGCCCACTTGCGCTATGGCGCCACCGCGGGCGGCGGCTTCGTGCTCCTGACGGGCGAGATCGGCGCCGGCAAGACGACGGTGTGCCGCTGCTTTCTGGAGCACCTGCCCAAGCGCTGCAACGTCGCTTACGTGTTCAACCCGCAGCTCACCGTGATGGAGCTGCTCAAGACCATCTGCGACGAGTTCCACGTGCCCGTCGAGCACGCCGATCCGGCGCATGCCACCGTCAAGGACTTCCTCGATCCGCTCAACGAGTTCCTGTTGCGCACCCATGCCATCGGCCTGAGCAACATCCTCATCATCGACGAGGCGCAGATGCTCGCCGCCGAGGTGCTGGAGCAGCTGCGCCTGCTGACGAACCTGGAGACCAACGAGCGCAAGCTGCTGCAGATCGTCCTCATCGGACAGCCGGAGCTGCGCGAGATGCTCGCCCGCCCGGAGCTCGAGCAACTGGCCCAGCGGGTCACGGCGCGCTTTCACCTGCCGGCCCTGTCCGAGGCCGACACCTCGAAGTACATCCGCCACCGCCTGGCCGTGGCCGGCCAGGCCGGCCTGAAGCCCTTCGATCGCAAGGCGCGCCGGCGCATCCACCAGCTCACCCGCGGTGTGCCGCGCCGCATCAACCTGCTGTGCGACCGGGCGCTGCTCGGAGCCTATGCCGAAGGCCGCAAGGAGGTCGACGCGGCCATCCTGGAACGCGCCGCCAAGGAGGTGTTCTACAAGTCCGAAGCGGAGCCGCCCCCGCTGCCGTCCCACGGGCGTGGACTGTGGATCGGTGCCGGCGTGCTGGCGGGCGCAGCGGTGGTCGGCGGGGTGACGTGGCTGCTCAGCGGCTCCGGTGCGCCGGAGTCGGCCGTGGCGCAAGGCGTGGCTCGGCCGCCCGTGGCCGCGGCGGCCCGGGCCGCCTCTGGCGCCGTCGCCCCCGAGGCGTCGCCCGCCACCGGGAGCCTCACGCCCGTCTCCGCCGTGGCCCCTGCCGACGTGGCAGCTTCGGCGCCCGTCGCCTTGCCGGAGCCTGTGCGCACCGGCATCGGTTCCCCGACGCGCGTCGAGGACGACGCCTGGCGAGCCCTGGCGCTGGCCTGGAAGGCCGAACTCGGCCCGGGGGATGCCTGCGCCGAAGCCAAGGGCGCCGGCCTGCAGTGCCTGCGCCGCAGTCTCGACCTCACCCAGATCCGCCAGCTCGACCGACCGGGTGTCATCACCCTGCATGACGAGACCGGCCAGCCGGCCTATGCGCTGCTGACCGGTCTGGGCGAACGTCACGCCGTGCTCCGCATGGGTGACGTGTCGCAGCGCATCTCGCTCACCTCGCTGTCGAAGATCTGGCGCGGTGAGTTCGCCACGCTGTGGCGCGTGCCGCCCGGCCACGACAACCGCCTGGACCGGGGCGACCGGGGCCCCATGGTGGACTGGCTCGCCAAGGGCCTGGCGAGCGCGGCCGGTGAGCCGAAGCCGGCCCTGCCCGCCACCTACGACAAGCGCATGCAGGCCCGGGTCGCGGCCTTCCAGCTGGCGCAGGGCCTCAAGCCCGACGGCATCGTCGGCGCCACCACGCTGATGCAGCTCAACCGTGCAGTCGGTGTCGACGAGCCGCGGCTCGGCGTCGACACCGCCACGCCCTGAAAGGCTTGCCATGTCCTACATCCTCGATGCCCTTCGCAAGGCCGACGCCGAACGGCGCGGCGTGGACGCACCGGTCGCCCAGGCCGAACCGGCCGTGCTGCTCGAGACCGAGCGCGACGCCGACGATGCGCCGCCGCTGGCCGCTCGCCCCTGGGTCTGGGTGCTGTGCGGGCTCGGCATCGCGCTGGTCGGAGCCGGCGCCTTTGCCTGGTGGCGCAGCACAGGCCCGGTCACGCCCGCCGTGGCGGTCGCTCCGGTCGCCACGACAGCGCCGGCCCCCGCGGTGCCCGAAGTGCCCGCACCTGCTTCTCCTCCGCCGACGGCGCCGGCCCCCAGCGTCGATGCATTGCCGGTCTTTCCGCCGCCGCTTCCCGAGCCCGTGAAACCCGCTGCGCCGCCACCGCCCGCACCCGCGACGGCGGCGGCCAAGCCGGCCTTGCCGCCCGGCATCGCGATCGTGAACCCGGCGCCGGCACCGGCCGTTGCCGCCGGCGAGCGCGTCTATCGCCTCGACGAACTCCCCGAGGGCGTGCGGCGCGACTTTCCCAAGCTCGCGGTGAGCGGTGCCATGTATTCGGAGCGGGCCGCGGACCGCATGGTGGTGTTCAACGGCCAGGTCTTCCATGAGGGCGATGCCCTCGGACGTGACCTGAAGCTCCGGCAGATCAAGCTCAAGTCGGCGGTGCTCGAATTCCGGGGCTACCGCGTCGAGATCGGCTACTGAAGCGGCCCGGGCAGGGACTTGAGCCCGGCCCAGGCCACGAAGGCGGTGGCATTGAAGCTGATCGTCAACACCCAGGGCATGTACAGGAAGCTCGACAGCACCGGCGCGGCGAAGGCGTGCTCGAGCACGATGCCGCCGAGGTAGAGCAGCCCGCCCAGCACGGTCCAGCGCCGCATGTACGTGGGCAGCCAGCGCGCTT
Organism: Rhizobacter sp. LjRoot28; assembly: GCF_964253025.1. NCBI lineage: Bacteria > Pseudomonadati > Pseudomonadota > Betaproteobacteria > Burkholderiales > Sphaerotilaceae > Rhizobacter > Rhizobacter sp. LjRoot28. The sequence goes on from NZ_CAXUQC020000001.1 coordinate 4,727,302, forward strand.
GCGTGCGGTTGTGGCGCCAGGCCGCGGAGCGCTCGAAGGTGTTGCCACGGTTCACGTCGTGGAACAGCCAGCCGAAGAAGAAGTAGCGGTACAGCAGGGTTCGGAAAGCCACGTCAACCTCCGTGGGCCATCACATCGGGAACCCACCTTAACCGACCGCTTGCCGCCCGCCGCGCTGGCCTCCCGATGCCTGCGCGGACGGTAGGGCCGGGCGGTGTGCCGCGGCGCCCGCGCTCATCCGCGGTGACGCGGCAGCCCGTCGAGCCACCGCGCCAACAAGGCCTGACCGGCCCGCAGGGCGGCCGCGCCGTGAAGCGCGCTCGCCTCGCGCAAGGCCGGTAGCGAAACACCCGCCTGTGCGAGTTCACCCGTGTGGCCCACCAGCCAGGCCTCGATGCGGGCGGAATCGACCTCGGCATGGAACTGCAGGCCCAGCGCGGTGGATCCGACGGCGAAGGCCTGATGCGGCGTCAAGGGCGTGGACGCCAGGCACTCCGCGTCCGCTGGCAGATCGAAGGTGTCACCGTGCCAGTGCAGCACGGCTTGATCCTCCAGCGCACCAAGGGGTGAAGCGTGGCCGGCGGGCGAGAGCGTCAGGGGCGCCCAGCCGATCTCCTTGGCCGGCCCCGGGAAGACCTTCGCGCCGAGCGCGGAGGCCATGAGCTGCGCGCCCAGGCAGACGCCCAACGTGGCAAGGCCCGCTGCGAGGCGCGCCTGCAGCCCTGCCACCTCGTGGGCCAGCCAGGGGTAGCGGTCGGTTTCGTAGGCGCCGATGGGCCCGCCCAGCACCACCACCAGGTCGGGGGCCAGCCAGTCCGGGATGTCCAGGCGGTCGATGCCGGCCTCGCGGTAGGTGATGTCGTAGCCCTTCTCGACGAGAACCGGTGCAAAGCCGCCCAGGTCCTCGAACGCGAGGTGGCGCACTGCCAGGCACGAGAGTGGGTGGTCGGTCATGGCAGCAGGTCGGGCCGTGAGGGCGGGGTGTCCAGGGGCACGTCGAACGCGATGTTGACATGGTTGGCGAACACGTTGAGCGCCACGTGGGCCACGATCTCCACCAGGGCGCCATCGCTGAAGCCCGCGGCCCGCATGGCGCCGACCTCATCCGCGGACACGGCGCCGCGTTTGGTCAGCAGCTCGAGCGCGAACCGAACGGCCATGGCCGCCTGCGGGTCGGCCGATTCGCCGCGCCGGGCGGCATCCAGCTCGTCGTCGGGCAGCCCGGCCTGGCGCGCGAGCCGGGTGTGCACGTCCAGGCAGTAGTCGCAGGCGTTGCGCGCCGAGATGGCGAGTGCAATGCGCTCGCGCAGCGCCACCGGCAGCACCCCGCCCGCCAATGCGGCAAACGATCCCCAGAGGCTTTGCAGTGCGGCCGGCGAGTGCGCCGCGACCCTGAACATGTTCGGCACCTGGCCGCTGCCGCGGGCAATGCGCTCCAGCAGCGCGGCGGCCGGCGCGGCCGCAGTGGCCGGTTCCAGAAGCGTAAGACGGGCCGATCCGGGCGACGGGGCGGCGTGGGGCGGAGCGAAGTGCACTGGCATGGCGTTTCCTCGCGGCCGTGGGAACGGTCCAGCGGCGCCGGCCGGTCGCGCCTTGCTGGCGGAGCGCAGGTCGCGCCCCAGGCCAGTGTCCGGCGGCTCACGCGGCGCCGCATGGCGCCGCGTCCGGGAAACATCACCGAGCGTCCAGGCAGGACGCCCGAAGCGCGCGGCATGCCGCGCGCCGGGTGCTCAGCGGCGGAACTTGCCGTCTTCGCTGATGATGGACATGTCGGTGTAGACCAGGCCCGAGTGGTCGGTCGGGCTGTAGCTCAGCTCCATGCCGCCGATGTCGATCTTCTGCAGGCCGTTCAGGGCGGCGATCAGCGCTTGGCGGGTCGGCTTGGGGCCGGCGCGCTTCAGGCCTTCGACCAGCACCTTGGCGGCCGCGAAGCCTTCCATGTGCGAGGGCGACACACCGTCCAGGCCCTTGGCGTGAGCCAGGTCGGACGCTTCCTTCACGATCGGGGCGGCCATCGAGCGCTCGTACGGGAACACCTGCGTGACGATGGTGCCGTGGCCCAGCGGGCCCATCAGCTTGATGAAGCCGACCGACGCGTTGTTCGACACCGTGACGATGGTGGCGCGCGAGCCCAGGGCACGAATGGCCTTGGCCGCGTCCGACACCGCGTTGGCGGTGCCGATGATGAGCACCGACTGCGCTTCGGCCTTCACCAGCTGCGGGGCGATCTGGCTGAAGTCGGGCTTGGTGCGGTCGAACTTGGCGTGCACGATGGGCTTCTTGCCCACGCCGGAGAAGCCGGTCTCGGCGCCCGCTGCCACGTCGTTGCCGAAGGAGTCGTCCACCTGGAGGATGGCAATGCGCTCCTGGCCGATCAGGCTCAGGTGGCGCACGACGCGCTCGGCTTCTCGCTGGTACGGCGCGCGCACGTTGAAGATGTACGGGTTGACGGGCTTGTGCAGCACCATCGCGCCGGTGCTCGGGGCCACCAGGGCGAGCTTGTGCTGCGTCAGCAGCGGGGCGATGGCCTCGGTGTGCGGCGTGCCACGGCTGAGGAAGAGGGCGAGCGCGTCCTTTTCCACGATCAGCTGGCGGGCGTTCTCGGCGGCCAGCTTGGGGTCGAACTTGTCATCCATGCTGACGAGCTCGATGCGCTGCCCGTTCACGCCGCCGCGGGCATTCACCGCATCGAAGTAGAGGCGGGCGCCTTCGGTCAGTTCCTTGACCGAAGCGGCCACGGGGCCGGAGAACCCGGAGGTCTGGCCGATGATGATGTCGGCCGAGGCCGGAGTGGACGCGATGGCGAGGGCGGCCAGCAGGCCGGACAGCATGTACTTCAAGGGGTGTCTCCTGGACCTGTCCCGACCGCACCTGATGGGCGCGTGGGACCACTGAGGGTAAACGCTGATCTTTCCACAAACCCCCCTGTTCGGGGGGTGCCGCTTGTCGTGTCGCACGGGCGTGCATGCGGGTGGCGCAGCGACTAATTTCACGCAAAGCCTGTCTGCGTGAAAAAGCGGTCGCTTCTCGACATCAGGGACAATCGCCCACCGCGGCGCGCCGGCCGCAGTTGTGCCTGTCCACCACCTGTTGAAAGGGTCCGCCATGAAGTTGTCCGCGCGCGCGTCGTTCGCTCCCCTGGTTCGGGGTCTCGTCCTGGGCACCCTGCTGACGGCCGCGACCCTCAACGCCATGGCCACGGACAGCGTGAAGATCGGACTGCTCAGCACCTTGTCCGGCCCCGGGTCGGGCCTGGGCATCGACATCCGCGATGGCTTCCAGCTGGCCGTGAAGCATGCCGGTGGCAAGCTCGGCGGCCTGCCGGCCGAGGTGATCGTCGTCGACGACCAGCAGAACTCGGAGGTCGCGCGCCAGTCGGCCGAGCGCCTGCTCAAGCGCGACAAGGTCGACTTCATGACCGGCATCGTCTTCTCGAACCTGCTGCTGGCCGTGGCGCCGCCGGTGTTGCAGGCCAACACCTTCTACGTGAGCGCGAACGCCGGGCCTTCGCAGCTCGCCGGCGCCCAGTGCCACCCGTACTACTTCAACGTCGCCTACCAGAACGACAACCAGCACGAGGCGATGGGCAAGACCGTCACCGACAAGGGCTTCAAGCGCGTGGCGCTGCTGGCCCCGAACTACCCCGCCGGCAAGGACGCGCTCGCCGGCTTCAAGCGCTTCTACAAGGGCGAGGTGGTGTCCGAGGCGTTCACGCCCCTCAACCAGCTGGACTACGGCAGCGAGATCTCCAAGATCCGCGCGGCCAAGCCGGATGCGGCCTACATCTTCCTGCCCGGCGGCCTGGGCATCAACTTCATCAAGCAGTTCGTGGGCGCCGGCCTGTCGAAGGAGATGACGCTCTTCGGTCCCGGCTTCTCGGGCGACGAGGACGTCATCCGGGCGGTCGGCGAGCCGATGCTCGGCATGTTCAACACCTCGCAGTGGGCGCACGACCTGGACAACGCGGCCAACAAGCGCTTCGTCGCCGACTTCCAGAAGGAGTTCGGCCGCCTGCCCACCCTGTACGCCGCCCAGGGCTACGACGCCGCGCGGTTGATCGACGGCGCAGTGCGTGACACGCGGGGGCGCCTGGACGACAAGAAGGCGCTGCGCCGGGCGCTGGAAGCGGCCCGCTTCGAGTCGGTCCGCGGCCCCTTCCGCTTCAACACCAACCACCATCCGGTGCAGGATTACTACCTGCGCGTGATCACCCGTGACAGCCAGGGCCGCATCACCAACCGCACGATGGGGACGGTGTTCAAGGCCCATGCCGACGCCTACGTCGGCAGCTGCAAGATGCCGTCCTGAGCGGGGCCGCTGCCGATGACGGGCATCCTCGTCCTGGAGCAATCGCTCAACGGCCTGCAGTTCGGGCTCATGCTCTTCCTGCTGGCCGCGGGGCTCACGCTCGTCTTCGGCATCATGGACATGATCAATCTCGCGCACGGCTCGCTGTACATGGTCGGGGCCTACCTGATCGCGGCGGCCACCGGCGCCTCGGGCTCGTTCTGGCTGGGCCTGCTGGCCGGCATCGTGGGCACCGCCGTGTTCGGCATGCTGCTGGAGCTCACCGTGCTGCGACGCCTGTACCGGCGTGATCACCTCTCCCAGGTACTGGGCACCTTCGCCATCCTGCTGATGTGCAACGAGGCGGTGCGCTGGATCTGGGGCTCGCAGCCGCTCACCCTCAATCCGCCTGCCGCATTGGCCGGCCCGGTGGAGCTGCTTCCCGGGTTTTCGTATCCCGCCTTCCGCCTGCTGGTGATCGGCGTCGGCCTGGCGGTGGCGCTGGCCCTGTGGGCGCTCGTGACGCGCACCCGCGTGGGCATGCAGGTGCGCGCCGGTGCGTCCGATCGCGAGATGGCGCTCGCCATGGGCGTCGACGTGCGTCGGCTCTTCACCGCCGTGTTCGGCGTCGGTGCCGCGCTGTGCGCCGTGGCCGGCGGCATGCTGGGCCCGTTGCTGGCCGTGCAGGTGGGCATGGGCGAGAACATCCTCATCCTCGCCTTCGTGGTGATCGTGATCGGGGGCATCGGTTCGGTGCGGGGCGCCTTCATCGGCGCGCTGCTGATCGGCGTGGTGGACACGGCCGCGCGGGCCTTGCTGCCGCCGCTGCTGCAACAGCTGGCCGGTCCGGCCGCGGCGTCCGACGTGGCGCCGGCGCTGGCCTCCATCCTCATCTACCTGCTGATGGCCTCGGTGCTCTTCTGGAAGCCTCAAGGGCTGTTTCCCGCGCATGGCTGACATCGCCCCCACGGCGCCCGAGGCACCGGCCCGCCCACCCGCCGCATCGGCCTCACCGCTCGACCACCCGCTGCGCGCAGGCCCCGCGGTGGCGTTGCTGGTGCTGCTCGCCGGACTGCCCTGGGTGTTGCAGGCGAGCGGGCAGGAGTTCTACCTCGGCCTCGCCACCCGCATCCTCATCTTCGGCCTGGCCGCGACCAGCCTCAACCTGATCCTCGGCTTCGGGGGCCTGGTGAGCTTCGGTCATGCCGCGTTCGTGGGCTCGGGGGCCTACACGGTGGCGGTGCTGATGCAGGAGGGCGTGTCGTCGGCGTGGATCGCCTGGCCCGCCGCGGTGGCCGTGAGTGCGGCGCTGGCCGCGCTGGTCGGCGCCGTGAGCCTGCGCACCCGCGGCGTGTACTTCATCATGATCACGCTCGCCTTCGCGCAGATGCTGTACTACCTCGTCACCTCGCTGAAGGCCTATGGCGGCGAGGACGGCCTGTCGCTGATGATGCGCTCCACGGTGGCCGAGGCAGTGGACCTGGGCGACGGCACGGTGTTCTACCTGCTCACGCTGGTGCTGTTCGCCGCCGCCTTCGTGCTCGTGCAGCGGCTGCTCAATGCCCGCTTCGGCCACGCGCTGCAGGCCATGCGGGACAACGAGCTGCGCATGGCCGCGATCGGGTTCAGGGTCTACCGCCATCGGCTCGTGGCCTTCACACTCGCCGGCGCGCTCGCGGGACTGGCCGGGGCGCTGCTCGCCAACCAGGGGGGCTTCGTCAGTCCCTCGCTGCTCGAGTGGCACCAGTCAGGCCTGCTGATGATGATGGTCATCCTCGGCGGCGTCGGGCACCTGTACGGCGGATTCGTCGGTGCCGCGGTGTTCCTGTTGCTCGAAGAGCTGCTGTCCCCGTACACCACCCACTGGAAGTTCATCCTCGGGGCCGTGCTGCTGGGCGTGGTGCTGCTCGCCCCCAACGGGCTGATGAGCCTGTGGCGAAAGGCCCGGGCATGACGGCGCCGCTGCTGCGCATCGAGGGCCTCGTGAAGCGTTTCGGTGGCCTGCGCGCCACCGACGGCGCCAGCCTGTCGGTGCAGCCTGGCGAGGTGCACGCCCTGATCGGCCCGAACGGCGCGGGCAAGACGACGCTCATCCACCAGATCGCTGGTGCACTGGCGCCGGACGAAGGCCACATTGCCTTTGCAGGCCACGACATCACCGGCTGGGCGATGCCGCGGCGCGTGCGTGCGGGCCTGGCCCGCTCCTACCAGGTCACCAACGTGTTCGACCGTTTGCCGGTGCGCGACAACCTGGCACTCGCCGTGCAGGCGCGGACCGGCACCAGCTTGCGCTTCTGGCGTGCGGCGCGTGACGAGGGCGAACGATTCGCCGCGGCGGACGCCGTCGCGGCGCGGGTCGGCCTCGCCGACAAGCTTGATCGCATCGCCGGCGAGCTGTCGCACGGCGAGCAACGCCAGCTGGAGGTCGGCCTCGCGCTCGCCACCGCGCCGCGCCTGCTGTTGCTCGATGAACCGATGGCCGGCATGGGCCCCGACGAGACGGCCCGCATGATGGCCGTGCTGCAGGGGCTTCGCGGCGAGGTCGCCATCCTGCTGGTGGAGCACGACATGGACGTGGTGTTTCGCCTCGCGGATCGCATCTCCACGCTGGTGTCCGGCCGGGTCGTCGCGAGCGGCACGCCGGACGAGATCCGCGCCCATCCCGAGGTGCGCCGCGCCTACCTCGGCGACGAGGTGCCGGCATGAGCGCGCTGCTGGAGATCGCCGGCCTGCAGACCGCTTACGGGCCGAGCCAGGTGCTGTTCGGCATCGACCTCTGCGTGCAGGCGGGCGAGGTGGCCACGCTGCTCGGGCGCAACGGCATGGGCAAGACGACGACGGTGCGCTCGCTGATGGGGCTCACGCCGCCGCGCGCCGGCACCATCCGCTTCCGCGGCGAGCGCATCGACGGCCTGGCACCCGACCGCATCGCCCGCCTCGGCCTCGCGCTCGTCCCCGAAGGGCGGCATGTCTTTCCCAATCTGTCGGTGCACGAGAACCTCGTCGCCTTCGCGGCCAACCGCAGTGGCCGGCGTGACCCATGGACCCTCGCACGCGTGCAGGCGCTGTTCCCGCGGCTGCGGGAACGGGCGAGCCACCGCGGCGACCAGCTTTCGGGCGGCGAGCAGCAGATGCTCGCCATCGGCCGCGCGCTGATGACCAACCCGCACCTGCTGGTGCTGGACGAGGCCACCGAGGGCCTGGCGCCGCTGGTGCGCGAGGAGATCTGGCGCTGCCTCGCGCAGCTGCGCGCCGAGGGCCAGGCCATCCTCGTGATCGACAAGTACGTGCAGCGACTCGTCGGCCTCGCTGACCGACACACGATCATCGAGCGCGGCCGCGTGGTGTGGCAGGGCGACTCCGCCACGCTCGCCGCCGACCCGGCGCTGTGGGAGCGGTATATCGGGGTGTGAGGGGCTGCAACGGGACGTTGGCGGGGGGGCTGCTATGCAGCGGAAGCGGTCGCCCGTCGAACCACTATGATTCGGAAGCTTGTCAACTTGGGGGCGCAGGTGAGTGAGTCCGACTCGTTCGTTCAGGGGAATGTCTTCTACGGCGCCACCAAGGAAGACTTGGCTCAACTTCTGAGCGCGGCAGGCATCCCGGTCGTTGTGGGGCCGTGGAAGCTGACCCTGTTTGAACCGTATGCTCACTTCCATCTTCGATACGTGGGAAACATTGCGCCGGATTCTCCGTTTACTGTAGACGCAAGCGGCTACGGCATCCCTCTCGGCACAGTTGAGGATTGGTGCACCCAGTTGGCCGCCTGCTTGGACAAGCAAGCCATCGCGTACGACTACGGGCACTTCGACGCGCAGCAGGATGTCATTCGTGAGTACACATCGCAGAGTTCCCATTGAACTGACGAACGCCCGCTGTCAGCGTGAAGCGGCGTCCGCTGTGCACGGCGAAAGGGGCCATCCATGGAGTGCCTAGCGGAAAAGTCGATGTGCGAGACTTCGTCGCAGACAAAGGGGATATTGCCAATGCGTGATGTGCCTGCTCGCATGCGACTCGTAGACGGTCCGGAGTTCTGCTCCGCGTCCGACGTCATGATCAGCGCATACAAGGTGGTCGCCTCAAACCCTGACTTCCTTGGCGAAGTCGGCATTGACATCAGCAAGGCGCTGCGTGGTGGCGAGAAGATTCCAGTAATGGTCTACCTCGACGGTGGCGCCGAGATGGTCATTGGCGAGGCGTTCATTCATGAGCAAACGCCGGATCGATTGCATGTCGGCGTCTTTCGTCACTACATCTTGGACGAGACGACTGGCCGCTGGCGCGCGTAGGGCTTGGTGTCCGCTGCGTGCCTCAACCAGATTGAGCCTGCCGAATCCGCGCCACCGACTTGCCTCAACGAATGATCGACTTACTTCCCTGGGGACCAGCATCGGCGAGCCGCTGGGCACACGTGCACACGCTCACCTTTGCTGGAGCCGCGTTGACAGTCGAAGTTGGTCTGGCCGATCCAAAGATGTCCTTCAGAGTCGAGTTCACGAACGTCGTTGGGTACCGAGTCCTGGACGAGAGAGATCTCCCGCATCTCACGGCGGCGGCAGCCAAGGTGCCGCAATCAATCGTGTTTGAAGTGTTCTCGGGCGGCTGGGCCGATGATGTGAATAGTCATTCGCCCATCATGCGTGCCGGGTTCTATCCGCAAGTTCGGGAGTGGTTCGTTCGAACCGAAGCCTGGTGCCTGTCCGTCCTAAGTGAAACAGAGCCGGGCGTCACCAAACGCCATTCCGCAGAACACTGAACTTCCGCTTTCAGCCTTGAGCTGCCGCCGTTGTGCAGCGGAAGCGGACAGTAGACTTGCTCGCAGGAAACTCCTCTCGAAAGAACTGGATGGATGAGATCACTCCCGGTTGGCAGGTGCTGGCAGTGGTCGCGGAAGGCACGCGCGTGGACGTGGGCGGACGCAATGTCTGGGGGGCGACGTGGGTCCCGACCGAGGCCTTGCCAGTTGTTCTGGCTCATCCTGCCCACCCCAGCCAGCGTCACACCATGCGGGTCTATCACCTGGAGGGCGCCCCTGCAGTGCTGTTCGCATGCGGCGAGCTATCGGCCAATGTCTGGGGTATTTTCATTCAGAGTCCGCCGCTTTCAGCCTGAAGCGACCGCCCTGCACAACGGGGGTCTCCTAAGGCGCGTCTGGCGGACGGTTACTACATGGCAACATTTCAGCAAATCCTATTCTTGCCTGGTGCCTCGGGAAACACCGCGTTTTGGAAGCCCGTAGCAGCGCAGCTGAATATTGCGGGGACGCGAACGGCCCATGTGGGTTGGCCTGGGTTCGGGCCGACGCCATTTGATCCGGATGTCTCGTCGTTGCCAGAACTTGCTGCGGCAGTCAGCGGTCGGATCGTAGAACCTACAGCGTTGGTTGCTCAGTCGATGGGCGCCGTCGTAGCGATACTTGCCGCAATGAGGAGGCGACACCTTGTCACCCACTTGGTGCTGGCGGCGTTGTCCGGGGGTGTGGATATGAAGCGGCATGGCGCACGCGATTGGCGGCCGCACCGTAGCAGCCTCGACCCGACTGACCCCCTGCACTTGTTCGCAGCGTACGACGAGGACCTGACGCCGTTGTTGAGCTCGATGACGATGCCTGTGCTGCTGCTATGGGGCGGCTGCGATGAGATAAGTCCGGTACCAGTTGGGGAGTGGTTGACCGAAGTTCTGCCCCGCGCAGCTTTGCATGTCGTTCCGGACGGCAATCACACGTTCTGCAATTCCCATCCCGAACGTGTTGCACCGCGCATTAGAAATCATCTTGTCGGCTGCGCTGACCGGCTTGGGGAACGCCCGCTTTCAGCCTGAAGCGGCCGGTCGCGATGCAGCGATAGTGGAAGATCCGCTACGCTCACCTCATGCCTTTCAACCTTGACGAGAGCTTTCTTCTGGCCGCTGAGCTTGCCATCGAAGCTCGTCTCCCCGAGTCCTATCGGGGCGCCATGCTTCGTAAAAATGGCGGCGAAGTGGAAGCCTGTGGGGACGACTGGGAGCAGTACCCGATAGCGGACACATCGGACCGCAAGCGGCTGGCGCGGACCGCCAACCATGTGCTGCTAGAGACGGCGCGGCTCCGCACCTGGCCGCGGTTTCCGGTCGACGCCTTGGCCATTGCCGGGAACGGCGCAGGAGATCAGCTGGTTCTCATCCGGGAAGGCGAAGCCTTTCGACAGGAGGTGTTCTTATGGCGGCATGAGTCCGGTGCGTTGGAGATCGCCGCAGCCGATTTCTCAGACCTCCGGTAAGTCGGCCCGGGCTCTGCGGCCGACCGCTCTCAGCCTGAATTGGACTTGACCGCTCAACATGCATGTCGACAGACAGGGGGACCGATGAGGATCGTGGGCTCGAAAGAGGCTGTCGGCTTCGTGATCGACGAACACCACCCTGAAGGGTGGATTGCGGTCGAGATATGGGCGGGCGGTCAGTGTCTCACCCCGGTTGACGCCCTCCCATACCTGCCCGCCTTCCTCCCGGGGCTCCGGGCGAGCGAGACGCAACTTCGACGTCCCTCGACATTCCTTCGGCACGAAGGAGAACTGTCTGAGCATTCAATCCCGGGCGCGTTTGCTCTCCTTGCCAGCGATGGGGCGCCCGAGTTGCAAGAAGCGCTTCGCTGGCTGAATTGGGGACCGACAACCGATGATGTGCTGTGCTTTCTCGTACCATCATCGGGAAAGCTGCATCTGACGTGGAAGCTGCACGGCGAACCCTGCGTAAGGTCGATGCCTGTGAACCCGGCTGAGCTGGCGGACTTGATTGCGCACACGCGAAGGACGCTGGAGGACCTATCGATGCGTCCAACGTCGTGACCGCTCGCAGCCGAGGCCGTGTGAAAACTCCGCGGATCCCCTCGGCAATGGCTTGCGGACTGTCGGAGCGCCGTTTCGATGGCCGGTGATGTCGCTCCCGCGGATTGAAGGTCTCGTGTGAACGCTGAGGACCAGTGAGCTCTGGTGGAGGCGCAGAGAGCCTCTAAAAACCTCATGCAGAGGCTTCGCGCAGCCCCTGCATCAGCTTCGAGATTCCGAGGATGCTGAGCACTCGCTTGAAGTTGTAGGCCAGCACGTGCAGGTTCATCTCGGTGCCGACGTTGCGCAGCGTGCGCGTCAGGAAGTGCGTGGAGCCCATCCAGTGCTTGAGCGTGCCGAAGACGTGCTCGACCGTCTGCCTTCGCACCCGCATCGCCATTGGGTTCCGGTCAATTCGGCGCTGCGCCGCTTCAACCACGTGTTCGTGTTCCCATCGACTGATTCGTCGGTATGGGCTGGGCGTGCACTGCGCCTTGATCGGGCAGCCCGCGCAGGCGCTGCTCCAGTAGCGGCGGATGTTCAGGCCATCTTCGTCCCGCGTGAAGCGATACGTTGCACGCTGTCCAGCGGGGCACACGTATTCGTCGTCACTGGCGATGTAGATGAAGTCCCCCTTGTGGAATCGCCCCTCGGCCTTCGCATTGGACGTCATCGGCTTGGGCACCGTGGCGGCGATTCCGTCGTCGTCGCACGCCTTGATCTGCACGCTGTTGAAGTAGCCGCGATCACCAAGGGCCTCGACGGCTTCGAGCCCCATCGCCTGCTTGGCCGCTTTGGCCATCGGATGCAGTTGCGTTCGATCGTTGCCAACGTTGGTCACCTCGTGCGCGACGATCAGGTGATGCTCGGCATCGACCGCGGCCTGCACGTTGTAGCCGACAACGCCAGTCACTTTGCTGTGGGTGCTCATCGCGCGAGCATCGGGATCCGTCTTTGAGATTTGCGCGTCCGGCTGGGCCTTCACTTGCACCTCCATGGCGTCGAGCTCACGCATCTGCTGGCGCAGGTACTTGATCTTGTCGTTCAGGCGCTTCGTCTTGGCCACCAGCTCCGGCTCCTGGACGCGATCGGCGGTGTCCAACGCACTGAGGTAACGCTCGATGTGCTGTTCAAGCTGCTCCCGCCGCCTTTGGATCTTCGTGACCGTGAAGTTCTGGTCCCGCGAGTTGACCGCCTTGAACTTGCTGCCGTCGACAGCGACAACCGCCTGCGTAAACAGCTTGAGCTGCCGGCAGAGTTCGATGAACCGGCGGCAGGTGTTGCGGATGCCGGGCCCGTTGTCGCGTCGGAAGTCCGCGATGGTCTTGAAGTCCGGCGCCAGGCGGCCGGTCAGCCACATCAGTTCGATGTTCCGCTGGGCCTCGCGTTCCAACCGGCGACTGCTCTGAATGCGGTTGATGTAGCCGTAGAGGTAGATCTTCAGCAGAACCGACGGGTGATAGCCGGGTCGCCCCGTCGCGGCAGCCCGCGTTCCGTCGAAGCCGAGTGCGGCCAAGTCCAGTTCATCGATGAAGGCCTCGATCACCCGGACCGGATTGTCCTCGGCCACAAAGTCATCGAGGCATTCAGGCAGCAACGTGACTTGATGTCGATCCAGACCTTCCACGAATCGCGGCATGTCGCCTCCCAGGCTTGACCTGGGTCTCGACTCTAGTACCCTGCCGCTTGGGCCGTGAGCGGGTTTTCACACAGCCTCAGCCTGAAGCGGGCCACAACCAGGCGCCTATCGGGACCTATGCGCCGTTAGCCTCGTAGCCGACAAAAGGGCCGAAGAAGACGCGCCTCGAAGGCAGGTCCTGAAGTAGCTCATCCTGAGTTGGAAAATGTGCTTCGAACTCTGGCCAGGCGTCCTGCAAATATGAGGTCCATCTGTGTGGATCAAGCTGATGAGCCTTTCCGTCCGTGAGGTCGATGAACCTGTATCCGAGCGCGGCCGCCCGGGCGACCGCCTCTGACAAGGCCGCCTCATAGTTCGGCCCTGCGGCGTAGACGCAAACATACGCCCCCGCTAGGTTCGCTGGCATGTCCGTGTTCGTTCCGCGCCCTACGTGCATGTTGAACATGAACAGCAGATTCGGCAATTCATCAGACCTCAGCTTGCGCTTAAAGTACGAGAACATTGCTGCAAGGACGCCGCGAGGCGCTGATATCGATCGACGCGGTATTTGAGCATACGCGACGGCGCTCCCCGGGTGGACCAGCCGTCTGACGTCGAGGCTTTCGCGGCAAGCAATGTCTGGTTTCAGCCGAGGCCGTGTGAAAACTCCGCGGATCCCCTCGGCAATGGCTTGCGGACTGTCGGAGCGCCGTTTCGATGGCCGGTGATGTCGCTCCCGCGGATTGAAGGTCTCGTGTGAACGCTGAGGACCAGTGAGCTCTGGTGGAGGCGCAGAGAGCCTCTAAAAACCTCATGCAGAGGCTTCGCGCAGCCCCTGCATCAGCTTCGAGATTCCGAGGATGCTGAGCACTCGCTTGAAGTTGTAGGCCAGCACGTGCAGGTTCATCTCGGTGCCGACGTTGCGCAGCGTGCGCGTCAGGAAGTGCGTGGAGCCCATCCAGTGCTTGAGCGTGCCGAAGACGTGCTCGACCGTCTGCCTTCGCACCCGCATCGCCATTGGGTTCCGGTCAATTCGGCGCTGCGCCGCTTCAACCACGTGTTCGTGTTCCCATCGACTGATTCGTCGGTATGGGCTGGGCGTGCACTGCGCCTTGATCGGGCAGCCCGCGCAGGCGCTGCTCCAGTAGCGGCGGATGTTCAGGCCATCTTCGTCCCGCGTGAAGCGATACGTTGCACGCTGTCCAGCGGGGCACACGTATTCGTCGTCACTGGCGATGTAGATGAAGTCCCCCTTGTGGAATCGCCCCTCGGCCTTCGCATTGGACGTCATCGGCTTGGGCACCGTGGCGGCGATTCCGTCGTCGTCGCACGCCTTGATCTGCACGCTGTTGAAGTAGCCGCGATCACCAAGGGCCTCGACGGCTTCGAGCCCCATCGCCTGCTTGGCCGCTTTGGCCATCGGATGCAGTTGCGTTCGATCGTTGCCAACGTTGGTCACCTCGTGCGCGACGATCAGGTGATGCTCGGCATCGACCGCGGCCTGCACGTTGTAGCCGACAACGCCAGTCACTTTGCTGTGGGTGCTCATCGCGCGAGCATCGGGATCCGTCTTTGAGATTTGCGCGTCCGGCTGGGCCTTCACTTGCACCTCCATGGCGTCGAGCTCACGCATCTGCTGGCGCAGGTACTTGATCTTGTCGTTCAGGCGCTTCGTCTTGGCCACCAGCTCCGGCTCCTGGACGCGATCGGCGGTGTCCAACGCACTGAGGTAACGCTCGATGTGCTGTTCAAGCTGCTCCCGCCGCCTTTGGATCTTCGTGACCGTGAAGTTCTGGTCCCGCGAGTTGACCGCCTTGAACTTGCTGCCGTCGACAGCGACAACCGCCTGCGTAAACAGCTTGAGCTGCCGGCAGAGTTCGATGAACCGGCGGCAGGTGTTGCGGATGCCGGGCCCGTTGTCGCGTCGGAAGTCCGCGAGGGTCTTGAAGTCCGGCGCCAGGCGGCCGGTCAGCCACATCAGTTCGATGTTCCGCTGGGTCTCGCGTTCCAACCGGCGACTGCTTTGAATGCGGTTGATGTAGCCGTAGAGATAGATCTTCATCAGAACCGACGGGTGATAGCCGGGTCGCCCCGTCGCGGCAGCCCGCGTTCCGTCGAAGCCGAGTGCGGCCAAGTCCAGTTCATCGATGAAGGCCTCGATCACCCGGACCGGATTGTCCTCGGCCACAAAGTCATCGAGGCATTCAGGCAGCAACGTGACTTGATGTCGATCCAGACCTTCCACGAATCGCGGCATGTCGCCTCCCAGGCTTGACCTGGGTCTCGACTCTAGTACCCTGCCGCTTGGGCCGTGAGCGGGTTTTCACACAGCCTCAGCCTGGAGCTGACGGTCAAGGCCCGGACCGGACGCGTACCCAGAGTCGCAGTCTCAGACTTTCGCAGCGACACCCTGGGCCTGCGTCACCCTGGCGGGCGTCTCAGACTTCGTCGGCGCAGGACATTGACGTTCGGCCTCGAAGGCGGCAAGTTGGCGAGCAGCGACGGCGACTGGCGGGTGGAACTGCGCGAGACCAGGTCGCACTGCCGGTCACGCGCAACTGCAGACAGGTGCCTGATCGAACGCCCGTTCGGATGAGCCTCAGGGCGCGGACTGCACGGCGCCACTGACTCGGCCGCTTCCTGCGATGGCGCGCAGCGTAAACGGCACAGGCGCGTCGTTGGCATACGTCGGGTCAGGCGCCGTGGCCAACCCGATCTGCGCCTGCAACGTGGCGTTGGGCCAGAAGTTCGGCGCGCTGATGTTGCTCGCACCGGGCAGGTGGGTCGCAGACGTGCTCACGTTGCCCGCCTGCGCGATGTTGCCGCTGGCGAAGCCGCCCGTGATCAGGCCTGTGCCGCCCGTGCCAGCCAGGATGTTGGCCGTGAGCTTCAGTGATTGGGTGCCGGCGGGCGCGCTGAGGAAGTTGCCGCCCGAGCGGGTGGATACCAGGGTGTTGTGCACCATCTCCAGCGTGTTGACGCTTGCAGTGAGGCCCTCGGCTCCGAACGAGATGGCAGTGGAGTTTCGGGCGTTCGGCCCTTTGTGGAACAGGTTGCCGCGCAGATAGACCTTGCCGCCGTTTGGAAAATCGGCGAGGTAGCTGCTGGTTCCCGTCGGACCGTCCATGAAATAGCTGTTCTCGATGACGCTTTCCCGGGCACGGCTCTTCAGGCTGTGGCCCACCTTGGCTTCGTGAAAGTAGCTCGAAGTGACCGTCAGCTTGGCGGCGTTGCCCACGTAGATGTTGTGCGTGTAGCCAGTGCCGAATCCGTTGCGCGCGAATTCCGACCGATCGATGGTGAGGGTGCCGCTTCCGTTGGGGCCGAGAATGCCGTTTTCATTGTCATAGAACCCGCTGTTGCGGATGAGCAGGCTGCCGGTGTTCTCGGCGCGGATGCCCGCACCATTCTGGTCGGCGACCTTTGTGCCGTGGAACTCGACGCTGTCGACAGTGACGTTGCCGCCTCCGATCACCCACAGGCCTTTGCCCTGAGCGTTGCGCCCGTCGGCAAACAAGCGCGCCCTTCCGCCGACGCCGCAGATGGTGAGGTTGCTCACTGACCAGGTGGCGACGTCGCCGTGATAGTCACCGGCGGTGATCTTGACCACATCGCCCGACTGCGCCACCGCAGCCGCCGCGCTGGGGACCGCATACGGCTTGCCCGGCCCGACCAGGAGCACGCGGCCGCTCGCGGTGTCGCAGGCCGTGGTGGTGGAAGGTGACGGCGCAGGCGAACCCGGCAACCCTGCGGGTGGAGCGGGCGCCACGCCGGCGTCTTCCGACGAACCCGTACCGCCCCCGCAGGCCGTTAGCGACGCGACGGTCGTACTGAGCAGCGTGAACATCATCAAACGTTTGCGTGTCATGTTTATCACTCGATGCCTATTCGAATCTTCAAGCAGCCATCGGCGCGGTGCCAGACCCAGAGCATGCATCCGTCGTTGGCATCGCCTCGATACAAAGTGTTTCGGCGCCTGATGGGGCACAGGATCGTGGACGCTGGAAACCTGCCTCTCCATCGTGACGGCTGATGGAACGGTTCGCCGGTCAGGCCATGGGATTGGCGCCCGTCCTTTCCACTCGAAGACGTTCGCCCCGTGCACAGGCAAGCTGAATCGGGCCGAATTGCACCGAGCCTCGGGTCGATCGGTCCCCTATCGTCGAGCAACCGTCTCGCCACCCCGCATGCTCCGCTTCAACTTCGCCTTGCGAGCTTACTGAATCGGCATGAGGAAGATACGAGGTCGGCCACGTTGCAAATTCGAACTCAGCAATGCAAGAAGAGGGACCTGACCCCAGCTTCGCATGACCCCAGCTTCGCAGGTCACTGGACCGGGCCGTGCCGACGCGCTTGACCGTGCAACACGTTTGCAACACAATCGCCCGATGAAGTCCGCCATCCTTCCGCAAGTCCGCGTAGAGCCCCAGCTTCGCGCCGATCTCGAAGGCGTGTTGCGCGAAGGCGAGACACTGTCCGATTTCCTGGAGGCCACCGTGCGTCAGGCCGTGGCGCACCGTCGGATGCAAATGGAATTCGAAGCGCGCGCGGACGCGGCTTGGGCGCGATTCCAGCAGACGGGCGCTGCCGTGCCGGCCCAGGATGTGGTGGCTGAGATGCGCGCGCGGCTCGAAGCCCGGCGCCACGAATTGCGCGGCAAGCAGCGACCCGCTTCGGCATGACCTTCACGGTCGTCGTCGAGCCCGAAGCGAAGGCGGATCTTCTGCGGCTCTACGATCACTTGCTTCAGCGCGCGGAGTACATCGAGGATCTTGAAGTCGCAGACCGTGCGCTGCAGGCCCTTGACGCGGCGCTGGCGTCGTTGGCTTCGACGCCCTTTCTCTTTCGCAAGGTTGCTGGCGTGCGCAGTGGGTTGCGTCGCGAGTTGATCGTCCCCTTCGGCACCTCCGGATATGTCGTGAAGTACGAAATCGCAACGCCGGCATTGGTGGTCGTGTTGGCAGTGAGGCATCAACACGAGGCCGACTATCACTGAGCCGACGTTGGCAGCGGACGTGTCCATGCGCAGCCTCATCACCGGCGTGCCCCTCGAGTGGCACGCTGTCTCGATCACGCGTAGCCGCGTCTGGAGGTTCACCGCGAACCGGGAACTACCCTGCCCTGGCAGGCCGCGCGTTGGGCATGCGCCTGCGGGAAGATGCAGCTCATCACAGCGGTAGCCGCCAGCGCTACCATCGGCCATGCACTCCCCTGCCATCATTTTGTCCCACGCGCGACCGTTCGCGAAGTTCCCGACTGGAACTGCAGTTCAGGCGTTTGTCATCGGCGTCATCCTTCTGTGGACAGGGGCGTCGGCGCATGCTGCCGATGGCCGCGGTGGGGCGCAGACGGCCGCCGAAGCGGTCGCGAGCCTCTACGCGTTGGTGGACGGGTCCCGGTCCCGGTGCCCGCATGCTTTTCCGGAAACGGCGGCCGCGCACGAGCGGGCGCTGTCACGGTTCACCGCTCGTCATCCGGGGTTGATCTCACGGCTTCGCCGATCCCCCCATTACGAGCACGCCCGGCGGCAGTTCGCGGCTGAATCTGCATACGACCCTGCACGGGACACCGCCCAGAACCTCGATCCGGAGTGCTCGGTGCAGACGGGCATTCTCGAGTTGATGACCGACAGCGATGCCGGTTTGAACGCGGTGAGGCGCTACGACGCGCTGCTGTCGAAGTGAATGGAAGGCGCGGGGTCAGGTCGCAGGTTTGCCGGCCCGCGTTCTTTCGAAGCGCAGTTGGGAAGGCGACGTGATGTTCGGCGGCCGCAGCGGCCGGATCGCCAGTCCTTGATGTACCGACGAAGGCAGATCCCCTGTGAATGGCGATTCGACGATCGCCACTCACATGGGAGCGCTCGTTCGTTCAACTCGCAACTCGGACTGCGCTTCAGCCCTGCCACCGGACTGGGCGCCCGGCGGCAGAACGCTGTCACGCTGTCATGCGCGTCGGCGTCGGGTGTGCGCGCCGAGGGCGACGGCGCCGGTGAGCAGCATGGCCCAGGTGGCCGGCTCCGGCACGGGGGCGGCCAAGCCGATCTGGTGCGTGTGCGCCTGCATGAAGACGCCGAGGTACTGGCCGTCCGTGAAATCGTAGGAGATGCTCAGGCGTCCTGTCTTCACCTCGCTGCCGAGGGCGGGGCCAACGGCCAGCGCTTCGACCTGCTGCTGGCTCACGCCAGGGAACAGGATGATGCCGGTCCATGCGAGCGTCTCGCGCCAGCTGAGGCCATCGAGGCCGCCGGCCTCCACGCGGTAGTCCACCGAGAACGTCACGCGACCCGAGCCGGTGCCCGTGCCGCCGCCGCTGTAGCTGGCGTTGACCCCCTTCGGTCCCGTGCCGCCGGTCGCCGACAGCTCGGACCAGAGACCGGAGGGCGCGATGGTGGCAGTGCCGGCCGCCCCCGGGACGGTGTGGGTCAACGTGATGGGGTCGACGATGCCGTACTCGCCCACGGCGGGCGTACCCGGCTGCTGGCAGATGGCCGCTTCGCCCGGGCCGATGCAGGCGGTCGCGAAGAAGTAGGGCTCGCCCAACGAGAAAGCGGCGTCGAACCCGTCGTCGAGCGACGTGTCCTCGACGGTGTATGAGAACGATGCGAGGTCGACGAATGCGCGGGCTTGAGGTGTGGCGGCGACGGCCGGCAGACCGGCCCATGCGATGCCGAGTGCGGCAACGAAGCGGACGAGCGACATGAATTCCCTCCCTGATGGTTGTGAGTGTTCGACTTGTGGCCGAGAGCATACCGACAAACCGGTACGCGGGACCTCGTCCTCAGGCTGGCCGACTCGGCGCCTTGGCCCGCAAGCTCGCCGCTGGCGCGGTAGTGCATTTCAAGTCGCGACCGGGGCACGTCTCACGCGTGCTTCAGCGCGATCGGTCGGCTACCGTCGGGCGACCGTCTCACCACCCTGCATGCCTCGCCTCAGGGCCCTCGCCTGGGCAGCGGCTGCCTCGAGCTGGGCGGGGGCCAGGCGTTGGTCGCAGTAGCGCTCCTTGTGCGCGAGGTCTTCGGGCGTCGGCGCCGGGGTCGCGCGGTCGATGATGACGAGTCGCCAGGCGCACCCCACCACCGCATTGGTCGGAGGCCGACCGCTGTTGCCGCCGCTCAACCAGTGAGCTACCTTGCGCTGCGCGGCCTCGTCGCCGGCGAGGGCCTGCGCTTCGAGCGCCCCGAACTGCGCAAGCGCGTCCGTCGAGACCTGTGCAGGCCCGTGTTGAGCCGTGGCGCCCTTCGGTGCGGTCGCGTCTGGGGCTCGGGAGCAGCTCGCAGAGATCAGGGAGAGAAAGACCACGACTGTGGCCCGCAGGGTGTGCATGGCGTCGGACGGAGAAAGAAACCCGTTGAGGGTACGGACGTTGCGACGACCCGCACGCGACATAGATCAAGCGGTGCCCGGGAATTGCCGGCCCGCCCCCTGACTGAGGGGGCGGCTCAGGTGGGCGGATCGGCAGGCCTGCATGGGGTGGCGCACCGACGCTCGACGAGGCTGGCCCCTCGGGCTCAGCGCACCGGCAAGGGCAACACCTGCTCGCCAACCGCAAAAAGCGCGTCCCCCGGCGCCGGCCGGATCAGGTAGCCGCCAGTGAACTCGCCGAACGAGGGCAGGGTGAGCACCCGCTTGTGAAGCCAGAAGCAGGGCAAACGCAGGGTGTCGTGCCGGCTGCCGAGGCGCACCACCGGGTGCACGTGGCCGGCGAGGGTCCAGTGGGTCGCGACGGATGCACCGGCCGGGTCATGCACGCCGCGCAGGGCGCCGTCGACGTAGTCACCGTTGAGTTGCTCGAAGCCCCAGTGGGCCGCGACCCGTCCCGCATGGCGGTCGTGGTTGCCTTCGACGACGAAGCACGGCAGGTCCGGATGGGCGGCCCGCCAGGCGCCGAGCGCCTCCAGGGTGCCTTGTGACTGGCTTTCCCGGGCGTGCAGGAAATCTCCCAGCACCACCAGGCGTTGCGCGCCGCTGCGGTCGATGGCGCGGGACAACCTCAGCAGCGTGCCGGCACTCGTGCCCTGCGGCACGGGCAGGCCGCGCGCGCGGAACACGGCGGCCTTGCCGAGGTGCAGGTCGGCCACGTAGAGGGTGCGGCTCACCGGCTCGAACACCGCCCGCTCGGGCATCAGCACGAGCTGCAGCGGCGGCAGGGCCAGCCGGTGATCAGGGTCGTTCGGCAGCGGCATTGAGTTCGGTGAGCAGGCGTTGCAGCCGCTCCTGCAGTTCACGGCTGCCGAGGCGCTCGCGGAAGCGCTCCACCAGCAGGGGCACGGCAAAGGGGCTGAAGCGCTCGACCTCGTGGATGTCCCAGCGGCGCTGCTGCAGCGCTTCGAGCGTCGTTGCAAGGCGGTCGATCTCGTACTCCTGGCGCAGCACCTCGCGCTCGGCCTGGCCGAGCAGCAGGTTCTCGGGGTCGTATTTGCGGAACACCTCGTAGAAGAGGCTGCTGGAGGCCTGGATCTGCCGCGCGCTCTTGCCCGCGCCGGGGAAGCCGGGAAACACCAGGCCCGACACGCGGGCGATCTCGCGGAAGCGGCGCAGCGAGAGCTCCGCGGCGTTGATGCTCGCCAGCACGTCCGGCAACAGGTTCTCGGTGCCGAGCAGCGAAGGCAGCAGGTGGGCATCGACCGGTTCGTCGCTCAGCAGCTCCATGCCGTAGTCGTTGAAGGACACCGAGAACTGGCGTGGCGCGATGCGGGCGAATCGGTAGGCCCACAGGGTGGCGAGCGCCAAGTGCACCTGCCGTCCGGCGAAGGGATAGATGTAGAGGTGATGGCCTTCGCGCGAGCGCAAATGCTCGACCAGCACGGTGTCGGGCTGGGGCAATGCCGACCCGCGTTGCTGCACCGAGAGCAGCGGCAACAGCGCGGTGATCTCCGGCGAGGCGCTGCGGCGGCGCCCGGGCTCCAGCAGGGGGCGGGCGTCGGCCATCTCGGCCAGCATGGCGGCGGCCAGTTCGGACGACATCGGCATCTTGCCGCCGTTCCAGCGTGGCACCGCCGGTCGGCGGCCCCGCGCGGCCTTCACCCAGGCCGTCATGTCATGCACCCGCACCAGTTCCAGCAGCCGGCCGCCGAAGAGAAAGCACTCGCCCGCCTTCAGCCGCGCGATGAAGCCCTCCTCGATCGTCCCCAGCACCGGGCCGCGCAGGAACGACACGCGCAGGTTGGCGTCGCTGACGATGGTGCCGATCGACATCCGGTGGCGCCGCGCCAGCTGGGGGTCGCTCACCCGGTGCAGGCCGTCGTCCGCGGCCACGATGCGCCGGTAGTCGGGGTAGGCGGCGAGCGAGGGGCCGCCCCGGCCGGCGAAGTCCAGCACCCATTGCCATTCCTCGGCCCCGAGCGTGCGGTACGCCGCGGTGCTGCGCACCTCCTCGTACAGCGCATCGGCCTCGAAGCCTCCGCCGAGTGCGACGGTCACCACGTGCTGCACCAGCACGTCGAACGGCTTGTCGGGGCTGTGGCGCGGCTCCACCTGGCCTGCGTGCACGGCGCGGCGGGCCGCGGCCGCTTCCAGCAGCTCGATGCTGTGCGTCGGTACGAGCGTCACCCGCGAGGCCCGCCCCGGCGAGTGGCCCGAGCGGCCGGCGCGCTGCATCAGCCGCGCCACGCCTTTGGCCGAGCCAATCTGCAACACCCGCTCGACCGGCGAGAAGTCCACGCCCAGGTCGAGGCTGGAGGTGGCCACCACGGCCTTCAAGGTGCCGCCCTTGAGGCCGGCCTCGACCCATTCGCGCACCGCACGGTCGAGAGAGCCGTGGTGCAGCGCCACGATGCCCGCCCAATCGGGACGCGCCTCGATGATGGCCTGGTACCAGAGTTCCGCCTGCGAGCGGGTGTTGGTGAAGGCGAGCAGGCTGCGGCTGGACTCGATCTCGGCAATGACGGCCGGCAGCATGCTGAGGCCCAGGTGGCCGGCCCAGGGAAAGCGCTGCACCTCGGCGGGGACCAGGGTGTCGATCAGCAGGGGCTTGGGCACCTGGCCCTGCACGATGACGCCGTCCTCGCCGGTCAGCACGTCACGCGCTTCGGCCAGGTTGCCGAGCGTGGCCGACAGCCCCCACACCCGCAGCGCCGGGTTCCACCGCTTCAGTCGGGCGAGCGCCAGCTGCACCTGCACGCCGCGCTTGTTGCCGATCAGCTCATGCCATTCGTCCACCACGACCAGGGCGACGCTTGCCAACTGCTGGCGCGCGTCCTCCTGGGTCAGCAGCAGGCTCAGGCTTTCGGGTGTGGTGACGAGCGCGGTGGGCAGGCGCCGCGCCTGCCGGGCCCGCGCGGCACTGCCGGTGTCGCCCGTGCGCATGTCGAGCGTCCAGTGGGGCGCGAGGTCGGTGGCCGCGGCCTGCAAGGAGGCGAGCGTGTCCGAGGCCAGGGCGCGCATGGGCGTGAGCCACAGCACGGTGAGCGGCGGGGCGCCCCGGGCAGGTGCCCGGCCGCCGAGCGCGGCCAGGGCCCCGAGCCACACCGCATAGGTCTTGCCGGCCCCGGTGGTGGCATGCAGCAGGCCGCTGCGCCCGGCCTTCAGGTGTTGCCAGACACGGCGCTGAAAGGCGAAGGGTTCCCAGCCGCGCTCGGCCAGCCAGGCCTGCACCGCCTGCAGGGGCGTCATGGGGCGGGCGCCGGCGCGATCAGCGCGCGCAGGGTCTCCAGCGTATCGGCCTCGTCCACCGGCTTGTCCCAGCGCAGGCGCAGCATGCGGGGGAAGCGCACCGCAATGCCCGATTTGTGGCGGGGCGACGCCTGGATGCCCTCGAAGCCGAGTTCGACCACCAAGGTCGGCGTCACGCTGCGCACCGGGCCGAACTTCTCGGTGGTGGTCTGGCGGATGCGCTGGTCCACCTGGCGCATCTCTTCGTCCGTGAGGCCGGAGTAGGCCTTGGCGAAGGGCACGAGGCGGCGCGGGTTCTCGGCGTCGCCCGCCACGCCGTCCCATACGGCGAAGGTGTAGTCGGTGTAGAGATTGGCGCGGCGGCCGTGGCCGCCTTGCGCGTAGATCAGCACCGCATCGATGGTGTACGGGTCGATCTTCCACTTCCACCACAGGCCCACGTCCTTGGTGCGGCCGGTGCCGTAGTGGCCGTCCCGCTGCTTGAGCATGAAGCCCTCCACGCCGCGCGCGCGTGACTCGTCGCGCAGCGCGGCAAGAGACGCCCAGTCGGGCGCGTCGACCAGCGGCGACACCCGCAGCGGCGAGCCTTCACGTCGCCCGATCACCTGCTCCAGCAGGGCGCGCCGCTCGTGCATCGGCCGCGCGCGCAGGTCTTGGCCTTCGTGCTCGAGCAGGTCGTAGGCGAGCAGGGCCACGGGCGCCTCGCCGAGGATCTTCTTCGTGACGTTCTTGCGCCCGATGCGCTGCTGCAACTGGGCGAAGGGCATCACCCGGCCTTCGCGCCAGACGACGATCTCGCCATCGATGACGGTGTGGTCGGGCAGCTGACCGTGGGCCGCATCCAACTCGGGGAACCGGCCGTTCAACAGGTCCTCCCCGCGCGACCAGAGCCACGACTCACCGCCGCGGCGAATCAGTTGCGCACGGATGCCGTCCCACTTCCACTCGACCAGCCAGTCGGCCCGGTTTCCGAGCGACTCGACCGGCGCCTGGAGGGGATGCGCCAGGAAGAAGGGGTAGGGCTGGCCGCTGGCCGTGGCCACATGGTCAGGGTCGAGCAGCGCGGTGAAGGCGGCGGCGCTTGGGGTGTGCTGCTTGTCGGTGTAGCCCATCATGCGCTGGGCCAGGACCTTGGCGTCGAGCCCCGCGGACTGCGCGAGCGCCCGCACCACCAGGTTGCGCGCCACGCCGACCCGGAAGCCGCCGCCGATGAGCTTGGTCAGGATGAAGCGGCCGGCCGTGTCGAGCTCGTTCCAGTACGTGCGCAAGGCGTGGGCGGTGGCCTCGGGCGTCTGGCCGCGCAGGGCGATCAGGCGCTCCTGCATCCACACGTGCAGCGGCACCTCCACCGCCCCACCGGGCGGCGGCAGCACGAGGGCCACGGTTTCGGCCAGGTCGCCCACGATGTTGTAGCTCTCGTCGAACAGCCACTCCGGAATGCCGGCCATCTCGCGGGCCGTTGAACGGAGCAGCGCCGTGGGCACGGTCTGGCGGGGCTTGCCGCCCGCGAGCATGTACAGCGCCCAGGCCGCGTCGGCCGCCGGCGCGCTCTTGAAGTAGCCGACCAGTGCCTCGGTCTTGGCGCGCGTGGACGTGGTGGCGTCGAGTTCAGCGAAGAGCCGCGCGAAGGCCTTCATGCGTCGCCCTCCGGCACGGCCGGCATCGCCGGCGCAGGCGGTGCGTCGGAGGCCTCCGTGCTGCCGGGGGCCTCGTCCGCCTCGTCGCCGTACTCCGTCTTGAAGGCGCCCGCCTCGTAGCCTTGCTCGGCGAGGTAGCGCACGAGGGGGTCCACATAGCCATGCGTCACGATCACGCGCGGCGCGCCGGTGGAGGCAATCGCTTCCAGCAGGCCGGGCCAGTCCGCGTGATCGGACAGCACGAACCCGCGGTCGAGCCCGCGCCGCCGGCGGGTGCCGCGCAGCTGCATCCAGCCGGAGGCGAAGGCGTCGCTGAACTCGCCGAAGCGCTTGAGCCAGGGGCTGCCCTGGGCGGACGGTGGGGCGATGACGAGGGCGCGCTTCAGGTCCGCCGGGTCCGTCTCCGAGACCAGCTGCGTGGGCGGCAGCGCGACGCCGCTGGCGCGGTAGGCCGCGTTCAGCGAGGTCATCGCACCATGGGTCACGATGGGGCCGATGGCGGGGTCGATCCCGGCCAGGATCCGCTGGGCCTTGCCGAACGCATAGGCGTACAGCACCGAGGCGCGGCCGGCCGCCGCATTGGCTCGCCACCAGTCGTTGATGCCGGCGAACACCTCGGTTTGGGGTGCCCAGCGGAACACCGGCAGCCCGAAGGTCGACTCGGTGATGAAGGTGTCGCAGTGCACCGGCTCGAAGGGCGGGCATGTCAGGTCCGGCCCGGTCTTGTAGTCGCCGGAGACGACCCACACCCGGCCGTCGTGTTCCAACCGGATCTGCGCCGAGCCCAGCACATGGCCGGCGGGGTGGAATGACACCGTCACGCCACGGTGACTGAGGCGCTCGCCGTAGGGCAGGGTGTCGAGGTGCACGTCGCCCACGCGGGCGCGCAGCACGTGTTCTCCGGCGGCCGCGGCCAGGTAGTGCTCATGGCCGGAGCGGGCGTGGTCCCCGTGGGCGTGCGTGATCAGCGCGTGGGAGACGGGCCGCCAGGGGTCGATGTAGAAATCCCCCGGCGGGCAGTACAGGCCCTCGGGGCGCGCGACCACCAGATCGTCCGTCGTCGTCATCACGGGCAAGGATAGCCAGCGCGGCGTGCCCGCAGGCAGGCAGGGCTTTCGCCGCCGCAGGCGCCCGCCGATTCCGGCGAGCGGGGCCGAAACCCGGAAATGACGCCAGGAACTGCACGTTTTCCGGGCACTGCGCGGCGGCGCACCGGGCTAAATTGATGGCTTCAACGCGAGACCCCCATGAACAAGTCGCCTGCCAAGTCCATCCTGCCCCTGGTGTCCAACGACACGCTGTCCTGCTCCGCTGCCGGCCTGCTCATGGGACAGATGGTGATGGGCATTTCCGCCCACCACGACGGCTCCATCGCCGGCATGGTGCTGTCGCTCGTCTTCGTGCTCTGCGGCGGTGCTTCCATCGCCCTCTTCATGAGCCACCGCCACGTGGAGAGCCGCCCGCGCACCGAGCGGCCGCCCGTGCAGGCCTGGCTGCTCACGCTCGGGGGCGCGTTCATCGCATCGATCTGGCTTGGGCGGTTTCTCTGACCTGCGGCGCTCGGCTCGACAGCGAGCCGGCGTCACGCGACGGTTCCCAGCGCACCTCGGGCCGTGAGCTCACCGACGGCGTGGCGAGCGGAAGGGCTCTCCACCGACCGAATCGAGTGGCGTAATCTGGCTCATTGCCCTTGAGAACGGCCCGGAACGCTGGCCGAGGCCCCCGCGTTCATGGGGTTCGCGTGAGCCCCTTCCGGTTTTCCCTCACTGTTTCATCGCCCGGGTGCAAGACTCCCGCGGGCGCGAATCTACGCGCTCGATGCAACCAAGGGAGAAACATGATCTACAAGAAAGCCATTGCCGCCGCGACCCTCGCTGCGGCCTTCGTCGCGCCAGCATGGGCCGCGCCGACGCTGTTTGCCGAGATCGACCGCGCGAGCTTCCGACACACCGTGCTCGACACCGATCCCGCCGACGGCATCGTGGCCGGGTGGAGCACGACGTGGTGGAACCGCAGCGCGGACGTCTGCTCCGAGCCGTACGTCGACGGATGCAGGCAGTACACGCTCGATCCGGCGGCGACCGTGACGGCAACGAGGGACGTCGGGGATGAACACCAGTTCGCGACGGCGGGCCCCGACCGGCTCTTCGCCGAGGCCACGGGCATCCGGCCGGACGGCACCGGCGGCACTGGCGCAGAGGCCTTCATGCAGCAGCACCTCATCTTCTCCGGCGCGGGGCGACACACGTTCGAAGTCGACTACCGGGTGGGCGGTTCCGGGTTCGGTACGACATCGGGAAGCGCGCAAGCGACCCTGAGCGTGAACGGCCAGGACGTCCAGTACGCACTGGATGAACTTCGCCTGGGGCCGACCTTCGCCGACGGCAGCCGGGGTGGCACGCTCTCCCTCATCATCGACGTGGTCGACGGGCAGCATGGCACGCTGATGACGTACGCATGGGCGACCATCACCGACGGCCCCATTGCGGCGCCGGTGCCGGAACCCGCGACCTGGTCCCTGGCCCTGATGGGCGCGGGGCTTGCTGCCTTCGGGGCGCGTCGCCGCCGCCGTTGATCCGGGCTCCGACCGGCCCGTACGCCGGCTGAGCCGAGGGGCTGCCTCGCGAGCGAGGCGGCCCGTCCTCGGCGAGGGGTCGGTCGGGTCAGCCCGTCCGACCGGCCTGCCTGCCGGTGTCGTGCGCTCATGAGCAGGCCGCTTTGCCGGCCTCTTGCGCTCTCACTTCGATGACCTGGCGCGCCTCGGCGTTCCAGTCGCTTCGGGGCTGCGCGGCTGACGGCCGTCTCTTCGCCAACGCACGCCGCCCGCCACCACGGCAAGCCCGGCGCCCAGCAGCAGCATCGTCGCCGGCTCGGGGACGGGCGAGACGACCGAGGTGCCGGGCCCGAAGGACACGTTGACCACATTGCCGAGCGGCGTGTAGAACGACAACCCGGCCTGCCATCCCGGGCCGCTGAGCGCGGCGGCCGACGGAAAGACATCCGGCGCGTCGGCATAGCTGCCGGACACGTCGACGATGTACGGCCTGAGGCCGAGGATCGTGGGGCCTGAGGCGACCAACCCGCCCGCGTTCCACCAACTGAGACTGTTGGGATACCGGTAGGTGGTGAACGAGCCGAGCGAGTTGGTCGTGAACCGCGTCTCGAACACATTCCCGCCGAGGGACAGGGTGACCGAGTGCAAGGTATCGAACCGAAAGCCGAGCGGCACGTCGGTGATCGGGCCGAATGCGCCCAGCCTCGCATCGTCATAGACGAACTGAGCCCATGACGGGCCCGAGCCCATCAGCGCCTGCGTGAAGCCGGCCGGTGGCGGGTCGCTGGTCAGGTAGCCGGCGCCCTGGAACTCGAGATTCCGGTAGGTCATCGTGACCCGCTCGGCCGAGGCGTCCGGGACGCCGGCCAACATCAGGCTCGACAGCGCGATGGCAGGGAGCGAAAGGGTGCGCATGGGGCTCTCCTCGTGTGAACACGGTCGTGGCGGCACAACGGAGAGGTCCTTCGACTGCGGGCCAGGAACTCGGCGCTTGCGCGAAGCGGGCGCCGACGAAGCGCGGTGCCCGTGGGCGAGTATGCGCCTGGATGGTCTGCCTGAACACGGCCGATCGGCTTTGGAAGTGCCCGGGCACGTTGCCGGCCGCGAGACACGGATTCAGTCCTTCGAGGTGGCTCCCTCGCGTGCAGGCTCGACGCGGTGTCCCGCCGCCTGGGCGGCACGCCGCTCCTGCTCGAGCCGCTCCAACACGGGCGCGATCGCACGCCCTTCGCTGATCTGCGGATTCGAATAGCCGTCGGTCTTGCCGGCCTCCTGTTCTCTCACTTCGATGACGTTGCGCGCCTCGGCATGCGCGTCCTTGAACGACCAGGTCGCGCGCATTCCTTCTTCGTACATGGCGCGCCCGAAGAAGGTGAGCGTCGAGCGCCGGCCGCAGCCGTAGGACGTGTGGTCCGCATCGGCGGCCGTCATCACCAGAGTGTTGTCGTCGGCGAGCGGTTCGATCCAGCTGCCGGAATAGCAGGCCGACACCGAGATCACCCGCCACTTGATGCCCGCCTCGTCCAGCCACTGCTTCAGGTCGCCCGGTGTGACCGGCTCCAGCGACAGGGGCCAGGCACTGACGGCGAGCTTGCCGTCCTGCCCACCGTGCGAGGTCAGGTGAATGAACAGCACGTCCCGCTCGCGGTCCATCACGCGGGCCATCTGCGCGAGCGTGTTGCGCAGGTTGCCAGGCGTGGCCCACGGGAACGAGGTGGCCGTGTCGGGATGGACGACCAGCTGCACCGTGCGCTCGCCGGCGTCGAACCGGTCGGCCAGGGTCTTGGCGACCACGGCGCTCTCGCGCATGAACACATCTTCCGTGGCGTGAGGCGCATAGGTGATGGCGTACAGGTTCACGCGCCCCGGCACCGGCGGGCTCAGCGGGGCTGGCGCCCCGGCCGTGAAGCGGGCCTGCGCGGCCAGCACGTCGTCGGTGAGTCGCAGGTGCCGTACCTCGCTCGTGTCTTCCGGCGGCTCGGGCCACCAGAACACGATGGGCTGGAGCCAGCTGCCGACGAGCAGGGGCAGGGGCACGATCAGCACGCAGAGCGCCCGCACCGCGTGCGAGCCCGCTTGGCGCCACAGCAGTCGCAGGTTCGCAAGGCCCAGCCAGCCCATCGGGAGCAGCCACAGGACCCAGCTCAGCGCCACGGGCCATTCGTCGATCGGCCCGACCACGCGCTGCACCAGCAGGTTCAAGCCGCTGAAGGCGACGCCGACGATGAGCGATGCGGCCGTCAACACGGTCATCAGCGTGCCGGCATCCATGGGCACGATGACCTCGTCTGCGACCCCGCGGCCGCCCGCGCTTGACCGGGCGACCGTCCAGCACAGCCAGGCGGCGATGGCGACGCCCGCCCAGCCTTGGAGCACACCGGTCCAGTAGAACTGCGCCGGGCCGTCGATGTAGGCGCGCTGGGCCCCCAGCGCGGTCGCGAAGAAGGCGATGGTCAGGACGACGAGCATGGCCGGACCACCGCGGAGGTGGTCCGGTCGAACAGGTCGAAAGCTCAGCGCCCGGGCCGCTTGCCGAAACCACGGACGTAGGCGCAGACCGCCGGAGTCGCCTCGCGGTGGGCGGTCTGCCGGCGGCAGATCGGACGCCGGTGGTTCCGGACGTGGCTCGCTCCCGGACTCTCTCTCTGCAGCGTGGTCAACCCCGGTCATTGTTCTGGCTCCCTGGCCGTCGCACCCGTGCGCGGCTTTTGGGGTCGGATGCTATCGCGCCGCAAGCGACGCGCTGGTGAAGCGGGTGTGCACCGTGTCACGCACCAACGGCTGTGGAGAGGCGGCGCGGCGATGGCGCGCAGCGAGGTGAGGGGAGGCCGAGACCTGAAAAGTCGGCCTTTCGTCACATGCCAGGCCGATGTGGCGCGCTGCCGACGCCAGCGGCGAGGCTGTGGCCAGCACGGTGGCCACAGCCTGTTCATACAGTGGCCACGCCGACGACAGGCCGCGCCACGCTGCTGTCGGGGGCGCCGCGCCTCACGGTTCTTCCTTCTCGTTTCACATATCCACATGACCGAAGCCCTCTTCCAGCTCGACGGCCTGGCCCTCCTGGCCGCAAGCGTCGCCCACTTCTTCCTCGGAGGCGTGTGGTTCGCCGTCCTCTTTGCCCGTCCATATGCCGCGGCACTGGGCTTGGCTGGCGGACCGCCTGCCAAGCCTCGTCTGCGATTCCTCGCCGGGCCGTTCTTTTGCAGTGCCGCCAACATCGCCACCACCGCCGTGCTGGTGAAGGCCCTCGGCATCGTGGACATCGTCGGCGCCCTGACGCTCGGGCTGCTGGTCGGCCTGGGCTACCTGGTGCCGATGACCGTCAACATCGCGATCAACCCGCTGTTCCCGCGGCCGTTCCTATACTCGCTCGTCAGCGCGCCGATGTTCCTCATTGGCAGTCTTCTGTCCAGCGTGATCCTTGTCGCCGTGCCCTGAATCAGGGCCGCTACGCCCCTCCAACAATCCCGCCATGCGCCGCGCCGAACGCCTATTCGAGATCCTGCAGGTCCTTCGCCGTGCAAAGGGGCCCCTCACCGCACAGGCCATCGCGGACACGCTCGAAACCAGTCGGCGTACCGTCTACCGTGACCTCGGCGCCATGATGGCCCAGCGGGTTCCGATCCGCAGCGAGGCCGGCATCGGCTACGAACTGGAGCGTGGTTTCGACCTGCCGCCCCTGATGCTCACCACCGATGAGTTGGAGGCCATGGTGCTCGGCGCGCAGTGGGTGGCCGCCCATGGTGATGCCGGCCTGGCCAAGGCGGCCGCAGACGTCCTGGCCAAGATCGCCGCCGTCGTGCCCCCCCATTTGCGGGTGGCCATTGACGATCCGGTGATCGGCGTGCCGCCGGGCATTCGAGCCGAGGGTATCGGCCTGGTCGTGGGCCGGCTGCGTGAATGGAGCCGCAGCGGCCGCAAGCTGGCCGTGCGCTACATCGATGAAGCGGGCACCCGAAGCGAGCGCGTGGTGTGGCCGTTCATGGTCGGCTACGTGGCCGGCGTGCAGGCCCTCATGGCCTGGTGCGAACTGCGCAGTGATTTCCGTGTGTTCCGCATCGACCGGATCGAAAGCCTCGACTTCCTGACGTCCGCCGCCCCAACGTCCGTTGCTGCATTGCGTCGACAGTGGCTGGCCCAGGAGCGCCGCCAGAAGGCCATGCAGGACGAAGCGAAGCGGCTTGCGCCAGATGCAAGAACGCAGACCTGAGCGGAAGGATCAGTGGCGTGAATCCTGGCCGTGAAGGACCTGATCCCACTGCATGCCCCGCGCGACGCGAAATGGGAGACTTGACCCCGGTTGGTTGCGAAATGGGAGACGTGACCCCGGTTGGTTGCGCGGCTTGGCGGACCTTGTTGAAGATCCCGGCGCGTGCAGGCGCGCGCCGTCCCTCAGCAGGATGTTCCGCCTTTCGCGGAACGACGCGAATGGCTCGATTGAATCGGGCGCTCACGGAGGCAGACCCCGCGAGTCCGAGCCTGGCGAGAAGTCCTGGCGTCATCACGTCCTCGGCGCTCGCCGCGCGAGTCCCGCAGAGAAGGAGCAGCAGGGCCGAATAAGCTGAAGCTGGTGTTCAGGTGCTCTTTTGGTGACTTTTCTGCACCAGCAGAAAAGTTACTCGTCCGCCGGGGCGAATTCCCGGCGCGGTCTCCCGCAAAAGGGGGACGGTAGCCCGGGCGGCTTGCTGGCTGGCTGGCTGGCATGCTGGCTGGCTGGCTGTGCGCGAAAAAAAAAGCCGCCGCGGCGATCTGCCGGCGGCGGCCCGGGGAGGCCGGTCCTGACGGGTAGGTCAGGGTGCCTGCCAGCCCCCACCGAGCGAGCGGATCAGCCCGACCGTGTTCGTGGCCCAGAGGCCGCGCAGCTGCACGGCGCGGCGTTCGATGGAGAGCAGGTTGCGCTGCGCGTCCATCAGCTGGAAGTAGCTGTCTTCACCGGCGCGGTAGCGCGTGTCGGCCAGTTGGGCGGCACGCCGCGCCGAGGCGACGGCGGTGTCGGTGTAGGCCACCTGCTCGCGCACGCTGCGCAGGCCGGCGAGGCTGCCCTCGACATCCGCGAACGCCTGCAGCACCGACTCGCGGTACTGCGCCACGGCGCCGTCGAGCTGGGCCTCGGCATAGGTGATGGCGGCCTTGTTGCGCCCCCCATCGATGATGGGCAGCGAGAAGACGGCGCTCACCAGCCAGGCGCGGCTGCTCCACTTGAAGAGGTTCTCCAGCTCGGACGATGCATAGCCGGCGTTCGCGGTGAGGGCGAGTGCCGGGAACATGGCGGCGCGCGTGGAGCCCACCCGTGCGGTGGCCGCCTGCATGGCGAACTGGGCGGCGGCCACGTCCGGTCGCCGTTCGAGCAGGGTCGACGGCAGGCCGGGTGGCACCACGGGCACCTGCACGCCGGCGTCGAGCGGCAGCGGATCGAGCTTGAAGTTCGCAGGCACCTCGCCCAGCAGCAGGGCGAGCGCGTGCTCGAGGCGTGCACGTTCGCCGCGCAGCGCCGCGGCCTCGGCCTGCACCGTGGCGAGTTCGGCGCGCGAGCGGGCCACGTCGATCTCGGCCACGTCGCCCGCCTGGAACCGCTTGTCGATGAGGCGCACGTTCTCGTCGCGCAGCTTCATGGTGGAGTCGATCTGTGCAAGTTCGGCGTCAGCCGTGCGCAGCGCGAAGTAGGTCTGGGCCACGTCGCTCTGCAGCGCGAGGAGCACCGACCGGTACGAGGCCTCGACGCTTTCGGCGTCGGCCCGCGCGGCGTTGACCGTGCTCTCCACGCGGCGGAACAGGTCGAGCTCGTAGCTCGCGCCGAGCCCGGCCTGCAAGGTGGTGCCGGGGCCCACGGCGGCACCGTCCGGCTGGCCGAGCGTCACCGGTGCCGAGCGCGAGCGCCCCGCACCCGCATCCAGGCTGACCTGCGGCGAGCGCAGCGATTGCGCACCGCGCAGCGAACTGCGCGCGGCCTTCACGCGGGAAGCGGCGGCGGCGAGCGTCGGGTTGGCCTGGGCGGCGCGGGCTTCGAGTTCATCGAGGCGCGCGTCGCCGAAGCTCGTCCACCATTCCCCGCGGGCCACCGCCTCCGACGGCGCGGCCGGCTTCCATTCGCCGCCCGCACCTTCAGGCAGCACCGGTTGCTGGCTCTCCTTGTAGGCCGAGGGCACACCCAGCTCCGGGGTGGGCACGGCCGGGGTCAGCGAGCAACCGGCCAGCACGAGGGCCGCGGCCAGCGGCGTGAGCACGGGTTGGATCAAAGAGGAGAAGTTCATTCGTCAGGCTCCTTCGGCCTCGATCGCGTGGGAGGCATGCCGGCGCGGCGGGCGGCCGCGCTCCAGGCGCACGGCCAGCGTGCGCAGCAGCACGTAGAAGACGGGCGTGAGGAAGAGACCGAAGAGGGTCACGCCCAGCATGCCGGCGAATACCGCCACGCCCATGGCATGGCGCATCTCCGAACCGGCGCCCGATGAGAACACCAGCGGCAGCACGCCCATGATGAACGCGATGGACGTCATCAGGATCGGGCGCAGCCGCAGGTGGCAGGCTTCCAGCGCCGCCTCGACGATGCCCTTGCCCTGGTGCTCCAGGTCGCGGGCGAACTCGACGATCAGGATGGCGTTCTTCGACGCCAGCCCCACCAGCACGAACAGCGCGATCTGCGTGAAGATGTTGTTGTCACCTTTGGTCAGGTAGACGCCCAACAGTGCGAACAGGATGGACGCCGGCACGATGAGGATCACGGCGAGCGGCAAGGTCCAGCTCTCGTACTGCGCGGCCAGCACCAGGAACACGAGCAGCACGCACAGCGGGAACACGATGACCATCGTGTTGCCGGCCAGGATCTCCTGGTAGGTGAGGTCCGTCCATTCGAAGTTGATGCCGCGCGGCAGCGTCTCGGTGGCGAGCTTCTCCATGATGGCCTGCGCCTGGCCGGACGACACGCCCGGGGCCGCGCCGCCGTTGAAGTCGGCCGCCATGAAGGAGTTGTAGCGCTCCACCCGGTCCGGGCCGTAGGTGCTGGTCACGTTCATCAGGCTGCCCAGGGGCACCATCTCCTGGTTTGCGGTGCGCACCTTGAACTGGCCGATGGAGGCGGCGTCCGAGCGGAACGGGGCATCCGCCTGGGCGATCACCTGGTAGGTGCGGCCGAACTTGTTGAAGTCGTTCACGTAGAGCGAGCCGAGGTTGATCTGCATGGTGTCGAAGATGTCCGACAGCGGCACGCCGAGCTGCTTGGCCTTGGTGCGGTCCACGCGCGCATCGAGCTGCGGCACGTTGATCTGGTAGCCCGAGAACACGCCGGCCAGCTCAGGTGTCTGCCAGGCCTTCATCTGCAGGGCCTGCACCGCCTTGTAGAGCTCGTCCTGTCCGAGGTTGGCGCGGTCCTCGATGTACATCTTGAAGCCGCCGATGGCGCCGAGGCCGTCCACCGGGGGCGGCGGGAAGACCATGATGAAGGCGTCCTGGATGGCGCCGAGGCGCTTGTTCACTTCCGCGGCGATCTCTCCGCTGCTCAGGCCGGGGCCCTTGCGTTCGGAGAAGTCATCGAGCGTGTAGAACACGATGCCCGAGTTGGGCGCGTTCATGAAGCCGTGGATCGACAGGCCGGGAAAGGCCACGCCGCTCTTCACGCCCGGCACCGACTTGGCGATGTCGGTCATGCGGCGGATGACGCTCTCGGTGCGGTCGAGCGACGCGGCGTCAGGCAGCTGGGCGAAGCCCACGAGGTACTGCTTGTCCTGCGACGGCACGAAGCCGGACGGCACCACGCGGAACATCACCGCGGCCAGCACGACGAGCACGAGGTACACGCCGATGGTGGCAGTCTTGTGCGTCAGCACCTTGCCCACGCCGCCCTGGTAGCGGGCCGAGGAGCGGTCGAAGAACTTGTTGAAGCGGCGGAAGAAGCCGCCGAGCGCCCAGTCCATGCCGCGCGACAGGCGGTCCTTCGGAGCGTCGTGCGGGCGCAGCAGCGCGGCGGCCAGGGCCGGCGACAAGGTCAGCGAATTGAAGGCCGAGATGACGGTGGAGATGGCGATCGTCAGGGCGAACTGGCGATAGAACTGGCCGGTCAGGCCCGACACGAAGGCGATGGGCACGAACACGGCGCACAGCACGAGCGCGATCGCGATGATCGGCCCCGACACTTCCTTCATCGCCTGCACCGTGGCGTCGCGCGGGTTGAGCCCGTTCGCGATGTTGCGTTCCACGTTCTCCACCACCACGATGGCGTCGTCCACGACGATGCCGATGGCCAGTACCAGGCCGAAGAGGGAGAGCGTGTTGATCGAGAACCCGAAGGCGAGCATCAGCCCGAAGGTGCCGACCACCGACACCGGCACGGCCAGCAGCGGGATGATGGAGGCGCGCCAGGTCTGCAGGAAGACGATCACGACCAGCACCACCAGGGCCACGGCCTCCAGCAGGGTCTTCACCACGGCCTTGATGGAGTCACGCACGAACTGGGTCGGGTCGTAGACGATGGCGTAGTCGACGTCCTGCGGGAAGTCCTTCTTCAGCTCGTCCATCAGGGCGCGCACGTCCGTCGACAGCTGCAGCGCGTTCGACTGCGGTGCCTGGAAGAGGCCCATCGCCACGGCCGGCTTGTTGTCGAGCAGCGAACGCAGCGAGTAGGCGGCCGAGCCGAGCTCGATGCGTGCCACGTCGCGCAGGCGCACGACGCCGCCGGTCTCGGCGCCGGTCTTGATGATGATGTCGCCGAACTCGTCCTCGGTGCTCAGGCGGCCCTGGGCATTGACGGACAGCTGGAAGGGCGCGTCCTTGGCGGGGGCGGCACCCACCACGCCGGCGGCCACCTGCACGTTCTGCTCGCGGATGGCGGCCACCACGTCGGGCGCGGTCAGGCCGCGGGCGGCAACCTTCTGCGGGTCGAGCCACACGCGCATGGAGTAGTCGCCCGCGCCGAACACCTGCACCTGACCCATGCCCGCGATGCGGCTCATGCGGTCACGGATGTTGAGCACCACGTAGTTGCGCAGGTACACCTCGTCGTAGGTCGAGTTGGGCGAGAGCAGGTGCACCACCATCGTGATGTTGGGTGAGCTCTTGACGGTCGTGACGCCCACCTGGCGCACTTCTTCCGGCAGGCGCGGCAAGGCGCGCTGCACCCGGTTCTGTACCTGCGTCTCGGCCTGTTCGACGTTCGTACCGACCTTGAAGGTGACGGTCAGGTTCATGCCGCCGTCGCCGGTGGCCTGGGACGACATGTAGAGCATGTCCTCCACGCCGTTGATGGCCTCTTCCAGCGGCGCGGCCACCGTCTGGGCGATCACCGTCGGGTTGGCGCCGGGGAAGCGCGTGCTGACGACCACCGACGGCGGCACGACTTCCGGGTACTCGGAGATCGGCAGCTTGAAGATGGCGAGCAGCCCGCCGAGGAAGATGATGATGGACAGCACGGCCGCGAAGATCGGCCGGTCCACGAAGAATCTGGAAAATTGCATGGAAGGTCTTCCCTGAAAGGCTTACTTGGCCGAGGCCACCGTCACGCCCGAGGCGGCGGGCGAGGCCATGGGCACTTCCTCCGGCTGCACCGGCGCGCCGGGGCGCACGCGCTGCAGGCCCTTGACGACGATGCGTTCGCCCGGCTTCAGGCCGGTGCGGGCCACACGCAGGCCGTCGATGGACTGGCCGAGCTCGACCACGCGGTACTCGGCCTTGTTGCCCTCGCCGAGGACATAGACGTACTTGCGGTTCTGGTCGGTGCCGATGGCCGCGTCGTGGATCAGCACGGACTCCGCGCTGTTGGCCTCGGCACCGATCTGCACGCGCGCGAACAGGCCGGGCGTCAACGTGCCGCTCTTGTTGTCGACCACGGCGCGCATGCGCACGCTGCTGGAGGTCGGGTCGATGCGGTTGTCCACGAAGTCGAGGCGGCCTTCGCGCGGGAAGCCCGTCTCGTTGGCCAGGCCCATGCGCACCTTCACCGCCTCGGCGCCGC
The DNA here is from genome assembly GCF_964253025.1 of Rhizobacter sp. LjRoot28. NCBI lineage: Bacteria > Pseudomonadati > Pseudomonadota > Betaproteobacteria > Burkholderiales > Sphaerotilaceae > Rhizobacter > Rhizobacter sp. LjRoot28. The sequence goes on from NZ_CAXUQC020000001.1 coordinate 4,764,748, forward strand.
CGCGCGCGGCAGGGCCGAGCGCGAGGTAGGTGCCTTCGTCGCCGTCGAAGCTCACATAGACCGGGTCGACGGACACCAGCGAGGTGAGCACGACATTGCCGTCCACCAGGTTGCCGATGGTGACCTCGGCCTTGCCGACGCGGCCACTGAACGGGGCGCGCACGGCCGAGTACTCGACGCTCAGTCGGGCGCTGGCGAGCGCGGCCTGGTCGGCACGGGCGGCGGCCTCCAGCTGCCGGGCATTGGCGGCGCGCTCGTCGAAGTCGCGCTGCGCGATCGCATTGTCGGCCAGCAGGCGCTTGGAACGTTCGAGCTCGGTACGGGCCAGCTCCGCCTTCGCGGCCGAGGCCGCCGCGGCGGCTTCGCCGCGCAGCATCTCGGCCTGGTACGCGCGGGGGTCGATGGTGAAGAGCAGGTCGCCCTTCTTCACCATGGAGCCGGGCTTGAAGTGAATCGCCTCCACCGTGCCGCGCACGCGGGCGCGGATCTCGGCCGACTCCACCGCCTCGATGCGGCCGGAAAACTCCTGGTGCTCGACGACCTTCTTCGTCACGACGGCGGCGACGCTCACGGGTGGGGGTGGAGGGGCTGCGGCCGTCTGCGCCTGGGCGTCGATGCCGTCGGAGCAGGCGCCCAGGGTCAGCAGGCCGGCGGAGGCCAGCGCCAGGGTGGTGATGGTCAGGGCGAAGGAGATGGGGCGGTCAGTCATGGGGCACCTCAGGCACTTGGGAAGAGAGAACGGATGCGACCGATCGCCCGGGGTGGGCGGCGGCCGGCTTGAGAAAGGGAACGAGGAAGGCCTTCACGGCCTGGGCGCAGGCCGGGTCCGCAGCGGCTTCGCAGCGTTCCTCGGCGTCGGTGAGCGCGCTGGCGGGAAGGGAGAGCTGCTGGACCGGGACGCCGGCGGCAGCGAGCTTGTCGGCATAGGCGATCGCACCCGCGGTGAGCGGGTCGCCTTCGGCGTGGATGATCAATGCGGGGGGAAGGCCGGCGAGTCGGCTCGACTCGATGGGGCAGGCGTAGGGGTGCACCCGATCGGCTGCCCGGGGCAGGTAGCCGCGGTAGGCATCGGTCATCGCGCGGGCGGCACCTTCGGCCCCGACGGGTTCGAACGGGCTCGTGCGCGATTCGCGCATGCTCGGGTCGAGCATCGGCATGAGCAGCACCTGTCCGGCCAGACGCGGCCCGAGCCGGTCGCGCGACATCAAGGCCGAGACCGCCGCCAGGTTGCCGCCCGCCTCGAGTCCGCCCACCAGCAGATGCCGGCCGGTCCACCCGCGAAGCCGGGCGCCCTTGGCGGCGGCCATCCTCAGCACGGCATGGCTGTCCTCGATGGCCGCCGGGAACGGGTGTTCGGGCGCCACGGCGTAGCTGGGCGCGAGGATGGTGACCTGGCAGTCCTGGGCAAACTCGCGCAGGCAGGCGTCCGAAGCATCCAGGTCCGCCTCCACGAAGCCGCCCGGCGGGAAGAACACCAGCAGCGCCTCGGACTTGGCGCGGGTGCCGATGTACAGGCGCAAGGTGAGGCGACCCGACGCGCCAGGCCATTCGAAGGTCTGGTCGGCGCCCGGGGTTGCGCTGTCCTTGTGGGTGGAAGGGGTGTTCATGGCCTGCTTCAGAACGGAGGGGGTGCACTGGGCAAAATCACGCAATGCCTGCTTGTGCGGTGCAGCAGAACTTTATTTGTCCGCGATGTCCAGATAAAGTGTCTTTTCTGAGAATGACTGTTCAGGAATCCAGACAATGGACACGATCAAAGCGATGCGGGCCTTCGTGGCGGTGGTCGACACGGGCGGGTTTACCCGGGCGTCAGAGCTGCTCGGTACCCCCAAGGCGACCCTCTCGGCCAGCGTTGCCGAGCTCGAGGCCCACCTCAAGGTGCGGCTGCTGCATCGCACGACGCGACGGGTGTCGGTCACAGCCGACGGCGCGGCCTACTACGAACGCTGTGTCCGCATCCTCGAGGATCTTCGTGACGCTGAAGAGTCGTTCTCGTCCCGGCAAGCGAATCCGCGCGGCCGCTTGCGAGTGGACGTGGCCACGGCGGTGGCGAGCCGGTTGCTGATTCCCCAGCTCCACACCTTCTTCGAACGCTACCCCGACATCCAGCTCGAACTCGGCTGCAGCGATGGCCCGCTGAACCTGTTGAGCGACGGCGTGGACTGCGCGCTGCGTGGCGGCGAGATCGAGGATCAATCGATGATCGCTCGCCGTGTGGGCACCATGCACGTGGTGACCTGCGCCACCACCTGCTACCTCGAGCGCCGTGGCCGCCCGACGGACCCGTACGACCTGAAGGACCACGTCTGCCTGAACTACTTCTCGCAGCGCACCGGCCACCTCTTCGACTGGGACTTCTCGCGCGACGGACAACGCGTCTCGCTGCCGGTCGTCAGCCCGCTGACCTTGAACGACACCAACGCCTACGTCGACGCCTGCCTGGCCGGGCTCGGTGTGGGGCGGCTCCCGACGTACATCTTCAACCAGTACCTGGAGTGCGGTGCGCTCGAGCTGGTCCTCGGTGAATGGCTGTCCGACCCGACGCCCTTCCACGTCGTCTACCCCTCCAACCGTCACCTGTCGCCCAAGGTTCGCGTGTTCGTCGAATGGGTGGCGGAGATCTTCGAGCACCACAGCGGCATGCAGCTGTGCACCCGGCTCGATGCGAAACAATGCGACTGGATCCAGAAGGAAGCCAAGGCGCTCGCGCTGCCGGCCTGAACCTGACGGATGGGGAGCGCGTCCGGCGCGCGTCGACAAGAAGCACTTGGGGAGGAGGGCCGCATGGGCCGCAATCGATCTGCTGCCGTACGGACGGCCGCGCGCGCATGGGCGCTTGCACTGACGCTCACCGCCAGTGCGGGGGCGTCGATGGCCCTGGGACCGGTCGGCGCTTCGGCTGCACCGGCACCCGCACCCACCTCCTCAGCGGAACTCCTCGAGCGCACGCGAAGCGCTTCGCGCGGCCCCGAGGCCGGCGCCCGGCCGCGCATCGGCGTCGTCCTGTCGGGCGGCGGTGCCCGCGGCGGAGCCCACCTCGGCGTGCTGAAGGTGCTGGAGGAACTGGGCGTGCCGATCGACGTCATCGTCGGCACGAGCGCCGGCGCCATCGTCGGCGCGGCCTATGCCACCGGCATGCCCCTGGCCGAGATCGAGCGCGAGATGGCCGGGCTGAACACCGCGATGCTGTTCCGCGACATCGACCGGGCCGAAGTGCCGATGAACACCAAGGTGCATGACCGGGTGAACTACGTCGGCCCCGAGATGGGCATCCGGCAAGGTGAGTTGGCATTGCCCAAAGGGGCCGTGGCCGGCATCTCGATGGAGGCCGTGCTGCGGCGACTGACGCAGCGGCAACGCGCCCAGGATTTCGACGAACTGCCCATCCCCTTTCGCGCCGTGGCGACCGACCTCGCCACCTCGGAGATGGTGGTGCTGGACAAGGGCAGCCTGGCGGTGGCGGTGCGCGCCAGCATGGCGATTCCCGCGGTCGTCGATCCCGTTGAACTCGACGGCCGCCTGCTCGTCGACGGGGGGCCGAGTCGCAACCTGCCGGTGGACGTGGCGCGCGCCCTCGGCGTTGACGTCATCATCGCGGTGAACATCGGCACGCCCCTGCTCAAGCGTGAGGAGATCCGCTCGGTGCTGTCGGTGTCGGACCAGATCACCCGCATCCTGACCAACACCAACGTGGCTGCCTCGGTGCGCGAGATCCGCGACGCCGACGTGCTGCTCACGCCCGACCTCGGCACGGTGACCACGGGCGACTTCGATCGCCTGGCCGACGCTGCACAGGCCGGCGAGCGGGCCGCCCGGGACGCCTCGGCGCGCCTGGCCCGGTTCGCCGTGGCGCCCGCGGAGTACCGCGCATGGCGAGCCGCCGCGTCGGTCAAGGAAGACGGCGTGCCGCGCACGCTCGCGGACGTCCGCGTCATGGGTACCGAGCGGGTGGACCCCGAAGTCGTGACGTCGGTGATGCGCTCCAAGCGCGGACAGGTCTTCGACGCGTCCCGCGCCGACGGCGACGTGCGCCGCATCTACGCACGGGGCGACTTCGAGCGCGTCGGCTACACGCTCACCGAGGAGCCGGGCGTGGGCCATGTGCTCACCGCCCAGGTGGCGGAGAAGTCCTGGGGGCCGACCTACCTCCGCTTCGGCCTGGGTCTGTCGACCGACCTGGCCGGCAATGCCGTCTTCGACCTGTCGGGCACCCACCGCGCCACCTGGCTGAACCGCCTCGGTGGCGAGTGGCGCAATGACGTGCAGCTGGGCAACACCGACCGGCTGGTCACCGAGTGGTACCAGCCGCTGACGCCGGCCCAGCGCGTCTTCGTCGCGGCGCGCGCCGAGGGCGCACGTGAGCCGTTCGATCTGTACGACGAGGAAGGCGACCGCATCGCCCGCTACCGACGTGGCACCTTCGGCGTGGGCCTGGACGTGGGCACGCCCATCGGGCGCGGCGGAGAGGCGCGGCTCGGGGTGTGGCGGGGCCGCGCCCGGCTCATCACCGACACCGGCACGGTGGCCGGCGAGCTGCTGCAGCCGCAGACCGACACCGGTGGCGTGCTGGCCCGGGTGCGCTATGACACGCTCGACAACCGGCGCTTTCCGCGCGCAGGGGTGGAAGGTGAACTGCGCCTGTATGCCTCCAGCGAGGGCCTCGGCGCCGACGAGACGTACACCAAGGGCTCCGCCACGTTCAACATGGCGCGGGCCTGGGGGGCGCACTCGATGCAGGTGGGCCTTCGAGGCGCCAAGGCGCTCGACACGGGCGCGCTGCCGCTGCACGAACTCTTCAGCCTGGGCGGCTTCCTGCGGCTGTCCGGCTACAAGACGGGCCAGTTCCTCGGTCGCGAACTCGCCTTCGGGCGGCTGATCTACAACTACCGGCTGTCCGTGCCCGGCCTCCTGGACGGCGCCTTCGTCGGCGTCTCGGCCGAGGCAGGGCGCATCGGCGACAGCGTTTCCAGCCGCGAAGGGGCCTTCACCCGCCAGGGCCGATCGGTCTACCTCGCGCTCGACACGCCGTTCGGGCCGGTGTACGGCGCGTTCGGCCGCGCACGGGACGGCAGTGAATCGGTGTACCTGTTCCTCGGCCAGCCCTGAACCTCAGGCGGGTCCGCCGGAATGACGTCGGGCAGCGCCGGCCACACCCATGCCACCCAGGGCCAGCATCAGCCACATCGCCGGCTCGGGCACCGGCGCCATCGGCCCGGAGGGCGCCAGCATGAAGGCCCGCTGCTGGCCGTTGAACAGGCCGGTGCCGACGATCTGGCCGAGGTCGTTCAAGTCGTTGATTGCGAGCGAGGTCCAGCCGGCGGAGGTCAGCGGGTCCAGCACGGTCGCCAGGTCGAGGAAGCTCCGGGTCGGCAGGTCGTAGAGGAAATTGAAGGCCGAGCCATCGGCCCACTGGCCGCCGCCGATCACCTGGCCGACGTTGTTGATGGCGGTCGCGAAGCTCATCGCCGCGGCGGCGGGCAGGGTGGGGCCGAAGTCGATGATGCCGTCGGCGGAGGTGAATGCGAAGGCGCGCCGGGCAGGGGGCACGCCTTCGCCCGCAGGCACCTGCAGGTAGCCGACCACAATGTTGTCGGCGGTGTTGTCGGTGGCGTAGCTGCCGGTGTTGTCCGGAAGGCCTGCCAAGCCGGTGCCGATTCCATCCAGGCCCCAGCCTGCGATGGTGTAAGGATCGCCCAGTTCCTGGTGCCTGAAGTTCGTGATGACGAGCGCGCCGAAGTCCACGAAGCCGACGACCGAGACCGCCGACGTGGCATAGACGTAGGGGGCGCTGTCACCGCCCGTCGTGAAGAAGGCGTCACGGGAGCCGTCCGCCGCGGGCGTGGTCATGCCGGACACCCAGCCGCGATGGTCGATGTAGGTCGGCTCGAGGTTGGCGCGACCCAGGTCACGCATGCCGCCGGACAACGTGTAGGTGAAGCCCCGGGTCGATGCACCGTCATGCCAGCGACCGACCACCTCGCCCGAATCGTTGATGTCGACGCCCCAGGACTGCAGTGCTGCGCCTCCGGGGGAACCGGCGGGCGGCCGGTCGTCCAGCCGCAGCAGCCCGGTGTCCCGGCTGTAGAAGAAACCGCCGGCGGCCGAGCCGCCGGTGACCTGCCCGAGGTTGTTGATCGCGGTGGCCTCCTCGAAGCGGCCCGCGCTGCTGATGTCGAACAGCCGGTAGTCGATGGCATGCGCCGGCGCGGCCGACAGGCCGACCAGCAGGAGCGACAGCAGGACAATCGGTTTGCGCATGGGGATCTCCGTTGGAGGGAAGCAGCCTTGAAACCTAGGCGCTGCCGCGGCCGTCCGCCATCCCACGAATCGCACTCGCTTCGCACCCGGCCCTGCCAGGCGTGCGGCGGCTCCCGCCGTCGCCGCCTCAGCCGACAATCGGCGTCATGAACAAGTTGATCCAACCCTTGTACGACCGCCTGTCGCCTTGGGCGCAGGACTGGGTGGGCGTGTTGATGCCCCTGATCGAGGTGACCCTCATCGCGGTGACGGCCTGGCTCTTGATGCGCGTTGCGCGCCACCTCATCCGCCGCCTCACCGGCACCTATGGGCTGCCGGTCAAGGTGACGAGCCTGTTCCTGCGCACGGTCGGCGTGCTGGTCTATGGTGGCGCGCTGCTGTGGGTGCTGGAGCGGCTCGGGGTCTCGGGCGCGGTGCTCTGGACCGCCTTCACCGGCTTTGCCACCGTCGGCGCCGTGGCCTTCTTTGCCGCCTGGAGTGTGCTGTCCAACCTCTTCTGTGCCCTGCTGATCTACGTCACCCGCTCGTTTCGCATCGGCGACTTCGTCGAGTTGCTGGAAGCGGGTGACAAGGCGGGCATGAAGGGCCAGGTGGTGGATATCAACCTCGTCTACACCACGCTGCTCGAAAGCGGTGATGCCCACAGCGGCACCAGCCTGCAGCTTCCGAACAGTCTCTTTTTCCAGCGCACCCTGAGGCGCTGGCACGGCCCCGCCGCGCAGGAAGCGGCGGCCGAGGCCACGCCGCACGACGGGCACGGTCCGGCACTTTGACCGGGTCGAACGGCGGTGCAACCGGCCCCCGGGGACTCAGGCGGCGGTGGCCTCGACGCCCGGGTGTTCAGTCCTGCGTGCGGTAGCGCTGCACGTCCAGCGCGGTGACGGCGGTGCCGCGGTTGCCGAAGCTGCCGCGGATGTAGGTGAGCACGGCCGCCACCTCGTCGCTGCTCAGGGTACTGGCGAAGGGCGGCATGCCGAAGGGTCGCGGGTTGCCCGCCGTGGCGGGGGCGAACCCGCCCAGCAGCACGGCGCGCACGGCGTTGGCGGGCGGATCCATCGTCACGGCCCGGTTGTCGGCAAGCGCCGGATAGGCGCCCGGAACCCCGCGCCCGTCGGCCCGGTGGCAGGCGGCGCAGTGCCGCTCGTAGAGGGCCGCGCCGCGCTCGTCCGGCCGGGCCGTGGCCGCGGGCGGCTGCACCGGCTGCTGCGGCAGCGCCTGCAGGTAGACACCCATGGCGCGGAGGTCGGCGTCGCTCAGGTGCTGGGTGCTGTTGAGCACCACCTCGGCCATCGGGCCGATGACGGTGGCGCGGTGCGTGACGCCGTCCCGCAGCAGCGCCGTGATGTCGTCGAGCGCCCAATCCGCCACCCCGGCTTCCGCTGCGGAGGTCAGCGAGGGCGCGTACCAGTTCTGCATGGGAATCAGGCCGCCGCTCAGGTCGAAGGCTCCTGCTGAACCGCCGAGCGCGTCGCGCGCCGAGTGGCAGGCGTTGCAGTGACCGAGGCCTTGCACGAGGTAGGCGCCGCGGTTCCATTCGGCCGAGCGCGCCGGGTCTTCGGGCGCGGCGCCCGCGCGGAAGTAGAGCGCCCGCCATACCGCCAGGGCGGCCTGGGTGTTGTAGGGAAAGCCGACCGTGTGCTCGCTGTTCTCGCGGGCCACCGCAGGCAGCGACTGCAGGAAGGCGTAGAGCGCGTCGCTGTCTGCCCGGGTGACGTGGGTGTAGTTGGGGTACGGGAACGCCGGATAGAGCAGGCGCCCGTCCCGCGAGCGGCCGTGGTGCATCGCGCGCCAGAAGTGGTCGGGCGACCAGCGCCCGAGGCCGCTTGCCGCGTCGGGCGTGAGGTTGGAGCTGAAGACGGTGCCGAAGGGCGTGTCGATCGCGCGGCCTCCGGCATAGGCAGCGCCGCCCGGGGCGGTATGGCAACCGGCGCAGTTGCCGGCCGTGGCGAGGTAGCGGCCGCGGGCCACCTGCTCGGCCGTGCCGGCCACCGGCGCCGCATCCATCGCGACAGGCGATTCGCCACGCACGTTGAGCCAGGCCACCGCCCCGATGATGGCGAGCACGGCGATGAGTGCGGCGACGAGCAAGGGGGCGATCCAGACGCCCAGGCGAGCGCGGCTCATCGCGCGGCTCCGTCGGCCACGCCGCCACACGCGATGGGCAGGGCGGCCGGCAGCGAGGCCGCGGCATGAGCCGGCTGCGGCACCGGCCGCGAGGCGAGCCAGCGCGAGAGTGCATCCACGTCGTCGAGGCTCAGCTTGCCGGCGATCTCGCGCATGCAGTCGGGCGCATGGGCGTGGCGCTTGCCGGTGCGCCAGGCCCCGAACTGGGCGTTGAGGTAGTCGCGCGGCAGGCCGAGCAGGCCGGGAATGGCCGGCGCCACGCCGGTCAGGCGTTCGCCGTGGCAGGCGACGCAGGCCGGAATGCCGCGCGCGGGGTCACCCCGCATCACGAGCGCTTCGCCGCGGGCGGCCACGGCGGCAGGTGGCGGCGGCGCCGGAGCCGGGTAGGGAAGGTCCAGCTGCGCGAAGTGGGTGGCGATCTCGGCGAGGTAGGTGTCGGTGAGCGGGGCGACGAGGTGCGTCATCAACGCGTAGTGCCGGCGGCCGTCGCGGAAGTTGACGAGCTGGTGATAGAGGTAGCCGGCCGGCTTGCCCGCGATGCGCGGGTAGAAGCCATCGGGTGCCGCCCGGCCCTGGGCGCCGTGGCAGCCGACGCAGGCCAGCACACGCTGGGCCATCGTGTCTTCGAAGACCGGCCGAGCCTGCGCGTGCGCGGCGCCGGCGGCCAGGACGGAAGTGACAGCGGCGGCAGCCATGAGGGCGCGCCGCGAAAGGAATCTCAGGGTCATGGGACAGGCCGCGGCGCGAAGCGGCGGCAGGCAGGCAAGGCGAGCCCGCAGCGTAGCAGGCGGGCGGCGGCCCTGCTCAGTGCAGCGTGATGGCCCGATCGCTTTCGGGGCCGCGCGGCAGGGCCACCTGCGCATGGCGCGCCGTCCAGAGGGAGGACCAGCGCTCGAATTCATCGGCCGGCAGGGGGCGGCTCATGTGAAAGCCCTGCGCCTCGTCGCAGTGCAGCGCACGCAGCAGCTCCCAGCATTGCGCGTTCTCCACGCCCTCGGCCACCACGGTGAGCCCGAGTCCGTGGGCCAGGTCGATCGTCGAGCGCACGATGCGCGCGTCGTCGATGTCCTTTTCCATGTTGAGCACGAAGGACTTGTCGATCTTCAGTTCGTCGACCGGCAGCCGCTTGAGGTAGGCGAGCGACGAGTAGCCGGTGCCGAAGTCGTCGATGGATAGGCGAAAGCCCAGCGAACTCAGGCGCTCCAGGGTGCCGAGCGTGCGCTCGGGGTCGTCCATGATCGCGCTCTCCGTGATCTCGAGGCAGAAGCCCTCGGCCGGCACCTGGTGGCGCACCAGCACGGCCTCGAACTTCTGCGGCAGGTCCTGGTCCATCAGGTCGCGCGTCGAGAGGTTCACCGACACCGACAACGGTGCGCCGGAACGGCTGAGGCGCTTCCAGTGGCGCGCCGCTTCCTCGAACACCCAGAGGGTCAGCACGCGGATGAAGCCCGTCTGCTCGGCAAAGGGAATGAACTCCATCGGCGGCACGAGTCCGCGCACCGGATGCTGCCAGCGCACCAGCGCCTCGGCGCCGATCACCCGGCCGGTGTCGAGCGCAAGCTTGGGTTGCAGGTAGAGCCTCAGCTCACCATGGTCGATGGCGTGCCGCAGCTCGGTCAGCAGCGACAGCGTCTGCGCACTGGCTGCATCGAGCTTGGCGTCGTAGAAGGTGGGGCCGTCGCGGCGGCGCTTGGCGGCGTACATCGCCACTTCCGCACGGCTGAGCAGGGTGTCGGTGTCGCCCGCATGCTGGGGCCACAGGGCGATGCCGATGCTGGCGCTGATGTCCACCGCCTGGTCGTCCAGCAGCACGCTGCGGTCGAACGACTCCGTGATGCGGCGCGCCACCGTGTTCGCCAGCGCCGCATCGGTCGCCGGGTCGAGCATGGGCAGCAGCACCGCGAACTCGTCGCCGTCCAGGCGCGCGACGATGTCGCCGTCGCGCAGCACCTCCTGCGCGAGGCGCTCGGCGACGCGCTTGAGCATCAGGTCGCCGTAGCGGTAGCCCAGCACGTCGTTCACGTGCTTGAAGCGGTCGAGGTCCATCATCACCACCGCGACGGAACGGCCCGCCGCGGCAGCCGCCTCGGTGGCCGCCGACACCGCCTGGCGGAAGCTCGTGCGGTTGGGCAGGCCCGTCAGGCTGTCTTCATACGCCAGCTTGAGCACCTGCTGCTGGTGGTCGGCGATGCGGATGCGCATGCGCTCGAAGGCCTGGGCCAGCTCGCCGATCTCGTCGGCGCGCTGCTGGCCGCGCAGGGGGGTGGCGTAGTCGCCCGCGCCCAGTCGCTCCGCCGCGGCCGCCAGGCGGCGCAAGGGCGTGGTCACGCGGCGCGCGGTCAGCACGCTGCCGAAGGCGAACACGATCACGCCCAGCAGCGTGAGCGCCGCGAGCCCGAACTGCAGCTGGCGGTAGGGCGCCACCGCCTCGTCCACCGAGCGCATCAGCACCGCGGCCACTTCGGTCGAGGCGTCGGTGGCGAGGCGCATCTGGCGGCTGCTGTACTCGCCGTCGGGCAGGCGCACGTTCATGGAGGCGGTCTCGTCCGAGCGCTGGGCTTCGACGGCGGCATGCACGTTGGCCGGCAAGGTCGACACCGAGGTGGTCCACGCCTGCGCCGGACCCTGGCGCACCTGCAGGCTGACGTGCAGCGCGGACAGGTCGCGCATGTCGTTCATCAGCGGCTCGTCGATGGGAAAGCCCATCAGCACCCAGCCGACGACGACCGGCGCGCGCATCGGCACCAGCACCAGCTGGAACGGCTTGCGGTCGAGCACCACGATTTCACGTGCGGGCTGGCCGCCCGCCAGGCGGGCGGACATGCGGTCGATGGCGGGCCGCAGGCGGTCGACGCCGGGCTGGGCGGCGGCGCGCAGCGCGAAACGCGTGTCCAGCAGTGCGGACACGGTGGCCCCGATGCGGTCGCCGTGGTTGGAGAGCACCGAGGCGATGGTGTCCGTGTCGCCGCTGGCGACTGCCGAGCGGAAGCCGTAGTCGGCGGCCAGCAGCGTGGCGCCCTGGGCCAGCTTGTCGGCGTTCTGCTGCAGCAGTCGGCCCAGCAGCTGCTCGCCCGAGACCAGGGCGCTGGCAATGGACGCACGGGCATTGCGGTCGATGGTGGCGCGGATCGCGACGAAACTGGCGGCCTGCACGGCCAGCAGCAGGCCGAGGAACAGCAGCACGATGCGCACGCCCAGCGAGCGTCGGGAGAGACCGCGCAGCCGGCCGGCGAAGGTGTTCCAGGCGTTCATGGCGCGGTGACCGCCAGGCGCACGGGCAGTTCGACGTCGGCCGTCCCGACGGTCGTGCGAAGCACCGGCAGCGGCCGGTCCACGGGCAGGGCCGGGTGCCAGGTGCGCAGCCCGTAGTCCCCTGCGACCAGGCCGGGCAGGCGGGCCTGGCCCTTGGCGTCGGTGCGGGCGTGCAGCGGCGTGTCGGTCACGACGATCCACGCCACCATCTGGTCATGGATGTTGCAGCCGAGCACGGCGACCCCCGGCTTGTCGAAGACGACCGGCGCATGGGGGACGCCCGCGTACAGCTTGATCTCGAAGGTCTTGACCGCCGAGAACGAGTACACGTGGTGGCGGACCGTGTCGTTGTTGGGGAAGCTCACCGCGGTGCCGGCGGTGATCACGGTGACCGACGGGTCGAACGCCCGCGCCGCCTGGGACACCGAGACCATGGGCATCGGCTTGACCGCCAGGGCGCCGCGCGCTGGCGTGGCCATCACCACGGCATCGCGCAGGGGACGGCCGTCGGCTCCGGTGACCGTCAGCACCAGGTCGGCCCCGAAGGCGGCACCGGCCACCACCAGCAGGCTGGCGGGCAGGGCGGATCGCAGGAAGAAGCGGGGCCGGCAGGGCATGGGCAGGGGCGCGCGGGGGCGGCAAGTCGAGGTCATCCGGCGACTCGCGCCGCCCGCAGGCACCACGCCTGCCAGAAGGGTATCGGCCCGATGGTCCGCAGCTTGACCCGCGACGCCGCGATTCGTGAGGCATTGCACGTGTTGCGCTGCCCGGGGCCGGCGGTGACAACTGCACACGCCAAAGGCTTCGGGATGGCGCTACGCTTTGCGCATGAAGTTCCGTACCACCTCGACCCGCTGCCCCGTCGGCAACCTCCGGGCGCTTGCCGTTGCCGCGCTGACTCTGGCGCTCGCCGCCTGCGGAGGCGGCTCGGGTGACTCCAGCGCGCCGTCGGCCGATACGCCGCCCCCGGTCGCGGTCGCTCCGGGAACGGACAACGAAAGCCCGGTTGATCCCGCGCTCCCGATCGCGCCGGTTCCTCCGGACGACACGATGGCCGCCACGTCCGCGTGGTCCGGCGACTGCAACGTGCCCAACTTCGTCAACGACGCCGTCGCCCGCGTCAACGCCTTCAGGGCGCAACCGCGGATGTGTGGCGAGACGGCCTATGCCGCCGCGCCTGCGCTGGTCTGGAACGAGAAGCTTGCCCAGGCCGCCCATGGCCACTCGCTCGACATGGCGGTGAACAACTACTTCTCCCACACGAGCCTCGACGGCCGAAGCCTTGGCCAACGCATCAGTGCCACCGGCTACGCGTGGTCACGGATCGGCGAGAACATCGCGGCAGGACAGGGCACCATGGCGTCCGTCATGGGCACGTGGCAGGGGAGCAAGGGCCATTGCGCCAACCTGATGAACCCGTCGTTTGCCCACATCGGCCTGAGCTGCGCCAAAGGGCGCGCCGGAGCGGCCTTCAGCCCCTACTGGACCATGACCCTCGCGCGCCCGCTGTGACGCATTGAGCGGTTCCCCGGCCAAAGGGGGCGAACCCGCCTCCGGGGGCGGCATTGGGGCTTTGGTCACACCGCGGGGCGTCATGCGCCGCCGCGCGGCTCAGCCCTCGAGCGTGCCTCCGATGACGCCGCCGCCGAGGCACACCTCGCCGTCGTAGACCACGGCCGACTGCCCCGGGGTCACCGCCCATTGCGGTTCGGCGAAGCGCAGTTCGAAGCGTTCGGGAGTGGCGGCGATCTCGCAGGCGGCATCCGCCTGCCGGTAGCGGCTCTTGGCCGCCAGGGCCCCGCCCGCGGGCGGCGCGCCCGCGACCCAACTCGTGTCCTGCGCCCACAGGGCGTTCGACTGCAGCCAGGGATGGTCGTGGCCCTGCACGGCGTAGAGCGTGTTGGTGGCCATGTCCTTGCGGGCGACGAACCAGGGTGCGGCGTCGTGGTCCTTCAAGCCGCCGATGCCGATGCCCTTGCGTTGGCCCAGCGTGTAGAAGCTCAGGCCCACGTGCTCACCGATGCGCCGCCCCTGGTCGTCCCGGATCGGGCCCGGCGTGTTCGCCAGGTAGCGGTTCAGGAACTCCCGGAACGGCCGCTCGCCGATGAAGCAGATGCCCGTCGAGTCCTTCTTGCGGGCATTCGGCAGCCCGATCTCCGCGGCGATGCGGCGCACCTCCGTCTTGGGCAGTTCCCCCACCGGAAACAGCGTCTTCGACAGCTGCGCCTGGTTGAGCCGGTGCAGGAAATAGCTCTGGTCCTTCAAGGGGTCGAGCCCCTTGAGCAACTGGAAGGCGTCGCCGGCCTGGCGCACCCGTGCGTAGTGGCCGGTGGCGATCTTCTCGGCGCCCAGGCGCATGGCATGGTCGAGGAACGCCTTGAACTTGATCTCGGCGTTGCAGAGCACGTCCGGGTTCGGCGTGCGGCCGGCCTGGTACTCGCGCAGGAAGTCGGCGAACACCCGGTCCTTGTAGTCGGCGGCGAAGTTGACGTGCTCCAGTTCGATGCCGAGCACGTCGGCCACGCTGGCGGCGTCGAGGAAGTCCTGGCGCGACGAGCAGAACTCGCTGTCGTCGTCGTCCTCCCAGTTCTTCATGAAGATGGCGACCACTTCGTGGCCCTGCTGCTTCAGGAGGTGCGCGCTGACCGCCGAGTCCACGCCCCCGCTCAATCCCACGACCACGCGTTGCTTCAACATCCACCGATTTTACGGATGCGCGGCCGCCCGTGCCGGCACAAGTCCGCGCAAGCGGGCTTCAGTGCTTCTGTTCGGGGTCGTGGAGGCTCGGGTCGGCATGCACGACGTCGAGCGGCAGGCGGCGGCCGGCGGCGAAGTCCTCGATGCAGCGCAACACCAGTGCGCTGCGGTGCCGGGCGCTGCTGGCGCGCACTTCGTCGAGCGTCATCCAGACCGTGCGCACGATGCCCTCGTCAAGCGGGCGGTTCGCATGCACCTCGCCCACCGTGCCGCCGTAGGCGATGCGCAGGTAGGTGACGTCCTCGCCGGTGGCCGGCCTCTGGAAGCGCGAGAGGTAGAGGCCCACGACGCAGTCCGGCACGAACGTGCGTGCGGTTTCCTCGAGCGCCTCACGCACGGCGCCCTCCTGCGGCGACTCCGCCGGCTCCAGATGGCCCGCCGGGTTGTTGAGCCGCAGGCCCTCGGGCGTGTGCTCTTCCACCAGCAGGAAGCGACCGGCCGATTCGATGATGGCCGCCACGGTGACACTCGGTTTCCAACGTTCAGGCATGCGCCATCTTAGGCGGGCGCTGCCCGTTTTCGAAGCGTCTCGCCGTATCGGTTACGCTTGCGGCCCTGTTCGTCTTGTAAGTTGGGCGAAAGTTGAGTTTCGTCCGCGCCGGAGGAGGCATTCATGTTGATTGGGGTTCCGCTCGAGACAGTGGCTGGTGAAACGCGTGTTGCCGTCACGCCCGAGACAGTGAAGAAGCTGAAGGCCCAGGGGCATGTGGTGCGGGTGCAGTCGGGCGCCGGCGTGGCCGCCAGCGTCACCGACGCGGCCTACGAGGCGGCGGGAGCCGAGATCACCGACCAGGGCGGCGCCTTCGCGGCCGAGCTGGTGCTGAAGGTGCGTGCGCCGGTGGACTCCGAACTCACCCTCATGAACCGGGGCGCCGCGCTCGTCGGCATGCTGAACCCGTTCGACCGCGACGGCCTGCGTCGCCTGGCCGCCGCCGGCCTCACGAGCTTCGCCCTCGAGGCCGCCCCCCGCACGACGCGGGCGCAGAGCATGGACGTGCTCAGCTCGCAGGCCAACATCGCCGGCTACAAGGCCGTGATGATCGCCGCCGATCGCTACCAGCGCTTCTTCCCCATGCTGATGACGGCGGCCGGCACGGTCAAGGCCGCGCGGGTGGTGATCCTCGGCGTCGGCGTGGCCGGCCTGCAGGCCATCGCCACCGCCAAGCGCCTGGGCGCCGTCATCGAGGCGAGCGACGTTCGCCCCTCGGTCAAGGAGCAGGTCGAGTCGCTGGGCGCGAAGTTCATCGAGGTGTCGTATGACACCGCCGAGGAGAAGGAAGCCGCCGAGGGCGTGGGTGGCTACGCCAAGCCGATGCCGCAGAGCTGGCTCGACCGCCAGAAGATCGAGGTCGCCAAGCGCGTGGCCGCGGCCGACGTCGTCATCACCACCGCCCTCATCCCGGGCCGTGCCGCACCGGTGCTCGTCACCGAGGAGATGGTGCGCGCGATGAAGCCCGGTTCCGTGATCGTCGACCTGGCAGCCGCCCAGGGCGGCAACTGCCCGCTGACCGAGGCCGACAAGACCATCGTGCGCCACGGCGTGACCCTGGTCGGCGAGACGAACCTGCCCGCGCTGGTCGCGGCCGACGCCTCGGCCCTGTATGCCCGCAACGTGCTTGATTTCCTCAAGCTCGTGCTGACCAAGGAGGGCGGCTTCAACGTGCCGCTCGACGACGACATCGTTGCGGCCTGTCTGATGACGCAGGGTGGCGAGGTCAAGCGGGCCTGAGTGCCGCGGACCCGCCGTCCGGCGAAAGCTGTTGTTCCATTGTTGTACTGAGTGAGTTCCATGAGTAATCGAGTCATGCTGCGGGCCAAGCTGCACCGCGCCACCGTCACCGAAGCCGACCTGCACTACGAGGGGTCGTGTGGCATCGACAGCACCCTGCTCGAGGCAGCCGACATGCGCGAGTTCGAACGCATCGAGCTCTACAACGTCAACAACGGCGAGCGTTTCTCCACCTACATCATCAAGGCGCCTCCGGGCTCCGGCGTGATCTCGCTGAACGGCGCCGCCGCGCGCCGGGCCCAGGTGGGCGACCTGCTGATCATCTGCACCTACGCGACCATGACCGAAGCCGAGGCCGCCGCGTACAAGCCGAAGGTGCTGCTGCTCGACGAGCACAACGCCATCAAAGAAGTTCGCAAGTTCTGACCTTCAACCAGGAGCCAGCCGGATGGACCTCATCTCGCCGACCATTACCAACCTCATCATCTTCGTCCTCGCCATCTACGTGGGTTACCACGTGGTCTGGACCGTCACGCCGGCGTTGCACACGCCGCTCATGGCGGTGACGAACGCCATCTCGGCGATCGTGATCGTGGGTGCGATGCTGGCCGCTGCGCTCACCGAGACCGGCCTGGGCAAGTCGATGGGCGTGCTGGCTGTGGCGCTTGCCGCGGTGAACGTCTTCGGCGGCTTCCTGGTCACGCGGCGCATGCTCGAGATGTTCCGCAAGAAGGACAAGAAGGCTGCTGTTGCCAAGGAAGGGGCCGCGCAATGAGCATGGACGTCGTCACGCTGCTGTACCTCATCGCGAGCGTGTGCTTCATCCAGGCCCTCAAGGGCCTGAGCCATCCGACCACGTCGATCCGCGGCAACCTGTTCGGCATGGTGGGCATGGCGATCGCCGTCGTCACCACCGGCGCGCTCATCTGGAAGATCGCCTCCGACGCGGGGCAGGCGCCCCTGGCAGGCCTTGCCTGGGTGCTGCTCGGCCTGCTGGCCGGTGGCGCCGCCGGCACCCTCATGGCCAAGCGGGTCGAGATGACCAAGATGCCCGAGCTCGTGGCCTTCATGCACAGCATGATCGGCCTGGCCGCGGTGTTCATCGCGGTCGCCGCGGCCGTGGAGCCCTGGGCCTTCGGCATCACGGCGCGTGACATGCCCATTCCCTTCGGCAACCGCCTGGAGCTCGCCCTGGGCGCGGCCATCGGCGCCATCACGTTCAGCGGCTCGGTCATCGCCTTCGGCAAGCTGTCGGGCAAATACAAGTTCCGGCTGTTCCAGGGCGCACCCGTCTCGTTCAAGGGCCAGCACCTGCTGAACCTGGTGCTGGGCCTCGCGCTCATCTTCTTCGTCACCCGCTACACGATGGCGCAGGGCGGCGGGGACTTCGTGCTGCTGCTCGCCATCGCCTTCGTGCTCGGCGTGCTGATCATCATCCCGATCGGCGGCGCCGACATGCCGGTGGTGGTGTCGATGCTCAACAGCTACTCCGGCTGGGCCGCGGCCGGCATCGGCTTCTCGCTCAACAACAGCATGCTGATCATTGCCGGCTCGCTGGTGGGCAGCTCGGGGGCCATCCTGAGCTACATCATGTGCAAGGCCATGAACCGGTCGTTCTTCAACGTCATCCTGGGCGGCTTCGGCGGCGAGGCCGCCACGGCGGCGGCCGGTGGCGCCGAACAGCGGCCCGTCAAGAGCGGCAGCGCCGATGACGCCGCCTTCGTGCTCGGCAACGCCGAGACCGTGGTGATCGTGCCGGGCTACGGCCTGGCGGTCGCCCGCGCCCAGCACGCCGTGAAGGAATTGGCGGCCAAGCTGACCGAAAAGGGCGTGACCGTGAAATACGCCATCCATCCCGTGGCGGGCCGCATGCCCGGCCACATGAACGTGCTGCTCGCGGAGGCCGAGGTGCCTTACGACCAGGTGTTCGAGATGGAAGACATCAACGGCGAGTTCGGCCAGGCCGACGTCGCCATCATTCTCGGTGCCAATGACGTGGTGAACCCCGCCGCGCACACCAAGGGCAGCCCCATCTACGGCATGCCCATCCTGGAGGCCTACAAGGCCAAGACCGTCATCGTCAACAAGCGCTCGATGGCCGCCGGCTATGCCGGCCTGGACAACGAGCTGTTCTACATGGACAAGACGATGATGGTGTTCGGCGATGCCAAGAAGGTCGTCGAAGACATGGTCAAGGCGATCGAGTAAGACCGCACAGCTCAGCGCGCTTCCGACATGAAAACCCGGGGACCGGGAGCGCGTTTTTCTGACCAGAATCACAGTGATGAACGAGGGGATGAAAACATGGAGAAGAACTGGCTGAAGCACTACCCTGACGGGGTGGCCCAGCACATCGACGCCGGACAGTACAGCTCGCTGGCCGCCCTGATGGACGAGAGTTTCAAGAAGTTCGGCGACCGTGCGGCCTACCGCTTCATGGGGAAGGTGACCCGCTTCAGCGAGGTCGACGACATGTCCCGGGCCTTCGCGGCCTACCTGCAGGCGCAAGGCTTCGTGAAGGGCGACCGCGTCGCCGTGATGATGCCCAACGTGCCCCAGTACCCCGTGGCGCTGGCCGGCATCCTGCGCGCCGGCTGCGTGCTGGTGAACGTCAATCCGCTCTACACGCCGCGCGAGCTCGAGCACCAGCTCAAGGACTCGGGTGCCAAGGGCATCGTGATCCTGGAGAACTTCGCCGCCACGCTGCAGCAGTGCGCGGCCAACGTGCCCACGAAGAAGGTCATCATCGCCTCGATGGGCGACCTGCTCGGCTTCCCCAAGTCGATGATCGTGAACTACGTCGTTCGCAACGTGAAGAAGATGGTGCCGGCGTACCAGCTGCCGGGCGCCGTGCGATTCAACGACGCACTGGCCGAGGGCCGCAAGGGCAGCCTGCGCCCGCCGGCCATCGGCCCGGACGACATCGCGGTCCTCCAGTACACCGGCGGCACCACGGGCGTCAGCAAGGGCGCCGTGCTGCTGCACCGCAACCTGATCGCCAACGTCCTGCAGTCCGAGGCCTGGTACCAGCCGGCCTTGCGCAAGGTGCCGGCCGGCGAGCAGGTGGTCACGATCTGCGCGTTGCCGATCTATCACATCTTCGGTTTCACGACGAACGTGATGCTGGGCATGCGCACCGGTGGCTGCAACATCCTCATTCCCAACCCGCGCGACATTCCGGCGCTGTTCGGCGAACTCAAGGGCGTGAAGTTCCACAGCTTCCCGGCGGTGAACACGCTCTTCGGCGCCATGGCCAACCACCCCGATTTCGGCACGGTGGACTGGAGCAACCTCGTCATCTCGGTCGGTGGCGGCATGGCGGTGCAGAGTGCCACGGCCCGCCTGTGGCTCGAGAAGACCCGCTGCCCGATCGTCGAGGGCTACGGCCTGTCGGAGACCTCGCCGTCGGTCACCTGCAACCCGGTCGACAGCACCGCCTACAGCGGCGACATCGGCATGCCCCTGCCCGACACCGAGATCCGCCTGCTCGACGACGACGGCCAGGACGTCCCGGCCGGCACCCCCGGCGAGATCGCCGTGCGGGGTCCGCAGGTGATGGCGGGCTACTGGCAGCGTCCGGATGAAACCGCCAAGGTCATGACCGCTGACGGGTTCTTCCGCACCGGCGACGTCGGCACGGTCGATGCGCAGGGGCGGTTCAAGATCGTCGACCGCAAGAAGGACATGATCCTGGTGAGCGGCTTCAACGTGTACCCGAACGAGATCGAGGACGTGGTGACCCAGATGCCCGGCATCCTCGAGTGCGCCGCCGTGGGCGTGCCCGATGCGAAGGCCGGCGAGGCGGTGAAGCTCGTGATCGTGCGCAGCAACCCCGCCCTCAGCGAGGCAGACGTTCGCGCCTATTGCGAGTCCAACATGACGGGCTACAAGCGGCCGAAGGTGGTCGAGTTCCGCACCGACCTGCCCAAGACGCCGGTGGGCAAGATCCTGCGCAGGGAACTGCGCGAGAAGGTCTGATCGACGGCGCTGCAGGTTCACGGAACCAGAACGCGGACCCACCGTCCTGTCCACGGGCGGCCGGTGGGAGTTGGAACGTGGACGAGCAACCCGGGCAGCCGGGCTCGATAGACCAGGTGCCTGCCGACAGCCGCGATGCGGCCCGCGCGGGTGCCGCGCACGAAGGGGATGTGACGGATGATCTGGTCCAAGACTGAAGCAGGCCGCCTGGAGATGCAGACGCGCGCCCTGGTGAAGGAGCGCACTCAGCGCAACCTGCTGCTGCTGATCGACGGCATCAAGTCGCAGGACATGCTGCTGTCGAGCATCGCCGGTGTCTCGCGCGCCGATTTCGACGCACTGGCCGCCATGGGGCTCATCGTGCAGACCGGGTCGGCCGCCGGGGCTTCGGCTCCGTCGGGCGCGTCTCGTTCGGCCGCCACGCCGGCGGCCCCGGCCGAGCCGAGCGACTATGCGGTGTTCACCCAGACCCTCACGCAGTTGATCTCCTCCGAACTCGGCCTGCGCGGCTTCACGCTGACGTTGGCAGTGGAGAAAGCCGGCACCAATGACGAGTTGCGTGCCGTCGCGGACAAGGTGATCGCCCAGATCGCCGACCGCAAGGGCGAAGACGCCGCCGATCGCGCCCGCCGCAAGCTCTACGGGGACTGACGGTCGGCGCGAAGCGGGCCAACCGCGGATCACCCCGGCCCGCGGCCTGGCCGCTTCGGCCCGTGCCCGCTGCGCGGACCGCGGCTCGCGGAATGTCTCCCTGCGGCGTGAGATTCACCGTCGAACCGGGCCGACCGTCGGCTGAGGCACACTGTCGGCCTCGCCCGACGTCCGTGGCGACCGTGCCTGCCTCACATGCCCCGCTTCTTCGTCGACTTGCCCCTCGCCGCTGGCGTCTCGCTGACCCTTCCTCCCGGGGCCTCGCGCCATGCCCAGGTGCTGCGCCTGCAGCCGGGCGACGCGGTCACGCTGTTCGACGGCCGGGGCGGACAATGGCACGCGGAAGTGGCCCAGATGGGGCGCAAGCTGGTCGACGTCGTCGTTGGCACGCATGACCCGTCTGAGCGGGAGCTCGCGCTGGCCGTGACCCTCGCCGTCGGCATGCCGGCCAACGAGCGCATGGATGACCTGGTGGAGAAGGCGACCGAGCTCGGCGTGGCCGGCATCCAGCCGCTCATGTGTGAGCGTTCGGTGCTTCGGCTGTCCGGTGAGCGCGCGGAGCGCAAGCGGGAGCATTGGCAGGCGGTCGCGGTGTCGGCGTGCGAACAGAGCGGCCGCACCCGGGTGCCGGTGATCGAGCCGGTGCGCACCTTGGCCGCCTGGCTGCGCGACCTGCCGGCGGGCGAGGCCGGTCGGGTCGTTCTGAGCACGGCCGAGGCGCCGCCCCTGCCGGTGCCCGCCGGCCGCGCGGTGATCGCCCTCAGCGGGCCTGAAGGCGGACTCGCACCGGGCGAGGAGGCCGCAGCGCGCGCCGCCGGCTTCGCCCCGGCCAGCCTCGGGCCCCGCATCCTGCGAGCCGACACCGCGCCACTGGCCGCCCTGGCGGTGTGGAGCCTCGGCACGCCGATGCTCGGCTGACACGGCCACACGCGATGAATGCTCGGCAGGCTGAAGGCGACCTCCGAGCAGCGCTCGGTCTGCCCGACGCCGTCCCGCCCGGATGGAGGCCGTGCCACTCCCCAGTTCGCGGCATGGGCCATGCGGCCCCGGGGGCGCTATCCTGGGCAGCGCATCCGGCGGATCGTCCGCCGGTGAAAGGACCGTGATGGTCGCGACCGACACCTATGCCTTCGCCAGCGCCCTGGCCACGGCAGCCCTTGCGGTGCTGCATGGATTGGTCTGGCGCCAGCTGCGCCAGCGCTGGTCGTTGCTGTTCGCGATCACCTTTGCCGTCATGGCCGTGGTCTACACGTTTGATGCAAGGCTGCAACCGATCGGCTCGCAGCCCAACCCCTGGGCCGCCCTGCTGGCGGCCGTGATGGCCGTGGTCATGACGCTGGGGGTCATGTCGTACGTCGGGGTGGCCGAACGGGTGGCTCGGCCCCTCACGCGCGGGCTCGTGGTCGCCGGCCTCGTCATCGTGGCGCTGACATGGTCGGGCTTCGTGAACCGCCTCTGGGCCTTTGCGATGCTGTCATGCTTTCTGCTGCTGCAGAGTGGCCTGGCCTGGATGGCGCTGAGGCGCGAGCCCGATCGAGGGCACCTGCTGCTGTTCCTCTCCCTCATCAGCTATCCCGCCACCATCGTCGCCACGGCATTCGGTGCCTTCGATGTACAGCTGCTGCGATATCTGGTCACCGTGCCGACGGCGTTGACCGGCATGACGGTGCTGACCACCGGCCTGCTGCGGGCGCACGAGGTGGCCCGGGGCGAACTCGTCAGGCGCCATGCCGCCGAGGACGCGCTGCGCCAGCTCAACGAGGCTCTGGAGCAGCGGGTGCTGCAGCGCACGGCCGAGCTGCACGAGATCGTCACGGCCCTCGAGAGTTTCAACCGCAGCATCTCCCACGACCTCCAGGGGCCGCTCGGCGGCATCGCCGGCGTGTCACGGCTGGCCGCGGAGGCGCTGGCGGCGGGCGACGTGCCGGCGGCCGAGCAGATGATGTCCGTCATCGCGCGGCAGGCCGAGGACTCCGCCGAACTCGTCGCCTCGCTGCTGACGCTTGCGCGCGTCAACGATGCCGAGATCGCGCCGCGCGCCGTTCCGCTCGACAGCGTCGTGCACGAGACGCTCGAGCAGTTGCGCTTGACCGACCCGGCACTGCCCGCGCCACCGGCCGACCTCGCGGTGCAAGTGGGCGCATTGCCGACGGTGGAGGCCGATCCGAGCCTCTTGCGACAGGTCTACGTGAACCTGATCGGCAACGCCATCAAGTTCTCGCGCGGCGTTGCCGAGCCACGCATCGAGGTGGGCGCCTTCGCCCAGGCCGGCGGGCATGTGATGTACGTGCGAGACAACGGGGTCGGCTTCGACAGTGAGGCCGCCGAGCACCTGTTCGAGCCATTCAGGCGCCAGCATCGCGGCGGCTTCGCCGGGCATGGCGTCGGTCTGAGCATCGTCAAGCGCATCGTGGAGCGGCACGGCGGGCGCGTGTGGGCCCGCTCGCGCCCGCAGGCTGGCGCGACCTTCTACTTCTGGCTCGGACCGCCGGGGGCGCCGCCACCGCCGTCGCCACTCGTGCCCTGACGCATCGAGCCCGACACCAGGTCGAAGCGGAAGAGGCGGCATTCGATCGGGCCGTTCCACATGGGCACGCGGCGCGACTCCTTCAGGCGCATGGCCGACGGCAGCTTCATGTCCGGGCTCAGCACCCAGGCGGTCCAGCCGGCGGGGTGGCGGGTGTAGGCCCGCTTCCAGTGGGCGGACAGCCGCGGGAAGAAGTCGTCGGGGGTATCGCGGTCCTCGGCCGAGGGGCGGGCCGCCTTGCCGGCCACTTCGATCCGCTCGCCATAGGGCGGGTTGATGATCAGCGTGCCGGGCAGGTCGGCCGGCAGGTCGGGAGCGGGGCGCTCGAGCGCATCACCGCCGTTGAACTGGATGGCTGCCGCCACGCCGGCGCGCTCGGCGTTGCGCCGCGCGAAGTCGACCATGCGGAACGACACGTCGCTGGCGAAGATCGGCACGGCGCTGGGGCGAATGGCCGTCTGCGCCTGGCTCTTCTGCCGTTGCCACTCGCCGCGCATGTCCGCATCGACGAACGGCAGCAGCCGCTCGAAGGCGAACCGGCGCTTGAGGCCCGGGGCGATGCCGCAGGCGATCTGCGCCGCCTCGATGGCGATCGTCCCCGAGCCGCAACACGGGTCGTGCAGGGCGCCGCCGGCCTGCGGCTCGCCGCGCCAGCCGGCCGCCGCGAGCATCGCCGCCGCCAGCGTTTCCTTCAGTGGCGCATCGCCCTTGTCCTCGCGCCAGCCGCGCTTGAACAACGACTCGCCGGAGGTGTCGACGTACAGCGCGGCCCGTTCCTCGCCCACGTGCAACTGCAGCTGGAGGTCGGGGTGCCGGGTGTCGACGCTGGGCCGCTCACCGGTCGCTTCGCGCAGGCTGTCGCACACCGCATCCTTGATGCGCAGGGCGGCGAAGTTGAGGCTGCGCAGCGGGCTGCGCTGGGCGGTGGTGTCCACGCGCAGGGTGTGCTCGGGCGTGATCCACTGCTGCCAGTCCACCGTCCGGGCCAGCGCGTACAGGTCGGCTTCGTCCCGGTAGGGGCCTTCGGCCACCTGGGCCAGCACCCGCATGGCCAGCCGGCTGTGCAGGTTGAGCCGCATGACGTCCTGGGGGCCGCCGTCCAGGCCGATGCCGCCCCGCGTGGGATACAGGATCTTGCTCGGCAGGAGGCGCTGCACTTCCTCTTCGAGCAGCGATTCGACGCCAGCGGCGCAGGGGAGGAACAGGGGCAGGGCCATGGGACGGCAATCAAAGGAGGCGTGGAGCAGCCGCCATTGTCGCCGTTCCCCCTTCTGTTCCGGCTTCTATTCCCGCTTCTCAGCGGCCGTATCGGACTTCGATGGTGGCCTCGCCCAGGCGATGCTGGTGCAGCAGGAAGCCGATCATGGCGGCGGTGGCGTCCGGCGGGGCGCCGAGCCGTTCCACCTTGAGGGCATGCACGGTGAAGCGATAGCGGTGCGGCGCATCACCTGCCGGGGGACAGGCGCCGCCATAGCCCAAGGTCCCGAAGTCCGTGCGCCCGTGCACGGCCGGGACCGGCAGCGCGCTCCCCGCGGCCGTACCCGCCCCGGCCGGCAGTCCCCGTGTGCCCGCGGGCAGGTCGTGCACCACCCAGTGCCACCAGCCGGAGCCCGTGGGTGCGTCGGGGTCGTGAACGGTGACGGCAAAGCTCTTCGTGCCGGCAGGCGGGTGGTGCCAGCCGAGCGCCGGCGAGCGGTTGGCGCCCTGGCATCCGAAGCCGTCGAACACCTGGTCGGCACCGAGGGTCCCGCCCGCGGCGAGGCTCGGGCTCTCGAGCGTGAAATCGGCCGCATGGCTCGAACCCGCAAACGCAAGGCAGGCGAGCAGCGTGGTGACGAGACGGGTTTGCATGGAAAGCTCCTGGAGTGAAGACGCTCCCATGGTGTCGCTGGCGCGACGGCGCCGTCAGCCCGGAACGGTCATCGGCTGTGCCGCAGACGTCACCGGGCGGAGATCGGAGGGCGGCAGCCCGAAACGGGCCCGAAAGGCCGCTGAGAAGCGGCTGTGCGACTCGTACCCGCAGCGGGCGGCGATCTCGCCGACGGGCAGGCTTGTCCCGTGCAGCAGCGCGAGGCCGGTCTCGAGCCGCACGTCCCGGACCACGTCGCTCGCCGTCGTGTTCTCCGCCGCCAGGCGGCGCTGCAGCGTGCTGGCGCTGATGGCGAAGGCCTCGGCCAGCGCGTGCACCGACCAGTCGAACGCAGGATGGCTGGCGATTCGGCGGCGAACCCGGTCGCTCCACGGCACATCTGGCCCCGCCTCGAATCGCCAACCACGTTCGGCGAGCAGCATCAGCACCTCGAGGAGACGATGGTGCTGCAGGGCGGCGGAGGCGGGTGACACCGGGTCGAGTGCACGCGCGGCGCGATCGAGCGCCTCGCGCAGTTCGGCATCGGCCGGCAGGCGGGCACTCGCGTCCACGCTCCGCACCGGGCCCGGGCCCGGTTCGAACTGCCGCAGCCGCTCGGTCCCGGGAAGCAGCACGAGGGCGCGGTAGTGGCCGTCAGGGGCCGGATCGTTCTCCACGTCCCAGGCGGTGCCCCGCTGCAGCAGGAAGATCTCGTCGCGGTGCCACTGGCGTCGCGCGTCGTGCTCGTGCAGCGTCTTCGTGCCGGACTGCACCCATCCGATGAGGTCGTCCCTGACGACGATCGTCTTCAGGCGATGTCGCACCGTGCTGGCCACCAGGGCCGCGGCAGCGCCTGCCACGAGACCGTCGGTGCGCATGAGGCCTACATGGCGCGGCGCAGGTTGGCCGGCGCGATGCGCAGTGCCTCGCGGTACTTGGCCACCGTGCGGCGTGCCACCTGGATGCCCTGTTCCTCGAGCATGCGGCTCAGCTGGCTGTCCGACAGCGGCTTGGACGGGTCTTCGGCGGCCACCAGCTGCTTGATGAGCGCGCGCACGGCGGTGCTGGAGGCGTTGCCGCCGGCCTCGGTGTTCAGCGACGAGCCGAAGAAGTACTTGAGCTCGAAGGTGCCGAACATCGTGGCCATGTACTTGGCCGTGGTGACGCGCGAGATGGTCGACTCGTGCAGGCCGAGCTCGTCGGCGATCTCGCGCAGCACGAGGGGCTTCATCGCGATCTCGCCGTGGGTGAAGAAGCTCTTCTGGCGTTCCACGATGGCCTGGGACACCCGCTGGATGGTGTCGAAGCGCTGCTGGATGTTCTTCATGAACCAGCGCGCTTCCTGCAGCCGGGAGCTGAGTGCGGCGCCTGCGCCACTTCCGCCGGCACCGCGGTTTTGCCGGATGGCCTGCGCGTACAGGTCGTTGATGCGCAGCTTGGGCATCACGTCCGGGTTGAGCACGACCTTCCAGTTGCGCCCGGACTTCTGCACGATCACGTCCGGCACGATGATGTTCGCCTCGGCTCGCGCGAAGCGCCGGCCGGGCTTGGGCTCGAGCTGCACGATCAGCGCCTGCGCGGCCTTGATGAGTTCCTCGTCGGCTCCGGTCGCCGCCATCAGCTTCTTCAGGTCGCGCCTGGCGAGCAGCTCCAGGTGCTGCTTGCAGATGATGATGGCGATGGTCTGGGCCTCGCAGCGCGGCAGGGCACGCAGCTGGATGGCCAGGCACTCGCCCAGGTTGCTCGCGCCCACGCCGAGCGGGTCCATGTTCTGCAGCCACTTGAGCGCCACCTGCAGCCGCTCGAGCAGTAGCTCGCGGTCTTCGTCGGCCTCGGCGAGCTGGGCGGCGATGTCCTCCAGCGGGTCGTCGAGGTAGCCCTCGTCATTGAGCGACTCGATCAGCACGTGCACCGCGGCCGCATCCTCGGGGCTCAGCCGCATGCCCAGCAGCTGGCTTCGCAGGTGGTCCTGCAGGCTCGGGCCGGCGGGGTTGCGGTCTTGCGGCTCGAAGTCATCGTTGTCGCCCTGGGAGGACGACGAGCTGCTGGAGCTGGGCAGCTCGCGAATGCCGTCGAAGTCGTCGCGCTCGGTGCCGTTCTCCCAGTCCTCGCGCTCGGTGGCGCCGAACTCGGCGGCGTCCACGCCCGCGGTGTCCTCGGCGGCATCGGCCGTGGGCGATTCGGCGGCCCGCTCGGTCTCGCGTTCGGCCACCCGCTCGGTCGCGGTCAGCCGCTCGGCCAGGGGCTCGAAAGGCGTGGTCGCGTCTTCCTCGACGTCGAGGAACGGGTTCTGCTCGAGCATCTGCTCGACTTCCTGGTGCAGCTCCAGCGTGGACAGCTGCAGCAGCCGGATCGATTGCTGCAGCTGGGGCGTGAGCGCCAGGTGCTGCGAGAGCCGGACCTGAAGGGACGGTTTCATGCCGTGCACTCCCTCAAGGTCGGGGAGGACAGGCGGCCCGCGCCGGCGCGGCCCGGGAAGAGGCGGAAGGTACTGCTGCGCATGCCTGACTCACATCCGGAAGTGTTCGCCGAGGTACACCTTGCGCACGTCCGGGTTCTCGACGATCTCGCTCGGCGTGCCCTCGGCCAGCACACGCCCCTCGCTGATGATGTAGGCCCGGTCGCAGATGCCGAGCGTCTCCCGCACGTTGTGGTCGGTGATCAGTACGCCGATGCCACGTCCCTTCAGGAAGCCGATGATCCGCTGGATCTCGATCACGGCGATGGGGTCGACGCCCGCGAACGGTTCGTCGAGCAGGATGAAGCGAGGTTGGGTCGCCAGCGCCCGGGCGATCTCCACCCGACGCCGTTCGCCGCCGGACAGGGCAGGTGCCGGGCTGTCGCGCAGCTTCTCGATGCTGAGGTCGTTCAGCAACCCGGCCAGCAACTGGTCGATGCGTGCCTTGGACAGCGCCTTGCCGTCGGCATCGTGCTGCAGTTCCAGCACCGCCCGGATGTTCTCCTCGACGGTGAGCTTGCGGAAGATGGAGGCTTCCTGCGGCAGGTAGCTCAGGCCGAGGCGGGAGCGCTGGTGGATGGGCAGGCGCTCGACCCGCTGGCCCGCGAGGGTGATTTCGCCGGCGTCGGCCCGCACCAGCCCGACGATCATGTAGAAGCTCGTGGTCTTGCCGGCGCCGTTCGGGCCGAGCAGGCCCACCACTTCGCCGCCGTGCACCGACAGGCGAACGTCCTTGACGACCTGCCGCGCGCCGTAGGTCTTCTGCAGGCCCTGGGCGACGAGGCTGTGCGAGGCCGCCGCGTTCACGGCTGGCCTCCGGCCGGTGCCGGAGCGGGGCGGGAGGCCGCCGCGCTGGCCGCTTCGGCCGCGGCTGGCGTGCCGGCGCGTGGGGCGAGCACGGCGCGCACGCGACCGGTCGGGTTGGCCGGGGTCGCGGCCTTCGCGCCACCGGAAACGGTGAACACCTCGGCGGCGTTGTCGTAGACGATCAGGGCGCCGGACACTTCGTCGGCCACCTCAGAGCCCCGCAGGCGGCGCACATGGGCCTGGTTGATGAGGCGCAGCGTGTCGGCCTTGCTCTCGTATTCCAGGCGCTCCGCCTCGCCTTCGATGTACTCGTCGACCCCCTCGCGCTTCTGACGGAAGCGGGCCGGTTGGGCCGGCGTGCCGGTCGCGATGGCCACCTGGTAACCGTCCGCGCTTTCCCGGACCTCGATGCGATCGGCGCGCAGCATGAGCGTGCCCTTGGTCACGACCACGTTGCCGTTGAAGGTGACGATCTGCTTCTGCAGGTCGACCTTGCCCGGCTGGTCGGACTCGACCTCCATCTTCTTCAGGCGGTCGGCCCGCTCGGCCAGGACGGGCGTGGCCATCAGTGCCGCCACGAGGGCGGGTACGAGGCACCAGAGGGATTTGTAAGGGGATGAATTCATAGCGGCATGAAACTTGCAGACCATTCTAGCCACAAGTTGCATGCCGCTTGAAATAAAACTGCTCCCCTGCCTGCGGGGGAAGGGCTGCGCGGCCATCCGCCGCGAGGCCCGACCGGCGATCAGCCGCCCTTGCGCGAGCGCTCGATCAGCGCATCGGCCACCACCAGGGCCCGCTCGGGCGAGCCCGCCAGCTGGCCGGAGGTGAAGTAGCGACCGTGGATGCCCAGCGCCGGGACGCCGTCGATCTTGTAGGCGTCGACGAGGCGGCTTGCCTGCTTGGCCTTGGTGGCCACCGTGAACGAGTTGAAGACCTCGAGGAACTTGGCCTTGTCGACGCCGTTCTTCTCGACGAAGGCAAGGATATCGGCTTCCTTGTCGAGGCGCTTGCGCTCGCCGTGAATGGCCTGGAAGACCTTGCGGTGCAGTTCCTCGACCTTGCCCATGGCCTCGATCGCGTAGTAGAGGCGCTGGTGAATGGCGAAGCTCTCACGGAAGGCCACCGGCACGCGGCGGAACGCCACGTCGGCCGGGAGCTTCTTCTGCCAGGCGTCGAGCGCCGGCTCGAACGAGAAGCAATGGGGGCAGCCGTACCAGAAGAACTCGAGCACCTCGATCTTGCCCTTTTCCGTGGACAGCGGCTGGCTCAGGCGCACGTAGTCGGAGTCCTTGATCGCAGCCTGCGCGGACGCGGTCAGCGGGCTGGCCAGGGTGGACAGGCCGATGCCGAGGCCGGCGAGCTGGGCGGAAAAATCGCGACGTTTCATGTTCGGTTCCAAGCTGATGACGGGGTGTGGAGTGGGGCCCGGGCCAAAAGTTCAGGCCCGTTCCTACTTCTGGACCTGGATGAGCGCGGCGTCGACACCAGCGCCGTCCAGGCGTTCCTTCGCTGACAGCGCGTCTTCCTTCCTCTCGAACGGGCCGAGGCGCACACGGTAGACCGTGCGCCCGGACTGCTCGCGTTCCGTGACCCGCGCCGTCATGCCGAGCATGGCGAGCTTGCCCCGCTGCTGTTCGGCATCCTCGGCCCGGCCGAACGCACCGGCCTGGACGAAGTAACTGATCAACGCATCAGCGGGCGACCTGGTGGACGTGGTCGGTGCGGAAGGTGCAGCGGGCTTGTCGCCCAGGATGGCGGCAGGGTCGCGGGTCGAGGCCGGCGTGCCGGGCACGGCCGGGGGCGTTGCCGGCGGTGTGGCCGGCACGACGCCGCTCGACGAGGTGCCCGGGCGCGGCAGCGGGTTCTTGTTGGCCAGGCCGCCGTTGGGATCCCAGTTCTTGTTCTTCTCGGCCTCGGCGGCATCCTCGGCCGGGGTGCGGTGCTTCACCTTGTCCACGAAGGGCACGGGCACCTTGGCGATGTACAGCGCCACCCCGAGCGCGAGCGAGAGCCCGATCAGCAGGCCGACGATCATGCCCAGGAAAAAGCCACCACGTTGGTTCTTCATTCGTTCTCCATCACATCGAATCGGGCGCGCTCACGCCAATCATGCCGAGCGCGTTGCGCAGCACCTGCCGGGTGGCGGCCAGCAAGGCCATGCGCGCGCGCATCAGCTCGGCGTCCTCGACGAAGAAGCGCTCGGCGGCATAGTAGCTGTGGAAGGCGCTCGCCACCTCGCGCAGGTAGAAGGCGACGTCGTGCGGGGCGAGCGT
Source organism: Rhizobacter sp. LjRoot28 (assembly GCF_964253025.1). NCBI lineage: Bacteria > Pseudomonadati > Pseudomonadota > Betaproteobacteria > Burkholderiales > Sphaerotilaceae > Rhizobacter > Rhizobacter sp. LjRoot28. The sequence goes on from NZ_CAXUQC020000001.1 coordinate 4,795,414, forward strand.
GGCCGCGGCGCTTGCCAGCATGTCCGGATACTCCGCCAGCTTGAGCAGGAGCGCCGCTTCGGTCGGGGCCACCAGCCGCCCGAGGTCGGCATCCTTCAGCGTGGCGACATCGCCAGCCTGGTTGGCGGCCCAGTCGCGCAGCACCTTGCTGAGCCGGGCGTGGGCGTACTGGACGTAGAACACCGGGTTCTCGTCGTTCGTCTTCAGCGCCAGGTCGATGTCGAAGGTGAATTCGGTGTCGGCCTTGCGGCTGATGAGGAAGAAGCGGACGGCGTCCTTGCTCGTCCAGTCGATCAGGTCACGCAAGGTGATGTAGCTGCCGGCGCGCTTGGAGATCTTGACCTCCGCGCCGTCACGCACCACCCGCACCATCGTGTTGAGCACGTAGTCCGGGTAGCCTTCGGGCACGCCGGAGTTGCTCGCCTGCAGGCCGGCGCGGACGCGCGCGATGGTGCCGTGGTGGTCGGTGCCCTGCAGGTTGATCGCCTTGGTGTAGCCGCGCTCGAACTTGTTCAGGTGGTACGCGACATCGGGCACGAAGTAGGTGTACGTGCCGTCGGACTTGCGCATCACGCGGTCCTTGTCGTCGCCGTACTCCGTCGTGCGCAGCCACAGCGCGCCGTCCTGCTCGAAGGTCTTGCCGGCTTCGGTCAGGCGGGCCACCGTGGCCTCCACCGCACCGCTCGTGTAGAGGCTCGATTCCAGGAAGTAGTTGTCGAAGCGGACGGCAAAGGCCTGCAGGTCCAGGTCCTGCTCATGGCGCAGGTAGGCGACGGCGAACTGGCGGATGCCATCGAGGTCGTCGGGGTCGCCCGAGGCCGTGAACTCGCGGTCGTCGGCCTTGACGGTCTTGCCGGCCATGAAGTCGGCCGCGATGTCGGCGATGTAGTCGCCGTTGTAGGCCGACTCGGGCCAGCCCGCGTCGCCGGGCTTGAGCCCCTTGATGCGCGCCTGGGTCGAGGCCGCCAGCGTGCCGATCTGCACGCCCGCGTCGTTGTAGTAGAACTCGCGGTTGACCGTCCAGCCCTGGCTCTCGAAGAGGTTGCAGATGGCGTCGCCCAGGGCCCCCTGGCGTGCATGGCCCACGTGCAGCGGCCCGGTCGGGTTGGCCGACACGAACTCGACCACCACCCGCTGGTCCTGGGAAGGCTGGCGGCCGAAGGTGTCGGCGGCCGACAGCACCTCGGCGACCACTGCCTGCTTGGCGGCGGCCTTCAGGCGCAGGTTGATGAAACCGGGACCGGCGATCTCGAGCGCGTCCACCCAGCGGGCGACGGCGGGCTGGCGGCCGAGGGCATCGACCAGCGCCTGGGCCACCTCGCGCGGGTTCTTGCGCAGCGGTCGGGCCAGCTGCATGGCCGAGGTGATGGCGAAGTCGCCGTGGGCGGCCTGCTTGGGCAGCTCGAATGCGGGGCGCAGCGTGCTGTCGGGGCTGACTTCCGCGGTCGCGGCGGCCAGTGCCTGCAGCAATTCCTGTTTGGCTTGGATCATGGCCGGGATTCTAAGTGGCGTCTCCGGGTTCGCCCGGGGAGGGAACTGGCCTGTGAAACGTGTGTAATTTGGAAAGCCAGCGCCTGCCGGCAATGACAAGATGGAGGGCGCGGGGCCGCCAGGCCGCCCCACCCTGAACCGATGTCCACACCTTCCCCCTCCGACTTCGCCCCGATGGATGCCTTGCCGCTGCCTGCGCAGATCGGCAAGTACCCCATCATCGGCCGGCTCGGCGATGGCGCCACGAGCGAGGTGTTCCTCGGGCGCGACGAGTTCCACCAGCGTGACGTCGCCATCAAGCGGGTGCGGTCCGGCGCGGTCGACGACCCGGGCGACGGCCGCTTCTTCGAGCGCTTCTTTGCCGCCGAGGCCGCGCTCGTCGGACGCCTCAACCACCCGAACGTGGTGCAGATCTTCGATGCGGTCGCCGATCCGCGCGAGCCCTACATCGTCATGGAGTACGTGCCGGGCAGTACCCTGCGCCGCTATTGCCGGCCCGACCAGCTGCTGCCGCTCGAGCTCATCGTCGAGATCGGCTTCAAGTGCGCCATGGCGCTCGGCTACGTGTACCGCCAGGGCCTGATCCACCGCGACGTGAAGCCGGCCAACCTGCTGGCCGTCATCACCAACGGCAACATCACCGACGTCAAGGTGAGCGATTTCGGCAGTGCGCTCAACATGGCCTCCGAGACCACGCAGGTCTACCGGGTCGGCTCGCTCGCCTACATGTCGCCCGAGCAGCTCGACGGCAACACCCTCGACTGCCGCGCCGACATCTACTCGCTGGGTGCGGTGCTGTACCACCTCATCGCCGGCCGGCCCCTGTTCGACGCCGGGTCGCAGTCGGCCATGATGAACCAGATCTACACCGCCGACCCGGCCTTCCTGAGCCAGCTGCGCTCGGGGGTCGGCCCCGGCGTCGACGACGTGATCCTCACCGCCGTGGCCAAGCGCCCGGAAGATCGCTACGGCAGCTGGGAAGCCTTCGCGCAGGCGCTGTCCAGTCTCATCACCACGCAGCAGGTGCCACGCGGCCATCTGCAGGGCGTACTCGACTCCGAGCGCTTCAACCTCCTGCGCTCGCTCGACTTCTTCAGCAACTTCGGTGACGTCGAGCTCTGGGAGGTGGTGCACCGCGCACGCTGGCAGCGCTTCGCCTTCGGCCACGCGCTGTACCGGCGCGGCGAAGAGGGCACGAGTTTCCACATCATCGCCCAGGGCGAGGTGGAGGTGTTCCGCGACGGTCAGCGCGTGGCCCAGCTCGGTGCGGGCACGTCCGTCGGCGAGATGGCCTACCTGGCGCCGAGCGACGAGCTGCGCCGCCACAGCACCGACGTCATCGTCACCGAAGCCACCACCACCATCAGCTTCACCCCGGAGAACCTGGCGCAGGTCAGCCCCAACTGCCGCCACCTCTTCGACGAGGCCTTCATCCGGGTGCTGGTGCGGCGCCTGCATGCGGCGCACGAGTCGATCGCGCATCCGCGGCGCATCCTCTGAGACCGACGCGGCCGCCTGTCGGCCGCGTTACCTGCCCGTGCGTTGCCTCTGGAGCGCCTGCCGCGCATACTGCGCTGCGGGTCCTGTCCATCCCAGCGCCACCTTCACGGAGCCATTCCCATGAAACACCTGCTGTCCGCCGTCGCCATCGTCGCCGCCGCCCTGTGCCCCCCCGCGGCTTTCGCGGCCGACGCCACCTGTGACGCCCAGGCCACCGAGAAGAAGCTTGCCGGCGCTGCCAAGACCAGTTTCCTGAAGAAGTGCGAGCGGGATGCCGGTGCCTCGGCGGCCAGCGCCACCTGCGACGGCCGTGCCGCCGAGAAGAAGCTGGCCGGAGCGGCCAAGGCGAGCTTCGTCAAGAAGTGCGAGAAGGACTCGGCCGCCGAGTCGTCCCAGGCGCGCTGCGCCGTCCAGGCCGACGAGAAGAAGCTGGCTGGCGCCGCGCGCAACAGCTTCGTCAAGAAATGCGCGGCGAACTGAAGGCCTGAGGGCACCGCGCGGCTCAGCCGCCGTGCGAGCGCCAGTAAGCTTCGTCGCTGTAGGTCTGCTTGAGGAAGTCGATCCACAGGCGGACCCGCAGCGGCATGTGCCGCGCATGGGGGAACACGGCATAGATGCCGTTCGGCGGTGCGGCATAGGCGTCGAGCACGCTCACGAGCCGGCCCTGCCGGATGTCGCTCTGCACCTCCCAGGTCGAGCGCCAGGCAAGGCCGAGGCTGGCGAGGCACCAGTCGTGCAGCACCTGACCGTCGCTGCAGTCGAGCCGCCCGGCCAGGCGCAAGTGGGTGACGGCCCCGTCGATGGAGAACGCCCAGCCTCGCGTCTGGCTGGCGTCGCTCGACAGGGTCAGGCACTCGTGGCGCGCCAGGTCTTCCGGGTGGTGCGGCACGCCGGCCTTGGCGAGGTAAGCCGGGGTGGCGACGCAGAGCCGCCGGTTGTCGGCGAGGCGCACGCTGACCAGGCTGCTGTCGGGCAGGTCGCCCACCCGCACCGCGCAGTCGACTCCTTCATGAACGATGTCCACCACCCGGTCGCTCAGGTTCAGGGACACGCGCACGTCGGGATGTTCAGCGAGGTAGGTCGGCACGAGGGGTGCGACGTGCCGGCGCCCGAAGCCGGCCGGCGCGGTGATGCGCAGATGCCCGCTGGCGCGGGCGCCGCCGGCACTCACCCCGGACTCCGCCGCCGTCAGGTCGCTCAACAGGCGTTGGCAGTTCTCCAGGAACGCGCTGCCTTCGTGGGTGAGGGTGATGCGGCGCGTGGTGCGGACGAACAGCTTCACCCCCAGGCGCTCTTCCAGCGCATCGATGCGCCGCCCCATGACGGCAGGCGCCACGCCCTCGGCACGCGCGGCCGCGGTGAGACTGCCCCTGGCCGCCACCGAGACAAAGGATTCCAGCTGCTTGAATTTGTCCATGGCCAATGACTATATTCAGGAAAGTCACAAATCAAAGACTTTTCAGGCGCTTAATGGGAGAGAAGGGATGGAATAAAGTCCCGGCATACCGTTCCACCCTTCCGCCTGAAAGCACGACACCATGAGCCTTTCCCTGCCCCAGGGCATGCAGATCAACGCGCCCATCCTTCCCGGGTTCGAGACCATCCTGACGCTGCCCGCCCTCGAGCTGGTCGCGAAGCTGCATCGTCAGTTCGAGCCGACCCGGCAGGCGCTGCTGGCCAAGCGCGTCGAGCGGGCACGCGAGCTCGATGCCGGCGCCAAGCTGGACTTCCTGCCCGAGACGGCGCACATCCGCAACGGTGACTGGAAAGTGGCGCCGATCCCGGCCGCACTGCACTGCCGTCGCGTCGAGATCACGGGCCCCGTCGAGGCGAAGATGGTGATCAACGCCTTCAACTCGGGTGCCGACAGCTACATGACGGACTTCGAGGACAGCAACTCGCCGTTGTGGTCCAACCAGATCCAGGGCCAGATCAACCTCGGCCAGGCCATCCGCCGCACCCTCACGCTCGAGCAGAACGGCAAGACCTACAAGCTCAACGACAAGATCGCCACCCTGCAGGTGCGTCCGCGCGGCTGGCACCTCGACGAGAAGCACGTCACCATCGACGGCCAGCGCGTGAGCGGCGGCATCTTCGACTTCGCGCTCTTCATGTTCCACAACGCCCGGGAACAGATCGCCCGTGGTGCTGGCCCGTTCTTCTACCTGCCCAAGATGGAAAGCCATCTGGAGGCTCGCCTGTGGAACGACGTCTTCGTCGCCACGCAGAAGGAACTCGGCCTGCCGCAGGGCACCGTCAAGGCCACCGTCCTGATCGAGACGATCAACGCGGCGTTCGAGATGGAAGAGATCCTCTACGAGCTGCGCGAGCACAGTGCCGGCCTCAACGCCGGCCGCTGGGACTACATCTTCAGCTGCATCAAGAAGTTCAAGGTCGATCGCAACTTCTGCCTGGCCGACCGCGCCAAGGTCACGATGACCTCGCCCTTCATGCGCGCCTACGCGCTGCTGCTGCTCAAGACCTGCCACAAGCGCGGTGCCCCGGCGATGGGCGGGATGAGCGCGCTCATTCCGATCAAGAACGACCCGGAGAAGAACGCTGTCGCCATGGCCGGCATCATTGCCGACAAGAAGCGTGACGCGACCGACGGCTACGACGGTGGCTGGGTAGCTCACCCCGGCCTCGTTGAACCGGCGATGAAGGAATTCGTCGCCGTGCTGGGCGACCGCCCGAACCAGTTCGACAAGCAGCGCCCGGACGTCGAGGTCAAGGCCGCCGACCTGCTGAACTTCCAGCCCGAAGCCCCGATCACCGAGGCCGGCCTGCGCATGAACATCAACGTCGGCATCCACTACCTGGGCGCCTGGCTCGGCGGCAACGGCTGCGTGCCCATTCACAACCTGATGGAAGACGCGGCCACCGCCGAGATCAGCCGTTCGCAGGTGTGGCAGTGGATCCGCTCGCCCAAGGGCGTGCTGGAAGACGGCCGCAAGGTCACCGCCGATCTGGTGCGCGCCCTGGTGCCCGAGGAGCTCGCCAAGATCAAGGCCGGCGGTTTCGATGGCAAGTTCGATCGGGCCGCCGAGATCTTCACCACGATGAGCACCCAGGACGCCTTCGAGGAATTCCTGACCCTGCCGCTGTACGAAGAGATCTGAGCGTGCCGCGCCACCGGCGCACCGCGAGGTGCGGCCGGTTGAAGGCCCGGCCGGGAGGCCGGGCCGCCCCTCGCCCGAGGATGGGCTGCCGATGCGCTTAGGATGGCGAACGTGCCGTCCCACCCGTTTTCCCCCGAAGCCCTTGCCGAGCGCCACGGCGGCTCCTACCGCTGGTGGGTGCTGCTCACCGTGATGCTGGGCACCATGGCGTCCATCATGGCCTCGACCATCGTGAACGTCGCCGTGCCCGACATGAGCCACCAGTTCGCGCTCGGACAGGAGCGTGCGCAGTGGCTCTCCGCCGGCTTCATGGCCGCCATGACGATCTCCATGCTGCTCACGCCGTGGCTGCTGGATCGCTTCGGCTACCGCCGGACCTACGCCGGCGCGATGGTGCTGCTGATGCTCGGGGGCATCGGTGGCGGCCTCGGTCGCAACATCGACTGGGTGCTCGCCATGCGCGCCGCCGAAGGGCTGGCCGCCGGGGTGCTGCAACCCATCCCCGCCATCCTCATCCTGCACACCTTCGGCCGCCACGAGCAGGGCAAGGCCATGGGCATCTTCGGCTTCGGCGTGGTGCTGGCGCCGGCCATCGGCCCGAGCATCGGCGGCGTGCTGGTGGAGGGTTTCGGCTGGCGGTCGATCTTCTTCGTGGTCGTGCCGTTCTGCGTGGCCGCGCTCGCACTGGGGCAGCGCTTCCTGCCGCACAGCTCGCCGGGCAGCGCCACCATCAACGAGAGCCGGCGGCGGCTCGACTGGCCCGGCCTCGTGCTGCTCGCGGTGGCCGTGCTCTGCCTGCTCAACGGCCTGGTGCACCTGCACGACAGCGCGCACGGCACTGCCATCGCGCTGCTCGCGATCGCCACCGCGGGTGCCGCCGGCTTCCTCGTGCGGCAACGCCGGGCCGAGCACCCGATGATGCAGCTGCGCCTCTTCGGCCACCACACGTTCTCGTGGGGCGGCGTGGTCGCCTTCATCTATGGCATGGCGCTGTTCGGGTCGACCTACCTCGTCCCCGTGTTCATGCAGATCGCGCTGGCGTTGCCGCCCTCGCAGGCGGGCGCCGTGCTGCTGCCGGCCGGCTTCGTGCTGGCGCTGACCATCCCGGTGGCCGGGCGGCTGGCCGACCGCTATGCCTTCCACCGCACGCTGTCGGCCGGCGTGCTGCTGCTGGCGGTGTCGTTCTGGCTGATGATGACGGTCGGTGCCGCAACGGCCTTGCTCACCATCACCGTGTGGGCCATCGTCGGCCGCATCGGGCTCGGGCTCGTCCTGCCCTCGCTCAACCTCGGTGCCGTCCGTGCCCTGCCGATGGATCTGCTGCCGTACGGCGCGAGCGGCATCAATTTCCTGCGCCAGCTGGGCGGCGCCGTCGGCGTGAGCCTGGTCGGCATCGTGCTCGAGTGGCGCCTGCGCGTACATGCGGGCGATCCCATCCGCGGATTCCACGAGACCTTCTTCCTGCTGGGACTCATCTGCATGGGGGCGGTGCTGGCCGCGTGGCGCATGCAGCCTCGCCCGCAGGACCCGGCCGACGCGAACCCGCCACCGGCTTGAGCCGAGCACTGCGACCCGGTGAGCGTCTACGATAGCGGACACGCCCCGTTGCCGTCGCACACCATGAACCTGCCCTCCGAGCTGCTCCCCGCTTCCTGCGACGTCCTCGTGGTCGGTGCCGGTCCGGCCGGCAGCGCCACCGCCATCGAACTGGCGCGGGAAGGCCTGGACGTGGTGCTGGTCGACCAGCACGCCTTCCCGCGTGACAAGGTCTGCGGCGACGCGCTCATTCCCGACTCGCACGCTGCCCTGCAGCGGCTGGGCGTCCTGCCCGAGGTCATGGCACGGGCGCAGAGCGTGAGCCACGTCGGTTGCGTCGCGCCACGAGGTGGTCGCGTCGACGTACCGGGCCGCCTGGCCGTGCTGCCGCGCAAGGTGCTCGATGCGCTGCTGTGCGAAGCCGCCGTGCTGGCCGGCGCGCGCATGTACGCACCGCTGCGTTTCGTGGAGCCGCTCGTTGAGTTCGATCGCGTCGTCGGCGCGCGCCTGCGCGGGCGCGATGCCGTGCGCGACGTGCGCTGTCGGTGGGTGGTGCTGGCGACCGGCGCCGTGCCGCAGGCGCTGATCTCCGCCGGCGTCTGCGAGCGCCAGCTGCCGAGCGGGATCGCGCTGCGGGGCTATGTGCGCAACCCGCGCATGGCGGGCCGCATCGGCACGCTCGACATCGTCTGGCACAAGGCTCTGCGGCCCGGCTATGGGTGGTTGTTTCCCTGCGGGGAGGGCCTGTTCAACATCGGCGTGGGCGTGGCGCAGAGCCACACCGCCCGCCCGGGCGGCGGCACGGCCAAGCGTGGCGATGTCAACCTGCGGGACTTGTTCGACACCTTCACGTCACTGCACGCCCCGGCCCGCGATCTCATGGCCGACGGCGAGTGGGAAGGCGAGCTCAAGGGGGCGCCCCTGCGCTGCTCGCTGACGGGCGCGGCCTTCTCGCGCCCCGGGCTGCTGGTCACCGGCGAGGCGGCCGGCAGCACGTACTCCTTCACCGGGGAGGGCATCGGCAAGGCACTCGAGACCGGCATGCTGTGCGCCGAAGCCATCATCGTGGGCGGCGATGACGACGCGATGACCCGCAGCGACTACGCCAGCCGCCTTGCCCGTCTCAAGCCGCGCTTCGACCTGTACGAGCGCGCCAACCAGGTCAATGCCCATCCCTGGCTGGCCGACCTGCTGGTGTGGCGGGCGCGCAAGAACCCGCGCATCGTCGAGCGCATGGCCGGCGTGCTCGAAGAAACCAGCAACCCGGGCAACCTCGTCAGCCTGCGCGGTGTGGCGCGGCTCTTCACGTTGTAGGTCGCGCCATGTGCCAGCTGCTCGGAATGAATGCCAACACGCCGACCGACCTGGTCTTCAGCTTCACCGGCTTCGCCCGGCGGGCCGAGGAACACAAGGACGGCTTCGGCATCGCCTTCTTCGAGGGCGCGGGCGCGCGGCTCTTCGTGGACGCGCAAAGCGCCAGCGTCTCGCCGGTGGCGCAGATGGTGCGCAGCTACCCCATCCGCAGCGGGCATGTCATCGCCCACATCCGCAAGGCCACCCAGGGCGAGGTGCGGCTCGAGAACACCCATCCCTTCGTTCGGGAGCTGTGGGGCCGCTACTGGGTGTTCGCCCACAACGGCAACCTCGTGGACTTTCATCCGGTGCTGCACGGCGCCTTCCGTCCGGTGGGTGCGACCGACAGCGAGCGCGCGTTCTGCTGGCTGATGCAGGAGTTGGCCAAGGCCCACGCCCGCATGCCCGCCGTGCCGGAGCTCACGGCCACGCTGGCCGAACTGGTGCCCCGGGTCGCCCGGCACGGCACCTTCAACTTCATGCTGAGCCAGGGCGATGCCCTCTGGGCCCATTGCTCCACGAAACTGCACTACGTCGAACGCCGACATCCCTTCGGCCACGCGCGCCTGCAGGACGAGGACATGAGCGTGGACTTCGCCACCGTCACCACGCCGGACGATCGGGTGGCGGTCGTCGTGACCGAGCCGCTGACGCAGGACGAGCGGTGGACGTCGATGCAGCCGGGCGAGCTGAAGGTGTTCGTGGACGGGCGCGCCGTGGATTGAGGGGGGCACGGTCAGGTCGCTCAGCGCCCGTCCGTCCCGCTCCGCTCGCCGGTGGCCACCTTCTGCCGCTTCTTCTCGGCGTACGACATGGCGTCGGCGGCCCGCATCAAGGCATCGAAGGGAATGTCGCCAGGGGTCGACGCGAAGCCGATCGAGGCGCCGACGCGAACGGTCGCGCCGCCTTCCAGGGCAACCGGCTCCCCAATGGCGAGACCGATGCGCGCGGCGATGGCACGCAGACGCTCCTCGCTCAACAAGCCGGGCAGGACCACGACGAACTCATCGCCGCCGGGCCGCACGACGAGGTCCTTGTCACGGCACTGCTGCATCAGGCGGGCCGCCACGGCCCGCAGCACCTCGTCCCCTGCCGCGTGGCCGTGCTGGTCGTTGACGGGCTTGAAACTGTCGAGGTCGCACACCATCACGGCGAAGGGCTGGCCTGACAATTCCTTCACGCGACGGTCGAGCGCGCGCCGGTTGGCCAGGCCGGTGAGGGGATCGAGGTCGGCATTGGCGGACAGTCGCTCGATCCGGGCCTCGCCCACCCCGACCAGCCGCGATGCGTAGGCGATGGTCCAGAGGATGAAGCCGATGAACAGGGCAACGGCCACGCCGGCCCCGGCCTTCACGGCGTCCAGGCGGGCATCGCGTTCGGCGCGGTAGCGCGTCAGCGCCTCACGCTCGGCGAGCTCCATCTCATCCAGCACTTTTCGCAACCGCTGGCTCGCATCGATGCTGACGCGGGCCTGCATGCTGCGCCTGAGCGCTTCCGGGCCGTCTCGCTCCGCGATCACGCGCGAGCTGCGGTACCAGCCGAGAATTTCCACCGTTTCAGCGGAGGCCTCGGTGGCACGCGCCGCCTGTGCGGGATCGAAGGCGACCCTCGCCTCCAGTCGGCGCAGCGCCAGGGCCGATTCATCGGCGGCGGCGTTCAAGCGGTCGAGAAACAGGGGCTGAGCCGAGAGCGTGTAGTTGCGAAGCGCCAGGCCCCCGCGCAGCACGGAGTTGCGCACCTCGTCGATTTCGTCGAGCACCTCGTGCGTGTGGTCGACCCAGCGGTCGGCGGTGCGGAAGTCGCGAGCGCTGCCATAGAGCAGCGCCGTACTGCCGACGACCAGCACGAGCGCCACCGTCTGGGTGAGCTGGACGACGCGTGCGATGCGTCTGAACGAGTTGTTGGGCATGAACCTCGGGACTCTACCGGGGGGCGTGCCCGCCGCCGGTCATTCGTCCGTGGACCTTTCCACGAACTCCCGGCCATCATGCCGTACCGGCGGCCGTTCGGCTCAGCCCTCCTCGTCGCTGTCGCAGGCGGTCCGGCGGGTGCCGCCGCCCAGTTCCGTGCTCGACGCCTGCCGTGGCAGCACGGGGGCTTCGGCCATGGCCTGTCGCCACACCTTCTTGGGGATGAAGGTGCGCAGCTGTTCCACCGCCTTGGCGATGAGCTTGGGATGAAGTTCATGGCCGATGCCGGGAAGGATGTCCGCGGTGACATCGCCGCCGAGAGCGACCAGGCGCTCGGCCGCGTCGATGGCCGGGCCGGGTGGCACCACGCGGTCGGTCATGCCGTGCAGCAGGTGCACCGTGGTGTCTTCAGGGGCATGCTCGGGCGCCGTGGCATGGCGCCCCGAGAGGGCCACCACGCGGCCGGCCAGGTGAGGCTCCTCCTGGACGGCTTCGAGCGACATGATGGCGCCCTGCGAGAAGCCGAACAGGGCCGTGTGCTGCCACGGCACGGCGAAGCGGGCGGTGAGCCAGCGCACGACCGCGATGAAGTCGGGCAGTGCGGCGGCCACCCGCTCCTTGCGCAGTGCTTCATCGAGTCCCTGGGGCGAGAACCACTGGTACCCGGCCCGCCCGGACGTGGGCCCCTCGTACGGCCGCGGCGCATTGACGCTCACCACGGCGGCCTGCGGGTACTCGGCCGCCAGGCGCTCCGCGAGCGGCTTCATGGCCTCGGCGCTCAGGCCGACGCCGTGCGACAGGATGAACAGCAGCGTGGCCGGTTCAGGGGTGGCGGGCCAGCGGACCAGCGCGTTCCGGCCCATGACGGTCTCGAGGGATTCAGCGCCGGGCTGGTGAGTCCAGGGCGGACGGGGATCAGTGCTCATCGGCAGGGCTCTTGCGGATTCGTTGGAGGCGGCGTCCGGTGCAGGACAGCGCCCGAGGTGGCTGGTGCGCTCCACGGCGCCTGGCTTGCCGGCCATCGAGCCGGTCTTGCGAGCGCAGGAACCGGGTCCTGCACCGGCTTGGCGTAGCCACGCTGGTGGCGGCAGGCGCCGTGCCACCCGCCTGCGACTCGAGGGCCGGCGCGGCGGCCTCCAGGGATCGAGGCGTGGCGAAAGGGGGGCGTGCGGGCAACAGGCATCGGAGGTTGCGCCGCAAGGGCCGTCGACGAGGCCCGCGCGCGGCGCATGCCACCATGGTACGCCGCGGCCGAAGCGGTCGGTCGCGAGGGCTTTTGGTCCCCGGTGCACGGGCGCCCTCCCGCGGCCCGTGCGCTCGCCGGGCGGTCAGTAGGTCAGGCGAATGCCGGCGGCGTAGCTGCTGCCGTCTTCCAGGCCGGTCACCTTGTCGCTCATCGCCGCGACGTAGACGTCGGTCCGCTTGGACAGGTTGTAGTCGTAGCCGATGGTCGTGGTCTTGCGCGTCACGTCCACGCCGGTGGCTTCACGTTCCACGTGGCCGTAGGCGAGTTGCACCCGGCCGTTGCCCAGCGGCGCGGTGGCGCCGAGCAGGTAGATGTTCGACTTGAGCGCAGCGGCGCCCTTGTCCTTCACCTGGCCGGCCTGGCCGAAGAGCTTGACCACCTTGAAGTCGTAGGTGGCGCCGACCTGCAGGGCCTCTTGCTTGTCCACGCCCGCCGGCAGTCCGCCGCTCCCGTTCTTCACGCTCTGGTAAGCCACGGTGCCGGCGAAGTCGCCCTTGAAGTACATCACGTTGCCGCCGAGGTTGTTGCCCTTGGAGGTGGGGGCGTTCTCGCCGGTGTTGGCCAGCAGGTTCACGCTGAGGCCGTCGTAGGTGTTGCTCTTGTAGGCGATCGAGTTGCTCCAGCCCGAGTCACCGCGCAGCGCGCCGCCCACCTGGAAGTAGTGGAGGATGCTGGGCGAGAAGGTGAACGAATCGCCGAACGGGTTGAAGACCAGCGTGGAGACGAAGAACGGCGTGGTGTTGCGGCCGAGCGTGGTCGAGCCGAAGGCACCCTTCAGGCCGACGTAGGCACTGCGGGCCCAGAAGGCATCGCCGTCGAAGCGGCCTGCGGCCCCGACATCGGGCCGCATGAAGTGCTCGAGCATGAACACGGCGCTGACGCCACCGCCCAGGTCTTCCGCGCCCTTGAAGCCGACGAAGCTCGTCGTCATGTCGCCGCTGGCGACGGCCTTGTTGCGCACGCCACCGGGTGTCTTGTACGAACCCACCGAGCCGTCCATCAGGCCGTAGATGCTGACGGTGGATTGGGCGAAGGCGGATGCGCCGGCGCAGGCGAGGGCCGCAGCGACGGCCACGGCACGGAAGGAACTGCTCATGAAGGACTCCAGTAGAGGTCTTGGGATGCGAACGAAAAACCAGGCTTGCAGGTAGCGCTCATGCAAGCTGCGTACCCGATTGTCACATTCGTTGCTTCCGTGTCGCGCTTCACGGCAGCGCATGGGGGCCTTCCAGTCAGAATGTCACCCTGTTCGAAACGCCCGCCATCGCCGCGGGCCGTCGCATGAACCTTCACCTCAACGGCGAACCCCGCGCCCTGCCTGACACCGCCGTCGATCCCGACATGCCCCTGTTGTGGGTGCTTCGCGATGTGCTGCACCTCACCGGCACGAAGTTCGGCTGCGGCGTGGCCGCCTGCGGTGCCTGCACGGTACATGTCGACGGGCAGGCCGTGCGCGCCTGCGTGACGCCGCTGGCGGCGGTGGAAGGCAAGGCGGTGCGCACCATCGAAGCGCTCGGCGAGCCCGAGCGTCCGCACGCCCTGCAGGAAGCGTGGATCACCCATCAGGTGCCCCAGTGCGGCTATTGCCAGAGCGGCATGCTCATGGCGGCCGCCGCCTTGCTGTCCCGCAACCGCGATCCGAGCGACGCACAGATCGACGCGGCCATCACCAACCTGTGCCGCTGCGGCACCTATCCCCGCATCCGCGAGGCCATCAAGACCGCGGCCCGCCAGCTGCGCGGCGGGGCTGCTGCCGGATGAAGCGGCGCAGCCTGCTCGTCGGTGGCCTCGGGGCGGGCGGCGCGCTGCTGGTCGGTTGGAGCCTGCTGCCGCCGCGCAGCCGGCTGGGCCGTGCCGTGCGGGGTGCTGCGGCGGATGGTGCCGTCGCGCTCAACGGATGGCTCAAGGTGCTGCCTGACGGCACGGTGCAATTGGCCATGCCGCGTAGCGAAATGGGGCAGGGCGTCCACACCGCGCTCGCCATGCTGGTGGCCGAGGAACTCGACCTGCCCCTGCACCGCGTGCGCCTCGTGCCCGCCGGTCCGGACCGCATCTTCGGCAACGTCGCGTTGTTCGTCGCGAGCCTGCCATTGCATCCCTCGGCCCTGGAGCCCGATGTGCAGACGGGCACCGTTCGCGCCACCCGCTGGATGGTCGCCAAGGTGGCCACCGAACTCGGCCTGTCGGTCACCGGCGGCTCGTCGAGCGTCGCCGATGCCTGGGAGGTGCTCCGACTGGTGGCGGCCACCGCGCGTGCGCAGTTGCTCGGTGCCGCCTCGCTGCGCTGGCGCCATCCCGTGGCCGAACTCAGCATCGAACGCGGTGTGGTGAAGCACGGCTCCGGCCTGCGCGCCCATTTTGGCGAACTCGCCAGCGTCGCTGCCGCCACGCCGGCGTCGGACGTCCGGTTGAAGCCGCGGCGCGACTGGACGCTCATCGGCACGGCGGCGCCTCGCATCGACCTCCCGGCCAAGGTGAACGGCTCGGCCCGTTTCGGCATGGACGTGCGGCTGCCTGATCAGCTCTTCGCGGTGGTGCGCCATGCACCGATGTTCGATGGCAGCGTGGGCCGGCTCGATGCCACGGCGGCGATGCGCCTGCCCGGAGTGGAGCGTGTCGTGCGCCTGCGCCGGTTCGCCGGGTCCGAGGCCGGCGTGGCCGTGATCGGCAGCACGTACTGGCACGCCCTGCGCGGCGCGCGCGCCCTCGAGCTGACGTGGCAGGCCCCGCCCGCCGGGTCGCCCGATTCCGATCGCATCATGGTCCGGCTCGAACGCACGGCCCGGCAGGCGGCTGCCTCCGGCGCGGGTTTCGAGTTCCATGGCCAGGGCGATGCGGCGGGCGTGCAGGCGGGCGCGGCGCGCCGCCTCACCGCCCTCTATCGAGCCCCTTACCTGGCCCATGCGGCCATGGAGCCGATCAACTGCACCGCGCGGGTCAGCGAGGGCCGGGTCGAGGTGTGGGCGCCTACCCAGTTTCCCTCGGCCGCGCGCGCACTGGCCGCCGAGGTGGCGGGCGTCGCTCTCGACCACGTCACCTTGCACGTGACCTACCTCGGCGGCGGCTTCGGCCGCCGGCTGGATGTCGACTATGTCGGGCAGGCCGTGCGCGTCGCCATGGAGGCCAATGGGCGCCCGGTCCAGCTCGTGTGGCCGCGCGAGGAGGACATGTCGCACGACTTCTACCGCCCGGCGGCCGTGGCGGAGCTGCGCGGGGGCCTGGATGCGAACGGCAACCTGCTGGCGCTGAGCATCACCAGCGCGGGCGATGCCATCACCCCGCGCTGGCTCGAGCGCACCGTGCCGTCGCTGTCCGCCACCGACACCCCGGACCGCAGCAACAGCGAAGGCTTGTTCGACCTGCCCTACGCGATCCCCAACCAGCGCATGGCCCATGTGGCCACCCGAAGCGGCGTGCCCGTGGGTTACTGGCGCTCCGTCGGGCACTCGCACAACGCCTTCTTCAGCGAAGGCTTCATCGATGAACTGGCTGCGGCCGCAGGGCAAGACCCACTGGCCTTCCGGCTCTCCATGCTGGAGCAGCAACCCCGCCACACCGCCGTGCTGCAACTGGCCGCCGAACGTGCGGGTTGGGGCAGCGCGCTGCCGCCCGGCCGGGCTCGCGGCCTGGCGCTGCACGAGAGTTTCGGCAGCATCGTGGCGCAGGTGGTCGAAGTGGGCCTCGTCGACGGAAAACCGCGGGTGATCCGCGTCGTGTG
This sequence comes from Rhizobacter sp. LjRoot28, assembly GCF_964253025.1. Taxonomy (NCBI): domain Bacteria; kingdom Pseudomonadati; phylum Pseudomonadota; class Betaproteobacteria; order Burkholderiales; family Sphaerotilaceae; genus Rhizobacter; species Rhizobacter sp. LjRoot28. The sequence goes on from NZ_CAXUQC020000001.1 coordinate 4,811,287, forward strand.
CGCAGCGGACGTCGGCACCGTCGTCAACCCGACGATCGTCGCGCAGCAGCTCGAAGGCGCCATCGTCTTCGGTCTGTGCGCCGCCCTTAATCAGCGCATCGACATCCGCTCGGGCGTCGTTCAGCAGCAGAACTTCCACGACTACCGCCTTCTCTCCCTCGCGGAAACGCCGCGCATCGAAACGCACCTCGTCGACAGCGACCGCCCGCCGGGCGGTGTGGGTGAGCCGGGTACGCCCCCGGTGGCCCCGGCCGTGGCGAACGCCGTGTTCGCTCTCACGGGACAGCGGCTGAGGAGTCTTCCGCTCGCGCTGTGAAGCGCGTGAGGGGCCGCGATGCCGCGACCCCTCATCAAACCTTCAAGACTTTGCGAACCGGGGCGCTCGAACGAGTGCGGCGTCTTATCGCGTGCAACGCCAGGCACGTGCGCAACTGGCAGGCGCCATCCCCTGGCTGACAGCACGGGAATCGCGTCGCCGCGGGGCGGGCCGGTGCGACACGGGGTCTGAGCGGTCAAGGGCGAACTTTCCGGGCGCCATCCCTTGCCTCCCATGGACCGCCCGTTCAATGCCCACGGACAGAGTGTGGAATGAACTGATCAGTTGCAACGGTGAACTGAGCAGTTCATACTGAAGTCTCTTTAGTCACATCCGTCCAGGACGAGGGGGACGCCGAGGTCACTGGCCACGGCGTTCGACATCCCGACACGGCCGCGACTGAAGGCAACCACAACCCTGACTCGGAGGCTCACATGGCAAATTGGCTCAATCGGCTGCTGGCAACGACCGCAGTCGTGGCGCTCTCGGCGTGCGGTGGCGACGACGACCCTGCACCCGTCGCGCCGTCCGGCAACATCGTCCAGGTCGCTCAGGCGAACGGTTTCAACGCCCTCGCAGCGGCGGCCACGAAAGCGGGCCTCGTGCCCACGCTCAGCGACAACAGCGCGAGCCTGACCGTGTTCGCCCCGACGGACGCCGCGTTCAACACGCTGGCCACCCAGCTCGGCTTCGCAGACGCCACGGCGATGGTCAATGCCCTGCCGTCGTCCGCCCTGGCCAGCGTGCTGACCTATCACGTCGTGCCGGCCCGCAAGACCGCCGCTGAACTCGCCGCTGGCGGAGCCACCGTGGCAACGGCCTACCGCTTCGAGAACTCGCCCGCCACGCTGGCCCTGAACACCGCGTCCGGCGTGGTGATCACCGACGGCGCCCTCACCACCGCCCGCGTGACCACGGCTGACGTGCCGGCGACCAACGGCATCGTCCATGCAGTGGACAAGGTGCTCGTGCCTCCGGGCGTGCTGAACGTCGTCCAGATGGCGCAAGTCAATCCGCTCTTCACGAGCCTCGTGGGCGCCGTGGTGAAGGCGGACCTGCAGGCCACGTTGAGTGGTGCAGGTCCTTTCACGGTCTTTGCGCCCACCAACGATGCCTTCGCGGCCATTGCCTCCACCACGGCGGGCTTGAGCAATGCGCAACTCGCGCGCGTGCTGACCTATCACGTGCTGCCGAGCCAGGTGCTGGCGGCCGACATCCCCTTCGGCACTCCGGTCACGACCGTGGCGGGCGAGAACATCACCATCAATGCCAGCCCACTGACCATCACCGATACCACGCCGACGCCCGCGCCAATCGTCGCGACCAACGTGCGCGCCAGCAACGGCGTCATCCATGTCGTCGGCAAGGTGCTGATTCCCTCGCTCTGAGTCCATCGAAGGAGCGTGCCGCCTGCGGCCGCTCCAGCCCACCCTCCGCCCTCGCGGGCAACCCTTGAAAGAAGGATCACCATGAAGAAGACCTTGATCGCGCTTGCCCTGTCGGTCGGCGCCTCGTTCGCCGCCCAGGCGAAAGACATCGTCGACACCGCCGTCGGCGCCGGCAACTTCAAGACCCTTGCCGCGGCCCTCCAGGCGGCCGGCCTTGTCGATACGCTGAAGGGCCCCGGCCCGTTCACCGTCTTCGCGCCGACCGACGAGGCGTTCGCCAAGATCCCGAAGGCTCAGCTCGACGCTCTGCTGAAGGACAAGGCCAAGCTGACCGCCGTGCTGACGTACCACGTGGTGCCGGGCACGGTGCTGGCCAAGGACGTCAAGGCCGGCCCGGTCAAGACCGTGCAGGGCAGCGCGCTGACCGTGACCACGGCCAGCGGGGTCAAGGTCGACAACGCCAGCGTCACCGCCACCGACATCGTCGCGGACAACGGCGTCATCCACGTCATCGACAGCGTCGTGATGCCGAAGTGATGCTGGTGTGAACACGGCGGCCAGGTTGCTTCGCGCTGCCTGGCCGCCGGCTGTTCCGAGCTGCCCGAGCGCATGACGGGCCGATCGGACTAGCCGACCTGACTATCGCGCCGCGTTCTGACTCGAAGGCTGAACTCCACCGGCATCGCGACTTTCACTGACCATCGGTCGTCGAACCGCCGGTCCCGGCCGATGTTGGTTTGATGAGGGAGCGGGCGCTCCGGGGATCCCAACCGTTGCGACGGTGGGCCGATGAAGAGGTTGCGGGTTTCGTGCGCAATGTCACGAGGGGTCGTCATTGCCGCCGGAGCGGCGAGTCGACGCGGTGACTCAACACGAAAGGTCCACCTACACTCGCCGCCGAATCGTGTAGTCAACGGGGTCAAGGCCGACAGAGCCGCGCACCTCGCAGGGAGGGGAGGTGGCGGACCGCCAGTGGTCCGCGGCCGGACTGCGAGCGCCGTGCTGGAGATGTGAAGCCGCCCGTTGGCCATGCAGGCCATCCGGCCACCGCCCTCGGCGGTTCCCTCCACCTCTCTCAGGACATCATGAATCAACGTCTCGCCGCCCTCCTGCTGGTCGCCTCGGCCGCGCTCGCAGGCTGTGCCACTCCGCCCCAACCGCCTCTTGCCATGAAGGCGGAGATGCTGTCGTCCAAGGCGCGCGTCGGCGTGGCGATGTCGCCCCTGCCAAAGGTCGACACCCGCTTCCCCGGGGCCGACTGCCTGCTCTGTCTGGCGGCCGCATCGGTGGCCAACAATTCGATGACCAACCATGTCCAGGCGCTCAAGGCGGATGAGCTGCTGGAACTGAAGCTGGAAGTGGCCGAGCTGCTCAAGGGCAAGGGGCTGGAGCCACGCGTCATCGACGAACCCATCGAACTCAAGAAGCTTCCCGAAGTCGACGCAAAACCCGGTTTTGCGCGTCGCGACTTCGCCGCCTTGAAGGCCAAGTACGGCGTCGACAAGCTGTTCTTCATTGACGTGACCGCCGTGGGCGTGTGGCGCAACTACGCCTCGTACATTCCCGTGGCCGAGCCGAAGGCCACCGTGCAGGGCGCGGGCTACGTGATCGACCTCAACACCGGCGCCTATGACTGGTATGCACCGATCGCAATCTTCAAGGCCGGGGCGGGACGGTGGGACGAGCCGCCGGCATTCCCGGGTCTGACGAACGCTTACTACCAGGCCATCGAGGCCGCCAAGGACACCGTCACCGGTCCCTTGGCCAACTGAGCGTCACGCATGCTCGTCACCTCCCACCGCGGGCTTCCGCGCCTGCTGGTCAGTCTTGCCTGGTGCCTCGCGACCGCGTCGGTCGCGGCATCCGTCGATCCGATCGTCGCAGTGCCCTTGGCCACGGATGGCTTCGTCTTAAAGGTTCCGGACAGCGCACAGGTCCGATTCCAGGGCATGCTTGATCCCGACCGGTTGGGCGGGGCCGCCGGCACCATGGCGTATCCCAGCGTGGGGGGTGGCTTGGTCGGTGCGCTGGCGGCTGTTGCCACGCACGCCGTCATCGTGAACAGCAGCAACAGCAGTCGCCGCAGCGAGGCGCAGGTGGTCGCGGACCGAGTCCTCGACCCCTACAAGGCGTCGGTTGCCGAGGTCACGCATGATGCGCTGCTGCAGGCCGCGACCGCGCCACTGGCCGTACCGGGAATCAGGCGGCAGACCACCGACCTGCCGGCAGGCGGCTGGCTGGTTCACAGCGCGCCCGTGTTCTCCATGAGCCTCGGCGCCAACGCGCTGGTGCTGGAGAACGAATTGACCGTGCGGTCGGTGGAGCGGCCCGATGACATCCGCTATCAAGCCGTGATCAAGGTCGTCTCCGCCCCGCGCGACCCGGACATGGACGCGCAAGCGTACTGGAGCGATGCACAGGAACAGCGTCTCCAGCGGATCAGTCTGGCGATGTACACGCATTCATTGAGGCTGCTGATCGAGGCGGCCTCGTTCGAAGGCAAGCTCGCACCGCAAAAGAGCGTCCGGTATGTGCAGGGCGATGTGACCAAGGTGGAACGCGGTCACCTCATTCGCCAGCAATGCGGCCGGGCGGTGCTGCGAACCCTCCGGGGCGGGTGGATGTCCGTGCCGTTGCGGCCAGCGCCCGTCCCGCCGGTCGCGCCCGCTTCGGCCGCGGAGCCCGACATGGTACCGGCGCCCGACGCCTGCGGGGACGGCGGGTACGCACTCTGAGAGAGGCGCCCGCCGGCGCCTTCCGCGATCAGCCGGAGTGCTCGGTGCGCTCGCTGTTCGTGGTCGACCGCACCCCTTTCAGGTGCTGCTCGACATCGGCCGCCAGCGGGCCCACTGCCTCGACCGCTTCCTTCACCTGCTGCGGGCTGACGTCCAGCTTGTCGGCCCATTCGTGCAGTGAGTCGTCGCGGTTCACATCGATCTTCAGTTCGCTCATGTCGGTCTCCGGTAGAGGGATGCTTCGATCATGGGCCTGGGCGCGGCGGCGCGGTGCCCGCCAAGGGCGGGTTTGAAGGTGCGGGTCGTCCGACAGCGCTGTGGTGCCGGCCCCCGGACTGCGCGCAGCCACGGGCAGGTCCGGCTCGTTCGCCATCAGGCGGATCGACCCACTCAACCCCTCCGAGCCGCCTCGCCTGCTGCACGCGGGCGAAGGCCTCGACCGCTCGACATGCTGGCTGGCGTCCGCGGGCCGTCACCCCTCGTCGTCGCCGCCCATCACGAACCAGCGGGTCGCCATGACCATCAATGCGACCAGGCCGCTGGCAAGACACGCCATGTGAAGCGCGCTGAGCGGAATGGCGCTCCACAGCGCGTTGCTTGCGGCGAAGGGTTGCAGCGGCTCGATGTCGCCGTGCATCACGCTGTCGAGCACCACGTGGGAGTAGGCGCCGAGCGCGGCCCCCAGGAAAACCTGCCGCAGGCCCAAGGGACGCCATCGCCAGAGGTGCTGCAGGCGTGCGCGCCGGGCCAGCGCTCGCGCCAGGAGGAAGACCACGGCCATGGCGACGATGACGATCGTCGCGCCGACGTAGGTGTGCAGGAACGCATGCACCGGATGCCGGTCGTGAACCAGGTTGTAGAGAGACTCGAGGTCGATGAGCACGTTGGCGGCGCAGAACGACAGGAAGCTGACCTGCCGCGGGGCGACGGCGTGCAGCAACGCGCCGGGGCCGAAATGGAAGGGGGTGAAGGGCATGGTGGACGCTCGAGGCAATCCCGCATCATGCCCGCCTCGGCCCACCCAGTTCAACCCGCCGAGACGCGATTGGCGCCGACCGGGCGGCCTCGCTGCGATGCTGCAGCGAGGGCATGGTGGGTCGGGCCCGCGATCAGGCCGAGGGAGCGGCTGCTTGAACGCGATAGACCGCGCAGAGCTTGTGGCCGTCCGGGTCACGCACGTAGGCCAGGTGCATCGCGCCGAGCGAGCTCTCGCGCAGGCCGGGCGGGTTCTCGATGGAGGTCCCACCGTGCGCCAGTGCGGTGTCATGGAACAGCTTCACCTGCTCCGGCGAAGTGCACTTGAAGGCGATGGTGCCGCCGTTGGCCACCGTGGCCGCTTCATCGTTGATGGGCTGGCTGATGCCGAGGACGCCGCCGTTGTGCCGGTAGAAGAGCCTCGAATGACCGCTGGGCGCCTGGTTGGGCATGCCTGGCCCGGCGCCCAGCGTCCCGAGGACGGCGTCATAGAACTGCTTGGCTCGCTCGAGGTCGTTCGAGCCGATCACGATGTGATTGAACATGGTTCTCCTGGGTTGTGTGTGGTCACGCCCGGCGCGGCCATGCCGGGGGGCGCGGGTTGGAACGTCAGGATCGTAGCGGCTCGGTGCGCCGCGGCACTCGGGGTCAGTTCGGATGGTGCGGCGCGGCGGTGTGCCGCGCCCTCTGATCGTCACGAGCCGAGGATGAGGTCCAGCGCCTGGGCGCCCGCCGAGACCTGTCCCTGATAGAACTCGGTGAACGCGCAGCAACTGCACACCACGGCCGTGTAGCGGGCGCTCTGCACGTTGAACAGCGAACTCAAGGGAGAGCGTGCGGTGCGGATCTCGCTGCGCTCGAAGCTGTCGTGGCCGCACTTCGGGCAGCAGTAGTTCGTCCCCGGGCTGCGCGCCGCCTGCTCGCACTCGAGTGCTTCGCGAAGTTCGGCATACGGCCCCGGGTTCGCCCGAGCCAGCCGCAGGTGCTCGGTGAGTTCGCGGTGGGACAGCGAAGGGATGTCGTCACGGGTGGGCAGCATGGTGCGATGGAGGCGTCAGAAGTGGAAGGCCGGTACCGGTGGCATCAGGCTTCCTCGTCCGGCAATGCCGAATCCGGTGCATCGTCGAATGAGCCTTCCACGCGAGGTTCGCACGTCTCGTATTCCAACGCGCCGGCCGCCTCCTGCTCGTTCAAGTAGGCCCGAAGCGCGGCGGCGTCGGACGATGGCGGCACGTTGACGCACACGAAACTGTCGTTCGCCCGTTCCGTCCACGCCCCGAAGCGCACGATGGCCGCCAGCACCGGCTCCTGTGCCTCTCGGACGAGGCTGAAACTCAGGCGCAGCGTTTCATTGCCGCCCGGTCGAACGACCGAGCGAACCTCCGGCTTGAGGTCAGGCGCGTCGGCCGTAGCCAGCACCACGTCGCCGCAGTTCAGGCCGTAAGCGCAGAACGGGATGTTCTGGATTTCGTAGAGGTCATTGCCCAGGGGCTTGGCCCACAGCGATTCACCCTTGAACCACCAGTGGTTGGGCAGGTCGAGGTGGACTTTGATCAGCTCGTCTGAAGGGGTTTCCATGTTCGGCATCCGATCGCTGCAGGGGCCGCCTCGAGCGGGCAACCGGCTTCGGGGCACAGGGGACTGCGCGGCATGCTACACGCACGCCGCGGGTTGGGAGTGCGGTCCGGTCGTGCGTCGACCCCCGCTTTGCCGCCACCTCGTCGCGAGGGCCCGCAACGGATTCGCTTCAGGCCGCGGTGTGGCAAGTGTGTCCGCCGCAGCCGAGGATCTCCTCGACCGGCAGCCGCTCGGGCTGCGTCACGATGCCGGCTTGCAGGTCATAGCCGACACGGCGAAGGTGCAAGGCGAGGGCGGCGTCCATGGACTGGGCATGCTGCGGGAACCAGCCGGCGAGCTCCCGGGACATGACGCGAATGACGTCGATGCGGCCGGCCCGGCCCGCTTCTTCTCCGTCGCGCATGACCTTGAGCACGACGGCGTGCTGCGTGGTGTGGCAGTTGGAAGATGCGAACCGGGTGTCGCGCATCCATCGATCTTCTCGGGCGAAGTGGTCGTCGGTATGGGCGACGAGCGACGACCAGGCGGCCAGCGCCTCGTCGTCGGGCGCAGCCTCGACGGCCGCGAGCAGGTCGACGAACTCACGGTGCGTGTCGTCCATCACCGGCAGTTCCAGGGCCAGGGCGGCCGACCATTCCAATGCACTCATCTTCTCTCGCTCCGGGGATACAGGCAGCCCCCGAGGGTGACGCGACCGGCGCGGCTTGTCGTTGATCTGTGTCAGGCGTGGCGCCCGGACCGAAGGCCGCTCAGCCGGTGGCCACCGCGGCTGCGACGGTGAAGCGCGCTCGCACATGGCGCGGCCGCTCGATCTCGTCCGCAATGGCGACGGCCAGGTCGGCGACCGTGATGCCAGCCGGCTTGTCGCCGTCCATCAGCAGTGTCTCGCTGCCGAGCCGGTAGCGGCCCGTTCGCGGGCCGGGCGTCAGCATGGCCGGCGGGCTGAGAAAGGTCCATTCCAGCGCCACGTTGCTCTGCAGCGCAAGCAGCACGTCGCGGGCTGCCCGGGCACCCGGCACGACGTTGGCGGGCACGTGACCCGTGAATTCCGGCGTATCGACCAGTTGCACCCCGGGGGCCACGAACAAACTGCCAGCGCCGCCGACGACCAGCAAGCGCTTGACCCCGCTGGCTTCGACACCCCGTTCGATCGCCCCGCTGCCGCGCAGGAACCTGTCGTACAGATCGGGTTCGTTCCAGCCCGGATTGAAGGCCGACACCACGGCGTCGTGGCCGCGCAGTGCCGACGCCAGGGCATTGGCGTCGAAGGCGTCCACCGCAACGATCGACAGCTTCGGACCAGGTGTCAATCTCGCCACGTTCCGCACGAGCGCGGTAACTTGGTGCTGGCGCTGCATCAGTTCCTCGCGCACCGCAGTGCCGACGAATCCGGTGGCGCCGATGAGGGCGATCTTCATGGTGTTCTCCAGGGCGTGAATCAATGGAGTGACGATATCGGCTTCACAATGCGTTGATTAGCCGGTTCGAATCGACAACACCTTGAAGCAGAGCTAAAGAATGGGCGAACTGAAACCCTATGTCGTGTTTGCCGAGACCGTGGCGGCCGGCTCGATGAGCGCGGCCGCGCGACGGCTCGGCATGAGTCCCTCCGCGGTCAGCCAGATCATTCGCGCGCTGGAACGCGAGGCCGGTGTGACGCTGCTGCACCGCTCGACCCGCAAGCTCGCGCTCACCGAGGCCGGCGAGCGCTGCTATCCGCATTGCCGCCAGCTGGTGGAGGCCGCGCGTGCCGCCTCCGAGTCCCTCGTGCTGGCGCGCAACGCGCCCACCGGAGAGCTGCGCGTTGCCGCACCGGTCGGCTTCGCGTCCCACATCGGCCCGGCGCTCGCGCCGCTGCTGGCGCAGTCGCCGCACCTGCGGCTGCGCCTGCTCGTCGACGACGCCATGATCGACCTCATCGATGCCCGCATCGACATCGCCCTCCGTGTCGGCCGCATCGCCGACTCCAGCTGGACCGCGCGTCGGTTGTGCGAACTCGAGATGATCCTCTGCTGCGCGCCGTCGCACCTCGAGCGGTACGCCGCCCCGACCGCACCGGGCGACCTCACGCTGCATCAGTGGCTGGGGCCTGCGCATGAAGCGGTCGATGCGCCGCATGCCGCGACGTCGGCGACCGGCGACCGCGCGCCGGCCATGGTGCTCGACCTGCATGGTCCGGCCGGCGAGCGCGAGCAGGTCGGCGTCGCCGTGCGCATTGCCAGCAACAACCTGCTCGCCCTGCGGCAGATGTGCGAGCAGGGAATGGGCGTGGCTCGCCTCGTGCACGCCGATGTGCGGCCCTCGTTGACGAACGGATCGCTGGTCCGCCTGCTGCCCCAGTGGCGATTCACGCCGATGCCCGTCACCGCCATCACGCCGCAGCGCGACGGCGAGCCGGCCAAGGTGCGCCTCGCCATGACGGCGTTGCAGGGCTACTTCGCCAGGCTGCCTGGCATGGCGGCAGCCGCCACGAGTTCGACGCGGACATGAACCTCCCGGCGGTTGCCGCCTCGTTCGCCGCTCCGAGCCGGTCGCTCGGCGTGCGTGCCGCTCCGCGCGCCGTACCTAGTGAATCGACGGCCCGAACGCATCGTCCTCCGGCAGCAAGGCACCGAACTGCGAGTGCTGCTCCACGACCCTCACCAGCGCCTTGCGCAGCGTGGCCGCGTCGAGCGGCTTGGTGAGGAAGTCGTTCATGCCAGCGGCCATGGCTTCCTCGCGTTCCGAGACCAGGGCCGCGGCAGTGAGCGCGATGATGGGAAGCGCCTCGGCGGTGTGCTGCTGACGCAGTCGACGGGCGGCCTCATGGCCGCTGAGGCGGGGCATCTGCACGTCCATCAGCACGACGTCGAAGGGCCGGCGTGCCGCCACCGCCCGCGCGACGGCCTCGATCGCCTCGTGACCGTCGGTGGCCTGCATCACGTCCACACCCCATTGCTCGAGCGTCGACACGCCGATCAGCATGTTGACCGGGTTGTCCTCCACCAGCAGCACGTGCACGCCGGTCAGGCGGATGATGTCCTGCGCTTCGTCGTCCTCCTCGAGGTCGAGCGGATCGGCCTCGGGCAACGGGAGTTCGGCCCAGAAGCGGCTTCCCTGGCCGGGCGTGCTCTCCACGCCCACACGCCCGCCCATCAGCGCAGCCAGCTCCTTGCAGATCGAGAGCCCGAGGCCGGTGCCGCCGAAGCGACGGGTGGTGGACTCGTCGGCCTGGGTGAAGGGCTCGAACAGGCGCTCGCGGGTGGCCGCGTCGATGCCCGGACCGGTGTCGGTCACGCTGAATCGCACCCACCCCGGTGCGGAGGGCGTCGCCTCGATCCGCACGTGCCCGCGCGCGGTGAACTTCAGCCCGTTGGTGATGTAGTTGCTGAGGATCTGGCGCAGCCGCAGGGGGTCGCCGCGCACGGTGTTTGGGAGACGCTCATCCACCTCGAGCTGAAGGGCGAGCGAGTGCGCATGCGCGAGCGATTGGTAGGCATGGTGAACCGCGCCGAGCAGACTGCGCAGCTCGAAAGGCACCGACTCGACGCTGAACTTGCCGGCCTCGATCTTGGACAGGTCGAGGATGTCCGAGATGATGCCGGCCAGACTCTGGGCGCTGTCATGGATCTGCGCCAGGTACTGCTGGCGGCGGCGTTCGTCGATGCCGGACTGCATCGCCAGACGGGCCATGCCCAGCAGCCCGTTCAGCGGCGTGCGGATCTCATGGCTGGTGTTGGCAAGGAACGCGCTCTTGGCGCGGTTGGCGGCTTCGGCACGGTCCCGTGCATCGGCAAGGGCCTGGTCCATCTGCCGCCGCTCCGTCACGTCCTCGGCGATCCAGATGGTGCCGTCGAGCCCGGGATGCGGCGAGTGCAGGGCCTGCGCGCGCACCCGGCCGATGAAGGTGCTGCCATCACGCCGGCGCATGATGCGCTCCCGCTCCAGTGGCTCCTCCGGCGTCGCGTCGGCCGCATCCTCGGCGCGCAGCCACACCACTTGCTCTGGCTGGCCGGCGAGCGTGCCGGGCTCCCATCCGAACATGCACTCGAAGCGGTCATTGACCTGCACGAATCGGCCGCGGCGCGTGAGGGCGATGCCGATGAGCGCGTTCTGCAGCATGGCCTCGTGCTCGTGCTGCACGCGCTGGGTCTCGGTCACGTCGCGCCCGTTCACCACCATGTAGGCCCGGCCGTCGAGCTCGAAGCGCGCCGCCGACAGCAGCAGCGACACCGGTTCGCCTTGCTGGTTGACGAAAGTGGCGGGCAGCTCATGCACCTCGCCTTGCGTGTTGACCCGATCGAGGAGGATGCGGCGCTCCTCAGGCCGGTACCAGAAGCCGAGGTCCAGGGCCGACTTGCCCACGACGGCTTCGGCGGCATACCCGAAGATGCGGGTGAAGCTGTCGTTGACCATCAGGTAGCGGCCGCTGTCGAGTTCGCTCAGCGTGATGAAGTCGGGGCTGGTCGCGAACATGTGGGTCAGCATCACCTCCGAACGCCGCAGAGCGTTCTCGGCGGCGACGCGCGCGGTGATGTCGTGGTAGATCGACAGCGTGGCCGGCCCGTCGGCCTGGTTCACCCGCACATCGGTCGCCTGCGTGGTGAGGCGCCGTCCGTCGATCGAGTTCAACTGGAAGTCGGCCATTTCGAGCGCGCTGCCCACCGGCTGGCGTTGCAGGTGCGCGAGTCGCTCGGTCTGCAGCGTCCGCGACGCGCCCGCCGCGTAGCGCTCGAGGAGGTCGGTGCCGAGCAGGCTTTCGGCCGTCTCGTGGCCGAACATGCCTGCCGAGGCTTCGTTCGCGTCGATCACCACGCCGTCGCGGTGCACCAGCAGCGGCGTCGGCGAGCGGGTGAACAGCTCCTGGTAGCGCCGTTCGCTCGCCCGCACGGCCTGCTGGGCGAGCAGTTCGTCCGTGATCTCCTTGCCCACGCCCCAGTAGCCCAGGAATTGACCGTCGGAGTCGAAGCGAGGCCGCCCGCTGATGACGAACTGCCGTGCGCGGCCGTCAGGCCCGACGCGCTGCAGGCGCAGTTCGGAGAAGGGCTGGTGCGCCTCCATCGCAGCGCGCGTGGCAAGGCGATCCGCTTCGCTCAGACCGAAGTCGAGGTCCCAGGGAAAGCGGCCGGCGTGCTGCTCCGACGGCGTGAGGAAACCGGGCGAGATCTCGTCGTCGACCTGCACGAAGCGCAGGGTTCGATCGACTTCCCAGTACAGGTCAGCGGCAAGCGCGAGCAACCCGCGAAAGCGCTGTTCGCGCTCGTCGGCGCTGTGCAGCGCATGGTTGACCATGCGCGCCATCATGGTGCCGCTGACCACGGAGGCGGCCAACAGCAGCCCGTAGCTGAAGACGTGCAGCGGATTCACGGGGACCGGCAACCAGCCCTGGAACTGCGCGAACGCGAGCCCCGCGATCGCCAGTTCCCCCACGATCGCCAGCCGAACGGCGGCACGCACGTCGGACAGCACGGTGACAAGGCAGATGAAGAGGCCCAGGTAACCCAGGCTCACTGCATGCGCTCCCTGCCCGGTGGCCACCGCCGACAGCACGGTCACGGCACTGGCCGCCCAGGCCGCCCTGCGGATCACCGGGCCGATGGGCCGCACCCGCAGCAGGACCACGGCCCACAGGAATCCGCCCGCCATGGCCAGGCAGGCCAGCACCAGGGCCAGACGCCAGCCGAGGCCCATGGGCAGCGGCACGAAGCCGTACACGGCGGCATTGCCAAGGGCAATGGCGGCGGCGGCCTTGAAGAACAGCCGCGCCAGCGGGTGGGCCCTGCGCTGGTCCGGGGTGAACGCGGGCGTGGCGGTCATGGGGCGGACGGGGACGGCATCGGGAAACGCGGTGGGCCGGGAGTGCCTCAGTGTGTCATCTGCCCGCCCGTCACGCGCAGTCTCGTTTTCCCGTGCGTCGCGTGCGCCCGTCAGCCCGGGCGCGACGCGTTCAACAGGGCCCGTGTCTCGAGCGCCACCCGCCGCGCCGCGGCAGCATGGTCCTCACCCGAGGAGGCATAGAGCACGGCACGTGAGGAATTGACGATGATCGGCCCGTTGTCGCGCCAGCCGGCCTTCACGGTGGCCGCTGCATCGCCGCCTTGCGCGCCCACCCCCGGAATCAGCAGGGGCAGCGTCGGGGCCAGTTCACGAACACGGGCGATTTCCTCGGGGAAGGTCGCACCCACCACCAGGCCGAGCTGTCCGTTGCGGTTCCAGTCGGTTTGCGCAAGGCGGGCCAGGTGCTCGAACAGCCGAGGCTGGCCCGGCACGTCGGCGAGCCGCTGGAACTGCAGGTCGCTGCCACCCGGGTTGGAGGTGCGGCACAGCAGGATGACGCCCTTGCCGGGATAGCGCAGATAGGGCTCGATGGAGTCGAAGCCCATGAACGGCGACAGGGTCACCGCATCGGCCTGGTAGCGTTCGAAGGCCTCGCGGGCGTACTGCTCGGCGGTGGAGCCGATGTCCCCCCGCTTGGCGTCCAGGATGACCGGCACTTCGGGCGCCACCCGCCGGATGTGCGCCATCAGTTGCTCGAGCTGGTCTTCGGCGCGATGGGCGGCGAAGTAGGCGATCTGCGGCTTGAAGGCGATGACGAGGTCTTTCGTCGCGTCGACGATGCGGGCACAGAACTCGAAGATGCGGGACGCATCGCCCCGCATCGCGCCGGGCAGCTTGGCCGGTTCGGGGTCGAGGCCCACGCACAGCATGGACTGGTTCTGCCGTTCGGCACGCTGGAGCTGGGCGATGAAATCCATGGCGCGGGCCTCAGACCTTGGCGGCCAGGGTGGCGGCGAGGCCGGTGTAGGACGCCGGCGTCATGGCCAGCAGGCGTTCCTTCTCGGACTCCGGCAACGCGAGGCCGGCGATGAAGCCTTGCATCAGCTCGCGGGTCATGGGTTGGCCGCGGGTGAACTTCTTGAGCTGCTCGTACGGCTCGGGCAGGCCGAAGCGGCGCATCACCGTCTGGATGGGCTCGGCCAGCACTTCCCAGGCGCTGTCCAGGTCGGCCGACAGGGCCGGCTCGTTCAGTTGCAGCTTGTCGAGGCCGCGCAGCAGCGAGTCGTAGCCCAGCACGGCGTAGCCGAGCGCGACGCCCATGTTGCGCAGCACCGTGCTGTCGGTGAGGTCGCGCTGCCAGCGGCTGATGGGCAGCTTCTGGGCGAGGTGGGTGAGCAGCGCGTTGGCGAGGCCGAAGTTGCCTTCGGCGTTCTCGAAGTCGATCGGGTTCACCTTGTGCGGCATGGTCGACGAGCCGACCTCGCCTTCCTTCGTCTTCTGCTTGAAGAAGCCGAGGCTGATGTAGCCCCACACGTCGCGCGACCAGTCGATGAGGATGGTGTTGGTGCGGGTCACGGCGTCGAAGAGCTCCGCCATGTAGTCGTGCGGCTCGATCTGGATCGTGTACGGGTTGAAGGTGAGGCCGAGCTGCTTCTCGATCACGCGCTGGCTGAACGACTCCCAGTCGAAACCGGGGTAGGCGGAGAGGTGGGCGTTGTAGTTGCCCACGGCGCCGTTCATCTTGGCCAGCAGCTTCACGCCGGCAATGCGCTCGCGGGCGTGCTTGAGGCGCGCCACCACGTTGGCGACTTCCTTGCCGACGGTGGTGGGGCTGGCGGTCTGGCCGTGCGTGCGACTGAGCATGGGCACGGCGGCGAAGTCGTGCGCCAGCGTGGACAAGCGGGCGATGATCTTGTCGACGGCCGGCAGCAGCACGTCCTGGCGCGCGGCCTTGAGCATCAGGCCATGGCTCGTGTTGTTGATGTCCTCGCTGGTGCAGGCGAAGTGCACGAACTCGCCGGCGGCCTTCAGTTCAGCCTGGCTTTCGAAGCGGTCCTTCAACCAGTACTCGACGGCCTTCACGTCGTGGTTGGTCGTCTTCTCGATGTCCTTGATGGCTTGGGCGTCGGCTTCGGAAAAGCGCGTCACCAGGCCGCGCAGCAAGCCGCGGGCGGCTTCGGACAGCGGCTTGAACTCGCCGAAGCCGGCGTCGGACAGGGCGATGAACCATTCGATCTCGACCTGCACCCGACGGTGCATGAGGCCGAATTCGCTCAGCAGCGGCCGCAGCGCGGCGACCTTCGGAGCGTAGCGGCCATCCAGGGGCGACAGGGCGGTGAGGGCGGAAAGGTTCATGGCGGGGGCGGCCCGACGCGGCCGCGGTAGAAGAGGGGAGGGGTGTCCGATGGGCCCGCTGCGGCGGGCCGAGGGTGGATTTTAAAGGCTGCGCGCGGCCCCGCCCCGAGCTGGCACTTTCCGTGCAGGAAGCCTCGGGCTTGCCCTAAAGTGGCGGCATGTCCCGAGGGCTTTCTTCCATGACCACCGTCCACCACATCACCCATCCGCTCATCCAGCACAAGCTCACCCTGATGCGCCAGAAGGACCGCAGCACGAGCGGCTTTCGCCGCCTGCTGGGCGAGATCAGCATGCTCATGGCCTACGAGGTCACACGCGAGATGCCCACCCAGCTGATCGACATCGAGACGCCGCTGGAGCCGATGAAGAGCCCCGTCATCGATGGCAAGAAGACCGTCTTCGTGAGCATCATGCGCGCGGGCGACGGCTTCCTCGACGGCATGCTGAGCATCGTGCCGGGCGCGCGCGTCGGGCACATCGGCCTCTACCGGGACCCGGCCACCCTGCAGGCCGTCGAGTACTACTTCAAGATGCCGCAGGACATGAACGAGCGCGACGCGATCGTTCTCGACCCGATGCTGGCCACGGGCAACTCCGCCATCGCGGCGGTCGAGCGGCTGAAGGCCACGCGGCCGAAGTCGATCCGCTTCGTGTGCCTGCTCGCCGCGCCGGAAGGCCTGGCCAAGTTCGTGGCGGCCCATCCCGATGTGCCGGTCTACACAGCGGCCATCGACCGCGGGCTCAATGAGCACGGCTACATCGTGCCGGGGCTGGGCGACGCGGGCGATCGCATCTTCGGCACCAAGTAGGGTCGCCATGCACGACGATGCCCCCTCACTGTGCCTGCGCAACGTCGTGCTTCCTGACGGGCGCACCGGGCAGGACGTGTGGGTCGACGAAGGGCGCATCCGCGCCGTCGGCCCGGCGCTCACCGTGGCGCCCGGCACACCCGAGCACGATGGCGGTGGCTGGTTGCTCAGCCCGCCCTTCGTCGACGCGCACTTCCACATGGACGCCACGCTCAGCCACGGCCTGCCTCGGGTGAATGCGAGCGGCACCTTGCTCGAAGGCATCGCGCTCTGGGGCGAACTGAAGCCGCTGCTCACGCAGGAAGCCCTCATCGAACGGGCCTTGCGATACGGCGACTGGGCCGTGGGGCGGGGCCTGCTGGCGGTGCGCACGCACGTCGACATCTGCGATGACCGGCTGTTGGCGGTGGAGGCGCTGCTCGAGGCCCGGCGCCGGATGGCACCGTACCTCGACCTGCAGCTCGTCGCCTTTCCTCAGGACGGGTACCTCCGTTCAGCCACGGCCCGCAGCAACCTGGAACGCGCCCTCGACATGGGCGTGGACGTCGTCGGCGGCATTCCGCACTTCGAGCGCACGCAGGCGGCCGGTGCCGAGAGCGTGCGCCTGCTGTGCGAGGTGGCGGCGCGCCGGGGCCTGCGGGTGGACATGCACTGCGACGAAACCGACGATCCGCTGTCGCGCCACATCGAGACGCTGGCCGCCGAGACCCTCCGGCTCGGCCTGCAGGGGCGGGTGACCGGGTCGCACCTGACGTCCATGCACTCGATGGACAACTACTACGTGAGCAAGCTGATTCCGCTGATCGCCGAGTCGCGGGTCCACGCCGTGGCCAACCCACTCATCAACATCACCTTGCAAGGCCGGCACGACACCTATCCGCGGCGCCGCGGCATGACACGGGTGCCGGAGCTGATGGCCGCCGGCGTGAATGTCGCCTTCGGCCATGACTGCGTGATGGACCCGTGGTACGGGTTCGGCTCCGGCGACATGCTGGAGGTGGCCCACATGGGCCTGCACGTCGCGCAGATGACCTCGGAAGCGCAGGTGCGGGCCTGCTTCGATGCGGTGACCCGCAATGCGGCTGCCGTGCTGGGCCTCGAAGGCTACGGGCTCGAGCCGGGCTGCCGCGGCGACATGGTGCTGCTGCACGCCCGCAGCCCCGGCGAGGCGATCCGGCTGCGCGCGGCGCGCCTGCTGGTGGTGCGGGCGGGCCGCGTGCTGGCGCGCAGCGCGCCGGCCTCGGCCCGCCTGAGCCTGCCGGGGCGTCCCGTGGAGGTGGACTGGACCCTGCCGGGATGAGGCGCCGGGATCCGTGCGTGCAACGCGCGTCAGGACCGCGACTGGGCGGCGTCGCGGAAGAACTGCATGCGCTCGGCGTCCTCGGGATGCGAGGCGATGCCGAGGCCCAGCCAGCGCGGCATGCCGTCGGCCGGCGCGGGCGGTCGCGCCGCGGCGAGCTTCTCGAAGAAGGTGACCATCACGAGCGGTGAGATGCGGTTGGCCTTGAGCAGGGCCACCGCTGCGGCGTCCGCCTCACGCTCGGCATCGCGGGAGTAGGCGGCGCGTCCCAGCACCACCGGCGCCGTGCCCATCAGGCCGCTGAAGTCGCCGAGCACCCAGCCCGTCAGCACGCCGAGCAGGCTCGACTGGACGAACAGTCGCATGCCATGGCGATGCTCCACATGGCCGAGTTCGTGGGCGATGACGCCCAGCACGGCGTCGTCGTTGTCGGCCAGCAGCTCCACCAACTCGTCGGTGACGACGATCGTGCCGCCCGGCAAGGCGAAGGCGTTCGGCCCCATGCCCTTGTCGCGTGACTTCCGAAAGAGGATCTGGTGCACCGGCGGCTTGTCGCCGTGCGCCTTGCGCACGATGCCGGCGAACGCCAACCGAAGGCGTGCCTGACGTGCCTCGGGCAATTGGCTCGGCGCCAGCGCATCGAGTTCGACCGACTTCAGCGAGGCGTCGCCAAGGGCGCGGTCGACCTCCAGCGGCACCACCGCCACCAGCGTCCGGGCGGCCCAGGGCAGGGCCCAGACATACAGCGAGGTCCCGAGTGCAACGGCCAGCGCCAGGGTGGCCATGAAGAGCGCCAGCCACGGCCAGACGGTGTTGGCTCGGGGTACCAGTTCACGCGCATGGCCGTGGGCCGCAGCCCACTTGTCCCACGCCGTGCCGTCACGGCAGTAGAGGGCGCCGCCGCTGCGCAGCACCACCGAGCGTCCGCCGTCGGTCGTGCGCTCGGGCGGCAGCAGGTCGTCGAAGGGCAGGCTGCGGGCCAGTCCCTGGCCTGCCACCAGCAGCCGTTGCTGGCCCATGCGCAGCGTGGCCGGCACGCTGGGTGCACCTTTGCCTTCGCGGTAGTCGATGGGCAGGTCGTGGGTCATGGCGTCGAAGGCCGAGCGGGAATGGGAGGCCGGCGCAAGGATGCGGCGGCGTTGCACCGACGAGGTGCCGCGGCTCGGCCCGCGTCGGCACCGTTGCATGGAACTTGCTGCCGCGGCGAGCGCCGGCTGGACAAAACTCTATCACCTGGCCTGCACCGGTCGCCAACGGCTGCGTTCGCTAGAATCGTCCGAATCCAGGGAAACCCACAACCATGAAACTCATCGGTTCGCTCAGCAGTCCCTACGTGCGCAAGGTCCGCATCGTCATGGCGGAGAAGAAGCTCGACTACCAGCTCGAGCTCGAGGACGTCTGGGCCGGAGACGGCATTCTCAAGTCGAACCCGCTCGGCAAGGTGCCGTGCCTGGTGATGGACGGGGCGGAGGCGGTGTTCGATTCGCGGGTGATCGTCGAGTACCTCGACACGCTCTCGCCCGTTGGCCGACTCATCCCCGAGCGCGGTCGCGAACGCACCGAGGTGCGCACCTGGGAAGCACTGGCCGACGGCGTGCTCGACGCCGCCGTGCTGGCTCGCCTCGAACGCACCTGGGCCGGGCGCACCGCCGAGCAGCGCTCGGACGCCTGGGTCGAGCGGCAGATGGTGAAGATCCACGCGTCGCTGGCCGCGATGAGCCAGGGCCTGGGCGACAAGTCCTGGTGCACCGGCATTCACTTCACGCTGGCCGACATCGCCGCCGGCTGCGCGCTCGGTTACCTCGACTTCCGCTTCGCCGACATCGCGTGGCGCGAGCAGTACCCGAACCTCGCCAAGCTCAGTGCCAAGCTGGCCCTGCGCCAGAGCTTCGTCGACACCGCGCCACCCGCCTGATCGCCACGCGACAACGGGCGCCGAGCCTGTTCGCTCAGGCGAGCGACAGGCCATTGGCCCGCAAGTCGAACTGCAGCTTCTGGTACACGCGGCGGATGCCGCGGGCCACGGTATGCACGCTTGCCTGCCACTGCTGCGCGATCTCGTCGATGAGGTAGCCCTGCGCCACCCGCTCGAGAATCTCGCGCTCGGTGTCGGTGAGTGCCAGCGGGTTGAGCGGGTCGTCCGCGCTGCGCAGGTCGGCCGGCAGGCTGTGCTGGAAATGGGCAAGCACATGGCGCGCGATGGTGGGCGTCATGGGGGACTCCCCACGCGTGAGTTGCTCGAGTGTCGTCAGCAGCAGCTCCGGCGAACGGGCATGCACCCAATAGCCGTCCGCACCGGCGCGCAGGGCATCGAGGATCAGGGCATCGTCGTGCGAGACGAGGGTGACCATGACATGCAGGCGACGCCGCTCGCCGGCCCGGCGAAGGTCGCGCAGCAGGCCATCCACGTCGCCGTCCTGCAGCCGCAGGTCGGTCATCAGGATCTCGGGGCGGGCATGGGGCAGCAGCTTGCGTGCCTCGGCCACCGTGTGGGCCAGGCCCACGACCTCGAACCGGCCAGAGCCCTCCAGCAGGGCGCGCAGATGGGGGCTGGCTTCATGGTCGCGCTGCAACAGGACAATGGACGACAACATGATGGCAAGGCGACGGCAAGGCGAGACGAAGCCAAATTCTTCACGACTTTCTCGATGCCGCCACCCCCTGAGTCGTGGGGCTGACGACCGGAAAGCCTCATCGCAACGGCCCTCGCGCACCGTGATCGGGGCATGAGCACGAAGAAAAGCCGCCGGAACGGGCGTTCCGGCGGCCGGCAGCGAGGGGCGCATCCGGTGGGCGCGCCGGACTCGTGCGTTGCGGCGGGTCGGTCGGCCTGACGGTGTCAGGGCTTGGCGGGTGCCTTCTTGGCGGGGTCGTACACGCCGCCCGCCGGGTCCTGGTTGCGCGCTGCGTCGGTGGCTTCGGGTCGACGCGCCTCGCGGGCGGCCTTGGCGTCGGCGCGGCGCTGCGACATCGGCTTGCGCGTGGCCTTGGGCTTGGCTTCGGAGGCGGGGGTGTCGGTGTCGCCTGCCTGCGGTGCCTTGCCGGCCGCGATGGCTTCCTTGGTTTCCTGCCGCACCTGGTCACGCGACTTGGGCTGGTTCTCGCCGCTGGCAATCGGTTTCTGCTGGGACGCCGGCGGCATGCGCTCGGCACTGATGCGCGCGTCCTTGGTGCGGTCGGCCGGGATCTCGGCCTTGACGTCGGCGCGGGAAGGCGCGGACGCCGTCTGGGCCAGCAGCGGCTGGGCCGAGAGGGCCCCGAGCACGATCGTGGAGAGCGCAAGCAGGCGGTGTTTCATGTTGGTCTTCCTGGTGAGTTGGCAGAGGCCGGACGCCGTCCGGACCGCGGAGCAGTCGGGCGGCGCGCTGACGAATCCATTGGAGCAGGGCCGCTCCGACCGGCGCAAGCTATCCGGCGCTGCGGTTGAGGTTGCTCAAGGGCCGGCCACTGCATCGCGGGCAACGTGCTAGCAAACCCGTCGAGTCGCCGATCGATCCGCTCGGCGTGACATCGAAGACCAATAGAAGATTTCAATCGATTAGATTGAATCAATGCACCCACAATATCGTTGGACGATCCTAAGATTCAGTTCGTCCCGTCTCCAAACAACCAAAGAGGAAGCAAGCCATGTCTCTCATCAACTCGCAAATCAAGCCGTTCAGCGCGGTCGCGTATCACAAGGAAAAATTCGTTCCGGTGACCCAGGACACGCTGAAGGGCAAGTGGTCCGTGATCGTGTTCTACCCGGCCGACTTCACCTTCGTGTGCCCGACCGAGCTGGAAGACCTGGCCGACCACTACGCCGAATTCCAGAAGCTGGGCGTCGAAATCTACGGTGTGTCGACCGACACCCACTTCGCGCACAAGGCCTGGCACGACACCTCCGACGCCATCAAGAAGGTCAACTACCCGCTGGTCGGCGACCCGACGGCCACTCTGGCCCGCAACTTCGACGTGCTGATCGAGGAAGAAGGCCTGGCGCTGCGCGGCACCTTCCTGATCAACCCCGAAGGCCTGATCAAGCTGTTCGAAGTGCATGACAACGGCATCGGCCGCGACGCCAGCGAACTGCTGCGCAAGGTCAAGGCGGCGCAGTACGTCGCCTCGCACCCGGGCGAAGTCTGCCCTGCGAAGTGGACCGAAGGCGCGAAGACGCTGACCCCGTCGCTCGACCTGGTCGGCAAGATCTGATCGGCCTTCCGGCCTGATCCCCGCCCCCGGTCGCCCACGAGGCGCCCGGGGGCCTCTCGAGACACACCAGAAGGAGCCCCGCCATGTTGGACGACACCCTGCAATCCCAGTTGAAGACCTACCTCGAGCGCGTCACGCAGCCGTTCGAGATCGAGGCGTCGCTGGACGACAGCGACTCGTCGCGCGACATGCTCGCCCTGCTCAAGCAGATCGCCGGCCTCTCGAACCTCATCACCCTCAAGACCGATGGCAGCGATGCCCGTCGTCCCTCGTTCAGCCTGAACCGCACCGGCTCGCAGATGAACCTGCGTTTCGCCGCGATTCCGCTGGGCCACGAATTCACCTCGCTGGTGCTCGCGCTCCTTTGGGTCGGCGGTCATCCGCCCAAGGTCGATGCCGACGTCATCGAACAGATCAAGAACCTCGACGGTCGCTATGACTTCGAGGTGTACATGTCCCTCACCTGCCACAACTGCCCGGACGTGGTGCAGGCGCTGAGCCTGATGGCGGTGCTGAACCCGAACGTGCGGTCGGTCGTCATCGACGGCGGCCTCTTCCAGCAGGAAGTGGCGGACCGCCAGATCATGGCCGTGCCCACGGTGTTCCTCAACGGCGAGAACTTCGGCCAGGGCCGCATGAGCGTCGAGGAGATCATCGCCAAGCTCGACAAGGGCGCGGGTGCCCGGGACGCCGCCAAGCTGAGCGCGCGCGACCCGTTCGACGTGCTGATCGTCGGCGGCGGGCCCGCCGGTGCCGCGGCGGCGGTCTACGCCGCCCGCAAGGGCATCCGGACCGGCGTGGTGGCCGAGCGCTTCGGCGGGCAGGTGCTCGATACCCTCGCCATCGAGAACTTCGTGTCCGTGCTCGCCACGGAAGGGCCGCAGTTCGCCTCCGCGCTCGAGCAGCACGCCAAGCACTATGACGTGGACATCATGAACCTGCAGCGGGCCGACAAGCTGGCGCGCAATGGCGACTTCGTCGAGGTGCAGCTCGCCAATGGCGGCACGCTCAAGGCACGCTCGGTGATCCTGTCGACCGGTGCGCGCTGGCGCGAGGTGAACGTGCCCGGCGAACACAAGTACCGCAACCAGGGCGTCGCCTACTGCCCGCACTGCGACGGGCCGCTGTTCAAGGGCAAGCGCGTCGCGGTCATCGGCGGCGGCAACTCGGGGGTCGAGGCCGCAATCGACCTGGCCGGCATCGTCGAGCACGTCACCCTGCTCGAGTTCGGCGAGCAGCTGCGCGCCGACGCAGTGCTGGTGAGCAAGCTGCGCGGCCTGCCGAATGTCACGATCCACACCCAGGCGCAGACCACCGAGATCACCGGCGACGGCAGCAAGGTGAACGGCTTGAGCTACACCGACCGTGCGAGCGGCACCGCCCACCATGTTCCCCTCGAGGGCGTGTTCGTGCAGATCGGCCTCGTGCCGAACACCGAATGGCTCAAGGGCACGGTGGAGCTGTCGCGCCATGGCGAAATCGTCGTCGACGCCAAGGGTGCGACCTCGGTACCCGGGGTCTTCGCGGCTGGCGACGTGACCACGGTGCCGTACAAGCAGATCATCATCGCCGCGGGCGACGGCGCGAAGGCGGCACTCGGGGCCTTCGATTACCTGATCCGGTCGTCGGTGCCGGCCTGAGTTCGGACGCCGGCCTGGCCGGCGCCTGGAGCGGTCGCGCGGCCCCTCCCGCTTCGGCGGAGAGGGGCCGCGTGCCGTGCGGGGCTTCCGAACGACGGCAGCGCGTCGCCCTCAGGCTCCGGCGTGCCGCGCTTCCATCCGCCGGCCTTCGGCCAGCGCCAGGGTGCAGTCGTCCAGCGGCAAGGGACGCGAGAAGTAGAAGCCCTGCATCTGGTCGCAGTCGTGCGAGCGCAGGAACTGCATCTGTTCCGCGGTCTCCACCCCCTCGGCCACCACGTCGAGGCGCAGGCTGTGCGCCAGCCGGATGATGGCCAGGGCGATGGAGGCGTCGTTGGGGTCGGTCGTCACGTCGCGCATGAAGCTGCGATCGATCTTGAGCGCGTCGAGCGGAAAGCGCTTGAGGTACGCCAGGCTCGAATAGCCGGTGCCGAAGTCGTCCACCGAGAGGCGCACGCCATAGGCCTTCAAGGCGCCGAGCGTGCGGGCCGCGGCATCGGCGTCGGCCATCAGCATCGACTCAGTCAGTTCGAACTCCAGCATCGCCGGGTCGCCCCCCTCTTCGGCGACGATGGTGCGCACCAGTTCGTCCAGGCCCTTTTCCTGGAACTGTCGCGCCGAGAGGTTGATGGCCACCGGCCGGAGCGGCAGGCCGTCCGCGCGCCAGCGCGCCAGTTGTCGGCACACGGTCCGCAGCACCCATTCGCCGACCGCGACGATCATGCCGGTCTCCTCGAGGATGCCGATGAACTCGAGCGGCGGCACCATGCCGCGCACCGGATGCTGCCAGCGCAGCAGCGCCTCGAAGCCGCTGATTTCGCCGCTCGCGATGTTGACCTTCGGCTGGTAGTGCAACAGGAACTCGTCGCGCTCGAGCGCATTGCGCAGCTGGCTTTCCAGCTGCAGCCGCTGCACCGCCTGTTCGTTCATCTGGCGCAGGTAGAAGAGGAAGGTGTTGCGACCTCGCTGCTTCGCCTGGTTCATCGCCACGTCGGCGCAACGCAGCAGGCCGTGGGCGTCCCGGCCATCCTCCGGAAACACGCTGATGCCGATGCTGGCCGACACGTACACCGCCTCGCCGTCAAGCCGGAAAGGCTCGGCCAGCGCAGCCATCACGCGCTTGGCGACGGTGGCCGCGTCGTCCGGTTTGGGCAGCACGATGGCGAACTCGTCGCCGCCCAACCGACCGACGGTGTCGCTCGCTCGCACACAGGCCTTCAGCCGCTGCGCGGCCTGCCGCAGGAGATCATCGCCGCAGGCATGACCCAGCGTGTCGTTGACCAACTTGAAGCGGTCGAGGTTGAGGAACATGACATCGACGCGCCAGTCGTGCCGTTCGGCATGCGCCAAGGCCTGCGACAGCCGGTCCATCACCAGGGAGCGGTTCGGCAACCCGGTGAGGGTGTCGAACTGGGCGAGGTGCGTGAGGCGGCCTTCGGCGTCCACGCGGTCCATGGCGGTGGCGAGGGTGTTGGCCACGCTCTGCAGGAAGTCGATGTGCTTGGCGCCGAAGTTGCGCTGGCTGCGGCTGTACACGCCAAGCACGCCGCGCGGGCCCTTCGGGCCAGGGATGGGCACGCCCAGGCCGCTGCGCACACCGTGGCGTTGCAGCAAGGCGCAGCCGCCCGGGGCATGGCCCGGGTGGTCCGACACGATCACCGGTGCAGCCGTCGCCAGCACCTGGGCGCTCTGCGTGAGCAGGCCCGGCGCGGACATCGGCTGCCCGACGCTGCCGCTGTCGAAGCCGACGGCCGCCCGCAACACGAGGCCGCTGCCGTCCGGCGGGCACTGGCTGACCTCGGCGAACTCGAGGCCCAGGCCCTCTGACGCCGCTGTGGCCGCATGCTCGAACAAGTCGTCCAGGCCGGCGTCGGTAAGGGCCTTCTGGCCGAACCGGGCGATGAGGCGCTGCTGATGGGCGGCGCGCTGCACACCGAGCTCGGCCAGCTTGCGGGCGGTGATGTCGCGCGAGATGGTGACGATCACCCAGCCATCGGCGGTGTGCAGCGCGCGGCGTCGGATCTCCACGTACAAACGCTGGCCCATGCCGCGTTTCACGCTCCACTCCACTGGCTGCACCGCATCGCCGGCCGCGATCACGTCGTCGTAGACGCGGGCCACGGCTTCGGGGGTGCTGTTCAGTGCACCGGCCGGGCCCATGGCCATCAGCTCACTGCGCGTGCACTGCCGCAGCTTGCAGGCGGCGTCGTTGACGTCGATGAAGCGCAAGGTGGCGCGATCGACCAGGTAGATCGCATCGGACGTCGTTTCCATCGCGGTTCGGAACCGGGCCAGGGCCTCGTCGCCGTTGTCGAGGGAGGAGATGTCGTCGAACGCGAGCAGCACCGTGCCGGCCTGACCCGCGCCCAGCGGCGTGACGCGCGCCAGGTCGCGTCGGCCGTGGCGCTCACGCAGGCACAGGGAAAAGGCCGGGTGCACGCCCTGTTGCACGGCACGCACGCCGGCCGCCAGTACAGCCGCATCCTCGCGGTGGAAGGGCGTCGCGACGGCACAGGCGTCGAAGAAGTTGCCGCCCTCGCGTCCCCAGGGGTGGTCCACGGCCTCCCGCCACGCGCGGTTCGCGTCGGCCAGCGATCCGTCCGGGCGGATCAGGCAGACGCGCCCCGGCAACGCGTCGAGCATGGCATGGGCCAGCGACACGGCGGAGTCAGGCAGGGAGGCGCGAAAGGAAAGAGACACCCATGGATTTTCCGATCCAGGGCCCGGAAAAGATGAACGCGCATTGCCGATTAACTCACGCTCGGCTGCGGCCTGTGCAACCGACGCGCAGGCGGTGCTGTCACCTGCAGGACACGGACGGGTCAGTCTTCGTCGGCCTGGATGCGCAGCCCCAGCCGCCGCACCCCGCGGCAATCGGTCACGGCAGCCACCCGCAGCGGCTGCCCCGCCGGCACGCTGCATCGCACCCGGTAGTCCAGGCCGTCGCCGCCGTCGGCGTGTGTGGGCACTCGCCGCGTCCATTGGTGCGCGCCGTTCACGAGGACGCGCAGTTCGTGCCATGGCTCCGCGGCGTCCGGCACGGCACGCACCCGCCAGTCGACGGCCACCTCGAAGGCACGGTCGCGGACGGCGTCAGGGGGAATGTCGAGGTGGGCGACGCTGGCGTCGCCTGCGTCGGCTTCCCAGTGTTCGGGGCGGCCCATGGTCACGGGCGGCCGGCAGTCACGGCGGCTTGGGTCATGGCGTCGTGCAGGTGGGCGAAGAATTGCGGGCTGCAATCATAGGCATGCGGGCACATCCCCGTGCGGTCGGGGATTCGCCCGCATCCCTTGCAACCTGGCCACACTGGCCACCACCGACGAGGCGTCCATGTCCACAGTTCCCTTGCCACTCGAAGCCCACTGGTCGGAGATCCGCCGGGTGGTCGACCGAAGCCAGCGATCGGGAATGCACTGCGCCATCGCGTCCGTCGGTCCCGACGGCGGTCCGCATGTCACGCCCATCGGCATGGTGTTCCTGCACGACGCGCCCGGTGGATTCTTCTTCGACCGCTACACCACGGGACTGGCCGCCAACGTCGAGGCCCGGCCCGACATCTGCCTGATGGCGGTGGACACGCGCCGAGGATTCTGGCTTCGCTCGCTGCTCCGCGGGCGCTTCGCCACGCCGCCGGGCTTGCGGCTCATCGGCACCGCCGGACCGCTGCGCCCTGCCTCGCCACATGAACTGGACGCCGTGCGGGCCCGGGTCCGGCCGGTCCGCTGGATGCGCGGGGCGAAGCTGCTGTGGTCGGACTTCAGCCATGTGCGCGACCTGCACTTCACGGCACTGCGTCCGGTCGAGTACCCGGTGATGTGCGACCGGCATTGGGGCCGCTGAGCCCGGCACGTCCCGAATTGCGTGCATTGCGTTGGGGCCGCCCGCGCTGCGGCCGCGCCGCCGTGCCACGGCGCGCACCCTTGCGGCATGATGCCGAGGCTCCGCTCTCCCACGCTCCTCGATGAACGCTTCCCGCCTGCTTCCGGTTCTGGTGCTGGGCCTGCTCTCGGCCATCGGCCCGCTGGCGGTCGACATGTACCTGCCGGCGCTGCCGTCGATTGCGCAGCTGCTCGGCGCGGACGACGGCGCGGTGCAGATGAGCCTCACCGCCTTCCTGGCGGCCGTGGCCGTGAGCCAGCTCGCCTATGGCCCGGCCTCCGACCGCTTCGGCCGCCGCTTGCCGCTGGCCGCCGGCCTGCTGCTGTTCGTCGCGGGCAGCGTCGGCTGCGCCATGGCCCGTGAAGCGGACGTGCTGGTCGCGAGCCGCTTCCTGCAAGGGCTCGGCGCAGGCGCGGCGATGACCATCCCGCGCGCCGTGGTGCGCGACCTGCACACCGGCGCAGAAGCGGCGCGCCTCATGTCCTTGCTGATGCTGGTCTTCGGCATCTCGCCCTTGCTCGGGCCGCTGGCGGGCAGTCTCGTGGCCGAGGCCGCAGGCTGGCGTGCCATCTTCTGGTTCCAGGTGGGCACTGGCGTCGCCGGTCTCCTGCTGCTCGCCTTGCTGCTGCCTGAAACGCGCTCCGGCCGCTCGGCTCAGGCCGACGCCGGCTGGCGCGGAGCCCGCGCGGCCTATGGCCGCCTGCTCCGCGACCGCCATTTCCTCGGCGTGTCCCTGGTCGGGGCATTCGGCATGGCGGCCTTCTTCGTGTACCTCGCCAACTCGGCCTTCGTGCTCATCGGGCACTACGGGCTCACGCCGCGGCAGTACAGCCTTGTCTACTCGGTCAACGCCCTGTCCTTCTTCGGCGTGGCGCAACTCACCGGTCCGCTCTCGCGCCTCGTCGGCCTGGCCCGCACGGTGCGTCTCGCGGCCACCGGCTTCACGGTGATGCTCGGGGCCTTGCTGGTGCTGGCCACCGCGGGAGTGGACCATCTGGGGGTGATGGGGGCGTTTCTCTTCGTCGCGTTTGGCTTTCTCGGGCTCGTGATTCCCGGCACGGCGGTGCTGGCCCTGGAAGCGCACGGGCCGATCGCCGGCACCGCCTCGGCGCTGATGGCGACGGTGCAACTGGCCATCGGTGCGCTGGTCATGGGCGTGACCGGTCTGCTGCTCGACGGCACGGCATTTCCGATGATCTCCGGCATCACGTTCTGCGCCATGGTGTCGCTTGCGTTCGCCCGGCTTTCACTCGGGCCCCGGCGCCTTTCCCTGGCATCGGCGACGGGCGGCTGAGTCGCAGGCGGCTCGGTATACTGCGCCCACAGCGCCGATTTGTTCCGGCTTGCGGGCGCTCAACAAATACCGCTAAAGACGTGGCCCCGATCCGGTGTCCCGCTTTGCGGCGCCGGATTTCTGTTTGGGTGATCCATGGGATCTGTCGGCCACGTCCAACCGCAATCGATGCACTTCGCCGAGCCGCTGCCGCTCAAGAGCGGCGCCGTGCTGCGCGACTACACGCTGGTGTATGAAACCTACGGCACGCTCAACGCGGCACGCAACAACGCCGTGCTGGTGTGCCATGCGCTCAACGCCTCGCACCACGTGGCCGGCACCTACGAAGGACAGCCGCGCAGCGAAGGCTGGTGGGACAACCTCGTGGGACCGGGCAAGCCGCTCGACACCAACCGCTTCTTCGTCATCGGCGTCAACAACCCGGGCTCGTGCTTCGGCTCCACCGGTCCGATGCAGATCGACCCGGCCACGGAGCAGCCGTACGGCGCGCACTTCCCCGTCGTGACGGTCGAAGACTGGGTCGACGCCCAGGCGCGCCTGCTCGACCGCCTGGGCATCGACCAGCTGGCCGCCGTGCTCGGCGGCAGCCTGGGCGGCATGCAGGCGCTCAGCTGGTCGCTGCGCCATCCGGCGCGCCTTCGCCACTGCATCGCCGTGGCCACCGCGCCCAACCTGTCGGCGCAGAACATCGCGTTCAACGAGGTGGCGCGCCGCGCCATCGTGACCGACCCCGATTTCCACGGCGGCCACTTCTATGCCTACGGCGTGGTGCCAAAGCGCGGCCTGCGGGTGGCCCGGATGATCGGCCACATCACCTACCTCAGCGACGACTCGATGGAGGCCAAGTTCGGCCGCGCCATGAAGCACGCGGTGCTTGGCTACAGCACACAGGACGTCGAGTTCGAGATCGAAAGCTACCTGCGCTACCAGGGCGACAAGTTCAGCGACTACTTCGACGCCAACACCTACCTGCTGATCACCCGGGCCCTCGACTACTTCGACCCCGCCCGCGAGCATGGCGGCAACCTCACCGCAGCCTTTGCGCAGGCCCGCTGCAAGTTCCAGCTGGTGAGCTTCACGACCGACTGGCGCTTCTCGCCAGCGCGTTCACGGGAGATCGTCAAGGCGTTGCTCGACAACCGCCTGCAGGTCAGCTACGCCGAGATCGATGCGCCGCACGGTCACGACGCCTTCCTGCTCGACGACCCGCGCTACCACGCGGTGATGCGCCAGCGCTTCGAGAACATCGCCCAGGAGGGCCAGGCATGAGCGACCGCAAGGACATGGAGCTGATCGCCGAGCTGGTGCCCGCCGGCTCGCGGGTGCTCGACCTCGGCTGCGGCAACGGCGAGTTGCTGGCGTACCTGAAGGCCAACCGGCAGTGCACCGGCTACGGCATCGAGATCGCCGACGCCAACGTGCTGGCGTGCATGCAGCGAGGCGTGGACGTCATCCAGTTGAACCTGGAAGAGGGGTTGGCCATCTTCGATGACCAGAGCTTCGACGTCGTGCTGCAGCTCGAGACCTTGCAGCACCTGCGCAACACCGAACGCATGCTGCGCGAGACCGCCCGCGTGGGCCGCGTCGGCATCGTGAGCTTTCCCAATTTCGCCCACTGGCCGAACCGGCTGCAGATCGCCGCCGGGCGCATGCCCGTGACCCGCGTGCTGCCGTACCAGTGGTACGACACGCCCAACATCCGCGTCGGCACGTTTGCCGACTTCGAGGTGCTGGCGCGCAAGAACGGCCTGCGGGTGCGAGAGTCGTTCGGCATCCAGAACGGCCGGGCGGTGCGCCACCTGCCGAACCTGCGGGCGAGTGTGGCGGTGTTCAAGTTCGACCGCGGCTGACCTTGCCGCGGCGCGCCGCCCTCACTCGCGGCCGAGCAGGGATTCCTTGAGGAGCGTGTCGGCCGGCGAGGTGCCCACCCAGATCCGCAGCACCATGCCGAAGAACTCGGCATCGCCCACCGGATCGCCTTGGGGTCGGTCGAGGATGAAGAACTGCGTGCCCTTGCCCGGCAGGTAGACCATCGAGAACGACTCACCCGGGCCCACCTTGGGGCGGCCGGAGAAGATCTCGATCAGGCGCAGGCTCGA
Source organism: Rhizobacter sp. LjRoot28 (assembly GCF_964253025.1). NCBI lineage: Bacteria > Pseudomonadati > Pseudomonadota > Betaproteobacteria > Burkholderiales > Sphaerotilaceae > Rhizobacter > Rhizobacter sp. LjRoot28. The sequence continues at coordinate 4,841,600 of NZ_CAXUQC020000001.1, forward strand.
CAGGCTGTGCTTCTGCGTCAGCTCCTTGGGTGAGTTCTCGCCCATGCCCTTGACGAACAGTCGGCCGAGCTCCGTGCCCGGCAGGTCGCGCAAGGCGACGAACTGCAGCTTCTTCGGGCCGGGCAGGGCAAGCAGTTCGTCCACCGTGCTGACCTTGCGCTGGGTGTACAGCGCCATGTCGTAGCCGTTGAAGATGCCGCGTCGGCGCGTGCCGGCGCCGTTGAGCAGCAGCTTGGTGCCGGTCACCTCCACGGCGGGTTCGAAGCGGGTGGCCGTCGGGCTGGCCAGGGCGGGAACGGCGGCCCAGAGGCTCGCGGCGACGGTGCACGCCAGGGCGGCGCGGCGGGTGATGGCAGAACGGGACATGGTCCTCCTACGGGTTCTTGTTGTGCGGGGCCGGGTCGCAGGCCGATCCGCGGCAGCGCGCAGTGTCGGCGGCGACCCGATGCGCTGACAAGCGGAAAAGCACGTCGGCCGTGCAAAAATCCGCTCGCTACACTGGGCCCTACCATGCTGAGCACACTCAAGACGCCTGACGGGCTGAACCTTCACGTGGCCCACCACGCCGGTCCCGACAATGCGCGCGGCACGGTGGTGCTGGTGCACGGCCTCGGAGAGCATGGCGGCCGGTACGGCCATGTCGTGCAGGCGCTGCTCCGCTGGGGCTGGCATGTGGTCACGTACGACCACCGTGGTCATGGCCGCAGCGACGGCCGGCGTGGCGGCATTGCGGAAGACGATTCGCTGCTCTGCGATCTGGGGCAGGTGGTTGCCGCGACGCGCACCGAGCACACCGGGCCCATCGTGCTGCTCGGGCACAGCATGGGTGGCGCCGTGGCCGCGCGCTACGTCGCGGAGGGCACGCTCGCCGACCCGCACCGCTGGTTCCATCCGGTGGATGCCCTGGTTCTCTCGTCCCCCGCGCTCGACACGGGCCTGTCCAAGGCGCAGATGCTGCAGCTGCGGCTCATGGGATGGGTGGCGCCGGACCTGCCGGTGGGCAACGGGCTCAAACCCGAATGGGTGTCCCGCGACCGCGGCGTGGTGGCGGCGTACGTGGCCGATCCCTTGGTGCACAACCGCATCACGCCGCGCCTGGCGCGCTTCATCGTCCAGGCGGGCGAGGCGGTGCGCAGCCAGGCCGCTGCGTGGAACCTTCCCACGCTCGTGATGTGGGCCGGAAGCGATCGCTGCGTGGCGCCGCGAGGCAGTGAGGCGTTTGTTGCCGCTGCCCCTCCGGTGCTGGTCGCGGCCCGCGCGCATCCGGGGCTGTACCACGAGATCTTCAACGAACCGGAGCGTGACGAGGTGCTGCAGTGCCTGGGTGACTGGCTGGCCGCACGCTGACGGGAGGGCCGGTGCGATCAGGCGTGGAGGTCCACCTCGATCACCGGCACCGGGGCCGCCGAGAAACGCCGGCGGACCCGGCCCAGCCAGCCGGGTCGCGCGGCCGTGTCATGGACCGGCGGATGCGCCCCGATGGCACGCCGCAGCGGCGGGTTGAAGTCGCCCTGCGCATCGATCACGGTCAGCGACACGCCAGGAGGGAGCAGCGGATCGAGCCGCCGCGCCAGCGCGGCCTGGTGCCACTCGGCCTGGGGCGCCTGCAGCATCACGGCCGCCTGCGTGCTGGCAGCCGAGTGGATCAGGGCAAGCCAGGCCCGTTCGATGGCGGGTTCGCTGGCGCAGTGGGCGAGCAGCCCGGGCAGCAGTCGGGAGATGTCCGGCGCCGCGGGCCGCTCGACCGGTTCGCCACGCGCCACCCGTTCGAGCACCATCAGGGCGCGCAGGCTGAGGAGGTCGTCGCAGGTCAGCAGGCAACGTTCGTCGCCAGTGGCCAGGACCGCGTTGAAGCGCTGGCTCATGGCGAAAGCGAGCAGCGCGGCGCCGTTCTGCAGCAGGGTCGGCACGGCCACCGGCGGTGACAGCGACGCCGGATCGTCGAGCCAGACCGGAAGCGTGGGCAGCTCGCCCGGGTCACCGGGCAGGAAGTGCAGGCGCTGCATGCCATGGCCCGACGCGCCCGCGGCGGGCTGCCGGGCGCCGGGCAGCCACATCCGGGCGGCCAGCAGCTCGGGCAGCAAGACCTGGGTGGCCCCGGGCGACAGCTCGCCCTCGCTCCAGGCTTGAACGCGGCGCAACAGGTCAAGGCTCATGGCGGCATTCTTCCATGGCCGTGCGCGCCCGCGCAGCCGGGTGCCGCCCAGGTGACAGGACGAGACTGCACGCGCGTTTAAAATTCGCGGTCCAGGCCGGCCGAGCCTGCACCCGATCCATCACAACGACGCGAGACGCACATGATCCAACACGACAAGCTGTACATCGGGGGCCAATGGGTCCCGAGCGTGGGCCAGGAAAGCCCCAGCACCGTCACCTCGCCCGCGACCGAGGAAACGATCGCCACGGTGGTGCGCGGCACGGCCGACGACGTCAACCGTGCGGTCCAGGCCGCCCGTGACGCCTTCGACGGCTGGTCGAGCCGCCCGGTGGCCGAGCGTGCCGCCTTCCTGATGAAGATCCACGAGGGCCTGAAGGCGCGCGCCGCCGACATCGCCCAGGCCATCACCTCCGAGATGGGCATGCCGCTGAAGCAGTCGCTGCGCATCCAGGCCGGCTCGCCGATCGCCGCCTTCAAGCTGTATGCCGGCCTGGTCGACAAGTTCCACTTCGAGGAGGAAGTCGGCAACTCGCTCGTCGTGCGCGAAGCCATCGGCGTGGTCGCCGCCATCACGCCCTGGAACTACCCGCTGCATCAGATCGCCGCCAAGGTGGCGGCCGCGCTGGCCGCGGGCTGCACCGTCGTGCTCAAGCCGTCCGAAGTCGCACCGCTGGACGCCTTCATCCTGGCCGAGGTGATCCACGACAGCGGACTGCCCGCCGGCGTGTTCAACCTCGTCACCGGCCGTGGCACGGTGGTGGGCGAGGCCATGGTGTCGCACCCGGACGTCGACATGGTGTCGTTCACGGGTTCCACCCGCGCCGGGCGCCGCATCTCCGAACTGGCCTCGGCCACGATCAAGCGCGTGGCGCTCGAGCTCGGCGGCAAGTCGGCCTCCATCATCCTCGACGACGCCGATTTCCCGACCGCCGTGCGCGGCTCGGTGGGCGCCTGCTTCCTGAACGCCGGCCAGACCTGCACCGCCCACACGCGCATGCTGGTGCCGGAGAGCCGCTACGAGGAGGCAGCCCAGCTGGCCGTGGCCGCCACCGAGGCTTACCGCGTGGGCGACCCCTTCGAGGAAACCTCCACCATGGGGCCCGTCGCTTCCAAGGCACAGCAGAAGACGGTCAACGAGTACATCGAGATCGGCCTGTCCGAGGGCGCCGAGCTGCTGACGGGTGGCCTGGGTGCGCCCGAGGGCCTGCAGTCGCGTGGCTACTACGTGCGCCCGACGGTGTTCGGCCGCGTCAAGCCCGAGTCGCGTCTGGCCCAGGAGGAGGTGTTCGGGCCGGTGCTGTCCATCATCACCTACAAGGACGAGGCCGATGCCATCCGCATCGCCAACAACACGCAGTACGGTCTGTCCGGCGGCGTTTGGTCGTCCTCCGACGCCCGGGCCCAGCAGGTGGCCCGCAAGATGCGCACCGGCCAGGTCGACATCAACGGCGGCACCTTCAACATGCTGGCCCCCTTCGGCGGCTACAAGCAGTCCGGCAACGGTCGTGAGTTCGGCAAGTACGGTCTCGAGGATTTCCTCGAGCTGAAGTCCTTCCAGTTCAAACGCGCTTGAGCGACTGCGGTCTAATGGGAAGGGCTTGCTGAGGAAAGCAAGCCCTTTTTTGTTGCCCGATGACCCAGCCCGTCCATGAAGCTCATTCCGTTCGAGGCCGAATACCTCCAGGTCGGAACCTCGCTGCCGTTCGACCTCCACAACACCGAGGGCCTGTTGCTGATGCCGCGCGAGGCGGTCATTGCCGACCGCACGCAGCTCGAGCACCTGCTGGGCCACGATCTCATGGTTGACGAGCACCAGAGCGCCGAGTGGCGCCAGGAACGCGCCCGCGAGCGCGAGCTGGAGGATGCCTTCGCCGAGGCATTCGAGGCGCCGCGCGGGGCGGCGCCGCCGCCCCCGTCACCCCCTGACCATGCCGAACTGATCGCCGAGCTGGGGCAGCTGCAGTCGCAGCTGCACGCGCTGCTGATCGACAACCGGCCGGATGACAAATGGCTGCCCCGGATGGTGGCCGTTTCTTCCCGCACGCTGGATCTCACCCACCAGCATGCCGATGCGCTGCTCTTCCTCGTGCTCCAGCGGGCCGTGCGCCGCTATGAGCACTACAGCAGCCGGCATTCGCTGCTGTGCGCCATGGCCTCGGCCTTGTGCGCCGAGCAACTCGACATGCCCGAGGCGCAGGTCCGTTCGCTGATGCTGGCGGCGCTGACGATGAACTGGAGCATGACGGCGATGCAGGACGAACTCACCTTGCGTGAGCGCACACCTTCGCTCGACCAGCGCGTCCGCATCGACCGCCATCCCGAGCTCAGCGCGCGCCAGCTCGAGTCCGCCGGCGTGCAGGACCGCCTGTGCATCGATGTCGTGACGCGCCACCACCAGGACGGCCCGGTCGATCTGCGCTTCGCCGCGCTCGCGCCGGCCGATCAGCTGGCGCGGGTGCTGCGCCGCCTGGACGTCTTCTTCGCCAAGATCAGCCCCCGCCTCAGCCGGCCCGGCATGCCGGCGCCATTGGCTGCGCGCGCCGCCTGCCTCGGACCCAACGGCGAGCCCGACGAAGTCGGCTCGGCCATCATCAAGGTGCTGGGCATCTACCCGCCGGGCACTTGCGTGGCGCTGGCCAACGGCGAGTTGGCCATGGTGCTGCGGCGCGGGCCGCACGCCAGCCAACCGCACGTCGTGAGCCTCACGACGGCGGGCGGCGCCGCGCTGCTCGCGCCGCTGCGGCGTGATACCGCCCAGCCGGCCTACCGCATCACCGGGACCGTCCGGCCGAGCGACCTCCGCAGCGCGGTGGCGCTGCCCGACCTGCTGGCCATGATGTAGGCGGAGCAGGGCGGGTCAGTGCGAGGCGGTCAGCGCCAGCGACACCTGCCAGAGCCGTTCCGCCGCCGCCGGGTCGGCGATGTGGGGCGCGAAGCCGGAGGTCCGGTTGCCCGGTTCGGCCGGGAGCGCTTCCTGGCAGTCTTCGAGGTAGCGGCCGCCCCGGCCTTCGAGGGCTGGCGCCGTGGCCGCCCACACGGAAGTGGCCGCGCCCTGGGCCGGCGTCTTGAAGCGGCTGCTCATCCGGCCGTCTTCACCGACCCAGCCCATGGCCCGCTTCTCGTCGTCGGGCACGTGCCGGTGCAGCTCGGTGTCCACGCCGCCCGGGTGAACCGCCAGGGCGGTGACCCCGTCCCTGGCATGTCGGAGGTGCAGGCCGAGCGACATCAGCGCGTTCGCCGACTTGGCCTGTGCATAGGCCTTCCACTTGTTGTAGTCGCGCCGTTCGAAGTGCAGGTCGTCGAAGTCCACGCCACCCAGCTTGTGTCCCATGGAGCTGAGGGTGACCACCCGCGACGGGGCGCCGCGCTGCAGGGCCGGCAGCAGCGCGGTGGTGAGCGCGAAATGCCCCAGGTGGTTGGTGGCGAACTGCGATTCCCAGCCTTGCGCCGTGCGCTGCAGCGGGCAGGCCATGACGCCGGCGTTGTTGATGAGGAGGTGCAGCGGTCGGTCGCCCCAGTCGGCGGCGAAGCGGCGAACGCTCGGCAGGTCGGCCAGGTCGAGCAGGCCCACATGCACGTTGGGGTTGCCCGTGTCGTCGCGCAGCGTTTGCGCTGCGTGCCGGCCCTGCTCGGCATTGCGAACGGCGAGCGTGACCTCGGCGCCGGCCTGCGCCAGCGCCCGGGCGGTTTCGAGGCCGATGCCCGCACCCCCGCCGGTGACGATGGCGTTGCGGCCACGAAGGTCGATGCCCTGCACCACCTCGAGGGCGGTGCTGCGGGCGTGGAAGGGTGATGTGATCTGCGTCATGCTTGTCTCCTCGATGTCCACGCCGCAGGATACGGGAGTCACCCGGTTCTACACTTCCCCCAGGTGACAAGGAGACCCCCCATGAACGCACGCGACCCCCTCGCTCCGCGCAGCCCGGACCTGCCGGGTGCCATCGCTGCCATCACCGACCGCATCTGGGACGAGGAAATCGTGCCGGCGCTCACCGACTACATCGCCATCCCGGCCAAGAGCCCGATGTTCGACCCGGACTGGCAGAAGAACGGGTTCATCGATCGGGTCGTGCGCGATGCCGCCGCTTGGGTGGAGGGCAAGAAGGTCGCGGGCCTGCGGCTGGAGGTCATCCGGCTGGAGGGCCGCACGCCGCTCATCTTCTTCGAGGTGCCGGCCACCGCGACCGACAGCACCGGCACGGTCCTGCTCTACGGGCACCTGGACAAGCAGCCCGAGTTCAACGGCTGGCGCAGCGACCTCGGCCCCTGGACACCGAAGTACGAGAACGGCTTGCTCTACGGCCGTGGCGGCGCCGACGATGGCTATGCGGTGTATGCCGCCATTGCCGCCATCCTGGCCCTGGACAAGGAAGGCGTGCCGCGCCCCCGCTGTGTGGGACTGATCGAGGCCTGCGAGGAGAGCGGCTCCTTCGACCTGCCGTTCCACGTCGACGCACTGCGCGACCGGCTGGGCGAGGTCGGTCTGGTGGTGTGCCTGGACAGCGGCGCGGGCAACTACGACCAGCTCTGGCTCACCACCAGCCTGCGCGGCGTCGTGAGCGGCACGCTCAAGGTCGAGATTCTCACCGAAGGCGTCCACTCGGGCGATTCGAGCGGCCTCGTGCCATCGAGTTTCCGCATCCTGCGCCAGGTGCTCGACCGGCTCGAGGACGCCCGCACCGGACACCTGCTGCCGGCGCGCTTCCATTGCGAGATCCCCGCCGACCGTATCGAGCAGGCGCGCGCCACGGCGCGCATCCTCGGCGACGACGTGTGGAAACGCTTTCCGTGGGCCTGCGGCGCCGATGGGGGGCCCACCCTGCCGACGACCACCGACCCGCTGGAAGCGCTGCTCAACCGCACCTGGCGCCCGTCCCTGAGCGTGACGGGAGCCGACGGTTTTCCCGCACTCAAGGACGCGGGCAACGTCTTGAGGCCGTACACCGCCTTCAAGCTCAGCCTGCGACTGCCGCCGCTGGTCGACGGCAACGTCGCCGCGGCCGAGCTCAAGACGCTGCTGGAGGACAACGCGCCCTACAACGCCCGCGTCACCTTCGCAGCTGATGGCCGCGTCGGCGCGGCCGGCGCCACGGGCTGGAACGCGCCCGGCCTCGCCCCCTGGCTCGAAGACGCACTCAACCAGGCGTCGATGGACCAGTTCGGCGCACCCTGCGGTTACGTGGGGCAGGGCGGCACCATTCCCTTGATGAGCCTGCTGCAGCAGAGCTTCCCGGCCGCGCAGATGATGGTCTGTGGCGTGCTCGGCCCCAAGAGCAACGCGCACGGCCCGAACGAGTTCCTGCACGTGCCGTATGGCAAGAAGCTGACAGCGGCGGTGGCGCAGGTGATGGCGGCCTACCGTTGAGCGCAGCCGGGTGGCGGCGCCGCTGCGTCCGTTGCCAGGCCGCTTCGGCGATCAGGCCGGCAGCGGCAGTCCCAGCAGCTGCGCCGCGAGCGCTTCCGCGACCTCGATGCCATCCACGCCGGCCGACATGATCCCGCCGGCGTAGCCCGCGCCTTCTCCCGCCGGGTAGAGCCCGCGCACATTGAGGCTTTGCCGGTCCCGCCCGCGCGTGATGCGCAGCGGGGAGGAGGTGCGCGTCTCCACGCCCGTGAGCACGGCATCGTGCATGGAGAAGCCGCGGATCTGTCGCTCGAACGCGGGCAGCGCCTCGCGGATCGCCAGGATGGCGTACTCGGGCAGGCTGCTGCGGCCGCGTTGCCCAAGGTCGGTCATTTCCACGCCGGGCTTGTACGAAGGCTCCACATCGCCGAGCGCCTTGGAGGGGCGGCCCTTGATGAAGTCGCCCACGAGCTGGCCCGGCGCCCGGTAGCCACCCCCGCCCAGCTCGAAGGCGCGGGACTCGAGCACCCGCTGGAAGGCCATGCCGTCGAGCGGGCTCACCGGTCCTTCACGCCGGCCGTCCTGCCGGTAGTCTTCGGGGGCGATGCCGACCACGATGCCCGCGTTGGCATTGCGCTCGTTGCGTGAATACTGGCTCATGCCGTTGGTGACGACGCGTTCGGCTTCCGAGGTCGCCGCCACCACGGTGCCGCCCGGGCACATGCAGAAGCTGTACACCGAGCGCCCGTTGCGGGCGTGGTGCACGAGCTTGTAGTCGGCCGCGCCCAGGATCGGGTTGCCGGCGCTGGGGCCGAAGCGGGCCCGGTCGATCACGCCTTGCGGGTGCTCGATCCGGAAGCCCACCGAGAACGGCTTGGGCTCCATGAACACGCCGCGCTCGTGCAGCATGGTGAAGGTGTCGCGCGCGCTGTGGCCGAGTGCCAGCACCACGTGGTCGGCGCGCAGCTGTTCGCCGGAGGCCAGGGTGAGGCCCCGCACCTGCCCGCCTTCGATCAGCACATCGGTCACGCGCTGCTCGAAGCGGATCTCGCCGCCCAGGGCCAGGATGTCCGCGCGCATCTTCTCGATCATGCTCACCAGCCGGAAGGTGCCGATGTGCGGCTTGCTCACGAAGAGGATTTCCTCGGGGGCACCGGCCTTCACGAATTCGGTGAGTACCTTGCGCGTCAGGTGACGGGGGTCGCTGATCTGGCTCCACAGCTTGCCGTCCGAGAAGGTGCCGGCGCCGCCTTCACCGAACTGCACGTTGGATTCGGGATGCAGCTCGCCACGCCGCCACAGGCCCCAGGTGTCCTTCGTGCGTTCGCGAACCTCCTTGCCGCGTTCGAGCACCAGGGGGCGCAGGCCCATCTGGGCCAGCACCAGCGCGGCAAAGAGCCCGCAGGGACCGAAGCCCACCACCACCGGGCGTGGGCGTTCGGCCGAGAAGAAGTCGGCTGGCGCATGGCCCAGGAAACGGTACGACGTGTCCGGCGTGGTGCGGATCTGAGGGTCGCCCTCGTGTTGCAGCAGCACGGCCGCTTCATCGGCCAGCGCGCAGTCGATCGTGTAGATCAGCACGATGGCGGTCTTCTTGCGCGCGTCGTAGCTGCGCTTGAAGACAGTGAAGTCACGCAGGTCGGCATCGGCGATGCCCAGCCGTTCGACGATGGCGGGGCGCAGCGCGTCCTCGGCGTGATCGAGGGGCAGGCGCAGTTCGGTGATTCTCAGCATGGAAGGTCGGGGCCCGGCGGGGAGGGACGGGAAGCCGGCATTGTCCCTTAGGACCACGTCCCGCGGAGCGCGGGCCGCGGCGCGCGGCGTGTCGCTCCGCCCGATCCCGCGCCCGACGCGAGCCGCGCAGGCAGCAAAAAGCCGCCCGGAGGCGGCTCGTTGCAGGCGGCGATGTCGGGCTCAGGAGCCGGACTTGTTGCCGCGCACCGCGGCGCGGGCTTCCGCGCGAACGGTTTCGCGGTCACGCGATTCGCCGGCCGGGGCACGGGCGTACTCCATGCCGACGTCGAAGTTGACGATGGAACCCTCGGCGCGCGCCTTGAGGAAGTCCGCCTTCACCTGTTCGCGGGTCAGGCCGACCGACGATGCCGAGGAGGCTGCCGGGGTGGCCGAGGCGGCAGCAGCCGGTGCCTTGGCCTTCTTCGCGACCGGAGCGGGAGCGGCCTGCGGGCCGAAGCCGGTCAGCGGGTCGAATTCACCGCCAGCGAAGGCGGAGGTGCCGGCAACGGCGAGGGCGACGGCGGCGAGGAGATGGCGGGCGTTCATGATCGTGTCCTTGATGGGCGTGTTCGGAGGGCGGCTCAGGAGCCGCTGGCATTGCGGGCGCGGGCGCGCAAAGCGGTGCGGGTCTCGGCGCGCACTTCTTCGCGGGTCAGCGTCGAGCGGCCTTCGGGCGCCTGGGCGTATTCCACGCCGGTGTCGAAGCTGACGAGGTCGCCTTCAGCGCGGGCACGCAGGAACTCGGCGCGCACTTCGCTGCGGGTGGTCGTCGAGGCGACGGCCGGTGCCTGCAGGTAGGCGGTGCCGGCGTCGAAACGCTCGACGGCTGCGCGCTGGGCGGCAGGGGCAACGGCCACGCGGGGGGCGGCGGAGGTGGACACGGCGCCGTAGCCGGTCAGCGGGTCGAACTCGCCACCGGCGAGGGCGGCGGTGCCCACGAGGGCGAGGGAAGCGGCGGTGAAGAGTTGCTTGGCGTTCATGATGGTGTCCTTGCGATTCAGAGGTTTGACATGTCGGGCATGGCGGCGATCTGCCGTCTTGTCCAGCCTCTCGGTGAGTCGCCTGGGGCTTGATCTCATCGATGCCTGGACTTTAGGGATAACCCTGGTCGTGAAAAACTGCCTGGGCTTCAATTCCGCATTGCTCAAAACGAAACAATGGGGAGAGGGCGGCCCGTGCTGCAACGCCCTCTGGCAAAAGCGGTCAAGAGCCCTGGACGCCGCGGCGCACGCCACGGGCCAGTCGGGTTTCCTCGCGCACCTGCTCCCGGGTGAGGGTCGACGGCGTCTTGGGGGCCTGGGCGTAGTTCGTGCCGACGTCGAAGCTGTCGTTGCCGCCTTCGGCGCGGGCCCGGGCGAGCTCGGCGCGAACTTCGGCGCGGCTGAGGCTGCTGCCGGCCACGGCGGTGTCGAACATGCGTTCTTCACGGGTGCCGCCGAGGGTGCCGGCGCTCCGGGCCTCCGCGACCTGGGCGCGCACTTCGGTGCGGGACACGGTCGATTGAACGGGGCCGAAACCGGTGAGCGGATCGAACTCGCCGCCAGCGAAGGCGGAGGTGCCGAGGAGGGCGAGGGCGGCGGCGGCGATGTGGTGCTTGCGGATCATGATGTGCTTCCTGGTGACAGAGGTTTGAAGGGTGGGCACGGCGGCCTGTTGCCGTCCTTTCCCGCCTCGGTGAGTCGCCTGTTCAGCATGTGGCTCATCGATGGGATGAACTGTAGACATTGCGCCGAATTCAATAAACGGCTTGTGGTTCAATTGCGTGTTGCTGAAAACGGAATGATTGGGGCGATCAGATGGACAGACTTCATTCGATGCGGGTGTTTGCGCGGGTCATCGACGAGGGCAGCTTCGCCAAGGCCGCGCGCGAGATGAACCTGTCGGCCGCCGTGGTCACGCGCCTGGTGGCCGATCTGGAGGAGCACCTGGGCGCCCGCCTGATCAACCGCACCACGCGACGGCTGGCGCTCACCGACACGGGCGAGGTCTACCTCGAGCGCGTGCGGCAGATCCTCACCGAGGTCGAGGAGGCCGAGGCGCAGGCGAGCGCCGCGACATCGGATCCCCGCGGACATCTGCGCGTGCTGGCGCCCCCGGCCTTCGCGGTGCACCAGCTGGCCAAGCACCTGCCGCGCTTCCGCGAGGCGTACCCGCTCGTGACCCTGGAGCTGTCCGTCCCCGGTGTGGTGGAGACCGTGGACGAGAACCACGACGTCACCATCATCACGTCGACCCGGCAGGTGCTCGACGGCGACTTCATCGCGCGGCGGCTCGCAACGTCGGAGGTCGTCGCCTGTGCCTCGCCCGCGTACCTCGACCAGCGGGGCCGCCCGCAGCATCCGAGCGAACTGATGGGGCACGAGGCCATGATCCCGACCTACGCGCGCGAGGCGACCTTTCGCCGCTACGTGCCGCGCGAGGGCAGCGACGACGACTCCGTCACCATGGTGCCGCCGCGCCCGGCGCTGAGCACGATCCACATCGACACCATGTACGCCGGCGCGCTGGCCGGCATGGGCATCGCCCCGTTGCCGTCGTACGTGGTGGAGGACGCCTTGCTCGAGAACGCGCTGGAGCGCGTGCTGCCGGACTGGTACCTCCTCACGAGCACGATCTACGCCGCGATGCCGACGCGAAAGTACGTGCCGGCACGCACACGCGCCTTCATCGATTTCCTGGTGGCCACCTTCGGCGGCGACGGGCGCGACCCGTGGCTTGCGGCAGCCGGCTGCGGGGCGCCGACCTCAGGCGGAGGGACGCCTGCCGGCTGCGCGCCGCATCAGTAGAAGCCTTCGACCCGGCTGCTGCCGGCCAGTCGCTCGAGCAGGTGAGCCAGGGGACCGAGGCCGTTGTAGCGGGTGGCCACGCGGTGGGCATAGCGCCACACCAGCGGCAGGTCGGCCAGGTAGTTGTCCTTGCCGTCGCGGTGCGACAGGCGGGCGAAGATGCCCAGCACCTTGATGTGCCGTTGCAGCCCCATCCACTCGAAGTCGCGCCAGAACACCCCGAAATCGGCGGACACCGGCAGGCCGGCCTTGCGGGCGCGTTCCCAGTAGCGCACCGCGTAGTCGATCTGCACTTCCTCGTCGAGCTCGACATAGGCGTCGCGCAGCACGCTGGCCAGGTCGTAGGTGACCGGGCCGAGCACCGCGTCCTGGAAGTCGAGCACGCCCGGATTGGCCGGGCTGCCCGGTTCGCCGCTGAGCATGAGGTTGCGTGAGTGGTAGTCGCGGTGCACCAGCACCGTCGGCTGTGCAAGGTTGTTCTGCAGGATCAGTTCCATGCACTCGGCAAGCCGGGACTGCTCTTCCGAGGTGAGCGTGGCGCCCACGTGCCGGGCGATGTACCACTCGGGGAACAGCTGCATCTCGCGGCTCAGCAGCGCCCGATCGTAGGCTGGCACCTGCCCCTGGGGGTCGATGCCCTGCAGCTTCACCAGCGCGGCGAGCGCATCGCCGTACAGCAGCCTGGCGTTGTCGTTGTTCAGGGCCGCAAGGTAGGTGCGGTCGCCCAGGTCGGACAGCAGCATGAAGCCTTGCGCCTCGTCCCACGCCATCACCTCGGGTGCATTGAGCCCGCCGTCACGCAGCAGTCGCGCCATCTGCACGAACGGACGGCAGTCCTCGTGCGCCGGCGGTGCGTCCATCACGATGCGGCTGCCGTGGTCGGTGTCCACCCGCAGGTAGCGACGGAAGCTGGCATCCGCGCTGGCGCTTCGCACGCTGCGGGCATCGAGGCCATGGGCAGGCGCCAGGGTGGCAAGCCACTGCTCGAAGGCAGCCTGGCGTTGCGGGTCGGACCAGGCGACCGCGGTGGGAGTGGATGGGGTGGGTGAGGACATGTCGCAGGGTATGCAGGGTTGAGGCTGTCCGGGGCCGGACCCTCGTGGATAATCCGGATTCTACAAACCGCCTGCCCCCGCGCCCGCAGTCCACAGAAGGCGTCGGCAATCCCCCGGGTTCACCCGGCTCGCTTCGTTCTCCAATCCATTGCTGCGCCCGCTCCCATCCTCCACCCCGATGGCCCCTGACGCACACGGCTTGCGGCGCCTGTGCGTTGGGGCCGTGCTTGTGGCGGCAGCATGGTCGCACCCGGCCTGGGCCCAACCCGCAGCGCCCGCGCCGGCGTCGCCACAGGCTCCGGTTCCACCTTCCGTCCCGACGGCGGGCGCCTCGGCCCCCGTGCCCTCTTCGGCCGCCTCGGCGCCAGACGCCACCGAGCCGCCCATCACGATCGACGCCGACGACATCCAGGGCCGTCCGGACGAAGCCGTCACCGCGACCGGGCGGGTGGACCTGCGCCAGGGCACGCTGCGCGTCGAGGCTGACCGACTCAGCTACGACGCGCGAACCGATACCGCACGCGGCGCGGGCAACGTGCGCCTGTCGAGCGATGGCAACTGGTTCAGCGGTCCGGAGGTGCAGCTGGCGGTCCAGCGCTTCGAGGGCTTCTTCCTCGCACCGTCGTACCACATCGCCCGCACCAACGCAGGCGGCAATGCGTCGCGCTGGGACTTCATCGACCGCGACCACGCCACCGCCCACGACGCGACCTACACCAGCTGCCCGCGCGACGGCTCCAACGACCCGGCCTGGCTGCTCTCGGCCGACCGGGTGCAGCTCGACTTCGAGAACAACGAGGGCCGCGCCGAGGGCGCCGTGTTGCGCTTCTACGGCGTGCCCATCCTCGCGGCGCCGGCCTTCACCTTCCCGCTGTCCGACGACCGCAAGTCCGGGTGGCTTCCGCCCGCGCCCACGGTCGACAGCAAGGGCGGCTTCCAGATCGGCGTGCCTTACTACTGGAACATCGCCCCCAACCGCGACATGACCCTGACGCCGGTGGTCAGTGCCAAGCGCGGAGCGGGCCTCGAGACCGAGTTCCGCTACCTGCAGCCGACCTACGATGGCGTGTTGAAGGTGCACACGCTTCCGAACGACACGCTGGCCAACCGCAGCCGGGGCGCGGTTCGCCTGATGCACGATGGGGCGCTGCCGGGCGACACGCTCTATCGCATCGATGCGTTGCGGGTGTCCGACGACGACTACTGGAAGGACTTCTCCCACAACGTCAGCAGCATCACGCCGCGCCTGCTCGACGCCGACATGAAGGTCTGGCGACACTTCGACACCTGGACGCCCTACGCCCGGGTGAAGCGCTGGCAGGTGCTGCAGCAGCTGGACCCGGCCAGCTCCTTCATCGAGGCGCCGTACGACCGCTTGCCCCAGGTGGGCGTGCGCATGATGCAGCCGCTCATCGGCGGCATCCAGCTCGGCATGGAGACCGAATTCAACCGGTTCGTGAACCCGCATGGCTACACCCCGGAACCGCAAAGCACCGCCCGCCGCCCGACCGGCTCGCGGACTCATGTGCTGGGCACCCTGAGCCGACCCATCCAGACACCGGGCTGGTCGCTCGTGCCCAAGCTGGCATTGAACGCCGCCTCCTATTCGCTCGATGCGCCGCTCACCTCCGGGCCATTTCAGAACCGCACCGACGTGACGCGCGTCATTCCCACCATCAGCATCGACAGTGCCTGGACGCTCGAGCGCGACGCCGACTGGTTCGGCCGTTCCGTGCGGCAGACGCTCGAGCCGCGCATGCTGTACGTGAAGACGCCGTACCGGGAGCAGGCCGGGTTGCCCAACTTCGACTCCGCGGTGCGCGACTTCAATGTTGAGTCCATCTACACCGACAACGCCTTCTCCGGCGTCGACCGCGTGTCCGACTCCCACCAGCTCACCAGCGGCGTCACCACCCGGGTGCTCGACCCGTCGACGGGCGCTGAACAGGTGCGGCTGGGCATCGCGCAGCGCTTCCTCTTCCAGGACCAGAAGGTCACGCCCAACGATGGCGCGCCGCTCACGCAGAGCTTCTCGGACGTGCTGCTCTTCGGCTCGTCGAACATCTCGCGCCGCTGGTTCCTCGACGCCGCGCTGCAGTACAACCCCGAGCTCGGTCGCACCGTGCGCTCCGTGGTGGGCGCGCGCTACACGGCGCCCGACTACCGCACCGTCGCGGTTGCCCACCGCTTCAAGGACGGCGAGTCCGAGCAGGTCGACGTGTCGTGGCAATGGCCGCTGTACTCGCGCGAGAAGGGTGATCGCTCGGCGGGCGGGGATTGCCGAGGCGGCTGGTACGCCGCAGGGCGCGTCAACTACAGCGTTCTTGAAAGTCGCGTGACCGATGCGGTCGCCGCATTCGAGTACGACTCGGGCTGCTGGATCGGCCGCATCATGGCCCGCCGCCAGTCCACCAGCACGCGCGACGCCACGACACAGCTCGGCTTCGAGATCGAGTTCATCGGCCTGTCGCGCCTGGGCACGAACAACCCCATCCAGGTCTTGAAGGACAATGTCCCCGGCTACCGTCCGCTGCGCGACGACACCGGCGCGCCGGCCGAAACCAGAATCACCCCATGATGTCATTTGCCCGCTTGTCCCTCGCCCGCCTCTCGCCTGTCCTGCTGACGATGCTGCTGGCCCTCGGCCACGCCGCGCCGCATGCGCAGGCGCGGCCGGCGCCGCGCACGGCCGACTACATCCTGGCCATCGTCAACCAGGAACTCGTCACCGCCAACGAGCTGGCGCTGCGCGTGGCCCAGGTCCGTGACGAAGCCCGCCGCAACGGCACCCGGCTGCCGCCCGAGGAAGAGCTGCGCAACCAGCTGCTCGAGACGCTCATCAACGAACGGGTGCAGATCACCCACGCCCGGGACTCCGGGCAGCGCGTCGAAGACACCGAGCTCGACCGCGCGGTGGCCAACGTCGCGGCCCAGAACCAGTTGACCGTGCCGCAGTTGCGCGATCGCCTGCGCGCCGAGGGCATCGACTACGTCCGCTTTCGCAACAACATCCGCGACCAGATCATGATCGAGCGGATGCGCGAACGCGAAGTGCAGGCCCGCATCCGCATCACCGATGGCGAGATCGACGAGTACCTCGCGCGCCAGCGGGCGAGTGGCGCCAACACCCAGCTCAACATCGCGCAGGTGCTGGTCTCCGTGCCGGAGGGCGCCAGTGAAGCGGTCGTGGCCGAGCGCCAGGCCAAGGCGCAGGCGGCGCTGGCCCGCATCCAGGGTGGCGAACCGTTCGATGCCGTGGCCCGCGCCATCTCCGAAGACGCCAACAAGGAGACCGGCGGCGAGATCGGCCTGCGTCCGGCCGCGCGCCTGCCCGAGGTGTTCCTGAACCACGTGCGCGACATCCCCTCGGGCCAGGTCAATCCGGCGCTGCTGCGCACCGGGGCCGGCTTCCACATCCTCAAGGTGGTCGAACGCCGCGAGAACGACGGCCTCACCGTCACCCAGACCCGCTCCCGCCACGTCCTGCTGCGGCCATCGCAGCAGCTCAGCCAGCAGGCTGCGGTGCGCCGGCTTTCCGAGTTCAAGCGGCAGATCACCTCGGGTGCGCGCAGCTTCGAATCGATCGCCCGCGAGCACTCCGAGGACGGCAGCGGCCCGCAAGGCGGCGACCTGGGATGGGTCTCGCCGGGCGGCTTCGTGCCCGAGTTCGAGGAAGCCATGAACGCGCTGCCCATCAAGGGCGTGTCGGAGCCCGTCGTCTCTCGCTTCGGGGTGCACCTGATCCAGGTCATCGACCGCCGGGACATCCGCCTGGAACCCAAGCAGCAACGCGAGCAGGCGCGCGCCGCGCTGCGCGAGCAGAAGTACGAGCAGGCCAGCAGCGAATGGATCCGCGAGCTGCGCGCCCGCGCCTACATCGAGATGCGAGAGCCGCCGCAGTGATGGCGACGTCAAGCGAAGGCGCGTTGTGAGCCACATCCCGAGAAAGCGCTTCGGCCAGCACTTCCTGTCCGACGTTTCCATGGTGGAGGCGATCGTCGACGTGATCGACCCGAGGCCGGGGCAGGCCCTGGTCGAGATCGGTCCCGGCCTCGGCGCCATGACGAATCCGCTGGTGGCGCGCTGCGAGCGCCTCACCGTCATCGAGCTCGACCGCGACCTGGCTGCCCGGCTGCGTCGCCGCGCCGAACTCGAGGTGATCGAGTCCGACGTGCTGAAGGTGGACTTCGATGCGCTCGCCGATCGTGCCGGCCAGCCGCTGCGGGTCGTCGGCAACCTGCCTTACAACATCTCGACGCCCATCCTCTTTCACCTGCTGGAGGTGGTCGACCGGGTGGTGGACCAGCACTTCATGCTGCAGAAGGAGGTGGTCGACCGCATGGCCGCCGCACCGGGCAGCAAGGACTACGGTCGCCTGAGCGTGATGCTGCAGTGGCGCTACGCCATCGAATCGGTGCTCGACGTGCCGCCCGAGTGCTTCGACCCGCCGCCGCGGGTCGATTCGGCCATCGTTCGCATGCTGCCCCTGCCGGCGCCCGCCGGCGTGGACGCAGCGCTGCTCGGTGAGCTCGTCACGACCGCCTTCTCGCAGCGGCGCAAGGTGCTGCGCAACACCCTTGGCAAGTGGCTCGAGGCGCGCGGTTTCAGCGGCGACGTCGACCTCTCGCGCCGAGCCGAGGAAGTGCCGGTGGCCGAGTACCTCGCGCTGGCTGCCGCGGTCGCCGCCCTTCCGCGCAGCTGACCGGATCTCACGGCTGCGGGCACGGTCGGGCCCCGCCGGGCTGGCTCCGCGGTTCGATCAGAAACGACAAGGCCCGCCGAAGCGGGCCTTGTTGACGCATCGACCGACAGGCTGTCGCCTCAGGCGGCGCTCAACCACATCGAGGTGTCGAAGGCGCTGCTCATCATCGGCATGTTCATCCCGAAGTTCGCGTTGGCGGCGTTCTTCGAGGCCGGCTTGGCCGGCTTGTCGGTAGCAATCTGGGCCGTCTCGTTAGCCCGCTCCCATGACCCTTGTTCCTGGGAGCGGGCTACTGAAAAGAATAGAAGCACCTGAACGGTATCTTCCGTTCGGCCCAGAAGTCGGCGGCATCGCGGAAGACGTCGAGCAGCTGCTCGCGCGCTTCGCGGTCGAAGCGCGGGTTGTCCGGGATCTGCTCCAGCACGACCACGAAGCCGGGCTGGGTCCCGGACTTGTGGACCAGGTCCGTCATGCAGTCGTACAGCGCATCCAGGTTCTTGCCGAAGTGGGACGGAAAGAGGAAGGACTCGGCGATGGCCTCCATCACATCCTGCTTGGTCTGCGCAGCAGTCAGGTTGGCGTAGAGGAAATGCTGGCCGACGCTCTGGGCGGCTTCCTGCAGATCTTCCACGCGGTAGGCGCGTATCGACTGAACAATGTTTGGACGGACTGTCTGCAGTAGCATGGTCGCGTTCCTCCTTAGGTCTAGAAAATCAAACTCTTGGCACCCGTTGCTCACTGCGCGATGCGACGGAAGCTCGCGTAGTGATCAGCGGTATAAAAACAGGCGTCAGGGGCGGTCTTTCGGACGCCGCCGCAGACGATGCGACGTGCCCCTCGATTGCGCGCACCGACCGTCTTCACGGTGTACTCGCGGTAGTAGCCCCGGGGATGGGACGGCAGCAGACGCTCCCGGTTGCCGAACACCGTGCCGTCCTTCTCGTAAGGGAACGGCCCGCCTTGGCGGATCAGGAGGAGGGTGTCCACCGCCTGTTTCGGGAGTTCGTCGACCCTCACCACTGCAGAGGACTCCGTTCCGGCGTCGGGCGAAGGCCGTTTGGCCGATGCCTCGTCGACCCCAGCGCCGATCAGCGCGGAGGTTGCCAGAAGGATGGTGAGCCCTGACTTGCTAAAGGCTTGCCGAAAGGCCGACCCAGCGGAGAGGAACACGGGTTATCCCCAGAACGACAAACCGTCATGTTACCGAATCGGGCGCAAAAGCTCAAGCCGCTGCCTCAAAAATGAGCAGCGAGCCTGGTGCGATAGTGTGCGCTTACGAGGAAAAAATTCCTTGCATGACGCGGGCTTATGTCGTTGGAGAGTGGCTGCGTGCGGCGGCAAAGAGTTCTGGAAGGACAGTGACAGGTGCCGAGGGACCCCGGGCTGGGGGAGGTCTTCGGCCCTGCCGGTTTTTTAGGCGCTCAGCGGATGGCGTTTGCGTCCGCAACGGCCAAGGCCGTCATGTTGACGATGCGGCGAACGGTTGCGGACGGCGTCAGAACGTGCACCGGCTTGGCTGCGCCGAGCAGCACCGGGCCGATGGCGATGCCGCCGCCGGCGGCCGTCTTCAACAGGTTGTAGCTGATGTTGGCGGCGTCGATGTTGGGCATCACCAGCAGGTTCGCTTCGCCGTTGAGGCTGCTGAAGGGCATCAGCTGGTGGCGGGCCGCGGCGTCGAGTGCGACGTCGCCGTGCATCTCGCCGTCCACCTCGAGCCAGGGTGCGGTCTCCTTGAGCAGCGCCAAGGTGTCGCGCATCTTCACGGCCGACGGTTGCGGGCTCGAACCGAAATTGCTGTGCGACAGCAGCGCCGCCCGCGGCTGCAGGCCGAAGCGCTTCATCTCCTCGGCGGCCATGACGGTGATCTCGGCCAGCTGCTGGGCGGTCGGGTCGTAGTTCACGTGCGTATCGACCAGCCACACCATGCGGTTCGGCAGGATCAGCCCGTTCATCGCCGCGTACACGTTGGCACCCTTGCGCCGGCCGATCACCTGGTCGATGTAGTTCAGGTGCATCGTGGTCGAGCCCCAGGTGCCACACAGCAGGCCGTCGACCTCGCCCTTGTGCAGCAGCATGGAGCCGATCAGCGTGAGCCGACGTCGCATCTCGATCTTGGCGAGCTGCTGGGTGACGCCTTTGCGGGCCGTCATCTGGTGGTAGGTCTGCCAGTAGTCGCGGTAGCGGTCGTCCTGCTCCACGTTCACGCAGTCGTAGTCGCGGCCGGCCTCGAGGCGCAGGCCGAACTTCTCGCAGCGCTGGGCGATGATGGCCGGGCGGCCGATGAGGGTCGGGCGCGCCAGGCCCTCGTCGACCACGATCTGCACGGCGCGCAGCACGCGCTCCTCTTCACCTTCCGAGTAGGCGACGCGGCGGTTCTTCGCGCCTTTGGCCAGGGTGAAGATGGGCTTCATCGTCGTGCCCGAGGCATAGACGAAGGTGTTCAGCTTCTCGCGGTAGGCGTCCATGTCGGCGATGGGCCGGGTGGCCACGCCGGAGTCGGCTGCCGCCTGGGCCACGGCCGGCGCGATCTTCATCATCAGCCGCGGGTCGAAGGGCTTGGGGATCAGGTACTCGGGGCCGAAGCTCAGGTTGACGCCCGCGTAGGCCGCAGCCACCACCTCGCTCTGCTCGGCCTGGGCCAGCTGCGCGATGGCATGGACCGCAGCGATCTCCATCTCGATCGTGATCGTCGTCGCGCCGGAGTCCAGCGCGCCGCGGAAGATGTACGGGAAGCACAGGACGTTGTTGACCTGGTTCGGGTAATCGGTGCGGCCGGTGGCGATGATGGCGTCCGTGCGGACTTCCTTGATCTCCTCGGGAAGGATCTCCGGCGTCGGGTTGGCCAGCGCGAAGATGATGGGATGCGGCGCCATCTTGGCGACCATGTCCTTCTTGAGCACGCCGCCCGCGCTCAAGCCGAGGAAGATGTCGGCGCCGGCGATGACCTCGCCCAGCGTGCGCATGTCGGTCTTCTGGGCGAAGACGATCTTGTCCTCGTCCATCAGCTCGGTCCGGCCCTCGTACACCACGCCGGCCAGGTCGGTCACCCAGATGTTCTCGCGCGGCACGCCGAGCTTGAGCAGCAGGCTCAGGCAGGCGAGGGCGGCAGCGCCCGCGCCGGAAGCGACCAGCTTGACCTCCCGGATGTCCTTGCCGCTCACCTTCAAGGCGTTGAGCAGCGCGGCACCGACCACGATGGCCGTGCCATGCTGGTCGTCGTGGAAGACGGGGATCTTCATGCGCTGGCGCAGCGCGCGCTCGACGTAGAAGCAATCGGGCGCCTTGATGTCCTCGAGGTTGATGCCACCGAACGTGGGCTCGAGCGCCGCGATCAGGTCGACCAGCTTGTCGAGGTTGCGCTCATTGACCTCGATGTCGAAGACATCGATGCCGGCGAACTTCTTGAAGAGCACGCCCTTGCCCTCCATCACCGGCTTGGCCGCCAGGGGGCCGATGTCGCCCAGGCCGAGCACCGCGGTGCCGTTGGTGATCACGGCGACCAGGTTGCCGCGCGAGGTATAGCGGAAGGCGTTGGCCGGGTCGGCGACGATCTCCTCGCAGGCCGCAGCCACCCCGGGTGAGTAGGCGAGGGCGAGGTCGCGCTGGTTGACCAGCTGCTTCGTCGCTGCGATGGCCACTTTGCCAGGGGTCGGGAACTCGTGGTACTCGAGGGCGGCGCGGCGGAGTTCGGCGCGTTTTTCTTCTGGATTGGCCATGACGGTGATTTCTCGCAGTGGACCTGTGGACAACAACGGGGTCGGCGGGATTGTAGGAGTGTCGATCGGCACACCCGTGCCGGGTTCGCGATTCCACTCCGGACCGCAACCATCCACATGCGCGAAACTGCGTAGATGACGCAGCCGGCTGTCGACAATACTGGGTCCATGACTGCCTCCCTGTCCCTGCCGCCGGCGCCGGAACTGCCGCCGCGGCCCCGCCGCCTGCGTCGGGCGTTGCTGTGGACGGCCCTCGTGGCCTTGCTGCTGGTGGCGCAGTCGCTGCTCGTGTGGCTCACCCTGAACTTCGAGAGCAACCGGGCGCAGGAGGCGGTCGACGGTGTCGCGGCCGCCGTGGTGGTGGACCTCCGCCAGGCGTTGCGCCGTGACGAGCAGAACCTGCAGGCGCTGTCCTGGAACGACCCCACGCCCGAGCAGTGGCATGCCGATGCGGCGGAACTGCTGCGCGGCCGGCGCGAGCTCCTGCGGGTGGAGCGGCGCGACGCCGGCATGCGCATCGCGGCCGCGGTGGACTCGCCGTTCCAGCAGCCGATGTTCAGTCAGATCCCCCGTCATGAACTCGAACTGGAGGCGGACCTGGCGTGTGCGGCAGCCAAGCGCCAGGCAGGCCCCGCCTTCTCGCGCACCTACTTCGTGCCCATGGCCGGCGCCATGGGCCAGGAGGTGGTCGACCTGTGCCTGCCGATCGTCAAGCAAGGGCGCCCCGACGGGTTCATCGTCGGCACCCTGTCACTGCCCCGCCTGCTGGACGAGTCGGTGCCGCCCGACGTGATGCGCGGCCACGAGCTGTCGTTCATCGAAGGGGACGGCACGCGGCTCGCGCGGGCCGGCGTGCCGCGTGGCGCCGGCGTGTTCAAGAGCGAGCGGGTGGTCGACCTGCCGGGGCTCACCCTGCAGCTGCGGGTGGACAGCAGCAGCGGACGCCCGCAGCTCATCCCGAACCTCACCACCGCCCTGGTGCTCGGCCTGTCGCTTGCCCTCGGCGCCGTGGTTGCCCTGCTCGCCCGCGACGTGCGCAAGCGGGCGAGCGCCGAGTCGGCGCTCGCCGAGTCGCTGGCCTTTCGCAAGGCGATGGAAGACTCCCTCGTCACCGGTCTGCGTGCGCGCGACATGGAAGGGCGCATCACGTACGTGAACCCGGCGTTCTGCGAGATGGTGGGCTTTCCTGCCGGCGAACTCATCGGCCAGACCGTGCCGTCGTACTGGCCGCCCGAGATGGTGCCCGAGTACACCCAGCGGCAGAAGCGCCGCCTGACCGGCTCCGCGGCGCCGCCGCGCGAGGGCTTCGAGACCATGTTCATGCGCAGCAATGGCGAGCGCTTCCCCGTGATGATCTACGAGGCGCCACTGGTCGACGGCACCGGCCTGCAGACCGGCTGGATGAGCGCCACGCTGGACCTGAGCGCCCAGCGCCGGGTGGAGGAGGTCTCACGCCAGCAGCAGGAGCGCCTGCAGGCGACCGCCCGTCTGGCCACCGTCGGGGAAATGGCCTCGCTGCTGAGCCACGAGCTCAACCAGCCGCTGTCGGCCATCGCGAGCTATGCCACGGGCTCACTCAACCTCATGGGCGACCCGGCGATGGATCCGGCCAGCGCCGAGACCCAGGTGCTGCTGCGCCAGGCGGCCCAGCGCATTGCCGAACAGGCCGAGCGCGCCGGTCGCGTGATCAAGAGCGTGCACGACTTCGTCCGGCGACGCGAGCAGGCGCACGAGTCGGTCCGTGCCGACCAGCTCATCGAGTCGGTGCTGCCCCTTGTGCGGCTGCAGGCGCGCAAGAGCGGCGCGCGCATCGAGATCGACCTGCCCACCCCCATCCCCCGTGTGGTGTGCGACCGCACGATGCTCGAGCAGGTGATGCTCAACCTCACCCGCAACGGCATCCAGGCCATGGAGAACGACACGCCGCTGGCCGAACGCGAGCTGACCATCCGGGTCCGCCAGACCCATCCGCGCTGGGTCACCTTCAGCGTGATCGATCATGGCCCGGGCGTGGCCAGTGAGGTGGCCGCCCGGCTCTTCACGCCGTTCTACACGACGCGCCCGGAGGGCATGGGTCTCGGCCTGAGCCTGTGCCGCACCGTGATCGAGCAACATGGCGGCGTGCTGGACTTCCAGAACGTGCAGGGCCCGGACGGGCGCTCGAAGGGCGCAGAATTCCGCTTCACGCTGGCCGCCGATCCGTCCCACGGGGCGGGCGCCGCCGCTCGTTCCCGTCTCGCCGACACCCACCGAACCGG
The DNA here is from genome assembly GCF_964253025.1 of Rhizobacter sp. LjRoot28. Classification (NCBI taxonomy): domain Bacteria; kingdom Pseudomonadati; phylum Pseudomonadota; class Betaproteobacteria; order Burkholderiales; family Sphaerotilaceae; genus Rhizobacter; species Rhizobacter sp. LjRoot28. The sequence continues at coordinate 4,865,353 of NZ_CAXUQC020000001.1, forward strand.
TTCAACCCCATGACGCCGTACAACACCGCTCCGCTCGGACTGCCGATGGTCTATCTCGTCGACGACGAGGACGTGGTGCGCGACGCCCTCGGCTGGTTGCTTCGCTCGCGGCGCCTGCTCTCCGAGGGATTCGCCAGCGCCGAGGCCTTCGAGGCCATGCTCGACACCCACACCGCACCCGCCCGCGGCGACCCGGTGCGTTCCGCCTGGCCGGCCGCACCGAGCTGCCTGTTGCTCGACGTGCGCATGCCGGGCACCAGCGGGCTGGTGCTGTTCGACCGCCTGATCGATCGGGGCCTGCTCCCCGTGATGCCGGTCATCTTCCTGACGGGCCATGGCGACGTGCCCACGGCCGTGGCCGCCGTCAAGCGTGGTGCCTTCGACTTCGTGGAGAAACCGTTCTCGGACAACGCGCTGGTCGACCGCGTGGAGCGGGCGCTGGAGGCCAGCTCGGACGCCATCGGCCGTCAGCGCGCTCGCTTGTCGGTGCAGCGCCGCCTGTCCGAACTGACGGAGCGCGAGCGCGAGGTGATGCAGTGCGTCATCGACGGCCGGCCCAACAAGCTCATCGCCGATGCACTGAACATCAGCGTGCGTACGGTGGAGGTACACCGCGCGCGGGTGTTCGAGAAAATGGACGTGAAGTCGGCGGTCGAACTGGCCAACGTGCTGCGCGACCACGGCGCCAGCGGCCCGACCTGAGCGGCCGGCCGGCGGCGAGCCGGTCGGCCTTGCGGCGACAATCGCCCGATGAGCACCCTGGGCGAATTCGACCTCATTGCCGCCTACTTCACGCGGCCCGTGCGGCAGGCCGCGCTCGGCGTCGGCGACGACTGCGCACTGCTGGCCCCGAGCCCCGGCATGCAACTGGCCACCTCGAGCGACATGCTCGTCGAGGGCCGCCACTTCCTGTCGACCGTGCAACCCGAGCGGCTGGGCCACAAGGCACTGGCAGTGAACCTGAGCGACCTGGCTGCCTGCGGCGCGCGGCCCCTGGCCTTCACCCTCGCACTGGCGCTGCCCCGGGTCGATGAAGCCTTCCTGGCGGGCTTCTCGCGGGGACTCTTGGCGCTGGCCGATGCGCACGACTGCGAGCTGGTCGGGGGCGACACCACCCAGGGGCCGCTCAACATCTGCATCACCGTGTTCGGCGAGGTGCCCCCGGGCCAGGCGCTGCTGCGCAGCGGTGCACGCGCGGGCGACGACCTGTATGTGAGCGGCACCGTCGGCGACGCCCGCCTCGCACTGGAAGCCTTCCGCGGTCAGGTCGCCCTGCCGGGCGATGCCTTCGAGCGCACCCGACGCGCGATGGAGCTGCCAGTGCCCCGGGTGACGCTCGGCCTTGCCCTGCGCGGCCTGGCCTCATCCGCGATCGACGTGTCCGACGGCCTGCTGGGCGACCTGGGCCACATCCTCCGGCGCTCCGGCGTCGGGGCCACCGTCGAGGTGGACACGCTGCCCTGCAGCGCAGACCTGGCGGCACAGCCCGAGGCCCTGCGGCGCGAATGCGGCCTGGCCGGAGGCGACGACTACGAACTGCTCTTCACCGCACCCCAGACGGCCGCGGCACGGGTCGCGGCGGCAGCCCGGGAATGCGGCGTGCCGGTGACCCGCATCGGCCGCATCGAGGCGTCACCCGGGCTGCGGCTCGGCGATGCCCACGGCCGTCCGGTGGCTCACACCTTCGGCGCCTTCGACCACTTCAAGACATGAACGACATTCCCGTCAGCCCCACCCTGCAGCCCCTCGGCCGTGCACCGGTGAGACGCCCCACCTGGCGGTTCATGTTCCGGCACCCCGCGCACGTGATCGCCCTCGGCTTCGGCAGCGGCCTCTCGCCGGTCGCACCCGGCACCGTGGGCACCTTGTGGGCCTGGCTCGCCTTCATCGTGCTGCAGCCCGTGCTGAGCGACCTGCACTGGGCCGCGCTCATCGGCCTCGGCACGCTGGTCGGCTGGTGGGCGTGCACCGTGACCGCACGGCACATGGCCGTCGCCGATCCAGGCAGCATCGTCTGGGACGAGGTGATCGCCTTCTGGCTCGTGCTGTGGCTGGTCACGCCGACGAGCTTGTGGGGCCAGTGCGTCGCCTTCGCCCTGTTCCGCTTCTTCGATGCCGTGAAGCCGGGCCCGGTCGCCTGGGCGGATGCCCGGTTCAAGCTGCGGCGCGACGGCCAGATCGGCTGGCGCCAGGGCTTCGGCATCCTGTTCGACGACCTGGTGGCGGCGCTGTGCACGCTGCTGGTCCTCGCCGCATGGAGGTGGCTGTGAGCGACCCGATCGAAGCCGCCGAGCCGGCCGCACGTTCGTTGGCCGATGCGCTGCTCGTGCGCCGGCTCCGGCTCGTCACCGCCGAGTCCTGCACCGGCGGGCTCATCGCCGGCGCCTGCACGGCGCTGGCCGGATCAAGCGAGTGGTTCGAGCGCGGCATGGTGTCGTACAGCAACGAATCCAAGACCGAGCTGCTGGGCGTGCCCGCGGACCTGATCGCCCGCCATGGCGCGGTCAGCGAGGAGGTGGCCCGCGCGATGGCCGAAGGGGCGCTGGCCCACTCGCGCGCCGACCTGGCACTGGCCGTCACCGGCATCGCCGGCCCCACGGGCGGCTCGCCGGCCAAGCCGGTGGGCACCGTGTGGCTGGCCTGGGCGCGCACCGGCGCCGTCACTGGCGCGCGCCTGTTGCAGCTGGACGGCGACCGCGCCGCCATCCGCCTGCAGACGGTGCTGCTGGCCCTGGAAGCGGGCCGGGATGCAGTAGCAGCGCCAGAGTGACGACGCCAGAGAGACGTGGCGAGCCCGTCTCTCGGCCGCCCAGGGCTAGCGTTCCCCGGTCCAGATGCCCTCGACGGAGGTCGAGCGCAGCAGGTCGCCGCTGCCCCAGTGGCCCTGGAAGCGGCGCCGGTCGGGGCTGAAGGTGGCGAAGAAGTAGCCGCGGCCGTAGCGGTCCTGCCATTCGCAGCGCAGTGCCCCGGACGCACGCACCTCGCAGGGGCCGAGGGTTCCCGGCACCTTGGTGCCGCCGTCTTCCTCGAACACATAGCGCCCGATGGTGGCGTCCCGGGCATCGGTGGTGAACACCGTGGTGACGGGATGCAGGCCGCCGGCGCTGAAGATGGTGCCGGTGTACGGCGTCTCCTCGGGGGCCTTCAGGCCCGCGCACGCGGACAGCAGGAGCAGCAGCGGCAGGAGGGCGGCGCCAAGGCGCCTTGCGGTGGGGTTCATGGCGCCGATCGTGCCACCTCGGGCGCGACAGTTCAATCGCGCCGGCCCGGATCGCCGATGCGTCCGGCCGTCAGGGCTTGGCCGTCAGGTCGACACTGCGGCGGCGTGCGAGGTCGACCATCGCCTGGCCGGCGGCGATGAACTCCATCTGGCCATCCCGCATCTGTTCGCGCGCCTTGGCCAGTTCATCGGTGGCCGACCGCTCGAAGGCGTCTGCCGCCGAGCGCGTGCCGGTCGACAGCTTGCCGAAGCCGCTCACCATGCGGCCCTGGATGGCGCGCACCTCCTCGGAGTGCATCTCCGCCTTGAGCAAGTCGGCCTGCGCGCGGCCGATCGCGGCCGACGATTCGCGCAGGATGGCGGCCTTCTCCGCCGGCGTGGACGCGCTTTGCAACCGCGCCATCGCGGCCTGCACGTCGGCCGAGGCCATGGCCGCCTGCGCCGTCTGGTTGAGGGTGCGCAGGTCGGTGCCCACCGGGTCCAGCCGGCTGCAACCGGTCAGAACGGTGAAGGCCATGACAAGCGCGAGGCCGAGCCGGGACAGTGAGTTCATGAGGCGGAACCGTTCGGAGTTGCGAGCGTGGACGTGGCCGCGGCTCAGGACGTGAGGGCCAGGCGCAAGCCGCCGGATGCCGGTCGGCGCGTCGGCGTCGCCGCCACCCGTTCGCACATCATGAGCACCAGCCGGCGAAGGCCGGCCCAGGCGTCGGTGGGCCAATCGGGATGACGCAGGCCTTTTGCAAGGCCGTCGCACACCTGGGCCGCTTCCACCAGTTCCGCGAGCGCAAGGTCGGTGAGTGCGGGGACGGCCCGTTCGAACAGCCGCTCCTTCACCCCCCAGACGCGCGCCTCGCGCAGGGCCATGGGCAGCGGCTTGCCCTGGTTCATGGCCGCGCGCACACGTTGCAGGGCCAGGATGTCGTTGGCGAGCGTCCAGTGCACCAGCACGGCCGCTTCGCCTTCGGCCTGCAGGCCCTCCAGCATGCGCAAGGCCCGGCCGACCTGGCCGGCCAACACCGCCTCGCCGAGCTTGAAGACGTCGTAGCGCGCCACGTTGAGCACCGCGCTTTCGATCTGCTCGAAGCTCAGTTCCCCGGCGGGGTACAGCAGGCCGAGCTTCTGCACCTCCTGGTGCGCGGCCATCAGGTTGCCCTCGACACGATCGGCAAAGAAGGCGAGCGTCTGCTGGCCGACCTCGCCGCCCTGCACCCGTTGCCCCTGGGCCGCCAGGCGTTGGGCGATCCAGGTGGGCAGCGCCTTGCGTTCGACGGCATCGACGCGCACGGTGACGCCGGCGCTGTCGAGGGCGACGAACCACGCACTGCTCTGCTGCGTGCGGTCCAGCTTGGGCAGCTGCACGATGGTGAGGACATCGGGCGAAAGCGCATCGCAATAGCGCTGCAGGGCCTCCGAGCCGTCCTTGCCGGGCTTGCCGGAGGGAATGCGGATCTCCACCACCTGCCGGTCGGAGAACAGGCTCATGGCCTGGGAGGCGCCGAGCAGGCTGCTCCAGTCGAAGTGGGCACCGGCCACGGTGTGCACCTGGCGCTCGGCGTGGCCGGCGGCGCGGGCGGCGCTGCGCACGGCATCCACGGCCTCCTGGACGAGGAGCGGCTCGTCGCCCCACACGGTGTAGATCGGGCGCAGGCCCTTGTCGGCACCCTGCTTGAGGTGCCCGGCGAGCTGGTCGGCGCGAACCTGCATGGCGGCCTCAGGGCTTCACGGCCGCCAGGCGGCGCAGCACCTGCATCGCGATGTCGTCCTGCATCGCACGGTAGAGCAGCTGCTCTTCCTGTTCCTTGGCCAGGGCGTCGCGCTCGTTGTAGCTCATGTCGCGCGTCTGGAGGATCTCGGTGCGCGGGATGAGTTCCTTGTCGGCCGGCGTGCGCACACGGAAGATGAGCCGCGCACGCAACTGGATTTCCCGCACCTGGCCGGCGGAGGTGAAGGCCACCACGCTCTTTTCCTGGCCGTCGGCATGCACCTCGAGAATGGCCTCGGCCTGGGTGGCGGCTTCCACGACGCGGGTGCCGGCCGCGGACGCGAGCGCCCGCCGCAAGGCGTCGCCCATGGGCGAGGTGGGCTTGAAGCCGGCGAGGTGCAGGGTGCGGAACGGCAGCTGCGGTGCGCGCCGCAGCTCGAAGCCACAACCGGCAAGCACGGCGCCCGCCGCGGTGGAGGCCGCGGCGGACAGCAGGAGGCGGCGGTCCGCCATCAGACCACCACGTTCACGAGGCGGCCCGGCACGACCACGATCTTCTTCGGCGTCCGGCCCTCGGAGAAGCGCACGCACTCCTCGTTGGCGAGGGCCATGGCCTCGATGGTCGCCTTGTCGGCGTTGGCCGGAACGCGGATGGCGCCCCGCAGCTTGCCGTTGACCTGCAGCACCAGTTCGATCTCGTCCTGCACCAGGGCGGCTGGGTCCACCGCGGGCCAGGCGGCGTCGAGGAGGTCACCCGCCGAACCCGCGTAGCCGAGCTGCTCCCACAGGTGCCAGGTGATGTGCGGGCAGGCGGGGTACAGCGTGCGCAGCAGGATCCCGTAGGCCTCGCGCAGCACCTCGGGAGCCTCGCCCTTGAAGCCTTCGAGGGCGTTGAGCAGCTTCATCGCCCCGGAGACGACGGTGTTGTACTGCATGCGCTCGTAGTCGTAGCTGATCTGCTCGAGCACCTTGTGCACCTCGCGCCGCAGGGCACGGGCGTCGTCCGGCAGCTGCGCCGGCAGGGCGGCCGCAGCGGTCGGGCCGCCGGCCAGCTTCACGCCGAAGTTCCACACACGGCGCAGGAAGCGGTGTGCGCCTTCCACGGCAGCGTCGTTCCACTCCAGCGTCTGCTCGGGCGGCGAGGCGAACATGACGAACAGGCGCGCCGTGTCGGCGCCGTAGCGGTCGATCAGGTCCTGCGGGTCGATGCCGTTGTTCTTGCTCTTGCTCATCGTGCCGACGCCCTCGTAGTCGATGGCCGAGCCATCGCTCTTGAGCTTGGCGCCGATGATCTTGCCGGTGGCGTCGAGGACGTTGTCCACGTCGTGCGGCCAGAAGTACTCCTTGCCGCCCTTGTCGGTGCGGCGGGAATAGATGTGGTTGAGCACCATGCCCTGGGTCAGCAACCGGGTGAAGGGCTCGTCGATCTTCACGAGTCCCAGGTCGCGCATCACCTTCGTCCAGAAGCGGGCGTAGAGCAGGTGCAGGATGGCGTGCTCGATGCCGCCGATGTACTGGTCCATCGGCATCCAGTACTGGGTGCCCGCGCCCACCATCGCCTTGTCGTTCGAGGCATCGCAGTAGCGCATGAAGTACCACGAGCTGTCCACGAAGGTGTCCATCGTGTCGGTCTCGCGCCGCGACGGCTTGCCGCAGGTAGGGCAGGGCACGTTGAGGAAGGCGGCGTGCTTGGTCAGCGGGTTGCCGCTGCCGTCGGGCACCACGTCTTCCGGCAGCACGACCGGCAGGTCCTTGGCGGGCACCGGCACCGGGCCGTGGTCCGGGCAGTGGATGATGGGAATCGGCGTGCCCCAGTAGCGCTGGCGGCTGATGCCCCAGTCACGCAGGCGCCAGGTCGTCTTCTTCTCGCCGAGGCCCTTGTGCTCCAGGGCCTGGGCGACGGCGTCCACGGCCGCCTGGTAGGACAGGCCGCTGAAGTAATCGGAGTTGATGGTGACGCTGCGTTGCTTGTCGCCGTACCAGTCCTGCCAGTGGTCGTAGCTGAAGTGCTCGCCATCGATGGTGACGACCTGCAGGATGTCGATGCCGTACTTCTTGGCAAAGGCGAAATCGCGCTCGTCGTGGGCGGGCACCCCCATCACGGCGCCGTCGCCGTAGCTCATCAGCACGTAGTTGCCGACCCACACCGGCACCGATTCCTGGGTGAGCGGATGGGTGACGGTCAGGCCGGTCGGCACACCCTTCTTTTCCTGGGTGGCGAGCTCCGCCTCGGTGGTGCCGCCGGCCTTGCATTCGGCGATGAAGGCGGCGACCGCCGGGTTGCTGGCTGCGGCATGGGCGGCCAGGGGGTGCTCGGGTGCCACCGCGCAGAAGGTGACGCCCATGACGGTGTCGGCGCGGGTGGTGAAGACGTAGAGGCGGCCGTCCTGGATCGGTTGACCGTCCGCACCCCGGATGTCGTGCGGGAAGGCGAAGCGCACGCCTTCGCTGCGGCCGATCCAGTTCTCCTGCATCAGCTTGACGCGCTCGGGCCAGCCGGGCAGGCCGGTCTGAACGTGCTCGAGCAGTTCGTCGGCGTAGCGCGTGATGTTGAGGTAGTAGCCCGGGATCTCCCGCTTCTCGACCAGCGCGCCCGAGCGCCAGCCGCGCCCGTCGATGACCTGTTCGTTGGCCAGCACGGTCTGGTCGACCGGGTCCCAGTTCACCACCTGGGTGCGCCGTTCGCAGATGCCGGCTTCGAGCATCTTGAGGAACAGCCACTGGTTCCAGCGGTAGTACTGCGGCGAGCAGGTGGCGATCTCGCGCGACCAGTCGATCGCCAGGCCCATCGCCTTCATCTGCTGCTTCATGTACGCGATGTTGTCGTACGTCCACTTGGCCGGCGGCACCTTGTTCTTGATGGCCGCGTTCTCGGCGGGCAGGCCGAAGGCATCCCAGCCCATGGGCATCAGCACGTTCATGCCCTTCATGCGCAGCTGGCGCGTGAGCATGTCGTTGATGGTGTAGTTCCGCACATGGCCCATGTGGAGCTTGCCGCTCGGGTACGGGAGCATCGAGCAGGCGTAGAACTTCGGACGGCTCGCGTCCTCCGTCACGCGGTAGGCGTCGGCAGCGTTCCAGGCGGCCTGCGCGGCACGTTCGATTTCGGTCGGTTTGAAGTCGGGGCTCATGGGGAGGCGCGGGGCGCTCGAAGGGAGTCGGGGGATTATAGAAAGCCAAGCCCCTTCGCTGGGGGCGATCCCCTTGCGGCCCGGGCCGGACGGTCGTACAACGCCTGTGGGCCTTGCCCGACGGCCGCGGAGTCGGCCGGTTCCACAACAGGAGACAAGCATGTTCAATCCCACCTGGCGCCGCGCGCTGGCAGCGGGCGCCCTCGCGTTCGCATCTTCGTCGGCGTTCGCCGAACACTGGGCGCTGTCGGGCGACGTTGGCGTGCACGACCCTTCGGTCATCCGTGAAGGCAGCCACTGGTACACCTTCAGCACGGGCGAAGGCCTGCAGGTCCTGCAGGGCGATGCCACCGGGCGGCAGTGGACGCGGGTGCCCCGCATCTTTCTGACATCGCCGTCCTGGTGGCGCACCTACGTGCCCAACCACCGCAACAACGACGTGTGGGCGCCCGATGTGCATCAGTACAACGGCAAGGTGTGGCTCTATTACTCGATCTCCACGTTCGGCAGCAACACCTCGGCGATCGGTCTTGTCTCGGCGAGCCGCATCGGCGACGGCCGCTGGACGGACCACGGGCTCGTGCTGCGCACCACCAGCGCCAACGACTACAACGCGATCGACCCGCACCTCGTGGTGGACGCGACGGGTGAGCCCTGGCTCGCGTTCGGATCGTTCTGGAGCGGCTTGAAGATCGTGCGCCTGAACAAGTCCACCATGAAGCCTACCGGCGGCCATGTGTCGATCGCCAAGCGCAGCGGCGGCATCGAGGCGCCGGCCATCACCTATGCCAACGGGTGGTACCACCTGTTCGCCTCCATCGACAAGTGCTGCGCGGGAGTGAACAGCACCTACAAGATCATTCATGGCCGCTCCCGCAGCATTACCGGCCCCTACCTCGACCGCAACGGGCGCAGCCTGCTCAGCGGCGGCGGCACGGTGCTCGACGCGGGCAATGCGCGGTGGAAGGGGCCCGGCGGGCAAGACGTGGGCGACGGTGTGCTGGCGCGCCACGCCTACGATGCGCAGGACAACGGGGCGCCCAAGCTCCTCATCAGCGACCTGAAGTGGACCGCCGACGGGTGGCCGACCTATTGAGCTGCCACCGGGCCGCGCCCCGCCTCGCTCAGAGCGACGAAATGCCGGGCAACAGCTGGAAGCTGCGCTCCTTCAGCGTCTCGATGAAGGCCCGCACGTAAGGCCGCTGGGCGAGGCCCGCCTGGCTGGCGGCATAGAGGCGTGAGCGCAGGCCGCGCCGCGTGATGGGACGTGTGGTGACGTAGCCCTTGTCCACATAGGGCTGCAGCGTCCAGCTGGGCAGCACCGAGATGCCGCGCCGGCTGGCCACCAGCTGCAGGATGGCCACGGTGAGTTCCGACGTGCGGCGCCGCGGGTTCACGCCCGCCGGCTCCAGGATGCGCATGACGTCGAGCAGCGTGTCCGGCACCGGGTAGGTGATGAGCGTCTCGTCGGCGAAGTCTCGGGGCGTCAGGTGGGTGCGCGCGGCGAGGCGGTGCTCGTTGGCCATCACGGCCATCATCGGGTACTGGAAGAGTGGCGTGAAGATCACGCCCTCGCTCGCGTCGGGGTCGGACGTGATGGCGAGCTCGGCCCGGTCGCTGACCACGAGGCCCACCGGGTCGGCCTGGAAGCCCGAGACGATGTCGAGCTCGACGGCCGGCCACTGCGGGCGGAAGGCGTCCATCGCCGGCATCAGCCAGTCGAAGCAGGTGTGGCATTCCACCGCGATGCGAAGCGTGCCGGCGCTGCCGCCGGCCATGTTGGCCAGGTCCCGCTCGGCGGCCTGCACCGCATCGTTCACCAGATTGGCCAGCTGGGCGAGCCGCAGCCCTGCCGGTGTCAGGCGCACCGGTTGAGTTCGGCGCTCGAGCAGGGCGAGGTCGTAGGTCGATTCCAGCAGCTTGAGCTGGTGCGACAACGCGGACTGCGTGAGGTGCAGACGCTGAGCCGCGGCGCTCAGGCTGGGCGCGTCCTGCAGCACGGCCAGGGTCCGGAGGTGGCGGAGTTCGAGGGCGCTGGTCATTCAGTGTGCAGTTGAAGTCATCTATGAATCAGATTCAAGTGGAGCGTGAGATTCTTTCGCTTGAATCATAGCGGCCCGATTCCTAGGATGGGCTTCCTCGTGATTCCGGCCCATTCCATGAAGACCCACACCCTCGGCTTTCCGCGCATCGGCGCACAGCGCGAATTGAAGTTCGCCCTCGAGCGCCACTGGCGCGGTGAATCCCTGCCCGACGTGCTGCCCCAGGTCGCGCAAGACCTTCGGGCCCGCCACTGGCTCGCCCAGCGCCATGCCGGCCTCGACGTCGTCGCGACGGGCGACTTCGCGCTCTACGACACCATGCTCGACCACGCGCTGATGTTCGGCGCCGTGCCGGCCCGCTTCGGGTTCGGCACCGGGCCGCTCGATCTGGACCAGCAGTTCGCCCTGGCGCGGGGCAACGCGGCTCATCCCGCGATGGAAATGACGAAGTGGTTCGACACCAACTACCACTACCTCGTGCCCGAGTTGAGCGAGGACCAGGCGTTCACCTTGCACGCCGACGCCTGGCTCGATGCCGTGCGCGAGGCCGAGCACCGGGGCTTGGCGCCCAAGCCCGTGCTGATCGGCCCGCTGACCTTCCTCTGGTTGGCCAAGGTCCCGGGGCTCGCCACGGGCGCCGACGAGGCGGCCGCCAAGCTGGCCTTGCTGCCGCGCCTGCTGCCCTGCTATGCCGAACTGCTGCGCCGACTGGAGGCCCGTGCGGTGCCTTGGGTGCAGATCGATGAGCCGGTGCTGGCGCTCGACCTGCCGGCCGAATGGCTCGACGCCCTCGGGACGGCGTACGCGGCCATCGCGCGTCCGCACCTGAAGGTGCTGTTGGCCACGTACTTCGAGTCGGTCGCGTCGACACTGCCGCGCCTGGCGGCACTGCCGGTGCACGGCCTCCATCTCGACCTTGTTCGAGCGCCCGCGCAGGCACAGGATGCCCTTCGCCTGTGGCCGCGAGACCGCGTGCTCTCGGCCGGCATCGTGGACGGACGCAACGTCTGGCGCACGGACCTGCGCGACGCGCTCGACTGCCTGGCGCCGCTGCGCGAGCACTGGGGCGATCGCCTGTGGATCGCGCCCAGCTGCTCGCTGTTGCACTGTCCGGTGGACCTGGCGCAGGAGCAGCGCATCGATCCGCAGGTGCGGTCATGGCTCGCCTTCGCCGTGCAGAAGCTCGATGAACTGGGTGTGCTGAAGCGGGCGCTGCTGGATGGTCCGGCCGCCGAGGCCCGCGCCCTGGCCGACAGCGATGCGGCGGTCGCTGCCCGTCGTGCCCATCCGGTGGTGCACCAGGCCGCCACCCGCGCCCGCGTCGCCTCCCTCACGCTCGAGGACGCCAGCCGCGGCACGCCGTACGCAGGCCGGCGCGTCGTCCAGCGGGCTCGTCTGGCCCTGCCGGCCTTTCCCACCACCACCATCGGATCGTTCCCGCAAACGAGCGAGATCCGCGTCGCGCGGGCCCGCCATCGCCGGGGTGAGTTGCAGCAGGACCAGTACGAAACGCTGATGCGTGCCGCCATCGCCGAGGCCGTGCAGGAGCAGGAGGCGCTGGGCCTGGACGTGCTGGTGCACGGCGAGGCCGAGCGCAACGACATGGTCGAGTACTTCGGCGAGCAGCTGTCGGGCTATGCGTTCACCGAACATGGCTGGGTGCAGAGCTACGGATCGCGCTGCGTCAAGCCGCCGATCATCTTCGGCGACATCACCCGGCCTGCTCCGATGACGGTCGCCTGGACGCGCTATGCGCAGGGGCTCACGCCGCGGTGGATGAAAGGCATGCTCACCGGGCCGGTGACGATGCTGCAATGGTCCTTCGTGCGCGACGACCTGTCGCGTGAGGCGGTGGCCTTGCAGCTGGCCCTGGCGTTGCGCGACGAGGTCGTCGACCTGGAGGCTGCCGGCATCGCGGTGATCCAGATCGACGAGCCCGCGTTCCGCGAGGGACTGCCCCTTCGACGCGCCGACTGGCCGGCCTACCTGGACTGGGCGGCGCGGGCGTTCCGCGTGTGTGCAAGTGGCGTTCGCGACGACACCCAGGTGCACACGCACATGTGCTACTCGGAGTTCAACGACATCCTGCCGGCCATCGCCGCGATGGATGCCGACGTGATCACCATCGAGACCTCACGGTCCCGCATGGAGCTGCTCAACGGTTTTGGCGACTTCGCCTACCCGAACGAGATCGGCCCCGGCGTCTATGACATCCACTCGCCGCGCGTGCCTCGCGCCGAGGAGATGCTGGCGCTGCTGCGCAAGGCGCGTGAGGTGATTCCGGACGATCGGCTGTGGGTCAACCCCGACTGCGGACTCAAGACCCGCGGCTGGGACGAAACCCGCGCAGCCCTGCAGCAGATGGTGGCTGCCGCGCAGACGCTGCGTCAGGAAGTGAGTGCCGCGGCCTGAGCCCCTCGCAGGAGCGGGTCGGTTCGCAGGAACGTGAACCCGCGGACCGATCCTGCGCACCCGGCTGGACTGTCCCGCCTCAGCGGACGCGCCGGTAGTCGCACTCCATGAAGCAATGCCATTCGCCGTTCTCGCCCTCCGACCACGACGTCATCCGCCGATGGTCGGGGCTTTTCCACTCGATGACGTCGCGGTAGTTCGTCGTGCCCTCGCCCGTCATCGAGGGACCTTCGACGGCCATCGTGAGCACATTGCCGGACGCGTCTCGGGTGATGTCGTAGACCCACAGCTCGCTCATCATCGAGCCGAGCCATGTGCCGACGAAGCGCTTGTTGCGCACGTCATAGCCGAGGGTCAGCTGCAGCGTGGCATCGGGGCAGCCGGGGAAGTCACCATGGCTTTCGAACTGCACCCAGAACGGCCCGATGGCGCGCACCGTCTCGGTGGCCTTCGCCCGCGAGTCTTCGGCCGGGGCGCCGTCGGCGCCGGGTGGGTTCGTCATTCGGGACTCGGCGGTCCATTCGCCCACGAATTGCTGCAGCCAGCGGTGTTCGGCGGTGGGTTCGGTCATCATCGGGCGCCTCCTTCAAAGATGAATCGAAAGGTTAAGTATCTGCCCGCCTCGATGGATGTCAAGGCGGGTTGCCCGATGCCGCTCTTGCGCAAAGGGTTGTCGCGCCACAGGCCATGTGATTAGAATCCGCTCGCTTGTCGGGGTGCCGAGGGTCGATTCGATCCGAGGCTGAGATGGCGCATCACGCCAAACCCGTTGAACCTGATTGGGATAACCCCCGCGTAGGAAACAATGCACTCGGCCCCCGGCGCTCCTTGGCGCCCGGTCTCCAGGCAGGCACCCCACCACTGGAGTCACCGATGGCCAAATCCCCTTCGCACGTCGACACCGACGACATCTCCCGCCGCATCACGCGCCAGCCCTTCCCTGGTTCGGCCAAGGTCTACGTGCCCGGCTCGCGCCCGGACGTGCGCGTGCCCTTTCGCGAGATCACCTTGGGCGACACGCTGGTGCAGGACGCAGGAGGCACGCGTCGCGAAGCCAATCCGCCGCTGCGCGTGTACGACGCATCGGGCCCGTACACCGACCCGGCGGCGACCATCGACATCGCGCGCGGCCTGCCGGCGCTTCGCCGAAGCTGGATCGAGGAGCGGGGCGACACCGAGTTGCTCGGCGGCCTGACGAGCGCCTTCGGCCGCACGCGCCTGGACGATCCGGCGCTGGCGTCGCTGCGCATGGCCGACGCACCCCGCCCGCGCCGGGCGCGCGCCGGAGCCAATGTCTCGCAGATGCACTACGCGCGCCGCGGCCTCATCACGCCCGAGATGGAATTCGTGGCGGTGCGGGAGAACCTGGTGCGCGCCCAGCTGCGCGAGCGCTTGGCGGCCGAGCGCAAGCCACAGCGGGGCCATGCCTTCGGTGCCCGCCTGGTGCACGACATCACGCCGGAGTTCGTGCGCGACGAGGTGGCCTGCGGGCGCGCCGTCATCCCGTGCAACATCAACCACCCCGAGAGCGAGCCGATGGCGATCGGGCGCAACTTCCTGGTCAAGGTCAACGCCAACATCGGCAACTCCGCCGTGACGTCGGGCATCGAGGAGGAGGTCGACAAGCTGGTCTGGGCGATCCGCTGGGGCGCCGACACGGTGATGGACCTGTCCACCGGCGACAACATCCACGAGACGCGCGAGTGGATCCTGCGCAACTCGCCGGTGCCCATCGGCACCGTGCCGCTCTACCAGGCGCTCGAGAAGGTCAACGGCCGGGCGGAAGACCTCGACTGGCCGCTCTTTCGCGACACGCTGATCGAGCAGGCGGAGCAGGGCGTCGACTACTTCACCATCCACGCCGGCGTTCGGCTGGCCTATGTGCCGCTCACCGCGGACCGCCTCACCGGCATCGTCTCCCGGGGCGGCTCCATCATGGCCAAGTGGTGCCTGGCGCACCACCGCGAGAGCTTCCTCTACGAGCACTTCGGCGAGATCTGCGAGATCATGAAGGCCTATGACGTCTGCTTCTCGCTGGGCGACGGGCTGCGCCCCGGCTCCATCGCCGACGCCAACGACGAGGCGCAGTTCGCCGAGTTGCACACGCTGGGTGAACTGACGCAGATCGCCTGGCAGCACGACGTGCAGGTGATGATCGAGGGCCCCGGCCACGTGCCGCTGCAGCTGGTCAAGGAGAACGTCGACAAGCAGCTGGCCGCCTGCTACGAGGCGCCCTTCTACACGCTCGGGCCCCTCATCACCGACATCTCGCCCGGCTACGACCACCTGTCGTCTGCCATGGGTGCGGCGAACATCGGCTGGTACGGCACGGCGATGCTCTGCTACGTGACGCCGAAGGAGCACCTCGGCCTGCCCAACCGTGACGACGTGAAGCAGGGCCTGATCGCCTACAAGATCGCCGCGCATGCCGCCGACCTGGCCAAGGGCTTCGCGGGTGCGCAGATGTGGGACAACGCCATCTCGAAGGCGCGCTTCGAATTCCGCTGGGAGGATCAGTTTCGCCTGGCCATCGATCCGGACACCGCGATGGCGTACCACGACGAGACCCTGCCCAAGGAGAACGCCAAGGTCGCGCACTTCTGTTCGATGTGCGGCCCGAAGTTCTGCTCGATGAAGATCTCGCAGGAAGTGCGGGCCTTCGCGAAGCTGAATGCGCCGGAGCGTCCCACGGTGCCCATCATGGCGCTGAAGGAGGCCTTCGATGACAAGGCGCAGGAGTTCCGCGCCCGTGGCAACGAGCTCTACCTCTGAAGGGACCCGGTCGATGACCCACGCAGCGATCGCCGGCGCCGGCCTCGTCGGCCGCCTCCTGGCTTGGCGGCTCGCGCGCAGCGGCTGGCAGGTGAGCCTGTTCGACCGTGCCGGGCGCCGCGACCGGACGTCCGCGGCCCACGTGGCGGCCGCGATGCTGTCGCCCTTGGCGGAGCGGGCCTCGGCCGATGCGGAGGTCTTTGCGCTCGCGCAGCGCGCCATGGTGCTGTGGCCCGAGTGGCTCGACGAGCTGCACCAGGACAGTGGCCAGGCGGTGTACCACCGGCGAGAAGGCACCCTGGTGGTCGCCCATCCGGCGGATCGCCCCATGCTGAACCAGCTCGAGCAGGTGCTGCGACAGAAGCTGCCCGCAGCCCATCATGCCGCCGTCAAGCCGGTCGGCCGCGAGCGGCTTGGCGAACTGGAGCCGGCGCTTGCCGGTCGTTTCGAGAACGGATTGCACCTCGAGACCGACGGCCAGCTGGCCAATGACCAGCTGCTCGAAGGGCTGTCGGTGGCACTCGACCGCCTGCGTGTCGATTGGCACGAGCACTGCGCGGTGCAGTCGCTGGCGGACGGCGTGGTGCAGACCGCGGACGGGCCGGTGCCCGCCGACCTGCTGATCGATGCGCGCGGCATCGGCGCACAGCAGGCCTGGTCCGGCCTGCGCGGCGTGCGCGGGGAGGTGCTGACGGTCGAATGCGCGGGGCTGTCGTTCAACCGCCCGGTGCGGCTGATGCACCCGCGCTACCAGCTGTACATCGCGCCGCGTCCGGGTCATCGCTTCATCGTCGGCGCCACCGAGCTGGAGAGCGAGGATGCGGGACCCGTCACGCTGCGCTCCGTGCTGGAGCTCGGCAGCGCGCTCTACAGCCTGCACCCGGCCTTCGGTGAGGCGCGGGTGATCGACCTCGCTGCCGGCCTGCGGCCCGCCTTCGACGACCATCGACCCGCCCTGCGGCAGCAGTGCGGGGTGTGGGAACTCAATGGGCTCTACCGCCATGGTTACCTCTGCGCACCGGCGCTCGTCGAGCAGCTGTTGCGGCAGGCCGTGCGATGAGCGTTCGGGTCTCGCTCAACGGTCAATTGCGTGACGTCGGCGCGTCCACGCTCGAGGGCCTGCTGCTGGAGACCGGCCATGCGCTGGCCGCCGCCATGGCCTGTGCCGTCAATGGCGACTTCGTTCCGCGGGCCCGCTGGTCGGCCTGCCTGCTTCACGATGGCGACCGCATCGACGTCATCGCGCCCGTCACTGGAGGTTGAACCATGACCGATGCCCCCTGGACCCTTGCCGGTGTCCGCCTTGAAAGCCGCCTGTTGCTGGGCACCGCCCGCTACCCCTCGCCACAGGTGCTGGCTGACGCTGTGGCCGCGAGCGGCACGCAGGTGCTGACCGTGGGCCTGCGCCGGTTGCAGCCCGCCGAAGGTGGCGGCAACGCCTTCTGGCAGCGCATCCAGGCGCTCGGCTGCCATGTGCTGCCCAACACCGCCGGCTGTCACAGCGTGCAGGAGGCGGTGACCCTGGCCGAGATGGCGCGGGAGATCTTCGGCACCGCCTGGATCAAGCTCGAGGTCATCGGCGACGACTACACGCTGCAGCCGGATCCCTTCGGCACCGTGGAGGCGGCGCAACGACTGGTGCGCAGCGGTTTCCAGGTCTTCGCGTACACCACGGACGATCTCGTCGTGGCGCGCCGCCTGCACGACGCCGGCGTGGCGGCCATCATGCCGTGGGCCGCACCGATCGGCACCGGTCGGGGCCCCTTGAACCCGTATGCCTTGCAGACCTTGCGCGAGCGGCTGCCCGACGCGGTGCTGGTGGTTGACGCCGGCCTCGGGCGACCGTCGCACGCGGCCGCGGTGATGGAGCTCGGCTTCGACGCCGTGCTGTTGAACACCGCGGTGGCCGAGGCGGGCGACCCGGTGCGCATGGCGCGTGCCTTCGCCGAGGCCACGCGCGCCGGTCGGCTCGGTTTCGAGGCGACGCCCATGGCCATGCGCCAGACGGCGCAGGCGTCGACGCCAACCGTCGGCCAGCCGTTCTGGCATGCCAACTGACGGCCGGCGCATGGGCTACCTGCTGACCATCGCGGGACACGACCCGGTGCATGGCGCCGGCATCACCGCCGACCTCGCCACGTGGGCCGCGATGGGGCTGGAGGGGGCGAGCGTGGTCACGGCGCTCACCGTCCAGAACTCCTCCGGCCTGGACCGCGTGGAGCCGGTGGCACCGGCGCTCGTGCGGGACGCGCTGCACGCCGTGCTGCGCGACGGCGAGCCGCTGGCCATCAAGCTCGGCCTGCTCGGATCAACCGCCATCGTCGACGAGGTTCGCGCGTTCGTCGCGGCGCGCCGCTGTCCGGTGGTGCTGGATCCGGTGCTGGCCGCCTCCAACGGGCGGGCGGCCCACGAGGACGATCACGCCGCCTTCCTGACCGCGCTGCGCGCCCTGATGCGGCATGCCGACGTCATCACCCCGAACCTGCCGGAAGCCCTGGCCTTGCTCGACGACGTGCCGGTGCGCCTCGAGGGCTTGTCGGCCCTGTGCCGGGGCGGCGTGGTGCTCAAGGGCGGGCATGCGGTCGGCGCCGACAGCCCCGACTGGGTCAGCGACGGACGGGTCACGGCGCTGCTGAGCGCGCCGCGCCTGCCGCGCTCCGCCCATGGCACGGGTTGCGTCTTCTCGGCCGCGCTGGCGGGCATGCTGGCCGATGGCTGGGGCCTGTTCGACGCTGCGGCGGAGGCCAAGCTGCGCGTGCTCTCGGGCATTGCGCAGGCGCGCGCGGTCGGGCCGGGCCGCCCGCACGTCCATGCAGCTGCGCCCGCCGACAGCCGCCACCTGCCCACGCTGCGCTGGGTGCCGCCGGGTCAGTCCACACACAGTCCCGCGTCCGCCTCGGCCTTCGCGCCCATGGCGGCTCGCATCGGCTTCTATCCCGTCGTGCCGGACGCCGATTGGGTGGAGCGCCTGCTGGCCTGGGGCGTGCGCACGGTGCAGCTCCGCATCAAGGCTGGCACGCTGGATGCGGACGCACTGCAGCGGCAGATCGAGCGTGCGGCCGCCGCGGGCCGCGCAACGCCCGGCGCGCAGGTGTTCATCAACGACCATTGGGAGATGGCGCTGGCGGTCGACGCGTACGGTGTTCACCTCGGCCAGGAAGACCTCGAGACCGCCGACCTGCCGGTCCTTCAGCGCGCCGGGCTGCGGCTCGGGGTCAGCTCCCACACGCCGGCGGAGATGGCCCGCGCCCATGCCGTGCAGCCATCGTATGTCGCCATCGGACCGGTCTTCCCAACAACGCTCAAGCAGATGCCCTACCGGCCCGTGGGGCTCGAGCGGCTGCGTCGCTGGACGCAGCGCTACCAACCGCGCTATCCGGTGGTCGCAATCGGCGGCATTGATCTGTCGCGAGCCCGGGCCGTGGCGGACTGCGGTGTCGATGGCGTCGCGGTGGTCAGTGCGGTCACGCAGGCCGCGGACGCACAGGCTGCAACGCAGGCCTTTTTGGAGTGCCTTTCCGCAGGTGACCGGGGCTGACCAGGGGATGGTGAGGGTGCGCGCCGAACCTTAGCCTTCTGGGGTCGATCACTTCAGGACCCATCGATGGAGCAGACCCCCGCCACCCTCGTCGAACCCGTGCCGCTGCGGTTGCGGGCGGCCTTTCTGCACTGGGCCGCCTGCCTCGTCGGCTGGTTCGGCCTGATGGTGCTGGCCTCCCAATGGGAATTGCCCGAGCTCACCGCGCTGCTCATTCTGGCTTACCCCCTGGTGGGGCTCTACCTCAGCCGCGCCGTGCTGCGCCGGGTGGTCGAGTGGCACCCGAACTACAACACCCTGGTGGCCGTGACGTCCGGCAAGCTCAAGTTCTTCCTGTTCTGGCCCGTTGCGTATGCCGTCCTGTTCTTTCGCCTCGGGGTGGACAAGGTGTTGTGAGTACGGCCGGGTCTCCGCCTTGATCCGGTTCGCGTTCTTCTGATTTGCGTCCCGTTCCTTCTTTGCGGGTCGACGTCGTCGACGCGCGTCCCGTCGCCGGCCGGTCGGGGCCCCGTTGCGACGTCGCCCGTGCCAATTTGGCGCACCGGTCGAATTTCTGCACGACCGTGCATCGATCGGACTCCGTTCAGGTAGATTCGCCGGGCGCTGACAGACGTCGCGTGCATTACCTGGAAGACCCCATGACCTGCCTGCTCTCCCGTCGCCCCTTTCTCCAGGCCGCCACTGCGGCCGCTGGCACCCTCGCAGCCCCCCGTCTGTTCGCCCAGGCGGCTCCCGCTGGCGAGATCGTCATCGGCCAGAGCCTCGCGCTGACCGGCCCGGTCGCCAGTGCACTGGCGCCCATCGTGGAGGGTCAGCAACTTGCCATCGACGAGGTGAACCGCAAGGGCGGCATCAACGGCCGAAAGGTGCGCCTGGTTCAACTCGACGACGCCTTCGATCCACGGCGCACGGTGGAGAACGTCAACACCCTGATCGACCGCGACAAGGTGGTCGCACTCACCGGCCTGGCCAGCACGCCAGGCGTGGCCGCGGTGCTGCCGCTGCTGCTGGAAAAGAAGGTGCCGCTGTTCGGCGTGTACACCGGCTGGCACCCGCTGCGGGCCAAGCCCCACCCGTACTTCTACACGACGACGGCAAGCTATGCCGACGAGGTCGCCGAGTGCGTCCGGCACCTCGTGACCCTCAAGCGTGACCGCATCGCCGTGGTGTTCCAGAACAATGACTTCGGCAAGTCGCTGCTGCCAGTGGCCGAAGCCGCGATCAAGGAACGCGGGGCCACCCTCGTGAGCAGCGTGCCGGTGAGCGTCGACGGCACCGATTCGGTGGCGGCCGCGACGGCCACGGCCTCGGCGCGTCCGCAGGCCGTGCTGCTGCTGTCGATCGCCGGGCCGTCCGTCGTGGGTTATGTCCGTGCCCAGCGTGCCATCGGCGCCGCCCCCATCTACACGATCAGCACGGCGCTCGGCGCGCTGCCCGCGCTGGGCGACGACGCCCGCGGTGTCGCCATCACTCAGATCGTGCCCTACTGGCGGCAGACCGATCCGCTCGCCCGCGACTACATGAACTCGGTGACCCGGGCCAAGCAGACGCCGAGCTACGGCCACTACGGCGCCTACCTCATGTTCCGCATGCTGTTCGAAGGCCTGCGGCGCGCGGGGGACGTGGTGACGCCGATGACCGTCAACAAGGCGATCGAGGGCATCCGCAACCTGAAGGTGGCGACTGGCGACATCTCCTTCAGCCCGTCCAACCACCATCCGGGCCGGTTCATCGAGATCACCATCGTCGGGCCGCGCGGCAGCTTCATTCGCTGAAGCAAACCGTGATGGGGCGCAGCGCCGCCGGCCGCTTTGGGTGGGCCGCGCTCGCAGCCCTTTTAAGGGCCGGAGGGGCCGCTGTCGGCCATTTCGGCGGCCAGCGCCTGCTCCAGCCGATCCAGTTCCGCCTTTCCTCGGGCCGTCAGCGTCGGCGAGTCGGTCGATGCGTCGACGAGGCCTTCGGCATGCAACTCCTGCAGCACATCGGGCGGCAGCGGCGACTGCACGCGAACGGCTTGCAGCACGCTCAACAGGAGACGGTCGGCGAAGGTCATGTCAGCTCCTTGACGGGAGGTCGGCCGGCGAGCCGGCGGGATGCCCGTTCGGGTGAGTTCGGGTGCAGCCCCTGTGGCGAGTGACGTGCCCGCTCAAGGCTCGGCGTCGCGCCGGGGCTGCGGCGCTTTGGGCCGCGATGTGGGTGCGGGCTCGGCCACGAAGCCGATGCGGCTCAACCCCGCGGCCTGGACGGTGCCGATGAGCTCGGCCACCTGCCCGTACGGCACGGCCGTGTCGGCACGCAGTTGCACTTCGGTCTGCGGATTGCGGCGTGCGGCGTGCTCGATGTGGACGCGCAGGTCGGTGCGGTCGATGCGCTTGTCGCCGATGAAGTAGCGGCCGCTCGCGTCGATCGACACGGCGATGAAGTCAGGCACATCGCTCTGGGACGTGCCCTCGGCGGTCGGCAGGTCGAGCTTGAGGCTCGCACTGAGCAGCGGCGCGGTGATCATGAAGATCACCAGCAGCACCAGCATGACGTCGATGAGCGGCGTCATGTTGATGTCGCTCATCGGTTTGGGCCGAGGGCTGCGTTCCAGGCGGCCGAAGGGCATGCTGCGGTCTCTCGGTGGCGTCGGGTGGGCGCGTCAGCTCGACAGCGTGGTGTCGGCCACCATCTCGCGCAGGTCGTGGGCGAAGCCCTCGAGCTCCGCTTCGCAGGCGGCGATCTGCTTGCCGAACACGTTGTAGGCGAGCACTGCGGGAATTGCCACGGCGAGGCCGACAGCGGTCATGACGAGCGCCTCGCCAACCGGCCCCGACACCTTGTCGATCGTGACGGCGCCGCTGGTGGAAATGCTGCCGAGCGCGTGGTAGATGCCCCAGACGGTCCCGAACAGGCCGATGAAAGGGGAGGTGCTACCGACCGAGGCCAGCACCACCTGGCCAAACTCCAGCTGCGCCAGGCCGCGGTGCAGTGCATCGCGCAAGCGGCGGGTGAGCTGTGACTCGATGAGCCCGTGCGCCTCCAGCGTGCCGGCCGGGGGGACGGCGCTGGCGGCATCGACGAGGGTCGTCAGCATCTGCTCGCGGTCGAGGTGGCGGAGCTGCTCCCGCCCGTCGGCCAGGGAGGTGGCGGCCCAGAAGGCGGGCACGCCCCGTCGGAGGTCGCCCCGCACTCGCTGCAGCAGCCACCCCTTCCAAAAGATCAGGACCCACGCACTCACCGACATCAGCAGCAGCAACGCCGCCACGGCGCGGATGACGGGATCAGCCTGTTGCCAGAATTGCCAGACGCCGTTCATGCGGGCCGGCTCAGGCGATGCCCAGCACGTCGTTCATATTGAACAGGCCGGCGCCGCGGGAAGCAAGAAAGCGTGCCGCGCGAAGGCTGCCTTGCGCGTAGGTGGCGCGGCTGCTGCTCCTGTGCGAGATCTCGATGCGTTCGCCGGTGCCCGCGAAGAGGACGGTGTGGTCGCCGATGATGTCGCCGCCGCGGACGGTGGCAAAACCGATGGTGGACGGGTCGCGTTCGCCGGTGACGCCTTCGCGGCCGTAGACGGCGCAGGACCTGAGGTCGCGGCCGAGGGCCTCGGCCACCACCTCGCCCATCTTGAGCGCGGTGCCGCTTGGCGCATCGACCTTGTGGCGGTGATGCGCCTCGATGATCTCGATGTCGTAGCCCTCGTTGAGGGCGCGGGCGGCCATGTCGAGCAGCTTGAGCACCACGTTCACGCCGACGCTCATGTTGGGCGCCATCATGATGCCGATGTGACGGGCGTGCTCGGCGATCTCGGCCTTCTGGGCCTCGGTGAAGCCGGTGGTGCCGATGACCGCTGCCACGCCATGCTCACGGCATACCGCGAGGTGGGCGAGCGTGCCTTCGGGACGGGTGAAGTCGATGAGCACTTGCGCACCCGCGATGCCGGAGACCAGGTCGGGCGTGATGGCCACGCCGCTTGCACGGCCGAGAAAGGCGGAGGCGTCCTGGCCGAGGGCCGGGCTGTCGGGGCGGTCGAGGGCACCGCTCAGCTGGCAGTCGTCGGCCTGGGAGACGGCCTCAACCAGCATGCGGCCCATGCGGCCGGAGGCCCCGGCGATGGCAATCTTGAGGGGGGAAGTCATGAGCGCTCCAGGGGCGGGTACGCGCGAACGGGGCCTTCAGGTGCCGACGCGGGTGCGGCCGGCGCAGGCGGCACGGGCAGGGCCTTGATCTCCTCGGGCGTGAGGGCGAGGGGCTTGGGATTGCGCGGCGTCTTGGCGGTGTCGATGGAGTTCACGAACTCGCGCTCGGCCGGCAGGGATTCGCCGCCCTCGATGCGCTGCAGGGTGTCGCCGGTGAAGTACGCCACCACCTTGCGCTGCTGGGGCTCGGCGCCCTGGCGACGGATGGTGAAGACGTAGTCCCAGCGGTCGGCGTGGAAGGCGTCGGTGAGCAGGGGCGAGCCGAGGATGTCGCGCACCTGGGCGCGGGACTGGCCTGGCTGCACCAGGGCGACCTGCTCTTTGGTGAGCACGTTGCCTTGCACGACTTCAATGCGATACGGCGTGATGAGGCCCAGCAGCACGTTGTCGGAGGACTGCAGCGTGCTGCAGCCGCCGAGGCCCGCGAGGCCGATCAGCACGAGCGCAAGCCGGGTGGCCGGACGGGCCGGGAAACAGGAGGGGCGCATGGTCATGGGCTGGGGAGGGGGGCAGGGTGGAGTCTGCAACCTCGATATGATCCGGGGATTCTAGCGGGTGCCCCCTCCGGGGCCGCCTGCGCCAAGCCCGCAAAAAGAGCCGTGAAAACGGCGGCCGTGGGAAACTACGGCTCCGACCTCGAAGTCCGCCATGTCCAACGCCGACGAACTCAAAAGCAGTGGCTTGAAGGCCACCTTGCCGCGCATCAAGATCCTGGAGGTGTTCCAGAACACCACCCAGCGTCACATGACGGCCGAAGATGTCTACAAGGCCCTGCTCCATGAAGGTGCCGACATCGGCCTGGCCACGGTGTACCGGGTGCTGATGCAGTTCGAGCAGGCCGGCCTGCTGTCGCGCAACCACTTCGAGTCCGGCAAGGCGGTCTTCGAGCTCAACGAGGGCAAGCACCACGATCACCTGGTGTGCGTCACCTGCGGGCGCGTCGAGGAGTTCTACGATGCCGAGATCGAGAAGCGCCAGCACGACATCGCGCACGGCCGCGGCTTCGAGTTGCAGGACCACGCGCTGGCGCTGTACGCCGTGTGCACCAAGAAGAACTGCGAGCACCGCGGCAAGTGAGCCGCCGGCGAGGCCGGTGCCATGATGGCGTTCAGCCGGCCTTCTGCATCGCCTTCTGGTGGCGCTCGATGAATTCGCGATAGGTGTCGATGCCCCGCAGCTGCAGGATGGTGCTGCGCACGGCGGCTTCCACGAGCACGGCGAGGTTGCGCCCGGCATCCACGGCGATCACCACCTTGCGCACGGGCACGTTGAGGATGTCCTCGTTGAGCGGCTCATAGGGCAGCCGTTCGAAGTCGCGTTCCAGCGTTTCCTTGCGCACCAGGTGCACGATGAGCTTCAGGCGCATCTTGCGGCGGACCGCGGTCTCGCCAAAGATCGACTTGATGTCGAGCAGGCCGATGCCGCGCACCTCGAGCAGATTGAGCAGCAATTCGGGGCAGCGGCCTTCGATGGCGGTCTGCGAGATGCGGTACAGGTCGACCGCGTCGTCGGCCACGAGGCCATGGCCGCGCGAGATCAGCTCGAGGCCCAGCTCGCTCTTGCCCAGGCCGGATTCGCCCGTGAGCATCACGCCGACGCCGAGGATGTCCATGAAGACGCCGTGCCGTGTCGTCCGCTCCGCGAACAGCTGGCTCAAGTAGCTGCGCATCACGTCGATCACGTGTCCGGCCGATTCGTCGGTCACGAAGAGCGGGATGTCGGCGCGGTCGCACAGCGCCACCAGGCGGTCGGGCGGGGACTGCGCGTCGGCCACGATGACCACCGGCGGCTCGAGCGTCACGATGCGCTGGATGCGGCGTTCCTGGTCTTCGGGCGAGGAATCCTGGAGGTACGCCACCTCGCGCCGCCCCACGAGCTGGACCCGGTAGGGGTGGATGTAGTTCAGGTAGCCGACCAGGTCGGCGGCCGATTGCGCGTTGCGCACCGCCGCCTCATCGAACCGCCGCTCCGGGTGGGCGTGGCCGGCAATCCATTCCCAGCGCAGGGCCGGCCGGTGCTCTTCGAACAGCGCCTCGGCGCTGATGACGGATGGTTTCACGCGCGGAGGGGGTTGATGAGCGGCTTCAGGCGACCGATTTGAGCGGTTCCCAGTTCGAGATGAGCTCGTGGACCCGCTCGGCGCTCTCTTCGGTCTTGAGGCGCTCGCGGAGCTCACGGTCGCCGAGCATTTCGGCGATCTCGGACAGGATCTCGAGGTGGCGTTGGGTGGCTGCTTCGGGCACCAGCAGGAAGATCAGCAGGCCGACGGGTTCGTCGTCCGGGGCGTCGAAGGGAATCGGCTGGCGCACGCGGACAACGGCAGCCAACGGGTTCTTCAGGCCCTTGATGCGGCCGTGCGGGATGGCCACGCCATGCCCAAGGCCGGTGGAGCCGAGGCGCTCGCGGGCGAACAGGTTGTCGGTGACCGTGGCGCGCGCGATGGCGTGCTGGTTCTCGAAAAGCAATCCCGCGTGCTCGAACGCGCGCTTCTTGCTGGTGGCATCCACATCCACCAGCACGTTGCTGGGCGGCAAAATCGCGGCGAGTCGGTTCATCGGCGGGTCACAGTCTGGCCCTAGGGCGTTGTCGGTTGGGTGACAAGTCACCAAATTCTACGGGTCACCTGGCGTCACGGGGGCGCGTGCGCACCGGTTCCGAAGCGAAATTGTGCACTTTTGTTGCTGCGTTGCAGCAGGACCGACAGACCACCGTCTGGCGTCATGGATTTACGCCCATGAAAAAGCGGCCCGCAGGCCGCTGCTTTCAAGTGGTGGGAGTTGAATCAGGGCGCCGCGGCGTCAATGCGCTTGGCGGCGACGTGGTGGTGGTCCTGGACCTTGTCCTTGTGACGGCAGACCTGACGGTCGAGCTTGTCCATCAGTTGGTCGATGGCGGCGTACAGGTCTTCATGGCTCTGTTCGACGAAGATGTCCTTTCCCTTCACGTGAACGGTGACCTCGGCCTTCTGGCGGCGCTCCTTTTCCTTGTTCTTCTCCACCGAGAGCAGCACGGTGATGTCGACGACCTGGTCGAAATGGCGCGTGACCCGGTCCAGCTTGGTAAGCACGTACTCGCGCAGTGCCGGAGTGACGTCGAGGTGATGGCCGCTGATCGTCAAGTTCATGAAAACTCCTTTCGCAGGGGGGTGGGGAAGCGAGATGGAAACGGATTCAGGCGTTGGCGGTGCGTTGCAAGCCGGTGAAAAGCGCCGGCTGACGCGGGAAGATGAGGGGACAGACGGTCGGCTGAAGCGAATCGCAAGGGCGGTGCGGGGAGCGGGAGAAAGTCCGGGGACACGGGCCTGACAGCAGGGGATTCGGTCAATGTGGCGAGGGGTCTGTCGCTGTGGATGCTGGTGAAGTCGAAGCCAGTGTGCGCCCGAACGCAGCGTGTGACAAGCGCATGACCGGCATGGAAACATGCTTGTTCCACATGCCTCAAAGCCGTGCCAGAAACGGGCGTTTTTCGTGCGCGCCTTGACGCAGCCGCGGGTTATTCCCGTGGGCAACGTGCACCATGACGGGTTGCTCGGCAAGGCGATGAGATAATTTCCGCAACGCGATTCTGTGGATCCGACGTGGACAGTCCTGCCTCTCGCTGACCGTCCGCTCCGCCCCCCCATCGGCTATCCGATGCGGCCCGGAGTGAGACGGTCGCCCGCCTTCATTTCCTGGCCCCGATGACGCCATCCGGGGAACCGTTGGAGCCCTGCATGCTGAATGTGTTCACGCTGGCCAATGGCCGGCTGTTTCAAGAAGAGATCGAAAGCCTCGACGGCCTGGCCCATGTGAGCCCGGTGTGGGTCGACCTCGAGAACCCCTCGCCCGACGAGATCGGC
Source organism: Rhizobacter sp. LjRoot28 (assembly GCF_964253025.1). NCBI lineage: Bacteria > Pseudomonadati > Pseudomonadota > Betaproteobacteria > Burkholderiales > Sphaerotilaceae > Rhizobacter > Rhizobacter sp. LjRoot28. The sequence goes on from NZ_CAXUQC020000001.1 coordinate 4,892,186, forward strand.
TGGATCGAGCAGCGCTTCGGCCTCGCCATCCCGCAGGACATCGTCGACGACGACCTGGAGGAATCCGCCCGCTTCTACGAGGAAGACAACGGCGAACTGCACATCCGCTCGGACTTCCTCATCGGGGACGACCTCACGCCGCGCAACGTGCGCGTGGCCTTCATCCTGCACAACAAGGTTCTATTCAGCATCCATGCCGAGGACCTGCCCGTCTTTCGGCTGCTGCGCCTGCGGGCCCGGCGGATCCCGGCGTTGATCGAGGATGCGAAGGACGTGCTGCTCAAACTCTACGACGCCGATGCCGAGTACAGCGCCGATGCGCTGGAGGGCATCTACGACAGCCTCGAGAAGGTCAGCGCGCGCGTGCTCAAGGAGGACGTGAACGATGCGGCGGCCGGCGAGGCGCTCGCGGCCATCGCACGTGAGGAAGACCTGAACGGCCGCATTCGCCGCAACGTCATGGACACCCGCCGCGCGATCAGCTTCATGATGCGCAGCCGCATGCTGAATGCCGAGCAGTTCGAGGAAGCGCGCCAGATCCTGCGTGACATCGACTCGCTCGACAGCCACACCGCCTTCCTGTTCGACAAGATCAACTTCCTGCTGGACGCGACGGTCGGTTTCATCAACATCAACCAGAACAAGATCATCAAGATCTTCTCGGTGGCCAGCGTTGCGCTGCTGCCGCCGACGCTCATCGCGAGCATCTATGGCATGAACTTCCGCTTCATGCCGGAGGTCGAATGGCGCTTCGGCTATCCGATGGCCATCGGCCTGATGCTGCTGAGCATCATCTCGCCGTTCTGGTACTTCCGCCGCAAGGGCTGGCTGAAGTGAGGTGAGGCACGGCGCCGCGCGAGCCCGCGCGGCGTCGGCCCGGTCGAGGTCAGCTTCGGGCCCGGCGCTTCAGCCACCGCATCAGACCGCCTACCACGGGCAGCTTCTCGTAGAGTTCCTCGGCGGCATCCCAGTAGTCACGGTGCATCACGACGCGGCCGTCGGCATCGAAGCGCAGGTGCGTGGCGCCGCGCACGCATTGCGTGCCACTCGCGTACCGCTTGAAGCCGAACAGGAAGTCCCAGGTCAGGAACCACTGGTCGCCCGAGCCCACCGCCTGGTGCACGACGAAGCGTGGGGCGTCGAGCGAAGCGAACATGTGCTCGAACACGGCACGGATCGCCGGCACGCCGCGCACTTCGTTGAATGGGTCCTTGAACAGGGCATCCGGGGCATACCACTGATGAAGCCGGTCCAGGTCGGCCGGCGTGAGCCGCTCGAACAGCGCCACGATCTCGGCGACGCGCGGATCGCTCGGGCTCGGGTTCACAGGCCGGTGCCGCGGCGCACGGCGGTGAAATAGAGTCCGTCGCCGAGGTGGCGCAGTGCCTTCAGCCAGAGCGTGAAGCGCTTGGGGAAGTGAATCTCGAAGCGACCGCCGGCCCAACCCTTCACGATCTCGACCGCGGCGCGCTCGGGCGTGATGAGCGCCGGCATGGCGAAGTCGTTCTGGTCGGTGAGCGGCGTGCGCACGAATCCGGGATTGATCACCGACACCCCGATGCCAAGCGGGTGCAGATCCAGGTACAGCGTCTGCGCAAGGTTGATCAACGCCGCCTTGGTCGGCCCGTAGGCGAGTGATTGCGGCAGGCCGCGGTAGCCCGCCACGCTGGACACGAGGCTCAGGTGGCCGCTGCGCTGCTCGATCAGCACCGGCAGCACCGCGTCGAGCAGGTTCAGCGCCCCGACGTAGTTGACCTGCTGATGGCGAACGGCTTCGTCGAGATCGAAGGCGGTGGCGCGCATGGCCTTGTAGTGTCCGGCGCAGTACATCACCACGTCGATGCGGCCGTACCGGTGCACGATGGCGGCGGCGGCACTCCGCAGTGCGGCGGCGTTGGTGGCGTCGGCCACGAGTCCGAGGCTGCCCGGATGCTGCACCTCGAAGGCCCGCAGTGCCGGTTCACTGCGGGCGGAGACGACCACCCGTGCGCCGAGTTCGTGCAGGCGGGCGCCCGTGGCGCGGCCGATACCGCTGGAGGCGCCGACGAGCCACACCACACGGCCGGTCCAGTCGATGAGCGAAGGATTGAGGCGCATCGGGTCAGGCCTTGGTGAATGACAGGGTGACTTCGCCCAGGCGGATGCCGAACTTGCTCATCACGGCCCGGTTCAGCATCACGCGTTCGTCGACGAGGTACATCCAGTCGTCGAACTGGACCTCGACCACGTTGCCGTCCACCGGCAGGCGCAGGGTGTAGTTCCAGCGGAACGCGTTGCCTGCGGCCTGGCCCGTGGCGGTGCCGACCACGTCGCCGGCAGTGCCGGTGTAGCGGCCGTCCGCATGTCGCGTCAGGCGCCAGACCCGGCGATCGGTGGTGCCGTCGCTGTAGGTGAAGGCTTCGTCGAGCACGCCCTCGTCGCCGGTCCAGGCACAGCGCATCAGCACGGTGAAGCGCTTCACCACCTTGCCGGACCGGTTGGTGAACACGCCATGCGCGACCACATCGCCATTGAAATACTGCTTGAGGTCGAGCAGCGGGCGCTCGGCGGCGTAGTCGGCCGGTTGAGGGCCGGCGCAGCCCACGAGCAGGGCCGCGGTGGCGGCGAGAAGCAGGCGTCGTTTCATTCGAACCTCGGGAGTTGACGGGGCCACAGGACGGCCAGCAGCAGCGCGGCCAGCAGCTTGAGCGCGCACGGCAGCAGGCAGTACGCGAAGGTGAGGGTGTCCAGCGCTTCGGGGCTGGTGCTGCCCGGTGCATAGCCGCCCCACTGGAGGGCGGGCAGGGCGAGTCCCGCGGCGAGGGCCAGGTTGAGCTTGCTGGCGAAATTCCACCAGCCGAAGTAGGCGCCTTCGGCCGCGCCGTCGTGGCCGGCCTGCTGGATGACGCCGGCGAGCAGGGCACTCGGCAGCGTCAGGTCGGCGCCGAGGGCCAGCCCGCTCAACAGGCACACGGCGGCGAAGGCCAGGCCGTCGCCCGCGCCCAGGCTGGCGGCCCAGGCGAAGGTCGCCACGGCAAGCACCATGGCCCCGCCCCAGCACGAGGCGAGGCCGAACCGCTTGACGCCTTGCACCCACAGCGGCACGGAGGCCGCCGCGGCGGCGAAATAGCAGACCAGGAACACCGGCGCCATGGCCGGAAGCTGCAGGCGGTCGCGGATGAAGAACAGCACCAGCGTCGCGGGAATGGCGCTCGCGATGCCGTTGACGAGGTAGATCGCCAGCAGCCGTCGGAAGGCCGGCGTGCGCAACGGCATGCGCAGCGGCGTGGTCGGCCGTGCAGGGTGACGGGCCGCTCGCGGTGCGCGGCGCAGCATCATGACCGCACCCGCCAGCAGCAGCGCGAAGACGCCGGAGGTGATCGACAGGCCGGCGAGCGCCGGGAGCACGCTGGCGACGAGCACGCCCACCAGCGCCAGCCCTTCGCGCCAGGCCACGATGTGCGCCCGTTGCGCTTCGCCCCCACCGAGGCGGGCGCCCCAGGCCTGGTGCAGGATGGACAGCGCGCTGTAGCCCAGCGTGGTCACCAGGAGCAGCGCGCCCAGCCACGCCAGCAGCTGCACCTGCGTGAAGCCGGCGTCCGGGAAGAAGAGGCCGCGGAAACCGAGCGCCAGCACCACGGCGGCGCCCGCAGCGGCGAGCCACGCCGCCTGACTGGTCCGCGCCAGCAAGGCGTCAGCGGCGCGGCCGATCCATGGATCCACGACGGCGTCGAACAGGCGAACGGCCAGGAGCATGACGCCCAGCGTGGCCAACGGCACGCCGAAGCGTTCGGCGTAGTGATTGGGCAGGACGACGTAGAGGGGGAGCGCGACGAAGGCGAGCGGCAGGCCGAGGGCGCCATACCGCGCACCGTCCTGCCACCGGCCGGTCCAGGCCGTGCTCATGGCGCGTCCGCGCTCGTGGCGAGCAGCGACGCGCGCATCGCCGGCTCCGAGGTGCGCGGCGACAGCCAGATGCCGAAGAACAGCGAACCGAACGCGGGGTCGTCCACCTCATGTCGCAGCCGGCCATTGACGAAGAAGCGCACCCGCTGGTCCGACCGGAGGATGCCAGTGATGCGATCGCCGGCCGAGACATCCGGAAATGCAGCGGTCATGGCGGCGAGCCAGGCCTGTGCACGGGCCGCCGGCAGCCGTTCGAGTCGCTCCATCTCGGCCAGCGAGCGTTCGGCGATCAGCCGGCCATCGAGCGCGCGGCCGTAGGTGAGTTCGAGCGCCAGGGCCTGTCGCGCGAAGCTGGCCGGTGCGAAGCCGGGGCGCACCCAGAGGCGCGCGTCGTACACGTGCAGGCCGAAGTAGCGCATCCGGGCCGAGCCCTGCAACCGCGCGTCCGGCAGCTCACCCTGGACCTCCGCTGGCACCTGCAGCCGTGCCCATGCCGGCAGCCCATTCGCGGCGAGCAGGAGCGAGGCCAGCAGGTGACGGCGCGCCAGCATGTTCAGTCCCGCACCAGGGTGAACTGGTAGACGCCGGTGTTGCCGGTGTCGAAGGCCGCTTCGCAGTAGGCGAGGTAGAAGTCCCAGGTCTGCATGAAGCGGGAATCGAAGCCCTGGCCGCGCACATTCGGCTCCTCGGCGAGGAAGCGTTCGCGCCAGCGGCGAAGGGTCTCGGCATAGTCCGGCCCGAACGACAGTTCGTTCACGACCCGAAGCCCCGCCGCGGCGGCAGCGGCCCGGAAGGCCGAAGGGCTGGGGAGCAGACCGCCCGGAAAGATGTACTGCTGGATGAAGTCGGTCGAGCGGCGATAGCGTGCGAACAGGTCGTCGTGGATGGTGATGGTCTGGATGCAGGCGTGGCCACCCGGCTTGAGCTGTCGACGGATGGTCTCGAAGTACCCGGGCCAGTAGGCCTCGCCCACGGCCTCGAACATCTCGATCGAGGCAATGGCGTCGTACGGGCCGTCGGCGATGTCGCGATAGTCCTGGAAGCGCAGGTCGCCGGGCAGGCCCTCACGTGCCAGGCGCTCCTGGCCGTAGGCCAGTTGCTCCGCCGAGAGCGTCACGCCGGTGACGGTGGCGCCGAAGTCGCGCGCAGCACACTCGGCCAGGGCGCCCCATCCGCATCCGATCTCGAGTACGCGGGCTCCGGGCGCCGCGCCGCACTCGCGAAGTGCGCGCCGCACCTTCGCCCATTGCGCATCGACCAGCGAACCGCTCCGATCGCCCTCGAACCAGGCGCTCGAGTAGTTCATCGTCGGATCGAGCCACAGCGAATAGAACGGATTGCCGAGGTCGTAGTGGGCATGGATGTTCTTCTTGCTGCCCTGGCGCGAGTTGCGGTGCAGCAGGTGCTTGGCGCGGTAGAGCAGCGAACCCCACCACGAGCCGTAGACCACCGATTCGATGGCGTCCCGGTTGGCAATGAACACCTTCAGCAGCGCGACGAGGTCGGGCGTGGTCCAGTCGCCGGCGATGTAGCTCTCGGCGAAGCCGATGTCGCCCGACTTGAGCGCGGCGGCGCAGACGTTCCAGTTGCGCAAGCGCAGGGTGGCACGGGGATGCGAGTCATCGGGGTGCCCGAAGTGCATCACCTGCCCGTCGGGCAGCTGCACGTCCAGCGTGCCGTGCTGCAGCCGCCGCAGCAGGGCGAAGACCGCGCGTGCGGAAGTCGGTGCCGAGCCGGGCAGGCCCTCGCTGCGCAGGGCCGGCACGGGGGAAGTCGTGGTGGTGTTCATCATCGGGCGACGGTGACGGTCAGTGGGATACGAAGGTGCTGGGGGCGGAAGGCTTGCTGAAGAAGGGCACGCGCTTGCCCCACAGCTTCAGGGCCTGCCAATGGATGCGGACGATCACGCCGAGCGTCATCAGCGGCATGCCGAAGAAGGCGGAGCGGCGCGCGACGGCGTTGAGCGGCGTCAGCTCTCCCGACACGCTCGTTTGCAGCAGCACGCCCTCGGCATCCGCGTGGTCGATGCGCACGACGGTGCGCGCACGGGAGCCCGCCGGCCGGCCGAGATCGGTGCGCATGAAGCGGAAGCGGTACATGCCGGCGGTGTCGCAGAACGGGGAGACGTGGAAGACCTTGCTGGCTCGAAGTTCGCGGCCGAACGCGAGTTCCGGGCCGGTGAGCAGGTAGCAGTGCCGCTCGCCGAAGGTGTTGTTCACCTCGACGACGATGGCGGTGAGACTCCCGTCATCGCGGTGGCAGTACCAGAAGCTCACCGGCTTGAAGGTGTGACCCAGCACGCGCGGATAGCAATGCAGCCAGATCTCGCCCCGGGCATCATGGATGCCCTCGCGCGCCAGCAGGTCGTCGAGCCATGCGAGGCTGTCGGCCCGGCCGTCGCCGTGGTCGCGGTCGGCGAAGCTGATCAGTCCGAACCGGTTGCGGCACAGGTCGGCGCACGGCGCCTGGCGCAAGCTGCGCATCGGCAGCATCAGGAAGTAGGTGGGGTAGGCAAAGCGGTTGGCCCGCGGGCGCAAGCGCGTGTGGCGCACTTCACCCCGGCCGATCAGTGGCCGGGCGGCAGCGGCTGTCATGCGGCCGCCAGCGTTCGGGCCGGCGCACCGCGCGCCGCCCAGCTTGCCTGGAGTCCGGCGACCACGGCCAGGCCGGACATCAGCCCGTCCTCGTGGAAGCCGTAGCGCGTCCAGGCCCCGCAGAACCAGGTGTTGCCCCGGCCCTGCAGGTCAGGGACGCGGCGCTGTGCGGCGATGGCGGCCTGATCGAAGACCGGGTGCGCATAGTCGATTTCGCGGTGGACACAGTCGGCGCGCGGCTCGGTGACCGGGTTGAGCGACACGATGACCGGCGTCTTGAAGGGCAACGGTTGCAGGCGGTTGAGCAGGTAGTGCAGGCAGACGGCCTGTTGCTCGCGGGCCGGGTTCGCGGCACGTTCGTAGTTCCAGGCCGCCCAGGCGAGGGGCCGGGTCGGCAGCAGCGCGGTGTCGGTATGAAGAACGGCCCGGTTGTGGTGGTACCGCACCGCACCGAGCACCTGCGCCTCTTGCGCGGTGGCATCGGCGAGCAGCGCCAGCGACTGGTCGCTGTGGGTGGCGAGCACCACGTCGTCGAAGCGCTCGGTGCCCTGATCGGTGGACACCAGGACATGGTCGCCCATTCGGCGGATGCTGCGCACCGGCGTGTTCAGACGCGCGTCCGGAATGCGGGCCAGCATCTTGTGCACATAGGTTCGCGCGCCGCCCGTCACGGTGAACCAGCGCGGCCGGTCACTCACCTGGATCAGCCCGTGGTTGTGGCAGAAGCGGATCATCGTGGCGATGGGGAAGCGCAGCATCTGTTCGGTCGGGCACGACCAGATGCAGGCGACCATCGGCAGGAAGTACCCCTCGCGGAAGGACTGCGAGAAGCGATGCGCGTCGAGGAACTCACCGATGGGCTGCTGCAGCGCCGCGTCCTGGTCGCGCTCGGCCAGTGCGGTGCACAGCCGGTTGAAGCGAAGGATGTCGGCCAGCATCTTCCAGAAGCGCGGTCGCAGCAGGTTGCTGCGCTGGGCGAAGACCGTGTTCAGGTCGCAGCCGCTCCACTCCAGGTTGGCGCCGGGTGCCTTGACCGAGAACGACATGTCCGACAGGGCGGTCTCGACCCCGAGTTCGGCGAACAGGCGAATCAGGTTCGGGTACGTGCGCTCGTTGAACACCAGGAAGCCGGTGTCCACGCCGTGGGTGATGCCCTCGAGCGTGATGTCAACTGTGTGGGTGTGACCGCCGAAATGCCGGCCCGCTTCAAACAGCGCGACCTCGGCCTGGCCGGCTAGGTGGTACGCGACGGACAGGCCGGAGATGCCGGAGCCGATGACGGCGACGCGGCGCATCAGGCAGCCCTCCCGGGAAGAGAAGATGCCGCACAGCGCCCCGGGGCGAAGCAGGGAGGGAGGAGGGAGGAGGAGAACCGCCCCGGGATTGCATTCGGTCGAGCCGAACGGCTGTGCAGCAGAAAACCGGTGGACGCCAGGGAGCGGCGACCGGCGGATTCGACGCTCGACGCGCCGCCGAGTTCCGTTCCGATGAAGCGGGTTTCAGCGACCGCGCGCCGGACGGCGCGGCGGAAGGGAACGGACGATGGGCGGCGTGAACTCATGAGTCAAAATATAACTCACCAGTCTTCATTTTGCATCCAGAAGTTTTTCAACGCTGCGCACAAATGCCGGATCCTGCGGGCTGGTGCGCGTCCCGAAGCTCTGAACGGTGTTGCCGTCGCGCGAAATGACGTACTTGTGGAAGTTCCATTTCGGCGAGTCACCGGTGCGTTCGCGCAGGGCAATGAACAGCGGGTTCGTTTCCGCGCCGGCCGAGGCCTTCACCCGGCTCTTGACGAACATCGGGAACTTGACGCCGAAGGTGTTCTCGCAGAAGTCCGCGATTTCCTTGTTGCTGCCGGGTTCCTGGTTGCCGAAGTCGTTGGATGGAAAGCCGAGCACCACCAGGCCGCGTTCGCCGTAGCGCTCGTGCAGCGCTTCCAGGGCCTTGTACTGGGGCGTGAATCCGCAGAAGCTGGCGGTGTTGACGACAACGACCACCCGCCCGGCGTATTGGCAGAGGTTCTGCGGCTTCTCGTCCTGCAGGCGCAGCATCGTGCGGTCGAGCAGCGGCGGACAGGCCGCCTGGGCGGCCAGCGGCGGCAGGCCGAGGGCGGCGGCCAGACCCAGGGACCTCAGCGCCCGGACAGGGAAGGAGGGAAGTTTCATGGACATCTCCGGCGAACGACAGGGCGTCCAGCATGCCACTCCCCCGGCGTCCTGCGGTGGGTTTCGCCGGGCGGTCCAGCCCTTCGATGCCCTTGGCCATTGGTGGGCACGCGCTCAACTGTCACGGAGTGCGGTCTAGAATGACAGACCCTCACCTTGGGCCGAACCATGCTGTATCCCGAACTGTTCAAGCAACTCGAAGCCGTCCGCTGGAACATGGACACCGACATCCCGTGGGATCAGTTCGACGCCAGCTTGTTGACCGAAGAGCAGGCGCAGACGATCAAGATGAACGCGATCACCGAGTGGTCCGCATTGCCGGCCACCGAGATGTTCCTGCGCGACAACCGCGACGACAGCGACTTCTCCGCCTTCATGAGCGTCTGGTTCTTCGAGGAGCAGAAGCACTCGCTCGTGCTGATGGAGTACCTGCGCCGTTTCCGTCCCGACCTCGTGCCGACCGAAGCCGAACTGCACGAAGTGCGCTTTGAGTTCGACCCGGCGCCGGCACTCGAAACCCTCATGCTGCACTTCTGTGGCGAGATCCGCCTCAACCACTGGTATCGCCGCGCGGCCGAGTGGCACTCCGAGCCGGTGATCAAGGCCATCTACGAAACCCTGGCCCGTGACGAAGCCCGCCACGGGGGGGCGTACCTGCGCTACATGAAGCGCGCCATGCAGAAGTTCGGTGACGAGGCCCGCGCCGCCTTCGCCAAGGTCGGCGTCCTGATGGCCAGCGCCCGCCGCACGGCCCAGGCCTTGCACCCGACGAACCTGCATGTGAACGCCAACCTGTTCCCGCGCGACACCATCCAGAGCCGGCTGCCCAATCCGCAGTGGCTCGAGCAGTGGCTCGACAAGCAGATCCAGTTCGACGCGGTGTGGGAAACCAAGGTCGTCGACCGCATCCTGCACAACATGAGCCTGCTCCTCGAGCGCAGCTTTGCGAGCGTCCAGGAGCTGAACCGCTATCGCAAGGAAGTTTCGGCCGCAGCTGCGGCAGCGGCCAAGGGCAAGCCCGCCGAGCCGGGCGCCCAGCCCGCCTGAGCCAGCCGCCTTGGCGTCCTTCCTCGACAAGCTGTGCGCCGGCGCCGACCTGCCGGCGCGCGTCGCAGCGCTGCCGCGCAAGCTGGTGTTCACCAACGGCGTCTTCGACATCCTCCACCGGGGCCACGTCACCTACCTCGAGCAGGCGCGGGCCCTGGGCGCGAGCCTCGTGCTCGGGCTCAACAGCGACGCCTCCGCCCGCCTGCTGGGCAAGGGACCGGACCGACCGCTCAATGCGGAAGCTGACCGCGCCTGCGTGCTGGCCGCCCTCGAGAGCGTGAGCCTCGTCGTGCTGTTCGACGAGCAGACGCCGGTCGAACTGCTCAAGCGCGTGCGCCCGGACCTCTACGTCAAGGGCGGCGACTACGACATCGAGTCGCTGGAAGAGACGAAATGGGTGCGGAGCTGGGGTGGCGACGCCTGCGCGCTGTCCTTCGTCGACGGTTACTCGACCACCTCGCTCGTCGGCCGCATCCGCGGCTGACGGTTCACCAGGGCGATGCCGGCCACCACGCCGGCCAGCGCCACCAGCAGGCGGACCGTGACCGCCTCGCCCAGCAGCACGACGCCCATCAGCAGCCCGAAGACCGGTGTCAGGAGCGTGAACGCGGACAAGCGCGTGGCGGGGTAGTGGCGCACCAGCCAGAACCAGACCAGGTAGCTCACGAACACGACGATCAGCGTCTGGTAGCCGAGCGACAGCCAGGCGAGCGCCGACAGGGAGAGGGTCCATCGATCGCCCAGGGCGAGCGAGGCGCCGAGCAGCATCACCCCGGACACGGCCAGCTGGTAGACGAGCGTCTTCTCCGGCGCCGCGCCCGCCAGCGGCGTCGCACGGATGACGAGCGTGGTGGCCGCCCACAGCACCGCCGCGACCACGCCCAGGGTGTCGCCCAGCCACTGCAGCGGCCCGACGGCCGGCTGGGTGAAGCCTTCGGCGAAGGCGAATGCCACGCCGGCGAAGGCGACGACGAGGCCGCCGAACTGGGCGGCGGAGAGCCGCTCCGCCCGCGTGATGAACGGCATGCCGAGCGCCACCACGAACGGTGCGAAGTAGATGAAGACGATCATCCGGGACGCGGTGGTGTACTGCAGGCCGAAGAACACGCAGGCGAATTCGGCGCCGAACAGCAGGCCCGCCGCGAGGCCGCCGGGCAAGGTGCCGTCGCTGCGCCACAGGGGGATGCCGCGGGCACGCGCCCACGCGATCACCAGCACCGCGCCTGCCAGCGAACGCACGGCCGCCTGGACGAGCGGCGGCACTTCACCCAGCACCGCCTTCACGGCCACCTGGTTCAGGCCCCACAGCACGCAGCAACCCACCACGAGGACGATCGCCAGGCGGTCCAGGTGCGGTCGACGGTCAGACATGGGCACGCCTTTGCCGAAGCAGTTCGGCCGCACCGCTGCACAGCGCGCCGGCCACCGCGCCGGTGAGGTGCGCGATCGGGGCGATCGGAATGTCCCAGTGCGGAGAACTCTGCACGGCTGCGCGCCAAGGCGTTTCGGACGTCAGCTTGAGCGCCAGCAGAACCAGGGACACGACACCCACCCAGCGCTGTCGCCCCATGCCCGAGGCGGCGAGGTGAACGGCCGCAGCCGCAACGCCCGCGTGCAGCACGCCTGACAGGCCGCCATAGTGGCGAAGCTCGGGCACATGCAGCAGCGCGACGTGCCCGAGCGGCCAGGCCGCCAGCCAGGCAAGCGTGGTGCGACGCCGGACGTCACCCAACCATCCGTAGGCAGCGACGAGTGCCGCGGCCAGCAGGTTGGCCGTGAAGTGCGCCGGGCTCAAGTGCACGAAGGCCGCCGTCCACCACCGCCAGGGTTGTTCGAGCCAGAGGCCCGGCTGCCAGTCGAGGGCCCCTGACGGAACCGCAAGCCGCGCCAGCACGGCACCGGCGGCCATCAGGCCGGCCAGCGCCGGCCAGCTGCGCGACGCCATCACGCCGTCGGAAAGACGGCGGACCACAGGGCCAGCACGGCGTCGCGTTCGGCCTCGAGCAGGCGTTCGTCGAACTGGGTCGGCTTCTCGTCGAGCCGCGCCCGGTGCTGCGCCCGGCGCATTTCCCGGTAGGCGTTGGCCGCCTTGCGGCCGACGCCGACCGGCAGCAGGCCGCAGGCCTCGGCCCGCTGGAGCAGGGCGATGTTGCCCACGTTGTCGAGCAGTTCGGGATGGCCTGCGCTCTCGGAAAGCACCAGCAGCTGCACGGCGAACTCGACGTCCATCATGCCGCCCGGGCTGTGCTTCACGTCGAACAGGCCGGCCGGCACCGGATGCGCCGCCCGCACGCGCTCCCGCATGTTGGCCACTTCGGCGCGCAGCGCGGCCGGATCGCGCTCGGCGCAGAGGACGGCGCGTCGCACTTCCTCGAAGCGCGGGGCCAGCTGCACATCGCCCGCGCAGAAGCGCGCCCGGGTGACCGCCTGGTGCTCCCACGTCCAGGCCGTGTTGCTGCCACGACCGCGCTGGTAGTTGTCGAAGGACTGGATGGACGTGACGAGCAGGCCCGAGTTGCCGTTCGGCCGCAACGCGGTGTCGATGTCGAAGAGCTCACCTGCCGCGGTACGGGTCGTGAGCCAGTTGATCAGCTTGCGCACGAAGGCCGTGTAGACCTCGGCGGCACGGTAGGGATCGGCCTCGTCGGCATCGTCGTAGAGGAACACGACGTCGAGGTCGCTGCCGTAGCCGAGCTCCTTCCCGCCCAGCTTGCCGTACGCGATGATCGCGAACACCGGTTGTTCGCGGTGGCGCTGGCGAAGGTGGATCCAGGCCCATTGCACGGCGCACTGCAGTGTGGCGTCGGCCAGGGCGGACAGGTCGTCGGCCACTTGCTCGACGGTGATGTGGCCCTCGACGTCGCGCACCAGGGTGCGGAACACCTCGGCATGGTGGGCTCGGCGCAAGGTGTCGAGCAGCGATTCCTCGTCGGCCTGGTTGAAGCGCGCCCACGCGGTGTGGCGCGCTTCCAGGTCGGCGATGTAGGTGTCACGTTCGAAGCGGCCGTGCAGCAACCGTTCGTCGGCGAGTTCGTCGATCACGCCGGGATGGCGCATCAGGAACTGCGCGGGCCAGCGTGCGAGCCCGAGCAGGCGCAGCAGGCGCAGCTGTACCTCCGGGCGCTCGACCATGAGGGCGAGGTAGTTCTCCCGGCGCAGCAGCGGCTCGAGCCAGTCGATGAAGCGGGCGGCCGCCTCGATGCTGCAGGTACCGGCCTCGACGGCCTGCGAGGCCCGCATCACCAGCCGCACCAGCCGTTGCCGGCCGTCGTCGCTCAGCAGACGGATGCGGGGATGGTCGGCCCAGGGGCGCACGCGTTCGGCGAGCGCCGGCGGCAGTTGCTCGCAGAACTCCTCGCTGTCGATCGCCGCGGGCGCCGTGCCGCAGCTGCGACAGCCGTTGGGACCGCCGTTGCTGGACGGCGGGCGACCGTCGTGCAGCAGCGCGTCGAACTCCATGGCGACGAACTCGCGCGTCTCGCACAAGGTGTCGAGCAGTTCGCAGGCGTCGGCGTTGCACTCGGTGAGCCCCATGCTGCGGGCGATCCAGGCCAGGTCGGCATCGGCCGTGGGCAGCAGGTGGGTCTGCTGATCGTCGAGGAACTGGATGCGGTGCTCGATGCGGCGCAGGAAGGTGTAGGCCTCGGCCAGGCGCTCGGCGCTGCCGGGCTTCATCAGCCCGCGCGCCGTCAGCCGCTCCAGGGCCTTCAGCGTGGAACGGGTGCGGATCTCGGGAAACTGTCCGCCGCGCACCACCAGCAGCAACTGCACGATGAACTCGATCTCGCGGATGCCACCGCGCGAGAGCTTCACGTCGTTGGCGCGCTCGGGCCGGCCGGCGGCGCGCCGCTGGGCCTCGTCGCGCACCTTGCGGTGCAGCTGGCGAAGCCCTTCGAAGACGCCGTAGTCGAGGTAGCGTCGGTAGACGAAGGAGGTTACCGTGTCGCGCAGGGCCATCGCGCGCCCGGTGCGCAACGCATCGAAGGGCGCCACCACGCGGCTCTTGAGCCAGGCGAAGCGCTCCCACTCACGACCCTGGATCAGGAAGTACTCCTCCAGCATCGCGAGGCTCACGACCGGCGGGCCCGAGTTGCCGTTGGGTCGGAGCGCGAGGTCGACGCGGAACACGTTGCCGTCCTCCGTCACGTCACCGATCAGCGCGTAGAGGCTGCGCGCGACTTCGCTGAAATACTCATGCGCACTCACCGAGCGAGGGCCGGTGGTCTGGCCGGCGTCCTCGTAGACGTAGATGAGGTCGATGTCGGAGGAGACGTTCAGCTCGTGCGCCCCGAGCTTGCCCATGCCGACCACCCAGAACTCGATGCGCCGGCCGGACTCGTCCAACGGCGGGCCGAAGCGGGCGTCCTGGTCGGCGCAGGCCTGGATCACCGCGCGGTCGAGCGTCACTTCGGCCAGCGCGGTCATGGCGCGGGTGATGTCGAGCATGGCTGCGTTCTGCTCGATGTCGAGCACCGCCAGGCGTTCGAGCACGATGTTGCGTGCCACCCGCATGGCGCTGGCGAGCGCGCGTCCACCGGAGAGCAGCGTGTCGATCAGGGTCCCAATGGTCTCTGCCGTCGGCAGGCCGGCCGCAAGCAGTGGCAGTTCGGCCGCGTAGCGGCGGCGCACACGCTGCACGAAACGGCTGTGGTCTGCGGGCGCCGAGGCCGGCACGTCGCTGCGCGGGCTCTCGGCCGGCACGGCGGCAGGGGAAGACTCAGTGGCCATGAAGTGGTGGAATGCCCATCGATCGCGGGGCCGGGTCGGGCTGGTACGTGGCGTGACCTCGGATTTCGCCGGATTCTGCCCCACAACCAAACCCTCTGCTCTGCGGGGACACCCGGCTGGCGGCCGCGCCACAGCGGGGTGTGTGGAATGCCACGAGTCCCGCACAAGGGCCTGCGTCCGACCCCGGGACCACATCCGGTTGCACGGGGTGCGGCGCTTGGGCGTAAGCTCGTTGGCGATGACACGAACGCCGCGGAGGATTCCATGTTGATTGCTGCATTGCAGATGGTTTCCACGCCGGACCTGCACCGCAACCTCGAACGTGCCGATGCCCTGATCGCCGAGGCGGCCCAGGCCGGCGCGTCCCTCGTGGCCCTGCCGGAGTACTTCTGCCTCATGGGGCACACCGACCGGGACAAGCTCGCCGTGGCCGAGGCGCCCGGCGATGGCCCGATCCAGTCCATGCTGTCGAACGCCGCGCAGCGGCACGGCGTGTGGGTGATCGGCGGCACCTTGCCGCTGCGCACGGGCGACCCCGATCGGGCGCTCAACAGTTGCGGCGCCTACGGTCCCGACGGCCGGCAGGTGGCGCGCTACGACAAGATGCACCTGTTTCGCTACGACAACGGCCGCGAGCGCTACGACGAGGGACAGGTGCTCGACGCGGGCGGGTATCCGGTGGCTTTCCAGGCCGGGTCGTTGCGCGTGGGCCTGAGCATCTGCTACGACCTGCGCTTCCCGGAGCTGTACCGTGCGCTCACCGTCGACCCGTGCGACCTGCTCGCCGTGCCGGCTGCGTTCACGCACACCACCGGGCGGGCCCACTGGGAGCTGCTGCTGCGCGCTCGCGCGGTGGAGAACCAGTGCTACGTGATCGCACCCGCGCAAGGCGGGCTGCACGAGAACGGCCGCCGCACCTTCGGCCACAGCATGGTGGTCGATCCCTGGGGCGAGGTGCTGGCCATGCGGGAGGAGGGCGAAGGCGTCGTCATGGCCACTCTGTCAGCGGAGCGGCTTGCGGCCGTCAGGGCGCAGCTGCCCGCGCTCAGTCATCGGCGCGGGAGCCTGGCCGAAGGATTCAGCGGCGTCCGAACATCATCTGCCGGGCCAGCAAAGACTTGAGCGGCGGCGCAGCCTGCAATGCGGCCAGCCCGAAGCCCCGCAAGGTGCTCAGGCCGGGCAGCTGCCAGGTGAAGCTGCGCGCGAGGAAATCGGTGGCCGCGATCATGGCCCAGCGGTCGGGGGCCCGCTGCCACTGGATGCGGCGCAGCGCACTGTCGATGTCGGGCTGGCGCGTCAGCCGGGCCACCAGTTCGTGGGCATCGCGCAACCCGAGGTTCAATCCCTGGCCCGCGACGGGGTGCAGCGTCTGGGCGGCGTTGCCGATGCGCACCGTGCGCCCCTGAACGAGACTTCGCTCCGCATTGAGGCCGAGCGGGAATGACTTCAGCGGCGAAACCGCGGTGATGCGGCCGGTGCCTTCGGCGAAGAGGTTGTCGAGCACGGCGACGCGCTGGGCATCGGTGAGCGGTGCCACCGGGTCATCGTCCGACGGCACGCACCACACGAGCGATGCGCGGGCGTGGCCCTCCGGGCCGTCCGGCAAGGGCAGCAGCGCGGCCGGACCGTTGGGGGTGAAGCGCTCGTAGGCGACGCCCCGCTCGCTGCCGGCAAGCGTCACGGTGCCGACCCAGGCCGTCTGACGGTAGTCGCGCGTCAGGCCCTTGCGCGCCTGGTCGGAGAACACCCCGCCCTCGGCCACCACGGCGAGGTCGAAGCGCTCGGCCACGCCGGCATCGAGTTCGATGCCGCCGGGCAGCGGCTTGAGCGCCGTGACCCGCGTGCCGAAACGTGCCGACAGTCGTGCCGGCTCGGCGTCGCAGGCGGCCAGCCACGCGGCTTGCAGCGGTGCCACGATCGCCCCGTACGACGCCACGGCACCGAGCTGCGCCACCCGCTCGTCCTCGGCCCGGATGCACAAGGCCGGCTCGCGGTCGGTGCCCACGGTGAGTCCGAGCAGGGCCGGTTGCTGCTGCGACACATGCACCGCGCGGATCGGCATGGCCCGGGTGGCGACCGCCGGCCAGACGCCCAGGCGCTCCAGCGTCTGGACGCTGCCGAGCGACAGTGCGAGCGTGCGTGGGTCGGCCGCGACCGGCGCGTCGACCGGCCTCACATCGAACACGGTCACCTGGGCGTGCGGCAACTGCCGCGATGCCTGCAAGGCGAGGGCGAGCCCGACCGGGCCGGCCCCGATCACGGCAAGCGACAGGGAAGAGGATCTGGCGTTCATGTGTGCGGATTCTCACGAATGAAGCGAACGGCGGCCGACAGTGCCTGCGGGCCCTCCCGCGAATGAGGGGTGGCGGTTTGCGGCTCCTCCCCCCTGCCCATGGGGGGCGCCGCGGTGTCCCCCCGCCCGCACGCATGGCACATTGAGTCAGGCATCTGTGCCACAGCATTTGAACAGGAGTTGGGTATGAAACTAAAGGCTTTGGTGGCCTCCATCGCGCTGGCTGCGGCCGGTTCCTCGATGGCCGCCACGTTCGGCCTGGGCGATGTGACGGCGGGGCAGTCGGTCTGGTTCGGCAACTGGTTCGGCAAGAACCAATCGTTCAGCGACACCTTCACCTTCACCCTGACTGGTGACTCGAACACCATCGGCACCATCTGGGACGCCGAGTTCCTGTCGCGCAACGACACGACCCTGACCTCGGTGACGCTGACCGGCGGTGGCCTGTCGTCGACCATCGTCGACACGACGCCGGCCGACTTCTCGTTCAGCAACCTGATGGCCGGTACCTACAACCTCATCGTGAACGGCACGGTGTCGGGCCACAACCTCGGCCTGTACGAGGGCGCTGGCTACGCCGGGCGCATGGATGTCGCGGCCGCCGTGCCGGAACCCGAAGCCATCGCCATGCTGGCGCTGGGCCTCGGTGCCGTCGGTTTTGCCGCACGCCGCCGCAAGAACCAGTCGAAGTAAGCGCTCGGGTGTCCGTTCGCGGGCGCCGCGCACACTCCGCGAGGCGGATCCGACCGGGTCCGCCTTTTTTCATGAGGCGTCCGCCCCTTTGCGGCGGTCGTGAATTTGCACCGCCGGTCGCGCTCTGTGCCATGCTCGCGCCCCGGCTCCGGATCATCTTCCGGCCTTCTGGAACTCCGACATGACCTTTTCGCTTCGCTCATCTGGTTCCCGTGCTGCCCTGCTGGCCCTCGCCGTGAGCACCGTGCTCGCGATGGCGGCCTGCTCGAAGGACGGCGAGAAGAAGGCCACCTCGCAGGTGGCGGTGAAGGTGAACGGCGAAGAGGTGTCCGTGCACCAGGTCGACCTGGTCCTTCGCCGGCAGCTGGCAAACGTGCCGCCCGCCCAGCAGGATGCGGCCGCCAAGCGCGTGCTCGAGGGACTCGTCGACCAGGAAATCACCGCCCAGGCGGCCCGACGGGACAAGCTCGACCAGGACCCCCGCGTCGTTCAGATGATGGAGGCGGCCAAGCGCGACGTGCTGGCCCGCGCCTACCTCGAGCGCCTCGCCGAGCGAGTGACCGAACCGTCCAGCGACGAGATCGACCGCTACCACGACGGCCATCCCAACCTCTTCAGCCAGCGGCGCCTGTACTCCCTGCAGGAAACCACCGTCGCGCTGCCGGCCGAGCGGGCGCAGGCGCTGAAGGCTCGCATCGAGGGCGCCGCCACCCTGACCGAACTGAACGAGCTGCTGCGCGCCGAATCGCTGCAGTTCTCGACCCGCCAGACCTCCGTCTCGGCTGAGGACGTGCCCCTCGCGATGCTCGATCAGCTCGCTGCCCTGAAGGAAGGCCAGTCGATGGTCCAGGCGCGCGACGGCGGCGTGCGCGTGCTCACGGTTCTCAATGCCCAGCTGGCCCCGGTACCGCCCCCCGTGGCCAAGCGCCTGGTGGCGGCCTTCCTCACCAACGACCGCAAGCGCACTGCGCAGCAGCAGGGCGTGACCGCCCTGCGCGAGAAGGCGCAGATCGAGTACCAGGGGCGCTACGCCCAGCTGGTGGCCGCCACGGCTGCCAGCGCCCCCGCCGGTGCCGCGGGCGCGTCGGCTGCGGCGCCCGCCGACGGTCTTGCCCCGGCTGAAACGGCGGCGTCCGCCCCCTGATCCTTTTGCCCGCCATGACGCCGCTCGCCCCTGCCGCCTCCACCCGACCGGTGCACCCGGTCGTGCGCTGGTTCGCCCCGCTCGACCCCTGGGCGTTCGCGCTGGTGGCGATCGGCCTCGGCGTCCTCTACGTTCCCACCTACTGGGATTTCCTGCACGGGTTCTGGGTGTCGTTCAGCCAGGGCCACGAGCCGCTGGTGCTCGGCATTTGCGGCTGGCTGGCCTGGCGGCGCCGCGAGGCGCTGGCCGCCCTCGCACCGGAGGCGGCCGCGCCCCGTGCGGCCGCGGCTGCGCTGGTCATCGGGATCCTGATGTACGTGTTCGGCCGCACGCAGCAATTCCTGCGCATCGAACTGCTGTCCCAGGTGGTGGTGCTGGCCGGCGTCGCGCTGGCCTATCGCGGCTGGGCCGGCCTGCGCGCGGTGTGGTTTCCGCTCTTCTTCCTGATGTTCGTCATCCCGCTGCCGTACGGCACGGTGATGGCCATCACCGGTCCGCTGAAGGCCGCCGTGTCCGCGGTTGCCACGGCCGGCATGTCTGCACTCGGCTACCCAATCGGGCGCTCGGGCGTGGTCATCACCATCGGCCAGTACCAGTTGCTGGTGGCCGAGGCGTGCGCCGGCCTGCAGACCATGTTCACGCTCGAAGCCATGGGCCTGCTCTATACCAACCTCATGGCCTATCGCTCGCCGGTGCGCAGCATCATCCTCGCGGTGATGGTGATCCCCGTGGCCTTCCTCGCCAACGTGGTGCGGGTCATCATCCTCGTGCTCATCACGTACCACCTGGGCGACGAGGTGGGCCAGGGCTTCGTCCACGGCTTCGCCGGTCTGGTGCTGTTCGCCGTGGCCCTGATGTTCATCATGGGGTTCGACCGCCTGCTGGGTGCGGTGCTGCCGAAGCGGTGGGCCGAATGACGATGCAACCTGCTCGCCGCAAGGCCCTCCTCATCGCGGCCGCCATGGGCGGCGGTGCGGCGCTGGCCGTGGTCGGCAAGCCGACACGCCGCCTCGCCGATGAACGCCCCCCGGTCAAGCTCGAAGCCGTCTTCCCGGAGCGTTTCGCCGGTTGGCAGGTGGCGCCGACCGCCGGCGCGCTGGTGCGTCCGTCCGACGAGACCGGCAAGATCTATGGCATCTACGACCAGGTGCTGGAGCGGGTGTACGTCGGCCCGGCGGGCGAGCGCGTGATGCTGTCGGTGGCCTACGGCACCGAGCAGTCGGTCGGCCTGCAGGTGCACCGGCCCGAGATCTGCTATCCGGGCGGCGGCTTCAAGGTGAGCGAACTCACGCGGCTCACGCTGCCGATCGGCGGCCGCGAGCTGCCGGTGACGCGGCTCTTCGCCACGCAGCCCGGGCGCGCCGAGCCCATCACCTACTGGACTGTGCTCGGCGACACCGTCGAAGGCAGCAGCCGGTCGTTCCGGTGGCGTCAGATCCTCTCGGGCCTGCGCGGCCAGATCCTCGACGGCATGCTGGTGCGGGTGTCGACCCTCGACACCCAACTGGACCGCGCCTACGCCCAGCAGGCCCGCTTCGCCAACGACCTGGTGGCCGCGGTCGATCCGGCCATGCGCGTGCGTGTGATCGGCAAAGCCGCGCCGGTGTGACAAGCACCACTTCCGGGGGAGGCGGACCTGCCTCCGGGAGGTCCTATGATGCGCGGATCAACTGCCGGGGGAGAGCCGCATGGGCCTGATGGATTTCATCAAGAAACAGTTCATCGACATACTCGAGTGGACCGAGTCCGGCGACGGCGTGCTCGCATGGCGCTACCCGATGGCGGGCAACGAGATCCAGTACGGCGGCTCGCTCACCGTGCGCGAGTCGCAGATGGCGGTGTTCGTGAACGAGGGCAAGGTCGCCGACGTGTTCGGCCCCGGCATGTACAAGCTGACCACCAGCACGTTGCCGGTGCTCACCTACCTCAAGAACTGGGACAAGCTCTTCCAGAGCCCGTTCAAGAGCGACGTCTACTTCTTCAGCACACGCCAGCAGGTGGACCAGCGCTGGGGCACCTCGCAGCCGGTGACCATCCGCGACAAGGACTTCGGTGCCGTGCGCCTGCGCGCCTTCGGCAACTACAGCTACCGCATCGTCGATCCGAAGCGCTTCCACACCGAAATCTCCGGCACCCGCGACCTCTACACCGTCGCCGACCTCGACGGGCAGCTGCGCGGCCTGATGCTGCAGCACATCTCGGACGCCGTGGCCTCCAGCGGCGTGGCCTTCCTCGACCTCGCGGCCAACCAGATCGAGTTCGCGCGCGCGCTGCAGGAGGCGACCGCACCGTCCTTCGAGGCGCTCGGCCTGAAGCTCGAGAGCGTGACGATGCAGAACGTCTCGCTGCCCGAGGAGCTGCAGAAGATCCTCGACCAGAAGATCGGCATGGGCATGGTCGGTGGCGACATGGGCAAGTTCATGCAATACCAGACCGCCCAGTCCATCCCGAAGTTCGCGGAAGGCGCAGGGCAGGGTGGGAGCGTGGCGGGCGACGCCATGGGGCTGGGCGCCGGTGTGGCCCTCGGCCAGGTGCTCGCGGGCCAGCTGTCGCAGGGCCTGCAGAGCCAGCCCGCCGCCACCGCCGCGACCGCCGCGGGCGCCATCCGTCCCGAGGACGTGATGGCCACGCTCGAGAAGCTCGGCGAGCTCAAGGCCAAGGGCATCCTCACGCAGGAAGAGTTCGACGCCAAGAAGGGCGAACTGCTGAAGAAGCTCGTCTGAACGCGCACGTGTGAACGCGTTCCAGCCTTGCATGCCGGCGGGCGGCGCCCGTTCGGCGCCTCGCCGCGGCCCCTGACCGCCTGCCCTTGACGACCGATTCCTCCTCACCCCAGCGCGCCTACCGGGCCGCGTGCCCGAACTGCGGCGCGCCGGTCGACTTCCGCTCGGCCGCCTCCGCCTTCGCCGTGTGCAGCTTCTGCCGCAGCACCCTGGTGCGCGACGGCGAGGCCTTGCGCAAGATCGGCGAAAGCGCCGAACTCTTCGACGACCATTCACCGCTGCAGCTCGGTGTGACCGGCGTCGCCCAGGGCGAAGGTTTCGCCCTCGTGGGACGCCTGCAGTACCGCTACGGGCAGGGCACCTGGAACGAATGGCATGCGCTGTTCGACAACGGGCGCAGCGGCTGGCTGAGCGAAGACAACGGCGCCTACGTGCTGGCCTTCGACCAGGCCCTGGCCGAGGCGGTCCCGGCGCCGGAAAAGCTCATCGTCGGCCAGGCCCTCACGGTGGGCGCGCGACGATGGCACATCGCCTCCGTCACCGCAGCGCGCCTGATCGCCGCGCAGGGCGAGCTGCCCTTCAAGCCCAACCTCGAGCGCGGCTTCGTGGTGGCCGACCTGCGCGCCGCGGGCGACGAGGTGGGCACCCTCGACTATGCCGATCCGGCGCGCCCTTTGTGGTCCGTCGGCCGCCCGGTGCGGCTGGACGACCTCAAGCTCGTCGGCCTTGCCGAGGGCGGGGGCGGGGCGGGCGGTGGCACGGAGAAGACCCTGCGCGCCTCGAGCCTGTCGTGCCCGAGCTGCGGGGCGGCGCTGGAGGTTCGGCTCAGCACCACCCAGTCCATCGTTTGCCATCAGTGCCATGCCGTCGTCGACGTCTCCAAGGGCGTGGGGGCCGACCTGGCCCACTACGCACAGGACAACGGCAGCGAGCCGTTGATTCCACTCGGCACCGTCGGGCGTTTGGCGCTCGGCGGCAAGAATCCGCTGCCCTGGCAGGTCGTGGGTTATGTCGAGCGGTGCGAGGTGCCGGATGACGCCGAGGACGACGAACAATCCTTGTGGCGGGAGTACCTGCTCTACCACCGCACCGCGGGCTTCGCCTTCCTGGTGGATGCGGAGGACGGCTGGAGCTGGGCGGTGCCCATCACCGGGGTCCCCGAGGGCCAAGGCCGGACCGTCAAGTACCAGGGCCGCACCTACCGGCAGATGTACCGCTACCGTGGCGAGATCACCTACGTGCTGGGCGAGTTCTACTGGCACCTGGAACGTCGCCAGCGCACCGACAACATCGACTACACGAGTGGCACCCATCGCCTCAACCGCGAGGAAACGCGGGAGGGCGACACGCACGAGGTGGTGTGGTCGGCCGGCGCCGTGCTGCCGGCCGATGCGGTGCGCCGCGCCTTCAAGCTGCCCGATGAACAAGCAGCCGCGATGGAACGTGACGTGGCCCCGACCTCGTCCAGTGGCTCCTGGCTGGCCAAGCTGTTCCTGTGGGGTTTCATCATCGCGGTCATCCTGATGCTGTTCCGCTGCGGCCGCGACGATGATTGCAACGACCAGCTGCAACGCTACGGCCAGGCGTCGCAGGAGTACCAGTCGTGCCTGGCGAACAACCGCAGCAGCGGGCGCACCGGCGGCAGCTCGTACGGTGGCTTCTCCAGCGGCGGCAGCCACAAATGAGCGGCCGAGCCCGGGCCGCTTCCCT
The DNA here is from genome assembly GCF_964253025.1 of Rhizobacter sp. LjRoot28. NCBI lineage: Bacteria > Pseudomonadati > Pseudomonadota > Betaproteobacteria > Burkholderiales > Sphaerotilaceae > Rhizobacter > Rhizobacter sp. LjRoot28. The sequence goes on from NZ_CAXUQC020000001.1 coordinate 4,915,171, forward strand.
TACCCGAATCTTCCGAGGAGAACCCCATGTTTGGAATCGAATGGTTGAAGCCGAGCGTCTTCGGCGGCTCCATCCTGTACGCGCTGGTCGGCGTGCTGGTCTTCTGGATCTGCTTCGTCATCGTCGACAAGCTCACCCCGTATGACCTGTGGGCCGAGATCGTCGAGAAGCGCAACACCGCGCTGGCCATCGTGGTGGCGGCGATGTGCCTGGCCATCGGCTTGATCGTTGCTGCAGCCATACATTGAACCCCCACGTCGCTTCGCTCCTGCCCCCCGAGGGGGCGCCACGGGTCGCCCGGGAGACCCGTGCTCGCGTGTGGCTTGAAGGGCGCTTCGCTTCGCTTGCTGGATGGAGCCCCCCACGTCGCGTTGCTCCTGCCCCCCCGAGGGGGGCGCCACGGGTCGCCCGGGAGACCCGTGCTCGCGTGTGGCTTGAACGGCGCTTCGCTTCGCTTGCTGGTTCCCGTCGCTGGGTTCAGGTCTGCCAAATTGCAGGCTTTCGGGTGGTGCGGTGGGTGAATCGGGCGTGACCGGGCTGCGGGAGCGGGTGCGGCCGGCGGAGGTGGCGCTGCTGGTGTCGGTGTTCGTGGTGGCGGCTTGCGGGCTGGTCTACGAGCTGGCGGCGGGGGCGTTGGCGAGCTACCTGCTGGGGGACTCGATCCTGCAGTTCTCGACGGTGATCGGGGCCTACCTGTTCGCGATGGGCATCGGGTCGTACCTGTCGCGCTTCTTCGATCGGCAGCTGGTGGCGCACTTTCTGCGGATCGAGCTGCTGGTGGGCTTGGTGGGCGGGTTGATGCCGGCCGCCCTGTTCTCGCTGCAGACGGCGGCACCGTCGTCGTTCCGCATGGCGCTGTACGGGCTGGTGCTGCTCGTCGGCATGCTGGTCGGTCTCGAGATTCCGCTCGTGATGCGGATCCTCAAGCGGCATTTCCGCGAACGCTATGCGCTGAAGGACCTGGTCTCCCAGGTGCTGACCTTCGACTACCTCGGCGCGCTGGCGGTGTCGGTCGCGTTTCCGCTGTTGCTCGTGCCGTCGCTCGGCCTCGTGCGCACCGGGGCCCTGTTCGGTCTGATGAACGCGGCCGTGGCCGTCTGGGCACTGTGGCTGTTCCGGGGCGAGCTGCGCGGCCTGCGCTGGCACGTGGCCTGGTGTGCCGCGGTGGTGGCGGCGCTGTGCGCGGTGATGGCCGGGGCCGATCGCATCAGCACCTGGGCCGAAGACCGCTTCTATGCCGACCGCATCGTCTACAGCGAGAGCAGCCGCTACCAGCGGGTGGTGGTCACGTCGAGCAAGGCCGGGGTGCGCCTGTTCCTGAACGGCAACCTGCAGTTCCATTCGCGCGACGAGTACCGGTACCACGAAGCGCTGGTGCACCCCGCCATGGCGGCGCATGGCGCCCCGCGCAGCGTGCTGGTGCTGGGTGGCGGCGACGGCATGGCGGTGCGCGAGGTGCTGCGCTACCCGAGCGTCGAGCGCGTCACGCTGGTCGAACTCGACCCTCACATGACCCGTCTCTTCGCCGAGCAGCCGCTGCTGCGCCGCCTCAACGGCGACGCGCTGCGCTCGCCTCGCCTCACCGTCGTCAACCAGGATGCCTTCGCCTGGCTGGAGCAGAACCCGGGCGCGTTCGACGTCATCGTGGTGGACTTCCCCGACCCGACCAACTTCTCCATCGGCAAGCTCTACACCACGAGCTTCTACACCTTGATCGACCAGCACCTGGCCGCCTCGGGCTATGCCGTGGTCCAGACCACCTCGCCGCTCATCGCTCGCAAGAGCTACTGGACGGTGGCGCAGACGATCGAGACGGCCGGCCTGTCCACCACGCCGTACCACGCGCACGTACCGAGCTTCGGCGAATGGGGCTTCATCATGGCGAGCCGCCGTCCGTGGCGCACGCCCGAACGCCTGCCCGACGGCCTGCGCTTCCTCACGCTCGAGGGCCTGCCCGCGCTGTTCCAGTTCCCGCCCGACATGGCACGTGTGCCGGCCGAGGCGAACCGCCTGTCCAACCAGGTGCTGGTGCAGACCTTCGAGAACGAATGGGGGCGGGTGCACTGATGCGGCCGCTGACCCGTCGCAGCCTGATGGCCGGCGGCCTCGCGGCCGGCCTGTGGGGTTGCGAGCGTCAGGGCGCCGGGTCCGGGGCGTGGACGGGTGGCTGGGTGGGCGCGTCCCACGAGCGCGGGCACCGCGTGCGCGACCTGGCGCGCAGCGGCGCGTTGCCGGCGCCCGCCGTGCAGCGACGCGCTGGCGTGCTGGTGGTGGGCGCGGGCGTGGCCGGCCTCGCCTGCGCGCGGTCGCTCGTCGCGGCCGGCGTCGACGACGTGCAGCTGCTGGAGCTCGAGGACGAGGCGGGCGGCAACAGCCGGGGTCACCGGCTGGCCGGCATGGCCTGCCCGCTCGGCGCGCATTACCTGCCGGTACCGGCGGCACACGACACCGCACTGCTGGGGCTGCTCGAGTCCTTCGGCCTCTGCCGATTCACCCATGGCCGCTGGACCTTCGACGAACGGCACCTCTGCCACAGCCCGCAGGAGCGCATCTTCCACGGCGGCCGCTGGCACGACGGCCTGCTGCCCGTGCCCGACGCCCAGGCGCTCGCCGCCTATCGCCGCTTTGCCAAGGCGGTGAACGAGGTCCGACGCGAGCTGCCGTTTTCCCTGCCGACTGCCCGCGCGGGCTGGTCCGCAGGGCACGCTGCGCTGGATGCACAAACCTTCGCCCGCTGGCTCGATGCCGGCGGTCATGTCCACCCGCTGTTGCGCAGCCACCTCGACTATTGCTGCCGCGACGACTTCGGTGCCGGCCTGCAACAGGTTTCGGCATGGGCCGGCCTGCATTACTTCGCCAGCCGCCACGGCTTCATGCCATCCGACGGCGACGAGCGGGAAGCCGTGCTCACCTGGCCCGAGGGCAACGGCTGGCTGACCCGCCGCATGGCGGCGCCGCTGGCCGACCGCCTGCACGGCGGGCGGGTGGTGCTGCGGGTCGAGCCCGGCCGTGACGCGGTGCAGGTGGATGCGTGGGACGCGGGCGCCCGTCGCATGGAGCGCTGGCAAGTGTCCCGCGTCGTCATGGCCACGCCCTTGCATGTCGCCGTGCGGCTGTTCGCCGCGCCGCCGGCCGCGCTGGTCGCGGCTTCGCGCGCCATGCACCATGCCCCGTGGCTCGTCGCCAATCTGCATGTGGGGGAGGCGCTCGACGATCCCCCGGGGGCACCCCCCGCCTGGGACAACGTCATCCATGGCAGCGCCCTGCTGGGCTACGTCGATGCGATGCACCAATCGACCCGCCCGCACCCGGGGCCGACGGTGCTCACGGCCTATTGGGCGCTGGGCGGCCAGTCCCCGGTCGAGCTGAAGGCCGCACGCGCCCGCCTGCTGTCCGACGACTGGGCGCCGTGGGCCGGCGCGGTGGTGGACGACCTGACCGCAGCCCATCCCGACCTGCCAGGCAAGCTGCGCCATGTCGACCTCATGCGCTACGGCCATGCGATGAGCATCCCCGTGCCTGGCGTGCGCGGCCATCCGGCGCTTGCAGCACTGGCGCGCCCGGACGGGCGCGTTGCGTTCGCGCATGCCGACCTGTCCGGCTATTCGGTGTTCGAGGAGGCCTTCGCCCAGGGGGAGCGGGCCGCGCGCGACCTGCTGGGCGGTTTCACCCGCGCATCAGCGCCTCGATCGCCGCAGCATTCACCGGCGCGCCTCGACTGATCAGCTCGCAGCCGGTGGCCGTGATGACGGCGTCGTCCTCGATGCGGATGCCGATGTGCCAGAAGGCCTCCGGCACATCGGGCGCCGGGCGCACATAGAGGCCCGGCTCGACCGTCAGCACCATGCCCGGCTGCAGGACGCGCGACGGCGGACGCAACACCCGACGCCCCTGTTCGTCGGGCTGCTCGACGGGGGGCTCGTCGAGCGAGAGGTAGTCGCCCACGTCGTGCACGTCGCGGCCGAGCCAATGCCCGGTGCCGTGCATGTAGAACTGGCGATAGGCGCCGCTCTCGATCACGGCGTCGACGTCACCGTGCCGGCCGGGGTCGAGCAGGCGGGCGTCGAGCATGCCCTGCACCAGCACACGCACCGCCGCATGGTGGCCGTCGCGCTGGCGGGCGCCTGGTCGGGTGGCACCGATGGCGGCTTCCTGTGCGGCCAGCACGATCTCGTACAGGTCGCGTTGCGCCGGGGTGAAGCGGCCGTCGGCCGGGAAGGTGCGGGTGATGTCGCTCGCGTAGCCATCGACCTCGCAGCCGGCGTCGATGAGGCACAGTTCGCCGGCCCGCAGCGCCGTGGCGCCGGAGGCATGGTGCAGCACGCAGGCATTGGCGCCGGCCGCCACGATGGACGGGTACGCCGGGCTCTGGGCACCGTGGCGGCGAAACTCGTGCAGCAGCTCCGCCTCGATCTCGTACTCGCGCACTGCCGCCGCCGGATCCGTCCGGAAGCGCTCGCCGCAGAAGCGCATGGCCCGCGCGTGGGCGCCGGCCGAGATGGCCGCTGCACGGCGCATGGTGGCGAGTTCGCCCGCATCCTTGACCAGGCGCATCTCGTCGATGAGGGGTCCGAGGTCGCGGTGAGGGACGGGCCCCCGCGTGTCGACCGACGGGAACAGCCCCAGCCAGCGCGACAGCTGGGGCCCGATCTCCTGGGCCGCGGCGAACACCGTCCACACCGCCGGTGAGCCGGCGATCAGCGTGGGCAGCATCTCGTCCAGTCGCTCGATGGGATGGGCTTCGTCCACCCCCAGCACCTCCGGTGCACGATCCGGCCCCAGCCGCGGGCCTTCCCAGACCTCTCGCTCGGGGCTGGTCGTGCGACAGAACAGCAGGCTGTGTCCGTCACAGCGCAGCACCAGCCAGCTCTGCGGTTCGTCGAAACCGGTGAGATGGTGGAAGTGGCTGTCGTGGCGGAACGGGTGGTCGCTGTCGCCGCTGCGCGGGCGCTCGGGCGCGGTGGGGATGATGGCCAGCCCCCCTCCGCCCGCTTGCATCCGGGCGGCCAGCTCGCGGCGTCTCGCGCCGTAGGGAGTGGGTGTCATGGGGCGATTCTGCGGCCGTGCCCCGTTCCCGGATGCCCCTAGGATGAGGGTCGGCGGGGCGCGGCTCAGCGCTCTGCCGGTGGCCGCGCGGCCGGCGTGAGGGTCGGTGGGGCGGCGCCGGTGTCGGCCGGCTGCGCCGCGCGCCGCAGGCGCCTGAGCTCACGCATCATGGCCCGGTCGTCCGGCGTCGGCTCTGCAGCGGCGGGAGCCGCCGCAGGTGCTCGGCCACCATCGCGACGGGCCTGCAGTTCCTGAGTGAGCTGCTGTCGGGTGCGGATGTGATTGGCCACGTCCTCGACGGCCTCCAGGTCGCGGTGCGCGTCCGTCTTGGGAAGCGCGACGACACGCTTGTCGGCCATCCGCAGGTTCAGGCGGCAGATGCGGTTGCCCGACCCGCGGCGCAGCGTGAAACCGCCCACGTCTTCCTCGTGGATGGAGATGTCGCGGATGTTCTCGATGGCGACCTGGTGCACCTTCTGGCCCCAGCCGCGCTGGAACCACACCCAGTCGGCGCTCGCGGCCACCCGGTGCCAGCGCTGGACGTCCAGGCCCACCGCCGCCAGCACGACGAGCACCCCGGCCGCGCCCACCCAGCCCCAGCCGCTGACCGCGCCGACGCCCATCAGCAGGCCGGCGGCCACCGCGGCCCCCGCCACCTCGAGCATGTCGCGGCCCGGCGTGCCGTAGACCGAGCGGTCGTAGCCCGCGGCTTCGGGTGCGCCGCTGGCGAGCGGCGACACCGCCGACAGCACGGCCTTCAGGCCACGGGCGAGCAGGGTGTGCAGACCGACGCCGGCGGCAATGCCGATCGGCAGCCACCAGCGCGAGTGGGCGGCCGGCAGCAGCACCAGGAGCAGCACCAGCGCGACGATGGCGCCCAGGGCAACGGCGGCCGGGCCGCGGGGAGGTTTGATCGTGATCACCGGCCGAAGGTACCAAGAAGCCGCGTGGCCGCAAAGGGGCGGCGAACCCGCAAGCCCCCGGCGCGGTCGCCGACATCACGAACCGCTCGCGTGTCCCGTGTGATCTGTGGCTAAGATGCCGCACTTCTTTACGAGGTGTAGCCATGATCCATCGTCGCCTGGGCCGCAGTGGCCTGCAAGTCAGTGCCCTGTCGCTCGGTTCCTGGGTGACCTACCACAACCAGGTCGACACGGCCGGTGCGCGCGAGATGCTGGCGGCGGCCCGCGACGCCGGCATCAACTTCTTCGACAACGCCGAGCAGTACGCGCAAGGCCAGAGCGAGGTCGTCATGGGCGAGGCGCTCAAGGCGCTTGCCTGGCCGCGCCTGGGCTACGTGGTGACCTCCAAGTTCTACTGGGGGCTGGATGCCGACGGCGCCGTGCCCAACGGCCGCAACACCCTCAATCGCAAGTACCTGATGCAGGCGATCGACGGCTCCCTGCGCCGCATGCAGCTCGACCACATCGACGTGGTGTACTGCCATCGCTCCGATGCGAACACGCCCATCGAGGAGACGGTGCAGGCGATGAGCGACATGATCACGCAGGGCAAGGCGCTGTACTGGGGCACGAGCGAGTGGTCGGCCGCGGACATCCGTGCGGCCTGGGACATTGCCGACCGCCATCACCTGCACAAGCCGGTCGTCGAGCAGCCGCAGTACCACCTGTTCCACCGCCGTCGCGTGGAGCAGGAGTACGCGCGGCTTTACGAGGACATCGGTCTGGGGCTCACCACCTTCAGTCCGCTGGCCAGCGGGCTGCTGACCGGCAAGTACCGAGACGGCGTGCCGGCCGGCAGCCGCGCCAGCCTGGAAGGCATGGGTTGGCTGGTGAAGGGCCTCACCGACCAGGCGCGCAACGATGCCGTGCGGCAGCTGGAGCCGCTGGCCGCGGAACTCGGCGGCAACGTGTCGCAGCTCGCCATTGCCTGGGCTCATGCCAACCCGCGCGTCAGCTCGGTCATCCTCGGCGCCTCGCGCCTGTCGCAGCTCAAGGACAACCTCGGTGCGCTGGACCTGGCGCCGAAGCTGACGCCCGAGGTGATGCAGCGCATCGACGCCATCACCGCCGCCCACGCCAACTGAAGACCCCATGGCCGGACACGAACACGACCTCGGCCCCTGGACGCACAGCCACGTCTTCGACCAGGGCAATGCGAGCGGAGAGCGGCGCACCCGCTGGGTGCTCGCGCTCACGTTGCTGACGATGGCCGGCGAAATCGCGGCCGGTTGGTGGACGGGCTCGATGGCGCTGCTGGCCGACGGCTGGCACATGGGGACCCACGCCCTGGCACTCGGGGTGGCGGCCTGGGCCTACTGGCTGTCGCGGCGCCACGCGAATGACCCGCGCTACGCCTTCGGCACCTGGAAGATCGAGGTGCTGGCCGGCTTTGCCAGCGCCCTGGCGCTCGCCTTCGTGGCCATGGGCATCGTGGTGGAGTCAGCGCTTCGCCTGTGGCGCCCCGAGCCCATCGCCGCGTCGGATGCGCTCGTCGTCGCGGTGGTGGGGCTGGCGGTCAACCTGGCGTCGGCCTGGCTTCTGCACGGTGCGGAAGGCGGACATGCCCATGGACACGGCCATGACCGCCACGACCACCACGGGCATGGACACGAGCACCACGGCCACGACCACGGCCACGGCCACGAAGGTGGTGCGGACATCAACCTCCGTGCGGCCTACGTTCACGTGCTCGCCGATGCCCTGACCTCGGTCTTCGCCATCGGCGCGCTGCTCGGTGCGCTGTGGCTGGGGTGGACGTGGCTCGACCCGGCCGTGGGCATCATGGGCGCGGTGGTCATTGCGGTGTGGTCCGTCGGCCTGTTGCGCCAGTCATCGGCTGTTCTGCTCGATCGCGAGATGGACCACCCCGTCGCCGCCGAGATCCGGGAAGCGATCGAGTCGGATGGCGATGCCCGGGTGGCCGACCTCCATGTGTGGCGCGTGGGCCGCGCCCAGTTCGCTGCGGTGGTGAGCCTGGTGGCAGATGCGCCACTTGCGCCGGCCGACTACCGTGCGCGTCTCGCCGTGCACGAGGAGCTGGTGCACGTGTCCGTGGAGGTCAATCGGTGTCCGAACGCCCCGCGTTGAGCGCGGCCAGCTGCTCGGGCGTACCGACGTTCTCCCAGGCGCCCTGGTAGACCTCCGCCGTGATGCGCCGCTCGCGCATGCCGGCGAAGAGCAGGGGCCCGAGGGGCGCCACCGTTCCCGGAGCGAGGTGGCTGCAGAGGCTGGCCCGGCACAGGGCGAGGTTGGAGTACGTCCACCGCTGCCCGTCAGCGCCCGCCTCGGCGAGGCCGAAGCCGTCCGCATCGAGGCCGAAGTCGCCGCGCGGATGGAAAGGCGGGTTGGGCACGAGCCACAGGTGAGCGAGCAGTTCGGTGCCGGCGAAGCGAGCGGCCGTCGCGGCATCGAAACGGAAACCGGGGCAATGGATGTCGCCCGACACGACCCAGAACGCATCGTCGTCATGGTCGGCCAGCAAGGGCAGGGCCTTGGCGATGCCCCCCGCCGTTTCCAGCGCGCCGCCGTGGTCGCGGCCTTCCATCGAATAGCGGATGCGCAAGCCCCAGCGGCTGCCGTCGCCGAGGGCGGCCGGGATGAGCGCTTCGAGCCAGGCGGTGTTGATCACCACGTCACGCACGCCATCGCGCGCCAGCGCCTCGAGGTGCCACTCGATCAGGGGTTTGCCATGCACCGGCAGCAGGGGCTTGGGGGTGTGGTCGGTCAGCGGGCGCATGCGCTGCCCGCGGCCCGCTGCCAGCACGATGGCCTTCAGGGGATGCTCGCTCATGCCGCCCCCCGCTGCAGGGCATGTCGTTCGATGCGGCCGGGCGAGAAGCAGGCTTCGAGTTGCGTCATGAGGGTGTGGGCGCGAGCCGTGTTGTCGGCGCCGAAGTTGCAGACATAGACGTCCAGGGTGACGGCGTGCAGCTCGGGCCAGGTGTGCACCGCCACATGCGATTCGGCAAGCAGCACCACGCCGGTGGCGCCGCCCTGGTCCGGTGCCGTGCCGGCAGCGCCGGGAAAGCGATGGAACAGTTCCCCGACGGCGGTCAGTCCCGCGCCCGCGACGGCCGCCAGGCAGGCGCCGCGCAGCGCCGCGACGTCGGTCATGGCGGGCATGGCCGGGTCGCAGTCGCGCAGGTCGGCGGTGAGGTGCAGTCCGTTCATGTGCCGGCGATTATCGGGCGAAGGCGCGGCCCCGCTTCGCCGCCAAACACCCCGTGCGCGCAATGTTCAGCGGCCCGCCCGCCGGACCCCGGTAAAATGCCGGGTTTTCCCCCACCGACCCCTGCAGGAACCGCATGGCCACGACCGCCCTCGTCCAAGACACCACCCTGATGGCGAACGCCATCCGCGCCCTCGCGATGGACGCAGTCCAGCAGGCCAACAGCGGCCACCCCGGCGCGCCCATGGGCATGGCCGACATCGCCGTTGCGCTGTGGAGCCGCCACCTGCGCCACAACCCGGCCAACCCGCAGTGGGCCGACCGCGACCGCTTCATCCTGTCGAACGGCCACGGTTCCATGCTGATCTACGCGCTGCTGCACCTCACCGGCTACGACCTGCCGATGAGCGAGCTGCGCAACTTCCGGCAGCTGCACAGCAAGACGGCCGGTCACCCCGAGTACGGCATCACCCCGGGGGTCGAGACCACCACCGGTCCGCTCGGACAGGGCGTGACGAACGCGGTGGGCTTCGCGCTCGCCGAGAAGCTGCTGGCCAACGAGTTCAACCGTGAAGGCCACACGATCGTCAACCACCACACGTATGTGTTCCTGGGTGACGGTTGCCTGATGGAAGGCATCAGCCACGAGGCCGCCGCCCTGGCCGGCGCCTGGAAGCTCAACAAGCTGATCGCCCTGTACGACGACAACGGCATCTCGATCGACGGACAGGTCGCCCCCTGGTTCATCGACAACACGCCCAAGCGCTTCGAGGCCTATGGCTGGGACGTGATCGACAAGGTGGACGGACACGACGTGGACGCCGTCGACCGTGCCATCGAGCGCGCCCGCAAGTCGGCCACCAAGCCCACGCTGATCGTCTGCAAGACGGCCATCGGCAAGGGCTCGCCGAACCGGCAGGGCACCGCCAAGGCGCACGGCGAGGCGCTCGGCCACGAAGAGATCAAGCTGACGCGCGAAGCGCTCGGCTGGGGCCATGAGCCCTTCGTCATCCCCGAGGCTGCCTACGAGCAGTGGGATGCCCGCCAAGCCGGCCTGCAGGCCGAGACCGAGTGGGTCAACGCCTTCGAGGCCTATTCCAAGGCCTACCCGGAACTGGCCGTGGAGTACATCCGCCGCGTCGAGGGCCAGCTGCCGAAGAACTTCGCCCAGGTGGCGGTGGATGCCGCCGTGGCGGCCCACGCCAAGGCCGAGACCGTCGCCAGCCGCAAGGCCAGCCAGCTCGCCCTCGAAGCCTTCACGGCCTCGATGCCCGAGCTGCTCGGCGGCAGCGCCGACCTGACCGGCTCCAACCTGACCAACACCAGCAGCACCCCGCCGCTGCGCATCGATGCCGACGGCAAGCCCAATGGCGGCCGCCACATCAACTACGGGGTGCGCGAGTTCGGCATGGCCGCCATCATGAACGGCGTCGCGCTGCACGGTGGCTACATCCCCTACGGCGGCACCTTCCTCACCTTCAGCGACTACAGCCGCAACGCCATCCGCATGGCCGCGCTGATGAAGCTGCGCGTGGTGCACGTGTTCACCCACGACAGCATCGGCCTCGGCGAGGACGGCCCGACGCACCAGTCGATCGAGCACGCCGCCTCGCTGCGCCTCATCCCCAACCTCGACGTCTGGCGTCCGTGCGACACCGCCGAGACGGTCGTCGCGTGGGCCACCGCCCTGCAGACCACCAACCGTCCGTCGGCGCTGCTGCTGTCGCGCCAGAACCTGCCGTACGCGCCGAAGTCCGGTCTCGACGACATCTCCAAGGGCGCCTACGTGCTGGCCGAGCCGAGCGAGGTGGGCCTGAAGAAGAAGGCCCAGGTCGTGATCATCGCCACCGGCTCCGAAGTGGCACTCGCCCTGCACGCCCAGCAGCTGCTGGCCGTCAAGGGCATCGCCGCACGCGTGGTGAGCATGCCCTGCACCTCGGCCTTCGACCGTCAGTCCGTGGCCTACAAGCTGAGCGTGCTGCCGAAGAAGTTGCCGCGCGTGGCCGTCGAGATGGGCTCCACCGACGGCTGGTGGAAGTACGGCGTCGATGCGGTGGTCGGCATCGACACCTTTGGCGAATCCGCACCGGCCGGCGTGCTCTTCAAACATTTCGGGTTCACGGCGGACAACGTCGTGGACACCGTCCGCGTCGTGCTCGGCAAGACGCGCTGACCTGATTCGGGGGCCTCGGGGGCTGTGCCCCTGCAGCCCCCGGTAATGAAGTTCCTTTTTTTCCAATCCCCGTTCAGGAGAAACTCATGACGATCAAGATCGGTATCAACGGCTTCGGCCGCATCGGCCGCATGGTGTTCCGCGCCGCTGTCCAGAACTTCCAGGACATCGAAGTGGTGGGCATCAACGACCTGCTCGAGCCCGACTACCTCGCGTACATGCTGCAGTACGACTCGGTGCATGGCCGCTTCAAGGGCGAGGTCTCGGTCGAGGGCAACACCCTGGTCGTCAACGGCAAGAAGATCCGCCTGACGGCCGTCAAGGACCCGTCCGAGCTGAAGTGGGGCGACGTCGGCGCCGACATCGTCGTCGAATCCACCGGCCTCTTCCTGACGAAGGAAACCGGCGAGAAGCATCTGGCCGCAGGCGCCAAGAAGGTCATCATGTCGGCCCCGAGCAAGGACGACACCCCGATGTTCGTCTACGGCGTGAACCACGGCACCTACGCCGGCCAGGCCATCATCTCCAACGCTTCGTGCACCACGAACTGCCTGGCACCGCTCGCCAAGGTCGTGAACGACAAATGGGGCATCAAGCGCGGCCTGATGACCACGGTGCACGCCGCCACCGCCACGCAGAAGACCGTCGACGGCCCGTCGAACAAGGACTGGCGCGGCGGCCGCGGCATCCTCGAGAACATCATCCCGTCGAGCACGGGCGCCGCCAAGGCCGTGGGCGTGGTCATTCCCGAGCTGAACAAGAAGCTCACCGGCATGTCCTTCCGCGTGCCGACCTCCGACGTCTCGGTGGTCGACCTGACCGTGGAGCTGAGCAAGGAAGCCAGCTACAAGGAAATCTGCGCCGAGATCAAGGCGCAGTCCGAAGGCGCGCTGAAGGGCGTGCTCGGCTACACCGAGGACAAGGTCGTTGCGACCGACTTCCGTGGTGATGCCCGCACCTCCATCTTTGACGCCGACGCCGGCATCGCCCTCGATGGCACCTTCGTCAAGCTCGTCGCCTGGTACGACAACGAATGGGGCTACTCGAACAAGGTGCTCGAGATGGTCCGCGTCGTCTCCAAGTGAGCTGACTGACGGTCAAGGGGAAAAGGCGCCGCGAGGCGCCTTTTTTTTCGTCTGGCGAGCGCGACGTGACGGCGGTAACCCCGGCGGGTCGGCGCCGCCGCCGGTTCAGGCGGGTGACGAGCGCAGCCCGTAGACCTGATCACCGACCATCAGGTATTCCGCCCGCAGCACGGCGTCGCCCTTTTCACCGGTGAAGGTGTAGCCGATCACGGCGAGCGATGCACCCGGCTTGATCTCCTGCACGCGCCAGGCCTCCATGCGGGTCAGCGGTGCCAGTTCGACGGTCCAGCGGGTGTCGCTGCGCTTGGGCAGGCGGGTCTTGGCGAGCACGGCCGGTCCCTCCACCGGGGAGGTCTGCGCGGGGAGGGCGCGGCGGGCGAGGTCCGGCGGCAGCTTGAGGTCGGGCTTGAGCTCGAGGGCCAACTCGACGTGCGGGTTGCGCCACTGCACCGACACCGCGCGGCCTTCGAGGTACAAGGGCTGGTCGGTATCGAAGCTGCTCCACCCGTGGTGGGCGAAGGCGGGCACACAGCTTCCCGCAGTGGCAAGCAGCAGGTGGCGACGGTTCATGGCGGCGACTCCTTGTCAGGCGTAGGCGATCCAGCGACCGCAGATGATGACACCGAACCAGAGCCCCAGCGACAGTGTGGCCAGCAGCCGCGATGTGGCGTCGAGCCGCGTGCCGCCGCCGCGGCGGTGGAACCATGCGGCATTCGCGCCGGCCAGGGCGAGCAGCACGAGCTTGAGGCGGAAGGCCGGGTTGTGCAGGAATTCATCCGGCTGTGTCGAGAACATCGTCAGGCCGCTGGCCAGCACGATGCCGAAGCCGGCCCAGGTCACCCGCAACGCCAGCCGCTCGAGCGCCGCGAGCGGCAGCGCCGCACCGGCACCCCAGAGCCGCACGTCCAGCACCGCCAGGCTGCCGAACAGCAGGGCGATGCCGGCGATGTGCAGCACCTCGAGCAGCGGATAGGCCCAGGGATGGGTCAGCAACGTGGCCATCGCGTGACCTTATCAGCTTCGGCGCGCCCGCCGGCAGGCGGCCCCAAGTGCCCTGTCGTCGCGACGGACGGCGCGGATTCCCGGTGCCGGCATGTGGATTGCCCGGGACCGGGATCCCAACCACTGGAGAGACCATGCAGATCCAAGTCGAGACCGACAACAACATCGAGGGCCGCCAGGACCTGCAGGCGCACGTCGAGTCCGTGATCCTGGACGCGGTGGATCGCTTCGCCGACCAGGTGACCCACGTCGAGGCCCACCTGGGCGACGTCAACAGCAGCGCCAAGTCGGGTTCGGATGACATGCGCTGCATGTTCGAGGCGCGCGTGGCGGGCCACAAGCCGATCGCGGTCACCCATTTCGCCGAGAACCTGCACATGGCCATCGACGGGGCCGCCGACAAGCTGCAGGCCGCCCTGGAGACCCAGCTCGGCAAGCAGACCGACCGCCAGCGGCGGGCGCAGGGCACCGGCGAACTGAGCGCCGACATCGTGCGAGCGCAGGACGAGTGAGGCGTCGGCGATGAGGGCGGCGAAACCGTCGCCTTCATCGCCCGTGCGCCGCGTCGAACGCCGAGGGCGTCAGTGCCGCCGCCCACACGGGGCCTCCATGAAACGGCGCGTGATCGGCGCCTGGCAGCCATGGCGGCCCCTGAGTGGACGCGCGTGAATCGCGGTGTGATGCACGTTGCAGCACGCACGTCCCTGCTCACTGCGTCATTGGGACGGGAACGCGCGTTGCCGCGGCTCGGCACCACACTCAGGGAGATCGACCATGCGCAACCTCATGATGACAGCGGTGGCCTGCTGCGCGCTCGCGACCGGCCCCATGGTCCTTGCTCAAGGGCATGCCGGTTCGGCACCGCACGCGGGCGGCGGCGGGCAGGGCGCCGGCATGATGCATGACTCGATGATGAGCGGCATGCAGAAGATGCAGGGCATGCCCTCGACCGGCGACGTCGACCGCGACTTTGCCGCCATGATGCGGGTGCATCACCAGCAGGCGGTCGACATGGCCAAGGCCGAGCTGGCACACGGCAAGTCGCCCGAGCTGAAGGCGATGGCGCAGAAGATCATCAAGGAGCAGCAAAAGGAAATCGCCGAGCTGGACCGCTGGCTGGCAAAGAACAAGTAGGCGCGCCGCTGGCCTGGCGGCGCGCCGCGACCCTCGCGGCTGGCGCCGGCCCTCGTGCGCTCAGGTGCCGAGCGCGAAGTCGACTGCGGCGGTGGCGTGGATCGCCGTGGAGTCGAAGGCAGGCATGCTCAGCTGCGCCGGGTCCAGGATCAGGCACAGTTCGGTGCAGCCGAGGATCACCGCATCCGCACCATCGGCCCGCGCTTCGTCGATCAGGCCGAGCAACACCTGGCGCGATGGCGCCAGCACCTGGCCGGCGCACAGTTCCTTGAAGATGATGTCGTGGGTGAGCGTGCGGCCCTCGGCCGAGGGCACGCTGAGCGTGATGCCGTGCCGCTGCATGCGCTCGGCATAGAAGCCGTGCTCCATGGTGTAGCGCGTGGCCAGCAGCAGGGGCTTGCGGCAGCTGGCGGCAAGCAGATGTCGGGCGGTCTCGTCGATGATGTGGACCAGCGGCACGCCGATCGCTTCTGCCACCGCATCGGCCACCAGGTGCATGGTGTTGGCGCAGATGAGCACGCAGTCGGCCCCCGCGCCTTCCAGGCCGCGCGCCACCGCGGCCAGCAGCGCACCGGCGTCGGTCCAGCGACCGGCCTGCTGCAATTCGACGATGCGCTGGAAGTCCACCGAGTGCAGCAGCAGTTCGGCGGAATGCAGGCCACCCAGCCGCTGGCGCACGGCTTCGTTGATGAGGCGGTAGTAGACCGCGGAGGCCTCGAAGCTCATGCCGCCGATGAGACCGATCTTGCGCATGGGTGGACTCCTGAGGGTCGTGGGCGATCAGCCGGACGTCATCACGGTCGCGACGGTCATCACCGGGTGCAAGGCGCGAAGCTCTTGCCGGCGAGGCCGGGAACGTCCAGTTGCATGAGCTGCACCTGCACCAGCGGCGTGACATCGGCCACCCTGAGCGTGTGGCTGACGACGGGCGGGCTGTACTGGGCGAGGCGCGCGCCGCGCAGGCCCTTGCCCGTGACCTCGGCAAGCAGGCGTTCGGCGGCAGCCCGGTTGTCGAAGCGGCCCAGCGCCAGGCCGTCGCCCAGTTCCGGCACCTCGCGGACGTCCTCGAAGGTGATGCGTTCGCGCCGCAGTTCGTCGGTGCGACGCTGGCGGGCCTGGGTGTCCGGGAAGGGACCCACGAACACGATCCAGACAGCCGGCGTCTCGCGCCGGATGTCGGCGATGCGGTGCGGGGGCAGCACGCCCAGCAGGGCACCTTCCGCGGCGGGGAACTGCGCGTTGGTGTACGGGCCGATCTCGAGGCAGACGGACGCCACCTCGGCGGCCGGTGCGCCGCGAGCGGGCGAGGCCACCACCTTGACCCGTTCAGGCGCGGCCTGCAGGGCCGTGCGGCCGGGTTCGCGGTCGCCATGGGCGGGCACGCCGACGAGGTCGTCCAGCCAGCCCTGGCGCCATCCGTAGACGGCGGCGTTGGCGAGGATGAGCAGCACCACGAACCACCTCAGCATGGCGAGCTCCCGACCTCGGGCCCGTGTGAGCCCTGCAGGCGCACGCTGACTTCGCCGCTCGTGATGTCGTGCAGCAGGCCGTCGGCGGCGCGAACCCGCAGCGCGCCGTTCGGCCCGACGCCATCGGCCGTGCCCTCCGGCAGGCCGGGTTGCGTGGTGGTGACGGCCTGGCCGCGCAACAGGTCCCGGGCGGCGAACCGCTCGCTGAAAGGCGCGAAGCCCTCACGCTCGAAGGCGCCCAGCGCCTCGATCAAGCGGCGCGCAATGCGGTGCAGGGTGGCCGGTGCAGTGAGCGTGGCGTCGAGCTCCTGCACGCAGGCATGGCCGTGGGTGAACTCGGCCGGTGCCCCGGCAGGGAGGGGCGCGATGTTCAGTCCGACGCCGACGATCGCGAGGCGGCTCGGGCCCGCCAGCACCGATTCGATGAGAATGCCGCCGAGCTTGCGGCCACCCTGCGGCCCGATGAGCCACAGGTCGTTCGGCCACTTGAGGCCGATGCGCGGCGCGCCGCTGCGCGCCGACGCCGGATCCAGCGCATCGGCCAGGGCGACGCCCACGGCGAGCGACAGACCGGACCAGTCGGGGCGGTCGATGGGCAGGGAGAGCGAGAAGGTCAGCGAGGCGCCCGGCGCCGAAGCCCAACTGCGGCCCATGCGGCCGCGACCGCCGGTCTGGTGCTCGGCCACCAGCAGGCACGGCTGCACATCGGCCGCGCGTCGCCCGAAGGCGGCGCTTTCCCGGCTGCGACGCACGACCGCCAGGCCTTCGCCGCCCGCGTCATCGGCGGCGCGAGCCCGCTCGAGCAGGCTCGTGTTGGTCGACGCCGCCTGGGCGACCACCTCGATGCTCAACCCCGGCAGCAGCGGCTCCAGGTCTTCCCAGAGGGATTCGGCATTCCAGAGGAGCGTCATGGCCGGTGCCGCGCTCAGCGTTTCGGGGCGAGCATGGTGCCGCGGCAGCCCGGCGTGCCGCAGCGGCACTCGAACTCCTTCTTCAGCTTGGCGGTGTAGCGCTGGTCGATCACGAGGCCGTAGTCATAGAACAGCTCCTCACCCGGCATCAAAGGCCGCAGCGACTTGATGAACACCCGCCCGTCGACCTCGTCGGCCTCGCAGTTGGGTTCGCAGGCGTGGTTGATCCAGCGCGCGGCATTGCCGTCGACGTTGCCATCGATGACGTGCTCCTCATCGATGTGGAAATAGAAGGTATGGTTCGGCTGGCTCGGGTCGTGCGGGTGGCGCCGCAACGCCTCGGGCCAGGTGATGACCTCGCCCTTGTATTCGATGATGACCTCACCCGGGGGAATCTCGGTCAGGGCGAAGACGCCCTTGCCGTGGACGCCCGACTGCCGGACCTGGATGCGACGCCCGCCGGAAGCGGGGCGGGAAGTCTTGGCTTTGGGGGGCTTGGCGGCGCGGGCTTGCGTCATCATCGTCTTTGGGTACATTGAAATCGTAGGTGCGCGTGTGAGCGTGCGGGCGCCTGCGGGCGCGTGTGCGTATACACGCGCAAGAACCTGGATTGTAGAGAGACACGTCGCCCCGCGCCGTTTGCCAACTGAAAGAGCCATGAGCAAGACCCTCATCATTGCCGAGAAGCCCTCCGTCGCCCAGGACATCGTCCGGGCGCTGACCCCCATCGCCGGCAAGTTCGAGAAGCACGACGAGTACTTTGAGGGCGAGCATCACCTCGTGACCTCCGCCGTCGGCCACCTGCTCGAGATCAAGGCGCCGGAGGAGTACGACGTCAAGCGGGGCAAGTGGAGCTTCGCCAACCTTCCCGTGATTCCGCCGCACTTCGAACTCAACCCGATCGACAAGAGCAAGGGCCGGCTCAACGCCATCGTCAAGCTGGTCAAGCGCAAGGACGTCACCGAACTCGTGAACGCCTGCGACGCGGGCCGCGAGGGTGAACTCATCTTCCGGCTCATCCAGCAGCACAGCAAGAGCAAGCACCCGGTCAAGCGCCTGTGGCTGCAGAGCATGACCCCCGCGGCCATCCGCGACGGCTTCGAGAACCTGCGCACCGACCAGCAGATGCTGCCGCTGGCCGATGCGGCCCGTTGCCGCTCGGAGGCCGACTGGCTGGTGGGCATCAACGGCACCCGGGCCATGACGGCGTTCAACTCGCGTGATGGGGGTTTCTTCCTCACCACCGTGGGCCGCGTGCAGACGCCCACGCTGTCGATCGTGGTGGAGCGCGAGGAGAAGATCCGCCGCCACGTCTCGCGTGACTACTGGGAAGTGAAGGCCACGTTTGCCGCCCAGGCCGGCGAGTACGAGGGCAAGTGGTTCGATCCCGCCTGGAAGAAGAATCCCGACGACCCCGAGCTGCGCGCCGACCGCATCTGGAACGAGCCGGATGCCAAGGCGGTGGCCGACGCCGCGCGTGGGCAGCCCGCGACCGTGACCGAGGAATCGAAGCCCAGTTCGCAGGGCAGCCCGCAGCTGTACGACCTCACCAGCCTGCAGCGCGAGGCCAACTCGCGCTTCGGCTTTTCCGCCAAGACGACGCTGTCGCTGGCGCAGGCCCTGTACGAGAAGCACAAGGTGCTCACCTACCCGCGTACCGACAGCAAGGCGCTGCCGGAAGACTACGTGCCGGTCGTCAAGCAGACGATGGAGATGCTCGCCACCGAAGACCTGCCCGGCCCGCTGCAGGCCCTGGCCACGCATGCCCGCAAGGCAGTGAAGGAAGGCTACGTCAAGCCGAACAAGCGCATCTTCGACAACGCCAAGGTGTCGGACCACTTCGCCATCATCCCGACCCTGCAGGCGCCCAAGAGCCTGACCGACATCGAGGCCAAGCTGTACGACATGGTCGTCAAGCGCTTCCTGGCGGTGTTCTATCCGCCGGCCGAGTTCATGGTCACCACCCGCATCAGCACGGTGGAGGCCGCCGGCCGGCGCCACAGCTTCCAGACCAACGGCAAGGTAATGGTCAAGCCGGGGTGGCTGGCCGTGTACGGGCGCGAGGTGCAGGAGGACGACGCGAACCTCGTGGCCGTGCAGCCGGGCGAGGTGGTGCGCACCGAATCCGTCGACCTCAACGCGCAGAAGACCAAGCCGCCGGCCCGCTATTCGGAAGCCACGCTGCTGAGCGCCATGGAAGGCGCCGGCAAGCTCATCGACGACGACGAGCTGCGCGAGGCCATGCAGGAAAAGGGCCTCGGCACCCCGGCGACGCGCGCGGCCATCATCGAAGGCCTCATCCTCGAGAAGTACATGATCCGCGACGGGCGCGAGCTCGTGCCGACGGCCAAGGCCTTCCAGCTGACCACGCTGCTGCGCGGCCTGGGCGTGGAAGACCTGACCAAGCCCGAGCTCACCGGCAACTGGGAGCAAAAGCTCGCCGAGATGGAGAAGGGGCGCCTGAGCCGCGAGAAGTTCATGGCCGAGATCGCGGCGATGACCGAGCGCATCGTCGCCAAGGCCAAGGAGTACGACCGCGACACCATCCCGGGCGACTACGCCACCCTCAAGACGCCGTGCCCGAACTGCGGCGGCGTGGTCAAGGAGAACTACCGCCGCTTCACCTGCACCGGTGCCGACGGCGCAAGCGACGGCTGCGGCTTCTCGATCGGCAAGATTCCCGGCGGGCGCAGCTTCGAGCTCGACGAGGTGGAGACCTTCCTCGCCAACAAGCGGATCGGCCCGTTGGAAGGCTTCCGGTCCAAGGCGGGCTGGCCCTTCACGGCCGAGCTCAAGCTGAGCTACGACGACGAGATCCGCAACTGGAAGCTCGAGTTCGACTTCGGTGAGGACGCCAAGAAGGATGGTGAGTCGGGTGAACCGGTCGACTTCTCGGACCAGACCTCGCTCGGCCCCTGTCCCAAGTGCCAGGGCCAGGTGTTCGAGCACGGCACCAGCTACGTGTGCGAGCACAGTGTGGGCGCGCATGTCACCTGCGATTTCAAGAGCGGCAAGATCATCCTGCAGCAGCCGGTGGTGCGGGAGCAAATGACCAAACTCCTGGAGACAGGCAAGACCGATCTGCTGGAGAATTTCGTCTCCAACAAGACGCGGCGCAAGTTCAAGGCGTTCCTGGCCTTCGACAAGAAGGAAGGCAAGGTCAGCTTCGAATTCCAGCCGCGTGCCGCCAAGGCGCCGCCGATGAAGAAGGGCGCCGTGGCAGCAGCGGCCGAAACCGCGGCGGAGTCGGTCGAGGCCGCCAAGGCCGCGGCCAAGGCGCCCGCCAGGAAGGCTGCCACCAAGACGGCGGCGAAGACGGCGACCAAGCGCCCTGCGGCGAAGAAGGCGGCCTGACACGAGCCGCCACACCAGTTCACACCGGGAGGGAACCATGATGAAACTGCTGCCGACTTCGGCCTGCGCCACGCTGTTGCTGGCGCTGGGCGGTTGCGTGAGCGTGCAGATGCCGGCCGCCATCGCCGAGGCCCAGAAGGCCGCCGAGCAGGCTCGCGAATCGAAGGAGGCCAAGGATCTGATCCAGGCCGCCCGCGGCGCCACCGGCACGGGCCGGGACAAGCCGGTCATCAACCACTCGTACATCGGCCGGGACGACCAGACCGTGGCCGACATCAAGCAATCGTGCGTGGTCGAGGCCACGCAGAAGTTCGCTCAGATGGTCGGGACCGACGTGCGCTCCGTCGTGCTGGAGAACGAGGTGGTGACGGCACGCGGCAAGGTGGTGGCGAATTGCCGGCTCGCCCTGCAGGAGTAGCACTGCTCGCTGGCGGCGGTACGTAGCAGCCACAGCGTCTGGCGTCGGGTTTCCCCGGATACTGCGGGCCCATGTCGCTCGCACCCGTCCTGCTCAAGCTCCTGGCGATCCTGTGCGTGATCGCGCTCGGCTACGTGGTGGGACGGCTGCGCTGGCTGGGCGACAACGACCCGGCCCGCACGCTCGGCAACGCCGCGTTCTTCATCTTCGTGCCGGCGCTGCTCTTTCGCACCACGGCCCGCATCGACTTCTCGGTGATGCCGTGGGCCACGCTCAGCGCCTTCTTCGTGCCCGTGGTGGTCATCACGCTGGGCGTCTATGGCGTGCTGCGGTGGCGGCGCAGTCCCGAACAGGCGGCCGCCGAGCCCTGCGTGCGAGCCATCACCGGCTGCTTCGGCAACACGGTGCAGCTCGGCATCCCGATGGCCGCGGCCATGTTCGGCGAGGCCGGGCTGCCGGTGCATGTGGGCATCGTCAGTCTTCACGCGTTGACCCTGCTCACGATGCTGACGGCGCTCGTCGAAATCGACCTCGCGCGCGACCGCGCCCGGCAGGGCGGCTCTGGCACGCACGTCGGTCACATGCTGCTGACCACCGCCCGCAACACCATCATTCATCCCGTGGTACTGCCCATCCTGGCCGGGTTGGCCTGGAACGGGCTGGCGTTGCCGATGCCTGCGCTGGTCGACGAAACCCTGCTGCAGCTCGGGCAGGCCGTGGTGCCGCTCTGCCTGGTGCTCATCGGCATGTCGCTCGCGTACCACGGCATGCAGGGCGCCTGGCGCGGCGCGCTGATGCTGTCGGCGGTGAAGCTGCTGTTGTTGCCCTTGGCGGTGCTGGTCGCCGGCCGCTGGGGCTTCGGCCTCACCGGCCTGCCGCTCGCCGTGGTGGTGATGGCCGCCGCCCTGCCGGTCGGCAACAACGCGCTGATCTTTGCCCAGCGCTACCGCACCCTCGAGGCAGAGAGCACGGCCACCGTGGTCGTGTCGACCTTCATCTTCGCGGTGACGGCCCCACTGTGGCTCTGGGTGCTGAGCCGGATCGGCTGAACGTTCAGGCGGCGCCCGCCACTACATCGAAGTGCTCGACGACCGGCGGGGCGGCGAAGAACGGGCCCACGATGGCGCGCCACTCGGGGAAGAGCGGCCCTTCGCGGAAGTCTTTCATGTGGTGCGCGACCGTCTCCCAGCGGATGGTCAGCAGGTAGCGTTCGGGCGACTCGATGCCGCGGCCGACGTGATAGCCCAGAAAGCCGGGCGACTTGGCGATCACGGTTTCCACACCACGGCGGATGGCTTCGTCGAACGCGGCGTTCTGGCCGGGGGCGATGCGGATGTCGGCGACTTCGAGAATCATGGGGGTCTCCTGCAAAAGACCTGCAGCATAGGGCAAGGCGCCCCCCATCGAGGGGACGGACAGCGGCGTGGCGGCCCGACACAATGAGCGCCCCTTCAGCCCCTGTCGTTTCGATTTCATGGCCACGCTCCAACTTCTCCTGGTGGTGGGCCTGCTCGTCTACTCACTCTTCAGCGGCATCACTTACCTGATGCGCCGCAGCGAGAACAAGCAGGCCTTGCGCTCCCTGCAACAGGGCGCCGGGCAACCCGTTCGACGCCTCGACCCGAACGAGCGCGCCGCACTCGAGCCTTTCCTGTTCGAGCCCGCCAACCCGGCCCGCGCCATGCCCCTGCAAGGCGATGGCGTGCACCTGCTGGAAGGCGCTTACCTGCAGCATGGGCTGAGCACGGGGCAGGGCGGGAGCGTGATGCACCACACCATCGGCGATGTGGAGGTGATCCTGCCCTACGACGCGGCCGATTTCCTCGAGCCGCACAACCGGGCGGAAGTCGTGTTCGGCAGCAAGTGCGCCATCGTCGTGCGCTTGAACGGCAGCTTCGACCTGCCCGGCGCCCATGCGCGCGCACAGCGCCGCCAGCAGCAGACCCAGCAATGGCAAAGCGGGCGCTCGGGCGAGGTGACGGACGTCGACCCGGAGGGCGTGGCGGAGGTGGTCGCCGCCGTGCAGGAGCAGGCCGACGACGGGCTCGACGGCGCGCGCGCCGCGGAGGTCGTGCGTGACGCGCTGCGGGTGGAGATCCTCGGCCAGCGCGACGAGACGCCCGCCGAGATGGCCGCTCGGCACGGCCCCGGACTGGGCCTGCTCGCCGGCCTGGCCTGGGCGCTGACGTTCGCAGGTCTCGGGATCGCCAGTGCCGTCGACCCGGACGACCGCCTGTTCTGGCTGCTGCCCTCGCTGGTGCTGGCCGCGTCGGGCGCATGGTGGGCGTGGGGCAAGAGGCGCGCTGCAGTGCCGCAGAAAGTCAACCGGGTGCGCGGCCATGTGACGGTGCTCGACATGCCGCTCGGCGGCACTGCCGGCACCACCTTGCCGCGGTGGTTCCTCGGCAACAAGTTCCAGATGAACCTGCCCGCCCACTGGCAGGGTGCTTTCGCCGTGCCGGAAGGCCCCGTCGAGGCAGAGATGCGCGTCGATGACCAGACGGTGGTACGCCTGGGCAAGGCCTTGTCGGTGGATGAGGAAGTGCGCCGCTTCGCCCCGGTTCACTGGGGCCGACATGCCAGCCTGGCGCTCGTCGGCGCCGGCGGACTTGGTGCGCTTGCGCTCGCCTTCTCGGTGAGCGGTCTGCAGGACGACCTGAGGCTCGGCGCCGCGTGGATCTCGCGCGCCACGCCGATGCGCCTGGAGACTCCGGCCGCATTCTCCGCGGCCCTGCCGGCGGTGGGCACGCCGGTGTCGCTCACCGGTCGCGCGCCGTGCGGCGTCGGCCATGAACCCGGCCTGCACATCGATTGCACCCGCCTGCGCTGGGGCGGCGCTGCGGTCGCCGCCGCCGACCTGCAGCCTGATGCCCTGACCCTCGCCCTTCACGAAGGCGGCTTCCTGGAGACGCGCCGCGACCCGCGCCTGGAAATGCTCCTCCAGATCCAGGCGATGCAGGCGCTGGGCAGCGCCGATCCGCTGGCGCGCTACCAGGCCACCCTCAACCAACCGACGCTCATTGCCGGCTTGCCGGCGATGGTGCGCAGCGTCGAGGAGGCCTGCCCACAGACGTCGCCGGCCTGCGAGACGCTGCACCAGGCCATCGTCGAGGGAGTGCACGTCGACGAGGACACGCAGCCCGCCGCCTGGAGCGACTGGGTGCGCGAGACCGGCACCGGCCGCCTGTCGCACGCCGACGCGGCGGGCGTGGCGCGCGCCGATGCGGTGGGTCGCATCCGCGATGCCGCGCGGGCCGTCGCCGACACCCGCATCGCGGCGCTGGTTCAAGCGGCCACGGCCCGGCACGCGGGCCAGGGCGGCGTGGAATTGGCCGTGCTCACGGGCAGCGGCGCCCGCCTGCCCGAGAACCCGATGACGTCGGACGGGCTGGAAGCCCTCGCCTGGTTGCAGGGCGCCGATGGGGAGCCGGGCCGGTCGGCCTTCCGCATCGACGGCCTCGTGGCGGCCATCGAGACCGGCGCGGGCGGTGTGCCGCGGGTGTGGATCGACGCCTCACGGCACCTGGGCGACCCGTGGAGCGCGCTGATGCGCGCGAGCGCTCTGGTGGTGGCGCTCGGCCTTCTGCTGGGCCATGGGGTCATGGCGGTCATGCGCCTGAGGGCCGCGGGCGCACGTCGACGGGCCGTGGCAGCGCACAACGAGTCGCGCTGGAATTCGCTCGCTTTCTAGGGGTGAGGCGAGCAGGGAGGCGAGGAGGCGACCGGCCGGATCATCGACAGCACGGCAGGTTCGGTCGAGGCAGGTCCCGCCTGGCCGGCCCCGGCGAGCCCGGGGTCCGGCGCATCAGGCGGCCGCCGGGCCGGTTTGCGCGGCACCACGGGCACGTCGACGGGCTCCGAACGCCACGCCAGTGCCCAAGAGGGCCATCAGCCAGGTCGCGGGTTCGGGCACCGGCGCTGCCACGCTGCGAAGAATGAACGGCGTCCAGTCCCGCTCCCCCAGTCGGATGCCGTGTCCGATGATGTCCCCGTTGTCGTTGATCCGGGATACCGAAAAACCGTCCTGCCATCCGATGAGTCCGGCTGGATCGATGAGGCTGCTCAAGCTCAGGGTCCCGCCCTCGCGGTCGTACAGGAAGGGGTCCCAGGTGGGGTTGTTCCCTTCGGTCCGGATGGAACGACCCAGCACGACGCCTTGGTTGTTGAAGTCCAGGACTTCATCGTCCACCGAACCGGCCAGACCGGCGATGGCGGTGACGGCACCATCGTCCCAAAGATAGGTCCGGCTGGCGTCGCCAGGGGCCACCGTGAAGGCGACATCGCCCTGGTCGTTGATGCGCGCGGTGGGACTGGGCTCGAGTTCAGGCGCGAGTTCCGTCGATCCGCCGGTGTTCAGGTCATGGATCCAGTACCGGGTCTGGCCGGAACCCGAGTCCTCGACGAGCACCTGTCCGGCGTTGTTGATGTCGACAGCCAAGCTGTTCCGGAACGGCAGCGTTTCAAAGCCGGTCGATGGCGAGTACGCATAGGCCCGGTACGCGCCCGGGTCCTCGCGAAAGCCCACCACCTGGCCGCTGTCGTTGATGCCGCGTGCGCCGCTGTAGCGAACACCGGTGCCCGTGCCGGGTACGGGGCCGCCCAGCCCGCCCGCTCGCAACACGTACGCATTGCCATTCACCAGTGCGGCCACCTCGCCGCGTTCGTTCAGATCGTAAGCGCCGAAGTCTCCGCCGAACTGCACCGGCAGGCCGGACGGCATCAGCGTTTCGAAGCCGACGCCCGGTGTGTAGAGCGAGAGCGTGAGCCCCTCCCGTCGGGGAAGGCGCCATGCTGCAGCGTACTGCCCCTGATCATTGAATGCGCCGATGCGCTCGAGGCTGGCACCCGGCAGGACGGGCAGGGCTTCCAGCTGATAGCGGGGAGCGGCCGCGGCCAGCGTTGCACACGCCCATCCGACGGTGCCCAGGACCAGGAGCTTCCATGTGCGCATGATCGTCTTCCGTACCCCCCACGGTCGGGCGGTCTCTTGTCACTCTAGGCGGCGGCGTGTGGAACCGCAATGTGATTCGGCGTTGGCCGACGGTGAGGATCAGGGGTGCGGCAGTTGGCAGAACCGCCCGGGCCCTTGCGGGTGGGCACCCGGGCTAACCTGCCATCCACCACTTCGCCGGAATCGAGCCAGCGCCGCGATGACGCCTGGCGCACCGGACTTCTTTCGAGCTGCCCCGGAAGAGGGGCAGCGGAGAACGCTAGGCCGGCTTGACGCTGAGCCCGTGCCGGGCCAGTCGCGGAGGATCCTCGAACGCCGTGAACGCATCCCCGCCCAGCGGTCGAAGCCACTCGGCTGCCGCGGCTTGCTCGTTCGGCGCCAGCGACCGGTAGCAGTCCCGGGCCCGTTGCAGCATCCACAGGCTGTACGGGCGGATGATGCGCGTGCCCTGCCGGCCTTCAAGGGTGAAGGCATGGCTGCCGATGGCGCGCGGCAGCGGTTCCCCCGGGTGCTCGGCCATCCATTCGCGCACGCGCACGGCCGAATCGGCTAGCACTGGAAGCAACTCGCGGAACATGCGGGCCAGGATCGGGCGCAGCGTATCGGGCAGGGCGTCGTCCGGCAGGAAGTCGCCCGAGTGCGCGACCGGATGCTGCATGCGCTCGACCCATCGGGCGACCGAGGGCGCCTTGTCGCGCATGTGGCGGCCGGTGAACGGGTCGCGGTACTGGTGGGCATAGAGCGGCCCGATCAAACCGAAATCGCCCATGCCGGGGCGACTGCCGAGCAGGCAGGGGTGGACGGCGAAATGGGCCGACAGTTCGTCAAGCAGGCTTTCGTACGACTGCTCGATGGCCGCGTGCATGGCGGGTTCCCCGCCCAGCAGCTCGGCCGCCTTGGCGAACGGCACGGCGCGCTTGGCGCCGATCTCCCGCTGGGCCTCGGGCGACGCCCCGGGGGCGCTCAGGGCGCCGAACTCGGCGATGGCCCACTCCCGGTTGTGATGCCAGCGGTAGTGCATGGCCGGGATCACCAGCCATTCGTCTCCGTACAGTTCGAACAGCAGGCTGATGAGGCGCTGCCGCGGCCCTTCGGGTCTGATGCTCGGCGCAGGGTGGCGCGCTTCCAGGGCCTCGATGATGTCCGTGCTGTCCTGGAGACAATCGTCCTCGGGCGTGAGCAGGACCGGAATGACCGGGAAGCCGACGCGGGGCACGATGACGTCGCGGAACGCGGCAGCGTCCGAAGGCACTTCCTCGAAAGCCAGGCCTTTCCACCGCAGGTACGCGCGGACCTTGCCGGTGAAGTAGCTGACTTCGGAGCCGTAGAGCTTGTAAGGGGCTTGCATCGTGTCTCCTCGCAGCCGTCCGCGCTCTGGGCGGCGCGTTGCGGCAGGGGCACGGCGCGTCGCGCCGGTGCCCGGTTTCGTCAGATGGCGACGCGACCTGTCAGACGCGTTCGACGATCAGCGCAATGCCCTGACCCACGCCGATGCACATGGTGCAGAGCGCATAGCGCCCGCCGGTGCGGTGGAGCTGGTTCACGGCCGTCGTGACGAGCCGTGCGCCGCTGGCGCCCAGCGGGTGGCCGAGGGCGATGGCGCCGCCGTTCGGGTTCACGCGCGGGTCCTCGTCCTTCAGGCCGAGGTCGCGCAGCACCGCCAGGCCCTGGGCGGCGAACGCCTCGTTGAGCTCGATGACATCCATCTGCTCGAGCGTGAGGCCGGTCAGGGCCAGCACCCGGCGGGTGGCCGGCGCCGGGCCGATGCCCATGATGCGGGGGGCGACGCCGGCCGTGGCCATGCCCACCACCCGCGCGCGCGGCGTGAGGCCGTGGCGGGCGGCGGCGGCTTCGCTCGCCAGCAGCAAGGCGCAGGCACCGTCGTTGACACCGGAAGCGTTGCCCGCCGTCACCGTGCCGTCCGGGCGCACCACGCCTTTCAGCTTGGCCAGCGCCTCGAGGCTGGTCTCGCGGGGGTGTTCGTCCTTGGCGACGACGATCGGGTCGCCCTTCTTCTGGGCGATGGTGACCGGGGTGATCTCGGCGTCGAAGAAACCCGAACGCTGGGCCGCCACGGCCTTGAGCTGGCTCGCCAGGGCCATGCGGTCCTGGGCGTCGCGCTCGATCTTGAAGTCGGTGGCGACGTTCTCGGCCGTCTCGGGCATCGAGTCGACCCCGTGCATTTCCTTCATCAGCTTGTTGACGAAGCGCCAGCCGATGGTCGTGTCGTACACCGCGTTGCTGCGGCTGAAGGCGGACTCGGCCTTGGGCATCACGAACGGGGCACGGCTCATGCTTTCCACCCCGCCGGCGAACATCAACTCCGCCTCGCCGGCCCGGATGGCGCGCGCGGCGGTACCGACCGCATCCATGCCCGAGCCGCACAAGCGGTTCAGCGTGGCGCCGGGCAGTTCGATCGGCAGGCCGGCCAGGAGGCTGGACATCCGGGCGACGTTGCGGTTGTCCTCGCCGGCCTGGTTGGCGCAGCCGAAGATCACGTCGGCCACCGCGGCCCAGTCGACCTTCGGGTTGCGGGCCATCAGCGCGCGCAGCGGAATGGCGCCGAGATCGTCGGCCCGGACGGACGAGAGTGCGCCACCGTAGCGGCCGAAGGGAGTGCGAACCGCGTCGCAGATGAAAGCATGGGTCATGGGAACTCCAGGATGAATGAATCGGGACGGGGCGCGGGGCGAGCGGTCGTTGCGCCGGCTGGCCGGGCAGGGCCTTGCCGTGCCTTCTGGGCAGGGGAAGGAGAGGGAATCGGTGAACGGGAGTTTAATTCCGGGTGAATCGCCAAATCCGTCACCGAGGCGTCACCGCGGCGACGCCCGGGCTGGACAAGTTGGCGCTGACGTCGCACATTCGCCGGCTTTCCGTTTCGCGTTGCGGAACCCGTTCCGCAAAATTCCCGACTTCACGTGAGCCTCCCCTGTCAGTTGTATCAGGTGCGACCGAAGCAACCCGGACTTAACCTCAAGTCCAGGGGAGCGCCCGCCGAAAACGCCTTCACCACTGCGTATTCAACAAGGGCTCGGCGGTTCACGGTATGAAAGACGTCTTGCCAACATCGCTCATCGATGTGCAGCAGTTGCGCATCGGGATGTTCGTCCATCTGGACATGGGGTGGATGTCACACCCCTTTCCACTGAGCAGCTTCAAGATCACCTCGGCCGATCAGATCGTCACGATCCGCGGCCTGGGAAAGCCGCGCGTGCGCTGGAGCCCGGACAAGAGCGACCCGGACGCGTTCGACGCGGCCCACGCGCCTTCGGCGGGGTTGGCGGCGGGCGTGCCGGCCGCGGCGGTGCCGCCCGCGGGTACCGAATCGCCTCAGGCCGCGCTGCTGCGCCAGCGCCGGGATGCGGTGGCGGCCTCGCGCGCTCGCCTCCACCTGTGCGAGCGCCAGTTTGCCGAGGCGGCACGTGCCTGCCGGCAGGCCACCGAACTCGTGGCCGCGCAGCCGGACGTCGCCCGCCAGCAGACCGAGGCGCTGTCGCAGGCGCTCGTCGACAAGCTCATCGGCGACCAGGACATGTGCATCCGGTTGCTCACCGATGCGGCCGGCGACAAGGCGTCCCTGCACGCCATGAACGTGACGGTCATCTCCCTGCTGATGGGCCGCACCTTCGGCCTCTCGCCGGCCGACATGCTCGACCTGGGCACCGGGGCGCTGCTGCACGACATCGGCAAGCTCGACCTGCCGGAGCGGGTGCGCCATCGCGAGGAGCACTTCACCACCGCCGAGACCACGTTCTATCAGGAGCACGTGGCGCACGGCGTGACGCAGGCCAAGCGGATGGGGCTCAAGGCAGGCGCCACACTGGTGGTCGCGCAGCACCACGAGCATGCCGATGGGTCCGGCTTTCCCCTCAAGCTCAACAGCGACCGCATGACGACCGCCGCCCGCATCGTCTCGCTGGTGAACCGCTACGACAACCTGTGCAATCCGCACGTGCCGGCCCGGGCGCTCACGCCGCACGAGTCCCTGTCCCTGCTGTTCGCGCAGGGAAAGAACCGCTACGACACCGCCATCCTGGGGGCCTTCATCCGCATGATGGGGGTCTACCCGCCCGGCTCCGCGGTGCAGCTGACGGACGACCGCTACGCCCTCGTGGTGTCGGTGAACTCCACCCGGCCCCTCAAGCCGACGGTGCTGGTGCACGACCCGAAGGTGCCGAGCGACGAAGCGGTGCCGCTCAACCTCGAGAGCGACGGCCGGCTCGGCATCCGCCGCAGCGTCAAGGTGCAGCAGCTGCCGGCCGAGGCGCTTGCCTACCTGTCGCCGCGGCCACGCATCGCCTACTTCTTCGAGCCGAACATCGAGCCTGAGCGCGCCGATGGCTCCGCGGCGCGGAGTCCGAACCCATGAATCCTCAGGCGTTGCGCGTCGCCTGGACGGCGCTGATCGAGGGCCTGCTGGACGCCGTCTGGCTGGTCGATGCCGAGAGCCTGCGCATCGTGGCGGCCAACGCTGCGGCCGGCGTGCTGCTGGGCGTCGACGCCTCCACCCTCGTCTCGCGCGCGGCCGCCGAGCTGAGCGCGACACCCGAAGACCTCGCCTTCTGGAGCGGCGTGGCCGACGGCTGGTCCGGCGGACTGGTGTCCGAGTCCCTCGTGCGCCGCTTCAATGGCAGCGTGGTGCCCGTCACCCGGCGGGTGAACCGGGTGGAGCTCGACGGTGCGGCGGTGTTCGTGGTCGTCTTCCAGGACCGCAGCGCGCACCAGGCCACCCAGGACGAACTCGAGCACCGGCTGGCCGAGCTTCGGGCCACCCTCGAATCCACCGCCGACGGCATCCTCGTCACCGACCTGGCTGGCGTGATCCGCGGCTTCAACCGCCGCTTCGCGGCCCTGTGGAGCCTGCCCGACGACCTGCTCACCCAGCGCGACGATGCCGCCGTGCAATCGTGGATGCGCCGCAGCGTCGTCGACGTGGCCGACTATGACCGGCGCCTGGCCGCCATCCAGGACGCCACGCTGCTGCAGACCAGCGACGTCTTCGCGCTGCATTCCGGCAAGGTGATCGAGCGGGTCACCTTGCCGCAGTGCAGCCGCGGCCAGCCCATCGGCCGGGTGTTCTCCTTCCGGGACATCACCGAGAAGCTCGCGGCCAGCCAGCGCATCGAGGAGCTCAGCCAGACCGACCCGCTCACCGGCCTGCCCAACCGCAGCCTGCTGGCCGATCGCGTCGAGTTCGCCCTGGCCATGTCACAGCGCAACGGGCATTCCTTTGCGCTGATGGTGGTGAACCTCGACCGCTTCAAGCACATCAACGACACCTTCGGCCTCGGCTTCGGTGACCGCGTGCTGCTCGAAGTGACGGAGCGCATCAAGGGCTGTCTGCGCAGCCTCGACACGGTCGCCCGGCTGGGCAGCGACGAGTTCGTGCTGCTGGTGCACAAGGCCGATGCGGCGGGCGCCGAGGCCACCGCCCGCCGGGTCATCGACGCCATGTCGCGGCCCTTCCTGCTCGACGGCGTGGAGTTCACCGTCACCTGCAGCATCGGCGTGGCCTTGTCCCCGGTGGATGGCACCAACCTCGATGAACTGATCCGTCGCGCGGATGCCGCCATGCAGCGGGTCAAGGCGCTCGGCCGCGCGAGCTTCCGCTTCCACCAGCCCCAGGACCACGCCCAGCCGCGCTCGCAGATGCAGCTCGACCACGCCATGCGACGGGCGCTGGTGAGCGGGCATTTCCACCTCCACTACCAGCCGCAGGTGAACATCGGCAGTGGCCAGGTGATCGGCGCCGAGGCGCTCATCCGTTGGCGTGACCCGGTGCTCGGCTCGGTGCCGCCCGCCGAGTTCATCCCGATGGCCGAGGAGAGCGGCTTCATCATCGCCATCGGCGACTGGGTGCTGACGCAGGCGGTCAGCCAGGCGGCCGAGTGGTACGCCCGCGGACGAGCGTTGCCGGTGTCGATCAACGTGTCGGCGCTGCAGTTCCAGCAGGCCCACTTCATCGAGCGCGTGTCCAGCACCCTGCGCGCGGCCGGGCTGCCGCCGCACCTGCTCGAACTCGAGCTCACCGAATCCATCCTGCTGCGCGATGCCGAGGATGCACTGCACCGGCTCAAGGCGCTCGAGCAGCTCGGGGTGATGATGTCGATCGACGACTTCGGCACGGGCTACTCGAGCCTGTCGTACCTGAAGCGGTTCCCCATCGGCCGCCTGAAGATCGACCGCAGCTTCGTCAGCCACCTGCCGGACGATGGCAGCGACGTGGCGATCGTCAATGCCATCGTGCAGCTGGCCCGCGCGATGCAGCTGCGCGTCATTGCCGAGGGGGTGGAAACTGAACCGCAGCGGCAGTTCCTCCTCAAGGCCGGTTGTGACGAGTTCCAGGGCTTCCTGTACGCCCCGGCCCTGGAAGTGCCTGCCTTCGAACATCGCCTCGGCTGGACCGCGCCCGCGGCCAAGCCGGCCGTGAGGCTCGTCAGCGGCTGATCGGCGGCGGCGCCCGACGGCGGCCAGGGCCTTCGCGAGACAGCGCACAATCCGGGCGTCACCCACTCCCGGAGTTGAGCCCATGCTGTACAAATTCAAATCGAAGTCCGGCAGCGACGTCATCATGATGGGACCCAATGGCGACGAGGTGCTGCGCCTCATTGGCAAGCAGCCCGCCCCCAAGGGCATCATCGAGCCCGGCGACATGCCCGCGGCCATGGCCGCCATCGAGCAGGCGGTGCTGGCCGAGGAAGCCGCACGGGAGCAGGCCGAGGCCGAGGCGCGGGCCGAGGGCCACACCGTGCCTGCGCGCGAAGGGGTGACCCTGCGGCAGCGGGCCTGGCCGCTGGTCGACCTGATGAAGCGCGCCCACCCGGCCGACCACGACATCGTCTGGGGCGCCTGACCTCGCCCCTTGCACCGAACCGACCACAGGAATCGACCCATGCAACTTCGCAGCGACGACTTCACGGACGGGCAGCCCCTGCCCACCCGCCTGGCCGCCGGCAAGCCCGATGGCCAAGGCCAGGGCACCTTCTCCGACGACCTGAACCCCCACCTGGCCTGGACGGACGTGCCGGCCGGCACCCGGTCGTTCGTGCTCATCTGCCACGACCCGGATGTGCCGAGCCGCGGCGATGACGTCAACCAGACCGACCGTGAGGTGCCCGCCGACCTGCCGCGGGTCGACTTCTTCCACTGGGTGCTGGTCGACCTGCCGGCCACGCGCACGAGCATCGCCCAGGGCGAGTTCAGCCAGAGTTTCGTTCCGGGCGGCAAGCCGGGCCCGGCCGCGCCCCAGGGCGCCCGTCAGGGCCTGAACGACTTCACCGGCTGGTTCGCCGCCGACGCCGCCATGGCGGGCTCCTACTTCGGCTACGACGGCCCCTTTCCCCCGTTCAATGATTCGATCGTCCACCACTACGTGTTCACGCTGCACGCGCTGTCCGTCGAGCGGGTGGCCGTCGAGGGGGCCTTCACCGGGGCCCAGGTGCGCGAGGCCATCGCGCCATACGTGCTCGGCCGGGCCGAGCTCACCGGCACGTACACCTTGAACCGCCGCCTGCTGTGAACCGGACCACCCGCATCCTCGCGATCCGCCATGGCGAGACGGCCTGGAACGTCGACACCCGCATCCAGGGCCAGCTCGACATCCCGCTGAACGACACCGGCCGCTGGCAGGCCGGGCGCCTCGCGGCGGCAGTCCGGGAGGAAGGCCTCGATGCCGTCTACAGCAGCGACCTGCTGCGCGCCCACGAGACCGCCCAGGCCGTGAGCTGCGGGGCCGGGCTGGAGCTGGTCGTCGACCCGGGCTTGCGCGAGCGGGCCTTCGGCGTGTTCCAGGGCCTCACCTTTGCGGAGATCGAGGCGCGCTGGCCCGAGCAGGCGCTGCGCTGGCGCAAGCGCGACCCGGCGTTCGGCCCCGAGGGCGGCGAGGCGCTGCGCGACTTCTACGAGCGCTGCGTGGGCGCGGTGGCGCGCATTGCTTCGGCGCACCCCGGGCAATCGATCGCGGTCGTGGCGCACGGGGGTGTGATGGACTGCCTGTACCGGGCCGCCACCCGCATCGACCTGCAGGCGCCGCGCTCATGGCAGGTCGGCAATGCCAGCCTGAACCGGCTGCTCTACAGTCCGGAAGGGTTCTCGCTCGTGGGCTGGAGCGACACCCAGCACCTGGATGGCGGCACGCGCGACGAAACCAGCGACGGCGACCGCGTCGGCCACGCCGCCTGAGGGGACCCCATGGCACTCACCGGCCCGCAAGTCATCGTCCTCGCGACGCCGGTGTTCCTGCTGCTCATCGCGATCGAGTGGTATGTCGGCTGGCGGCGCGGCCGCAACACCTATCGGCTGAACGACACGCTCAACAGCATCGGGCTGGGGGTGCTGAGCCAGGTCGCGGGTGTGCTGACCGCCGTGATCACGCTCGGAATCTACACGGTGGTGCACGAACGCCTGGCACCATGGCCGCTTCCCTCAGGCGCCGCCTGGGTGTGGATCGCCGGCCTGCTGCTCTACGATTTCCTCTATTACTGGCACCACCGCTTCGGTCACACCGTCGCGCTGTTCTGGGCGGCCCACGTGGTGCACCACCAGAGCGAGGACTACAACCTCGGCACCGCGCTGCGCCAGACGAGCAGCACCTGGGTCGGTGGCTGGGTGTTCTACCTGCCCATGGCGGTGCTGGGTTTCCCGCCGCTCGTGTTCGCGACCGTCGCCCTCATCGACCTGCTGTACCAGTACTGGGTGCACACGCAGCAGATCGGCCGGCTCGGCGCCTTCGACCGCTGGTTCTGCGCGCCCAGCAACCACCGTGTCCACCACGCCGTCAACGACCGCTACCTCGACCGCAACTACGGCGGCATCCTCATGGTGTGGGACCGCCTGTTCGGCAGCTTCGAGCCGGAGGACCCGGCCGAACCCTGTGTGTACGGAACGCGAGGGCCGCTGCGCAGCTGGAACCCCTTGTGGGCCAACCTGCAGGTGTACGCGGATCTGGCCCGCGACAGCTGGCACACCCGCCGCTGGATCGACAAGCTGCGCGTCTGGTTCAAGCCACCCGGCTGGCGGCCCGCCGACGTGGCGGCGCGCTTTCCCAAGGAACCGTTCGACATCGGCCGCACCCGGCGCTACGACCCGCCGATGTCACCCGTCCAGGCGTGGGCGGCGCTGTTGCTCTTTGCCGCCGTGCTGGCCGGCACGACGGGGCTGTTGTGGTTCGCGCACGTGCTGTCGATCCCCGCGCTGGCGGCAGGAGCGGTGTTGATCGCCGCCGGCTTGTGGGCCGTCGGCCGGGTCTGCGAGCGCCTTCCGCGGTCATCGCCGGCGAGCCACCACGCACCGGTGGCTTGACCTGGCGCAGGCCAGCACCCGGCGGTGCTGCAAGGGCAGGAGCGACCGCCTAGAATCGCGCCCCGTGTCCCGCCTGCCTTCACCGTCTCCTGCCCACCGTATCCTGATGCTGGTGTGGGTGGCGCTCGCGTTGCTGTGGCAGCCGGCCGGTGCCACCGCCCGGGCGGCCGGCATGGCGGCCGGGCAGGAGGTCTGCACGTCGGTGGGCATGCAGATGGTCGACGCCGACGGCCAGCCGATACAGGCCCAAAGCCATCCCTGCACCGATTGCTGTGGCTCGCTGTGGCCCGCCGCGCTGCTGCCTGGCATGGCCACAGGCCTGCTGCGGGAACTGCGCCACGCCACGCCGGCCAGCCCGCCTCCCCCGCTGCGCCTGGCCGCCGAATGGCTGGGCCCCTTGTCGCGCGGCCCGCCCGCCGACGCCTGATCCGACCCCTTCGAACCTCCTCGCCGGTGCCCGGCCGGGGAGGGCATCGTCTCGTTTCAGGAGTTTCCATGTCCCGCTTCCACGGACCCGCCTGGGTCCTGCTGCCGCTTTGCGCGGCCGCAGCCCACGCCCAATCGCCCTCACCCCAAGCGCCGCGCGAGACCGAGCTCGCGCCCGTCGTCGTCACCTCCCGCAAGAATCCCGACCAGTCGACCCTCACCCAACCTGACCTGCCCACCGCCCGTGCCCGCATCGAGCAGACGCCCGGTGGCGTGGGCGTGGTGGATGCCGCCAGCTACCGCAGCGGACGCGTCGCCACCCTCACGGATGCCCTGGGCGGCGCCACCGGGGTGTACGTGCAGCCCCGTTTCGGCGCCGAGGAGTCGCGCGTGTCCATCCGCGGATCCGGCCTGCAACGCACTTTCCACGGCCGGGGCCTGAAGCTGATGCAGGACGGCGTGCCGCTGAACCTGGCTGATGGCAGCTTCGACTTCCAGGCCGTCGAGCCCCTGTCGGCCCGCTATGTGGAAGTGTGGCGTGGTGCCAATGCCTTGCAGTACGGCGCGGCCAACCTGGGTGGCGCGGTGAACTTCGTCTCGCCCAACGGCTACAACGCCGATGACCTGCGCCTGCGCGTGGAAGGCGGCAGCTTCGGCTACGCCCGGGCGCAGCTGTCGACCGGCGGCGTGACGGACCGGCTCGACCACTACGTGGCCCTCACCGGCTTCCGCCAGGACGGCCATCGCGACCACGCGCGGCAGGAGACGGGCCGCCTGTCGGCCAACCTCGGCTTCACCTTCACGCCGCAGGCCGAGACCCGCTTCTACTTCGGCCACGTGGACAGCCGCTCCGACCTGCCGGGCAGCATCACGCGCGGCCAGCTCGAGCAGGATCCGAGGCAGGCGCAGGCCGGCAACGTGACGCTCGACCAGGAGCGCAACATCCGCTGGACGCGGCTGTCCAACAAGACGGTGCTGCAGGACGGCACCCACCGTTTCGAGGGCTTCGCCTACGTCTCTGACAAGCGGCTCAACCACCCCATCTTCCAGGTGATCGACCAGCAGAGCCTGGATGCCGGCCTGGAGCTCCGCTACGTCAACTCGGCCGCCGTCGGCGGACGCGGCAATCGGCTCACCGTGGGCATCGCACCCAGCCGCGGCGTGACCGACGAAGACCGGCACACCAACGTGGGCGGGGCCGCGGCGGTGCGCACCAACCAGTCACGACAGACCGCTTCCAACCTCGAGGTGTATGCCGAGAACCAGCACGAGATCGTGCCGCAGTGGGCGCTGGTGGCCGGCTTGCAGCACGTGCGCGCGTCACGGCGCCTCGAAGACCAGTACGTCGCCGGCACCACGGCCGATCCGGTCGATGAAGGGTTCTCTCGCCGCTACGAAGGCACCAACCCGAAGCTCGGCCTGCGGCACGACCTGTCCCCCGATGCCCAGGTCTTCGCCAACCTCTCGCGCAGTTTCGAGCCGCCCACCTTCGGCGAGCTGGCGGGCGGTGTGCGGCCGGTCGCCAATGCCGCCCAGCGGGCCGACACCTTCGAGGTGGGCACGCGCGGGCGCGGGCGAGGTGTGAACTGGGACGTGGTGTTCTACGAGTCGCATGTGCAGGACGAACTCCTTCAGATCGCGCTCAACTCGGCTGGAGCCTCCACCACCGTCAATGCGCCGCGCACCCTGCACCGCGGCATCGAACTGGGCCTGTCCGGCGAGAGCCCGAGGCAGCCGACCGGGCGCGTCGAATGGCGCCTCAATGCCCTCTGGAACCACTTCCGCTTCCGCAACGACCCGACCTACGGCGACAACCGCCTGCCCGGCGTGCCGCGCTACTTCGCACGCGCGCAGGCAGCCTACCGGTTCAGCGCCGGCACGCTGCTGGCTGTCCACACGGAAGGTGCGACGGGCTATCCGATCGACTTCAGCAACAGCTTCGCGGCCAAGCGCTATGCGATCTGGGGCCTGCGTGCCTCGGGTGACGTGCGGCGCGGACTGTCGTGGTTCGTCGACGGGCGCAACCTGTCAGACCGCCGCTACGCCGCCACGACCGGCGTCGTGCGTGACGCAGGCGGACGAGACACCGCGCAGTTCCTGCCGGGCGATGGGCGCTCGCTGTTCGTCGGCCTGGACTGGGCGCTGCGCTGACCCGGCGGGCGACGCCGGCGGAGCGCTCGGCGGCTGGCGTCGCTCACCCCCTTGGCGGCAGGTGAACTTGTCCGACAGTTTGACCGGGGGCGGCCCGTGCCCAAGACTGCGTCCATCTGATGCTTTTCCGGAGGACCGATCATGTGGACACACCGCCTCACCCTCGCCGACCTGCCGCAGTCGCTCGGCGCCTTCAAGCCCGTGGGCCATGTGATGGTCGCCTGCCCCCCCGATTCCCCGCTGGCCGATGTCGTGCAAGCGCTGCGGGACGCCGGCTTCGATGCCGAGGACATCCTGCAGTTCGACTCCGAGGAGGGGGCGGCCAAGATGCAGCAGATGATCGAGCACAGCAGCGAGTTCGCCGGCTTCGGCTACGAGATCACCCTGATGCGCCGCTACCAGGCGCTGTCGGAGCAAGGCCACCAGTGGATGCTGGTGTACGCGCCGGAGGACGCCGAGACGGAGCGGGTGACCGAGGTGGCCAAGCGCTTCAAGGTGCCGATGGCCGTGAAGTACCACCGCCTGGCGGTGGAGGACCTGATCTGACCGGCTGCTGAGCCGGGGCGGAGGCCGCTCGGCGGGTGATCAAACGCCGTCGAAGAGGTCCAGCGCGCCGGCCCGCTTGGGCGGCGTCACGCCGAGATGGCGATACGCCGCCAGTGTGGCCACGCGTCCGCGCGGGGTGCGCTGCAGAAAACCCTGCTGGATGAGGAACGGCTCGATGACATCCTCGATGGTGTCCCGCTCCTCGCCGATCGCGGCCGCCACGTTGTCCAAGCCGACCGGCCCACCGTCGAAGCGGTGCACCACCGCCTCAAGCAGCTTGCGGTCCATCACATCGAACCCCTCCGGGTCGACGTCGAGCATCTTCAGCGCGAGGTCGGCCAGCGGCTTGCTGATGCGGCCGTCGCCCTTCACGTCGGCATAGTCGCGCACCCGGCGCAGCAGGCGGTTGGCGATGCGGGGCGTACCGCGCGAGCGGCGGGCGATCTCGAAGGCCCCTTCGTTGTCGATGCTCACGCCCAGCAAACCGGCCGAGCGGAAGACGATGCGCGCCAGTTCGTCAGCGGTATAGAACTCCAGGCGCGCCACGATGCCGAAGCGGTCGCGCAACGGGTTGGTCAGCATGCCGGCGCGCGTGGTGGCGCCGACGAGGGTGAACGGCTGGAGGTCCAGCTTGATCGAGCGGGCAGCGGGACCCTCGCCGATCATGATGTCGATCTGGTAGTCCTCGAGCGCCGGGTACAGGATTTCCTCGACCACCGGAGACAGCCGGTGGATCTCGTCGATGAAGAGGACGTCGTTGCGCTCGAGGTTGGTCAGCAGGGCCGCCAGGTCCTTGGGCTTCTCGAGCACGGGACCGGACGTCTGTCGTAGGTTCACCCCGAGCTCGTTGGCGATGATGTGGCTGAGCGTCGTCTTGCCGAGGCCGGGTGGCCCGAAGAGCAGCACGTGGTCGAGCGCCTCGGACCGCTTCCTGGCCGCGCCGATGAAGATCTCCAGCTGCTCGCGCGCTTTCGCCTGGCCGATGTACTCGGCCAGTCCCTTGGGCCGCAGCGCCCGCTCGATCGCCTCTTCGTTCGGCGAGCTCGGTGCGGCGCTCACCACCCGGCGCACGGGCTCGAAATCGTCGGTCTGGATGCTCATGGCGCCATTATCGGCGGCGACTGCCCGCATCACCCGAGCGACAATGGCAACCGTACGGCAAGGTGCCGGAACCTCGGAAGGATTGCAGATGAAGTCGATTCACCCCCCGTCGCGCCGCGCTGCTGGCCTGGCCCTCGGCGCCCTGCTGGCGCTCTGCTGGGGCGTGGCGAGCGCCCAGTCTGCCGCGACGATCGAGGTGACCCACGCCTATGCCCGTGCGACGGCGCCGGGCCAGGCCGCGGGCGGAGGCTATGCGCAGATCCGCAATGCCGGCACGTCGGCCGATCGCCTGGTGGCGGTGCAGGCGGACGTGGCGCGCACGGTCGAACTCCACACCATGTCGATGGACGGCGACGTGATGCGCATGCGCCAGGTCGAAGGCATCGACCTGCCGGCGGGACAGACGGTGGAGCTCAAACCGGGCGGCCTGCACATGATGTTCATGGGCCTCAAGGGCCCGCTCAAGGTGG
This sequence comes from Rhizobacter sp. LjRoot28, assembly GCF_964253025.1. Taxonomy (NCBI): domain Bacteria; kingdom Pseudomonadati; phylum Pseudomonadota; class Betaproteobacteria; order Burkholderiales; family Sphaerotilaceae; genus Rhizobacter; species Rhizobacter sp. LjRoot28. The sequence continues at coordinate 4,954,839 of NZ_CAXUQC020000001.1, forward strand.
GCGAGAGCTTCCCGGCCACGCTGAAGTTCGAGAAGGCCGGCGAAGTGAAGGTGACACTGAAGGTCGAGGCGGCCGGCGCGCGGCCGCACATGATGAAGCACTGAGACTCTGAGCGGTGTGGGTTGCTCGCGCGGTCGTCGACTTGCAGCGAACCGGCGCGCCTCAGAGTAAGCGTCCGGCCTCCTCCGAGTCGCCCCGGTAGGGCCAGACGTCCGATTCCATCAACCGCGGCCACCCATGCATCACACCGAACTGTGCCCCAAGTGCAACGCCGAATTTCCGGCCAACAAGAACCTGGTGGCCCACGGCATGCGCATCGGCTACAGCTGGTTCTCGCGCAAGGGCCCTGACGTCCGCTGTCCCAACTGCTGGCACGTCTTCCCCGCGCAGTACCTGCGGCTGTTCGGCGTTGTTCCCAGCCACGGGGTGCGCTGGGTGGTGGTCGGCATCCTGGCTGTGTGCGTGCTGATTTCCGTGCTGCAGAAGCGGCAAGTGCTGTGAGCGGCGACGCACCGGCGCTGCGTCTCTCGCTTGTTTGCATGATCAGTGGACGCGGCCCGGGAACGGCTGCACCGACCTTTCAGCAAGCGCTGTCAGGTCGTCGCTCCGGTGCCTCCCCGCAGCGCGCATCGAATGCTGCCGGCGGTGGGAGCCGCCGCTCCAAATCGTGCGAACAACCGCTTCTCAGGGTCCGGTGAGTTTCACCGGGTCGAGGAGGGCTGCCAGGCGTTCGCGTCCGAGGTCCGTGTGTTCCTCGGCGACATCGAGGATGGGGCGGCCTTCCTTGTAGGCGATCTTGGCGATTTCGGCCGCTTTCAGGTAGCCGATGAGCGGGTTCAGTGCCGTCACCAGGATAGGGTTGCGGGCGAGCGCCTGCTGCAACTGGGCCTCGTTGACACGGAAGCTGGCGATGGCCTTGTCGGCCAGCAGCCGGCTGGCGTTGGCCAGCAACTGGGTCGATTCCAGCACGTTGCGGGCGATCACCGGCAGCATCACGTTCAGCTCGAAGTTGCCCGATTGCCCGGCCACGGTGATGGCCGCGTCGTTGCCGATCACCTGCGCGGCCACCATGGCGGTGGCTTCCGGGATCACCGGGTTGACCTTGCCGGGCATGATGGAAGAGCCCGGCTGCAGGGCCTCGAGCTCGATCTCGGCGAGGCCGGCCAGTGGCCCGGAGTTCATCCAGCGCAGGTCGTTGGCGATCTTCATCAGGGCCACGGCCGCCGCCTTCATCTGGCCCGATGCGGCCACCACGCCGTCCTGTGCCCCCATGACCGCGAAGAAGTCGGGCGCCGGCGCGAAGGCGAGCCCCGTGCTGGCACTCAGTTCGGCGGCGAAGCGGGCCGCGAAGTCGGGATGGGTGTTCACCCCGGTGCCCACCGCCGTGCCGCCCTGGGCCAGGCGCTGCAGGCCGGGCAGGCTCGACCGCAGGCGCGCCGCGGCGTCCTCGACCTGCTGGGCCCAGCCGTCGAGCACCTGGCTCAGGCGCACGGGCATGGCGTCCATCAGGTGGGTGCGGCCGGTCTTCACGTGGTGATAGACGGTGCGTGCCTTTGCCCGCGTGATGCTGGCGAGGTGGTCGAGCGCGGGCAGCAGGTCTTCGTGCAGGCCCACGGCCGTGCTGACATGCAGCGCGGTGGGAATGGCGTCGTTGCTGCTCTGGCTGGCGTTCACATGGTCATTGGCACTGACCGGCGCCTTCAAGGCACGGCTGGCCAGCGTGGCGATGACCTCGTTGGCATTCATGTTGGTGCTGGTGCCCGAGCCGGTCTGGAAGACCTCGACCGGAAAGTGCTGCATGCGCTCGGACTCGGGTGCCGCAAGCAACTGGCGGCAGGCCTCGATGATGGCCTCGCCGATCTCGCGCGGCACGGCATCCAGCGCGATGTTCGCCCGGGCTGCCGCGGCCTTCACCATCAGCAGCGCCCGGATGAAGGCGGTGGGCATGCGCTGGCCGCTGATGTGGAAGTTGTTCACCGCCCGCTGGGTCTGGGCGCCATACAGGGCATCGGCGGGCACGGCGAGCTCGCCCATGCTGTCGCGTTCGAGGCGGGTGGAAGGTGCGGCGGCGGTTGAAGGCATGTCGGCTCCTGGGACAGCGCGCCAGTGTGAACCGGAACGCCGTCAGCCGCGAATCCCCTGTTTCAAGACGCCGACGGGCGCAGGCCCTTTCGCCGGCCTTGCCTCACTGCGGGCCGCACGCGTGGCTGCGGCCGGTGGCTCACTCGCGGTTGGCCATCGGCTCGCCCAGTCGCACCGGGCGCTCGGTGGCCCACGTGGGATTGAAGGTGAGCGGCGTATCCGGGAACAGCATGACGACGGTGGAGCCGAGCAGGAAGCGGCCCATTTCCTCGCCCTTCTTGAGCGTGATCTTCTTGTCGTCGTAGGTCCACTCCCGAACCTCGCGGGCGCGCGGCGGATTCACCACCCCGTGCCAGACCGTGGCCATGCTGCCCACGATGGTGGCGCCCACGAGCACGAGCACGAACGGACCGAGTGCCGAGTCGAAGACGCAGACCACGCGCTCATTGCGGGCGAACAGTCCCGGGACGCCGCGCGCCGTGGTCGGGTTGACGGAAAAGAGCGCACCCGGCACGTAGATCATGCGGCGCAGCCGCCCTTCGCAGGGCATGTGGATGCGGTGGTAGTCGCGCGGGCTGAGGTACAGGGTGGCGAAACTGCCGTGATCGAAGCGGGCGGCGAGCGCGGCGTCGCCGCCTACGAGTGCCGCGGTGGAATACCGGTGTCCCTTGGCCTGGATCAGCTGGTCGTGCTCGATGCGGCCGTACTGGCTGATGGCACCGTCGACCGGGCAGATGAGATCGGCTCGCGCGATGGGGCGGACTCCGGCCTTCAGCGGGCGCGTGAAGAACTCGTTGAAGGTCTTGTAGCTGCCGAGCTCCGGATTGGCCGCCTCGCTCATGTCCACGCCATACCGGCCGACGAACCACTGGATCAGACGCGTCGTCGCAGGGCCCGCCGGTGTCGAGGCGATGCGGCCCGCGAGCGCGGTCAGTGCCTGCTTGGGCAGCAGGTATTGCGGCAACACGGCGAAGCGATCGGACATGGGACGGCCTGCAGAGGAGAGGGGCCGCATTGTATCGGCCGGGGTGACGACCCCTGCTGCGCCATTGACTCGTGAGCGTCAGGTGCTGAGGGCATGCCGTGCTCCGACGGGCCCGGCCGACGTGCAGGTGTCCAGTGGGGTGGCTGTGCGGGAAGGCAGTCCGCCGCTGACAGCAAAGACTGCGGAAGCAGCTTGAACCGGCGCAGACCGGCCGCACCTCGGGTCGATGACCCGCCTCTTCCTGTTCGGCCTGTCGGCCTTCCTGCACCTCTACCTGGGGCTGCGTCTGGTGCCGGACTTGCCCGCCGGCGTCGCCGGGCAAGCCGCGCTCGGCCTGCTGCTGGCTTGCTCGGCGGCCCTCATGCCGCTCGGGCTGATGGCGCCGCGCCTGCGCTCGCGTCGCCATGCCGACGCGCTGGCCTGGGTGGGGCTCGGGCTGATGGGGCTGTTCTCCTCGCTGTTCGTGCTGACCGTCCTGCGCGATGTCGTCCTGCTGGTGGCCTGGCCTCTCGGCGGGTTGGGTGCGGCGGTCGAAGCCCATTCCGCCGTCGCGGTGCTGGTGCTGGGCGCTCTGGTGACGCTGGCCGGCTTCCTCAACGCCCGGCGCACCGCATCCGTGGTGCGGGTGGACGTGCCGATCCGCGGCCTGCCCGAGGACCTGCACGGCTTTACCATCGCGCAGATCACCGACATCCACGTCGGCCCGACCATCAAGGCGCGCTACGTTCAGGCCATCGTGGACCGCGTCAACGGGTTGCGGCCGGACATGGTGGCCGTGACAGGCGACCTGGTCGACGGCAGCGTGAGCGAGCTGGCCGCCCACGTCGCGCCGCTGGCGGGGCTCGCCTCGCGTCACGGCACCTACGTCGTGACGGGGAATCACGAGTACTACGCCGGCGCACACGCCTGGATCGACGAGTTGCGCCGTCTGGAGCTCACGGTGCTGATGAACGAGCACGTGGTGCTGCGCCACGGCGCGGGTCAGGTGGTGGTGGCGGGCGTGGCGGACTGGTCGGCCCATCACTTCGATCCGAGCCATCGCAGCGATCCGCTGGGCGCGGTGGCGGGCGCACCAGCCGACGCCGGCGCCCGATTGCTGCTGGCCCATCAGCCCCGCACCGCCGCGCTGGCGGCCGAGGCCGGCTACCACCTGCAGTTGTCAGGCCACACCCACGGCGGCCAGTTCTTTCCGTGGAACCTGTTCGTGCCGCTGCAGCAGCCGTACACGGCGGGCCTGCACCGCTTGCGCGACCTGTGGGTCTACACCAGCCGGGGGACCGGGTACTGGGGGCCGCCAAAGCGTTTCGGCGCGCCGTCGGAGATCACCTGCCTGCGGCTCGTGGCGGCTTGAAGGGCTGGGCGCAACGGGGATTCGGATGCGATAGTGCGGGGCGCGCCGACCTCTTGCTGGGTCGGCCGCCTCGCCCGACCGCAGCCCGCCGAGCCCCTCCGCACCCGCCATGTCTTCCGCCCTCCGCCATCCTGATCCGCTGCACGCGCAACCGCTCCGCGTCGATGCCGGCCGCCTCGATGAACTCGCCCGGCACCTGGGCCGCCACGCGCCGGGCGAGGGCACCTGGCCGACCGCCTTGCCAGGGGTGTCCTCGATCCGGTATTCCGGGCCGAGCGAGGAGACCGCCCATGGCCTGCACCAGCCGGCCGTCTGCATCGTGGCCCAGGGCGCCAAGCGGGTGACATTGGGCCAGGAGCACTACGAATATGACGCCGCCCGCTTCCTCGTGTTCTCGTCCGACCTGCCCGTCAGCGCCCAGGTGACGCACGCTTCCGTCGCGCAGCCCTACCTCTGCTTCCGGCTCGACCTGGACGTGAAGGAAGTGACTGAACTGGTGCTGCAGGTCGGCATGCGGGCCAAGTCTTCGCGGGGCACTCGTCGCGGCCTGTTCCTGGGCCGGGTCACGGAGGAAATGCTCGACGCCGCCATCCGCCTGATGCGGCTCCTCGACGAGCCGGAGGATGCCGCAGCGCTCGCGCCGCTGGCCAGCCGGGAGCTGGTGTACCGGCTGCTGCGCAGCGAGCAGGGCGAGCGCCTCGCCCAGGCCGTGCGCTGCGACAGCCATGCGCAGCGTGTCGGGCGCGCCATCGCCTGGCTCAAGGCCAACTTCATGGAGCCGCTCACCATCGAGGCGCTGGCGCGGGAGGCCGGCATGAGCAGCTCGTCGCTGCACCACCACTTCAAGGCCGTCACGTCGATGAGTCCGTTGCAGTTCCAGAAGCAGCTGCGGCTGCAGGAGGCGCGCCGACTGCTGCTGGGAGAAGGCGTGGAGGTATCGACGGCCGGCTACACCGTGGGCTATGAGAGCGCTTCACAGTTCAGCCGGGAATACGCGCGGCTGTTCGGGCTGCCGCCGTCGCGCGACGCGCGGGGAGCGGGCGCCGCCGGCGCATCCGCGACCCGGTCGACCGCATGACGCGCTGGGCGTCCACGCCACCCCGGGAGCGTGGCCGTCGCCGGCTCAGAAGTCGCCGTCGGTGCTGGCGGACAGCGCACGATGCGCGTCCACCTCCAGCCGGCGGCGCTGCAATGCGCCGTCGAGCATGCCCAGGGCGTCGGTGCCGGCGACGAAGTGCAAGGGCGGTTCGGCCGTGCCGGCGAGCTGAACGATGGCCCGTCCCAAGCGGGCCGGATCGCCCGGTTGCCGGCCGTTGTAGCTTTCATAGGTGCGGCCGTCGGGCATGTCGCGCCGGTAGTCGTCCACCGCGAGGGCGCCGTAGCGCACCGAGCTCGTGTCCAGGAAGTCGGTGCGGAAGAAGCCGGGCTCGACGATGGTGACGTGGATCCCGAACGGCTGTACTTCGAGAGCCAGCGACTCCGAGAATCCCTCGACGGCGAACTTGGCGGCGCAATAGACGGCGGAGCCGGCGAAGCCCATGAAGCCGCCCACGGAGGCGAGGTTGATGACGTGCCCGCTGCGCTGGCGGCGCATCACCGGCAGTGCGGCTCGCGTCACGTGCATCAGGCCGAAGACGTTCGTCTCGAACTGGCGGACCACGTCGGCGGCGGCGATCTCCTCGAAGACCCCGAGCTGGCCGTAGCCCGCGTTGTTGACCAGCACGTCGATGCGGCCGAAGCGGTCCAGGGCCGCGGCCACCGCGGTGGCGCTGTCGGCCTCCCGCGCCGTGTCGAGCGGCACGCAGAGCACGCGCTCGCCGTAGGGCCCGTAACGGGACTCGAGTGCGCCGAGGTTGCGACCCGTGGCCACCACGCGGTCACCGGCCGCCAGTGCGGCACCGGCAATGTGGGCGCCAATGCCGCGGCCGGCGCCCGTCACGAACCAGATTCTGCTCATGTTCTCTCCTTCGTTGCGTGTGTTCCACGCCGTGTTGTGCATGGAAGTCATCGTAGGAAGGGAGGGGCACCTGCGCGTGCACGAAGCTCCGCAGGTCTTGCCCATTCCACCGCGTCACGGGTCAGGTGGCGGGTGGGGCGCTCACGGTGATGGCGTCGCCGGCGTGCAGCGGGCCGCCGACGAGGACGCGGGCCGTGACACCACCGTGGCCGCGCAGTGCGTTGTAGCCGCCGGGGCCAAGGACCGCCTCCATGCGCGAACAGGGCTCGCAGGGCCCCGTCACTTCCAGCTGCACCACATTGCCGATCCACAGCACCAGCGGCCGGTCACGGAAGAGCGAACGGGCCGCCAGCAGGTTGAGCCCCGAGACGACGAGGTTGCGCCGCAGCGCCTCGGCCTGCACCGTGTCGTGACCGAGCAGGGTGGCGATCACCGGAAGATGCTCGGCCTGGATGAGCGTGACCTGGCGCCGTCCGCCGCTGCGCGCGCGATCGCCTTCGAGGCCGCGCCCCGCGATGGCCTGCACCTGCTCGACGCGCTGCACCGGTATGCGCGGCGCCGGTCGCAGCAGGATGGCGTCGAGGCGGCCTGCTCGTGGAAAGCGCGAGGTCAGCGCGCGGAGATCCTCGGTCATGCAACGGTGTCCCTCATGGTCAGTCCCGCGGTCGGTCAGTGAGATGCGCAGTGTGGCCCCGGTGCAGCGGGCGCGTCAGCCGCGGGTCTTCGGGTAGGGCGACACCAGCCACAGGGCCAGCGCACACATCAGCAGCATCGCGCTCGCCAGCGGCACCGGTGACGAGCCGCCCATGAACGGTGCCACGGCCTGCGTGCCCAGGGCGCCCACCAGCAGGATGGCGAGCATGAGCAGCGCGGAGGCGCGGCCCATCTGGGACGGCGGCAAGGCCAGCGCCTCGCTGAACGACGCCGGGCCGCGGACCGCCAGTGCGCCGCAGAAGCCGCACCAGAACACCACGAGTGCCGGGAAGGGCAGGCGCCCGATGGCGGCACTGATCACCAGCAAACCGCACAGCAGCACATGCAGGCGCGCGCCGAGGCGGATGGCCCCGGGCGCGCCGATGCGCTTGCTGATGCGCCCGGACTGGCTGGCCACCACCATGAAGGTGGCCACGCTGCAGACCTGCAGCACCGCGAAAGCGCCGGTGCCCAGTCCGAAGGCATTGACGGCCAATTGCGGCGCACTGGCGACGAAGGTGAGCAGCGCGCCCATGCACAGCGCCTGCGAGAGCGCCACGCGCACGAACTTGCGGTTGCGCAGGATGGTGCGGTAGCCCGACTTCACGCTGTGGTCGAGCCCGGGGAGCACCACGGGCGCGGTGCGGACCACGAAGGGCAGGGCCAGCAAGGTGACGCCCGCGACGACCCAGAACGTGCCGCGCCAGTCGGTCGTCAACAGCAGGGCCGCGCCCAGCACCGGCCCGGCCGCCGGCACGATGGACTCGATCATCGAGATGGCGGCCAGCCCGCGCACCGCATCGTGGTCACCGAGCGTGGCCCGCACGACGCTGGGCGCCACGACGGCCGCGGCCCCGGCTGCAGCGCCCTGGACGAAGCGCAGTGCGAGCAGCCACGCGATGTCGGGGGCCAGCGCACAGCCGGCGCTGGTCACCACCAGCAGCCCCCCTCCGATCAGCACGCAGCGACGCGGCCCGAGCCGGTTCAGTGCGTCGCCCCAGACCAGTTGCGAGGCGGCCAGTCCGGCCAGGAACAGGGCGATGGTGGCCTGTGCCAGGGTCACCGGGATGCCGAGTGCCTGCTGCAGCGTGGGCACGGCCGGCAGGTACAGGTCCATGGCCAGCATGCTCGTGCAGGTGATGAGCGACAGGGGAAGAATGGTACGGAGCGCGGCGGGTTGCATGGCTTGCGGAATCACGGCAGGGCGCGCAGCATAGCCCGGGCTTCATGAGGCCGTCATGGCGGCGGCCTATCGTTCGGCGAAATTCCACTGGAGGCTTCCCGATGAATGCACGTGTTCTCGCCCTGCTGGCCCTGTCGGCCGGCCTGTCCCTGCCGCTGTCGGCCCACGAACGTCCCCCGGCGGCGCCTGCGAAGCCGGTACTCGTGGCCCACCGCGGCGCGAGCGGCTATGTGCCGGAGCACACCCTGGCGGCCTACTGGCTGGCCATCGAGCAGGGCGCCGACTTCGTCGAGCCCGACCTCGTCATCACGAAGGACGGCGTGCTCGTGGCGCGACATGAGAACGCCATCGCGATCCTGAATGCCGATGGCAGCCTGCGCGAGGCCACCACGGACGTGGCGGATCGGCCGGAGTTCGCTGCCCGCAAGACCACCAAGACCATCGACGGCACGGCCGTCACCGGCTGGTTCACCGAGGACTTCACCCTCGCCGAACTCAAGACGCTGCGCGCACGCGAGCGCCTGCCGCAGCTGCGCACGGCCAACACCCGCTTCGACAACCAGTTCGAGGTGCCCACCTTCGAGGAGGTGCTGCAGCTGGTGGACCGGGCGAACGAGGCGCGCCGCGAGGAGGCGCGGCGCGAAGGCGGCCGGCGCCACGTGCGCCCGATCGGGGTCTATCCCGAGACGAAGCACCCGAGCTACTTCCAGGGCATCGGCAAGCCGCTCGAGGAACCGCTGGTGCGCTTGCTGCACCGCTTCGGTTACCACGGCAAGAACGCCCCGGTCATCATCCAGTCGTTCGAGACCCAGAACCTGCGCCGGCTGGCCCGCATGACCCGCGTGCCGCTCGCCCAGCTGCTGAGCGCCGCCGGTCGGCCCTATGACTTCGTGCTGAGCGGTGACCCGCGCACCTATGCCGACCTCGCCCGACCCGAAGGCCTGGCCGACATCGCCACGTACGCGGATGGCGTGGGCGCGCACACCAACCTGATGATCCCGCTCGTGGGCGGCCGTCTGGGCACGCCGACCAGCTTCGTGGCGGACGCCCACCGCGCCGGCCTCGTGGTGCACGGCTGGACCTTCCGCGCGGAAAACAGCTTCCTGCCCAATGAATTCGATGCGGGTACCGACGCGGCGGCGCTCGGCGACATGGCGGCGCACATCCAGGCCTTCCTTCGCCTCGGCATGGACGGCTTCTTCACCGACCAGCCGTTCCTCGGACGCCAGGCCATCGACCGCTTCACACCGGTGCGCTGAACGGGCGCCAACCCCGCGGGATCACGCCCTGGCCAGTTCGGTCAGGGTGTGGATCAGCAGACCGGCCAGGCCCCCGACCAGCGTGCCGTTGATGCGGATGAACTGCAGGTCGCGGCCGATGTTGCGCTCGAGTTCGCCCGTCATCTCGTCGGCGTTCCAGTCGGCGACGCGCGCCACGATGTAGCGGCGGATGTCCTCACGGTAGCGTTCGATCCAGCGCGGCGCCGTCGCCAGCAGGCGGGCGTCGATCCACTCGCGCATGCCGGCGTCGCGCAGCAGCTGGTCGCCCAGGCCGCGGGCCGCCTCCGCCATGCGGCCGCGCACGGTCGAGTCCTCCCGGGCCAGGTCGTCGCGCGTCCAGGCGATGACCTGGCTCCACAGGCCATGCAGGTACTCGGCCAGCTGCGGGTGGCCGAGGAGCTCCTGCTTCAGCCGCTCGCCACGGGCCTGCATCGCCGGGTCGTGCTTGAGGTCGGCGATGAAGGTGGCCATGAAGGCATCGAAGCGCTGCCGAAGGGGATGCTGCGGATCCTCGCCCATCTCGCCGATGAGGCGCACGACTCCGGCGACCATCTTCTCGGTGGCGTAGCGTCCCGCCGCGTTGTCGAGCCCCACGAAGCGAAGGTATTTCACCTCCGCGGCGACCACTTCGGCGACCTCGGCCTTCAGGGTGTCGTCGTTCAGGATGTCACCGAGCTGGCGAAGCGATGCGTCGAGCACCCGCTGGTGGCGCCCATCGGCCGTCAGCACGTCGAGCAGTTCGCCCACCAGGCGGGTGCTGTCGACGCGGTCGAGCCGGGCCAGCACCGTGCTGCGAAAGAAGTGGCGCACCGGCTCGTCGTCCAGGGCGCGAAGCGCATGGGCCAGCACCGCGCCGAGGTGGCTGGCCACCTGCGCTGCGTGCGCCGGGTCGGCAAGCCAGGCGGCGAGCCGGTCGCCGGCCTTGAATGCCTTCAGTTTCTGCAGCACCTGCTCGGTGCCCAGGAAGTTGGCGCAGATGAAGGTCGCCAGGTTCTCGCCGATGCGGTCCTTGTTGCTGGGAATGATCGCCGTGTGCGGAATGGGCAGGCCGAGGGGGTGGCGAAAGAGCGCGACGACGGCGAACCAGTCGGCCAGCGCGCCCACCATGGCAGCCTCCGAGAATGCGGCGACATAGCCCCAGGCCGGATGCCGCGCCTGCATCACCGATGCGAGGGCATACACGACGGCAGCGCCGGCGAGCAGGGCCAGGGCGATCCACTTCATTCGGGCGAGGTCGTTGGCGCGAGGCGGCAAGGCGGAGGTCCGGGATCCAGGGAAGCCCATTGTGCGCAATCGCCAAGGTGTTCACCCGAAGCGCGGGTTTTCCATCAAAATGCGAACCATTCTCATTGTTATGGATCACCGTCCCATGCAGTTCCTTCGCGCCCCGGCGGGCTTCCGCCCTTCACGAATCGCCCTTGCGGCCGCGCTTTGCGCGCTGTGCGGCACGACCGCCGCCCAGGACGCGCCGGCACCCGAGGCCGGCACAACGCTGGCGCCGGTCGTGGTGCGGGCCAACGCCGATGCCTCGGCCGAAGGCCTGAGCCCGGCCTTCGCCGGTGGCCAGGTGGCCCGTGGCGGACGGGTGGGACTGCTGGGCACGCTCGACTTCATGGACGCGCCGTTCAACACGCGCAGCTTCACCAGCGAAACCATCCGCAACCAGCAGACGGCGAGCGTGGGCGACGTCCTCCAGAACGAGCCCGCCGTTCGGGTGGCGCGGGGCTTCGGCAACTACCAGCAGCTCTACATGGTGCGCGGCTTTCCGCTGTACTCGGATGACATCGCCTACAACGGCTTGTACGGTCTGCTGCCCCGGCAGTACCTGGCGTCCGAGTTTGTCGAGCGGGTTGACGTGCTGCTGGGCGCCAATGCGTTCCTGAACGGTGCGGCACCGGGCGGCAGCGGCATTGGCGGCGCGATCAACATCGTGCCGAAGCGAGCCACGGCCGAGCCACTGACGCAGGTCACCGCGGGCAGCCAGTCCGGCGGCCAGATCTCGGTGTCGGCCGACGTGGCGCGCCGCTTCGGACCCGACAACAGCACCGGCGTGCGTGTCAACGCGGTGCGCCGCGATGGCGACACGGCGGTGGACGGCGAGTCCGGCGAACTGTCCGGCGTGGGCGTCGGCCTGGATTGGCGCAACAGCCGCGTGCGGGTGTCGGCCGACGTCGGCTACCAGGACCACAAGATCAAGCGGGGCCAGCCAAGCGTGACCTTCGCACCGGGCGTGCCCATCGGCGATGCGCCGGATGCCTCGGTCAACATGGCGCAGCCCTGGACCTGGTCCGACGAGCGTGACCGCTTCGGCACCCTGCGGGCCGAGATCGACCTGGCGCCTCAGGTGACCGGCTGGGCCGCCTTCGGCGCCCGGCGCGGCTACGAATCGTCCGCCTTCAGCAATCCGACCGTCAACGACGCTGCAGGCAACGCCTCGGCCTACCGCAGCGAATTCGCCCGGGAGGACACGGTTCGCACCGGCGAGCTGGGGGTGCGCGCCAAGTTCCGCACCGCCGGCGTCGGCCACACGGTCAACGCCTCCGCAAACGCCTTCCGCTCCGAGAGCCGCCAGGCCTACGTGTTCTACGAGCAGGTCAACTACAACATCTACCAGCCGGTCGAGGTCGCGCCGTCGACGACGGTGGCGTTCGCCGGCGGCTCGCTCGCGAGCCCGCTCGTCACCGAGAAGACGCGCACGCACAGCATCGCGCTGTCGGACACGCTGTCCTTCAATGAGGACCGGCTCCTGCTGACCCTCGGCCTGCGGCACCAGACCATCGAGGCCTCGGGCTACGACTACAACAGCGGCGCGCTGCTGCCGCCGGTGAACAAGCGCAGCCGGGTGACGCCTGTCGTCGCCGGTGTGTTCAAGGCGACGAAGGCGGTGTCGCTGTACGCCAACTACCTCGAAGGCCTGGCCAAGGTGCCGAGCGCGGGCGGCTTCCCGGTGCCGAGCAATGCGGGCGAGACCTTCAAGCCCTACCGCTCGCGGCAGGTGGAGGTGGGCGCCAAGTACGACGGAGGCAACGTCGGTGCCGCGGTGTCGGTCTTCCAGGTGACGCAGCCCCAGGCCTACACCGACGTGGCCACCAGCATCTATGGCGTCTATGGCGAGCAGCGCAACCGTGGCATGGAACTGTCGGCCTTCGGCGCGCCGGTGCGCGGCTGGCGGTTGCTGGCAGGCCTGAGCCTGCTCGACGGCGAGCAGATCAAGACCAATGGCGGCGCGACCGACGGCAAGCGTGCCATCGGGGCCCCCAAGGCCCAGATGACGCTCGGCAGCGAGTGGGATGTGGCGGGTCTGCGCGGCCTCACGCTGGATGGCCGGGTGCTGCACACGACCTCCCAGTACGCCGATGCCGCAAACACCCAGAAGGTGCCGGCCTGGACCCGTGTCGACCTCGGCGCGCGCTACGTGATGGCGGTGGCCGATCGGGTCGTCACGTTGCGGGCGCGGGTGGAAAACGTGGCCGACGCGGACCACTGGACCTCAGCAGGGGGCTACCCCGGCTCGGGCTACCTGGTGATCGGCGCGCCGCGCACCTTCGTTGCGTCGGCTTCAGTGGATTTCTGACGGCCTGCACCGCGAATTCGATGGGCACCGAGGCCGCAAGGCCGGTGCCGCGCGTCGGTGCCCCGAGCGGCCTGCCGGCAGCGTGAGCGACCTCAGCCGCGCAACAGCGCCGTGGCCTTCACGAGGCTGCGGCGCATTCGGTTGATCGACCGCTGCAACGAGCCGAACTCGTCGCTGCGGTCCTCGGCCAGTTCGGGCTCGCTCAGGTCGCCCTGGCTCAGGTCGTCGGCGGCCCGGGCAAGCGCACGGACCGGCCGGACCAGCGAGCTGTGGATCAGGGCGCTCACCGTGCCGACGAGGAGCGCCAGCCCGGCGCCCAGTGCCGCCGCGAGCGGCAGGAAAAGCTGGCGTGTGCGGTCACTGGCCATCTGCGACGGCGTGGTGATGATCTGCGCGCCGACCGTTTCGCCCACCGTCCATCCGTAGCCTGACTCGCGGCCATAGCGTTTGAGCATGGAGGCGGGCGCGGCATCGGCCGCTCCGTGGCAAGCGAGGCACGCGGTGGAGGTCACGCGAAGCGGGCGTGCCAGGTACACCTGCCGGCCTCGCTCGGTGTCCACCTCACCGCTCAGTTCCTCGAGATCAGGCGACGCGCGCAGGCGCTCGACCACTTCCCGCTCCCAGGCCACGGGCGCGTTGTGCGGATTGACGGCGTTCACCGTCGCCTCCCGGTACGCCGGGCCGGGCGCTGCGGCGGTGAGGCGGGCGAGGGTCTCGGCCGCCGCGAGGGCCGGGATGGCCTCGGGCACGAAATGCCGGTCGAGCAGCGGCTCCAGGTGGGGCAGGACGTGACCCATGTTGTAGTCACGTGCTGCCAGGGCGGCGTCGAGCAGCCGGCGTGCATCACGCGCCACCTCCGCTTCGGCATGCCTCGACACCATCGTGTACGCGGCCGCCGCGATTGCCGCGAAGGCCAGCAGCGGCAACGCGATGAAGGCAAGGCTCAGCTTGAATCTCAGGGACATGGACGGGCTCCGGGTGGGGCAGGGCGCTCGTGGGTGCTCAGACGTCCCGCGGGAAGCGGCTGAGCGTGGCCTGCACGAAACGGGTTCGCTGCGCCTCGTCGTCAAGGTGCGTCTGCAGGCGAGCGAGCAGTTCACCGGCCGACGCCGATCGGGCGGCCTCGGTCTCGATCAACAGCGTGGCGATGGGGCCGAGCTCGAACGCCAGGGCGTCGCGCAGCCGCTCGCGCTGGGCGGGGCTGATGCGAAAACTGTGCTGGGCAAAGGGCACCGGTGCGCTCGGCAAGCCGTCCATCAAGGGCGAACCCTCGGGGCCCAGGGCGTCGAGCGGGGCGGGCGCCGTGTCATCGGAGTCCGAGCGACGGACCAGCCACGAGGCAAGCCACGCTTCGCGTTCACGGGGGCTGGCGAGCAGCCGGGCGGCGGCGGCGAGAAAGTCCTCGTCGCCCCGCGCCTGCGCGGCGCAGCGAGCCAGGTGCGGCCCCACGTCCAGGCTCACACGCCGGCGCAGTGAGCGCTCGACGCGGGAAAGCAGGCGGTCGGAGATCGTTTGCGGCATGGGGATCCTGGAGCGATCCCGAATTCTAGGATTCAAATTGCACGGGTGTGCACATTCAAGCCAGGGGGTGTCGCGCGACAGCGTCGCCGGCGACGCCGTCTCAGGGAGAACCCGCTATCGCGCCAGCGATTTGAGTGCGAGCTTGATGCCTTCGCTCACGGTGGCGTCCGCTGGCAGACTCTTGAGGGCCAGGGCGGCCTCGCGGTCGCTGTAGCCGAGGGCGACCAGCGCCTGCAGGATGTCGGCCTGCGCGTCGGTGGCCACATGGGCCGGCAGGGCCAGATCCGGGCCCAGCTTGCCCTTGAGTTCGAGCAGCAGGCGCTCGGCGGTCTTCTTGCCGATGCCGGGCACCTTCACCAGCCGGCCGCTCTCCTGGAGGGACACCGCCTGGGCGAGTTCGCTCACGCTCAGGCCCGAAAGCAGCGACAGCGCCATTCGCGGGCCCACCCCGGTGATCTTGATGAGTTGCCGGAAGGTGGCGCGCTCGGCGCCGGTGAGAAAGCCGAACAGCACCTGGGCGTCCTCCCGCACCACGAAGTGCGTGAGCAGGGTGACCCGTTCGCCAAGCGAGGGCAGGTTGTAGAACGTGCTCATGGGCACGTCGACCTCATAGCCGACGCCATTGACGTCGACCAGCACCTGCGGCGGGTTCTTCTCCGACAGCTGGCCGGTGAGGCGGCCGATCATCGGCGGAACAGGCCCAGGCGCTGGGCTTCGAGGGCGGCTTCGGCGCGCGAGCTCACGTTGAGCTTGCGGTAGATCTGCTTGACGTAGTCGGCAATGGTGTGGCGCGACAGGTTCAGCTGGACGCCGATCTCGGGCAGCGTGAAGCCCTTGGCGACCCACAGCAGCACCTCGTTCTCGCGGTCGGTGAGCGAGACGTGCGGCAGGTTCTGCGGACGCTCCTGCGGCTTGTTCTGCTTGGCGAAGTAGGCGATGACGCGGCGCGCGATGGAGGGCGACAGCGGCGGCTCTCCCTGGCTGATGCGTTGCAGCTGCTCGACGAAGTGCTCGCGCGGCTGCTCTTTCAGCAGGTAACCGAACGCGCCGGCCTGCAGGGCGGGAAACAGATGATCGTCATCGTCGTGGATCGTGACCACGACGGACTGGGCCTCGGGCTGGTTCTCGCGCAGCGATGCCACCACGTCGACGCCGGAGCCGTCGGGCAGGCCGAGGTCGATCAGGGCGACGTCGAAGCGCTCGGCGCTGACGAGGGCGAGGGCGTCGTGAACGCGCGCCGCCTCGGAGACCTGGGCGTTGGGAAACACCTGGAGGGCCAGTCCCTTGAGCCACGATCGGATCTCGGGGAGGTCTTCGAGCAGCAGGATCTTGTTCATGGCGGGCCCGGCGGTGACGCTAGCGGAGGAGAAAGGGATCGTAACAGCGCGCTGGCGGCGGCTTCAATGCATCACCGTGCGATTTACAGCGGAAGCGTGAGGCGGATCACCGTGCCGTAGCCCGGGCCCGACTCCACGAGGCACTGGCCCTGCATCTGCTTGGCCCGGTGCTTCATGCTGGCCATGCCATGGCCGCGGTCCAACTTGCCGTCGAGCTCCATCGGAATGCCCTTGCCGTTGTCCTGCACGACCAGGACGAAGTCGTGCTCGCCCAGCGTGCAGCGGATCTTGCAGTGGGACGCGCCGCTGTGCTTGATGACGTTGCTGATGGCCTCGCGCAGGATGCGCGTCGTCTGCACGAAGGCACGGGCGGAGAGCTGCTGCGTGAGGTCTTCCGTCGGACTGCGCCAGTCGGCCTCGACGCCGGCCTGTCCCAGGCGCAACACCGTCTCGGCGCGCCAGTCGGCCAGCGCGTCACCCACGGGCAGGGGCTTGCCGGTCAACCCTTTGACCGAGAGCCGCATCTCCTCGAGCGCTTCCCGTGCGAGCGACGAGATGCGTTCCGACTCGCTGGTGTGCACGATGGTCAGCAGCTTGGCGCCCAGGTCATCGTGCAGGTCGCCGGCGATGCGCTTGCGTTCCTTCTCGGTCACCTGCTCCACCCGCAGTTCCGCCATCTGGGCGTAGTTGCGCTCCATCTCGGCCGTGGCTTCGGCCACGCGGCTCTCGAGCGAATTGCGCGCGGCCTCGGCGGCTTCCATGGCCCGGCTGAAGGCCTGCAGCTGCCGGGCGCTGAGCACGATGAACACCAGGGGCACGGCGAAGTGGGAGATGTGCAGCCGCAGCGGATCGAGCATGTCGTGCTGGACGGCGCGCTCGATCAGGATGAGGCCCCCCATGCTCGCCATGGCGATGGTCATCGGCCAGAACTCGGCGCGGCGGTGTTGCCAGATGGCATGGAGGTACAAGGCCATGGTGGCGATGACCTCGCACACCATGAGCAGCTGCCAGGCGCTCGTCATGACGAACAGCCGCTGCGGACCTGCGACGAGCAGCGTGAGTGGCAGCGCGATGCACTGCAGCACGAGGCCGATCTCGAGGGTGCGTGAACGCAGCCCGCCATAGCTCAGCATGAACTGCACCGCCAGTGCGGTGACGATGCCCCAGCCGACACAGACCAGGAGTTCGACGGTGGCGTTCTCGAGCGGGAGTTCGCGCGCCAGCATGCGGAAGGCCAACAGGTTCCAGGTGAGGGTCAGCAGGCCGAACCACACCAGATGCGGGTCGCGCTTGTTCAGCCAGCCGAGGCACAGCACGAGCACGCCGAGCACGGAGGTGCCGGCCGTGATGATCTCGACGGTGGTCAGGCTCCAGAAGCGGTCGGTGTTCCGCTCCGCCTGGAGCAGGGCATAGGGCCCGACCTTCACGGCCGACAAGCCGCCCGCTCGTTGGCGGGTGGAGACACGCTGCAGCGCGTAGCCCATGACCTTGATGTCGAGGACGTTGCCTTGCTCGCGCAGCAAGGCCGCCGGCAGCGACACCAGCTGCGGGTAGTAGCAGTTGCGGGTGACGGGCTCGGTCATGCGACCGCCGCTGTGCACGATCTGGCCGTTGAGGTAGACCTCGGCGTTGCTGCAGACCCGCTCGATGTAGGCCCCCAGCAGGCGGTCGGCACTCGGCGGAGCGTCGAACTGCAGGCGGTACCAGACCGGGCCGTCTTCCTTGGGCCGGCTCGTCCACCAGTCGTCCGGCAGGCGAACGCGCCGCGCGCTGCGGTCTGCGGGGAACTGGGCGTCGTTGCCGGACACGGCCATGGCGGAGGTGAGGATGCGCATCTGCCCTTCCACGGCCACGGGCGGCGGGTCCGCCTGGGCGCGGCTGGCACCGCACAGCACAAGCAGCGCCCAGCACGCCAACAGGCGGAGGGCCGTGCCCCACCGGGACGCGGGGCGAGTGCACAGCGGCTTGGGGGAGGGCACCAGAAGCGGGGCGGCGGGTAATACGAGGCTTGAACGCATGGCCGCCGATTGTGCAGGAGCCGCACGCCGGCGCAGCCTTGCAGCTGGCGGCACAATCGAGGGTCCGGCAGCATTTCAGACCTGCCGCCGCCTGAAAGTGCCGACGTGATCCTGCGCCACGAATTCCTGCCCCTCGACAACACCCGCCTCGCGCACCTGTGCGGCAGCATGGACGGCCACCTGAGGGACATCGAATCGGTGCTCCACGTGAGCATCTCGCGCCGCAACGAGTTCTTCCGGGTCGAGGGAGCGAAGCTGGCGGCCGAACGGGCCATGGGGCTGTTGCAGGCCTTGTACGAGCACGCCGACGAGCCCATCCCGCACGAGGACTTCCAGCTGGCGCTGATGGCCGCCGAACGGGGCCAGCCCCCGAAGCCCCGCGACGATTCCGGCACGCCGGTGCTGCGCACCCGCCGCGCCGACCTGATCGGCCGCACCGACAACCAGCGCCTGTACCTCAACAACATCCACGATCACGACATCACCATCGGCATCGGCCCGGCCGGCACGGGCAAGACCTTCCTGGCGGTTGCCTGCGCCGTCGATGCGCTGGAACGCAGCGCGGTGCAGCGCATCATCCTGTCCCGTCCGGCCGTCGAAGCGGGCGAACGGCTGGGCTTCCTGCCCGGTGACATGACGCAGAAGGTGGATCCGTACCTGCGGCCCCTGCACGACGCCCTCTATGACCTGATGGGCTTCGACAAGGTGAGCCGCGCCTTCGAGAAGGGGCAGATCGAGATCGCGCCGCTTGCCTTCATGAGGGGCCGCACCCTGAACCATGCGTTCGTCATCCTCGACGAGGCGCAGAACACCACGCGGGAACAGATGAAGATGTTCCTCACCCGGCTGGGCTTCGGCAGCCGATGCGTGGTCACCGGCGACGTGAGCCAGATCGACCTGCCCCGCGGCGTCGACAGCGGTCTCATCGACGCCGAACGGGTGCTGCGCCGGGTGCGCGGCGTGGCCATCACCCGCTTCACGGCCGCCGACGTGGTGCGCCATCCGATGGTGGCCCGCATCGTCGAGGCCTACGACCTCGCATCCAGCGACCGGAGCTGAACATGGCCCGGCCCGACCTGTCCCTGTCCCTGCAGTTCGTCGACGCGCGTCACCGCGCCGTGCTGCCTCGCCACAAGGTGGCCCGCTGGATACGCGCCGCCCTCGACGCGCCCGCCGAGATCACCGTGCGGCTCGTCGATGCCGAGGAAGGCCGCGCGCTCAATCGCGACTTCCGGCAGAAGGACTACGCCACCAACGTGCTCACCTTCGACTACACCCGCGAGCCCGTGGTGGTGGCCGACCTCATCCTCTGTGCGCCCGTCGTCGAAGCCGAGGCGGCCGCTGAAGGCATGACGCTCGAGGCGCACTACGCCCATCTGCTGGTGCACGGCACACTGCACGCCCAGGGCCACGAGCACGAGGAGGACGACGAGGCCGAGGCGATGGAAGCCCGTGAGACCGAGGTGCTGGCCACGCTCGGTTTTGCCGATCCCTACCGCCGGGGATCCTGACGGCGGGGCGCTGGCCTCAGGGGCGGCGGGAGCTGCTCAGGTAGCGCTTGCGCCAGAAGAACCAGCCGAGGGCGGTTCCCACGACGGCCATGAACGCCGTGGCCATCCACACGCCGGTGGCGCTGTGGATCAGCGGCAGGCCGTCGAAGTTCATGCCGAAGAATCCGGTGACCAGGTTCAGCGGCATGAAGATGGCGGTGAGCACGGTGAGCGTGCGCATGATGTCGTTCGTGCGGTTGCTCTGGGCCGAGAAGTGCATCTGCACCGCCGCCTCCGCCGAGGACTCCAGGCGCCGCACGTGTGACAGCACCCGTTCGATGTGCTCAAGAACGTCGCGCGACCGAACGCGCAGCAGTTCCCGCTCGCGGGCCGCCTGCGGATCCGATTCGTTGGGCCATTCTTCAAGGGCGTCGATCCATTCGACCACCGCGCTCCGCTGGTCTTCGCAGGTGTCCTCCAGCATGTGAAGCGCGTTGCGCGACTCCAGGAACACCTGCCAGCTGTCGAAATGGCTGCGCGGGTTGAGGAGCTCCTGCTGCAGGTAGCCGAGCTGCCGGGTGAGCAGGCGGCGCAGCTCGAGGTAGCTGTCGACCATGTGGTTGATCATGCGCAGCATGAGGTCTGCCGGGGTGCTGGGCAGTCGCAGCATGCCCTGCCGGACTTCCGACCGCGCCTCCGCGCCGACCGTCATCTGCTGCAGCTTGTTGGCGAAGTGGTCGCGCACCATGCAGTCGGTCGGATGGACGGTCAGCAGCACGCGGTCAAAGACGGCGAAACCGACCGGGCTCGTGTCGATGGAGGCCAGGGCCACCTTGGCGGTCGAATTGGTGCCGGTCTGGTCGTCGAGAAACAAGCCCGTCGTGCCCGCCCCGGCGGCCAGGCGACGGAACACCATCATGTCGTACCAGGAGGTGTAGTCGAAGTGCGAGGGCAGCTGGCTGTTGAGCAGGTCGGAGATGTGCAGGTCGACCAGTTGCCCGCCGGTCCAGCGCTGCAAGGCGGCCTGCAAGGTGGCTGCATTGACCTCGAACTCTCGGCGCGCCGAGCCGATCCACAGGTAGCCCGTGGCCGGCACCTGGGCCGGCAACTCCGTCAGCTCGGTGAACTGGTCAGCCCGGACATGGAAGATGCGCATGCCGGGTCAGCGGTTCGCCAGCAGGTGGCGCGCGGCATCGAGGGCAAAGTAGGTCAGCACGCCGTCGGCGCCGGCACGCTTGAACGCCAGCAGGCTTTCCATCATGACGGCGTCGTGGTCCAGCCAGCCGTTCTGGGCGGCGGCCTTCAGCATGGCATATTCGCCGCTCACCTGGTAGGCGAAGGTCGGCACGCGGAACTCGTCCTTCACGCGCCGCACGATGTCGAGATACGGCAGGCCGGGCTTGACCATCACCATGTCGGCACCTTCGGCCAGGTCCATGGCGACCTCGCGCAACGCTTCGTCGGTGTTGGCGGGGTCCATCTGGTAGACCTTCTTGTTGCTCTTGCCGAGGTTGGCCGAGGAGCCGACAGCATCGCGGAAGGGGCCGTAGAAGGCGCTCGCGTACTTGGCGCTGTACGCCATGATGCGGGTGTGGATCAGGCCGCGGCCTTCGAGCCCGGCCCGGATGGCACCGATGCGGCCGTCCATCATGTCGCTCGGCGCGACGATGTCGACGCCGGCTTCAGCCTGCACGAGCGCCTGGCGCGTCAGCACTTCGACCGTCTCGTCGTTGAGGATGTAGCCGGTGCTGTCGAGCAGGCCGTCCTGGCCATGCGAGGTGAAGGGGTCGAGCGCCACGTCGGTCAGCACGCCGAGCTCGGGAAAGCGCTTCTTGAGTTCGCGCACCACGGTCGGCACCAGGCCTTCCGGGTTGGTGGCTTCGCGGCCGTCCTCGGTCTTGAGGGACCCCTCGATCACGGGAAACAGCGCCATCACCGGCACGCCGAGGCGCACGCATTCCTCGGCCACCGGCAGCAGCCGGTCGAGGCTCAACCGCTGCACCCCTGGCATCGACGCCACATCGTGCGCTTGGTCGCGCCCCGCAAGCACGAACACGGGAAGGATCAGATCGCTCGGATGCAGCCGATGCTCCCGCACCATGGCACGCGTGAATTCGTCACGGCGCAGGCGGCGCGGACGGGCGGTCGGAAAAGGGGGCGGGGTGTGCACGGCAAGGACCTCGGAGAGGGGGATCGCGAAGCGGCACCTGACCGCAAGACGGGCCGCCCGCAGGGGTGGCGGATACGTGTATTTACGGTGCTCAGGGCCCGTTACGGACAGGCCGCTTCTGCTAAAGTTGTACGCGAATGATAGCCGCAAGGCGGTCATTCCCTGCTTTTCCTCCCTGAGCAGGAGCCTTGCCGTGATGACAGCGATAAGGCTTTTCAGCCCCGGCCCATTGCCGGGGCTTTTTTCATGGCGCCGCGACGACATTACCTGCGACGATTGAACAATCGACGGACCTAGCGCCTGCCATAAATGGAGGGCACTGTGCACCATGAGGCTTGTGCAGCGCTGCCGCGCAACTGCGACGGCCCACTCAACGGCGGTGATTGCTCGCTCAGTTTTACTGCGGGAATGCAGCGCGACGCCATAATGCCGCGGATGAGCAGCATGTACTTGTGGGTCAAAGCCCTGCACCTGATCTTCGTGGCGAGCTGGTTCGCCGGTCTCTTCTACCTGCCCCGCATCTTCGTCAACCTGGCCATGGTGCCGGCGGACAGCCATGCCGAGCGTGAGCGGCTGTTGCTGATGGCCCGGCGCCTGTACCGGTTCTCGAGCCTGCTGATGGTGCCGGCGCTGCTGCTGGGCCTGTGGTTGTGGCTGGGCTTCGACCTGTGGAAGGGACCGGGCAATGGCTGGTTGCATGCCAAGCTGACCTTGGTGGTGCTGGCCCTTGGCTACCACCACGCCTGCCGATCGCTGTTGCGCAAGTTCGAGACCTTCGCGAACAAGCGAAGCGACCGCTGGTTCCGCGTGTTCAATGAAGTTGCGGTGCTGATCTTCGCGGCCATCGTCGTGCTGGTGGTGGTCAAGCCCTTCTGATCCATGGCTCCGGCGCGCCATCGCAGCTCTGCCGCGCCGCTGGCGGCGCTGTATGCCGCGCTGATCGCCTACGCGAGCCTTTCCCCCTTCACCGGCTGGAGCGTGCCGGCTGGCCTTTCGCTGGCGGGCTGGGTGCAGTTGCCGTGGCCCCGCTACTGGACGCCGTTCGATGTGGTGTCCAACCTGCTGGGCTACATGCCGCTCGGGGCCCTGCTGTTTGGCGCCGTCGTGCGCAGCGGGGGGCGTGTCGGGGTGGCACTGGCGGGGGCCGCCGCCGGTGGCGCCGTGCTGTCCTTCATGCTCGAGGCCCTACAGAACCTGCTGCCGCAGCGTGTGCCGTCCAGCCTCGACTGGGTGCTCAACGCCGGAGGCACTTTCCTCGGTGTGCTCTTCGCGTGGAGCGTCCATGCCCTCGGCGGGCTGGACCGGTGGCAGGTCCTGCGGGACCGCTGGTTCATTGGTCACAGCGCAGGGGGCATCGCTCTGCTGCTGCTCTGGCCGCTGGGCCTGCTGTTCCCCACGCCCGTGCCCTTCGGGCTGGGACAGGTGCTGATTCGCCTGCAGGAGGCGATGGGGGCCGCACTCGCGGCGACGCCCTGGGAGGCCTGGGCAGAGGGGTGGCTGACGGCCCAGGCGTCGTTCACGCCCTTGTCGCGCGCCAGTGAATGGCTGGTGGTGGTGCTGGGCGCGCTGGCCCCGTGCCTCGTCGCCTTTGCCATCGTGCCGCCCGGCTGGCGGCGTCTGGTGCTGGTCGTCGGCGCGGTGCTCCTCGGCACGCTGTCGATGACGCTGTCGACGGCCTTGAACTTCGGCCCGCAGCATGCGCTGACCTGGATCACGCCGCCCACCGTGCCCGGCCTGGCCGCGGCGCTCGTAACCGGCATGCTGGCCTGGCGGCTGCCCCGGCGAGGGGCGGCTGCCGCCGGGTTGATCGCGTTGACCGCGCTCGTGCTGCTCGTGGCGCAGGCCCCGAGCGACCCCTACTATGCCGAGAGCTTGCTGGCCTGGGAACAGGGGCGTTTCATCCGCTTCCATGGCGCCGCACAGTGGGTCGGATGGCTGTGGCCGTACGTGGCGCTCGGGTACCTCTTCGGTCGGGTGGTCGCACGCGACGGGCCACCGCGCGAGCGTCGCGGCATTGCGCGCAACGGCGCCGAGCCCGGCGTCAGTCCGTAGAATCGACGAATGAGCTATTTCGAGCGTCACATCTTCTTCTGCCTCAACCAGCGCGACAAGTCTGAAGCCAGCTGCGGTGACCACGACGCGCAGGGCGCGTTCGACCACTGCAAGCACCGCGTCAAGGCCGAAGGCCTGGCGGGCCCGGGCGGCGTGCGCGTCAACAAGGCCGGCTGCCTTGATCGATGCGCCGGCGGACCGGTCGCGGTCGTCTACCCCGAGGCTGTCTGGTACACCTACGTGGACCGCAGCGACATCGATGAAATCGTCGAATCGCACTTGAAGAACGGCGTGGTGGTCGAGCGGCTGGTGCTGCCGCCCACCGTGGGCCGTTGAGGGGTCGCGCATGCCGACCTCACGACGCGAGACCCTTCCCGGCCCGGCGGGTGCGATCGAGTGCGTCATCGACACGCCGGACGCGCCGCCGCGCGGCGTGGCCGTCGTGTGCCATCCTCACCCGTTGCAGGGCGGTACCCTCGACAACAAGGTGGCAGCCACCTTGGCCCGGGCCTTCGTGCAGCTGGGCTACCGCGCGGTTCGCCTGAACTTTCGCGGGGTCGGGGCCTCAGAGGGCCAGTGGGACGAGGGCCGGGGTGAAGTCGACGACACCCTGGCCGTCATTGCGGCGCACCGTGATCCGGCCTTGCCGCTCGCGCTGGCCGGTTTTTCGTTCGGCGGGTTCGTGGCGTCACAAGCGGCCGCGATGCTGCCCGACGACCAGAAGCCCGTCGGCCTCGTGCTGGTCGGTCCGTCAACCCAGAAACAGCAGGTGCCGAACGTTCCGGCCGACACCCTCGTGATCCACGGCGAGGCGGACGACATCGTGCCGCTGTCCGCCACGCTCGACTGGGCGCGCTCACAGGCGCTTCCGGTCGTCGTCGTTCCGGGGGCCGGCCACTTCTTCCATGGCCAGCTGCCGCTGCTCAAGAGCCTGGTGGTGCGCGGCTGGTCGCATTGACCGCTGTACGAGGAACCATCGGGACGTGCCTCATTCGATCCGCAGCTTCACCGCTGCGGAGTCTGCCAACCTTTGCTGAATTGCCTGCCTCATGAAAAGAACCATCGCCGTATTCCTGGCGCTGTGCTGCACCACCCTCGCCACATGGGCCCAGATGCCTTCGCCGCCCGAAGTGGCCGCGAAGAGCTACATCCTGCTCGACCTCACCACCGGGCAGACGCTGGCCGAGCGTGAGGGCGATGCCCAGGCCGATCCCGCCTCGCTGACCAAGCTCATGACCGCCTACGTGGTGTTCACCGCACTGCGCGAACACAAGCTGACCCTCGAGCAGCCCCTGCCGGTGTCGCTGCGGGCATGGGAAGAACGCAAGGGTGGCGGCTCGCTCATGTTCGTGGAGCCGCGGATGACGCCCAAGGTGTCGGACCTGCTGCGCGGCATGATCGTCAACTCCGGCAACGACGCCTCGGTGGTGCTCGCCGAAGGGGTGGCTGGTACGGTCGACCAGTTCGTGGCCATGATGAACCGTCAGGCGCAGGCGTTCGGACTCAAGAACACGCAGTTCCGCAACGTGACGGGCCTCACCGAGGCAGGCCACCACAGCTCGGCGCGCGACTTGGCCGTGATCGCCAGCCGCATCATCATCGACTTCCCCGAGTACTACCCGATCTACTCGACGCGCAAGTACCGGTTCGAGGGCTCTCCCGCCTCCAACGAGAACAACCGCAACGTGCTGCTCCAGCGTGATCCGAGTGTCGACGGCATGAAGACGGGCTACACCCAGGCGGCCGGCTACTGCCTCGTGGCATCGGCGCAGCGCGATTTTCCGAACCTCGGCGCCGCCGGCAGTGCCGGTGGCAAGCGTCGCCTGCTGAGCGTGGTGCTCGGCACGGCGTCGATGGACGCGCGCGCCAACGAGAGCCAGAAGCTGCTGAACTGGGGCTTCCAGGCCTTCGACACGGTGCGCCTGTTCGAGGCCAACCGGGCCATCACGACCGTACCGGTGTGGAAGGGCCAGCTCGACGAAGCCAAGCTCGGCAGCACCGGCGGCTTGTTCGTCAGCGTGCCCAAGGGCGAAGGCGCCAAGCTGCAGACCCGCATCGAGCGGACCGACCCGCTGGTCGCGCCGCTGACCAAGGGCCAGAAGGTCGGCACCGTGCGGGTGACCACGGCGTCGGGCGCGGCGGTCGCCGAGCGGCCGCTGGTCGTGCTGGAGGCGGTCGAGGAAGCCGGCATCCTGGGACGCGCATGGGATGCGCTCCGGCTCTGGATCAAGTAACCTGAGCGGTCCCCACCCCGGCCGGAGGCGCCATGCATGCGATTCCTGACAGCCTGTGCTACCTGAACGGTGAGTTCGGCCCGCTGGCCCAGGCCCGGGTCTCCGTGCTCGACCGCGGGTTCCTCTTCGGCGACGGCATCTACGAGGCGATGCCTGTGTACGGCAAGCGGATCTTCCGCTTCGAGGAGCACATGGCCCGCCTCGGCCGCAGCCTTGCCAAGGTGCGCATCGCCAACCCGCACACCACCGCCGAATGGCTGGCGATGTGCCGCGAGCTGATCACCGCTCACGAGGCGGACAACCAGCTTGTCTATCTGCAGGTGACGCGTGGCGTCGCCCCCCGTGACCACGCCATGCCGGCGGACGTCGCCCCCACCGTGTTCGCCATGACGAGCCCGCTGCGCTCGCCCACGGCCGAGCAACGGCACCACGGGGTCGAATGTGTCACGGCGCGGGATTTCCGCTGGGAGCGGGCGGACATCAAATCCATCTCGCTGCTTGGCAATGTGCTGGCGCGCCAGATGTCGGTCGACCAGGGTGCGGCCGAAACCATCCTCTTTCGCAACGGGCAGCTGACCGAGGCCTCCAGCAGCAACGTATGGATCGCCTCTGAAGGGGCGTTGCTGGGCCCGGCCAAGAGCGAGTTCGTGCTCGAGGGCGTGCGCTACGACCTGCTACGCGATCTGTGCGAGGAGGAGGGCATCGCCTACAACCTGCGGCCCCTGACGGAGGCCGAGGTGCTGGCGGCCGATGAGGTGCTCCTGAGTTCGGCCACCAAGGAGGTGCTCCCGGTCACTCGCATCGATGGCGAGCCCGTCGGCCACGGCGCCCTGCGGGGCAAGCCGGGGCCGGTGTATGGGCGTCTCTACGAGGCCTACCAGCGCGCCAAGGCGATGCAGTCGGTGTGAGTGAGTTGAAATCCGGGGCCGCAGCCCCATGTGCCGTCGATGAGTTTTCAAATGCAAGACATTCCTCCCGAGCAGTCGCTCATCGAATACCCGTCGAAGTTCCCCATCAAGGTCATGGGCCAGAACGTCGACGGCTACGTCGAGGCCATCACGCGCATCGCGGTGCAGTTCGATCCCGGGTTCGACCCGGCCACCGTGGAGTTGCGCCCCAGCAAGGGCAACAACTACCTGGGCATCACGCTCATCATCACGGCCACGAGCCGCGAGCAGCTCGATGAGCTCTATCGCACCCTCACGACCCACCCGATGGTCAAGATGGTGCTCTGACCGCTCTCGTTCCACGGACCGCCTCGCCGGGCGGTCGTCCTCCGATGACCGATGCCCCTCGCG
Organism: Rhizobacter sp. LjRoot28; assembly: GCF_964253025.1. Lineage (NCBI taxonomy): Bacteria > Pseudomonadati > Pseudomonadota > Betaproteobacteria > Burkholderiales > Sphaerotilaceae > Rhizobacter > Rhizobacter sp. LjRoot28. The sequence goes on from NZ_CAXUQC020000001.1 coordinate 4,982,064, forward strand.
CCCCCCGCCCGCCTGCCACCTTGCGCTGGATGGGTCGCGTCGATTACGAGCCGACGCTTGCGGCCATGCGTGCCTTCACCGAGGCGCGCACACCCGACACGCCCGATGAGATCTGGCTCTGCGAGCACCCGCCGGTCTACACCCAGGGCCAGGCGGGACGCCCCGAGCACCTGCTCGACGCCGCGGGAATTCCCGTCGTGCAGACGAACCGGGGCGGACAGGTGACCTACCATGGCCCGGGCCAGGTCGTGGCCTACCCCTTGATCGACCTGCGGGCGCTGGGCATCTTCGTCAAGGAATACGTCTACCGGCTGGAACATGCGGTGCTCAAGACGCTGGAGGGGTTCGACATCACCGGACACCGGGTGCCGGGCGCGCCGGGGATCTACGTCAACCTCGCCGACCCGGGTGGACACGCGGCGCTCACCTGGCCGCGCCCCGAGCCCTTCCAGGGGCTGGGCAAGATCGCCGCACTCGGCATCAAGGTGAGCCGCAACTGCACCTACCACGGCGTGGCCCTGAACGTCGACATGGACCTGAAGCCCTTCCAGGGCATCAATCCCTGCGGTTACGCAAGCCTGCAGACAGTCGACTTGGCTACACTGGGCGTCCGCACCGACTGGACGACCGTTGCACAACGATTGGGCGACCGGCTGGTGTCCCACCTGGGTTGAACCCCAGTCGCTGCAGAGAAAACCCGATGTCGTCCGATTCCACGCTGATCCCCCCGCCCGCCTACGACCCTTCGGCCAAGCAGAAGGCCCAGGCCAAGACCGCGCGGATCCCGATCAAGGTGGTGCCGGCCGAAACCCTCAAGAAGCCCGACTGGATTCGCGTCAAGGCCGGCTCCCCGAGCACGCGCTTCTACGAGATCAAGCAGATCCTGCGTGAGCACAAGCTGCACACCGTCTGCGAGGAAGCGTCCTGCCCCAACATCGGCGAGTGCTTCGGCGGCGGCACGGCGACCTTCATGATCATGGGCGACAAGTGCACCCGGCGCTGCCCTTTCTGTGACGTGGGTCACGGCCGCCCGGACCCGCTCGACGTCGACGAGCCCGCCAACCTGGCCAAGACCATCGCGGCGCTGAAGCTGAACTACGTCGTCATCACGAGCGTCGATCGCGACGACCTGCGCGATGGCGGCGCCGGTCACTTCGTCGAATGCATCCAGCAGGTGCGCGCGCTGTCGCCGCGCACCCGCATCGAGATCCTCACGCCCGACTTCCGCGGCCGCGCGGACCGGGCTCTCGAGATCCTCAAGGCCGCTCCGCCGGATGTGATGAACCACAACTTGGAAACGGCACCACGCCTTTACAAGGAAGCGCGTCCCGGGTCCGACTACGCCTTCTCGCTGAACCTGCTGAAGCGCTTCAAGGAATTCGCGCCGAACGTCCCGACCAAGAGCGGCATCATGGTCGGCCTCGGCGAGACCGACGAGGAAATCCTGCAGGTCATGCGCGACATGCGCGAGCACGACATCGACATGCTCACCATCGGCCAGTACCTCGCGCCGAGTGGCCATCACCTGCCGGTCCGTCGCTACGTTCACCCGGACACGTTCAAGATGTTCGAGGAAGAGGCCCGCAAGATGGGCTTCACCCATGCTGCCGTCGGCGCGATGGTGCGTTCCAGCTACCACGCGGACAAGCAGGCGGGACACGCCGGGGTGGACCTCGGCGTTTGACCCGTGGGCGGTCCCTCGGGTCGCCCGCCTCACGACGTGCCGGCATCCGGCGTCGCTGGCCGCCGTGGTACCCGACCGAACGAGCCGCCCGCCGTCGCCGCGCGGTGCTCCAAGCCTCGGCGGGAAGCGCGTTCCGTGTGAGCGTTGCCGGACCGAGGCACAACCTCAGTGCAAAAAGTCTCGCCGGCGCGCCGCGAGGCACCCATCGCCACAATGCCCGGTCGCGTCTCGTGTACAACCGCGAGGCGGCGAGGAGCGATGGTCAGGGGGCCATGCCCGGCCAGCAAGGACCTTCGAGTGAGAACAGCGACAACAACGTGGCGCGGCCGGGTGGCCGTGAGTCTCGCAGCGCTCTGCCTGGCCGGTAACGCGGCGGGCGAATCACAGGGACCACGGCCGCGGCTGTTCGCGTCCGACGCGAACGAGGCGCGCGTGATCGTCAAGTTCAAGGACGATGCGTCCACCTTGCGCTCGGCGCCACTGAGCGGCACCGTGGTCAGGGCCGATGCTGCCTCGGTCCTGCAGTCGCGCGCCAATGCGCTTGCCTCCCGGGCCGGCAAGACGCTCACCGCGGGCCGTGCGATCTCGGACCGTGCCCAGGTGATGATGGCCAAGGGTCTCGACAGCGAGGCACTGGCCCGTGCCTTGAGCGCGGACCCGCAGGTGGCCTATGCCGTGCCCGACCGCCGGCGCACCCGCCTGGCCCCGCCGAACGACCCGCTCTACGGTCCGTCGATCGGCGTCAGCCCGCTCAGCGGCCAGTGGTACCTGAAGGCCCCGACCGCCTCCGTGACCGCGGGCATCAATGCCCCGTTGGCCTGGGATGTCGCGTCAGGCGCAGGCGTCGTCGTCGCGGTCCTCGACACCGGCGTCCGTCTCGACCACCCCGATCTTGCCGGCCAGTTCCTTCCCGGCCAGGACATGGTGCACGACACGGTGGTGGCAAACGACACCAATGGTTGGGACACGGACGCCTCGGACCCGGGCGACTGGGTGACCTCGGCCGAGGCGGCGACCTCCAAGTTCCAGGGCTGCTCCGTGGCCGACAGTTCGTGGCACGGCACGCAGGTTTCCGGCCTGATCGCGGCGCTCTCCAACAACGGCAACGGCATGGCCGGCGTGGCGACCGGCAGCAAGCTGCTCCCCGTGCGCGTGCTGGGCAAGTGCTTCGGCTACGACTCCGACATCATCGCCGGCATGCGCTGGGCGGCCGGTCGCGCCGTCGTGGGCGCTCCCTCGAATGCCAACCCGGCCCGCGTGATCAACATGAGCCTTGGCGGAGATGATGCCTGCAACACGGCGTATGCCGATGCCGTGGCTGAAATCACGGCAGCCGGCTCGGTGATCGTGGCAGCGGCAGGCAACTCCTCCGGTCATGCCCTGGGCGTTCCCGCCAACTGCACCGGGGTCATCGCCGTGGCTGGCGTTCGTCACACCGGCACCAAGGTGGCTTTCTCGGACGTCGGGCCCAACGTCACGGTGTCGGCACCGGGCGGCAACTGCGTGAGCGACGTCGGCGAGTGCCAGTACCCGATCCTCAGCACCACGAACACCGGCAAGACCGTACCGGTCGCGGGCGCAGCGGGTGGCACGTACACGAACGGCACCAACTACGCCGTCGGCACCAGCTTCTCCGCGCCCTTGGTGTCGGGCACGGTGGCGTTGATGATGTCGGTGAACCCGTCGCTGACGCCGGCCCAGGCGATCGAGGTGCTGAAGGCCACGGCCCGGCCCTTCCCGGCGACCGGCGCTGCTGCGGATGTGCCCAGCTGCCGTGCGCCGACCGGCGTGGACCAGTATGAGTGCTACTGCACCAACCAGACCTGTGGCGCCGGCATGCTGGACGTGAATGCGGCCGTGCGTGCAGCGGCGGCGGGTGCGACGGCCGGCTTCCTGGATGCAGTGATTGCCGTGTCGCCTGCGATGCCCGATCCGAAGCAAGTGGTGACCTTGTCTTCCAGCGGCAGCCAGGTGAGCGCAGGTCGCACCGTCCAGAGTCGGACGTGGTCGATCGTGGACGGCGGCGGCATCGTGAGCGGCTTCCAGGGCAGCAACACGGGTGAAAGCGTCGTGGTGGTTCCGTCCAGCGTCGGCCGGTTCGTCGTGCGTCTGACGGTGCAGGATGACCTGGGGCAGAGCGACAGCACCGACCTCGGCATTGACGTGAACGCGCTCTCGGTCGGTGTGCAGACCCGAAACGATGCACCGATGGTGGGCCAGTCGTTCTCTGTGGCCACAGTCAACCTGGTGACGAGCCCGGGGCGCAAGGTGTCCGCGTACGGATGGTCGCTGACCGAAGGCAACGGCACCGTCGCTCTCATCAAGAGCGCGGCCGATGAACCTGCCATCGTGCTGGCGGCAGTCGCCACGGGCACGTTCACGGTGCAGGTCACCGTGACCGACGACATGGGCAAGCAAGCGGTCGCCAGCTGGCGCGGTACCGTCTCACCCGCGGGCACCGTCAGTGCGGCGCCCGCAGGCGGCGGTGACGGCGGGGGCGCGACGGGCGCGCTCGAACTGATGGGCCTCACGCTCTTGCTGCTTGCGCTCGCAGGCCGAGGCGCTCGGCGAATGAAAGCCCGGACGCTTCGCTGACCCAGGCAGGGCCGGCCCGTCGCGGCTCGGCCCTGCATCGAGCAGCGCAATGCGCGAACGCAAGCCGAGCGCTGTGTCGGCTTCGATCGATAAGCTGGCTCATTCGTTGAGCCAGTTGGCGTCATCCTTCGGCTAATTCCGCCCACTGGCATCACGGCCTTTGCCCACGGCCGCTCTTTCGGGTCTAGGGTTGCACCCGCAATCCATCTGCCGGCACCGCCGGCGACCGAAGGAGATCCCAGATGCTTCATCCGTCCCGGTGCGGCGCTGCCGCTGCACTCGTGCTCTGCTCCCTTACGGCCGAGGCCGCCTCGCTCAAGGTGTCCTGCAGCGGCCTTGGCCAGGAACTCGAGTTGTGCCGCTCGGCCGCCGGGGCCTGGGCCCGCAAGACCGGCAACGAGGTCGAGATCGTCTCCACGCCGAACGACGGCACCGAGCGGCTCGCGCTGTACCAGCAGGTCCTGAGTGCGCGCTCGGACAAGATCGATGTCTTCCAGATCGACGTGGTGTGGCCCGGCCTGCTGGCCGCCCATCTGGCGGACCTGGGCCCGCTGGCCAAGGGGACGCAGAAGGCGCACTTCGACGGCATGGTGGCCAACAACACCGTGGACGGCAAGCTGGTCGCCATGCCGTGGTTCACCAACGCCGGGTTGCTCTTCTACCGGCGCGACCTGCTCGAGAAGCACGGTCAGAAGGTGCCCGTCACCTGGGACGAACTCAAGGCATCGGCGACGAAGATCCAGGCCGCCGAGCGGGCCGCCGGCAACGACAAGATGTGGGGCTACGTGTGGCAGGGCCGCGCCTACGAAGGCCTGAGCTGCAACGCATTGGAGTGGGTGGCGAGCTTCAACGGGGGAACCGTCGTCGACTCGTCCGGCAAGGTGACGGTCAACAACCCCAAGGCGGCCACCGCCCTGCAGACTGCGGCCTCATGGGTGGGCACCATTTCGCCAAAGGCCGTGCTGAATTACGGGGAGGAGGAATCGCGCGGCGTGTTCCAGGCCGGGCACGCGGTCTTCATGCGCAACTGGCCATATGCGTGGTCGCTCGGGCAGGGGGCTGACAGTCCCGTCAAGGGCAAGATCGGCGTGGCGGTGCTGCCCAAGGGCGGCGCGGACGGGCGCCATGCAGCGACACTTGGCGGTGAGTCCCTGGCGGTGTCGAAATACTCCAAGCACCCGCAGCTGGCCGCTGAACTCGTCCTGTACATGACGAGCGCCGAGGTGCAGAAGCAGCGTGCATTGAAGGCGTCGTACAACCCGACCATCGGCGCCCTCTACAAGGATGCGGACATCACGGCGGCCAACCCCTTCATGGCCGACCTGTACGAGACCTTCACCAACGCCGTGGCGCGCCCGGCCACCGTGACCGGGGCCCGCTACAACCAGGTGAGCAACGAGTTCTGGAACGCCGCCCACGACACGCTGTCCGGTCGGGCACAGGCCCCGGCCGCGCTGAAGAAGCTCGACGGCGCGCTGAACCGCTTCGGCCGGGGTGGCCGCTGGAAATGAGCGGCCACGCCAGCGGTCTGACCCTTTCGCAGCGGCGTGTCCGCACGGCCTGGTGGCTGCTGCTGCCGATGCTTGTCGTGCTGGCGGCGGTGGCGGGCTGGCCGCTCGGGCGCACGATCTGGTTCAGCTTCACGGACGCCCACCTGGCGAATCTCTCCGACTGGCGCTACATCGGCTTCGAGAACTACCTCGGACCCTACGGGGTGATGCGCGACCCGGAGTGGTGGAACGCCGTCTGGAACACGGTGGTGTTCGCGGTGCTGTCTGTCAGCATCGAGACGGTCCTGGGGCTTGGCGTGGCCCTGCTGCTCAATCATCCCTCGCGGCTGCGCACATTGCTGCGGGCCACGCTGCTCGTGCCCTGGGCCATTCCAACGGTCGTGTCGGCGCGCATGTGGAACTGGATGCTGCACGACCAGTTCGGCATCGTGAATCATGGCCTGCTGTCGATGGGCCTGATCAGCGGACCGCTCGGCTTCACGGCCGACCCGTCGCTCTCGCTGTTCACCGTGGTGATGGTGGATGTGTGGAAGACGACCCCTTTCATGGCGCTGCTGATCCTGGCCGCGTTGCAGCTGGTTCCGGCCGACTGCTACGAGGCGGCCTCGGTGGACGGCGTTCCGGCGTGGCGCGTGTTCACGCGGATCACGCTGCCACTGATCATGCCCGGGGTCGCGGTGGCGATGATCTTTCGCCTGCTCGACGCGCTTCGGGTGTTCGACCTGATCTACGTGATGACGTCGAACAGCCGCGGCACGCAGAGCATGTCGATCTACGTTCGCGAGCAGCTGATCGACTTCCAGATGGTGGGCTATGGATCGGCCGCGGCCACGGTGCTGTTCCTCGTGATCGCGTTGTCGACGATGGCGTACCTGGCGCTCGTGCGCGCCGGGCGGCCGGAGACGGTGGCATGAAGCGCGGGGTGGGAGCGCGGGCCGCCCACGCAGCCTTCTCGCTGGTGTTCATCGCTGTCTCGCTCTTCCCGTTTCTCTATGCCATCGCCACCTCGTTCAAGCAAGGCACGGCCCTGTTCGAGCCGACACTGTGGCCGAGCGCGGCGACGCTGGACAACTACCGAGCGCTGTTCCGCGACCAGCCCTTCGGGCACAACCTGCTCAATTCGGCGGTCGTCGCGGCGGGTACCGTGCTGCTGTCGCTGGGCTTGAGCCTGCTTGCGGCATGGTCCCTCGCACGCGTGAACTTCAAGGGACGGGGCCTGCTGCTCGGCACCATCCTCGCCGTGTCGATGTTCCCCCAGGTGGCGGTGCTGTCGGGCATGTACGAGCTGGTCAACTTCCTCGGGCTGTACGACCACCTGGGCGCGCTGTGGATCTCGCATCTCGTCATCACCTTGCCGTTCACCGTGTGGGTGCTGGTGACCTTCATGCGGCAGCTGCCACGCGAGTTGGAGGAGGCAGCGCTCATGGATGGCCTGGGCGTGCTGACCGTCATCTTTCGCATCTTCCTGCCCTTGCTCTGGCCCGCCATGGTGGCCACCGGACTGCTCGCCTTCATCGCATCGTGGAACGAGTTCCTGTTCGCCCTGACGTTCACCTTGTCCACCGAGCAGCGCACCGTGCCAGTGGCCATCACGCTCATCTCGGGCGCGTCAGGATTCGAGTTGCCGTGGGGCTCGATCATGGCCGCTTCCGTCATCGTGACGCTGCCCCTGGTGGTTCTTGTCGTCTACTTCCAGCGGCGCATCGTCGCGGGCCTCACGGCCGGTGCCGTCAAGGGTTGATGCCACTTCACTTTCGGAGTCTCCATGTCCCGGATCCAGCTGCGCGACATCAACAAGCACTTCGGTGGCACGCCGGTGCTCAGGGACATCAGCCTGACCATCGAGCCGGGCGAGTTCTGCGTCTTCATCGGTCCGTCGGGCTGCGGCAAGTCGACGCTGCTGCGGCTGATCGCGGGGCTCGATGATCCGACGAGCGGCGAGATCGAGATCGGGGGACGGGTCGTCACCAGCTTGCCACCGGCCGACCGCAACGTCGCCATGGTGTTCCAGAGCTATGCGCTGTACCCCCACATGAGCGCCTTCGAGAACATGGCCTTCGGGCTGCGCCACCACAAGTTGCCTGCCGGCGAGATCGAACGGCGCGTCGCCGAGGCGTCGAGCATCCTGCACCTGGACGAGCTGCTCCAGCGCAAGCCGCGCGAATTGTCGGGGGGGCAGCGGCAGCGGGTCGCGATCGGGCGTGCCATCGTGCGGCACCCCCAGGTGTTCCTCTTCGATGAACCGCTGTCCAACCTCGACGCTTCCTTGCGCGTGAAGACCCGTGTGGAGATCGCGCGGCTCCACCGTGAACTGGGCTCGGCCAGCATGGTCTATGTGACGCATGATCAGGTGGAGGCCATGACCCTGGCCCACAAGATCGTGCTCTTGCGCCCCGACGCCGCCCGGCTCGGGCTGCCAAGCGTGGCCCAGGCGGGTGCGCCGCTGACGCTGTACCACCATCCCGCCAATCAGTTCGTGGCCGGCTTCATCGGCTCGCCCGCCATGAACTTTCTTCCGGGCAACGCGAGCGGCGCCGCAGGCGACAGCCTGGAGATCCGCAGCGCCGTCGGGCCGTTCAAGGCAGCGGTGCAACGTCTGCCGGACTCGGGCTTGGCGACAGGGGCCGAGGTGACGTTGGGCATTCGCCCGGAGCATGTGGAGCTTGGCCGCGGCCCGCACCGCGGCCGTGTCACGCACCTGGAGCACCTCGGGGAGCACAGCTATGCCTATGTGGAGGCGGGCGACCCGGCCGTCAGCTTCATGGCCAAGACGCTCGACGAGCGGCTGAGGGAGGGCGATGAGGTGCCGTTCGACTTCCCTCCGTCGCAGCTGCATGTCTTCATGCCTGACGGCCGGGCGTTGCCGCGTGCCGCTCGATCGTCGGCACTGGCCGGCACGTGAGTCGTCTCGCGCGCGGCGATGGTGGAGCGCCGGGGCCCGGCGCGTGGCTCGGGTTCAGCGAAGGTCGCGGTCCACGTCGATCCCGTGCGTGGTGAGCCAGTGGACGATCTCCGCGCGGCGCTGTCGCGAGGGCTCGTTCAACACCCGGCTGGGCGTGAGCGCCAGGTAGCGCTGGAAGCTCGCGCCCTGGTGATTGAGCGCCCGGGCATCGGCGCCGGCCCGCAGCAGGTCGAGCAGGCGTGCGCTGTCGTTGGCCTTGGCTGCGACATGCAGGACGGAGTTGCCGTGCTGGTCGGTGCGGGCCAGGTCGGCGCGTGCGGCCAGCAGTTGGCGGAACTGTGGCTCGCGCTCGCCGAGCACGGCAGACATGAGCGGCGTGGCGCCGGTCGCGGCATGCGCCACGTTGGGATCGGCGCCGTTGGCCAGCAGCGTGCGAAGGTAGACGGGATCGTCCGCCATGGCGGCCAGGTGAACGACCGTGGCGCCGCCCGTGCCGGGCTGCGAGGGGTCGGCTCCGGCTTCCAGCAAGGCCAGCAGCCCCGCATTGCTGCGGTTGAGCACTGCCCACTGCAGCAACGTGACCTCCTGATCGCCCCGCGCGGCCACGCCGGTGCGCGGCGCCAAGGCCTTGACTTGCGTGCTGTCGCCCCGGGCGACGGCCGAAGCCAGTTCAGCCACCGCGGGGCTCGCGAATACCTCGTGAACGTTCATGTCGGGCTGGTCCTTCGCCGCGCAGGCCGTGGCGGCCCACGCCAGCATAAGGCACAGCGCGCGCCGATACCGGGCCACCCGTCAATGGCTCCAGGGGGCCTCGGCGGCCAGGGCCTCGCGCACCGCGTCCATCTTGTGCAAGGTGATGGGTCGGCTGGCGAGGTCGAGCCCGTATTCGATGCGTTCGCGCAGTCCATCTCCGCGAAGCAGGTCGAGCCAACCGCCCTTCGGGGCTTCGAGCGCCGGCGCGTCGAGCGCGATGCGCCGGCCGAGTGCGTCCGGCAAGGCGTGGTGGAGCAGCGGGGCCTGCTCCTGCAGGGTGGTGAGCACTTCGCCGTCCACGGTGTAGCGGCGCACCTGACCGGCCTCCGCATCGGCCCGGGCGGCGGCCGGATCGAGGCCCAGTGCGTCGATCGTGCGGTCGGTCAGGCCCGCGGCGTTGAAGGTGATGGCGGGCGAACCGGTGGCCAGCGCGGCCGCGGTGGCGAGGCCGCCGCCCAGCGAGTGACCGGTGATGGCCAGGTCATCGCCGAAGGCCAGCTTGGCGTCCTTGGCCAGTGACACCGCCTGGCGGTACTGCGCCGAGTCGAGGCCGATGCCTTGCTGCAGGTTGTTCAGCCAGTCGGGCAGGTCGCCTGATCCTGCAAACGCCAGCACATGGTTGCCTTCTCCGTCCTGGTACAGCGCAGCGCGGAAGCCGGTGGCGGGGTCTTCCAGATCGGCGGCCGACAGGCCGACGCGCGCCAGCGCGGACGCGTCCAGCCGCTGCCATTCGCCCACGCCCGGCGACTCACGCTGGTAGACGTCCTGGCTTAGCGCGGCGAACGTCTGGTCGATGGTTTGCGGGTCGCGGCCGCGTACCTCGCTGTCGAAGGATGTGGCGCGGGAGGCGGCCGTGGCCTGCCAGGCGGGACCATTCACCTGGAGGGACGAGTCGATGCGCATGGCGGGCTCCGGTCAGGGGATGCCGCAGTCTAGGCAGGCGCTCGGCGACCGACAACCTGGGGCGCGCCCCATGAGTTGTCGCCCGCTGCGATCACGTCTTAGGTCGAACCTGCGCGTCCGTCGCGGTGCGGGGCGCCGTCATCGGCTTCGCGTTGCGTGGGCCACGGGCCGTCGATCCGCCGTTGGACAGGCATGCCAGCACGGCCACGCGCGCAGCGCCTCGAAAGGCAGGCGTCGCGCGCCATGTGCGGATCAGCCTTCGGCGATCAGCTTGTCGATGAGCGCATGGAGCGCCACGAAGTCGGGTTCACCCAGGTAGCGTTTGACGATCTCGCCGCGCTTGTTGATCAGCACGGTGGTGGGGGTCAGCTTGACGTCGCCGAACTCGCGCGCCATGGTGCCCAGGTTGTCGATGACGACCGTGAATGGCAGCTGGCGCGACTGCGCGTAGTTGGCGACGTAGGCAGGCGGGTCGTACGACATGGCGACCGCGAGCGTGTCGAACGAGCGGCCGGCGTACTTCTTGTGCGTGGCGACGATGTCCGGCATCTCCTTGATGCAGGTGACGCAGCTGGTGGCCCAGAAATTCACCAGCACGACCTTGCCCTTGAGTTCGCCCGTGCGGCCGGTCGTTCCATCGAGCCGCGTGTAGGCCACGTCAGGGGCCGGCGTGCCGGAGCCGACGGCGATGTAAACGCCGGCCGCGGCCAGGACCAGGGCCGCCGCGGCGGCGCCGATGGCAAGATGACGGGTCAGTTTCATGTCGGAGGTCGTTTCATGCAGCGCAGAAAGTTTACGTCAGCCACCTTGTGCGCCTGGCTGGTGGCAGGGCCGGAGCTGGCTCGGGCCGCATTGCCGTTCGGCTTCAGCGAGAGCGATGCGGCCACGGGGGTTCGCGCGGCGCTGGAGCGGGGGGCGGTCGCGGCCATCGGACAACTCGGCCGTGTGGATGGATTCCTCGGCAACCCGAAAGTTCGCATCCCGTTGCCGGGCGTGCTCAACGATGCGGCGTCCCTGCTGCGCGCGACCGGCCAGGCCAAGCGGGTGGATGCCCTGGTGGTCGCCATGAACCGGGCGGCCGAGGCGGCCGTGCCGGAAGCGCGCAACCTGCTGGTCAGCACGGTCAAGAACCTGAGCGTCGAAGATGCCCGGCAGCTGGTGACCGGAGGGGACGGCTCGGTGACGCGGTTCTTCGCCGACAAGACGCGCCTCCCGCTCGGCGAGCGATTCCTTCCCATTGTCACGCGGGCCACCCAGCGCGTGGCGCTCGCCGAACGCTACAACGCGGTCGCAGGCCGTGCCGCCGCCTTCGGCCTGATGCGCGCGGAGGACGCGAGCGTGGAGCGCTATGTCACCGAAAAGGCGCTTGATGGCCTGTACCTGATGATCGGTGAGGAGGAGCAGCGCATCCGCCAGGACCCGGTCGGCACCGGCAGCGCCATCCTGCGTCGCGTCTTCGGCGGCCGCTGACCGCCCCCGACCACACCGGGTCAGGCCGTCAGGCCACCTTGGCGAGTTCGAAGGTCAGTGCGGGGGCGAGCGATGTGGCAATGGCGTCGCGCCCCACTCGTGCGGTGTTGAGCCCTCCGAAGCCCGACACTTCGAAGGTGCTGCCTTCCTCGATGATCTCGATGAAGGCGACATCGGTGCCGCTGGTCCGGACTTCCTTGCGCAGTTCGTTGAAGCGGTCGCCGCGCAGGGCGGCTTCGATGACGATGGCCTGTGGCAGGCCGCCGCGGCAGAAGTCGCGAGCCTCGTCGACCGACGCGACGAAGTCCACGATGAGGCCCATGTTGCGCAGCGCGTCGCGAACCTGCATGCGGACATCCCGCCGCGAGGCGACGACGAGCACATGATTGCCCGCCAGCGGCTTGGCGAGGTGGCCCTCTCCCAGTTCGACCGCGCTCACGCCTTCCATCGTGTCATTCACCGTGCGGGGGAACTCGAAGGTGAGCGTTGTCGTCACCCCTTCGATGCGTCGGGCCGCCGTGAGACCGCAGGCCCAGGCGGCCTGTTCGACAAGGCGCCAGTCCATGGTATCGAGCCCGGCGTGCGCGGCCTCGCGCGCCGCGGTGTTCGCGGATTGGTCGGCCGGCAGGTGGACGAATCGGCAGATGAGCCGGGCGTGCACGGGCCACTGTTTCAGGTCGGTCTGGAGCTCGAGCGGTCCGCATGCGTGGGCGAGCGCCCAGCCGAGGGTGTTGTCGACGAGGTTGAAGAGAAGCGTGGCGTCTGCCATGACCTCGGCGGGCTGAAGCGAAAGCCTCACCGCGATGCCGCGCGCCTGAGCCTCGCTCGCGCGGGCTTCGAGGGCCTGCCGCAGGACGTCCGCAAGGGCCAGGCGCTCGGGCGACTGCCGGCCCGCCGCGCTGGCCATGCGGGCCAGCTGCTGGCCCGTCATGGCCGTCCGCCGGGCCTGGCGCAATTCTTCTCCGAGGGCGCGGAGGCTGGCGCGGTCGATGCGGCCCGTGCTCGTAAGCTCCTGCACACGCTCGAGCGCGGACGTGAGGGGCATGGCCATCTCGGCGCTGAGTGCTTGGACGATGTCACGCCAGCGCGTGGAATCGGCAGGGGCCACCTCGGCGGGCGGCAGCGCGGTGGCGCGGTTCAGTTCGGTCAGGTCCATGGCGGCTCCGGTTGCCGGTCGGCCCGGGGCGGCAGCGCCGCGGGCGTCGATCTGGCAAGTAGTGTCAAAGTGTCACCCGGCTTGGTCTCCTTGTGACAGGTTGTCAGGGCCGAATCCCCGGACCTGGGGGGGCGGCTGCCACGAACGTGGGGGACTGCCTCGGCTGACCGGCTCCGCTCAGAGAACGCCGGCGCGGCGCAAGGCGCCCAGTTCGTCGGCCGACCAGCCAAGCTCCCGAAGGACCTCGTCGGTGTGTTCGCCCAGCAGGGGCGGTGGACGGCGGTACTGCACCGGTGTGCCCGACAGCTTCATGGGGCTGGCGACCAGCTTGAGCGCATCGCTCTGTGGATGTGCCAGGGACACGGTCATGTCGCGGGCCACCACATGCGGATCGGCGAACACTTCCTCGAGGTTGTTGATGGCGCCGCACGGAACCTTCGCGGCCTCGAGTGCCTCGAGCCAGTCCTTCTTGCTGCGGGTCTTGAGGATGGCGCCCAGCATGGGGACGAGCGTTTCACGGTGGCGCACCCGGTCGGCATTGCGGGCGAACCGGGGATCGGTGGCGAGACCCGGGCAACCCGCGATGTCGCAGAACTTGGCGAACTGGCCATCGTTGCCCACCGCGAGGATCAGGTGACCGTCGGACGTCTCGAAGACCTGATACGGCACGATGTTCTGGTGGGCGTTGCCCACGCGCTTGGGCGGCACGCCCGTGGCGAGGTAGTTCGCACCCAGGTTGGCCAGCATCGCGACCTGGGTGTCGAGGAGGGCCATGTCGATCGCCTGGCCTTCGCCCGTTGCGTCACGGTGGCGCAGGGCCGCCAGGATGGCAACCGTCGCGTACATGCCGGTGAAGAGATCGGCCACGGCCACGCCCACCTTCTGGGGGCCGCCACCGGGCAGATCGTCTCGCTCGCCCGTCACGCTCATCAGGCCGCCGATGCCCTGGATGGCGTAGTCGTAGCCCGCCCGCTCGCGGTAGGGGCCGCTCTGGCCGAAGCCGGTGATCGAGCAGTAGACGAGCCGGGGTTGCTCCGCGCGCAAGGTCGCGGCGTCCAGGCCATAGCGGGCCATGTCGCCCACCTTGAAGTTCTCGATGAACACGTCGCACTGGGCGGCCAGTCGGCGAATGAGGGTCTGGCCTTCCGGCAAGGCGATGTCGACCGTGATGGAGCGCTTGTTGCGATTGGTGCCCAGGAAATAGGCGGCCTCGGCGGTGTCGGCGCCGTCGCGGCCCTTGAGGAAGGGCGGGCCCCAGCCTCGGGTGTCGTCGCCGCCGGCGCCGTTTCGCAGGGGGCGCTCGATCTTGATCACCTCGGCGCCGAGATCGGCCAGTGTCTGCGTGCACCAGGGGCCGGCCAGGACGCGTGAGAGGTCGAGCACGCGCACGCCGGCGAGGGACTGCGGCTGGGAAGGGGAGGGCGACTGGGTCATGCGGCAATTGTGCGGCAGGCCCACGTCGATAATGCGGCCATGACCTTGCCTTGCCCCAAGCGCTCCCGCCACCTCGTGCCGACCGTCGCGCTGCTGCCGATGCTGCTGCTCGGGTTGGCGGGTTGCTCGCCGGCACTGGACTGGCGCCAGGCGCGGGCGCCGGGTGCGGTGGTGTTGTTTCCCTGCAAGCCGACGGTCGAGACACGTTCGGTCAGCCTCGGTGGCGCCGCTCCTGCGCCGTTGACCATGTCGGCGTGCGAAGCGGGCGGAGCGATGTTCGCTGTCGCCGCGCTGGATGTCGGGCATGCCGAGCGGATTCCCGCGGCGCTGGCGGCGCTGCGCGCGGCCCAGGCGGGCAACCTCGGCGCGGCGCCCGCGCCAGCCGGACCGGTGCCGCGCCTGCGCGGGGCGCCTTCGGCTCCTCCCGCCGAACGGTTCCGCCTGGAGGGGCGCCTCCCCGATGGCACGCCGATTCACCAGGAGTCGATGTACCTGGCGCACGGCACGCGGGTGTATCAGGCGCTGGTGCAGGGCCGCACCGTTCCGCAGGCTGCCGCAGACACCTTTTTCGAAGGCGTCGAACTGTCGCCATGAGGGGACAAGCGCCCGGGGTTTGCAACGCGCGAGCGTTCGCTGATGTCTAATGGTGCGTGCGGCGGTGCCGACGCTCCGGCTCGGGGCGGGCCGCTACCCTCCTGCTTTACCCGGTAGCCCCGATAATTCGATGCCATGCCCGGTCTCCTGATCATCGCCCATGCCCCCATGGCGTCTTCGCTGAAGGCGGTGGCTCAGCATGCGTTCCCGGACTGCGCCAGCCGCCTGATGGCCCTGGATGTGCTGCCTGACATGAGCGCGGAGCAGATCGAGGCCCAGGCGCGCCTTCTGCTGTCCGAGGTGAATTCGCCCGAGGTGCTGGTGTTCACCGACGTCTTTGGCGCAACGCCCTGCAACGTGGCGCAGCGTCTGGCCGACGGCGTGCACGTCAAGGTGGTCGCCGGGGTCAATGTGCCGATGCTGTGGCGTTCGCTCTGCTACGCCGATGAACCGCTCGACGCTCTGGTGGCTCGTGCCGTGGCCGGCGCCACCCAGGGCGTGATGCAGGTGGCCGTCTCACGGCCGCAGAATCAAGCCTTCAAACCGGGTGCCAATGATCAAGTCCACCATCACCATCAGCAATAAGCTCGGCCTGCACGCCCGGGCGTCGGCCAAGCTCACGAAGCTGGCAGGCACGTTCAAGTCGGACGTCTTCATGTCGCGCGGCGAACGGCGCATCAACGCGAAGAGCATCATGGGGGTGATGATGCTGGCAGCGGGACTGGGCGCCGAGGTGGAGCTGGAAACGTCCGGGGTCGACGAGCGGGCCGCGATGGATGCCTTGCGTCAGTTGATCGTTGACAAGTTCGGCGAAGCCGAATGAGAACAGCCGGCCCGCCGGGCCGGCATGGGTTCGATCAAGCGCCGAGGAAGTGACGGCGATAGCGCGCCGGCAGGTCCTTGATGCGCATGAGCATCGGCAGGTCCGCCGTGTTGAAGTCAGGGTCCCAGGCCGGGGCACCGAGCACCTTGGCGCCGCAGCGCAGGTACCCCTTGATGAGGGCCGGGGCTTCGATTGCCAGGTCCTGCTGCAGTTCTTCCACGGGCAGAGGCAGGCGCGGGCGCACCTGCAGCTCGATGGGTGCGAGGTGCTGGCGGCGCAGCTGCTCCCACAGGCTGGCGGCCACATGGCCGCCGTCGCGCATGCTGACGCTTGCGCAGCCGATCATTGTGTCCAGCCGGTTCCGGTCCATGAACTCGGCGAGGGCGCCCCAAAGGGCCAGGATGGCACCCCCCGAGCGGTGGTCCGGGTGCACGCACGAGCGGCCCAGTTCCACCATCGTGGGACGCAGGTGGCGCAGGCGAGTCAGGTCGAACTCGGTGTCGCTGTAGAGACCGCCCACGCGCTTGGCTGCGTCCGGCGTCAGTACCCGGTAGGTGCCGATCACGGAACCCGGCTCGCCGTCGTTCGAGACGTCGCGCACCAGCAGGTGTTCACAGTACGGATCGAACATGTCGATGTCGTGGCCCGCCGGGCTGCCATGGGGCACGGTCAGTCGGGCACCCATTTCCTCGGCGAAGACGAGGTGCCTCAGCTGCTGCGCTTGCCGAACGTCAGCTTCATCGCGAGCCCAAACCACTTCGAGGCGGGTTGCAACGCTGCGGGCAGGCGGGACGTGCGCGGAGCGTCGGTGAAGCGACCTCCGGGAAGACTCGCCCAGCAGGTCTGAAATCGGCATCGTCGGCAGCGGCAGGTCCCTCATGGCGTTCTCCTGTAGATGACAGGATGGTTGCGGCAAGGCGTGACGCGGCCATGAAGCGGGCATGACGCCGCAGTGACACGGGTCGCGCGGGCGGACCCTGATGCGGGGGCACGAAAGCCGCTGCTACGATGGCTCATGAGCTTTCAGGTCTTCGGTCTGCCCGTCTCCCGTGGTGTCGCCATCGGGCGCGCGGTGCTGGTCGCCTCGAGCCGCATCGACGTCGCGCATTACTTCATCAACGAGACCGATGTCGAGGCCGAGACCGAGCGCCTACGCGGGGCCCGGGACGCCGTCGCGCTGGAACTCACGACACTCCAGCGCGACTTGCCGGTGGACGCCCCGCCCGAGTTGTCGGCGTTGCTCGATGTCCACCTGATGCTGTTGCGCGACGAGACGCTGGTGCTGGCCACCAAGCAGTGGATCCGCGAACGGCACTACAACGCCGAGTGGGCCCTGTCGGCGCAGCTCGAGGTGCTGGCCCGGCAGTTCGACGAAATGGAAGACGACTATCTTCGGGAACGCAAGGCCGACCTGGAGCAGGTGGTGGAGCGGCTGCTGCGGGCCATGGCACGCGGGCCATCCGTGTCCTATGCACCGGCGCCGGGCGTGCCGCCGCGTGACTTCGCCGGTGAAGATCCGCTCGTTCTGATTGCCAACGACATCGCCCCGGCGGACATGTTGCAGTTCAAGCGCAGCGTGTTCACCGGTTTCGTGACCGATGTCGGCGGCAAGACGTCCCACACCGCCATCGTGGCCCGCAGCATGGACATTCCTGCGGTGGTGGGGGCACGCGAGGCGAGCCGGATCATCCGCCAGGACGACTGGGTCGTCATCGATGGCGACACTGGCGTCGTCGTCGTCGACCCCTCGCCCATCGTGCTGGAGGAATACCGCTTCCGCCAACGGCAGAGCGGGCTGGAGCGCGACCGCTTGTCACGGCTGCGGCACACGCAGGCGATTACGCTGGACGGCGAGCGGGTCGAGATGCTCGCGAACATCGAGCTCCCGGGTGACGCTGCCGCTGCGGTGGAGGCAGGCGCCGTGGGCGTCGGGTTGTTCCGCAGCGAGTTCCTGTTCATGAACCGGGGAGGGGAACTGCCCGGGGAAGAGGAGCAGTTCGAGGCGTACCGCGCAGCGGTTGAGGCGATGAACGGGCTGCCCGTGACAATTCGCACAGTCGACATCGGTGCCGACAAGCCGTTGGACCGGATGTCCGCCAATGAACTACGGCACGAACACGCCCTCAATCCCGCGCTCGGCTTGCGTGCCATCCGATGGAGTCTCTCGGAGCCGGGGATGTTTCGGCAGCAGCTCCGTGCCATTCTTCGGGCCAGCGCCCATGGCAAAGTTCGACTGCTGCTCCCCATGGTGGCGCACCTGGGCGAGGTGCGTCAGGCCTTCGAAGCCATCGCCAAGGCCAAGCAGCAATTGGACGAGGCCGGCAAGGCCTGGGGCAACGTGGAAATCGGCACGATGGTCGAGGTGCCGGCCGCCGTCCTGATGCTGCCGCGCCTGCTCAAGCACTTCGACTTCGTGTCCGTGGGCACCAACGACCTGATCCAGTACACCCTGGCCATCGACCGCGCCGACGAGGCAGTCGCACATTTGTACGACCCATGGCATCCGGCGGTACTGCAGCTCATTCACCGCGCGATCGCCGAAGCACATGCCGCGGGAAAGCCTGTGAGCATCTGCGGCGAGATGGCGGGCGACACCGCGTTCACCGACGTGTTGCTGGCCATGGGACTTCGCAGCTTCTCGATGCACCCTTCCCGCATCTCGTCGATCAAGCAACGCGTCCTGCGCGCGGACACCCGCGCCCTTCGCCAACACCTGCAGGAGGTGCTGGCCAGCGACGACCCCGAGGCGGTCAGCCAGGGCCTCTTCGCTCCGCGCTCCGCACGCGCCACGCCGACAGCCGCTTGAGGCGGCTCAACAATGTGTGACGGTCCTGTTGCACAGGCCAGAAATCGTGCTACAGTCATGGACTTCGCTGATCGCAGCGCGGGACGGCAGCAAGCCAGAACGCAGCGGCGCAAAGCGAAGAAAAGGCAAAGCGGTTGTTGACAGTCTGTAGAAAAGAATGCCACAATCGTCGTCCTGCTGAACGCTGCGAAACGCGGTCAGCAACGCAGAAGCCAAGCGCTCTGCAATGT